>CAVURY010000061.1:0-2061963 GCA_963743925.1 uncultured Planctomycetota bacterium | reverse complement strand
GGATCTTCTATCGCGTTCGTGCGCCAAGACTTACGACAATCAAACAGCTCGATGCCGCCGTAGGTGCGTTAACGAATGGCCAGAGTGGTGGCATCTTCTATTGATATAGGGATGATGCGCGAAGTCATCCCAGGTCGGCCCTCGGGCCGATGACACCGCTTCGCCGTCCGCACGCTCCGCTTCGGAATGGGAGATGAGACAATCACTCCGATCTCCTCGCCCCTGAATAAAGCATGCCGGCCGGCCCGGGGCCGGGCCGGGATCGGCGAGCCGGGCGACGGAGACCCGGCGAAAAGTTGCCATCGAGTGCCATTGAGTGCCATGGCCCGACCGGGTCCGAGTCGGCCTCGGAAGTCGCGGTGGCCGTCTCGTCGGTCGCTCTGTGAGTGCCAAATTCGGCGAGTGCCCCGGGACCGATGCTCACGGAGCCTCCGACAAGACCCTTCCGAGACAGACACCTTGGCGCCCCGCCCTCAGGCGGCCGCACTTCAACGGGAGGTCGGCTTTCCGTTTCCGGCCGAACGGGGATTGACCTTCCCCGGACCAGTCGATCGGGCTAGGATCGGCGGGTATTCCCGGCTCGGTCGATGCCGGGTGGTCCGGGGACATGGAGGTCTCGAGCCGATGTTCTTGCCACGCCGCCTTGTCAGCCTGGTGGCCGCCGCGGGATTCGTGGTTGGTGGAGTCGTCCTGTCCCGCGGCGAGCAGCAAGACGATGCGCCGGCCTCGGCCGGTGCCCTCAAAGACGGATTCGAGACCCCGCAGCCGAGTTGGGAGCGGGAATATACCGATACCACCGTCCGACTCTCGGCCCACGACCGGTCGGATCGGGCGGCGCATCAAGGCCGACTGGCCGAGCATTTCCAGTTCGATGCCGGCGTCGGGGGCCAGTTCTTCGTCAGCTATGCCTTGCCGAAAGTGCCCGTCACGGCCGACCTGGGCGTGAGCCTGTTCGTCCGATCGAACAAGCAAGGGGCCCAGCTCTTCGGCAAGGTCATCCTCCCCGCCGACATCGACCCGGAGACCAAGGCGCCATCCTACGTCCTGCTGCCCGGCACCGTATTCGGCCGCGTCGATCGGTGGGAGAAGCTCGAGCTCACGGATATGCCCCCGGCGATCGAGGAACAGGCCCGGATCCTCAGGGCATCGACCCGGCGTCCGGTCCGGCTGGAGGGGGCCTATCTCGAGCGTGTGGTCGTGAACATCATGGGCGGAGTCGGCGAGACCGAGGTCTTCCTCGACGACCTCAACGTGGCCCCGGTGCCACGCCAGCTCGCGGAGGACTGGGCCAAGGGCGACGCCGCGGCCAGGGCCCCGGCTTCCCGGAAACGCCAGGGCCAGGCCGACCCGGCGAGTGACGGCTCGACTTTGCCCGCGATCCGCCTGAACCGGTTCCTCTTCGAGAAGCTCACCAAGGACCGGCGTTACGTGGGCTGGTTCCCGACGGCCATCGACGCACCCGGGGCCAACATCGCCCAGCTTCGAGGCAGCGGCGCCGATGTCCTGGTCACCGACGCGAACCCCGATCCCGCGAAGATTCATTCGGCCGTCGTCGATGGAGGCTTCTACCTCTTGCCCAGGCTGGATGCGACGGGCGGGAAACAGAAGATACTCGACCAGATGGCCGCCTATCCCGAGCGTCAGGCCGTCGTGATGTGGCAGATCGGCGAGCATCTGGGCAGGGAACGCGAGGTGGCCGCACGCAAGCAGGAGCTCGATGAAGTCCGCGGGATCCTCACGGCGATGAGGGATCTGGAGGAGCCGGAATCGCACCTGTCCACGGCCATCGTGGACGGCGAGCACCGCCAGTATGCCCGCTCTCCGTCCAACCTCGACGTGATCGGAGTCCAGCCGAAGGTCTGGGGGACATCTCAATCGATCCAGGATGGTTACACCTACCTGGCCCAGCGCAGGGACTTGACGGTCCGATCCAACCCCGAAGCCCTGTTCTGGGCGTGGATCCCGGCGACGACGCCGCCGGAGGTGGTCCGGAACATCTGGGGTGACGATCCTCCTCCGGAATGGGGTACGCCGCCGGTCCAGCCCGAGCAGCTCCGGCTCATGACCTATATGGCGCTCTCGGCGGGCTATCGCGGCCTGACCTACATGGGCGATGCCGATCTGACCCGCCCCGCGGGGGAATCTCTCCTGATCGAGATGAGTTTCCTCAATGCGGAGATCGATCTCTGTGAGCAGATCCTGGCCCGGAATCTCAAGCGGGTCAAGCCTTACGAGGTTCACGACCCGGATCCGTCGGATCGACCGACGATCGCCAACGCCAACCAGAAGAAGATGCCCAAGATCCTCGAACGGGGGCCGAAACCGGGACTCACTGCCACGCCGATCACGCTCGACAACAATCGCGGGATTCTCATGCTGGTCACCGACTTCGCCGGAGCCGCCCAGTGGCAACCCCCGCAGATGGCGTATCGCGACCTGGTCATCACCCCGGTCCTGCGCCAGGGCGCCCAGGTCATGGAGATCAGCCCCGGCGATGCGCGGTTCCTCGAGGGAAGGATGGACGACCGGGTTCCCGGCGGCACGCGCATCACCCTCGCGGATTTCGGCACCTCGACGATCCTCCTGTGCACGAACGACATCGCCCTCTGCCGCCAGATTCAAGAGCAGGTCTCGAGAATCCGGCCGAATGCCATCATGCTGGCCATCCGCCAGGCGGAGCTCCAGTACCGGGCGGTTTACGAGGTCCACCAGAGACTCAAGGCCGACGGGCACGACATCCGGAATGAGAAGGACATCAAGCAGCGAATCAAGGTGGGGATCGAGGTCAAGCCGCCCGACGCCGAAGACCTGCTGGCGGAGGCGGACAAGTTCCTGAAGAACGCGCGTGCCGCGCAGGAGAACCAGGATTATCCCGTGGCCTGGGCCGAAGCTCGGCGCGTGAGCCGGCCGCTTCGCCTGGTGATGTTCGGCCACTGGCAGCGGGCCATGGAGGAGCTCCAGAGCGCCGTGAATCTGAGCATCAATCCCAAGCCGCCCACTCTTCCACCGGGTACTCTGCGACCTTATCCGCCCGCCCCCGTGCTCGTCACGGCCGTCTCCTGCCCGCCGGCCGTATCGTTCTACACGCTCCCCCAGCTCTTCATCTGGAAGGATTGGATCGAGGGGCGGCCGGGATACCGGTTCGGTGCCAATCGCGTCCCCTCCGGCAGCTTCGACGACCCCGAGGCGATCCAGGAAGCCGGCTGGACCGACGTCAGCTTCCAGGACGAGGACATCTCGCACCAGATCTTGAATCCACGACGCGAGCCGGTCAAATTGAGCGACCCGGAAAAGATGAAGAAGAAGGCATCGAAGAAGGAAGAATACTATGAGGATGAGCAGCTCGCGGAAGGCGACCGGGTCATCAAGTTGACGGCCTCTTACAAGAAACGCGAGGAGTTCGACATCCTGGGTACTCCGTTCCTGGACTTCCCCGTCGCCGCGATCCGATCGCCGACGATCCGCGTCCAGGCGAATAACCTGATCCGGATCTCCGTCCTGGTCAAGCGGTCGGTCGCGACCACGCCGGGCGCCGGCGGGATCATCGTCCGGGATTCGATCGGCGGCGAGCAATTCCAGTATCGCAGCAGCGATGCAATCGGCGGGTTCTCCCGTGTCGTCCTCTATCGCAAGGCGCCCGCCGATGGGGCGTTCCACGTCACGCTGGGACTGGCCGGCTACGGCGAGGCCTTCTTCGACGACTTCCGGGTCCAGGTGATCGAAGAAGATCCGCGGCGCGCGAGCCCCGATCCGAATCTGGTCCAGGAACCGCGGCGGAGGACGTCCAACCCCAGCCTCCCCGACCCCCGCGTCCCTGCCGAATCCGCCTCCCGACCCCGCACGGATACCCTCCGTCAGCAGCGATGATGACCGAGGGACTTCCGAAAATCTCAAGTTCGTGAAGAAATTTTGCGCGCGCTTTCTTCGGGTGTCTCCGTGTTTCTTCATAGAACCCTCGATCACAACACGCGCCAGAAAGAGGCCGGGTTTCGCGGGAACGAGCCACCCGACCGCCGTGACGATCGATGTTTCACTCGTGCGCGCAGTGCTCGCCCGCTTGCGATCCCGATTAACCGAAGTCGGCAGCGAAAGGATGTTGGGTCGAGGGACTTTAGCGTCAGCAACAAAGAAACGATTGCGCCCTGGAGTTCGTTGAGTTTCGCACCACGAGAAAACGCCATTCCTGGTCGGAAACGCCTGAATTTCGCAGCGTAGAGAACCACACTACGGTGAGGTCAATCAGCATGAAACTGATGAGTTCACTCCACGCGCCGCGGCGACGTGCTCCCTACTCGTCGCCCTCACGCCGGCTCCAGCGATTCAACCTCGATTGCGAGTCCCTGGAAGTCCGTCAACTGCTCTCGACGGCGACGACGACGCCGAATTTGAGCCAGATCACCGCGTTGCCCAGCATCGAGATGACCCCGATGTCGGGGCCCGGGTCGACCGCCTTGACGCCGCAGCAGATCCAGGGGGCCTACGGGATCGACAAGATCGCGCTCTCCGGCGGGATCAAGGGAAATGGGGCTGGCCAGACGATCGCGATCGTCGACGCTTACAATGACCCCAATATCACGTCAGACCTCACGGCCTTCGATAACCAGTTCGGCCTCGCGGCACCTCCATCCTTCAAAGTGGATAACCTGGGAGCCACGACGACGGACGCGGGTTGGGCCCTGGAGACCGCGCTCGACGTCGAGTGGGCCCACGCCATCGCGCCGGGTGCCAATATCGTCCTGGTCGAGGCGTCCGGCGCCAGCATGAGTTCCCTCTATAATGCCGTTACTACCGCGAGCAGCCTTGCGGGTGTCAGCGTGGTCTCGATGAGCTGGGGAACCAACGAATACTACGGTGAATGGAATAACAACAGCGTCTTCGTGACGCCGGCAGGCCATTCCAACGTGACTTTCATCGCCGCTTCGGGAGACCAGGGGGCGTGGTCAGGTCCGAGTTACCCGGCCGTCTCGCAGAATGTCCTGGCGGTCGGAGGCTCGACCTTGACCGTCGGATCGGGGAATACCTACGGATCCGAGACGGGCTGGTCGGGCAGCACCGGGGGCTTCAGCGGATTGGATAATGGCTTCCAATATGGCCTCTCCATCCCGAGCTACCAGGTCTCGACCCTGACCGCGTCCGGGCTGAATTACGGGCTCCGGACGACTCCGGACGTCTCCTTCAACGCCGACCCGAATAGCGGAGTCGCGGTCTACGATTCGGTCAACTATTCGGGCCAATCCGGCTGGTTCACGGTGGGGGGGACCAGCGCGGCGGCACCGGCGTGGGCCGGCCTGGTTGCGATCACCGACCAGGGGCTCGCTCAGGCCAGTAAAGGGACGCTCACCAACAACCAGTTGCAGACCCAGCTCTATTCCTTGCCCAGCGCCGCGTTCCACGATATTACGACGGGCTTCAACGGCTATTCGGCGACCCCGGGCTATGACCTGGTCACCGGCCTGGGTACGCCCGTTGCCAACGTCCTGGTGCCGGACCTGCTCGCGGCCAATGGCGTCACGATCAAGGCCCCCACCACGACCGCCTCGACTTCGACCTCAGCCTCGACGACAACGTCGGCTCATGCCCGCGCGAGTCTCCAGGTTGTGGTGTCCTCCTCGCCCACGACGGGAGCCTCGGGGAATGTGGGCGGATCATCGACGAGTTCCGGCTCGGCGACCGCGGCCGGGTCGGTTGGAATCCTGACGGCGAGCTCGACGTCGGCGGCTCAATCCGTCGGTGTGTTGTCCTTCTCGAGCATCGCGTCGATGAGCACCGTCGGGAGTTCGTCGCCGGCCCAGGCGATGTCGGCAACCTCCGCGACGACCGCCGCACCGGCCGTGTCGCTGGGTCAAGGCCTTTCGCCGTCGTTGACGCCGTCGCCATGGATCTCGGGCTCGGAATCGTCCGTCGCGACGCCACTCGACGCGGTCGAATTCGGTCAACCCGACCGGATCCCGGCGCCCGAAGCGAAGAAGCCGGATGTCCCGCCGGCAGACGACGGAACGCCGGCGCAGCCGTTGACACCGAACCCGCCCGTGGATGCGCCATCGAAGGATATTCTCGACGAGGCGATGTCTCAACTCGCCGAAGGTTTGCTCGCCGGCCGGATCGAATCGACGGCGAACGAAGCGGACGGCTCGAGCCCGGACGAGGCACCCGGAGCCGGCCCCGCATTCGTGGGAGCGTTCGCCGTGGTGATCGGCGGCTATCGGCTCGCCTCGAGGCATTCGGAATCGCGATCGAAGCGCAGGACAACCTTCCCGTTCCCGTCGCGGTGAGCCCATTCGGTTGAAGGACGGTCCGAGGATCTCGCCCGGAGACGGTGGCAAAAGGAGAGCACTCGACGACGCGATCAGGCAGGAGGAAATGCATCCGCAAGGAAGTCGGAGCAGGGCGTTTTTCGAGTGCTCTTCATTTCGATTCGACGTTCGAAAGTCCGCGATTTTTCCGCCAACAACCCGCGGGCGCACCGATTGGACGGATGGCGCCCATTGGAGTCAATAATCTGCTGGATAACTGCTCGGGTCGAGGGTAAAATCCTAATACTTTCCCCGTCTCCCCCCGATCAGATAGGGTGGGGAGGATTCCGCTTCGACCTGGTAATGTGAACCCATCCATGCGGAAACATCATTCAACCACGCCCTTTCGTCGTCCGGGCTTCGAGTGCCTGGAAGTCCGCCAGCTCCTCAGCGCGGATCTGTTCGGCATTCCACCTGCCGTGGAGATCGTGGTCGTTGCATCACCCGTGCTCGGATTCGAGCCGGGCCCGGCCGAGTTCGGTCCCCACGCCGACTTTGCCGGAATGTCGTCGCCCGGCGAGTCCCCGGGCGTTTGGGGAACGGGTGAGATTCACGATAATATGTGGAGCGGGCCGGAGTCAGGCCTGGAGAACAACTGGTTTTCGGCTCAGTCATCGATGTCATTCTGGGGGGGCGGAGCGTCGTTTCCGGCGAGGTTCTCGCCCGCACCTTCTCCCGCCACCGAGACGGGGCTGTCGAGCCCCATCCAGAATTCATCAGCTCAACCGACTTCGAGCCAAGCTACTCCATTTCCTGGTGGTGGTGCTGACGGGTTTGGGATGCCGTTCGGGGATGGTCCGACAAGCGGTGCGACGAATTTCCTGGCGCAAAATGCCGGTTCCGGGTCGGATTCCAATCCATTTGCGAATACGAACCGAAGTTATGACCCGTCGTCGCCGGGGACTTCGCCGTCCTTCCCGCCTCCGCTGGCCCCGTTCTCGAATGCTGCGAAGCCGAAGCCGGAAGCGAGCGATTCCGGCTCGCCGACATTGCTCACGACGATTTCTTCCGCGCCCTCCAGCGGCCCGATCGGCCCGGGGGGTTTTCAAGGGAATTCGACCGCGAACGGAATCAATCAGGCTTCTCCGACGGTCGTTGTCGGTAAGGGCCTGGATGGTCCGATCTCGCAGCCTGTTCCGGGCGTTTCGTCCCAACCCGCGACTTTCATCGATGTCGATAGCAGTGCCATCCAGGCGACGTCGGCGGCGGGTTATACCGATCGAATGGTCGCGATCCGATCCGGCGATGCGGGCCGATCCATTCGCTTGTCGGGATCCCCGTCTAACACCACCGTCTATTACCACTCGAGCCGGGACGGCGTCGAGTCGGCGGACGGCTACCCCTCGGGAGGGTCGATCGAGAGCATCGCCGAGCCTCGCGGCGCCGACCTCATCGCCAAGGCAATCCCCTTCGCGCGGGAGTCCCTCGAACAGGCGCTCGAGCAGTTCGTCGATCAACTGGACGACCTGGATCTGGGCCTGCTCGGGACCCGCGGACCGGCACCGATCGTGATGTTCTCCGTCGCCGCGATCACGACGGCGGCATCGGCCGAGCTGGCTCGCCGTTACGTCCAGAGGAAGAACACACTGGGCCGGGCGATCCTGGCGGTCGAGACGTCGGGGCGTCAGCTCACCCTGGGGTTCCCCGAATTGCCGGGGAGCTGGTCCGAGAGACGATCATGAGCGAAGAACCCCTGGACGACCTGATCGAGAAACTCAACGGCGGCGACATGCTGGCCGCGGAGCGGGCCTTCCTCGCCTACGAGCCTTACCTGAGGATGGCGGTCCGTCGTCAGTTGACGGGTCCGCTCCGATCCAAGCTCGACTCGATGGATATCGTCCAGTCGGTCTGGGCGGATGTTCTGTGCGGATTCCGGCAGGCGGGTTGGCGGTTCACGGACCGCTCCCATCTTCGCGCATTCCTCGTGAAGGTGGCCCGAAATCGGCTGATCGACCGTCGTCGCCAGCATCATCGCGCGATGGAGCAGGAGCGCCCGCTCGATCATGCGGCATCGGAGGAACTGCTCCAGGCCGGCCAGCCGCGTCCCAGCGAGATCGCCCAGGAGCGCGAGCTCTGGAAGCGGATGCTGGAGGAATGCTCGCCCGCCCACCGGGAGATCCTGATCCTGAAGCGACAGGGGCTCCCCAATACCGAGATCGCCCGCCGAACCGGCCTGCACGAGGGGAGCATTCGCCGGATCCTTTTCGAGCTGGCACGCCGGATGGCCCTGCCGCCGCGGAATTCGTCCGCATCGAACCCCCCCCGACCGGTAGTGGAAGAGGATTGACCGATGCCACTCCCGCCGACGGGTTCCGCAGACCTGGCGGGACGAACGCGTCCGTCCGCCGAGGGGCACCGACCCGTCGGCGAGCCCCGCTCGGAGAGCTTCTGGATCTCGCGACAGGTTGATGCCATGGCCGCGTCGTGGGCTCGGGGAGAGCCCGTGACCGCCGAGCGGATCCTGGCCGAGAATCCGGAGATCGGCGACGAGGACGCCGTCCGACTCATCTACGAGGAAATCTGCCTGCGGCGCGAGTCGGGTCAGGATGTGCCGACATCCGAGATCGTCGCGAGGTTCCCGCGCTGGAAGGACGAGATCGAGGTCTTGCTCGGCTGCGACCGGTTGTTGCGGCCGATGTCGATGATCGCGACGCTCCCCGAGATCGGCGAGGAACTCGGGCCGTTCCGACTCCTCGCCGAGCTCGGCCGCGGGGCCTCCGGCAAGACTTACCTGGCCGAGGAGCCGGCCCTGGCCGATCGGCTTGTCGTCCTGAAGGTGATCTCCGACGACCAGGAGGAACACCTCTCGCTGGCCCGGTTGCAGCACACGCATATCATCCCGTTGTTCTCGGAGCACGCGTTCCCGGACCGCGGGCTTCGGGCGCTCTGCATGCCCTATCTGGGCGGGACGAGCCTGGCCCGGATCCTGGAGGCACTCGCGACGATTCCACCGGCCGAACGACGCGGCCATGATATCCTCGAGGTCCTGGACCGCGTGGAGGCCGGCCGAGAACAACCGACGCTGCCCGATGGGCCGTATCGCCGATATCTCGAGCGGGCGTCGTACATTCAGGCGATCTGCTGGATCGGGGCCTGCCTCGCCGATGCCCTGCATGACGCGCACGCCCACGGCCTGGTTCATATGGACGTGAAACCCTCGAACGTGCTGATCGCCGCGGACGGCCTGCCCATGCTCCTGGACTTCCACCTCGCGCGCCGGCCGATCCGGTCGGGCGAGCGGTTCCCGGACCGGATCGGAGGCACACCGGGCTGGATGGCGCCCGAGCACGCCGCGACGCTGGAAGCCGTCAGCCTGGGGCAGCCCGTCCCGGCTTCGGTCGATCATCGCGCCGACATCTATTCGCTGGGCCTCCTCCTCCGCGAGTCGCTCGGCGGCACCGGCGCGGCATCCGCCGGCGAGAAGACACCCCGCTTGCGGCGGAGCAACCCCGAGGTCAGCATCGAGCTGGACGAAATCGTCCGGAAATGCCTGGATGTTCGACCATCCGGCCGTTATCGCTCCGCCGCCGACCTGGCCGATGATCTGAGGCGCCACCTCAGCGAGCTGCCACTTCGCGGCGGACCCGGCCGAGATGAGGCGCAGACCAGGAAGACCGGGCGCAGGCCCCGTCCGATCGACTCCCGCAAGGCGGCCCTCCTGGTCTCTCTCGCGTTGGTCGTGGCGGGGGTCGCCTGGTTCCTGATCTTTTCCCATCGCCAACGCGTCCGCGATCTCCAAGACACGCTCGAGGACGGGCGAGCTTTCTCCAGCCAGCGCCGTTATGAAGACGCCATCCATGTCCTGCGGAAGGGGCTCCGGAGCGCCACAACGTTCCCGGCGCTGGAAGACCTCTCGCGGGCACTCGAGGCCGAGCTCGGCGTGGCCGTTCGCGGTCTTGAAGCCACGGCATTACATCGCCTGGCCGAGGGGGTGCGATTCCACTATGGGATCGACCCGCCCGCGGGCGCGGAGGCGGCCGCTCTACTTCGCAGCATCCGGGAGATCTGGGACAGACGACAGCGTTTGCTGCCGTCGGATGAGAAGGCATTCGACTCCGAGCTAGATCGTCAGGTCCGGACCGACTTGTCCGATCTGGTCGCCGCCTGGGTGGAATGGCGAACTCAGCTCGCTCCCAAGTCCGACTTGCGGGATGCACGAGGAGAGTCACTCCGGTTGCTCGAGGAAGCCCGAGGCATCTGCGGCCCCAGCTTCACGATCGACCGCCTACGTCGGTCGATCGCGCATGACGCGGGCAAGGTCGAGCCGGAGGGCCAAGCCGATCCCGCACCCCGGACGGCGGCCGAGCATTACGACCTCGGACGCTCTCACATGAGATCCGGACAATTCGCCGCCGCCGAGGCGGAATTCCGGAGTGCCCTCGAATCGCGGCCCCAAGACTTCTGGCCCAACTTCTATCGAGGGCTTTGCGCCTACAATTTGAAGAGATACCAGGACGCTTCGACGTCCTTCTGCGTGTGCATCGCACTCGACCCGAGGTCCACTCAGAGCTATTTCAACCGCGCCCTCGCGGCCGAAGCCCTGGGACGTGCCGATGACGCTCTCCGCGATTACAGCCGCGCCCTGGAGATCGACCCGAAATTCGCCGACGCCCTGCTGAATCGCGGAATACTCGGCTACAAGTCGGGTCGCCTCCCGGAAGCGATCGGCGATTTCCGGGATGCCCTCGCGATCGCGATCGACCCGTCGATGCGGGGCCGCATCCATTATAATCTCGCCCTCGCCCAGCAGGCTCGCGGGGATCGGGCTTCGGCGCTGCTCAGCGCCGAGCAGGCCGTCGCGAGCGGCGACAATGACGCGCGTGGCCTCAGGGACCAACTCCGCCGCGATCGCTGATCGTTCTGCGGCCGTTTCCCATTTCGACCGATCCGTGAGTCAACGAATTAGCGATAGATCGCGATCCCCGGCGAGCGGAAATTTACGGGTCTGAGAGCGAACGCACTGTCCCCGGGCATGGCATCGCGGACGCCGCCCCGGAGCGCGTCGATCAAATCTTCCTCCGGATGGCCATCGGCCGGGAAGTCGATCCACTCGTTGCCGCGGCGCTTCCGGCGGTAGTTCGCGAACGCGTCCTTCAGCTTCGCGCACCGCGGGTGGATCGTCAGGTTTCCGCTCTCCAGGAGCAATTCGAGGGTATCGAGCCCGTCCAGGACCAGGTGATGTGGCCAGCGGGCGACGATTCGCGGGCCGAACACCCGCTCGTACTCGGCATAGGCCGCCGGTCCCAGTGACGATCGCGCGGTCGCCGCCGGGTCGAGGCGGACCAGGTCGATGCGGCCGTGGCAGGGCAGTTGATCGGCAAGCGCCCGGATGGCGATGGCATTCTTCTGGCTCACCAGGTCGATCGCGTGGTAGTCGCCGAAAACCGTCACGCGCGCCCGTCCGGCGGACGGATCGGCGCGGACCTGGAAGAACACCGCGGCGGTGTGCCGCGAGGTGCCGGCGTCGATGGCGCAGCAGACGGGGTACCCGGGGTGGAATTCGGCGTCGACCGAGACGTGTCGGGCCGGGTCGAACCTGGTGAACCAGACGCCCTCGGCCGTCTCCAGGAACTCGGCGTGGATCTCCTGCCGGCCCAGCCGGGTATTCTCATACAACCTGACGATCTGATCGAGGAACTCCCGCGGCAGGTGGGCCTGGTTGGCATAGGTGGTATCGGTCGTCCGGACGGTGGTCGCCTCGACGAGGATGCGCCTGAGGACGCCGAGGCGGCGCGGTGTGGTGGTGATCAGGGCCTGGGGATTGGTGCCGGCCCGGAGCGCCAGCATCGACAGGTCCCAGGTGGGCTCGGCCCGCTGCCAGCAGGCCAGCTCGTCGGCCCAGATGGTGTCGACGTTCAACCCGCGGGCGCGCTCGGGCTCCTCGCCGCTGAGGCAGACCGCGCGGGCGCCGTTGGGCCAGGTCACGCGGCGCTTCGACGGCTCGTATCGAGGGCGGCACCAGGGCGACGCGACCGCGAGCAGCCCCGAGGGTCCCTCGACGATCACGTCGCGGACATCGGCGGCGGTCGGGGCGATCAGGCAGCCGAGGTTCATGATGCCGTCCTCGACGCGGCGCTGGATCCAGGAGGCTCCGGCCCGGGTCTTGCCCGCGCCGCGACCGGCCACGTACGCCCAGATCCGCCAGTCGCCCGCGGGGGGTCGCTGGGTCTCTCGGGCACGGGGATGCTCGCGGCAGTCGCCGGGCGGCAGGCCGCACGGGCAGGTTTCGGCGTACCAGTCCCAGGGCGCGGGTCGGCCACCGGGGCCGCGGCCCGTCCCAGGCGGGACTCAGCCCGGGCGACTCGTGCTCTCAGTCCGCTCATCGAGCTGTTCCTCGATCTCGGTGATGCGTTGTTCCAGGTCGACGAACTGGGAGACGCCCATCATGTCGGACATGATGGACCGCAGCGCCGCCAGCCGGACCGACTCGGACTCGGCAGACCTGGCGAGTTTGGCGATGCCATCGGTCGCCCAGGTGACGCGCCGGGCCATCCGGCCGATGGCCCGATCGACGGCGCGGCGGCGATACGACTCGACCGCGGCGAGGACCTTGGGTTCGCGGGACCAGCGGTAGGCTGTCCGCCTGGGTACATCATTGTCTCGCGCCCACGCGGAGACGGACGAGCCGTTGGCGATCGCGAGGGCGAGCTGGGCCTTCTGGCTCCCGGGTCGTTGTCCGGACATGGCACTCAATGGCACGCGATGGCAACATTCCACCGCGTCTCCGTATCGCCCCGCTCGCGGTTCTCAGCCCGGGGCCCAGGCTGGCCGGCACGCCCTCGAAGGGCAAGGAATTGGGATCGGTCGCTCCTGGCAAGGTTCGACGGCAAGGAAGTGCAGGAACCGACACGCATGCGGTCGCAAGTCGTAAAAAAAGTCCGAGAGTGGCGAGCCTGCTCATCAAGCCGAGATGAGGCTTGCTGGTGGCTGGGACCACATGCCCGGTGGGACCTGTTTGTTCGAATAAGAGTCTCCCATCTATGAATTTAACGCGCTTTTCCGATTGCTTTCACGCGGCACCGACGAGAACAGGGCGGCGAATGAACGTAAGGTGTTGGGCTGCTTGGGCATCGAGAATTTTCGATTGACTGGAAAATGGATCAGCCGGAGCACGGATACTCCTATCCAAGTCATGGACCGACTCACAACTCACAACGGACAACTGACGACGGACAGGAGGACAGGAGTGCCGATGAACATGAGTCACGTTGGACACGATCTGGGGAGGCGCCTGGCTATGATTGGGACGAACACCGCGACCACGAACGGGCCTCGAAGAGGCGGTTCTCAGCCGTTGAACCGACGAGGATCGCGAAATGACCGAAGATCCGCCGATGATTCGTCACTGGAACCTGCTCCATGCCGCTGGTGCGGCTAGCGAGCAAACTCGCCGCTGTTTCGTTTATTGCGATTATGGTTCTGTTGTGATATCCTGGTCGGGAAGAAAGAAGCGGAGGAAGGAGGCGAAGCGATGGCACAATTAGCAAACGGAAACGATGTGGTTAGCCCGAGTAAGGCCGAGGCCGCACTAGCGAAGGAAACGGGCGAGAAACTCGCGGCCCATCTGGGACAAAAAGGCGGGCTCCGCCTGGAGGTGAAAACCGGCACCGGCAGCGAAGAGCTGGTCCTTCCCTCGGCGGCCTTGCGGTTACTCGTGCGGGTCCTGACCGAGATGGGCCAGGGGAACGCGGTGACCCTGACACCGATTCATGCCGAACTCACGACCCAGCAAGCGGCCGACCTCTTAAATGTCTCCCGTCCGCATCTGGTGAAGCTCCTTGACGAGGGGACTCTTCCCGGCCGGAAAGTGGGGAGTCACCGCCGCGTGCTACTCACGGACCTTCTTGCCTACAAGCGAGATTTCGAGGCCAAGCGGCACGCAGCCTTGGACGAGCTTGCGGCGTTGAGCCAAGACCTCGACATGGGCTACTGACCCCGATGGCCCAAATCGCCCTTCTCGACGCCTGCGTGCTCTATCCGGCCCCGCTCCGCGATTTCCTCATGCGGCTCGCGTTGACCGACCTGTTCCAGGCCCGTTGGACCGAGGAAATCCACGACGAGTGGATACGCAACGTCCTGGCCACCCGGCCGGATGTCACGAAAGAGAGCCTCGTTCGGTGCCGCGACCTCATGGACCAGCATGTTCCGGACAGCCTCGTCGCCGGGTACGAATTACTCATCCCGACTCTCACACTTCCCGACCCGGACGACCGGCACGTGCTGGCTGCGGCCATCCACGGCGGGGCTGGGGTCATCGTCACGTTCAACCTGAAGGATTTCCCGGCGTCGGTCCTGGGCGGCTACCACATCGAAGCCATGCACCCGGACGAGTTCATCGTCCGCCTCTGGGACGAATCCCCCGAGTCGGTGCTTGATGCCGTGCGGCGTCACCGTGCGGCCTTGAAGCGGCCGCCGAAGACCGCGGCCGACTACCTGGCAACGCTCGGGCAATGCCGTCTCACCGAGACGGTGACCCGGCTCTTGCCACACGAAGGCGAGATTTAGCGGTCCCCGTTGAACACCGAGACCCCAGCTTCGTGACGAGGCCGTCAAGTGTGATTCAACGCCCCTTGTCGGGCGGGGTTGGATTAGAGCGCTTCACGAATGCGTTGCGTACACCTGATACTAACCCGAAGCGTCAGCGAGGCGATCATTGGCGGAATCCTCGCTGACGCTTCGGGTTAGTATGAATGAGATTCGAGTCGAGCTGTGCTCAACCCAAGCGTTAATCGCTCTAGCGGCGATTATTCTTGTGCTGAGCGATATCGTTCAGGATTCCGTCAGCACAGGCTTCCGCGAACTCCGGCGTGCTGCACGCATTTGCGTTTACGCGAATGATGTAGGCTCCCGCGTCCTCGAGCACCTTCAACCGTGCCCGGGCGGCAGATGGCGTCTCCGAATGGAAGCTGTCGCCATCAACCTCGACCACGGCGAAGACTCCGTCTGCAATCACGATGAAGTCGGGCTCGAGCCTTCGATCGTTCTCACCACCGCGAAGGAATACGGGTAGAGGTGCAAACGCTACGCCCCGCCTCTTGAGGGCCTCGTAGAGGTTGACTTCCGCCTGAGAGCGGAAAAGGAGGCCGTCATGTTCTCGGCCCGCGATGTTCGTTGAGCGGACCCGACCTTGATTCGCGACACCTTTTCCCCCGACCCACGCTTTGGCCTTCCCTTGCCACCCCTCGGGACCTTTCTGGAACGGCTGGATGAGGACTTCGCTGAGCTCTCGCTTGAGGGGAAAGTGAGGGCTAATCTCATCCCGGATGGCGTTTGCATATTCCCCACGCTTGTCGGCGAACGGGGCGGCGAATGAACCGAAAATGTTGGGCTGCTTGAACACCGAGAATTTTCGAGTGACTGGAAAATGGATCAGCCGGAGCACGGATACTCCCATCCGAGTCATGTACCGACTCACAACTAACAACGGACAACTGACGACGGACAAGAGGACACGAGTGCCAATGAACATGGGTCACGTTGGACACGATCTGGGGAGGCGCCGGGCTATGATGGGGACGAGCACCACGACCACGACCGGGCCTCGAAGAGGCGGGTGTCAGCCGTTGAAACGACGAGGATGACGAAATGACCGAAGATCCGCCGATGATTCGTCACTGGAACTTACTTCATATTCTCGGGGCACGGCATCACGGGATCACGGTGAGCGAACTGGCCGGTGAATTGGGGGTCACCGAGAAGACGATCCGGCGTGACCTCGACTTCTTCCGCGACAAATGCGTCCCGCTGGAATGCGTCACGGGCGACCGCGGCCGGAAGGCGTATCGGTTGGGGGAGGGCTGGCGGAGGCCGCCGATGGTCTTCACCTTCGAGGAAGCGACGGCCTTGTACCTCGGCCGGCAGTTCCTCGAGCCCCTGGCCGGTACCCCGTTCTGGTCGGCCGCACAGAGCGCCTGGCGCAAGATCCGGAGCACGCTGGGCGAGACGCCTCTGAAGTACCTCGACCGATTCTCGCGGATGTTCCACTCGACGGGGACCGACTACCGAGATTATGCGAACAAGGCGGAGATCCTCCAGGATCTCACGTTCGCGATGGAGGAACACCGGGCGGCGCACATCACCTACCGATCGCAACAGGCGACGGAGCCCGCGACTCGGGACGTGTATCCCCTGAGCTGGTCGTGGAAGTCGGGTTCGTTGTACCTGCTGGCCGTCTCCCCGGAGCACGACAGCGTCCGCACCTACAAGGTGGACCGGATGGAGGCGGTGGAGGTCAGCTCATTCGTCTTCCAGCGGCACCGCGACTTCGACCCGGTAGCCTACCTCGCCGGATCGCTCGGGATTTACGACGGCGACGACGATATCACGGTCGTGGTGAAGTTCCTTCCCGAGGCTGCGCCACGCCGAGGAATCCCGATGGCATCAGAGCAAGATCTTGATCTCGCAGCGGGACGGCAGCCTCATCCTTCGCCTCCAACTCTCGAGCACCGTCGAGATCAAGAGCCGCATCCTCGCCTATGGCGCCGCCGCCGTCGTGCTCGAGCCGGAAACCCTGCGCACCGAGATCGCCTCGGAATTGGGGCGCATGCTTCATTCCTACGGCGTGCCTGCGGAAGGGACGCCACGCAATCGAGCCTCATCGTGAACGTCCGGAGTTGCCAATCCTGGAGCGCTTCACGATTGGGTTGCACACACTTGATACGAGCCCGAAGCGCCAGCGAGTGCGTGCTTTCCGAGAATTCACTCGCTGGCGCTTCGGGCTCGTAGGAGTAGGAGTCCGCTTCGTGTCGAGTTGTGCGCAACCCAATCGTGAAGCGCTCTAGATCACTCGTAATCGGGAACCGATCGATGGCAGATATCGATATTCAGCAACTGATCCCCGTGAGGGCACTTAACCAGGTCAGTTACTGCCCAAGGCTGTACTACCTGGAGTACGTCGAGGCAGTGATGCCGCTGAACGAGCACGTCGAGGACGGCCTGTTCCAGCATCGGCGGGTCAACGATCCGGACCTGGCCAACAGGACTCGCAAGGAAGGGGACGTCCTGCGCACGCGGAGCGTCTCGATCTCCTCCGAGCGCCTGGGGATCTCGGGGAAGCTCGACTTGCTCGAAGAGCGTGGCGAGGCGACCCGGCCGGTGGAATACAAGCGGTCGACGGCCCCGCTGGATGCCGACGGGAATCCCGGGTTCTGGGAGAACGACGCGATCCAGGTCTGCGCACAGGGACTCCTGGTGGAGGAGAGCCGGAGCGTCGAGGTCAAGTCCGGCATCCTCTATTACATCGGCTCGAAGGCCCGCGTGGAGGTGCCGTTCGACGATACCCTGCGGGCGAAGACGCGAGCGGCGATCGAGCTGATCCACGAGCTGGCGGCGAGGGACGTCGCCCCCGAGCCGCTCCCGGACGAGCTGCGACATCGCTGCTTCGGATGCTCGCTGGCCCCGATCTGCCTGCCCGAGGAGACCCTCTATCTGATCCATCAACCGGAAACGACGACCGACCCCGAGCCGAATGTGGAGCCGACTCCTGCCCCATCGCCTCAAGCCACTCTGACGCGCGTCGTCGCGGCGAACGACGACAAGGCCGTGCTCTACTTGCACGAGCCCGGCTCGCACGTCGGGAAGCGGAGCAGCCACCTGGTCGTCACGCACAAGTGCCAGGAGATCAATCGCGTGCCGATCGCCTCGATCCGACAGGTCGTCGTCTACGGCAACGTCCAGGTCTCCACCCAGGCGCTGCATACGCTGGCCGAGGCCGAGATCCCGGTCTCATTCCTGACGGGCTACGGCAAGTTCCTGGCCGCGTTGATGCCGGCACCCGCGAAGAACATGGCGTTGCGGGCCGCCCAGTATCGGGTCTTCTCGGACCCGGGGCGATCTCTCGAATTGTCGCGGGCGGTGGTTGCCGCCAAGATCGCCAATCAGCGGACGCTGTTGATGCGATCGCTGCGGTCGCAAGCGGCCCGCCCGGACGGCGATGCTCCGAGCGTTCCGGCGTTGGGCGAACGAGAGGGCGACGCGCCGCCGGAGTCTGACAATCGGAACATGCGCGGCAGCGATGAGCCGGCCGCCCGGGAGATGGCCGAGATGATGGCCCGCGTCCCGAACGCCCCCGACCTCGGTGTGCTGCTGGGGCTGGAAGGTCAGGCCGCGGCCCTCTACTTCGCCAACTTCGGCCGGATGCTCAAGGTGAAGGCCCCGGGCACCACTTTCGACTTCACGACGAGGAACCGACGTCCGCCCCGCGACCCGGTGAATGCGCTCTTGAGTTTCGCCTATGCCTTGCTGGCCAAGGATTGCTTCTCGGCGGCGTGTACGGTTGGATTCGATCCCTATCAGGGTTTCTACCACGCCGGGCGGCACGGTCGGCCCTCGCTGGCGCTGGACCTGATGGAGGAGTTCCGGGCGGTGATCGCCGATTCGGTCGTCCTGAACCTGATCAACAACGGGATCGTGGTGGAGAGCGATTTCTTGACCTGGCGCGAGGCCTGCCAGCTCACCGACGCCGGCCGAGCCGGATTTTTCAAGGCATACGAGCAGCGGAAGGCGACTGAGGTGACTCACCCGGTCTTCGGCTATCGGATGTCGTACGGTCGGATGCTCGAGGTCCAGGCGCGGATGCTGGCGGCGCACGTCCGCGGAGAACTGCCCCGCTACGTGGGATTCACGGTGCGATGAGACGACCTGCTCGCGTGGCGGCGGTGTTTGGCGAGAGGAGAACCGACATATGCGCCGCGCGCGAGCCGATCCGCCGTCCTCCTGATCCGGAACCGGAAATCTCTGAAGTCTGGAATCTGCGAAATGGATACGTATCTCGTCGCCTATGACATTTCGAACCCGAAGCGACTGCGGAAAGTCGCGCGAACCTGTGAGGATTTCGGTCTTCGAAGGCAATTCTCGGTGTTTTTTTGTCAACTTGCTGCGGTGGATCTGATAAGACTCAAGTCACGATTGTATGACATCATCAATCTGGACCAGGACCAGGTCTTATTTGTTCCGATTTGTAACCGTTGCGCCTCGCAGATTGAAGCCTTGGGCCGGCCGATCGAGGCGCATGACGCACGCGATGTGGTGATTGTGAGCTGATTCATGACATATCCGGAATTCTTCCAATTAGCGACCCGATCGGAATACGAGCCGCATGGGCGATTGCCGTACCCATACCAGGAACGCTTCGCGAAAGCGCTGCAACACCTCGTCCGCGCCCGACCGGGGCGGGGAAGACGGCCACGGCGGTCCTCGGTTGGTTATGGCGGCTATTGCACGGCGGCATACCGACTCCCCGGCGGCTCGTCTATTGCCTGCCGATGCGGGTATTGGTCGAGCAGTCGGCGCGAGAGGCAAGAAAATGGATCAAGAGCCTCTCGCTCGACATACCCGTCACGGTCCTCATGGGCGGTGTCGAGGCCGAGGAGTGGTTTCTCCATCCCGAGAAACCGGCAATCCTGATCGGTACGCAAGACATGCTGTTGTCCCGAGCACTCAATCGCGGGTACTCGGCCAGCCGGTTCCATTGGCCGATCGACTTCGGGTTGCTCAACAACGATTGCCTCTGGGTGTACGACGAGCCGCAGTTGATGGCAGGCGGGGTGAGTACGTCGGCCCAACTCGCGGGCATGCGCCAGTCGCTCGGCACGTTCGGCGAATGTCCGTCGGTATGGATGTCGGCCACGCTCGAACCCGGCTGGCTGGACACGATCGACTTTCGCGGCAAGTTCCCCGGCGACCCTCTGGAGTTGGATGATCGGGACTACGATCCCGATCTGCCTCTACACAAGCGAATGACGGCGGACAAGACGCTCGCCAGGCTCGGAGTACAGTCCTCGAAGGACATGAAGGACGTAGCCAAGGAGGTCCTGGACAAGCATCAGGCCGGAACGCAAACACTGGTCGTGCTCAACACGGTCAACCGGGCGAAGGCGGTCTTCGCCGAACTGGAGAAACTCCGGAAGAAGTCTGAGACCCCCGAACTGCTGTTGATCCACTCCCGGTTTCGCCCGCGCGAACGGGAATTCTTGAACAAACGACTCACGAGTCCGGCCGAAGACCGCATCATCGTTGCGACGCAGGTCGTCGAGGCAGGGGTTGATATCTCGAGCCGCACTCTCATCACTGAGCTGGCACCGTGGGCGAGCATCGTGCAGCGTATCGGCCGATGCAACCGAACCGGCGACGACGGTCCGGGTCGGGTTTTCTGGATTGACCTGGACGAAAAGCTACGCGCCTCCGTACTCGATAGTTGCCCTCGAATTTGCTTGCCGGCACCTGGAGTTCCTGGAAGGCAAGAGTGTCTCACCGAGAGCCCTCGACGAATACAAGCGTGCGAACGAGAAACCGGACGAGCCCTTCTTGCCGTTCGAGCATAAGCATGTCCTCCGTCGCCGGGATCTGCTCGACCTATTCGACACCTCGCCAGACCTTTCCGGCAATGACATCGACATCCAACGATTCGTCCGTAGCGATGATCCCGACACCGACGTGCAGGTTTTCTGGAGGACCCTCCCCGTCAACGGACCGACCGTGGATGAACCATCCCCAGATCGCCGCGAACTCTGCAACGTGCCCGTCGGGAGCATCAGGGGTTTCTTGAAGGAAGCGAAGAGCGAGGGATTTTACTGGGACCACATCGACGGTGCTTGGCGTCTGATTCGTGACCCCGGCCGCGAGATCCGTCCCGGGTTGACGATTCTGCTGGCGACATCGGCCGGCGGCTATGACTGGGACGATCTGGCCGGGAGGGGCAAAGGGTGGGATGAGAGCAGCAAAACCGTCGTGACTGACCTGGCGCCGGAACTAAAAGTGACGGAGGAAGCCTCCGGCTCGGATCCGCTCTCCGAACGAAGTCGGCCTTTGACGATCGCGGCCCATACGCAGAATGTCTGGGATCAGGTCGTCGAACTCCTCTCCGCGATCGAGGGCCTGATTGATGGATGGTCTTCGGATTTGAGAAAGGCCGTTCGTGGGCATGACGCTGGTAAAGCCCACGATGCGTTCCAGGAGGGAATGAGGAGAGCAAACCCGTCGCTCGATCGGGATCAACTGTGGGCGAAATCGGGTACCAAGGCTCGCCTGATGCACGGCCGCAGGTATTTCCGTCACGAGTTGGCATCGGCCCTTGCGGCGATTCAGCGAGGATTGCCGTTCTCTGTCGCCTACCTGATCGCAGCGCATCATGGCCGTGCGCGGCTCGCGATTCGCGCTCTTCCGGGCGAAGAGGAGCCGAAGGACCCCGAGACGCTCTTTGCTCTCGGAGTTCATCATGGCGATCGTCTCCCCACGGTCGATCTTGGCGGTCGAGAGGTATGGCACGAAAACGCCCTCGACCTGAGCCCGATGAGTATGGGAGGCGAATCGAGTTGGACGGGGAATGCCCTGAAACTGCTGGCCGAGCTCGGGCCGTTCAAGCTGGCCTACCTGGAGGCCCTACTTCGGGCGGTCAACGTTCGAGCGAGCCGGATGGAGGCCGAGAATGCCTGAAATCGCGCTCAAGGGTTGCACGCCGGAGCCCCTGATGAGCTATCTGAAAACTCTCGGGGTTTTCCGCCTGGTTGCCGAGCAGGCGGATCCGGACGCCAGGCTCTACTGGTCGGATGGGGTTGCGCATCTCACGAGCCGGTTCGACCGCGATCGATTGGAGACATTCCTCCTGGAGGGATACCGTCCGACTCCGATCACCGCCCCCTGGAACGGCGGTAGCGGATTCTACGGCGGCGGGGCCGAACCGTTGGATGCGATCGCCCGATCGACCGCCGAAAGACTGGTGCCCTATCGCGAGACGATTGCCCGCATTCGCGGACTCGTCCCGAAGGGCAAGCCCAAGGACGACGAGAAGTCCGCACTCCTCCTGCGCTGCCGCTCCGAGCTCGCCGATGCGATCGTGCCGTGGCTCGATGTCTGCTACGTGCTCGGCGAGGGCGGTCCCAGCTTCTTCCCGCTGCTCGGCACGGGCGGCAACGACGGTCGTCTCGAATTCACCAATAACTTCATGCAACGCCTCGCGGATGTGATCCCGTTCGAGCAGGACGGCGTGCCCGCCACCCAATCGAAGCGAAGCCTGGCCTCCGCGCTGTTCGCCGACACCCTCGTCGAGCTGGGGAAATCGGCGATCGGCCAGTTCAATCCCGGTGGGATCGGCGGTGCGAATGGTACGCAAGGGAGGTTCGAAGCCGACTCGCGAGTGAACGCCTGGGACTTCGTCTTGATGATCGAAGGCGCGCTGCTACTGGCCGGCTCCGTAGCCCGACGGCTCGGGGCCGGCGCCCTTGGACGAGGAGCCTTCCCGTTCACCGTGGAATCGGTCGCCGTGGGATACGGATCGGCCACCGCAAGCGAAGAGACCAGCGATGGCTCGCGGTCAGAGCTGTGGCTGCCGTTATGGTCCGCGCCCTCGACATTCGCGGAGGTCAAACAATTATTCGCAGAGGGCCGAGCTCAATTCGGTCGTCGGCAGGCCAGTAACGCCGTCGAGTTCTCGCTGGCGGTTAGCCTGCTCGGCGTCAGTCGCGGGATCAGCTCGTTCGCTCGCTATGGGTTCTTGAAACGCAATGGGCTTGCGTTTCTCGCCGCTCCACTCGGCCGCATGCAAGTCACCCTGCGTCCCAAGGCGCGACTACTCGACGACCCGCCCCTCACCGCCTGGCTCGACCAGGTTCGACGGGCTTGCCGCGACAAGGAAAAGACCCCGACGCGATACCTGTCCGCACTCCGCCAGATCGACCGGACCATGTTCGAGTTCGCCAACCGGAGTGGACAGGGCAATGATGCCGGGCACCTCCTCGCCGTGATGCGTGCCCTGGGCCAGGCCGAGAGGACGCTGTCGAACGGGCTAACCTTCTGCAAGGAAAAGTACCTTCGCCCACTGAGTGGCCTGAATCCGCAATGGCTCGGCCAGGCGAACGATGACAGCCCGGAGTTCCGGCTGGCCGCGAGCCTCGCGGGAATTCGGTCACACGGCGCCGTCGGTCCGCTTCGGGTGTTCCTCGAGGAGGTCGAGGTTACCAAATTCGTGAATTGGTCCCCGGGCAGCACGTCCGCGACCTGGTCGAGACGACCGCTAGCCGCCAATCTCGCCGCGATCTTTCGGCGCCGGATGATGGAAGCTTTCCGTGACACGGAGGTCTGGAAGAAGGCCGGCGTGCCGCTCTCTTCGCCGCGCCCGTCTCGGTTGGCGGACCTGAACGCGTTCTTACGCGACGAGCTGGACGAAGCCAAACTCGCCGATCTGATCTGGGGCTTGTCGGCTGTCCAATGGGGAGGCGTTGACTTCCAATTGCCGGAGGCCGACGACGACGGAGTGCCCTTCGAGTTCGGCGTGCCTCGGCTTCTCGTCGAGCCTCGGACCATAACCGCCATGGGTAGCAACTGGCGACTCGACATGGGAGACGAACCGAACGCCAGGCCGGATCCGAACGTCCTCAACGTTCTCGCGTCCGGTCAGCCCGATGCCGTCGGGCAGTGCGTGGATCGAGCCGCCAGGAGACTGAAGTCTGGCGGTCGACCGGTTCACGGCCACGGAAACCGCGGTCTCTCGGGACGATCGCTCGACATCAGGTCGCCCATCACGGCCGAACGATTGCTCGCCTCCTTGCTCTTTCCTGTCTCCAACCGTGACCTGGTGTCGATTGCGAACGCCGTTCTCTATCCCCCCATTATCGAGGAGTAGCTATGCCCGTCAATTTCGATGCCCTCGAAGACAAGCCCCGGATCCTGATCGAAGCGTCACTCAAGCCGCTGGCGGGTACTCGCATCCAGCCGACGGGCTTCCCGGACCTCGGTCCGGCCCTCTATGATGCGCCCGGCGACGATGGCCGCACGGTCCCCACTCTACTCGTCGAATCGGCCCAGTCGATGGCCAACCGCCTGGAATCGGTTTGCTGGGATGAGGCTTCCGGTGACATTGTCCTCGAACTGACGGGACTGCCCTTCATCAACGTCAGGCTTGCTGGCCTCGGCGACGGCTCCGACACCACGAACAGCCTCCTCGAATTTCACCGGCTGAACTCGCCGTACATCGTCCAGAAAGCGAAGGACGCGCAGCGTTCGGTCACGACGGACGGCAAATGGTTCACCGAAGTCCTTCGGCCTCAACTCGGCATGCAGTCGGTTCCCTCGGGCGGGAAGAAGGCGAGCAAGAAGAAGGGCGAGGAATCCGCTGATGATGACCCGGGGACCGACAAGGAACCCGACGACGTTGCGGGCGTGGTGAACCTCCGCAAGCTGGCCGCCGTGTGCTTCAAGTACGACCCCAATTCGCTCGTACACGGGGTGTTCCTGGAAAAGATCGCCGGCCGATTGCGGCATCCGCGGGCACTTTCCGCATTCATCGAGGCGAAGGGGGTCGGCAGGGCCGATAGCGGCGGTGTCAAATTCGATCGAGCTTTGCCCAAGCCGAAAGTGGCCGGCGTTGACGCGACAGGCGGCTATGGCAACGTCCCCTTCCATCGAACCGAGTTCACAGCCAGGTCCATCACCGCGTACTTCAGCATCGACCTTGCCCAGATCCTCGGATACGGCCTGGGCGATGACCCCTCGAGACTCCTGGTCGCCCTCTCACTCTGGAAAGTGCGTCGGTTCCTCGATTCCAACATGAGACTACGCTCGGCGTGCGAACTGGAACTCGTGGACGGGGAAAAATCGATTGAAGTCAAACGGCCGGGCAACTTCACGCTCGATACTGCGAAAGATCTGGCGACGGAGATCGGGCACTTGATCAAGAAATGCAAATCGAAATTCGCCGAGCCGGCAGTAACGGAACTCACCTGGAACAATCCCTAAATCGGCTTGCACGAATCGGGGAGGGCGAGCCTCCCGGCGAGCCAAGCCTCGAGCCGGCTCGGACGGAGCCTCGCCCTCCCGGAATCGCGAAAGGTCATTTAGGTCGAGGAGTGCCAGCCATGTCGTTGATCATCAAGATGACCTTCCCCGGCGGCCGGTACCACGCGACGCCTTGGGGCCGACACGTGAACGAGGGTGTCGCTGAGTGGCCACCGTCTCCCTGGCGGCTGTTGAGGGCCCTCGTCGCCGTGTGGAAGCGGACCTGCCCGGCCTTGAACGAAGTTGAGGTCCGCCGAATCCTCGAACTTCTCTCGCAGCCTCCACGATTCCGGCTGCCACCCCACCGGGTGGCGCACACGCGCCATTACATGCCCTGGGAGAAGAAGGGCCCCGCGGACCGTACCCTCGTATTCGACTCCTTCGTTTGCCTCGGCCGCAACGACCCTCTCTTCATCGGATGGGACGGAGTCGAACTGTCCGACGAGGAAAGCAAAACCTTGTCGAACTTGCTCCCAAACCTATCGTCGCTGGGACGAGCCGAGAGCTGGGTTCAGGCCGAGTTGTTCCGTGGCACGGTCGATACTCCTCTTGGGCTCGCAGACTCGCACGACCCCGATCCCGTGCCGGTGCTCTGTCCCGACCCGAATACCGTATTCGGCGACGATCACTATCCGAAGTTCGACGGGAAGAAATTGGCGAGAGGGCAGATAAACCCGTCCGAATTCCTGTTCGATTGCCCGCGCTGGCATCTGTGCATTGATACCGAAACCATCTATCGAGAGAGGTGGTCGATGGTTCCCGGGACAATGTGGATGAACTACACGCGCCCGAAGGAGGCGACAGGGAGCCGGCCGATCGTGAACGCTCAAAGACGCCCGCCCGCAACCCTGGCCCGCATCGCACTCGACGCCCCGGTGCTGCCGCTGATAACCGAGTCCCTTCCGGTCGCCGAGCAGGCACGCCGCTCCCTGCTGTCCATTTGCAAGTCTCTCGCTCTGCGGGACGAATCGTCCTTACCCGACGAGGATGTCTGGAGGCGGTCGCCCGCTTTGTGGGGTAAAGATGAAGAGGGCCGGCCTCGATGTCGCCACGAGCACGCCTTCTTCCTGCCGACGGATGAGGATGGGGACGGACACCTCGATCACCTCACCATCTATGCGAAGATGGGATTCAAGCCGTTGGAGCGCCAGGCTATCGACAGGTTGCGTCATCTGACGCTCGCCGACGGCGAGAAAGTGCCAGCGCTCATGATCGGGATGGGGGCGGTAACGGAATTCCGAGGCGCCCTGTTGGGGGAATCGACCGAGTGGGTTTCCGCGACTCCCTTTCTTGTGACACGCCACTTGAAACGTCGCGGGAAGAAACGGGACCCTCGGGAGTTCTTCGAGTCTCTGGACGGGCGAGATAAGTTCGTCGAGCAGGAGTTGCTCGAGGAACTCCGGAGGCGCGACCTTTACCAGGAAGGGATGACGATCGAACGCCTGGATCATGTGGGGACGCGTTCTCTCCTTCGCCCGCTCCAATTTCGCCTGTATCGTCGCAAGGCCGGCGACGACGCTGGCTCGCGACCCCGAGGGCTCTTCCGGTTGCGATTTCCGCGACCTGTTTCCGGGCCGATCGCACTCGGTCACTCATGCCATTTCGGTCTCGGTTTGTTCCTGGCCCAGCCGGATGGGACGAGGGGACATTAGCTCAGGATCAAGAGAAGAGGCATGATGACCTGCTTTACCCGGGCGTTGAGTCCGGGTATCTTTTTATTCACGAAACCTCCGCGAGCGGCGCGGTGGTGGAATGGTAGTCTCGCCGGAGTTCGACCGGAAGTTCTTTGACAATCCGGTTGTTAGGTTCAAATTGATGCATGACCCCCTCTCGCGAGTCAAAACCGGTTGGTGGTCAAAGACTTCGGTCGCACGACCGATCTGCCGGCTATACGCCGAGCCGATTCGATCGGTAACCTCTCGCGGAGCTATGCACAAGTTGTTGACTCGTAACGGCCTGGAGGGCGGGCCGTCTTCCACGACCCCAGCGTCGTGGCCCCATTGAAGCGCGGATCGCGGCCGATCGCCGACTCGGCGTCAGCGGGTCTTCCACGACCCCAGCGTCGTGGCCCCATTGAAGCCGATCGGCGGACCGAGCGTCGGCATCGCTCGACCGGTCTTCCACGACCCCAGCGTCGTGGCCCCATTGAAGCACGCGGCGTGTCCGGCGCCGGTCGATCGCCGTGCACGGTCTTCCACGACCCAGCGTCGTGGCCCCATTGAAGCTGGCATCGGCCGGCGCTGGTCGGTCGGCGAGCTCGCTGGTCTTCCACGACCCCAGCGTCGTGGCCCCATTGAAGCCGCGTCGAGCGACCGGCTCGGCCGGTCGATCGCCGCGTGTCTTCCACGACCCCAGCGTCGTGGCCCCATTGAAGCGTCGCGCATCGGCGGCCGCGTCGCGACGGCCGCGGCGGTCTTCCACGACCCCAGCGTCGTGGCCCCATTGAAGCGGTACGACCGTGCGTCGCCGTCGCGAGCGACCGTGGGTCTTCCACGACCCCAGCGTCGTGGCCCCATTGAAGCCTGACGGTCGCCGGACGCCGGCGCGTCCGGCATCGCGGCGTCTTCCACGACCCCAGCGTCGTGGCCCCATTGAAGCGCTGCGGTCCGACGCGTCCGGTCGATCCGACGTCGACGCGTCTTCCACGACCCCAGCGTCGTGGCCCCATTGAAGCATCGGCTCGTGATCGCCCGGCGTCGAGCGATCGCCAGGCGTCTTCCACGACCCCAACGTCGTGGCCCCATTGAAGCTCGATCGGCTCGTCGCGGCTCGCCGATCGAGCCATCGAGTCTTCCACGACCCCAGCGTCGTGGCCCCATTGAAGCCGCCAGCTCGCGCCGCGATGCGCGCTCGGATCGTCGACGGTCTTCCACGACCCCAGCGTCGTGGCCCCATTGAAGCGTGTCAGCGGCCGATGGCATCGACCGATCGGCCGATGCGTCTTCCACGACCCCAGCGTCGTGGCCCCATTGAAGCGACGGATCGGCGCTCGAGAGCTCGCTGACGGCTCGCTGGTCTTCCACGACCCCAACGTCGTGGCCCCATTGAAGCCACGTCGGCCATGCGAGCTCGCCGATCGAGCATCGCAGGTCTTCCACGACCCCAGCGTCGTGGCCCCATTGAAGCTGGTCGACTCGCGATGCCGTCACGGTCCGGCGTCCGGTCTTCCACGACCCCAGCGTCGTGGCCCCATTGAAGCGTGATCGAGCCGCGTCGCGGTCCGCGTCGCGCGTCGCGTCTTCCACGACCTCAACGTCGTGGCCCCATTGAAGCGAGCATGGCGTCGCGAGCTCGCGTCGGTCGTGCGCCGGTCTTCCACGACCCCAACGTCGTGGCCCCATTGAAGCCGATGCTCGGCCGTGGCCGATCGTCGAGCGATCGCGGCGTCTTCCACGACCCCAGCGTCGTGGCCCCATTGAAGCGTACTGCGCGACGTCGCGCTCGACGTCTCGGCGCAGCGTCTTCCACGACCCCAGCGTCGTGGCCCCATTGAAGCGTCGAGCCTCGGCGGCCGCGCTCGCGAGTCGGCCGGCGTCTTCCACGACCCCAGCGTCGTGGCCCCATTGAAGCTGGTCACCGTGTCATCGCGTGAGTGTCGGACGTCGCGAGTCTTCCACGACCCCAGCGTCGTGGCCCCATTGAAGCATCACGTTCGAGTCAGGCTCGGCGATCCGTGACCGCGGGTCTTCCACGACCTCAGAGTCGTGGCCCCATTGAAGCTTCAGCCGGGCACTCGCCAGCCTTGCCGTCACGGCTCTGTCTTCCACGACCCCAACGTCGTGGCCCCATTGAAGCCTGTCACCGGCGTCACGATCGGCGCATCGACGTCCGGCGTCTTCCACGACCTCAACGTCGTGGCCCCATTGAAGCCGATCACCGGCGATCAGTTGCGCTGGCGTCGCATCGTCGTCTTCCACGACCTCAGCGTCGTGGCCCCATTGAAGCGTCGTGGCATCGCCGGCCGTTGCCGTACTCGCCGATCGCGTCTTCCACGACCCCAACGTCGTGGCCCCATTGAAGCGTGTCGATCGCGGCCAGCACGTTGCACGTCGCCGATCGCGTCTTCCACGACCCCAACGTCGTGGCCCCATTGAAGCAGTCATCGCCCGCGATACGAGCCCGCCGACGATCCGACGTCTTCCACGACCTCAGCGTCGTGGCCCCATTGAAGCGGCACGACGTCGATCCGGCCGAGCGCCGTGTCGGCCAGGTCTTCCACGACCCCAGCGTCGTGGCCCCATTGAAGCTGTCGGCCGATCGCCTCGACGCCGTCGCCGCGACGTGGTCTTCCACGACCTCAAAGTCGTGGCCCCATTGAAGCCGCGATCGACGCCGGCTCGGTCTTCCACGACCCAGCGTCGTGGCCCCATTGAAGCGACGCGCTGACTGGCGATCGCGTCTTCCACGACCTCAGCGTCGTGGCCCCATTGAAGCGATCGGCGCTGGTCGGCGCTGGGCCGTGGATCGTCGGGGTCTTCCACGACCTCAACGTCGTGGCCCCATTGAAGCGAGCAGCTCATGCTCGGCCGTCGCGACCTGCGCGAGCGTCTTCCACGACCTCAACGTCGTGGCCCCATTGAAGCGTCGTCGCCGCACGACCGGACGCTCGGCACCGCAGCGTCTTCCACGACCTCAAAGTCGTGGCCCCATTGAAGCTTGCAGTCGGCCGCGGCAGCCGTCAGCCGCTCGCGGCGTCTTCCACGACCTCAGAGTCGTGGCCCCATTGAAGCCGGACCGCGTTCTCCGAGCATCGAGCCGGTCGGCCGTCGGTCTTCCACGACCCCAGAGTCGTGGCCCCATTGAAGCGTGACGCGGACACGGCGATCGCCGACGTCAGCGTCGGCGGTCTTCCACGACCCCAGCGTCGTGGCCCCATTGAAGCGATC
Source organism: uncultured Planctomycetota bacterium (assembly GCA_963743925.1). Classification (GTDB taxonomy): domain Bacteria; phylum Planctomycetota; class Planctomycetia; order Isosphaerales; family Isosphaeraceae; genus CAVZRC01. The sequence continues at coordinate 2,032,016 of CAVURY010000061.1, read as the reverse complement.
ATCGGACGCTTGCAGCGAGCATGTCGGTCGGGCGTCTTCCACGACCCCAGCGTCGTGGCCCCATTGAAGCGTGGATCGTACGCCTCGCTCAGCCCGTCCATTCCGGCGGTCTTCCACGACCCCAGCGTCGTGGCCCCATTGAAGCGTCCTGGTCGACCAGAGCTGCACCGGACATGCCGCGGCGTCTTCCACGACCCCAGCGTCGTGGCCCCATTGAAGCAAGTAATACGCAGTCAATGATATCATGGCAGACACGAGTCTTCCACGACCCCAGCGTCGTGGCCCCATTGAAGCCGGGACCGTGCCCGACCGGCGCGATCGCAGGTCGCAGCGTCTTCCACGACCCCAGCGTCGTGGCCCCATTGAAGCCATTGGAATTCATGGCGGACACTCCAGCCGGTGTCCGCGTCTTCCACGACCCCAGCGTCGTGGCCCCATTGAAGCATGACCGAACGAATTCCGAGCCCACGGACGGCCGGAGTCTTCCACGACCTCAGCGTCGTGGCCCCATTGAAGCCTGGACGTCTGCTTCGATCGACCCGGTCGTGCCGCGTCTTCCACGACCCCAGCGTCGTGGCCCCATTGAAGCCTCGCGTAGTATTCCAGCATGTCGAGCACGTCCCGGTGTCTTCCACGACCCCAGCGTCGTGGCCCCATTGAAGCCCCGTATCCTTGGTTGAGCTGCGACGAAACAACCAACGTCTTCCACGACCCCAGCGTCGTGGCCCCATTGAAGCGTCTGATCTTCGGCCGTCGCGGGCAGCGAGAGCCGCCGTCTTCCACGACCCCAGCGTCGTGGCCCCATTGAAGCACGAGTTTCGCCGATCGTCAACGACAATGCGATTCATGGTCTTCCACGACCCCAGCGTCGTGGCCCCATTGAAGCTTGAGGGCAAACCCTTTGTCGAGGGTGATCAACTCGTAATCGGCGGCCCTGGAGAGGGCGGCCAGGAATGCATCGTCCCAAATCTTGGTCGAGAAGGACTGGAGTTGAATATAGCCCCTCCAGTACGCCTCGACTCCGGATGGTTCGTCGGAGAAAGAAATGAGCGGATCGCCGAGGAACGCGTTGTACATCCGCCATGCGTCCGACAGTGTCATCGATTCCACGTCAAATGCTTTCGGGTTCGTTGACAATCGCAGGAATCCTTGCTGTGTCATGCGGCAGAACGAGCATTTTTCACTCGACAAGCCCTCGAACCAATCCCGGGCGACGGCGTGATGGACGTGAGATTCGCAAGGTGAGGGCCAGCCAGAGGTTGATATCAGGCGGAAACATCATCCTCGTCCAGGAGTTCCGCGACGCCATCCGCAGTCAACCGGCGGGTTCCTGGCCGATCGGAGGACACCAACGGTAATCGGACTCTGCGATGGGTTTCGGACGATTTCGTCCTCGGGGCCACGGGGTACGAGACCGTCACCAACGCGCCTTCCGGCAACGGCGGATCACCTTCCAGAATCACGACACCGTTATGGACTCGCCCTGGGATCTCCATCCCGCCATTCTCCGACATCTCTCTCGCCGGAACAAGTCCCGCTCCTGTGTTGTTGAGGACGAACTTCCTTTAGTCCGTGGTCAGTTGTCCGTGGTCCGTTGTGTCTTCCACGAGCCCCGCGTCGTGGCCCCATTGAAGCTCTTTGAACGCCCTGCGTCTTGTATCTCGGCCAACAGTGGCCTACCCGGCTTGATCCAGGACATATCACGGGCCGAACTGGTCCAGCTCGACCTTGACGACGACACTTGTCATCACCGATCGAAAACCGTGGCGCTCTGCCGGTCGAAAATCGCAGCGCTCATGGATTCAGAGTCTGTTCCGGAAGGTATTTCGAGCCCCCGAATGGGGACGGGATCGTATGGCTCGGGGCGTCAGCCCCCGATTACCGACGATGCACAAACTTTGGGATCGTCCCAAGACCCGGGGATTGACGGCGTCTCTGACCTGACACTCGCGACGACGATTCATACTAACCCGAAGCGTCAGCGAGGTCTGCCGTAAGTCCTTGCGATAGTGAGGGAAAGATCCTCGCTCACGCTTCGGGTTGGTATGGACGGCGGGCAACGTAGCCGCTCTCGAACTGTCAACCTGCGGAGCGGGGACTTTGGGACGATCCCCAAACTTTTCCCTGGCGCGCCGCCGCAAGGCCCGGCGTCGCCGGGCCTTGCGGCGACGCGGAGGGGAGATCATGGGTGGTCCCCGACCATCTCGGGGCTAACGCCCCGAGCGATACGATTACGCCCCCTGCGGGGGCTCGAATGGCTTTCGGGAGATATCCCTTGCAAACCGGGCATGAATATGCCAGAATTGGCCTATAATGAGCAACGGCGAAACCGAGGAATCCAAGCCGCTCTTCTGGATAGGCTCCAGCCGGGTTGACTTGCGAGAGTTCCCGGAGGAGGTCAGCCATTCGATGGGTTTTGCCCTCTGGCAAGCCCAGCTTGGCCGCAAGCACCGGGACGCGAAGGTCTTGAAGGGCTTCGGTGGGGCGGGGGTACTCGAAGTGGTCGAGGACCACGACGGGAGCACGTACCGGGCCGTCTACACGGTGAAGTTCGCGGGTGCCGTCTACGTGCTCCACGCCTTCCAGAAAAAGTCGAAGAAGGGCATCAAGGCGCCGGTGGCCGAGATGAACCTCATCCGGCAGCGCCTGAAGGCAGCAGAGGAACACCATGAGGAAAGAAGAGCAGCAGAAGAAGAAGGGCGAGAAGTCGGTCCCCGTTGAGCAGTCGAGCGGAAACGTGTTCGCCGACCTGGGGCTTAAGAACCCGGAAGAGCTCATGGCGAAAGCGGAGCTGGTGCAGCGTATCGCCGACATCATCGCGGAGCGAAAGCTCACGCAGGCCCGGGCCGCGAAGCTCCTCGGCATCGACCAACCCAAGGTGTCCGCCTTGCTTCGGGGCAAGCTCGACGGGTTCTCAACCGACCGGCTATTCCGGTTCTTGAACGCCCTGGGCCGGGACGTGGAGATTGTGATTCGACCGGCCAAGCACTCACATGAAGCGGAAACCCGCGTGGTCTAATCTTCAAGTGGCCGCCTGCCAGGCTCTGTGGAAGCCCCCATGGGTTCCGAGACATCGTCTTCCGATAAGGAAGACACCAGCAAGTTGACGGAGCGTGAAGAAGGGAGCCTGGAGACACCGCGCCCAGAATACAAGGGGTTAGGGCAACCTGGCGACGCTATCTCCAAAGGTCTTGCCTTTCGCGGCGACTATCCCATACCGTAAGAACAGCCCCGAAAAAGGAGTATCCCATGAGAGGATTGCTGGCCGCGCTGCCGTTTGTATTCCCCGTCTTCGTCGCCGCCCAGGACCCCGTCGGCTCCGTCAAAGACGCCCCGCCCCGGATCACGGCCGAAATGAAGGCCAAGACGGAAACCATCGCCCGGGCACTCGAGGGCCTCACGCCCGAAGGCTTCGCGAAAAAGAGCCTTGTTGAACGCTATACCGAAGCCAACTTGTACGAGAAGATCGACGGCCGGTCCGAACTGTTTCAATCCTACGACGTGACCGGCATGACCTTCGTCACCTTCTCCAAAGCGAACGACCCATCCAAATTCATCGACGTCTTCCTCTACGACATGACCACCCACCTCGGCGCCTTCGGCGTCTATTCGGTCGAGCGCTCGCCTGGCGGCAAGGCCATCGCAACCGGCGACGGCGGCCACCGCACCGGGGCCGATTTATTCTTCCGGAAGGGCCAATACTATGCGACGATCCTGACATCGGGACCCGACGAGGAGGCCCAGAAAGCGGCATCGGCCCTGGCCGATACGCTGGCGAATCGCCTGAAAGGCAAAGCGGACGAGCTATGGGGTCTCGCCATGCTCCCGGCGAAGAATCGGGTCGACGATACGGTCCAATACTTCATGGTCGATGCCCTGGGGCTCGACTTCCTGACCAACGCGTTCGTGGCCAAATACCGCGACGGCGAGACCGAGTTCACCGCCTTCGTTGCGCGTTGCAAATCCGCCGATAACGCCGCGGAAGTCCTGGCCAAGTACAAGGCCCACCTCGAAGAATTCGGCGACATGGCCGAACCGGCTAAAATCGAAGGGACGTCGGTCATCTTCGCCGACATGGGCAACGGCGACTTCGACGGCGCCTGCCGAGTCGGCGACGTCATCGCCGGCGTCACGGCGGTCAAGGGCCGCGACGCGGCCGTCAAGGCCATGACCTTCCTGCTCAAAGGACTGAGGATCGCGAAATGACCTGGCGGGGCGTCTGGTGTTAAATGCCGAATCACAAATTCCCCGAAGTGGCGCAATATGCCGAATTTCATCCCCGGGACCATCCGCAACGCACCGGCTTCCCTCTTTACGGGAGCCCCGAAGGGGCGACATCGCGCTCCGCCGAGCCGCGCGCGATGTCGCCCCTTCGGGGCGCCCGGTTCCGAGGAAGATCGGCCCCCGCCTCGTTCGAGTTCTCTCGGGCTCGCGCCCGAGCGTTGGATCCTGTCACCTTGGCTTCACGGGATTTAAATCCAGTTCTGACAGCATTGACAGAGTTCAACAGGATCGAGACAGGAATATCGGCCCGGCGAATGGTGGCGCGGTTCCGTCACCGGAGGATTTTCACTCTCGGGCGGCGCGGTGGACCAAAAAACGGTCGGCGTCGATCAAGCCGTGACGAAGAGCTCCGCCGAGCGCTGGACGGCTGCGAGGTTGTCTTTGAAATGGGCGAAGTTCTGCATGTCGGAATTGACCACGTTGACGCCGTGGGCGAGGACGAACGCGTAGGACCGTTGCCAGGCCGAAAGCCCCGATTGCATCAGCTTGTCGCCGTAGTGCCCGTCAAAGGCCTTCTGCAACTCCTTACCGCCGCGGGACGATAAGTAGCGGGCCGCTTTCATACCGACGAGACCGATGCCGGCGTCCCGGGCGCGCTGGAGCGTGGGCTGAAGCTCGACCATCGCCGGCGTGCCGGGAAGGAGGCTCTTCGAATCCGGGGGGGGGGGGGGAAGGGGGGGGTTGCCGCCCGTTTTTTGTGGCGTGTGTCGCCTGGGTGGGGGGTCCTCCCGCTGGAGGGCCGTCCTTCCCGGCTTGTTTCGCGTGGGGGAGGCCTGTGGGTTCTGGCAGGGATGTCCTTCGCCTCGCCGACGCCGAGGGGGGAGGGGGCGCATAGTCGGTGACAGGAGGGGGGAGGCTGGAGTGGAGCGGCCCCGTAGTAATCGGCAGGATCTTGCTTTGCGATGGATGGTTGGCCGGGGGCGTAGCCGTGGAGGGAAGGGAGCGTCGCGGGGGTGATAGAGATTTTGTGCGGTGGTGCGGGGGGAGGGGGGGGGGGGCGCGCTCTCCCCTTTTATATTGGGGGGGGGGGGGGGGGTGTGGGCGCGGCGGGGGCGCGGGGGGAAGGGGGGGGGCCGTCGTTAACGCCGCGGCGGCGGCGGAGGAGGCGGGGGGGCAGGAGATTTTTCTGCGGGGGTGGGGGAGGCGCGCCGCTCTTTTGGTGGGTTAGGGGTGGGCGGGCGCGTGTCTTGTGTGCTGCGAGGGGGTGAACCCCGGCGGGGGCCTTTGGGGCGGGGGGGTTTTTGTGGATGGCCGGGGGTTTTTTTCGGTGGGGTTGTTATGGGCTCCCCCCTGGTTGGGAGTTTCCCCCTTTTTTCCCCACTTTTTACGATATCGGGGGGGGGAGGCGTCAATCTTCGCCGTTTTTCGCCGGAGGCTTGGTGCTCAGGGCCACGCCCGTGGGATGAACCGCTCTCAGAGTCTGTCTCGTAAGCCCCGCAGGGGCGGGATCGTAGAGACCGGGGCACCAGCCCCGGGGATTCGCGCGACCCCATTCCCACCCTCCCGAGCCCCGAAGGGGCGACACCTCCCCGAGACCTCCGCCCGGCGATGTCGCCCCTTTGGGGCTCCGGACGGCGGGGACCGCGCCCGGCTCCCCCGGGCTGGCGCCCCGGTCTCTACGATGACGCCCCCTGCGGGGGCTCCGATCCCCTTCCGGGACAGACTCTTCCTCAATCATGAAACTTCTGTCCCTCAGCGAGCATCGCCAGGATTGTCTTGAGGCGTTTTTGCCGCGTTTCAGGCTTCTGCGCGGTTTGCAATCTCCAGACGATCGCATACACATTGGCTCGGTTTAGCGTTTCGAAGAAAGCTTTGGCTTTTGAGTTCTTGCCCAGCTCTGTCAGAAAATCATCGGGAACCACCATTTCTTGGGCCGAGTCGTAAGCGGCTTTCCAGCGGCCGTCCTTTCTAGCTGCCTCGACCTCTTGAAGCCCGGCCTCGTGCATTTTCCCGGCCTTTATGAGCCGTTCGGCATGCCCTCTGTTTCTCTTGGACCAAACACTTTTGGGGCGTCGCGGCGTAAACTTGCGCAGCCACGACACCTGGTCGTACTTCTTGAGCTGGCCGTCGATCCAGCCGAAGCAAAGTGCCGCGTCGAGAGCTTCATCATAAGCAACCGACGGGACATCTGAGTTCTTCTTGAAGAACCGCACCCAAATCCCGTTAGACTTCGTATGGTTCTCGGCAAGCCATTTTTCCAGCTCTCTTGCGGATGAAAATGCAATGACTTCCCCGACCTTTCCCTTGTCCATGGCTCATTCCTATCGAGTCCTCACCGGCAAAGTGTCGCAAGTTTGAGGACTGTGTTCCAATCGAGGGATTCCCGATGCTTCGACCCGATCATGGACGAGGGGGCGGGTCATCATGCGGCTGGGGGCCTCCGGGGCGTCGATGGTCGTCGCCGGCGCCGGCGGGGCGTCCCCCGCCGCCACGACCGCCCTGTGGACCACCGCGCGGGCGAATCCGGTTGGCACGCTCTTTCAAGTCCGCGGCACGGCTTTTCTCGCCCAGGCGACTGTACGAATCGGCGAGACATGAGAGCTTGTCGGCGAGGTATCCGCCCCGGCCGATCTCGCGACCCTCGGTCCGGATGGATTCCAGCTCGTCGGCGGCCTGATCGAGGTATTTCCGCGCGTCTTCCCGCTTACCCAGGGCCATCAACACATTCGCCAGGGCCTCGCGGTTGGTCGCCAGAATCAAGTGGACGCCGGTCGGCTCCCCCACGCGGTCGAGCAACGACTCATCGTGCGCGATCGACTGGCGATAGTAGGTCTCGGCCTCGGATGATCGGCCGAGCTGGTGGAGCGCACCGGCGAGTCGGGCCTTCCAGCGCGCCTGCGCCATCACGTAATTCACCGCGTCGGGCGCCTCGGCGGCCAACGACTCGATGACCGGAAGCGCCTTCTTGATTCCCGTCTCGAGCCGCTCGGGCGTGACGGAAGTGCGGGAATACTGGTCATCCAGCGCGTAGGTCCTCGCCAGCTCGAAACGATAATCCCGATCCTTCGGGTACTGGACGACCAGTCGTTCGAAGCGTCCCATCGCCCGAGCATGGGCCTCGTCCGCCCGATCATCGTGGCCGAGCCGCCGGTACAGTGCGGCGACCTTGCGATGCGCCTGCGCCGCTTCCCCCTGGAGCCGCGAATCGGTCTCGTTCCGCTCGGCGAACTCGTCGAAGAATTCGAGTACGGTCTGGAGGATCGCGGCGTTGTTCTCGGTGGTGTCCGGGCGGGGAGGCCCGGGCGGTCCGCCCGGATCCTGGCGCGGAGGTCCGAACGGTCCGTCTTGATCCGGGCCGTGAGGTCCGCCAAATGGGCCGCCCTGGTGCCGTCGGCCGATGGGGGGCGCATTGGGCCCGAGGCCATCGAGGACGAAATCGAACTCGCCGCGATCGGCGAGCTTGTTGAAGAGGTCGCTGAAGTACCGGAGTGAGAGGGCGACATTCGCCTCGGCGCGTTTGGTTGCGCTATCGGCCTCTTCACGACGCAGCTCTTCTCGGATGAGCGCCCGGGTCGTGAGGGCGTAGCCGACCAGGCCGAAGATGGCCGCCAGGAGCAATGAGGCCGCCGCCGTGGCCGTCGCCGCGGCGAGCCATCTGTTCCGCCGGCACCATCGCGTGAGTTGTTCGAGGGCGCTGGCGCGTCGGGCGAGGATCGGACGGTCGTCGAGATAGGAGCGGAGGTCGTCCGCGAGCGCGCCGGCCGTCGCGTAGCGATCGCCGGGCTCGCGCGCGGTCGCCTTCAGGATGATCGTCTCGAGGTCGTGCGGGATGGTCTGGTCGAGGGCCCTCGGCCGCGCCGGCTGCTCCGCCGTGACGCAACGCAGGAGCTCGCTGGGGCTCAGGTCGCCGAACGGGGGTTGGAGGGTGAGCAGCTCGTAGAGGGTCAGGCCCAGGCTGTAGATGTCGCTCCGATGATCGGTCTGGCCCCGCAGGGACTCGGGCGCGAGATATCGGAGCGTCCCGATGACGTCTCCCGACTCCGTCAAGTCCTCGCGACCGATGAGCTTGGCCAGTCCGAAATCGGTGATCCACGCGACCTGATGCTCGTCGATCAGCAGGTTCGCGGGCTTGATGTCGCGGTGGAGAATCCCCTGGTCGTGCGCGTACTGGAGGGCCTCCGCGGCCTGGATGCCCACCTTCGCGACGAATCGCCAGTGGGCCCCGTCCCGGTGGATACCCTCACGACGCCAGGTTTCCAGGAGCTGATCGAGGCCGTTTCCCGCGATGTATTGCATCGCGTAATAAGGAAGGCCCTCGTGTTCGCCGACCGCGAAGATCGGGACGATGTTGGTGTGGTGGAGTCGAGCGACGGCCTGGGCCTCGCGCTGGAACCGCAGCCGTCGCTTGCTGTCGAGGATTCCATGGCGAGGGATGACTTTCAACGCGACGTGTCGTCCCAGCGACTCCTGGACGGCCTCGTAGACGATCCCCATTCCGCCGCGGCCCAGTTCCCGGATGATCCGGTATTCCCCCAGCCGGTCCGGCAGGGTTTCCGAGGACTCGGACTCCGCATCCTTGCTCGAGCGGGCCCGCCTCTTGAGCTGTTCCATCATCGCGACGGATGGGAGCAGGTCGCGGATCTTGCGGGCGTGCTCGGGATAGCGTGACTCGTACTCGGCGATCGTCGGAGCTTCCCCGCGCCGGCATCGTTCGACGAACTCCTCGGCCACCCGATCGAACGGGTCGAGGGCGGCGTCCGCGGCATGGTCGGAAGTGACCTCGAGATTTCCGGCCGATCGTGCGTCGTTCATGGGATCTCCGGATCAAACCCGGTCAGCTCGGATAAAGCATCCTTCAAGCGTTCCAGGGCTCGGACGTAACGTTTGCTGGCGGCGGCCGGTTGAATCTGGAGCACCTCGGCGGTCTCGCGATTGCTGAGCTCCTCGAAGTGGCGGAGGGCGAGGACCTCGCGATCGATCGGGTCGAGGGCGTCGAGGGCTTGCTGGAGCTGGGCCATCGTCTCGGCACGCTGGGCCGCCTGGCTGGGGGAGGTGAGGTCGCCGATGAACTCGGCCATCCTGGCGGAGCTCGCCGCGGGTCCCTCGCCCCGGCCCAGGGAGACCTCCCGACCCGCATCACGGATCCGCGCCCCGAGATGTTGCCGATGCACCTCCACGAGCCGTTGCACGGTCACCCATCGGAGCCAGAGGAAGAACGGCATGCCCGGATCCGCCTGGTAATGCGGCAGCCGCTTGAGTGCATCGATGTACGCCTCTTGCAGGACGTCGGATGTGGCAACCCGGCCCTTCAGGCGGCCGTCGAGCCGGAATTCCACCATCCTCCCCAGGCGATCCCGGTGCTGAGAGAACAGGTCGGCCAGCGCGAGCTGATCGCCCTGCTGGACACGGTCGAGCAAATCCCGGACCTCGTTGGACTCGTCCATCGTCGCGACCTGTGCTGGCGCCGGGGCGATCCCCTCTATATTGGATAACGTACGCGGGGGCATCTCGGAGACTTCCGACCCATTATGATCGATGACGATCGCCGGTTGGAGACAGTGCTGCTGGCCGGCGACGTTGACGATTCGTCGAACGAGAGGGGGGCCCCGCCGCGATCGGAATCCGCGCGATTCGATAGCATTGTACCGGGATGCGCGGGAATCCGGAGTATTTCGACTGTCTCCACTTCAAGGGTGGCGGGTGGCGGGTGGCGGGTGGCGGGAGAATCGGGGGAATCCGGAGTATTTCGACTGTCTCCAGGCCCGGCGTTCCCACGTTCCTAGATGGGTAGACGCTCGGTTTCGCGGCCCGTCAACCTGGTCCTGGGATTCACCCCCAAGGCTTGACCGGCGACTCATCGACGAAGGCGTGTTGGTTTTTTCGTACCTGGTCGGCATTTTTCGTAACCGCCGGCCGCGCGAAATCGCTCTTTCGAGAGAGATCGACTCGCTGTCCGGCGAGCGACCCGTCCCGGACCTTTGACTCAGGAGCTCTGACCGATGCTCGACCGAAGATTGTGGGCGGTGGCCGCGGGTTTGCTCTGCGTGCTCGCCTATCTGACCATCGCCGAAGCACAAGGACCGGGGGGCCGCGTCGGTCGCCCCGAGGGGGGGCCGATGGGCATGCAAATCCCATTGCTGCTGGCCCTCGACGCCGACGGCGACGGCGAGCTGTCCGCGAAGGAAATCGAGAACGCGACCGCCGCGCTCAAGACTCTGGACAAGGACAAGAACGGGAAGCTCAGCCGCGAGGAGATGTTCCCAGCCCCGGGCCGATTCGGCGGCCGCGGGCCGGGCCAGGGCCCCGGCAACGACCCGGCGGCGATGGTCTCCGCCCTGATGACCTATGACAAGAACGCCGACGGCAAGCTGAGCAAGGATGAGCTTCCCGAGCGGCTGAGGCCGATCATGGATCGGGCCGACGCGAACAAGGATGGATTCCTCGATAAGGCCGAGGTGACCGAATATGCCCAGCGACGGGGCCGTAACGGTCCGGTTGTACCGGACGGCGGTGGGCCTCTTCGCAAGGGCGGGCGGCGGAACGGCCAGGGCGGCCCGCCACCGGGCGGCGACATCTGACGTTGATATCGATTTCAACCTTCCACCACGGGAAACCATCATGATCAGTCCCGCGCACCGCCTTACCACGGCGATGGGCGTCTTGACCTGGGTCCTCTGCCTGAACGCCGTCCATGCCTCCGAGCCGTTCGTCTTTCATCACGAGAACGTGATGGGGACGTCCCTGGAATTGCGCGTGCTGGCGGATTCCGAGGGCGCGGCCCGTCGGGCCGAGGATCAGGTCCTCCGGGAGATCGATCGGCTCTCGGCGATCTTCAGCGGATACGACCCGAATAGCGAGCTCAGCCGATGGCAGGCCGCCCCGAAAGCTCCGGTCAAGGTCTCTCCCGAGCTCTTCGAGGTCCTTCAACTCTGCGACCGCTATCGCGAGCTCAGCGGCGGAGCGTTCGAACCGCGCGTCGAGGCCTACACGAGGCTCTGGGTCGAAGGAACTCGCCGCAATCGTCCGCCGACCGCCGAGGAGCTGGCGGGTGCGAGGACGCTGTTGGAATCGCCCGCCTGGCGGCTCGATCCGGCGGCGCTCACCGCGGAGCGGTTGACGGACTGCCCGATCAGCTTGAATGCCATCGCCAAGGGCTATATCGTCGAGCGGGCCGGCGACGTCGCGATGAGGAGCGGGAAAGGAGTCCGGGGATTGGTGCTCAACGTCGGGGGAGACCTTCGCGTTTGCGGCGAGCTCACGCGGACCGTCGGGATCACGGATCCGAGTTCCGATACGGAGACCTCGGCACCGATCGCCACCATCGCGGTCCGAGACCGAGCGGTCTCCACCAGCGGCAAGTCCCAGCGCGGGTTCCGGATCCAGGGACGATGGTACTCGCACAAGATCGACCCCGCGACCGGTCAGCCCGTGGACCGGACGGCTTCGGCGACGGTGATCGCCGAGAGGTCGGCCGAGGCCGATGCGCTGGCCACGATCTTCAACGTCCTCCCCGCCGAGCAGAGCATCCGCCTGGCCGATCGGCTCCCCGGGGTCGCCTGCCTGATCGTCGCGAGCGACGGTCGCATCGTGCGAAGCGCCCGATGGATGGCGTTCGAGGCCGTTGCCGGCCAGAATCAATCCGGACGATTGAAGTCGAGCGACGACGCGGCGGCGCGGGTGGGGACCTCCCGAGCGACTCCCGACGACCTGGAGATGCTGATCACGTTCGAGATCAATCGTCAGGGCGGCGACGCCCGTCGATACCGACGGCCCTACGTGGCGGTCTGGGTCGAGGACAAGGACGGATTCCCGGTACGTACCCTCATCCTGTGGGTCCAGGCCGGCGGTCCGGGCCCGCGTTGGATTCCCGACCTCAAACGATGGTATAAAGACGACCAGACTCGCCGCCTCGTCAACGAGACCGACATGGTTGCGACGGTGGCTCGCCCGACGCGACCTCCCGGCAAGTATGACGTCGTCTGGGACGGCAAGGATGATCAGGGCAAACGGTTGGAACCCGGCGATTATGTCCTGACCATCGAGGCGGCCCGGGAACATGGGACCTATCAAACCATCCGCAAGCCGATCAAGATCGGCGATGGCCCATTCGCGGATGAGCTGAAGGGGAATGCCGAGATCAAGTCCGCCTCGATCCAGTACCGCAAGAAATCGGCCAAGAAATGACTCCGACGCCTTGATCGATCGGCTTCCACCGCCACGACCGGCCTGGTTTGCAGGGATCGTGGCGTTTTCAACCGGCGGGAACGCGCGATGATTTGGTTATCCTGACAGATCCCGAGGAGGGGAATTCCTTCATGAGGCTCAAGTCGTTTCGAACACTGACGATGTCGACCATCATCTCGGCCGGGTTGCTCGCCTGGGTCGGGTGTGACGGGGCGAACGATTCCGATTCGCCGAATGCTCCGCCGACCGGAGGCCCCGGTCTGGGAGGCCCCGGCAGCCCGGGCCCTGGTCGGCCCGAACGGGAAGGAAAATCCTCCCCGATCAAGGTCATCATGGCCAAGCTGGATCGCGGGCCGTCGGCCCTGACCAAGGCCATCGGCAACGGACTCAAGTCCGAATCTCCCGACTGGGGTACGCTCCAGAAGCAGTCGAGCGAATACGCCGGCCTCGCTCGCGAGCTCGGTCCGCTCGAGCCGCCCAAGGGGAGTAAAGAGTCCTGGGCCCAATTGACCGCATCGTTCGCGGAGACCGCCGGTTCTCTCGACCGGGCCGCGCAGGCGAAAGACCGAGCCGCGGCGTTGAAGGCCCACGAATCGCTCACGGGTTCATGCATGGCCTGTCACCGTGAGCACCGTCGGATGGGTCGAGGTGGCGGACCTCCGGGCGGCGGCCCGCCCGGGAAGGGCGGCTTCCCCGGTGGTGGACCTCCCCCGGGCGGACCCCCGCCAGAAGGTGGACCCCCGCCAGGCGGACCTCCTCCGGAAGGTGGGCCTCCCCCGGGCGGTCCTGCTCCAAAAGCTCCACCTCAATGAGCGGAGCAGAGATAGGCATGCTGCGTCGCACCCGCGCGTGATATCGCGGGCCAGTGTGTCGTGGGATCGATGACGACGTTCAGCGGTTGTTGCATCCGACTCCTATGTCCCGATCGGGGGGCCTGGGGTCGGATGTTCTCGTTAAATCCCGGATCGCATCGACAATCGTCCACTGAAGCGATCAAGGTCGGTCCATCCTTTCTCTCGCGGCCTCCCGGTCCTCCGGCGTCTGTGTGACGTTTCGCGACATGCGGGCAACGACGTGATAAAATTGGGCAAGTCGGCCGATTATGCAAATGGCGTTGACCCGGGAATTGGGGAAACCGCGAGAAGCGATCGCCGATCGTCTCGAATTTGAATCAGGTCGAGGAACTTTCTCGGCCTGGAATCATCAAAAAGGAACAAGCGCGGGTAGTTAGGTCGTCGCTCGGGCCAATCACCGACATGAAGGCAGTCCCCCACCGACGCTCGGGTTGTCATCTATGGTGACTGGTCCGGAGATATTGCGACCGGTAGTCTTGAAACGGGCCTGAGGTGGATATCGAGTGCTCGATTTTTCCGAAGGGCCCCTCGCTGATTGTGGCCCGTGCTTGTTACACTCTCGCGATCTGTTTCTTCGCCACAGGGCGGCCTTTCACCGACACGTCGGCAACGACGTGATAAAATTGGGCAAGTCGGCCGATTATGCAAATGGCGTTGACCCGGGAATTGGGGAAACCGCGAGAAGCGATCGCCGATCGTCTCGAATTTGAATCAGGTCGAGGAACTTTCTCGGCCTGGAATCATCAAAAAGGAACAAGCGCGGGTAGTTAGGTCGTCGCTCGGGCCAATCACCGACATGAAGGCAGTCCCCCACCGACGCTCGGGTTGTCATCTATGGTGACTGGTCCGGAGATATTGCGACCGGTAGTCTTGAAACGGGCCTGAGGTGGATATCGAGTGCTCGATTTTTCCGAAGGGCCCCTCGCTGATTGTGGCCCGTGCTTGTTACACTCTCGCGATCTTCCGGGACCATGGACACGATTCTGGCCCCTTCTGGCCGATTGAAACGCATCTGACTGGAACTTGACACGTCGTCCCGAGCCCGGGCGGAATCCCTGCCGCGGATGCTCGGAAGGAGTCTGATCGTATGCCGAAGATTCAGGCTGTCTGGGCAATCGACATCGGCCAGGCCGCACTCAAGGCCCTCAAGCTCGTCCCCGGCGAGACGCCCGAGCAGGTCGTGGCCGAGGCCTTCGACTTCATCGAATATCCCAAGATCCTGAGTCAGCCCGACGCGGATCCGGATGAGCTCGTCCGGGAAGCCCTGGCCACCTTCACCGATCGCAACGACCTGAAGGGTTGCAAGGTCGCGATCGCGGTGCCCGGCCAATCGGGGCTGGTGAAATTCATCAAACTCCCGCCGGTCGAGAAGAAACGGATCCCGGACATCGTGAAGTTCGAGGCCAAGCAGCAGATCCCCTTCGCCCTCGACGAGGTCGTCTGGGCGTACCAGCAGATCGGCGGCGAAGACGAGGCCAGCGACGAGGATTTCACGATGGCCGAGGTGGGGCTGTTCGCCATGAAGCGCGACCAGATCAACCGGGCCATCCTGCCATTGACCGTCGCGGGGATCGAGGTCAACATCGTCCAGATGAGCCCGATCGCCCTTTATAATTACATCAGCTTCGACCAGATCAAGGGGAGCGGCTCCAAGGACTCGGTGGTCCTGCTCGATATCGGGGCCGACAACACCGACCTCATCATCACCGACGGCAATCGGATCTGGCAGCGGAACGTCCCGATCGGCGGCAACCATTTCACTCGCGCCCTGACCAAGGAGCTGAAGCTCACCTTCGCCAAGGCCGAGCACCTGAAGCGGAACGCCACGAAGGCCCCCGATCCTCGGGCGATCTTCACGGCGATGCGGGGCGTCTTCAACGACTTCGCCAGCGAGGTCAACCGCTCGATCGGCTTCTACTCGAGCATCAACCGGTCGGCCAAGATCAAGAAGATCGTGGGGATGGGGAACGGCTTCAAGCTGCCGGGCCTCCAGAAGTTCCTCCAGCAGAACCTCAACCAGGAGATCGAGCGGCTCGAGTCGTTCGAGAAGCTCGTCGGCGACGAGGTGAAAGGCGCCCCGCAGTTCCAGGACAACCTGGCCTCTTTCGCGGTGGCCTACGGCCTGGGCGTCCAGGGCCTCAATCGGGGCGGCCTGGGCACGAACCTCCTGCCGCCCGAGATCGAGCGGATTCGCCTGGTTCGCGCCAAGAAGCCGTGGGCGCTGGCCGCCTCGGCCTTGATCATGCTCGGCCTGACCTTCCTGTTCGCCCTGGGCGATATCCGGGTGCTCTGGGCCGTGACCAGCGTGCCGTTCCAGGAGGCCGTCAAGCGCGCCAAGACCGTGACCGATCGCGGCAAGGGCATCCAGACGGCATTCGACAAGGCCAAGGGGGATTGGACGAGCAAGTACGAGGAAGGCAAGGCGCTGATCGTCGATCCGACCGACCGGGCATTCTGGCCGCAGTTCCTGGCCACGATCAGCTCGTTCTTCCCCGATCCCGAGCAGGAGTATGACCTGGATCCGAATGCGCCCGAGGCGCAGGATACGCTCGAGAAGCTGCGGGTCCATATCGACGCCATCAAGCCCGTGTATCGCAAGGATGTGAGCGAGTGGTTCACCGCGCTCGACCCGAAATTCAAGATGCTGATGCATCCCCTGGATGCGAAGGAAGGCGCCGGGCCCACCGGCGAGGGCTGGATCGTGCAGATCGCCTGCCACCATTACAACCCCTATCCCGACCTGACCAATCCCGAGATCCGGAAGCAGCTCGACATGCCCTCGACGGATCGGCGGAAGACCAGCTTCGGGCCGGTCCAGTTCTTGACCGATAAGGTGCTCCCCAAGCTCAATCTCCCGCAACTTCGGCTTTTCGGCATCCACCACGTCGCCGTCGGCTGGATGACCATCGAGAAGGAATGGACCAACGAGAAGGGGAAGAGCACCAACAACCTGGCGGGCAACACGATCCCGATGCTCGCTCGCGCCTCGGCCCCGGCCGCGGAGGCGGGCGGTGAAGGCGGCGGCATGGGCGGCATGATGGGACAGATGGGAGCGATGGGGCAGATGAGGGGCATGAATGGCCCCGGCATGGCGGGCGGACCCATGGGAGGCGGGGGGATGCAAGGCATGCGAGGCATGATGGCCGGCATGGGCCAGGGCATGAGCATGTACGGGGCCGGCGGGACGTCCGATGCCGAGCTCAAGAAGCAAAGGAAGACCCTGACCCGCACCGACTTCCTGATCCAGCTCGTCTGGCAGCCGCTCCCGCCGGACCAACGTCCCAAGACCGACGAGGAACGGGCCGAGATGCTGAAGAAGAAGGCGGACGAGTTGACCGAGGCCGAGAAGAACAACCCGGCGGTCAAGGTCTCGATGGCGGATATGCAGAAGGAGCTCGACGCGGCCTCGCGGAAGAAGTCGGAGCAACTGGATACCCAGGTGAAGAGCGCCCTGGGCGCCGCGACCGGCCAGCCGGGTGCGGCCGGCGCCCCGGCGCCGCGGCGCCCGGGGGGGCCGCGGCGCCCGGGGGGGCCGCTCCGGCGGGTAATGCCCCGGCCGCAGCTCCGCCCAAGCCTTGAATTCTCCCGACCACCGCCTGGGCGACTGTCGCAGGCCGGGGGCGGAGCCGCACCTCAACGATCTCGAGCGGCTCCCGGCCCCGGACTCTCGCGAGTCCGATCGAAACCACCGCCCCCCTTCCCGGCCCTCACGAGATGAGGTCGGGTTGGGCCGGGCGTCCTGACTGAACCGACAGATTACGGTCCTTTCCTGGAAGGTGAGCGCCTCATGGCACAACAAGACGCGACGGAACAGGCCAAGGAATTCCTCAGGCAAGTCATCAAGTATCGGTTCTGGATCTCGATCTGCATCGCGGCCCTGTTCGCGACCATCGCTTACTTCATGGGTTCAGCGCCGGTGAAGGCCAAGGCGGTGAAGGAGGCCGGCGACATCAAGGCCGCCGAGAGCGGCGTGAAGAAATACGCCAACGGCGGCCCGACCGATGCCTACAAGCCGATCGTCGAGGAGAAGACTCAGGTCGTCACCAAGGATGTCAACAAGGCCTGGAAGGAGCTCTACGAGCGCCAGGCTCCCCTGTTGACCTGGCCCAAAACGGCCAATCGGTTCAAGACATGGGGCCGCAAGTGGCCCGAGACCGAGGACCCGGGTCGCGTCCAGGTGGCATTCATCGACTACGGCCATGCCTATCCGGACTACGTCGATATGGTCTACCAGACCTTCAAGCCGTTCGACTACGAGACCGGCAAGGGCATCGTGGCCGCACCCTCCAAGGAGGTGCTGCTCCGACCCGCGAGTTTCTCCGACGAGGATAAGCCCGATCTCGGCAAGGTCTGGTCGGCGCAGGAGCGGCTCTGGGCCCAGCGAACCGTCCTGGAGGTCATCGCTCAGGTCAACGCCAAGGCCACCGACTGGGATTCGGCCTACATCAAGGAGATCGAATCCCTCGAAGTGGGCAATCCCACCGCGCAAGACCAGCGTTCGCTCGCCAACGGCGAGGAGACGAAGAAAGCCGAAGAAATCCTCGCACCGGGCCAGGCGTCCGCGGCCGAAGCCGAAGCCGCAGCTCCCGCCGGGGGCATGATGGGGAACATGGGCGCCATGGCCGGCCGTCGCTCGATGATGGGCGGCATGGGTGGCATGGGCGGCATGGGCGAACGGGGTGGCGGTGCTGGTGCCGGCGCCAAATATGATGATACGATCTATTACATCACGCCGGCCAATGACAAAGGCCAGTTCAAGATCCTCCCGATCTTCGTGACGGTCCTGATCGACCAGGATCACGTCCAGAATTTCCTGGTCGAACTGGAGAACTCGCCGATGTCGATCCAGGTGATGGATTTCGAGCTGGCGCGTCCGGCGCGCGCGTGGTCAAGCCCGAAAAGGGGAGTGCGCCCGCCGGTGGCGGCATGATGATGGGCGGCGGTATGGGCGGCATGATGCGCTCGATGATGGGCAACGGCGGCCAGATGGGTTTCGGCGGCATGATGAGCCAGATGAGCCAGTCGATGAGGATGATGGGCGCGGGCGGGCGGGGTGCCGGTATGGGCGGCATGATGGGTCAGATGGGGATGGGAGCGAACCCCGCTACTCAGCGCAAGGGCCAAGATATCCGCAACGTCGATAAGAAGAAGGAGCGCTCGGAAACCGAGAAGAAGATCGAGGAGTCCAAGGGCCCGTCGCTGTTCGATCCCTACTACGATATCGTCGAGGTCAAGGTCTACGGGCAGGCGCGATTCTTCACCCCCCCGCCCGAGGACGCGGCGACCGAGCCCAGCCTGGGCGATACTCCGGCCGCGACGAACACCCCGGCAACACCCGGCGCGACGGGCGATGCCCAGGACAAGTCCGCGGCCGCCAAGCCCGCCGTCGAGGCCAAACCCGCCGCCCCGACGAGTGAGCCCGACGCCTCGAAGAAGTCGGCCGATACGCCGGCCAAGGAGGGCGCACCGGCCAAGACCGAGGCGCCCGCGCCGGCCGATGCCGCGGCCAAACCCGCGCCCGCGCCGGCCCCCGCGGCCGATGCCAAGCCCTCCGCGCCGGCCGATGCCGCGGCCAAGCCCGATGGCAAGGGAGCTGTCCCCAAGGGATAGGGCATCGTCACTTTCTCTCGAATGTGGACCGGGAAGCCGGTCCCATCGCTTCTCGGAGGCATGTAGGGTTGGCGAAGTTCGACGGGCCCTTTCCGGGGCGATCGACGAGTTGCACCGACCCTACGATTCCTCGACGAGCTGCCGACGAATCAAACGCTGAGAGGTTCGGATCACTTCAGGTTCACGCGACGAGGAGACGCCGATATGGCTAACGCCAACGCAATTGTGGATCAAATGGTGGGGTTGGGTTTGCGCCACGGCGAGAAAGCCGGAATGGCGATCGCATCGATGATCTTCTTCGTCTGCGTGGGGGCCGCGGCGACCAAGCCGACGATCGAGACCACACCCGATCAGGTCAAGAAGGCCGCCGAGCAGGCGGAAACCAACCTCAACCGCAAGGAGGATCGCGAGACGATCGTGAAACGTCTGGAGGAACAGGACAAGATCACCAAGACCAATTTCACCGAGACGGTCGAGGAGCAGATCAAGGTGTCGCTGGTCTCCGACAATTACAAGCCGGCGCGGGAGTGGGTCACGCCCGAGCCCGGTGCCGGCCTGATCCGCGACAACCCGAAGATCGTGGCCGTGGATGAGGTCTACGCTTACCCCGGGCGTGGCGGCCTCCTGGTCTATGCGCTCGACGAGAACGGCGAACGGATCCCGCTCAAGGAGGGCGAAGAAACCGAGAAGCAGAAGACGCAACGATTGGGCAATACCAGGCGACCCAAGGCCAGCGGCGGGATGGGCGGTGGGATGGGTGGCGCGATGGGCGGCCAGAGGAAGAAGAAATCCAGGCCGAGGTCGGAAATCCTGCGCGAGCAGGAAGAGGAACGGAAGCTCGAGGCCAAGAAGAAATTGGCCGCCTTGTCCGGCGGCGGAGTGGAGGATACCAAGGAAACCAAGAGCGAAGCCGAAGCCATCGAGCAGAAGGGCAACTACAAGGAGGTCACCAAGGGCTATCGCTGGGTGGCGATCACCGGGACCCTCGACCATGCCCAGATGCTCGCCTACTATCGCACGGCCCTCAAGAATCCCGCAGTAGCCCATCCCCATTACGCGCGGCTCGACCTCCAGAGAAAGACCCTTCAGTCGGACGGTACCTGGTCCGACTGGCAGAAGGTTGACGCCAAGAAGAATTACGAGATCCTCGACAACATCCCCGAAACCGACGACGAACTGGCTCCCGAGAACGTTCTGCCCGAGCACCTGGTGGACCCCCTCCCGTTCTTGAAATTCGGTCTCTGGGAGAAGGTTCATATCGCCTCGCTCGTGCCCAAGGAGAAGGTCAAGGCCCCTGAAGTGAAGAACCCTCCCCCGGGCATGGGCGCTATGGGCGCGATGCGTGGCGGCATGGGCGGGATGGCCGGCATGCAAGCCATGGCCGGTCAGCAGAGTGCGATGATGGGTAACATGATGAAGAGTCAGAGCCGCATGATGGGCGGGATGGAACGCGGCGGTGGCATGGGTAGCATGATGGGGGCAATGGGGGGTTCGACCGAGGCCGTCGGCAATTTCTGGAAGTCCGAAGAGAAGAAGATCATGATCCGGGCCCTGGATTTCACCGTCGAGCCGGACGAAACCTATCAATACCGAGTTGCGGTCGTGGTCTGGAACCCCAACCTCAACTATGAGAACGTCAGCCCGGGCACCAACACCAAGGACAAGGTCCTGATCGGTCCCTGGAGCAAGGAAACCGAAGCGGTCACGATGCCGCCCGACGTGATGCCCTATGCGATCGGCACCCTGCCGAACGTGAGCAGCGAGGCCCAGGTTCGATTCCAGGTCGTCCGGTTCCATCCCGCCGATGGGGTCACGGTCCCTCGTAACTTCGAAGCGAGCGTCGGCGAGCTGATCGGCGAGCGACGGACGGCTCCTGTACCCGTCTCGGATGGATCGGGCAAGAAGACCGTGCCCATCGACTTCACGACTCACCAGATCGTCCTGGATGTCTCCGGAGGCGGCTACCAGCAATTGCCCGCGGGGTTCAACGGCCCTCCGATCGAGCGCCCGCGCTGGCCGCCTTGCTGCGGTCGGATGGCACGATCGCGGTCCACAACCAGGCCGATGACGTCGTGAATGAAGTCCGCAAAGACATCGATTCCACTTATCATCACGAGATCGCCGCGTCCACCAAGAAACGCGAGAGTTCACAGGGACTGGGTTATCAAGGCATGATGGGTGGCATGGGCGGGATGATGGGTGGCATGGGCGGAGGCATGATGGGCGGCGGACGTCGATGACCGATCCACCCCAGTGGCTAGTGGCTAGTGGCTAGTGGCTAGTGGCTAGTAAAATTGAGATCGACTTCCGAGATTGGCCCTGGCCAGAACCCCCACCTCATCCGTGGGGGTTTTTCATTTCGAATCCCGTCGGTTCCGGCGGATTATTCGAACAAGGCCGCCTCGACGGCGAGGCCCGGACCGAACGCCAGCGCGACGCATGGCCGCGCGGCCCTGGTATTGCGCAACCGATCGAGGATGAAGGCGACCGTGGGCGAGGACATATTGCCATACTCCGCCAGCACCCGGTAGGACGGGTCGAGCAACGATCGATCGAGTCCGGCGGCCTCTCCGAAGGTCGCCAGGATCCGGGGACCGCCCGGATGGATCGCCCAGGAACCGACCGAGTCGAGGCGACATCCGTGTCGGGCGAGCCAGCCTTCCAGCCAGGGCCGGACGTGACGGCCGATCAGCTCCGGGACATTCGAAGAGAGCGTCATCGTGAATCCATGGTCGCCGATCCGCCAGGACATCGCGTCCTCGCAGTCGGCGACCAGGGTCGAGCCTGTCGCGGCGACCCGGTAGATGTCCGAGGAAGCGGCAGGATCACTCCGGATGACCATCGCGGCGGCTCCGTCGGCGAAGAGCGCATTGGCGATGATCTGTTCGGAATTCCAGCCGTACTGGTGATGCAGCGTGCATAATTCCACGGCGCATAGCAGCACCGACGCCGATGGGTCGGCGTCCAGGTACGCTTTGGAGACCCTGAGGCCATTGAGGAATCCGTGGCATCCCATGAAGCCGACGTGGGTGCGGGCCACGTCCGCGGAGAGCTCGAGCCGCTTGATCAGGGCGATGTCGAAGCCGGGCGCATGGAATCCGCTGCACGATACGGTGACCAGGTGCGTGATCCGCCCCGGCTCCATTCCGGATTCCGCCAGGGCTTCCCCGGCGGCGACGACCCCGAGCCCGGCCGCGTGCTCCTCGAATTTACGCATCCGGTCCCGCGTGGTCGGGTTGGCCTCCGTGTAGAAGGCTTGACGGCCGGGTAGCTCTCCCTCGGAGGCGTCCAGGACGACCCCATGACGGGTCTCCACGCCCGATCTGCGGTAGATCTCCTGGAAGAGTCGTTCCTGCGGGGGAGTCTCGCAGGCGAGTGGCCTGGCGATCTCGGCGGCGTCGGACTGGGTGATCCGGTGGAGCGGCACGGCCGTCCCGATCCCGACGATCGTTGCTGGCATGGTCAGTGCGCCTCGAGGTAGGGGGGGATCGCATTCAGATGGCCGAAGACGCGCCCGGCGGCACTCGGGAGCCTGTCGAGGATCTCGAATCCCAGACCGGCCAGCCAGGGCCGATGCAGCATGGCCGTCACGCATCGGCAGAACAGTTGACGGTTCCGGACGAGTCGTCGGTGGAGTCGGTCCCATTCGTCGCAGAGGTGGAAATCCCAGCGCTCGATCGCCCGCAAGGCGATGGGTGCGATCGCGCGACCGGACGTCAACGCCCAGGCGATCCCCTCGCCGGTGAACGGTTCGACGTAACCGGCGGCGTCGCCCAGCAGGAAGAGCCGATCGGCCGCGATCGGCCGGGTCTGCCGCGTCAGCGCGGGCGTCCCTTCCCAATGAGTCGCCGGGAATTCGTCGATCGGCCGGATCCCGGCCTGGGCGAAGATCCAGGACGCGGCCATTCCCGGCGTACCATGCCGCTTGACCAGCTCCGGCTGCAAGGAGGCCGCGACGTTCAGGCTGCCGTCTTCCAGGACCACGAGTCCGACGTATCCCTGAGGAGCGACCGCCATGAAGATCGTCCCTTCCTCGAAGCCCGGCGGCGCCACCGGAATCCGGCAGCCGGCCCCGATCCGGGCTCCCTTCGCGATCCGGGCGCGATGCGGCGGATTTCGCGGCAGGCCCGAGCCGCCGAGTCCGGAGGCCGCGAGGACGACGCGGGCCCGGACCGTCCGGGTCTCTCCGCCCCTATCGAGCGAGATCCGGCGAAATCCCTCGACGACCTCTCCGACCTGGGCCCGGACCCGGGCGAGGAATCGAGCGCCCTGGCCGATCGCCGCGGCCACGAGCTCGGCATCGAGCCGTTCCCGCGAGAGCGCGGACCCGACCGGCATGGGGAGCGTGGTGCTTCGCCCGCGAAGGTGGAGTTGCAGGCTCTCGAGGGCGATCCCCCCCGATCGGGCGACCAGGGAACCCAGGCCGGCGGATCGCAGGACCGCCAGCGCCCGACCGTTGAGGCAACCGCCGCAGATCTTGTTGCGAGGGAACGCCCGTTTTTCCACGATCAAGACGCTCGCGCCGGCGCCCGCCAGCTCGTGGGCGGCCAGCGCGCCGGCGGGCCCGGCGCCGATGACGATCGCGTCCCAGGGTGTGTCCTTCAAGTCATCCCAGTCGATTGCGGACTCCGTCTCGAGCATTGACGACTCCAGGAGAGCAAGAATCGAACCGGCCAGTGACGCGTGAGGCGTGCACCGACCATGCCTGCCCTCCTGGCCAGTTCCTCCGCCTCGGCGAAGCTGAAGGCGGCGTCCACGGATGCCGGTCCGTCGTGATGCACGATCGGCGAGCGACTCAACAGACGACAACCCGCCCAGGCCAGCCCATGGCCGATCCGGCTCCGGAGCAGGTCGTCGACCAGGATCAGATCTCGGGCGGCCTCGGCCATTTTCTCCAGGAGCACGATGGCCTCATCGTCGCCCAGATGATGGAGGAACAGGGAGCACGTCAAGGCGTCATACTCGGGGGGGATCGGCTCCTCCAGGACATTCAGGCGGAAGAATCGCATCCGGAGACCGGCTTCCTCCGCGCGTCGGGCGGCGAAATCCACGGCGACCGGGCTGATGTCGCAGCCATCGACGCGCAGGTCGACCCCCGCCGATGACGCCCGGCGAGCCAGTGCGATCGGCACATCACCGCCTCCGGAAGCCAGGTCGAGCACGCGGATCGGTCCATCCGTCTTCGTTGTAGCCAGCACGGCCAGTGGCGGCCACAAAATCCCGGCACAACGACTCACGCGGTTGATCCGGCCGAGGCCCAGCAGGGCCCTCGCATGCGCGGCGGGATCCAGCCCCGGCTGGTCCATGATCTCCGGCGTGCGTCGGCGTTGCGTCCAGCGAGATTCCAGGATCTTCCCCAAAGCACATTCCCGGTCGGTTGGAGTCGGATCGGCATGATCTCCTCAGCGTCGACGACCTATGCTGCCACGAACCGAGACCGTTTGGAAGGATGACAAGCATTATCCATACCCAATTGATCCTGCTTGCTCGGCGAGACGGCTCGAGAATCGGCTACTGGAGGCGGCGGATCCGGATTGGCACCGAGCACTTGACGATGGCCACCGATCTGGGCTCCAATTGTCCGGAGATCGAGCCGAGGAGGCGGGCCATGAATGTCGACGTCATCTGCTTGGCTTGCGGCGAGGCCGGGAGCATCCTCGTCGACGACGAGGGAGATATTCCGGGTTGCCCCCGTTGCGGCAAGCCGCTGGCGTTCGATGCCGGACGAGTCTACGAGCGAGCGATGCCCTCGAGAAAGATCGACGACGACGTCGTTTCCTGGGTCTCCCGCCCTTTCGAGCCGGCCGATGCCAAGAAGGGGGTTGACGCCATCTGCTCGGTCTGCGGGGATGGTGTGTTGATGCCCCTCGTCTCGGATCTCGCCGACGCGATCTGCCTGTCCTGCCTCGCGTCAATCGAGACGAAGCCGGTCTTGACCTATCGAGAGGTTGACTGCCCCGGCTGCGGTGAGGTGGTGAGATACTCGGATCTCGATCGTGGCAAGACGATCATCTGCCGCGCGTGCAACTACTTCCTCGGATGCCTGGTTCCCCCCGAGAAGCACGCCTATCGGAGGCGGCGGGAGGCCCGGCATCGTTGAGCCGCAGGCCCGCTCCTCGGGGCGTGAGTAGCTACTCACGCCCCATACAGACGATGTAACGGCCTGGCCAGGGGGGAGGGCTGCCCGGAAGCGAATCGGTGCTCGGCGGGCCATTTGCAGGGCAAGAATCGCAGCCAACGGCGGGCTGGGACGGCATCAGGGGGAAGTTGCGTTGAACTAAACAGAGCAAGCCCTTATGATGGGCGAGTCACGGTCACGAGCCTGGGGCATTGATCAGCGTCGCTTCTCCTCCACCAACCTTGCGGCTCGGCGTACGCACAATGCTGGGAACTGCTACGCAGATAACCCAGACAGATCATCATGAACTCGATTACAAGTATAATTCTTGCTGCCTTAATCTGTCTTATGTTTATTGGAGTGACCACATGGTCAATGATATCAATAACAATTGACCTATTCAGAGGATGGACAGTGACTACTTCAAAACGGCCCGTTGGTGGTTTATACCCTTACATTGATTATTTAATTGAGAAGAGGATACAGCATAGGAAGCAAAATCCGTTTAATTATTTTTTTAACATACTTATAAAAATTTTACTATTAATTATCTCACTTCCAATTTCCGCTTCCATTGTCTATACTTTGGCTACAAGCCAAACTCTGCCCGACTTTATAAAGCTGGTCGCTTTTCCCAGAAACTGACAGACTGCTTTGGAATTGCCGAGGCCGACCGGGCGTTTCAGGGGGTTGAGTAGCGATGGAACAACAAACCGGCTTAATGGCCATCACGCCGCCAGGTCATCGGGATCGTCAGGGCTCCGGAGCGGCCGCAGTCGTCCCTGCCGAACCGATTCCTTGAGGGCGATTCGTACCGGCCGAGCACGTTGATGTGGTCGAGCAGCGAGCGTGAGAGCCGTTCGACATCCTCCGGCTTGACCGGCCCGCCGGAGTGGCGGACTTGGGCGAGGGCCGCATCCAGGTAGCGGGTGTTCCGCGTCATTCCGGTGGGTCTGAAAAAACCGTTTTGCGTAACCGGAGGCGGAGGTGGCAGTCCGAGACGCGAGTCGAGCGCGGTCATTCGCATTTCGATGTTTTATGGCCGGCCGGGTTGAGCGCGGCCGCGATCCGCGCCGCTCTGGCGAGATGGTTCGCATTCTCGGCAGAGAACCGCTGCCGCGTGGCCACGACGAGGTGGCCGGCGCGGCCGATCGGAATCACCTCGATCGTCCTGTCGAGCTGGGGCATCCGCATCCGCCGCTTCGCGACATACGTCAGCCACCCCACGTCGATTCCATCTTCGGGGACGTTCAGCGTCTCGCCCAGCGCTGTCGACCAGATCTGGCCCACTTCCGGGTCCCAGCACTGCACGACGAGGCGGCAAAGGGCGATCAGCGGCTCCGCGCGGCAGATGCGCTTGCCGACGACCCCCGTGGGCGGGAGATCCATGATCACGCTGTTCTGCACGTAGGGTGTGACCACACCGCCGTGGACGCCAAGATGAAGCGTCCACGAACCGCCGGTGAGCAGACTGACCGAGAAGCCCAGGTCATCGATGGGCTTGAACGGCGGGACCTCTTCGCGGTTGATCCCCTTTCGACACAATGCTTCAAGCGCTCCAAGCTCGAGCGGTACCGTCTCGTCGGCGCGTTTGCCGACCGGGTACCACTGGTCGAAAACCGGGTCGATTTCCAACAAGCCTTCGAGAAAGCGTTGCAGGCGCTTCGCGACCTGTCCCGGCTCTTCGCGTCGGGGACCCCAGAAAAACCTAACGAAATGCGCTTCCATAACCATTGAAAGTGCCTTTCCAGCCGGCGTGCAATAATGGGACCACTGTGCCGGCGTGGAGGCTCGACAGCGAACGTCGGAGGTTTTTTCAGCGGCACTCGGGGACTGAGGGAAGCATTGGCTCTCGTTGATGGTCGGTAACAGGCTACCCATCTATGCGTCGTGAGTACCAATCGAAAGAAGTCGCCGAAGTCGCCCCGTTCGCGTGCCAATTAGCGTCTCCCTAACGAGTGCGCTCTCCAGATACGGCGAATGCCGTCGTGGAGGCGGTCCATCACCTGCGTCAGGAAGGGTAGCCCCTAATTGGCATAATAACGAGAACGAGGGCCGCGGTGGCCCCGCCGGTGCCATCGGCCCCGGGAGGGATCGGCGTGATCGCCTGCTATTGCCGTGTCTCATCGGTGCGCCAGAAGAATGCCAGCCGGAAGTCCGAGATTCGGCGCCGGCTCCCAGCCCATGGGATCGAGCCGGCCACGCCCGAGCGGTTCGAGCACAAGGAGACCGGACGGGTCCTGAAACGCCCCGCGTTCGGCCGGTTGCAAGAGGCCATCTTCGCGGGCGCCGTCAAGATGGTGGTCGTCTGGAAACTGGGACGGATCTCCCGCCGCCAGCCCGATGGCGTGAATCTGCCGGCCGAGTGGTGCGAGCGCGGGGTCCGCGTGGTAGCCGTGACTCAGCAGATCGATCTGAGCGGGTCGGCCGGATGGTGGCGAGCGTGCTGTTCGGGCTGGCGGAGATCGAGTCGGAGTACCGGCGGGAGCGGCAAGCGTCGGGGATCGCGGTGACGAAGGGGTGGGCGTTTATCGCGGCCGACAGCGGGGCACGACCAAGGCGGTCCTGCGACGTGCCCGGGAGCTTTAAGACCGCGGCCTCACGGTGCAGGAGATCGGCAACGCGTTGAGAGTCGGTCGCCGGACAGTCTTCCGATACCCGGCCATGCCGATGGCGGAATGACCCCGTGAGCCCTCGCGACCTGCTTGTGGAAGCAGTGTCAGGACCCCGGCGGACCCAACAGAATGCCGAGAGTCCCTTGCGCCGGCTACCTGTTCCATTGCTCATGACGGGCGCCCAACGGCGGCACAACCGACCTGGACATAGCTCACGGGAAACGAGATCGGAGCGATTGTAGGTGGGGGGATCTCTCTTCGACGAGATGATTTTGAGAAAGTTGTATGTGTCAGGGCTCGACCGGGTAATAGACGGTTAGAGGCCATGCAAGATCGAAGGGCTGGCTTGATGAAGGATGTCGGCATGCGTGCGTCGAGTCGAGAGCTTGGAACGCTCTTCAACGAGGGCGTCGTCGTGCTGCTCTCGGACGGGCAATTGCTGGATCGGTTCGTGGAACGGCGTGAGGCCTCGACCTTCGAGGCGATCGTCGAGCGCCACGGGCCGCTCGTCTGGGGCGTCTGTCGCCGTGTCCTCCGGGATCACCACGACGCCGAGGACGCCTTCCAGGCCACCTTCCTCGTCCTGGCACGCAAGGCGGCGTCGGTCTCGCCGCGGGAAAAACTCGGCAACTGGCTCTACGGGGTGGCATTGCAGACGGCCATGAAAGCGCGGGCGACAAGGGCGAAGCGGAGGACGAGGGAGCGCCCGGCCGGAGAGTTGACCGAACCCGAGGCGGTCCTGGACGAGCGGCCGGACGAGCGGCTATTGCGGCTGGATTGGGAGGTGGCCCGCCTGCCCGAGAAATATCGCATACCCATCATCCTCTGCGAGCTGGAGGGTAAGACCCAGC
The DNA here is from genome assembly GCA_963743925.1 of uncultured Planctomycetota bacterium. Lineage (GTDB taxonomy): Bacteria > Planctomycetota > Planctomycetia > Isosphaerales > Isosphaeraceae > CAVZRC01. The sequence goes on along the minus strand of CAVURY010000061.1, from coordinate 2,003,560 downwards.
GGCAAGCGGCCGAGCAGCTTGGCTGGCCCGTCGGCACGGTCTCGGGCCGGCTGTCACGGGCCAGGGCGCTGCTCGCGAGCCGGTTGTCTCGGCCCGACACGCCGTCCACGGTCGGGGCGCTGGGGGTACTGCTGGCTCATGATGTGGTGCGGGCCGGTGTGCCGCCCGAGTTGGTCCGCTGCACGGCTCAAGCAGCCGGCCTAACGACAGCGGGAGTGGCGGCGGGGGTAGTCTCCGCCGAAGTTGCTGCCCTGACCGGGGAGGTGTTGAAGACCATGTTGCTCAACAAGCTCAAGCTCGCCACGGCGATGCTTCTGGCGGTGTTCGTCATTGCCGCGGGCGGGACGAGCCTCGCCTATCGGGCACAATTCTCAGGGCCCGCAAATCAGAAGCAAGACTTGCAGAGAACGACGGATCAGCCGAAACCTACCGAGGCACACAGGGAAGTCCAGGCCCCGCTGAGCCCAAGGCTTGCGACTGAATCGGGCGACAAGCCCGGAGCGCAGGTGCAGAATCTGCACAACAAGATCGTCGTCCACGCGAAGATGAAGATTGATGCGGCGGATGAGGCGAAGGAACTCGACGGCATGATCGCCGTCGACCCGGATTCCGGGGCCTGGGAGAGGATCCACCGCCTGAAGGGGCCGGCTTCCGTCTCACCGGACGGCTCGAGGGCCATCGCGGGGAAACAGCTCATCGACCTCTGGTACGCGGTCCCGCCCCGGGTGTTCGCTCCCCCGGAAGACGGGGGCGACCTGATCTGGTCGGGAGAGGGTTCGCGTCTGATCATGGTCTATAGCAAACGAGGCCCGGGAAAGAACCAGCAGTACAAGAGCACCTTCTGGATGGACAACGACGGCTCAAACCCGATGCGGCTGGGCATCCCCGATACGGATTCGGTCGTCGATTGGTCGCGCGACGGGACGGCGGTGGTCACCGTGGCGGATCGAAACCGCTCGGGCTTCGGATTTCAGCTCTACGTCATGCGACCCGACGGGGTCGGGGCGCGGCGCATCACCGATGGGCACGGGCTGAACGTCTATGCCCGCTTCTCCCCGGACGGAAAGCAGGTCGCTTACTACCGTCACGATACCGGTGACGTCAAGCCAAGGATCGAAATCGTGAACGTCGATGGGACCCACCGCCGCACGCTCCTCGCCGAGAGGGCGCTCTCCACGAAGGAAGTGGAAATTCCCATGGAGGTCGCCTGGTCCCCGAACGGTAAGCGGCTGGTCGTGACGACAAACCTGTGGCAGCGCGGGCGGGATGGTCGCCCACTGCTCTACGGCGGCTACGAGTCGAGGCCGCAACTCGTGGTCGTGGACACCGACGGCCGGAATGCCCGGCCGCTGCCTCTGCCCAAGACGGGATGGCTCGGCCGGCCGGTATGGCCCTGATCATGTCCGCGGGACATTCGCTCCGCATTCCCGACACATTGCTCGTAAGCCATTCCGGTGGCACGGGCACGAGAACCACCTCGAGTTTACAACCATGTCCAACGATCTCCGCGAGGGCCAAGCACCCTTTGGCGGCCCATGCTCCGGTCAAGTCGCCGGGATAGGAACGTGTTTTCTGCTGCTGGGCCTCTGCCTGTTCGGGCCCGGGCAGCCCGGGACGGCCGCCATGGACGGGACCGAGGGAGAGACAATCTGCGGCCTCGTGCAGCAACCCGACGGATCGCCGGCGCGGGAAGGCAACGTGTACCTCATCAGGCGGGGTGAGGCCCTGCGGCTCGTCAACGGCGAGGTGCCCGAGCTCTGGACGACCTCCGGCGCGCGCAAGCTCGATCCGGTGTTGCGGACGAGGGTCACTCCCGAGGGTCGATTCGCGCTCCCGCCGGAGGTGGGAGACTTTCTGCTCGTGGCGGTCGGCGACTCCGGGTTCGTATCGGTCCGTCGAGGCGCATTCCGCGGGGACCAGCCGCTTCGCCTCCGGGCATGGGCCAGGGTTACGGGAAGCGTGAAGGTCGACGGTCTGCCTGTGGCCGACATCACGATCTCGGCGGACCCGGGATATGGCCGGGCAGCATCGGGAGTTGATGATGATCCGCGATTGGAACACGGGCTTTCCGGCAAGACCGATGAGGACGGCCGGTTCGAGCTGGCTCGGGTCATCCCCGGTCGGCTGGTGATCGGTCAGTGGGTACCGAACGGCGTGCGCGGGCGTTGGTATTTCGTGAGCCTGGCGACGGTCGACGCCGAAGGCGGACAATCGTACGTCCTCAGCATCGGCCGGAGAGGGCGTCCCGTCGTCGGGAGGCTCGCGATACCCGGACCCGGCGAATGGCTGGTCCGGGAGGCGTTGACCCAGCCCCGAGGGCAGGCGGGGCAGGCGCACGCGGTCGGCGTGCGTGTCTTCCCGGACGGCCGCTTCCGCGCCCTGGACCTGGAGGCGGGCAGTCATGTCCTCCGCATCGATGTCCATGAGCAGCCCGCGAATGACGCCTGCGGCTGGGGCCGGCTCATCGGATCGTTCGCGCATGAGTTCACCGTAACCGGGGGTGCGGCCGACGTCCCGCTCGAGATCGGCCGACTGGAGCCCTCGCAGGTGGGGGCCGAGCCGCTGCGGGTCGGCGAGAAGGCACCGGACTTCCGCGTGCGGACACTGGACGGCAAGCCGCTTTCGCTCGATGGATTCCGGGGGAAGTTTCTCGTGCTCGACTTCTGGGCAACGTGGTGCGCCCCGTGCGTCTGCGAGCTGCCCTCCCTCCGGGCCCTTCACGAAACGTACCGGGACGACCCAAGGTTTGCGATCGTCTCGCTGAGCCTGGACGAGAGCTCGGACGCCCTGGTTCACCTGGTCAAGGAGGCGGGACTGGCATGGCCACAGGCGTTGCTCGGGCCCGATTCCCCGATCGCTGCCGCGTACGGCGCGACGGCCATCCCCGCGACGTTCTTGATCGGCCCCGACGGTCGGATCGTTAACAGGGATCTCCGGGGCAGTGGGGCCAAGGCGGCCGTCGCGAAGGCCCTGGGTCGGTGAAACTTCGGAGCCCGCACCGGCCCTGTTCTGCCGTCGGGCATTCAACGTCTTTGACGAGCGAATGTGCCCTTCAATGCAGGACGCGCAGCGCCGAACCGGCGGTCACCAGAGGCCATGGGCCATTGTCCGGCCACTTTCAAGGCCAGAGCACCCTTCAATCGCGCAGAAGGCCGGGACGCCCTTGCGCCGGTTCTCTGTTCCATTGCGACTCACACCCTCCTCCGGTTCATCGCGGCGGGGTCTGCGCCAGGATCACGACCCAGTAGGGGACGCCATCCTGGTCGTGTGCGACGCCGACACCCGCCCGGTTGTATCGGGCGAGCAGGCTATCGCGCTCCTTCTTGTCTTCGATCCAGGAGGCGACGACCTTGGCCGGGTCGCTCTCGCCCGAGGCGAGGCTCAGGCCAAACCGTTGGGCCGCATAGTTCTGCCGCTTGAGCATGTCGAACGGGCTCTGGCCGTCTCGATCCTTGGTCTCGAGGACGCGCCTCGCCGCCAGGTCCTGCGCGAACCGGTCGGCGACGCGGGCGAGCTTCGGGTCGGCCTTGACGGTGGTTTGCTTCGCGTCGGTCCGGGTGCGGTTCAAGGCCGCCAGCATCGCGGCGGGGCCCGTCTTCAAGTCCACCTTCGGCAAGGGTTTCCCGAGCACGACACACCAGTACTTCCTCTCCGACTCGTCCGGCGACACGGCCACACCGATCTCGCTGAAGTCGCCCAGGATATTCTTCCGATGTGGCGGGCTGTCCAGCCACGAACGCATGGCCTCCTCGACCGTCCTCTGGCCGTCGGCGATGTTCTCCCCGACCGCCTGATACGTGTAATTCCTCCGCTTGACCCGCTTCGCGACGTCCGACCCGTCGCTCCCCTCATGGCTCAGGTTGTTGTGCAGGGCCATGTCGCGAGCATGATCCTGCGCGGCTTCCGAGAGCTGCGAGCTGGCCCGGAGCGCCGGCAGTTTCTCCTCGGCGCGCACCCGGTTATGTGCCTCGATCAGGGGTGTCAAATCGACGCCCGCGGACTTCGGTGACTTGGCATCCTCCTGGCCCATGCACTCCGAGCCGGCCATGACGGCGAACAGAAACGTCGCCGCGAAACGTGCGATGGAGACGGGACGCATGATGGACCTCCTGGACGATCCGGGACGATGCCGGTCGAGCCGCTCCCTCGATCGGGATCAACGACACGACTCGACCTATTCGAGTCTAAGGCCGCGTACGATCCTCGACAAGGACGCGAGAGGCCTGAATGCCGCGGTCCTGCTCCGGGCCGTGGCTTCGCCGGAGCGCCCCCTGGCGACCGGCCGGAGATTGGGCGATAATCCAGCATCAAACCCCCGCCTCGACTCCATCCGGCCCGCGGACATGCCCGGCGTTCGTACATCCCGAGGGCTCTCCTGACGAATCGAGCGCGGAACCACGAACCCAGCGAGGATGAGGCATGAATCGATTCATGACCCCCGAGATAAACGACACTCCGATCGCCGCGAAAGCCCCGCGCATCCGACCGGTGATCATGGCATGGGTCCTGTCGGCATGGTCCCTCTTCGCGTGCTTCGGCGCGGCGGCCCGGGCCGAGGGTCCATTCGCGATCCGCGAGGGCGACCGGATCGTGTTTTACGGGGACAGCATCACGGATCAGCGGCTCTACACCACGTTCGTCGAGACCTACATCGTCACGCGGTTCCCGGCGATGAACGTCGCCTTCATCCATTCCGGCTGGGGGGGCGACCGGGTCACCGGGGGCGGCGGCGGGCCGATCGACCGCAGGCTGGAGCGCGACGTCTTCGCCTACAAACCGACCGTCGTGACCGTGATGTTGGGGATGAACGACGCCAGCTATCAGCCCTTCAAGCGGCCGATTTTCGACGTGTATTCCAAGGGCTATGAGCACCTCGTGGACTCGCTGAAGAACCACCTGCCGGGCGTCCGGATCACCCTGATCGTCCCCTCCCCATTCGATGACGTGACCCGAAAACCGGTCTTCGAAGGGGGCTATAATGAGGTGCTCCTCCGCTATGGAGATTTCGTCAAATCCCTCGCCGAGAAGGAAGGCGCGACCGTCGCCGACCTGAACACGCCGGTCGTGGCGGCCTTGAAGAAGGCGATGGAGGTGAACCCGAACTTCGCGACTCAGCTCATCTACGATCGGGTCCATCCCGGCCCCGGCGGCCAGTTGGTGATGGCCGAGGCGCTGCTCAAGGCCTGGAACGCGCCGGCGCTGGTCTCTGCCGTCGCGATCGACGCCGCGGCCAGGACGGTGGCGAAGCAGGAGAACACCAAGGCGGATGGCCTCAAGGTGGAGAAGACGATCTCCTGGACGCAGCTCGATTCGGCCCTGCCCATGCCGATCGACCCCAAGAACGCGATCCTTGCCCTGACCCTGAAAGTGTCCGACGTCGAACAGTCTCTGAACCAGCAGACACTCAAGGTGACGGGACTCGAGGCCCCGAGTTATCGTCTGGTGATCGACGGAGGCGATGTCGCCGAATTCACCAAGGATCAGCTTGCACAGGGAGTGAACCTCGCGCAGGCCCCCACCCCGATGTATTTCCAGGCCATGAACGTCTATGGATTGACCCTCCGTCACAACGACATCCATTTCTTGCGATGGCGACAGGTCCAGGTCCCCTCCGAGGGCCGGGACTATCCGAACAAGTCCAGGGCGATGGAGGCTCTCGACGCATTCGAGGCCGATCTGATCGCCGAGCAACGCGCCACGGCGAAACCGGCCCCGCACCGTTTCGAGCTGATACCCAGGTGATCGGGGAGCAACCGTTCGGCCACACTCATACGCTCGCCGATGGAGATCAGGTCATGAGTCGACGCACCACGGCCTTGCAATGGACGTTCACGCTCCTGGCGGTTTCCTGCTGGATCTCGCGCGCGGCGGGCCAGCCAGCCGCCTCTTTGAAGGCCGGTTTCGCCGAACGGGACATCACCCCCGAGATCGGCATGGAGGCGCCGGGAGGCTATGGCAAGTCGTATCATCGCTCGATCCACGACCCGTGCAAGGTCCGCGCGGCCGTCTTCGACGACGGCCGGCAGCGGGTCGCACTCGTGGGCATCGACGGGCTGGGGATCCGTCGGGACACGGTCCAGAAGGTCCGCCGTGCGGTCGAGAACAAGACCGCGATTCCGGCCGAGTCGATCCTGATCGGCGCGTCGCATTCCCACTCGTCAGGTCCACTGGTCTGGACCCTGCGCGGCGAGTACGATCATGCCTCGAGCCTCGTCCAGCGGCTGGCGTACGAGGAGTCCACGATCGCCGACCCGAAATACCTCGCGAAGGTGGAGCAAGCCTTGATCGACGCCATCTGCGAGGCCAATGACCGCCGCGTGACGGCGCGAGCAGGGGTCGGCAAGGGCGTTGAAGCGACCGTCGCGTTCAACCGCCGGTTCCTGATGAAGGACGGGCGCACGGTCACCCATCCCGGCCTGGGCAATCCCGAGATCGTCGAGCCCGCGGGGCCGGTCAACCCGGAGGTGGGCGTGATCGGCGCGTGGGACGCCAAGGATCCCGATCGCCTGCTGGGTTGCATCGTCAACTTCGCCTGCCACGCCACCACGAGCCCCGCCGGGATCTCGGCCAATTACATCCATTACCTCGAGAAGGCGATCCAGGGCTACTACGGCAAGGATTGCGTCGTCGTGTTCCTGGCCGGGGCGTCCGGCGACATCACCCAGGTCGACAATCGAAGCGCTTATACCTATCACAATGGAGGGCGTTGGGCGCAGATCGTGGGAGGCAAGGTCGGTGCCGAGGCGCTGAAAGTCCTGCTGACCATGGAACCGGGCTCACTCGCGCCGGTCGCGGCCCGGACCCGTGTCTGGGAGATCAGGCGGAGGCCCCCGTCACCCGAGCGCGTCAAGGCGGCCTTGCAGATCGTCCAGGGGGATCCGAAGAAGGTCGACCCCACGACATGGACATTCGCCAAGGAGACCGTCGTGCTCGATGCGCTGCTGAAGAAGAGCCCGACGGCCGAGGTGGAGGTTCAGGCCGTGCAGGTGGGGCCTGCGCTCTTCGTCACGACGCCCGCAGAATACTTCTGCCGGTATGGGCTAGAGATCAAGGCGGGCAGCGGATTCCCGTTCACATTCCCGGTCTCGCTCGCCAACGGATGCGTCGGCTACGTGCCGACCGAAGACGCTTTCGGATTGCACGGCGGCGGCTATGAGACCCGACTGACGAGCTACAGCAACCTCGAGATCTCCGCCGGTAACCAGATGCGCGATGCCGGTATCGCGCTGGCTCGCCAGCTCAAGCCGGGGGCGATGATCGAGCCGCCTCGGCGACCTCCGTTCAAGGGAGAGCCCTGGTCGTATGGGAAGGTCGCTCCCGAACGAGAATAGCGCGCCCCACTCATGAGCTTCATACACCGCGGCCCCATTGGCATTCCCCTCGCTCGCGCGTCGGGTTGGTATGGGATGTATGGATGCCGTCCTCAACCCGCATTCGCCAGGTCGCTCGCGCCGGCGACCAGTTCGATGAGCCGGTCGATGTCGAGCGGCTTGACCAGGTGGTGGTCGAATCCGGCCTCCCGCGAGCGTCGCAAGGCTTGCTCCTCGCCGTAGCCCGTGACGGCGACGAGGCAGATGCCCTGCAAGGAGCCCTCGCTCCTGAGACGTTCGGCGACCTGGTAGCCGTCCATTCCGGGCAGGCCGATGTCGAGGAGTACGACCGCGGGGCGAAATGCCCTGGCCAATTCGATGGCGGTCATACCGTCTTCCGCCAGTCGTACGTCGTTGCCCAGGAGGGTGAGCAGCTTCGAGAGGCCTCGCGCCGAATCCACGTTGTCGTCCACGACGAGGACCCGGGTACCGGCGGGGCGTACCGGATCATCCTCCTCGACAGGAAGGGGGCCTTCGACGAGAGAGTCGGCGACGGCGGGGAGTCTCAATGTGAATGTGCTCCCCTTCCCCTGGCCGGGGCTGGAGACGGAGACCGATCCGCAGTGCATCTCGGCCAGTTTCTGGACCACCGTGAGCCCGATCCCCAGGCCGCCCAGTGACCGGTCGATCGTCCGATCCCCCTGGACGAAGAGATCGAAGACCATCGGGAGCATTTCGGGGGAGATCCCGATGCCCGTATCGCTCACATCGACGACGATGCTTGCGTCCTCGACGCGAGCGGTGAGGGCGATCTCGCCGCCCTCCTCGGTGTACTTGGCGGCGTTCGTGAGGAGATTGCCGAGGATCTGCTCGAGCCGGGTCGGATCGGCCAGGACGTTCGGTAGTCCGGAGGGGATATGGACGTGCAGGCGATGCCCGCGCGCGTCGATGAGGCTTCGCGCCGAGTCCACGGCTCGAATCGCGGATGAGCCGACGTTGACGGGGACCTTCTTGAGCTGGATCTTACCCCGGGTGATCCGCGAGACGTCCATGAGGTCTTCGATGAGCCGGGCCAGGTGCTGGACTTGCCGTTCGATGACGTCCTGGCTCCATTCGCGGTTCTCCTCCGAACCGGATCGGCGTGCGATCTGGGCGGCGCTGTTGATGGCCGCGAGCGGATTGCGGAGCTCGTGGGCCAGCATCGCCAGGAACTCGTCCTTGCGCCGATCGGCCTCGCGGAGCCTCGACTCGCTCCTCGCGCGCTCTTCGAGGTGCTCGCGGATCTGGTACTGGCGCCTCCGCGCCCGCAGTGCCGAGCGGACCGCGCTCGACGAGTGTCAGCACCCGGACCGGCCGCTCGAGGAGCGTCACGTTGCCGAGGATCGAGAGGATCTGGAGCGTCGCGGGCGAGTCGACACCGCCCCGGGCGAGGATCAGGCTTGGCAGGTCGGACCAGGGCGGCTGACGGCCGAGAACATCGGTGAGGCACCGCGAGTTGACGGATGACGCCGCTTCCTCAGTCAGGAGGATCGCCCCGGCCCCCGCCGGTATCTCGGCGCACAAGACCTCGATGTCGGGGCAGAGCACGCACGCGATCCCCGCCCCCCTGAGGATGGCGGCGGTCGTGGAACCGTCCTTGGCCGTCGGCGGCAACACGAGGACCCGCATCTCGTGATCCCTTACGGCGGTCTCATTCATCGCGATTCCCGCTTCCTCGCCGCGTCGGGTCTTCGTGGGTCGGGATTCCGGTGAGAATCCCGCGGAAATTCCGGAGGGGTTCCCCCACGTGGATCCCCGAGTCGCTCAGTCGAAACTCGCGGATGGTCCGATCATGCCGGCCGTTCCGTTTCTTCATGACGGAGATGGCCTGACGGACTTCTCCGGCCGATTCGAAGTAGCGGAGCAAGATCACCGTGTCGGCCAGATAGGTCGTATCGATGGGCGAATGCATCGCGCTGCCGATCAATCCATGCTGGGCCACGATCAGCAGGGACGTCACGCCCTGCTGCCCGAGATAGGTGAGGAGCTCGTGGAGCTGGATGATCAGGAATCGCTCCTCGGGCATGGCGTTGAGATAACCATTGAGGCTGTCGATCACGATGATCCGAGCGCGGTCCGCCTCGACGGCCCGACGGATCAGGTGGGCCAGCTCGCCCGGCGACAGCTCGGCGGGGTCCACCTGCCTGAGGGTAATCAGGCCGGAGTTGACGTAGGATTCGATGTCGATCCCGAGGCTCGCCGACCGCTCGAGGAACGTCCCGATATTCTCGTCGAACATGAAGACGGCCGTACGCTCGCCGCGGGCCGCGGCGGCGGCGGCATACTGGGTTGCGAGCGATGATTTGCCCGACCCCGCCGGGCCCATGATCAGCGTGCTCGTCCCGCGGCCGACCCCGCCGGCGAGCAGCTCATCGAGGGCAGGTAGTTCGCTGGGCACGGGCTCGCGCTCGAACGACTGATGGTGCTCCGCGGCGACCAGTCGCGGGAACACGGCGAGCCCGCCCCGCTCGATCCGGAAGTCATGATAGCCGCCGCGGAACTCGGCACCTCGGAATTTCATGATCCGCAGTCGTCTCCGCTCCGCCCCGTATTCGGGCGCCAGATGCTGGAGCGTGATGACGCCATGCGCGATGCTCTGGAGCTGGAGGTCCGTCACGTCCGACGTCCGATCGTCGAGGAGCAGCACCGTGCAATCGCGGCCCAGGAAGAATTGCTTCAGGGCGAGGATCTGCCTCCGATATCGCAACGAGTTCTGGGCCAGCAGCCGCATCTCGGACAACGAGTCGAAGACGACCCGGACCGGCTTCGACCGATCGACGATCTCGAGGACGGCCTTCGTCGTCTCGCTCAGCTCCACCTCCGACGGGTGGAACATCGTGGTCTGGGTGTCCGGCTGGAGCGTGTCTTCGCTCGGGATGAGCTCGAAGATCTCGATCGGATCCATGCTCCAGCCGTGCGAGTCCGCGACGGAGAGGAGTTCCCGCTTGGTCTCGGAGAGCGTGACATAGAGCCCCCGTTCTTTGTGGCGCGCACCCTCCAGCAAGAATTGGAGGGCCAGGGTCGTCTTGCCGGCCCCGGGATCGCCTTCCACCAGATACAGGCGATTGCGGGTCAGGCCGCCGCCCAGCACGTCATCCAACCCGCGGATGCCCGTCGCCGCCACGCCGTCCGGATTCTCCGGCCGCTCGGACATCGATGCCTTTCCTTGGACGTATCGCATCGGAATCTCGCGACACTGCGGATGTAGGTACGCTCGACATTTGCTCGAAGGCCGTCGAGAGTGCACGCTGACCCGAGAATACTGGTCACCGATCCTATATGCAAGCTGCGTACCATAAGTGCCCTTCGTGACTCAGAGGATAGGACGGCTTGGCGCGAAAGGTGACTCGAGCGCTTCACGATTGGGGTTGCGCACGGTTCATACGAGCCCGACGCGCCAGCGAGTGCATGCTTTACGGGAATTCACTCGCTGGCGCTTCGGGCTCGTAGGAGTCCGCTTCGTGTCGAGCTGTGCGCAAACCAATCGTGAAGCGGTCTAGCGGAGCCCTTGCCCTCGGAGCAGTTCATCGGCCCAAAGAGCATCGTCGGGCTTCAGCGGCGGCTCGGGGTCTTCGCGATAATCGATGTCGTCGTAGGCCGCGGCCTCGTAGCACTCATCGAGCAGGGCCTGGAGGTCGAGCGGGACGTCGCGATCATCGCGACGGAGGGGTATGGCGATGGCGGGCAACCGCTCGCGCAGGGATATTGCGTAATAATCGATTTCCAGGGGCTTCCATCCCCGCCGTACGCAGGCGGCATAGGGAGTGCGGTGGCCTTCCGGGATGCGATCGAAAGGTGCGGTCAGGACGTGGCTGCCGGTCCGGTTCAAATTGATCTCGACGAGGCTGACGCCCCCGGCTCGCAACTCGTCCTGCTTCTTGAGGTACAGGTCGCGCCCGGGGCCGGCGAGCTTGTTCGACGGGCTCAAGACTTCGATCACGGTCACGACGCGACGGCCCGACTTGATATCGATGATCTCGATGAAGCCCTGACGCACCGGCTCGTCTTGATCGAGGTGGACGACCAGCGGCTCGGCGACCGCGATACCATTGCTCGACCGGAGTGCACTGCCCTCGCGCCGGCCCCGCTCGACGACCCGCACGTCGGGGATGATGTTTCTGGGCTGACCCATCACCGGCTCGACGAAGACGCGTTCGTCTACCCTCGCTCGTAAATCGCCCGGCAGATGTTTCTGCAAAGCGGCACGGGAATAGGTGATCAGGGAATGATGGAGATCCCCCCAGAATTGCTCCAGGTACGGGTCCATTCCGGGAAAGGGACTGGTCATGATTCGTGTCTCCGGCGGTCGCGAGGACTCCGCCGTTCATCATAACCCTTTCGTTATGCCACGGCATATCCGGTGTGCGGACGAACTTTCGGCGATCGAAATGCCAGGACAATCCGATCCTTGGGTATCCCCGCCGCCTCCAACTCGGGGGCCATGCCGCTCTCCGTGCCGTCGCGCTGAATCCAGCATTTGCCATCAATAAAGTCGATGTGGACCAGGCACCCGTGGACCCTTCGTTGGTTCCAGCCGACACTGAGCAACAGGTAGTGGTCACGCTCACGATCGAATACGAGCTGACGCTCGATTTCGCCGTGGGCGTACGGATATTGGGAATATTCCGTGAGGATCTTCTCGATGATGGCTCGATAGGAGGCTAAGTTGGGTTTGGTATCCATTGTGTGATGAGTCCTTGATCTGGCTCAAAGACGATGAGCTGCAGGCGTTTTCGCTTCAAGAGCAACTGACCGATCGGCTCTCGGAAGAGATCGGTGTAAACCTCATTCGGGATCGCCGAGAACAGGCGACGATCCGGTTCGGACTCTTCCATGATATCGTGGTAAAGGATGAATTGCCCGAGGGCGACCTCCAAGTCCCCGCACTTCGGAAGGTCCGAGGAAGCTCTTGACCTCGACCGCGATTTTCTGGCCATGTTTGTCCGCGGCAATCAAGCGTTCGGCACCGAGGTCAACAAAGAGATCCTTGTTGCCGACTTCCAACGTGTAAGGATCGTGTGTGACGTTCCAGCCGTTGACGATCAAGGCCGCCTTGACGAGATCGTGGTAGAAATCTCGGGCCGGCATCCTGCGCCTCGGTACTTTGTTTCGGGCCGAAAGGATAAGGGTTCGGACGATCAGGACATTCTACGCACCTTCGGCTTTCTTGAGAAGCGCGGCGACCTCGGACCAGAAGGCTTGCCAGGCTTTGCGCTCGTCCTCGGGAAACTTCTTCAGGTTGGTCTCTTCGCGGACACAGGCGAGCTCGCGGTGATGGGTCAGGATATCGAGGGTCTTGCGAGCAATGGCAAGCCCCATAGGGCCCGCTGTGCCGGTTTGACCCCTGTACCCTTCTAACAGCATCCTGCATTGGGGTCCCTGACCACCACTCCTGCCCGAGCAGAGTTCTGGGAAGGGGGTGATGGTCCAGCTACCCAGGAGATATTGATGGGCAAGCCTTGGGTGGCTGGGGTCGGCGCCCGAAGGGGGACGCCCCCAGAGGACTGCGCCACGAGTCGGCATAAGTCCCTTGTTCACAAGGCCCTTTCAGACGCCGAAGTTGTTCACGGCAGTGATTTCACGACCCCGCCAGCGCGACCATCAACTCGCCGATTTCCTCGTCGATGGCCGCCGGATGCTTTGTGGTGCGACCGACCTCTTCGCGGAGCAACTGCCGATATCGCGACCGAATGCGACGGGCAGCGGCCCGGACCGCCCCCTGGCTCATGCCCAGTTCCTCGCCGATACTACGATAGGAGGGGGCCAGGCTGTCCCCCTGCAACGCGGGTCGCAGTCGCTCGAAGAGAGGACCGGTTTCCGAGCCAATCAAATCGGCGTCGAGTCGATCGAGCACCCGTCCCAGCAGGGCCATTGCCCACTCGCGTTCATAGAGACGCTCCGGGGTCAACCCGTGCGCAGGCTCGCGAGAAAGGCTATTCTCGGCCTGGAACCGGTCGATCGAGAGGAAAGAGACGGACCCGCCGCGCTTCGCGGCCCGGTCGTGGTCGCGGCGGTTCGCCAGGTAATGATCGCAGGCCGCGCGGAGGAACGAGCGGAAGCGTCCCTTCGATTGGTCGAGTCTCGCCAGGTCGCCACGGTCCAGAAGGTCGGCCAGGAAACCCTGGACGAGATCCTCGGACTCATGAGGGTCGTGGCCCCGGGCACGGATGAACGCATAGAGCGGGAACCAGTAATCTCGGCAGAGTATCTCGAGCGCGGAGCGGGCCTCCGGGTCTACCGGATCGCCCACCCGTCCAAGCTGGCTCCATCGGGTCGTCGGGAACTGGGCGGACATGGTCGTCTCCGGATCAGTGAAGTCGTTGGAGACTCATCCGACCTCGGATGGCCCTCGTCCGATCGAAGTGATGCGTCTGCTCCGGGATCCTATCGCATCAGCGATGATTTGTGTACCAGGAACCGCCGGACCCGGAGCATGAAATGCGGATCATCCGGGACGTGCCCGGCTTTCCAGGTGCGGGGAGTGCGGATCCTAAGATCGGCTCGAGACCTGTGGCCTCGCCCTCGATGCTCGCTCATGGAAACCGAAGTGAATTGCTCTTGAGGTCGGCTCGGGGGCGGGCCGCGGTGAATAGCACGGCCACAGCAGGTGGGCGACGGCGTCGGCCGGCGAAATGGCGATCCGTCCTTCGAGCTGTTTGAGGTAGTCGGCGACGGCGATCGGCTCCTCTCCACGCCGGAGCCAGCCGAGCGGTTCGATATCGAGCGCGAAGCGACCGTCCGGTGCGTGGGTGCAGAAGACCAGGAAGACCGGCGCATGTGTCAACACTGCGAGCTCGGTCCAGATGGCCAGCATACGATGGGTGCGGCCCAGGAGTCGGCCCGGGCAGGTATTCGGACCATTCCAGGGGATGTCGCCATTCAGGTAGATGGCCATGCCGTCGCGAAGAGCGGCGCGGGCCCGCAAGATCCGCTCGACGGCGACCGCCGGAGAGAGGTCGCGGCGGAGGAAGAGCTCGGACTGCGGATGCGGGCCGTCGGCATCGAACCGGCGATCCAGCTCGCTCGAGACGTGTCGCGGGCGTTGGACCAACAATCGGAGCGGGACTCCCCGCCGATAGAGCCAGTGGACCCCGGCGATGTGCGCGCCCAGATGACTGCCCACGAGGATCGCTCCCCGGTCGCCGGCCATCGCCGCGCGCAGTCGCTCGTAACCGCGGACGTCGAATCGGGCGAGGACCGCCTCGTCCGACTGGCGGTCCAGCGGGTAATCGCGCGCCAGGAACCGCGCGGTATTCGCCGCCAACGCCGGCCACGTTGACCTCATCGGCCAATCCGCATCGAGGGCCGTCTCCGCGCGCTTCAACGCCGCACGAAGCCTGGCACGGCGCCGCGGCAGGATCGCCCACGCGGCGCGGCCCAGCCAGCCCAGAATCCGGTCCCCACGCGACGGCCCTAGCCATCGCAACAGGGGAAGGATTCGATCATAGAACACGAATTTCCAACTCAAGACCCGCCGCAATCGTCGCCTTATCTGCATGCTTCCCCCCCGGCGGTCAGGGATTTCAGGCGTAGATAATCGACCTTGTCGGTTGACGTCACGGGCAAGCCGTCGAGGAACGTGATCGTGTCGGGGACCATGTAGTGAGGCAGATACATCGTGCAGTGCCTCTTCATGGCGATGATGGACTTCTTCTGGCCCGGCTTCAGTGCGACGAACGCCGCGATCGAGACCCCGGCCTCCCCCGATCGGGCCACGACCCCGGCGCGATCCACCCCGTCGTGTCGATAGAAGGTCGTCTCGATCTCGCCCAGCTCAATCCGGTATCCGCGACGTTTGACCATTCGGT
The DNA here is from genome assembly GCA_963743925.1 of uncultured Planctomycetota bacterium. Classification (GTDB taxonomy): domain Bacteria; phylum Planctomycetota; class Planctomycetia; order Isosphaerales; family Isosphaeraceae; genus CAVZRC01. Next base: position 1,988,403 of record CAVURY010000061.1, on the reverse strand, counting down.
CGCGACGCCCATGGAACGCAAAGCAGCCCTCTCCGTCGTCGCTGACCAGGTCGCCGGTTCGGTACCAGCGAGTTGCGTCGGCGTTGACCAGGAATGCCGCGTCCGTCAGCTCGGGCTGACCGAAATAACCGCGCATCACGCCGGGACCGGCGATCACAAGCTCGCCGATCGCACCCGGCGGAACATCCCGGCCATCGACGTTGACCACCCGGCGCGGAGCGGCGAGCAGACACGACCGATGGGGTAGGGGGAATCGCGGTCGGCCGGGATTTCCCGAGGGATCGGATGGGCCGTGCAGACGTTGGTCTCGGTCGGCCCGTAGAGGTTCCACATCCGGGCCTCGGGCCAGGATACTCGGAGCTGGCGGAGCGAGCCGATCGGGAACACCTCACCGGCGAACAGGACCAGTCGAGGTGCGGGGAAGTCCGTCCGGTCCACACGTCCGTGCTCGGCCAGCAGCGACAAGATCGACGGCGCCGAGTACCAGACTCCGATCCGTCGCTCGGCGAGGAAGTCGCCGAGGCGGCTCGGGTCCTTGCCGAGGGCCTCGCCGATCAGGACCAGCGTCGCCGCGTTGCGGCAGGAGGCGAAGAGGTCGAGGACGGATAGGTCGAAGTGCAGGGGTGCGTGCGAGGCGAATCGATCGGCGTCCGGCCAGGGCCCCATCGTATCGTGGCACCAATCCAGGAAGGACAACGCGTTGGCGTGCGAGAGCATCACGCCTTTGGGCTGGCCGGTCGAACCCGAGGTGAAGAGGATGAATGCGAGGTCGTCCGGGGAGAAGGTGGGAGCCAGCGGAGAGGGAGCATCGTCGGCCATGACACCCTCCCACGTCGCATCGCCGGACGCGACCGGTCCGTCCCGTCCCGGATCGCCACCGACGAGGATCAAACGGGGCAGGGGACCTCCGCCGGTCCAGGCCGCGCGGAGCGTCGGCGCGAGATCCGCGTTGACGATCGCCACCTTGACTCCCGCGGCGGCCAGGATTCCCGCGGCCCTCGAGGCCGGACCCGTCGGGTCGACGGGGACATAGGCCGCACCCGCGCGGAGGATGCCGTGGACCGAAGTCACGGCCTCGCAGCCCTTGGGCAGCCACAATCCCACGCGGTCTCCGCGGCCGGTGCCCCAGCGGGACAGACGGGTCGCCACCCGGTCCGCTCCCCAAAGCAGGTTGACATAACTCAGGCTCGCGCCCCGATCATCCTCGATGGCCGGAAGGTCGGGCCGTCGAGCCGCGGCGGCGTCGAGAAACTGGCTTAAATGGCGTCCATCCATGGGAATCCCGCCTGCCGCGGCTCCGCCGCTACTCGATCCCGGATTCTGGATACCCCTTCCCAGATTCCGGACTCGAATCTTGCAGCCCTTTTCATGTTGAAATTTGGAATCTCGACTTCGCAACGTCCGACAACTCTCGTATCAGCCGGCGATCCGACGAGGCGCGGCATCACCCGGATCGTCCCGACCCGCTCGTCTCGTCACCACGATCGGCCTCGCCACGGGGACCGAAGCCATCCCGGCGGCCCGGGAGCGATTTCACGCCGGGACCTTCCGTCCCGGCCTGGCTCCCGAGACCTGGCCCAGGCGGGATGCCTTCCCGAGGTGGGAAGAACTTCCGATAAAGCGGCGCGTCCGCAGTCAGCGCCTTCGCCAGTGCCTTGAAGAGCCGCTCATGACCCTTCGCATTCGGATGGTCATCCCAGGCGGCGATTTCCAGGGCCACCGGGTCGGTCCCGTCGAATGTATCCGACAGGTCGAAGACGGTCAGCCCATGATGGTAGGCCAGGGCCTTCAACCGCGCCACGGGCTCGGCTCGCGCGGCCGGCGAGTCCGCCGGCCCGACGCGAGGGATGATCACCATCGCGATCGGCACGCCCTCGGAACGGCATTCGGCCGCGATCCTGCCGAGAGTCGCGTCGTAGAGTCGCCAGTAGTATGGCTTCAGCTTCGCCTTGAGCCGATCCTTGAAGATCGGCTGCCCGTCCGCGTCGATCCGCAAGTCGGAGGGCGCGAGTTTCGCTTCGGAGATCAACTCCTTCACGAAGTCGTACTGCAGGTCGACACCCTTGGGGAGCATGTCGCAGAGGTGGATCTCGGTGAGGCGAACGTCCAGCGTCGTCGCCGAATAGATCACCATGTCGGGCCGGAACGCGAGGACCCTGCGGCGGAGGGCCTCGAGCCTCTGGAGCGGGCTGTAGGCCGCCACGGCGAAATTGAGCACTTCGAACCGCCGCGGACCGGCCGACCCTTTCTCGCTCGCGCGGGCGGTCAACCAATCCTGCAGGCGATTGGCGTAAGTATCTTGATACTTCACGCCCCATCCCATGTCCATCGACGCGCCGAGCAGGGCGATCCGGAACGTCCCCTCGGGTTTCTCGAGCGTGACGGGCTCGTCGTGCATGCCGAAAGCGTTGGTGCTGAAGGGCTGGCCGACGAGCGTCCGCCGGACGAGCGGCTTGAGCTCGAACTGGAGGAATTCGTCATCGAGATAGCGGAGGACATCGGCCTCCTTGAAGCTGACCCAGCCGACGGGCTTGCCGTTCAGCCGGTGCGACAGGTCGAATGGCCATCGGGCGGACTCCGCGCCCTTGGGTCCGCCGATCAGCATCTCGTAGTAGCCGACGACGCGGGCCTCGCGTTCGGCGCCCCGAGTTCCCGGTGACCGCACGCTCTGGACCACGGCGTGGACCGTCTCCCAGTCGGACGGCCAGGATATCGAGCCCACGATCAGGAGCATCAGGGGTTGGAGCAAGGCGGCCCGTGCCGCCCAGCAGGCCGATTGGTGGATCATCGCGGCTCGCCTCCTCGTTCGGTGCGGGATTGAGAGGGGCCGGCCTGCCGGGGTTCGGATGAATCCGGCCTCTGGTCTCGGAAGCGGAGCAGCTCGGGCAGCGCGCTCAGCTCGGCGTCGAGGCGTCGAGCCAGGCGCGAGTGGCCGTAGGAATTGGGATGGAAGTCGTCGGGCCCGACGGCCAGCCGCCCCGCGTCGAGGCCATCGTAGGCGTCGGTCGCATCGATGATCCGCGTGAACCCCGCGACTCGCGCGGCGTCCACCAGCGTCCGATGCGCGGCCGGCTCGCTGGGCCGGCCCACGCGAGGGATGAGCACCCAGACGATCGGCACACCATGCGCCCGGCAGTCGTCGGCCATGGCTCGATAGACGCCGGACAGGATCTCTCGATGGCGCGGCTGGAGGACTCGCTTGTATCGCTCGGGGTCCCAATGGGGCTCGACGCCGGAGGAGGCCAGGACTTCCCGGTAGAGGGGCGAATCGAACCCCCGGCCGCGGGACAGGACGTAACGGAGCCTCCGCTCGTCCCAACCGACGTCGGCCTCGGTGGATTCGCAGATCACCAGGTCGGGCTTCATCGGCCAACCCACCCGTCCGAAGTGGTACCAACGCTGGCCCGGCGAATGGCCCGGAACGGCGCAGTTGATCATCTCGACGGGCGTCCCGGCCGATCGCTTCGAACGTGCGTCCCACGTCCGTTCGAGGATCGACTCGAATCGATCTTCGATGTCGACTCCCCATCCCGCGCCGATCGAGTCGCCGACCAGTGCGATGCGGAAGGTCCCGGCGGGCTTCGCGATCGCGTAGGACCGGTCGCGCATCCCCTGCTCGTTGGTGCGCCACTCCACTCCCGACTTCCGGACCGAGTCCGAGGGCTTCAGGACCACTTCGCGGAGGTCGTCGACCCGAATGACCAGGGGGGCCGAATCGACGGGGACCGAGAAGGTGGTCCCGGAGCGACGCTGGCCGCGCAGGGCGGGTAGATCTCCCAGGTCGTCGAGTCGCCGGCCGGCATCGAGCAGTTGCTCGTAGTAGCCGCGCTCGATCCGCGAGGCGTCGGCCCGGTTGAACAGCCCGCTGGAAAGGCTGGCGCAGGCGCGCCGGAGCCCCCCCGGCGTACCGGTCCGGGACCAGCCCGCATACCAGCATCGCGAGGGTCGCGAGCAACTGCCGGCTCATCATCCCGTCATGATCCATAAAGTCCTCGGCGGAGCAGGTCGACCCACGCCGATGGGCTGGGGCTCGACCAGAGCGACCACAATACGGCGATGGTGGTGAAGGTGGCGGCGACCTTCAAGGCGCGTAGGGCCGCCGATCCGGCCGTCCAAGGGATCGCGCCCGAGCCGGCGCCCGCGGCCCGCCTCCCCGACGCCGGCCTTCGTCGGGCATCCATCTGGACGTTGACCAGGACCAACACGCCCAGGATGCCCCAGAACAGGGCATCCGGCACCGTGAAGCCCCAGCTCCCGCGCAGCCAGTACAACTGATAAGCATGCAGCAGCCATGTCGCCAGGAACACCGTCGCCGTCGCGAGCGCCAGCGCCGCGGGCTGCGGCCATCGCTTCAGGCGGAACACCACCGGATTGAAGAAGATCCGCACCATGAAGTCTTTCCAGTAGATGTTGATCCGCCGCCAGTAGTCGGTGAAGCTCGTCGCCAGCAAGTATCGATGATGGGTCTCCGGGAGCCGGTATCCGAACAGGTGGAGCATCCCGCAGGCCATGTGGAACTGGCCCGACACCTGGAGATAGATCAAATAATTGCAGGCGATGTAGCCGAGCAATCCGGCCAGGTTGTGCACGCGACCCGGCTCGATGAGCAGCTCGTGGTAGACCAGGCGATAGCCGAGGAGATGGACGGTCCCCTGGAACATCATCGAGAGCCCGCGTCGCTGGGTCGCGTGGACGTCCTCGGCGAAGTAGCCTCTTTGCATCGTCCGGTAATCGACCACCGGGAACAGCTGGAAGGCGTAGTTCGGCAGCAGGAAGAAGTATCCGAGGGTATCTCCCAGGGGCTCCGGACGCTTGGCATGCTTCAATTCATAAAGATAGATAATTATACGAAACATGAACATAGAGGCAACGATCGGCCAGACGTTGTCGGGGATGCCGGTCAGGCCCGCCCTGGGGTGCGCGATCGCCAGGGCCGCCGCGATCGAGGCGCAGGCCGCCGCACGCGCGATCCAGGGGATCGGCAGGTAGCAGACCCCGATCAGCGCCGCCGCGATCCCGAGGATGAAGGCGGAAGCCCAGGCGCCCGCGATCCAGAACAGGCCGGCCATCGAGACCGCGATGAAGAGCGGCTTCTTCCAGCGGAAAGGGGCCAGGTAGTGCAGCGGGAGGGCCAGGAGTGCCAGCGTGACCAGGGCCTGAAAGGTGTGCCCCTGGAAGGGGCGATCCTCGATATTAAATTGTATGAATACCGCTAAAAGTAGCGAAAGATGTGCGAAGTTGAGCAGGAACGGCCTGAGGCTTCGCCGGCAGGTCTCGGGCTCTCCCGGATAGAGGGCCGCGAGACGACGATGGCGAGGCCCCTCCGGCATCGCCGGGACGCGAGCGTACCGCTGGTGCAGCGCCCTCTTCGATGCGATCTTCGTCCGAATTCCTGGCCCCATGCGCCCGTCTCCCCCGGCACCTCTTCATCTGCAAGGGCGTCGCGTCCTTCCGGAGCCGAAGGCCCATCCCGCCGGCCAGTCGCCGACGCGGGTGGACCGATCGTCCCCGGAGCCGATCCCGACCGGCGGTGCCGGTCATGCCCTTCCAGCGTACTCATGGCTTCGCGCGTTCCATCGGAGCGGCGGGCGTTCGGGATGACGAGATCGCGGGAGGTGGTGTGCTCGAGTTGCCTGGAATATTGCGGGGACCGGCTCATCCGTGAGCCGGTTAGTTCCCCGCTGCGGCCGCGCCATCCTTGATACGCCTGCAATTGCAGCGAATTTCGCGATGTCTTGATGGTCTCTCGATCGATCGGGGACCTCTCGATGGGGGCTTTCCAGGGCCGACCCTCCGCAACTCCACTCGCTCTCTCGCCGCGGAGTTCTCGGATCCGTCCCCCTGATCTTCAGGTCTTTTCCCGAGTGACGATGGCGATTTAACCCTGATCCCACGGGGCTGTCAACCCGACTGGCCGTCGCGCCATCGGGGAATCGAGCGGACCCGATGAGGGGACTTGATGTTCGGTCGATTCGTGTCGCGGAATTTTTCCGGGAAGACTCGAGATCGACTCGTCTCTCCGACACGAGTCTGACTCCAGCATGTGCATCGGTCACGAGCCGGACACCCGCGAACGCTCACGAGCCGGACAAGGTCCGCGACGCGAACCTTCCTCCGCTCTCCCTTCGAGCCGCTTCGACTGCCGGGGCGCCGTTGAGTTACGCAGGCCACTTCGCCGTGTATCCGGCTCGTAGCTTCGCGCGATCAGTCCATACTCCTGAGTTTACCGGAGCAGCGATGCCATGCGGGGATGCCTCCGATGACTCACCGAGCCGTCATTACCAAGCCACCGGCCAGTGCGAGATCATCGAACCCCTCTTATTCGGACGTTGACGGGAGGAAATCGGGTCGAGCGTTCTGTTGAAGTCCGAGGGCCGCTCCGGCCGATCGTTGATGATACGGTTCACGCCGTGCGCCGGGAACGCGCGGGGCCGCCGAGCTCGAGACTCGCAACGAGGCGGAGAATTCCATGATGGTCGCACGATTCGGGAGAGTGATCGCAGAAAGGGCCGCGCGCGGATTGAGCTGCCTGCTGGCGCTCCTGTGCGGATCGATGGGGGCGGCGGACGCGCGTGGGCAATCTCCGGCCCCCGCGGTCACGCTCGACCAGTTGCTCAGGATGAGTCCCGGTGAGTTGGAGGTGGTCTACCGGCAGGGGACGGCCGCGGCCATCCCTCAAGGGCGGGTCCGCGGGACGGCCTTGCTCGCACCGGGGACCTGGCGGACCCGACCGCTCGCCCGGGGTACGCGGCTGGTCTGGCAGGGGAAGATCATCGAGCCGGGCCAAGCCACGGCCGTCAACCGATTCTTCGGGCTCCGCATGATCCGCGGACAGCTCTATCAGGGATCGAGCTGGCTCGACGATGGCCCGACACTCGTGCTCGATTACAGCCAGACCTCGCGCATCTACGCCGACAATCGCGATGAGATTCGACAGGTCGCGCCCGGCTTGTTCCTCGGCTTGATGTACGACCGCACCACGGCTCCCCCCGGCCTCTCGATGTATTTCGCCCTCCAGGGCGAGTAATTCACGCCCGGCCTTCCAGGATGCTCGAGCGTGAGTCCAGGTGCGTCGGCGAAAGATCTCCGGTTCGAGCGAGGATGCGCGGCTCGTCGGCATCTGCGGGCTGCGTTGACCTCGCCGATCGGCCGGGTTTCGTCGCGGCGAGGTCGCGGTTGTGCCGGTCGTGCGGGCCGATCCTTTTGTGTAGCCGGTACGTCTTACCTGATCGCGACGACCGTCAAGGTGGTCGCCCTAAGTGGTTGACACAAAACATGAAGCGTCCTCAAGCCGAGGCGTTTCGGTGACGATAACTTGGACTGGCTCGCCAAGGTGAAGCCACGGCGAGGAGACGGGAGCATCGAACTGGTGGCATCGTTTCGCAAGCGAGAGGCCGCGAGGCCTCGGGTCCCGGGAAGACCAGGCTCAGGAGACGATGCCATGGACGACCGACATGATATCAGGGTGGAGCGAGACGGCCGGCCGGAATCGCTACCCTCGATCAATGTTAGCCAAGGAGAGTTATCTCCCATGTTGAAGCCCTTGACGTTGACCCTCAGCCTCGCCGTCGCTCTTGGACTGTGCAGCGTGAGCAAGGCGGGCTTGCACGATAGCGGATGTTCGACCTGCGGATTGGCCTCGCCCCAGGGCGTTGTCGCCAGCCCTCAGAGCTATGTGGGCGGCTGCGAGTCCGCCCCCAAGAAGCACCACCAGTGGGGCAGCGGGATGAAGAAGCTCGGTGGGATGTTCCACCACACGACCTCCTATGAGTGGGTCCTGAAGAAGAAGCACAACTTCTCCTTCGGCCACGGCGGCAGCGGCTGCAGCACCTGCGGCACCGCGGCTCCGGTCTATGCGACCGGCCAGGGCGTCGCGGCTTCCGGCCAGGGGGTCCCCTCGGGCCAGTATGCCGCCCCGACCGTCTATGGCGCCGGTCAGCACACCTTCGTGCCGTCCCGGTCCACGACCAGCATCGCTTCGGTGCCTGCCGAGATGACCCCGGCCGTCCCCGGTGGCGAAGAAGTTCCTCCCGCCCCCGAAGTTCGTTCGCAGGGCGGCCTGCTCCTCCCGACCCCCTCGGGCAACTGAGAACGGGTCTGCGGAGCGAGGCAACAGCTCCCGGGGCGATCCGACGCGACGACCTCGCCGAGGTGAGAGCCCCGCGGCTGATACGCGAACTGACGACGGCCCTCGATCGCCACCAGGCGGTCGAGGGCCGTTTGTCGTTTCCGCCAACAGGATGGTGCCGATCGTGATCGAACCATGTCGCCCGGAACGGACTTCGTCTAATGAATTTTGACTCTCAGAATCGGTAATCAGGGCGGAACTTGAAGGGCTTGTGCCAGCTTCCCCTTTCCCAAGAGCCCTACGTAGCGGAGCAAGTCTTGAGAACCTGGGGTGAACTGGCCCAAGAACTGATTGACCCGGCCGCGCAAACTCGGCCAGTCCCCCGCCAGGCGGTGCATCTTCAGCACGTCCTGGCGCAGCCACCGCCACAACTTCTCGATCGGGTTGAGCCAGGGCGAATAGGTGGGCAGCCAGACCGGCTCGATCCGGGGCCACTTCTTCAGCGCCCCCAGGACATCCTCGTGGGTGTGGATCGACCAATTGTCTTGCACCACCAGCAGGCGGTCCACATTCGCATAAGCAGAATCCAATTGTTCATAGAATTGTATGACCTTGGCTCGGCCCACGATGTAGGCGTCCAGGAAGTCCACTCGGCCCGTCACGGCATTCAGGGCGCCGATGATCCGCCAGAGGCGGTTGGGGCTCTCGTCACGATCCGCCAGGGGAGCCGCCGCGGGGGCTCGGCCCGCCCAATCGGGCGCCGCCTCGGGCCAACGGGCGTAGCCCATCTCGTCGAGGAAGACCAGGGCCACCCGATCCGGCATCGTGGCCGCTTCATACGAGCATTTGCAAAGATTTTCGAATTTGGGCATATATTCGGGATCGGGGCTGTAATGCTGCACCGTCCCCGACCGCAGGCCGATGCCGAACCGCTGCTCCAGGGATCGCCAGATCCCGCTGAGGGTCATGTCGATGAAGATGTCGAAGGTGGCGCGGATGGTCCGCAGCGTCCATCGGCTCGGCGGCGGGCTGGAGTCGGTGACGGCCATCTCCTGGCGCGCTTCCTCGCCGGGGCCTTGGCGGAGCCGGTGGAGGAGGGGTTCGGGGTCGTTAAAGAAACCTCCCGCGCGAGCCGCCCTGGGGATGGGCGATCAACCCGGCGACCCCCTCCGACTGGTAGTGACGCAGCCACGCATACACGGTATCGGGATCGCGTGGCTTCAAGAGCCCCTGGGTGGCCACGGAATGGGGGGATTGTCCGTCTGCAATCTTGATGATGGCGGCCCCCCGTTCCCGGACATAGGGACGCGGGTCATGGTCGCGTAACTCAAGTAATTCCTGGCGTTGCTCTTCGGTCAAGGTGACGACTCGCCGAATCATGGACAATCCCCTACCTGTGTGCACGCATAGACTCCTGGGCCGATTATGATGAATTTACCGATTTTGAGAGTCAAAAACCATCAGGCTCGCCCCTACGTCATTCGCGGTTCGAAGCCTGGTCGCCCTGCGCGGATCATGCGGGATCGTCGCCACCGCGTTCATCTCGCGAGCCCGACGATCCTGGAAGCCACGAGGCACGAAGCCTCGAAGACGGACCTCGGGCCGTGCGATTGACAAATCCGGCCGATTGTGGATAACTCACCGCCGCCGAGGCCTCATTCGGGAGAATGTGCCGATCCCGGGGCAAAGTTGTTCGGACCGAAGTGGTGCCGGGAAGGCCGTCGGCGGCGAGATCCAGTTGTCCGGAGGGCTTGATGCCGACCCTCGATCGCTTGACTTCTCCCGCGCCATTCTCGCGGCTTCGAGCCGGCTTGGTTCGTCTCTGGCGTGCGTTGATTTCGCAGCGACCGGCGGTCCGCGCGGGGCTGGCCCTGACATTGATCGTCGGGCTGGTCGCGGCCGGCTACGGGGCCGTGGCCTTGCTGGTGCCCTCGGGGACGCGGTACCTCGCATCCGGCCGCAACTTCTCATCCGAAGAGCTGTCGAAGATCACTCAGGCACTCGACGCCAAGGGCATTTCCTATCGCCTCGACGATCGAAGGGTCGAGGTCGCCGCCGAGCAGTTAGACCAGGCCGTCCAGATCTACGCCAAGCTCCATATCGGGCCGTTGTCCTTCGATGAGATCCTCGCGCCTCCGGATTGGTGGAGCTCCCTGTTCGAGACGCCGCATGACAAGGAGCGCAAGGAACAGGTGATCCAGGAGCGGTTGATCGAACAATGCATCAATGGCCTGGACGGAGTCGTCTCTTCGCGGGTCTGGATACGGTACCCTCGCCCGACGACGTCGCGTCGTCTCCGGGGCAAGCCCTCGGCATTCGTCCGGCTCGAGACCGAGCGGAATCGCCCGCTCCCCGAGCCGATCGTCCAGAACATCTCCTCGATCTTGATCAACAATGAGCCCGACTTGAGCCGCGAGACGATCACCGTGATGGGCCTGGACGGGCACTTCTATATGGATCCGCTCAATCCCTCGGTGGGCGATTCGTCGCGAGACCGAGCGAGGGAAGAGGGCCTGCGAGATAAGATCCTGGAGCGGCTCACTCACATCAAGGGCGTGAAGGTCTGGGTCCAGTTGACCGATCATCGCGACGGGGCTGGAGCCGCCCCGGCCCCGGCGATCGATCATGCGACCGCGGCGCCTCCGGCCGATCCATCGCCGGCGTTCGGCGTCAATCGACCGATCCAGGTCGAGGAGCCGCCCACGACGATCGCCGCGGCGCGTCCGGCAACCGCGGCACAAGCCGAGGGGTCTGAGCATGGCTACATCCTCGTCAATATCCCCCGAAGTTTCTATTTCACCCACATGATTCCCAGGGCCACCGAGCGGGATCCGACCCCCGAGGAATTGCAAGGGATGATCTCGAGGACGAAGGGGCAGGTCGAGAAGCTCGTGAAGATGGTCGTGCCCGTGTCGTGGAGGGTGGATGTTGACACGATCGTCGACGACGTCCCGTTGCGGCCGGCCGCGCTTCCCGCCGTGTCCGAGGCGCGTCGAAAGGCGACCGACTGGGGGATCGTCGCGGTGGCCATCGCCGCGGCCATCGCCTTCCTGACGGCCCTTGCTTCCTGGATCCAGGCCGTTCGACGGCCCATCCGGTCGCCCGATGGCGAGGGTCACTCGCGCCGGTATCGCGTTGACACGGGCGATGAGCCGAATCCCTCGGAGCGGGTCCGAGAGTTGGTCCGTCGCGACCCCGAGGCGGCCGCCAGCGTCTTGCAGCGCTGGACGACGCAGGGAGGGAGCGTCTCATGACGACGACCCGGCCGCAATATCACTCGTCGCACCCCCATGGCCCATCCTCGCCCGAATCGGAGGAAAGGGCATCCGCTCAGGTCCTCCCCTCGACGTCTCTCGGCCGTCCAGCTGTTCTCGACGACGCGGGGATATCTCCGCTTCGCAAGGCGGCCATCGTACTCGTCAGCCTCGAGCAGTCCTTGGCCTCCCAGCTCCTGTCGCACCTGGATCGCTCCGCCGTCGAGATGGTGACCTGGGAGATCGCCCGCCTGGATCGGATCGATCCCGCCGAACGGACGGCCGTGCTCGAAGAGTTCTATGGACTGGGACTTCGAAGACTTTGCTTCGTCTTCGATGACCTGGTCAAGATGGGCGATGCGGATATCCGCGCAGCCTTCCACGCGGAGGATCGCGAGACCTGGGCGCTGGCGATGGCCGGCGCCGCCGCGAACGTGCGGTCCAAGGTGCTGGGTGCCCTCTCCGCCTCGTCGTCGTCCGCGTTGCGACAGCAATTGGATCACCTCGGGCCGTTTCGGCTCTCCGACTCCGAGGCGGCGCAGCTCGAGGTGGCCGATCGACTGCGTCGTCTCCACGACCTCGGGCAGATCAGTCTCCCGGAGCCGAACGGTAGCGACGAAGTCCTGGTGTGAGAGGCGCCGCCGAATGAAACCGAGACCCGAGTCTCCGGATACCGTGGCCCTCGGCCATTCCGTGCCCCGTCGCCGTCGAGGTCGAGGTCGAGGATTTCTGGCGCTGGGCGTTCTGGGGATGCTCGTCGTCATCGTCGAACTCCGGCCGATCCTGGCGGGTGCCGACGAAGGCGCCGCCGATCCCGCGTCGGTGGCGATCGCGAATACCTCGTCGTCGGCGAGCCCGCCGCTCGCGGTTTCGAAATCCACGGGAGCGGGCGAGCCGCGGCCGCAATCGGAGTCCATCCGGGCTGTTGGGTTCCGACGGCGGGAAGCCGGTGACGATCGCCATCGCGCTGGTGCTGGCCATCGTCGGCGGCCTCGCCGCCGTGGCTCGCAAGTTCGTGCCGAGGCCCTCCACCAATACCTCCGTGCAAGTCGTTAGCCGGACGAACCTCTCTCCGAAACACTCGGTCTATCTGCTCCAGGTCGGTCGGAGAGTGTTGCTCGTCGGCACCGGCCCGCAGGGCCCCCCTTCGCTCATCGGCGAGCTGGACGAGATTCCCGAGACGCGGCCGGACGCACGTCGGGAGGAGGGATCATGATGAACCGATACAAGACGATGACGCACGCGAATTCTCGGGAGGCCCGGGCATTGACCTGCGTCGCGGCGGTGCTGGTCCTCCTCTCGGCGAGCCCGTCGCGGGCCGATGATTCGCCGAGTCGCCGGGCCGCGGAACAGCCTCCTCGCACGGCGACGACCTCGGGTGGTGCCGGGATGCTCGGCGTCAACCGGCCGGTTGAAGACCCGGAGCCGACCGCCGTGATCCCCGGGCTGGAGCGCCGCGATGTCGCGCGGACCATCCAGACCGTGGCCCTTTTCGGGCTGATCTCGCTGGCCCCGGTCGCCCTGCTGATGGTCACGGCCTTCGTCCGGATCAACATCGTCCTGACCTTGCTCCGCCAGGCACTCGGTAGCCCCCAGATCCCCGGCAACCAGGTCCTGTCCGCCATGGCGCTCTTGCTGACGGCCCTCGTGATGTGGCCGTACGGCGAGACCGTCTACCGCAGGGCCATTCAGCCATACCGGGCTGGGCAGGTTTCGATCGCGCAAGCGTGGAGCGCGGGCTCGGGGCCGATCAAGGGATTCATGGTCGAACAGATCAAAAAATACGGGCACGAGGACTACCTCGAGACGCTCTACGAGTACGCGGCGCCTCCCAGTCCGGGGCAGGCCGCCGCTCGCCCGGGACGAGCGGAGGATTTCCCGCTCCGCGTGGTGATGCCGGCCTACTTGCTCAGCGAGCTGACGATCGCCCTGATGATGGGATTCTATCTCTATCTGCCGTTCCTCGTCATCGATCTGGTCGTTTCGGCGGTCCTGGCGGCGACGGGACTCTTCATGCTCCCTCCCACACTCGTCGCCACCCCGGTGAAGCTGATCGTATTCGTACTGGCCGACGGCTGGATTCTCGTTGCGGACATGCTGCTGTCGAGCTTCGCCGTTCGCGGCGGCCCCTGATCGTCTCGATCGGACCGCGACCGGAAGGACATTTTCATGTCCTCAAGGAGGAGGTTCAGGAACCGTCATGGAGATGACTCATGTGATCGACTGGTCGCGGCATGCCCTGCAGATGTCCCTCTTGCTGGGCGGCCCGTTGCTGGCCGCGGCTTTCCTCGTGGGACTGGTCATCAACGTGGGGCAAACGTTGACCCAGTTGCACGAACCCGTCGTCGGCCTGATCCCTCGGCTGGCGGTCGTGTCGCTCGTCCTTTTGTTGATCCTGCCCTGGATGCTGTCACGATGGGTGTCGTTCGCGGTCGACCTGATCGGGTCGATCCCGGACCTGCTGTGAAAGGCGATCCGAGAGGATGGAGTGGAATCTTCCCGGGGGAGTCGACTGGTCCTGGCTCGTCGGCACTCTGGGCAATTATGCCTTGGTGATGGCGCGAGTCCTCGGATTATGCATTACGGCCCCCGGCCTGGCGGTTCCGGGGCTCGGGTGGCGTCTCCGGATCGGACTGGCCGTGATGTTGGGCGTGGTGCTGTCGCCGGTTCTTGGGGCGCAGGCCGTGACGCCGCCGGAATTGCCGGGCACCGCCTGGGCCGTTTTCGCGGAGCTACTCACGGGCGGCCTCCTGGGCATGATGGCCGGGATGATCGTGGCCGGGGCCTGTTCCGCCGGCGAGCTCGTGGGCGCCCAGGTGGGACTCTCGACCTCCACGCTCTTCGACCCGGAATCCGGAGAAGAGCAGACGGCGATGGGCCGACTCTACGGCTGGATCGCCACGGCCGCGTTCCTGACCCTGGATGGTCCTCTGGCCCTGGTGCGCGTCCTGGCCGACAGCTACACCTCGATCCCGGCCGGGCGTCTCGCGCTCTCGGCCGATTCGGCGAGTCTGGTGTTCGGCCGGGTCGGACGCGCACTGGAGCTGGCCCTCCGAGTGGCCGCGCCGCCTTCGATCGCCCTGGTGATGGCCAGCATTGTCCTGGGGTGGTTGAGCCGGACGGCCCCCTCTCTCCCCTTCCTCGCCCTGTCGCTCCCCATCCGCGCCGTCATCGGGCTTCTGCTGGTCTTCCTCGGTCTTGGCTCGCTCCTGGCGGCGATCTGCGGGGCGTGGGGCAGCTTCTTCGCGTTACCTTAGATCCATTCGGGCTCGGATCCGATCGATGCCGTCCCCGGGATCCGGGGATGCGAGACTCGAGGGCATCGACGGCTCAACGATGCGAGATCGCTCATGTATTGAGGACTTGTCATGTCCGAGGACCGTACGCAGGCCCCTTCGAAACATCGCCGGCAACTGGCGAGGGAGCAGGGGCAGGTCGCTCACAGTCCCGAGCTGACGGCCGCGGCGGGCTGGCTCGGGGCGGTCCTGACTCTCGGAGCCTTCCGCGGGGACCTGGCCAAGGCGATGGTCGGACTGGTGCATAGCTCGATGATCGGGCCTTCGGCGATGGCGACCGATCCGGCGGGCGTGGCATATCAGGTCCGAGGGCTGGTGTTTGCCATCTCCTGGCCGCTCGGCATGATCCTCGCGGCGTTTGCGACCTCGGCATTCGTCGCGCACCAGTTTCAGGTGCGAGGTCTATGGACGGCCAGCTTGATCGCCCCCGATCTGGGGCGGCTCTGGACGCCGGGAAGCGGTCCGGGGCTCGGCGCGCGATCGGGGACGGTCGCGTGGTCGGTTTTCAAAGCCGTGGTGATCGTGCTCGTCTCGGCATGCGTCATCTATTCCGGTTGGGGCGAGATCCAGAAGGTGAGCCGTCTCGAGGTCCCGGAGCTGGCGCGGACCGTCGCGCGATCCGTGCTGCATATGACGGAGGTGTTGGCGGGAGTACTCGTGGTCCTGGGGCTCCTCGATTACGGGCTGCGCTACTTCCGGTTTGAAGCGATGTTGATGACCACGGCCCAGGAGCAACGCGAGGACCAGCGGACGATGGAAGGCGATGTCGCCGTGCGGGCTCAACGGCGACGGATCGCGCTCGCCTGGCGCAGCGATCCGGCAGAACTGCTCGCCGGCGCCAGCCTCGTGTTGACCGGCCCCGGTCACCTCACCGTTGTCCTATCGGGCGGGCCTCCGCCCAAACCCGTCGCGATCCGCACGACGGCCAGCGGCGAGGCCGGCCGCCGTCTGAGGCGGGCCGCCGAGACCGCGAGAATCCTCCTGGTCGATGCCGGCCCCCTGGCCCGACGCCTTGCCCGACATCCCGGCTCGTCGACCCCCATCCCGGCCGAGTTCATCGCCGAACTCGCCGCGATCTGGCCGCCGAAAGCGTCGCCTTGAATCATCGACCCGCTTCCCTGACCGCGTGCACGACCGGCCGACCGGCCCCTATTCGCTCTGGACATGCATGTCGATCGGCGGTATCGTCCCGCCCACACGTCTCAACGATCATACTTCGGGGCGGCGAGGTCTGTAGAAATCGCCGAGCTCCGGTCGGGATTCGAGAATCAGGGCGATCGGTGCGGAGGTCGGGTCGCGGGGCCAGGCCACTCGAAATGCCGACCCGGCCGGCAACCTCCGGGTCGGGCCGGAGGGATATCGCGAGCCGGTGCTCATCCCGCAAGGTGCGGCCGGTTGGGTGGGATTGAGTCGGGTCGGGTCGGGTCGGGTCAAGTCGCGTCGAATCGAATCGATCCTCGTCCGAATCTCTCGTGGAGGGGAATGGATGCCTCCCAGGACATCGAGCCCGGCGGCCAACCTTCGGGGTCTGGTCTTGCCGATCACGATCATCGGCGCGATCCTGGTCTTCGTGGTGCCGATCCCCGCGACCTTGCTCGACGTGCTGCTCTCGGCGAACTTGACGGTCGCCGTGGTCGTCCTGTTGACGACGCTCTCGATCCGGACCCCGCAGGAGTTCAGCGCGTTCCCCACCATCCTGCTGACGACCACGTTGACGCGTCTGGTGTTGAACGTCGCGACGACCCGACTCGTGCTGACCCGCGGCGGTGAGGAACGAGAACTGGCGGCCGGCGGCGTGATCAAGGCGTTCGGCGAGTTCGTCGCGGGCGATCAGGTCATCATCGGGGTGATCCTCTTCTCGATCCTGGTGGTGATCCAGTTCGTGGTGATCACCCGGGGAGCCACCCGCATCAGCGAGGTTGCCGCGCGGTTCATGCTCGACGGGTTGCCGGGCCGTCAGATGGCGATCGATGCCGACCTGCATGCCGGATTGATCGACCAGCACGAGGCCCATCGCCGTCGCGAGGACGTCTATCGCCAGGCGGATTTCTTCGGGGCCATGGACGGGGCGGGCAAGTTCGTCCGGGGCGACGCCGTGGCCGGTGTCGTGATCCTGCTCGTGAACATCGCCGGCGGCCTCTACCTGGGCATGGTCAACTACGGAATGAGCGCGGGCGAGGCGGTCAACGTGTTCACCAAGCTCACGATCGGCGACGGGCTGGTGAGCCAGGTCCCGGCATTCCTGATCTCGCTGGCCTCGGGATTGATCGTGACCCGCTCGTCTTCCTCGACGGACTTGAATCGGGATGTGATCGAGCAATTGTTCACGCGTCCGGGAGTGCTGGGGATGGCCGCGGTATTCGTCGGCCTGATGGCACTGACGCCCTTGCCCAAGCTGCCGCTCCTGGCGCTCGGAGGCGGCCTGGGGACCGCCGCGATGCTCCTGGGATCGCGTCGCCAGGATGAGACGGCCGAAGAGGCCGCGATCGATTCCGCGCCGGTCGGTCGTCCCCACGCGAGTACGGCGCCGCCCGCGGGACGAACCCGGATGGAGGAGTTGAGGGCCGCGGTGAATCCTCCGCTGCGGGGCAAGCCGGCCCATCCGGCGGCGAAGTCCGACGGAGCAGATGCGGCCGAGGGCGGCTCGGACCGGATGGAGGATCTCCTCTTCGTCGATCCGCTCGAGCTGGAGATCGGCTTCCGGCTCATCAGCCTGGCCGACCCGACCCGCAGCGGCGACCTGCTCGGCCGACTCAAGACGGTACGCCAGCGCGTGGCGAGGGAGATGGGCCTGATCGTCCCGCAGGTCCGGATCCACGACGAGATCGGGCTCGCGTCGAACGAATATCGGGTGAAGATCCGGGGTACTCAGGTCGGGCAGGGGGTCGCCTATGCCGGTCGGCTGCTGGCCGTGCCGCCGGCCGGTCTGGTCACTCGCCCCGACGGCCGCGACGGGGTCGATCCGCTCACGGGCCAGCCCGCCGTCTGGATTCACGCCGACGGCCGGGAAGTCGCCGAGCTGGCGGGCTGCCGCGTCCTGGACGCCTCGGCCGTCGTCGCGGGCCACTTCGGCGAGATCGTCGCCAACCACGCCGACGAGTTGCTGACCCGCGAGCAGGTCGAGCGGCTCCTGGAGCGTGTCCGATCGACCGCCCCGAGCCTGGTCGGCGAAGTCGTACCCGGCCTCCTTCGCGCGGGGGAGCTCCAACGCGTCCTTCAGAACCTGTTGCGGGAGCGCGTCAGCATCCGCGACCTGGAGACGATCCTCGAGACGTTGGCCGTCCACGCCGGCCGGACCAAGGACATCGACGTCCTGACCGAACAGGTACGCCAGAGCCTCGCTCGCCAGATCACCGAGACCTATCGAGGGCCCGATGGGCGTCTGCGAGTCGTCACGCTCGCCCGCCCCCTCGAGGATCGACTGGCCGCCGCGGGGAGCCAGTCCGAGACTCGACCGGCCGAGGCCCTGGGCGAGGATACGGCCCGGAGTATCATTCGAGCCGCCGCGGTCGCGGTCGGTACGCTCGTCGATAACGGCTATCCCCCCGTGATCCTCACAGCCCCCGCGGCCCGAGCCCTCCTCAAGGATCTGACCCGTGCCGACCTACCGCGGCTGGTGGTCCTCGGCCAGCGCGAGATCCCCCGCGATACGCCGGTCGAGATACTCGGCAGCGTCATCGAGGAGGAGCCCGAGTCGGTGATGACGACCTTCATGACAACTCACTAAGTGTCCCGTAACAATCGCTGATAACTCATGACCGGATGACCAATGACCGAGGGAAAAGGTTGATGCGGTCCAAAACCTACCGGGCGAAAACGATGAAGGAGGCCCTGACGCGAGTGCGTCGGGATCTCGGGGGTGAGGCCGTGATCCTGGCGGCGCGCGAGGTCCATCGCCGCCGGCTCTTCGGCCTGGGTGCCCACGCCATGGTGGAGGTCACGGCCACCGATCGCATGCCGTCGGAAGGAGATGTCGCGGTATCGGGCGCGAGCGCGAGCACGATGCCGTTGATCGCCCCGACTGATGGGGTGATCGCCCCGGCAGGGCCATCGCCGGCCGTCCATTCGCGGTTCGGCGAGCAGCTCAGCCGCCTCCACGCGATGGTCGAGACACTCAGTCGACAAGGTCGGATCGACCACCTCCTGCCGGAGTTGCCCGGCGAGCTCGTCCCGATCTACTCGCAGTTGGTCGAGGCGGATATCCCGGAGGTCCTGGCCCGCCGCCTGGTCCGCCACGTCGCCGAGTCGCTCGAGCCGGATCAATTCAACCAGTCCGAGTCGATCTGCGCGGCCTTGTGCGATGCGGTCGCGCAGTGCATCCCGGTCGCACCACCGATCCAGTCCGTGATCGGCACCCGTCGCGTGGTCGCCCTGGTGGGGCCCACCGGGGTCGGCAAGACCACGACCGTCGCCAAGCTCGCGGCCAATTTCAAGCTGGCCCATGGCGTCCGCGTCGGATTGCTCACCGTGGACACATATCGGATCGCGGCGGTCGAGCAGCTCAAGACCTACGCCGAGATCATCGACCTGCCGCTGGGGGTGGTCAACGACCCGTCGGAGATGGGTCGCGCCCTCGACGAGCTCGGCGATGTCGATCTGGTCTTCATCGATACGGCCGGGCGCAGCCCGCGCGACGAGGTCCGGATTCGCGAGCTGGCCGAGTTCCTCCTCCAGGCCCGCCCGGACGAGGTGCATCTGGTCCTCAGCGCCGTGGCCGGCCAGCGCAGTCTGCGGGCCGCGGTCGAGCGTTTCGCCATGGTCCAGGTCGATCGCCTGATCGTGACCAAGCTCGACGAGGCCGATAGCCTCGGCGGAGTCCTGGCCTTGCTCGGGCTCTCCAGCAAGCCGGTGAGCTACCTGACGACCGGGCAGGCCGTCCCCGATGACATCGAGCCGGCCGACCGGATGCGGCTGGCTCGACTGATCCTCAAGCAGGAAGACTTGGCGTGACCGATCGGGTTCGACGGGGATTCCGTCATGCTCGGGTTGAGGAGATTCGCATGTCCGACCAGGCAGAGAGGCTCAGGGAACTCGTGGGAGCAAGGCGGGCGGGGGCCGTGACCTCGACCGATCCTGAGCCGGCCGAGGAGGATCCGGGACGGATCGCCGCCCCGGGCGGATCGGCCCGCACGACCCGATCGCTGCTGTTCACCAGCGGCAAGGGGGGAGTGGGGACCTCGAACCTGGTGTTGAACCTGGCCATCGCGCTGGGGGAGATGGGCCAGCGCGTGCTGGTCGTGGACGCCGACCTCGGGCTGGCCAACCTCGACCTCCTCTGCGGCCTGGCACCTCGCTACGATCTGGGAGATGTCCTGGCGGGCCGTTGCACGCTGAGCGATGCGGTCATGGACGGACCGGGTGCGATCCGGATCGTTCCGGGCGCCCATGCGATCCGGACCGGTGCGGAGGCCCTGGAAGACGGCCCGGCCCGGTTGGTGATCGACCTGGCCGAGCTGGAGTTTCAGTCCGACTTCGTGCTCGTGGATGCCGGATCGGGCCTGGGCCAGGGTGCGACGATGCTCGCCGCGGCGGCCGATCAGGCGGTGATCGTGAGCACTCCGGAACCGACCTCGATCGCCGATGCCCACGCGGTCATCGGTCGTCTGTGCCGGCTCGCCGCTCGCCCGAAGCTCCGGATCGTGATCAATCAGGCCAGGTCGGCCTCCGAGGCGTCCGATGTCCTCGATCGAGTGGTCGCCTCGAGCCGGCAATTCCTGGGTGCCGTGATATCGCCGCTGGGGACGGGGGCGGTTCGCGCCGATTCCCACGTCCCGCTGGCCGTCCGGGCTCGCAAGCCATTCTTGACGGAATATCCCGGCGGGGTCGCCTCCCGGGGCGTCCGGCGGCTGGCACGCTCCTTGGTCCGCGAACGCCAGCCGCAGCATCGCAGCCGTCGTGCCGGATTCTTCGCGGCCCTGGCGGCCCGATGGGCACTCAGCCACGTCGCCTCCGGCTAGGGATGAACGGCCGGGAGGTGCAGGACTCGAGCTGATCCTCGCGGTCAACAGGGGGGACGGTTGGGACTCGGGGCGATCCGATCCGATCGGATCGGAGCGGGCAAAGCTCGGGCGGGGCGCCCGGGGATGACGGGGAGTGTAAGGGTCACATGGGATTCGGGCCGTGGAACTTGCGGTCGAGGGCGTGGTTGCCTTCTTACGATGGCGTGCGGGCATGGCCGAACGGATTTCGGCGTCGCAGGTTCCAGTTGGTCGGATTTTTCGGATTGTCGTGGTGGTGTCGCTCAAGCCGGTTGAACGGCCTGGTCGATACTCGTAGGGGTGGGAGTTCCTAGGACGGCGAGGGGTAAGGGGCCGGACGCGGCGACGATCGGGGGAAAGCCTCGGGGTCGATCCGGGTCAGAAACTTCGATGAATCTCGAAACGACGCTCGCGACCGCCCGTAGAGCGAGCGACGTCGTAGCCCCCGAGCACAGGAAGTGCGTCCCTCTCGCGCAGCCGACATGGAGGTCAGGATGTCAACTAAGGTGGATGTGGATGTAACCGAACTCTGGCGGGAGTTCAAGGAACACCCCACCACGGAATTACGCAACCAACTGGTCGAGCGCTACTTGCCCCTGGTCAAGTATAACGCCGAGCGGATCTGGCAGCGCCTCCCCGAGGGTGTCGATCTCGATGACCTGATCTCGGCCGGGGTGTTCGGCCTGATGGATGCGATCGACGCCTTCGACCTGAGCCGAGGCGTCAAGTTCGAGACCTACTGCGTGCCCCGGATCCGCGGCGCCATGCTCGACGAGCTGCGCACCATGGATTGGGTCCCCAGGCTGGTCCGGTCCAAGGCCACCAAGATGGATGAGGCCCGCAAAGAGCTCGAGGCGCGGCACGGCCGCCCTCCCACCGACCTCGAGCTCGCCGAGCATCTCGGGCTCCCGCTGGAGGAGTTCGAGAAGATGGCCAACGACGCCAACGCGGTCGGCCTCATCAGCCTCAATAAGAAATGGTACGAGACCGATAGCTACAAGGATGTGCGCGAGATCGACATCCTCGAGGATAAGAAAGGCGAGGATCCCACGCGGCGGCTCCAGCGCAAGGACCTCATGCGCATGGTCACCAAGGGCCTGAGCCGGAATGAACGTCTCATTATCATCCTCTACTATTATGAAGAGTTGACGATGAAGGAGATCGGCGCGACGCTCGACCTGAGCGAGTCGCGGGTCTCGCAGATGCACTCGTCGATCATCCAGAGGCTGCAATCGCAGCTCGCCGCTCGTCGTCCCGAGTTCGGGACATGATCTGAGCCGGAACTCCTCCCATCCGGTCCATCGACGACGAATCCGTCCTCGAGGTTTGTGGCGTCCATCGCCCAATCCTCCGGGACGGATTCTTGTTTTGGCGGTTGGTCTCTGTTCCTCGCCCCCGCACGGGGTAGAATGAATCCTAGGTAGCAGCGCGATCACGGATCGTCCGCCGCAACTCGCACGCCGCTGCGAGATCGATCGACCCTACGAGAGGCACCCGCCATGACCGCGACAACGAACCGGGGCTCTATCTTGCTGACGGCGTTCGTCGCCATCGTTGCGTCCGGGATCGGCGCGAGACCGGCCCAGGCCCAGTGGGGCATGGGCGGCGGCATGGGGTGGGGATTGGGTTTCGGCGGCGCCGTCCAGCAGCCGGGGACCTTCCTCAATTCCGTGGCGCTCTCGCAGATGAATCACGTGCGGGGGCCCATGCAGAATAACGTCTACGCGGGCAACCCGAACGCCTATATCAACCACGTCCGGGACAACGGATTCGTCGATTGGTACAACGTCCGTCAGCAGCAGTTGGCCTACAATCGCTCGATGTCTCAGGGACAGGGCCGGGGACTTACCCCGACCTCCGCAACCGTGCCGAATGCCAAGCCGATCGTGCCCTTGACGAGCTTCTACAACGCCCAGAATCAGCTCGTCTGGGCGGGGGACGCACCGACCGCGGGAGACCTGAAAGAGAAGAGGGACTCCTTCGATCAAGCGAGCCAGATCGTCCTCGATGAGGCCAAGAAAAATGGGGTCGCATCGATCGCTTCCGTGACCGAGGCACGCCAGAAGTTACTCGATTACGGTCGGCCCGGTTTGAAGTACCTTCGGGCCCACGAAACGGCCCGAGTCGCCGATAGCTTCCATGGGTTCCTGCTGGAACTCTACGATTCGTTGGCCCAAGCCGCGAATCCCCCGACGGCAACCGCCGCCGCCAGGGGCCCGGGTTCGCCGCCATCCTCGTAGGCGGCGTCATGGTGATCGGTCACGGCTTCGCGATCGCCCGCATGATGTCGATGTTCAAGTTCTTGCGCGACAGGTCGATCTGGGTGACGATGCCGTCTCGCCCGATCAAGACGTTGGTCGGGATCTCGGTGACGCCATAAGCTTTGGCGTAGTCCTGTGCGGCCTCGCCATTGACCAGGTTCGGCCACCGGACGTTGTGGTCCATCAGGAATCGACGGATGTTGGGCATCACCGCCTCGAGTTTCGGGTTCCCGCTCTGCAAGGTATCCACGTTGATACCCAGGATGCGAAAACCCCGTTTCCGATTGGTCTCGTAGACCCCGTCGAGCCACGCGACCTCGGCGGCGTTCGGCAGGCACCAGCTCGCCCAGAAGACGACGAGCACCACGTTGCCCTTGAGGTCGGCGAGATTCACCGGCCTACCATCGATGTCGGTTCCCTGGATCGGCGGTGCCGGCTTACCGACCAGGCTCATCTGATTGAGCCGTGCCTGGCAGAACTCCTTGACGACGGGATTCATCGTCTCGTCGCGGACCAGTTGGAAGGCCTTTCGGGCGACGTCGAACCGGCCGCTCTGGGCGAGCCGCTGGTAATACGCCCCGAGGATCGCCAGCGACGACGAGGTGTCGAGCAACGTCGAAGGCGACTCGGCGGCCCCGCCCAGCTTCGGAGCCTGGCCGATCAGCCTGCGCAGATGAATCAGCGACTCGTCGGAAGCTCCCCGGTCGGCGGCGGCGATGACCAGAATCGTCTGGGCCAGGAAGCGGACCGTCGGAGATAGGCCATTCGAAGCCTTCAAGACCTGTTCGGCCGTCGGTGCCGCCTCGGTGAACAAGTTGTTGGCGATGGCGAGTCGGAAAAGCATCTCGTAGGTCTCGACGGCGTCCGTCGCAGGCTGACTGGCGGCCAGTTGACCGAGCTGCGCCAGTCTCCGCCGCTCGATCTGGAGGAGCAGGCGATTGTAGTCGTCATTGATCGACTGGATGCTTCCGCCAACCGTGGGAGTCCCGGGAGGAGGGGCGTCGTTCGGCGCTAGAGCCGTGCTCGGCTTTTCCTGGACCGCCTGCTGGCCGACAGCATCTCCGCAACACAGCGAGAGGCTCACGCACGTCATCACTCCGATCAGAGCTATTCGAATGGTGGTCATCGTCGCTGGAATCCTCGAGTCAATCTTTCCCGGCCGGAGATTCTCGTCATGACCGGGAGCGCGAGTGTAAATCTTCGATTTCCGAGGTCATCATTCTACTCGCGGGTCCTTGTCGGGGCAATTTAGCAGAGGACGGGCGATCCATGAGCCGCCGATGCCAATGGGTGTCAGGGATCGCATGCGACCCGTCGGTCCCGTCCGCACGCGCCGGGACATCCCGGGAATCAGGTCGTCAGCCCTTGAGGAAGCGGAAATCGGGAGCGAACCGGGAGGCCGTATCCTCGGCGGGAGCCGGATCGGCCGGAACTTTCGCCCTCGGACGGTGGGACATCCGCCACAAAGCCGCCACGAACAGCAGGGCGACGACAAAGGCAAGGGCCAGGAAGATCGCCTTGGTGAGTGGCGAGAAGGGCTGCGCGGGCGTCTCTCGCAAATAGGTCGGGAACGGCTTGGTCGGCTGAGTGCTCGAGAGTGGCTGCTCGTCCTCCACGAAGAGCGCATTCGAGCGCGACTTGATCGATTCCTCTTGCTTGGAGATGTTGTGCGAACGGGAGGGCATGGCACCGTTTCCCTTCATCGCTGTCGGGCGCCGACCGGGAGTGAAGTCTCTAGAGCGGTCAACAGTTGGCCTGCATACACGCGGACGGTATGGATCGGATGTGAGCCCGAAGCGCCAGCGAGTGAATTCCGGCGGCAATCATCGATCCACTCGCTGGCGCGTCGGGCTCGGATGCGCAATCCGTCCCAAGAATCTTTCCCACGAAGCGAGGCGATTTCGAGTCGGTCCGTCTATTTTATAGGACGGATCGCGATCGGTCACCACTCCATGGTCCCCGGTTCTCCGCAGTCCGATCCATACTCACGATCCGGCCGGCCTCAATGTGCCTGGAAGAACCAGTCCCAGCTCCGGGGTGCATTGCTGAGATCATCGCTGCCGGCCAGGCTCTCGTCCCAGGGATAGAGGACCTTGCTGAGGGTGATCGCGGAGAACCCGGCCTTGGCGAAACGATGCTCGATTTCGAAGGGCTGCCAGAACTTCTGGCGCAGGCCCCGGAAGCGGAAGCGGCCGAAGGCGAAATCGTAATAGCGGCGCTCGATCTGGAGCGAGGCGATCCGTTCGGCCTCGCCGGGTGGAAGGCCACGATCCAGCGCCTTGTCGACCAGGAGCATGGTGTGATAGATGATGGCGTCGATCGACGGGACGATACCCAGGAACTGGCCCCCGGGCTTGAGGCAGGCGCGGATCGCACGCAGGGTCTTGTCGATGATCCGGATATCGGGCATCACGAGCGAGTTGACCGCGACGGCGACATCAAGCTGGCCGTCGAGATCTTCGAGCTGATCCATCGGCCTTTGGAGGAAGGTCACGCGGCGTCCGTCCGCGGATTGGAGCCGCGCTCTGGCTCGCTCGATCATCCCGGCGGCGAAGTCGAGCGCATAGACCCGCTCGAATCTCTCCGCCAGAAATGGGAGCAACGGCCCGGTCCCGCAACCGAGGTCGGCCACGGTTTTTCGGCCGGCATCGGCGATCGAATCCAGCGCCGGCAGGAGCGGATTCTCGACGCCCGGTAGGTACGGGTCGAGGAACACCTCGTCGTACTTCTCCGCGTGTTGGCTCCAATGCTGGTCCTGATTCTGAAGCTCGCTCTGGGCCAAAGGCTTGATCATGCGTCGTTCGTCGGACCGGGCACGCTCGTCTCCACTCGGGACGATCCGAGCACCAGGTCTATCGAGTCCCCCACAAATCATAGGATATCCGACCGAATCCAGCCACTGGACCCGCGTCATTCGATGTCAACGACGTTCGTCGTCCACGCACAGCACCGATCGATACCGGGGCCTCATCGCGAGGAGGATTTCGATTCCGGCGAGGCCGGCGTCAACGAATTGACCTCGATCGCGATGCTCAGCGACGTTCCCATCACGTCGCGATGGTACCATCGCGGATAACCCAGCCTGGCATCGGGCTGGAATCGCATCACGACCCTGGTCCCTTTCGGCTGATCGAACGGACGATCGGTCTGGATCAAGGCGAGCTCATCGTTGATCGTCCGAAAGAGCCCGTCCACGCCGAAGGTTTGCGCATCGGCGGAGTGCAGTTCCACCTTTCGACCGTCGCGCTGGACCGACTCGAGCTTGCGGACCTCGCCGCCGCGCACGGTGACGGAGTAGTGAGCGTTGTTCGGTCCCCGGACGCTCCAATCGAGGTCATAGTCCCGGATACCGGCCTGCGTCCAGACCCGCTTGGCCTCGGCGACCGATTCCGGCGTGACGTTCTGGCCGCCGGCGCAGCCGCCCGCGATGAGCAGCATCGCCGGGAGACCCAATCGTAGGCGCCATCGAGGCCGATTTCGCTGCTGGGTGTACGCCATGGAGGAAGCGACCTCGCGCGATCAGTGCCGGGTCCGGCGGGCGAAACTCGTGTGATCGGGATCGAGCACGAGATCTTTACCGAGCCCCGGGCTCCGCGATCCCGCCGACGATCGGGCAAAACTCCAGCATGGCAGGAGCCTCCTCGATTGAACAGACCCGAGCGCCCGCGGAGGCCAGGGCGGTACGGGCCATGGCGGCTCTCCTCGGTGATCGAGGCCCTGGTCCTTTATGTCGGGGGTTCGCTCTCGCGATTTCGGTTGAGCGCCGAGTGAGCGACACGCTTCCTCGTTGGCTTCCTCTGAGAAGTTGGCGCACCAGACGCAATCACGCAAGCATCGAAGCCATTTTCATGGGGTTGGGTGTGACCATGGTCTCATGACAGTTCGTTTCATCGAGGCCGACCGATTTGAGGTGAAAGTGTCCTTCCGCGGGGAGCAGGATCGCACGCGATCAGTAGGCCCGTGGCCGTCCCGCTCGGTCATGACCTGGATTCGCTCAGCAGGTATCGACCTGCTTTTCGCGGAGCTTGCGGAGGGCGCGGGCATGGAGCTTCCGCACCCATTGGCGGGTCACGCCCAGTCGTCGGCCGATGGCCTGGAGGGTCAGCGGCCCCTCGCCCTCCAGGCCGTAGAGTAGCTCGAGGGTGGCGCGCTCGCGAGCTTTGAGACAATCCATCCATCTCAAGAGGATGTCGCGCTGTTCATCGGCCTCGAGCGTCGCGTCGGGCGTCGTGCGCCGGATCGCGCCGTCCGGCGACCAGTGCCGGGCCTCGCCCGTCGCGGGCCCTCCGAGCGTGACCCGGCGGGCTCGATGGGCCTTGGCCATCGTGGTCTTTTGGGACTCGGACAACCGCAATAACGACGCGATCTCGTCGAAGTTGGGATCCCGGCCCGATTCCCGGTAGAGCGAGAGCTCGGCCCGCCGCCACTTCGTCAGGAGGCGCACCATGCGGGCGGGCAGGCGGATCGTACTCGTCGTGGTGATCAGGGCGTGCCGGATCGACTCCTTGATCCAATAGCACGCATACGTGCCGAATCGCGTCCCGAAGCGAGGGTCGAACCCCTCGGCCCCCCGGATCAACCCGAGGTTCCCCTCACCGATCAGGTCATCGAACTCCATGCCGCGTCCCAGGTAATCGCGAGCGATCCTGTAGACCAGCCCGAGGTTGGCCTGGACCAGGAGGTTTCGGGCCTCGCGGTCGCCGTCGGCGATCAGGACGGCCAGCCTGCATTCTTCCTCGCGCGACAACCATTGACTTCTCGCGACATTTCGATTCGAGCCCCTCGCGATATCATGGCTACGCCGGTCGGTCTGGGTCATCAGTGTCATCGGTCGATCCTAACACGTCAGCAAGTCCGGAGGTCCGGTCGAACAGGGGATGGACCCTCGCGTCGGTCGCAGGGGCCGACTCACAAAAAAAAGGCCGGCGTGGTGGAATACCTTGCAGTATTCGACCAAGCCGGCCTACTCGCCTATGAGCCTACCGGCGCGGCCGGGCTGCTCTTAGTCTCGTCTTCCAGCGAAATATGCAATAATGTTTGTTCGTTCTGGCCGTGAGCCTAGGTTGGCTCAGCTAGATTAAGTATGCCGATCGCGCAACCGAAATAGCAAGTAAATGGTTTTGGTTTTCGAGCCATGCGGCCGGCGACGACGCGCCCCGGCATGTCGGGGCCATGCCGCGCCGCGTGACCCGCGCCCACGACCTGGCGGCACGGTATGGCGGCGAGGAGTTCGCGGTCCAGCCGCCGCCGACCGACGCCGAGGCAGCTCGGGCGTTCGCCGGCAATGGCATCGACGCCTCGGCGTCGCTGGAGGAGAACGCGGCGGTTTGCCGACAACTGGGGGCGCGAGACGCCGCGGTGCCGTCGGGTCGCGATTCGTCCCCGGAAGGAAGATTCGGAGTCTCACGCAGAGACGCAAAGTGCAGACGCAAAGGGCGCGGAGAGGAGGGGGAGGGGAAGGAGAGCGATTCGAATGATCCGACCGTTCGGGCGCGCGACGGTGGCGGTTCTCGAGGCCATTTCCGCTCTGCGAACTCCGCGGTTCCTCCTCTGCGTCTCCGCGTGAAACGCATGATTTTCAAACGGCCAGTTTGTCGCCAAGACCTCCGGGATCGGCGACAAACTCGCTGCCCTCGTCTATCGTTCCCGGAGGACGGTGACTCCACATCGGTTTCGTGGTAGGGTGAAACATGGCATCCTTACCCGACCCACGCCAGCCACCGAGCGATCCCACGATGACAGGCGTGAAGAATCAACTCCCAGAGCCACTCCAGGCGTTCAGCGGCCTTGCCGAAGCCGTGGCCCCGGCACTTCTGGATGTGGAAGCGGCCTACGCTAAGTACCGCGAGCGGAAGGATGACGGACGGATTCTCGAGAACTCCGTCGAGGCTATACGTGTGGAACTCACGTACCACTCCAACGCCATCGAGGGCGGCACGCTCTCGCTTCGCGAGACGCAGCTCGTCATCGAGGGGTACGCTCCAACGAGCGGCAAGACGCTCCGCGAGATTTATGAAGCGAGGAACCATGACCGGGCACTCAGGGAGCTCGAGGAGTGGGTGGAGAAGCATCGATTGCCGTCGGATTTGACGGACCGTGACATTCTGGATATTCACGCACACGTGCTCGCCGACATCGTCCCCAAGTCCGCCGGACGTTTTCGTACCGACCGCGTTCTGATCAAGGGAACACGATTCATCCCGCCGGGGAGCCACAAGTTCGGCGAGCTTGTGCCGAAGGTGCTCGAGCTCGCGAACTTGCAGGGCGAGCACCCGGTGCTCCAGGCCGCTGAACTGCACTACAACCTGGTGGCCATCCATCCCTTCGCCGACGGCAACGGCAGAACGGCCCGGCTGCTCATGAACTACCACCTGCTCAGGCATGGCTACCCGCACAGCATCATCGAGGTGGAGAAGCGGGCCGAATACCTCACGGCGCTTGAAGAGGCGAACGCCGGGCGCTGCGAGAGATTCGTGACCTTCGTGCTCGAGAGTACCGAGCGATCGATCCAAAGGCTCATCGGCGAAGATTGACTCAAAATACGAAGAGATTCGGAGTTTCACGCAGAGACGCAAGAGGCGCGGAGAAAAGGAAAAGGGGAAGGAGAGCCATTCGAATGATCCGACCATCCGGACGCGAGACGGTGGCGGTCCTCGAGCTCATTTCCGCTCTGCGAACTCTGCGGTTCCTCCACTGCGTCTCTGCGTGAAACGCATTATTTTCGAACGGCCAAACCGGACTACCCGGCCACGATGAGGTCGTGGTCCTCTCGCTGTATGCCCGCGAGTTTGGGGAGCGCGACCAGGTCGAATCGGTTCGCGTTGTCGAACGCCCAGGTCGCGACCGAGGCCCGCAGTCGGGCTCGCATCGGCAACGCTCGCCAGACGCCACGGGCCATGGCGTCGATCGGCCCGGTTGACTGGACGATCACGCGTCGGCCCTGTTCGATCGCCTCGACGATCGGCCGTAGCCGCTCGTCATGGAGAGTATCGGGTCCGGAAGATCGGCGAAATGCGGCTCCTTGAAGATCCTGGCGGGCCGAGGGCAGGGTCGAATCCAGGTCCGCTGGAGTCCAATCGCCGCGGAGACGATTGCGGAAAACGAATGGGTCTGCGCCGGCCCACGCATAGGTCCATCGGCCGACGAACAGGGCGTGGAACGCCAGGGCGCCGGGCCGGCCCTGATCGTCGCAACCCTGGGGATAGACCCCAACGATCATCCAGGGCCCGCGAGGTGGGCGCATCGCGAAAAGGCCTTCCGCTTCGGAGATCCCCAGGGGACGCTCGCCGTATCGCTGGCAGGCCGCCTTGAGCGCCGCGATCCACTCGGGCCGGCAACCGGAGGAGCGGGCGAGAATGCCGTAGCCACGCCCCCAGAATGCGAAGCTCCCGTAGACGGCCTGTTCGATACGCCCTCCGATATGCTTCAGTATCATGGAGTCTGATATCCCGCTCGTCGGCCGGGGCTTTGATGCGAATGCGGACGATCTCCGTCCGGCTCTTTTCACCTACCTGGGCTCGCTGAGCGTGGGCATGGAGAAATCGGAGGCGAAAACCAGCGTGGTTTTCCCGCCCTTGGACGGCTTGATGGTCCCGGACAGGAGCCGGATGGCCAGGGGATCTCCCTGGCGACTGGTGAGCGTGTAGATCTCGGTCGCCGACCAGTCGTAGTCGATCAGCCGGATGGTGATGGGGTCTCCCAGCTTCCATGTGATCGGCTGGGCGAAGGTGTAGTCCCAGATCGGCCGGTACGAATCGCGGATGACCGGGGAGGGGCCATACACGGTGCCCGCCACTTCGACGGTCACGCCCAGATCCGGACCCGAACCCGAGAGGTACTTGCCGACGGTCCGCTCGACCTCGCCGCGACGGAGCGTCACCCGGTAATGACCGGGTACGGAGACCTTGTCCCACCACTCGAGGTAGCGCTGAGCATCGGCCTGATAACGCCCATCGGGCTGATCGCGGAGATACTCGCGGAGGCGACGGGCCGTCTCGGCGACGTCGTCGGGATACGCGAGGAGGTGGTCGTAAGCCTGGCGGTAGGACCAGAGGTCCCATTCGCGAAGGATTCGGTCCTTGGCCTCGATGGCTTCACCGATGAACCGTCCGCCAGCGTGGTGCGCCTTCAGATACTCCTGATAGCGTTCGATGCGCATCGCGAAGTGGGAGGGATACTGCCGCGAATAGTCGCGGGCTCTCTCGATGTCGTTCTCGTCGATCCGCCTGAGGTAGTCGTCGAGCCGTCCCTGGACCTCGACTCGGGACGGGCTGTCCGGATGCTCGTCGAGGAACCGGCGTGCGCGTTCGGCCTGGCCGGCGAGGGAGACGTTGGGCAT
Source organism: uncultured Planctomycetota bacterium (assembly GCA_963743925.1). GTDB lineage: Bacteria > Planctomycetota > Planctomycetia > Isosphaerales > Isosphaeraceae > CAVZRC01. The sequence continues at coordinate 1,957,208 of CAVURY010000061.1, read as the reverse complement.
CGAATCGGAGCGCACCAGGTCATCGACGAATTGACGATCGAGGGCGTATCGCCTGGCCTTCAACTCCTCCTTGAGGGATTCCGCCAGTTTAAGGGCCTCGTCGCGTCGGGGAGTCTCGGGAAACTCGCGGAGGAAGGCATCGATGGCGGCCAGGGCGGTGGCCGGGTCCTCGATGGCGGCCAGCGACCGGGCTTCGGCATGCACGGCCTTCCAGCGCCGGTCGTGCAACGAGTGTTCGCGCGCTTCCTCAATCTTCCGGATCGCCGGGGCCAGTTGGGGCGCCAGGTCTTTCAGGCCGTCGAGACGGACGGGGAGATCCGCGGCCGCGGTGCCGTTGGCGACCTGGATGTCGGCGGCCTTCACCTGCCACTCGGCTTTCTTGGTGCGAGCCTGGCGGGCCAGGTCGGGCCAGAAGAGGGCCAATGAGGGGTGCCAGTCCACCAGTTCTGACCATCGCCGCGCGATCGCCGGCGCGGCACGATCCCGCTCGCGCTCGAAAGCGGCCGCGCGCTGATACCCGAAAGCGTCATAACCGGCCAGGGCACCGACCGCGATCGAGCTGCAACAGGCGATCCGCAGCAACCGGCCCCTCCGCCGGCTTCGCGACATCGCCCCGAGCCGCGTGCGAAATCCTTGCAACTCGTCCGACCCGGGATAGCGCCGCTCATAGGCCGCGACCGCGCGCTCGAGCCGGGGCACGTCGTGCGGGGCCAACTCCCAGAGCCGTGCCATGACGGCGCGATCGCGAGCCTCGAGCTTTTCCGCCAGCCACGAGAGCGGACCTTCCAGACCTAACGGGTGCAACACAGCCGGAGGACGGTTGCCGACGGCTCCTCGCCCGAACGCGCTCACCGCGAAGATCGCACCGTCGGGGGCGTGCGATGCCAGGGCATATCGGGTCATCCCGTAACGCTCATCGACCAGTCGATCGACGAGCTCTTGCGAGGGCGAGTCCGCGGATTCCGCCCGGTCGGTCGCCGATGTGTTCGCGAGCACGCGATCGAACTTGGTCAGGAGCAGCGCGACCGGACGATCCGTGCTCGCATCTTCGGAGCGTTCGATGTAGTGCTCCAGGAGGTTCTCGACCTCCTGCTGGCGTCGCAGACGCTCGGCGGGGTCGGTCGATCCTTCGGGGTCGAGGCAGAGCAATACGGCGTCGCAGTCGGCGAAGAAATCCCGGATCGGCTCGTCCGAGCCCAGCGTCACATGCTCGCCCTGGTAATCCTTGAGGATCAGGTCGAACCGCGCGGTCCCCCGATAAAGCCGCAAGTTCAGATCGGTCTCGGCCAGCGAACCGACCGTGGGCTGGCCCGACTCGATCTGCGCGATCTTTTCGGCCAGATACTCGGCGGTCCTCGGGTCGGTCGCCGCCAGCCGAAGGCCCGGGACCTGCCCACTCGACGCCTGCCGGTAGAAGACGGCCAGCAACGTCGTCTTGCCCACATTGCGATGACCGAACAGCGCGACCCGCATCGGCCTCGTCAGCCGGGCCTCCAGCTCATCCAGTCGATTGGTCCGTCGGTCGCTCATCCTGTGCCTCGTGAAGATCGCGAGCACTGAAGTCGGGTTCGAAAGGGATTGTTAGTTGCGCACGGATTCCGCGAGCGTCCGGCGTCCGACGGCCTTATTCAAGACATACCCAACCGGCCGAAACACCCAGAAAAAGGGCCGGAACATCCAGCGAATCGGCAAGCCCACGATCACCATCGATGAGAGGATGAGGATCAGACAGGCCAGTCCCATGCCGAGGTAACGGAGCAGGGGGAGATCAAGGCCGTACGACGCGAGAGCCTGGCTGAGGGTGTCATCGAGCCCGCGCACCGCGCCGCCACCGACGGCCGAGGCGAGTTGGATCCCGGCCCTGGCGAACTCGCGGACGGCGAATTCCGTCGCCCGCCCGGCGTAGTTGACGAACTTCTCCGGATCGGCCAGGAACACGGCGAGCACCCCCGCGGCGGCCAGCTTCTTCTTGTGCGGCAAGATCTGATCGGTGAAGAACGACCACCCGCCTCGCCCCGCCTTCCGGAGGACTCGCAGGCTGTCGGGACCTTCCTTCACGAGGACTTCCGCGACGTCGTCGCCGAAGACGCGCACGGCGGACAGCCCCTCAGGTCCCAGTTTGCGTACCATGGTTTCCGCTTCGTCGGGAAAACGTCGCGCGAGGATCTGTGCCGTCTCGCCCATCTCGACGACCAGACGCTTCTCGGCCGGTTCGAGTGCTTTGAAGGTTCGAAGGGTCTGCGGATCCTGGCGGAGCAAGCGGGAGAACCGGGTTTCCAGCAAGGCCTCCGCCGGCCGATCGATGCGCCGGCCGGCTCGCGCCAGCTCGTCGGACTGGCGGATCAGGTGTTCCAACCCCTCATCGGCGTCGTGGGTCAGGAACAATCGGCCGGCGCGTCGGAGCTCGGCTCGGGCGCCATCGCCGCCGACCTCGCGGGCCAGCCCCTTTCCCCCCGCCCTGGCCTCGACCATGACCTCTTGCACGACGTCGTCGAGCCACGAGAGCTTACCCGCCAGAGCGAAGGCGGGCGTGCCCAACAAGATGAGCAGTCCCATCACGACCGCCCCGGCAGGCCGCATCGCGCGAGCGACCGCCCGATTCTTGCCCTCAGTCCCCACGAGGCCGCTGTTCATCATTTCAAGCCCCTGACTTCGTGCTCCGCCGACCCATCGTGTTCCGGGATGTCATGACAACTCGAAGACCATTGGACCGCGACTTCGGAGAGTCTCATCCCCGATCGCGATCGCCGTCCCGTTCCATTGTACGAGCGTTTATCGGGCCGGGTTCGCGATTCTTAAGAGATATTCGATCGTGAAGGGGCATTCTTGGAGAAGGATGGCCTGTTGGAGTAACATAAATGAAAAGACAAGACGTCCGCAGATGAACGCAGATCAAAAGACGGATAAAACCGAAGAAACATGGTCCGAGAGAGGACGTCGGATCGCGACGGCTTTCCTCATTCCGGATTTCCATCTGCGTTGATCTGCGTTCATCTGCGGATAAAGTCTTAACCGTTGGCTTGAATACACAAGGACGGCATTGAAAGGATCCGAGCCCGAAGCGCTCTACGGCGCTTGCGGCAGGTTAGGGCGTCGGCTCCTCAGATGTTCTTCCATCTTCTGAAAGCCGACCACACCGACGCTGGCCTGGATCATCTGCGCGGACACGTATTTGATGCCACGCTCGGGAGGGATTCGGAAAACGACCTCCGCACCTTCGCGCAAGAATCGGACGGGTTGCCAGGACGTGATTCGAATGCCGGCCTTCGCAAAGAGCGGCCCGGCCATCTGGGTGATCTGAGACAGGCTGAGCTGGGGCAAAGCTTCCGGGAGCCGGCGTAGGACCTGAAAAATACCGCCGGCCGAGCGGACGGTCCACCAGCGCGCCAGACGCTCCGAGACGTTGCCGGCACTCTGACGAGCCAGCGCTTCGCCCGTCGACTCGCCGCCGACCTCTCCCAGGCCGCGGCTCACGGAGCGCAAGCCCTGTCCGACGGCGCCTTTCACCTCCGAGCGCAGGGCCTCCGAGGCGACGGCTCCCTCGGGCTGGATGGCCGCCAGGCTCAGGACGTCGGCCACCACGAAACAGCCGTCGATCAGGGCCCATGTCATTTCGCCCGAAGTCGGCGCATGGCCTCGCCGCAGGACGTTCCCGAGGTGGATCACATCATACAATGGAAGAAACTGGTAGAACTGGACGCTGGAATCGCCCAGCTGGGCCACACGCTCCAGCCCGTCGTCCTTGATCGTGCGGATGACGGCCTGCCCATTATCCCCGGCCGCGAAGAGTGCGACCAACGCGAGCGACTCCTTGAAGGAACGGCGGTTCTTGCCCTGGAGGTAGGCGATGGTCTGCGGGTTGGCATCCGCCTGGGTGATCGGTGGGATGACAGCCGGCCCATACTTCCGGAGGATCTCGCGGAAGTCCGGGTCGGTCGCGTACTTATCGAGGATCACCAGCGCCATCGTACCGTACTCGCCCAGGGCGCCGGTGGCCTGTCGTCTCAAGGTCGCCTCGCCGAAGTCATTGAAGACGACCTCGGCCGCGTCGGGGCCGGCCTGCCTGAGAGCTCGTTCACCCGCCGGCCCCTGCTCGACGATCAACCGGAGCGCATTCGGGCTGCCTCCGACCGCTTCGACGAGCCCCGACGAAGCGACGTGCCGCAGATGTCCGGCCGCCGTCTCGGGCCGGTGGGTCAGCAGGAATTCGTCGAGATAATCGGCGTTGACCCGGGCCAGGATCAGGGCCTGCTCGAGCGGAAGGGCGTCGCCGACGGCCTCGAATACCGGCCCGTAGAGGCTGACCAGGGCGAAGCCTTCCAGGCCACGGGAGCGGTAGGCCGACAGGGCCATCGGTCCGAAATGGTCGAACGTCCTCAGGGCGGAACGCAGGTCCGACGCCCCTTGTTCCAGGCTGATGAAGCTCAAGACCGTCAAGGCATCGGCCAGCCCGGATTTGTCGCCGGCCAGCCGATCGATCAGGGCGGTCACCCCCTGGGGATCGGCGAGGATCAGCGGCAATGCGTTGGGATACTGGGAGGCGACTTGAAGTTGTGCCGGGGTCAGAGCGGCGATCTCGGCGATCAAGGTACCCCGATCCGTCTCGTCGGCCCGTTTCAAGCCGAAATACTCGCGCCAATGCAAGAGCACGTCGGCCGCCGCCTCCATGCCCAGCAGGTCACGCAATCGGCGGAACTCGCGGGGATATTTCTCGTAGAGGAAAAGCGCCTCCATGTCCAGGCGGTCGAGCAGGAGCAGACCACGCTCGCCATCGGTCGTCTCGATCAAATCGGCATTCCGCCCGAATCGCTCCGCCAGGCGAGCCACCATCTTACGCACATCCGGCGAGGCGGCGCCGTAACGAGCCAGCAGGTCATTCTTCGTGACGGCCGCGGCGTTCGCCTCGACGATTCCAACGGGAGTGCTCGTCGCCCGCGACGGGATCGATCCGGGAACGCCGGAAGGTCCCGTCGGCCTGGTCGCAAGTTTGATCAGCACTCCGAGGGAGGCCAGGAGCATGACGACGGCGAAAGTTCGCTTCATCACAATGTCCGTGAGCCGTGGTGGAACGGTTGATTCAACGGGATTCGATGCATTTTGGAGGCCACCGCTTTGCGAAGGCTTCGGCCAGCCGTTCGGCCGCATCCATGCGATCAGATCAATTCCCGGCCGACCGCGATCCTCCACATCCTATTCTAATGACGAAATCGGCCGCGAGACGGGGATCTTGGAAAGAATCCCTCTCGAACCCGGTCGGAGGATCGTCCGATCCCTCTCCGGCATGCCCCTGGGCCTGGGCGCAAACTTAGATCCTGGAAGCTGTTACCGCCCCCGCTCGCCATAGGGACACCGAATGGCTTCGTTCTTCCTCCCTGGCTGCGTATTCGAAGTTCTCCTACAATGCGACCGCCGGGGACCGAGGCCGACCGGACGTGCTCGAAACCGAGCCCGGCGGACAAGCTTCGGAGCGGAGAATCCTGGGACTGCCGACGAGGAGACTCATGAAGCCTTTCCACAAAGAGCAGTTGGGGAAAGTCCGGACCAAGATCGTGGCCACGGTCGGTCCTGCCTCGAGTGATCCAGCGGTATTGAAGCAGATGGTCGAGGCGGGAGTTGACGTCTTCCGGCTCAACTTCTCGCACGGGACTTACGAGGAGCATACGCAACGCCTCCAGGCGATCCGGAAGATTTCGGAAGAGACGGGCATTCAACTGGCGATCTTGCAAGACCTCTGCGGCCCGAAGATCCGCCTCGAGGAGATCCCCGGCGGCGTGGTCGCCTGCGACTTCGAGGCGGAGTTCGTCCTCTCGGTCGAGCCGAATTCGGGGGGCGACCCGCATCACCTGACCTGCACGTATCGACCGCTGACCGATGACCTCCAGGTCGGCCAGTCCGTGCTCTTCGCCGATGGCACCGTCGCGATGGAGGTGATCGCACACGATCCCGGCCTGGCCAGGCTCAAGGTGACGCTCCCGGGACTGATCCGGTCCCACCAGGGGATCAACGTGCCCGGGGGTGTGCTGAGCGTCTCGGCCCTGACGGACAAGGACCTGGCGGACCTGGAATGGACGGCGACGCACGAGGTCGCCTATGTCGGGCTCTCGTTCGTCCGTCGTGCGGAGGACGTCGTTCAACTGCGCGGCGAGCTGGAGCGCCGGGGCAGCCGCGCGCGGATCGTCTCCAAGATCGAGAAGCGCGAGGCGCTGGCGAACCTGGACGCGATCATCGCCGAATCCGACGCGGTGATGGTCGCTCGGGGAGACCTGGGCGTCGAGCTGGACGTGACGCGGGTCCCGGCGACCCAGAAGCGGATCATCGCGGCCTGCCACGCCGCGAGGGTGCCGGTGATCACGGCGACCCAGATGCTCAATAGCATGGAGACTTCCAGCCGGCCGACTCGCGCCGAGGCCAGCGACGTCTTCAACGCCGTCCTCGACGGCACCGACGCCGTGATGCTCTCAGGCGAGACGGCGATCGGCCAGTACCCGGTGGATGCGGTCTCCATCATGAGCCAGATCGCGGCCGAGGCCGAGTCGATGCTCTTCGCGGAGGGCGGCACGGGCTCGCCCCACTCGTCTCTGGCTCCTTCGCCGCCGGTCGCCGCCGGTCGCTGGTATAACTCAAACGGCAACGCGTCGATCTCGCGGGCCGGTCGGGTCCTGCCGATCACGGAGAGCGTCGTGGAGGCGGCCAGCATGATCTCCCGACGGCTGAATGTCGCGCTCCTGGTGGTCGCCACCCATTCCGGCAGGACGGCATTGGCGCTATCGAAGCAGCGCAATCCCTCGCCCACGCTAGCCCTGGCCCACGACGCCCATACCGCCCGCGCCATGGCGCTCTTCTGGGGGGTCACTCCGCTCCCCTTGCCCGATCTGGACGACCGCGATCAGCGTCGTGCCGTGATCGAAGACTGGTGCCGATCCCGCGGGCTGATCGCCGCCGGCGACCTCGTCGTCATCGTTCGCGGCTCGGAGCCCGACGATCCGACTCACAACGAGATCGTGATTCGCGAGATCCAATAATCGTCGCGCCGATCGGCGATGATGTGCTCGTTCATATTGTCGACTCCCGCGTGATGCCGCCTGCCGTTCTCCGGGTGATGCGACATCCGGCGAATCGCGCGGGGCCTTCCCCGATCCTGCCGCGACAGTCGCGGGAAAAAACGATTGGTAGTCCCCTATGGTGACACTACCTGGGTAGAAAGAGATGGGATGTCCTCGGGGGAGGCGGGCCATGGCGAGTGGAACACCCAAGATCGCGCCGAGATATCTGGCCGCCCTGTTCGAAGCCGGGACAATGGCCGGCTTGGGCGATCGGGAGCTCCTCGAGCGGTTCGCGTCGCGTCGCGACGGCGGGGATGAGGCGGCTGAGCTCGCGTTCGCCGCACTCGTGGCGCGGCACGGCGCGATGGTGCTGCGGGTCTGCCGCGCCGCGCTCGGCGATCTGCACGAGGCTGAGGACGCCTTCCAGGCGACCTTCATGGTCCTTGCGAGTCGGTCGCGGTCGGTCCGCCGAGGCGACTCGATCGGATCGTGGCTGCATGGGGTGGCGTTTCGGATCTCGGCGCGTGCCCGCTCGAGGGCGGCTCGTAGAAGACATCACGAGCGGAGGCACGCCGAGATCACCACCGATCCGACTAGAGCCGGGGATGGAAGCCTCTCGTTCGACGCCGACCTGGGACGTGTCGTGCAGGAGGAGATCGGCCGTCTACCGGGGAAGTTCCGCGCGGCGGTCGTGTTGTGCTACCTCGAAGGGCTGACCCACGAGACGGCCGCCGCGCAGTTGGGCTGCCCGGTCGGTACGGTGCGCAGCCGGCTGGCGACCGCTCGCGAGCGCCTCCAGCAACGGTTGATCCGACGAGGCGTGGCTCCCATGGCCGCTCCATTGGGATGGTTCGCGTCGGCATGGGAGTCCGTCCCTTCGAGCATGACGGTCCCGGCTGCGCTAACAGAGACCACGATCCGTGGCGCGTTGCAAGTCGGGCTTGGCCGGGGGGCGCTGGCCGGGATCGTCTCAGTCGAGGCCGTCGCACTGATGGAAGGAGTCTCGACCACGATGATGCCCCCCAAGCTGACGCTCGTGGCGACGACGTTCCTCGCCGCCGGGCTGGTGACCGCCGGTGCCGGCGTGACGGCCGATCGCGAGCTGGGCAGAGTCGACGGCCCGGCTTCGGTCCAGGCCGGTGGTGCCGCAACCGCACGGACAACGCCCGCGAAGAAGGAATCCGGCCTCTCCAGGGCCGCTGTGCTGCCGATCCTGGACGAGGCGACCCAGAGTGCGACCACCCTGCAGGACGCTCGATCGAGGGCGCAGATGTTCGCGGCCATCGCCGCGGTCCGATCCCGGTTAGGCGATCGGGAAGCGGCTCGCACCGCCTTCCGGCAGGCCATTCGGGCCGCCAATGCGATCGAGGACGCCCGGCACAGAATCTACACCGTCGAGGACATCGCTGCGGCCCAGATCGATTCCGATGACCGCCCCGCAGCCCTCGCGACCATGCGCCATGCCGCCGAGGCCATCGATGCCATGAGGGACGAGTTCCAGCGCATCGACGCTCGCTCGTGGATCGTCCGGACCATCGCGCGGGCCGGCGATGTCGATGCCGCGCTGAAGATGGCCCTGGACTTGCCGGGGCAGCACCTCCTCCTCAAGGCCCGGGCCATGGGCAACATCCTGGAAGGAATCAAGCCATCGGGCAACCCCGCGATCAAGAAAGCCTTGCCCCCGCTGCTCCGGGCGGCCGCCACCGTCGGTTCCCCGACCTTCGAGGCGGATTGCCTGCGTGGGTTCGCTCAGGTGCTGGCAGATACGGGCGACATCGAGGCCCTCCGCACGATCGCGGGGATACTCGAGAAGGGCGCCGCGGAATATGGGCCGCTGGATGCGAGGGGCATGTATATCATCAACGCCGAGATCCCCGCACTGTCGGCCCTCGCGAAGTCCCAGGCCGGAGCCGGCCGCCGCGAGGCTGCAATCGAGACGTTCCAGAAGGCCCTTGAGCTCGCCAGGGCGATGCCCGCCGAAGGGGAGGCGCTCCGGTCCGGTCGTCTGGAAAGGCTCGCTTATGAGCGCGTCGAGGCCGGTGACGTCGACGGGGCGCTCGAGACGGCTGAACTCATCGTTTACGAGTACTACAAGGCCACGGCCTTGATAAAAATCGCCGAGGCCCGAGCCAAGGCCGGCCGCCGCGATGAGGCCCGCGCCCTGTTCGACAGGGCCATCCGGAATGCCCATGAGATCAAGGTTCGCGATCCTCTTCGCGACCGCGAAAAAAGCTTCTATCTCAACATGGCCGAATGCATCCGGACCATCGCGTGTGCTCAGGCCACGGCGGGCTTCGCCGCGGAGGCCCTCCAGATAGCGGAGACGATCGACGAGCCGAGATGGAAGAACAGCGCGTTGGGGATGATCGCGATGGCGATGGCACGGCGCGGCGATGTCCAGCCGGCCATCGAGCTGGCTGAAAGGATCGGCGACGAGAAGGCGAGGAATGTGGCGCTGCATGACATCGCGGGCGCCGCGCGGAAGCCGGCGACGTGCCGGGCGCCCTGGAATGGGCCAGGAACCGGTTGACTCCCGAGGCGCGGGCCAATGCCCTGCTGGGCATCATGAAGGCGCTCGCGAAAGGATTAGCCGTGGCTGGAGTTCCATGACGAGGCCTCGGGCAGCCGGCGGGGCTGCCCGTGCGATTCCGGCGTCCCGATTTTGCGGCCGATCGGCTCAATGGAACAACCTGGGGGCGAACTCGTTCAGGTAGTGTCGCCAGTTGATCCAGGTGTGGCCGCCGCCGCTGACGTGCAGCTCGTGCTTGATGCCGTGCTTCTCGAGCAAGGCCGCCAGGCTCTTCGAGCCTTCGAGGGCGAAGTCCTTGTCGCCGACGCTGATCGAGAACAGCTTGATCCTCCGGTTGACGTGTTCGGCATCTTTCAGGAAAGACTCATGACGCGTCTCGAAGTTACCGGCATTCCGGCCGCCCATTCCGGCGCTCCAGACTCCCACGTAGGAGAACTCGTCCGGGTGGGTCAACACGACGCGTAGCGTCTGGCCGCCCCCCATCGATAACCCTGCGAGCGCCCGATTCTCCGGTCCGCTGCTCACGCGGTAATGCTTCTCGACGAAGGGCACGACCTCCTTGAGCAGCTCGTCGGTGAAGCGGTTCTGCGCGGCTTCCATGGCGGCGATGGCCTCGGGCGTCGGCGGGGTGCCGGGCGTGAAGCGGGGCATGTTCGAAGGACGAGGGAGGCTGCCGTTGGGCATCACCACGATCATCGGGACGGCCTTCTTGTCCGCGAGCAAGTTGTCGAGGATGAAGCCGGCACGACCGATCGTGCTCCAGCCCGAGTCCTCGTCGCCGGCGCCGTGAAGCAGGTACAGGATCGGATACGACTCGCTCGAACCGGAATAGCCGGGAGGCGTGTAGACGTGCATGCTCCTCAGGGCGCCGAGATTGCCCGAGTGATAGGTGGCGATGTGGATCTCGCCATGCGGCACATCCTTGGAGGTTTCGAACTCGGCCTCCCGGCCGGGTAGCAGGAACATGCTCTCGAGGCTATTGATCCCCTGCTTGATCATGGCGTTCTTCGGGTCGATCGTCCGGACGCCGTTGACGTGGAAGACATAGGTGTAATAGTCGGGCACGAGCGGGCCGACGGTGATCGACCAGACGCCCGACTCGTCCTTGGACAGCTTCCCGCCCGGCCCGAAATCGCCGGAAACGGAGACTTCGTCGGCCTTCGGCGCGTAGATGCGGAAGGTGACCTTGTGATCGTCGGAGATCTCCGTCGACTTCAGCGAGTCGTTGGGAGTGGTCGGCCTTCGGGCGGGCTGTGCCCAGGCAAGCGGACTCGGGGGCGAAGCCAGGCACATGAGGGCCAGGACGGCTCCGAATCGAGGCAATCGCGACGCTAACATGATTCGATTCTCCTCGGCTGAAGGATCTCAAGGGTGACGTACTATCACAGCGTCATCCGCCGGAGGTCGGGCCGGGAAATTGATCAGAGGGACCTTCGAACTCGCGGAAGTGGGCATGCACTCTTCGCCCGACCGCGTCCGGATGCGACAATACGCGGATGGATCGGCAGTTTGCCGAAGACCTTGTCGGTGGATTCATCCGGGAGCAGGCAGATGACCGTGGAACCACCGCGAGGCCGCCTCGCGAGCCATCTCTCGTCGTGGCTGCGGCCGTCGGGCATCGTCTGGATGGCGTTCGTCCTCGGTGGATGTGGCCCGGGCGACGGTCTGGACCGACAGGCCATTTCGGGCATCGTGAACCTGGACGGCCGGCCGCTCAACGATGGGACCATCCTCCTGGAACCTGAGACCAATCGGTCCGGGACGGCGGTCGGCGCGACCATCCGTCGCGGCGTGTTCGTCGTCCCGAAGGATCAAGGGCCCGTCCCGGGATCATACCGGGTCCGGATCTATGCGAGCGCCGGCAGGCAAGAGCCTCCGGCCCGGGGCCAGACCGAGCATTCCCGGCGCCCGATGGCCGAACTCCTCCCGGATGTCTACAATACGCAATCGGAATTGCGAGCGGACGTGAACGCACGCGGCGGGAATCGATTCCGGTTCGAACTGCGCTCCGACGGCCAGACCGACTCGACCTCTCATCGAGGCGGTTCGCCGCCTTCGTCCCGACCTCGTCTCGAGTTCCACCACCCCGGAGATTCGCCTCGATGGGAAACCGGCCACGCGCCTTCACCTTGATCGAGCTCCTGGTCGTCATCGCGATCATGGGAGTCCTGCTTGCCCTCCTGCTGCCCGCGGTCCAATCGGCCCGCGAGGCGGCTCGTCGCACGCAATGCCTCAATAATGTCAAGCAGATCGCGCTCGCGATGCATCAGTACCAGGGCGTCCACTCGGTCCTGCCGCCCGGCAAGAAGGGCTGTTGCTGGGGCACCTGGCTGGTGTACACACTTCCTCATCTCGAGCAACAGCCCCTGTTCAATGCCTGGAATTCCAGCGGCATCAATTCACCGGGCGTCCCGGTCTCTTACGACCTCGATTTCCGCTATTTCGGCGCCGTCAACATGACCGTGACCTCCAATCGTCTGGAGGCCTACATCTGCCCGAGCGATCTGTCCAACGCGCCGATCAGCGCCGTGCTCAACGGCGTCACCTACTCCTGCACGTCCCAGAATTACGCGGCGAACTTCGGCAATACCACGGTCCTCCAGGCCGATTTCCAGGGCATTCCCTTCCGTGGAGCTCCGCTAGTAGACATCGGTTCTCCACTGGGCGACTACAATCAGCCGGGACGGGCCACCGTCGGCTTCAATGCGATTCTCGACGGGTTGAGCAACACGATGCTCGTCTCCGAGGTCGTCGTCGGCCAGGGTCAGGATCTCCGCGGATTTTCCTGGTGGGGCGACGCCGCGACTTATGAGGCGTTTGCGACACCCAACAGCTCATTCCCCGACGTGCTCTTCAGCCCACTCTACTGCATCAACCAGTCTCCGAATCCTCCATGCACCACGGCGACCACCGCCTTGCCCGAAGTCTATGCGGCGAGGAGCCGTCACCCTGGCGGCGTCAACGTCGCCATGGCCGACGGTTCGGTCCACTTCATCAAGAACTCGATCAGTATCCAGACCTGGCGCGGGATGAGTACGGCCGCGGGAGCCGAAGTCTTCGGCGGTGGCGAATCCTATTGATGGCAGATCTCATCGATCGCATCGGCCCCACCCGAGAGCCTCGTCGCCGGCCCGTCATGCGGCAGAGTTGGCGGGATCTTCTCTTCCTCCACTGGCCGATACCGCCCGGGCAGCTACGCCCACTCATCCCGTCCCAACTCGACCTCGACCTGTTCGAAGGGACAGCCTATGTCGGCCTGGTTCCCTTCACCATGATCGGCGTACGGCCGGTCGGGCTCCCACCCGTCCGGGGGATTTCGAGCTTCCACGAGACGAATGTGCGGACCTATGTCCATCGCGAGGGTCGCGAGCCGGGAGTCTGGTTCTTCAGCCTCGATGCCGCCAAGCGATTGGCTGTCTACCTGGCCAGGAGATTCTTCCATCTCCCTTATTTCGAAGTGCGCATGTTCCTGGAAAAGGAGCCCGCCGAGCGGTTGACTGGACCTCGGCCCATCCTCTACGCGGGCGTCCGATGCCGGCCTGATCCGCGGCCGGCCTCGTATCTGATCCGCGGACTCCCCTGCGGGCCGGCCCATCCGGCCGCGGTCGGTTCGCTCGAGCACTTCCTCGTCGAGCGCTACCTCCTTTATGCTCGGGCGCACGATCAACTGTACGTCGGACAGGTCCACCATAGCCCCTATCCTGTTCAGTCGGCAAATCTCCTGTCTCTTGACGAGACCCTCCTGGCGGCGGCCGGCCTCTCCCGGCCCGACGAATCCCCGCTTGCTCACTTCTCCGACGGGGTTGACGTCAAGATTTACGCCCTTGAGGAGCGGCGCTGAGTCGAGCCTCGAGCGAGAGCCCGCTTCAGACTGAGTGGGGCATCTGCCCGACGGGTCGCTCGATGACGAGACGACTCGAGACGGGAAGCGGCCTTCCCTTCCGGGCCGACAACCACGATCCCAGGATCCTGGATCGACGAATCGAGTCGCTTCATTATGGCTCTGGGAGTTGAGTCCCAGGCCGACATGTCGATTCGAGAGTCACATCGTCTCCGACTTCGGCCCCGATTACCCCGAGGAAGTCGGGGTTTCACGCGGATATCCATGCAGCCGGAACGATGCGATTCATCGTGTTTACCTAGGCGTTCTCAAGGGTTTGCACCGCGGCGATCGAATCAATGCTTAGCCTGTCATCCTTATGTATTGAAAGAATAGTCATTAGATCAAATAAAGACGCAATACCAAAACTCCGGATGATGTTTTTTTGAAACATCCCAGAAAAGGGTTGCATTTCGGGGAAAAACATCCCACCTTTGTCGTACTCCATGGGTACCGCTGGGAACTTCCTCCATCCCTTTCCCGGATTCGGGTTGACCAGTGGCGAGAATCGGAGCCCTTCGTTGAGGTTTCGGCCCATGGTCCTTCTTGGGAGATTCTTCCTGTGCAGATCAAAACGCCTCATTCAGGGAGCGGCAAGGCACTTAGGGCATGGCTCGGCTGCCTGGTCTTCTTGAGCGTCTCGACGGGTGCCCAGGCCCAAACCTATTACTATTACACGACTTCAAACGCGCCAGTGTATTACTACTGGCCTGCCGGATCACAGGGGCAGACCTACTGGCCTACTTATTCTGGTCAATATTACCAGACTGCCTATGCACCCCAGGCTTACCAGGTCGCTTACGCGCCTCAGTATGCGCAGCCTGCTTATGTCGATGCGACGGTTCAGACCGCGACGTACGCTCAACCGGTCGCGGCCAATTCCGTGCCGGTGACCCAGGCTACGTATACAACTCAGGCAGCCCAGGCGGCTCCCGTGGTGCAACAGGCCGCCCAGCCTGCGGCGGCAACGGGTGACCCGTATGGGTTCACCAACTGGCTGAATTCGACCCGTGCCGCATATGGTTTGTCGGCAGTGGGTTATGATCCAAATTTGTCGAGCTGGGCGGCCATGAATAACGACCAGCAGGCGGCCCGGGGGATTGGGCACTTTGTGATGGGGCCGGCAACCAGGCAGAACTCGGCGATGGGTGGCTTTCCCGGCGTCGAGTCGATGTGGATGGCGTCACCGGCTCATCGTGCCGCCCTGCTGGACCCCACGATCCGATGGATCGGGATCGCCGGTCTCGGGGCTTACTGGACGTTCAACGCCAATTGAAAAACCCGCCGCAGGTTGCCGCACCGGCGTCGATGCCGAAAACTCTTTGGTAAGTCGAGGGATGATTCGGTCGCGGCATTGATCGCGAGCAATCGGTCATAAGACTGGAGCCGTCCAGTCGTTTGATAAATCCGGAGCGAATCGTTGTGTCGCGGGTGGTGCCGAATGGATTCCGGCGCCACCCATACTCCGGCCGATCTTTCCAACACTCCAGGCTTCTTCCACGTATACGGAAGTAGTGCTCCGTTGCGTGCGGGGATGATTACGACGCTCAGAGCAAGAGCGCATCGTGGATCCCGGAAAGGATGACCTGCTCCATGTTCGTATCTCGTCCCTCGCTGATCCATCCCAGGGGTGCTTGGACAGGGCCAACAATCTCTCTCGTGCGATTCACCGGGAAATCGTTGTAGAACACGGCGCGACCGGCGGGTTGACTCACGGGCTTGGCGATATCTTCCAGTTCCTTCATGACTTCGACCCGGACCAGATACCCGCCTGTGGGCGATGGTTCGACCCGGACCAGGGCGAATTTCCGGTAGGTTTGCAGTGTCGCCTCGAGTCGATCCCGGAATGTTGCCGAGTCGGAACTCCACGGTTCCACCAAGGTCCCCGTCAACTGGCTTTCCGTCCGGATCGTGCCCGCCAGGCGATTCTCCGACGCGATGGGGAAATACTTGCTGACGACCATCACCGTCTTATTCCAGACCGTTTCGAAGTCGGTCGAGGGTACGGTCAGCGGGTTGCGTAGGGGTTCACGCACTTCAAAGAGGTGGGCGAAGCTGGGAGCACTCCAACTCCACGTCGATGGGCCCGAGCTGCAACCGGCTTGACTGGCCATCAAGCCCGCCAAGATTCCCAGCCCGGCGGCTTGCGCCGCGATCCTCCGGCTCTTCATGATCAACGGCCTCGCCCTGGAATTGAGTTTCGGAGGCGTCGCCACTCGTTCTCGCTCCCTGGTGCCGGATGGCATGAGAGGCTCGCACGGAAAGCGATCCGCGAATCGAGCCCTCCTCATCGACGTCGGAGCTTTCCTCTAGAGGTTCGGGATAGAGAGAGTGCCCGCACGCGTTCACGCTCGCCGTCGGAATCGTTCGTGGCCCGGTCACGTCTCTTCCCTCGGTTCGGAGGGACTGAGCGTCGGCTCATTTCGTCGCGCGATCGCGAACTTCGGCTTCCGGCTCGCGGAAAAGCGGAGCCGACTTCAAAGTCATATGGAGATGCTCGCCGGTGTCGTCTCCGACCCGATTCCTTCTTCGAGGGACGGGTCTTCAACCCAACATCCGGCTGTCAGGAATCACTTCGACACGAAGTGTTGTCGATCCTCAACCCGAATCGACCGATCGGGACGGTATCCTCACGATTCTCATCCATCTTGGCAAGTCCATTCCCCTGCCTTCGGCATCCATGACCTACATTTTGATTAGGGACGTTCGATCTCGCCCAACCTCGACGCCTTCGCCGATCGGCATGCAAGGCGGTCCAGCAGCCTCGCGAAGACCTGCTTCGTCAATCGAAGACGATTCTCGAGGCAGAAAGATCGTTGCAATCCGTGTAATCCGAAGAGTCGAAAAGGCGAGTATCCTCCAATAATCTAGGATTGGCTCGATATTTGCTTGGGCGCGTGCTTTGAATATTACCCAGCCCTTTCCAATCTCCAGGGCAATGATCTTCAACAGGAGCCAAGGGTCCCGATGGCCGATGCAAGGTCGGTCAATTCGGCCATATTTTGCTCGGTTTGACCGGAACTCGGCCACGAAACAAGACCGATCAACATAGACTGTGCCAACCATCGGATGGCGATCCGCGGCGCGAGAACATTATCCATCGGTGCATGGGGCACCGGTAATCGAGGTACCTACCCTGGATCCATACGGAATCGAGCAATTGATCATGACTCCACTGCTGAATCGAAACTCTGCTCCGGAATCGATCGGGGCCGCCCGGGGCTGGCGTACGGATCCTGGAAAGAGTGGCCAGTCTGCGGAAGGTGAGATGAAGGGGGCCATTGGCGCCGGTTCATCGGGCGATGTCGCAGGGCACCTCGACGGGTCCCTCGTGGATTCGAGCGTATCGGGACCGGCATCGATCGGCGACCACGGTTGGAAGCATGCCTTGTGGCGGATAGGGCGTGCGGTCCTGTCGAAGTCGTCGGGAGTGATAGGGTCCGACCGGGATCGAGTCGGATTCGAGGAGACTTTACACCGGATGGCGGACGAGATGGGGAGGGCGGGCAGCTCGGATGCGGTCAAGGCTGCACTGATCGATTTCGCGCACGGCGTCGCTCCGAACAGCCGGATCGCACTGGTCCTGACGCCCGCCCGAGTCGAGGCAACTGCCGGATGCGAGCAGACAGCGGACCACGGGAATGATGTCGCGCGTCATGCCTCGCAGGATATGGAGAGGAAAAGCGGGGAGACGAGCGTCGAGTTCCCATTGAGCTGCGGGGTCGCGACCCACGGCCGGCTCGGCCTTTTCACGCTCGAACGGAACCCCTCGACTCTGAGACCGGAGACGCTCCGTCGGTTGGCGACGGCCTGCACGATGGCCGGTTGCGCCCTGGAGCAGCTTCGTCGGCATTCCGAATGGACCTGGACGGATCCCGAGGAATCCGCCCAGGAGCGGCGATCGATCCCCTCCGAGCCGAATCCCACATCCGCCACTCGAGATGCCACGTTCTTGAGCGCAGTGCTCCCCTTCGCGTTGGCACAGGCCAGACGTCACAGGGAGCCGGTCTCCTTGCTCTGCCTGGGGATCGACAGGCTTCGAGCGATCCGGGAACTCCTGGGCCCCGAGGTGATAGACCACCTGGTCCAGAACGTGTGCCGGAGCGTGAGCTCCGTCGTTCGATCGAGCGACATCGTGGCGAGGCTCGATGACAATCGCATCGTCGTCTTGCTGATCCGAGCCCACGGCCCCGGGGCCATGAAAGTCGCCCGAAACATCGGCCGTGCGGTCCGCGAGATGCCGCGAGATGCCGCCGGATTTCCCTCGACGACGGTCTCGATCGGTATCGCCGAATTCCCGAGCGACGCGACCACGGCGTTTTCTCTCCTCGACACCGCCGATGAGGCCCTGGCCCGGGGCCAGAGTCGCGGGCATGATCAGGTGATGCTGGCCCGATCCGCGTTGGAGGCGGGATTCACGCCTTCCGCCCGTAGTCTTCCCGCATCGGTGTCCTGCTGACCGGGCCGGATTGGCTTCCGATCGCACCATCCGTCGTGGTGGGTTGACATCCGCCCTTCAGGCCGGCGACCTTGTCTCACCAATCGACGACGGAGCCGTCGTCGGCGTCGTACGTCTCCCGATTCTTCCAGTCGTGCCCGATCTTGTCCGCCATCGCGTTGTCGTCGAGCTCGATGCCCAGGCCGGGTCCGGTGGGGAGATCGAGATAGCCCTGGCGTAGGTTGAACGGCTTCTTGAGATAGCCGACCCCGAGGCTGACCTGCTCCTGACAGAGGAAGTTCGGGATCGAGGCGGCGATCTGGATCCCGGCGGCCAGCGAGATGGGCCCGAGCGGATTGTGGGGGGCGATCGCGGCATAGTAGGCCTCGGCCATCCCCGCGATCAGTCGCACCTCGGTGATCCCGCCGGCATGGCAGAGGTCGGGCTGGAGGATCGTCGCGGCGCGCTTCTCGAGGACCTCGCGAAATCCCCACTTCGTGAACACCCGCTCGCCGGTCGCGATCGGGAGATGGGTCCCGCGGGCGATCTCCGCCATGACGTCGTGATTCTGGGCCTGGCACGGCTCCTCGACGAACATGGGCTGGTAGGGCTCGATCGCCTTGATCAGCAGCTTGGCCGTGGCCGGACTGATCGCGCCATGGAAATCGACGGCGATGTCCACGTCATCGCCGCCCGCCTTGCGGAGCTCGGCGAACTTCTCGGCGGCGTAGTGCACTTCGGACGGGGTCTCGACGTAACGCATCGGCCGGCGCTTGGCCGGATTCGTCTTGAACGCCGTGAAACCGCGCTCGCGTCCGCGCTTGATCAGTTCCGGGGTCGCGGCATGCGCATAGACGCGGACCCGGTCGCGCGTCGGACCTCCCAGGAGTTCATACACGGGGACCCCCAGTGCCTTCCCCTTGATGTCCCAGAGTGCCATGTCGATCCCGCTCAAGGCGCTGGTCAGGATCGGTCCGCCTCGGTAGAAGGCGTGTCGGTAGATCGCCTGCCAGTGATGCACCACGCGTCGCGGATCCTTGCCCAGCAGATAAGGTTCGATCTCCTTGACGGCCTCCGCGACGGTCAAGGCCCGGCCCTCGACGATCGGCTCGCCGAGTCCCACGATCCCCGCGTCGGTGCGGATCTTCAGGAAGAGCCAGCGCGGCTTGACGAGCAAGGTTTCCAGCTTGGTGATCTTGATCCGATCCCGAGCGGCGACCGGTGCATCGCTTCCGGCACGCTCCTGGGCCTGTGCCTCGGCCCGATCGAACGCCGACCATCCCAGCGCCCCGACGGCACCGGCCAGGACCGAACGTCGGCTCGCGACTCCTCGACCATCTTGCGGGACGGGCATCTTTGGGATCTCCTTCAAGGGATTGGCGACCGGGGGGTGGCTTCCGACCGGACATCGCGGCTAATCTCGCGTTGACTGACCGGCCGCGCGCCGACGCTTCTCATGAGACCCTAACTTTTCCTTCATCGCTAGCCACCGGCAATTCCCATGATCGATCCCCTCGACGACGGCGGCCGAATGACGCACGTCCGATATCGGGTCCTCGCGTTCACGGTCGCGCTGGCCGCGGTGACTTACCTCGACCGGGTCTGCATCTCCCGGGCGGAGGCGGACGTGAGGCGCGACCTGGGCCTGACGAAGGTGCAGATGGGGTACGTCTTCGGCGCGTTCACGATCGCCTACGCGATCTTCGAGATCCCGACCGGGGCCTGGGGCGATCGAATCGGCGCCCGGCAGGTGTTGACGCGGATCGTGATCTGGTGGTTGACCTTCACGATCGCAACAGCCGCGGCCTTCAATTATGCCTCGCTGCTGGCGGTCCGCTTCCTGTTCGGGGTGGGAGAGGCCGGGGCCTTTCCCAACGTCTCCAGGACCTTCTCGCGATGGTTCCCCGCGTCGGAGCGGGGGACGGCCCAGGGGATCTTCTTCGCCGGCGCGCACCTCGGCGGCGGCTTGACGCCGATCCTGGTCGGCGTCCTCCTGAATGTCTTGCATTGGCGTTCGATCTTCGTGCTCTTCGGGATGGTCGGCTTCGCCTGGTCTGCGGCCTGGTTCACCTGGTTTCGCGACGAGCCCGCCCAGCACCCCGACGTCGGCGAGGCCGAGCGGAAATACATCGAATCGGGCCGTAAGCCGTTCCGACCTCATCGACTCGATGCCGTCACGCTCGGCCGGATCCTCTCGGACCGGAATGTGATCCTCCTGTGCCTGATGTACTTCACCCAGGCCTACGGCTTCTACTTCAATATCACCTGGCTCCCGACCTATTTGAAGGAGGCTCGAGGCTTCTCGGGTTTGCAGTTGGGCGTGCTCGCGGGGCTGCCGCTGATCCTGAGCGCCGTGGCCGACCTGACCGGCGGATTGGCCACGGATCGACTGGCTCGCGAACGGGGCTTGAGGGCGGGCCGATGCTGGATCGGCGGGGCATCGCTGTCGGTCGCGGGAGTGGCGCTGATCGCCGGGGCGCGTGCGGAGGACGCCATGGTTTCCGCATTACTGATCGCGATAGCGGGGGCGGCCGACAGCTTCCTGCTCGGCTCGGCGTGGGGGACCTGCCTCGATATCGCCGGGCCGCACGCGGGACTCGTCACGGGGGCGATGAACACGGCCGGACAGCTCGGTGCCTTCCTCAGCCCCATCATACTTCCGCGATTTCTTCCGGAAGGCGCCGAGGACTGGGCGACTCCCCTCTATCTCGCCGGCGCACTCTACCTCGCCGGGGCCTGCTGCTGGCTCTTCATCGATCCCCGCCGGACGATCCCGCATGTCGAATCGCCCCTGGAGCCCTTGGAGTAGAGGAGACGAACTTCACCCCACGACGGAACTCCACACTCGTCGCGATGTTCCGCGGCTCTTACCCCGATGGAACAAGCGGTGATCGCTCGAGTTCCATACACGTGGATCGCCCGTTGTTTTCTCTCGATGATCGGCACGCCAGGATTTTGGAATCGCGGTCACACGCCAGCGAGCATGGCGCATCATTTGCTTGGCTGAAGGAGCCAACCCACTCCCGCAGGATGTCACGGGAGATTTCTTGGAAAAAGTTGAACCCAAATCTCCCGCTGGTTGTAGTTAGACTGGTGGAACGTCCGCACGACGCTCTTCGAGGCGACTGCTTGGCGGGGGATACCGAGGATGATGATGCTGGAAGCCGTTGAGACGGACAGGCAATTGCTCGAACATTTCGTGCACGGACAAGACTCGGGGGCCTTTCAGAGCCTGGTATTACGTCACGGACCGGCCGTGAATCGGGTTTGTCGCGGGGTACTCAATGATCCTCACGAAGCCGAGGACGTTTTCCAGGCGACCTTCCTGGTGCTGGCCCGCCGTGCACCAGACATCCGCGACCCGGACGCGCTCGAAGGTTGGCTCAGGGGTGTCGCTCGCCGGATCGCCGTGCGGGCGCGACGTCGTGCCGCCAAGCGCAGGGAGACCGAGAAGACCCTGGCCGAGATGGCTCGCGAGCGAACAGCCTACGGCCCGGCGGATGGAACAATCGACCTCCGCGAGATCGTCGGGAATGAGTTGAATCGGCTGCCCGACGATTATCGCCGGCCGATCGTGCTCTGCTACCTCGATGGTCTGACGCACCAGGAAGCCGCGCGAAGGCTACAATGGCCGCTCGGGACGGTCAAGATCCGGCTGACTCGCGGGCGGCAGATGCTCAAGGAGCGGCTCGATCGTCGTCGCGTGGCCCTGGGGGCCGGATTGCTGACCTTGCTGCCGCAGGGACAGGCGGCTCACGCGGTCAGCCCGGCACTGGTTGACGAGGCGGTCCGTGCCATGTCGCTCGGGGCGAAAGGGCGTTTCGGCACGCTCCAGGCGGAATATGCCCGAGTCTGGGAAATGGCCCGGATGATGTCGAGGGTCCGCCAGGTCCAGGGTATGCCCTGGATATGGGCCGTCCTGACGGTCATCGGCATCTCGTTGCTCGGTTCGGGCGTCGCCATCCGGGCGTCAAGCGGATCGCCCTCGCCCGAAGTGGATGCCTCGACCTTGCCCGCCAATTTGATCGACGTCCTGAATGTCGAGTGTCGCTGACTCATTCGACTCCAAAGCCTCTCGCACCGGATTGCCCCGAACCCATAAACTTGCTTTGATCGAAATCGGGAACAGGAACGAACCCGGTACAACTCCCCCCTCACGCGCGTGAATGATCCGCGTCCACGTCGTGGCGGCATCGCCATGATGGGCTGGATCGACCCACGCGCAGGATGACAGGACAGGTCGCGTCGGACGTTACAGGGTCGAGAGGATTCCCGGGCCGCTCGATCCTCGATCCGTTCCAACTCTTCGGGATCATCCCGTCGAGAATGAACGAAATTCGCCGGGTTTTTCGTGAAAATGTGTTCACAATTTCTCCAAGGAGCGACATCGATGGATTCGGTTTTCTCGAAAGTGATGAAGGACCGCTCATTCGGTTCGACCTGGCAGCCCGGCATGGGCCGGGAGGGCGAGGATCGGCCGAAGGCGGGGCGTCGCTCATTCCTCGGCCGCGGTGCCGCCGCGGTCGCCGCTGGCGTGGCGGCGTTCTCGGGTCGTGAGGTGCGGGCCGGCGGCAATCCGAATTACCTGCCCAGCCTCTACCCCAACGAGAATGTGCTGGAGTTCCAGGCGATCCAGGCGCACGAGAACGCCCACGTGAAGTTCCTGGTCGGTGCCCTGGGCGCGGCGGCTCGCCCCATGCCCAGCTTCGTCAACCTGACCCAGCCCAATCTGTTGACATTCGCGCAGACCTCGCGAGCCCTGGAGAACACCGGCGTGGGGGCGTATCTCGGCGCCGCGCCCTACATTTACACGAGCGCATACCTGGGTGCCGCGGGCTCGATCCTCACGATCGAGGCGAGGCACTCCGGATACGTGAACGTGCTCCTCGACTTGATCATGACCGTGAATGCCGCGGGCAATCAGGTGAGCTTCGACGTGCCGTTGACTCCGGATCAGGTGGTCGCCGCCGCGGGCCCGTTCATCACGTCCCTGAACGGCGGCCCCCCCTTGACCTACTCGACGACCCCCTCCTACGAGAACGACATCGCGATCCTCAATTTCGCGCTGGCACTGGAGTATCTCGAGGCGGCCTTCTACAACACCAACGTCCCGATCTTCACTTGATGAGACCTCGGCGGCATCCGAGCTGGCCCGAGGGACCGTGCGGCATGGACCAGGCGAGGTGGCCCGATGTCGGACCGCCTCAACATCGCCGCAACGGCACCCTCGGGCCAGCCCGGGGGTACGTCTCTTTCCATTCGATCACAGACCCAAGACCCGAGGAGCGAGAATGATGATTGGCCTACGAGGAGTGAAAGGTTGGCTCGCGGTGATCGCGGCCGCCGCGGCCCTGGGCGGTCAAGCCGCCCATGCGCAATCCTCCGTCCCGGAAGCGCAACTGGAAACTTTCCTGGGCCTCAGCACGCCCAGCGGGCTTAGCACTGGCGCCCTGACCAACCTGGGTAACGGGCCCGTGATGAACGGCTCGGCGATCATGGAGACCATCAATGTCGGGAGCGGCGGTGGTACGTTCTCCTTCGATTACAACTTCCTCACGAACTCGCCGTCGCCGGCCTCCAACCCGCTCGGCGCACTGGACCCGTTCGCCTTCAACACGCAGCCGGTCCTGACCGATTTCGCCGACAATTTCTCGACATTGATGCCGGCGCCGTCACAGTCCGGGTACCTGTACGAGACGGGCACCCAATCCTATTCAGTCAGCCTGATGGCGGGGACCTACAATTTCGGCATCGGCGTCGTGGACGTGACCACGGATCAGTATAGCTCGGGCCTGACTGTCAGCAACTTCATGCTGACCGGGGGGAGTGTGACCACCTCGTGGTTGACCATCGGCAACGTCACCCCCTCGGGCGATCCCGGCTTCATCTTGTTGACCAGCATCCCCGAGCCGTCATCGGCCATCCTGCTGGTCCTGGGCGGACTCGGCGCGGTCGTCGGCTTCTCCCGCCGGAAGCCAAGGATTGAGGGTGAGAACTGAGCCGCTCGAATGGGCTCGTTTTCTTCGACATTCGTATGTTTGTGACGGCTATCGGGCGCATCCATCGAAATTCCGAAGTCATATCGGCCGTTACCTTCCGCGCGATGCGTCGACGACCGGGCCCGATCGAGCGGTGGTTGAGAGCCGGGATCGGTTCGGGCAATCCTGGATTCTCAGACCTGATCCGGCCGGACAGCATCGGAAGCTGCCGGCCGTTTTCATGCGCCTCGGAATTGCTTCGCATCATGAGGGCGCGGCCGGTGGAGCGCTCCACGATCGGATTGCATACACCCCACACTAACCCGACGCGCCAGCGAGGGGAACGCCTCCGGACCCTCGCTGGCGCGTCGGGTTAGTGTAGCCTCGATGCGACCACGGCGTGCGCAACCCATTCCCTCGAACCTCTTCGTAAACGGCCTGGGACCTTGCGAGTCGTCGCGAAGGCCGGTAAGTTCGCTCGGAGGATTGAATCCGAGTTGACACGATCGAGACAGTCGAGGCATTCCGACCGCGATGATCCAGTACGATCCGCACCGATGGTTTCGAACACCTGTTCGACGTCAAGGGCTCGCTGATACCGGAGATCACGCTGAGGGTGCTGTCGTGTGTCCTCTGGTCGGTGGCCGTGGTCGCTTTTCATAAATGGGTCTATCATGTGGACATCCCAGCGACGATCCACACTCTGGTGGGGGCCGCCCTGGGTTTGCTCCTGGTCTTCCGAACCAACTCCTCATACGACCGGTTCTGGGAAGGCCGGCAGTTATGGGGGAGCCTGGTCAACGAGTCGCGGAACCTGGCTCGCGGCGCGTCGGTACACCTCCGGGGCGATCCGGTCCTGCTCGATCACGTGATCCGCTGGACCGGGGTCTTCCCGTATGCCGTCAAGAACGTGCTGCGGGGCACCGACGGACTGGGGCCGATCGCCGACGAATTGCCCAAGGCGGAGCTCGAATGGGTCCTCCGCTCCGAGCATCCGCCGCTCTCCATCGCGACGAGGATCACGGCGCGGTTGGTGAAGGCCCGCGACAAGGGCTTGATCTCCGACATCATCCTGGCGTCGCTGGACCAGAACGTGCAGCAACTGGTCGACTACCTGGGCGGTTGCGAGCGGATCAATTCGACGCCCCTCCCGTTCGCCTACATGGTCCATCTGCGCCGGGTGCTCATCCTCTATTGCTTCACCCTGCCGTTCGCCCTGGTCGAGCCATTCGGCTGGCTCTCGGTCCTCGATACGCTGGGCGTGGCCTACACCTTCTTCGGGATCGAGGAGATCGGCGTCGAGATCGAGAATCCGTTCGGCAACGACCTCAACGACCTGGCCCTCGAAGACCTCTGTGCCAAGATCGCCAGGAACGTCCTGTCGCTCAGCGGCCGCCACGATGAAGCCGACGCCCATGCGATCGAGACCGGTGAAGTGATCAGGATCGGCGTCGAGTAGCTGCAGCGACGATTGTTATCCCGGATATTTCCGAAGTGTCAACGAGGATCGATCCCATGCAGGATGGCCCGAACCCTACACTCGATGCCGAGACGATTCGGAGGATGGCCTCGGAGGAGGTGCGCCTGGCGCTGTCGCCTCCCGAGATCGAGGCATTGCGATCGACTCTCAAGGGACTCCTGGAAGAGATCGGCCGGGTCACTCTGAAGGACCGGGCCGGATCGGAACCGGAGACGCGAGTCATCCTGGAGGAATGGCCCCGATGATCGACTTGACGACGATGACGGCCCGGAAGATCGCCGAGGCGGTCCGCCGCCGCGAGATGACGGCCGTCGCGGCGGTCCAGTCATCGCTGGACCGAATCACTCGACTCAACGAGAGCCTCCGCGCCTTCATCACGATCACGCGCGACGAGGCCCTCGCCGCGGCCGAGCGAGTGGACCGCCAGGTTGCCGCGGGCCGAGGGAACGAGCTGCCGCTTGCCGGCGTCCCCCTGGCGATCAAGGACAGTTTCTGGACGCAGGGCGTCCGGACGACGGGGGGCACGAAGATTTTCGCCGACTTCGTCCCGACCGAGGATGCCACGGCCGTGGCCCGGCTCAAGGCGGCGGGTTGCGTGCTCGTGGGCAAGTCATCGATGCACGAGATGGCCTACGGGTTCACCAGCCGGAATCCGCACTACGGCGATTGCCGCAATCCCTGGGATCCCGCGCGCGTCCCGGGCGGGAGCAGCGGCGGCAATGCTGTGGCCCTGGCGACGGGGATGGCGCTCGCGGCCGTGGGCGGCGACACGGGCGGCTCGAACCGCCAGCCGGCGGCGCTCTGCGGGGTCGTCGGCGTGAAGGTGACCTATGGTCGGGTCAGCCGGCATGGCGGCATCCCGCTGAGCTGGTCGATGGATACCGTCGGCCCGATGGCACGGACGGTCGGCGATGCCGCGGCCCTGTTGCAAGTCATGGCCGGGCACGACCCCAAGGATCCGACCACTCGCCGCGATGCCGTTCCCGACTATCCGGCCTTGATGGCCGGCGGCCTGAAGGGATTGCGAATCGGGGTCCCGCACGATCGCTTCCTGGAGCTGATGGAGCCCGACATCGGCGCGGCGATCCAGGACGCCCTCGGCGTCCTGAAACAGGGGGGGGCCACGCTGGTCGACGTCCGCTTCCCGCCCCTGGAGCCGGCCATCGGCGCGCATCGTTCGATCATCTTCTGCGAGGCCGCGGCGGCTCATGAGGAGTTGATCCGCACCCGCGCCGCGGACCTTTCCGACGAGGTCCGTCCGCTCCTGCAATCGGGCCTCTTCTTGACCGCGACGCAGTATCTCGGCGCCCAACAGGCTCGGCAGAAGATCGTCGCCGCGTATCGCGAATTGTGGCGCACGTTCGATGTCCTGGTCACGCCGACGAGCCCGATCGCCGCCCCTCCCATCGGCGCGACGACGGCCCGGCTCGGGGATAAGGACATCCCGCTCGTCCAACTCTTCCTCGACGTGACTCTCCCCTTCAATCTGACCGGACAGCCGGCGATCTCCGTGCCGTGCGGGTTCACCAGGGCTGGCATGCCGATCGGACTTCAGCTCGTCGGGAGGCCGTTCGACGAGGCCACGCTCTTCCGCGCCGCGGCGGCCTATGAAGCGGCGACGGACTGGCACACGCGAGTGCCGATGATCGCGAAGGGCGGGAATTAGGGCGTTTCACGAGGCTGTACTCGGGGAACCCCCCCGGCCCCCCCTTCGTAAGGGGGGGACGGGACGCGCTCGAACATCCCCCCTTACGAAGGGGGGCCGGGGGGGCGAATTCGCGCGGGCAAGCGCGTGCATTCCCGGAGAACGCAACTCTCTCCGTGGCATCCGGGTTCCGCTTCGCTAACGGCCGCTTACTTGCTGTTGCAATCTCAGACGCTGTTGCTCGGCCGCGAGCACGCTCTGCATCGACTGCTGGAACATCACTCCCATCTGGGCCACCATCCGGTCCTGCTCGGCATTCTGAGATTGCCTTTTCAGACCATTGAACCAATTCTTATATTGTTTTGCGAACAAGTGCATCCGGCCGACCTTCTCCCACTCGAGGTCATCCCCCTTGACGAATTTGGCCCCCTCCGACGTCACGGAGAGCGTTTCGTACTCGATGTCGGGCTGGTGTTTGAAGCCTCTCTTGACGCCATAAGCCGTCTTCTGGAGGATCTCGATCTTGACGAGGCAGCATGCGCCGCTGCTCGGGATCCACACGGTGAGGATCGACACGCCCTTGCCTTCCCGCTGGCCGGGGTCCAACGCCTCCAGGCACTCGGCCAGCTTGGGTTCCACTTCCATTTCCGCCGAGAGTGAGGGGCTCATCTTCGGCGGCCCGCCGGCTCTCCCGGGCTCGAACTTCCACTCGGTGACCGAACATTTCCGAGTCCCGTCGGGCCGGTCGTGCTGAGACCTCGCGACTTGAAAGAGTCCGGCGAGGACGACGATCTGGTTGAGATAGGACCGGGGCGCGGCGAGGAGCTTCTCCAATTGGACCGTGCGATGGCCGGGATTCCCTTTCAGCAATGACGTGTCGAAGGGTTTTCTAGCGATGGGGGCGGCGATGGGTTTGACTACGGGAGCGTTCTCGGCGACAAGCGGCCCGATCGATGGCGGTGATGGGTGATCGCGCTCATCCTTCTCCGGAGCGACTGGAGGCGCCGATTTGACGAGGGCTAGATTCGGCCGGGCCGGTGATCGGCGGTTATCGAGATCCGGCCGGGGCTCCGATTCCGGGCCGAGAGCCTCCGCCGCGGCCAGTTCCATGGGCTCAGGAGTCGCCTTCTCGGCGGCGATAGGCGAACGCGGTACCGGGTTGGACGGCGACGCCGCGGGCACGACGATTGAGGCCGACGACCTGGCGAGATCATCGGCCTTGGCTTTCGGCGTCGGTGCGAGGTCGCCCGGCTTCGCATCTCCACGTGTCGCGACCATCCAGATGACAAAGCTCAGGATCAACATCGAAACCGAGACGCCCGCGCCGATGCCGACCCAGATCCGGCCCGCAATGGGGGATTGAGCCGACCCGCTCACCGCTTCGGGATCGGGGATCGTCGCTCCGGTCGCCGCACCTCGATCGGATGGCCGAGGAGCGGGTTCGATGAGCGTACGGGACTCGCGCGTTGCCGAGGGAGATTTCGGTTCGCGGTTGTTGCGAGATTCCCCCTGAATGGCCGGAGAGGAGAGGGCCCTTGTGGCCCCGCTGCCGGCAGTCGGCGTGCGTGCCGAATGGTGCTCGCCCGATGTTCCCGCGCCTGGAGGGCTGTCGTGCGTCCGACGCTCCGTCCGGATTCCGGCGGCCGCGCGTGTTCGTCGGGACGGCCGATCTGAGAGATCGGCGTCGTGCCTCCGGATCCGGCCCTCTTAGAGACCGGGCCCGAGCCTGCGCCCGCGGCGGGAAACTCCAGTGTCGCCTTACACGCAGTGCACGACAGACTCCGCCCGGATTCCTTGAGTTTGACCAGGTTGACCCTGGCGATCGCGCCCGTGCTGCCGCAGCGCGGGCATTTCAGACGGACCTTCTCGTCTCGGGCGCCGGTCCCTGCGATCGCGGTCGCGACGGCCGCCGCCATCGCGGTGCAAGTGGGGTAGCGCTCGCTCGGGTTCTTGGATAACGCCTTGAGCACGGATTGCGAGACGCGCTCCGATAGCGACGGACGCCACTCGGTCAGGCGGGGCGGGGTTTTCGTGGTGTGCAGGACGAGGAGCCTCGTCTTGGTCTCGTCTTCGAACGGCCGGCGGCCGCAGAGGAGTTCGTAGACGGTGACGGCCAGGGCATACTGGTTGACGCGGCCGTCGAACGGCTCGCCCATGATCAACTCCGGCGCCATGTATTCGGGCGTGCCGACCACCATGCCCGCGCCGGTCATCGCCGTCTGCGACGCCCGCGAATGGGGCGAAGTGGCCAGGACCTTCGCGACGCCGAAGTCGCTGAGGAACGCATGCCCATGGGCGTCGAACAGGATGTTTCCCGGCTTGACATCGCGGTGGACATAACCTTGCGCGTGCACGTAGTCGAGGGCAGCGGCGACGGCTTCGAGCCACTGCGGAACGCTCCAGGGATCGAAAGGGATTACCGCCCCGCCGGGGCCGGTCGGCCTCCGATCTTCCAGGCTGCCGCCCGCGAGGTATTGCATCACGGCGAAGGGCGTGTCCTCCCAGGTTCCGACGTCGGTGACCTTGACGATGTGCGGATGCGACAGCCTCACGAGCGAGCGGACCTCGCGCGTGAACCGGGCGGCGAATTCGGGATCGTCCATCATCGACGGACGTGGAATCTTGATGACGACGTCGGCGTCGAGGTTCTTGTCCAGGGCACGGTAGACCGACCCCATCCCCCCCTCGCCGAGCTTCGCCGTGATGTGGTAGCGGCCGTTCGACAGCGTGAGACCGTTCCAGTCGTTCGATCGGATCGTCATGGAACGGTGCTCCGGTCAGGAAATCGGGCGAGGCGCCTGAACGAACGCGAGAGTTGCGGGAATCAGCACCACGACTCGACTCGAACGCCCTGAGCCTGATCGAACTCGCTCCGTTCACGCGACGCCGAGGACGGCCCCCTCCCTTCTCAGAGTATAGCGTGGGCCATGCCCGCGGAAAGAGCACAACGCCGAGGGCCTCACGAGATCTGGATCGATCCGTTCAACTCGGCCGGCTTATGCTTGGGGACGAACCATGGATAGATCGCCGGCAGGACCAGGGTGTTCAACAGCGTCGAGGTGATGATGCCGCCGATGACGACGGTCGCCAGGGGCGCTGGATCTCGGCGCCCGGGGTGTGCGAGATCGCCATCGGGATGAAGCCGAGGCCGGCGACCAGCGCCGTCATGAGGATCGGCCGCAGCCGGACGACGGACGCCTCGCGCGATGCCTCGTGGGGCTCGATGCCTTCCTGCCGCAGGTGCTCGACGGCGCTGACCCAGACCAGTCCGTTGAGCACCGCCACGCCGAACAACGCGATGAAGCCGACGCCCGCCGAGACCGAGAACGGGAGTCCCCGGATCGCCAGGGCGAAGACGCCGCCCGTGGCCGCCATCGGCACGGCCGTGTAGATCAAGGCCGCCAGGCGCATCGAATGGAACGTGCTGTAGAGCAGCAAGAAGATCAGGAGCATGGCCACCGGTACGACGATCATCAATCGCTTCGAGGCGGTCTCGAGGTGCTCGAACTGGCCGCCCCAGCGCAGGACGTAACCCCCGGACTTGGGGAGCTTGACCTTGGCGTCGATCGCCGCCTGGGCCTCGGCGACGAAGCTCGCGATGTCGCGGCCGCGGACGTTCACGCCCACCACGGCCCGGCGCTGGACGTTATCTCGCTCGACCTCGCTCGGCCCTTCCTCCTCGGCGATCTCGGCCAGGTCCTTCAGCGGGATTCCCGGTTGACCGGCGGGGTCGACGATCCGGATCGAGCCGATCCGCTCCGCGTCATTACGCCAGGACTCGGGGAGCCGCACCCTCAAGGGGTGTCGCGCCGGCAGCCGGACTTTCATCGTCTCGCGCTTCTCATCCTCGAAGACGGTCCCGACCGTGATGCCGCCCAGTGCGGCGACCGCGTCCAGCACGTCCGACGCCTTGATGCCGAATCGCGCCAACTGATCGCGGCGGACCTTGATCCGCAGCATCGGCAGTCGACCCGCGGTCGGCGTCTTGACGTCGTGCGCACCGGGGATACCCGTGAGCACCCGCTCGATCTCGAGCGAGATCCGGCGCAGCTCGTCGAGGTCCGGACCGTAGAGGATGGCGGCCACGTCGCTCTTGACGCCGGCGACCAGCTCATTGACCCGCATCTCGATCGGCTGGCTGAAGCCGAATTTGACGCCCGGCACGTGCTCGGTGAGGAGCTCGTCCATCTCCTTGATCAGGTCGTCGCGGGTCAGGCCCGGCCGCCATTCTTCCTGCGGCTTGAGCATGGTCCAGACGTCGGTCTGATGCACGCCCATCACGTCGTTGGCGATCTCGGGCCGGCCGGTCTTGCAATAGACCAGCCGCACCTCGGGGATCGTCTCGAGGAGGTCCTCGATCTGGGTCGAGGCCTGAACGGCGCCCTCGAGCGAGGCCGACGGGATGCGGACGGCCTCGATCAGCAGGTCGCCCTCGTTGAGCCGGGGCATGAATTCGCCGCCGAGGTTCAGGGCCACCGGCACGCTGATCCCCACCAGGGCCGTGGCCAAGAGCAGGGCCTCGACCGGTCGGCGGACGAACTCGCCCAGGATCGGCTGATAAGCTCGCTTGATCCACCGGACGAGCCAAAGCTCCTTCTCTTGCGGCCGGTCGCTCAAGCACATCGCCGCGAGGACCGGCATCAGGGTCAGCGACACGATGAGCGAGCCGATCAGGGCGAAGATGACGGTCAGAGCCATCGGGCGGAACAGTTTCCCCTCGGTCCCCTGGAGCGCCAGGATCGGCAGATAGACGATCGTGATGATCAGCTCGCCGAACATCGTGGGCTTGCGGACCTCGATGGCCGCGTCCCGGATGATCTCGAACTTGGGACGCGTGCCGCCCTCGTGGGCCAAACGCCTCACGCAATTCTCGACCATGATGACGCTCGAGTTGACGATCAGCCCGAAGTCGATCGCCCCCAGGCTCATCAGGCTCGCCGAGATGCCGGTCGCCAGCATCACGTTGGCGGCGAAGAGCATCGAGAGGGGGATCGCCAGGGCGACGATCAAGCCGCCTCGGAGGTTCCCCAGGAGCACCAGGAGCACCGCCATGACCAGCACGCCGCCGGCCATGAGGTTGTGCTGGACCGTGCTCAAGGTCTGGTTGATGAGGTGGGTCCGGTCATAGAGCGGCTCGATGGTGACACCGTCCGGCATGCTCTTCTGGAGCTTCTCGATCTCTTCCTTGACGCGATTCACGACCTCGCGGCCGTTCTGGCCGATGAGCATCATCACCAGGCCGGTGACGATCTCGCCCTGACCGTCGCGCGTGGCCAGCCCGGCGCGGATCATCGGGGCGGGTACGACCTTCGCCACATGCCCGACCGTGACCGGGTTGTCCTCGCGCTCGTCGATGACGATCGCGGCGATGTCCTCCACGTTGTGCGCCTGGCTCACGCCGCGGATGTATCGGGCCTCGCCGTTGTGGACGAGATAGCCTCCGCCGACATTGGAGTTGTTCGACCGGAGGGCGTTGAAGAGGTCCGTCATCGAAAGATGTCGGATCGCCAGTTGGTCGGGATCGACCTGGACCTCGTAGGTCTTCATCTCGCCGCCGTGCGCATTGATCTCGGTCACGCCCTCGACCCGGCGCAACTGGTAGGAGATGAACCAGTCGAGGAGGGTCCGCAGTTCCATGGGAGTAATCCCCGATTCCTTGGTCGCCTTCACCTGGAACTGGAAGACCTCGCCCAGCGCGGTGGAGATCGGGCCGAGCATGGGGGTGCCATATCCCTGCGGGATCGCCTCGGCCGCCCTCGAGAGCCGCTCGCCGACCAATTGACGCGCCCGGTAGATATCCGTCCCTTCCTTGAACACCACCGTCACGACGGAGACTCCGAACTTCGAGATGGACCGGATCTCCTCGACGTTCGGCAGGCCGCTCATCGCCCCCTCCACCGGGAACGAGAGCAGCGACTCCACCTCCAGGGGCGAGAGGGCGGGCGCCTCCGTGATCACCTGCACCTGTACGTTGGTCAGGTCGGGGACCGCATCGATCGGCAACGTGAGCGCCGAGTAGATCCCCAGGCCACCGACCAGGAATGTCGCCATCAGCACGAAGAAGCGGTTGTTCAGCGAGGCCTGGATGATGGAGTTGAGCATCTGTGTCTCATGAAATTGTATGAAGCGTCATCTCTGAAATCCCGTCTATGGCAGTTGTGGACGGGGTCGAGACCTTGTGGAACGAGCGGCCAATTGTAGCCGGGGTCTGTGACCCCGGGATCGGATCCGCAGCCTCACAGAGCCCGTCCACAGTGATCGAAATCGCGGCCTCACAGAGGCCAACTCCGGTTGTAAACGGGTTCTGAGACCCCGTGATCGAAACCCCGGCCTCACAGAGGCCGGCTACAGAAGAGTCGTTTCGCGATGCTCGCGGAGCATCCTGTTCCCGGGGATCATTCCTCGTCCGGCTCATTCTGGAGGATGAGCTCGCTCTTGAGGAGGTAAGCTCCGGAGACGACGACGGTGTCCCCCGCGGTGAGTCCGCCCTTGACGACCAGGCGGTTTCCCACCTGCCGCCCGACTTCCACGGGCTTGAGCGAGAAGGTTCGACCGGTCGCGTCCTTGTTCGAGGGGATGAAGACGAACTTGAGGGTATCCATCTCGATGACCGCGTCGGCGGGGACGGTCAAGGCTTGCTCGCCGCCGTTGCTATCCAGGAGGATCCTCGCGAACATCCCCGGCTTGAGCAGGTCCTCGGGATTCTCGGACTGGGCGAGGAGCGGGACCGTCCGGGTCTGGGGATCCACGGCCGCCCCGAACGAGAGCAGTCGCGCCTGGAATTCGCGGCCCGGATAGGCGGTCGCGGTCACGCGGAACGTCCCATCGTGAATCTTGGGCAGCTTGGCGACATCCGACTCGGGGACGTTGGCCGTGACCCAGACGGTGCGGAGATCGGCCAGGACGAAGAGAACGTCGTTCATGTCGGCCTTCTGGCTCATCACCGCGGACTTCCTGGTGATCGTGCCGTCGAAAGGGGCGACGATCTGGTAGAAGGTGACGTCCTCGCTCACGGCCAGGGTGTTCCCCTGCTCGGGATGCTTGAGGAGGTTGGGGATGTTCTCGGAGACCCCGAGGATTCGCAGCCGCTGGGCCGCGTCCACGACGGCCGCCTCGGCCTGGCGGAGGGCCTGCACGGCCAGGCGCTTCTCCTGGGCGGAGTCGAACGAGACCTGCTCGATGGCCCCCTCGAGCTTGGCCTGCACCCCCTGGCGGGTATGAAGGGCGAGGATCAACGGGTGCTCGCCCAGGAATTTCTGGCTCCTGAGGCTGACGGTCTTCTCTTCCTCGTGGGCGGCGATGTCATAATCGGCCAGGGCTTGCAGGAGCGTGCCGCGGTAGGAACCGAGTTGCTTCTCCGCGAATCGCTTCTCGATCGTCCCCGGTTCGTCCCGCTTGATATCCTCGTGCACGGCGTTCGCCGCGGGGTTCGGATCGGCCGCTTGATCGCCTCGACGATCCAGGACGCGATGCTCATCGGCGACGTTCTCGCCCTTCCGCTCGATCCCCTTGCGCAGCTCCGGGATCAGGAGCCGGACGTTCGCGGCGATCTCCGACTTCCAGGCGGCTTCGAACTGGGCGGTGGCCAGCTCGCGTTGCCGGGCCCGGAGGTTGAGCCGGGCCGTGCCGATGTCGGGACTGTCCAGCGTCACCAGGGGATCGCCGCGCTTGACCTTCTGACCCAGCACGGCATGGACCTCGCGAACGATCCCCGAGGCCCGTGGCCGGATCTCGACCTGCCGGTCCGCATTGGCCTGGAAGAGTCCCACGACGCCCACTTCGGTCGCGATCCTCTCGACTCGGGCCGGTTCCGTGGAGATCTTGATCTCTTTGAGCTTCGACTCGGACAGAGTGATGGACGACGGGGTGGCCGAGGCCGGGGGTTTCCCCTCCGCACCCGTCTTGGATTGGGGCTCGGATTCCGGACTCTGTGCGGCCTGGAGCCTCTTGGCTCCCAGGAAGTCATAGGCGAGGTGGCCGGCCAGGAGGGCCACGCATAACCCCATCCCCGCCCAGGGCAATAACTGTCGACTCGACCATCGGGCCGTCCGAGCTTGATTCGATGTCACCAACATGATTCGGCCTCCCGTACTCGCCGCGACGCGATGCGGCGAACCCTGACGAATTAAGGTATGAGCGATCAACGGAGGAACGGTGCAGCCTGAGTCGGGTCGTGGAGACTCGACGTACGACCATGCGGGCCGAGTGGGATCGGCCGGTTGATCCAGCGTCGTGGCGCGGCGAGAAGTCATCGGACGCCCGTACCCGAGCGATCGGGACCAGGCGCGAGAGTTGACCGCGCAGCACGACGGGAGGACAGGGTCTTCGGCCCGGCGGGATTAACAGTTCCAGCGTTGGAACAGGATGGTACGCGAGGCGCGCAGGGATAGGGCGCCGCCGGGCGGAGAAGCCCAGAACGATCCCGAATGCAGGCCCAGGGTCGCCGAAGAACCGGAGAGGTCATCCGAGCCGCAGCCGGAAAGGCAGAGGGACAGGAGGTGGAGCAGTCGCCCGCGCGAATCGGTCTGAATCACGGGAGGCCCGGACCAATCGGGTTCGGGCCAGTCTCCCAGGTGGGCGTGGAGCGATGGGCCGGGATTGGGAGAATGCTGTTCGTCATCAACTCCCGATTGACGGGTACCCGGATTCATGAGAGGCACGAACCAATGCCAGTGCAGCAGTGCCACGTCGTCGTCGGAATCGGCCAGGGGATGCCAGCGCAAGAGGTGGTCGTGGTAAGGGCAGATCTCGCCGGGCTTGTCGTGGTGGCGGACGTTGTGGTAGTCGGCTTGAGGCAGCGGGACATGGATCGCGCCGAGGATCAGGAACCCGATCCCCAGGGATCTCAGACCGCGACGCTCTGACCTCCGCCTTCGGTGCACGATCCGGCCTCGTTCCTGGGTGCAGGGTGAGGTTGTTGGGGATGCGTCGAATGGTCTCTGTTCCGATTCGGCGCGATGGCAGGATATCTCCCCATATCCGATTATTATGAACTGCTTTGGAGACATGGTCAAGCGCGGCGGACGGAGCATCCTCGAAAGGGGCGTCGCCTCGTCGAGGAATGCGGACTTGACAAACCGCGGCGGCACGGCAAACTGAGCTGCCTTTTCATGTCATGCCGCGCACGGTTGAAAACAGGATGTTGGGGGTCAGTCGAGCCATGGCAGGCAAGATAATTGCTGGGTCACTCGCCGATGCGATGGGTCAACGGCTCCTCGGCCTCTTCCCGGCGATCCTGGCGCTGGGCCTATCGTTCGGATTTTCGCCAGGGAGTGGGCTGCGGGCTGGTGAAGAGGATCGTAAGCCGTCGCCCTCCGTCGAGCGCGGAAAGGACAAAGAGCCCGAGCCGCGCCACAAAGGAGTGCGTCGGTTCGACATCGGGCAAGGGCCGCGCTCTTACTGGCTCTACGAGCCCGACCAGCCCCGACCCGAGAAGGCGCCCGTGGTCGTATTCCTCCACGGCTGGTTCGCGGTCAACCCGGGCTTCTATGGTGCCTGGATCGACCACCTCGTCCGTGATGGACGGATCGTCATCTTCCCGCGATACCAGAACGATGTCGGGACGATGCCGCAGGACTTCCTCCCGAACGCCATGGCCGCCCTCCACGACGCCCTGGGTGTCTTGCATGTCGGGGTCGATCATGTCCGGCCGGATCCCACGCAATTCGCCCTCATCGGTCATTCGGCGGGTGCGAATCTCGCCGCTCAGATCGCCGCCCTGTCCGCCGACCCTCATGCCGGCCTCCCGATACCCAAGGCCCTGATCGCGCTGATGCCGGGCGAGGTGCTGCCGATGCGCACGCCCAGCCTGGACCGCATCCCCGAGACCACCCTCCTGATCGTCGCGGTCGGCGAGGAAGACCTCGTGGTCGGCGATCACCGCGGCCGCCAGATCTTCGCCGAGGCGACCGCGATCCCTCCCGCGAGGAGGCGCTTCATCTTCTTCCGCTCCGATCGTCACGGATACCCGCCGCTCGTCGCCGATCATGCGGCACCGACCGGCTCACATCCCCGGCTCGACAACGGCGAGGGCATTTTCCGGTCGCTCCAGATGAGCTTCAGCGACGTCAATGCCCTCGATCGCGCGGGCTTCTGGCGGATCGCCGACTGGACCCTGGATGCCGCCTTCGCCGGGAAGACCCTCGATGATGTCACTCGCGACGAGGAACGCTTCCGCCACCTCGGCTACTGGAGCGACGGTCGTCGCGTCATCACGCCCCTCGTCAGCTCGGACCTCGACGGGATGCCTCGCGTCGTCCCCGCCAACGGCCTGAAAATCTTCACCTGGTCATCACCAGCGAAGCCGAAGGTGGCCCTGGGGTCGGGCTCCGAACGAATCCGGTGATCGCGACTCTCTCCTGGTCACTTCACGCGATCCCCGATCTCGTGCGGGAACTTTCCCGCGGCCGTGGGAGAGGCTTCCGATTTCGCCTCGTGCGATACGTCGGCAAGATGGAGGAATCGGGCGTAGACGGGGGATCGGAGAGGATGGATTTGCCTCGTGGACGCCAACTTTCCCCTTCCTTGATGCCTCTCTATCGATTAGCCCGGCGCTTCCATGCACCGGCCTGATCCGATGGGCGTCCGGCTCATTCCTGTCGAGCAAGTGGTCGATACGTTGACATGGACAGGCAGGAGCCGGAACGACCGGATGGACTGGCGGGCCAGGGAGGGCTGAGTGATCCATGGCGACCACACACAAGAGTCGGGCAGTCACGCCCGCGTTGGCCGCGACGCCGGCCCCGGAATCGAGCCCAGCCCCGACCGCCAGCTCGAGACGAGCCGCGGCCACGCCGATCGCGCCGGCCGAGAACTCGGATGCCGCGGCGATCGAGAATCTGCGGCGGCAAGTGATCGCACTCCAGCGCATCAGCAGCCTGGGCGTCCTGGCAGGCGGAGTCTTCCACGAGCTCAATAACGCGCTGACGCCGATCCTGAACTATGCGAAACTCGGACTCCGCAACCCCGACCCGGCTTACCGGGAGCGCGCCTTGACCCAGATCGTGGATGCGTCCCAGCGGGCGGCGACGATCACGAGGGGGATGCTCGGCCTGACCCGGCCGGGGGGCGGCATCGATCACCGAGAGTCCATCGACGTGGTCCGGTTGGTCACGGAAGTGATCGCACTCGTCTCAAAGGACATGGCGCGGCACCGGGTCCGGTTGGACGTGAAGCTGTCGGGCCAACCTTACGCCAGGGTGAACCCGGCCCAGATCCAGCAGGTCCTCCTCAACCTGCTCATCAACGCCCGACAGGCGATGCCCGAGGGCGGCATGGTCCGGGTCCGCCTCGGCCTGGACGCCGCCGGGCGCAGGGTCGAGCTGAGCGTCTCGGATACGGGCGTGGGGATCGCCCCGTCCGACCTCCGACGCATCTTCGAGCCGTTCTACTCCACCAAGACCGGGCCTGATGCCGCGGGGCAGGGGGGTACGGGGCTGGGATTGGCCGTCTGCCGCGACATCGTGGAAGCCCACCACGGACGCCTTCGCGCCGAGAGTCGCCTCGGACAGGGTTCGACATTCACCCTCATCCTCCCGACCTGCCCGCCCGACGATCTCGTCGCCGACAAGCAAGGTGCGGCCTGATCCGTCTTCCTGATTTCATCCTGTCGATCCTGTCGGAATTGATTCAAATTCAGTTAGACAGGATCGACAGGATGAAATTCCTTTGTCGATAACCAAGTCTTCTGCATTTCGCCTACTCCCTTCAAGTCCTCCCCGGGTTCCCGCAAAATCAGGGATAGCTTGGCTCGGCTCCAGGCATTCTTTGTAGCGACCTCGATCGAGAACTCGGGAGCCCAGGATGTCCGCGGGAACTTCGGCCGCGCTCTTGCGCGAAATCCAGACGCTCTTCGACGTCGGGACGGCCGCCGGTCTGTCCGACCGTCAACTGCTGGAGCGGTTCGCCGGCCGTCGCGACGCGGCCGCGGAAGCGGCTTTCGAAGTGCTGGTCCTCCGCCACGGTCCGATGGTCCTGCGCGTCTGTCGCAACTGGCTTCATGACCCGAACGACGCCCAGGACGCGTTCCAGGCGACGTTCCTGGTCCTCGTCCGTCGCATGGGAGCAGTCCGCAATCAGGAGTCGGTCGGAGGTTGGCTTTATGGGGTCGCCAATCGTGTCGCGGCCCGTGCTCGGGTCGAAGCTGCTCGGCGACGGACGGTCGAGGGGCGTGCGGCCTTGAGGGTGGTCGAGGGGTTCGAATCCGACGATCCGGCCGGGATCGATTCCGAGGAATTCGGCCCGATCGTGCAGGAGGAGCTCCGTCGATTGCCGGGAAAGTATCGCGACGCGGTCGTGCTCTGCTACTGGGAGGGCCTCACGCAGGAACAGGCGGCCGTTCATCTCGGCATCCCGCTGGGTACGGTCCGGAGCCGGGTATCCCGGGCCCGCGACCTGTTGCGCCGACGGCTAACCCGCCGCGGCTTGTCCCCGACGGCCGTCATGGCCATGGCGGGAACCGAGGGCGCATCATCCTCCGCCTTGCGGCTTGCCACGGTTTCCGCCGAATTGACGCGGTCGACGGTTCGTTCCGCCATCTACCTCTCCGCCGGACAGGCGACGAATCAGGTCGCCTCGGGAGTGGTCGTTTCCCTGGTCCAACGAGTCCTCTGGAGCATGACGATGATCAAGATCAGCATCGTGACCGCCAGCGTGGGGATCATCGGGTTGGCTGGCATTGGAGCCGGGCTTGCGGCCCAGCAAGCCACGATATCGCGATCCCGGGGGCCAGATTCTCAGGTCGAGGCAAGGCCGGCGGCCAAGGCCGGAGACTCTGCACGGCCACAGCCGCAACGACCCAGGAACGCGAACGATCCGGAGAAAACCCAGGCTAGCGGGATTGTCACGATCTCTTCCAAAGTCTACTACCAGACGGTCATCGTGGCGATCTGTCCGGAAGGTAAGCTCGTCAAGAAGGGTGAAGTCATCTGCGAGCTGGAATCGTCCGCCTGGAGAAACCAGTTGGTCAACCAGCGGATCACCACGAAGTCGGCCGAGGCGAATTTCCAGAATGCCAAGCTGAACCGGGAGGTCGCCGAGATCGCCGTCACCGAATATACGGACGGAATCCTCATCAGCGAGCTGACCGACATCGAGGGTGATATCAAGGTTTCTCAGGCGGAGATGGCCCTCGCCGAAGACGAACTGAACGCCGCCAAGGAGGCTGGCGGCGGGAATCGGCTGGCCGTCAAGCGTGCCGAGCTGGACAGGTTCCGCGCCAAGATCGCCCTGGAGAAGGCTCAGGCCCGGCGAAAGGTCCTCGTCAATTACACCAAGGGCAAGACGCTCAAGGCACTCCATGGGGAAATCGAGAAGAGTCGAAGCGACGAGCTATCCAGGGGAGCCGTCTGGGAACTGGAGAAGTTGAAGGAGGCCAAGCTGGAGAAGCGGATTGCGGACTGCACGATCGTGGCCCCGATCGACGGAGTGCTCCAATATGCCAAGAAGGACCCGACAATGGGTGGAGCTATCGGTCCCCAATTTTACCCAGGGTCGATCGTCAACGGACAGCAGATCCTGTTCAGGATCGTGCCCGGCAATAAGGCCGCGGCCGAATAGCCCGAAATCGCCTCAAGCGAGTGACATCCCACCT
Source organism: uncultured Planctomycetota bacterium (assembly GCA_963743925.1). Lineage (GTDB taxonomy): Bacteria > Planctomycetota > Planctomycetia > Isosphaerales > Isosphaeraceae > CAVZRC01. Next base: position 1,916,623 of record CAVURY010000061.1, on the reverse strand, counting down.
GGCCAGGGCGGTCAACCAATCGTAAGGTCGAGCCAGCCCTGGCTTTCCGCATTTTCGGGCCCGATCCGAGGCCCACGATCGCCGCTCGGGGTTCGCTCGATTTGATCCCTTCGGCGATAATTGACCGAGGTCTACTCCCATTTTCCGCGAAATCGCGGATAGCCTGACACCAGACCAGGCACTACTTGCACTTTACGACAGAGCCGAGCGATTCCAGGGGAGCCAGCCAGTCATGGTCCGCGGTCCTTCCTCCTCCGCCCTACGCGATATCCAGACGCTGTACGACGCGGGAACTTCCGCCGGGCTATCCGACCGGCAACTCCTGGAGCGTTTCGTTGGCCGTCGCGATGCGTCGGCGGACTCGGCGTTCGAGGCGTTGGTCCTTCGACACGGGCCGATGGTCCTGCGCGTCTGCCAGAACGTGCTCGGAGATTCGAGCGACGCTCAGGACGCGTTCCAGGCGACGTTTCTCGTACTGGTCCGGCGTGCTCGATCGATTCGCAAGCTGGAGTCGGTCGGAAGCTGGCTCTACGGCGTCGCCAGTCGCGTGGCGGCGAAGGCGCGTGTGAACGCGGCTCGCCGACGCTCGGCCGAGCGTCGAGGGGGTTTGAGGGTCGTGACGGCGGTCGAATCTCCCGAGGACGGCGATCCGGATCGGTCGGACTTCGGCCCGGCCGTGCAGGAGGAAGTCCATCGGCTGCCGGAGAAGTACCGCGCCGCGGTGGTGCTCTGCTACTGGGAGGGCCTGACGCACGAGCAGGCCGCCAGTCAGCTTGGCATTCCCCTCGGTACGGTGCGGAGCCGCATGGCCCGGGCCCGGGACCTCCTTCGCCGACGCCTGACACGACGCGGACTGATGCCCGTCGGGCGTGAGGCCGCTCCGACGCTCGAAGGCGCGCTGGCCCTGGTCCTCCCACGGATCCCCGAAAACGTGCTCATGTCGACTTTTCGAGCGGGTGCAAGTCTCGCGGCGGGTGGCGCGTTGACCGATGTCGCGTCGTCGTCCGTCGCCACACTGGTTCAAGGTGTTTTGAGGAGCATGATCGTGATGAAGATCAAGTTGGCAGTGCTCTGCCTCATCTTCGTGGGAGCCGGGACGTTCGGGGCGATCCTGGCCGCGCCTCAGGACGATTCGCGGCGAAAGACCTCGGTGGCCGGTCGAGATCCGGTCCCGGCTTCAGGCAAGACCCAGCCGGCCCTCCATAACATGGGTAGCTACGTCGTGGATCCTCCCGATCTCCTGATCGTCGAGGTCCTCGAGGCCCTTCCCGGCCGCCCGATCTCCGGGGAGCGGCTGGTCAGGCCGGATGGCAAGATCTCGCTCGGGTTCTACGGCGATATTTACGTCGCCGGTCTGACAATTCCCGAGGTCAAGGAGAAGGTCGTCCTCCATTTGCAGAAGTATCTCGCCGACGAAACGCTGGGACTGGAGATTTGTGATATGGACACAGGGAAAGTCACGAAACGAATCGAACCCAAGGATACGGACCGCGTTTTCGTCAACGTCACGGCTTACAACAGCAAGAACTACTACGTCCTGGGGGCAGTCGCTGAGCCTGGCCGGCTGCCGGTAACAGGTCGGGAAACCATCCTCGATGCCCTCAGCTTTTCGGGCGGATTGAACCACGATGCGGACCACGCCAAGGTCATGCTTTACCGCCAGGGGCCAGGAGGGTCGTTGACGAAGCTGCCCGTCAATATCGACGAGATCACGATGGGAGACGATCCATCGACGAATTACCAACTCGAGCCTGGCGACCGCCTGGTCATCCCCCCACTGCCCGGGAGCGAATCGGCATCGAACCGGGCGCACGTTCGACCTACTCCCAAGACGACGAGGCGGGAGGGCCTTCCTCAATGGTTCGATCGTCAGCTCGATCCGACAGCCGCCGCTCAACAGGATATTCCTCGCCAGCCAAGGCGTGCCCCGGCCGAGCAAGCAACGAGGCGTCCGTCGGTCGCCCCACAAAATAATAATCCGTTTCAGCCGGAGGCTTCCTCGGCCGAGCAAGCAACGAGGCGTCCGTCGGTCGCCCCTCAACATGATAATCTCCGTCAGCCAAATTCCGCTTCGGCCGAGCAAGCAGCCATGCAGCGACTGGAGCGGCGACTGGGCGAGGTCGAGCGAAAACTCGATATGATCCTCGAGGCGCTCAAGCCCCAGAAACCTTGACGCGATCCATGCGACCCGGGGCTTTGTCAAGTCGCTCAATCCGGCCCTATCGTCATCGCCCGGGGCACCCGTTACAGTAGAGCGGGCCGGGCGATGGCGCCGTCTTGTGTCGGGCCATCGGCCGGAGGACGAACCGAAACGGCCGTGAGAGGATGACTTGCGATGCGCTGGGTGACCGTTGCGACGGAGAGCGGGCCGAGGGCCTGCGGGGTGTATCAGGGCGAGTACGTGGACGTCAACGCGGCCGATCCGGAGCTGCCGTCGAGCGTACGGGAGCTCCTGGAACTCGGGCCGGAATGGGAGCGTCGGGCGCGTGCGGCCTTGCCGAAGGGCGCCGTCCGACACGACCCGGAGAACGTCAACCTCCTGGCCCCGGTCCCCGACCCGCGCAAGATCGTCTGCATCGGCCTGAACTACCGCGACCACGCGGCCGAGAGCGGCGTCCCCGCTCCCGAGGAGCCGGTCCTCTTCAGCAAGTATCCGACCGCCCTGATCGGCCACCTCGATTCGATCGTCTTGCCCAAAGTGAGCCCCGAGGTCGACTACGAGGCCGAACTGGTGGTGGTCATCGGCCGGGGCGGTCGGCACATCCCCCGCGAACGCGCCTTCGAGCACGTCGGAGGCTATACCGTCGGCCACGACGTCTCCGCGCCGACTGGCAGATCAACAAGCCCGGAAAACAATGGATGGCCGGCAAGACGTTTGACACCTTCGCCCCCGTCGGGCCCGCGCTCGTCACCCCGGACGAAGTGCCCGACCCCCACAAGCTCGGCATCCGGCTGCGGCTCAACGGCCAGACCATGCAGGATTCGAACACCAATCAGTTGATCTTCGGCGTCAACGAGCTGATCGCCTACATGTCGCAAGTCTTCACCCTCCTGCCGGGCGACCTGATCTTCACCGGCACGCCCCCGGGCGTCGGCATGGCCCGCAAGCCGCCCGTCTGGTTGAAGCCGGGCGATGTCGTCGAGGTCGAAATCGATCACCTGGGCACGCTCAAGAACCCGGTCGTCGCCGAAGAAGGACGCCTCTGACGGAGTCGGAGACCGCTCGCATCGTCTTGGGGTGCGAAATGGGATAGAATGCAGAGAGAGATTTCATCAATGGCTGGGAGAACGGAGGGTTAACCGGATGAGCACGGTGCCTGACGAGTTCGATCCGCCGGAGGGCCTATCTTTCGGCGAGCCAACATGGGAGATCGCCCGTCTCTATCCCGCTCAGGGATGCTGGACCGAGCGGGAATACCTGGAGCTCAATACGAATCAGCTGGTGGAATTCTCCCACGGATATGTCGAGTTCCTGCCCATGCCCAAACTCAGTCATCAGCTGATCGCGATGTTTCTCTATCGCCTTCTGGAGTCTTTCGTCTCGGTCGGGCAGCTCGGCACGGTCGTGACGGCACCGTACAAGGTTCGCCTCTGGGAGAAGAAGTATCGCGAACCCGATGTGATTTTCGTGCGTTCGGAGCATGCATCACGGATGGGCGAAGACTTTTCAGATGGCGCCGACCTTGTGATGGAAGTGGTCGGCGAAAGCGAGAGCGACCGCCGACGCGACCTGGTCAAGAAGCGCGAAGAATATGCGCGGGCCGGAATCCCCGAGTACTGGATCGTCGATCGTGAGATCGGGCAAATCACAGTCTTGGCCCTCGACGGGCCGGCTTACTCGGTCCACGGCGAGTTCCCTCGCGGTCAGCAGGCGACGTCGAGGCTTTTGCCCGGCTTTGCAGTGGATGTCACCGCGGTGCTCGCGGCGAAACGTTGAGGCGTGTGATGAACCTCTCCATTCTTTGTAGCCGGCATCTGTGAGGCCGGGGCTGCCGAACCCGGGGTCACAGACCCCGGCTACACGATCATCGTCTCAGCCGTTCGGAGAGGTCGCGGACCGAGGCGTCGGCGGGTGCGAGCCGGACGGCCTGCTCGGCCGCTCGGAGGGCATCGGTGCGCTTGTTGTCGGCCTCGAGGGCGAGGGCCAGATGATAGAAGACGTCGACCCGCTCGGGCAGCCGCTGTGCGGCGGCGCGGAAGTCGGCGATCGCCTCCTGGAGGTGATGCAACTTGAAGTGCGCCAGTCCGCGGAGCTCCCGGGCTTCGCCATCGAGTGGCGAGAGCTCGATCACCTGGTCCAGCCGGGACAATGCCTGATCGGGCTGGCTACGCGCGAGCTGGATGGCCGCGATCCGGATGATGACCTCGCCATTGTTCGCGTCGGATTCCAGGGCCCGGAAATAGGCGGCGAGTGCGTCATCGGTCTGTCCCATCGCCTCGAGCACGCGGCCCATCGAGAAATGGGCCTTGGGCCTGTGGGGATCGATCGCGATCGCCGACTCGAAGCGTTTCAGTGCCGATGCCGAGTCGCCGCGGCGGGCCTCGACATCCCCCAGCCCGATCAGCGCCTCCACGTAGTCGTGGTCGCGCGCCAGCGCGGAGCGGTAGCAGGCCTCCGCCTCCGAATCTCGGCCCTCGAGCAGCAGGACGTTGCCCAGTCGCTGGAGGGCTTCGGCCGAATCCGGCTCCTCGTTCACGAGCTGGAGGAGATCGACGCGAGCCGACTCATACTCGCCCTTGTCGATCGCCGCCTGCGCACGCTCGCTGATTTGCTGGATCCGTTCGACCTGCTGAGGAGTCGGCGGCAGCCTGTCGTCGCGAGGGCGCACGCCGAGCCAGCCGCATCCCGCAGTCGATGCGAGCGCGAGGCCGGTCAACAGCCTCCACGCGGTGATGACCGCACGGCGCCTCATGAATGGATACCTGTCCCTTCCCTGGGACCGACCGAGACGTGCGTGATCCGATAATCCGCCGAACCTTACGACACCGGCGGGCCCCGGTCAATCCCGTTTGACTCTATCGGGATTCCATCCGGTCCGAATCCAGTGGTGCGATCTTCGACATCCCTCGCGACCGGGGCCTCCAATCAATCAATGGACGCTAACCCCGCCGCGCGCCACCGCTTTCTTCATCAAGAGGACGAGCGGCAATGCCGCCAGGGATATGATGGCAAAGATCCAGAAGATATCGAGGTAGGCCAGCTCGCGGGCCTGATTGTGGACCATCTGCGAGAGCATACCCTGGGCTTGCTGGTGCCCCATGACCTCGGTCGTCCCACCGCGCACCATTCGTGTCTGCGTGAAGTAATCCAGCCAGCGATTGACCGACGGGGCCGATGGGCGGACATGCTCGGCCAGCCGCAGTTGGTGGAACTGGGATCGACGGTCGACCATCACGGTCACGATGGCGATCCCCAGGCTCTGCCCCTCGTTGCGTAACATATTGAACAGGCCGGTGGCGTTATTCACCTGGTCCTTCGGGATGTAAAGGTAGGCCACATTATTCAGGGGCACGAAGAGCAACCCGAGCCCGATCATCTGGACGCACCGCGGCGCGACGAACATGATCGGCGAGGTATACAGGTCCAGGTGCGCCTGCCAGTAAGAAGCACCGGCGAGGCAGAGCAGGCCGACCGGGATGATCAATCGGGCATCCACCCTCCTGCCCAGCAAGAACCCGGCGACGGGCATCATCGCCATGGTGAAGAATGCCGAGGGCGAGAGGATCAATCCGGCGTGGTAAGCGTCGTATCCGAATAACTCCTGGAGCATCTGCGGCGTGTCGACGTTGGAGCCGTAGAGTACGGCGAACACGAGGTAGATGATCAGGCCGCAGGCCAGGAAATTTCGATCGCGCAGCAGGCGGAGGTTGACCATGGGCTTGGGATGGCGTAGTTCCCAGATGACGAACGAGACCAGGCCGAAGACCATGAGGGCGAAGAACGTCTGGACCCTCCAGAACGGGTCGCCGAACCAATCCCACTCCTGGCCCTTGGCATAGACGACTTCGAGCGATCCCAGCCCGATCGAGACCAGGATGAGCCCGATGTAGTCGATATCCAGGCCCTTCTTCCAGTTCTCCCGGACCTGCTCGTCGGTCCCGGGCGGATCCTGGACGACGAAGCTGGTCAGGATGAGGGACACGATGCCGATCGGGATGTTGATATAAAAGATCCAGCGCCAGGAGTAATTGTCGCTGATGTAGCCGCCGAGCACGGGGCCGAGGATCGGGGCGACGACGACGGCCACGCCGTAGATCGCCATGGCCATCCCCCTGAGTTTCGGCGGGAACGTGTTGACCAGGATGCCTTGCTCGGAGGGCTGGAGGCCGCCGCCGCCGAGGCCCTGGAGGACTCGGAAGAAGATCAGGAACCCGATGCTGGGCGCCGCGCCGCAGAGGGCCGAGCTGACCGTGAACAGGAAGACGCAGCCCATGTAGAATCGCTTGCGGCCGAACAGCCCCATCAGCCAGCCCGAGAGCGGCAGGACGATGGCGTTGGAGACGAAGTAGCTGGTCAGGACCCAGGTCGCCTGGCTCCTGCCGACCGAGAGCCCGCCCGAGATGTAAGGGAGGGCGACGTTGGCGATGGAGGAATCGAGCACCTCCATGAACGTCGCCAGAGTGACCGTCAAGGCGACGATCCAGTGGTTGACCGGGGCCTTGACCTTCGGCCCTCCGCCCTGGTCGTGATCGGCCCCGGCACTCATGGCATGCCCGTCCCCGGGCTATCCTCTCGGTTCCGCGGTTCCCGACCGGTCGGGCCCTCCCCGATGTCGGGGGGCCGGAGGCGTCCATATGTGTGCAGGCGTTGACCGGCCCCGGGTCCGGTCGGCTGCTCCTTGTAACGGACATGCGGCACGACCGACAGTCCCGAGAACAAGGGCGTATCGTCCGGGTTCGGCTCGATCAGCTCGATCCGCACGGGGAGCCGTTGCGTGACCTTGACGTAATTCCCGGTCGCGTTCTCCGGCGGCAGGAGCGACTCTGATAGCCCCGTCCCCGGGCTGAAACCGGCGACCCGTCCCTGGAACACCCGGTGCGGATAGGCGTCGACATGAAGGTCGACCGGCATGCCGATCCGGATGTCGTGAATCTGCGTCTCCTTGTAATTGGCGGCGATCCAGACGTAGGTGGGTCGGATCGACAGGAGAGTCTGCCCGGGTTCGACCCGGTTGCCCGGATGGACCTGGCGATCCTGCACATAGCCGGCGACCTCCGAGCGGATCTCGGTCCAGCTCAGTCGCAGCTTGGCGTCGTCGAGCTGCCGCTCGGAGCGTTCGACCGAGGCCAGAGCCACCTTGACGGCCGGGGCCTGGTCGATGACATTCTCCAGGCCCTCGCCGGCCGACTTGTCCCCCTGCGGGCGGAGGAAGTCGTTGAATGCCTTGGCCTGGACCGCGTCCTTGGGGTCGAACGGGATGCCGATCTCGGCCAGCGAAGACGCGATCTGCGACACGGCCGACTGGACGGTCGACTGCTGATTCTCGAGGTCCTTCGGCACGTCCAGAGGGTCCTGATAATTCGGCGGCAGCCCGAGGACGGCGCGCGTCTGCTGGATGGCCGCCCATGCCTCCTTCTCCTGCTCGATGGCGACCTTCAAGGTGTTGTTCCGCTGGTCGAGCTCGGACTGCGTCGCCGATCCGCGCTTGACCAGGTTATCGATGCGCTTCTGGTCGACCTCGGCGAGCCATCGGCTCGATTCCTGGGCCTTCAGGGCCGCGACCTGGGCGCGGAGGGTGGCGACCTGCCGGCGCAGGGTCTCCTGGGCGCTCTTGCGGCTGTAATAGGCCCCCCGCGCCTGCGCGATCTGCGACCTCACGCGGGCCCGGGATTGGATGAGATTCGCCCTCGCCTCCTCGAGCGACGCCTTCGACTCCGCGACCGACACCTCGAACGGCTCGCGATCGAGCCGCACCAGCAAGGTCCCCGGCTCGACGCGGTCGTTCTGGTTAACGAGCACCTCGGTGACGACATCCTCGATCCGAGGGCTGACGTTCGTGATGTGGCCGGAGACGAACGCGTCGTCGGTTGAGACCGTATCCAGCTCATAACGAACGAAGGGCACACCCCAGTGCACCCCGGCCGCGACGATCGCCGAACCGATCACGCCGATGACGATCCAACGGACCCAATGCCTTTTCGGCTTCGGCTTCTTCGGGAAGGCGGGGTGCTCGAACAGCAATCGCGTGCCCCCGGGGTTGACCACGAACTGGGCGTCGACCGGATACTTCACCGGCTTTCGTGCGCCGCCATTCCGCCCCGAGGCATGACCGCTGTCCTGATCCTGGAGGCCGACCCTCCCATGGTCCGCGGCATCTTCAGGCGCTTTCCCGTTTTGTTCGGGCATAGGATGATACTCTTACGGATCCGGACCGGATCGTCATCTCGGTGCAGCCCGACCACCCAGGCCGGGGCGGATTCCGGCCCCATCCTTCGCCTCGAGGTTCGATCCGAGGAGAGGAGGCGGCCCTCCCTCGACGCGAAAGTGCTCGGGCAGATCTCGAGCAAGTGACGTGCCAATGCTCGTCGCCTCCGTGGTCGATGCTTTGGCACGGGGTTTGAACCAATCCCGAGGCGAATGGTTCTCGGAAGAAGGAGGTCGGGATGGGCGACATCCTGGAGGCGCCATGAGACTCGATCGGCGAACCTTACTCGCGGGATCGATCGGCCTTGCGGCAGGCGGGGCGACGACGGCGTCGCTCCTCGGACTCAGGTCAACCGAGGATCGTCGCCTGGCCGGGTCGGCGGCCGACACGAAGAGAAATCGTGAGGAACCGGATGCGCCACCGGCAGAGCTGGACCTGCGCCAACTCCAGTGGACCACGGTGCTCTATTACCTCCACGAGACCAATCCCGAGAACCACCTGATTCGTGACAGGACCGATCCGGCCGCCTCGTGCAGCATCGCCGCCATGGGGATGGCCCTGGCGACCCTCCCGGCGGTCATCGAACGCGGCATTCTGTTCCGCCCTTTCGCGGCGAGGATCGCGCGCCGGAGGCTCCGATTCTTGCACGACCTCCCGCAAGGGCCGGGACCGGATGCCTCCGGGCACAAGGGATTCTTTTATCACTTCCTCGACATCGAGACCGGCTGCCGGGCCGGGCATTGCGAGCTTTCCACGATCGACTCGGCGTTCCTGTTCGCCGGGATGCTGACGGCCGCCGCCTACTTCGATCAGGACACGTCCGACGAGGCCGAGGTCCGTCGGCTCGCCGACGTGCTCTATCGGCGGGCCGACTGGAACTGGGCGCGGGACGGCGGCCCGACGCTCACGCACGGCTGGCGCCGGAGAGCGGCTTCCTCCCCTACCGCTACGAGGGCTATGATGAAGGGCTGCTCCTCTACGTGCTCGGCCTGGGCTCGCCGACTTTCCCGCTCCCGCCGGAGAGCTACGCCGCTTTCTGCGCGACCTACCAATGGAAGAAACTCTACGGCCGCGAGCTGCTCTATTCCGGTCCCCTGTTCACCCACCAGCTCTCTCACCTCTGGATCGACTACCGCGGCATCCGGGACGCCTTCATGCGCGACCGCGGCAGCGACTACTTCGAGAATAGTCGGCAGGCGACCTACGTGCAGCAGGCGTACGCGATGCACAACCCGATGCAGTTCGTCGGTTACGGAGAACATTGCTGGGGCTTCACGGCCTGCAACGGCCCCGGCCCGACGAAGCGAATCGTCGACGGGATCGAGCGGCAGTTCTTCGACTACTCCGCTCGCGGCGCCCCGTTCGGACCCGACGACGGAACCATCGCCCCTTGGGTCGTCGTCGCCTCGCTACCGTTCGCCCCGGAGGTCGTCGTCCCGACCGTCTCGCATCTGGCCGGCCTGAGATTGGACAGCCGCGAGCAGCGGTACGGATTCGCGCCGTCGTTCAACCAGACCTTCCGCGTGGATGACAGCCCGACCGGTTGGTGGGTCACGCCTTACTACTTCGGCATCGATCAGGGTCCCGTGGCGATCATGATCGAGAACCATCTCAGCGGTCTGATCTGGGACGTCACACGGCGTTGCCCCTATATCGTGACGGGACTGCGGCGGGGCGGGTTCACGGGCGGCTGGCTGTAACGCGGCCTCAGTCGTCGATGACACACCTCGCCCCTCCAAGGACTCCCGCAGCGGGGCTAAAGCCGGCTAGCCTTGATGCCGATGCAGGAAAAAGGGCATAACGAATTTGCTCTTATTCTGCGATTTCCTGGCCGTACCGGCTGATCCTGCGTAGTTTTTTGGGTTCACCCATATACTGAATTCCGTTTCGTCTGTCCTTCCATCGATCCCGGCTCATCATTTCGCGCCCGTCGTTTTTCCCGGAATTTCTCACGATCGGACGACCTGTCCTTGACGAGAGTGCCCCGATCTGACACCTGGGCACTATGTTAACCAGTCAACCCAAAGAGCTAACGGACCTCTCCCGGGTCTTCCTCGAGCCCGCCAACTCCACCCACCGCCGGTACGAGGCTCGACCACGCATCTCCGGAGGAAATTGAGCGTATGCGGGCTTCGAGCACCTCCTCACAACATCTCCTCTGGATCGGCGAGCGAATCCTTGTCGAGCTTCTTTAACTCAATGTTCATGGCCACCATTAGCCCCACGACGAGTACAAGAGGTGCCGCCACCGCTGCACACAGGACGGCATCTTCCATATAATCACTCTTTGTTGATGGCAAGAGGGCCATTACGATGCTCAAGAGGGCCACTACGACGCCGAAGATAACCATGCCAATCGACATGTAAACGCCCGCCTGGGCCGCACCGTGGTTAACGGCATACCACGCCTTATCCGATGCAAGAGTTTTCGGTGTCCTGAACCCGTAGAACCCGTTTCGCCCGATTTTGCCTTGCACCAGCGGCCTGCAGAAGCATAGACTGACTAACCCCACAAGCATGTCCGTTATTGCGACTATCAGAATCGCGACGTTCATTGGGCCATTTCCTGATGACTTCGAGTGGACTAACGCTAGCCGTACGGCACGTCGCCCTCATCGTACCCATCGGTGAACTCCCAGTAAATGGGACGAGCTCTCGCGATGCAACCCATTCGCCACATGAGTTTAGGTTAATCAGTTTATCGTGATCATGTTAAGGGATAGTCGCATATGGCGATAGCTTATTGCCGCTGCGCCATTTGAGCGCGGTATAAAGTCATAATTAATATGTACGTTTGATAATACGTTCAATCTTGTGGGTTAAGTATTAGGCCTTTTATTCTGCATGGGAATCCAGGCTAGGAGGGCCGGGCCAGTCGGCAGCGGCCACTCAGCCGGAGGGAATGGCGCCGTCGCCGGCCGATCCGGATCGATATCAGGGCTCATCGGAAGGCACTTCGGGATCGTCCCAGGACCTGGGGATTGACGGTGACTCTGCCCTGACACTTGCGACGACGATCCATACTAACCCGAAGCGTCAGCGAGGTCTGCCGTAAGTCCTTGTAAAAGTGAGGGAAAGATCCTCACTGACGCGGGTTGGTATGCCGAAGCGTCAGCGAAGTCTGCCGTAAGTCCTTGCAATAGTGAGGGAAAGATCCTCGCTGACGCCTCGGGTTGGTATGGATGGCGGGGAACGTAGCCGCTCTCGGACTGTCAACCTGAAGGGCGGGGATTTTAGGACGATCCCGGCACTTCGGTCGTTGAGAAATGCTGAACTTCCTGCACCGAAACGCGACAGGATCAATAAAATCAGAAACCGATGTAAGGTTTCAAAGAGGGCCGCGTAAGAAGAATAGATGGCTCATGTCGGCTAGATGGTGGTCGGCAATCAAAGGCCCTCAACCCGGCCGCGGCCGCGGGCGGGGTCGGGAGACCCGCGCCCAGCGCGGGACCACTTTAGGGGATGAGCCGGATTCTAGTCCGGATGCCATGGCGTGGAGGTCGCGAGCCACTCGAAGGGCTCTTGACCGTGGCCATGGTCGCTGACGCCGCGCCGTTGTCGGCTCTCTTTCTGCTCAACTCCATGGTGACCCCGTTCTTGCGAGTCGCCGAAGGACCGTTCCATGATTGACCACCTCCGCGATCGAAAACCGCGGCCGGATCGACTTCCGAAATCACCTCGACGAAGCCCGCGTCATCCGAGGCGCGAGCAACGGGCAACAAGTCTTCGGCCCCGGCTCGAGTTGCTGGAACGCCGGGTCGTGCTCTCGCCGACGGTCTTCACGGTAGATTCTGCGGGAAGCGGCGCCACGGGTTCGGGCACCTCGGGCACGCTGCCTTACGTGATATCCCAGGCCGATGCCAATACCAATGCGGCTGGAAGCGAGATCGAGTTCGATTCGTCCGTGTTTAGCCCGTCCTCACCGCAGACGATCACGCTGGGTGCCACCGTGGTGCTCTCGGAGACGGACGGCCCGGAGGTGATCGACGGGCCGGGCGTCGAAGTTGTGACGGTCAGCGGCGGAGGCGCGGTCCAGGTGTTCGATATCGACAGCGGAGTCACGGCCTCAATCTCGGGACTGACGATCGCCGACGGGAACGCCCCGAGCGGCGGGGGGATCGACAACAGCGACGACGGTACCTTGACGATCAGCGACTGCTCGATCACGAGCAATGACGCGACGGAGACGGGCAGCGTCGGTGGGGGCGGTGGGATCGTGAATTACGGAACGTTGAACATTTCGGATACCACACTTAGCGAGAATAACGCCTCCAATTCGGGCGGCGGAGTAGACAATGACGGCTCGGCGACGCTGACCAACTGCACCGTCAGCGGCAACTCCGCCGGTAACAGCGGCGGCCTGGGGAACTATAGCACCCTCACGCTCACCGACTGCACGATCAGCGGCAACTCCGGAGCAGAAGGCGGCGGCATCTCGAACGAGCTCAATGGCATTGCCACGGTGACTCAAAGCACCCTCACGAACAACGCGGCCGTTGTCGGCGGCGGCATCTTTAATCTCGGCGAACTGACAATGACCGGCACGGCCGTGGCGAACAACGCGGCCACGAGCGGCGGCGGTGGTGTCATCAGTTCGGCGGGCACGGCTACCTTGACCGAATGCACCGTCGCCGATAACACCGCCGCCCCCGGTGCCGGGGGGGGCGGCATCTACGACAACGGGGGGACGATCGTGCTCACCGCCTGTACGATCTTCGGCAACTCGTCTGGTGGCGGAAGAAGCGGAGGAGGGCTCTTCGATCCCAACTCGGGCGCCATCGCAACACTGACTGACACGATCATCGCCGGCAACGTCGATCCCGGTGCCGCCCCCGATGACATCAACGGAGCCAACGCCGCCGACGTGACGGGTTCATTCAACCTGATCGGTACGGGCGGCTCGGGCGGGATCGTCGGCGGCACTGACGGAAACATCGCGCTGAGCAGCCTCGCCAGCCTGGGCCTGGCCTCACTGGGCGACTACGGTGGGCCGGCCGAAACCGTGGCGCTATTGCCCGGCAGCGCCGCCATTGGTGTGGGCACGGCCGTCAGCGGCATCACGACCGACGAGCGTGGCTTCTCACTCGACACCCCGCCCGACATCGGCGCCTTTCAGACTCAGACCGGGCCGCTGGTGGTCAACACCACGGCCGACGGAGTCGGATCTCCCTCGGGCGATCTGAGCCTGCGCCAGGCCATCAACCTCGCCAACGTGCTGGCCACTGCCGAGACGATCACCTTCGACCCGGCGGTCTTCAGCACCGCGCAGACCATCACGCTGACCGACGGCTCCCTGGCTCTCTCAAATACGGCCGCCTCGGTGGCGATCGACGGACCTGGCGCCGGATTGCTGAGTGTCAGCGGCGACAACACGACCGAGGTGTTCAACACCGCCGATGACACCGTCGTCAGCATGTCCGGCCTGAGCATCATCGACGGAAACGGCGTTTTCGGCGGCGGCCTGTTCAACGACGGGATGTTGACCATCACCGACACGACGTTCGCGGGGAATACCGGGATATATGGAGGTGCCCTTTATACTCGCGCCGGGGGGAGCGATCCGCTAAACGGTGTCGTGACGCTGACCGGCGACACGTTCACGGGCAACACCGCCACGGCCTTGAGCGGCGCCCTCGATAACTGGGCCGGGGGCACCGTGACCGTGACGGATGATACGTTCACGGGAAACTCCGCGCCGTCCGGCGGTGCCATCGGCAACGAGTGGGGCTCCGTCGACGTGAGCAACTCCACGTTTTCCGACAATACGGCGAGCACCGGCGCGGGCGGCGCAATCATCAACGACAACCCTGATGACTACTTCAGCAACAGTCTGTCGGTCGTCGGCAGCACGATTTCCGGAAACGTGGCGGTCAATGGCGGCGGCATCGCCAACGGTGGCCCCGACACGATGAGCCTCACCAACGATACCATCACTGGCAATTCCGTCACTGGCAACGGCGGTGGGCTGTACAGTAACGGCACGACAACTCTGAGCAACTGTACCGTTACCGGTAACTCCGCCAATGAGGGCGGCGGCCTGTACAATTTTGGCCTAGCCTCGGCGACGGTCACCGACACGATCGTGGCCGGCGACGCCGGGGGCGACGGTCCGAGCGATATCAGCGGAAGCCAGGCCAATCAAGTCACTGGCTCATTCAACCTGGTCGGCACCGGCGGCTCGGGTGGGCTGACCGATGGGGTGGGCGGCAACATCGTCTTGACCAGCCTCGCCGACCTGGGCCTTGCCCCGCTGGGCGACTATGGCGGGCCGACCCAGACCATCGGCTTGCTCCCCGGCAGCCCCGCCATCGGTGCGGGCACCGCCGTCTACGGCGTCATCGCAGACGAGCGCGGCGAGCCCCTCGACGCACCCAATCCCGACATCGGTGCCTTCCAGAGCCAGGGGTTCACGCTCACTCCCGCTGTCGGCAGCACCCCACAATCCGCCGAGATCGGCACCCCGTTCGCCTATCCGCTGGCCGTTACCGTCGCGGCCAATAATCCCGTCGAGCCAGTGGCCGGCGGCGTCTTGACTTTCGCGACGCCCACAAGCGGCGCCTCCGCGAACCTCTCGGCCTCGACTGCGACCATCGGCTCAGACGGCGTTGCCTCGGTTACCGCCGCGGCTAACTCCTCCGCCGGCTCGTATACCGTCACGGCTTCGCTCGGCGGCGACACGGCCGACTTCGCCCTGAACAACACCGTACCCCTCATCGGGCTGACCTTCTCGGGGATCGGCAACCAGAGCATCACCTACGGCGCTTCCACCGTGACCATTTCGGGTACGCTGGCCAATGGCTCGCGGGCACCTGTCGGCGAGAGCGTCGCTGTGAGCTTGGGCGGCGTCGAGCAGTCGGCCACCATTGGCTACGGCGGCGCCTTCTCCATCACGTTCAATGACGACGGTCTTACCGTCGCCAGCTCGCCCGACACGGTCAACTATGCCTATACCAGCGACGGGACCTTCGCCTCCGGCAGCACCACCAGCACGCTGACGATCGCCCCTGCGACGCTCATGATCACTGCCGACCCCGAGACCAAGGTCTACGGGACCGCCGACCCGGCGCTAGCCTATTCCGTCACGGGCTTCCAGTTCGCCGACACCGCGGCGATGGCCCTGACCGGGGCGCTGGCCCGAACCGAGGCCGGCACCCTGGTCGGCGAGCAGGCCGGCGGCTACTCGATCGCCCAGGGGACTCTCGCAGCTGACAGCAATTACACGATCGAGTTCACCGGCAACATCCTGACCATCATCCCGTCCAACCTGACCGTCACCGTCAATCCCCGGACCAAGGTCTACGGGACCAACGATCCCACCTTGACCCTCACGCCGACAGGACTGGTCGACACCACCGTCGACGGCGTTGCGATCAACGACACCTCGGCGTCAACCCTGGCAGGGGCCTTGGTCCGGGCACAGTCTGGGAGCGTGGCCGGCGAGCGGGTTGGCGATTACCCGATCACCCGGGGGACGCTCGCGGCCGACAGCAACTACACGATGACTTTCACCGGCAATTCGCTGACCATCACCCCTGCGTCCCTGACCGTCTCCGCCAACTCCCAGAGCAAGGTCTACGGGACCAACGACCCGAGCCTGAGCGACACCGCAACAGGCTTCATCGACACCACGGTGGACGGCGTGAAGATCGATGACACGGCCGCGACGGAGCTGAGTGGCCACATGGCGCGTGCGGCCGGTGAGACGGCGGCCGGCGTCCCCTACGCCATCACCCAGGGGACGCTCGCGGCCGATAGCGACTACACGATGAGTTTCATCAGCAGCACGCTCACCATCACCCCGGCGACGCTCACCATCGCGGCGGAGCCCGAGACCAAGGTTTACGGCTCGGCCGACCCGCCGTTGGCCTACACCGCCAGCGGCTTCCAGTTCTCCGACACCGAAGCAACGGTCCTCACCGGACAACTGGCGCGGGCGGCCGGCGAGACCGTATCTGGAAGTCCCTATGCGATCGGTCAGGGGACCCTGGCGGCCGACAGCAACTACACCATCCACCTCACCGGCAGTTCCCTGAGCATCACCGCGGCGACGCCCATCTTGACCGTCAGCGACCCGGGCGGGAGTTACAACGGCTCGCCGATGGCGGCCACGGCCGCGGTGGCCGGCGTCGGAGGCACGGCGGCCGCGAGCCTGGAAGGCGTCACGCCGATCCTGACGTATTACACCGGATCGGGCACCACGGGGGCGAATCTGGGCTCCACGGCGCCTTCGGCCGTGGGGGCCTACACCGTGGTGGCCCGCTTCCCCGGCAGCGCCGATTACGTCGCGGCCCAATCGCAGCCCGCCACTTTCGTGATCACGCCGACCTCATCGAACACCTCGAAAGGCGCCGCGACCGTCACATTGACGTCCACGGGCGGCTCGGCCGTCTACGGGCAGGCCGTCACCTTCGTCGCGACCGTGAGTTCCGGCGGCACGCCCGGCGGGATGGTGACCTTTTCCGATGACGGCACGCCGCTGGCCACCGTCCCGCTCGACGGCTCCGGCCGGGCCACGCTGACGATCTCGACTCTGCCGCCGGGCTCGAATGCGATCACCGCGACCTACGACGACAACGGCGACTCCCTCGGCGCGAAATCGGGCTCGACCACCGAGTCGGTCAGCCGTGCGTCCACCGCGATCGTCCTGGTGTCGCACCCGATCCTAAAGGGGAAGAAGAAGCTCGAGGCAGTCGGCCTCACTGTGCAGATCAAACCAGCGGCGACCGGCGGGGGAGTTCCGACGGGCCAGGTGACGTTCGAGTTCGTCAAGAAGCACCGCAACACGGTCAAAGTGAAGATGCTCGGCAACGCGGCGCTCGTCGGCGGCGAGGCCACGCTGACGTTCAGGCCCAAGCAGGTGCTCAAGAAGCCCCTGACGATCGTCTACAGCGGCGATCCCGACTTCCTGGCCAGCACGACGAGTCCGCCCAAACTCACGGAGAAGACGCTGACGTAGCACAGGGAAAGACGCCGGTACGCCCTCGCCCGGAAGCCATGCGGTCAGACGTCCGACATAGCCGACGCGTGGATGGAGTTGCCTCCGGCCCTGAGGTGGCCAGGTCGAGTCCAATGCTGCCGCAGCCGACTCTCGTCTGGACGGCTGTCACCCTCGGCGCGTGAAAGCGTACGGAGGCCCAGCATGGAAAAGCCGTTGCCGATGTGAAGACTCGAGGGCTACAGGTCGCCGACGGCCCGGTGTAGGCGGAACATGGAGAGGTTCTCGTCGTAGATGGCGTTGTAGAAATTGTTCAGCGACTGGACGCGGCGATTCTCGGCGTCGAGCACTTCGGTATAAGTGCTCAGTTGCTGCCGGTAACGGTCGGTGATCACACTCGTATTCTCTTCGGCCTGGATGATGGCGAGCCGGGCCACCGGCACGCGTCGGCGGGATTGCAGGAGATCGAGCCAGCGCGTTCGGACCTGGAGCGCGATGTCGGCGGCGGTGTCGGCCCGACGCTTGAGCGTGGACCGTTCCTGCTGCCGGATCGCCGCGGTTCGGCGACGGGTCGCACCGCTGTCCGTGATCGTCCAGTCGGCGTAAAAGCTCGCCGCGCCGATCCCCTGCGGGATCAAGTTGTTATTCCCGAGGTAGACGAAACCCATCGAGAAGCCGACCTGAGGTTTGATGCCCGCGAGGGTCACATCCGCTTGTGCCCCGAGGCCCCGAGCCTGCTCGGTGAGCCCGGCAAGCTCGGGCCGGGCGCGCATCGCATGCGCGGTCAACTCTTGCACGTCGCCCTCATTGCCCGCGGCGGACGCCTCGGCGTCCTTGAACGCCTGCTCGGCCAGGTCTTTCCAGTCGGTCGTCGTCGGCAGCACCGTCAGCTCTTCCAGCGGCACGACATCGGTGAGCGGGCGGCAGAGGTATCGGTTGTAGGTCGCCCATGCGGACTCGAGCGCGGTCCGGGCCTGGATCTCGGAGAGTCGGGCGTTGGCCAGCGAGACCTCCGCGGCCAGCTCATCGCTCCGGATCGCCAACCCTTGTTCGCGACGGTTCCGCACGTCCCTGGCGAACGAGCTGAGTTGCTCGACACTGCTCCGAGCGACTTCCAGATTCTTCCGTGCTCGCAGCACGCCGACGTAAGCCTCGGCAACGGTCAGCTTCAGGTCGAGTGCCGTGCGGAACTCCTCGTTCTTCTGGGCGCCGAGCTGTGCCCCGGCCGCGTCGATGTTCCGGAGCAATCGGCCGCCGGTGTAGAGCGGGAGGTTGGCGAACGTGAGCGAGACCGGGATGTCCCTCTGACCGGGACCCAGGAGCGAGATCGACGGAGGCAGGCCGCTCAGGAGGCTTCCCGCTCCACTTCCCTTACTCGAGGAGAAGGCCGATGACGTGCTGACCATCGGAGAGGCCGTCAGGAACGAATTGAAGGAATAGCTGCGAACCGAGGGGAATCGATCGGACTTGGCCGCCTTGACGTTCAGGCCCGCCCCGATCGAGAGGGCCTGTTGCGCCTGCAACCCCGCATTGACGCGCAGAGCCGTCGCCCACGCGTCATTCAGATCCTCTCCCAACACGGCCCGATTGAACCCGACGATGCTCACCCCCAGCACGACGACGATCCGAACAATCCGTCTCATCGCCCGGTTTCCTCCCCTGGCCGACTTCCGATCGTCCCGCTTCTTTCGATCCTGTCCTGAAATCCATTTCGACCCTCGCCGCCCGTGCTGTTGATCGCAAACGACTCTTCGTTGGAACCATTTCTGCGCGTCTCAACGATCGCGACGGATGGATAAGCCTCGCGGACCACCATTCCTACCGATCCATGCCTGAGTGAGCGGATTACCTCGCACTCCGTTCCTCCAGGGATTCTCTGTGAAGGAGTTGCTGACCGGTCCGATCGCTGAAAACAAAGAAGAACGGCCCAACAAAGGCCAGGACAGTAGCCCGGCCGGAACCTGGTCTGGAATCCTCGTAGGTCAAGCTTTACAGCCTGACGATCGCCCTGTCAGGCCGGAAAACCTGACCTATAAAGACCCGAAATTCTAGACGTGTCTCGGGTCCTCAATAACAGCCCTTCCCGCGTCCGGTACCCCTGGATAAACTTTGCCGCCCCAGCCGCGTTTCCGAGCGTACATTTCGTTTTGACGTCTCGAGGATTTGCACTTCTTGGGCAAGACGCAGCGGTTGCGGCGGTTGGGTGACCATTTGCTGGTTTTTGGGATTATGCCGATTTTTTCGACGATTTAGTGGATTTTCGCCGTGAAATTGTCGATGGAACTCGAGAGAGATCTCGGTCCCGTCCGAGACATGGCCATCTTCACTTCATCGAGGCGAAAAGGCTCATGACGGCTCCTCCCGCATGGATGCGGGATGGGCGACCGGGCGAAGGTTTCCACGGAAGGGGTCGCTTCGGGCTTATGCGCAGGGATTGGCGCCGGATCTTTGGCATACTCGGGGGCCTGGTCCTGATCGGGACGACCCTCGCGGCTGCGCCTCAGGACGGCAAATGGGAGACACGGGCAACTGGCGAGGAATGGGTAAGGCTGACCATTGAATTAAGCTGGAACGTCTCGACGAGAGGAATGGCCGGAGGGGTCGGCGGGATTCGTGTCCCGCAACTGCCGCCTGCCTCAGACACGATCCTGGAATTGACGAAGGGACGGGTCATCGAGGCCATCGCCTGGCCGGCGGGCCGATCCGGCGGGAATATCGATGCCCCGATGATGGGGCCGGGCCCGTCGGGTAGCTGGCGCCTGGGGCGTGGGCTCGAAGGCCGGGTTCGAGCCCGGATCGAATCGACGTTGGATGCGAGCCTGACGGTGCGGAGCGGCGACCAGGTCGTGAGCGTTCCGGTCGCGTCGCTCCTGGAAAAGCCCCAGCATACCCCGACCTCGGCGGCCTTGATCGTCGCCGTGGAGCGGCTCCCCTGGGACTCGTTGGCGATCGAGCTGAGCCCTGCGGCCGTTGACGGTGTCGTCGCCCCCGGGGCGGAGATCCCCGTCTCCGTGGGGTTGAATATCCTCTGGCCGGAATCGTCCGAGGTTTCCGCGCGGGTGTCGGCCGCCTTGCAGTCGACGAAGGGCGGAGAGATACTAGCCCAAGAGGATCTTCATGTGATTTTGCCGGCCAACCGTCGGCAACCGCCCGTGCGGCTCTCGAAGCTCCGGGCGCCTCGGGTCGAGGGGACCTATGTCCTGGAGGTCCGCGCAACCTGGGAGTCCGTCGTCCGGGACGGTTCGCGACTGGGGCGGCTGATCCGGCGGCACAAGCCGGCGGCGTCCAGCTCGGCGACGCGCCGGGTGATGCTGACGGTCCTGGATTCCTCGTCTCGACCCGCCGGGACGGAGGGAGGCGCGTCGGATCGGGAAGCCCGCAAGGGTGAGGTGGAGGTGGACTCGGTCGATCTCACCCGGGCGCGGAGCTATCGACCGCTGGCGTCGGGACGATCGCCCCTGGCCGAGCCGGGGGGCTCGGCATGGGGTGTTCCGGCCGAGGCGCTGATTGAACCGTCGCGCCGCGACCTCCTTCGCGGCTGGATCTTCCGCTCGGGTGCCGAGGCCGCGAAGCTCGACCCCGCCGACAGCTCGGGCCTGGCCTGGTCGGCCGTCGCGATGAAGATCGCGCATCCCGACCGCCCTCATCGCCTGACCCTGAAGATCAAGGGAGGCGAGCCCTCATCGCTGAGCGTGGCCTTGATCGAGCCCCGCGACGGCCGCACCGAGAAGGTGCCGCGCGTCCTGCTCGATGCCTGCGCGTCGGGGCCGCCGATCCTCGAAAATGGGCCGACCCTGTCGTTCTCGTGGCTGGTCTGGCCCGGTTCGAACGAGGCCGTGCTGGTGCTGGCCAACCGCGACGCCGAGTCGGTCGTCCGGCTCGGGTCCGTCTCGCTCACCGAGCTCGACGATGTCCCTCCACCCCCGACGATTCGCGAGCCGAACACGCCGGCCGTCCGGACCCTGGGCCTGTATCTCAACGGGGATCATGCCCTCGATCCCTTCGGCGGCGGGCCGGGACCCGCCGAATCGCTCGCCTCGGCGCGGAATCTGGTGAAGTACCTGGCCTACTGCGGCGCGACGGCCGTGGTCGTACCCGAAAACCTCGCCGATCGGTCCCTCCGGCGGTCTCTCGAAGGGCAGGCCGACGAGGATTGCACCGGGCCCGACCGCCTGGAGATCCTCAGGCGCGTCCTCGCCCGACAGGCGTGTTCGCTGTGGCTGGAACTCTCCTTCGACGGTCCGGGCGCACTCCCCGGATTACCGCCGCCCGATTCGGCGGAGGCGGTCCGCCGCGGACTGGTTCGCCTCGACGGCCAGGGCCAGGCCGCGGGCTCGACTTACCATCCGCTCCACCCCGACGTCCGCGCGGCCATGAAACGTCGGGTCGTCAACGCCCTGGCCTCCGGCCGGAACGGGCCCGGCGGCGCCCCTCGGGATCCTCGGATTTCGACCGGCCTGGTCATCCGGCTCGGTCCCGGCTCCACGCTGCTCGGCACGCCCGACACCGGCGTGGACGACGCGACCTTCGAACGCTTCGTCCGCGAGACATTCAGCCCGGAGACCGCCCGGAGCATCCCGGGCCTGGGGACCGAGAATCCGGAACGGTTCGCGGTGCGGCTCCATTATCTCGCCGGGGTCGGCCGCATGCCCTGGTTGACCTGGCGATCGCGGGCCATGGCGGCCTTGTACGCGGAGCTTTCCGAAGCGGCCCGCGAGTCCGTGCCGGGCGCCGTGCTGGCCGTCGTGACGCCCGGATTGAACTCCGGCCCGGCCGGCATCGAGGCGCGTCGGGTTGACCTCGCCGGACTGGCTCCCAGCCAGGCCTGGCGGAGCGTGGGGCTGGACCTGCAAGCCTGGCCGAGCGGTCCGTCCGCGCCGCCGTTGTTTCGCGGCGTGTCGCTCGCGACCGACGCACTCTCCCACGACCTGGCCGTCAGCCCCGACCTCGACGCGATCGTGGCGAGCCGGAATCGCTGCGGCTTGCTCCTGACCATCGACGACGGTTCATCCTCCGAACGCCGATCGATGGATTCCGCGGTCGAGCCGGGCTCCGAGTCTCCCGCCGCGCCGTCGCAGGAACCTTCATCGCCCCAGCAGGGTTCGGCCTCGGGCAAGACGTCCGTCTGGCTCTCGGCCTTACCGCTGGGCGATGGCCCGTCCGCGGACGAGCCGCTGGGTCATGCCGTGGCGGCCCTCGACGCCCAGTGGGTGTTCCTCGCCGCCAAGGCCGTCGCCGGCCATGAAGAACGGCTCCGGCAATTCGCGCGGGTCCTCCGCGCGCTCCCCGCCTGGCCGGCCAGCCCCGCGTCGATGGCGACCAATCCCCGCTCCCTCCCCTTCGGGGTCGCCATCCGCAAGATCGGCGACGCCTCGCAGACATTCCTGGAGATCGCCAACGACTCGCCCTATCCGATCCGCCTCGCCTGCCTGCTGGATGCGCCGGTCGACGCGGCGGTCGATGACCTGGGACGCGGCCTCCGCCTGGTACCGAGCCCCGAGACAGGCGGCCGAAATCTGGTGCTCGACCTGCTCCCGTTCGGCGCCTCGGCCATCCGGATCGGGGCTTCGCGTGTGCAGGTCACCTCGGTGACTCCCTATCCCTCGGATGCGGTGCTGGCCAGCATGCAGGCTCGTTCCCGAGACCTCTCGGCCCAGCTCGCCCGCTTGAACCGCGGGCTCTCCGGCGAGGCCGCCGAGCCCCCCAATCCGGGCTTCGAGCTCAATCCCGGTCCGCCTCACGACCCCATGGCCGATCCGGCCGATCCCATGCCACCGCTCCCTGGCGCGGCCGATCCCGCCATCCAGCCCGCCGGTGCTGCAACCAACTCCGCGACGAGCCCCGTCGGCTGGCAAGTCGAGAAAGGCAAGTCGCCCGCGGGCGCGGTGGGTGATGCGAATACCGCACCCGGTGCGGCCATCGGCACGATTGCGATCGACCGCGAGAACCCGCATTCCGGGGAGGGAAGCCTGCGGCTCAACGCGGCCGCGGCGCACGCCTCGGTGGTGAGCGATCCCTTCGTCCCGAACGTGCAATCGAGCTTGACGATCCAGGCCTACTTCCGATCCATGCCGGCCGACGCGACGGTCCGCGTCTGGATCGAGGGGGAATCGGGCGGACAACCCTACGTCAGGCGCTCGGATCTCTCCGTCGCGGGCGCCTGGGAGGGCCGGGCCGTGCGCGCCTCGGACCTGCCCCCGGGCGGTCTCGACTCGGCCCGGCTCCGGTTCGAGCTGCTCACGCCCGGTACGCTCTGGATCGACGACCTCCACATCCTCAGCGATCCGGCGTCGAAATCGGCCCGGTTGAACGCCCGGCGTGCCCTGCTCCTGGCCCTGCAAGCCTATCGCGAACAGCGATACGGCGACTTCGCGCGATTGGCGGCCTCTCACTGGGTCCGACACTCCGGGGCATCGGTCTCCTCCGGGCTGGTCCGGGCCGCGGACCCCGCGTCGCGGGCCGGACGCACGCCCGACGCGGCCGCTTCTGCCCTATCGTCGGACCGCAAGCTGCGGTAAAATCGCCCTCATTCGACCTCGCATGTCGGAGAGGACGGGAACGATTGGGACAAGGAGGAATCGGGTGTTCGTCTCTTGCAGTACACTCTGTTTCGCGCGGGAGCCGCTGGAGGCCGCCCTCCGTCAAATCGCCGAGCTGGAGTTTGATAAGTTCGAGCTCGCCCTGGTCGAGGACGGGAACCACCTGCGGCCGTCCGAGGTCGGCGACAATCCCGAGATGGCCCTGCAACGACTCCGCAGCGGTCCCAGCCTGATCCCTTCGTCGCTCCACCTCGATCTCGGCCCGGTCGACTGGTCCGACCCGGTGATCCGCCGACGGTTCGACGGACTCTGCCGCCTGGCCAAGTCGCTCAGCGTCGCGGTCTTGACGATGCACGCCGCCCCGACCGGCACCCCGATCGACGACGAGATCCCGCGGCTCACGCAGCTCATCGGCACCGCCATGCGACAGGGATTGGTCGTGGCCCTGCTGACGCACTCCGAGACCTTGACGGGCGACCCCCGCGTCGCCGTTGAGCTCTGCCAGGCCGTTCCAGGCCTGGGACTGACGCTCGATCCCAGCCACTTCCTCCAGAGTGCCAATCCGCGCACCGACTTCGACGCCGTCTTCCCCTACGTCCACAATGTCCACCTCCGCGACACGGGACAGGCGCCCGGCGAGTTCCAGGTCCGCGTCGGCCAGGGACAGGTCGATTATGCCCGGATCGTCACCATGCTCCAGCGCTACGGCTACAACCGCGCGCTCACCGTCGCCATCATCGACCGCCTCGAGAACCCGTTCAACCGCGAGGTCGAGCTCCGCAAGCTCAAGCTGCTGTTAGAGACGCTGATCTGAAACGCCTCACGATCGGATTGCAATCGTCCCATACCAACCCGACGCGCCAGCGAGGGGAATGCCTCCGGACCCTCGCTGGCACGTCGGGTTAGTGTCGCGATGATGCGGCCACCGCGTGAGCAATCCTTCGGTTAACCACAATTCAATCTGACAGGCCCAACTGGGCAAGCTCGCGCTGGATGAGTTCGAGGTCCCAGACCTCAACCAGCGGGACATTGGGATCGATCCCCGTGCTGGCCAGGCGCCGACCCTGGGCATCGAAGACCAGGTTGGCGACGAATCCTCGGTGGCCCGGCAGATGGAAACGCAGGCGTGAGCGGGTCGGATGCTCCACCGACCAGAGTGCGATCGATCCTTGCTGAGAGCCGACGGCCAACTGGCGCCCGTCGGGCGAGAACGCCATCGCCAGCATGAAGGCCTCGGAATCCCCGCTGGGGTGCGGGATCTGACCCAGGACCCGCGTCCGGACCGTGTCGATCAGTGTCACGGTTTCGCTCCAATCCGACACGGCAAGGACCGCGCCGTCGGACCTCAGGGCGAGATTGGTGAAGCCCCGATCGACGACCGGCAAGGCCCAATCCAGTTCCCGGGCCTGGACCGATGATCCGTCTTGACTGCCTTCCAACGACCAGACACGGAGCTTGCCTTCCTGATCGATCAGGTAGAGGCGATCGCCGTTCGGCGCGATCTGTGCCGCCCTGAATCGAGGGCTCGAGCCGTCCGTTGCGGCGGCACCAACCCGTCGCGTGCCGGTGCCCGTGGCGGGTTCTGATGCCACATGCGGCGGGGGGGGGGATCACCGGAATCAGGTCTTTGTACGCCTCGGCCCGCCACAGGAATACGCTGGACGAGCGAACGAATACCATGAGCCGGCCATCGGGCGTGCCGGCCACCGTTGACATGAAAGATGGCCTCGCCGCATACGCGGGCAACGGATGCTCGTGGATCGGTTGCGTACGCACAGAGATCGGTTGCTTTGCCCAGATCCTCATGGAATGCGGATCGTGAGCGACCACGCGTCCCTCGGAGTCGAAAGCGAGACTCGTCGGCCGCATGGGGCGCTCGGAGGGATTGCGCCCATCCGGACCGCGGCCCATCGGTCCACCACCTCCCCGATTGCGATCGCCGTCACGACGTCCCCCATTTCGATCGCCGTCACGACCCGGTGATCCGGACCTTCGTCCGTCCATGCCGGACCCTGGCCCCGGCCCGAATGGAGGCGGCCCCGGCATCGCTGCCGAACTCACGCCGGAACTCGGCGTCGCGGCACGAGCACGCGGGGAAGAAGGGCGCCGGGACGATTCGCGGGGAACTCCGGCTCGGTCGGCGGCGACATCGACAAGGGTGAACCGACTTCCGGGCAATGCCCGTCGCGCCAGAACCAGACGTCGCCGTGCAGCCCGCCCACCGCGAGCGTCCCATCCGGGCCGAACGCGAGCGACGAGAGCCGTCCGTCGAAGCCGCTGAGCTGGATCCGCGCCGCCGAGTCCTGCACGGTCCAGACCGAGGTCGAGCCCGACCGGCCGGTCGCGGCCAGCGATCGACCGTCGGGCGAGAACGCCAGGTCCGCCGGCTGCTCGGACGTCCGGACCATGGCGACCAGGCTGTGGGCCACGGGATCCCAGAGCTCGATGGGGCCGGAGCCGGCCAGGGCCAGCAGCGTCCCTCGCGGGCTGAAGCGCATCATCCAGACCATGCTCTGGTTCGGCGTCAAGCTGGTCAGGAACGTCCTGCTTTCGAGGTCGTAGAGTTGGATCGAGCCCCCGCTCGATGCGGCCAGCAAGCCGTTGGGTCCCAATGCCAGCGCGAAGAGTTCGCCCTGGGTCGGGATGGGTCGTCCGGTGATCGGTGTGCCGTCCTGGGCCGAGTAGAGGACGACCGCCTTGCCGCGTGATTGGGCCACCGCAAGGACCTTGCCGTCGGGGCTCAGGGCCACCAGCGGGAAGATCGGCCGCGAATCGGGTGCGGTCCTGAGCCAGGGGGGGCTGAGCGTCTTGAGCGGCCGTTCGAGATGATCCAGGTCCCATAATACGATCTGGAAGGCGCCATGAAATTCGGTCGGATCCCCATCGGATTCCCGTTCCATCTTGGCGGCGGGACCCTCTTCTTCGAGCGACTCGATCGTCACGAGCCGCTGGCCGGCGGGGTCCCCGAGCACCCCGATCACCGATCGCCCCGACGGCCGTTGGATCGGAGGGAGCGGCGTCCCCGAGAAGGCGTCGATCAGCCGCACTCCCCGGTCGTCCGGCTGGACCGCGGCCACGTAGCCTCCGGCCAGGGCCAGTCGGCGATTGAAGAACCAGCGACGCACACCGGGTGAGGTTGACGCGGAAACCGCCGAGCCGCGGCCCTGGCCCGACCCGGAGCCCGTCAGGGCATTGGAGGCCTGGCCCGTCTCGGCCCGTTCGCTACCGAGCGGATCGATCGCGTTCGGTTCGGCGGGCCCCGGAGCCGAATTCGACCCCGCGCGGAGCGAGATCCCCGCCAGACGTTCCCTGGGCTTGATGCGCCAGATCGCGAGATCCTCGTCGTTCTCGGCGAGGACGGCCAGCCGCTTGCTGTCGGGCCCGAAGACCAGGCTGTGGGCTCGGCCCGTCGCCAGCTCGGGTCCGGTCTCGACATCTCGCAGCACCAGGAAGTTCACCGAAAGGTCACGGAGTTGCTCCCGGAGTCCCGACCCGGGCCCGAGTTCCACGACCTGGCGGATCAGATTCGTACCATGCTCGCGACGGTTGGGGACGTACGAGAGCGCAGCATCCGCGGCCGACCGCGCCAGCAGTTCTCGAGTCGCGGATCGCTCTTTCTCAGTGGCCGCCTTCGACTCTCGAATGGCCGCTTCGGCGACTCCGAGGGCGCGGAATGCATCGTTCCGCGAGGCGACGACGCGAACATAAGCATAGGTCGCGATGGCCAGGATCGTCGCGGCCGCGGTGGTCGTCACGATGCTGATGCCGGGATGCCTGCAAGCCACCCGCCAGAGCCGACCGATCGGGCTGATCCGCCGGGCCTTGACCGGCTCTCGAGAGAGGAATCTCGCGAGGTCCTCGGCGAGCTCGGCGGCCGTCTGGTATCGATCGGCGGGGCGCTTGGCCAGCGCCTTGAGTACGACGGTCTCCAGGTCGCGAGGCGTACGCGGCTGCAATTTTCGCGGCGGTACGGGCTCATCCCGGCCGATCTGATCGATCAGCTCGGCCGCGGATTGGCCGTCGAACGGCGGCTTCAAGGTCAACAACTCGTAGAGCGTCGCGCCGAGGCTGTAGACATCCGTCCGGCCGTCGATCGTGCCGGTCCGCGCCTGCTCCGGACTCATGTAGCGCGGGGTCCCGAGGAGGCTGTCGTGATGGGTCAGTCCCGGGTCGGCCAGCCGGCGAGCCAGGCCGAAATCCGTGACCCAGAGGTTTCCCTTGGCGTCGATCAGCAAATTGGACGGCTTGACGTCGCGATGGATCACGCCCTGATGATGCGCGTGCGCCAGGGCGTCGGCGGCCTCCAGGCCGATCGTCGCCACCCAACGGAAGAACGCCGAACCGCGCGGGGGATCGAATGGCGGAGTCTCAGCGTCACGCCCGACCGATTCCGGGCGTGCCGCCAGGCCCGATGGGGGGATCGAGCCCGTCAGGTCCCCGAGGCATCCGCTCTTCGACGCGGATTCGGGATGAAGTTGCCGGCTCCCCCATGAGGCGGTCGAATCCGTGTTCAGTGACGAAGGAAACAAGCCCAGGCCTTCGAGTCCCGGCCGGGCGGCGGTCGAAGACGGGGCTCCAGGCCGGGCCCCGTTGTGCCCGGGACCGCGGTGAAGTTCGGGAACCTGGTTGGGCTGCCGGCTCATCCAGCCCGAGGCCATCCGGATCCAGAGCCGGCCGAACCTCGAGCTGAACGACGACGCGCCCACCCCCGCGTGCTCATCGTGGGGCGACGTCGGAGTGCCGGCCGGGAAGAGTCCGCTCCCCGAGACGCCCACCGGGCGCGTCCGTCGCAGCAGCCGGATCACCCGATCCAGGCCGCTCCCCTCGATCCTCTGCATGGCGTAATAGCAGAGTCCGCCGACCTTCCCCACGTCGAAGACCGGCACGATGTGCGTATGGTGCAGCCCGGCCGCGGTCCGGGCCTCGTTCACGAAGCGCCTCCGGGCCGATGAGTCGGGCGCCGCGTGCGTACCGAGGACTTTCAGCGCGACGGGGCGGTCCAGGCCCATGTGCACGGCCTCGTAGACCGTGCCCATGCCCCCGCGTCCCAGCTCGCGAACGATCCGGTACCCGGCGATCCGATGGCCCGACTCCAGCCAACGATCCGTCCCCGAGCGGTGCGACGATCCGGAAGACGGCGTGATGGCCCGTCCGACCAGGCCATGCACGAGCTCCAGGCCATCCATCGCCGCTCGGAGGTCGTCCTTGATGTCGTCGTAGCGAGCGATGAATTCCTCGAGGTCGGGAGCCTGATCCTTCTCGGCGAGGGCCAGATACTCCTCGATCGCCGCCCCGAGGCGTTCGTCCTCATCGTCGGCCTCGGACGGGCCGGCCCCGTCCTGCCGGGAATCGTCAATGCGCTGGACCATCGTCATACCTCAGAAGGCCGCCGGGCGGCCCTTCGAGCGAGCGTTTCAGGTGCTTCAGGCCTCGGGCATAGATGCCACGGACCGACTTCCGGCTCAGGTCGAGGCGCTGGCCGATCGCCTCGAACGAGAGATTATCGGCGTAGTAGAGCCAGAGGACATCGGCTTCCGACTCGGGCAGGCCGGCGAAGGCGTCGGCCAACTGGACGAGCTGCTCTCGCTTGCTGACCGCCTGGCTGGGGCTGGTCTGGCTCAGGGCCAGCATGTCCAGCAGCCGGCCGCTCTCCTCGCCCGATCGGCGGCCGCCGCCCGCCGCGTCGGGCGAGGCGTCCAGCGGCAAGGCCGTCGCGCCACCCGCACGCTTGGCCCGGCTATGGTACCGGCCCAGGTCGGCCAGCTTCTGGCCCACCAACCGTCGCAGCCACCCCAGGAGAGCGGCCTCGTTCTGACCGGTGAATTGCGGGAACTGCCGGACGACTTCCACCAACGCCTCCTGAACCACGTCCGAAAGCTCCACCCGTTCCCTCAGACGAGGGCCAAGCCCCGTGCGCACCACCATCCGGAGATAGTTCCGGTACAGGGCGCACAATTCCCCCAGCGCTTCGGTCTCGCCCGCGCGTGCCCGGGACAACAGCTCGATCGGTCCGGCGGCCATCAGCTTCGGCTTTCGTTCCGAGGGTACCGGCGGGCTGAGGCCATGCGATCGGATCGGATTCGGCTCAAGTGCCTGGCGATGGCCTGAAGTCCCATCTCGCCGCCCGGCCGTGAACCGATCGCCCACGTCCGGCGGAAAAATGGCCCAGCACGCCTCGTCTTGCGACCCTCTCCCTAATCCAGATAGGCGACAAATCCGCGGGTCCCGGACCTGGTTCTCTCCAAAAGAGTGGGCAATGGAAGGTGCCTCTAGGAGGCTCCCTCCGAACCGACAAGGTACTGTCTGGCAATCAGGCCCTCCCCGGCGCGGCCCGCTCATCCGGCCCTCCGGGCCACCTTCCCCCACCGTGGGGAAGGATCAGATTCTCCCCTTCGCCCCTCCGGGGAGAAGGTGCCCGATCGGCGGATGAGGGCCCAACCGGCTCGGCCGTCGAATCTCGCTCGCCTGACAGGCCCTCCGGCGCGATTGCTAGGACGCTGACTCCACCATTATACTGGGCCGGGCCGGAATTGAGATCACCCCGACTCCCGAGAGGGTTTATCCATGGCACGACCATCCCCGACGACAGGATCGCCGCGATGGTGATCCAACGACCTTCGCGATCGTGTCTGCTCACGGTCAACGGCGGATCGTCGAGCCTGAAGCTCGCGATATTCCCCCTCGACGCGGCCGATCCTCCCAGGCCATTGATCCGTGGCCGTATTGAACGCATAGGGCTATCGAATTCTCAGGCGGTACTCACCGACCCGAACAGCGGGGCGAGCGAATCGATGGCCATCCAGGTCGCCGACCTGGGGACGGCCGCGGGCTGGTTGATCGACTGGGTCGATCAACACGTCGGCTGGACGGCGATCGCCGCGATCGCTCATCGGGTCGTGCATGGGGGCGAAATACTTCCGCCCGGAGCGAGTCACGCCGGAGTTGCTCCTCGACCTGCGCCGGATCACTCCCATGGATCCCGACCACCTTCCCGGCGAGATCCAATTGATCGAGCATTTCGGCGCCCGACGGCCCGAGATCCCGCAATTCGCTTGCTTCGACACGGCGTTCCATCACAATCTACCGCGTGTCGCCCAGATCGTGCCGATCCCGAGACGATTCGAGTCCTCCGGCGTCCGGCGATATGGCTTCCATGGCCTATCGTATGCCTCGTTGATGGCGGCCCTGACCCGGACCGTCGGCCCGGAGGTGGCCCGCGGCCGGGTGATCCTCGCCCACCTCGGCTCCGGTGCCAGCATGGCCGCCGTCCGCGAGGGTCAGCCGATCGACACGACCATGGCGTTGACGCCGGCCGCCGGTCTGGTCATGGGCACACGATCCGGCGACATCGACCCCGGCCTGCCCGGCTTCCTCGCCCGAGCCCAGGGCGTGATGCCCTCTCAATTTGACGCGATGATCAACCACGAGTCCGGATTGCTGGGCGTCTCCGAGACCAGCCCCGATATCCGGGACCTGCTGGCTCAAGGAGACAAGGACATCCGGGCGGCCGAGGCCGTCGCCCTGTTCGCGTATCGCGCGAAGAAAGAAATCGGGGCGCTGACCGCCGCACTGGGTGGACTTGATATCCTGGTGTTCTCGGGCGGGATCGGCGAGAATTCCCCCGCGATCCGCGCCCGGATCTGCGAAGGACTCGAGTACCTGGGGGTCGTCCTGGACCCGTCGCGTAACGCGGCCAACGGCCCCCTGATCTCGACCGACCCGGCACGCATCCAGGTCCGCGTCATCCCCGCGGACGAGGAATCCATCATGCACGCGGACGTCGCGATCCTCCTGGCGTCCAGTTCGTGACTCGCCACGGGAACGACGAGGACTGGAATTCACACCGGCACCACAATGATCGTTGAGGAGATCCCATGGATATGTCGGCGGAGACCGAGCTGCTACGCCGGATGGATGCTTATTGGTGCGCCGCCAATTACCTATCCGTAGGCCAGATCTACCTGCTCGACAACCCGCTCTTGACCGAACCGCTGAAGCTCGAGCACATCAAGCCCAGGCTGCTGGGCCACTGGGGGACCACGCCCGGCCAGAACTTCGTCTACGTCCATCTCAACCGGATCATCAAGCAGTACGACTTGAATATGATCTACATCTCGGGCCCGGGACACGGCGGCCCGGCCGTGGTGGCCAATACTTACCTGGAGGGGACCTACAGCGAGCTCTATTCCAACATCACGCGCGATGTCGCGGGACTGAAGAAACTGTTCAAGCAGTTCTCGTTCCCGGGGGGGATTCCCAGCCACGCGGCACCCGAGACCCCGGGCTCGATCCACGAAGGGGGAGAGCTGGGCTACAGCCTCAGCCACGCCTTCGGCGCCGTCTTCGACAACCCGGATCTGATCGTGGGGTGTGTCGTCGGCGACGGCGAGGCCGAGACCGGCCCGCTGGCCACGAGCTGGCACAGCAATAAGTTCCTCGACCCGATCCACGACGGCGTGGTCCTGCCGATCCTGCACCTGAACGGCTACAAGATCGCCAACCCGACCGTGCTGGCCCGCATCGGCCGCGAGGAGCTCGAGATGCTGTTGCGCGGTTACGGATATGTCCCCTACTTCGTGGAAGGGCATGAGCCCGAGCCGATGCACCGGCTCATGGCCTCGACGCTCGACACGGTCGTCGCCGAGATCCGTCGGATCCGGGACGACGCCCGGAACAAGGGAGTGACCGAGCGGCCGCGATGGCCCATGATCGTCCTGAACACGCCCAAAGGCTGGACCGGTCCCAAGATGGTCGACGGCCTGCCGGTCGAGGGGACGTATCGCGCACACCAGGTGCCCCTCTCGGAGCCGTCCAGCAATCCAGGTCATCTGAAGATGCTCGAAAGCTGGCTGCTGAGCTACAAGCCCGCGGAACTCTTCGATCCGGAAGGTCGGTTCGGGGCCGAGCTCGCCGATCTGGCGCCGGTCGGAGATCGCCGGATGGGGGCCAATCCGCACGCGAATGGCGGCATCCTGCTCCGAGACCTCAGGTTGCCGGATTTCCGCGACTATGCCATCGAGGTCCAACGGCCCGGCAATGTGAAGGGCGAGGACACGCGCACCCTCGGCAAGTTCCTCCGCGACGTGATCGAGTGCAATGAAGACCAGAAGAACTTCCGCATCTTCGGGCCGGATGAGACGGCGTCGAACCGGCTGACCGCGGTCCTCGACGCGACCAACAAGCAGTGGGAGGCCGAGGTCGTCGCGACGGATGACCATCTGGCCCGCACGGGCCGGGTCATGGAGATGCTCAGCGAGCACCAGTGCGAAGGATGGCTGGAAGGCTACCTGCTCACCGGCCGGCACGGCTTGTTCAATTGCTATGAAGCCTTCATCCACATCATCGACTCGATGTTCAACCAGCACGCCAAATGGCTGAAGGTGACGCGGCATATCCCCTGGCGTCGGCCGATCGCTTCGCTGAACATCCTCCTGGCCTCGCACGTCTGGCGGCAAGACCACAATGGTTTCACGCACCAGGACCCCGGTTTCATCGACCATGTGGTCAACAAGAAGGCGGAAGTGATCCGGGTCTACCTGCCGCCGGATACCAACACGCTCCTCTCGGTGATGGACCACTGCCTGCGGAGCCGCCATTACGTCAACGTGGTCGTGGCCAGCAAGCACCCGTCGCCCCAGTGGCTCGACATGGACGCGGCGGTCAAGCACTGCACGGCGGGGATCGGGATCTGGGAGTGGGCCAGCAACGACAAGGGGGGCGAGCCCGACGTCGTCATGGCCTGTGCCGGAGACGTCCCCACGCTCGAGACGCTCGCCGCCGTCAAGCTGCTCCACGAACACGTCCCGGACCTGAAGATCCGCGTGATCAACGTCGTCGACCTGATGCGGCTCCAGCCCTCGACCGAACACCCGCACGGGCTCGACGACCACGACTTCGACTCCTTATTCACCAGGGATAAGCCGGTCATCTTCGCCTACCACGGCTATCCCTGGCTGATCCATCGCCTCACCTATCGCCGGACCAACCACAAGAACATCCACGTCCGCGGCTACAAGGAAGAGGGGACGATCAGCACCCCGTTCGACATGGCGGTGATGAACGACCTGGACCGGTTCCACCTGGTCGGCGACGTCGTGGATCGCGTGCCCCGATTGAGCACCTCGGACGCCTACGTCAAGCAAGCGGTCCGGGACAAGCTGATCGAACACCGGCAATATATCACCAAGTATGGAGAGGATATGCCCGAGATCCGCGACTGGGTCTGGGGCGACCTGAAGAAGACCTCGGCGTCATCGCTCGTACAATTCCAGCGGTAGACCGTCCGGATCGGCGAAGAACGTGAACCGCTTGCCCGTGTGTTCGTCGACCCGGACTTCCTCGACCGCGATCCCGTGCTCGCGCAGTTCCGCGACGGCCTCGTCGACGCTCGCAACCTCGAAAGCCAGGTGCCTCAGCCCGCATGCCTCGGGATAGCTCAAGCGTCGGGGCGGGTCCGGGAAGGAGAATAATTCGATCTGGGTGCCATCGGGAAGGCGCAGATCCAGCTTGTAGGAATTACGCCCCTCTCGGAAGACTTCCGAGACCACCTCGAGCCCCAGGATCTCCGTGTAGAAATGCCTGGACCTCTTGTATTCCGAGACGATGATGGCGACGTGGTGCGTCCGCAAAAGTTTCATGCTCGATCTCCCATCGATTTCCGAGTTCGCCATCGCATCGACGGCTGCCCGCCTTCCCGTCGCACGCGGCTTCGGCCAAGACCTCGGCGAGACATCTCCCGCCTCGCCCTTGATGCCGGGACACGATCATCGTCGCCGGAACCCGACCAGTCGGCAACCCCGGGATGCGTGGGCCGTTGACTGTCAGCCGACGGTCGCCCACCTCACTCTTGCCGATGAGTGCCTGTCTCGGAAGGGTCTTGTCGGATGCTCTGTGAACGCCGGTCCCGGGTCACTCGCCCGGATGAGGCGCTCACGGAGCACCCGACGAGACGGCCGCCGCGACTTCCGAGACCGACTCTGATCCGGTCGGGCCGTGGCACTCATTGGCACTCGGTGGCAACTTTTCGCGAGGTCTCCACCGCCCCGGCCGCCGATCCCGGCCCGGCCCCGGGCCGGCCGGCATGCCCTGTTCAGGGGCGGGGAGTTCGGGGCGATCGTCTCATCTCCCATCCCGAAAAGTAGCGTGCGGAAAGCGAGGCGTTCTCACCGGACCGAGGGCCGACCTCGGATGACTTCGCGCATCATCCCCTACTAATGAGGATGCCACCAAACGGGCAATTCGTGAACGCACTTAAGGCGGAATCGAGCGGTTTCTTGTCGTAACCCTTGCCGCACGAATGCGATGGAAGATCCGCAAGGATTTTCAAATCGGGATTGTCGCATTATGGGGTTTGAGGCGGGATCCGAAGTTGACAGTTCGGGCGGTGCGACAGTGGCCGCCATGGCGACACAACTCCAAGGAACATAGGGCATTGTGTCCAGCCAAGATGCTCTGTCTCCACGCAAACTGTCAACTCCGGGTGGTGACTGATGCGACAATCCCTTCAAATCGTTCGGCCAGTGGTCCTCCTATGCGACGGTCTGGCCCGTGAGTAGCAAGGGAACAGAAAACCGGCGCAAGCGGGCTGCCCGCGACAACTCATCAGCAACCAGTGATCTGTGGCTGGGGCGTTGCGGGACTTGTATCACAACTGTAAAATCGATTGTGCCCGGCGTGCTCCGCCATCCGTCGGGAGAACCGAGACGGTCAACGACCACGTCGATAACCAATACCTCGGCCCCAACGCATCCCCGCACCTGCCTGGACTTCACTGACGAGGGGGTAGATCGATGAGCGGACGCTGGCGCGGGGCAGTGGTGGGCTTGATCGTCTTTGGCAGCCAGGCGATCGCGGGAGAACCGGACGAGGCCCGGGACCTGATCGCGAAGCTAAAGGCATCCCTCGGGGCCATCGAGTCGGTCCAGGGAACCTATCGCACCTACTTCTCCCCGAAGACCCCGGGCACGGAGAACTCAATCGAGCCCGATGGTCATCCCGTGCCCGGTGCGATCGCCGGCCCCGACGGACAGGTCCTCTATTCCGAATTCGACTGGGCCTGGCAGGCCGCCCCCTACCGGGAGGCGATCGACGGCAGGTGGGGCGGCGTCCATGAGAACCGGATGATTTATACGCCGGCTGCCTTCTTCTACGACGGCGCGACCCTCCGCACCTTCAATCGCGACGGCAAGGGCGGATTGATCAAGCCGTTGGATGAGACCTTCACGGCCTTTAGGAATCCCCTCCACCTGATCGGGGTCGGATTCGGGCTCGAGCCGCGACGCAATCTCGACGTGCTCTTGAGCGGCGCCAAGCTCGTCTCGCTCCCCGGCATGCCCGCACACCTCAGGGTGCTGAAGCGCGAGTACCGGGATTACGGTCAGGACCTCGAGCTGACGGCCTGGATCGACACGAGGCACGGCTACCTGCCTCGCCGGATCGAGGTCTTCGAGACAGCCCGCCGGTTCGTCACATGGCGGATCGTGAACGACGAGATCCGCGAGGCAGCCCCGGGCGTCTGGATGGCGATCCGTGGGAGCGAGACCGGCTTCTACGTGGCCGATTTCCTCCTACCTCCGGGGATGACGAAGGATCGGCTCAAGACGCTCGACCGCGAGGCGCTAGCGGCGGTGATGGCGAAGGCCGAGGTGACCCCCGGGACGCTCGGCCTGGGTACACAGACCTGGATCGTTGACTCCCGGAACCTCCGTCTCAACCAGGGGATTCCCCGCGCGCGGTTCGTCCTGAACTACCCGGAAGGGTCGCGCCTCTACGACACGACCCACGACCCGCCCCTGCAATACAAGTTCAAGGCCGACCGGACGCCTGAGGAGTGGCGAGAGGTCGTGGCCAAGGGTGCGCAGCGGGCCAGGGCGGAGAATGAACGCCAGGGTGCCCAGGAGGCCCTGATCGGCAAGCCGGTGCCGGAATTCCCGGTGGACTCCGTCTGGATCAACAGTCCACCGCTGAAGACTGCCGACCTGGCCGGGAAGGTAGTCTTGCTCGACTTCTGGGCCGAGTGGTGCGGCCCCTGCCGCAACGACCTGCCGGGGCTGGCTGCCCTGCATCGGAAGCGTGACGAGACCGGCGTCACGGTCATCGGTGTCCACCCGGCCGGCAGCGATCGGGCCGCGATCGACAAGGTGATCAGCGAATTCCACCTGAATTATCCGATCCTGGTCGACACCCCGGCCCCCGACGGGGCTCGCAATTGGGGGACGCTCTACGGCCGTTATGCCGTCAGCGCCATCCCTCACGCGGTCCTGCTCGACCGTCGGGGTAGGGTCGTCGCGTCCGGTGATCCGGGCGATGTCTTCGCCAAGGCCCGGCAGATCGCTGCCGAACGGCCCGTAGAGCCCCTGCCGCGATAGGAGTTCACGACTCGGGGGTACTCCCGGGTGGGGCCCGCCGAGTATCGGAAGGCGGTCCTGCGGCTGATCCCCAGCGCCTTGGCAATCTCCTGGGCCGAGAGCCCACGGTCACGGAGGTCCCGGGCGCGGCCCGGAAGTGTCTTAGTCGTACCCCGCTGCCGGCCGAGATACCGTTGGGCCCGCGCACCCGCGTGCCAGCGTCAGGCGATCCACCGTCGCAAGGTCATGCGCAAGGCTCGATCGAAGACGAAACGGCCGAAGTTACTGGCCGACCTCGAGCAACGATATCAAGCGGCTTCTAGCCGCCTCTGAAGCCGTTGAGAAAAAAGCGTATTGTGACGACCGACCGTGGGAAATAGGAGGTATGACGAGGGTCGGTTCACTCAGCGGAGGGCAGAACATGGCGAGCGCATCTGTTGGGGACCTTGGGCGGCACCTCGGTCGGCTCTTCGGCGCAGGCAGCGCCGTCGGCCTGACCGACGGCGAGTTGCTCGAGCGCTTCGCGCACCGGCGGGATGAAGCGGCCGAGGCCGCCTTCGAGACCCTCCTGGCCCGCCATGGGTCGATGGTCCTGACCGTCTGCCGCCAGGTGCTCGGCGACGCCCATGCGGCCGAGGACGCCTTTCAGGCCACCTTCCTCGTCCTGGTCCGGCGCGCCGCTTCGTTGCGAGTCCGCGAGCCCGGCTCGCTCGGTCCGTGGTTGCACGGCGTCGCGTACCGCATCGCCCTGAAGGCCCGACAGGGGGCCGCTCGGCGGCAGGCGCGAGAGCGTCGGGCCGCGATGCCTGCGTTCGGGGGGCCCTCCCTCGCACTCGAGCAGGGCGAGCTCCAGGCCCTGCTCCACGAGGAGGTCAACCGGCTGCCGGCGAAGTACCGTGCGCCGGTAGTGCTCTGCTATCTGGAGGGCCGGACGCACGACGCGGCCGCCGCGGCCCTGCGATGGCCCGTGGGGACGGTTCGCGGTCGGCTGGCCCGGGCCCGTGACCGACTCCGAGCCCGGCTCACCCGCCGCGGTCTGGCGCCGGGCGGATGGATCGGGGCATCGCCGCTGGGACCGGCCGCCCGGATCGAGCCCCCCG
Source organism: uncultured Planctomycetota bacterium (assembly GCA_963743925.1). Taxonomy (GTDB): domain Bacteria; phylum Planctomycetota; class Planctomycetia; order Isosphaerales; family Isosphaeraceae; genus CAVZRC01. Next base: position 1,878,337 of record CAVURY010000061.1, on the reverse strand, counting down.
CACGGCTGTTGGAGGCGACCGTCACCGCCGCAATCGACGGGATGCCGGCCGCGGCCGTCGGCGTGATGGCGAACCGCATGCTAAGGGGTCTGCTCATGGCCAGGCTCAAGATGACCGCGGCCGCCCTCTCGATCGCCTTGATGACCATCGGCTTCGGCCTCGGCCTCGGCGTCGCGCCGGTGTGGCAGCCCCCGCGCCCGCCCGATCCCGCCTCGGCCCCGGTCGCGCCGACCCCAACCCCATCGACCCGCGTCGATCGCCACGGCGATCCGCTGCCGAAGTTCGCCCGCGCCCGCATGGGGACGAATCGGTTCCACGACGGCTCCCTCGTCAACCAGGTCCTCTACACCCCCGATGGGAAGTCCCTGGTCACGGTCGATAACATCCCGATCGTGCGTGTCTGGGACGCAATGACGGGGCAGGTCGTCCGCGACATCGGCGATCCTCAGGCCGACTTCCCGCAGGTCACGCCCTCCCGGGCGATCGCGCTCTCGCCCGATGGGAAGACGCTGGCAACCGTCGATTACCCCAGCCGACTCCGACTCTGGGACGTGGCCACCGGTCGAGAGCGCCGGAGGTGGCGCGAGGCCAAGGACCAGGAGTACGAGCGTCCGGCCTTCTCCCCCGATGGCCGGACGGTGGCCGTGAGCGTCAGACGGTATGATCGGGCCGCCAATACTTCCGAGACGTTCATCGAACTGTGGGATATAGCCTCTCCCACCGAGCATCGGCGCCGGATCCCCGGCGGCTGGGCCCGGCTCGGAGACCTTAAGTTCTCCCCCGATGGCCAGATCTTGGCCACAGCCAGCACGGACACCGAGATCAGTCGCGGGGACACAGTCATCGGGCCCGGGAAGATCTCGACGCGCCTCTGGGATCTCTCCACGGGCCGGGAGCGGGCGCGATTCCCGCTCGCCGGACCGCTCACCTTCTCGCCCGATGGCAAGCTGCTGGCCGTCGCCGTCACCGACGGGACAGTCCGGCTCTACGACCTCACGACCGGGCAGGAGCGGGATATCAAGGCCTTCCCGAGTAAGCCGAGCGCGATGAGCTGCCTAGCCCGGATATTTCACACGAACTTTTAATAATTTAGTTGCGCGATGGCCTTACTCCTGGTAAGATATGTGGTTACAACGATCACCATCCTCCAGGAGCGAGGCCACCGCTATGACAGAGTGTAATCGCGATCCCCTCACCTTTTCCAGCTTCGGTCCCAAGTCGGTCATCGCCGATTTCCTCGGCGGCCGCCTCACCTCCGATGCCGGGGCCATCCTCCTCCGGGAGGTCGGCCTGAGCACGGGCCTCCTCGACGCCATCAACGAGGCGATCCCCGACCCGAGACATCCCGTCTACATTATCCATGACCAGAAGTCCATGATCGCCCAACGCGTCGTCGCCCTGGCCCTCGGTTACGAGGACCTCAATGACCACCAGACCCTCCGCGCCGACCCCGCCCTCCAATTGGCCACGGGCCGCGCCCCCGACGAGGAGCTGACGCTCGCCTCCCCTCCGACCCTTTGCCGCCTGGAGAATCGCGTCGATCGCAAGGCCCTGATCCGAATCGCCGCGGTCCTGGTCGATCAATTCATCGAGGCCCATCCCCATCCGCCGGAGCATCTGACCCTCGATCTCGACGCCACCGACGATCCCCTGCACGGGGATCAGGAGGGGCGATTCTTCCACGGATATTACGACAATTATTGTTACTTACCCTTATATATCTTCTGCGGCGACGAGCTGCTGGCGGCCTACCTGCGGCCCAGCAAGATCGACGCCAGCAAGCACAGCCGTGCGCTCTTGAAGCTGCTGGTCCGACGGCTTCGTCAGGCCTGGCCCGATCTGAAGATCACCATCCGGGCCGACAGCGGCTTCTGCCGCTGGAGACTGATGCGCTGGTGCGATTCCAACGGGGTCGGCTATGTGCTGGGCCTGGCTCGCAACCCGGTCCTGGAGCGCCTGGCCGCCGACTGGGTCGGCCGCGCCGAACGTCAGTTCCAGGAGACGGGCCAGCCGCAGCGGATCTTCGGCTCGTTCGCTTACAAGGCGGGGAGTTGGGACCGACCGCGGCGCGTGATCGTCAAGGCCGAGCGCACCGCCCAGGGGCCCAACCCGAGGTTCATCACGGTCAACGTGCCGGGCGACCCGCAGGGCCTCTACGAGCACTTCTACTGTCAGCGGGGTGACATGGAGAATCGGATCAAGGAGCAGCAAATGGACCTGTTCGCCGACCGGACCAGTTGCCACCGGTTCCTGGCCAATCAATTCCGTCTCCTCTTGAGTTCGGCGGCTTACGTCCTGGTCCAGACCCTGCGACGAACCGCGTTGCGCGGGACGGACCTGGAGAAGGCCCAAGTGGGGACGATTCGGCTCAAGCTCCTGAAGGTGGCGGCGCGGGTGGTCGTGACCGTACGCCGGGTCGTGTTTCACCTGGCCACCAGTTACCCCTACCGGGATCTGTTCCGAGCGGTCGTCGGGCGTGTCGTGGACGCATCCACCCTTGGGAGGGCGGCAGTGGGCTGATCGCGAAGAAAGATGGAAAGAAGATCGCCCTCACCGAATGGGGGTAAGGGGGAAGTCTGCGCGCCGCGATGGGAAATCGCCTCGACGTGCGGAAATCACCGTGGAGTCCGCTTATGGGACGCCCTGGCGGGACGATCCAGGGTCGTGTGAAATATCCGGGCTAGCATTCTCGCCGGACGGAACGATTCTCGCCGCGGGCATCCACTTGTGGGACGTCGCCCAGGGTCAGGAGCTGCATCGAATCCCGTCGCAAGGGGTCGGGTCGCTGGCATTCTCCCCTGATGGCAAGACGCTGGCTTCGACCGGTGCCGAGTCGGTGATCCGGCTCTGGGACGTGGCCACGGGCCTGGAGGCGTTCCCGCAGTCGGGCCATGGCTCGGCCATCCGCTCACTGGTCATCTCCCCGGCCGATGGGACGGTCTTCACCGGCGGCGATGATGGCACGATCCGGCGCTGGGATCCGTCTTCCGGCCGAGAATCGAACATCATCGCCCAGCTCAGCGGCCCCATCGAGGCGCTGGCCGCTGCCCCCGATGGCCAGACCTTACTCGTTGACGGCCTGATGGAGACCCAGCCGTGGCAGTTGGTCCGCCGGCTCGGCCTCTGGAGCGTGACAGAACACCGGGAGATCCGGCGTCTCGCCCCGTTGAGAGGACGCGACGTCCATGACATCGCTTACTCCCCAGACGGCAAGACCGTCGCAAGTGGGGGGCGGATCTGGGACGCCGGCTCGGGCAAGGTCCTGATCACGCTTCAGCATCAAGACCCGCGGAACCACGACTACCTGAGTTTCTCTCCCATCTTCTACGCACCCGATGGCAAGCAGATCATCACGGCGGAGCCCTATGGGGCTTGGATCTGGGATATCGCCACAGGCCGGGAGGTGCGCCAGGCCGTTCGTTGGTCCAACGACCAAGATCGCGCCACGCTCTCTCCCGATGGCCGCTTCCTCGCCACGCGCGGCCCTGGCGGTCGTTCTCGAGGGCAATCGGACGATCCGCCCATCATCCTCTGGGAACTGGCCTCGGGCCAGCAGGTCGTGACGCTCGATGCGCACGGCGAGGCCCTCCTCCGCCGCCCCTTCTCCCCCGATGGCCGCTTCCTCGCATCAGCCAGTCACCATCGAGGAGCGATCCCCAACTCGACGGTCCGCATCTTGGACCTTGCCACGGGCCGGGAGGTGCGACGATTCGAGGGGCACCGCGGTTCAGTCAACGCGGTCGCTTTCACCCCCGACTGCCGTTCGATCGTCTCCGGCAGCGAGGACGCCACGGTGCTCGTCTGGGATATCTCCGACCTGCACGACAGCCGGGAGTCTGGCATGCGACTCTCTCCCGAGGTGCTCAAGTCGCGATGGGCCGAGTTGGCCGGCAACGACGCCCGCGCCGCTTACCGGGCTGGCTGGGCGCTGAGCGTCCCCTCGGCCGTCGGGTTCCTCCGAGAACGCCTGCAACCCGCCACGTCCCCTGACCCCAAGGGTGTACCCGCGGCGATCGGGCCGGTCGCGCCACTCGAGGTCTTGCGGACCTTGGCGCCATCGCGGCGCTGGAGCGCGTGGGGACGCCCGAGGCCCGCGCCATCCTCGAGCGGATGGCGCGGGGAAACCCCGACGCTATCGAGACCCGGGACGCGAAGTGGGCTCTCGACCGCCTGAGTCACCGACCGGAGGTTCAAGCGGGTTCCGCGATCAGTTAAAAAGTTCATCGAGAGGTGGAAGAGCAAGGCTAGGCTCGAGCCAGCACGCCGGACGCAATGATGGGTTCCCATCCGGGGAGTCAACATTGCGCACAATACGCTACCGTAGGTTTTCGCACGGATGGGGCTGGGACCCCCTTGCCGGTCTTCTGTTCCATTGCGACTCACGGGCCAGTCTCTGAGTGAACCGTCGGTCGCAGGGGCGTGTCCGAGACTATGCAACTTGGCGGCTTGCGCGGAATCCGACCCGGCCCTGGATCCATCGACAGTTCGTCGTCTCGAGTGGGGTAAGAATCGTGCAAACTCTGATCCTCGTCGGCCTCGATCTGCCCGAGACGACCGAGATCTGTCGTCGAGTCCCTGGCCCGGTTCTCGTCTACGAAACATTGCCCCGAATTCGAATCGACCGGGGCCGACTTGGCGTTGAGCATCCGGAGATCATGAACGCGTTCGTCCCGGTCGGGAGAGTCGTCTATCACGCCATCTTCGAGGATGATTTCCACTTCCTCACCGCACTGGCGCTATGGGGCGGTGAGTGCCTGCCCGGTGCCATCGGCATGATGGATCTGAGGCTGCGGCTGCCCGGCCTGGTGAGGGCGCGGAAGGTCTCGCGGTTCGGCGGGCTTCCTCGGGGCTATGCCGATCGGGGCACGACCGTCGAGGCGGTAGGAGAGTGGGTCGCGAAGTGGGGCAACTGGCACTGCGGCGAGGACAAGGCCCGATTCAGAGGGACCTGGACCGCGAGCGAGCCGACGCTTTTCGAGGATTACCTGGAAGGCGAAGCCGTGCGGATCGTCCTGGTCGGTGAGCGGGCCTGGCAAGTCCGCATGGCGGGCGATGGCTGGCTCAAGTCGATCCACCACCCCGGGGCTTCGTTCATGCCGGTCGACCGGGATCTGCTCGACGACTCAAGGGCTCTTGCCGACCATTTTGGCCTCGCGACCGTCGGCGTGGATTACATCGTCGCCTCGGAAGGGAATCGTTTCCTGCTCGAGGTCAACCACGTCCCCAATGTGACCGTCTTCCCGGAAGTCCGCGAGGCGTACCTGGACATGGTCGTCGCGTGGGGCGGCCATTGCTGATCTTGGGTGGCCGGTATAGCATGATCGGAGTGCAGGCGGACGGTGCCTCGACCGGCCCGATGAGGCCGGCTTCCGGAGTTCGACTCCCGGGCCTGCGATGCCCGAAAGGGCAGAGCGCAAGCTTAGACTCAGCGTGAGCTTCAGAGGATATCCCCAAATGTGCAGGTTCGAGTCCTGCCCGCGGCACTCTCGCTCGACCCATGCCGCGGTAGCCCAAGGGCGAGGCAAGGGATATCGCGTTCAAGATCAGCCTATCGCTCGAGACTGAACTTGGCTTTTCGCCGACGAATCGACCGCGACGGAACCCGAGCAGGGAGATACTGGTTCAATTCCAGTCTGGGCCGCTCAATCCCGACCGACCGACTCCGCAGCTGGTTCATGGCCCGGTGGTCCAATCGTAAGACGCCTTGCCATTAGACTCAGACCGTCGCGACCGGAGATCGTCGTCGTCGATGGGTTTATCCGCCAAAAACCGGCCCCTGTGCGTAGGCTACACGCATGGGGGCCACCTTTTTCCCCTCACCGTGGAGGGCCATGATGCCGAAGCTCAATCAGATCGTCGCCGTCGTCGCCGGCAAGAAATCCGACGCCGAAAAGGCGATCACCGAGGTCTACCACAAGGTCAAGAAGCCCCAGCTCTTCGAGGGGATCACCAAGACCTATGAGGCGATCGAGGACAATGGCGAGGAGCTGCCGCCGGAAGTGAAGCTCCTCCAGTTCAAGGTCAGCGAGGCGATCTCGCAGTTTCGCGAGGTGATGGTCCCCGTCTTCGACACCACGATCACCCAGGATGTCGCCAATACGCGGGCCCGTGCCGACGTCGAGGTGGACGGCGTGATCGTGCTCAAGGACGTCCCGGTCACGTACCTGCTCTTCCTCGAGAAGAAGCTGACGGACATCCAGACCTTCATCACGCATCTGCCGACCTTGGACCCGTCGCAGAAGTGGAGCTACAGCCGCGACACCGACTGCTATGTCACCGCCGAGACCTGGAAATACCACACCAAGAAGCTCCCGCGCGTCCTGGAGAAGTCGCCGGCCACCGACAAGCACCCGGCCCAGGTGGAGGTCGTCCACGAGGACAAGAACGTCGGCAAATGGAAGACGATCAATCAATCCGGCGCGATCCCGGCGCGCGACCAGCACGATATGCTGGCGCGCGTCAAGCGGTTGATCGAGGCGGTCAAGAAGGCGCGCGAGCAGGCCAACATGATCGATGTGGAGAACAAGCAAACGGGAGACGCGGTCTTCGATTTCGTCTTCGGCAAACCGGGTTGATCTTCATGCTGGATGGTTCGTCACTCTCAGGGAGTGCACGACGCATCCAGCGTGAGCGCGGGGCCCCCGGCATTCAGCGACAAGAGATACAAGTAGCTGTCGAGGACGTGCTCGCACGCGATGTCGGGCTTGATCAAGATCCTTGGGGGAAACGGTAGGAGTTGGATCGGATTCAGGTCATAGACTTCGCCCACGTGTTCGTAGAATGGCGAAAACGGCAGCTTGGGGACGAGGTCGATTCGATTGGCGACGCGGAACGTATTCGGGACCACCTGGTTGTAGGTGTCGGCGAACGAAGGGTCACCCGTCCGAGGGCTGGCGTAGGTGTAGACCGTGGGGTTCTTGGAGCTGGTATTCGCCGCCAGGTCCAGGGCGAGAAGGGTCACGAGAGCACCACCCAGGCTGTGGCCGCAGATGGTCACCGGGCCGACCGGCGCCGCGAAGGGAAGACTCGCTAGCGCGGCGACGACGCTCGGCGAATCGGGTGCGACGCCGGTCCGCAAGGAATCATACATATCGGTGAACCCGTCCTCGGTCTTGCCGGCCCCCGCGAGGAACGGGCATGTGACCAGGCCGAACTCGGCGTCGTGGATCCACTCCATGATCCCTTCCGTGCCGCGAATCGCGATGACGATTTCGCCCGACGCGTCCGCCTGCAGGATCAACCCGATCGAGACCTGGCCACTGCCCCGGATCGGATTCATGTCGGTCGCGAGGTCGTTCGCGTAGATCGTCGTAACGACCATGTAACTGTTTCCGCTGCTGGGGGCTTTGATCGCCGTACCGGCGGAATTCGCGAGATTATCCGGCTGGATGGCATAGGCTGCGTTCACGAGCTGGGCGTATTCGATCGCCTTGTTCAAGTCCATGTCCATCGTGGTCTCCATCAAGCGTTGCCCTCCGGGGAGATCGGAAGAAGATGGTAAGCGAGCGGATTTCCATGGATCAAATGAATTCTCGGTAATTCTTCGCTAGCCTCGCCGATCGAGCCCGAGGCCGTTGGTATGCCCTCGTCGGCCGGATCCCGGCGGGGAAATCGATCGACCAACCGGACGATCGGCCTCATTTTCCGAGTTTTCGGGACTGGGTCTGCCCCGGAGGCTTCGAGAGCCTCTATACTTGGGGATGGTCCGGGGGAATCTGGGTTAAAGCTCACCGATCCGGGGATTCGATCACATCAAGCGAAAGTTGAGGGCAAGGCGATGTCCGAATCGATGCCGGAGATCTACCTGGCCCGCCACGGGGAAACGGCCTGGACGATCTCGCATCAGCATACCGGGCGGACCGATATCCCATTGACCGAACGCGGCGAGCGGAACGCCCGCAGTCTGGGCCGTCGGCTGCACGGCATGAGCTTCGACAAGGTCCTGGTCAGCCCGATGCAGCGCGCGAGGCGGACCTGCGAGCTCGCCGGGTTCGGGCAACAGGCCGAGCTCGACCCGGACCTGCTCGAGTGGGACTACGGTCGGTGCGAAGGCCTCACCACGGCGGAGATCCGCCAGAAGCAGCCGGGCTGGGACCTGTTCCGCGATGGCTGCCCGGGAGGAGAATCGGTCGCCGACGTCGGGGCCCGGGCCGACCGGAGCGTCGCTCGGTTGCGCGAGGTTGAAGGCCGGATCATCCTCTTCGGTCACAGCCACCTGTTCCGGGTGCTGGCCGCACGCTGGGTCGGGCTCTCGCCCTCGGACGGCCGGCTCTTCCTCCTCGGCACGGCGTCGCTCAGTATATTGGGGTACGATCATTCGCGCGATGAGCCCGTGATCCGCCTCTGGAACGATGATCGGCACGTGTTGGATTGAATCCATGGGTGAAGGCGTCGGCTCGGGCCCGGAGTCCTCGGAATGCAGAAGGCTGTGAATCCGCTCGACCAGTACCAGTGCGGACCGATCCGAATCGCCGACCATGACGGATACGACCGGCGCCTGGTCTTCGATCACATCGTCTCCGAGGATCGGGCGAACCCCCGCGATCGCTTCGAAGCCCTGGCCTGGTCGCTCCGGGACGTGCTCGCTCAGCGCTGGATCCTGACCGAACGGACCTACGATCGGGAGAATCCCAAGCAGGTCTATTACCTTTCCATGGAGTTCCTGATCGGCCGGACCTTGGCCAATACGATCACCAATCTCCAGGTCGAGCAATATGTCCGCGACGACCTCGTCTCGGGACGGGACCAGGACTGGCGGGAGTTGGCCGAACAGGAGCCGGATGCCGGCCTCGGCAACGGCGGGCTCGGCAGGCTGGCCGCCTGCTTCCTCGACTCTCTGGCGACCTTGAAGATCCCCGCCATCGGCTACGGCTTGCGCTACCAGTACGGCATGTTCCGCCAGGAGATCGCCAACGGCTGGCAGGTGGAGCATCCGGACAACTGGCTCCTGAGGCCCGACCCTTGGGAAGTGGCGAGATCCCGCGAGACGGTCGATGCCCCGATCCATTGCTCGTTCCAGTTGAAGGACGGGCACCTGATCGTGGCGCCGAATGTCCCGACGATCCTGCGAGGCATCCCCTATGATCGCCCGGTCGCCAGCTACGGCGGCCGGACGATCAACACCCTGCGCCTCTGGGGGGCCTCGGCGCACGAAGACTTCAACCTGCTGGAGTTCAGCCGCGGCGACTTCTTCGACGCCGTCCACGAGAAGGTCGCGGCCGAGGCGCTCACGCGTGTCCTCTACCCCGACGACTCCACGCCCCGAGGCCGGAATCTCCGATTCGTCCAGGAGTATTTCCTGGTCGCGTGCTCCCTGGCCGACATCATCGCCCGGTTTCGGCGACGGGGCAACGACTGGCCTCAGCTCCCCGACAAGGTCGCCATCCAGCTCAACGACACCCACCCGGCGATGGCCGTCGCCGAGCTGATGCGAATCCTCCTCGACCAGGCCAAACTGGGATGGGACCAGGCCTGGGATCTGACCCGGCGCACCCTGGCCTATACGAATCACACGCTGATGCCCGAGGCGCTGGAGACCTGGCCGGTCCAGCTCTTCGAACTGCTGATCCCCCGGAATCTCGAGATCATCTACGAGATCAACCGCCGGTTCCTCGATGATGTCCGTGCCCGGAGGCCCGGTGACGGTGGCCTTCTCGCGCGGGTGAGCCTCATCGCCGAAGGGACCGAGAAGCGGGTCCGCATGGCCAACCTCGCGATCGTCGGAACGCACAGCACGAATGGGGTGGCCGAGATCCACTCCCGTCTGCTGCGCACGTCCGTCGTCTCCGACCTCGCCGGGCTCTTTCCCGAACGGTTCAACAACAAGACCAACGGCATCACCCCTCGGCGCTGGCTGTTGCTGGCAAACCCCGACCTCGCGCAGCTCGTCACCGAATCGATCGGTAAGGGCTGGCTCACCGACCTCTCGCAGCTTCGACGGATCCTCCCGCTGGCCGATGACCCCGCGTTTCGGGAAGGATTCCAGCGAGCCAGACGTGCGGCCAAGATACGCTTCGTCTCCTGGCTCCGCTCCGCCACCGGGCAGGTCGTCGAGCCGGAGACGCTCTTCGACAGCCAGATCAAGCGTATCCACGAGTACAAGAGACAACTGCTCAACGTCCTTCATATTATCATTCTCTACAATCGACTTCGCGATAATCCGGGCCTCGTCGTGCCGCCGCGGACGTTCTTCTTCGGGGGCAAGGCGGCGCCGGCCTATACGCTGGCCAAGCTGATCATCAAGTTGATCAACAACGTCGCCGCCGTGGTGGACGCCGATCCGGTCGCCAGCACCAAGCTGAAGGTCTTGTTCCTGCCCGGGTATGACGTGACCCTGGCCGAGCGATTGATCCCCGCCAGCGACGTCTCGGAGCAGATCTCCACGGCCGGCTTCGAGGCGAGCGGCACCAGCAATATGAAGTTCATGCTCAACGGGGCCCTGACCGTGGGCACCCGCGACGGCGCGACCATCGAGATGGCCGAGGAGGCCGGCGAATCGAACCTCTTCCTGTTCGGCCTCACCGCCGATCAAGTATCGGGAAGCCGGGGTTGGTACGATCCTCGCTGGCACTACGATCACGAACCGGAGACTCGCCGCGCGCTCGACATGATCGCTTCCAACGCATTCAGCCCGAACGAACCGGGGGTCTTCGCGCCGATCTGGGACACCCTGATCACGCGAGGCGATCATTACATGCACCTGGCCGACCTCGCGTCTTACGTCCGGACTCACGAACAGGTCGGTGCCTTGTATCTCCGTCCCGATGACTGGACCCGCCGAGCGATCATCAACGTGGCTCATTCCGGCAAGTTCTCCAGCGATCGCACGATCTCGGAATATGCCCGAGAGATCTGGGGGGCCGTGCCGTGTCCTGTGGACTGAACTCGTGGCGTGCTCAGGCAGCGCCCGACCTCCGAGACGGCGACGGGAATACCAACCATGGGAATGATCTTCGACCGGAATGAACTCATCAACGACGTACTTCGTAGGCTTTCGATCGCGCAAAAGATCGAAGTCGACACGCTCGACTTCGCCAAGTGGGTCGTCGAGCTACAGCAGGAGTTCGGTAGCAGCGTCGTCGCCCAGGCTCTCCAAATCTTCAACAAGCGAGGTGGGATCAACCGAGTCAACCGAGTCCGCCCTCCCTCTTACGAAGCAGAGCCCTTGTGGGACCGGGACCTCGATGGATGATCCGACCGTCTTGATTTGTGAGAGGATGCTGTCCATCGTGGTGCGGACGTCGCTCCTGCCCGATCGATCGAGGCATGAGCGCATTTGGAAGGATAAAGGAAAACTTTGATGGCGATCCATCCATTGGCTGGTCAACCGGCCCCGGCGAGCGAACTGATCGACGTCCCGGCGCTGGAAGAGTCCTATTTCCAGAACCGGCCCGATCCGGGCGACCCGCGCCAGCGCGTCTCCTTCGGCACCAGCGGGCATCGCGGTACACCCGGCGATAACACATTCACCGAGGCGCACATCCTGGCGATCACCAAGGCGATCTGCGACTACCGCCGCGATCGTGGGATCGACGGCCCTCTGTTCCTCGGCAAGGATACGCATGCGCTCTCCGGCCCGTCGCAACGGACAGCGATGGAGGTCCTGGCGGCCGAAGGGGTCGTGACCATCCTCCAGCGAGACGACGGCGTGACGCCGACGCCGGTCATCTCGCACGCGATCCTCGTCTATAATCGCGGCCGCACCGAGCACCCGGGCGACGGCATCGTGATCACCCCGTCGCACAACCCGCCCGCGGACGGCGGATTCAAATACAACCCGCCCAACGGCGGGCCGGCCGACACCGACGTCACCGGGTGGATTCAGGACCGCGCCAACGCGCTGCTCCGGGCCGGCAACGCCGAGGTCAAGCGTGTTTCGTTCGCGCAGGCGCTCCTCGTCGACACGACCCGCGAGGTCGATTTCGTCAAGCCGTATGTTGACGACCTGGGGAGCGTCATCGACATGGAGGCGATCCGCTCCGCGGGCCTCAAGCTGGGCGTCGATCCGCTCGGAGGCGCGGCGGGCCACTACTGGCAGCCCATCGCCGATACTTATGGCCTGGATATCGTCGTCACCAACCCGGCGGTCGATCCGACCTTCCGGTTCATGACGCTCGATCACGACGGCAAGATCCGGATGGACTGCTCGAGCCCTTATGCGATGGCCAGCCTCGTGAAGCTCAAGGACCGCTTCGACATCGCCTTCGGCAACGATCCGGACTCCGACCGACATGGGATCGTGACGAAATCCTCGGGCCTGATGAATCCCAACCATTTCCTGGCGGTCGCCATCCGATACCTCCTGACCCACCGGCCGGACTGGTCGCCGAGCGTCATCGTCGGCAAGACGCTGGTCAGCAGCGGCATGATCGACCGGGTCGTCGAGGGATTGGGCCGGAACCTCTGCGAGGTCCCGGTCGGATTCAAGTGGTTCGCGCCGGGCCTGCTGGACGGCTCCTTCTGCTTCGGAGGCGAGGAGAGCGCCGGGGCCAGCTTCCTCCGTCGGGACGGCACCGTCTGGACGACCGACAAGGACGGTCCGATCATGGATCTCCTCTCCGCGGAGATCCTCGCCCGGACCGGCAAGGACCCCGGCGAGCACTTCCGCGAGCTGACCGCGCAGTATGGGACGCCGTTCTACACGCGGATCGACGCCCCCGCGAGCCCCGAGCAGAAGGCACGCCTCGGGAAGCTCGACCCCTCGAACGTCAAGGCGTCCGACCTGGCGGGCGAGCCGATCTCCGCGAAGCTGACCCGCGCGCCGGGAATCATGCCCCCATCGGCGGATTGAAGGTCGTCGCCCAGAGCGGTTGGTTCGCGGCCCGACCGTCCGGCACCGAGAACATCTACAAGATCTACGCCGAGAGCTTCCGAGACGAGTCGCACCTCGACGCCATCGTGGCCGAGGCGCAGCAGATCGTCGCCGATGCCCTGGCCTGATTTGACGGGCCCGAAATGATCCGGGACTCGTGGTCCCGGATCGAGGCCAGGCGACCCGCGATCGTCAACCCGACAGCCGGGTATGAGAATCTGGAAATCTGGAATCCAATCATGAATACGCCACCTTTGCGCAGTCGGCCGGCCTGGAATTCCCTGGAGGTCCACTACCATAAGATCCGGGACGTTCATCTTCGCCAACTGTTCGTCGACGATCCGCGCGAGGCGAGCGGTTCACGGCCGAGGCCGTCGGCCTTTACCTGGACTACTCCAAGAATCGCGTCACCGACGAGACGTTGAAGCTCCTGGTCCAACTGGCCGAGGAGTCGGACCTGCGCGACCGGATCGACGCGATGTTCCGGGGCGAGCCGATCAACGTGACCGAGCATCGCGCCGTGCTGCACGTGGCGTTGAGGGCCCCGAAGGGCCAGTCGATCCTCGTCGACGGCAAGGACGTCGTGCCGGAGGTCCATGCCGTCCTCGACAAGATGGCCGGCTTCTCGGAGAGGGTGCGGAGCGGGGCCTGGCTCGGCCACACCGGGCGCCGGATCAAGAACGTCGTGAACATCGGCATCGGCGGATCGGACCTCGGGCCGGTCATGGCCTACGAGGCCCTCCGCCACTACAGCGACCGGTCGTTGACCTTCCGGTTCGTCTCGAACGTGGACGGCACGGACTTCGCGGAGGCCACCTGGGATCTCGACCCGGCCGAGACCCTCTTCGTCGTCTCCTCCAAGACGTTCACGACCCTCGAGACGATGACCAACGCGCAGACGGCGCGCGCCTGGAGCCTGCACGCGCTCGGCGATGAGGCGGCGGTCGCCAAGCACTTCGTCGCCGTGTCGACAAACGCGGCGGAGGTGAGCAAATTCGGCATCGATACCGCGAATATGTTCGAGTTCTGGGACTGGGTCGGCGGGCGCTACTCGATGGATTCGGCGATCGGCCTCTCGACCATGATCGCGATCGGACCCGAGAATTTCCGGGCGATGCTCGCGGGCTTCCATGCGATGGACGAGCATTTCCGCACGGCGCCGCTCGATCGCAACCTGCCCGTCCTCCTCGGGCTCTTGACCGTCTGGTATGCCGATTTCTTCGGCTCGGAGACGGTTGCCGTCTTGCCGTATGACCAGTACTTGAAGCGTTTCCCGGCCTACTTGCAGCAGTTGACCATGGAGAGCAACGGCAAGTCGGTCACTCTGGAGGGCACTCGCGTCGATTATGCGACCAGCCCGATCTTCTGGGGCGAGCCCGGGACCAACGGCCAGCATTCGTTCTATCAGCTGATCCACCAGGGCACGCGGCTGATCCCTTGCGACCTGATCGGCTTCTGCCGGACGCTGAACCCGCTGGGTGAACACCACGACGTGTTGATGTCGAACGTGTTCGCCCAGGCCGAGGCGTTGGCCTTCGGCAAGACGGCCGAGCAGGTCAAGGCCGAGGGGACTCCCGACTGGCTGGTGCCGCATCGGACCTTCGAGGGGAACCGCCCGTCGAACGTCCTCCTCGCCGAGCGGCTCACGCCCGAGATCCTCGGGACGCTCATCGCGCTCTACGAGCACAGCGTGTTCACGCAGGGGACGATCTGGCAGGTCAACTCGTTCGACCAGTGGGGCGTGGAGCTCGGGAAGGTGCTGGCGAAGCGGATCATCCCGGAGCTGCAGAGCCGGGACGAATCCAAGCTCTCGCACGACAGCTCCACGAATACGTTGATCCGACGCTACCGGGAGATCAAGGGGCGACGGTCGAACACGCCTTGATGCCGGGCCGAGAGCGGCGGGACTCGTCCCCGCGCATGGGAGGACCCCCGGCGGGAGTCGCCGGGGGTCAGGTTTGCTCATGGTTTCATAATCGGAATGCGTCGTATGAATACTCCGCGTGGATTCCGACGCGCTCAGCCATGGTTTCGCTGACGGCGGACCTGGACGTATCGCCTGAGGCCGAGCCCGCCGACCATGCTCAGGAACAGGGCGATCGTGCTGGGCTCGGGAGCCGGCGTGGGGAGGCCCGTCGTGCTGATCTGGCCCTCCATGGTCGTGATGCCGCCGGCCGAGGACGGCACCAGCAACTTCTCGTCGCCGGGCATCAGGTTCAGCGTGCTGCTGGACCCCTTGACGAGCTCGAACCCGTTGTTGGTCAGCGGATTGAAGGCGACCTGGACGCTCGATTGATAGGGGCCGTTCACCGTACCCGTGAGCGAGCCGCTGACCGTGATCGGGGTATCACTCAGGGTTGTCCCGTTGAACTGGGTGGGGACGTACGTCAGAGTGAAGGGGGTGTTGTTGTAGGTCGTCATCTGGCCGGCCGGCAGGGGAGCTACCTGGAACGATCCCAGGGGGATGTTCGAGGTCGGGTCGATCATGGCATTCTGGATCGGCACATAGCTGATGACATTGTTGCCCGCGATCCCGGTGTTGCCAACAACCCCGGCCACGCTGTATTGCAAGAGATCGGGCGTTTGCGTAGCGTTGGCATCGGCGCGGGGGGCGACCCAGGTGAGGAGCCCCAAGGCGATGACCGCGGTTCGCAGCCCAGTCCACCCTCTTGTCATGCGCATCATTTCCTCCTGAAAGGGATGGGATAGTCGCGATCCTTTCCGCGACTTCGCAACGTCTTCGTCCGGACTCGAAGTGTGGCGTCCTCCCCTGGACCGGCAGGCGCCCGGATTCCCGCCGGGCGTGCCGGCAGGGGCCAGGTCTTGCCGTGAGGCGGATGAACGACACGGATGGCGGCAGTCACAACACCAGTCGGGGCCTGGACCGGCGTGGCGGTCGAACCCGAACCGTCGCGACCATGGGAGCGGGGGCCTGAAGGCCGAGGACGTGTTGTTGTTCGCATATTCTGCCTCCTGACCCCGCCAGAGCGAAACTCGGCCATGAGTTTCTGCTTCACGATCTTCTGGGGTGAACGAACGCGACGGAAGATACTCGGAGGTCTCAAACTTGTAAACCGAAGTTTGTGGGTTTTCACCGAATTTCCTCAACTCCGCCCGCGTCCCGGCCGATGGACGCCTCCATCGTGCTCGCGAGGGAGCATGACATTCTTAGAGCATGTGGATCGGGTCGACGTCGACGGCCAGCTCGACTCCGTTGGGCGCCGGGATCATGGCCGGCCCGCTCCGGGCAAGCGCCTGGAGGGGTCGCGGATTCGGGCAGCGGAGCTGGATGTGGAAACGGAAGAGGTTGCGGATCTTGAGGATCGGCGCCGGGGCCGGGCCGAGGATCCGCACCGAAGGGTCGGCCTCGCGGCGGAACGCCGCGGCGAGGTCCTTCATGTAGGCCTGGACGACGGATTCCTCCGGCCCTCTCGCGATCAGCCGGACCAGCCGGCCGAAGGGCGGCACCCCGTATTTCTCCCGCTCCGGGAGCTCGCTGGCGACGAACGTCTCGTAGTCGTGCCGGACGGCGGCCTGGATCGCGGGATGCTCCGGCGTGTAGGTCTGCACGAGAACCCGCCCGGGGCGGTCGCCGCGGCCGGTCCGCCCGGCCACTTGCGCCACGAGCTGGAAGGTGCGCTCGGCGGCGCGGAAGTCGGGCAGGTGCAGGGCCGTGTCGGCGTTGACGACCCCCACCAGGGTCACGTTCGGGAAGTCCAGGCCCTTGGCGATCATCTGGGTGCCCAGGAGGATCCGGACCTCGCCGGCCCGGAACGCCGAGAGGACCTGCTCGTGGCTGCCGGGCGTCCGCATCGTGTCGGAATCCATCCTTCGCGACGGGTACTCGGGGAACGCCGCCAGGATCTCCTTCTCCAGGCGCTCGGTACCGATCCCCCCGTAATGGAGGCCCGTCGCCCGGCACGACGGGCAGGCCGGCGGGCAGGCGCGTTCGGCGTCGCATGTATGACATACGAGAATATGACGAGATTTGTGATATGTGGCGGCAACGTCGCAGGCGTGGCACTTGACGACCTGGCCGCACTTCGGGCAGATGACGAACGTATGGAAGCCGCGCCGGTTGAGCAGCAGGATGACCTGGCCGCCCTCCCGGAGCGCCCGGATCATGGCCTGGCGGAGCGATTCGCTCAGGCCGCCCAGCGGGGTCTTCTCGTGGCGGAGGTCGATGATCTCGACCTCGGGCATGGGCCGGCCGCCGACCCGCGTCGGCATCGACAGCCGGGTGTATCGCCCGCGTATCGCGTTCCGCCAGGTCTCCAGCGACGGCGTGGCCGAGCCGAGGAGGATCGGGATCCCCTCCATCTGGGCGCGCTTGACCGCCACGTCGCGGGCATGGTATCGAGGGATCGTCTCCTGTTTGAATGTGCTCTCGTGCTCCTCGTCGATGACGATGAGTCCGAGCCTCCGAGCGGGGGCGAAGATCGCCGACCGGACGCCGACGACGACCTGGATCTCGCCCGAGGCGATGCTCTGCCAGTGGCGATGCCGCTCGGCGTCGGTGAGGTGGCTGTGGAGGACGGCGACCCGGGCGAACCGGCGCCGGAATCGTCGGATCGTCTGGGGCGTGAGGCTGATCTCGGGGACGAGCACGATGGCCTCTCGACCTCGCGCCACGACCCGCTCGATCGCCGAGAGATAGACCTCGGTCTTGCCGCTGCTGGTCACGCCGTGGATGAGGAAGGGGGCGAACCCGCCGGACTCGAGGGCCGGCTCGATCCGCGCCAGGGTCGTCGCCTGCTCGGGAGTCAGGGTCAGGGCGGGTCGATCGGCCGCGGCGATCTCGACGGGCGGTGGCTTCCGGTCCTCGACCGAGGGGGCCGATGCCCCGGCACCTCGGCCGGCGTCGAGCGCCAATCGTCGTCGGACGGTGTGCACGAGGCCCAGCTTCTGGAGCGCCTGGATCGGCACGGGGCTGCATTTGGCCAGCCGGCAGACGTCGGCGGTCGTGAGCGGCTCGTCGGTCCGGGCGATGACTTCCAGCACGGTCGACTGCTTGGCCGAGAGCTTGGGCCCGCTCGCGGGATCCATCCGGAGCGCCTCGCGCGCCTCCTCGGGCACGACCAGGAACGTCCCGATCCGGGTGCCCGAGTGTTTCTTCACCCCCGCCGGCACCGCGGCATCCAGCGCCTGCCCCCAGGAGCAGGCGTAGTAGTCGGCCAGCCACCGCATGAGCTCGAGCATCTTGTGATCGATCAAGGGGATGGTATCGAGGATCTCGATGACTTCCTTGATCCGATGCGGATCCAGTCCGTCGGGGGCCCGCTGATCGACGCTCACGCAATACCCGATCGCCAGCTTGTCCCCGCGGCCCAGCGGGGCGCGGACGCGCTGCCCGGGCCGGATCAGCGAGCCGAGGCGGCCCGATACGCGGTAGGTCAAGACCTGCTCGATCGGCCGATTGAAGACGACGCCCGCGTAGACGCCGCCGGCCACCAGCTCGTTCTCGTCCTCGAGCCCGAACCAGGCCGCCTGCCGTGCGTCGGAGGAATCGTCCCGATCCGAGGCGCGATCCTCGCCGGAGAGCCGGCCGCCGCCGGACGATCGGAGGGATTCGCCGTGGAATCGGGAGGGGATGGGGCTCATGGGCAGGACCTCTCGGGTCGGGGCCGAGGACCGAGTCGGGTGCGCTGCGAGCACCTCTGCCGTTGACAAGGCTCGATGATCGGACCTATCGTCGGAATTCTCGGGCCGGAGGCGTCGAGTCGCATGGCTGGCGTCCACGGTCGACCCTCGCCATGGCGAGACGAAGGCCGGATCGGCTGATGTCCCTCGCCATTTAGTACATCCGATTTCTGGACGTATGTCCACAGGGATTCGATCACGGAAAGCCTGCCTGATTGGGCATTTGCGGGTTGGGAAGAGAATAAGGGCTGGGAGTCAATGAGACTAGGTCTTTTCGGCGGGACTTTCGACCCGATCCACGTGGGGCACCTGATCCTGGCCGAACAGTGCCGGGAGGCGTGCGAGTTGGATCGCGTCTGGCTCGTGGTCGCGGGTTCGCCCCCGCACAAGCTGGGCGGACCGACCGCGGTGGGCCATCGACTGGAGATGGTCCGGATCGCGGTCGCCGGCCATGCCGCGTTCGCGGCCTCCGACATCGAGGCCACGCGCCCCGGGCCGCACTACAGCGTGGAGACGCTGGAAGGCATTTGCCGCGAGCGTCCCGAGGAAGAGCTCTTCTTCCTGATCGGTGCCGATAGCTTGAGGGACCTTCCCACCTGGCGCGAGCCCGAACGGATCGCGCGGATGGCGACGATCGTGGTGGTCAACCGGCCCGGCATCGAGGAGATCGGCGGGACGGCCCTGCCGGATTTCGGCCCGGGCTCGCACCGGCTGCTCTCGGTCACGATCCCGCCGGTCGGCATCGCCTCGAGCGACCTCCGCCGCCGGATGGCCGAGGGACGGAGTATCCGATATATGGTGCCCCGTGGTGTCGAGGCTTACATCGACGCCCAGGGGCTCTATCGCGGGCGACCGGCGGATGAGCAAGGACAATCGGAACCTCGATAGCCGTTTCGCGAGCGGTCGGTCGCATCGGATGGATCTCATCGCCAGGAGCCCTTGTAAAGGAGTCGGGTGGTTGGTGGCGGGTGGCGGGAGGGAGACTGGATGGCTCTCATCGCCAGGATGCCTTGTAAAGGTCGGGGGCTAGCAGAAGGATAAGGGTCGTCAGCAGTCCGAGGATTCCCACGATGATTCCCGCGATGGCCAGGCGTTTTCCGGTCAGCGTCCCCTGCGATTGACCGATCCGACGGAGCGCCAGTATCCCGATGGCGATCGACGCCAGGCTTCCCAGCCCGCAGAGCCAGAAGGCCGCCATGACCGGGCTGGCGATCGCCAGGATGCTCTTTCGGCTCGCCAGGGCGGACGGGCCTGACGCGATGTTGGCGCTGGCACTGACGGTGTCCGGTTGGGGCGTTCGCAACATCCCCGATCCCGGCGTGGCGCCCGTGTCGCCCCGGGTCGGTGCCGGTCGCTCGAGATGCGGCGGGAAGACCAGCTCGACGACCTCGGAGCCCGGCGTCCACTGGTCCATGCCGTTGCGCCACACGAGGGTCTCCGGCCCGATCTCCATGGACTCGGCCATCCGCTGCAATTCCGAGAGCCATACCGGGCCCTGCTGGGCCCCGTTGCGGACGAAGTACCAGGGAGGGGTTTCCTCGTCGGCTGAGCCCGGCCGCGATCGGTATGCGGCATCCGCGTCCTCTTCCTCCATGATGATGAATTCGGCCAGCCCGGCGGACGGTTCCTTCGGGCCGATCGAGCCCGCCGTCCTCGCCCTGGGGAAGAGTCGGTCAACGCGGTCCGCGCCCGTCCAACTCTGGCGGTCCCGCGAGACCTCGTCGAACCTCGCGAGCTGGCCGCGGTCGCGCAGGGACTCGAGCTGAGCCCAGGAGAACGGGCCCAGGACTCGCCCGCGGGCCCTCACGTACCAGTTTTCGGACTCGCCACTTGCCATAGAAGGTTTTTCTAGAGGGGAGACGGAATTGTCCGCAGATGACGCAGATGGAAGACAGATGAAAATCAAAATCTATAACTCAAAATTCACGAATTAATTTTAATTGAATTTAAATTCCGTTTTTATCTGTATTTCATCTGCGTCATCTGCGGACGTTTTTCTTCCGACTTCCTCAACTCAGGGGTCCTCCGCGCCCGGGGGCGTGACGAAGACCGGGCGGCCTTCGGCGAGCTCCGATTCGTCGGTCGCCGAGAGCCGGGGCCTGGACTTGTCGAGCGAGCCGACTCTTCGCCAGGCGCTTCGGCCCGCCCCGACGGGCAGGATTATCCGGAGGGAGCCGGCCTCGGGCAGGACGGAGCCGGCCCGGACCCGCCAGCCGTCCGACTCGTGCGCGAGCCAGCCGATCGGCTGCGGGCGATAGGCGAGCTGGCGGTCGGATCGGGACCGGAGGGCGGTCAAGTGCTTGCGCGGAGGAAAGGTCCGGGAGCGTGCGGATGAACGCCGCGGCCCTGGGGCGGAGCCGTTCGGCGTCGCGGGAATCGGGGTCCATCCAGGGGACGTTGACGTTGACGTCGGCGTGATCGACGAGGTTGCGGTAGTCGCCGAGGGCTTCCCGGAAGAGCTGGCTGCCCTCGAACGCCGACTCGAGCACCTTGCGGAGGAGCGCGACCTGGAGCAGGGGGTCGATCTCCGGCTGAGTCCGGATCTGGTCGACCAGCTCGAGCATGACGGTGTCCCATTCGATCCGGGCCGGGTCCTGGGAGAGCCGGGGCTTGAACTTGGCGGCGATCTTGGTCTGGGGGGCGACGTCGATCCCCTCGATCCAGTCGTTGACGATCTTGACGGTCCGCTCCTTGCCGTCGAATCCGACGAGGCACTTGAAGGACCGGGCGTCCTTGACGGGCTTCTGGGTCAGGTAGTATCGTCGGGCTCCGTCCGCGAAGGGCGGCTTGACGTTCATCATCCAGAGGTTGTCGACGAGGAGGTCCCCGAGGAGCAGCTGGAGCTTGCCCAGTGCGCCCTCACCCTCGGTGGTGCGATGGGCCACGGCCTCCATGGACCGATGGAACGCGGTCACGCGGTCGACGTCCGGCGAGCCGGGATGCTGGACCAGGAATTGCCCGCACTGCTCGGCGCGGACCCTGGCCTCCTGGGGAGAGAGGGCCGGCTGGCCGCCTTTCCAACGGTCCGAGAGCTTGTCCCATGCGGCCACCGATTCCCAGAGGGATTGCTCCTTCAGGGTATCGGTGATCGCCCGCGCGCGGGGCAGGTCGGGAAACGACCTGGCGTAGGCTTGCAAGGCGGCGGCCAGCTCATTCGCGCCGGGGAAGCCCCGGTTTTCCGGATGATACGCGACGGCCCGGGTGATGGCCTCTTCGAGCTGGACTTCCAGGTGCCGCCGATCGAGGCGGCCGCGGATCGCCTCGAGTCGTTTCGACAGGTCGCGGGCCCGGTTCTGGGCCTCGTCGCCGGCCAGGTCGAGGTCCGGGCCGAGGTCGGCGAGCGATTGCTGGGCGTCGGCCGTCGGGCCGAAGACCGCCGCCTCATCGGCCGCGGCCGCTCCCGAGCCGAGGGTATCGGCCTGCTTCTCGACCTGGGCGACCTTCCTGGCGATCTCGTCGAGGCGAGGGAGCACGGCCTTCTCCCGCTTGCCCTGCTCGGCCTGGAGATTGGCGGCGCGTCGGCGGATCAGGGACTCCACGGCGGCTTTCTCGCTGTCGAGCCGGGCCAGCGAGCGGGCGGACTCGATGAGCGGGGACGGCTTCGACGAGAGGGGTGCGGACTCGGCGTCCCTCATGGCCTTGTCGAACCGGAGGGCCCGGTCGGATTCCTGGCCCTGGGCCATCTCGATGCGCTCGCGGATCTCGACCAGGCGGGGATATTTCAGGAGCTCGGGGTCGGCCGCTTCGAGCTTCTTGAGCAGCCCGACCGCGTGGTCGAACTCGCCGAGCTCGAGCATGTCGCTGATCGCGGTGGCCGCGCGATCGGCCTCCTGGGCTCGGGCACCGCTGCGGAAGGCCGAGTAGATCAGGGTGCCGGCCACGAGGATGCCGACGGCGGACGCGGCGGCGATCGTGCGGAACCGCCGGGCCTGCGCCGTCTCGGCGGCATGGAGCCGCGAGATGTAGCGATGCTGGAGCCCTTCCGGCATGGCGTAGCCGTTGCTGACGACCGCATGAGCCAACTGCTCGAGCTCGGCGGGTCGGACCGCGCCGGGATAATCGAGCGTCCGGACCAGGTCGGCGACGGCCGCTTCATGCTCCTGGCTGAACCGGCTGCGTTCTTCCTCGTCGTCGAGCCATTCCAGGGCCGGGCGGACCCGCTCCGCGATCGGGTCATCATGCCGGAGCTCCATGGCGGTCGCGAGCCGGGACCATTCCTGTCGCGCGAGCCGGCCCCGGATGGGGTCGCGGGCGTTGAGCGACGCGTCGAGCCGGTCCGCGATCTCTTCGAGGACGGCGCGACCGCGCTGGTCGCGGTACTGGGAGTCGGTCTTGCGCAGCGACTGCACGAGGGCGCGGGGCGGCGGTTCGACCCAGCCGGGCTGCTCGACTTCCGCCGCGAGCCGGCCGATCGCCTCGACGTCGTGATGCCGGACGGCCTCGGCCGCCTCTTCCTGGATCTGGAGGAGCCGGACCGCCTCGAACGTGCGCAGGTCGTCCGCCCAGATCGGGTTCCCCGGGTCCTGCGCGGCCAGCTCGCTCAACACGTTGATTCGCGACCGGAGCGGGGCACGCTGCAAGGCCAGCCGTCGATGACGGCGGAGCAGATCCTGGAGCGGATCCTCCTCGGAATAGGCCGAGTTGAGCCGACGAGCCAGGTCGATCGGCAGCGCCGGCGCGGGCGTGAGGTCGTTCATCCGGACCAGGTTGTCCCATTCGTCCCGCTCGGGGAAATCGAGCGTCGCGATCGCGTCGAGAAGCTTCGGCTCGGCCTCGGCGAGCTGGATGGCCTCGGAGCGCAACCCCTGCTGCAAGAGCCGGTGGCACCGTCCCAGCCGCTGATTGGCCACGCCGCAGGCCGCGGCGTAATCGGACGCCAGCCCGGCGAGCCGGCCGTTCTGGCCGTGGTCGCCCGCTTGCAGTACGGCGCGGATCTGGTTGACGATCTCGTGGTGGTCCATCATGCTCTTGGTCAGTGGTCAGTGGTCAGTGGTCAGTGGTCGGTGATCGAATGATCCATTGCGAATTCGCCGAGCCTGGCGATATCAAGGATCGTTGAGGCGTCGATCTCCAGGCCGATCACGACGCTCAACGAGGCTCGCACCGGCTTCGAGAAGAAGTCCTCGAGCTGACGGATCTCGTTCATCTTTTGTAGCTCCTGGATCTCCCGGTTCGCCGTGTCGATGGCCTTCTCATCCTTGTCCTTGGCCTTGTCCTCGGCCTTGGCTTCTTCGAGCTTCTTGATCGTGTTGCGGCGATATTCGATGAGATCCTGTTTTTGCCCGTCGGAGTCGCGGGGTGTGGCGTCCTCGAGCTCCTTCCGGCGTCTCGCCCGGAGGGTGCGTGCTTCGGTGATCTTGTCGCGATCCGGCTCGAATTGCACTTTGATCGTGTTGGTGTCTGGGTTCTCGATGTCGAACGACAGCTTGAGCTTCAACTGGCCGGGGATCAGGTCGTGCTCGACTTCCGGGCGGATGGTCCGATCCTCGGGTTCTCCCGGATTGGGTTTGGGTTCGAAAGCCTGCTTGAGGCCCTTGCCTTCGGGGTCGGTGCGCGAGATCGCGAGTTTCCATCGTCGAATCCCGAGCTTCCAGTGCGTGTCGGTCAGGGGCTCGCTCCAGATCACGATGCGGGATCGGGGCTCGAGGCCGAACAGGATCGGCTGATTCTCGACGATGATCGGGCGGGCCGTGACGCGGGGCTCGATCCCGCGCAACAGGGCGAAGATCGCGCGACCGTCGCGTGCCCGGAACTTCAAGACGGCATCGCGGAGGGCGTCGGTCTGGGCGGAGTGATTCTTGGCGTCCTTATACCAGTCGAACCGCCAGTTCCTCGCGTCGATCCGGCTGAGGCGTGCGATGGTGAATCGACCTGCCAGGCCGCTGCCGGTCGTGGTCGCGAGGTCCCAGGCGATCCCGGTGGGAGTCGGGTTGAGCCGGAGCTCGGGCGCGTTGAGGATCTCGACCCGGTCGTCCACATCCCGGGCGAATCCGAGCTCGCAATACTGCGCGGTCGGGGAGGCGAGCCCGGACTTCGGGACGGGCGGGAGGGAAAACGACACGATCACGGGCTCATCGGGCCGGGTGGCCTTGGCGATCGGCTTGATGGGGTCAACGGGCGACGGATCGGAGGCCGCGGTCCCTTTTTCGGCGGCCTTGGTGGCCGTTTCGGGGGCCTTCGCGATGGTCGGCGATGAATCCGGCCTGGTCGGATCGTTCTTGACGGTCGCCGGCTCGCCCGGTCCCTCTATTTTCGCCGACTCCTTCGCCTTCGGGGGCTCGGCCTGGGCCGACTGCCGGGCCTGGGAGCCCTTCGTGTCCGGAGGGCGTTCGGCGATGGGCTGGGCACCGGGCCGGACCGCGTCGCCAATCCCGAGCTGCTTGCGGATGGCCGGAGACCAGGATAAGGCTCCGGCCGCGATCATGAGGATGACGCATGCCGCGACCGCGGACGCGATGAGGACCTTGCGTGACCGTTGGGGCGGCCGGCGGCCTCCGTCGTCGAAGATCAACGACTCGGGCGCGGCCAGTCTCGCGGCGAGGTCCGGGAGCAGTTCGAAACCGGAGTCGGGGATCGGCTGCGGGTTTGGGGCGGGTGATCGGGTGTTCGGAGTTGGCGGCCCGGCGGTGAGGAAGGCACCCCGGCGCGACTCGGGGTTGACCGAGGGCGGGTTCAGCCCGGGGCCCCGGCGTTCTCGGAGCTCGCCGGTCCGGGCCAGGTGGACGAGGACGCCCCCGTGGGCGTGCGGGATCGGCCGGACGAGGTTGACGATCAGGGCGTTGGGCAGCCGCCTGGCGTTCTTCGCTTCCGCGGAGCCGTCGAGGACGCCCCTCCACGTGCAGGAGACGCCCTGGGGGAGGGTGTTGAAATAGGTGCTGAACTCGACATCCCAGCGCCGGGAGGGCGGCAGCAGGGCGATCGCCTCGACGAAGAGGGACAGGACGTCCATCCCGGGCCGGAAGAGCAGGAATGCGGGCCGATGCGGGTCGGCCAGGAACGATTCGGCCAGGACGCCGGCCCAGCCGGCGTCGCCGGTCAGGGCCTGCCAGGTGCCGGCGACTCCACCGGGTCGGTCGCCTCGGGGGACGCGTCTGCCGGCGTCCAGGACGCGCGGTTCGCCCTCCCAGGCGGTCTGGAGGAAACCCGGCTGGCTGAGGAGCCAGGCGGGCCCGCCTTCGGGCCGCTCGGCGTCGTCCAGGACGAGGTGATGGGCATATTTATTGGGCCGGCCCGAGTAGTCGAGGCCCGCCGGGCCGATCCGCGAGACGACGGTGAACGCCTTGTTCCCGGCGGTCGGCCGGAGGTGGGCATAAACGACCGGGTTGAGCGAGGCCGAGGGGTCTCCGGGCAGGAAGACCGACTGGTAGCCGCTGAGGCTCTCGAGCCGATCCGCCAGGCTCTCCGGCAGGTGGGGCGTGACCGCGACCGTCGCGAAGCCCCGGCTGCCCGGCTTCAGGCCGCGAGGGACCGAGGTGTAGTGTAATTCCTGGCTCATCGATCGATGTTACGCCTCGGTCAGAGTTGGACCGGCCTCAGCCCACAGGAGAAGATCGAAGACGTCGGCTATTCCATTCTAACGAATGACGCCGCCGCGCTCGATCCTTCTGGTTTCCGCCGATCGATGAGGGTCATCCTGTCGGGAGGGAAGGGACCGATCGTATGCAATTGACGGCGCTCATGAAGGTATGGCCGGCTGTGAGTTTGTGAAAGAATCGGGTTGGAGATTCCGAATGACGAATTCCGAAATCGCAATGAATTTCATCCTGTTGATCCTGTCTCACTGGATCGGAATCGATTCCGACAGGATGGACAGGATCAACAGGACGAAATCAGGAGGATCGGGGATGTCGAGTATTCGGACTTGGCTCGAGGAAACGCCCTTGGCAGTCGTCTTGATACCCATTTGGAATATGGATTTCGTCATCTGGAATGGGTTTCCTCACAACCTCCGGTCCGGCCGGGCATCCGTGGGATTGGGGTCGCGGGGCCTGATGGACGCTTCCAGGCCGATCCCTGCCGGCCCTACTTTGATCCTTTGAGGGAATCTGTTCAGGAGCGACCGTCGGTCGGTCATTTGCCTTCTTCTTTGGATTGGCGGCCCTGGCGGTGGGTTCGTTTCGCGTGTTTTCCTCGTCATCGGCCGTCGCCGACTCGCGCGTGGTCCGCTCGGATGATGGCGGGGTGGGTTCGTTTCGCGCGATTCGTTCCTCGGTGGTCGAAGGGGTGGGGGACCGGTCGGGTGTACCATTCGAGTCGATGGACGACCGGCTCACGTCGCCGGATGACCGTTCCGCGTCGGTGAGATCGCCCTGAGCCTCCGGAATAAGAGGCTCGTCGATCGGTAGGGAAGTCTCTTGCGTCGGCGGGGCCGTAGGGACCTGTTCCGGGTGACGCTTCTCCTCGGCCTTCCGGAGCTTCAACAAGGTGTCGAGGCACCTGTTCAGAGACCGGCCGCAGGCGATCTGGAACCGTCGCAGCCGCTCCCCCTCATCGCTGTCGTCGAACGCCAGCCGCGCCGACCGGTCCTCCGCCGCGGCCGCGGTCCGGGCCTCGTGGTCCTCATACAGGATCTTCAGCCGATCGACGGCCGCCGACACGATCTCCACCAGCTTCGCCTTCGCCGCGTCCTTGTCCGCGGGGATGTAGTCCTCCACCTCGCGGTCGGCCAGCCGCTGGCGGAACCGGGCCGCCTCGCCGGCCAGAAGCTCGTTGTACACGTCCGTGAACGGGTCGATCTCCTTCACCTGCGGGTGCATGATCCAGCACGCCAGGTAGATCGTGGTCACGTCCGAGTACTCGGCGGCCTGCGCCGGCTGCCGGCCCAGCAGGCGGATCGCCTTGAACCGGTCGATCGGCTGCCAGAGCAGGTCCTGGTCCAGGATCTCGCGGAGCTCGGCCCACTGCTGGAGCAGCCAGGTGCAGCCGGCCGACGAGCGCTCGAGCTGGATGAGCAGGCGCTCGGGATCGTCGGGGTCGTCGGCGAGTCCCGAGAACGAGGTCCGGGGCTGCTTGTGGGCCAGGAGCTGGTCCTTGAGCGGGGAGTGCGGGTACAGCTCCAAGGGCCCGCGCCGGTCCCAGAAGAGGCGGCGTCCCAGGGCGGCGACGTTGACGCTCACGCCTCGGTAGGTGTCGCGGAATTCGTCGTCGCGGATGCGGGCTGCGAACCGGGCGACCTCGGCGCGGTCGGCGCGGTCGAGCTGCCAGGAGACGCGGACGGCGCGGTCGACGAGGTAATGCTCGAGTTCGTTCTTCGGCTTGAGGCTGTCGATCCAGCCGTCGAGGCGGAGCTGGAGGGCGTCGGGGTCCTCGCCGGGCAGGACGAGTGTCCTGGCGGTGAGTCCGTGCTTGACGGCGTTGAACCGCGATCGCTCCTTGCCTTCGGCGCTCCGGGGCCCGGTGCTCTTCCGGGCGTTCTTTCGGTTGATCTCGGCGCGGTCGGCCTTGGTCGAGTCGGTCTTGGGCTCGGTCGGAGTGGAGGTGGTGGTCATGGAGGTATGCCCCTGGTGCGGGATCGATCGTCGGAGGCCCTCGGTGCGCCGAGGCGGAGGATCCGGGCGGCGTCGTCGCCGCGATTGCCGTGTACCTCATACGATCCGAACAAGGGTAGTTATAGTTGCATGAATTTTGGCTGATTTGATCGATTTTCAAGCCTGGATCGGCGGCGCATTGACTCAAGTCTTTTGAGATCAGACGGTTAAGACAATACGAACGCAATCGACAGGATGGACAGGAGTTTCAATGCGCGCTCCCGTGTAGGGAGATTTCGAACGCAATCGACAGGATGGACAGGATGGACAGGATTTTTCGACAGGATGGACAGGAGTTTCGATGCGCGATCCCGTGTAGGGAGATTTCGAACGCAATCGACAGGATGGACAGGATGGACAGGATTTTTCGACAGGATGGACAGGATGGACAGGAGTTTCGATCCACGCCCCCGCGTGGGGGGCGACCCGTTAATCCTGCCCATCCTGTCGATGTTTCAATCCAAAGTCGAATCGGTGTCAGTTCGCGTCATGACTTTTCGAAGAAGCCGACATCGCGGGCGTCGCGGCACCCGAAGCCGGCACCCCAGAGGATCGGCGCGTGCTGGCCGAGGACATCTCGCCACCAATCGCCGTCGGTGATCCCGCGGCAGAATCCGACCTGGGCCACGTCGTGGAAGAAGAGCCGGCCGCCCGGCGTCAGATCGGGCCAGAGGGACTGGATGCAGGAGCGTGCCGAGGAGGTCAGGTCCACGTCGATGAAGGCATATCCGGGCTTCAGCCCGGCGCCCGGTTTCGTCTCGTCGAAGTATCCCTTGTGGAACTGGCAGCGATCCAGGATGCCGTAGGTTTGGATGTTGGCGCGGACTTCGGCCTCGCTGCCCGGGTATGTGCCGCCCGACCACTCGGTGATCCCGCCCGACGTCGAGACATCGATCCGATCGGCCTCCGTCGGCTCGGGCAGCCCTTCGAATGAGTCGAAGATATGCAGGGTCGCGCCAACTTCCTGTGCGATGATCGATAGCTTGGCGCTGCTGCCCCCCTTGAACGCCCCGCACTCGACGATCGATCCGAGCCCGGGGTGGTCGAGGATAAATTCGGCGATGAACAGCAGTTCCAGCTCATCGTGAGTGCAGCAGACCGAGCGGTGGATGCGACGGAAGGCTCGAACGATCTCGGCACGCCGGGCGGATGAAGAGGGATCCTTTCCTCTACCGATGAACTGTTTCATCCGCCTCGCGTTCAGGAGACGTCGGTATGAACTCGCTAACGAGATATTCATGTACACTCCAACAGATTGCGAGAGACCCGGCCGTATCGAGAGTCGTGTCACGGGGGGCCACTTCGCGTACGATTCCGGATATGTACCGCGATGCCCCTCAATCGCTCAAGAGAAACCGTCCCAGATGCCTACGAACTTAACAAGCCGCTCCGGAAGCGGCGAGAGGCCAGGGAGCGGTCAAGTGCATGCATGGTCGATCGGCGGGTCGGAGAGGCGGGTGATCGGGCGAGGCTCGATCAGGCGCCGATTGGATTCGTCACGCGTCAGTGGATTGGTCTTGGACGAAGCCGCATCGGCGCGTATGACTACTTTGACGGAAGTCGGGAACGGGCGACTCTTCGTCGCCGCGAGCTGCCGATCGAGTTGCAGGCAGAAGTGTCTCACCTGCTCCGGCGTGAAGGCCTTGATGCCGGTCATCGGGCGGTCGAAGTCGGTGAGCATCATAGGTGGATACGTGTCATGATTTTTGGTCCTTCACTCAACCGGATTATCAGGGACGGTAACTCCTGCCAAGCCGCGATGGGGTGGCAGCGTGCCGGCCGTGGATCAACCTCATGAGAAGCCGGTTTTCTGCCTCGCGTGGGGCCGACGAACGTTCGATCGACTCCAAATGCTCCGGCGGACGCAGAACGTGGAACGTGCGGCAGGAGAAGCGGCGGTCGGACGCAACGCTCAGTGTGCAGGGAAAACAGAAATGGATACCGTGAAAGTGATTTTGAGATCTGAAATGCCTCGATTGGAAAGGCTATGGCGGGACATCGAGCGTGAAGAACGGCCGGGGGACGGCGGTGCGGGGGAGCGTGCAGTACAGGGATTGAGGCGGTCGCTGGTGACATTCGATTTCTTGAGCGGCGACTCGTACTGGATCTTCGCTTCGGAATCGGGAGCCGAGCGGCGCCTCGTCGGATACGCGACGGCGGCTCGCATCCCGAAAGCCGATGATCGGGTGGGATTCCTCTACATCGACGAATTGTACGTGCTCTCGGATTACCGGAGGCAGGGGCACGCGAATCGAATCCTGGAGGCGGCGGTGTCGCATGCCAGGAATCTGGGGCTGGCGGGAGTCCGCCTCCTGGTCGATCCGGCGAATACCGCGGCTCGACGCCTCTACGACAGCCTCGGGCTCATCGAGCGAAACCTGGTCCTGTGCGAACTGGGGATTTCCTTGATTACTCGATCATGAGAGTGTCTGATAGTCCGAGAACGATGGCGTGACCGGTTTATTCATGCGAATGCGTGGGTCGGTCGGGATGGCGTCGACGTCTTCCGGCCCCCCGAAGGAAGGAGTCCCATGGCTGCTCTGAATCGGACGAAAGACGATCCCTGGCGACTCAAGACCCCGCCCGGATCGTCGGATTATACGATGCACATGGGCGAGAGAGATGGGAAACCTGTCCTCGTCTGCACCGTGGGCAAGACGGTCCTCGAGTACGATGCACGCTGCGTCGACGATCTTCACGCGATGCTGAAGTCCGCTGGCGGGTGGGTGGAACTGGGCGGCGCCGACGAGCAGAAGCCGGCCAAGGACGGCACGGTCGAGGCGTGGGGCCGCTCGTCGAGCAACCCCATCGGAGGATGGTACGGTCTGAAGAAGGGCCTGCGTGGCCGATTCGGCGTGTATCTTCCCCCGCTCATGGAAGAGCTGGGCCTGTGCGAGCTCGAGCACAACGCCAAGAACAATCGCATGCGCGCCAGGTAAGCCGGGCCGACGAGGTTACTGTCGCGACTGTCAGGCCGGAGGTATGGAATTCATGGTCGTGATACACCTCCGCCCATAGGATGAGGAGTGGCCAACAGGTCCCGGTGACTCGTCTCCGTCCGAAGTCGCCAACGAATACTCCGGCTGTCAAAATAGCTCATATCGGCCACTGCCAACAGCCATCAGAGGGAGACAACCCCGTCGTTGAGGACAAAAGATCAGCGATGCGCCTTCTGCTCAGGATGACGCACCCACCCGGAAACGATCGCGGCCGTCCGACGACGCTTGGCGTCATGTATGCAAATGCATTGCGGACTTGCGATAATCCGGTCGACGCCACTCAATTCCCGGGCAGGCTCCCGAGGCTGGGGCTCTTGCCCGATCGACCACCGCCGATCGGAGCCATGTCATGGCCGCCGCTGATCGCCATCTCCTGCTCGGATTGCTCGCGCTTCAGAACGGTCTGATCAGCCAGGGCCAGCTCGTGCACGCCTTCCAGGCCTGGACGCTCGACAAGTCGCAGAGCCTGGCCGACCATCTGGAAGCCCGGGGTGACTTGACCGGCGCCAAGCGAGCGCTCCTGCAGGCCCTGGCCGATGTTCACCTGGAAGTGCACGGCGGCGATGTGGAGACGAGCCTCGCCGCTGTGCCGGCCGACAAGTTGACGCGCGAAAGCCTGGCCGAGCTCGGCGACCCCGAGATCGAAGCCACCCTCGCCCGTCTCGGCTCCGGCTCGACCGGACCAGATCCGGAGCGGACGACGACTTACGACCTCGGCAGCGCCTCCAGCGACGGCCAGCGGTTTCGCGTCTTGCGGCCCCATGCCCGAGGCGGGCTCGGGGCCGTCTTCGTCGCGCTCGACGCGGAGTTGCACCGCGAGGTCGCGCTGAAGCGGATCCTCGACCACCACGCCGACGATCCGACCAGCCGCTCTCGCTTCGTCCTGGAAGCCGAGATCACCGGGGGCTTGGAGCATCCGGGAATCGTCCCGGTCTACGGCCTGGGCAATTACGGCGACGGACGTCCTTACTACGCCATGCGGTTCGTCCGCGGCGACAGCCTCAAAGACGCCCTCGCCTCGTTCCACGCCGACGAGTCGCTCAAGGCCGATCCTGGCAGGAGGTCGCTGGAGTTGCGGAAGCTGCTGCGGCGGTTCGTCGACGTCTGCAACGCGATCGACTACGCCCATACGCGGGGCGTCCTGCACCGTGACATCAAGCCGGCCAACGTGATCGTGGGCAAGCACGGCGAGACGCTCGTGGTCAACTGGGGTCTGGCCAAGGTCATGGGCAAGACGGAACCCGGTTCGGCCTCGGACGAGCGGACAATGGTGCTGACTTCGGTCGGCGCGGGTGCCGAGACACTCCCGGGCTCGTTGGTCGGCACCCCGGCCTACATGAGCCCGGAGCAGGCCGCGGGCGACCTCGCGCGGGTCGGTCCCCGGAGCGACGTCTACAGCCTGGGGGCCACCCTCTACTGCCTACTCACCGGCCGCCGCCCATTCACCGAGGAGGGCCTCGCTCGCGTGCTCCAGGCTGTCCAGAAGGGCGACTTCCCGCCCCCGCGCTCAGTGGACCGCACGATCGCCCCGGAGTTGCAAGCCGTCTGTCTCATGGCGATGGCCTTGAAACCAGAAGGCCGCTACATTTCGCCCCGGATGCTCGCCGAGGAGATCGAGCGCTGGATGGCCGACGAGCCCGTGACGGCATTCCCCGAGGGGCTTGCCCGCCGGCTCGCCCGGTGGTCGCGGCGGAACCGGTCCTGGGTCCGGGCGGGGGTGGCGGCCCTGCTGTTGGTCGCGGTCGTTTCCAGCGTCGCCGCCCTGGCGATCGACCAGGCGCGGCGGGGGGAGCGGACCGCCCTCGGCAGCGCGACCCGCGCCCTGACCGCTGAGAAGGTCGCTCTGTCGGCGGAGCGGGCCGCCAAAGTCGAGGCGCAGGCGAACCTGGGCAAGGCCGAGGCTAATTTCCTGACCGCCCGCGACGCGGTGGACCGCTTCTTCACGCGAATGAGCGAGGACAGGCTCTTGAACGAGCCGCACATGGAGCAGTTGCGCAAGGACTTGTTAGGCAATTCTCGCGAGTATTACCAGAAGTTCGTCTCCGAGAGGAAGGACGACCCGAATGCCCAGGCCGACCTGGGCGCGGCCTACCTCCGACTGTCGAATATCGACTCCGCGATGGGATCGATGCGGGAGGCGATCGACCACGCCGAACAGGCGCGGTCCCTGTTCCGAGCACTCGTGATGCACAGCCCGAACACCCCGGAGTTCGGGCTCAACCTGGCCCGCTGCGACTACAGCCTCGGTCGCGCCTACGAAAAGACCGGCCGGGCCAAGGACGCGGAGGCGTCATTCACACACGCGATGGGGGTTCAGCAGGGGCTGGTCAACGCGCACCCCGAGGCCACCCTTTACAGCGGTGAACTGGCACGCACCTTCGGCATCCTGGGGGTACTTCACAAGAACACCGGCCGGGCGGCGACGGCCGAAGCGTGGCACCGGCGGGCGCTGGAGATTCAACGGCGGCTGGCCGACGCGCACCCCGTGGACACGAACCACCGCACCGCCCTGGCTTACACCCACAACAACCTCGGCGTCGTCTTCAGGCTCACCGGCCGGGCCAAGGACGCCGAGGATTCGTACCGGGAGGCGCTCGACGCCTGGCAGAGGTTGGCCGAGGCGCACCCCGAGGTCACGTTGTACCGGTACGAACTCTCCGGGTGTCTCTACAACCTCAGCAACCTATATCTCACGACCGGCCGGGCCGCCGCCGCGGAGGCGTCGTATCTGCGGTCGCTAAAGGTCGGGAAGCTGTTGGCCGACGCGCACCCCGGGGTCTCCGGCTACCGAAGCGACGTGGGGCGGACCTACAACAACCTGGGCGTCCTCTACAAGGACACCGGCCGGGCGGCGGAGGCGGAGTCGTCATACCGACACGCGCTGGAGGCCCGACAGCGCCTCGCCGACGAACACCCCGACGTGGTCAGTTACCAGGGAGACTTGGCACGCTCGCACAACAACCTGGGCGTCCTCTACAAGGACACCGGCCGGGCGGCGGAGGCGGAGACGTCGTACAAGTTCGCGCTGGAGGTCCGGCAACGGCTGGCCAACGCGCACCCCGAGATCCCGAATTACCGGCTCGAACTGGGAAAGAGCTGCAATAATCTGGGCGTCCTATTCTTCGAGACTGGCCGGGCAGCGGACGCGGGGTTGTGGTACGCGCGGGCGATGGCGATCGCGGAGAAGTTGGTCGCCGAGTCCCCTGAGGAGTTCCAATCCGCGATCGAACTCGGTGGCACCCGCCTCAACCTCGGGGAACTCTCCCGACACGTGGGCCGCCCCGGGGAGAGCCGCGATTGGTACTCCCGCGCGATCGCGACGTTGGAGGGGGTGCTGAAGCGAGAGCCCCGGCACCCGGTCGCCCAGCGACTCCTCCGCGACGCCTACGAGGGACGCGCCGAGGCCCTCGGCCGTCTCGGCCGTCACGCGGAAGCCGTCGCGGACTGGGACCGGGCCGTGGACCGTGGCGACGAAAAGACCCGCGACGACCTAAGGCTCGGCCGGGCTCGCGCCCGCGCGGTCGGGCGACCATCGGGGCGCCGTCGCCGAGACGGAGGCGATGGCCGGGGTCGGATCGATCCCGGCCGGCCCTCGCGGCTACGCCCTGGCGTGCGTCTTGAGCCTCGCGTCGGCTGCGGCCCGGGGCGACGCGTCGATGGGGCCAGCCGAGCGGGACGCGCGGGCAGAACGACTCTCGGCCGACGCGATCCGTCGGCTGGGGGAGGCCCGCGCCGCCGATTTCTTTGGAGGACCGGCCGGGCTCAACCGGATCGAGGATGACCCGGACCTCGACCCGTTGCGGGCACGCGGCGACTTCCAACTCCTACGGATGGACTTGGCCTTCCCGAATGATCCGTTCGCCCGCGCCGGCTGACCGGCTCCGTTCGCCCATGCCGGCCTCGCTCGCTTGGTCCCTCGCCCGCGGCGAGCAAGTGAGACAACTCATTCGGCCTGGGCTCAGTTGGGTGCGTCTTCCGCCCACTTTCACGCACTCGGGCCCGCAGGGGCTCGGCCGCCCCCGGGGCGAAACCAGCGGATTCCCCGGCAAGAACGCCAATTCCAAAACTCGGTGATGGCATCGACATGAGTCGGAACACGCAGTCGTTGCGTGTTCCGACCTCAGATACGCAGGAATTCGAGGGTGGGTGATGCCAAGTCAATACGTGAAAGACTCACTCGCCGCCGATGAATCGGATCGCCTTGTCCAGCCTGGCATGCTCACTTCTGATCCGAACGATCTTTGAGGCGAGTCAACTCGTCCGGAAAATACTTTGAGTTACCGGGACGACGATGATCCCGGAGCCGGCTGAGCCGGACCCGCTCTTCCGCATCGGCCCAGATCACGAGATTCCCTCGGTCGCCGACCCTTCGAACATGAACGTAGCCCCTGGTCACCCAATCCTTGAGTCGGTTGTAGCTCAACCCGAGCTCGTCCGCCAGGTCGCGGCCCCACCACTCATCGACGGACAGCAATTCAGCCGGCCGACGCGTCGGACCGAGGCCCAGCCGGTAAACCAGCCCCCTGGCCAGCTCCGGAGTGAACCGGTCAACGCGACACGATGGTGGGCGAAAGCCTTCCCGGTTGAGGCATTCGGCGATCTCCTCGGAAGTCTGACCGGCCGCGACGCCTGCCACGACCAGACTCCGCATCCGGGGATAATCTCGCAACCGCTCGTATCGGCTGATCGGCCGCCGCAAAGCGTCCTCGATTGACGTTCCTCCGAGCCAATCGCTGCGAAGCACAGCCTGCTCGATGTTTCCATGCACCGTCACCGTCACCTTCTCGACGAGGGCACGGACGATTTCCTTGCGGTCCGCCACCGTGGTATCGGTGGCGCTCCACAAGGACGGGATGTTGACGGCCAGCGCCCGGATTCGTTCGAGGTCCTCCGATGAGAGTCGCCGTGGCAACTCGCGGCGAAAACGATCGTAACCTTCGCGGGCCTCCTGCTCACGCCTCAGGGTCTCCTCCCATCGCTGTTCCAGCGTCCGCGCGACCAGCCGGTTGTCCGGGTCGACGGCCCGGTAGCTCCGCTCGGCCAGGCGGGCCTCGTATCCGGTTCGCTCCAGTTCCGCCCGCCAATGGGTATCAAGGCGGGCCCGCTCCCGCTCGATGTCTTCGGCCGCCGTCAGGCTCAACTCGATCCCTGCCGGTGTCAATGCCTGTAGTACCCGCTCACCAACGACCGCGTCCAAAGCCGCTGCACTGATCCCGGGGCAGGTCCGAGATTCACCGGGCTGGAGGTGGGTCACGCACTCATAGCGTGGCCGTGATTTATTGCTATAGAGCACGACCTTCCGCCGGCCGCACCGGCCGCAGAACACCAACCCGCTGAGCAACGCGACGCCCTGACGTGCGTTGCCTCGGGTCGTGGCAGTCGTGCGGTTTTGGCGGAGTCTCTCGGTGTTGCGAAGGTATTGCTCCCAGGTGATATAGGCCGGCAGGCGGTCGTGCAGGGTAACCGCCCATTCTGCCATCGGGGCGAGCCGGATGCCCGGTTGACCGTTCCGGCGACGGCGTTTCGGTTCGATCGGGGTCCGCCCATAGGCATAGGTTCCGGCGTAAGCCGGATGGGTCAGGACGCGGTAGACGGTGCTCACGAGCATTGGACGCCATTCAAGATTTCCCCGATTCGGCCCGTCATGAGGGCGGACGCCGAGCCGAATGTGGTTCTGCCTCAGGTACGCCGCAACGGCGTGGGCGGTTCCCAGTTCCTCGAACTTGTCGAAGATCAGTCGGACGACGAATCGGACCTGCTCGTCGGGGTCCATCGCCAGGCCACCGGCCGGTGTCTTCACGTACCCGGTCGGCGCGTTGATGAACAGCTCGCCCCGGCGCGCCTTGTTCAATTTGCCACGGACCAGACGGCTGCGGATCGTATGAAGCTCCAGTTCAGAGATCTGGCCCTTCAGCCCGAGCAGAAGCCTGTCGTTGGGATCGGAGGGGTCGTAGATCCCGTCCTGATCGGCCAGCAAGGCACCGAAGATGGCGCAGACTTCGAGGAGGTGATGCCAGTCCTTACACGATCGGGAGAGGCGGCTCATCTCCAGCCCGAGGACCAGACCGACATGGTCCATGCTGACCTCGGCCAGCAAGCGTTGGAAACCGAGCCGCATGTCGGCCGTACGCCCGCTCAGACCGAGGTCTTCATCGATCACAAGGACGCGCTCGGTCGGCCAGCCCAGGGAGCGGGCGTGATCGGCCAGGGCGTACTGCCGAGCGAGTGATTCCCGGTTCTCGACCACCTGCTGTGGCGTCGACTGGCGGACGTATACGACGGCCAGCTTGGCCCGATGGCCATCAGTGATCTTGGTGGACTCGACGGGCCTCGATTGCGGGGTGACGTCAGCTCTGGTCATCGCGCACCTCCTTGCCGTCGGAGGCGGGCAGGCGCCGGACAAGCAGCCGGCTGAGGGCGTGGAGGAGTATCTGCCTCTGATTCGCGGTGAGCGTTCCCCAGGTCGAGTCGCTCGCGTGAAGGCCGGGGTTCGTCACCCGGCGCGGGGGGGGACTGCTCTGTCATGGCGGGGATGCATGAGTTGACTCCTGAAGATGATCTTTTTCGACCGAGCCAGTCGGCCAGTGACAACAGGGCCGATAAAGCGACGACCGGCAGGTCCGTCGCTCCTGGAGAGGATAACGCAGGAGTTGCATTCTGTCGCAGATCTTTGAAACCGGGGTCGCAGACCCCGGCTACAACGGCCGCATCAGCTCGCTACTTCCTGCTCCGCTTCGATCCGGCCTTTTCCGAGTGCTCCTTGACCCTGGCCTTCACGATCCTTCGGATCAGGGCGTAAGGGATCGGTTCATCCAGGGGAAACTTCAGGTTTCCCTTCTCGCCTCGATAGCGCGAGAGCTCGGCCTGGAGTTCCTCGTCTCCCTCCACCGGGGGGTAGAGCCCGATGTGATTCTTGAAAGCGGCGAAGTGGATGAGATTGCCGTTCAGCGCGAAGGTCGGCATTCGATAGCTGATCTTCTCCTCCGCCTCCGGCGCCGCTTCTCGGACCGTCGATCGGATCTTCTCCAGGATCGATCGGACCTCGGGTGAAAATGTCGCGATGTACTCATCGACGTTCCTGGGTGGCAAGACACTCCCCCTTTCGACAAGATCCCGGGGACCATCCGTGGCCGGCAGCCCGTAACCGGTTCGCGCTCCCGAGCGCAAGCCCGGCGCGAAGCGACCGGTTGTCGTCCCTTGTTGGAAAGAATACATTCCGAATGAGACCTCTCCAAGATGGCGTTCCGGGCGTGGGCGTTCCCGGGGCTCGCCGGCTGCGCCGTCTTCGTCTTCGCGTCCGGGATGGAGGAGCACACGATTCTCCGTGATCGCACAGCACGCGCATTTTCGATTTCGATTGAAGGCACCGATCGCGACGTACGCCGCGCTGGGGTTCGCGTGGGCGGCGTTCGCCCGATGGGTCGTGCCTCCGCTCCTCATCGAGGAGGATCCGGGACGGTTCGTCTCGGGTTTGCAACGGTTCATCCGGAACCCGCCCGCGCCCTTCATCACTCAAGGCATCCTGGGTGCCTGGAGCGAATTCTCCGGGGCCGTGTTGATCGCGCTGGCCATCCATCTGGCGATCGTCGTGGTCCTCCGCGGGTTGGATTTCGGTCTCAACGATGCGTCCGGCTCCCGGGAGTTACGGGCGGGGCGGCCGACACGACTCCTGCTGGGGGGCGTCTCGTTGGTGTTTCTGGCGGTGGCCGTCGTCACGGGGCCATGCCAGGATTATTATCTGTACCTCCAGATGTGGGCCGAGGTGCGGCTGGGGCATGACCCCTGGTTTATCGTCCCGGGGCGATTCGGCCTGGCGCCGCTGAATGCCTACGGGCCACTCTTCAACCTGCTGGCGCGGCTGGCATGGGTGAACCCGCTGGCACCCAAGCTGCTGTTCGCCGGCGCCTATCTGCTGTTCGCGATCTCGCAAGTCCGGTGGTTCCTTGCCGGCCGACCGACCTCGGGACTCGCGGTGGTCGCCCTGACCGCGCTGTTCTGGAACCCGTTTCCCTGGGTCGAGATCGCGATCCGTGGGCATTTCGACATCCTGGTCGGATTGGCTTGCCTGGGGGCGATTCGCGCGTGGGAACGTCGATGCGATACGCTCGCCGGGGTCTCGCTGGCGACGGGCGTCTTGCTGAAATTCGTGCCGATCGCGCTGGTGCCGTTCCTGGCCATCGATCGCGGGCGGATCCGGTACCGGTTCCTGCTGGCGGTCGTCGCGGCGATTGGCCTCGGGATGGGGCTGAGCATCGCCTGGTGGGGACGATCGACGATGCTTCCGCTCACGTTCGCGGCGACGCGGAGATCGACCGCGCTGTCGATCTTCCGATACATCCGCGGGCCGTATTCGCCGCTCGTCTGGCTCTGGGGCGCGTCGAGCTACGACCACCTGGCCCCGCTGCTCATGTTCCTGGCTCTCTTGCGCGCGTGGTCGTGGTACCGAGTCCGCCGGCCGGACATCGAGACGGCCGCGGTGGTCGCAGTGACCGCGATGCTGCTGTTCTATCAGAATGGTTTCCCGCAATATCAAATGGTGACGTTTGTCCTGGGTTCGTCGTGGGTCGTCCGGCACTGGGAATACGTGAAGGGGCGGAGCGTCCGGGTGGTGCTGGTCGCATGCTATTTCGGATGGCTCGCGGCGTTCGACCTGTATTACGCCTTCATCGACGAAACGAGGGGCGAGCTTCACTGGCATCACGTGGAAGAATGGGTCGGACTGCCCGCGTTCCTGGTCGGATGCGGCTTCCTCGCCGGACTGGTCTGGTCGGCGTCGGCAATCTGGTCTGGGAAAACTCATTCGGGACGTGGTACAACAGTTGTTTAACGTGCCGGGAGACGCGCGTCTAACGAAGTGAGGAGCGGATGTGGGCCAGGCTTCTGGGGTGCGTTCTTGTGCTGATTCCGATGGCCGCGGCGGCGGGTGAGCCGTCGGCCTCGGGGGTCCGCGATCACTTCGAGAAGAAGATCCGGCCCCTGCTTGCGGACCATTGCTGGAGATGTCACGGCGCGGAGAAACACAAGGGCGGGTTGCGCCTCGACTCGGCGGACGGATTTGCGAGAGGCGGGGAGACCGGTGCCGTCGTGGCCGCCGGGAAGCCCGACGAGAGCCTGCTCATCGAGGCGGTCCGCTACCAGAATGACCTCAAGATGCCTCCGAAGGCGAAGCTGAGCGAACCGGACGTGGCCGCCCTGGTCGAATGGGTCCGCGCGGGAGCGGTATGGCCGAGTGCGAGTCCAGTCAAGGCCGCGGTCTCGAATCCGAGCAGTCCGTGGGCGGTGCGAGAATCTAGCCCGTTCTGGGCGTTCCAGCCGTCGCTTGACCCGACGACGCCCGACGTCAAGGCGGGCTCCTGGGCGAAGTCGGCTCTGGATCGATTCGTCCTTCGCGACCTGGAGCAGAAGGGGCTGGCGCCGGCGCCTCTCGCCGGGAAAGCGACCCTGATTCGCCGGGCCACATTCGACCTGACGGGGTTGCCTCCGACTCCCGAAGTGGTCAACGCGTTCCTCGCGGATACGACGCCGGACGCGTTCGCCAAGGTCGTCGATCGCCTGCTGGCATCGCCCCGATACGGGGAGCGCTGGGGGAGGCACTGGCTCGATCTGGCGCGGTACGCCGACTCCAACGGCATGGATGAGAATGTGGCCTATTCGAACGCGTTTCGCTATCGCGATTACGTGATCCGGGCCTTCAACCAGGATAAGCCCTACGACCAGTTCTTGAAGGAGCAGATTGCCGGCGACCTGCTCCCACGCTTCGGCGACGAGGCGGCCAATCGAGACCATCTCGTCGCGACCGGGTTCCTGGTGCTCGGGCCGAAGATGCTCGCCGAGGACGATCCGGTGAAGATGGAGATGGATATCATCGACGAGCAGGTCGATACCGTGGGACGCGTATTCATGGGCCTGACCCTGGGATGCGCCCGGTGCCACGACCACAAGTTCGACCCGATCCCGACCACCGACTATTACGGACTCGCCGGGATCTTCAAGTCGACCAGGACGATGGCCAATCATAAGGTCGTCGCGATGTGGAACGAGCGGCCGCTGGGCACGGAAGCCGAGGGCGAGGCGATCCGGAAATTCCAGGAGGAAGTCGCCGCTCGCAAGGCGGAGATCCGGTCGATCGCCGAGCAAGCCAGGAAGGCGACCCCGAAGGAGCAGGCCGCGAAGCTCGCCGAGGAGTTGAAGCGGAAGCGGGCGAGCCTGGTGGAATTCCAGAAGAATGCCCCGGCCGTACCGGTCGTTATGGGCGTCGAGGAGCGTCAGCCGACGCATCTTCGGGTCCACATTCGAGGCAGCCATCTCACGCTCGGCGAGGAAGTGCCGCGACGCTTCCCCGCGGTCCTGGCTCGGACCGATGGCACGGTCGTCGACCGGTCCAGGAGCGGACGGCTAGAGCTCGCGAACTGGCTGACACGGCCGGAACATCCGCTGACCGCACGGGTGATGGTCAACCGGATCTGGCTCGGGCATTTCGGCGAGGCGATTGTCCGCTCGCCCGATAACTTCGGGCTACTGGGCGAACGGCCCGACAAGCCCGACCTGCTCGACTGGCTGTCGCGTCGGTTCGTGGAATCGGGCTGGTCGGTCAAGGCCATGCATCGATTGATCATGCTCTCATCGACCTACCAGATGAGCACGCGGGAGGACGCCCGCGCCGTCCAGGTGGACCCGGAGAATCGCTTGCTTTCGCATTTCAGCCGGAGGCGGCTGGAGGCGGAGGCGATCCGGGACGCGATCCTGGCCGTCAGCGGCGAGCTCGATA
Organism: uncultured Planctomycetota bacterium; assembly: GCA_963743925.1. Classification (GTDB taxonomy): domain Bacteria; phylum Planctomycetota; class Planctomycetia; order Isosphaerales; family Isosphaeraceae; genus CAVZRC01. The sequence continues at coordinate 1,836,592 of CAVURY010000061.1, read as the reverse complement.
CGACCATGGGAGGCTCGATCCTGCCGACCAAGAATCATGAGTACGTGAACAATACCGGGGGTGCGGGGTCCGTCACCTACGACGTGAATCGCCGATCCGTCTACCTGCCCGTGATCCGGAGCGGGTTGTACGACGTGTTCCAGGCCTTCGATTTCGCCGACCCGAGCAATTCCAATGGCAAGCGGATTCCGACGACCGTCGCGCCCCAGGCACTCTTCATGATGAACGACCGGGTCGTCTTGAGGAGCTCGAGGGCGATGGCGAAAGGGTTGCTCGAGCGGAGCGATCTCGATGCTGCCGGACGCATCCGACTGGCGTTCCGGAGGGCATATGGGCGGCCTGCGACATCGAGAGAAATCGATCGTGCCGAAGATTATTTGCGGCGGTTCGAGCGAGAACTGGAGGCGGAGGGGGTCGGGCGCGAGGCGCGTCCGCAACGGGCCTGGGAGCTCCTCTGTCAGGCCATCTTCTCGTCCAGCGAGTTCCTGTATCTCGACTGAGTAGCTATCGATTTTCGATGACGAAATCCCCAATCTTTGCCGATTTCATCATGTTGATCCTGTCAATCCTGTCAGAATTGATTCAAATTCAGTTAGACAGGATTGACAGGATCAACAGGATGAAATTCATTAACTCTGACCCGATCGAACGAATTCGTGAGGTCCAATCGCCATGAATGAGCACTGGAATTCGATCGGCGAGCCGGTGATGTCGCGTCGCGATCTCCTGCGACGGAGCGGCGGCGGATTCGCGGCGCTGGCGCTGGCGGGCCTGATGGCCGAGGAAGCACGGGCGGAGACTCATGATCGCCGCAATCCGCTGGCGCCTCGCGAGGGACATTTCCCGGCCAGCGCGAAGCGGGTCATCTTCCTGTTCATGCACGGCGGGCCGTCGCAAGTCGACACGTTCGACCATAAGCCGCTCCTGGAGCGCGATAATGGCAAGCCCCTGCCGTTCGCCAAGCCTCGGGTGGTGTCGGGCAAGACGGGGAATCTGCTCCGCTCGCCGTTCCGGTTCCGGAAGTATGGCGAGAGCGGGATCGCGGTCAGCGAGCTGTTCCCGCATCTAGCCGGGTGCGTGGACGACCTCTGCGTCATCAACTCGATGCACGGGTCCAACTCGCGGCACGGGGGAGCCTTGCTGGAACTCCACACCGGAAGCGATACGTTCGTCCGGCCGAGTATGGGTTCTTGGATCACTTACGGGCTCGGGACCGAGAATCAGGACTTGCCGGGATTCATCACCATCTGCCCGAATCTCAGTCACGGCGGCGTGAACAACTGGAGCTCGGCGTTCCTGCCGGCGGTCTATCAGGGCACGCCCATCGGCGCGACCGGGATCGGTTCGGATCGGGCGAAGATCCCATTCATCACGAACACATCCACATCGAGGAAGCTGCAACGCCTGAATCTGGACCTGATCCAGGAGATGAATCGCGACCACCTGGATCAATCCGGGGCCGATGCGGCTCTCGAGGGCCGGATCGCGTCGTTCGAGCTGGCGTTCCGGATGCAGGCGGCGGCGCCGGAGATCCAGGAGATTTCGAAGGAATCGGCGGCGACGCAGAGGCTGTATGGGCTCGATGACCCGACCACCCGCGACTTCGGCCGGCAATGCCTCATGGCCCGGCGTTTCGCCGAGAGCGGGGTCCGGTTCGTCCAGGTCTCGCACAGCTACAAGTGGGACCAGCATGATGCGCTGAAGAAGGACGTCGCGCAGAACGCGCGCGAGATCGACCGGCCGATCGCGGGCTTGCTCAAGGACCTGAAGGCGCGGGGCTTGCTCGAGGATACGCTGGTGCTCTGGGGTGGCGAGTTCGGCCGGACGCCGACCTCGGAAGGCAACGACGGGCGCGATCACAACCCGCACGGATACACGATGTGGATGGCCGGAGGCGGGGTCAAGAACGGGGTCGTTTACGGCAAGACCGACGACTACGGCTACTACTCCGTCGAGGACAAGGTCCACGTCCACGACCTGCACGCCACGATCCTCAATCGACTCGGCCTCGATCATACCAAGCTGACCTACCGATACGCGGGCCGGGACTTCCGCCTCACGGACGTCCATGGCGAAGTGGTCCACGAGATCCTGGCCTGATCCCTACTTCGGCGGCATTCCGTCTACGGCCCCGGAATCCCGCACGGTTGGCGCCGTGCCGTCGTCGAGGCCGGCCGAGCCGTCTTCGGGGAGGGCCTGTAGGTAGGTCCCCACCAGCGCCTCGTCGGACGGTGGCATCGTCCCGCGCTCGCGGCGATAGAGTTCCTCGGCCAGTGAGACGACCAACCGGCGGTAACTCCGCAGTTCCTGGAAGTGGACTTGTGTCCACATGACGGCCCATGGGAATGACTTGAGATCGAGCGTGGAGACGATCCAATTCGCCACCGTCAGGGGCGGGACCGCGCGGGCGGCGGGCGGGGCTTTGGGGCTGATGGGGTAGAGCAACACGCTGTTGGTGCTCCCCCCGGATGAGAGCACGGCGCGGACGGCAGGTCGATTCCCCCGCAGCTCGGGGACTTCGAGATGGGCCAGCCAGTTGGCGAAGATCAGCCGGAGGACGCGCAGGCTGCGCTCGGGTTCGCGCTTGAGAAATCGATGGACCGGGTAGAGATGCGCCGACAGGTCGATGGGTATCTCGTACCCGGCCAGCCAATAAGTATCCTTCTCGTCGATCGCGCGCTGGATGTAATTCACGGGCGCGGCCATATCGCGAGTCAGATCGAGATAGGTGAGCTTCAGCGAGAAGGCCTCCCATTCGGGTCGCGGTCGGCTCTCGAGAACTTCTTCCAAGGCGCGGCGAACCAGGGGGATCGGGGTGCTCGGATCGGCGGCCCAGGTCGCCAGTCCCTTCTGCAACGGGACTTGCATCGAATCGGCGGTCCATCGCTCGTAGACATCCCCGCGCCTCTGGAAATGGGTCGCCGTGCGCAGGACCCCGCGATAGCACTCCCAGGCACCCGCGGGGTCGCCCTTCTCCGCGCGTCCGGCACCCTCCAGCAACACGAGAATCACGAGGTCTCTGGGATGGATGAAGGAGTATTCCAGCGAATGGGGCTGACCGGCCGGACGCGAGATCCCCTCGGTGCGATCGGCGCCCCGCAGGAACAGCGCGAGCGCCTCACGATTCTCCTCCACCCAGCCGCGGACCTTCGGATCGGCCTCGGCCCAGACGTCCGTCGGATCCGACGAATCGATCGCTCGCGGCCACTGCGGCGCGTTCGTGAGCTTGGCCTGCGCCCGCCGGAGGAAGCTGAAGGCATTCTGATCCTCGGCGACCTGAAACGAGCGGAACTCCGCCACGTCGAATGGATCGCCGATGTCGGGGAGCCCATTCAGGCTGGTCAGCCACCAGATCGCGAATATCGGACCGGCCACGGCGAGGAAGATTGCCAGGCCCACGGCCGCCCTCAACAGTTGCCGCAGCCTCTTCCGCAGCAACTGCATCATCTTACTCGGCGTCCGACCCGCAGCCGGCGTCGTGATGGCAGGCTCTTCAAGCGGGGTCGTCATGGATCGATGATCTCCCAGCATCACGTAATCCGACGGTGTCGTGCTCAGGACAATTGTCGGACAAGCGAGGAGTCGGAGCAAGGGGGAAATCTCCGATCGGGAGGACGACCCTGGTCGCAGGGCTGTGGCAGGCGAGCGGCTCCCGCCAGGACAGTGGACGGGGGACCCCGGAGTCGGGTAGAGTCCCTGGTGAGGAATTGTTGATCAAAGGTTGAATATCGAGGCCGATTCGATGGCTGATTCGGGGACGGGGCGGGCGAGGGGGAGTGGTTGCCAGGATTTCCGGCGGCGGGGTCGGTCGCGTCGCGATGCCTTGCGGGCCGGTGCGCTGGCGATGACGGGCCTGGGCCTGTCCGAGTTGTTTCGGAACCGCGCGGTCGCGGCGGGACCGGGGGGATTCGGTCGGGCGAAATCGTGCCTGTTGATCTTCATGTGGGGCGGGCCGAGCCAGCTCGATACATGGGACCCGAAGCCCGATGCGCCCGCGGAGATTCGCGGCAGCTTCAAGACGATCGCGACCCGGACGCCGGGCGTCCGGATCAGCGAACATTTCCCGATGCTGGCGACCCGGACGGACAAGCTCGCGATCGTCCGGTCGATGTGCCACGATGACTTCACGCACCTCTCGACGGCGCACCGGGTCACGACCGGGCACGTCGCGCCGACGCAGTACTCGGACGCGGCCGGGCCGTCGCCCAACGACTGGCCGCATCTCGGTTCGCTGATCGCTCGCGTGCGGCCCAGGCGTGGGAGCCTTCCCCAGGCCGTGACGATGCCGTGGAGCGTCGCGCATCCGGCGGCGCCCGGCGGCAAGGCTCCCGGCCAGCACGGCGGCTGGCTCGGCAAGGCTTACGACCCGTTCGGGGTCGTCGGGGATCCGAACGCGCCCGACTTCCGGGTGGAAGGGCTGGGACTGCCGGAGGGTATCACGTCCGATCGGCTGGGCGGTCGTCGGGCGTTGCGATCCGCGATCGATCGGCAGGCGGGTCTCTCGGGGACCGGGCCGGCGGCCTGGGACGGATTCTGCGAGCGGGCGCTCGACTCGCTCGGCTCGGCCGAGGCGCTCGGCGCCTTCGCGATCGATCGCGAGGATCCGCGCGTCCGCGACCGATACGGGCGGAATATCCACGGGCAGTGCCTGCTGCTGGCCCGACGCTTGATCGAGGCCGGGGTCCCGCTGGTATCGGTCAACTGGCACGATGACCATTCGAATTTCTGGGATACGCACGGGGATAACTTCAACCAGCTCAAGGACCGGCTCATGCCCCCCGCCGACCAGGGGCTGTCCGCATTGCTCGACGACATGGAGGCGCGCGGATTGCTCGATGAGACGCTGATCGTCTGGGTCGGCGAGTTCGGTCGCAAGCCGCATATCACGGCCGGTAACGCCGGTCGCGAGCACTGGCCGCACTGCTATAGCGCCGTCATGGCGGGCGCCGGCATCCGGGGCGGGGCCGTCCACGGCGCCTCGGACCGCTGGGCCGCCTATCCGGCTCGCGACCCCGTCAGCCCCGACGACATCGGCGCCACGATCTTCCATAGCCTCGGCATCGACCCGGCGACCGAGATCCGCGATCCGCTCGGGCGGCCATTGCGAATCAATAATGGTAGTCCGATGACGAGTTTGTTCGTATAACTCGAGTCCGGTCGAGCCGAATGAGACAGGGAGAAATTGAGCCACGGATTGCACGGATAACACCGATGGGAAAGGCATACGATCAGAATTCTGATCCGTGATATACGTGCAATCCGTGGTTCAGATTCGATTATCGAGGCCAGACCGCCTCGCACAGAAATCGAATGTCAGGAGAACCGATTCCGATTAGCGATGGGCGGGGAGTTTGACAGAGCTTCGGGCTCGGTATAGGACATGGCGTCGGAGGGGGTGCCCTTCGGGGATGGACGGATGATCGAAATCATCGGCGGGCGTGTGCGACATGCCGATGCGCTCCATGACGCGCCTCGATCGTACGTTTGACAGGGCCGTGAACGAGACGATCTCGTCGAGGCCGAGCTGTCGGAATCCGAAGTCGAGCGAGGCGAGGGCGGCCTCGGTGGCGTAACCCTTGCCCCAATGCTCGGGGATGAGTCGCCAGCCGATCTCGACGCAGGGCGTGAAGTGGGTTTCGAACGTCGGCACGGCCAGGCCGACGAAGCCGATGAAGTCGGCGATTCCCGGGACCTCCACGACCCAGAACCCGAAACCGCGGCGGGCGAAGTGGTCGCGGACTCGGGCCGCCATCGCGTCGCTCTCGGCGCGGTCGAGGACTTTCGGGAAGAACTCCATGACGCGAGGGTCGGCGTTCATCGCCGCCAGGGCCGGCAGGTCTTCATCCCGCCAGAGGCGCAGGTCGAGGCGGGACGTCTTGAGGGTCGTCGGGCTCGTCATGGTCGGGACTCCTCGGGCGTCGGGGAATGCCAAGAGGCGACGCCGGGACTTATCATACCACCGTGTGATCCCGAAACGAGTCGAGCGCCGCCGGCCGGCGGAGACGGACCTGGTGATTGTCGCGAGGTCGTCCGTTAGAATGGGCGATCGGTCGGCGAGGTCTCCGGGGTGCGTCCGCGAGGCGAGGGGTCGGCGCGATGAAACTGGTCAAGACGATCGCCCTTGAATTCCGCGAGGGCAAGTCGGACAAGGTCTATGAGGTCGACCTGTGCGAGGTCGGTCCCGACCGATTCGTGGTCAACTTCCGCTACGGGCGGAGGGGTGCGAAGCTCCAGGGCGGATCGAAGACGGCCGTCCCCGTGGCCAGGGCGAAGGCCGAGCAAATCTATGATGAGCTGGTGGGCGAGAAGGTCGGCAAGGGTTATCACGCGCCGGGCGCGGCACCGGCCGCGACGCCGACTAGTCCGGCGGCCGCCCCGGGCCCGGTCGATGTCGCGGCGCAGCGGGAGGCGGCGATCCTCGTCCGATTGCACGCCGGTGTCGACGCCCGATTCGTGACGGACTGGAAGCTGTCGCGCGTGGTCTGGCGGGCGGGCGAGCTGCGCATCCGAGCGGCCGAGCCCCTCATCTGGTGCTACCTGCGCGGCGAGAAGAAACCGCCGAAGGTCGAGCCGCCTCCTCCCCCGTTGACAGGCCCGATGCCGACGTGGTCGCCCTGGGCCCTCACGGCGGATCGCGATGCGGATCCGCCCGCGAGTTTCTACAGGAATCGTTATGGGCGACGGTCGTGGGACCACACGAATGTGCTGCTCCTCTATAGCGCGGCCTGGGCGCTGGGGCGTTGCGGGACGGCCGAGAGCATCCCCAGACTCCGCGCACTCGCGATGGATCCCAGTTCGCCCACGGCGGCGCGTCGGATCGCGCTCGAATCGATCCGGCTGATCATGACGCCGGAAGAACGGGCCGAGACCGCGAGACAGGTGCTCGACGGCCTGGATACCGGCCTCGCGGCAGCCGCGAGGTCGGGGCAGGCGGGCGAATTCCGAGACCGGCTCGTGGCGGCGGTTGACGAGGCCGGGGAGCGGGCCGTCGAGGCGATGATGGCGGGACTGCCCACGGCCGTCCGACGGCCTTACTGGCAAGGATATGTGAACCGTTTCATCCAGAAAGTGGGCAGGGACCAGGAATACCGGGCGTTGCTCCGCCAGTGGATGGACCTGAGACCAGCCGAAGGATACGGCGTGCTCGCCGACCTCTACTGGGTGGACGACGAGCCCTCTCGAGCCGTCTTGCTCGCGTTCCTGCGTTCGGCCCCGCTGGTACCCAACCTCGTCCAGATGGTGCGCTACCTGTACAAGGCCGCCGAACATCGGGACGACGACGAGATGCTCGGGCTGCTGGTTCATCGCTTCGAGACGACACGCCCATCCCGCAAGTCGAGCTACGAGATCGCGCCTAACGACCTGCATCCGCGAAACTCGCGGTATCGGCTGGTCTTCAGGGCCTTCTCCGGCCCCACGCGCAAGTACTTCCTTCGCCGCGCATGGAGGATTCTCTACGATCGGGCCCGGCTGGGAGGGCCGGATTACGTGCGGCTGGCCGAACAGGTGCTGCTGAACTTCAAGGACGGCGATGCCCGGTCGGTCATCACCGGTGGCGAGCGGCTGCACGGCTGGGGGAATACGGGCAATAGGACGATCGATCGATTCGGGACCTATTACGTCTTCAACCGTATTCTCTACTGGAATAGCCCGCGGTACGCACCGACTCGGAGCGGCTTCTTCGTGTGCAAGGCGTCGTACAAGCCGGGCGATCCGGTGCCGACGCAGCGCGAGGAGGCGTTCCGCGAGCTCTGGGACCGGGCCCCCGAGGCGCTCCTGCGCCTGGCGACCGAGTCGCTCTGCACCCGGGTCCATGAATTCGCCGCGCGGGCCTTGCGCGGGAATCCCGAGTTCTGCCGCGCGCTGGGCCTGGGCTCGGTCAAGCGGCTGGCGGCGAGCGCGTTCGAGCCGACCGCCCGGCTCGGGCTGGAGCTGGTCGTCGAGCGGTTCGACCCGGCCAATCCCGATCCCGAACTGGTCCTGATCCTGGCGGATAGCTCGCTGGCCGAGGCGAGGCGACAGGCGAAGGAGTGGGCCGGGGCGCATTGGGGTACGCTCCGCCGCGACGCCACGCTGATCGTCGGGCTCGTGGCGAGTCCTCAGCCCGAGACCCGCTCGTTCGCGCGCGACCTGCTCCGCCGGACGGTCGTGCCCGACGCCGAGGCCGAGCCGCTGGTCGTCCGCCTGGTCGCCCGGCTTCTGGCCCTGGGCCCTGATGAGGATGCCCGCGCCGGCGATATCGCCGAGACGATGCTGGTGGCCTTCCGAGCGGTCCTCCGTCGGATCGGAGAGCCGGTCATTCGCGACCTCCTGGCCCATCCGCTGTCGATGGTCCAGCGCCTGGCCGGCGACATCATCCTCGGGCACGATGTCTTCGCCCAGCAGCCGCCTCCCGACATCCTCCGCGCCCTGCTCGCCTCGCCCCACGACCTGGTGCGGGGGGTCGGCGTGAAGGTCCTCGACCAGTTCGACGACGCGCGACTGAAGCAAAATGTTGAAGTGCTCATCTGGTTGATGCGGAACCCGCTGGCGGATCTGAGAGAGAATGTCCGGGCGACCGTGCGACGGCTGGCGCAGGCCGATCGCGACTTCGGCCGGCAGATCGCGGGGCGGCTCGCCGAGCTGCTGCTGGTGCCCGACGCGCCGGGCGGGGTGCCCAGCCATACGGCACGGGTGCTCCGCGAGGACCTGATGGGATACCTCGACCGCCTCCCGGCCGAGACCGTCCTGCGGCTCCTGGATTCGCGCTCCCGGCCCGCCCAGGAGATCGGCGGACTGCTGCTGCCGACCAATGTGGACTGGGAGACGCTGGGCATCGACCGCCTGGTGCGGCTGGCGAGCCACGATATCCTCTCGGTCCGCGAGGCGGTCTGGCAGATCGGCCGCGAGCACCCCGAGCGGCTGGCGGCCGACCTGCGCAACGCTTACCGGTTGGCCGATGCCAGGTGGGAGGACTCGCGACGGTGGGCCTTCGCGCTGTTCCGCGACCGCCTGGCCGGCGCCGACTGGCCCGCCGAGGCGCTGGTGGGCCTCTGCGACAGCGTCAAGCCGGACGTCCAGCAGTTCGGCCGCGAGATGATCTCAAGACTGTTCCGCGAGGAGGACGGCGAGCGTTATGCCCTGGAGCTGAGCGAGCATCCCGACTCGGACATGCAGGCGTTCGCCGGCCACTTCCTCGACCGGTTCGCGGCCGATAACCCGTCGCATGTGCGCCGGCTCCAGTTCTTCTGCACGGCCGTATTGACCCGGGTCAACAAGGGCCGCGTGGCCAAGGAGCGGGCATTCGCATTCCTCGAGCGTGCGGCGCGATCGGGCCCGGAAGCGGCCGCGGTCGTGGCCGAGGTGCTGGGACCGCTGTCCGCCACGGCCGTCATCGGCGACCGTGCCCGGGCGCTCGATCTGATGTTGTTGATTCACGAGACTCACCCCTCGATCGCGCAGCCGATCCGGGTCCGGGCCGCGGAGGTGCGCCATGCAGTTTGACTTCGCCTTCGGCGGCGACTCGACCGTGAGCAACGCGATCGACCGGACGTCGATGTCGTTCGCCCCTGACACCCTGCGCCAGCCGACCTTCTTCCGGGGCAACCTGCGCCAGCCGCTGGCCTTCCGGCAGGCGATCAGCGCCTTGCACGACGTGGTCGTCTCCGACCTCCGCTGGAAGCCGAAGGACCGGAGCGAGTACATGCGCTGGCGGGCCACCCAGGAGGAGGTCGATCTCGCCGAGTTGGCGGTGCGCCGGAAGGCGACGGCCGATCGGATCCGGGAGATCCGCGAGGAGATGACGAAGCTCGACCAGCGGAGTCTCCGGAGGCAGAAACCCTATCTGGATGCCAAGCGCGATTACTTCCAGTATTTGCTGAAGCGAGACTATCAGGCGTGGATCGTGCTCGACCCGGTGATCACGGTCCACCCCGACCAGGTCTTCTTCGAATGTTTCAGCCAGGACGAGTCGAGCTATGGCCGGCTGGCGGCCAACTACGAGGTCTTCGAAGACGTGGGCGAGTTCGCCTGCGGGACGACCAACATCGACTATTCCGAGGCGCTCTACGACGAGTTTCAGAAGATCCGCAGCTACAAGACCACGACGTTCGCGATCGACCCGAGCGGATTCGAAGTCGCGACGGCCGGGGAGCCTGCCCACAAGGAGGTCAAGATCGACGTGCCCGACACCTGGGTGCGCGGGTTCCTCCAGGTCAGCTCGGCGATGGCGTTGCCGGCCTTGACATTCCGGCTCCATCCGATGGACGTCCATAACATCTGTTTGGTCCTCCGGCGCCACAAGGAGCTGGTCGGGCCGAGGGCGATGCGATACTGCCTCGAGCCGGGGCGTCCCGTACGGGTCCTGTTCGAGCCGTGGGGTTACGAGGTCTCATGCCCCCGGTCGTTCTACGAGGGAGACGTTGCCGACGAGGTCCGGGTCTGGGGCCGCCGGAGGCTGCACACGCTCGAGCGGCTGATTCCGGTGGCCCGGTCATTCACCGTGCACCTGCTGGGCAAGGGGATGCCCTCGTTCTACGTCGCCGACCTCGGCGACCTGTCTTATACGCTGGGGCTCTCCGGGTGGACGCGGAACGACTGGTCGGGGTCGGGCAATTTCGACCTGCTGGCTCCCCGGGCCGAGGTGGACGATCACACCAAGCGTCGCGTCTTCGCGGAGTTGCGAGAGAGCTGGTCGGCGACCGTCGACGAGCTGGCGCGTCGGCTGGATCTCGACCGTGCGCCGGTCCTCGGCGCGCTGGCGGCTTACACGCAGGCCGGGAGGGCGGTATACGACCTGGAGAAGCGGTGCTACCGGCTCCGCGAGCTCAGCCGCGAGCCGCTGCCGATGGACCGGCTGAAGTTCCAGAACGAGCGCGAGGAATCCGCCGCGCGATTCCTCGACCAGGGGGCCGTGCTCCTGATCTCGACCGAGGAGGATGGAGACGGTCTCTCGCTGTATGGGGTGGTCCGTCACGGCGAGAAGCCGAAAGAGCCCTGGCTCCGGCTCGACCGCGATGAGCGGGTGGTGGACGCCCGGTGTGACTGCAATTTCTACCAGCAGAACCGGCTGCGCAAGGGTCCGTGCGAGCACATCCTGGCGCTGAGGCTGCTGCATGCCCGTCGCCTGCGGGCCTCGGCGGAGCTGGCGGGGGTCTCGTGAGGCCAATCGGACGAGTCCGATTCGTCGAACGCCTCGCCTTGATCGAGTTGACCCCCCGGGATCTTCGCGACTGGTTGTCGAGGAAATGAGCGAACCCGGCCGAGAGAGATCGAGTCTTTCGTAAGGGCAGGCCGGCATACACCGGCCTCTGACCGGTCGGTCTCCCGAGGCGGGCTCTTCACCAACGTTGAACCACTTATTGCGCCCCGCCAACGACTCTTCGATTCCGAGCCAGGATTTCGGTTCTCCATGGAGAGTTCGTGGTACAACCTCTCGAACTCTTCCAGACGCTCCAGGTCAGGGCCTGGCCCGTTCGCCGGTCTCCTCGATGGTGAGCGTATAACTCCCTCGCTTGGGGTCGCCGGCATAGGTGTCGAGGAAGAACGTGAGCAGGAAGATTTCGGTGTTGGGGGCGATCAGCCATGGAGACCGGAACGTGATCGACTTCCCCGGCGCCAGGACGATCTGGCGAATGGCGTAGCCATCCTCCTCGTCGGTGGGGTAGATCACGACCACGCCGGGGAAGGGGTCGGCATCGGCGCCGGTCTGCTCGCTCATGAAGGCTTCGCCGGCGGCGGTGACCTTGTAGTACTTGCCGTACTCCAGGTCGACGCGAACGGCCCCGTCGTTCGGCCGGTCATCCCGCTTCTGGCTCACCCACGGCAGGTGGGTGCAGTGCCGGGTCGGGTCGACGGTGATCTGCTTCTTGAGTCCCTGGCCGTCGGCGGGGATCCAGTCGACGATGAAATGGCCTCCCTTGACGGGAACGGCCGGCGCCGGCTGTCGCACCTTCGTCGCGGGGGCCGACGGCTCCAGCCCGCCGGCGGGCGGCTGGGACGGCACGATCGCGCCGGCGCGCCCGAACCGGGAACCGCGGGCGGCTCGAAGAACTCGAACTTCACATTGGAAATCCCACGGGCTTTTTCCTCGAGAATCTCGATGATCTGGCGTGAGGTCAACTGATGCTGGGATCCGTTCTTCCAATGGATGAGACTGGTCCCCAGGTTCGGGCCCCGGCTCTCGGTCAGGACGTTGTAACCGGTCAGAGAGGAGACCGAGGTAATTCCTGCGATGTCCCTGGCGATCGCCCGCAGCTCGTGGGCCTTGCCATCGGTGTACTCGAGCGTCGAGCCTCGGGGAGTCTGGACGGTCGCACATATCGTGCCCTGGTCCTTCGAGACACCGAGCAGGGGTGTGATCTCGAAGTTCATGCCGGGAGGGAACGACTTTTCCTTGATCTGCTCGAGCTTCTTCTTGATCTCATCGATGACGGCGACGGCGTTGGAGACGGGGGTTTGCTGGACCACGATGGCCGCCGAGGGATGGCGGTCGATGTCCGAAATGATGTCGTAGATCGAACCGCCCAGCTCGACCTTGGCGACGTCTCTGATCCGCAGGATCTCGCCGTCGGCATTCGCCTTCAAGATGATGTTTCCGTACTGCTCCGGCTTGCTGAAGCGCCCGGTAAAGGTCGCCAGGTAATCTTTCGGTTGCGACGCATGGCCCGAGGACGCGCCAAAACGGTTGGGCGAGTCAATGATCCTCGATTCCGACAGACCCTTGATGACATCCTCGGACGACACGCTGTAGGCACGCATGCGGTCGGGATTCGGGAAGATCTGAATGGCATACTGGAGGTTGCCGGGGATCGTGGCGTTACCGACGCCCCGGATCCGCTTGATCTCGGGTAGGATGTTGACGGTGGCGAAATTGTAGAGGAAATTCTGGTCGACGCCTCTCTCCGTACTGTAGACGCTCACGATGCAGCATCGGTTGGGCTCGACGGTGATCTCCTTCTTGCCGTCCTGGCCGACGGTGGCTTGCAGCGACGGCCCTGACTTCGTCGCGAGTTCCGACGGCTCCGCCCGGTCGCCGCCGGGCTGCTGGGCCGCGACGATCGCGCCGGCCGCGATCACTCCGAATACCAGGGCGGCCGCGAGCGCCTTCAACTTGGTCAGTATCATGGTCTTGCACGTCCTTTCATACAAGGATTTCGCCGATCGAGAGATCACGACGAGGTTTGCCGCCCCGCCCGTCGAGAGGGCGATCGCGGCGCGGGCCGTCGCCTGGACCAGCCCGGGGCTGATTACGACCATCGGCCGCGCGGACACGACGATGGCGGGGACCTCGACGCCTCGGCGGGCCAGGCTCTTGCGCAGCCGCTCGCGAGCCCGCGCCAACCGGCCTCGCACGGTGTCCTCGGTCACGCCGAGGCTAACCGCCGCGGCCTGATACGACATCGCCTCCAGGTAGCAGAGGACGACCGGCGCCCGGTACGTCTCGGGGAGGCGGGCGATCTCCTCGGAGAGGATCGCCCAGGCCTCGGAACGGTGATGATCGGGCATGAGCTCGCACGCCGGGCCGCGGGCTTCCCCGAGTCGACGCTCGTGCCGCCGGCGACGTGCGGCGTCGGACCGCGACCGGGCCGCGACGCGATGCGCGACGCCGTGCAGCCAGCTCGCGAGCGAGTCCTTCACCCAGATCGACCGTGCCTTCCTGGCCAGCACGAGGAAGGTGGCCTGGAAAGCGTCCTCCGCGGCATGCTCGTCGCGGAGCACGCCCAGGCAGACTCGGAAGACCATCGACCCGTGCCGCTCCATCAGGGCCTCGAAGGCGAACTCGGCTCCGTCCTCGTGCCCGGCGGCGAACCTCGCCAGGAGCTGGGCATCGGTCAGCCCGGCGAATGTGCCCAGGTCCCACAGCCGATGAATCTGCCCGAGCAGTCCGGCCCCTCGGCCCGTCATGTTCAATCCCTCCCTCCGAGTACTCGTCCGATTTGACTGTAATGCCCGGAAGCGGGGATCGCCTCACGGATTTTCCGGGGGCGTTAGCGATCGGGCTCGGAGAACCGTGTTCGAATCGGGCTCTCTCTGCCACCTTTACCTATCATCGGACCTGATGCTCGGGCCGGTCGGACCGCTGGTGGACGCCCGGTGTGACTGAAACTTCTACCGGCAGAACCGGCTGCGCATGGGTCCGTGCGAACACATCCTGGCGCCGAGGCTGCTGCATGCCCGTCGCCTGCGGGCCTCGGCCTAGTTGGCCGGGGTCTCGTGAGGCCCGTCCGGGCTGGTGGTCGATGCGTGGACGACGCCCGCGCCGGGCGCCATCGGCTCCTGCATCCCGAAACGATCACGGAGATACTGCTTCGCCCGAACCTTTGTCGGGACCGGGTCGGTGCGAACGATTCAGGTTGACCATGATGCATCCTCGTATGGCCTGAGAGGCGTCAGGTGGCTGACGACCTTGGACTGTGAGTCGCACCCGCATGGACCTGATCTGGGCAGGAATTCCACTCGAACAGGATTCAGGACATCCTTGGCGGATACGTTCGATTTCGCCATTATGGGCTTCATGAGAAAGCTCAAGATCCTGTTTCTCGCCGCCAACCCGACCGACACCACGGCTCTTCGGCTCGACAAGGAATGCCGCGAAGTGGGGACGAGCATCCGCCTGGCCGGGCGGGATCTGGTCGAAGTGGCGTCCCGCTGGGCCGTACGCACAGGCGACGTGATCCAGGCGTTGCTGGAGGAAAAGCCGCACGTCGTCCACTTCAGCGGCCACGCGGAAAGGGGCGGTCTGGTCCTGGAGGACAATCGAGGCAGGTCCAGGACCGTCACGCCAGCCGCGCTCCTCGCGGTCTTCCGAGCCATCCCCGACAACATTCGGTTGGTGGTCTTCAACGCCTGCGATTCTCTGCCCCTGGCCAAGGCCGCCGTCAAATCGCTCGATGCGGCCGTCGGCATGAGGCGCCCGGTCGGGGACGACGCTGCGATCGCCTTCGCCGCCGCGTTGTATCAGGGGATCGGCTTCGGAAGGACCGTGCAGGAGTCTTTCGATCTGGCACTCGCGGCGCTCCAGATGGCCGGAATCCCGGAGGACTCCACTCCAAAGCTCGTCGTGAAGCTGGGAATTGACGCCAGGTCGCTTCGGCTCCTCGACCCTGAGTCGGTGCCGCCTGCCAGGCGGGAAAGCGGTGCGGCCACACTGTGGCGGGAGAAACTCGCCATGCTCCTCGAAGCTGAGGCCATCGAAACCGATCCGGCACAGAGGTTCAAACTCGCGAAGCAGATCGAAGAGGCCCGGCGGAAGCTCGACGAGCTAGGCGAGATGACATGAGCACAACGCGACCAACGCCCTCCGACGACGCCATCCAGGAATGGGAAGAGAAGCTCGCGGCCCTTCAGAGAGCCGAGGCCTTCATCTCGATCACCGATGTGGAAGGCCGGCGGTTGAACACCGCACAACAAGCCGAGGCCAAACTCAAGATTTCGGAACTCAAGGCAGCGGTCACCGTTCAACCGGCGCGTCCTCCGCAGTCGCTGCCAGAGAATTCACAGTCCGGCGAATCGCGCTCGCTGCGAGAGAAAGTGGTTATCGGTGCCGGTGGCACACTGAGTCTGGTATCGCTCCTCGGCGTCGTCGCCCAGATCACCGGGCGCTTGAAAGCAATCGTCGAGAACCTCGCCTTCCTGAGATCTGTCTCACCGATCTCCATCTGGGTCGGTCTCACCATTTTGCTGCTGACGGGGCTTCTCTTCCTCTGGCGGGGCCTGTCCGCCGGCCTCCGTCGGCCGGACGCCAGGCGTCTCGTCCTCGAGCCCGAGAAAAACCCCGAACAATTCGTCGGACGAACGGCGGACCTGGAGTCGCTGGCGCAATGTCTGGACGAGGCGCATTTAGTCTTCCTGAGCGGGGAGTCCGGCGCCGGCAAGAGTGTCCTCATCAACATCGGCTTGCGGGACTTCCTCGGGCGCGATCGCAGCGATCTGCGTTTGCTGCCCATCATCGTGGACACCTATGGTGCCTCGGAAAACTGGGATGCCGACCTATCCGCGCGGCTCGCGTCCAAGTTATTCGACAGCCTTTCCGCCGAGGAGCGTACTCGTCTCGGCCTCTCGGAACGCAAGCGTAGCACGAAACAAATCATGGACCTTCTGCGGGCCTGCGACTCAAGACTTGACCGCATCCCGTTGCTCATCTTCGACCAGTTTGACGACTACCAGAACATCCACCGGGAGCAGTTCCTGCGGGATCGGAAATCGATCACCCCCGAAACCCTGGTCGCGGAGAACGGCCTGTGGAGGGCGATCCAGGAAGCCTTGCAGAAGAAAGCCGTCAAGGTCCTCATCGTGACCAGGCGGGATCGCTTCGATTCGCTGGAATCCCTGCGCCTGAATCGGCCCGGAACCTACACGCTTTCCGGCGTCGCGAGCGACAAGATTCGGGTGCTGCTCAGAGACATGCTCGCCGGGGCAGGGCTGGCGGATGCAGACTCACAGGTGATGACCGACTGTCTCATCCACGACCTTACCGATGAGAAAGGTGAAGTCTTGCCCATCCGAGCGGCGCTGGTCTTCCAGGGGCTCGCGTCTCTCGACTCCCTGACACCGCGCCATTACCGGCGCAAAGGCGGCTCCCGAGCCCTGGAGATCGCGCATGTTCGGCGTGGGATGCTGCATTTCGCCGACCTACTCCGGATCGACCGCAGAACGGCGTGCGAACTCTTCCGGACCATGGTGGATCATGGCAGCCCGCCCAAGACCATCGCCGTTCCCATCTCCGCGCTCGCGGAGGGAGTGCAACGAACGCAAGATCAAGTCCTCGATGCGTTGCGGGCGCTGGCCAGGCCCGCATTCCGGATCGTCCGCGAGCGCATCGACGCCGCTGACACTCAGGCTTCAGAGTGGTCGCTCTACCATGACTTCCTCGCCCCCATCGTCCTGGAGGTGCAACGGCAGTTGGACTCGGCCAATGCCTTGCTCAGGCAGAAACACGCGGCATTCCGATCCGCCAGGGGCTGGTGGGCCAGGTGGACCGCGCTGCTTTCTCCCTGGGAATCCCTACTCCTGGCTCTTGCGGGATTGCGCCGCCAGGTCGAGACAGCCGGCTACTGGCCTTACTTCCTGGGCAGCACCTTGCGCTTGCTGCCCTACGCGGCGCTGGGGGCGCGCTCTGGATGGGCGGGCTCTTCTATAGCAACCAGATCGCTCTTGGCGAGGCTCTGCATGTCGTCTCTGCCATGGGGGCCGTGGACTACCTGTCCAAGCCCCCAGGCGGTGGTGAGTTGGAGCAGATCGGGAAACTGGCGCGTGCAGAATGGCCCGTGAAACGCCAGTTCATCCGTGAACTCTTGCGGTCATCAATGACGGGGACTCGATTTGTTGAGCGAGAGCTGTATCTGACCCACTCCATCGTGGGACTAGACGGATCCCATCAGAAGCGAAAAAAGCTCCTCGCCGAACTCGCGACGGCGCCACTGGGGGTGACTCCTCGTTCGCTTGCGACACGGGGATTGTGGCGGGCGCGCGTCTTCGCCTCGGACCCCGAACGATTTGCTCCCGCGGCCAACCTGGCCGGAGGTGATCTGGTCGAGGCGATTCTTGCCACAACCGATCATGACGAGTTGAGTACATTGAAATCGGGGCTCGCGGCCTTGGTGCAGAAGATCGATTTGATCCCCATCGCCCCGTTGGCCAAGAAGATCGTCGAGGCGATGCATGTCACGAACGATCCTTACCAATTGAGTGCGTTGGCCCCAGGGCTGGCGGGCTTGGCGGGGACGATCGATCCGAATCTCACCGCCCAGTTGGCCGGGAAGATCGTGGAGGCGATGCGGGATACGAAAGATCCTTACCAGTTGAGTGCTTTGGCCCCAGGGCTGGCGGGCTTGGCGGGGACGATCGATCCGAATCTCACCGCCCTGGGAGCCGAGAGGCTCGTGGAGGCCATGCCGGCCACGACCGATGATTTGGCCTCAGGGTTGGCGGGCTTGGCGAAGAAGATGGATCCGAAGCTCACCGGCCCGTTGGCCGAGAAGATCGTGGAGGCCATGCGGGCCACGACCGATCCTGAACAGTTGAGTGGGTTGGCCGAAGGCTGGCGGGCTTGGCGGCGAAGATCGATCCGAAGCTCACCGCTCAGGGAGCCGAGAGGATCGTCAAGGCGATGCGGGACACGACCGATCCTAACCAGTTGAGCTCGTTGTCCCGAGGGTTGGCGGGCTTGGCGGCGAAGATCGATCCGAAGCTCACCGCCCAGTTGGTCGAGAAGATCGTAGAGGCCATGCGGGCCACGATCGATCCTAACCAGTTGAGTGATTTGGCCGGAGGGCTGGCGGGCTTGACGGAGAAGATGGATCCGAAGCTCACCGCCCCAATGGCCGTGAGGCTCGTGGAGGCGATGCGGGCCACGACCGATCCTAACCAGTTGAGCTCGTTGGCCCGAAGTTTGTTCAATTTAGGGCTAGTCCAGTCAGTTGACACCACGAAAGTGGTGAATCTGCTCAAGGATCCCCTTGCCGTGATGCCACTTCAACGTTCATACCTCGAGGGCACGGAAGAGAAATATCCACGAACCTTGATGGACTGTCTCCTGGCCTACCTGGGGCGCGGGCTGCGGAAGGAGCCGTTTCCGGACTTGCAGAGCTTTCTCGTTTGGGCCAAGGCGCACCCGGAGGTTAACCTGGATTTGGAAAGTCCACCTGAGCCTCGAATCACGAATTAGCGCTACCAGAGTGCCGGGTCGCCCACCCCTGGACACGCCAATGCCCATGATGCGCGTTCCTTCACCTGCGATGGTTGCCGGCCGTCGTTGCCGGGATGTCTTCGAACCGGCTACCGTTGACCGCCCTGTCGAGGCGGGAAAAACGCGACGTTTGCTGTTCTTCATCTGCGCCGGTCCGACATCCACGAGGAAGCCTCTGACGAGTTTGGAGCAAGGGGAGCACGGAACTTCCCATTTTCGGTGGTGGAACGCCATCAGTGAACCTGCGGTGGCCCCCATTTCACATCGTCGGCGTTGACCTGCGCCACCTCGACTTCGGGGTGCAACCTGAGCCCCGTTCTCGATCTTGACATGAACTTTGGTTCGGTCGGCGCCGTAGCCCGCGACGGTGGCATACAAGCAAATTGGTGCCCTTTGCTTGCGCGTGGAACGAAACTCCGCGGTTGACTCATGGCTGACGGCCGACCATTTGACCCTCGAGAAACGGACTGATCGGCGCCCGGCCAGCATCGCGATCGGGCACCGATCGGTCCCTCCCTCAGTCGTGACGGGTCGGCTCTGGCGGGGGTCGGGAAATCTGGTAGGATGATTGGCCGTTGACAGGTGTCAGATGGGCCGGTCGTATCGGGGTTGGATGGCGATGGGATCGGATCGCGAGGGAGGGGATGGGATGGCGATCCGGGCCGTCGAGGTGCGGAAGGTGTACGGGACGAAAGACGCCCAGGTCGAGGCGCTGCGGGGGATCTCATTCGAGATCGCGGGCGGTGAGCGGGTGGCGCTGCTGGGCAAGTCGGGGTCGGGCAAGTCGACGTTATTGAACCTGCTGGGCGGACTCGACCGGCCCACCTCGGGCGGACTGAGTGTTGGCGGCCATGACCTCCACCAACTTTCGGGCGCGAGATGGCCCGATTCCGGTTGACGACCGTGGGTATGGTCTTCCAGTCCTTCAACCTGATCGGCTCGCGGTCGGCCGTCGAGAACGTCGAGCTGCCGATGATCTTCGCGGGCCGATCGCCGCGCGAACGGCTGGCCGCGGCCCGGGGGGCGCTGGAGGCCGTCGGGCTCGGGGCGAGGCTCAATCATCGGCCTGCTCAACTGAGTGGAGGCGAGAGCCAGCGGGTCGCCATCGCGCGGGCGCTGGTCAACCGGCCTCGGGTTATCCTGGCCGACGAGCCGACGGGGAACCTCGACAGTCAGACGACGCGGCAGGTCATGGCCCTGATCCTCGACCACGTCCGCGAGCACGCCGCCACCCTCGTGCTCGTCACCCACGACGAGGAGCTGGCGTCGACCTGCACGGACCGGGTTATCCGGCTGGTCGACGGCCAGGTCGCGGCAGGGGGCATTTGATCGGGAGTGGCTGGAGGATCGCCTTGTGCGCTGGATCGACTTGCTCCGTTTGCCCCTGGCCTCGCTGGGCCAGCAGAAGATGCGCACGTGCCTGACGACCCTGGGTGTCGTCTTCGGCGCGTTCGTACTCGCCGCCAGCCTGTCGATCGACGAGGGGGTCCAGCAGACGATCCAGCGCGAGGCGAACAAGGGAGACGCCTTGCGGAAGGTCACGGTCTCTCCGGGGTGGCGGGCCGTCGAGACCAAGAAGGCGGACGACGTGAAGGTTGCCGGACGGATGTCGCCGGATCGCCGCGAGCGGATCCGCAAAGACCTCGCCGAGCGTGCCAGACCGAGTCGTTCCCGCCGGGAGTCCGTCTCCCTGACCCCGGACCGGCTGGAAACGCTTTCGCGCATCGATCATGTCGTGCGGATGATCCCGATCGTCGGAAGCAGGGTCGTCGCGACCCTGGGCAACCGGCCCGAGGAGGCGAGCGTCTCGTCCGGCGCCGGCGAGGACCCGGAGTTCCGCAAGCGGGTCATCTTCGGCCGGTCGTTCGACTCGGGCAACGAGAGATCGGTCTTGCTCTCGGAGATGTTCGCGTACCGGATCGGGCTGATCGACGACGCGGACCTGGACCAGGTTCTCGGCAAGCCCCTGCGGATCGAGATTCGAGGCCAGGAAGATGGGCCGAGCTTCAATGTCGCGCTATCGGATCGGTCGAAGGCCAGCGGCAGCCGGGAGGAGAACTCGGCGCTGAGCCAGCTTGCCTGGCAGATCCCGGGGACGCTCGACCGATTCAGCCTGACCGCCGAGGAGGGCGCATCGCTGCGAAAGGCGATCCGGCGAGAATCGGCGAAGGTCGACCCGGTCGTCGTCGCCGACGACTTCCGGGTCGTCGGGATCTTCCGCGAGTTGACCGACGATGAGCAGAAGGACGCCTGGAGCCAATTCCCCGCCTACACGGACCTTGTGCTGCCCCGGCGAACCGCGGTCGAGCTCATGTTCCGCGACCCGGCCCGTCGCGAGGAGGGTGTTGACCGGGCGGTCCTGCTGGTCGACGACACGAGTCACGTCAAGGAGGTCGTCAACATGGTCGAAGAGCTCGGCATGGACGGCAGTTCGATCGTCGGTCGCATCGAGCGCGAGCGGCTGACTTACCTGCTCATCTTCGGCGGGATGACGTGCGTGGCCGGGGTGGCCCTGCTCGTGTCGTCGCTCGGGATCGCCAACACGATGCTGATGAGCGTCCTGGAACGGCGGAGGGAGATCGGCATCATGAAGGCCGTCGGCGCGGCGGACTGGCAGCTCCAGGCGGTGTATGTCATCGAGGGGGGCCTGATCGGGCTGATCGGCGGGTCGCTCGGCCTGGGGCTGGCCTGGTTGATCTCGTTCCCGGGCGACGCGTGGGTCCGCTCGATGGTCCAACGCGACATGAACATCGACCTCTCGGGCTCGATCTTCGCCTTCCCGCGCTGGATCGGCGTGACGGTCCTCGCGTTCACCGTCGGCGTGACGATCGTCGCGGCGCTCTACCCGGCCCGGCACGCCGCGAAGGTCGACCCGGTCACGGCGCTCCGGCACGACTGATCGGCCCGACCGGACCCGGCCTGGCTCGGAGTTTGTGCAGGAATCGGATTCAAGATTCAAGATTAGGAGACGTAAGAGACGGAGGAGACCTTCGGTCGGCCTCGTGGGCGGGGTCGGGAGACCCGTGCCGAGCCGCAACTCGCGACACGGAGGGCTCGCTGCGGACGCCCAGGATTCGTGCCCGTTGTCACCTACGATCAAGATGTCATAGAAAAAAGACTTGACCGGCCCCTGGGAGAGGTGGATTCAGTAAGGTAGCGACCTGGAGGATTCCCCTATGACCATCGAAGATGCCGATGACCCTCTCGTCGGCTCACGGCCGTCAGGGGCCGACTCCCGGACAACGCCGCCATCCCGTTCCCGAATCGGCCTGCAAACGATACTCGCGTTGGCCGTCGGCTGCGGGGTGTTATGGTGGATTGTCCATACGGTGACATCGAACAAGCACGGGGCAAACGAGGCGATCCGTGCCATGAGATCCCGGAACGCTTCCGAGCGAGCCGGCGGTATCGAGCGGCTCGAGACCTCGGGCCTGGGAAATGGCCAGGCGGCCATCCCCCCCTTGATCGTCGCGCTCGGCGATGAGGATGCACAGGTCCGGTCGAAGGCGGCCAGGGCCCTGGGGTCGATCGGGACCGACGCGCTCAAGTCTGGCTCCCTGGATGACATGGTTCGTGGCGCGATCGCATCGCTCCTTGGCTCGCTCAAGGACCCGCAGCCCAGCGTCCGGATCGCTGCGGCCAATGCGTTGGCGTCGATCATCTCCACGGAGAAATCCGCCGGGTTGATCGACCACAAGGCCGCGCTCATCGCCCTCACGGAGTGCCTGAGCGATCGAGATGCCGGGGTTCGTTACGCGGCCCTTGGGCCGCTGACGTTGGTCGCACCGGCGTCGGGGGTCGACCCGCCTCAGGAGTTGGCCGATGCCTTGAAGGACGAATCGGCCGGCGTGCGAGCGTCGGCCTTCGTCGCCCTCACCAACTTCCGGCGCGGTCTCGACCCCTGGATCCCCTCGCTGCTTCAGATGATCGAGAAAGACAAAGATCCCGCATTCCGCGCGGCTCTCAGGAGGACCGAGGTCGGTATTCATCCTCCGGGGGTATCCGCCGCCGTCATTCCCACGCTAATCGCGGCGCTTCAAAGTCCGGATGAGCAGGTCCGGGACATGGCCTGTCGTGTCCTGATGACGTTCGGTTCCGAGGCCCGCGCGGCGGTCCCGGCCCTGATCGCGATGGCGCGGGAAGAGTGGAGCGATTCCGCCGCGGTGGATCGCCGGATTCTGGCTCTGGACCGATCGGCCATCCAGGCGCTTTCGAGGATTGCGCTCAAGACCGAGTCGGCCGGCCGGGTCATTGCGGTCTTGACCGAGCTCATTCAAGAGACGTCCCCGAATCGTTCCGCGGCGGCGGTCGCGGCCCTGGGCGAATTCGGGCCGGACGCCGAATCGGCGGTCGCGGCGTTGATCCGTGCACTGTCGTGGAAGCCGCCCCCGACGACCAATTCGCTCGTAGATCCGGCGGTCGTGATCAAGGTGTTAAATCGGATCGCAGCGGGCCCGAAGTCGGCCGGAGTGGTCATCGCGGGCCTGCGGGGGGTCGTGCGAGCCGGCAGGCCGGGAATCCGGTCGGATGCAGCCGATGCCCTGGGTGGTTTTGGTCCGGCCGCCGAATCGGCCGTCCCCGACCTGATCCTCGCCATTGAGGAGGCCGCGCGCGAGAAACACTTCGACGTTACGTGGCGGGCTTCCGTGGCGTTGGGCCGGATCGCACCGAGGACGAAGTCGGCCGGTGAGGCCATCGCGGCCCTGAACAGGTTGCTGCGAATCCGCCCGGCGGAGGCGAATTTTCGGATAGCGGCGGCCGATGCCCTGGCTGACTTCGCCGCGGCCGCCGAGTCGGCCGTCCCCGACCTGATCCAGGTCCTCAAGGAGTCCTCGGGTGAGGGAGGCGTCGCTCCTCAGGTGATGGCAACCGCCGCCAGGGCGCTCGCGCGGATCGCGCCGGGCACCCCATCGAGTGAGGAGGCGATGCGCGCCTTGACTGAGGCACTCCCCCGGCTCCGCGCGATCACCAGAGACCGAGAGAGACCATGGGCCAGCAAGGCCGCGGCAGAAGCGATCGCCAGGATCGAAGGCCGCAAGTGACGAATGAGCCGGCCCGATAACGGCCCCGAGCTTTATTCCATTGCGGGGGCCAGCGTCTCGGCGCAGGAGAAAACGGGACATTCCTAAATCTTGGTGGCAGGAGAAAACGGGTACCCGTTCACGAGTCGAGAGTGACAAACGTACAGAGTGGCATCGAGCGGTGAAAAACACCTCTCAGGTGCATCGGTCGATCGCACCGACGCGGGCAGTAGAGTACGCGCTAGAATTGAAACCCGTACCGCTTCGTCAATCGCACCGCCGATCGTCCTACATGGCGCGTGAGGCCGCGGGCCCGCGGTACGAACTGGCACGATCGGGCGCTTACAAAGCGCCAACGAGGGCGATGCCGTCGAATAAGGGGCGTGGCCTCGAGCGGAGTGCCCTGATAAGATCGCCCCGACACGCATCGGCACCCGGGATTAGGATGCCGCCGCGGCCAGTCGCCGCCGCATGAGCAGCGCAATCAAGACGACGATTGCCAGGAACGACGGCCAGAGTGACGCGATTCTCGCGAAGAAACCGAGCGAAGCGATTACGGTCCGCGCGCTCGTGATCCCTCGCTTCCTGGCTTCTGTACGGATGATCTTCATCGCTTGCATGTGGCGAGCGTCAAATAGCTCCGATTTCTGCCAATTTGCCTGTTCTTGCGCGTAGCTGGAGCGGTCAAACGAAGCAGCCCTTGCGCTTTGCTTTCTGTTCCAATCGGCCCATTGCCTCAAGTCTGTCCGGTACGGATCGAAGACGGCGGCCGGATCGGCCAATATCCGCGAGCATAATGCCGCCTCTTCCTCGTCGATCTGAGCCTGCATCAACCAGGCGTCTCGCTCCATCGCCTGTCGATACTGGTAGCGCATCGAACAAACGATCGCGGCAATGGCGACCGCCAGCATCAGCTTGTAGACGCGGAATCGTGGCTTCATCTCGGTCACGATACCATGGACTCGAGACGGGTGAACAGTCTTCGAGCCTGGGCAATGATCGCGAGCTGTGCCCAATTCGTCGGGCCGATCGAGCGGTCCGGTCACAAAGGGCGGGAAGGAAGGCCCGCCCTAGCGACAGGCACGAGGGCACGACATACTGTCGAATGGAGTGAAACGGTGCCAGTTCATAGAGGTGAGAAAACGGGACATTCCTAAATCTTGATGCAGTCTGGGAGATTTAGAGAAGGCGATCTTATCCGTTGTTCGCAGTCTACCGAATCGACTAGAAATGTCCCGTTTTCCTCGCAGAAATGGACTCTGTAGCAAAGCGACCGGGCAAGGCGACGGGCTCGTGCCATGATCCAAGGCGTGGGGCCCGAGCTCATACTAACCCGACGCGCCAGCGAGGGGATCGGCGCGGCATGTCCGGTCAGCACGGCCCCTGCCCCTCGCTGCCGCGTCGGGTTAGTGTGGAGTGACACACTCCAGAGATCCCGGTAACGATGCGACAGTCACCAGAAATGTCCCGTTTTCCTCCCCTGCGGCGATCCGATCGGCGGTCGGGGCGAGGCGAACGGGCGGGGCCGGCGGAGCGATCAGGATCGCGTGGTGATTTGCGCTACGTCCCGGTTCTCGCACGTCCCGGTTCTCGCATGACACCGACTCTTCCTCCGACGCCGACTTTTCCGTGACACCGACTTTTCCTCTGACTGAAGCTCTTGACAGGTCAATCCTCGGCGTGGAACCTGAGTGGAAGGACGGCAATCGCGGTGCGAGGTATCGTCATGCCGCTACTGGATCACTTTCACAGGCCACTGGACGAGCGTTACCCCTGGGAATCCTTTCACTCCGGGTGGGCGACTCGCATTGCGGACCAGTTGAGCGAGCGGGTGCCGGCCGACTTCGTGGTGGCCGAGCAGACCCATTCGGGCGACCATCTGCAAATCGACGTTGTCACCTTCGAAGACTCCGCCGCGCCACCACGGACTGAGCCGGCGAGCCCGGCCGTGGCTCTCGCCCCAACATGAACGCCCCCGGCACCGGCCCATGTGGTGCCGGCCATCTTTCCGGATACTTTCGAGGTACGCCTCTTCTCGACGACGTCTGGACTCACCCTGGTAGCGGCCATTGAATTGATCAGTCCCGGGAATAAGGACCGGCCCGAGGAGCGTCAGGCATTCGCGATCAAGTGCGCTTCCTATCTCCATCAGGGAGTGAGCTTGATCATCATCGATATCGTCACGAGTCGGCGAGCCAACCTGCACAATGAGATCATCGCGCTGTTGCCGTCGGCTTGCGGGTCCGAGATGCCTGCACAGGCGGCCCTTTACGCCGTCGCCTACCGGCCGGTCCTGCGCCGGGGATGCGCCGAGATCGAGATCTGGCCCGCCACTTTCTCAGTCGGCGATCCACTGCCGGAACTCCCCTTGCGCCTGACCGGCGACCTTTTTGTACCCGTCGATTTTGAAGCGACCTACCAGGAGGCCTGCCGGCGGCGACGGCTGGCATGAGCGGCACAAGCCGTCGATGTCGCCGTCCGATTCCAGGCGTCCTCTCGTGTGGCTGGCGCGGAGATGGGAGGGCGGGAGGGGATGACCATGAAATATGCAAGTGGATGCACAATCCGCAGAAGGAAGGCTTAAATCACCTAACTTGCGGCATTATTGAGGGATATCCCCTTTCTCCCCGATGGCGTAAATTCCGTGCCTAACGGGCATTGGGTATCCCCTTTTCAGAGGACCAACCTACCTTGACCCGGCACGTTGTGGGTCCCAAGTAACGGCATCAACTCGCCACAAACCAGACTCCTTTATAAGAATTACACGGAACGCGATCTCCTCCTTTGGAAATGTCAGACGGGGATCCTCGCCTTTATTCGTTGGTGTGTTGGCAAACCCACCGCTGTTATGAATTGGCCTAACGAACTTGCCGACTAATATCGCTTGGTTATGATCTGCGGAGAGATACTTTTCAGCGAAAATCCATTGCGTCAAGTCATAATACTGGCGATCGGACGCCAAAACCCCTTGTTCGTCTTTTGAGAGAGCATCTGCAAACCGTTCTTGGTAGTGCTTTGAGGCCACGCTCAACGATGTGGCGGAGTCTCCGCTTTTCGCCGACCTCATAAACACCTCTGCAACGGCGGTGGTTACATCGATTTCAGCTCGCCTCGCCATGTGCAGAGCCAGAAAATACAGACAAACCCCGGCGGCAGCGACGCAGGTGAGCCAAACCTGGAGGCCCTTCATCGGCGAAATCCTCTTTGCCTGAATCGAATCCCCCTATCTATCAAGTATCAACTCTATCCAACCTCGGGGCCACGGGACAGAATGATTTTCGCTTCGTCTATCGGCCAATGGGGAATTGGCGGGGTCGTACGGGCGGACCGATCCAAAGGTCACCCGTGGCCAAATCACCCGGCCCTGGTCCGTGAGGTTTGTGATTCAAATCCTACCGCCCCGTTTCCACCGGACGAGATCGATCTTGAATTGCGGGACGAGCTGGCCGCCAGTGGTCGGGACGATGGTTCGTACGTCGTGATGCTGGAAATCGCGCAGTCGGCCGGCGCCACCGCCGACAGCCGTTGCAGCACCGCCGCGTGATGGCGCATCACCGCGATGCACGTATTCGTGTCGAGCAAGTAGCGCATGACGACATTCAACCCAGTTCGGGAGCGGGCGGCACCGGCCACTGCGAGGGACGAGCGAATGCCGGGTCGTCGATGCGGATGCGATCGAAGCAACCCGGCGGCCACGTCGCCGGCTTGACCGGTTCCAGGACGATGGCCTCGCCCTGGCGCCGGATGGAGACGGTGTCTCCCTCCATGCGGAATCCCTCCGGCAATCTCACCGACTGAGAGCCGTCGGCCCGTACGATCTCGGCGAGTTTCATCGCGCGCCCTATCCCGGGAAAAGCCGCCGTGCCCCGGCGAACCGGTCCCGCGGTCGGGCGTTTCCGAACGTGCTGGTCGATCGACTTGATTATACCACTCGGGGTGGACGAACCGGGATGGGTGTGGGCGAATGGGGACGCGGCTCGTCCCGGATTCGCATTCACGGGCGATGCGTATACCCGGCTTCACCCGGCTCAAGGCAGCCGGATCAGGCTATTGTGAAAGAAGCCGGCGGATTCGGGGTTGCCGGGGTCATGGCGGAAGGTCTCGCCATCGATGAGGAACTTGTACTCGTGCGACCCGGGGTCGAGCGCGATCGTCGTCGAGTAGTTCCCCTGGGCGTCCGGGCCGGTCATGACGAGAGGCCGTTCCTTCCAGTCGGTGAACGTGCCGACGAGCGCGACCGACTTCGCCGGCGCCGCGGGGCGGTGGCGGAAGGTGACCTCGTACCGGCCGTCCGCGAGTCGCTTCGAGGTGGGCATGCCGAGCGTGAGGTCCTGGACGGCGAGGGCGAAGTTGAGGTATCCGACGTGCATCTCATCCCACGTTTGCTCGCCGAAGGTGATGGCGCGCCTGGGGTCCGGGTTGTTCGGATTCTCGGCCGAGTTGTCGAAGTGCGCTTCGGTGTGGAGGATCGTCCCTTCGGGCATCGGCTTGGGCCGGTCGAGGACGTAGAGGTTCTGCCAGTCGAACTCGTATCGGGGTACGTCGAGGATGACCTCGCGGCGGCCGTCGGGGTATTCGGCGACGAACGTCATCGACTTGCCCCGCAAGTGCATGTGCGGCAGCAGCGAGAGGAGCAACGAGGGCTGGGAGAACCGGAAATCGGCCCGCGAGACGTAGTCGCTCGCTCCCGGCGGGATCTGGAGGCGGAAGTTGAGCGCCATGCCCGACATCAGTTCCTTGCGGACGGCCGCCGGGTCGGCGAAGAGCAGGCCGATCCGGCTCCGGTCAACCTGCTTGGTCCCCCGGGGGGTGTAGTGCATCTGGAGGGCGATCTTCGATCCGGCCGGGATGCGCTTGGCCACGCCGTCGGGCAGGACGCGGGCGGGCAAGCCGGGTGCGTAGGCGGCGAGGAAGTCGCCGCCGGCCTCGTCGATCTTCTCGACGCCCGGCGGCAGGACGTAGACGACAGCGTGGTGGACGACCGACGCGTTCCCCGGCCGGACCTGCGAGGCGCGGACCCAGACGTCGTGCGTGATCTTCGGGTCGATCTCGACCATCTCGTAAGGCATCGATCCCTCGGCGGGGATCTCGATCTCGCGGGGCATCTCCAGGACGACGTCGGGCCGGGGGATCTGCCAGCCCTCGACGAATCGGGGCGGCGGGGGCAGGTCTGCCGGGTCTCCTTCGGGCGATCCGGCGTCGACCCAGTCGCGGATCGCTTTCTTGTCGTCGGCCGAAAGCCGGGCGTCGTTGGCGAACTTGCCGTATTCGGGCGAGGCGTGCCATGGGGGCATTCGACCATCATCGATGACCTCGGCGATCATGCTCGACCAGCCGGCGGCCTGGCGATAATCGGTCAGGGAGAACGGGGCGATCTCGCCGGCTCGGTGGCAGGTGACGCAGTGCGACTGGAGGATGCGAGCGACCTCTTTCGCGTACGTCACGGCGCCACCCCGGGCCGACTTCGTCACCCGGCCGATCAGGCAGCCGACCGCCTCCGTCCTCGGCGTCGCGACCGGCCGCCTGGCGAGGACCGCATCGAGGGCGTCGACCAGGTCATGCCGGGTGGACGATGATCGATGGATGCCGATGGCGTACTGGTCGTCGATCCGACCCCGGTAGACGACGGCCCGCGACTCATCCAGGACGAAGACCTCGGGCGTCCGCTCGGCCCCGATGCGGTCGGCCAGGCCGTTGCCGACGTCCTTCAGGATCGGGAATGGCAGGCCATGCTTCTCGACGAACCGGCCGATCGCGACCGGCCCATCCTGCTGGTTGGCGTCAACGCCGAAGAAGGCGACATCTCGCTTCCCGAAATCGCGGGCGAGCTCGGCGAGCCTCGGCGCATAGGCCTCGGCGAGGGGACACTCGGTCCCGAGGAAGGCCAGGACGACGACCTTTCGGTCGCGGGCCTCGTCGAGCGTGTGCCAGGCTCCCCGGTGGTCCTGGAGTCGGAAACCGACCGTCGGCTGCGTCGGTTCGCCCGGCCCGAGCAGGCTGACCAGCGTCATGACCCCGACCAAACTCGTGGCGCCCATCGTTCGGCCCTCAATATTCCGAAGTCGCTTCCCGAACCGCGGGTCGATAATACCACAAGTGTCCGAGAGGTTCCACGGATTAGATCCGGAACAGGCCCTGCCGACGCCGGTCGAGGGCAGGTCCCTGGCCTTCTCGCCGGCCGACTGCCGTGGACCGGACGCGTCGAGCCCGGCGGGCTCACCGAGGCGGCATCGGCTTGAATGAGACGGTCGGCGGCTACAGGGGTTCTCCGAGATACAGAGTATGACCTTGATCGTCGTGGATGACGATCTCTCTTGTATTCCAGGGCGTCTCGTGGACGTCCTTCACCAATTCGACACCATTTGCCTCGAGCCGGGCGGCGAAGTCCGTTATGCCCTTGGTCTCAAGGTAGAGGTGGAAGTGCCCACCTTCGTTAACATAGGAGATTGAAGGGTCCTTTTCATCAACAAGTTTCAAGTGGAAGATTTGACTCCCGGCCCGGATGCCTGTGTAAAAATCCTGGTACCTGAACTCGACCGAGAACCCCAGCTTCTCGGTGTAGAAGCGGATGGATGAAGCCATGTCCGTCGTGCGCAACTGCGCCACGATGCCGGTGATCGCCATGTGTTCCCCTGTCGCTACGAATGACATTCGTCTCTCACCACCATGGGCCAAGAATACCAGAACCTTCTGGAGTTCACGACGATCGAGTCGATTGATGGACCCATCGACGGGTCATGTCAGGGTCGGGCTGCGACCAGTTCACGTTTGCATGGCGCCCGACGGGTAAGGAAAGTAGAGCTCGTTGCCGTCGGGGTCCACGATGACCATGAGCCTGTAACCCCAGTTCCCATCTTTCACGTCCACGCCCCTTGCTTCCAGCTCCGCGCAAGGCATCTAGCACTTCGACATCGAGCGAGATGAACATGAGGCCCTTGCCCACCTTGTCGGGCCATTGCGAGGAGAGGATGAGGGCGCAGCCCTGCCGCTCGATCTGGGCGACCCGAGCGGTTCCCTCTTCCTCATAACGCCATGGCTGACTGAACCCGAGCTGATTCACGTAGAAATCGACAGATCTGTCGATGTCCGCCACGAACAGCACCGGCCGCGCAAACCACGCGTTGCCCATGACGCCGCCCTCCAAGGATGGAATGACCGCCACTACCCGCAGAGCCCGGACTCGATCGTGGCATGTTTCCGCCGCGACCTCGCCGTAGCAAGCCTGATCGGCTCGATGTCGTCGTGCAGCCCCGTTTCAGCTCGTATTATTCCAGACCGGGAATCTTCAACTGCCCGACCAGTTCATGTGGTCGAGGTCTTCGATCATCCCGGCCTTCTGCGTCGGGTGCCATCCCAGACGCTCTTGCGTCAGCGCGCTGGACGCCGGCATGTCGATCCCGGCGAAGAATCCGAGCCAGCCGAAGTGCCCCACGGCCTCCTCGGGTGACATCGAGACAACCGGGATCTTCAGGCCCCGCCCGATGGCCTCCGCGATCTCCCGGGCCGGGACGCCTTCCTCGGCGACCGCGTGATGCCGCGCCCGGGTCGTTCCCTTCTCGAGGGCCAGCCTGTAGACCGGCGCGGCGTCGAGCAGGTGCACCGCGGGCCAGCGGTTGAGCCCGTCGCCGACGTAAGCCGCGACGCCCTTCTCGCGAGCGACGGCGATCGCCGGGGTGACGAGGCCTTGCTTCTCCGTGTCATGCACCTGCGGCAGTCGCACCACCGACACGCTCACGCCACGCGCGGCGACCGCCTCGGCCGCGATTTCCGAGGCCGCGCGGGGATTCGGGTGGTTGGGATCGAAATGGTCCTCGGTCGCGGGTTGGCCCGGCACCGCGGTCCCCATCCCGGTCCCGGAGGTGATGACCAGGTGGCGGTCGGAGCCTGCCAGCGCGTCACCGAGCGCCTCGATGGCCCGCCTGTCCGCCTCGCAGACCTCGTGGAACCTCGAGAAGTCGTGGATGAAGCCGGTATGGATCACCCCGTCCGATGACGCCGCGCCTCTCCGCAGGCTGTCGAGGTCCTCGAGATCGCCTCGGTGTACCTCGGCCCCGGCGGAGGCGAGCGACGCGGCGCCCGCGTCCGAACGGGCGAGCCCGAGCACCGTGTGGCCCGCGGCGATGAGATCCTGAACGATGGCGGAACCGACAAAGCCAGTCGCGCCGGTAACGAAAACACGCATCAGGGCTTCTCCTTGATTGGCCTTCAGGACCGTAATCCCAGTCCCTTGGTTTACAGGGTAGGCGATGGACCCGATACGATCTATGCTCCAAAGTCCAAATTATCTTCGCGATCGTCCAGGAGTGCCTCGTGGACGTGGGCATCTCGGCGACATCGGACGGACTGCGGTTTCGCGTGCTCCGACCGCAAGGACAGGGCGGCTTGGGGGCCGTCTTCGTGGCGTTCGACGGTGCGCTGAACCGCGAATTGGCTCTCAAACAGATTCTCGATCACCACGACGACGACTCCATCGGTCGCCAGAGGTTCCTGATCGAGGCCGAGATCACCGGTCGGCTCAATCATCCGGGGATCGTGCCGGTGTACGGGCTGGGGACTAAAGCTTCTGATCGCCATCTTCGAGACCACAATGCCGGAGGCGACCGTGGATGGCTCATGGGCCAAGATAGGTGGGTGCGGCCGCGATCCTCCTACGAGCCCGACGCGCCAGCGAGTGCGTTCTCGGGCTCATTCGCTCGCTGGCGCGTCGGGCTCGTAGGAAAGAACACCAATCTTGGCCCATGAGCCCCGTGGATTCCCTGTCTGCCGAGTCGGATTTCGCCTCTCGAACCTGGAGGGATTCGCATGATCGGAGCGTCGGCTGCATTGCCGACATCACGCGCCGACGCCTCGCAGTGGCCGAGGGCTGTTCTCACCCCCGCCGTGAGCCGCCTCTCCGCGGGTCGGGCGTCGATGCAATCCCCATAGCCGGGGTCGTGCCCGCGGTTCAGTCCAACCAATTGTATCCAAAGTGCCGCGAAGGCTCGGCGCGAGAGCCACGCTCTACTCACGGCACTTCGGATACAATCCGAAGCGTTATCATGCGCCTACCGCTCCCTTTTTCCCGCGTTGGACTCTTCTGGATCGGGGGTCAAGCACGTGTACTGGGATCAGAGCGATCGGCCGCCCGGCCGCGGGCGGAGCTTTGCGTTGATCTTGAAGGCGTCGGGGTTCAGCTTTCCCGAGGCATCGAAGGTCAGTGTGGCCGAGACCACCCCCTCGCCGCCCGTCGAGGCAACGGCCTTGCCCGTCGCCGTCCAATGGTCGCCCTCGCGCGAGGCCGTCACGCCCGATTCGGGGACGTCAAAAGTGTAACGACCTCGGCCGTGGTGTTCGAATTCGACGGCGAGAGGGAGGAAGGCGAGGACCGCGGCGCGGGCCTGGGCCTCATCGCGAACGGGGGGGAGGTTCTCGGCGAAGCTCTTCTTCAACGCATCGAGGTCCTCGATTCGCTCGACCGATCCGTTCGGCCGCACGCGGACGAGGTTGTCCTGCTTCAGAGGCTTGGGTGCCGCGACGGTGCGCGGGTATCGCATGTAGTGGACGGCGTAGTAGCGATCGGAAGCAAAGACTCGGCGTACCGCGCCCCCTTCCACCGGTTCGATCTTCGGTTCGATGGTGACCGCCTCCTTGGCGGACTCGGCCGACGTGATCTGGTGGAGCCAAGCCTTGACCGCGGCCAGGCTCTTTTCCTCGGCGGCGTCCTTGGTGGGGGCGGAACCTCCTTGGCCCGCGTGCGCGGCGTAGAGTGTGAGCAGGGCGAGTCCCAGGGTCGGAGTCAGGATTCTGGCGATCAGCATGGTCGGAACTCCTGTGAGTGCGGGTTCGTGCGCGAACGAGACCGACTGCGCACCCCATCATTAGCATTGTAGAGTCATGGAAGTCATCCCGGAACCAAGAGAGGTACACGACCCCCAGCCCGAAGCGAAGGCCGGGGGGGTTCGGGGTCAAGTCCGCGCTCCAGCTCGATGGCGAGCGACGTCCGTCGCGGGCCGCGGCCGACGGCTCCTATTTGCCGGGCTGCTTCGCGGGGCGCCCGAGAGAATGACGACGCGGGCGCCCGAGGCGTCCTTGGTGACGCTGATCTTGGCCGAGAAGATCGCCTCGGACTCGTTGTCGCGCCGGTCCGTCCAGCACGGGAAGAAGACGTCGCCGGCGACCGAGAGACCGTTGTAGTCCCCGTACTGATTCAAGAGGTCGGCCGGGCTGGCCGTCTCATCGGTCGGCGCGGTCGAGACTTGCGTCACCGAGCTCCAGGTCGTGCCATTGTCGACAGACGCCTGGAAGAACAAGTTCGTTTTCGTGCGATTGGTGCCGGTCCCGGTTCCGTAGTAGATGATCCCGAGGGTCCCGCTCTGGGGGTCGACGGCGAGTCTGTGGTTGAACTGGTCGGAGGCGTCGGGGAGAGGATTGACGATTCGCGCCGCCTCCCAGGTCGCACCGCCGTTGACAGACCGAGTGAACCAGATTCGCGACTTGCACGGCGAATTCACGTCGCCGGCCGGTTCGCTGGTCGGGGTGTCGCAGCCGGGCTCGCCCGACAGATCGGGCCAGGAGACGTACACGTCGTTGCGCGTGCCGTTTCGGAAGGCGGCGATGGAGGCGTAGATCAACATCGACCGGTTTGCGAAGGCGGGCACGCTGATCTGGAACGAGCCGAACGTCTTGGCGAGCGCCTCCGGCCCCGCGCCGGCGCTGGGCCCTTTGAATGTCGCCCCGCCGTCGGTCGACTTGGCGATGAACAGGTTCCGTGAGCCGGTGTCGGGCCAGACCGCGAAGACCTCGCCATTTGCGTTGGTGGTGATGTCACCGCCGATGGCGGTGCCCGTCGTCTCGGCGCCGGTGACCTGCAGGGGAGGATCCCAACCGCTCGAGAGCCGCCGGCTGACAAAGCCCGGCCGGTTGTTGTGCCAGATGACGTAGATGTTGTCCTTGAACGGTGAGGTCGCGTTGCGGTCGATCCACATCAACTGCTTGTCCGCAGAGTTCTTGTCTCCCGAAAAGGTGCCGTCGAACGTCCAGGTCTGACCGCCGTCGGTTGACCGGTAGGCGCGCATCTGAAGGATCGTGGTACTGGCGTCGATGCCGATCGTCG
Source organism: uncultured Planctomycetota bacterium (assembly GCA_963743925.1). Taxonomy (GTDB): domain Bacteria; phylum Planctomycetota; class Planctomycetia; order Isosphaerales; family Isosphaeraceae; genus CAVZRC01. The sequence continues at coordinate 1,801,812 of CAVURY010000061.1, read as the reverse complement.
TCGCCCAGGCGGTACCGTCGGTGGCCCAGTTGACGGTCGGGTCGGAATGGAGCGAGTCGCCTGGCAGAAGGGGCAGGGTGGTCTGTCCCCAAGTCACGCCTCCGTCGGAGGAGAAGAACTGGGCTTGCCGGCTTTCCCCGAGGTTATTCGACCCCGATATGATCTGATTCGGGTTCCCATAATTGATCCGGATGTCCGACTCGCTTCTCGGCGTGGTGTTGGCGCCGGAGATCCGGACGTTCGGGCCGACCCCGACCCTGGCGGCCGCCCTGGCCTTCGGCGCGGCGTCCGGACGGAGGTCCTGATGCCGGAGCATCCAGCTCTGGAGACTCTCCAGCGCCAGGGGGAAGCCTTCGGTCGGGTCCTGCACGGCGGCCAAGGCCACGACCCGCGCCTCCGGGTGGTTCCTCAGGTAGTGGGCCTTGAGCCAGTCCGACAGATCGATCCCACGGCGGCGCCGGACCTTCGCCGCGGCGTTGGCCTCGACAGCTTTCTTGGCCGAGAGGACCCTCGTCATCTCGTGCTTCTCGACCTCCTTGCGCAGTAGGTCCAAGGCACTACCAGGCTTGATCTGGACGCCTTCATCCTCCTCCGCGGCCTCCACGACGTTCCCAGGGCGGGTCATCGCGGGCATCGTCCCGACAACGACCACGAGAGACGCTAACATCACGATCGACTTTCGCATCGAACACCTCGCCGAAGGACGTGATTGAGGGGGTAATCTGTTACTGACGGAGGAATCGTTCGCAACATCGAGCCGAGTATAACCCGAACGGAAGCGAACAGGGGACGTATTTATTGAGACTCCTCGCCGAACACCACCGCTTCGGGCAGGCCGGCTCAGCGTGGTCACTCGGTGGTGTTCGTCGAGAAGTGTCAGAAATACCTTTGCACGGCGGCCGACTCGGCAAACGCGAGGCGGTAACGGCCCGGCGATTCCACGTGCTGTCATAGACGACCCCTTATTTTCTCCGATTGGGGATGCGTCCACGGGCCGAGAGTGGCAAGACTGACGAGAAATTGAGGTCATGGCGCCGCCATGCCACATCTGCGTCATGGCCGGGCCGGAGGGGCTAGACCACCCGGCGTCAGATGGATGTCCTTCACGGTGCCCCTGAGACTTGTCTCGGAGGTTCTCTCCGGGTATTGAATATTCGGCGACGCATCCAAAGTGCAAACCGGACTCCTTCCGTACTCATCCCGAGGGGCGATATGTGCCAGTCGAAGTCTCATGGCCATCACGAAGGACATTCCCACCATCATGGCCCCCGGCCGTCACCGCTACACTCCCCGGCTCTCGGGAATCTCATCCCCGATGATCGACCGACTCGTCGCCAGGTGCTGGGTCGATTGACGACCGCCGGGCTGTTCGCGGCCGCGAGCGGATTGCCGTTCGGATCTCCGGTGCGGACGTTCGCCGATGGCGATCAGCCAACCCCGGGGGGCCAGGGTCCGGCCACGCTCTTCGACTTCAAGAAGGTCGCGGACGGCATCTACGGAGCGATCGCCAAGCCGACCGGCGTGCTGAATTGCAACGCGGCGGTAATCGTCAATCGCGACCACGTCCTGGTCGTCGACACCCACTCGAAACCTTCGGCCGCGAAGGCCCTGATCCGGCAGATCCGGGACGAGGTCACCAAGCTCCCCGTTCGGTACGTGGTTGACAGCCACCTCCACGGCGATCATGCCATGGGCAACGAGGCCTATCCCGAGGTGTTCGGCGCCGGGGTCGAGGTGATTTCTTCGGTCAAGACGCGGGAGTGGCTGGAGAAGCTCGGCGTGCCGCGGCTGAAGGAGTCTCTCGAGTCCGTGCCCAAGCAGGTCGCCGACCTCCGCCGCAAGCTGGATTCGAGCAAGGACGAGTCGGAACGCGCCATCCTCCGGGCGCATATCGAGGGGCTGGAGGAATATCGGAAGGAAATGACGCCTCCGCGAGTGACCCTGCCGACGATGACCTTCGAGCGGCGTCTCGTCATCCATCGCGACGGCCGGGAGGTCCATCTGCTTTTCCTCGGTCGCGCCCATACCGCGGGCGACGTCGTCGCCTTCGTCCCCTCGGAGCGCGTGATCGCGACCGGCGACCTGATGCACGGACTGCTCCCGTTCATGGGGGATGGTTTCCCGGACGAGTGGCCCGCGACCCTGAAGGCTCTCGAGGCGTTGGAATTCGACCGGGTCATCCCGGGACACGGGTCGATCCAGGAAGGAAAGTCCGTGCTGGCTCAGTTTCGCGGCTATGTTGAGGAGATCACCGAGAAGGTCTCGCGGGGTGTCGAACGCGGTCAGCCCCTCGACGAGCTCAAGCGCACGATCACTGCCGGTACGCTGACCTCGATCAAGGCGGAGGCGATGCGGCGTCGCGTCGAGCGGGAGCTCGGTACCCTCTTCCCGGTCCCCGAGACGCCCGCCGAGATGCTCATCGGGAGCGTCACGAGCAATGTCCAGGAAGTCTTCACCTATTTCACCGAGCGAAAGGGCAAGCGCGAGTTACCGAGCCGGTGACGCGCCGGACATGCTGACAGACCGGTCAGGCTGATCACCTGCTCGGCAGCAGGTCGGTCCTCTTCAACCCGCCTCGCGCCCACGGCCTCGGCTTCCTCTGCGAATTCGGAACGGAGGGTTCATGAGCGATCACCCGAGGGCGTTGGGCGGCGCGTGTCACGCCCGTTTCGAGCCCCTGCGCGAGCTGCTCGCGGCCAAACTTGAGTCGGGTGAAGACCTTGGCGCCTCGCTTGTCGTCAACATCGACGGCGATGTGGTGGTCGACCTGTGGGGCGGTTGGGCTGACGAGGCCCACACCGTGCCTTGGACCGAGGACACGATCACCTGCGTCTTCTCCACTACGAAGACGATGACCTCGCTCGCCGCTCTCGTGCTGGTGGACCGCGGCGAGCTCGACCTCGACGCGAACGTCGCCGCGTACTGGCCCGAGTTCGCGGCCCGAGGCAAGGCTGGGATCAAGGTTCGCCAACTCCTGTCGCACACCTCGGGCGTCTCGGGCTGGGACCAGCCGGTCACCATCGACGACGTGTACGACTGGGACAAATCGACCGCCATGCTGGCAGCGCAGGCACCTTGGTGGGAGCCGGGGTCGGGCTCGGGGTACCACGCGCTTACTTATGGCCACCTGATCGGCGAAGTGATACGATGCATCACCGGCCAGCGCCTGGGTGAGTTCTTTGTCGAGCACATTGCGGGACCGCTGGGCGCCGATTTCCACATCGGCCTGCCGCTCTCCGAGTTCCATCGCGTCGCCAACGTGGTGCCTCCACCGTCGCTTCCGTTCGACTTGACCCAGCTCGACCCCGACGGCCCGATGTTCAAGACCTTCATCGGCCCGCCCCTGGACTTGAATTTGGAACATAGCAGGACCGAGCGCTGGCGACGCGCCGACATCGGCGCGGCGAACGGCCACGGCAACGCCCGCTCAGTGGCGCGCATCCAGTCGGCTGTGGCCTGCGGCGGCGAAGTCGATGGCATCCGGCTGCTCTCGCCGACGACGATCGACCGAATCTTCGAAGTGCAAAGCCACACGATCGACCTCGTCCTGGGCATACCACTCAAGATAGGCGTCGGTTATGGCCTGCCCTGGCCACAGGTACTGCCCTTCGTCCCCGAAGGCCGGCTGTGCTTCGGGAGCGGCGCGGGTGGCTCGATGGTGATTGCCGACGTGGATCGCCGTATGACCGTCGCCTACGTGATGAATAAGATCGCGCCGGGCATGGTCGTCTGGCCCATCGCGGCGGCGCTGGTCGAGCGGGTTTACGACATCGTGAATCGCTGAGCCATGCGCGGGTAACTCTTGCCGTTGGCTGGCAGTCGAGGCAGATGTTGACGCGGCCACCGGGCGAGACGTGCTCGCCAGCGTCGAGTGTCTCGTCAGCCGAGCGGGTTGGCCCCTCATCCGCCCTTCGGGCACCTTCTCCCTGGAGGGGCGAAGGAGAGAATCTGACCCTTCCCCCCTCGCGGGGGAAGGAGGGCCGGAGGGCCGGATGAGGGGGCCGCGTCATGGCGACTCTCGGCTTCATCGACTCGAATAAACTTACATTCTTTGACATGCTGGAATATTAACCCGAATCCACGGGCAGTCGCCGGCGCCAGAAGGGGCGATCCGGCCAGCGCCGTTCGGCCGCGTAACAGGCGTCGCGATGGCGCCGGTAAGCCCGGTCGATCTCGTCGAGCCGGCGGCCGTATTCCTCGATCGAGGCCGGGTCGCCCGCGAGGGCGCGGTTGACCGCCTGTCCCGCCCGAAGCCCGGTGAACAAGGCCGTGAGTATGCCCTGGGAGGACAGCGGATCGAATGAGATCGCGGCGTCTCCGACGGCCGCCCATCCCGGACCGCCGACCGGGTCGAGCCGGGTCGTGTGCGCGCCGGCGGCGTGCGGCGGGCTGATGGGCTCATGACCGTGAACCGCGAGCAGGCCCCGGACGTATTGGCTCGCGCCGAGTCTCGTGGCGAACCCGGCCGGGGAGAGCAATGCGGCGCGATCGACGAGATCCGCATCGGTGAGGAAGGCGACGATTCGCTCGCCGGACGGGAGCCGTGCGGTGTACCACCAACCATCCGGCTCGGACTCGACGGCCGTCCGGCCATCGAGGTCGGTTCCGGCGTGCGACCGGAAGCGGGCATAGAACGCGACGAGGGCGTCGTGACGGCGGCGGGCGGCGCCGGCCTTGCGGGCGACCGTCCCCTGCCGCCCGGTGGCGTCGATCAGCCAGGCGGTCCGCAGTTCGTCGCCGCCCCGCTCGCGTCCGGCGAGGTTCACACGCCAGCCGGCGTCGTCTCGGACCGCCCCGACCAGCCGGGCGGGGGCGACCTCCGTACCGGCATCGCGGGCCGCCTCACGCAGGGAGGCGTCGAACCGGGCGCGATCGAGGTGCCAGCCCGGACCGTTCGGGTCGAAGAGGAAATCCGTCGCCACCGGCTCGTCGCCGCCCCAGACGGATACGTTCCCGGGGCAAGTGAGGTGTCCGTCGGCGAGGAAGCGATCGAGGACGCCGAGATCGCGGAGGAGCGCCCGGATCGCCGGCGGGACCGACTCTCCGACCCGGAAGTCGCCGCCAACGTCCCCGTCGGCCAGGAGGACGCGGCGGCCGAGACGCGCGAGCACGAGGGCTGCGGCCGCGCCCGCCGGTCCGCCACCGGCTACCACGACGTCGATGTTCACGTTCATTGGCGACGCGGGTGCCGGACGGGCAGCGGGGCCTGCTCCCTCTGCTCGGCCGATTCCCACCCGGCCTCGGCGAGCGCACGCCGGTGTAATTCCACAGCGGGCGAGGCGGCTGGGGCCGGTGCCGCGGCCGCGAGTGCGCCGGCCGCGCCCGCCGCCGCAGGTGGGGCGGGCGGCTGGATGCCTGGTCCGAACGAGGCGACCATCATCGTCTTCGGGAAGTCATGGTCCCCAGGCACTCCGTCGCGCACCTCCACGAGCCCCATGTCGCCGAAGATCCGCACCATCTGCTCCATCTGCCCGGCCGTCGAGCCCTTCAGCGGGTCGGTCCATACCATCCGGGCGGTGAACGCCGCGAGCCGGCGCTCTCGCGGCTCGTCCGGGTTGACCACGATCCGATAGTTCGGTTCGGTGAGTATCTGATTGGGCACCCGGGCTGGCCAGAACGTCGGCACGAACGGGTCGTAATTCATGTCGTAACCAGATCGGCAGAAGCCCGTATCCGCCTGCCAGGGCAGTCCCATCCAGCGGGTGAGATCGCCGGGCCCTTGCGCGTGGAGCGGCCCGGTCAGCGACAGGGCTATGGCCGGCGTGAACGTCTTGCCGTAGTCCGGTTCCGACTCGCCGGGCGGGCGGTGGCGGATTCGAAACGGGCCGCGGAACATCGACAGGTGCCGCATTGGCCATGTGACCTCGCAGCCCGGGTGGAAGGCGTCGGCCAGGCAGAACGTGAGGGCGGCCCGATCGAGCATCGCAGGCTGATCCTGGAGCGGTACCTTCGAGAAGCTGTCCGGCGGGCTCCCCGGCTTGTCCCGATAAGCGACGAACTTCCCGGCGGCCCATGCCATCAGGGCGAGGTACTGAGTGGGCGAGATGGATGCGTTCTGACGCGGGGTGTTCGCCGGGGGCACGTCCATCGCGTCGCCGTAGATCCACGGCCAGGGCATTTGGTTGTTGTCCGTGCCGTCCGGGCTGCGGAAGGAGAGGAACACCTGCCGCCGGAGCTCGCCGTAGAGATCGACCTCGCCGGGGCGGGGGACGCGGGCCAGTTTATCCCGGTAGTCCGGGTCCTCGAAGTCGTTCGGCCCGTTGGTCCCGAACTGGGTGGCGAACCCGAAGTTCACCCACTGCAGGTTGCTGAGCCGTCGCAAGAGCGGGTAGACGTCATCCTGGAACGACACCTCGGCCGGTGCGTCGAGCCAGCCGGCCTGGATGTACAGGTTGACCAGCAGGTCGTAGAGGGTGCGGATCCCGTGGACGTTCGGGCCGTAGTTGGGCGGGGCCGTAAGCACCCAGGCCGCTTCCACCGGGATCGACCGGCCCGCGATCGTCACCTCCGCCGTGACCGGACCGTCGGACATATCGTCGTACCAGCCGTCGGCGTTGATGAACCCGTTCGGGTCGTCCGGGTTGAAGATCGTGCTGCCGGTGGGAGACGCGGACACCCCGTGGCCGCCGAGGAACAGCAGCCGGCCCGAGTCGTCGGTCCGGACCTCGCCGAGGTACACGTCGACTCCCTGGAACTGGCCGCGGAACTCGTACGGCGCTCCCTGCATGCCTTTCCCGGAGATCGACTTCGGCCCGCCGTCGATCACCAGCCCCTTCCGCCCGGCGCCGGTGACCGATTTGTTGCGTCGAGGGATCTGGCTGCCGGCCGCCTCGGGGATGTCCAGCGCCATCGTCCACTGATACCAGGCCGCCTTGCTGTTGGCGACGTGGACCGTCCAGCGGATGTCGGCCGTGTCGGCCGTCAACTCGCCGATCACCTCTCCGTCGGCGTTGTAGCCGTACACCCGGAAACGCGCGGCCTCGCGCTTGAGGGCCCCGGTCTCGTCGCGGAAGAAGCCGGGCTTCTCCGGGGCGGGGTCGGTGACTTCCGGGCCGATGAAGTAGCCCGACGGGCTATTCCCGACGCGGGCGACGCCGATCGCCGGGTGGATCTCGGCCCGGACCACCCGGGCCGCCGCGATGTGCCCGAGCGACGAGCCTCGCAGCGCCAGATCCCCGTGGAAGTAGACATGCTCAAGTAAATCGCGCAGCTCTTCCTTGATTTCCTCCGGAGGTTCACCCGACAAGGCTGTCGCGATGAGACGCTCCGCCTCTCGGTATTCCCCGCAATCGATCGCGAGCGACGCGGCGCCACGATGCAGGGCGGATCGGGTGGGCTCGAGGTGGAAATCGGCCGAGCAAAGCGATGCCGCTTCACGTTCCAGTTCGAATGCCCGGCGTAGCAATCGGGCCGCCTCGGCCTCATCCTTGGCGCGGGACAACGCCGCCGCTTCGGCGAGATCCATGGCCTCGGCGTGTAGCGATTGAATGTCTTTCATCTCGTCACCACTCTCGAGATCGGTTGATCGAACTCAACGATAGCGATGTAAGCCGGTAGTCCCAAATAAGAGCAATTCAAAGGCACAAGACACCGAGGCATCCTGCGTGTCATTCAGGCACTTGTGGAATCCCTTGTGACGCAAGAGTCGAGTCTCTCGTCTTATACATCAAGGTTTCCATGGTGTCCATGGAGAGAGAAATCCCGCGGCCGCTGGGTTCTTGCGTCGGCGGTGCTCCGCTCTTAAGATCAGGGGGATTGATTGATTGTCGAGACGACCGGCGCGGGCGGCGGGGGAGCCTTGCAACCCGGATGGTGGATCGCCATCCATGCCACCTGATCTGTCATGCATCACCGGTTCGCTCATGACTGTGCCGGCTGCCCCCACCCCAAGCATGCACGGGCCGGCACTCCGCGAGGGCGCATCGCTCGGGGTGGGGGCGCCGGCTTGAGTGGAGCGACCCGGTCCCGAGAGCCTCGCGAAGGGGAGCCCCGCCGACGCGCCGGTCGTCTCGACAATCGCAGCCCAACGGGCACCCTTCCCGTCGAATCGCATCGCATCGCATCGAAGCACCTCAACGAAGCCGGGACTCATGGCCACACGCCAGGAGCTTTACGAGCGGATTCAGAAGGGCTCCAAGGAGGATGTGATCCTCGAGGAGATGGTCCGGCTGGGCTTCTGGCCGCGGGAGATCGGCCCGCCCCAGGACGCGCTGGACGAGGTCGAACGACGTCGGACGCTCCAGGCGGAGCTCTCGAGCCTGATGACCCGCCAGGCCAATCAACGCGACGACGAGAGGATCAGGAAAGAGCTGCGGCAGGAGCGCATGAAGGAGTCGCGACGCCGGCAGGAGGAGAACAAGCTCCGCCGGCTGCGCGAGCGACAGGAGCGTGCCGAGGCGTGGCGGGCGCGGAAGCAACGCGAGATCCTTTACCTGGGCGAAGGCGTTTCGGGCGGGCTCAATTCCGTCGACATGGACGCCGAGAAGCTGATGTTCCGGGGTCTCCCGTTACTCCTGGACGCCGAGGACCTGGCCGTCGCGATGGAGATCGGCGTCGGCGAGCTGCGGTTCCTGAGCTACGCTCGACGGGTCGCGACCGTCGGGCATTACCGACGGTTCCAGATCCCGAAGAAGTCCGGCGGCCTGCGGCCGATCTCGGCGCCGATGCCGCGACTCAAGCGGGCGCAGGAGTGGGTCCTGGCCGCGATCCTGGAGAAGATCGAGCTCCACCCGGCCGCGCACGGGTTCCGCAAGGGCCGTTCGATCGTGACCAACGCCGCGCCGCATGTCGGCGCCGAGGTGGTCGTGAACCTGGACGTCGAAGGGTTCTTCCCCACGGTCTCACGGCGACGGATCAAGGGGATGTTTCGCTCGTTCGGTTATGGCGAGCATGTCGCGACCATCCTGTCGTTGATCTGCTCCGAGCCCGCGGTGCGGGAGGTGGAGCTGGATGGCCGGGTCTATCAGGTGGCGCGGGGAGAACGGACACTCCCGCAGGGTGCCCCGTCGAGCCCGGCGATCACCAATATCCTCTGCCGGGGACTCGACGCCCGCCTGGCCCGGATCGCCGAGGGACTGGGATTTCGGTACACCCGCTACGCCGACGACATGACCTTCTCGGGGAATGGACCGGCCACGGGGCACGTCGGCCGGCTGCTCCGCCGGGTCCGATTCGTGATCGAGCGGGAAGGGTTCCGGGTCCATCCCGACAAGACGCGGGTCCTCCGCACAGGCGCCCGGCGAGAAGTGACGGGCCTCGTCGTCAACTCCCGGGTGAACGTCGATCGGGTGACGCTCCGGCGGTTTCGCGCCACGCTCTACCAGATCGAGCGAGACGGCCCGGCCGGCAAGCGCTGGGGAGCCGGGCCGGACGTGCTCGCCGCGATCGAAGGGTTCGCCAACTTCGTCGCCATGGTTAACCCGGGGCGCGGTGGAGAGCTCCGGCGTCGCGTCCGAGTGATCCTCGAGCTCCACCGCCGTTGAGCGTGTCGAGAGACCTGCGCCGGGCGTCGCACTTGAACTAGGGCGCGTGCTGGTGGCCGAGAGAGCCGGACCGACGCCGCCCGGAGCCGGATGCCCCTCCTTCATCAGATCCCGAACACGTTCGAGGCATCGCGAGTTGGTCGGTAAAGGCTCGTTTGCAAGTTCGAGCGGAGCGCTGCTAGCCCAGGGGTGGGTCGAAGGGTATTCGCACTCCTCTTTGAGCCGCTTGTGATGTAAACCTCGCTGGATCCAGATCTGAACCGGATCGGGTACGCTGTTCGCTCTCCGGCCGGCGTCTGATGACTGCGTCTCGCCGCCCATGAGTTTCTTGTATCCAGCCTCGAGCAGTCTGACTCGCTCGCTTTGAGATCACGTCTTCTCTTTGACTCGATTGGCCGGATTTCACCGCCCTGTCATCCGTCTGCACCTGGTATTGGCTCGCATTGTCTTCATTTTCTGCTCGCTTGAAGGCGCACGGAGACGGCCAGGCCGCCGCGGTCTTCATGCTCTTCCGCTCCTGTTCGGCATGAGATGCCGCCCTCGCCTTCCAGGGCGCGGAGTCGAAATCCAACTGATTCTTCCAGCAGAAGAGGAGCAGAGCTGAGGCGGTGACACCGACCATGGCCTGCCGCATCGTGATTTGGAGAGGTTCCGGTCGCATGATGCCCTCTCACGTTAGCTCGTGAAGAATCTTACACCCGGGGTTGGAATATGAGAAAAGCACCTCGAAAGGGCCCAAGCTTCAAGATGGACTGACCGGACCCTTCTTCGCGGCGCATGACTCTACGTCGAAGGAAGTGCCAAGGTTCGTTATTCCGGTAGGGCTTCTGAGGAACTCGGGGCTCTTCGTTAGCCCTCGCTGTGAGACCGGGGATGCGGTTCCGGCGTCAAAGGCCCCGCATAGGGCCGTAAATGCCGGGAATCCGGGCCGGTGGTTCATCACACGGGTTTCCATTTCCTGGTATATAAATGGATGGAAAAAGCGGACTGGGAATGGGAGTTGCATCGCTGAAAGGCGGGACAGGTATTGGATGTGGAGCGATCGGCCTGGAAGCTATGACGGAACAGAGAGTCGGTAGCAAGACCACGGGATAGCAATTGGGGCCACGGATGTATATCGACACGGATTTTCGGGGAACTACCGATCAGGGGGGATCCGGCACGCAGGCTCGGATTCTCGTGGTCGACGATCACCCCGTCAACGTCATGGCCCTCTCGATGTTGTTGAAGGCGTCCGGTTTCGATGTGAGGGGGACTTCCGAGGGGCGCGCCGCCTTGGAGATCGCGGCGGAATTCCGGCCGAGCGTCGTGCTGCTCGATATCGGCATCCCCGTCATGGACGGCTACGAGATCGCGCGTAGGCTTCGGGCCGACCCCGCCTTCGCGTCGTTACGGATCATCGCGGTCACCGGATACGGCAGCGACGAAGCGCGGCGGAAGTCCCGCGAGGCCGGGTTCGACCGCCATCTGGTGAAGCCGGTCCCGCTCGAGGAACTGCTCGCGGCCATCGCGCATTCGGGATGAACTGGTCCTTGTCCCGGCGGTCGGGCATCCGACTGCGCGACAGCCGGATTCGAGGAGGCCGAGGCGGGCGCAACCGTGAGAAGGCCCCCTCGGCCGGCGGGGTTGGTGTCTTGCCGGCATGCGAAACCGTCAAAGTCTCCGGCAAGCCGCCCAGCGGGACACTCGCGCCTTATCCGGTTGCTGGGCTGGATCTCCCTACCAGCATCTGGCGTGCCGCGACGACCATTTTTCTGGGGAATATCTCAAGCGTGGAAGGAGATAGTTTCGGCTGAGGGGAGGTTGATGAGATCGGGTGAACTGCGATACGCATGAGCACGGGGGCGGGAGACCCGCGTCCCCCGCGCAGCACCACCTGGCCGACATGAGCCAGGCCATGATCCCGAGTGAGGAACGGAGGTAGACGAGTGCCAGCCCGGCCGAGTCGATGACGAGGTCGGTCGTTCAGCGCGGTCGGCGACGACGGGGAGCATAAGCGCGCAGGAACATCTCCACGCAGGCGCCGACGTGCGCGGCGATCTCCTCGGCGGTCCGGGACGACGACAGGCCGAGCTGCTGGCGGAAGTGGTGCTGCCCCAGCCACATCGACACGAGCTGGTCGGCCGCCAGCTCCGGATCGGGGACGGCGAGTCGTCCCGCTTCGGTCGCCTCCCGGATTAGGTTGGCCAGGTCCCGCAGCATCGTCGCCGGACCGGCGGCATAGAATCGGGAGATCAGCGCGGAGTGCCGGGATACCTGGCCGATCATCATCCGCCCGAACTCGTGGGCCCTGGGCGACGAGAGCATCTCCAGCAAAGGCACACCTACCGCGTGGAGGCGTCGACGGATGCCGTCCCGATCCGATACGGGGTGCGCCGGCGGAGGACGTAGGCGTGTCCCTTCCTCGGCGATGGCAGCCTCGAAGAGACGAGCCTTGTCGCCGAAGTGGTTGTAGAGGGTCCGCTTGGTCACACCGGCCGCGGCGGCCACGGCATCCATCGAGACTCCATTTAACCCCTCGCGCGCGAACAGCTCTCGCGCCGTCCGGAGCATGGCGGCGCGCTTCGCGGGATCCTTCCTCGGGCCGCGGTGCCTCGGGGCCTGCGCGTCCGCCGCCTCAGCTTCACGACGATCTCCCAAAGGAGGGCACCCCGGTCTTGTCGCTTAGCAAAAACCATATACCAGGTCGTGCAAAGAAACCCTTGACGACTTCTCCGCACCGTATACTCTCTAGTGTACGGTAACGCGAGTTTCGATGCGAGAGAACCTACTCGAGACGATTTCACGATCCTATGGTGAAACCATCATGAGTTTTCAGACGTTGTTGATCCCTGTGGCGGCAATCCTCGTCGGCGGTATGTTTACCATCGCCCTGGCCGAGGATGGCCCCCGCCCGGTCGCCGCGAGGGCTGGCGAGCCCCCGGCCGCCGCCGATTCGGAGGCACCGTTGCCGCAAGGCTGGCCCGCGGCGACGAAACCCGAGGTCATCGAGATCAAGCACTATCCGGCCTATCGGAGCGCGATCGCCCGCGACTCGCAGGCGACCATGAAGAGCCAGAGCAAGCTCTTCTGGCCGCTGTTCAAGCACATCCAGAAGGAGAAAATCGCCATGACCACGCCCGTGGTGATGACGTACGAGCCGCGGATCCTGGAGCGGTCTGGCGCGAAGGGCGAGGTGACGATGGAGTTCCTCTATCGTCGCACGGATCAAGGCCATGTCGGGCCGGCGGAGGGTTCGGTCGAGGTCGAAGACCGGCCGGCCTCGGCGTACGTCTGCCTGGGGGTCCAGGGTAGGATCGACGAGGCCCGGCTGGCCGAGTCCGTCAAGGGGCTTCGCGCCTGGCTCAACGATCACAAGACCGAATGGGTCGAGGCGGGGCCGCCGCGACAACTGGGATATCACGGCCCGGCGACACCCGAGGCTCGCAAGCTCGGAGAAGTCCAGATCCCGGTGAAGCCCGTCGAATCGAGTCCAGGGGATGCGCCGTCGGCGAGAAAACCGAAGTGAATTCCGGGCGACGCGTCGCGGGAAGTTGAGCTGCCGGGATCGGGCCCGGTCGTTCTCGCAGAGGAATGAGCTGGGGACCAGGCCGGATCAGGAGCCGTGGCGAAGGAATCCTCCGCGATCACCCCAAGTCACGTCGAGGCGTTCACCGTGACCAGCCCACTGGACTCCGCCCGGCGGATCGCGACCGTTGACATCCTGCGAGGGTTCTCTCTCCTTGGCATCCTTCTCATCAACACCCTCGCTTTCAAGGCGCCCTGGGGTCCTCCAGGGCTCGGCTATCAAGGGCAGGTTGCTGATCGCCTCGTTCTTGGGGCGATCATCCTCTTCGTCGAATCGAAGTTCTTCACGCTGTTCTCGTTCCTCTTCGGGCTCGGATTCGCGATCCAAATGAGCAACGCTCGCGCGGAGGGGGTTCGATTCGAGGCCCGATTCTTGCGGAGGCTCGCGGTCTTGTTGCTCTTCGGAGTCGCCCACGTCGCCTTCCTCTGGGCGGGCGACATCCTCATCCTCTAAGCGATGGTGGGTTGCCTCCTGCTGTTGTTCCGTCACGCCTCGCCCGGGAACTTGCTGCGGTGGTCCGGGGGCCATTTGCTGTTCGCGATACTGGTCTGCTCGATGCTCTTCGTCGGTGTGATGGTCGCCAGGTGCTTACCGCAGACGGGTGAGGGAATGCGGAAGGCGGAATCGACCTTTCTGGAGAGCTTTGTCAGCAAGCGCGCCTCGGCGCTTGCCGGCCATGTCGACGGCTCCGGATACATCGCCTCCATCGGGCGTCGTATCGCGTCGTATCGCGGATTGCTGCTACTCGATCTGTCGCGCGTGGCGACCGTCCTGGCGATGTTTCTGCTGGGTTTATACGCCGGAAAGCAGGATATCTTTCGCGACGTCGAGGGGCACGTTTCACTGCTGCGACGTGTCAGGGCCTGGGGACTGGGCCTGGGCTTGCCGGCGAGTTTCCTGGTCACCCTGGGCTACTTCCGCCTCCCGCCCATCTCGGCGATCACTGCCCTCCTGTTCGACCAGGCGATCGTCGGACCGTTGCTGGCCCTGGGATACGGGGCGAGCCTGACCCTGCTGCGCGCGACCCCGGCTGGCAGATCCGTCTTCGCCCCCTGGCGATGACCGGCCGCATGTCGCTCACGAATTACCTCTCGCAGTCGCTGGCATGCTTCCTGCTCTTCGAGCCTCAGGGCCTCGGCATGGCCGGCCGGGTCTCGCCCGTCGCCGCCATGCCCATGGCCGCCGCGATCTTCGCGGTGCAGGTCGCCGTCAGCGCGTGGTGGCTGAGACGATTCCGGTTCGGGCCGGCGGAATGGCTCTGGAGATCCTTGACCTACGGGGAGGTTTCTCCCATCGGGACGGGCGGAGTCATCCGTTGAGAGCTCGCCAATAGCCTGGAGTCGAGGATCCCCGGATCCACCGCGTCAGAGGCCCAGTCCGCAAGACGCCGAGAGACCCGGCGTCTTCGCGGTTATGGACCTCACGGATGGTGTGGACATGATCTATCCGATTCGGCCACCCGAATGAGTTGATTCCCCGCACTGTTCCAACCAAGACGACGAGACCCGCCTTCCCGTCTCGCTCGTACTCTGTTGCCGCTCACCACCATGAGGCTTGCACAATCGAGTCTTCGTGGATTTTTCTCCGTTTTTTCGCCATATCTGCAATCGCCGGACGCCGCTCGACGGTAAGTTGTTCCTCGAGATTGGGTTCCCCCGCGGGGCTTCCGAATGGACTCGCGCGCCTGACCACGCCGAGTCGGGAAGTCGGCCCCGTTTCGTCTCTCGTCCCTTGCACAACTCTCGAGGAGGATTCCGTGAAGAATGCCATTCGGCGGTTTTGGGTGGTCGCGATCGGGGCCGTGTTCGCCGTTCCGGCTTCCGCCGGACAGATCGGCACCGTCTTCTACATCGAGATGGAGAATCACAATCTGACTCAACCGAGCGGCGGCGGCGGTCCGCAGCAACTCCAGGGCAACGTCGCCGCCCCCTATCTGAACAGCCTCATGACCCCGGGCAATGCGAATGCCGCTCAGACCTCCTGGGCCGGCAACTATTACAACGCGGCACCCGGCGTTCACCCATCGCTGCCCAACTATCTCTGGCAGGAGGCCGGCACGAATTTCGGGGTGAACAACGATAACCAACCCTTCGGCCCCGGCGGCGAGAATCAGGGCAACGCGGTCAGCCTCAGCGGGTTGCTGCAAGCCAGCGGGATCCCCTGGAAGTCCTACCAGGAAGACATCGACATCAACAAGCAGACCGGTGCGGTCTTGCCGACGAGCCAGTGGACGGTACCCCTGACAAATTCCAGCGGTACATTCACCTCCGGCACAAACCCCTATAACGGCAGTAACCAATATAATTTCGCGACCAAGCACGACGGGCAGCTCTATTTCAACGCCACGAACGGCGGCGATAACCCGTCTCCCTCGAATCCGCTGGCATCCCACTATGCGCCGCTGCAACAATTGCAGACGGACCTCGCCGATAATACGGTGGGCCGTTACAACCTGATCACTCCCGATCAGTACAATGACATGCACAGCGCATTGACCGGCGGATTTACCTATAACGGTACGCATTACACGGGCGACCAGGCGGCGGTCGCGCAGGGCGACAACTTCCTGTCGATGATCGTCCCGATGATCATGAATTCCGAGGCGTACAAGAACAACGGCGCGATCGTGATCTGGTACGACGAGACCGAGGGCGGCGACTCCACGCAATACACGCTGCCCGAGATCGTGATCTCGCCGCTCGCCAAGGGCAACGCATACGATAGCACCTTGACCTACACGCACTCGTCCGACCTGAAGAGTATGGAGGAGCTCTTCGGCGTGTACGGACCGAATGGTTCATTCCTGGGCGATGCGGGCACCCCGGGCACGAACGACCTCTCCGATCTCTTCGTGGCCGGAGCGATGGTGCCGGAACCCTCGTCGCTCGTGCTCTCCGCCATCGGCGCCGCGTGCGGCCTGGTCGGCTGGTACCGGAGGAAGCAGCCGGCGTGATTCGCCTCCGGCGGTGAGTCGGGTGCTCAGGCGGGCTTCGTGCGCTTGACGAATCGGGGGATGAGTCGGGAGGACTCGAGGGAGATGCAGTAGAGCAGGGGGGCGGTCACCCAGATCGGCTGGATGTCGGCCGGTCGGATGGCGGACAACCCGGTGACGGGGTCGACCTGGATGTTCGGCCCCAGCGAGCTGACCGCGATGTAGGTGACCTCGCGCGAGAAGCTCTCGGCCGCGGCCACGGTCTCGGGGCAGTAGTGGTGGAGGATGCGGCGGAGGAGCTTCGAGAGGTGCTCGATCCGGTCCATGTTGACGCCCGTCACCTGGTCCTGGGTGCGCCAGGGATCGCCCTTGGCCTCGGTGTCGAGGAGATGGTTCCACTCGTCGAGCTTCGAGAGGACGACGACCAGGGGCCGGTTGACCGGCGAGGTGTGGGGCAGGCCCGCGTAGCGGCGGATCCGGGCCGCGGCCTCGTTGAGGATCGTCTCCTGCCGGCTGAGCCGGCCCGCGGCCTGCGGCCCGGCCGAGGCGCCCGACGTGGGCGCCGACGTGCGCGAGGCGGAGCGGAATCGCGGGTCCTGCGTGGGATCGAAGAGGAAGAGCACGGCACGCGAACGGGCCAGGTGACGCGTGACCGGGCTCGACGCCGTGTCCTGGCCGGGCTGGAAGTGCTCCCCGGCATTGTCGTAGAGGCAGAGCATTCGCGTGAGCTTCGCCGAATCGGCTCGGGAGTGGCCTTCCCTCGGCTGCATCGTGAAGAGCAGCGGCCGGGGATAGCTCACGGTCTGCTGGCCGTAGGCCACCGTATCATAGAGCTCGCCTTGCAGCTCGGTCTTGCGGATCAGGTTGCCCAGGGGAGTCAGCCTCGTCTCGTCGGGGTTCAGGAAGAGCGACTCCTCGCAGGCGTTGAGCACGCGATTGGCCGTCGGGTCGGCGTCGGTGAAGGCGACGTGGAAATGCATGGGGAGGACCTGGCGCAACTGCCAGGTCATGGTCGTCAGGAAGAACGTCTTGCCGCTGGCCGGGCTCCCCAGGATCGAGAGGAACAGTGGCTCCATCTCGAGCATGGCCCGCGGGACCGCGAGGTGGCAGTGCGGGCAGGCGAGGCTCCGGCAGGTCATCCCCCGGGCGTCGACCGCGTCGCCGTTGACGGTGAATCGGCTGGGCAGGAACCGCTGCTGCCGCTCCGGGCCGAGCCTCGAGTCGCCGAGCAGCTCGACGTGCTCCGAGATCCACAGGACCTGCTCGGGCGGGAAACTTTCCCAGCAATGGGGGCACGTCACGCGCGTGAGCAGCCGGATCGGCTCGGCCTCGGCCGTGCGGTGGTCGTGTTCGGTCCGGTTCATACCTGGATTGATCCCTTCGACGGATTCCCGCCGGCTCGCGGTAGAGATCGGCGTCTGGCGGCCGCGTCCCGTCCCGACGGTGTATGATAATCGGTCGGAATTCCGTCGGGCTCGAGGGCCGTCCCCTTCCTGGAGGATTATGACTCGGGCCGCGGCGCAGTGCGAGATGTCATCGTCGTGGCCAGGGGTTCGTCTCCATGAGAGAAATCGGGCATCTCCTCCAACTGGCCGAGCTTTTCGACTGCCTCGACGAGATCCTGGTCTGGGTGAAGGATCGTGAGGGACGCTATCGCTGGGTGAATCGGGCGTTCCTGATCAGTTACGCGATGGATCACGACCGGATCGCTGAAGGGGGTGATCCCGGGGGCCTGCTGGGCCGGACGGACTACGACCTGTCGCCGACCTTCCTGGCCGATCAGTTCCGGCAGGATGACGAGTACGTCCTGACCGGGAAGCGGATCGTGAACCGGATCGAGATGGTCGGCCAGCCGGATGGCCTGACCGTCTGGAACGTCACCAACAAAATCCCAATCGTGAATGCGGACGGGGCGATCGTCGGCACCGCGGGCATCAGCCGCCCGCTGAACGCGCCCAGGCAGGACATCGTCCCCGGGACCGCGTTCGGGCCGGTCCTGGCCTACATGCGGGATCATTACCATGAGCCCATACCCAATCGGATGCTGGCGCGGCTCGCCCACATGTCGGTAAGGGCCTTCGAGCGCAAGTTTCGCAGCAACTTCCACCTGACGCCCCAGAAATACCTGCGCAAGCTCCAGATGCGCATGGCCGGGCGGGCGCTGGTCTACTCGAACCAGTCGGTGGCGGAAGTGGCGCTGAGCTGCGGGTTCGCCGATCAGAGCCACTTCACGCGCGAATTTCGTCGCCATTTCGGCCGCACACCCCGGGATTATCGCGAGCACTACACCCGGGGAGCCGGGGCCGTCGCGGTTGCCGACAGCCAGACGACCCGCACCGGTCGGGATGAGGCGACGATCGTCAACCGAGGCGACTCTCGATGACGCAGCACTCTTGTGGGAGCGTGACCGAACCGTGCCCGGGTGATGGAGAGACCGGGTGACCCTCCGAGGCTCGCCGACGCGAGGGCCGAGAGTCGGGCGACGAAATCCCCGCCGGGGACGCCGTTACCCGACGGTAATGTCCCGGAGAACTCGCCGTCGAGTGCATTGCCGGCCTTGTCCTGGATGCCGCTCGAGTGCGCGGCGCTTTCCGAATCGATCCGGAGCGCGTATCGACCGCCG
This sequence comes from uncultured Planctomycetota bacterium, assembly GCA_963743925.1. Classification (GTDB taxonomy): domain Bacteria; phylum Planctomycetota; class Planctomycetia; order Isosphaerales; family Isosphaeraceae; genus CAVZRC01. The sequence goes on along the minus strand of CAVURY010000061.1, from coordinate 1,783,207 downwards.
CGCAGGGGAGTCGTTCCCCTGACCTTGAGGGTGACGGTCTCGGTGCCCGCGGTCGTCCCCGTCGTGACGGAGGCGACGGTCAGCCGACCCACGCGGACTTGCGGGTGCTGGGTCGCGACGAGCTGGTAGTTGACGGCGTCCGCAACGCTCGCCATGTCCAGGCCCACTGCCGCGTTGTTCGACCCGCCGTAATCCTGGAAGGTGACCGCGATCAGGCGATGCTTGCGGTCGACCGAGACGCCGGTGACCTTCGGGCCGACCGTGTCGATGACGAGGTCCGGCACGATGGTCGCGGTGCCGGTGAGCGTCTGGCCGGTGGGATCGGTGGCGGCGGCGGTGATCGCGTAGGATCCGTCGGTCAGGGGCTGGTTCGCGGTGATGCTCCAGGCGCCGGCGGCGTCGGAGGTGCCGGTGCCGATCGGGATCGGCGTGGAGCTGCCGGAGGCGGTGGCGTAGAGCGAGATCGTGGCGTCCGGCCGGCTGGTGGTGCCGACGAACTCGGGCCGGCCGGCGTCGGTGATTTCCTCGGTGCTGGAGACCTCCGAGCTGCTGCCGGCGTCGAGCTTCCCCGTGACCGACAAAATCGTATTCGGCACATCGGAGACGAACGCGGTATTGCCGATATTGATGCCCACGGAGGAGTTCAACTCGAGTTCTATCCCGATATGATAGGTGACTCCGACGGAGTAGATGTGGGCGCCGACGACCTCGAAGAGCCCCGGGGTTGAGAGCGGGATGATCGTGCCGGGGGAGTCGGGCAGGGCGTCGCCCCAGGAGATCGTGGCGTTGAAGTTGCTCACGGTCTGCGAGGTATCGGAGTCGGTGAAGAAGGCGACCGGACCGGCGAAGAGTTGTCCCGGGATCGCGATGACGGTCGGCTGAGGGTTGGAGGGGCTCAGGTTGACCACCGTGGCCGACGCGGCGGGCGCGAACCAGACCTGGGCCAGCAAGCCCTGGGCCTGGGAATCGATCCCGGCGCTGACATACAGCGAATCCCCGCTCAAGGGAAGTTGCGGGTACGTGACGGGAAGGGACCGCCAGTTGGACTGAATGCCCCAGAGGCCCGCGTTGACGAGCGGACTCCCGCTAGCCCCGTCGATGGTGCCGTCGATCGAATCCGTCGTCACGTTGATGGCGGTGATGATGCCGCCGGGCGCGGTGCCCGAGCCGCCGCCGAAATTGCCGACCAGAAGGTCATTATTGAACGTGCCGAATCCCTGCGGAGGCGCGGTCGTCATCCCCCAGGGGCCGTTCAGGTTGGTGCCGGCCGGGTCGGAAACGATCGTCTTGATCAGGTTGCCGCTGGTGTCGAACTCGTCGATATAGCCGCCCGTGCCGGTGAGGCTGCCCGTCCCGCTCGGCCTGGCGTAGGCCACGATGAGGGCCCCCTGGGACCCGTACTGGCCGAGGATACTGAAGGGCTCGAAGCCGGCGGGGAGGTTCGGGTCGGAGAACTTGCCGTTGAATGGGCCGCCGGTGCCTGTGACGCTGTTGAATGACGGGTCGAAGACGTCGATGCCGTGCGCGCCCGTCGAGCCCGTGAAGTCGGTCGCATAAAGATAATTGGTAGTGGTGAGGACCGAGGAACCGGTCGTGACGCTGTCGGAAGCCAGCCCGGTGAACTCGGCTCCCGCGACGGTTGCGAGCGTCGTGGCCGATCCGCCCGAGGCCCATCCGGCGATCGTCCCGCCCAGGGTCGCGAAGAGGAACTGGGCGGGCGTGGATGGCGACACGTCGATTGCAGGATTCGAGTTGTAGATGATGCCGGTCGGATGCCCCGATGGGATCGTGACGGTCGTGGACTCGGTCGTCGGGCCGGTGAGGTCGTACTCCGTGGCGAGGCTGCTTCCCTCGTCGGAGGCCCAGGTGTACGGCGAGTTGGAGTAGAGGCCCCACGGATCGATCAGGTTCGCGTCCTGGATCGCCGCGTTGCCGGAGACGCTGGAGACCAGGTTCGTCTGGTAGAACGCGCCCGTCGCATCGACGGTGCCGTTGGAGTCCGCGATCGTGACGACGGGCGTGAACGACCCGACCCCGGTGTAATCGTGCGTCCCGCTGACGTGGAAGACGCCCGAGCTATCTTTCATGATGGTGCCGGCGGTCGTCGCGGTTCCGTCGCCCCAGTTGATGGTCGCGCTATAATCGGTCGCGACGGCGGCGGAGTTGGCCGACGTGAATGTGGCGACGTCCGGGGACGACGCGAGGCCCTGAACGGCGGAGACGGCAACGCCCGTGAGGTTCTCGATGCTGTTGGCCGTCGTCGCGAGCAGCCTGCGGTCCTCCAGGAACTCGACCCACGATCCTGGATCGGGGCGGCGGGCCTTCCGGCGCCGGGCGCGCCCTCGGTCGAATCCCAACAGATCGAGGCCGCGGACCCACCCTGAGTGTTGCCCAAAGCGATTCATCGAAGCGGCTCCTTCTTGTTCGGCGATGAATGGACTACCCTCTGCGCCGCGCCCTCTCTGTTCGCGTCTGCTCGATGATTTGTCTCTGGAGGGGCTGACGTGTCATGCATCATAGTCAGCACGCATCGATGTGGCAATCGTCTTGTTCGCCGAAAAGGGCTTCGCCCTGACCTCCCGGGGCCTTGATCGTATCCGGTCGATCCCGGACGATGGGCATCGGCGAGTGAGATCCCTTCCGATCGATAGACCACCTGGGAGGACGCCCCGCGATGAGTACGGGACCTGTCCCCTCGCGAGGAAATGGGGCCTTGGCCTCGATCCTGCTCTCTCCTCTGCGGGCCATCGAGCGGGCGCGGGGATGGCGGCGGATCGCGCTGGTGATCCTTTATGTGATGATCGCAGTGCCGATCCTGGTGCCGCTCTGGCGTCGATCGCAGCTCGCCGGCCTCCCGGATGTGGGGGATCGGTTCGATCTGTCCGAAGCCCGACCGACCGCGCGAGTCCCCGACGACCGCAACGCCTTCGTCGCGTATCGGCGAGCGGTCGAGCGGTTCCGCGATCTGAGCCGGGACGAGGCGGAATCGTTCTCCAGGGCTGACCTCCGGTGGTCCGGGGCCGACGCGGCGCTGCGCGGATGGGTCGCCGAGCACCGAGAGGCGGTCTCACTGCTGATCGCGGGTTCGGAACGCCCCGAGGCGTACTTCGAGCGAGCGAGTCACACGGACGTGCTCGCCATCGCCGCGGAGCAGGAGGTCATCCAGCGACTGTCGTGGATCGCGAACGCCGCGCTGTTCGAGGCCGGGCGGCTGCGCGCCGAGGGAGATCCGGCCGGTGCATGGGCCTTGATGAAGGCCGCGGTCCGCGCCAGCCGGGACATGGAGCGGGCCGTGCCGACGGCCTGGTGCCAGAGGACGGCCATGACCCTCGTCCAGTACGCCAACGGGCCGGTCGCCGAGTGGGCGAAGGATCCTTCGGTCAACGTCGCGCTCCTGAGACAGGCCCTCGACGACCTGGCCGCCGTCGAGGCACTGACGCCGCCCCTGTCGTCCTTCTACCGGGGCGAATATCGGGTCGCGGACCGGTCGCTGGAGTACCCGCAAACGCTGATCGCCGAGCGGGCCCGACATCTCGCCGATGCCGGGACGTTCGACCTCTCGGCCTATGTCCCGAGCCTGGATGCCTACCTCCGGGGCGAGCCCGAGCGGAGTCGCCGGGTGCTCCGCCTCCTGGCCGCGAACGACCTGGCCTGGTGCGACCGCCCGGCGTCCGAGCGGCCTCCGCTGGCGGTGCCACGGCTGCGGATCTACCAGGCCGACCCGTCCACGCCGCCGGCCGCTCGGCGCTCCCGCCCGAGGAACTGGCCCGTTGGTCCGAGTCGGTCCTGATCCACCCCGCGCCGCCCTGGCGGATGGGCGACCTGGAGGAGTGGGACCGGTACGATCGCCGGTCGCTGGGCCAGCTCAAGGAGGATGTGGCCGTCCCGCTGTTCACCCGCGAGATGGGCCGCCCGCCCGCCTCGTCGGCCGAGGCCCTGCGTCGCTATCTGCCCATTCCCGGCGACTCGCCCGATCGCGATGAGGCCGATCCGCTATTCGAACATCCTGCTCCGGGGCCTCCGGCTCCATCGAGAGCGCGGGAGAATCGCTAAATGGCACGGTGGGACTGGGAGCCTCGGGTTTGCAACTCGATAAATAAAATAAACGTAATTAGTTATGAAATTTCTCTTTCATATGCAAGAAGCCGAGCTGTGTCAAATCGTGTTCCTACTTCACCCATACCAGTTCGTCATCGAGCGTTGAACGTGGTCGTAGCAGTCGCGGACGTGCTCTTTCGGCCGAAGAAGTCGACCACTTCCTGCTCGTATCGCACCGCGTAGATTCCTGCCCGTCGAGGGGTCAGCTCGAAGACAGCCGTCTCTTGCTCACCGCCCGAGGCGACCGGACCGCTCCTCACGCGACGACTCTTACGCTGTGTTTCGTAGACCGTGGTGAAGGTCGTCGGGTCGGTGATCTTGACCACGACGTTAACTTGAAAACTCAGGCCATCGGGCAGCCAAGGGGCGGGGATGCTGGTAGTAGTCACTTGCATGCGAAATGGCCGGCCAACCGGGTATGTGGGCTCAGATGGCGTAGCCTGGCTCGCTTCGTTGGGTGCGGGCTTGCAGAGGATGGAGGCACTGAAATGCTTCACGCTCGCCGGATGCCCATAGAGCCAGAAGAGCCTCTGGCATTCCGGCAGGATATAGGCGAGAAGGAGCGAAATCAGAAAGATCGCGGCCATCATCCAGCGGAGCGACAGGCGAAGTCGTGGCAATCGCATAGGTAGGACCTCGGGACCGACTATTAGCCGTTCCTCAATGACATGCGACACTTGTAATAATTGTAGGACGAGTTGTCCTCGACGATTATCGAGGGCCATCCAACGGGCCTCGGATGGTTGACGGCCCTGGTTCCTCGAAAGTGCGGGAGAACGGCTCGGCCGGGAAGGCCATATCCATCATCATCGAGCGGAAGTCCACGCGAGCGCGGAGCGGGTCAAGCCCGTGCTCGGCTTCGAGGAGATCGATGTCACGGTAGCCGCCCGCGAAGGCGCCGCGGAGGATGGCCATCGCCTGCTCGGCGTGCGCCGCTCCCTCTTCGCCGGAGACGCCGGTGCCAGGCCTGGCAGCGAGTCCCGCCAGCCCGCCGTGGCAGCAGGCGCGGAAAATCGCCGCTTCGTAGATGAGACGATGGCTCGCATAGAGCGACGCGGCCCGGCGCCAGTCGTCGGCCGCGCCGGCATCGTCGCCCGTCGCCATCCTCACGCTCCCCGAGCGAAGCAGGCTCATCGCGAGGTTATTCGCATGGGCCTCATCCTTCGGATCGCCCTTCAACAAGTTCTCAAACGCAGAAATCGCCCGGTCGCAACACGCCCGCGCCTCGGACAGCCGACCCAGATCGATGAGCGCGGCGGCGGTGTTCGTCTCGCAGTTCGCCAGGCCGGCGCGGTACGAGGCGTTCGCCGGCTCGGCCCCGGCAAGCCGCTGCCGGATCGCCCGCTCTCGGGCGAATACGGTCTCTGCTTCGGCGGTCCGACGCGCCTTCGAGAGCGCTTGCCCGAACAGCCCGAGGGCATCCGCCGTTTCACTCTCGTAGGGATTTCTGCTCGAGGGATTTTCATCGGCCAGTTTCTGCCAGGTCGCGGCGGCCTTCTCGTATGACTGACGCGCCTCACTCCACAATCCCAACTGAGCTGTCGCCTTGCCGGTGTAGAGGTAATTCGTCGCGAGATTGGCCGGATAACCCCGTGCGCTCGGATCGGACTCGCTCAGCTTCTGCACGATCGGCCGCGACCGGGAAAGGGCCTCGAGCGCCTCGGCCGGTCGTCCGCTCGCGTTCAAGAAATCGCCGAGGTTATTGAGCCCGAAGGCGACGTTGTTCGCCAACTGACTGATGGCGGGGTAGGCGTCGGCCGACTTCCGCCAGGACTGCAAGGCCCGGCGTTCAGCCGCGATGGCGTCTTCGACCTTGCCCAGGTCCCAGGACGATGCCGCGATGTTGTTGTGGAGTTGCGCGAGCCGATTTTGGAGACGGTACAGGTCAGGCTGGGCATCGGCAAGCTTCTGGTAGTAGGTGACGGCTTCCTCGTTGACGGCGATTCCCTCGTCCGGCCTGCCGGCCTGGATGCTCACGACGTAGCCCAAGATCCGCAGGCATTCCCCCAACCATTCCTGGTATCGAGTCATCGAAGGGTGCCTTGAGACCAGTTCACGCATCGTCGCGACGGCCCGGCGGGCCATCTGGAGCGCCTCCTCCTGACGTCCTCGCGGCAAGATCGTGGAAAAGCCGCTGAGGCATCTTGCGAGCTCGAACCTGGCCTCGTCGGACCCTCGGCCCGAGTCGACCAGGTCGGCGGCAAGCTTGTACGCCTCCTCATACGATGCCAACCTGCCGGCCTTGTCACCGGCGGTCCCGAGCAAGAGCCCCAACCCGTTCAGGCTTCGCACCTCGTCGAGCACCGCGTCCGCATCCGCACCGGGCTGGCTCGCCACCTCGCGCCGTACCGCCAGGCCCTTGCGATGCAGGGCCACAGCGTCGGCGGTCTTGCCGATGGTACTGGTCAGTTCTCCCAGCTCGGCGTACGCCCGGCCTAGCTCGGACCGAGACCGCGGGTCGGACTGGCCATCCAGGAGGGCTTGCAGCCTGCTGTAGAAGCCGGCCGCGCCCTCCAGCAGCTTGGCACGCAAGCCCTGGAATTGCTTCTGCTTGAGCAAGAGATCCTCGCTGACCTCGCCGCTGAAGAGCTTGATCGCTTCCATCGCCAGGTCGAAGCGTTGCCGTCCTCGCTCGCCGGCCGCCTCCAGGTCGGTATTGGCCCTGGTGACCTTCTGGTTGGCGATCGCCAGGTCAAAATTGCTGCGCTTCAGCTCCTGGTTGGCCGAGGTCTGCACGACCAGTACCGCACCCGTCCCGGCCAGGGCCACCACCAGCGCCACGCCGACCGCCGTGACCCCGGTGCGGTGGCGGGTCAGCCAGCGCAGCACACGCCGTGACACGGGCTCGCGCCAGGCGGTGATCGACTCATCGGCCATCCAGCGATCGATATCCTCGGCCAGCAGCCGCGGCGTGGCATAGCGATCCTCGGGCTCGAGCGCCATCGCCTTCAGGCAGATCGCCTCGAGAGCCGGGTCGATCGACGAATCGACCTGACGCGGAGGCGGGAACTCGGCGCGCTGCGCCATGCGGATCTTCTCGGCGAGGTCGTCACTCTCCTGCGGCGGCTTGCCGGTCAGGAGGCAATAGAGCGTGGCTCCCAGGCTGAAGACGTCCGACCGAGGCCCCAGGAGCTCCAGCTCGCCGCGGGCCTGCTCGGGGCTCATGTAGGCCGGCGTGCCCAGCGCGCTACCCGGGTAGGGTCTCGGCGCTGCCGCTGGCCGAGCTGGGGACCAGCGTCCGCTCCCCGGCGTGCGGCTCGGCCTTGCCGGTCGTCTTGGCGAGGCCCCAGTCGACCACGAGCGTCTCGCCGTGCATGCCGACGATGATGTTGCCGGGCTTGATGTCCCGATGGAGGACGCCCCGGCTGTGCGCGTAGTCGATCGCGTTGCAGACGTCGGTGAATCGGCGGAGCAACTTGCGGAGCTCCAGCGAGCGCCGGCCGCGGTCGGACTTGAGCGTCGGGTCGGCGTGGAATCGGTCGATCGCCGCCTTCAGGCTGTCGCCGCGGATGAATCGCATGGCGTAATACGGCCGGCCGTCGCCGTACGTGCCCAGGCCATAGACCGGCACGATGCCCGGGTGCTCGAGCCCGCCGGTGACCTCGGCCTCGAGCAGGAACCGCTGGCGGCTGGTCGGGTCGTCGGCGTGATCGTCGAGGATCTGCTTCAGCGCCACCTCGCGGTTCAGCTCGCCATCGAGTGCCACGAAGACGGCGCCCAGGCCGCCGCGGGCGTGCGGCCGCAGGACGCGGAACCGCTGGCCCTCCGATGTGGCCGTGCCGATGGCGTAGCTGGCGGTACGGTCGGCGTCGCCGTCCGAACCGGAGCCGACGTGGGCGAGCGTGGCCTCGACGTCCACGCCGCCGGCGGCGGCCAGGCTCTCGCGGGTCGAGCGGTTCACGTCGAGCGCGGCGAGGCTCCGCTCGGGGTCGCCGCCATGGAGCTTGAGGTGGGCCTCGGCCAGGGCTTCGAGCAAGGGCCGGTGCTCGGGTCGCAGGCCCCCCCGGTCGGCCAGGAGGTCGGCCAGTCGCTTGCCCGGCGCGGCGGTCCAGGCGCCGAAGGCCGCGACGAGCTGGTCGCGGCTTACCATCGCGTTCTGGAGCGCCAGCAGTCCGAAAAGCAGGTCGCGGGGCGCATCGTCGCGTCGTATCATCGGTTGGCTCCCGGTCTCCGCGGGTCTCTCGAAACAGTTCCCGGCCGCGCGTGCGGCGGGCGGATCGCAGCAGGCCGATGGTCATGATAAACGGCGGGTTCCTTGGAGAGATAGTCGATCAGACGAGTTGCTCGATCGCCACTCGTCGGCCGTCGCGACCCGGCGATGATGAGTGGCGGATTTTCTTCAAGAATCCGGGATGGCGCGGGGCCGTCGCTGCATTACCAGGATAGAACGACCCGTGGGGAGGCTCGAAGGCCGATGATCTCACGCAAATGCGACAAGGCGGGACGGCAGCTCGAAAGGCTCTGGTCGACCGGGACGCTGACGGGACTGAGCGATGCTCAGCTCCTGAGTCGGTATGTGGAGGCCCGGGGGCGCGACGCGATCGGCGAGGCGGCATTCCGCGAGCTGGTCGAACGTCACGCGGCGATGGTCCTGGGCGTCTGCCGCCAGATCCTCCGGCGCCGGCACGACGCGGACGACGCGTTCCAGGCCACATTCCTGGTCCTGGTCCGCAAGGCGGATTCGATCCATGTGGGCCATTCGATCGGTCCCTGGCTCAGTAGCGTGGCCTATCGGACCGCGCACCGGGCGAGGGCCGACGCCGCACGCCATCGCTCCACCGAAGTCGCGACGCTCGAAGAGGTCGCGCGGCCGTCTGCGGACGATGGTTTCCATTTCGATGTGCGTCCCTTGCTGCACGAGGAGCTGAACCGACTCCCCGACAAGTTCCGGGATCCCATCGTCCTCTGCCACCTCGAGGGTAAGTCGCACGAGGAGGCTGCGAGCCTGCTGCAATGGCCCGTCGGCACGGTCAGCAGCCGGCTCTCACGCGGGAGACGCATCCTGCGGTCGCGATTGGAACGCCGGGGCGTGTTGGCGCCCGCGGCGATCGTCGGGGCGAACTGGATGGCCGGGACCCCGACTTCCGTGTCCGCCCCTTTGCTCGAATCCACGGTCAACGCCGCGATCGGGTTCGCGGCATCGTCGACTGTTTCGGTTTCCGCCGTGGTCCTGTCCTTGACTCAAGGAGTCTTGAGAATGATGTGGCTCAGAAGGCTCAGAACGATCTCCCTCGCCGTTTTCCTCTTCGGTTCGGTCTCGGGCTTCGCCGTCTGGGCACACTGGCCCTCGGCCCCCTCGAGGTCCGACAGCTCCGTACGGGACGCCGGCCCGGCCCCTCGACCGACACAACCGCCGGCCGGTTCCCGGGCGACCGGGGATGACATCCGGGTCGCCGATCAACCGCAGATCGATTGCCCGCAATCGTTGACCGATGACTCCCTGCCCTATTGCCCGATCTCCATGGCCACGAACGCATTCTCGAGGGTGATCGATCACTTCCGGCACTCGCAGTGAGCGCGGGCTCCCACGGGCATTCCTGGGGGCATCGCCCTCCGGGCTCGACCCCAGCCACCCGAGAGTGGTACGGGGTCCAGAAGGGGGTGGCTGGGGTCGAAGTCGGCGTAGCCGGCGAGCCCCCAGGAGTGTCGTCGAAACGTCGAGGCCCTGCGCTTCCGGGAATCGGCCATCCCGATCCTGGAGGCTCGGGCGACGGGCTATCGAGGGCTATCTCTTGGGGTACGTGATTTTCGTCGCGCCGATGGTTCCGTTGAACGCGAACGGTGCCTGGTCGAAGTAATCGCGCGAGACGGGCGAATCCAGGTCGATCCCAATGTCAAAGGTGGCATTGGAGGTGAAGTGGAGCGACATGGCGGCCGGCACCCGGCCCTGTGCCACGACGTCGCCATTTACCTTGAGGGTGACGTCCATCGGTCCGCCGATCTTCGCGGCCAATTTCGATTCGACCTCAATCTTGACCTTGCCCGTCGGCAGCTTGTCCCTGGACTTGAGCTTGGTGCGCTGGACCTCGAACAGGTTGAACTCGTAGCAAAGGTAGCCGTCTTTCACGTAGCAGGTGACACCTCCCGAGAAGCCAGCCAGCGCGTAGAGCACGCCGTTGGCACGCTTGGGGACGTCCAAATCCATCGAGACGATGCTGTCATTCTTTCCCAGCTTGGGCGCGGCGGATTCCGGCATGCCGGTGATGGGGCCGTCGAAGGACCATTCGGTGAGAGATGAGGCCGGGGCGTCCTCCGGATGGAACATCGCCGTGGACCACATGCCACCACCGATCGGCAGGTTCTTGTTCTTGGTCGATTCGAGCAGGAAGAGAGCCTTCATCTCCTCGAGTTTCCGGGGGTTGATAGCGGCAAGGTCGTTCGCCTGACTCCAGTCTTCCTCGATGTTGTAGAGTTCCCATTTGTCCGTCAGCGGCGACCATTCCTTGATGCCTTTCGGCATCCCGCCGACCCAAGGCTCACGCGGGCCGGGTGCGCTCGCGAACCAACCGTCGTGATAGATGCCACGGCTCGCCATGATGTCGAAGAACTGGGTCTTCCTCGTTCCCGGTGCCCCGGCATCGCCGAACGCGTAAACCATGCTGACGCCGTCGATCGAGTCCTGCTCGAACCCATTCACGACCCGGGGCGGGGTGATCCTGGTCAGTTCGTAGATCGTCGGGACGATGTCGATCACGTGGTGGAACTGCGGACGAGCCGTCGGATCGGCCTTGATCCGGTTCGGCCACGAGACGGCCAGCGGCTGGCGGATGCCGCCGAAGTAGGCACCCATGAGTTTCGTCCCCTGGTAGGGTGTGCTGCCCGCCCAGGCCCATGCGGCGTGATACATGTTGTCGGTCTTCGGGCCGCCGAGGACGTCGAGGCCGCCGAGCTCGTTCAACGCTTCGATGTGTCGCGAGATCCTGGTCGGAATCCCGTTCTGTGCCAACTGCTCGCTGATGGTGCCGTTCAGGCCCTCTGACGAGGAGCCGTTGTCGCCCCAGATGTAGAAGATGAGCGTGTTGTCGAGCTTGCCCTGTTTCTCGATCTCGTCGATGACCCGGCCGGCATTGTAGTCGGCGTGTTCGGCGAACCCCGCGAAGACTTCCATGAGGCGCCGCTGGAATGGTTTTTCGGCCTCGGGGATGGAATCCCACGAAGCCATGGAAGCGGGGCGGGGCGTGAGTTTGGCGTCCTGCGGTATCCAGTTCATGGCCTTGGCGCGGGCGAAGGTGCGCTCGCGATACCTGTCCCAGCCGTCGTCGAATTTCCCCTTATACTTATCGGCCCATTCTTTCATCACCTGGTGCGGCCCGTGCGCCGCGCCCGGCGCCCAATACATCAAGAACGGCTTATCGGGTGCGTAGGCTTTCTGTTCGCGAAGCCACTTGATTGCGTCGGTCGCGATGTCGTCGGTGAGGTGGTAGCCTTTGGGTTTCTCCTCGGTGACCTGGGTGGTGTTGCGCATCAGGGTCGGTTCATATTGCGAGGCTTCGCCGGCGAGGAAGCCGTAGAAGTATTCCAGCCCGTAGCCGGTCGGCCAGTAGTCGAAAGGACCCTTGGATGTGATCTGCTCCTCGGGCGTGTTATGCCACTTGCCCCAGGCTCCCGTGTTGTAGCCGTAGTCCTTCAGCACTTCCGCGACCGTTGCCGAAGACTTCGGGATGGTGCCGCTGAAGCCGTCGAAATCGTTGGCAATCGCCGAGATCTGGCCGTTGCAGACGCGAGTGTGATTCCTCCCGGTCAGCAGCGCGGCGCGCGTGGGCGAGCACATGGCGGTCGAGTGGAACCGGTTGAAGGAAACTCCCCGCTTCGCGACTCGATCGAGCGTCGGCGTGTGGATCTCCCCGCCATAGGTCGAAGGAGTGCCCGGGCCCAGGTCGTCCATCAGGATGATGAGGATGTTCGGGGCGCCCTCGGCCAATCGCTTCGGCTCGACTCGTTTCTTGTAGGTGGAATCCTTCATCGTCAGCCCCGCGGTTGATGCGGACGGGGTCGGCGGGAAGGGCAGAACCTCCTGAGCCTGAATTCCTGGCACGAGCGGCGTGCCGAGCGAGAGGCCGACGACGGCGATTACAAGTTTCGATTTCATGGCTGTGGATGCGACGTTGTTGAAGGTTACTTGAGCCGGACGTCGACCTTGCCGATTTTCCCGTCGAACGCGAACGGGCGGCGGTCGAAGTAATCGCGCGAGACGGTCGAGCCGAGGTCGGTGCCGACGTCGAAGGACTCGCTGGCCGTGAAGGCGGCGGGCACGGTCATATTCGCCGTGGTTCGCGCGACTTCCTTCCCGTTGAACGGAGAGTATGATGTCGGCGGGCGCGCCCGGCTTCGGGGCCTTGAGCACGGTCTCGACGACGATGGTGTGCCTGCCGGGGGCGATCTTCTCCGCCGACCTGGCGATCCAGCGGTTTATGATCATCAGATTGTATTCGAAGATCAGGCGGCCCTTGTCCATGTAGCACGCGATGCCGCCGCCCGCGCCGCCCATCGCGTACAGGACGCCGCCGGCGTCCGCGCCGCATTCGAGCTCGATCGAGACGGTATTGCTGCGGTTGCCCACGGCCGGAGCGGCGAACTCGGGCAACCGATTGGTCGAGTCGTCGAATGTCCAGCTCGTGTAAGGCGACTTGATCCGGTCTTCGGGATGGATGCGCAGCCAGATGCCGGCGCCGATGGGGAAAACATGGTTCTCCTTCGCCTGCGCGAGGAAGAGTTGCTTCATTTCCTCGACCTTCCGGGGATTCTCCTCGGCGAGGTCATGCATCTGGGTGAAGTCTTTCGTGAGGTCGTAAAGTTCCCAGGCGGCCTTCGAGGAATCCCACTTGTCGAGTCCGGGCTGGGCGTTCAGCCAGGGGCTGAGCGGCCCGAAGGTGCAGGCATACCAGCCATCCCGGTAAATGCCGTCGCTGCCGTTGTTGTCGAAGTACTGGACATGCTTGTTCTCCGGGGCGCCCGAATCGGCGAAGCTTGCGGCCATGCTGACGCCGTCGATCGGATCCTGGGCGAAGCCGTTCACTACCCTCGGGGCCTTGATTCCGATCACGTCGTAGAGCGTCGGGACGATATCATTGACGTGGTAGAACTGGGACCGCGGCGTCTCGTCGGCCTTGATCTTGGCCGGCCACGACACGACGAGGGGATTGCGAGTGCCGCCGAAGTGGGAGGCGACCAGTTTGGTGTGGCGGAAAGGCGTGTTGCCGGCCCAGGCCCAACCGGCGTGCTTGATGTTGTCGGTCAAGGGGCCACCGAGGGCCTTGAGGCCGCCGAGTTCCTCGAGCGCCTGGATTTGCTGCGAGATGGTGTTGGGGATCTGGTTCTGCGCGAGCAGTTCGCTGATGGACCCGTTCTGACCTTCCGCCGAGCAGCCGTTGTCGCCCCAGATGTAGAAGATGAGCGTGTTGTCTCGCTGGCCCGCCCGCTCGAGATAATCGACGAGCTTGCCCGCTTGTGCGTCGGTGTGCTCGCAGAAACCCGCATAGAGCTCCATCAGTCGCGACTGGAAGGCACGCTCCGATTCGGGGATGTCCGCCCAGGCGGCCATCGTCTTGTCGCGTGGGGTGAGCTCGGCGTCGGCGGGGATCCAGCCGAGCTGCTTCTGGCGGGCGAAGATCTCTTCCCGGAGCTTGTCCCAGCCCTGATCGAACTTACCCTTGTACTTGTCGGCCCACCGTGCGCCGACGTGGTGCGGCCCATGGACTCCACCGGGCGCCCAGTACATGAAGAACGGCTTGTCGGGTGCGAAGGCGCGGTGCTTCTTCAGCCAGGTGATCCCTTTGTCGGCGATGTCCTCGGTGAGGTGGTACTTCTCGTCGTGGGGCGGCTCGATGGCGGTGGTGTCCTCGACCAGACGCGGCTCCCACTGCGAGGTCTCTCCGGCGAGGAACCCGTAGAAGTGCTCGAAGCCGTACCCGTTGGGCCAGTAGTTGAAGGGACCCATGGCGGTCGTCTGGTCGGCGGGCGTGTTGTGCCACTTGCCGAAGGCGGACGTCTTGTATCCGTAGTTCTTGAGGACTTCGGCCACGGTCGCGGAGGTCTTCGGCATGACGCCCGTGTAGCCGTCCCAATCCACCGCGCGCTCGGCGATGGTGCCGCTGCCGACGCGCTGGTGGTTGCGCCGGTCAGCAACGCCGCCCGCGAGGGCGAGCAGATCGAGGTGGTGTGGAAGCGGTTGTAGCTGATGCCCTGATCGCGGAGCTTCGAAAGCGTCGGCGTGTGGGCGAAACCGCCGAATGTGTCCGGGACGCCGAAGCCGGCGTCGTCGATCAGGATGATGAGGACGTTCGGGGCGCCTTTCGGCACGCGATCGGGCTCGACGCGACGCCTGTGGAAGGACTCCTGGAGCGTCGGCCCCGCCTTACTCGCCGAGGGGACCGGCGGGAAGGGGAGGACTTCTTGTGCCCTCATGGTTGGAGCGAACACTCCACCGAGCGCAAGCACGAGTATGGGCAGCAGCATCGTCGATTTCATGGAAGTCGGCTTTCCCGTGAGGCGTGCAGGCCGTCGAAATGAGACAGGGACATCAGCTTCGCGTCCATGACCTGTCGATTTCGTCGTCGGTCTAACCGAAACGGTCGCCAGGAATCGCTCCTTGATTCCGGCCGACGTGTTTCCAGGCTAGATTGGTCGTCACGTGAGGCGGATTGCTCAGGTGAGGATACCGCAAAATCCTTCGGTCAACCACGCCGGGATCGATCGATGACGATCAGTCGCACTCCTGACAATCCCGATTGGCTCCTGACCGGCTCGGCGGGTCTCTAGCGTGTGCTGTCGGCGGCTCTTATCCCAACGGGCGGAGAGACTCTTCGAGGACCGTTGTTTCTTCGTACTCGATGTGCAGTCCGGCGGCCTCGTCGGTGAGGTCAGTCTGCGGCTCATCGAACTTGATCACATACTCGACTCGGGTCGAGCCGTCGCCAATGATACGAGGCCTTCCCTTGCGGACGATCGTGGCCCGACAGTCCGCCTTCCATTCGGAGTGTTTGACCATCAGAACCCGGTCACCCTCCCTCAATTTCGGCACCACGCTCGGATCCGGCCTGAGCCGGGCGAGCCAGTTCGCATACTCGCGATGGCGAGCCCACTCCTCGAAGTTCGCGAAAAGAGTCGTCGTTGGCGCCGGCGGCTCCATCGGCTCACGCTTCCACGGGAGGACGACCTCGGCGACTCGGGCCGAGCCATCTTCAACAGCGAAGAGTGTGAAGATATTATCGCGCTGGCGACCGAGGGCACGGAGAGGCAGGCCGAATAAGCAATGTCCCGGCGCAAGCTCCGTGCGGAGCTCATCCGTGAAGGCGGAGACCTCAGAAGGCAGATCGATCGGTATCCACCGCTCAGGCCACTCCATCGAGGATCCTCCCGTAGTCTGATGCCAACTCTCAGCGACACGACCCGCCGAGCGGTGCCCTGATGATACCAGTTGAGCCGGCCCGGAGGTCAGCTCTCGCGCGGCATGCCAGGATGGGTATACCGTATCGGGCAGGACGCCGGAGTTCACAGACTGTCCAACCGATGATCACGAATCCCAAGGCCCAATGGATCGAGTATGGCGCTTCACGATTGGATACCGCACGAGCAAGGGCAGATGTCCGATGGGCGTTTGATACCCGACTTCCCGACATCTTTCGCCGACTCATCGTATCACTCGATTCCGCATCCACTCGGCATACCGATTCGCGACGCGGGTCCCCCATGAGCCGTACCAGGCATAGCCATTCCGCCGCTCGGCTTCGATCCGGGAGAGGTCGTATTTCTTCACGCCGTCGCGGCCGCAGAAGAACGGGCGATTGGTGTCGATCTCGTAGAATCGCGCCCAGAGCGGGGGCGCGTTCGGGTCCGGCACGATGACCTTGTTGCCGTCCACGACCCGCTGGCGGATCCCCTCGAGCCGGGCCGAGTCGAACCAGTGGGCGGCCGCGCGCACCGCCTGGATGACATCCGGTCCCGGGTTCTCCAGGCTCATCAGCAGCATGAGGATCCCCGCGCTTTCCATACCGCTCAGCGACGGGAGCTCGTACGATCGCGCCCGCGCGGTTCCAGTGTCATCTCGTCGTGCTGAGCACACCAGGCGGTCGCCCGGCCGCCGACTTTGATCTGGCACTTCAGGATGCAGCGGATGCCCGCGTCGAACGCCCTGCCGGCTGCGGCTCGGCGGGGTTGATCGACGAAGCGGAACGCATCCGACCGCGATAGGTCCCGCATCAGCTCGAGGATGTTGACCATCGTGTTGTCGTTGAACGTGATGTGTCGCGGATAATTCTTGCCCGGCGGAAATGTCTGGGGCCAGCCTCCGCTGGGATACTGGGCGGATAGGACATGATCGAGGGCCTTGAAAAAGGCGTCGCGATACCGAGGCTGATCGGTCGCGAGACAGGCGCGCGCGAGGAATCGGATCTCGCCGATCGTCGCACCGTTGTCGAACGTCCCCGCGAGGTGGGTGCGGTCGCCGCGATAGGGCTTCTCCGAGGTGTCGATGTTCTTCGGCCAGTCTCCCCGTTGGGATTGATGCGAGAGCACATTCGCCGCGATTCGAACGCCTTCCTCGGTTCCAAACCAGCGATCGGGCTTCTGCGCGTAAATCTTCCAGGGGAAGTCCGCGGCTATCGCGGCCGACGGGGTCGCATCGAGCAGGAAGGCCGGAATGAGGAACGACCAGATTCCCTCGATGACGCGAGATCCGCGAATTCCGACCATCGGCGTCCTCCTCGAATTCAGGAGTTTATCCGCAGATGAACGCAGATCGACGCAGATGGAAGGCCGGAATGAGGAAAGCCGTCGCAGTACCAGGTCCTTTCTCGGATCATGGTTCTTCGGTCTCATCCCTCTTTTGATCGGTATTCATCTGCGGGCGTCTTGTCTTTTCATCAACCGGCTTCCCTCTTCCGATATTCCAACGGATCGGCCGGGCGATATCAAGACGCGACGAATTGCGTAGCCAGTCGTTTGGGGCGACTCGTCGAGCCGGACCGTCGACTCATCTCAAGCAGCGTGCGGCGAGCCGGCGTGAGAGATGGATCATCGACAGCGGGGCCCGGAGCGTGCCGAGGCCGATCGTGTAGACCCACAGCAATACGGAGTGACGCTCCCGCGAGTCGGCCATGTCGAACCGCAATCCCAGCTTAGTCCCTTCCTTTCGCACGACCTGGGCCCGGATTGTGTCTCCCTCCGTCAAATGCAGTATCACCGAGCGCGGGATGGATCGCCCGACGGGCCAATCGATTCCGGCCCCGCCGACGGAAACATCGTTCAAGGATGCCGAAATCCGCACTCCGTCGTCGCCCTCGCAGATCACGCGTGTCGTCGTCCGGAATCGCTCCATCGTGCGCGGTCGCCCCCGATCTCGACCCGCGAGGATGGCCAGTACCAACGCTCCGGCGTTGAGCATCGAGAAGAAAGTCGCCGCAACCCGGTGCTCCGGATCGGTGATCACCTGCGTCTCGGGCCGGGCGTTGATCAGCAGGCCGAGCATGGTCAGGATCAGCAGGAACATGGCGCAACCCCGGGCCCAATTGTCTACACCCCGCCCGGCTCCGACGCCCTTGGGCGTCACGCGGAACGGCACGCCGAAGGGTTTGATCAACGTCGAGATGATCGTCGGCACCAGCCGGAAGCTCAGGAGCAGCGAGAATCCGGTCGAGAGTAACGGCAGGTATCGCCCGCCCGACAGCCAGATCATCGGCGCCATGAGGGCAATGATCAGCGGGAGCTGATAGTTGATGAGATCCGCCAGGTCGGCGTGCTCCAGGGGGAGAAATCCCGTCCACAGGAAGACGATCGGTACGAGCACGGCGAAGAGCCGGACCGGGGTCTGAACCAGCCAATCGGTCGGGAAGAAGAACAGGCGCTGGGTCCAGGTGAGTCCCCGGCCGAAGACCCCGTCGCGCAGGAAGAGCAACTGCAGTCCGCCGCGGCACCAGCGTTGCCGCTGCACGAACATCCCGGCCACGCTCTCCGGCGACAGGCCGAACGCCAGCGGTTCGTTGAGGAAGCGGGTGATATACCCCTTGCGCATCAGGATGAGCGTCGACAGGATGTCCTCGGTGACCGAATCGGTCGGGACGCCGCCGATGCTCATCAGGGCGGACCGGCGCTGGACGCTGGCCGATCCGCAGCAGAAGGCGCAATCCCAGGCATCCCGGCTGGCCTGGACGGTATCGAAGAAGAGCCTCTGCTCGTTGGGCGAATGATCGCCCAGGCCCAGATTCATCTCGTAGATATCGGTATTGGTGAAGTGATGCGGGGTCTGGACGATGGCGATCCTCGGGTCCGCGAAGAAGCCGACCGTCCGCATCAGGAAGTCTTTGCGTGGCGCGAAGTCGGCATCGAGCACCGCGAAGAGCTCGCCGTCGGTGTTGGCCAGGGCGTGGTTGAGGTTGCCGGCCTTCGCGTGCGAGTTGTCGGGACGCGTCAAGTATCTCACGCCGTGAGCCTCGCAGAACTCACGCAGCCAGCCGCGACGGCCGTCGTCGAGGACCCAGACCGTGAAGTTCGGGTAGTCCATGCCCTTGGCGGCGATGATCGACCCCTCGAGCACGTCGAGCCCCTCATTGTAGGTGCAGAGGAACACATCCACGCGCGGCAGGGCCGAGGCGGGCGATCTCCGCAATCGGCTCTCGTGCCCGTCGGCCTCCGCGGTGTGATCGCTGGTGCGCATGAGCATCAGGTAGGTGATGCCACAATTCACGAGGGCGGCCAGCTCGAAGAGGAAAACGATCCAGATCCACAGGCCGGCTCCGGTCCGGGGATCGACGGGCATCACGGTCACCACCAGCCGCCAGCACAGGTAGCGAGCGGTCAAGCAAAGACCGACCGCCAGCACCGAGCTACGCGCCCAGGCCGCCTGGCAGGGCAACGAGGGGAGCAAGGTCACGCCGAGCCCGATGACGATCAGTGCGGCGACCCATTCTGTGCCGGCGATGGGTGTCATTTGCGACGAACCTCATTCATGTTCCTGTCCGTGACGTCGATCGGGTCAGCGAGCCGTCCAGACGATCGCGGATCCGCCGATCGAGTCGTAGCTCTCCGAATGGCCGCCCGTGGGCTGTTCATCCAGCTTGATGACGGCCCGAAAAGTGCCGGGAGATACCGCATCCCGATCGCCCCCGCCGATTCTCTCCAGGTCGATCGCGCCGAGATCGGCCATGCGGACGACGTGACCGTCGAGGATTCGGGACGAACCGAGCAGGCGAACCTTGACCGGCACGCCCGGATGAATCCGCTCGGCATCGGCATCGCGGAAGGTGGCCTCGATGCTCAATCGAGTCGGGTTGACGATCTCCAGGGCCGTCGAACCCGGTGAGACCCGGCTTCCGGCGGCCAACGGGGACGACCACACGACGCCGCTGATCGGCGCGACGACCTGAACGCGATTGCCGGCCAGATATCGCTCTTCGCTGTCGAGCCGGGACTCCAGCTCGAAGCGTTGCCCGTCCAATTCGCCCAGCCGGGCTCGCAGTCCCGCCTGCTGGATCTCGATCTCGTCAGCCCGTTGTTTGGAGGCGACCCGATCCTGGCCGCCATCCGACTCGCCCACGAAGAATCCCTTGCGAGCGGCCTCGAGCTGGAGTTGTTGTCGGGCCGCGGCATGCCGGGCCACTTCGAGCTCATTGCGAGCCTCGACCAGGGCATTCTCGGCGCGGACCAGCTCGACATCGGCCGAGGCTCCCTTGCTGGAGAGGCGCCTCTGCATGCGATCTTCGCTCTCGGCCGTCTTGAGCCGCGAGGCGGCCGCATTGACTCGGGCCGCCTGCTCGGCCGCCTGCTTCTCCGCCTGGGCGATGCGCGCGTCACGGTATTCGATGAAGTGCCTGCACAACGCGGCCTTCACCTCGTCCAACCTGGCGATCTGATCCGTCAGGGCGGAGGAGGTCCGGCGGATGGATTCGATCTCCCCACGAATCCGTTCGGAAGGACGGCGGTCCGGGATGGATACCTGCAATTCGAAGAGTCGTTGCCCGGCGGTCACCGAGGTGCCGACAACCGGTGGCGTCCCGTGAACCTCACCCTCCTTGGAAATGCGAACGACCAGGAGGGGAGCCGTAATCGTGGCCCGGACGCTGGTCCGAAAGAGGATCGTCGGCGCGACGAGCCAACCGGCCTCGGCAAGGATCGCCACCCCGAAGATCCAGCGGACGAGCCGACCCCACTTGAACCCTCGACCCGCCGATTTGGCTGCCGGACTCGACGACGGTAGGGCCGTAACCTCCGGGGCTGAGTGCTTCTTCTGATGCGCGGCATCGCTACGAATGAGTGTCGCTTGCATCGAACCCAATCCATTGCGGTAAGCTTCGCCTCGCGAGGACGAACAATTCTGTTGCAATTCCATGGTTGTATCCGGCCAGCATGTCTCGTTGTCGCGGGAAGAAGCGGGAGATCTGGACCAGTTCCGGCCCTTTCTCGTTGATTGGGCTGGCTCGTGGTGGCTCCTTTCAATAAGTCTAGGCCACTTCTTGCGGCTCAGGTTCGGACATGGCCTGTGAACGCCCAGATGTGGCGTCACGGCACGTATTGAGGAGTCGAGAGCCGGCGACCGGGACGTTGATGTGACCGGGATGTCCGCTTTTTTCCGAGACTGTAGCATGGCTGCCGGGCCAGCAGGCGCCGCTGTTCACACTAACCCGAAGCGTCAGCGAGGGTCCGATCCTCGGCCTCGCCCGCAGACCCCCTCGCTGACGCTTCGGGTTGGTATTCGACGCGGAAACGGCCTGATGCCAACCCCAGAACGCCTACAGCCAACCCGGGATCCCTGCTATAGACTCTTTTTTCCCGAGCGTTCAACGCGGGTTGACGCCGATCGGTCGGGCGTTCTGCGCCGGGTCGGAGATGATCCGATCGAAGATCGAGCGGGTGCGACGAGTGATCCGCTCGACATCGGCCAGGAAGGCCGCGACCGAGTCGGCGGATTCGTCGTTGTTGAGCCGACGCGCCAGGCGCTCCAGGTCGGTCGGGCCTTCGGGGAGCTCGCCGACGCTGCGGTTCTGGATGAGCCGCAACCGGCCCTCGACGGCGCGGAGGAAGTTGTAGGCGTCGCGCAGGGCGGCGTGGGTCTCCTGGTCGAGGATGCCGTGGCGACGGAGCGCGTCGAGCGCGTCCCAGAGGTTGGGTCGGAGCAGGTCCGGCCGGCTCGCGGCATGGACGAGCTGCAAGTACTGGACGACGAACTCGATATCGGCCACGCCGCCGAATCCGCGCTTGAGGTGATAGCGAGGGCGCGACGCCTCGAGCTTCCTCCGCATCGCCAGCGCCTCGACGGCCAGTTGCGCGGGATCCGTCGGGGCGGACAGCATCGTCCGGATCGCCTGGGTGACCTTGCGGGCGAACCCGCCGGTGGCGAAGATCACCCGCGCGCGCGTGAACGCCATCCGCTCCCAGGGCTGGGTCGATCGGTCCAGGTAGTCGCGAAACGCGTCGAGCGTCATGACCAGCGGGCCGGAGGCGCCATGCGGCCGGAGCCGGGCGTTGACGGCGTAGAGCGGGCCGGTGGCCGAGCCGCTCCCCAGCGCCTTGAGCACACGCTGCACGACCTCGGTCACGAACTGGTCGTTCGAGATCGACGCCGGACCGCCCGACGTCATCCCATCCGACTCGTGGAGGAAAACAAGGTCCAGGTCGCTGTGGTAATTCAGCTCGCGGCCGCCGCACTTCCCCAGGCCGAGGATGGCCCAGCGGTCGCGGCGGCCGCCGGTCGCGCACAGGGGCGTGCCATAGCGCTGCTCGCGACGCTCCCACTGGTCGCGCGCGACCTGCGTCACCACGGCCTCGGCCACGTCCGCGAGCTCCCGGGTCACCTCGCGGACCGGCTCGCGGCCCAGGATGTCGCGGGTGCCGATCCGGATCCATTCCTTGTTGCGGAAGCTCCAGATGATCGGCGACGGGTCCTCGGCGCCCTCGCAGAGCTCGGCCAGCTCGGCCTTGATCGCCGTGCCCGACGACGGCCGGTCCACGACCAGCGAATCAACCAGGTCGTCGATCATCCCCGGGTTATTGATCAGGATCTCGGAGAGGAACTGGCTGGTGGCGCACAGCTCGACGTAGAGCCGCAAGCTCGGCGGGTTGAAATTGAAGAGCTCCCAGAGGACCGCCTTGGCGCCGAGCGACGCCGAGACCTTCTCCAGGTTGGTGAGCGTCATGTCCGGGTCGGGCGTGCGGCCGACGGCCTCCAGCAGCCGGGGCGCGATCGCGGCCAGGAAGTGCCGGCAGCGGGCCTGCGACAGGAAGGGGAAGTCCTCGCGGGCCAGGGCCAGGAGATTCTGATGCGCCGTGGCGCGGTCGCGGAAGGGATAGGCACCCAGCACTTCCGAGATCAGCTCGGGGGCGGGGTCCGGGTCGAGCACGAGGTTGACGATGGGGTCCACCGCCGCGCCGTCGTCGCCGCTGAAGGCGTCGTGTAGCAGGTGGTTGAGGATCCGCCGGTTCAGCTCGGTCTTGCCCCGATAGTCCGACAGGAACCGGGTCGCGGGGCCGGTCCGCGCCTCCCAATCGCTGGCGGGCGCGTAGCCCATCCGGAGTGCCAGCGTCCGGACCGATTCCATGTCGCGCGGCATCTCGTGCGTCTGGCGATCGAAGACGATCTGGAGCCTGTGCTCGACGCGGCGGAGGAACCGGTAGGTGTCGTCCATCATGTAGCGCTCCTCGGCGCTCAGGCATCCGACTCGTTCGAGCTGCGCGATGGCGTGGAGCGTGTTCCCGCCGCGCACCTCGGGATATTCGCCGCCGTGCAGCAACTGGAGGAACTGGACGACGAACTCGACGTCGCGGATGCCGCCGCGGCCCGTCTTGACCTCGACCTCCGCCGTGCCGGCCGAGAGGGTGCGCTGCTCGATCCGACGCTTGAGGGCCTTGATCTCGGCGATCTCGGCGGCGGCGAGGTATCGGCGGTAGACGAACGGGGTGATCGCTTCCTGGAAGGTCCGGCCCAGCGCCACGTCGCCGGCGACGGGTCGGCACTTGATGAGTGCCTGACGCTCCCAGGTCCGGCCTCGGGTGACGTAATAGCCGACCGTGGCCTGGAGCGACCGGGCCATCGCCCCCTGTTCGCCGTCCGGACGCAGTCGCATGTCGACCCGATACGCCATCCCGAGCGCGGTGTGCTCGGCCAGCAAGCGGATGATCTCGCTCCCCATCTTCGCGAACAGCTCGGCGTTGGAGACGACCTTCGGGCCGGTGGTCTGCCCCTCATCATCGTAGAGGAAGATCAGGTCGATGTCGGAGCTGTAGTTGAGCTCTTCGCCACCGAGCTTACCCAGGCCCAGGACGACGAAGCGGGCGGGCGAGCCACGGGGCGTCGTCGGGACGCCGAACCGCGCCTCGGCGCGTTCGCGGGCGATTCGGACGGCGGCCTCGACGCAGGCGTCGGCCAGGTGCGAGAGGTCCTGGGTGGTCACCTCCAGCGGGAAGCCGAGCACGATGTCGTTGTAGCCGATCCGGAGGCTCTCGCGCTGGCGGAACCGTCGCAGGGCGAGCTTCTGCTCGTCTTCGGTCGTCATGGCGGCCAGAGTATTCCAGAGCCCTTCGACCAGGACCGCACGATCCCGGCGTTCGGCGCCGGACTGGAGCCAGTCGAACAGCCCGGGGTCGCGGATCAGGACCTCGCCGTAATACTGGCTCGTGCTGAAGACCTGGAGCAGGATCTCGGTCGTCCTGGCGTCGGAGGCCAGCCCGTCGAGCGTCTCGTCGAAGCGCGGGACGGCGGCGAGGAAGCGTTCGAGATTGGTGAGGGCCATGCCCGGGTCGGGGCATCGCGGCAAGACCGCGTCGAGCTGGACGGCGATCCGTGCCACGCGGTCCAGCCGCTCCGGGCCGGCGCGCCGGGTCAGGTCGGCGAGATCACGCGCCCCGCGCTCCGGGTCGCGGACGCCCAGGCCGGATAGCCAACGATGCACCAGCTCGGGGATCTCGTGGTAGGTCAAGAACCAGCCGGAGGTCATCCACGCTCTCGTACTGTGAGTTTGCCTAAGAGTTTATCGGCAGATCAACGTAGATGGAAAACCGAGATCCGGAAAGCCGACGCGATACGAAGCCCTTCCTCGGGTCACGTTTCTTCGATCTTATCCGTCTCTTGATCTGCGTTCATCTGCGGACGCCTTGTCTCTTCAATGGATGGTAAGTACAGCCCAGCGTGCGGGGAAGGTTTTCGAGCTTCCGACGGTTCATGAGGCGATCTCATCCGGATTTCTTGGATGCGGCCGATCCCGATCGGCGCATCAGTCGAGCCCGCGACTGTTTCAGGGCCTTGGCGGCATCATGCGCGTTGACAAACGCCTCCTCGAGCGTCTCCGCTTGCGTGATCAGCTCCGGGTTGAGAGGTCAACTCGTCGATCCTGATCGATCTCCTCGCCAGGGAGTGGAACCCCAACCTTACATTGTAAGCGATCCGCTCAGTGCCTGCCAGGTTGGCGATACCCCGCACCAGGGGTGTCGAGTTGAGTCGCCGAGTGCCGGCCTGGCTGGAACGATGGTGGTTACCAGGCCAGCCGATCGCCCCAGGCGGGGCCAACCATGACATCCTCGCTTCCGTTCCGCGAGCCGTGCCAGTGGTTCACCCGACTCGCCACCGCCCTCCACCGGCGATAATCGCCGCCCTCCGAATGATGATAATAATGAACGAATCTTAACGACCCGGACAGGCCTCGGTAGACTGCTCGGATCATCGCTGAAATCACGGGCTCGCCCCGTTACGCGATACCCGCACGGCGGGATTGAGCCGGGGAATCCGGCTATCGAGCCCTCGCCCAAGAAGCCATCTGCTCTAGCTGAAGGCGTGATCACCCGGACTTCCCTCTTGCAATCATGTGCCCGCGCGCCAAACTCTATTGCTTTTCGCTCCAGAATTCCATGGATCTGTATTCTGAAGCTCTTCGAGGTGCCCCATGTGTACCGCGTTGATCGTGCTGGCGTTGGGTCTCGCTCCGGGGGATTGGTTCACTTACGAACCAGACGCGAAAAACTTCCGGGTCGAGCTCCCGAGTAAACCGAACTCCACAGCGACGCGAACGATCAGGAACTCGGCCGGCGAGGCGCGCCTCACGACCGTCGCGTTGAGGGCCAGCGATGCGACCTACACGGTCCAGGTCACCGAAACAACACGCAAGATCAACAATAATTCTCTTGATGACGGCGTTCACCGCTTCGCGGCATCGCGCCAGGCCACGCTCGAAGACGTTTCCAAGATATCGCTGGAGAATCGCCCCGGCCGCGAATTCACGATGACCGAGATCGCGCCGGGAGGAGACATCCGGGTCAAGGCACGCTGGTTCACCACCGACAAGGCACTCTTTGTGCTGACGGTGGCCGCCAGCCCCGGCCGCGACTTTCCCGCGGATACGAATCGTTTCCTGGCATCGTTGCGATTCACGACCCAGAAGCCCTTCAAAGCGGCGGACGAGCCCAAGCTCGCGACCTTTCCGGATAACGATTCTCCCACCGTCGTTGACACGAATGACGACGATGACGCCAAGCCCAAGGCCGACTCGAAAACCACGAGCGCCAAGCCGAAGGCCCTCGGCCGTATCACCATCAGCCGAATCCCCAAGAGCGCCAAGCCCTATCCCGAAGAGAATCTCGAGGGACTCGGCCGTCGTCAGTTCGCGAACGACCGAGACGGATTTCGTGAAGTCGGTCCCGTCGGATCCGTCCTGGTCGGCTTCCGCGCCACCTACATCGAACGCTTCGGCGGCCCCAAGGTGCGCTCTCTCCAGCCGATTTATCGCTCCGGCAAGAGCTACTACCAGGGGCGAATCTACGGCGAGATGGTCGGACCGGTCGCGACGGTGGTCGCCCGCCCGGGTTACGCCGTCGGCGGGCTGGTCACGCATACCGGGCTCACCCTGGACGGATTCGGTATCGTATTCATGAAGGTCAACGGCGAGCAGCTCGACGTCGGCGATTCGTACAACTCTCCCTGGATCGGCGACCGAAAAGGCGGAAGTCCCGCCAACGTGAACACCAACGGAAGCATCATCGTCGGAATCCACGGTCGCTCCGGCAAAGAAGTGAACGGCCTCAGTTTGATCGGCCTGAAATAACCATCCGAACCGCTCGAAATCAAACGACATACCCGCCGACGAGGGACGATGGCTGACACGTCACCTCGGTCCCCGATGGGTTCGGCTTTCGGCGCTTTTCCCCCTCGAATCCGACGGAGAGGCTCTCATGGCGATCAACGTGACGTGTCCATCATGCGGGCGTACCGGTCGCGGCCCGGAACAAGCGATCGGCCGTATGGTCAGATGCCCGGCATGTGAGCATCGGTACAAAGTCACCGAAGAGCTCGTGCGCCCGCTGCCCGAAGTCGGGCCCGATGGCCCGGTGCTGGAGCCGCCTCCCGGATCGCCAGTCGCCCAAACCGATATCTACTCGCTTGGCGAACCGGTCATTCCACCGCCGCGCGCCGCGTCCCCACCCCTGCCTCAGCCGCGCCGCGAGCCCGTGCGCTCAACCTCGCCCGCGCCCTCCCGGGAAGTCCGACTTTCGGCCCCCGTCCTGATCGCGGGCGGAGTCGGCGTCGTGGCGCTGTCGGTTCTCTCCGCTGTCGGGGCCTTTGTGTTCCTACGATCCCAAGGCTCTGGCACCGCACCGGGCGCCCCCCCGACAGCAGTCACGTTGACCCAACCCACGCCGACTACCGTCGGGTCGAGCACACCCGATCTCCCTCCCGCGCCACTCGCCTCCGCCACGTCTCCCGAACCAAAGACCAACACGCCGAACAATTCCAATCCCGTTGAAGGACCGGAACAAACCACCCCGCCGCCGGCACAGCTTGCTTCGGTCACACCTTCCTCACCGCCGGCCGCCGCACCATCGCCAACTCCCGCGCCCTCTCAACTTTCGACTCCGCGACCGGTATCCCGGACACCATCTCCTCCGCCGCCCGAAAATATCACGTTCGACCCGGCCGATGGTATCACCGTCGCCGCATTGCTGGGCGTTGCCGACGTGCCCATCCCGAGACCCGTCGCCGCTCCAGTGGTTGTGCCCTCCGCTCCACCCGAGCCGACAGGTGAGTCCGAAGCAGGCGCCCAGGCCCGTGCGGCCGCGGCCGGCGTCGCCACCCGGGACGACGGCGTCGGCAAGGCACTCTCCACCGCCGATATCGTCGCCGAGAGCGAGCCTTCCGTCGCCTTGATCAAGGGCAAGATGACCAGCGGCACCGGCTTCCTCGTCGCCCCCGGCCTCCTCGCGACCAACGCTCACGTGATCGATGATGAGTTCATCCGTGACCTTGAAGTACACTTCGTGTCCGCCGATGAGAAGCACAAGGATTCACTCCATGCCGAGCTTCTTTACGAGGATCTCGAGCGCGACCTCGCTTTCCTCGCGGTCAAGACCGACCTCAAACCGTTGCGGGTCGCCAAGTCGTACACCTTCCGAAAAGGCGAAGACGTCACGGTCATCGGGAATCCCGGCCTCGGCGACGGCCAGGTGCTCGAAAATGCCATCAGCCGCGGAGTGATGAGCACCAAGACCCAGATCAACGGCAAGAGTTTCTACCAGCTCGGGATCGCGATCAACCCCGGGGCTTCAGGCGGACCCGTATTCGACTCCTCCGGTCGCGTCATCGGCGTCGCAACTCTCAAATCCACGAAACAGGAGTCCACCGGCTTCAGCATACCCACCGAAGACCTGCAAGCCGCGCTCGTCAAGCTCGCGGGAGAGTCCTCCAGTGTCGCCGAGAAATACCGGTCGCGACACCGCAATATCACATCCGTGAAAGCACTCGGCAGCGGCGGTGCGCTGATGTGCCTCGTCCTCGACCTCCGCCGCGCCGACGCGATCACGAAGCACTCCAACGCCGCGGTCAAAGATCTGCTGACCAAGCTCGAGCCGGCCGTCGTCGAGTTCGACGGCGACGTCATCGCGTCGCTCTCTTCCTCGGCGGCAACCATCAAGAACGACAAGCTCACGGCGCCCAACGTTCAGCGCATGCTCGCCGAGTTCTCCGACAACTTCCACCGGATCCGCGCGGCCTATGCATCCAAGAGCGTCGCCCCCGAGAATCAAATGCGGCCTCTCAAGCAAACGCACAAACGCTTGCTCACCGATCTGGCTTCGAATCTCAAGCTCGAAATCCCCCAGGGCCTCATGGTCGCGTTCGAGGATCACGCTCCCACGCAAACCACGATCATCACCATGGCCCCGCAAAATCTCGGGACTTACGGTTCCCGCCTGCAACAGCGCTCCACCAGCCGGCTTCGCCCCCCCGCGCCAGGATCACCCCGCTCTCCCAGCATTCGTGACCGGATGCGGGCCCGCGGCGTCGGCCGCTGATCCCCCCACCCGCCCTTCGGGCACCCTCTCCCCGCTGAGGCGGGGCGAGGGAGAAGACCGCCTCTCATCCCGGAATCCGAAATCGAGAATCAGCCGTGGGGATGTCCGTTATCTTCGGCCTGGGTCTCTTTCTTTCGGTCGCCCTCGAGCCGGAAGGCCGGTTGGAATCCTACTCCAACGGTCTCGCCGGGCGGGAGGTCGCCGGAGTGCTGGAGGTATCGGAGGATCAGCTCGACCTCGGGCCGGTTGAGGCCCAGGTGCACGGCGATGGTCCGCTCGTCGGCACCGGCGAGGAGCAGGGGCCGGACCCGCTCCGCGTACGGTCGGAGCCGGTCGCTCAGCGAGGGGCCGGCCGCGTGGCTGCGATGGGCCGGCCACGGTGCACCATAGTCCTCGAAGTCCGCGTCGAACCAGTACTCACGGCCGCCCTGACGTAGCAGCTCGAGGAACCATTGGTTGAAGCTCCGCGCGATGATCCGCGGGGCGCTATTCTGCGCGTCGTCTCCCGAGGTGAAGATCGGGTTGCCGGCGCCTGGGAGTCGATAACCCAGGTCGATGCAGACCGTCTGGAGATTGGGGTTCCCCAGCTCGAACCAGCTCTCGGGCTGGACGATCATCTCCGGCACCTGCGCGAACGGGATCATGGGCCCGATCGCCGAGATCGGGTGGATGAACGGGCCGGTGCGGTACAGGCCGTTGGAGAGAGTGAGCCAGGTCCGGAGCCCGTCGGGCAGGCGGTAGCCGTGTCGATCCTCCCAGGCGTCGATCTCGCGAGGATTCGCCGGGGGACGGCAAGAAATCCGGTCATCGGGGAATCCCGCCTCGAGGACGGCCGGATCGGGCGCGAGGCGGACGTCGATTTCCTCCCGGATCATCCAGCGCATCACCAGTTCCGTGAGGCGGATTGCCATCGGCTCACTCCTTCAAGCCGAAGTCGCGACGAGTTCGGTGGTTTCCACCCGACCAAATAACGTCACGCCGCTGGCGTCTTCCACGGCGACGCGTACCATCCGGCCGATCAGCCGCTCGTTGCCGCCGAAGACCGCGATCCGGTCGCAGGCCGTCCGGCCCATGAGCTGGTCGTCGGCCTCCCAGCCGTCGCGTCGCGTCGTCGAGCGGCTCGGGCCCTCGACCAGCACCTCGACCGTCTCGCCGACCCAGCGCCGGTTGTCCTCCAGGCTGATGGCATTCTGGAGCGTCAGCAGGTCGTGATTCCGTTGCTTCTTGACGGCCTCCGGCACGTCGTCCGGATAGAGCTGATCGGCCTTCGTCCCTTCCCGGGCGCTGTACTTGAAGATGAAGCTATTCTTGAACCGCGAGCGCTCCACCAGGCCGACCGTGCGCTCGAAGGAGGCGTCGGTCTCGCCGCAGAACCCCACGATGAAGTCGCTCGAGACGGCGACTCCCGGGATCGTCTCGCGGACGCGTGCGAGCATCTCTTCATAGGACGCGACGGTATACATCCGCTTCATCCGCTTGAGGATCTCGTCGCAGCCGCTCTGGGCCGGGACGTGGAGATACCGGGAGACCTTGGGCAGGTCGCGGACGGCCTGGAGCAGGTCGTCGGTCATGTCGTTCGGGAAGCTGGTGATGAATTTGATCCGGAGGATGCCGTCGAGGTCGTGGATCGACGCCAGCAGGTCGGAGAGCCGCCAGGAGCGGCCGTCGGGCTCTCGGAACCGGTAGCTGTTGACGGTCTGGCCCAGGAGGGTGATCTCCTTGACGCCCTGGTCGGCCAGCAGCCGGGCCTCGGCCAGGATGGCGGAGGGCGGACGGCTCTGCTCGGGGCCTCGGACGGAGGGGACGATGCAATAGGTGCAGAACTTGTCGCAGCCCATCATCACGCGGACGAATGCCTGGAACGGGCTGGGACGCATCGCGGGCTCGCGATCGGCGTCGTAGTTCTCGAAGCTCGCGGCGACCGTCCCGAGCGAGCCATCGCTCCGACCGCGGCTGACGGCGAGCTTGGTCGCCCCGTCCTCGCGCGATCTCGCCAGCATCTCGGGGACGCGTGCGAGCTGACCGGGGCCGACGACGATGTTGACATGCGGGGCGCGGCGGAAGATCTCGTCCTGGTCCTTCTGCGCCATGCATCCCAGGACGCCGATGGCGACGTCGGGTCTTCGTTCCTTGATGCGCTTGATCCGCCCCAGGGCGCTATAGATCTTGTCCTCGGCGTGCTGCCGCACGGAGCAGGTGTTGTAGAGGATCGCGTCCGCCTGGCCGATGTCGTCGGTGAGCTCGTAGCCCTCCTGGCGCAGCTTCGCCACCACGAGCTCGCTGTCCAGCAAGTTCATCTGGCAGCCGACCGTCTCGATGTACAATTTCTTCTTCGGCGGGGGTGGAGCGGCGTGCTCGGCCATCATCGCGGTTCCCGGGCAAGCGATTCTCGGGGGCAAACCATCCCGTCCGTTGGTGAAGGGGCCTAGCTCGGCCCACCTCTTCGAGCCAGGCGCCTCGCCGGCCCCTTCCTGGTTGTCTGTCGATGCAGGCGGGAGGCCCGCGCGATTCATTAGCGCGGTCGAGCCGGTCGAGTGAGCGAAAGTCCCCGCTCCCCCTTTCCCGATCCGAATTTCCAGCTTACCAGAGCCGACCCGATCGTGGAAACCGCGCCTGGTTGCTATTTGCGGAGCATCCGTCTCGAGCCGATCGCTGGAGCCACCCCTTTTCTCCATCGCCGCAATCGCGCGAGCGGTCGAGAACCGCATCGGCTTCCTCGATTCGCCCGCCATTTCTGGCAATACGGAAAAGATGGGAAGACGTTGACGGCTTTGGGTTTGCGGAACCGGATCGACTCCATGCAAAGTCGAACACAACCCCAAAAGTCGTTCTGTTCGGCGCGACGATTTCGTGATACAAGCTGATCCCAGCGTTGGAGAAAGAACCGGGAATTGGCAATGGTTGAAATCTCCCCATGAGAATCCTCGCCGTCCATCCGAGTGCCCTGATGTATACCAAGATCTTCCTGCGGCTGGAGCCGCTGGGGATCGAGCTGATCGCGGCGTCGGCGCGGCGCGCGGGTCATGATGTGCGGCTGATCGACCTCCAGGTGGAACCGGCGCGGAATGTCGAGCGGCTGGTCCGGGAGTGGCGGCCGGACGTGATCGGGATCTCGAACAATTACCTGGCGAACGTCCCCGAGGTGGTCGACCTTGCGAAGGCTTGCAAGGCGCTCCGACCGGAGACGTTCGTCTTCGTCGGGGGGCATAGCGCCTCGTTCGTCGCGAGGGACCTGCTCGATCATGCCGACGGCGCGATCGACTGCGTGCTCAAAGGGGAAGGGGAGGCATCGCTCGGATCATTCCTCGAAGCGGTCGCCCGGCGCGATTCCCGGGCCCTGCTCGAGGTGCCCGGAGTGGTCACCCAGGACGATCAGGGGCCGGCGCCGAGCTTCCTCCAGAGCCTCGAGGACCTGCTCCCGGCCCGCGACCTGCTCCGCCATCGTCGGAAGTATTTCATCGGGGTCCTGGACCCCTGCGCATCGATCGAGTTCAGCCGGGGCTGCCCCTGGGATTGCTCGTTCTGCAGCGCCTGGACGTTCTACGGGCGGAACTACCGGATCAAGGCCGCGGAGGCGGCCGCCGACGAGCTGGCGATGATCCGCGAGCCGGGCGTCTTCATCGTCGACGACGTCGCGTTCATCCAGGGCGAGCACGGGATGGCCATCGGCGATGCCATCGCCCGTCGCGGGATCCGGAAGCAGTACTATCTCGAGACCCGCGGCGACGTCCTGCTGCGGAACAAGGACGTCTTCCGGTTCTGGAAGAAGCTGGGACTTCAATATATGTTTCTGGGAATCGAGGCCATCGACGAGGAGGGCCTGAAGCGGTTCCGCAAGCGGGTGACGCTCTCCAAGAACTTCGAGGCTCTCGAGTTCGCCCGCTCGCTGGGGATCATGGTCGCGGTCAACATCATCGCCGACCCGTCGTGGGATGCCGGGCAGTTCGAGGTGCTGCGGCAGTGGTGCCTGGAGATCCCGGAGATCGTCAACATCAGCGTGAACACGCCGTATCCCGGCACCGAGACCTGGCTGACCGAGTCGCGCCGGGTGACCTCGCGCGATTATCGGCTGTTCGACATCCAGCACGCGGTCCTGCCGACCCGGCTGCCGTTGCCCGACTTCTATCGAGAGCTGGTCAACACCCAGCAGGTGCTCAATCGCAAGCACCTGGGCTGGTCGGCGATCAAGTCGCTGGCCGGCATCCTCGCGGGAAACCTGGCACGCGGCCAGACCAATACCCTCAAGATGCTCTGGAAGTTCAACAGCGTCTATAACCCCGAGCTCCAGCTCCGCGATCACCAACGGCCCGTCCGGTACGAGATGGCACCGCCCCCCGCACACAAAGATGTGATCGACCCGAAGTCGATCTATGTTCATCCGGCCAATGGTCGTAGCCGCGTGCTCGACGACGACACGCAGAGGTTCGTCAACCAGACGCGAATCAATGCCGATGTCGCGACCTGACGAGGGGTCTTCGCGGGCGTCTCTCGGGTTCGGCGTGCGGGCTCGCCTCAGACCTCGCGGCTGAGCGCCCAATCCGGCTTCAAGATCGATGAGGGGGAGGCGGCCTGTTCGGGGTGGTCCGGAGATCGGAGCCGATCGACCGCGTTGTGGACCCAGGCGAAGGGGAGCGTCACGAGGTAGACGGCCAGGGTCATGGCGGCGACCATGATCTTCCAGTTGATCCTCAAGATCCGGACGACGAGCTCGATGGCGAGGATCGACAACCGGAATGCCTGGGTGAGCAGCAAGGAGATCAGCTCGAAAAGCAGACCGAAGATCAGATCGAGGCCGATCGCGATCAGGGCCTGGAAACCCGTATAGGAGCGGCAGATTCGTCCACGGTTTCCGAGCCGGTATTCGGTTTGATAATGCAGTGCCATGTGAGCGCCCCAATCCTGCCGGGATCTGCCCCATCGGACTCGCCGCACGATCGGCGGAGTGGTTATTACCGTACTTCGAGGCTTGGGCCTGATTATTGAGTCCGGGCGTGGGAAAAAATCCGGGGACTCGAGCGTTCCACGATTGGATTGCTCACGTTCTGATGCGAGTCCGAAGCGCCAGCGAGTGGATGATCTTCGGGTATGCACTCACTGGCGCTTCGAGCTCGGTATAGAATTCGTTTCGGATCGAGCCTTACGCAAACCATTCGTGAAGCGATGTAGTGCGCCCCGCGATCGGACTGCATACACCTATATTGCGACAGATCTGGCCGGTTCCCGATATGTGGGTCCATGGACGGGAAATGCGTTGACGAATCGAGACGGCTCTTGAATCCAGCGGCCTGAAGGAGCATCTCTTGAGACGCCGGTGATGCCGAATCCCGGGTTTTTTGTGGACCCTCTCGTAATCCGTCTTGAGGGATGTTAGGTTGAGACGAGATGCGACTCGGTTAACGGGAGAACGACCGTTTTCGCCACCTTTCTCAGGTCATTGGGCGAGTGCGCGCCCGTTGTCGTCCGGAATTCACCGACTCAATTCGGGGGTGGTTCAAACCATGTCAGAACGACGCCGCGGTTTTACGCTCATCGAGCTACTGGTCGTCATCGCGATCATCGCCGTCTTGATCGCCCTCCTCTTGCCCGCCGTCCAGGCCGCGAGGGAGGCGGCTCGCCGGGCCCAGTGCATCAATAATCTGAAACAGCTCGGGCTCTCCATCGCCAATTACGAATCCGCGAATAACTGCCTTCCCAGCGGCGACATCTACAAGGCGACCGGCATCTCGAACCTGTGCAGCTCCCCCGGGTTCGGGAATGGCTGCCAGAACACGCCGTGGTTCGTCCTGATGCTGTCATTCATCGACCAGGCGCCTCTCTACAACGCCTTCAATGCATCGGTTGGCGTCGAAGGGCCGTCCTTGCTGGGCTACATCGTGAACAGCACCGTTCACACGACCCGGATCGCGTCATTCCAGTGCCCCAGCGATATCCCGCAGACTCTGAGCTACGCGGCCATGTCGGCGGCCTCGGGCGGCCAGATCCCCGCGTTCCCCTGGTCGCCGACCAAGGGGAATTATGCCGCCAACTGGGGCAACGCGGATTATGGCCAGGGGGTCGCGGGCGGCTTCTTCACGCGCAGCCTGTATTTGCAGTCTCCGTTCGGGATCAATACCGCCGCGACGGGCCCGCAGCTCGTCACGATCGCGGCGGTCACGGATGGGACGAGCAACACCCAGTATTTGTCGGAGATCCTTCAGGGAGCGGCCGACGACATCCGCGGGACCATCTGGGTCGACAATCCGGGCGCGGGTACTTATATGACGCGCTTCACGCCCAACGGATATCAGGACTATGTCCCGCTCTTCCAGCCCTGGGCCTCGGCGATCTCGGCGAGTGCGCTGACCTACAATTATGCGGACAACCTCCCGGGTTTCGCCGGCTCCGGCGTGGGCACCAGCCCGGCGAGCGGCAACTCCCTGTGTGATAGCCAACCGGTCATGGGGCTGAAGTGCAATTACCAGGGGAACGAGGGCGGGGAGTTCTCCGGCTCGAGGAGCCGGCACCCCGGCGGCGTCTGCACCCTCTTCGGCGACGGATCGGTGCACTTCATGAAGAATTCGATCAGTGCGCTGACCTGGATCCAGCTCGGCTCGATCAGCGGGGGCGAGGTGATCAGCTCGGATTCCTACTGAGCCTTCGGCGCCCAAGGTGCAGGGATCTTCGATGGCAGGCCGGGTCGAGCCCAGACTCGACCCGGCCCGCACTCAATGCCAGGAGCCGGAGTCGCCGCTGGCGACCCATGCCGTGACGGTGGCGGCGATCGAGTCCAAAGGCACGACGACCTTCGCGGCCCCGCGCCGGATGGCCTCGCGGGGCATGCCGAAGACCGTGCAGGTCGCCTCGTTCTGGGCGATCGTGAGGGAGCCGGCCTGTCGCATCTCCAGCAGTCCCTCGGCGCCGTCATCGCGCATGCCGGTCATGATCACCCCGGCCGCGAAGGGGCCGGCGGCCTGGGCCGTCGAGCGGAAGAGGACGTTGACGCTCGGGCGGTGCCTGGAGACGGGAGGGCCATCCACGAGCTCGACCCGGTAGCTGGTGCCCGCCCGACGGATCAAGCCGTGCTTGTCGCCCGGGACCACGAGTGCCCGGCCCGGCCGGATCGGCTCGTTCTGTCGGGATACGGTGACCTCGATCGCAATCTTCGGATCGTTGTTGAGCCGCTGGGCGAACGCCGGGATGAAGTCCGGCGGCATGTGCTGCACGATGACGATCCCGGGGCTGTCGTCGGGGAACATCGGGAGCAACTGCTGGAGCGCCTGGACCCCACCGGTGCTGATGCCGACGACGATGATCCGCTCGCTGACCCCGGCGTGTCGGGAATACGGATGGCGCGGGAGGATCGCATCGGCCGTATAACGACGCTCGATCGTGGAGGCGGGCCGGTCCTCATGGATCGGGAGATGGCCGGCATGGGCCGCGTTCCGGATGCTCTCGAGCAGGTTCTGCGACCATTCGGCCATCCGGTTGGCATTGGTCCAGTCGGGCTTGGCGATCACCTCGACGGCGCCCATCTCGAGGGCGGTGACCGCGCGTTCGGCCTGGGTCGTGCACAGCACCACCGGGATCGGATGCTGGCGCATGAGCTTGCGGAGGAACGTCAGTCCGTCCATCCGCGGCATCTCGACGTCGAGCACGATCACGCCGGGCACGGACGACTTGAGCCGCTCGACGGCTTCATAGGGGTCCGATGCGAGGACGACGCGGAAGCCGGGGTCCGATTCGATGATCGACTTGAGCCGCTGGCGGACCACGGCGCTGTCGTTGACGATCAACACCTCGATCTGATCCGGCTCACGCGGCGGCGCGGTGCGGTCGCGAGCAACCATGGCCGGTCAACCCTCTTTCTGGAACAACGAAGGGGAATGCTTGCGCAAGGACGTGGTGACACCCGAGAGGATCTCGCCGTTGCCCATCGCCAGCCAGCCCCCGGGGCGTAGGTGCTGGGCCAGGCGATGGAGGAGTTCCAGCCGCTCGTCCTCGGCGAAGTAGATGGAGACGTTCCGGCAGAAGATCACCTGGAAATCGGTGGGGACCGGCCAGCTCGAATTCCGGAGATCCACGTGGCGGAACTTGACGAGGTCGCGGATCTCCGGGACGATCCGGAACGAGCCGTCGCGAGGCCCGCGCCCCAGGAGGAAGAAGCGGCGGAGCCGATGCGGCGAGACGCCCTGGACGTCCCGGCTCGTGTAGATCGCGCCGGCGGCGACCTTGAGCATCTCCAGCGAGAGGTCGCTGGCCCAGATCTCGACCTTCTGCAAGGCCGGCGGGGCGAGCGTCTCGGCCAGGACCATGGCCATGCTGTACGGCTCCTGGCCCGAGGAGCAACCGGCCGACCAGATCCGGATCGGGGTACCCGGCGAATCCCGGAGCCAGCCCGCGACCTTCTCGGCCATGAAGGTGAAGTGGGCGGGCTCGCGGAAGAAGGAGGTGTGATTGACCGTGCTCAGGTCGATCAGCATCTGGGTGCCCCACCCAGTCGGCTCGGTCTTCAAGACCTGCTCGTGAAACTGGGTGAAGCTGTTGAATCCCTTGGTTTGGAGGCGTGACCTCAGCCGCGCCTGCATCAACCCCATGCGATGGGTTTCGAGCGTGATCCCGATCTGGT
The DNA here is from genome assembly GCA_963743925.1 of uncultured Planctomycetota bacterium. Classification (GTDB taxonomy): domain Bacteria; phylum Planctomycetota; class Planctomycetia; order Isosphaerales; family Isosphaeraceae; genus CAVZRC01. The sequence continues at coordinate 1,746,243 of CAVURY010000061.1, read as the reverse complement.
TGCGCAGGAAAGCCATGATCGCCGCGAAGTCTTTTTCGGACCAGGCTTCGAAGTCCGGCGGGAGTGGCGGCGTGCCCGATGTTGCCACGTCACACTCCCTCACCGTTCAACGACCCCAGGGTCGAAAAGACTCGATCCACATCCAGTACGAGCAAGAAGCCGTCCTGGTGACGGATCAAGCCGCGAACAAAAGACGTCGCTTTCCCAAGCCCCAATTGGGGAGGGGGTTGCAACTCGTCGGGGGAAAACTCCAGCACGTCGGAGACCCGGTCGACCAGGAGACCTGTGATCTGGATGTCACTGCCCTGGTTGGATTCAACGATCAGGACGCAGGGTGCCCGCGTCTGCTTGGTATCCCTGGGCAGACCGAATGACATACGCAAATCGTAGACCGGGACCACATGACCGCGAAGGTTGATCACCCCCAGTAGATATCTGGGCCCGCCGGGCACTTCCGTCAAGGCTTGCATGTCGAGGACTTCCTGGACGCGCATGACCTCCAGGGCGTAACCCTCCCCGCCGAGTCGGAAGACCACGAACGACTGGGCGTGATCCCGATCGGTTTCCGTTCCGGTGTCCATGACGACGTTGACCATCATCCCGCCTTCATAATCCAGCCGACCGAGGGATGGGAGGAAGACCTGCCCAGAATGATCGCGATACCTTCCGCCAGTCGTGCCCGAAGACGACCGGATCACGCCGAACCTCTCCTATGAGAATCGCTCGAAATTGTCGTCGTCGTCAAGGTTCACGACCACACCTCCCCGCTGCGGAGGCCCCATATGATTGGAAGAACCGCCGGAATTGTTGGACGTGCCGGGGTGCTGGGGCAACGCCGGAGGAGGGCTTGCCGGCGTCGTCGAGTGGCCCACGCCGCGATGCGTATCGCCGCCGAGGCCCTGGCTGGGCCGCGGGGCCGGCGCGGGTAGCCTTCGGGGCGCGGCGGCCGGCGTCCGCACCCCGTGATGCGGGGTCGCCCGCGGTGGGGGCTCTCCCCCGTAGTATCCGTTGCCCGAGGTATCGAGCTGGAAGAAGTCGACCTTCTGCTGCAAGCTGGTGGAATGGGCCGCCAGGTCGTTGGATGTTCCCGACAGCTCATGGCTAGCCGCGGCATTCTGCTGGACCACTTCCTCCAGTTGACTGACGCCCAGATTGATCTCGCGGATGGCCGACATCTGCTCCTGGGAGGCCGCGGCGATTTCCTGAATGAGGTTCGAAGTATCTCGGATCGACGGGACGGTGCGATCGAGCAACATGCCCGCATTCTCGGCGACGGCGACGCTTTTCTTGGCAAGGTCGCTGATCTGTTGAGCGGCGGCCTGGCTCCGCTCGGCCAGCTTCCGGACCTCGCCGGCCACCACGGCGAACCCTTTGCCATGGGCGCCGGCCCGGGCGGCCTCGATCGCGGCATTCAGCGCCAGCAGGTTGGTCTGATAGGCGATGTCGTCCACGATCAGGATCTTCTGGGTGATCTCACGCATGGCCACGACGGTCTCGCGGACGGCCTCGCCGCCCTTTTCGGCCTGTCCGCTGGCTTCGTTGGCCATGCGGGCGGTGTCGCGGGCGTGCTGGGCGTTCCGGCCGACCGAGGAGTTGACCGCCTGGAGGGTTCCGGCTATTTCTTGTAGCGTCGCGGCTTGCTGCGATGACCCCTGTGCCAGTTGATGCGCGCTGGAATTCAGCTCGTTGCTGGCCGTCGAGACCGATGACGTCATGGTCCGGATCTGGCTGATCAATTCGGCCCACTTGTTGACCACCAGATTCAATTGAGTCGCCAGCTCGCCGAGCTCGTCGCCTCGACGGACATTGGTGCGGTTGTAGAGCTGACCCTGCTGGAGTCTCTGGGTGACGTCGATGATCTGGAGGAGCGGGTGAACGAACCATCGGCCGAACGAGATCCCCATGAAGAGCGTGAGCCCGAGAGCGGCGATGAGGATGCCGATGGTCCAGGCCTGGTTGCTGTAGACCGACCAGTAGGCGTCGATCTTGGGGACGGCGGTCAAAATGGCGTACCCATGCCCCGAAGACGATCCTTTCGCGACTCCGGAGAACAGGATCGGGGCGTACCCCACGACTTCGGTTGCCTTCTTGTCCGTGGGACTGAAGGACCCCGTCACCTCCTCCGTATGCGGCGTGAGCCGATCCTGAGTAACTTTGAGATAAGGGTCCTCCAGATCCGGGAGTCTGGATCCGGTGATGTTCTGCTCGAACGTCATACCTTTCTTGCGGATCAGGATCTTGTCATCGGGTGATATGAGGGTAATCTTCGCCGAGTCATCCAGGTGGGCATTGTTGGCGGCGGAGCGGATGATCTGCTGGATCTTGTCGCGGTCGGCGTCGGAAGGCCACCGGGTTTCCGAGGGCTCACCGGCTTTCGACCCGGGCTCACCGGCCTTCGCCGCAGTCTTCCGGAAATGGTCGTCGAACTGCCTCAAGAGCTCGGTGCTGATCGCCTGGGAGGTCTGCCCGATGATGGTGTCCTTGCTCGCCTTGAATTCCTCGTTAGAGTAAAGGCCGAAGGCGGCCACGATCGAGGCAGGCACCAGGCCGAAGAGGACCAATGCGGTCGTGATCTGTTTCTGGAGGGTCAATCTCATCGGAAAACTCTCCGCCCTGCCACTGGCCGAGGGCGTCTAACGTGTGCTCTGCTCGGCGAATCGTGATTCGGACACAAGGGCCGACAAATCGAGGATCAGGGACACGGAGCCATCGCCAAGGATGGTGGCTCCGGAGAATCGGTTGACTCCGTGCAAGCCCTCTCCGAGGGACTGGATGACGGCCTGGACTCGACCCAGGAGCCGGTCGACCGCCACGCCGACCCGCTGGCCGGCGTGGCGCGTCAGCAATAATTCTTGCCGCGGGGGCAAGGGGCCTTCCGTGTGGAACAGCTTGCGGAGCGAGACCATCGGCACCAGCTCGCCGCGGACGGCCACGCAGGGCCGCCCTTCCGCCAGGGCGGAGCGCGTCCCGTTGAGGGCCACGCATTCCTCGACCTGGGCGAGCGGGACGACGTATTTCCCCCCGGCGGTCTCCACGAGCAGGCCGTCGATCAGGGCCAGGGTCAGGGGGAGCCGGAAGATGAACGCGGTCCCTTTTCCGGGCGAGCTCTCGACCGCCACGCTGCCGCGCAGCCCCCGCACGGCGTCGCGGACCACGTCCAGGCCGACGCCTCGGCCCGAGAGCTCGCTGACCGTGTCCCGGGTCGAGAATCCCGGCTCGAAGATCAGGCTGACGACGCGGGGATCATCCGGGGACGTCCCCGGCGCGATCATCCCCAGGTTGATGCCCTTGCGGACGATCTTCTCGTTATCCAGCCCGCGCCCGTCATCCTCGACGCGGATCGCCACCCGGTCGCCCTCGTGGCCGGCGGAGAGCGTGATCCGTCCGACCCGCGACTTGCCCCTGGCCACCCGATCCGCCGGGAGCTCCAGGGCATGGTCCACGGCGTTGCGGATCAGGTGCACCATGGGATCGCTGAGGCGCTCGACGATCGTCCGGTCGAGGCGGGTCTCCTGGCCGATGATCCGCAGGTCGATCTCCTTGCCCGAGCGGTCGGCCAGGTCGCGGACCACCCGGGGGAATCTCGAGAACAGCTCGTCGACCGGGACCATCCGCAGGTCGAGCGTCGTGTCGCGGATCTCCCGGCTCACGCGTTGCAAGGACTCGAGGGCGTGCAGCCAGGTGTCCACCCCGCGGATTTCTCGGAGCCCCATCAAGTTGTCGGACAGGACCGCGAGCTCGCCGGCGAGGCCGACCAGCTCGTCGAGCTGGCCGGCGTCCACCCGGATGCGCGTGTTGGGCCGAGGAACCCTGTTGATCGGCTGGGAACCGTTCACCGCCGTCCGTGGAGCCGGGGATAATGCCGGGATTGCGACGGGCTCGGGATGCGGGGTCGCAGCGGGTTTTCCGGCCGCGGGGGGGGGTTCGACCGCGCCATTGGTCGGCGCTTCGACCTCGGCAAACCCTCCGGAGGTCGTGACGCTCGCGGGCTCGGCGGGCACCGGGACGGCCGGTTCGTCCGCCCGGACCGGCAGCCACTGACCATCGGCGGCCAGCCGCTCGATGGTCACGGTGCTATCCTCGGTGAAGAACAGGAACACCTCGTGGAGGCGGTCGGGCTCCGCACTCGTCTGGACGGTGATCGTCCAGCTCAGGTAACACCGTTCCGGATCGAGCAGGTCGAGCGAGGGGACGACTCCGGGATCCGTGCTGATGGTCACCTGGCCCAGCTCGCGGAGCTCGTCGAAGACCCCGAGCGGATTGATCCCGCGCCGGAGGATATCGGGGCCGGGCGTCAGCGTGATCCGATAATCTTTGAGCTCTCCGGTACGATCCTTCGGCCCGGCCGCGGATCCCGCGGGCACGCCCGGAGGCGAGCCGGAGCGGGCTCTCTCCTTTGAGGACTTCTTGCGGGGCGATCGCGGCCTGGATGCGGGTTCGTTACCGCCCAACTTGGAGGTCTTACGACCCTGCGATCCGGCCATCGACTCGGGGGACGATGCCTCGGTGGACGGAGATTCAGAGGCGGCGGGTTCTTTTTTCTGCGGCGGAAACTCGCGGCTCACGGGCGAGGCTGCCGCGGCCGGCGCACTCGACGGAGGTGGCGGTTGTGGTCCGGCCGGTGGGCTTGATGTCGAAGGGCGGGAAGGCGGGGAGGCCGGACCTCCCCCGCCACCCGGAGGCCGACCTTGCTGCGACATCCCTCGCAGCAGCAGATTCAGCCGCTGCGAGAGTTCGGGCGAGGGGGGGATGGGAGACTTGGCCGCCTCGGCCTCGACCATCGCCGCCAGATGGTCGCGGGCCTCGAGGAGGGTCGTGATGATGTCGGAATCGACCGCCAGCGAGCCGGCTCGGACCCGGTCCAGGACCGTCTCGATCCCGTTGGTGAACTCGGCGAGCGTCGCCAGTCCCACCATGGCCGCGGCCCCCTTGAGGCTGTGGGCCGCCCGAAATGTCTTGTCGAGGTGCGCGCGATCCCCTTGCCGCCGCTCCAGGTCCATCAGGCCCTCTTCCAGGCCGATCAGGAGCTCGCGAGCTTCCTCGTAAAACATCTCGCGGAATCGATCGTCCGAGCTGCCGCTCAAAGGCGCTCACCCTCCGTTAAGTCCGCTTCAACGAGAAAAAGGATCAGGACGAGCCGGATCGCTGCAATCCACCGACTCTCGTCGGTCGAGATTCTTGATTTGCATGCATTCAGTGATTCTATGCGAGGATCCTCGCAAGAGCCAACCCTCCATTGTGCACCAAGTATCGTTCCAAGGGGATCACTTTCGGCCCGATACGACGACGCCGGTCCCGTCCGCCGCCGAACCTCCCGCCGCCTTGCCGTGATGATCCTCATTCTACCGCGATTCCCGAAGGCTGACACTCACCGATCCTCCGGGACGGAACCGGTGCGAGCGAGCCGGGTTCAGCGCGGAAGGACCCTCCGTACCCAGCGACGCAGGTTATCCGGATCGATCGGCTTGACCAACCAGCCCGTGACTCCTTGGCGATGTTGAGGGTCGAATTCGTTGGGTTGCCGGCACGACAGGACGAGGACGGGGAGGAAGCGATGCATGGGGAGATCGCGAACCGCGGCCACGAGCCCGAGGCCGTCGAGATTGGGCATCTCCAGATCGGTCAGGAGCAGGTCGCAGGGCGAGTCTCGCAGGACGTGCAGCGCAGCCTCTCCGTCGGCGACGGAGACAACCTTGACGTCCAGGTCACCGAGTTGTTCGGCCACCCATCGCCTCACCGAGGCGCTGTCATCCGCGTGAACGATCGTCTTACTCATGGAATTTCCGTGACCCCCGGGTCGCACGGCGGCTGGGAACGTCCGAAGTCCCAGTCGCGGTCTTGCCATCCGGCATCGCGTCGGTGTGTCGAGGCGGGAAGAATCCGGCCATGTGACCTCGAGTCGGGCCTGGATTTCAGACCTCGACCGATCGCAGCCATTCCAGTAAGCCCGATCGCTCGGCCAGCTCCGCGCAGACTCGAGGGATCTTCGTCACCCGCACCGACTGGTTCCGTTCTCCTCCGGTCTTCGAGCAAGAAATCAGGAGCTGCAGTCCGGCGACGTCCCAAGGTCCCGACTCGCCCAGGTCGATTCGAAGGGGCTTGCCGTCGGCCAGGGCGGCCCTCAAGAGTTCCCGCACCGTCGTGACCTCGTAGACCGTGACGGGGCCGGTGAGCGGGATCGTCTTGTCCTCGACCGGTTCGACCGCCATGATTCGATTCGCCTCGGAGGTTCCGTCGCGACGCGGACATCCGGTGAGCCGGAAGATCCGGACCGGGAATTTACGCACCGAGCGTTCCTGAAGGTCTGACGACGACCGGCTCGCTCGACCGAGACTCTCGCCCGGCTGGATCCGATGCTCTCCGCCTTCGGAGGCAAGCATTCCGCTCCGACTCCCGTCATGAGCCGCAGCCACATCATCCGTCCGGTGATCGGGAAAGCCTGCTCGAGGGAGTCGGAGGGGATGGATCGCCCCTTGAAGGACCATCCTGACCAACAGGAATAGTCTAACACGCTCCCGAGGGCTTGGGGAGCGGCCAGGGGGATCGTCGCGGCGGAAAATCCGGTCCGACCATGCGGGCAGGCCCGCATCGGCGTCGAACACGGCTACGACGCGGGATACTGGAGGACGATGATGTTGATGTCGTCGGAAGGGTGCCCGGGCGAGGTGTGACGGTCGAGCGCCTCGTTCACCTGGTTGAGGATGTCGTTGGGATTGGAGCCGTAGTGCGATTGCAGCACGGTCTTGAGGCGTTCCTCGCCGAAGAGGGTGTCGGAAGGGTCCATGGCATCGGTCAAGCCATCGGTGTAGATGACCAGGGACTCGCCCGGCAGGAGGCGATCGGTGTCGCCGGCCGTGCCGTCGACCATTCCGATCCCCAGCATGCCGGGGTTGGACTGGAGCGTACGGGGCCCGTTGGGCCCGACGACGATCGCCGGAGGATGGCCGACGCCCGCATAACGGATCAGGCCGGTCTCCTCGTCGGCGATCAGGTAGAACCCCGTGCAGAAATAGCCCTCCGGGAAATATTGCTCGGTGGCGACGTCGAGCCCCGCCAGCAATTCTCCCGGCTCGAGGACCGCGATCGAGAGCGGGGCCGCCAGCGCCTTGACCATTCCCGAGAGCATGGCCGAGTTCACGCCGTGGCCGGAGACATCCGCCACCAGGATGCCCAGCCGGTTGTTATCCAGGCGGTAGATGTCGTAGACGTCGCCGCCCAGCTCGTTGGCCGGCGTGTACCGGACGGCCAATCGCAATAATCCTCGGGGTTTGGGCGGGCGAGGCATCAAGGCGGTCTGGACCTTTCGGGCCAGCTCCAGCTCGAACATCACTTTCTTGTGCGCGGCCTGGAGCAGCCGGTTTTGTAATGCGATCTCGGCGTTGAGGTCGGCGATCCTGAGGTGGGCGCGCATTCGCGCGAACATCTCGCGGAAGTCGTCGGGACTCTTCGGTTTGAGGATGTAATCGTCGGCGCCGGCCTCGAATCCGGCCACCTTGTTCTCGGTCTCGCTCAGGGTGGTCAGCATCAGGACCGGGATCGAGCGCAGGTCCTTGTCGGACTTGAGGGACCGGCACAATCCCGCCCCGTCCATCTCGGGCATCTCGTAGTCGCTGAGGATCAGCTCGGGATGGGGGTCTTCTTTGGCCTTGGTCAGGCCCTGGACGCCATCGTTGGCGGTCGTGACCTCGTACCCCTCTTCCACGAGCTTCATGGACAGCATCCGACGCATGGTGGAGCTATCTTCGACCAGCAAGATGCGGCGCGCCGCCATCGACCCTCTCCTATTTGACTTCGCCTCCCTGGTCTCCCTTTCGTTGGGAACCAACCCGGCGGGACCACGGCCATCGCCTTGCAGGGCCTTGATGGGTTCTCCGTGTCGCGACGAGAGCGGAGAGGGGATGCGGTGTTGCCTCGGGGGGGCGAGGCTCCGTCCGAGCCGGTAGCCAGAAGAGGCTTGGACGGAGCCTCGCCCTCCCGAATCCGATCGCCATCTCCGCGGGGCTATACTCCGTATCACGATACGGACCGCCCGGGCCGGCTGTCTAGGGAGAATGACGGCCTGCGGCTCGGCGGGAGTGGCGTTGGGGTGCGCCAAAGGATTCTGGCAGTCGCTAGAAAGGCGAGGCTGCACCCACCCGGATTTCCAGGGATTCCGAGGCTGATGGAGCTCGCCGGCAGGAGGCCTGGAAAGCGACGGCTACCCGGGGTGCCAGAATCTTGGCGGAGGAGTCATCGGTTGTGTGGACTGTCGATCGCGAGATCGAACAACCCATCCGGCATATGGACCTCAACAGGTCCGGTGGTAGCTTCGTCGCCCACCTGACCCTGCGGGTTGTACCGGACTTGGACGTGACCGGCGTAGGCTTCGCCGGTGCGGTCACCGACCCGGAGGCCACCTACTATGTCCCCTTCGTCCAGGAGGGTGTCAGGGAATTCGTCGTTGCCCGAGCGTCGGAGGGCAAGCCCGTCGGCCACCTTCTTGTGACGCTCACAGCGATTACAGTCCACCCGGCGGACGTCAAAGGGTGGCGGTTCTTACAGGCGGCGAGGCTGGCGTTGATGCAGGCGTTCGATGCGGTCGGCGTGGAATTCTAGCGGGCTAATAAACGGTTGCAGCGGACCCGCCCGGAGGCTGTTCACGTTTGGGCTGTGGTCCCCCATGGGGATTCCGGTCGCAGTCAGCACGATCGGTGGTTATCGTTGCACCCAATGCGGCGGCCGATGGCTAAGACGAATCCATGTTGACTTCGCGAGCGACCTTGCGTATCTTCATTGTAGATACAGGAGGTTGCCATGAAGACTCGTGTCCAGAAGTGGGGCAATAGTCTTGCTCTTCGCATCCCAAAGTCCTTCGCCGAGGAGGCGGGCCTTCACGCGGACGGGGCCGTCGAACTGACTGTGTCGGAAGGCAGGCTGGTCGTGCAGCCCATCACACCGCCGCCACTGACGCTTGACCAGCTGTTGCGTGGCATCACCGATGAGAACCTTCCCGGCGAGTGGGATACGGGGCTGGCAGTCGGCAAGGAGGTCTGGTGACGCGGAAAGGTGCCTACATCCCGGACCGAGGAGACGCCGTCTGGATCTCCCTCGACCCGCAAGCAGGCCATGAGCAAGCAGGCCGTCGTCCCGCCCTGGTTCTGTCGCCGTCGACCTACAACGGTCGGGTTGGATTGGCTTTGTTGTGCCCGATCACCAATCAGGCCAAAGGTTATCCGTTTGAAGTGCCTCTGCCTGAAGGATATCCGGTAACCGGCGTGGTGGGAGCCGACCAGGTGAAGAGCCTGGACTGGCGAGCGCGCGAGGCTTCCCGGATCTGTGCCGTCCCGGAGGGAGTCGTTGCGGACGTAGTGAGGCGTCTTCAAACCTTGCTCGGAGAAGATGGCTAACCAGGCGATGCTGCGGACCCGCCTGCGGCGGGCCGCTGAATTGTTCATTAAACGGCGGAGGAGAGGCGCGGATGGGGTTGCACTGCTGTGAGGAGATGCAGAGGCAAGCTGATCATGTGTGCGACCAGCATCCCGACCGGTACGCATGCGCCGACGCCCTGATCGACTACTCGCCCACGTTTCGCGAATATGGGCTGATCATCCACGACGGCGGTTCCTCGTCCTACCGCATACGTTTCTGCCCGTGGTGCGGCGCCCAACTCCCCGAGTCGCTGCGGAATCGCTGGTTCGAGGAGATGGAGCGGAGGGGGATCGACCCGTGGGAGGACGAAGTCCCAGAGGCGTTCCAGTCGGCGGCCTGGTGGGCGGCGGAACGGTCTAACGAGGCGATGCAGTGGACCCGCCTATCGGCGGGCCGCTGATCTTGGGCGTAGGTCGTCGGTTCGCCAACGGATTCTGGCACTTCCGGTTGCCGTCGCTTTCCAGGCGTCCTGCCGGCGAGCTCCATGAGGCTCGGAATCCCTGGAAATCCGGATAAATGCAGCCTCGCCTTTCCAGCGAGTGCCAGAATCCGTTGGCGCACCCGTGGCGTTGTGTCCATCGACGAGGGTCAGTCGAACAATAAAATGGGGTCCAATCCGAATTGCATTCATCCGAGGGAACCGCAACCCACCTCGTACACCCCCGCTCGCGCCCTCGCACTCAAGGACAATGACGATGCTGAGTCAGATTGCCCCCGTGATGGACGGGTTGAACCCTTCCCAGGTGACCGCGATCGCCATCGTTGGGATGGGAGTCTTCGTCTTCATGGTGATCGCGCTCACCGGAATCTTCGTTCCGAACTGGGCGAGCGTCAGCAAAGCACGAATGGAAACGGCCTTGAAGCAGCAGATGATCGAGCGTGGGATGTCGGCCGACGAGATCATCAAGATCCTGAGCGTCCCTTCATCGCCTGCGACAAATACCGTAGATTACCCATGCGCGAGCGACGTCGCGGTCGATTGTGACGGGGACTACCGCCCGTCCCTGATCCTGAAGCGGGAGGACGATCGGTACTTCGTGCATTACGTCGGTTACCCCCCGTCGGAAAATGAATGGGTACCCGGAGCCCGGATCCGGTTCCCCCAATCTTCGGAGCACCTCGGGGATTCCTCATGGGCCTGGAGGACTGCGGGTGAAGGATTCGACGTGAATCGTGGGAGCGCCAACGGAATGAAACCCGTGTCGGTGGATCGGGAAATCTAGGTCGATGGCCGAGCTGCCGGTCGCGCCGGGGGCAGGCAGCAGAGTTCCGGGCAGACATCGTGGCTCGGGCCGAACTGGCCGACGGCCCGTCGTGCCGAATCCGGGACGCTTCGGATCCGCTCTTCGATCAACTCGCGGAGCATCGACACAAACCGGGGATGAATGCCGACGCTCCGACTGCGGACCATCCCCAGGCCGAGCTCGTCGCAGAGGTGTCTCGCCTCTTCGTCAAGGTCATAAAGGATCTCGACGTGGTCGGAGAGAAATCCGATCGGGTGGATCACGACGTCCTTGATGCCGCGTTGATGCAAGTCCTTGAGGTGATCCAGGATATCCGGCTCGAGCCACGGGTCCTCGGGGCGTCCGCTCCGGCTCTGATAGACCGTCTCGAAGCGATTGGGCTCGATCCCGACCTCCTCCGCGACGAGCCGGCAAGTCTCGCGAAGCTGCTGCTCATAATTGCAGTTCCGGGCCATGGAGTCGGGGATGCTGTGCGCCGTGAACGCGACGTGGGCCGTCCCCCGCCGCTCGGCAGCGATCGATCCGAGCGCTTCGCCGACGCGATCCGCGTTGGCGGCGACGAAGTCGGGATGATTGTAGAAGACGCGCACCTTATCGACCTGCGGAGCCTCCGGGCCCGCGGATTCGCGGGCTCGCGCGATGTCCTCGCGGTACTGGCGACAGCTCGAATAGGAGCTGTAACCCGCCAGGACGACCGCGAGTGCCCGCTTGATCCCCGCCGCAGTCATCTGGACGAGGGTGTCCGCCAGCATCGGGTGCCAGTTCCGGTTGCCCCAGTAGACCGGCAATGAGAGCCCCGACCGCTCGAGCTGCGGCTTCAAGTGATCGATCAGCTCGCGGACCTGGGCGTTGATCGGGCTCGCACCGCCGAAGTGGTGGTAGTGCTCGGCGACTTCCAGCAGTCGATTGCGCGGGATATTTCGGCCCCGGGTGACATTCTCGAGGAACGGCATGACGTCCTCGGGCTTCTCGGGACCCCCGAAACCGACGATCAGGATGGCATCATAATCGGTGGGCATTGCGTGCGAAACTCCCGTCGCGGCCTCGAGATCGCGGCCGGATCGCTGCTCCACCCCAAGAGGGTGTGCATTTCGAGCGGCCTGGGGCAACAATTGCGCTTGGTCGATGGATGTTATAGGCCCGGCCCTTTGAATCCTCAAGGGAGGCGCGCGGGCGGACAGGTCCCGGGGTCGATTCCCGCGAAATCGGGACGGGCCGGGAGATTGCCAATGCAGACAAAGCATGCTAATTTTGCATCAGGATGCTCTCATTCGACCGGACGAGCGGGTCATGGTCGCTCCCGGCGATGAGTCCGTAGCGATCCGTCCCGTGCGTCTCTGGTAAGGGGCATCGGCGATGCGAGGAATTCTGTCCTTCGGTCCGTTCCTGGGAATCACGGCCGTCCTGGCCGCCTTCGCGAGCATGTATGTCGTGCTGGGCGAGAAGCCTCCCGAATTGGTCGATGCGTGCTTCCGGATCGCCCCGGCGTTCTTCCTGCTCTGCTGGGTCATCATCGATGCCCGCCGCCTCCATCGTGTCCCCTGTCACGATTTCGGATTCCTCGTCGGGGTCTACTTCCTCGTGGCGGTCCCCTGGTATCTGGTCTGGACCCGAGGACTCCGCGGTCTGCTCATGCTGGGTTTCTTCGTGCTCCTGCTCCTGCTGCCGGAACTCACGGCCATGATCGTGTGGCAGATCCGGTATGGTCAACCCGGCTGACCGAGCCTGTGCCACGGAGTTGACGAGGATTCCGCGGGGTTACCAGGCCCGATCGAGGAGATCCTCGAGGTCGGCCTGGGTACAGGCTCGAGGATTCGTGCGGTGACAGTGATCGAGCAGGGCGAGGCGGGCATAATCGGGGATGCGGTCGTGATGCAGTCCCTCGAGCCCGCCCAGGCGGCGGGGCAGGGGGAGTCGGGCGAGCACGAGCTCCGTCAGCGTGATCAGGTGCCCTTCGGCGTCGCCGCTCCGGCCCAACCCGAGTCGCCCGGCGAGATCGATCATCCGGGCGGTCGCCGCGCCCCGGTTGAATCGCAAGGCGTGCGGCAGCAAGATCGCGTTGAGCGTCCCGTGATGGACGCGACCCTCCGAACCGAGGGCGTGCGAGAGCGAGTGGACCACGCCCAGGCCCTTGTGGAAGCTGATCCCCCCCAGCAACGCGCCCATCATCATGGCCGAGCGTGCCTCGGCGTTCGAGCCGTCGCGGACGGACGTCTCCAGTCCCAGGAAGATCGACCGCAGGCCCTCCACAGCGATGCCGTCGCAGATCGGGTGGAAGGTGGTCAACAGGTAACTTTCCACGCAATGAGTCAAGGCGTCCATACCCGTGCCCGCGGTCAGGGCAGGCGGTAGGCCGTGCGTGAGCTCCGGGTCGCAGATCGCCACGCTGGGCAGGAGATACCCGCTCAGGACGATCGTCTTTCGAGCGGTCTGGGGCAACTGGATCAGGGCTCCACGGCCCGCCTCACTCCCGGTCCCGGCCGTGGTGGGTATCGCCACCATGGGCGGCATGTCCGGCCGGATCCGGTCCTGGCCTCCTCGGGTGAGGTCGTAGTCCGCCAGCCGGCCGGCGTGGGTGGCCAGGAGTCGGATCGCCTTGGCCGCATCGATCGGGCTGCCCCCGCCAACGGCGACCAGTCCATCGCACGCCATTTCGCGATAGAACGCCAGGCCCGCCAGGACGTCGTCCTCGTCGGGATTCGCCTTCACGCCGGAGTAGACGACCGCCTGCTTCTGGAGCGGGGCGATGACGTGTGCGACCAATCCGGACTGGAGGAGTCCCGGATCGGTCACGATCATCGGCCGGGCGACCTCCAACCGGCTCAATTCGGACGCCAGGAGCCTTTGTGTGCCCGGGCAGAACCGGATCCGATTCGGAAATGTGAAGAGGGCCGCCGCGGGTTCGCTCGGCCCGCTCGGTTCCTTCGAGCCGTCGGGAGTTGGGGAGAGTGTCGATGATGCGGGTTCATTCGGAGAGTCGGATGGGCTCATGATCGAGGGCGTTGGTGTCAAGATGCGCTCCCTGTCTTCAAGTGCCGTCGATCCGGCCGTCTGTCGTCCGAGTCGATGCCCCCGGTCGGTTCGCAACCTCCTCCCGGATACCGCGGGGCGCGTTCAATCCAATGACGCGATCAGTTGCTGCATTTCGCCCGCAGCATGCCAATCGCCCGTGACTTGAGCCTTGGCGATCCCGGTCAGGAGGATCGCACGGGCGGCGTCGCACTCGCCCTGATCCGCGAAGGACTGGCCGAGTTGCTGGTAGGCGGCAATCTGACGGTCCGGATCATCGGCGATCAGGGACTGGAGCCTTTGGCGCCCTTCCTCGACGTCCCCTTCTCGAAGGCACTGAAGCGCCAGGCCATACCGAAGAAACGCGTCGCCTGGATCTTCGGACAGGCTCGCTTCCAACATGAGCCGCCGAGGTGATTTCTCCGGCATGGAATGCCTCGATTTCGTTAACGGCTCTCGCATCGTCCGACGGTTCATTCCGGCGATCGTTCGGTTCATCCCTCAATCCATCTCGGGACGTTGGCAACGTGCGACGACCCGCACCGAGTCTCATCGCCGATGGCCCTCGGTTGAAAGTAGGCTATCGGTGTGCCGTGCCCGCTGTCAATGCAGGCTCCTAACAAATACGGAAAGGACTTCGATCGTGACTAAGGCTCGGCGGAAGAACACCTTCCGACGATGAAACGATCGGTCCTCGTGTGTCGGGTTGGGACCGGATGGTCACTCCGAGACCGGGTGATTCCGAGGCAAAGCAAGACTCAAGTTTCTTCCACGATCGCGTCGGAAATCTGGGTAACACGGGTCGAGATTGCGGATAATTACGAAGACAGGGAGAGCTGGGGAACATCGGCAGCCACAGCCTCAAGCATGGGAAACCGAGTAACCGATTCATGACCAAGTCGGCTGAGACGACTGAGGAGAACGGGATCTGAGCCGGATAGGGCGGGATTGGGTTGAAATGGATGCAGCCTCGGTCTATCGCTGTGGGGACGACCGCCGTGCCAACGCCTATGATGAATCGGGATCACGGGTATCTCCGGAAGATGGCCTTGCATCTCACCTTGATGATGGCCACGGTGTCGCCGTCGGCCGAGCGGGCCCAGGCCGCATCGGCGGCTCGTCGCACCGCCGTCGTCGAGGCCGTGGAGAAGGTCTCGCATTGCGTGGTCAGTATCTCGAGTGAGAAGAAGTCGGAGTCTCACAGTCGTTGGCCGTTCTCTCCAGAAGAGAATCAGAGGCCCCGCGTCAACGGGATGGGCAGTGGCGTCCTGATCGACCGTCGCGGCTATATCCTCACCAACCATCATGTGGTGGATAAGGTGCAGGGGATCGTCGTGCAGCTCTACGACGGCACGACCTACCCGGCCCGACTCCTCCAGTTCGACGCGATGATGGATCTGGCGGTGTTGAAGGTCGACGCGGCCCGCCCGCTGGCGGCGATCGACATCGGCACCTCCTCGGACCTGATGATCGGCGAGAGCGTGATCACCATCGGAAATGCCTTCGGCTATGAGAACACGGTCTCCGTGGGCATCGTCAGCGCCCTTCATCGAGACGTGACCCTCTCGGACGATCAGATTTATCGCAACTTGATCCAGACGGATGCCTGCATCAACCCGGGGAACTCCGGCGGCCCGCTGATCAACATCGAGGGGGAGCTGATCGGCATCAACGTGGCGGTCCGGGCCGGGGCGCAGGGGATCGGCTTCGCCCTGCCCATCGACGAGGTGAAGCGGGTCGCCGCGGAGTTGATGAGCACCCGGAGGGTGGCCTCGACCTGGCATGGGTTGGTGACCACCGATCAGCGGCATGCGTCGAAGCGCGGCGTCGTGGTCCTCGAGGCCCAGCCCGGGAGCCCGGCGGAGGTCGCCGGATTTCGACCGGGGGATGAGCTGATCCGCGTCAATGAGCAGGCGATCTCGAATTCCATCGATGTCGAGCGCGGGCTGCTGGATGTCCGGCCGGGTCGACCGGCCAATGTCACCATCCGCCGCTCCGGCGCCGAGAGTGCCCTGTCCCTGGACGTTCGCCCCGTGACGCCCGGCAGCGTCCCTCCCGAAGCGACCGACGACATCGTCTGGCGACTCCTGGGGCTCAAGACGCTCGCCGTCTCGACCGAATACGTCGCGTCGGTGTCGTCGAAGCTACGCGGAGGCCTCTATGTCCAGGCCGTCTCGCCCGGCAGCCCCGCCGCCGAAGCCGCCATCCAGAAGGGAGACATCCTGGTGGGTATGAACGTCGGCAGCCGGCACTGGGAGACGATCCGGCCCGACAATATCCTGTACGTCCTCAGGCAACCGGAGACGGCCCAGATGCAGAGCGCCCTGTTCTATGTCGTCCGGAAGAATGCCATTCAGCCGAGGAGGATCAGCCTCGGGACTTCCGTGACGCAATCATCATTGAATCGTTGAAGTCGATCCCATCCCGTCGCCTCGAGGACCCGCGGCGACCGAATCCGCCCCTCCCGATCCCATCGACGAGTACTGATTCTTGAAGGCGCGTAGCCCGGCGAGTTGACGCCGGGTTAGGCGCTTTCGTGCTCAATCAGTCGGCTCGAAAGGCCTTGGGTATCGGCTCGCCGCACGATACTCCGGTTGAAAACGGATCGCCCTGTCTGAAAGTCGTTGACGACACGGCGCTGAATCGTACGAGCGGGGTTCGCAAAGGCATCGACATCGTCGCGACAACCCGCTAGCTTGATTGGGTGTGCCGTCCTGCTTTTGGTGTTCGGCGTGTGTCCATGTCGTGGGGATACGCGAACCGGCGGCTGGAGTCGAAGAAGACCGGGACATTCTTATGGAGGAAGACCTGCTATCGGGCCCCGAGAATGATCAGCCAGGTCGGGATGTCATCATTATTTTCACCGTGTTTTTCGAGCTGGCCCTGGCGCCGTTCTCGCTGTTATTCGGCTGGTTCGCCGGGCGCGCCCCGTTGCAGACGTTCGTCTGGAGCACGAGCGATGCACTCCTCGGGGCGGCGGCGGCGGTCCCCTTGATCGCGATCTTCGTGGCGATCCTCACGTGGCCGATCGGGCGGTTGGCGCGAGTCAAGACATTCTGCGACCGCGAGGTCGTGCCGCTGTTCGCCAGGAGTAACTGGTCCGAGCTCGCATTGATCTCGCTCTCGGCCGGGGTGGGTGAGGAGATGCTCTTCCGGGGCGTGATTCAGGCGGCGCTCACGGCATGGCTTCAGTCGCACTTCGGGGATTGGTGGGGAGTCGTGGCGGGCCTCGCCCTGGCGAGCATGCTCTTCGGCCTCCTTCACCCGATTTCGCTGCCCTACGTCGGGATCACGGTGGTCCTGGGCTTCTACATCGGCGCGGTCTGGATCTTCAGCGGCAACCTGTTGACGGCCATGGTGACGCACGCGCTCTTCGACTTCGCCGCTCTCGGCTTCATCATCCGAGTCCAGCACGGCGACGACGACGCCGAGGCCGATTAGCCGGATGGCCGAGTTCCAGGCGCTCGTTCGACGGGACGGCGAACCTCGGTCCGGCCTTCGACAACTCGTGATGATTTTGCCGGATCACTCGGCTATGCTGGCGCGTCCCGGCAGGCGGTCGGTTGCGCGCGGGAGGCGTGTCGATTTTTCGACGGAAACGCCGGGACGGATCGTAGAACTAGGGAAGGGCGGTATGCCGCCGGGCTGTCCGGACGCGATCTCGAGGAGGCCTCGGGGAGCCCGGTCTAGGGCCCGGCTTCGAGACCATCGCCCGTCGAACCCACTTGGCGAAAGGTCGAATCCGATGGATCAGATCCTGATGGGACGCAGAGACGCAAGCCCCTCTTGTTACCGGGAGGCGGTCGTCCGCCGGGCGACGATCCTGGCGGCCGCCGCGTCCTTGCTCGTCGGAATCCTGACCGATTCCGCGCGGGCCGAGGCGCTGCGGTGGAAGTTCAAGGCCGGGGAGGTGCTGCACTACTCGATCGAGCAGAAGACGCAGATGAGCGTGAAGGCGATGGAGCAGGAGCGGAAATCGAGCCGGCTGCAGACTTTCGACATCAGTTGGACCATCAAGGGAGTGCGCACGGGGGCGAGGCGGACGTCGTGATGCGGTACGACCGGGTCCGGATGCGAGCCGAGATGCCGCCGCTCATGCCCCTCGAGTTCGATTCCAGCGACGCCAAGGCCGCGGTGCCGAGCGGCTTCGAAGCCGAGGTCCAGCAGCTCAAGGCGATCGTCGGCGCCGAGGTCTCCTTCAAGATCCGGCCGTCGGGCCAGATCGAGGACGTCAAATTGCCCGAGCAGACCCTGAAGCAACTGCGAGACTCGGCCCCGAAGGGCGTCACGGCCGAAGGTGAGGAGTTCGAGAAATCGCTCAAGCAGATGCTCCTCGAGTCGAGCCCTCCGTCTTTCCCCGAGGGCGATATCGAGGCCGGCAAGTCCTGGTCGAGCAAGCCGGCGAAGATTCCGCTCGGCTTCGCGACGATGGTGGTCGAAAAGTCCTTCACGTTTCAAGGGCCCGATTCGAAGTCGCCCAACTTGTTGCTCATCGGCATGGACGCCAGGATGACGCTCGAGGCCGCCGAGGGGGCCAATGTCAAGGCCAACATCCGCAAGCAGGAAGGTCGGGGCAGCATGAGCTTCGACTCGACGACGGGTCATCTGGCCGGCGCACGGACCTCGCAGAAGATCGACATGGTGATCAGCGTGATGGGGCAGATGATCGAACAATCGACGGAGACCACAACCTCGATGACCTTGCTGCCGTAGGTTCGAGTCGAGACGGCCGGAGGCTATGCCCGCATCCGCGCGGGTCTGCCGCCCGGAGAAGCTCGGCGGTGATAATGGTGGGACGATATACGCCGGGCTGGCGGATGTTCCGGAGGCATATCGTGGGCGGGAATCGCCCGACGGTCCCGGGCCGTCGCCAGCCGGCGGTCCCCACGATTCTCCTCATGAGACGTCCACGGGCGGCCATTCCATGCGACCAGAGGGAGTCATCAACCGCGATGCCGACGTGGTCTACCACAAAGCCACATTCGAGCATATGCAACTCTGTCCAATCGCGATCTCGACGGAGATGCTGGACCGACTGGATGCTCGGGAACGGGCCATTGGCGTCCGGTTCCCGGGTGCCCTGCGCGAGTGGTATGCCCTGGCCGACGCCTGGAGCGACCTCTGGTGGTATATCTTCGTCAACCGCCACGGGGACTCATCTTTCCGGGTGGAAGGACTCGGCGAGCCGGAGGATGTCCGACCGGCATACGGGACGGGCCCGTACCTGGATCACCTCGCGGCCGGTTACCTGCCGGTGCTGGTCGAGCACCAAGGAGAGGCCGAGTGGGCCCTGGCTCTCGACGGTTCGGACGACCCTCCGGTCGTGGTCGCGGAACGCCCCTTCGGCAGGCCGGACCGCGACGGCCCCGATCCGTCGAGCTGGATCTCTCCCGCCACGGCGACTGAGGTCGCCTGGAAACCCCACGCCCCCTCGTTCTCCAGGTTGATCCTCGCCCGCAGTTGGTGGTGTCGATTCGCCGATTGGCAGTACACCTTGAGCGCATACCAGGACGAGCCGGTCCGCCCGGATGATCTGGCGTCCTTGCGCGGGAGCTTGCTGGAGGGACCGAGCACCACGAACTGGCTCCCGGAGACGATCAACTACCAGTTCGGCGATGACGATGATGGAGTCCTCTTCATCTCGAGTTCCATGACCGGAGAGCCTCGATTCGGATGGTTCGACCCTGATCAGAGGGATCAATCCGGGGCCGCCTGCTGCCGGTGGAAGATCTGGGGGGCTTCGCCTACGGGCCTGGAGAGGCTAGCCCGGCGCGTCCTGCATTGCGGGCAGGTCCGCGAGCGAATCTTCGGCCTGGGTGACAGCAATGTCCTCGGCAGACGGCTGCGCCAGGCCGGCCCGTGAGCGGCACGGCCGAGTCGGAGCGGACTACGAGATCCCGTGCTTCTTCAGCTTGCTGAAGAACGTGCTCCTCGGCATCCCCAGCAGTCGCGCCGCGACGCTCTTGTTCCCCTGGGCTTCGTTCAGCGCGTCGATGAGCCGCTGGCGTTCGTAGGAAACGTATTCGGCATCCCACTCTTCGACCGGCGCGACTTTCGAATCGGATGAGGACCAGGCCGAGGCGACCCGGCCCGCGGGAGTCGTCCGGGACCGGGACGGAGCGAGTGAGGATCCCTCCCCCTGGCCGGCGCCGGCGAGGACCGAACCGGCCGCGGCGACGGGCGTGGGCAGGCGCGGCCTCAGGCCGCGGCGGCCGGTCTGCCGGAGCTCGGGCGGGAAGTCCTCGAGCGTGATGGCGGGGCCGTCGGCCAGGACGACGGCCCGCTCAAGGACATTCTCCAGCTCGCGGATATTGCCCGGCCAGTCGTAGGCGGCGAGGGCCTCGACCGCCTCGGGGTCCAGGTGCGTGACCGGCTTGCCGATCCGCTGCGAGTGGAGATTCAGGAAGTACACGGCCAGTTCGAAGATGTCCTCCCTGCGCTTGCGCAGGGCCGGGATATGCAGGCAGATCACGTTGAGGCGATAGTACAGGTCCTCCCGGAATCGCCCGGTTCGCATCAATTCCTCGAGATCCTGGTGGGTCGCCGCGAGGATCCGGACGTTGACGCTGATCGGCTGGGAGCTGCCGACGCGCTCGAACGACATCTCCTGGAGCACGCGGAGCAGCTTGGTCTGGACCTCGAGATTGATGTCGCCGATCTCGTCGAGGAAGAGCGTGCCGCCGTTGGCCTGTTCGAACCGCCCCATCCGGTCGCGGTCGGCGCCGGTGAAGGCCCCCTTGACGTGGCCGAACAGCTCGCTCTCCAGCAGGTTCTGCGAGAGCGCCGCGCAATGGACCTTGACGAACGGGCGGGCCGTACGCGGGCTCGCGTGGTGGATGGCGGCCGCCATCAGTTCCTTGCCGGTCCCGCTCTCGCCCCGGATGAGGACCGCCGAAGGGCTCGAGGCGACCTTTCGGGCCATGCCGATCATCCTCCGGACGGCCGCGCTGGATCCTTTGATCGCACCGAAGACGCCGAGCTCGGCGTCGTTCTCGACCGGCAGTTCGACTCGTCCCTGCTCGGCGGGATGGGCGGCGATCTCGCGCTCGCGACCGGCGCGCTCCCGGAGCTGGTCCTGGAGGATCAGGATACGCCGCTGCTGCTCGGCGATCTTATCCACCTTGTTGCGCAGCTCCTGGTTGAGGCTCTTGAGCGTCTCCTGGATGTCCGCCGAGTGGAGGACGAGCGTGGCGACGGAGCTGAGTGCCCCGAGGAAGGCCATCTCCTCGTTCTCGTAAGGCATGCCGCTCCGCTTCGGGCCGAGGACCATCAAGCCGGCAAGGGCACCGTCGCCACCCAACGCGGTTGCGGCCTCGCCACCCAGGGTGATCATGGCATCGCTCGCCGGATTGGCGCCTTCGCCGAGCGGTGCCGCGTGCGAGAGGCGGACGGTCGGCGATCGCCTCAGGTGCACGACCAGCGGGTTGTCCGCGGCCAACGTCTCCTCGTCGGGCGTCGGGCCGTGGCAGGCGACGAGCCGGAAGGTCTGATCCGAGGCCTCGAGGAGGTAGAGGGCCCCCCACTCTAGCCGCAGGACCTCGCCCGCCGCCTCGAGGAGCCGGCGTCCCAGGGTGACGCGGTCGACGAGGCTCCCGACGGCCAGCCCCATCTTGTTCATCGCCTCGTCGAATTTGTATTTCTCGCGGAAGAACCGCCGGTCGATCACCCTCTGGAACCGACCGCGCGCCACCTCGAAGAGCGTCAGCACGACGATGACCGAGAATGCGGCCACGATCGCTCCGCCCGTCGTCGAATGCGGGGAGAACAGCCGGTCTCCGATCAGCTTGCCGCCGATCAGGAGCATGACCGAATAGATCAGACCCGCCACCAGGCTGAAGGCGAAATACACGACGCTCCGGTCGACGATGTCCTCGACCTCCATCAGCTTGTATCGCGTGATGCTGAAGGCGTGGGCCATCGTGAAGAGGAGCGAGACGCCGAACATGGGCCAGGCGGCGTTATCCCGGCCCAGGGTCGCCAGGTCGTTCCAGGCCTGTCCGAGCAGGTAGGCGATCAGGAATGACGAGATGATCGCGGCCAGGAGGATCCACTGCACCTGATTCCGTTCGTCCCGGGTCGCCGCGTTGCGATAGCTGTAGACCAGGCTCGCGACGCAGAAGCCGAAGATGACGGCCGCCAGCGCGACGTATCCCAGCGAAAGGCCGCGGACCAGCCCGAAGGCCGCCACCGTCCGCGGATCGCCGTGGAGCGAGTACCATCCGGCCGACCACATGCTGATCCACAAGATTGCCAGATAGGTCACCGAGACCCCGTAGATCGCCCCGAGCACCCAGCGGCGATGCCGCATGAGGATCGGATTGGGGCGCGGAAAGACCAGATAGAAGTGCAGATTCACCACCGGGACGAAGACGGCGAACATGGCGAACAAATAGATCAACACCCGCTGGACGACGATCTCCGTCCAGTGATAGCCCCCCATGAAGGCGCCAACCGTGACGATGCAGAGCACGAAGAAGAGTCGCGCCGATTCATCGTTGGGTCGTTTCCAGAAGACCTGCGCACCGATGAGGAAGATCATCAGCTCCTGCAAGAACCAGACGAAGGACCAGAAGTAGGCCGAGCTCGGCGGCCTCTGCACCACGACGCTCGCCGTGTGGATTCCCCCCGTCTCCTGGTCGCGCCACCGCACGACCAGGGTCGCACCGACTCGATTGCGCAGGTCTCGCATGGCCCGGATGTAATCCGAGTAGCCGACGTAACTCTGTTCCGAGATCTGATGATCGCCGATCGAAAGCAGCTTGTCTCCCTTATGCGGCCGTTCATTCCGCCAGTCGTACTCCGGCGGGATATCTTCCTCGATGCTCGTCCCGAACATGCACCGCACGCCGATCGTCCCCATTCCGGCCACGTGCGCCAGCACGGCGACCGAATAGAGCAGGGCCAGCAACGAGCAGCCCAGCCAGAAGACTCTGACGAGCCTTCGCGGCCACGGCGATGGTTGCACGCCAGGCTTCCCAAGGCTACTTCCCCGGCTAATCCAGGAACTGGCTAAGGGTCTGTCGGTCTGGGCCACGGTTGCTTTCGCTTTGAGGTCAACTCAATGGTCTGGCGTCATTCAGGGATGCATCGCTTTGAAAAGAGGAGGCAAGAATTGGATTGATTACCGTCCTCTTCTCTACCCACCACCCTATCCGTTTCGGCGCCGAATCGCAAAGATCTCGCTAGCGAAACTTCGGCGCTTCATGAAGGTTTGCTCATCTCGGCCCATCCATTTGATTCATGTTATTCAAAACCCGCTTCTTCCCTAAGCAGAAAACAAACTTGATCGAGGTCTTCCTCGTTGGCCTGTCCTCGCTTCAATATAGGAAATCTGGTTGGTTTGAGTAAAGAGAAGCATGTCGATTTTGTTTCCACCCTTCCCACTCAGCCGTTTCGGCGCCGAAAGTTGGCCTGGTGTTGATCAGAATTTCGGCGCCTTGTTGCTCTCCCCAAGAAACCGCACCATTGCGATCGGTGCGGGCATGACTCCTGCTCTAGCAGGATTGGTGAATCGAACATGATCGCTTGGCTCACAGGATCGTGAAATAGGGTTTGAGTAGGGACTGTCCTGGATCAGTCGAGCTAAGAACCTGTCGATGAGCCGGCACTGTAGATGGATCTTGAGGTGACACCATGCGTCTGGCAGAGAAGTGGCAGGGTTCGTGGAGATGGATGGGCGGACTCGACTATGGGCGAGCGCAACCATGCCGCGTCCAGGGGGAGTGGGTTGACGTCATCCGGATTGGGCGAGGCGAACCTCTGGTCGTCGTGCCGGGGCTAGCCGGTAGCTGGAAACTGGTATGGCCATTGGCCCGAGAGCTTGCGCGGCATTTCGAGGTCTTCCTGCCGACATTGCGAGGGGATCACGGCAACTGTCCGATACTCGGTCAGGGGCTGGGCCAGATTGGGGACATTGGCGAGTCTGCCGTAGAACTCGCATCTTTGACGAGGCATCTGGGTCTTCGTGAGCCGACGATTCTCGGGCTCTCGTATGGCGGAACGATCGCGCTGGAACTTGCCGCCCAGCATCCGGAGTGTCTGGGAGGACTGATCCTTTACGGCGCGGAGGCCCGCTTTCATCGGACCCTCGGATCGTCGATCGCCCGTCGGGTGCTGGAGCGATTCCCGCTGCCGAGCGACAATCGATTTGTGAACCAGTTCTTCCATCTCCTGTATGGGACCAAGCCGGAGCCGGGCCCGCTCGTGGATTTCGTGGCCGAGCGGATCTGGGAGACCGACCAGGGTGTCATCGCGGAGCGATTGGCCCAGTTGGAGTCGTTCGACGTGACCGAGCGTCTCTGGCAGATCGATACGCCCACGCTGGTCCTTGGCGGTAGTCGCGATGTGATCGTGCCCGCGGTTCGGCAGTGCGCCCTGGCGCAAGGGATTTCGAATGCTCGATTTGAAATGATCGAGGACGCCGGCCATATCGGATTCTTGACTCATCGGGCGAAAGTCGTCCGGAGCATCTGCCGCCACCTGCAACAGGTCAAGGCGGCCGTGTGATGCGACGGTGCTCGGTCGCTCGGCCTGAAAGCGAAATGAGGAAGGGTTGGGATGACTCCGCGCCTGGAGAGGGCCCTCCGATGGTCCGCAGATTGCCATCGGGGCCAGGTGCGGAAGGGGAGCGACGTCCCTTATTTCGAACATGCCGCGGCGGTGGCGATGATCCTGGGCCGCGCCGGGTTCGATGAAGACGTCGTGATCTCCGGACTCTTGCACGATGTCGTCGAGGATACCGAGGCCACCTTCGAGAATGTCGCCGCCCGGTTCGGGCCCGAGGTGGCGGCGACGGTGCGGGCCTGTTCGGAGGTCAAATATGATGACTCGGGCCGCAAGCGACCCTGGATCGATCGCAAGAGCGACCATCTGGCGACTCTTCGAGACGCGACGACCGCGACCTGGGCTGTGATGCTCGCCGATAAGCTCCACAACCTGACGTGCATCGACCTCGACCTCGACGAAGGGCGCCCCGTCTGGTCACACTTCAACGCCGAGCGGTCCCAGGTTCTCTGGTACTACATTGCGATGATCGAGACCATCAAAGGCTGCGTCTGTTTCGATCCTCGTGTCACGGCTCTCGTAACGGCCTGTGACGAGGTGCTCGGACGGGTTCTTTCGAGGGTTGAGCAGGATCCTGACGGTTGAGGACGGCGATCCCGCGTCGGTCGCCTCGGCTTCGCCACCGGCCCCGCGAACAGGTCGAGGCCGGTGCCTATTCGTGTCACCGTGAATCAGTCTCCCGGCCCTCGATCGCGGGGGCCGGGAGGTTCGAGGGCGTTCATCAGGGCGTGAGCGTTCCATCCACGTCGTCGTCATTGGTCGAGGCCTGGTTGCCCGTGATCGTCGCGTTGTCGACATCGGCGGTGCCGAAGGTGGCGATGCCGCCGCCGACGCCGGCGCTGAACAGGTCGGTCAGCCCGGGCTGGCCGGGAGTGGCGACCCCGTTGACCCCGTTGACTCCCAGGGAACCCCGGCCGAGGCCGCCCGTGGCGCTGCCCCCGGCGCCCGCCGGCCCGCCCGTCGCGGCGAGGGCCTTGTTGGTCGTGATGACGTCGGTGACCTTCGCCTCGCGGGAGCCCTTCTTCGCCCCCAGCCGGGGCTTGAGCGTTAGGGTCCCGGTGTTCGCATTGAAAATCCCGCCGCCGAGGCCGCTGGCGCCCTCGCCGCTGTCGCCGCCAGTGCCGCCGGTGGCGCTGCCGCCGGCGGTCGCCAAGCCGGCGATGCCGGAGCTGCCGCCGCCGCCACCCGTGGCGCTGCCGCCGGCGCCGCCGGCGCCGCCGGTGCCGCTTGCCGCCTGGTTGGACGTGACGTTCACAGTCACCCCGGTGAGAGAGGCGGTGCCGGCGTTGAACAGTCCGCCGCCGTTGCCATTGCCCGCGTCGCCGCCGTTACCGCCTGCGCCTTCGGTGGAGGTACCGCCGGTCACGGGGTCGCCGTTGGCGGAGCCGCCCCCGCCGCCGAGCGCATGGATCCCGCCGCCTCCGCCGGCCCCGCCGGTGGCGTTGCCGCCGGCGCCGCCAGGGATGCTCGCGGTGTTGCCGCCCACGGCGCGATTACCGGTAAATGTGCTGGCGGCCTGGGACTGGGCCGCGCTCTGCGCGCGGTAGATGACGGTGGCTCCGAGGGCGTTGAAAAGACCGCCGCCGTCGCCTTCGCCGGAGATGCCGGCCCGGCCGCCCGTCCCGCCGACGGCATGACCGCCCGCGCCGCCGGCGCCGCCGATGTTGTCCGGGTTGCCCGAGGTGGGACCTCCCTGGCCGCCGTTGCCGCCGATGCCGGCGCCGCCGGCGCCGCCGGCGCCCGCGGTGCCGCCGGTGGCGACGTTCGTCGAGATCGCCAGGGTGGTCGTGCTGGTCAACGTCGCGCCGCCGCCATTGAAGATCCCGCCGCCCTGGCCGGCGCCGCCGGCGCCGCCCTGGCCGCCGTTCCCGCCGACGCCTTCCCCGCCGGCGCCGCCGCGATTGCCGCCGGTGCCGCTGCCGCCGTTGCCGCCGTTGCCGTTGCCGCCCGCCGCGCCACCCCCGCCGGCGCCGCCGGTGGTACTATCGCCCGATACGGTGCTGGCGATCCCCGTGACGGACACGTTGCCGAGATTGAACAGCCCGCCCCCCTGGGCCGCGCCCCCGCACCGCCGGCACCCCCGTTGCCGCCGGTGCCCTGGCCGCCGGCGCTGCTGGCGCCGCCGGCGCCGCCGTTCCCGTCGAAGCCGATGGTCCCGACGCCGCCGTCGCCGCCGATCGCCTGGTTCGACGCGATCGTGGCACCGTTGAGGGTCACGGTGGCGCCGCCCGCGTTGAAGATCCCGCCTCCTTCTCCGGAGCCGCCCTGGCCCGCGGCAAAGCCGTCGTCCCCGACCGCCGCGCCGCCGCTCTGGTCCGACGTGATCGCGGGCTTGATGAAGATGATCACCCCGCCGTTGCCGCCGTTGCCGCCGATCGCCTGGTTCGACGCGATCGTGGTCCTGGTAACGGTGAGCGAACCGGCCTCGTTGAAGATCCCGCCGCCCTGGCCGGCGCCGCCGTTGCCGCCGTTGCCGCCGCCGAAGGAACCGGGGGAGCCGACCGCCACGTTGTTCGCGACCACCGCCGAGCTGAGCGACAATCGGCCACCATTGTTGAGGATCCCGCCCCCATCACCCGTGACGCGGCCGTGCTGGATCGTCACCCCCGTGATCGACACGGTGCCGCCGAGGACCTCGATGACCCGATCCGTATTGTTGCCATCGATGATCGTCTGGCCCGCGCCCCGTCCCTGGATCGCGACGTTGGCATTGATGTCGAGTTCTCCGGCTGTGCCGTCGTCCGCGCCGGTGCCGACGAGCGTCAGCGTGAAGGTGCCCGCCGGCACGACGATCTTGTTGGTGCCCCCGTGCGCGTCGGCGGCCATGATGGCCGAACGCAGCGAGATGTGGCCGCTGGCGTCCTTGCCCGTCTTGAGGTTCACCGCCACGGTATCGAGCACCGTGTTGACGCGGAATGTGGTCGGCGTCACGCGGTCTTCGAGCCCCTCGAGCCCGGGCCGCAGCCCGCGTCGCCTGGCCCGCCCGCTCTTCAACGGAAGTCTGAGCATGGTACACCCCTGGTGAGATGAGCGCGCACCCCGAACCATCGGGAATTCGGGAGCGATCCCGATTTCCGTGCGCGCGGCGCCCTGTGATCGAGGATCGTCGCGATCGCCGGGACGTCCGGCGACCTCGCGAGCATCCTCCGCCCGGATGGATTGCCGATTGACGGGCAACCCCGACTCGGTCACTTCGGCTTCGCCTCGAACCCCGCGATCGGCTCGCGGAATAGGCGTGCTCGACGAGCCAAGACTCGCTCTCTCGCTCCAAGAGACAGTGCGAGAACCGACGGCAGAATTGCTAACGGATTCTCAATCTTTCTTGTCGATCCGGGTGCCTGCGTGGATGCGGAGTGCTCCGCGTCGGTCCGAGGCATGGTCGGTTCGACCGCCGCGAATTGCCTCGATTCCCGTTGGCGGCCGGCTGAGGAATCGGGTATCTAAATATTGAGAGCAAAAGCGGTATTGCGCAGGCGAACTTCGGCGCAACCGGCTTCAGGGGCAAAGCCGATGAGCGAAGTGACCCGCATCCTCTCTGCCATCGAACAGGGCGATCCCAGGGCGGCGGAGCAGCTCCTGCCGTTGGTCTACGACGAGCTGCGACGGCTCGCGGCCGGGAAGCTGGCGCGTGAGACGCCGGGGCAAACGTTGCAAGCGACGGCCCTCGTCCATGAGGCGTATCTCCGCCTGGTCGGCAGCCCGTCGGAGTCGACGGCGCCGGCGTGGAACAGCCGCGGGCACTTCTTCGCCGCGGCGGCCGAAGCGATGCGTCGGATCCTCGTGGACCAGGCACGGCACAAGCACACGGTGAAAGCCGGCGGCGATCGGCAACGGATCGAGCTCAACGATATCGAACCGGCGGTTCCCGAGCCGGACGTCGATCTGCTCGCACTGCACGACGCGCTCGACAAGCTCGAGGCCGCCGACAAGCGCAAGGCGGAGCTCGTCAAGCTCCGTTTCTTCGTCGGCTTGACCATCGAAGAGGCCGCGCACGCGCTGGGCGTCTCGATCTCGACCGCCACGAACGACTGGGCTTATGCTCGTTGCTGGCTGCGCCTCGAGGTCCTCGGCGTTCGGGACTTGAAAGCGACCTGACGGGTTCGGGCGGGTCGTGTCGCCGGGACCGGGCGAAGCCTGCGGGATTCTCGCACTGTCTCGTAGGGAACGGACCCGCCTCGCCCCGTCAGAGTGCAACCATGAACTCGACAACGCTCGATGAAGCCGCCATCTTCGGCGCCGCCCGATTGATCGAGGCCGCGGATGCTCGTCGCCGTTACATCGAGGATGCCTGCGCGGGCGATCCCGCGCTCCTAGCCAGGCTCGAGGCCCTGCTGCTCATCGACCAGGCCGATCGCGACTTTCTCGAACGACCCGCCCAGGGCGTCGCCACGCGGGCCGACTACGATATCACCGAAGGTCCAGGGGGGCAGATCGGTCCTTACAACCTCGTCGAGGCGATCGGGGAGGGGGGATTCGGCAAGGTGTTCGTGGCCGAGCAGCAGTATCCCGTTCCCCGCAAGGTCGCGCTCAAGATCATCAAGCCGGGCATGGACACCCACCATGTCGTCGCGCGGTTCGAATCGGAGCGTCGCGCCCTCGCGCTCATGGCTCACCCCAATATCGCCCACCTGATCGACGGTGGCGCAACCCCATCGGGCCGGCCCTACTTCGTCATGGAGCTGGTCCGGGCGCGACCATCACCGACTTCTGCGACCAGAACCGGTACTCGACAACGGAGCGGCTCAAGTTCTTCGTCTCGGTCTGCCAGGCCATCCAACACGCGCACCACAAGGGCATCATCCATCGCGACATCAAGCCGTCCAACGTGTTGGTGACTCTGAACGACGACACGCCGGCGGTCAAGATCATCGACTTCGGCGTCGCCAAGGCGATCGGAGTGCAGAACGCCGAAAACTCGCTGTTCACGGCCGATGGCCAGATGGTCGGTACCCCCGCGTACATGAGCCCGGAGCAGGCTTCGATGAGCCGCCTCGACGTCGATACCCGCTCGGACGTCTACTCGCTCGGCGTGCTCCTCTACGAGCTACTCACGGGGACGACGCCGATCGAGACGGCCCGATTGCGGTACGCCGGCTACGGTGAGATCGAGCGGCTGATCCGCGACGTCGAGCCCCCGCGGCCCAGCACCCGGTTGTCGGCGCTGGGCGATTCGGCGGCGATGCTCGTGGCCGGCAACCGCGCCACCGACGCCAGGCGGCTCCACCGGATCCTCTCGGGCGACCTCGACTGGATCGTCATGAAGGCGATCGATAAGGACCCCAACCGCCGCTATTCGTCGCCGGGAAGCTTCGCCGACGACGTCGAGCGTTACTTGAGCGGCGAGGCCATCCTGGCCCGGCCGCCGTTGACAGCCTATCGGATCGCGAAGTTCGCGGGGCGCCACCGGGTAGCCGTGGTGGCCGCCGTGGCGGTGTCGGTGTCGCTCTTGAGCGGGACCGCGCTGGCCACCTGGCAAGCCATGAGGGCCCACGAAGCCGAACGCGGGGCGCTCGAGGCGCGGGACGACGCGGCCGAGCAGCTCCGGCTGACGAAACGATCGGAGGCGCGGGCCAACTCCGTGCTCAAGTTCTTCCAGGACAAGGTGCTCTCGGCCGCCCGGCCGAAGGGTCAGGAGGGCGGCCTGAGCCGCGACGCGACGGTCCGCGAGGCGCTGGACCGTGCGGAGCCCGAGATCGCCAAGGCGTTCGCCGGCGAGCCCCTCGTGGAGGCGTCGATACGAAATACCCTCGGCGTGAGCTACTGGTACCTCGGCGACCAGGAGAAGGCGCTGGCGCAGCAGGAGCGCGCGGTCGCGCTCCGCCGGCAGGAGCACGGCCCCGAGCACCCGGAGACCGTCGGCGCGATGAACGACCTCGCCATCGTCCTGGACCGGATGGGGAGGTTCGCGGAGGAGCAGAGGATCCTCGAGGAGGTGGTGGCGGTCAAGCGGCGGACCCTCGGTCCCGAAGACCCGGTCACGCTCAGGTCGGTGAACAACCTGGCGATCGTCCTGGCCATGCAAGGCCTGCTCGAACACGCGGCGGAGCTCGCGAAGGATACCCTGGAAATCCAGCGCCGTGTCGAAGGCCCCGAGTCGATCACCACGCTGCGCTCGGCGTACAACCTGGCGATCATGCGACGCCACCTCGGGCGATGGGCCGAGGCTCGGCCGCTCTTCGACGAGTCGCTCGAGACACTCCGGCGCGTCCACGGCCCCGACCATCAGGACACGCTCCGGGCGGTCAACGGCCTGGGCGAGCTCCTGCTCGACCAGCGTCGGCCGGCGGAGGCACGGGCCCTCTTCGAGGAGGCCCTGAAGGGGCAGCGAAGCGTCCTCGGCCCGAGGAGCGATGAGACGGTCCAGACCATGATCAACCTCGCCGACACCGCGCGCCTCCAGAAGCGCTTTGACGAGGCGCCGCCGGCTGGCCGAGGAGGCCGACGGGCTGAACCGGATCACCCTCGGGCCCGAGCACCCCCAGACACTCTTCGGCCTCACCATCCTCTCCAGCATCGCCCGCGACCAGGGCCGCCTCGACGAGGCCCGCAAGGGCTACGAGAAGGCCCTGGCAGTCCTGCGACGCACCCTCTCCGCGAGGACTCCCGAGGTTCAGAGGTGCATGGCCGACTATGCCTGGATGCTTGCGGCCGCCACGGACCCCGACTACCGCGACCCGCATCGCGCGATCGAGCTGGTGAACGAGCTGATCCGGAACTCGCCGAAGGTCCGCGATGTCTGGACGACCCTCGGGGTGGCCCACTACCGCACCGGAGCCTGGAAGGATGCGATCGCCGCGCTCGAGAAGTCCGACTCCGAGGCCGTGGCCTCGGGGCGATTCAACGCCGTCAACGGCTTCTTCGCGGCGATGGCGTACTGGCAGCTCGGAGAAAGGGAGAAAGGGCGCGAATGTTACGCGAAGACCTTGCAGTCGGTGGAGACAGCCAGTCAGCCGGCCGGGGCAGAACTGGCGCTCTTTCGATCGGAGGCCTCCGACTTGCTGGGTATCTCGGACCCGAAACGGCCCGAGAAGGGCGAGGATTGATCCTCAACCCAGTGCAATCCGAGACGCCCGGTTCGGCGCGGGTCTCCGACCCCGCTGTCGGCGCGACCGGAGGTCTTTCGGGCCGGGCGCGCCCGCGATCGGTGCCCGGCGGGAGATCGGGAGTCCTGCGGTCAGGCACTCGGGCGGGGTCAGAGACCCACGCCCAACTTCGAGATCGTGCGACGATCCTGAGGCCTTCCCGCATCGATGTGGCCTTTGGCGTGGTGCCCACAAAGTTTTCCGGATTGACTGTTGATCGAGGGGCTCGCGGCGGATACATTTACCTTGTCGGTCGAGACGGTCAGACAGCACAGCAATCGACCGACTTTCGTGTCGTGCGACGGCACGACGGACTAGAGCCCGAATCGGCTCGAGGCTGGTCTCCGGCGGATTCGGGGAGGCTAGAACGAAAGGAGGTGATCGCGTGAGTAGTGATAACCAGGGGCGGCTAGCCTAACGGCAGCCGACGGGTGCCCGTCGGGCAGCCGCGTTCTTGACCATAACCTTACGGTTAGGATCGACCGGGTCCGGGCCTCACAGGCTCTGGACCCGGTCGGCTCTACATCGCGTAAGATCTGCATTCTTGACTCGAGAGCGAACTGGACAGACAGGGAGTGCGTTCCGTTGACTCGGACCTTTGCGGGTGATTACGGTCGCTTTTTTGACCGTGGCTGGTGGTGGTCCTGGGTGTTTACCAGGTTCACAACAGGTCGCCGGGCCGAGGACGGAGTGCCGATTTAACTCCCGACTCAACTTATCGAAGCTTACACTCCGAGCCCCGGAACCTGTCCCTAGGTTTCGGGGCTTTTTTTATTGGTGTTTCCGGATTCCGTGGCTGTCGGCGAACGGTCGGGCGTGTGTCTTGACCAGCGGCTAGTCGCGAGCACCGGCCATTCCGATCCCATCTTCCTGGAGGGCGGTCAACCGTGATCGTGGTCATGAAAGCGGATGCAACGGCGTTACAGATCGAGCATATGGCGGGTCAGATCACCGCGCTAGGGCTGAAGCCCCAGGTGATCCACGGGACGCATCAGACGGTGATCGCGGCCCTGGGCGAGGAGCGGCCCGGCATGACCGAGGTCCTCGAGCCCGGCGAGGGCGTGGAGAAGGTCCTGCCGATCATGGCGCCCTACAAGCGGGCCTCGTCCGAGCTGCAGCGCGAGCGGACCGTGGTCAAGGCTCGCGGGCTCGAGGTCGGCGGCCAGCGAGTCGCGGTGATCGCCGGCCCATGCTCGGTCGAGGATGAGGAGCAGATCGTCTCGCTGGCGCAAGCTCAAGGCCCTGGGCGCCACGGGGTTGCGCGGGGCGCATTCAAGCCGCGGACCAGCCCCTACAGCTTCCAGGGGCACAAGGAGCTGGGGCTCAAGATGCTCGCCACGGCGCGGGCCGAGACCGGCCTGGCGATCGTCACCGAGGTCATGGCCCCCGAGCATGTCCCGATGGTCGCCGAGTATGCGGACGTCCTTCAGATCGGCGCGCAAACATGCAGAACTATCAACTCCTGCAGGCCGTCGGCGACAGCGGCAAGCCCGCCCTGCTGAAGCGTGGCATGAGTGCGACGGTCGAGGAGTTCCTGCTGGCCGCGGAATACATCCTCGATCGAGGCAACCCCCACGTCATGCTCTGCGAACGGGGCATCCGCACCTACGAGGACCATACCCGGTTCACGCTCCCGCTGGCGACCGTGCCTTACTTGCACGACAAGAGCCACCTTCCGGTCGTGGTCGACCCGTCGCACGGCACGGGCAAGGCACGCCTGGTCGCGCCGATGGCCAAGGCGGCCATCGCCGCCGGGGCGGACGCCTTGATCATCGAGGTCCATGATGACCCCGAGCATGCGGCCAGCGACGGCGCCCAGACGATCACCCCCGACGCCTTCAGGCTGATGATGGATCAGTGCCGCCGGATCGCCGAGGCCGTCGACCGGACT
This sequence comes from uncultured Planctomycetota bacterium, assembly GCA_963743925.1. GTDB lineage: Bacteria > Planctomycetota > Planctomycetia > Isosphaerales > Isosphaeraceae > CAVZRC01. Next base: position 1,713,046 of record CAVURY010000061.1, on the reverse strand, counting down.
CTGTGATCGAACTCGTTACACAGGCGCATTCCGCTTATATTTGAGAAAACTCGTGGAGATAAGGATCGGAATTCGGGAGGGCGAGGCGCGGGCCGAAGACCCGTTCGAACTCGGCGTAGGCCCTCGGCCCGAACCCCGTCCGCGCCGAGGAGGCCGGGTCTAGCCCGGCCGTCGCGGCCCGCACATCCGAAGGGATCGGACGCGATCGAAATATAAGCCTTATTCTCACGCTTTCAATTTGCCAAAGGATCGGCGCGACCGGCTTCGGCCCGCCGATGGCAGACAGGCGGGAACCGACGCCCGATTGTGTTCGGCAGTTCCGATGTGCGCCTTCTGCCGCGGAACGCGTGGTTGTGAATGACTTGCGATGAAGGTAGCATGACGATGGTGGTTCGGGACGAGGCTCGACAGTTCGTCAAGGAGCAGCGTTCATGCGGTTTGCCGATCTGCTGCCGCGTCATCAGGTGGCTTTGGTCACGATCTTGGCATGTACGCTACTCGGGCCAAGGAGCGAGGCACTCTCGAACGGCGGAGAGCTGGCTCAGCCCATAGCCGCACAGGAGGGGGATGCTCCGCCCTCCACGGTCCTGACCGTACTCCGAAGGGCCATCGTCACCGCTGATGTCGCCCAGGAGAAGGATTCTCTGCTGATGGCGGTCGCTGCGACCCTGGCCCGAGCGGGGCACGCGGATGAAGCCCTACGACTTGCCGACGGAGACCATCCGGATCAGTTCAAGAGGTCGATCTGCCGCGCCACCGCGTTTGGCCAGGCGAGATCGGGTGACTTCGTCGGGGCCTCACGGACCGCGCGGCTGCTCGGGGCCTCCGGATTCAGGGAGTTAGCCCCTGTCATCGCCGCCCTGCGGGCTTGGGCGGGCGATATCCCCGGGGCGAAGCGGATGATCGAGGCCGAACTCGCCGATTCGCCCGAGTCCGGGTTCGCCTTCCGGATGAGGGCGATGGGCCTCGAAGAGAAGGGGGATTACGCAGGTGCCTCGCAACTCTACGAAGCGATCCCGAGTCCGTGGGAGAAGGCCCGGGGGCGCCGCCCGGCCGCCTCGGCCCGGCTCGCGGAGGGGGATATTGCGGGGGCCTTGCGAGCCGCCCAGGAGTCGCGTCACCTCGCGAGGATCTACCTGGGCCAAAGGCCTCCTCACCGAGGACAGGCCGCCAGCAGCATGCCTCCCGAGATCGAGCCCGATTGGTTCAGTGACAGCATCCTGGCGAAGGTTGTCCTCGAGCAGGCGAGGAGGGGGGATGCTCCCGGTGCGAAACGAACGGCCGAGATGATCACGCAAACCTACTCGCGCGCCCTCACCGCGGCGAATGCGGCCGCGATCCTCGCTCGGGCGGGGGATCGCGCGTCGGCCAAGGAGGGGATCAAACGGGCCTTCGAGCTGGCCGAGTTGGCCGGCTACCGCGGATTTGAGCTGATGGAAATCGCCACGGCCGAGGCCAGGAGTGGAGAGATCCAGGCGGCCCGGAAGACGTTCATCCGGGCCCTCGGGACGGTCGGGCCAGCCGTCATGAACCAGAGCCTCATCCCCGCCGCCCAGGCGGAGGCCGGTGACCTGGAGGGCGCGTTGCAGACCCTCGGTGCGATCGGGGACCCGGGCGCCAGGCAGCGGGCTCTGCGGTACATCGCGAGGAACCTGGCGAAAACGGGGGACGTTCGCCGGGCGGCCGAGATCGCCAGCGGCTTGCCCTCCGCGAACGAACGAATCCTCTCGCTGCGAGAGGTAAGCGAGGCGCAGGCCGCGGCCGGGGACCGAGTCGGGGCACAAGCGACGGTGCGCGGGGCTGCGAGAATCGACGGCGCCCTGGACAAGGAGGACCTGCGTTCCTTAGCCCGTGCACTGGCTCATCTCGGTGATGCCCGCGAGGCGACGGCATGGGTAGACGAGCGGAGTACGCCTGTAACGAGGGCCTGGGGGCTGTTGGGGGTAGCTGAGGGTCTGCTTCCTCGGGCGGAAGGCCCAAACTTACAGCTCGAGAATCCTTGAGTGATGCGCCCGGCCGTTCAGGGGGAATATGAGTTTGGTGGCCAACTGCGCCTCCTTGCGCAGAAAGCGCATGCCTGAACCAACGATCACTGCCGAGCGTTGGTTCTTTTCCGGCTGATGCGGGAAGGCCGACTTCTACCGGGCGCGGCTTGAGAACAGGTCGTTGGGGCCATTACATTCGCCAAATTCAGGCGCGAGCGGACATTATATGTATTGTCGGAGGTTCGATTCTCGATCGAAATCGCCCCGACCGGACCCGATCTGCTGATGGCAGACGGACGGATACCGACGCCCGGTCGTGATCGTCGGCTCAGGCGTGCGCGATCCGCGCAGAAGAACGAACCCGCCTCGAACGTGTATCGTCCGGAGTGCGGCGTCCTTATGCTCCGGGGGGGTGGATGCCCGGCCGGGCGAAGGCCGGACCAAGATATGGAGGCTCGACATGTGCGGGATCACGGCGATGTACTCGCCGCGGGGACCGATCTCGGCCGCCGCGTTGGAGCGAGCGACCATGCGGCTCACCCACCGCGGGCCGGATGGACAGCGGACGTGGGTCTCCGGCGATCGGCGGGTCGGGCTGGGTCATGCCCGACTCAGCATCATCGACCTGGCCACCGGCGAGCAACCGATCGCCAGCGAGGACGAGGGCTTGCAGATCGTCGTCAACGGCGAGTTTTACGACTTCGAACGCGTACAGCACGACCTCCAGAGCCGAGGCCACCGCCTGCGCACCCGCTCCGATAGCGAGATCGCCCTGCACCTCTACGAGGACCTCGGCACGGCCTGCCTCCGAGAGTTGCGCGGCGAGTTCGCCTTCGCCCTCTGGGACGGCCCCAACGACACGCTCTTCGCGGCGCGGGACCGCCTCGGCATCAAGCCCCTCTACTACGCGCATCACGGCGGTACGCTGCACCTGGCCTCCGAGATCAAGTCGCTGCTCGCGGCCGGCGTGCCCGCTCGCTGGGACCGCGACGCGTTCTTCCATACCAATCACTTCCTGGTGGTCCCCCAGGACCGCACCCTCTTCGACGGCATCTACCAGGTGCCGCCCGGCCACTTCCTGCTCGCCACCGCCGGCCAGGTCCGGCTGATCCGCTACTGGGACTTCGACTACCCGCCGGTCGACGGGGACCAGACTACCAGCACCGACGCCGAGTACGCCGAGCGGTTCCGGCACGCCCTCGACGAGGCGGTGCGCCTGCGGCTCCGGGCCGACGTGCCGGTCGGTTGCTATCTCAGCGGCGGGATCGACTCCTGCGCCGTGCTGGGCCTGGCGGCGGCGCACCGCGGTGATCCGATCCGGGCCTTTACACTGACCTTCGACCGGGCGAGCTACGACGAGGGGCCCATCGCCCGCGAGATGGCGGCACACGTCGGTGCCGAGTTCCACCCGATTCCGATCCGCCAATCCGACCTCGCCGACCATTTCGCCGATGCGACCTGGCAGGCCGAGACGCTCTGCTTCAACGCGCATGGCGTGGCGAAATACCTGTTGAGCCGGGCCGTGCGCGAAGCCGGTTACAAGGTCGTCCTGACCGGCGAGGGCTCGGACGAGATCCTGGCCGGATACCCGCCCTTCCGGCGAGACATGTTGCTGTACAGCTCGCAGGGCCAGGATACCGGGGCGGCCCGGCAATCCCTGGATTCGCTGGAGGCGAGCAACCCGGTCTCACGCGGCCTGCTGCTGCCGGACGGCGAGGCGCGGGCGATGGGGAGCGTGCGTCGCACGTTGGGGTTCGTGCCCTCCTGGCTGGAAGCCTACGCCACGGCCGCGTTCCGGCTGCACGCCTTGTTCACGACCGAGTTCGCCGGCGAATTCGCCGACCGCGACGCCTACCGCGGCTTCCTGAACGGGTTGGATGTGACCGGGCAACTCGCCGGTCGCGAGCCGGTGAATCAGTCGTTGTATCTGTGGTCCAAGGCCATGCTGGCGAGCTACGTACTGGCCGTGCTCGGCGACCGCATGGAGATGGCGCACTCCGTGGAGGGCCGCTTGCCGTTCCTGGATCATCACGTGGTCGAGTTGGCCCGCGACCTGCCTTTGTCGCAAAAGGTCCGGGGGGCTACGGAGAAATATGTGCTGCGCGAGGCGGCCCGTCCGGTACTGACGGCGACGGTTTACGGCCGGCATAAGCACCCGTTCCTGACCCCGCCCTCGGCCCTGTCTCCCGGCGAACGACTCCACGAACTCGTGCAGGAGACGCTGCGGGGCCCGGCCATGGCGTCGCTGCCGTTCTACGACCAGGCGAAGGTCGCCGCCCTGCTGGATCGCCTGCCGGCGTTGGGCGAGGCCGAACGCACCGCTTACGAGCCCGTCCTGATGATCCTCCTGAGTGCGTGTAACCTGCAGCAGAGATTCAACCTCTGAGCGGCCGCGGTTCGGCCCTTCGCGCGGCCGCGTGTTCGGCCCCTCCCGCGGCGGCACGATCCGGGTGTCCACGTCCACGGCGCCCGCGTTGATCGTCGGCCACCTCCGCCCGCGAGTCGCATCGGAATACTCATGGAAACGAATTGTCGCGAATCAGATCGGTTAAATCGGCGTTACCACACTTCCGCCCCTCGCCCTGGAGCCGTTCGATCTGGTTGGATATCCAATGTTTGCCCGTCCGAGGCATCAAGTAATACATCAGATTGACGTAGAAGAGCAAACCGCTTCTTGTCAGCTCATATCGGTCGCCCAGATCGACGATGAGCTTCGCGTTCATTGCTTCCTCCAGGGCCGCCAGGGTCTCATCCGGTACCTCCCTCCAAGCAACTCTCGACTTCTGGAGCGTCCCGCGATACGGGAAGGAGACGATCCCCCGCTCGGGCGACGCGATCGGTCCGAACGAGACGTGCGGCAATCCTCCGCGAGACACGATTTCCCGGATATATTCATGTCTATTGGGAAAATTATAGAGATTGAACCCCGGAAGTTGGCTGAGCGCCGATGAGCCGTAGCCGATGATCTCGTCGTCATGGTAACCGTACAAGATATCATGGTAGAGGAACTTCGGGGATTGCTGCACCGAGCCTTCCGAGATGTCGTGCGTGCCGTCGGCGACCGCATAGCCATAACCGCTGATCGGCGCGTACCCGCGCTCGCGGAAGAGCCGGTCGAGGTCCATCCGAAATTGCACGCGCGTCGCGGCCGGTAAGAAGTTCAGTCCGGCGCGCGCGATCTCGCGGTGCATCGAGTTCGATGCCGCGAGATTGTTGATCGGATAGACGTTGACCGTGGTCGTCCGCAGTCCCACAGCGGCGGCGAAGTCGCTGTAGAGTTGGTCGAGATTCTGCCCGGCCATCCCATACAGCAAGTCCACGTTCGTGTACGGGAACATGCTATTGAGCATGGCCGCCGCATCCGTAATCTGCGATCGCGCAGCGTCGAGCGAGAGCAGCGCCCGGAACTCATCCGAAAACGTCTGCGCCCCGAAGCTAATCCGATTGACGCCGATGTCGAGCATCGCCTCGAGTTTGTCTCGCGATACACTCTTGACCTCGACTTCGAAGGTGAATTCCTTCAACGCCTGCAGATCGAAAGACCTGGAGATCGACCTTCCCAGCAGCTCGATCTGGCGAGGGTCCAGGACGGAAGGCGTCCCGCCTCCCACGAAGATCGCATCGACGCGACAACGACCGAGATAATGGAGTTTATGACCCATCTCGGCGACCAACGCTTCCAGGTACCGTTCGACGTCCGAGCCCGATCTGAACTTATCCCTCTGGAACGGGCAGAAGCCGCAAATCGTGTCACAGAACGGGATATGAATATAAATGGCTCTCCGCAGGACATCCGCCTTCTTCGGGACCAAGTACGGCGCGAGCCGGTCATCAAGCTGGTCTTCGTCACGATCAAATGGGTAAGACCAGTTCGAGATCGGTAATTGGTGATCGAACTTGATGAACGGCTGGTCAGGCAGGATTTGCAGGTCGAACATGGGAGTTTGTCCTGACGCGGCATGGCCGCGATCAATTTCTCGAAAAAGCAGAATTCACCACAAATGAACATAGATAAACGCACAGAGAAAAGGATTCTCTCGCTGCGACGATCGATCGAGTCCGCGGCCGTCTTCATTCCTGTTTTTCCCCCCTGTCTATCCGTGTTTATCTGCGGTTAATACTGCCTTCGATCGTAATAGACCTGGAGTTGCGAGAATCGTGTCTGCGAGCCCGCGAGGGGCGAGTCACTGTCCGTGCCGGCAACCATGGTCCGCTCGGACCGAGGCCGACCCTCGCGGGATCGCGCATCCTCACCAGAGGACGGGCTGGTTGACCCGCGCGTCAGGCGTGATCGTCGAGCCCTCTTTTTGATAGATCGAAAGCACGGCATCGGCCCCCGGGGTGGTGTTGAGCCCGTGCGGCGGGGATTGACCGACCGAGGCGAAGCACCATTTCAGAGTATCGCCTGCGACCTGGACGACTCCGGGGCGCGCACCGCCGGTGAAGACCGGCTTCAAGCTCTTCGTGTAAATGAGCGCGATCCGCGCGGGCGAGCTGCTCGAATCCACCGTGAAACGGCCCTCGTATTCGACGTTCGGGCCTTTGAGCACCTTGAAGTCGTTGCCGGTCATTTCCACGACCGACATGGCATACTCGGCCGGCGGGACCATCTGGCCGTCGACCTCCTGGTAGATGGGGAGCCAGCGTCCCTGAAGTGTGCCAATCAATGCGGTTACATCAGCAGCTGTGGTAGGCATGGTTGCTCCGTCGATTGGGAAAGGAATCTCTCGCCTCGGGATGAGTCGGACCCTACGCTCGAACGCGTGACTCGGGTTGACGGTCCTGCGACAGGAGGTAGCCGTTGTGGGTTCGAACGCGTCGGCCCCGAACTGCTAGAGTAGGGAAACACATCACGTCGCGTTAAGGCCGCGACCCTTCTCGGTATTTTTCAAACCGGGCCTTGTTCAAGTCTGAACAAATTAAGTGCGACATATGCAAGATGGACTCAACAATGACTGTTGGTCGCTTGCATCGTCCATCGACCCATCGTCAGCCGGAGGACATCGAGGCACAAACTCCTCCGAATGGATCATCCGAGGAACGACACCGCGAGACGACGGTCTCACGACGCTCCTCAATCAGCAGGAGGCATCCCGTTCGACACGGGCACAGGGGCACCAAGGGCAATAGGAGTCACGCGGCTCGGAACTGGAGACGGATGCCGTGTCGCCGCGGTCGCCGCCGAAGGACGCCGACCGACACCTCGCCAATGTGGTTATCAAGAAATGCAGTTGGAACCGAAAACGGAAAAAACGGGCTCCTACCGGGCGGAGCGCGAGCTCAGTCGATAGGGACCTATTCCCCGGGAACTTTTCGGACATGACGAAACCAACAACGATGGAGAGTCATTGACGCTGACTGTGCGTGAGTGCAAATTGGACTTGATGTTAGTGAATCGCGGCACCGGCCCGGGTTGGGTCGCCATCGATCGGATTACGGCCGTCAAGCCAACGCACGAGATGGGCGTCCCGCGCGAGGGGTTACGACGCGCGGATCGCGATCCTGTTAGAATCCGATCTGGTCCCGTTGATCTCGTCAATCACCGAGGTTGTTCCCGTATGTCGCGAAACTTCGGTCGGGCGTCGAAAACCATTCTTGTCGCGATTGGGCTGACCGGCGGCTTTCTCTGGGCCCTTCGGTTCTCCGTGAACCCGAGCTTCGCCCAGGCTGAATCGCCCGGAACGGCCGCTGGAGGGCGAGCCAACCGGTGCGCGGATTCGGCAACCGGCACGGACGAAGTCTCGAAAGCTCCCGGATCGATCGTGTTCCGCGAAGTCCCGGCATCGTCGAGCGTCTCGTTCCGCTACGAAAATGGCTCTCGTGAGAAGCGCGACCTGCCGGAGATCATGGGCGGTGGGGTGGCGATCTTCGATGCCGACGGAGATGGGCGGCCGGACCTCTACTTCTGCAACGGTGGTCCGATCGACGAGGTGCCGGGCAAGCCGGATCCGCCGTGCCGACTCTTTCGGAACAAGGGGGATTGGCAGTTCGAAGACATCACCGGACGGGGCGGGGCGCCGGGGCCGTCCTACGCGATGGGCGCGGCGGTGGGCGATTACGACGGCGACGGCCGCCTCGATCTGTTCGTCACCGGCTGGCGCGATCAGCGACTCTATCGCAACCTCGGCGGCGCTCGGTTCGAAGACGTGACACGGGCCGCCGGCCTGACTTCCGGGTCTTGGAGCACTGCGGCGGCGTTCGCCGACCTGGATGGCGACGGTGATCTGGACCTCTTTGTCGTCAATTACCTGGATTTCGACCCCAATGCGCCCCCCTTCTGCGCGGCACCCGACGGCCGTCGCGATTATTGCGGTCCCGAGGATTTCCCGGCCCAGGCCGACCGGCTTTATCGCAACAATGGCGATGGGACCTTCACCGACGTCTCGAAATCGGCCGGGATCGACTTGCCGGAGGGCAGGGGGCTCGGCCTCGTGGTCGCCGAGCTGACCGGCGACCACCAACCCGATCTCTACGTCGCGAATGATTCCTCGCCCTGCTGGCTGTTCGCCAACCGGGGGAACCTCCAGTTCGAGGAGATCGGCGAGGAGTCGGGGGTCGCCCGCGACGGGCATGGCGAGGTCCTCTCGGGGATGGGCGTCGCCGTGGGCGACCTGGACGGCGACGGCCTCTCGGACCTGGCCGTCACCAACTTCTACGGCCGATCCACGATCGCGTTCCGGGCCCAGGGCCGCCCGCGTGGGATCTATCGGGACGCCTCGAGCTGGCTCGGGTTGAATGACGCCACACGCCGCGTCCTGGGATTCGGGATCGCCCTTCGCGACTTCGACGGCGACGGGCACATCGACTTGCTCCAGACCAATGGTCACGTCCTCGATCGCGGGCGCCTGGGCATCCCTTTCGCGATGCGTCCCACGTTGCTTCGCAACACGGGCGCTCCGCTCCAGGACGTTTCCTCTCTGGCCGGCACCTGGTTCGACCGGCCCTGCCTGGGCCGAGGCCTGGCCATCGGCGACCTGGACGGCGACGGTCGTCCGGATGTTGCGGCTGCCTCCCTCGATGCACCCGCGGCCCTGTTGCAGAATCTGTCTCAGGGGGGGCAATTCCTGAACCTCGAGCTCGTGGATCGCGAGGGTTGACCAGCCTTTGGAGCCCGGGTGAGGGTCACGGCCGGCGGCCGGATTCAGGCCGGTGATCTGGTCGCCGGCGGCAGCTATTTATCCGCCTCCGAGCCGAGGGTCTGCTTCGGCCTGGGCGAGTCGAAGGTCATCGGGCGTATCGAGGTGGACTGGCCGTGGGGATCGTCGGAATCCTGGTCACGCCGCGACCTGCCCGCGGGCGGGCACGTGAGGCTCGTCAAAGGGACGGGCCGCCCGATCCCTTGAGACGGTGGTGTGCGGATCATCGGTATTTCCCCATCCTTCGAACTGATCGCAGGGCTCAACGATCATGACCAGCCTGGCGGAACCGGATCGGCACACACTCCAGTGCATGGAGATCTGGGGAGGGATCGAGCCGGTGGAACGGACGGTGACGACGCCGGGCCTCGACGCCTGGGTCTTCAGCCGACCGTTCCAGGGAGACGAGCAGGGGGGCGACGTCTACTACGTGACGCTCTGCGGCGGAGGCCTGATCACGCGCATCGTGCTCGCGGACGTCTCTGGACACGGCGCGTCGGTCGCCGAGTTCTCCGCGGCCTTGCGCACGATCGTGCGCAAGAACATCAATCAGAAGAGCCAGAGACGCGTCGTCGAGCAACTCAACCGTCAATTCTCGGAGATGGCCGAGTTACGTCGGTTCGCCACGGCGGTGGTGGCAACCTATCTGGCGTCCACCGATCGGATCTCGGTGTGCAACGCCGGGCATCCCCGCCCGCTCTTCCGTCGTGCGACCGACGGCGAATGGTCGCTGCTCGCGCCGGTCGCCTCCGATGAAGCCCAGAGCGGCAACCTCCCGCTGGGCCTCGACGACGAGACTCGCTACCGGATGTTCGACGTGGCGCTTGGCCGGGGCGACCTGCTCATGTTTTACACCGATGCCCTCATCGAGGCGGCCGATTCCGAAGGACGACTGCTCGGCGAATCGGGCCTGCTCGAGAAGGCGCGCCGGCTCGACCCGACCGACCGGAGCCCGGCCGCGATCGGTCCCGCCCTGCTGGAAGCGGTCGCGAGCTATCGGGGGCTCCGTCCGGCGGACGACGACGAGACCCTGATCGTGATCCACCATAACGCCGCGGCATCGCCCAGGATGTCGCTCGCACAGAAGCTCGACGTTTATGCCAAGGTGTTCGGCTTGAAGCACGTTTGAGGCTGGCGGCACGCTGGAACCTTGCGGTCGGCTGACTGGAAGGCGACAATGAAGTTTGTGTGAATGGACGGTTTCGCGAGGGCCGTGCCTTTCGGGCTCGGTCTCGATCGGCGGCGACGCTTTCCCGCGAGCGGTGATCGCTCGGGGTACATTCCTGTCAATCGGCTCGGAAAAGCGTGCGTCGTCGTCGCATTCTCGCGCGGCTCGTCCGAGACCGACGTGCCTTCGTAGCAACGCGTCATCATCCGAGGTGTCGGCTCCCGATCATCGGTCGGGCGGTTTCCTGTTTCTGGGTCATCTGTCATGGCAAAACCATTCTCTCGCGGCGGCAAACGCAAGCGATCGCAGGCCGAGTCGGAGCCGGACGCCAGGCGCAATGGCCATGCGCCTCGTCGCGTCGCGGCGGGTGATACGGCGCCGAGCCTGGGTTTGCCCGGCATCGAGCGGTTTACGGTCGCGGAGTCGATCTCCGGAGCCCAGGAATCGAAGGTCGAGGCCGTGGACGACATCGTCAACAGCAAGCCGCCCCACGATGTGGCCTCGCTGGCACGATCGCTCCAGGCGATCATGGCAGGCGCATCGCCCGATGATGCCGCCCTATTGCGGCAGGTGATGCAGGAAACCCCGGAGACGCGTCGCGGACCCGTCAATCCCGACACCGAACTGGCCCCGGATTGGCGCGAGGGCGGGTATCCCTACAAGAACCTGTTGTCGCGCAAGAGCTACGAGAAGCAGAAATACCACCTCCAGGTGGAGCTGCTCAAAGTGCAGGCCTGGGTCAAGTCATCGAAGCGGAAGGTGGTGATCCTCTTCGAAGGCCGCGACGCCGCCGGCAAGGGCGGCACGATCAAGCGGTTCATGGAGCATCTCAATCCCCGAGGGGCCCGGGTGGTCGCCCTCGAGAAGCCGAGCGATGTCGAGGGAGGGCAATGGTACTTCCAGCGATACGTCCAGCATTTGCCCACCGCCGGCGAGATCGTGCTGTTCGACCGATCGTGGTACAACCGAGCCGGCGTCGAGCGGGTGATGGGGTTCTGCACCGACGACGAGTATCAGGAATTCATGCGCCAGGCCCCCGAATTCGAGCGCAACCTGGTTCGAAGCGGGGTGCACCTGATCAAATTCTGGTTCTCCGTCAGCCGGTCCGAGCAGCGAAGGCGATTCGAGGAACGGAAGGCGCACCCCCTCAAACAATGGAAGCTCTCGCCCGTCGATCTCTCGTCGCTGGATAAGTGGGAGGCGTACACCAAGGCCAAGGAGGCCATGTTCTTCAACACCGACACGGCCGACGCCCCGTGGACGGTCATCAAGTCCGATTGCAAGAAGCGTGCGCGATTGAACGCGATGCGATATGTCCTGCACCGCCTGCCGTATTCCAACAAGGACGTCGACGCGATCGGGCCCCTCGACCCGCTCCTGGTCGGCCGGGCCCACATCGTGTACGAGCGCGGCGAGCATCCCGGCGGGATTCCCGGATTGTGAGCATGCCTCCGGCGGGTGGCGGGTGGCGGCATCCCGGCGCAATTCCCGGATTCTGACTATGCCTCCCCGTTATGGCCTCAGGCGGCGGGAGACCTGATTGGGTTGGCCGAGGCGTACGGACTGACACGACTCTCGGCCTGGTCACATCTCCCTTCCGGGCTGGGGATCGGGTAATCTCGGACAGCGAAGTGGACTCGTTCCGCTATGATTTCTCGCACGTACATGCCGCTCACTTCGCCGCCATACACGCTGGGAGCCAACGACATGATGCGTTCGACCTGGATCTGGTTCGGATTGATCGCCCTGGCCGCGGCCCGATTCGCCGCCGCGGCCGATACCAGCATCCCCAAGCCCGAGCATCCTCGCCCGGAGTCCGTACGGGCCAACTGGGCCAATCTCAACGGGCGCTGGGAATTCCGGTTCGACGCCCAGGATCAAGGGCTCCGCGACGGCTGGGAGAAGCCCGATGCGCCCGGATTCGACAGGTCCATCGCGGTCCCTTTCCCCTGGGAGAGCGAGCTCTCGGGGATTCATCAGCCCAAGGGGGCCCCGAAGGTCGGCTGGTATCGCCGCAAGTTCAGCGTCCCCAAAGAATTTCCGGCCGATCAGAGGGTCTGGCTCCGTTTCGAGGCCGTCGACTGGCGAGCGGACGTCTGGGTCGGGGGCAAGAAGGTCGGCGAGCACGAGGGGGGATACACGCCCTTCGAGTTCGATGTGACCGACCAGATCCGCCGCGATGGCGAGAATTCGGTGGTCGTCCGCGCGTTCGATCCGACCGATCCCAGCTTGCCCACCGGCAAGCAGGTTTTCTGGTACACGCCGACCTCGGGCATCTGGCAGACCGTCTGGCTCGAGTCCCGGCCCAAAGCCTACATCTCCGGCTTCCGCGTCACGACCTCGATCGATCCGCCGCGGGTCACTCTGGACGTCGACACGAAGGGGCTCCCCCAGGGCGGCGAGTTCCAGCTCCGCGCCGAGGGCAAACACTCGGTCGAAGGGAGCCGGTTCAGCGCATCGAAGTCGGTCAAGGTCCAGGAGGATTCCACCCCGTGCTCGATCACCATGGATGTGCCCGATCCCAAGCTCTGGACCCCGGAATCGCCCCAAATCTACGACCTGACGCTCGAGCTTCGCGACGGCCGGCAGAAGGCCGTCGACACCGTCCAGACCTACTTCGGACTGCGCACGATCCGTCGCGGCAAGTACAACGACGAGCCGTTCGAACGCATCCTCCTGAACGACAAGCCGCTCTACCTCCGCACGGCGCTCGACCAGTCCTTCAATCCGAGAGGGATCTATACCGCGCCCGATGACGCCTTCCTCCGGCGAGACATGGAGATCGCCAAGGAGATGGGTCTGAACGGATTGCGGATCCACATCAAGCCCGACGAGCCCCGCCGCCTCTACTGGGCCGACCGCATCGGCGTCCTGATCCTCGAGGATATGCCGAACACCTGGCAGCAGAACCCCAAGGCCCGCGCGGCCTGGGAGAAGACGATGCGCGAGGCGGTCGTCCGCGACCGCAACCATCCCGCGATCATCGCGTGGGTCGCGTTCAACGAGACGTGGGGGCTCGCCAACAAGTCCGAGCAGTACAAGAAGGACCGCGACACGCAGAAGTGGGCCGGCGACATGGTCCAGGCGATCCGCGCGCTCGACCCGACCCGCCTGGTCGAGGACAACTCGCCGTGCAATTATGATCACATCGTCAATACGGACCTCAATAGCTGGCATTTCTACATCGACGACCACCGCGAGGCGCGCGAGCATATCCAGAAGGTAGTCGATGCCACCCGGCCCGGGAGCGGATTCAACTATTGCCCCGGCCTGTCGCAGTCAACCTTGCCCCTGATCAATTCCGAATACGGCGCAGTGTCGGCCGGCGGCGGCGATCGCGACATCTCCTGGGGGCTCCGGGACCTGACCACGCAACTGCGCCGGCATCGCAAGATCCAGGGATTCGTCTACACCGAGCTGGCCGACATCGAGTGGGAGCATAACGGGCTGGTCAACTATGACCGGACTCCGAAACTCTTCGGCTATGACGCCTGGGTCCCCGACATGAAGCCCAACGAGCTCCTCGGCGCGGACTTCATCGGTTACGACACCCCCCCCGCGATCGTGGGGAAGCCGGGCGAGACGATCACGGTCCCGATCTTCGTCAGCCATTTCTCGGATCGGACATTTCAGCCGAAGCTCAGGTGGTGGGTCACGGGTTATGACTCTCGCGCCGACTTGCGGATGATCGTCGAGCCGAGGAGCATCCCGATCACATGGCGACCCTACGATGTGATGGAGCTGGAACAGCTCCGGGTGACCCTGCCCCCGTATCCGTTCGTCGGGGCGCTGATCCTGACCCTTCGCGACCCGAACAACCAGCGGTTCGCGGCCAATTTCGTCAACCTGGTGGTCAAGCCCGAACGACGGCCGGCGCGGATCGAGCGTCGCGGCATCAAGGATGTGGTGATCCGGTTCGCCCCCGAGGATTACGCGAGACAGCAATGGTCCGAGGTCGGCAAGGCGCCGGCCGGCAAGGTCTACGGTTATGGCAAGGGGTTCTTCGAATACCAGTTGCGAATCCCGGCGTCGGTCGCGAAGGCGCACCCCGAGTCCATCTACTACCTCTTCGTCGCCTCCGCCAAGGCCAGGCGTCAACGGGTGGATTGGCCGGAGCGGAACAACCGTCAGGATTATCCCCAGACGGATGCGGCTCGCCCGTTCAGCTCCACGCTGGCCGTGTCGTTCAACGGGCGACCGATCGAGAGGTTGACATTACCCGATGACCCGGCCGACGCCCGCGGCGTGCTCTCGCACCTGGCCAGGGTCGAGCATGGGAGCCACGGGGAACTGGTCGACGGTCTGATCACGCTCAACGATGCCGATCGCGCCCGTTTGAGCCAGGGCGAAGTCCTCACCATCCGATTGGCGGTCCCGAACGACGCGCCGCAGGCCGGCGGACTGTGTATTTATGGCGCGAACACCGGTGAGATGCCCCTCGACCCGACTCTCGAAATCCACACCCGCGATCCCTTGCCCGTCAACCTGGGGATCGCCCCCGATCGTGCGATCGCCCTCCCTCCGGGACCTTGAGGGCGATCGATCGATCGATCGATCGATCGAAGATCGGGCGGCCCTTCGGCGAAGGCCCGCCGTGGCGGGTGCAATGAGTCGTCTCTTCGCAACCCAACTCAAAGTCCATGAGCCTTAGGGCGATCGAGGAATCGGTCGCCCAGGCCGGTGAGCAGCCAGTGGGGATGGGCCCCTGTCAGCTCGATGAAACGGAGGATCGTCCGCGCGGGGATGGTGGATCCGGTCTCGTAGTTATGCAAGGTCCGGAACGGGATCTTCAGGGCCTGCGCCAGGAGAGGGCCGCCGTGGACCCCGTAGAGGTCGAGCCGGATCTCCCGAACCCGATCGGCCAGGCCCGACTTGATCGACTCCCAATCCGACTCTTGTAGCGGTTTTTCCATGGTGAAATTGCGCTTGCATAACCCAAGGACATCGCCGTACTCTCGGCCGATCTCGAAATCGCGATAATGAGTCTAATGATTCCATTGCATCGGTTCAAGACGAGCGATTTCAAGCGATCCGGGTGGGATGGATTTCCATGATCTGGGCAAGGATTGATCCGCATTGTTCGTGGGGTCGCTGAAGGCCCTCTCCGACGCCGCAGCCGGATTTCGGCCGATGACCCGGCGCGATCGGGGCCTTGAGGGCCATGCGTCGCGCCCCGAGTTCGTTCAGGCACCCGGACTTGTTCGTGAACGGAGCGTCTCCCCGCGAGGGAGAGTTCGAGCTGCGGCGAAGCAGGGTTCACGTTGAAATGTCGCTCGCCATCGAGAAACATCTCGTTGCAATATTCCCCCACATCGAGGTCAGGCACGCCTTCGACGCCGTAGGACATCATCGTCCTCGACCACTCTCGAGCCTCAGGGGCATCGTCTGCCGGAACAATCTGACCGTATTCCGAATCGGACGGACGAAAAGCAATTTGCCGTAAGTTTTGCATTGGGAATGGGTTTCGTTCGATCAACGTTGTGCGCGCCCGAATTGCCTGGAAGAATTTCCGGAGTGGATGTCGCGGTTGGCGACGGATTTCGGTCTCTCTTGTCGGTGCAGATGAAGAGAGCCGCCAGGATGGCCCCATCAAAGATCTGGCGCTGAGGAATTAAAGACGTGTTGCCGACTCAAGAGTTGATCGACTACCTGGCGGGCCGGATCGAGCGGGCCTACAGACACCGGCGGTCGCGATGGTATCGCGGCTGCTCGACTCGACGTGTGTGGTCGGCGGCGGCCCTCTGCCTGTGGCAGGCTCACGTGGACGATCCCAACTTGCCGCTCGACTGCGAGCTTTTCGTGGAATCGCAGGGCATCGCCGAGACCTTCGGCGATCCCTGGGAAGAACTCGCCCAGCCCGGTGCCGCCGGCCGCTATCGGGCCCGAGTCTATCGCATCATTCGCCGACTCCGTGCCGAGCTCAAGAGAGAGGTCCGGCTGGCTGGCCGCGCACTCGAGCAGGATTCCCCATCGAGCACCGCGGTGCTCTCGGTCAACAATCGGCTGTCGGCTCTGGGCTGCTACATCGCGGCCCATCGTGCGGGGATGCCCGAACTGGCCGCCCGTTTCGCCGCCGACGCGACCGAACAACATCGCTCCTGCCCCCTCTACCAGATCGCGAGCATTCCCCTGCTCTCGAATGATCTCTATCCGTTCGAGGACTCCTCGATGTGCTACAACGCCGAGCATGTCGTATCCTCGAAGAAGAAGCTCACCGTACTGAACTAGTGCGAAGTCGGCAAGAGGCTCGGGATTACTCGGGAGCCCCGGCCTTCCCCACGTCGATGAATTTGGGGCCGGTCTGAAGCTGTCACATCTCCTTGCCGAAAGAGAATTCAGGGTAGCATTTCATCCGGTTGCCGGACGGCATCCCGGTCGATTCGATCGTACCGCCGCCCGCATTTGATGGCCATCCAGGGCCGCCTGAAGTCTTGCAAACCTCCGTCGTGGGGCCGTGGGCGCTTCCTCGTCCGCTCCCTGCCATTCCCTCGTCCGCCGTCTCCTAGAGTTTTCTCAGGACTAGACCAACTTTTTTCTTCCCTCCAATCGCGGGAGACAATTCATGCGTACGCGCCGAAGTTTTCAGCCGAGTGTCGAATGGATGCCCATCCGGATCGCCCCCTCGACCATCGCGACCTCGGACCCGACGGATCCGGGCGTCCCCCCGTGCGACCCGCCCCCCCCGATCATTGATCCCACTCAGCCCGGGACGCCGCCGTGCGATTGATGTGCATGAGCTTAACCTTACGCCGACTCCCCGTGGTATTCCGTCGAGTTCCCGCATCTCCGGCCATGTGGGGAAATCCCCGACAAAGTCAGGCGGCGAAGCGGTTTAGGGACAGCGGCGTTGACATTCCGGGTCATGCTCTTGCCCGTACGCCGGTGTAGACGACGCGACGAATCCTCTTGTGATTCGCTTATTTAAGTGTTGTCTGATGGGTTTCCTGACATTCGAAACTCACGGGGGAACAAATCGGGTCCGTCGGCGAAAGATCGCGATAGAACCCGTCATTTCCCGGAAGCGAACGCCTCCACTCCCCGGGCGGCGAGAATCCTGTTTAGGCGCTATCCCGCGCCTTAGTATTCTTTTTAGATCCTTTATACGGAGTTCCTGAAGAAAAATTAAGTTCGGCTTGCCTCTTTTTTCGGTTTACTCTCTTTCCTCCTCGGACACGGTAGGGTTACAATATCGCCCATGGCGAGATTGTTGCCCGGGGATTCGGTCGTAACTTCAAATCGAAGGTACGAGCGAGGCTCGGTCGTCGTGTGTTCCAGGCCCAAGGGAGGTAGATCGCCATGACGACGACGTCCCAATCGGAGATCGGCGTCGATCTTGCGAAAGCTCTGCGAGAGGCGTACCTGGGCGACCAAGCGGCCTGGGAGATGCTCTTCAAGGAGTGCTATCCGAAGGTCCGGAGGGTCGTGCGCCGCAAACTGAATCGATCGATGCGATCGCTGTATGACTCCACGGATTTCGCCAGCGACGTGATGAAGAGCCTGGCCGCCAACTTCGATCAACTCCAGTTCCCTTCCATCGAATCTCTGATGGCCTTCCTGGCGACCGTCGCCGAGCAGAAAGTGATCGACGAATATCGACGTCGGCACACGCTCAAGCGGGACGTCAGTCGGGAGCGGCCGATCGAGGCCGGCGGATCCGATTCCGGTCCGGTGCAAGTCCCCTCGGGCGACCCGACCGCCAGCCAGGTCGCGCAGGCCAACGAGTTCCACGAGCGTCTGCTCGAGGACCGCGACGCGACGGAGCGCACGATCATCGAATTGAAGCAGGAAGGTTATACGACGGCGGACATCGCCGAGCGGACGGGCTGGAACATCCGCAAGGTGCAGCGTTTCTTGAAGGACCTCCTGAATTCCGTGAATGACGCCGGAGGCTGAGTATGAAGCCGCTCCTCGCTTCGGTCCGCTCGGTCGGCGGGCTGGATCGCGTGGACCACGCCGTGCAATGGCTCGAGGACGAATGGAGGCGGCACGGCGATGTCCGGCTGGAGCGCTTATGGATGGAGCAGAAGCGCGCCCTCGCGGTCGACGACCGAGACTCGATCGAGATCCTCACCCAGTTGATCAAGACCGACCTGCGGTGCCGGTATGCCCGAGGGCAATCCCCCTCGGTCAATGAGTATCTCGAGAAATTCTCCGAGCTGGGCGGCGCCGACAGCCGCGTGTTGAGCCTGATCTACGAGGAATTCTGCCTGGGCGAGGAGCGCGGCGACGCGATCGACGTGGAGTCATTCTGCGGGCGCTATCCCCGCTGGAAGGACTCGCTGATCTCGCAGCTCAAGTATCATCGCCTGATCAGCCGGGCGGCGGAAATGACGCCGAAGCCCCCGCCGTTCCCGGAGCCCGGGGGCACCTTCGAGATCTTTCGGCTCGTCTCGCTGCTGGGCAAGGGGGGCTCCTCCCGGGTCTTCCTGGCCAGGGATCTCTCGCTGGGCGGGAGGCTCGTGGTCTTGAAGGTCTCGCTCGACCGAGGCCAGGAACCGAAGGCGCAGGGGCGCTCGACCACCGTCACATCGTCCCGGTCAACTCGGTCGTGTTCGACGACAACCAGTTGCGCGGGCTCTCGATGCCGTTCCGGCCCGGTTTGCCGCTGGATGACGTGATCCGTCGGGTCGATCCGGCGTCCCGCCCGCCCGACGCCATGTCGATCTGGAAGACCCTGGTCGATGGGACCAAACTCCCTGCGTCCGAGCCGTCGGCGGAGATTCGCGAGGATGTCGAGGGCGAAGACGGCGGACGGGGCGTCCCCCGCGGCGATGGCTGGGAAGGCTTCCCCGTCCGCGGGACGTATGCCCAGGGCGCGGCCTGGATCGTCATGATCGTGGCGAGGGCCCTGGCCTATGCCCACGCCATGCGGACCTTCCACAGGGACGTCAAGCCGGGCAACGTGCTGATGACGCTGCACCATGGCCCGCAGTTGCTCGACTTCAACCTGGCCGAATCGCCCCACTCCGCGTCGGAAGCCGCGGCCGCGATGAACGGCGGGACGCTCCCGTACATGGCGCCCGAGCAGATCGAGGCCTTCCTCGACCCGCAACTCTGGGGGCGGGTGGGAGCGAAGGCCGACATCTATTCGCTGGGCCTGGTGTTGCGCGAGCTGCTGACCGGCGAGCGGCCCGAACTGCCGGCCGAGGCGCTCTCGCCGCAGCGGGCCATGCGCGTCCTGCTCGACCGCAAGCCGTTGATCGACGTCACGGTCCGCCCGTTCAACCCGGCGATCCCCCATGCCCTGGAGGCGATCGTCGCGAAGTGCCTGGCCGTCTCGCCCGAGGACCGGTATCCCGGCGCCCAGGCCCTGGCGGAAGACCTCGATCGATTCCTCAAGCGCCTCCCCCTGGTTCACGCCTCCAATCCGTCGCGGCCCGAACGGCTCGCGAACTGGGGGATTCGACACCGTTGGGCGATGGCGACCCATGCCGCTTACCTCGTGGTGATCGGCGCAGTGGCCCTCGGCGCCGTGAACAAGGTCAAGGAATGGACCAAGCCCCGGGTCGAGACGGTCGCCGGCTTTCTCGATGCGGTTCGAGACGTCGATAACGACGAGTTTGGCCGGGCGGAACAGCCGTTGCGTTCCTATGTCGCCGAGTACCCCGAATCCTTCTTGCCCAAGATCTATCTGATGTTCGTCCTGGACGGTTGGAAGCCCTCCGCGAAGAGGCCGCCGAATGCCGATCTTGCCTCCCTACGGCCCGACGAACCCGCGAGACGGGGGTTCGAAGCCCAGGAACTCTTCGAGAAGGCCATCAAATCCCCCGACTTCCGGAAGGGGATGATCGCCTGGGGGAGATCTCATCCCAGGCTCGCCTCGCAACTGGAAAACTTCGGCAAGGCGCGGTTCACCTATGCCTACACGCTCACCGAGAAAGCCGAATACGACCGGGAGATGGTGGCCCTGGATCGGAAAGTGCTCTTCAAGCGAGCGCAGCCCGCGCTCGCGATCGCGGCCGAGCTCGATCCGAACTCGCCGGTCAGTTCCCACATGCTCGCAGCTATCGATGAGTCCGATCAGCAATATCAGTCGGCCTTCGAGCGGATCTCGCCGCCGATCGATGCGATCCGGGCCGCGGGCATCGACGCGAAGCTGGAGAGGGAGTTCTATGCCTCGCTCGTGGTGCGCGGGCGGATCGCGACCCGATGGGCCGAGCAGCTCCGGGGCGATCCGGCGACCGTCCCGAAAGCCCTCGAGTTGATGCGGCAGGCCGTCCTGGACCTCGGGGACTGCGAGAAATACGAATCGGCCCGCGCCAATAATTCTCGAAGGATCTTATATGTCCTCGGCAACAAGTTCCCGGCCCTCCTGACCCTGTGCGAGATCGAAGCCGATCTCGGGAAGATCCACGATGCCACCGCGCATCTTCTCATGACGATCGACGCGATGGATCGGGCCGAGCGAGCGATCAAGTCGGATCTCTCGTACAGCCGTATCCTGGACATGCCCGTTTATCGACAGCGGGCGGCGAAGGTGAAAGAGCGGCTGCATAACATGGAGCCGGCCCGCGGGCCGCGGGTCGAGGCGACCCGATTGAGTCGATCCCCATGACCGATCTGATCAGCGAAATCTGGGCCGGGTTGAATGACGCCGGGATGCCCGACGTCATGCTCTATCTTCCCGACGGCTCGGCCTACCGATGCCATTGGGACGATACGGCCCTCATCGGGACGATCCGCGTGGCGCTCCTGGCCGATCAGGATCGGAAGATCGTCCGGATCATGCCCGTGCATGAGTGCCATGGGATCGGGATCGCCGCGCCCAAGGGGATCGATCCGGCCGGCTATCGCTCGGTCGTTCAAGAGAAGCTCAAGGAGCGCTTCCGAGGGGAAACCCCCGCCTCGGGGCCGGCGTCCTGACCAGCGTTGTCGTCAGCGGGCGTTGTCGGTCGAGCCGGCCTTCGGGGTCCGCGGGTGGAACTGGGCATGGACCTTGCGGAGCCGGCTCAGCTCGACCCGGGTATAGACCTGGGTCGTGGAGATCGAGGCGTGGCCGAGGATCTCCTGGACGACGCGGAGATCGGCGCCCCCGGCGAGGAGATGGGTCGCGAAGCTGTGCCTGAGTGTGTGGGGGCTGGCGGAGCCCGGCAGTCCGGCCTCGCGGATATATCGCTTGACGATCGACCAGATCGCGATCCGGGTCAGCGGCTTGCCCGACTTCGAGACGAACACACCGGGAGTCGCGGGATTTCGGGCCACCAGCCCGGGACGATCGCGACGGAGATAGTCCTCCAGGGCGGAGATCGCACGCGAGCCCAGAGGAACGCGCCGCTCCTTGTTCCCCTTGCCCACGCAGCGGATCAGGCCGACCTTGAGGTCCAGGTCCGCGGGGCGGAGCCCGGCCACTTCGGAGGCGCGGCATCCGGTCGCGTAAAGGGTCTCGAGGACCGCGCGGTCTCGACGCCCGAGCCGCGTCTCCGGGTCGGGTGCGTCGAGCAGCCTGACGACCGCGGCGGGGCCGAGCACGGTCGGCAACCGGTCCCAGACGGCCGGTGCGATGAGCAGCTTGACGACGTTGTCGGTGAGCCGGCCTTCGAAGACCAGGTACCGGAAGAACGTGGAGAGGCTCGCGATATGCCGGCAGACGCTGGTCGGCGCCAGTCCCGATTGCGTCAACGATTCCACGTACCGGCTCAAGGCCGAGACGTCCAGCCTGGCCAGGGGCCCGGGCGCGGCGACGCGTCGCCAGCGGATGAACCCCATCAGGTCGGAGCGGTAGGCCGCCAGGGTATTGGACGACACGCCGCATTCGGCCATGAGGTAGTGGAGGAACGGACCGACCGGGTCCACGTCCCGTGACGGTCGTAGCGGTGTTGCGGCCATTCGGATGATCACCCGCCGTTCTATCGACCTTGAAGCCTCTTCATTACCAGGAATCGGCCGGCAAGGTGGCGGGCTTGACTGGAGTTCCTTCTCCCGCGCGGATGTACCGGGAGGCGGCTTTCGCCTGCCTCAATCGGCCCAGGAGAGCTGTTGCTCCAGGTTCTGCTCCTTGGCGCGGGCTCGCAGCTTCTCGAGGGCACGATCTTCGATCTGGCGGACGCGCTCCTTGGAGACCTCGAGCAGTCGTCCGACCTGGCTGAGGGAGAGCCTCTCGCCGCCCCCGAGGCCGAAGCGGAAGGTCAGGACCTGCTGCTCGCGGGGTCGCAAGACCTCGAGCAACCTCACGATGGTCTCGTCGGTGTCGACCTTCTCGGTGCGGTCTCCTTCGGGATCGCTGATCGTCTGGAGCAGGCTGAAGTTGGGGCCGGTATCGCGGGTGGCATCGAGCGAGATCGAGGGGCGGGTCGCCGCATGGATGAAGCGGATCAAGGCGCTGACCGGTTCGGCCGGATCATCGGTCGCCTGACCCTCCGATCCGGCCTCGCGCAGCTCCACGGACTCCTGGGCCTGGGCGAGCTGGCGGAGGTGGCGAGGCGTCAGGCGGACGGGATAGGCGCCCGAAGCCACGGCCCGCTGCATCGATTGGCGAATCCACCAGGTTGCATAGGTCGCCAGCTTCGTCTGATGGGAGAGGTCGAAGCGATCGATCGCCTCGAGCAGGCCGCAGAAACCCTCTTGCATGAGGTCCGAGTAAGGGATGCCCCGCTCGCGGAATTTCTTGGCCACGTGGGCCACCAGCTTCATGTTCGCCATGGCCAGCTTGCCGCGAAGCTCCGAATAACGTCGGTAGACGGCACCCAGTCGGGACTGTTCGGGCCCCTGGCCCGAGTACGTGTTGGCGATGTATTTGGCCAGGACCTGAGGATCGTCGCCCGCGGGCGGGATCCCGATCCCATCGACATTAGCGAGGGCCTGGGCGAGTTTACCCTTGCATTCGGCCAATTCTCGGAGCAACGTGCGCTCGAGGCTGGGCGTCAGGACTTCGGTTTGAGACCTGTCCACATTGGTCAGCGCTTCGACCGCGGTGGTCGTGCGTCGGGTTCTCATCACGGTGCCTTTCTCCAATTCGCCCCATGGATTCGGACGCTGCAACTCAGGCCGGGACCGGATCCCCGACGGCCCTTCCGGGCTCGCCGGGAGCGGCGGGGGCCGTCGGCTTCAACTGGCGGGCGAATTCCGCGAGATGTGCCATCCGGTCGCCGAAACTCGCGTAGACCAACCGGGAGCGGAGTGCCGGGCCGAGGGCCTGGCCTCCGACCATGACCGCGGTCCCCACCGCGGCGGCGATCTCATGGAAGGATTGGTATTCGCGAACAAATTGATCTTCATCGGCGAGGTAATTCACCGACAGGAAGACGAGCCGGGGCTTGTGGCGGAGCGTCGCCTGGGCCAGCGAGCGCATCGGCAAGTTGTTCCCCAGGTTGCGTACCCGCCACCCCTGCTCGCTGAGCAAGAGCTCGCCGAGCAGGCCTGCCAGCACGTAAGGATCCCCCTCGGTCGTCGCTCCCAGGGCGAGCGAATGGGGGTCCTCGAGACGTTCGCGGGCGACGTCGATCAGACCACGGATCGCCGAGGTCACGATTTGCGTCGCCTCGTGCTCCTGGTAAACGTCCAGGGAGCCGACCATCCAGCCGTGGCCGATGCGCGTCATCACGGGGCCGATGACCCGGTCGGCCAGATCCGCGGCGCCTCGAGCCGTCGCGTGGAACGAATGGATCAACTTGATGGCTTCGAGCGCTCGTCCGTCTCGGAGCAGCGGCTCCAGGAACTCCACGAGCCGATCTTCCGTGATGCCCTCGAGTCCCTCGAACCGGCCCTCGGGCAGTCCTTGCTCCTTCGCCAGTCGAATCGCTTCCGAGAGCGGGATCAGCCGATGCTTGCCCACCGTTCGAGCGGCCCGAATCGTCCCCGAGTTGACCCATCGCTTGATGGTGCTGACGCTGACGCCGAGTTCCTTCGCGACTTGTTGCGTCCGGAGATAAGGCTCGGCAGGATTCATCGTGAGTCTCCTTGAACGGTTTGGACGTTTCTATCATAGCCCCGATCGAGGCCCGAGGAAAGTGGTGCGGAGGATTTCCTGCAGTATTTCGAGGATATTCCGCGATTGTGTAGGAAATACTCCACGCATGGAGGACTTGGGTGGCCAATTATTCTATTTGAACGATTTGGACGATTTTTGGGGTCGCTCGACCCTGAGCGGCTTCGACCCGATGGCCAGCGTGGCGGCAAAGCCGGTCGAATCCTTGGACCCTGGATCGGGGTTTGGTAGGTTATTGAGACTTCTCGGGGGCCGGAGTCAGGGAAGCGGGAGAGAAATGGCCATGGGTACGGCTGCGGTTGACGACAAACGCAAGCGATTGATCGATCTGCTCCGTCGCGACGCGTTGAGGACGGGGACGTTCACGCTCGCCAGCGGTCGGACCTCTCACTATTACGTGGACGGGCGCAAGGTGACGCTCTCGGCCGAGGGGGCGGCACTGATCGGCGCGGGCGTCCTGGAGCGGCTGGCCGATCACCCCGAGGTCCGGGCCGTCGGTGGGCTGACCATGGGCGCCGACCCGATCGTCGGTGCCACCCTGGCCCTGGCCGGCACCGCCGGGCGCGGGGATCTCCGCGGCTTCCTGGTCCGGAAAGAGGCCAAGGCGCACGGCACCGGCAGCCGCGTCGAGGGGCCGCTCGAGCCGGGCTCGACCGTCGCCATCGTCGATGACGTGGCCACGACGGGCGGCTCGTCCCTCCAGGCGGTCGACGCCGTCGAAGCGATGGGATGCAAGGTCGCCCTGGTGATCGTCGTCCTGGACCGCCTCGAAGGTGCCGGGGCGGCCTTTGCCGCCAGGAATCTCGCGTTCCAATCCCTGGTGACGATCCGCGATCTGGGCGTCGAGCCCCTCCCGGGGGCCGGGGTGTCGTGACGGGGAATCGTTCGAGACGGATCGGTTGAGACGAATTATGGAGATGAACCTACATCGATCGCTGAAGCGGCGCTATGCGACCGGCGGGGATGGGCATCTCGAGGTCGTGGTCGGGGGTTTCCGGGTCGACGCGGTGGACGAATCGGGCAGGCTGGTCGAGGTCCAGTCGGGGGCCCTGGGCCCGCTCCGGGGGAAGCTGGAGCGACTCCTCCCCGACCATCGCATCCGGATCGTCAAGCCGGTCCCGTTCCGGCGGCGGATCGTCCGGAGGGCCCGGCCGGAGGGCCCGGACGTCTCGTCGCGATACAGCCCCAGCCGAGGCGCCCTGCACGACGTGTTCGAGGACCTGATCGGCGTGGTCCGGGTCTTTCCGCACGCCAACCTGGATATCCAGATCCTGGGTGTTACCATAGACGAGGTCCGGGTCCCTCGTCAACGTCGTCCGGGTTATGCCGTCGCCGATCGCCGCCTGGGCGAGATCCATCAAACGACCTCGCTCGTCCACGCAGGCGACCTCTGGGGCCTCTTGCCGGAGAGTTGCGCCGGACGGCAACCGTTCACCACGGAAGATCTGGCCCGGAAGATCGGACGTCCGATCTGGTTGGCCCAGCGGATCGCCTACTGCCTTCGCATGACCGGCGCCGCGCGTGTCTCGGGGAAGGCCGGCAACCGGCTGATCTACGCCAGGGAAACTTGAAAGCCCGGAGGATACGGCAATGAATCATCGCGTTCGGAAGGGCCGGGTCGGCGCGGGTATGCTCCTGCTGGCCGTTGCCGGCATGGCGGCCGACGCCCGATCGATCGGGGCGCGGGCCCAGGAGCCGAAGCCCGCGGCCTCGAAGCCCGAGGTCTCCGCGACGGAGCCCGTGGCGGCGGTCGCCTCGATGGCGAATGCCGCCCGATATCTCGATGAGAAATCGTTGTCCTGGACGCGGGAACGCCGATGCGGCAGTTGCCACACCAACTACCCTTACCTCGCGGCGCGGCCCGCACTGAAGGAAAACCCCTCGACCGCGCAGGCGGAGATCCGCAAGTTCTTCGAGGAGCGGGTCGCCCACTGGGACGACAAGGCCAAGGGAGCCGCGCCGAAGTGGGACGCCGAGGTCGTGTCGACGGCGGCCGCGCTGGCGATCAACGACGCGGCGACGACCGGCAAGCTTCATCCCCTGACCCGCAAGGCACTGGACCGGATCTGGACGGTCCAGAAGTCCGACGGGGGCTTCGACTGGCTCAAGTGCGGCTGGCCTCCCTATGAGTATGATGATTACCACGGCGCGCTCTTCGCCGCGATCGCGGCGGGATCGGCTCCCGAAGGTTACGCGCAATCCTCGACCGCGCGGCCGGGCCTGGCTCGGCTCCGCGCGTATTTCTCGCACAATGCTCCTCCCGAACTCCACCATGCGACGATGCTCCTCTGGGCCTCGATCCGGCTCGACGGAATCATGACCGCCGATCAAAGGAGCGAGACCATCGCGCGACTCCGGGAGGCCCAGCGCCCGGACGGCGGCTGGAATCTCGCCTCGTTGGGACGTTGGGATCGGCGTGATGGTACGCCCAATCACCCCGAGGGAGACGGCGACGGATATGGCACCGGACTCGTCGTGTTCGTCCTGCGCCAGGCGGGAGTGCCGGCGACCGACCCCGCGCTCAAGCGTGGCGTCGCGTGGTTGCTGACCCACCAGCGCGCGTCGGGCGGCTGGTACACGCGTTCCGTCAACAATGACCGATTCCACTTCATCGCCAACGCCGGGACTGCTTTCGCCGTGCTCGCGCTGCAATCCTGCGACGCGATCGCAGCGGGATCGTCGCCGCGAGTCTCGGTCGAGGCCGGGACGTCCCCGCGGGTCGTTTCCTCGAATGTTCATGATGCAAAATCCTTAGAGTGATTCACACCGGGACTCCACGCATCCGACACCAACCCGACGCGACAGCGAGGGGAATTCCACCGGACCCTCGCTGTCGCGTCGGGTTAGTGTGGCTTGTATCATGAATCAAGGACATGTCCGAGACGCGAGCCCCGGGCGTGGCCGGCACGCCTTCCTCCTGGCCGTCGGGGTGGGGGCGGTCGGCATGATCATGATGCATTACCCGATGATCGCCTCGGGCCTGGCTCGCGTGCAGACCGACGTGGGCGACACGCGCCTGATCCAGTATTTCCTCGAGCACAATTACCGCTGGTTCCGCGGCGATCCGGACCACGCGAGGATCTGGGATCCACCGTTCTTCTACCCGGCCCGGAACGTCGCGGCGCATTCCGACACGATGATGGCGGCGGCCCCGCTGTATGGGGCGTTCCGGGCGGCGGGCCTCGCGCCCGATACGTCGTTCCAGCTCTGGATGATGGCGATTTCCGCCCTGAACTATGCGGCGGCGTTCCACCTCCTGCGACGTCGAATCCGTGTGTCGGTGCCGTCGGCCTCGGCCGGGGCGTTCCTCTTCGCGTTCGGCAACATGCGGGCCTACCAACTGGGCCATCAGCAGCTCATGCCCCAGTTCCTGGGCGTCATCGCGGTCGATGCCCTGTTCGGGCTGTTCCCCGCCCGAGCCATCCCATGGTGGAGACGTGCGTTCCTCTGGGCCGCAGTCCCGGCCGGGGTGATCGCCCAGTTGACGTCCGGGGTCTACCTGGGCTGGTTCCTGATCTTTTCGCTCGGCATCGCCGCGGCCGTGGCGGTCTGGCTACCCTCCACCAGATGGCCGTTCCTGGCGGTACTGCGGCGGGACGCGCCGTGGATCGCCCTGTCCGCCATTCTGGGCTGGCTGGTCCTGCGAATCTGGGTCTCCCACCAGGTAGCCGCTTCCCTGGAACTCGGCACTCGCTATCTCCAGTACGTCGTCCACTGCCTACCCCACCCGCTCGCGTGGCTTTGCGTCTCGCAATCGAGCTGGCTGGAGGGCTGGACGATCGGCCTCGTCGAAAGACTCGGTTGGCAGGTTGAGAACTGGCAGCCGTGCGGCATCGGGCTGGTGACGACCGCCGCCGGTTCGGCGGGCCTGTACCTGGCCCGCGAGCGCCCGTGGGTCCGATTACTGGTCATGGTCTCATTCGTCCTGTTCGCGAGCGTGACGGTCTTGCCTGGGGAGCCGCTTGCGGGCCTGGCGATGTTCTTGACCCTGGGGGCGGGGGCCATCGCTTTCCAAAGGCGCCGGGATGATCCGCTGGCCTTCCTGGGCTTCGTGGCGTTGGTCCTCCTGGCCCTGAAGGTCGCCCCCGCGAACTTTGCCGCACCGCTGAGGTCGGGGGTCGGCCTCTACACGCTGGTGATCGCCCTCCTGGCCTTCGAGCGATGGGAAGGTACCTGGTTCGCGAGGTTCCTCCTCGGAGTCTTGATGGCGGGACTGGTCTTCGTCCTGATGCCGGCCTGGCTCGCCCTGTCTCTTGGGGCCGTTTTCGGGGGGCTTCTCGCCGCCGCGGCGGCCGTATGCGGATGGCGATCGCGACGGCAGATCGAGTCGGTCACCCTCGGGGGGACCTTGTTCTTCTCCGCCCTGGTGAGCTACTTGGACGTGCCGTGGATGCTCGGTGTTGCGGCCTCGGCATTCCCCGCCGTCGTCGCGGCGAAGCGGATCTCCGGACGGTTCCGCATATCGGCCTGGCAGCTCCTGAGCATCGCGGGTTCCGGGCTCATCGTGCTGGTCCTGTTCAACTCTTCCGGAATAGCCTGGTTTATCATCTACAATCGAGTCCCCGGAGCGAGCGCCTTGCTCTTCATCTCGCGGGTCAGCTTGATGATGCTCATCCCCTGGGCGATCGGGCTCGGCCTTTTCTTCGACGTCCTGATCGAGCGGAGACGGACGCTGCTGGCGTTGACCTTGGGCGTGGTCTGCCTGGCCGAGCAGGGGGTCTCGACGCCATCGTTCGACAAGCGCGCCAATCGAGACGACATCGCGACCTTGGCGAGGCGGGTTGACCGGAGGGCCGATGCGTTCTACTACAGCCCTCGCAATTCGCCCTATCCCTCCTGGAAGGCGAACCTCGACGCGATGTGGGCCGGCCTCGAATCCGGCGTCCCCACCATCAACGGATATTCCGGGGGGACGCCGGTCGGCTGGAGATCGTTGGAGGATTCGAACGTCCGAGGTCTCGCCGACCTTTATCTCCTCGAAGATCATCTGGCCGCATGGAGGGAGACCCATGGCCGGGACGTCCGGAGAGTCTGGTGGATCGGAGGGCCGCTCGACGGATGGGTCGTCGGGGAAGAGTGAAGGCTTTTTTGCGCGACTCTATGCAATGTTGTTGACGTCGGGAAGAGCCTTATTGCCGAGGGCCAGCCACCAGAGGAGGCCGGCGACGCAGACCGCGTGATCGATCCGGCCGTCCCGGATCATCGCCGGGATCTCACGGATCGGGGCCAGCTCGACGGCGACCTCCTCGCCGGGGTCGAGGTGGGGCTCCGCGATCCGTCGGGCGTTGCGGACGACGATCGTGTCGATGTTCATGCTCAGCAGCGCCGGATTGGGCCGGAGGGCGCCGAGGCGTTCCGGCGGATCGCCCGCATAGCCGGTCTCTTCCAGGAGCTCGCGAGGGCCGGCGAGGCAGGGGTCCTCCCCGGGTTCCGCGAGCCCGCCCGGCGTCTCCAGGCTGTCCCGCCTCGAACCGGCGCGGAACTGCCGCACCAGGATGACTTCCTGTTCGGGGGTCACGGCGATGACGTGCACCCCATCGGCCAGATGCGTCACGAAGAAATCGTGAGCCTTGCCGCTCCGTCGCGACCGGAACCGCTCGCGACGGAGTCGGAAGAGCCAGGTCTCGGCCAGCGTCTCGTCGTGGGCGGAGTCGCCGTCGGGAATCCATGAGGGCCCAGAGCCCGGTCGAGGATCGGGATCGGGTCGGAGAGCTGGTGAAATTTCCATGGCTCGGTCACTCGCGACGCCTGGGTTTATCCTCGCCCTCGTCCGTCCACTGCCGGCCCGGATGTTCCATCGACTTGGGATGCGAGACCCTGGGCACTTCGAGCTTGAGCTCGCGACAGCGCAGCCTGGAGATCTCCTCGGACGAGACCTGGAACTGCTCGTCGCGTGCGGCGACGACGCCCTTGTCCGTGACCTCGTCGCTACCGGTTGACCACATCAGCAACGGCGACCCCATCGGGATCGGCGTCCGGGGATCGGGCCAGGTATGCCAGGTCTTGCCCCAGGTCGTGAGCAGGGCCTTCATGAATGCCAGCTCGTCCTCGGGCTTCATGCCGGGCGCGATGAGGCCCGCGGCGAGCACCTCGTAGGTATGCGGGTGCCAGTACTTCTTCTCCTCGCCCGGCAGCTCGCGGTACAGGCGATCCGAGATGATGTATTCCACGCCCAGCAACTTGGCGTTCTTCTCGGTCGAATCGTAGAGGAGGCACTGATGCATCTCCTCGGAGCGGGACATGCAATAATGCTGGGCGACGAGCTGAAACTTCGGGTTATTCTTGGCGATGTGAATGCCGCAGAAGTGGGCGTGGAGCTCGTGGACAGGGGCCATCAATCCCGGTTCGCCCGGCTTCGCCTCGCCGTGACCATCCGCGGCGGCGGCCTCGCCACCCAGTGCGGCGCCTGCTCCCATGCCGATCAATCCCAGCCATTCACGACGATCCATTGCGATGATCCCCCAGTGTATTACCCGAGTTGGACTGATGTTCCCATCGCCCCGGAATTCGAGCCGCCGCGTCACGGCTCGCCAGGCGACCGCGCGGGACAGGCGAACGTGGAGCAGGCCCTTCGGCGATATCGAGCAACGGCACCGTTTCCTCGCGTTTCCTGCCAGCTGGCAATATACTCGATCGGGGCAATGGCGCCTCCTCCATGGCTAGGTCCACAATCGAGTCCTCGAGGACCGACCGGGCGATCCCCTTGTCCTCGTGGCGGGTCGCGAGGTTGCGGTGGCTGAATACCTGCCCGGCCTGCTCGTCCGGCCCGACGACATGCCGGCGGCCCGCGCCTTCGAACCGAGCGGGAGGAACTCCATCTCTCCAGCGTCGGTGCGTTGAATCCGTCCATGAGGCCGATCACGAAATCGGCTCGACCCGACGGCGGCCACGATCCGGGATGGAGTCATGGATGACGGCAACCGAGTGTAATTTCATGTAAGCGTGCGTGATGGAAGGTGAATGTGGTTTTATGTAAACATGGTCGAAGATCGAGAGGATGTCGGGTACGATATTGCCGCGTCGCCTCCGGGATATCTCCCCGGCTCTGGAACGACCATGACTTCGGGAAGCATCGTGGCGACTTGACCCGACGGTCGAGGCGAGTACGTGACGCTCACCACCGGACGGATTGCAAGATGCGACCGCCCGGGCAGCATACTCGGGGATTCGGAAAGAATCTCAAAGATAGACAAGATCTTCGCGTGCAAAGCGGTAATGATGTTCGGAAACCAACAGCCGTCACATTTAAGAGCGAGCTCCGTCTTCATCTCGAATTGGCCCGACGTAACGTCGCGCGACTCGATGCGCGACCCGCACCGGACAGGCTCGGACCAGTTCGGCAATTCATCCGTCTCCGGCAGAATCGTCCTCGGTTTATGCCTCGCCGTGCGGATTCACTGCGGACCGCGGAGTGCAAGAAACCATCCATGAAGGCATTTTCGGATAATTCCTGCCTAACTCGAAGCGCACATGTAGATTTTGCTGAGAGGCAAGTTATATTGTTTTCGCTCACCATCGCCTGAATGAGAGACCGTCTGGATAAGCCCTCCTCAGAAGGCCGAGACGGCGGCCTTCGCATCCGTGACATCCTTGGAGAATTGCACCTGATGTGGCAACCCATCTCACATTATCGCGCGCGCGTCGAGGACAGGCGCACTCGGGCTCGTCGTTCCCGGTGGTATCGGCCGCAATGCGGTCCGTTGGAGGATCGCTGCCTCCTCTCCGTCAACCTGACGGACAGCGCACCGCCCGTCCCCTATGTCGGAGCGCCGGTCATCTGGACGGCGACGTCCAGCGGCCACGGGACGACGCCGGTCTACCAGTTTCAGGTCGGATTGGCGGGCGGTACGTCGTACGTGGTTCAGGACTTCAGCGCCAGCGATACCTTCACGTGGAACCCCTTGCAGGAGGGCACCTATGATGTTCAGGTGACCGTCAAGGACAGCTTCAGCTCCACGACCGGCGAGTCCGCAACCGCGACCTATACGGCGACGACGCGGATCGTAGGGAGCAGCGCGGTGATCAGCCCCATGTCCAACCCCCTGGTTGCCCTGTACAGCGCCCCCCTTCCCCCGGCAGCTCGATGTACGTCCAGTTCGCCAAGCAAGGTTCCGCCCTGTCCTGGAGCAGCACGTCCCCGCTGCCGATCGTGTCGGGGGAGAGCACCAATTTCATCGTAGCCGGTATGCTACCCGACACGACGTATCTCATGAGGGACGTCCTGAACAACGGGACCACCTCCGCCCCGCTGACGTTCACGACCGGGTCACTGCCGACGACGCTCACGTTCCCCACCTTCACCGTACCGCAGGCTTTTCCCCCCGGCACTGATCCGACTCAGAACATGATCCTCCACGCCGGGATCGGGGACCCGGCCGGTACCATCAATACCGTGGCCACGGATTTGAGTGGCAATATCGTATGGTACTATGATTCGGTGGCCAACAACTTCCCGAATTATGCCACGAGCCTCGTGCCGGGCGGCACGGTGTTCCTGCTGGGTGGCAATGCCATTGCCACCGGCTTCAACTCGTTGCGGCAGATCGACCTGGCCGGCGACTCCCTCCGCGAGACCAGCCTCGGGGCGGTCAACGCCGAACTGGCCGCGATGGGGCAACAACCGATCTCCGATTTCGACCACGAGATCCAGCTCCTCCCCAACGGGGACACGGCCGTCATCGCCACGACTCCGAGGACGATCAACGTCAACGGCACCCCGACCTTGTATAACGGCACCAAGATCCTCGTCCTGGACCAGAACCTCCAGGTCAAGTGGGCCTGGGACTCCTTCGACTGGATTGGCACCAGCCGCCTCGGCACCGATGGCGAGGGCCCGAACGACTATCTCCACTCCAACGCCATCAGTTGGTCGCCCGTGGATGGGGACCTGCTGCTCTCCATGCGCGCCCAGGACTGGGTGATCAAGATCGACTACGCCAACGGCAGCGGCGACGGCCACATCGTCTGGACCTTGGGCCAGGGGGGCAATTTCACCCTCGTCAATACCGCCGACCCGGGGGACCCATCCCCGTGGTTCTCGCACCAGCACGACGTGCGCTACATCAACGACACGACGCTGGTGGTCTTCGATGACGGCAACACCCGCCGCCAGACGAACCCGAACGCCGATAGCCGCGGGCAGGAATACGTCCTCAACGAGACGACGATGACGGCCACGCTGGTGGTCAATTCCGACCTGGGTAACTTCTCGGCAGCCCTGGGTGCCGCCCAGATGCTCCCCGATGGGAACCTGACCTTCACGTCCGGGTACCAAGCGTCGGCATCCGGCAGCTTCGGGGATTCCATGGAGGTGCTCCCCAATGGCACCGTGACGTATGTGCAAATGATGTCCGGATTGGAGTACCGATCCTACTTCGTCAGCACCCTCTACGGCCCCCTTGCCAACCTCCTCAATCAGGACACTTCGACGCAGGGGACGTGGATCGGCGACCACGGCACCCAGGGCTACGACATCGTCGCCGGCCCGAGCAGCCTGCCGGTCGGCGACACGGTCACGCCTTCGGGTGAGTCGTCCTACACCTGGACGACGACCAGCAGCGACCCGCGGGCCTTGCAGGTGCCCGGCTCGTCGAGCCGCGTGGCCGCCGTCTGGTTCTCCCCGACCAGCTTCAGCGTCGATGTCAACCTCGGCGACGGGCAGGCGCACGACCTCGAGCTGTACTTCGACGACTGGGACAACAAGGGCCGGGCCGAGACGGTGCAGATCAGCGACGCGGCGTCGGGCCTGGTCCTGAGCACGCAGACGATCTCGTCGTTCCAATCGGGCGTGTACCTGGACTACGCGGTCAGCGGCCACATCGTCATCACCATCACCAAGACGGGGGGCCTGAACGCCGTCCTCAACGGCCTCTTCCTCGACCCGGCGACCACGGCGATGCCCGCCCGCCAGGACGCGACGACGCAGGGGACGTGGATCGGCACGTACGGCGCCCAGGGCTACGACATCGTCTCCGGCCCGACCAGCCTGCCGGCCGGCGACACGGTCACGCCTTCGGGGCAGTTGACCACCACCTGGACGACGACCAGCAGCGACCCGCGGGCCTTGCAGGTGCCCGGCTCGTCGAACCGCGTGGCCGCCGTCTGGTTCTCCCAGACCAGCTTCAGCGTCGACGTCAACCTCGGCGACGGGGCGCAGCACGACCTCGAGCTTTACTTCGACGACTGGGACTATATGGGCCGGGCCGAGACGGTGCAGATCAGCGACGCGGCGTCGGGCCTGGTCCTGAGCACGCAGACGATCTCGTCGTTCCAATCGGGCGTGTACCTGGACTACGCGGTCAGCGGCCACATCGTCATCACCATCACCCGGACGGGGGGCCTGAACGCCGTCCTCAACGGCCTCTTCCTCGACCCGTCGCCCACGGCGGTGCCCGTCCGCCAGGACGCGACGACGCAGGGGACGTGGATCGGCACGTACGGCGCCCAGGGCTACGACATCGTCGCCGGCCCGACCAACCTGCCGACCGGCGACACGGTCACGCCTTCGGGTCAGACGTCCTACACCTGGACGACCACCAGCAGCGACCCCCGCGCCCTGCAGGTGCCCGGCTCGTCGAACCGGATCGCCGCCGCCTGGTTCTCCACCACCAGCTTCAGCGTCAACGTCAACTTCGGCGACGGGCTGTCGCACGACCTCGAGCTCTATTTCGACGACTGGGACAATCTGGGCCGGGCCGAGACGGTGCAGATCAGCGACGCGGCGTCGGGCCTGGTCCTGAGCACGCAGACGATCTCGTCGTTCCATTCGGGCTTGTACCTGGACTACGCGGTCAGCGGCAACATCGTGATCACCATCACCAGTACGGCCGGGCCGAACGCCGTCCTCAACGGCCTCTTCCTCGACGCGTCGCCCACGGCGGTGCCCGTCCGCCAGGACGCTTCGACGCAGGGGACGTGGATCGGCACGTACGGCGCCCAGGGCTACGACATCGTCGCCGGCCCGACCAACCTGCCGGCCGGCGACACGGTCACGCCTTCGGGTCAGACGTCCTACACCTGGACGACCACCAGCAGCGATCCCCGCGCCCTTCAGGTGCCCGGCTCGTCGAACCGCGTGGCCGCCGTCTGGTTCTCCAAGACCAGCTTCAGCGTCGACGTCAGCCTCGGCGACGGGCTGTCGCACGACCTCGAGCTGTACTTCGACGACTGGGACAATCTGGGCCGGGCCGAGACGGTGCAGGTCAGCGACGCGACCTCGGGGGCCGTGCTGAGCACGCAGACGATCTCGTCGTTCCAGTCGGGCGTGTACCTGGACTATGTGGTCAGCGGCAACATCGTCATCACCATCACCAGGATGGGGGGGCCGAACGCCGTCCTCAACGGCCTCTTCCTCGACTTCGGGCCCGCGGCGACGTTCGCGCGTCAGGACGCTTCGACGCAGGGGACGTGGATCGGCACGTACGGCGCCCAGGGCTACGACATCGTCGCCGGCCCGACCAACCTGCCGACCGGCGACACGGTCACGCCTTCGGGTGAGTCGTCCTACACCTGGACGACCACCAGCGGCGACCCCCGCGCCCTTCAGGTGCCCGGCTCGTCGAACCGCGTGGCCGCCGTCTGGTTCTCCCCGACCAGCTTCAGCGTCAACGTCAACCTCGGCGACGGGCAGGCGCACGACCTCGAGCTGTACTTCGACGACTGGGACAACAAGGGCCGGGCCGAGACGGTGCGGATCAGCAACGCGGTGTCGGGGGCCGTGCTGAGCACGCAGACGATCTCGTCGTTCCAATCGGGCCTGTACCTGGACTACGCGGTCAGCGGCCACATCGTCATCACCATCACCCGGACGGGGGGCCTGAACGCCGTCCTCAACGGCCTCTTCCTCGACCCGTCGACCACGGCGACATTCGCGCGTCAGGACGCTTCGACGCAGGGGACGTGGATCGGCACGTACGGCGCCCAGGGCTACGACATCGTCGCCGGCCCGACCAGCCTGCCGACCGGCGACAGGGTCACGCCTTCGGGTCAGACGTCCTACACCTGGACGACCACCAGCAGCGACCCCCGCGCCCTTCAGGTGCTCGGCTCGTCGAACCGCGTGGCCGCCGTCTGGTTCTCCAAGACCAGCTTCAGCGTCGACGTCAACCTCGGCGACGGGCTGTCGCACGACCTCGAGCTGTACTTCGACGACTGGGACAATCTGGGCCGGGCCGAGACGGTGCAGATCAGCGACGCGGCGTCGGGCATGGTCCTGAGCACGCAGACGATCTCGTCGTTCACGTCGGGCGTGTACCTGGACTATGTGGTCAGCGGCCACATCGTCATCACCATCACCAGGACGGCCGGGCCAAATGCCGTCCTCAACGGCCTCTTCCTGGGCTGAGCACCCACCGGACCGTCGTGCCCAAGGGGCGGAACCCCCTCAGCCCGGGGCGCGGCGGTCCGTAAACGTCCATGGTCTTCATCAACGCCTTCCGCCTCCGGGACGCCGCTGGCGTTCACCGTATCCCAGCCCGAATTTACCACCGTGGGCGGGCTTACTTCTTTGCCCGGGAGTGCCGACGCGTCGATGGCAAGCCGACCATCGGCTGGCAGAAGTACCTCGGTATACCCAATCGGGGGGATGGCGCCTTCTCCTGACGACGTCCCCGAAGGATCCTGCCTCGCGGATCTGTCGTGATCAAGCGCCGGTGCCATCCTGTTTCAGGATCTGCATCGCACCTTCGACCGAGTCTTCGAGGACCGACCAGGCGAGTCCCTTGTCCTCGTGGCGGGTCGCGAGGTTGCGGAGGTTGAAGACCTGCCTGGCCTGCTCGTCCGGGCCGACGATCACGCCCAGCTTGTGCCCTCGCCTCGAGCCGTAACCCAGCTGCTTGCCGATCGGGATCGAATCGGGGAAGACCTCGGCCCCGATCCCCACCGCCCGCAGCCGCGCGCCCATCTTGAACGGGATGGCCGGGTCGGTGCCGGGGAAGTTGGCCACCAGCACCGGGGCGGTGGTCGTCGTCGCGCCGAGCCAGCCGGCCTCGCTCATCAGGGCCAGGAGCCGGTCCAGCCCGATCGAGGCGCCGACGCCCGGCAACCGCCGGGGCGTGAACAGGCTCGCGAGGTTGTCGTAACGGCCGCCCGAGGCGATGCTGCCGAACTTCTCCCATCCGTTCACCGTCGTCTCGAAGACGATCCCGGTGTAGTAGTCGAGGCCGCGGGCCAGGCCCAGGTCGATCGCGAAGCGATCTCGCGGCGCGCCGGCCGCTTCCAGCAGGTCGAGCACCGTTCGCAGGTTGGCGATCCCCTGCGCCGCCGAGGGATTGGACCCGAGCATAGCCTCGGCGTCCTGCAGGACCTCGGCACCGCCGCGACCCGTCTCGGCGAAGTCGAGCACCTTGCGAGCCTGATCCTCGCCCAGCCCGGGACCGCCCCGGTCGGTCGACTTCTGGAGCTCGCCCTGGACCGCTTCGCGGCCGATCTTGGCCAGCTTGTCCAGGCCGCGGAGCACGACGGCGCTGAGGCCGGTGAGTCCCTGGGAGTCGAGGAAGCCGTCGAGGATCTTGCGGTCGTTGAGCGTGATCGTGAACGCGGGCACTCCGGCCGCCGCGAGCGCGGAGTGGATGATCTGGGCCGTCTCGGCATCGGCCAGCGGACTCTCGGTGCCGATCGTGTCGAAGTCGCACTGGACGAACTCGCGGAATCGCCCCTTGGCGGGCCGCTCGCCCCGGAAGACCGAGCCGATCGCGTAGCGCTTGAACGGCACGCCGAGCTCGTCGATGTGCTTGGCGACGAAGCGGGCCAGCGGGACGGTCAGGTCGAACCGGAGGGCCAGCTCGCCGGGCGTCCCGCCCTTGTTCGTGACCTCGAAGATCTGCCGGAGCACCTCGTCCGAGCCGGCCCCTTTGCCCGTCAGGACTTCCATCCGCTCGATGTGCGGCGTCTCGATCGGCAGGAACCCGAACCCGGCGAACGTCCGGCGGAACTCCGCCAGCATCCGCTCGCGCGGGATCATCACTGAAGGAGGAAGGTCCCTCAATCCGCCGGCAACCCGGGGGTCGATCATGGAGTACAATCTTTCTCGCGTGATGGTCGCAGTACGTGTCCAGCCGCTCTCCCCGACGGTTTGGGGGATCCGGAAGCCGGAATTCCGCGGTCGATCACGGGCGACCACGCCCAACTTCCGTTCCGAGGATTGTACCATCCTGCGTCCATTGAGGAGGTAAGTGACGGGTGTGTCCTCAGATTGATGTGACGGGATCGACCCCGGATCAAGACGCCGATCGTCTTCCGGGCGGGATGCGACGGTAAACAGCCGCCATCGTTCATCCAGGGCGGCCAAGAAGGATCAGTCCGGGCCGGCCTCCCGCAAGATATCGGAGTCGAGATAAAAAAGCGCCCGCGTCTTGGCGACGATCTGCCAACCATCGAGACGCTGATCCCTGTCCGAAAACTCGAGGACGTGGCCCTTCCTGAGCCAGAGCAGCGAACCCGTCCCTGGTGCCCTCCCAACGGTGATGATCGGCAGGTTGAGGGAAGCAAGCCAGCGTTGACACTCCTCAGAATCCTCGTCGAGGATGCAAAACAGGACCTCGGGGAGTAGGTCGGCCGCATCGTGGATCTCCATGCGGGCGAATCGCCCGTCAGCCAATCGAGGGTTGGAGATCAGGACGACGAAATGCGGCGTGCGACGGAGGGCAGCGATCCCGTCACCATCGCCGATGTGGCGAGCGCCCATCTTGAAAACTCCTCGGCAATTGTGGTCTCCGACTCATCCATCGCAGCGCATTGTCGAGTCTGGTGGGCGACCGGCCCCGGAAAGGGCCGGCCGAATCGGAGAGATCGGCCGATCACTTGCTCTCTTGGAATGAATCGTAACACAATCCTTTCGCCGAAGGGCCGGGACCCGCGGCCAATAACCTTCCCCTTCGAGGTAGAAAACATGCGAATCCTGGTCGTCGGCGGCACGAACTTCATCGGGCCGCACCTGGTGCGGTGGCTGGTCGGCCGGGGCCATGAAGTTGCCGTGTTCCACCGGGGCCAGACACGGGCGGATTTGCCGGGCTCCGTCCTGCATCTCGCGGGAGATCGTTCCCATCTGGCCGGTCATCGGGACGAATTCCTCCGGTTCGGGCCGGAGGTGGTCGTGGATATGATCGCGTACACCGGAGAGGATGCGAAGGGACTCGTTCGACG
Organism: uncultured Planctomycetota bacterium; assembly: GCA_963743925.1. Classification (GTDB taxonomy): domain Bacteria; phylum Planctomycetota; class Planctomycetia; order Isosphaerales; family Isosphaeraceae; genus CAVZRC01. Next base: position 1,673,692 of record CAVURY010000061.1, on the reverse strand, counting down.
CGTTTCGTGGCATCGCCCGGCGAAGCGTCGTGCTCTCCAGCGGCGACGTCTATCGGGCATACGGGCGATTGCTCGGCACCGAGCCGGGTCCGATCGAGCCGACGCCTCTCGACGAAGATGCACCCCTGCGTTCGGCGTTGTTCCCTTATCGCGACAAGGCCCAGGGGCCCGACGATTTCCTCCACTCCTATGACAAGATCCCGGTCGAGCGGGCGGTGATGGGCGATCCCGAACTGCCCGGGACGGTGCTCCGCTTGCCGATGACTCCTGGGCCGGGAGACCCCTTCCGACGCCCGGCTCCTTACCTGAAGCGTATGGACGACGCGCGGCCGGCGATCGTGCTCGACGCGGCTTTCGCTCGATGGATATGCCCCCGTGGTTATGTCGAGAATGTCGCCGCGGCGGTCGGCCTGGCGGTCGAGGACGAACGGGCCGCGGGCCGGGTTTATAACGTCTCCGAGCCGTTAGCCTTCGGCGAGGCCGATTGGGTGCGCCAGATCGCGGCGATGGTCGGATGGACGGGCGAAGTCGTGATGGCACCCGATGGTCGCATTCCCATGCAGTATCGATGCGATCAGGATCTCGATACGAGCTCGCGGCGGATCCGGGAAGAGCTGGGGTTCAGCGAACCCGTCGGACTGCGCGAAGCCCTCGAGCGAACCATCGCCTGGGAGCGGGCGAATCCTCCGGAAAAGCCATCGTCGATCGGGCTCCTGGATTATGAAGCGGAGGATGTAGTACTCGCCGACCTGGGACACTGAAGGGACGTAGGGCCGGCTGTGCCGGCCGCGAAGCCGCCCTTCGCCACGGGTGGACTCTTTTGTAGCCGGCCTCTGTGAGGCCGGGAACAGCGTCGCGGGGTCACAGACCCCGCCTACAGTCGAATCGGCTCTTTTGTAGCCGGCCTCTGTGAGGCCGGGAACAGCGTCGCGGGGTCACAGACCCCGCCTACAGTCGAATCGGCTCTTTTGTAGCCGGCCTCTGTGAGGCCGGGAACAGCGTCGCGGGGTCACAGACCCCGCCTACAGTCGAATCGGCTCTTTTGTAGCCGGCCTCTGTGAGGCCGGGAACAGCGTCGCGGGGTCACAGACCCCGCCTACAGTCGAATCGGCTCTTTTGTAGCCGGCCTCTGTGAGGCCGGGAACAGCGTCGCGGGGTCACAGACCCCGCCTACAGTCGAATCGGCTACTCGCTCGGCATTCGTCTCACCTCGACCAGGTTGTCGAAGAAGGTCGCGCCGCCGCCCATGTCGGTCAACGCCGTGGACGACGTGCTGTTGACGTTGGACTTGCCGGGGACGAGCTTGTTCCAGTAGATGCCGGTGGCGACGGCCACGCCGGGGCGGACGCTGTCCGTCAGGGCGACCCGGGCGCGAAACCGGCCGCGGTCGTTGTAGACCTCGGCCCACTCGCCATCGACGAGGCCGCGGGTGCGAGCGTCCTCGGCCGCCAGCTCGACGGTGGGCTCGCCGGCCGCGGCCCGGTGTCGCGCCGAGTTGGCGAACGTGGAGTTGAGGAACTGGGGGCGCGGCGGGCTCAGCAACTGGAGCGGGAACCGCTCCGCGAGGACCGGCCGAGTGAATGGGTCTTCAAGCGGCGGCGTGTAGGTCGGCAGCGGGTCGAAGCCGTCGGCCTTCATCCGCTCGGAATAGAGCTCGCACTTGCCCGAAGGGGTCGGGAACACGCCGTCGGCGAACGGAGTGAAGGCCTCGGGGAGGTTGAGCCGGATCGGCCCCTCGGCCTTGAGGCGGTCGAGCGTAATCCCACGGAGGTTCGGGCCGCCGTCGAGCGCCTCGGCGATCAAGGTCTCGTCGTCTGGGAAGAGCTCGGGCTCGAAGCCGAGCCGATTCGCCAGGCCGCGGAAGACGTCGTTATTCGACCGGCACTCGCCGCGCGGTGCGATCGCAGGCGGGTTGTACATCACGTCGAAATGGCCGTAGGAGTCGTGGAGGTCCACATGCTCCAACTGCGAGGTCGCGGGCAGGACGATGTCGGCATAATCCACCGTGTCGGTGGCGAACAACTCGTGCACGACGACGAATAGGTCCTCGCGACGTAATCCCTCCAGCACCCTGGACTGGTCGGGGGTGACGGCGGCGGGGTTGGCGTTGTAGACGTACAGGGCACGGACGGGCGGGCCGGTCAACTCGCCGGCCAGCGCCTCGGCGAGCTGATTCATGTTGACGATCCGGGAATTCGGGGAGAGCAGGGGACGCGTGAGCTTGTCCATTGCGAAGTCGTACGTGCCGCTGGTCGAGAGCATCACCCCGCCTCCGTGATGCCGCCAGGAGCCGATGATCGCCGGCAGGCAGGCGATCGTCCGAACGGCCATCCCGCCTCCATGATGCCGCTGCATCCCGTAGTTGAGCCGGATCAACGACGGCTGTTCACGGGCCATCCTCTGCGCGAATCGAGCGATGGTCTCGACATCCACGCCGGTGATCGCAGCGACTTTCACGGGCGGGTACTCGGACAGGACACGCTCGCGGAGCTGTTCGGCTCCGATGGTCGAGCGTTCGAGGTAGTCATCGTCCTGGAGGCCGTCGCGCCAGATCACGTGCATCACGCCGAGGGCCAGGGCGGCGTCGGTCCCGGGCCGGGGCTGGATGTGCCAGTCGGACCGCCGGGCGGTCGGGCTCCGGTAGGGGTTGACCGTGACGATCGTCGCGCCGGCCTTCCGCGCCTCGATCATCAGGCTCCAGAGATGGCTGTTGGTATTGGCGGTGTTCGAGCCCCAGTTGACGATGAACTTGCTGCGAGGGACGCCCATCGGATCGGCCCCGAGCCGGCCTCGGCCCATCGTGTACTCGTAGCCGACCCTGCCGGCCGTCGCGCAGATCGTCCGGTCCAATCGCGAGGCGCCCAACCGATGGAAGAACCGCCGGTCCAAACTGGTTGACTGGAGCTTGCCCATCGTCCCGCAATAGCTATAGGGGAGGATGGCCTCGGGGCCATCGGCCGAGGCCGCGATGGCCGCGAACCGCCGGGCGATGGTATCGAGCGCCTCGTCCCAGGTGATGCGTTCAAATCGGGCCTCGCCCTTGCGCCCGACTCGCTTCGCCGGGTGGAGTAAGCGGTCGGGGCTGTAGACGCGCTCGAGGTATCGGGCCATCTTCTGGCAGAGGAATCCGCGCGTGAAGGCGTGATCGGGATCGCCCCGGAGTTCCACCGCGACGCCGTCGCGCACCGTGACGAGCATGCTGCACGTGTCGGGACAGTCGAGCGGGCAGACGTTCTTGACGACGGTGAGTGCTGGCTCGTGTTCGACGGTCGCCACGATGCTTCCTTCCCTTGGTTGACGCGTTCGCAGATCGGTCGGCCCAAGTCCTGATGGCCCGACCGCCATGCTTCGACTATTATAATCCAGGATGGTATCCTCGGCTCCAGTACGGGAGTAACGTTTATCCGAAGTAGTCATCCCGTAGATTCACGCGGTCCCCGTTGCGTCCGGGGAAACGCGTGGAACAGCTCGTGCGCCAGCTCGATCGAATCAGCGATGAGTTCCCCGTCGAGAAGGCTCGCTCGAACGCCCCGGAATTGAACCGCCAAGGACGCCGAGGAAACCAACCAAAAACCCCGAGGGGAACGAATCGATCGAATTCAATTCTCCTGGTTTCTTGGCGCCCTTGGCGGTTCAACCAGCGCCGTGGTGAATGACCGCCGGGCCTTCTCGATCCCTGGAAATCTCTCAGAGACTGTCCCAGAAGGGGAGCACTTGTCGAACGAATTGAAAATCCTCCCGAATCTTCTATCGCATTCGTGCACCAAGAGTTACGACAACGAAACAGCTCGATGCCGCCGCAGGTGCGTTAACGAATTACCAGTTTGGTGGCATCTTCCTAGGTAAGGGATGATACGCGAAGTCATCCGAAGTTAGCCCTCGGGCCGATGACAACGCTTCGCTGTCCGCGCGGCCCTCTATCGGAATGGGGTATGAGACGATCACACCGACCTCCTCGCCCCTGGACTGGGCATGCCGGCCGTCCCGTCCCCGAGCCGGGATCGGCGACCGTGGCGATGGGGACCCGGCGAAAAGTTGCCATCGAGTGCCATTGAGTGCCACGGCCCGACCGGATCAGATTCTGTCTCGGAAGTCGCGATGGCCGTCTCGTCGGTCGCTCCGTGGGCGCCGGATCCTGCGAGCGATCCCGGACCCGTGCTCACGCCGCGGCCTATGAGACCCTTCCGAGACCGACACTCAGTCGATTCGAAACGCACCGAGGAGCCTCAACCTTGCGACGTCTCGCGACATTCGTCCTCCGATTCCTGGCCCGGGTCGCGCTGGCGGTCGGGTTCGGCGGATTCACGCTCTACGGCGGGTTCGTGGTCCACGACCTCCACGAGACCCTCGGCGGACCCGAGACCGGCGAGATCAGTCGAAAGGTCGCCGTCGTGCTCTACGCGTTCAACCTGGCGGCCGTCCTCCTCTGCGCCCTGACGATGGCCGTTGACCGGGCCGAGCGTCGCGGTTGGCGGGGGAAGGCCCTGGCTACTCTCCTGGTCCTCGATACACTGCTGCTCGTCGCCCTGATCGTGATGCACCGCGAGCTGGCGTCTCGGATCGATGCCGGGGCGAGCCGGGGTGCGTTCTTCCCGCTCCACGAGTCGTATCTCACCGTCTTCGCCGCGCAGTGGCTCGCGAGCCTCGGGCTCGTCGCGGTTGACTCGGCCGGCCCGATGCCCGAGGGTCGGTTGACCGAAGCGGAAACGTGCCCAAGACGTGACGAGACCAGCGGGGATGACGAGATCGTCGGGACCGAGTTCCATGGCTGAATTGCCTTCGTCGGCGTCTCCAACCGCGGATCGAGGACGATCCTCGAATTTGTTGGCGGCGGCAGCCGACTTGACAAATGTCTCCGGCCTTGAGACGGTAAACAGTTGTTGAATCCCACCGGTCGAGATGAGTACGAGCCCCACCGACAGAGAAATATCTGTCAACGCCCGGCCCGAGTCGCGCCGGCCCGCGATCGGATCGATGGAGATCGCCCCCATGACTCGCACGATGATGATCTTCGCCCCGATCTGCTGCCTGTTACTCGGCCATGACGCCGTCGCCGCGCCCCCTCAGATCAAGGAGATCACGCCGACCGGAGCCCAGCGGGGCATCGCGACGGAGGTCGCCATCGTCGGGGCGAATCTCGACGGCAACCCGCGTTTGATCGCCCCTTTCTCGCATCGCACGGAACCGCCGGAGCCCAAGGGTGACGCCTCGGGCTGGAAGCTCAAGCTGGTCGTCGCCCCGGAGACGGCCGTCGGCGTCTACCCGGTCCGCGTTCAGACCGACGATGGGGTCTCGAATCCGTTCCTGTTCGCGGTCGGCCAGCTCCCTCAGGTCGCCGAGAAGGAAGACAACAGCGCCTTCGAGACGGCTCAATCGCTCCCCGAGCCGCCGCTGGTCGTCGAGGGCGGGGTCTCGGGGAATGACGTCGATTTCTTCCGGTTCCGGGGCCACAAGGGGCAGCGGATCGTCGTGGATGCCCAGTGTGCGCGGATCGGCTCGGGGCTCGATCCGACGATCCGGTTGACGACCGCCGCGGCCAACCGCGCCTTCATCGCTTCGGCCGACGACACGCCCGGGCTCCTCACCGACGCCCGTCTGACGGCCCTGCTCCCCGAGGATACCGATTACGTGGTCGAGATCTCGGACTCGCGCTATCAAGGGGCGACCCGGCCGTTGTACCGACTCGTCATCGGCGCGATCCCCATGGCCGAGGAGGTCTACCCGCTCGGCGGTCGGGCCGGCGAGACGATCGGCCTGGAGCTTCGCGGAGGGACTCTCCCCGGGATCCAGGCCGGCGTGGCGGTCTTGAATGCATCCTTCGGGAGCGACCTCTTCCGGCCGAAATTCACGGAGTGCATGATCGGCTTGCCGACGACCGGCGGGCGCAACCTCGACCTGGAATCGATCTCGCCGCTGGTCGTCTCCTCGTATACCGAGCTCCGCGAGCCGGCCGAATCCACGTCTCCCCCGGTTCGTGGAGTCGCGCCGGTGGTCTTCAACGGCCGGATCGATCCGGCCGGCGACGAGGACCGATTCACGCTCGTGGTGACGCCGGGCTCACGCGTGAGGATCAAGGTTCATGCTTATGAGCTGGGCTCGGCCCTCGACGCCGTCCTGCGCGTCGAAGGGAACAACGGGGCGGTGATCGCCAATGCCGACGACACCACGATCCCGCTGCCTCCCAAGGGGAATGTGGCCCAATCGCTCATCCTGCCCGACCCCACGCTCGAGATGACCGTCCCCGGCGGGACGAACGAGATCACCGTGGTGATCCGCGACCTCGAGAGGCGCGGGGGTGTGGGATTCCCCTACCGGATCGAGGCCGAGCCGCTCACGCCGGATTTCGACTTCCAGGTCAACGAGCCCCAGGTCAGCATCCCGCGCGGGGGGACCGCCGCGGTGGGCGTCACCCTCAAGCGGAAGGGTTATACCGGGCCGGTCACGGTCACCGTGGCCAACCCTCCCGTCGGCCTCACGGTACGCCCGGGGACGATCGCCGGCGGCCAGACCGTCGGAGTCCTCTCGTTCTCGGCGACCGCGGATGCCCGTTTCCCCGCCGCGCCGATCAAACTCGTCGCACGCGGAGACGGATCGAACGGGACGGGAGACCGGTTGGCATCCAATGTGGTCGTTTTCGCCCATCAGACCAATCTACCTACCAGCACGATCACTCAGCACGGCCTTGTCGTGGCGCCCGCCCTGGCGACGCCGGTGACGCTCGATGTCCCCTCGGCGCCGATCGAGGTCGCCCAGGGCTTCGGGGCGACGATCCCGGTCAAGCTGGTGCGCACCAAGGGTTCCGACGAGGCGCTTGCGATCACCGCGCTCGTGGTACCCGCCGGCGTGACGATCCCCGGCGACCCGATCGCCGCGAAAGCGATCGAAGGCACCGTGCGGGTGCAGGCGGCCCTCGAAGCGGCCCTCGGGACGACGACCATCGCGCTGCAAGCCAAGGGGAAAATCGGCAACGTCGATCGGACGATCGCCGTCCCCGCCGTGACCCTCGCCGTGGTGCGGCCGGCGTCCGTCGAGCTGGGCGGGGCCGCCTTCGAGATCAAGCCCGGCACCACGGCCGAGCTCAAGGGGAAGGTCGTCCGGAAGGGGACCTTCAATGAGCCGGTCAACGTGAAAATCAACGGGCTTCCGGCCGGCCTCAAGTCGGACCCCGTCACGGTGCCGCCGGGTCGATCCGAATTCGTCGTGAAGGTCGTCGCCGATCCCAAGGCCGTCCCGACCGCCGCCGCCGCGCAGGTCGCGCTGGCGTTCCAGGTCCAGAAGAAGGACTATCCCGTTCCTCCCACTCCACTCGCGGTCAAGATCGTCGCGTCCAAGTAGAGTCCGGAGCCTCAGCCCTAGAAAACCGATCGGACCAGGGAGAATGCCTACGATGTCCCGAGACCAGTCTCGCAAAGCCGTGTCCCTCATCCTGGCCTACGGGCTGATGTGCTCCGTGTTTCCGACGGCTCGGGGTGACGACGGCAAGGATCCGGCGAAGGCCAAACCGCAGACGCCTCCCAGCCCGACGGCCGCGAAGCCCGCTCCCCCGACGGCCGCGAAGCCCGCCGCACCCGCGGTTGCCAAGCCCGCCGTCCCTGCGGCCGCGAAGCCCGGGACCCCCGTGAAGCCGGTCAGCTTCATACGGGACGTCGCGCCTTTGCTCGTCGAGAATTGCATCGCGTGCCACAATCCGCGTAAGGCCGAGAGCAAATACGTGATGACGACCTTCGCTCAGCTCGCCAAGGGGGGCCAGCAGGGTGAAGGGATCACGCTCGAGGCCGGAAAGCCCGATGAGAGCCGCTTCGTCGAGCTGGTTCGCATCGACGGCCAGCCGCGGATGCCCTACAAGCAGGACCCACTCGCCGCCGAGAAGATCGCGACCATCGAGCGCTGGGTCGCCGAGGGCGCCAAGTACGACGGGGGCGCGCCGACGGAAGACTGGACGATCGTGCTCCGCAAGACGCAAGTGGCCACGGTCCCCGAATCGTATCCCGTGGCCATCCCGATCACGGCGCTCGAGTTCAGCCGGGACGGGGCGGACCTCGCCGCGTCGGGCTATCATGAATTGACCTTCTGGAAGACCCAGAGCGGGGCCATGGATCGTCGCGTGACCGGCCTGGCCGAGCGCGTCTACGACATCGCGTACAGCCCGGACGGCAAGTGGATGGCCACCGCCAGCGGCGACCCGGGGATCTTCGGCGTGGCCAAGCTCTGGTCGGCCGAGGCCAACGGGACCGTCAAGCCGGTGCGGGAGCTGGTCGAGACGCAGGACGTGGTCTTCTCCGTCGCGTTCAGCCCCGATAGCAAGAAGATCGCCACCGCCGGCGCCGACCGCACGATCCGGGTCTTCGAGGTCGAGACCGGCAAGCTCCTCGTGCAGATCGAGGACCACGCCGATTGGATCTTCGCGGTCGCCTTCAGCCCGGACGGCAAGCGGCTGGCCAGCGCCAGCCGGGATAAGACCTGCAAGGTCTTCGACGTCGAGAAGAAGGAATCGCTCGTGACATTCCCCGGCCATGCCCAGCCGGTCTACACGGTCGCGTTCGCGCCCGACGGCAAGGCGGTGGCCACCGGCGGCGAGGACAACCGTATCCGCTTCTGGAACCCGGACAATGACGCCCGGCAGATCCGGGAGATCTCGGGCTTCGGGGGGACGGTCTTCCGACTCCGATTCACGCCAGATGGACAGGCCATCGTGGCGTGCAGCGCCGACAAGGTCGTCCACATCATGAAACCCTCGGGGACTCCGATCCGGAAGCTGCAAGGGCACCAGGACTGGGTCTATTCCGTGGCGATCTCGCGCGACGGCAAGACCGTCGCCTCCGGGAGCTGGGATGGCGACGTCCGACTCTGGAATTTCGCGGACGGTAAGCCGATCCGTAACTTCCTCGCCGCTCCGGGATTCAAGCCGGGGGCGAATCGTTCCGCCTCTCGATGATGTGAGGTCGTCGGGTCGGGAAAACCGGAGAGTCCACGAAATACACGAAAAGGACGAAAGAATACGAGGGCCGGTGAAGGTGGGAAAGGTCGGGATGCGACACCTTCAGAATGCCTGTTCTCCTATCGAAGAATTCGTATTTTTCGTGCCCTTCGTGTTTTTCGTGGTTAAAGAATTCATTCCTCTGAATGACATCACTGGAATTCACGCGAAGAGCTCCGCGATGGGCTCAGCGTCTTCGAGGATCGCGCGGGACTCGCCGTCGGGCCGCGCCAGGGATCGTGACGCATCGATCCCCAGGCTGTGATACATCGTGGCCAGGAGATCCTGGGGCGTGACGGGTCGGTCGGCAGGGCAGGCTGCGCGAGAATCACTGGACCCGACCACCTGCCCGCCACGGACACCGCCGCCGGCCATGGCCACGCTCCAGGCGCCCGGCCAGTGATCGCGGCCGCCCGACGCGTTGATGCGCGGGGTCCGGCCGAACTCGCCCGCCGCGACGACGAGCGTCGATTCGAGCCGTCCGGTACGCTCCAGGTCGTCGAGGAGCGCGCCGAAGGCCAGGTCGAAGGTCGGCAGCAAATGACTGGCGTAGTCGCTCAGCGTGCTGAATGGCGACGAGCCGTGACAGTCCCAGCTCACCCGGTCGAAGACCGTGTCGAACATGTTGACCGTGACGACGCGTACGCCGGCCTCGACCAGCCGACGAGCCGAGAGGCAGCTCTGGCCGAATGTCGTCCGGCCGTAGGCGTCGCGGACGGCCTCTCGCTCTTCGGCCAGGTTGAAGGCGTTCCGTGACTTGGGGCTCGTCATCCGCTTGCTGTTCGCGAGAGCGAGCTTCCGCGGCGTTGCCAGCCGGCCCGCGACCCCATCGACGAAGGCGATGGCACGATCCAGCGACCGCCCCGGATCGAACCTGGCGCCCGCCGGGTCGTCGGCCAGGTGGAACGGGTCTAAGTCGGGTCCCAGACATCCGGCGGATTGACCGTGGGGGATATCCACTCCCGTCCGCGCGATCGGTCCGGGCAAGATGACCGATCGAGGCAGGGGACCTTCGTCGGGTTCGAGCGACGCGACGACCGATCCGATGTGCGGGTATTCTTCCCCGGCACGGCAGAGCCGCCCGGTCTGGAGTAACTGGTGACCGGTCTCATGGATCGGCGCCGCGTCGTGATACACGGACCGGATCAGGGCCACGCGGTCCATTCGCGAGGCGAGACGAGGGAGATGCTCCGAGACGCGTACGCCGGGGCATCGCGTTGCGATCGAGCCGAACGGCCCGCGGATGTCGGAGGGCGCGTCGGGCTTGGGATCGAATGTCTCGAGCTGGCTGGGACCACCGACCATCAAGAGGAGGATGACCGATCGTTGGGAAAACGACTCGGCCCCTCCCAGGGCGTCTCGACCGCCGAGCGAGAGGCCCAGCGCCCCGAGACCGACGCCGCCGACGCGGAGGAAATCTCGACGCGACACATCCGTGCGGGGTCGTGAGTTATTCCGGCCGAACGTTTGCATCGCAATGACCCTCATGATTCGGAAGGCGGTGGTCTCAATCGTCAAGGTGCACGGTTCGGCCCGGAAAGCCGGCTATTGTCTCGCCGTGGTCAGGCCCGATCATCGCGCGCTCAAAGGCAGATTGCCAGTCAATTTCAATCACATGAGGACCACGCTCCAGCCAAGCTCGCGGGCCCAGGAACTTGGCCGGTGGGATCGCTCCTCCGAGAACGTCAGAGCGATCTGGCGGAGTATGACGAATATACGGATTGTCGCGAGAGTGGCGAAGCTGCGAGAGATCGGTAAAACCGATTTCACTCGGCTTCCTGGTCGAGCCGATAAAACGGTGGAGATGCAATCCGGAAGATCGTACGAATCCGCGAATCGTGTCCATGCTCCGGCGGGAGAAGGACGATGGTCGCGTTTCGCGGCGGGAGTTCCGACGGCCCTCAGCCAACGGGGCGGCCCGAGAGTAAGGGGGGCTGGAAGCGATGACGAGAGTCTTCAGGGGCCTGTTCCTGGCCTCGGCCGGGCTGGCGATGGTGGCGGGGCCGGCCGGCAAAGTCCTGGCGCAGGCCCCGACGATCGAGCAATCGGGTCAATTACAGAGCGGCATCAACGCAATCTCACCCGGATCGACCCAGTCTCTCTTCGGCACCATGCCGGGCGGGGGAGGGGCCCTCCAGGGGGTCCAGCCCGGGCGCGATGAATTGCTGTTCGGCCGATTGGGTCCGTCTTCGCCTCGAGTCCCGACCTCGATCACCACGCCGGGCGGGACCTATCAGGGCCCTCAGCGAAATCAGGGGATCGTCGCCCCTCAGCCCTTGCCGGCTCCCAAGCCTCCGTTCTATGGCCGCCTCGAGATGCCCAGCGGCCCCCAGGAAGATGGGCCGCCGCAAGGCCTGACGATCGACCAGGCTATGGATCAATACGTCCATCAGAACCTCGACTTACGCGCGCAATTCCTCGAGATCCCCCAGGCTAAAGCCGACGTGCTGACGGCGAGCCTGCGAGCCAACCCCATCCTCTACGCCGACACCCAGTTGATCCCGTACGGCAGCTTCAGCACGCAACGTCCTTCCGGCCCGACCCAGTATGACTTGAACATTTCACATCCGATCGATTTTTCTCACAAGCGTCAGGCTCGGACGATATATGCAGAACTCGTCATGCGAGTGACCGAGAATCAGTATCAGAACGCCGTTCGTCTGGGTCTCGATAACGTCTATCTCGCCTATGTTGACGTCCTGGCGGCGCGTCAGACGGTTCGCTATTCCCGGGTCACCGTCGAGGGACTCGAGAAGCTCCTGAGTGCCATGGAGGCCTTCTACAAGGAGTCGAACACATCGAGTGGCGATGTCGATCAGACCCGATCCGAGCTCGCGATCGCCTCCATCGGGCTGGTCGACGCCGAGGCGGAGCTGCGCCGGACGACCCGGATGCTGGCCGAGATGCTCAGCATCCCTCCGGACCAGGCCGATTCGGTGGAGGTGCGCGGGACGATCGAGGACGCCGCGCCGCCACCGCCTCCGGAGTCCGAGCTGATCCGCATGGCGCTGGATTGCCGGCCCGACGTCGGTGCCTATCGGCTCGGGGTCCAGGTGGCCGAGGCGAACCTCAAGCTGGCCCTGGCCAATCGCTTCGCGGACGCCTATGTCCTCTATCAGCCTTTTACCTATCAGAATAACGCCCCGTACGGCAAGGAGGGGGTGCCGTCCTGGGCGCTGGGGATCACGGTCCCGCTGCCGATCTACAACCGGAATCAGGGGAATATCGAGCGCGCCCGGATCAACATCGAGCAATCCAAGGTGCAACTGGCGGCGATGCAGCATCGCGCGATCACGCAGGTCCGCCAGGCGTTGAACGAGTACCAGGTCAGTCGCGAGATCGTCGGTCGCATCCGCGCGCAGGTGGAGCCGGCCCTGAACCGGACGGTCGCGGCCCGCTCGAGGTTATTTCAGGAGGGTGAAGCCACGATATTCACCTTCTTCGATGCACAGCGTCGGTATAACGACAACGTCAAGGCCTACCTGGACTCGGCCGTGCGGCATCGCAAGGCCATGCTGCAGCTCAACACGTCGGTCGGCCAGCGGGTCTTGCCGTGAGCGACGGAGGCCGGCGGAGGGGGGGAGAGGGGAGGGTCGGGGCTCGTCGTGGAGCCCCGACCGCAACCGGGATGACGCAGCAAGAAAAGGGCCGCAACGATCGGCGAAAAATCTCGATGCCTGCTCAGACGATCATAGGTGGATCGGGAGGGAATCGTCGCGCGACGAGGCGGATTGGACCGGCTTCAGCCGATCAAGTTCGTGACGACGCGGGCCAGGTCGGCCCCGGTCTCGGTGAGGCTGTAGAAATTATTCTTGCCCTGCCGTCGCGGGGCGATGATGCCGCCGTGGCGGAGCAAGGCCAGGTGGTGGCTGACGGCCGGCTGGCTCTGGCTCAACTGGGCGCAGAGGGCGCCGACGTGTCGCTCTCCCTCGGAGAGGATCAGGATCACCTGGAGGCGCGTCGGGTCGCTCACGTGCTTCAGCAAGATCGATGCGCGTCGAGCCTGGTGATATCTCTGCTCGGCCCCGCGTAACACCTTGGGCTTGGCACCGACCGTCTTGGTCGTCGTCACACTCTTGGGACTGGGCTTGGTTGCTGGCGGCATTAGAAGGTTCTCCTGTCCATGAATCGATCGCGATTAGTAGCCTGCCCGAATGGGGTCCGCACCCCGGCCTCTCTCTATGTCGATCGTTAGAATCGCGGGTTGCTTTCGGCGAACGGCGGGGAATCCCCACTTCGGACGACTAGTTGTCACGGTCCGGACAAGGGCCTGACGACCTAAATCAAGACCGATCAATTAGAAGCGGTTAGGTTCTTCGCCCGATGTTCAGCCCCGCGGCACCCGAAAACGGCTCCGTCACCATCTTGCGCGAACGTATCTCAACGTGGGTGCTTATCGACATCTTAGAGTTATTCCATCGACTGTCAACGGCATCCTCGAAGCTTTATCCTGCTTTGATTCGTCACACTTGTACGAGCCAGCCCATCCAGCGATCGCCGAAGCCCGTGGTCCCGCGAGGTTGGGTGTCGCAAACCGATGCTCATATGGACGTTGCGGCGAATCGTCATGCGGTCGGATCGTCAGTTGGTCGCGGCGAGCAACGAGTAGATCGTCTTGAGGAAATCGGACGTCTCCCATCGGTTAGGTCGCGTACCCACCTCCAATCGCGCCAGGTTCCCCCGGGTGTCGATCACGGCCGTGCAGAGGTTGTGGGCGATTTCGCCGCGGTCTGGACCGAAGAAGAGGCCCAGCGGGGCCGCGATCTTCGCGAGCTCGGGGTGCGAAGCGACCGCGTATGTCCACAATGGGGGGACTGCGCCCCGAATCTTCGCATGCTTACGCAGGACGTCCGGCGTATCGTGCTCGGGATCGAACGATAAAGAGATCAGCCGTATGTCCTTGGCCCTGTTGGGGAACGCGTCCAGGTGCTGGGCCAGCCCCGAGAACTTCCGGTCCATCAACGGGCAGAATTCCGGCATGGGACAACGTGTATAAATGAACGTCAGAACAACGACTTTCCCGCGCAGATCGGAAAGTTTGAATGTCTTGCCGTCTTGATTCGTCATGGTGAAGTCGGGTACCGAATCGCCCGGTTCCAGGCGTCGCGGTTGTTGACGAATCAGAACATTGCCTTTAGATACGTCGATGACCTGTGTCGGAGGCTCGGCCGGTTTGGTCACCTTCAGGTCGAGGAGTTGATACTCCTTGACGGCCTCGGCTTCCCTCACGACCCGCAAATTCCCTTCGACCGTATCGCCGGGGTGGAGCGAGTCGAGGATCGCGGGGTCCTCGGGCTTGAACGGCATCGTCATGGCGCCCATGAAGTTGGGTATCGCCTCGTGCCGGATCAGCACGCGACCCGATTCGGGCGCGAGCGAACGGACCACTCCCCGAAGCGTGTAGTAGGTGACCGTCGGCTCGTCGGCCTTCGCGACGATCGGCGAGCGGGGCGCGGCGGGAGCCTCGGCGTGATCCCGGCCGCAACCCGGGCCGATGCAGGCCGACGCGAGCAGGAGTCCGATTCGTGCGGCAACTCCCCATACAGGGACGGACGACGGTGCGATCTGGTCGATCCTGGTCATCTTCGGCTCTTCCGTTGCAATCGCTCAGAAGGGGAATGTCTCGTCGATCGGGCTTGCGGCCAGCTCGCGCAGGAACTCGCCGATCCGTTCCGCCACCAGGTCCGTGAGCGCGGAGCCCTTCTCGGCGGTCGCCGCGCGCGGATCCCCGGCGCCCGAGTTCGTCGTCAGGAGGTGCCAGGGACGCGTGATCTCGACCCATCCCCGATTGATCGCCTCGAACCGGGTCGGCTTCACGGACCCGGCGTCGGCCCGTCCCAGCGAGACCAGCCCCGGGAAGTGGGCGAGCCCCATGCTGGTCTCCATCTCCCCGGCGTGGTCGTCCTTCTCGCGGAAGATCGTCGCGTAGACATCCGAGGCGACTTTATACCAGTTGCATAAAAAAAGATGGACGGTCGTCGATCGGTGCATCTCCCGGAGCAGCCATTTCAGGTCGTTGCCCCCGTGGCCGTTCAGGAGCAGGCAACGCCGGATCCCGTGCGTCTCGAGCGATTCGACCAGGTCGCCGATCACCCGGGCCAGCGTCGTCGGGTTGAGGTTCATGGCCATCGGGAACTTCATCTGATTGGTCTCGGTCCCATAGGGCATGGTCGGGAGCTGTACGACCCGGGCCCCTTTCGCGTGCGCCCAGGCGCAGGCCCGCGCGGCGATCACGTCCACCTGGAACGTGTCCGTGCCGTACGGGAGGTGGAGGTTGTGCGGCTCCGTCGCGCCCAGGGGAAGCACCGCCACATCGAACGAAGACGTCCCCTTGATCTCGCCGTAGGTCAATTCCGCCAGACGCCATGGTTCCATTCTTGCATCATCCCATAGAAATCGTTCATGCTCTACTAATGATTGCATTACGTCATGCGTTAGGCAAGGCCTGTCCGAAAAGCGAGTCGGCACGGCGACATGGGATCGGCTCCGTGGTGGCCGGACGGCACGAGGCCCATTGCGGGGGGTGCGGGTGGTCCGTTAGGATCGGGGCGCGAGGCAACGGTTTGGTCCGCTCTTTTGTCGGTCCAGTTATCCGGGGAATGGCGCTCTGATGCAAGCCTTCGAGGCCACGAATTATTACTTCAATCAGGCTGCGAAGTCCCTCGATCTGACGGAGAACATCCGAACGCTCCTGATCACCCCCGATCGCGAGGTCCGGGTCGAGGTCGCGATCGAGATGGATTCGGGCAAGATCGGCAACTTCATCGGCTACCGGGTGCAGCACGACAATGCCCGTGGGCCGTACAAGGGCGGATTGCGGTATCATCCGGCCGTCGACCAGGACGAGGCCCGTTCTCTGGCCAGCCTGATGACCTGGAAGACGGCGATCGTCGACCTGCCTTTCGGCGGAGCCAAGGGGGGCGTGAACTGCGATCCCAGCAAGCTATCCCGCGGCGAGCTGGAGCGGTTGACGCGCAAATTCATCGAGAAGATCCACGACATGATCGGGCCCCATAAGGATATCCCCGCGCCCGACATGGGAACCGATGCGCAGGTGATGGCGTGGATCATGAACGAATACGCCAAATATGAAGGTTTTCATCCGGCGTGTGTGACCGGGAAGCCGGTGGAATTTCACGGGTCGGCGGGTCGCGAGGCGGCGACGGGATTCGGACTGGCGATCATCGTCCGCGAGGTCCTGGCGCGGATGGAGCGGAGCATCGCCGGCACGACGTTCGCCATCCAGGGTTACGGCAACGTCGGCAGTCACACGGCGCGGTTTCTGGATCAGATGGGGGGGAAGATCCTGGCGATCTCCGATGCTTATGGGGCCGTCGTCAATCAAGAGGGGCTCGACATCGCCGATCTCGACCGCCACGTCGCGGTCTCGCACAAGATCGTCGGATACAAGGGGGGAGACACGATCACGAACGAGCAACTCCTGACGATGCCCGTCGATGTGCTGATCCCCGCCGCGCTCGGCGGCGTGTTCGACCGGGATCTGGCCAGGGCCGTGCAGGCCAAACTCATCGTCGAGGCCGCCAACGGCCCCACCTGGCCCGAGGCCGATGAGGTCTTCGTGGAGCGCGGGATCACCGTGGTGCCCGACGTGCTGGCCAACGCCGGCGGCGTGATCGTCAGCTACTTCGAGTGGGTCCAGAACCTCCAGCATTTCCGCTGGCCCCTCGAGCAGATCCAGCGCGAGGAGGAACGGAAGCTCGTCGACGCGTTCCGCGAGATGTACGACCTCGCCCAGCGAAAAGGGGTCACCCTTCGCATCGCGGCTTTCATGAAGGCGATTTCTCGGGTCGGCCGAGCGAGAGTGCTCGGGGGCATTTAGAGCGATTCACGATCGGATAGCATGCAGCCCACACCGACCCGACGCGCCAGCGAGGGGAATGCCTCCGGACCCGCGCTGGCGCGTCGGGTTAGTGTGGCTCCGATGGGGTTACGGCGTGAGCAAGCCATCGGCTGACCGCTCCGGGCGATCTCGCTTATCGACGGCAATCGACGGCGGAACGATATGCCAGGGCCTATGGGCATGCCACTCGTCCGTCAGTCTCGGGAGCCGAGCCTCTCAGAGGCCGCGACCGCCGAGATGCTTGCGCTTGCTGGGGTTGCGTGTGCCATGAATCTTCGCGCGGCGGCCCTTGGCGATGGGCGAGCTATCGGCACGCTTGCGCCACTTGTAACTCTTGCGATGTTTGGTCTTGGATTTCATGGATCCGCAATCTCCGTGCAACGGCCGGTGGGACCGATCGGCGGCCGCCGACCGGCGTGGCGAAAGATCCTATTATGCGGTCCGATGGCGGCGCCTTCAAGGTGATCTCGCGCCGGTCACTCGAGGTTATGATATTGACGGCCGGCGCGTTCCGGGTAAACCCACTCGGTTTGGCGCGGGAAAGCGGGCGATCGGGCGGTTCGGCTACCCGAGGACCAGGCTCGCTCGATTGGCATTTTATGTCCGGTCATCGGCGCAAACTCCGTCCATCCTATTATGATGGATCGATTGGCGAAACCGTCGAGGCGGTTTCAGGGCTTTCCGGTCCAACGAACCGGACGGGCAGTCGAAGGGGATTGTCGTGGACGAGGCGAATCGTGATCTGCTCGTTGCGGTCTTGGCCCTCCTCACCGACGTGATCCCGCGCCCTGGCCTCACTGCGGCGTTGAACGCGTGGAGCAAGGATCAGAAGCAGTCCCTGGCCCAGTTGCTCTTGCGGGAGGGGATTCTCGATCGGGAACGCCTTCATGCCCTCCAGTGCCTGGCATCGTCGCATCTCACGCGTCACAATCACGATCTTCGTGTGTGCTTGGATGCGTGGAATGCCCAGGACCTGACGCTCGAGGTCATGACGGAGATCGGGGACTGCGCCTTCAAGACGACGCTGGGGATGACGCTCGCCGGACCTCCGACTCCGCCCGCCGGACCCCCGACTCCGGCCGTCGAGAAAGTCTCGATCGACAATCAGGAGACCCTGCCGGTGGGCGGTGTCGAGCCGACTCCGTCCGCCGGCGGAGAGTCTCGATCCGCCGAGGGTGGGCGTTTCGTTCGAATCCGTCCCTATGCCCAAGGAGGGATCGGCCAGGTCTGGGTCGCCCGCGATTGCGAGCTGCAGCGGGAGGTGGCGCTGAAGGTGATCCAGCCCCAGTATGCCGATCGGGAAGACCAGCGAGCCCGGTTCCTGATCGAGGCGGAGATCACGGGCAACCTCGAGCACCCGGGGATCGTCCCGGTCTACAGCCTGGGTCGGAACGCCGACGGCCGACCCTATTATGCGATGCGATTCATCAGGGGAGAAAGCCTCTCGGCGGCGATCCGCGAGTTTCACGTGCGGGCCGGCGTGATTTCGGCGATGGACGGCGGCCGATCGCGATCGATGTGGGGGATCGAGTTCCGGCAGTTGCTCGGCCGATTCCTCGACGTCTGCGATGCCATCGATTACGCGCACAGCCGGGGCGTGCTGCATCGCGACCTGAAGCCGGCGAACATCATGCTGGGCCGTTACGGCGAGACCCTGGTGGTCGACTGGGGCCTGGCCAAGGTGATCGGCAAGTCCGACATCACCACGACGCGGCCGGGAGACGACTTCGAGCCGAGCCTGGCGACGTCGGCGTCGGATACCAAGACGTTCTCCGGCGACACCCAAGAAGGCCAGACGATCGGCACCCCGGCTTACATGAGTCCCGAGCAGGCCCGAGGCGCCATCGACGAGCTGGGCCCCGCCAGCGACGTCTACAGCCTGGGCGCCACGCTCTACGAACTCCTCACCGACCGGGTCGCCTTCAAGGGCGACAAGGTGTTCCGCGTGATCGAGCTGGTGCGCAAGGGGGAGTTTCGCCCTCCTCGGGCGGTCCAGCGCTCGATTCCGGCCCCCCTCGAGGCGATCTGCCTCAAGGCGATGTCCTTCCAATCGGACGATCGCTACGCGACGGTTCGGGAGCTGGCCAACGACCTCGAGCACTGGCTCGCCGACGAGCCGGTCGCCGCCTATCCCGAGCGGCGTCCCGAACGCGCCGCCCGCTGGCTCCGCCAGCACCGGACCTGGACCTACGCGGCCGGCGCCGCCTTGATCGGCATCTCTCTGGCCGCCACCATCGGCGTGGTGGTCGTGGAGCAGGGACGCCGACGAGAAGCCGAGGCCCGCGAGCTGGCTCAGACCAACTTCAAGTTGGCGAACACGGCCGTCCGGGATTATCTCATGAGCGTCAGCCAGAATACCCTGCTCAAGCAACAGGACTCCGTCGATATCCGCGCCTTGCGCAAGGAGTTGCTCGAGACGGCGTTGAAGTATTACAAGGACTTCGTCAAGCAGCGCGGCGATGACGCACAGCTCCGGCAAGAGCTGGCGGAGGCCCACTTTCGCGTCGGCGAGATCGCCCGGGAGATCGGTACGACCGATGAACTCATCGTCTCCTTTGATGCGGCGCGGGCCATCTGGGAGCAGGTCGCGGCCTCCGCCCCCGACGATCCGGCGCCCGGGGTCATGTGGCCGATTGCTACCTGGCCGTCGGCGAACGACTCACGGCCGACAAGGATTTCCCGGCCGCCATCCGGCCGCTCGAGAACGCGCGGGCGATCCTGGAGCCGATCGCGGCGAAGCATCCCGATGTCCCGGCCTACGAGGCGAGCCTGGCCGAGTGCTACAAGGAGATGGGGATCGCCCAGGCCGGCCAGGGCTTCCCCGAGCGAGGCCTGGAGTCGCTCAAGAAGGCCGAGATCATCCAGAAACGGCTGATCGATCGATCCCCCGAGAATGACCAGTACCGGAAGAAGCTGGCGGACATGATCAACGTCCAGGGGTACGGTTACTACCAGCAAGGCGATTATTCCAACGCCCTTCGGTCGTTCCAGGAGGTGCAGGGCATCTGCCAGTCTCTGTTCGATCAGATCACGTCCGGCCCCAGGCCGGTCCAGCTCCTGAATTCGCTGGCGCTTGCCCATTACAACATCGCGACCGTCGAACGCCGGAACGGCAATCTCCAGGCGGAACTCGCCGCCTTCGAGCGCTCGCTGGTCTTCCGATCGGCGCTCGTGGCCGCGCATCCGTCGGTGATCGATTTCCAGGAGAATCTCGGGGTGAACCTCGCCGGGATCGCCGACGTCCAGCATCGTGCGCGACAAGATCCGGAGGCGTTCGCCTCGATCCAAAAGTCGATCGACATCCTCCAGAGGCTGGCCGATTCGCAGCCGGATCAGCCACGCTTCCGCGGCGTGCTGAGTCGAAGCTGGAACGGGTTGGGTTACCTGAACGACGAGATCCGGAACAATGCGGAGGCGATCACGGATTTCACGCGAGCGATCGCCGAACAGGAACGGACCGTGGCGGCTTCTCCGGGTGTGGACGAGTATCAGACCCAATTGTGCATTGAACTCGAGAACCTCGGAGAGCAATACGTCGACCTCGGGAGGGTCGAGGAAGGTATACCTCACTACCGACGGGCGATCGAAATCCGCGAGTCGCTCGCCGCGGCCCACCCCGAGGATGAACGGTTTACGTTCGATCTGGCGGATAAGCTCGCCATGTTGGGGATGATCCTGCGTCACGGGGGTGATTCGGCCTCAGCACAGCAGTGGTTTGCTCGGGCGCATGCGGTCCTGGATCGGTTTGCCGGGTCCGCGACGGTGGATACGCCCCGCGAAAGTCGACTGGGCGTGGTCCTCACGGGAGAGGCTCTGGCCCTGGCCGACCAAAGCCGGCGATCGGAGGCGATAGCCATTCTCCGGAGGGCCGTTGCGATCTTGAAGCCCCTCGGCACGGCGACGAAGCGTGATGACCCGGCGCGGGGATCGCTGAGCGAGGCGATCTGGGAGCTCGGCCGCCTCCTGCGGGCGGAGGGGTTATCCAGAGAAGCCGATCTGCTCGATGTCGAACGTCTGCTCTTGTGGAAAGAGGCCGAGCCTTTGGAACTGGCGAAACTCGCCCTCCAGGAAGTGACCCGAGCCGCCCTCGTGGGATACGGGAAAACTCCCATCAGCGAACCCGCTCGGTCCTTCCGGGAGATCGATCTCGATCAGGCCGCCGATAACCTTCGCATGGCGGTTTCGTTGGGCTTTCGCGACCTCGGAATGCTCGTTGCCGATCCCGACTCGTGGCTCCTGCTCTCGAGAGCCGATCTCAAACCGCTCATTTTGGATCTCGAATTTCCCGAGCAACCTTTCCTACCTTGAGGTCGGAAAGTCCTGAGGCGTCGCGTCCTTGCGCCACATCGTTGGGTTTCACACCCAAGCGTCCTCCGGGCCAGATTTGCCGGACTCGGCCCACAAAGCCGTCGGCTCGACGCAATATCCTTTGCAAGAATTCCGAAGAACGTGTTATATCAGAGAGTCGTCCTTCGTATTAGAAGTAGGGAACACTGAACGAAACCTTTGCTTGCGGAGTCCAACATGGCCGATCAACCGCGAGACCCGAGCAAGTCCAAGAACGAGGCGGAGAAGAAGCAACCGGAGACCGTGAACTTGACCTCCGAGGAACTGCGCGCCATCTCCGGGGGAGCGACGAACCCCTTTCCTCCACCCCAGCCCAAGATCATCGTCTCCCACAAAGGTTGAGGAGTGGAAGCGATTGGTCGTCTCATCGATCGATTCGGTCCGTTGAACGGGTCCGGACCCATCGGATCGTGATGGAGACTCCACGAGCCCCCGACGGCGCAGGCCGCTTCGGGGGCTTTTTCGTGGCGATCTACCCTGAATCCCCTCTAATGAGGAGCTCGCGTCCCGGACAAGCGTGAGACGTGACCCATCTCGTTCGATCAATTCCCGCTCGACCTAATTTATCTCATCTCCCAAAACGCGGTACACTCTGGAGTAGCGATCGAGTCTCTCTCGAGCCGAATTTCGAGGCCGGCGTTGAGTGGAGCAGAAACATGGAGAACGTGCCGGTGTCGGCCACGGCGACGGAATCGAGTCCGCGATCGGACGCGAGCCGGATCTCCTTCGACCAACTGGATACGCTCGTTCGCGTAACGACGGTCCAAGCCTGGGTTTACCTGGCGACTCTGTTCGCGGTCGGAATTTCCGCGATCGTCTTCGCGATCCTCTACAAGGTCCCGACGAAGGTGAACGGCGAGGGGATTCTCCTGATCGACAAGGACCGGCTGACCCAGGTGCGAGCCCGGGCCACCGGCCGGCTGATCGCGCTCCATGTGAAGGCCGGTGATCGCGTTAGAGAGAAGGAGGACATCGGCCTGATCGCTCAGGACGATCTCAAGGATGCGATCGACGAGGCCAGGTCCAAGCTCGAAGACCTCCGGCGAGAAGACAGGGAATTCACGCAGTTCGAGGAGAAGGAGCGGGAGAGGAAGGACCTGGCGATCACGCAGGTCAAACAGGCCCAGCTCCTCGCCCAGGAAGATTTGCGGGAAAAGCTCAAGATCGTCCGGCGGGCGGTCGATGGCGCCGATCGGCTGCGGGCTCATAAGCAACTCGGAGACCTGGAGCTGCTGGAGACGCGCGAGAAGTATTACGAGGTCCGCGACGACCTGAACAAGGGCCGTTCGCGAATGGCGGAGCTGGAGCTGGATCGCGTCAGTTCGGAGAACGCGCGGGGCCGGGCCCGGCTCGAGCGCCGGCTCAAGATCGGGCAATTGGAGAACAAGCTGGCCCTGGACGTCAAGAAGATGGAGCGGACCTCGCAGCTCGTCAGCCCGGCGGACGGGATGGTGGCCGATATCCTCAGCGCGCGGGGTGAACTGGTCCGCGAGGGGGCACCCGTCGTCTTGCTGCACTCGCCGAAGGCGGAGCAGGGGGCCGAGGCTTCCGAGCCCTCCTACGAGTCGATCGTGTTCGTGCCGGCCGGGGAGGGGAAGAAGATCGTGCCCGGCAACCGCGTCGAAGTCGTGCCGGCAACGGTCAAGCGAGAAGAGCACGGGTTCATCCGAGGCCGGGTCGTGTCGATCTCGGAGCTGCCGGCGACCAAACTTGCCATGGAGGCCGCGCTCGAGCACCCCGAACTCGTCGAGGTGTTCCTCAAGCGGTATGCGCCGGGAGTCCTGCTCCAGGTCCATGTCCATCTCGACGAGGATCCGCGCGGGTCAGCCCCGGGCAAGCCCCGGCGGTCCGACCGTCTCAATCCCTTTTATTGGTCGTCATCGTCCGGATCGATCCAATCCCTCAAGACGGGCACGCTCTGCCAGGCCGCGATCGTGGTCGAGAGGCGAAGGCTGATCAAGCTGATCCTCCCCTGGACCAAGAAGCTCGTCGACGTCGATTAGTCAGTAAGTCTCCCAGCAAACGTGGGGACGGCGCCGGTCCTTCGAGGCCCTTCCCCGTTTCCGGGAGACGGAAGGAGTCGCCGGATGATTCCCCTCGGATCTCGAACGCGATGATTCCTCGCGGACGCCGAACGCATGGCTAGCTCAGAATCGCGGAGGTCCCGCCCGGTCAAGACTCCGACCGTCCTGCAAATGGAGGCCGCGGAGTGCGGCGCCGCCGCGCTCGGGATCATCCTGGAATACCACGGGCGGTACGTCCCCCCGGACGTCCTGCGCGAGGAATGCGGGGTCTCTCGCGACGGCAGCAACGCCCTGTACATCAAGGAAGCGGCGAAGCGGCACGGCCTGGAGGTGAAGGCGTTCCGGAAGCCGGCCGAGGGGCTCACCACGCGACGGACGCCGTTCCTGGTCTTCTGGGAGTTCAATCACTTCCTGGTCGTCGAGGGGTTCGGTCGGCGGAAGGTCTACCTGAACGACCCGGCGGTCGGGCGCAGGACCGTCAGTTTCGAGGAATTCCGGCGCAGCTACAGCGGGATCGCGTTCACCTTCGAGATCGGCCCGCAATTCGTCAAGCAGAAGGGGCGGCCCAGCGCGCTGCTCGGCGTGATCCGACGGCTCTCCCGGTCCCGGGCCGCGCTGGTCTTCGTGATCCTGGCGGGCCTCGCCCTGGTGATCCCCAACCTCGCCGCCGCCGCCTTCCTGCGGCTCTTCATCGACGGCATCCTGGTCGAAGGCCATCGAGACTGGCTGCGGCCGTTGTTGCTGGCCATCGCCGGGACGGCCGTGATGCGGCTGGCGGCCGCGGGCCTCCAGCAGGTCTACCTGACTCGCCTGGAAATCCGGCTGATGCTCGGCGAATCGCTGGGCTTCATCCGGCACGCCCTCGGGCTCCCGGTGGCCTTCTTCCAGCGGCGATTCACGGGCGACATCGTGACCCGGGCCCATCAGGCGGCGCGGGTGGCGGAGCTCATCTCCGGCGAGCTCGCGACCACGGCGGTCAACCTCTTGACCCTGGTGGTCTACGTGGCCGTGATGCTCCCCTTCGACCCGCTCCTCACGGTCGTCGGGGTCGCGATGAGCGGGCTGAACTTGCTGGCGCTCCAGCTCGTCGGCCGTTGGCGGGTGGACCGGAATCGGACGATCGAGCAGCTCCGCGGGCGTCTCATGGCGGGCGTCATGTGGGCCATCCAGATCATCGAGAGCATCAAGGCGACGGGCTCCGAGTCGGACCTGCTCGTCCGATGGACCGGCGACCAGGCGCGGATGATCAATGCCGAGCAGGAGCTCGGCACTTGCGATGCGCTACTGGTCGCGCTGCCTCCGCTCCTGGCCGGCCTGACGACCGTCCTGGTCCTCGGCTTCGGCGGCTACCAGGTGATCGTCGGCACGTTGAGCATCGGTTCCCTGGTGGCCTTCCAGACGCTGCTGGTGGGCTTCAATCAGCCGTTTCGCGACCTGGCTCGCCTCGGCACGGATATCCAGGAGCTCCGGGCCGATCTCGACCGGATCGATGACGTCCGCAATCGGCCGCTGGACCCCGTCTTCGACGCCCCGAGGATCGAATCCTCGGCGACGGGCGACGCCGCCGGCGATCGTGCCGAGCTCCATCGCCTGAGCGGGCACGTCGAGTTCCGGAACGTCTCCTTCGGCTACAACCGGACGGTCGAGGAGCCCCTGATCAAGGAGTTCTCGCTGGTCGCGCGGCCGGGCCAGCGTATCGCGCTGGTCGGCAGCTCGGGGAGCGGGAAATCCACGATCGGGCGGCTCCTCGCGGGATTATACCGGCCGTGGAGCGGGGAGATCCTCTTCGACGGCCGCCCGATGGCGGAGATCCCCCGCGAGGTCTTCGTCGGCTCGGTCGCGCTGGTGGACGCCGAGATTTGCCTGTTCGAAGGGACGGTGCGCGACAACCTGAGCCTCTGGGATGAGCTGATCCCGATGGAGCGGCTGGTGCAGGGGGCGGTCGACGCGGCGATCCATCGCGATCTCCTGATGCGACGGGGCGGCTACAGCGCGCCCGTGGCCGAGCAGGGTCGAAATTTCTCCGGCGGCCAGCGTCAGCGGCTCCAGATCGCGCGGGCGCTGGCCCGCGATCCGAGCCTGGTGATCCTCGACGAGGCCTCCAGCGCCCTGGATCCGAAGACCGAGCAGATCGTCGACGACCATCTGCGGCGCCGGGGATGCACCTGCCTGATCATCGCGCACCGGCTCACCACGATCCGGGATTGCGACGAGATCATCGTGCTCAGCGGCGGGCATGTCGTCCAGCGCGGGACCCACGAAGTCCTGATCGCCGACGATGAGGGCGAGTATGCCCGACTGGTCTCTCATCAGGCCCTGCCCGGGCGTCGCCTGACGGGCCGGATCCTCTCGGCGAACCGCGGACATGCACCGTTCCCGGCGCTGGCGTCGCATCACGGCGAACCCAACGGATTCGCGGCGAGCGACCCCGCGGACTCGACATCGAGCTCGCCCTCGAAGGTGGAACCGCGCGGGATCACCGGCCTCGATCGGGAGTCCGATGGGCCGAGATTCATCGTCGAGGAGCTATTGCCCTACAGCCGACCGGAGCGGACGGCCGCGAATCTGCCGCTGCCCCTCGACGATGCGGAGGCCGTCTGGCTCGTCACCTCGGGCGGGGTGGATGTGTTCTTCACCTTCATGGAACCGGGCGCCGTCGAAGGGCGACGTCGGCACCTCTGCCGGGTGGAGGAGGGGGGCTCGATCTTCGCCATCAGCGCGGTTCGAGGGAGACTCGGCGGGCGACTGCTGGCCGTGGGCGCGGGGCCGGCCGAGCTCCTCAAGTTCTCGCGGGGCGACCTGATCCGACTGAGCTTCGAAGAAGGGCTCTCCGAGCAGGTTGCCGTGCTGGTTGACGACTGGCTCTTTCGCGTCGGCATGGCGCTGAACCGGGCCATCGGGTCGCGGCCCAGCCAGGAGCTGGCGCCGGATGCCGACGTCACCTTCGAGGCCGGCACGCGCTACGGCGTCCGGGCCGGGATCGCATGGGTTCGCCACCTCCGCGGCTCGTCCTCGTTCCTGGATCGTGTCCCGCTGCCGATCACGGAGCTACAGGCTCGCTTCCCGGTCACCGAGCACCTATGGCTCTCGGCCGACGAGGCTTGCCGGGTCACGACGTGCAGCACGGCGGAGATGATCCGATCGGGCGACCCATGGGCGGGTCTCGACGACTTCCATCGGACGGCGCTCGACTTCATGGCGGAGGTCCATGAGCGAGAATCGCAGGACCGGTGGCGAGAGGTCCATCGGTCGCTCGCCCATGAGGCCGCGCTCATCGAGTCGATCAGGTCTCAGTTGGCCGCGGCGGCCGGGTCGGCTCCCGAGGCGACGGACGAAGCCGGAGATGGCGAGGCGCTGGCCTCGGCCGGTCGCGCCGTCTGCGATGCGATCGGGATCGAGGTCCGTGCCCCGCAGGCGGGAGCCGATCGGGAACCCGAAGCCGAGGGCGACCCCCTCACGGAGCTGGCGCGGGCCTCCGGGTTCCAGGTGAGGCCGGTCAGCCTGCGCGAGGGCTGGTGGCGACATCGTGGGGAGCCGATGCTCGGCCAGCTCCTCGACGAGGGCCGTCCTCCCGTGGCCTTGCTCCCCGCGGGGCGATCCGCGTTTCGACACCGCTCGGCCTATGAGCTGCGCGATCCCGAGGGCCGACATCATCCCATCGACGAACGGCTGGCCGCTCGCATCGCCCCCACGGGGTGGGCCTTCTATCGGCCGCTCCCCGACGAGCCGCTCGGGTTTGCCGACCTCGTCCGCTTCTGCCGGGGACTGCGGGGCCTGGCGCGCGAGTTCGGGGTCGTCCTGATCGCGGCCTTCGTCGGCGCCCTGCTCGGACTGGCGATCCCCGTGGCTTCGGGCCTGCTCGTCGACCAGGTGCTCCCGGAGGCCGACTTGCCTCGCCTGGTCGTGACCTGCGGATTCCTCGGGGTCCTCACGATCGCGGCGGCGGTCTTCCACGCGAGCCAGGGGCTTCTGGTCCTGCGACTGGAAGGGAGGGTCTCGGCCACGCTGATCCCGGCGGTCTGGGAGCGGCTCCTCCGATTGCCCAGCCGGTTCTTCGCCGGGTATTCCTCGGGCGACCTGGCCCTGCGCGATGGGGCTCAACGAGGTCTTCCAGCGGGCATCGGGCGCGGTGGTGACCAGCGTCGTGACCGGGCTCTTCTCGCTCTTCAACCTGGGCCTGCTCTTCTTCTACAGTTGGAGGCTGGCGATGTGCACCAGCCTGCTGGTCGCGATCCTGCTCGGGGTGACCGCCTCGCTCCTCGCCGGACGGCTGCGGCACGACGTGTCGATCCGCCGTATCGACGGGATTCTTTCCGGATTACTCCTCGAGTTCTTCGGCGGGATCATCGCGATCCGGAGTGCCGGGGCCGAAGGCCGAGCCCTGGCGAAGTGGGCCCGACGCTACGGCGAGCGCCTGACGCAGGCGATCCGCTCGCGCAGGTATTCCAACGCGATCCGGCAGTGGCTGGCGGTCTATCCGATCCTCACGGCCCTGGTGGTCTACGCGGGCGCCGTGTACCTGGACCCCGAGCTGATGAGGGCGGGGAGCTTCCTGGCGTTCAACATCGCCTTCGCGAACCTGGTGGCGGCGGTCCTGGCGGGGTGTTATACGGCGATCGGCCTGCTCGACCTATTGCCGATGTGCACGCGGATCAAGCCGATCCTCGCGGAGGGCACCGAGTTTCCCGCGGCGGTAATCGAGCCGGTGAGGCTTGCCGGCTCGCTGGCCTTGAATCGGGTCTCGTTCCGTTATCCGGGACAGGACCAGGGCACGAAGATCCTGGATGAGGTGAGCCTCCAGGTCCGGCCGGGTGAGTTCGTCGCGATCGTGGGCCCGTCGGGCTCCGGGAAATCGACCCTGATGCGCATGCTGCTCGGATTCGAGTCGCCGGACTCCGGGACGGTCACTTACGACGGTCGCGAGCTGGCGACCCTGGACCTGCGGGAGGTGCGCCGGCAGATCGGCGTGGTCTTGCAGCACGCCCAGCTCATGCCGAGCGACATCTACAGCAACATCGTCGGCTTCGCCCCGATCCTGGGCGTGGAGGACGCGTGGCTCGCCGCGCGCCTCGCCGGCCTCGAGGAGGATATCCGCGCGATGCCGATGGGGATGCATACCCTGGTGGGGGAGGGGGGCGGCAACCTCTCCAGCGGCCAGCGTCAGCGGCTCCTCATCGCCCGGGCGATCGTCCACCGTCCCCGGATCCTCCTGCTCGACGAGGCCACCAGCGCGCTCGACAACGTGACCCAGAGCATCGTGAGCGACAGCCTGACCAATCAGCTCCGGGGCGTCAGCCGGGTCGTGATCGCGCACCGCCTCGACGGGATCGTCAAGGCCGATCGCATCTACGTCCTCAAGGACGGCCGGATCGCCCAATCCGGGCGCTACGACCAGCTCCTGGCCGAGCCGGGTCCGTTCCGCGACCTGGCCCGTCGGCAGATGCTTTGAGCTCTATTGCGCGATGAGCGATTCTCTAGGCGGCCTCTGCGAGGCCGCGGATTCGCTCGCGGGGTTACAGGTCCCTCCTAGAGCGCTTCACGATAGCGTTGGTCAAGCCCGCGGAACCCCCCCTGAACCCCCCCTTCGTAAGGGGGGGATGGGGCGCACTCCAAGATCCCCCCCTTAACGAAGGGGGGGTTCGGGGGGGTGAATTCGAGGTAGCTTCGGGTGCGTGCAAGCCAATCGTGAAGCGCTCTAGCGTCGCCGAGGCCCCATTCCGGACGGTCCTCTGCAAGCCGAGGCGACGGGATTCCGGAAAAAATCCGATCGCGATAGAGACGATCGCTTCGCGTTCGCACTTATAAGGGTACGCGGGTGACTTTCGACCGAGGATTCGGAGGCGAAAGGCGCCGCAATGCCCCGGAACGTAAGGTCTGTTCCGAAAAGCAATCCGAGATCCTGGACGATGCGTCATCGATGGCTCCGGCCGCTTTTGTAGGCGGCCTCAGCGGGGTCACAGTCCGCGCCTACAGCTCGGCTCGATCGCTCGACCACCGCACTGTGGGGATCTTGGAACAGACACTGGCAATTCGAATTCTTGCGAATCGTATCCGGTTCGATGCTTGGCTGGGTGAGGTGCGGTTCGATTGGCGAAGGTCCCTTCAGGAGTGAGCGACACCATGAATCACGGCAAGAGTGGAGATCGGCGGTTCGGATGGGCCACGCGTCGAGGCGCCCACGCAGGCGTCGGGACCGCGCGGGCGGCGCGGAGGCTGCGACCCGGGCTGGAGCCGATGGAGGGGCGGATCGTGCTGTCCTCCGCCACCTTCCGCGTGGGCCCCGGAGATACCGCCTCGCTGATCGCCTCGATCGCCGCGGCCAACGCCGACGGCGACACCTCCAACACCATCTTCCTGGCCCCCGGCTCGACCTACGTCTTCACGGCGCCCGACAACTACTGGTACGGCCCCGACGCCCTGCCGGCGATCGGCAGCAACCTGACGATCGAGGGGAACGGCTCGACCCTGGAGCGGTCGAGCACGGCGGGGGCGTTCCGGTTCTTCTACGTGTCGTCGGGCCTCGAGAATCTTGCGGCGGGAAATCTGACGCTGAATAATCTGACGCTCGAGGGCGGCCTGGCCAGGGGGGGCGATGGCATCGCTGGCGGAGGCGGCGGAGCGGGGATGGGTGGGGCGATCTTCAACCAGGGGACGCTGGCACTGAACACCGTCATCCTCAGCGGCGATACCGCCCGGGGTGGCTCCTCCGACAGCCCGGGCTCCATCCTGAACGCTGGCTCTGGCGGCGGGATCGGCATGAACGCCGTGAACGGCGGTTTCGGCGGGGGCTTCGGGGGCGATGCTTACGGCGGAGGGAGCGGAGGTGGCGGATCTTACGGCGGCGGAGGTGGTGGCGGCTTCACGATCAGCGGAACGAGCGGGAGTGGGGGATATGGCGGTGACGGCGGCGGAAAGAGTGGCCTGGGCGGTTCAGGCGGAAACTTGGGGGGCCTCGGCGGTGACGGCGGCGGTGGCGGCGGTGGCGTAGGAGTCGGCGCCGGAGCCGGCGGCGGATTCGGCAGCGGCGGCATCTTGGGCACCTCCGGCGGCGGCGGCGGCGGCGGCGGCGGTAGCTTCGGCGTCGGCGGCGGCGGTGGCGGATTCGGCGGCGGCGGCGGCGCCGCCGAAGCCGGTGGCGGCGGCGGTGGCGGATTCGGCGGCGGCGGCGGCGGTAGCTTCGGCTTCGGCGGCGGCCCCGGCGGCTTCGGCGGTGGCGGCGGCGGTGTAGGCGGGGTTGACCTGTACGATTTCGGCGGCGGCGGCGGATCCGGCATGGGCGGCGCACTGTTCAATATGGGCGGGCTCGGAAACGGGCTCGGCTCGGCCAATCTCGTCAACTGTACCCTTTCCGGTGACTCCGCCAAGGGCGGCACGGGCGGATACGGCGGTAAAGGCTACGGCGGCGGCGGCGGCAGCGGGTACGGCGGGGCCGTCTTCAACCTTAACGGCTCCGTCACCATCGCCGGGACCAGGGCCTCCGGCGACACGGCCGTCGCCGGCCCGGGGGGCGGCGGCCAGCAGCAGGGCGGCGCCGCCGGCTCGGCCGACGGCAGCGTCCTGTACACCATGGCCTTCGGCAAGACCCCCTCGGGCGGCTCGGTCTCCGCGTCCGCCAATGTCTCGCTCGTGCTCGGCTCGGGCAACTCCGGCGGCTCGCCGCTGCAGAACAACTCCGGCTTCGGCTCGTCCAGCTTGTTGATCGCGCCGCCGGCCGCTTACGACCCGCTGCTCGGCGCCGCCACCGCCATCACCACCTCCTCCGCCACCCTCCAGGCCCTGGTCACCACCGGACCGTACCTGGACGAATTCACCTTCGTCTATGGCACCAGCCCCACCAATCTGGGTCATCCGACGTACGCCGGGCACGTCGATCCCTACCAGACCTATGTGCCGATCTCGGCCGCCATCTCCGGCCTGACCCCGGATACCACCTATTATTTCGCGATCTACGACGAATTCGGCGGGCCCGGCCCCGCGCTCAGCTTCAATACCAGCTCCGCCCCCACGGTCGCCACCGAGGCGGCCACCGGCGTCGCGCAGACCTCGGCCACGCTCAACGGCACGCTCAATTCCTACAACAATCCCGTCACCTACACCTTCGCCTACGGCACGTCGCCGGGTCAGCTCACCGGCACGGTCACGCTCGCCGGCCAGAACGGCACCGGCGGGACCCTCTCGGCCCCGATCACCGGCCTGAGCCCGGGCACGACCTATTACTTCCGGGCCACGGCGGCCAACGGCAATTCTGGATATGGCATCGGCGACGTGCTCAGCTTCACCACGGCGGCGGCCACGCCGCCGACGATCACCGGGGATCCCCAGTCGGTCACGGTCGCCGCCGGCCAGACGGCCAGCTTCACCGCCTCGGCCAGCGGAGTCCCGGCACCCACGGTGCAATGGCAAGTGAATACGGGCGGCGGCTTCACCGACATCCCCGGCGCCACCTCGACCACCTACAGCTTCACGGCCGCCCTCGGCCAGAGCGGCGACCAGTTCCAGGCCGTCTTCACCAACCCGGCCGGCTCGGCGACGACGACCGCGGCCAGCCTGACCGTCGTCCAGGCGCCGGCCATCACCGGCGACCCGTCGCCGCAGTCGGTGATCGTCGGCCAGACGGCGACGTTCACCGCCTCGGCCAGCGGGGTCCCGACGCCCACGGTGCAGTGGGAAGTGAACTCCGGAGGTGGCTTCACCGCCATCCCCGGCGCCACCTCGGACACCTACAGCTTCACGGCCGCGCTCGGCCAGAGCGGCGACCAGTTCCAGGCCGTCTTCACCAACTCGGCGGGCTCGGCGACGACCACGGCCGCGTCGCTGAGCGTGAGCCAGGCGGCGGTCACCGGGACCTCGGTCTCCTGGGGCAGCGTCGGCACCGCGGCGCTGAACCTCCCCGCCGCGCCCGGCGGGTTGCTCCTGCCGGCCGGCCGCAAGACGGATCTGCCCTGGCTGGGCATCGATGTCATCGGGATCACGCTCAACGCGCCCGAGAGCCTGGCCGCCACGGACGTGGCGCTGACCAGCGCCATCGGGGCCCAGTACGGGCCGGTGACTCTCGGCGGCTCGGGGGCGAGCTACACGATCACCCTGGCCTCGCCGATCACCCTGGCGGACCGGGTGGGTCTGACGATCGGCAACGCCGACGTGGCGAGCTTCGGCGGCCAGTTGGCGGTGCTGCCGGGCGACGTGAACGACGACGGGGCGGTGAACGTGCGGGACCTGGTGGCCGTGCAGCAGCAGTGGCTGGGGATCGTCTCGCCGACGATCTTCGGCGACATCACCGGCGACGGTGCGCCCACGCAGGCCGACTACCTGGCGGTGCGGAAGCGGATCGGGACCACGCTCCCGCCGCCGTCAACCTCCTGAGCCGTCGTTGCACGGCCATACGCAACGTGACTTCCTCTTCGACCTTTCTTTTCCCTTACTTCATGAGGACAGATTCATGAATGTCGGCACCGATCTACACAATTGCAAACCGGTTCGACGATCCAGAGCCGTCTGCGCGAGGCTCTGCAAAGTCAAGGGGCGTCCGGGCCTCGCCTTGGCGATGACGCTCGGCATCATCGCCTCTCTGGGACGACCCGATTCCAGCCACGCCGCTGGACTGGTCATCTCGGCGCCGGAGATCACGACCAGCGCCGGCTCAACGGGCGCGTTCCTGGTCCTGCTCACCGACACCGATCCCACCGGCAGCACGCCTTATAACGTGGCCGGCGACCAGTTCGAGCTGACCCTGACCGGCCCGGCGGGGTTCAGTTTCACGGACGTATCGACCGATACCGGCGGCTCGCCATATAACACGCCCTATATCTATTCGGTCTCCACGGCGGATCAGCTCGGCCTATCGCTCTCGATCGCACCGACGAATCCCTTCACGGTCCCGACCACCGATTTCCTCGCCGCCGATAGCGGCTACTACCAGCCTGGCGGCTATCCCGGTTACACGTCGCTCAACCCGGGCGACGTCTACGCGCTGGCCCTCGTCTCGTACTCGGTTGACGCGACGGTCCCGATGGGCAGTGTCGCCACGATCGGGTTCAACCTGGCCAACACCAACTTGTCGAACAACTTGACCAACTCCATCCCATTCTCGACCGCCAGTGGCTCGATCACGATCGCGATGGTGCCCGAACCCTCGACGCTGGCCCTGGGGGCAATCGCGATCGTGGTCGGATCGCTGGCCTTCGGATCGCGACGGCGGGTCAGGGGTGCGAAGGTCGATCGTTAATGTGTTCGGCCAATACGCTCCGTGCTCGGCTCCCCGGGCTGGATTTCGACGACTCGGCACTCCGCGGCGGGCCGGCGACGAGACGGTCTTGAGAGCCCCGACGGGATTGTCCACGATCCCATCGTGACCGGAAAAACAGCGGTCGGAGGCGGACATCCGGCAGAGGACCCGGCGATAGAGCTGCCGGGGAAAAATCGAGAGAACGTGGACGATCGGTTCCGACTCGCACCTAATAGAGATCATGAGTCACGAGAAGCCCGATGAATACGAGGAAGATCGACGCCTGCTCCGGCTGGCCGCCGACGGCGATCAGGAGGCCTTGGCCAGGATCTTTTCTGGCTACCGGGATCGCCTGAAGCGGATGATCGGGCTGCGGCTCAGCCGGCGGCTGTCGGGCCGAATCGACGATTCGGACGTGCTCCAGGAGGCGTATCTGGAAGTCGTGCGCAAGCTCCCCGAGTATGCGCGCGACCCGATCCTGCCGCCGTTCTTGTGGATGAGGCACCTGACGGCGCTGAAGCTGGTCGAGGTCCATCGCCGCCACCTCGGCAGCAAGGTCCGCGACGCCGACCGCGAGGTGAACCTGCACCGCGGCTGCCTGCCCACGGCCGATTCGGCGTCGCTGGCGGCACAGCTCCTGGGCACGCTGTCGGCCCCATCGCAGGCCGCCATCAAGGCCGAGACGCGCCTGCTGGTGCAGGAGGCGCTCAACAGCATGGACCCGACCGATCGCGAGGTCGTGGCGTTGAAGCACTTCGAGCAGCTCAGCATCGCCGAGATCGCCCAGACGCTGGGCCTCTCCAAGGCCGGCGCGGGCAGCCGTTATCTCAGGGCCGTGAAGCGGCTGAGGGCGATCCTGGCGAGCATCCCCGGCTTCGAATTCTGATTCCGGTCTGCGGCGATGATCGCGCCGGGAGGGCGATCCAACGTCGAGGAGCGAACGCGATGGCGGACTCCGAATCCGAGTCGGGATCGTCGCGGGTCCTCGAGCTGGCCGAGGAGTTCCTCGACCGCTACCGCGCCGGCGAGCGGCCGTCGCTCAAGGAGTACACTGACCGATATCCCGAGCACGCCGACGAGATCCTCGAGGTCTTCCCCGCCCTGGCCGTGCTCGAGAACATCGCCCTGGTCGATGCCCCCGAGGAGACCGGCCCGGGGGCCGCCTCCCGAGACCTCGGGTCCATCCATCCGAATCGGAGAAGTGATTGACTCGGGCTGATCCTTCTTGCAATATGATAAGGGCAGGGCCGCGAGGCGTGCGGGAGCGGAAGGCGAATCGCCCCGGGGGCGGACGTCGATGACGATGGGGCGGATCGGGCCGAGTTCGGAACCCGAGCCGGGCAGTGGCATGGCCCGGCGGCGCGGCGGCGGGAGCGGAGCGGGATTCATGGTCGAATCGGGGGGCGAGTCGGGATCGTCCCGGGTCCTCGAGCTGGCCGAGGAGTTCCTCGACCGCTACCGCGCCGGCGAGCGGCCGTCGCTGAAGGAGTACGCCGACCGCCATCCCGAGCTCGCCGACGAGATCCTCGAGGTCTTCCCCGCCTTGGCCGTGCTCGAGAACATCGCCATCGCCGAGGACGGTCCTCCCGGAATCCGATCCGCCCGGCCTCCGGATATCGAGCGGCTCGGCGACTACCGCATCCTCCGCGAGCTGGGCCGCGGCGGCATGGGCGTCGTCTACGAGGCCGAGCAGGTCTCGCTAGGGCGTCATGTGGCGCTGAAGCTGCTCCCGCCCCAGTCGCTCCGTTCGTCCAACCAGCGCCTCCGTTTCGAGCGCGAGGCCCGCGCCGCGGCGCGGCTCCAGCACCCGCATATCGTCGCCGTGTACGGCGTCGGCGAACACGACGGGATACCCTACTTCGCCATGCAGTTCATCGCCGGGCACGGCCTGGACGAGGTGCTCGACGAGCTCCGGCGTCT
Source organism: uncultured Planctomycetota bacterium (assembly GCA_963743925.1). Taxonomy (GTDB): domain Bacteria; phylum Planctomycetota; class Planctomycetia; order Isosphaerales; family Isosphaeraceae; genus CAVZRC01. The sequence continues at coordinate 1,638,338 of CAVURY010000061.1, read as the reverse complement.
CCGGGCCGGCGGCGATGACCCGCACCTCACGACCGCCCTCGACGCCCTCGAACCGATCCCCGCGAGGGGGACCGCCGGGGACGTCGCACGCTCGCTCTGGGCCGGCTCCCTCGCGACCCGTGAGGCCCTCGACGAGCGGACGGAGGCCGCCACTCGCGGGAGCACGACGGAGCCGGGACCCGCGCTCGACCCGCGCGAGCCGGCCGACCTCGCGCTTGCGACGCTGCCTCGCCCCGCCGGCGAAGCCCGCGACTCGCCCGGCCGCGCCTCCTCGAGCTCGTCTCGACTCGTCGGCGGCTCGGAAGTCACCACGCTGTCCTCCTCTTCCCGCCGTCCCGACTACATTCGCGCCGTCGCACGGATCGGCTCCCAGGCCGCCGACGCGCTGGCCTGCGCCCACTCCCACGGCGTCCTGCACCGCGACATCAAGCCCTCCAACCTCCTGCTGGACGACCGCGGCGACATCTGGGTCACCGACTTCGGACTCGCCAAGGTTGACGACCAGCAGGATCTCACCGCCAAGGGCGACGTCCTGGGCACGCTCCGATACGTCCCGCCGGAGGCGTTCGAGGGCCAATACGACGCCCGCGGCGACGTCTACTCGCTGGGGCTGACCCTGTACGAGCTGCTGGTCCTCCGGCCGGCCTTCGAGGAGACCGAACGCGCCCGGCTGATCCGCCGGGTCACCTCCGACGAGCCGACCCGGCTGCGGAAGCTCAACCGCGAGGTCCCGCGCGACCTGGAGACCGTGATCCACAAGGCGATCGAACGCGACCCCAACCACCGCTACCAGACGGCCGCCGAGATGGCCGAGGACCTGCGGCTCTTCCTCGAGGACCGCCCGGTCCGCGCGATGCGCCGCCGAGAGCGAGAAGTTCCTCCGCTGGTGCCGGCGCAACCCGGTGCCGGCCGGCCTGCTGGCGGCGCTGGCGCTGGTCTTCTGGGCGGGCTTCGGCCTGGTCACCTGGAAGTGGCGGGAGGCGGTGACCGAGCGCGAGGCCAAGGACGAGCAGCGGATCAAGGCCATCGCCGCCGCCGAACGCGCCCTCGTCGAGGAGAAGAAGGCGCGCGACGCCTCCGACCGGGCCTCGCGCAGCCTCTACTCCAGCCAGATCGCCCGCGCCCGCCTCGAGCACCAGGCCGCCAACATCGCCGAGGCCGAGGCCATCCTCGATCGCTGCGAGCCGGCCCGGCGCGGCTGGGAGTGGCACTTCCTCAAGCATCTGGATCGCGCCCAGTTGCTCACCCTCCGCGGCCACGACGGCCCGGTCGACGCGGTGGCCTACAGCCCCGACGGCCGCTGGATCGCAACCGCCGGCGGCGGCAATCCGATCTATCATCACCCGGGAGAGAAGTCCGGCGCGGCACGATCATCGTCTGGGACGCCGAGACCGGCCGGGCCGTGCACACCCTCCGGGGGCATGAGCATCTGGTCCGGCAGCTCGCCTTCCTCGCGGACGGCCGCCTCCTGGGCTCCTCGAGCCTCGACGGCACCGTTCAGGTCCACGAGACCGCGACGGGCCGGCTGGTCCGGACACTTGAGGTCGGAAAGCCCATCCCCGCCGGCCAGGGAAGCTCGGCGCGCTATCGGACCCGGCTGCTGGCGCCGTCGCCCGACGGCCGCCGGCTGGCGATCGACGGCGACGACCGCTCGATCGAGGCCTGGGACATCGCCACGGGGACGCGTTCGCCCCTCGTCCCCGCCGACCCGCACGGCTACATGGGGGCCCTGTTCAGCCCCGACGACCGATGGCTGGCGACCCTCTCCGGGTACGACTGGGGCGGCGGAGCGGGGTATCCACGGGTGTGGGATGTCGCGACGGGGGCCGAGGCCGCCCGGCTCGATCAAGAAGATCAGGCCGCCTGCTTCTCCCTGGCCATCAGCCCCGATTCTCGCACCCTGGCGGGCGGTTCGGCACGCGGCCCCATCTTGCTCTGGAACCTGGCCGATGGCAGGCTGCGAAAGACGCTGACCGGCCACGAAGGCCCGGTCCTCGGGCTCGCCTTCAGCCCCGATGGCCTGCAACTGGCCTCGGTCAGTCGAGACCGCACCGTGCGGTTGTGGGAGATCGAGTCGGGAGTACCCGCACGCGTGATCCGCGGGCATACCGACATCGTCACCGGCCTCGCCTACAGCCCCGACGGCGACCGGCTGGTCACCGGCTCGCAGGACGCGACGGCCCGGGTCTGGGACCTCACCCTCGACGAGGAGACGGGCGATGCGGCGTTCGCCTGGGCCTGGAAGGACGGCGGGCCGACCGAGGCGATCGCTTACAGCCGGCAGGGTCGCGAAATCGTGTCCTATCGGCGCGACGGCGTCATCGAAAGGTATGAATCCGCCTCATTCGGCAAGGTCGGCGAGATCTCGTACTTCAGCGGGGTCCCCTGGTCGACGCCCGCCGAGCTGGCGGCGTTCGACCCCGAAGGCCGACGACTCGTCCGCATCCATTATTCCGACCCGACCGTCGCCCTCTACCGGGGCTTCGACGGCGGCTGGGAATCGTGGTTGCACGGCCACACCATGCCGATCCGATTCGCCACGCTCTCGGCCGACGGGGCCCGCGTCGCCACGGCCGCCGTGTCCGGTCCGCCGGGGTCTCGCACCGAGATCATCGTCTGGGACGGCACATCCAAGCGCATCCTCCATCGTCGAGAGGCCGTGGACGAGGCCGTCGATCGCGTGGCGCTGGACCCCGGCGGCAAACGATTGGCGCTCTCCGCGGCCCGGACCGTCCCGACGGCCGACATGGCTGGTTCGCGACCGGCCGCGTTCGTGGCGATCATCGAGGTCGATACCGGCCGCGAGCTGCTGCGCCGGGAGGTCCCCGGAGATCGGTGCCCGGCCATTGGCTTCAGCGACGACGGGCGTCGACTGGCCGCCGCCGGCGACGACCGCACCGTCCTCATCTGGGACCTGGAATCGGGGCGGGAGGCGGTCCAGTCCCTCCAGGGACCGCCCGGCGCACTGGACCTGGGGTTCAGCCCCGACGGGCAGCGGCTGGCGGTGGCCTCGCGGCGACAGATCAAGCTGATGGACACCGAGACGGCCGAGGAAGTGCTCACGCTCCGCGGCCGGGCCCAGCTCGTGTCCAACACCCACATGTTCAATCCCAGGGTCCGCTTCAGCCCCGACGGACGCAGCCTGCTGGCGATCTGCGACGACCGGCCGCATTCCCTGGCCGTGTGGTCCATCCCGGAGGACACCTCGGATGAAACGACTTCAATCCGCATGGCTCGCCGTCGCGCGGTCGCCCGCCACCTCGACGTGGCGGGCGGGCTCTCCGTCAAGACCGGGACCGAGCCGCGGCGAATCGCGCTGGACCATCTCGAACTCGCGGGACGGATCGGCCTCGAATCGCCCCAGGAGTTCCTGACCCGCGCCCGGATCTTCGCCGACCTCGATCTCGTGGACCGGGCCCAGGACGACCTGCTCAAGGCGGCCGCCCTCGCGCCAGGTTCTCGGAAGATCCCAACCCAGGCCGCCTTCATCCTCGGCTCGATCGGCCGCTTCCGCCTCGCCGGTCTCTGGTATGCTCGGGTATCGGATTGGTCCGGAGGCGAGCTCATCGGCGACGTGATAGAACATGCCGTGTTCCTCGTCCTCGCCGGCGACCACGCCGGCTATCGACGGTTCTGCGCGGAGCGGGAGCGGACCGCCGACCTGAGTCGTTCGCCCTGGTATGGTGCGACCTTCATGGCCTACAGATCCGGGCTGGAACCGGGTTCGGCCATCGATCCCGACCTACGGATCCGGTTCGCACGACGCGGACTCGACCTCGTCCTGAAGGGAAACAACCCTGTCGGGCGGACGTGGGCCCTGCTGGCGCTCGGTTCCGCTTACCTCCGGGCCGGAGACCTCGCGCGGGCCGAGCCGCTCTTCCTCGAGGCGGTCTCCATGGCGCCCGACGGCCCACTCCGGGCCCTGGGAGCCGCCTGGATGGCCATCGCACTATGGCACCAGGGCCGGCGTGACGAGGCGAAAGTTTGGTTCGACCGCGCCGACCGCTTCCTCCGGGCCCGGGTCCCCGGCGGCCGGCCTGAGGTCGAACATCGCCCGCCGTCGGTCCCGATCTTCTGCGACTGGTGGCATCTGCTGGTCGCCTGGCGCGAGGCCCAGGGCCTGATCCTCGACGGGGACTTCCCCACCGACCCGTTCGTCCCCGGAGGAGCCACTCCGGCCGGTTGTGCGATCAAGCGGGGCAGGGCGCGTTAGCCTGGATTCATCCCGGGCTCGTCGGATCGTCGGCCGGCTCGCGGCGGTTGGACTCGCCTCATGCCGACGAAGACGTGTGCCTGCCACCCGGACACGAACGACCTACGCCGGGTGATGCTTCCTCGGCACAACCTTGATCTCGAACGGGCGGCTTTCCCGGCTGTAATTCCCGCCATCGTCGTAGGCGCGAATCCGGAACTGATAGATGCCCGGACTCAGCGGGGTGTCGATGAGGACCTTATAACGGTTGTTCGGGCGGACGTTCGTCGTGCCCACCACCTCTCCTCCGGGAGTGATGATCTGGATATGAGTATGGAAATGGTAAGTGCCGACCAGCTCGGGATGCTTCAGCGGGGTCCTGATGTGGCTTGCGCCGGCCTGAACGCCCTGGTTCTTGGCGATCTTGGGCAGGATCGGCGACGGCATAGGTCGGCCGATCGACAGCGCGGTCTGGAGCACCAGCGAGTAATCGTTGCTCGCCAGGTAGACCGGTTGTGGGCTGGCGGTGTCGACCTGCGTCACCAACTGGTTCAAGCTGGATTTCAGGCCGTCGACGACCGACGGCGAGGCTGTGGCCGCATTCAGCACGGTCCCGAATCCGTTGTTGAGGACGGCGGCGCTCGCGGCCGTGACCGACTGATTGCGGCACGATCTGGCGGAGTTCGAAGTTGAAGTGATCCAGGGTGGATGGATTGGGCTTATGGAGCTTCGAAATCACGTCGAACAAGTTGCCCTGGATCTGCTGGATCTCGGCCTTCGGCAGGAACCGGCCCGGCAGGATCTTCTCCAGGTAGAACGGGAGGTGCTCGACCCGGAGTTGTTTCTGCTCGTAAGTGACCGGAATATTCAGGTTGGTGTTGACCTGGAAGCCGAAGAGGTTACCGAGATTCGTGGTAGTCAGCAGGGCGCGACCTTCCAATCCTTCGGTAGAGGGGATAAACCGACGGCGGTCCATCGCGCGGATCTCCTTGAGAAGGGACACCCTGGTCCCGGCAGATCGTGTTCGGAGGGGGACGGCGGGTGCTGCGGGAGGTCCGGCCTCACGAAGGCGTGGAACGGGCGTCACGCTGAGCCCGATCCGATCTCCGCCGGACCTCTGCCAGGATCGCGAATTCCGACCCGGGCTTCCATCGAGCCCGCGATCGTGATCGAAGAAATGTCGGAGTCGCCCCCGTCCCTGGGAGCGAGGTGTTCTTACCAGAATCCGCCGGGCCTGCCTAGGCGGTTTGCGGAGGATCAGATCGCGTTTGACGCGGGACGGCGGTCGAATCCGTGTCCGCTCGGGGCTGCCGGGCTTCCAGTGCCATCCGGAGATAAGACCGGGGCTCGACCTCGGTCAGGCCGAGTTCGCGGGCGACCGCCAGCACGGCCGCCTGTGCGTCCGGCAGTTCCGATTCCGTGGCCGCGATCAACTCGACCTCGGCGAAATCGCCCAGGCCCTCGGCTCGGTCGAGCGCGACTTCCAGATGATCCGGTCGATCGGGCAGGCGAAAGGTCGTCCGCGTCTTGCGGATCGTGGCGACGGGCCGGAATCCCAGGTTCTCGAAGAGCCGCATGAGCTGATCGAACGTTTCCTCGCCCTCGGCGAAGGGGAGTTCGATCTCCTCGCGGGTCTTGGTCGGCCCCTCGTGTCGGGGGCCCTTGTAGGTGATCCGGTTCTCCGACCCGATCCGACGCAGCCGGAACGCCTCGCCGGTCCGGGCAAAGTCGCGCGACGGGTGGTTCAGGTAAGTATCGACCTGGGCGTCGGCCGGCCCCGCCACGGCACCAAGAGCCTCGAGCTGACGCCGGAGTCGCTCGTGATCGGCGGACCGGAACTTGATCTCAACTTCGTAGCTCATGGCTCAAGGTTATGGCAGGACGGCGGATGGGTCAACGTTGAAGGATCACGTCCATCGGATTGCCGCCTACGCCTTGAGCCAGCGGTCGAACCAGGCGAAGGCTTCCGTTTGCATGGGGAGGTCGAACTTGTGCGGGCCGGGATAGAATGAGCACCGGTATCGATCCCGGGCGCCGGCCTTGGCGTAGACTTCGGCCAGGATCCGGTCGGCGCGTTGCATCTCCGGGAGCGTGAAGAGCTGATCTTCGTTGTCGTTGAGGACCAGCGTCGGCAACGGCACCCTCAGTCCCAGGATCTCGGGATAGTCGAGGTCGGGCGACAGGCCCGGGATGTAGATCATCCAGGTGTGCGTGTAGCACTTGTTCAGCATGTAGTCGCGCCAGGTCGTCATCATGCCGACGCAACAGGCACAACGGATACGATCGTCAAGGCCGCCGAGATAGCAAGTTCGCATCCCTCCGCCGGAGAGGCCCGCGCAGCCGACGCGGTCCGGGGCGACATCCTCGCGAGAGCACAGGTAGTCGAGCGCACGCTGATCCTCGGCCGTGAAGACGCCCGGCCAGGTCGTCCCCGCGCAGAAGAGGCTCTTGGCCATCAGCTCTTCGTGATCCGAGGCGAACGTGTTGTAAGCCGTGATCTCCTCTTGAGACTCGGGATTCACCTCCTTCAGATCTTTCCGGACCACGGCGGGCAGGTCGCCGACGCGCACGCGTCGGCTGGCGAACGGGAAGGCGTCGTGGATCAGGACGGCGTATCCCCGCCTGGCCAGTTCGTTGGCCCAACTCACTCCGCCGTAATAGTGCTCATGATGCGACTTCATCATGGGATGGAGCTGGTCGCTCATCTGAGCGATCTTGCGCCAGCCGAAATACTTGTTGCCGCCGTGGTCGTGCAAGCCGAGGACCGCCGGAAGCCGGCCTTGGGCGCCGGCCGGCTTGAGGAAAACCGCCTCGGTCGGAGGCCCATAAGGGAGCTGCCAGGTCAGGTGCTCGATGTGCAGTCCATCATAAGTGAGTTGATGCTGGACCTGAACCTTCGGGACCTTGCCGGTATCCGGCTGCATCAAGCAAGCCTGGAGCCGTTGCCGCGCCTGCTGACGCCAGGCGTCGATCGATCCGGACCGGAACTGGTCCTGGCGGAAAGAGAGACGCGCGGGACCTTCACCGAGAAGCCCCGCGGCCCAGGGACCATAGGCCCCGATCATGCTCGACGCCATCTCGTTTGCTCCTCCGCCAGGTTCAGTGAAGCATTAATTCCGACTAATCCTGTCGGGATGCATGGTTTTCGATTAATCTGGAGCTGTTGCTTGATCCGATGAAGAAACTGTAGCAACCTGAAGACGCCGATTGGTAGAGGTCGATCGTAATGGTGATGGGGCGGAGGGCGATATTCGCCGCACCGTGAACTAGGCTTGATGTGCGACATCTGAGGTAGGACGCCATGGAGCGGTTGAAGAGGACAACGATGGAGTGCGCACGAGCGGGATCGGTCGGGCTCGGGATGTTCGTGGCGATGGTCGCGTGCATGGCCGGCACGTCCGCCGCCGAGGGGCAGCGGCCACCCAACATCATCCTGATCGTCGCCGATGACCTGGGGTGGGGCGACGTCGGCTTCAACGGCCGGAAGGAGTGGGAGACGCCCAACCTGGATCGGCTTGGCCGGCAGGGTACGATCTTCCGGCGGTGCTACACGGCGGCGGTGGTCTGCGCCGAGCCGGGCCGCGTTCTTGACGGGCAAGTACTCGATCCACTCGGGCGTGCGCCGCAACGATGAGGATCTGCCGTCCGAGCAGGTGACGATCGCCGAGGCGCTGAAGCCGAAGGGTTACGCCACGGCCCTTTTCGGCAAGTGGCACCATGGCAAGACCCGGCCGGGGAAGAAGGGATATGTCCATCCCGTGGACCAAGGCTTCGACGAGTTCTTCGGCTATACGGACGCCGTGGACGCCTGGGAGAAGTTCCCCGAGACCCTCTGGGAGGGCCGGAATCGCGTGCAAGTCTCGGGATATTTCGATGACCTGATCACCGACCGCGCCGTGGAGTTCCTGGGACGACACAAGGATGCCCCGTTCTTCCTGTACCTGGCGCCGATCGCGACGCATTTCAACATCGCCGCACCGGCCGATGAGGTTGAGCGTCACCGAGGCAAGTTCCCCGAGACCGATCCGTCCCATGCGGTGAAATCCGCATATGCCGCGATGGTGACGCGGCTCGACCGCAATGTCGGTCGGGTGGTCGAGGCGCTGGAACGGCTCGAGCTGGGCGGGGATACGCTGATCGTCTTCACGAGCGACCACGGCGCGACTTTCGAGTCCGGCAACCAGGGCGCCAGTGCCGCGCTGGACAGCAATCGCCCGTTCCGCGGCCAGAAGCGGACGCTCTGGGAGGGAGGAGTCCGAGTGCCGGCGCTGGCCTGCTGGCCGGGCCGGATCCCGTCGGGCGTCGTCTCGGAGGACGTCACGCACCTGACCGACTTGCTCCCGACCTTCGTCGCGGCCGCCGGCGGGGAGACGGACCCATCCTGGCACGTCGATGGAGTCGACCAGCTCGGCGTCTGGACCGGCAAGGCGAAGGGTGCGGCCCGGCATCTCTTCTGGGAATGGGATTCCGAAGGCACGCGACAGCTCGCCGCGATGGAAGGCCGATTCAAGGTCGTCATCACCGAAGGCGGCAAGCCCGAGCTCTACGACGTGGTCGGCGACCCCGACGAGCGGCGAAACCTGTCGGCCCAATATCCGGAGCTGACGCAGCGAATGCGAGACGAGATCAACCAGTGGCTCAAGACGGCCTCTCCGCGTTGAGGCCGTCGGTTTCCTCCGTGCGCGAAGAGATCTACGACCGAAAGGCACGTCACCGCCTGTTTCGAGGGCTCATGAGATGACACGATTATTCCTGGGTCTGAGCTTGGCCTGCACGATCGTGAACGTATGCCAGGATACGGCCCGCGCGGGCAGCGAGAACATCGCGCCCGAAAGCGACCTCGGCCGGCTCCAGGGCAAATGGACGGCGAGGGCCGGCGTGCGCCGTGAGATGAAGGTCGTCCTGGATGTCCAGGGACGGCGAGTGGACGCGGTCATCACCACGCCGCAGGGGCTCAACCTGAAGGCCCAGGGCGAGGTGAAGATCGATGAGACGACCTCGCCCCGCACGCTCGACTGGGTCAAGTTCACCGGACCCGACCAGCAGGAGCTCCCGTCGATCCTGGGCATCTACAAGCTCGACCGGGAATCGTTGGTGGTCTGCACGGGCGGCTTCAACGGCGACCGGCCCGCCGAGTTCAAGCCGGGCGAGGGCGTCCTGTCGGAAGTCGTCACGTTCCGACGGCCGCCCGCACCATCTTCGGAGAAGGCCAAGTAGCCGGCGCCGACCTCGCCCCGGATGCCACACTCAGGAGGGCCAGTCGGACTCGATGAGTTTCGCCAGGGCCTTATTGCGCCGGCTTGCCTTGTCGATGGCGAGCCGAAAGAGGCCATTGATCCACGTTCGATCACCGATGAATTTCGCGAATTGACCCGAGTTCTGGCCCTTCCGACGCGTGAAGAACGCGACGTCGCGCTCGTAGTGGCCCTGCTTCGACGCCCGGGCGGTGAGCGCGTCGAGGAGGGCCGGGAAGTCGAAGGTACCCGCCGGTGCTTCGGCGGCTTCCTTCGTCTGGGCGATCCGGTGGGCGACCTCGGCGGAGCCGTCCTCGCCAATATCCAGGCTCCATGACGGATACATACTCAAACCAATATGCGTAACGCATCCCTGATTGTCCGTCAGGAAGGCGATGCCCTCGGGGTGGTTCGCCGCGAAGCCGTGATCACCCCAGAGGTTCGCGACGAGTACGTCGCCCCAGAGCTCGAACTCGTGATCGTTGCCGTGGACATACGGTCCGTGGGTCCAGATGGGGACCGACCGGGAGCGCTGCGACTCGAAGCGAGCGGTCAAGCCGTCATCGAAGAGGTGGAGTCGGGAGCCCAGCGAGAGCTCCTGGAGGACGGACGTCACGAGGAATCGGGAGAGCGAGTCGCAGACGAGCTTCTCACCGGTGAACCAGTTCTCATGTTCGTCTACGTGGTCGCCATAACACCAGACCGGCGGGTCCTCGCCATCCGGGAGAGTCCGGCAGTCCCAATTGCCCTGGTTTTCCGAGAGGAAGACGACCTTGCCGTCGGCTTCCGTGCTCAGATGCTCGAGGGCCACCAGGCCGTCCTGGCGCGAGAGGGCGGGCACGACGTACTGCATCGGGCCATCATCCTCCCAGCTCGGCCAGCGGCCGGCGAACTCGTAGAGCCGCTCCAGGGGCATCGGTAGCGATCGGGCACGCAACGCCCGAGCCGGCTCGCCGTAGGATTGCTGGCGAGGTCCGAGCCAGAACTCGATGAACTCGCAGAGGGCATCCATCCGGGATACGGCATCCCGGGCTTCCATCAGCTTCGGTCGGTACGTGCTCATGCGATTGCCTTCATTGCACGTCATGACTCTAACTAACTGCTCGCGCTCCGATACGAACGCAGCGCATGGCGGAAGAAGCGGCGGCTTGCCCAGAGCAGCAGGCCCGTCGCGACGACCATCAGGGCGACCATCTTCGGCTCGAGGGCCCGCACCATCGAGTTGGCCGGGACGTTGACGACCACCAGGATCGGCACGAAATAGGTGAAGAAGGCGCCGACCGGCACCCACGCGCCCGAGAAGATCTCCTTGGGATAACGCGCCAGGCTCGAGAACAGCCACCACATCTCCATCAGGCTCTGATTCCGGACCATCCACACCGAGAGCGATGTGAGCATGATCATGAACGCATAGGCGATCGCGGCGCCGCACGCGAACGTGAGCAGAAAGGCCGCGATTCGCGCGGCGTCGAATTGCCAGTGCATCTGGAGGAGGGAGAATCCCATCACCGCGGCGCCCATCAACACGTTCGGTCCTGTGCCCCAATCGATGCGCCGGCATGAGATGAGGAATTGCTCGTCGATCGGCTTGAGCAGCAGAGCGTCGAGGTCTCCGGTCCGGACCAGCTCGGCGAAGTCGTTGCAGCTCTCGAGGAAGAACATCTCGATCAGGCCGTTGAGCGCGAAGAAGCAACCGACGAAGAACAGGTATCGCGGCTCGTCCCAGCCGGCGACCATCTTTGTCCGCGCGAAGACCACGCGGTAGAAGGCGAGCATGATCGCCAGCCAGAGCACCTCGACCGAGACCTTGACCAGGAAGTTCCCGCGCAACGACATCTCCCGGTTCAGCGTGTACAGGCACATGCTGCCGAGCAGGCGGAGGTACTTTCGAACGGTCGCGAGCGTGGACAAGGTCTCAACCTCCGAATGCGCTATAACGCCGAAGCCCCAGCCGGTACAACCCCCGCGCCAGGAGCATGAAGAACAACGCCCAGAGGAATTCGCCCACCAGGTGGAGGGCGAGCGTCGCCCCTTTCACCTTCCCGAGGAAGACGACGGCCGGGAAGTAGGCCATGTACTGGAACGGCAGGGCCTTGAGGATGGAGGCCCAGGGCTCGGGGAGGAGGTCGAGCGGGAGCATGTGGCCCGAGATGAAGAAGTTCAGGGTCATCACGATGTAGAGCAGCGACGTGACTTCGAGGAACCAGAACCCGACCATGCCGACGCAGGCCTCGAAGAAGAACCCGACCAGGAAGGACAGGATGAGCGAGACGGCGTAGGCGACCAGCGTCAGCAGGTCGGGGAAGCCGTCGAAGTAGCCGCTACAGATCGAGAAGAGCAAGACATAAGGGATGAACGAAGTGACGATGTAGGCGACCTTGTGGGCGACGCGGTAGCTCAGCAGATATCCGATCATGTCCATGGGTTGGAGCATGTACCGCTTCAGTGTGCCCTCGCGGATCTCGCGGGCGATCCCGCCGGCCAGGCCCGGCATGCTGGAGAAGAGCCGGCTGATCTGGGTCAGCAGGAGGTAGGCGATCATCTCGCGATAGCTGAATGTGATCGTCGATCCGCCGAGGGACGTGCGGTTGGCCCCCGCCGATTCGTCGGCGCCCTGATAGATGGCCCGCCAGAGCAGGATCGTGGTGATCATCGGCACGAAGCGGAGGATCGTGCCCAGCAGGAAATCGCCGCGGTAGGTCATCCGCTCGGAGAGCGAGACGCGGAAGACGGCCAGGTACTTGAGGATCGCCGCGCGTCTCGTGCGGGCCGGTGCCGAGGGTTCCGCCGGCGTCGAGGTCATGCGGGCCGGGCGCGACGGGTCGGGTCGCGCCGTCAGGGTCTCAGGCGGCGTCATGGCTGGTGCGGGCCTCCTCGAAGACTCGGGCGATGATCTCCTCCAGGGGCGGCTCCGCCACATTCACGTCGGCGACGGCGTGCCGGTCGAGGATCGCCGCCAGGACCGCGGCGACCTGCGTGCGTTCCACCTTGATGTCGGCCCACGGCCCCTCGCGGCGCACCACCTCGCCGAATCGATCCAGGTCCTCGGGCGCCTCCGCCTCGAACTGGAGCTTCACCAGCTTCGATTCGCTGAACCGCTCGACGATCCTCGAGAGCGGGCCGTCGTAGATCAGGCTGCCGTGATTGATCACAAGGACCCGGTCGCAGAGGGCCTCGACGTCCCGCATGTAATGGCTGGTCAGGAGCGTCGTCACGCCTCGTTTCGTGTGATAATCGCGGAGGCACTTCTGGATCATGCCCTGGGCCACGACGTCCAGACCGATCGTCGGCTCGTCGAGCAGGAGCAGGCGCGGGCTGTGCAGCAGGGCGGCGATCAGCTCCATCTTCATCCGCTCGCCGAGCGAGAGCTCGCGGACCGCCTGCTTGGTCAGCTTCTCCACGCCGAGGAGGCCGGTGAGGTCCGACAGGGTCTTCTGGAAGTCGACCGGTGGGATCGCGTAGATCTCCCGGAGGAGCTGGAAGCTATCGCCGGCCGGCAGGTCCCACCAGAGCTGATTCTTCTGGCCCATGACCAGCGCGAACTGTCGGCGGAAGGCGTCTTCTCGATTCCAGGGGACGAAGCCGAGCACGCGGGCCTCGCCGCTGGTGGGATAGAGCAGGCCCGAGAGCATCTTCAGCGTCGTCGTCTTGCCGGCCCCGTTGGGGCCCAGGAACGCCACCATCTCGCCCGGCTCGATCGCGAAGCCGATCTTCTCGACGGCGCGGACCTCGCGATACTCGCGGTGGAAGAGCCCGCGCATCGCGCCCTTCACGCCCTGCTGCTTCTGGACGACGCGATACGTCTTCGTCAGCCCTTCCACCTCGATTATGCCCATTCCACCATCCTGATTTCGGATTTTCGATTTGATATATAATCTTGGATCATGACTCGGCTTATTGACCGGTACGTGATCTTGGTTTCGAATCCTTATTTGGGTGAATGCGAATGTAGTGATCGGTCAGCGTCGTGTGGAGTGTGGGCATGGGGACCTTGGGCATGTGGCAGCCGAGGCAGTCCCTGGCCGGATTGACGGGGCAGGGGGCCCATCGCTCCTTCGGTGTCGCGGCGACTTCGGAGGGCCGGCCCTTGGCCGGGGCCCTGTCCTCGGTCGTGGGGGAGTGGCAGGCAAGGCACTTGGATTCGTAGTGGGTAGCGGAACGATCGGCCGGGCCGTGGGGATCGTGGCACGTCAAGCAGCTCATGCCGCCGTTGCTCTCGTTGTAGCAACGGCTGAAGGTCATGGTCACGCTGGGAGATCGGACGAAGGTCGGGTCATCGGGCGCTTGCTCGATCTGGCTTTTCAGGCCGACGATGTGGCAGTCGGCACACTGGGCGTTGATCGTCGCGGCGGAGGCGCCGGTCACGTTCAGGATCGCCCGGTCGCTGAAATCGTGCCTGATCGCCGCGACGTGGTTCGCGCCCGGGCCGTGACAGCGCTCACAGCCGATGCCGGGGTCGGCGGCCTCGGGCCCGGCTCCCCCCGCCGGAGGCGGTTCGCGGTAGTCGCGCGAGCGGGTGGTGTGGCAGTACAAGCAGCGGACGACGCCGTCGCGGACGTCGATCCGCTGGCCTCGGACATCGTCGAGCGAGTTGGAATGGCCGGCATCGCCCGCGGAGCGGTCCCAGCCCGTGCCGTCGGCCGAATGGTGATGCGAAAGTCGCAGGGCGCGGTAGTTCTTCTCGTCATCCCGGCCGATCATCGTCAAGTAGCGCTCGGGGGTCCCGAATGCGTAGGCCACGACCATCTGATACACGCGTTCGCCGACGCGCGTCTCGACCTCGATCTTCTGGTCCTTCCGGGCGATGGTGTGGGTGATCTTGGGGTCGTCGGGATCGGCGAGCGGCCGGTCGGGCAGGGGGAGGTTGAGGAGCCCCGCGCCGTGGTAGAAGGAGCGGTTGTGTCGCGTCCCCTGGTACTTGCGATCCTCGGGACGGTGGCATTCCGCGCAGGAGGCCGAGCCCAGATAAGGGCTGGGCTCGGGCAGGTGTCGGTTGTCGGCGCCGAAGGTGCCCGAACGCGAGAGGGCATCGGCCGCTTCGGTCGTCTTTCCTTCCTGCAAATACGCGCGGCTGAGCAACCAGTAGGTCTCGTCAGCCGATTGCTTCCCCTCTTTTGTCTCTGCGGATGCGGTCAGCACGGCCTGTAACGGCTCGCGAGCCTCGGCGGGGCGCCAGAGCCGGAGGAGGTTCCTGGCCAGGAGTCTGCGATAGTGGGCGGCATCGAACGGGGCACTCTTGGCGTCGGGCTCTCGCTCGAACGCCGAGCGACACGCGTCGACGACTCCCTTGGGGTTGTCGAGGAACTCCTGGATAGCGGCGAGCAGGAAGAACCCCCGGGCCTCCCAGCCCGGTTTTTGCGCGAGCCGCGTGGCCACCTCGTGCGCCTGGTCCATCCGCTGCGATCGCACCGAGAGACGAGAGAGGTGATCGAGCATCTCGGGAAAATCGCTGCCTTTTTTCCAGGCGTCTTCCCAGAGCTCGAGTGCCGTGTCCAGCTTGCCCATGCGGGCACGCGTCAGGCCCATCAGGAAACGGTCTTCGGGCTCCAAGGCCGCGGAATCCAGCCGGCCGTGATAGATGGCGTAGGCCGGCTCATCGCGCTCGAGGCGGGCCAACGACCGCGCGTAGAGACGAAGCGATTCGGGGGCGACCGTCTTCCCGGATTCGGCCTTCACCTCGGAGCGAAGTGCCTCGGCCGCCCGCTCCCACTCCCCCTTGTCATACGCCTGCTTCGCCAGGGCCATGGGGGGCTGGTACGAACGCGCCCAGAACGCCAGCGCGCCGACGAGCACGGCGATCGTGGCGACGATTCCGAATCCGGCGCGGCGTACGTCTCGGCTCATTGCCTATCCCAGTAGGGCGGGTGAAACCCACCGAACCTCTTTGGCAGTATGGACTTGGTGGGTTTTGCCCGCCCTACAAATCGGCCTGCCGGTATCAATACACCAACCCGACCCGCCAGCGAGGAGAATGCCATCGGACCCTCGCTGGCGCGTCGGGTTAGTGTGGAATCCGATGGGGCCAATGTGTAGGCACCTCATGAGTGAGGCACTCTAAATATCGATGTCCTTGGCAGTATACGCTTCTTCCATGATGAATTTGAATCGGGCTTCGGGCTCCTTGCCCATGAGGTCGCTGACGGTGCGGTCGGTGTAGGGGCGATCGTCGTCGGGGACGACCACGCGGAGGAGCCGGCGGCGGGAGGGGTCGAGGGTCGTCTCGAAGAGCAGGGGGGCCGGCATCTCGCCCAGGCCCTTGAAGCGGGTGATGTTCACGTTCGCGTTCTTGGGGAGCCGGGACAGGATGCGGTCGCGTGCGGCGTCGTCGGACGCCCAGTGAGTCTCCTTGCCCCAGGTCACCTTGTAGAGCGGCGGGCAGGCGAGGTAGACCCGGCCGTCCGCGAAGAGGCCCGGCACATGCCGGTAGAAGAACGTCAGCAGGAGCGTGGCGATGTGGTGGCCATCGCTGTCGGCGTCGGTCAGGAGGATCACCTTGCCATAGCGGAGTCGGGCCTGATCGTACTGGTCGTCCATGCCGCAACCCAGGGCGCTGATGATGTCGGTCAATTCCTTGTTGTCGAGCACCTTGGCCTTGCCGGCCTGCTCGGCGTTCAAGACCTTGCCTTTGAGGGGCAGGATCGCCTGGATGTCGCGATCGCGGCCCTGCTTGGCGGAGCCGCCGGCGCTGTCGCCCTCGACGATGAAGAGCTCGGATTCTTCGGGGTCGGTGCTGTCGCAGTCGTGGAGCTTGCCGGGCAGGTTCAAACGACCGCTGATGGCCGTCTTGCGACGGACCTGGCTGGCGGCGGCCCGGCTGGCCTCGCGGGCCTTGGCGGCCTGGATCACGCGCGAGGCGATCGCGTCGCCCACGCTCTTGTTCTTGAGCAGGAAGTTCTCGAGGGCGGGTCGGACCATCGACTCGACCTGCGCCTTGACTTCGGGATTATTCAGCCGGCCCTTGGTCTGGCCCTGGAATTGCGGCTCGCGGACGCAGACGGAGAGGATTCCGGTCAGCCCTTCCCGGATGTCCTCGCGCTTGATCTCCATCCCCTTCTTGACCAGGTCGTGCGTCTCCATGAACCGCATGACCGCGGTGCCGATCGCCGAGAGCATGCCCAGCTCGTGGGTGCCGCCGTCGCGAGTGGGGATCGTGTTGACGAACGAGCGGATGTCCTCGTCGGTCGCCTCGGTCCAGGAAAGCGACATGTGGCAGCGGAGCCCGCTCTCCTCGTCCTCGCGCTCCAGGACGAATGGCGAGGGGGAGACTCGCTGGTCGTTTCGCTGCCGGTTGAGGGCCTCCAGGAAGTCGGCCACGCCGCCGTCGTGGCGGAACTCGACGTTCGTCCTGTTCTTCAGGTTGACGAACTGGATGACCAGGCCCTTGTTGAGGTAGGTCTTGACCTCGAGCCGCTCGGCGATCAGCGAGGTATCGTAGCTCAGGTCCTCGAAGAGCTCGGGGTCGGGCGTGAAGGTGACGCTGGTGCCGGTGCCCCGCGAGGGCTCGCCGCGCTCGACCGGACCCAGGGGCTTGCCCCGTTTATAGCGTTGGATGTAGGTCAGGCCGTCGCGGCGGATCTCGGCGACGAGGCTCTTGCTCAGGGCATTGACCACGCTGGCGCCGACGCCGTGGAGTCCGCCAGCGACCTTGTAGGCATCGTTGTCGAACTTGCCGCCCGCGTGGAGGGTGGTGAAGATCACCTCGAGCGCGCTCTTGCCGGTCTTCGGGTGGATGTCGACGGGGATGCCGCGGCCGTTGTCGGCGACGGTGATCGTCTTGCCGTCCTGATGGAGGGTCACGACGATCCGGGTCGCGTGGCCGTTCATCACCTCGTCGACGGAGTTGTTGACGATCTCCCAGAGCAGGTGATGCAAGCCGGTCTTGTTGACGCCGCCGATGTACATGCCCGGCCGGCGCCGGACGGCCTCGAGGCCCTCCAGGACCGTGATCGATTTCGCGTTATAAGTTGCAGAAGACATGGGCGTTTCCGTGACAGGATCGTTCAGCGTGAAACTGCGTGAGTCATCGGCCTCTTCTCTAGCCGGCCTCTGGGAGGCCGGGGTCTGGATCGCGGGGTCGCAGACCCCGCCAACAGCCAGAATTGCCGGGAATAGGGGTCAAGTCGGATCGTTTGGATCATTCTTGTTGCCGCCGGCCTCATTGAAATCTTCCAGCGAGGGGATGGGTTCGGCCTCGTCGGGGAGCAGGGTTTCGAGCGAGCCGCGCTGGAGGATCGCGTAGCCCTTGCCGCCGCGGCCGGTCACCGGGTACTTGGTGGCGCGGACGATCTGGGTGGCGCCCCGGTTCGTCCGGACGGTCAATCCTTCGCGCTTCTTGTTGGCCAGGACGAATCCGATCACGCGGTCCTTGTCGTCGAGCCGGATCGCCACGACGCCGCGAGCCGCGCCCGCGACGATGCTGGCCTCGGTCACGGGGAAGATGAGCACGCGCGCCTGCCGGGTCGCGAGGCAGAGGTTCTCCGAGCCGTCGGTCGCCTCGACGCCGACGACGAGGTCCCCCTTGAACGCCGGGTCGAGCCGGACGACCGCCCGCCCTTTGCGGTTCGAGACCGCGGCCAGCGAGGCGATGGCGAAGCGCAGGACCTTGCCCCCGGCGGTCAGGGCAATCGCGTACGGAGGCGGGGGCAACGCCGGGCCGGCCGCCGGGTCGCCGCCGGCGTGTCCGTTCGTTTCGGCGTGTCCATTGGCCTCGGCATGGCCCGGCTCCGCGTCGTCGGACAGGAGGCGCTGGACCAGCTTGGGGCCGGTTTGCGAATGCTTGCTCGGGTCGGGCAGGCAGCGCGGGTCGTGGCAGATGACTCCGACGATATGCTCCTGGTCTTCGAAGGCGAACTGCTTCTGGATCGGCTCGCCGTGACCCGTGGTCATCGGGATGTCGTTGACTCGCAAGGTATAGGCGATGCCGCGGTCGGTGAAGAAGGTCAGGGTCTGGCGTGCCCTGCCCCGGTAGACCCAGCCGACCTGGTCATCGTCACGCACGCGGATGCTGGCGACGTCGGTGAACGACTTCTGCCGCTTCGTCCAGCCGTCCCGGGTGATGATGACCCAGGAGTCTTCATCGATGATATAGTCTTCCTCGCGGAACTCGATGGGGGCCGCGGGGACTTCGAGGCGAGTCCGGCGGGGCTCGCTGAACTTCTGGCTGATCTCCTTGATCTCGCCCCTGATGATCTCCCAGCGTGCGGGCTCGTCGTCGAGCAATCGCTGGATCTCGTTGGCCCGCTTCCGCTTCTGCGCCAGCTCCTCGAGGATATCGCGGATCTCGAGCTTGCCGAGGCGGTAGAGCTTGGTCTCGAGGACGGCATCGGCCTGGAGCTCGGAGATCCCGAAACGCTGGATCAATTTGGGGGCCGCGTCCGCCTTGCCGTCGCTGTTGCGGATGATCCGGATCGCCTCGTCGAGGTTGTTGAAGACGATCGCGAAGCCTTCGAGGATGTGGATCCGGGCGAGCAGGTTCTTCAACTCGAACTGGAGCCGCCGGGTCACGACTTCGAGCCGGAAGTCGAGGAAGTGCTGCAAGATGGTCTTGAGGTCGAGCCGGCTCGGGACGGCGACATCGGCCCCGGCGGCCGGCAGCAGGCAGGTCAGGTTGATGCTGTAGTTGATCTGGAGGGGCGAGTTCTTGAAGAGGTACGCGAGGGCCGCGTCGGCATTGGCGCCCGGCTTCAGCTCGAGGAGGATGCGGATGTCGGTGGTACTCAGGTCCTTGACGTTGGTCAACTGAGGGACCTGGCCCTTGGCGATGAGCTCGCCGATCCGCTCGACCAGCGCGTCTTTCTCGATGCCGTAGGGGATCGAGGTAATGAGAAGTTGATTGGCCCGCTCCGGGTGGGGTTCGTAGGTCCCGCGCAGCTTGATCGTGCCCTGGCCGGTCGCGTAGATCTGGCGGATGTCTTCGGCCGGGTTCAAGATGACGCCGCCCGTGGGAAAGTCGGGCCCGTGAATGCGCTTGAGGATCTTCTCGAGAGGCAACTCCCGGTCGTCGAGGAGTGCGAGCAGGGCGGCGCAGACTTCCTTGAGATTGTGGGGCGGGATGTTGGTCGCCATGCCGACGGCGATGCCCGAGACCCCGTTGACCAGGAGGTTGGGGAACTGGGCGGGCAGGACGATCGGCTCATCGGCGGTCGAGGCATAGTTCGGCCGGAAGTTGACGGTCTGCTCCCTCAGTTCGCTGAGGAGTGCCTGGGCGATCAGGGTCAGGCGGCATTCGGTGTACCGCATCGCGGCGGGCGGATCGCCGTCGATCGAGCCGAAATTGCCGTAGCCCTCGATCAGCGTCTGGCGGAGCCGGAACGGCTGCGCTTGCCGGACCAGGGCGTCATAGATGGATTGATCGCCGTGCGGATGGTAGGTCTTCATCACCTCGCCGACGACCGCGGCGCACTTGATGAAGCGGCCGTCGGCCGTGACGTGCAGGTCGTGCCACATCGCGTACAAGATGCGACGCTGCACGGGCTTGAGGCCGTCGCGGACGTCCGGCAAGGCGCGCGACGTGATGACGCTCAGCGCATAGTTGAGGTAGCGGGAGCGCGTCGCCTCGGCGAGTGCGACGTCCTCGATGATGGCGCTGGAGCGCCCGGCCCCTCGGCCATGCCCGTCATCCCCGCGTCCCTTGCGCTTTGCCATCGCTCGATTTTCACCTCGCCCTGGCCCGCCCGGATTCCTACCGAGCCGCCCCAGAAAAGACCCGTAATTCCCGAGTCACGCAATCCCAGTTTTCGATGATCCTGTATTTTCGTATACTATACCCCGCAACGGTCCGGCGATCAATCGGGGTCCGAAATTCGGGCCGGGTTTGTCCGCAAGGACGGGTGGAAGGTCACGTCGGCGAGGTTCCGGTCTGTCCGGTCGTCTGCAAAATCCGGTTGATCCGCACAATTGGAGTTTGTCCAAGTTCGCGGGAAACTGCAACTCAACTCATTTACGAAGGTGAACATCGGGGTCAGTCGCAATCGGTGTGGGTGCGGAAAGGGCGGCGAGATACAGGATGAGTTGTGCTGAGTCAGTCGTCCTTTTGTTGGCACATTTTGCCCATCTTGCCTATCGTTGGCTTCGTTTCATCGATTTTGGGTCACAGTTGGCTTCGTTTCATCGATTCTTGGGTCATCCTGTATCATCAGACCACGGTTTTGGATCAATGGGTGCTTGCTTTAATGCGTCGCATTTTCTATTTGGTAAGTTCGGCGCAACCCACTGCAAACAAGCAATGGCAATTGGTGGGTTGCATCCAGCCTACACAGAGTGCTTTGACTTTTCTTAAATCGATTCTCATCGGGTATCTCGGACGGAGTGGTGAAAAAGGCTGAATTTGGCGATGAGTCGCTTTCGGCGCGTAAGTTCCTCCTTGATAATCAATAGAACATTGCAACGATGACGGCATCTGGTGATTGATTGTCGCGGCGGTTTTCGGCACCGTGACCGGGTCAACGAGGACGAGGATCGGTACCATGGCGGTCGAGAAGAGTGCGTCCGGCGGGGCGGTCGAGTATATCGACGTGTTACTGCTCTGCGCGGCGCCGTTGGATGTGCGGCCGGCGCTGTACCTGGCGATCGAGGTCTCGAACTTCGAGGCGGAGGTCCGCCGGTCGCTGATCCCGATCCGATTGCGGCGCGTGTTTCCACCGACGCTCGACCAGCTCCGACGCGAGCTGTCTCCGCCTTCCCTCCAGCGGCGCTCTCCTCACGTGTTCCACTTCCTGGGCCACGGTGAGGAGGACTACCTCTGGTTCGAGGATGAGCTGGGGTCCGGTCAGAAGGTCACGGCCGCTCAACTCCGGCGGTTGTTCGAAGACACGCCGATCCGGCTGGCGCTGCTGAATGCCTGCTAGTCGGCGACGTCGCGGGTCAAGAGCCCCTGCCAGCAGCTCGTCGAGGCGGCCGGGCTCGCCGCCGCCATCGGGCACGGCAAACAGGTGGCTGACGTCAGCGCCATCGCCTTCGCACGCCGCTTTTATGCCGAGATCGTCCGGGGCCAGTCGATCGGGCAGGCGTACTTCGCGGGCCGCAACGACCTGGCCGAGAAGGGCCTGCCCGGCGCGACCGGGATTGACCTGACCGGCGTCGGCGACCTGCGGCTCGATGAGGGCCTGGCCCCGGGCGAGCGGACGGGCCGGGTCGAGGACGGTATGCCGAAGCGTGGCTACCTGCCGGGTGCCGACTTCTTCTGCGGCCGCGAGGAGGAATTCCGGCAGGTGTCTCGCACCCTGGCCGATCCCGGCTCGCGCGGCTTCGGCGTCTGGGGCATGGGCGGGATCGGCAAGACGGCGCTGGTCAAGGAGGCCGCCCGACGCAACGCCTGGCGGTTCCACGACGGCGGGGTGGTCTTCGTCGATGCGCGTGAGATCGCTCCCCCGACGACGGCCGAACTGCTCCGGCGGACCTTGGCTCGACTGGACCCCGCGGCTCGGGGCGATGACCCGGTATTCGAGCTGGTCGCGCGCCTGACCGCCGCGCCCGGGTTGATCGTCCTCGACGATCGGATTGCGCCCCGATCGTGCTGCCCTGGTTCAAGAGCTGTTTCGACGTGCCAGACTGCCCAGAAATCGCGGTGAGTATGAGGAGGCCAGACAACTGTATCGTGAGTCCCTCCGACTCAATACAGATGCCATCGACCTGAAAGGCCAGGCCGCTTCGCTGCTCGCCTTGGCTCATATCGAGAGAGCGCAGGGGAACCCGGTCGAGGCGCGTCGGCTACTGAAAGGGTCCCTGGCCATCTTCGAGGGCCTGGGCGACCTTCAAGGCCAGGCCGCCTCGCTACACGAGCTGGCTTGGATCCAATCGGATCAGGGGAATTCGGGCGAGGCGCGGCGATAGTGGGAATGTTCGCTCGCGATTCCTGACAAGATCGGCGACGTTGACGGACGCGCGACGACCTTGATCATACTCGCTCAGCTTGAGGCGGTTGAAAGGAACCTCGATCGAGCGCGTATCATGGCGCGGGAGGCGGTTCGATTGCTCGAGGGAACCGGGAGCGCAAAGGCGGCGTGGGCTCGGGGAATTCTCGCAGGGATCGAGACTGCCGTCGCGTGCGGATCCGCTGATGCTCCCCGCGTTGTGGCGAGGTCTCCCGACCTCGCGACCGGTCCGAGCGAAGGTCTCTAAACTTCGAAGCCGCGGGGATCGGGAGACCTTCGATTGTGCAGTCGGCGGGGTCGGGAGACCTGCGCCGAGCAGTGGCGGCCGGGATGGCGGAGGCGGCACCGGCGCGAGGGGAACCTAGAGAACCAGAAAGGACCGACGATGTTTCTGAATGATGACCGACGCGATGAATTCTTGTCCTTGTCGGCGACGGGGATGCCGGGCGAGGCCGTGCGGCGGCTGGAGGCGCTGGGGATCACGACGCTGGAGGAGCTGCGCGATACCTGGACCTACGGCAATCGGCAACTCCTGACCGATTACCTGGGCGAGTCGCCTGTGCGGTTCACGATGGTCCGGCCGTCGGCGGCGTTGACGCGGGGCGCGGCGTCGTCGGGGCCTGGCAACAGCGTCAACCTGCTGGGTTCGGGGCCGGTCCGGCCGCTGGTCCGCCACGCGCGGGGGCTGGCCTTGTCGAGTACACAGGTCAAGCGGCGTGCCGAGGCGCCGGAGCCGGTCGCGCTCGGCGGGAGTCGCGGCGCAAAGTCGGCCGGGACCAAGGTTGTGTCGCTGATCAACCGGTTCCCGGCGGTCCGACACCAGGGCCAGCGCGGGACCTGCGTGGCGTTCGCTTCGATGGCGTATCTGGAATTCCATCTGGCCAACGGGTCGGCCAGGAACCCCCGCCGGTCCGAGCAATTCTTCTACTGGGCCTGCAAGGCCGTCGAGGGCACGACGAATGAGGGGACCACCCTCGCGATGGCGCAAGGCCTTCAAGAAGCACGGGGTGTGCCTGAACGCGACCTGGAAATATCATTCCACGCCGATTACCTCGAACGAGAGGCAGGGGCCGCCGCCGGCCGAGGCCGTGGCCGAGGCGAAAAAGACGACGTGGTCGGAGGCGAAGGAGCAGAAGCAGCCGGGTGATGTCGATGCGCTTCGGGCTCTGCTCGACCAAGGGCGGCCGGTCGTGATCGGCGTGCTGACGTTTCCCACCTGGGACTTCCCCTCCGTGGCGGATACGGGCGAGATCACCCTGCCTCTGCCGCTCTCGGTGCACGACGGC
The DNA here is from genome assembly GCA_963743925.1 of uncultured Planctomycetota bacterium. Classification (GTDB taxonomy): domain Bacteria; phylum Planctomycetota; class Planctomycetia; order Isosphaerales; family Isosphaeraceae; genus CAVZRC01. The sequence continues at coordinate 1,614,754 of CAVURY010000061.1, read as the reverse complement.
GGCCATGCCATCTGTCTGGTCGGGTACGAGTTGCGGCCGAACGCACCGGGGGGAGGGGTGTTCTTGTTCCGCAACTCGTGGGGCAACAAATGGGGCGGCAAGAGTCGATACAAGGCCGGGTACGGGACGCTGTTTTTCGAGTACGTCCGCCAATATGCCGTGCAAGCCTACTTCTGATTCTGACCGCGCTTTGGTTTTAAATGAGGGTCGACGACCAGGCCGCGGGGGTGGTGGATCGGTTGGCGGCAACGCTCGGAGTAATCGGCGGGGAGATGGCCTTCCACGAGCTTGATCAAGCGGTCCACCTCGGCGGGGTCGGAATTCAGGCCGGCGGCCATGCCGGCGGGATTGTGGGTCGCGTTGGCGAAGAAGGCCTCGGCGCTGTCGATGCCGAACTGGCGCTCCAGCGTCTTGCGAGCCTTCGCCGGAAACGTCGGGATCTCCTCAAGGAGCTTCATGGGGATTTCCTCGCGTGCTGTCTTGTCCGCATTGAAGAGGAAGAAGATTTAACCACGAAAGGCACGAAAGGCACGAAAAATGAGCCTGAAGGTTTCGGAGGTTTATCATTATGCCATCAAATATGGACTGTTGGAGAAGACGGATTCTGTTGCCGTCGCTGGTGCTCCGCCATCAACCAGCCGGCTCGCGGCGGGACTGTTGCAGTTGGGCCTTGAACGCGGCGTGCTCGGGCGTGTCGACGCCGCGCTGGAGCACGGCCAGCAAGGTATCGAAATCATCGCTCAACAGGGCGGTCGGATCGAGCCAAAGTCCGGGGAAGATCGTGCTGCGAAGGACGCCGTCTTCCGCCGGCGCAAGTCGTTCGAATCGGCCATCTCTCAGGACGAACCAATCGATCTCCCGATCGAGCACGCGCCAGACGATGTATTCGCGAACGCCATGTCGCCGGTAGACTTCGAGCTTGTCGCTCACGTCGTAGTGGGCGCTGCTGGCGGCGACTTCGGCGACGAGGTCCGGTGCGCCATTGAGGTAATCATCGTCGTCGATCCCGGCCTGACCCCCGTACTCGGACGCGATGAACAGGAGGCAATCCGGCTGGGGCATGTTGTCCGGGCCCAGGCGTACGCTGGCGTTGTCGCCGCACTCGACGCCGGGCGTCCTCGCTCGGTAATTGAAGAGCCAGCCGATGAGTCTGACGTGCGGTGCGGAGTGGTTTCGCTGTCTGACCGGTGACGGCACGTGGACGACTCCTTCGATCAACTCGGCCTTCCTGAGATCCGGCATCGCATCGTAGCGCCGCTCGAACTCGTCGCGGGTCAGGCGGTCGCCGGCTTTGAGCGGTAGAATCGCGCCGTTGACGTCGGTCGGCTCGGCAGGTGGGATGGGTTTGGCCCGGGGAGTTGAGACGGACATCACATTGGCCTCCTGATCGCCGGTTGTCGGCGGGAACACATCTTCCATCCTACCCTTTTCGAGCCGAAGGGGACACGGCGCGACGGAACGACGACGGCCCGATTCCTCACAGAGGCTACCTACAAGAGCGCGGCCTCACAGAGGCCACCGACAAAAGAAGCCCGAGCGATCGATGAGGACATTCGGGCGGGAAAACCAGGCCTGCTTTCTTGACTTGGCCGGCCTCGCAGGTCAAACTCGGCTGAATCATTGTTGGACAAGCCTCCAACCCTTGTTGAGCAAATTCGGAGGTTTCGCGAATGTCTCGCGCCTACGGGATCGATTCGTCCGGCCTGCCGATGACCCGACGCGAGGCTCTTGCCGCCTTTCCCGCGGTTGTCGCCGCCGGCTCCGCGCTGGGCCAGAATACGAAGCCGACGACCCGGCCTCGGATCGCCGCGGTCGTCACCGAGTATCGCAAGGTATCGCACGGGCAGGGGATCGTCGATCGCTTCCTGGATGGTTACGGATGGGGCGGCCAGCATTATCACCCGGGCGTGGATATCGTCTCGCTCTACGTCAACCAGAAGCCCAAAGGCGACTTGAGCGAGGAGCGCGTAAAGCGGCATCCCGGGTTGAAGATCTATCCGACCATCGCCGAGGCTCTCGCCCGCGGCGGGGATCGGTTGGCCGTCGATGGCGTCCTGCTGATCGGCGAGCACGGGCGCTATCCGAAGAACGAGAAAGGCCAGCATCTCTATCCCCGCTACGAGTTCTTCAAGCAGGTCGTGGACGTCTTCCGGCGCGACGGGCGCTCGGTGCCGGTCTTCAACGATAAGCACCTGTCCTGGAACTGGGCGTGGGCCAGGGAGATGGTGGAGACGGCCCGGACTTTGGGGTTCCCGTTCATGGCCGGCTCGTCGCTGCCGGTGACCTGGCGGCTCCCCGGCGTGGATGTCCCCATCGGAGCACCGGTCGAGGAAGTCGTCTGCGTCGGCTATGGAGGACTCGACAGCTATGATTTCCATGGGCTGGAGACACTCCAGTGCATGGCCGAGCGTCGCAAAGGCGGGGAGACGGGTGTCGTCGCGGTCCGGGCGCTCCGAGGACCGGCCGTCTGGAAGGCACTCGATGCCGGCTCGTGGGACGGCGGCGGGTGCGACCCCGAGCTCTTCGAAGCGTGCCTCTGCCGCAGCTTCACCCTGGCTTCCCCCCGGCCGGGATATGGCAATGCCTATCCCGAGTTCGGGCAACTCCCGGCGATCGTCCGCGACCCGATGCTGTACCGGATCGAGTACGCCGACGGCCTGAAAGGGACCTTGCTGATGCTCAACGGCCTCGTCCAGGATTTCAACGTCGCCGTGCGGATCAAGGGGCAGAGCCGACCGCTCTCGACGCAAATGTATCTGGCGGGGATCCAGCCCGGGCAGACCCTGCCGAACTTCTTCAATCCGCTCTCACATCACATCGAGAGCATGTTCTTGACCGGGAAGGCCACCTATCCGGTCGAGCGGACCTTGATGACGACCGGGGTCCTCGCCATGGCCGTGGAGTCGCTCCACCGAGGCCAGGTCCGGATCGAGACGCCGGACCTCCGAGGGGTCCATTACGAGGCGCCGCGCGAATCGTTGTTTTTCCGGAATTAGAGCTGTTTACCGATGGATTGTTCACGCCGCCGGCCGCATCGTCGCGACACGAACCCGACGCGCCAGCGCGGGTCCGGAGGCATTCCCCTCGCTGGCGCGTCGGGTTGGTATGGGTGGCCGCATCGTCGCGACACTAATCCGAGGCGCTAGCGAAGGTCTGAAGGCATTTCCCTCGCTGGCGCGTCGGGTTGGTATGGGATGTGTGCAATCCGATCCTGAGCTGTTCGCGGGCGTCGCTGGCGGGAGAATCCGAGGGTCATGTACTGAGGTCATGAATCATGCGCCCGGCGTTGGTCACAACGGACAACGGACAACGGACGACGGACAACAAGAAGCGACTGGCGATCGTCACGACCGTCTGGCATTACCTGTCGCACGCCCAGCACATGGGCGACCGATTCCTCGTGGGCTATCCCTGGGAAGGGCGCTGGCACCGCCCGGCGATGGAGGTCGTGGCGCTTTACGTCGATCAGAAGCCGGAGAACGATCAGAGCGCGGAGCGCTCGAAGACCTTCGGGTTCCCGGTCTACCCGACGATCTCCGAGGCATTGCGCCGGGGCGGATCGACGCTCGCGGTTGACGCCGTCCTGATCATCGGCGAGCACGGGAAGTACCCCAGGAATGAGAAGGGCCAGATCCTCTATCCCCGGTACGACTTCTTCCGCGAGGCGGCGAAGTCTTCGAAAAGGACGGCCGCGCCGTGCCGGTGTTCAATGATAAGCACCTCTCGTACAGCTTCACCAAGGCCAGGGAGATGGTGGAGACCTCGCGCCGGCTGAAGTTCCCATTCCTGGCCGGGTCGTCGCTGCCGGTGACCTGGCGGCTCCCGGCCGTCGAGCTGCCGATCGGCTGCACGATCGACGACGCACTCATGGTGGGCGTCGGAGGCTCGGATCCGATGGACTTCCACGCCCTCGAGGCCATGCAGTGCATGGTCGAGCGGCGGAAAGGGGGCGAGACCGGGGTGAAGGCCGTCCAGCTCATTGCGGGCGATGCGGTCTGGAAGGCGGGCGAGGAAGGCCGATGGTCCCGAGAGCTGCTCGGGGCCGCGCTGTCGCGCTCCGACTCGATCCAGGGATTGACCGTCACCGACGGACGGCCCCAGGATCTTTCTGTCGGCCACGAGATCCGAAGGCTCGCTCAGCAGCCCGCGGCCTATTTCATCGAGTATCTCGACGGTACCCGCGCGACCTTGCTGATGCTCAATGGTGTCGCCAAAGATTACACTTTCGCCGCGCGAGTCCGCGGCGTTTCCGGGATCATATCGACGCAGTTCCTCCTACCCCCCAATCCAAACGTCGCCTATTCGGCGTGCCTGATGCACAAGGTCGAGGAGATGATCGAATCCGGCAAGGCCCCGTATCCGGTCGAACGGACACTCCTCGTCAGCGGCATCCTCGAAAGTTGCCTCGATTCCAAGGTCCAGGCGAGCCGACGGCTCGAAACGCCTCACCTCGACGTCCGCTATCGACCGCCTCAGGACTCTCAATTCTGTCAAACGTGATGGCGGTCGGACCAGTCGCTGATTCGCCCCTCACCGGATGTCTTGAGCGATTCGCTCACGGATACGCATCCGAGCCCGACGCGCCCGCGAGTGGATTGATGACCCTCCGCCGGAATTCACTCGCGGGCGCTTCGGGCTCGAATAGGATCGATGCCACGCGGGCATCGTGCTTTTTTGGGCGACATGGTGAGAAAAAACCCTTCGATTTGACAGCCGATCCTCGTGACCTAGGTTAGCCGTGTGGGCGCGGCACGTGTGCTGACGTCGTTCGGATGGGCCGTCCGGCGATTCCGCAGACCTGGAGTCGATCTCGATTCGAATCCGTTCTCGTGGGCCTGAAACGTATCGAACGGTCCCATGGCCCAGGTTCGTTCCATCGAAGTCCCAACGGGCTCGGCCGGGGTGCACCGATGAAAAGCATAGACGTGAAAGCCAGCACCCACTTCTGCGAGAGCCCGATCACCGAGTCGGAGATCGAGGAGCGGGTTGCCTTCACGTCATCGGCTTACTTGATCATCATTCGCGGCGGGATGCCGGGAAAGATGCTCCGGGTCGTCGAAGGAGGGGCGAGCCTGGGCCGTTCGTCGGAGAATAGCTTCGTATTCTATGACAATACGGTCTCCCGGCAGCACGCGACGGTCCTCATCGACCGCCGGGGGTCCGTGTCGATCACGGATCAGAGCAGCACCAACGGTACATTTGTCAATGGGCAGCGGCTGGAACCCTTGCACGCGAGGCGACTGACGGAAGGGGACCGGATCCAGCTCGGTACGAGCGTGATCCTGAAGCTGGTGTTCCTCGACCCGTCCGACGAACGATTCCAGCATGAGATGTTCGAGCGTACCGTTCGAGACGGGATGACCGGCCTCTATAATCGCGCCTACTTCCTCAATCAAGTCGGGGGCCTCTCCTCGCGAAACGCGGCACTGGGGATCGGCATGGCGATCCTGATGATCGACGCGGACCACTTCAAACGGGTCAACGATCGATATGGTCATCTCGCGGGAGACTGCGTCTTGCGCGGGGTCGCGCAGGTGATCCGCGAAGCCACCCGCACCGAAGACCTGGTCGCGCGGTATGGAGGGGAAGAGTTCGTGGTGGCGCTACCCGTATCCTCCCCGGACCTCGCGATCGAACGGGCCGAGCAGATCCGGTCGAGCCTGGCGGGCCGATCGATTCGCGCCGGCGAGTGCGAGCTTCGAGTCACGGTCAGTATCGGGGTCGCCGTCGCAAGCGCCATGCATGCCCAAGGCGAGGTGGAGCTGATCGAGGCCGCGGACCGGGCCCTCTATCAGGCCAAGTCGGAGGGCCGAAATCGCGTCGTCCTCGGCCAATTCTTAGAGCCGTTCGATCCTCCCCAGACCGAGTCGGCCGAAGTCGTCAGCTTCGTATAGCGGTCTGCGACCGCGTCAGGCCGCCTCGTTCGCGGATGGCGACGGAGCCGGCCGGCCGCCGGCTCCTGGGTCGAGTCGCAGCCGGCGCATGGTGGCGGATGGCGGATAGGGACGGTAGTGTGTGGGACATCCGCTCGGTCGGGATGACCGCGGCGATCGGGGTGAGCTGCGACTCCACCGATCGAGGCCCGCCGCATCCGACCGGGATGGGAACACTCCTGCCTTTTCCGCTACAAGGGGATCGACCGTGTCGCAAGCGTCATCTTCGTCCTCGCCTACTCGTTCCAGCCTGACTCCTTGGTCCGTGGGCGTGTGCAGCTGGAGCCTCCAAGTCAAGAACGTGCCGGAGTTGAAGGGATTCCTCGATCAACTGGGGATCAACGTCGTTCAAATCGCCTGCGGCGATCCCCACCATGCGAGCTGGGACGAGGGCGATGCCATGCCGGAGGCCGCTCGATCGTCGGGGATCGTGATGACGGGCGCCATGCTCGGGTTCCCCGGCGAGGATTACACGACGCCGCAGACGATCCGGGAGACGGGCGGGTTCGGCAATCCGGCGACCCGCGCCGAGCGAATCGAGCGGCTCAAGTGGGCGCTGGACCGGACCCTCGCCCTGGGCCTGAGCGACCTGACGCTCCACGCCGGCTTCCTCCCGGAGGCGGGCGATCCCGGGCGGAAGGCCATGCTCGAGACCCTGGCGCGAGCGGGTCAGCTCGCGGCCGACAAGGGGGTAACTCTGGCGTTCGAGACCGGCCAGGAGACCGCCGAATTGCTCCGGCAGACGCTCGACGAGCTGAAGTCGCCCAACCTGAAGGTGAATTTCGATCCGGCGAACATGATCCTTTACGACATGGGCGATCCGATCCGCGCGGTGGAGATCCTCGGTCCCGACATCCGGTCGGTGCACCTGAAGGATGCGCGTCGGACGCGCGTGCGAGGCCAGTGGGGGGAAGAAGTGCCACTCGGCGAGGGCGAGGTGAATTTGCCGAGCTTCCTTCGTGCGCTGAAGTCGGTCGGGTTCGCCGGATCGTTGGCGATCGAGCGCGAAGTCGGCGACCAGGCCGGCCGCCTCAAGGATGTGGCGACGGGCCTGGCTCGTGTGCGGGAATGGCTGAATTAGTCGTGAGTCGTGAGTTATTGGTCATTCGCCGCCGGCCATCGCGATCGGCCGGTTTTCTTCGTCTCAGGCTCAAGGTTGGGCCGGAACCGGCGAATGACTCATCGCTCACGACCGAGAATCAAGGCAATCAGCCCACCACGGAGTTGACGACCTGGGCGAGCTCTCGGCCCGCTTCGGTGAGCGCATAGAAGTTATGCTTACCGGAGCGGCGGGGCTCGATCAGGCGACCGTGTCGGAGGAGGGCGAGGTGGTGGCTGACGGCCGGCTGGCTCTGCGTGCCGAGATCCGCGCAGAGCTCCGTCACGTTGCGCTCTTTCTCGCTGAGCAGCATCAAGACCTGGAGGCGGGTCGGGTCGGAGACCTGCTTGAGCAGCTCGGCGACCCGGCGGATCTCCGCCGTCGGGCGGGGTGGCGGTGCCGACTTCGAGCTCCTGGAGGACGACGATGATTTCGTCGAAGAGGGAGGCATAGGTTTCCCCAGATATCTGGCCTGTTTGGGTTTCGGTGGACGCAGCCTTCGCGTTCCCATTCCGGAAGGCCACTTAAGGATCGCTACAGCTTATAATAAATTTATGCCTACAACGCGTCAAGACCGCTTGTGAGTCTGATTCAATTAAATTCTCGGATTCATGAGGCGTGTCGGGCGGAAATCCTTCGTATCCGACGGTGCGACATCGTATTATACCGTTCGGAACGGTTATGCACGCTGCGAGTCGCGCCGGTGGCGGGTGTGCCCGGCCGCGCCGGCGGGCGTGCGCGTCCCTCGGGCACGCGGGACAGCCGTCCAGTAGACCGTCAACTGACCGCTCGGGGCCGCGCGATTGTCGGCCGGGGGATTCTCGCTTGTCGTGCGTCGCCCGGGGCCGTTAGAGTGAGGAGTCGGCGGTGCGATCCGGCCATCGGGGAGTCCCGACACCGCGGCAAAGACACCGATCTCCGGGAGATCCGCCGCTCCTCCGCGAGGGAGTGTCGGGCGGGGGAACAGAGCGACCGATGTCCCATCAGACCAGCCCAGTCCTGATCCGAGCGGCCTCGACGAGTGAACCTGCGTATCAGCAGTGCATCAATCCGTCGTGCGCGGCCACGTTCGGCGTTGACGAGACCCACTTCGCCTGCCCGCTCTGCGGCGATCTCATCGATATCGTCTACGACTGGGACCGCTTGCCCGTGCCGCGACGGCTCGATGAGTTCGAGGCCAAATGGACCTCTCGCCACGACCCCCTCAATTTCTCCGGCGTCTGGCGATTCCGCGAGCTCCTCTCCTTCGCGCCGCCCGAGATGGTGGTGACCATCGGCGAGGGCCAGACGCTCCTCCAACGCGCCGATAAGGTCGCTCGCTATGTCGGCGTCGGGCCGGGCTCCTTGTGGCTCCAGTACGAGGGGATGAACCCCTCCGGCAGCTTCAAGGACAACGGCATGACGGCCGCATTTACGCATGCGCGCATGGTGTCGGCGCGTCGGGTCGCCTGCGCCAGTACGGGTAATACTTCGGCGGCGCTGGCGGTTTATTGTTCGGCGACGGATCTGGGATTCCGGGCGATCATCTTCATCGGCACGGGGAAGATTGCTTATGGCAAGCTGGCCCAGGCGCTCGATCATGGGGCGCTGACGATCCAGATTGTGGGCGACTTCGACGATGCCATGCAACGGGTGCGCGAGGTCTCCGATCGACTCGGCATCTATCTGATGAATTCCGTCAATCCGTTCCGGCTGGAGGGCCAGAAGACGATCATCTACCGGATCCTCGAGGGCTTGCGGTGGGAGGTCCCCGACTGGATCGTGGTGCCGGGCGGCAACCTGGGGAATTCGAGCGCCTTCGGCAAGGCTTTGATCGAGTTGAACCATCTCGGGCTGATCGACCGCGTTCCTCGCCTTGCGGTCATCAACGCCTCCGGCGCGGACCCTGGACGAGTTGGTGGGCAATCGCGAACTTCACTGGCGGAATGGGCTGCCGGAAATGTCCACGGTCAACACGTACTATAGCCAGCTCGACACCGAGCATACCAAGGCATCGACGATCGCATCGGCCATCGAGATCAACCGTCCGGTGAATTTGAAGAAATGCCTGAGGGCCCTGGATTTCTGCAACGGAGTCGTCCGGATGGTCTCCGACCAGGAGATCATGGACGCGAAGGCACGCGTCGGCGCGGGGGGTCTGGGATGCGAGCCGGCCAGCGCCGCGAGCGTCGCCGGCGCCAGGCGGCTGCGCGAGGACGGAGTGATCGCTCCATCGGATCGCGTGGTCTGCGTGCTGACGGGCCACCAACTCAAGGATCCGACCGCCACGGTCGCCTATCACAGCGGCGATCAGGACCAGTTCGACAAGATACTCGGGAGTCGCGGCGTTCAGAGGGCGGGATTCGCCAACCGGCCGGTCGCGGTCGCCAATGAACTCGACGACATCATCCGCGCGATTCACCTCTATTCGGCCGAGGCCGATCCTTCCCGGGTGGCCGAGATCTCGGAGTGATCGGGCGCCGCGAAGGGGCGTCGATTGCCGGTTCATAGAGGACGGCTCGTCGAGAGTGTTCGCCGTCGGTAAACCTCGAAGAAAGGACCGTACACGACGTGTCACAGGCCAAGGTCTCGGTCGGTATCCATGGTGGGTCAGGACGGATGGGCCTGCGGTTGATCCAGTTGATCGGGGACGATCCCGCGCTCGAGCTGGCGGCGGCGCTGGAGCGGGACGGCCATCCGCGGCTCGGGGATGACGCGGGGACTCTGGCCGGGATCGCGCCGATGGGCATCGCCTTGAGCTCGCGGGTCGCGCCCGAGACGAGCGTGGACGTCATGATCGATTTTTCGACACCTGCGGCGGCATTGAAGATCGGCGAATGGTGCCGGGAACGGGGAGTTCCGCTCGTGGTCGGGACCACGGGATTCGATCCGTCCCAGCGTCGCTCGCTCGAGGCGGAGTCCGCCCGGATCCCGCTTCTGATCTCGCCCAACATGAGCCGTGCGGTGAATCTCTTGATGAAGCTGGTGGGCGAGGCGGCGCGGGCCCTGGCCGGTACGGCCGATATCGCGATCGTCGAGCGGCATCATCGGACCAAGATCGACGCGCCCAGCGGCACGGCATTGAGGCTGGCGGAATACGCCCAGCGGGGCGCGGCCGCCGGACGACCCGGCACGGACGGGCCGGCGCAGGCCGGTGGGGGTTCGGGCGTCGCCGTCGACATCCACGCCTTGCGGGTCGCCGACTCGCCCGGCGAGCACCTGGTCGTGTTCGGCCTGATGGGCGAGACGCTCGAGCTGAGCCATCGGGCGCTGAATCGCGACGGATTCGCCAGGGGGGCCCTCGATGCCGCGAAGTTCCTCGCCGGGAAGACTCCGGGATTGTACACGATGGAAAATGTCCTAGCTTAGACTTGAGAGGTTCCTCGAAGGCGTTCGGCCGGACGTTCGTCGAATCGACTCGGGGCGGCTGCTATCCTGCCACGACGATCCGGATGGAAATCTGGGGGATGACCGATGGCGGCTTGCGAACAAGGCTATCTGTGTGCCGTCTGCGGGCAGGACGTCGAGGAGATCACGGATTCGGACCTCTACCTGCGTTACGTCCTCGGCGAGGTCAACGGCGATTTCCTCCACCGGCTACCCGAGCGGCACATCCGTTGCAATCCGGTGCTGGGTCAGTTCATCGTCGCCGACGGGTTCGAGCCGATCGAGGTCGAGGGCCCATTCGCGAAAGTCCACCTCGACCCGGAGTACGTCGCTGCCGAGCAGGAGCGCGTCACGCGAGGATATCTCCGGCTCCGGGAAGTCTCGGCCGCGAACCGGCCGATCTGGGATTATCCGCTCCCGGAAGTGCGTGCCTCACGGCAGGAAATATGAGCCGGCGTGATTCGTCGAGCGGCCTTCCTGACGCGACGAACGATGTATCAGTCCCCGGAAATACCCGGACTCCCATGGGTCCCAAGACTGCGGGTCAGATCGACGAGTCGAGCCGGCAGATCGTCGGTCGCTGGGCCCGGGCGGGTCGATGCTGGCTCTCCTTGGTTGACTGGTGCCGCGCGGCCGGCGGTCGTTCGCGGGGATGGATTTCCGCTCGCTGGGCTCGACTACGCCCCCGACCCGTGCGATCCCGCCGACTCCTGTTCCTGGATGATGACCCCGGGCGCGCCGCGATCTTCTTGAAAGAGAATCCGGACGCGATCTGGGTGACCACGGTCCAGGACTGTATCGCCCGACTCGAGCAGCCCTGGGACGAAGTCCACCTCGACCACGACCTGGGCGGGAAGACGTTCGTCGACAGCGAGGCCCGCGATTGCGGCATGGAAGTCATCCGCTGGCTCTGCAACGAGCCGCGGACGCACTTGAAGCCATCGCGGTTCTTCGTGCATACCCACCACGCCGCCGCGGGGCTGTTGATGGTCTTGCAAATGCACCGGTACGGCTACAAGGCGGAATTCCGCCCATTCGGCTTCGACCTCGAGCGGATGCTCGCCCGTAACGAGCCGCCAGGGGACGTCGAGTGACAGATGTTGGTCGGCGGGACGATCCGATCCGGCACGACTTCCTTGGCCTCCCTGGATCAGAGAGGGACATAGCCCTCGATCTCATTCCCCGATTCTATGACAATTGTCGTTGAAAAGACGGTGGGTTGTGCTAGGATGGCGTGCGAGTCGGGCCGCGGATCGTGTTTCGCCCGGAGACAACCTCCTCATGCTAACCCGAGACGCAAGTCTCGCCCCCTCGACCGAGGCGGTGGGTGGTACGTCGCAGAAACTGCTCCAATTGTTGCGGAAGAGGCTCCGCCGACTGTTGCGGGTCACGCTCGTCCTGACGATCGGCCTCGTTGTCGCCGTCGCGGCGCTCGCCATCTGGTGGTTGAGGAGTCTGAACGGACTGCCGGACATCGGCGATCCGTTCGATGTCGCGGAGTTCCGCGCCTTCCGCGTGCCCGACGAGCAGAATGCCTTCTCGTATTTCCGCCGGGCGTCCGAGAAGCTGACCCTCATGCGGGGGATGTGGGAGGGTCCCGGTACAGACCCGAGCGAAGTGAAGTTCTCGTGGTCGACCGCGAATCCGATGTGGCGGCAGTGGGCCGGGGAGAATCTCGAGGCGTTCAAGCTGTTCCAGCAGGGGGCCGAACAAGCCGACGCCTCGAACCCGGCGGGGGATCCCACGGCCGACGCGCACGATTACCAGTTGATCACGCTGGCCATCCTCGAGGCCAACCGGCGACAGGAGAGTGGAGACACGGCGGGCGCCTGGGGCTGTTATCGCTCGATCGTCCGTACGATCACGCAATTCAGGCGACGGGGGAGTACGCTCCAGCGCGAATGGGCCAGGGGGGCGAGCCGTATGCTGCTGAGGCGGCTCATTGAATGGGCGGCGGAGCCGAGGACCACAGTCTCCCAACTTCACACCGCGCTGGAATTCGTGCTCGAGAACGAGCCGGATCCCGCCTGGGATCTCTTCGCGGTGAAATCCGGATATCTCGAAATCATGGGCGCGATGGAGCGGCCGATACCGCCCTCTGCCCAGCGGGAGATCGAAGGGGCATGGACGTTCCGGCTCGGCGATATGTCGCTCTCGCCCGAGATGATCGATCGCCTCGAGGCCGCGCGCCGATTCCTGTTGCGCGAGCCGGAACGCAGCCGGCGCGTCCTGCGGCTGCTCTGTGCCAACTACCTGTCGCACGCGGAGAGACGCGAGTGGCCGCCGCGGAGACCGGCCGTCCGGGCGATCTTCTCCTACCTGGATCTATCGTATCCGATCACGAAGCGCAGGAACTTCGTGCCCCTCTTCCCGATCAGTCCGGAGGCGACGGCCGGGGCCCGCGCGCTACCGCCGCAGGAGGTGGCCGGCTGGCTGGTCGGGACCATCGACGCCAAACTGCGGCTCATGCGCGGGTATATTGAATGGATGCCACCGGTTCGTGCCAATGACCGGAGGACACTCGCGGATCACAGTGCTCATCGCGAGCTCGTGATCATGCTGGCCAGGGAGATCTATCGCCGCGAGCGCGGCGCCCTCCCCGCTTCCGACGAATCCCTGGTCGGGACCTATCTCAAGGCATTGCCCGACGATGGCTGGTCCGAACGGGCCGAGGATCAGACGGCGACGCCGACAGTCGAGTAGCGGAACCGGACGTTTCGGGCTGTTCGCCGCCGCGGTGATTCCCGGCGGCGTTCGGGGCCGCCGTCGTCCGTAATCTGGCGCCGGAGGGTCCGGTGAGTCTTAGCCCGGGTCGGCTCTCGGGAGTGGCGCTCACCGGGGCGAATCTAGCCCCGGCGCCCGACCGCGACGACGGCATCCTGACGAAGTTGATCGTCCGGAAGAAGTCGTGCATCAGCGTGGGATTCCACCATCAAGCGGTCGCGCCGCGGATCTTCTTCCAAGCCACTTCACCGGCTTCTTCGTCCTGTTCGCCGTCTCCATGGGCCTTGTTCTTGACCCGATCCTTCGACTCGCTTAGCCCCTCATCGGCCTGGTGCGCCACCCTGGTCACTTTTTCGGAGAGCGAGAGCCCGGCATCTTTCGCCTCGACTTCGCCGGGAGAGCAGGACCCATTCAACCGCCGCTATTGATATGGTCGATGCCGCCGCCACATCTCGACTGCTCCGATGTCGGATAGGCCGAAGTCCATGGTGCCTCCATGCCGATGGACGAAAGTGCCCCTCCATCCGCCCTTCAGCAACGGAGATCAGCATGGGCCGCCTCATCGCCGTCGCGCTTGCCGTTTCCATATTGTCCGGTTGTAGCATCCTGGATCGGGTCGATCTGACCATTCAGGAGCTCGATACCGCGAACAAGTTGCTGGCGGGGACTAACCAACAGGTCGCCGTCACGAGCAGGCAGATGTCCGAGACCCAGGCCTTGATGGCCGAGTCGAATCGTCACGTCGTCGAATCCAACCGCCTGGTCGCGGAGAGCGTCAAGAACGTCATCGAGTCCAACGGCAAAATGGATACGTCAAATGCGAATATCACAAGATCGATTGAGCAGATGGAACTGACGAACGCCAACATGACGAAGACGCTCGCCTTGATGGCCGAGAGCAACAAGAACGTCACGCGCAGCAATGCACTGATGGCGGAGATGAACGACAAGATGGGCGTCATGATCCAGACGATGCAGAAGATTCCAGGGCTGAAGCCGTAGCGAGTCATGCCGTCGCCATTGCGTCTTGGGCTCCGTTCTCGCCAGGGGCGGCCGGATCGTCAACGCGGCTTCCTCGGACGGCCAAACCGCGGCTCTATCGAATCAAAGTGATTCCGAGATCCAGCCGCCGCCGAGGACGAGGTCGTCCTGGTAGACGGTCACCACCTGGCCGGGCGTGACGGCGGACTGGGGGGTCTCGAAGAGGACGCGAGCGGCCCCGTCGGGCAGGGCTTCGACGGTCGCCGGCACCGCCCGATGCTGGGCTCGGATCTGGGCGAGGCAAGCGACCGGGCCGGTTGGCTCCGGCCCCTGCCAGTTGAACCGGGTCGCGGTCAGGCCGATCTTCTCGAGCGACTCGCGACGGCCGACCGTTACGGTCCGGGTCATCGGCTCGATCTGGACCACGTAGCGCGGGGAGCCGAAGGTGACGCCCAGGCCGCGACGCTGGCCGATTGTGAACCCCTCGATCCCGGAGTGTTCTCCCACGAGCTCTCCCTGCTCGTCGACGATCGGCCCACGCGTTTCGCGGTCGGGACGGCGCTCGCGGACGAAAGACAGGTAATCGTCATCGGGTACGAAGCAGATCTCCTGGCTATCGGGCTTGTCGTGGACCGGCAGGCCGTGCTGACGCGCGATCGCCCGGATCTCCGACTTGGGGAAACCGCCGACCGGCAGCAAGACATGCGGGAGGAGCTCGCGCCTCAACCCGAAGAGGACGTAAGACTGGTCCTTCGACCGATCGATGGCCCGCGCCACCCGCGGAGTCCCGTCCTCGGAATGCACGATCCGAGCATAATGGCCGGTCGCCACGAAGTCGGCCCCGACCTGCTTACCGTAACTCCAGAGCTTGCCGAATTTGAGCCAGATGTTGCAGACCACGCACGGGTTGGGCGTGCGGCCCGCAAGGTATTCGTCCGAGAAATAATCCTTGATGCGGTCGAAGTCACGTTCGAAGTCGAGGACAAAGAACGGGATGTCCAGGCGATCGGCGACGTTTCGCGCATCGAGCGCGTCGGCGACGCTACAACACGTCTTCGTGCGACGCTCCTCGTCCATGGCGGTCGCGCCGGTGCGCATGAAGAGACCCAGGACGTCATATCCTTCCGCCTTCAAGAGCGCAGCGGCGACCGAGCTGTCCACACCGCCACTCATCGCCAGAACCACTCGCTTGCCCATGACTTCCCTTACGACCAGCACCACCAGGTTTTCCGACACGTTGCCTTGCTCGTTCGCTTACAATAGAGGATAACGCCTCGACCCTGTTCACGGGAAGCCTTGGGATGACCGACGAATCGATCGAAACCGAGCTGGGGGTGCCGATACCCGGTCGAATCCTCCCGGCGGGGGACTGGGCACGGACTGCGGTCAAGCGGCTACCCGCCCCCGGGCCGCTCGATTGGGCCGGGATCTTCGGGAGGACGGCGCCGATCGTCCTGGACCTGGGATGCGGCAACGGCCGGTTTACCCTGCTCAGCGCCCTGGAATCGGCGGGATCTCGATCATTTCGCGATCGATATCCTGCCGGTCGTGATCCGGTACGCCACCCGACGCGCCAATCAACGTGGGCTTCACAACGTCCGGTTCGCCGCCAAGGACGCCGAGACGTTCCTGCGGGAGTACGTCGGGCCCTCGTCGATCGCCGAGATCCATCTCTACCATCCCCAGCCGTATCACGATCGACGCCAGGCGGGCCGTCGCGTGATCGCGCCGCGGATGCTGGCCGACGTCCACCGCGGTCTGGTGCCCGGCGGCCTGTTCGTGGTGCAGACCGATAACCCGGACTACTGGTCGTACATGACCCGGGTGCTCCCCGCGTTCTTCGCGCTCCGCGAACATCCCGAGCCCTGGCCGGACGCGCCCGAGGGCCGGACGCGGCGGGAGATCCTGGCACGTCGGCGCGGTCTGAAGATCTTCCGCGGCGAGGCGATCCGCCGCGACGATCTGGAACCCGATGGGCTCGCCGCTTTGGCCGATTCGTTGCCGTTGCCGACCTTCCGCAGCCGCGGGCCGTGGTATGACCTCGATCGGCAGGATTCGCGGATGCGCGAGCACTGACGGGCTCGCCGGATGGGTACGCGACTCCAGGTTCTCGACGACGGACCGAACGATTGAGCGTGTGCGATCACTTCGTGGATTCCTGTCCTGGGACTCTCTTCACGTCGGGCCATACCCGGCTGGGGTTCGAGATCAGTCGGCAGTCCTGGCGATGCGAAAGCCCTGATTATGTTGACGCTCCGTCGGCGGGTAAAAAAAGCGATGCGCCGAGCGGGATTCGGCCGCCTGGTTGGCGAACGCCCCGCCCCGGAATACGCGATTGCCGTCGTTGACGACTTCGTCGCGAGCTGAAAGGCTGCCGTCGGCCGCAAGGGGTTGCCGGTCCTGGCACCATTCGAATACGTTTCCGAGCATGTCGAACAGCCCCAGGTCATTGCACATCAGCCGACCGCAACGCTGAACTCGGAGCGGGTTGCCTGAGTTCGTGATGTACCAGGAATAGCGGTCCAGGAGCGTCAACGTGCTGCCATAATAGCGTGTCGTGACGGCACCCGCCCGACATGCATATTCCCACTCGGCCTCCGTGGGAAGGCGATAGCCCTTCCGCCGGAGGGCGTCGCGAGGGATTGTCATACCCGTGACGTACCCGCCCTCACGCTTGGGCTCGTAACACCATTCTTTCTCGTCGATCCCTTCTTTCTCGTTGAGCCAATTGCAGTAGGCGGCGGCGATGAACCAGCTTACGCCGATGATAGGGCTATCAGGCTCGAGTCGAAGCGACCTGATCTCCTCATCACCGAGGGAGAATCGCTTGAAACGGGGGTCGTCAGTGAATTCTCGGAATTGCGCCAGCGTCACTTCCTTGGTGGCGATACGGAAGGACCGAGGGATCGACTGTTCTTGGAGCGGCTCTTTGCTGGCCCTCTCCGGGTCGGTGCGCGGCGATCCCATCCGGAACACGACAGGGCCATCGATCCGTGCGAATGTGTGACCACGAGCATTGACGCACCAGCGGTGGTCGGAGAGGTTCTTGTCACCGAGCTTGCCAAGCTCGCGGTTGACGGCTGCGAGCCTGGCATGCTCGCTCCATTGCCGCAGGGCCCATTCGGCTGCACCGTGAATTCCGGCGTCGGGGTCGTTTCGGTAGAGATCGAGCAGCGTCGTGATGAGCGATTCGCGGTCGGCGGGCGAGAGGTCCGTAGGTGCGAATGTGCCCAGGGCCAGGATCGAGGCCCGACGAATGGAGGTATCGGGGTCGAAGAGGACCTTATCCATCGAATTCGTCGTGGGCGGAATGGAAGGCGACGGTGCGCGGAGCGTGCCTGCCGCAATGGCCGGTTCGGCGCCGAGTGGTTTGAGCCAGTTGATGATATAGCTGCGGAGACGGGGATCGGAGCTGTGTCGCAGGAGCGGCCACACGTCGTCGGCGTTGCCCATGCGAAGCAGCGCCGTGGCCGCCCTCGCCTGTCGCTCGGCCAGTTGATCGCGGGCTTGCTCGGTGATGGTCGGGCGCTGCCACACCGACGCCGTCACGAGGGGGCCGCCGCGAGTCGTGCGCGTGCCCGACATCGACAGCGGTCGATAGCCCGCGGCCTCGAGCTCCCGACACCGATGGCTGTGAGCTGCCGGTTCCAGGCCGTAGACCGCCACCGTTTCCCACTCGGGATCCTCCGACCACGCGAATGCGAAGCGGCGGTCGAGGTGGCCCGGTTTGACGGCGTCGGAAAAGGCGGGCAGCTCCCGGATCGGATCGAGGCTCGAATCGAGGAGGATCTGGTCATAGTCTGAGTAACCCGCACCGATCGCGCGGGCGAGCAGGTCCGCGGCCTTCTCGGCGTACGCACGGCTCTTCGCCTTGTCTCGGCCCGCCACGGGAACCGAGGCCAGCGAATATCCGCAGGCGGCGCCGTACAGCAAGTCCGGATCGCGAGGCCTGCCCTTGATCGCCGTTTCCAGCGCATCGACGGCCGTCGCCTCATCAACCGCGAGCTCCGCGGTGACGACCACGGCGAGCGTAAGCGCATCGCTCCTGGCCGCGCCGCCCGCACGGAACTTCGCCAGATCGGCCAGGGCTTCGACCTTGTGTTTCAAGTGCGGCGTGAGCCAGCGCGATACCAGGCGGGTTTGCCGGCCTTATCGTCTGTTGCGATCAGGGCGTCGAGGTCGTCGATCGCCCTCCGCCACTCACCGAGATCGCAGAGAGCTGTCGTGCGCTCCAGGCGCGCGCTCGCGTCGTTGGGTGTCGCCATGAGAGATTGTTCGGCTTGTTCGAGCGCGTGCTGGGCACGATCCAGCCCCGCCGGCGTGGGTTCGGCCCCGCTCGGAGACAGGTCCGATACGAAGGCGTCCGGCAGCGACGCGATGTTCTCCCTCAGGGCGGATTCGGTCAGGTCCCAGCCCGCGCTCCAGAGCTTATTGGGTCCGACCCAGACACCGTTATACCTCGTCACGCCGTCTGCCCCGAGCACCGCTTGCAACGTCGTCGGGGCGAGCCTCTTCTCTTTGTCGAGCAGGTCCTGGACCGACTGATGCTCGCCGGGCATCACCCCGGCGTAGATTTGCGCCGTTTCGTCCGGGCGTGCCCGCTTGACCCACAGCGCGGCGTAGCGCTCCGACTGCCGGCCGTCCGGTCCGGTCGCGACATAACCCGAAACATCAACGGGCAGGAAGCCCTCGGCCTGGCGCTCGGAGTCGAGCTTGAGCACCTCGGGAGTCGTCGAGCCTTGAGAGGATCGCCACTCGCGGCCATCACGCGTCCAGACGGCCGCAGCCCGAATCACGTCCCCGTCGGCCCACGGACGAAGGCGGATCGGGCGGTATCCGGATCCTCGCAGAGCCTGGGACAAGGGCATGAGGTCGTCCAGGCGGATCGTAAGGCAATAGCCCGACCGCTCCGAGAGCGACCCGTCCGCGGCCTCGATCTGGCGGAAATACGACGCCTCGGGCTTCGTCCAGGAATCGTCGAGCGGGGCGTCTTGCCAATCCGGTTGAGGCGTCTTTCGAAGCTCGTCGCGAAGCACCGGAATTGCACCGGAACTCCTGCGCTCGGCGACCGGATAAATGATGGAGAAGTGCGCCGGCTCCGCAACGCTCAGTAGCCGCGCGAGGAGGACCGCGTCATCAGCGGCATAGACGCGCAGAATGATGGCGGCCGTGGAGCGATCCAATTCCGACCGTCTTGAGTCGCCGAAGACCGCGGCGAGGGGCCTCTTGAGCTCCGCCCGAGCGGGATCGAAAGCCCTGATCCAGGCAGGGAGCTGTCCCAGGTTCGCGCGGATCAGAGCATCGGCCACCTTGCCGCCGCTGTTGGACCACGCCGCGTCTCCCGGCTCGAGAAAAGCCAGGGCCGCCGCCGCCGGCAGGAGACGTTCGTCGGCCGCCTTCGCCGAGTCCATCAAGGCCCGGAGCCTCGGGCTAAACTCGTCCCGGTACGGCCGCAGGGCTTCCCGGATCACAATCGCGTCGGACGGACCGGCTCGCAGCAGCCAGTCATAGATTGGGCCCGCCTGGGCAGGATCCACCGGGAGCAGTCCCAGTCGGACATGGAGCTCAGCGGGCGTCCCCGAGGCGTTGAGGAGGGCCTCCTCGAGCCTGGGGTTGACCCATCGTCGGTAGTCGCTCATGGCCGACACGATACCGGGAACTCGCTCGATGCTGGCACTCGTGAGTCCTTCCACCAATCCGCTGGCATGAACGGCCCGGTTCAACTCGACGAACTGACGCCAAACGAAGGATCCGAGAGCAACTACGATGACCAGCCCGACTGCGGCCGTGAGGCTCCGGAGCCCGTGAACCCGCGACGCCGCCTGCATCGTCCGTCGCTCGGGAATTGTCCAATCGCGTTCCCGGGTGAGCAGACGGATGTCGAGCCACTCCAGGAGCGAAGGGAGGTACCGGTTCTCGGGCTTGACGTTCCAGAGCGACGCCCGTTCCGCCAGCCGCAGCTCCGCTCGGCCCCGGCGCGTCTCCTTCTGCTTCCGCGCGAGCCACTCTCGGAGCGATGGCACGAGATAATCGTGGGTCAGCTGATAAAACCGCGCCGCTCCGGGTTGGAGTTCCGGTTCCAGCCGGTCCCCGAAATCGGCCTGGCCCGTATCCGTCTCGCCCAATCCCCGATCGCTCGGCGTGATCAGCCGCAAGTCGTGATCGAGCACGAAGAGGAGGGCAGCAAGATCGCGCGGTTTGTTCCCATAATTCGCGGTGAGAGCCAATTCCTCCCGCGAACGGCTGTGTCCCATGATCTCGGAGCCCGTCTTCGGCAGCAGGGCTTTCAATATGGCGCGTCCGGCTCCCTGGTGTGGTCTGAGGGCGGCGGATGCGAACGTCTCGTCCAGGAATTTCACGCCGACGCCTTTCGCTCCGCCGACCTCCTCGAGCGTCGCCGGAACCCAGGGCTTTCCCTTGACCATATCCGCAAAGAGAGCTAGCCGGATCGAAATCACCCGGTCATCCTGCGCGAGACCGTCCGTGGCCTGTGCCACGAACGATTCCTGCTCCCGAGAGAGCGGTTCCGAGCCGCCGGGCAAGCATCCTTCGTAAGCGCGCCCGAGCGCGGTGAGGACCTTCCGGGCATGCCGCAGATCGAAGAGGTTGACGAGTGCGGCATTCTGCCCCTGGACGATCGGGATGCGCAGCTCGTCCATGAACCGCGTCAGCCCCACCCAGAAGTCATCCCGGACGATGAGAATGCATTGCACCAGGCCACCGTCGCATTGCCGCAGCGCCCGCGCGAGCTCGGTCTCTTGCTCCCCCCGCCGCGCCTGGAGCCACTGCTCGAACTGGTCGAGCACGATGAGTGCTTTCCGGCGTGATCCCGAACCGAGGGTCTCCCGCACTGCGAGGATCGAAGCGGTCAGGTCGAGGTTCGATGCCAGCTCGGCGAACCTTCGTCGCAGCCCGACCTGGAGCCGCGCCTCGGTCTCGTCGGGCGACGCCTCGACGTAGATCGGTACCACTTCACGGGAGAGCCGTGGTAACAAGCCCGCCTTGACCAGCGACGACTTACCGCAGCCGCTCGGGCCATAAATCACGCCTACCGCGAAGGCCGGCTCGTCGGATGGCTCGATCTTGTGCTTCCAGAAGCGAAGGCTCTCGGGAAGCCCGTGCTGGTCGCGGGGGCCCGGGAGGAGCTGCATGAAAAACGCCCTGTCGCCGGCGTCGAACGAGCGCAGGCCCTTCGGCACGACGGCAATCGGGGCTTCGTTCGCGCCACTCGCCGGCTTCGGCTCGCCCGCCGCCTCCGTCGGCGCGGTGCCGTGCGTTCGCCCCAGGGTTACGCCCAGGTCAGGGCGTTCGGTTTCGAAGTACCATTCGAGGATCTTCGTCAGTTGGTCGAGCGACAGGTACACATCGGCCGCCGAGATGCCCTTGTCGAAATAATGCGCCCCCAGGTTGCCCAGCTTGCGGATACTCTCGGTGAACGCCTCGAGGCGCGGGGGCAAATGGCCATCCTTGACGAGGCGCTGGACGAGGTTTTCAAGGGGACGAGTCCCGGGGGGCTCGTTCACTCGCCGCTCGAAGACGTCGCGGACCACGTACTCGAGCACCTTGCGGGCCCGGATGAGCGCCATCTCCGGATCGAGCTCCGCCATCTCGAGGGTCTTGCGGATCCCCTCGCGGAGTAATTCGAACTGCCCGGAGAGCAGGTTCAACCGGTCGAGGAGGTCTGGAAAATCTGTGTTCATTTGTTCGGACCGAGAAATCGCGACAGGCAACGCTTCGCGACTGGTGCCCTCATCACCGAGCGAATTCTCTCGCTTTTCGAAACAATCGTGCGTCATCGCGTCCTCGACTTCAAGGGCCTTCTCCCCGCGCC
The DNA here is from genome assembly GCA_963743925.1 of uncultured Planctomycetota bacterium. GTDB lineage: Bacteria > Planctomycetota > Planctomycetia > Isosphaerales > Isosphaeraceae > CAVZRC01. The sequence goes on along the minus strand of CAVURY010000061.1, from coordinate 1,592,820 downwards.
CGGGGGCGACGGTCGCTTGGGCCATGGTGGTCGCCGCTCGCGGTGCATGGCGCGTTCAAGACCGCGGTGTTCCTTTCATCGTGACTCCAACGGCGGCCCTCAAAGTTCTCCTGGCTTGTTGCACTCGGTGCGCGCCAATATAATCACGCCGGGGGGCAATTCGATTCTTTGCTCGAAGCCGACACTTACCCCCGACGTCTCGGGTCCGATGCAGACACCTGGGTAGAGGCAATGCGATGTCGATCGTCGTTCGCCCGCGGTCATTCGTGGACATTCGGAGGACATCCCGGCCGTCGGCCCGACGGACCGGCGGGGCGCGGTGCAAGGACGTGCGCCCGGACCTTCAGGAGCTCGAATCCCGCGTGCTGCTATCGCAGCTGGCCGACCCCGGCTTCGCGATCGCTTCGGTCGGTACGGGGACCTCGGCGTACGTCTACGACCCGACCGGCTCGCCCTGGAATTTTCTGGGCACCACCGGGGTGGCCGGCAACCGTAGCGGTTTCACCGGCGGGAACCCGGATTCACCCTCCGGAGGCCAGGTGGCGTTCCTCCAGGGGACGGGCTCGATCAGCCAGTCGGTTGACCTCGCCGCCGGGACGTACGTCGTCAGCTTCCAAGCGGCCCAGCGCGGCAAAGTGAACCACGGCGGTCAGACGATCCGGGTGATCGTCGACAACATGCCGGTGGGCACCGCCATCGCGCCGGCGTCGAGCACCTACGCCTCGTACACGACCAGCGCCGCCTTGACCTTCGCGACCGACGGGGCGCACACCATCGAGTTGGAGGGGACTGACGCCCCGGGCGGCGACAACACCGCCTTCGTCACGAACGTCATGATCGTCGCCCCGCCCATCGTCGGAGACCCGGGGTTCCAGATGTCGCCGGTGGGGACGGGGACCTCGGCGTACGCCTACGACCCGACGGGTACGCCGTGGTCGTACAGCGGCTCGTCGGGGCTGGCGGGCAACGGCAGCGGTTTCACCGGCGGCAACCCGGATTCGCCGTCCGGGAGCCAGGTGGCATTCCTCCAGGGGACGGGCTCGATCAGTCAGTCGGTTGACCTCGCCGCCGGGACGTACGCCGTCAGCTTCCAAGCGGCCCAGCGCGGCAAAGTGAACCACGGCGGTCAGATTATCCGGGTGATCGTCGACAACATGCCGGTGGGCACGGTCATCGCGCCGGCGTCGAGCTCGTACGCTACATACACGACGAGTGCGACCTTCCCCGCGTCCGCCGGGATTCACACGATCGAGTTGGAGGGGACTGACGCCCCGGGCGGCGACAACACCGCCTTCGTCACGAACGTCATGATCGTCGCCCCGCCCATCGTCGGAGACCCGGGGTTCCAGATGTCGCCGGTGGGGACGGGGACCTCGGCGTACGCCTACGACCCGACGGGTACGCCGTGGTCGTACAGCGGCTCGTCGGGGCTGGCGGGCAACGGCAGCGGTTTCACCGGCGGCAACCCGGATTCGCCGTCCGGGAGCCAGGTGGCATTCCTCCAGGGAACGGGCTCGACCAGCCAGACCGTGACACTGACCGCGGGCACTTATGTTGTCGGTTTCGACGCCGCCCAGCGCGGTAACCTCGATCAGCGCGGGCAGCAGATCCAGGTGAATGTCGACGGCAGTCCCGTGAGCACGATCACACCGGCTGACGCTTCCTACGCGTCCTACAGCAGCGCTAGCTTCGCCGTGACAGACGGCTCACATACCATCGCGCTCGCGGGCCTCGACCTCAACACGGGCGATAACACCGCGTTCGTCGCCAACGTCATGATCCTCGCCCCGCCGAGCGAGTCGGACCCGGGTTTCACCATGTCTTCCGTGGGGTCGGGGCCGAGTGCGTACCAGTATGACCCGGCCGACTCGCCGTGGACGTTCACAGGTGACGCGGGCGTGGCGGGCAACGGCAGCGGTTTCACCGGCGGCAATCCGGATTCACCCTCCGGAGGCCAGGTGGCGTTCCTCCAGGGGACGGGCTCGATCAGCCAGTCGGTCGACCTCGCCGCCGGGAGCTACGTCGTCAGCTTTCAGGCCGCCCAGCGCGGCAAAGTGAACCACGGCGGTCAGACGATCCGGGTGATCGTCGACAACATGCCGGTGGGCACCGCCATCGCGCCGGCGTCGAGCACCTACGCCTCGTACACGACCAGCGCCGCCTTGACCTTCGCGACCGACGGGATGCACACCATCGAGTTGGAGGGAACGAACGCCCCGGGCGGCGACAACACCGCCTTCATCTCCAACGTCATGATCGTCGCCCCGCCGGTCGTCGCTGACGCGGGGTTCCAGATGTCGCCGGTCGGGACCGGAACCTCAGCGTACCAGTACACCCCAACCGGCACGCCCTGGACCTACAGCGCTTCGGCGGGCGTGGCGGGCAACAACAGCGATTTCACTCGCGGCAACCCGGATTCACCCTCCGGGAGCCAGGTGGCGTTCCTCCAGGGGACGGGCTCGATCAGCCAGTCGGTCGACCTCGCCGCCGGGACGTACGTCGTCAGCTTCCAAGCGGCCCAGCGCGGCAACGTGAACCACGGCGGTCAGACGATCCGCGTGATCGTCGACAACATGCCGGTGGGCACCGCCATCGCGCCGGCGTCGAGCACCTACGCCTCGTACACGACCAGCGCCGCCTTGACCTTCGCGACCGACGGGATGCACACCATCGAGTTGGAGGGGACTGACGCCCCGGGCGGCGACAACACCGCCTTCGTCACGAACGTCATGATCGTCGCCCCGCCCATCGTCGGAGACCCGGGGTTCCAGATGTCGCCGGTGGGGACGGGGACCTCGGCATACGCCTACGACCCGACGGGAACGCCGTGGTCGTACAGCGGCTCGTCGGGGCTGGCGGGCAACGGCAGCGGTTTCACCGGCGGCAACCCGGATTCGCCCTCGGGTGGCCAGGTGGCATTCCTCCAGGGAACGGGCTCGATCAGCCAGACCGTCAGCGTGAACGCCGGCACCTACAGCGTCAACCTGGAGGCTGCCCAGCGCGCAAACGATAACAACGGCGGGCAGGAGTTCGAGATACTGGTCGACAATGTTGTGGTCGCCACGATCGCGCCGGTGAGTGGGTCATATGCGCTCTACAGCACGGGCGATTTCACCCTGGCTGCGGGAAGCCACTCCATCGCGCTGGTCGGATTGAACCCTTTCGGTGGCGACAACACGGCGCTGATCGATCAAGTGAATATTCAGCAAGACTGATTGCCTCGCTCCGCGGCGCCCACGTCCGTGTCGGAAGGACGAACTCCACGGGCCAAAATCCGTCTTGACACCAACCGTCCGGACGCTACACACCCGACCTTCTGGACGGCACAGGAGAGCCGAAACCATCCCCGGCCGTACCACGATCGACGCCAGGCGGGCTATCGCGTGATCGCGCCGCGGATGCTGGCCGACGTCCACCGCGGTCTGGTGCCCGGCGGCCTGTTCGTGGTGCAGACCGATAACCCGGACTACTGGTCGTACATGACCCGGGTGCTCCCCGCGTTCTTCGCGCTCCGCGAACATCCCGAGCCCTGGCCGGACGCGCCCGAGGGCCGGACGCGGCGGGAGATCCTGGCACGTCGGCGCGGTCTGAAGATCTTCCGCGGCGAGGCGATCCGCCGCGACGATCTGGAACCCGATGGGCTCGCCGCTTTGGCTGATTCACTGCCGCTGCCGGCCTTCCGCAGCCGCGGGCCGTGGTATGATCTCGATCGGCGGGATTCGGGGATGCGCGGACTGACGGGCTCGCCGACTGGGTCCTCGAGTCCGGGGTTTTCTTTCGCCGAGTGGCCGCCGTGATCGATTGGGGCCGGGAAATGCCGAAATTCCACCTGCCGAAACTGACCATGACGACCGACATCGTGATCTTCACGATTCGCGGCGATCGGCTGGAAGTCCTGCTGATCCAGGCGCGGGAATCCGCCGTTCCAGGGGAGCTGGGCGCTGCCCGGCGGGCTGGTCGAGGAGGATGAGGATCTCGATGTCTGTGCGGGCCGCGAGCTGGAGGAGGAGACGGGAGTCCGCGACGTCTCGCTCGAGCAGTTTCACACCTACGGGGCTCCACGCCGGGACCCGCGAGGCCGATACGTCACGGTCGCCTATGAGACCCTGGTCCGGCCCGATCGATTGAAGCCCAAGGCGGCAGACGATGCGGCCGAGGTCGCCTGGTTCGGCGTGGACGAATTGCCGATCCTGGCGTTCGATCATCCCGAGATCATCGCCACGGCCCGCCGCAGGCTGAGGAACCGATTCGACGAGGACGCGAACGCATTCGGCTTCCTCCCCGAGAGCTTTACCCTGCACGAGTTCCAGAAAGTGGTGGAGATCATCCAGGGCGAGCCGCTCGACTCGAGGCGGTTCCGGCGCCGGGTCCTCGCTCTTGAACTCGTCGAGGAGACCGGCAAGACGCGGGCCGGGGATCGTCGCCCGGCCCGGCTCTATCGGGCGCGTCGTCGGGACTCCCGTTGAAAACCGGGGAGAGCCCGGCTATACCGACGAAGTCTCGTCGGAGACCCGGACGATCACCTTGCCGAAGTTCTCGCCCTTCAGCAAGCCGATCAAGGCGTGCGGGGCATTCTCGAGGCCATCCACGAAATCCTCGCGGTACTTGATGCGGCCGTCGTGGACGAGCGGGCCGACCTCGGCCAGGAATTCGGGCTGCTGTTTCGCGAAGTCGAACACGATGAACCCGCGGATCGTCAGCCGCTTGACCAGGATGTGGCCCATGAGCATCGAGAGTCGATCGACCCCCTTGGGCGGCTCGGTCGCGTTGTACTGCGAGATCAGTCCGCAGACCGGCACGCGGGCGAACGTGTTGAGGAGCGGGAGGACGGCGTCGAAGACCGGACCGCCGACATTCTCGAAATAGACGTCGATACCCCGGGGGCAGGCGGCACCGAGCGCCTCGGCGAAATCGTCCCGGCGATGGTCGATGCAGGCATCGAACCCGAGCTCGTCCACGACGTACCGGCACTTGCGTTCGCCGCCTGCGATCCCGATCGCCGTGCATCCCTTGATCTTGGCGAGCTGCCCCACGACCGAGCCGACCGCGCCCGAGGCTGCGGCGACCACCACAGTCTCACCGGCCTTGGGCTGGCCGATGTTCATCAGGCCGGTCCAGGCGGTCAGGCCCGGCATGCCCAGCACTCCCAGCGCCGTCGAGATGGGGGCGAGGCTCGGATCGAGCTTCCGGACTCCGCGACCATCGGAGAGTGCGTATATCTGCCAACCGGAGTAGGCTTCCACGATGTCGCCGACTTTGAAGCCCTCGACCTGAGAAGCTTCGACGCGCGAGACCGTGCCGCCGCCCATCACCTCGCCGATCTCGAGGCCCGGCACGTACGACGCTCCCGCGTTCATCCGGCCTCTCATGTAAGGGTCGAGCGAGAGATGGATCGTGCGGAGCCGCATCTGACCCGGACCGGGCTCCGGCACGGGCGTCTCGACGAGGCGGAAGTCGGATTCCTTGGGCTCACCCTGCGGCCGCGCCGCCAGGACGATCTGACGGTTCATGCGAGTCGCCATCTTGTTCCCCCTGGTTGCATGTCAAAAAATGCAGAGACGTTGAGTCAGGAAATCCTGTATTCTCGGGGTTGAAACAACAGGCAGTCACCGCGATTTCCCATTTCTTTGGTTGCCAGCAACGCTCGGGTCTTGAGGTCGCAAGCAACGAGAAAGAGGAGAATTGGCACTCCAAGACGTCTCATCGGTGGGACGTCTGCTGAGGGATATCAATAAAATATTGATTTTTTATTTTAAAAACCGCCAGGGATTTGAGCAAGTTTGACTCGGAGAAGGCTCCGGCCGGCCAGACGTTGACGAGTCCGAGGCGTAACGCTGAGGAGCTACTTCGGGTCGATCGCCTCCGGATCGCGTCGGTCACGGCCCGCTGGCGGGTAGTGGGAGCGGCGTCTTGCTCCGGTACTTCGAAGTCGTCATGCTAAAGCCGGTAATCCGAGTTGCGGGTCGATCGCCTCGTGATCCGTGTCAAATCGTTAGAGAAATCTCGGAAGCTCGGTACGAGCGGCGCTGACAACCAACCGGCGACGTCGGAGGAGGACGAGTAGGGACGTCGCTCGCCATTCGAGACGGCAAGCCCAGCCTCGCTCTGGGCGGCCCATGCTACTCGATATTGTCGTCATTTTGAACACCCTACGCTGCATTGCAGGGATTGCGGTACAGGTTCCGTCTGCTGGTTGGAGTCGAAAGTTATGCGAATCCACATCATGGCGTTTGCTTTGATCATGACACTCTGCGCGGGAGTCAGCCTCGCGCGTTGCGCCGACTCGGCTCTCGACACCCCTGGCTCCAACGGCGAGGCCGTCTACGGGAATCCCGAAGACACCCGCGATCCGCTGAACCCGTCGAACAAGGGCCGCAATCCGCGCGTCGTCGATGCCGCAGGCAAGCCCATCACCTTCCCACTCAAGGCGGGCGGCGCCCTGCTCTACTACGGGAACGGCAAGCCGATGCTGACACCGCAAGGCGCGCCGGTCCGGGCCGCATCACCGGTGTCCCTGAATTACGGGATGAGGCTGGAGAGGGAGGGGCAGACGTATTTCTTGGCCTGGGAGACCCATACCGGCGATCCCGCAGGCAGCCCCAAGGAGAACGCCACAGGTTGGGTCGCCGAGGCCGATATGACCGCGGACGGTGCCGCAGCCGCGAAGGCCGCTATCCCCCGTCGTCTGGGCAGCCTCGAGAGGCCGCTCGCAAGGGATGCCGGCGGAAAGCCGCGTACCTTCGTCGTCAACGGCACCAACCAGCGGGCGAAGGAAGCCGCGAGCCTCGAACTGTCGTATATCGGCGTCGCCAATCATCATCGCGACAGGGTCATCAACTTCCTCAACCTCCACGATGGACGTGCCGGACTGCAGATGCTGGTGAATCTGCCCAACGTGCGCGGAGGCGGGATCGCCGAGGACTGCTTCCCGAATGGGACGTCGTTTACAGCCGTCGCAGACGCGAACAACGACTTGATCACGGTAACCATCCCCGTCTTCGACAAGGGAGACGCGGAGCATTCCCTCAAATTCATATACGGAAGAGCCGGCGAGACGTGGGGCTGGATGGTCAAGGACTGGTTGGACGAGGGACCTCGTTCGCGGGCCGACGATGACAGCCCTGTGAAGGGCGCGAAGTGATGACGGAGCCCCGGTATCCGCCGTTGGCCATGCGAAAATGAACCGCCAAGGACGCCAAGAAATCCGGAGGAACCAACCCGATCGGATCATTGCCGTAGGGTTGCGAGCCCGGTCTTCTTGGCGTCCTTGGCGGTTCCATTCCGAGACGATACGCGAGGCTTCGCGTCCTTCTCGCAAGCCGAGAGATAACTCAAGATTACAGCCGATCCTGGTGCCCGAAATATGACCGATCACGTCATCGCCTTGCGGAGCGGGAGGAAGGTGGAAGTCGAGGAATATGGGGATCGTGCCGGGCATCCGCTACTCTTCTTCCATGGCCTCATCGGTTCCCATCATCAGGCGTCCTACGTCGCCGAGGAGGCCCGGCGGGTGGGACTGCGGATCATCGCCCCGAACCGGCCCGGCGTGGGGCTGTCGGAGTTCATCGCGAGGCCGAATGCGCTCGAGGCCGTGGACGACATCGAAGACATCGCCTCGACGCTCGGGCTCGACGGATTCAGCGTGATCGGGATCTCGGGCGGGGCGCCTACTGCGCTGGGGGCACTCCACCGCCTGGGAGAACGGATCCAGACCGTGACGATCATCAGCGGGATGGGTCCGATGCAATTGCCCGGTGCGCTGCAAGGCATGGAACAGCGCCGTCGCCTCTTCCTGGGCGCCGGGTCGCGTTACCCGCAACTGGCTCGTCGGGCGTTCCTGACCGCCGCCGACCGATTCCGCGCCGACCCGGACCGATTCCTGCGGCGCCTGGTCACGACCTGGTCGGCCCCGGATCGCGAACTGTTTGAACGGCGAGACGTCTTCGACCTGTTCCTCAAAGATCTCCATCAAGTCTTCACGGAGGGGAACGGTGCGGACGGGCTGGCCCACGAGCTGACGATCTATCGGAATTACGGGTTCTCGCTGGGGTCCTTGCCGATCAGCCGTCGTGTCGTGCTCTGGCATGGGCTCTCCGATTGGATCGTGCCGCCCGCAATGGCCTGGAAGATGGTGCACGCCCTGCCCGTCGCCGAAGCCCATTTCGTGCCGGGCGGCCACTTCATGGCGATCGATGCCGCCGGGCCGATCATCGCGAGGTTGAGACAAATCCTCTCCGGCGTGTAGGCTGGGTCCTGCGGCGACTCGCGGATGAGGGCCGTCGCGTCGGGTTGAGCCGGCCTCGTGAATCCAGTAACCTCCAGGGACGGGACGGCCACAACGAACGTTCGCGGGACTCTCGACAGGGGACTCCATGGATCTGACGACTGCCGCCACTCCTCCCCGGATCGTGGCCGCCTCGCGACTGCGTACCCAAATGGGAGTCGGCATCCTCTTCGTCGCGTCGGGGGCCTCGGGTTTGATGCTGGAGGTGGTCTGGTCGCGGATGCTCGGCTGGCTGCTCGGGGCGACGACCTGGTCGGTGATGGCCATCCTCGTGGCCTTCATGGGCGGCCTGGGATTGGGGGGGATCCTCTGGGGACGTTGGGCCGGTCGTACGGATCGGCCGTTGCGACTCTTCGGCCTGATGGAGATCGCGATCGGGCTGTACAGCCTCGCGGTGCCGTTGCTGTTCCGGGGGCTGAGCGAATCCTTCGTGATGGCGACGCGCGTCGTGGGGGATTCGCCGGGGACGATGCTGGCGCTCCGGATCGTCACGGCGGTCGCGGCGCTGACTCCGCCGACCCTCCTGATGGGCGGCACCCTGCCGATCTTGACCCGGTTCGTCGCGGCGGGGCGTTCGCAGCCTGGCCGGACGGCCGGTTGGCTCTATGCGGCCAATACGGCCGGCGCGGTCATGGGCTGTTTCGTGACGGGTTGCATCCTGATCTACGCGCTCGGGGTCATCGAGACCAATCTCCTGGCCGCGGTGATCGATCTGGGCGTCGGGGCCGCGGCGCTCGCCTGGGACCGACGGTCCGCCATGATCACGCCCGACGAACGTCGTCCCGACGCGGAGGCGCCCGGAGCGATCGCCTGGGGGTCCATGGCCGTGGTGGTCGCGACGGTCTCGGGTTTCTGCGGGATGGCGTATGAGGTCCTCTGGTCGCGCGGGCTGCTGGCGGCGGTCACGGACGACACGACCTACGCGTTCACGCTGATGCTGACGGCCTTCCTGGGCGGGCACGCGCTGGGTGCGGCCGTGTCGGGCCGGTCGGGCCGCGATGGGAGCCTGGCCCATGACTGGCAATGGCTGGGCACGGCCCAGATCCTCGCCGCCGCGACCGCACTCCTCTCCTTGCCGCTCCTGGTGGTCGCGAGGGGGCCGATCAACCAGCTCTCGTTCATCGAGTCGATGAGCTTCTGGGGCGGAAGGATCCCGTACCACCTGGCGATCAGCCTGGCGGTCTTCGCGCCCTCGGCCGCGTTCCTGGGCGCCAGCTTCGCGATCGCGGCCCGCCTCTACGTCGGCCGCGGGCGACCGGTGGGCGCGAGCACCGGCCGGCTCTACGGCCTGAATACCCTGGGCGCGATCGCCGGCGCGATCGCGGCCACGGCCTGGCTGATCCCCAATCTGGGCACGCAAGGTGCCGTGGTCCTCCTGGCCCTGGCCCAGGCGGCCGTGGGGGCGTTGACGATCGTCCTGTGCGGGCGGAGCGTCGGCGGTTGGCCGGGCCGATTGGTCCTGGTCTCCGGATGGGTCATCGTGCTCGCGCTCGCCTGCCAGATCAATCGCATCTTCCCGCTGGCGGAGATCTACGCGAAGCAGGAGCCCGGCAAGCTCCTCGCCCTGATCGAGGGCTCGGGGGCGGCTATCACCGTGCATCAGAGGACCGAATCCGACCGGGTGATCTCGATCAACGGGGTCAACGTCGCGGGGACGAACCCGGTCCTCCGGGCGACCCAGAAGCTCCAGGCTCACCTCCCGATCTGTCTCCATCCCGCACCCCGGTCGGTCCTCCAGATCGGCTTCGGCTCCGGGGGCACCTGCTACTCCGTCAGCCTTCATCCGGAGGTCGAGTCGATCGAAGTGGTCGAGCTGAATCCCGACGTACTCCGGGTGGCCTCGGAATGGTTCGGCGACATCAATCACGGGGTCCTGAAGGATCCCCGAGTGCGGGCGCGGATCGCCGACGCCAAGAGCCATGTCGCCTCGAGCGACCAGACTTATGACCTGATCCTCTCGGATTCGACGCACCCGCGGTTCCGGGGCAACGCCGCGCTCTACGCCAGCGACTACTTCGCCGATTGCTCGCGACGGCTCCGGCCGGGCGGTCTGCTATCGACCTGGCTCCCCCTGTATGGCCAGTCGGTCGAGGATATCCGCGGCATCCTCAAGAGCATCCAGTCGGTCTTCCCTCACGTCCAGGTCTGGTACGCGAACTCCGAGCCCCACGAGAACACGATCGTGCTCGCGTCGCAGCAGCCCATCGCGATCGACCCGGATCGGTTGGGCCTACGGCTGGCCGCGGGGCCGGTCGCCCGGGACCTCGCCGAGGTGGGGTTCACCACGACGATCCAGGTGCTCGATTTCTTCCTGCTCGGCGACCGGGCCGTCGCCGACTTCTCGCGGACCGGCCGGTTGAACACCGACGACCATCCCCGGCTCGAGTTCCTCGCCCCGAGGAGCCTCCGCAGGCTGCAATCCTGGGCGGAAGACTTCGCCGCGCTCCGGCTGGCGCGGGAGCCGATCGACGCCTATCTCGCCGGCGCCGACCCCGACTGGCGGGCGCGGCTGGCCCGTTGGTACGCGGGGACGACCTGGAAGCTCGCCGGCCAGTCCCTGGAGCTCGAGAGCCGCGCCGCCGAGGCCCTGGCGGCCTACACCGAGGGTGTCCTCCACAATCCCGACGACATCCTCGCGCGAATCCGGCTGGACCGGTTACGCCGCGCACTGGCCCCTCGATGAGGAGTTGGCCAGGCCACCGGGAATCCGTCCACCCGATGACGGGGGGTCAGAAATGGTCGCCGTGCATCGGTCCCGGTCGATTGTGACGGCATTCGCTGGCAGGGAGCCGGGCGGGATCTGGGTAACTCAAGTCATTTCGGGAGTTTCCCTCAACCAACACGCCGAGTATTTCCGAAAACTGGGATTGACGGGATCTGCGTGATGCACCGGCCAGTCCGGCCGTGCGGCCCTCGCGCCGGACCTGGAGGGCTGTCTGTCGGGGACACTCTCCAGCGAGTCGCCCAGGCACAGAAATGTCTGACTCTCTGTGATCCGCGGTAGCGAATCATGGTCATACCGGTGCGTACCGCAAGGTTCAAGCCGGGAAGCTGATGGTCGTCCACGCCGATGTGGATTGCGGTGCATCTCAGGACCTCCAGGAGGGAGGGCCACGTCGTCCGATTTCCGAGGGTCGCCTCCGCGAGCTCGAGCTCGACCTCGGCCCCGTGGATGCGGGGCTTATCGAAAAGGTTGGATACCAATGACTGGATATGCGTATATAATCTGTGCGATGCTTTGCACGCAGAATCCGGGCGGCGGGGCAACACCCGACGGCGGAGCCGTCGCGGCCGTGCCCTCGCCGCCGGCGACCAGTACACCGACGCCGATCGCTCCGGCCACGTCGATCCCCGTCGATGGCTCGCTCGCCCCCCAACCCGCCGATCGCGTGATCGACTTCCAGTCGATCAACCCGACTGAGGCGAGTGGAGACGGCGCATCCGGTTTCGCACCCGACGCTTACATGCAGCCGGTAGGGAGCATCCCGGCCACGTCGTCGCCCGGCCAGCTCACTCGCGGACGGTTCGAAAGCGACCATGCGTTCGACGGCTTCACCACGCCCCTGAGTAACGTCATCCAATCGAAGGACCCCCGATCGCTCACCGAGCTCCGGTTCGTGTACCTGGGCGACTACTCCCGGAACAGCACGCCGGTGATCGGCGGCGGCACCTTCCAGGTCTATGCCATGCAGGTCCGGCTCGCGGTGACGGAACGGCTCCAGTTGTTCGCCGACAAGGACGGGTTTGCGATGGTGTCTCCCAAGGGGGGAAAGTCCATCTTCGGCATGGCCAACATCAACGTCGGTGCCAAGTATGTCTTCATCCGCGACGTCGAGAACCAGTTCCTGTTCTCCGGTGCCATCCAGTATGAGGCGCCGACCGGCTACCCCAGTATCTTCGAAGGCCACGGCAATGGGATGCTCGCCGTTTATGGGATCATCGGCAAGCAGTTCTGGGATAACTGGCACTTTGTGAGCACGTTCGGCCAGAACATCGCGCTGAACAACTCCAACTCGGGCTACTTCATGACCACCGCGCACCTGGACCGCCGGTTCGGCAAGTTCGTCCCCTTCTACGAGGCGAACTGGTTCTATTACAACCAGAGCGGCACGCACCTCCCGGGGGTCGGGATCGAGGGCGGCGGCCTGCTCAACCTCGGTGCCAGCAAGGTCATGGGCCTGAATTATGTGACCAACGCGATCGGCTTCAACTACGAATTCAGTCAGCACGTGATCTTCGGCGTGGCCTATGAGTACCAGCTCACGAGCCGCGCCATGCTGTCGAACAACCTGATCAACGCTCAGCTCATCTTCCGCTATTGATCGATCGGATCGCGACCGAGTTCGACCGGGGCAGGGGGGATGCCACGATGGATGGCGAGCACGAGAGGCCGGCCCCTGAATCGGGCGGGATCCCCCGGAGATCGGCCCTGATAGCTCGTCTCGTTCGACTCGAAGCCCGCTCGTGAGTCATTCGGCGGGTTGATGATGGGATGAAGATTGCCGGACGGAGCCGGCTCCTACGGGCGACCGCCATGGTCTTCTCGTAGGAGGCGGCTCCGTCACCCTGCCGTGTGCTCAAAGGGCCGATCTGGGCTCGCCGACTTCCGCTTCGCCTTGGATCTTTTCCAGTGCCGATCTGGCGTCGGCGTGCCTCCATGGGCGCTCGGGGTTGGCCAGGAGTTTCGTCAAACCATCCTCGGCCATCTTTGCCATCGGGGTCCCGGGTGCGATGGCTCCAAGCGCCCAGGTCGCGGAGACGGCGGGATCGTCGTGTTCGGGATGCTGGGACTCGAAGGGGACCCTCGGATCATACCCTTCATTCAAGAGGGGTAGGATCGCCGGCACCATCGCACTGGCAGGCGGTCCGATCCGGCTGATGAGGTGGGCAGCCATGAACCGGACGTGCCGTTCGGGGCTCCTCAGGCCATCTTTCAATGCAGACAGGGAGTCCGGCGACGGACGAAGAAAAAGGAATATGGCCCCGAAACAGGAGTTGTGGGCCCGCAAGTCGTCGCGCTCGAGGGCTTTCAGAATCGCAGGGACCAGCGGGTCGATCCCCTGCGGGAACTTGACGATACTCTCGATGGCCCTGGTGCGCATGGCGCGCTCCGACGAGTCCAGGAGCGCCACCAGCGCCGCGGGCGGCGGTCGATCCAGGCGGGGTGCGGCCTCGACCAGGGCCTGAGACGCCCAGACTCGAACCTCGGGGTCGGAGTCTTCCAACGCCTGGCTCAGCACGATCGCGAAGCGCTCGAGGTCCTTGGGCAGGGGCGGCGCTGGCGTCGTCCTGCCGAAAATAAAGTAGATGTGACTGAATGTCAGAGCGGCCGTGTGCCTGACGGCTTGTTCTTTATCGGTCATCGCCTCCAAGAGGCCGGCGAGGATCGCCTCGTTCGGCGGCAAGGCATTTGGGATCGGTTTCGTATAATCAAAGAGATTGCAAAATAATGAAATGACCGCGGCCTTTCGAACTTTGGGTTGTTCGTCGCGCAGCGCGACCAGCAAGGCATGGACGATCGCATCGACTTGCTCCGGCTGCATGAGTGGCAAGTTCGCTGCCAACGCGAGGTCTACCGCGGCGCGTTCACGCTCGTTCGGATCGCTCGAAACGATCGTTCTGAGCGCACGCGCCGGGCGATTCTGAGGTAGGCTATTCCAAATAAGATCTCTGATAAATCGGATAGATCCGAACACGAGACCGCAACAGGCGACGATCGCCACCAGGGTCATCATACGCAGTTGAATCGGGCGACGCCTTCGTTCGCGGCCGCCCGGAGAAACCGGATCACACATGATCTGGACCCTTCCGGCAGGGATCAAGTTCGGATCTGAAACGATTCGTCGCGTCAATAACGATCAGAGATACCGGAATCTCCGGGTAGTCCGCAAGGGATCGGTGGAGCGGGTCGGATCAGTTCCTCATGGCTCGGAGATGCGTCAGCGAGATCTCGGCCTACGTCCGCCGGGACTCGGGTCCGGGAAGCAGAGGCCCTCGCCGTTATCGGGGAGGGTTCGTAGCGGTGATGGACCGGCGCGGCCCGTCAGACGGGTACCTGATCCATCTCGCGGTACGGTCCCTCACTTGCCTTTCGCAGGCACGGGACCACCGCCGTCGCCGTCGCGATTCTCGGGGGGACGCATCGGCAGTTCGGCGGAGGGTTCAGGGCGGGATCGAATCCAGTGGTCCCTCATCATCATGCCTCGGGACGCGTCGCGTCGCGGCATGTGGCACGCGACACAGCCGGTGACGGCGGAGACCTTGCAGTGGGTTTTCGAGGGGCCCTGGTGGCAGGACAGGCACACCACGTCGTACGCCGGGAGGTCGGTCGACGCCCTTGAGTGCGGGTCATGGCACGTGGAGCACGACAGGCTTCCCTCGCTCTTCCGGTAACAGGCCGACTGCATCAGGCCGACCGGCTGGAATCGGACGAGCGTCGGGTTATCGGGACGGATCACGGAGCGGTCGCCCATCTCGGGCAGTCGATGGCAGGCCCCGCACATTCGAATCTCATCGTCGGCCTTCCAGTTCCCGAGTCCGAACGGCATCGTCAGGGCGGCTTCATCGGCCCCACGCCGAGCGGCCTCGATGTGGGCCCGACCCGGTCCGTGGCAACGCTCGCAGCCGACGTTGGGGATCATCGTGGCCTCGTCGAGAACGAGCGGCCCCCGGTCCGATGTGACCGTCGTGTGGCACTCGAAGCACTTGAGCGTGAACCCCGTCGAGTGGCGGCGCCCCGAAGGCCCCATCCCCGGCCTGTCGGGGCCTCGGGCCTGGCCCTGTCCGGGTGTGATGTCGGGAACCTCCTTGTGGGCGTAAACGGTCAGCCGATGCTCGAGCATCGCGGGTCGGTCCGGAGTGCGGTCTGTCAACGTGACGAAAGTGGTCGCGTGATGGCCCGATCCGAACGCATACTCGATCACGAATCGTTCGACCGCGTCGGCTTCACGCCGTTCGGTTGAGAACTGACCATTTCGCAGGGCGTAACTCCACGTTGCGCCCGGACGCTCGGGATCGGCGAATGTTGCACCGGCGAGCCGAACGGCTTGAGGTGTCGGAGCGGCCGGTTGTATGGTCCGAGCGTGACCGGACCGCGAGTGGGCGGCGAACTCGCCGGGGTGACACCCGGCACAGCTTCGCGAGCCGACGTAGTCCGCTCGGGACGCATGTCCCTCGACCGGCACACGCCGGGACGAGGGCACGAACCGAGTGACGATCGAGGCGATCAGCAAAGATCCGGCAACAAAGATCAGGACGGCTTTCCACGCCCGGCTAGGGTCCGGACGCGGGTCAATCGGAGGATCCGGGTCGGCCATGATCGAAGTGACCTCGCAGCACGATGTGCCGGCAGATCCCCGAGGAATGCCCGTTTCAAGACTGCCCGAGATTATAGGGTAGGGGTCGGATCGTGGACAACCAGTGGGTATGTGGGCGTTCGACTCAATGACGCGCGGAATCACCGTGCGCGGCTCCGAATGGGGAAACAAAGGTTGTCCCCATTGTCCGGGAGCGCCGGGATGGGGATTTCCGCGAGTCGTTCGAGGTCCAGGAAGCCCTCGCGGGTGAAGATCACGCAGTAAGTATCCTTGTAGAGGGGCTGCCACCCCGTCGTCCGTGCCAGCAGATTGGCGGTCGGCGAGCCTAGCGGAGCCAGGACCAGGTCGGTGGGTAACCCGGTCTTCAACAAAGCGTCCCAGGCCCCCGTGCCGGTCGCGAAGTCGCGTGATTGCTGATAAGCCCCCTCGGAGTACAGAGTCTCTCGGCGCCCATCGATCGAGACTTTGACCCGCGGCCCGAGATGCCAGATGACGTATTCTCCCCAATCGAAGGGGACCGCCATGTCCCCCGCAACACCGCCCAGATTCAGCAGTGCAACCGCCCGAGCCGGGAAGGGGAACAAGGAAGAGTCGATGCGTATGCAGGCGAATCGCGGGACGGACAGGGCGATCAGGGCCAGGGAGGAACCCAGTCCGATTGATGCGATCACACGACTGGGACCGAGACGCAAACCGTCGGCTGGACACAGCCGCTTTGCAGCGCCCGCGATCGATTCTCCGGCCAGGACGATCAGCGTCAGGAGGAAGAGCGGGTAATGTCGCTGCGAGATCAGCGGCAGGACGGCTGCCACGCCGAAGATCAGGATCGCCTCCGGCCTCGGGCATCGGCTGCATCCGACCAGGCCGAAGATGCCGATCGCGAGGAGGACGAGATAGATCCGGCCCGCGAAACTCGTCAAGCCGAGAGGAGTCCACTCGCCGATCTCGGGCCGGGTCACCGTGGCGGTG
Organism: uncultured Planctomycetota bacterium; assembly: GCA_963743925.1. Lineage (GTDB taxonomy): Bacteria > Planctomycetota > Planctomycetia > Isosphaerales > Isosphaeraceae > CAVZRC01. The sequence continues at coordinate 1,576,251 of CAVURY010000061.1, read as the reverse complement.
CGGAGCAGGAATCGAATCAGCTCGGCCCCATACGGATTGGGCAAGAGCGCCAGGCCGCAGATGATCCCGAGGAGAGAGAGCGAAACCAGGCCGGTGAGTTTGCCGATGCGCGAGATCCGTCCGTCCCGGAGCCGTTCGATGATGCGCACGACGATCCAGATCCCCAGCACGCCGACGCCCGCGAGCACCCCTCCGTGCAAGTTGACCCACGCTGCGAAGAGGAATGGCAACACCCAGAGCCGAAACTCATGCCCCCGCGCGGTCCGCTCGAGCAGGAGGAGCTCGATCAGGAACAGGAGATATGTGAAGAGCTGCGGACGGATTGTCCCCAGGCCCATCCGGAACGGGATGCTCGCGAGCACGAGGAGGAACAGCGAGCCGATCGGCCCGAGGCCGCGGCGACGCAGATGGTTCCAGCACAGCCCGAAGATGAGCAGGCTGATGAGGACCTTGAAGACGATCAGCCCTCGGGGGCCGGACCGGCCGTAGATCTCCGCGAAGATCACCTCGGAGAGCCATTCGTGGTTGATCCAAGGTTGTCCGGCCGTGCGGTAAGAATAGGTATCCGTCTGGACGATCGATCCGGCTCGTCGGATATCCTGGCCGAACCGGATGTGGCCCCAGAGGTCGGGGTCGACCACCGTATCCGAGAACCAGTAGAGGCAGAAACTGACGAGGAAGAGGGACCGAATCCGGTCCTGCACGACACCCGATTGCACACGAGTCATTCGTATATTACCCCGGCGAGGAAGGATCGCACGCCGGCTCATACTAACCCGAAGCGTGAGCGAGGTCCCGCGGCCTTTCCCCTCGCTCACGCTTCGGGTTAGTATGTGAGCTTCTTCCGTGCCAACGTATTACCACGCTAGATAATGGGACCTCGCCCCCCGCACGCAACACGCCCGACGAGGCTCGGTTCGATACTCCGAAAGCGGCGTTCAATCCGGACGGCGGGCGTCCGAATGACCACCACCCCCCCGCAGGCCGCCCTGTTGCCAGGCCTCCACGTCGCTGTAAGGAAAGACCCATAACAGGGGGATTCCCCATTTGCTGTAGACTTTGACCGGATGTCCCCGAGCGATCAGGTCCCGATCCATCACCCGGAGCGCACCGGGGCGGTTTTGCAAGACGTACCAGGTCCAGTCGCCCGGATCGCTCGGCAAGATCCCGACTCGTAATTGGTTCATTTGCCTGAGATAGAGCCAGGAGGTCGGGTAGCGGGCGAACAGGACCTTCTGTCCGGTCCCCGTGTGAGAGTTCAGCCAGTCGAGGATTTCCGGCTGGAGGGCGTCCCAGTAATAAGTCGGCTCCATCCCCATCCGCGTGGCGCCCGGCAAGCCCCCGACGATCGGGCTGTAATACGATAGGGGTACCGGCATCATCAGGGCAATGCTCAACGCCCCCTCGAGGATCGCGAGGAAGATCAGGGACTTGCACCAAATCCCCAGACGACTCCGGACGGCTTCGGCGCCGAGCCCCGCGAGCAGGGCCAGCGAGCCGAAGGCCGGTAAGAACTGGCGAACGCCGTCGTGGCCCGGCGCCCCCGGCAACGCCCTCAGCACCATGAAGAACGCCCACTGGGCGAAGAACAGCATCCCGAGCGGGTCGATCCGCGCGCGAGAATGCCCGGAAGACTCCGATCGAAGCGAGCAGCAGGAAACCGACCGGCGTGGCGATGAGCGTCCAGACGGCCGTGTTGTACCAGGGCAGCGAGCCGGTGGGCGTCTCGTAGATGGTCCCCAGGAAGAGCGTCTTGATGGGCATCGTCTCGGCCCGCGACAGGTTGGACCGGAAGAAGCGGTCGATGCCCAGAATCGGGTCATGCCACCACGGCGGGATCAGTCCGATGAGGACAACCGAGGCGATGACGATGCCCGCGGCGAGTGTGACGATGCCCCGGCTATCGCGATAGAGGATCACCCACCCCAGGAAAGGGAACGGCAGGAACCAGCCGGTCAACTTGGTCCCCATGGCCGCCGCGGCGAGCACTCCGAACACGGCCACCCATGGCCATCGCGGTCCACCCGTGGGGTCATCGGGCCGACGCTCGACCGCCTTGGCGAAAGAGAGCGTGCATCCCATCCACAAGCTCGTCAGCAATCCATCGTAAGTGGCATAGTGCGCGAGGGCGAAGAGCTGAGGCTGGAACATCCATGCGCCCACGGCCGTTACGGCGGATAACAATCCATACCGCGTTCGGAAGAAGACGAAAATTGCACCGCAAACGAGACTGAAGACGATCATCGGTCCCAGCCGGGCGCGAGGAAGGGGCTCCCAGCCCGGAACCAGAATGTCTCCGACCAGACCGATCAGGGCATAGACGGGCGGGTGGCCGTCGGGCTCCTCGCGGGCGAACGGCCAGAACCAGTCGAGCACCTCCCGGCCGAACAACCCGGCACGACTGTCCAACTGGTCGCGAGGCGGAGCCGGGATGCGGTTCGGTGGTGCGAGCTCTTCGGCGGTTGGTTTCCAATTCTTCGCGAAGTCCGCGGGGTCGGCGAGTGCGTGAAACCAGGTGCGGAGCCTCGCTTCACGGTCGAGGCTATAGCCTTCATCCCAGACGATCGCCAGAAACGGTTCCGTGACGATCATGATCGCCAGGCTCAGGGAAGTCGCCGCCAGGAACCAGATCGCAGGCAAGCGGCCCGGGGAGGTCCGGATCGGAGTGTCCATGAGTGGAACTCCGGTCTGGCCTGCAAGATCGGGAGAATTCCCTCGATCCTCCGGGGTTCCGGGCATGATCCCCATCCGACTCATTGAAATGTCTAAACTCCAGAGAAATTCTTGACCCGCCGCGGCAACCGGAGATTTCTTGAATCAAGGGGACGCGGATGGAGATCGATGCGGATTTGCCGGAGGCCATCACAGCCGCAAAAAAGCGGAACGCGTGAATCACGGAGGAATTAGGTGAGGAGATATTCGGTCGCCAAGTTCTCTTTTTTTCTTGCTGTCAAAAAATCTTCTCTAGTATACTGTCTCAATCGGCTAGAAGATCTCTCCCATCATTCGACTCTCCTACCCATTTTTCCCACCTTCGGAGATCCGCAATGCGAAAGCGAAGTCCCGGTTTCACGCTGATCGAGCTCTTGGTGGTTATCGCCATTATCGCCGTCCTGATCGCGCTGCTCTTGCCGGCCGTTCAATCGGCGCGAGAAGCAGCTCGCCGTTCGCAGTGCACGAACAACCTCAAGCAGATCGCGTTAGCGTCGCACAACTACCTCTCGCAGCAGAATGTTTTGCCACTCCAGAGCACGTACCCCGCCGGTGCGATCCAGAGCTGGGGTTGGAGCTACGGCTGGCCGTTGGCCATCGCCCCTAGCCTTGAGCAGGGGGCTCTCTTCAACAATTTCAATTTCTCAGCCGGCATGTTCGGGAATGCATCGGGTGAGACGATGCAACACGGGAACGACACGCTCATCGCCATCCAGTTGGCCGCTCTGATCTGTCCTTCGGACGGGACCCGGCAGAAGCCCCAGGCCCCTTGGGGTGTGACGAATTATGTCGGGAATATGGGCGGTCCCGGCCAGGTCGCCGGCTTTTCCGGGACGATCGTCTCGCCTTCGCTCGGGTGGGGGCCAGACCAGAACAATGGTGCCCCGATCGGCATCGAGAATATCCGCGACGGGACATCGAACACGGCGCTATTCAGCGAGCGGTTGGTCGGGCTCAGCAACGTGAATCCGGCGACATTCTACCGCAACAACATCGACTTCAAGCGGGCCGTTTTCGATGGCCCCAAGGTGGGCGGCGGCCAGGGCCAGAATACGGGGATGGCCGGGGCTCTCCAGTTCATCCAGGGCTGTCAGCAGATGCCCGGCACCACTCCCGCGCATGCCACCTGGGGCAGTGGCGCCTACTGGCTCGCCGGTTACCCGCTTCACGTCGTCATCAATGACTATTTGCACGCGGGAACCCCCAACGGTCCGGCCTGCAATAATTACCAGGGATCGTTCGCGAGCTCATCGTGGATCTATTTCGTCAATCCGGCCGGTTCCGCACCGCCGACCAGCAACCACCCCGGCGGCGTGAACGTCGCCCTCGCCGACGGCTCGGTGCGGTTCATCAAGGATTCCGTCGGCTTGCAACCTTGGTGGGCGCTGGGCACTCGCGCCGGCGGTGAGGTCGTCAGCTCAGACCAGTATTGATGGGGATCCCGCGTTTGACGGGACCACGGATCGGGCTCCCCCATCCGCATGATGAGCCGCTGAGTTCGAGGGTTTCATGCGGCAGGGGAGCGAAGAACTTTTTAGTTGCCCCCATGAATTCGCCGGGTTTCGGTGAGATGCTCACCAAGAGCTCTCTGAGTTCGACATTCGATGGGGAGGCGCGGAACGTTTGGTCTGTGCCTCCTCCTTTTTGCACCAATGAGAGGTCCGACTTTCATGAAACGGTCTGGTATCTTGCTCGGTTCGGTACTGATGGGATCGATCCTCGTCGGTTGTGATGGTGGCGGCATCCCGGCGGGAGCGCCACCCGAGGCCCCCAAGAGTTCGCAAACTTCGGAATTCAGGGACATGATGGAGAAGGCGGGCGGCAAGATGACCAAGGGGCAAGGCGGTAAGAAAGCCGCCGCTGCCAAGGTTGCGCCTGCACCCGCCAACGCTGAACCGGCCAAGCCCGCCCCTTGACGTAGGCCGAGTGTGAAATCCCGGATTCCAGGATAGATCCACGAGTGAAAGTAGGGGGCGATGGGTTCATCTGAGTCCGAATCGAGCTCGGGACGGGCTGAGGTGAGCGATCCTTCGATGTCTGCGGCGAGCGCTCCCGAGACCAGGCGACGGCGGCCTGATCGTCAAATTTGGGCCATCGCCCTGGCCTTCGGAGTTGGGGCGGGACTTCTCGGCTGGATTGTCGGGGAGACCGCCCACGAATTCTTTAAGCCAACCCTGTACACGGTCGAGGTCATGGGATTGTCGGCGATCCAGCCTACTCAGCAATCACAGGACGCCGCCGATCGCAAGAATGCCACATTGGCGTTCGCGATTCTCGGCTGCGTGACCGGGCTAGGGATGGGTCTCGCCGGTGGTCTGGCCGATCGGTCGCTCGCGCGCGGCGTGATCGTCGGGCTGGGCGCGCAGGCCACCGGAATGCTTGTCGGGGTGATGTCGTCCCTCGCATTGCTCCCATTCTTCTATGGCCGGGTGGTGCCCGATCAGGACAATTTGCTGACCCCCACGCTGATTCACGGCGGGATCTGGGCGGCGATTGGTGCCGTGGGCGGGCTGGCGTTCGCCATCGGCATGAGATCGCGTGGACACCTCCTTAACGCCCTCGGCGGTGCCTGCGTGGGTGCGTTCTCGGCCTCGGTCCTGTACCACCTCTTGAGCGGCAGTCTCGTCTCCGACTCGAGTTCGACCGCCGCACTTGGCGGTACGGCCATCGTCCGCCTCATGGCAATGATCCTGGTCACGGTCCTGGTCGCGATCGGCTCGGCGAGAGGCGCCCTAGGCCGGATCCCCCCGTCTCCTCCTGCTTCGGGCTGATGGAGCCGGGCTGCTGCCGCTCGGCTTTCCCCTCGCGATTCTCCGCGATCGGCGATGGACCTCTCCTTCGGCCTCCCGAGCGTGTGCTCGTGTAGACCTCGGTCTCCGGATGTTGCTCGACCCATCGTTGCCATGTCGTCAGGGTCGGGGAGAGGAGGCTGTAAGGACTTCTCATCGGGTTCTTGTCCGGTTCCAGGGGTTTCCCTGTCCGGTGAGAATACAAGTTGCCCGCGAGACTGACGATCATCTCGCCATTGAACACACCGGCGGACCTGGCGTCCAGCGGCACAGAGCTCTGAGGGTCGGTATAGACCCGCACGCAACGGGTCAGGTTGCAGTAGGAGACCGACACGGATACCTTGCCCACCAGATCATTGACGATGTGGCCGCTCGGGTCATCGAACGCCGCGAGTGCGTAGGCCCGCGTCTTGCCATCGACCTCGACGCCGATAACGTAGTCGTCCGGCTTCAGCACCGCGTCCTTGGCCTTGAGGACTGGAGGGGTGATAATCGGCTTCGCGGAGTTCTCCCGCCATCCGAGGCCAAGCTCCCAATCCGAGATTTTCGCAGCAGCTTGCTCTCGCCGCAGAGCGCTCCGCTCGGAATTGAGGAACAGCACGATCGCAGCCGCCTGGAGCACGATTACCAAGGCCACAAGCTTCCGTGCAGCCCCAACCTTCAGCCATTCTAACACGTCGCCATACCGCACGCCCGCCTCCCCCAAGTTGACTCTGAAGTCAATGCGTTCATCACGAGACGTACAACTTAAGATCTCGTATGCCCGACCTCGAAAATCATGCATGACTGCGAACAAGGAGAAAATTTATCACGGTTTTCACGTCTCCCAAGAGATTCGAAAGCGCCATCCACGCAGCAACGGTGCCTCGACACTCTGAATTTTTCGTTCGCTCTCGTCTGGCACGGCGAGGGATCAAGGAATCCGGCAGTTGGAGGAGGGGCGGGCTTCTCGTATTCGGTCTCAGATGGGGCGACCCGAGATGAGCAATTCGAGGATCTTCCTCAACTGCTTTCGGTAGGCCACCGCGACCTCCAGAGTGACCCGATCGTCGCGGAGCAGCAGACCGAGGGCATTCCGGAAGCGGTCCAGGGCGGGTTTTCGATCGGGATTGTCCCTGACGTTGCTAAGTTCGAGGGGGTCGGTCGTCAGGTCGTACAGCTCTTCGATCCCCCGGACATCCAGGAGGTAGTGTAGATCCTCGGCAACCAGCGAGATCGTGAATCCACGCTGATCGGGCCCACGTCCGCGCTGGGGGATGATCTCCAGGGGTATGTCGACCTCCGAGAGCACGCGAGGGTCGGGCGATTCGCCGCCTGAGGTTGTCGATCGCCATGACTTTGCCAGCGAGCGGCCCGGAAACGGCGAGCCCGCGTCGAGTCCCAGCAGGTCGAGGACCGTGGCCGGCAGGTTTCGCAGGCTGGCCGGTTCGGAGATGGTACGACCCGGTGGCGTCTCCGGACTGATGATCAGCAGGGGGACATGGATCTCGTGGGCGTAGAGGCTGAATCCGTGGTTGAAGACGCCGTGTTCGCCGAACTGCTCTCCATGGTCCGAGGTGATGATCACGTGGGTATCTCGTAACACGCCGCGCCGATCGAGCTCGTCGAGCAGCGCGCCGACTTGCCTGTCGAGGGCGGCGATGCAGTCGTCGTAGGAGTCGCGGGCCAGCTCGATCTGCCGCGGGCTGAGCTTGAGCTTATCCCGGTCCCAGTATTCCAGGAGCATCTGATAGTCGTCGCGCGATTCCGGCCGCAGTCCGAAGAAATGCCCGGCTCCCTCCGCCGGGGCGAGGAAGGGCTCGTGCGCATCGAGATAGTTCAGGAACGCGAAGGATGGCCGCCCATCCGCCGGTTTCCGGGAAAGCCAGTCGAGGAAGGATCGGTTAATACCCGCGGCGTCTCGGGATTGGGACCGGATCCACTTGACGGCGTAATAATCGAGAGGGGCTCGTAGCTTCTCGAGGATCCATCGGCCAGGCCCGGTGGTACCGAGGACCGCGAGCGGCGTCAGGGGATAGTCTTCGTAATGGGCGAACCCCCGATTCATGCCCGACTCATAACTGCACCAGTGGGTGTTCGCGGCGAAGCCGGCGGTCAGATAGCCGCGCGAGGCGAGGAATTCGGCCAGGGTGGGATAGGCCGGGTTGAGGGTTGGCTCCCAGTGGGCGCCCAATATCGACGGCCATTGTCCGGTCAGGAAAGAGGAGTGAGAGGGGAAGGTCCAGGGGGCCGGCGAGAAGGCCCAGTCGAATCGCACACCCCGTTTGGCCCAACGCGACAGGTTGGGCGAAGTGTCGCGGGAATAGCCGTAGAGGCCCAGGCTATCGGCGCGGACGGTGTCCATGACGATCAGCAGGACATTCCCTGCGACGGCGGGGGGGGGCGGCAGTCGCGCGATTGCGCTGGATTCCTGGAGAGCCCGCCGTCGGTAGGAGATTGCCGCCGTCGCGACGAAGATCATCAGGAGGGCGATCAAACTGACGGACGCGAACCGCAAGAAGCCACGGCTATGGCGCGAGTCGGCGGCTGATCAGGCGGGCCGTTCCGACGGCCACGAACAGGCTCGCCGCCGCATAGATCGGCGCCCTCAGCAGGGGTCCCCAGATCGCGAGCGTTGCGAGCGCGAACAAGGCGGATCGTAGGGAGGCCGATCCCGGCCGGAACCTGTTGACGATGGCGATCAGCAGCCCGGGGACCATCATGACGACCAGGTTGGCCGCGGGCACCGTCCATCGGAAATCCCTCCCCAGCTCGTAATAGAGGGTCGCATGGAAGACGTCCTTTTTCAGATGGATCATGCCCAGGTCGAGGTATCCTCCCACGAGCCCGAACCAGGCCGACACGATCAGTACGGACCCCGGTGAGAAGGTCGCTCGGGGCATCGTTTCTGGCGGCTGGACTTCATGCCGGGCGGTTGCCATGGTTGCTCATACTACGAAATCAGGGATTGAACCGTTGCGGCGTCAAGGGGCCGGCCGTGAGTCGTTCCAGGGCTCCGCGCATCCGTTCCAGGGTCGATTGCGCGGCCGGTTTGCCGGCGAGGTTTTGCTGCTCCCGGCCGTCGGCTCGGGTATTGAACAGTTCCTCGCGACCGTCTCCCTCGCGACGGATGTACGTCCAGTCGCCGTCCGTCAAGGCGGCCCACGGCCATCGAGGTTGCTTGAGCCATTGGGACGGATCCGGGTCGAATGAGCCGAGCGGGACCACCTCGGAAAGCGCCGGGTCCGACGCCGTGGCCTGGCGAACCGTCGCCTCGGATGGGGATTTCCAGAACCTTGTCAGGGGCTCGCCGGGGAAGCGAGAGTCGGCCTGAAGCCCCAGGATGTCGACGATCGTCGACGCCAGGTCGCGCAAACTTGCCGTCTCGGCGACGACGCGCGGCGACGGCCCACCCGCCGGAGGGATGATGACCAGCGGCACACGGAGCTGCGAACGGTAGAGGCTCGTCCCGTGCCAGAAGACGCCCGGATGCTCCCCGAAGCTCTCGCCATGATCCCCCGTGATGATCACCCAGGTTCGTTCGAGGATCGAGCGGCGCTCGAGCTCGTCGATCAACCGGCCGAGCTGCTCATCGAGGTCGGCGACGCAATCGTCGTAGGAGTCGCGGGCGAAATTGATCTGTGGCCGGGATGGCCCTCGCTGCGCCAGTTGCAGCCAATCCCTGAGCACGGTGGTCTCTTGCTGGTTGCGAGGCTTGGACCCGAATCGGTGGATGCCCCCTTCCGGGATCTGGTAGGGAAAGTGGGCGTCGTAGTAATTCAGGAACGCGAAGAAGGGCCGATCCGGCTGGCGTCGACCGGACAGCCAGCCGAGGAATTCGCGGTTAACCGTCGCCGTATCTTTCCGATTGGACTTGAGGAGTTGCCAGAGGTTGTCCACGACGGGCTTGAACAGGTCGAATTCCAGATAATCTTCGAGGAATCGCTCGATGGCCTGGGCCCCCTCCACGGTGCGGTCGACCAGGACCGCGGTCTTGAATGCGGTGAGCCGGGGAAAGGCATGATCCCGGTAATTGGTGAAGCCGCGGGCGAGCCCGGAATCGGACGCGCAATACCACGTATTGGCGACGAAGCCGGCCGTCGCGTAGCCTCGTGCCGCCAGGAACTCCGCCAGGGTCGGGTGGGTCGCGTCCAGCGGGGTGAACCAGCCGGCGGAGAGGTCATGAGGCCATCGACCAGTAAACATGCTTGCGTGCGACGGGAGCGTCCAGGACGAGGTTGACAGCGCCCGGTCGAAGCGGATCCCTCGGCTCGCCAGCTCGTCGAGCGTCCGGCTGGTCGGGCGATCGTAGCCATAGAGGCCCAGATGTTCGGCTCCCACCGTATCCATCACGATCAAGAGGACGTTGGGTGAGCCCGGGGGAGGGAGGGGGGAAATGTCTTCGCGCCCGGCCTTGAGCCGGTCGGAAGCCCACAGGGAGGCCGCGAGGGCCGGCACGATCGCGGCGACGACGGGGAAGCTGAGTCGGACCGTCCGCCGAAAGCCGGAGGCATGCCGCTCCAGCGCCGGGACGAGCCGCGCGGCGATGCCCATCGCCACGAGGAATCCGGCGGGCCCGTAAATCCCGGGGAAAGCCGCCCAGATGGGAGGGAGCACGGTCAACGCGGCCAAGAGGCGGGTGGCGATCCACGGGCCGCGGCGGGGCGAGACCAGGACCACCACCGACGAGATCAGGCCCAAGACGAGGAAGATCGCCAGGTTGATCGATGGGATCAGCCAGATGAAATGGCGGCTCATCCAGTAAAGTTGGTTCGGATCGAATACCTGCTTTCGCAGGACGAGCACGCCCACCTCGAGTAGCCCTGAGATCAATCCACACCACGCCGAGAGGAAGAGGATTCGAATCGTGTTCGCCGTGTTCTCGTGGTCGTTTCGGGCGGTAGGGCCGGCCACGCCGGCCTCCCCGAACCCAGCAGTCCGGCTCGTCATCGACATTGGTCCATCGAGATTGGCGTACATACGGGAGGAGAATGCATCTTGGCCGGTGGCGAGGAACGTGTCAAGGCGTCCAGCAAGCGGTCTGGATTGCCCGCGGGTCGATCGAGGGCCATACTGGTTATCAGGATATGGACGGTCGATGCCTCGGAAATCCGCGTCGCGAGGGAGCTGGGATGAGCGAGAGAGCGAGGCGATGGGGGCCGTTACTCGTGCTTTCCGTCGTCGTCGGAGGTCTGCTGCTGTGGGGCGGCTGGAGATGGTGGGAGGTCCGGCGTCATCGCGCGGAGATGGCCGAGATCGAGGAGGATATGGAGAACGGCCGGCACGCGACCGCGTCGCGGAAACTAAACTCCCTCCTGGCTCGGCGGCCCGATTCGGATGAGGCGCTCTATCTCCTGGGGACCTGCGAGATGTCGCGGGGTCGTGCCGAGCTCGCCGACGATGCCTGGGCGCGGGTCCCGCCCGATTCCCTGTTCGCGGCCCGCGCGATCCTCGGCCGTATGCAGATCCAGATGGAACGCGGGCGGCTGACCGAGGCGGAGCGGATCATCAGGGACGCCCTGGACGACCCCCGGGTCGATGGGTCCAACTTGCCCATCCTCCTCGGGCCCGTGTATTGCCAGGAGGGTCGATTGGCGGAAACCCTGCGGTCGATCGAGGTGCGGTGGGATGCCCTGGACCGTGCGGGCGAAGGGGCTTCGGAGCCGGCGATCAACCTGGTCAGGGGGTACATCGAGCTTCGGCAAAGCCCCATGCCGGTCGACGTGATCCGATCCGCGCTCGATCAGGCCGCAGTTTCGGCCCCCGACGACGATCGGGTCTGGCTCGGTCGAGCCAACCTGGCGATTCGCGAGGGCGAGTATGACGAGGCGGCGCGGTGGATCGACGCCGGCCTTCGGCGACGCCCCGATGACGTCCCGGTCTGGCGCGCGCGGCTGGACTGGGCGGTCGCGACGAATCGCGTCGCGGAGGCCCGGGAAGCCCTGAAGCATCTTCCGGTCGAGGAGACCACTCCGGCCGAAGTCCCGAGGCTGGCGGCGTGGCTGGCCGCTCGTCGGGGGAACCTCGCGGCGGAACGCCGGGCCCTGGAACGGCTGGTCGAAGTCGATCCCTCCGATGCAGCGGCCCTCGATCGGCTGGCCGAGCTCTCAATCCGGGAAGACCAACCCGCCCATGCCGCCGAACTGCGAGCCAGGAGGGCCGAGATCGATCGGCTGAAGGCGCGTTATGAGAAACTTCATCGGCGCAATCAACCGGCGCGCGACGCCGAGGAGATGGCCCGCCTCGCCGAGCAAATCGGCCATCCATTCGAAGCCGTGGCCTTCCTGACCATCGCGACCGCGGTCGCACCCGACCGCGTCGACCTCCGTCGCGAGCTCGCCAGGCTTAGACGGCAGTCCCGATCGATCGATGATCCCAGGCGCACACTCGCCGACGCCCTCGGCGACGAACTCCGAGAGCCGATCCCGGTATCGGCCGCGCGCCCGAACGAGCGCGGATCGCTCACAGATTGAGCTTGTTGATCCGATTCTTCACGCCCCTCCAACTCGATCGCACTCCGCGTGCGGCGATCCGGAACGGAGCGCGGCCGACCATCATAATGAAGCCGATCGTGGCGGTCACGACGGACGCGACGGGAAGGATGACTTCCGGGGCGAAGTAGGCGAAAAGCATATTGAGGATATCCCTCTCGACGAAGGCTAGCTCACACTCAGCTTGGGTCGGTCGGTCAGTCGATCGTGCGAAGGCAGTCGGAAGATGGGGTTTACGCGATGCCGGAGGACCTTCTATGCCCGGGCGACGTCCCGCGCTAGGGGATTCTTTGCCCGATTGGATGTTGTCCGATGGCGGTTGGCCGGTAATCGTGACGCACGGAGAGTCTCGCGACACCAGAAATAGCGTACCAGTCGATCGCAGGATCGGCAATCCGATCCGGCCCAGTCGGTCGATGTGTCAATCCGTGTTCGCCTGCCCGGACCTGGAGCGTGCGCCACTGATGACTTCGGACCGACCGACGCGCGCGAGCGCCTGCTGGGCCGGGGCGTCGAGCGGGTCGCGTTCGATCGCGATCCGATACCAGACGCGGGCTTCGTCGAGCAGGTTGAGCGACTCGCAGGCTTCCCCGAGCTTGAAGAAGATCGCCTTATCGGTCTGGAGGGTGGTCACGGAGTCTTTGATGATCCGCTTCAGCCGATCGTGTCGCGAGGCGGTCTGGAGGAATTCCTGGGCTCGCGGGTCGCCGAGTCCTCGGAGCGCCACGCCCAGGTCCTGGATCACGTCGCGGTCGTTCGGATCCTTGAGGAGCGCGGCCCGGAAGTAGGCCGCGGCCTTGCGGCGGTCGTCGCGGTGCAACGCCAGCCGTCCGCGGAAGAGATTGAGCCGGGCATGGTCTTCGGGCCCTTCCTGGGCCAATTTTTCCGCGGCGTCGAAATCGCCCCGTTGTACGGCGAGCTGGACTCGCAGCGCGCGGGCATCCGGATCGGAGTTCGGCAGTGGTTCGAGCGAGGACTCGGCCTCGTTGGGCTCGTTCGTCATGGCGTAGTTGGTGGCCAGCGCCAGACGCGAGCGGCGATCCGTCGGATCCGCGACGACGATGGGAATCAAGACCTTGCGCGCGCCAGGGACGTCCCAGATACCGCAATAGTTCTGGCACCAGGCGAAGGCCAGGCTATAGTCGAGGGGGATCGATCGATTCAGGGCGCGAAACTGTGCGTCGCAATCCGCTTTCCTGAGCTGGACGGCATAGAGGTAAGCGAGCTCGCGATGCGATTGGACCTGATCGGGCTTGAGCGCCAGGGCATGTAGATAGGCGGCTTCCGCGGCCCGGGCATGGTGCCGCGCCAGCTCGATCTGACCCGCCTTGAGCCACGCCTGTGGCGCGATATCGTCCGAGTCGGGGATTTGACCCAGATGTTGCAGGGCGTCATCCGGACGCCCCTGCGCCTCGGCCACGCGCGCGCGGAGCATCCATTCCAGAGACGTCGGCTTGGCGTCCGACGCCCGACGATCCAGGATGGCGTCCGCCTGCTCATAACGACCGGCGTTGAACTCGGCCAGGGCCGCCTGGAGGACGTCGAGGCGCATCGGGTCGAGCTTCGAGCGTCCGGGCCAATACCGTCGGGCGGACACTCCACCGATCACGAGCGCGATCCCGAGCACGACGAACACCAGAGCTCGCCGTTTCCGGCTCCCCGACTTCAGACTGCCCCGACCGGACCCCATGCCAACCTCCGGCCTCTAACCTACCGGAGTTCTCCCTTCGGGACAATTGAGAGTACGGCATGCGAGCAGCCTCGGTACGGGGCCGCTGAGGAATTGGCCGGTAATTTCATCCCGATTGGAGAGCAACCGAGTGGTATTGGTCGTACTCGAACGAATGTCTTCGGACTGACCCGTCGCTACAGATCGGTCGAGTACGACCCGTGCCAACCAGAATAAGCGACACCAACCGGGGGAGTGATTCCCTCCGGGACACAATCGAAGGGGGACCATCAATCGGGCTCGCCCCAGACCCTGGGAGACCGGAAGTCGGCCGCCCGAGGGGCCGATTTCGGCGGCACGGCCTGCCTGGCGAACGACTCATAAACGGCCCGGAGTGCCGCGACCGTTTCGGGCCTCGACCTGGTCATGTTGTGGCGCTCGTTGGGATCCTCGGCGAGGTTGAATAGCTCGACCGTCTCCTTCTCCTGGGCCGCGGTTGACGCCCGGTCGAAGGTTCCGTGGACGTCGTCGTCGGCCTCGGTGCCCGGGGCGCGGACGATCAGCTTCCAGTCGCCAACGCGGACCGCGCCAGCGGTCGGGGTGGCGTTCAACAGGATCGCGTCGTGCGGCGACGGCTTTTCCTCGGTGATCGAAGGCCAGGCGTCGCGTCCGTCGATCGGCAGCGACTGACCGCCCGCGGACCCGGCGAGCGTGAGGAGCGTCGGATACCAATCGACGGCGTGCAGAGGCACGTTCACGACCGAGCCGGGCTTGATGTGGCCCTCCCAGGCGGCGAACGCCGGGACGCGGACGCCCCCCTCGTAGAGGGTGGCTTTCGCGCCGCGGAGCGGTCCGTTGCTCGTCACTTCGCCGGGGTTCGGTCCGCCATTGTCGCTCGAGAAGATGAACAGCGTATCCTTGCGGATTCCCTTGCCGTCGACCGCCGCCACGATCTGCCCGACCGCCTCGTCCAGCGCGGCGAGCATCCCGGCGTAGGTCCGGCGGGGTTCCGCGAGGTGCTCATAAGGCTTCTTGTAGCTCTCGGGCACCTGGTGAGGGGCGTGGACCGCATTGAACGGGACGTAAAGGAACAGCGGGCGCGACGCGTCGTGCTCGGCGATCAGGCGGACGGCCTCGCGTGCCAGGAGGTGAGTGCTGTAGCCCTCGTCGCGAGTCGCGCGGTCGTCGCGGTGCCAGTCGAAACCGCCGTCGCGGATGTGGGTGAAATAGTCGAGTGCGCCGTTGTAGTGGCCATATTGATGGTCGAAGCCGCGGCGTGTCGGCAGGTATTCCGGCCGGAAATGCCCGAGGTGCCACTTGCCGACGATCGCCGTCTCGTATCCCGCCTGCTTCAAGGCTTGCGGGAGCGTCCGTTCGTCCAGCGGCAAGCCGTATCGCGCCCAGGGTCGGACCACGCCCACCTGGAGGCCGTGCCGCATCGGGTAGCGGCCGGTCATCAAGGCGGCGCGCGTCGGCGAGCAGACCGGCTGCACGTAGAACTGTTCGAGTTTCGCGCCGCAGGTCGCGAGTTTATCGAGGTTCGGCGTCTTGATCTCGGATCCGTGCCAGCCGACGTCGCCCCAACCGAGGTCGTCCGCCAGGAGGTAGACGACGTTCGGCCGTGGCGCCGGAGGACCCGCTGCGCGGCCCTCGGATTCGACGATCGGAC
This sequence comes from uncultured Planctomycetota bacterium, assembly GCA_963743925.1. Classification (GTDB taxonomy): domain Bacteria; phylum Planctomycetota; class Planctomycetia; order Isosphaerales; family Isosphaeraceae; genus CAVZRC01. The sequence goes on along the minus strand of CAVURY010000061.1, from coordinate 1,560,942 downwards.
AGCCAAGCGCCGCGACGACGATCCAGAACACGCGTCGGTTGAGACGGATCATGCAGTCGGTCTTCATTTCCGCACCTCCTTCGCGGCGGCTTCGGCGGCGAGGCTGCCGGGGCCCCACAGGGGCCGGGCGAGCTCGTGGCTCCAGTCTTCCCATACGGTGAGGAGCTCATGGGCCTTGTCCGGGTAGTCGGCGCTGCGGTCGTGGGCCTCGCCGATGTCGTCGTTGAGATTGTAGAGGCGGAACGGGCTGAGCGGCGCCTTCGCGCCCGCTTCCGACCGGGCCCCCGGCGTGTTGACGGTGCTGTCGTATCGCACGAGCTTCCAGTCGCCTCTGCGTACCGCCGCCTGACCGCCGAGTCGCCAGAAGAGCGTGTCGTGGGGCGATTTGCCCTGCTGGCCGGTCAGATGAGGGATCAGGTTGACCCCGTCGAGCTCCCATCCCGACTTCACGGGCACGCCCGCCGCCGCGAGCGCGGTGGGCAGGACGTCGAGCTGGATCACCGGCTGGTCGTAGACCTTGCCCGCCGGGAGCTTGCCTTTCCAGCTCAGGACGAACGGGACCCGGATCCCGCCTTCGAGCGTGGTCCGCTTCGAGCCTCGGAGCGGGTCGTTCCGCGAGCCGTTGATCGTGGTGCCGAGCATGGTCGGGCCGCCGTTGTCGCTGATGAAGACGATGAGCGTGTCTTCCTCGAGCCCCGCCTCGCGCAGTTTCGCGAGCACCGCGCCGGCGGCGTCGTCGAGCGCCGAGAGCATGGCGGCGTAGGTGCGTCGAGTCTTGTCGGGGATCGAGTCGAACCGCGCGAGGCGGTCGTCGGTCGCGTCCATCGGAGTGTGGACGGCGTTGAAAGCGACCTCCAGGAAGAAAGGACGCCCCTTGTGGCGATCGATGAACGCGACCGCCTCGCGGCCGATTGCGTCGGTCAGGTAGGCCGACTCCTTGACCGGATCGGTCCCGCGGTAGATGTCCTCACTCTCGCCGGCGAAATAGGTGTGGCCGCCGCCGAGGAATCCGAAGAACTCGTCGAATCCGCGCTTCTGCGGCTGGAACTTGGGCACCCAGCCGAGGTGCCACTTGCCGACCAGGCCCGTCGCGTACCCGGCCGCCTTGAGCCGGTCCGCCAGGGTCGTCTGAGACAGCGGGAGGCCGACGTCGTCTCGTCGTGCCTCTCCCGGGTTGAACTCATGGCCGAACCGCTGCTGGTAACGGCCCGTCAGCAATCCGGCGCGGGTCGGGCTGCAGTACGGCCCCGACACGTACCCGCTGGAGCACCGGACGCCTCCTGCCGCCAGGCCATCCAGATTGGGCGTCGGAATGTCCTTCCCCCCCTGAAAACCCAGGTCGGCGTATCCCAGGTCGTCGGCCACGATCAGCACGACGTTCGGCCGTTTCGCCTCCGACCCCGGTGCCGCAGCGGGCAACCATGCGAGCGCCAACACCACCACCGAAAACCAGCAACGCTCCATGAAACCATCCTCCCCCACTCGTTCGTTTCTCGAAAAGCCTGGGCACCAAATCGATCCATACCCTAACCGTTGTCAATCAATTCGGTCAAGGTAGTAGAATTTAATGTTGACAAACTCGATTGACATAGAGAGACTCGAATGGTCGAGGACATTCGGTTGACCGTAAAGGCCGAGTTCCTGATGCGGAAGTTGCTTTGCATCAATGAGTTAGATTTCATTATCGGAGAGTCAATGCTATGGGTTTGGGTTCTTCGGCCGACTTTTCCAAATTGTCAACATGGCGATCCGATGGGCGAGATTCGGTCAGCAGGCGGGGCGAGAGGCGGCGGGGCTTCACGCTGATCGAGCTCCTGGTGGTGATCGCGATCATCGCCGTCTTGATCGCCCTGCTCTTGCCGGCGGTCCAGGCGGCCCGCGAGGCCGCGCGGCGGATTCAGTGCACCAATAACCTGAAGCAGATCGGGTTGGCCATGCACAACTACCACACGTCGTTCGACACGTTCCCGATGGGGTCATCGAAGAACATGCAGAACCTCGGGGTCTACGCGGCCGAGCATGGGGTCAGTGCGCACGCCCAGATGCTCGCCTTGCTCGGCGAGGCGCCGCTCTACAACGCGATCAACTTCAACTGGGGGATGAATCAGAATGCCGCGTGCGGTCCGATCCAGAAGACGGTCTATACGACGCGGATCAACGAGTTCATCTGCCCGTCGGACGCCAACGCGGGCGTCACGAATCTGAACAGCTACAACGACAGCATGGGCACGACCACGATCGATGCGCCGGCGCAGACGCTCACCGGGAGCACCGGGCTGTTCAGCTTCTGGCGGTCGTACAACATCCCCACGGTTGTCGACGGCACCTCGAACACGATCGCCTTCTCCGAAGCCCTGGTCGGCGATAACTCGACGAGTTACACGAGGGCGGCGGGGCTCGTGAGTCTGACATCGCTGCCCGCGGGTGCCGAGATCCTCGACGCCTCTTCGAACTGGCCGGCGATCGAGGCGGGTCTCCAGGCTTGCAACGCGGCGTGGAACGCACAGACGGGCACGCTCAACACGGGTCGGGGAAATTTCTGGTTCCACGGCACCCAGGCCCAGACGATGTTCAATACGGTCGTCACGCCCAACTCGAAGTCCTATTCATTCGCGTATTGCTCCGACTCGGCCATCGGCGACTCGGCGTTCTGCTCCGCCAATAGCAACCACCCCGGCGGCGTGAACGTATTGATGGGAGACGGCAGCGTCAAGTTCATCAAGGACTCGATCAACCAGCAGACGTGGCTGGCCCTCGGAACACGGGCCGGCGGCGAAGCGATCTCGTCCGAGTCTTACTGACACCCCGGATGCCGGCGGATCGGAAAGAAATCGGATTTGAACACGAAATACACGAAAAAATAATATCGGAATTCGTGGATCGACAGAATCATGAAGGGACCGGCCAGGACGACGATTTCCGGTTCCAGTCGGTCCTGTCCTCACGTCTCCTGCATTTCTCTGATTTTTTCGTGCATTTGGTGTATTTCGTGTTCAATCCTCTCTCTTGATTCCTCTTCCGTGGTCTCGTGCTTCACCAACGCATCAGCCGCCGGATGCTTCCAGCGCCTCCCAGCGCTCGTAGGCCGAGGTCAGTTCCTGTTCCACCGATTCGAGCCTGGCCTTGAGCGCGGCGATCTCGCCGCTGGGCCGTCGGTAGAAGGCCGGGTCGGCCATCGTCTCGTGGAGGTCCGCCAACGCGGTCTCCAGCTCCTCGATCCGGCCGGGGAGCGACTCCAGCTCCTGCCGCTCCTTGTTGCTCCGTTTGCGGGTTTGCTGCGGTTGCGGGCTCGACGCCGTGGCCGTTGTCGCCGGCCTGGGATCGGCCGGGGCATCCGTCGGCCGCTGGCGGAGATAGTCGTCGTAGCCGCCCTCGTATTCCCGGACCCCGCCCTCCGGATCGATCGCGAGGATGCTGGTCACCACGTCGTTGAGGAAAGCCCGGTCGTGGCTGACCAGCAGGACGGTCCCCTGGTAATCCACCAGGAGGGTCTCCAACAGCTCGAGGGTCTCCACGTCCAGGTCGTTGGTCGGCTCGTCCAGGACGAGCACGTTCGACGGCCTGGTGAAGAGTTTGGCCAGCAGGAGCCGGCTCCGCTCGCCGCCGGAGAGGAACTTGACCAGGCTCCGCGACCGCTCGGGGGGGAACAGGAAATCGCGCAAATAGCCGATGACGTGCCGGGACTGCCCGTTGATCACGATCGTCTCGTACTCGCTGACGTTCTGCTGGACCGTCTTCTCCTCGTCGAGCGAGGCTTTCAACTGGTCGAAATAGGCGACTTCCAGGTTGGTGCCGTGGCGGATCGTCCCGTCTCGCGGCGGAGATTGGCCCAGCAGCAGCCGCAAGAGGGTCGTCTTGCCCGAGCCGTTGGGGCCGATGATCCCGACCTTGTCGCCTCGCATGATCGTGGTCGTCAGGCCCTGGATGACCGGCCGGCCGTCGTATGCGAAGCTCGCGCCTTTGGCCTCGATCACCAGGGTGCCCGACCGCTCGGCTTCCTGGAGCTGGATGGTGGCCGTGCCCTGGCGATCCCTGCGCTTCTGGTGGGCTTCCCGCATCGCCTTGAGAGCCCGGACGCGGCCCTCGTTGCGAGTCCGCCGGGCCTGGATTCCCTTGCGAATCCAGACCTCCTCCTGGGCCAGTTTCTTGTCGAAGAGCTCGTTCTGGCGCTCCTCGGCGGCGAGCACGTCCTCCTTGCGTCTCACGAAGGTGGCGTAGTCGCCCGCGAAATCGTAGAGGTGTCCCCGGTCGAGCTCGACGACCCGGTTCGCCAGACGGCCCATGAACGCTCGGTCGTGCGTGACGAAGATCAACGTGCCGCCGTAGCGGAGGAGGAAATCCTCCAGCCATTTGATCGCGTCGATGTCGAGGTGGTTGGTGGGCTCGTCGAGCAGGAGGACGTCGGGCTCGGCGACGAGCGATTGGGCCAGCAGGACGCGCCGCTTCATCCCCGAGGAGAGGCCCTCGAACGCGGCGTCGGGGTCGAGCGCCATCCGGGTGAGGATCGCGTCGACTCGGTGGTCGGGACCTCCGAGATGGTCATCATGAGATTCGAGGAGACCCTCGGCCACCGCTCCCGTGACGGTCATTCCCCTCCCTTCGGGGACCTCCTGGGGTAGGCGGCTGACGTGCAGGCCCTGCTGGCGGATGACCTGGCCCTCGTCGGGCTCCAGCTCGCCGCGGATCAGCCGCAGGAGCGTGCTCTTCCCCTCGCCGTTCCGGCCCAGCAAGCAGACCCGCTCCCCGCGCTCGACCTGCCAATCGACCTGATCCAGGATCCGCGGACCCCCGAAAGTGAGTGTGACACCCCGCAGGCTGAACAATGCCATGAACGCGTCTCGTCCTCGTGTGACCGCAGGTGATCCGGCTCGATGGAGATGGCCTCATCATGAGGGCCTCCCGAGCAATGATTCCCAGGGTAACACATGGAAAGGCCGTTCATCGAGCCGATATCCGTCGTGTGCGCCTCCGGAGACACTCGTGGAGCCGCGGTCAGGGTCGCGGTCGTTGCGAATGTCGATCCTGGACGACGGTAGACGACAGATCCGCCGCGGATTTCAGGACGTTATGAAAAGGCTGGACATGTCGAACAGCGGACGCACCTCGACGGTTCCGACCCGCGAGCCCGGGTGCTGGGCGGCGAGCTGGATGGCCGTGGCGCGGTCGTCGGCCAGGATCAAGCAGTAGCCGCCCAGGCCTTCGAGTGCCTCCGAAAAAGGGCCATCGGTGATGATGCGACGGCCGTCCCGCACGGCGAGGCAAGTGGCCGTCTCCGCCGGGTGAATCAGGGATGCGCCGAGGTACCGGCCTTCGTCGGCAAGTCGCCGGGTGAGCGCCACCGCCTGTGCCCGGACCTCGGATCCCTCGGCCTCACCGGCGGCCTCGTCGTTGTAGCAGAGCAGCAGGAAAGGGGTGGGCGACGCGCCGTCCGTGTCGATCGGCAACGGGCGATCCGGCGGCAGTCCATCCAGGGCCACTAGCGGGCGGATCTCGACGGTTCCCTTGGCGGCGGGCGGCAGGCTCGCGGCGACCGCGATCGCCTCGTCGAGATCGGCCAGGTCGAGCACGTAGTAGCCGCCGAGCTGCTCGGTCGTCTCGGCGAACGGACCGTCGGTGATGAGCGTACCGCCGTCCCGCACGCGGACGCACGCGGCGGTCGTGACCGACTGGAGCGGTGAGGCGCCGTGGTACTTCCCCTGGGCCTTGAGGTCGTCGCAGATGGCCAGGGAATCGATCATGCATGTGCGCCGCTGGTCCTCGGTCCAACTGTCCTCTGCCCCGTAGATCAGCAGGATATATTTCATTTCGTCCTCGCTTGCAACGATTCTCACACCTGTGATTCACCACATAGTCGAACGGGACGGCCGCGGATCGACACTCCCCACGGTTTTTCGGGTACGAGGAACAGTAACCTCACCGGCCGTGGCATCTGCGTTGGATGTACTGCTCGGAGCGAGACTTGAGTCTCCGTCAGAGTTGGGCGAGTCGCTGGCGGAGGAACCGCCGCTCGGGCTCTTGCTTCGCGAGAGCCAGCGCCTGCTCGTAGGCCCGCCTGGACTCCTCCTTCCGCCCCAGGCGCCTGAGCAGGTCGGCGCGGGCGGCATGGGCCAGGTGATAGGCGCCCAGGTCGCTACGGTCGAGGATGGCGTCGATGAGCCCGAGCCCGGCCGATGGCCCATCGCGCATGGCCACGGCCACAGCTCGGTTGAGCTCTACCACGGGAGTGGGACTGATCTCGAGGAGGACATCGTACAGCGTGGCGATCTGCCGCCAGTCGGTAGCGGCCGCACTCGTCGCCGACGCGTGAACGGCGGCGATGGCCGCCTGGACGGTGTACGCGCCGAACCGCCGCGTGCCGAGCGAACGAACGACCAGGGCCTGGCCCTCCGCGATGAGCCCGGCATCCCACTTCGAGCGGTCCTGGTCCTCGAGCAGGACGATGTCGCCCCCCGGCGTGGAGCGGGCCGGCCGACGCGAGTCGTGGAGCAGCATCAGCGCGAGCAGGCCCACGGCTTCGGGGTCGGGCAGCAACTCGGCCAGGAGTCGTCCCAGGCGGATGGCCTCGCCCGACAGGTCGGCACGCGTGAGAGACTCGCCCGACGTGGCGGAATACCCCTCGTTGAACACGAGGTAGACCACCGCGAGCACGGAATCCAGCCGGAGCGGGAGTTCCTCCCCGGCGGGGATCACGAACGGGATCCCGGCGTCGCGGATCTTCGCCTTGCCCCGGACGATCCGCTGCGCCATGGTCGCGGGAGCGGTCAGGAAGGCGGCGGCGATCTCGTCGGTCGTGAGGCCGCACACTTCGCGGAGTGTGAGCGGGATTTGCACCTTCAGATCGATGGCCGGGTGGCAGCAGGTGAAGATGAGCCGCAGCCGGTCGTCCTCGATCTCCTCGCCCGCTCGGGCCGCGTTCGACTCGGTGACCTCCGCGAAACGCCCGGCGATCTCGCGTTGCTGTCCGTCGAAAGAGCTGCGGCGGCGCAGGGAATCGATCGCCTTGAATCGCCCCGCCGATACGAGCCACGCCCGCGGATTATTGGGGACCCCCTCTCGCCCCCACCGCTCGACCGCTGCGGCGAAGGCCTCGTGTAGCGCCTCCTCGGCCAGGTCGAAGTCCCGGACGAGACGCACGAGCGACGCGAAGACCCGACGCGACTCCGTTCGGTAGATCTCCTCGACGAAGGTGTGGAGATCCGTCAGGGTGCTGGTCACCGTATCCGCTCCGTCACCGCCGCACCGGCCTCCTTGCGCCGATCGCAGCTCGCCCCCACCTCGATCGCTCATCCTCCTGGCCGTCCTGGACAAAAGTTTAGCACCGGCCCGGCCGCGGGGGAAGGCCAGTTGTGCCGACGATGGAAGCTCCGGTGACTCGAGGCCGGGCGCCAAACGAACCGGTTCGGCGCGACGGCCTCGGCAGGATCGAATACGTCGATGCACTCCGGGCGTCGTCGTTCGGACGCCGCGTTTATTTCTTACGCACCAGTTTCATACCGCAGCACATGTCCTTCGCGGGCCCGCCGTCTTGCCAGGCGACACCTGCGATCTCGATGTGGCTGTCGTCAACGATGGTGAGCGTTGTGGAATGCATGTGTTTGTCCTTGGAAGGGTCCAGATTCGAACCACCGGCGAACTGGAAGCAGATCTGGTTGGCCGGCGAATTCGGATCGGCTTTCAGGCGCGGCTGGTTGCCCAGCACGCAGTAATGAGTCAGGACGAGGTCCGGCCCCTCGACGGTATAGATCGAGACCATCTCCTCCGGCTGACCGGGGAAGATGGTCTCATGCACCGCGCTGCCGCCCGCGGTCACCTTGATGATCGACACGACTTTATCGCCAGGCTTGCCGTCCGAATCCGCAGTCAGCCACGTGCCCGCCAGCTTCTTCATCTTCTCGAAAGCGGCATTGGTGGGCGCTTTCGGCAGTTTGGCGGTCCTGTCCTCGCCGTAGACCGCAAGCGGAAGGGTCAGCAGCCATGTGCAAACAAACAGTCGTCGCGTCATTTTCGTACTCCTGAACATGGGACTCGTTTCAGATAGCGCTTGTTCACTGACGTGGGTCGCACGCCACAACCTAGTCGATCGACAACAGTCCAGATCGACACCCGGCCTAGAAAAGTTTTTCTGAACTTTCGTTCGATACGGACTTCCCGAGGTGGGTCGCCGTAACTGATGCCCGAGAAAGAAGTTGTGCTCGTGCATTCGGACGCGTCTGCGGAGTGATGTCGTATTCGTCATTCTCCTCGCCCGGCAGAACCGTCTGTTTCCTCCCACGCAGCAAAGGTTGCAGTCCCGGCATGCAACGAATCCTTCGAACTATCCTCCCGTCTGGATGCTATTCTGTAACTTTGTCATCCTCGACTCGTGGACGGCTTCGCAGAACTGGAAGTCAGGAGTTTTCGATGAGCCAGAGATTCGAGACGTGTTGCACGCGCCGACAGATGTTGGGCATGTCGGGAACCCTATCGCTGGGAGCCTCGTTCGCGGGGCGCGTATGGGGCCGATCGGATCAAGGCTCGCAGGCCGTTCCTGTCACCAATCCGCGGGCGATCTCCGGCGATGCGGTCGAACCGGCCTGGGAGGAGATGCTGTCGATCACGGTCGGACAGAAGGACGCCGACCTGGTCGGGACGTCGGAGAAGGTGCTCCAGGCCGCCGTCGATTACGTCGGACAACGGGGCGGCGGGACGGTGAAGATCCTTCCCGGCACCTATCGCCTACGCAATTCGGTCTACCTGCCGTCAAGAATCCGGATCGTCGGCAGCGGACCCGAGACCGTGCTGATCAAGGAGCCGTCGAGTTCCACCAAGCTCTCCGCCGATTCCGACTGGTACGACCAGGAGATCACCCTGGCCGACGCCCGCGGGTTCCGGCTCGGCGACGGGATCTGCCTCCAGGCGAAGAATCCGTCGAATGGCGGGAAGGTGGTCATCAAGCGCACGCTCGTCGCTCGCTCGGGAAATCGATTCAAGCTTGACCGGGCCCTCCGAGAAAACCTCTGGCTGGTGGGAGTTCCGACCGCCTCGACCCTCTTCCCGTTGCTCTCGGGCGAGAACGTGGCGGGGGTCGTCATCGAGGACCTCGCCCTCGATGGCAACAAGTCCGAGAACGACTTCCTCGACGGCAACTACGCCGGTTGCATCTGGATGCAGGACTGCAAGGACGTGACGATCCGAAAAGTGATCGCGCGGAACAACAATGGAGACGGGATCAGCTGGCAGGTCTGCCACGATGTCCGGGTCGAGGATTGCCACAGCCACGACAACCACGGGCTTGGATTTCATCCGGGGTCGGGCTCGCAACGGCCGATCATCCGCTCGAACCGCTCCGAGCGCAACCAGATCGGGATCTTCTTCTGCTGGGGTGTGCGGTTCGGCCTGGCCGAGAACAATACGATCGTCGGCGTCCGCGAGTCGGGGATCTCGATCGGGCATCGCGATACGGACAATCTGATCCGCAATAATTCCATCTCCGGGAGCGGCAAGGTCGGCATCCTGTTCCGCGACGAGACGGTCGCCTTTGGCCCGCATCGCAACCGCTGCGAGCACAATCGGATCGTCAACAGCGGCCCCGACGACGGGATCGGGATCGACGTGCGAGGCCGGACCGAATCGGTCACCTTGTCCAAGAACGAGGTCCGCGAGACGCGTCCGGCGATGTCGCGGATCGGCATCCGGATCGGCGCGAAGGCCCGGGACATCGCCCTGGCGGACAACCAGATCTCCGGCTATGCCGTGGACGTCTCCGACTTGAGGACTCGGGGATGACCAGGCCCTGGTCTCCGGCGACCTCGTTGCCCCTCGTGGGGGTATTGATCTCCCTCGTTCTATTCGCGCTGGCGGCTTCCCTCTACCCTGGCGGGTACGACTGGACGCGCGATTTCGTCTCCACGCTGTTCGCCCCATCAACGTCAACCGGAGCCGCAAACAAGGCGAGATACGTCGCCGTCCTCGCGATGTTCGTCTTGTGCCTGAGCATCGCGGTCCTGTTCAAGCTGATATCGGGCAGGGCAAGTAGACGCGTTCACAGGAAGACTCTCGAGATCGGCGGCATCGGGTCCATGGTGTATGGATTTCTCGTCGTGACGCCGATGCACGACGTGCTCGTCGGGATCGCTCTCCTGTTCTTCGTTCCGGCGATGCTGGCCGCGTTGCACTGGATGTGGGTGGAGGGTCGGTCGTCGCTATTCTGGACCGGCCTGGTGAGCCTCGGCCTCCTGGCCGCCACGGCCACGATGTACTACGGCAACTGGCTCTGGCACTGGCTCCCGATCGCCCAGAAGGTGTCGCTTGTCGCGTGCGTCGGTTGGCTGCTGACCCTCCATCTCGCGACGGGGAAGCGTATCGGCGATGACAAAGGATTCGCCTGATAGAAGATAGGCGCCGCAGAACGCGAAACCCGCTCACATAGACCGATCCCGACCCCCGACGTACGCATGCGGGTGGCGTTGAGCGGTGCTAACCCCATGGACTATTCAAGCAGGCTTATCGGGGCGAGTGACGACTCTCGAGGAGGGAGCAGCCCAAGCAGAGAGGCGAGCAGGAGCGCCAATAGGCCTCCCGATAGTGCGATGAGCAATTGGGTGAGCAACAAGATAAGAGTCCCTGCGATGAACTGCGGGACGCCGTCTCGAGCTAAAATGCCACGGGTTAAAGGCAGTCGTTCCAGGCTATTGGAAACGAATTCAAGATACTTGGCCCACACGTTCCACGCTCGACGACCGGATGCGAGACCCGAGTTCGTGATTGTGAACCTCTCGCCGGTGATGACGTTGATCCCAGTGTTGAGCGATTCGCGGAACGTGAGTCCCCAGGCGAGCGAGCCCGCGGCGAGGAATCCGGCGGCGAGGAATCCGGCCCAGAAGGCGCGAGCAAGCCCGCGGCTGCGAATCAGCCGATACACGGCGAATTCCAGGATCAGCCCGATCGGCGCGGCCCCTGCCAGCATCCAGGGCTCGATCGAAAGAGGATTCTCCCCGCCCAGAGATTCAAGGCGACGATCCCCACCACGCCCATCAGCCGACCGATCGAGAATCGAGGGTGTTTCATGAGCTCATGCTCCAAAGGAAAACCTTCCTGGATGTATCGACAACCCTCTTGCTTCTTGGCAGCAGGACGGACCTGGTGACTTCGATTGTTGACCGGACCCAGATCCACGAGCCCACCGGCCTGATGCATACATAACCTATATCGGTTGGCTTGCCAATGTCGCCGCCTGTTTCCTCGGAGACCGTGGTCCCATCGCTTCTCCTTAAGTTGCTGATTCTGCGATCGGTCAAGGAGCTGGTAAACCTGCCTGCAAGCTTTCCAAAGAAGAGCACGGATTGAACCGCCAAGACGCCAAGAGCACAAGAAGACGAGACAAGGAGACCCAGACGGAAAGCGTTGTCGATAGAAACAGTCCGCTCGGCGGCCGCGCGAACATTCGGCCATCCTTCTGCGTCCGTTCGAGTGTAAGGCCGTGGGATGGTCGCAACGCGAGTGCCCCGCGGGGCTGCCCGGCGATCGGGCAATTCGGCCTCCCGCCATCTTGCCCTCGGAGTGTGACGGATTCGCACGCGACCCTCCGAAGGTCGCAGACCAGGTTCGACTCCTGGCGAGGGTATTCGCGGAAAAATGGCATCAACGACTCCCCGCGAGTGTGTCGGGCGCACGGCGGCCTTCGAAGCCGCAAGGCCGGGTTCGATTCCCGGGTGGGGGATTCATTGGTCCCGAGCCGACGAAGGCTCATCGCGTGCTTGAATGCATTTGTCCCGCGAGATCATCGGCTTTACGGTTGGAGCTGGGGTCGATTATCATGGATCGAGGGAGACAGATGCGACGCGCTCGAGGGTGTCGCCGGGGTGTTGCACGAAAGCAACAATCCGTAGGCAGAGATCCGGCGGTCCGATAGGCTGGTTGTTGACCCGATCGAGTACACCCACCCGAATGGCCATCGGTCCCACTTATTTTCCGAGGTAGAACATCGATGATTGGCGCAGAATTGGGGATTTCGAAGTATCTGGATCTGGTTTGTCAGGAGATTCAGAACCTGGATCCTGTCCAGGTCGAGACGGTCTGCGAGCTGGTCGAGAACGCTTACGACGAAGGCCGCTTCGTGTTCATCATCGGCAACGGAGGTTCGGGTGCGAATGCATCCCACCTCTGCGAAGACCTGGCCAAGTGCACGCTCCGCGATTTCGATTCTCAGAAGCGGCTGAAAGTCCTGAGCCTGACGGACAATACCGCATGGGTCATGGCCGTCGCCAATGATCTGCATTATGACCGGATCTTCCTCGAGCAACTGAAGAATCTGGCCTCCCCGGGCGACCTGCTGCTGTCGATCTCGGGGTCGGGCAATAGCCCGAACATCCTCAAGGCCGTCTCCTGGGCCAATGAGAATGGTCTGACCACCGTGGGCTTCACCGGCTTCTCCGGGGGCAAGCTCAAGGACCTGGCTCAACATAACGTCCATGCCGCGGTCGACGACATGGGCATCGTCGAATCGTTGCACCAGGTCGTCTTCCACTGGATCATCGACGACCTCTATCGACGCTTCTCCGCCAAGGCGATGAGCCCCGTCGGCGCCGGGGCGAGCTGATCGCATGGAGCAAGGCGACTGGGTGGTGGGCATCGAGATCGGAGGCACCAAGCTCCAGCTCGGGATCGGCCGCGGCCGCGGCGACCTGCTGGCCATGGAACGCCTCCGGGTCGATCCCACCCGCCACTCCGGCGGAATCCTCGACCAGATCCGGAACGCCTTTCCGATCCTCCTCGAAAAGGCCCATGTTCCCCGCTGCCAGATTGCGGCCATCGGGATCGGCTTCGGCGGTCCCGTTGACGCCGAGCAGGGCGTGATCGAGAAATCCTACCAGGTTGCCGGCTGGGACGGCTTCCCGCTGGGTGCCTGGGTCGTCGAACATCTGGGCGTGCCTACCGTCGTCGTCCAGAACGACGCCGATACCGCCGGCCTCGGCGAGGCCCGGTTCGGCGCGGGGATCGGTCACTCTCCGCTCCTCTACATGACGGTCGGTAGCGGGATCGGTGGCGCCTTGATCCTCGGGGATCGAATCTATCGCGGGTTCGGCAAGGGTGCCGGCGAGATCGGGCACCTGCGCGTGATCGACACGGCTCGCCCCGACGGACTCCTGCAAGAGCTAGAGCTGGTCGCCTCCGGATGGGCGATCACGAAGGCGGCGCGAGATCATGCGAGCACGATGCAGGAAAAGGGAGCCCAGTGGGTCGTCCTGGATCGAGCGGCCGGTGACCCGAGCCGAGTCGATACCGTTGTGGTCGCCGAGGCCGCTCGCGAAGGTGACCCCCGATCGGCATCGATCCTGGCCCGGGCTCACGCGGCCATCGCCTTCGCCATCACACAGGCCATTGCCCTGATCGCACCGCGCCGGATCGTCATCGGAGGAGGGGTCGCCTTGATCGGCCAGGAATGGTGGTTCGACCCGATTCGTCGCCTCGTTCAGCGCGATGTCTTTCCTCCCTTCCGCGACGGATTCGAGATCGTTCCGGCCGCTCTCGGTGAGGATGTGGTCGTGCATGGAGCTTTGGCTCTCGCCCGTGATGCCGACGAATCGTTGGGACGGTGAACCCTTGCAATCAGTGCTGCGGGATTGCGACACGGCCGCCTCTCGCACTCCTTGACAGAGGACGCACTGTTCTTCAAACCTTGACAAGGCTAAAACCAAGCATACATAATTGCTTAGATGCGAGGAAAATGCTGGGGACGATCAGGCGGATTTTCTGGCAGTTTCGTCATAAGTCCCATGCATGTTGAAGGTTATTTAAAATGGGTCCGCATCGGTGTCGGCGACTGAGACGGAATATCAATGAGACCTGATCGATTTCCCCGGAGAATGTACAATAATTGAGATAGGATTGGACGGAGGAAGTGCGGTGGAAAAAGTAATCGGAAAGGAGAGATGAGTTGTGTTCTCCTCGGATTCTGAAAAAAAATTTCCCTGAATCGTCGCATCGGCGCTCTTTTTGCCCATAGGACAGTAAGTGTGCTGCAAAATGGTCGAGTCTCGCTCAAGATCTGAGCACTCTCGCTTGATCGGCAGTCACCACGTGGGTCTGGTTCAAAAGTGGGGTCTCTCTTGTCTCGACGTATGAACCCGATCGATTCCAAATTCGTCTATCCGATTAGAGCCTGATCGACAATAATCCGAAATCGCGGCTTCTTTCCAGGACGGTTGATCTGCGGACTGATGCAATTGTTTCGAGGATCGACGGATTTCGGATGCTCAGGGCAAGATCACAAAGCGTGCCTCGAATACTTAACGGATGGCCTCTTTTTAATTTCTCCTGAAGGGGCACACCATGACAGCAAGATTGGCAGAGACCCAGCTCTGGCAGCAGAACCTCGCATCGCTGATTCGTTCGGGTCTCTTTTCCAAAGCGGCTACCGGCGAGATGAACGGTTTATTCACCGTCGTCGGGGTCTATGCGGACGAGACGTGTTCGGCGCCTCTGGCGAAGTACTCGGATCTGAGACGCGCCACGGATGCCGCCAATCTCGTCAATCGAATCGCTACGTTCCAGCGCCCGGTCGAATCGAATTGATCGGTCCCTAGAAACCATGGATCACCGAAGACCATGGCCTCTACCAGGATGGGTCCGAGGCCATGGTCTTTTTTCATGTCTCGGACCGGGAGTCGCGCCGCGGCGATTTCCGACGGTTAAGGCCGGAGTCGGTTGGTCAGCAGGAGGCGTGGATCGCGGTCATGGATGCTGCGACATGGCGAAGTCGGGTGGGATTGATCCTGATTCTCGGTGCGACGATCGGACGCTGGTCTGACCGGTCGCGTGCGGATTTCTTGTCCACTCGAGAAACATTACGATCGATCGGGCGACGCCTGAGTGGATCGCTCTCCGAACGCGATCTGACCGCGATGGCGTCGCGAGAATCAGCGATCCTGGACCGGTTGGAGCCCGATGAGAGGGCCGCCTTGGGGCGTGGCTACCTCCGATTCCACCTGGATGAACCGGCCATCGTCGAGGTGGCCGCACCGGCCTCCTCGGTCCCATTCTGGCTGCGCGATCGTGGATTCCGCGAGACCGATCGGGTGCTCGAGAATCCCGACGGATCCTGGCGGCTGTATCGTCGCGCCTTCGAGCGCGGCTGGATCGAGCTCGGGGTAAACGGCCTCGATCGGACTCCGGTTGCCCATTACGTGGTGTTCATTCGCCCATCGACGAAGGCGACGACGGATCGAGACCGGCCCGCCGTCACCCTGGACGCCGGGCATACAACGGACTGGCGATTGACGGACGCTCAAGCCGGCACCAGTGCGGCCTTCGACGTGTGGCGGCCCTTCGAAGCGCTCCCGGAAGAGCTGACGGGTTCGGTGATGCTCCAGGCATGCCACGCCAGAAGGCATGGCACTCTTATGGCCCCCGGGCGGGTCTGGAAGACCCACGTGGTGTCCGGACGCCAGCCCGATCAGGTCGCCATCTCCTTCGGCGAGGATCCTTCACGGGAGCTGGTCTGGACCTGGAGGACATCACCCGACGTCGAACCCACTTGCCTGAGGCTGGCGCGGGTACCGGCCGGCCGTGGGAGAGCCAGGACGCCCGATCAGGGGCCACCTGCCGACGGTATCCGGAATGTTTCCGGGGAGTCCTCGATCCTGGAAGTCTCTGGCCTCCTCAATGACCCGGTTGTCCGTCGCCATCGAGTCTCGGTGGCCGGACTGGAGCCGGACACGGTTTACCGGTATGCCCTCGGCGATGGGACGCCGCATGGTTGGGGGCCCTGGAACTCGGTGAAGACGGCCCCGGGCCGGTCGCGACCCGTCCGTTTTCTGTATCTGGGCGATGCCCAGACGGGGCTCGAGCGATGGGGGAGGCTCCTGGAATCGGCCGTGCGTCGGCACCCTGACCTCGACTTCGTCATGCTGGCCGGAGACCTGGTGGACCGCGGCAACGAGCGGACGAACTGGGATCATCTTTTCTTGCGTGCCGAGCCTGTCCTCGGCCGGATGCCCGTCATGCCGTGCGTGGGGAATCACGAATACCTGGATGTCGGGCCTCGCCTCTACCGGGCGTTTTTCGAGCTCCCTCGCAACGGGCCCGCCGGGATCGATCCGGACCTGGTGTACACGTTCGAGGCCGGAGACGCGTGCTTCGCCGTGCTCGACAGCACGCTCGCGGTCTCCGATGCCACCGCCGCGCGACGGCAGGCCGAGTGGCTCGACGCGACGTTCCGGCGGACGAAGGCCACCTGGAAGCTCGTCATGTTCCACCATCCGGTCTATCCGTCGCACCCCTGGCGGGACACCCCGGCGTTGCGTGAGCACTGGGTGCCGATCTTCGACAAGCACCACGTTGACCTGGTCCTACAGGGGCACGACCACGCCTATCTCAGGACCTATCCGCTCCGCGCGCACCGTCGCGTCGATCGGCCCGGGCAGGGGACGGTTTACGTGATCGCCGTCTCGGGCGACAAGTTCGTCGATCAGGTGCACCGCGATTACATCGAAGTCGGCCTGACGAACGTCTCGACCTATCAGACGATCGAGATCGACCCGCAATCGAACAGCCTCACCTATCGCGCGTGCACCGAAGACGGTCGGACCGTGGATTCGCTCCGGATGGAAAGGACCTTGCCATCCGGCGGCGTCGATGGCGGACGAGAGATTTCCTTCCGATAAACTTGGGCGGCCGGCCCCTCGCATCCGTGAAGACTCCACAATTCTATAATATTGATTGAATCTTTTCTGGCACAACCTTGGACTCGAGGGATCAGTCCACGGCCGGAGGATATCGGAGCACCACGCCGGGCGTTTGACAGGGCAGGGCGAGGAGTCGAGAATCAAGTCTACGCCGCGGATTCGTCCCGAGTGCGAGGGTCCTGCCGATGCCGAATGAACGTTGACGCTGGCGACGCGCCGCCCCAGTCGCGCTGGCGATGCTGCTGCTTGCGGGCATCGCCGCGTGGGCGTCGCATCGGCGTCTCCGTGAGGAGCCTTCGCTGGCCGCCGGGCGGTTGACGTACGACCGAGGGGCCTGGGAGGAGGCGGCGCGGCGCGCGAGAGAGGCCCTCAAGGCGGAGCCGACCTCGACCGGGGCGATCCGGCTCCTGGCCCGGTCGTCGGCGCGGTTGGGTCGGGACGATTCGGCCCTGACGATGTTCCAACGACTCGGCCCCGACGGTCTGGAAGCCGAGGACTGCTTCCTGCTGGCATGCATCCTCTCGCGGCATGACCAGCCCGTCGCGGCGCGGGCACAGCTCTGGAAAGCTCACGGCAAGGACCCCGCGCATGGCGAGACGCTGAACGACCTCATCCGCGGGCTGGCCAGGGACGATTCGGTCGCCGAAGCGGTCGAGTTGGCCGTGAAGTTGCGAGCGATCCCCGGCTGGCGTGCACGGGGCGAGGTCGCGATGGGCCTCCTCGAGGCTGCGCGGGATTCGCCGGCGGCGGCGGCCGAGGCCCTGGATTCGGCCCTCGTCGTCGATCCGAATCGAGAGGCTCCGCTGGCAACCGCCGCGGATGTACGCAAGCTCCTGGCATGCTACCGGCTCGAGCTGGGGCAGCCGGCTCGTGCGCGCGCGGCGATCGGTACGCTCGACGACCCTGAAGCACGCTGGCTCCTGTCCCGAGCCAACTTGCAAGAGGGCAAACCGTGCGAGGACTTACCGAGCCCTTCGGGGGACCCGATCGCCCGCGATCCGGCGCCCTACGTCGGTGCGGCGAGTTGTACCCCGTGTCACCAGGCGATCGCCCGCGGCCAACGCGGTAGCCATCATGCCCGGACCTTCTGGTCCGGCGCGACCCTCGCGAAGATGCCCTTGCCAGACCACGCCCTGGCCGACCCCGCCGACCCGGCGGTCTTCCACACGATCCGTCGCGTTGCCGAAGCGGTCCATGTCGAGACACAGGCCGAGGGTCGCACGTATCGGGCGGTCCTCGCCTATGCCTTCGGCTCGGGCGATCGCGGCCTGACTCCCGTCGGAAGCGACGAGTCCGGACGTTGGTGCGAGCTGCGGATGTCGCACTATGCCGACGGCCCGGTGTGGGACGTAACGCCCGGTCACGAAACGACGCCCACCGTGCCATCGGACTGGATCGGCAAGAGTCTGAACGAGGACGCGCTGAGGCATTGCGTCGACTGCCACACGACCGCCCCGCGAGCCGCGCGGGCCGACGCGGGCGCACTGGCGAGCGAACGTGGCATCGGCTGCGAGCGATGCCACGGACCCGGCGGCAACCATCTCAAGGCCGTGGCCGCAGGACTCGCCGACCTCGCCATTGCACGTCCCAAGCTGGCCCGGGGCGAGCCGATCGTCCGGCTTTGCGGTCACTGCCACAGCCCGAAGGGTCGCACCGTCTCGCCTTCCGACCCGAGCTCGATCCGATTCCAGTCCACCACTCTCACCTGGAGCCGATGCTACACACGGAGCGACCACCAGCTCGACTGCGTGACGTGCCACGATCCTCATCGCGACGCGGAGACGTCACCGGCCTTTTATGAGTCGAAGTGCCTCGACTGTCACGGCACGGGGACAACGACACGCTGCTCGGTCAATCCGGTGCGAGATTGCATAGGATGCCACATGCCGACCCGCAGTGGCGTGGTCCCGCATTCGCCGTTCACCGATCATCATATCCGGGTCCATGCCTCATCGCGGTGATGGCGGCGACATCATGGGGCGATCGACAGGGAATAGACGACCTGGTCGCCGTAATCGGCGATCAGCAACCGGCCCGAGTCGTTGTCCGCCAGGACGGCCAGGGGATTCGCGAACCCGGTGGCGATCTGCCGGACCTTGCCCGAGGAGACATCGACCGCGACGAGGTCCGAGTAGGTCAGCGTCCGCTTCAGCCCTCCCGTCTCCGTGATCGGCGAGTTGTAACGCGCGATGAAGATGTTGCCCTGGAGCTCGTCGGGCAGGCCCGAGGAATACCAGAACGAGCACCCGTCGGCCGAGGCGCTCGGCCCCAGCCCGTCGGGATTCGCCGGGTCATGAATGGTGTAGGGGCCCTTGTTGAACAGGTTGTCGAAAGTGACGGACGTCGCGCGATGGTAGCCGGGTTCCGTCGGCGTGAGCATCGGGTTGACGCCGCGCCAGTTGATGTCGGTGTAGCCGTAGTCGGCCCCCGGGACCGCCAGGAAGAGCTGGTCCTGGACGTCCCGGCTGAAGTCGGAGTCGAGTTGGTCGCCGCGGAGGCCGAAGCCGGCCTGGCCGTTGCCCAACGTCGCCGTGCGGTTGAAGTTGTTGGTGAACCAGAGGTTCCCCTTGCTGTCGAGGCAGAGTCCGAACGGATTCCGCGTGCCGGCGGAATGGACGACCAGTTGGCCCACGCCCTGAGCCTGGAAAGGACCGGAGTCGTGCTGGATCAGGGCTTGCGAGAAGACGGGGGGATTGGTGTGCCAGGCGTTGGCCGATCCCGTCTGGTTGACGACGGCGGTGAGGTCGCGAATCCAGGCGATGGTGCCGTTGTAGGCGGAGTCGCCCCAGGTCCGGCCGATCCCGCCGGAGAAGAAGCCCTTGCCGCCCAGGTCGTCGAGCTGCCCGCTCGTCCAGGCGCCCAGGTGACCGTTGATGGTGCGACGGCCGATCCCGACGTACAGGGTGTTGCCGACGACCTGGAGCTGGTCCGTGTTGTGGTCGCCCTGCGGGAGCCCGGTCACGATCGCCACGTCGAGCTCGCCCGATTCGCCCCAGATCCCGTTGTTGTTCAGGTCGTTGAGCTTGTGAATCGTGCCGTCCAGGGATGTCAAATACATGTTGGTGCCGTGGAAGGCGATGCCGATCCCCTTGACTTGCGGCGCGGCATTGATGGGGGAGGAGAGGGCACCCGACTGGGAGTTGTAGACGAAGCTGATAGGCCCTGTATCGACGGTCATGAAGTAGAGTCGGCCATCGGGGCCGGCCATTATCTGGGTCGGGTGCGCGCCGCCTGGGATCGTGCCGACCTTGTTGATTGTGAATGCGTTCTGATACGCCTGGACGACTTGCGGCCCGCCGGCCTGTGCCGCCGTGGTCGAACATGCTGCGACCGCGGCCAGCATCGCGGCCCCCGCGGTCCCCGGCCGACGACGTCCCGCCGCCACGAGGCCGATCAGTGACGCCGCGATCACGGCCAGCACCCCGGATGAGGGTTCGGGCACACCCGCGCCACTCAACGAGATGGTGATGGGGTTCGACGGGTCGCTCACCACCAACCCCAGGAAGGTGTCGAGCGATCCTCCGGGTGCGATCGAGCCGCCCGAGAAGATCGCCACGGTGGCCTGGTCGGCGAGGGTGACCGTCCAACCCGGCGTGTCCGTGTAGGTGCTGTACGGGTTGTACGGGTCATTGGGATCCTGGAACGTCGCGGTACCGGAGACGATCGCCGCCGTGAAGCTTTGCCACACCTGGCCCGAGTCGTTCACGTCATTGCCGTAGATGGAAATCGGCGAAGTATCCGAGACCGTCGCGATGACCGGGATCGGCCCCGTGGCCGTGAAATCCGTGTTGACATTCGCCGATGTCATGTCGAGCGGCCCGATCTGCGAGAACGTGATCGTCCCTCCTGGACCCGTCGTCCCCGTGGGGCTGATCGTGACGATGTCCGCTCCCGCCGGGCGGTGCTCGCCGCGATCGCCAGCGCGACAATCATGCAGTATCGTTGCATCGTTGTCATCGTATACCTCCCATGGGGTATCATGATTACCGATCAGAATGCGAAAGTTCGTCTTGCGCCGAACCGGTCGGTTGCCTCGAGCTCCTCGAGATATTCAGCGGATGACGGTCGCCATGACCGGGTTCTTCGGGGAGCAACCCCGGCGCGGATTCGTCGAGGTCCACGCGGCCCGCGAGCTTTCGACGGGAAACGCGGATTGCATCTTGACATCCATGACAATCGAATCCGTAGGATTTCAGTTGACGAACTTGCGTTAATTCTCTTGTTCAACAAAAAATGAAGAGATTGGCGTATCCGAACTTCCTCGCGAGACGCCTGCGAGAAACGGGAGAATTGGGCCGAATCATACGGTCAGTCAATATCACGTCCGGCCCGGTGCCCACAAGGGGGTACCGATCCTCCTGGCGGATGAGAATGCCCGATTTCCCATCGACAGGCCCCCTCACCGAGGCCATGCCCGACGACCTGCGTGCGACCTGCCACTCAAGCCCTTCACAGGAGGGGACGACGATCAAGGCCCGCTCCGACCCGACCGAACGACCGGGGACCGGTCGAGGAGCCGGAAGCCATCCCGTCCCTCGGTGATCTCGACACCTCGATCGAGCGGCAGTCCGGCCACGCGCTGGATGCTGCCGCCGTCCGGCCAGATGACATCCACGGAATCGATCGACTCGGCCCGGCCCAGGCCGATGGTCGTCGCCATCGGATTGTTGCCGAAGCTCGAACCGCCGCCGATGACCCGGTGGACGAGGCGTTGGCCGTCGCGTCCGGAGGAGGACACGCGCACGCGCGTCGCCGATGGCGGCACGGTTGGATCGCTTGCCGACCAGCCGCAGCCCGAGCCAGCGATGACCGTGGCCGGGATTCTCGAAGAGGACGTTGTGTGCCCTGTCGCCGGGCACCGCGCCGCCTGACTCGAGGAACAGGTCCAGGTCGCCGTCGCCGTCCCAGTCGGCGAACGAGACGCCGTGCCCCTTCTGAAGATGTCCGGTACCCGAGGCGATGGTCACGTCCTCGAAACGGCGGCCGCCGACGTTGTGCATGAGCACGTTGGGCACGAGGTAGGAATACGGCGGGCTTCCGGTGCCCAGGTAGAAATCCAGGAATCCATCGTTGTCGATATCGCCGAAATTGGAGCCCATCGGCAGCCAGACCCGGTCGAGGCCGGCCTCCCTCGTGACGTCCTTGAATCGGCCGCCTTCGTTGCGGTACAGACGAGGACGCTCGCCCCCGGTCGGGATTCCCATCTGGCTGCGGATGACCTCCGAGAGCGTCGCCCGGGAGCCGGTGACGAAGAGGTCCAGGCGGCCGTCGTTGTCGTAGTCCCAGAACCAGCAGGAGAAGCAGAACTTCGGCTCGGTCACCCCGAGCCGCTCGGCGACGTCGGTGAACGTGCCGTCGCCGGCGTTGCGGTACAGGCGGTTGCCCTGGCCCAGGTTCGAGATGAACAGGTCGGGCCGGCCGTCGTTGTCGTAGTCGCCCCAGGCGACGCCCTTGCCGAAGCGATCGTTGGCGACCCCGGCCGACCCGGCGACGTCGGTGAACGTACCGTCGCCGTTGTTGCGATAGAGCTTCCCCCGGTTTCGCGGGTCGGGTTCGCTGGCCTTGTATTCTCCGGCGATGTACAGGTCCACGTGCCCGTCGCAATCGAAGTCGGCCCAGGCCGCCGCCTGCGAGGCGATGGGATTGCAGACTCCCGCGGCGACCGTCACGTCGGCGAACCGGCCATCTCCCTCGTTGCGCAGCAATGACGGGCGTCGCGGAGATTCCCAGCCGCCCCGCAGCAGGAAGATATCGAGGTCGCCGTCGTTGTCGTAGTCGGCGTGGTTGCAGTTCAGCGCCCCCACCTGCGCTTCGAGCCCGGCGACGGCCGAACGGTCCGCGAACCGGCCGTCTCCGCGGTTGACGAACAAGGCGCAACCCTGCGTCGGGTCCTTCGTCGAGTAGAAGACGTCGGGGAGCCCGTCGCCGGTGAAGTCGTTGACAATGATCCCGCCGGACATGTTGGGGCCCCGGGCACCCAGGCCGACCCCCGCCGCGACGTTCTCCAGTCGGCCGACGCCGCCGTCTGACTGGAATGGCCCCAAGGGGATCAAATGGCGGCTCGGTACCCGATCCGGATATTCGCCGACCGTCATGTAAGCGACGTTCAAGAGCCACCGGATACCGAGGTCCTCCGGCCTTCGCTCGAGGTAGTCGGTGAAGTGGCGGATGGCCTCGCGCGATCCGGAGGGACGCGAGTGGATCGCCTCGGGGCCCAGCGGGAAGATGCAGCTCGATCCGACGCAGCAGGCGACGCAGTTCTCCGTCTCGCCGCGACGGAGTGCAGCGACCCCGCGGAGCGCCTGGATATTAGCCCGCAGCAATTCCGGGCAGTCCGGATCGATGGCCTGCGCCTCCTCGAAGGAGCGATCGGCCTCGGTGAATTCGCCGACCGACATGTGCAGGAGTCCCAGGAAGACGCAGGTCTGCATCGCCTCCGCTCGACCGGCCGGGGCCCGACGATCGATGGCGGCAAGTTCCGCCTTGGTCCGATCGATCCCTCGTTGACCTCGCCCCTCGTCGGACGTCCGGACCTGTTCGAGCGACCGCGGATCCACGATCGGTCGCGAAAACCGGAGGGCCAATCCCTGGCCGCTGTCGTCCGTCCAATCGTCGGTATACAGCGGTATCTGGGGCCGGGCCGATCGGGCCTCCGCCGTCTCAAGCCTGGCCTTGTTGGGCGTCCCCAGCACCGACCGGCGCGGCACGACCGCGCGTGGGCTCGCCGGTCCGGTCGGGGCGGTCAAGTACCACACCGCCCAGGCCGATGCGCCGGCGATCCCCGACGCGACGAGCAGGAGGCGGAACGCCCGCTTGACCGGCCGGTGGGAGTCAGAGAATGTTCTTCGTCGGGTTGACATTCTTTGGTTCGGAGCCGATCCGACCTCCCACAAATCCCTTCGAACCGCCTTTCCCAAGCGTAACACGGGGATCGGCGTCGAGCCATGGGGATTCAATCTATCTCCTCGCCATCGATCTGGCAAATCAGGACCGCGGCATCGCCGGAGGAAGGCGAAGCCTCGGCGACTCGGCCCAGGAGCATGAGGGGTTTGCCCGAATCCAAGGAACGGTGTGCACAAGAAATGGCAAACATTTGCACGACACAGCCCTAATTAATTCGTTGGAACACGGACATCATGAAGCGGTCGCGACAAAGAACGAGTGGACCGCGTTTTTTTTGTTGACAAGCCGTCCCGGCATCGAAATAATCCAGACCAGCACATTTTCTGTTCCAACGATCGTGCGATCTCATCTGAGTCGGGTTATCCGGAATTCGCGGCATGCTCCGTGGATCGGTGCTTGCTAGCTGCGTTGAGTGCCCGGGTTTGATCTTCCGCCTTTCCTAGCGGAGTCGGAAGCTCGAGCGTTGTCTCGTGAGAAGGCTACGTTGACAGACGTTTCCGAAAGTTCTCGGTTGCCCGAGTGGCGAGGCCGCCGGGCTTGGATAACTTGGTCCGTTCCAGGGGGTCATCGATGAAGCGACCGGTTCGAGGGTGCGCGCTGTCGGCGTTGGGCCTGGGAATCCTCCTCTCGTCAGGCTGCGGGTCATCAACAACGAATGAAGAGGGCTTGGTCAAGGCCACGGGCGCCGCGAACGATCCAAACATACCGGTGTTCAAGACATACGGAGAACGTGTGCTGTACGAGAAAGAGCAAGCGGACAAGAAACGGGCTGCTGAGAAGGGGAAGCCGGCCCCGAAGAAGGAGACCAAGGCCGCTACGGAACCGCCCAAGACGGAACCGCCAAAGGCTCAATGAGGAGCGGCACCGGGAGTGATTCGTCTACCCCGATGGGCCGTCCCAATTTCCGGCTAGTGGATGCGGGTCTCATGACCCCGCCCCCGTAGCGGCCGGAGGCCTCCCGGTGTTACCAAACGGTCCATTCAAGATCGACGAAACAGTCGAATATCATCGCGGATCGGGCGGGCCTGTGGCACGTCCGCGGAAGCATCTCTCGCCCCCTCAAGTCGTCCATCGTTCGTCCGCGCGAGCCGGTCTCAACTGAGGAGAAGATCGGCCAGCGATCGGTCGGAGTTCCGCTCTCTTCCATCGATCTCGGGAGTCATTTCATGTCTCGTTTACGCCGCGGTTTCACGCTGATCGAGCTATTGGTCGTCATCGCCATCATCGCCGTCCTGATCGCGCTGCTGCTGCCCGCGGTCCAGTCTGCCCGCGAGGCCGCCCGCCGCTCCCAGTGTACCAACAACCTCAAGCAGATCGCGCTGGCCATGCATAACTATATCAGCACGAACGAGACCCTGCCGACGCTGTACATCGTTTACTCGCCGGTCAACGGGATGAATACTGGCCAGACGTTCAGTCCACTCGCTCGGATGCTGCCGTTCCTGGAGCAGAACTCGATCTACAACGCGATCAACTTCAACGTCGCCCCGCGGTGGGGCGCATCCGGCAGTGATATCGTCGGCAGCATGAACGGCTCGACTGCGGACTGCGATCAGTGGGGCCTGATCAATGCCTCCGCCACGGGCAACCAGATCACCAGCTTTCTTTGTCCCTCCGATACCGACCTGGCCAACTTGACCGGCTTCATCTACTACCCGGGGGGATCGATGCAGTTGGTCGGCCGCTTCAACTATCCGTCGAACTCCGGGACCAACGTCTTCCGCGGCGGCCCCAGCGGGGTCTCGAACGGCGTGGTCTACGTCCCCACGGCCTCGCGGGGCTGGAACGGCACCGCAGGCGGCTCCTATCCCGAGATGACGCCCGGGACGAGCGGATCGCTGTTTCAGCCGAACGTCGGCTCCTACGAGATCCCGAGGACCATCGCCACCATCACCGACGGGACGAGCAATACCGCCGGCTTCAGCGAATTCGTCAGGGGCAATGGCAGCAACACTCCACAGACCGCCCCGGCCGGACTCGGACTGATCTACACGATGACAAATGCCGCCAATGCTTACGCCGGGCAGACGAACAACGACTTCCTCCAGGCCGCGAATTGCGACCAGGCTGTTCAAGGGACCAATTCCTACACGTGGAAAGGTGACTGGTGGATCGCCGACCTGTTCCCCTACAGCCACACCACGACGCCCAACCGGAAGTCGTGCTTTTATGCGGATGTCCCCGGAAGGCCCTGGACAGCGATCACGAACGTGATCTCCTCGTCTTCGCGGCATCCGGGTGGATCCAACGTCGCCTTCTGCGACGGATCGGTCCGATTCATCAAGAGTTCGGTCAATCCCCTGACGTGGGCGGCAATCGGGACGATCAATGGCGGCGAGGTCCTCAGCTCAGACGCCTATTGATGTGCGTCCTCCCCGAGTATTGAGGTCCGCCGGGCGGCCGGTCGTGGCGCGTGCTCTCCGCCGCCGTGGCCGACCAGTCCGGCGGATCTCGTCCCCTCCCGGGGAGTCTCCCCGCCACGAGTTTACGCATGACGAGCGCCATCCGCCGGGCAACCGTTCGAATCCTCACGCCGATCCTCCTCGGATTGACGTCCATGATTGTCGCCGGCTGCGGGCACGAGCCGGCGATCTCCGCGAGCCATGCGGCCTCGGCTCATACGACCGACGCCGGAAGCGAGGCAATCTCACCTGAACCGTTGCCGGCCGGGACGAAACGTCCGGCGCCGGTCTCTGCGCCTACCGATGGTCGTCCGACGATTCGATTCAAAGAGGTTGAGCGCTCGGCGGGTATCTCCTTCACCCACGTCAGCGGCAATAGTCCGGACAAACACTATCCCACGGCCAACGGCTCGGGCGTGGCCATGATCGATTACGACGGCGACGGCCGTCTCGACCTCTATTTCGCCACGACCCGCAATTTCCCGCTCGATGCCCCGACGACCTCGATGGGGAACAAGCTCTATCGCAATCGGGGGGAAGGGACGTTCGAGGACGTCACCGAACGCGCGGGGGTCGGCTTCCGCGGCTTCTGCCACGGATTGGCTGTCGGCGACGTTGACAACAACGGCTTTCCGGACATCTACCTGACCAACTTCGGGCCGAATGTCCTGTACCTCAACAACGGCGATGGTACGTTCCGCACGGCCCGCGACTTCGGGGCGGAGTGCCGATCCTGGTCCACTTCCGCGGCGTTCCTCGACTATGACGGCGACGGCTGGCTGGATCTGTACGTCTCGTCCTACGGCCACTGGGCCTTCGACGAACCGCACCCGTACTGCGGCGATGAAGCCAAGGGCCTGCGGATCTACTGTCCGCCCTCGATGATCGCGCCCGCGCCCCATTTCCTCTTCCGCAACCGGGGGGATGGTACGTTCGAGGACGTCACCGAACGCGCCGGCGTCCTCCGTCGCGACGGGCGCGGCATGGGGGTCGTGGCCGCCGACATCAACCGGGACGGGCGGATCGACCTCTATGTCGCCAACGATATGTGTCCCCACTTCCTGTTCCTGAATCGAGGCGACGGGACGTTCGAGGACGTCACCGAGTCCTCCGGGGCCGCCGTGACCGAGTCGGGCCGTTACCAGGGCGGCATGGGCGTGGATGTGGAGGACCTGGACGGAGACGGCTATCCCGAGTTGTTCGTGACCAACTTCGACGGGGAATACAACACCATCCACCAGACGACCGACGGACGTAACTTCGACGACGTCAGCGCGAGGGCCGGCATCGTCAGGGACAGCATGCCCGACGTCGGCTGGGGTTGCGCCCTCGCGGACTTCGACAACGACGGATTGCCGGACATGATGGCGGTTAACGGGCACGTCGACGACAATCTGGCCCAGCTCGGCCGGGAGGGGGATTATGAGCAACCTCCCAAAGTCTGGCGAAACCTGGGTCGGTGCCGATTCCGCCTTGTCGCGGACGCGGGCCTCTTCTTCGCCGTCGGCCACGCCGCCCGGGGTGCCGCGTTCGGCGACCTGGATAACGACGGCGATCTCGACGTCGTGATCAACCGGATGGATGGCCGACCGGCGGTGTTGATGAACGAGTCGAAGCCGGCCCACTGGATTCGCCTAGCGCTCGTGGGTACGAAGTCCAATCGATCGGCGATCGGCGCGGCCGTCGAGATCCGCGCCGGCGACCGCGTATTCCATCGCCAGGTGAAGGGGGGGGCAGCTATGCGTCGGCCAATGATCTACGGCTCCTGGTGGGATTGGGCGGGGCCGAGCGTGTGGATCGAGTCGAGATCCGTTGGCCGAGCGGACGGAAGTCCCTCCTGACCGATCCCACACTGGGACAGACGCATCGGGTGGTTGAACCGTCCGCCTCGGCTGGCGACACTCTCCCGGCCGCCACGGGGGGACGGCGACCATGAACGAAAAGCAGCGATCCGCACGGGAGCGGATCATTCGCCGAGTCCTTGCGGGACTGACGATCGCAATCGGTGCCGCTGGCGTGGGCTGGGGCACCTGGCAGTCGTTGCGGTCGCGTCCATCACTGGACGAAGTCATCGCGCTGGCCGCGGCCGGCAAGCTGGACGAGGCCGAGACGAAGGTGCGGGACCGACTGGCGACGGACCCCCGAGATGGAGCCGCCAACCTCCTCCTGGCGCAGATCATCCTCAATCGCCCCGAACCGGCTTCTTCGCCGGCCGAACGTCGACCATCGCCATCCGGGCAGGTGGCGCTGGACCATCTCGACCGCATCCGCAACCGAACACCGTCGATGGTCGTCCCGTTCCATGTTTGCCGGGGAAACGCGCTGAATCGCCTGTTGCGATTCGACGAGGCCGAGGCGGATTGGCTCGAGGCACTGAGGGCCGATCCGGCCGCGCCCGAGGCGGGCTGGAACCTCCTGACCATGTACTATGTCCAGGGGAGGCAGGAGGAGGGCCGTCGCCTGGCATTGCGACTCTACCGGGTCGAGCCCGATCCTCATGATCGCGTTTCCTTGCTCATGGAACTGTTGCGGCCCGATACGCGTCCGCCGGCCCCCGGCTCGGTGATCACGCTGCTCGAGCCCGTCGTCCGGCACGGTCCGAAGGAGTTGCACTCGGCTATCACGCTGGGCCTGAGCCTGATCAGGGACAACAAGCTCGATGAGGGCATCGATCGACTCCGACGCGTGGTGCGGATCCACCCGGATCGCGTCGAATCCTGGGATGGGCTCCTGACGGGTCTCGACGAGTCCGGGCGTCTGGATGACATGCAGGAGGAATTGAAACGCCTGCCGACGAGTCTCTCCGATTCGCCGCGACTCCTCAAGCATCGGGCCAGGATTGCTCAGGAAGGCAACCGCTGGAAGGAGGCCCTCGAACTCTATCGGGAGGCCCGGAGGGCCGAGCCCGACGACCGGGTCCTGGAGTATCGGCTCGGTCGGGCCTTGCGCCACGCGGGTGAGATCGCCGAGGCCGATGAAATCGAGCGACGCGTCCGCTCCCGGGATGTGGCCATCCAGGAGCTGCGCCCGCTCTACGATCGGGCCATCGCGACACCCGACCTGGGGATTCGGCCGCACCCCGAGCTGTACCAGCGGATCGCCGACCTGAGGGAACGCATGTCGCTGACCCAGGAGGCGATCGCCTGGCACCGACTCGTCCTCGGGAACGATCCCAACAACGAATTGAGCCTCGCCGCCCTCGCCCGCCTGGGGAGCGGGGGCGGGTCATCATGATCGACGCTAGTTAATACAATTTTCTCCGAGGGATGTTGATTCATGCGGTCCCATCCGTCCCGCCTGCCGATGCGCGAGCCTCCGGGATCGGTCCCCGGGCCGGTCGCGCCCGCTCCGCGCGCAGGACCGCGCCCGCTCGCCGGGGACGGCGATGGCCGTGGCGCGTGGCGGTCGCTTGCGGCCTGGTCGTCCTCGGTTTCCTGGCGACGTTCGCGTGGTCCGAATTCCATCCGGGGGACCTGGCCGAGGCCGACGCGGCGTATCGACGCAACGACCCGCAGACAGCCCTCCGCCTCGCCGAAGGCTACTTGATGCGCCGACCCAACAGCCGCCGCGCCGCATTGGTGGCGGCGCGTTGCCTGAGCCGGCTCGGCCGCCTCGACCAGGCCGAGTCCCACTATCAGAAGGCCGTTCCGCTCGACCTCGAGGACCTACATATCCGCGCCCTCGGCCTCGTGGTGAATAACCGTCGCGAGCCCGCGATCCTCGCCTATCGCGAGCTGCTGAATCGTCGGCCCGACGACGTGCTGGCCTTGAGCCGGATGGCTGCGGTCCTGATCTCTGAGCGGCGGTGGAAAGACGCCTCGGAGGCATCCGACCGCTTGATCGAGATCCCCTCCGGCGCGGTGATCGGTCACACCTTGGCCGGTGTCGTCCATCACAACACCGGCGACTCGGAATACGCCGTCTTCGCGTTCTCCCGGGCGCTCGCGCTCGACCCTGAGCTCAAGCAGATGCCGCTCAAGCCCCGATCGATGTTCTGGGTCGAATTCGGCCACAACCTGCTCGTACTCGGTCGCTGGGATGCGGCCAGAAAATGCTTGAACCGCGCGCTCGACGAGGGCAATGACGCCAAGGTCGCCGACCTCCTCGGTCAGTCTTACTATCTCGAAGGCGCGCTTGACGACGCCGAGCGGTGGTGGCAACGGGCGCTGCTGTGGGACTCGGACCGTTTCGGCACCTGGTGGCGGATCGGCAAGCTCGAGCTCCAGCGGGGCCGGCCCTCGGCGGCGATCGAGCCGCTCCTCCGTGCGGCCGCACTGGAGCCGAAAGCGGCCGGCCCGCGTTACAGCCTCAGCCTGGCCTATCGGCGTCTCGGCCGTCGTGAAGAATCCGATCGGCTCATGAAAGAGGTCCAGCAGCTTCGGGCCGGGCCCGACGCGCCACCTCGCGAGAGCATGGACGGGTTACTCCTCGGGGCCGAAGAAATGGCCCGCTAAGAGAACGTCTCGAACGTCGTATTCGTCAATCGGGCCGCGGCCGCGCGGCCATCGACCTTACGCGAAGGATTCGGCTTATGTCGCAGTTCGATGAACGATCGCCAAGCTCGTCGGAAACCTCGGCCGGCTCACCGCAGGCCGTGGATCCCGGATCGGCCGGCGAATTGTCCCCGGGTCCGATCAAGGAGTCGTCATCTCCGGGACTGGCCTGGTTACTCGTCGTCGCGGCCGGGCTCCTCGCGGGGCTCGCGGGCTTCGGCATCGGGGAGGCAGCCCCGAGATTCGTCGCTCCTTCGCTCGAGTTCTCCGCCGAGATCAGGAGGAATGGCACGCAGGTCCCGATCGAGATGGAGCGGCGATTCAGGATCTCTCGAGACCAGACCGCGGCGCTGGCCTATGGTGGGCTGGGGATGATCCTGGGCCTGGGCCTGGGCCTAGCGGGGGGCCTGGCTCGGCGATCGCCGAGCGCGGCGATCGCGGGCGGGATCGTCGGCCTCGTCCTCGGCGGAGCCGCGGGCGCCGGGACGACCCTCGCCGTGTTACCCTCCTATCACGCCGCCCGCGACAGCGCCACGGACGAGAATCACAACGACGACCTGCCCCTGGCCCTGCTGACTCACGGAGGCATCTGGATCGCCGTCGGGGCCGCCGCCGGGCTTGCTCTCGGCATCGGGCTCGGCGGCGGGGCACGGATGGCACGAGCGACCATCGGGGGCATCCTGGGTGCCGCCATCGCGTCCATGTTATACGAGTTCGGCGGAGCCATCATGTTCCCGCTCGCGGAGACGTTCCGGCCGATGGCCAAGGAGGCGGTTCCGAGGTTGTTCGCCCAGCTCGTCGTGGGGCTCTGTGTTGCGGCCGGAGCCCTCCTGGTTGCCGATCACCTGGCCCTCCGCCGTACCACGTCGCAGCCGGATCGGTGAGAGGATTCCTCAACCCTCATGTGAAAGAGTAAGAGCCATGCGTGAACGATATCCTTGCGGCAACCTGCGTCGCCGTGAATTCGTGGGGACAGCCGCCGCTGCCTTTTCGATGCTGGGTGCCATGAATGTCTCGGCTCAGCAACCAGGCAAGCAGGGCGCGTCCGCCCCTCCGGGTGAGTCTCTGGGAATCCCCGGCCCCTATCCAGGGCGGGTTATCGAGGTCCGCAACCGGGCCCTGCAACGTGACCGAGCGGGCAGCCGCGCGGCGGTGCGAGAGACCCTGAACCGGGGACTCGTCGCCCTGACCGGTGCCGACGATCCGGTCGAGGCCTGGCGGATCTTCGTCAAGCCTGGGGAATGTGTCGGAATCAAGGTCGTGCCCAACGGCTATCCCGGGGCCCACACCTCGCCCGAGCTGGTCCTCGAGGTGATCGACGGCCTCCGATCGGCCGGAATCCCGCACAAGGATATGGTCGTCTTCGATCGCTATGGGCTGGAGTTCCGCGACGCGCGCTACTCGGAGATCCTGCCCGACGGAGTCGCGCGGGGTGGCCTCACTCCGGTCGCCTGGGACCCGGGCCAGCTCACGATCAAGTTCGATGGCAAGGATCCGATCGCCGGATACGACCCCGACGAGTTCGTCCAGTTGACGCTCGTCGGTCGCGGCCAGGACCCCAAGGACGACCGCTGCTTCCGCTCGCATCTGGGCCGGATCGTGACCAAGCGACTCGACAAGATCATCGGCCTACCTTGCATCAAGGACCACCATGCCGCGGGAGTGACCGGTGCCCTCAAGAACATGAGCCACGGGCTGGTCAACAACGTGTTCCGTTCGCATTCCAGCCCGCAGAGTATCGCCATGGTCGCCTTCATTCCGGCGGTGGTCAGCCATCCGATCATCCGCAAGAAGTGCGTCTTGCATATCATGGACGGCAGCCGTTGCGTCTGGGAGGGCGGCCCATTCGGGAAAACCCCCGGCTGGCTCTGGAACCATAACGCCCTGCTCTTCGCGACCGACCCGGTGGCGATGGACCGCGTCGAATGGGACATCCTCGATGCTCGACGCACGGCGATGAAGGTGCCCGGCGTCGGCGCCGTCGGGCGCCTCGCGGCCGACCCGTTCAAACAGGAGGGGTACGATATCCGGCAGCCCCAGTACGTCGCGATGGCCGGCCAAGCCGGCCTGGGAAACTTCGACTACAAGTCCCCGAACGGCCGGAGGTTCTCGATCGATCATCGCGTGACGACGATCGGATGAGGCCGAGATCCTTGGTCGGAGCGACCTTTACTGTATAGCAGATCGCTATACAATGACGGCATGGAGGTGTTACCCATGCCGTCAGCCCGTCCATCCCCGCGACCGAGGAAGCCGCGAACGACCAGTCTGCTCATGGTTCGCCTGGACGATGAGGGCAAATCGTACCTGGCGCAAGCCGCAGCGTTGCGGCGGGTCAGCGTGAGCGATTATGTACGCACGGTGACCGTCGGCCAGGCACGGCGGGAGGTTCTCGCGGCCCGCGAGCAGACTCTCGCGATGCTCCCCGGAGAGCAGCTCCTATTCTGGAACTCCTTGAACAATACGCCGAAACCGACCGAGGCGCAACGGCGCCTCGGCTCGGTCATGCGAGGACGTTCGTGACGTGAGCGGTGTCTTGCCGATGTTGACCGCTCCGTCTCTTCCGGGGACAATCGGATCAATGGTCCGTGATATCCCAGGAGCCGACCGATGCCCTCGCCATTTCCCGGAATGGACCCATACCTCGAGAGTCCGGATTGGTTCCCTAATCTCCATCACGACCTCATCTTTTGCATCAAGGAAACGCTGCAAGCGAGATTACCGGCGTCGTACTATACTCAATCGAATCAACGAATCTGGCTTGAGTATTCGCGGCGATACGTCGAGCCCGACGTCGAGGTTGTTCGTTCGGTTGGAAGACCGCGCAAGCGAGGTCGCGGAGTCATCGCAATCGCGGAACCGCGTCCCTCCGAGCCTCCGATGGTCTCGGTCGAGACGATCGAACATGGCCCGTTCACCGAGTCGTTCGTTGAGATCCGACGACGTCAAGGCAAGGACATCCGGCTCGTCACCTCGCTGGAAGTCCTGAGCCTATCTAACAAGACCCCTGGAAACCCCGGTCGAGAACAATACCTGAACAAGCAGCGCGAAGTCCTCGGTGGCGAGGTCCACCTGGTCGAGATCGACCTGCTCTGGCGAGGGACGCACTCGTCGGCCATCCCCCGGGATCTTGCCAGAGCCAAGGCCGGCGCCTTCGACTACCACGTGTCGGTTCACCGCTTCGACCGGCCTAATGACTTCTTCATTTATCCGATCTCGCTCGAGCAAAGGCTGCCCGTGATCGCCATCCCACTCCTGCCGGGAGATCCAGACGTCGCGCTCGACCTGCAAGCCGTCTTCGACCGAGCCTATGAAGCCGGTCCATACGCCCGAGAAGTTGAGTACGGCTCAGACCCGATTGTGCCGCGCCTTCGTCCCGATCTGGCGAAATGGGCGGCTGCCCGGATCAAGAACCGTTGAGGATGGCTGCCGTTTATGATCGGCCGACGGTCAACTCACGGAACCAAGTGAGCACCTGGGGCGCCCGGGCCTGGATCACCATGAGGGTATAGGCCCAGCCCCAGAATAACACCCAAGCCAGCGCGAGCCAGCCGCGCCAGTCGATGCGGGTTCGAGGATGAGGAGCGGGATCGTCGGGTGCCACGGGATGGCTCCTTGCCTTACATGGGGGCGTGGGGTGATTCCGCGCGGTGCGTCCTCGACCACCACCGCAGGGCGCCTCGGTAGACGCGTTCGGGGTCCAGGCCCGACATGCAGGGATGTCCGGCGAGCGGGCAGACCTTCTGGTGGCAGGGCTGGCAGGGGACGCGGTGCCGGATGGTGAGCGAATGCCGCGACCAGGGGCGCCATTGCCGGTGCTGGTTGGTCCCGCTGAAAAGGATGACAGAGAGCGTCCCGGCGGAGGCGGCCAGGTGGGCGGGACCGGAGTCGGCGCCGATGAACAGGTCTGCCCGCTCCAGGAGTGCGGTGGTCTGCGTGACCGTGAGGGATCCCGCCCAGTCGCGCAAGCGTTCGTGCGGGACCAGGACGCTCGAGAGGAGCAGATCGTCGGCGCCGCCGACCACGATCACCCGCCATCCCCCTTCCAGGAAGCGTTCCACCAGCACCTTCCAGGACCGGGAGGGCCAGCGCTTGGCCGCGTTGCCGGCACCGAAGTGGACCGCCAGGAGCGGAGGTAGCGGCGAGAAACGATCGGCGTGCAACCAGTCGGCTTCGTCGGAGGCCAGCCGGGGGCCGGCGGGGACCGATGGGCGTCCGTCGCGAATGTCGGCCGATCGCCCGCGCACCATCCTGGCATGGACCTCGGCCCGGCGTGTGCCGTGGCTGCGGCGGGGCCAGGCTTCGGCCAGCCGCCGGGCGACGATGACCCGATCCTGGTCGGTCACGTGGATGTCGACCCGAGCGGATTCGTCCGGCGCGATCCCCAGTCGGCTCAGCAGGGCCAGCCGGGAGCGGACTTCGTGGCGGCCGGGGATCCACTCGGCGACGTCAGTGAGCAGGAAGGCCCCGCCCCCCATCGCCCAGCCGACCCGGCGTCGGACACCCGCCAGGGCGAGCACCATCACGGTGAGCACGTCGCCCCGCACGTCGATGCCGAGGTCGTAATCCATCCGCCGGAGCGATCGGCCGAGGCTCCAGACCGCGGTGAGCAAAGCCCAACGGTCCGGACGTCTTTCGAACCATGTGCGCTCGGCGACCCAGACCCGATCGACGTTCGGATCCGCCTCGAAGACCTCGTGATTGCTCGGCGAGGCCAGCACGTCGATCGCCGCCTCGGGGTAGGCCACTCGCAGCTCGGATATCAAGGGCGTGCTCAGGACCGCGTCGCCGAGGTGATCGAGCTGCACCACCAGGACCCGGCGCGGGGAGTCCACCCGCCGGGGCGGCCGGAATCGCCGGAAGATCGCCATGACGATCGTGCCCAGCATGTCGAGCGCATGGACCAGCAGCCGCCAGCGGAGCTTGCTGTAGCGGTATCTGCCGACCTGCACGGGCCTGGGCTTAGCGCGCGACTTGGTCATAGACCTCCGCCGTGATCTGGGCCACGTTCGGCCAGAGATAGTGGGTCGCGACCCAGGGCGCCAGCCGGGGGTCAGGTCCATCATCCCAGGATGTCTTGAGCGCGTGACGGATCTCCTCGGGCCGATCCGGTCGCGCGTAGGCGACCAGGCCGCCGAAGTAATCTTTGGTCGATCCGTAAGGCGTGATCACCACGGCACAGCCGGCCAGCGCGGCTTCGAGTGCGGAGAGCCCCGGCGTCTCGAACCAGCTCGGCAAGGCGAACACCCGCGCCGCCGCATAGGCCGATGCCAGCACGGGGTCGTGGTGATCGAGGTGGCCCAGCCAGGCGACCAGCCCCTCGCCGGCCCGGCGGCACTCCTGCGCATAGCCCCGGTAGCCCGGCGCGGCCTCTCCGATCACGACAAGCGGGAGGCCCAGCCGACGGATCGCCTGGACCAGGCCGAGCGTGTTCTTGCGAGGCTCGATCCGCCCGACCGAGAGGACGAACGGATCCGCCCCCCAACGTTCGCGGAACGGCTCGGGCGAGGCCGTGCCGAATGCGGGAAGTACCCCGTTGGGGACGACCCGCAGGCGTTCGCGCGCGACCCCGAAGAGGCGAGCCAACTGGTCCGCCTCCGACCGCGAATTGGGCAGGATGGCATCGGCCAGGTGGAGGAGCTCGCGCCGCCAGGAGGGGACCCGATTCGTGAGGCGCCTCAGGCACCAGGCCGACAGGCCCGCGGCCTTCCGCATGAAACGGGTCTCGAGGGCGACCAGGGCGCGCGTCTCGTACCAGCAGATCGGCGAGAGCACCACCGGGACGCCGCGCGTCCTCGCCATCCGGGCCATCTCGAGCCCCTCGCGCGACATCCCGAAGAGATGGAGCAGCCGCGCCGATTCGAGGCGATCGGTCCAGGGCGAGAAGAGCCGGACCCGGACGTCGTGCGATTCGAGGTGCCGGGCGGTCTGCACCAGTTGGTTCTCGCCGCCGCCGGGCGCCTGAAAAGCCACGGCGGGCGCGTGCAGGAAGATCGCGCCCTCCGGGCAGTCGCCCCGGCTGCGCGAGGCCAGCCATGACCCGGTCGTCGCGGGCGTCGGCGACTTCCGTGAAATCGTCTGGATTCGCGTCATGGGACCATCCCTGCTCGCCTGAGCTTCCACCACCTCAGCCCCCGCTTGACCCGGTTCGGCAGCGACGAGCGCGGGATCTCCGCCAGCGGCGTGACCATCTCCCAGTCGATCGCGGTCTGCACGGCACGCTTCAGGCTGATCGATCGGCGATCCACCAGGGGAGGATCGGGGATCGTATCGGGCTCAACGCGCCTCTGGTAGGCGAGCCCGCTCAGGCTGAGCGACATCCGCGGCCCGGTCACGGGCAGCGAACAATAGAAGTTCCCGCGATGGATCTCAAGGGCAAATTGGTATTCGCCGTCCCAATCGTCGAACTGGATGTCGAGCCGCTGCCCCTCGCGAGGGATGACCATCCACGACTGCTCGGCGCACCATCGCCACCAGCGGGCCAGCTCCGAGAAGGTTGCCCTCCAGACCAGCGGCCTCGCGGCAACCACGTCTGCGAGCATCCGAAGCACCTCGGGCATCCGGCCGAGCCGGCGCTCCGGATGACCGTAGGCGATCGCCAGCTCCCCCGCGTCGAGCCGCGCGGCGATGATCCGGGCGAAGTATTCGCCGATCGCTCGCGTGTCGGAGACGCCCGCCTCGAGGAACAGCCCTTCGCAGACCGGGTGCATCGGGATCTGGAGGATCCGCGAGAACCGATCGCCTTTCCAGGGATAGAACGGGAAGTCGTCGTAACCGAGCTGGAAGTCCGACGAGAAGAGGTATCCCAGGTCCTCGAGGGCGTCGTCGAGGTCCGGGCTCCATCGGCCGTGCGGCCCGGCGAAGCCGCTCGGCTCGAAGCCGAAGCTCCGGAGGATGCGGTGGGCCCGTTCCAGGTTCCGCCGGTTCGCCTCCGAATCCCGGTAGACGTGGTGGAAATGCCCGTGCGACTGCGTGTCCTGGTCCCGCAGGTCTTTCAGGACCGACGGGTGATGGGCATAGGCGTGAGTGCTGACGAAGTGCGTGCAGCAATCGGCGAGCGGCTCGCGGGCTCGCGCGTAACGATGGTAGTCTTCCGGCACGGGCTCGTCCAGATCCGCCCGGAAGCTGAAGGCGGAGCGATAGGGATATGGGAACGACGCGAGCCGGATCCAGACGCCGCCCGCCTGCGTGATCGTCTCGCGAAGCCGGGCGATCAGTCGGCGTCGGATGCACGCCTTCGGCTGGCGCGCCACCCGCTCGCTCAGCCGGTGAGGGCCGAGGTCCCATGAGGCCCTCGCGGATCGTTGATCGACCAGGGCGGAGAACGGATCGCAGGGCTCGCCCCGTCGCAGGTCGTCGACGTCGATCGCGACCTGCTCGAGAGTCAGCAGGCCGGCCAGCGATTCCCGGGTGGTCGTCCGCCCATCGAACAGGACGAAACGCGCGCCGCGGAACGAGAACGGATGGGCATCCTTGACCGTCTCGAATGGCACGCCTTCCTGGGCGAGGATGAGCTCGAGCCCGGGGGGCGTCCGCCACAAGAGGAGCGGCAGCGATGCGGGAATCGGAGAGAATTGTTTCATGCGACCCCTCCGGATGCCTGGGCCGCCCACAACACCAGCAGTCGCGCGGCCGGCACCTGCTCGAATGGGAATCGGCCGGCCTCATTGCGCGAGAGCACCCGGACGATCTCCACTTCGGGGAACCACCGCTTGAGCCGACGTCGCAGGCCCTCGGGCCGGAACCAACGCTCGCGGACCGGCCCTCCGGCCGGATACATCCACCGACCTCGTCGTTCGTCGATCCGCTTCACGGCGACGCTCGGCAACCAGGGTCGTTCGGCATTCAGCGAGTACAGGTTCTTATCGACCACGACGAACGTCCCGCCCGGGCTGAGCACGCGCCGAACCTCGGCGCAGACGTCGTCGACCGCCCGCGGAGCCAGGTGTTCGAAGACCTCGACGGCGATGACGGCGTCGAAGCTCCCGGGCCGGAAAGGGAGCCGGCGAGCCGATGCGCAGACGCAATCCAGCTCGAACTCGTGCGCACCGGCGAGCATGGCTTCGGAGACGTCGAGGCCGATCACGCGCGCCCCTCGATCGCGGAGTGCCCGTGCAAAACGCCCCTTACCGCAGCCCAGGTCGAGGATGCGACGGCCGGCTACGGGTCGCAGGGATTCCTCGATGCTCAGGAGTCGCGGGTCGTCCTCCGGCACTTCGTCCTTGAAGCGCACGTGCAGATCGTCGAAACGTGCCGCGACGGCCGCTTCGTAACTGGCGATCATGAGGCCCTCCTTCCGTGGGGGGCGGCGGGTGTCGAGTGGCGGTAGGACACGGCCGATCGGTCACCGGCGATCCGGATGCCGGTCGTGGATTCACCAGTCACTTGCCAGTTGCCTGTTTCCACCACGAGCTCGCGATGCTTCCAGGCCCGCACCGCGGTCGATACGCCCGAGAACAGGCAGAACATGAACCCTTCCAGGCCGTCGCGGAATCCTTGCTTCAGCACGTAGAGCTTGAGGAAGGTCCAGGCCGGGCGGAGCATGAGATCGCTCATCCGCCAGGGCCGATTCGCGACGGCCATCTCCTCGGCTTCGAGCGTCGTGTAGTGATCGATTTTTTCCAGGAAGACCCTCATGGTCGGGATCGTCCGGTGCCGGAGCGCGCCGCCGACCCGGCCGGCGTCGCCGCGAAGGTCCACCGTTTCGTGCACCCGCCCGACCCATCGCCCGGAGTCGCGACGAAAGAGCCGGAGGGGGAGGTCCTGCTGCGTCCCCGAGAACGAGAAGCGGCGCCCCAGGATCTCGCTGCGGATCGGCACGCGATAGCCGACGTAAGTCTGGTCGGGGTCCGCGATCGTCCGCCGGACGTCGGCCGCCAGCTCGGGCGTGACGCGCTCATCGGCGTCGACCGAGAGCACCCAGTCGCCGGAGGACAGGGCGAGCGCCGCGTTGCGCTGATCGGCGAAATTGTCGAAATCCCGGACCGCGACGACATCCGCGTCGCGTCGCGCGATCTCCAGGGTCGCATCGCGGCTGCGCGCGTCCACCACGACGACGCGCTCATCGGCCCATCGCGTCGCCGCGAGGCAACTGGCGAGGTTGTCCGCCTCATCCCTCGCGACGACTAGGACCGAGACTCGGGGCTCAGGCATAGCGGACCCCCTTCCTCACGGCCCCGGCGAGGGCTCGGATCGGGAAGTAGGCCGCATACGCCGCGAGAGCAACGTCCAGGCGACCCGCGATCGCGAGGACGATCCAGAGGTGCCAGCGCAGGTCGGCATGACCGATCAGATGAACGGCGGCCGCGATGCCTCGAGGTTGACGGATGACGTGACCGGCCGGCGTCTCCGGTCCGGCGAGCGAACCCCGGAGGCCCATCTGCTTCTCGAGCTCCTCCCCCAGAGTCGACTGGACGAGGAACAGGTACTTGCCCGCGGTGTAGACGATGCCGAGGACGAGCCAGAGTGCCCGGCCGTCGCGGCTGAAGGCCGACCATGCGATCGCGCCATGCAAGGCCAGGTCGGCCAGCTCGTCGAGGAACTGGTCGAGCCACTTGCCGAACGCGGAACTCGTCCCTTGCAATCGGGCGAGCCGCCCATCGGCCGTGTCGAGGATCAATGCCAGGGCCATCGCCAAGGCGGCGGTCGAGCGACCGGCCCAGCCGGTGGCGCCGACGGCGATGAGTCCCGCCGCCGCGAGCATCAGGGCGGCCGCGCCATAGGTCAGAGCATTCGGCCGGACGGGGGTTGGCCGGAGGATCGCCGCGAGCCGCTCGGCGAGGGGGAATGCCCAGTATTTGCCGATCGGTTGATACGTCAGGCGACGGGTCAGCTCCTCGTCGGCGGAGAAGATCGCCTCGGGACGGTCGAGCCGCCAGAGCACGGCCGATTCCGGCGATCGGGCGGTGCGGAGGCGTCGTCGCAGTCGTGCTTCATCGTAGAAGCAATCCGTCCGGAGCACGACGGCATCCGCCCGGGGCGGCCCGTTCTCGAAGATGACGCCTTGTTTGCCGCGATCGTCGGCCAGGGCGAGGAGCTCGCGTTGGTCCTCGGGCCGGGCGTGGACGTGCACCGGCTCCCCCTCGGGCGCGAGATCGACCGCCAGGTCGAGCACGTGGCCGAGCATGCTCCGGCCGAGCACGACCTCGGCGGCCATCAGGCCCCGCGGTCCGCGCGGACGGGCATCAATCGCCAGGTGGATCGCCCGAGAAGACATCCAACGCCTCCTTGCGTTTGGTCTCGATCTCGATCTCGCCGTCGAGCCGGCCCGACACTACCACTCGAACCGCCGATAGAATGCCTCTTGCCTCTCCACCCACGAGCGCCGACCTACGGCCAATCTGCGGCGGGACTCCAGGACTTGGTCGAATCGCCGGAGGGCCGAGACGAGCGCCAGCGCGAACTCGGTGCGGCCGCGCACCAGCGCGGCCCCGAGGCGGATCGGCAGCCAGAGCAAGTGGCTCAACAGCCGGGCTCCGGAGGTGTTCTTCCACATGAAAATCAAGGTATTGCGACTGGCGAGCTGTTGCGATCGGTCGAGGCCCAGCTCAGCTGCGAACGTGCCGAACCCCCAGTGATAGGCGACCGAATCGGGGACGTAATACCCCCGATAGCCGGCCATCCAGCCGCGGAATCCCAGGTCGAGATCCTCGATCCGGCCGGGGAAATAGATGGGGTCGTACCCGCCCAGTTCCAGGAACTTGCGGCGATCGACCGCCAGGACGGGGCCGGCCGCGGCGGTCTCGTCAGGATGGTCGACGTGGGCTTCGAATCCGGGCACCCGGCACATCCCCTGCACGAGTCCATATCGCATCCGGACCCGCGTCCGCATCCCCTCGTAGGTCCGGCCGTCGAACGTCCAGCAGAGCGGGGCGGAAAAGAGGGCGTCGTCGTGCCGTTCGAAAGCCTCGAGCAGTGGGGCGACGGCGTCGGGATCGAGCTTGATGTCGCTATTCAGCAGCAGGACGACCGGCTCGGTCATTCGAGTCAGCACGCGGTTGAAGGAGGCGAGGCCGAGGTTCTCCTCTCGGAACAGGCCAACCTCCGGCCACCGCTCGGCCAGCCAATCGCAGGACCCGTCGGTCGAGCCGTTATCGATGACCGTCACGGCGCAGGGGATCGCTGAACGCCCGGCCGCCTCCAGGATCGACGGCAGACACTCCTCCAACCAGCCTCGCCCGTTGAAATTGAGGACGAGAATGTGAGTCCGGTCGATCGTCAAGGGCTCCATCCCTCGCGCCTGGGTCGAACATCCTGTCAGGGCTTGACTCGGGGAGGCCAATCCGCATCGCACGATCGGCGCGAGAGGATCGGCCTTGGGTCGGTGCATACCATACGGTGGGACCCGTTTGCGGTCAACCCCTGCGCCGAGCGATCGAAGGAATGCCCATTACGCGAAGGATCGGTCGGAGTGCTGGCTTTCGTCGGTAAAGCCGACGGAAGCCGATGCTCCGACCGACCAAGATCAGCGTCCCGGCGCCGACGGGTCCGCTGATTCGCATCGTTAGCCCTTGGCATCTCACTGCTCAGATCGAAAAACTATCGATTGAACGGGTGCGGATTTTGCGATTCGACCCACTCCATATAGGCTAGCGCCCCGATGAATGCAATGACCGTCAGGAACAGGTTGAGGAACCCGAGTTGGTTCGTCCCTGGTTCGAGCTTCCTACCCGGGAAGGCCATCCCTATCCTGGCTAAGAAGGGGAATCTCCCGGTGAATACGCAGAAGGCGCCACAAGCTCCGAAGGCGAGATTCACGGGAACGTAGGGGGGCCCGTTCTTGATCCATGGCGCCACCAGAAGATAATAGCTGAGGCTCACGGCAAAGAAGACCTGTATAAGGCCCAAGAGACGTACGATCAGCGAGCGTCCCCCAATCCCCGTGATGGCAGCGAATGAACCCACAAGCCCAGACGTGTCCTGTCTCCGATCAGCATCGGCCTGGCAGTTCGGGCAACGACTGAGCGCGTCCTCGGACGGGGTGCCACAGACGGGGCAGAGTTTCTTCGGTTCTTGCAACGAAGGATCTCAGGGTTTAGGCCTGCACTCTCCAAAGTCTAATGACCGAGAGGGCACAATTCTTGCGCACTCGCGAACGATCAGGCACTCGGCGTATACGTGCCGTTCCGCAGCGAATCGAGCAGCTTCTTGGTGCCGATGATCCCCTCGGGCTCGGTGAGACGGCTCCCTTCATACTCGATCCCGACGAAGCCATGATAGCCTGCATCGGTGACGATCTTCATGATCCGGGCGTAGTCGAGCTTGGTCTCCTTGCCCGTTGGGTCGAAATCGTAGCTCTTGGCCGAGACCCCCTTGGCATAGGGCATCATCCGGGCGATCGCGTCGTAGACGTCGATCGTGTACTTGCCGGTCTTGCGGTCGGCCGGGAAATTCCCGAAGTCGGGGAGCGTGCCGAAGGTCGGCTTGTTCACGGCCTTCATCAAGGCTAACAAGGCGTCCGGGTTGCTCGAGGGACCGCCGTGATTCTCGCAGATGATCTCGATGCGATGCTTCTCGCCGTACTCGGTCAGCTTGCCGCACGACTCG
This sequence comes from uncultured Planctomycetota bacterium, assembly GCA_963743925.1. Classification (GTDB taxonomy): domain Bacteria; phylum Planctomycetota; class Planctomycetia; order Isosphaerales; family Isosphaeraceae; genus CAVZRC01. The sequence goes on along the minus strand of CAVURY010000061.1, from coordinate 1,517,934 downwards.
GCGACGTTCTGGACATCGGTCGGGCTATAGTGGCTTCCGGTGTTGATCCGGATCGCGTGGCAGCCGAGTTCCGCGGCGGCGTCGACCCACTTCTTGTGGTTGTCCACGGCCTTGTTCCGCTCGGTTGCGTCCGGGGCGCTCATGTCGCCCTCGCCGTCGATCATGATCAGGACGCACGTGACGCCCACGTCCTTGGCGCGGGTCTTCAGGTTCTTGAGATAATTCGAGTCGTGGGCCCTGGTCTTGAAGAACTGGTTCACGAACTCGACCCCCTCGATCCCGTATTGCTCGCGGGCGATCTTGGGGAAATCGAGGTTGAGCTCCTGCATCTGGGCCGGGTGGGCATAGAGCATCTTATGCAGCGACCATTCGGCCAGGGAGATCTTGAAGTCACCGATCTTCCCCGCCTCGGGCTTGCCGGTCGGGTCGGCGGCCAGGGCTCCCCGGGCCCCGAGGCTCAACAGGGCCCCGCCGGCGATGGCGCCTTCCAGGAATGCCCGACGATTGAACTGCGAATCTTTCATCGAATTGGTCTCCCGATCATCGATCCGGACTGGTTGTGAATCTCACTCGTACGCGATCTTGCGGTCGTCGAGGATCCCTTTGAGGGCAGCGACAGCGTCGGCGAAGCGTTCCGGGCCGGAGAAGCCGTGCGAGAGCTCGGCGACGACGAGGTGGGGCTCGAGGACGCAGAAGCCCTCGTAGCCGCTATCGACGGCCTCCTGGATCAGGCGGGGGATCTGGCCGTCGCCGACCCCGGCCGGCACGTTGCGCTCCGACTTCGCGTCGTAATCCTTGACGTGGAAGTGCTTGACGAAATAACGCAGCCTGGCCCAGGCTTCGTCGATCGGCTGGCGGACTTCCACGTAGTTGGCCGGGTCGAAGGCATGCTGGAGCGAGGGCGAGTTGACCGTCTCGAGGATATCGGCGACGCGGGCCGCCGTATCGCCGTAGATCCCTTTCTCGTTCTCGAGGAAGAGGTCGATCCCGCGATCCGCCGCGCGCCGAGCTAACTCGGTCATCCGGCGGATCACGGCCTCGCGGTGGGATGCCGGATCGTCGCCGGGCGGCATATAGAAGCTGAACACGCGGATCCGAGGCGCCTGGTAGAGATCGGCCAGGTCCATGGCCCTCTCGAATCGCTCGAGATGCTCCTCGAACGGCTCGTTGATCCGGATCTTGCCGATCGGCGAGCCGATCGCGCTCAAACCGAATCCTCGCGAAAAGAGGGATTCGCGGAACTCGTCGTGCTGGGAGTCGGACAGATCGAGGACGTTCGTACCATGGATGGCACGAAACTCGATGAACTTGATGCCGTGCCGCGACAGGACATCGAGCTGTTCGCGAGGGTCCTGGGAAATCTCGTCGGCAAAAGCACTGATGCGAATCATCGATCGCTTCCAGGGTGCCGGAACGTATAGCAGCCGTTGAATGGGTTTTATCATATCAGATCGGCGCGAAACCGCCAGGCGGTGGTGGCTAGTCGACGGCGATCTGGGTAGGATACGAGTGAATGGATCCTGGCTCTCCCCGCGCGATTCCCCGAAGCTACGGGTTGCTCGACGATGGCGACACACATCTGGGTTCTGCTGATCTACTGGCTGGTCCTCTTCGTCTCGTGCTTCGTCGTGGTCGAGGTCGCCCACGATCAACTTTACGATGAGGTCACGCCGCATGCCGGCCTGAAAGTGACGGGCGGCTCGCTCCTGCTCGCACTCCTCTTGACCGTCTTCCGGGCCTACGGCGTGCCGGCGTCCTACGAGTCGATGTTCACTTCGAATATCATCTGGACCGTGCTCCAGGGACTGGTCTGGTTCGGGGTTTTCACCCTGGTCTTCCAGTTCCACCCCTGGCATGCCCTGGGACTGGGGATCGCGACCATGCTCCTCGTCACCGGCCTCGCGACGATGGGCGTGGACAGCTTGCTGACGAAGTCCGGCGCCACCGCGCCCGCGCCGCGGGCGACCGTATCGAGCCAGCCGGTCCGCCAATCGGTCTCCCCGGGTGCCGCAGTCCCGCCGGCCTCTGCGAAACCCAAGTCGCCTTGAAATGGCCCATCTCGCGGTCCGATCTGCGTCGCGTTGACGTTCCGCAACCGGGAAAGACTCGGACCGACGAAGGAGGATGACTTTCCCGCGGGACGGCGCGTATGATGCTGGAATACGAGGTCGAAGGGTCGTCGCGGCGACCCTGGGCGGACCGGGGCTCACACCGCCCGCGAAGCTGGTCGCAATCCGCCCAACCCGATGACGTCAACGAGGGAGAACGGCTCTTGCGGTACATTACTCACGAATTTGCCCATGACGAAACCCTGGATCGAGCCTATCGTTGGCTGATCGAGTCGGGGTTCGATCCCGCTCGAATCGAAGCGCATCACCACGGGGTTCCTCGGCTCGTGGTGGCGGTCGAGGCGGGGGAAGCGGCCGGGGTGGAAATGGTGATCCACGCCGCCGAATCCGGCGATCCCGATGGAATGCCCAGTTTCTGGGATCTGGCCCGCCATCATCACGTCTATCACGAGGCGCAGAAGTCCGCGGCCGCCGCCGAACCGGAAACGCGATCCGCCTCATTCGTGGTCGGCTGGCGCCCGGTCGATTCGGAGAATGAAGTCGCCCAGGCGTCCACCGAGGTGGATCTCCAGAAGGCCTACCGTGAGCGCTGGGGATCGCGAGACTGAGGATCGATCGGAGAAAATGGCTCCTTGGAAGTAAGGCCGAGTGGACTCTACCGAGTCCAGCCGGCCCTACTTCGATTCAAGGGGGCGGATTCAGGCGGGGAGCTCGTCGAGGCAGCGCAGGACGAACTTCGCCAGGCGGTCGGCGGCTTCGAGTGCGTGCTCGTGGAGCTTCCAGAAGTCCTTGACGCTGGACGGTCGGTTCCAGACGGCGCGGATCGCCGCACCGACGCGGTAGCTCCCCGAGCGGACGAGGAGCGCAGCGACCTCCGGCGGTAAATCCGTCCGGGCATCGTCGCTGATCACACGCATGGAGAGGAACCGGACGAGTTTCTCGCCGCAGATCGCCGCGACCGCCGAGGATTCCATATCCACCAGGTCGGCCCCGGAGGTCCGGTGAAGCTCGGCTTTCTCGGCCGAATCGAGGATCAATCGATCGACGGTGAGGAGCCGGCCGGTCAGATGTCGGACGCCGACACCCAATGACTCCGGCCGCACGACGGGGAGTCGATGGCCCTCCGGATCGAGGATCTCGCCGGGCAAGGCCAGATCGTTGCGGTTCAGCGAGGGACTCAAGGCACCGGCGAATCCGGCCGAGATGAGCCAGGAGGGTCGATGGCCAGCGATGAGAAGCTCCGCGGCCCGACGCGCGGCGGTTCGACCGGGCCCCGAGACGACGATCGCAACGATCTTGCCGTTGTGTTCACCCTCGACGACCGACAACGACGCGGCCTGGTACTTGCGAACGCGCCGGAGACCGTCGATCAGGAGTCCGATCTCGAGCGAGAGCGCCGCGACGATCCCGACGTCGGCCGGGACGGGGGCGGCCGCGATGTGTCGCGCGCCCGGCTTCGACGAATGCTTTTCCTCGGATGAACCTGAAGCCATCTTGACCGACTGTCGCTCAGCCCATTTGCCACTTGATCATCTTCAAGGTATCGCCCAGGCGGCTATTCACGCCGACGGCCGCCCCCGTCTCGTAGCCGACGTGCACCATGCAGTTCTCGCAGCGCTCGTCCTTCCCGTGACCATAATCCTCCCAGACGGTCTTGTTCAAGAGGTCCGAGAAGGACTCATGGTGCGTGTCGGTGATCAGGTAGCAGGGGCCTTTCCATCCTTTGACGTTGCGGGTCGGGCTGGCCCATGCGGTGCATGTCATCTCGCGCTTGCCCTGGAGGAACTCCTGGTAGAGCGGCGACGAGTGGAAGCGATACTTCTTGAACATCGACTCGGCGGCGAGGAACTTGGCCCGGATATCCTCGCGGGTCATGAAGATCTCCTTGGAGTTGACCGCGGCGTAGCTGTAGGCCGGCGAGATGATGAAGCCGTTGACGCCCAGGCTCGTGAGGAAGGCGAACAGCGAGTCGATCTCCGCCATGTCGGTCTCCTTGTACACCGTGGTGTTGGTGCAGACGAGGAAACCACCCTGCTTGGCCGCCTTCACGCCGTCGATCGCGGCCTCGAAGACGCCCTTGCGCTCGACGGCCAGGTCGTGATTCTCCTGCAACCCGTCCAGGTGGACGTTGAAGAAGAAGGTCTTGCTCGGCGTGAATTCCGCCAGTTTCTTGCGGATGAACATCCCGTGAGTGCAGAGGATGACGACCTTCTTCCGCTCTTGGATCTTGGCCACCAGCTCGCCGATCCCGGGATAGATCGTCGGTTCGCCGCCGCAGATCGAGACGACCGGTGCCCCGCATTCGTCCACCGCCGCCAGGCACTCGTCGATGGTGAGCTTCTGCTTGATCGTCGATTCATATTCCCGGATCCTGCCGCAACCGGTGCACGTCAAGTTGCAGGCGTGGAGCGGCTCGAGCATCAGGACCATCGGGAACTTCTCGGCGCCGGAGAATCGCTTGCGGGCGACGTAGCCGGCGATCCGAGTCGTCATGGGCAACGGGAAAAGCATGGGCCTCGACCTCCTTGGCACGCTTCATTCTTTGAGGCCACGACGAAGCTATCGTGGGAGACGGGGTGCGAGATGATCCGGTCGGATACGTGGCGAACCGGGGATGGTCCTCGATTCGCGGGAGCCATGACGAATGGTCACGGAAATTCCAGTGGCAACGGCTGCGCCGGGATCCGGCTGGCCAGCGCCGCGGGCGCCTGGTCGAGTTCGCGGGCGATCGCGGCCTTGTAACGCGCGACGGCCATGAGGGGGAAATACACGCGATAATAATGGTAGCTGAGATAGAACACGCGGGGGAACCCCGTGCCGGTATACGGCAATTCCTCCCAGGAGCCGTCGGGCAACTGGGATTGGACGAGGTAATCGATCCCGCGGCGCACGGCCTCGCTTCGAGCTCGGCCGGCGGCGATGAGGCCCAGCGTGGCCCAGGCCGTCTGGGAGGGTGTCGGCTCTCCGGTGCCTTTCAGCGACGGGTCGTCGTAGCTCCGGCAGGTCTCTCCCCAGGCACCGGGAGACTGCTGGACCGACTCGAGCCACGCGACCGCCCGCTGGATCCGCGGATCGTCCATGGGGAACTGGAGAGTCGCCAGTCCCTGCAAGACCTGCCAGGTCCCGTAGATGTAATTCACGCCCCAGCGGCCATACCAGCAGCCCTCGGGCTCCTGGGTGCCCCAGAGATAATCCAGGGCGCGGACGATGGCGGGGTGGTCGTCGCGATAGCCGAGCGTGCCGAGCAGCTCGAGGACGCGGGCCGTGATGTCGGCACAGCTCGGATCGAGCATCGCGTTATGATCGGCGAACGGCAGCTTCGTCAGGACCTGGTTGTCGATGTTGACGTCGTAGGCCGCCCAGCCCCCGTCTCGGTTCTGCATCGCGAGCAGCCAATCGACGCCGCGGCGGGACGCCGCCTCGACGGCCGGGTCATTCGACAGCGGCGATCGCTGCAAGGCGAGGATCACCATCGCGCTATCGTCCAGGTCCGGGTAGAACTGGTTGCGGAACTGGAAGTGCCAGCCGGTGGGCTCCACGTTCGGGCCGCAGATCGACCAGTCGCCTCGACCGCGGATCTCCTTGTCGAGCAGCCATCGCACCGCCCGATCCCAGGCGGGATCCTCGGCGGGGAGCGCCGCATCGGCCAATGCGATCGTGGCGATGGCGGTGTCCCAGACCGGCGAGAGGCAGGGCTGCAGCCGGGTCCGATCACCCTCGTCGATCTTGAGGCCATCGAGCTGCTCCATCGCCCAGCGCACTTCGGGCGAGCCCTGATCGTAGCCCAGCGACCGGAATGCGATGATCGAATAGATCATCGGCGGGAAGATCGCGCCCAGGCCGTCGGTCCCCTCGCAATGATCGTTGACCCAGCGATGGGCCGCGCGGATTCCCGGCCTCCGCCAGGACGCGGGCACCCGACGGTCGAGCCACTTCAGGACGACGTCCATCCCCAGGAAGAAGTTGGTCCACGAGAACAGCCGGGCCGTCCGATGCGAAGCATGCTTGCTGCCCTCCGGGAACAGCTCGGCGATACCCTGTTCGGGGCCGAGCTCGCGGACCGGCTTGAAGTACGACATGATGGAGAGCGGCACGACGATCGTCCGTGTCCACGACGACATCGCACTCAGGCTGAATCTCCAGCGCGGCGGGATCAGGACCAGCTCGGGCGGAACGCAAGGGCATTCGTCGTAGGCGATCTGGCCCAGCAGCGCCAGGTAGAACCGGGTGAAACTATTGCACTCGTGGGCGCCGCCGACCTCGAGGATGGCCCGACGCGCCCGGACCATCGCCGGCTCGTCCGGCGAATGCCCCGTGAGCTTGAGCGCGAAATACGCCTTCACCGAGGCGCTCACATCGGTCGGCCCGCCGGGATAGATCGCCCAGCCGCCGCCGGGGAGCTGGTGGTCGAGGATGTAACGCGCACAACGCATGCAGACATCATCGGCTTCCCGGCCGAGGAACGTCATCAGCAGAACATATTCGGACTCGAGGATCGTGTCACCTTCGAGCTCGGCGACCCAGTATCCCTCCCCGTCCTGCCGGACGAGGAGCCAGTCGCGCGTCCGTTCGAGTGCCGAATCCAGGGTGTCCGCGGAAGAGGAGGCCCATCGTGACGGCCGACGCGCGGGCGACCATTTCCGGGTCTGTGGGGAGACGCCTCCATCCGTGTTGGCGATCATCGGTTCCCGGCCCTCTCCCTCATTCGGGATTTCCTGAAGAACACCCCGTGACGACGAAATCGGGGTATGGCACGTCGAACTCGCCCGCGTGATTCCGCGAGCGTGCTCATCCTAAGCGCGGCTCGCAGATTCGATCAAGATCAAACTTCACCAAGATCTTGGGTCAATTCGCCGCCATGGCATCCACAGGCGCCGTCAAATTTTGCCTATATTGCGGGCAACCGGTGAAAGCGCGCAGCCGAGGGGCTGAAGGGGTGCAATTGACACGATTTCGCAACTTTCGCGAAGGCCATGCTCTCATGCGCGGGAGGCGATCCGGGACGTCGGACCCGTCACCACCGCTGAACTCAATGGAATACCGGTTCCGTGCCAGGCCCAGTCTTCGAGAAATCGGGATGAGGGGATACATCATCCTGGATCGCGTTGCGGGCGAGGGATAAACTCATCCGTCGAGATCGTTGTTGATCCCCGGTCCTACCCGTAGAATCGTGTGCCCGGAATCGAGGTATTTCCATGAAGCGAACGTCGCCGTGTTCGTGCGCCATCTGGATCGCGACGGCCCTGGTCGTTATGGCACCCCCGACATGGGGGCAGGACGGTCTCGGAAAGGCGACCCGGTCGAAGCCTGGTCCGGAACAGAAGTCGGCCGGCAATCCGGCGACCGAAGCTACGGGGCCGCTTTCGGAGGCGGATTATCGAACGTTCGCGCAGTCCGTCGTCGAGGCATGCTCGCAGGGAGAACTAACCGCCTTGAATGCCCTGTTCGATTGGGACTCGCTCTACAAGACGATGGCTCACGGTTGGGAGCTCCCCGAAGAGGTCATTCAGGGCGCCTTCAGTGGACTCAAAAAGGGGATGTCCCAGGAAGGCGGGATCACCGGCCAGATCATCGACCTCTCGAAGAAGGGGGGCAGCTTGACCTACCTCCGGACCCGGCGCAGTCGCGGGCGGCAAGTTGTCCTGTTCAGGATGATCCTGCCGGAATCCGGAGGGATCAACTACTACGAGTTCGTCCCGGTTCGAATGGCCGACGGCCAGGTCCGGTCGGTGGACATGTACATCTACGCGAGCGGCGAGTTCCTCTCGGAGACGCTCCGCCGAACCCTGCTACCGATGCTCTCACAACAATCGCGGGGCTTCATCGACGAGCTCCTGAGTGGCGAGAAGGATTTCGTCAAGGATTATCCGGAGTTGATTCGCGCAACCCAGCTCATGAATCAGGAGAAGTTCGCGGAAGCCCTTGCCATCCTCAAGAAAATGCGACCGGAAACCATCAAGCAGAAGATGGTCCTCCTGGCGCGTTTACGCGCGGCACAGTCCGTAGACGATAAGGAGTACGCCGCGGTCCTCGAGGACTTCCGGATCAATTATGCCAACGACCCTTGCCTCGAATTGATCTCGATCGATTCCTACGTGTTGAAGAAGGACTATGCCGGGGCCGTTAAGGCGGTCAACCGGCTGGATCGATCCGTTGGGGGCGACCCCTACCTGAATGTGGTGCGTGCACAACTCACTGAACCCGGCGGCAACCTGGTCGACGCCCGTCGATTCGCGGAGCGGGCCGTGGAACAGGAGCCGACGCTGGCCGCGGGCCATCTCGCACTCCTGAGCTACGCCGTTCTCGCCGAGAAGTACGAGGACGTGCTGGCGCGTCTCAAGGAGATCGACCAGAAAGTGCATCTGAAATTCAACGACCTGAGCAAGGTGCCGTTCTACGCCGGATTCGTCGCGTCTCCGCAGTATGCCGAGTGGCTCGCCTACCTCAAGAGCAAGGATCAACCCAAGTAGCCGTCGCCGGCCGGAAAGGCCAGCCGTCCGGTCCCAGTCCCCGGGACCCGCCCGGGAGGCACCGAGCCCGGCTCGGGGAATCGATCAAGCCGGCTGCTGTTGGGAGAGGCAATGCAATGTCCCCAACCCGAGGACCAGGTCGACGCTGTGGACCCCGATGACCTCGCGGTCGGGGAAGAGATCGGCCAGGGTCGCGAGCGCGAGTCGGTCGGCCGGGTCGTTGAACGTCGGGACGAGGACGGTTCCGTTGGCGATGTAGAAGTTGGCGTAGCTGGCGGGGAGTCGCTGGCCGTCGAAGACGACGGGCCGGGGCATGGGCAGCTCGACGACTTTGAGCGGCCGCCCATCCTGATCGCGGGCCGCCTGGAGTCGTCGCAGATTATCCTGGAGCGGCTCGTGGTTCGGGTCATCCGCGCGGGGTTCGACGACGGTGACGACCGTGGTAGGGCTCACGAACCGCGCCAGGTCGTCGACGTGACCGTGCGTATCATCGCCGTCGATTCCCCGGCCCAGCCAGATGACGTGCCGGACGCCCAGGTAATCGCCCAGGACCTTCTCGAGATCCGCGCGATCCAGACCGGGATTGCGCGCCTGGACCTCGCCGAGCAGGCATTCCTCGGTCGTGAGCAGTGTCCCGCGGCCATTGACGTCGATGGCGCCGCCCTCCATCACGACCCGGACGAAGCGCCCTTCCTGATCCACTCGCGGCACCCAGCGTCGGAGGCCCAACCACTTCGCCAGCTTGCGCGGGAGGCGGCGATCGCGGCGATAGTTGTCGTACTTGGCCCAGGCGTTGAACTTCCAACCGATCAGGCCGACGCGATAGCGGGCCTCGGCCTCCGTGTCATCCTTGATGACGAACGTCGGCCCCGAGTCGCGGAGCCAGACTCGGTCGGTCGCCGCGATGAAGAATCGCACCCGCGCCAGGTCCACGCCCGCGGAATCGAGCCGGTCGGACGCCCGGAGCTCCATATCGCCGTTGCGCACGATGATGTGAACCGTCTCGGAGCGGCTCAAGAGGCGAACGATCTCGGTATAAACCCAGGGGACCGGTCCGAACTTGCCGGGCCAGTCCTCGCGATGATGCGGCCAGGCGATCCAGGTCGCCGCATGCGGCTCCCATTCCGCGGGCATCCGGTAACCGAGTGAGGCGGGCGTCTGCGTCTCTTCCATTCAAGAAACCTGGATTGGGATTAGAAATCAAGAAATTCGAATTTGTTTTAACCACGAAAAACACGAACGGCACGAAAGTGGAAAGAAAATCGAGAACCGTATCTCCGACGGTCGTTCTTCCATTCTTTTTCGTGTCGTTCGTGCTTTTCGTGGTTAAACTCTTCAAGGAATTGAAGATGGATGATCCAAGGCTATCGGATACCTGGCGGTCGTGCAACCGCGTCGTACGAAGGCTCGACCCCAGGTTCTGAGAAGGTCCTTTGCGTTCTCGAGCCCTGGAACTCTCCCGCGAGTCAACTACAGTAGCGGGGAGAGACATCACGGCTCGAGGGCTCGCCCCGATGGGATATCGTTCGCTGGCGGACTGCGTTCGCGACCTGGAGAAGACCGGGCAACTGGTCGCGATCGATCAAGAAGTAGACCCTCATCTGGAGGTCGCCGCGATCCAGCGCCGGGTCTACCAGGCGGGCGGACCGGCTCTATTGTTCCGCCGCGCCCGAGGCTCGGCGTTTCCCCTGCTGGGCAACTTATTCGGCACCCTCGACCGGTCGAAGTACCTGTTCCGCGACACGCTCGAATCGGTCCGTCGCCTGGTCGAGCTGAAGGTCAACCCGGGGGTCTTCGGCAAGAACCCCTGGCGCTACCGGGGCGTCCCGCGCACACTCCTGCACCTGCTGCCGCGACGAGTGCGGACCGGACCCATCCTGGCCCACCGGATCCCCGTCTCCGCTCTGCCACGGATCCAGTGCTGGCCGATGGATGGCGGCCCGTTTATCACCCTGCCGCAGGTCTACACGGAGGATCCCGACCGACCTGGCCCGGCGCGATCCAACCTTGGGATGTACCGGGTCCAGCTCGCCGGAAACGAATACGAACCGGACCGCGAGATCGGACTGCACTACCAGATCCACCGAGGCATCGGCGTCCACCACGCCGCGGCGATCCGTCGCGGCGAGCCCCTGCGCGTGAACATCTTCGTCGGCGGCCCGCCCTCGATGACGGTCGCCGCGGTGATGCCACTCCCCGAGGGTCTGCCCGAGCTGGCGTTCGCCGGCGCACTCGGAGGTCGATCGGTAAAATTGGTCGCGCCCGACGGCAGCCTCCCGATGCCCGCCGAGGCCGACTTCGTCGATCTGCGGCTCGATCGACCCGCATCGCCGCAAGCCCGAGGGTCCATTCGGAGACCACCTCGGTTATTACAGCCTCAAGCATGATTTCCCGCTCCTCCGGGTCGATCGCGTCTACCACCGCGACGGAGCCATCTGGCCGTTCACGTCGGTCGGCCGTCCTCCCCAGGAGGACACGTCTTTCGGCGCCCTGATCCACGAGCTGACCGGCCCGATCATCCCCACCGTGATCCCGGGCCTCCGCGCCGTGCACGCCGTTAACGCATCCGGCGTCCATCCGTTGCTCCTGGCGATCGCCAGCGAGCGATACGTCCCCGATTCCGACGTGAGACGGCCGCAAGAGATCCTGACCGTCGCCAACGCGATCCTCGGCCAGGGACAACTCTCATTGGCGAAGTATTTGTTGATCGTCGCCGACGAGGACGACCCCGAGCTCGACATCCACGACATCCCGGCTTTCCTCGCGCATCTCCTCCGTCGCGTTGACTGGACCACGGACCTGCACTTCCAGACCCGGACGACGATCGACACCCTCGACTACACGGGACATGGCCTGAACCAAGGCTCCAAGGTGGTGATCGCAGCCGCCGGACCGGTCCGCCGTACGCTTCCGGTCGAGCGGCCTTCCGACATGCGCCTCCCCGAGGCGTTCCACAGCCCTCGCCTCGTGCTGCCGGGAATCCTGGCGATTCAGGGACCGGTTTATCGCAATGACGTGAATGACGTCGCGAATCTTCTGCAGGTCCTTCGGCCCCGATGATCCGATCCGGACCTTCCCGCTGATCGTCATCGTGGACGACAGCGAGTTCACGGCGAGGAGCGAGGGGAACTTCCTCTGGGTCGTGTTCACCCGCTCCAACCCCGCGGCCGATATCGACGGCATCGGTGACTTCATCGATCAGAAGCACTGGGGTTGCACCGGTCCCTTAGTCATCGACGCCCGGATCAAGCCGCACCACGCGCCGCCGCTAGTTGATGACCCGGAGATCGAGCGCCGCGTCGACGCTCTGGCCGCGCCCGGAGGCCCGCTCCACGGGATCTACTGAAGTCGAGTCGTTGAGCAGTTCCACAAGGAATCGGACGGGATTCACTCGGACATACTCAATCAGTCGTGTGAGGAGGAAAGCAGGGCCCCATATGCCTGCCAAGATCGACCAGGACGTTGTCCTTGGGGATGTGGCCCGGTTCAATCCCTGTCCACTTTGCAGGGCTTTCGGATAGGATGGTATCGGAGGCGAGCCATGATCGAACTGAACTCCGAGCAGCGTCAAGCGATCGCCCAGGGCCAGCCCGTGCGGATCATCGACCCCGTGACGCACGATGCTTATGTGCTGGTCCGGGCCGAGGAGTATGCGCGTCTGGCGGGAGCAGAGAAACAAGAATTCGAACAACCTCATCCGGACATCCCGCCAGGAATCCTCCGCTCGCAACAGGCGTTGTGGCGGGACCTGCCTCGACTGCTCATGGACCGACGCAATCATCGGAAGTGGGCGGCATACCACGGAGATGAGCGGGTGACCATCGCGCGGTCGGCGGTCGATGCCTATCAGGAATGTGTGCGGCGGGGGCTGAATTCGAGTGAATACTACGTCGGAAGACTGGAGCCCGCTCCCGATGGGGTCCCTCCGTGGGGGCCGCACGAGTGCGAATGGTCCCTGTACGAATTCACGGAGGTCGGCGAGCCCCCGCCTGAGAACGGATGAGGATTCTCGATCGACTACCCATTTCGGACAATCGCGAGTCGCTGCGGTTCGGCGACCGCTACCTCACCATTTACCCTAACCAGGTCCCGGTGTGGGTGAGCGTCCACCTGTCCGGGGTCCTCGTCCCCGAGGGCAGCATTCCGAAGTTCCCGGCCCTGCTGGACACCGGGAACGATTTCGGCTTCTCGTTGCAGGACCGCCACCTGCGCGAGTGGGCGGGGATGGTGGCGGGGCCGGCCGTGCCGGCGGTGGCGGTGGAAGCCACCTCGAATTGATAGATCACCAGGTTGGCCAGGTTGTAGCCGGTGGCCGGGTTTGCGTACGCGGCCTGTTGCTGCTGCCCGGTGGGGCTAAAGATCAGCATGGGATTGGTCGGGCCGTAGTTGAAGCCGTAGGTGGCGAAGGAGATGAGGGCACAGGCCATGGTCGAACGGACGGTTTATCGGATCGAGCTGGGAGCCCCCGAGGTCCGTTGCGTGGTCTCGGAAGGCTGGAGGGACACGGAGATCATCGCGGTGAGTGAGAGGTCGTGAGCAAGGTCGTTCATCGCCAGCCCGAGTCAGATCGAGTCGTCTGGAAATACCAAGCAAAGTCGAGCGCAGCGAGCGTCAGACACAAACGATCTTGCCCGATCTTGGCGTGAGGAATCCATTCATGAAACTCGATAATGTCGTCGTCGAAGGGACGCTGAAACCAGATGGAAGTCTGGAGCTGGATTCGAAACCCATGCTCGATCCGGGGCGGGTTTACGTCACACTCCAGCCCGTCCGGACCGGCTCGCCGCCGAAGGGTGGCCTGGCCGATACGATCGAGGAAATCCGCCAGTATCAGCAGGCACACGGCTATCGGGGACGGACATCCGAAGAAATGGCTCGGGACGATGCCGAGCGGCGCGATGAAGACGATGCGTACGAACAACGAATGCAGGAAATCTGGTCGCAAACGCAATCCGGCGCATCGAGCGGAGGATCTTGATGCTCGTCTACCTGGATACCTGCATCGTGATCTATGCCGTCGAAGGCCAGGTTCCGTTCCAGCAGAGGGCCCAAGGGCACCTCGCGGCCCTGGAAGCCGCCGGAGATCGTTTCCTCATCAGCGACATGACGCGCGGGGAATGTTTGGTCCACCCGCTCGGGAGGGCAGATGCGATCCTTCTGATGAGTTACCAGCGATTTTTCCTGAGCCGGAATCTTTCGACAAGGAGCTTGACCCCTTCGATCCACGACCGCGCCGCTCGCATCCGGGGCGTCTATCGCTACGCCGGCGGACGAATCTACGGTCTGCCCGATTCGCTCCATCTCGCCACCGCCATCGAATCCGGCTGCGATCGCTTCCTGACCAATGATGCAAGGCTGAGTAGCTTCCCCGAGATCACCGTGGACATCTTGCCATGAGCTGAGGGCTCGCTATACGAGCCGCGCTTGCCGACCGGATCCGCAATGGCTTGAGGGGGCGATCCGCAATCACCGGGGCGACCCGAAGAAGCGCACGCGACGACCGGTCAGGTCATGACAACTGCGACGGATTGCGGGAAAACGACCTCGATTTCTGGCTCGATCCGGAGCGGAGGCAGGTCACCGTGCAGTCGCTCAACTGGCGTAGGCCCCTGATCCGGGTCCTCTGCCGATTGTGAAGCGGCGATGGGGCATCCCATTCCCGGGGGTCTTCGATCCGGCCGGAGAATGGGCATGGGCGCGATGACACCTCCCCGGACACGCTCTGGGCCAGTCGTGAGGTCCCGGTCACAACTTGCCGTCGAGGATCGCGAGCATCCGCCGGATCGATTCCTGGCGATCGGGCCGACGCGGCGGAGTCGTTAGGTCAACATCGAGCCCCTTCTCCCGGGCGAAGCGGACGAACGCCCAGTGGTTGACGAAACGCCGGCCGTGGATGTTCCCAAGTTGATCGAGCACTACGCGGCGGGCGGCACCGCAACACGTCGGCATCTTGAGTAGTTCGACTAACTCCTGAGTCGTTAGACTACAAGGCGGCGGATTGTTCGGCGGTCCACCGGTCCCGGTCGAAGATACGACTTGCTTTGAGGCGGGGCGATGACGTTCGACGAGAGTGATGACCCTTTCCAATGCAATCGAGCTTGCCTTGTTGTCCGAGCAAATCTGCATCGCGCATTCCCACGCTAAAGCCCTGGACGTTGCAGGATCAAGTTGCGGGAGCAGCAGGACCATTGAGGCATCGGCGGAATGCAATTTCTTTAGAAGAACTCGAATGGCCTGGCGGCATAGTCGATTTGCTACGGCTGGCTCCATTGAATCAGCGAGTGAGGCGAGCGAACTCGCGGCAAGAGATCTTTCTAGGTAAGGTCGACCTCCAGAGTACCCCATGCCAATTCCCCTGACTTGGAGTGAGACGAGCGAGATCGGAGCCGACGGATCTGCCTCAATTGCTTCCGCGAGCACTCGGGCGGCTTCGCCGCACACATTATTAGCCTCGTCCGGTGTCATTCGGCCGGCGTACACTGCCAAGGATCTGGCCAGACTGATGCGGGTATCGTCATCCTGAACGTGGGAAAATGATGCGGCAAGCTGCTTCCCGATCTTGGTAGCTTCGTTCGCTGTGACGCGGCTTGACAGCAGTGATAACGCTTGAATTAGTCTGTCGCGGACGAAGGCCGGCGAGTCCCGAGCCAATTCAGCAACCATCACATGCGCGGTTGTGGCAGCTTCCTCCGCAGGAAGCCGGTCAGCTATCGACTCTAAACTGTTTACGAGACTATAACGTCGGGAAACATCGGATTCTGGCTTTGCTAACATAATGGTCAGCGCTCGTCCGGTCTCTATAATCGGGCCTGAATCGCCCCTTGAAAGCAACTTAATGGCAATCAAGAATATATTTTGACTATCTTCCTTATTAAGGAGAGCTGAAGCAAGAATTGTCAAGGTAGGGCTGTAGATCCGAACCGCTTCGCCCGGTTCCATCCGAGTTATAACCAATGCCAAACCCGCCGCCAAACACCAGCGGGCATTGTCATCTTTCTCCTGCTCCAGGACGCTTATTATGATTCGAGCGGCCCGGCTCGCGTCGGGAGGTGTCGGTTGTCCGCTCAACAAGTAATACAATTCGTGCAGCTTGAAGGAATCACTTGCCTGGCGTGCCGCTGTCTGTATTACAATCCTGACAGCATTGACAGCCTCGTCAGGCGTGATTCGGACAGCGACGCATGCAAGCGCAGATGCCAGGGTCAAGCGGGCGGCGTCCTGTGCCTCCTTCGCGATGGCCGCAATCAGCACTTTCGCGGCCCGACCACAAATCCTCTCAGCCTCGGCCGGACTCATCCGGCTCGCCACTTTCGTCAAGTCCAACGCGAAGGATCGGCGAGCTTCTGCATCTTTCACCTTCTCGATGGCTTCAACCAAGACATTGGCGGCCGGCCGAAACTGGTGATCGGCGGTGGACCGATTCATCAGCCCCGAGAATCCTGCTACAGCGGTCGCAAGCCTCCTGAGAGCTTCCTGATCCTTCTCCCGGGCCAGGTCTTCATTCAGGATTTCTACGACCCGGTCATACACGTTCGGAGCTTCCGAAAGGCTCAACCGCGATGCAAGTTTTTCGAGGGAGGAAAACATTTGTTGCCGAGTGGAGAGATCCTTTTCTCTCTCCAGGGCAGAAATGAGCACCTGAGCAGAAGTATCACCCAACGTGGATGCATCGGACGGAGACATGCGACGCCACAGCGCTTCCTGAGAGTCCGCCAGAATCTGAGGAACAATCGCATCTTTTTCTACTTTCATAAAATCGATGAGTAATCGGGCGACACGGGATGGTTGCACGCCCTCAGCGACGGAGATCAAACTTCGCGCCAGTTTGAACCGAGTAACGCCGTCTTTTTCGAGAAGTATTGCTGCGGAGAGCGACTGAGTAATGCGCTCCGCTTCAGCCGGATCAATGCGGTTTACGATCGGTACCAGCGGCTCGCGAGATGATCCCGGGCCTGCCAACATTCCTCCCCCGCGTGTAGAGGAATCGACTGGCGCGCGTATCAAGTCTTCAGACAGCATCTCCGCGAGAGTATTCGGCTCCAATCGGTCTGTCGCATGTTCTAGATGGTGACTCCAGGCAGAACGCATTGGTTCACGCTGGTTTTCCGAGAGCCCCTCGATCACAATCCGGGTGCAATTTCCCGCCGCGATGCCGGGTTGGTCCTCGAGTTCCAAGGCGACCAAGGCCACATCGGCCCGATGGGCGGTGGCACCAAGACTCGAGTCGAGTAAGCGATCAGCTAGCAGTTTGGTCGCATGATCGCGTCTCGTCGGGTCGAGGCCGATGGCTGCGATCAAGGCTTGCTCGGAGCGTGCGCGGAGCTGGCCAGCGGTCAACGGATCACGCGTGGCTTCGTCCAGGAATCGCATCCGAAGCTGCTCATCAGCCGATTCGGCAAGTTCCCAGAAGGTCACGACCTCGGGATCGCTCAACGGCTGACCCTCACCTTCGGGATTTAGCGGTCTCGCCAGGCTGCGTGCGAAGGTCTGTTCGATCTTGTCTCGCGAGGTGTCGGCGACCCGCCTCAGTTCGAGCTCAGCCCTGGCTCGCGCCAGAGCTTGGTAGGCCGCGAATGTGGAGATTATAGCAATGTTCACCAGTCCCGCCGCAGCCAAGCCGCCGGCAACGGACAGGGCCGGGTTCCGTCGCGCCCAGAGCCAAGTCTTTTCCATCCGGCCGACCGGCCGTGCCGTGATCGGCTCGCCCTTGAGCCAGCGATCGAGATCCTCGCCCAACGCCTCGGCGCTCGCGTATCTCCGAGCAGGGTCTTTTTCCAGGCACTTCAGGCATATCGTCTCCAGGTTGCGATCCAATCCGGGAAGGATTGACGACGGCCGGGGCGGGTCGGTCTCGCGGACCTGTCGCAGGACTTCCAGTACGTTATCGCCCAGGAACGGCGGTCGGCCGGTGAGGCGCTCGTAGAGGATCACGCCCAGGCTGTACACGTCGACGCCGACGGTCAGGTCCTTGCGACTCGCCGCCTGCTCCGGGGCCATGTACCGGGGCGTGCCGATGGTCTGGCCCGTCTCGGTCAGCGAGGTCTCCGCACCGACGCGCTTCGCCAGCCCGAAGTCGGTCACGAAGGCCACCCCGGCCGAGTCGATCAGCACGTTCGACGGCTTCAGGTCGCGGTGCAAGATTCCTCGCTGGTGCGCGAAGTGGACGGCTCTCGCGACATCGAGAAGGCGCGAGACCTCCGCTCGGGCCGATCCACGCGGGGCACCGCTCAGCGTCGTGCCCTCGACGTACTTCATGGCGAAGTACTGCTGGCCCTCGTGCTCGCCGACCTCGTGGATCGGCACGATGTGCGGGTGATCCAGCGCGGCGGCCGACTCGGCCTCGGCGCGGAAGCGGGCGACGTCGATCGGGGTCGCCAGCATCCCCTTGAGGATCATCTTGAGGGCCACGTACCGGTTCAGGCTCACCTGCCGCGCCTTGTACACGACCCCCATGCCGCCGCGGGCGACTTCCTCCAGCAATTCGTAGTCGCCGAAGTAACGGATCGTGGCCAACGTGCCGGGTCCGGAGACGACATCCAGACTCATGACGGCGTCGGTCAGGCGCAATGGGGCAGCGTGGAGGTCGATGCGGTCGAGGTCGGCGAAGAAGGCGCGGAGCGACTCGGCCAGATCGGGATGGCGGTCGAGCAACTCCACACGGTTGGGGACCTCGCCGGCCTCGACGGCTTGCAGGTACTCGGCGATCACCCGGTCGAGCGGGTTGAACGATTCCGTGGCCTCGTTCGGTCTGGTCATGGGTCACTCTCGCCTCGGAAAAAAAGACTCTTCACCACGGAGACGCGGAGGCACGGAGAAGAAGCGTGAGAGGTCGTGGGTCGGGTGTGAATCGGGTGGACTGTCTTCACGCGCCACTCGTCACTCCTCTCCATGTCTCCGTGTCTCCGTGGTGAAAGATCCGAATTAATGGTTCTCCAGATCCTGCCTCAGGTCCGCGAGCCCTCGTCGCAGGAGTGAGGCGACGGCGGGCACCGATCGGCCGATGTGGTCGGCGATTCGCTGCAGCGTCCAGCCCTGACAGTGTTTGAGCACGACGACCTCGCGCATCCGGTCGGGTAGCCGGGCGAGGGCGTCCACGAGGCGGAGCATCTCCTCGTTGCGCTCGAACTGGCGGCTGGGGGACGTCTGGTCGGCCGCCAACCAGGCCGCGAAGCCCGACGCCGAGCGGTCGAGGTCCGCCTCGAGCGAACGTTCCAGGTGGATGTCCCGCTTATCTCGCTCATAATGTTTCACCGCGTCGGCCAGCGTGCTGGCCAGGATTCGACGGAGCCAGGCCGTCAAGACCTCGGGCTCGCGCGAGCGGAGCTCGCCGAACGCCGAATAGGCGCGGAGCATCGTCTGCTGGACGATGTCCGAGGCGTCGAGCTTCCCGCGCAGGCGGCGATCGAGATGCAGCTCGGCCAGCATCTGCAAGTAGTTGCGGAACGGTTCCAGAGCTTCGACCATCTCGCTCGTCATCGGGATCCTCTCGCCCTATGAGGAAGAGACGACATCGCCGTCGCCATTGTCCACCAAAATCGCGGATCGAGGAAAAGAATCCCGATCCCGTGATCGGACTCCGGGTACAATCGAAACGCCGAATCTCTCGAGTTTCTCCCCGAGGTGAAGAGACGTGATTGACCGCAACAAGGTGCGTAAGCTGGCCGAGAAGCCGCCGATCCCGGACGAGCCTACTCAGCCCCCGACGCCGCCCGTCCAGGAAGGCTTGATCGATTTCCTGGAGGCCGTCGAGCCGGATCTCGCGCGGATCGAGAAGATCCTGGCCACGCTCAAAGGGAAATCCGGGCGCACTGCCGGCCAGTTCGGGCGGTTGGCGACGGCCGACCCCACCGGGCGTTATATCGGATTGCAGACGATCGCCGAGGAACACCGGGGCCTCCAGACTCGCGCCGCCGAGGCCCTCGAGCGGGCCCGGACTCACGAGCGGAATGAACGCGCGAGGCGACGGACCCGGGGCCGGAAGAGTCGGCCCGAACTGGCCAGCGACGAACAGCGCGAGCTTTCCGATCGGCTCGCCCGCGCGGTGTTCACACTCGAAAAATTCGTCTCCGGATTCGCGAAGATGGGCGAGCTCGTGACCTGAAAAGATCGTGGGCTCAGCAAGATTCCGGCCGAGAACAGCGAAGAAAATCGGCAGACCTCTTACCACGAAAAGCACGAATGGCACGAAAACGGATCTCCCACTCAGGTTTTCCTTTTCGTGCCGTTCGTGTCTTTCGTGGTTAAATCTTCCTGCATTTTCCGCCGAGCAAAGTCACCCTGGTGGCGTCCATTCCGAGAATTCGCCTCCGGGCTTGAGGCCTTCGCTCGGTTCTGTGGCTTGGCGCAGATATGGGCCCTGAGGGTCTCGACGCGGGGTTCCCAGGATGTCAGCGCCTCTTCCAGTGCTTGCCCCGGGTGGTGTTGGGATCCTTCGGCGGCGAACTTCAGGCGATCGATCTGGTCGAGGAATCGGATCAGCTCGCGGAGTTGCTCGTCGCCGAGCAGTTGCTCGAGACGCTGATCGGCCGCCAGCTCCTCGGTCGTCTTGGCTCGACAGGAGTTCCCGAACGGGACGGTCAACGCATCTCGGATCGAGCCGGAAAGCGCCACGAGTCGTTCGCGAGGCGACCGATCGGAGCCGTCGACGACTCCCGGCGCGAGGGTGCCCCTCCTGGCCCGAGCGATCTTCCGTCGATACCACCACCAGAAGAGCACCGCCAGCAGCAGGATGACGAGGACGCCGGCCGCGGGCACCCAGCGCGACATCGGCTCGAAGTGTTGCCAGGGCTCGG
The DNA here is from genome assembly GCA_963743925.1 of uncultured Planctomycetota bacterium. Classification (GTDB taxonomy): domain Bacteria; phylum Planctomycetota; class Planctomycetia; order Isosphaerales; family Isosphaeraceae; genus CAVZRC01. The sequence goes on along the minus strand of CAVURY010000061.1, from coordinate 1,497,603 downwards.
GACCGAGATTGGGGCGAGGGGGGACCAACCCCCGGGGAGCGACTTCGTTCACGACGGGCCTCGGCGGGTCGCTCGCCTGGAAAAGAGCTCGATCAGGGGGACGATCGGGTCGGTCTCGGTGGACATGGTGAACGACTGGATACCGGAATTCGCGCACCAGCGCTGGAACGCCGCCGACCGCTTCGCCGCCGTCTCCGCGTAGTTCTTCCGGACCCGAGCCGAGCTGGTGTCCACGACGCGGGCCTCGCCCTTTTCGGCGTCCTCGATCGACAGCAAACCGGCCTTGGGGAGCTGGTCCTCCCGGGGATCCACGACCCGCAGCGCGATCGTATCGTGGCGTCGTGCGGCACGTCGCCAGGAGGTCACCGGCTCCTCGCCGATGAAGTCGCTGATGACGACCACCATCGCGCGACGGGCCGTCCGCCTCACCCTCGCCATGCCGACGCTCAGCTTCGTCTTGGGCGAAGTGGTCGGGGTCGCCACCAGGGCGCGCACCAACTGCGAGAGGTGCCGCACGCCGCCGGCCGGGGCCAGCTCGACCTCGATCCGGTCGCTAACGAGGATCAGCCCGGCCCGGTCGCCGTTCTGGATGGCGGCCGTGGCCAGCAGGGCCGCGGCCTGGGCCGCCCGATCCGCCTTGGTCTTCCGCTCCGGGCCGAATCGCATGCTCGCCGAGACGTCCACCACCAGCCAGAGGCACAGCGCGCGCTCCTCGACGTAACGACGCACGAATGGCCGGCCTTGCCGGGCGGTCACGTTCCAATCGAGGTGCCGCACATCATCGCCCGGTTCGTAGGCGCGCAGCTCGGCGAACGTCAGGCCGATGCCCGGCCGGGCACCATGATACGCCCCGGCAAGTTGGGAGACCGCGTCCGGCCGAACCCGGAACCTTAACCGCCGCGCACGGCGGACGATCGCGGCAGCATCCAGGGGCGCGGGACGCGGCGGTTTCTCGCGCCGACGAAACGGCCAGATCATGATCGAGTGCCCACCTCAACAAGTCCGACGTGAAATCGAGTCGGGTGCGATTGACCTCGGAACGTGGAGGAACAGCACACTATTATTCGATAAGGGCTTGCAACCAGCAAGCCAATCCATTTCCGGGAGTGTGACCGGCCCAGAGAAATCTTCCGGGGATCCGCACGGTCACCCGGCCACGCCCGCGATTCAAGGAACGGATCGAGGACCGCAATCCACTTCGAGAACGAGGTGTGGAAGGTCGTCAGCGGGGAAAACCTCACCATCATGGATGGCGTGACCTAGGCTATCGGTAGCGGGACCGCAATGCGCCCCTTTTCAGATACTGGACGAGCGATGCCGGACGAACTCCTGGGGAATCGCGATCGCACGCCGAGGATTCGGGCGCGAACCCTTTCGGCTCAAGCGTTTGCGACTCCGCTGCTCGGATTTTGCCGCCGCTGGAGAGACCGGTGGGGCCAAACCTGGCCCGCTGACTTGATCTCGTCCGCTCCCCGGAGGAGATTGGCATGAAAACACGCCTCGTCACGATCCTGGTCGCTTGCTTCCTGGTCGTCTCGCTAGCACCATTGGCCGTTGTATCCGCATTGAGTTACTGGAAGTCAAGAGTCCGTCTGAGCCGGGAGATCACCGGTCACCTCCGGGTCATTGCTGACGATAAGGCGCGGGAACTGGAATCGTACGCCCTGGAGAAGCGTAAAATTGTCGGCCTCCTGTCTCATTCGCCGACGCTCAGGGAGTCGATGGGACGGCTCGAACACGTATTCAAAGACCAGGGCATGGAATCCGCCGAATATTCGGCGATCGACCGGAGAATCAGAGCCTTACTGGCCTCTTGGGGAGAGCAACTGGCATTCCACGACTTGCTCCTCATATCGCTCGATGGCCATGTGATCTTCTCCCTGGCCAGGGAGGAGGATCTGGGCACCGACCTCACGAGCGGACCCTACAAGGACTCGCCCCTGTCTCAGGCCTTCGAAAACGCGAAGATTCGGCCATCGACGAAGATCTCGGATTTCGCCTTCTATCCGCCGAGCAACAAGGTGGCCGCCTTCATCGCCGCACCATTGAAGAAGGAAGGGACCATCATCGGATTCCTGGCGGCGCAGCTCGATATCGATCCGATCTCGACGATGATCGGGGATTCCACGGGCTTCGGACGAACCGGGGAGATCATCGTGGGACGGCAAATCGGCGACGAGGTTCTACTCCTGACCCCGACCCGATTCGATCCCAAGGCGGCTTTCCGGCGCAGTTACCGCCTGGCAGATTCCCCCCTGAAGCCATTGGCCAGGGCAGTCCAGGAGGAAGACGGAGAGGGTTCGTCGAAGGATTACCTCGGCCATGAGGTGTGGGCGGTCTGGAGATACCTGCCCGGGTTGAACTGGGGCATGGCCGTCAAGATGGACGAGGCCGAGGTCTTCGCGCCGCTGGCGGAGATGAGAAGCACTGCCGTGAACATCGCCGGACTCGGTTCTTGCCTGGTCCTGCTCGCGGCCCTCGGCGTGGCCCGCTGGATCGTCGGCCCCATCGTCGGCTTGACGGATTCAACCCGCCGGCTGGCGCTGGGGGATTTCGCTCATCGCGCGCGAGAATCCCGGATCATGGAGGTCACCGAATTGGCGCGGTCATTCAACGCCATGGCCGGTCTCATCGAGGCGCACACGTCCGAATCCGCCCAGAGCATTAAACAACTGAAAGGCAACGAATCCCTCCTCGAGATGCGAGTCAACGAGCGGACACGCGAGCTCGAATCCACCAATCGACGCTTGCAAGCTGAGGTCACCGAACGGCTACGCGCCGAGGAGTCGCTCCGGCATACCGAAGCACGCTTCCGAAATGCCTTCGATCATGCTCCCATCGGCATGGCCCTGGTCTCGCCCGAGGGACGATGGCTCCAGGTCAACCGCGCCCTCAGCGAGATCACCGGATACTCCGAGCCGGAACTGCTCGAGATGACCTTCCAGGAAATCACCCACCCGGATGATCTGGTCACCGACCTTGACTTCGTCCATCGAATGTTGGCCGAGGATCTCCCTTCTTACTCGATGGAGAAACGTTACCTCCGCAAGGACGGGCAACCCGTTTGGATCCTGCTCAGCGTGTCCCGCTCGCATAACGAGAAGGGCAAGCCATTCCTCTTCGTCACCCAGGTCCAGGACATCAGCGAGCGGAGACGGGCCGAGGCATTAATCCGAGAGCGCGCGCGTCTTGCCGCACTGACGGCGGATGTCGGCATCGCGTTGACGCAACCGGGCGGCCTGCGTGGGCGATTGCAGGCCTGCGCCGGGGCGATCCTCCGGCACCTGGACGCGGCGCTCGCGCGCGTCTGGACGGTTGGCCCTCAAGAGGACGTCCTCGAACTTCAGGCCAGTGCCGGCGTGGACACCCGCCTGGACGGCGCCCATTCCCGAGTGCGAATAGGAGAGGCCAAGATCGGCCAGATCGCCCAGGATCGAAGGTCATACCTGACCAATCAGGTCATCGGCGACCCGCAAGTCCACGATCAAGAATGGGCCCGGAGCGAGGGACTGGTCGCATTCGCAGGCCACCCGCTCGTCCTCGGAGACCGCTTGTGCGGGGCCATGGCCCTCTATGCCCGCGAGCCGCTCTCCGATGCGACGCTCGCTGCCCTGGAATCCATCGCGAGCCAGATCGCCCTGGGCATCGAGCGGACGCGGGCGGAAGCGGCCCTGTCCGACACGAACTCTCTCTTGAGAGGCGTCCTCGATGGGGCCACCCGGGTGGCCATCATGGCCACCGACAGGGATGGGCTCTTCACTGTCTTCAACAAGGGTGCCGAGCGCATGTTCGGCTATTCCGCCGAGGAGCTGATCGGACGGCAGACTCCGGGCATCTTGACCCTCGAAGCCGAGATCCGTGCGCGGGGCGAGGAGTTGTCGCGGGAACTGGGTCGGCCCATCGTCGGCATGGACGTTTTCCACGTGCCGGCTCGCCTGGGCTACGATACAGAGCACGAATTGACCAACGTCCGCAAGGACGGGTCTAACCTCTTCGTGAGCGTGGTCGTCACCGCGATGTCCGACCCGGACGGGAGAAGCATCGGCTCCGTCGGCATCGTACGCGACATCACCGAGCCCAGGCGGATCGAGGCCGCCCTTCGCGAGAGCGAGGCGCGCTTCCGCCGCATCATGGCCAACGTCCTGGATTTCGTCGGCCAGGTCACCGCGGAAGGCCTCTACGAATACGTGTCGCCCTCATCCCTGTCGCTGCTGGGGTACTCTTCCGAACAGATGGTCGGCAAGTCGATCCTCTCCTTTCTTCACCCGGATGACATGGAACTCGGGCTGTCCCGGTTCAACACGCTGAACCGAGACGGGATTCCCGTGCGCGGGGAATTCCGCGGCCGTCACGCCGATGGGCGATACATCTGGGCCGAAATCGTGGCCAATCCGCTCCTGGACGAACGGGGCCAGGTCTGCGGCAGCATCCTCAACGCGCGTGACATCAGCGCCCGCAAACGCGATGAGGAAGAGATGCGGGCCAGCGAGGAGACGCTGCGGGCCATCAGCGACACCGCGCTCGACGCCGTGATCCTCATGGACTCGGCGGGTCGGGTCGGGCACTGGAATGTCGCCGCGGAGCGGATATTCGGCTTCACGCGCGAGGAGATCCTGGGACGCGACCTGCACCAGTTCCTGGCCTCCCCGCACAACCGCGAACTCTACGAGCAAGCGAGGCCCACCTTCATCGGCACCGGCCAGGGGGACGCGATCGGGAAGCTGATGGAACTCGAGGGCGTTCACAAGGACGGCCACTGCTTCCCCGTCGAGCTCTCGATGGCCGGTGTCAGGCTGCGGGGCGAGTGGTGCGCCGTCGGCGTGGTCCGCGACATCACCGAGCGGAGGCGCGTGGAGGAGACACTCCGGGAGAGTGAGAACCGCTTCCGACGGATCACGACGAGCATGATCGACCTGATCATCGAGACGGATGCGGAGGGGACCATCGTCTATGTCACGCCCTCGACACTGGCCGAGATGGAATACACGGAGGCGGAACTGCTGGGCAAGCCGGCGCTCGACTTCATCCACCCGGATGACGTGCAGCTGGCGAAAGATAAGCTCCATTCGGTGATCGGGAGGAGGATTCCCTCTCGCTTCGAGACCCGCTGCCGGAGAGCCGATGGGAGCGACTTCTGCCTGGAGGCGGTGCTCAATCCCTTACTGGACGAAACCCCGGATGTGCGGGGCGTCCTGATCGCCTGTCGAAACATCGACCGCCGCAAGGCAGCGGAGGCCGAGTTGCGCCGGGCCATGGCCACGGCCGACGCGGCCAATCGTGCCAAGAGCGAGTTCCTCGCCAATATGAGTCATGAGATCCGCACCCCGATGAACGGCGTGATGGGCATGCTCGACCTGACCCTGGATTCGGACCTCACCGGGTTGCAACGCCACCACGTGCAGATGGCCCAGGACTCGGCCGGCTCTCTCCTGGGGATCATCAACGACATCCTGGATTATTCCAAGATCGAATGCGGCAGGATGGAACTGGAGGAAACGGGTTTCGACCTCCGGGAAACGCTCGGCGATACGATCAGGACCCTGTCGACGCGGGCGCAGAAGAAGGGACTCGAGCTGATCCTCCACGTTCACCCCGATGTCCCCACGGCCGTGGTCGGCGACCCGATGCGCCTGAGCCAGGTCATCATCAATCTCGTGGGAAATGCGATCAAGTTCACCGAGCGCGGCGAGGTGGTCGTCCGGATCTCCACCGAACCGTGCGGCGAGGACCAGGTCGGCCTGAACTTCTGCGTCACCGACACCGGCGAGGGAATCCCCGCCGACAAACTGCGATCCATCTTCGACGCCTTCACGCAGGCGGATAGCTCCACCTCGCGACGATTCGGGGGTACAGGCCTGGGACTGGCCATCTGCTCCCAATTGGTCGCCCTCATGGGCGGAATGATCGGGGTCGAAAGCGAGGTGGGGAAGGGGAGTCGTTTCCATTTCACGGCAATCTTCCAACCCGAGCGCCGGGACCATGTCGCGGAAGACACGGAACCGATCGCTCCCGAAGGGCTGCGAGCCCTGGTCGTTGACGATAACGCGACGAACAGGGCTGTCCTGGAGGAGTTGCTGTCGAACTGGAGGATGAGGCCCGACGGCGCGAACGGCGGGCGGGAAGCCCTGGCGGAAATGGAAGCCGCCGCGGCGCAGGGCGCCCCCTACCGCCTGGTCCTCCTCGATTCCCAGATGCCGGACATGCAGGGACTCGAGGTCGCCTCCGAGATCCGCCGCCGACCCGACCTCGCCGGCGCGATCCTCATGCTCCTCTCGTCCGCCGACAGGCCCGGAGAGATGGCCCGCTGCCAGGAGCTGGGCATCCCCGCCTACCTGCGCAAGCCGATCAAGCAGTCCGAGCTGCTGGACGCCATCCTGACGGCCTTGCACCAGAATCCGAGAAAAGTCGGTCGGGACGCATCGTCATCCACCCGGATGCCTCCCGCGGACCCCGCTCAGGGCGGACTCCGGATCCTCCTCGCGGAGGACAACGAGGTCAACCAGACGTATGCGGTCGAGATCCTCCGGAGGCGGGGGCACACCGTCGTGGTCGCGAACAACGGCCAGGAAGCCCTGCACGTCCTGGAGAGCGAGCCGTTCGACATCGTCTTGATGGACGTACAGATGCCCGTGATGGACGGGCTCGCCGCCACGGCGGCCATCCGCCGAAGGGAGGATGCCGCCGGCAAGCACACGCCGATCATCGCCCTGACGGCCCACGCCATGAAGGGTGACCGGGAGCGTTGCCTGGCGGCAGGCATGGACGCATACGCCTCCAAGCCATTTCGTGCTCGAGAAATCTTCGACACGATCGACGGCCTGCTCGCGGGGGCGAGACCAACTCCGAAGGACGCGGACGTCCAGGTCAAGCCTGCCAGCATGGCGGCCGCCTGGGACCCGACGGCGATCCTCGCCGAGCTCGACGATGATCGGGAGCTCCTGGTGAAGCTGATCGGGTGCTTCCTCGACCAGTACTCCGCGATCCTCGCCGACATCCGCGAATCGATCGCTCAAGCGGACGGCGCGAGGCTCGAGCGCAGCTCGCACAAGCTGAAGGGGTCGGTGAGCCATTTCGGCGCCAAAAAGGCTCACGAGGCGGCTCGGAGGCTGGAGGAGATGGGGCGCGTCGGCGACCTGCAATGCGCGGCAGAGGCGAGAGACGCCCTGGAGAATGAGCTCGCCCTCCTCCATCGCGATCTGGCCGAATTTTCGGGGAGTAGCACCGCATGCGAATCCTGATCGCCGAGGACGACGATGTGGCACGGTGCAAGCTGGAATCCCTGCTGACCAGGTGGGGATATGAGGTGATCTCCGTGGAAGATGGGACGAAGGCCTGGGAAGTGCTCCAGTTCGAGGACTCTCCCCGATTGACCATCCTCGACTGGATGATGCCGGGCCTGGACGGATCGGACATCTGCCGGCGGCTCCGCCAGACGAGCCAGGGAGCCTACGTCTATGTCCTCCTCCTCACATCGAAGGTCAGCAAGCAGGACATCGTCGCGGGTATGGAGGCCGGCGCCGACGATTACCTGAGCAAGCCGTACGATGCCCAGGAGCTGAAGGTCCGCGTTCGGGCCGGGGAACGGATCATCCAACTCCAGGAAGCCTTGCGCGAGCAGGCCACCCATGACTCCCTCACCGGCGTCTGGAACCACGGGGCGATCATCGACATCTTGCAGAGGGAACTGGCACGCGGCGAGCGCGAAGGGACCGCCCTCGCCGCGATCCTGGTGGACCTCGACAAATTCAAGCACGTGAATGACGTTTATGGCCACCTCGCCGGGGATGCCGTGTTGCAGGCGGTGGCGGCGCGGATGTCCCGCGCTGAGGCGGTACGACGCGATGGGCCGCTACGGCGGGGAAGAATTCCTCATCGTGCTGCCGGGGTGCCACGCGGAGGCCGCGCGGCAACTGTCCGAACGCTTGCGACATTGCATCGCCGGCGAACCGGTGGCGACCTCGGCCGGCGATGTTTCGATCACCATCAGCGTCGGGGTCGCCACGACCGGAGTCGGCGAAAGGACCGGGGCGGTCGCGGTACTCCAGCGCGCCGACGACGCCCTGTATCGGGCGAAGCGGGAAGGCCGCAATAGGGTGGTGGTGATTCGCAGCGAGGAAGTCCGCGAGATCTGCCTCCAGGGCACTTGAAAGGATCGGATTCAGGATTCCGAATTCGGAATTCCAAAACTGTCAATGAATCTCATACTGTTCATCCTGTCGGCCCTGTCTCTCCGGATTTGAATCGATTCTGGACAGGATTGACAGGATTAACAGGATGAGATCAATCCAGGATGATTGGGGGCATCACGACCTCTCAATCCTTCGGGTCGATCGTCTGCCATCGGCCCGTCTTGGCGGCGAAGACGTGCAGCCGCCCGCCTTCTGAGAGGGCGACCGAATTGTCCGTGACCTCAGGTCCCATGCCGGCGATACCGGTGCGTACGAAAGGCCTTTCCAGGTTGAGGGTATCCCAGCGCCCCGCCTCGGCGCTATAAGCGTAGACATGCCGGCCCAGCACGTAAGCCGCAACGCGACCTTTGACCAACGGGCTGGTTCCTCCCTGTTCGTCCCACGGCTCGACCAGGTCCTGGACGAACCAGCCGAATCGACCACTATCGAAAACCGCGATCTGGGTCAGAGGCGAGCCCTGGAAGGAAGGAGTCACGAGCAGATCTTCGTTGCTCCCTCCCATCTGGAAAAAGAACAGGGAATGGTTGATGCCTCCGCGCAGATCCGCCGTGGCCCACTTGCCGCGTGAGACATTGTATGCAGCCAGTTGGGCTGCTTTTGGACCGTTTGCCGCGATCAGGACATAGTGTTGCCAGACCCTCGCCTCTACGACTTTCGTCCCCTGTGGAGGACGGTACGCTCGGCCTATGCCTTGATCGGTCGCGTCAGTCGAATAGATGATGACCCGGTCGCCTTTGGCAGATTGGGAGACGATCACCCCAAAGGGGCTCGTAGTGATGATGTCGGGAGAAAGTGGAACGTCGCCCGGCGCCGCGTTGAATGGGTCGATCCGCTGTTCTTGTCCCTTTGGAGTGGGACCGGGAAGTTGGGTTGTCTCGGTTCGACCCTCTCCGGCCGCTCGCGCCTCGAGAGCCTGAATCCGTTCCTTCAGGGCCAAGATCTCCCCGTGCTGCTGCTCGATCTGCGCCTGGGCGACCTTGAGTTGCTTCTCGTACTCGTTGATCCCGTTCTGAGCGTCCTTGAGGGCTTTCCTCGCAGGGTTGACCGGCGTCTGCGACGACTCAGCCTCAGCTTGCTTGGCGGCCGACTCGGGACCGTTCTGACGCGCCGCCAAACCGATGCCGCCGCCGAGGATACCGAGGACCATGATCGTCGATGCGGGGGTGATCCACTTTGTGAGTGACATCGTTCGCAATACTCCCTGTGTCAGAGACATGACGGATGTTGAGGTGATATCCGTGACGAGCCACCGTCCGGCCACCACGCTGGCCGCGGAAGCGATCGTACGGCCGAGGAGGGCAGGGGGGACGGCCGGGGAAACTCCCGAGATCGGCCCGATCGCGAGGAAGCTCGGAGTCGGGGCGAGCCCGCGCCGGGTCAATCGCGACCGAAGCAGCTCGCGGCCCTTGGCCATCCGGCTCCGGATCGTTCCCACCGGGCATCGAAGGCGTTCGGCCGCCTGGTCGTGCGTCAGGCCCTCGAGGTAGCACAACACGATCGGCGTCCGGAACTTGGCCGGCAGACGGGCGACCTCCCCATCGAGCACGGTTCGAAGCTCATCCCGATCGTGGTCGTTCGTATCGAACACGACGTTGTCTCGATCGACGGTCCGATCCCGAATCCGTCGGCGAGTCCGGTCTCTGCGAGACCGCGTCGCGACCCGAAGGGCTACCCCATACAGCCAGTTCGCCAGCAGGTCGCGGTCGCGGAGCGATCGCGCTTTTTTCACCAGCACGAGGAACGTGGCCTGGAAGGCGTCTTCCACGTCGTTCGGGTCTTCGAGCAATCGCCGACAGATGCCCAGCACCATCGGTCCATTCCGCGACACGATCGCCTCGAAGGCCACCTCGTCGCGCTCGCCGACGTAACGCGCCAGGAGCTGCCCTTCCGACAAGCCCGAGGCAGTCCCACGGTTGAAGAGTCGCTGCATCTGGCCCAGTACGAGCCCTGATTGTTGCCCCCTAACCATCAACGTTCCCCCCGCCGCGTGCCGATTGACGATCCTCGGTCGTTCTTCCTCAATACTGCCGGCTCATCGCCGCTCGATCGTTTTTTTCTCGGGATGGCAAAGATTGACGGGAATGAGCCGAGACTCTGCTCGAATCCCATTGAACCGCCAAGACGTCAACGACGCCAAGAAATACGGGGAACTGAGCTACAGAATCCGTCTTCCTGGAGCTTCTCCGGGCTCTCGGGAACCGAGCCGGCATGATTGCCATGCGGCGGCAATTTGTGTAACTTCTGTTAAACCGCTCCGCTCCTCCAAGCGATGGGATTCCTGACCCCTGCACTGCTTGCGTGGTGAACGACCCTCCTCTCAGGAGTTGACGTGATGGCTCGACTCTCCGCCTCGATCGTGTTGGTCTGCATCTTCCTGGCCGGTCTGGCACGCGCCGACGAGTCTCCGGAGACGTTTTTCGAGTTGAAGATCCGGCCGGTATTCGCGAACGATTGCCTGCCGTGCCACGGGGGCAAGAAGACCAGTAGCGGCCTCAAGGTCGACTCGCTTGAAGCCCTGATCAAGGGGGGCGACCGAGGTCCGGCGATCGTTCCCGGCCACCCGGATACGAGCCTGTTGATCGAGGCGATTCGACAGACTCATGACGAGGTTGAGATGCCGCCCGACCGGCGGCTTCCGGATGATGTGATCGCCGCCTTCGCGAAGTGGGTTGCCGACGGAGCCATCTGGCCGGCCGATCGTCGCCGCCCGAGCGTCCCGGCAGGCCAGTCGGCGGCGCGGCACTGGGCTTTCGAGCGGGTCAAGGCCGTCGAGCCGCCGGTTGACCCGAGCGGTTGGTCCGCGAGGCCGATCGATCGCTTCATCGCGGCCCGGCGACGGGCGGCCGGCCTGCATCCCGTGAGACGGACCGATCGACGGACCTTGCTTCGTCGGGCGACTTTCGACCTGATCGGATTACCGCCGACGCCCGAGGAACTCGATGCATTCCTCGCCGATCCCGGCGCGGATGCTTTCGTCAAGGTCGTCGACCGCTTGCTGGCGTCGCCGCATTACGGCGAGCGATGGGGCCGGCACTGGATGGATGTCGCGCACTATGCCGACACGGCCGGCGACAACGCCGATTACCCCGTGCCCGAGGCCGCCCGCTATCGCGACTATATCATCGGCTCATTCAACAAAGACAAGCCTTACGACCGGTTCGTCCGCGAGCAACTGGCCGGCGACATCCTTGCCCGCGACCAGTCCGGCGAGGATTATGCCGAGTCGATCGTCGGCACCGGGTTCCTCGCGCTCTCGCGTCGATATGGGACCGGACCCTTCGAGCTCTGGCACCTGACGCTCGAGGATACGATCGAGACCACGGGCCGTGCCTTCATGGGCCTGACGCTCCGTTGCGCCCGATGCCACGACCACAAGTTCGACCCGGTCGCTCAGACGGACTACTACGCACTTTACGGGATCTTCGCCAGCACGACATTCCCCTGGGCGGGCTCCGAGGAGACCCAGTCGAAGGGATTCCCGCGGATGAATTTCGTCCCGCTCGTGGAGCCGGCCCGCGCCGAGCCGGGCCTCAAGGCCTACCGCGAGCGGATCGCCGAGCTCGATCGGATCCTCGCTTCCCTGGGGTCCTCGAAGTCCCCGGGAGATCGTCGACACCTGGCAGAATTCCAGACCGAAGCCACGCGACTGAAGCGGACGTCCCTCCCCCCGGACATGCCCGGCAGCTATGCGGTGACCGAAGGAAAGCCGGTGGATGTCCCGCTCCAGCGCCGTGGGGATCCGGCCAGTCCCGGGCCTGTCGTCCCGCGCGGAGTTCCGCGATTCGCGTTCATGGCCGGCGAGCCTCCCCCGTCCGTGTCCCCGGGAGAGGGCAGCGGTCGTCGAGAGTTGGCGCAATGGTTGACGCGACCCGACAATCCCTTGACGGCTCGGGTCATGGTGAACCGGATCTGGCAACATCACTTCGGCCGAGGGATCGTCGCGACCCCGTCGAATTTCGGCGTACGGGGCGAGCCGCCGAGCCATCCCGAACTCATCGACTGGCTCGCGGCCCGACTCGTCTCCGCCGGCTGGTCGATCAAGGCCATCCATCGCGAAATCGTGCTGTCGGAGACCTATCAGCTCGCGAGCGAGCAGGACGAGCGGGATGCCGCGCTCGATCCCGAAAACCGATTGCTATGGCGTTATCCGCGCAGGCGTCTCGACGCGGAGTCGATCCGCGACGCGATGCTGGCCGTCTCGGGCCGACTCGACCGGAGCCGTCCGGGGCGCCACCCGTTCCCGCCGATCGAGTCCTGGCGCTGGACCCAGCACGACGCGTTCAAGACGGTCTATCCGACCGACCACCGCAGCGTCTACCTGATGACCCAGCGCCTGCTGAAACACCCCTTCCTGGCGATCTTCGACGGCCCCGATACGAACTCCTCGACCGATGTGCGCACGCGCTCGATCGTGCCCATCCAGGCCCTCTTTTTCCTGAACAATCCCTACGTGTTGGAAAACGCCGGAGGCCTGGCACGTCGCTTGATCGCCGCCAGGACCGACGACCTGACGCGGATCGAGCTGGGCTATAAACTGGCCTGGGGACGGCCCCCCGATCGATCCGAGCTGGATCGGGCCCTCGGCTTCATCCGGGATGCTTCCGCAGGCTTGGCGGCCGAGAATCTTCCCTCGGAGATCATCGAGAAGGAGACCTGGACCAGCTTCGCGAAGGTCCTCCTGACCGCCAATGAGTTCCTCTACATCGATTGAAATTGGATCGAATTGAAGAGAACGTCCGCAGATGACGCAGATGAACGCAGATCAGAAATCAAGACGATGAGAATCGAACGGTAGATGAGATTGTTTCTTATCCCGTATCATCTGTGTTCACCATCTTACAAAAGAATTCAATTTGAATTGATGAGACGGGCCGGAGATTAACCCAGATCAGAAAGCCAGACAATGAGGATCGAACCGGAGTTGAGTTGGTTTCCCATCCTGTCCGATCTGCGTTCATCTGCGGACAAAAGAATTCTTGTATGGTAGGTCATCAATGAGTGAACCGATGCGGATAGGGCGGCGGGCATTCTTGAGGTCATCCGCGGCCGCGGCGGCCGGACCGGGGCTCTACTCGTCACTGGCCCTGGCGGCGGAGCGGGATGGCGGCGGTCTGCTGGCCCCGTTGCCGACACACCACCAGCCGAAGGCCAGGAACCTTCTCATCATCTTCCTGACGGGTGGCTTCTCGCACGTCGATACGTTCGACTACAAGCCGGCGCTTGCCCGTTATCACGGGAAATCGGTCCCGTCGTTCGGCCTGAGGCCCGACGAGACGCTCGACCGCCCGCTCATGGGATCGCCGTTCCGATTCCGGCCTCGCGGCGAGTCGGGCTTGATGATCAGCGAGCTGTTCCCGAACCTCGGATCCATGGCCGATGAACTCTGCGTGATCCGGTCGATGCACACGGACATCGTCGAGCATTTCCAGGCGGTCCTGGCGATGCACACCGGCTCGGCGACGATCCCGATGCCGAGCATCGGCGCCTGGATCAGCTATGGTTTGGGGACGTCGAATCCCAACTTGCCCGCCTACGTGGTCCTTTGCGAACACCTGCCGTACGCCGGCGGCCAGGTCTGGGACAGCGGCTTCCTCCCGCCGGTCCACCAGGGAGTCAGGATCATCCCGGGCGCGGAACCGATCCCGGATCTGCGGCCGCAGGCCCGCCCGGCAACCCTGAGCGAGCTGGAAAAGGTCATGCTCCGGGATGTGAATGAGTACCACGCCCGGTCCCGGCCCGATGACGCCGACCTCCGCGCGCGCTCCGCGAGCTTCGACGTGGCGCGAGGCATGATGCGCGAGGCGCCCGAGGCCCTGGACGTCACCAAGGAGTCGAGGAAGACGCTCGCATCATACGCGATTCCCGAGGGGGACACCTCTTCGTTCGGCCACCAATGCCTCGTCGCCCGTCGGCTGATCGAGCGAGGCGTCCGGGTCGTCGAGTTGATCGACACCGGATCGAATAATAACTGGGATGCTCACGGCAACATGGAAGATCATCGGCCGAAAGCCCTGCGCGTCGATCGCGCCATCGCGGCGCTGCTGAGAGACCTGAAGCAGCGGGGACTGCTCGACGACACGCTCGTGGCCATCTGCACGGAGTTCGGTCGGACCCCCTGGACGGACTCGCCCCAGAGCAAGGGCCGGAATCATTATGCCAAGGCGTTCACGTCCCTCCTGACCGGCGCAGGGGTCCGGGGAGGGCTTGCGTTCGGCGAGACGGACGAGTTCGGCATCACCATCACCTCAAACCCCGTCCATATTCACGACTACCACGCGACCATCCTACACCTGATGGGGATCGATCACACCCGGCTCGTCTACCGGTATGCCGGGCGGGACTTCCGCCTCACCGACGTGGATGGCCATGTCATGAAACCGGTGCTGAGCTGATCGGGCACCGGGTCATCACCGGTCTCGTCGGGCCCGAGCGGCCGTTCCCATCCCTCTCGGATTCCCGTCGCGCGAAGCCCGAATCCTTGCCCGATCCCCTATACTCCCGGCATGCGATCGACCACAATTGAGGAGACGAACACGCTCCTCCTTCTCCAGATCGAGCCATGCGAATCCTGATCGTTGATGACGAGCCGAATATCCGCGCGACCCTCCGAGCGGCCCTCGAGTCGAAGCGCCAAGCGGTCGAGGAAGCCTCGGGGATCGCCGACGCATTGAAGGCGCTCGAGCGATCGCGATTCGACGTGGCGCTGCTGGACCTCCGGCTCGGCCAGGACTCGGGTTTCGACCTGATGGAGACATTCCTGCGACGGGCACCTCGGATGGCCGTGGTGATCATCACGGCTCACGGGAGCATCGACAACGCGGTCGAGGCGATGCGTCGCGGCGCGTTCGATTACTTGCCGAAACCGTTCGCGCCGGCCCAGGTCCGCGCCGTGCTGGAGCGGGTCGAGCGATTCCGGAACCTCCAGAATCGCGTGGACGACCTGGAGGAGCAGATCGCGGGCGAGATCCCCGAGGTCTCTCTGGTCAGCGACGATCCCCAGTTGCGACTCGTGCTGGAGCAGGGGCGCCAGGTCGCCGCGACCGATGCCGTGGTCCTGATTCGGGGCGAGAGCGGGACCGGGAAGGGGGTCCTGGCTCGGGCCATCCACGGCTGGAGCCGACGTGCCCGGGCGCCGCTGGTCACGGTCAGTTGCCCCAGCCTCAGCGCCGAGCTCCTGGAGAGCGCCCTCTTCGGTCACGTCCGGGTGCATTCACGGGGGCCGTCGCGGATGCGGAGGGCAAAGTCGCGGCGGCCGAGGGGGGAACACTCTTCCTCGACGAGATCGGCGACCTCCCCCTACCGCTCCAGCCCAAATTGCTCCGCTTCCTGCAGGAACGCCGCTATGAGCGGGTCGGAGAGGCCCGCTCGCGGTCGGCCGACGTCCGGCTCGTGGCGGCGACCAATCGCGACCTCGAAGCCGCCGTCGCCGCCGGGCAGTTCCGGGAGGACCTCTGGTTTCGCCTGAATGTCGTGGAGCTCACCCTACCGCCTCTACGAGCGCGATCGGATCGAATCACCCTGGCGGAGCACCTTCTGGACTTCTTCGCCCATCGGATGGGTAAGACGATCGAGGGCCTCACTCCGGCGGCTCGTGAGGCCCTGCTCGAGTATGGATGGCCCGGCAACCTCCGGGAGCTGCGAAACGCCATGGAACGCGCCGCGATCTTCGCCAAGAATCCCGTGCTCGACCGCGAAGACCTGCCGGGACGCATCACCTCGGCGATGCCCCGATCGGTCTCCGCGGCCGGCGGCCCGATCGAGGTGGGCCGGCCGGTGACCCTCGAGCAGCTCGAGGCCGAGCATATCCGCCTGATCCTCGCCGGCTCCCCGAGCCGCGAGGACGCGGCACGCATCCTGGGCATCGATCCGAGCACCCTTTATCGCAAGCGCAAGCAACTTGGCCTCTGAGATTTCGCCATCAGGCACCGCGGGACGATACGATCCACGCATCGCTCGGCGTGCATTTTGCAAGGGCCGGCATCGAGATTCGTGCAATTCGCAGGGCGCGACGGAGCGGCTGATGAACGCGTACGATTTCAGGCACATGATTGATCCCCTTGACGGATCGGCGTTTGCGGCAATGGAGCACGCGAGGGAGCACTTGCGGCATGACAATCGCTGTGACTCGAGTCAAGGATGTGCAATGTGAAGACCCTGCAGGCCAAGCTACTCATCGGACTCTTGCCGACACTGGCGATCATGGTGGCGCTCGGACTCTGGGCTGTCATCATGTTTTATCGGCTTGGTAATAACATTGATGTGATCCTTCGCGAGAACTTCCGGAGCGTGCTGGCGGCCGAGGGGATGAAGGAGGCGATCGAGCGGATGGATTCCGGCCTACTCTTCGAGATCATCGAGCGCAAGGACGCCGGCCATGCCTTCTCGGTCGACGGCCGGCCCGATCGGGGTAAGGAGCAGTTCAACCGGAATCGGCCCCACTTCGAGCAGAACCTGGAGACCGAGCTGGGGAACGTCACGGTCGAGGGGGAGCAGGAGCCCGCCGACGCCCTGAAGCGCCTCTTCCGCGAGTACGAGGCGGCGGCGGATCGCTTCTTCGCGCTCCCCGCCGAGCCGGCCTGGCGAAGGGCCGAGGTCTACGCGCGTGAGCTCGAGCCGGCCTTCGACGAGATCCGGAAGAATGCGGACCAGGTGCTGCGATTGAATCAGGAGAACATGAAGGCGATGGACCGTCGGGCCCGCGAGAACGCATCCACATCGATCCGGCTGATGATCGTCGCGCTGATCGGCGCGGTGGCCCTGACCTTGGGCCTTGCCCTGCGCCTGAGCCGGTCGATCCTCAGCCCGATCCACGCGGTCACCGACGGGGCTCGTGCCCTGGCTCGCGGCGAGCTCGACCAGATCGTCCCGGCCGCCTCTCGCGACGAGCTGGGCGACCTGGCCCATGCCTTCAATGAGATGGCCCGGACCCTCCGCGATTACCGGCAGGCCGGGACGGCCCGGCTGCTCCGCGCCAGAAGACCGCGCAGGCGACGATCGATTCCTTCCCCGACCCGGTCGTCGTCCTCGACCTGGCCGGCGCGGTGGAGCAGGCCAATCCGGCGGCGCGTCGACTGCTGGGCGTCATCCCGGCGACGGAGCCGCCCGTCCCCTGGTATCCGCCCTCGCCGCTGAAATCCCGGGTCGGCGACGTGCTGGCCGGACGCGGCGACTACCTCCCGCTCGGGCTCGAGCAGGCCATCCTCCTCGCCGATGGCGGCCAGGAACGCTATTTCCTGCCCCGCGTCGTGGCGATCCGGACGAACCCCGACGAGCTGATCGGCGCCGCGGTCGCCCTCCTGGATGTGACCAAGTTCCAACTCCTCGATCGATTGAAGAGCGACATGGTCTCGACCGTCAGCCACGAGTTGAAGACTCCGCTGACGAGCGTGCAGATGGCCGTCCACCTCTTGCTGGAAGAGGTCGTGGGCCCGCTCACTCCCAAGCAAATCGAGCTGCTGCTGGCGGCGCGCAGGATTCGGACCGCATCCTGGCCATGATCAACGACCTGCTCGACCTGACAAGGATCGAGCAGGGCCGCGTCAAGCTGGACCTCCAGCCCATCCCGGCGAGCGAACTCATCGCGGGGGCGGCCGCGAGGATGCAGAACCGGGCCGATGACGCTTCCATCGCGCTGGAGGCCGAAGGGGACGGGGAATCCCTCGTCGTGATGGTCGATCGCGATCGGATCGAGCACGTCTTCGACAACCTGATCGTCAACGCCATCCAGCACACGCCGCGCGGGGGCTCGATCCGCATCGAGGTCGAGCCGATCGGCGACTCGGCCCGATTCCATGTCCAGGACACGGGCCGGGGAATCGCCGACGAGCACCTGCCGCGCATCTTCGAAAAATTCTATCGAATCCCCGGGAATTCGCAGGCAGGCGGTGCGGGCCTGGGCCTGGCGATCGTCCGCGAAATACTCACCGCTCATGGCGGCCAGATCGACGTCGAGAGCAAGCCGGGGAAGGGGACGACGTTCTCGTTCACCCTCCCGGCTTGCCATGATTCGCGCGACCTGGTCGATTCGGGAGGTCCGTTGACATGCTCCCAACGAAATGCGTCTTGATCGTCGATGACGAGCCGAATGTGCGGCTCATGCTGCGGACCACGCTGGAATCCTCGGGCTACGAGGTCCGCGAGGCCGCGGACGGGATCGGGGCCCTGGGTCATCTTCGCGTGTCGCCTTGCGACCTCGTCGTCCTGGATTTGCGGATGCCGAAGCTGGATGGCATGGAGACCCTCCGTCGCCTCCGGGCCGAGCGGGATTGCACGCCCGTTGTGATGCTCACCGCCCACGGCAGCATCCCCGACGCCGTCGCGGCGATGAAGCTGGGCGCCATCGATTTCCTGGCCAAGCCGATCACGCCGCAGGATCTCCGCGACGTCGTGGCCGACGTCCTCCGCCGAGAGGTCCACCATCCCGCGAAACCTCCCGAACCTCCCGCCAGGAACGAGGGCCACTCCAAGGAGATCGCATTTGACCTCGTCCGGGCCAAGCGGGCCTTGAATCGCTGCGAGTTCGAGGAGGCCGAGCGGATGCTCCGGGAAGTCGTCGCGCTCGATCCCCGGTCGGAACCGGCGCATGAGCTCCTCGATCGACTGGCCACCCTCAAGGAGCGGGACGGACATGGCTCCTTCAGTGTCCTCCGCGATTGGTTCCCGAGCGGATTACGCGGGCGTTGATCAGCAACAAGGAACAGCGAAATGATGTCTCTCGCGACGATCGTCCTGGGGATGGCCTTCTTCGGGCTCTTCTTCGCCCTGGTCGCGGCGTGCGACCACCTGTAACGCCGGGGAGTTCCACGTGATTTACTTGACCGGTTTGTTGACAGTCGCTGCCCTCATTTATCTGGGTTATGTGATGATTCGACCGGAACGATTCTAGTCCGGCGGGATCGGGAGGTTTCGAGTGGATTCGTCGCTGCTGCATCCGTTCTGGGCGATCGGCTTGCCGATCGCGGGATCGTTGCCCCTGGGCTGGTGGATGGCCCGCGCCCTCGACCCGGCGCCGGAGCGCGTCGGCAAGGGTATCGACTCCATACCGATGCTCCTGCTCCGGGCGCTCGGTCATCGCCAGCCCGCGCAAATGGGCTGGAGGCGCTACGCGACGTCGTTACTCGCGTTCAATGCCGCCCTGTTCGTGCTGTCGTTCCTGATCCTGCTGGCGCAGGGCATCCTCCCCCTCAACCCGGCCGGCAAAGGATCCCTCACGACTCTCGGGTACAAGGACGCGGCGGGCGTCGATCATCCCGGGGCCGATACCGCCGTGATCTTCAACACGGTCTGCTCATTCGTGACGAACACGAACTTGCAGCATTACTCGGGCGAGCAGCATCTGTCCTATTTCAGCCAGCTTGGAGGGATCGTCTGGCTCCAGTTCGTCACGCCCGCTTGCGGGCTGGCCGTGATGCTGGCGGTGATCCGAGGGCTGCGCGGCGACCGGCATCTGGGCGATTTCTACCTGGATACCATTCGAAGCCTGGTCCTGGTCCTCGTCCCGGCGGCGGTCCTCGTCGCGGTCCTGCTGGTGGCCACCGGAGTGCCGATGACGTTCGAGGGCGCGGCGAAGGCGAGCACGCTCGAGAAGGGGGAGCAGGCGATCGCCCTGGGCCCGGTGGCCGCCGAGGTCTCGATCAAGCAGCTCGGCACCAACGGGGGCGGTTTCTTCGGCCCGAATTCGTCCCATCCGTTCGAGAATCCCAGCCCGTGGAGCAACCTCCTCGAAGTCGTCTCGATCATCATCATCCCGATGGCCTCGATCGTCATGTTCGGGAGGATGATCCGGGATCGCGCGCACGCCGCGGTGATCTTCGGCGTGATGATGCTGCTCCTGCTGGTCGGCGTCGTCATCGCCATCGGGTCGGAGATCCGTCCGAGTGCCGCGATGGATGGCCTGCCGGTCGCCCGCGGGGGCAACATGGAAGGGAAGGAGGTGCGCCACGGGCCGGTCGCCTCGGCGACCTGGGCCGCGATGACGACGGCGACTTCGAATGGGTCGGTGAATTCGATGCACGACAGCTTCCAGCCGCTGGGCGGGGTCGTCCCGATGGCCTTGATGATGCTCAACGTCGATTTCAGCGGGATCGGGGCCGGATTCCTGAACATGCTGATGTATGTCATCGTCGCCGTGTTCCTCGCCGGCCTGATGGTCGGGCGGACGCCCGAGTATCTCGGCAAGAAGGTCGAGGCCCGGGAGGTCAAGCTGGCCATGGTGGTCATGCTGATCCATCCGCTGCTGATCTGCTGCGGGGCCGCGTTCTTCGCCGCGACGGATTATGGCCGGACCTCGGTCCTGAATCCCGGCCCGCACGGCTTCAGCGAGATCCTCTATGAAGTCACCTCGGCCTCGGCCAATAACGGGTCCGGATTCGAGGGGCTTTCGGATAACAATCCCGCGTGGAACATCGGCACGGGGATGATCTTGCTGCTCGGCCGGTTCCCCGCCCTGGTCCTGCCGATCGCGATCGCCGGCTTCCTCTCGCAGAAGAAACGGGTCCCGCCGTCCTCGGGCACTCTCCTGACCAACGACCTGACGTTCGCCGCGATGCTCCTGGGGACGGTCCTCCTGGTCGGTGCGCTCTCGTTCATGCCGGCCGTCGTCCTGGGACCGATCGCCGACCATCTTTCCACGGCCAAGGCGGTGCCTTGAGGCCTCGGGGGCGCGAGGCGAAAGACATTCCTGAACGCTGAAAACTGAACACAGAAAACCTGAGGATCAGATGAGTCTTGCCAGCCCGACACAGACCCCCGAGCGGGCCACTTTCGACTCGAGGGCGATGAAGCTTCAAAGGCGTCAGACGCGCCGGCTCAAGCTCTTCGAGCCTGCGCTGGTGCGAATGGCCGCGGTCCGCTCTTTCGCGATGCTCGACCCGCGCAACATGGCCCGTAATCCGGTCATGTTCCTGGTCGAGGTCGGCTGGGCGCTGACGACGATCATCGCCGTGGACTCGATGGTACGCGGCTACGGGATCGGGCTGATCGTCTACCAGTCGGCGCTGGCGATCCTGCTGCTCTTGACGGTCCTCTTCGCCAACTTCGCCGAGGCGCTGGCCGAGGCGCGCGGCAAGGCGCAGGCGCAGAGCCTTCGCGCGACGCGCCAGGATACGATCGCGTATCGCCTCGAGCCGACCGGCGAGGTGGTCGAGGTCTCATCGACGCTGCTCAAGACCGGCGACCGCGTGGTCGTCGAGATGGGGCAGATCATCCCGACCGACGGCGAGATCGTCGAAGGACTGGCATCGGTTAACGAGTCGGCGATCACGGGCGAGAGCCCCGGTGATCCGCGAGGCCGGCGGCGACCACTCGGGCGTGACAGGTGGGACCCGGGTCCTCTCCGATCGCATCATCGTCGAGGTCACCGCCGGGGCAGGGGAGAGCTTCCTCGACCGGATGATCGCACTGGTCGAAGGCGCCTCGCGCCAGAAGACCCCGAACGAGATCGCCTTGACCATCATCCTCGCCGCATTCTCGATCATCTTCCTGATCGTCACGGCTACGCTCTATCCGATGGCGCTGTTCTTCGGCGTCACGCTCGACATCCCGACCTTGATCGCCCTGCTGGTCTGCCTGATCCCGACGACCATCGGCGCCCTCCTGGCGGCGATCGGCATCGCGGGGATGGATCGCGCACTGGCCGCCAACCTGATCGCCAAGAGCGGCAAGGCGGTGGAGGTCGCCGGCGATATCGATACCCTGCTCCTGGACAAGACAGGGACGATCACGCTCGGGAATCGTCGCGCGACCCTGTTCGTGCCCATGCAAGGCACGACGGACCGCGAGCTGGCGAGGCTGGCGGCGATCGCCTCGCTGGCCGACACGACGCCCGAGGGCAAGAGCATCGTCGAGCTGGCTCGCCGCGAATACACGATGGATCTCGAGGCCCCGGACGGCAGCCGGTTCGTCGAATTCACCGCCCAGACCCGGATGAGCGGCGTCGACCTCCCCGACGGATCGAGGATCCGCAAGGGCGCCCCGGATACGATCGCCAGGGTGTGCAGCGAGAAGGGGGGCATCGTCCCCCCCGATTACCAGGAGGTCGTCAACTCGATCGCATCGAAAGGAGCGACCCCGCTGGCCGTGACATCCGGCGACGACATCGTCGGGCTCATCAAGCTCGAGGATATCCTCAAGCCGGGCATCCGCGAACGATTCGCCCGGCTCCGTCAGATGGGCCTGCGGGTCGTGATGGTGACCGGCGACAACCCACTGACGGCGAGGTCGATCGCCGAGGAAGCCGGGGTCAACGACTTCATCGCCCAGGCCACGCCGGAGGCCAAGCTCGCCTACATCCGCAAGGAGCAGACCGGCGGCAAGCTCGTCGCCATGATGGGCGACGGGACGAACGACGCACCGGCGCTCGCCCAGGCCGATATCGGCGTGGCCATGAACTCGGGGACACAGGCCGCCAAGGAAGCCGGCAACATGGTTGACCTCGACAGCGACCCCACCAAGCTCATCGAGGTCGTCGAGATCGGCAAGCAGCTCCTCATGACCCGGGGCGCCTTGACGACGTTCTCGATCGCCAATGACCTGGCCAAGTACTTCGCCGTCATCCCGGCGATGTTCGTGGGCTACGAGTCCCTGGCGATGCTCCGGGCCATCGACCTGATGGGCCTGGCCACACAGGGCGGACCCCAGTCGGCGATCCTCTCCGCCGTCATCTTCAACGCCATCATCATCCCGCTCCTGATCCCGATCGCGCTCAAGGGCGTCACTTACAGGCCGGTCGGGGCCAGCGCCTTGTTGCGTCGCAATCTGCTCTTCTACGGCCTCGGAGGCGTCATCGCCCCATTCGTCGGGATCAAGCTGATCGACCTCGCCATCGACCCGCTACTCTGGCTGGTGAATGCGGGCTGATCCAGGCGGAAATCACCTCGGAGTCGGGCCAAGAAGCCTGAACGACTCGGGAAGTCAAGTGGATTGGAGTGGTTCAATACTATGATGCGGGAGTTGACCTTCGCCCTCAGGGCCTGCGTGGTGACCTTCATCGTCTGTGCGGTCCTTTATCCGGCCGTCGTATGGGGATTCGCACAGTTGTTCTTCCCCGTGCAGGCGGAGGGTAGCCTGATCTACGGTGACGACCGGACGGTCCGCGGCTCCGAGATGATCGCGCAGCGCTTCGAATCGGGCCGGTATTTTCATCCGCGACCATCCACCGTCAATTACAACGCGGAGGCGGCGGGGGGGTCGAATCTGGGGACGAACAATCCCGAGCTTCGCAGGGCGATCGCCGGGCGGGTCGAGGCACTCAAGGCGACGCCCGGGCATCCCGTCCCGCTGGACCTGGTCACGGCATCCGGGTCCGGCCTCGATCCGGATATCAGCCTCGAGGCCGCCGCCTATCAGGCCGAGCGCGTCGCGAACGCCCGTGGCATTCCCATCGAGCAAGTGCGAGCCTTGATCGCCCGATCGACGAACCGATCGGGCTGGATCCTCGGTGCACCGGCCCGTGTCAACGTATTGGGCCTGAACCTCGCGCTCGATCGGGATCAAGGCGTCGGCCGGTAGGCTTGTCCGATAATCACCGCGTCGACAAGGAGTCCCTATCCATGGCGCCGACCGAACTGCATCGACCTACACCGGAGCAGTTCCTCAGCCTGATCCGTCGACAGACTCGGGGACGGCTCAAGGTCTACCTGGGCTCGGCGGCCGGAGTGGGTAAGACCTTCGCGATGTTGCGCGAGGGGCATCGACTCAAGTCCCAGGGCGTCAACGTCGTGATCGGCCTGGTCGAGACCCACGGCCGCGTCGAGACCCAGCAGCAGATCGGCGACATCGAGATCATCCCGCCGCGGGTCATCGAGTATCGCGGCGTGACGCTGCGCGAGATGGACCTCGACGCGATCCTCGCCCGACGGCCGACCGTCTGCCTCGTCGACGAGATGGCCCATACCAATGCGCCGGGTAGCCGACACACCAAGCGATACCAGGACATCGAAGACCTGCTCCACGCGGGCATACACGTCATCACCACGGTCAACGTCCAGCATCTGGAGAGCCTCTATGATGAGATCGAGCGGGCGACGAACGTCCGCGTGAAGGAACGCTTCCCCGACCGGGTCCTGGCCGAGGCCGATCAGATTGTCAACGTCAACGTCTCGGTCGAGGACCTGATCGAGCGGCTCAATACCGGCAAGATCTACCCAGCGGAGCGGATCAATCCGGCGCTGGAAAACTTCTTCACGCCGTCCAACTTGACCCGGCTCCGCGAGATCACGTTGACCGAGATCGCACACCTGATCGATCGAAGGAGTCGTCGAGCCGTGGCCGACCAGTACCCTCTCTCCGCGACCGATCGCCTCATGGTCTGCCTATCGAGCCGCAGCCCGTCCGCTCCGGCGCTCCTCCGGAAGACCGCCCGGATCGCCGATCGCCTGAATGCACCCTGGTATGCGGTCTATATCCAGATCCCGGCCGAGGATGTGACCCGCATCGATGCGTCCACTCAGAGACTCATCAGCAAACACCTTGAACTGGCCCAGCAGCTCGGCGGCGTCCCGATGACGTTCCGCGGGCCCGACGTGCCGAACACGATCCTGGCCTTCGCCCGAGAGTATGCGATCAAGATCATCGTCGTCGGCAAGAGCCGACAGCCCTGGTACAAGCGCCTCTGGGGCCATTCCATCCTCGATCGCCTCGAACGCCAGTCCGAAGGGATTGATATCCTGATCGCGGATGTCTGAGAAATCGGGCAGGATCGCGTTATGTTGCGTGAGATCAATCCGGTCTCGCGAGGAAGGGAAATCCAAATCCATGCCAGGACCAGGCCGTGTAGCAACGCGCCGGGGAGTCTCGAGCCATGAAACGCGGAGCTCGACTCAAATCGTACCGGCTGTCACGTCTTATTGCGCCAGGTCGTATCATTAATTATACTTCGGCCAGCATGGACACGAGAGCCGTCACATCGAACCGGTGGTGAGAGCGGGCTTTCGTGCCCGCAGGTTGATCGAAGCTCATCGCAGTCAAAACCTGGCATATGGTTTGCACAGATATCTTCAATGTTCCTTTGGATGATCGCGACGGACATCTCCTGCCGATGAGTTCGTGAGCTTCAGATCGACCGGATGCGTCCTGGTTACAGGCGTCTCGTGTCGGGCCGACCCGAAAGTTCGTCGAGGTGCAATACCCTTCGGAACAGAGAATGGGTATACTCCAGTGTCTGGTCCGGCCGGATCGATGGAACGATCCGTGATCCAATCCATTCTCGGTATCCCTGGCGGAGGTTCATTTCCCCTCTCCAGGAATCATAGATCGACCGGGAAGGAGGTCTCCGATGAATCGGCGTTACCGACGGAATCTCGAGTCACTCGAGGGGCGAAGCCTACTTTCGGGGCTCTCGGTAAGCTTGACCACGGATCAACCGGTGTATCACGTCGGACAACCCGTGCAGATTGACCTGGTCGAGACCAACAACACGAGTAAACCCATCACGGTCGACGAGGGTCCGAGCATCGACGGCTTTATCGTCGAGCAAGCCGGTGTAACCGTGTGGCGATCGAATGCCGGGATCAATCCTCAAATCATCCTGGCGAACACGGTGCAATCCGGACAATCGTTCACATTGAAGACGACCTGGAACGGGATACCAAACGGTTCCTCCAAGTCGGTCACGGGCACTTTTGAAGTAAACAACGAGCTGACTTTGAATGTTGCCCCCGCAACCTTCCAGATCGAGGATTCTTCAACGTCCACGAATCCGGCTCCGAGCCCTGCGCCAACGACTCCGGCACCGGCAGCACCCATACAAAACCCCGTCACGCCGACCCCGGTCGCACCTACATTGCCCATTTCCGGACCACCGGTTTCCGTGAGCGTATCAACCGATCGGGGGTCTTATAAGCCGGGGCAAAGCGTGCGGTTGACCATGACGCTCGAAAATGTCAGCGCTCGGGCCCTTACCCTTGTGCCTAACGCAAGCGTCGATGGATTCACGCTCTCCGACGGCTCGACGGTGATCTGGCATTCCCACGGTGCTCACAGGTTCACACCTCGGACTTTGCAGTCTGGCCAGAGCATCACGCTCACATCCTCCTGGAATGGCCGGCCCAATCACGAGGGTGCGAGGAAGCTCGCTCCGGGTACATACACGATCCAGGCAGTTGAGGGGGGTTATGCAGGTTCAGCCACGATCTCCATCATGTGATCGCGGATCAAATCAAGACGTCGTGAATCCATGCTCTTTACTCATGATGGGCTGTTATGCCAACACGACACTCTGGATCGCAGGTCGGTACGAAGACGATGTCCTAAATTCATAAGAGATATTCGCCGTGATACATTTTCCGATGATTTGACGGGTCAACCGGGAAGATTTCGACGATCTTCATTGGAGGACAACATCCATGCAGCGAAAACGACGCCTCGATCTCGAGACGCTGGAAAGTCGTGCCCTGCTCTCCGGGCTGTCATTCAGCCTGACGACCAACCAGGCGGCATATAAGGTCGGCCAGGCCATTCAAATGACCTTCACCGAGACCAACACGAGTAACCAATCGCTCACGGTCCCGGTCAAGCCGGTGGACTTCACCGTCGCGCAAAATAATGCCTTGATCTGGCAATCGAATCCCGGCAATCAGACTCTACCCCCGACGATCGAGACGCTCAAACCCGGGCAATCGGTGACGCAGACGGCGACCTGGGATGGCATGACCGGCGGTTTGACGGCTCCGGTGAGCGGCCCCCCCGTATCCGCAGGCGTGAACCACTGGGGTGATTTCGTCGTCTCTAATCCCAACGTGCCGCCGGGCCAGAACCTGACCGCATCCTTCCAGATCTCCGATCCCATCTCGCAGACCCTCACGACGAGTCAATCGGTCTATCAGGTCGGCCAAACGGTCCAGATGACGTATACCGAGACCAACACCGCCAATCAGTCGATCACATTCGCCAATCCGGGCCCGGCCGGTTTCACGATCATGCACGACGGGAAAGCCGTCCTGATTCCGATCCTGCCCACCACCTATTCACTGCCGACGATTACTCTTAAAGCCGGACAGACGATCACGGACACGCAGACCTGGAACGGGACCTCAACCGTGGCGGGATCCGGCATCCTGACGGGCACGTTCACGGCGGAATTTGGGCCGAGCCTTCAGCCGAACATGCTCACGACGAACTTCCAGATTGCTCCGCCCCCTCAAGCGGTCAATCTGGTGACGAGCATCACGACCGATCACTCCGTGTACACACTCGGGCAGCCCGTGAACATCACGTTCACGGAGACGAACCAGGGGGATCAACCGGTTTCGATCGAGAGCGGTCCGCCAGCTATCCAGATCACCCAGAATGGGAAAGTGGTCTGGGATGACGACTACACCGGAACGCGGACGACCGAGACGCTTCAGCCGGGCCAGTCGATCACGCAAACCGCGGTCTGGTCCGAGTCCGCCATCACGACCACCAATGCCGCGCCGACGATCGGCACGTTCGTCGTCACCAACACACTCGATCCGAACGATTCCACGGCGACCTTCCAGATCATCGGTCCGCCGAATCCGTCACCGCCGAATCCGAATCCCGTCCCACCCTCGCCGCCGGGATTCATCAACCCGCCTCCGGGGACGATGCCGCCGACGTTCATCAAGCCAACCGTCACGACGACCCTGCCGGTTTACAACAGCGGGCAGAAGGTCCGCATTACGATGACGCTAACAGACGTCAGCAAAAAGAAGGTTCTGTTGTCCCGGCATCCAGGCGTGGATGGGTTCAGCATCTGGCAAGGCTCGACCGAAGTCTTCAGCTCGACCCGTGCCAACTCGGCCTTCAAGGTGCGGACGATCAAGCCGGGACAGACCGTCAAGTTGACGACTGTCTGGAATGGCCTCCCGAACCAGCCGGGTGTGACCGCGTTGAGTGCTGGCACCTACACGATCGAGGCCGTGGAAGGTGGCTACGTGGGGACTTCGACCGTCACGATCAAGTGACGTTCGCGGCCGCTCTCTCCGATGGATCACGGATCGTCCCGGGTGGGTGATCTTTCCGCCCGCCCGGGCGATGCCGGATACCGAGACTTACCGGGCCTTTCTTCCGGTCATCTCGTCGGCCAATCGATCGGCGTGGTAGATCGATCGCAGGGACTCGATGATCCCCCGCGAGTTGACGGAGACGGCCCTCGCCTGGCGGTCGTCATAGCCGAAGTCGAGTACCAGCGACTGGATGTTGCCATCGAAGATGAGGCCGACGACCTGATTGTCGCGGTTGACGACCGGGCTCCCCGAATTGCCGCCGATGATGTCGGCCGTCGAGACGAAATTCAGAGCGGTATCGAGGCGAAGTCTCCCGCTTTCGCGGGCCTTGAACCAGCTCGGCGGCAGCTCGTAGGGTGGCGCGTTTCCGTGATTCCTGGCGTGCTGGAAGGCTCCCCCGATCGTCGTGAAAGGCGGGATCGCCTTGCCGTCGATCTCATAACCCTTCACGACGCCGAACGCCAGGCGCAAGGTGAACGTGGCGTCGGGATAGGCGGCGTCTCCTTTGACTTCGAAGATGGCCCTGGCGATGGTGGCGTAATTGGCGGCCTCGACTCCATCGACCTCATCCTCGCGGATCTTCCGGACCTCGCGGGCTTCGGCGTCGACGGCCAGGGCGAGCTTGATCATCGGGTCGTGCGAGGCCAGGATCGCCTCCTTGCCACCTTCCGCCAGTCGTTGACGGACCTCCACGTCCGCCAGCTTCGATTCGCGGACGAGCTGGGCGGCGGCCTCGGCCGGCGACCGGCCATGGAGGACCCGGCCGACCAGGGGATCGTCGGGCACGGCGGCCTTCCACTCGGCCAGGGACTGGGCGAGCTTGGCCTCCTCGAACTCCGGATAGATCGGGGCGGTGGAGAACAGCTCCAGCTCGAGCGACTTGAGGCCGGATTCCCGGTACTCCTTCAAGCGGTCCGAGTTCGGCTTGGTGCGCTCCTCGGCCAGCCGGACGAGTTTCCGGGCGATGGCGAAGAGGCTCGAGTCGAACGCCCATCCGCGTTCGAGGTAGCTGTATGGCTTGAGGATCCGAGCGGCGGTCTTCTGGGCCGCGGCGATCCGCTCCCAGGCCTGGTCACCTCCATCGTCCGGCTTTCCGGCCGCTTTGATCTTGGTGCGGAGCTCGGACTCGGCCCGAGCTTTCCGGTCCATGAACG
Organism: uncultured Planctomycetota bacterium; assembly: GCA_963743925.1. Classification (GTDB taxonomy): domain Bacteria; phylum Planctomycetota; class Planctomycetia; order Isosphaerales; family Isosphaeraceae; genus CAVZRC01. The sequence continues at coordinate 1,468,296 of CAVURY010000061.1, read as the reverse complement.
CGGCGTCTCGCAACCCTTCCAGGCCGCCCAGCCGCGCCTTGCGGCTATTCTGCACGGTGAACAGATCCTCCTTGGCCTGCCGGGCCGCTTCCTCCCCATTGCGGCCGAAGCCGAGCAGGAATTCTTCCTTGCTCTTCAGGTGCTCCAGCAAGAACGGGAAATTGACATCGCGCAGATACTGGATGCTGGCGACCGTGTTGAGCCGGTCGGTACGCCCGGGATGGCCGGCCACGAAGATGAGCTCGCCGTCCCTGGAGCCGTCCGGACTCCAGCTCAAGAAGTGCTCGAGCCTGGCGGGCTTGCCGTCTTCATAAGCCCGGAAGAAGCACATATCGAGATCGTAGCGGGGATATTCGAAGTTGTCCGGATCCCCGCCGAAGAAGGCGATGTCGAATTCCGGTGCGAAGACCAGCCGGACATCCGTGTATTTCTTGTAGGTATAGAGGTGGTACTGACCGCCTTGGTAGAGGGTGATCACATCGTTGCGAAGCCCGTTCTTGTCGGTGGCCTCCTTCTCGATCTGCGCCATTGCGCGGCGACGGACCTCCGCCGCGCGGCTGTCATCCATCCCGGCGGGTACCTCGCGATTGACGCGGTCGGTCACGTCCTCGATCGCGACCAGGACATTGAGCTCGAGGTCCGGAGCCTTGACCTCCTGATCGTGGCTCGCGGCATAGAAGCCGTCACGATGGTAGTCCTTCGTCGGCGTGCTCAATTTCGACAGAGTGTCCGCGCCCACGTGATGGTTCGTCATGATCAGGCCGTCGGCGGAGACGAACGACCCGGAGCCCCCGTTGTTGAAGCGGACCGACGATGAACGCAAGTGCTCCGCCCAACCGGGCGGCGGCTCGAAGCCATGATGGGCCTTGAGATGCCCCAACGGCAATTTATTGAAGACCCACATCCCCTCGTCGGCACTAACCCTTGTGGACATCGCAAGACTCGTCAAGGAAAGCATGATCAGGACGAAACGGTGGACCGACCGGAACTTCATCAAAGCCGACTCCTCATAAGAACCTCGTGCAGCCCCGGAGGCTACCGCCAGAAGATGAAACGACCCTTCCCGGAGAGAGGTCCGCGCAACGTCGCCTCGGCGTGAGGCCATTCTTGAAACGGAATCCGTGCCCCTGGACCGCCACTGCGGTCCAAAACCCAGGTCTAGCCTAGCCCTACGTCGATCGATCGACAAGACCCAGATCATCGTGCGCGTGCCCGGCGAAGGGAAGCGGGAAAGTTGGCCTTGGAACGGTTGGGCCTTGAGGCTTTACTCTGGGCATCTTTCCCCGAGGATATGGAGAAGACCCATGGCCGGGACGTTGGAACAAGGCGTGCTCGAGGGCGAGCGACGAAGCCGGACCCGGGACGCAAGTGATTTCATTGCAGAGACTTATTACCAACAATCGATCACGTTGCTGATGACGCGCCGGTATGTCGAGGCGGAGCATTACTTGCGCGAAGTCTTGCGAATCTGGCCGGAACACGCCGGCACGCTGAATAATCTGGGCACCGCCGTCTGGCAGCAAGGGCGGGCCCAGGAAGCCGAGGCTTACTATCGGCGCGGGCTGGAATTGCATCCGGACGACTTCGGGACCTTGAACAACCTCGGCAACGCCATCTGGGAGCAGGGACGGCCCGGGCATGCGGTCCCGTTCTATCGTCAGGCACTGGCACTTCGACCCGATTCCTTTGAAACCCAGATGAATCTGGGGGTGGCGCTTTCCGACCTCGGGGAGTTTGACGAGGCATTGAGCTGGATCCATTCCTCGCTTCGGTCCGAGCCCAACTCGCCCGAGGCGATCGATAATCTCGGCATGACTCTCTCGCGCCAAGGGAAGTGGGAAGAGGCGCTCCATTGTTATGAGTTGGCGCTGCGCCTGCGGCCGGATTTCCCCGAGGCCCGTCGGAATCGCGCGTGCGCCTGGCTGGTGCATGGCGACTTCCGGCGGGGTTGGCCTGAGTACGAATGGCGATTGAGGTGCCGGAACCATCACGGTCCGGCCGTGGACCTGCCGCGATGGGCCGGGGAGGACCTGGCAGGGCGTCCGATCCTGCTGCACGCGGAGCAAGGGCTTGGCGATACGCTGCAATTCCTCCGATTTGTCCCCGAGGTCCGGCGCCGTGGCGGTCGAGTCGTCGTGGCCTGTCCCGAACCGTTACGGGGGATCGCGGCCCGATGTCCGGGCGTTGACCGCGTCCAGGACGGAGTCCTGCCCATCCCGGATTGCCAGGTCCATTCGCCCTTGATGAGCCTTCCCGCCGTCCTGGGTACCACGTCGGACGATCTGGCCCGCGATGTCCCCTATCTCTCGGCCGAACCCGCCCGGATCGAGCGTTGGCGTCCCATCGTCGAGTGTTGTGTCGAGGGGATCCGCGGCGGGAAACGTGAGGTGGTAGATGGGTCCGACCGCGATTTCACGATCGGGATCGCCTGGCAAGGCAACCCTCGCAACCGCGTTGACCGCTGGCGCTCGTTCCCGCTGAGCCTCTTCGCCGAACTCAGCGAAATCCCCGGCGTCCGGCTGATCTGCCTCCAGAAAGGGGAGGGGACCGAACAACTCGACCAGCTGGCCGCTCGATTCCCGGTCGCCGTCCTTCGAGACCCCGCGGAGGGCGGCGAGGACCGCCGCGACCTGCTGGATACGGCGGCCGTGATGCAACAACTTGACCTCATCGTCGCTCCCGACTCGGCCCTCGCTCATCTGGCGGGCGGCCTGGGGGTCAAGGTCTGGGTCCCCTTGCCCGCCGTGGTCGAATGGCGATGGCTGATCGGTCGGGAAGATACGCCCTGGTATCCGACCATGACCCTTTTCCGGCAATCCACGGGCGGAGATTGGGTCGGAGTCTTTCGACGTATGGCGCAACACCTCAGGCGAGAGATCGCAGCGAGACGCGTGGAGTATCCGGCGCCCCGGCCGGAGCCCGAATCGACGATCACATCGTGATCGATATCTGAGATTTGTTGAGTTGAATTGAAGCGACCAACGGATGCGGCTTGGAGATCGGCCGGGGGTGACCTCGCCGGTAAAGTGCGCCCCGTTCAACATGGCGAGTATGGGCTGGTAGTGACGATATCCAGTTGCTAGAATCTCCCCTTAATGTGATGACCAAGGCCAGGAAGGCTCAGGGAATACGGCATGGATGCCGGAATCCACTTCGGGTCATCAACTGAATGCCAGTCCAGGCCAGCAGCACGAGAGTGGCTGCCGAGATCCCGGCGTTCGCGTCCGGATTGCACCCGAACTGGGGCTGAGGGCAGGGGTGGCAATCATTCGAGATCAGCCGCTCATCGGCGACCAGGAACCCGATGACGGTGGACTCCGAGGGCATGCTCATTCAGTCGATGGCCTCCGGTCTCTCATGGTGTACGGGTCGCCTTTCCCTCAATCACCGTTCTGAGTTGGGAGCCGCAGAAGCGGCCGCCTTCCTCAGGGATCCGGTCCCGGAGAGATGCGAGGCGTCCACGGTGACGATCACCTCACCGTTGCCAACGGTCTCGTAGGCGATTTCCCCGCGAAGCAACTATCCTTGCACGTTGAACCTGACATCAGGTCGAAGCTGTTTCGTACAAACAACAAGAATTCTTCAGCGCGATCCGCGTCCCGGATAACTGGCTGATCGCCTCGTGGTTCTTGACGTCGTACAGTTCACAGTGGCGAGCAGATGGCTCGGTATGTGAGGTGGAGGTGGACAAGCTAGCACTTTGACCTTCGGACCGACATGGATTAAGTCGGGGCGAGGGGATTTGAACCCCTGACCTCTAGCACCCCAAGCTAGCGCGCTAATCCAAACTGCGCTACGCCCCGAACACGTGCCAGGATAACCGCGACCCTGCGATGGCGCCTATGCCTGGCTCTGCGAAGATTGTAGAATCCGGCAGGAAACTGTCAATCCAAAGTGTTAGTGGGGAAGACTCCCGTGCATGTCGTGGATCGTCTGTTCGAGGCTGTCCGCCGCGTCGGAAATCCGGTCCTCGTGGGGATCGACCCGAGGCCCGAGGAATTGCCGCCGGGCTTCCTGGAGCGGTTCCCCGAGGATCGCGAGGGCGTTTGCGCGGCGCTCCGCCAGTTCGGCTGCGACGTCCTCGACGTCGTGGCTCCGCTGGTCGCCGCGGTCAAATTCCAGTCCGCGTTCTACGAAGCCTACGGACCGGGCGGTGTCGCCGCCATGCATGCGAGCGTCGAGAAGGCCCATGAGAAAGGGCTGATCGTGATCGTCGACGGCAAGCGCAACGACATCGGCTCGACGGCCGAGGCCTACGCACGCGGTTACCTCGGCAAGGTCCCGGTTGGGGGGAGCTACGAGCCAACCTGGAGTGCCGATGCTCTCACCGTGAACCCCTACCTCGGCTCCGATGGTGTCCTGCCGTTCATCAAGGTCGCCGCCCGAGAACACAAGGGAGTCTTCGTCCTGGTCCGGAACAGCAACGCGTCGGCCGCCGAGTTTCAAGACCTCGTGGCCGACGGTCGGCCAATCTATCGGCATGTGGCCGAGCATGTGAGCCGTTGGGCGGCTCCTTACAAGGGAGAGGCCGGCTACAGCCTCGTCGGGGCCGTCGCCGGGGCGACGTATCCTGGACAACTGGCCGAGCTGCGAGCGGCCTTGCCGGGGATACCTTTCCTCGTCCCGGGTTATGGCACGCAGGGGGGAACCTCCCGCGATGTCGCCGCGGCGTTCGACGAAAACGGCCTCGGCGCCATGATCAATAGTTCGCGCGGGATCACCCATGCCTTCGAACGTCCCGCTTACAAGTCCCGGTTCGGCGAGAACTGGCAAGCCGCGGTGGAACAGTCCGTCCGAGATATGATCGAAGACCTGGCCGCAAACACCTTCGCCGCTCGTCTCCGCACCACGCCGATCGGGGCCAATTGATCGGTCATGCCCGGGGTGCCGGACACAAACCGAGTTTAGTCTAACCCGAAGAGCTCTCAGAATTCGGGCAGAGTCCCGCGACGCACGGCGCGGTGGACCAGGAACGCCCCTGTGCCGAACATCGAGAACGGGACGGTCAGCATGAAGAGCACGCTCCAGTTGTAGCCGCTGGCGAGAGAAGCCTCTTCGCCGGACTGGAGCGAAACCGCTTCCTTGCAATTGGGACAGGCCCAGGCCCGGTCTGGAGCGAGGAGGACGGTGACCCAGACCAGAACGATGCACGCCCACTTCGCCGATCGAATCCGTTTCATCGTTCAGAACCTCATCGGCCGCGATCGTTCCGGCGGGCCGCAAGCACTCGTTCCGAAGGACTTGAATCCCAATTCTTTACGTAATATAGCCCTTGGGATTACCGATCGTCAAGGCTGGGGACCTGTCCATCGCCGGGCATCGGATCAAAAGACGCCAAGCCCACGCTTCTGGAAGGGGAGTTGGTTGACCCGGAACGTAGGCGTTTTCATCTGCACGCGGACATCGCCGAACTGTCCGAGGCCCTCGATCGACCCGAGCTCGGTCTGTCCACTGCTCCGCTTGCGGATCTTGACGGTGCCCGTGAGCGTCGTGTGGTGCGGTACCATGCCCACGACGTCGAGCAGCACGCCGTCGCCGGACGCATCGCGCACCTGCTCCAGGTAACCGGCACCCTTGATCCTCAATGTGACGAGATTGCCCGAGCTGTCCTGGTACTGAAGCCGGTTGCCCTGCGCGAACGTCGCCACGTAATCCGAGCCGGCCGTTCCGGAGCCGTTGCCACTGAGGACATTGCCGGCAATGTCGCGGATCGCGGTCGGTCCGGTGCCGACGACTCGGATCTGCTCGTACTGGCCCGAGGGCAGGGGGGATGCCGGCACGATCGTGACCGAGAACGAAGCCGAGTTATACTGAATCGAGGCTATGGGGACGTTCCCACCGCTCGAGAGGTTTACGAGGTGGTAATTCACCGGGTTGGTGGCTTCGTTCGGATCGAGCGGGGCGGTGAAGCTCAGGGTCAAATTCGAGATGGCCTGCGAGGAGCCGGTCCAGGTCAAGCCAGTGACCTGGGGCGGCGTCAGGTCGGGGTTTGTATCCACGATCTGTAAATCTGCGGTGTTCAGATTGCCGAGGACGGCGCCTCCCGTGGGGGCCTCGAGAACGACATTGACCAGGTCATCATGATTCTCGTAGATGTCGTCGAGGACGGGGACCGAGATCGTGGCGGACGTCTGGCCGGGGCCCATCGTGAGCGTTCCGGACGTGGGAGTGAAGTCCAGGCCGGGCGTCGCATTGATGGCGATCGTCCGGTAGTTGACGGTGATGGAGCCGTTGGTCCCATACAAACGGACCACCGGGATCTCCGCGACTCCCGAGAGATTACTGACCGAGAGATTCGGGGTACCGAACTGGACAATGCCGGCGGATTCCAGCACCTGGGCCGTCGTCGAGGCCGAGGCACCTTGCGGGTTGAGGTTATACTCGGCGACGGAGAGCGACGCCTCCTGGGTGAAGGTGCCCTGGGCCGTTGCCATCGCGACTTCGGCGAAGGTGACGACTTCGCCAGGATCCATGGAGCCGATCTGCGCGACGGGCTGGCCGGCGACCAGGGCATTGACCCCCTGGCTGAGCGTCGCGGACTGGTAAGACAGCCCATTCAAGGCCGGGAGGATCACGACGACGCCGGTCGCCGGGGTCGTCCCGAGGTTGCTGACCGTCGTCGTGAACGTGATGAACTGGCCGCTCTGGATCGACCGCGGCGTGGCGGTCAGGGTCATCGCGAGGTTGACGGAGGGAGCCACCGGCACCTTGAGGGATGTTTGAGCCTGGGAGGGGTCGGCATTGGCTTCGTTCCCCGCGACCGCGGCGGAGAGCAACATCGAACCGTCGGCGGCCGTGGCGGGAGTCGGCTGGACGACGATGCTGACCGACGCGGAGCTCCCCGCGGCCAGGCTGCCCAGAGCGGCGGTGATCGTACCGTTGAGCTCGGTGGGGGCCACCCCGCCACTGGACGACGCGGAGACGAACTGGACACCCGGCGGTAGCGTCGAGGTCGCGATCACGCCCGTGGCATCCGAGGGGCCCGGGTTCGAGACCTTCACTGTATAGGTCCAATCGGTTTGCGCGATGGCCGGTCCGGGACCGGGCGTGATCGCGACGGACAGATCCGTCGTGGGCGCGACGTTGACCGTCACCTGGGTCGAGTCGTTCGATGCGACGGGATCGACGTTCTGGCCCTGGACCGCGAAGCCGGCCGTCGCCGAGCCGACGTTGCTCGGACCCGGGCTGACGACCAGGGTGACGGTCGCCGACTGGCTCGCCTGTGCCGAGAGCTCGCCCAGGTCGATCGACACGAGGCCCTGATTGACCGTCGGGGCGAGTCCTTGGCTGGCACTCACGGAGTCCACGCTCATGCCCGGGGGCAGGCTGGCTGCGAAGGCCGCATCGGGCTCATCGTCGGGGCCCTGGTTGCTCACGTTGATCGTATACGTGAGCGACTGGCCCACCAGGGCCGTCGCGGAATTCGCGGTCGCGACGATCGACAGGTCGCTCACGCCCCGGACCGGGACCTTCAGGTTCGCGAGATTATTGTTCGGGTTCGGATCGGCCTGCTGGCCAGCGATCGTGGCGGAGTCGTTCAAGGTCGAACCAGGCTGCGCCGTGGGATTCACGAGGATGGTGAGATAGGCCGACTGGCCGGCCGCCAGGGTGCCGAACGTCACGGCGACGACGTTGCCGGTCTGGGTCGGGACGATTCCTTGATTGGTCGTGGCCGAGATGAAGCTGACACCATCCGGCAATGTGTCGCTGAGCACGACCCCGGTTGCGTCCAGGGTCCCTTCGTTGGTCGCCGTCACGATATATTGAAAGGGCTCGTTAACCCCGGAGACCGGCACCGAGGCGGCGAGCTGGACCGCGAGGTCGGTGGCGGGGTTGACCTCAGTGGTCACGCTCGAGGTGTTATTCGCCGAATTCGGATCCTGGACGTTGCCGAGGATCGAGGCCGTCTCCGTCAACTGGCCGGCGGCGAGTGCCTGGAGGACCACGGTCATCGTGACCGGGGTATTCGCGTCCAGATCGCCCAGGTTGGCGACCACCTGTCCGTCGAATAAGGCCGCGCCTCCGCTGGCCGATACGAAAGCCGCGCCCGATGTCAACGGCAGGGTGACGACCACATCCCCCGCGATGTTGGGTCCCAGATTATCCGCGGTGATCGTGTAAGTCAGGTCGCTTCCCTCGAGGGCCGGGGCCGGACTCTCGGCGAGCGAGACGGCCAGGTCCGCGGCGGTCACAACCGTCGTGGTAACTGCGGCCGATTCGTCGTCGGGGTTCGGGTCGGGCTCCAGGCTGGTAACCGTCGCCGTATCGGTGATCGAGCCGACGGAACCGGCGTTGGTCTGGATCACGAACGTCACCTTCGCGGAGGATCCGGCCGTGATGGTTCCCAGGTTCACCGTTATCGTCCCGGACGACGTGCCCTGGGCGACGAAGCCCTGGCTGGTGGACACCGAGTTGAGGGTCACCCCGCCGGGAAGGTTATCCGTAAGGACCACGGAGTGGGCGTCGCCGTATCCGTCGTTGGCGACGGTCATCGTATAGGTCACGGAACCGCCGGCCAGCACGGAAGGAGGCGATCCGGATGGCGTCAGGACGAGATTGATCTGACCCTGGACCGCGATGTCGGACGAGAATTCCGAAGTGTCGTTCGCGGCGCTGGTCGCCGTGGCGGAGATGAACCGGCCCGGCGTCACGCCTGCGGGGATCGGTTCGGTGAACGTCCCGTTGCCATTCTCATCGGTCGCGACACCGCACGATCCAATCAACACCTTCCCTTGGCCGTGTCCCGAGAAGTCGGCCGTCGGGCTGGAGAAGAATTGGATGAGATAGGAGCTATTCGGGCTCTCGTAGAGACTTCCCTGGATGACGGTTTGATCGCCATCGCTCTGCGCCAGCGACAGGACCGGATAATTCTGGTAGTCGTTTGGCCCCGTCGTCCCGGGCGCGTGATTGGGCGTCGGTCCGCCGCCCAGGTTGATGCCCAGGCCGGCATTGGCATAGATCGAGTTGGAGACGATCAGGTCGTGGTTGACGACCCCGACCAATTCGACCCCGGCCCCCACGCGGCCCGTCCCGTTGAATTCGATGACGTTCGCCGCGCCGACGGCGGTCCCGCCGATCGTATTCGAGGACGAGCCCAGGCTGATCCCGCTTCCGAGGTTGCCCAGCTCCAGCGATGCGGACGCATCGGTCCCGATCGAGTTGCCGGCCACCAGCAGCCCGGTGGTCTGGCCCGAGGTGTTGATGCCGTCCCCATGGTTCGAGGTGATGAGGTTGGCATCTCCGGGGTCGGTGCCGCCGACCGTCGTGCCCGGGGCGTCCTCCAGGAGGATCCCGTCGCCTCCATTGCCGAGCGGAGTCTTGTAATCGCCGGCCAGGCCGATCAAGTTGCCTCGGATCACGGTTCCTGTTGCGCCCGCCGTCACGCTGATGCCCGCAACCACATTCCCCGACACGATATTGGCGAAGGCCTGGCCGGGGGAACCGATCACGTTGTTATCGGACGACTCGATGGCGATCCCGCTCAGAGAGTTCCCCATCGCGGTGGTGCCGTTGGCCGCGGTGCCGATCCAGTTGCCATTGATCAGGTTGGCGGACGAGTCCGTCACATCCGGCTGGATCAGGATGCCATCGCCGGTGTTGCCGGAGATGACGTTGCCCAGCCCGCCCGCACCGAGTCCGATCGTGTTCCGCGACGAGCCGAGGATGGAAAGCCCCTGCCCGTTGGGCACGGCCACGGTCCCGCTCGGCGAGACGCCGAGGTAATTCCCCTCGACGACATTTCCGCTCGACGACTTGAGCACGATCGCCGAGCCCGAAAAACCGTCGATGGCCAGCCCTCGGATCGTGCTATCCCCGGCCGAGATCACGAGCCCGTCGTTGCCCGCTCCCGACAAGCCCGAGCCGTCGATCTCGATGACGGGGGGGCCCTGGTATCCGGGCTCCGTGGTGCCGTCGATGAGCACGGGATTGGTCAGGACCGGTAGCGGAGAGTTCAATCGAATCGAAATCGGCCCAGGACCGGAGATATTGAATCCGATCGTGCTGCTTGCGCCGGCGGAATTAGCCTGAATGACGGCCCATCGCAACGAATTCGGTTTGGTATCGTCGTTGGTGTTGGTCACCCAGAACGTGGAAAGGAGTTGTCGACGCTCCATCTCCTCGCAATGAATCCGACACGTCCTTCGACGGGTCCGGTCAGGTCGCGAATGTGAGGTCCGCTGCTTGTGCATCGGGATGTTGTCCACTCTCGCCGGGCTCACCAAGGATGCCAATCCATCCCTGCCGCTCTGTCTTGTCGTCAAATAGACAATTGTTCAGTTTGGGTGATCCGGTATCAAGCAAGGCAAGCCTTGTTAATACGGTTCTCACATGAGACGGTTCGGTCCTGGCGACCTCCCCGCGAGGATTCCCTCGCCTCGGACTGCGATGTCGTCGCGACGGCGGGAACGGATCCCTGGCAGATGTTCTGCCCGGAGTACGAATCACTCCGAATATCTTCGCACACCCCTCTGACTAAAGTCAATACAACTGACATTCGGGATTGATTGCTTGGCTGGGCCCGTGCGCGCTCTGCTTTCCCCTCGTGGTCGATCTCAAGGACTGAGACTCAAGTATACCCCGCCGAAAAAGGGCGGATTTCGGATGGAAGTCATCCGCCTGATCTTCTCCTCAGGAGCCTGGGTTACTGATATTCGACGGCTGACGCCGATTCTTATTAGAAAAAACCGCGGCATTCGTGGCTGTCGAATACCGAAGAGGCCGATGAAGCATGATTGCTTGGATGCTTGCATGCAATTACTCAAGGCTTCTGGTTTGTTGCAGCTTAAGATCTTGAGTTCGACTTATTCGAGATTCAATGTTGGTGCGCCGAATGATGGCCGATCCAGCGAGGTGGCAATCCTCAGCCGACTTCATGCGAATCCTGGGTATGAGCGACGACAGCGAGACCGCGAGAACCGCGACCATTCGGAGTCGAAGTCTCACGACGGGTGATGGTCGATTTGCAGCAGGCTCCCGAATTAGGTGGGAAGCGCGCCGGGGCTACTCAGGATCGGCAGGTGATAGAGCATGAAGTAGATGACGACGCCGGTGATGGCCACATACAGCCAGATCGGAAATGTGAGTGTGGCAAACCGAACGTGTCCGAGGAGATCACCGCGCCAGACACGGATCAGCGTGGTGACGATGAGCGGGACGGATGCCGTGGCCAGGACGGTATGCGAGAGCAGGATCGAGAGGTAGAGGACGCGGAGGAGGCCTCCCTGGGGAAAGGGGTAACTCCCGGCGTAATAATGGTAGATCAGGTAACAGACCAGGAAAAGCGAGGACGTGGCCACCGCGGAGGCCATGCAGGTGATGTGAGCCTTCACCAGCGGCTGGTCCCAGATGGAGGGTCTAGAATCGGAAAGTTCGTCCGGGCCTGAACAGGGCCTGGCGGTCGCGAGGCGATATCGGCGGATCAGGACCCAACCCGCCAGGAGCAATGCACCGCTCAGGCCATTGAGGGTGGCATTGACGCTCGGGAGAAAGCCGACCCAGAGCGGAAGGGCACGGCGACGAGCCTTGGCGATCAGCGAGTCCACTTCCTGGGCGTCATTCGAGTCGAAGAATCCCACCACCTTTCCTCGGTCCAGAAGCGCCAGCCGATCACTATGGACGATCGCCTCGGTGCCGGCCGCAGGGTCGGCGGGCATCCCTTCCACGAGACTCAACTTGAGACGATCACGGATCAGGCCGTAGATCGTCGCCTTGGGACCGGTCAGGAACCACCAGCGATCGGGCCGGGCACCGAAGCGTTTCGCGTAGTCGCTCAGGACGGCCGGCGTGTCATTCTCGGGGTTGACCGACATGCTCACGAGCAGGACTTTCGTCCCGGCCAGGCGGTCTTGCAGACCCTTCATCACGCCCGAGATTCGTGGGCAGGAGAGCGGGCACCGGGTGAAGATGAAGGAGGCGATCCCGACACGATCGGCCAAATCGCCCTCGGTGATGGTGCGACCCGCTTGATCCTCCAGTCGAAACGTGCCCAGATCGGGATACGAAGGGCCCAGGTCATGCGCGGCGCGAGGAGCCGGCGGCCCTTCCCGGTTGACCGCGGCCAGGCAAACCACACCCGCCAGCAGGAGCGCGGACATCACAATGCGGATGCCGCTTCGATAAAGGGTGGTCACGATAGGTTGCTCGAGACCTCGGTGCGTCTGGCGAGATTCATGTTTCCGATCCTCCGAAAGCGATAGGCTCGAGGATATCGATCCTGGAGCGGCTGACCGATGAGTTGCTCACGAGGTGGCCGCATTGGGACGACACTAACCCGACGCGCCAGCGAGGGTCCGATGGAATTCCCCTCGCTGGCGCGTCGGTTAGTATATCCGATCGTGAAGCGCTCTCGCCGAGTCCTCAGGCCGTCCGTTCGATCGGCGGGAGTGTGGGAGACAGCGTTAGAGTTTGTCGAACCTGTCGGAGAGAATCGGCCGGAGCGATCCACACGGTTTCTTCCTCGTCGATATCCGTCGGCTTCATGGCCTGGTCCGGGCAAAGCGCCAGGACGATGATGGTCGCCAGGATGCACGCCGGGACGATCAAGAAATAGACCCAGTTCCCCTCGAATTTCAGGTGCATGAAGTACCAGCCCACCATCCCGGCCTTGATCAACGCCACGAACAGGAGGCCGAGGATCAGGATGAGGAAATAGTCTTTGAGGAAGAAGGCGTAGAAGTACTCGACGCCCGTCAAGACCGCCAACCAGAACCAGACCTTCAGATAGGGGGCGTGAGCCTCCATCTGGTGTTCTTCGGCGATTTCCGTCGGAGAGAGGACCTTGGTATCGGCCATCGGCAGGATCCCCACCAGGAGTACGAGATCAGTGAATCAAATCAGGTAAACGATCGTGAACAGGATGATCCACACGAGGTCGACGAAGTGCCAGTAGAGGCCGGCCATCTCGACGGGAGCATAGTGGGTCGCCGAGTATCCGCCCATCAGCGACCGGATGAAGATGATGGCGAGGAGGATCACCCCACCGGTCACGTGCGCCCCGTGGAATCCGGTCATCGTGAAGAAGCAGGAGGCGAACAGGCTGGAACTCGGCCGGAAGTGGCCCGTTGCACTGATCCCCGGCGGGTATTGGTGGCCGATCATGAGCTGGTAATACTCGTAGACCTGCACGCTGAGGAAGAGCGATCCGATGAGGACGGTGGCGCCCAGGAAGAACGTCCCCTTGGCTCGCTTGCCGCGCTGGATGGCCGAGAGGGCCAGGACCATCGTCACCGAGGAGCAGATCAGGATGAAGGTGTTCCCGGCCGTTAGGTTGATGGCCAGCGGGTTGGTCAACTCGTCGTAGGGTTGCGGCCACTTGTGAGTGACGAGCTTCTCGACCTCGCTCAGGGCGCCAACCTGTTCGAGCCGGGTCTTGAGGGCTTCCGCCTTGGCGGGGGTCAGGTCGGCGACGATCCCGTGGCCCGAGTGCGCGACCTCCTCGGCGATCTTCCTGGCCTCATCGACCTGCAGGCCGCCGACGGAGTGGAGGACTTCCTCCACCTGGGCCGCGCTCGGCCCCACCGATTTGATGAGGACGCCCTGGGTATTCTCCAATCCCCGCAGGGACGTCGCCGGAGAGTAGAGGTTGCTATATCCGGTGTGAGGGCTTCCCGCACGGAGGACGATATACGACCCGATCAGCCCGGTGAAGAACATGATCTCGGTGGCGAGGAACAGCCACATCGCAACCTTACCGGGCGTGACGGGTGCCGTGTGGGTCGGGGCGTGAGCGTGCCCGGCAGGCTTCGTATGCGTTGGGCTGTGGGTAGCGATAGCCATCGTGAAATCGACCCTCCGGAACGTGTCTAATGGGGCACTGCACTGCACTGGCGGTTGCGTCTGCTGTCGAGTCTCGCCCCGGGTCAGAATGACAACGGGTTGAGCAGCAGCAGGAGCAGGATCGCGGGCAAGTAAACGAAAGAGGTCCTGAGCAGCCGCCGGGCCGACAGGTCGCTGGTCTCCATCCAGAACCGGGCGGCGGCGCCCAGATAAATCAGGCCGAGGATCAGGGCGCCGGCGAAGTAGAGCGGGCCGGCCAGGCCGACCGTCGCCGGCAGGAGTCCGGCGGGGACCAGCGCCAGGGCATACGATACCGCCTGATAGCTCGTCATCCGTCCTCGATCATCCCTGGCGGTGAGCATGCGGAAGCCGGCGCGTCGGTAGTCTTCGCGGTAGATCCAGGCGATCGCCAGGAAGTGCGGGAATTGCCAGAGGAACACGATCAGGAAGAGGGCCCAGGCCTCGATTCCCAGCCGGCCGGTCGCCGCGGCCCAGCCGATCATCGGAGGAAGCGCCCCGGGGATCGCGCCGATGACCGTGTTCAGCGATGTGATCGACTTGAGCGGCGTGTAGACGAAGACGTACAGCAGGAACGTCAACAGGCTCACGCCGGCCGCCAGTCGATTCGCACCCACGAGCAGGATCGCCGTCCCCAGGACCGCCAGGAGGATGCCGAAGAACACCGCCTCCTGAACGGAGAGCTTTCCGGTGGGGAGTGCCCGACCGGCCGTCCGTCTCATCAGCCCGTCCCGGGTCCGCTCCAGCACCTGATTCAACGCCCCCGCACCGCCGGCTACCAGCGAGGTGCCCAGCAACGTCATCGCCAGCGTCGTCGGTTGCGCGTGCCCGCGTGCGCCCAGCAGATAACCCACCGCGACGGTCACGAGGACCATCAGCACCAGACGAGGCTTGGTCAGCGACAGGTATGCGGCCAGGCGACGCCCGACCGCGGGCAGGATGGTGTCCGGCTCGGATACGGCAAGCAGGGGTTGATCGATCGATGCGAGCGATTTCAAGCGACGGTCTCCCAGTCCAGCGCGGCCGCTCCAGGCCGACCCACCGGTCTGTCCCCAGCCGCGGTCCCGGCGACGCTCGCCGCACCGGCCAGATGACGAAATGTGCGTAAAGTCAGGACGATCGCCGCGGCAAATAAGAGGGCGGCGTTCGTCTGATGCGCCGTCCGGATGACGGCCTCGTAGGAGGATACGGGACGAGGATTCCCGTCGATCGGCAACACAAAGACCAGCGCGGCCAGCCCGAGGATGACCTGGAAGGTCGCCGCCAGCCCCATCACCCGCGCCGGCACGACTAGCGGCGCGATCTCCGATCGTCGGCGTTCCACCCGGTATGCCAGGAATACGGTCTGGGCCCAGACGGCCGCCGCGAAGAGCCCGTGCGTCCAGAGGGCCATCGGGGTCCCATAGTGCCGCAACCAGCCGCCCAGCACGATCTGCACGTAGATCAGCGCAAGCACGATCGACGATTTTCGCCTCAGATGATCCGGATCCTCCGAACGCGGCCGATCGCCATTCCAGTCCCGGCCGGTCAGCACGCAAAGCGCGACCATCAAGCCGAAGAAGGCTTGCCCGGTCGAGCCGTGGATGGACGCCATCACCGTCGAACGCTGGGTGACCCTCATCCCGCCGAGTAGACCCTGGATGACGACGGCAACCAGGGCGAGAATCCCCAAACCTTTCAGCCATCGACGACGCTCGAAAGCCAGCAACGCACCCGCCAGTACGATCGTGGCGAACCCGACCGCCGCGCCGTAGAGTCGATGGGCATGCTCGATCTTGACTCCGAACGGAGCGTCCCAGAAGTTGTACAGGAACATATTCTCTTCGAAGGTGGTCGGCCAATCGGGCACGGCGAGCCCCACCCGATACGTGGTCACCGAGCCGCCCACATAAAGCAGGGGTAGGGTGAACGCCGTCGCCAGGATCGCGATCCAATGCACGCCCCGGTGATGACGTTCGTTCAAGTTCATTCGCTCAACCGCAGATCAATTGTCATGGGGTTCAGGCGGGTCATCAATTCGATCAATCATCTGGGACAAAGAATCTTAACCACGGTTTGCACGGATGGGGAGTAGTGGCAAGTGGCTAGTGGTCAGTAAGACAAATGCGTTCGTGTTACTAGCCACTAGTCACTAGCCACTTATTTCTGTTCATCCGTGCAATCCGTGGTTAAATCCTGTTGCGTCCAGCGGATACTCCAAGGGAGGCATCAGGCCATGACCGGGTCGAGCGGCCCGGCCGAGGCCGGCCTGGGCTGGGTCTGCGGCAGATAATCTTCTTCCTGGCCCGGGATGCTGAATTCGTACGGTGCGTGATAGACCGTGGGGATCCGCTCGTAGTTGTAGTGCGGCGGGGGCGAGGAAATGCCCCACTCGAGGGTGTTCGCGTGCCACGGGTTGGTCGGTGCCTTGGGGCCGGCGACCAGGCTGTACAGGAAGTTGAACGCGAAGATCAACTGGCTGAGGCCGAGCAGGAACGCGTTAATGGTCATGAACTGGTTCATGCCGACGGTGCCCGCGCCGCGGAGGTACGGGTAGATGCTCGGGTCCGCGATCCGGCGCGGGTGGCCGTGCATCCCGATGATGTGCATCAGGAAGAACGTGCCATTGAAGAAGATGAAGGTGAGGAAGAAATGGATCAACCCCATCCGTTCGTTCATCATCCGGCCGAACATCTTCGGGAACCAGTAATAGATCGCCGCGAAGATGCCGAAGGTGCTGCCCCCGAAGAGGACGTAGTGGATGTGGCCGACGATGAAATAGGTGTCGTGGATGTGCATGTCAACGGGGGTGGCCGCCATGAAGATGCCGGAGAGCCCGCCGATGATGAACATCGCCACGAATGCCATGGCGTTGAGCATGGCCGAGGTGTACTGGAGCCGGCCTCCCCACATCGTGCCTAACCAGTTGAAGACCTTGATGGCCGAGGGGAGGGCGATCATCATCGTCGAGAGCATGAACGTCGCACCCAGGGCGGGGTTCATGCCCGACTGGAACATGTGGTGGCCCCAGACGATGAACCCGAGGCCGGCGATCCCGGCGATGGCGAAGACCATCGGCTTGTAACCGAACAAAGGCTTGCGGGAGAAGGTCGAGATGATGTCCGAGACCATCCCCATCGCCGGCAGGATCATGACATACACCGCGGGATGCGAGTAGAACCAGAACAGGTGCTGGAACAGGATCGGCCCGCCGCCCCCGACCACCGGCGGAGCATTTGCCACCGTCCAGCCTGCCGGCTGGAAGAAGTTGGTGCCCGCGACACGGTCCAGGGTCTGCATGATCAGGGCCGAGGTCAGCACCGGCAGGGCGAAGGCCTGGAGTAGCGCGGTGATGAACATCGCCCAGACCGTCATCGGCATCCGGAACATCCTCATGCCGTGCGCCCGGAGCATGATGATCGTCGTGATGTAATTGATCGATCCCAGCAAAGACGAAATCCCCGCGAATAGCAGTGCCATCAGCCAGAATGTCTGCCCATTCAGCGAGCCCGGAGTGGCCCAACGCGCGACCGAGAGTACCGGATAGCTAGTCCAGCCGGCCTCGGCCGAGCCTCCCTCCACGAAGAACGAGTACGAGATGAGGACGAACGCCGGCCACATGAACCAGTACGAGAGCATGTTCAGCGTCGGAAACGCCATGTCGCGCGCCCCGATCATCAGCGGGATCAGGAAGTTCCCGAAGGCGCCGGTCAGGAGCGGGATGATCACGAAGAAGATCATGATCGTCGCGTGCATGGTGAAGAGCTTGTTGTAGAACTCCGGCGGCATCTGGTAGCCCAGCGACGCGTCCGACCAGAGCAGCCGGCTCAGGATCGGCATCGGCTTCCACGGCCAGGCGAGCTGCCAGCGCACGGCCATCGCCAGCAGGCCGCCGAGCACGAAGAAGATCAGCCCGGAGAACAGGAACTGGATGCCGATGACCTTGTGATCGGTCGAGAACACGTACTTGGTCAGGAAGAACCGGGGAGCCGGATGGATGTGGTCGTCATGGCCGTGGCCTTGATCATGGCCATGACCATTCCCGTGCCCGTCTCCATGCCCGACCTTGGGGTCGCCACCCGTTGGACCATTCGCAGGACGCTCAGCACTCATCCGAATCACCTCCCCTGAGAGCCGGTCGTCATCGTGATCTGACTCCGGTTCTGCTCGGCCAGTTTTTCGTCGACCCATTTCTGGAGGTCCGATTCCGTCTCGTGGACCGTGACCTTCCCGCGCATCTTGTAATGTCCCCAGCCGCACAACTCGGCGCAGACCAGCTCGTACTCGCCGGAACGGTCGGAATCGAACCACACCGGGATTGTCAGTCCGGGCACCGCATCCTGCTTGAGGCGGAACTGCGGCAAAAAGAAGGAATGCAGCACGTCCGAGGACTTGAGGTAGATTAGCGTCTGCTTGTCCTTCACGAAGTGCAGGTCGTTGACGACGATCAGGTCATCGGCGCTGGGGTTGGAGGAGCTATTGAGGCGCCCATCCGGGCCGGGATACCGCATGACCCACTGGAACTGCCGCGCGGTGATCTCCGCCAGGGGCTGGACCTTGGGAGCCATGCTGCGGAACTTGATCTCGGCCCACGTCCCCATCTGATACAGGGCGATGAAGACCAGGATCGCCGCGGGGATGATCGTCCAGATGACCTCGAGCCGCTGGCTGCCGTGGAAGTAGTCGGCCTTCCGGACGGGCCGGCCCTGGGCATCCTTCTCATCCGTGAACCGATAGGCGGCGTAGACCAGCACGATCTGCGTGCCGATGAAAACGACCCCGGTGATGATCAGGATGATCAGGAAGAGGCTGTCGATCTCCCGGCCGAACGTCGAGATCACGTGGTGAGGATCGGCCGGATTATTATTGGGAAGCCACCAGTCCGTGGCGAAAGGCGCGTAGACGAAAGCCGCCACGGTGCCCACGGCCGCCAGCGCGAAGAGAATGCTCCAATAACGCACGGAAAAGGCTCCCTTGATGGTTGTCGGTCGTCGGCGGTGAGACTCACCACGAGGAAGTGGGGTGCAGGCTCCCCGCGACTGGACTCCGACGACGGACCGATGACCATTTGACAGACCCCATCTCGTCGCTCACTCACCGAAGTCGCTGGCGACGACATGGAGTCCCTTGATGACTGGCTACTGGCTACCGTTTACTCATGAGCGACGGCCACCGCGGGGCTCGATGCCGGGGCGGGGGCGGGGGCGTTGACCAGCAGGTCGGGTTCATAGGGCAAGGCGAGGACGAAGTTCACGACGTCCCACATTTTCTTCTCATCGAAGGGCGATGGGTAGTGGGCCGGCATCTGGGCGCCGTTGATTCCCTTGGCAATCCGCCAGTAGATGTCGAGCGGCCGCCGTCCGCCTTTATAGATGCCGCGATTCAGGTTCGCGGGGCGCAGCGGGTTGCCCCATTCATCCGGCTTCTGGTTCCAGAGGGTCTTGGTCTTCTCGTCGAGCGCGGCGATCCGGGCCTGACGCTCGCTGGGATTTCCGCCGAATACGACGTCGTTGAAGATATCCTGCTTCACGAAGCTTTCGCCGTCGCCCCGCGCCAGCCGACCGTGGCAATCCTTGCAGTCCGACTGGAGGAAGAGGTCGCGGCCCCGGAGGATACTCTCTCTCGTGGACGGGGTGCGGGCGATCGGGGGATTAACCATCTGGGTCTGGGCCAGCTTCCATTTGGCGAAGATCCCGTTGACGGCTTCCTTGACGATATCCTCGGACAGGGCGTTGGCATCCTTCTCGTCGGAGATCGACGCTTCCTCGATCAGAGTCAGCTCGGTCTCTCCCCGCATGCTGAGGAAGATGACGTAGTCGATCACTTCCTCGATCTGAGATGCGGGCAGGATGGACTCGAACGCCGGCATGGAGGTGCCATGGAGGCCGTACGTGATCGTGCGGCGGAGGTCGTCGCGATGCGGGCGGAAACCGCTGGGCGTCGAGGTGAATTTGTAGATGCCTTTGCGATAGTCGCGGGGGATCGGGTAGAGGAATGGCGCCGTGGGGCCGTCGCCCGCTCCGGAAACCCCGTGGCAGTGCAGGCAATTGCGACGGTAGACCGCATAACCGCCCGCCTGCGCCTTGAGATTGGGGTCGGACTTGTCTTCACCCTGCCAGATCGGCCGGGGTTTCGCGTCCGCTCCCTCGCCCCTCACAATATAATTGGCGAGGTAAACGCCGCCGTTGAGCAGCGGGCTGCCCTCCGGAACATTGATTTCCTGGGGATTCGGGCCATAGAGCTGGGCCAGGGCGTTGCGGACCTTATTCTGGAGATTCGGCTTGCCATGAAGGTTGGCCTTGTTGCCGAGATCTTTCGTCAGCGCATCGCTCTCGACGTACAGGAGAGGACCAGCGTTCAGCGAGTCCGAACAGCCGGCCGTCGAGATGCCAAGGCACATGGAACTGATGATCAATAAGAGACGGCTCCGCAATTCCACGCGTCGATCCTCCCAACATCGTATATCGATCAATCAGGCGACACAGCGAGCCATCGCCCCGCAGCTTTTCGGGGGGTAATCCCGATCGAGTTGCGTCGAAACCATCCGGATGAATTCGACGACTCGGTCGAGCACGCCTACGACCCATGAGAAGACGCCGAGCGGGCGGGCGGACGACGAAGGTTCCGAAAGCGTCGCCATTCTGAGAGGGAACCCCACGCCCGTCAAGGCATTGGGGATCCTGATTTAATGGTTATCGTAGCCGTCGGATTCCGGAGCTACAAGGCTTCGACCGATTTCGTATTTTTCGGCCGCGACAAAAACGATAACAATATTGAAATCTCCGCGTGGCGACCCCACACCGAACAGAACGCCCGAAGCCGCTTGGAGAAAGACGAGTGCCCTTCATGATTCCTCGAGTGTTCCCGGGACGTGCGGCTCGCCTCCGCCGTTTGCGTCGTCGCGAGTTGAAGAAGGCGGAACCGGAACCTCAGGAGTGGCTGCTGGAACATCGGCCCTCGTCGTACTGGGAGGCCACGCGACGACCGTTCCCTTCGCTGCTCTTCGTCGCCCCGCTGGCGATCGCGTACGAATCGGCCGTGTACTGGATGAGCGGCCACTCCGATCCCATCGGATCGAGGACCGGCGCCGACGCCTGGATGTGTCAGGCCCTGGCCTCGGTTGGCCTCTCTCATCCCTGGTTCCTTCCGATGCTGCTCGTCGTGATCTTGCTGGGATGGCAGGTCTCGAGCAAGCATGATTGGCGGTTCTCGCCGGCGATCCTTGGCGGGATGACGATGGAGAGCGTGACCTGGGCGATCGCCCTGCTGGGGATCGGCCGGCTCATCGATCTGGCATTCTCGTACCTGGAACAGGGGCGATTGCCGATCCTGGCGGTCGATCCGACCGTGCCGCACCATCCCGGGCTCTCAGCCCTGATCGGCTACCTGGGTGCCGGGGTCTATGAGGAAACGCTGTTCCGACTGATGCTGATCCCCGCGTTTTTTGCCGCGCTGAGATTGCTCCAGATGCCGCAGGTCTTGTCGAGCAGTTGGGCCGTGACCGCGTCCGCCCTGCTCTTCGCCCTGGCTCATCACGCCGGAAGTCCTGGCGAGGCGTTCACCTGGTACGCGTTCATCTTCCGATGGATGGCGGGGGTGTTCTTCGCCTGGGTCTTCATCCTGCGCGGTTTCGGGATCGCCGTCGGCAC
The DNA here is from genome assembly GCA_963743925.1 of uncultured Planctomycetota bacterium. Classification (GTDB taxonomy): domain Bacteria; phylum Planctomycetota; class Planctomycetia; order Isosphaerales; family Isosphaeraceae; genus CAVZRC01. The sequence goes on along the minus strand of CAVURY010000061.1, from coordinate 1,446,874 downwards.
GCATACAGCCTACGATATCTTGGTAGGGTGGACGGGATAGGTGAGTGGTCCGTGGTCCTTGGTCGGCATTCGTTGCGACTGCCCTCGAGGCCGTTTCGATATCCGCTACTGTCAATCGAACGCGGAAACCGCCAGAAAACACGGACTACGGACCACGGACCACTGTGCGCATAGTCCACCTCTCCGACATCCACTTCTGGCAATACGCCTTCAACCCGTTGCGGTTGATGAACAAACGCCTGGTGGGAATGGCGGCCTTGCTGGCCGGTCGCGCGAAGCGGTTCCATCTGGGAGGATTCGCGCGGTTGGTGGAAGAGGTCCGGCGGCTCGAGCCGGATCACATCCTCATCACGGGCGATCTGACGACGACAGCCCTGCCGGATGAATTTCGGGCGGCACGGCGAGCGATGGCCGACTTGATCGAGGCTCCGGATCGTGTGACCGTGATACCGGGAAACCATGACCGATACACCTGGTGGGCTCACCGAAGTCGTCGTTTCGAGCGTTACTTCGGGATGTTCGCGCCGCAAATGGAATATCCCTGGCTACGCCGGCTCGACTCCGACACGACGGTCCTGGGACTGGACCCGACGCGTGCCGGGATCACCGCGCGCGGAAGGTTGCCGCGCCGCCAGATGGCGGAGGCGCAACGACTGGTCGCGACGACCGGCGGCCGTCCGGGGCGATTGATCGTGGCCTGCCATTATCCGGTGGCTGTCCCGCCAGCCTTCGAACGCGACCTGGCTCGCAAGCCGATGGTCAACGCCGAGGAGCTCCGGAGCTGGCTCCGGACGATCGGTCCGCACCTATTCTGTTGCGGCCACGTCCATGCCGCCTGGGCGTTCCGGCCACAAGAGCTTCCCAACCAACTCTGCATCAATCCCGGGCCTCCGCTGCTCCCGGGGCATTACGGCCACAATCATCCGGGCTTCGCCGAGATCCGGGTCGACGGTGATGCAGTCACGGTCGATCACCTTGCCTGGACCGGGGACGCCTGGGAGCGGAAAATGCTCCATCACGAAGTCGCGTTCTTCCAGACCCGATCGGGAGCGGATCCCGCCCCCTGACCGCACCGATCGAAGGCCGATTCACACCTTATGCCGGGCGACCCGAATCATGCCGCGGGCGCGATCGATGGCGCGCCGTTGATCGGCGTACTCCAGGTCGGTGAGGGCGGGTTTCGACTCGGCTTTCTCCAGTTCTTTGGTGGCCGTCGCGGAGTCAACCTGCTGGGCGGGCATGGCGCGGTGGGTCAAGACGGTGACCACATCGTCGCGGACCTGGGCGAAGCCCCCGTCCACGAAGTAACGATGGTACGTCCCGCCGACTTTCGTACGGAGCTCGCCGTAGCCTAGCCTCGCGATCAATGGAGTATGTTGGGGGAACACGCCGAGCTCGCCGTCGTAGAGGGGAAGCACGACCGAGTCCACCAGCTCGTCGAGCCAGGTTTTCTCCGGCGTGACGACCACACACTGAATCCTCTTCTGGCCATGCTTGGGACCCTTCTCCTCGCCGGCCGCTTCGGGATGACTGGCCATCGCGCATTCCGCCTTATTATCGTGTGGGAATGGAGTTGCGCCGTACAGGAATCCCCGGTTATCGATTCCCAGGATTCGAGACGACGCGGAAGAGGAAATCCGAGAGATCCGGAATCGGCACGTTCGAAGCCGAATCTCTCATCGCAGGGGTTCTCCGATTCGAGATCGAGAATTCGCCTGCGAAGTCCCGATCAGGCGTTCAACTTCTTGGCCTGCTCCTCGGCCTGCTCGATCGCACCAACATACATGAAAGCACCTTCGGGCAGATGATCCCACTTGCCGTCGGTGATCTCCTTGAAGCTGCGGATCGTATCGGGGAGCTTGGTGTACTGGCCGGGTTTGTTCGTGAACGGCTCGGCCACGAAGAACGGCTGCGACAGGAACCGCTCGATGCGCCGGGCGCGGTGGACGATCAATTTGTCGTCTTCGGAGAGTTCGTCGACGCCGAGGATCGCGATGATGTCCCGCAGCTCTTTATACGCGCTGGAGGATCGTCTGGACGCGGCGAGCGACCTCGTAATGCTCCTCGCCGACATACTGGGGATCGAGGATACGAGAGCTGGAGCCCAGCGGGTCGACCGCCGGATAGATCCCCTTCTCCGAGATCGATCGAGACAGCACGATGAAGGCGTCGAGGAAGCCGAAGGTCGTCGCCGGAGCGGGGTCGGTGAGGTCGTCCGCCGGGACATAGACGGCCTGCACCGAGGTGATCGCACCTTTCTTGGTCGAGGTGATCCGCTCCTGCAAGGCACCCATCTCGGTCGCCAGCGTGGGCTGATATCCGACGTTCGACGGCATGCGGCCCAATAGGGCCGAGACCTCGGATCCGGCCTGGCTGAAGCGGAAGATGTTGTCGATGAAGAGCAGGGTATCGGCCCCGGTCGCGTCGCGGAACCACTCGGCCATGGTGAGCGCCGATAGGGCGACGCGGAGACGCGCTCCCGGAGGCTCGTTCATCTGGCCGAAGCACATGACCGTGCTGTCGAGGACCGACTTGCCGGTGCTGCCGACCTTGGCCTCCTGCATTTCGAGCCAGAGGTCATTCCCTTCGCGGGTTCGCTCGCCGACGCCGGCGAACACGGAGAAGCCGCTATGCACCGTCGCGATGCGGGCGATCAGCTCGGTCAAGATGACCGTCTTGCCGAGTCCGGCCCCGCCGAACAGCCCGATCTTGCCGCCGCGGACGAACGGCGTCAGCAGGTCGATGACCTTGATGCCCGTCTCGAACTGCTCGGTCTTGGCCGAGAGGGTATCGAAGGACGGCGGGTCGCGATGGATGGGCCAGTGCTCTTCCGTGTTGACCGGGCCGCGGCCATCGATCGGGTCGCCGAGCAGGTTGAACACGCGGCCGAGTGCCTCCTTGCCGACCGGAACGCTCACGGGGTTCCCGGTATCGGTCACCGGCATGCCGCGGACCAGCCCTTCGGTCGAGCCCAGGGCCACGCAGCGGACCCGATTGCCGCCGAGGTGCTGCTGGACCTCGCCGGTCAGGTTGATCTTCACGCCCTTGACGTCGCCCACGACCTTCAAGGCATTATAAATGTTCGGCAGGTGTCCTTCCCCGAACTCGGCATCGAAGGTCGAGCCGATCACCTGGGAAATTCGTCCGGTCATCGTCGCGGTAGCCATCGATCGTGATCCTCGAAAGTCGCTCAAATTCCAATCGGCGGGCCGAATTGCAAGCCGACCGAGCGTGAAGAAGGGTCCGGGAGCCCGGCGGACCACTCTAGCGGCCCCGTTACGTCTTGATTGAGCCGCGACCGCCGCTGAGCGGGTTTGGCTCCGGCGCCGGGCGACCCGCTCGCGACCCGATATTGGGGTTGCAGATCGGGACCATGATAACCGCGCCGAGGATGACTGTCAGCAACCCGGTAGGGCCGGCCGGCGAAAAAATCGATTTCAAGGGACACGGTCGCAACCGCTCGGGCGGATCGACGACGTCATCGGCATCGACGTAGACGCGTGAGCGCCACTCCGCGCCGTGGCGAAGGCGTCAACCCGGGCGAACCCGAACACCCACGCCAGTTCGGCCGGTTTACGAAGCCCATCAAGGCAGGATGTCTTCGACGGCGATCTGGCCGACCTCGATGCCATCGATCACGACCGAGAGGACATGGCCGGGCGCGAGGACCTCGAGCGATCGATAGCCTGTCGGGCTGGGGTCGGAGTAGACCTCGACCTGTCCGTTGACCAGGTTGAAGATCCAGTAGAACGGGATATTCGCCCTGGCATAGGCCGATAGCTTCTTGCCCCGGTCCTGATCCAGGGTCGTCAGCGAGACCTCGACCAGGAGGCCCACGTCGACGGGGCTGGGGATCCGATGGCGATAATCCTCGTCCGTGCCGCGGACGACGGTGATATCCGGTTCCGGCTCATCGTAATCGGGGATCCGTACGGGCTGCTCCGATCGCCAGGTCCATCCGGTCGGCAACCGACCGTCCATCGCCCTCAGGAGTTTCTTGGTGGTGTAGCCGTGCTCGGCGCTCTTTCCCACCTTGTCCACCATATAACCGTCGATGAGCTCGACCCGGTCGGGATCCGCCAGACGCCCGCCACGATGATCCGCTCATACTCATCCACGGTGATGCGGTGGACCGACGGCGATGCGAAAGGGGTCGGCATCGCTGGCGGAGCCGACGTGATCGTGGACATGGGACTCCTTTCAACGTCGGGGGATTCTCTTCGAAGCCCCAGTCTTTGAGGTCATCGATGACAGCGGCATCGACTTGCTTGACAACGTCTGTACGGCAATGGTCTTCTCCACGCTCCAGCCAATCCCGCCACTCAATGCTTTTTCGGATTGCCAGAGCAGTCGGCTTTGCTCCGCTGGGCTTCTTGCTCTCGACAGGACTTCGCTTTGGTATTGGCTTGGCCATTACCGCCGGCTCCATGATCCACCTTCTTTTCGTCGCACCCGATGAGTACAGCGTTCAAGGGGTTATCTTCCCCGAAACCGGGCCAGGCCTCGGCGTGATGGTCTCGGATGATTACTGACGCTTGCCGTCGAGGGCGCCGCCCCGGAGTTCCGGAGTGAGCCGCTTCCAGTCGCAGACCTGGATGTCCCAGAGGTCGGGCGGCAGGGGGAGTTTGCGGTAATGGTAGTTCGGGCCATCGAGATCCACCAGGACGATCGAGCACTCTCTGTTCCTGGCGTTGATCGGGTTCAATGCCAGCCGCGAGCCATCGGGCGACCAGCAAACGGTGACCGTCGTGCCCGGTTCGAAGTGGGTGGGTATCCTCCGCCGCTGGCGGCCCTCGATGTCAACGACGAAGAGCTTCGTGTGCCGGACCTTGTCTACGGTCGTGATCTCGACGTAGGCGACACTCCGGCCGTCGGGCGAGATCTGGAAGATGGAGAAGACGTCATCCTTCGCCGAACCCTCGGTCAAATGCCGGGTTCCGGTGCCGTCCGGATGGACCAGGGTCAGCCGGCCCAGGTGCCGCGGGTCGCCGCCTAAAGTCCGGGTCGCGAGCCAGGTCCCGTCGCGGGAGCAATCGAGCACGAGGTCGCCTTCCGGGATCGGTAGTCGAGTCGGGCCCGATCCGTCGGCATTGACCCGCCAGGTCTCGAACCTGCCCCAGTTCCGGGAGGTCCATGTGCCGATCACGATCTGACGCCCCTCGTTGACCCAGAACGGTTCCCCCTTGCGATCGAAGATCCGCCGCGGGCGTGCCGTCCGCCCAGACATGTCGTACACCCAGATGCCCGTCATGTCTGCGGGACGATCCTCGGCGGGGCTCGAATAGGCGAGGTAGCGGCCGTCGGGGGAGACGGGGCCCGCACCCATATCGAGCCCCCTGTAGATCGGCCGCCATTTGGCGGTTTCGGGGTCGATGGCCGCGAAGCCCCTGAACGGCTCGACCCCGCGTCCGCCGGCTTGGCCGACGGCCCAGACAATGATCTCCGCGGCCCTTCTGTCTTTCGGCGGAGGGTCATCGTTTCGTGGCTCGGCGGTCGCGGTCTTGACGGTTTGTGCTGCAGGCGCATCGGGCGAGCGGGCTCCGGCCGGCCGATGGGCGACCATCCCGATTGCGAGGACGACCGCGCCGAACGCCGCGACGGTCCCCAGCATGCCCTCGGGCCTGCAACGCAACAGCATACTCAACGCTCCCTGGGCGAGGTCGGCTGCCTACATCCCGGATGGGATGTCCCTAATCATACCCTGACCTGGACGATCTGCCCATCGACGAGCAGGGCCATCGAGATGGATCGCTGTTTGCGAAGCCTATCCGCTACTCGGCGATGGCCCGGGGTCACTCGCTCGGGGGCTGACCACACTCGTTCGAGGGCAGACCAGGTTTCAGGTTTATTTCTCTCGGTCTTGGTCTGACCCCGACCACTGGTCTCGACCGCCCTGCGGAAGGTCGAGAACCTGGTAGTCGCCTCGGTGAGCATCGAGGTAAACCGCCGCAAGCGCAGGGCCAAGTCCGACCGACTCGACGCGGCGAAGTTCTTGGGAGATGCTCATCGGACAACCGCTCGCGAAGCGACAAGCTCCAGGATTCAAGGATCCCGTTCATGAAATTCCAAAACGGCGGCATAGTTAAGGTAGACAAGTCCGTTCCCGCTGTCGCTGCATCGGTGACGGGGTGACACGTGATGCTTGAATTGGTGGATGCACGTCAAGATGTTCCTCGGGTCAACTAAATCGGATTCGTGGGAGAGGATTGCGATGTCGTCGATATCGAATTGCAGAAACTCAACGGGCTCTCGGGCGTCAATTAACCCGCAAATCGAGCGAAAATCGATGAAACGAAGCCACGATTATGACGATTGCGTCAACTCTAAGGGCATTTCCCGACCGAATTCGGTCGGCAGCGAGGCTGCTAACCCCGGATAGCTCGAATCCTGTCCATACCGTCATCCTGTCCCATTTGAAATTCACCCGCGAATCGAGCGAAAAGCGATGAAACAAAGCCACGGCTATAGCGATTACGTCAACTTTAGGGGCAGATCCAGGCCGAAGTCGGTCAACTTCGAGGAAACCAAGCCTCGAAAACGCGAATCCTGCCCATCCTGTCATCCTGTCCCGTCTGAAATCGGTCGGTTCAGGGGTTGAATCGGTCGGGAGTCAAGGGTCCGAGCGTCATCCTCGATAAGACGTCGCGCATCCGATCGAGCCGGGATCGGGAGCCGGCGGACGCCGCGAGGTCGTGCTGTTCCCGCGGATCCTCGCCCAGGTGATAGAGCTCTTCCCTGACCTCGCCCTCGCGGCGGATGTAGCTCCAGCCGCCCTCCGTCAGGGCGGCGATCGGCCAGGGTCGCCGGGGCGAGTTTGGCGTCTGTCCACCCAGCGTCTCATTCGGGACGAGTTCGGCCAGCGCTCCCTCGACGGATCCAGACTCGACAGGCGAAGGGGACGTCGAGTGCCACAACCCGGCCAGAGATTCGCCGGGGAAGGGGGATTGGGCCTCCAGGCCCCCGATGTTGACGATCGTCGCGGCCACGTTGCGGAGGCTCACCGTCTCCGCGACGACCGGTTTGACCCGGATGCCCCGAGGAGGGATGACCACGAGCGGGACATGCAGCTCGGTGCGATACAAACTCGAACCGTGCAGGAACACGCCGGGATGCTCCCCGAAGCTCTCGCCATGGTCCGAGACGAGGATGACCCAGGTCCGATCGAGGGCCTTGCGACGCTCGAGCTCGTCGAACAACCGGCCGAGTTGTTCGTCGACCGACGCGACGCAATCGTCGTAGGCATTGAAGGCGAACCCGAGTTGCTGCGGCGTGATCCGAGCCTTATCCATTGTCCACCAGTCCTGGAGCAATCGGAAATCGCGCTCATCGCTCGGCTTGACGCCGAAGCGGTGGACTCGTCGGGGAGAGAGCTGATAGGGGGTGTGGGCATCGCAATAATTCAGGAAGGTGAAGAAGGGCCTCTCCGGCTCGAGGCGATGCGCGTGCCACTCGAGGAACTCGCGGTTGACCTCCGCAGCCTCCTTGCGGTCCGTCTCGAACCGCTCCCGGATACGCGTCACGGCAGCCTTCAGCCAATCGAGATCGAGCGCATCGCCCAGCACGTCCCCGATTGCCTGCAACGCGTCGAGAGATCTCTGGACCATGACCGCCATCTTGAACGGCGAGAGCTCGGCAAAGATGTAGTCGCGATAGAGGGTATATCCGCGTCCCAACCCCGAATCGGAGGCGCAATAGGTCGTGTTGGCGATGAAGCCTGCGGTGGCATACCCCCGTTCACTCAGGAACTCGGCGACCGTCGGCGGGGCCGAGTCGAGAGGGGTCCGCCAGCCGACCGACAGCTCGTGAGGCCATCGCCCGGTGAACATGCTCGCGTGGGAGGGGAGGGTCCAGGACGAGGAAGAGACCGCGGCGTCGAATCGGCTGCCCCGCCGAGCGAGCTCGTCGAGCGATGGGCTGGTCGGGCGCCCGTAGCCGTACAGGGTAAGGTGCTCGGCGGCCACGGTGTCCATCACGATCAAGAGGACGTTGGGTGCGTCCAGCGGAATCGGCCGCCCCCTCTCGCGCCGAAGTCGCATCCAATCGGCCGCCCATGGGAGCGTCGCGAAGGTCGCCAGCGTAACGGCGAGTAATGGTGAGCTGTAAAGGACGGCACGACGAAACGTTGATCCGTTCCGTTCGATGATGGGGACCAGCCGGGCTGAGACTCCCAGGGCCACGAGGAGCCAGGCCAGGCCGTAGACCTGCGGGAAGGCTGCGAGGAGCATGGGCAGCACGGTGAGGGCGCTGAGCGTTCGCGCGACCGCCCAGCGACCCATAGCGGGCCAAAGGACCATGACCAGAGATCCGGCCAGGCCGACGAACAGCACGAGCAGCAAGTCCGTCACAGGGACCAGCCAGATGAAATGACGGCTCATGCCAAGCAGGTGGTTCGTATCGAAGAACCGCTTGCGAGCGACGACCGCGGCGACCTCGAGCAGGCCCGCAACCGTCCCACACCACGCCGATAGTGCCAGGAGTGCGATGGGACCGAGCCGGTCCCGGGGGTTATCCGCAGACCCGGTCTGGCCCGCGATCGAACCCCGGAATAATAATGAAACAAGGTTCATCTGATAACGGGCTTCGCCGACCGCGAAGGCTCGTGAGGTTGCGGATCGCGGGTAAGCCCACTGGATCGATCCGAGGGCAGGGGTTTCATCATAGGCGTCGGACCGAGGCTCGATCAAGCGAACGACAGGCACGGAAGGGACGGCCAATGCGGCGGTTCAAGGTCCGATCGGCGGCGCTCCTCATGGTGTCCCTCGTCATCGGCGGAGTTTCCTGGTGCGGATGGCGGTGGTGGGACGTGGGGCGATACCGGGCCGACATGGCGCGGATCGAAGACGCCATGCAGGCCGGTCGGTACGCCGCGGCCGCTCGCGACCTATCGGCGCTTCTGGCAAGGAGACCCGGCTCGGACCGAGCCGCCTACTTGCTGGGCTCTTGCGAGAAGGCGCGGGGACGGACGAAGGAGGCGGAGGCGGCCTGGGCACGGGTCCCGCCGGATTCTCCCTTCAGCGGACGAGCGGTCATGGACCGAATGGACCTGCTCATCGAGCAGGGTAGGCTGTCCGACGCCGAACGCCTCATCCTCGATCGTGCCGACAAAGCCACCAGCTCCGAAGGATCGGGCCTCCGCATGTTGCTGATTCCGACCCTCGTCCAGCAAGGCCGAGGGGAAGAGGCTTCACGGCTGATCGAGACGCGATGGCGGCATCTGAACGCGAAGGGTGAAGGGGCGTCCGAGCAGGCCATCAACCTGGCCCGTCTGCATATGGAGCTGCGTTGGAATGTCCCGCCGGTGGAATCGGTCCGTGAGTACCTCGAGCAGGTGGGCAGGATGGCTCCCGATGACGACCGGATCTGGCTGGGGCGAGCCAATCTGGCGATTCGCGTCGGGGCCCAGGATGAAGCCGCGCGTTGGATCGACGCCTGCCTCCGACGCCGCCCCGATGATCGGTCCGTCTGGCGTGCGCGGCTGGAATGGGCGATGAAAACAAATCGGCTCGACGAAGCGAAGGTCACACTGCACCACTTGCCGGTCGAGTCGATGACCGCCCGGGAGCGGAACCGAGTGGGAGCCTGGCTCGCATCGGCGCGCGGAGACATCGAAAGTGAGCGGCGAGAGCTCGCCGCCTTCATCGCGGAGGCTCCCGGGGACTTCGAAGCACAGGAACGCCTCGAGAAGCTGGAGCCGTCAGCAGCGACTAGAGCGGATGCTGCCGGGCTCCGGCGACGGAACGAGGAGACCGAACGAGCCCAGGCACGGTACCGCGAGCTCTATCGTCGCAATCAGCCGTCGCGTGATGCCGAAGAAATGGCCCGCCTCGCCGAGACTCTGGGCCATCGCTTCGAAGCCATCGTCCTCCTGACCGCCGCCCTGGCCGACGAGCCGCGTCGCGCCGATCTTCGAGCGGACCTCCATCGACTCGAGGAAGCCTATTCCCGTTTGGGTTATGAAGGCCGAAGCGTGATCGAGGTGCTCCTCGCAGGAGGTGGTGTCGATCGTCACCGATTCTTGGCCGCCGACTTTCCGGACTTAGCACGCGAGGATTTCTCGGCTCGGTCGGCCAATCGTTTGGCGTTCTTGGCCTCGTACTCCCTCACCTCCGCCGGTAGTCGGGGATCATCGGCGCGTGGGACCGGCGTGGCGTTGCTGGAGCTTTCGCCTCCGCACCCGGTAAGCTGGATCGAGAGCAGGACCGCCGCCAACGGTAGTACGAACCGCTTCATCAGAACTCCTCGGGAGGGTGTGCGGTCTGGAAAGGCGAGCAAAAGGATGAAGCGTGGCCCGGCCTCGCCCGTGGCGAGGTCGGTGTCGCCAACGCGGATTTCAGTAGGCATCAGAGCTGATGACTTCGCCGCCGTTGCGGCTGCCGAGTGCCCACCAGGTATTTGCCGCGACGGAGTTCTTGAGGAAATGGACCGAGCCATCGGCGAAGGCCACGTTCACGCCGCCCGGATGACTGCTGCTCGGCGGCGCGCTCCCGATCGCGGTGACATAGTAGCCCGCCCAGGGCGAGTTATGGTCGGTGGTGTCCGAGGTATTCGTGCAATTAATCTGGTTGGGCGTGCCGAAGTGGTTGTACGACTGCCAGACCAGGTAGTCAGGGAAGCCCCCGGCCCATAGTTCACCATTCCCGCAATAACGGATGCCCGTGGATCCCGCCGCGTTGGCGCACGCTTGGTACATTTGCAGGGCGCCGGCCGGTCCGGAGCCCTGAGCGGCACCGGTAGGGCTGTGGATGGAGCATCGGGTCGCATTACTGCCGGCGGCCGCGACCGTCTGGGGATAAGCGCCACCGATCCCCATCAATCGTTCGCTGACCAGTCCCGTGTTGGACGTGCCGTCGGTGATCGCGGCGATCCTCACCGGGCCCCACGACGCTCCCGGGTAGAGGTTCAGACCCGCCGAGTTATTGGTGAGATTGACCGCGGTCCCGATCATCCAGTTGTTGGCGGGGATGATGGTTCCGCTCATGAGCGAGATCACGCCGGGACCGCCGTAATTGCCCATGTAGTTGGTCCGGCCGTAATAACTGGTCCCGTTGGGAAATTGATACTGCCCCTGGTTCATGCTCTCCGACGGGCAGATCAGGATGCCGAGGGTCGTACAGGTCACCGTCGAGTTCGCGTACCCGCCAAATCCGCCGCCGATCATGTTGACGCTGAAATTGAGGGCGTTGTACTGCGGGACGGCCTCCGTGAACTGGAGGAGTCCGGGGATCCAGCTCGGGACCACATCGACTTGCGTCGTCGGGCTCGCATTCTGCGACTGCATCGGGAAACACGAATTGGAGCTCTCATAGTTCATGCATGCGAGAGCCAGTTGTTTCAGGTTGTTGGTGCACTGGGCGCGCCGGGCCGCCTCGCGAGCCGCCTGCACGGCCGGCAGCAGGAGCGCGATCAATACGGCGATGATCGCGATCACCACCAGGAGCTCGATCAACGTAAAGCCGACTCGTGGCGAGCGATCAGCGGGACGACCGGACGACATCATTCGGAACTCCTGGCTACCTGAAAAATGACGAAAATGGTGGCAACTCGCTCAACAGTCCCAACGTCGCCCGCCTGGCAGGAGCCGCCGACCTTCCTGGCCGCATTCGAACGCCGGAATGGAAAGAAGTCCGCATGGCGAGCGGACTCCTCCCCGAATCTCGCCCTTCGTTTCCGATTGAGACCGGTCCGAGCAAGGTGCGGAATGTCAGCCCTGGCGACCGCGGGCAGGAGGGAGAATCCTTACGGTCGCGCGATCCGCGGGTGACGCGATACTAAAGAATTCATTTTGCCGAGGTCGCTCGATGGCTTGCAAGCCCACAACGGAAGAATATTTCGAATTCTCTGATCGAATCGAGGTGTTGAACCGTGGCCGGTTTTCCTGTGAATGACCCAAAAAGCTGTATTCGATGAACCTCGCTCGAAGCGTCAAGGCGGGTCAGTCCGGCGTCCGGCTGAGCTTGATGGCATCCGGGTTGCCGAGTTCGACCGCAGCCCGGAGATTCTTCGATGCCGCCTGGCGATCACCACGAGCCCGGTTTACCAGCGACAGATTGTAGCGGATCATGCCCTGGGTCGTTGGATCGGAGGGGAAGGACAAGGCCCGTTCCACGTCGGTGGTCGCCTCGACCAGACGCGACCGGCGATAATGGACGATCCCCCGGTTGAGCGCGGCCTCGGCCGACCTGGGGTTGAGCGTCAAAGTCCGATCGTAGTCGAGCTGTGCGCGATCATACTGACCGAGTGCCTGGTAGGCCAGGGCGCGATTGTAGTAGCACTCGGCCGTCTCGGGCGATAAGGCGATGCAAACCCGGAAGGCGTTGACCGCGTCGTCGAACCGGCCGAGGCGGTAGTCGCACAGCCCCTCGAAGAAATTCAGCCAGAAATCTTGCGGCCGCAGTTGCAGGCCCAGGCGGAACTGTTCCGCGGCCAGCTCAAGACTCTCGGATCGGAGGTAGGACCTTCCTAGATCAAAGTGCTCCCAGGCCGATCTCGGCGCGACCGATGGGCCGACCCTGGCGTCGCGACCGTCGATCGCCCCGGAATAGGCCCGTCGGTCGCGATCGAGCGAGGGGCTCGATCCTAGCAAGGCCTCCGCCTGGTCGAGGACGGCGACGGACGCCCTCCGCGCCTCGGCCATCCCGGCAGGGGGCGCGTGTCGAAGCTTGAGATCGAGCCAGAAGACGACGAGCTCCAGCAGATCGCCGCGGATGCTCCGCTCGATCTCGGGATCGAGCGAGCCTCCGTCCGTCTGCAACAGCGTGCCGCGATTTTGCCAGGTCGCTTCGCCGAGGCGGATGAGCGAACGGACCTCGTCCGCCGGGGGTTGGGCCATCCCGTATCGGAACCGGATCATCTCGGTCAGGGCGTGGAGATCGGCGGCCTGGCCGGCCCTCACGGCCATCGCCAGCTCGGATTGCAGCGCACGCCGTCGTGGCTCGAGCCACGGTAGATGTTGTGCCAGCGCCAGGCCATGCCGGATCGATTCGACGGCCAGGGCAAATTGGCGGAGTTCGCGGTGTCTGCGACCTCGGTCGAGTGCGTCCTGGATGTCGCGGACGCGCAAGCGGTAGGCGAGCCCGATCACGGAGGCAGCAATCCCGATCGTCGCGGCGAGAGCCAGGAGCAACAGGGCCCGGGACAGTGCCGACGGGCGTCGGCGACGCCACTTGCTCCATCGTTCCGTCCAGCTCCGATTCGGGACGCCTCGGAGGGGCAGATGGCCCAGGTGTCGTCGCAGGTCGGTCGCCAGTGCCGCGACATCGGGGTAGCGATCGGCGGGCTCATGCCGAAGGCACTTATGGATGATGTCCGATAGGCCGAAGGAGACGCGCGGATTGCAGCGATGGAGCTCCGGAGGGAGGCCATCCGACCCCACTTGCAGCGGTCCCCCCAGCGCGACGTAGAGCATCATGCCGAGAGAATAGATGTCAGATCGGCCGTCGACCGCCTGTTCGATGCGACGATGTTCGCGGACGGCGTCCATCGCTCGACGCTGCTCGGGCGAGAGGAATCCCGCCGTGCCGCCCATTCGCAGCGGCGGGGGCTCGGCGGGGCCGATCGGACCTTGCGCCAGGTGGAAATCCAGCAACATCGGCTGCCCGTTGACGGCCAGCAGGACGTTCGATGGCTTGACATCCATGTGCACCAACCCGCGCTCGTGGGCATATTGCAAGCCGTCGGCGAGGTAGGCGCCGATCGAGCAGATCGCCTCGACATAGCCGGCGTGAATGATCGATCGACGGAACGGGCCGGCCGCCGGCACGTTGACCGGCCTTCGAGACTGGACCCCATCCATCGCCTCCAGGATCTGACGTCCCGTCCGCTGCGCCGGCGGGATCTCGCGGAGGATCTCCAGGACCTTGGCCAGCGTCGCGCCGCCCAGGAACGGCATGCAGAGGATCCTCAGATTCCGCCCCCGAAGGACGTGCTCGGAATAGAGCGGAACGATGTTCATATGCTGCAATCGCGCCAGCGAAAGATGCTCGTCGTGCCCGAGTTCCACGACTTTCACCGCGACCGGGCGATCGCCCAGCGAGGGCTGGGCGGCGAGGAAGACCCGGCCCGCGGAACCTCGTCCCAACTCGGCCAGGAGCCGGAATCCGGCCACATCCTCCCCCACGTCAGGGAATCCGACCGGAACCGGACCGGCGTCGATGAGTCGCCGGCAATCGAGCAGATGGATCAGCTCGTCGGACCAACGGGGGAACCGCCTAACGATCTCGGACGGCTCGACCTCTTCACCGGCCTCCTCGCGGAGGCAGAGCTCCTCGTAGATCAGCCGTAAGGCCGCCTCGTCGTCGAGCTCGGGATGTCCGGCGAGGATGTCTTCGGCCCGGATCGATTCGCCACGACGCCAGGCCGCGACCATCTCCTCGACCTGCAGCGTCGCCAGCGAGCCGGCGGCTGAGTGGTCGATCCACGCATCGGAATACCCGGCAACGATGAGGCTGCTCGCATCTCCTAACGATCCCGGCGGGTTGCTGAACATCGTCGTCTCCTCGACCGGCGAGCTTCACGCCCCGGACGATCGTTGTTGTGCGGCGGCCAGCCGCTTGGCGAGGTCGTAGAGGATCCGCCGCACGCTCGACTCGTGCAGCCCGGTCCGTTCCGCGATCTCCGCCAGAGAAGCTCCCCGTCCCTTTAGCTCGAGGATCGGGCGATGAGCCGCCGGGCAGAGTTCGTTCAAGGTCTCCCAGAGTTCGCCGGCCTGTGCGACCTGACTCGGACGCGGTTGGCCCCAAGCGGCTTGCACCAGGGTGTCGTCGTCATGCAGCGGCTGCTCGAGTTCCAAAGCGGCGCGATTCCGTCTGCAGTGATTCACGAAGTGATTGTAGGCGACTCGGGCGAGAAACGCCTTGAGATGCTCGTCATCCTTGAATTTCCACCCCGCCGCACGATATCCGTCGAGGACGTCCGCCCAGACGGATTGCACGACATCCATCGAATCGAACTTGGCGCGGAGCATCGGCGTCAGGCGTTGACGCACCATCGCGCGGAGATAGGGTTCGTAATCGCGGAAGACCCGCTCGGCGGCCTCGGACTCCCCATTGGCCAGTTTCTCGAGCAGGCTATCGGGTGAGGTCGTGCTGCTCATGATTCACCGAAGCCCCAGCCGGGTTGAAGGCCGGGGAATCGTCCGAAGCCCCCGGCCCGGTCGCCATCCGCCGCATTGGCCTCATCTCTCTGTCGCCGTCGCCGTAGCACTTCCGAAGCCACGGCAGTGACGGCCACCGCCGTGAGCATCGGCAGCAGTTCCGTCGGAGACCTCCAGTCGGTCAAGTCGGCACCAAGGCTCTCGAACTGGTCAAGGAACCGATCGATGGCGGCCTCCAAAGACCTTCGCTCGAAGGGGAGGAAGTCCGTGAGTAGGCCGGAGCTGCTCGGGTCCGGTTCTCCATCGATGTCCGGAGAAAGGCTCGCCGCCGATGCAAGGACCGGCTCGTTCGACCCTGGCTGGCCCTCGAACCCGTGTCTCATGCCGATCACCGTAACGACCCCGCCCGGCGATTCCCAGGAGGTATACCAAGGCGAGAGGGCTGAAGGGGCCTCGGCTCCATCGATTGACGAGAACAAGCCCACGGAAGGAGTTTCGCGAGACATCGTCATGCCCCGGGCCGGATGGAGCGCGGTCCCGTCGATGGTGTCAACGGGTCCGAGTACAGTCGGTATCTGGGCGTCGGCCGGATCGCCGTCGGTTCCGACCGCTGAGATTCCGTCGGCAGAGGTGTCGGTGCCACCGATGTAAGATGCGTAAGTCGCTAGGCCCGAGGAAATCGGCGACGAGTGGATGACGGCCGGCTCGGCGTCGCTTGCCGCCGCCTCGGCGGCGTCGGTCGTCCCTTCACTCGTCCTCGGGACGACCCCGGCTTCGGTACCCGCCGAAGTAGTGGATGCTCCGGAAGAGTCGCCGTCGAGTCCCGTCCCCGAGCGGACCGGATTGCTGGCGTGCACCGCCAGGACGTCGGCGAGATCGGTGTGCCCGATGGCGGCGGCCGAAGAATTACCTCCGGCCTGGCCGACCTCGACGACCTCCCCGGGCGATGGGGTGCTGACCTCGATGGGGGACGCCGTCGGACGATCGCCCGAATCTGGAATCCCGTGAATCCCACTCATGAGGCGCCGATCTTCGAGATCCTCGAACTGTATGGCGATGCTCCACGAAAAGCGAGCGGTCGGCCGACCACGAGCTCTCACGGTTCACGACTCCTTTGAAGTTCGCATCGGCATCCTGCACGCGACCAGGAGAGGATACGGAGAGAAGTTATGTTCGCAGGGTGAACGGCCCGACGTCTCCGTCGCGGCCCGATCTCAAGACTCCTCGCAGTGAGCTCATAGCACTCCTGAATTTCGGCAATTCGGCGGACCTGGTCAAGTCGAGATTCGGATCAAGGCTCGAGGGCCTGCCGAGTCGCCTAGCCACCGCTTCCATCACAGTGGATCGGGTCATGCCGCGTCGATCGTTGCAATCCCTGATGGCTAATACACATGGGACGTTTTGGAGTTCCCCGCGACGGGAATCGCTCAACCCGCTGCGCACGCCAATTGCGAATCGACGCGATGAGCCGTCGAACCCGGACCACACGGATTTACCCTTCGGAGAAACATAGGCGATGAGATTACGCAGATTCCACAATCGCGAGATCGTACGTGCGGGTTCGTTGGAACTCGGATACGCCCCCTCCTACATCCGTGCGATGGGGCACGTTGCCGGCCTGCAATACCTCCCGATTGCGCCGGACCTGGAGCAACCGGACTACCCAGGCGATGCCGAGGGAGAGGCCGTGGCGAGCGAGGCCTCGACGGGAGCGCCCGAGGAGCTCCGCGGCGAAATCGACTGGACCGGAAAGAAAAAGGCGCGCGCCGAGGGCGAATCGGCGCGATGATCGCTTCGGAAGCCTATCCAACTCGGCCTACTCATTCAGGAACTTGAAAATGAAATTCCGATCGATGCACAATCGAAGATCGTTCTGTCTGGAGTCGCTTGAGATCCGGAACGCCCCGTCCCACTTCGGCGGGCTGGCTCCTGCCGCCGTGGCCGTGCATGCGGCGACGACCATGGCACACGTCAGGCACCCGCATGATGCCGCCGAGGCGAGCAAGAAGGACCAGGCCCCAGGTCTGAGCCCCACCGCCGAGGAGGGCAAGGATGTCGGCTCGACCACCGGGCAACACGACACGGAGAGCACCGAATTCAAGGGAGTCGATCCCAAGGGTGAACGTTGAGTTGCGTTTAGACTGCCGTCGTCGATCCGAGCGTGCCCTGATGCGATCGACGACGGTGCCTCGCGTAAAATCGAGACCGTGGCAACGGCACCGAGCTCACTTCAAGCCTAGGTCAATGCCCTCCACTAATGAGGCGGCAATCATGGTGAGATCCCCCCTTCGGCCTTTAGTCTCGAAATGACCCGTGCCTCACCCCGTAATGTCGCCGGTCGCCTTGCCACGGTCTCGTATCCCGTCGAATTCCCGCGAGCCAATCATACTGCGTCAATGAATGACTACGCGCAATCCGGCACGGTCCCGTGAAGCCCTGGCAAGAAGATGTTCGACCTTATCGGCGGGTCGCACGCATGGCCGCAGTATTCGAGAGACGTTATGCTGCGAAGGAGGAGCCGGTCGTTATCGAACCGAGGTCGAGAGCGAAGTCGGGCTTGCCCCGAAGACCGTCCTCGCGTGCTGAGTTCCGACCTCACACGCCACAATCCGGGAGCCACCTATGTTGATCCCGTTGCTACTCGCCCTGACGTTTGCCGGTACTGACTCTCACCCGAGCCCGCTGGCCATCATCGGCCCCGCCCCACGCACGGTCCTCGTCGATCCGGCCGGAAAGCCCTTCGATCTGGCCTCGTTGCGGGGTAAGGTCGTGCTCGTCTCGTTCGTCTACACGACCTGTACAGGGGTCTGCCCCGGCACGACGGCGGCGATCGCTCGGATCCAGGAGGTTCTCAAAGAGGCGAAGCTCTGGGGGACTTCGGTGGAATTCGTCTCGATCACTCTCGACCCGAAGCGTGACACACCCGAAGTGCTGCGCCAATATGGCCAGCTCTTCCGCGCCGACCTCGCTGCCTGGCATTTCCTGACCGGTCCCCCCGAGCGAATCCAGGCCGTCATCGCCGATTGGGGGATGTGGGTCAAGGCTGGCCCGACCGGCGCACTCGACCATCCTTCGCGTGTTTTCTTGCTCGATACCCGAGGCCGCGAGCGCGAGATCTATAGCCTGGAGTTCCTGAAGCCCTCGGACGTCCTCAAGGATATCCGAGGACTTATCGGCCATGAGTCATAAGTTATTGGTAGCTCCGACCTATGCGCGAGCCGGATGGTAAGCGGAGTTTCATCGGGATTGAGGTCATCGCGTAGCGATCGGAACGACTGACCGACAACTCATCACCGATCAGCAGAAGGGCTTCAGGGCGCGACGCATGGCGGAGGCGTCGGGATAGCGAGACTTGGGATCCCGAGCGAGACACTTCTGGATCACGTCATCGAGGGGTTTCGGGACATCGGGCCGACGTTCACGGATGGGAATCGGGGCCTGATCCAGGAGCATGTGGATCAGGTCGCCTCCGCCCGAATCATCATAGATATACTGGCAGGTCAGGAGATAATAGAGCGTGGCCGCCGTGGCGTACAGGTCGGCGAGCGGGGTGACCGTCTTGAAGTCGAGCATCTGCTCGGGCGGCATGAACGGGATCGTCCCGCGCATCTCGCCCGAGAAGGTCAGGCCCGAGAGGCCGACACCTCGGAAGCTCTTCGCCAGGCCGAAGTCGGAGATCTTGACGGTAAGCCCATCGGGTGATTCGCCGATCAAAATATTTTCGGGCTTGATATCCCGGTGTACGAAGCCGAGCTGGTGCGCCTGCTCGAGTCCCTTGAGGATCTGGCAGACGAGGCGGCAGCCCTGCTCGATCGGGTATTGACCGGGGACGGCCTTGGCAAGGGTCTCCAGGTTCGAGCCCGCGACATACTCCATCGCGAACCAGAACTGGCCGCGGGTCATCCCCTGCTCGTAGCATTCCACGATGTTGGGATGGCGGAGCTGGCTGATGACCGACATCTCGCGCTGGAAGCGGTCGATCGCCGACCGCGTCGTGGCGGTCTCGGGCATGATCAGCTTGAGGGCGACCATCTGGGCCGTCAGATTGTGCCGCGCCAGATACACGACACCCATGGCACCACGGCCCAGCTCGCGCAGGGTGGTGTAATACGGCACCGGCTGCGGCAGGTTCGCGGCATCGGAGCGGCAACCGACGCACCACCACTCGATCGGCTCGTTCGTCGGGGCACCGGTCGGGCCGGCGATGGTCAGATTCTTGGGTGCCTGGGTCCCGCAACCGGCGCAAGAGATTGCGGCCCTCGTCGTCGTTCGAGAACGAGCCGTGGCCTCGTCCAGGTCATCCCCTGAGGAGAGATCCGCCGCCGCTTCGAAGCGGAACCGGAAGACACTCTGACCCGCGGCGATGATGTCCCCCGAGGCCAGTCGTACCCGATCCGCTCGCTGGTTGTTCACGAACGTCCCATTCGTGCTCCCGAGATCGCGCAGTTCGCAGAGGGGCGGACTGACATCAATCATGAAGTGATCGCGAGAGAGCGCCAGGTCTTCAGGCATGGCGCAATGCACGAACCGCGATCGACCCACGATGAAAGTGTCATGGCGATCGAGGACGAACTGGCGACCCTTGAGCGGACCTTGCACGACATCCAGTATCACACGCATTAATTCGCCCTGTGGGCTCCAAATGAGCTGGCTGACGTCATCCGTACAGGCTTGCAATTTTCCAGCCGAGGCCGATCCCGCATCCTTGTACATTAGATCTTATCCAATTCATACGCTGTGATCCCCGTTGTGTTCTACGGGATAGATGCACAAAATGTGGTCCGCGCAGGCCAAAATCTTGGA
Source organism: uncultured Planctomycetota bacterium (assembly GCA_963743925.1). Classification (GTDB taxonomy): domain Bacteria; phylum Planctomycetota; class Planctomycetia; order Isosphaerales; family Isosphaeraceae; genus CAVZRC01. The sequence goes on along the minus strand of CAVURY010000061.1, from coordinate 1,426,980 downwards.
AAAATCTTGCCGGTCCTTTAACCCACCCAAGCAATGCTCTGGCGAGCGGCTCAGACCTTTCTCAATTGAGTGGCAATCCACGTACGTCAAGATTCAGAAATCCGACATTCCCGCAGCTTTCGAGCCGGAAGCTGCGAACTCGAGCGAATGCACGAGAGCACATAGCTCCTCATACCGCGGGACATACACCCACAACTGATCCTCGTCATGCATACCGTGGCGTGATGGTGCTAGCGCCAAGGATTCTCGGCAAGTAACGCTTGACCCAATCAGCATGCGATACGGATTTTCGAACTAGAGATTGTCTTGATTCCCCCTTGTGATCTTCACCAGCTCGGGGATCTTCTCACGACATTTTGAGTGCCCAGGATCATGGACTGAGCCTGGACACGATTTGTTTGATCCTGGGTCGAGGGTTAATCATGAAGATCGAAAACGTGGCCTGGACATCGGCGGCGTCCGACGCCTTGAAGTCTGGTCGCGCGATCGTGGCGCTGGAATCGACGGTCATCGCGCAAGGGCTACCGTGGCCGGAGAACCTCGAAATGGCGAGGGCCGCGCAGACTGCGGTACGTCAGTCCGGGGCGGAGCCGGCTACCGTGGCCGTTCTGGGGGGCACCGTCCGGATCGGCCTGACCGATCCGGAATTAGTCGAAGTCTCGCGCTCCGCGGCGACGGTCAACCCGCAAATGCCATCCACGACCCATGAAGGCACGCCCGCGGTTGATCGGATCGAGCCCGACCGCGAGTCCGAGCTCGCGCGAGGATCTTGGGCCAAGGCCAATCGCCGCGATCTGGCCCCCATCATCGCCTCCGGCCGTAATGCCGCTACGACCGTCTCGGCCACGCTCTGGATCGTACGGCACTTCGCCCTCGAGCCGCTGGTGATGGCCACCGGCGGCCTCGGCGGCGTGCACCGCGACGCGGCGATCAGCTTCGATCTCTCCACCGACCTGGATGAGCTGGCGCGGGCCGACGGAGCCTTGGTCGTCTGCTCCGGTATGAAATCCATCCTCGACCTGCCCGCCACACTCGAGTCGCTGGAGACCCGGGGCGTCCTCGTCGTCGGCTATCGCACCGATGAGCTGCCCGGCTTCCTGGTCCGGTCCACGGGCCTGCCGCTCGAGCATCGCGTCGACTCGCCGGCCGAAGTCGCCGAGCTGGTCCGCGTCCATCGAAGGATGGCATTGCCGGGCGCCATCGTCCTGGCACAGCCGGTCCCCGAGGCACGCGCCCTGGATCCGCGCCTGCTCCAGGACGCCCTCGATTCCGCACTCGCCGACGCGCGGTATCAAAGTATCGGAGGCAAAGCCTTGACCCCATTCCTGCTCGAGGCGATCCGACGCGCAACGGCCGGACGTAGCCTCGAGGCCAACTGCGCCCTCCTGGTCGCCAATGCACAACTGGCCGCCGATGTCGCCACCGAGCTGGCCCTGACTTCACCATCCCACCGATCCCATTGAATGGCGGATCAGGGCAAGGATTCCGGCCGTCGTCGGGGCGAAACCGTCGTCATGACTGATCGGATCATTGCGGCCGAGGCCGGGTCACGGGTGGAGCGTTAGGAACGGACGGTGCGGAGCCAGGAACGAACGGTGCGGCCCCGGGTGCCGGAGTTGCGCCCGGGGCGCCGGCGGGGCCGGCCGTCCGGCTGGTTTAGCCGCGCTTCCTTGCTTCGGACCGAATTCCAAGCTATCGATCACATCCTCGATTTGCTTGCGAAAAACGAGGTGATCGTTCCGCTCCGTGAAGGCCGTGACGACGAAACTATCGGTGGCGAATAGGATCAGATAATAGTTGTAGTAGATGCGTGAAGCCCTCTGTTCGGCCGGCTTGAGCGCGGCCTCAAACCGGACAACGCGACGATTGCGATGGGCGTCGCCCTGATTTGGTAGCTCCAAGACTTCACCCTCGACCACCTCCTGATTCGTCTTTGCCCAGATCTCTCGGAGTCCTCGGATATGTTCGGACATGTCCAGAGCCCTGCGATTCTTGGCCTGATCCGCTTCCTTGGGTTGGAAGCCGATGATCAGCACGTCGGTCGCGTTCGATTTCTTGTTGACTAATTCGATCAGATCGGGATTCCCCGATGCATCGCCCGGCAACTGCAACTCCTGCGGATGGCGAAAATGGAACCGTTCCAGAGGATCTTCATAAAGGATCCAGGAGTTCGCGACCGCGGCGGTCGGGGGCTCATCCGGCAAGGTGATCGGCGTCGTTGAAGGCTTGCGCACCAGGATGAGCTCGCGCGTGATGTTGCGATTGAGCCGGCCATTCTGGTCGATCGGAATCGAGAGCAACCGACGCATCTGGACCTTCGTGATCCGGCCGCGGGCCTCGACAACACCTTCCTTCGAGGCGGTCTTGGGGCTCGCATCGGGCGCGGGGGCCGGCGGCGGCTCGAAGGTGAAATGAATGCGGGCCTTGGCCGCACCGGGACCTAGATCCAGCTCGACCTCGCCGCCAATCTCGAATACCGCGGTCAAGGTATTTCCCGTCGCAGCCTTGTGGACCTCGAGCAGGGTCCCTTCGAGCTGAAAATCGCCATCCTCAGGCAGCGGGCCGAGGAGATATTGGGCCGCCTGGCGAGGGATATTCCAGGTGTCCCTGACCCGCGTCGCCGTCCGTGGCAAGACGGCCGCGAGTTGCGGCAGGAAGATCTGGTCGACGATCCCCCTGAACTCGGGCTCTCGCAGGGTACGGCCCTCAGTCAAGCTCATGATCTCCGCGAAACCCCCGGTGCGAAGGTGATACCAAATGGTCATATCCTGAAGCAACGGGGGTCTGGACGGATTCCGGGGTGGGGCCGGGACTTGCTTGACCTTGTCATAACGGCGAACCATGTCGATTGCCTGACCGACGTTGGAGACCTTGGCCGCCCGCTCCGTATAGATCGTCTGGACCGTATGCTCGCTCCGGTCGGGTGCCCCCTGCGCCTTCTCGATCTCGTCCCGAAACGTCTCCAGCAAACCGACCTGGCACTCGACGATCAACTCGGGCTTTTCCGGGATCTCGGCGAGTCCATAGGCCTCCATGAACCGATACCTGCGGCTCAGGGGTTCCATCGCCTGGCGAGCCTGGCCGGGATCGGATTTCGTCGCGGCCTCGGTCTTCGCCGGCGACTCCTGCCCTCTGGCGAAATCCGGCTGGAGCAGTCCCATACCCAGGATGATCAGCGCGCCCAGGATTCCGACGGCCGCACGCCGAACTCCGGAATCATGCCGATGAGCACCCGGATCGCGCTTCGATGTTCGCCTGCCGGCGCCATCCTCGGTCGGACCACAACAACGGCATTGGCTCGCGCTCATAATCCACCACCTCTAAGAACTGGATTCCCCCCGCCGAACCGGAACTCGATACCGCTCGGCCCCGCGCCGTCAACGAGCGGCATGGTCCATTAAACCATATCCGCCGCCGCGTCCGGTACGACCATCACTGGGGAAATCCCGAGCGGTCGTACGCCCGCCGGTCGAGCGGAAGACACGAAACTTGACCCTGGCAACGATCGCGCGTGCGATCATCTAGGAGTAGGAGCGGATCGTTGCGGACGATTCCAGCGTAACGTCCCGATCATCTCGGCATCTTGATCGCCGAAGGCTTTGGCGTAAGGTTCGGCCAGGGTGAAGATCGCCACCAGTTGATCCCCATCGGGGCTGGCGATGAGGTAATAGTACCAGACGACCCCGACGTCGCCCTGTCGCCCCTGGATGCCGACCTTGTATCGGAATCCCCCCGCCGGGTCGCCGTCCACCTCGCCGGTGCCGAGAAACTGCGTGAACTGGTCTTTCAGGGCGCGACGGATGTCATCACGAAACTGGTTCGGATCCTGGTGCCGCCCCCGGCCGGCGGCGGGCCCGACCGAGAGGTTGCACTGGGCGACGACTTGCCCTCGTTCCAGCTTCTTGATGACCGCCAGTTTGGGGTCATCCCAGAACCCGTGCCAGCTCCGGTCGTGGACCAAGGTCGACTTGCCGTCGGGAGCGATCATCAGGAGTCGCTCGGCCCCCGGCGTGATCTCCAGTGATAGATTGGCCAGCGCGGAGTCGGAGAGCGTGGCCGCGCTCGGTTCGGCGTGCCGGGTCATGGTCAGAGTGCTCTTGAGATCCAGGCCGACCTCGATCGGGCCGGGACGCCGGGTCTCGTTGCGGTTCACCTCGAGTCGGTCGATCCAGCCCATCTGCCGATCGAACGTCACCAGCCCTTCGCATGTGATCAGGCCCTGACCGCCCTGCCAGGATCCCTCGATCCGGCCGTGGATCCGGACTCGTGCCTTGTTGGTGTCGACCGATTCGAGCGAGGCGTCCAGTTCGTTGGCCGAGATCATGTCGTAGCCGCTGAGCGTCTGTGCGGTGAGCTCGCCCACCCGCCAGTGCCGTCCGAGTCCCACCGCCCCATCCGGTAGCAGGTCGGCCAACCCGAGCGGATCGCCCACGGCCTGGACGACTTCGAGCTCGGACCTCGTCAAAGGGCCGACCGGGCTCACGACGACCACCGGCCCCTCCTGTCGGCGTCGTTCCGCGACGAGCAGCGACACTTCCGGACGAAGGACCATCGACATGGCGCGGACCTCACCATTGATCGCGGAGGCCGCCTGGATCACATGCCGGACCACCTTCCTCGGTCGGCCTCGCGTTGACGCTCGATCCGCTTCACCCTTCGTACCCGCCCTCGTCTCGGAGGCGATCGCCGGGCGATCGTCCAGGTCGAGGACTCGCTCGCTGAAGACCAGACGCGACTCCACATCCAGCGATCGCGGTTTCGGCAGGCGGGCGTCCGCCGCGACTTTACCGGGCGGAAGGCCCGGGCGTAAGAGTCCCTTGGCCTTCAGCTCAACCCGAACCCGCGACGTGCTCCCGCGTCGCACTGACTCACCCAGGACCACGCTGGTTCCTGTTTGACCCGAAGCGATTCGCGCGAAATCGAGGGCCGCGGTCGCTGCCAGTAATCCGAGAATGATCCCGCGATACCAGGCGGAGACCCCCCCACGGGCACGCACATACACAATGGCCATCCCTAGCTCCTTGGCTCCGGCTGCCCCTCGGCTGATCGCCTCCATACGCGCCACACATTATGTTAAGTCGCCTGGATACGTCAATTTGGCCTGCTGTCCTTCGCACGATTGCAATCGACCTCTCGCATCTGGGCGCACGCTCGATCGTACAACCTCCGTGGAGAGCCGGCCTCAGCCAAGACCTTCGGAGGTCGAGCGGCGATTTGATGAAAACCCTCAACCCGTACGCTCACCGATCGAATTGACCTTCTTGGAAATGAACGTCACCGCAGGCATGAACCGGAATTTATTTTCGGGGTCGATTTTGCGATCCTGTCTGGATTGGGCGTCGGGCGAAAACGCCGTAACTCTATGTATGCGTGATAGATAATTCAATTGGCAGTGGGCACGTATTTGCTCTGACAATCGACTTACCGAGCGATCGAAGAGAGAATGTCCCATAGTTGATAGAGATTAGTCCGAACAAACGGATCGATTCAAACGTCTGTTTCAAACAGTTGTTTCGAGAGAGTGGCAGAAAAGTCCCGTTCAAAATTTTCGACTGTGTTCGATAGGGAGGGTGGATTCCGTTGTCAAGGATAGGTGGTACAACTTTTGCTGAATGTCCGAGAACAAATCCCTTACGGCGAGCGTTTGGAGGGATGGATGTTAATCTCTGGCCTGCACGGGATTGCTCTCGCTGAAGTCTCTGTACATGAGGCGACAGTCGAAATGAGCCGCGATCTCATGAGATAGGGAGCCTCATCGTGACTGGATACCGGATTCCGTTCCCGGGAAACATGGGATCGAAGAGAACCAAAATGGGTCCTCGTGCATCATAGTGTGTAATCCAATCACCAGGCGTCACAAAATCTTACGATCTCGCGTTCGAGGGTGTACGTAATAGTAGGACCGATTTGAGCAGGAGCCAAAAGATCGACCGAGACCACCAGTTTATTTTTGAGGCGGATTGTCGAGAATGCCATCAACAATACAAGGTAAATGAGCGAATCACTGGGGGATTGCTTCCGTGCGTCGAAGATGGAAATGACGAGTCCGAATTTTTTCGTCGCCGGGTCATAGCGAAGTGCGATCGTCAGTTAGGATGGGTTAATTGATCGAATTGGGAGAGTTCCTCGGCAAGATGTCTGGGCCTGTGGAATCAGAAGGGGTTCGAGGATGGGCAAGATGTATCGCCATCCCGCGATGAAACAACTGAAAGATCAGCAGACGCGATTTGCGCCCAGAGAACGGCGATTGGAGCAGATCGACCGGGCCGAGCAACTTCTGACAGAGATCGAGGATGCGAAGCGTTATCCGTACGAGTATCTGTGCTTCCGGATCACGGGGTTTCGACCCGAGGCCTGGCCGGCGCTGATACTCGAGGGGGGGGATGTTCAGCATGACCTGAGGCTCTTCGTCGAGGATCTTTCGGCGACGGCACGGCAAGCCGTCGAACACGTGTCTGAGCCGGTCTTGACGGTGGCGGAGGTGAGTCGACGTTACAGCGTGTCGCCGCGAACGGTGACGCGATGGCGGCGGCAGGGGTTGGTGGCGCGTCGATTTGTGATCGGCGGCCGTACCAAGGTAGGGTTCCTCGAGTCGAGCTTGCAGCGGTTTGTCACGACCCATCAAATGCAAGTCGAACGGGGAACACGGTTTCGGCAACTGACCGAGACGGAACGGGACGAGATTATTCGTCGCGCCCGTCGCATGGCGCTCGTCCGCCCAGGGCAGGCTGGCCTGGTCGAGATCGCGCGGAGGATCGCACGGAAAATGTCACGCTCAACAGAAACGGTCCGATTAACGCTGAAAGCCTACGACCGCGACCACCCCGACCGTGCGGTCTTCCCGATTTCGGCGCCGTCCCTTGACGACGATGCCAAGGCGCAAATCTATCGACGCTTTCGCATGGGCGTTTCTGTCGACGTCCTGAGCGAACAATATGGCCGGACCCGATCCAGCATCTACCGAATCATCAACGAGATGCGAGCACGGCGAATCCTGGGGACCAAGCTCGAATTCATCGACCATTCGAGCTTCAGCACGCCGGAGAGCGGCCCCCAGATCCTCGCGCCAATGCCCGAACCGGCCGACGGCAAGCCGCCCCGCCGACCCAAGGCGCCCAAGGGACTTCCGCCGTATCTCGCCAGCCTCTATGAAGTCCCGCTCCTGGATCGCGACCAGGAAATGCACCTGTTCCGCAAGATGAACTACCTCAAATATCAGGCCCAAGAGCTCAGGCTCAAGGTCGATCCCACTCGCGCCCGGACCGGCGAGCTGGACGAGATCGAGAGGCTCCAGGAAGAGGCGTTGGCCGTCAAGAACCAGATCATCCGGGCCAATCTTCGCCTGGTCGTCTCGATCGCCAAGCGGCACGTCGGCCCCTCGAACAACTTCTTCGAGCTGGTCTCCGACGGCAACATGTCGCTGATTCGCGCGGTCGAGAAATTCGACTTCTCCCGCGGCAACAAGTTCAGCACCTATGCGTCGTGGGCAATCATGAAGAACTTCGCGCGGACGATCCCCGAGGAGAACTACCGACGCGACCGGTTCGTGACCGGCCACGAAGAAATGTTCGAGGCGGCCGCCGACAACCGCACCGACGAGCACGAGTACGAGAGCGCCCTCAAGCGGATGCAGGAGGCGGTCAAGGGGATGCTCGGCCGCCTCGACGAACGCGAGCGGAAGATCATCATCAGCCGCTTCGGCCTTGGAGGTGCCAGCGAGCAGACCCTCGAGCAACTCGGACGCGAGCTCGGTATCACCAAGGAACGCGTTCGCCAGATCGAGTCCCGCGCCCAGGACAAGCTTCGAAAGATCGCCAGCGAGGAGAAACTCGACCTGCCGATGCTCTGAGTTTTCGGGAATTGGCGGATTCTCGACCAATCCCGATTGACCGCGATCGACCTCACGCATCCTTGCCGCCGATACCCCTTGGTGTAAAATCCAAGGGGTATCTTCATTTCCAGGACGTTCTGCCGGCGCCGGAGCGTCTCGACGCGGAAGAATGACCGGGTCAGACACGGTGGCCATCTCATGGCCCAGATGACGTTCTTCGATGATGATCGACCGTCTCAAGCGACCCGACTCGGGCCGCGCCTGCGCGCCTGGCCGCTCAGGGCGTCTACTTCGGCACGAGCTCCTGGAAGTATGAAGGCTGGATGGGATCGATCTACTCGCCCGACCGCTACTCGTCGCGGGGCAAGTTCTCGCGGAGGAAGTTCGAGGCCGAGTGCCTGGCCGAGTATGCCGAGGTTTTCCCCGTCGTCTGCGGCGACTTCAGCTTCTATCAGTTCCCGACTCAGGACTACTGGAAGCAGCTCTTCGCGGAGACGCCCGATTCGCTCCGGTTCGCTCTCAAAGTGCCCGAGGAGATCACCGTCGCGAACTGGCCGAGCCACGCCCGTTACGGCAGTCGGGCGGGCCGGGCGAATGCCTCGTTCCTGGATCACCGACTTTTCGACCGTGAGTTTGCCGGGCCCATCGAGCCCTATCGCGACAGGGTTGCCGGATTGATCTTCGAGTTCGGCACGATTCCCAAGGCGACCTTCGATGCTGCCGAGTTCATCCGCCGGCTGAAAATGTTCCTCGGCCAACTTCCCGATACCTACCTCTATTCGGTCGAGATCCGCAACCCCGAATACCTCGGCCCCGCATACCTTGACGCCCTCGCGGCCCGAAACGTCGCGCATGTCTTCAACGCGTGGACGAGGATGCCGGAACTCGGCGCTCAAGTCGAGATTCCGGGGGTCTTGACCGCGGATTTCACGGTCGTCCGCGCCCTGCTCCGCCCCGGCCGGACTTACGAACAGGCCGTCGCCCTCTTCGAGCCCTATCGGACCATCCAGGAGCCCGACGAGTCAACACGTAAGGCCCTCGGGCAGATCATCGATCGAGCACACCATGCCCGAAAACCCGCCTTCGTGTTCGTGAACAATCGCCTGGAAGGCCACGCGCCCACGACGATCGAATCCGTCGCGAATTCGCTCGATATCTAGCGAGATATTCGACTCGAACCGTCGGGCCGGCGATCCGCCTGCGCCGATCCCCTCAAGCGTCTCCCTCGGCCGACCCAAATCGCGTACGGCATCAGCCCCGGCCCCGATGAGATGCGCGGTCTTGCACGACCCCCCTTGCCGGAAGCCGGGATGCCCGAGTATGATTGGATCTTCTGACCGACGTGCGCAGCGCCTGCGCCTCAAAAACCGGGGGGCGTCAGTTGGTTTTTTTCGCGATAGGCGGAAAAACCTTGCAATGTCGTGTCGTTCGATTATACTTGGTGATTTCACGGCTTGGATTGCTGGCGTAGCTCAACTGGTAGAGCATCGGTTTTGTAAACCGAGGGTTGTGAGTTCAAGTCTCTCCGCCAGCTCTCCCGAAAAAGCTGGTCCCTGTGAGACGAACGTCGCAGGGGCCCTGTATGTCACCAAACGTTGCTGGCCTCGGATCGATCGGAAAGAACAAGGATTGAAATTGCGGGTGGATACCCAAGCGGCCAAAGGGGCCAGACTGTAAATCTGGTGGCATTGCCTTCGCAGGTTCGAATCCTGCTCCACCCAACTCGGACCAGATGGGCATGGTTCGGATTGTCCCTGCCTGTTGTCCGGGTCGGAATCGCCCGAAAGCGGAAGTCGTACTATCGTGGAGGGGGATCACGCAGTTCGGAAATGATTGATGACGGCCGGACGGTTCGGCTCTCCACACGGGGGGACGTGATCAAGACGGCCGACCTGCGATGCGAGTTCCTGGGCGCTGGCCCGGATGCCGGCCCAACCGCGGGTGTAACTCAATGGTAGAGTACCTGCCTTCCAAGCAGGCTACGTGGGTTCGATTCCCATCACCCGCTCTTCTTCGGATCGCCCAGCCGAGGTCGATGCCGGTATCTGATGAACCATCGGCGGCGTCGCTGGTGTCTGTCTGCGGGCTGGACGGAAAACTGTGGCGATCCTTGAAACAAAACGGTTCGGGCGGGTTCAGAACGAATTCCACAATCAAGCGATTACTTGCTGCCTTGGCTCAGTCGGTAGAGCGCGTCCTTGGTAAGGACGAGGTCCTGGGTTCGAATCCCAGAGGCAGCTCTTGGGTTTTTCGGGTCTGCAACCCAACATTCGGGCGTGATGAGCGTGAGGGCCAGCGGTTTTAGCCCCGGACCGTTGGGAAAAGCTTTCCGGGATGGACCATGTTGGCGTGTGGGGCGGCTGGGCGAGTTCCCCGGCCATTCACATCAGGGATGCCGAAAGGCGTTGAGCAGAGCAACAGCACATGGCTAAGGAAATTTTCACCAGGACAAAGCCACACGTCAATGTGGGCACGATCGGGCACATCGACCATGGCAAGACGACGCTGACGGCCGCCATCCTGGCGGTCCTGTCCGTGCACGGACGCGCCAAGACGAAGTCGTACGCCGATATCGCCAAGGGTGGTACCGTTCGCGACTCGACCAAGACGGTGACCATCGCCGTCTCGCACGTCGAGTACGAGAGCGAGAAGCGTCACTACGCCCACATCGACTGCCCGGGTCACGCGGACTATATCAAGAACATGATCACCGGGGCGGCCCAGATGGATGGGGCGATCCTGGTGGTCTCCGCGGCCGACGGACCCATGCCCCAGACCCGCGAGCATATCCTCCTGGCTCGCCAGGTCGGTGTCCCCGCCCTGGTGGTGTTCCTCAACAAGATCGACCTGGTCGATGACGAGGAACTGCTCGAGCTGGTCGAGCTGGAGCTCCGCGAGCTGCTGACCCACTACAAGTTCCCCGGCGACGAGATCCCGATCATCCGGGGTAGCAGCCGGCCGGCCCTCGATAATCCCGGCGATCCCAAGGCCGCCCAGCCGATCCTCGACCTGGTCAAGGCGATGGATGAGTACATCCCCGAGCCGACCCGCGAGATCGACAAGCCGTTCCTGATGCCGATCGAAGACGTGTTCTCCATCAAGGGCCGCGGCACGGTCGGAACCGGCCGGGTCGAGCGCGGCAAGGTCAAGGTCGGCGATTCGGTCGAGATCATCGGCTTCGGCGTCAAGAAGAGCACCACCATCACGGGCGTCGAGGCGTTCCAGAAGACCCTGGAAGAAGGCCTGGCCGGCGACAACGTCGGCGTCCTGCTCCGTGGCGTGGAGAAAAATGACCTCGAGCGCGGGCAGGTCATCTGCAAGCCCGGCTCGATCACGCCCCACACCAAGTTCGAGGCCGAGGTCTACGTCCTGAGCAAAGAAGAAGGCGGCCGCCACACCCCATTCTTCAAGGGTTATCGTCCTCAGTTCTACTTCCGCACCACCGACGTGACCGGCTCGGTCCTGAATCTGTTGTCCGAGGACAATAGCGAGGCCGAGATGTGCATGCCCGGCGACAATATCAAGATGACCGTCGAGCTGCATACGCCGATCGCCATGGAGGAAAGCCTCCGGTTCGCGATCCGCGAAGGTGGCAAGACGGTGGGTGCCGGTGTCGTCGTCAAGATCCTGGAGTAATGGATTGGAGTTGAATGCGGGCCGAGCCGGCGGGGAGCCGGCTCGGTTTGTTTGTCGTCGGACCTCCCTCGATTCCCCCGTCGGCCGGCCGCGATCGGCTGAAACCGACGGACGGGAGGAGGTCGCCCGGATGGGGTGCTGCTCTTCGGGTGCTCCGCCGGATATGCTCGAATTCGGTAAAGATTCGATCGCCGGAGAGCGGCCGCTCGCCCACGCCGGGGGCTCGAGTGGCCGCGTTCTCATGGGCCGGCGAATTCTCGAGCGGGATCGGGAGCGGAAACGGGACTGGTGGACCCGAACTCATTCCCCTGGCACCATCACCAGCGCCCCGGCACAGCGCAGGAGCAACGATCATGCGGGAATATGTCTGGCTGGAGTGCAGCCAATGCGGGGAACGCAACTACCGCGTCCAGAAGGAAACGCGAGGCGCCAATCGCCTCGAGCTGAAGAAATACTGCCGGCGCGATCGCAAGCATACGCCTCATAAGGAATCGCGCAAGAAGTGATCGCCGATCTCGATCGCAGCCTCGGGGATGATCCTCGACGGCCGGTTGAGATCGACCATTGCTCCGGCGCGGCGAGTTTGGTGATCCCGGCCGTCCAGTCCTCTGGAGAGGCCGGGGCCGAGTTGTGGCGGGCGCCCCGCACGCCAACTACGAGCGTAGCTCAATTGGTAGAGCACCGGTCTCCAAAACCGGCGGTTGGGGGTTCGATTCCCTCCGCTCGTGCTGTCTCGCGGCGGTGCACGACACGGGGCTTCGCGGCGGGGTCCGTTACGAACCGGCTCGAGGATGGACGAACCGGGGCGCGAGTCGACCTCTTCTGTTCGTCATCCCGCCGGCATGGACCGGACGTCCGTCCGACCGGGGACCGATTCACGAATCCCGTAAGACTGAACCAGTCGCCTCGACCGGACCCGTAAGACCGAGACTTCGACTGAGTTCGTTCGTCCTCGTCCCAGCAATTGAGAGCGGTGCCATGGGCAAAGTCCGAGACGAAGTGTCGGCGTCGAAACCTTCGAAGGCCAACAAGCCGAAGCCGGGCAGCGCCCCGAGAGGTCTACTCGTCCAGTTCCTCATCAACCTGACCCGTACCGATCTCTACAAGCCGATGCAGGGGTGGTACGCCCGGGTCTATACGGGACTGGCACTGGGATTGATCGCAGCCGCCGGCGGTTGGAGGGTCCACGAAGCGTCGATGGAATACACCGCGGCGTGGCACTTCGGCCTCACGGCGGCCTTCGCGGTGATCCTGGGCTGGATGATTTTCCGGGTCGTCCAGTTCCCGCCGTTCGCGGAGTTTCTGATCGCCACCGAAGCCGAGATGAACAAGGTCTCGTGGACGAACAAGGAGGATCTGATCCGTTCGACCACCGTCGTCCTCTTGACCGTGGTGCTCATGGCGGCATTCCTCTTCGTGGTCGACCGACTCTGGACGATTATCCTCCATATGCTCGGCGTCTTGCAGTTCGGCGGCGGCGGCGGATTCGGCTCGACGGCCTGAAACCGGGTTGGGTTGATCCGAGCCAATCCATCCTTCGGGACCGCTGGCCAGGCTGCGTTGCAGACGATTCGAGGAAGTTCCCGCCAAAGATGGGACGCCGCCACGCCCGAGGCGTCGCAGTCCTCCAGATGGTTCGAGGCCTTTGATTCCGCTCGCACTCCCGACGTGACTTCTATCTATGAGCCGACCAAACCACGACTCGACCGCGTCCCTCCCGCCCAATCCGAGCGATCCGGCGCCGGACGAGACGCCCGACCACGATCCTGACGGAATCGAAGTCCAGGAGCAAACGCCCGATGGCGGGCTGACCAGTTCCGAGGGCACTTCCGCCGAAACCCCTGCGGCTTCGCCGCCCGGGGCGACCGCGCCCCCCGGACCGGCCGATGATGACGAACCCCTGCCCGAACTCGTCTGGTACGTGCTCAAGGTGCAGAGCTCGCGCGAAGACACCATCCGTGATGCCTTGCAGCGTCGGGTCAAGATCCAGGGCCTCCAGCGATACTTCGGCCAGATCGTCGTCCCGACCGAGAAGATCACCGAGATTCGCAACAACAAGAAGCGCATCGTCGAGAGGAAGACTTATCCCGGTTATATCATGGTCCAGATGGAGCTGAATGAGAAAACCTGGTTCGTGGTGCGCGAGACCCCCGGAGTCGGCGACTTCGTGGGGGCCCACGGCACCCCGACGAAGATGACCGACGCCGAGGTCAACCAGATGCTCCATCAGGAGGAGGAGAAGTCGACGGCCGAGGCCCCGAAGGTCCGCATCGATGTCGAACGCGGCGATCGCGTCAAGATCAAGGACGGCCCGTTCGAGAACTTCGAGGGGAGCGTCGAGGAAGTCATCGAGGGCCGCGGCCTGGTCAAGGTCATGTTGATCATCTTCAACCGGCCCACGCCGGTGGACCTGGAATACTGGCAGGTGGAACGAATCTGAACCTCGGTGGCGGGTGGCGGGTGGCGGGTGGCGAGAGGAATTCGGGTGTTTCTCTCGCCACCCGCCACCCGCCACCCGCCACCATGCGAGCGAAGCGAGCAAACCATGGCCAAAGTGATGACGGCGAAAGTGAAGCTCCAGTGCCCCGGCGGTCAGGCCACTCCGGCCCCGCCCGTCGGGCCGGCCCTGGGCCAGCACGGCGTCAATATCGGTCAGTTCGTGATGCAGTTCAACGAGCGGACCAAGGAGATGAAGGGGACGACCATCCCGGTCGAGATCACCATCTACTCCGATCGGTCCTTCGAATTCATCACGAAGAGCCCCCCGGCTGCCGTCCTCCTGAAGCAGGCCGCCGGCATCGCCGCCGGGTCGGCGGAACCGCACAAGAACAAGGTCGGCTCGGTCACCCCCGACCAGGTCAAGAAGATCGCCGAGACCAAGCTCAACGACCTCAACGCACGCGACCTCGAGCACGCGTGCCGGATCATCGCCGGCACGGCGCGGAGCATGGGCGTCGAGATCAAAGGCTGAACGTAGCGACGGAACACCTGAGCTCACCGTGACTCCCCGGTGCGACCGCCCGCCGGGGTGGAAAACCCGAGACAAGGCGGCAGCTCTGTCGATTCGAATCGAAAGGAGCGACTCCGATGGCCAAGCAATCCAAGCGCTATCGCGCGTTGCGAGAGAAGATCAAGACGACGGGATTGGTTTCCCTGCCGGAAGCACTCCGGCTCCTGAAGACGTTCAACACCACGAAGTTCAACCAGTCGGTGGAGGTGTCCACGCACCTCGGGATCGACCCGAAGCAGACCGATCAGAACGTGCGAGGCTCGGTCGCCCTGCCGCACGGGATCGGCAAGAGCGTCCGGGTGGCCGTGTTCGCCCAGGGCGATAATGCCGAGAAGGCGCGGGCCGCGGGCGCGGACATCGTGGGTGCCGACGACCTGGCGCAGCAGATCAAGGGGGGGACCATGGATTTCGACGTGGCCCTGGCGACGCCCGACATGATGGGCGTGGTCGGGCCCCTCGGCCGCGTGCTGGGCCCCCGCGGGCTCATGCCATCCCCCCGATCCGGGACCGTGACGACCGACATCACGGCCGCGGTCAAGGAGTTCAAGGCCGGCAAGATCGAGTTCCGCAACGACAAGGGGGGCAACGTCGCGGTCTCCGTCGGCAAGCTGGCGTTCACGGAAGATCAGCTCGCCGACAACATCAACGTCTTCTTGAACTACTTGAGGTCACTCAAGCCGGCCACCGCAAAGGGGACCTACATCCGATCGGTCACCGTCTCGGCCACCATGAGCCCGGGGATCCGGGTCTCGGCCTGAGCCGCGATCTCGACGGAGATGATCGACGTGACCGTCCGCGAAGGTCCACCACCCAAACGCAGCGGGAGAGATAGCCGAAGCCATGAGTAAATACGTTAAAGAAATGATGATGGATCAGCTTCGGACGGACCTCGACGGCGCCCGTTCGCTGCTGATCCTGGACCTCAAGGGGCTCGACGCCAACGCCGAGTACGGCCTCCGCCGCGACCTGCGGAAGAAGTCGATCCGCCTGAGGGTCCTGAAGAACACGATCGCCCGTCGCGTCTTCACCGACTTGGGGATGGAGGGGCTGTCCAAATACCTGGAGGGGCCCTCGGCCCTGGTCTGGGGGGGCGAAGGCATCCCCGAGCTGGCCAAGGAGATCTCGACCCAGGTCAAGAACCTCAAGAAGCCCGCGATCAAGGGCGGGGCCGTCGATGGCATCGTCGTCGGCCCGGACCAGGTCGAAGATATCACCAAGCTGCCCAGTCGCGAGGTGTTGATCGGGCAGGTCCTCGGCCTGCTGCTCAGCGCACCGCGCGAGGCGCTCGCGATGATCTCCTCGCCCTCCAGCACGCTGGTCGGCCAGCTCGAGGCGTTCATCAAGAAGCATGAAGAAGGCGGAGCAGAGGGTGGCGTCCCCGCCGAAGAGGCACCCGCCGGAGAGGCACCCGCCGCCGGAGAGGCACCCGCCGCCGGTTGACGAGAGAGCCAGCCGTTCGCTTCGACCTTCAACGAATACGATCGCTCGTCCGGTTGATCAAGCCGCACCGGCGGCCGGACCGGGAGCCGAGCTTCTCAACCGAACGTTGACTTCAATTTTCCCGTTTTCCCCACGAAAGGATCGATCCTCCGATGTCCACTGCGGAAGCCACTACGACGTTCGCCGACAGCATCAAGAATCTGGGCGACTCGCTGGTCAACATGAAAGTCCTCGAGGTGCTTCAACTCACGAAGTATCTGAAGGAAGCCTACGGCCTGGAGGCCGCGGCCGCTCCGGTGATGATGGCCGGTGGCGGCGCCGGCCCCGCGGCTCCCACCGAGGCCGCCGCTCCCCAGACCGAGTTCGACGTGGTCCTCGAGGCGATCGGCGCCAACAAGATCAACGTCATCAAGGTCGTGCGTGCGGCCACGGCCCTGGGACTCAAGGAAGCCAAGGACCTGGTCGAGTCGGCGCCCAAGGAGATCAAGACCGGCATCTCCAAGGAAGACGCCGCGAAGCTCAAGAAAGAGCTCGAGGACGCCGGCGCCACCGTCAAGATCAAGTAATCGCTCGCTTTTCGGTGTTCAGTATTCAGTCCTCTGTATCAAGGGCCTACTCGCTTAACACTGAAAACTGAAAACTCTTCCCTAAGATTGCCCAACCCCGAAGCCGGCGAACCCGATCGCCGGCATTGGGGTTTGTCGCGCGCAGGGACGGGGCGATCCGGGGACGGTGACCGCCCGAAACCCTGCAGTCTCTTCCACCTCTGGAGCGCGACCTCATGCCCACCTCGACCTCGGTGCGTCGAATCATCCCCGGCAAGAGACGGAACTTCGGCAGGATCTCCGACGAGTTCTCCGTACCGGATCTTACTGTCATCCAGACCCGCAGCTACGAGCGGTTCCTGCAGGCCGACCTGCCGGTCACCGAGCGGGGCGACGCGGGGCTCGAAGGCGTCTTCCGCGAAATCTTCCCCATCGAGAGCTATGACAAGACCCTGAAACTCGAATATCTCCATTATGATCTGGGCAAGCCTCGCTACGACCCCGACGAATGCCGACAACTCCGGTTGACCTACGGCCGTCCCCTCCACGTTTGGCTCCGCCTCAACAAGGGCGAGACGACGCTCGAGGAGTCGGTCTATCTGGGCGATATGCCGATCATGATCGGCGGCGGCGAATTCATCATCAACGGCGCCGAGCGGGTGGTGGTCAGCCAGCTCCACCGTTCCCCCGGCGTGGACTTCGTCGTCGAGATCGAGTCGAACGACAAGAAGTTGCACGCCTGCCGCGTCATCCCCGAGCGCGGGAGCTGGATCGAGCTCCAGGTCACCAAGAAGGACACCCTGGGGGTACGGATCGACCAGTCCGGTAAGTTCTCGTCCATGACGTTGCTGCGCGCGATGAGCCCCCAGTATTCGACCGACGAGGCGCTGCTCCAGGCCTTCTACGAGGTCGAGGGGATCGATTCGGCCGATCCCAAGGCGGCCACCCTGCTCGAGGGTCGGATCGCTTGCGGCGATATCGTGGACCCGGCCACCGGCGAAGTCCTGATCGATAGCGGCACCACCATCTCCAAGCCCTCGGCGCAAGTGCTGGCCGACGCGGGCCACCTCGGCACCATCACGGTCTTGAAGGAAGCGCGCGACCCGCTGATCCTCCAGTCGCTCCAGGAGGACCCGACCACCGACCACGAGAGCTGCGCTGCTCCGCATCTATCAGAGGCTGCGGCCGGGCAACCCTCCGCAACTCGAGAAGGCCCGAGAGCTCTTCCACGAGAAGTTCTTCGACACCAACCGCTACCGCCTGGGCAAGGTCGGCCGGTTCCGGATCAACCGCAAGTTCAACCAGGACATACCCGAAGATCGGATGACCCTCGACCCCGAGGATTACGTCAACGCGATCCGATACATCCTCAACCTGAGGAAGGGTAAAGGGCACGTCAACGACATCGACCACCTCGGCAACCGACGCTTGCGGACGATCGACGAGCTCGCCTCCGACGAGCTTCGAAAAGGGTTCCTCAAGCTCAGGCGCACCGTACAGGAGCGGATGAGCCTCAAGGACGCCGAGGACATGACCCCTCGGTCGTTGATCAACCCCAAGAGCATCAGCGCGGCGATCGAATACTTCTTCGGTCGCGGCGAGCTCTCCCAGGTCGTTGACCAGACGAATCCGCTGGCCCAGTTGACCCACGAGCGTCGCCTCAGCGCCCTCGGGCCGGGCGGGCTTAACCGGAAGCGTGCCGGATTCGAGGTCCGCGACGTCCATATCTCCCACTACGGCCGAATCTGTCCGATCGAGACGCCGGAAGGGACCAACATCGGGTTGATCAGTTCGCTGGGCATTTATGGCGGAGTCGACGAATACGGGTTCTTGATCACGCCCTATCGCCAGATCAAGGGCGGTAAGATGTCCGACAACGTCGTCTGGATGAGGGCCGACGAGGAGAGCGAGGCCTATCTCGCGCCGGCCGACACCCCGGTTGACGAGCATGGCAAGCTCAAGGGCACGATCATCACGGCGCGGTTCCAGACCGACTTCGTCACCGCCCCGATCGACCACATCCAGTACATGGATATCTCGCCGAAGCAGATGGTCGGCGTCTCCGCGGGCCTCATCCCGTTCCTCGAGCACGACGACGCCAACCGGGCGTTGATGGGCTCGAACATGCAGCGTCAGGCCGTGCCGCTGTTGATCGCCGAGCCGCCGATCGTCGCCACCGGGCTCGAGCATGCGGTGGCCTACAATTCGGGGATGGTGGTCAAGGCGGATCAGGAAGGCACCGTCACCTACGTCGATTCCAGCCGGGTGATCCTCGACCACAACCACATCTATAAGTTGCGGAAGTATGTCGGGCTCAACGAGCGGACCTGCCTTAACCAGAAGCCGATCGTCAAGGTGGGCGAGCAGGTCAAGAAGGGTCAGATCCTCGCGGATGGGGCCTCGACCCACAAGGGAGAGCTGGCGCTGGGTCGAAATGTCCTGGTCGCGTTCATGGCCTGGGACGGCTACAACTTCGAAGACGCGATCATCATCAGCGAGAAGCTCGTGCGGGAAGACGTCTACACGTCGATCCACATCGAGGAGTTCGAGATCGAGATCCGCGAGACCAAGCTCGGCCGCGAGGAGTTCACCCGCGACATCCCCAATGTCTCCGAGAAGGCCCTGCGGAATCTCGACGAGAACGGTGTGGTCTTGATCGGCACCTACGTCAAGCCGGGGGACATCCTGGTCGGCAAGGTGGCGCCCAAGAGCAAGAGCGAGCTGACACCCGAAGAGAAGCTGCTGCACGCGATCTTCGGTCGCGCCGGCGAGGACGTGAAGAACGACTCTCTCGAGGTCCCCTCCGGTGTCGAAGGCATCGTGATCAACACCCAGCGGTTCAGCCGCCGGATGAGCCTCAACGAGGAAGAGCGCAAGGCCTTCGAGAAGGAGCTGAAGGACACGGAGGCGGTCGAGAACGTCCGGATCGCCGACGAGTACAAGCAGATGATCAAGGCGATCGAGGAGGCCCTCGGCGGACCGGTGACCGACCCGGCGACCGGCAAGCCGCTGGGCCGCGCCAAGGACGCCAAGGACCTGGTCGAGGAGAGCGACCGCTTCAAACTCGACGCGCTGGATATCCGCAGCCCCGAGTCGGTGGCCCGCGCCCGAGAGGCCGTCCGGCAGTACGCCCCTCGCGTCGAGGCCCTCAAGGACGAGAAGGAGCGGCGGATCAATAGCCTGAAGCGCGGCGACGAGCTCCCCTCCGGCGTACTGCAGATGGTCAAGATCTACATCGCCACCAAGCGGGTGATCTCCGTCGGCGACAAGATGGCCGGACGGCACGGCAACAAGGGGGTCATCGCCAAGATCCTGCCCGAAGAGGACATGCCGTTCCTCGCGGACGGGACCGGCGTCGAGATCCTCCTGAATCCCCTGGGCGTCCCGAGCCGTATGAACGTCGGCCAGATCCTCGAGACCCACCTGGGCTGGGCCGCCGCCAAGCTCGGGTTCCAGGCCATCTGCCCGGTCTTCGACGGGGCCAGCGAGGACACCATCCGCCAGTGCCTCAAGGACGCCGGCCTGCCCGAGAACGGCAAGGCCATCCTGTACGACGGGCGAAGCGGCGATAAATTCGACCAGCGCGTGACCGTTGGGTATATCTACATGCTGAAGCTCCACCACCTGGTCGACGACAAGATCCACGCCCGAGCCACCGGGCCTTACTCGCTCATCACCCAGCAGCCGCTGGGCGGCAAGGCTCGCTTCGGCGGCCAGCGATTCGGCGAGATGGAAGTCTGGGCGCTCGAAGCCTATGGCGCAGCCTACATCCTCCAGGAGTTGCTCACCGTCAAGTCGGACGATGTCGAGGGCCGCACCAAGATCTACGAGAGCATGGTCAAGGGAGAGAACACCCTCGAAGCCGGCACCCCCGCCAGCTTCGACGTCCTCACCAACGAGATCCGCGGCCTCGGGCTGAATATGCAGCTCGAGAAGAAGCGGATCTGATCGCGTATCGCCACAACCCCGGCCTCGTCCCTACAATGGAAGGAGGTCGGGGCTGTTTTTGCGCGGCTGGCTCTGGCTCACTCGAGGGAGCTTATCATGCCGAAGGCTGCAACGCTCTCATCGGCAGATCGGGAAATGCTCGATCGCTACTACCGCGAAGGTGGGCTCCGAGCGATGGCGTCGCCGCAAGTCCATTACGACGACCCGACATGTCCGCATCCCGGTTGTGGCCACAGGATGGAGTGGATCGATTTCAACCTCGAACTTCACGGCGATCCGGAGGGAATTTACAAGCCCCTGGTCCGCGCCTGGTGGGACGGCTGTGGGTTCGTCGACCATTGTCTGAACTGCCAGAACTGGGTGCGCTTCACGACACTGACTATGGAAGCCGTCGACGAGGATCAATGGACCCAATATCCTCGACTCCCTGAGAACTGGCATGCCGTGGCGCAATTCGCTTGATCGGCGAAGAGGGATATCGTGACGAGAGGCTCCCATGTCGAAACAACTCATCGACGCCGTCTTCGAGCACGGCGTCCTCCGGCCTCTGACTGAGTTCCAACCGCCGATCACTGAAGGTCGAAGGGTCCGGCTCCTCGTTGAGACCGATGATCCTTTGCCGCATGCACTCGAATTGGCAACGAGCGTCTTTGACGGATTAACCGAGCAAGAGGTCGAGGAGATCGAACGCATTGCGCTGGATCGCAGTCGCTTCTTCGACCCGAGAAACACACCATGACCGTGCCGAAAACACAGCTGGATACGGATATCCTTTCGGCGATCATGAAGCGACATCCGAACGCCTTGAACCAGGCGCGAATCTATCTCGCAACACACGCCCAGTTTTCGTTCTCCCTGATGACGCGTTACGAAGTTCGGCGCGGCCTCGAAGCCAAGAAAGCAGCCAAACAGATCGAAGCTTTCGATCGCTTCTGTGCATCCTACGAGGTTCTCCCGCTCACCGAACCGATCATGGATCGAGCCTGACAGATCTACGGCGATTTGCACCGCCGCGGTAGTTCGATTGGAGAAGCCGATATCCTGATCGCCGCGACCGCTCTCGAGCATGGGATGTTACTATCGACCAACAATGAGGCCCACTTCCAACGGATACCAATCTTGGTTGTGGTCAATTGGCTTGACTGACAGAGAGAATCGGAGATCGTGCCTCCGTCCGCATTGGTCGAGGATGCCTCACGACGGCGGAGCCGTCAAAGGAATTCGCAGAGGACGCGATCGGCGACGAAGACGCCTTCGCGACTGAGCCGCACGCGCTGGCCGTCGTCCTCGAGGTATCCCTCGGCGGAGAATCGTGAGATGGCCGAGCCTGCCAGCCGGTCGATTTCGTAGCCCGTTCGCCGTCGGAACTCGACACGCTCGATGCCCAGCACGGTCCGGCGGAGCATCTGGATCGCCGTCTCGCGAGCGCGGGCCTCGGGTTCCAGTTCCTCAGTCGGGCCCGTGGCCGGCTCGCCAGCCTCGATCCGGCGAAGGTAGCCGGGGAGGTCTCGGGTATTGATCGATCGTACGCCCCTGATATACCGGGCCGCACCGACCCCGAACCCGAAATAGGCGTCGTTGGCCCAGTAGACCAGATTGTGCCGCGACTCATCCCCAATTCGAGCGAAATTGGAGATCTCGTACATGGCCAGGCCGGCGCGGGCGAGCCGATCGATGGTCGCCTCATACATCGAGCGCTCGACCTCTTCATCGAGCGCCTTGACTTCGCCATTCTGCTGCTGCTTCCAGAGTGCCGTCCCCTTCTCGAAGACCAGACCGTAACAGGAAAGATGGGAGGGGTCGAAACCAAGGGCGATTTGAAGGTCGTCTTGCCAGTCGTCGAGTTTCGAGCCCGGCACTCCGAAGATCAGATCGAGCGACCACCTGGGAAACCGGGGACGGACGATGGCGACCGCCTGTTCCACTTCCGGCCGGCCATGGTGGCGCTCCAGAACCTGGAGCGACTCGGTGCGGAACGATTGGGCTCCAAGGCTCACGCGGTCGACTCCGGCTTCGGCCAGGATATCGGCTTTTTCGGCATCGAGAGTCCCGGGATTCGCCTCGACCGTCCACTCGGCGCCGGGCGCCGGGATCAGCCAACTCCGGATGATGTCCATCAACCGCTTGAGCTGGGCGGCATCAAGACGAGTCGGGGTCCCTCCTCCGACGAAGATCGTGTTGACAACCTGGGGACATTCCAGCGACATCGACATCTCGCGGTCGAGGGCCGCCAGGTAGCGATCGGCCATATGGTCGACCCCGGCCAGCGACGCGAAGTCGCAGTAGCCACACTTATGGGCGCAGAACGGGATATGGACGTAAGCCGCGCGTGGCCACCGCCATGGAGGCTCGATCTCCCCACTCCACCCTTCCGCGATCACGGCACGGCCTCGATGAAACGGATCTCGGGCACCTCGGCCTTCAGGGTCGCTTCGACCCTCATACTCAAAGTCACGATGGCCGAGGAACAGCCCTGACACGCCCCCAGGAGCCGGACCTGCACGATGTTGTCGTCGTCGATCCCCACGACGACGATGTCCCCCCCGTCTGATCGTAGCTCCGGTCGTACGCGGTCGTCCAGCACCCGCTCGATCCTGGCCAGGAGCTCGACCCGATTTGAAGCACGCTGGACTTGGGCCGACGGAGGTTGCATGGCTGCCATTCACGGAGTTCCGATTCAGGATTGGCCGGGTCATGGAATGACCCGCCTGATGCAGACGGCCGAAGGCCCACATCAAGAGGCCCCGAATTGCGTCTCGCAACCCGCGGCCGGTTGGGTTCAACGTTGTGTAACATTTGAGCTTAGGCTCAATTCCGACGCTCGATCAAGTGGGACGCCCAGGAAGGATCGGTGTCGAGGATTTCGGATGGAATGTCGCTGGGGAGGAAGGCGATCAATAATCGCCATAACCGCCGCCTCCGCCTCCGCGATAACCACCGCCACCGCCACCGCCGCGATAGCCACCGCCACCGCCGCCATTCCCGCCACCCGGCGTCCGTGGCCGCGCCTCGTTGACTGTAAGCCGGCGGCCGTCGAAATCCTGGCCATCCAGGCTCTCGATCGCCGAGAGGGCCTCGTCGTCGTTATCCATCTCCACGAAGCCGAATCCCCGGCTTCGACCGGTCTCGCGATCGCTCAGAACCTGCGCGTTGCTGACCGTCCCATACTGCTCGAATAATTCTTGAAGCTGTGCCGAAGTGACCGTGTACTTGAGATTTCCGACATAAAGTCGCTTCGCCATCGCAATCGCCCGGAAAAAGATGCTCTCCACCGACCTCTGCGAAAGGAACGATTCGAAGACAGGCGACAAGGACCGTCGGCGGAGTGCTCGGTTCCCGCTCGCCCCGAAAACGAGATCTCGACATGTTGATGGTAAATCATCAAGGTGACCGGCCATCATCCGTCGGGATCCATTCGAATCCAAAGTATAAGAATCGCTCGGTTGCGTAGCAACGAGAAAAACGACGACGAGGGCGGATTCCCTAAATCTTTCGTTTTGGGTGAGTTTCGGGTCCATCCGAGGGAGCCGTCGGGCCGGATCCTTTATGACCCGAGTCTGGTTTGACAATCAGGGCGAGGGTAAGATTGCTCGGAATTCCCTGCCGACCTTCATCGAAACGGTCTCATGGCGGCCGTCACTCAGCGACGGGGCAGCCGGGTCCGAGACAAGGAGCACCCACAGATGTCCTCACGCGGCTACTGGCTCGCTGCGACGATCGTCGTCCTCGGCCTCTGCCTTCGTACAACCGAGGCCGCCGACGAGAAGTGGCAATTGATCGGGAAGGGCTCGAACGTCGATCTGGGCGAAACGCCGATCGTCATCGAGCTGAGATCGGCACTTCCTGACGGGTCCTACGTCCTCGAGTCCGGTTCTTCCAGTGAGCCGATCGCCGCGACCGTCTTTCGGGAAGCGGATCGAAGCTGGCTCGCGACGATCTTGCCCAATGTACCCGCAGGCAAGACGTTCTCTTATGCCGCCAGGATGTTGCCGACCGCCTCTTCGCAGGAAGCCCAGGGAATTCGCTTCCGTCCCCGAGATGGCAGAAACCTCATCGTCAAGATTGATAATCAGCTCCTGACCACTTACCGGGTCGATGCTGGGCCCAAGCCCTTCTTCTTTCCATTGAATGGGCCCTCGGGAGAGTCGCACACCCGAGCTTTCCCGATGGAGAAGGTCCCGGGCGAGGATCGGGATCATCCCCATCAGCGCTCGTGCTGGTTCACATTCGGGAATGTCAACGGCGTCGATTTCTGGTCCGAGGAGAAAGGTGCGGGCACGATCCGGGAAACCGAACGCAAAATCGTCGTCGATGGTCTCGTTCTTGGAAAGCTCCGGACCCGCGACGATTGGCGCGCTACCGACGGTCGGAAGATCTGCGAAGATCTCCGGACGGTGACGTTCTACCGGACCAAGGGCTACCGTTTGATCGACTTCGAGATCGAGATCCATGCGACTGACGGCGATGTGACCTTTCATAACACCAAGGAGGGGATGTTCGGCCTGCGCGTGGCTTCCTCGATGGACGTTGACAAGAAGACCGGCGGACGGATCACCAACGCCGAGGGATTGACCGACAACAAGGCCTGGGGACAAGCCTCGCCGTGGGTCGACTACGTCGGGCCGGTCCAGGGGAAGACTCTAGGCATCGCCATCCTCAACCATCCACAGAGCTTCCGGTATCCCACCACGTGGCACGTACGAACCTACGGCCTGTTCGCCGCCAACCCATTCGGCTGGCGTGAATTCGGAAGATCGGAAAATGGCGACTATACATTACCCGCGGGCCAAAAGGTCCGATTCGGTTACCGCATGATCCTTCATGAGGGCGACACGTCCTCGGCAGGACTTCCCGCTTTGTTCGAGGCTTACGCGAAGCCGCCGTCCGTCGAGGTCCGTGTCGATTAATCCCGGCCGAGTTCGGCTTAGTTGGCACGAGCGGGAGGGGCGAACCGAAGATCCTTGTCGCTGGCACGGACTCCGAGGATCGTGCGATCCGGCGAGCAAACTCCGTCCAGGGGCATGTCATGCGGCTCGATCGGGAGCCTGGGGATCAACTGGCAGGACAGGCAGAGGGCCCAGCAGGCCGCGTCGGTACGTAGCTGGGGCAACAGGCGGTCATAGTGACCGGCTCCGCGACCCAGACGGTAGCCGCGCTCATCGAACGCCAGGCCCGGAACGAGCACCCAATCGATGGACTCGGGTGGGATCTCGGGCAAATCCGCGCGAGGCTCCGGGATCCCGAGCACTCCAGGACTGAGCTCGTTCCGGGGGTCCTGGACCCAGTGCAACCTCAACCGCCTGGCCTCGCGATCGACACGCGGGCAAATTACTCGTTTCCCCGCCTCGAATGCTCGAGCCCAGAACGAGTCGGTCTTCAACTCCTCGGGAAAGGCCGAGACGTAGAGCATCACCGTCCGAGCGTCCGCCCATCCCGGAATGAGGGGAAACCGCAGCTCCAGGGTCGATTCCTCCACGCCGCGCGAATCCGAGTCGAGAGCCTGGATCTTCGCGAGAATCGCCTTGCGTAGGCCTCGCTTCGAGACCCCGATGGGTCGATCCGGCTCACTCGACATCGTCATTCATCGCAGGCGAAGACCTCACGCGCGGGGTCGGTCGGAGCTTGTCCTTCGCTGAGGAGTTGCGTGATCCGAAAGCGAAGATTTCCAAAAAGAATGCCCGCGACCGACCTCGACGAGCGAGGCAAGCACGGGCAAAACAAACCTCCACCGCAATGCCGTCAGGATGCTTTTGAGAACCCGCAGTTCAAGTGGGCACCTCAAACTCTCGAGAAATCGGCGAACCGATTTCAGGGAGCCAATATCGGTTCCCTACGGGTTTAGCGTTGGTTCGCCAAAAGGACCACCCCGGATCGAACATGGCAGAGGTTGCGCCTGGTTGGACCAGACAACTCGCAGTGTACCCACGCCGCTGCCAATGATCAAGTGAATGATGCGGAGGATCGTCAGGCGTGCCCGCCCGATCACTCAAGAAGAGCCGGGCGTCCGATCCTCGCGAGGGTCTCAGGGGCGGAGCTTCTGGATCTGGTCTCGGATTCGCGCGGCTTCCTCGTAGTCTTCCAGGGTCACCGAGACCTGGAGCTGTTGCTCCAGCCGTTCGAGGGGGCCGACCGGCCGTTCACCGTCAACCTCCCGACGCCATTGCCGGAGGAATCGCAGCTCCGAGCACTCAGCCTCACGCGCTTCCTCCTTGTACTCCGCCAGGAAATGGCGGATCGCCGCGATCCCCTCGTCGATGTGGCCGAGCGCCGTGGAATAATCCTCCTGGCGCAAGGCCAGGGTCGCCCTGGCGCGGGTGTGCATCAGTTGGACATAGGGGCGATATTGCTCGAACTCCATCCGGTCGCGCTGCCGGGCGGCGTATTTGGCGACGAAGGAGAAGAGCCGAAGGTTCCGCGCGGTATCCCGCTCGACCAGGTCGAATCGCTCGATCTGGAACGCGGAGACATAGCGGTGGTAATACTGGAGCCCTTCCCGCATCAGCATGGAGCAGTCATCGGCCTTGAGCGAGAAGCGATCGCCGGAGGCGGCTGCCTGGCGGGCCCTGGCCTCGTAGAGTTCCAGCAACGACTCATGCCCCTCGGGCTGCTCCCCATCGGGCCGCCCGTCGACCTCCATCTGGAGGAGCCCGAGGTCCATCCGCATCTGAATCTTCTGCGTGCCGTCATCACCGGAGATGATGCGTACCTGAACCAGATCGGGCTCGAAATCCCAACCGGCCAGGATCGGCCGGATGTCTTCACTCATGGGTCCGTCGTCCGTTGTCCGTTGTCCGCCGTCCGTACTGGCTTTACCCCGCGCAAAGCAAGATCATCGGTCCACGGCTATCCACCATTTTACCACGGACAACGGACCACGGGCCACGCCGGAGGGGGTCAGATCTCGCTATTGTCGTGGATCATCGGCTCCAGCTCTTTCGTGTTGCGTTCCACGGCCAGGACGATGGTCCGCTCCTCGATCCCGTCGGCGCTGGCGGCGACCGCCGGGATGATCTGGCGCGAGTCCGGCAGGCTGAAGCGGACGGTGAAGGTCCCATCGGCGCGGAGCTGGACCGGCTCTCCCTGGAGCGTCACCCGGGCGTTCGGCTCGGTGGTTCCGTACACGATCAGCTCGGCATCGATCTGGAAATGGAAGTCGCGGCCCAGCGGTGCCAGGGATGCCGCGGTGAGATTCTGCATCGCGAGATTGCACATGGGGCGGCGCAGGCGCTCTTCGAACAGGTCGCGAAGATCGATCGCGGTGTTCGCGTGATGATTTCCATTGGTGTTGCCGCCGATCGACGCAGGCGTCTCGATCCGGTCGAACTGCTTCTGGACGTCGATCCAGTTCTGATCGAGCGGGTCGGTGACCCCGGCCTTGGGCGTCGTCACCACATTCGAGCGTGCCAGAACATAGAACCGCCCGCGCCTCGACAGGTATCCGATGTCGATCCGATAGGATCGGGGCGGCTCGACCACGTCGATGTACCAGTTGTTGACGCCCCCATGGATCGGGATGTCGCGCACCTGGCGCTCGGTCGAGGAGGTCGTATCCTCGCTGGAGACGTCCATGACTCGCAGGATCGGCCGTGCCGTATGCCAATCCTGGCCGAGGGCCGCCTGGGCACGGGCCAGGGTGGTCCGGCTGAGCTCCCAATACGCATGGAGCCAGAACGAATCGCGGGTCAGGACGACGATCCGATCCTTCTGGCAGGCGTGATCCAGGCTGCGGGCCGGGGCCGCCGTTTGTTTCTGCGAGGCCGAGGCGCCGGAACGACCATTCGCCGGGGCCGAGCCCCGCGGACGCCCCTTGGGACGGGGCTTGACATTCGCCTTCGGAGCCGCCTTACCCCTCCCGGAGGCCGCCGTCGGCCGCGGCGGCGATAGCGCGCGTATCAACTGATCTTTCCGCATCGCGTGCCAGCCGGTGATCCCCCGCTCCTTCGCCAGTTGAGCCAGATCTCTCTTATTGCAGTCCTTGAGTGCATCGACGGTCATACGGTACCACTCCGATCACCCCTCGCTTAACCTAGTCGGTGTCGGCCAGAGGTGGCTATGTATTGATGCGACAATCATCCGTGAGTGGACCGATCCGGAAAACTCCATGTATCCCGGATTGGAAGGTGCGACTCTTGATCGATCGATCGATTGCGTAACCAGCGACCACGACGACCGCAAAATCCCACGTCATCGGGGCTTGAGGATCACCACCGCCATTAAAAGACGAAGGCGGCCTTCAAGCCCTGTAATCGGGCCGGAAGCCGCCTGCGGTCGCTCACTCAGCAAGGACTTTCCACGGGAGCATGGCATCATGGCGAGTCCTCTGACTGGGTAGACGGGATGAGTCGAGGAGCGTCGTAATCTGTCGTTCAGGCCGTTGCCTTTCTTTTCGCGTTGATATCACATACCATATCGACTCGAAATCTGTCAATCGTCGAACGTCGTCGGTGTACGAAATCGGACAGTAACGCCGACAGACCTGCAAGCATGCTCGATGGTGGATAAAAGATCACACCAATCATCCGAGAACGACTTCATAAATCCTTCAGCCGGACTTTGTGAAAAATTTCTCGAACCGGGGCTGAGGAGTTGACACGGCGGAATTGGCCAGTAGACTGGTCGCTTAAGATCGTCCCTTGCCTGGATGTAGCGAGACGAGAGGACTGGGTTCTATCGACAGACGATCCAGGCTGGTGGCTGCAAGCTTCCGGGCATGCTTCCTTTTTCCGGGCGTGTCTGGGGGCGGGAGTCGTGCGTGGATAAGCAGCCGGAGTCGCGGTCCGCAGTGGCCCTGGGTTTCGAATGGGCTTCGCGAGTCACGACGATCGGCATGGAGTTCGCGCTGCCGGCCATGATCGGCTACGGCGTGGATTCCTGGCTTCATACCGCCCCGGCGGTGACGATCGTCGGAGCCGTGGTCGGATTCATCCTGGGCATGTTGCACGCCGTCCGGATGACGCGGCAACTCACCGGTGGATCGGGGTCCCGGGATAGCCGGACCCGCGAGGAACGAGGGCCATGAGGCCCTCGAGGGACGACGGACTGACTGGAACGCATCAACGAACAAGCGGGACGCGACGGCCGATCGAAATCGCAGGCCGTCGCGATCCGCCCTCATCGCGTCGGACGATCGTGGATAATCATGGCTGGACACTCCAACGACCCCCTGAATCACGTCATCGATCACCCCACGATCGAACTCCCATGGTTTACTCGTCCGTCTTTCGAGTGGACGATCGAGCTCTGGAACATCGGCGGGTTTCAGATCACGCGATTCATGGTGATGGAGTTGATCGCCGGATGCCTGATGCTCGCCGTGTTGATCCCGGTGGTCAATCACATCGCGCGGAATTACGTCAGCCGCGGCTGGTTCATGAATATGTTCGAGGCGATGATCCTGTTCATCCGCGACGATGTGGCACGGCCCGCGATCGGCGGGCACGCCGCGGACCGGTTCCTCCCCTACCTCTGGACCGTCTTCTTCTTCGTGCTCTTCAACAACCTGCTCGGGATCATACCCGGGGGGGCCTCGGCCACCGGAAACATCAACGTGACGGCGGTCCTCGCGGTCATGACGCTGCTGACGGTCACCACGGCGGGGATGCGCGAGATGGGGATCACGGGGTTCTGGGTGGGGATGGTGCCCCACCTCGAGGTGCCCGGCTGGTTGAAGCCGCCTCTCTGGTGCTTGATGTTCGTCATCGAGATCGCGGGGCTCCTGATCCGCCACATCGTCCTGAGCGTCCGGTTATTCGCGAATATGTTCGCCGGGCACGTGGTCCTCTCGGTCATCCTCGGGTTCATCCTGCTGACGTGGGGATCGCCCATCCTGGCGCTCGTGCTCCCGTCCAGCATCACCGGGGTCATCCTCCTGAGCGTCCTGGAGCTGTTCGTCGCGTTCTTACAAGCTTACATCTTTACGTTTCTGTCCGCGTTGTTCATCGGATCCGCGGTCCATCCCCACTAGCGAGTTGATTCGAGTTCAGACGCCGATTCGATGGCCGTGTCAGATCGGCCGGGCAAAAGCAGGTCCGGACTGACCACGACGAGGTCAAGGCGGCCGATTGTAGTGACGAGAGGCGGGCCACCGTGGCGCCGTCTCGGCCGGCGGGCCTGGCCGATACCGCCGCGTCTTCCCCCCAGAGAATGTATCTTCAAGAGAGTCTTAGGAGTCGAGAATCCGATGAAGTGGATCAAGTCGATCATGGTGGCCGGGACCTTGTTTCTCTTCGCCAACGGGTCCGCGCACGCCCAGACCACCACGGGGCCTTACGTGGACCTCAGGGCGATCGGTGCCGGCGTGGTGATCATCGGCGCGGCGATGGGCATCGGCGGCCTGGCCCGAGCGGCCGTGGAGAGCATGGCTCGTCAGCCGGAGATCGCCAACAACATCAATACCTCCATGATCATCGCCGCCGCGCTGATCGAGGGTGTGACGTTCTTCGCATTGCTGATCATCCTCATCAAGTGACCGTCGCGGCGCCCGATCCCTGCAACGGCCCGGCATGATCGGCCGGCCGGCCTTCGGATTGTCCCCGGCCGGTCGCGTCCCGACGCGAATCGCCGGCCGAATCGCACCGATACGATCACGACGCTTCCGTCCATCGACTCGTTCCGTCCGACCCGAGAGATCATCATGATGCGTCGATCGAATCCGACCCATACGGTCGTGGTGGCGGCTGCCGTGTTCCTGGCCCTCGCGACCTCGCGGCTGGCTGCCCAGACGCCCCACCCCGCGGAAGGACAACAAGCGCCGGCGGCCGATGGGCATGCCGTGTCGGCCGCACCCACCGGGGGACATGGTTCCCCGGAAGAGGCGGCGAATCCGTTGAAGTTCGAGCCTACCCTGGCCATCTGGACCCTGGTGGTGTTCGCGGGCTTGTTCCTACTCCTTCGCAAGTTCGCGTGGATCCCCCTGATCGACGCCCTGCACAAGCGCGAGACCCACCTCGAACGGGTCCTGGAAGATACCGAGCGGGCGCGGAATGAGAGCGAGACCTTGATGGCCGAACATCGCAGGCAGATGGCGAAGGCGGCCGACGAGGTTCGGGCCCTGATCGATAAGGCCCGGCAGGACGCGCAGGCGACCGCCGAGCAGATCGTCAAGCAGGCCCAGGAGGAGTCCGAATCGTCCCGCCAGCGGGCCCAGCGAGACATCGTCGCGGCACGCGACCAGGCTCTCGGGGAGATCTGGAAGAAATCGGCCGAGATGGCCGTCGCGGTCGCCGGCCGTGTGCTCTCCAAGCAGCTCAACGACGACGATCATCGCCGTCTCCTCGACGCCGCCATCCTCGAGCTGCCGTCCGATTCTCAGGGGCGGGGGGGGAATGCCGCGTGAGCGACTTCAATCCCGCCACTGCGACCGAGGAGCCGGCACTCGACGACGAGACCCTCGCCGTCGCCCGCCGATATGCCGAGGCGTTCGTCGACGCGGCCGAGAAGGAGGGCGGGGCACAGCCCCTGCTCGACGAGCTCGCCGAGATCGAAGACGACATCCTCAAGCCGAACCCCCGATTCGCCCAGGTCCTCGCCTCGGACCGCGTCCCGGAGGCCGACAAGGATCGCATCCTCGTCCAGCTCTTCGAGGGACGGGCTTCCGGCTTCCTCCTCCGGTTCCTCCGGGTGCTCAACCGCCACGGACGACTCGGCCTGATGGGGCCCGTCCTCCGCGAGGGCCGGGCCATCTGGGATCGCCGGAACCGGCGGATTCCGGTCCGAGTCCGCAGCGCGGTCCCGCTCGACGAAGGGCAGATGCAATCACTTCGCGACCGGCTCACCCACCTGGTCGCCGGCACCCCGATCCTCAGCGTATCGACCGACCCCACGCTCATAGGCGGCCTGGTGGTGCAGGTCGGAGATACCCTTTACGACGCGTCGGTCAAGAGCCGACTCGCACAGCTACGCCATCGACTGATCGAAGGGAAGACGCATGAAATTCAGAGCCGACGAGATCAGTTCAGTCATTCAGCGTGAAATCGAGCAGTTCTCCCCCGAGGTCACGCGCAGCGAGGTAGGCCAGGTTCTCGAGGTCGGGGACGGCATCGCGCGGATCTACGGCCTCTCCGGGTTGATGGCCGGCGAGATGGTGACGTTCGAGAACGGCGTCAAAGGGATCGCGCTGAACCTCGAAGAGTCGTCCGTCGGCGTCATGATCCTGGGCGATTACACCCGGATCGAGGAGGGCGGAACGGTCACGGCGACCGGCGAGCTGCTCCGCGTACCGGTCGGTGAAGCGATGATCGGTCGCGTCGTCAACGCCCTCGGCGAGCCGATCGACGAGCAGGGCCCCATCGCCAGCTCGAAGACCTGGCCCCTGGAGTCTCCGGCCGCGGGCATCGCCGATCGGCAGCCGGTTGACGAGCCGCTCCAGACCGGTATCAAGTCGATCGACACCATGATCCCGATCGGCCGGGGTCAGCGCGAGCTGATCATCGGCGACCGCAAGACCGGCAAGACGGCGATCGCCATCGACGCAATCCTCAATCAGAAGGGGACCGGCGTCATCTGCGTCTACGTGGCGATCGCCCAGAAGGAGTTGACGACCGCGGGATTGGTCGACGTCCTCCGCCGCAACGGCGCGATGGACTACACCATCGTGGTCGCCGCCGGTGCCAGCGACCCGGCCCCGATGCAGTACGTCGCCCCCTATGCCGGCTGCGCCATGGCCGAGTTCTTCATGTACGAGCAAGGCAAGCCGACGCTGGTCATCTACGACGACCTTTCCAAGCAGGCCGTGGCCTATCGCGAGGTCTCGCTGCTCCTCCGCCGTCCTCCCGGTCGTGAAGCGTTCCCCGGCGATATCTTCTACGCGCACTCGCGGCTCCTGGAGCGGTCGGCGAAGCTCGCCAACCACTATGTGATCCTGCCCCAGGATGCTTCGACCGAGAAGGTCACCGACGACATGGGCGTCGACAAGAAGACCTACATCGGCGTGCCCGGCCTCGAAGAAGCCAATCACGCCCTCAAGGAGCACTATCCCCAGGGTCACAAGGTCGTCAAGACGACGATCTCCGGCGGCTCGATGACCGCCCTGCCGATCATCGAGACGCTCGAGGGCGAAGTCTCGGCCTACATCCCCACCAACGTGATCTCGATCACCGACGGACAGATCTACCTGGTCCCCGACCTTTTCTTCGCCGGCGTCCGCCCGGCGATCGACGTCGGCATCAGCGTCTCTCGCGTCGGCGGCAAGGCCCAGATCCCCGCCATGAAGAAGGTGGCCGGCGGCCTCCGGCTCGATCTCGCCGCGTTCCGCGAGCTCGAAGCGTTCGCCCAGCTCGGCACCGAGCTGGACAAGGCGACGCAGCGACAGCTCGATCGTGGCTATCGGATGGTCGAGCTGCTCAAGCAGCCCCAGTATCGGCCGCTCAGCGCGATCGATCAGGTCATGAGCCTCTTCGCCGGCATCGAAGGCTATCTCGACGACGTACCTGTCCGCTCGGTCTCCAGGTGGGAGTCCGATTTCCTGACCTTCATCCGCGAGAAGAAGCCGCAGGTCCGCGAGGCACTCGAACGAGCCCAGAAGATGAACCCCCAGATCGAGGCCGACCTCCGCGCAGCCATCACGGAGTTCAAGTCGTCGCTCGCTCCCGCTCGCTAGTGGCGGGTGGCGGGTGGCGGGTGGCGAGTCAACGCAGAGCAGGAATCAACGAGTCGAGCGGTGAGTTGAACCGGCGACGGGGATCGGTGGCTTCGGAATCGTGGTGTTCACTCGCCACCCGCCACCCGTCACCTGCCACCCAAGCGAGCGCAGCGAGCGACAAAAAATGGCCAAAGCCCGAGCGATCATCAAGCGACGAAAGTCGATCGAGAACATCCGCAAGATCACGCGGACGATGGAGCTGATCGCCACCAATCGGTTCCGAAAGGCCCTGAACCGGGCCACCGAGGCCGAGGCGTTCACGCGCAAGATCGCCGAGCTGGTCGCCGACCTGGGTGAGACCTCGAAGGAAGTCATGCACCCGCTGCTGGTGCGTCGAGAACCCGTCCGGAAGTCGTTGCTCCTGGTCTTGACCAGCAATCGCGGTCTGGCCGGAGCATACAACGGAAACGTCCTCAGGGCGGCCAACATCCGACTCGTGGACAACCAGACCGAGGGGACTGAAACCACGCTGGAAGTCGCGGGCAAGCGGGGCATCAACTTCTTCCGTTTCCGGAAGGTGCCGACCGAGGCGACGTACACTCAGTTCGAGGACCGTCCTCAATATGAGGAGGTCGAGGCGTTGGCCGAAAAGTACATCAAGCTGTTCGTGCAAGGATCGATCGACCGGCTCGACGTGGCCTATACGCAGTTCGTCTCCTCGTCGAGGCAGGTCGCCACGGTACAGACGCTCCTTCCCATCACCACGGCCGACATCGGCAAGGCGACCCAGTCGGTTCGCCAATCGAGGCCGGCGGCCGCGGAATCGACGGCCCCCGTCCGTAAAGACGAGCCCGTCCCTTACGAATTCCTGCCCGATCCGCGCAGCATCCTCGAGGAGATCGTACCCGTCTCCTTCAAGGTCCGTCTGTTCAAGTGCTTCCTCGACGCCGCCGTCAGCGAGCAGATCGCGCGGATGGTGGCCATGGGCGGAGCGACCAAGAACGCCGACGATCTCGTCAAATCGTTGACCCGCCTGTACAACCGCGCCCGTCAGAGTCAAATCACCCGGGAGCTCGCCGATATCGTCGGCGCCGCCGCAGCTCTGAAATGATGAGTCCCAGTCGCAGTCGTATGGGGGTTACGCCCACCAACGAGTGCCATCACCATTCCGCGCCCCTTCCCTCGATGATCGAGCGGACGAAGGCGATGATCGAGGATGGATCTCCGAACGTAACTCGTTTCATTCGAGAAGATTGAAACGAGAGACCGGCGAATTCGCCTCCAGTCCTAAGAAAATGGTGGAAGGATTCCGCGCCCTCGCGGCAGTATGGAGTACGAGATAGGGACAGGCAGGCGGGAGTGCTCCTGATGTCGATGCGAGTTTCCGGGGCCGTGGTCGGGGAAATCCATACGCTCTTCCGTTTGGGAGCGATGGGGACCTGGACGGATGGCGAGCTCATGGCCCAGTTCCTCGTCGGCCATGACGCGAGCGAGGCTGCTTTCCGTGTCTTGATCCATCGACATGGTCCGATGGTTCTGGGAGTCTGCCGTCGCATCCTCGGCGACGAGCACGCGGCGGAAGATGCGTTTCAGGCGACGTTCCTCGTCCTCGTCAAGAAGGCGAGGACGCTCCAGAATCGCGACTTGCTCACCAACTGGCTCTATGGGGTAGCCCTTCGGGTGGCCAGCAAGGAACGAGCCCGGGGCGTGCGCCGTCGTGTGGTCGAACGAAAAGCCGCCGAGCCATCGACCATGAGGGAAGTCGAGCTCGACCAGGCCGAGTTGCGGTCGGTCATCGACGAGGAGGTCCGTCGATTGCCCGAACGTTATCGACTCCCGATGGTCCTCTGCCATTTCGAGGGACTTCGCCATGAGGAAGTCGCTCAGCGCCTCGGCTGCCCGATCGGGACCGTCGAGAGCCGATTATCGAGGGCCCGAGAGCGGTTGCGGTCCCAACTCGAGCGTCGAGGGCTGGCACCGCCGGCTTCGGCTCTGGGCGCCGTCCTGCAACCGGCGAGGCCTGGATTTCTCCAGCCTAACCTCGTCGAGCCGATCATCAAGGTCGCGATCGCATACTCGGCGAATCCGGTCAGACTGGCCCCCACAATGGGTTCGGGGTTATGGCTTCGCATCATCCGCGTCGCCGGCGCCCTGTACTCACGGGCCGGTGCGATCGCGACGGCCCTGGTCATCACCGCGGGGTCCGCCGCGATCGGGCTGGGTGTCTTCCGAGCCGATGGGAAGACACCTCCGGCCAATCCTTTGACCGCCGCTTCCGCCGAGCCGCCGAGTCCCGCAGTGCCGGCTCCGGTCATCACACGTACCGAGCCGAGTCCTCCCGACCCACCGAAGGTCGTCATCGCCAAATCGAGTGCCGTGTCGTCGCCCGTGCCGACGATCACTCGAGAGAAGTCCGAGCCTCCAGGCCCTCCGGAAATCGCCATCGCCAGGCCGATCAGCGGCCTCACTATCGATGGCCGGCTCGACGACTGGCCCAAGGATCTGAAGCCGTATCCGATCCGGAAACAAGTCCTCGATCAGACGAGTTACGACCAGAATCCTCGTTCGGGGAGCGGAGATCCCGATGCGTACTTCAAAGTGGGATACGACCGGGAATCCGGGTTGATCTACCTGGCGGTCGTGGTCCGGGACGACGAGAACGTCCTCAATCCCCCCAACAAGAACGGCCCAGACTCGATCATATTCAAGACGGATGCCGTCGAAGTTTACGTCGCTCATCCGAAACGCGCCCGGGAGAGCCTCTTGAGCAGCGATAATGGAGGACTTCGCGCCGAGACGATGCCCGTGCTCCAGTATGTGGGCGTCCCGGGAATCGGCGCCGCCTACGGGGACAAGTGGGGCGCGAATCCGTCACTGCTCTACAGCAAGACGAGAGAACGTCGCACCCGGATGAAATATCAACGCGTGAACGGCGTCACGACGTACGAGTGGGCCATCCAGGCTTACGACCGTTATCCCGATCTCTTGACGGAACTTGCCCCGGGCAAGCGGATCGGATTCGACCTGGCCGTGGTTGACAAGGACTCTCCCAAGAAGCCGCCGGCATGGATGTACTGGGGACCAACCTGGACCGGGTTCAAAGGCTGGGAGCCTAAAAACCTCGGAGAGTTGATCCTCGAAGACGGCCATTGAACACGATCGATCGGCAATCGACCGATCCCTGGAACCTGCGGCCCTGGTCGCGCGATCGTCCATCCGAGATTTGAGTCATTGACAATTGTCAGACTGTCTCTTACAGTTGTCGTTTTGGCGTCCAGCCGAGGCGCTTCCCAAATCTCCAGGATGGTTGCGAGTCCTCCTGGCTGGCCTCACCTGGGCATCTGAATAGCGGATGATTGGGCTTTATCGAAAGTCGCGATTTCTTGCGATTCCTCGAGTTTTCGGGGCAGGTCGCTGATTTCCGATAATGTCTATTGCTCGTCAATCCATCTTCTCCGTGCGTCGCGGCTCCAAGGTCGCGCCTCGCAATGATCGTCGTCCGCTGAGTTTGCACTCGCAATCGCGAGGCAAGGGAAAATTTCCGACCCGACTCCGAATTCGTTAGGAGATGAAATGGTGATTCAGTCGCTCTTGCTGTCGATGGCCAAATGGGTCGGAAGCCTGCTTCTGGGAGGCGTCATCCTCTGGCATGTCGTGGAGCACTCCGGTCTTGCGAAAGGCCGGGCCATCGTGCACGTCACCAAGCCGGGCGTGGAATTGAAAGTTGACGATGTGAAGTACCGGGTCGCGACGTTGTGGGACTCTCCGATCGTCTGCGAGCTGAACCCCGGTTGACACGTCGTGGAGATGATTCGCGACGACCGCATCGTCTTCCGAGAGGAAGTCACGATCGGCCGGAACCAGGAGATCATCCTCGTGGCGTCGGATGGGTATGAGGATGGACGAAATCCCCACGAGGCTCGATGACGACTCGTCTCGAGGAAGCTCCGAGACGTTGGCTCGGCGATCGTGGTCTTACGCGAGTCTGGAGTTAGCACATGAGACATCATGCAATCGGATCGGGATCGCATCTCGGCTGCGACGATGACGTCCTCAAGAAAGCCCGGCGGGGTCGTTTGCAGGTCCCAGTCTGGGACCGAAGACTGATCGGACTGCTCTTCGCGGGCGGGATCATCGTGTGTTGCTTCCCGATCTCGATGCCGGGCGCGAAGGGAACACCGAATCGATTGGTCCGGGGCGGCCACGATGCTTCGACGCTCTCTATCGCGTTCTCTCCGGACGGGACGTCCATGGCGACGACCCATGGGGATGGGCGGGTGGCCATCCGGGATATGGCCAGCGGATGGGGTGTCCGACGTACCCTCAAGGACCGAGATCATTGCCGGGTGGCTGCTTACTCTCCGGACGGCAGTCTGGCCCTGGGCGGAGTCGAGTCGGACATCGTCCTTTGCGACCCGAGGTCGGATGGAGCGGAGCGTCGGCTCGGGATGCCCATGGCCTGGACGTCGGCCATCGCGTCCTCGCACGATGGCCGGATCCTGGCGGCGAGCAGTCATTCTCGGACGGAGATCATTCTTTGGGACGTGAATTCAGGAAGCCAATGGAAGACCTTGAAAGGCCAGACGTCCCCGGCGATCAGCCTCGCGTTTTCGCCCGACGGCCGGTCATTGGCCGCCGGGGGTGCAAGGGATGAGAGGGTTATCATCTGGGACACCGAGAGCGGTGAGCCGAAATGGCAGTTGCGCGGGGTTCCAGGACCGATCGCCTCGATCGCCTATTCGCCCGACGGCCGCTTGCTGGCATCGCTCAATGCTCACGAGAAACGGGTTCGGCTCTGGGAGACGAGCACCGGCCGACTGATCCGCCTGGTCGCCGAGGAGTCCCCATCCACGACTGCCGTCGCCTTTTCGCCCGATGGTGGCTTCCTGGCCACGGCCGAGGGCGACGGGACTGCCGGACTCTGGAACGTCGAGACCGGCCGGCGAGTTGGCAAACTCGATGCCCAGTCGGCCAGGCTCACGGCCTTGGCTTTTTCGCCCGACGGTCAAACCCTCGCCGCCGTCGGGGTCGACAATGATATCCGATTCTGGGACGTGGCCGCGTTCTTCCGTCCTGTCACCGAGCCCTGAGGACGTCCTATGGCGAACGAGAATCGGGGCCGAAAGGCTCGATCGGAATCGGACGGCGATCACGACCCGGATTTCGCTTCGATCCGCCCGAAGAAATCCTTGAGCGGAGGGATGCAAACCTCGAGGCTGTACGACTCCTCGATCGTTCGAACCGCGGCGCTTGCCAGCGGCGCGAATTGGGCCGGGTCATCGAGCACCTTCAGCGCCGTCTCGGTCAGGCGTTCGACGTCGAAAAGGGGCTCGACGAGGCCGTTCTCCCCGGGACGGATCAATTCTCGCACGGGAGGCGTATCCGATCCGAGCACCACGCAGCCGCTGGCCATCGCGTTCAGGAGCGACCACGAGAGCACGAACGGTGCCGTCAGGTAGATGTGTAAGTCGCTGATTCGCAGGATGTCGGCCAGTTGCTCGGGAAAAATTCGACCCAGGAAGATGAATCGCGACAAGTCGTAGTCGCCCCGGTCCAGGACCCATTTCTTGAAGCTCGGCGCACCCGTGTGAAGCTTGTCCCATCCGTAATGGATTTCCTCCCCGCCGACGACGATGAAGATGACGTCCGGACGCGCTCGGGCGATCCGGTCGGCGACCTTCATGAACAAGTCGAAACCCCGGATCGACTCCAATCCGCGGGAGACGAACGTCACCACGCGCGTGCCCGTCGGGATCGAAGTCTCGCCGATCTGCCGAGGTGCCGGGCCGGGATGGTAGAGATCCAGCTCGATCCCGTCGAAATGGACCTCGATCTTGGGATGAAACCGTGGCGGGAACGAGGATTTCTGCCACTCCGTCGCCGAGTAACCCGCATCGCAGTCGACCAAGGTCGCCAGCGTCGGAGCGTTGATGCAGCGCGGGAAGAATGGGGCCGGCTCGGCGGGCGGCAGGTCGATCCGGTAGGAAATGTCGCGATGGCTTGTCCCGAAATAATATTCGCAATAATTGATGATCGGGCAATCGAGCAGGTCCCGGAGAAAAAGGGTGGGAGCCCCGCGGCCGCCGTGGGCGACGACCAGGTCGGGGCGCAACTGCGGTTTGGTCTTGATCGTGTCGTAGACCGATCGACATTGCTCGAGGTATTGACCGTAGATCTGGGGCCAGGGGATTCCGTCGCTGGATTTATGCTCGGCCGTCATCGGCATCTGATGCAGCTCGAGGGTCCGGAGCATCTCCGGGGTCGGAGTCGGGCAGCTCGATAGGCTCTGCACGAGGAAGCTGCAACGCCACCCGTGCTGTCGGGTCAACTCCAGGCCGAGCCGGCCGAACTGGGCGGGGAAGGCGTCGTGGATGAACAGGACGTGCATCACCAATCTCCCGTGGCGGCCGCCAGCGCATTGAGCTGCTCGGCGAGGCGAGGGAGACAGGCATCCTGGCTCAATCGCTCCTTCACCACGGCCGAGGCCGCATCACCGAGCGGCCGGTGGGCTGACGGATCGCTCAGCACGGAAAGGGAACCACGAACCAGGGCATCCGAGTCCTCGGCGTTGACGAGGATTCCCGTCTCTCCGTTATGGATCACCTGGCGATTCGGCTCGGTGTCCGAGGCCAGCACGACGCAGCCGGCCGCCATGGCCTCGAGCAGCGATCGAGCGACCGGATACGCACGTCCCGGCGCGATGTGTAGATCGCTTACCGCCAGGACCTCCGCCACGATCGATGGCGGTGACGCTCCCACGAACCAGATACGATTCGTGTCGAGCGTAGGTCGTTGCGCCAGGAGGTGTGCGGCGTAATCCTTGTTGTGGAACGCGACGTCGAGCCCCCGGCGAACGATCCGGTCGCCGACCACGACAATCAACGTATCGGGTCGGGCTCGGAGGATCGCATCGGCGGCGGTTAGGAACCGGTCTAACCCGCGGAGGCGGTCGAGCGAACGGGCCACGAAGCTGACGACGCGCGTCGAGTCGGGGATCGCGCGGCCGGCGATCGTACGAGGGCCGGTCCGCGTGGCGTGCCAGGACGAGCGACCGAATCGCCTGGTGTTGATCCCGTCGTGCAAGACCAGCATGGCGTCGCGATACTCGGCCGGGAATAGCCCGCGCTGCCATTCGGTGGGCGTCCAGGCCATGGCGGTTTGCTCCAGGTCCAGGAGCTCGATGGCCGCCATCGACCTTCGCCAATGAAAGTAGACCGGAGAAGTCTCGGGGCCGGCCTCGTCGGCGAGGTCGTACTTATGGGCGTGGTAATAGTAATCCAGGAAATTGACGACGGGTGCGGCGGGCCAGTAGACCGGAGCGAAGAGGGTCGAGCCCAATCCGGCGGAGCGGCCGACGATCACGTCGATGGGGCGGGGCCGGCGCTGCTCGAGGACCTCCCAGCAGCCGTAGGAATAACAGAGACTTCGCTCCATGGCGCGGGACCAGGTTACGGCCGATTCGTGCGCGACGCCTCCCACGCCGAAGACCTGGACGTCCAGCCCCTGGCCGACCGACGTAGGCCAGGACTCCTTGGGGTCAAGGGTGTGGCAGTAGAACGTCAACCGGTATCCCCGGCGGCGAACCAGCCAGTCGGCGACGGAGCCCAGCCGGCCGGGGAAGGAGGGCTCTACCCAGAGCACGTTGAGCGGGTCTTGAGCCATTTTGGATTTTGGATTGGTGATTGCGGAATTTCGTCGATCGGCTCGTCAGAGATTCACTTTCCCGGCCTTGCAATCCAAAATCCAAAATCCAAAATCCCCAATCCCGAGCTTACCAGGCGAAGTGAGCGAACGCCTTGTTGGCGTCGGCCATCCGGTGGACGTTCTCGCGACGGGTGATCGCGGCCCCTTCGCGGTTGTACGCGGCGACCAGTTCGTCGGCGAGCTTGATGGCCATCGGCCGACCCTTCTTCTCCCGGGCGGCCATCAAGATCCATCGGATGGACAAGGTCTGTTGCCGGTTCTTGTTCACCTGCATCGGGACCTGGTACGTGGCACCGCCGACTCGCTTGGAGCGGACCTCGATCATCGGTTTGACGTTCTCGACGGCGCGCGTGAAGACGTCGATCGGGCTCTCGTTGGGGAGCCGCTTGTGGACCAGCTCGAGCGCGTCGTAGAAGATCTTGATCGCCACGCTCTTCTTGCCGTCGTGCATCACGCAGTTGATGAACTTACCGGCCAGCTTCGAGCCGAACCGGGGGTCCGGTCGGAGGTGCGATTTACTGGCAGTGAACTTCCGGGCCATAAGGGTCGGTCCCTCTCAGTGCAGCCAACGGGCCGCAACCTACGGATATTCGAGATTCCAGAGTTCAGTTCCGAATACGCATCCCGGGTCCCCATCCTCGCGATGGCGGATGACGCCGCCCCTTCGGAAGAGGAAAACTCCCGGTTGCCAGGCCGTTCGGTCGCCGCGTGTCCGATGCATGACACGGACCGTCGCCGAGGCCTGGCCTGGTCAGGTCGAAGCGGGATTGACTGCCGAGGACTTATTTCTTCTTGGCGCCCGGAGCGGGGGCCTTCTTGCGCGGCGAACCATACTTGGAACGGGCCTGCTTGCGCTCGCCCACGCCCTGGCAGTCCAGGACGCCGCGGACGATGTGGTAGCGCACGCCCGGCAAGTCGCGGACACGGCCGCCCCGCACGAGGACGATCGAGTGTTCCTGGAGGTTGTGGCCTTCGCCGCCGATGTAAGCGGTGATTTCCTTGCCGTTCGACAGCCGCACGCGGGCCACTTTTCGGAGGGCCGAGTTGGGCTTCTTGGGCGTCATCGTCTTGACTTGAAGGCAAACGCCACGCTTGAACGGGGCGGCCTCAAGGACCGGGGCCTTGGTCTTGTATTTGACCGGCCGGCGCGGCTTTCGGACAAGCTGATTGATCGTTGGCATAAATCCGTCGTTCCGTTCCCTTCACCCCGCGGTCGCGACATCACATCCCGATCCGATCGGGCCGGCGCCACATCGCCACAGCTCGAACCGGTTCCCAAGGCGGGTCGGGTGGACGCGTCGGTTGGCGACGTCACCCATGTCCCGTTCGAGCGTGGGACCGTCGATCCGCCTGACGAGTTGACCGCACCGGCGTCTCGACTCGACGAACGGCCTGACAATCCCATCTGGCCACACGCATCCCCTGGTCTGGCACGGTGCGCAGCGAGGTTGATTTCCCAGAGTGCCAAAGTTCTTAAGATACCGGAAACCCCGGTGTTGTCAAGCGGTTCGCCGCGAACTCGTGGGCTCTTGCTTTCCAGCGAGGAGTGAATCCGACCCGGGAACGGCGGCGAGGGCCGGCTCAATCCGGGCCTTTTCTCATCCCCCGACGAGTTTGGGCACCGGAATCAGGGCCAAGGCCGAAAGCGCCGCGACCAGGGCGACGTATTGCACGAGGACCCCCGGATCGGCTTCCCTGGCCGGCTTCTCCACGACCGTACGCGCGGCGCCGACGATCATGATCACCAGCAAGAGCATGCTGAGCCGTTCGTCCTGGGCGAGTACCCAGGCCGTGGCGACCGCGGCGACGGCCAACCAGCGATGCGGACGCGTCAGGCTGCGGAACGCCCGTCCGCCGTCGAGCTGCCAGATCGGCAGCAGGTTGAAGAGGTTGATGAACGCCCCGACGGACGCCAGCGCGGCCCAGATCGGTCGTTGCGATACGGCATAGACCGCGGCACACGCCGCGGCCGCACCGAGGCCCCAGATCGGGCCGGCGAGGCCGACCCGGGCGTCCTGCCGGGGATCGATGAATCCCTGCTTCAGCCGGATGACGGCCCCAATTCCCGGCAGAAACAACG
This sequence comes from uncultured Planctomycetota bacterium, assembly GCA_963743925.1. Classification (GTDB taxonomy): domain Bacteria; phylum Planctomycetota; class Planctomycetia; order Isosphaerales; family Isosphaeraceae; genus CAVZRC01. Next base: position 1,383,207 of record CAVURY010000061.1, on the reverse strand, counting down.
GCGCGCTGGCCTTGACTCCGTACCGCATCAAGGCCGCGACATGGCCCATCTCATGAATGTAGATCGACAGGACGAATCCCAGGGCGAACCAGGCGCCAAAGACCGTCCAGTACACCCCGAACGCCGCGAGCATGGACCAGAACGTGCTCGCCTTGGTCAGGCCCAGCAGCAGGAACTTCCCCTTGGTGATGAGGATGGCGGCCAGGAATTTGAACTTCCAGATCGCCAGTGCCAGCGTGCCAATCGCGCCCGAAATCACGCCGCCGGACCAGGGCGACGGAGCCGGAGGCGTCGGACTATCCGGATTGGCCCGGACAATCGTCGCCGAGACCTTCGTGCTCGGCTGGGACTCGACCTGGCGGCCCAGCCGACTGATCCGATCGGCGATGACCGCGTGCTGACGGCTCTCTCGCGGGAGCAGGGTGATCGCCTCCTGCCAGGAGGCCAGGGCTGTCGACGGCTCCCCGCCGCGTTCGGCGTTCTCGGCCGACGCGGCCAACTCTTTCAGCCGTTCGGCATGGATCAGGCGGTGGCAGGATGGGCAGCTCAAAAGACTCGCCGCGACGTCGCTGCCGCAGGAGTCGCACCTGAGTCCGAGCACAGGAGAAGGCGCCGCCAAATCATCCTTCATCGTCAACCACCTCGGGGGCCGTTGCCAATGAGCCCGGCGGGCCCAATCGGTACGGTCCGTTGAATGCCAGGACCAATCGCTTGTTGATCTTCCACGCTTCCCACAAGGCGAAGCCATAGATGAGGCCCACAATCGGGGCTTGGAACACCTCGATTACGGGACAGGCGAGGAAGAGGCCCATGAGGACAATCAGCCCGAGAAGCCTGGAGAGATCGGGTGGGGGGCCTTCATCATCTGCGGGATCGCCCGGCTCGGCCTTCTTGGGCTCTGCGATCTTCACCTGAGGTTGCTGAGCAGGCCCCTCGGCGTCCTGTGCTCGTTTCGGCACGGCATCGGCCCCGGGCTGGCCTGGAACCCTCATCTGGGCTCCATCCCCTTTCGCCAACTCGGCCGCATTCCCGGCGGCCCTCTCCTCGCGAGCCTCATTGAAGATGTTTTCGACGATCAAGGGTACGTTCATCGCCACGATTGACAGATAGGTCAGGAGAATTGCGACAACCTGATAGAATGGACCACCCCGATTCCCGGATCCCCTTCGGACAGCGCCGCCGACCATCACCCCGACAACGACGGCGATGAGCCCGATATTCCAGCCGGTCACCCGGATGACGGCGTAGTAGATCACCGCCCCGACTCCCGCCGCCACTGTCCCGAGAAACAGGGCCTTGATCGCCCGCGCAACCCTCGAACCCCCGCGCAGGGACGCTTCGACCCCTCGGCGGCACCGCGAGCAGAAGACCTGGCTGTTGAGCTCGAAGTACTCGTCCGCGATCGGCTGTTTGCAGACGATGCATGTCGGTCGATCGCCCGCCGGGGTGGTGTACTCCGCCTGGTCGAATTGGAGGGGCTCGGCGGCATCTACGGGAGCAGCCTCGTCCCACTGCGGCGGGGGAGCATTCGATTCGGACATGATGCGGCCTCACGGTCAAGGCGACGAGTGGAAATTCCGGCGACAAGCGTAGTATACGGGAGTCACGCCAGGAACAGAAGATTACGGGTCGTACGACTCGCAACGGATCGATGGGATCGGTGTTCGTCACGACGGACGCTACAACAGCTCGAGCCTGCCGATTCCCGCCGGGCTGCGCTACGAGCCGTCGAGCGTGCTCTCACGGCCGTTCGCGGAATCTTCCTCCGCGAGGTCGGAGGCCGGGACCGGGCGGGAAGGGGGGAGGTGAAGGCGGTCGAGGAATGTTCGGCACGCGCAACTGGACGGCCTGCGGATTCATCTCCCGGTCGATCTCCTGGCGAGTCCTGGTGTAGGCGTCGATGAGCCGGTCGAAATCCGATCTGAGCCCGGGCGTCGCCTTGAGCCGCTGGATCTGCTGGATGACGCGGTTGACGGCCTGGATCAAGGCAGGACCTTTTTCGGCGACCAGGGCGGCCCGCTCGGCGGCCGGGAGCGGCGGGAGTCCCCGCCCTCGCTGAGCCGCAGCCTTCAATTGCTCGACGCCGCGGGTGATACGCTCTTCTCCCCGGGCGATCGAGATTGCGTCGCCGATCCGGGCATATCCATCGGCGATATCGTTATAGGCGCGGATGAGTGCGTCGATCGCTTCCTGATGCGCGGCCATTCCGGCCGGTGTCGGGCCCGATTCGACACTCGGCTCGGGTCGCGAGCCGTCGGCGATCGCGGCCCTCGGCGAATCCTGATCGGGCTTCGGCCTCGTACCCATGGCATTCGAGACGAAAGAATAGGAGACCGCGAAAGCGATGCTGCCGACGATCGCGGCAGCTCCGATCGCGACATACGTGACCCACTTGGGGCGCGTTGGCTTGCCTTCATTCGACCCGGCCGACGAATGAAGGGGATCCCTCAGGCCGCGTCCTGGGTGTGTCGCCAGTGCTGGAGCGATCGCAAGGGAGGCCGCGCCACTCCGACCCGATCGGCCAGTCGCGGGCATCGATTCGGACGAATCGAGCTCCCAGAATTCGGAGTCATCCTCGTCGTCCGGGATCGGCACGGCGGTGATGATCCCTCGCACCAGTCCGCGTCCGGGCGGTGTACCCGAGCCTGGCGAGATCGGGACGGGTGCGTTCGGTTCAGAACGAGGAGGGCTCGACGCGAGGTATCGAGCGGAAGGCTCGAGCCCCGCGTCGGGTCGCGGATTCCGACCCGTGCTCGAGGCACTCTGACCCGGCGCAGCCGGGCCCGAAGGCCGATCCCGAGCCGATGCCTCTGATCCTCGTCCGGCCGCTGTCGGAGGCGACGATAAGGAGCGCAGCGGGATCGTGAAGATTCCGCGACAGGCGGTGCAACGGCCCTGTTTCCCGGCCAGCTGCGTGGCCAGTCGATAACCGTGACCGCAGGTCGGGCAGTTGAACACGATCTTGTCGGGTTCGGCCGGGCGGGCCGGCCTGGGCGTAACCGGGGGTGAGGCGGTCATCGGCCTCACGTAACCGGCCGCGGGTGCGGACTGAGAGGGGACGCGGAAAACCTCCTGGCACTCCTTGCAACGGGCCCGCTTCCCCCCGATCTGGGCGGCGAATCGGTAGGCATGGCCGCACCTGGGGCAGCAAAATGAGATTTCAGACATGATTCGGCCCGCAAGGACACTCATACCTCGAGCGATCACTCGCTCGAGGTCGTGGCGTTGAATTCCCATCCCGCGCCGATGCGTCGAACGGCGTTACCCTATTGTCGTTCCTCCGCCGATTTTGTCGAGTCGCTCCCCCGATCGATGCCACGCGGCACCAAAAAAGTTCGAGCGGATCTACAAGGGGAGGACGGCAGTGGAGCGGGTCAACGCGCGGCTGAATGTGTTCTGGGGTGTGGATGATGGCAACTTGAAGGGATCGCGGCGGTTCCTTGCGCAGGGGAGGGGTGGTGCAGTCGGTGTTCGCGACGTTGCTGGCGCGGACGCCGCGTCGGAAGGGGATGCTGGGAAAGATCGGGCCGAGGACGAGACGGGTGAGAGGATGCGTACCGATCCTAGCTGCGGCCGGGACGGGTGGCGATCGCCCCGGCTCATCCGGCGGAGAGGGACGGGAGTGCCTCGAGGACGAACCGGAGCGTCATCACCTGTGCGGCGACGATGGGGATGCAGAGGACGGCCAGGGTCCAGAGTTTCAGGCGACGCGCGGCGATCGTGGCCAGGATCAGGAGGGCCCAGGACCAGTGCGGCATGTAGAGCCCGTGGTCGAGGGCCCCCCAGATGGAGTGGAGCAGGAGGTTGAAGCCGACCCAGGCCATCAACCCGAGCGTGAACGTCCGAAGGACCGGGCTCCGGAGTCCCTCCGCGACGCCCCGTACCAGAAGCACGGCCCAGGCGACGGCCGCGACCAAGTGGAACCCCGTCCACGTCAGCCCCTCGAGGACCCCAAACGTGATCCGGTGGCCCCCGGTGTAGGGATAAGCCGAGACGACGGGGAACATCAGGTCATGCAGGCCGTCCACGAGCGCCCGACCCGGTTGCCGGAAGAGATTGAGGTGAACGTACGAAAAAATGTGCCCGTAGAACTTGACGAATTTGACCCTGACCACCGGCATGACGGCCGCCGCGGCGAGGAACGGGCTCAGGGCGATCACCGCGATCCGAGCGTTCGTGAGCCAGCGGGGACGAAGTCCCCCGTGCTCCCGGTCGCGTGCGAAAAGGTAGGAGAGGGCACCACCCGGATAGAGGATGTTGGTGATCGTGGTGCCCCCGCAGAGCACGGCGCCCACGGCGAGGAAGCCGGCTTTCCGCGTTGGCTCGAGGGGCATGAGGATGATCGACGTGCAGATCGGGAGGAGCCCGAAGGATAGCCCGTACGACTCCGGCACGCAGGCGACCAGGTTCGATGTCGCGAGCAGGTACACGGGCACGAGGACCGCGAGCTTGCGGTCGTTGACCTCGAGTTGCCCCGCGATCCTCACGAGGGCCGCGATCCCGCAGGCGGCGAAGACGGCGAGGAGGATCCGGGCCGCCATCATGGCTTTACGGCCGCCGTCACCGGGGGACTGCGCCGAGGATCTTCGCAAGCAGGAGGGTCGGGGGCCGGTAGACGAAGTTCACCAGGGCATGGAGCGGCGACGGGCGGGGCGGGCTCGGTCCGGTGAGGATGTTCGTGTAGTGGGCGATGTCGGCGTCGAAGAGGCCGTCATTGAGCAGACCTCGTCCCATGCCATCGCCGCCGAGAATCCGGCCCGAGAGCCACAGGAAGAACGCCGACGCGACGAGGCACACGACGAGGAGCTTGATCCTCATTCCGGGTCATCCTTTCGAAGGCGCGACAGTCCGCCGGTCCCGGGCCAAGCCAGAAGGGAGGAGGGCCGGCCCTTTCGAGTCCGGCTCGACGGCCCGGGCAGGCCCGGGACCCAGGGGGGCGCGGCAGCGGGATCATGGTGGGCAAGCCGACTGCGGCGACCACGATGATCGCCGCGGCCTGCAAGCCGGCTCCCAGGTCCGCCATTGAACCTTAGACTTCAGATGGCCCGATGTGACCCTCACAACTCCTTCCGGCATGCCGGCTCACCCCTTGTTGTCCGGCCTCAGGAACGCCATGTACTGCAGCCGGCCGCCGAAGACGGCATTATAGAAGGGCGGATAGAGCCGCATCGAGGTCACCTCCTGTTCGACGTGGAGGTTGTGGCGGCGGGCCCACTCGGTCCACAGGGATTTCGTATTGTAGCGGAATAGGCATGGCACGCCGTAGGGCGCGTTCGCCGCCCAGTCCAGGAGTGCGATCCGGCTCCAGGCCAACGGCCCGTCGATCTTGTGATCCTTGATGATCAGCAGCCGCCGGGCGACGCGGGCGCACTCGGCAATCAGGCGGTGGGGATCGGGTTCGTGGTGGAGAACATCGGCCAGCAGGACCACGTCGAAGGACGCATCGCCGTGGGGGATTGTCTGGCCGTCGTACTCCTCGACGGGGATCGCCTCACCGCCGCGCTTGATCCGTTCCAGGCCGACGATCTCGACCCCCGGCGGGCAGGAGGGGGAGTCCATTAACGCTCGCCCCAGTGCCCCGAATCCGCAGCCGACGTCGAGCACCCGGTCATTCGCCCGGAGATGGGGGATGATATAGTCCAGCAGGACTTTCAAACGCGAGCGATAAACCGGCTCATGCATGCGCTTCATGAGGTTTTCTAGCATCGGAATCCTTCGCGGTTCGGCCGTCGCAATGGGTGTCGGTCAATGAGCCTCGTCGAAATAGCGACCCGGTAGTCGTCCCGGGTTCAGGAATGGGTCGTTGCGGCCGCCACGGCGCGGCGGGCGAGCCGACTGCATCGACCACGATGATCGCCGCGGCCAGCAAGCCGGCCAGGTAGCCGATCCTGTCCCGGAGGGCGAAGCTGATCGGGTCGTGGGCCATCTCCTGCCGACGCGCCAGGAACCAGACCCGACCGATCCAGTACAGCAGGACCGGGCATACCGGCCAGAGCACCTCGGGCCGCCGGTACAGCCTCAGCACGCCCGGGCAGTTGATGTAGAGGCAGAGGATTAGCAGGTTGACCAGGCCGCAGAGGTCCACGTTAGTGGTGCCTCGCCGTCGTTTCTTGGGCCGGATTCACGTGTGGTTCCTCGTGGGACACCGCCGGTTCGGGGAGGCAATAGGCCCGCGGTGGAGGAGCGACCGGGACGGGCTGTGGCATCCGGCCGGCGAGCCTCCATTCGAGCCTCCGGGATCGGCCCCGAGACTCTGGAATCACATCGTCGGGCGGAGTTGGAACGGTTGTTCGCCTGCGCACTCGTCACGTGTAAATAATCTAGCTCGCTGCCGCTTCGTTCGTCAATCAATCTGCTCCTGCCGGCGCGAACATCATCAGGCAATTAGGAAACTCTCTCCGGAGTCTTCACGAGAGGATCTTGACGGAATCGCCGCCAACAAGGGTCGTTCATTCCCATCCCATCGCGAAAGGTATCGAGCGTGCAAGCAATTCGCCAGCGAGCCGTCCTTGGTTCACGCTTGATTCGTCCTCGAGCATCGAGCCTCTTTCGTTCGGCCCAGCCTATTTTGGCATGATTATGTGTCCAATTGCTTGCAGATCTCTTCTGCGGTACGGCGATTAAAGTGCTGGTGCGGCTCCGGAATCATGAGCTTGAACGTCGGCTTCTGATGCTGGTAATATTTGGCTTGGATTTCCGCTTGGATGATTTCAAAGAAACATCCTAAGGACGTCCTCGGTCGATGTGGCAGGGCAAGGTGCCCGAGAGGACCGAGCCGTCCGGAAACTATCGAGGTCGATTGAGTGATGGTTCAAACTCTAGGAGTAAAGACCGCGAGGCTCCTCTGCGTTGACCTCGACGGTACCCTGATCGCCACCGACCTGCTCTGGGAATCGATCTGCGTGCTGCTCTTGTCGCGACCCTGGGAGATCTTCCTGCTCCCCTTCTACTTGCTGCGAGGCCGGGCCCATCTCAAGTCGGAGGTGGCGAAGCGCGTCGATCTCGACCCATCCGCGCTACCCTATCGCGAGGACGTCATCGATTTCTTGAAAGGGGAGCGCGCCGCGGGAAGGTCCCTCATCCTGGTCACGGCCGCCCAGGAGCGACAGGCGACCGCGGTTGCCGATCACCTCGGCCTGTTCGATTCGGTGATCGCCAGCGATGCCACCACGAACTGCAAGGGGCCAGCCAAGGTGGAGGCGATCCGCGAGCGGTTCGGCTCCGAAGAGTTCGATTACATGGGAGATTCATCGGCCGACCTGAGCGTCTGGCGATCCGCTCGGCAGGCTCTCGTGGTCCACCCCGGTCGAAAGCTCCTGGAACGGGTGAGTCGCACGGGAACGCCTTACCGAGTCATCGAGGGCCGCACCGATCGCTTGAGGGCCATGATCAAGGAAATTCGCCCCCATCAATGGGCCAAGAACGTCCTTCTGGCCGTCCCGCTGATCATGGCCCATCAAGCGAGCGATGTCACGAAACTCGTTCATCTCTTGCTCGGGTTCATCTCATTCAGCCTGACCGCATCCTCGGTATACGTGCTCAATGACCTGCTCGACCTCCAATCCGACCGGCGGCATCCGGTCAAGCGATGCCGACCGCTGGCGTCGGGACGGCTCTCGATACCGATGGGCTTCGGGTTGCTGGCGGCCCTGCTCGGATTGGGCGTGGGGATCTCCTTCTTCTTATCGCCTTCGTTCACGGTCCTGCTGGTGCTCTACCTCGCGCTATCGAACACCTATTCGCTGTATCTCAAGCGCAAGCTCCTGGTCGACGTGATCTGCCTGGCTGCTCTGTATACCTTGCGAATCTTGACCGGCGGCACGTTGGTCGACATCGAGATCTCTCCCTGGCTGATGTCGTTCTCGATGTTCTTCTTCCTGAGCCTGGCCTTCGTGAAGCGTTACACCGAGCTCATCACGGCCCGCGACGGCCGGACCAGGGAGCCCGGTCAGCGTCTCTCGGGGCGCGGGTACATGCTGGAAGACATCGAGCTGATCCTCGCCCTCGGGCTTTGTTGCGGCATGGTCAGCGTGCTGGTCCTCTGCCTCTACATCAACAGCCCGGATGTCCTGAAGCTCTACCGTCATCCCAAGGCGCTCTGGCTCATCTGCCCGATCCTCCTCTACTGGATCGCACGCGTCTGGTTCCTGGCCAGGCGCCAACAGATGGTCCACGATCCGGTCATCTTCGCGCTCCGCGATAAGATCAGCTACCTGGCGGGGCTCCTGACGGCGGTCATCCTCGTGGTCGCCTCTGTCGGGATACCGAACTGGCTGGGATCCTCCAGACCTCTCGAAGGACCCGTGCCGAGCGCGGGGAACATCGGGACGACATCGAACCGCCTTCCCATCCCACCCTCCCCGGGCTCGGTCACGGATCGGTGGCCCGGCTCGCGTGCAAACGGATAAATCGGGATGAAGACCAAGCTGCTCGCGGCGTTCCTCATCTCGGCGGCCTGCTTCTTATGGCTTTCGGGGCGGATCTGCGGCGATGACGCCACAGGACGAGGTCCCCGGGATGACCTCCTCTTCGACGCCGACATGGCCCTCTACGTGAGGATCCTCAGCGGACCGACTCCGAACAGGCCGTCGCCGCTCCACGGCTTGCTCAACTACGCCTATCGCCCGCCGACGCTCTTGCTCGCGAAGATCCTCGGCGCGTCCCCCGGCGACGACGGCCGCGCGGGACTGCTCGCGACCAGGATCCTCCTCGCCGCCTTCTGCGCCCTCGGTATCGCGGCCCTGGTGCGGATCGGGAGAGGGCTCGACGTCGAGGAGCGCAAGCTCCTGATCCTCTTCCCCATGTTCCTGTTCGCGTCGTCCAACATGCTGGCTTGTACGCCGGAATCGTACGGCCTGTCGTACGGGCTGCTCGCGGTCACCGCGTTCATCATCCTGGAGCCGATCGAGCCGACCCGCAAAGCCTGGATTCTCGCCGGGATGGCCTTCCTTTGCGCGGGCACCACCGTCACGAACGCCCTGTACCCGGGCGGGGCCCTCCTCTATCTCCTCCTTCGCGAGGAGGGGGGCATCCGTCCCCGATGGTTCACGAACCGACGGATCTCGGCAGTCCTCCTATCTCCTCTCGTCGTCGCGCTGGCCATGCTGCCGCTGATCAGAGCAGGTTTTCCAAGATTCTATGAGCACATTTTTGGCTGGATGCATATGAATCTCTTCCGGCAGCCGGCTCGGGCCCTCATGGACGGACTGCAAGACCTGATTTACCCCGTCGTATCAACATATCCTTGTACTATCAATCATCAGATTACGTTCCGGCTCCCCGAGGGGGTGACGTGGACCTGGGTCCACATCGCCGCGGCCGTTGCATGGAGCGTCCTGGTTTACAGGGGCACCGCGGGAGGGCTGCGGAGCCCCGCACTCCGGACATTTACGCTCGGCTTGATCCTATGGGTTGGTTTCAACCTCTTCATGCACTCCATCTGGAGCGGCCCGGACCACGGCTTATACATGCCGCACTGGTCGTGGTCCCTCTTGATCCTGGCCACGATCGCCGCGCGACGACTGGGGATCGGGGCGTTGATCGCGCTCTGCCTCCCGATCATCGTCGCCCAGGGCATGACGCTCCGGTTTGTGATCAAGGCCCTCGCTTCGATTCCCGGCGAATGATATCGAGATGACTCGAGGACCAAGGTCGTCGTGCTCGGGCGAGGCCTCGCGACATCGAGGCGCGGACTTTACGACGATCGGCCCAGCTTCGCGAAGAGCGGCGCGAGCGGCCGCTCGTAATTCCTCCACCGGCCGACCGAGCTGTTGTAGATAGGGCCGCGCACCTGCGCGACGCTGGTCGTCCGCACGTGTCGGCGGGCCTTGTGGAAGTCGAGGCAGGCCGGTTCCCACTCCAGGCCGCACCAGGCCACGAGCTGACGCGCCGCGTCCTCCAGATCGGCCACCATCGCCTCGTATTCCAGCTCGAAGATCGGGACCGGCGGCACGCGACGCCAGTGGTCCATCGCGCGATCATTTTCGACGATGCGCGAGGCAATATGGTCGAGGTCGCAGGCCCATCGCATCTCGGCGAAATGGGTCATCCAGCACGAGAGAGCGACGTCGCGCGAATCGCGTCGGCAATGGATCAACCTGGCGCGGGGAACATCGCGACGATCAAGCCCAGGTAGAGGGTATTCTCCGGCATCTTGTCGATAATTCGATCCGCGGTGGTATTGCGACTCGTGAGTGCGTCGAGGTGCCGGTGGGCGAGATTTCGCAGAGAGTCCCGATCGACGTGATCGACACAATCCAGCGGCGCCAGCATGGGATGGTCCGTCTCCGCCGGGAGGGCCTCGAAGGTCTCGCGGACCAGTCGCAGCTCGCCGGCCCCGAAGACGCGCGGGTGGCTCGCCAGGATCTGCTCGACCAGACTCGTCCCGGACCGCGGCATGCCGACGATGAAGACCGGGCGCTCCGTGTCCGATCCAGCGCCGCGGACGCGCTCGAAGAACTCGGGGGTGAACTTCGCGATCAGCCGATCGACGAACCTCCGATGCGCCGCGGGGTCGTAACCCTTTCCACTCGCCCGGAAATCCGCCAGTTGCGAGGCATTGGCCTCGGCGAACAGGTCGGCGGCCCGCTCGAATTCGCCCCGGCCGTCGAGCACGTGAGCCAGGCCGAACAGGAGCGGCCGGCGTCGATCCGGAGGAAGGCTCGGGTCGTTCAGCAGTTCTTCGATCGCGCCTCGGTCGGACTCGGGGAGTTTGCCCCGGAGTCGGGTCGCCAGCCGCGCCCATGCACCGGCATGTCGACGGTCGAGCCGCAATGCTTTGCGGAGAGAGTCCTGCGACTCCTCCAGGTCGCCCAACTCCTCCAGGACGCCGGCAAGGCCCGCGTGAGCGTCGGCATGGGTCGGCTCCTGCCGGATCAACTCCCGGAACCAGGCCATCGACTCGTCGAGCAGACCGAGGGAGTGGAGGACGTTCCCCATCGTGATCCGGAGGGTTGGTGAGCCCGGACCGATTCGAAGGGCCTCCCGGCAGTGGGTCAGCGCCTGCTCGGGCTCGCCCAGGCTCAGGAGAATCTCCCCCAGGGTCGCGTGGACCTCGGATGAAGCCGGTTCCAGCCGCGCGCCTGGCGGAATTGCTCAAGGGCCGCGATCCGGTCACCCTTGAGATTCAGGGCATGACCCAGGCTGATGCGGGCGACCACGAAGTCGGGAGCCAGCCGGACGGCCTGGTGGAAGTGGACGAGCGCGGCGTCGAGATCCCCGCGAGCCACGAGGGTCGCGCCGAGGTTGCACAGGACGCCCGGGCTCGCCGGATCGAGCCGGAGCGCGGCCTCGCAAGACGCAATCACCTCGTCGATCCGACCGAGCGACCAGTACGCCTCGGCAAGATTGGCATGAAACGCGGCCGCGTCCGGCCGGAACGTGACTGCCTTGCGGATCAATTCGGCGGCCCAACCGGCTTCTCCGCGTTGGAGGGCCACGAGGCCGAGAAGATGAAGGGCATCCGGCTCGTCCGGCTGCTCGGCCAACGCCGCCTCGCAAAGCCGGGCGGCCCGTTCCAGATCGCCCCGCTCGTGGTGCTCCAGCGCCTCGCTCAGGTTGACGGCCATCGTTCTCGACGCTCCCGAAATGGCGGGAAACTCGGCGCGAACTCCGTTTCATCCCTCGACCGGTTTGCGACCCCGCCCGTGAACGCGTTGCGGCAAGCCCAACGGCTCGGCGCCGAGGTTTTGACCTCCCGGCACGTCGGCCGGTAAAATCGAGGGCGTCGCCAGGGTAACCGGTCATGACCGATTCAACAAAGTCAAAATCCCAGAGTGAGGCCCGAACGTCGTGGTCCCCGCCAAAGACTTCAAGCGCAGGATGGTCGTCGAGATCGACGGCACGCCGCACATCATCGAGCACATCCAGGTCCAGACCCCCTCGGCCCGAGGCGCGGCCACTCTCTACAAGATCAAGGCCCGCAACCTCAAGACTCAGACCCGGGTGGAGAAAAGCTACCGCGGGACCGACGCGCTCAATGAGTCGAGCTTCGAGCGCCGCGATATTCAGTACCTCTACCGCGATGCCGACGAGCTCCACTTCATGGACGCGGAAACCTTCAATCAGTTCTCGATATCGGCCGAGGAGCTGCGCGACCAGGTGCCGTTCATGACCGAGAACATGGAGGGGATCCAGTCCCTGGTCGTTGACGAGGAAGTGATCGGGATCGAGCTGCCGGATACGGTCGAGCTGCCGATCGTCGAGACGGCACCGGGCGTCCGGGGCAACTCGGCGACCGGCCGCACCAAGCCCGCCACCCTCTCGAGCGGCTTCGTCATCCAGGTCCCCGAGCACCTCGATCAGGGCGTCAGGGTCCGCGTTGACACCCGGACGGGCGAGTATCTGGGCCGGGCGGGTTGAACTCCGTCGCGTTCACCGGAACTTTCGAATCGGATAACCGCTCCTCTTGAATGCGATCGCCGAGCTGAGCCGGCGCCGGTCGGTCTGATCGACTTGCGCAGAATGGCTCAGACCTCGATCGCCCCGTCAATCCGGGACGACGGAATACTCGCGTCGTCCCTTGCGGACGACGATCCGAGGCGAGAGCACTTCGCGAGTGCGGCGGAGCAGCCAGTGACCGCAGGGGACCAGGAGCGGACGGACCAGGGTCGCGTCGATGAGGATGCCGACCACGAGTGCGAAGCCGAGTTGGCGGAGCGAGCCGAGCGGACTGACCAGGAACGACGCGAAGCTGGTGGCCGTGATCGCCGCGGCCGAGGTGATCAGGCCGCCGGTCTGCCCGATCGCCCGGACGATCCCGCGACGGAGCCCGCGCTTCTGCGATTCCTCGTTCAACCGGGTCATGAGGAAGACGTTGTAATCGACCCCGACCGCGACCAGGAGCACGAAGAGGAAATACGGCACCTTCCAGTCGAGCCCCTGAGCCCCCAGGATGGTGACGAAAACCAGGTGCGTCGTCCCGAGCGCGAACGCGTAAGTCAGGATCATGGTCGCCACCAGGTTGAGGCAGGCCAGCGGATCTCGCAAGGCGACCAGGAGCACCAGGAACACGCCGATCGGGACGATGAACCAACTGAGTACCTGATCCGCCCGCGTCAGCTCCCGGATGTCGGCCGATTCGGCGTTGGCGCCGGAGACGCCCGCGCCGACGTCGATCCCATCGTACTCGCCGAGGAAGTCTTTCAGGCGCCGACGCAGGGTGATGACCTGGTTCATCGCGTCGTTGGAGAAGATCCGGTCGGCCTGGGTCAGGTCGATCCGGGCGCGGTGCCCGTCGGGCGTGATGTAGGCGGCGAAGCTCTTGAGGAGCTCGGGATGTTCGTGGACCGTCTGTTCGTCGATCAGGAGCCGATCCAGGGCGCGACGACCCACCGGATCATTCAGGATCTCGGTGACCTCGCGGTGGGCGCGGCCCGCCCCGTCGGCGATCTGCGACGCACCCTCGGCGGCGCGGGTCAATTCGCGGAGCAGGACGTCTTGTGGGCTCTCGACCTTCGGCTTCTCCGCATCCTTCGGCTTCTCCGGCTCGACGCCGCGTACGAGGGTCCCGATCGCGCCAGCGATCGAGGGCGCGGGCTTCGACTCGTCCTTCCTCGCGGCCGGTGCGGCTTTAGGTTTAGCACCGGAGGCCCCATTGGTCTTCGGGTCGAGCGTGGGCGCCTGGCTCATGGCCTCGAAGGCGCTGCTCGAGCGCCGGCAGGTTCCAGGCCGTCGGCACGCCTGGACTCCATTGCAAGACGGCCGAGGCCTGCTTCAGTCCCGAAGCGAAAGCCGCACCGCGAGACTGGAGCTTGTTCTGGGTCATCGGCGCCGCCGACCGGGGAGGCGGGATCTCGGCGGCCTTGCCGGTCAAGGGGAGTCCGGTCGCATCCTCCAGCCAGATCGCGGCGCGCAGCTTGGCCGCCCCTTCGGTGAGGCCCTTGCTGAGCTGCTCGGCCCCGCCCTGGAGCAGATCGAATCCGGCATTCACTTCGCCGAGCCTCGACGCGAGCCGCGCCCGCGACAGCGGTTGGGGGCTCCCCAGCGGCTGCGTCGCCGACCGCACCTCGGCGAGGTGTCGCTGGTGCGACAGCAAGCGACTGACGTCGTCGATCAGTGCCAGCCCTTCCGAGCTTCGGAAGTCCGTTGACGACTCCAGCACGACCGTCAAGGGGGCCAGCATGCCCGGCTCGAATTTCGAAGCCACGAAACGCAAGTCCTGCACGGACCTCGTCGATGCCGGCAGCTCGGTCATCACGTCCTGGATGAACTCGGTCTTCAGGGCCAGCAGAGAGAGGGGGATCATCGCCAGGATGGTCAGCAACCAGCTCCGCAGCGGCCGGGCCATCGCCGCGGCCCCGATACGATCCCAGAGCTCCGTCGAGCTGCCGGCCAGCCCATCGAAGGCTCGGGGATGAACCCGCGCGAGGATGATCAGCAGCGCCGGAGTCAGGCTCAACGTGGCCAGGAGCGCCAGGCCGAGACCCATCGCCACGCTCGGCCCCGTGCTCGAGAAGAGCTTGAACTTGGTCGTCCCCATCAGCATCAGGCCGATGATGATCGTCCCGGCGCTCGTCACGAGCGGCGAGAAGGATCGAGCCAGCGTGGCCCTCATCGAGCCGACCGGATTATTCCGGTTGAGCTGCTCGGCGAATCGCCAGGACAGGAACAAGCAGAAGTCGGTCCCTGTCCCGAACAAGATGGCGATCAGGAACAGCTCGACGAGCGAAGAGACTTCCCAGCCCGCCAGGATCATCCAGGCTAGCAGCCCGCGTGCGATGATCAGGCTGATGCCGATGGTCACAAGAGGCACCAAAGCCAGCCAGAACGATCGATAGACGAGCCACAGGACGATCATGAGCAGGAACACGGTCGCGATGGCGACGCGGTCGAGCGACGTCTTGACGTTCGCCATGTACTCGCGGCCAATCACGGCGTCGCCCGTCCATCGGATCTCGAGGCCCGAGGGGATCGCGAGGTCGTCGCCGCGGGCCTGTCGCTCGATCCAGGCGACCGCCTCATGCGTCGCCGGCGCGACGAACGACGAGGCGAGCGAGACGGCCACCAGGGAGACCGTGCCGTCGGAGCTGATCAGGCGCTCGGCGATCTCGGGGATGGATGCCGGCCCCACGACGCGCAGCACGTCCTTCGGCCGATCGGCGGCCTCGAACCGACCGCTCAATCGCGCGGCGAATTGCTTGTCCGCGTCCGACAGCCCGCCCGGCCGATGCAGCACCGCCACGGCCATCGACTCATAGGCCTGGTCCGGCCAGCATTGGCGGACCAACTCGGCCGCGCGTCGGCTCTCGGCTCCAGATGCCAGCATACGCGCCTGGCCCTCGGCCGCAAGGCGGGTGAGACTCGGGGACAAACCACCGACCGCCGCGGCCACGACCAGCCAGATCGCCAGGATCCATCCGGGCTTGCGGCATACGACCGTCCGAAAAACGTCCAGCGACATCTCTCCAAGTACTCCTGGGAGCGGTCACCCTCCCGATCGCGTCGAATCCGCACGATCGCGAGGAAAACCATCGAGGATCGACTCACGTGTGTTGCACTCGGTGTGTCTACTCCTTGATCCGTCAGCTGCACCGAGGATTCCCGGACTGGAACGAGACGCACATGACGCCTGCGCGCCTCACGTCCCGTTTTCGCACGTCCAGGATCGAAGAAAATCTGGGCAGTCCAGTCAAGATGATCCGTAGCACAGGCTCTTCACTATAAACGGTTCTCACCCCAGATCAAGCGGACCACATCTTCCGGCGGACGCTGATTGCTGTACCGCTCTGCCTATCATCCCGCGAATTCATATCAAATCACATGCCGCCTCGGCATCATCAAGCGTAGCCGAGATTGCCCAGATCACCAGGATGGGCGACGACTCACACGGCCCAATCGCAGCTTCGGGGATAGACACTCAGCCTTATCGACTCTCAGGTGCCGGCGGCTCGGGACGCCACGGATGATAGGAATTGCAGAAGTCGATCCGCTCGCCGATGCTCGGGTGGGAGGCGCGAAAGACCTTGTAGAACAGGCCGGGGCGGGGGTTGCCGAGGTTCTCGGCTTGCATCTTGACGAACGCCATGGCGCCCGAGTGGTTGGCGTGGGTCATGTCCAGGGCGAACCGGTCGGCCTCCTGCTCCTGGTATCGGCTGTAAGCCATGGCCACGGGGGTCAGGAATAAGGATGACACTTCGATCAGCATCAGGATGAGTGGTACCGAGGCGACGTCGGAGAGCCGGTCGAAGCCGAGACGGCGGGAAAACCGCGCGATCAGCCAGCGGCCGGCACGCTCCACGAAAAAGAGCCCGGCCAGGATGACCAGCGATCCAAGTAGGATCGATCGGACCACGTGCCCCAGCACGTAGTGGCCCATCTCGTGTCCCATCACCACGAGCACCTCGGGTTCATCGAGCCTCGCGATCAGCGTGTCCCAGAGGACGATCCGCTTGGTGCTCAGGACGCCCGTCACATAGGCGTTGAGGGCCTTGGTGTTGACGCTCTTCTCGACCTCGAAAACCCGGCTCCCGCTGATACCGGATCGGTCGGCCAGCGCCAGGATCGATCGCTCGAGCGTCTTGTCCTTCATCGGCCCGAACTTATTGAAGAGCGGATCGATCCAGATCGGCTCCAGTAACATCGTCGCGAACAGGAACGGGACCGAGAGCAGCCCCAGGTAGAGCCACCACCGGCGAGGACTGCGAGCGATGAGGAGAAAGGGAACCCACGTCAGGGCGAACCCGACGACCATCTCCACGGCCAGCATGGTCGCTTTGTCCCGGGACCACTTCGAAAAGGTCTGGTTCGAAAGCCCATAGGCATGCAAACGGACGTATCCCTGATAATAGGAAAGGGGCAGGTTGATCAGGAAGACGACCGCGAGGTACATCACCACGAACAGGCCGACGGTGAAGAACCAGTTCCTGCCCATCCGCTGGGCCAGAGCCCGGATTCGCGCCGAGAACCCCGAGAAAGCCAGCGCACTGGTCAGCAGGATCGCCCAGGCCCGATTGAAGACCCAGAGCGCATTGCCGCTCCGGTAGAACTCCATCGCCCGAGCGCTCGGTATGGGAACATCCACGTGCTGAGATTCATCCCGCGAAGAGGATGGTTGTGGAGATACAGACTCGGAGGTCGCGGGGCCGTCTCCGGCACGTTCGGGCTGACCGTAAGCCGGTCCAAGCCCGAGGAGAACGTTGACCACAACTAAGATGACGGGACGGAACATTCATCCTCCGTCAAGCTGGCCTTTGCATTCGTCGCGGTGCGCAAGAACGCCGCCTGGTCGCGCCGTTCTTCATCGTCCAACAGACTTTGATATTGCTCGGACCGGACCAGAACGTAGGTTCGATGCGTCTCGGGATCCATCAATGGAACGGGTGAGTCCCCGGCTTGTTCGACTGCCAGTCTCAATTCCGGGCTGAGCGTATTCATGGAATCCTCCTCGTTCTCGCAACGATCTCCATCGACAATTCTAGCGTCCCGAATCATCCGTAAGCGACCCAGCTCCCGCACGTAGATGGGGTTTGTCACTCAGACAATCCGGTGTGTCGGCTGCTCGCCATCATCGGGCTGAGGCTCTTCGACGGGCGGCAGGACCTCGACGGAAGGCTTGTAGTACAGGTAGGCCGAGATCATGGCCAGGCCGAGCGCCGCGGTCAGACCCCAACCGAGATAGGCCAGGGTCCGGGTGCGGCTCAGCTCATGCTGAAGCTCCAGGGCGGCCTTGCCCTCTTTCGACTCCAAGAAGGGTGCCAGCTCCTCCAGCTTTTTCTGATCGCGCTCGTGCGATTCCTCGAGGATCGCCAGCCGATCGCGCAGCTCGGCGCATCCTTGGCGTCGCTGTCCAGCCGGTCGCGTTCCTTCCTCAACGCGGCGAGCTCGTCCTTCTGTTCCTTCGAATGCTTCTCGAGATCCTGGGCCTGGAGGGCCAACCGTTCGGAGATCGATCGCTGAAGGTCGAGCTGTCGACGGGACAGATCGCGTTCCCTGGCGGCCTTGCTGTATCGCTCGAGAAACTTGGTCGGTTCGTCGCCGCCGATCTTCTCGACCAATGTGTCCATCGCCAGTCGCTGGCCCTCTCCGATCTTCTCGACCGCGCCGGACAGCGCCAGGAAGGAGTCGTTCTGCTCCTGGATGCGGGCCTGGAACTGGTAGAGCCACATCGCCAGGGCCACCGCCAGCACGCCGAGGAACGTGCCCAGCATGCCGAAGACGGTCGCGATCTGCATCTTTTCAGCGGGTGACGCGACGTGCGCGTGCGCGGGTCGGGTGAGCATCTTGATCAGCTCCGCCTCGAGGCGGGGTGAGAGCGTCCCTCCCCCGCCGCCTTCGGGGTTGGGTAGTTTCTCCAGGTCGTTGGCCAGTCGCGCCAGCGCGACCCGGTCGGAGCGGTCGGCCGTCAGGTAATAGCCGCCGACCTGGATCAGGCCGCCGTCGCGCCACTGGAAGAAGCCGCGCGATTGGTTGATCGGGTCGACCACATAGGCCACCTGGAGCGGCTGGGAGAAGAAATTCTGGTGGATGAACAGGTCGTGATGAGAAAGGAAAATCCCGAAGCTCGGATGGGTATGATACCAGCCGACGATGTCGCAATCGGGGTGGAGCCGGTCGCGCTCGCGGGTGATCTCCTCCCAGGAGTCGTGGGTATACGTGAAACTCGCCTGGGTGTTGGCGTAGTGCTTGGCCTCGAGCGCCTGGGTGATCCAGACGAAGGGTTGACCGGTGGCCTGATCGACGCACTCCTTCCCGAGCAGGATCCCGCCCAGCTCGACGGACGTGTCGCTGAGGGCGTGCCGTTCGATGGCGTCGGCGGTCCGTCGATCGAGGAAGATCGGCAGGTCGATCGGCCCCGGGACCTCATAGGCCACGGAGGCGAACTTCCGGTCCCGGTCGGGGCGCTGGCGGCGCTCCGGCTCCCGGACCTTCATCTCACCGAAGACCATCTCATCCCCGCTCAACGGCTGTGTCCCCAAGGCCCATCCGATTCTCAACCCCGCGGTCGGCGGCCAGAAGGAAGAATCCGGAGCCCGTCGCGCCGTCGACCCGCACGATATCGTAAGGGGGGATGCCGACGCGGCAAAGTGGCTCCTCCGCCATCGGCGAGGAATCCTCCACGGCGCTCGCGAATACCGGCAAGGCCGGCTTGCGGCAGCTCGCGCAGACAGCCTCGGCGGCCCGGACCTTGACGCGGGGCCTCATCACCTCGCCTCGCCAGGCACATCTCGGGCACTCGATCGCGACGACCAGCTCGCGATCCAGGGCCAGTTGGAGCGGACCTTCGAGGTGGGCGCCGGCAGCCTCGAACAGCTCCGAGACCGTCGATCGGTGCCCGAGGTCCAGTTCGACCGGCTCCGGATAGGTCTCGTGGCTGAGGCAGTCGTCCCGGCGGGGGAGCCGCGTCGAATAAAACTGGTTAGCGACTCCATTGAAGACCAGGGCACTACCCGCCGCCACCGGCATGCCGTGCAGAAGCTTCAACGCCTCCTGGACTTGCAACGCCGCCATCATCGATGCGATCGTCGGCGCCGTCGGCACTTTACCCGCCAGGATCTCCTCGCGGCGGAGCAAGGGGCAGCTATATCGGAGATTCAAGAGCTGGTAGTCCCGTTCCGTCATCGCACACTCATAACATGCGGAATCGGGCGGTGCGAAGACCTTGACGACTCCCTGGATCTCCTGGATGCCCGCGTCGATCCACGGTGTGCCGACTTTCCAGCATTGCCGGTTCACCCAGAGCCGGGCCTCCCGATTGTCCAGGCAGCCGATCACCAGATCGACGTCGGCGAAGAGGCCCAGGCCCAGGTCGGTGATCACATCACCGTGCATCGGGACGATCGCGATCTCGGGGTTCAACTCGAGGGCGCGACGGGCCGCGACCACCGCCTTTGGCTGGCCGCCGTCCTCCGATCGGAACAGGACCGATCGCGATAGGTTCGAGGGTTCGACGAGATCCAGGTCGATCAGATGGATCGTCCCCAGGCCGACGAGTGCCAGATTCTTGACCACTTCGTTACCCAGGGCACCCGCGCCGACGACCAGCACGGTCGCCTCGCGCAGCAGTTCCTGACGCCACCAGGAGATGAGGCGTAGCCGGCTGTACCGGTCGTCGTCGTCGATGACCAGGAAATCGGGATCGCCCTGATCGCGATCGCTGGGCTTCTCCCGCGTCTCAACACGCTCGGCCTCGTCCGCTACGCGCCCGGTCGAGGCCATGCTCCCGACAGGGCCTCCGGGTGCGGGCCGGCCGGGGGACGTCTGAGAGGGCTCTTCCATCATCGCGATCCATCCGGAGAAGAACTGACGGGGCCGAAACGGAGCGATCTCCGCTCACTCGATAAACACGATGTCGTCGCTCGCCGGCCGGCTCGGCCGGGGCCGGGCTTCGGCGTTCGGTCCCGAATGATTCTCCAGGATCAAGACCTCGTCGTTCGCGGCGTGTCGCGCCGGTTCGGAGGCCGTCTGCGCCGTCACCAGGGCCTCCAGCTCGGGATTCGAGGGGCTGACGACCAGACCCTGCTGCGTCCCGGCCTGCTTTCGATCGGGACCGGCCGCGGAATTGTTGAAGACGCGGCCATAACGCTCGACAAAATTTCGAACCCGGTCCTTCGGCGTCTTCACTCCGGCCGCCGCACCCGCGACCGAAGATGAGGCCGAACCGTTCGCTGGCGTCGATGCCGGCGCCGAGGAATGAACCGCCGGGCCTTCCACCCGCCCGAGCGCGGCCCGGAGGTCGCGGAGCGGCCGGGAATCCGTCGGGAACAGGATCGCAGTCTGACTCGCCACCCAGAGTGCGGAATCGCGGTTATACGGGCTCCGAATATCATAATTATGATATCGCACCATGTCCCAAAGCATGACGCACAATTCGTCGAGCTGGACGCTCGGGACCCAGTGCGTACCATAACCTCCGAGGCAGACCATGCCGATCTCGGAGATATTCGGATGGTAGATCGGGGTCAGCCAGCGGATCTCCGGCAAGGTCCGGGGATAGGACGAACCCAGCTTGATCTCGACGTGGTGCTTGTCGAGAATCCGGACTTTCCCGTGGTCGCGCCACAACCCTTTGCCTTGCAGGAAAATCCGGTAGAGATGCGGGGGATCTCCCTGGGAACTGAATCGGAAGATGGAACTCTCGGATCGGAGTCGATCCAGCGCCGCGAGATCATTACGGAGCCGGCGCATGCGAGGGGATTCGTGCATAGTCGTTCGACGCCCTGGTACGAGGCGAGGGCTTGTTGATTCGTAACGGGAGCCTGCCGGGCCGGTAGGCGACAGACCCCATCGCGGCTCGATGACCGGCCGAGCGATCGTGCCCGAGCGGGAAGTTCCCGCCCGAGGAGGATTCTCAGACCGATCCCGCCACGACTTCAGGATAAACAATCAGATGGTCGCCGTTCTGAATCCCGGCCTCGACTAGCGTCCAGTTCTCGAGGAGTCGCCGGCCCCCTTCCTTGTGGTCGAGGGCGTAACTCATCGGCTGCCCATCGGGGCTGGTCGCTGGCAGGCTCATCTTGGTGATGATGTTCGGGATGATCCGGCTCACGGGCACGCTGAAGGCGATAACCGCCTTGACCGATTTGGCCCCAGTCTGGTCCAGGAAAGTGACCTGGATCCCACTAGGATCGGCATTTCCGCCATATGACATGGTCAGGATACCTCCTCAGCATACCATTCGGACTCGGCCCCGGTTTATTGGGGATGTCCCGGCCTTTTTTCGGATACTCCGCTCGGCTCACCGCCTCCGTTCAAGTACCCTGACTCCAGGATAACGCCATTCCCACCAGCCTGAAACAGGCTGCTCGCGGAATTCGTGCGTGATCGGATTTCTCAAAGTCTCCCATCCCGATCCCGATCCAATGCGAAACGCCCCGGAGAGGTGACCCAACTCGCGAAATCGCCTTGAGTTGGATCACCCGCCCGGGGCGATCGGTCGAATTGCATGATGGAATTGATCGCTGGCTGGTCGTCTCACGCCTCGAACGTGCTCGAGGGTTCCGTCCGATCCGAACGCGACTCAAACGACACGGCGGAACACCGTCACGCCCAGCACGCCGATGACCGCGAACACGACCAGGAACAAGAAAAACAGCGTCTTCGCGATATCTTCGGAACCGCGAGCGATGCCGGTGAACCCGAATAGGGCGGCGATGGCCGCCAGGACCAGGAAAATCGCGGCCCACTTGAGCAACGACATGGCTTTACTCCTCCTCGATGGAAATCGAAGTGATCGAACGCGTGATCGGGGAAATCGTGCCGGCTGGCTAACGACTCGATCAACCAGCCATGGACGACCATCACGCAATTCGAGTGCCATCGCTCAATCGCGAGCCTGGGCCAGCCAGTGCTCCGCCTCCAATCGATAGTATTCCGACGCTCCCACATCGGAGGACCGACCGAAACCCAGCCGGCGGACCTTGAGGATCAACGCTTCGAGCTTCTTCATCCTGTCGAGGTGCTCTTTCAGGGCCACCATCCGATCCTCCGGCCGATTATTGAGCTCGCGTCGTGATTCCAGGACGAATCGCGACCAGACATAGACCTGATACGAGTCGATCCGGGCCTGCTGGTAATAAGACCAGGTGATTTCATACTGCTTGAGGGCCGACTGATAACGAGCCTCGGCCAGCGGAGATGGCTTCGGCGGGTCGCTGGGAGCGGCCGGGGCGATGGAAAAGCCGGCGAGTACCAGGGTCACGACCACGAATCGGCCTCGATCGGTCCAAGACATGGACCCCTCCCTTTCCAGATATGACTCTTCAGGGCTGAGATGGGTTGAGGTCGGAGTTCCTGGGACGCGCCGTCGAGACCCACGCCGTCGAGATCCTCCCCGCCGCGTTACGAGGTCACGCCGACTTTGCCGCTGCATCCATAGATCGAACAGCCACCCACATATTCCCAACAATCGCGGTGGTGGGGCGTATTGCATGCGGCGCAAACGATCACCGCATCTTCCAGGATCGCCTCGCCGCAGACTTTACAGATCGTCGGACCGGCATCTTCCTGCCAGGCGTCCGGTTGCTCGACGATCGCGATACCCTGGTTCATGCGAACCAGCACTCCATCGAGCAGGCCGTCATGGATGATCAGGGCTTCACGGACAGCGGCGGCCAGGGCGTTGACGCTCTGACCGAGGTTTCGATCAACCTGGACGAGGAGACGTTCGGGATTGATCGAGACCAGCATTCCTCCGGCATGGACCATTCGCTGAAGGTTGCCGATCGCGGCGCGGACCTTTGTGCCGAGGAAATCTCGCGCCATTTCCAGGTCGTTGGCTTGAACCAGGAATCCGCGATCGAAGGCCGGATCGCCGACCTTGACCAGCCGAGTCCCCTTTGGGGCCTGCGGTGGAACCGGGCGTGCGATGGGCGCCAGTTCGAGTCGGAACGGAATACCGCTCCCGAATCGCGTCACGACTCGGGTCCTCGGGATCTGGGCGGCTTGGCCGGCGATGGTGGGCGCCAGGCCCACCCGGATGGTTGACCCATTGTGAATGAAGCTGACCGTGGGCGGGTCCGACAGACCTCGACTCTCATAACGACCGTGATACTTGGCGGCCAGATGGCGATAGGCCCGATACCGCGACCCGCTCACCCAGGCGCTGAACTTGGAGAGCAGCCGGATGAAAATATACAGAGACAGGACGATCAGACCGAGGATGACCAGTTCCATCATGGGTCGGCGAATCCGCCTTTCCGCTCCCATTCCGGCATCTCGGATTCGCGTACGAACGATCCGCGAGGACCGCACCGTTACACGATTCGAGTCGCCATCCCAATTAGTCTACGGTGTGACCGGCTGCGCCCGCAACGAGTCTGGCAACGAGGGGCGTCACGGGCCGGCCCGGTCGGCATTGCCGGGATCTCCATCATCCACCACGAGTGCGGCCACGAAGCCCGGCCGTGGCGCGGATTCCCAGAGCATCCACCGATCCACCCGAGGAGATGGGGTCGCTTGCGTGAAGGTCGACACCAAGTCGGTCGTGCCGAATCCGGTCTCGTGACGTGCGGACAGGCCGGAGATCCCCGTTCCGAACCCTTTCAGGACGGCCTCTTTACGCGTCCAGCCCCGGTGAAAAGCCAGGGGCTGGACTTCTTCGGGGATCGTCCGGAACTCGGCGAGTTCGGACGCCGTGAAGAAGGACGCCACGATCCGGCCCGCCTCGGAGATCGGGCGGACGCGTTCGAGGTCGACCCCGACCTCACGCCCTCGGCAGACGGCGATCAGCCCGAGTTCCGCGGAATGCGAGACGTTGAATCGCAGGGCCCTGCGGTCGGCGGCGGAATCGCGATCGAGCTCGGGCTTGCCGATGGCCGCGGCACGGAACCGCAACGTTTCGGGCGGTTCTTCCAGCAAGCGGCCCAGGATCTCCCTCAATGCGGCCCGGCACCGGACGAATCGCCGTCGCTCGCGCGCCCGGACGAACCGCGCGGCTCGCGCTCGCTCGTCTTCGGAAAGAATATCGATTTCCGGACCGGGCTCGGCGGTCAACTCGTCCGCGCCCGGGCGTAGGCCGGCATCCAGTTCCACGATCCAGACTTGCACGTGGTTGCACGCCAGTTCGGGGACATCGGCGTCCTGATTCCAGTCGAGTAACACGGGAGCTTCGATCGGCATGCGACTTGGTTGCCACCACCGAATGGACTACGATGAATGTCGGGCCATCGGCTTATCGTAAACAAGTCCCCAGAGAAGTTGGATGGCAAGTCCGAAACGTGAAGGACAGGGACGGTGGCACCCCCACGATTCCAGTTCACGCTCCGCCATTTGATGTGGCTGGTCGCCGTCAGTGCGATCGCCTCTGCTTTGCTGACGACTCTTGCCGCGCCGCTGGTCCTCGCGATCGCGATGATCGTCCCGGGCTTCGTGATCGAACGGATCAGGGGAGGCACGGGAATCATCGGCGGGACGATTTCCGGCTGCATGATCACGACGGGTCTGGTCGCTGCCTTCTGTGTGCTCGCCTACTCCGGCAACGGCTCGTTCGCGGGGTTACTCTCGACATTCCCGAGTCTCTATCTCCTGTTCGTCCTCTCGGTGGTCTGGTCGGGAATCGCCAGCATTCTGCTTCATCTCAGCCTGCGCGCCCTCGAGAGGCGATCCTCCAAACACAACGCGATCGATTCTCCGAGCGATGCCATCGTCTGGCTGGTTCCGGATGATGGAAATAACGCGGGTATCCGATGGGTTGACAGCGGCAAGCCGAGAATTCCGGAAACCTCGGATCCGGGCGGTTGACGATCTCGAGACATCGAGTGGTCCTCGTCGGGGAGAAGGATTGATGAAAGCGATAGTGATCACCGGTAAAGGCGGTGCGGAGGTGCTGGAAGTCCGGGACGTGCCCACGCCCGAGCCGAGGGGCGAACAGATCCGGGTTCGCGTCCGGGCCTGCGGGCTGAACCGGGCGGACCTGATGCAATGTCGAGGGATGTATCCCGCGCCGCCGGGCGCGCCGGCCGACATTCCCGGCCTGGAATATGCCGGCGAAGTCGATGCCCTCGGCCCCGACGTCACTGGGCCACTCAAGCCGGGCGACCGGATCTTCGGGATCGTCAGCGGCGGTGGACAGGCCGAGTTCGTCCTGACGCATGAACGGATGGCCGTGAAGATCCCGCCGAACCTGGATTTCGTCCAGGCGGCGGCCGTCCCCGAGGCCTTCATCACGGCGCATGACGCCTTGCTGAAGCAGGGCCGTCTGGAACCCGGCGAGCGCGTACTGATCCAGGCCGTCGGCAGCGGCGTCGGGACGGCGGCCGTCCAGATCGCCCACGCGATAGGCTGCACGGTCTTCGGCACGTCGCGGACAGCGACGAAGCTGGAGCAGGCCAGGGCACTCGGGCTGGATCACGGCATCGACGCCAGTCGCGAGGACTTCGCGGCGACGGTCCGTTCGCAGACCGAAGGCGCGGGCGTTGAGGTTGTGATCGACTTCCTCGGCGGGTCGGCGCTGGCGGGCAACCTGGCGGCCCTGGCCATTCGGGGAAGGCTGGTGCTCGTCGGACTTCTCGGCGGCAGCAACGCCCCGTTCGACCTGAACGTCATGCTCCGCAAACGGCTGACGATCGTCGGCACGACGCTCCGAGCCCGACCCCTGGAGGAGAAGATCGCCGCGACCCGACGGTTCGCCGATCAAGTCGTCCCCTGGCTCGCGCGAGGGACCGTGCACCCGGTCGTCGATTCGGCGTTCGCCTTCGAGGACGTCCGGGAGGCCCAGGCTCGGATGGAATCGAATGCGGTTTTCGGCAAGGTGATCTTGAGCTTATGATCGGGCGAATCGAGCGGCACTACCTCCGATCGCGATGCTGAATACCGACGAGGGCAGGGGCGTCCAATATCTCGATGGCTTGACCTGCTCCATCGGGCTGTCACAATAAGTAGGCTAAGCGTCAACGAGGGTGGGAATTGCGTCACAGGCCCACTTCCTGCTTCCATCCGGAGATCTCCCCGGTCCGAAGTCGGGCCGGCGCGACATCAGCTCCAGCATGAGGGAACGCGGCATGAGGTCGAATCCAGCACGGCTCGGTCGTCACCAAATCCCTCTGATGATGGGCGTCATCCTCACGCTGTTCGCCTGGTCCGCGTGCCCGGCCGACAGCGTCATCATGAAAAACGGCCTCGTCTTTCCCAGCCAGGGCTCGCCCGACAAGGATAACTCGCTCGTCTACATCTGGGACGGCCTCAAGCGGGTCATCGTGCGGGACTCCAAGATTGAGAAGATGGTTGCGGACAACTCCTTGCGAACCGGCGAGCGGTTCTCACTGGTCCAGCCGATGGTCGTCCACGCCGGCTCGATGCCCAAGGAAGTGCTTCGAGTCCAGGCGGAACCGTGGGACGATCGCGGTCGCCGGCAGTTCCACTATCTCGGCACGAAGTCGGGTCGGCCGGTGAGCATGGAGCAGGCGATCATCGAAATCGGCCCACATGTCATCAAATATCGTGGGGTCGATGGGTTCTGGCTCGGCGTCGAGGAGACCAATCAGGTGCCGCGCCCGGTCATCATGTCCTTGCTCGGTCGAGTCGACCCGAAGAACGCGAGCGAGCGCGAGCGCGTGGTCCGATTCCTGATGGATGCCGGTTGGTATCCCGAAGCCAAGGACGAGCTCGCTCGCCTGAGCAAGGATTTCCCCCAGAGCGACCTGAGCGAGCGTGCGGCGGGCGCACGGGGATTCATCGTCCAGGCCGAGGCGAGTCATCGCCGGGCCGAGATCGACGTACGTCGCAAGGCGCAGCAGTACCAGGCGGTTTCCCGCTTGCTGAAGACGTTCGGCGACAAGGCGATCGGCACCGAGATCCAGGTCGAGATCCGCGAGATCGAGCGCCGCGAGGCCCAGCAACAGGCCGCGGACAAGACGCTGGCGACCGAGCTGCGCCAGCTCTCCGGCCGCCTCTCGAGCGACGCGAGGGCACCCTGGCAGAAGCGGCTGATCGAGGTGCTCAAGGCGATCGACGAGGCTCCCGACGCCGTCCGCGGGCGGTTCGCCGCCTGGCAGAAGGCCAAGGCTGACGCGTCGATGAACGACGAGGCCGGCTTCGCCCTGGCGATGTCGGGCTACGTGGTGGGACACGATGCGGCCGTCGCGGACATGGCCCTCGCCGACTCCCTGTGGCAGGCCCGCGACGCCATACGCAACTATCTCATCGGGGCCGAGCCCGCGGATCGGAGTGCCCAGGCCGCCCGGCTCGAGGGCCTCACCTGGCCCGATTCCCCCGATACGCCCGAAGCGATCCGCCGGCTCGAGCTGATCACGCGGATCATCCAGCTCATGCCCCCGCCCCGGCACGAGGCGACGACCGTCGCCGAGAAGACCGCGTTGCATCGGGTCCTCGAAGACGAGAACGCCCAGCCCACCGAGTATGCCGTCTGGCTCCCGCCCGAGTACCACCCCCTGCGCCGATATCCGGCGGTCATCGTCCTCCATGCCGGGCAGGGCCCCGGCTCGGCGATCGACGAATGGGCCGCGGAAGCGTCGCGGCACGGATATATCCTCATCGCGCCCGAGTACAATCTTCCCGGACAGCCCCACGATTATCGATACACCACCAGCGAGCATGCGGCCGTCGAGCTCGCGTTGCGAGACGCCCGCAAACGCTATTCGATCGACAGCGACCGCGTCTTCGCCGCCGGCCAGCTCATCGGCGGCAACATGGCCTGGGATTACGCACTGGCGCACCCGGACCTGTTCGCGGGCGTGATAGTCCTGTCGGGTCTCCCGGCAAAGTATGTGTTCAAGGCCCTGCCTCACCACGAGCGGCTGCCCTTGTTGTACGTCATCGGCGAGCTGGCCCCCGCGGCCAACGAGTTCATCTTCACGAAGCACATCAAGCCGATGATCCTGAAGACCTGGGATATCACCTACATCGAATACCAGCGCCGCGGCCTCGAGACGTTCCCCGAGGAGATCCCCCGCGCCTTCGACTGGATGGACCGGCACCGCCGCGACCCCAGCCCGAAGTCGTTCCGGACCTTCTCCGCACGGGCCTCCGACGACCGGTTCTACGGAGTGGTCGTCCGCGAGTTTTCTCCGGGTCATATCACGTCGCCGGAAGCCGCGGACGTCTTCGGGGCGAACCTCAACCCCGCCGAGATCAAGATGACCTCCAGCGCGCTCAGCAACCTGATCCGGCTGGACCTGAAGGGCGTCAAACGCCTCGATCTCTGGCTCAGCCCGAAGGTCATCGACTTCAAGCGGAGGCCGGAGATCCGCGTCCAGGGCCGGGTCTATTCCAAGAGCCCGGTCAAGCTCGACATGGAGTCGATGCTCGACGACCTCCGACTCCGGGGCGATCGCGAGCAGCTCTACTGGCACAGGATCTCGATCGAATAGTGATATTCAATAATTACCTTATAATACCAACCCGACGCGCCAGCGAGGGGAACGCCGTCGGATCCTCACGCATATTCCGGATCAGTTCATGACCGATAACCGATAACGAAAAAGCATGGAGTGGCCTGTGGCCGAGCCCGAAACGCCCGATTGGGTGCGCGACGCAATCTTCTACCAGATCTTCCCCGACCGCTTCGCGCGCAGCATGGCCGTCCCCAAGCCTCGGCATCTGGATGAATGGGGCGCTCGTCCGACGTATCACGGCTATCAGGGGGGTGACCTGCTCGGCGTCGTCGAACATCTGGATTATCTCGTCTCGCTCGGCATCAACGCCCTGTATTTCACCCCGATATTCCAGTCGGCGTCGAACCATCGCTACCACACTCACGACTATGAGAAGGTTGACCCCATGCTGGGGGGGAACTCCGCGCTGCGGAGGATGATCGACGAGGCCCACGCTCGGGGCATCCGCGTGGTGCTCGACGGGGTCTTCAACCACGCCAGTCGGGGCTTCTTCCAGTTCCACGATATCATGGAAAACGGCCCGAACTCGGCCTACCTCGATTGGTTCACGGTCAAGGAATTCCCGCTCTACGCCTACGACGCCGATAAGTCGCCCAACTACAACGCCTGGTGGGGCCTCCCCGCCCTGCCGAAGTTCAACACCGACTGCCCCGAGGTGAGGGAGTTTCTCTGGGCGATCGGCCGGACCTGGATAGAGTTCGGGATCGACGGCTGGCGGCTCGACGTCCCCAACGAGATCGACGACGACGACTTCTGGCGCGAGTTCCGCACTCGTGTCCGCGCCATCAATCCCGAGGCATACATCGTGGGCGAAGTCTGGGTCGACGCCCCGCGATGGCTCCAGGGCGACATGTGGGACGCCGTGATGAATTATCAATTCACGCGCGCGTGCATCTCGTTTTTCATCGGCGAGAGTGTCAATGTCGAAGACCTGGGCAAGACGAGCCTCTATCCGATCGGCCCGACGGGGGCCGAGTCGTTCCGTCGCGCAATCGAGCGGCTGATCGGCGTGTATCATCCGAACGTGACGGCCGTGATGCTGAACCTGCTCGACAGCCACGACATGGCGCGGTTCCTCACGCTGGCGCACGGCGATCAGTCGGCGCTGCGGCTAGCCACATGGTTCCAGATGACATACCCGGGCGCCCCGTCGATCTATTATGGAGACGAGATCGGCATGGCCGGCGGCCACGACCCGGCCAACCGCGGGGCATTCCCCTGGCACAAGACCGACACGTGGGACAACGATCTCCTCCACGAATTCCAGCGGCTGATCGCCTTCCGTCGAACCCGGCCGGCCCTGCGTCGCGGCACGTTCCGCTTCATCCACGCCCACGACGATGTCGTCGCCTACGTGCGGGAACTGGGCTCCGAAACCATCGTGGTCGCTCTCAACGCATCGCGATCGAATCGTCGATTCGACCTGTCGTTGGCGGGACGGCTGCCCGAGGGAACGATCCTCGAGGAGGCCTGGTCCAGTCGTTCGGTCCGTCTGGATCAAGGGATGCTCCGCGGCCTGGAGCTGAGGCCGCGTACGGGCCTGATCCTGGCGACGCCGGCCCAGCAGCCGGTATGAGCATCTTCCGCGTACCATCGACCTGGCAGCTTCCCGAGGGGGTCGATGCCCCTCTGTGGCAATACACCCACACCCCGCGCCTGGCCGCCGAGGAGGACGCGTACTTCGCGGACCACCCGCTCTTCCTCGCCGATGCCCGGGCGCTCGACGAGCGGTTCATGACGCCGGGTCGGCTGGTGGACCTGGGCTGTGGGGTGGGACGCCACGCGATCCGATTCGCCGGCCGCGGGTTTCGCGTCGCCGCGGTCGACCTCGCGCGGCCGATGCTCGAGATGGTCGGCGAGAAGGCCCGGTGCGAACGCGTCGAGCTGCTGCGGGTCGAGGCCAACCTCTGCCGCCTGAGTTGCTTCCCCGATCGAACCTTCGACTACGCCCTGTCGATGTTCAGCACGCTCGGGATGATCCGGGGACGCGAACCTCGCCGTCGTGCGCTGGCCGAAGCCTGCCGGATCTTGCGACCGGGCGGCCGGCTCGCGCTCCATGCTCATAATCTCTTCCTCAACCTCCGCGATCGCCAGGGGCGATCGTGGCTGCTCCGTCACGCCTTCCGGACGATCCTCTTCCGCGACCAACTCGGCGAGCGAAGGATGACCTATCGCGGCATCCCCGGTATGCGGGTCCATCTTTATCGCTGGGGCGAGCTGAAACGCGAGCTGCGCCTCGCGGGCTTCCGGATCGATGAGGTCATCCCCATCGATGAGGTCTCCTCCGAGCCGATCCCGGCGCCCTGGCTGGCCCCCTGGCTTCGCGCGGGAGGATGGCTCGTCTTCGCAAGTAAACCATAATCAAACGTAGGGTGCTCTGTGAGCACCGGATTGGTTCTTAAGGGTCGAAATGCACCACTCTGTGATGCAGCTCGTGGAGCACACTCCTCGCGACAATCGGTCGGGGATATGATGGGAGATAGGCCAACCCACGTCATTACCAGGATTTATTCACCCGCTTACGGTTGCAGAAACGATGAGCCTGAACCGTTCGCTCCGATTTCCCCTGATCCTCGTCGGTATTCTCGCGTCGATCGGGGTCGCGTTCTGGCCGACGCTACAAGGCGCACGGCAGTCGGCTCAGCGCGCGGGGATTACATGAAACCTCAGCCAGATCGGGCTGGCAGTTGCCGGCTATCACTCGGAATTCGGCTCCTATCCGCCCGCCTTCGTCCGCGGTCCCGACGGCAAGCCCTGGCATAGCTGGAGGGTCTTGATATTGAAGAACGCCCCCCATCCGTATTCCGATCTCTACGAAGCCTATCGGTTCGACGAGCCCTGGGACGGACCTCACAACGCTCGGCTCGCGGGTCAAATCGGCGACTACTATCGCCGCCAGGGGCTCGATTCCGACGGGACCGATGAAACCAGCTTCGTCGCGGTGGTTGGCCCCGAAACGGCCTGGCCCGCGTCGGGTGCTCGTTCCAAAGCGGACATCCGCGACGGTCCCGGTCAAACCTTGCTGGTGGTGGAGATGGCCGATGCGCGAATCCCCTGGATGAGGCCCGAGGATCTGGCGTTCGATCGGATGAGCTACCGCGTGAATGACGGGTCGGGCACCGGGCCCGGGAGCAAGATCAGCGGCGCCCGGGCACTCCTGGCTACGGGTCGAGTATTGGAGTTGCCCGATGACTTCGATCCGGCCACGGTCCGGGCCATGCTGACGATCGACGGCGGCGAGACGATCGCCATCGATCCCCGATTCCTCGGCGCCAAGGTGGTCGATACTCCACAATGACCGTCACGTTGAAGTGGAAAGGGAGGTAATCGCAGTGGGCGACACGTTGAGGGAGTACGACTTTGATCCCAAATTGAGCACCGGCACGGCCTACGTGTTTCGCCAGGCCCGATCGGGCAGGCGGATGAGGATGAGTGTCTGGACGCTCATGAAGCTCGTCTTCTTCCTCGGATGCTGTTTCGGGTTGATCGTTACACTGGGCAGGGCGGTCGGCGCTGCCCGCGAGGCCGCCCGGCGATCCCAATGTTCGTGCAACTTCTGCGGAATTCTCCTGGCGCTGCACAACTATCACTCGGCATACAATGCATTACCTCCCGCCTATGTCGTCGACGCCAGCGGCCGGCCGATGCATAGCTGGCGAGTATTGATCCTTCCCTACATCGAGCAATCGGCACTCTACAATCTCTATGATTTCAGCGAGCCCTGGGACGGTCCGAACAACGTCAAGTTACTCAACAGCATGCCGCCGAGTTTCGCTTGCCCGAGCCGGTTCTCGAACCCGACGAACCTGACCAGTTACGTGGCGGTGACCGGTCCCGGTACGATCTTCCCCGGGCCGAGTTCGACAAAGCTCGACGACGTCATCGACGGGACGTCGAATACGCTGATGGTCGTCGAGGTCGATAACGTGAAGGTCCCCTGGACGGCGCCGATCGACCTGGACGTCCGCACGATGAGCTTCCGGATCAACGATCCGAAGCGCCCGGCGATCTCGAGCAAGCACCCGAGCGGCGCCCACGTCGGATTCGTCAACGGGCACACGCGTTGGGCTCCGGATTCGGTGACCCCGAACAATCTCAAGGCTCTGCTCACGATCGGCGGGGGCGAGGGGATCAACCCGGATCAAGCCCTGGATGTGAAATGACCGACCGGACCTCGTTCGGTTTGATGAGGGTCAGGATGAGATTCACTTGGATCAGCTCTCATTCGTAAATCAGGGTGAGTCCCCGAGCGCAATATTCGTCAAGATCCCGAAGATCTTGCGCGTCGAACTGGATCGGGTACTCCACGACATCGACAGAGGCCCTCGTCCCATCGAGGCTGAGGAATCGCCACGATGCGCCCGTCGTGACGACACCATAGATCGCCCCTTCAGGTCGTTTCTTCTGGATGTTGAATCTCTGGGCGGCGACCATCTCCGCGAGACACTGCGGGATGCCGGCCACGATATTCTCGTTCTTGGCCTCGACGAGGACGCACACCGGGGCCGTCAGGGCCAACTGTTCGGGGCTGCGTGCCAGGATGTAATCGCACCTGCCCTTCAGCCCAAGGCCCTCGTCCACCGTGAACTCGATACCAGAGAATAGGCTGATGCGATCGCGATGGAGCAGCTTGAATTCGACCAGGATCGGCGAGATCATCAACTCCGAGCGGGCTTTATCCGTGTTGACATTCACCGCCAGGGGAAGGTAACGGGCCAGAGTGTCGGATAACACGGCAGGCAGGTCCACTTCCGGACAGGTGGCGAACAGGTTGCTGGTCTCGTCGATCGTGAGATGAAACCGTTCTTTCAGTTCGGCGATCGTGAAGTCGCTGTAAGCCATCGCCACCCCCGGGTTCATTTTGCTCAACCAACCTGACGTGGACTCCAGTTTACCGTTTAGCGGCCGGGGCTCCTCTCGAGGATTCGCCGATCGACTTCAGCTTGATGTTGCGGAACCAGGCGTTGCTCCCGTGATCCTGCAAGCCGATATATCCGCGACGCGGATGGTCCTTGTAGGCAATATCGAACTTGTGGGCCGATCCATCCGGTCGTTTGTTCGGTTCGGTCCACTCATCGAGATCGATCCGGCTCACCGGCCGGTCGTTGACCTCGACCTCGATCCGCCCCCGGTCGCACACGATCCGGATGTGGTTCCACTCGCCGACCGGCCGCATCGCGTTGGACTTCGTCGCGACCAGGTCATAGATCGCCCCCGTGTCGTGGAACCCGGCGGTGGTCGTGTCATCGATGGCGATCTCGATGCCGTTGAAGCCCACATCCTTGCCGGGCCGGGGCGTCAATGGCGAGGTCCGGACGAAGATCCCGCTGTTGCACTTGGGGCTGATCTTGAAGTCGAGGGCCAGCTCGAAGTTCTCCAGGGCCTTCTCGTAGACCAGCATGTAGTCGCACGGGTGGGGATTCAGGCTGCCGTCCTGCACGTGCGATTGTGGCAACGGCTTCTGCTTGGGCGACATCCAGCCCCGGGTCGTCTTGCCGTCGAACAGCAGGATCCAGCCGTCCCGCTTCTCCTGTTCGGTCAAGGAATTGTCGGCGGATCGCGCGGGTGTCGCACTCATCGCGATCGCGACGACGGCGATCATCGGTCGTAGCATCATGGCGTGAGCCTCCAGGATCGATTGTGCTCGGGGGTTACAGCGTCCAGCCTTTACGGTAAGGCGTAAGGAGGTATTGATTTAGCTCCGGAGCACTCTTGACCTTGAGGTTCTCGCTATCCCATTCGATCCGCGTGCCCGGTGCTCGCAGGGCCAGGACGCCCAGCAGGACGATCTCCGTGAGCGGTCCCGAGTATGCAAAGTTCGAGACCGGCCGAGGGCCTCCCTTGCAGGCCAGGAGCCATTCCTCGTAATGGCCCGGAGATCGCTTCATGGTCTTGGGGACCGCCTTCGCCGACTCGTTCAGCGCCTCGGGGAACACCTCCGGCATGCCGCCGTGTGAGGAATGGTGCATCTTCCCCTTGCTGCCGACATAGAGGACGCCATTGCCGTCGAGTCGGCGTCCCGGCGGCATCTCGGCGGGCGTGGGCGGCATCAGTCCGCCTTCGTACCAGGTCATCCGCACGGGAGGTTGCGAGCCGCGTGCCGGGAACTCGAACGTGATAATCGAGGCGATCGGATAGGTCTCGAAATTCGGCTTGTCTCCTTCGAGGAAAGAGCCGTCGAGCGTCGAGCGGGCCTCGACCGACGTGGGCGCGCCCAGTCCGAGAGCCCAGACCGGATGGTCGATGATATGGCAGCCCATGTCCCCCAGAGCCCCGGTGCCGAAATCCCTCCAGCCCCGCCAGTTGACCGGAGCATATGCCGGGTGATAGGGACGCTCCTGGATCGGACCCAGCCAGAGGTTCCATTCGAGCGTCGAGGGGATGGGGGGCGTATCGGTCGGCCTGCCGATCCCCTGCTTCCAGAGCCGGCCCGCGCGATCCGACCAGACGTGGACCTCGCGGACCTCGCCGATCACCCCGGCCTGGATCCACTCGTTGGTAAGCCGCGAGCCCTCGCTGGCATGACCCTGATTGCCCATCTGGGTCATGACTCCGGCCGCCTTCGCGGCTTTGGTCAGCTCCCGACACTCGTGCAGCGTGTGGGTCAACGGTTTCTGGCAATAGACGTGCTTGCCGGCACGGATCGCCGCCATCGAGGCGACCGCGTGGATGTGGTCGGGAGTGCCGACCGTGACCGCGTCGATATTCTTGGCCTCCTTGTCGATCAGCGCGCGAAAGTCCTTGTAGCGCCGCGCCTTGGGAAAGGC
Organism: uncultured Planctomycetota bacterium; assembly: GCA_963743925.1. Taxonomy (GTDB): domain Bacteria; phylum Planctomycetota; class Planctomycetia; order Isosphaerales; family Isosphaeraceae; genus CAVZRC01. The sequence goes on along the minus strand of CAVURY010000061.1, from coordinate 1,347,653 downwards.
CTTGTAAATGCCCGCCGCGCGTTCGTCATCCACGTCGCAGAGGGCGATGATGTTCGCGCCGTTCCTGGCATGGGTCGCGATATCCCCGCCTCCCATGCCGCCGGCACCGATCCCCGCCACGTTGACTCGCTCGCTCGGCGGTTCATACCCCACTCCCCCGAGGACGTGTCGCGGGACGATGGTGAAGCTGAAAGCCGTCCCGCCGGCCGCGGCCAGGAACGCTCGACGCGAGCCTCTGGCGGACGTGGAGGTGGATGTCTCCTCGGTCGTGTACTTCATCACCCGTCCCTTTGGAAAGATATTGGCTCGAATAACCTGACGAAGGCTCGCCGGGTCACGACTCATTGTTACGACACGCGCATGCGGTCCAGCAGATTGCGGGTGATCTGCTGGACCCGTCGATCCGGGCCCTTGGGGTGGGTATAGACCGCCGGTCGGACGTAGCCCGGCGGCTCGGCGAGTCCGTCGGCCCACCAGATCGTGGCCGCGTTGAAGACGAGATTCCCCTTCGGGCCGGGATAGATGGTCGCGGTATAAGTCCCCTCGGCGCGAGGGCTCTGCGTCTTGCCGCTTGCGACGACCTCCAACCCTGGGATCGATGCCGGCTCGCCATGCCACTCCCAGCCGACGAGGCCCGGGATGCCATCCCCTTCCTTCATGCCGGTCTTGTCGAACAGCCAGTGCCCCGGCTTGCGACAGCTCCAGTCGCCGCCGCCGGTCACGGGGTAGGTGCTCTGGGCCCCGATCAGTAATGACTCATTCGGGCCGTTCTTGGTGAAGCGGGCTTCCTCGGGGAATCCTTTCTCGATCTCCTCCTTCCGAGGAGACCCGAACCGTCCCACACGCTCGATGATCCGATTTGCCCGGCCGTCGCTTGCGGGCTGGATGTCGATGACTCCGCAGATGCTGTTGCCCGACAGGAACGCCAGGTTCAGCCCTTCGGCGACCATTTTCTTCATGGTCTCGAACATCGCGAGCGACCAGTATTCGTCGTGCCCGACCGATAGCCAGCCCTTGGCCCGTCGCAGGCCATCCGGGTCGGCGTGCGTGTCAAGGTTCGAGATATAAGTCAGGTCGTAACCTTGCTGCTCCATCCAGTACGCCAGCGGGAATTCCCAGAGCAGGAACTCGCCCGAGCCGACCGACAATGGTGCTTCCAAAATCTGGCAGTACTTCCCATAAGGCCGATCGAAGCTCGTCTGCACGTCCGGGCCCCAGTACCACTCCTTCTTGCCGTCGTCGTAGAGCGCGAACTGGCTGGGCCAGCGGTTGTAGGCCGACCAAGTCGTATCGGATACCTGGAAGAGAAAATCCGCCTTGCGGTCATCGCGGACGACGAAGACCACATAACTCTGAAGGCCCTCCCGCTCGGCGGTGAGCTTCCCCAGGTAGACGCCGCTCGTCCAGTCGGCCGGGATGGTGATGGTCGCGGAGGGTTCCCAGGCGCATTCGCGCAGACGCTTGGGGCCGATGGGCGGATCGGGCTGAACGGTGCCGCGAATCGGCTCGACTTTGCGCATGAGACGACCGCCATGGCCCTGATAATATCCCAGCCGGAAGATCTTGAGGACGAACGGCGACGGTGGGTTGGTGCTGACGTGGAACGAGATCGTCTCGCCGGGCCGGACGCTTGTCCGGGAGGCATATCCCTCGATCCAGGGACTGCGATAACGGGTCTTGGGGTCGATCCGGACGTTACGCGTCATCCAGTCACGGGTCCCGGGCAACGCGTTCTCGCGACGAATCCGTTCCGGGTCGGCGGCCGTCGGGGTATCGCCGTGCGCGGCATCCCTCATCAGGCTTGGTGCCAGGATTGCGGCACCGGCCGCCCCGAGGATCTCGCGGCGGGACCAATCGCTTTCGGCGGGCATGGGTGGGAGGCTCCGGGCTCGGGGCAGGGCATGGCACGACCGCCTAGAGTAGACCGCGCGAGACCGGTCGGAGCAAGTACCGGGAGTTCAGAAGTCGTGATCAACTGGACCGCATCGCTCCTAATCCGCCGGTCCTCTCCAGACGCTGCCGCCGAAGGTGGAGACATAAATGATCGAGTCATCCCCGGGATCGAACGTGATGCGCTGGGCATTGCGGAATGGCATCTCGTCCAGGGCCTTCCAGGAATGGCCCGCGTCCTTGCTCAGCCAGAGTCCCGGCTCGTCGTCCCCTTCCGCGATGCATAGGTAGACCCAGTCCGGTTTCCTCGGATTGATCGTGGCGCCGAAGCAGTCTCCGCCCTTTCGCGCGATCCGAGTCCAAGCGGCTCCGCCGTTGCTCGTCTTGTACAGTCCTCCCTGGTCGTTGTTCGCATCGGCGGCACCCATGTAGATCACGCGGCTGTCTCGGGGATCGACGTCGTAGTCCTTCGGCCAGAGCAACGGCTTGCTTCGGTTGATCCATTCCCAGCTCGTGCCGCCGTCGGTTGACCGATAGAGGCCGGGTCCTTCGGCGACGTACTTGCGATCCTTCCGGAGCGCGGTCACCAGGCAGAACAGCGTCCCGTCGCTATGGAGGATGATCCGACAGGCACGCACGTTGATGCCGGGTGCACCGAGTCCCTTCGACGCTTTCGCCCAGCTCGTGCCGCCGTCGGTGGACTTGTACACGCCGTCCTCGAAGGCGGAAGCATAGAGCGTCCGTCCGGCTTTGGGGCTCTTCGGGTCCAGGATCACCGAAGTGATCGCCTTCCGGGCGAGCCCCTGCGACGTGTCCTTCCAGGTCACCCCGAAGTCGTGGCTCACGCCGACACCCCCGGACGCCCTCGCGAAGTAATGGCGCCCGCTGATGACGTTGGACTGAGGGATGTCGTGGAGGTCGCCGAAAGCCGCCCAGATCGTGCCCTGTGTCTCGGGATCGAACGCGAGCTCATACGTCGTATTTCGGAAGGGCTTGCCGGTGTGCCAGTACCAGGTCTTGCCGGCATCGGTTAACCGTGCATACCCGATATCCGTATAGGCGATGTAATGGCGGTCCGGCTCGAAGGGATCGATGTAGTAATTCCAGACCGTCGTCACGACCAGCCCGGTGTGGACCCATCGCATCCCCTTGCCTCGCCGCCCCGGCTCCTCGGCGCTCCGCGTATGGGCGGCATCCCAGGTCTTACCCCCGTCCTTCGTGATGTAGCAATCCATCCAGTCGGCGACGACCACCCTGTCTGGATTCGTCGGATCGATGCCGAAGCCCGAAATCGTATCGCCACCACCACCCGGCTCGTCGATCAGGTAGTTCGGGCCGACGTTGAATTGCGGCGACTTCATCGACGGGAAGAGGGTGTTCCGCCAGCTCGCGCCGCGGTCATCGCTGCGGAACACGCGGCCATCGGATCCCCGCGATGCGTACACCCGCGAGGGGTTCACGTCGGTGGTCAGGATGAACTCGTACTGCGCGGGCCGAGAGGTCTGCCCATCCAGGCTCTCGGTCCGAAGATCGATTCCTTGCCCCATGGAACGCGTCCAGGTCGCGCCTCGATCGTCGGACCGGAAGATACCGCCTGTGAACTGACCCTTCGCCTCTCGACCCTCGACCGAGCAATAGAGGATGCACTCGCCACCCTCACGGTTCGATCCTGCCGCGAAGGAGACAATCGGCCCCGTTGCAAACCCGGCCTCGAGGTCGCGCCAGGTCGCGCCGGCATCGTCGGAGCGGAGGACGCTCCGATCGGTGGCCGCGAAGCAGGTGCGGTTCACCGCCGGGCTGGTCCGGTCGAAGTGGAAGGCGAGGAGATGCCCGCGAGTCTGCCCGACGGACGTCCAGGTTTTCCCGCCGTCGGTCGAGCGGGAGATGCCGCGACGGCTCCCGGCCAGCATCAGATCCGGTCGGCCGGGGTCGATCGCGATGGCGAGGATCGGAGCGGGAAACCCGGGCACATCGTTCCAGGTCTTCCCGCCGTCCCGCGTCAGTTTCAACGTCCCCTGCCAGCCGCTCGAGGCGAACGCAACGTCCGGATCCGTGGGATGCCACGCCGGGCTCACCTTCGTCGAGCCCGTCAGTTGCCGGAAATGGATCATCTCCCAATTCTTGCCGCCGTCGGTCGACCGATAGGCGCCGCTCATGTCGCAGCTCAACAGGATCCGATTCGGGTCGGCGGGCGATATCGCCGGCGTGTACATCGCCCCGCCACCACCCAGTCCGAGGCCTGTCCAGGCCACTGGCGAATGACGATCCGTCAACCGGCCCCGGACGCTCATGGCGAGCGCCAGAAATACGACCGGGGATAACCATCGTCCCGCCGGGCTCCGCCATGGGCCCCTTCCGACGAGATCGATGATACGGAGTTCGCAGGGAAACATGCATTCACTCCCATCCGGATGCGAAGCGCGAACGACCAGGCGGACGACGATCCCATCTTGCGAAAGGCCTCGCTCTCACCGCAAGATTGTGAGGCCGCTATCGGCGGCATGCAATCTAGCCGGAAGGTCATTTCCCCTCGATCGGCTTCGGCATCTCGGCGGGGAAACTTCCAATGATCTCTCCCAGCATCTCGTGAGCGGCAAGCCGGACGTCCACCTTGGTGCTTCCGAGCTGACGGATCAGGATCGGGGCGGCCTTTGCCAGCGAGGCAGGTTCTGCCTCACGGAGCGTTTCCAGTGCCTTCGTTCGCCATTCGCGAGGTAGATCCTTGTCCGTGATGATCCCGAGCAGAATGGCCGCGACGCGAGGGCTCTCGTTGCCCTCAATCGCCAGGACGGCCAGGCCGGCGCTGGCGCAGGATGAGGTCGTCGTCGTTCAAGAAGGCTTCGAGCGCCGGCAGGGCGCTCCGTGCTCCCGGGCCGATGGACTGAAGGCAGTTGATCAAGTCGGGACGGATCGCGGTCTCGCAGTGAGCAAGCAGATCCGCGAGCGCAGTCACGGCCTCGTCCTGGACCTCGCCGCCGATCCCTCTAATGACATCGATCACTTCGACGCGGTCGGCGACGGCGTCCGGATCGGCGACCAGCGCGAGGAGTGTCTGGATGGCCGTGCGGTTCCCATCGATGTTGAACCTCACAAGGGCTCGCGACGCGGCGATTCGCACCATCCGGTCTGTATCGCCGTTCGCCGCGACCAGGACGGCGGCGGCTTTCGGATCCGGAGCGAAACCCCCGAGTGCTTCCGCCGCCGCAGCCCGGACCCCGCTCTCCCGATCCGTGATTAACCGACACAGAGTCTCGAGGCTGATCGCCTTCAGGTCGGGCGGAAGACCAGGGGCGACAGAGCGCGAGCGCACGACCAGCGCCGCGGAGACGTTCACGCGCTGGAGGTCGCGTGCAACCTCGAGCCGGACCTCTTCATGAACATCATCCGAAGCGGCAATCAGTACCGGGACCACGACGGAGGGGTCCGACTGAACCTGGGCCAGCGACCGGCATGCCAGCGCCCGTCCCTTACTCTGCGGATCTCGGGCCGCCTCCAGCAAATAAGGCAGGACGGCCTCGGGGCCTTTGGCCACGAGGAGACGCGCGGCATTCTCACGCGCAATCGGATTCATGTCCCCCAACGCCTCGGCAAGGCTCCGGATTTCCTGACGTTCCCGGGCCGGCCGCAAGATCTCCTCGAAGAACGTCACGGCCCCCGTGTACGCCCATGCGATCAGGGCAACGCCGAGAGTCGAATAGAGCAGGGGGCCGAACATCCTTCGCCTCGGTCGGGACATCGCCATGAACTCCAATGGTGCCGCGCTCAACGGAACCCATCGGCCATCATCTCGAAAATCTGACACTTGTACAAGATCCAGGCGGTCTCACCTTGGCCCTCGCGAATTGACTGCGCCCGCATCCATTTACATCGATTCCTCCTAATACAAGTGGACGTGCCCTTGTCTCCGAGAGAACCGGCGGATAACCTTGCAATAGTCGGCTGCATTTTCTCCATTCTTCATCAGGTCGTGGTACGGAAGGATCATTTCCATGAGATCTGCTGTGCGCGGACGGCGCGGGTTCACGTTGATCGAATTGCTGGTGGTCATCGCGATCATCGCCGTGCTCATCGCGCTGTTATTGCCGGCGGTGCAGTCGGCGCGAGGCGGCCCGGCGCGCCCAGTGCCTCAACAACCTCAAGCAACTCGGCCTGGCGGCGCACAATTACATCTCGCAGACCAACGTCTACCCCTGCCAGACGCTCCAGAATACCAGCCAGTGGGCGTGGGAGCCGTCGTGGGTCGCGCTCATCCTGCCGCAGTTCGAGCAGCAGACGGTCTATAATGCGATCAACTTCAGCTTACCCATGCTCGAGATCGGTTTCGTGACCTCGAACACGTTCGGCGGGATGGCCAACTCGACGGCCGGCCTTCTGTCGATCTCCTCGCTGCTCTGCCCCTCCGAGAGCCTCAGCCATCCGATCAGTTACGGGGGCGACTGGGGCCAGAGCAGCTATGCGGGCAACTACGGCGGCCCCGGGATGATCTCCTCCTGCACCGGGATCATCGTGCCCTCCCGGGGCGACCTCTTCGTCTCCAGCCCGAAGCTGGGACCGGTCTCACTCGCTTCGGTCACCGACGGGAGCAGCAATACGGCGATGTTCAGCGAGCACTTGCTCGGTTACGGCAGCGCCCTCGACGGCCTCACCTCCGGTTATGTCTCGCCGGCCGTCGCCGGCACATCGCTGGCGAAGCGGGCCCTCTTCCAGATCAGTTCGATCGCGCCGACTCCCGACCAGGGCGCCGCGGGCGTCGCCGTGGCGCAGAGCCTGCTCGCCGCCTGCAAGGCCATCCCCGGGGGGACGGCACCCTCGCAAGACGCCGGCTCGGGGTCTTCATGGCTCTATACTCAGGGCTACGATACCGTCAATCTGTCTTACATGCATTTCATGTCTCCGAATAGCTACTCCTGCACCGGGGCGGAGAGCGGTTTCTTCGGCGCCCAGGGCAATTTCACGTCGGACGGCTCGGGCGGGGGCTGGCTCGGTGCGACCTCGGCTTCCAGCAACCACCCCGGCGGCGTCAACGTCGCCATGGGCGACGGCTCCGTGAGGTTCATCAAGGACTCCGTCAGCTTCCAGACCTGGTGGGCCCTGGGGACACGCAACGGCGGCGAAGTCGTCAGCTCCGATCAGTATTGACCATGCCGGATGTCATCGTCATTCCAGGAGGGTCCTTTGATTCGTTGTATTCGCGCCAAGATCGGCCTGATCGCCCTGGTGTGTCTCGCACCCGGCTGCGGATCGAACGCGGTCGCTCCCGCGACGCCCGGCAAAACGGTCGAGGCCGGCCCCAACGCCAGGCTGAAGTTCCAGGATTCGTACAAGCAAGCCATCGGCAAGAATGGTCAACTGATCATGAAACCGAGTATGAAGTCTCCCAAGTCTGTCCCCAAGTCGTGACTCGTCTCGGCGCTCGGCGCCTGGCGATCGCCCGGTTCGGCCTGCTGCTTCTGTTGCTAGCCGGTTGCGAGTCGAGTCGCACCGGTGACTCGGGCGAGGTACCGGCGCCGAAGCCGACCTCCCCGGATCCCCGGTTGAGCCGCCTGGGAGTCAGGGACGATTTCGGGCTGGGAGCCCGCGCGACGTTCCTCGCCCTCGCGGATACGACGTCGAGCATCTCGACGGATCCCAGCCCGTTCCGCTTCGTCGACATCCGCGAAGGCAGCGGCGTCGACTTCATCCACTTCTCGGGCATGGACAGGCGGAAGCTCTACCCGACGGCCTTCGGCTCGGGCGCGGCGATCTTCGATTACGACGGCGACGGCCGCCTCGACCTCTACTTCGCCACCTGCACCGCGCTGCCGCTGGGGAGCAAGCAAGCGGGACCGAATCGGCTCTATCAGAACCTCGGCGACGGGAAGTACCGCGACGTGACCGACTCGTCGGGCCTGGGCTTCCGGGGTTTCTGCCACGGGATCATCGCCGGCGACGTTGACAACGACAGTGACGCCGACGTCTTCCTGTGCAACTACGGGTCGAACGCCCTGTACCTCAACAACGGCGACGGAACATTCCGGGATGTCAGCAGGAGCGCCGGGATCGACCGGCCGGGCTGGTCCTCGGGCGGGGCGATGCTCGATTATGACAACGACGGCGACCTCGACATTTACGTCGCCAACTACGGCGATTGGATCTACCCGCGCGACGCTCACCGTTGCGGCAACGACGCGATCCCGCTGTTCTGTTCTCCTTTCGAGATCCGGACGGTCAAGCATTTCCTCTACCGCAACAATGGCGACGGGACCTTCACGGATGTGGCCGAGCCGGCCGGGGTCGGCCGCGGCGATGGTCACGGCTTCGGAGTCGTCGCGGCCGACCTCAACGGCGATGGCCGCGTCGATCTCTATGTGGCCAATGACCTGAACCCCAACTTCGTGTTCCTCAACCGGGGCGACGGCACTTTTTCGGACGCGACCGACACCTCGGGTGCCGCGTACGACGAGCGGGGCGTGCCGCAATCGAGCATGGGCGTGGACGCCGAGGACTGCGACGGCGACGGCCGCCCCGAATTGCTCGTGTCCAACTTTCAAAATGAGTACACCGCCTTCTATCAGAACCTGACCGGCGTCGCTTCGATCCCAGCCGATGGTGTGGTGTCGCCGGTCCTCTTCCGGGACTCGTCGGCTGCCGTCGGGTTGGTTGGCGACACCAAGCCGTGGGTCGGCTGGGGCTGTGCACTCGCGGACTTCGACAACGACGGATGGCCCGACTTCTTCGTCGCCGACGGCCACATCGACGACAACCGGAAGGACCTGGCTCCGACCCTGAGTTATCCCGAACCGCCGCTCCTGTTCCGCAACGTCCCGGCTGGTGCCGCCACGGGACCCCACCCGCATCGGCGATTCGTACTCTCCACCCGCGATGTGGGGCCTTACTTCTCCGCGCGGCATGTGGCCCGAGGCGCCGCATTCGGCGACCTGGATAACGATGGTGACATCGATATCGTCGTCAACCACATGGACGCCCCGCCGGCCATCCTCCTCAACCAAACGCCCCGCGATCATCGCTGGATTCGCCTGACCCTGGTCGGGACCGGGAGCAACCGCGACGCGATCGGTACGCGCGTGGAAGTGGTCGCCGGCTCGCGGACCATCACCCGCCAGCGCAAAGGCGGTTGCAGCATGCAATCGACCAATGATCCGCGGCTGCTGATCGGCCTGGGCGCGGTCAAGGATATCGAACGCTTGACCATCCGTTGGCCCTCCGGCACGGTCAGCACGTTCGATCATCTGGCGCCCGACATGTCCTATCGGGTCATCGAACCCCGGGAGGAGCACGGAGAGACTCTCATCAGCCCTTCGACGACATCGAGATGAAGATCCGTGAAAGGAGCACGTGAGCGGGGTTCCGGTCGCCTCAGACGGTCGGCGAATCCGGTCGTTGGCTCGATGAGAGGTAGCCCATCGCGGCGCCGGCGGAGGCCAGGACCGTGACGGCGAGTCGGGCCATCAAGCGGGTTTCCCGGGTCAGTGAGACGAATTGTGCGGTCTTGGCCGCGGGGAAGGCCATGGCACCGATCAATTCATAACCGATCGTGGCGACGACCGCGCCCACAGCTCCACCCACGATGGGCGCGGCCAGGCGTCCCCGTGCCCCCGGGCCGATTCCGAACGCCAGCCCGCCCGCGGCACCGGTGGCCGACCAGATTCCGAGGTGGACCAGCAGGGGCAACGTCAGATCTTGAAGGGCTTCATCCGGATGCCTTTGCTTGTAGGCGTTGTAGGCGGGCAGCAATACCAGGGACGTCACGCCCGCCGCGCCCGCGCCCACGGCGAGCCCGAGCAACCCCGCCGATGCCGCCGACCGAACCGACCGGCGAACGAATCCGCCCGCGATCCCGAGCCCGCTGCCGAGGGCGGCTCCCAGGATGATGAATGCCAGGCCCGCGTTCTTGGCATCCGCGACGGATTCCTCGCGACGATCGGTGACGTTCAAGACGAGCCCCTTGGAATTCACCGCGTGACGGATCGGCTTGATCAGATCCCGGCACGCCTCGCCACCAAGCCACGCCGCGAGCCCGGCCACAATTCCGGCACAGAGGACGAACGTCCAGAGCCGTGCACTGCCGATAGGAAGCGTCATCGGCGTATTGGAGCGATCCGGCGAATTCATGGCCGGATTTGAGTCTGGGACTGGTGTGGAGTTGGTAGGCAGCATCGAATCGGGTTTCCAAATCCACAAGGATATCTGAGGGAGGACCGAACGCCAGGGTTGGATGGATCGTCAGTTGCACGATCCTTGGGTCAGGACGATCCGGTGCGCCGCCTTGCTCACGACCGGGACATTGAAGTTGATGCGAATTCCAAGCGGCAGACGCAACATTTTCAAGTACGAGATCACCTGGGCCTGATGGATCGGTGCCAGATTCTCCACGGCTTTGAGCTCAACGACCAGTATGCCGTTGACCAGAAAATCGAGACGTCCCTCAGCGACTCGATGACCCTTGTAATCCACGGCCACCTCCTTCTGTCGGACAAAGGGGATTTCTCGAAGCTTTAACTCTACCTCCATGGCATCCTCGTACACCATCTCCAAATAGCCCGGCCCTAGATGCCTATGGACCTCGATTGCCGCGCCGATCACCGCGAATGCAAGTCGATCGCATTCTTCATCGGGTTCATTCGTGCCGGGCCGAAGGTGCTCGATTTTCATGTGATTTCTCGTTGAATAATTGCTGGGGAAGAATTCGTTTGAACCGCCAAGGACGCCAAGGACGCCAAGAAGAGAAATATCGAGAATGAAGTCGGGGAGGGCGGTGCCTCGCGGGAATTCGGGAATTGAGTTTCCCTTTCCTCTCTTCTTGGCGTCCTCGGCGTCCTTGGCGGTTCAATTTCCTGAGTTTGCTGGTGATCGACCTCCGGGCAAGATCAGCGGTTGACCCGGAAGAGGCGCAACTGCTCTTCGTCGAGTTCCACGCCGAGTCCCGGACCATCCGGCACGCGTGCCCCGTCCGGATTGAGGGCCAGGGGCTCGGTGAGCAGGTCGGTCTCGTGGTAATGCGGGCCGAGGATGTCGGCCGGATACGTGGCGCTGTCGATATTCGGCACCGCTGCGGCCAGGTGCAGCATGGCCGCCGAGCCGATGCCCAGCTCCAGGTTGCTGCCGACGTGGCAGGTGATGCCCGCCGCCTGGGCGACCTGGGCGATCTCGATCGAGGCGGCGATCCCGCCGTTCTTGCCCGGATAGACGCTGATCACGTCCGCCGCGTGGGCTCGCAGCACGTTCCACGCGTCGGCGAGCGTGAATACGCTCTCATCGGCCATGATCGGGATTCCTCCGACCATACGCAGATAGGCCATCGCTTCGACGTCCCCCGGTGCGATCGGTTGCTCGGCGACGAGCAAATGGTAGGGGCGGAGCTGTTCCAGCGCGATCCGGGCCGTGGTGACATTCCACCCGCAATTGGCGTCGATGGTGATCGGGATATCCGGGCCGGCCAGCTCGCGTACCGCCCGGACACGGGCGATATCACCGGCCAGGTCGATCCCGACCTTGACCTTCAGGCAGCGGATGCCCGACCCGAGGAACTGCTCGGCCAGCACGCGGACGCGAGGCAGGTCGAAGGCCCCGATCATCATCTTGGTCGGGATGACGTCGTGGATCTTGCCGCCCAGGAGCTGATGGACGGGGACCTCCAGCGCCTTCCCCGCGATATCCCAGAGCGCCATCTCGACGGCCGACTTGGTGAACGGGTTGAGCTTGATCAGGAAGTCCATCCGCTTGCGAATCGCCGTGACCCGGCTCGGATCGGCACCCACGAGCGCCGGTCCGATCAGGTCGTGGATGGCGGCGACGGTGCTCTTGCTCGTCTCGCCGCTCCAGAGCGCCGAGACCGTCGCCTCGCCGAGCCCGACGATGCCCGCGTTGGTGTGGACCCGAACGATCACGTAATCCGACGTGTGATGGTCGCCGTGGGCCGTCTTGGTCGTCATCCCGGCTTTCAGCGGGACGCGGACCGGGATCGCTTCAATTCGGGTGATTTTCATGGGTTTTCTCATGGATTGGAAAAAAGTCGTTGCCGCCCGCGAGCACTCGACGTCAATCAAGGAATCGGTTGAGGACATTGGCCGTGATTCGCGAGACGCAAGGATCCACCAGGATCGCACTCGGCCACGCGATCGAGCCGGCGGAGAAGACCGCTCCCCCGCCGAGCGTCTCGTAAAAGGCGAGCTCGGCCCCGCCGTCGTCGATATTCGTCCCTTTGGCCAGTCGCTCGACGTTCCCCGGCGAGCTCGGCGAAACCTTGTCGGTCTCGTGGCCCGACGCACCGCCGGGGCACCGCATGTGTAGGCTCGACTGCCCGAAGAGGTCGTCATCCGCGAGGCCGGTCTCCGCAAAGGCCCAGTGCGAGGCGTCCCGCACGCGATAAGGCGCGCCCGTCATGATCCCGGTCTCCGTGAACACCACTCCGAGCAAGTTGGCCTCCGACTCCACCCTCATGTGGAAACGGCTCTCGAAGCCCCCGCGAATCAGGGCACGTCCGTCGCCGTTCTGGTAGATCACGGTCGTCGCGTCGACGAACTCGGCCTCGCAGTTGAGCCCGTTCCCGCCCAGATACATCAGCCGTCCGCCCCGCTCGTGGACCCACGACTTGACCCGTTGATACATGGCGCGCGACCAGTATTCGGGATGAGTCGAGATGATCAAGACCTTGTAGGCGTCGAGGTCGAGCGAGCCGTCGTGGAGTTGGGTCTCGGCGTAGTAGTCATAGGCGAACCGCTCGCGTTCGAGCCATCCCAGCAGCCGCCACTCGGCCGGCGCGATGTGGCACGCGGCGCGGCCCTCGATCGGGTCGGTGATCTCCGCGTCCGCGTCGATGTGGTTGATCGGCTCGGGTCGATCGAACGAGAGCGGCGCGTACTCATCCGAGTCGTAGGTGATGCTGTCCGGGTCCGTGTACCGCTCGAGCTCGAGGCGGGCGTTGACCGTGGGCGTCGGCGGCAACCCATCCGGATTGATGTAGTTGCTCCGGCCGCCGAAGTTGTTATAGGCGTTCCACGTGATATTCGAGGCCAGCACCGCGATCGGAGCCGTGGGACGACCGGGCGCGACGACCCAGGGGAAGGCAAACTCCAGCCCCTTCGCCGTCCGGGCGTGGAAGTAGTGGAGCCCCGACCGCTCGGGTGCCTCGACATACTGATGCAAGTGCGGGTTGGCGTAGCCGTACTTGTTCCACTCGACGCCGGTCCGGGAATAATCGCCGTCGGGCGTGATCTGCATCGTGGCCCTCGGTCCATGCTCGTCGAACCAGCCGAGGCTGCGGACGAATTGCTTCTCGATCCCATATCGCCAGAGGGAGATTTGGTAAGGTTCGACGGAATGGACCCGGAACTCGGACTTCTCGCCGCCCTTGGCCCACTTGGGCCACGCATAACCGAGCAGGCCGTCCGTCAGCAATCGGAAATGATGGGGCGGCCGGCCCGGTGCCACCTCCATCCGGACACTCTTGGCCCCGTATCCGGCCTTCTGGAGCGTGACCCGATACGTCCCGGGCGGCAGTTCGAGGTGGACCGAACCGGTCGCCCGCGAGCGGGTCTCGAACGACCCCGCTTCCCCTTCGAATTCCAGGAGTACGTCGGACAATGCGACGTAACGCTCATCGCTCACATAACCGATCCGCATCGAGGTAAGATCCCACGTCTGGAAGATATTCTTGAGCGACTATTCATTTTCAAAGTGATGGACCTACGGGGTCGTGAGAAACCCGTGAGGTTGCATCGCCCCGGCCTCGACTGACAGGCGGAGCCTGGGTTGCCTGGCGAATCTGGGAAAACTGGCCGATTCGGTCCGTATGTCCTACGGAATCGAGGGGACCTTTCGCCATGATGCGATCAAAGAGAGCGATCAACGGCCGAGAGCAAGACCCGGAGACTGCGAATTCCGCCATCGATCGGTTGTGTCCGCATTTCTCCGATTGGAAACTGGTCAAGCGGCGACCATCCCATCCCATCGTCGTGCCATCGGCCCCGCGAGAGTCGGGCGCCACGGATTGGCTTCGACGTATCGTAGCATCCGGTCGGACGGATTACCTCATACGTTCGCGATCTTGCGTCGATTGGATTCGATCGTTGTCCTGGAAGGCGGTTGTACGTGTTTCTTTTTCCGGTTCAGGGCCTTCGATCGGATCAAGTACGGCGGCATAAATGGTCGTGCCGGGCGGCGATTGGCCTGAACCTCGGATGATCGCGGGTCGAAATTCATGAACCTTCCGCCGCAACCGCCGGTCCAGAAAGGCGTGAGATCGAGGGCCGGACGCGGCCTTTCGCTGGCGTGGCAAGCCGTTCCGGCGCTTGACAAGGCAGGTTCGATCATCTAAAGTGACCAAACTTATTTGCGAGTCAAGTATCTCCGTGCGCTCGAATCTCGGATCGCCAGCGAAACTTGATGCCTCCGGGGCTAAGATCTTGAGTGAATTCGCTGAGACGTCCAACCCTTCATCGCGACCCGAAGCTCACCAGGTGCAGAGTAGAGTCTCTATGGACAATCCGATCCAGGTCGACCTGGGGCGCATTGCGCAAGACCTGCAAATCCGTCGGGTGCAAGTGGAGAGCGTCGTCCAGCTCCTGGACGACGGCAACACCGTCCCGTTCATCACGCGATACCGGAAGGAACGGACCGGTAACCTCAATGAGGTGATCATCCATGAGATCCAGCTCCGCGTGCAGCGGCTGCGCGAGCTGGCGGAGCGCAAGGAGACGATCCTCAAGGCGATCGAAGCCCAGGGGAAGATGAGCCCCGACCTGGCCGCCGCCATCCGCGCGGCCGACAATCCCAAGCGGCTCGAGGATCTCTATCTCCCGTTCAAGCCCAAGAAGCGCACCAAGGCCTCCGATGCCCGCGAGCGCGGCCTGGAGCCGTTGGCGTTCCGGATCTGGACCCGCGACGAGACCCTCGTCGACCTGAACGCGTCGGCCTCGGAATTCATCAACGCCGAGAAGGGCGTCGACACCGTCGAGAAGGTGCTCGAAGGGGTCGGCCATATCCTGGCCGAGGCGATCAGCGAGATGGCCATGGTCCGCGACGCCGTTCGCAAGGTCGTCTGGAAGACGGGCAAGGTCGTCACCACCAAGTCGGAGATGCCCGAGGGCCAGGGCCTCGAGTATCGGGATTATTTCGACTACTCCGAGCCGATCGCCCAGATCCCGCCGCATCGCGTGCTCGCCATCAATCGCGGGGACAAGGAAGGCCCTCTCAAGGTCCGCCTCGAGGTGTCGCGGCCGGACGTCGAGTCGGTGCTCTACAGCCAGCTCCCGCTCGAAGGGCATCCCCACGGCGACCTGTTCCGGGCGGCGGCGATCGACTCCCTGGACCGCCTCATCCTCCCGAGCATGGAGCGTGAGGTCCGTCGCGACCTGTCCGAGGCCGCCGAGAAGCACGCCGTCGAGGTGTTCGCCCGCAACCTGGGCAGCCTGCTGCTCCAGCCGCCGATCCCCAAGCAGGTCGTCATGGCCATCGATCCGGGCTTCCGGACCGGTTGCAAGATCGCCATCCTCGACCCTAGCGGCAATCTCCTCGACCAGACCGTGATCTTCCCCCACGCCCCCCAGGGTCACCGTTCCGAGGCCAAGGTGACCATCAAGGACCTCGTGGGTAAGTACGAGGTGGGCGTGGTCGCGATCGGCAACGGCACGGCCTGTCGGGAAACCGAGGAACTGATCGCCGAGATCATCGCGGAGGGCACCCGATTCAGCCAGGGCGAAGGCTCCCCAACGCCCGAGGCGAGCGAGCCTCCGCCGGTTTCGGCCGCACCTTCGCCCGAATCCGTAGGAGCCGGCGAGGCCGCGGCGGCTTCCGACACGATCCCCGCTCCTCACCAAGAAGTCGGCCACGTCGAGACCCCTGCCGAGTCGCCGCCGCCCCATGTCGCCGCGGAATCGGAGCCAGTTGACCACCATCAGCCGATTCATTCGGGGGAGAACCATCTGGCCCCCACCGAGCCAGCACAACCCGATCCGACGCCAGTCTCGCAGTCCCAGGGCTTGTCGGAGGGAGAGGCACTCGGGAACGGTTCCGGCGGGGATTCCCATCCCCAAGACGAGGCCCATTCGTCGATCCCGACCGAGGCGCCCGTCGAGGCCCTGCCGCCGATCTCGGGCGGTGCGCCCGCGTTCGATCTGTTCAAGGCGCTGCCGCCGATCTCGGGCGGTGCGCCCGACTCGGACCCAACGCATGGCGGCGAAACTCCCGCCTCGGAGTCGCACAGTTCGCCGGAGGCGAGTTCCACCACGGTGATGGAGGGAGACGGCGACGGCCCCGGTCACGCCCATCCGGCCTCCGAATTGACGGAAGGCGCCCACGCAGGCGAGCACGCTCCGACCGGTGACCACCTTCCCGTCCCCACCGAGACTCATTCGGTACACGTCGGAGGTGAACCGCCTCCCGCTCCGGCGGCGACGAGTGAATCCGAGCCGGAATCCAGTCCGATCGAGCCGGCCGCGCCGAGTTCCTCAGCCGAGACCGCCGATCATCTGCCGTCGCCGACCGAGGCGACTGCGACGACAGCCGAAGAGTCTGCCGCCGTAGAGAGTCCCTCCGAGGCCGCCGCTCACCCTGAGACGACTCCGCCCGCGGCGGGCCCGCAGCAGGGAGGAGGCCGGCCGCCGCGACAGGGTCGGTCAGGCGGTCAGGGCAAGCAGGATTCGCGCAACCGGTCGCAAAAGCCCAGGCCGCCTTTGCCACCCCCTCCGCCTCAGACGCCGCCCGAGCCCCACCCGGCCGACGCCCTGGTCGCCCACCTCTCCTACGTCATCGTCAACGAGGCCGGGGCCAGCGTCTACTCGACCAGCCAGGCCGGTCGCGACGAGCTCCCCGAGTTCGATGCCACCCTCCGGAGCGGCGTCTCGATCGGACGGCGTCTCCAGGATCCCCTGTCCGAGCTGGTCAAGATCGAACCGCAGAGCATCGGCGTCGGACTCTATCAGCACGACGTGAATCCCAAGCAGCTCAAGGAGACCCTCGAGTCGGTGATCTCGAGCTGCGTGAATTTCGTCGGCGTCGACTTGAATACGGCCAGCGTGCCCTTGCTCCGGCACGTCTCCGGCCTGAATCAGTTGACCGCTCGGCGGATCGTTGACTTCCGCAAGGAAAAAGGCCCCTTCGCCCGGCGTTCCCAGTTGTCGGAAGTCGAGGGGATCGGCCCGGCCACGTTCACGCAGGCCGCCGGCTTCCTCAAGCTCACCGATGGCGACAATCCGCTCGACCGGACGTGGATTCATCCCGAGAGCTACCCGGCCGCCATCAAGCTGCTGGAGAAATTCGGTCACACGCCCGAGATCGTGCAGGACAAAGTCCGGCTCCCCGAGCTCCGCACGCAGTTGTCCCAGGCCGAAGTCCCGGCATTGGCGGCGGAGCTGGAGATCGGCGAGTTCACGCTCCGTGACATCATCGAGGCCCTCAGCCGACCGGAACGCGACCCGCGCGACGACCTGCCCAAGCCGATCTTCAAGAAGGGTGTGCTCAAGCTCGAGGACTTGACGGCCGGCATGGAGCTGAAGGGCACGGTCCTCAACGTCGTGGATTTCGGCGCGTTCGTCGATATCGGCCTGAAAGACTCGGGCCTGGTCCACATCAGTCAACTGGCCAACCGATACATCAAGAGCCCTCACGATGTGGTGAGCGTCGGCGACGTGGTCACGGTCTGGGTCATGGGTGTCGACCAGGAGCGAAAGCGGGTCTCGCTGACGATGGTCAAGCCCGGGACGGAACGCCACCGAGGCGCACCTTCGGGAGGCGGACGTTGCGCCGGCGGACCTGGCGGCGAGCAGCCGCGCGATCCGAATCGCGAGCGCGACAATCGCGGGGGACAGCCCGGCCAGGGACGTCGCGGAGGTCCGGTCGCCAACCGTGGAGCACGTCCACCCGCCTCGTCGCTGACGTCGCCGCCCGTTGGCGCGCCCTCCGTCGCGGTACTGGCCGAGACCCCTTCCCGTCGCCCCGATCGCGATCACGGCCGCGATCGACCACCGGCTGCGGCCGGCCCTCGGCCGGGAGATGCTCCGCCGGGCGGCGGTCCCCCTCCGCCACGTTTCGGCGGTGGTGGTGGCGGAGGCGGTCATGGGCCCGGATCAGGTCCGGGTCGGCCCTCAGGCTCCCGCGGAGCTTATACCGGCGGCCAGGGTGGGGGTCGTCCTCTTCGTCCTCAAGATCGCGATCGAGACCGTGGCGCGCCCCCGAGGCCGCCCAGCCGACCATCCAGGCCGAGTGCGCCTCCTCCCCCCCTCTCCAAGGACGCGCTGGCCGGTACCGTGCCACTCCGAACATTCGGGCAACTCAAGCAGCTCTGGGAGGCTCGTGTGGACGAGCCGTCGGACATGCCCGGTGATGCCGGGCAGGGCGCGGCGGGTGACCGACCGGCCTCGGCCCCTCCCCAGGACCAGTCGCGGCAGGAAGCCGCACCGTCATCGACCCCCAGTGACGCGGCGGATCCGCCGTCGAATCCGGAGTAGGTTTTCTGCGCAAAGTCTCCTGGCAAAGAGGTTGCGATCGCGATCGAGGGCCTTGCCGGATTCCTCGATCCTTGATTGAGACGTGGACGGAACCACATTCGATTCGACCCCTCGGGCAGGAGCCGATGTCTTTCCCCATCCTTCCGCCTCGAGCGCTGAACGCTTGGATCGCGTACGGTTTGATACGAGCCCGAAGCGCCAGCGAGTGCATCCCCAGAAACCATTCACTCGCTGGCGCTTCGGGCTCGTATCCGGTGCGTCGATGGCCAATCGGATGGCCTGCACGCACACCAAGCGTTAAGCGCTCTCACCTTGGGCGAACTTCACCGGCGCTCTATAATCCTCAAAGCGGGCCGAGTCTCAACCGGCCGGCCGCCGGTATGAGCCATCGAATCTCCCTTGCTTGATCAGGATCAATCCCTAATGGGTGTATTTGCCTGGCGCAACTTGCTGACTCGGCCGCTCCGGACGATCCTGGCGCTCGTTGGATTATCGATACCGATCCTCGGAATGCTGGGTCTTTTCAGCGTCTCCAACGGCCTGCGAACCCTCGTCGGCGAGACCCTCGGCGGAATCGAGGGACTTATCGTCCTGAGCGACAATGCGATCAGCCCCGTCTTGAGCAATGTGCCCGCGAATCTGGCCGGCGAGCTCAGGGCAATGCCCAACATCCGGGCGGTCGCGCCGGAACTCTGGGGAGTGGCGCCGCCGATCGATGGCCGAGGCATCATTTCCGGGATGTTCAGCGGGAAGCAAACCTCGATCCTGGATCAGCCCGTGATCGCCGGCCAGGAGATCGCAGCCCATCAGAACCTTCGCAGCGCGGTCTTTCCGCGTGCCCTCCGGGACCACGGCGATGGGCGATTCCTCCAGCCGAGCGATGCGGGACAGCCGAATATCGTCATCAGCCGCAAGATCGCCACCGAACACCCCAATGCACAGGGACAGCCGAAGAAGGTGGGCGATCGCCTGAGCATCGGCGGCAAGCCATTTCGGATCGTCGGCCTCTATGAGACCGGCTCGATGTTCCTGGACGTCGTCATCATCATGGATATCGCGATGGCGCGAACGGTCCTGCATCGGCCCGAGGGCTCGGTCTCCTGCATCTACGTCGAGGGCGACAACCCCGATGACAATTCGACCTTGGCCGCGGCGATCGAGAAGGCCCATCCGGGCTTCGACGCGCGGAGCATGGGAGAAGCCCAGGCCAACTTCAGCTCCCTGATGGGGCAGGTTGACACGTTCTTGTTGATGACCGTCAGCCTGGCCTTGATCGTCGGGATCGTCGGGATCATCAACACCATGTTGATGAGCACCACGGAGCGTTTCGCCGAGTTCGGCGTCCTCCGCACCAACGGCTGGTCGCAGGGGAACATCCTGACCCTCGTGACGCTCGAAAGCGCCTATCTCGGCCTGCTTTCCGGATTGGTGGGCTGTGCACTGGCCTGGGCGGGCATGGCGATTGCAAACCATTTCATCACGGGCGGCATGCAGCTGAGCATGACGCCTTCGCTGATCCTGACCGGCCTCACCCTCTCCGTCGTCATGGGGATGATCGGGGGGCTCTATCCCGCCTGGCAGGCTGCCCGGCTCGTGCCCATGGAGGCGATTCGATTGGGGTCGCACTGAGAGCCTGTGGAAGGTTTAGGTCTGGTCTTGTAGGGTGGGTGAAGCCCACTTTTTTCAGCCATCCGATCGGTGGGTTTCGCCCACCCTACAGTCATTCCCCCGAGGTCTCCCGATGATCGAGGTGAGAGGCATCCACAAATCCTTCCGCAGCGGCACCCGGAAGGTCGAGGCGTTGCGTGGGGTCAGTTGCCATGTCGGGCGCGGTCGCTTCGCGTTCATCGTCGGCCCGAGCGGGTCGGGCAAGAGCACGCTGCTCTACCTGATGGGTGCCCTCGATCGTCCGACTTCGGGCAAGATCGTCGTCGATGGCCAGGATCTCGTCGAGATGTCCGAGGCCCAGCAGAACGCCTATCGTCGCGATCAGATCGGGTTCATCTTCCAGGCGTTCAATCTCATCAGCAACCTGACGGCACTCGAAAACGTCCTCGTCCCTTTCCTGCCGCGAGGGGTGACCGCCGAACAGCGGCAGCGTGCGGTTGACCTGTTGACGACCGTCGGCCTCGGCGAACGCATCAATCATCGCCCCTATCAGCTTTCCGGCGGCGAGCAGCAGCGCGTCGCGATCGCCCGGGCGCTGGTCAAGCAGCCGATCCTGGTCCTGGCGGACGAGCCGACCGGAGAGCTCGATTCCAAGAGCGGAGACGAGATCTACAAGATCCTCCGCAAGCTTCAGGAGTCGTCGGGAACGACGCTGGTCGTCGTGACCCACGATCGCCGCTTCATCAACCGGGAAGACCTGGTCCTGGAAATCCAGGACGGCCAGCTCGCCAACGGCCATGAGATGGAGACCGTCGATTACGCGCCGGCCCTGAATGCGCATTGAACCGACGCTCCCAGCCCGACGGGGATCGCCGAGCCTCGCCCGGAACACGAACGAGACCGGTCCTCGCGGCAACGCCGGTCGGGATGGCGCCTCAATCCAGATCGATGCCCCATTCCGAGCGTACGAATCCAGGGATGATGCCCAGCGTCGCGCGTCCATCGGCCCATCGAATTGTCTCCGGCCTTCGCGCCAACTCGGTGCTCAGGAAAAACGGATCCGGCGTTTCTCCGACCCGCCCGAGATCCAGCCGGTCGGAGTCCCAGCAAGTCTGGATCGTGATATCCGGATGCGTGCGCTCGTGCGTATGGCCGTGACAGGCCCGGTGCAGGAGCCGGAACCGGTCATCGGGCAGATCGATGAATTCGCCACGAAGCCTCGAGGCGAACGCGGCGGCACGAGGCCCGTGCTGCGGATCCGTGAACTCGTTCAACCGGCGAGAGTCGTGCAGGACGGCGAAGAGCTCGACCACCTCGAGGTCGGCCCCGGTCTCGTCGGACAGCCGGCGGCCGTTCTCCAACACCCGTGCCCAGTGGGCGACGCCATGATCGCTCCCCAACGAGAGGGCATACTGATCCAGGACGGCGTGAACGATCCTGGGGATGCTCGTTGCCATCAGTTCGACTCGTGAAGGATTTCCACGGAAAAACGTCGGTGATCGCGTTGCTCGCCCGGGACGTCATTTCCCTCGTCGGACGAACCGTTCGGATACCTCATCCAATGACCGGGATAATCGAGCGTATCGGACGAATAGCCTACCAGAAAAAGCCCGTCAGGAGATTTCCATTCGAGGCAGATCGATGAATCACGAGAAGGTCAGTAGCGCCATTCCGGCGGATTGGCGGAAGATCCACGCCCTGGGCCTACCGTCCGGCAGTATCCGAGCCCTGCTCGCGATCCTGGTCTTCGCGACCGTCTGGGCGTTGCTCCTGGTCCAGCCGAGCGCGGAGGTTCCGGATTATCTCAGGGACCTCCTCTTCATCATCATGGGCCATTACTTCGCCGCCCGCCACCGCGCCTCGGACGACCCCGAGCCGGGACCGCCGCCCCTGTTCCTGCCGCGGGGCAGCGTGCGATTACTCCTCATCGCCGGTTCGATCGCGGTGGCCGTGCTGCTCTTCCGTCGCGGACAACTGACCGCGCTCGACCAGAACCCGGGCGTCGTGACGCTCCTCCTCGTCGGCGGGTTTCTCCTGGGCGTGGCGATGAACGCCGTGATGTCCTGGTGGCGAAATCGGGGACACCGGCCACCTCGTCTCGTGGAAGACTTCCGTGCCCTCCTCTCGGTGGCGGCCGCGGGAATCCTCATCTTCCTGGTCCTGAATCGCCCGCTCTCGATGGTGCCGACGGCCCAGATCGACGGGCTCATCCCCGCAGGCCTTCATCTCGGACGCTTCGGCCCGGAGCACGTCCTCGCGGCGGTCGTCGGGTTTTACTTCGGATCGCGCTCTGAGGACCTATCCCTCTCACCGGGCTTCCGACGTTAGAATCTCGGCTGCGGAGGTGTTGATCGACGGCCGCCGGTCGTGCCGGTCGAGCTCGCTCCGCCCCGGGACCAAGATGACCCGCCGTGTCCCCGAGAGGAGTTCCCGCCCGATGAGTATCCCGCCGGCTCGGATCGCGATCCCCATCGAGGAGGTCGAGACTCCGGCCCTCCTGATAGACCTCGACGCTTACGAGCGGAATCTCGACCGGATGGTCGAATCGCTGAAGGGCCGACCAGTGAGGCTGCGTGCCCATGCCAAGACCCACAAGAGCCCCATCATCGCGAGTCACCAGATCGCCCGAGGCGCCGTCGGCATCTGCTGCCAGACTCTGGGCGAGGCCGAGGTCATGGTCCAGGGCGGCGTGCGGAACATCCTGATCACCAACCAGATCGTCTCCCCGGCAAAGATCCGACGGCTCGCGGCGCTGGCCAAGTACGCCGAAATCATGGTCTGCGTGGATCATGAGGACAACCTCGTGCTGCTTGATGATGCCGCAGAAGGCTTCGGCGTTCGTTTGCCGGTCCTCGTCGAGATCAATGTCGGCCAGAATCGTTGCGGCGTCGAGCCCGGAGCGGCGGCCTTGGCGCTCGCCAGGTCCGTCATGGCCTACCGGAACCTTCGCTTCGCCGGAATCCAGGGCTATCACGGGAAATCCCAGCACATCTACGACCCCGGCCAGCGGGCCGAGGTCGTGAACGCGGCCATATCCCTGGTGAGACAGACGGTTGACCTGCTGCGTACCCACGGCCTCGAATGCGAGCTGGTGAGCGGCGGCGGGACCGGCACCTATCCGATCGAGGCGGCCAGCGGCGTCTATAACGAAGTCCAATGCGGCTCTTATATTTTCATGGACGCGGATTATAACAAGGTCCGCGGCGACGGCCTCGCGTTCGAAAGCGCCCTCTTCGTCCTGACCACGGTGATCAGCAAATCGGGCGATCGCGCGGTTTGCGACGCCGGTTTGAAGGCGAGCTCCGTGGATTCGGGGATGCCCGTCGTGCACGACCGCCCCGAGATCAAGTACGCGGGCGCCGCCGACGAACATGGCGTACTGCAACTGGGCCGCGACTCGGCCTTGGTCCGGGTCGGCGATCGCCTCCGCCTCATCCCCGGGCATTGCGACCCGACCGTCAACCTCTACGACTGGTTCGTCGGATTCCGCGACAAGACGGTCGAGGCCCTCTGGCCGATCGCCGCCCGAGGTGCCAACAGCTAATGGTCTCGGGCCCGCGAAAGAGCCTATTTCCTGAGGGCGATCTCGTGCCCGATCGAGTCTTCCCGGAACGTACACGTCTCGAAGGGCGTCTGCGCAACCATCTGACGAAGGCTCTCTTTCGAATGAGCCCGCTTGAGCAGCATGTGCTTGAACGTCAACCGAGTGATCATCGCATTCAGCCGGCCTAGCTTCATCCCGTCCACGGCGGCGGCGATATCGGCGGGTGTAGCGTCGGGCCGTAGATCGAAGATGAACGCCTTTCCGCCGGGCTTGAGTACGCGATGCATCTCGGCCAGTGCCCGTACGGGCTCGCTGAAGTTCTTGAACGCGGCACGGCAGACGATCAGATCGAACGAGTCCGGCTCGAAAGGCATCGAAGCCGCGTTGCCGCGATGAAATGCGACGTTGACTTCCGCCTCCCTCGCATTCTTGGTGGCCAGCTCGACGAACGTCTTGCTGATGTCCAATCCCACGACCCGGTAGCGGCCGAGCTTGGCGAGCTCGATCGCCAGGAATCCCGGGCCGGGAGCCACCTCGAGGATGCGGCTACCCTCGGCCAATTGCTCGGTCAGAGTCCGAGCCTCTTTCCGGAATTGGTCGATGTCATTTCCCGTGATCCTGGCATACCAGCGAGCCAGTGCTCCCTCCATTCCCAGGCCCTTGTAACCTCTCCCGGGCTTTTCCGCTCCGACGGTGGCAGCCATGGCGAACCTCCGCTACAATGAGTCTGCAGATATTTACTCGTCGAGCGAGTATCTTAGTAACTAAGATATCCACTTTCTAAGCGGATGAATCCATCGTGTCAAGAGAAGTTCGCGACAAGGCCGAGCTCGTAGCCCTCTTGATGCAGGAGATGCGCGAGATCAGTACCGTGACGATCCTGTTTCACCAGGCGATCGCGGACCGGCTGGGGATGAATGTCACCGACCACAAGTGTGCGGGAATCCTGGCGCGAACTGGGCCGATCGCCGCGGGAGAATTGGCCAGGCTCACCGGCCTCACGACCGGAGCGATTACCGGCGTGGTCGATCGACTGGAACAGGCCGGGTTCGTGCGAAGGGCCCGCGATTCCAGCGACCGGCGCCGAGTGATCATCGAGCCGGACGCGAAACAGATCGAGCGGAAAATCGTCCCGCTCTTCGATTCGATGGCACGCGAGTCGGCACGGATATGCGACCGTTACACGGCGCAGGAACTCGCCCTGATCCTCGACTTCGCGGTCCGATCGCGAGGAGTGGCGGAGGAGGAGACTCGCAGGTTACGAGAAGAACCATGACCCGAGACCGGACATCTTCTTGCGTCGGCTCTCCGGGTTCCGACTTCCCGCCTGCGTTGATCTGCGTTCATCTGCGGATAAACTCCTGATACTTTCGTTTTCCCGGACGACTCCCTGGAGGGAGGATCATGCGTCAATCGATATCGCCGAAATCCTGGGTGCTCGCGGTGTGTATCGGCGCGCTCGCCGTCGCTTCTGCATCGGCCTACGACGACGCGGCCGCTACGAAAAGTGTGACCGTCCAGAAGGCCGGCGTGCGGGGAGGGACGCCCGGCGAAATCTACTTGAACGTCGAGGGCAGACATAACGGCGAGGAGGGGAAGTACGCAAGTTTCGGCGTGCTCGAGTTCCCGGCACCCAAGCTCGCCGGCGACGGCGGCAAAGGCGGAACCCTGGCACTGACGCTCGTCCAGAGCATCGCCCGGTTCTCGAAGGACGGCAAACTCAAGTTCTACCTGGCGACCGGCACCCTCGAGACCAAGGATTTCGAAGTTCGACATGGGGTGCATCGACGGACTCGGCGACCTGGTGAAGTCGAAGAGCCTGCTCGGCACAGGCGAGTTCAAGAAGCAGGAGACGGGGCACGCCGATACGTTCTCGCTTGCCCTCAACGAGGCCGCATTCACCTACCTGGCCGACCGCGCGGCCAGGGGCGAGACCATCCGCGTGATCATCGTCCCCGACGACGAGGACGTGGCCGCAACCTATTTCGGATCGGGAGCCGAGGACGCGACGAGAAAGCCCCGCCTGAAGGCCGGGACGACCACTTGATCCGATTCGGGTTGGAAATAGGTTTCAGCTGGCCGCTCGGGTAACATCGTGGTGGTGATCCTGTTCGATCAATACCCTGGCCTCAAGCCTGGCCGGGGGTCGGGTCCGTATCGATCCGTCCAACCTGGGAGAATCGACCATGCAGGTTTTCAAGCGATGGGGGTTTGCGGGTCTGGCGTTGGTCCTGGCGGCGGGGTGGTCCTTCCGCGAGGTGGCATTCGCCCTCGATGAGGCACGACGGGCCACGTCCGGGACGATCAACCTCGATCAAGTCGAGATGGTCGGCTTCCTGGACAAGGGAGAGCCGGTCGGCAAGAACGGCGTCTATATCTCGGGCGACACCCCCGCCTCGACCAAGTTCGTCACCGGCCGCTTCGTGATCGCGCCCGGGAAGACTCCCCATGCCCCGCACACTCATGCCGAAGAAGAGGTCATGATCATCGAGAGCGGCAATGGGGAGATCTTCTGCGACGGCAAGACCACCAAGATCGGACCCGGCTCGGTGATGTACACGACGCCGAATGCTCCGCACGGCATCACCAACACCGGGAGTGAGCCCGTCGTCTTCTACTATGTGAAGTGGGAGAGTCGGAAGTAGAGGCGGGCGAAACGCATCCGAACACTCCACGGTGGCGGCGGCGACGCCCGCACGCCATCGCTCATCGGGATCCGAATTCCTCCGCGCCTCTGTGGTCAAGAATCCGGGCAAAGGCTTCGATCGTCCCGGCAGCACCTTCGCACGGAGGATCAGGGCTTGGTCGTCGCTCCTGACTGGTCAATACCTCTGATTGGAGCGATTGCCAATGCCATCATGGCGTTGGGGTCATACGCGATCGCGGGTCGAGGGCTCGGGCAACCGCGCGGGTTGCCACGAATGCTGGCGGCCAGCGTGGTGTTCTGGACGGCCTGCACGGTCGGCCTGGAGCTGCTGGGCACGTTCGGAGCGATCGACCTCCCTCACATGCTGGCCTGGGCGGCGACGGTCTTCGCAGTCGGCATGGTCGCGCGGTGGCGAGGACAGGTCGATCGCCCGAAGTTCATCAACAAGCCGGAGAAGGACGCCGCGCCCGGCTGGGACGCGATCGTCAGCCTGGCGCTGGTGCTCGCCGCCGGATTGATGCGCGATCCCCTCGCTGTTCATGGCCGTGAAGGTGGTCAGCGATGGACCGATCTACCATCTTTATTTCGCGGCGAGATGGTGGAAGGCGGGCCGTCTGCTCCTGGTGGCGGCCCCGTTCGGAGAAAATGCCGCGACCTATTTCCCCGCCAACGGCGACCTCTGGTTCACCTGGCTGATGGCCTCATGGGGCGGGGAGTTTCTCGCCAAGGTCGGCCAGGCCCCATTCCTGATCCTGGCCGGTGCCTCGGCATTCGGGTGTGCTCGATTGCTCGGCGCCGGCCGCTCGGCCAGCCTGGTGGCGACTTGCTGGTTCGTCTCCTCGACTCCCCTGTTCCTCTTCTCCTTCGAACCCAACGTTGACACGATCTTCGTATCCGGTTACCTGACGTCGGCGTATTTCTTCCTCCGGTTCGCGCGGGGTATGGGAAATCGCTCGGACCTGGCCCTGGGCTCACTCGCCGCGGGTGCCGCCATCGGGACCAAGGCCATCGGGGTCGTCTTCCTGCCTCCGCTTTTCCTGCTGCCCCTTGCGGCAATTATGCTCCAGGCCGGGTCGGTCCGGGTCAAGATGGGGCGAGTGTTGGCGGTCGCGGTCTTCACGCTCGTCTCCGGAGGTTACTGGTTCGCTCGCAATCTGATCCTCACCGGCAACCCGCTCTATCCCCTGGAGATCCGCGCATTGGGCCGCACGCTCTGCGAGGGCTGGTACGGCCCGGAGGCGATGCGCACCAGTCCTTATTACATGCCGGTCGGATTCTGGCGGGGCCTGGGCGATATCTTGTTAGCCGTTCTCGACCCCCGGCTCGTCCCGATCTGGCTCGCCTCGGTGGCCGGCGTCTGGGCGATCGGAAAGCCGAAGGCTCGCGAGTCCGCGCGATGGATCGTGACGTTCTCGATCCTGGCGATCCTCAACGTGGCCCTCTACTGGTTCCTGATCCCCTATCGGACGCAGCAACGATTCATGCTCCAGGCCCTGGGCATGGCGGTCGTCCCGCTGGCGGCGACGCTCGATCGAGGCCGATGGCCCCGTGTCGCCGGGGTGGTGTTGCTGGGTCTCCATATCTTGACCCCCCAGTCCTGGCCGTTCCCCGCTCGTGACGACGCCATCCCCTGGGACCTGACTCCCGGCATTCGCAACGCCGTCGGCTCGTTGATCCCCATCGTCCCGAGCTGGGAGCCGGGGAGCCGGGCAGGGGGGACCGCAGACTGGGTGATCCGGCCGACGGCTCTCGGCCTGATCGTCGTCGCCGTCGTCATGGTCTGGGCGTGGAGCCGTCGGGCCGGACTCACGCTCGGTCGTTGGCCTCGGCAGAGGCACGTCCTGGCCGTCACGGCCACCGGGTTGTTCGTGCTGCTCGGATTCGTCGATCTCGGTTTCGGCGCCTTCGATTCCCGGCTCCAATTCTATCCCCCGAGCTTCCCCGACTTCTACGCGGGCTGGCTCAACTTCGAGGCCCGATGCGGCCCCGCCGGCTCCCGCGTGGCATATGCCGGGACCGACCTCCCTTACTACTTCCTGGGGCAGGGATTGCGCAATGAGGTTCGATACGTCAACATCGATCGGCATCGCGATTGGCTCCTCCACGATTACCATCGCGAGGCCCTGGCGCGCGGCGAAGGGACCTGGCCGAATTCCCGTCCCGGCTGGGACCGGATCCACTCGGATTATTGGGCCTGGCTCGAGAATCTCGATGCCGAGGGGATTCAGATCCTGGTCGTCACCCGCGCCAATCCCGATGAGGGGAGCTATAACATCGCCGACGCCGAACGATTCCCGATCGAGAAGGTCTGGGCCGACTCCCACCCCAATCGCTTCCAGCCGCTCTACGGTCGAAATGAACGGGATCCCTGGTTCCGGATCTACCGCGTCCGTCGGCCTTAGCGCGTTACACGCACGGATGGCATACGCTCCATACCAACCCGACGCGCGAGCGAGGGGGATGCCTCCGGACCCTCGCTGGCGAGTCGGGTTAGTGTCGCGACGATGCGGCCACCGCGTATGCTATCCATCGGTTAATCTCGCGAGGGGACGAGACGCCTACTTCTTGGAGAGTATCCGGCTGAGCCCGTCGGGAACCTCCAGGTTCAGGCTGGACAGCCTGAGTGTCAGCTCCTCGTGATAGTCGAAGTTGAACTGATGCGCGTCCGGAGCGTGCCAGAAGATGTAACGTGCCTTGGACTGGAAGTCGAGGTGGACGACCGCCATGCTCGCGTCCTTGTAGACCCAGACGGCGATCACCGTCCTCGCGGCGGATCCCCTCGCGAGGACCTCGGGGGTGACGAGGATCTCGATCTCTTTCCCCTGATAGAGGCCCTGCAATACGGTACGGACGGCCGATCGGCCCCGGACCGTCGGGATGACCATCAGCCGGTAGGGCCCGACGGGGATGCTCCGGTCGAGGACGCCGGCCCGGCTGGGACTACCCCGCGCCTCCATCGCCCCCTCCCACCGTTCTCGAAGGATCTTCTCGTTGAACAAGAAAGGGTCGGGCGGCGAGAGTGGGACCTTCTCCCTGATCCTCGGTTCGTCGTCGCTCGGCGCCTCATCTCGAGGGATGGTGGCACCGACGTAGATGGGACGATTCAGTTCGGCCGTTCGAGTCTCGGAGGGGCTCGCCTCGTCCTCTTCGAGATGCGGGTCGTCCACGAACGCGAACAAATCCTCGTCGAGCTGCTCGGCGACCTCCCGAGGGATCACGACGATCATCATCCGGTCGAGCCGGACGCCCGGTACGGGGATGCGGAGCAGCTTGCCGACCACGTAGTCCCAGAGCGCCTCGTGCCGGGGCCGGAACGTGCGCTGCCAGTGCGCACGCTCGATCAGCGGATACACGACCTCCGGCCAGAGGCCGGCGCTGACCGTGCCGAGGTCGTCGGAACGCGTCGCGTAGCGAAGGACCGCATGGCGGAAGTCGCCCTCTTTACGCCAGACCTCCGCGACGCGGTTCCACAGCGATACGCGGTGGGCGTCCAGCGAGTCCCGGGGCGGCGCGATCGTCGCCAGATCGTCGATCGTCCGGGGCATCATGCCGGGGTTGAGCACGCCCTTTTCGTCGAGCATCATCTTCCGCGCGTAGGAGCTGGCCTCCTGGAGTCGCTTGCGGACCTGGCGGAATCTCCTGCACCTCGAATGACCGTCGCGGCTGGCCAGGTACTTCAGCACGACGACGGGGTTGAGTGCCGCGCGGACCTCGGGTCGGCCGTCCAGCAGCGCACCGGCGCGCCCGATGGCTTCGGGGGTCGGCTCGACGCACGAGAGCCAGGTCATGGCCAGCAGGAGCCGCGCGCGGTCCGAGTTCCTCGCGTCGAACGGCCTTCGCAGGAAGATCCCCCGCCGCCCCGATCCTCCCAGGAGGTACGCCAGGTAGTGTCCGCAGAGATAGCGCTCTTCCGGCGAGATGACGACCGGCGTGGCGAGCAGCTCCTCGAGCATCTCGCGGGCGACCTTGTGGCTGGACAACCCCGGATCGCTCGTGAGGCCGGTGCCCATCGAGATGAGGGGATCTTCGGGGGCGCCGGAAAAGGCCCTGTGGTCTCCGAGCGCCCGGGTCGCGGCGAAGCGGGAGGCTCCGTCACGGACCACGCGACGCTTCCCGAGTCCACGCCCTCCACACCGTTCGACGGCGTTTGCTCGGCTTTCGCGACTCCCACGGTCAGCGTAGTCGAGGGCGGCCTGTGGAGCGGGCTCCTCGGGTCCGATCGCCTGAGTCCGGGGTTGATTCGCTCCAGCCGCCGCGCCCGCTCGGTTTCCTCGACGAGCGCGAGTGCCACCACATTGCCCGAGGAGGGCCGATTGTTCGGATTCTTCTCCAGCAGCGTGAGGATCAGGTTCTCCAGGGTCGACGGGATCTCGGGGTTCTTGAATCGGGGGGCCCTGGGCGCATTGTTGATGTGCTGGCCCAGCACGGCCATCGCAGGCCCGACGAACGGGACGTCGCCGGTCGCGCATTCGTAGAGCATCACTCCAAGGGAGTACAGGTCGGTCCGATGGTCGGTCGAATAGCCCTGGGCCTGCTCCGGGCTCATGTAGCGAGGGGTGCCTCGGATCATCCCGCTCGGCTCCTTTCGGTCGTCGGTGACGAGCGAGAGGCCGAAGTCGGAGAGTTTCGCTTCGTCGCTCGGCGTGAGCAGGACGTTGCCCGGCTTGACGTCGCGGTGGATCACCCCCTGGAGGTGAGCGTAACCGAGCGCCTCGGCCACTTGCCCGCAGATCCTCAGCCGATCGCCCAGGAGCAACTCGCCCCAACGATTCGCGAAGCTCGACCCGTCCACCTCTTCCATGATCAGGTAGCAATTCCCTCCCGACTCGCCCAGGTCGTACAACCGCACGATCCTGTCGTGAAGGAGCCTGGCGAGGATCTGGGCCTCGAGGCGCAGCTTCCTGGCGACCTCCTCGCTGCCGGAATCCTTCAGTACCTTGATGGCCACATATCGCCCGAGTACCTGGTCGGTCGCCCGGTAGACGGTGCCCATGCCGCCCTGGCCGAGTTCCTTGTCCAGGAGGAATCGCTCGTTGAGCGTCGCGCCTACGCCAATCACCGGATCCCCCCTCCTCGAGAGAAAATGACCCAGATCGAATGGGTTGGGCCTCTTTACACATCACCGTCTTGCAGGTCCACGCCGGCCTGCCGGACACCACCGCGTTGGATAGGCCGCCGAAGGGAGCAATCGGAGACCTCTGGACGAATCAACGGCAGAGATCGAATCCGGGTCGGATGACCCGGAACTTATCATATGGCCTTGGTCTGCGAGTCGAAAGAGCCTGGTGACGGGTGGATCGCCTCGTTACCCGAGCTCATCTCTCGCACCCGGAACCCCGCGGGGTGTCCAACTTCAAACCGGTGATGCTGATCCGGGTTTCCGATGGCCGAGAGGAAAATCCGATCGATTTTTCGCGCGGTCGCACGGATTCCGTCGCGAGACGCCACTCATATTAGGTAGACGAAGAGTGCTCGACCGACTTGCGCCGGAGGGACTCGATCGTCGTTCTCCAGAACGAGGAACTCCGGATGCGCCTCACCCTCAGGACGCTTTTGGCCTGGCTCGACGACACCCTGGAACCCGGCCAGGTCCGGGAGATCGGGAAACAGGTCGCCGAGAGCCCGTTTGCCCAGGAGCTGTCGGATCGAATCCATCGCGTCACGCGCCAGCGACGGCTGTCGATCCCCAGCGGTTCCGGCCCCGATGGGACCGACGCGAACGTGGTCGCCAGCTATCTGGATAATGATCTGGACCCCGACTCGGTCGCGGAATTCGAGAAAAAATGCCTGACTTCGGACGTGAATCTCGCCGAAGTGGCCAGCGTCCACCAGATCCTTAGCCTGCTCGGCCAGAAAGTGCAGGTTCCGCCCGAGGCGCGAACGCGGATGTATCAGCTCGTGAAGGGTCGCGAGACGGTCGCACCGCCGAAGGGTTCGCCGAAGAGGCTCCCGCCCGCGCCCGAGCCGGTCACGAAGCCGATCCAGCCCTGGATCGCTCCGGAACCGCCCAAACGCCCATGGCTCGAGCGATTCGGACCCGCCGCGGCCTGCATCCTCTTGATTGTCCTGGCCAGCTTCTCGGCCTGGAAGAGCCTCTCGGACTCGCCGGCCGATCAGCCCTCGAATGCGACTGTTCTGGTAGCCGGCGGGGACGCCCCGCCCGCGGCGCGGCAAGGCGCGGAGAATCCGGCGGCCGGCTCCTCCCCGGAAACACCGAAAGTGGTCGTCGAGGCGGCGAAATCACAGCCGAACCGGGACGGCGCATCCGGCTACACCGAGACCCCGAACCCGTCCCCGGATACCGAATCCTCCAGGGTCGCCAAGGCCGCGACCGAAGCCGCGTCCAAAGACGTGCCTGTCGCGTCGGTCCCTTCCGGGTCCGCGGGGCTTGCGGACAAGGCCGAAGGCGTGCTCTTGCGATACAACGCGGATAAACGGGAGTGGGATCGGATCACCGCCGCGACCCCACTGAACCGGTCGGACCGGCTGCTCTGCTTGACCCCGTTCCGGGCGTCGATCACGATCGGAAAGATCCGGATCCAGCTCGTGGGCGAGACCGAGATTCGCGTCCTCTCCTCGTCCTCCGATGCCGTGCCCGCGCTGGAGATCGTGCAGGGTCGGCTCCTGATCTCCAAGCCCGCGTCCGGTTCGCTCAAGGTCGCCTTCGCGAATCGATCCGCCACCCTGGAGATGACGCCCGAGAGCACCGTCGGCCTGGAGAGGCTCGAGATGCGGACGTATGGTCAGTCGATCTTGCGAATCCCGCCGCTTTC
This sequence comes from uncultured Planctomycetota bacterium, assembly GCA_963743925.1. Taxonomy (GTDB): domain Bacteria; phylum Planctomycetota; class Planctomycetia; order Isosphaerales; family Isosphaeraceae; genus CAVZRC01. Next base: position 1,314,746 of record CAVURY010000061.1, on the reverse strand, counting down.
CGTCGGCTGCATCCAGGGGGAGGTCGTGCTGGCCGTTGACAACAAATCCGAGCCGATCAAGGCGGGTAACGTCGCCGTGGTGGACGCCGGAGGGGTCAAGGTCTCGACGCCGGAGAACCTGCCGGCCTGGACGACCCAGTCGGATCCGACTCCCTATGAACTCCAGGTCCGGGACCAGTTCCTCAAGATGTTCCACGTCGGTCAACCGGTGCTGGCGGAGATCGTCGCGGCGATCGAGGATGATCGCCCCGAGGTCAAGCAACTGGCCGTCTCGGCCCTCAAGGCCCAGGGCGAGCTCTCGCTCCTGATGCCGATCCTCTCGCGAGAGGGGGATCCGGTCGCGCGGCGACGGACGATCGAGGCCATCCGCTCGTACATGGGCCTCGGCCCCGATGCCGTCAATCGCGTGCGCGGCCAGCTCGACGAGGAATTCGGGGAGAGCGTGGGGGCCGTCGCCCAGCGCATGCTCGTCGGATACTCCCCCGAGGAAGTCTCCAAGGGCGACATCTATCCCAAGCTCGTCGCCCTCCTCTCGGCCGACCAGCAATCCGTCGGCATCCGCGAGCTCGCCCTCGATTCCTTGAAGCGCCTGACGGGCCGCGATGACCTCGGATACGACCCCGACCATCCCGCCGGCAAGGGTCTCGAGGCCTGGAACGACCTGCTCCGGCGCAACGAGCTTCGCCCCCTCGCCCCGCGTCCGGCGAAGGCGAAGTCGTCTTCCTCTCAACCCTGATTCGATCTCGGGTCAGACCGCTGGGGCACTCCAGGCCGACCAGTAACTGTTTCGCGAGTGCCGAGGCTTGTTCTCGGGCTCGGCGTCACTCCGCACGGGTTCGTACCCGAACCCTTGCGGGAAACGACGTTAACTCCTCGGTAAATGGGTACTTCCGCGCTTATTGAGGATTGGAGTCGGTTGGTTTGTGACCCACTTCTTTGATAAGGGGTGAGTGTATAGCTACTTCGGGGGTCCTTACGCCGGACCGTATCGGGCGCAAAGCCCGTCAGCCCAATCACTCTCGTCGATTGCCATCATCAGGAGTGCGGAAGAACCGATACATGGCATGGTTGCTTCCGAGCTACTGGCCACGCTCCTCGTGGCGGACAATCGTAGGATACCCGTGACTGAGATTCTCAGCCTGCCTTCGATTTCTTGCCTGAGTTTCTTTACCCCTGAAGGGGGACTAACGCAGAGGGTTGTATGGGGAAGTGCCCCGAGGGACCTCCGCCGTCCCACCCGCCGTCGCGGGCACTTCCCCATACAACCCTCTGCGTTTACAGCTCTAGCTACGGCGGTTCGGGCGCGATGGGGAACCAAGGGTGGCGGCTGGCGCGGCGGTACTTGATGGCCATGGCGTCGTGGTACCGGGCCGAGGTCCGCTCATGAGCCTCGGCCGCCGGCAGGTCGACTCCGTTCCGATGGTCGTTCGGCGCCTGATGGTCAAAGGCGTACCGGTACTCCGACCCTCGCCGCGGCAGAGATCGCGAAAGGACTCGTGATCTATGGCAACTACGCGCTCTGGACGTTCGGAAAAAATTCCAAGTTTTCTGAAAAAATTGGGTATCCCAGGGGGAATGGCCGCATAGTACTGCTGACGTTGTCGAATCGGTGACGAACTCGATGGGCATTCGCAACTTGAAAAATTCCCGCGTGCTTCCGCACCTTCGGACTCTCCTCACCGAGGGAAACTTGTTGACCCTGACGGACCGCCAGCTCCTCGAGCGCTTCGCACACGAGCGCGCCGAGTCAGTCGAGGCAGCCCAAGCCGCGGAGATCGCGTTCGAAGCGTTGGCGAATCGTCACAGCGCGATGGTCTGGGGCGTTTGCCGTCGCGTGCTCGGTGATGTCCACGAGGCCGAGGATGCATTTCAGGCGACGTTCTTACTCCTTGTGCGGAAGGCCAAGTCACTACACGTCGATGACTCGCTGGGTCGGTGGCTCTACGGCGTGGCCCATCGCGTCGCGGTGCGGGCTCGTTTCCATGCGAGCCGTCGATCCTCGGGTCGCCCCGAAGCTCCAGTGACTGCTAGCGAAGATCCACGAGCCGATGTGGAAAAGTCTGAAATCCGCGAGATCGTTAGCACTGAGCTTGACCGGCTTCCGCTCAAGTACCGGTGCGCTGTCAACCTGTGCGATTTGCAGGGTATGACACACGAGCAGGCAGCCCGTCAGCTCGCCTGGCCTGTGGCTACCCTCAAGAGCCGGCTCACCAGAGGCCGGCTTCGGCTCAGGGGACGGCTGACTCGCCGCGGGATCGCGCCCCTGGCGGCGAGCACAACGATAGTGCTTTGTCCCGAAGCCGGTGCGGCCGTTCCAGCGGCGCTCTTGAAATCGATCGTCCACTCTTCCATCTCACGCTCAGCCGTCGGATCGCCCCCCGCGGTCACAATTCTTGTGAAGGAAACCCTTCAGATGATGATCTGGCAGAACATCACGATGGCCGCGACTGCCGGCGTTCTTGCCGCGGGATTGGTCGCCGTCGCGCTGGCCCGGCAAGCACCGCCGGCTCTGCCCACGAGTCCACTCCAGGCGACCGCAGACGCAGACGCCCAGCGAAGTCGCCGCCAGACCGCACCCGACCCGCGATGGACCCGGGTGCTGCCGAGTGGCGCACAAGTCGAGGTGATCGGAGTCTCGCCCCATCCCTCCGGCCCTCACACGTGGTACCGTCCTGATGGGAGGCCGCTGACCGAGTCACCGTGTGATGCGTCCAGAGCAGGTCTCAACGTACGCGAGAACAGCGTCGTGCGCGCCGTTGTCGCACGCTTCACGAATTTGCAGCCGAATGCGGAGCGCCAGTGGGAAATATTGGAGTCCAACATCGGTGGCTGGGAGAATCCGGTACTGGACGGCGCGCCCGTCCCGGATTTGCACGAGTGGGTCGGTGCGCTACCACGCTCGCTCAAGACCTGCACGATCCGCTTCGCAGTTGGGACGGGGACGTGGACCACAGAAGCAACCCATGGACCATCGGAGGGCCCGGCTGACTCGGAGCGCGGGGGCTACATGTTCAGCGAGCCGGTCGAGTCGAATCAGGGAGCGACTGTAACCGTGACCCACACCCAACGTGATGTCTTTCTACGACTGGTCGCCGTAGACCGCGATGGCAAGGAATGGTTCGGCCGCCAGTCATTATCATATCGAGCAGGTGAGCTTTACATGTTCAAAGCCGAATTCCCGCTGCCTCTCGAGAATCTCAAGGAGTTTCGCGTGCAGGTCCAGCCACTCGAGCGAGTCGAGTTCGCCGGTGTGGCACTGGATCGCGATAAGCCTCCTTCGAAGGACTGAATCCCAATTTCAGTCATCGAGCGACCGCACGGCCAAGGCGCGTCGCGATGGCAACGGCTGACTCGGGGTTCCCTCCGATGGCGCTCGCGCCGCGCGGTGGGGAAGGGGTCGCACGCAAGGATGGCGAATGGACGTCGTTCGGGCATCACATGTCGGTCAAACCACCAAATCCGCCGGGAGCAACGATGAGACACATTGCATTTTCGGTAGTCACAACGATCGTCCTGATGGTTTCCTCGGAGATCGCCGAAGCGGGGCAAATCACTTACTCGATTCAGGATTATCCCGCGGATCAGCAGGGAGCGACATTGTCGGGAACGATCACGACCGACGGGAATCTCGGCAGACTAACGGCGGCGGACATCGTCGCATGGACATGGACGGTGACGCCTCCGGCCGGGCCGCCCTTAACCCTATCCGGCGTCACGAGTACCGTGAGCCTTCTCATGGCCACAGACCAGCAACTCCTGCTCCCAATGGGTGAGAATAACGCAATTCCAAGCGAGTTCTACCTCGTAGGTCCTGTTGGTTCTTCGTCTGCTGAGCTCGGTTACTTTCGACCCTCAGTCGGACAGGGAGACAGCATCTACTCCGCCTCGAACGGCTACCTCGGAATCGGTTACTGGCTGACAGACAACCCGCAGATGGGAGGAACTGACCCGTGGGTTATCGCGGTGGTTGCATCCGCCGCTCCCGAACCATCGGGAGTAGTGCTTATGTGCTTGGGCATATCAGGTCTGTTGATTGGCCGCAAGCTGAATCGATCCGGCAGAAGGCATCGCAGTGATCTATCCTGAGGGATTCCGATGAGAGTACGATGTGGGATCGCACTTCGACTGGAGATGATGGAAGAGAGGGTGCTACTCTCGTCCGGAATCGGAAGGCCGGCGGCGGCCGCGGCTATTATGGCGAGCAAGATTCCCAAGCCTTTTGAGTTCAACGGAAACCTTCCACTGAAGCTCACGGCGACCTTCTCGGAAGTGGCCCCCGGCTTCCGCGAGAAGAAGCCATTTCCACCGATGGGCGCGACGGTCAAGGTGTCGGGATCGCTCGCGCACCCGGGATCGACTTTGTCCGATGGACTGCCCGACCTGAGCGGTTCGACGTTCGAGCTGTCGAATGCCTCTGGCAAACTGCTGTTGACTCTATCGTCATCGACGACGGATGTTTACAATTTCACGATCTCGGGAGGAACGAAACGCCTGTTGCGGGCGGACGGCACGACCGGCACAGCTCTGTTCGGGGTCGCCCCCAAAACTGGATTCGCCTTGACGTTCAAGACGACCGGTCACGGTAGCCAATCGTCGAATCCGCCAATCAGCGGAGCACTCGTGGCACTTGCCTCATTCGGTGGGAGCTCGAGCGGTACCAACGGAGGAAATCCTGATGCCGGGGTGACTCTGGATTCTCGAGGAAACCTGTACGGGACGACCTCGAGTGGCGGGACGTACGGCTTTGGTACTGTGTACGAAATTGCCAAGGGCAGTAGCACGCCCGTGACGCTTGCTTCATTCGACGGCACTAATGGAGCATATCCTCAGGGCGGCGTGACCATAGACCCTCAGGGAAACCTCTACGGAACGGCCGCACTTGGCGGCCCTGACGGCGTAATCGGCGGCGAGGGCACGGTCTGGGAAATCGTCAAGGGGACCAACGCGATCATCACACTCGCCTCATTCAACGACGCCTCTCGTTACGAACCAGAGGCTGGCGTGGCCCTGGACGCGCAGGGAAACCTGTACGGCACCACCTACTACGGCGGTGCGGACAATATGGGCACCGTGTGGGAGCTCGTAAAGGGCAGCAACGCAATTTCCACGATCGCTTCATTCGACGGCGCCAATGGGGAGTATCCTAAATACGGCGTGACTCTCGACGCGCAGGGCAACCTTTATGGGACGCCGGTCACGACGACTGGTGCGATCTGGGAAATCGTCAAGGGGAGCAGTACCATCACCACGCTCCCCGGGACCGAACCTCTGGCCACGGACTCGCAAGGCGAAATCTACGAGGCGGGCTTTAGTGGAGCAACCCATCGGGCATTCGTGTTGGAGTACAGCAGGCTCGCCAATGGCGCTTATGGTTACAGCAAGCAATTCGTCTTCAGCGGGATCAATGGAGCCGAAGTTCCGCACGGCTTGATCCTGGACTCGCAGGGAAACCTCTACGGAATTATCGGCGACACGCTCTGGGAGATCGTCAAAGGCAGTAGCACCATCACCACGCTCGCCTCGTTCGACGGAACGAACGGTTCCAGTCCGATGGGCGGCCTCACCCTTGACGCGGACGGCAACCTGTACGGCACGACGCTTGACGGAGGGGCCGATGGTTTCGGTACCGTCTGGGAGTTCGTCGTAGGCGATGTTGCGAGTGTTCGCGCCATGTCCTTGCCATAAGTACCACGCAGCCACAACCGGGAGGTGACCCGATGACCATCCAGCGACTCAATCGCATTTGCCGGCTTCAGCTCGAGCCGCTCGAGGCCCGCGACGTGCCCTCGGTCGTGAGCCCCCATGCCGGACTGCTCCGGCCGATGGCTCGGGCAGAGGTCCACAAGGCGGCCCACCACCTGCAGGCGGCCCGAGTCCACGCACACACGGCCGTGGCCGCCTCGAGCGCCGCGAGCGCGGACGCCGCGTCGTCGAGCATCCCACCTGCGGGAAGCTCGCCCGAGCCGATCTTGACCGTCGTGCTCGGCCCCGTGATCCCCTTCGTGGTGACCGAGGCCCAGGTGGTCCAGATCGGCCCGCCGATGACGGTCCCCGCTCCGGTCCCGATCGGTTCCATCTCCAGCACCTGACGGCCAGGTCGCCCGTCCTCGGGACGGATCGGGCCGTTCGGCGGACGGAGCCCCTCCTACAAAAGTCGCGGGCCGGTTCGCTGTATCCATCGGTCGAGCCCGGCCGGCTCGGGCCACCGCTCGCGTATGCGATTCCAGCACGCCATGTCGCTCTGAGGTGGGCGCCAGCCCCTCCCAGACCCGGGCGCGGGCGGACGGTCGGCGCGGCGCCGACTCGCGGCCGGCGACACGCCCGGTCGGGTCATCGGCGGGCCGCGCCCTTCGGCCCGCCGATTCTCACGCCTTCGTTCGCCGATGCTCGCGCCGCTCCTTCTGTCACGCCGCCTTCCGCCACGACTCGTCCAGGCGGTGCTGCAGCATGTGACGTCGGCCGCCTCAGCGTGTCGCGGCCCCCGGCTTGCCGTCGCGTCGGGCGACCGGCACCGCGTGCTCGAGGCCGAACGGAAACGCGACGCGCTGCTGAGCACATCGATAGAGCCGGATTCGACGGACGGGCTTGCCGCCCCGCTCGACCCAGAATTCCGAGGCCGGCTCGACCTGCGTGAACCAGCGCGGAAGTAGCGAGCCACGGCGATCGGCTCGTCTCCCACCAGCACCAGCACGGCGTCGCGGCCGACCCAATCTTCCGGGCGGCTCCAGAAGGCGAATCCGCGGGAATCCTCGGTGTTGTAGCACAGGACCGGCCGATCGTTGCCCATCGCATAAGCGATCTGGTGCTTTGGTACCAGTATCGCGTAAACACAAAACCGCGTGGGTCGTTGACCAGCCCGAGGCGACGGATCCGGTCGGCGACCTGGTCCCAACCGTACAGGTCGAGCGTCGGATCGTTCCGGGCCTCGAGGAGCCCCAACGAAGAGCCGCCTCCGCGCTGGAACCAGCCGGTGCGGAACTCGACGAGCGTCAGCAAGACGAGGCTCAACGAGAGGCACGCGTAAGGCGCCAATCGTCGCGAGGGCCGCGGATCTCGTTCCCAACGCGCGGCCCAGTTTCGCCCCAGGATCGGGAAGAGCGATACCATCCCGATCAATCCCCAGTGCGGCAGGACGGGTCGGAAACACGCCAACACCGTGAACAGGCCCAGCGGCACGGCCGAAAGGCAGAGCCAGAGCCGCTCCGCATCCGTGGCGGTCGTCCACCATCCCCGCCAACCCTTCAACAGGACCGCGACCAGCGGTATCCACATCCAGGGGAACAGATAGCCGGCCTGGGCCAGGATCGCGACGAACAGATAGTCCGGCCGGGGCGTCCAGCCGCCCACCGCGCGGCCCCCCTGGAACAGGAAGGACACCCAGCCATGGCCGGCATTCCATACCAGGACCGGGCTGAAGAGGATCACGCCGATCGCGAGCGCGACGAAAGGGCCCGGCCGGAATAACCACCGTCGCCGCATCCGTGCGTCGAGCAAGACGTAAAGTGCGGCCCCCACCGGAATAAAGACGGCGTGATACTTGCTCAACAGGGCGCCGCCCCAGGCGATACCGACCCAGACCCAGGGTCTCAACTTCCGGGGATCGGCCTCGTCCAGCGCGAGGCTCAAGCGGTCGATCGTCAACAACCAGAAGAAGAGCAGGGGACCGTCGGGCAGCGCGAACATCGAAGCCGCCAACCCGTAGTAGCCCGTGACATTCAGGGCGAACGCCGCCAGGAATCCGGCCTTCGGCCCGTAGTACCGGCCAGTCAATTGCGCCAGGATCACCGTCGATCCGGCGAATAGCAGGATGAAGCCGATCCGGACGGCCCAGGCCGAGGTCCCCGCGCCGGGCAAGGCCAGGCCCGCCATCTCGACCCAGGCCATCATCGGCGGATGGTCGAAATAACTGAGAGCCGGATGGGCCGCATACAGGAAGTGATACGCCTCATCGTTCCCCAAGCCCAGGGAGATCGCACAGATCAGTCGAACCATCGCCGATGCGGCGATCAGGATCCAGAGCGCTTTCGTGGGGTTCATGGAGCGAGCTTCCTTGCTCGTGCGTCAGTAGAGTCGGGGCGAGTTCGGGGCTCGGAGCGACACGGCAATGATTCTTAACCCAGATCGATTTCGGGATCGAGACCAATCCCCCGGATCGACTCGAGTCCGACGAGCGCTCAGTGGCGGACGGTCGGCCGAGATCCAGAGGAGCGTTTCACGCAGAGACGCAGAGGAGGAGCGCTCTGGCTAGTGGCTAGTAACGACCGGTTTGATCTAGCCACTAGCCACTAGCTACTAGCCACTAGGTCTGCGCCCTTCGCGTCTCTGCGTGAAACTCTTCCAACATTCATGCAATTGCGGGCCGCATCGCTCCGCGACCTTGCCGACCCGCTATCCGACTGACCACAATGTCCCTAGACCTTGGCCCGAATGTCCGGTTGTCGAGGAAGCCGGGGATCACCCCGAGTCCACCTCCACTTGGCCCGAAAAAATGAGCGTGTCCAGCCCGGTTGAACCGTCCTCGACTCCCCAGCGAATCGACAAGTCCGACCGTCGGGTCCAGCGGATGTTCGCCTCGATCGCAGGCCGTTATGATTTCCTCAACCATCTGCTGAGCCTGAACATCGATCGTTCCTGGCGGAGCTTCACGACCCGGATGGCCCCGCCGGAGCCGGGTGTTCCCGTGCTCGATTGCTGCACCGGGACGGCCGATCTGGCCCTGGCCTATCACCGAGCCGGTCGAGGTCAATCGCCGATCGTCGGCACCGACTTCTGCCGCGAGATGCTCGAAATCGGCCGGGAGAAAGTCCGCAAGGCCGGCGCGGATGGACGGGTCACGCTCGTCGAGGGCGACGCCCAGCGCCTGCCCGTGCCGAGCAATACCTTCGGAGTGGTCAGCGTGGCGTTCGGCTTGAGGAATGTCCGCGACACCGTCCGAGGTATCGACGAGCTGATCCGGGTCGCCCGGCCGGGTGGCAAGGTGGCGATCCTGGAATTCTCGCGACCCACGGGGCGAATCCTTGGCCGGCTCTACCTGGCGTTCTTCCGCCATCTTCTGCCGCGGGTCGGACAAGCCCTGGCGCCGAACGACGATGGTGCTTACGACTATCTGCCCAGGAGCGTCCTCGAGTTTCCCGACGGCCGGGCGATGCTCGACCTCCTGGCCTCGCGCGGCTTGATTTCGCTGCAACTCCATCCATTGACCTTCGGGATCGCCACCCTCTATCTCGGCACCAAAGTGCTGCCGGGCGGCTCCAAGGACGCGAGCCCATGACCGAGCCCGGTCCTTCGAGCCAAGACGAGCTGGTCGTGGCCATCACGGGCGCGAGCGGCGCGGCCTATGCCGTCCGATTGCTCTCCTTCCTGTGCCGGATGGGACGTACGGTCCACCTGACGCTCAGCCCCAGCGCGTTGCAGGTCATCCGCGAGGAGCTTGATATCGAACTGAGCCTCGATGCGTTCGACCCTCACATCCTGGCCGGCGCGGGACCCGGTCGGATCCACTATCACCACCACCAGAACTTCCGTGCGGGGATCGCCAGCGGTTCATTCCCCACGGGGGGGATGGTCATCATCCCGTGCAGCATGAGCACGCTCGGGGCGATCGCGCACGGCATCACCACCAATCTCATCACGCGCGCCGCGGATGTCCACCTCAAGGAGCGCCGCAAGCTCGTGCTGGTCCCTCGCGAGACGCCCTTGAGCTTGATCCATCTGGAGAACATGTTGAGCGTGACCCGCGCCGGCGCCGTCGTCCTGCCGGCCATGCCCGGTTGGTATCACCGTCCGCGTCGCCTGGAAGACCTGGTCGACTTCGTGGTCGGCCGCGTCTGCGACCAGTTCGGCATCCACAACGCCCTCTCTCCGCAATGGGGAACCCTCGAGCCGGCGGATCTCGCCGACGATACGCGATGGGATTTCGAACTCGAAGATGGAGCTGGAACAAACTCATCCGGAACTCTTCGAGGACCTGTAAGGTAAGGCCATGTCTGGAGATGCACCGAGATTCCCGATACAACCGGTCGTCCTGATCACCGGAGCCTCGGCCGGTCTCGGCGAAGCCGTGGCGCGAGAACTCGTCCGGCGTCGGAAAGCCAGGGCCATGGTCTTGACCGCCAGGCGTCGCGATCGTCTCGATCGTTTGGCGGACGAGCTCCGGTCTGAGCAACCGGATCTCGAGGTCTTGACGATCGCCGCCGACCTGGCCGACCCGGCGACGCCCGGACGCCTCATCGCCGAGACGACCGCGAAGTTTGGCGGATTCGACATCCTGATCAACAACGCGGGTCTCGGGCTCCCGACCCAGTTCGCGGACGCCGATCCCGATCAACTGGCCCGCCAGATCGCCGTGAACTTCGCCGCACCGATGATGCTAGGCCGACTCGGTTTGCCGTCGTTGATCGAACGACGCGGTACGCTCATCAACATCGGCTCCGCGATCACCTGCGTGGCCAACTCGGCCCTGGGAGCCTATGGCGCGACCAAGGCCGGGATCGCCTACTGGAACGACGCCATCCGCCGGGAGCTGTGGTCGAGCGGCGTGCGTATCTGCCTCGTCGAGCCCGGGCCGATCAAGACCGATTTCATGGATGCCATCAACTCGCTGGTGCCGGCGGGCGGCCATGTTGATCCGATCCTGGACAATGCCGCGCCCTGGATGACCGCCGACGTTCAGGAAGTCGCCCGACGGATCGTCGGTCTGCTCGACCATCCCCGGCGACGCCTCTCGGTCCTGCGACGATTCGTCTGGATCTTCCGGGTCCTCGGCGCGGGGGCCTCGATCTGCCCGCTGCTCGGGGACCGGATTGTGGTCGCGCTCTCCCGGAAGTACGCTGCCCCGGGCGGCCCCACGGCTTCAGCGAGCCATCCCGCGGAGCATCTATCATGAGCCTCGTTTCGAATGCGCGACTACTTCGAGCTCGTCAAGTTCAGCCATACGCTGTTCGCCTTGCCCTTCGCGCTGCTGGGAGCGACGCTTGCAGCCCATGCCCCGGGCAGCCGATCCCCGCGCATCCAGGATTGGGTCGGTATCTTGCTCTGCATGGCCGCTGCCCGCTCGGCGGCGATGGCCTTCAACCGCCTGGCCGATCGATCTTACGATGCCATGAACCCGCGCACGGCGGGCCGACACCTCCCTTCGGGCCAGCTCAGCGTCGGCGCGGTCGCGACCTTCACGGCCATCGCCGCGACGGCCTTCATCGCCGCGACGCTCCTCTTCCTGCCGAACCGATGGCCGATCGCCCTCTCCATCCCCGTCTTGCTCTGGCTCCTGGGTTACTCCTACGCAAAGCGATTCACCAGTCTCGCCCATTTCTGGCTGGGACTCTCGCTCAGCCTGGCTCCGATCGCGGCCTGGATCGCGCTCCGCGGCGATCTGCAATGGCCCCCGGTCCTGCTGGCCATGGCCGTGCTCCTCTGGGTCGCGGGGTTCGATATCATCTACGCGTGTCAGGATATCGACTTCGATCGTCGGACCGGCTTGCGTAGCATCCCGGGCTCACTGGGAGTTCGCGGAGCGTTGCGGTTGGCTGCGGCGTGCCATGCTCTCATGATCGTGCCGCTGGTTGTCCTGGGTCTGGTTTATCCGCTCGGACCCATCTATTTCCTGGGAGTTGCCGCAGTGGCCGCGCTCCTGGTCTACGAACACGCGTTGGTCCGCCCGGACGACCTGACGCGGGTCAACGTCGCCTTTTTCCAGGTCAATATCGTAATCAGTATGGGCCTGCTGCTCGTTTCCGCTCTCGACCTATTCGTTCGGGGACGCACGTGACGGACGAGTCCTCGACCCACGCCTTCAGCAGCGGTTGATGATTCGTTCAATTCGGACTAAAATCACAGAAACAACCATTGGCGGCATCCCCAGGTGCTGAGCCCGAGGTTTGGCGATGATCCGGAATCCACGATCGTGGAACCGGATCGTCCCGGAGAGGAGAGTCAGGCGATGAGTAACGAGAGTGACATCATGGATGCAATCCGGGAGAAAGTGGAGTCGGGTCAACGGCTCAGCTTCGAGGACGGCCTGGCCCTCGAGGCTTCGAACGACCTGTTCGCCCTCGGCGCAATGGCCAACCTCGTCCGCGAGCGCTATAACGGCAATTTCGGCTACTACAATGTGAATACGCACATCAATCCGACTAATGTGTGCGTCTACACCTGCGATTTTTGCGCGTTCCGGGCGGACCTGGGCGAGGCCCGCGCGTACGTCATGGAGCAAGAGCAGATCGTCGAGCGGGCCCGGCAGGCCGCCTCGCGCGGGGCGACCGAGCTGCACATCGTCGGCGGGCTGCACAACAAGCTCCCGTTCAGCTACTACGTTGACGTCGTCCGTTGGATCAAGGAGACCGCTCCCGAGATCCACATCAAGGCCTACACCGCCGTCGAGATCGAGTTCTTCTGCAAGATCGCCAGGAAGTCGGTCGAGGAAGTGCTCCGGGATCTGGTCGAAGCCGGACTCGGGAGCCTACCGGGCGGCGGTGCCGAGATCTTCCACCCCGAGGTCCGCGAGCAGATTTGCGGGGCCAAGGCCTCGACCGAAGCGTGGCTCAACATCCACCGCACCGCGCATCGGATGGGCCTGCACTCCAACGCCACGATGCTCTACGGCCATATCGATCAGCCGAAGCATCGGATCGACCATCTGGTCCGGCTCCGCGAGCTCCAGGATGAGACCGGCGGGTTCCAGACATTCATCCCCCTGGCGTTCCATCCCGATAACTCGCAGATGGCCCATCTGACCAAGCCTTCGGGGGTCATGGACCTCAAGGTGATGGCCATCAGCCGGCTGATGCTCGACAATTTCCCGCACATCAAGGCCTACTGGGTCATGCTCGGCCTCAAGACGGCCCAGGTCGCCCTGTCTTTCGGCTCCGACGATCTCGACGGCACGGTCGTCCACGAGAAGATTTACCACGAAGCCGGCGCCGAGACACCCCAGGAAGTCACGGTGGCGGAGATCCAGCGTCTGATCGCCGAGGCCGGCCGAATCCCCGTCGAGCGCGACACGCTCTACCATCGCGTCGAGCGAGGAAATGGTTCCTGGACCAGCCGTGAGCACATCGAAGTGCAGGGACTGACCCTGGCCGGCGCGGCCAGGAATTGAGTTCGATCCAGCCGATCATCGAGGAGACGATGCCATGTCGATCGCTCCTTCCAGGCCGAAACCGCCATTCTATGGCCCCGACGGACGATATCGGCCGCCCGCGGAGAATGGCGCGTTGCCGCTCCTTCTCCCCGGCCATCTCGAGCTGCCCGAAGAAAATGGCGAAATTGTGGAAAACTTCCGCGAGCAGCCCCAGGGCGAGATCCTGGACCAGGGATCAGACCGACCTTGGAGCGGCTCCATCCCGGCCATTTCTATACGTTCGGCCATGACTGCGGCATCTACTGGCGCTTGACCGATCCCCCCGTTCATGGAGCGATCTGCCCCGACTGGTTCTATGTCCCGGGCGTCCCGCCGTTACTCCAGGACGATTATCGACGCTCTTACGTGCTCTGGAAAGAACACGTCCCTCCGACGATCCTCATCGAATATGCCTCGGACGATGGCGACAAGGAGCGCGATCAAACTCCTTACGAGGGCAAGTTTTGGGTCTACGAGCAAGCCATCCGCAGCCTGTATTACGCGATCTTCATCGTGGCCACGGGCGAACTCGAGGTCTATCGGCTCGAGAAGGGGCGTTATCGGCGGCTTCGACCCAATCGCCGGGGACATTATCCGATCAAGCCAGTGAGTGCCGCGCTCGGTCTCTGGCACGCGTTGTTCAGCAACGCGACGGCACCCTGGCTGCGCTGGTATGACCTCCAGGGCAACCTGCTGCCCATCGACATCGAGCGCACCGATCAAGCAATCCGCCGCGGATGAGGCTCAACGTCTCGTCGATGAGTTCCAACGTCGCGCCGACGAGGAACGGCTCCGTGCCTCTCGACTCGCGGACAAGCTCCGCGAGTTGGGCATCGATCCCGATACGGTTTGAGCCTGGACGTAACCGTTCAAGAACTGGTATACTGACGGTCACACCTCCAGAAAACAAGCAGCCTCGCAAGAGGTGTGCGTCTCCCGGGGCCGCAGTCATCGCTACAGGGTTTCAGGCGGTGACCTCGTAACCGGCCCGCTGCGGGCGGGTCTGCCAGGCGTTGGCCTCGGAGTCGCCGACGATCTCCTCCTTGGTCGGGTCCCAGGTGAGCTTGTGCCGGCCCAGCCGGATCGCGATGTTGGCCAGGTGGCAGGTGGTCAGGGCCCGGTGATGGGTCCAGACGTCGGCGGCGGGCACGGAGCGGTCGCGAACGCACTCGAAGAAGTTGGCCATGTGGCCGTCCACCTTCGTGCCCTTGCGCAGCTCGTGCAGCAGCGACTCGGGCACCGGATCCTTATAGAGCGCGCCGACGGCCCCGCCTTCGAGGTCGATCCGATCGCGGGTGACGAAGATCTTCCCGTTGCTGCCCTGGAAGCTCACACCATTCTCGGTGTCGTTGCGGATCTCCATCGTGACGCCGTTGGCGAACTTGGCCCGCACGTGGAACTCGGTCGTGGTGTTGTAGCGGTCGTCGACCGTGGGATAGCCCCCCTTGAACTCGACCGGGAGCACGCCCTTGTCGACCTCGATGCTGTTCGGCCCCGAGCCCTCCATACCGATGGCCCACTGGCCGATGTCGACGTGGTGGGCGCCCCAGTCGGTGAGTTTCCCGCCGGAGTACTCGTACCACCATCGGAAATCATAATGACACCGCTTCTCGCGATACGCGACCCCGGGCGCCTGGCCCAGCCACATGTCCCAGTTGAGGTCGGCCGGGGGCTTGGCCACGGGGAACGGGCCGCCGGTGGGGCCATCGCCGATGGCCGCCGTGACCTTGCTGATCTTGCCGATCCGGCCCGCCCGGACCATCGCCACGGCCAGCAGGAACACCCGGTTGTGGTCGCTCCGCTGCTGCGTCCCGACCTGGACGACGCGGCCGGTCTCCTGGGCGACCCGGCCGATCTTCTTGCCCTCGTCGATGGTCAGGGTCATCGGCTTCTCGCAGTAGACGTCCTTGCCCGCCCGCATGGCGTCGATGCAGATCTTCGCGTGCCAGTGGTCGGGTGTGCCGATGATCACGGCGTCGATATCCTTGCGGTCGAGGATCTTACGATAATCCTCGTAGACGTCCGCCTTATCCTTGCCGATGCGACGGTCGGCATTGACCGTCCCGGCGTGGCCCTTGTTCACGTCGCAGACGGCGAGGAAATCGCCGAACTGGGACGCGCCCCGGGCATCCCACGAGCCCTGGCGGCCGCAGCCGATCAGGCCGAGCCGGGCCCGGTCATTCTTGGCCCGCGCCTCGTCGGCCATCGACCGGCCGAAAGGCATGAGGAACGGGAGCAGCGCGGGACTTGTCGCCGCCACGCGGAGGAATTCCCGGCGGTTCTGCGTGCGGAACGTCATCGTCGCGGACCTTCGAGAGAATACGGCTGGGCCGACCCTCCCCGGACGGACGCCCTCCGGGGCCTCGGCCTCGACTCCTCCGGCAGAGTCTACCCTCCGAAACGCGCGAAGGAAACGACCTCCCCGCCGGGAGATTTTCCCCGGTAACCCTTCACGACCTGGGATAGCCCGGAAGCAGCGGGGCTCCTATACTGAGGGTCACCGGTTCGGGCCGTCCCGGAAAGGAGAACCTCCACCGCGTAACCGGGGAAGCAGCATCAAGCATCCGTGGAGTGCACAGAATGTTCTCGCCAGCATGGTCGATCCTCCGGTTCTTGCCCGCCGCTGCCATGTGCGCTGCGATCCCGGTCGTCGCCTTCGGTGCCCCGCCCTCCAAGGCCAATTCCACCATCTTCGGCCCGAACGTGTTCGTGTTCGACCCGAGAATGCCCGCCGCCGACGTCGAGAAAACTGCGAATGAGATCTTCTCGGAGATGGAGAAGAACCAGTTCGGCTCCGAACGCTATGCGCTGCTCTTCAAGCCGGGCAAGTACGAAGTCAACTTCAACGTCGGCTTCTACACCCATGTGGCCGGCCTGGGGCAAGACCCCGACGACGTACACATCGACGGAGGCGTGACCGTCAACGCCAAGTGGGATCCCAATGGCCACGCGCTGAACAACTTCTGGCGGACGCTGGAGAACTTCGCTGTCACGCCGTCGTCCAACGTGCCCTACAAGACCACTAAAGGCGTCGCACGCATCGCGATCTCCCAGGCCGCCCCCTTGCGGCGCATCCACGTCAAGGGCGAGCTTCAATTGTTCGACTGGGGCCCGAAAGGGAACGTGGGCTACGCCAGCGGCGGGTTCCTGGCCGACTCGGTCGTGGACGGTAAGGTCGTCCCCGCCTCGCAGCAGCAGTGGCTCTCCCGCAACAGCCAGTGGTCCGAGTGGAGCAACGCCGTGTGGAACATGGTGTTCGTCGGATGCGCCAACGCCCCCAAAGGCACGTTCCCGAACCCGGCCTACACGGTGGTGGACAAGACGCCCGTCATTCGGGAAAAGCCATACCTCTTCATGGACGGCTCCGGCGAATACCGCGTCTTCGTCCCGGCGCTCAAGACCGACGCCCGGGGCGTAAGCTGGCTCGACGGCCCGACGCCCGGCGAATCGATTCCCATCGACCGCTTCTACATCGCCCGGCCCGAGGAGGCGACGGCCGAAAGCATCAATGCCGCACTGGCCAGGGGCAAGCACATCCTGTTCACGCCCGGCGTTTATTCGCTCGACGACACCCTTCGGATCACCAAGGCCGATCTCATTCTCCTCGGTCTCGGCGTGCCGTCGCTCATTCCGAAAAAAGGCCTGCCGATCCTCTCGGTGGCCGATGTGGACGGTGTGAAAGTCGCCGGACTGATCCTCGACGCGGGGGCGGTCAGGTCGACGACGCTCCTGGAGGTCGGCCCCGCAGACAGTAAGGCCGATCATTCGGCCAACCCCACCTTCCTCTATGACATGACGGTGCGCACCGGCGGCCCCGCGGCGGGCAAGAACGACGTGGGCGTCCAGATCAACAGCAATCATGTCGTGGCGGACCAGCTTTGGATTTGGCGTGCGGATCACGGCACTGGCGTCGGGTGGACCACCAACCCGACGAAGAACGGCTTGGTCGTCAACGGCAACGGCGTGACCATCTACGGCCTGTTCAACGAGCACCACGAGGAGTACCAGACCCTCTGGAACGGCAACGGCGGCCGCGTGTACCTGTACCAGTCGGAAATGCCGTATGACGCACCGGATCAGGCGTCCTGGATGAGCGGCAAGACCAACGGCTTCGCCTCGTACAAGGTCGCCGACGGCGTGACCAGCCACGAGGCCTGGGGCGTGGGGGTGTATTGCTATTTCCGCGACGCGCCCGTGAAGGCCCAGAGCGCCGTCGAAGCCCCCGCCGTCCCCGGTGTCAAGTTTCGCCACCTCACGACGGTGTGGCTGGACGGCCGGTCCGGCAGCCAGATCACCCACATCATCAACGCTCTCGGCGGCCGAGTTTTCGCGCCCGAGCCACCCGAGGCCATGCGTCGGACACTGGTCGCGTTCCCGGGCGAGAAATAGCGACCACGGCCCCAGGTCAGGCCGCAGAGCGTCAGAGCGTCCCGCGGCCTCTCCGGGTCGCGATGAGGGAGCGGGATGGCCGAGCGGGTGGGCCTCGTGGCAGGCGATGAGGTCGTCCAGCACGTTGCGGCCCTGCTGGAGGCAGGCCGCCACCACCGACCCCCTCCGCTCTTCGGACGGGCTCCCCGAATCGCCCTCGGTCGCGCCGCGGGTCTTGCGCCAGGGCCGAAATCGGTGTCGGTGTGCGCCGTGATAGGGTCCTGGATTTCCAGCGGTAACCATGCCCCCCGGCTACTGGGTCGCTCCGGCCGGAAGCTATCGGAGCGGCGGTCGGGTAACGAGACCGTCGGAGCCTTCGAGACAACGGGCCGCATGGCGGCCCGGCGATCAGGCAGGCCGTAACGCGCAGTGAACGTTGAGCAGGCCTCGAAACGATTAACGTCGGTGCCGACCCGGCAGCGACACGGGGAAGGCCGGCACGGCTGCCCGAGAGGCGAGGCTGGAATTCGCCGGACCACGAGCGACGATCGCAGCGAACCCACCGGGGTGATGACGACGGCATACCTGGATCGGGAAACCCAGAGCCACGCGCGAAGCCCCGCGCGGTGAGTCGCGTGGACTCAACCGGAAGCCCGTGAGGGACAGGCCGGGCCGCATGAGGCGGCGGAGAGGCCCATTTTACCGCCGACGCCGGGCAACGCCGGTCGAGCGAAGGGGCGCCAGTTCAAGGTCCATCGACGGCAGAGACCGGGTAGCCGTTCCCACCCCCTCCAACAATTTGTACAGTTGGTTCGTATTACTGCATATGAGTCGGCCGCCTCCGGTCCTCGAGCCACTCTGGATCACCGCGCCCGAGGACGCGCAAGCCGCCCTCCTCGACGCCCGGGGAGTGCTCCATGTTGAGATCGCCGAGTTGAAAGCCACCGTGCACGATCTCCAGGCCCGGCTCTGACTCAACTCGACCAATTCCTCCAAGCCTCCCTCGTCCGACCCGATCGGCCTGAAACGAAAGCCGCCGGCCCCGCCCTCCCGGCGGAAGCGCGGCGGGCAACCCGGCCATCGCAAGGACGACCTGGCATCCTGCTTCGAGGCGGCTCGGCGCGGTCGAGCGATTCCATCCCTCTTGCCGGCGACTCCACCCAAGATCCAAGTCGAGTGATCCCAGCGATCACGCCCTGTGAGCGGCTCTGCCCCAAGGTGGGGCATTCACCGGGGAAGAGATGAGCATGGCCCGCCCGATCGCATCGCTCGCCTCGAATTGGTTCGACTTGACCGTTCCATCGCCCGACATTATGATCCGCCTCGATCGAATCAGCAGGAGAGGCCCAGGGAGACCGCGCCTCGGATTCTGGCGGGCCCTCTCACAATCTCGGAATTGCTCGCTCGGCTCATGGAGGAGCCTCGCCGATGCGCGATCACAACAAGGCGTTCTGCCGGCTCGTGGCCGAGACCCTCGATTGTCCCGGTCCGGTCTTCGAATTCGGCTCATTCCAGGTCGAAGGCCAGGAAGACTACGCCAACTTGCGCGAGATGTTCCCGGGGAGAGTCTACGTCGGCTGCGACATGCGGCCCGGTCCGGGCGTGGATCGCGTCGAGGACGTCACGGCGATACGGCTCCCCGACAACTCGGCGGGCACGGTGCTCTGCATC
Organism: uncultured Planctomycetota bacterium; assembly: GCA_963743925.1. GTDB lineage: Bacteria > Planctomycetota > Planctomycetia > Isosphaerales > Isosphaeraceae > CAVZRC01. The sequence goes on along the minus strand of CAVURY010000061.1, from coordinate 1,295,590 downwards.
GAGACCTTCGAGCATGTCTTCGAGGTCCGCAGGGCCTTCGACGAAGTCCTCCGGATCCTCAAGCCAGGGGGCGTCTTCGTCATCACGTCTCCGCTGAATTTCCGGATTCATGGCTATCCGGACGACTACTGGCGGATGACTCCCAGTTGCCTGCGCCGGATGCTCGAGCCCTATGAAGCCCGCGTCTCCGGTTATCAGGGATATCAGGCATTCCCCCACACCGTGATGGGGGTGGGCCTGAAAACCCCGGTCGCCAGAGATGAAGCGGCTGTGCTCTCGAATCTGGTCGAGGCTTATGGCCTATGGTGCCGCCGTGCGGAGCGGGAACTCCCCGCCGGCGAGAAGCTGAGACGGCTGCTATCCCAGTTCTACCGATCCAAGGGGGAGCGGCGGCAGGTCGCGGATTATTATTCGGCCGAATTCCGGATCGATCTGGCGTCGACGACGAGGCCGAGCCGGGACCGCGAATCCCCGATCCACACCGCAGCGTGACCAGCCGAATTTCCTGGGGAAGCCCCGCCCGAGAGAGCGGCGGCTGAGGACTCATCCCATGCCGAAGACGGTCGATCGACTGGTTGTCCTGGGCCTGGACGGCGCGACGTGGACCGTGCTGGACGCCATGCGACAGCGGGGCTTGATGCCCAACCTCGACGCCTTCCTCAGCCGTGCCGCCTCCGGGACGCTCCGCTCCTCGATCCCGCCCGTCACCACCGCGGCGTGGACCACGATGATGACCGGCTGCGGTCCGGCTCGACATGGCGTCTTCGACCATCGCTATTACGACGCGGCCGAAGGCCGGATGAAAGTCAATCACTCCGGCCGCATCCGGGTCCCGACCGTCTGGCATCTGCTCGCCGCCACCGGCCGATCGATCGTCTGCCTCAATGTCCCCGGCCTCTATCCGCCATTGAAAGTGCCCGGGATCGTCGTCTCGGGGATGGACGCCCCGCATCTCGAAGCGGCCCTCGCCGCCGCGCCCGAGTTCGCCGCGCGTCGCGAGGCCGAGGCGCCCGGCTACGGTCTCGGCTACTTCTGGAAGCGCGCCCCCCAGTCGCTCGACGAGTTGAAGACCAACGCCCGCCTGACCGCCGACAGCTTCCGCGGACGCGCCGAGGGCGGATGGCTCGCCGACCGGATCGTCGGCGATTGGTCCGTCCTCATGGTCCAGTTCCAGAACCTCGACCCGTTCCAGCACCGCGTCTGGCCCTACCTGAACGTGGACGAGACGGGCATCGAGAATCCCGAATGGAACACCGCCGCGGCGGAGGTGATCCGAGGGCTGGATGACGCCATCGGACGACTCTGCGAGCTGGCCGAAGCCCGGGGCGCCGCGGTCATGATGGTCAGCGACCATGGGTTCGGCCCCTGTCTGGGCCGCATCCACGTGAACCGCATCCTGGTCGATGCCGGCGTGGCGCGCCTGCCGGGCTGGGCCGGCCGGTTGGGTCGTCGCACCATGCAGATGGGCGATCGGCTCCGGCTCTGGGGCCAGAAGCACAACAACCCGACCGCCCGATCGGCATCCTTCGACCAGTCCGTGGCCGCCCAGTACCGATTCGACTGGAAGCACACCCTCGCCTTCGCGCCCATCAAGACACCGCGGCGATGGTTTACGTGAATTGTGCCGCGCGACATGGCGGGGTCAAGACGGCCGCCCCGCGCATGAGCCCCCGTCAGATCGACGATGCACGGACGTCCGCGGCCGAGGCCCTGGCCGAGGCCAGGCACCCTCAGACCAGCTCGAGGCTCTTCCCGCAGATCATCGAGACCGCCGAAACCTATCAGCTCGACCCGACTCGCGAAGGCTATCCCGACCTGATCGCCCTGCCCGACGAGCCCTACTGGGTCCGGACCAAGTTGACCTCCAGCCGCTCCTGGGTCGAGCCCGATCCCAACCTCCCGGGAACCCACCGGCCCGAAGGGATCATCGCACTGGCCGGCTCGGACCTTCTTCCAGGCCGACATCTGAAATCCGACCTGACCGATGCCACCCCGACGATCCTGGCGATGATGGGACTTCCGATCCCGGCGCACATCGAAGGAAAGTCCATCGTCGAGTCCCGACCGACCGTACACAATGCCCATTTCGTCCCGGCCCGGCACGATCCCGCCGAAGAAGCGATCGACGGCCCGCATCGCAAGTCGTTCGACTACTCGAGGGAAGAGCAGGAGATCATCGAGCAGCGCCTGGCCGAGCTGGGATACCTCGAGTGATCGACCTCCGACGGCCCGGCCATCGTCGAAAGTCGGCATTCATGTTTTTTTTTTTTTTTTTTTTTTTTTTTTTTTTTTTTTTTTTTTTTTTTTTTTTTTTTTTTTTTTTTTTTTTTTTTTTTTTTTTTTTTTTTTTTTTTTTTTTTTTTTTTTTTTTTTTTTTTTTTTTTTTTTTTTTTTTTTTTTTTTTTTTTTTTTTTTTTTTTTTTTTTTTTCTCTCTCTCTCTCTCTCTCTCTCTCTCTCTCTCTCTCTCTCTCTCTCTCTCTCTCTCTCTCTCTCTCTCTCTCTCTCTCCCTCCCCTCTCTCCTCTCTCTCCCTCTCTTCGCCTCCCTCCCCCCCCCCCCCCCCCCCCCCCCCCCCCCCCCCCCCCCCCCCCCCCCCCCCCCCCCCCCCCCCCCCCCCCCCCCCCCCCCCCCCCCCCCCCCCCCCCCCCCCCCCCCCCCCCCCCCCCCCCCCCCCCCCCCCCCCCCCCCCCCCCCCCCCCCCCCCCCCCCCCCCCCCCCCCCCCCCCCCCCCCCCCCCCCCCCCCCCCCCCCCCCCCCCCCCCCCCCCCCCCCCCCCCCCCCCCCCCCCCCCCCCCCCCCCCCCCCCCCCCCCCCCCCCCCCTCTCTCTCTCTCTCTCTCTCTCTCTCTCTCTCTCTCTCTCTCTCTCTTTTTTTTTTTTTTTTTTTTTTTTTTTTTTTTTTTTTTTCTTTCTTTTCTTTCCTTTTTCTCCCCCTCCGCCCTTTTCCCCGCGGGACGCTTTCGCCAGACACCCAGGACCGACTTGCCGAGATTGTGCCCCAGGAGAGGGTCGAGCACCTTCGAAACGCGGACCATGCCCTTGTCCCAGACCGCGATCTGGCCGGGTGTGGGCATCGACTGGCGAAGCATGAGGCGGTTCGCCAGCGAGGCCAATAGTCCGACGGAGTCGAGATACTCGATCCGGACCGGCTCGAGTGTCGGCGGCGTGAGCGCCCGCATGGTCGGGCGCGTGTAACGGCGGTAATGGCCGATGACCTTGTCGAACGGCGTGAACAGCCAGTTATGGGCGGGCGACAGCGCCACGACGTGGCCGCCCGGCTTGAGCATCCCCGCGGCGCGTGCCAGCTCGGCGCGGTCGTCCTCGATATGTTCGAGCACGTCGATGTAGAGCAAGGTATCGAACGTCGGCTGCGCCTCGATCTGCTCGAGTGTCCCCACCATCTCCGAGCAGCACGAAGGCAGGCTACCCTCGCGGATGGCCTGCTCGATCTGTCGAGCCAGCGCCGGGTCGGGCTCGAGGCAGACCCACCGCTTGTGCTCGCCCCGGCAGAGCAGCCGCGTCGTGCCGCCAAGGCCGGCGCCGACCTCGAGCACCTCGTCGCCGAGGAACGGCGCGATCCGGCGGCGGAGATAGTCCTTCCAGACCACGGCGTTCGCGAACAATTCGAGCTCGGAGCCGATGTAAGTTGCGTCGCTCACTAGCTGGGACCTCCGATGTGCGGCCGCACCCCGTTGATGAAGTACCAATAATCGCGCTTGGGAAGGAACGATGAGGTATTACGACCGCTGAGCACCACGAAAACGAGGACAAACATCATCATCAAGATCAGCCACAAGAGCACCGTCAAGATCCCCGCGCTGTAGGTCGCCCAGCCGGGTATCGCCAAGCTTGTCGCCAGCCGGAGGAAGATGATCACGCCGATTCCCACGACGTCCAGCATGGCCAGGATCGCCGACACGATCAGCATCCGGACTCCGACCGTCTCGCTGTAGACCGAGATGGCGCTCAGGCCGTGGATCACCAGGCTCGAGAAGTTCATCTGCGACCGGCCCTGTAACCTCGCGGCTCGATGGGTCGGGATCGTGCTGATCGGTTGCCTTGAACGGAACGCCGCCGCCGCATAGTGGTTCCAGATCTCGGAGACGACGGCCAGACTCCGGAGCCGGGCGCGGGGGATGACGCTGAAATTGCCCACCCGCACCCCGGACCCGGTGAGGATCTTGTGTAGCAACTTGTAGAGCATGTAGAAGACACGGAACAACGCCGACTCCGACCGCTTGGCCCGCTCGGCGAACACGATCCGTTTACCCCCCTCCTCGCGCGCCCGCAGGATGAGCCTCGGCACGTCGCGCGGATCATCCTCGCCATCGCCGTCCATGACGACCAGCTCATCGCAATGACCGCGGTCCTCGACGAAAGTCATACCGATCGCGAGGGCCCGCTGGGTCCCGAGGTTGCGCCGCAACTCGAGGACCTCGACCTGACGCAGGGCGTGGTAACCAGAATCGACGCGACCGTTCGCCGGTGCCGACATCGTCGAGCCGTCGTTGACGACCAGGACGCCGGCGCTCAGGCCATGCTCGGCGAGCGCCGATCCAGCAATCCCAGTAGCAATTCGAGCGCGGCCCAGTCGTTGAAAATCGGGATCAGGATCGTCAAGGGCTCATCGGCGGCGTGCGACTTCAGGTCCGGGGCACCACTCATTCCACTTCCCATCCTGGACTGGGTCTCAAAGAACGCAATCTCCATCCTCCGGGGTACGATCACACGGCAAGTGACACCCGATCCGCGCGGGGACGGTGAGACAAGAGCCGGATTGGAAATTGTAACGATTCCGAAGCCCGGCGCCTTGCGCGGGCATCTCGGGCGAATTGTGCGGCACCGGCACCGGGACCGGATCGCATCTCCCGATCCGGGCGAATTCGCCAGGATGAGGGTCGTGTCAGATCAGATCAAATCCAGTCGGCGTCGCGGAGTATGCGACCGGCTGCAAGCCGAGCACACCCCGGAGATCAGGAACCGATGGCCGGTGGGACGAAATCCGTGAATGAGGCTGACGGCATCGCGCAACCGGAGGATCTCGTCATTGCGGAATTCGACGATTCTGTTGCAATTGGTGCAATGCAGGTGATCGTGCGTGGGGTAACCGTAATCGTGCTCGAACGCGGTGCGATTGGTCAGGCGGAGCTCGCGGAGCAAGCCCGCCTCGACCAGGAGTCGCAATGTCCGATAGACCGTCGCGCGGCTGACTCGCTCTCCGGCATCGTGCAGCTCCCGGACCAGCTCATCGGCATCGAAGTGCTTGTGGGCGTGGAAGACGTGGTTGACCAGGACTCGCCGGCGCTCGGTTAGTTTTTCTCCGCGGATCTCCAGGAACTCGCGGAATTTTTCGACCGGGGAGTTGGAGACCGTGAGGGGCGTCAGTTGATCGCGCTGGGCTTCCGCCACGATGGGAATCCTCGTACCAATCCCGACCCGATGCCGATGCCGCGGCAGGGGTCGGGTCACAAATCGATAACGATTCTTATTATATCCCGGCGCCGCTCGGTCTTCCAGGCGGGTGGCAGGCCTAGTGCATCGACTCGGGAGACGACAACGGGATGACGGGCCCGGAGGGGTAGCCCGGGGACACCGATGGTCAACCTGCTCCGAGGGGCGCGGCCAATGGCGGGTTGGGGCTGTTCGCGGGCGGGATGAATCGAGAGCCGTTGGCTGCACCGGACGCCGAAGCCGTCCCCGCGCTCTCCGTGACCGCCGGCCGTCCCAGCTTGCCCTGAAGCGTGTCCAGGGCCGTGTGGATGTGCCGGACGATGTGGTCGCATCCCTGCGCATTGCCCGAATAGGAGAACGGATGCGCCATCAATCGACCGAACCGCTTTTCATAGGCAATAATATGCACATACTCGATGAAGTCCGTCGAAGGGGCCCCGCAATGGCCGTGAATCCGGTAAAGCTCGCCGGACTGGACGGCGTCGAGGATCGGCTTCAGATCGGCCTGTCGGACGTGGTGGACTCCTTCGGAATCGATGACCGTGCCGTTGACGAAGACCTGGAGGAACATGCCGAACTGGGCGCCGTCGTTGGAGCGTCCGAGCGCCAGTCGCGTGATGAGCGGCTCGGCCGACGTGACGGCCGTGCTGACGCGCGACTTGGGCGTGACGCGTTGAGCCGGGGCGGCCGGGGCCGAGAACGCGGGCGTCTCGGGCAGACCGCCGAAGTTCGACATCGGGGCCGGTGCGTTCGCGGCCGGGCCCGAGGGCGGCAGGAACGTGCCGGGCTGGCCGGCGTATGGCAGCGATGCCGGACTGCTGCTCGCGCCGGATGGCGGCGTACTCGATGGCGCCGGGCTGCCCCCGAATCGGAAAATCCGGCCCAGTAACCCCGAGTCATCTCCCCACGCCGCGGTCCGGCCCAGGATCGCCAGGAGAAGACCCGCTCCGAGGACTGATCTCACAAAATGACTTAGCCAACGGACCTTCATGACCGACCTCCTTGTCGCCTCGCATTCTCGTCCTGATCCGCACAATCGGCACACTTTGCGGTACCGGTCTCCTCCCCGCACCGCAGGGTGTGACGCGACCCGATTCGCCTCCTCCGGCGTCGTCGAGCCCTCCAAGTTCTTATCGACCGCCGTATGCCTCAAACTTCGCATTCCCGGCACGACCGCGGAGGGTCTGGGGCCAGGCCCTCGGGCTCTGCCGGAGGGGCCGGCCGATCAATTCTAAATAATAGGCATAATTTCATGTTATCTTCGTCCGACCAAGAATCTTGATGCCGGATCACTGTCCAGGGAGAACTCTTGGCCCATTGCGCCTGAGGAGCTGCCCGAGTACGACCGGATCGATCGAGCTCTTCAGGAACCGGACGGACCCGTCGGCAAAGACGACGTTGAAGCCGTTGTCGTGGTATCCGTGGTCGCTTCCAAGCCCCATGAGCGGGACGTTCATATCCATGTCAAGGTCTTCGGGCTTGGTCCAGGGGACGCCGCGGCGGGTTTCCCCGAAGAGGATCGTGTTGCTGGTCCCGTTGATGAAATCAGCGAGTGTTAACGGCTTGAAGTCGGGGGTGAAAGCGGTGTCGGGACCGATGACGACCACGTAGTTGGTCATGCCCGGCTTGGGGGGCTGTTCCGCGGGGCAGGCGTAGACGGACGGCATCGAGTCGAGGAGCGTGAGATTGTGGGGGCTGTCCCACGGCTCGTTGAGATGGAATCTCGAGTGAAGATCATCCGACAACATATTGGGCATGATGGCGACGCGCCAGCTCAAGAGCGGCCGGCCGTCCTTGTCCCGGATCGCGGCGGGCGGCAGGCAGCCGTAGGACTGATGGTAATTGAGAATGGCGATGCCGATCTGCTTGATGTTGTTGGTGCACTCGGCCCGTCGGGCTGCCCCGCGTGCCGAGCGGACCATTGGCAGCAGCAGCAACACGGTGAAGAAGCAGCCGGCCACCCCGAGGACGATCCCCGCGATTGCCATCCCGCGGCCCTTGAGCCGACCCTTGCTCTGTCGGATGTCGATCAGGGCTCGCCGGCCGAGGAGGATCGCGGGCAGGCCGCTGAGGCACGCGAAGAAGAAGAGACAGCCTAAAACGATGCTCGCGATCGCCTTACCGCTGTTGACGGGCGACTCCAACTCCCACGGGATCAGCTCCGCCTCCGGCAGCGGCTCCGGCTCGGGCACCTGGAACTCCCGCCCGCAACCCGAGCACCGCACATGACGGTCAACGGTGGTTTCCGGGGCCTCGAAATGCCGACCGCACTCACATGTCACGGAGATGGACATGGATCGGCTCCGATCATCATACGAAGGTTGGCCATGACAAATGTCGTCGAAGCGATCTTTGATTCTATATCGGTCCGCGCAGCAAGGGGAGTAGGGCCGACTTTGCCGGCCGAGTTCGTCAGGCTCTTCCGCCCCCGACAAGGACGTCCTGATCACTCTCGATATCCAATGCCCGATAGGGTCTTGGATGGGGCGATCTCGGGAAATCCCCGAGTCGTTTCAAGGAAATCCCAGATCGGCGGCATTCTTATAGTAGAGGAGTCTCTCTTCGATGCCCACATGTCACCAATGGCCTACTTCGCTACCGGTCCGGGTTGGATATCGTAGGGAGAGAGGAATGCAAGCGGGGAAAGGCGATCACTCCGAATGAGTGAGTTCAAGCAGGCTGTCATCCGTGTGCTCGAGGGTGAATCCCTTTTTTACGTCGGCGGTGGAATCGAATCGAACGAAGCGAATTGAAACGTCCCATCGTCGCGATCACACGAAACAAACCCACGACTTTGCGGATTGTGTCGATTGGGTAGTTGGATTAGTCTGGGTTATTTGAGATAATCGGGCAAGCTGATGCTTCAGTGGAAAAGCGCAATTTGATCAGCACTACAGGCTTTTCGGGTAAATCTGCTGAAACGAAGCCAAAAATGCGAAGGACGGGTAAACTTTACCGTTTGGTTCGAAAACGAGATATGATCCCGAAAATCCGGATTACTCTGTTGTTGGTAGGCAGTTTCATACCCGGGATGGCCGGGGCGCAATCGACCGCGACGGGCGAATTCTTCCCGCTCCTCAGAATGATACGACCCGGTACGCTTCCTCGAGAGTTGTGGTACCCTCCATGATCTTATCAACCGCGGTATGCTTCAACGTTCGCATTCCGAGGTCGACGGCCACGCGACGGAGGACGTCCCTGGGGATCTGCTGGAAGACGAGGTCGCGCAATTCTTCACCCATGAGCATGATCTCGAAGATGCCGGTCCGGCCCAGGTAACCGGTCTGGAAGCAGGCCGGGCAGCCCAAACCCCGGTGCAGCCGGAGGTCGCGATGCTCGGACGGGTCGAGTTCCAGGGCCATGACTTCTTTCTCGCTGGCCGTGTAAGTCACCCGGCAGTAGGGGCAGATCCGGCGGATCAGCCGCTGGGAGACGATGGCCAGCAGGCTGCTCGAGAGCTGGTAGCCGGGGATTCCGAAGTTGTACAGGTTGCTGATCGTACTCGGGGCGTCGGAGCCGTGGAGCGTGCTGAAGACCAGGACGCCGGTCAACGCGGCGCGGATGCCGATCCGGGCCGTCTCGTCGTCGCGGATCTCGCCGATCATGATGATGTCGGGATCCTGGCGGAGCATCGCGCGCAGCCCTTCGCTGAATCCCAGCTCGCCGGAGACTTGCGACTGGTTCACGCCCGGAATCCGGTGCTCGATCGGATCCTCGATGGTCATGACATTCTTCAGGGGCGAGTTGATCCGTTCCAGGCAGTTGTACAGCGTCGAGGTCTTCCCCGCACCGACCGGTCCGGCGACCAGGATCGCCCCGTACGGCTGCGCGATCAGCTTGTCGAGCGTCTCGGCCTGCTCGGCGTTCATCCCGAGGTGGGTGAAGCCTTTGACATCCGTGAGGACCTCGTGGATCCGGATGACGATCTTCTCGCCGAACGCGGTCGGGTACGTCGCGAGGCGGAGGTCTCGCGGCCGATTGTGGTGCATGATGGTGATGCGACCGTCCTGAGAGTGCCGCCGCTCGACGATGTTGAGATTCGAGACGATCTTCAGTCGGCTGACGACCGGCGTCGCCATCGCCGGCTCGACGAACAGGATGTCCTGGAGCTGCCCGTCAATCCGGTACCGGACGCGCAGGCCGTTCTCCTGCGGATCGAAATGGATATCGGTGGCCTGGCAGTCGCACGCCTTGACCAGGATGTCGTTGACGAGCTCCGAGAGCGTCGCGGTGACGGCCTTCTCCTGCAAGTCCTTGCGGATGTCGCGATGATGCTGCGTGCGATCGGGAGAAAGGGGGCCGGTGGCGACGGGCACGACGGTGCCGGAGGTCGCGCCCGCCTGGCCGTTGTCGCCGGCGAGCAGGCTGCTGAGTCGCTCGAAGGCCAGTTGATTCAGCAAGTCGGGCGAGATCAGGTTGAGCTCGAGGATCGATTGCCGCAGGTCCCGATTGTTCTCCTGACCGTAGACTTGCGCCAGCCGGACCTGCTCCGTCGAGAGCAGGCCCTTCTTCAGCAAGACGCTGATCAACGCCTCCTCGGCCGGGGAAAAACCCTGCAACAGCGCCTCGGCGGCACTTGGGGTGCCGCCATCCGGGCGAACGAGAGGAGCAGTACCGCCCTGGGGCGGATGAGACGGGACGGGCGAAGTTTCCACGTTGCGGAGCTCCTCGGGGTGCGATCGGGCCGCGCGTCCCGACCGGGCGAGCCGAAATCGGACTACTAGGTGGTTAAGTGAGGGACATCATTCCAAGAAGGGCGCTATCCGGCGATCGCTTCGCGTATTGTTCCCCAATTTTCGATCCGTTACCAGGACATTTTTCGCGACTTCGCTCGTTTTTCGGCCCGACGCCAGCGCAGACAGCCGGCGCGGGGAGCCTTGAGAGATTCCCCACGCCGGCCGGATTGTTTCGATCGACCTCGTGTCGAGTGTCGCTAACTCGCCGGAGACTACCAGGCCCGGAACTCATCGAGCATGCGGTCGAGGGCAAGCTCGAGCTTCTCGGGGGTCTCATACGCCCCGGCGGCGATTTGCCGACGGATCTCTTCGACCCGCTCGTGTCGGATTTCGGGCAACTGGCTGATCCCGTCGAGCATCTGCCCCAGGGGAGAGATCTCGACGTGGTCGCGCGGTGCACCGGCGTGCACAGTTTGACCGGCTTCCACGCTCAACGCAGCCAGTCGCGGGTAAATGGGTTGAGGGCCTTGAGTTCCCCCAGCGCCGATAATTTCCATGTGCGCCTCCCAATCGGGTGCTTAGGCCGACGGTTCCACCCTCGGCAGAACCTCGTGATGTTCGACTCGGTACCCCTCGGAGACCTCGCCAGAAAGATCAGCAGGATCCCTCTCGCTCGGGCCTCCGTTCACGCCGTGATGCCCGTTTCGGGCGTCTACAGGAGTAATATCGGCCGGAAGCTGGAGCGAGTTTAATCAAAGACCCGAAGATAGGGCCTCCGGGTCTTCGTCCTCGGAATCATCTACGTAACCTTTCGCGTCCCGCCTGCGGCTTGAGCGTCTCGGCCAGGAGCTGCGACGACTGGTTCAACTGGTTGGCCAGCGCCAGGACGCTCTTATGAAGTTGCTGGATCTCCTGCTGCTGCACGGCGTTGGACGGGCGTGCCATCATCGTTTCCATGGTCTTCACCGAATCCCGCAGCTCCTGGGCCCCGTGGGTGAAGACCAGGGCCGCGTCGTAAACGGCTTGCACCCGCAGGTCTTCGTGCGACGGCTTGTAGAAGGGGCTCAGGACGAACGGATTGGTATAAATCTTCTGGACGAGCTTGTTTCCATAGTCGGTGGCGTCGCGGACATTCGTGACCGAGCGCTCGATCTCGGCCCGGCTGCGAGCCAGGATGCTCCCGACTTGGCCGGAGATCTGGTCGGCCTGGTAGAGCACGCGTTCGGAACGTGCCCGCATCGAGTCCACGCCGTCGAGCAGCTTCTCGACCTTGACACGGTCCTTGACCACGACGTCGTTGAGCGAGGCGGTCAGGTCGCGCGCCGAGGAGACGCTCTGCCGGACATTCTCGCGATTCTCCGCCAGGATGCCATGCACTTGCTCCGTCAGGCCGTTCAATTGACCCAGGGTCGCCTCGAGCTTCGGCGCATTGACGCTGAGCCGCCGGGTAATATCCTCGACCTGTCCCACGGTCGATTCCACGGCCGGCCGGATGCCCTCGCTCATCTCGCGGAGGGTCGCCGTGACTTCCTGGACCGACGCGAGCGACTGCCGCAACCGGGGCGCGACCGAGTCCACGGTCTGCCTGGCCTCGGCGATCATGTGTCGGATGTCGTTCCGCTCGACCGGTCCCAGCCCGACCTGCTCGATGATCGGGTCGAAGAACGATGTCTCGACGCCGGTGATGAGCTGCCCCGCCACCAGCGGCACGCCCGAGTGGCCCGTCGACACCACGTTGACATGGCTCATGCCGGTCAGTGCCGGCTGGATGGTGACCTTCACGTCCTGCCGCAGCTTCTTGACCAGGTTGGCCGGCAAGGTGATGCGCACCCGTGCGCGAAGCGAACCCTCGACTTCCACCAGGTCGAGGTCGGTCACATTGCCCGTGTCCAGCCCCGCCACGCGAACCGGGCTGCCGACGTGGATCCCTTGTCCATCGCGGAAGACCACATCGATCGTCCGTTGCGGGGCGAGGAAGCCGGGTCCGTCGCTGGCCAGGCCGACCAGGCCGATCAGGCCGGCCACCGCCACGATCACGATCAAGCCGACCCAGATCTCGCGGACCGAAGAGCGGACATTCATCTCGATTTCTCCCGGGAACCATCCCCATCCATCGAAGAGCCCTCGCGGCCTTTACAGGCCCGGCGGTTTCAGAAGCGTCGGCCCGTAGAACGGGACGGCGTGGTAAACGAGCATGAACCAGCTCGCATTGACGATGAGGATCGCCACGATTCCCAAACAGGCGGCTCGCAGGACGGGGACCGCGAGCGGCGCCCCGGCGTCGGCATAGAGCGGCACGATGCCCGGACCACTCTCACGCTCTCGTCCGGCCTCGCGAAACGCCTCGTGGCAGCAGATGGCCGCCGGCAGGGCGCCGAAGAGAAGTCCCTTGACGATCAGGCCGACGACGTCGCGAAGCCAGACCATGCGCACCATCATCAGGAAGAACGTCTCGGTGGGCAGTCCCATCATCGACGAGGATGCTCTCCAGCCCACCACCGTGCCGACGAAGATCCCCCACATCGAGAGGAAGGTGCAGGCGATCGCCGCGCCGACGATCCGTGGGGCCGCCAGCGAGCCCACCGAGACCGGAGGTCGGTTTTCCACCCGTCCGCCGGGCTCTCCCGGACCGGCGCCGAGGTCGAGCACCAGTTGCCTCAGCTCGGGGATCATCCGCGCGGCCAGGATTCCCGAGAGGATCATGCCGGTCATCAACCCGCCCAGGTTGCGAAGCAATCCCACGCCGACTACGGCGCCGGTGCCGTCGACGAATGTACTCCCGTAATAAGCCTGGAGCGACAGGAAGGAGCCCATGGCGATGTGGACCAGTCCGACCAGCGGACAGCCGAAGGCGAGCATCCAGGAAAGTTGTCGAATCATCGTGCGGCCGGAGGCGCCCGACATCGGGGTCGCATCCGGGTCGCGACGCATGAATGCGGACGCGGCCGAGCCGGTCAGGAGGACGACTCCTCCGACATAGCTCATGCCCATGATCACAATCCGACCCACCCAGGCGATGGGGCTCAGCCATCGCGGAGATCTCAGAACCGTTGTCGTGGCCGAGCTCATGTCAAGAATGCTCCCGGAACGTGCCTCAAGGTATCGCGGGCCGACTCGAGTCGACCGGCACCGGCGGGTGTGGACCCGTGCCTGTGGGGGGTGGGAGACCGGTGGTCCGGACTCGCTCGGCAGACTCGGGAGGCCCGGCGAGCCAGGTCCGCCATCGGCCGACGGCGGCGGCCCGTTCCCCCACGCTCGCCCAGGGCACATAGCCGAAGTCGCGTCCCGTCCGTCGGCGAAGCTCTTCGAAAGCCGCGAGCCGGACCACGGGATCGGCGTCTTCCAGGCGTTCGACCAGCATCGGCACCGTCGTCGCGTTCGTCCGGCGATCGCTTTGGCCGACCGTGCGGGCGCGGACCACGGACGGAGCATCCTGCATCCTGGGGAAGTTGCGCGAGAGTCCGCACCCCCAGCATGGAGCCATCCCGACGACGAGCAATGCACCGGCTAACGAGCGGCCAATCCTCACGACGCCCCTTCCCTGGCACGTCGGGACAAGGGCCCACGTTTGTCGCGCACCGCGCGCCGGGGCCCAGATGTCCGGAATCCGGGCGAACTCTAGTCGAAGGAGGAATGAGGGGCAATCCCAAAGTCGAGATGCAATCGAAGACCGGCGCCTCGTTCCCCGTCGGAGCCAGGTCGCCGGTCCGCCATCATTTCGAAGAGCGTATGGCCGGCTGTGCCGGCCGAACACGTGTGGGATTGGATCGCAAAGCGGGTCGAGGGGTTCGGCGCGATCCCGGCCCTCACAGCCGGCCCTACTTCACTTCGCTTCCAGTTCCTTGATGAGCTCCGCGACGGCCTGGTCCAGGAAGGGACTGATGAGTTGCTTGTGCCGGATGATCCCCTTGGCATCGAGAACCACGACACTCGGATACCCCGTGATATGGTACCGCTTCACGATCGGGCCTTCGCCGGGCTCGCCGTCATGCCAGTTGGGCCACGTGATCCGTTCGTCGGCGATGGCCCGGGCGCCGGCCTGCTTGTCCTTGTCGCAGTTGACGCCCAGGAAGGTGAAAGGCTTGCCCTTGAGCCTCTCCGCCAGCTCACGCTCCTGGGGTATTTCTCGCATGCACGGGCCGCACCACGAGCCCCAGAAGACCAGGGCGACGACCTTGCCGCGATAGTCGGAGAGCTTCAATGGCTTGCCATCGAAATCGACCCCGGCGATTTCGGGGGCCGGCTTGCCCGGCGCCAGGTTGTGGATGTCGTCGAGTCTTTCCCGGGCGACCTCGGCCAGTGTACGCTTGCGGGCGAGCATCTCGAACGCCAGTGCCCGCTCCTCCGCGGTCAGCGGCTTGCCGTTCCATTTCGGCTCCGGCCGGCTCATCAGGGCCTTCAGCGCACGGTCTCTCACAGTGATGAACGGTATGTCCGCATATTCTCGGATCACCTCCTCGTACAATTCGTCGGTCTGCTTCTTCATGGCTTCGGGGTCATACATTTGCAGTTGGACATCGTAGGACAGCTCATCCTGGGATGGTTTGGACTCCTTCTGGACCAGCACACCCTTCTCATCATAGGTCTGGTAAACGACCTTCCTCGGTGCACCTCTGGCCTTCAACAGGCGGGAGGAGATCACCATCTTGACCTTTTGTTCGAGGTATCGGGCCAGCGCCAGACGCGCGAGCCCCTTGGTCTCGCGATTCTTCGCGGCCGAGAGGATTCCCTCGAGGAGCGCGTCGCGACGCCGCGAGCTCATGTTGTCGAGCTCGAGCGCGGCGCGGGCGACCTCGGGGTCGTCGGCGTGGTGGCTCAGGAGCATCTCGACGGCTCGAGCGAAGTGCTCGCCATGCCGACCAACGTCCTGCATGAACGGCTTGTCGATGACCCAGATCAGGGCGTCCCTCGCCGCGGGGTCCGCAGGCGATGTCGCGGCCAGCTCCACCATCCGTCGCGCGAAATCATCCTGATCGGGGCTCATCTTGAAGAGGATCCGCGACCGCTCGAAGTCGGTCCCGCCCGCCTGGGAGGCTTCCGTGGCGCGGGTCAGGATGGCCTCGTACTCCGCCTTGATCCGCTCGAACTGCTCGGCGATCGGTCGCTCGGCCTTGCCCGCGGCCCCCGCGGTCCTGGTCGAGGTCGAACCGGGAGCCGCGTCCTTCACCCCCGCTTGATCGCCGCGTGCCAGCAGGCCAGCCCCCGTAGCGGACAGGCCCACGACCGCCAGAAAGGACAACGTACAGAATGATGTCTTCAAGAACAGACTCCGAATCGATGGTTTCACCAGTGCGGCGACGGCCGTCGGGACCGTCCCGAGACCCCCGCGACCTGCTGCGAGTCCAATCGTCGCCGCGATCAGACCCGGTGGTACCTCCGCCCTCGCCGTGGTCGCTATCAGGGCATCCATTCCGCCGACCGCCGGGGCAAGCCCTCTGCGGGTCAGGCGAGACCGCAACCGCTCTCGCCCACGGTGAAGACGGCTCCTCACAGTCCCCAACGGGCAGCGAAGGCGACGAGCCGCTTGCTCATGCGACAATCCTTCGATGTCGCACAGCACGACCGCCGATCGGAACCGATGCGGCAGCCGGATCACCTCCTCGTCGATGGCCGCCCGCAAATCGACCAGGTCGCAAGGATCGAGCACCCTGGACTCGTCTCGCGGATCGAAGCCATCGAGACTCTGCATCCTCGCGCGTTCGGCCCGGCCGATCGACTTCGCGCGACGGGCCACCCGGATGCTGACTCCATAGAGCCATCCCCCGAGAGAGTCCTCCACGCGTACCGTCAACGCCTTGCGTACCAGGATGAGGAACGTGGCCTGAAAAGCATCCCTCGCCGCATGCTCGTCGCCGAGAATCCGGCGGCAGACGCCGAGCACCATCCGCCCGTGACGCTCCACGATCATGGTGAACGCCGCTTCGGATGCGGAATCTCCCTTCCCAGAAATGTACTGGGTGAGCAAATCCGCATCGGTCAGCCGACCGATGGCCCCGACCTCGAAAAGCATCGTCAGACCATCGCCGGCCGAACTCCACGCCTTGCTGGTCACCACGTCCTCACCTCCTTGTGTCCAGGGTCCTACTCTTCCTATGCAGGCGACCGTTTCAGCGTTCCATTTTTCTCCCAAGCGGCATCTGAGTTCTCGTTTCGCAGATAAGAAGGCGTAAGGCGAGCGGGCCGGCGGGTCATATCTCCCTCGGCGGATGGGTCGTGAGTGGGTGCGTCCCGCGGGAATTCTCGGCCGAGCCGCCGATTACCCGGTGCGACTGAGGAGCTCGGTGAGTTGGGCAATCCAGGTTTCCAATCGAGTCAACTTCGGGAGCAGTCCTGCGGTCTTCTCCTCGTAACTCAGCCGTCTCAGCGTCGTCAACATGTCGGCGAACGACGGTTCTTCCTTCTTGCTGTACCAGGGACGGAAGGGAAATCGGAGCGATTCATGCCCCGTCCGGTGGAACCAGACCACCACGATGGTGTAGATGAACAAGGCCATCGGCACCGTCCGCTCGACGGCCTTGGGGAGGCGATTGGCCGGGTCCTCCAATCCCAGGAATTGCTTGCAATACTCGAAGGTACATTCGATCGCCCAACGCCCCGCATACGCCGAGAGGATCTCCTCGGCGGTCCGATCGAGGTCGGTGCAGTAGAACATCTGATCGGGCCGCTTCCCTTGGAGGTCGCGCACCAGGACGATGGTCAGGAGTCGGTCCCGGCCCGACTTGTAGTACAGCGCTGCTTCGTCTTGACGGACAGGGAGGCATGCAAGCCGAATCGGTTGAAGTCGAGTCGCGTCCAGGGCTGTTCCGGGTCCTCGGCCCACTCGGCCATGCCCGGCAGACGATCGCCCTTCTTCCGGGCCGGGCCCCGGGTCCCCTTGATCTTGGGAGGCGCCGGTTGGTCAAGCGCCCCCTCGGGATGGACTCGGCTGATGAGATGAACGTTCGAGGGCAGATGAGACAGGACGCTTCGACCCCCATAGGCGCTGTCACCGAGCATGAGGACCTGATCATCAGGAAACCAGCGGGCCACCAGCCGGATGAGTTCCAGGGCCAATTCCGGTCGGGTGCGATGATTGGGATCGGTCTTGGCTTTGGCTTTGGCTTTGGCTTGGGTCGAGGTCTTGGCCTTGGCCGATTTCCCTTTGCTCTTCTTTCCCTTGGTGAGCCCCTGGCGGTTGATGTAGAGCCGGGCGGCGATCGGCAAGGCGAAGACCTTGGTGGGTGCCCAGAAGGGGTGGACGACGAGCAGGCTCAGGACGACCCAGTCGTGCCCCCAACTGACCAAAGCCTTGGATCGGCTGGAGATCAGCGGGTCGTAATGCATGCCGGCGCCGTAGAGGGTCAGCCCGCGCTTGCGACAGAGGGTGTCATCGACGGCCCAGTGCAGGATGGCGCCCGGCGCGAGGACCGTCATCGCCAGCTTGGCCAATGCCATGGAGAAGGTGTCGATGTCCCAGGCGGCATGGCTGAAGAAGCGATGGAACCGCGACCAGTGTCCGTTGCCGACGTTGCCGCCGGAGAAGATGACTTCGGTGATGAAGCGGTGCCGCTGCGAGAGGACCCAGCCGGTGACGATGGCGACGAAAGTCTGGTAGGTGGGTGCGGTGAACACGGGAGCGAACTGGTGTAGCAGATCGGAGAACGAGGCGGTAAGTTCCATGGGTCGGCTTCCTTGTGTTGGCACTTGTTGAGTCTCGTTAACCCACACAAGTAGCCAAGAAACCGCAAGGAAGCCGATATGTCTTCTTGTTCAGGTCGTCTCTCTCAGAAGTGCGAAACCAGAACTGAGAAAGTACTTGGGGAAATTGCACAGGTTGACCCCTCGTGGGAGAAACAGAGGAGATCTGACTTGAGCCAGTCGGTCAAGAATCGCAACCGATCATCCGAGCCGGACCGTCAGTTCGAAGCCGTTACCGACGGTCACCCGGCAACTGGTGAAACCCGGCAACGAACGCAGTCGCTTGACGAACGTGGCCAGCTCCTGGGCGTGCGTGGTCGTATTGTCGGTGACGAGGATGCAACGCGCCGCCAGCATGGGCAGGATGGCGTCGAGATAGGAGTCGCTTTGCTCCTTGGTCGCGTCGATGAAGGCGAAATCGAACGGGAAGACCGGACGGATCGAAGTAAGGACATCGAGCGCATCGCCCTGATGAATCGTGACGACGTCGGCGAGGCCGGCGTCGCGAATGTTCTGAGTCGCGGCGGCGACCTTCTTCGGATTCAAGTCGATGGTGTGGACATGACCGCCGTTGAAACGCACCGCCGCGGCGAGGTGCAGCGTCGAGAAGCCGTAACTGGTCCCGATCTCGCAGATCGAGACGCAGCGGCCGATCCCCACCAGTTGGACCAGCAAGAGCGCCTCATCGCGCGGGATCTGCCAGTGATCGTCAACCTTGTGTCGGAGATCGTCAACCCGATCGATCACGGCCTGCACGGGTTCGGGGAATATCATCGGGGGTCCTCCTTGAACTTGACTTCGACTTCAGCTCGGCTCGCCCAAAAACTTGAGCAATTCGGCATGGAACGCCTTGGGATCGCTCATATAGGGTGCGTGGCTACCGCCGGGTATGACGACCTTACGACCCTTCCGGACGTAGCTCACCAGCAGGTCCGCCTGCTCTTGGGGGATCTGTTTATCTTTCTGGCCCCAGATCGCCAGTACGGGGGCCGTGATCCGGTGAAGGCGATCGCGAACGCTCGGGATACCGACGGGTGCGACCGCCACGAATCCGGAGGCACGCTCGGGATCCTCGGTCAGCAGCGGCAGCGCATACTGCCCGCTCATCGATGGCGAGACGATCACCGGACGCTCGACAGCCAGGGCATCGAGCAACGCCCTCAGCCAGTGACGGGGCGAGGCTCGCGACGGCGGGGACTGGCCGAAGCCGGGGAGGTCGATGGCGTAGGCCCGATAACCCGCCCGGGCGAGGGCATCCATCGTGCCGATCTGCACCCAGGTCTCCGACGTGAAGCTGGCGCCGTGGAGCAGGACGATCGGGCGGCCTGCCCCCTCCCCGGCAACTCGATAGTGGACCCGGCCCCCTTCGACATCGACCCAGAGCGACTGCTCTTTCGTCACGACGAGCCCCCTTCCACGTTGGAGACGCGAGTCATCGTGCAACGCGAGGAATCATCATCGCGATGGACCCGGCCGGCTGACATTATACGGATCCATCGCGGCGAAATCCGCCCGGTAAGCATCCGCTTCCGAACCGGTCGAAGTCGGTGGTACGATGAATCTCGCGGGGATTCCGGCGCAACCCGTGCCGCTTCTCCCACCCAGGCCTTCTCGAGTCATGCCATGCCAATCAACATCCGGATCGATGGCGACGTCGTGATCCTGAGCAATTTCGGCAGGCTGATGAATGACCCGCGTTACGTCAACGCCAGCCGGGATATCGAGGATCTCCTCGATGAAGGCTACAAGAGCTTCGTGATGGACCTCGGCGGCGTTCGCGAGACCGGCTCGACTTTCCTCGGACTCCTGATGACCCTCACCCGACGGATCCGGCAGACCGGCGCCGAGGCCGTGCTGGCGAATTTGAATCGACAAATGAACGAATTCCTCTTCAAGGAAATGCAGATGGAGGAGTTCTGGGATGTCTTCCCCGGCGTCCAGGAGGGGATCGAGTTCTACCGCCGCGGCTCGGGCCGATCCGAGTCGCAAGCGAATGGATGATCGAAGGCCACCATAATGAGACAGGAAAGTAGTTTGTAGGGTGGGCACCGCCCACCGGCCTTTCGGCGTGGCGCGGTGGGCGGTGCCCACCCTACGAGAATCCGGCTCCGTGCAGAACTTTCCCGGCTCTCCATAGAACGTACATCAAATCGAGGGCGTCTCACAGCGTCTGATGGCGAGAGCTGACGGCCAAAAGAGGCCGGAAAGCGCGAGGGTCGATCATGGAACCAATCGCACTTCACAGATACTTCCCGACATTTGTCGATGGGTATTGCGGGCTCCTGCGGCTGATCAAGGCGATCTGGCGGATCGGAGTCTGGCTTTCTCCGCGCGTGGCGATGGCTCTCGTACTCGTGATGTGTTGCGAGCTGGCCTGGATCATGGGCAACCCCGACGCTATAGCCCGGTCCATGGTGCCCGCAGTGCTCGGGATGCGAACGCTGGTCGGGTTCCTGCACTCAACACCGCCGCCATGGCCCCGAGGTAATTGTTTCTCGATACCGCCGAAAGCTCGTTGGCTAGGGCCGATGAGCGGAACGCAAACGATCGGCGGGCACGTCTCTAACATGAACGCGGAGAACTTCGAGGCGATCGTTCAGCAACGGAAGCTCCAACGGGTGGAAATCCGGGCGATTGACGATCGTAATTGCTTAATCACGGATTCCAGGATCCCGAGCGACCGGCTGCTCGATAAGCATTGCCCTCACTGCGTTCGTGGCCCTTACAGTGAAGTCCTTTTGATGCGATTTCCCGAGAACTTTCGAAGGCCATCCGGTCGATGACGTTGAGTCGATGCCGCGTATCCGATCTCCTTTTGGTCACCTCGGAAAATCATGCCGACTCTCATACTCACCCGGTCCGAACAGGCTGACGAGGTACACGCGGAGTATCGCATCGTAATCGACGACAAATACGTCACGTCGATTGGCACCGGAAAATCCGCGGAGATCGAGCTCTCCACGGGCCATCACCTGATCCAAATTCGGGCCGGCTTCAGGCGCAGTGTGCCGGCCGGGATCGAAGCGGCTCCCGAAGGAGTTTATCACCTGACTGTCGGTCCCAACTCACTGAATTGGCGCAAGAAGACCCTTTTCCTGGTCCTCAACGGTCTGGTCGTGTGCGCCATCGCTTTCTTGGTTGAGACTGATCGAGATTTAACCAAGCCCTCCGGATCTCTTAGCTGGGTTAACGTCATTTTGCTTTTATGTATTTTACTACTCTCGTTGCTCTTGACCGTTTCCTTGACCTTCTGGTGGATCAATTTTCTCTACCTCATCGAGATCAAGTATTTCGTTTCAAGGGACAAAAAAATCGTCGATTCATTCTGGACGAAATCGCTTCGCTTTCGGGTTTCGATTCGGCAAACGATGTTCGCGGTGGCGCTTCTGGCGGTCATGCTGAGTTTGGGGATCGAGGAGACTCGGAATACAAAGCAGGACGATTTCCGGAAACAAGCGAGCGCTCACGAGAGTCTTGAGGGGATCTCCCGGAAGGCCCTGCAGCGTCAGATACAGACAGCCCTTTATTATGAGGGCCAGGGCTGGGATTCGACCCTCTTTCGCCAAGCCGCGGCCAAGTCATCCGCGAAAGCCGAATACCACGCCGCGATGAGACGCAAGTATGAAGGGGCAGCGTCTGATCGCCTGCTCTCCATCGAGCCCGATCCTCCGGAACCCATCGCGCCGTAATACCTGTTCGTGGACGAGACTCGGCGGCAGTTGTGCGGGATTCAGAGGGATCGCGAAGCTTCGGCCTGCGGAGCGGGCCTCCGGGAAAATTGCCAGGAGCTTCGCGGTTTCGGTGCAATGCACGCCGATCGTCATGAAGGCTATTCGAGGCCCTTATCCCCATAGTGGCCCTGCTCTGTCGGATAGATGAAGACCCGTTGGTGCGGGAATTTCTCGAACAAGGCTTGGGGCTTGCTGAAGTTGGTGGCGAGGACGTCGAGCGGATTGCCCGCGATCCATGTCGAGAGGTCGATCGCTTCGTAATGACCCGTATTGAATCCGATCAGGACCCGGCAGGGCTTCGCCCCGACGTTCTCGATGGAATGGCCGTATCCCTGGGGGATGTAGCCGACGTCCCCCTTGTTCAGGGTCTCCACCCGATAGCGGCCGTGCGAGCCGAACATCGTGACGCTCACCTGTCCTTCGATCACATATTGCCACTCGTCGGATGTCGGGTGCCAGTGGAGCTCGCGGAAACCGCCAGGTTCCAGCTCGAGGATGACGCCCGTGACCGTCTTCGAGATGGGGAATCGATCGGACCCGACCCGCCATTCGCGCCCGCCCTTGTGGATGGAGTGGGGCTCTTGAGACAGCATCCGATACTTGTGGGTCTCCGACGTCGACGCCAGGGCGCCTCGGAGGTCCATCGGGATCGACTCGGGCGGGATGGGTCCGCGTGCGAAGTAGACCTCCTCCTTGGGGAAGCCTTCGAAGGCCGACTCGGGGAGGCCGAAATTCTTCGCCAGGAGGTGCTTGGGGGTGTGGCCGATCCAGTCGCTGATGCTGAACGTCCCGAATTCCGAGAAGTAGCCGTTGTCGAAGATCAGGATGAAATGCGCCGGCTTGTTGCCCAGGCATTGGAGCATGTGGCCGTGTCCGCGGGGGAAATACCAGATGTCGCCCGGCTCGAAATCGTTCGTCTCGGATCGCCCCTGGGGGTCGATGACCGTCGTGCGGACGCGGCCCTCGATGACGAACGCCCACTCCGCCGCCGTGGCGTGCCAGTGCAGCTCGCGGATGGCACCGGGCTCCAGGGTCATCGAGACGCCCGCGATCCCCTTGGAGATCGGCAACTGCTTGACGGTCGCTTCCTTGCCGGAGCTGGCGCCGACGACCTTGCCCTCGGACTTCTCCAGCTCGAACTTGAACGTCGGCAGCTCGTGGCCGGCGAGCAAGGGGTCGGGGACATTATTCTTGAATGCGAAATCCTCGGACGCATCCGCCTCCGCCGCGGTCAACCCGGCCAGGCCCGCCGCCGCGGCGGCCGAGCCGATGAAACCCCTTCGCGAAAATCCCGACATGGCGTCTCCCTCTTGCTGTGATCCCGGAACGACCGGGTTCCCGGGGGTCGTACTGGCACGAATCGCGACGATGCGAACTCGATCCGGTCATTTCATTGCATCCGACGTCCTTCACACAGGCTCACCAGGGCCGGTGCTGCAAGCCGTTCACGGTGCGAGCGAGGTCGTCTCGCCGCCCCGGCCCCTGTGCGAGGCGATGAACACGGTCGATACCGCTGCCGAATGCCTCCACAACCCAACCAGTCAACATGAGCACCGCAGATGCCGTCAACAGTTCTATCAAGATGGTCGCAAGCATCTCCCGAGCCTCCCGGGCGAATCCTCTCCAGGACGCCGCCGGCTGTTGGGCCCAAGTGGGCTCTTCGATCCGCTCGGAGCGTTGCCTGCTGCGAGTCATCCTAGGCGGTCGTGGTGAAACGGCCGTGAAGATGAGATAAGATCCGCTTCATCCATGCTCTGTGGTAGATTCAGAACAGCTCCCGTAAAGGCCGGCCTTCCTCGAGCAGATTGTAGACGCGACCGTCGTTGGCGTTGGCGGTGAGGTCGTCGATTCCCATGGCGCTGTAAACGGTCTTCGCGATGTGGGCCGGCGTGACGGGCCGATGAGACGGGTACTCGCCGCGACGGTCGCTTGTGCCGTAGACCTGGCCGCCGCGGATGCCGCCGCCGGCCAGCAGGTTGCTCATGCAATGCGTCCAGTGGTCGCGACCCGCCCCCGAAGTCCCCCCGGAACGCGGGTCGCCGATCCTCGGCGTCCGACCCATCTCGCTCGTGACCAGCAGGAGCGTTTGTGCCAGTAAACCTCGTCCGGCCAGGTCCTCGACCAGGGCCGAGAAGGCGCGATCGAACTCGGGCAGGAGGTTCTCCTTGAGGCAGTTGAAGTTGTTGCCGTGGGTATCCCAGCCGCCGGCGCTCTTGCATTTGTCGGCGATCGCTTCATTCTCCTTCCAGAACACCGTCACGAACGGGACGCCGGCCTCGACCAGGCGGCGGGCCAGGAGCAAGCTCATGCCGTTGATCGTGGGGCCGTATCGGTCACGAAGTCGGGCCGGCTCGGCGGCGACGTCGAACGCGGCGGTCGTCCGCGACGATGCCAGCAGTCCCCAGGCGCGCTCCTGGAGCGTCGACCAGGTGATGCGGCGCGAGCTCCGGTCGAGGTCCCGCCGCGCGGCGTTGACGGCCGCGAGCAAGGTCCGTCGGTCCTCGAGCCTTCTCGCAGTGATGTCGCCTCCAAGGGTCAGGGCAGGGGCCTGGAAGCGGAGCGGCTGGCCGATTTCTCCATGCACATAGAGCGGGTCGTGCTCGATCCCGAGGCGAGCCGCGAACTGGCCGGGACGTGTATAGGGGGCCTTGCTGGGCCGGTGCGGCAGCGTGATCGCGTTGGGCAAGTACGGATGCGGAGGCCGTCGCGAGGCGGCGACACATCCCAGATACGGCCAGTCGTCGGGACGAGGCGTCCGGTCGTTGGCGAGCGTCCGGAAGCTCGCGTCCGGCACGTGGCCGGTCAAGTTGTAGTAGTATCCCGCATGATGATCGTTGGTATTGACCGTGGCCCCGACCGAGTTCACCACGGCCAGGTGATGGGCCTGACGGGCCAGGAGCGGCAAATGCTCGCAGAGTCGCACTTCGGGCGAGGTCGTCGCGATCGGCCGGAACGGGCCGCGGTACTCGGCCGGGGCGTCGGGCTTGAGATCCCAGGTGTTGACGTGGGATGCGCCCCCGCAGAGGAAGAACAGGATCGTCGACCGCGCGGTCGCGGCTCCGGACTGAGAGGCCCCGGCGATCGGATTCATCCGGAGCCCCGCCAGCCCCGCGCCGGATGCCACGAGGAACGTGCGGCGGTCCATTCGTGCCGGCGGAAACTTCCGTTCCTGTGACATCCCGGATCCTCCCTCGTTCTCGAACGATCCCCATGACCCGATCGGGGCGGGCGCGATGCAGACCGGTCCAAGGGCGGCGCGGTCCAAGGACTCGCGCCGGACCTGACTCCACAAATGTTAAACAACTCTGCGGCGTATCGCTATCGGGTTGTCGTCCCGTCAGTCGGGACGGCGCCGGCGCGTGCCCGGTCGATGGCGAAGCCGATGAGGCCCTGACAGTGGAAGAAACCCTCCCAGAAGTTGTGCCCCTGGCCTTTGGCCACGACCAAGGTGACGGCGTCCGCCGCGCCCTCGGCTCGATAGCGCGCGACGAATTCGGCGGAGTTCTCCTTGAGCGGGACGACCTGATCCTCGTCGCCATGGATGAAGAATGCCGGGATACCACGCTTCGCCAGCGCACCCACGCGCTCGATCGGGTTGAATTCCGCCCGCCGGGCCGCGAGCTCTCGGGGCGTCAAGGAGTAGGCCGAGGCCGCCTTGTCGAGCCCGGGATAAGTCCGGAGATCGAACACCGGATAGATCCCGGCGATCCCGGCGACGCGGTCGGGATGCTCGACGGCCCAGCTCGTGATCCAGAGTCCGCCTCGGCTGCGGCCGAGCAAGCAGGGACGGGGCGCGAAGCCCCGGCGCTCGGTCAACTCGCGATAGAGCTCGTCGAAGAGACGACGTCCCTCGGGGCTGCCGTACGCCTCGCCGACGTCGATACCCGCGACCGCGATCCCCGCGGCGAGGAATTGCTCATGCATCCATTTCTCTTGCGAATCCGGGTAAGGCGGCAACGTCGGCGCATAGAAGACCCACGGCTGGGGCTTGCGCCGCTTCGCCTCGTCCGGCATGAGGATGAAGGCCGGATGTCCCGCGACGAGGAACGATTCGCCGGGAAGGATCAATTCCTTGACGGGTCGGGTCGGGCCTTGCGATCGAGCCTCTTTGGGATCGTCTCGGGCGATCGCGGCGAACCCGTCCCAGAGCCGTTGCCAATGCCCAGCCAGCTCGCGGACCTTGGCGGGTTGCTGTCGCGAGAGGTCATGCGACTCGGTCCGGTCGGTGGTCAGATCATAGAGCTCCCAGGGCCCGTTCCGGTCGGCGACGAGTTTCCAGTCTCCGACACGGATCGCGCGGTTCCCTTCGTGAGCCCACCAGAGAGCGTCGTGTCGGACCCTGCCATCGCGGGCGAAGGCCGGAAGCAGGCTCCGACCGGGACGAGCGGGGATGGAGCGTTCCTCGGCGGGATCCGGGCGAGATCCGCCCGCGGCCTCCAGGATCGTCGGCACGAGGTCGATGACGTGGCCCGGATCGTGGCGGAGCTCGCCGCGAGCGGCGATGCCTCTGGGCCAGTGGACGATCAACGGAGTCGCGATTCCTCCCTCGTGGACCCAGGTCTTGTGTTGACGAAAAGGCGTGTTGGCCACGGTGGACCAGCCCGGCCCGAGGCAGAGGTGCGACCGTGCCGAACCCATCGGCGCCGAGGGGTCGTGGCCGTCGTCGCGGACCATGATCTCCGCGCTGGCGCCGTTGTCCGACAGGAAGACGATCAGCGTGTCTTCGAAAGCGCCCATCGCGCGGATCTGATCGAGCACCCGGCCGATCTCCTGGTCCATCCGGTCGACCATCGCGGCGTGAATGGCCATCTTCGTCGCCTGGAACGCGCGTTGTTCGTCGGTCAGCGTGCTCCAGGGGAAGGGCCGCTCGACCTCGGCGGGGCCGAGTGCCTTGAGGGCGTCCGGAAAAGGGTATGGGGGGCCGATTCCGCGCTCCACGTCCGAGAGGTCGCCGCGGACGAGGCCCAGCTCACGGATTCGCTTCCAGCGCTCCTCCCGGACGGCTTCCCAGCCCATGCGATAACGGTCGCGATAGCGCTCGATATCCTCGGGGCGGGCTTGAAGCGGGAAATGGGGCGAGGTGAAGGCAAGGTACAGGAAGAACGGCTGGGCCTTGTGTTTCGCCGCGTGCTCGCCGAGGTACTTGACGGCATGCTCGGCGATGGCGGTCGTCGAGTCGTACCCGGTCCCCGCCTCGACCGGCGGAAGCTTGCGGTCGTCCTCGTAATGCACGCGCGGGTTAAGATGGCGGCCGGCGTCCTCGAGGTAATAGGAGCGGTCGAATCCATTGGCCGTCGGCATGCCGTCCACGTGCCATTTTCCGGAGTGGTACGACCGATAGCCGAGCGGCCGGAGTCTCTCGGGCAACAGTTTCGCCCACTTGGGTCGTGTGCCGGCTCCGCCACTCTTCACGCCCGGCACGGTATCGCGACGCACTTGCTGCGCATAGTAGCCCGTGAGGATCGCCGCCCGAGACGGCCAGCATCGCGCGGTGTTGAAGAACTGCGTGAACCGCAGCCCACCGGCGGCCAGCCCGTCCAGGTGAGGCGTCCGGATCTCGCCGCCGTAGCAAGCCAGGTCGGAGAAGCCCAGGTCGTCGGCCAGGATGACGACGATGTTTGGCCGGGCCCGTCCCGGTTGATCGGTGCTCGAGGATACGTCGAAGGCCATGATGGTCGACAATGCCGCGATCAGGGCACACGTTGTCGTCATTGAGGGCGATCTCTATGGGGAAGGTCGCGATGGCGGTCTTTCCGAGGTTCGCAGTTGTACGCGGTCGGGGCCGCGATTCCAAGCCCCGAGGTGAGTAGGCATCGATTTTGCACCGGCTTTGCGCAACGATCGGTTCGGGCGAGAGCCCGAGGAGGTGGATCCATGTCGGAAGGTCATGAAATCGAAGCCGAGCCCACTCGAGACGTCATCGATCAGACGACAGGCCCGGTCTTGCTGGAATTTGGCGCGAGCTGGTGCCCATTCTGCCGGGCGATGGCACCGAAACTGGCTGGGCTGTTGCGAGGGTTTCCACGAGTCCGGCATATCCGGATCGAGGACGGCCCGGGCCGTCCGCTCGGCCGATCGTTCCGGGTGAAGGTCTGGCCAAATCTGGTCTTCCTGAGGGATGGGAAAGTCGTCAAGCAGTTGGCTCGTCCCCAGGTGGGAGAAGTCCGCGAGGGGCTCGAAACGATCGCCGGTGAGGGATGACAGAGCCTGACAGGGACATCCCGAATTCGGAACGCCACGAATTCCGGTGAGCGGCTCGGCGGAGAGGAGAGATCGATGAGAGCGATCGGATACTACAGACCCCTGCCAATCTCCGACGATCAGTCGCTGGTCGATCTCGAGCTGCCCGAGCCCGTGCCGGGGACCCACGATCTACGCGTCTCGATTCGCGCGGTCTCGGTCAACCCGGTCAACGTGAAGGTCCGTACCCGACCGCACATGGCGCCCCCGCCGGGCGAGGCGCGTGTGCTGGGTTTCGACGCCGCCGGGGTGGTCGAGTCGGTCGGGACCGAGGTGACGCTGTTCCGCCCCGGAGATGAGGTCTTCTATGCCGGCTCGATCTCGAGGCCGGGCACCAACAGCGAGCTGCACCTCGTCGATGAGCGGATCGTGGGCCGCAAGCCCGTATCGCTCTCCTTCGCCCAGGCCGCGGCCTTGCCGCTCACGTCGATCACGGCGTGGGAACTGCTCTTCGACCGGCTCGGCGTCGTCCACGGCGACAAGTCGCGGACCGGCACGCTCCTCGTCATCAATGGCGCGGGGGGCGTAGGCTCCGTCCTCACCCAGATCACGAGACGATTGACCGGCCTCACGGTCGTGGCCACCGCCTCTCGGCCGGAGAGCGTCGCCTGGTGTCGAGAGATGGGCGCCCACCACGTCGTCGACCACCATCGGCCGCTCGATGAGGGCCTGAAAGAGGTCGGCATCGACCAGGTCGAGTATGTCGCCGGACTCACCGCGACGGACAAGCACCTGCCCGCGATCATCGGGGCCATCGCCCCCCAGGGGAAACTGGCGGTGATCGACGACCCCCAATCGCTCGACATCCTGCCGTTCAAGCGAAAGAGCGTCTCCGTGCACTGGGAATTCATGTTCACCCGTCCGGTATTTGGAACGCCCGATATGATCGCCCAGCACCGCCTGTTGAACGAGGTGGCGACCCTGGTCAACGACGGATTGCTGAACAGCACGATGTTCGATGATTCCGGGCCGATCAACGCGACCAATCTGCGTCGCGTCCACGCGATGATCGAGAGCGGCCGCTCGATCGGCAAGACGGTGCTCTCCAGCTTCACATAGCCGATGCCGGTGTATCGCCGCGGGATTGAGAGCTGCCCCACGGTCCGCGCCGGGCGGATTCCGCATCCCATTCATCGCCATCACGGTCGTGTCCGAAGAAGTGTTGGCGCCATGCTCGTGCAAACCGTCGATTCCGTGCTGCGGCGAACCTCGATCTCCGGGATCGACTGGTATCGACGTGCTGTCTCGCCGCATAAGGGTTTCGCGTGTGCCCATCGCGTCAAGTACGGAGGCGATTCCTGCTCTCAGTTCGCCCGACGAGTCTTCGAGACGAGTCACTGGAGGCCGGGAGTCCGAGCGCTCCTCGTCCGTTTCCAGATGTGCGAAGAGGCCGCCAGGGCTCTGCGCCGAGATGCGGCTTCCGACCCGATCAGCCCTGTTCACGATGGGCCTCCTGACGTCGGCCCGGAACGACCGAATGATGCGGATTATGTCGATGTCACGGACCTGGCCTGCAACTGTCTGGATGCGACCGGCGAACGCTTTCTGAACGATGGCGCACACTGTTGTCTTCAAGGATGTCTCGATGGCTGTATTTCTGCCACCATCGGCTCGATGCTAACGATCTTCTTCAGGAGTTGAGGGCAAGTGCACTCGATCGGAGGGCGGATTGATGCCGCCTGCTGGTCCATTTCCTCCTCGCCAACCCCGCCACGAGCGGGCATCACGGCACCGGGGTATTCTCGATCACGCCCCGGTTGGCGTCGCGGGCCTGGGCGGCTATCCCGACGTCGGGCGAAGAGGCCGAGACGACAATCCACGTTCCGTAGGGCTGCGGGACGCAAACGATGGTCACGGTCACCGCATCGTTGCCGCCGATCACGAGGAAATCGGCGCCATCGGCCGCCTTGACGACGATCGGGTTCTGGCCGCGGAGGGCCTGATCGGCGAGGTGAAGGCAGCCGGCGGGGGACGAAGGTTTAACGAATGTCCCGTACATTACGTACATCGAATGGGCTCCAGGACGAAACGAGGTGATTAGGCTTCTGAGACCGACTCTGATCCGGTCGGGCGATGGCACTCATTGGCACTCGATGGCAACTTTTCGCCGGGCCTCCGACGCCACGGTCGGCCGATCCCGGCCCGGCCTCGGGCCGGCATGCCCTGTTCAGGGGCGAGGAGTTTGGAGCGATCGTCTCATCTCCCATTCCGAAAAGTAGCGTGCGGACAGCGGAGCGGTGTCACCGGCCCGAGGGCTGACCTCGGATCATTTCGCGCATCATCCCTTAACTATAGAGGATGCCACCACACGGGGGATTCGTTAACGCACCTACGGCTGCATCGAGCTGTTTCCTGTCGTAACTCTCATCGCACGGACGCGATAGAAGATCCGGAAGGATTTTCAATTCGTTTGGCCAGTGTTCTTCTAGATCGACTTACGGTTGGATTGCACCTACGAGCCCGAAGCGCCAGCGAGTGAATTCCGCCTGGAGCATGCACTCGCTGGCGCTTCGGGCTCGTATCCGCCGTATGCAATCCAACTGCGAGGCGCTCTAATGGGTCAGTCTCCTAGTATCTGGGCAGACCAGATGGCGGGAGCCGCCCGTTTCAACAGCGGTCTGAAAGACGGGCCATTTCTGTGGCATCCGTTGAACCGTCCCGATATCCTGATCCTGCTCCGATCCGCTCGCTCATCGCGGCTCGAACGAGTCCGTACACCTCGCAGGAGGTTCACCGTGAAATCGCGTCGTTACCCGCGCGTCAAGTGCTTACTCCGCGTTGAAGAGTTGGAGACGCGCTTGACGCCGGCTCCGGTGGTCCTGCAACCGGATTTGCAAATAACCAACATTGGCACCGCCAGCGACGGTCCCCCTGCACAGATGGTTTTCGGGCCCGACGGCCGGCTCTATATGACTTTGGCCAATTTCAGCGGCCCCAACGCCGCCAGCGTCGAGAGCTTCGCCTACAGCCCCGGCGGCGGGCTTTCCGACGAGCGTATCGAGGTCTCGACAGGAGGCGCCCTCGGCATCGGCTTCGGCCCCGTCAGCCTCGGAGTCTACGGCCAGCCGGGTGTGCAGACGGTCACCGGCATGTACTTGACCGACACTGCACGCACCATCGATGGCAATGACGTTTCGAACCTGCGCGTGTTGACCCGGGATCAGGATGGGGTCTGGGGTGGGCCCGACGGCGGCACCGACACGATCATCGTCCAGAACATCCCCGCCGGCTGGCACCAGGCGGACCAGATCATCATCAAACAGAATGCGGACGGCAGCTCCACGCTCTACTTGGGCATCGGCGTGCGCACCAAGGACGGTGCCCTGGACTATCCCAATCCCGGCAATGCCCGCGACATGGCGTATGGCGGCACGATCTCCGAGATCCTCGATCTCAAGCAGGTCAACGGCCTGGTCACCGATTCGGCCGGCTTTGGCCTGACCGGAGTTGCCACGAGCAATAGCGATCCCGACTATTCCAACGCCGGCCCATATACCTCGACGGCCGTCAACAAGCTAATCATCCAGTCTTCCGGCGCGCGCAATCCATTTGGCCTGGCCCTGGACGGCTCCGGCAACCTGTGGTTCACCAACAATTTCAATCGCTCGCAATCGGACGGGACCTTCAACGGCACCATCGACCCGTCCACCGGGCTGCTCTACGGCATCACCACCGGCGACCCGGCCCCTGGCCCGGACCTGGCGAACAATGCCTATGACCAGTTCTTCGAGGATGCGCCACTGGCCGATTATGGCTACAACAACTCCAACTGGCGGAACGACGCCGCGAATGACAATCCCTCGGTGACCTCCCAGGCGGCCGTCAACGCCGGATTCTTCAATTTCGCCGAGCACGGCGTCCGCTCCACGACCTTCGACAACCTGGTCGCGCCGCCCGGCGGCTTCGCCGAGTACAACGAGTCGGACATCAACCAGATCCAGGGTCTGGGGCCCAGCGCTTCGGCCGACGGAGTCGCCTTCTACACGGGCACCACGTTCCCGGCCACCTACCAGGGCGACGCGTTCATCGCCCGCTATAACAGCACCGTCAGCGACTCCACCGGCCATTCCATCACCTACAACGACCTGGTGACCGTCGATCCAACGACGGGCAACGTCCGCATCATCGCCAATAACTTTGATAATCCTCTCGCCGTGCTTTATGACGGCAGCGGCAACATGATCATCGCCGATTACGGCGACTCGGCCATTTACCGTCTCAGTTCTAAGCCAACGCCTACCCCGACACCGACCCCAACTCCGACTCCGACCCCAGACTCCGACCCCAACTCCGACTCCGACCCCAACTCCGACTCCGACCCCAACTCCGACTCCGACCCCAACTCCGACTCCGACCCCAACTCCGACTCCGACTCCGCCGTCGGTGACGATCATCGGAGAACAGCCGATATTCCAGCGCAAGTTCAACAAGAAAGGCAAACCGGTTGGAAAGCCCGCCCTGACGGGATATACGCTCGACTTCAACACGGCGCTCAACGCGTCCGCAGCAGCGAACCGGGCCAATTTCGAGATCGCAACGCTGACAACCAAGAGGGTCAAGAAGACGGTCGAGCGCATCCTGCATCCGATTGCGAACTTCACTGTTTCGTACTCGCCCACCGACCACTCTGTAACCCTGAAGTTCGCAGGCAAGCAGACATTCCCGACGGGTGGAGAGATCATGGTCTTGCCCGGAGTGACGAACGCCTCGGGGGGAACGCTCGAGGGTACCACGGTTTTCAACATCGCCAAGGGCGGGAGAAAGATCGATTGAAGAGGGTGAAGGCGCTCATCGGCCGCTACCGCCCGATCCGAGCTGAACCGACCTCACCATGAGCCGCCTCTATGAGTGGATGATCCTCAACAGAATTCAACGCTCCGGTGTCGTCGGACGAATGGCACTAAATGGCCTTTCGTGATCCTGGGAGGGCGAGGCTCCGTCCGAGCCGGTTTGCGGCTCGGCTCGCCGGGAGACTCGCCCTCCCGGAATCGTGCAACCCGATTTAGCTTTAAATCGTAAAGTGAACATCGAACCATAAGCCACCGTAATATAGGGTATGATCGCTCTGCGAATCGACCCTACTGAATCCATCTCGATCGTCCCGCCCCGAATCGCCCAGGCCGAACGCAGGATGAGACTCGATCAGCTCCGCGCTCGCTTCGTGCTCAACGAGGGCCTCCCGTTCGCCGACGTCCTGACCGAATCCCGCATCCGCGACGCCCTCGTTGAGCACGTCGTCCGTTACCGCGACCGGCTGTTCAACCCCGTCACGACCACCTGGGGCTTCCTCTCGCAGGTCCTCAGCGACGACCACTCCTGCCGCGACGCCAGAGGAGCAAAGCAAAGCCCCCGAGGATGTGATGGAGCGGAAAGTCGATAGGCTCGTTCGCAGGGGAGCGTGTTGCTGCCTATGCCAAAGCTGGCCGGCCCCGTGCGAGTCATGGATTGATGGCAAGATCATGCTGACGTGTCGATCCTGT
Source organism: uncultured Planctomycetota bacterium (assembly GCA_963743925.1). Taxonomy (GTDB): domain Bacteria; phylum Planctomycetota; class Planctomycetia; order Isosphaerales; family Isosphaeraceae; genus CAVZRC01. The sequence goes on along the minus strand of CAVURY010000061.1, from coordinate 1,262,336 downwards.
TCGGGGAAGCCGAGCACTGCCGCCAGGCTGGCGGAAATCGCCGCGATTGAGTGGGATTGAACGGAATCTTATCTTGACGATACGACGATAAGATTGTACTATTTCTCAACAGGTACAAACAGCAGTGAGGGCTTTGGACGATGTATTACGACCTGATCGTCTGGGACGATGCCGATGATCCGGATGGGAACCATCGCCACATCGTCGCCACGGGACTGGTCACGACCGATGAAGTCGAGGACGTCATCGGCGGACACAAGGGACCGTGGATGGCAAGCCGGAGTTCGGGACTTCCGTTCATCACCGGGACGACATCCTCGGGGCGTCGTCTGGCCGTCGTGTTCGCGATCGTTCCCGATCCGGATTACGTCTTGGTCCGTCCCGTCACTGCCTACCCACTCGAGGACTGAGGAGTTCGACCATGGCTATCAAGACCGAGGCCCCGACGCCCGAACAGGCCGCCGCCCGGACCAAGCAAGCCGATTCCCGCGCCGAAGAGCGAGCGATCCGCGACGCCCTCGAACGCGAACGGAAAGAGCAAGGGACGATCGCCACGACCGACGTCCCGACCGATCCGGAAGACGCCATCGCGACCGCCCGGTTCATCGGCGGATTGCGGCAAAAGCGCGAGCAGGCCGGCCTGAGCCTTGGCGACGTCGCCGAGCGATCGGGGATCGACAAGGCATCACTCTCCCGTCTCGAAAACGGCTGGTATCCCAACCCGACGCTGAACACTCTGGCCCGATATGCCCGCGCGATCGGCAAACGACTCGTGTTGGACCTGGAGGATTGACCATGGCATCGCTGAGGAAGCGCGGAAAGACCTGGTATTACATCTACTCCGACGCCGATGGCGCGCGGCGAGAGCGCAAGGGTTGCTCCGACCGCCGGGTGACCGAGGATCTGGCCCGCTAGGCCGAGTCGGCGGTTGCCCGGACCAAGGCCGGACTGACCGACCCCAAGGCCGAACGGATGGCACGGGAAGGCCGCCGCCCGATCGCCGAGCATGTCGCCGAGTTCATCGCTGGCATGGAATCGCAGGGTTGCGACCCGAAACACGTCCGTTCGACCCGGACCTATCTGGAACGCGTCGTGGCACTGGCCGGCATCGAGCGGATCAACGATCTGGCCCCCTCAGCGATCATGCAAGCCGTCGCCTCCCTCAAAGCCGACGGATTATCGGCCCGCGCCGTCAATGCCTACACGACCGCCGCCAAGTCGCTTTCCCGATGGCTCAAACGGGATGGCCGGACCGCCGATTACTCTCTCGAGACTCTGGCCAAGCAGAATGAGCAAGCCGACCGTCGCCGCATTCGCCGAGCCTTGACCCCCGAGGAAGCCGCCCGAGTCATCCAGGCCGCCGTGACCGGCCCCGAGGCAGGGGGATTGACCGGCCCCGAGCGTGCGATGCTCTACGATCTGGCTCTTGGGACGGGATTCCGTGCCGATGAGCTGGCGACGTTGACCCCCGAGCGGTTCGCCCTCGATGCCGACCCTCCGACCGTGACAGTCCAGGCCGCCTACGCCAAGAATGGGAGGGAAGCCGTCCAGCCCGTCGCCCTGGCGCTGGCCGATCGGCTTGCCCCCTGGCTGGCCGCCAAGCCCCCCGGAAGGCCCGTGTTCGACGGGATGACCGAGCGGACCGCCGAAATGCTGAGGGTTGACCTGGAAGCCGCCGGCATTGCCTATGAGACCGCCTCGGGGACCGCCGACTTCCATGCACTCAGAGCCGCCTACGTCTCGAACCTTGTCGCCTCGGGAGCGTCGGTCAAGACCTGTCAGACCTTGGCCCGGCATTCGACCCCGAGCCTGACCATCGGCGTTTATGCCAAGGCTTCCCTGCATGATATCAAGGGAGCGGTCGAAAACTTGCCCGACATGAGCCCGAGGGAAACGACCCACGCCGAGCCCCTGGCGATGACCGGAACCGACCCGGTTGTGACACCCATAAGCGAAGTCTTTGCCACGTATTTGCCACGCGCAGGGGACGGATTGGGTCGGATTGAGTCGGTCGCTGGTATGTTGGCTCAATCGGACGTTCCGACCTTAACCAATGGAAAAACCCCTTGTTTCCAAGGGGATTGACGCTTCCAGCCGGATTGAGTCGGCTTCAGTCGGTAATGCCCCCCGTAGGACTCGAACCTACAACCCGCTGATTAAGAGTCAGCTGCTCTGCCAATTGAGCTAGGAGGGCCGGGAAACCGGCAGGGTAGGAAGAGTTATCATGACGAACCATCCCTTGTTTTGCAAGAGATCCCGAATTCTGCGCCTCGATTTTCGGCCGCCACACCGGAGCGCCGAGACACCCAACAGGGAATCGGGGGCGATCCAATCCAATTACCAAGAGGAGTGACCTCGGATCGAGTCGAAGCCATTCCGTGATCCGGGCCGGCGCGATGATCGCCGATCCCGATCCGGTCGAGTTGGTCGGCCTGGCAAGGCACGAAGTTCCGGTGAATCTCCTTCTGCCGGCAGTAGGATTTGGTGGGGTTCCAGTGCTATAATTCAATTCGGGGCCCCTCAAGACGGCCCCTGGCGCATCGGATCGGAGTAGGGAAGGTAGAGCCTCTCTCGTCCACCTGCACTCCGCTCGGCCAGCCCAGGACATCGATCATCCGACGTCGCACGGCGTCCGATCGTATGAGGGCCGGGAGGGCAGGTGTCACTCGGCGGTGGCAGCACACCCTCCTGGGGTTCAGGACGTAACGAATCGCGACGGGACAGGATGGGATGCGACGAGACGGGGGCCTGCGATGCGACGGGACTTGGATGACGTGATCCAGGGATGGCCGTATGATCCCGAGCCCGGAGAAGTCCTGGCTCGAGAGGTCCGCGCGCGCGACGGCCGCATGGTCTTGCAGATCCGGATCGAGCTAGGTGTGCTCCAACTCGAGGTGGGCGGACGGCCCGACGGCATGCGACCGCACGGATTCACGACCTATCTCGATTACTTGCGGCATAATGCGGCCGGTCGAGGCCAGGCGGTCGGGGGTAAGGCCCCGCCCTGGACCATGACGTCGCATCAGTGCTCCGAGGCCGACCGCGAGTTCATCCAGTTCTATCACCGTCGCGTCGCCTGGCTGGCCCTGCGTCGCTACGATAAGGCCATCCACGACGCGGATCATACGCTCGCCCTGATGGATTTCATCCATCGGCACGGCACGGAGGAAGAATACATCGGGTCGCACGAGCAGTTCCGCGGCCCCGTCCTGTTCCATCGCACTCAGGCGGCCACGGCGCTGGCGCTGGAACGGCGTCGGCCCGAGGAGGCCGTCGATGCCCTGCGCGAAGGGGTTGACCGGCTCACCGCTCACCAGCATACCTGGTGGGAAGAGCACGACCCGACCGAATCGCCCAACCCCGCCCTGATCGAGACCCTCCGCGGCATCGAGCAGGAGATCCGCAAGAACTTCTCCGTGGAGAAGACCCTCCGCGAACAGCTCGATGAGGCCGTCGCTCGCGAGGATTACGAGCAAGCCGCCCGACTCCGGGACAAGATCCGCGACCAGACCAAGGCCCGCCGTTGATCGATCGATGGATCGATCGGGCAAGCACCAGTTAGAGCGATTCCTACTTGTGTTGCGCAAAAGGGATCCTTCTAACCCGACGCGCGAGCGAGGGTCCGGAGGCATTCCCCTCGCTGGCGCGTCGGGTTAGTATGGGTGACATGAGCGTCGAGCTGTGCGCAAACCAAGCGAGAGGCGCTCTAGTGACCCTGGATCAGCGACCAATCCACGCGATCGGCGGGGACCACTGGCCCTTCGATGCAGACCCGGCGCAGGTCGGTCGAGCCGTCATCCTGACGGATCGGCGCCACGCAACTGAAGCAGACGCCGATCCCGCAGGCCATGTGGTTTTCCAGGGAGACCTCGCATGCGATCGCATAACGGTCGGCCAGTCGCGAGAGGGCGGATAGCATCGCGGGCGGTCCACATCCGATAACCCTGGCCGGACGCAGACCGCTCTCAAGCCGGCGCGCCAACAGGTCGGTGACGAAGCCGTGATGCCCTGCCGTACCGTCGTCGGTCGCCACCTCGACGGCGATACCGGCCGCACGAAAGTCCTCGAGACCGGCCAGCAGGGCCGCCGTCCGGACGCCATAGAGCAGGGTCACTCGAGGTGACGAATCCAGGCCGATTGAATCCTCGGAACGAGCGTGATTGCCTTGCCAGGTCGTCGGGTTGGACGGCTGCATCCCTATCGCCGCCGGCTCGAGCCACCAGCGGCCCAACGCCAGGAACGGGGTCTGACCAATGCCTCCCGCGACGAAGATCACCGGGCCGTCCGGGGCCGGGCCGAAGCCGTTGCCGAGCGGCCCCCAGATCGACAGCATCTCGCCCGCCTGACGCTGCGAGAGAGCGGTCGTCCCTCGCCCGATCACCAGGTAAACGATATCAAATGCCACCGCGGAGCCCGAAGGATCCCGGACGATGTCGTAGAGCGCGAAAGGACGGCCGAGCAATGGGTCGCTCGAACCGTCGGGACCGGGACGGATCATCACGAACTGGCCCGGCCGGATCGTCCGGGCGATCGCCGCGTCGCCCAGCCTCAACCGGTACGTGTCGCGCGCGATCGGGACGTTCTCCACGATCATCGCCCGACGGCTCATGGGTTGATTGTTCATGAGCGTCTCGTGCTACTCGTCGTCAATGTCATCTTGCGGCGGTCGGCTGAGCCTGGGCCCGACGATTCCTCCGAGCGGTCGGGCCTTCCGGACCATCGGCCGCTTTCGACCCGAGGGTCCACCGGGCGTCCGGCCCGAGCCTGGACCCGGGGTGGCTTCCTCCATCCCGATGATGCGACGTCGCGGCGTGGTATCGACCGATGGGAGTGAACCCGGACGTCGAGACGGGCGCTTCGGCCCTCCCGCAGGCCGTTTCGGACCACCGGCGGTCGGTCGTTTGGCGGAGACCGTGGGCCGCTTCGGGACGTCGATGGATTCGACGGGAGGAGTGGTCTCCACGACGCGACCGCGGGGCCCGCGAGGGGGCGGGCCGCCTTGCGGGACAACGGTCTCGACGTCGCGTCCGCGAGGCCCTCTGGCACCGCCCTGGTCGTCGCTGCGACCGCGGGGGCCTTGGGTCGGCGGGCCCGTGCGTCCGCCGTGATCGACCTTGCGGTCCCGGGGTCCCCGCGTGGGCGGAGGTCCCTGGTTCACGGACGTCGAGGGGCGCCGCTGAGCGGGTCGAGGCGGTTGCGGCCCGCCGTGTGCCGCCTGGCCGCGGGAATCCGCCGAGCGACGGGGGGGACGTCCCTGGCCGGCGTTTTCATCTCGCGCGAGGCGGTTGTCGTCGCGAGAAGGCCGGGCTTCGTCGCGGTGATGGGTCCGCGACGGCTGTTCGGTCCCGTGCGGAGCGGGACGGGGCCGATCGGCGCGCTGCCCTTCTCGGCGTTCGCGACGCGCCCCCTTGGGCTCGGAGAATCCGGGGGCCGACACCGCGATTCCCGAAGCGACCTTGTGGAGCAGATCGACCTCGGCGCGGGAGAGGGGCCGGCATTCGCCGACGGGCAGCCCTTTGAGCGTGATCGGGCCGACCGCGATCCGGTTCAAGGACATGACCTTATGCCCGAGCTTCGAGAGCATCCGGCGGATCTCGCGCTTCTTCCCCTCGGCCAGGACCAGTTCCAGAGTCGTGGCCTGACCTTGCCGGCCGACGATCCGGGCTCGCTTGGCGCGGACCTTACCGTCGGAGAGCCAGACGCCATCGGTCAGCTTGGCGATGATCTCGGGACCGGGCATCCCGGCGACCAGGGCCCGATACATCTTCTCGACCCCGAAACGAGGATGGGCCAGGCGGTTGGCGAGCTCGCCGTCATTGGTCATGATCATCAAGCCGGTGCTGTCCTCATCCAGCCGGCCGACCGTATAGACCCGCTGGGGGATCTCGGGGAGGAGGTCGATGACCCGGGGACGGCCCGACGGGTCGAAGTTGGTCGACACGTAACCCTTGGGCTTGTTGACGGCGAAATAGACGATCTGCTCGAGCCGGATCGGTTCGCCGTTCACGGCGATCCGGGCCGCGGGGTCGACCCGGGTGCCGAGCTGGCGGACGATCTCGCCGTTGACGGAGACCCGTCCCTGGAGGACCAGCTCCTCGCAGCCACGGCGCGAGCCCAGCCCGGCCTGCGCCAGGACCTTCTGGATCCGCTCCGGTTTGCCGAGGTCGCCGCCCGCTGAGAGGGCCTTGCTCTGATCGCGGCGAGGCGAACCGGCCTTGGGCCGCGGGCCGGCGACGGGCGGGCCTTGTTCGCGACGAGGTGCGCCGGCCTTGGGCCGCGGGCCGGATCCGGACGCGCCGGGCTTCCCCGACGATCGTTGGCGAGGACCCGGGCCGGATCCCGGTCGCGGAGGTCGACCCGGCCTCCCCGAGTTCGATGAATGTCCTTTCGGACCGTGAGGGCGCTGATAGGCCATGACTCAGTTCCATTCCAGCCCGGCGAAACCGAGCCAACAAGGCGCCTTCAACGTGGCGCGAAAACCATTGCGTACGGGAGAGCCGACGGCCGAGCCGACGACGATCATCCCATTATCACTCAAGACACCCAGTTTGCATCAACCCCCTCGCCTTGCGGCGATCCTCCTTCGCCGAGGAGAAGACGGTCTCAAACAGGGCCATTGCGACGAGCGTCGTCGGGGTTTCGGCGGGTTTCGGCGGGTCGGGGGGGAGGGATCAATTCGCGATGACGGGCCGCTTCTATCCATCGAAAGCGGCCCGGAACATTCGTTGAGGCAAATCCCGGAATGAACCACGGAGGCACAGAGACACGGAGAAGAAGGGAAAAGAGTTCAAAATCTTTGAATGGAATGCTCTGTGTCTAAGTGCCTCCGTGGTTAGAGCGCTTTACGATTGCGTTGGTCACGCCCGAAGAACCCCCCCGAACCCCCCCTTCGTAAGGGGGGGATGGGGCGCACTCCAAAATCCCCCCCTTACGAAGGGGGGGTTCGGGGGGGTGAATTCGCGATGGCTTCCGACGTGTGCGCAAGCCAATCGTGAAGCGCTCTAATTCCCCGTATTCGCGTTGACTCAATCCGATGTGAGGTTCGGATCCAGTCGGAATCCGTGGAGGACCGGGATCGATCGGATGATGGCGAGGACCCTGTCGCGATCGGCGGCGTTCAGCAGGGTCCCCTGGATCTCGAGGTGGTCCCCATGAGCCTTGACGGAGTCGATGTGGGCGAGCTCGCCCACATGTCGGCTCATCTGGGCATTCAAATAGGGCTCGATATCTCCGGGCCGACCCTTCTGCACCAGGGGGTTCGGGTGGTCTTCGTCCGGGACGACGAATTCGAGTCGATCGACGACATCCCGGACACCCGGAGTCTGCTGGGCCGACCGATAGGCGATCATGGCTTCATACGCGGAGGGGACCTGCCCGGTGAGCATCACGGCGTCGCCGGTCGATCGGACCTTGATCGCCAGGTCGCCCACGGCGGGCCGTTTCTTGAGCGAGTCGACGACCCGTCGCGTCAATCGCTGGCCGTCCAGGGCGCTCACGCCGCCCGTCGAGGGCGCGTGACGCGCCGGGACGATGTCCGGCTCGGGAGGCGGGGCCGGCTGAGGAGACGCCGCGGGCTCGGCCGGGACCGCCAGGGGAGGCGGCGGGGGCGCATCGCGTTCGGACCCCTCGACGCGTCTCGGCTTCACCTGAAGCGCATCGGGCCCCGGGCCGACCCTGACGGGCTGGGGCAGGGGGGGAGGCACGTCTTGCCCGGCCTGATTCGCGGGTCTCGGCTTGACCTGGAACCGGGTCACGACCCGGGTGACGCCCGGGACGCTCCGCGCCGTCTGCTCGAGCTCCCTCGCCACCTCTTCGCTGGCCACGACCCCTTGCAAGATCACCTGTCCCGATGAGTCGACGGTGATCTCGACGTCACCCTTGGCAGGCGGGAGATCCTGCGGGTTCCAGCCTTGATCCAGGGCGTTCCCAGGATTATTGGCGCCCGCCGGCGCGGGATTCGGCGCGGAGGGGCCGGCGGCGGGAGCACCGCCGGAATTCGGGGCCGCCGGCCCGCCACCATTCGGGTTGATCATGGGATTCGGAGTCGGCTGTCCGCCGACGTTCGGCCCGGCCATCGGGCCTTCCATCTGGCGGCCCCACCACGGGGGGAAACTGACGAGCGGGGGCACCATGCCGAAGAACGGATCATCCAGGCGGCCGAAGAGAGGCGGGGGGTAAACGTAATACGATGCCGACAGGTTGGGAGCCAGGGCCGCGTAACCCGTCATCGACGGGGTCGAGCTCATCGCGACCCGGAACGTCTCGGCCGTGTCGATGACCAGGTCGTCGCGGAAGGGGAATCCGATGTCGATCGCCATTCGCACGGCCGCGTCGTGGATCAGCTTCGTCCCCACCCGCCCCGAGAGCACGACCTTACCGTCGCGCCAGGTCGCGATGATCGGATAGGGCGCGGTCACCGGATTGGCCCGCATCGCATTCTGTACGATCGCCTCGGGGCGCTGGGCGCCCCCGGCTTGCATCGGCCTGGTTGACTGGCCCGGGGCGCCTTGCCCCCAGGCAAGAGACATGCTGGTGGCCAGGATGGCCATCGCACCGGATGTCGACCGCAATGCCCCTCGCTGCCGGCTCATCATCGTCCCCTCCTGGAAGTGGAGGGCGGGCGCGAAACATCGACGCCGAACCCCCTATTTCGCAGTCTACGGAGGGGTTCCCGGGCCGACAAGAGTGCTCCGCGTGAGCCGCGGACGAATTTCTTCAGGGCCGCCGGCATCGGGAGAATCCGGCGCGATCCCTGTCGCGAATCCTAGCGGATTTCGATCGGCTCGATACTCAGACGCCCCATCACCCGCACGAGGGGGAGGAACGCGTCGAACGGCGAGACCCCTTCGAGGCTGGAATCGGACACCTTGATGTGCGTGGCGTCCACGTTCGACTGATCCCACGAGGGGTCGAGCGCGATCCAGCGATGATTGACGTAGACCTCATCCCACATGTGATAGCCGAATCCCTCGATATTATCGACGTAGATCAGGCCGACGACGACCCTCGATGGGATGCCCGAGGCGCGGCACATCGCCGCCGCCAGCACGGCGTGCTCGGTGCAATCGCCGGACAGGTCGCGGGCGACCTCGGCGGCCCCGGCGAACGCCAGGCCGAAATTCTTCTTCCGGATGTTCTGGAACACCCAATGGTTGATCCGCGTCGCCTTCTCCCAAGGGTCCACGACGCCGCGCGTCGCTCGCTCCGAATGGCTCCGAACTCGGGCATCATCGCTGCCGACCAGGACATTGGGCTTGAGGAACTGCTCGGCCACCTCCTCGGTTGACGGGGCTCCGTCCAGGGGGCCGGTCGTCTTGACCTCCAGGGCCGCGCTCTTGGTTGCATCCTTCGTGACCGTCTGCCGGAGGTCATTCGGGATCACCTGACTGATGTCGGAATCCTTGAGATAGACGCGATACTTGATGTGTCGCGTCTGCTCGGGGTTGGGGATCCTCTGGGCGACCTTGACGACCGTGTTGAGGATCAGGTCGAACTTGACCGGTCCGGAAGGTGCCAGCGCGCCCTCCTTGGTCGTCCGGAAGATGGCGATGCCGGTGAAGACATCCTGCTCCGTTTTGAGGACCTGCCCGTTTGCGTCGACATAGACCCTGGCATCGAACTCGGGGGCGGGCTTGCCGTTCACCACCGTCGTCTGATCGACGCGGAGTAATTCACGCTTGGAGCCGTCCCCGAGCAAGACCGGCTCGACCGTCCGGGCCTGGAGCTGGACGTCGCATATCTTGTTCAACCCCGGCATGAACATCCGCAAGGATCGCTTCTCATTCGGACTCATCGGCTTGCGCCATGCTCTGCTCGGGGGCGTAGGGTCCGCGCACGTTCGGGGACCAGGGGATGACCTGGGCCTGGCCCGGATTCCGGCCGTCGCCCTCGAGGACCAGACGCATCTTGCCGTTGATCACGTCGCCGTGGGCCCTGAGGTCCTGGTTGGCGCCGGCCTGCGTTCGGGTGTCGAGCCGGAGGACCTGACCCTCGAGGGTTTCGATGGTCCCGTACATGAGCTTGGTGACGGCCACGTCGTCTCGCCGATTCAGGCGCTGCTCGATGTCGATGCGCACCCGAAGATAGTCCTTCCCCTTGTCCTTGACCGGTTCCACAAATGTGTGGATGTATCCGATCTTGGCTCCGCCCAGGTAGACGGCGTCCCACGATTCCTGCGCGCTGACGACGGCCGATCCGCACAAGCACAGGAGAGCCAGCGAGCCCACCCGAAGGGCCCGATTGGGTCGTGGATATCTCCGAGTCATGAGTCTCCCTTTCCAGATCGGTCTGTTCCGTTGTGAGGATCGCCGGAGGTGTTCAGCGAGATCGCCGTGGGATGATCCCGGCGTGTCGGCCGTTTCCGCATCGAGGCGTCAACGAGCCGCGCCGGACCCTTCCAGGCAAAACCACTCTCCCTCGAAAAGAGACGCGGCCCACCCGGTGCCGATTCGCATCAGTCACAACTATGGTCGAAACTCGCCGAGCACTCAAGTTCAACTCGGGAATGAGAATCCCTTCCGCTTCGGGACAGGCCGCGTAAGGCCGGATCCATTGTGATACCTGGGTGGTTGCGCCGCAGCGCGCTGCTACCCCGTCCGGTTAACGCTGGGAAGGGGTCCGAAGTGTATGGACGACTATTGAGCCGAGGATTCGGAAAAGGTCAATCGATGGTGATTTTTTCGGAGAAGCAATCGCCCGATAGGAACTCAAGGGCGCCGTGGAGGGCGAGTTGCTTCGCATGTCGTGAAGGCGCTTGCCCGCTGACGATGACTTGACCGTGAATCTCCTGGACGACGAGATTGCGAATCCGTCCGTGCGTCAACTGTCGAACCTTCATCTCGATGCGCTCGACCAGGCTCGGTCCAGCGTCAGGACGATCTAACAACATGGTGTCACTCTCGGGTGGGTTATTAAGCCGTGGCGGTCGCCTGGTTCAAGCCATAGCACGCCTGCTCGTTGGCCATTATGAGATCGAAAAAGGAGAAAGCACAAGGGTTCTCGCGATTTTTCTCCCACCTCGACTAAATCTGGCGAGTCAAGCACTCGCTCGGCAGATCAAGTCCGGGAAACGGGCCGGGATCCAATCATACCTGAGGATGTTTTGGGAAGCTAATGTCGCATAATCGATGCCGTTCAATCGGCACGGGGTCGGGAAAGCGCCGTGAGGAGGAGTTCCAGGACAACGCGGGGGTCGAGCGCGGTGCCTCCCTTCAAGTCGAGGTCGGCCCTGAGGAGCATCGCCGGGAGCCGATCGACCCGTCGAGGACCGAGGTGTGCGTGCTGTTTCTTGGTCTTATCGAGGGCGAAAGGGGGTATACCCGCGATCCTGCACGCCTCGTCGAGGTTCAGCCGCGCGGCGCGTAGCCTGCCGGCGTGATGGATCTTGATCAGCGAGGCGCTCATGGCCGCGAGCATGGGCGTCGGGATTTCGCCGGCCCCCAGGAGGTTGTCGAGAAGGACTAACGCCTCGGCCGCCTGCCCGGTGGTGGCGGCGTCGAGGGCCTTCCAGATCGTCTCGACCCTGCCGGCGCCCACCATCTTGGCGACGTCTCCGCGGTCGATCCGCTTCGACGATCCGGCATAGACCGCCAGCTTCTCCACCTCGGCCGAGAGGATTCCCACCTCCAGGCCCGCGAGCTCGACCAGTAAATTCGCCGCCCCCGCGTCGAGATGGGCATCGCAACGATTCTTCGCGTACTGGACCAGCCATGCGACGATCTTGGCCGTATCCTTGTCACGCAAGGACGCGCAATCGATGGAGATCCCCGCCTTCTCGACCAGCTTCGCGAGCCTGGTGGTGGATGTCCATTGCTTCACCTGGAGGAGCAAGGTCCCCGAGGCGCTGGGCTTCTCCACGTACAATTCCAGATCCTTGCGATGCTTGGTGACGAATGTGTCCGCGTCTTCGACGATGACCAATCGCCGTCGGCTGAAGAAGGGGAGCGTGAACAATTCATCCAGAACATCGGCCAGCTCGGCCTGGGGGCCGGGGAATCGACTGACGGCTGCCTCCCCATCCGGCTCGGGGAAGACCGCCCGGACGATTCCATTGACCGACTCGCGGATCAGGTACGTATCGCCGCCGAAGACGGCATAAACAAGCCGTATCGGCTGGCTGCTCGATTCCTTCATCCAATCCAATGCGTGCATGGAGTTCCCGGCAGTCTTGAGATCCTGCTTTGAGGAGCTGGATCACTTCCTATTATAAAACCTCAAGTTCCGGTTGACGCTTGTCCGATGGAGCGTAAAGTTGATTGAAACATCTGTTTGAAACAGGTGTTTGGAAAGGCGAATCGATGGATGCACAGGATACGACGAGAATCCGGTTGCTGGAAGCCGCAGGCGAAGAATTCGCCGAGAAGGGGTTCGACGCGGCACGCGTCCGTACAATCTGCGAGCGGGCCGGGGCGAATATCGCGGCGGTGAACTACCATTTCGGCGACAAGGAACAACTTTATGTCCAGGTGGTGCTCGACGCGCATCGATGCGGGTTCGAGCCGGAAGACGAGGATGCGGGCGAGTCCGCGAGCCCTGCCCATCAGCTCGGGGACTTCATCCGCAATTTCCTTTGCAAGGTGCTTTCGATCAACGATCCGGACGAGTGGCGTCATCAAATCCTCCTGAGGGAGATGCTCCATCCGACCTCGGCCTCGGACGTCCTGATTCGCGAGGCGATCCGGCCCAAGTTCGAGCGATTGACACGGATCCTTCGCCGTTTCTGCCCCGACGCCGACGACCGTAAGCTGCATGCTCTGGGATTCACGGTGATCGGGCAATGCCTTCATTACAAGATGGCACGTGCGGTCACCGAGCGGCTCATCGGTGCCGAATCATATCGGTCACTCGACCTGGATTACCTGACCGACCATATCACGACGTTTTGCCTGGCGGCACTGGGCCATTTACCCCCCTTGAATCCGGAGGGGATGACGATCTCGATCGGGGCCGCGACCACACCCTGTGCGGAGGGATACGATGGGATGGATTGCTCTGAAGATGCTCGTCGGCGATAAGGCCAAGTTCTTCGGGATCGTGCTGGGGCTGACTTTTTCGGCATTGCTGATCACGCAGCAAGGGTCGATCTTCTGCGGTCTGATGCTCAGGACGTGCGGCCAGGTCACCGACATCACGGGCGCCGACCTCTGGGTCATGGATCCCGCGGTCCGTTATATCGACGACGTCAAGCCCATGCTCGAGAACAGCCTGTACCGTGTCCGAGGCGTCGAGGGGGTCCTCTGGGCCGTCCCGCTCTATAAAGGCCAGGCGCGGGTCAAGGTCAACCCTCGCATCTCGCGAGGGAACCAGGCCACCGTGATCGAACAGGTCATCCTGCTCGGCCTGGATGACGCCACACTCGTCGGGGCACCGCCCCTCTACAAGATCCTGGCCGGCAACCTGCGAGACCTTCGCATACCGGACGCGATCATCGTCGACGGCGACCGATTGCCGAAGCTCTATCCGGATGAAGATTGGGGCGAGCTCAAGCGGCTCGGCAAGGATTTCTATAAGAGGTTCCTCCGCCGCCAGTTGGAGATGAACGATCATCGTGCGATCATCGTCGGCGTCTGCGAGGCCACGCGCACCTTCCAGACCAATCCCGTGGTCTACACGACGTACACGCGGGCCAAGAATTTCGCCCCCCAGGAGCGGAAGATCCTCTCCTATATCCTGGCGAAGACGGAGGCCGGTTTGACCCCCGAGACCGTGGCTCGTCGGATTTCTTCGACGACCGGTCTCGGTGCGAAGACAAGCGACCAGTTCATGTGGATGACCATCAATTACTACCTCTTGTATACGGGTATCCCGTTCAACTTCGGGATCACGGCCCTGCTCGGATTCCTGGTGGGCACCGCGATCGCCGGCCAGACCTTCTACAACTTCACGATCGAGAACATCAAGCAGTTCGGTGCCCTGAAGGCGATGGGGGCGACGAACGTCCGGATCGTCGGCATGATCCTGCTGCAAGCCTGCGTGGTGGGCCTCCTCGGTTACGGGATCGGGGTCGGCCTGGCGGCGCTCTTCGGCTGGTCCGTCCGGGGGACCGAGCTCGCGTTCTTCACCCCCTGGCAGTTGTTGCCGATCACGGCGGGGGCGATCGTGCTGATCTGCATCTTATCGAGCCTGTTGAGCGTGCAACGCGTGATCCGGCTCGAGCCCGCGATCGTCTTCCGTTGAGCCGGATCGATGCGAGTGCAGGGCGGTGACTTGTCGAATTTCACTCAGATTGTCCGGGGGGTATCGTGATGATGGCCGCTCCTTCGATCGCGACCGAGGATGCCGCAATGGTGGGAGGATCGTCCGATCCGTCGCTTCCGGTCGCGGTCCGGATTCGCGGCCTGAGCAAGCACTTCGGCAGCGGCGAACAGCGCGTTCAAGCCTTGAAATCCATCGACTGGGAAGTCTATGCCGGCCAGATGACGATGATCGTGGGCCCCTCGGGCTGCGGCAAGACGACGCTCCTCTCCGTGATCGCCGGCATCCTCGACGGCGACGAGGGTGAGATCGAGATCTTCGGTCGGTCGCTGACGGCGATGAGCGACCGGGCGAAGACGGGCTTCCGGGCCAGGAATATCGGGTTCGTGTTCCAGCAATACAACCTGTTGCCGGCGCTGACCGCCGCGGAGAATGCGGCGATCCCGCTGGTGATCGCCGGTTGGTCCCGCCAGCGTGCCACCCGACGCGCCGGCGAGGTGCTCGCGGCGATCGGCATGGGGAAGAAGCTCGGCAGCCTTCCCGGCCAACTGTCGGGCGGCCAGATGCAGCGGGTCGCCATCGCGAGGGCGCTGGTCCACGAGCCGCGGCTCCTGGTCTGCGACGAGCCCACCGCGGCCCTCGACCATGAGACGGGCATCACCGTGATGGAATTGTTGCGCGAGGCCGCGGTCCGGCCCGACCGGGCCGTCGTCGTCGTGACCCACGACAACCGCGTCTTCGAATTCGGCGAACGGATCGCCCGCATGGACGACGGAGCGATCGTCGCCATCGAGGAACGTTCCGTGGCGACCGACTGACGTGCTTTTCCGATCGAAATCCGGCGACGATCGTCATCGACCATTCATTCTCTTCCCCGGTACAGAGGTCAATCAGTCATGATCACGAAGTACGTCTTACCGATCCTGGCGGTGGCCGGGGTGGTCTTCTCGGTCTACACGGTGATCCAGGCGCAACAGGTGCCCCCACCGGCTCGGCCGATCGTCGAGCCTCCGACTCGTCCCCACGGGATCAAGATGATCGCCGGCTCCGGGCTGGTGGAGGCACGTCGGGAGAATATCCCGATCGGGGTGAATATCCCGGGAGTCGTCGCGGAGATCTTCGTCAAGAAGGGCGAGAAGGTGAAGTTGGGCGCCCCGCTCTTCCGGACCGACGATCGGGAATACCGGGCCCAGCTCGAGGTGCAGTTGGCCGAGCTGGCATCCGCCGAGGCCCAGCTCCACAAGCTCCTGTCGGCGCCCCGGCCCGAGGACATTCCCCCCGCCCGCGCGGCGGCCGACGAGGCGCAGGCCCGGATGAACGACGCCGAGGCCGCCATGGCTCGCACCCAACGCCTCTTCGAGAGGAGCATGATCGCCGCGAGCGATTTCGACAAGGATCGCTACGCGTTCCTCGCCTCCAAGGCGTCGTATGCCAAAGCCAAGGCCGATCTGGAGCGCGTCCTCGCCGGCACCTGGAAGGAGGACATCGAGGTCTCCCGGGCCGCCGTGAGGCTCTCGCAGAGCCAGGTCGCCTCCATCAAGACCAGCATCGAGCGTCTGACCATCCGCGCCCCGATGGATGGGGAAGTCCTCCAGCTCAACATCCGGCTCGGGCAATTCGCGGCCGTGACCTGGAAGGAGCCGATGATCGTGCTCGGCGATATCCACCGCCTGCACGTTCGGGTCGACATCGACGAGAACGATCTACCATACTTCTCCCCGGGGGCCGAGGCGATCGCCACCCTCAAAGGGCGGCCCCAGGTCCGCTTCACCCTGAAATTCGTCTACGTCGAGCCTTATGTCATCCCCAAGCAGAGCCTCACCGGCTACAACTCCGAGCGCGTCGACACCCGAGTCCTCCAGGTCATCTATGAGCTGCCCCAGGATCGCGCCATGGAGGTCTATGTCGGCCAGCAGATGGATGTCTACCTCCAGGCCGCCTCGGGAGACCATCTCGAGATCGGTGGCGCGGAGAGCCAGCTTCCCTTCGAGGAGAAAGCCGCGGAAAAGCGAACCGTCAAACCCGCGGCATGATTCCGGATGGGATGATCTGGCCGAAGGACGACGTGGTCTGCAATCGGATCGTTCGGACACTGTCGCAAAAAGACCGTGGCGATTCCCCGAGGATGATGGGTGCGACGGCACTCCTGGGGGCTCGCGGGCTGCTCCGTCTTCGACCCCAGCCACCCAATATTGGGCCCCGGTCCGCTCTCGGGTGGCTGGGGTCGAGCCTGGAGGGCGATGCCCCCAGGAATGCCGGCACGCACCTCGCGACGGAGCGAGGTCATACCCTCAAGGTGAGGGATCTTCCTTCTCGGGAGGACTCTTCCCCTCCTTCTCGGGAAGATTCTTTCCCTCCTTCTCGGGAGGACTTTCTCCTCCCTTCTTCCGCGCGTCATCGGCGGGTACCACGCGGAATTTCACCGACTGGGTCGCGGTTCGACTCTCGTTGAATTCATCGTGGAGGACGATCACCAGGTCATATTCCCCGGGCGGGAGATCCTTGAGGGCGATCGTGTTCCTCATATAGATCAGCGAAGGTGGCAGGTCCGACTTGGGTGTGGTGTAATCCACCATCTTGGGCTTTTCCCAGATCACCTTCTTCGACCCGCGCCTCCGGATCTTGACGTCCTGGGTCAGATGCGCGGTGTACGAGCCGTTGACCAGGCTGGTGCGGAAGTTGAGCGGCCGATAGTACACCAGGAGTTTTTCATCCTTGGTGAGGGCCGCGCCGGGGAGCGGCTTGTAATTCTCATAACCGGCGATGGAATCGCAGACGACCGCCTCGGTCATCCGGAGGAATGGCCGGGTGTTAACTTTCCGATTCTCGGTCGACGGTTTGTCCTGGGCGTGTCCCGTGCCCCATGCGCCGAACGGAAGTCCGAGGATGAGCGCGAGCCAGACCCAACCCGCGACGGACGGTCGGTTTCTGATACGCATGCGATTATCCGGGAGGATCGGGAGTCCGTGCCGTGGAAATGATCCGGGCGGTTTGCATCCGCAGGGAGCATGGAGTGAAGCTTATCGGATCGTCGGTGGATTCGCAAGCCGCCGACTCGACGTTGATCGGGATCATCGCGACGACTGGGTGGACCGCGAACGTCGGCAGGAGTTGCGGGCGCGGAAGGTCGCCGATCCTTCGCAGGGTGTCCCGATCGGTACAGGAGGGGATGAGGGTAGGACCGCTGGAAGGAGATGGTGGGAGAGTTCGGGCGGGGAGGGGGAGAGCCCCAGGAGCGGGGCAATTCGGCCGGACTCGGCCCCGGGTCCGGGTCGATGAACAAGACGGCGACCTCAGGGAATGGCCGCCGTCTTGCGCAGGGACGCGTTATTCTTATGAAACAGTCTGGAATGCCTCGGACATCAACGGCGACGACGCGCCAACGCGCGGCGGGATTTCCAGCCGGCGCCCCCCGCCAGGAGGATCCAGGCCATCCAGGTCGTCGGCTCGGGCGTCTCCGCCGCGAGAAACGTGACGTGCGACGAGGGGACATAATCCTTGCCGGTCACGACGCTGTTGACGGATCCATCCTGCGTGCTGATGACGAAACCGTTCAGCGGATTGTATCCGAGGACCTTGCTGAAGTTGGCGATCGTGAACTCGAAGCCGGGATGTTGCGAGCTGGGATCGAACGCGAGACTGCTGCCCGCCGCGGCCGCGATCGCCTTGCCGAAGCTCGTCACCAGGTCGTAATTCGGCCCGAGGCTATTGCTCGTGTTCGCGTACTGGGCGACCGTGAATCCATCGAGGCCGCTCCCGGCCTGGGCTTTGTTGCCGGGGATGCCGGCGACGATCGTCGGGGCCGGAGGGCCGCTGGCGTTGAAGTTGCCGCTATTGAGCGGGGCGATCCCGATCGCCATCGACTTGTCGCCGCCGAAATTGGCCGGGTCGGAGCCGCCCGCCGCGGTCAGGCGCGGGTCGGGAGTGCCCGGCGTCCCGTTGCCGTCGACGTTCCCCGCCACGCCGAACGTCTTCACGCCCACGTAGAGCGTGTCGGTCTGGGGATTGTAGCCGACCGCGATGTTATTGATGTTCCAGCCGGAGACCAGGCCGGAGTTGGTCATCCAGGTCGGCTGCGCGATGTGCACGGGCGAATTGCTGTGCTGGATGATGTCCACATCCGGATTGCTGGACTGGGTACCGGTCGCATTGTAGCCGAAATCCGCGGCGACATTGCCGGTGAGCGTGATCGGGGCTGCTGCCGCGGTCTGGGCCACGAGCAATCCGGTCATCAACGCACTCCAACGGAGCACCATACGGCCAACCATGACGAGGCTCCTTCCTCACTAGACTCTCTCGCCCCACGCGGATCGCCGCATGCGGGTGGCGATTGCGATGGGGGCGTTCACGCCATCCAAGCGGCCGACCTGCCGAGATGGCGAGGGTCGGCCCGTCTCCCTGACGTTTGGCTGACGAGTAATCCGGCATCGCCGGCTGTTCTTGATTTTGAGTGACTCGTTCACGGCACCGTCGAGTAACCCTTCCCTCGTGGGGGGCCGTTCTCCTGAGGAGCGGCACCGAAAGAAAGGATGATGGGGCGATGTTCCTGATCTCCAAGTTGCTCCAGGCCGCTCGAACGTGGCGGAGCCGCCGTAATGGGCCGAAGACCACGAGGCGTTCCTCCGTCGCGGTGGAACAACTGGATCATCGGCAACTTCTCAGCGTCAACTTCACGGGAAACGTTGCAACCGATTTTCCCGGTACACAACAACCCGGCGTCGTCGTGTTCAATTCCACGAACACGCCCAACATCCAGCCGCCCATCATCCCTGCTAACTTGAGCAACTTGATCAGCGTCTCGGGATTCAACATTTCGGAAATCCGGGTCTCGTATGACTCGACCAACGACACACTTGACGTCGGGCTCAATCAACCCGCAAGCGGCAATCCGGGCCAACCCGGCTCCGTGATCGCCGGTGATGCGGATAATAACGGGACGGCCGGGACTGTCAATCCCGCTGTCGAGGCGGCCGCCCCGGGATTCACCGAATTCCCGCAGATGGGCGGCTCCGATGAGATGGCGGTCTTCCTGAACTTCACGGGGACCAACATCCCCCAGATCGTCGCCGGCTACTCGCCGAACCCGCCGACTCCGACCGCGACCAATCCCGCCCCTGTGAAGCCCTACGAAGTGGCCGTGGCGATCCCGAACACATCCAACCCCGCGGGCATCCCCTCGTTCGGGACGCCCTTGCCGACCTATACGGGTAACGTCTACCTGGTCCAGACCCCCGACCATCCTAGCCTCGAGTTCTCGATCACCCACTTCTCCCAGCTCTACCAGCAGGAGACCGGCAAGACGTTCGCTTCGACCAGCATCGTCGGGATCGGCGCATTCGCCGGCTCGCTCGATGACATCGGGATCAGCGATATGTTCTTCCCGCTGAACACGTTCACGGTCAGCCAGGCGACCGAGCCGGTCTCGACCTGCCCGCCGCAGTCCCCGACCATCTTCGTCAACCCGCATGAACACCGGATCATCGACACGCTCCATCGCGACCTGATCCGCGTCACGATCGACGGGACATCCGGCTTCAACGTCAACGACATCAACCCCTCGACGGTGACGTTGGACGGCGTGCATGCCGTCGCCCATATCACGCGAAAGGTGCGGCGGGACGAGTTCCCCATCGCCACGTACGTCTTCGTCGCCAATCAGTTGAACCTGCCCAAGGGCCTCCAGAACGTCACGCTCGAGGGCACGTTAAACAATGGGGTGACGACCTTCGAGTCCTCTCGAGCGGTCCTCAATATCCCGTACGCCTCGCAGGCCAAGGGGCGGCTCCATGCTTACATGGGCGGTGGCACGATCTATCGGGCCCTTTCCAAGGTCGAGGCCAAGCACCCGGGTACGGTCGCCATCCCGGCCACCAATGCCACGGCGGTCTCCGTCACGAAGAACGCCAAACCGATGGGTGTGACGAAGCTGAACGTCAGCTACTCGCCCGTCATCTCGGCCGTGAAGAAGTCGGCGACCAAGGCGGCTCGCGCCGCGGAGCCCCGCCAGGTCGTCTCGATCGTCAAGCGCTCCGATGCGGCCGCGCAGCCGAGTTCGAAGCTGCCGACGATGCTCCGGCACAGCATGAGCGATCACCTCAACCATCTCGCGTCGTCGCATTCCGCCCGGTAACCGGCCGGCCGCGATCCGAGACGTGCTCACTGCGAAGCCGCCCGGATCGCCGAGTTGTCGAAGCCCTTCGCTCGCCCGTGCCGTCTTCAGGGCGGCATGGGCTTCGACGACCGACAAGGCCGGCGCGTGAGTGCCCCCTGGGGGATCCGGGCAGCCCGGCCGGGTGAGACGTTCTCGGCTTGACCGCACGGGGTCCGACCGGTTCTGATCAATATGACCTGGGGTCGAGTATCGGTCCTCCGGACGAACTTCTACGAGAAGGCTGACTGGAGTCTCGCGAGCGGCGAATCCGGAGGATGGCCATGGCAGACCACACGCCCTATCAGCAGAAGATCATCAAGCGCTACTACAAGAACTTCGACGCCATCAAGTCCCAGAGGCTTGCCGAGCTCGCGACCGACCTCTACCTTGCCGAAGGCAAAAAGCGCGACCGCCTCTGGCTCCAGGTCGAGGATAGCCTTCGTAAGCTCGAATTCCCCGAATCGCGAATCATCCATCTGCTCCAGAAGCGCGACCCCGCGTTGCTCGTCGGCATCCTCAAGGAACTCGAAGGTCGAGGTTCCTAGCATCGAGGAACAAGAATTCGCTTCGGATCCCGCCGCTCGAAGATGGACTCGAGATTGAGCTAGAGCCAGGGTTCCGGATCGAGTCGCGGGGGGCCAGGTCCTCCCGTCGGAGAGAGATCGAACTCGCAAACGGCATCTCAGGATCCATCCCGAGCGATTTCCTCACCGACCCGCCCGATCACCGGCGGGGAGTCGCGGCGGGGTCGCGCCGTGCCGGTTTCCGTCAGCCGAGCCCGATCGGTGCGGCCCGGCCGACGGTGGAATCCGGTCCCGGTCGCGAGCCGTGCAAGGCAAGAATGACCGCCATGTTCCGGTTTCGCAGGATACCGCGATTTCCATTGATTTGGTTTGTATTCCGGCCGGGCAGTCTTCATAATCGATTTCTCTTTCCTGATCGGGTCCGTCTCGCTCGGGTTCTCGAGATGCGGATCCCTCATCGCGAAGGTCTTATCGGGTTCGCTGGAAAGAACCCTCTTCTGAGACGAGCATATTTTCTTTTCATCTGATCGAATCCGATCTGATCGGGTCGAGAGGTCAGACCATGTTGAGGTCACAGTACCTCGTGACGCGGGCTTTCCCTGGAATCGGCCTCGATCCCTCGGCGAGGAGACTGCGACGAGGTCCGGCCGCCCTGAATCCGCGTCGTCGCGGCCTGGCCCCGGGGATCGAATCGCTGGAAGTTCGCGCGCTCCTCTCCGGCCAGACCGTCCAGGTGATCCGAGATGTGAATGCCATCGATGTCTATCCGTCGAGCTTGTCTCCGGCCGGATCGAATCTCTATTACTTGGTCGAGGACGGCACCGATACCGGGGTCGCCTTGATGGTGACGAATGCCGGCGGGACCCAGATACTCCAGGATTTCGGCGCCCTCACATCGACCGCCTCGACCCCCACGGACCTGACTCCCGTCGGCAATGACCTCTACTTCCTCGAGAACGGGGGGGCTTCGGGTTCGGCGACCGACTCGCTCTGGATGACCGACGGGACGTCGTCGGGTCCGGCCCAGGTCGCCATCCCATCCTCGACGATCAACAGTATCCAGTCCCTGATGAGCCTGGGAAATACCCTCCTCTTCCAGACGCGTTCGTCCGCGACCAGCGGCGCCGACGACCAATTATGGGCGATCGCGCAACCGGGTGCCACGCCGACGATGATCCGGGATTTCGGCCCTTCCAGCGTGAGTCAGATCGCCTCGATCTCGGGCACATCCTATCTCTCCGTCGATGGAAACCTCTGGTCAACCGGCGGTACGGCTTCCAGCACGGTCCGGCTCACGGATCCCTCCGGGAATGCGATCGCGGCGCCTAGCAGCCTGTTCGCGTTCGCAGGCCGCCTGTTCGCGTTCTCCAGCTCGAACGGCCAGACCACGATCGAGACCCTGGGGAATTCCGGCCTGTCCCCGGTCGCCACGGTCGCCGCCTCGACCTCCTCGCCGGTCGTCATCGGATCGGAGTTGTACTTTACGGCCTCGGGGAGCCAGCTCTGGGCGTCGGACGGCAGCCCGAAGGGGACGCGCCTTGTCGAAGATTTCAGCGGACTCTCGGCCGATGCGACGCTCTCGAACCTCACCGTCGCCGACGGTAGGCTCTTCTTCACGGTGAACGGCCCGGATGGATGGAATCAGCTCTGGACGTCCGGCGGCACGAGCCAGGGGACGGTACTGGTCAAAGACCTCGGCACGAATGCCGGGGCCTACACCGGCGCACGGGGTGCGTACGGGTATGGTTACGGGAACGGCTATGGCGGCCTGGGTCTGCTGGCCCCCGTCGGCGACAATCTCTTCTTCATGGCGTATGACAGCACCAACGGTGCCGAACTCTGGTCGGACGACGTCGCGACCGGGACCACGCAACTGGTCAAGGACATCGACCCGGGAGCCGCCAGCTCGGATCCCCACGACTTCGTGGCGTTTGGAAATCAGCTCTATTTCGCAGCCCACGACGGCACGACCCCCCAGCAGAATGAGCTCTGGACGTCGGACGGCAGCGGTACCGGCACGAAGCTGGTCCAGTCCTTCTCGCCCGGCATCACGCAGGGCGCCGCGACCGCCTTCTCCGGATCTTCGAGCAATGGCGTCTTCATCGCACTCGGCTCGGAGATCCTCTTGCCCCTGGATGACGGCATCCACGGCACCGCGCTCTGGGCGACCGACGGGACTTCGGCCGGAACGACGCTACTGGCGCCGGTCAACCCGCTCGGGTTCGTCGGCCTCGACGGCGATGCGTATTTCCTGGCCGAGAATTCCGCGTCCGAGCTCGGTCTCTGGGCGACCGACGGGACTTCGGCCGGCACGAAGGAATTCAAGGACCTCTCCGCTCTCGGCGCGTCTTCGTACTCCTACGGCTCGAGTCAGATTGCCACCGCCGGCGGCAAGATCTTCTTCGTCACCAACGACGGCCGTGGTGGGGACGATCTCTGGGCGAGCGATGGAACGGCGGGCGGCACGGTCGTCGTGAACGACTTCGCGAAGCCGTCGGCCGGCTCCAACACCTCGGTCTCGGTCACCGACCTGACCTCCCTCGGCAGCAAGCTGGTCTTCGTCGCCGATGATGGTATCCACGGCCCGCAGCTCTGGGTCAGCGATGGTTCCCAGGCTGGGACCCAGATGTTGACGACCGTCAACGACACGGCGACCTCGGGTTCCTACGTCGACGGCGCGGCCCCGACTTCGCTCGCGGTGGTCGGCGGCCAGCTCGACTTCATCGCGAACGGCCCGATCACGTCTCCGAATGCCACGGTCACGCAAGGCCTCTGGGTCAGCGACGGCACGCCGAGCGGCACGAACGAGTTCGCGACCATCCCCACGATCACGGTCGCCGGTCAGAGCACGCCCGCCGTCGGTAAGCCGTCCGATCTGATCGCGGTCGGTGGCACGCTCTATCTCTCGGTCGATTATGACTACGAGAACGGGCACCAGGACGTGAAAGAGGCCCAACTCTGGTCCAGCGGGGGGGCAACCGGCACGACGGCCCAGGTCCCGCCCCCGGCCGGCGGCTCTTTCGCGAGCATCACGGATCTCGAGGCGCTCGGGGGCAAGATGCTGTTCGACGCGGTCGGCGGTTCCGGCAGCCTGGAACTCTGGAGCAGCAATGGGACCTCGGCCGGTACAACGCTGTTGAAAGAGATCAACCCGACGAGCCAGGGATACAGTTACTACAGTTCGTATTCCGGGTCGGCGAGCCTCGTCAACGCCGGTGTGCTGTATTTCGCCGCGAACGACGGGACTCATGGTCAGGAACTCTGGCAGAGCGACGGGACTTCCGCCGGCACATTCATGGTCGACGACATCAATCCCGGCCCGGCATCTTCGAACCCCACGCCGCTCGCCTTCCTCAACGGCCGCCTGGTGCTCGTCGCCAACGACGGCACTCACGGCGCGGGGCTGATGGAGCTGACCTCGACCGCCGAGGAAGCTCCACCCGTCCTCGCCACGCTCCCCTCGCCTTACATCACGGCCGGCTCGACCTACCAGCTCGACCTGGGCGCGTACGCGTCCGATCCCAACAGTCCACGCCTGCCGCTGACCTTCACCTTGACGGGGACCGTACCCGCGGGCGCGACCCTGGACGCGACGACGGGCGTCTTCACCTGGGCCACGCCGTCGAGCCAGCAACCCGGTCCGGTGACATTCACGGTCAATATCGCCGACAACAGCTCGCCCGCCTTGACCGCCTCTCAGACCTTCACGGTCAATGTTGAAGCGCTCGCGCCGCCGGTCCTCTCGACGATCTCTGATGCGGCGGTCACCGTCGGTGAGACGGTGTCTCTCGACCTCAGCCAGTATGCAACGGATCCCAATTCCCCGCCGTTTTCGCTGACCTACAGTCTGACCGGCACGGTACCGTCGGGTGCGAGCATCGACCCTTCGACCGGCGTGTTGACCTGGGCCACGTCCTCGGGCCAACCGACCGGCCCTCAGTCGTTCTCGGTGATGGTCTCGCAAGATACCGCGTCGCCGTTGACCGCCTCCGAGACTTTCGCGGTGGAAGTCAACCCGGTGCAATCGCCGACCCTGGAGGCGATCCCCTCGAAGGGTGTGATCATCGGCCAGACGCTCACCCTCGACATCAGCCAATACACCTTCGACCTCAACTCGCCGCCGTTCCCCTTGAGCTACAGCCTGATCGGCACCGTGCCGACAGGCGCGAGCATCGGCCCGAACACCGGCGTGTTCTCCTGGACTCCGGGCTCGGGGCAGTCGACCGGGGACATCTCGATCGAGGTCCAGGTCTCGGACAATCAGGCGGGGACGAAGCCCGCCACGGGGACATTACTGGTGGAGGTCGGAGCCGTCGGCTCGATCCTGGCGCCGATCATCAGCCCGATTTCGACGAGCTATGTCACGGCCGGCCAGACCGTGACCGACTATCTCAGCTCGGACGCGTCGGACCCCAATACGCCCGCATTGCCGTTGACCTACAGCCTCACCGGTACCGTGCCGACCGGCGCGAGCATCAACCCGACGACCGGGGAGTTCGCCTGGACCACCCCGTCCAATCAACCGGCTGGGCCGGTCTCGTTCACGCTGGAAGTCTCGGACAATAGCTCCCCGCCCATGACGGCTTCGGCGGCATTCACGGTCCAGGTCTCGTCGTCCACGACGACCCGGGCGCCGGTCATCCGCGCCCTCCCCTCCCCGGAAGTGGACCTCGGATCGAAGCTCGTGTTCGACATCGGCAACTATGCCTCCGACCCCAACACGCCACCATTGCCCTTGACCTACAGTCTCGGTTCGGGCTCGCCTTCCGGCGCCTCGATCGATCCGACGACCGGTATCCTCAAGTGGACCCCGCCATCCGGCCAGACGACCGGTTTCGTCCCGTTCTCGGTCACGGTGTCCGATAACAGCACGCCGCCGCTGACAGCCACGGCGACGTTCTCGGTGAGTGTCCTCTCGGCCGGCACCGTGTTCGGGCCGGAGTTCGCGCCGATGCCGAGTGCGAGCGCGACCATCGGGCAGGAGTTTCAGTTCGACCTCAGCCAGTATGGCGTCGATTTCAATAATCCGACGCCGACTTTGACCTACAGCCTCGGTGCGAATCCGCCGACCGGCGCGACCCTCAACTCTCAGACGGGCCTGCTCACCTGGAACGTGCCCGCGAGCCAACCGACCGGCTATGTGTTGATCGCGATCGACCTGTCGGACAGCCTCTCGTCGGACACCGCCTCGGCGGACCTGTTCGTCACCGTCAATCCGATCCGGCCCCCAGCCATCCAGAGCATCCCGGTCCAGAATGCCACGATCGGCGTCCCCTTCCAGCTCGATCTGAGCAAGTACGCCTCCGACCCGAATTCACAGCCCTTACCCCTGACGTATAGCCTGACCGGCAAGGTCCCCACGGGTGCGAGCATCGGCCCCTCGACCGGTCTCTTCACCTGGACGCCGGCATCGGATCAATCCACCGGCCCTGAGACCTTCACGGTCATGGTGGCGGATAACCAATCGCCGCCGGATACGACGTCGGCGACGTTCATCGTCGATGTCTCGAACCCCATCCTACCGCCGGTCATCTCCTCGATCCCCACGCAGAGTGCGACGATCGGCACGGCCTTCCAGTTCTCGTTGAGCGCTTATGTCACTGATGCCTTGCCGCTGACTTACAGCCTCACCGGGACGGTGCCCGCGGGGGCGAGCATCAGTTCCTCCGGTCTGTTCACCTGGACGCCGGCGTCCACTCAACCGGTCGGCCCGGCGTCGTTCACGTTGATGGTGGCGGACAACCAGTCGCCGCCGAATACGACCACCGCGACCTTCACGGTCAACGTTTCGCCCATACCCGTCCTCGCACCCGTCATCGGCACGATCCCGGCCGGAACCGCGACGATCGGCCAGCCCTACGAGGTGGATCTCAGCCAATATGCGTCGGACCCCAACACGCCGGCACTGACGTTGGGCTACAGCCTCGGCACCGGCTCGCCCTCGGGCGCCAGCATCGACACTGGCACCGGACTGTTCACGTGGACGCCGCCGCCGAACCAGCCGACCGGCCCCACGCCGTTCACGCTCATCGTCTCCGACAGCAGCTCTCCACCCCTCACGGCGCTCGCGGGCTTCGACCTGGTCGTCTCGACGGCCAAGATCCAGCCGCCTTTACTCCAGCCGATACCCGGTCAGAACGCCCGTATCGGCAGGGCGTTCAGCCTGAACGTCAGCCAGTATGCTTCGGATCCGAATACTCCGCCCTTGTCGCTGACCTACAGCCTGGGCTCGAACGCCCCCTCAGGAGCTACCATAGACCCGATCAGCGGATTGCTCGCGTGGACGCCGCCTTCGAGCCAGCCGACGGGCCCGGCCACCTTCACCGTGATCATCTCGGACAGCGGTTCACCGCCGCTGACGGCGTCCGAATCGCTCACGGTGGATGTTTCACCGGCCCCGCCGGTCCTCGAGCCGATCCCCGACCAAGGCGTGAAGATCGGCTCGACGCTCACCTTGGGCATCAGCCAGTACGCCAGCGATCCCAATTCGCCCGCCCTGACCTTGACCTACATTTTGCTCGGCACCGTCCCCTCGGGCGCCAGCATCGACCCTCACACGGGGGTATTCACCTGGACGCCGGCTTTCATTCAGGCGACGGGGGACATCCCGATCGAGGTCCAGGTCGCGGACACGAGCTCACCGCCGCTGACGGCCACGCAGATCTTCACGGTCCAGGTGGTCGCCGCCGGCGCGAACCTGCCTCCGATCCTCAATCCGATCCCCGCGCAAAGCGTGGCGGTCGCGCAGACCCTCAAGGTCGGCATCAGCCAGTATGCGTCCGATCCCAACTCTCCACCCTTGACGCTGACCTACAGCCTGTCGGGCACCCTCCCGCCAGGTGCCGGCATCGATCCCACGACCGGGGAGTTCACCTGGACCACGCCGTCGAATCAAGCGACCGGGCCCGTCTCGTTCACCGTCGAGGTGTCGGATAACAGCTCACCCCCGTTACGAGCCTCGGGTTCATTCACGGTGAACGTCAACCCCGCCCCGGTCGTGAATTTGATCCTCGAGGCGATCTCCGACCAGGACGTGAACGTGGGCCAGTCGCTCCGGCTCGATGTCAGCCAATTCGCGTCCGAGTCCAACGCGACGAATCCTGGCCTCACGTATTCCTTGGTCTCGGGGGCACCCTCCGGTGCGAGCATCAACCCGGCGACCGGGGTCTTTACCTGGTCCCTTGGGGCCAACCAGCAGATCGGGACCTACCCCGTCACGCTCCAGGTTTCCGACAGTTCGTCGCCCCCGCGAACGGTTACGGAGACGTTCAACATCCATGCGGTCGATCCCGGCCCGGCACCGACCGTCTCCGCGACGGTCACCACCAAGAAGGGCTTCACGATCACGCTGACATTCTCCGAGCCCGTGAACCCGAGTACGGCGTCGAATCCCAACAATTACCTCCTGACCGAACCGGCCAAGAAGCCCAAATCCAAGAAGAAGCCGACTCCTCCGCCCATCCGGATCCGCTTGAGCTTGACCTACAACCAGGCGACCAACCAGGTGATTCTCAAGGGCCCCAAGAAGGTCAAGACCAGCCCCGCGCTGAGCTTGACCGTGATCGGGACGGGCCCGAATGGCATCGCCAAGCTCGATGGCCTGGGGCTGGCCGGCAGCGGCGGGAGGCCCGGCACGAATTTGGTCGCGAGCGTGACGGGCAAGTCGGTCACTCCGACCTTCGCGGTGCTGGGAAGCACGATCATCGCCCGGGCTTTCGCGCGATCCGCCGACGGCCATACTGGCATGTCGGGGACGGCGAGGCCGATGATCGTCCGGCACGCCCTGTCCTCGCCCCATCCGGTCAAGGTCGCAACGCTCCGTCCGGCCGGGCCGATGGCCCTGGCCCGTCCGTCTTCAATCCGCTCGCTCCTCGGCTCATGAGGAGCCCCACGGGCCCTCGATCACGACGTGGTCGCGTGCCGATCGCGTGGCGGCCTCGAGGACACGGACGACCTCGCGAGCCTCCTCGGCGCGGACCGCCAGCGGTTCGCCGTTGCCCAGGTGGTCCGCGATATTGCGGTAATATCCATCCCAGTGGGCGCGGACCGTCGCCACCCTGGTCTCGACGGTCTGGCCCGATTCGCCCGGGCGCCGGAGCAGGCCCTGGTGCTCCGGGAGCTCCGCGGCACGGTCGATGTCACCGGCGCGGAGGGCCTCCTCCTGCGGGTCGATCCCATATTTGACGAATCCGCCCTCGGTGCCGATGATCCACCATCGAGGCCGGTCGAGCCGGCAGATCCGGCTCGTCTCGACTTGAAAGAGGACGACGTCGAACTCCAGGGCGAGGCGGCCGTGTCCGCCGCTATCGACCCCCTCCCAAGGGCTCGGGCTCAACCAGGCGGACAATCGTCGGCAAGGTCCCAGGCCGAGCTGGAGGGCCTGGTCGACCAGGTGGGCGCCCCAGTCGTAGAGGATGTTCCCGGCGTCTGCCGAGCGGCCTCTCCAGCCTCGAGGCGGAGCGGCCCGGCAGACGGAGCTCTCGAAAAGAAGCGGCCGACCGATCGCGCCGCGGGCGATGAGCTCCTTGACTGTCGCGTAATCCCGATCCCATCGCCGGTTGTGGAAGACCGACAGCATGCGACCCGATCGGTCGCGTGCGGCGATCATCCGATCGGCTTCGAGGGTCGTCAGCGCCATCACCTTATCCACGACGCAGTGCCGCCCCGCGTCGAGAACGCTGACGGCCAGGTCCGCGTGCGAGTCGTGGGGCGTGGCGATCACCACGAGTGCGACCTCGGGATCGGCCAGGGCTTCGTCGAGGTCGGCATAGCCCCGGACGCCTTCGCCCCAGAGGGCCAGCGCCTGCTCGCGGACCCGCGGATCGCGGGCGACGATCCCGTGCAGGACCAGGCCAGGTTGCCGACGGATCAAGGGGCAGTGGAACGCCCGGCCCGCCAGCCCATGACCGACGACGACGGTAGGAATCATGTCCGAACTCCCGGAGGCCAGGCCCGCGCGCTCGCGATGCCACATCGTGAGGCCACATCATAGCTCGGGGCCGGCGGCTCTTCCAAACACCGGGTCGGAAAACCGCGTGGCGTGGTGGCCGGCACCCTGGCGAGGCCGGAACGGTTTGACCGGGATTCCGGTTTTCCTAATAATGATCTGGCCACCCGCACGTCTCGATTCATGGCCTGGTATCGTGACAATTCCCGGACCCAATCCTGTTTTTCGCGGCGTGTTGCGACGGGCGTGAGGCGATTCGGAAGGCAGACCAGGAAGGGGGTGGGAATGACTCCTCTGAACCGTTCGGGAATGACCCCTCTGAGCCGCGATGAACCCCGGATCACCGGGCCCTTGCCCGGACCTCGCGCCGCCGCGTGGCTGGAGCGCGACCACAGGGTGATGTCGCCGTCCTACACGCGGACGTATCCGCTGGTGGTGCGGCGGGCGCTCGGGGCGATGGTCGAGGACGTGGACGGCAACCGGTTCCTCGACTTCACGGCGGGGATCGCGGTGACGAACGTCGGGCATTCGCATCCGCGAGTCGTGGCGGCGATCCGCAAGCAAGCGGGACGGCTGATCCACATGTCGGGGACCGACTTCTACTACTCGCCGCAAATCCGCCTGGCCGAGCGGCTGGCCGCGCTGGCGCCGGGCCCGGAGCCGAAGCGGGTGTTCTTCGCCAACAGCGGGGCCGAGGCGATCGAGGCCGCGATGAAGCTGTCGAGGCGTCATACCGGCCGCAGTCGCGTCATGGCATTCATGAACGCCTTCCACGGTCGGACCTATGGCGCGCTGTCCCTGAGCGCCTCGAAGCCCCTGCAACGTCGCGGCTTCTCGCCGCTGGTCCCGGACGTCCATCACGCCCGATACGGCGACCTGGAGAGCGTCCACGCCTTGCTGCGGACCATCTGCCCCCCCGAAGAGCTGGCCGCGATCTTCGTCGAGCCGATCCAGGGGGAGGGGGGATATCTCGTCCCGCCCCCCGATTTCCTGCCGGGACTGCGGCGCCTCTGCGACGACCATCGCGTCTTGCTGGTCTTCGACGAGATCCAGAGCGGCATCGGGCGGACCGGCAAGATGTTCGCCTCCGAGCACTGGGGAGTCGCCGGCGACATCCTTTGCCTGGCCAAGGGGATCGCCAACGGACTCCCCCTGGGCGCGATCATCGCCAGGGCCTCGGTGATGGACTGGCCCAGCGGGAGTCATGCCTCGACCTTCGGGGGCAATCCGGTCGCCTGTGCCGCATCGCTGGCGACCCTCCGGCTGGTCGAGCGCCGATACCGTGCCAATGCGGTCCGTCGCGGCCGGCAGCTTCGCGAGGGCCTGGAAGACCTGGCCCGCCGCTTCCCGTTCATCCGCGAGGTCCGGGGGCTCGGCTTGATGATCGGCGCGGAGATCCAGGATTTCCAGGGCCGAGGCGAGCCCAACCCCCGCCTACGCGACTGGCTCATCGACCTGGCGTTCCATCGCGGCCTGCTCCTGCTCCCGTGCGGCGCGAGCACCATTCGATTCTGCCCGCCCTTGTGCTTGACGCGGAGACAGGTTGAACTGGGGCTCATCCTGCTCGACGCCGCCATGATGGCGGCCGTGAAGGAGACCAACCGGATGGCGGACGAGTTGAAGGAGAGCGAAGCCAGGATCAAGGTCGACGAACAAGAGCCGGAGGAGATCTCGCACGAGCTGACGTGACCGGATTCCGGGTCGCTGTCGCCGATCGAGGTATCAGGTCGAGCCGATCGTTCGAGGACGGAGAAAGCGAGATTCACCATGGGTCCCACGACGGAAGCCGCAACGTCCACGTTCAACTGGCAGCGGTGGCCGGAGACCGAAGCGTTCATCGATTCGATGATCGCGACGGCCCTCGACGGGAATTCGATGGCAAGGAGTCTGGCCGAGCGGATGCCGACCGAGACCGGGACGCGGTTCTCGGCGTGGGTGGATCACATGGTGATCTCCGGCGGCTCCGGCCTGGCCGATCGTCTGGCGGCCCTCGGTTACGAGCGTCAGGCGATCCATTATGCGGTCGGCGTGCCGGTCTTCGGGCATCCCGGCGGGGTCTTTCCGCGGATCGCCGCGACCGTGGGCGCCGCGACCGGTACGAACGGAGTTCCCCTCCAGGTCCGGGAGGTCGCCATCAAGGTCGACTCGGTCGCGGCGTTCTCGCGAGCCCACGACCTGGGGCTGGAGATCTCCGGCTACCCGATGGGCCCTTACCGGATCGGGCGTGTCCAGGGCGAGCGGACCACGCTGGCGGCGATCGAGCGCCGAGGTTATCTGGGCTTCGAGCCGTTCCCCGGCGATCTGGCGCGGGACGGCCGGATGAAGCCGCAGGCCGCCCGTGATGCCATGGCGGCGCTGGACCTCTGGCGGGGTCGTCGGCGACGGTTCGACGACGACGAGGAAGGCCTGGCGGCGACCGAGGCGACCCTGGAACGGGTCATCGAGGTGGCCGGTTCGACCGACCTGGCCTGCCACCTCGTCTTCGAGGCCGAGCGCGAGTACTGGCAGTCTCGCAATCACGCCGCGGCCGTGCAGAAGGCGCGTCAGGACCGGCTGGGCCTCGGCTGGGCCAACCACGACCACCACACCTTCCGCTGCTCTCGACGGTCCTTCCCCGCCCTCATGGGCCTGTTCACGCGGCTGGGCTTCCGGTTCCGCGAGCGATTCCACGCGGGAGCCCACGCGGGCTGGGGGGCTCAGGTCCTGGAGCATCCGGTCACGGGCATCGTCATATTCGCCGATCTCGACCTCGCCCCGGAGGAGGCCGAGGACGACTTCGCCCACCAGGTGCTCCCGGACCTGCCCAGGCCGGGGACCGTGGGGCTCTGGGTCGCCCTCCACGGCGAATCGATCCTCGAGGCCGGCATGCATCACCTGGAGGCCCAGTTCGACTTCGATTCCCTGCGCGACGGCCTCAAGGCCGAGGCCGGCATCGAGGTCATGGCCCCGTTCTCGAATTTCCCTTTCTTGAGGCAGGCGTTCACGGCCGGCGAGCGGTGGCCGGTCTCGCCGCTCCGCGCCGACCGCGTGCTCCAGCTCGGCTGGATCAGTGAAGAGCAACGCGAGAAATTCCTCCGAGACGGGGCGATCGGCAGCCATCTCGAGAACCTCGAGCGGCGCGAAGGCTACAAGGGATTCAATCAGCAGGCCGTCAGCTCGATCATCGCCGCGACCGATCCGAGGCTGCATTGATCGAAGGTTAGATCCACCGAGGAATCGCATGACCGTGAGCCCCGCCGATGGCCGAGTCCGTGCCCATCAGGTGCGCGACCTCGATTTGCGTGCCCTGACCGCCCGCTTCACGGAGGAAGAGGACCGCCTCCGTCAGGGGGGCGGTCCCGACGCCATCGAGCGTCAGCATGCCAAGGGCCGCAGGACGGCGCGCGAACGGATCGAGGCGCTGCTGGACCCCGGCGCGCCCGTCCTCGAGCTGGGCCTCTGGGCCGGCTATCAGATCTACGACGAGTGGGGCGGGGCACCGGGCGCGGGGGTCGTCACGGTCATCGGAACGGTCCATGGCCGGCGCGTGATGGTCGTGGCCAACGATGCCACGGTGAAGGCCGGCGCCTGCTTCCCGATGACGATCAAGAAGATCCTCCGGGCCCAGACGATCGCGGGTCAGAATCGGCTGCCAGTGGTCTACCTCGTCGATTCCTCGGGCGTGTTCCTGCCCATGCAGGATGAGGTCTTCCCGGATGAGGACGATTTCGGCCGGATCTTCCGCAATAACGCGGTGCTCTCGGCGAAGGGGATTCCGCAGCTCGCCGCGATCATGGGGAACTGCGTGGCGGGCGGAGCCTACCTGCCGGTCCTCTGCGACACGGTGCTGATGACGGAAGGCTCGGGGCTCTACCTCGCGGGCCCCGCGCTGGTCAAGGCCGCGATCGGGCAGGAGATCTCCCACGAGGACCTCGGGGGCGCCCGCGTCCACGCGGCGATCAGCGGGACGATCGATTATCGCGAGCCCGACGATGATTCCTGCCTGGCCCGGTTGCGGCGGCTCATCGCCCTCCTGCCTCCCGACCCGGAGGCGACGGCCGGACGGATCGACATCGAGCCGCCAACTCGTCCCGCCGATGACCTTTATTCGGTGGTGAGC
Organism: uncultured Planctomycetota bacterium; assembly: GCA_963743925.1. Taxonomy (GTDB): domain Bacteria; phylum Planctomycetota; class Planctomycetia; order Isosphaerales; family Isosphaeraceae; genus CAVZRC01. Next base: position 1,228,422 of record CAVURY010000061.1, on the reverse strand, counting down.
TCGAACCCGTCGGTCCAGTACGACATCCGCGATTTGCTCGGCGCGATCCTCGACGGCGGCCGGATCGACGAATACCGCGCCGAGTTCGGCCGGACGCTCGTCTGCGGGTTCGGCCGCATGGGAGGGATCGCGCTCGGGATCGTGGCGACGCAACGGCTCCGGTTCCGCCCCGAAGGGGGTGGGCCGTTCCAGTTCGGCGGCGTGATCTACGGCGACAGCGCCGACAAGGCCGCGCGGTTCGTGCTCGAATGCAACCAGAGCCGGCTGCCGATCCTCTTCATCCAGGACGTCAACGGCTTCGACGTCGGCCGCGACGCCGAGCGTAGCGGGATCATCCGTCGCGGCGCCAAGCTGGTCAGCGCGGTCAGTAACAGCACGGTCCCGAAGCTCACGCTGATCGTGGGCCATTCCTTCGGCGCGGGCCACTACGCGCTCTGCGGCCGGGCCTTCGACCCGCGGTTCCTCCTCGCGTGGCCCTCGGCCCGATACGCCGTCATGGGCGCCCAGCAGGCGGCCCGGACGATGCTCGACGTGAACGTCGCGACCCTCAAGCGACAGGGCGAGAAGGTGGACGACGCCAAGCTCGCGGCCATCGCCGAGGAGTTGCGCGCGCGTTACGATCGAGAGACCGACATCCGCTACGCGGCCGCCCGCCTCTGGGTCGACGCGATCATCGACCCGGCGAAGACGCGCGAGGTGCTGATCCAGGCGCTGGACGTGGCCGTCCGCAATCGCGAGGCCGTCCCGCTGGGCACGGGAGTGTTCCAGGTTTGACGATACAATGGGACAAGAGACGAGGCAGGGAAGAGCTTTGAATTCATCGAGGCCACTCATGACCAGTCGCGAGGAACTGCTCGAACGAATCTCCATCGATCCGGAAGTGTGCTTCGGCAAACCGTGCATCCGTGGTACGCGGATTTGGGTTTCGCTGATCCTCGACAATTTGGCCGAGGAGGTGACGGAGGCGGAACTCCTGGAGGCCTATCCTCAGTTGAAGCCCGACGACATCCGGGCGGCCCTGTCCTACGCGGCTTCGAGATTCTCGCGATGAGCCTCGCGTCATCGCATCGGTGACAGTCGTCTCTGTTACGCGGATTTCGCCGTCTTGGCCAGTAGTTCCCTGGCCATTCTGACGGCGTTCGGATCCGGCGGAGCCCCGCGAAAGACTCTCATCTCCGGCCGATAGGTCTCGACAAAAGTCCTGAGTTGTTCGAGTAGATCGGGCGGCAAGACCCCCAAGATCTCACGCAAGTCATCCTGGTCGGCTGCGTTCAAGAGGTCGATGATAAGGCCCGTAGCCGTGATCCGGCCCTCCTCATAGTGCCTCATGATCTTCTCGCACGTCGCTCTCATTCGGCTCGCCCCCTCATTCGCAGGATGATGTCGTCGGCCTCGTCCCACGCGAGATCATGGAAGTTATCCGGCCTCCTCGCCGATGTTTGAATCCCGTAGTCCGATGCGTTCATGCTCTCATTTCTGGATAAACGGAACACCTGCATGATCAGTGACAATTCATGCATCTCATGCTGGAGTACGGCAACGATCGCCTCGTCGCTGATCAAGACGTCCGGATGAATCTGGAACGGGATTCGACCGTGTCGATTGTAGTGATCCCGCTTATAGATCCTGCCGTCCCCGTGTTCAGTAACATGCGGTCCTCTCGCCGCTTCGAAGTCTTGGCCGGCAGAAAAGCCGTCGAACGATCCTCTTAACTCACCCGGATCTGCCTCGAAGAATTCGACGTCTTCCGGTACTTCCACTCCATTCTGCTTGGCGATCTTAACGGCCTCCTCAATGGTTCGCTTCAACCGGCCCTTGTTGGATTCCCATCTAATCTTCGGGGCCTGGCCACCGACCTGAAAAGCACGCCGAGCGCGGCGAGCACCCCTCTCGATGACGGCCCGCCAGATGCGAAGAAAGAAAGGCGGGGAGGACATCGACGCGAGGACCCCGAGCCACGAATTGCATGTTTCCTAATTCTCAGATAACATGCAACTTGCGTCAATCCTTTCTCCCGGCCGAGGTTGACAACGATGGTTTCTCGCGACCACGATACCCGTCTTGAAACCTTACGCGTCGGCAACGGCGCCGGCTTCTGGGGCGACAACCTCGACGCGCCCTTTCTCCTGGCTCGCGACGGCCGGCTCGACGTGCTCACGCTCGAATATCTCGCCGAGTTGACGATGGCGATCCTGAGCCATCTGCGGAGCAAGGACCCGTCCGCCGGCTACGTGACCGACTTCCCCGAGCTGCTCGAACGGCTCGCGCCGATCCTCGTCCATCAGCCGGGGTTGCGGATCGTGACCAACGCCGGCGGATTGAATCCGCCATCGTGCGCCGTGCGCTGCGGCCGGATTCTGGCGGAGGCCGGGTCAGAGGGGACTAACGTGGGAGTCGTGACGGGCGACGACGTCCGGGACCGGATCGCGGGCTGGATTCAGGATGGGCTCGACCTGGGTCACATGGAGACCGGGGAGCCGATCGACGGGATTGTCGGTCGGATCGTGGCGGCGAATGTGTACCTCGGGGCCAGGCCGATCGCCGAGGCCCTCCGCGGCGGGGCTCGACTCGTGCTGACCGGGCGGGTCGCCGACGCATCGCTGACCCTGGGCCCCGCGGCGGCCCATTTCGGCTGGCGCTGGGATGATTGGAGCCGACTGGCCGGCGCCTCGACGGCCGGACATCTGATCGAGTGCGGCGCCCAGGCGACCGGCGGGCTCTGGAACGCCTGGCAGGAGATCCCGGACCTCGCCGGGGTCGGCTATCCGATCGCGGAGATCGACGAAGACGGCTCGTTCGCGATCACCAAGCCGGCCGGGACCGGCGGCCGGGTCAACGTCGGGACCGTCACCGAGCAACTCCTCTACGAGATCGACGATCCGTCGCGGTACCGGACGCCCGATGTGGACGTCGACTTCACGCGACTGTCGATCGCCGAGCGGGGGGCCGATCGCGTCGCGGTGACCGGGGCGGCCGGGAATCCGCCGTCGGATCGCCTGAAGCTGGTTGCGGTCTATCGCGACGGCTGGACGGCCAGCGGAATGCTCGCCGTCGTGGGCCGCGACGCCGAGGCCAAGGCGCGCGGGGCCGGGGCGATCATCCTCGAGCGGGTCCGCCGGGCCGGTTATACACTGGCGGATACGCTGGTGGAATGCTTCGGGGCCGGCGATGTGGCGCCCGGGGTCGTCCTGCCGAAGGCACCGCCGTTCGAGGTCGTCCTGCGCGTCACCGTCCGGGACCCCGAACGCGTCGCGGTCGAGCGATTTTGCCGCGAGCTCGCCCCGCTGGTCACGGCCGGCCCGCCCGGCATCGTCGGCTACGCGTCCGGACGGCCGTCTCCTCGCCCGGCCTTCGGTTACTGGCCGGCGCTGGTGCCCCGATCGCTGGCGGAAGACCGGGTCTCCGTCGAGGTCCGGACCGCCCGGGAATGGGCCGGGGCGACCTCGCCTTGATCCGATCCGGCAATCCGTCCTTGTTGAGAGGTTGGTGAATGCCGACAATGACAGAAGACTCTCGATCGATACGGCTTGGGGACCTGGCCCACACCCGCAGCGGCGATAAGGGGGATCGATCCAATATTGGCGTGGTGGCGCACGATGGCGCGGCCTACGCGTGGCTCGAGGCCCGACTGACCGAGGCGGTCGTCGCCGATTTTTTGCGTCCGCTCGGGATCGGGGCCGTCCGCCGTTACGATCTGCCCCGGCTCCATGCGTTCAACTTCGTGATCGACCACGCCCTCGCGGGCGGGGCGAGTCGCTCGCTCCGGCTCGACACGCAAGGCAAGGCGCTGGGCGTGATCCTGCTGGAACTCCCCTTGGCCGGACCGGACGATCGATCCAACACCAGCCCGGAGATCCCGCACCCATGAGCTCACCTTCCCTGATCCGCGAGAACCGGGGACCGGTCGCGGTCCTGACCTTGAATCGACCGGAGCGTCGCAATGCGCTCTCCCGGACGCTGCTGGCCCAGCTCCGGGACACGTTCGACGAGCTGGCTGTCGACCAGAGCATTCGCGCCGTCGTGCTCACGGGGGCCGGCGCGGCCTTCTCCACGGGGATGGACCTCAAGGAGGCGGCCGACCAGCACGCCACGCCCGACGGCGAGCACGCGATGGTCGCGGTGCTCAAGGAGTTCGCCGACCTGCTCCAGTGCATCCACACCCTGCCCAAGCCCGTGATCGCCGCGGTCAACGGCGACGCCCTCGCGGGCGGGGCCGGGCTGATGGCGGCCTGCGATTTGGCCGTCGCCTCGGAGACGGCGCGGGTCGGCTACCCGGAGGTCCGTCGCGGGTTGGTCGCCGCGATCGTCATGCACGACCTGACGCGGCAGGTCGGCGACCGGCGAGCCCGGCAGCTCCTCCTGACGGGCGAGCCGATCTCCAGCAAGGAGGCCCTCGAATGGGGTCTCCTGAACGCGGTCACCCCGCACGCGCGGTGCCTGGACGAGGCGATCCGCATCGGCCAGGACCTGGTCGCATGCGCGCCGTCGGCGCTGGCGACGACCAAACGACTCGTGGACGAGACCGAGGGCCGCCCGTTGAACCTCCGGGGGGCCGCGGCGATCAGCGCCGTGGTCCGCGCCTCCGAGGAGGCCAACGAAGGGATCCGCGCATTCATCGAGAAACGTCCGGCAGCCTGGGTCGCGTCTCCGCGGTGACATTGGACCGAGTTCGAGCGCTTAACGATCGGATCAGGCACGCGCGCTTGCCCTTGCGAATTCACCCCCCCTGGCCCCCCTTCCTAAGGGGGGACGGGACACGCTCGAAGATCCCCCCCTTAGGAAGGGGGGCCAGGGGGGCCCCGAGTCAGACCTCGGCTACCGAATAGAGAACCTGGATAGGAGTACCGATCATGCCCCAGGATCATGGAAAATCGATCCCCTGGGTGATCGATGAAACCGTCGGGAGCGTCCTGGACCGCACCGCGGAGCGTCATCCCGATCGCGATGCCCTGGTCTTCCCGGGGATCGGCCTGCGATGGTCCTGGCTCGAGCTGCACGAGCGGGTAAACCGGATCGCGGAGTCGCTCATCCGGCTGGGCGTGGCGCCGGGCGAGCACGTCGGCATCTGGTCGATGAACGTCCCGGAATGGGTCGTCGTGCAGTTCGCCGCCGGGCGGATCGGCGCCGTGCTCGTGAACGTCAACCCGGCCTATCGGCTCCAGGAGCTGAAGGAAACGCTGGCGATGGCCGACATCGCGACGCTGGTCGTCGGCTCGCCGTTCAAGGGCTCGAACTTCGTGGCGATGGTCGAGACCCTCTGTCCCGAGGTGGCCGAGGCGGCTTCTTGCGACTGGTCCTCCGCCCGGTTTCCCCTCCTGAAGCGGCTGATCGCGCTGGGAGACCGGCTCGGCCCCGGCTGGTGCACCTGGTCCGAGCTGGAGGGCGGCGACCCGGCCTCCCGCGACGAGCTATCCGCCCGATCCGGCTCCGCCCGGGCCTCCGACGTCTACAACATGCAGTTCACCTCCGGCACGACCGGCCTGCCCAAGGGCGCGATGCTCACGCACCGCAACGTGCTCATGAACGCCTTCTACACGGGCGAACGATTGCGATACTCGGCCGACGATCGCGTCTGCGTGCCGGTGCCGTTCTACCATTGCTTCGGCTGCGTGCTGGGGACGCTCGTCTGCGCCGTTTATGGCTCAACGATGGTGGTGCCGGCCCCGACCTTCGACGCGGGCGCGACGCTCTCGGCGATCGCCGCCGAGCGCTGCACGGCGGTCTACGGCGTGCCGACGATGTATGTGGCCCAGCTCGAGCACCCCGAGTTCGCCCGCTTCGACCTGACGAGCCTGCGGACCGGGATCATGTCGGGTGCGCCTTGCCCCTTGCCCTTGATGGAGAAGGTCGTCAGCCTGATGGGCATCCGGGAGATCTGCATCGGCTACGGCCAGACGGAGGCCTCCCCGATCATCACGTTCACCGACGTCGATGACCCGATCGAGGTCCGGGTCGGGACCGTGGGCCATCCGATCCCGGGCCTGGAGGTCAAGCTGCTCGACCCGGCCTCGGGGCGCGAGCTGGGCACCGACCAGGCGGGCGAGCTCTGCGTCCGCGGGCATTGCGTGATGGCCGGCTATTACAACAACCCCGAGGCCACGGCCCGCGCGGTGGACTCCGACGGCTGGCTCCATACCGGCGACCTGGCGCGTCGTCGCGAGGACGGCAACTACCGGATCGTCGGTCGGAGCAAGGAGCTGATCATCCGGGGCGGGGAGAACATCTACCCGCCCGAGGTCGAGGAGTTCCTGCACCACCACCCCGACGTGGCCGAGGTCGCGGTGGCCGGCCTGCCGGACGCCAAGTACGGCGAAGTGGTCGCCGCCTGGGTCGTCCCGAGGACGGGCGCGACCGTCACCCCCGACGACCTGAAACGCTACTGCCAGGGCCAGATCGCGTATTTCAAGGTCCCGCAGTACCTGACGATCGTCGAGAGCCTCCCCCGGACCGTCACCGGCAAGATCCGCAAGCACGTCCTCAAGGAGAAGGCCATCGGCGAGTTCGGGCTGGCCGACGCCGCACGGATCGAGACGGCTTGAAGAGAAGCCGGAGGTCGGATTCGCGGTCCTGTCGATCGTTTCGTCCTGTCTTTTCGTCCGAGGTCGGAGAGGCTAGAATAGGTTTATGATCCGAATCCGCTTTACAGACCTGGACTCCAAGAAACGGGCATTGGGCCGCCTGGCCGGGCGCTATTCCTTCAAGAGTTGGGCGACCGGAGAAATGCTCGTCCGGGAATCGGCGCTCGCGTATTTGGCCACGGAAGGCATCGCCTTCCAGGTGGAAGGACCCGCGATTTATGAGCAGAACACTCCGGCGCTTCGAGGTGCTGCTCCCGCTGCGGTTCAATGACGGTCAGCCCGTTCCCGACGACGTCGTTGCTGATACCTTGCTCGATCGACATCTGGATGACGACCGATCTCGTCGAGGTCTTGTGATCGTGCGGTTGCCTTGACTCCTTCCCGATTTGTGCGTCGGTGGTCCGTAACCGACTTGCTTCAGGGCTCGCGATTGGGCGGTTCCAGGACGTCGCGAAAGCGGCGGGGCACGCCGCGCCAGGCGGCCTGGTAGGTCGCCTCCAGCGGCACGGAGACGTACCAGCCCGGCGCGAGGAACAACGGCATATCGATGAGCGCGTCGCCGATCGAGACCGGCTCGACATAGCAGGTTTTGGGCGGGCCGGCGTCGTAGGCGACGAGCGTCAGCGACTTCTCGGGCATCGCCGACTTCGACGTCCCACCGAACTCGGACCAGATCGCCGGATGAATCCCGTCAGGGTCCCGGGCGGTCCTGCGATGGAGATCGACCAGCAAGAGGTGATATCCCTGATCGAGCGCGTCCTCGGCCTTCTCCACGAATATGCGGAACTCGCGGTTGCTCGACTTGTTCACGGCTGAGAGGATCTCGATCAGGGCGACGATCCGGTCATCGCTGGCGTGGTGGATGACGATGCTCCGCTGTCGTCGGGTGAAGGTCTCTTCCTCGAGGACTTCGTGGAGGCTCACGCGAGGCGGGGCGACCGCGACGGCTGTGGCTCCTCCAATCGTGTCGCCGGCCCCGTCCACCTGGTTTCCGTTGCGGGTTTGCAAAGTCAAGACATCCGGCACGATCGGTCGAGTGACCTGCTCGGCCATCGCGTAATGGTCGGGAGGCAAGATGCCGTTGTTGAGAGCCGTCCGAAGCTCGCCGATCCAGACGTGGTGGAAATCGTGGAAAGCCCCGTCGAACACCCGCGACCAATCGTGAATGGGCATGAGAAGGTGATCCCGGTAGAAGATCGCTACGGCGCTCGGAACAGGCCTACGGGAAAGCTCTCCCAAGCAATGATTCTAAGGTTTGGAAGCGGCCTTGAGAAGTTCATCCACCTCGGCCCATAACGTCCTCCAGCCCTTTCGCTCATCTTCGGAGAGGGCCTTCAGTGCCTCCTCATCGCGGATGCCTGCCAGGTCGGAGTCCGCCTGCCAGTGCTGGAGGGTCTTCGCGACCTTCGCCCTGTCCTCGGGAATGCTCGACCGAGCCTCTTTGTTCCAATGAACGAGATCGGCCTTGAGCCAGTCGAGGGCTCGTTTGCGCCAGCCAGCCTTCGCTCGCTCATCGAGCGACGGCTGGTCGATTCCCTTGCCCGCACCCGCCAGGGCCGCGGAGCAGGCGGCATTGTAGCGATTCTGGGCTTTCATATCCTTGGCCAACTCGGGGTCCGTGTCGAAACCGGCAGCCCAGATCGCCGTTGCGGAAGCGTAGTACCCGCGGTAATGGTAGTGTTCCGGCACCTCACTACCCCGGACCGAGAGCCGAAAGATTCTTGGAATCGCCGCTACCGCTCTCGTGAGCTGTTCGTGCTGACGGATGCCGAGATCGATCGCGTCGGCGAGGACCCGGTCGTCAGCAGCCTTCTCGCGGATGCGACGGAGCGCCACGATCGCATCGGAGGGCCGAGGCGACATCGTGATGGTGCGGAGGATGCGGAACGGCCCAATCCGTTTGGAGTCGTGCTCGATCGCCCGACGGAAAGTATCTATCGCAGCCGCCAGGTCTCCCGTTTCGGCCAGAGTCAAGCCGAGCGGGTATCGACTCTCAATCGTCTGGTCCGGCTCGAGGCGGATGGCCTCTCGATACGCCGAGATCGCGCCGGGAGATCATCCGCCAACCTTCGGGCATTTCCGAGGTAGTCGTAAATGGTCGCCTGAGTGCCACTACCGTTGTTGCTGGTTTCACCGAGACGGATCGCCTCGTTGAACGCGGAGGTTGCTCCTGACCAATCGTTAGTCTCCGCCAGCGCGATGCCCAGTCCGAGGAAACCCGCATCGTCATAGGCAAAAGACCCCCGCGTACCGGCGTGGAATCCGTCCCAATAGCTGTCAAGGGTTTCATCATCGAACGCCGATTCGTCCGAGGTTTGAACAGGCTCCCTTCCTCCCTTCCCTGATAGACTCTGGAGTCGAATGGCCACTCGCAACTCGTTGATTTCGCCTTCTCGATCTCCGGCGAGTCCGAGCTCCGTCGCGAGAATGTAATGACTCTCGATGTCCGACGGTACCAATCGGATCGCTTCCCGGAGAGCGGCGATCGCGCCGGGCTGGTCGCCCTGCTTGGCCAGGAATAAGCCGAGTTCGCGTCGGATCAACGCACTCCTCGGATCGATCCGGGCTGCGATGCGATAGGTTTCGATGGCACCTGCCCGGTCTCCCGTCATTGCTAGGAGGAGAGCGATCTTTCGGTAGGTCGAGGCATCGTCGGGCTTGCGCCTCAATCGCTCCCGGAAAGGAGCGAGCATGCGATCGACCACGGATCGGGCCTCCTCCCGTTTTCCGCGATTAGCGAGCAGTCTGGAGAGCTCGAATAAAATACGGGTCGTCTCCGGCTCGCGGCGCGCCAGCTCGCGGAGAAGAGCTTCGGACTCGTCGTCGTGTCCAGCCGCGCGAAGGCTCTGAGCCAGGTCCTCGCCCGTTTCGGGTCGGAGTGCCCTGGCTACGGTGTAGTATCGGACCGCCTCTTCACCCTTCAAGAGACCTGCCAGTTCCACATTGATCCAGGCATCTTCCGGATATCGAACCACCGCGGTTCGAAGGACCGAGGTCGCCGTTTCCGCGTCCTCCGCGTTGGTCAGCGCCTTGGCGAGTAACAGGGCCGTAGAGGGGCCGAACTCGATGACGTTCGCCCTTCTTGCAATGGCTCGAAGCGCATCGCGATTCGGCTTCAGGTCGAACGAGCCCAGGAACGACCGCAAGCGGCCGCGCTCCGGGTCCGGGTCCAGCCCGGCCAGGAGATCGAGGAGTCGTTGCACTTTGCCCCGACGCGCGGCTTCATCCGGCGCTTCCAGGGCGAGGTCTTGGCGGAAGATCAACCAGTGATCGAGGCTGCCGACGACCTCCCGGACGAAGGCCCGAGGTCGGGTTTTCAGTCGTGCGATTGCGTCCTCGGTCGTCGGGGCATCAATGTCAATCTTGTGCCGCTTGAACGCCGCCATGAAACGCCGATCCCAGTCGGACGGTTTCAGGTCACAGCAGTTTTTCGCGACCGATGTCCGGATGCTGGTCAGCTCATCGAGGAGATTCTTGTCGCGTCCGGCCTGTTGCTGATCGTCGGCGATCGTGGCGCAGAGCGCCATTAGGCTACGCCCCGGCACGGAGGCAACCAGCGGGCCGATCGTGGCGAGCGCCTGGTCGGACGCGGCCAGCACCGTCTCCCATCGCGCCGAGTCGGACCCGTCGGCCGCGGCCTGGTCGCGGAGCGTCTGGATTCGGGCCAGGGTCGTCTCCACGGCGTTGAGTCGGGCCTGCCGTTGCTGGATCTCCCACGCCGCGACGCCTCCCCCCAGCGTGACGAGGGCCAGGATGCACGCGGCCAGGGCGACGGTCAAGCGTCGGCGTTTCCGCTCCTCGACAGTCCGCGCCTCGGCCTTGACCCGTTCCAGCTCGGCGCGTCGCAGTCGATCCTGGACCGAGGACAGGTAGCCCGTGATCCGCTCGGCGACTGCGCCGGCGTGGGGAAGGCGATCCTCGCGCTCGGGTGCCAGGCAATGCCTGGCCAGCTCGATCAACTCGGGCTCGTCGGCGTGGGCGTCGAGCCGGGCGAATGCCTCGGCCAACTCGCCCCGGCCGGCCTTCCGCATCGTCTCGGACGGGCTGCGGCCGGTGAAGGCGGGCTCGCCGGTGAGGATCTCGCAGAGGATCGCGCCCAGGCCGAAGACGTCGGCACGCTCGTCCACCAGCTCGATCTCGCCCCGCGCCTGCTCCGGCGACATGTAACCTGGAGTGCCCAGGATCGATCCCGCCTGCGAGGCGTCGGACTCGGAATCCGACCGCGCCGTGCGGATCACGCTCACCGGCGGCTCAGGCTCGGCACGCGAGGCGGGCTGGTCGGCCGAGGTGCCGCCCTGGGGCAGCACCTTGGCCAGTCCCCAGTCCATCACCTGGACCTCGCCGAAGCTGCCCACCATCACGTTCGACGGCTTGAGGTCGCGGTGGATGACTCCGCGGACGTGCGCGTACGCCATCGTCTGGGCGATCGACTCGAAGATGTTCAGGAACCGGGACAGCTCCTCGGCGGGCGACTTCCGGGCGCGCAGCAGATCCGCGAGGGTCCGGCCCTTCACCAGCTTCATCGTGAAGAAGGGCCGACGGTCGGAGAAGGCGCCCAGCTCATAGACCGGGACGATCCCCGGGTGCTGGAGCTGGCCGCCGATCTGGGCCTCCTCGACGAACCGGCGGACGAGCTCGGGCTTGTCGCGGTGCGATTCCAGGAGGACCTTGACGGCGAGGTCCCGGCCGAGGTCCACGTCCCGGCCCTTGAGCACCGCGCCCATGCCGCCGCGGGCGATCTCGCCGAAGAGCTGGTAGCGGTCGGGCCGCTCGGCGGGGCCGGGCAGCTCGGGCGAGTACGGCTTGAGGATCGGCCCCGGTCCCGTCTCGATGTCGGTGTCCCTGAGCAGGACGTGCGGGATGCCGCCGATCGATTCCGCGATCCTCGCCAGGACGCTCGACGAGGCCGGCTCCAGCGAGATGGTCACCTCGGAGAATCTCGGCTGCGAGCCGACAGCGTCGCCACCGGAGGCTGCCAGCCCCTGCTGGAGCAGACATCGCGGGCAGAGGCCGAGCGGGGCGCCGGGTGCCAGGGGCTTGCCGCAGCCGGGGCAGTGGTTCGCTTGGGACATGATCGGTGCTCCTGAGCCGGGATGATCGGGATGAAGTCCGGGACTCCATCTTCCTATAAGGAATCCGGGTGCGAACCTGACGGGACTGTCGGAACTATTGTTTAGTGCGCTTCACGCTCGGGTTGCGCACGCTTGATGCGAGCCCGACGCGCCAGCGAGTGCATGATTTCCGGGGATTCGCTCGCTGGCGCTTCGGGCTCATAGGAGACCGCTTCGTGTCGAGCCATGCGCTAACCAATCGTGAAGCGCTCTGATCAGGCTTCCAGCGCCGTGAAGAGGGCGCGGATCTCGTCCTCAACCTGCGCATCGGTCGGTTCGTCGAGGGTCGCGGCGATCCGCTCGCGGAGGATGGTCCGATATCGGCGGCGGAGCCTCTGGACGGCGGCCTGGACGGCTCCCTCGGTCGTGCCCAGATCCTCGGCGAGCTTCGCGTAGGAGGCGCCGCGAGGGCCGACGGTCAACACGACCTTGAGCCGATCGAACAGCCGGGCGCGACCCGAATCGGCGTACTCGGCCGCGAGCAGGCCCAGGACATGGTCGAGGAGGCTCAAGGCCCAAGCTCGGTCGAACAGCCGCTCCTGAGTCATCTCGTCGGCCGGCTCGCGGAGATATCGGGTTTCGGCGTCGAGGGCCTCGATCGGGATCATGGTTCGGCCGCCGCCGCGCTTCCGGGCCTGTGCCCGGTCACGTTCGTCCGCCAGGAAGTAGGTGCAATCGGTCTTCAAGAAGGCGCGAAATCGACCCTTGCTCGGGTTGGCGGCGATGAGGAGGTCGTTCCCGAGCAGCCTCAGGAAGTACGACTGGGTCAGGTCGAGGGCGACTTCGGGATCGGAACCTCGGCGGCGGATGAAGGCATAGACGGGGAACCAGTAGGCCCGGCAGAGCCGATCCATCGCCTCGCGAGTCTGGGACGAAGGGATGCCCCCGGCCCTCGCGACGAGACTCCATTGGGTCGTCGGAAACTCGGCCTCAGAACCGAGACGCGAACGGTCCGACATCGGCCGAATCTCGAAGAGAGGTCATTTCGCCGCGAGGCCAGCCCTTCGTGTCGGACTGGACGCCATCACCCCACGCCCGACCCTGATTGCAACAGATCGCGGCGATCCGAGCAAAGGTCTGCCGGGAAATCCGACGCGATGTCGGTGAGTGCGAGCGAGGCGCGCATGGCAGTCCGGGGTGGTCACGAGCCGGGCTTGGCGGCGGAGGCCAGGCCGCCTTTGGAGCCGTCAAACCGCTTCTTCTCGACGGCCAGGGCCTCGGCCTCGGCCTTGAGGGCTTGCGCCCTGGCGAGGGCGGCTTCGAGCGGGGCGCGGCGGTCGGCGAAGGCCTTGTCGGCGGCGGCCTTGGCGGCCGTCGCTTGCTCCAGCTTTTTCTTGACGGCGGCGAGCTGGGTCGTCGCGGCTTGCTGGGCCGTGCGGGAGTCGGCGAGGGCCTTCTCGGTCGCGGCTTTGTCCTGGTCGGCGCGAACGATGGCCTCGCGAGCCGAGGGAACCGAGAGGGCCGCAGCCCTGGCGATGACCCGGGCGTTGGCGGCGGCCTGGGGCGCCACGGCCCTGGCGGCGGAGGCCACCCTGAGGCTCTGGCGGGCGGCCGAGAGCCGGGTGGCCGAGTCGGAGAGCGTCTGGATCAATTGGGACGCCTTCTCGGCCTGAGCCTTGAGGTCGGCCACCGCCTTGGCGTCGGCCTCGGGAGTTGTCGCGGCCTTGAGCGCGGCGGATGCCGTCGCCAGAGCCGGGTCCTGGGCCGACTTGTCGGCGAGGCCTTTGTCAGCGGCGGATTGGGCCGCTTTGAGGGCGTCGGTGGCCGCCTTCTCGGCCTGGGCCGCCTGGGCGATCCCGGCCTCGGCCGCGGTTTGAGCGGCGGTCGTCTGGGCGGCGAGCTGCTCGGCGGCCTGGAGGGTGCTCCGGGCGTCCTGGGCGGCGGTCGCTTTGGCCTTCTGGGCCTGGTCGAGCTGCTGGACGGTCGCCGTCTGCTTGGCCGCCGCTTGCTCGGAGGCCGCGACCTTCGCCTGCGCCTGGCCGAGCGCGGCCTGGGCCGTGGCGACCGCGGCCTGCGCGGGGGCCAGTTGTTTCGACAGAGACTCGGCCTCGGCCTGGGTGGCGGCCAGCGCCCGGGTCGCCTGCTGGAGGCGGACCGCCAGCGGGGCCGGGTTGACGGCCAGGTTCGCCAGTCGTCGGCCGTCCTTGGCGTCCCAGACCCGGATCTCGCCCGACCAGTCGGCCCCGACGACCTTGGAATCGTCGTGGGTGAAGACGGCCTCGAGCGCCAGGTCGCCGAACCCTTCAAAGTCGCGGATCTTGTTCCCGTTCGGGTCCCAGAGCCGGACGACGCGGTCGCGGCCGGCCGTGACGAGCCGCCCGTCCTTGGCGAACCGGACCGAGAGGGCCCCGCCGCCGTGGGCGCCGAAGTTCTTGATGTTGCCGCCGTTCTCCATCTCCCAGAGCTTGACCGTGCCGTCCTCGCTGCACGAGGCCAGGACGTTCGAGTCGAGCCGCCAGCTCACGTCGGTGATGAAGCTGGCGTGCCCGCGGAGGTCGTGGAACTCGCGGCCGGTGGCGGACTCCCAGACGATCAGGCCGTTGTTCCGGTCGCCGGTCGCGAGCAAGACCCCATCGGGGCTGAACTCGGCGGCCGTGATCCACTCGGTGTGCTTGCGCATCTCGAAGGCCAAGGAGCCGTCGGACGTGTTATAGACGCGTACGACCTTGCCGGGCCCGCCGAGGGCGACCTGGCTGTGGTCGGGGCTGATGTCGGCGGCGAGGACGATGTCGTATTCCTTGCCGACCTCGAAGACACGGGTGCCCTTCTTGACGTCCCAGGCGACGGCCACGCCGGACTGGCCCCCACGCCCGCCGCCGGCCAGCAGCAGGTCGCCGTTGCGGCTGAACTTGAGGACGTAAATCAGGCCCTCCGGGAACGGCAGCACGCCGACGAGGTGATTGTCGGTCGTCCGGTACAGGAGAACCTGCTTGTGGCCGGCGATCGCGACCAGGGGAGCCCACGGGCTCGAGGCCATGGCCACCACGGCGCCCGGCTTGGCCTGGGGGACGAAGGGCTCGGTCGTGACGCCCTCGGGCATCGCCGGGGTGCCCGACGGCTTGCCCAGCGAGGCCGGGTCGAGCTTGAACTCGAACTTCGGCTTGGCCTTGGCGGAGGCCACGCTGCCGGTGTTCTCCAGGGCGCCCCCCTCGATCCACTTGCGGATGATCTCGATCTCGGAGTCGGGGATCTTGGCCGAGGCCGGCGGCATCTTGGGCTCTTCCTGGTGCGTGACGACGAGAAGGAGCTTGCTGTTGTCGGGGTCGCCCGGCTCGACGACCTTGCCCGAGCCGCCGCCCTGCATCGTCCCGCCGAAGTTGTCGAGGTTCAGGCCGCCCTTCTGCTTGTCGGGGTTATGGCAGGAACCGCAGCGACTGCGGAAGACCTGCGACACATGGTCCTGGAAGGTCACCTTCGCCTTGGGAGGGTCCGCGGCCCGACCGACCGAGACTAACCCGAGGACAGCATAGGCCAGACCGCAAAGCACCGCAGTCGCTAGTTTGGATCGCATGGTCGCAGGTCTCTCAGATATCGAGGCTCGCTAGAGCGCTTCACGATTGAATTGGTTACGCTCGGGGAACCCCCGCCCCCCCTTCGTAAGGGGGGGACGGGACACGCTCGTAGATCCCCCCACTTACGAAGGGGGGGCCAGGGGGGGTTGAATTCGCAAGGGCAAGCGCGTGTGTCTATTCCGATCCTTAAGCGCTCAAACGTGATTTGGTTTCCAGCAGTTACTCGAGTTCACCGGGTGGAATCGCGTCAATGGTTGAACAGGAACTCGCGGCTATTGAGCAACGCCCAGTAGAAGTCTTCGAGGGCCTGGGCGGCGTTGGGGTTCTTGGCCAGGGCCGGCACGAGTCGGCCCATCTCGTCCTTGGTCGGCTTGCGGGAGAGGCAGCGGATGTAGAGCTCGGTGATCCGCTCCTCGGTGGTTTTCTTGGTGGCGATGAGCTTGGGTATCAGGCCGCCCTGCTGGATCTTCGAGTTGCAGGTGTCGCCGTTGAGCAGGTGGAGGGCCTGCGAGAGGGTCGGCTCCATCTTGACCTCGCACGAGCACGGGGTCTCGCGAGTGGCGCGGCCGAAGGTCCGGAGGAAATACGTCAACCGGCCGCCGTCGGCGATCTGGACGGCCCGGGCGCCCAGCGGCAGTCCTTCGAACTTGTCCTTGGTGTCGGTCACCGCGCTGATGGTGTCGAGCAGGCTCTCGGCCTTGATCCGGCGGACCAAGGCGTGCGAGAAGTTTCGCTCGTCGGTCGCGTTGCTCTCGTTGCGCCGGGTGGTCCGCTGGTACGTCCGCGAATTGCAGATGTCCCGGACCAGGGCCTTGAGGTTGTACTTGGTGTCGGTGAAGTTCTTGCCCAGGGCCTCGAGCAGCTCGGGGTTCGAGGCCGGGTTGCTGACGCGGAAGTCATCGACCTGCTCGACGATCCCCACTCCCATGAAGTGCGCCCAGACCCGGTTGGCGAACGAGGTCGCGAACCAGGGGTTCTGGGGCGACGCCAGCCACTTCGCGAGCACGACGCGACGGTCCTTGCCGGCGACGTCGGGGACCTCGCCGCCGAGGAACTTGGGGGGCATCGCCCGGCCGCCGACGGGGTGGGCCACCTCGCCGCCGCCCGAGTTGAAGACGATCGTCTCGCGATAGTCCTCGCCCCCCTTGCGGCCGATCTGCGCGAAGAACGCCGCGAAACTGTAGTAGTCGTTCTGGGTCCAGCGGTCGAAGGGATGGTTATGGCACTGGGCGCACTGGACCCGGATGCCCATGAACACCTGCGCGACGTTCTCGGTCAGCGGCAGGGTCTCGGTGGTGAGCTGGTAGAAGTTGGTCGCGGCGTTCTTGAACGTGCCGCCGCTGGCCCCCAGCAGCTCCTGGACCATCTCGTCCATCGGCATGTTCTTGGAGAGCTTGTCGACCAGCCAGTTGTAGTAGAGGAACATGGCCTTCTGGCTCACGTTCTTGGTCGGGTCCGTCCGGATCTGGAGCAGCTCGGCCCACTTCGAGACCCAGATCTCGGAGAACTCCTTGCGCTCGAGCAGCTCGTCGATCCACTTCGACCGCTTCTTGGGGTCGGTCGAGGCCATGAACTTGCTGTATTCCTCGACGGTCGGCGGCAGGCCGACGATATCCAGGGACACGCGGCGGAGGAACGTCTCGTCGTCGCACTGGCCCGAGGGTGCGATCCGGAGCTTCTTGAGCTTGTCGTTGACCAGCTTGTCCACGTAGTTGTATTCGGGCTCGGCCGGGAACGAGAAGTCCAGGCCCTTGGGCAGCACGATGAACTGCGAGCCGACGGTGTGGGTCTCGAAGCGGGCCATCACGAAGGCCTCGCCGCGCTGGCCGGCCGTGACGAGCCCGTCGACGGAGACCGGGGCGGAGACGTCGTTATTCGTCAGGAATACGGCCAGGCTGGTCACGTCTCGGTCGCTGCCGTCGGAGTATCGGGCGCGGACCGTGAGCTGCTGGGTCGCGGCCGGGCCGTCGAGCACGCCTTGCTTGGGGTAGAGGTCCACGCCGACGACCTTGGGGAGCTTGGTGACGTCGTCATTCGGCGCGCCGCTCTCGATCCAGGTGTGCAACGTCTGGTAGAGCTCGCTGCTGGAATCGAACCGCTTGCCGCCGGTGTGCTGCACGGCACCGATCGATTTCTCGAGCAGGGTGCTGTCGGAGGGGACCGCCAGGTTGATCCGACGGCCGACCATCTCGCGGGTGAGGCGATGGTGGTCGCCTTCGGGGTCGAAGCCGAACAAGGAGATCCGGAATCCGTCCTTGCCTCGTGCGGCGCCGTGGCAGCTCCCGGTATTGCAGCCGGCCCGCATGAAGACCGGCATCACGTCGAGCCGGAAGCTGAGAGGAGGAATGGCCGTCGCCTGCGCGACTCTCACCGGCACCGGGACGTTCCGGCCCTCGTAGCTCACGGTCAACGTCGTGGCGCCATCTGCGGAGGGATTGAGGATCGCCCCGACGCGATTCACGAGCCTGGGATCGGCCAGGGTCATCGACGAGTCCCGGGTCACATCGCGCGTGATGCCGTCGGCGAAGGTCGCCTGGACCACGATCGACTGACGGTCGCGCGCGGTCGTCAACTGGACCTCGGGCGGATAGACGGCCAGGCTGGCCAGGGGCGCGGAGTGGGCCGGGGCGAAGACCTCGGCGGGGAGCTCGGCCGTCGCGGAACCCGCGGCTCGAGCCGGCGAGGCGAAGACCGCGACCAGGACGAGGAGCACGAGGACGGCCTCAGTCTGCCGGAAGATCGAGGATGACGGATGTTTCATGGCGATCGGGTCCTTGAGGATTCTGAGGGCTCGAGTGTCGGTCGGGCGCGCAGCAAGTTGCGTCGATCACTTGCCGGCGGCCTTGGCCTGCTGGTTCTCCAGCCGGAGCTTCTCCAGCCGGGTGAGCGGCTTGGCGGGGGCGGCGGCCGGCGCGGCGGGCTTGGGCGCGGCCGCGACGACGACCGGCGCCGGCGCATTGGTCTTGGGGGGGAGCGGCACGTCGATCCGGAGGGTGCCGCTGCCGATGTTGTGCACGATCGGCTCGCCGTTCTGCGTCACCACCACCTGGCAGAACAGGCTCGCATGATTTCCGGCGGGCGAGACCTTGTCCGTCTTGATGTGGAAGATCAGGTCGGTCGTGTCCTTGGTGATCTTCTTGACGTCGGTCGTGACCTTGTTCGGAAGCCCGATCAGCGTGACCTGGGCCTCGCCGGGGAAGTCGATGGCCTTGGCGACCTTGATGGCCATGTCGACCTCCTTGCCCTGGTCGACGCTGGCCGACTGGAATGCCAGGCCGACGTAAGGCGCGGAGATCGTCAGGTTGGCCAGTTGCGAGGAGACCATGATCGGCCCGGACGCCACTCCCGAGGCGCCGTTGACCACGATCTTCCAGGTCCGCAGCTCGGCGCCGCCGTCGGCGTTCATCGGGATGACCGCCTCATTCTGGCCGTCCGGGATCGCGATGCCGCCGGCGGAACCCACGCCGGGCGGGTTCCAGGGCAGGTAGACGGCGATCGCCGCCTTGAAGCCCGGCTTGCGATTCGCGCGGACCTTCAGGCCCATCGAGCCGCCCCGGACCAGCGGGACCTTGGGCTCGACGATCTCGATCGTGTAGGGGCACTCGTCGGTGACGGCGACCGCGAGCCGATCCACCGACCGGGACCAGACGTTGACCTGATTCTGGCCGTTGACCAGGACGCAGCTCTGGGCGAACTCGGGCAGGACCTTGACCTTCTCGTCGACCGGCTTGCCGGTGACCGTGGCCAGCGACCCGCCCAGCGGCGCGTCGGCCTTGGCGGAGAAGAGCACGGGGATGACGGCCTGGCTGGCCTCCATGACAGGTGCCTCGGCGGTCATACCCGGCGGGAGATTGCCGAACCCCACCTTGAGCTCGCCGCCGAAGTCGGCCCTCGAACCGTAGATCAGCAACGCCTGCCGGTTGCCCTTGGGCACGGCGGCGGCGATCACGCCCGTGCCGAGCTGCATCTGCTCCGCGACGGTGGACAACGCCAGTCTGGCGACGACCGGAGTGACCTCGATCCGATAGGCGTAATCGGGGCCGCCCTTACCGAGGTGGTCGATCACCCAGATGACAAATTCGGCGGTCTCGGGGGCCTGGAACCGGAAGTAGCTGTCGGGGCCGATCGAATCGTCGGCGCCGAGGAAGGCCCCGCCGCCCTTCTTGCCCAGGTACATCACCGGATCGAGCGGCGAGCGGATCCGCCTCGCGTAGCAATGGATGTCGTAGACCTGGCCCTGGGTCGCCTTGAAGACGAACTGATCGACATCGCCGGGCTTGCCGATGATCCCGTTGACGGCCCTGGGAGCCGTGAACGGCGTGGCATGCGCCTGGTCGTCGTTGGGCTCGGTCTCGATCACGTTGCCCAGCGGCGTGAGCCGGAACGCATTCGGGTAAGGGGAGATCCCCATGTCGTCCTGCCGGACGAGGCCGAAATCGGCGGAGGCAGACGAGGCGGGCAGGGTGACCGTTGACGTCGATTCACCCGAGGGGTCGCCGATCCAGCGCACCGACAAGGTTTCGCCGGGCTTGCCGCCGGCCGGCATGACGGCCGTCGCTCGGGGGAAGTTCCCCACGTGCAGCCGGTAGAGGCACGCGCCATTGCCCGAATAGGAGCTCTCGCGGACCTGGATGATGTATTGCCCGTCCTCGGGCGCGATCACCGAGGTGAAGCCGTCCCGCAGGACGAGCGCCGCGTCGTCGCTGACGCCGAGCTCGAAGCGCTTTGCGTTCAGGATCGCCACGTACGGGTCGAATTCGAAGATCCCCAGCCGATGGCCCTCGACCTCGGCGGAGATCCGCTCGCCCTTCCTGGCCGCGACGACGAAGTAATCGACGTCCTCGTTCTCGGCGATGCCGTTGATCGTCACGTTCATGGCGATCGGCTGGGGCTTGGTGAAGTCGTTATTCGGCTCGACCTCGTTGATCTCCTTGAGCGAGCCCACGCTGAAGGTGCGGAGCTCGCTGATCCCGGTGGCCGTCCGGAGCCGGATGTCGTGGAGCCCGAGGGGGCAATCGGCCGCGATCTTCAGGCGGGCGGTGACGGCGTTGTCGTTGATCTTCTTGATCGAGACCGTCGCGATCCCTGGCTGGTAATACAGGACTTCGAGGGCGTCACCCAGGCGCGCACCCGAGAGGGTGACGTCCACCTCGGTCCCGCGCTGGCCGCCGACCGGTCGGACCGCACTCAGGCTCGGCGTGGCCGAATGGAGGGGGCTGATCAGCAGGAAGACGAGGGTGGGGGCGAGGAGGTATGGGCGGCGCATTGGGGTTTCTCTCATGGAGTTTTCAGTGCTCGGTTTTCCGTGTTCAGTAACTGCCGGGATCAGATTGCAACTGAACACCGAACACTGAAAACCGCCGCATCAGGCCAGCAATTCCTTCACAACCTTCCCGCCATCGACGATCTCGATGGGGCGGTTGCCGGGGGCCATCAGCTCTTTGTCGGCGACGATGCCGAGCTGGTGATAGACGGTGGTGGCGAGATCCTCGGGTCCGATCGGGTCGCGTTCGGGCTCGGAGGCGGTGGCGTTCGAGGAGCCGTAGATGAAGCCGCGCTTCACGCCGCCGCCGGCCAGGACGACGCTGAAGACCTTGGGCCAGTGGTCGCGGCCGGCATCCTTGTTGATCTTGGGCGTACGGCCGAACTCGCTGGAGACCATGACGAGCGTCCGGTTGAGCAGCCCACTGCGGTCGAGGTCCCGGATCAGTGTGGAGAACGCCTGGTCGAACGCGGGCATCTGGCTGTTCATGCCGCTGACGATCTGCGAGTGGAAGTCCCAGCCGCCGTAGTCGACGGTGACCATCCGGACCCCGGCGGCCACGAGGCGACGGGCCAGCAGCAGACGCTGGCCGGCGGCATGACGGCCGTATTCGTCGCGGATCTTGGCCGGCTCGGCGGCGATGTTGAACGCCTCCCGGGCCTTCTGGGAGCTGATCAGGCTGTAGGCTCGCTGATAGAACGTATCCATCGCCGAGATGTTGTCGCTCTTCTCGCGTTCGGCGAAGTGGGTGTTCACCGCATCGAGCATGCTGCGACGGCTCGCGAACCGGGGCTCGTTGATCGAGCCCGGCAGGTTCAGATCCTGGACCTGGAAACCCGGGTCCGCCGGGTCACGCCCGAGGCTGAACGGCGAGAACGACGAGCTGAGATAACCCGTACCTGCGTACACGTTCGGTTGGTTCGGGATACAAACGTATGGCGGGAGATTGTTCTTCGGGCCGTACTCGTGGGAGACGACGCTCCCGATGCTGGGATATTGCAGGGCCGGGCTGGGGCGATAGCCCGTGAACATGTTGTGAGTGCCACGCTCGTGGGCGGCTTCGCCGTGCGTCATCGACCGGATCACCAGGAGTTTGTCGGCAATCTGGGCGGTCTGGGGGAGCGTCTGGCTGAACTTTTCACCTTCGATCTTGGTGTCGATCGAGCCCATATCGCCCCGGTACTCGATCGGCGCGAATGGCTTGGGGTCGAACGTCTCCTGGTGGGCAATTCCGCCCGGGAGGAAGATGTGGATGACCGAATCCGCCTTGGCCGTGATCGGCGCGTAGCTCTTGAGATCGGCCCTCGCCTCGATCCGGAGCACGTCGGCCAGGGTCAGGCCCCCGAGCCCGATCGTCCCGACGGTCAGGAAGCCTCGGCGGCTGATCGGTTTGCGGAAACTGGCGGATGCCATGCATTCGTCTCCTGTGCTCGGGTTCTCGCGGGGCAGCCTTGTCAGTGCCAAGCCGGCTTGCGGCACTCGACGCCGCCTGCGAAATCACCGTTCTGGGTGGGATGGATTCGTCCGATACGGTTTGTCAGATAGCGGCGGGGCGATCACGCGGCCGTGACGGAATGTCCATGCCAGGACTCGCGAATCCCGCGGACAAACCTCGAATCGCTCCCACGACAAGTCCTGGGGCTGCCAGGGAGCGAAATCAGGACGTCGGCGTAAGTGCCTACTCATGCAGAGTTTGGGCGGAAAGTCAGGTCAGAAGCGCTCAAGATCGTTCAACGAGGGCCATCGATGTTGCGAAGCACTTGTTAAATAACTACGGCGTGGATGCATCCGGCACTGCGCAGTTTTTCCAAGAATCCGCGAGAATGTTCCGATTCTATCCCTTCCATCCCTCACACACAACGAAGGAGCCTCAGCGTTGTGACCGTCAGTCCTTGAACTGCAACGACGATTGGGAGTGTGCAAGGATCATGCCAGGGGCGTTCCCGTTCGACCGGGCTGGCAAACGGCCGGTCGCGAAGGGACAATCGCCGGTTGTGAAGGAGAATCGACGGAACGCCTACCAGTCTGAATAAGGATCTCGGGATGTCCACCGCAACGCCACTCTGGATCGGTTTGATTGGGCTTCTCCTTCTGAGCCGGGGAATGGCGAGCCCGTGCTTCGCGATGGAGACGGCACCCGAGCGGACGGGAAGCGACGGGTTGGGTCGGGTCAACCTCCATTCGTACGGCAACCCGGAACAGGTCCGCGTCCGGTCGATCGAGCTCGACCTGAGCGCCGATTTCGAGCGACGCGAGATCAAGGGCGTCGCGATCCTCCATATCGAGCGACAGTCCGGGTGTCCGGCCGATGCCCGGCTCGAGCTCGATACGCGCGGGCTGAAGATCGATGAGGTTGGCGTCCGCAAGCCGACCACGGTGGCCGGCGGATTCACCCCGGCGGCATTCGAGCTCGGGAAGGTCGATCCGATCCTCGGCTCCCGGCTTTCGATCACCATGACTCCCGAGGCGACGCAGGTCCGAATCGCGTATCGAACGTCGCCGACGGCCAGCGCCCTTCAATGGATGAACCCGTCGCTGACGGCCGGGAAGCTCAAGCCGTTCCTGTTCACGCAGTCGCAGGCGATCCATGCGCGGTCGTGGATCCCGCTCCAGGACTCGCCGGGTGTCCGGATCACCTATGCGGCGACGGTCCGGGTCCCGAAGGGACTCACTGCGGTCATGGCGGCCGAGTCGCGCGTCCGGCCCGAGGAGGTCGCCGAAGGGGTCTACCGCTTCGCGATGTCCCAGCCGATCCCTTCGTATCTGATCGCCATGGCGGTGGGTGACCTCGCGTTCCAGGAACTGGGTCCGCGCACGGGGGTCTGGGCCGAGCCGAGCGTGCTCAAGTCGGCCGCATACGAGTTCGGCGATGTCGAGGCGATGGTCTCGTCGATCGAGAAGGGATTCGGGCCCTATCGATGGGGCCGCTACGACATCCTCGTGCTCCCGCCCAGCTTTCCGTTCGGCGGCATGGAGAATCCGCGGCTGACGTTCGCCACGCCAACGATCCTGGCGGGGGACCGATCGCTAGTCTCCCTGATCGCCCACGAGCTGGCCCACTCGTGGTCCGGAAACCTGGTGACCAACGCCACCTGGAGCGATTTCTGGCTCAATGAAGGGTTCACGACCTACCTCGAGCGTCGGATCATCGAGGATCTCTACGGAGACCGTCGCGCCGACATGGATTCGGTGCTCGGGCTCGTGGAATTGCGGGAGGAGTTGAAGGCGCAGCCCGCCAAGGACCAGATCCTGCACGTGGACCTGAACGGTCGCGATCCGGACGAGGGGATGAACCGGATCCCCTACGAGAAAGGCGCGCTGTTCCTGCGGACGTTGGAGAAGTCCTACGGCCGGGCTCGGTTCGACCCATTCCTGCGCTCGTATTTCGACCACTTCGCATTCCGGAGCATCACCACGGCCGACTTCGTGGCGTATCTCAAGCAACACCTGCTCAACGAGCCGCCCAGGGCCGGTGCGATCGACTTATCGGCGTGGTTGGAAAGCCCCGGCCTGCCGAGCGACTTCTCCGAGCCGAAGTCGGCGCAGCTCGACGCGATCGACAAGGCGGCGCGGGGCTGGCTCGATGGGACGGTGGCCACGGAGAACCTCGGGGCAGGGGAGTGGTCGACCCAGGAGTGGCTCCGATTCCTCCAGGCGATGCCCGAGAAGATGCCGGGCGAGCGGATGACGGAACTCGACAAGGCCTTCAACTTGACCGGGCGGGGAAACTCCGAGATCGCGCACCAGTGGCTCCTGCTGGCGATCCGGAACCGATACGCCCTGTCCGACGAGCGTTTGAAGTCCTATCTGACATCGATCGGCCGTCGCAAGCTGGTGCTGCCTCTCTACAAGGCTTTGATCTCGACGCCCGACGGGCGAGAGCGCGCCGATGCCATCTACGCCAACGCCAGGCCGGGATATCACCCGATCACGGTCGAGTCGGTCGATCGGTTGTTGAAGGGGGCCAGGTGAGGGATCGAAGGGACAGCAAAGGCCGATGTCGGCCTTGCTTCTAGCTCCGAGGCGATCCACAACATGGCCTCAAGTGCGCGACACTAACCCGACGCGCCAGCGAGGGTCCGAAGGCATTCCCCTCGCTGGCGCGTCGGGTTGGTATGGAACGTATTCAATATTGATTGCGAAAGTCCCGCCGGGGCGACCCTCCGTGGACGCGTGGACACGGGGTTTACTCGTTGTTGGTTTTTTGTTATACACTTGCTAGACACGGTATGGATACCCGCCTGGACCTGAGGTCTATCGGTCAAGCGATCTCCGACCCCGCCCTCCCATTCGTCGGCAATCGCTCGCGAGGCTCTCACCATGAACGATCGTCGATCACGCGTCGTCGCGTGCACCTGCGGACTCCTCATTGCGCTCGCCTCCCGGCAGATCGGGGCTGACGCGGCGGAGCCGACCGCGGAATCGTTGCATCAGAAGATCGACCGAATCATGGAATCGACTCGCGTCGGTCCTTCGGCCGCGCTCGCAAACGATTCGGAATTCCTGAGGCGCGTCACGCTCGACCTCACGGGCATGCCCCCATCGGTCGAGGAGGTGAGGGCCTTCCTCGCCGATCGCGCGGGCGACAAGCGGTCCAGGGCAATCGATCGACTGCTCGAGAGCCCCTGGTTCGCCCGACACTGGGCGACGACCCTCGACATCATGCTGATGGAGCGCCGTGCCAGTCTGAACGTGACGGCCGACGATTGGCAGAAATACCTGCTGGCTGCCTGCCGGGAGAATCGTCCTCTCAACCGGTTGATGAGCGAGATCCTGGCTGCGGATGGTGCCGATCCCAGGCTCCGTCCCGCCGCGCGGTTCTATCTCGATCGCAAGTCCGAACCGAACCTGATCACACGCGATATCGGGCGGATCTTTTTCGGCCGCGACCTGCAATGTGCGCAGTGCCACAACCATCCCCTGGTCAAGGATTATCAGCAATCCGATTACTACGGATTGCTCGCCTTCATCAGCCCGGGATACGCCCTGACCCGCACGGAAGGCGCGAAGGAGACCACGTTCTTCGCCGAGAAGGCGGGGACCGACCTGGCCTTCGATTCGGTCTTCGTCAAGGGCGATCATCATTGGACGGGCCCACGAGTTCCGGGCGAGACGGAGTTGGCCGAGCCGATCTTTCCTCCCGGCGAAGAGTACAGGGTGAAGCCGACCGACCAGGTCTTGCCCGTGCCCCGGTTCAGCCGCAGGGCCAAGCTGGCGGCGCTCGCGACCGGCGGCGGCAATCGGGCGTTCAACGAGAATCTCGCGAATCGACTCTGGGCCATGATGATGGGTCGAGGGCTCGTGTACCCCGTCGACATGCATCATCCGGACAATCCGCCCGCTCAGCCTGAGCTGATGAAACTCCTCGGTGAGGAGCTGGTTTCCCTCAAATTCAACGCCAGGGACTTCCTGCGCGAGCTCGCGCTGACCAGGACCTATCAACACGCGATCGACCTACCCGCGGAGGCGCTCCCAGTCCCCGCGCTGTTCGACGCCAAACTCGCCGAGATGACGGATCGCTCCACGACGCTGGAAGCCGACGCCGAACGTGCCCGCGATGAATATGCGAAGGCGGTCAAGGCGTGGCATCAGACGGAAGAGGCCCTGATCCCGATCGTTGGCGAGCAGGACAAGGCGCTCGCCAAGCACTCAGAGCTGACCAAGAAGACGGAAGAGGCCCAGAAGGCCGTCGGCGAGGTTCAGGCCCGCATCATCTCGACGCGAGACACCGCGAAAACCCTCGCCGAAGCCGCGGCGCGGGCCCAGGAAGTCGTCAAGAAATTGCCGAAG
Organism: uncultured Planctomycetota bacterium; assembly: GCA_963743925.1. GTDB lineage: Bacteria > Planctomycetota > Planctomycetia > Isosphaerales > Isosphaeraceae > CAVZRC01. The sequence continues at coordinate 1,202,168 of CAVURY010000061.1, read as the reverse complement.
GAGAAAGACCTGGCGGACGCCGCGGCAATCTTCGTGAAGCGCTCGACGGCGGCCGTCGCCGAACTGGCGGCGCTCGAGAAGGCGAGCGTCGACAAATCCAACGCCCTAAAGAAAGCCGACTCGGATCTCGCAGCGGCGGCGAAGGTCGTCGAGGCCGCGCGTAGCAAGCTCCAACCCGTGCGCGAGTCGGTTCGACAGAAGGAAAAGCTCGTCCTCGAATGCCGGCGGAAGATGTCGGAGAGCCGGACCGCCGTGGAGGAGCATCGGCGACGACTGGCGGTCATGGAGACTTATGTCCGTTGCAAATCGTTGCAACAGCAGTCGGAGGAAAATCGCCGAGCACTCGTCGCTCGGCGAGCGGCCTTCGACGAGGCCGAGAAGCAGTCCGCCAGTCATGCGACGGCCTTGAAAGTCCGCCAGGATGAGGCCAGGGCCGAAGAACTTGCACGCAACGCGGCCGAGAAGGCCCGGGCCGACTCGCAAGCCGCACTGGAACGAAACCGGAAAATCACGACCAGCGTCGATGCGGCGCTCGCGGCGACCGAATCCGCGAGACAGCAACTCCCCGACGATCCCAACCTTTCCGAGGCGGCTCAGAAGCTCAAGGCCAAGTCGTCCGAATTGCAATCGGTCCTCCCCGGGCTAGGGGCGCGGATCGAGGCGGCTTCGGCGACCCTCCGCCAGGCCGGCGAGAAACTCGGCTCGGCGAACCGGGCGCTCAAAGAGGCTAGCGACGAGATGACGCGACGCGAGAGTGCCGTCGCCACGGCCCGGTCTGCGTACGCTGCCGAGGAATCGCGCGGTCAAGCCTTGAAGGTTGAGCTCGCCGACGCGACCAAAGACCTGGCCGAGGAGATGGGTAACCGGTTCGCCCTGGCGCAGATCAAGCCGCTCACGCCCGAGCAGATGTTCTGGAGCGTGCTGAAGGTCACCGGCGTCTACGACCGCTACTGGCAGGCGGAAGAGGCGGAACTCAACAAATTGAAACCGACGACCGGACCGGCCGCCAAGGATCCCGCGGCGAGGCAGGCGCGAGCGGTCGAGATCGAGGAGCGGACGTTCGAGAAGCTCAAGGGCAACTCGCCGCCGTTTATCGCGGTCTACGCTGCGGGACCCGGTCAACCTCAGAATGACTTCTTCGCGACGGCCGACCAGGCCCTGTTCGCAGCCAACGGCGGGTCGATCAATAGCTGGGTCGCTCCCGCGGGCGGCAACGTCTCCCAGCGCATGGTCCAGGAGAACGATCCCGGCAAGGCTGCGGATGATCTCTACGCGACGATCCTCTCGCGGCCGCCGAACGCCGAAGAATCGGCCGACGTGGCCCGGATCCTCGCGGTCCCGTCCAAGGACAAGCCCGCGGCCGTCCAGGAGCTGGTCTGGGGCCTGATGACTTCCGCCGAGTTCCGGTTCAATCATTGACCCCGCCCCCATTCACCGAAGGAAGGTGATACGATGAAGTGCACATACTCCTGTCACTCTCCCGAACACGCGATGGCGCGGCGCAAATTCCTGGCGGGTATGGCCGCGACGGCCGCGGGGTCGATGTTCGGGGGCCTCGGCGCGTTCACGAGCCCGCTGGCGGCCGCCCAGCTCAACAAGGATCGGAAGCGGATCGTCGTATTCAACATGCACGGCGGCCTCAGCCAGCTCGAGAGCTGGGATCCCAAGCCGGGCACGGACACTGGCGGTCCCTTCCGTGCGATCAGCACCTCGGTCCCCGGCATCCAGGTCTCGGAACTCCTGCCGAACATCGCCGGGCAGATGCACCACCTCTGCCTGTTGCGCGGGGTGAACACCAGCGAGGACGACCACGGCAAGGGTGCCTACTTGATGATGACGGGCCGCAGGCAAACCCCGGCCGCCGAGTACCCGAACCTCGGGGCCGTCTGCGCCAAGGCCATGGCACCGGAGGAAGGCGGGCTCCCCGGGCATATCCTCATCACTCCCGGAGGCGGCGGCGGCCGCGGGAATGACTCCGCCTACCTGGGACCCAAATACGCGAGCATCTACCTGGGCAACGGGAACGCCCCCCAGTACACAACCCGGCCGGGACAGGTCAGCGAGTCGATGGACTCCGCCCGCAACGACTTTCGTCGACGGGTCAATGACCGGTTCCTGGGCCGTCGCCGGACGGCGGTCACCGAGGCCTATACCTACTCCTACGAGCAGGCGATCCAGTTGATGCGGCAGCGGGACGTCTTCGACGTCACCAAGGAGCCGGCGAAGGACCACGAACGCTACGGCAAGTATGACCTCGGCCGCCATTGCCTGCTCGCGCGCCGGCTCCTGGAGAAAGGGGCGACCTTCGTCCAGGTCTCGCACTCGAACTACGATACGCATAACGAGAATTTCAATTTTCACATCGAGCAACTCGGCGAATTCGACAGGTCCTTCGCCGCTTTCGTGGCCGATCTCGCCGATCGGGGGATGCTCGACAGCACGCTGATCGTCGTGCTCTCCGAGTTCGGGCGCACGCCGAACATCAACCTGTACTACGGCCGTGACCACTGGTCCCACGCGTGGACGGTCGTGATGGCCGGCGCCAAGGTCCGGCGCGGGGTCGCATACGGCAAGACGAACGCCAAGGGGACGGAGGTCGTGGACGGTCAGGTCAATCACAGCAACCTTTTCCACACGTACCTGCAAGCTGTGGGAGTCGATTCGACCGACTCCTTCGACATCGAGGGTCGCGACGTCCCGATCGCCGACCCGTCCTCCAGGATGATTCGACAGGTCCTGTCCTGACGGGATCGGCCCTCCGACAGACGGAAAGGTACGCCGCGATGCCGCAATCCAAGGCCGTCCCCCCGCGATTCGACCCCAAGCAAGCCCACGTCGTGGCCCAGTGGCCGACCGAACGGCCGATGGTCTGCTGTCGGTTCGAGCCTCGGGGACGGTACGTCTTCTGCGGGCTCGAGGGCTCGAGCATCCCTCGTTTCCATCTCGAGGACGGCAAGAAGGTCGTCTTCGCGGGCGGGCATAATTCCTGGGTCTTCTCGCTGGCCTTCTCTCTCGACGGCGAGAAGACCTACAGCGGCGGCGGCGACGGACGGGTCGTCGTCTGGGAGACTTCGGCCGCTTCGCCCAAGCCCGTCCAGAGCATCGAGGCCCACCGGGGCTGGATTCGCGCCATGGGGATCAGCCCCGACGGGACGCTCCTCGCCACGGGCGGCAACGACCGGACGGTCCGCTTGTGGGCCACGGCGAGCGGTTCCTTGATCCGCGAGTTGAACGGGCACCTCGGCCATGTCTACTCGCTGGAGTTTCATCCCAACGGCAAGACGCTGCTGAGCGGAGACCTCCTGGGCGTGATCAAGGAATGGGATCTCTCCACCGGTCAGGCAACCGGCAGCTTCGACGCGAAAGCCTTGCACACTTACGAGGGCGGACAACAGGTCGACTTCGGCGGAGTTCGCGGTCTCGCGATCTCGGGCGATGGCGGTTCCGTCGCCGGCGGAGGTCTGCACAAGGCGACGAACCCCCTGGGGGCCGTCCACGAGCCACTCGTGCTGGTCTTCGACGGAAAGAGCCGGAATCTCGGCCGGACCCTCCTGACCGACGGCATCGCGGGAGGCGTGATCTGGCGGCTCCGTTACCTGCCCGATGGCAGCCTGATGGGCGGTTGCGGGGGTTCCAACGGCGGGTTGCTGCTCTTCTGGAAGTCGGGACTTGACAAGGACTACCATCGTTTCGCCCTGCCGAATATCGTCCGGGATATGGATCTCCACCCCGATGGCCTTCGCGTCATCACGGCACATCACGACGGCCATGTACGAATCACTCGCCTGGCGGCCGGGACGAGCTGATCGGCGATCGAGAATCGGCCAGATCGATCCGATCGGTTTCCAATCCCCGGGTGCTCCTCGTCGAGAAAATTCTGCCGGCGAAGCGATCATGTCATCTCTGATCCCGGACTGGGCCCCTCCATCTATCACCAATCGCCAGAATCACCAAGTTCGCCCGATGCTCGGCCGGTATCCTTCGAGACTTTGGTGTCGCACCGGGGTAGAGTTGTTCGATGTGACTCTTGGTTTGTGTTCTGGGATCAGTCGTCTCGCCGAATGTCAAGGATGCCCCCGTGCGATCGATCCGCGACTTTCGGTCGTCCAAAATGACGCCCTCGTCCGTGGAATTCGGGACCGAATCTGGCTCAGCGCCCATTGCGCCTGGACAAGGGAGTCATGGCGTTGTCGCGAGACGATTTCAGGCCTTGGGAACCATGCTTCCGTCATAGGGTCGGGGATTGATCCTTCAGGATCGCCTGAAGTTCGGGTGGCATCTTGCATGCCATTAGCTTAAACTACCCTCCCTTCCGACCCAACCGGCAGGCTCCCTCCTGAGAGATGCCCTCCTTTAAGGATAAAGGGACCCGTTCATGGCATGTTCGGTCGCGAAGACGGCTCGCGTGGATCCTCGTGCGCGACTGGGCCCGGACGTGTTCATCGGCCCCGGTTGCGTCATCGGTCCCGACGTGGAGATCGGCAGGGGGACGCGACTCTTCGGCCACATCTGCCTCCTCGGCGCGGTGAAGCTGGGCGAGTTCAACACGGTCGGCGCGTTCGTGGCGATCGGTGGCACTCCTCAGGATCTCTCCTACTGGGGCACTCACACGCGCGTGGAGATCGGCGACAACAACCTGATCGGCGAGCGAGTCACCATCCACCGCGCCTCCGAGAAGGAAGACGGTATCACCGTGATCGGCAGCGACAACCGATTCCTGGCGTGCGCGCACGTCGCCCACGACTGCAAGTTGTCCGATCGGATCACGATGGGAGTCGGATCGTTGCTCGGGGGTCATGTTCGTGTCGAGTCTGATGTCACCATCGCGGAGAACGTGGCCGTTCACCAGTTCGTGACGATCGGCAACGACAGTTACATCGGCGGCCACTCGAAGATCACGACCGATGTTCCCCGGTACATGCGAGTGGAAGGCAACCCTTCGATCGTCCGCGGCATCAACGGCCAGCGCCTCAAGGAGCGTGGGGTGAGCAGTGAGGCTCTTGCGGGGCTTCGCGAGGCCCACCGACTCATCTTCGTCGTCAAGATGCCGATCGAACAGGCGGCTACCCTCCTGGACGAGAGCGGCCACCTGACGCATGAAGTCCTGCTCCTGCTGAAATTCGTGGAGAGCCAGCACGAGGGGAGAGTGGGTCGCGCCAGGGAGCGCCGCAAGGTGACCTGACGGTGTCGTGACTCGAGCTCTGCGCCCAACCGCCTGGCCTACTCGCTGTAATGGTAAGTCAGGCCGCCGTTGACGAAGTAGGTCGCCCCGGTGACATAGTCGGCGTCGGAGGATGCCAGGAAGGCGGCGACCGCGGCCACGTCCCCCGGACGGCCCATCCGCCCGAGTGGAATCTGGCCCAGGAGCCGATCGAGTCTCGGGCGATCGTCGAGCAGGCTTCGATTCATCTCCGTCTCGATGGCGCCCGGCGCGATATTGTTCACGGTGATCCCGTGGGCGCCGAGTTCGACCGCAAGGTCCCGGGTCAGCATTCGAATGCCTCCTTTGCTGGCGCAATAGGCGGCATAGCCCGGGAAAGGGATCTCCTCGTGGACCGAGCTGATATTGATGATCTTCCCCGGCCGTTTCGACCGGATGAGGTATCTCGAGAAGGCTTGACTGACGAAGAAAGGGCCCTTGAGGTTCACATTGAGGACGAGGTCGAAGTCTTCCTCCGAGACGTCGACGAATGGAGCATGCTTCTCGACTCCGGCATTGTTGACCAGGATGTCGAGGGAACCCATCTCCCGGACCGCCTCGTCGATCACGCGGCGGGCGTCGTTGACGCGAGAGATGTCGGCCTGGACGATCATCCCGCGACGACCGGCCGCCTCGATCTCGGCCTTGGATTCCCGCGCATTGTCTTCGTTATTGAGGTAATCGATGACGACATCGGCCCCCTCTCGGGCCAGTCGGATCGCGATTCCGCGGCCGATTCCCCGCCCACCTCCCGTGACGAGCGCCTTCTTCCCTTCGAGCCTCATGAGTCGGTCCCCCCCGGCGATCGTAGCGTCTCATCGACGGTCCCGGGCCATCTCCGAGCTTTCCCTCACCGCGAGGTCGCCGCCGATGCCGTTTTCCGATGAAGTCGTTGCAACTCCGGAGCCTTTCTCCGAGAATCGTTCCGAGACGAGTGAGAACCCCATCCTAGGCCCAGGTTTCGCGCGATGCATTTCCGCGTGCGGTGTCCGAACCCGAGGTGCTGCCGGCATATCGAGGTGGACGGTCACCAGCTCGGGGTGAACAGCATCTGCCCGGCCTGCCGGCAGCCCTTCGAACCGATCTCGCCGTTCGGCCCCGCCGAGCTGGACCGAACGATCCGATACCACGTGTTGAGGCGGGTCGGCGGGGGCGGTATGGGCGAAGTCTTTCGCGCCTGGGACTACCGGCTCGACCGACAGGTTGCCCTCAAGATCCCCCTCGAGGCGAGCGCACGGGTGCCGCTGATCCCCGATCGCTTCCGGATCGAGGTCGAGGCCGTCGAGAGGCTGAACCACGAGAACCTTTGCAAGCTCCTCGACCATGATGTGCACCATGTCCCGCCGTTCCTGACGATGGAATTCCTCGAGGGCGGCTCGCTGGAGGAGCGTGCGGACGCATTCCGGGATTTCCCGGCCGAGACGGTGCTGGAGCTGGCCCGTACGCTGGCGATGGGGCTCGAGCATGCGCATCGGCATGGGGTCGTTCACCGCGACATCAAGCCCTCGAACGTGCTCTTCGGCCTGGACGGGAGGCCGCGCGTCACCGATTTCGGCCTTGCGGTCCTCACCGACCGACCGCTCGACGCCCGGCTCACCGACAACCATCAGATCCTCGGCTCCTTGCTGTACATGGCGCCCGAGCAGATCGACGGGCCTCGCGATGCCATCGATAAGCCGACCGACATCTACGCACTCGGCATCCTGATGTTCCGGCTTCTGACGGGCGGATTCCCGTATGCGAATGCCATCGACGATTGGCATCGATTCGCTCTCCTCCAGGAGATCCGCGCCGGACTGACCGTGGCCCCGTCGTCGCTTCGACCCGACCTCGATGTCCGCATCGACGCGATTTTCCGGCGGGCGACCGTGCGCGAGCCGGCGGGACGATTCGCGTCGATGAATGCGATGGCCGATGCGCTCGGCGAGGTGCTCGGCCTGCCGCCGACGACGGTCACCCTACGAATCCAGGAGATCGAGCCGCGAGCGGGCTCCGATGACTCGCCGACCGAGGCCCTCCTGACAAGCCCCGCGGACTTGATCTTCGTGAAGATCCCGCGCGGGTCCTTCGAGATGGGCTCTCGCGAGAATTATTTCGGGAATGAGGGGCCGGTCCGCCGCGTCATGTTGAGCCGTGATTTCCTGCTCGGCGTCTTTCCGGTCACCCAGGTCCAGTATCGTCGCTTGATGGGCGATGCGGCCGCCCCTTATTTCGTCGGCATGGACGCGGCCCCGATGGAGAACGTCACCTGGTTCGACGCCATCCATTTCTGCAACGCCCTCAGCCAGGTCGAAGGGTTCCCGCCTTACTATCGGGTCGTCGGCGATCGAGTGACCCGCCAAGGCGGGCCGGGTTACCGCCTTCCCACCGAGGCCGAATGGGAGTACGCCTGCCGAGCGGGTCGGGCGGGCCGATACAGTTTCGGCGACGAACCGGCCCTACTGCCTGAGCACGCCTGGTTCCAGGAGAACTCGCGTGACTCGGTCCAGCCGGTCGGACGTTGGCCGGCCAACCGGTTCGGCCTCCACGAGATGCACGGGAACGTCTGGGAATGGTGCTGGGACTGGTACGGCCCTTACGAACAGTCGGCTTCGGTCGATCCCGCCGGCCCGGACCGGGGCACGACCAGGGTGCTTCGCGGGGGCTCCTGGTATGACCCCGCGCCCAGCCTCTGCTCGTCGTCGCGACTCTGGTGGGAGCCGAACGATACCAGCATGACCGCCTGGAAATTCGGCTTCCGCATGGCGCGAGATCCCAGGGACGGCGAGTGAATGAGTCGGGTCGATAGACCTGGATTTTTCGCACTACTCCGATACAATCGAATCCGCTCATCGCGCGAGATCACGACGACTCGCGCGATGAGAATCGTCCAGCCACATCCCGGCGATGGCGATTGTGCCCGCGACGCTCGCGGAACCAGCCCTGGAAGGCTTGCTTGTGATCAGGATACTCACATGGATCACGGGATCAGCTCGCTGACGCGACCCGAAACGCCCCGCAAGCTGAGGCTCCGGCGCCTGGCCGTGGCATTGATCCTGGTGGGTTTCTTGGGTGCTTTCCTCATCTGGAAAACGCCACGGGACCGGGACGATCGCAAGGTCGTCTCGGGCTCGCCGTACGCCAATACGCAGCCGGGCGTGAAATTCGCGGGAGATTCCGCCTGCATCCGCTGCCATGCGGAGATCGGCGAGACCTACCTCCGCCACCCGATGGGACGCTCCTTGTCCCCGTTGCAGACCGCCGCCGTGGGAGCCGGCACGGGCAGCGCCCCGCCCTTCTTCGAAGCCCAGGGCCTGCGTTATGCCATCCTGGAGACGGACGGGCGGATGATTCACCGAGAGGAACGTCGCGATCCCTCGGGTCGGATCATCGCCGAGAATCAGGCCGAAGTCCGGTATGTCCTGGGGTCGGGGAAGCAGGCGCTCGCCTTCCTGATCGATCGCGGCGGATTCCTCTTCGAGTCGCCGATCACCTGGTACATCCGCGAAAGGCGCTGGGGCCTGTCGCCGGGCTATGAGGAGAGGAACCGCCATTTCAATCGGCCGATCCTCGCGGACTGCCTCTTCTGCCACGCGAATCGAGTCGAGCGCGTCTCCGGTCCGGTGAACCGATATCGCGAGCCGGTCTTCCAGGGACACGCGATCGGCTGCGAGCGTTGCCACGGGCCAGGCGAGCTTCATGTTCGCGGCGCAACGACGGGCGCGGGCGTCGATCTGACGATCGTCAACCCGGCGAAGCTGGAGCCTGTCCTCCGCGAGGGTGTCTGCGAGCAATGCCACTTGATCGGCCGGAGACGGTCGGTCCACGCGGGGCTGCGGAGCGAAGACTATCGGCCGGGATTGCCGTTCGATCGATTCTGGTCGGCGTTCGTGACCCCGGAGGGGGCGGCCAAGAACCGTTTCGGCGGCCAGGTCGAGCAGATGCACGATAGCCGTTGCTTTCGTGCCAGCCAGGGTCGGCTCGGATGCATCTCCTGCCACGATCCGCATGTCCAGCCGGCCGCCGGCGAGAAGGCGGCGTACTATCGGGGACGGTGCCTCGAATGCCACGCGGATCGGGGCTGTAGTCTCCCGGAGAAGGTCCGCCTGGAACGCGACCGCAACGACGATTGCCTCGCCTGCCACTTGCCGCAATCCGGCACTTCCAATAACCCTCATCTTGCCACGACCAATCATCGCATCCCCCGTATTGCCGAGGCCGTCAACGAGTCCCCGGTCCCGCATCGGGGCTCCGAGAGCCAGATCCGATCCCTGGTGAACTTCCACGCCGACCTGTTGGATGACGCGGGCCGTGCGGAGTCGGAGCGAGACCGGGGCGTCGCCCTGGCGCGCGACGGGCGTGAGGGCGCGTCGGTGGCCTTGCCGCTTCTCGAGAAGGCCGTGTTGTCGAGGCCGGATGATTTGACCGCCTGGGAGAGCAAGGGGGACGCCCTCGGCTTGCTCGGACGGTCCGAGGAGGGGCTACGCGCCTACATCGTGGCCCTTTCCAAGGATCCGACCCGCGAGACCGCGATCGCCGGGGCGGCCAACCTCGCCTCCCGCGCCGGAAAGCGCAAGGAGGCTGCGGACTTCTGGCGACAGGCCATCGCCATCAATCCCTGGCGTTCGGATTATCACGCGGAGCTGGGTCGCGTCCTGATGCAGGCCGGCGATTGGCGCGCGGCTGTCGCGGCATTCCGGGAGTCCTTACGGCTCAATCCTACTCCGATCGAAGTCAGGAAATGGCTCGTCCAGTGTGATCTTCGACTGGGAGATCACGAGTCTGCCGGTCGCGATTTCGGGACCCTGATGGGATTCGACCCCCCGGATCGCGAAGCCCTCCAGCGTTGGTTCCAATCACAATCGCAGCACCGCTAAGGCGCAGGAGCCTGGAAATGTCTTCGCGACGTTGGCAGCTTCGCACACGCGACCGGCCCCACCGGGCAGCACGGATGACCGGTGGGAGCCGGCGAGTAGATTCCAGAATCGAGCGATCGGCTCCCTGCGGTCTGGAGGCTCCCGCCAACCTCAACGTCCCGTCTGCTCGACCTTGATATTCTCCAGGGTGAGCATGCTCTCGACCGGGGCTGCGCTGGCTTCGTTCCGCACGAGGTGCATCCGGGTGGGGAGCCAGACTCCGTCGATCTCATCCCAGCTCTCCACATTCTTGCCCGACTGCTCGCGCTCGCCGGCCTTGATCGTGAATGCGTACGCGCGGGGAAGCGTCTTGCCACACTCGGCCATCCAAACGATCTGCTGGACCTTGACCTCGCTCGACATCTGACCGTGTCCGCCGTGATTCTCGACGATGTTGCCATCCTTCACGGTGAAATCCTTGAAGAAGCCGTGACCCGAGATATCGATCTTCGTGCCCCCGTGTGCCCCACTCCCGGCGATTGCAAAGGAACTCGAGCCGAACGCCTTCTCGAAGTTGGATGCTCGGGTGTGAGTGACGGTGCTGGCCACGGTGTCGCTCACCAGCTTCTTCACGGCCTCGTCCGCACATTCCACACTGACGCCGCCGTGTGGTTTGGTGGCGTCGGCCTTGATGCTCCCTTTGACGGTTTTCCCCTCGCGGGCGAAAGTGAAATCGGCCGAGAACCCTTTGAAGCCCTCGCTCCAGTGGTAACGGCGGTTGAAGGCGTCTTCCATGATTTTCCGGGCGCGTCTCGTCATCGGCCCGCGCTGGGTTCAAGGACGCCGCGGCCGCCAAAGCCATTACCGCCAGCATCGACCAAGCCTTCGTCATGATGATTCTCCCTGTCTTGGACCTGTCGAAAAGGCAGTCGGCCAGGATCGGTCCCCGAGGGCCGACCTTGTCGATCAGGGTCGTCGTAGGACTGCCCCCCTTGATCACGTAGAGTAGGGTGATCCGTGCCGCGGGTCAAATAGATTATGTCTTTGCCTTTCGCGATGCTGAGGAATCGATCCGCCTATGCCGGCTCGAATCAGGTGGCATGCCGGGCTCGCCCGGAGCACCCTCGGCATTCGGCCGGGCTCGGGATTCCGACGATCGAATAAAATCGTCGTTAAGCGAGCAACTTCTTCACGACTTGTCCTGCGACGTCGGTCAGGCGGAAGTCGCGGCCCTGGGAGCGGAAGGTCAGCCGGGTGTGATCCAGGCCGAGCAGGTGCAGGATCGTTGCATGGAGGTCGTGCATGTGGACGCGGTCGGAGACGGGAGCGAACCCGAACTCATCGGTCTCGCCCACGGTGATGCCCGGACGGGTACCGCCGCCGGCCATCCACATGGTCATCGAATCGATGTGATGGTTGCGGCCGACCGTCTCGCGGATCTCACCCATCGGCGTGCGTCCGAATTCGCCGCCCCAGACGACCAGGGTCGAGTCCAGCAGACCGCGGGCCTTCAGATCCTTGATCAGTGCCGCACACGGCTGATCGATATCGCGACAGACCTGATCGAGGTCGCGGGACAGGGTCTGGCCGGGGACGCCGTGATGGTCCCAATCGGTGTGGTAGAGCTGCACGAATCGAACGCCCCGCTCGACCAGCCGCCGAGCGAGCAGGCAGTTGGTGGCGAAGCCCGGTTTGCCGGGCTCGGTGCCGTACATGTTCAGCGTCTCGGCGGTCTCCGAGCCCAGATCGATCAGCTCCGGGGCGCTGGTCTGCATCCGGAAGGCGGTTTCGTAGGCCGTGATCCGCGTCGCGATCTCGGGATCGGACGTGGCTTCCAGGTGGGTGCGATTCAAAGCCGTGACCGCCTCGATGGTCCGGCGCTGACGATCGCGCGAGACGCCCGGCGGTGTGGCCAGGTTCAGGATCGGCTCGCGGCCGCCCCGGAGCGGCACGCCCTGGTAGGACGAGGGCAGGAATCCGCTCCCCCAGTTGACCGCCCCGCCTCGGGGTCCGCGAGGGCCCGATTGGAGCACGACGAAACCCGGTAGGTCCGATGACGCGCTGCCGATCCCATAGGTGATCCACGAGCCCATGCTCGGCCGGCCGAATTGAGCGCTACCCGTATTTGCGTACAGCTTGGCCGGGGCGTGATTGAAGATATCGGTCGCCGCCGACTTGACGAACGTCAGGTCGTCCACCACGCCGGCCAGATGCGGTAGAAGCGCCGAGACCCACGCGCCCGATTCCCCGTACCGCGCGAACTTGCGGACCGTCCCGAGCAGCTTGGGATGTTCCTTGGTGAAGATATCCATGAACGCGAACCGACGACCCTGGATGAACGAGTCCGGGATCGGCTGTCCGCTGAATGCCTGGAGCCGGGGCTTGTAATCGAACAGCTCGAGCTGGCTGGGCCCACCGGCCATGAACAGGTAAATCACGCTTTTCGCACGCGCCGGATGATGTCCGGGGCGTGCCATCATCGGATGCTCGCGGCTTGCCAGCACGTGCCCTGTCGACGGGGATCGTGCCGGTCTCGCATCCCGATCGGCTCCGGCGAGGGCCGGGTGAGTGTCGCCGAGGAGCGACGACAGGGCCATCGCTCCCAGCCCCATGCCGCAGTCGGCGAAGAAATGGCGACGAGTCTGCTCGCGTAACGCTCGTTCCATGGCCTCTCTCGTGTCGAAATCGCCGGTCATGGCCGAGCTACCCTCCGCGGTCAGCGCTGCCGCATTCACTCGCGAGTCAGGAATTCGTCGAGGTTCAGGAGCACCCGGGCGATCGTCTCCCATTCCGGTGGAATGGCGGCGGCTGTCCGGGTTCCCCGGGTCTTGACGTCATCGCGTTCCTGGAGCAAGACGCCTTCGAGGGTCTTGAGCTCGTGATCCGTCGGCGGACGTGCCAGACACAGCCAGAAGCCATGACGGAGCCGCTCGCGATCGGTCGCAGTCGGAGTACAGTCCTCGAGAATCCGGGCGGCCAGTCCCCCGGCGATTTCGAAAAATGCCGGGTCATTGAGCAAGGTCAACGCCTGGATCGGCGTGTCCGATCGGAGCCGACGCGTGCACGCCTGGATTCCCCCCGGCGCATCGAACGTCGTCAAGAACGGATGGGGAGTCGCCCGCCAGAAGAAGGTGTAAAGGCCGCGACGGTAACGGTTGGGCCCGGTGTCAGCCTGCCAGGGACGTCGCATCTGGCCGAGGTTCATGACGCCCTCGGGCTGGGGGGGGAAGACGCTGGGCCCGCCGATCGCTCGCGAGAGGAGCCCACTGCTGGCCAGGGCCGAGTCGCGGATCAGCTCTGCGTCCAGCCGAAGCCGCGTCTGCCGCCACAACAGGCGGTTGTCGGGATCGATCGATTTCCCCTCGTCGCGGACTCGCGACGACTGGCGATACGTGGCCGATTCCACGATCAGTCGGTGGATCGACTTGAGGCTCCAGTCCCGGTCCATCAGCTCGCAGGCCAACCAGTCGAGCAGCTCGGGATGGCTCGGGAGTATGCCCTGGGTCCCGAAATCGTCGTCGGTCTCGACCAGGCCGCGACCGAAGTACGCCTGCCAGATCCGATTGACCGCGACGCGGGCCGCCAGCGGATTCCTCCGGCCGACCAGCCACCGTGCCAGGTCCATCCGGTCCGCTCGGGTCCCGGAGCTCTCAGCCGTCAACGGAGGCAAGACCGCCGGGACGCCCGGATCGACGCGTTCGCCCCGCCGGGTGAAGTCGCCGCCCAGGTGCACGAAAGACTCTCGCGGCGAGCTCGAACGCTCGGACACGACCATCGTGGTGACGAACCTCGGTTCCGCGTTGCGGAGCCTCGTCAACCGGGCCAATTCGTCGCGCAGCGCCGGCTCCCTGGCCAGCATCAGCTCGACCATCGCATTGCGCTGGGCCTGCGTCCGTTTCTCGCGCGGCGTGTCGAAGACAAGCCGGACGTCCGCGGTCTGCGCCTGCGTGAATTCGAGCGTCAACGTTCCTTCCCAACGACGCTCCCGCTGGTCGAGGTCCGGGTATCGCGCCGCCAGGTCGCGGTGAAATTGCTCGACCTGCGCTCGAATCTCCGTCCTCCTGGCCAGCTCGGATGGCGTTGCGAGCTCGAGCTCGGGCTCATCCACGTTATTGAAGAAGGCGAAGAGCTTGTAGTACTCGCGCTGGCTGATCGGGTCATACTTGTGATCGTGGCACTGGGCGCAACCGATGGTCAGCCCCAGGAAGACCGAGCCCGTCGTGTTCACGCGATCGACGATCGACTCGATCCGGAACTGCTCGACGTCGATCCCGCCCTCCTGGTTGATCTGCGTGTTCCGATGGAAGCCGGTGGCGATCCGTTGCGCGAAGGTCGCGCCGGGACGCAGGTCGCCGGCGATCTGGTCCATCGCGAACGCGTCGAATGGCATGTCGGCGTTGAAGGCGGCGATGATCCAGTCTCGGTACTTCCAGATTGAGCGTGGGGCATCGATGTTGTAACCGTTGGAGTCCGCATAACGGGCCTGGTCGAGCCAGGGACGTGCCCAACGCTCGCCGAAATGCGGCGAGGCCAGCAGGCGATCGACGACCCGTCGATAAGCTTCGACGGACGGATCGCTCAGGAAGTCATCGACTTCCACAGGAGAAGGGGGTAGGCCGATCACATCCAGGCTGACCCGGCGGAGCAAGGTGGCCGGGTCCGCCACCTGCGAGGGCGATAACTCGACTCGTTCCAATCGCTCCTGGATGAATCGGTCGATCGGATTGTGGGCCCAATCGTTCGAGCGGACCTTGGGTACTTTCGGCCGTTTGGGGGGGAGAAACGCCCAGTGCGTCGCTGACGGAGGCACGCCCGGCCGCTCGCCGGCAGTCCCCGCGGCCCCTTGATCGATCCAGGCTTGCAGGAGCGCGATTTCCGCTTCGCTCAGAGCGGGCCTGTTGAGCGGCATTCGCTCGGAGGGATCCTCGGCGCGAAGCGAGAGGATCAGGGGGCTTTCCTCGCCTTTCCCGGGAACGATGACGGGGCCGGTCTTCGCCCCTTTGAGGGCGGCTGCGGCCGTATCAAGCCTCAGATCTCCTCGAGCTTTCGAGGCGCCATGGCAGAATATGCAATGGCGGGTCAAGATTGGCTTGATCTTGCCTGGATAATCGACGCTGACTGTGGTTTTCGAGCCCGTACGATCGTCGGCGGCGACGACCGTCGAGACAGAGAGAGCCAGCAGGCCGACCAACACCCAGTGCACGGCCGACCGTGTTGGATAGGCTACAGCAACAGTTCGAATCGCCAGCATCGCTCGGCCCATCAACAGTCGGGAGCCCTCCACACGACCGCCCTCGGACTCGTCCTATCAACCTCAAGCCGAAACGAAGGTCAGTACTCCTACGCTACCTCATTCCGGGAGCCCGACGCTAGCGAATTCTTCCTCTGGCAACGGCCGCGTGACCGGCTCTTCGGCTCGACCATGGCCACCGACATCCCTGATGATTATGCTGATCATCATCAGCCGGCCCAAGGGGTTGCGAGCGGGCGGCGACACTCAGGTACCGAACGCGGGGGCCCTCGATGACGAACGAGACCCAGACCCGGGGGGTCGCGGCCGACGCCCCGGACAGGAGCCGCATTGACACCTCGGACGCTGGATCAGCGGACGGGCATGTGACGGTACATCGTCAGATTGCCCGGCCCGTCTGGTGGGTGGGAGCCGGTCTCGCCATTCTTTCCGTCGTCGCTTTCGCGCCCGTCATTGGGAACGGGTTCGTCAACTGGGACGACGACACCAATTTCTTGGATAATCCCCACTTCCGCGGTCTCGGCTTGGACCAGATCCTCTGGGCCTGGACGACCTTCCGTCTCGGTGTCTATCAGCCGCTGAGCTGGATGCTCTTTGAGGCCGAGTACGCGGGTTGGGGGCTTGACCCTCGCGGTTACCACCTCGTCAGCCTCGCCCTGTATGCCCTGGATACGGCTGTCCTGTATGCCTTGGTGGTATCGTTATTGGCGAGGGCTCTCCCCGATCTGACGTCTCGCGACCGGATTCCTTTGCACGCCTCAGCCGGCCTGGCGGTCGCCCTCTTCGCCGTCCACCCGCTCCGCGCCGAGGTGGTCGCCTGGACCTCTTGCCAGCCATACCTCCCCTGCGCCTTGTTCCTGATGCTTGCGGTGATGTCCTACCTCAGGGCGAACGATTTCGATGGCCCGGCCCGGCGTCGTTGGCTCGCGGCAACGTTCCTGCTCGGGCTGGCCGCAATCCTGTCGAAGCCGGTAGCGATGACACTTCCGGCCATCCTGCTGATCCTCGACGTCTATCCCTTACGCCGGATCGGTCCCGGTCGATGCTTCGGGACTCACGCTCGGGCCGTTTGGAGCGAGAAGGTGGCGTTGGGTGCCATCGCCGCCGGGTTCGGCGTTGTCGCACTGCTGGCGCGGGACGCGAATCGCTCGCTCGAAATCGTACAACGCGGGGACGTCCGGTCCCGAATCGTCGCGGCGGGATACAGCACGATCTTCTACCTGGCCAAGACCGCAATCCCCGTCAACATCATCCCCTGCTACCCGAGTCCTCGCCCGTTCGACTGGACGGCGCCGAAATATGCGATGTCTACTCTCGCGATGCTGGGGATCACGGCCGCGTCTTATGCGATGAGGCGTCGTTTGCCGGCCCTGCTCGCGGCCTGGGCCGCTTACCTCGTCATTCTCCTCCCCAACTCGGGGCTCGTCCGATTCACCACGCAGCTCGCCGCAGACCGATATAGTTATGTTTCCCTGATGCCCATGGTCGCGCTGCTGGCCGGTGGCTTCTTTGGGCTGACCCGGACATCCGGGAGAGGGACTCGAGCGTTCGTGGTCCCGGCCGGGACCGTGGCGATCTGCGTCGCCGCACTGATGTCGTTGTCCTGGAAGCAATCTCGAGCCTGGCACGACTCGATCAGCCTCTGGTCTTACGCCTGGTCACACGGCGGGGACCGATCGGGCGATGTGTACTCGGGCATGGGCCTGGCCTTGCAGGAGGCGGGGAGCATCGATGAGGCCGTCGAGTGGTACCGCGAATCCTTGCGATTCGCACCCTACCTGCCCGACACACACAGTAACCTCGGCCTGATCTTCAATAGCCAGGGAAAGGTTTCCGAGGCATTGGCCCAGTTCCGCGAAGCGGTTCGTCTCAAGCCTCAATCGGTCCCGATGCAGACGAACCTGGCGAGTTGCTTGGCGAGCTCGGGCCAACTGAGCGAGGCCGCCGTCCATTACGCTGAGGTGACCCGGCTCGCCCCCGAACAGTTCGAAGGTTGGAACAACTGGGGACTCGTCCTCGCGTCACTAGGCCGCCTCGTCAACGCGACGGCTCGATTCGCCAAGGCGGCGGAGTTGCGACCTGACTCGTTCGAAGTGCGAACGAACCTCGGCATGGTCCTGGCCCGACGGGGCCTCTTCCACCAGGCCGAGTCGCATTTCGTTCAGGCAGTCCGCCTTTGGCCCACCTCGGCCGAGGCCCATAGCCGGCTCGGGATCGTACTCTCCCGACTCGGCAGGCCCCACGAAGCGAAGGCCGAGCTGTCAGAGGCACTTCGACTCGACCCCGAGCAAGCCACCGCTCGACGTGAATTGGAAAGGATCGGCTCCGGCCCTGTCAGAGGGCCCGGTCTCGACTGAAATGTTAGCCAGCTGGGGAGATGCCCCGCGATGACAGTGTTCAGTGTGAAACGACCCCGCCCCGGTGTTAAACCGAGGCGGGGCAATCGAGTAACATTCGCACCTTCCGATAGAATGCGGTTGACGCGACTAGGAGCCCGGCTAACGGATCCCGGGCTTTAGTGAGTCAATTCAGGCCAATTCAATAGGAATCGGAGCTGATGACCTCGCCGAGGTTCCGGGTTGACAGCTTCTGGTAAACGCCGATCTGGGTCCCCGGTGCCAAGGAGTAGACTCCGGCAGTCTCCGTGAGTCCGATCGGGTATCCAGTTGTTGGGCTGGCAGGCCAACTGCTGATCGAATCCTTGATGAAGTGGACCGAGCCGTCGGCAAAAGCGAAATTGGCACCGCCGGGATGGAAGCTCGATGGGCTGTCGGCCCAGGTATCCGTGTAATCTTGCGTGACGCGGGGGACCTTCCGGAACGCGTTGATCGGGTAGAGGGTCGTGAAGAGCGAGTCGCCGGAGACGGCATCGCCCCACCAGTTGTAGCAAAGCGAGTCCGTGGGGGTGAATGCGCCGTTGGCCTTCTCACTGTAGAGCATCGTGTTGCTGGTGCCATCGGTGATCCCAGCGATCGATATCGGGACGAACTTGAACACGCCGTTCATGTTTCCGTCCATGGCGGCGAAGGCTCCGCAAGATGACATCGTCATAGGGGCGATCACTGTACATTGGTAGAGGATTTCGGAATGCCAAGTCCCGGTGGACCCTTCGTAGCTGGTGTAAGCGACTGTCAGGTTCGGATTGTCGCCATACGCCCCGAAGCTGCTTCGCTTACCGGCGATCTGGCCGTCGCTCGGGCACCAGAGCGCCGCCAGCCCGGCCGCGTAGACGGTGCTGTTGGGACCCGAATAGATACTCCGGCTGAAATTGTAGGCATTGTACAGGGGCTGTTGCTCGAACTGGGGGAGCATCGAGACAAAAGTGCTCTGATCTTCGACGTATTGACCGCCGAACATCACGTCGGGCTTCATGGGAATTCCGATCGGGAAAGTCCCGTTCTGGTCATGATAATTCATGGCGGCCAGTGCGAGCTGCTTGAGATTGTTGGTGCACTGGATACGCCGTGCCGCCTCGCGGGCGGACTGGACGGCCGGTAAGAGCAAGGCGATGAGGACCGCGATGATGGCGATGACCACCAAGAGCTCGATCAAGGTGAAACCGCGGATTGATCTGGGACGAGGAAGTTGACGCATGAAATCATGCTCCCCTGGGGCGACTTGTTAGACGAGAAGACTCATTGAGGACGGACGGACTGGCTTGGCCGATCGACGATGATACACAAGAGCAAAAGTGCACGATCACTTCTTCTTCTTCTTCTTGGCGGCAGCTTCGTCGGCGTTCTCTTTCATCTTATTCAGCTTGGAGCGATTGCCTCCCTCGGCGGGCGGAGTCGTTACGGTCTGCGTCCCCTCTTCACCGCAGCCTAAGATACACAGGATGCCGGCGAGGCCGCCGAAGCGCAATAGTTGACGTTGACTGATCGGAGAAGACGAATCATTTGACATTTGAGCACTCGGGATGGATGACGATCTTGTGGCCAGGAACGAGCCGAGACCGCGAAAACCCCCCGCAGTCGCCTTGGGAGAGGAGGTAGACCTGCGTGGGCTAACGCGGAATCTGATCTGAAAATTGCAATCACAGGGACCTGTCTCGATCCCTGAGGTAGTTGATGATAAACCGCGAATCGATCTCTGTGAAGCCACCAGTCAAAAAATCGTCAAACGAATTCTTTAAGAATTATCCGTGTCGACCCGAAGTCCGAATTCATTAGTCGATGCTCTCACGCTGATCAACTGAGAGTTGGATTGCGAGGGTCGTCCGGTCAATGACGAAGATGCCGCATGAACTTGCGACACGCGACTCTGATGACGGCGATGTGTCAAACCCATTAACCCGTCGGCCGGTCGCTACCGGAGTGACAAATGTGATATGTTCGCGAGAACGGGCGATGATCGCCCGGTATGATTCGCCATGTCCGCCGGCGTCGATGTGATCATGAGGGCCTTCGCGATTGCGATCTGGCCGCCGCGGCAGCGGGAGTGGCGGGATCATTGCGAGTCTGGGCCGGGCGTTTCCCCTCGGGCTCGTTGTCGGCGGAGCTGGCGGGGGGAGCCGATGCTGAGATCGTGGCCGTGAATCCGAAGGACTTCTTCGAGACGCCCTGGAAGGGGTCCCGGGTTCTCACCCAGTCCGGGGGGAGCGCGGTATCGGGCGAGAAATCCGCGACCGCGTGCGAATCGCAGACCCCGCCCGCCCGGCTGTCCAGCACGAATGTAGCGACCAGGGTATACCGGCCCACCGGCTTGACCTTCGCTTCCAGTGGAGGGAGGTGCTGGTTGCAGAGTTGACCGTTAGTCCCTTCGACGGTCAGCGAGGGATAAGACTGGGCCATGGGTGTGGCCTCCGCTGACATGGGCGTGACGCTCACCTCCGCCCGGCGGACGCAAGCGCCCGCCCGTCCCTTGCTTCGCACGAAGCCGATCAGAGAGGTATCGAGGGTCAGGGCGACCGTTTGCACGTCAGGATCCGAGCAGGTGATCTCGAATTCCTGGATCAGCTGGAAGGTCTCGCTGGCCGTGCCCGTACAGCAGAGGTAACTGTTCGCAGCCACCGTCCCCGTCATCGTTGCCGTGATCGAACTCGGAGACGATGTGGTGACATCGATCGATCCCCCCTCGGCTCGGGCGAGTTTCTGGTGGTGGGGTGTCACGCAGGCGTTTCGTGTCAGGAGAGCAATTGTATAGGTTGGGGGTGGTGACGCCACTTCTCTCGCATTCGAGGCGGGTGGGAGTGCCGGCAAGGAAGGCGGCTGGCCGTGGACTCGCCCGCAAATCATCAGGCTCAAGAGTACCGCGGCCGCCGGATTCACTAACCGTCTCATCGGCTCGTTCTCCTGCTCACGCCGGCCGTCTTGTCCCTTCGAGGCCCTCCTCCCAACTTCTATTAGATCGGCGATCAATTCTTTCAGATTCAATCATTATGACGATCGCCGGGATTCATTCGTCCATTGACGGTCCGCTTTGGCCTCGGTTCGCCTCACTCAAACCCCAGCTATTGATAGGACTTACGGCGACCCGTGAGACGCCTTCAACTTTGGGACCCGGATCATTCGAAGGATGGAAAGACCTGTCCGTATGCGGCACGCTGGAAGACTTTTGCGGCCTCCTGAACCGGCATGCCGACCACCTTGAGCCGGCCGGGAGCACCTTCCTTCTCCGAATCGGAGTAGGGCGTCCCCAGGCCGAGCTGGACGGCCTGGTGCAAGTGCTGCACGCCCAACGTCTCGAAGCCGAGGAGGAATGCACCCACGGTATCCACCGAGACCGGATTTCGGCCCGCGACGACCAGACCGGTCTCGATGGCCTTCCCGCCGATCGGCCCCGTTCCGATCATCGCGGGATGGCCGACGACAATCGAGAGGTCGATCGGGAACCGCATCAGCATCCCCACCAGGAACGCATGTTTGTCCTTGAGGATATTGTGCGGGTGAATCTTCTGGCTGACACGAGGGTGGCCATAGAAATCGGCGGCCGGGTAGCTCATGGCGACATTCTTGATCGACAGAGTCACGGTCGCGGTCCGATGCACCTTGAGCTGTGCGAGCGAGACGAGCTTCTCGTACTGGAGCACCCTCGGATTGACCATGATCTGTCGCTGGGGGCCGAATGGCAGGGGGACGGCCACGAACGGAGCCTGATTATGGTCGAACCATTCCACGCCCTCCTGGCTGATGACATCGAGATACCCCATGACCCGGAAGACATCCTCGGTCTGCTTGGCACCCGCACCGCCGGTGACGACGATCGACTTGGGGTGGAGAGTCTTGATGAACCGGATGGTGGCGCGAAGGCTGTCAGCCTGAGTGCAGGCCGTCTTATCGTCGGCGGTCGCGGTCGTGTCGTTCGGCTTGATGGCGACAACGCGATCTCGGAAATCGTCCAGGATGACCCGCGAGAGCGCCTCCGTGATGGCCTTCTCGATATTGTCGGGCTGGTGGGCGATGGAGACGGTCAATGAGGCTTCGGCATTCATCGTGCAGTCGTCTCCCTTGGGCTCGAATCGATGGAGCGGGTTGGGATTGTCGCCGTCCAGGCGGGCGATCGAGAGATCACGGGCAACTGGCGTGCCCAACCGGCGACGAGCGCTTCATGCGACGAATCGCTCGATGAAACCACCCATCGGAGTTTCCACGTAAAGCAAGGATCTCAGAGACTGGCATGCGAACGACGCTCTCCTACTTCATCTGCACGACACCACGCACCGGGAGTTTCCTCTTGGCGGAGGCGCTCGAGGGAACCGGGATCGCCGGCCGACCGCAAGAGTACTTCGAGTCGAGCCTGGAAAACCTCTGGATGGAGCGACTCGGGATCGCCTCGGAGCCCGAGTACTTCGAGAAGGTCATGGAGGAGGGGACCACGTCCAATGGGGTGTTCGGCGCGAAGCTCTTCTGGTTCCAGTTCCAATACCTTCTCACGAAGCTCGACCGGACATTCGGACGGAGCGAGTCGAATCCGTCACTGCTCAATGAAAGCTTCCCCAATTTGCGATTCGTCCTCCTCACTCGACGGGATAAGGTCCGACAGGCGATCTCCTATGTCCGGGCGATCCAGAGCGACGTATGGTGGTCAATCCCGGGGGAATCGGAGACGCAGCCCACTCCGAAACAGGAGCCGATCTTCGACCGCGAAGAGATCGAAAGTCGCGTCGCCCACCTCATTTATCTCGAGGCGAACTGGCGGCGTTACTTCGAGGAGAGGGGTATCCGGCCGTTGACCATCGTCTACGAGGAGATGATCGATGCCCTGGAACCGGCCGTCTCGGCTGTGCTCCATGAACTGGGCCTACCGATCCCCGAGGGATTGACCGTCCCGTCCCCACGGCTTGCGAAACAGTCTGACCAGCTGACGGAGCTCTGGGTCCGCAGATATTTGGAGCACGATTGACGGCTCGACCATACCATCAGCGCATCGAATCCGCGGTCAGGACCAGTACGATCAGCGAGTGGATGATCCAGGCGACCGTCCGAACGAGATTGGTGCGGACCAGCGAGCGATGTGCCTCGGGATCGAACCCGGCCGCCAGCCTGTCATGCAGCGGGACGGAGAGCCGAGCAGTCGCGGCCCAGGTGATGATCGCCGCCGTCAGCCCCGCCCAGGCCAGCCATCGGCTCGTCATCTCCGTCAGGAGAAAGACCAACCATGCGCTCGTCACCAGCTCGACGATCATCGGGACGATCACCACCAGCGTCATCAGCCGAACGTGCTCGGCATGGTACCGGCGGAATGATGTCGCTTCGACTCGTTCGAACAGGGGATAATGCACGACCTGGACGACCACGATCACGCCCGTCATGTAGAGCGTCAACGCCAGGCAAGCCAGGAGCACGAACTCGGACAGCATAGGGCGGGTTCCTCGCCAATCGCCGATCCCGTCGAACCAGGCCAGCCCGGCATCGCAAGGATCACATCCAGGAGAAGGATAGTCCGGGGAGAAGAACGGGAGAAGAGGGGCTCGAGATCTCGCGGCGCGTCTTCTCGCGGCGTCGGTTGGGCGGCCGGGATCAGCACCGACGGGCGTGAACCGAAGAAAACGATCCCGTGTCCGCCAGGCGTCGGACCCCTTTGCCCCAACATCTCGACGAGAATCGGAGCCAGATGACCATGAACCGAGACCTGATCGAATCGTTCGCCGCCGGTGGCGGCATTCTACGCCGAGCCGTGGACGGCCTGTCGCACGACGACCTGATCGCCCGTCCCGGCCCTGGAGACTGGTCGATCCAGGAAGTGGTCATCCACATGGCCGACAGCGATGAGATCGCCATCGACCGCATGAAGCGCATCCTGACCGAGGACAGTCCACCCCTGCTTTACGCCGACGAGTCCGCCTACATCGCCCGCCTCGTGCCCCACGATCAGTCTGTCGAGGATGCGCTGACCCTCTTCGAGGTCGGTCGCAGGCAATGGAGCCGGGTCCTCCGGAAGCTGCCGGATGAGGCCTTCTCCCGGGTCGGCACGCACAACCGCAAAGGCGTCGTGACTCTCGGGGACATGGTCAACGGATATATCAAGCACCTCGACCACCACCTCGTCTTCCTGAAAGCCAAGCGTGACCGGCTGGGGAAGCCCATTCCCGTTTGATCGAAACGATCTGGTATGCGTGCGGGAGATGAGAGAATCGATGCCGAACTCAGGGGAGCGATTGCAGGATCGCAAGACGCTGGCGAGATCGGTGATCGTCTTCGTCGCTGTCCAGGTCTTTCTCGCGATGGCGGTGTCATCGATCAAGCTTCGGACGGGAGCGGAAGACACGGACGCCTACTGCAAGTATGCGCGGATGACCCTGGAAGGGTATGTCCCCTACCGGGATTTCCGGATCGAATACCCGCCCCTGGCGCTGCCGCTCTTCCTGGCTCCCGGACTCATCTCGCTCGGTGTCAACGGTTACCGGATCGCCTTCGCGGTGGAGATGTTGCTCTTCAACGCGGCCACGGTCTGGCTCGTGGCCGATTGGGTCGAGCGGAGGCAGGGGCTCGGTCGGGTCCGGTCGCGGCTCGCCTGGTACTCGGTGTTCTTCGCCCTGATGGCCAGGCACGTCGTGGTGCGCTATGACTCGGCACCCACTCTGCTGGCATTCGCGGCCTCGGCCTGGTGGTTCTCCGGACGCGGCGGGCTGGGCGGGATGACGGCCGCACTCGGGGCGTTGATGAAGGTCTTCCCGGCCTCGGTCGCGGTCGTGGCCGCGGCCTGGGACCTGACGCGCCCCGGGCGCACGCGAGGGCGCGGTCTCACCGGGTTCATCACGACCTCGGTGATCGGGGCGGCCGCCTGGGTCGCCCTGGGTGGGCCCCGGGGCGTTTCGGAATCCCTGGGATTCCAGCTCGAACGCGGTTTCGAGTATGGGAGCGTCTATTCAGGACTCCAGATGCTGGCCGCGAAGGTCGTCGGAGACCCGATCGGGATCGTGCGCGATCATGCCGCATGGTCCTCGATCACGCCCTGGTTGACGCGCCTGTCCGCGCTCGTCTTTCCGCTCCAGGCGTCGGCCGTCTTGATGGTCGTGGCGGTCTTCGTCCGTCGCGGGATGGCCGACGGCGTACGATACTCCGGCGCCGCCATCCTCGCCTTCTTCATCATGGGCAAGGTCTTCTCGCCCCAGTACCTGATCTGGCTGATCCCGTTTATCGCGGCGTCGGAGATGCCCGTGGCCCGGCGCGCCTCCTGGATCTTCGCCGCCGGCTGCGTGGCGACCCTGCTGGCCCCGGGCATGACCGGCGCTTTCCCCAGGGATAGCGCCTGGGTCATCCTGGCGTATAACGCGAAAAACGGGCTCTTTGTCTGGCTCCTGGGTGTGCTGGTCTTCGGGCCGCGCTCCGGAGACGACGCCGGTCCTCCCGATCGAGAAATCTCCCGCTCCGCGCCAACAGGATGACCGATACGGGCACTACCTATCGGACACGATGCGAGCGAGGGGACCATGAACGGCGTCAAATCGCGGGATGACCGGAGAGAAGGACCGGATGACCGGGCGACTCGCGAGGTCTTTGTACGCGCCTCGTACGCCGACTTGTTCCGCTGGTTCTGTCGGATTAGCGGCTCATCCGACCTGGCGGCCGACCTGACTCAGGACACCTTCGCGGCGTTCTGGGTCTCTGTTGACCGGATCCGCTCGGGGGTCTCGCAAAGGACCTGGCTCTATGCGATCGGGCGGAATCTCTGGCGCAAGCAGGCTCGAGTTCGGCGAGGTCGCCGGGAGGAACTCGTCGAATTCATCCCGGACACCGCACCCGGCCCCGGCCGTCGGTCGGAGGATCGCGAATTCCGCGACGCGGCCGAGCGCGCGGTGATCGAGCTGCCCGACGATCTCCGCGAGGCGTTCACCCTACGCTTCTGGCATGAGTTCGAATACGAGGAGATCGGGACGGTCCAGGGCGTGGCCGCCGGTGTGGTGCGCTGGCGATTCTTCGCCGCCCGACGACGATTGCAGGATAAGCTTGCGGCCTGGAATCCGCAACCGGATCGGGCCGAGGAGGACCAGCATGCGCGATGACCGACTCTGGGATCACGATCGGGCCGATCCAGACCCGCTCGACCGCCGCTTGCGAGCGGTTAACGCCAGGCCGGTCCCCGTTGACCTGCTCGACCGTTGCCTCTCCACGATCCCCGACTCGGATCGGTCCGAGGCGACCCGACATCGCTTCTTGTCCGGATGGAGGGGGAAAGCGTCGGCGGCCGCCGCGGCGGTGCTCCTGATCGGGGCGATCGGTCTCGTTGCGCGTCCCCGCCATGCGGACGCGGCCGAACTGCTCAGGGCCGTCGAAACGGCCTGGACCAAGGTTCCGACATCTCATTCCGTGACACGGATGAAACTGTCGGGCGAAACGCGTCGGGAAGAGACCTGGTTCGTCCGCGACAAGGGTCGGCGACAGGAGGTGCGCGACCGCGACGAATTGATCGCCGTGTTCGTCCGCAACCGGCGATGGGATTTCCGCTGGGACGTGCGAGGCCGGATCGTCGCCGCCTGGTCAACCGACCTCACGACCGGCCACGCCAGCCCGGAGGCGGATGGACTCGTGCAGGACAGCGAGGCACTGCTCCGCTGGGCGGAGGCGAATCGCGCAGAGATCCGGGTCGAGCCCGACATGATCGGAGGTCGCAAGTCCCGCAAGATCGTGTTGCGATGGCCGGGGCCTCCGGACGGCGGAATCATGACTCGCACCGAGACGATCTGGTTCGATCCCGATTCGCTGCGGCCGGTGAAGCGCCTCGCGGAGTTCGATGATGGGCGTTCGATCGAGACGCGGATCGACTATCCGGCCCCCGAGGCCGTCGCGGATGACCTCTTCTCGTTCAGGGCTCCAGCAGACGTTGTGATCGAGATCAATGATCCCGACCTGGGTCGGCAGGTCTATTCCGAAGGACAGCGACGGACGGCCGATCCGGCCCCGCGCGTCGAGAAAGGAGAGCAGCGATGAGGCGACTGATTCCCACCCGTCGAGCGAGGGTCATCCTGGGTTCGTCGGCCCTGGCCGCATGCCTGATCGCCTGGCTCTCGGCTCAGGCTGCCGACAGCCCGGAAGCACGCGA
Source organism: uncultured Planctomycetota bacterium (assembly GCA_963743925.1). Classification (GTDB taxonomy): domain Bacteria; phylum Planctomycetota; class Planctomycetia; order Isosphaerales; family Isosphaeraceae; genus CAVZRC01. The sequence continues at coordinate 1,175,398 of CAVURY010000061.1, read as the reverse complement.
GATCAAGATGCGACTCTCGCGCCAGGCACAGTCGATCCAGAGCCTGGATGTATCCTACAAGCTGGAGGCCAAGACACCCCTGAAACCCGAGCAATTGCTCGCGATCCCGGAGTTCCGCAACCAGCTCTTCCTTCCACGCGACGAATGGCGGGTCGCGTTCAAGGGGACGAAGCGCTATTCTCGACGGATCCAGCCGGAGCAGATGAACCTCCTGAGGCCGGCGGGAGAGTACGGGCTCTCTCCTCCGCAGCCCGTCGACCCGAAGGCGCCGGAGTGGGTCCGAAAGAACCAGAAAGAGATGATCGAGCAATATGACAGGGCGGTCGCGATGATGAAGGCCCAGAAGGCCCGAGGCGTCCGCTTGCCTCGCAGGAACCCGAACGTGCGAGACCTCATGGAACGAGACGAGCTGAGGGCCTACAACGGCCACACCGTCTGGATGCGTCGGCCGATGTCCGAGAAGGTCGTCCACTACCAGGTCTGGCCCGCCACGTCCGAGGCGAACTGGTTCCAGGCCTCGGCTTATCAGTCGGCGGTTGGTTTGTACGTCCCGGATCCGACCGGTGGCCCGATGGTGCGAAAGTTCCAGGCGATGTTCCAGGTGGCGGAGTGGGTCAAGGAGCATTCCTATGAGCTCGAAGAAAAGACCGAGGTCGTGGATGGTGCGACCTGCGTCGTCCTGAAGGGAAGTCTCAATTCGCTATTGCAGCCCTCGTTGTTGGTCGGCAACCTGACCGATCGGATCTGGCTGGACCGCGACCACGGCCTCGCCATTCTGAGGCGAGAGTTCTCCAAGGACGGTCAACTCCAGATGCTCTGGGAGAACTCGGGACTTCGGGAAGTCGAGCCGGGCATCTGGCTGCCCACCCGCTGCCTCCATCACTCGTTCGCGGCCGACGCTCCTCCCGAATGGAAGGGCAAGCCCGTGATGACCGAGGAGATCCGCGTCGAGAAGATCGAGATCAACCGGGTTCCGGACGATCTCTTCGACATGACCCCCAACAAGGGTGATCACATCGAAGACCTGCGCGGAATTCTTCGAGGAAAATGAATACGGCTGGCGGCATTCGGAACCGCGAGGATCTCCAGGGTGATGTATGAGCCGAGACTTCTCGTCCTTTCCTATCCCAACCCCGACCAGAAGCGAAACTCCGACCATTCGCTCGACTGGTATCGAACGTGCATGAAGAGATCCCGACATTCTTCCGAAAGAACACGAAGAATCCGGGGTCACGGGGCGAGTCATGGGGTCGGATGGGCAAGGGAAAACGCTGTCGGGAGTCGATGGCTCGCCGTCGCGCGTCGTCATCGAAGGGGTCTCCCCGGAGATCGACGGCGGTCGCTTTCCGATCAAGCGGACCGTGGGCGAGGAGGTCGCGGTCTCGGCGGACATCTTCGCCGAGGGCCATGACCTCCTGGCTGCGGTCGTCAAATATCGGGTCGCCGGCGGTGGAGAATGGTCCGAGAGCCCGATGGAGCCGCTCCTCAATGATCGTTGGACGGGGCGATTTACCGTCACCACTCTTGGCCGCCACGAATACACAATCGAGGCATGGGTCGATCACTTCCGATCGTGGTTGAAGGCACTCTCCAGAAAGAGCGAAGCGGGCCAGGACGTCGCGAGCGAACTCCTCGAAGGGGCCGAGCTACTTCGCGCCGCGGCCGTTCGTGCCCGCGATGCGGACGGGGATTGGCTTCGTGATCGGTCGAGAGTCCTCAGGGACGAGACCAATCCCGCCGCAAGGATTCGCGCGGCGCTCGATCCGAGGCTGACGGCCACAATGGCTCGACATCCCGACCGCAGAGGCAGTCGGACATACGATCGGGCGCTCGCCGTGGTCGTGGAGCGCGAGCGAGCCCGTTACGGCGCCTGGTACGAGATGTTCCCCCGGTCGACCGCGGCCGAACCGGGCCGACACGGGACGTTCAAGGATCTGGAGGCGAAGCTCTCCTACGTCGCAGGGATGAATTTCGACGTGCTCTACCTTCCCCCGATTCATCCGATCGGGCGGAGCTTCCGCAAGGGCCCCAATAACACGTTGAACGCCGGCCCGGACGACCACGGCAGCCCGTGGGCGATCGGCTCGGAACGTGGCGGTCACAAGTCGATCCATCCCGACCTCGGGACCCTCGAGGACTTCGACCATCTGGTCGCCGCCGCCAGTCGATTGGGGATCGAGATTGCGCTCGACATCGCCTTCCAGTGCTCTCCCGACCACCCCTATGTTCGCGAGCACCCCGAATGGTTCCGGCATCGACCCGATGGCGGCATCAAGTATGCCGAGAACCCGCCCAAGAAATACCAGGATATCTATCCGCTGGATTTCGAGAGCGAACATTGGCGCTCACTCTGGGACGAGCTACGAGACGTCTTCCTCTTCTGGGTCGATCGCGGGGTCAAGATCTTCCGCGTGGACAACCCGCATACCAAGCCGTTCCCGTTCTGGGATTGGGTCATCGGCGAAGTCCAGGGTCGCCATCCCGATGTCCTCTTCCTCTCGGAGGCCTTCACAAGGCCCAAGGTCATGAGGCGCCTGGCCAAGGGGGGCTTCTCGCAGTCTTACACCTATTTCACCTGGCGAAATACCAAGTCGGAATTGATCCAGTACCTGACCGAATTGACGCAGACCGATTCGGCCGAGATCATGCGTCCCAACCTGTTCGCCAACACGCCCGATATCCTGCCCGAATACCTTCAATACGGGGGCCGTGCGGCGTTCCAGCTCCGCGCGGCACTGGCGGCCACCTTGGGGGCGACCTATGGGATCTATGGACCCCCATTCGAGCTCTCCGTCTCCCCGGCCGTTCGGCCAGGGTCCGAAGAATACCTGGATTCCGAGAAGTATCAGGTGAGGCACTGGGACGTGGACGATCCCGCCAGTCTCAGCGACTACATCGCGCGGATCAATGAGATCCGTCGCGAGAATCCCGCCTTGCAGCACGATCGCAACCTGCGGTTCTACCCCGTCGACAACGACCAGATCCTGTTCTACGGCAAGGCGACGCCCGATCTCGCGAACATCATCCTCGTGGTCGTCAATCTCGACCCGCATCACGTGCAATCGGGCTGGGTCCGCGTCCCGATCGCCGACCTCGGCCTCGACAACGGCCCGGGCGGATCGTTCCAGGTTCACGACCTGCTCGGCGACGCCCGTTTCCTCTGGCAGGGCGAGTCCAACTTCGTCCAGCTCGATCCGGCCGTCAGCCCCGCCCAGATCTTCCGCGTCCGGCGCAAGGTCAAGACCGAGAGAGACTTCGATTATTACTTCTAGATAAATCGGTTTCATGATCGCGGACATCGGGAGGGCGAGGCTCCGTCCGGGCCTGCAGCGACCGCAAGCTGGCCCTCCCCTGATATCCCGCTCGTCGGGTAGAGATGGAGCCATCGACCATGTCGGTTCTGCGCGCGGAACGTGGCTGGGAAGGCCTGCTCGAGGGCAAGGTCCGCGACCTCCTGGAACGAGAGGCCTTGCCCGAATTCCTGAAGAAGCAGCGATGGTTCGCCGGGAAGGCCCGCGATCTGGCATCGACCCGGATCGTCGAGGCGTCGCATCCGCAGGGCTTCCCCGAGGGGACCCTCTTGATCCTCGTCGAAGTCCGCTACGACGGCGGGGATCGAGAGACCTATTTCCTGCCCATCCGCCTGGCCGATGGGGACAAGGCTGAGCGCTGGTCGCGCAAGGCGCCCGGCCGGGTCATCGCCCGGTTCGCCGGCCCACGCGGCGACCGACTGCTCTATGACGGCATGATCGATCCCGAGGTCTGCCACGCCATCCTCGATGCGATCGGCGAGGAACGCGTCATGCCCGCAGGCGCCGGCCAGGTTCGCGCCGTCCGGACGCCCCAGTTCAGTCGTGCGCGGGGGTCGTCGGGTGCTCCACTGGAAGTGATCCGGGGCAAGGTCGAGCAGAGCAACACGGCGGTCATGTTCGATCACCGCCTGATCCTCAAGATTTTCCGGCGGGTCGAGCCCGGTATCAATCCGGACTTCGAGATCGGCCGATTCCTCGGCGAGCGGACGCAGTTCGATCGGGTGCCTAAGGTGGCCGGCGCACTCGAGTACCATCAGCGCCGATCCGAGCCGACGTCGCTGGCCATCCTGCAAGAGCTGGTCCCCAATCAGGGTAACGGCTGGGAACATGCCCTGCTCGAGCTGAAAGTCTATTTCGAGCGAGCTTCCCGCCGCCAGGCCGTGGGCTCGCTGGCGGTCGATCCCCGGCGATCTTACGTGGAGTTGGCCGACCAGGAACCTCCCGCCGTCGTGAAGGATCTGATCGGTCCGTACTGGAAGGCTGCCGCGCAACTCGGCCGGAGGACCGCCGAACTCCATCGGTCGCTCGCCATCGACCCCAAGGATCCCGCATTCGCCCCCGAGCCACTGACCTCGCAAGACCTGGCCGCTCTCCAGTCGCAGGTTGACGGCGAGTTCGACTCGGCTTTGGGGGCACTTCGCTCCCATGCCCATGAACTGCCCGAGAATTGCGCTCCGCCGCTCGGGCGGATTCTCGAAGGATCGGCGCGGCTCCGAGAACGCCTCGGACCCCTCTCGAATCTGACGCCGAACGCCGTGAAGACGCGGGTGCACGGCGATTATCATCTCGGGCAGGTCCTCCGGTCCGATGGCGACTTCGTCATCCTCGACTTCGAGGGCGAGCCGGCCCGTAGCGTCGAGGAGCGTCGCGAGAAGCGGTCGCCCTTGAAGGACGTCGTCGGAATGCTCCGATCGTTCGATTACGCGGCGTATGCGGCGTTATTCGAATTCACCAAGTCGCGGCCCGACGAGTTCGACCGGCTCGAGCCCTGGGCCAGGCTCTGGCAGATCTGGACGTCGGCCGTCTTCTGGCGCGAATATCGCGCCGCGTCGGGCCGTGCCCCTCACCTCCCCGAAGACCCGGCCGCTCTCGGCTTGCTGCTCGACGCCTATACGCTCGACAAGATATTGTATGAACTTGTTTATGAATTGAACAATCGTCCGAACTGGGTCTGCATCCCGCTCCAGGGGATCGAGTCGCTGATCGAGCGCGAGGAGGCCGAGGACGTCGACGCGACGCCCTCCATCGGCATGGCCGACGCGTTCCGTCCGGGGACGGTCACCGGGACCCGGCTCAGCGACTTCGACCTGCATCTCCTCGGCGAAGGGACTCACTACCGCTCCTACGAGAAGCTGGGCGCCCACGTCGTCGAGCTCAACGGGACGCTCGGGACCGACTTCGTGGTCTGGGCTCCCAATGCTCGCGCGGTCTCGGTCGTCGGCGACTTCAATGACTGGAATCCCGATGCCGACCCCATGCAGCGACGGGGCAACGGTGGCCTCTGGGAGCGGTTTATCCCGGAGGTCCGATCGGGCTCGAGCTATCGGTATGCCATCACCCCGAGCGGCGGCGGCCCGCGGGTCGAGAAGGCGGACCCCCACGGATTCTTCGCCGAGATCCGGCCTCGGACGGCGTCGAAGGTCTGGGACGTCTCCGGCTACGAGTGGAATGACCGCGATTGGATGGCCGCACGACGCGAGTCGCAGGCCCTCGACAAGTCGATCTCAATCTATGAGGTGCACCTCGGCTCCTGGATGCGAGTGCCCGAGGACAACGGCCGCTGGTTGACTTACCAGGAGATTGCGCCGAAGCTCGCCGATTATGTTCATGAGATGGGATACACGCACGTCGAGATCATGCCTCCTGGCGAGCACCCCTTCGACGGCTCCTGGGGCTACCAGCAATTGGGATACTTCGCGCCGACCAGCCGCTTCGGGACCCCCGACGATTTCATGGCGATGGTCAACACCCTCCATGGGCGGGGCATCGGCGTGATCCTCGACTGGGTCCCGGGGCACTTCCCGCGCGACGAGCATGGACTGGCCCTTTTCGACGGCACTCCACTTTACGAGCCCGCCGACCCGCGCCGGAGCCTCCACAAGGATTGGGACACGTACGTCTTCGACTACGGCAAGCCCGAGGTCGTCAACTTCCTAATCAGCAACGCACTCTTCTGGCTGGACAGGTACCACGTCAACGGCATTCGCGTCGACGCGGTCGCTTCGATGCTCTATCTCGACTACTCCCGGGCACCCGGCGAATGGATCCCCAACGAGTTCGGCGGTCGCGAGAACCTCGAGGCGATCGCCTTTCTTCGACGGCTCAACGAGCGAGTCCACGCTGAATTCCCCGGCGCCCTGACGATCGCGGAAGAGTCCACCTCGTGGCCCATGGTCTCGCGGCCGACACGGGTCGGCGGGCTCGGCTTCGACCTGAAGTGGGACATGGGCTGGATGCACGACGCCCTCCAGTACCTTTCGATCGACCCACTATTTCGCAAATATCACCATAATTTGCTCACGTTCCGCGGCCTGTATGCGTCAACGGAAAACTTCCTCCTGCCGCTCTCGCATGATGAGGTCGTCCATGGCAAGGGTTCGCTGGTCAACAAGATGCCCGGCGACCCCTGGCAGAAATTCGCGAACCTTCGGCTGTTATTCGGCTGGATGTACGCCCAGCCCGGTAAGAAGTTGATGTTCATGGGCGACGAATTCGGGCAGTGGCGGGAATGGAACCATGACTCGAGCCTGGACTGGAACCTTCTCGGCGAGCCGTTCCACCAGGGCTTGCGGAGATGGATCCGCGACCTGAATACCGTGTACCGAGGCCAACCGGCCCTCCACGAGCTGGACTGCCACCCCGACGGATTCTCGTGGGCTAACGTGCACGACTCCGAGCAGAGCACCATCAGTCTGTTCCGTAAGGGTAAGGTCGCCTCGGAGCTCGTCCTGGTCGCCTGCAACTTCACGCCGGTGCCTCGGCACAATTACCGGATCGGCGTGCCGCGCGCCGGGACCTGGGAGGAGATCTTGAATTCCGATGCGACGCTCTACGGGGGGAGCGGTCAGGGGAACATCGGCGGCGTCCGCACGACCCCGGTCTCCTGGCATGGACAGCATCACTCCTTGAACCTGGTCTTGCCGCCTCTGGGTATGATCGTATTGAAGTGGACGGGCAAGAAGTCGTAGGCCGGAGAAACAAGGGGCTGCTCGGTCGATGAGATGGCGACCTTCTCTGGGGGCCTGGTCTGAAAACGGGCAAGTCCGTTTCCGCGTGTGGGCTCCCGATGCGACGACCGTGGAAGCGGTCTCGTGGGCACCCGGTCGGACCTTTTCGGCGATCGGCCTGGAGAAATTCGAGGACGGGACCTTCCGAGGCGAGTCCTGGGAGATTCGCCCGGGCGATCTCTACGTCTACCGTGTCGACGGCGAGGGCCCGTTCCCCGATCCGGCGTCGCGCTCTCAGCCGGCCGGCGTCCACGGACCATCCCAGGTGGTCGTTGCCGATCATTTCGCATGGACGGACGCGGACTGGCCCGGAATCCCGCGCGACCAACTCGTGCTCTACGAGCTTCACGTCGGTACGTTCACGGCCGAGGGGACGTTCGCCGCGGCATCTCGACGGCTGCCCGACCTGGCCCGGCTGGGGATCACCGCAATTCAGCTCATGCCCGTCGCGGATTTTCCCGGCCGTCGCAACTGGGGATACGACGGGGTCGCCCTCTTCGCACCGGCCCGGTGCTACGGCTCCCCCGACGACCTGCGAGCCCTGGTCAACATCGCCCACCACCTGGGGATGGCGGTGCTGCTCGACGTCGTCTACAACCACTTCGGACCCGACGGCAGCTATCTCGGCCGCTTCAGTCTCTATTACCTCTCCCAACATCATCGGACTCCCTGGGGGCCCGCCGTCAACCTCGACGGTCCCCGGAGCAAGATGGTCCGCGAGTTCTTCATCGAGAATGCGCTGTATTGGATCAACGAATATCACATGGACGGCCTGCGCATCGACGCGACTCACGCGATGGTAGACGAGGGCCCGCGCCACTTCCTCGCGGAGCTGGCCGACAGGATCCGGGCAAACGAGGCCGGCCGACCGATCCATCTCATCGCCGAGGATCATCGCAATCTGGCCGGCATGCTCAAGCCAGAGTCGATGGGAGGTTGGGGCCTGGACGGTGTCTGGTCGGATGACTTCCATCACCAGATCCGGCGCCTGCTGGCCGGCGACGATGACGGCGTCTACCGCGACTTCCGAGGTTCGGTCGCCGACCTTGTCACGACGCTCAATCGCGGCTGGCTCTATCAAGGAGAATACTCGATCCATCGAGGGAAAGATCGCGGCACCGATCCGTCCGGGCTCGATCCGCGGAGCCTCGTATTCTTCATCCAGAACCACGACCGGATCGGCAACCGGGCATTCGGCGAGCGACTCAACCACCAGATCGACCTCGCGTCCTACCATGCCGCGACGGCACTCCTTCTTTGTGCACTCCAGACGCCGCTCCTCTTCATGGGCCAGGAATGGGCGGCGACTTCGCCCTTCCTCTTCTTCACCGACCATGATGAGGATCTGGGCCAGAAAGTTCGGGAGGGGCGTCGCCGCGAGTTCGGTCAATACCGAGCCTTCCAGGATTCAACCATCCTCGATCGACTGGCCGACCCGCAGGACGAAACGACCTTCCTTGCCTCGCGACTGGAATGGGCCGAGCGAGAACGAGAGCCCCACGCGTCGACCCTAAGACTGTATCAAGCGTTGATCGCGTTGCGGCGTACCGAGCCAGCCCTTCGCACCGGCGCACCAGGGGCTTTCCGGGCCATCACCGCGGGTGAGGATTCCCTGGTCCTGATTTACCAGACCGAGGCCTCGCTCGTCTGGGTGGCAGTCCAGTTGCGAGGGTGCGGTGTGATCGCAATGGACAGCTCCGACCAATCCCGATTGCCGCAAACCGTCGGCTCGGCATGGGAAGTCCTTCTCTCCACGGAAGACCCCGGATACGCTCCGGACTCACAAGCTCCTTCGATCGACCTGTCCGGGTGGTTTCCTGCGATCCGATCGCATCGACCCGGCGCGGTCGTTCTCCGCGCTCGCCCGCTCGGATAAGGGGGCTTGTCTGGCGTTGGCGATCGGTTAGGCTGGGAGATCCGGGGCAACGATTTTCCGACCCGGGCGTCGCATCGGATTCCCACTCCCCCGGAACAGCGGGCATGAGCATGTCCTACACCGCGCTGGTCCAGACCTTTACCGCGCAGCGCAACCCGCTGTGTCAACCGTTCGAGGTCGACCGACTGATCCATCGTTGCTTCCGCTCGGATATCCTGCCCGACCGCGCCGATCATCCGCATTTCCTCGAGTCCGAGATCTTCGGCGGGCTCTATCTCACTCACCGCGCCTGGAAGGACCGGATCGAGAAGCCCGACAACGAACATCCCCACGAGACACTCCTCGACGCCCTCTTCTGGGATGATACATTCCCGCGACGCCCCCTATGCATCCTGGGCATGGTCGGGGCCGGCAAGTCCACGCTGATCGACTACTACCTCCGCTGCTACTGCCCCACGAAGGGGAACCGCAAGGCCGAGTTCGAGAAGAAGCTGATCCTCCACTTCGACGCCCGTACGATCCGCGATAACACCGATTTCTATCACCGGTTCTTCCTCTTCCTGCAATCCGAGATGCGGAACAAGTGCCTGGAGCGGGCCTTCGACCTGGATGAAGCGGTCCGGCGGCGGCCGACGCAACCGCAGAATGTGCGTATGTGGGTCCATGCGGCCCTCGAGGAGCTGACGCGCGTCCAGCCGAGATCCGCGCCCTCGATGTTGACGTCGAATTCGCCGTTCTCCTTCGTCGTCCTGGTCGTCGACAATCTCGACCAATCCTCGATCGACGTGCAGATCCGCGCGATCACCGAGGTCGAGCAATGGCTCCGCACGCCATCGATCCGGCTCTCGCGAGTCATCCTGCCGATGTGGCCGAGCACGTTCCGCAAGCTTCAGAATCACCAGTTCAACTTGCTCCACGGGGCCCGGGTCTTCGAGATCGGGCCGATCGACACCCAAGACCTCCTCGCCAATCGCGAGCGCGCCACGCGAGAATTCCTCGAACGTCAATCGCAGTCCGGTTCCGATTCCGTCATCGAATACATTTCCCAGTTGACGCGATTGGGGAAGGAACGCCTGCTGCCGCGGATCCAGGCCATCTCTCATGAGAACTTGCGCCTGATGCTGTCGCTCTGGGAGTCGTTGCTCTGCGGAGACACGGCCTATCGCGTCTGGAAACAGAGCAAGCATAACCCGGAGTCCCGGCGGACGTTCGATTACGAGCTCCTCGACGCCCTACTCGTGGGGACCAACGATGCACTCGACCACGACGAGCATCGCATCGCCGATCTCTTCGCGATGGGAGCCGGTCGCGTCCGGCCGCGCGATCTGCTGATCGGTCACCACGCCCTTCAGCTCCTCGCCCAGGATCGCCACACGCAGATCGACCTTCACCAGGCCCTCCGGAGCCTGGGGTATTCCGAGACCAACATCGGAGTCGTGGAGAAGTCGCTGCTGACCTTCAACTTCTTCCATGAGGAGCCTGCGGGCGGGAGGAGGATCGAGTACGAGGTTCACGAGGACGTCGTTCAGGAGTATCTCGCCCTGCGATTCGAGCCCGCCTACGTCGATAATGTCGCCATGGTCACTCCCGTCGACCCCAAGTATCTCCATCGGATGTTCCGGACGCGAGGCGACCGGCCGGATGACTTCACGCGACGCGTCGGGACCACGATCGCCTTCCTGGAGTTCGTCCGCGAGTGCGAGGACCAGTTCCGCGACCCGAAGCTCGTCACGAACACGACGAGTGAGATCTTCACCCAGGCACTCGTGTTACTGAAGCTCGTCTGCCTCTGGAAGCCGATGTCGCTGCGCTACCAGGACCGACTGACGGGTCTGAGGGAGAGCGGCTATCTCCGCACGATCGACCCGGACTGGTGGGATACAACGATCGGCCACTCCCTGTTCGTGCAGGCGCGAGTGGCGCCCGATCACCTCGAGCCGTCGGCGTAACCTCCGGGAATCCCGCCTTGCGATCTCACCAAAGACCATCCGGACTCGAGGTCTTCCGGGCCGAATTCCCGCGACGTCGGAGTTGACGGCACGCGGGGACTCCTTGGCAAGGCTGCCTTCCAGGAATTATGCTCGCAGAGTCCTCGAGAGCGAAGGCCGCGGGTCGGCTTGTCCGGTTATCACTGGGACTCGCGCGCGGAATGATCTCTATCGGTCGAAGGAGTGGTCCTTGAACTGGCACGCGACGACGATCCTATCGGTGCGCAAGGGAGACCGGGTGGCGATCGGGGGAGATGGCCAGGTCACGCTCGGGACGCAGGTCATGAAATCCGACGCGGTCAAGATCCGCAAGTTGCTCGATGGGCAGGTCCTGGCCGGATTCGCGGGCTCGGCGGCGGACGGGTTCGCACTGCTAGAGCGGTTCGAGGGGAAGCTGAAGGATTATCCGAATAATGTGCCGAGGGCGGCGACCGAGCTCGCCAAGCTCTGGCGAACCGACCGGATGCTCCGGAGGCTGGAGGCGGTCCTCGTGGTCGTCGACGCCCGGCACAGCCTGCTGCTGACCGGCTCCGGCGACGTCATCCAACCGAGCGACGGCATCCTGGCGACCGGCTCGGGAGGCGGCTATGCCCTGGCCGCCGCGCGTGCGCTGATCGCCCACTCGGGGCTCTCGGCCGCCGAGATCGTCCGCGAGTCGCTGGCGATCGCGGGCGGGATCGACATCTACACGAATCTGAACCTGACGGTGGAGGAACTGCCGTGCCAGACCGCGAGCAAGAGCGCGAATTGACGCCCAGGCAGATTGTCGCCGAGCTCGATCGCGACATCGTGGGCCAGGCCGACGCCAAGCGCGCCGTGGCGATCGCGCTGCGGAATCGTTGGCGGCGCCGGCAGCTCCCGGATGACCTGCGCCAGCAAGTGACGCCCAAGAATATCATGCTGATCGGCCCGACCGGCGTGGGCAAGACGGAGATCGCCCGAAGGCTGGCGATGCTGGTGGGCGCCCCGTTCGTGAAGGCGGAGGCCACGAAGTACACGGAGGTCGGGTACGTCGGCCGCGACGTCGAGGGGCTGATCCGCGACCTGGTCGAAGCGGCGATCGTCCTGGTGCGCAACTCAGAACGCCAGCGCGTGGAGGAGCAGGCCAAGGCCCGCGTCGAGCAGCGTCTGCTGGACCTGCTCCTGCCGCCGACCGCCCCGACGGCCCCGTGGCCCGAGGGAGAGTCTCCGCCGACGGGCGAGGCCAGCGATCGTCGCCAGCGATCGCGCGACAAGATGCGAGCCCGACTGGCCGCCGGGGCTCGACGACCGCGAGGTCGAGATCACCTTCCCCGGCCGGTCGATGGCGCCGGTATCGATCCTCGGGGCCGGCAACTTCGAACAGATGGAGATGGATCTCCAGAACATGTTCGAGAAGATCATGCCGAAGCCGACCCAGACCCGTCGGATGACGATCCGCCAGGCGCGGCCGATCCTGCTCCAGCAGGAGGTCGATGGCCTGATCGACCCCGAGAAGATCGCCCAGTCCGCCATCACGCTCACCGAGGAGTCGGGCATCGTATTCATCGACGAGATCGACAAGGTCGCCAGCGACGAGGGTTCCAGCCGAGGGCCTGATGTCTCGCGCCAGGGCGTCCAGCGCGACCTGCTGCCGATCGTCGAGGGGACGACCGTCAACACCAAGCACGGGCCGGTCAAGACGGACTACATCCTGTTCGTAGCCGCCGGTGCGTTCCATCGTTCCAAGCCATCGGACCTGATGCCCGAGCTCCAGGGCCGGTTCCCGATCCGCGTCGAGATGCACGACCTGACGCGCGACGACTTCGCCCGAATCCTCCGAGAGCCCCGCGCCTCGCTGATCCGGCAGTATCAGGCCCTGCTCTCCACCGAGGGGATCACGCTCGAATTCGCCGAACCGGCCATTGAAGTCATGGCCGACCTGGCCTTCCAGGTGAATCGATCGACCCAGAACATCGGCGCGAGACGGCTTCACACCATCCTCGAACGCGTCGTGGAGGACCTCAGCTTCGATGCACCCGACCGCGAGGAGAAGCATGTCGTCATCGACGAGGCCCTCGTGCGCCAGCGCCTCGAGGCGCTCTCCAAGGATGAAGATCTGAGTCGATTCATCCTGTAATCATCTTCAATCCAAGATGGGCGATCGTCAGTCGAGAATCCGATTAGGCGGGGCGGGGGTGGACCTCGCGATGAACCTCGGACGTCCGTGCGATGAACTCAGGATGCCGTCCGCACCGGTGCGGCGTCCTGGAGTTCGAGGAGGAGCCGGCGGATGCGGTGGTCGGCGACTTCGACGACCTGGAACAGGACGCCGTTGACACTGAACGTATCGTCGGGCTCGGGGACGCGGCCGAGGGCGTGCAAGGCCAGGCCGCCGACCGTGAGGTATTCGCCATCGGTCGGGAGGTGCAGATTCAGCCGCTCGTTGAGCGCCTCCACCGGAAGGGTCGCGTTCGACTTCGTAGCGCGACGGACCCAGCTCGCGGATCGGGTCGTCGGGGGTCGGGATGTCGTGTTCGTCGTCGATCGTGCCGACGAGCTCTTCCAGTAGATCTTCGAGCGTGACGAGCCCCGCGACTCCGCCGTACTCGTCGAGGACCACCGCGATCTGGCGGCGCTGGGTGCGCAGCTCTTCCAGGAGCTCGAAGGCATTCTTGGTCTCGGGCACGAAGTACGCGGGCCGCACCAATTTGCGGGGATTGACCGCGGGCCAGCTCTTGACCTCGGTCATCCGGGCGAACAGATCCTTGAGATAGAGGATGCCCACGATATCGTCGTGATTGGAGCCGAAGATCGGGATCCGGCTCAAGCCGGTCTGGCGGAATGTCGCGGCGGCGGCCTCGGCGGAGACCGTCGAGGGCAGCGAGGCAATCAGCGGTCGAGGAGTCATGATCGCGGAGACATCGGTCCGGGTCAGTTCCACGGCATGCTGGAGGAGTTCCCGCGCCGATTCGGGCAGATCCGGCTCGGTATCGTCCGGAATCTCCTCCTCGCTGGGGATCTCGACTTCCACGCTCGCGGGCCGGTGAGGCACCTCGGAACGCCCGGCGATCCATTCGACGAACCACTCCACCTGTCGGAGCCCGAATGTCAGCGGCAGTGCGATCGCGCGGATGAAGCCCGATGCCGGCCAGGTCGCGTCGATGATCGGTTCGGCGAAGATCTTGCCGAGCGAGCCCGCCAACACATAGCCGAGGAAACCGACGGTCAGGACCAGCAGGAGCATCCATTCCAGCCGTGGCGGAGACGCCAACCGGCCGACTCCCATCCCGACCAGCGCAGAGAGAAGCAGGCCGGTCAAGACCGCCAGAGTCTCGGCGCTCCGCTCGGTCCGCTGATCGAGGTGCGCCACGTCATCGGCACGGTCCGGATGGCCCCGCTCGAGACAGCGAACTTCCAGCAAACTCCGCGAATACGAGCGGAGCGCCTTCGCCATGGCGATCGCGAAGAAATGGATCGACATGACCGGCAAGCCGATCGCCAGGATTGCGGCCGCACTCAACCCGTCCACTGGCGGGCCTCCGTCGGTTCGATCGGCGATCGTGGTACGCCGGTCAAGATGGGTTGGGATGAGGCCGGCTCGGGGGGAGCTTCATCCTTCCGGATCGCGGAGAATGGGTTGGTGATGCCGGATGCCGACAGGATCTCATCCTCTCGCCGGCGCATCTCCGCGGCACCCGACTCCGTCGTGTCGTCATGGCCGCAGAGGTGCAAGAGCCCGTGGACGATGTAGAGGGCCAGCTCCTCGCGCGGCTCCACTCCGGAATCCGCGGCCGTCAGGACGGCCATTTCGGCCGAAACGACGAGCTCACCGGACAGGACGACGTCGTCGGGATTCGAGAGAGGGAAGCTAATCACATCGGTCGGCCAGTCGTGACCCAGATGGACGCGGTTGATCTCGTGTATCGACGCTTGATCGACCAGGGCGAGCGAAACGGAGGCCTCTCGATGTCCTTCGGCGAGGAGCGTCCGTCGCATCAGGTCGATCATCTCCGAACGGTTACCACGCCAGTGACCCTGGGTATCACTGATCTCGATTTGAATACCGTCTCCGTCCACGATTGCCCCCCGGACCATGTCCAGCCTCCCGATCGCGAGCCTCGAGTCCTCAAGCACGATTCATGCCGTCCGATGCTCGGGATACTTGACTCTTCCATGGTAGATGCCGATCAGCGACTTGATGAGGGATTCGCGGATCTCGGCGATCTCGAGGAGCGTCAGGCTGCATTCGTCGAACTGGCCGTCGCGAAGCCGCTTGTCGATCAGGTCGCTGACCAGGCCCTCGAGTCGCGCGGGGGCCGGGTCGGAGAGGGTTCGGCTGGCACTCTCGACCGCGTCGGCGACCATCAGGATGGCCGCCTCCTTGGTCTGAGGCTTGGGGCCGGGATAGCGGAAGGCGCTCTCGGGCACGGATGAGGCATCGGGGTTGTTGCCATTGCGTCGGTTGGCCTCGTAGTAGAAATACTCGACCAGCGTGGTGCCGTGATGCTGCTCGATCAGGTCGATGATGGGCTCGGGCAGGTGGTGCTGGCGGCCGAGGTCTACTCCGTCCTTCACGTGGCCGATGATGATGAGCGTACTCATGGCCGGGTTGAGCTTGGCATGTCGGTTGATCGATCCGACCTGATTCTCGACGAAGTAGTGCGGCTTGAGCATCTTGCCGATGTCGTGAAAATAGGCACCGATGCGCACGAGCAGGGAATCCGCGCCGATGCGCTCCGCGGCCGCTTCGGCGATCGCCCCCACGGTGATCGAGTGGTTGTGCGTGCCCGGTGCGCGGCGGACCAGCTCCTGGAGGAGGGGGTGGGTATTGTCGCCGAGTTCGAGCAGGCTGATGCCGGTGACGATCCCCAGCGAACCCTCGAGGAAAGGCAGGCTGCCGCCCAGGAAGAAGCCGGCCATCAGGCCCCATCCGGCGCGCCAGAAGCTGTCGCTGCGGATCAGATCGAGCGGGAGGTCTTGCCAGAAGCCGGTGGCCCAGGTCAGCAGGAAGTAGGTGAGCGATGCCGTGGCCCCGACCTTGATCAGCTTGGTGCGCGTGCGGACCTCGGTGAGGGTCAGGACACCCGCGGCCGTCCCTCCCATGATGACCATGAAGTGAGGGATGTCCGTCCCCAGGGCGACGCAGGTGAGCACCGAGAGCGCGAAGGTGACCATCAGCGCGAAGTTGGGGTTGTAGGCGATCGCGACGATCATCGAGGCGATGGCGACCGGGACCAGCTCGGCGTCCCAGGTCTGCATGCCGAGGACGCGAACGACGCCGAGCGCCAGGATCACGAGCCCGCAGAGCATTGCGATGCGGCCGGGCTCGCGGATGGAGCGGCCCTCGTGCTTGCAGAGGTAATATCCCGTCAAGACGTAGAGCGCCGCGACCAGGGCGAGGGTGCCGAGTGCCCTTCGCACGCGGTCGCCGAAGCCGAGGCTCGCCATGGCGGCGTCGTGTTCCAGGCGCAGCAAGATGAGCTGCTCCTCGCCGATGACCTGGCCCTGATCCACGAGGACTTCGCCGCGTGTGTAAGTGTCGAACTTGTCCGGGACGCCCTTCCTGGCCGCCTCGCGGAGCGAGGCCGTGACCTCGGCCTCGTAGGTCAGGGTCGGTGTCGTGTCGAGTCGATTACTGATCAGTCCGAAGAGGGTCTGTCCGATTCGCGGCGAGGTGAATGCCCCGCAGAACTCCTGGTAAACCGTCCCATCGGGCTTGATCATGCGCTCGGGGACGACGCGCTCGCGAGAGACCGGCCGGGCGAGAGAGAGCGGCTGGTCGCGCAGGCGGATCGAGAGGGTCCGGCTCGATTCCTCGTTGGGCGGCAGGCTGCCCGTGCCGAGTACCCCATCGCGGATGATCGGCCGGAATGCGGCGGTCACCTGCGACTGGAGCGTGTCGCGCCGCTCCGGTGTGTCGGTGGCGGCCTTGAGCTCGACGAACGCCTCGGGACGGAGTCCCCAGGTGGTGCGGACGGTGTCGCGGATCTCTTCGAAGCGAGAGGCCTTGGCGATGGTCGCGGTCAGGTCGTCGAGGCGGTCCGCCAGTTCCCGGATCGGTGCCGGGTCATTGATCATCACCGGCGCGACCTGATCGGCGGCGGCCTGGCGCTCGTTGCTGGTCTTGGTCTGGTTGCGGATGTGGAATTCCTTGACGTTCACCCGCAACTCACGATCCGGACGCTCGCCGATTCGATAGGTGAAGGGGGGCCCGGAGCCATGGACGATCACCGTGGTTGCCGCCAGCGAAGCGGCGACAAGACCCAGCAGCGCGAGGCGGACGCGCTGGCGGGCCTGCCGATCCTGCTTCAGGGAGACCGTGGCGGCCGTGGGCCGGAGATTGGCCCGGAAAAGTTTCGGACGACGCTTGCCTATGCTCATGGCCTCGTCTCAGCTCGGCGTGGCCGGGGATGGTCCCCATGACACGCGGGAGTGCGCCGGGGCGACGCAGCCCCGGGTTGGCGATGATGCCGGCCCATTCCTGCAGGGCTCATGATCGATGATGACCTCGAGCTCGGGGACCGGACAACATCGCGCCGCCTCACTCCAGGGCGGTTGAACTGGCAGGGACCTGCAACGAGAGGGAGCCCGCGCGGAGATCCTCCGTCGCGGGAGGAGACGGAGCCGAGGTCGGCTGAGCGCGAGCTTCACCGCGTTCCGAGCCGGACTCGCCCGCCTCATAAGCATCGACGATCGCTTGCACCAGTGGGTGCCGGACGATATCGGACCGATCGAGGAATACGGTGGACACGCCGGGGATCCGGCCGAGCCGTTCCACGGCGTCGGCCAATCCGCTCCTGGTGTCGACGGGGAGGTTGACCTGCGTGATGTCACCGGTGACGACGATCCGAGCGTTCTGACCCATCCGAGTCAAGAACATCTTCATTTGCGGGACGGTGGCGTTCTGCCCTTCGTCGAGGATGACCACGGCATCGTTGAGCGTTCGACCGCGCATGAATGCCAGTGGGGCGATCTCGATCAGGTCGTTGTCCATGTACCTGCGGATCTGGTCGTAATCCCAGAGGTCGTGCAGGGCGTCGAGCAATGGCCGGAGGTAGGGGTTGATCTTGGCTTCGAGGTCGCCCGGCAAGAATCCCAGGTGCTCGCCCGCCTCGACCGCCGGCCGGACCAGCACGATCTTCTTGATCCGCCCGCGGCGGAGGAGCGAGACCGCCATGGCGACGGCCAGATAGGTTTTCCCCGTCCCCGCCGGCCCGATGCAGAACACCAGCTCATTCTGGAGCAGGGCCCGGATGTACCGCGCCTGCCCTTCGGACCGCGGACGGACCGAGCGACTCCCTTCGCGGATCTCGAGCGCGCCGGATTGTTCCGTCGCGTCGGCCTGAAGTGTCAAGTCGATCAACTCGCTCACGTCGCTCGAGGAGATCCCCTTGCGGACGCGATATAACGAACGCAGCCCCTCGAAGATCCGACGGGCCTGTTCGATCCGGTCGGAGTCGCCCTCGATCCGGACCTCACCGTGTCTCGCGAGGACCTTCACTCCGAGGGCATCCCGGATCTGCCTGAGATATTGATCGCGACTGCCGAAGACGGCCAGTTCTTCGGCATGTCCCTCCAGGGTGATGGTAACTTCCGGCATGCCTCCCCTTTCGCCAGCCCTTGTGGTAGGACAAGCCTGCGACGGCGTCGCGGCCGCCCGCGTCGTCCCCTACCTGAATGAGGCCAGCTCTCCCTTTGCTCTATTATGGAACTCGCGCCTCGGAAAATGCAACATTGCCGAAGTTCGATGTCGCGTCACGTCCGACCGATCTGGCACGGTATGCTCTTCAAGGGCCGAACCAGAGCCAGAGGGCATAAGCGACGGGTCCGGCGAAGATGAGGGAGTCGAGGACGTCGAGGACGCCGCCGAAACCGGGGACGGCCTGGGAGGCATCCTTGCGCTCGCAGTCCCTCTTGATCATGGACTCCATCAGGTCGCCGAGCTGGGCGAAGACCGCCACGATCAGCCCGTAGGCAACCGCATGGGGCCAGTCGAGGGTCGGCACGACGAGCCAGTATCGCGCGACCGCCGCGACGATCAAGGCGGCTACGACGCCGAAAAAGAGGCCGCCGACGGCCCCCTCGATCGTCTTGTGCGGGCTGAGCCGGGGCCAGAGCTTGTGACGGCCGGCAAGCCGTCCGACCGCATAGGCACCGGTGTCGGAACCCTTGGCGGTCGCGACCAGGAATGCCAGCGCCAGGAGGCCCTGGAGGTGCCCCTCGAACCATCGCATCTGGATGGTGAAGCTCCCCAGCAAGCCGACATAGGCGACGACGAAGACGGTCCCGGCGATCCTGGCCACAGTTCTCCCGGGATTGACGAACTGGATGCTCTGCACGACGAAGGTGGCCATCAGCACCGCGATGAAGACGAAGAAGGGCCAGGCCAGCACGTCCAGGGGTCGGCCGGGGTCGTAAAGGAGGGCGGAGACCTCCTCGGCGGGCGTGTAATTCTCGGCCAGGTGAGGCGCCCAGTTGGCGACCACAATCGCCAGAACGCCGCCGATCACCGAATTCCCCGACGGCCGCACGCTCGTGTGTTCCAGCAGCCCGGTCAGCTCGACGGCCGCGGCCGTGAGTGCCGTGACGCTGAGGAGGAACCAGAACGGGAACCAGCTCGCGAACCATTCATCGACCCAGAGCGCCAGCAGCAATCCGGCGACCATGGATAGGCCAAACACGAGGCGAGTGGAGAGCATGTTTCGGGGATCAACCGGAGGTTCAGGGGCGCTGGGGTTTGACGGGAACTCACAAATCTCCGCCACTTCTCGAGCACGGTGATTGGAACCGTCAGTCCGACGTGCCACGGATACTCGAACGTGGCCTGAGTGCCGCGTCAAACCGGGAGAGCCTGGTCGATTGGAGTTCTCCCACAACGCTACCGGGACTGGCTCGAGATCGCAATGCCGGGTCGTCCTGGCCTCGCGACCGGATCGCGAATCATCGGGCGGAGTTCCCGGCCGCGACCTCCGGCAGTCCGCCGAACTTGCGTTCCCGGCCGGCGTAAGCGCGACAGGCTTCGAGCAGGTCGTCGTTGCGGAAGTCGGGCCAGAGGGTCGGGGTCACCCAGAGCTCGGAGTAGGAGATCTGCCAGAGCAGGAAGTTGCTGATCCGCATCTCGCCCGCGGTGCGGATCAACAGGTCCGGATCGTTCATCCCGGCCGTGTTGAGATACGAAGCGAACAGCGATTCGTCGACCTGATCGGGCTCGACCCGGCCCGCCTGCACGTCCTCGGCGATGCGTCTCGCGGCATCGCTGATCTCGGTCCGACCTCCGTAATTGACCGCGAGGCACAGCGTCATCCCGTCATTCGAGGCGGTCAACTCGGCCGTTCGCTCGTATTCATCGAGGACGTCCGCTGGCAGGCCCTCGCGGCGGCCGATCATGGTCACGCGGACGTTCTGCTCCATCAACTCGTGGCGCTCGACGATCAGGAAATGGCGGAGCAATCGCATGAGGAAGGTCAGCTCGCGGGGTGGACGCTTCCAGTTCTCGACCGAGAGGCAATAGAGCGTCAACTGGTCGAGGCCCAGGCGGCATCCTTCCTCCACCATGGCGCGGACGCTCTGGATTCCCCGACGATGACCCACGATCCGAGGGAGGCCACGCCGCTGGGCCCATCGCCCGTTGCCGTCCATGATGATGGCGACGTGATGGGGGAGTTGTTCGGGCTTCAATCCCGCCGCCGCGATCCGGGCCAGGCCTTCTTCGGTGATCATCATGCCTCGTCCTCAGGCGGCCTGCCGGCCGCAACT
Organism: uncultured Planctomycetota bacterium; assembly: GCA_963743925.1. GTDB lineage: Bacteria > Planctomycetota > Planctomycetia > Isosphaerales > Isosphaeraceae > CAVZRC01. The sequence continues at coordinate 1,154,778 of CAVURY010000061.1, read as the reverse complement.
CCAAGAGTCGGGGTACGGTGACCCCCGTGACAGATCCGGTCGGAGCCGGATCCGTCCGGCGGTCGGGTCGAACTTTGGTGAATGGTCAGGACGTCGGCGGTGCTCGCATCATTCAGGGCAAGAGGATCGTCTGCCGCCGATCGGGTCCCACCGAGACGATCTTCACGGGGACGCCCACCTGCCGGGAGAGGAATTCGACGTACTGCCTGGCCTGGGGAGGCAGATCGTTCCATTGCCGGACGGCCGTGAGGTCCTCATTCCACCCCGGAAGAGTCTCATAGATCGGGCGGCATCGCTCGAAATCGGGCAGAGCGGCCGGAAGCTCGGTGATCCGCTGGCCGTCCAGGTCGTATGCGACGGCGACGTTCAACTCGGGGAGACCGCTGAGGACATCCAGGAGCATGACCGCCAGTTCGGTCGACCCGCTGACCCGCGCGGCATGACGGACGACCACGGAGTCGAACCATCCGCAACGTCGCGGCCGTCCGGTGACCGTGCCGAACTCCCGACCGACCTGGCGGATTCGTTCGCCGGTCGCATTGTCCTGCTCGGTGGGGAAGGGGCCTCCGCCGACGCGCGTCGTGTAAGCCTTGACGACGCCGATCCAGCGATCGATGTGACGGGTCGGCACGCCGGAACCGCCGGCGATACCCGCCGCGCTGCTGTTGGAGCTGGTCACGTACGGGTAGCTGCCGTGGTCGATGTCCAGAAGCGAACCCTGTGCGCCTTCGAAGAGGAGACGGCGGTCCTGCTTGAGTGCCAGGTGTAACCAGGACGTCGCGTCGCGGACGAACGGTCTGAGACGTTCCGCGTATCCCAGGTATTCCTCGGCGACCGCTTCCGCTCGGAATGGGACGAAATCGGAGAGCATCGCTCCGAGCAGCCGGTTCTTGTAGTCGATGATCCGGGTGAGCCGTTCGCGAAAGGGCCCAGGGTGGTAGAGATCGGCCACCCGGACTCCATGGACCCGGCCGACCTTGTCGCGGTAGCAGGGACCGATCCCCCGCCGGGTGGTTCCCAGGTGATCGGCCTCCGAGGCCGATTCCTCGGTCAGCCGCTCCTCGGCGAGGTGATGCGGGAGGATGACATGCGCCCGGTCGCTGACATGCAGCCTCCGGCCGACGTCGACCCCCTGGGCGGTCAGGGTATCAATCTCCTTGAGCAGAGCAGGGGGATGGATCACCACGCCATTTCCGACGACGCAATCGATGCCCGGTCGGAGGATACCCGTCGGGACCAGCGAGAGCTTGTAGGTCACGCCCTCGACGACGACGGTGTGACCGGCGTTGGCCCCCCCCTGATAGCGGACGACCACATCGTGCTGGTCGCACAGCAGATCAACGATCTTACCCTTGGCCTCGTCGCCCCATTGAAGCCCCACCACACACGTCGAACCCACGGCGCATTCTCTCCCGTTGCTCAGGCGACCGATCCGGTCACTTGGTGCGGTAAAGTTACACAGTAACGACCCAAACCCAGGCCGTCAATCGCTCCGACTCTCGACGGCGTAGACTGGGGCGTCTCTTGCGTCAGGTCCCCAGATAGCCCAATCGCCGGAAGGCGGGTGTGGCGACATGCATGGCTGCGCGTGCGGATGTCCAGGGGTTCCCATATCAGTCAAAGATCAGGTCAATATCCGCACGATACAGGCCGCATAATCGATACAATCGGCATGACCGTGGCTTCGTTCGCGCGATTCCTGGGTCATGGTGAGTGGCGAGTATTGTGGTGGCGCCTTTCCAAGTCTTCGTGGTTCAGTTCGCCAATCGTCATCCCCTTGTCTCACGCCATCCGCATAATCGATGCAATCGTTATAGCCGTGGCTTCGTTCGCGCGGTTTTGTGTGCGAAAAAGCGATCGCGCGGCGAATCCCTCATGGCATCGATCGAGTCGAGACGATCGAGTGGTCTCTCTCCTGGATGAGATGTTCATCTTCGAGCTTTCGAGGGTGGATTCATATCAGGCCAGCGGCGAACGACGCGACCTGTCTGTGTCACACAGTGCGCATGAGAGTTTCCTATCTATAACATGCCGCCGTTCTGAGAATATCGACGTGGGATCGGGAATTTCCTGAGGTTGCACTCAGGGTCGTTGATCGCGGGGCGAGACCGGCCATCGATCGGGCCGGGGCGAGTCAATTTCAAGACGGGCGGGATCGCTTGAGGATGATCGTGACGTTTTCGGTCCCCGGCGGGACCTTGGGAGAAACCTCCGGCTTTATTGGCTGGAAGCCGAGTTTCTTCACTCCGAAGACATATTGACCCGCCTGGAGTCGGTTGATGTGGAACCTCCCGCCGGCGTCGGTAATCACGGGATCATGACCCGACATCGTGGAGAGTCCGAATTCCCCGCGCTCGATGTGCTCACACCAGTTCGGTAGGACGGTCGCCTCGGCGACGGGGAGTCCCGACTCGTCGCGGACCTGGCCGGAGATGCTCTCAGCCTGGTCCATCACGATCTCGACGGAGACCGGATCGAGCGTCGGAGCGAGGATCGCCTTCCGGTAGGTCCAGGCCTTTCCGAGAGCCTCAATCTTGAGAGTGTAGACTCCTTTGCAGAGCCTGTGGAGTTGGGCTCGGCCGTCGGAGCCCGTCTCGGCGCGGAAGCGGTCCTGGGCTTTGTCGTAGGGGAAGGTCGAGAATCCATCCGCTCGCCAGGCCGGCGCAGATAGCACGCCGAGGGAAAGAGAGGCCGCAATCCTGGCTCCGCGGATGGGATGGCCCTTGCCGTTGACAACCCGGCAGGTGATCCGGCCCGTCGGATTCGCGGCGAGTTCGTCCTCAACCTTTCGATTGAAGAACGTCCTGACCTGGCCAACTGCCGCGTCGGGGAGATAGGCCGGCTCCAGCGAGACCCGGGGAACGTTCCGTGCTCCGGACTTTTCCAGGAGCGAAACCAGCTTGTCGGCGAATCCGAGGCCGTTGACCTGATGGACTCGGCCGTTGTGGTCGATCAGAAATGTGGAAGGTAACTCGTGAGCGCCATAGGCCGAGGCGGTCGCGCCCGGGGTTCCCCGGGTGAGTCGGCGGCGATCGGGTAGGTGATTCCATAGTCGCGGATCACGCGGCGAATTTCGTCCGGATCGTCGTGAGGGGAATGGATCGCGATGACCTCGAGTCCGAACGGATGGTAGGTCTGATAGAGGCGGTTCAGGGCCGGCACGAGCCGGGATCGCTTGCGACGGAGCTCGTCGACGAAATCGAGCAGGACGACCTTACCTCGAAGTCTTGCGGGATCGGGGTGCTCGACGCTCAGCCAGCTCGCAACCCGGATCGGCGGAACCGGTCGCTCGCCGAGATTCGCGGAGGGGAGCGTACCGAGTTCCTGGAGGGGAGAGAGGTCGGGCTTCGGCCATTCGAACCGTTCGCGGAGGAGTTTGGAGACTTCCGGCCTCCAGGGATCATTCTGGTAAGAATAACCGAGCCGGGGGTCGGTCACGATGACGTCATAGGGTAATGTGAATTTCAATGTGTCCGGGTTGATGGCTGCTAGCGGAAGGTAAGAGGCTACCCGGATCGTGCGGCGGACCGAGAGCCGGGAAGCCCCGTCGTCTCGGACGATGTTCTGCTCATGCTCGATCCTCTCCGGCGACCAGATTCCTGGTGTGACCTCGCGAAGGTTGGACAGGACGATCGATTCCGATCTCTGACCGTTCCGGGTCTCGATCCGGCGGATTGGTAGGTATCCCTGCCTCGGAGAAACCACGAATTCGACTCTCTTCGAATTCGGATTGGAATCGCCGATGTTGATGACATAACACTTCGCTCCGTCGACGATCCGCCGCTCGATCGCGATCCGCGTCTTTTCGGGATCATTCGCCTCCAGGGCCGCGACCAGTTCGCTCGCACGACCCCAGAACAACGATCGGGCCGTCCGGCGCCGAGCATCCTCGTGGGTCTCGTGCAGGATGACGCAATCCTTGCTGACCATCCAGTCGTACAGCGTCTCGCCGTCGAACCCGGTGGACCATCGATCCGGGATGAGCTCGGGCGACCGATCATAGGGCTTCATCGCGTCGTACTCGGCGCGCCATTGCCGACCATTGCTGACATATCGGGCCCGACCGCGAAAGTTGACGAGGATCGGCTCCTGATCGTCCGCGTTGCCCTCGTTGGATTCGAACTTCCAGTTTGTGTCCTGGGTCTCGTCGAAAGCGATCTCGAAGACTCCCCGGTCGTCGTAGGGCTTCCAGGCTTCGCGAATCCGGGCGGCCAACTGCCTGGGAGTCATCGGCGGCAGGGGGGTATCGTGAGGCTCGTCGGCACGGGCGTGGCCGATGAAGCCGATCAGCCGCACCGACCCGGCCGCGCCGAGTAACAGGGTCGCCGCGATGGTCAAGCTCAGCCAGTGCCGACGTTCCAGTGGCCGACGCGACCGACAGAGATCGCCGCGAGCGATCCGCGCGATTCGTTCCATCAAGCTCGTCCGTCCCAGGAGGGACGCGGCCACGAGCGGGGGCGACGGCCCGACCGACATGGGCGCCAGATCCAGCAGCCATCGGGCGTAATCCTCGGGCGACTCCAATGCCGTGGCGGCCAGGTCGTCACAACGGTATTCCCGCTCGCGGTTCAGGAATCGCAATGCGATGTGGACCGGCAAGAAGAACCAGGTGAGGGCGCGCCAGATCTCGGCGAACAAGGCGATCCAATCATCGCCATGGCGGAAGTGGGCAAGCTCGTGGGTCAGGCTCGCCAGTTGTTGCCGCGGATTCATCGGGCAATTCTCGGCTCGCGGCCAGAGGATCATCGGGCGCAGCAGGCCCATGCACATCGGGGCGAGGAGGTCGGAATGAGAGGCGATCCGGACACGGCGACGAATTCCCAGGTCGGTCCGGATTCGATCCATGTGCCTGTTCAAGTCGTCGGAAACCGCGAGATCCAGACTCGCCAGCATCGCCCTGACGCGGAACGCCGAACCGATCAGGCGTGCGGCGAAGACCAGGAACCCGGCCAGCCAGAGGATCACGCCGAGGGTCGGCCATCGGTCGCCCGCGGCATGAGGGGCCGATCCCACGGGCAATGCTGGAGATTGAATCGTTCTATCATGCATTGCTGTTTTTATAGGATCGTCATTCGAAGGGTTTTCCTGTCGGGATGACAGGACGGGTTTCGGAGCCCGTGGCAGATCCTCGAACCAGGAGCGGAGCGAAAATGTCGGCCTCTCGAGCGTCGAGGGCCTGACGACCGGGCGGGACCTTGGGAGGATTTCCCGCCATGAGATTCTCGGTCCGATGGCCACGACCCCGGGCAGGAGTGCCGCGCCGGCGAAGGTGGCCAGCAGCCACCCGACATATCGCACCGTCGCCCGTCGGGGGCGCAGGATCGCCGCCCAGAGGCTCACCGCCAGGACGACCAGAACCCAGGCCAGGAGCCAGTGCCCCAACGCCTCGATGATCATTCTCGATCGATCACTCATCGGCCGCCTCTCGACCTCGATCGGTCGCGGATCGTAGCTTGTGTCGAATTGTATAAAGTATTGATATTTTCTGCGAATTCCCGGTCCTGGGATCGGCCTGACGCTCTCAGCGTCGCTCGGGGCGATTGAGTGTGATCGCGACGTTTTCGTTGCTCGCGGGGACCTTTTCCATCTGGCGAGGCTGGAAGCCGGGGGCTTCGATATCGAAGGTGTAACGGCCCGGCGGGAGATCGGTGAAGCGGAATTGTCCACTGGCAACGCTCTTCGCCGGTTTGAGCCACTCGCACGCGGACGTGATCGTGGTTCGTCCGTCGTCCTCGTATTCCCATTGTGAGGCGGTGAGGATCGCTCCGCGGATCGGCTGACCTTTTTCATCCTGGACAAGGCCGCCGATCGCGAGGCCAGGCTTCAGGACGATATCGACCGAGGCAGGATCGAGCTGCGGGTTGAGGATCACCTTCCGTTCCACCCAGGCCCTGCCGGGAGCCTCGACCTTGACGATATAGGTTCCCTTGCAGAGGTCTCGGAGGTCGATTTGACCGTCCGGTCCCGTCGTCCCGCTCAACCGATCGAGCATCTGGCGATAGTTCAGAACCTGATTGGCGCCCGGCGTCGCCACCATCATCAACGTGAGCTGAAGGCTGGCCCTGACCTTCGCGCCGGCCAGGTCATGGCCTTGATCATCGACAATATGACAATGGATCCGCCCGACGGGATCGGCGTCGAGTGCTTCCTTGACCTTCTTCTGAAAGAGTTGGTCGCAATCTCGGATGGCGACGTTCGAAAGCCTCGGCGTCTCCAGCGAGATCGGCTTGGGATCACTCGCACCGGCTTCCTTCAGGAGCGGGAGCAATGTCTCGGCGATCTTTCCGCCCTGGATCGTCGGCGTTCCGACAGAATGAACCTTCCCCTCGCGATCGATGAGGAAGGCAAACGTGGCATCGCGGGTGCCGTAGGAGTCGGCCGTAGCGCCCCAGTATTGCGGCCCTTTGACGTCGATGGCGACCGGATACGTGATGCCGTATTCCTTCACGAAGCGGCTGAGCTCGTCCGGGTCGACGGCCGGGGAATGGATCGCGATCATCTCCAGCCCGGCGGGGTGATAGGTCGCGTAGAGTTGCTTCAAGGCGGGTACGAGCGGACGATGGAACGGCGCCGCGATGTTCCAGAATACGAGGAGGACGACCTTCCCTCGCAGGGCGGCGAGGTCCCGCGGTTCGGAATTCAACCAGCTCGCGACGCGGAGCGGAGGAGCCGGCTGGTTGTCGAGTTTATTGGGGGACGGGCTGCCCAGGTTCACGAGAGGCGACAGGTCGAGTTTGGGCCAGTCGTATTTCTCGCGGAGCATGGCGCCGATCTCGGGCCACCAGGGGTCGTTATGGTAGGCGTGGCCGGACCGGCGATCGATCACATCGATCCCAGAGGGTACATCGAGAGCAAGGGCCGCCGGGGGGACGATCGCGTCGGGATGGTAGGCCGCCACACGAAGCCGACGGCGAAGCTCGAGGCGCGATTTCCCATCGTCCCGGATATTGAGCCACTCGTGCTCGATGCGCTGTGGAGCCCAGATGCCCGGGACGACCTCTCGAAGATCCTGGAGGTCATAGGTGACATACTTCTTGCCATTTCGACTCTGAGATCGCCGGATCGGAAGATATCCTCGCCGGGGGGCGACGACGTATTCGGCCGCGTATTCGCCGCCGGGCGTCCCACCCTCGATGACGTAGCACATCGAGCCGTCGACGACCCGCTGCTTGATCGCGATCGAGAACCTGTCGGGATTCGGGTTCTCCAACACTGAGATCAACTCCTCGGCTCTCTCCCAGAACAGGCCTCTCGGCGTCCAGTTCCGCGCGAAGAAGTGCTCCTCGCCGAGGATGAGTTGATTGTGCCAGACCTGTCTGTCATAGAGTTGAACCCCATCGAATCCCGTGGACCATCGGTCAGGTGTCAGTCGGGTCGAGCCGGAAGTCGTGGTCATCGAGTCATATTCGGCGCGCCAGAGCCGCCCGTCGCTCTCGTATTTGGCCCGGCCGTTGAAGGTAACGAGGATCGGCTTCTGTTCCTCGGCGGTACCCCGGTTGAGATTGAACTTCCAGTTCGTGTCCCGGGTCTCGCTGAACACGACCCGGAAAGTCCCCCGATCGGGATAGGTCTTCATCGCCTCGCGGATTCTGGAGGCGAGATCCTTGGGTGTGATCGGAGGCAGAGGGGCGTCCGCCGGCTCGGCGGGCTGCGCGTGGGCTTCGAACCCGATCAGCCGGACCGATCCGGCCGTGGCGAGTAAGAGAACCGCCATGAAGATCAGAACCGCACGGCTCCGTCGGCCTAATGGCCGAGACCAGCGTAGCTCGCCGCGAGCGATCCGGCCGATCCGCTCGGCCAGGCTCGTCCGACCGAGCAGCGAAGCCGCAAGTAGCGGAGGCGGCGACTTGACGGAGACGGGGGCCAGATCCAGCAGCCAGCACGCGTAGTCTTCCGGGGTATCCAGTGTCCGGGCCGCCAGGTCGTCGCAACGATATTCTCGCTCTCGGTGCAGTCGAAGCATCGTGAAGTGGACCGGGAGGAAGAACCAGGCCAGGGCACGCCAGAGCTCGGCCAGTAGGGCGATGACGTCATCGCCGTGACGCAGATGGGCCATCTCGTGGGTCAGGCTGGCGAGGCGCTGGCCCGGATTCATCGGGCAGTTCTCCGAGGTGGGCCAGAGGATAGTCGGCCGGAAGAGCCCGACGCACATCGGCGCCACGATCTCGGGATGAATCCCGATCCGGACCTGGCGGCGAATGCCCAGGTCGCGTCGCACGTTTTCCTTGCGGTCTTCCAGGTCTTTCGGGACCGCGAACTCGAGGCTTGCCCGCATCGTCCTGATGCGCAGACTCGACCCGATCAGTCTCGCGCCGAATACCAGGAAGCCGGCGAGCCAGGCTCCGAGAGCCAGCGGCAGCCACCGATCCCCGGCGTTTGGAGGGGTCTTGGTCTGGATGGGCGCCGTCGCAGAGAGACGTTCGTCCCTCGACACCGATTCGTCTCGAAAGCCCTCGGGATTCGCCGTTCTCGCGACCAGTCCGGGCCGGACTCTCGCGGGAATGTCCGCGAACCAGGAGCGGTACGAAGTCGGCGCCACCTCGGCCAATTGTCTTGAAGAGCCAGGAAGGAGCCTCGTGAAGATCTCGCGCCAGGAGACGCGCGGTCCGACGGCCACGACCGCGGGCAAGAGAGCCGCGCCGGCGAAGGTCGCCAGCAGCCAGCCGGCATATCGCACGGACGCCCGTCGCGGCCGAAGGAGGGCCGCCCAGAGGCTCACCGCCAGGACGACCAGAGCCCAGGCCAGGAGCCAGTGACCCAACGCCTCGATGACCAACCGCGTGCGCTCACTCATCGGTCGCCTCCTGACGTCGTTTGATCGCGGAACGCAGCTTCTCCCACATCTCGGGTGAGATATCCGGGCTCTCCGCCAGTCCCATGAGGAGGGCTTCGGTCAACCCGTCGAAGAACCGGCCCACGAAGTCGCGGATCACCAGGCCGGTCGTCCTCGATCGGGGCACTTTCGCCCGATAGCGATAGGTCTTCCCATCCGCCTCGTGGTCCACGTACCCCTTCTTCTCCATGAGCTGCAACAGGCTCAATACGGTCGTATACGGGATCTCCTCATCGCGCTCTTCATCCGCGAGCCGCTGTCGGACCTCGCGGACCGTCAGCGGCCCCTGCTCCCAGAGGAGCTTGAGGATCTTGTACTCGCGACCGCTCAAGGCGGAAGGACTCTTACCGGCCATGGAATCTCGCCCTACGAGTTCTGAGTACGCATCGATGAGTATTGTTGAGCGGCGAGACCTTTATGTCAAGGCCGTCGGAGAATTTTGCGGCAGACTCATCAGTTCAAACGTCTGTGCATGGGAATCTCTCGAAAAGATGGCCGCCCATGTCGGCTATCGGGTGGAAGACGGGATCGGTAGACCCACGCCCAGCACGTCCGTTCGTGGCGTGCAGCGGAGGTAGCGGAGGGCGAACGGTGTTTTCTTTTCTAGTCACACGTCGAAAAATTGAGACGCTTTTTCTGCCGCCTTGGTGCTTTCTTGAACTTTCCTTGAGCTACTCTTAGCGGTCTTTCATTGATCTGCTATCTTTGGATCATCGCCCTCGATTCATGGCGGATCAAGGGATATCGGCCTACGAAAGTTCCCCTTTCTCTGCACTCGTTCCCGGTGCACGTGGGCCCCGTGGATTGTGCGCGCAGACGGAGTTCGCCCTGCACGGGCGTGCCGGATTGCGTCGGGGATCGAGCTCGTTCGTGAATTTAAATGAAAAAATTTAACTATTTTCACAACAGGATTTGGTGGGATGATGCACTTCATGGGGCGATTCGGATCTGCGGCGGTGCTGGGCTTGGCGGTGCTGGCGGCGGGCCAGGTGCAGGCGGGGACGACTTTGCTCGACCTGCTCAACCCTCCCGGGCAGGACTATACCCCCTACGCGCTCTCGTTCACCGCATCGGATTTCACCACGACGATATCCATCGAGGGCTACCAGGTCCCGTCGTTCATGGAAGTCACGAACATCGGCCTGTTCCTCGACGGCATCGGGCCGAACCTGCTCGGCGGCAACTGGGACTTTACCCCGGCCGCTTCGGGGAGCTTCACCACTACGTCTTACGATGGAACCCCGGTCCCCTCCTTGTCGTTCGGCGGGGTCAGTGTGGGTTACTATGACGCTTATTCCCAGACGATCGACTCTACGCCCGATGGGTCATATACGCTCGATTTCCTCTTCAGCAACTCCGACTATTCCGCACCGAGCGAATTGATCGTGACGACCGGCGCCGGCGCGATAATCGGTACCGTCCCCGAGCCGTCGACCCTGGCCTCCGGCATGATCGCGGCTCTGATGGGACTCGGCTATGCCTGGCGTCGGCGTCGGGCTAAGACCACTGCCCGATAGTCGGCATCCAGCATCGGGGTAGCCATGACCTGAAGTCTTTAGTTTTCGATCCAGCCCAAGAGGCGTTGCGGTTCTGCGATGAGCTTCCCGGCGACGATTCGCACGTTCGGGAACTCTCGACTCAACTCACCGACGCCGGATGCGATGAGTACCTTCCGTGGCGCGATCTGGGCGAGGACTTCGGCGACATCTCCATACTTCTGCAACAAGCCCGGGAGGATGCTGGCGGCATTGATGGGGAATCCTTCGGCGGCGAATAACGTCCGGAAGCTGAGGAGCATCTCTTCGCAGGCCACCCGGTCGATCGACGGATGGACGGCCGCGGCCAGGCAGGCCACTAGTGCCGCATCGCGACGTCCGCAGACGGTCACCCGGCGCGGCTTGCCCTTCGCCGCGAGCCGTTCCATCGCTTTCAGCACGTCCGCGACTCGCATTCCGATGAGCGACTTGCCCACCAGGAATGCGTTGTAGGCGATGTTCTCCTCTGCGCCGCTGAGCGGGTCGGCGTAATTGCGGGCGCGAGCAAAAAGCTTGGGGCGCGATGCGCCCACTCCGCGTGGATCGACGACAACGATCGCATGGCCCCGCCCCTTCAACGCCTCGAGGAACTCCGTTTCTTCCGCCCAGCCGCGGGACTCGTTGCCATTGATCAGGACGATGACCGACTGCCCGGCCCTGGGCGAACCATTGATCTCGGTGATCGTCGGGTCGGCGAGATCGGTGTCGAGTTTGAGCAGGTCGCGCAGTGGGATGCGGGTCGGTTTCGGCTTTCTCTCGAATTCTTCCCAGATCATCGGGAGCATGGGACGTGATCGGAGCGACAGGTTGACCTGGCCGTCGGAGCAGACGAGCAACTCCTTCGCGGGTCGAGGTGTGATCGGGATCTCGGTGACCGGGACTGGATCCTTGCGTCCGGCCAGCCAGCGGTCGAACCATTCGTAAACGGCGATGCGAAGGGGCATGGTCAGTCCGTGACGCTCGGCCGACTCGGCCCTGGCGATCCGATCGCCGTAGCCGGCGGCCTCGTAGAGCCGCTTCGCTTCCGCGAACGATTCCTTGGCTCCCTCGAGGGGGAAAAAATCGAACTGCGCGGTGCACATCAGGGTTGGCCGGGGTGCGAGCAGGGCGAGGAGCCCCGCGTGGTCGATCCCCTGGCCGACGAAGCCGAAGATGTCCTGCTCGGGATCCGAGGACGGATCCTCCTGGATCCGGTTTCCCATCCGGCGCCGGAGCGTCGTGATGTAGCAGCCGATCGCGGCGACCGTCACGCGAGGATCGAGAGCCGCGATGTAGGCCGTCAGCGTCCCGCCGCCCGAGTTCCCCACGCAACCGATCCGCGCTGGATCGACGTCGGGCCTCGATGTCAGGTAATCCAGTCCGCGGATCCCGTCCCAGATCCGGTATCGAGCCAGGTTGGTGCCGAGGAGGTAGAGCGGATTGCCGAGAACGGCGTGCTCGCCGCAGCTCAGGTTGAATCGCGACCGACCGCGATCGGCATCCCAGTACTGACTCCGCTCTCCCTGGCCGACGGGATCATAGGTCAGGACCACATAACCTCGCTTCGCCAGGTTCACGTGCAAGAGCTGGTATTCACCGTAGGACTTGCCGGTCGTCGAATGTCCGCACGGGCTGAGCACGCCCGGCCGTGGGCTCACGATCTGCTTCGGCCTGTAGAGTAGGGCCGAGACGAAATAGCCGGGGAAGCTCTCATAGACGAGCTTCTCGATCGCATAATCCTCGGCTTCGATCGTTCCGATGATCCGGACCGGCGGGGAGACGGACTTCTCGGGGAAACCGCCCAGCAGGCCGAGAAACGACTGACGAAGCGATGTTTGGAGGGCTTCCAGGTCGTCCCTGGAGGAGACGGCGGCAAACCGGGCACGTCGTTGCGCTTCCTGGCGAGCGGCCAATTCGAGGAGGTGTTCATGGAGATCAGGGACAGCCGGGCCGCTCGCCGATCGGGCTGCCGAGGCCAATGCCAGGCCAACCGGAGCAGTCAGGGCGAGATCGAGAAAATGGCGACGAGAAAGCGGTGGCATGGCGGGTTGCTCCTTGACGAGTCCATCGCATTGGTCGATCATCCCCTCAGATCGGGCCATCATAGCCTTCATGCCGGAGACGAGCCATGAGACTGGGATCGAAAACCATCCTGTTGGGGTTGGTGACGGCGTTGGTGTCGATCGCCGTGCATGGCTTACGGGAAACTGCCGGCGAGGAGCAACGGGAGCAGGTCGCCCAGAAAACTCGCACTGAAGGTCGTGAGCGACCGCGAATGCCGGACATCACGCGGCCGGTGATGTTCAACACGCCGGAAGCCGATCGAATCCTCGAAGGGCTCCGGGTCTTCCCAGCGGATAATCCATGGAACGAGGACATCTCGAAACGCCCCGTTCATCCGAATTCGAAGAGGCTGGTCGGATCGGTCGGCGCCGAGAAGATCCTGGCTTATAACCTCGACATGGGGTTCATCCTGGTGCCGCCGAACCAGAGGCGCTTGCCCGTGACGATCACCGGGTATCCGGATGAGTCGGACCCCGGGCCCTTCCCCGTTCCCGACAACGCGCCGATCGAAGGATGGCCGCTCTCCGGCGATCCGCTCGAAGTCATCCAGCGCCAGGGCGAAGGCGACCGGCACATGCTGGTCGTCGACCCGATCAAGGGGATGCTCTTCGAGTTCTACCAGGGGCGCAAGACCGTCACCGGCTGGACGGCGACCCAGTCCTCGATCTTCGATCTCAATTCCAACAAGCTTCGCCCGGACGGCTGGACCTCGACCGATGCCGCCGGCCTGCCCATTTTCCCATCCGTGGTCCGATATGACGAAGTGGAGCGGGGCATGGTCGACCACGCCATGCGGTTCACGATCCGGAATTCTCGCCGCGCCTACGTTTATCCGGCGACCCATCAGGCCAGCTCGAAGACCGACGTGAATCTGCCGAGGATGGGGGAACGGTTCCGCCTCCGCCAGGATTTCGACATCTCGGGGTTCTCGCCGCATGCCCGGGCGATCCTCAAAGGATTGAAGAAGTACGGCATGTTCGTCGCGGATAACGGCGGCGATTGGCGGCTCTCTGTGGCTCCCGATGGCCGGATCAAGGGGCTCGACGACCTCCGGCGTGTGAAGGGCAAGGATTTCGAAGTGGTCGAACCGTCAGGACCCGGACAGAGGCCGCAAGCTCGAGGTCGGTGACGGGTCTCGAAGCGGGGAGTGTCAGGGTGGTCAGGTCGGCTTATTGCTTGAATCGTCGATGAACCTGATTCCTGACTGCTTTCCCGATCGGGTCGCTTGATGTAGGATCAAGGAGATTGATGATGCGACTCGAGCCGGCGGGCAAGTCTGTCACGTGACCCGTGATTGCGGTAAGTCCACTGGTTCGTTACCGCATGAAATTCATCTCGGCAGGTGTTCGAGGGTTCGGCCACAATTTCGTTCCTCTTCCCCGGGGCCGGGATGGCCGGGATTGCGGTGATTCGGGTCGTGATCGAGCCCGGAGAAATGAGGGTGGAGCATGAGAAACAGGCCCGACGAAGGTGCGGAATTGCTCGATCAGCCCAGACGACAAACGATGTCGTTCGGGAACATCGATGCCTCATTGGAGGCGGATCCTCGACTACGAATCATCAAACTGCTCTTTCTCGTCGAGGACGTGGAGAAGGCTCGCGATTATCAACGCTGGCATGTTGACAAGACGGGAGAGTTAATCAGCCTTCAACTCCAACCATGGGTCGTGGAAGAGGCTCCGCATTCTCGGCGGACGTACCGGGCGGCAAACGCGATCTCGGCTGCGGTTGAGAAGGCATTCACCGGGCTGAAGTTCTCGTCGAAGTGGTCTAGGTGGTTGGTCCATCGAGCGGATGGGGTCAAGATCGAGAGGCCGGCCTATATCCGGGAACGAGGCACGCTGGAACTCGTCATGAGCGTTGATCCAGACGCGAATTACGATCACGTGTATCGTTTCGTCTTGCGAGTGCTCGAGCGTCATCCCGGTTATGAGTGGCGGGGTTCCTGCCCGACTGGCTTCACGTACGAAGAAGAATCCGAGATCGAGGAAATGGCGAAAGAAGGCGAGTACCGAGTGATCGCCCCATCGGCGGAACTGCCGACCAAGAGACCTTCGGAAGCGGCACATCGGGTCCTGCGGAAGCTCCTGCGACATCGACGTGAGCTATCGCAGTAACATCTCCGACTCTTGGGTCAATTTGCGTGGGCAAGTGCTCAGAAGAGAAGAGCCGAGCCCGCCTGGAGAGCGTCGTTCCAGGCGACCGATCCGAGGAAGCTCTGGAATTCGAGAGGCGGCTGGGGTTCGGAGTTTGCTTCCCGCAACGTGAGCTGCCACCACGCGACGTCGTGCCAGGCACCACACTTGTAGCCGATGTTTCGATAGACTCCGAGCGGTTCGAAGCCCATCGCCTGGTGCAGGCCGATGCTGCCCGGGTTGGGGAGGGTCGTGCCGGCGAGGGCGTTGTAATAGCCCTGGAGCTTCAGCAGGGCGAAGAGCGAGGAATAGAGCGCTCGACCGATGCCGCCGCGGCGGCGGCCCTCGCGAACGTAGACCGAGACGTCGACCGACCAGATATAGGCTGCGCGTTCCCGGTGCGGGCCGGCGTAGGCATAACCCAGGATCAAACCATCGTCGTCGCAGACGAGCCACGGATGCGTCTTCAAGGTCTTGCCGATCCGCTGCCGCATCTCATCGAGTGTCGGTGGTTGCGTCTCGAAGGAGACGGGCGTCTCGCGGCAAAAGGGGGCATAGATCTCCAGGATCTGCCCGGCATCGTCTTCGGTGACCAGTCGGATGGTCGGCTCCATCACTCGCCCCTTGAATCCCGGATCATCTGGCGGAACTCGCCGAAGAGGTAAGCACTGTCATGAGGGCCCGCGGACGCCTCGGGGTGATACTGGACGCTGAAGATCGGCAGATGAGCGTGTCGAAGCCCTTCGAGCGTCTGGTCGTTGAGGTTGATGTGGCTCGGTTCGACATCGGCCGGCAAAGTTGTAGGATCGACGGCGAAGCCGTGGTTCTGCGTGGTGATCTCGACCTTGCCCGTCCGCTGGTTGCGGACGGGGTGATTGGCTCCCCGGTGGCCGAACTTGAGCTTGAAGGTGCGGGCTCCGAAAGCCTGGCCGAGGAGCTGATGGCCGAGGCAGATCCCGAAGATCGGGATGCCACGCGATTCGGCGGCGATCCGGATGAGCGTGCGCAAGGTCGCGGTCGCCTCGGTGAGTGCGCCGGGATCGCCCGGACCGTTGGAGATGAAAATCCCGTCGGGTTCGTGGTCGAGGATCTCTTCTGCGCCCGCGGAGCCCGGGACGATCGTCACCGAACAGCCGAGATCGACCAGGTGGCGCGGGATGTTCCACTTCATCCCGAAATCGAGCGCGACGATATGCGGACGAGGTTCCGAATCCGAGGCACCGGATTCTCGGATGTCGGCCACCGGCGTTTTCATGGTAAACGACGTGTTCAAGCCGAGGGCCCAGGGTGACGACGCCTCGGGCATGACCTCGCGGGTCAGGTCGCGGCCGATCAGGCCGGGGCTGGCTTTGGCCTTGGCCACGAGGCTGGCGTCGTCGAGGTCGGCCGTCGAGAGGATGCCCTTCATCGCGCCCCGTTCGCGGGTCAATCGGACGAGCGCGCGGGTGTCGATCCCTTCGATGCCGATGATTCCATGGCGTTCGAGATAGCTTTCCAGCGAGCTGTCCGCACGGAAATTGCTGACCCGGCCGCTCAACTCGCGGATGACGAATCCGCGTACCCAGGGGCGTCGGCTCTCGGCATCCTCGTCGTTGACCCCGTAATTGCCGATCTGCGGGTACGTCATCGCCACGATCTGGCCGTGATAGGACGGGTCGGTGAGGATCTCCTGATATCCCGTCATGCTCGTGTTGAAGACGACCTCGCCATCGATCTCGCCACGTGCCCCGAAGGCCCACCCCGAAAAGACCGTCCCGTCTTCCAGTCCCAGCTTTGCGATGTCCATCATCCGGTGCGAATCCCGCCCCCTTCGCCGTGTGGTTGACCCGATCCGATTGTCAACTTAGTGTACGCGGCGGCATCAGCCGTCGTCGAGGTCATTCGCGAAGGGCCGGTCGGTGCGATCCTTCGGCTTGTCGCGGCCGTTCGGGTCCGGCACGACCCGGTCGAGGGAAGATCCTTCAACAACCCGGGGGCGCCGGTCGATTTCAATGGAGAGGTCTTTCAGGAAGCCGTTCGAGCCCTGTCATGCGGCTCCAGACGGAGTTCGGGAAGGATCGTGGACGATTCGACGCGTTGACGCCCGAGGCGGGAGCCGACTGCCATGCCGATGACTCGATCCGAGCTGATCTACTTCGCGGCGGGTGTCGCGGTCGGTGCCGCGGCGAAATCCGCTTATCCCGCCCTCAAGGATAAGTTCGGCCCGCTCATCGCCGGGACCATGGCCGGCGTGGGCAGCGCATTCGGCGATTCGTATTCCGAGGTGGCCAAGCGCGTCGCCGAAAAGGTGGAGGCCGTCCAGGACGCGATGGCCGAGATGAAACACGGGGCCTCGCAAAATGGATCATCCGAGGGAGCGGCCGCCGCCTGAACAACTCTCCCGGAATCTCCCCTCCGAGCCACTCGCGGCTAGATTTCGGAACGGGGTGGAACGCTCACATCCGGTCGGCATCGAAGGTGCCCGGCCACGCCGCGGCGATCCATGCCACGATCAGCACGGCGACATTCGCGGCCAGGACGATCAGGCCCAGGATCGCCGCCTGTGTGCGGGCGTTATCGGTCGAGTCGGCCAGAATCAGGATTCCCGGCGAGATCGTCCGTCCGTCCATCCAGGGTGTGAAGAGCAATGCCGGCGTCAGACCGGTCGCCGCGAAGCACGCCACCAGGAGGAAGCGGCCGATCCAGCGGCCCGGCCTCCAGGATGCGACGGCCCGGGCACGCGCGGCGGAGACGCCCACCAAGAGGGCTGCATCCGGGCACGAGCGTCGATCGCGGACTTCCGATTCGGCCGACCACTGCCAGTTTCGCAGGAAACTCAGCCCGACCGTCAGGCTTACGGCAACCACGAGAATGATCCAGGGATTTCGATCCGCACTGAGCTCGATGGCCAGATCACTCAAGCGGGCGGCCAGGCCTCTGGAGCGCTGGGATGCATGGAGCGAGGAAGCGGCCAGGCCGATCAGCCAGGGGAGCGTGAGAATCCCGACTCCCTGGAGGAGTGGGGGCATCATCGCGATCGGACGGACGAGGCGGGAACCGAGACTCCGCGACGAGACGGCTCGCAGGCCTGGCATGATCAGCCATGCGAGGAGGACGATCACGGCAGCAACCTCGAGTCCCAGGACCAGGGAGTTGACCGCAAGCTGAAGCATCGGCGGATCGAAAAGCCGTCCGATCAGCGGGGTCCAGGAACGAGCCGCCGATCCCTCCGATCCGGAGGGACGGCTCGGGCGATCGAGGACGATCCGCAAGAGGCCGAGGACGGGCAGCCAGCCGACGAACGCGGCTCCGCCCAGCGCCACGGTGCCAATCAGGGGCGCCCAAAATCCAGGTCGCTTCGCGGCGGTCCGATTGCCGGCGGGGGCATGGTCCGCCGCGAAACCGAGTATCGGCGCACCTCCCCAACCGCGAAGCATCACCCGGCCGGCCAGGGCCAGCAGTCCCGCCATCGCGGCCCAGATGGCCGTGCGAGGGAATGGATCGGCTCTCCCCGCGGCCTCGACGATCTGGAAGGCGAGCGTCCGTCTCAGACCCAGGATCAGCGGTGCGCCCGGCTCGACCAGGGCCAGCGAAAACACGACGGCCGCCACTCGCGCAGCGGTCGGGCGGATCAAGGGCCAGATCAGTTTTCGCCAGCTCGTGAACGACCCGACGCCCGAGAGTCGCGCGGCGTCCTCCCAGGCCGGTTGGATTCGCTCGACGGCCGGGGCGATGGCCAGCATGACCATGGCGATCGCAAGTGGGAGGGTGGACCAGATCCAGAGAAACCATAAAGGGGCTCCACGCCAGGTCTCCAGGCTGCATCCTTCATTACCGGTACCCGGCGCGCGGATCACCGACGGCCAGGAGTGGAGGATTTCCGAGAGCCCCAGCGCCAGCACGACCGGAGAGGCCGCGAGCAAGGAGACCGCGGCGGCCTTCGGGATGGATCGCCCCCGGAAGCGGAGTCTCGCCAGCGGCCAGCCCAGGGCGACCCCCGTGGTCGTCGCAATCGTCGTCACGACGGTCGCGAAGATCAGGCTATTCCCGGCGCAGGTCCAGGCAAAGGGGTCCAGGGCCTGGAGCGCCATCGGGAACAGTGAGAATCTCACCTCGCCGCCCGGACCACGGTCAACGATGACCCCCAGGGCCAGCGACACGAACGGCACGACCGTGAGGAGCCCCAAAACCCCTCGTGTCGCGGAGCGCATCCATCTCAGTACGAGCATCCCAACGAGACCCCTTGACCGACTCGTCGCCCTGTCGCGGACGGGAATTCCGCATCATCCTATCAGAAAAGGGGCTGGGCTCGACAGCACGGTGGTCGCGGGGTCGGCCGTTGAGTCGGTCTTCCCCGGGCAAGAGCGATTGAGGATCGGGTCAGGCACCCGCGTTTGCCCGCGCGATGGCCGTTCAAGACGAGAAGGCGGCGAAGAGGTCGCGGATCTCGTCGTCGACGGCGTCGGGATCGGCGAGGGTGCGGGCGACCTCCTGGCGGAGCAGGGCTCGATAGCGGGCGCGGAGGCGATGGGCCGACAGGCGGGCCGCCGACTCCGAGCAGCCGAGCTCGGTGGCGATGCGGGCGTAGGGGACCGTCTCGACCGAGCCGAGCAGGGCCGGTCGCAACGCGGCGAACAGGCCGCCCTTGCCGGCGGCCGACGGCTCCGCGCCGAGCCGCTCCAGGACATGCTCGAGTAGGGTTGTGGCCCATCGACGCTCGAAGAGCCGTTCGGCGGTCAGCTCGTGAGCGGGCTCGCGACGGTAGCGGTCCTCGGCTTGCAGGGCGTCAATCGGCACGAACACCCGGCCGCGACCGCGCTTGAGAGCCCGGTCGTGATCGCGGCGGTTGGAGAGGAAGTGACCGCAGGCGGCCATGAGGAACGATCGGAATCGGCCCTTGGATCGGTTGACCGAGGCGAGGCCCTCCTTCTCCAGGAGCGCGGCGAAGAAGCCCTGGACGAGATCTTCGGCCGATGCGGGATCGTGTCCTCGCTGGCGGATGAATGCATAGAGCGGATACCAGTAGCGGCCGCACAACGCGGCGAGCGCGGCGCGGGCCTCGGGCTCGGCCGGGTTGCCCGCGACGACGACCTGACTCCAATGCGTGGTCGGGAACTGGGCGTTGGAGGGCTGCGCCGCCGTCGGGAGATCGGTCATCGGGTTGCTCGCCAGGATCGGAAGCAGGCCGTGGTGCGCGACGATTCGATCCAATCTAAGGCCGGGCGGGCCGATCGCCAAGACGGTGCGGTCGCGAATCCGCCCGCCCGGAATCGAGGCTCGGCGCCAGTGTTCGCCGCGCCTCGCATGGTCCGGCCCGTCGCCGGGTCAATCGAAGGAGCCATATACATCGTTGTTGCTGGTCGACGCCGAGTTCCCGGCGATCGTCGTGTCCTTCCGCGTCGAGCCGGTGCCGGACAGGTAGACGCCGCCGCCCGAGCCGGTGCCGTCGGTGGCGCCCGAGCCGCCATCGGCCAGATTCCCGAGGATCGCGTCATCGTCGAGCGCGACCATCGAGGTGGGGTTGACGAAGAGCCCGCCACCCTCGGCGTCGCCGCCAGTCCCGCCGACGGAACCGGAGCCGCCAGACCCGCCGACGGCGGCATTCGCGGAGAGGTCGCTCTGCGAGATCGTGACCTGGAACGTGCCATTGCCCTGCTGGCTGACCGAGATGCCCCCGCCCTGCGCGAGCCCGCCTGCACCACCGGAGCCGTTAAGGCCCCCCGAACCGCCGGGACCTCCCTCAGCGACCGCACCGATCACGCTCGTGCCGGTCACCGTGCAGGTGAATGCGAGTGGCGGGAATCCGTAAGCGCTGTCGATCAGGTCCAGGCTGCCGCCTTGACCCGCACCGCCGACGCCTCCAGCGATACCCGATCCGCCCGCACCTCCCAGTGCCTGTCCGAAGAAGAAAGCGCTCGAGGTGATGGAGAGGTTACCAAGAGAGACGATGTCGCCACCGGTGCTCAAACCTCCGTCGCCGCCATCGCCACCCTGGCCTCCGGCGCCTCCCGCGCCGCCGATCGATTCGTTCCCTACGAAGAGGCTCGATGCGATGGTACTGACCGGGAATGTCTGGTACGGGGGGACGACCGGGAAACCCTGGACGTCGATGGCACCGCCTTCCGACAGTCCGCCGGCGCCACCCGCACCCCCCGCCCCGCCGGCGCCGCCGGCCCCAGCGATCGACTCGTTGTCGAGGAAGGTGCTGCCGGACGCGGACAACTGGGAATACACGAAAATCGCACCGCCGGTGCTGACTCCCCCGGGTCCTCCAACACCGCCGGCGCCCGCCGCGCCGCCGGCGCCGGCGATCGCCAGGTTGTCGGTGAACGTCGAGTCGCTCAGCGTGAGGTTGCCATCGACGAATACGACGGCGCCGGAGAACCCGCCGGGGCCTCCTCCCTCGGCGCCGCCAGTGCCGCCGACACCTCCGAGCGCCTGATTCCCGGCAAAGCTTGAGCCGTTGATCGTGAGGTCACCGCCAGTGTAAATCAGTGCGGCTCCGCCGTCACCTCCTCCACCGCCGTACTCGCTGGTGCCCCCGGCACCCGCCTGGGCTACATTGCCGGTGAAGGCGCAATTCTGGATGGTCATAGCCGGTATGCCGTTATCATTGTTGAGGAGGGCGCCGGCGTAACCGCCCTGGCCGCCGTAGGTCGCAAGACCAGGCCCCACACTGTTGGCCCCAGCGCCTCCGGTGGCCTGTTCGGCCGCGAAGGTGTCGCCGACGAAGGTGAAGGGAGCAGAGGCCGCGGGTGAGCCGATATTGATCGTGCCGTTGGCGCCGCCTCCGGTGCCATTGTCGGTAAAAGGCTGGGCTTGCAGGCCCGGTGCGCCGGCGCCGCCGAGACCCAGGTCGCTTGTGAAGGTACTGTTCGTCACCGAGAGGGCCATGCTCGATGTGTCGATGGCCGAACCGTTACTGTTGCCGCCGAAACCGTTCACGTAACCCGCGCCGCCGGAACCGCCGGCGCCGCCGATCGCCTGGTTGCCGGTGAAACTGCAGCCCGTGACGGTCAGGGTCGTCCCGACTTCGGCGAAGATGGCGCCGCCGTCTCCGTCGCCTCCGGTGCCGTTGATGGTCGCGGTGCCCCCGTTGGCGCCGCGGCGCCCTGCGCCAGGTCCTTCACGAAACTGCTGGAACTCACGGTGAGCGTCCCGCTATCGGTGACTTCCACGGCGCCGCCCTGCACGGTGTCGCCGGGATTGACGCCGAACGCCTCATCCTTGCTGAGCGTATCGCCGGTCAGCGTGAGCGTCCCCCCCTGGTCCAGGATGCCGCCGCCATCCTCGGAGTTGCCGCCGCTGATGGTCAGGCCCGAGATCGTGACGGTCGCCGAGGCCGAGGTGATGTCGAACACCCGGCTCGTCCCGCCCGCATCCACGTCGAGCAGCCCGGCGCCCGGCCCCTTGATGGTCAGGCTCTCGTCGATCGCCAGCTCGCCGTCGGTCAGGCTGATGGTCTGGCCGTCCAATCGGGAGGAGAACGCGATGGTGGCGCCGGCCTGGGCCTGGGCGATGACGGCGCGGAGAGACCCCGGTCCGCTGTCGGCGGCACTCGTCACGGTCAGGGAGCTGAGGACCAGTCGGCCTTCGAGAGACTCCAGCCGCGGCGATCGTCGCCGCCGATGACGCCGGGCCGGCTCGAAGGTCGGGGGGACGCAGTTCAATCGGGACAGGAATCCATTGAGATTCATCGGTGGATCATCCTCATGGGTGAAATAGGGTCGACGTTGAGGCCCGAAACGGGAACGAACTCGCGATCAAGAGACTGCGCGCTCGGGGAGCGGGACGCGGCCAGGCTCATGTCGGGAATGCGGCCGGACCGATCGAGGGGAGGTGCTCACAGAGCACCCTACAATGGTTCAATCTCTCATTTGACGATCAATGCGAGGCGGCCGGCGACCGGGCGAGGACGCGGTCGACCTCGGCCCAGAGGGTTCGCCAGCCGGCTTGCTCGGCCCGGTCGAGTTGCTTCAGGGCGTCGGCTGCGCGGATGCCGGCCAGGTCGGGGTCATGTTTCCAGTGTTCGAGCTTCTCGGCGAGGCGGCGTCGGGCCGCGGGAGCATCATTCGAGCCGCTCGACGCGATTAGCGACAGGGAGTTCAGCTCGCTTCCGAGCCAGTCGAGGGCCTGCCGGCGCAGCTTGGTCCGGGCCGTTTCGTCGGGTGGCGGCTGGTCGTTGCCCTTGCCGCAGCCGGCCAGCGCCGCGGAGCAAGCGGCGTCGTAGCGGTATTCGCTCTCCAGGTCCTCGACCAGGCGCGGGTCGGCCGCGAATGCCTCGGCATAGAGCCGGGCGGCCATCGCGTGCAGGCCCTTGCCGCCGGCGATCACGGCGAGGTCGACACGCCCGACGGCATCGTCCGGCTGGGACTCGCCGCGGAGCATCGCGGGCACCTTCGGTGCGAGTCGTGCCAGTCGCCGCGCCTGCTCCAGCCATCGCTTCGACGGATAGCGCCAGGCGCGTCGCATCGAGCCCAGTTCGTGGCCGACCTCGAGTTCGATGAACGACTCGCCATACTCCCCCCGGTCCCTGAGCAGCAACCCAAGGTTGCAGTGCGGCTCGGCGAACTCGGGCTTGAGCCGGATCGCCGTCCGATACTCGGCCATCGCCTCCTCGACCCGTCCGCACTGTCCCAGGACTCTGCCGAGGTTGTAGTGGGCGTTCGCCAGGCGAGGCTGGAGCCGGATCGTCTCTCGGTATTCGGCCATCGCTTCATCGAACAGGCCCGTGAGTGCCAGCGAAACGGCGAGATTGTAATGCGAGTTGACATCGCCGGGGTCGAGACGGATCGCTTCCCGCAGCGCGGCACGCCCCTCAACCTGGTCGGGCTTGATGCTGCAGAGGATCGCTGCCAGGTTGCCATACGCCTTGGCATTATCGGGATCGAGACGGATCGCCGTGCGGTACTCGGCGATCGCCTCGTCGAGACGGCCCTGCTCGTTCAGGACGACAGCGAGGTTGTGGTGGGCCAGAGGGTCATCCGCCCTGAGCCGGATCAGTTCCTGGAGGGCCGAGACGGCTCCGGCGTAGTCGTGCTTGAGGCTCGAGAGGGTCATGCCCAGTCCGGAGTAAGCCTCGGCGAAATCGGGATCGAGACGGATCACCTCCCGGAATTCGGCGATCGCCTCGTCCGCCCGGCCGGTGCGCGCAGGATGGGCCCGAGGTGGACACGGGTCGAAGCATCATCGGGCCGGAGCCGGATCGCGGTCCGATAGGCTTCGATGATCTCGTCCCGCCGGCCGGGCTGGTGGACGGCGATGTTGAGGAGCATATGGTGCAGCGAGACGTCGGGGGCCCGTTTCAGCGACTCTCGACCGGCGGCGATGGCCGCGTCGATCGCCTCCTCGGCCTCCCGGACCTGCCC
Organism: uncultured Planctomycetota bacterium; assembly: GCA_963743925.1. GTDB lineage: Bacteria > Planctomycetota > Planctomycetia > Isosphaerales > Isosphaeraceae > CAVZRC01. Next base: position 1,130,885 of record CAVURY010000061.1, on the reverse strand, counting down.
TCGCGCCTCCAACGCTTTGGCGAGACAGGAGAGGTGCCGTGCGCTCGACGGATTGAGCCGGATCGCCTCGCGGAACACGGCGATCGCCTCGGTTCGTTCACCCTTGCGTTCGAGGGCATGGGCCAGGGCGTGGGTCGATTCGGGTCGGGCGGCGCGGGCGATGAAGTAGTAGCGAATCGCCTCCTCGGTCCGGTTCTGCTTCTCGAGCGTATTCGCCAGGACCTGGGCGAGCCAGGGGTCGGCGGGATGTCGCCTTTGCGTCGGCCGGAGCACGGACTCGGCGGTGCTCGGGTCTCCGGCGTGGAGGAGGCCCGCTCCCAGGAGTGCCGCGGTCACCGGGGGCAGCTCGGCGGCCGGTGCCGATCGGGCCAGGTCGCCAAGGGCCGACCTGCGCGCCCGGACGCCCGGCTCCATCAATGCCGTGCGGAGCCGGCCCCGGAAATCGTCCGGGTCGGCGGCCCGGGCGGCGGCCGAGATCCGGCGGGCACCCGACCGGTCGCCGATTTCGAACCGCAGGCTCGCCCAGTGGTCCAGCGCGACCGCCAGCGCGACGGCCGTTCGCGACGGCCGTCGCGCGATGGATCGCCCCGGCTCTTCCGGGGCCCGCGCATCGGGGACGAGTCTCGCGGCGCGGAACTCCGCCTCGTAGGCCGACTCGGTCTGGGCCTCGGGGATGTCATCGATCGCCTCGCGGACCTCGTCGAGCTTGTCGAGGAGCCTGGCGTCGGAATCAGCCGCGTCGGCCCGCGCCCGGACCCGCTCCGCCAGGGTCGCGACCCGGCGGCGCGTCGAGGCGTCGCGGGCGTCGTGGACGACCGACAGGGCGCGGCGCGCGGCCTCGCGGGCGGCCTGCCAGCGGGCCAGGTCGTCCCCTGCCGCCCCGGCCTGCGACTCGAGCATCTCGGCCTCGGCGATGAGGGGATCGACGCGTGCGGCGCGGAGATGATGCTGGTGGAGCGACCAGGCGCCTCCGCCGCCCGCCGTCAGGACGAGTCCGACGAGCGCCGCCGCAAGGCCCACGGCCAGCCGGCGCCGCTTCGTCTCTTCGGACGCCCGGGCCTGGGCCTCCACGCGACGGAGCTCGGCCTGCTTGAGCCGCTCCTGCATCCCGCGGAGGTAGCCGGTCATCTCGGAGGCCACGATCCCGGCATCTCGAGGTCGATCCTCGGGCCGCGCCGCCAGGCAATGTCGGGACAAGGCCACCAGCTCGGGTTCGGCGCCGCAGCCGCCCAGGCGATCGAAGGCGTCGTCGAGCTCGGCCCGGGCTGCCAGCCGCTGGACGTCTCCGGAGTTGACGCCCACATAGGGTGGGCGGCCGGTCAGGATCTCGCAGAGGATGGCTCCGAGCCCGAAGACATCGGCCCGCTCGTCCACCCGCTCGAGGTCACCCCGCGCCTGCTCGGGTGCCATGTACGCCGGCGTCCCCAGCACGGACCCGGCCCTCGAGACTGCCGCATCCGAGCCGTCGCGGTCGGCCCAGCTCGTCTCGCACGGACGAACGGGTCGGGCCGAAGGCTCGTCGGCCCGATCGCCTCGAGTCAAGACCTTGGCCAGGCCCCAGTCCATCACCTGGATCTCGCCGAAGTGGCCCACCATGACGTTGGAAGGCTTCAGATCGCGATGGATCACGCCCCGGGCGTGCGCATAAGCGATCGTCCGGCAGATCTCCTCGAAGATGTCGAGCAGCCCGGGCAAATCCTCCGCAACGCCGTGGCGCGCGGCCAGTAATGCTGCCAGCGTACGGCCCTCGACCAGCTTCATCGCGAAGTAAGGGCGGTCGTCGCCGAACCGGCCGAACTCGTAGACCGGGACGATCCCCGGGTGCTGGAGCTGGCCGCCGATCTGCGCCTCCTCGATGAATCGGCGGATCAATTCGGGTTGGTCGCGGTGCTTCTCGAGCAAGACCTTGATGGCCAGGTCGCGGCCCAGGTCGTGGTCACGGCCCTTGAGGACGGCACCCATGCCGCCGCGGGCGATCTCGCCCAGGAGCTGATAGCGGTCGCCGCGATGGGCCGGCGCGGGCATCTCCGTGGATGATGTCCTGACGACGGGACGGGGGATCTCGGCGGATCTGGCCTCTCGGAGCAGCAGGCGGGAAATCGCACCGAGTCCGGGAATCGAGTCGGAATGGGCGCCCAACTCCGCCCGCTCGAACGCACCGGCGACGTCAATGCCGGAAGGCCGGGACCCGTCGCACGCGAGCCCTTGTCGCAGGAGGCAGGGGGGACAGAGGCCGCCCGGCGCGTCGGGCGGCAGCACAGACGAGCAAACCGGACAATTGGTTGCATGGAGCATCGGCGGAACTCCCGAGAAGCTGGCCCTCTATCCCTACAAAGAAGCATCCGCCCGATTTCGTTTCATGACGATGGGAGAAAATGGGCCGATGCCGCTCGCGGACCACGGGCTCGCGGTTCGCCGCCGATAACGCTCTCGACTTGCACGGGAATGGCTCTCGCAGGACGCGAGGATACCACGCTCATTCCCGATGAGGCAGGACAATCCGTGAAGAGTCCAGCCACCCCCCTTCGGACGTAAGTCGGAATTGCTAGCGCCTATCACAACCGAATCGCGAACGAAGAGGGAGCGGACGGGGCAACGCTTGAACCCTCTCGAACCGACTCAAATGTCCAGGCTCGGATACTCGCCCGGCACCACGAATCGCTCCAGGCGACGCTCGCCGCGAAGGATGACGACCTCGGCCGGGATGCCGACGGGGATCTCCGTGAGTCGCTTCTGAAGCATGTCTACTCGCGTGATCGGCTGATCGGCAAGAGCCAGGATGATGTCCCCCTCGCTCAGGCCGGATTGCGCGGCCGGTGCATTCGGCTCCAGGCCGACGACCTCCACGCCGGTCTCCTGACTGACGTTCAGACGGCGGGCGATCAATCGAGGGATCGGCACATCACGCCCGTGCATACCGAGGTAGCCCCGGATGACGCGTCCGTGCTGCATCAACTGCGGCACGATCAGCTTGGCGATGTCGATCGGGATCGCGAAGCAGATCCCCTGCGCGGACGGTATGATGGCCGTGTTGATGCCGATGACTCGCCCCTGGCTATCGAGCAGCGGACCGCCGCTATTACCCGGGTTGAGCGCCGCATCGGTCTGGATGACGTTATCGACGAGATGGCCGGTGATGCTCCGCAGGCTGCGTCCCAGCGCGCTGATGACGCCGGCGGTGACGGTCGAATCGAAACCGAAGGGACTGCCGATGGCGACCGCGAGCTGTCCGACGCGCAAACCGTTGGAGGCTCCGAGCGTCGCGTGCGGCAGGTCGGAGGCATCCGCGTGGACGACCGCCACGTCGGTCCAGGGATCGGCGCCTACCACCCGGCCGGAGACCTCCCGGCCGTCCTTGAGCCGGATCCGGATGCGGCTCGACCGGCGGACGACGTGATGGTTCGTCAGGAGGAAGCCGTCCGGCGTGAACAGGAAACCCGAGCCGGATCCGCCGCCTCGCCGACCGCCTTCACCATCCATGACACTCAGGTTGACCACCGCCGGACCCAGCGATTCGGCGACCGAAACGATGACGCTCGAGTAGGCGTCGAGCGCCTCTCTCTCCCTCGATTCGGCCGACGTTCGATCGGGGATCGGTGGCGTTGAGGGTCCTTCGTTATGCTCGTCGCCGACATTGAGCAGGAATGGCTTCATTCGACTCGTCCTTCATTGGCTGCGACCCGTCCACTCATCCCCATTGTAGACGGACGCGTCAAGACGACACTCGTGCGGCCCCGACCCGGAAGGTCGGCGCCGAAGGCGCGGTTCAATCTTGGTCGGTACTGATGACCTCACCGCCCGCGATCCATGAGTTGCGCTGCATCTCGGAGCGAGAGAATGCGGTGCCCTCGCCGCCGGATGGACGATGCATTCCGGCCAGGGCAAGATGGAGCTACCGTACGCGGGCGGGATGGTTTCTCGAGTCTCTTTCGGAAAGGGTCGGTGATGAAAGCGTATCGTCTCCACGATTTCGGCGGCCCCGATTCCCTCAAGTGCGAGGAGATCCCGAGCCCGGTGCCCGGGACGGGCCAGGTCCTGATCCGCCTTCGCGCCGCCTCGCTCAACTTCCGGGACCTGATGGTCTCGAAAGGGATCTACAACCCCCGGTTGAAGCTTCCGATCATCCCGATGTCCGATGGCGCCGGTGAGGTGGTCTCGACGGGTGCCGGTGTCTCGCGCCTCAAGGCCGGTGACCGGGTCGTGGGGTGCTTCGCGCCCGCGTGGCAGGACGGTCCCATGACCGAGGCGAATGCCCGGTCCGCCCTCGGGGCCGAGGCCGATGGTGTGATGGCGGAGGAGGTGGTTTACCCGGAAGATGCGCTTCTCTCGATCCCCTCGCATCTCGGCTTCGAGGAAGCGGCGACCTTGCCGTGCGCGGCGGTGACCGCATGGCATGCGCTTGTCGAAACCGGCGAGATCAAGCCGGGAGATACCGTACTTCTACAGGGGACGGGCGGAGTCTCCCTGTTCGCGCTGCAATTCGCACGGATGGCCGGGGCCACCGTGATCGCGACATCCAGCAGCGATGAAAAACTCGAGCGAGTCCGCGGCCTCGGGGCTTCTGACGTGATCAATTACAAGACCAATCCCGATTGGGATAAGAGCGTCCGACAACTCACGGGAGGCCGAGGGGTCGATTTGATCGTGGAGGTGGGCGGGGCGGGAACTCTGCCGAAGTCCTTGCGCGCCGCCAGGCTAGGGGGCACCATCGCATTGATCGGGGTCTTGAGCGGAGGGGGAGAATTCAACCCCGTCCCGATCTTGATGAAGAACATCCGACTCCAGGGGATCTTCGTGGGCTCCCGTCGGATGTTCGAGTCCATGCTCCGAGCCGTCGAATCGCACCGATTACAGCCGGTCGTTGACCGCATCTTCCCGTTCGACCGGGCCGTGGAGGCGTTCAAATACCTGGAGAGCGGGGCACATTTCGGGAAAGTGGTGATCCGGTTTTCATGAGTCTACGTTCAGGGCGACACCGTAGCAGGGCGCCCCACTCGAGCAGGCCGAGTTTCAACGCATCAGCGGGGCCACCCGCGAGGATGACAATCCGCCTGCTCGGTCGATCGGTGAGAATGGGATAGCCATCATAACGACGCCGAGGGACGACTCGATTCGACAAGATCGTAAGATTCCATGCATCCCATCAGGAGTAAATCATCTCAGTGTGTGATTGGCCGCTATTCTAAAGATGTCCAAGACTATTGCCATACTTTTTTAAGGAGATCCGGACCTGAAACAGCCAGAAAATGCTTTGGAAGCAGGGCTTTGGGCACGAATGACTTGCCTCAGCGATCAGCTTCCTAAGACAGTCTTAATTTTTTCAGCGAAACTGACGGAAAAAAATCTCAAATTTTGGAGAAAAAATCGTTGTAGACTGACATTCGCCCTGTCTAACATGAGTTCCGATGACGATTGCAAGCCGTTCCGGCCTACGCAACCCGTTCACGAGTTGTTCGCTTCTCGTGGCGACGAATGCTGAAACTTTCATCGGACCTGAGAGGTCTACACGATGGCCCGAACCATATGCTACTGCCGTCGATGCGGGGCGAACACCATTCATAGTGTGAGCGAGCCGCGGCGGCTTCCCAGGTCGTTGTCCCTGGCCGCCCCGGTCGTCCAGATGCTCAAGACGGCGCTCTTTCCGCCCCTGTGCATGTCGTGCTTGGATGAACGATATCAGGAGATGCCACAGGAATTCCCCTTCTCGAGCCCTCGACCTTTCTAATTCGCATCGTTAGCTTACCTCCGACAGTCGGACCGACCTGGATTCATCCGCATCGGCTTGCTGAGGGGATCGAGTCCCGTCCGCGGACCTGGCCCGTAGTCACCTCGTGGCGGTCGCCCGCGATTGGTGAGTGGCCTTGGGTATTTCCGGAGACGGAGTCAGCGATGTCCGACGATTCCGTTCTTGATGAAGTGCGTGAGTTCGCGAGCTTGGATGGGGTCATACCCTGGGCGATCGCTCGTCGACCCAGCGCCGAGTTCGTGGATGTGATCGTGCAGGATGAGTTCCACCACGATGTCGTCGTTCGCGTCTCGGACCGACTCTTCATCGTATTCGAGTCGAGCTGACTGGGCGCCGTGATGGCGGTCGCCATCTGGGACCATCAACCGTCAGCGGCGGAGCTGCTGGCTCGTCGGCTCGAGCGGGGCTGGCGTCCGACGCCCACCGCAATGCAAGATGGTTCGGTCATACTCGGGTTCGCGGCGTGTTGTTCAAGGGAAATCGGGGCCGCCCGGCCCTGCTGAGGCGCTTCCCAGGGCGAATCTCCCCGGGAGGACGACGACATTTTCCGGAGCCACGGATAACGTCAGACTCTGGCCCTCGCGCAAACCCTGCGACTGGCTCTGGAGGACGGAGACCATGATCGGCCAGTCGCCGGGCCCGCGTGCCCGGATCTGACGAAGTGGGCCCTGGAACGTGATCCCCTCGATGGTCGCCGGGAACCGATTCCACCCGGCCGGGACCGTCGTGACGACGGCCAGCGTGTCCGGCCTGATCGAGACCGTGACTGAAGCCCCCTGACCGGGTGCGCCCGGCGAACTTCGGCCGACCAGCCGCCCCAGGGGGGTTCGGATGACCACCTCGCCACGAAGGTCCGCTCCGTGGCTCTCGATCTGCCCCTGGAGCAAGTTGGTCGGCCCCAATAACCGCGCCACGAAAACATCGGCGGGCCGATTATAAAGCTCATGGGTCGGGCCGACCTGGACGATCCGTCCCAGGTCCATCACGGCCAGATGACTCGCCAGGGCGAGCGCCTCGTCCACATCATCCGTGAGGACCAGCGACGTGATACCGGCCTCGGTGTGGACCCGACGGAGATCGTCCCAGCATTCTTCCCGGGCACGGGGGTTGAGCATTCCGAACGGCTCGTCGAGGATCAAGAACTCGGGCCGAGTCACCAGGGCACGCGCCAGGGCTGTCCGGATTCGCTGGTGCGGTGTCAACTGGTCGGGCCGACGGTTGGCGAGGCTATCGATCCGCAAGGCGGTCAGCGTCTCGGCGACCCGATGGCGACGATCCTGCGCGCGAGCTTCCGCGCCTTGAGTGGATAGGCGACATTCTCGATCACGGTGAGACCCGGCCAGAGTCCGAGATCCTGGAAGACCATGCCGACGCCGCGTTCGTGCGGGGCGATATCCTGCACCATCCGCTCTCCGAAATAGATCTCGCCATCGTCGAGCGACTCGAGCCCTGCCAGCAAGCGGGCGAGTGTCGTCTTGCCCGCGCCCGAGGGGCCGAGCACATAGTTCATCCCGCCCGGTTGCAACTCGAACGAGGCATCGTCGACGGCGAAGATCGAGCCGAATCGCTTGACCAGTCCTTCAAGGATGACTCTTAGCATGAGTAATGGTCATTGGTCATGGGTGGTCGCTCAGAAAGGACACGCGGACATCCACTTTGCCCGTTGGCCGCTCACTACCGACCGCGACCGGCCGGCGAAGATGCCAGGCGAGCCACGCGTCGGTAGCGCTGGCGAGCCCAGGCGGTCCACTCCTCTCGCAGCCAGTCGCGAAATCTCGGCTCATGGAGGAGGCGACCGTCGGCCGCCCGGGCTATCTCGTCGATCATCTTCTCATCGATCTGGCGTCGAGGCGAGAGCCAGCTCCTCACGAGCCAGGCTCGAACCGTGGGCTCCGTCGCGAGCTGGCGGGCCAGGGTCTCGACCATCGGCATCCCGTGCTCGCCCGCTCCGGTCATCATCCTGGCGACCGATGCCGGCGGCCAGGGAGGGGGCTCGGTCAACCAACGGAGCGCATGTTCGGGATAGCCCTCGCGTTCCAGTGCCGTCCACGCGGCCCAGAGCTCATCCTGGGCGTCAACCATGGTCGCACCCAGCAACTCCGCGAGGAGGTCGCTCGAGGCGGCGGGATTCTCCGGTATTCGATGGTCGGAGTCCGCGTGATGGGCCTCTCCCAGGAACTGCAGGAATAATCGAGCCCGATCGGGATGCGGTGCGCTTGCCAGGATGGCAACACCTTCGACCCAGGGTTCGACGGGAGAGCCACCGGGTGTCGGAGCTTCGGTAATGACCGCGGGGGCCAGATCGGCGTCTCCGCGATCGACCGCGGCCCTCGCCGAACCGGATTGACGTCCGATCCGGCACGAGTGGCCGGTCAGTCGAATCAGCCGGGAATAACCGTCCCGGAACGGGACGACCCGGACGAGGCCCTTCGCCCACGCGAGCGAGATCGGGTCGTTGCGGGGATCATCGAATGCGACCGTCGCGGCATCCGGTGCGTCCGGCCCGATCTCGCCGGCGGGACCGGGCGTCGTCTGGGGCTTGATCGCTCGCCCTGATGAAAGCGATTGTCGTGACGAACCGGCCAATCGGATCGACGTCCGGCGCGCGACCGACCATGACGGCGAGCCTTCGATGGGCAGGGGGGAGAGACGATTCATCCGACCGAGCCGCTCGAACGTTGAAGCCGGGCCGCCGAGCAGGACGTCCGGCGGATTGCGGCGGACCGCGAGACGATCGACGTTGTCACCAGGCGTGATTATCAACCATTCCAGGCGGACGGATCGGAGGCCGTCCTGGTTCGAAGTTCGGACCCAGCCGGCGAACTCTTCCTCGATGCGAAGGCGATCGGCCTCCGGCCAGCTCGTGGCCACGACCAGCCGATCGGATTCCTGGGGACCGCAGCCGAGCGGGACGAAGGCGATCGACGCAAACATGACCGAGAAGGCGATTGCCAATCGGCTGACGCGATGAATCCTCTTGCTCCGCATGAGGAGGCTGTCCCAATAGGCTCGGGCTCTGTCCGACAATCCATCAAGCCGTCGGCCCATTCCCAACGTCACCGACCGGGGCGGCTGCCGAGCGTGATCCGGAGCTTGACCTCATGGCCATCTCTCTTGACCAGGATGTCGACCTGGTCGCCCGGCTTGTATCGTCCCATGCTTTCCATGAAGTCGTAGATCGTGCCGACCGGCTTGTCGCCGAACCGGGTGATCAGGTCGCCTCCCTTGAGGCCGCCCTTCTCCGCGGGGCTACCCGGGCTGACATCGTCGAGCCGGAGCCCGTCCTTGGCCTCATAAGCATAGTCGGGTCGGGTGCCCAGGTAGACTCCCGAAGACATCCGGCCGGGGTCAACGGCGCCCGCAGTGTGCGTGGGCTCGGCGATCTTGACGAGCGCCGGACGATCGGGGCGCCGCACGACGTCGAGCAGCAGCAGCTCGAGATAATCGGCGATCCGGCCCATGCCGGCGTAATTGATGCGGTCCGAGTCGTCGCTGGGACGGTGGTAATCGCTGTGGACGCCCGTGAAGGCGAACAGCACGGGAATCCCTTTGGGATAGAACGACTGATGGTCGCTGCCGCCGAATCCGTCGGTCATGCCGGCCACCTTCTTGATGGTGAGACCGGCCGATTTGCCGAGGACATCCACCAGCGCTTCCAGGCCCGGCGAGGTGCCGGTCCCGATCATGGTCAGCTCGTTCTTGGCATTGAGACGGCCGACCATGTCGCAATTGAACATCATGACGGTGGATTCGAGCGGAATGAGCGGGTGCTGGACATAATACTTGGAGCCGAGCAGCCCGCGTTCCTCGCCCGAGAATGCCATGAAGACGATTCGACGGGGGGGCGGGTCGCGGCGAGCACCCAGGCGCCTCGCCATCTCCAGCACCATGGAGGTCCCCGATGCGTTGTCGTCCGCGCCATTGTGGATATCGCTGGAGAAGATCGCCATAGAGCCCGACAGCAGGCCACCCCGGCCCAGGTGGTCGTAATGGCCGCCGATGACGACGGTCTCCTCGGCGTGCGGTCCGCTCCCCTCGATCACTCCGATCACGTTCTTCGTGGTGATCGCATGGCGATCGATCGTGATTTGCTCGGAGAGGGTCCACCCTTTCAGCTCGCGCGAACACGGCTTGAGGTCGTTGACGATCTGCTTCTCGAGCTTCTCGAGTGAAGGCTCTCCCGCCGCGGCCAGCACTTTATCCGCGAAGTCGCGGGTCACCATCACGAAAGGGATGTTCGAGAATGAATCGGGCCCACCGTCGGTGACCTTCAGCAGCTCGTCCTTACCCTCGCCGATCGCGGTCAGGTCGTTGACGAGGAGGATGGCCGACGCGCCGTGCTGGAACGCGTTTGTAGCTTTGTGCTGGAAGGCCGAGTAGCGGGTCTCCCGACGACCCTCGAAGGGGCTGCTCGCATCCTCTTCCCTGGGCTTGTGGCGGAGGATCAAGACGGCCTTACCCTTGACATCCACGTCGGCATAATCGTCGTAGTTGAGCTTGTGAGCGTCGTTCTTGGCCGTGATTCCATACCCGGCGAAGACGAGTGGGACCTTCTCCAGGGTCGCGCCGACGCCGATGGCCATCGGGCTGAATTCAGCCGGGCCCTCGGCTCGTATCGTCTTGCCGTCGGGGCCGTAGAGCGCCAGTTCCTGGGTCTTTCCCAGCGAAGGGTGGCCGCCGATCGTGAAATTCTGGAAATACCCGTCGGCTCCCGGCGCGGGCTTGAGTCTCGCGGCCTGGAAGGTCTTCGCGATATAATCGGCGGCCGCCTCGATCCCATTGGTCCCCGGCGCGCGCCCTTCGCGGGCGTCGGCGGCCAGGTAGGTGATATCTTCTCTCAACCTCATCTCGGCGGCCGAGAAGGCGGGGCTTTTTTTCCCGTTACCTGGCTTCGACGAATCGGGTTCCTCGTAAGCCGTGGCGGCTGAGGTCAACATGAATCCCAAGGCGATCGCCCGGATCGCGTTGGGGACGATACGCCCCGGCTTCGTGGTTTGCGAACGATCACGGACGCGCATGCGAGCTTCCCTTCTGGATGATGCCGGTGCGATCGGGAGTCTTCCACGGGAGAGCTGCGGCGGCCAATTAGGGTCGATTTCGTGGCCTCACTCGCTCTCCTCTCCCGTCATCGGGACGGTCGCCGCCTGGTGTTTTCGCGGCTGGAAGAACCCTTGCCTTGATTTTGGAGACTCGTCGCCGCAACGTCAAGCGATCGGTTGACATATCGTGAGGTCCACGACCGCGGGCGATCGCCTCGCCTAAGCATTATCGGCTTAGTGTCTGTCTCAGAAGGGTCTTGGACAGACGCTGATCCGGTCGGGCAATGGCACTCAATGGCACTCGATGGCAACTTTTCGCCGGGCTTCCGTCGCCACGGTCGCCGATCCCGGCGGGCCGGCGTGCCCTGTTCAGGGGCGAGGATTACGGAGTGAATGATCGTCTCATCTCCCATTCCGAGGAGGACCGTACGGACAGCGAAGCGGTGTCATCGGCCCGAGGGCTGACCTCGGATGACTTCGCGCATCATCCCCTACCCATGAGGATGCCACCACACGGGCCATTCGTGAACGCACCTACGGCGACATCGAGCCGTTTCCTTGTCGTAACTCCTGGCGCACGAATGCGATAGAAAATCCGGAAGGATTATTCAATTCGTTTGACAAGTGTTCCCCTTATGGGACAGCCCCTCAGAGCGTGTGATGAACCGTGATCCCTGAATTCCCGGCTTTTCCGGCTGTAGACGGGGTCTGTGACCCCGTGATCGAACGCGCGGCCTCACAGAGGCCACCTACAGAAGTTCCATCACTTCATGGCACGCTCTAATCGGGATGACGACCTGCCCTTTCTCTCCGCGCCTTGACCGTGCGAAGCACCTGGCATTTTTCCCGGCACGCCTTGGGGAACCCGACCCGATCGCCTGTTAGCGATTGAGCGACCGGCGAGGCGGCGGCGAGCGCGACGGCAGCCCAAGCTGAAGCCGACAAGATCGGAACACATCGGGCGAATCCTGGCGACCTCCCAGAATCGTGCCAGGTCTCGCTCGTGGCGCCTCCCCTCAATGGTGCCGGCGCCTCCGCCTTCGCCAGGCTCCGCCCAGTAGCCCGATCAAGGCGACCGTCGCGGCCTGGATCAGTGCCGAGGGCTCGGGAATCGCGCTCGCGGATATCGAGCCGTTCGTGGCCGTGAATGGGATCGCGTTCCCATCGATGTCCGAGAGCGATGTGCCGACATTCAGGCCGGCGATCGTGATCGTGTCGCTCCCCGAGAAGCTCGAGCTCACCGTATAGGAGACGCTCGCCAGGCCGAACGCATCACCGGGATTGACCGTCTGATAGTAAGGGGCGCCACCGTCGGCGTCGCCGACCGTGAATCCCGCGTTCGGAAAGGTAATCCCGTAGTCGAGCGGATTCGACCCCGGCAGGGTGGTCGCCGACACCGTATAGATGTAGGGGGCCATCGTATTGATGGTCACACCGGTGAACGCGATCCCCGGCGATCCCGACAGCATCAGTTCGAGCGAGTCGCCCGATACGGCGTAGCTGGCGCCACCGGCCGCGTTGGTATTGACCAGCAGCACATCGAAGGAGCCGACGGATCCCGGCGCGACTGTCAGGTCGGGCGCCTCGATGACCAGCCCCCCCGACGCACGGCAGGCAACCGCCGGGCCCAGGGTCATCGTCAAGACAATGAGCAGCAAACCGGCGGGCCGACGGCACGTGCCGACGCCGCGTCCTCGGGCCGGCCGACCAGACAAGGAGCTCGATCGAGCAAGCGTTCTCGGATGCATCATGATGGTGATCCTGGCTCGTCCAAGGGAAACCGAAACCGATAGTTAGCTGATTGCGCGGGCGGCAAGTCCATGCGGTCGCCGTAACTCGACACGAGACCGTCAGCCGATTGCAGCCTTGGAAGTTTGCGGCTCGATCAAGGCCTGGTTGATCGGCCTGCCTCTGGTGAACAGCGTCCCCCGGATCGATCCTCGCCCCGACAGTTGGATCTCGGCGCTGGGCCGGGCTCGGCGAGCTGACGTTCGCGGTGACGGGCTGCTCGTGACCATCCCCACCAGTGTCGGACCGCCCTGCGACGCGGGGCTGAGTGCGATCGACGTGTCGCTCACCGACGGCAGGCTCGTGCCGATGAGCAGGCGCTCCGCATTGTAGTCGGCGACATTCACCTTGCCGTCGCCGTTGATGTCGCCGAAGATCGTGGGCTTGGCGCCGCCGATCCCCAGCCATTCGTTGCGGATCCCGGCCAGGTCCTGGCTGTTGACCACCCCGTCGTCGTTGAAGTCGCCCGGCAGGACGTCGAGCTGGCGGTAGAAGGCCGAGATCCCCGGATTGTCGACGATCAGCGTGACGAGATCGGCCGCGTTGATCGGCTGTGCCAGGGTGATCGTATAGCTCGTCCCCGAGCCGGAGACGGTCACCGGCCCGTAGTTGACGCCGATGGCGCTGCTGATGAAGACGTCGGCGGCGGTCAGGCTATAGGCCCGGCTGAGGGTGATCGGCAACTGATCGATGCCCAGCCATGGAGAATCGGTATTCCGGCCGGCCGGCAGGAGCCTGAGGCCATCGGCGGCGGTCTGCAGCGCCGCGGTTTGCGTCCCCCAGGTGACCGAGAGCGCATCGTCGGCGTCGGGAGTGAACTCGTAGGCGCCGATGTTGACCGTGCCGTTGATGATCCGGACGAATCCGGGGCCGCGCTGATCGGTGGCCAGGGGGAATCCCGTGGTGGGATCGACGGCCAGGGCGTTGCTGCCTTTGTCGATGGCCGGACTGCCGGGGAGGAGGGCGATGGTCTGGGTCGGCCCGCCGTTGTTGGCGAGCGTGCCCAGTCCCGGGTTGGCGACGCCGACCTGGTTGCCGTTGGTACCGTTGACCAGGCCGCCGGAACCGCCGGTGCCGATCAGGTTGTAGGCGCTGGACGAGTCGACCGTCCCGTCTATGTCGTCGGCTGTCACACCGCTGGTCGAACTGTTGGTGTTCAGTGCGACGATCGTGTTGTCCAGGATGACCGTTCCGGAGCCGACATACAGCCCGCCGGCTACGCCGTCGCTGTAGCAGCAGCCGCCGCTGGGGGTGCTGCTGCTGCCGCCGGAGACGTTGTTGTCGGCGATGGTGGAATTCGTGATGGTCAGCGCGCCAGAGTAGACATACAGCCCGCCGCCGCTGCCGCTGTCGGAGGCGTTGTTGTCGGCGATGGTGGAATCCGTGAGGGTCAGCGTGCCACCATTCGCGATGCCGCCGCCGTAGCCGGGGCCGTAGCCGCCGTAGGAGAATTCCTCGGCCGAATTGTCGGCGATGGTGGAATTCGTGATGGTCAGCGCGCCATCGTTCTCGATGCCGCCGCCCCAACTGTTGTAGGTCCCCTCGGCCGAGTTGGCGGCGATGGTGGAGTTGATGACGGTCAGCGTGCCACCGTTCTCGATGCCGCCGCCCTGCCTGGCCCGGTTGTTGTCGATGGTGGAGTCGGTGATCGTCATCGAGCCATAGTTGCCGATGCCACCGCCTGTTCCGACGAAAAAGCTGTGATCCGTCCCGGACTCGTTGCCATTGATGGTGGAGTCGGTGATCGTCATCGAGCCATCGTTCTCGATGCCGCCGGAGTTGTTGTCCGCCGAGTTGCCGGCGATGGTGGAGTCCATGACCGTCAGCGTGCCACTCGCGTTATCGATGCCACCGCCCTGTGGGGACCGATTATCGGTGATGGTGGAGTCGTTGACGGTCAGAATGCCCATGTTCTCGATGCCGCTACTGTAGTTCAGGTAGCCGCCGCTGATCGTGAGGCCGGCGATCTCGGCCCGGACGTCGGCATCCACCGTGAAGATGCTGAAAAAGGGCGTAGCCCGACACACTGCTGCGGGCCACGGTCAAGCTCGACGCACCGGGGCCTTCGATGTCCATCAACCCGGTCGTGTTGCTCAGGTCCGGCAGGGCCGAGTTCAGCACGATCGTGCCGGTGACCGCGAACTCGATCGTGTTGTCGCCCGCGGTCTGATCGGCCTGCGTGATGACATATCGCAGGTCGCCCGAAAGGCCCGTGCCCACCCCGGCGTCACCCAGACTGTTGACGGTGAAGGTGGACAGGAGCGTCCGATCTTCCAGCGCCTCGACCCTCCAGGCTCGACGCCCGCGGTGACGAGTCTGTCGCCACATGAGGATACTCCCCGCGCGACGCACACGCAGATTCGCCGTAGGTCGATCAATGCCGATCATCGATATCGACTCCTTCCCGTTTCAGTACCCGGGCGATGCTGCAAATCCATCCGAAGAACCGTGGTGTCAGCAACTGTCTCACGATCCAACCTTTCGAGACCGTCAGCCGATCGCAGCCTTGTAAGCCGGCGGCTCGATCAACGGCTGGTTGATCGGCCTGCCTCTGGTGAGCAGTGTTCCCCGGATCGATCCTCGCCCCGACAGTTGAATCTCGGCGCGGGGCCGGGCTCGGGGCACTGACGTGCGCGGCGACGGGCTGCTCGTGCCCATCCTCACCACTGCCGGACCGCCCTGCGACGCGGGGCTGAGCGCGATCGACGTGTCGCTCACCGACGGCAGGCTCGTGCCGATGAGCAGGCGCTCCGCATTGTAGTCGGCGACATTCACCTTGCCGTCGCCGTTGATGTCGCCGAAGATCGTGGGCCTGGCGCCGCCGATCCCCAGCCATTCGTTGCGGATCCCGGCCAGGTCCTGGCTGTTGACCACGCCGTCGTCGTTGAAGTCGCCCGGCAGGACGTCGAGCCGGCGGTAGAAGGCCGAGATCCCCGGGTCGTTGACGATGAGCGTGACCCGGTCGGCCGCGTCGATCGACCGGGCCAGGGCGATCGTGTAGCTCGTCCCCGAGCCGGAGACGGTCACCGGCCCGTAGTTGACGCCGATGGCGCTGGTGATGAAGACGTCGGCGGCGGTCAGGCTATAGGCCCGGCTGAGCGTGATCGGCAACTGATCGATGCCCAGCCATGGAGAATCGGTATTCCGGCCGGCCGGCAGGAGCCTGAGGCCATCGGCGGCGGTCTGCAGCGCCGCGGTTTGGGTCCCCCAGGTGACCGAGAGCGCGTCGTCGGAGTCGGGAGTGAACTCGTAGGCGCCGATGTTGACCGTGCCGTTGATGATCCGGACGAATCCGGGGCCGCGCTGATCGGTCGTCAGGGGGAGTCCGGTGGTGGGATCGATGGCCAGGGCGTTGCTACCCTTGTCGATGGCGGGGCTGCCGGGCAGGAGTGCGATGGTCTGGGTCGGGCCGCCGTTATTGGCGAGCGGGCCGAGTCCCGGGTTGACGACGCCGACCTGGTTGCCGTTGGTACCGTCGGTCAAGCCGCCGGAGCCGCCTGTGCCGATCAGGTTGTATGCGCTGGACGAGGCGACCGTCCCGTCGATGTCGTCGGCTGTCACACCGCTGGTCGAGGTGTCGGTGTTCAGTGCGACGATCGTGTTGTCCAGGGTGACCGCTCCGGAGCCGACATACAGCCCTTCGACATACAGCCCGCCGGCTATGCCGTCGCTAAAGACGCTGGTGCCGCCTGAAGGGGTGGTGAACCTGCTGCCGCCGGAGACGTTGTTGTCGGCGATGGTGGAATTCGTGATGGTCAGCGTGCCAGAGTAGACATACAACCCGCCGCCGATTCCGCCGTAGGAGACGTTGTTGCCGGCGATGGTGGAATTCGCGATGGTCAGCGTGCCACCGTTCGCGATGCCGCCGCCATTGCCGGGGCCGTAGCCGCCGAATCCGATGTTTCCGAGCTCCGAGTTATCGGCGATGGTGGAATTCGTGAGGGTCAGCGTGCCATCGTTCTCGATGCCGCCGCCTATGCTGTCGAAGGATCCTCGGGAAGTGTTGTCGGCGATGGTGGAGTTGATGACGGTCAGGGTGCCATGGTTCTCGATGCCGCCACCCTGCCTGGCCCGGTTGTTGTCGATGGTGGAGTCGGTGATCGTCATCGAGCCATCGTTGCTGATGCCACCGCCTGTTCCGACGAAAAAGCCGTGATCCGCCGCGGACGAGTTGTTGTCGATGGTAGAGTCCATGACCGTCACCGTGCCACTCGCGTTCTCGATACCACCACCACCCTCGCCACCGGACTGATTATCGGTGATGGTTGAGTCGGCGACGGTCAGTGTCCCGCCAAGATTCTCGATGCCGCCGAAGAGACCGGAGTCGTTGTTTTCGACGGCGGAGCCGGTGACGGTCAGCTTCCCTGAATTGGAGATGCCACCGCCGGACTTGTAGATGCCGCCGCCGTTAACGGTGAGGCTGGCGATCTCGGCTCGGACGTCGGCATCCACCGTGAAGATGCTGGGAACGAAGCCATTGCGTGTCACGGTCAAGCTCGACGCCCCGGGGCCTGCGATGTCGGTCAATCCGGTCGTGTTGCTCAAGTCCGGCAGGTCCGAGTTCAGCGCGATCGTGCCGGTCACCGCGAACTCGATCGTGTTGTCGCCGGTAGTCTGATCGGCCTTCGTGATGACGTAGCGCAGATCGCCCGACAGGCCCGTGCCCACCCCGGCGTCACCCAGACTGTTGACGGTGAACGTGGACAGGAGCGTCCGATCTTCCAGCGCCTCCACCCGCCAGGCTCGACGACCGAGCTGACGGGTCGGTCGCCTCGCCAGGAAACTCCCCACGCGCCGCACGCGCAGATCTGCCGAAGGTCGATCAATGCCGGTCATCGATATCGTCTCCTGCCCGTTTCAGAACCCGGGCGATGCTGCAAATCCATCCAGGAACTGTGGTGTCAGCAATTGTCTCACGATCCAACTCTTCGACACCGCTCGTGGTCATGGCCGCCATCCCGGCCCACTTTCCGGGCGTATGGCGATCTGGTCGTCGATGACGGCGACATCCGAGAGCGTGACCCTGCCGCCGACGACCGAGGGGACCCTCCCCGAGCCGCCAGGCCGCCCGAGACCGTCAAGCCGGTCAGGCTGGCCGTCACGCCGCTGACCACCGAGAGCACCTCGACGGCACCCCGCGCCGACCGTCCGGAGGCTCGCGCCGGCGCCGTCGATCATGTCCGGGCCGGGCGCCTCGGACAGCACCCGCGTGCCGGCCGGCGCGATCGTCTGCGGTGATGCAAAGACGGGCGGGTCAAATTCGATCTCGCTGCCGGCCGTGTTCGTGTTGGCGTCGGGCTGGCCGATCACGTGGGGCTGCGTGCCCGAGTGGCCCGAGCCCATGGTGCCATGGCCCGTCGAATCGACGGTGTCGATCGTGGGCTTGCCCGAGAGGAGGAGTTGGTGCTCAAGGCCTCCAGGAACCAGGGTTGCTCGCCTCGCCTCGATCGCCCTGGCCGGCCGCCCCGCGAGGTCCGTAACGTCCGTTGGAGACCGCGCAACGGATGACCGACCATGGGAGTGGCACTCCTTGCTTCCGCAGGTTGGATCGACTCGGACTCGCGAGACGCACGACCGACGGAATCGGGCTCGCGGCCTGCTGGACCACGCCGCACGCTCACTTGATTGGTCGCACCGATTCCTGTTGATCCGATGCAACGAATGAACTAAGACAGATGGTTGGCACGGTGCGGACGGTCCGTCAAGTAACCACCGGCCTTTTTCCCGGCGCTTTCCCGTTCAAACGCGCGGATTTTCACGATTGATGACAATAATCAACACTGCACCCTGGCCTGGACGGCATCTGGTAACAATTCTTTACAAACCGCGCCGCAGACCATCGGACCCTCTCATCGCGGCTGTGGACGTCGGTTCGCCTTGCGCAGGATGACGAGCATCGCCATGCGAGACACCAGGGCCGGTCTTGACATCGCGGAACGGCCCCGGACGACGTTGGGAACCACCTCGGCACTCGCCGGGCCGAGGTGTCCTGATCCGCTACTCGATGGTCGGCATCATCTCATCGGCCAGATTTGGAGAGCCTATGTCCGAGCCACTGGTGATTTCCTCGCCTGGGTAGCGGCCCACGGCCTCCCACATGAACCGTTCCGTTGCGACTCACGCCCCATGTTGCAGCGGGACCTGCGTTTCGATAAGCTAATCTGAAGCGACTCCGACAGTTGTCTTTGCGGCCCGGGGGCCAATCCTTTGCGAGACGATGCGATCCGCCGGTGGGCGGACCTCCTGGTGGATTATTGCCTGAGGGTCGAGCGAGGCGAGACGATCGCGATCGGCTCGGACCTGGAAGCGAGGCCGCTGGTCGAGGCCGCGGCCAGGGCCGTGATATTGCGCGGAGCCCATCCGCTGGTGCGACTGGAGATCCCCGGCCTGCATGAGTTCTTCCTCGAGCACGCCGATGACGAACAGCTCGTCCATTTGCCGAAGTCGGCGATCGCCGAGATCGAGGCCGTCGATGCTCGAATCCGGATCTCGGCGGACAGCGACACGCGTTCGATGAGCCGCATCGATCCGCGACGGCAGGCCGCATACGAGCGGGCTCGCGACCCCGTCCGTCGTGCTGCCCGGCTGAAGCGCTGGGTGCTGACGCAGTTCCCGACGGGCGCTTACGCCGAAGAAGCCGGTATGTCCCTGACCGATTACGAGACGTTCGTGCAATCGGCCTTGTTCCTCGACCGCGACGACCCGGTTGCGGCCTGGAAGGATCTCGGTCGTCGTCAGGCGGCGCTGGTGGAATTCATGTCGCGAGTCCGCTCGATCCGGATCGAGGCCGACGGGACCGATCTCACCCTCCAAGTCGCGGGTCGGACCTGGATCAACTCGGACGGCCGGCGAAACATGCCGTCCGGCGAGATCTTCACCGGGCCGGTCGAGGAATCCGCCTCCGGCCGATTGCGTTGCGGTTTCCCCGTCTGCCGAGATGGTCGCAAGCTGGAAGGAATCTCCCTGGAGTTTCGCGCGGGCGAGGTCGTCTCCGCCCGTGCGGACGAGGGCGAAGCTTACTTGCTGGCCATGCTCGAGCTCGATCCCGGCGCCCGGAAGCTTGGCGAGCTGGGGCTCGGACTCAACCCCGGTATCGATCGGTTCACCGGCAGCATCCTCTTCGATGAGAAGATCGGTGGCACGGTGCATCTCGCGCTCGGCCAGAGTTATCCCGAGACCGGCGGCGTCAACGCCTCGGCCTTGCATTGGGACCTGATCGTCGACACGCGGACGGGTGGCCGCATCTGGGCCGACGATCGGTTGGTGATGGAAGATGGACGATGGCTCGTCGGTTGATCCCGCCCGGCAATCGTGGTTAAGCTCGTGAACATATAACCATAATCTAGTGCATCGAAGGACTCCCGGATCTTCGAACTCGATGGCCTTTCTTGATCCTGGGAGGGCGAGGCTCCGTCCGAGCCGGATCGTGTCTCGGCTCGCCGGGAGGCTCGCCCTCCCAGAATCGTGCAACCTGACAAAGAAGGACATTACTCATGCGACGCGGTTCAGCTCGTCTTGTCCGACGTTGGTTGGTCGCCTGCGGATGCTTGCTCGGGCTACCAGTCCTGGGGGCAAACGGGCAGTCCGAAGCGACGGACGCGGCCTTACGCGACCGCGTATTACAACTGGTCGAGCGGCTCGATTCTCCCGAACCCGAAGTCCGCGAGGCCGCGATGACGAGCTTGACCAAGTTGGGTCCGAAAATCTTGCCGATCCTGCCTGATACGTCGAAGCTCCCGGCCGGCGATCGCAAGGACCGGATCGAACGGCTCCGGGCGGCCTTGAAAGTCGCGGAGGAGGACATCCAGCCCGGCGCCAGTCGAGTCACGCTCGAAGGGAAGGGCATCCGACTGACCGAAGCCATCCAGCAACTTCAGAAGCGAACGGGCAACAGCATCACGGACCTGCGAGAGCAGCTCGGAGCCGAGGTGACGAACCCCGCGCTGGATCTGGAGATCCGCGATAAACCGTTCCTGGAAGCGCTGGACCTCCTCGCGAAACAGGCGGAGGTGGGGATCGATTATCACACGGGCGATGGCTCGGTCGGGATCACAGGCGGGGGGACCATGGCGAAGCCCACGCTCCTGTACAGCGGCCCATTCCGGATCGAGCTCAAGCAGATCGGCGTGGTGCGCGACTTCGGCACCGGGATGTCCACGGCGACCGTCCAGCTCGAGGCCGCCTGGGAGCCCAGGCTCCGACCCATGCTCCTGAATCTCAAGGCCAGCGAGCTCAAGGTCGTTGACGACCATGGCAAGGAGGTCAAGGCTCAGGTCGAGATGGAGTCGGAGGAGGTCGTGGTCCGGCCTGAGAATCCCGTGGCGGAGATCAACCTCAATCTCCAGGCACCGGAGCGGACGGCTTCGAAGCTGAAATCGCTGGCCGTCAAGGCCGATGTCACGCTCCCGGCGGGCATCAAGGTCTTCAAGTTTCCCAGCCTCGCGGGGCAGAACGTGACGGTGAAGCAGGGTGATGTAAGCGTGACGCTCCAGGGCACGGAGATCGACGAACAGGTGTGGAAGGTCAACGTCGAACTGAGCTATCCGGGTGAGGGTCCGGCCTTCGAAAGCTACCGCAAGGGCTTGTTCAACAACCGACTCTGGCTCCAGCGGTCCGATGGGTCTCGATTCGAGCACAACGGCGGGTTCTCGAACACCGGTTCGGACGGCGGCAAGCTGGGCTTCGAATACCTCTTCGTGGATGCACCCGGAAAGCCGTCCGATTACCAGCTCATCTACGAGACCCCCAGCAAGGTGATCACGATCCCGATGGAGTTCGAGTTCAAGGACGTGCCATTGCCTTGAGCGGTTAACGAATGGGTTACGCATTCCCTGGCCGCATCGTCGCAACACTAACCCGACGCGCCAGCGAGGGTCCGATGGCATTCCCCTCGCTGGCGCGTCGGGTTAGTGTTGCGCGTATGCAATCCGATTGTGAAGCGCTCTTGACGAGAGCGACCGGCACTCACTTCAGACCAGCTTGACCGGCTCGCTGTCTCCAGGAAACGCGGGTTTCCTGTGTGGGCGCTTGAATTGGGTCCGCTCGAGCCCGAACTTCTGGAGCTTCTGGGTGACGCTCCGCCGCGACAGCCCGCTATGCCGCGCGCAACGGGCCACATTTCCCTTGTACAGGGAGAGGAGTCGGACGAAATACTCGCGCTCGACCTGTCCGATCAGCTCGCATGTCAGGTCGGGCAGCGGACGATCGATGTCGATCAGCGAGTTGCCGCCGGATAGGTTGGAGCGACGGGGCGCGACCGACTCGGGCAGGTCATCGTGCCGCAGGATCGAGCCGTCGGCGAAGGCCACTCCGGCCTTGATCGCGTTCTCCAGCTCGCGGATATTTCCCGGCCAGGGATGACGCAAGAGCGCCTGCATCGCGTCCGTGGCGATCTCGGTCAGCTCGGCCCCGCTTCGCGACCGCTGTTGCTGGAGGAAGTGCATCGCCAGCAGCGGGATGTCCTCGACGCGTTCCCGCAACGGGGGCAAGTCGATCCGGATCACATTGAGCCTGTAGAAGAGGTCGGCGCGGAACCGACCTTTGCGGACCTCGTCCTCGAGGATCTTGTGGCTGGCCGCGATGATCCGGACGTTGACCTGGACCGTCTCGGTCCCTCCGACTCGCTCGAACTGTCCGGTCTGGAGGACGCGCAGGAGCTTGACTTGGAGCGCGGGGGGGATGTCTCCGGCCTCGTCGAGCAGCAGGGTCCCGCCGTCGGCCAGCTCGAAGCGGCCGATCTTGCGCCGCTCGGCGCCCGTGAATGCGCCTCGCTCGTGGCCGAAAAGTTCGCTCTCCAGCAGAGAGTCATTCAATACCGCACAATTCAAGGCGACGAACGGGCCGGCGCGGCGCGTATCGGCGGCGTGGATGGCGCGAGCCACCAGCTCCTTGCCGGTACCCGTCTCGCCCTGGATCAGCACGGTCGAGCCGACCGGTCCGATCTGCTCGATCAGTTTGAAGACCTTGCGGAGCTTGGGGCTCTTCGAGACCATCATGTGGAATCGGTGGCCCTCGCTCGGATGCTTGCGGAGCATCTCGAGCTCGTCGATCAGCTCGCGCCGATCGAGGATCCGCTTGACCAGGAACCGGAGCTGCTCGGGGTCATACGGCTTGGTGATGAAGTCATCGGCCTTGTCTTTCATCGCCTGCAACGCCTCGGTCGGGTCACCGAACGCGGTGAGCACGATCACGCCGACCGGCAGTCGGTCGGCGCGAATCTTGGCGAGGAGTTCCAGCCCGCTGAGCTCCGGCATCCTCTGGTCGGTGATCACCAGATGATACTTGTTGGTCCGAAGCTCGTCCCAGGCGGACTGGCCGTCGGACGCCGTCCCGACCTCGTAGCCGTCGGCTTCGAGGATCATGCGGAGGTGGTTCCGATTCAGCTCGCTATCGTCCGCGGCGAGGATGCGGCGTTTCATGCGGCGTAACCATCCTTAGTTGGAAGCCTCGATCGGGGAACAGTCAGGCTGCCTTAAATCCTCCGTGACAGAATCGCCTTCGAACGTGACATGAGCCTATGGCACGGAAAGTCCGCCTTTTTCGGCCGCGGGCGGGGTCTGAGAACCGCGTTCAAATTCCCGATCTCGGAGAGGCCGGACACAAGAGCCAGAGGTTCATCGCACGCTCGAGGCCGGACTGTCCGCCGATCGCGACACAATCCGGTCTCCGAGAATATAACGATTTCCGAACGGCTCTCGCAATGGAACCCGACGTCGGGTTCAGTCTCATTTCGGATTCCCGATTCCGGATCGGAAGATAGGCCGATCTGGAATCGGGAATCTCTCCGAAACTCGTTGGCGATGACCCTAGCCGAGGATCGCCGGAAGCAATTTCAGAATTTGGGCTTCGGCGCGTCCTTCGACGATTGCAACGGCTTGAGATCGCCACTGGCCTGCGGATGGGAAGGTGCTAGGGCACGCTTCCGAGACTTCGCACCCTTCTTGAGGTGGGCCTGGGCCTCGATCATGGTTGCGACCGGGTTGACATAAGGGAGGACATTCTTGCGACGGCCATCGGTCAGATGGACCACGATGGGCTTCTTGAGCTGATCCGGGAGGAGGTTGTAGACCGTCTTCTTTTCCTTGGCCGTCCCTTCGTGAGCGATCGTCTCGAGCGTGATGTGCGTGGTCGGCTTGCCGGGATCGATGAAGATGTTCTCGATGCGGACAGTGTAGTCGCCGTCGAATCCCCTGGGACAGACGTAGACCTCCTCGGGATGCGAGCCGTATCCGCTCTTGATCACGGAGCCGCCGAAGACCGTGCGGGGAATCAGATAGCTGGCGGTGGCGCCGAGGGGCTCTTCCACGGAGAGGTCGAAATCGGCTTGACCGTCCCAGTTCAGCCTGATGAACAGGTCGCGCGCCTCGGAGTTCGTGAGCCCGGCCAGCAGGGCGTCGGCCTCCTGACCGCGCCCTTCCTCTCGGAGGCTCTTGGCCAGAGTCTCGGCCTGGTTTCGCGACTCGGCGCGGAAGTATTCGTCCTGACCGGGCCAGCCCAGGGAGAGCAGCCGATCGATGGACTCGCCCATGCGTCGCGGGTCCTTGTTCTTTTGCGCCAGGTTGATGGACATGACAAGGGGTTCCGACCGATGGGGGACCTTGTCCGCGGCCTCGTCGATGAGAGGGCCGACGCGATCGAGATACCCTTTCATGATCATGTTGTCCGCAACGCTGACGAGGAAGTTGGGATTGTGCGACCGCTGCGCCAGGTCCGCCGCGTAGTTGAGCGCCGTCTTGGTTTCGGCCGGAGAGCCCTGGTTCATGTCGATCGCCACCGACAGCGCCTGGTACATCCAGGACTCGGCGCGAGCCGGATGGAGTTTCAAATAGGCCCACAACGCCGCGTAGACGTCGCGGTGCTTCCCGCTCATGTTCAGGAGAGAAACGGTCTCCCGGAGCTTCTCGGGATCGGTCTTCTTGGGATCCTTGGTCCGATAGTAATTCATCCAGAAGGTGAACGGATCGGAGTGGGTGCCCGAGCCGGACTTGATCGAACTGCGGCCTTGAGGTTCAATCGGGATCAGAGTCTGACCCCGATCGCCGCGGGGGCGGATCAGTGGCTCCATCGCCTGACCGGATCCCGGCGACTTGGGCCGGACCGCTGGTCCGCCGTCACGCGGACCGAACAACGCAGAAGAGCCAGCCGGCATTGCGCCGGACTGGCCCTTGGAATTTGGCGAAGGCTTGAGGGATGGGGTCTCTTGGAGAGCCTCACTCAGTTGCTTTTTTTTTGCAGAAAGGCGCTATCGGCGTCATCGGGGAGCTGCTGAGGATCGACGGGGGGAACGGACATCATGCCGCCGCCCATGCCGCCCATGCCGCCGCCCATGCCGCCCATGCCGCCGCCCATGCCGCCGCCCATGCCGCCCATGCCGCCGCCCATGCCGCCGCCCATGCCGCCGCCACCGCCGCCCATGCCGCCGCCACCCATCATCAGGGAGATGGGGATGATGGCGAGATCAGCGACGGGATAGACGCGGATCTCGGTCTGCTGATCTTCCGAATCCTCGGAGGTGACCATCAAGAAGCCGTCCTTGACCGTGTAGGCCAGGCCGAGCTGCTTGAGCATCAGCTTCAAGGTCGTCTTGAGGGGGACGCCCTCGAGATCCATCGTGACGGTCGAGTTGAGGGACCGCTCGGCCTCCTGCAACCCCAGGGGATCGACATAAATCGGGATGCCCGAGAAGGTCGGAGTGGTGGTCGCCTGCTTGATGTACTTGAGGACGTCATCAAGGGGAGTTTCATTGGCGAACGACATCGGGAGGGGCTCGTCGAGCTTTTGCAGGATCTGCTTGGTCTTGGGGTCTCGCTCGAAGAGGTTGACCGCCTTGCCCCAGCGTGCGATCCGTTTCTCGGAGATATACCGGAACCAGTCGGCATCGGGATATTCGATGTACTGGTTGTCGGGGAATGGCACCGAGGCGCGGGTGACGTCCTGCATGGTGAGCAGGAAGCGATAATACTTGAGCTTGCGGAACTGCAGCTCGGAGTTGAGGAAGTTCACGGCATTGGAGACCTGTTCGCCGGCCGCCGGAGCGGGATCGTTGTCGCTGTAAGGCAGGGGGGCACCCCGCTGCAAGGCGTAAGCCTTCTGGGCCAGGAGCCTGGCTTCGTAGAAGGGCTGGACGGCGGCCTTGATATCGCCGGTCCCGCCGTTGTAGAGGACGTTGTACACGCCCTCGCTCATCAGCGTGTCGAACTGGATCATCATCGCGCCGATGGTCTCTTTGTTGCGCTGGAAGATGTCGATGGCCCGGGTCCGCTGCTCGGCGGCGGCCTCGAGACGCAGCCGCTCGGCGCGTTCGGCCACGATGCGTTCCTCGGCCTGGACGGTCGAGATCAACTGGGCCTGGATGCGGCGCTCGAGCTTCTGCCGGTCGGCCTCGGGGACATTCGGGTTGGACCGGACGACGCTCAGCGTGATGCGGAGGATATTCAGGGCCGCTTCGGGCTGTCCGGAATTATTCAATTCGCGAGCCGACTGCAATCGCTGCTCGACGTCGCTGGTCAACTGCTGGCGGGCGAGGTTTTCGGCCGCCTGGGTCTGCTCCAGGGTGGCCTGGCTATCGGCCGGGGTCTCGGCCGCGGGGGCGGGCGGAGGCGTGCCGGGTTGCGGCGCCGGAGCGGGAGCGGGATCCTGCATCGCGACGCGGACGACCGAGTCGCCGGCCTTCTTGGTCTGCTCGAGCCCTCGCGCCGCGGCCTTGTTGGTCGGGTCGAGCAGGAGGGCTTTCTGGAAGAACGTCCTGGCGGTCGGCTCAGCGCCTTGCGCGAGAGCCTGCCGGCCCAGATCGGACAATTGCTTCGAGAGGGACGAATCCTCGGCACCGAGGGTTGAAGCACCGGACAGCAGGCCGCCACCCAGTATCAGGAACCCGGCACCTCTCCAAAGTCGCGCGGATAGGGACATGTTCGATGCTCTCCAGGAGAAGGAAGTGACCGGCACCAGGACCGGCTCGGGCGCTCGATGTTCCCTCATATCAACTTACGGAACGGCACACTCTACGACAAGCCCACCTCTGATCACCCCAGGGGTCTGGCCTCAGGCCGGCGTCCGAGCTGGTCTCCAACTCGTCCTCGGCTCATGGCATTCGGCGACGGAATCGCGTTGTTATCTTCTGATGAATCATGATCCCCGGTGCTCAACCAACCCTGGCGCGGTCAGCCGCAATGGGCTCCATCTCATCGCGATCCATTATGCCACACACTTGGGCCGCCCGCCAAAAGCGCGACGGAGCGTCGTGGGGCCGCTCCCCCGTTTCGTTCTTTGACATGCGAGACTCGTTGTACTAATGGTTCTTTCATGCCGAGCATGATGACACCTCGGCTCGGCGACGCTCGCGAGAGCCCCTCTTCCTCGAAGGACGGTCCGCGATGTCGCCGAGGGCGCTGGACCCTCGCTCACGTCAGGAGACCTACCTGGCGAGGGATCGGGCCGGTATTTCCAAACTTTTCCCAATTACGAACAGGGATTTCCATCCGATGAGCGAAGACAAAGATCAGACGAAATCCCCGGCTCCCGAATTCGATTTTTCCGCCTTCCCCGAGGATAGTCTCTTTCATGAACGTCGAGACCGTCTCGAACGTCGAAACGACGACTCCAAGCCGGCCGAGGACTTCAAGGCTGCTCGACCGGACCGCCACCCGGAGCGCCGCCAGAAGAAAGAACGTCGCAGGCGGATCGATCCGACCACCTTCGAGAAGCAATACACGGACGATGAGCTGGAATTCATGAACGCCATGCAGCGATTCAAGGAGCTGTCCGGTAAGACGTTTCCGTCATACGCCGATGTGATCCGCGTGGCCGTCTCTCTGGGGTATCGACGCGCCGTCTTCGAGTTCGACCCGATGATGACGCCCGACAGCGGAGTGGAGCCGGTCCTCATCATCGCCTCTTCCCGGGATAATTAATCCGAAGATTCCCCCGGGTCCGCGCGATCCCCCGCTGCTCGGTTGACCCGAGACGACGACAATTCTCGGAGGTCGGAGACATCCAGATTGGCGGATCATCAGCGCGACGCGAACTTCGCCGAGGGGGGGCCGGCCAGCAAGTTCAACCAGGCGTTAGCCGCATTCCCGGTCAGACGGAGCGCTCGGCCAACGCCCCCGCCGTCATCGATTTCGGTATCGCCCCGTGCGTGATCATCATGCACGACTTGCGGATTCGACCGGTTATGCCGGGAGCCGGCTTCCCTCGATCTCCGGTGAGCCCGACGAAACGCGGGGCGACTCCTCGTCTCGGAGTCGCGAGCACCCAATCGGACAGCTGTCGGAAGCCCGCTCTCGAGAGCCTTGGAGGCCCGATTCAAGTCGTATGCCGTCCCGGAATCCGTCTGTTCCACCGCGATGGGCTCGAATCCGGACGCGGATGCGATCGGTCGGCACACCGGTTCGGAAACCCTTATATCATCGGGAGGCTCATATCCAGTTAAGTCATCCACGAAGATGTCATCGGCCGGATCGCGAGATTCGGCCGTGGCCTGCCTGAACTCCGCGGATGAGAGAATGTTGGGATCGGCGAGCGAGCCCTCGGCGTATCGGCAGAGACTAACCGCCAACCTCAACTCGGGCGAGTCCACCGCGATGGGGGTCGCCTGCTTCGAGTGCCCGATCGAATCATTGCCGTCAGGACACGCCGGTAAAGTCTGTAAGACTCGGTTCGCACTCTGAGCCTCTCGAATGTCGCCTTCCGCCTGGAGATTGAGATCGTGGGCGATGCCGAACGCTCCGGCGTATTCGACGGATATCGCCTCGAACGCAATTAGGGGCTTAATAATGGGTGTCGCGGCAGGGACTGGTTGGCTGGGGTTGGCCGACGTCGGAGCCGAATCAGGCGAGGAAATCCTCCAAGTTGACCGGCTCGCACTCGGACGCCACGAATCCCATTCTGCCATCTGGGATACCAGCCAGAGAGGGATCGACTGGAAGGTGATTTCCATCTCGAGCCAGCTCGGCACGAAGACACCTACCGCGATGATCAGGCCCAACAGAACCCGCCGCGAAATCATGGATGTACTCCAGGCTCGGTCGGTTTCCTGATTCCTCGAGGGCGCCCACCCGCCCATCACGTCTCGGAATTCTCTCGCGACGTCGTTCTCGACGCGGAAGACCAGGATGTTCCGTCCTTACGTCCGCTAAATCGATCGCGGACCCTACGAGACGGAATGAGCATGCGTTTGGCATCTTATTCAATGGTATCGGTTCGGACTGATGGGGGCTTTAGGTTATTCTGGTAATATGAGTAGAATGAATGCGGTTCTTCTAGCGAGGATCTACAGAGCATTCGGATGAGCTTGTCCGGCTGGGCGAATCAGGGACCGTCTCATCCGGAGTGAAGGGAGTCTGGCATCCCAGTTGTGATTGACGGTCGTCTATTCTTGGCATACGATCGGCTCACAACTCAAGGACGGCCTTCGGTCGTCGGAAAAGCCGATCGTCGCGCAGGTGGCTGACCTGTGCTTTTGCGGCCCATCATCGGGCGACGAATCGTAGTAGGGTGGGGCGTAAGGCCCAGGGAATCTGCATGACCGAACCGATCTCCAGGGATCATAGCGTTCCCAGCCCATTACGTGCCGGGCGATGGAGGCGGCTCACATGGCAATTGGCTTCGCTAGCCCTGGTGCTGGAGATCTCTCTGGGCCTGCGCATTGCCACTGCCGATGCCGTTGAGTGGGCCATTCATCGTGAAGACCCGACTCGGCTCTGCGTGTTTCAAGACACGGTCAGCTACTGGGAGTTGGCCCGGACGATCCGCGCGGGAGGACCGTACGAGATCGTGGAGTGGGGGGACATCCCCCGGTTCGCGCTCCGGACCCCGGGCTATCCCTTGATGCTGGCCGCCTGTCAGGCGGTTTTCGGTGAGCGGACGCTCGCAGTCCGGCTGGTCCAGGCCGCGCTGGGGATGTTGACCGTCTATCTGGTCTATCGCTTGACGAGCCAGTTCGCGGAGTCCCGAACGAGATTCTCCCTATCCCAGGGGAACGAGGGAGCTTCACTTTCCGATGGACTTCTGACGCAAGAACCCGGGCGCCTTGGATCTGAAGGCGGGGCGGGCCCTTGCTGGACGATTCCGGTTGTCGCGGCGTGGTTGGCCGCGGTTAACC
Organism: uncultured Planctomycetota bacterium; assembly: GCA_963743925.1. GTDB lineage: Bacteria > Planctomycetota > Planctomycetia > Isosphaerales > Isosphaeraceae > CAVZRC01. The sequence goes on along the minus strand of CAVURY010000061.1, from coordinate 1,101,211 downwards.
CACATTATCTGGTGATGTCGTCGCTGATCCTGTCCGAGGCGGTCTTCGTGCCACTCATGCTGGCCTCGCTCCTGGGAATGGCGACACTCTGGTCGAGGTCCGCGACCGGGCTGGCCTTGTCTACTCGTCCCGGTGAAGGTTCCCCTCCGGTCGGATCGAGAGGTCGTGTCGCGGGCTGGAAGGCCGACCTGGTGGCCCTGTGTACGGGTGTTTCAGCAGGCGCCGCAGTCCTGGTCCGTCCGTCTTGGGTGTTGTTCATTCCATGCATGCTGGGCGTTTGGGTCCTCGCCAGCCGTCAACAGTCGTGGGGCAGGGGGGCGTCGCTGCGAGGTTCGATCATCTGCATGATCGGGGTCGTGGCGATCATGAGTCCGTGGTGGATACGCAACGCGCAGGTCTATGGTCGTTTCGTGCCGACCGCGTTGTGGATGGGGGCGAGCCTCTACGATGGCCTGAACCCGCGGGCGACCGGCGCGAGCGAGATGTCGTTCCTGGCTGAGCCCGAGATCTGGCCGCTCGATGAGCAGGATCAGGATGCCGAGCTGATGCAACGGTCGTTCGCGTTCGCCCGCGAGAACCCGGGGCGAACGCTCTCGCTGGCCGCGAGCAAGCTGGGTCGTTACTGGAGCCCCTGGCCCAACGCCGTCGGGTTCCGCTCCGCGATCGTGGCGATCGGGAGCGCGGTCTTCGAGCTTCCCATCTTCGGGTTGATGGCGATGGGCCTATGGGCGTGTCGGCGCGATCCTCGCGCATGGGTGCTGCTCGCCGGCCCATTGCTCTATTTCTGCGTGCTGCACATGGCTTTTGCCAGTTCGATGCGCTACCGGATTCCGGCCGAGCTACCGGGCCTGGGATTGGCGGCGATCGGTTGGGCGAGGATCTCGAGTAATCGCGTTTTCGTGTAGCGCCGGATGCGGCCGACGACCGGGATCGGGTGCGGGGCCCGTCCTCCAGCGAACCACTTCTCCAGGGACGGAGGGCATCGGCGATGCGGATCGGCCGACGCGTGGCGAAGGTGATGGTCTGGGGAATCGTGCTCTGCCTCTCGATCCTGGGAGGCGGCCTCTGGTTCGCGTACACCTACGTGACCGACAGCGAGACCGATGCCCGACTTCTCAAGCAGTATCTCTCGCGATATTTGCCCGGCTCCGACGTTGACCCGGGTCGAGTGCGCCTGAAACCGTTCCTCGGGGAACTGACCCTCAATAACGCCCAGATCTTCCAGCGCATCGATGGTCGGCCCTTCCAGGCCCTGAGGATTCCCTGGCTGCGGATCGGGATCGATACACGGAAGCTGACGCGCGGGCAACTGGATCTGCACCATGTGCTCGTGGTCCAGCCGTCACTCCGGCTTTGCTACCGTCGCGACGGATCATTGAATCTCAAGGGCTTACTGGCCAACCCCTGGCCCGGTCCCTTCCTCGACAAGACGCCGCCGATCGTCATCCAGGACGGGACGCTCGAATTAGTCCCCGATGATGAAGGGCCTTCTGAGGTCGCATCGCCCGGGAAGTTATCCCCGGTTCCGGAAGGGGGATCTCCCGAATCGCCGACGACGTCGGGGCCGTTGCCGTCCCGTCCGGGAGGCGCCCGCGGCCTGATCGTGCTTCGAGAAGTGAGCATTCATATTAAACAAGTCGGTGCGCTCCTCTTCGTCTTCGAGGGCACGGCCCGGGGCGATAGCCTGGACCGATTGCAGCTCCATGGATCGATCGACCTGGAGACCGGTCGCACGACCCTGAACGGCAATCTCGACGCGCTGACGCTGTCCGACGCCCTTCAGCGTCGATTGCCCCGCGAAGTCCGCCCGATGATGAAAGCCATGGCGATGACCGGCGGAGTCGTCGATCTGGACCTGAAACGGGCGACCTACGATCCGAAGGCGCCGCCCGAAAGCCGGCTGACCTACGCGCTGGAAGCCCGGCTCCATGAGGGAGTGTGGGAGTGTCCGAAGCTCCCGTTTCATGTCAATAATTTCACGGCGGTCGTCGGCGTCGAGGACGGATTGATCCACATCAAGCATGCCGAGGGTTTCAACGGCCGGACGACGCTCCGCGCCCGAGGGACGTTGCGCGGGCGAACCCCATCGAGCACCGATGGATCTGCACGTCGAGCTGATCGATCTTGACCTGGATCCTCGACTCCGCCAGAAGACGCCGGCCGCTTACGACGACCTCTGGGATGTCTTCCAGCCGAGGGGGCGTGTGGATGCGGAGGTTGACGTCGCCCGCACCGAGCCGGGCGGCGAGGTCGAGCTGGGCGCGAAAGTCATTTGCCGCGACGTCGCGGCGAATTACCGCCATTTCGCCTATCCGGTTGACCACCTCACCGGTGAGCTCACGTTGAAGAAGAAGATCCTCAACGTTGACCTGAAGACGATCAGCGTCGGCGGCCGACCGCTCCGATTGAAGGGGACGATCAACAACCCGGGGGTCGATGCCGTCGTCGCCCTCGAGCTCTGGGCGGAGTCGGTCCCGATCGACGCGCCGCTGATCAAGGCGTTCAAGCCCGAAGTGCAGAAGGTGGCGGCCCAGTTCTCGCCGAGGGGGACGGTCCAGGCCCATGCCACGATCTCGCGGGTGCCGATGGCGGGTCGTCCCGAAGGGCTCATCGCCATCCACTCCGAGATCGACCTGAGCGAGAATTGCGAGATCAAGTGGGCCAAGCTTCCGTACCCGATCCGCAACCTGACCGGCCGTCTGGAACTGCATCCCGACCGTTGGGTGTTCAATAACGTGCGCGGCCGCAACGGCGAGGCGACGATCAATGCGAGCGGGTGGGTTAACAAGCTGTCCGACAAGCGACTCGCCAATGGAGACTTCCCCCTGAAGGGGCACGTCGAGCTCCAGGCCCGGAACCTCCCGTTCAGCGAGGAGCTACGAATTGCGCTCCCGGATGAATGGGACAAGAGCTGGAAGACGATCAACCCCAAGGGAGCCTGCGACATCGAATCGGCCACGGTGAATTTCGAGACGGGCCACCCCGATCAGACGCATATCGTGATCAACCCCCTCCCGGAATCGAACGTCCGCCTGTTATTCACGCGGGTCCCTCAGCCCAATATCGATCCCGGCGGTGAGGTCGATTTCCGGCTGGACGACGTCCATGGCCGGTTCGTCTTCGACAACGGGACGGTCACCATGAACGACGTGAGCGTCCTCTTCCGGGGCTCACCGGTGCGATTCCCGCACGGGACGGTCGTCGTCCAGGATTCGGGCCGGTTCAACCTGAGCGTCGACGAACTGCGTGTCAAGGATCTCCGACTCGATGTCGACCTGCGCAATAAGATGCCGCCCCGGATGGCCCAGTTCGCCATGAAGCTGGACGATAACCGGACGTTCACGGCTAGCGGGAACTTGAAGATCGGCTGGTCCGGGCGGCCGGACGAGACCGCCTGGTGTCAGTGGGAAAAGATCAAGGTTGTGTTCAACGACAACAAGCTCGGCACCGGGATCCCGCTCGAGCACATCCAGGGCGAGCTCGATGACGTGAGCGGCTGGTCCAACGGCCTGGTGGTCAAGGTCGCTGGGTTCGTGAAGCTGGAGAGCGTGATCGTGTTGGGCCAGCAAGTGACCAGGGTCGAATCGCCGTTCCGGATTGAGGACGGGAAGGCCGAGCTGGTCAATATGCGAGCCAAGTTCCTCAAGGGCGATCTTTGGGGCCATGGGTTGGTGAGCCTGGATGCCACGCCGAGCTATACCGCGTCGATCACGCTCCATGGCGCTCAGCTCGAGGACTACGCTCGGACGCTCGGCGGCCGCCGGTCGTACCGGGGCAGCATCGATGCTCGGCTCGAATGCAACGGGATGGGCAGCGACCTCCGGACGCTTCAGGGCCAGGGAGAGGCTCACATCCGACAGGGGGACCTGGGCACGCTCCCGATCGTCTTGCGGATCGCCTCGCTCCTGAACCCGACACGCACCAGCTCCGACGCTCCCCGAGTGCGCGTCAAGACGGCATTCGACTCGGTTGACATCGAGTTCAGGATCTCGCACGGGCTCTCGACTCTGGAACCGATCCGGTTCACCGGCAATGCCTTCAGCCTCCAGGGCCGCGGCACGCTCGATCCCCAGTCCAACCTGGACCTGAGGCTCCAACCGCTCCTGGGCCGGGACCGGTTCCACATCCCGATCCTCAGCGATCTCACCCGCGAGGCGGGAGGGCAGTTCCTGGGCGTCCACGTCACGGGGACCCCCGCCAATCCCGATTACAAGATCGAGCCGCTCCCGTCTTTCAAGAGGGAGGTCACCCGTGCCGATCGGGTTGATCGATTCGATCAATGAACCGGATTCATCCGGGTCGGTTCCTCCTCGGATCCGCTCGATCAGCCCTTGAGCGATTCTTCGACATAACGATCCAGGTCGGATGCCATCCGATCGAGCAGTTTGAGGGTTCCCAGCTTCGCCCCGGGCAGATCATCCGGGCCATCGACGTCGGTCCGGGCGAAGAGGTAGAACTTGATCTTGGGCTCGGTCCCTGACGGACGCGCGGCGAACCGGCAGCCGGGGCGGTCGGCATGGAAGATGAGCAGGTCTCCCGAGGGATGGGGCAGGGGACGGGGATGTTCCGGTTCAGACCGGACCAGGGAGCGGATCTCGTGCGCCTGGTAGTCGCGCACTTCGGTGAGGGCCAGCCCGCCCATCTCCCGGGGAGGACGGGTGCGGAACGCCTCCATCAAGGTCTTGATCTTCGCGTGCCCCTCGCGACCCTCGTAGGTCTTGGTCACGAGCCGCTCGCCATGGTGGCCGACGTCGATGAAGAGGTCGTCGAGGTACTCCAGCACGGTCTGCTTTCGATCCTTCACGGTGGCGGCGAGCTCCGCGAAGAGCAAGGAACCGACGCCGGCATCCTTGTCGCGCACGTGAGTCCCTTTGAGGTAACCGTGCGACTCCTCGAAGGCGAACAGGAAGCCGGCGGGGCCCGCCTCGTCGATCCGGCTGGCGATCCACTTGAACCCCACCAGCAGGTCGTCCTCGACATGGATTCCCTCGCGAAGGGCCAGCGCTCGCGTCATCATGCTCGAGACCAGGGTCGTAACCAGATAGTGGTCGCTCCGGAGCCGGCCCAATGATTGCGTCTCCTTCATCACGAACGCCGCGAGGAGTACGCCGATCTGGTTCCCATCGAGGGTCGTCCACTCGCCGCCCGGATCGCCGGTTACGGGTATGCCGACACCGATCCGATCGGCGTCCGGGTCGCTCGCCAGAACGAGGTCCGCGCGGCGCTCTCGGGCCTCGGCGATCGCGGCCTGGAGCGTCCTGGGATACTCGGGGTTGGCGACGTGGCCGGGCACGCTGGGGAAGTCGCCGTCGGGCGTGCGTTGGGATTCGACGATGTGGACTCGCCTGAAGCCCGCGGTCGCCAGGACCGCCGCCACGGACGTCTCGCCGACTCCGTGGAGCGGAGTGTAGACGATCGTGAGATCGCGCGCATGGCTGACCGACTCGCTCACCACCGAGGAAATGTAGGCGGAGTTGACCTCGGAATCCGCCCAGACGATCGATCCATCCGCCAACCCATCCTCGAGCGCCTTCTCCGGGATCTCGCGTTCGGAGGCGGCCGCGACGCATTCGATGATCCCATGGTCATCGGGAGGAATGACCTGGCCGCCCGTCGAGGAATAGCACTTGAAGCCGTTATCCGACGGGGGATTATGCGAGGCCGTGATCATGATGCCGGCGTCGCAGTGCAGATGGCGGACCGCGAAGGAAAGCAGCGGAGTCGAACGGTGATCCTTGAAGAGGAAAACCTTGAAACCGGCCGCCGCGAGGACTCGAGCACAGAGCTCCGCGAACTCGGCCGAGTGGTGCCGGGTGTCGCGGGCAACGACACATGTTCGGAGAGCATCCGTCCCCTTCCTGGCGATCACGTAATCGGCAAGACCGCGGGCGCTCTCGGCCATCGTCCGTTCGTTGAGGACATTCGTGCCGACCGGATACATCTTGCCGCGACGGCCTCCCGTCCCGAATTCGAGCACCGCGAAGAACGCGTCGTCGAGTTCCGCCCATCGCCCTTCGTCGATGTCCTTCGACAGGCGCTCCCGGTACTTCCAGAACGGGGGTTCCGAGAGCCATCGCCGGATATTCACCGACGCCGACGACGAAATCCGGCCTGCCGATACCGCCTCGCTCAGTCGAACCGAAGCGTCATCCAACGTGATCATGGGTCGGCGATTCCCTGCTGCCTGGAATGATTCTCGCACCCGATCGTTCAGGCTAACCCCATCGACGAAAAGTCCTCAGGTCACGCGGCGTTTCCGCTGGTTGGACATGCGGCGACACACTCGAAGACTCCGCGGCTCAGGCCGCGCTGGCCGCCGGTTTGGCGAGGGCATCGAGGACGGCCTCGGCGGTCATCTCGGCGGCATGGATGCAGTCGGGGATGCCCACGCCGTCGAAGGCGATCCCGGTCAGGTAAAGCCTGGGGTGTCGAGACATTTTCCGGCGGATCGCTTCGACGCGATCGAGATGGCCGAGGATGTATTGGGGCATCGATCGCGGATGGCGCCAGATGCGCCGGAAGACCGGCTCGCCGGATGCTCCGATCAGGTCCCCTAGCTGGCTGTTGACCAGGTCTCCGATCGCCGAATCGTCGAGATCGAAGAGCTCGGGTTGGGTGGCGCCCCCGATGAAAACGCGAAGCAGCACGGTTCCGGCCGGCGCACGCCCGGGGAACTTGACGCTCAGGAACGAGACGGCGAGGATGGGCCGACCCTCGATCGCGGGGACGACGACCCCGAAGCCGTCGAGAGGATGCTTGATCTGGTCGCGACGATAGGCCACATTGACGATGACGGAGGATGCGTAGGGAATCGCGCGGAGCTGGAGGGCCAGGCCCGGATCTTGCGCGTCGATCAGCCGGGCCGTGGCGTGGGCCTCGGTCGTCAGGACCACGGCGTCGGCCTCGATGGGCGGGCCGTCGAGCGGCTCGACCAGCCAGGGGGAGACCGGGTCATTGCGGAGGATTCTGCGGACGGTCGAATTCAGCCGGACGGCGCCCGAGGGCAGCGTCGCCGCCAATGCTCGGGGCAGACCATCCATACCATCCTCGAGCGTCACGAACATCCCATAGCGGGCGCCCGAGGCCTCGCGCTCGATGTGTCGTTGACCGCCGCCGCGAGCCTCCCGCAGGCCGGCCAGGATCAAGCTTCGATGCTCGCGCTCCATGGCCAGGAACTGGGGCAAGGTGGCCTTGAGGCTCAAATTGCTGGGATCCGCGGTATAGATGCCCGCGACCAGGGGTTGGACCAGTCGATCGAGGGCTTCGCGGCCCAGACGTCGGCGGACGAACCCGGCGAGGCTTTCTTCCACCTCGTCATCGCGACGGGGGATGAAAAGGTCCATGAGCATGCGAAGTTTGCCGCGCCACGAGAGGATCGGCGTCATCAGGAGGGGAGCCAGCCGCCGGGGCGCCATCAGCACGAATCCTTCGGGGACCGGTACGAGTCGGCCCTTGCGCACGACGAACGACCGACGATGGCTCGCGTCCGTCTCGATCAGGCGGTCTGCCAGGCCCAGCCGCTCGCACAGGTCGAGGCCCCAGGGCTTGTTCGTGATGAACGAGTCGGGGCCCCCCTCCAGGGTAAAGCCGTCGAAACGCTCCGTGGAGATCACGCCCCCCACTCGATCCTTGGCCTCGAGGACCGTCAAATCGATCGATCGACGCAACGCCCGTGACCGCTCGTGAATCCGGTGCGCGGCCGCGAGGCCGGAGAGCCCCCCGCCGATCACGATCACTCGATCCGACTTGCCCGGGTCGCCCGTACGTTCGGCCAAAGTTGCACGCTCCTTCATGTGTTGCGGAATAAGGGGGACCCGCGGACCTCGCTGGAATGACGGGGCGCGATATCGGGATCCCGGATGGCGTTGACGCCCGGGCGTCCCGAACCATTATCTTGCAGGAAAGCAAAGATCATACTCGAGGGGAGTGTGCTCGGGTTGGTAATTATCGTGGATCTTCGCGGATTCGAACGTCATGCAATGAAGACGCGATCCACGAACGGATGCATTGACTCCTGTCGAGACGCCAACGTAGTCATTCTAACGGCCACAACGTGTCGCGACGAGGGTTCTTGCGGGACTCATTCCGGCGATCCGCGAACTCGTCGCCGAATGAGATCCGGAATATCATCGGGCATTTTCCGAATCACCGCCCATGGCCCGTGGATTTTGCGACTTGTCGTGAACGAAGTCGATCAGGGCGCGAACATGATCGACGGGAGTCTGGGGCATGATGCCATGCCCGAGGTTGAAGATATGGCCTGGGCGTCCTCCAGCCTGTCCCAGGATCCTCCGGGCCTGACGCTCGATCTCCTCTCGTGGGGCGAGCAGGAGGGCGGGGTCGAGATTTCCCTGGACGGCGACGCCGTCCCCCAGCCGCTTCCAGGCCTCATCCAGCTCGACGCGCCAGTCCAGGCCGATCACCGAGCCGCCGGCGTCCCGCTGGAGCTCGAGGAGAGAATTGGTGTCCGTCCCGAAGTGGATGACCGGGACCTCGGGATCGAGCCGCGCGAAGAGGCGCGACATGTGCGGTTGAACGAACCGGCGGTAATCGGAGGGGCTGAGCGTCCCGACCCAGCTATCGAATAGTTGGAGCGCTGCGCGCCGGCCGTCGCCTGGGCATTGAGGTAGATCGCCGTCGCGTTGACGAGGTGACCCATGAGCTCATTCCAGGCCCCTTCGTCCTGATACATGAACATCTTGGCTTTCTCGTAATGTCGCGAGGAGCCCCCCTCGATGACGTAGCAAGCCAGTGTGAATGGCGCACCCGCGAAGCCGATCAGGGGGATCGTGGGTCGGAGCGCGGCCCGGATCGAGCGGACGGCCTGGAGGACGTAATCCAGCGGTTCGACGTTGACCAAGGGACGCACGCGATCGACATCGGACCTGGTCCGGATCGGATTGTGGATGACGGGTCCTTCCCCCTTGGCGAACTCGAGCGAGAAACCGAGGGGCTCCAGGATCAGGAGGATGTCGGCGAACAGGATCGCGGCATCCACCCCGAGCCGCTCGGCGGCCGTGACGGTGACCTCCGTGGCCAGTTCCGGGCGCTTGCACAGCTCCAGGAACGAGACCCGGGCCCGGACGTCCCGGTAGTCGGACATGTAACGGCCCGCCTGCCTCATCAGCCAGATTGGTGTCACTTCGGACGGCTCACGTTGACAAGCCTTGAGGAAAGGCGAATTCCAGAGATCCTCGGTCATCCGCGATTCAGGGCGGGACATCGTGCCATTCATGAAATTAAACGTGCTCTCGAGGGCTCAACGGTCGTGAAAGGGGAAGGAGCGTCGTGAAATGCGCCACACGACCAGGGTTGCGCAGCAGCCGGCGCCTCCGCTCTTGCAGACCTGGACTCGACTCGATCTTTGCCGGCTAGAGTTGCGATTCTACAACAGCCCGAAGGTCGGGGGAATCGGATCCGCCACGAATTCCATCCGCCGAACCAGACGAACTCGGAACTCGGCCGTACAATTGCCCTATAATCAAGATTGGGATGAGCTTGAGATGCGACGGGAGCGATCGGGCCTCGCCCGAGTCGAACCAATTGGCCCGTCGATGCGTCTTTCTAATGTTCGGGTTCGAACTGATTTGCCGGAGAAGCGGTGGTTACGATGGAACGAGGAGACGGTGTCGAGTTGCGGGATGATTCCGACCTCGAGACGAATGGACGGCCCGCCACGGATGTTCGGGCAGAAGAGCCGGGTGTCAGTCCGAAAATCGGAGGAACACCGCCCCGATGGAGGGGCCCCGGCGACGGCCTCGGCCGGCCGAGAGGTAAGCCCACGTCCGACGAACAGATGCTCGATCGCACGATGCCGGCCGAGCCATTCCCGCGCGCCCGGAGCTCGGGGCGTTTACCCACACCGACGCCTGGCGCGTCCTGAGAATCCAGGGGGAATTCGTTTACGGGATCAATGCGCTGGCCGAGGTGGGCTCCGCAGTCAGCGTCTTCGGCTCCGCCCGGTTTGGCGCGGAGCACCCCATGTACGAGGCGGCCCGGCAACTGGGCGGACTGCTCGCCCAGTCGGGATTCGCGGTGATCACCGGAGGTGGCCCCGGATTGATGGAAGCGGCCAACCGCGGGGCATACGAGGCCGGCGGGCTCTCGATCGGATGCAACATCGAATTGGCGTTCGAACAGGCCGGCAATCCTTACACGAATCTGTCGGTCAACTTCCGCTATTTTTTCGTGCGGAAGACGATGTTCGTCAAATACTCCAACGGGTTCGTCATCTTCCCGGGCGGCTTCGGCACGCTCGATGAATTGTTCGAGTCGCTCACGCTGGTCCAGACTCGCAAGGTCAGTCGCTTCCCCATTATCCTGTATAACAGGAGCTACTGGCAGGGCTTGCTCGATTGGATGTCGCATACTCAGGTCGCCGAAGGCGCGATCTCTCGCGAGGATCTGAACCTGCTCGCGATCACGGATTCCGTGGAGGAAGCTCGGGACATGCTGCTCGAATGCTACCAATCGCCGCGAACTTCGAATTGGAAGCGATCGTCGAACGTCCGGATCAAGGCAACCCCACCCGGCGCCGCGGAGAGGGTGAGTGCAACGAGTTGGGAGCCGCCCGAGAGTGCTTGAGGACCGTCTGATGTCCTGCCCATCGATGAGATCCGGCACGTAGGAGGAATGGATCCCCAGATGAATGACTCTGCGACCACAGCCACGACGTCCGACCATCCTGTCCAGGCAGATGCCTCGGCTTTCGATGCCCTGGAGAGGGCCTTGCGGTCCGAAGGCCCCTCGGCGGCGCTCGAGCGGCTGGCCGAGCATCTCGACGCCAGCGGCGACTATCGGGCCTTACTCGACGCCCTCCTGCTCAAGGTGCGCCACGAGTTAGGACTTCCCCTGGTCTCATCCGGCCCGCTCTCGGAGTTGCCCGAGCCCGCCCGGGCGTCTTACGAAGAAAAGTATATTGAAGCGATTCGCCTGGTCGGTTCGAAGTACCTGGAGGACGGGGATATCCCGACGGCCTGGGCCTATTATCGGGCGATCGGAGAGACCGACCGGGTGGCGCGAGCGATCCTCGATTACCGCACCGACGGGGATGATGAGAGGCTTGCCGCGATCATCGAGGTCGCATTCAATCACGGCGTCAATCCTCAGAGGGGATTCGAGCTCATCCTCGAGCATTATGGGACTTGCTCGGCGATCACGGCCTTCGAGCAGTTGCCGGCGCATGACGAAGCGGTACGAGTCGCCTGCGCCGGGCGACTGATCGGACGCCTGTCCGACGACGTGGCGACCAACCTCCGAGCCGAGATCTCAAGCCGGGGCCAGTTGGTGCCGCCGGAGGGGACCTCGATCGCCGAACTGGTCAACGGCCGCGATTGGCTCTTCGCCGACGAGGCTTATCACGTTGACATTTCCCACCTGGCGTCGGTCGTGCGCATGTCGATCCTGGTCACCGATCCGGCCATGGTCGCGAAGGCCCTCGACTTGACCGAATATGGACGCAGGCTCTCGCCGCGGCTGCAGTTCGACGGGCCTCCGCCCTTCGAACGGATCTTCGATGACCACCGTCTCTATCTGGGTGCCCTGATCGGCCGGGATGTCGAGGCTGCAATCGCCCATTTCCGGGACAAGCTCGCGCGATGCGAAGCCGATTCCGGCGAGGCATCCCTATCAGCCCAGACCTTGGTTCTCATGCTGGTGCGTCTCGGCCGGATTGATGACGCGATCGAAGTGGCTTCGCGATACCTTGCCGGATTGCCCGACTCGGCCTTGTCTTGCCCGAGCGTCGCCCAACTTTGCCATCGTGCCGGGGAGGCCGGTCGTCTGGCGGCGATCTCTCGCGATCGGAACGATCTGGTGAATTTCACGGCCGCCCTCCTCATGTCCTCCCGGTCCTGAATACCTTCTCGTGCGTACCCGACCCTCGGAATCGGAAGAAGTTGACGCCCGCATGGAGTGGGCCCTTGCGACCGACCGATCGGCGACCACCTAATACATCATTCGTGTGGATTGTTGACTGGCCTCAAGGCTTGCGGTCGGCGTTCGCCGAGGATGGGGAGGATCGGCGATGCGCACAGGGCTAGGTGTACTCGGAACCCTGGTGATTGTGATCGGGGCGGCTTACTGCTCGTCGGCCCAGCAAGAGCCGGAGTTCACCAGCCTATTCGACGGCAGGAGCCTGAGCGGCTGGACGCTGGAGAGCACCGATCGCTTCTCGGTCAAAGACGGCGTGATCGTGAATGATGGCGGAACCGGCTGGCTGCGATCGAACAAGAGCTATCGGGACTTCGAGTTCCGGGCCGAGTATCGCGTCCTCATGAAGGGATCCGATAGCGGAATCATGTTCCGCGCCACGGCGGAGAGCATGCCTCGCGAGCCTCACTGGCCGGAGCGTTGCTATCAGTTGCAGGTCATCGACGGCGAAGGTAACTGCATGTTGTTCGGCCACGGACTGGCGCCTCCGCGATTTCGAACGGCGTCCGGATGCGCTCAAGACGGCGACGAAAGACGCCAGTCAATGGCAGAAACTTCGACTCAAAGTCGTCGGATCGCACGCCGAGATTGTACTCAATGACGTCGTCGTCACGACGAGTGATGCGATCCAGGTCGCCGAGGGTCATATCGGCCTGCAAGGCGAGAACGGCCGGTTCGAGTGGCGTAACCTCAAAATCCGGGAGTTCCCCAAGAAGTGATCATGCCGGATGCGACCGGTAGGGCCATCTTCACTCGCCGGCACCAGGCGACGGCTCACCGGCCTCGGACGAAGAAAGCCCCGCATCGGCGAGGGCCGATGGGGGCAGTTCGAGGAATCGTGAGAGGAGATAATCGCGGCCCCAGTCTTCATTCTCGATCGATTCGAGCGGGGGCAAATCTGTCACGCCGAAGCGTCGAGTGAGGATTTCGTAAGCCTCGAAGACACCGAGTTCGACGATCGGGATCAGCTCCATTGAGAATGTCCCCGACCCGGTTGCGGGAATCTCACGGCCAGCGGGGCGAGTTGCCAGATCCCGTTGCCTTGATTAACCCACCGGTAGCCGGGCGGCGCGACCCAGACACCTTCGTCCTGAGCGGGATATTGCCGGCGACGCTCCTCGCGGAGCACCTGCATCTCCTCCGCACTGGCCGCGAAGTAGATGAAGGCCGCCAGGACCAGGGGCAACGGATTTCTGGTCGTCAGAAGAATGGCGAGCCCAAGGATTCCGAATAGGATCGCCAGGGTACGGCCCACGGTCGCGGCGATCGTCGTCGCCTGAGCACGACCCAGCCAGGAGACGAGCAGTGCCCGTAAGACGCGACCTCCGTCCATGGGGAAAGCCGGTATCAAGTTGAACAGGCCCAGGATCAGGTTGATCTTCACCAACTCGGCGAACACATTCTCGAAGACCGTGCCCGCGACGAGTGAGCCGAATCCGACCAACCCCAGCACCGTCAGGAACGCGACGATCGCGAAGTTGACCGCCGGTCCCGCCAGCGCGATCAGCAGTTCCGCACCCGGTGCGCGAGGCATCCGACGGAGTCTCGCGACGCCCCCAAACGGATAGAGCGTGATATCTTCGGTCTCAATCCCGAATCGCCGCGCCATCAAGGCATGGCCGTATTCGTGGAGTACAACGAAGCCGAACACGAGCAGCACCGAAAGGACGCTGCCGCCCATGATTTTGGCGAAAAGTAAGACTAGCAAGAAGGTCGGGTGCAGGTAGATGTCGATCCCCGCGACCCGGCCGAGTTTCCAAGAACCCACCATCGGAATCGTGATCCTTTCTCCGGAGTTTTTTTCCTCCGGTTCTTATCGCTATTATACTTCGCTGTCAATTTGAAGATAGTTCGCCGGAAACCGTCGGGAATCGGGATGCAAAGGATCATGAGTCGTCGACAGTATAGAGAGGAAGGTGTGCCGATGGCATTCTAGCGAAAGCCTGGTTGGGCCGGGTCGGCGAGACGCCACGCTCGTTCGGACAATTGTCGAGCGTGCCCGCTTGGCTCGTCGTGGTCCGTCCGCTTACAATGTGGGTGCTCTTGCGTGAAGTCGGCCGAGGCAGAGATGACGCTCCATAACGAACAATCAACGAGAGGTGCCTCCCGGATGTGCAACCATCGCCGGCAATCCTCATTCGAGATCGAGGTTCCTCCGCCTCGCCGGGGCCTCCGCGTAGCGGTCGTGGTCGCCTGGCTTTTGGGCACGACCTCGAACGCGGCGGAACCGACCTCGACAGCGTCGTCGCAGCCCGTGCTGCAACTCGCCAATGGAGGTTTCGCGGTCGGTGATCTGAAGGCGTCGGCCAAACCCGCGATCGTGAGCTGGCAGGCCGCCCCTTTTGTCGCCCCATTCGATTTCGCGGTGGGAGAAGTCAACGCCATCCAGTGGCCGCCGCCCGCCACGTTGCCCAAGCCGACCGGGGATCTCTGTTTCGAGCTGGCCGCGGGTGACGTCCTGTTCGGCTCCTTGGTCTCGATCGATGACAAGGAGGTCGAGCTGGATATCCAGCGTCTCGGTCGGATTCATGTCCAGCGGTCCAACCTGCATCGCATTTATCGCTGGCGGGATGGTGCCGACCTGATCTATCTGGGTCCGAATGGGCTCATCGGTTGGCGAGAGCCGACCGGACAGAAGAACTGGCGCGAAGAATCAGGCCAACCCGTGACCGACCGTGAGGGATCGTCGATCCGCGGCGATTTCGGGCTCCCCGATCGGGCGAGCATCGAATTCGAGATCTCCTGGAAATCCAAGCCGGACTTCGTCTTCGCGCTCGGGGTGGACGACAAGGAGAACACGGTCAAGAGAGCGTTCCGGTTCGAAGCGTGGGGAGGGGACCTGGTCGTCCAGCGCGAGCTCGAGCAGGAGGCCGACCTGGCGGTCGTTCAGGAAGTCGCCCCCGGCCCGGGCCGCACCCATTTGCAAGCCTATCTCGACCAGACGAAGGGACGGATCCTGGTCTTCTCGCCGGGTGGCAAGCAGTTGGCCGACCTCAAAGTTGGCGGTGCGAAGTCGCCGGTGCTCCCGGGGGTCTATCTGGCCAATATCCGCGGCGACGTACGTCTCGAATGGCTTCGGATCGGCCGGTGGAATGGCGAGATCCCGCGAGAAGCTCGCAACGACCAGTCCCGGATTCACCGGGCGGACGGCTCGATCATCTACGGGCAGCTCAACGGGTTCCAGGCCAGCACGAAGGAACTGATCTTCAAGACCGAAACGGGCGAATCTCGGGTTCCCGAGGACAAGGTCACCAGCGTGTTCCTGTCACTCCCCAAGGAGGAAGCACCCCGGCTGGTCCGCGCCGTCTATCAAGACGGCTCGCGCATCAGTGGCGACCTTGTCAAGGTGGAGGACGGCACCTTGTCGTTCACGGTACCCGGGATCAAGGAACCCGTTCGATTGCCGTTGGCGGGCATCCGGGCAATCGTCGTCCTGCGGCACGATACGCCCGAGGTCAAGTTCGCATCGTCGGGGCGACTCGAGATGGATGGCATCCGCCTGACCGGCAAGCTGGTCAACGGCCGGGAGCGGCCCGATGCGAGTTGCCTGGCCTGGCAGCCGTCGGGCAGTTCGACGGCCGGCGCATTGCGTCTCGGGGTCGCGGGCAAGATCATCTATCGGGACCCGCCCCCGCCGCAACCGAGGCCCGTGAATGTCAACCAGGCTCGGGTGCAGCCCGCTCAGCCGCAAGGCCCCGGCGCCTTCGCCCTTCGATTCGCCCAGGCCCTGGCCGACTCGCCGACACCCGAGGGTACCAAGGAACGCCGATCCTTGTACTTGCGCAGCGGCGACGTCATCCCCTCCGAGATCACCGGCATCACCGAGGAGGGCGTCACATTCAAGACGTCGATGTCCAGCAGCACCTTCGTCGCCCACGACAAGGTCAAGGCCGTGGAGCTGGCGCCGGAGTCGTCAAACCTCTCGGTCAGGCTCAGCAAGACGAAGCGCGAGCGCCTGCTTACCCTTCCCCGGATGCAGAAAGCCAGCCCACCGACCCACCTGATCCGTTCCAAGAACGGCGACTATCTTCGGGGACGCGTCATCTCGATGGATGGTCAGAAGCTCCAGGTCGAGACGCGCCTGGAGAACCAGGTCCTGTCGCGTGACCGGATCTCGCGGATCATCTGGCTGCACGCCGACGAGCTCGATCCGTCGAAGAAGCCCGCGCCCGCTTCTCAAGCCACCCGGCTCCAGGCGGTCCGGAACGATGGGATCCGCGTCACATTCCTGCCCGACCAGGTCTCGGACAACACGGTGAGTGGCAAGAGCGAGATCCTCGGCGTCTGCCGGGTCCGTGTCGGCGAGGTCGACCAGCTCCTCTTCGGGGGAGGGATCGAAGAAGCCGCCGCATTGCTCGCCTACGGCCAGTGGAAACTCCAGAACGCCCCGGAACCGACCCTGCCGTCCGACGGGGGATCGTCCGGCGGCGGGTCATCGGGGACCGAATCGCCGCTGGTCGGGAAGCCGGCCCCTGACTTCGACCTGGATCTCGTGGAAGGGAAGAGATTCCGGCTGGCCGACAGTAAAGGGAAGGTCGTCGTCCTCGACTTCTGGGCCACCTGGTGTGGGCCCTGCATCCAGGCCATGCCCCAGGTCGAGAAGACCGCCGCCGAGTTCCCCGAGAAGGACGTGATCCTGGTCGCCGTCAACCTTCAGGAAACCCCGCAGCAGATCAAGGCCATGATGGAGCGGCATCAGCTCAAGATCCCGAGGGTGGTCCTGGACAAGGACGGTTCGATCGCGGAGAAGTACCAGGCGCATGCCATCCCGCAGACGGTGGTTATCGGCCGAGACGGGAACATCGCCCGCCTTTTCGTCGGAGGAGGCCCCCACCTCGGCGACCAGCTCCGCGACGCCATCAAGGCGACGTTGACCGGGGAAAAGCCGGCTGAGCCTAAGAAATAGGGACGGCCGGTTTTTTCGGTGGAGTGCGCCGGATGAACCCCAAGGAGAACCGGATCGACCGCGACTTGAGACGCCTCAAGATGCAGATCGATGAGGACCGAGTTTTCGACTACGCGAGACGCGCCGAGTATGCTCGCAAAGCTCAACAAATCCTGCACGAGGCGTCCGCGAACAGTCGAAGTTGACCGAGAGAACCGGAAGCGAGGGCTAGTCATAGCCAGGCCAGTCAGCTTTTTCATGCGACGGTTCTGGCCGCATATCCGACGGGTTTCGAACGGGATTTTCGGCGTCTGAAGGAGGGGAATGCCTCCGGCATGACGGCTGCCGTGAACTTCCTGGAGGCCGATCCCTGGTTCTTCCGCTCGGGTTACACGAAGGCCGAGTTGATCCGATATCTCATTCGAATCGGACTTCCCCGAGATATCGAGGATCGTCTGCGACTCGTCGTTCTGGCTGTCGTGGACCATCGGGATCGTCGCGAATTTCGATATTACTGTCGTCTCGCTCGAAAAGTCGATTCGCCCTGGTTGCGAGGAGAGCTCTCCGAGCGGCTCCAAGGCGGGGATCCGGCAATCGCGCGGCGGGCGCGTTGGGTACGCGACGCCATGGCAAATCGGATCGTCAGCCGCGATCGGAGAAGCAAGAACCAATCAAAGGACTTCGATTCGCCGCACCCAGCTCAAGGCGGCAGCGGCGATCAGGCCGGAGAGCCCGATCACGCCGAGCATGACCAGTGCCACGCCTGAGAGATGGCTATCGACGCCCGTATGGAGCAAACTCCAGAGGAAGATCGACATCGGTTGGACGCCGGGTTCGCGAAATTGCTCGGTCGCGGGAAGTTCTCCGAGTCCCAGGGCGAGCGCGACAAGCCAGGCCGCCAGGATCGCGCGGAATGAGAGCGGTAAGGCCACCCGGCACATTCTACCGAGGGGGCCATATCCGTCGAGCGCCGCGGCGTCGAGATAGTCCTGCGGGAATGAGCGAAGGAACGGCCAGAGCACGAGCAATAAGTAAGGGAGCGAGCGGAGAGAGAGGGCCATCATGATCTTGGATGACGAATCGTAGACCCCCGGCCAGTTGCGATAGGCCAGGACGAGCGCCCGGCCGGCGACCGGACCGGGTGTCGCGAGTGCAACGATCACCGTCGCCAGCATGATCCATCGCCAGGCCCCGGATCGTCGGCCGTTCCACGAGAGTCCGTAGGCGATCGCGGTCGTCGCCGTGGCGGCGAGCGCGGCCCAGATCAGGCTCGCGATCAACGGCTCCTGGATTTCCGCGATCGCGAATCGCAATGTGCCCCATAACCCCGATAGCGACCAGCTCGGCGGCTGTCCCAGCGTCGCTCGGCCTCCGACCCGGCCGGCACGCCAGAACAGGCTGTAAAGGGGAAACGCGATCATGTTTCCCATCATGGCGATCAGCAAGAATCCGCCGGGCACTCGCCAGCGGCCGAGATGCCAGGTGCGAGCGTGCGAGAACGAAGAAACCAGACGCGCCGGGTCGAGGCGAGAGAGAGCCCGGCCGACGATCAGGATCAAGATCCCCAGGACCAGGATCGGAGGCAGGGCCACCACCGCGGCATCGGCCAATCCCGGTCTCAGGAAGAACTGGAGATACGCCTCCTCGGCGTAGGTGCGGACCGAGAGCAGGTCGGTGACCGTCATATCGCCGGCGGTGAGCACGGCGACCGCAAGGGCCGCGGATGCGATCGCTCCGACGGCACGCCGCAAGGTGACGCGGGTCAGTACCCGCCACGGCCCGAAGTCGAGCGAAGCCGACTCCTCGAGCTCGGGCTCGACCGCGCACAGTCCGACGCCCGCCAGCAGGATCACCCAGGGCAGTGAGGCGATCGCGTGCACGACGGCGGCACCGAATCGTCCGACCAGGATCGGCCGCACGCCGAGTGCCTGCATCCGGCCGGCATTCCCCAGCGCACCGAGCCACGCGGTCGCATGTAAGGGGAGCGGGACGAATGCCGTCAAGGCGATCAGCGCCAGCATCACGCGACGGCCCCAGAGATCGGTTCGAAACAGGAGGATCGCAAGCAGGATTCCCAGGGGGAGGGACATGGCCTCCGTGGCCGTGACCAGTCCGATCGTCTCGAGAGCCAGCCTCGCCTGGCGCGTCAGTCCGCGAGTCTCACTGAGTATCGACGATGTCCCGGCCGGGTCCATCGCGATGCCGGATTCGGCGGGCGATTCCGATCCTTGCCAACGAGCCAGAGCATCCGCCCGGGTCGTCCAGCCGAGTCTCCGGAATGCCGCCTCGGTCCGGTTGATCGCATTCGTCGCTTCCAGGACGGTCGCCAGCGCCGGCCATCCGACGATGAACAGCAGGGCGAGCGAAAGCACGAGCCCGTTCGCGAGATTCCAGGCCCGGCTCATGGGCGCAGTCCCGCCGCGCGCATCATCGCGGCCGTCTTCTCGTAGGCCTCGCCGACCCACTCCACGATCTTCTCCGGCTCCGGCGAATACTCGAGCTCGATGGAAATCGTCGCATCGGGGATATCCAGACTCTTGATCGCGTCGAGATAGGGGGGGAAATCCACGACTCCTCGCCCCGGAGGTAGGTCGCCGTGGACCTTGCCATCGCAGTCGGAGATGTGGACGTGGGCGACGCGACCTCGCAAGGCATCGATTCTCTCGGGCGGTTGCCGCGAGAGCACCAGGTGCGAAATATCCAGGTTGGCCCTCACGGCGGGGTGGTCCACCTCATCGAGGAATCGCGACATGCTCGCGACATCATTCAAGAGCGATAGGTGGAACGGCTCGAGCTCCAGGGCGATCTCGAGTCCCAGTCCGGCCGCGTAATCGCCGAGAATGCGGACGTTCTTGACGGCCGTGCCCCATTGCTCGGCGGGAGGTATCACTTCTTTCTGCCAGATGTACTCACCCAGGACCAGCAGCAGATTCTTCGCCTCGAAGGACCGTGCCATGTCCAGGTAAGCGCGAACTCTTTCCATGTGGAATCGCTGGACGCTGGGGTTGAAGTCGATGAGGCCGACCGCAACGCATGCGACGCCGATGATCGGCAGATTCGCTGCCCGGCATTCCGTCCGGATGAGCCGCTTCTCGGCCTCGTCGATGTCGAGCGGATCGGCGAAAATATCGATCGCGTCGAACCCGATCTCTTTCGTCTTCAGGATGCCGAAATCCGTCCCCCGCCCGGCCTGCACCCAGGCGGAATTGATGAGACCCAGTTTCATCGTCATTCTCTCCGATCCTGCGGCAAAGGCCCGTCGGGGGTTCGCTCACGACGCCGGACGATCCGTACTGTCTGTCACGATGGATTCGTCTCCTGTGCGACCGGAGAAGCCTCGCTCGACCTGGTCCGTTTCGGCCGCGAGGGTATACGGACCGTGAAGCAGGAACCGGCGCCCGGGGTCGACTGGACCTCGATCGTCCCCTCATGCTCCTCGACGATGCCGTAGCTGATCGAGAGGCCCAGGCCGGTCCCCTCGCCGATCGGCTTGGTGGTGAAGAATGGGTCGAAGATCCGCTCGCGAATGGCCGGATCGATGCCGGTCCCCGTATCGGCGACTTCAAGACGGATTCCGCTGGAATCCGTGTCGGTCCGCGTGCGGATCGTGACTTTCCCGTCGGCCGGGCACGCATCGATGGCATTCATGAGTAAGTTGACGACTACTTGATGGAGCCTCGCGGCCCGGCAGCGGAGCATCGGCAGAGGATTCAGATCCATCTCGACCGCGACGCCGTGCTTGCGAGCATAGCCCTGTACGATGCCCACCGAGGATTCGATGCCGGGGTTGAGGTTGACTTCGTTCCACTCGCCCTCGTTGACCCGGGCGAAGAGCCGCAGGTCCTTGACGATCCGTTCGATCCGGCGAAGTCCTTCGCGGGTCCGTTCGATGATCCTGGGCAGGTTCTCCAGCGAATAGTCCAGGTCCAGTTGCTCGACGAGCCGATCGATCGGGGCGTCGATCGCCGCCCTTTCATCTCCCGAGGTCTCGCGCGCCCGCCGATGGAGTCTCACCAGCTCGACGAGGTCGATCAGGTCCCGTTCGAGCACCGCGACGTTATTGCTGACGAACGCCAGTGGATTGTTGATCTCGTGGGCCACGCCCGCGACCAACTGTCCCAGGCTGGCGAGCTTCTCCGTCTGCACCATGCGGCTCTGGGCATTCTTGAGCGCCAGGTGGGCCTGTTGTTCCGAACGGGCGAGCTCCTGGAGCGTGACGTTCTGCTCCTTGAGCAATTCTTCCGCGCATCCGCTGGGTGACATCCCAGAAAATACCCTGGATTCCGATTGCTTCGCCATCCGAGCCGAACAGGGGCGTCTTCATGGTCTGGACGTAGAGCTTCTCCCCTCTGGGAGTGACGTGTTGCTCGACGATGTCGAGGACCTGTCCGCTCTCGATGACGCGACGATCGTCTTCGCGATATTTCTGGGCCAGGTCCGGCGGGAAGAAGTCGAGATCGGTCTTCCCTTTGATCGCCTCGAGCGTCGTGCCGAGCTCCGCGCAAAACTTCTGGTTGGCGAACGTGAACCGGCCTTCCAGGTCCTTGCAGAGGATCATCTGAGGGATGGTCTCGACCAGCGAGTGGTAGAAGACCTCGGTCTGGAGGAGGACGCGTTGAGACCGGCGGCGCGCGACCGATTCGGCGCGGAGTAGAGAGAATCGACCGAGCCTGCGCCTTCGCCACCGCCGAGTCCGGACCGTGGCGATGGCGAGGATGGCCAGCAGGAGCGCGAGCGCCCCGACCACGAAAGGCCCCGTGCCGTCGCTCGGCCAGGGGACTGCGGCGACAGGGAGTTGAGCCGATCGAGGGAGAGCGGAGAGTATCAAGTTGGTGTCACCCGATGAAATCGTCAGGTCGCGCAACTCCCTGGCCGCGACCCGCCGCCAGGACCGCCTCGCAAAGCGCAATGGTCTTGAGGTTATCTCGACCGGGTATGTCCGGCTGTGAGCCGGTTTCCAGGGCGCGAAGTATTCCGCCCATTGTCCCCGCGAACGCGTCCGGAAACCAGGCTTCCTTCCATCGCGGCCGATGCCAGTCGCCCTGGTCGTGAACGGTAGTGTAATCGATCGTGCTGGGGACACGCTCGGGCCAGCCGGGCCAACCGATCTCGCCGATCGCCAGGCCCTCGGTCCCCTCGAAACGCCAACGAACCGTGGTACTCGATCCGGCACCCTCACGCGAAGGCCCCGACCAGACATCGTCCCATCCCGTTGCACGTGAACCGTTCGGATACTCGAGGATGTAGAGATTGATCCCGTCGGCGTGAGGGAATCGGGTCCTGGGATCGGGTCGTGTACTGGCCAGCACACGCGTCGGATCGCCCAGCCAGTAGCGGAACGTATCGAGGTGATGGATGCTCATGATGAACGTGGAGAGCGACCGACCTCCTTCGGCCCAGGGCATCCAATGAGGGATCGCTCTCATCTCGATCGTCGCCAGGACGGGCTGGCCCAGTCGGCCTTCTTCCAGGAGCGCCTTGAGGGCACGCACCGACTGATCATACCGCATGTTCTGGTTGACCTGAAGCAGAACGCCGGCCTGCTCGCAGGCGACGACGAGCGAGGCGGCTTCCGCGTAGGTCATCGCCAACGGCTTCTGCGCCAGGATTCCCCGAACCCGGCGGGGATGCCCGAGAATCCGACGGATCACGGCCGGTTGAGCATCGGGAGGCACCGCGATATCGATGACAGACACCGCCGGGTCGTCGAGCATCTCCTCGATAGTCCGATGGACCTTGGGAATCCCTCGTAGAGCGGCGACTGACCGGGCGGTCTCGATCGTCCGCGATGTGATGCCGACAACAGGGAATGAGGCGTCGGCGTAGGCGACCAGGTGGCAATCGCGGACGATGAACCCGGCTCCCACCACGCCGATACCGGGCGCGATTCCGGTCGATTTGGTGGGAGGGATTTCGGTGAACTGCATTGAAGCCGATCCGTTCCGCTTCCAGTCCGGCAGACGAGGCTCGCGACGATGGTCCGCATTCGTTGATACAACGCGGTCGGCAGGATGTCCAGGGGCTGCCCTGCTTCCGGCGCATCTTCAGATTCTGAGATCGCCGTCAAGCATCGCCGGCCGCATCGACGGAGTTGAACCAGCGATCGAATTCCAGCTCGACCGCCCCGCGCCCCATCGATCGAGCGATGCGTGCCACAACCAGCACCGGAGTGACGGTCGCGAAGACGATCACGCTCGTTCGCCAGGCTGTCAGCCAGGCCGAGGGAAAACCGACCGCCAAGAAGGCCATCGCAGTCAACCCGAGCAGAACGACGTGCGGCTCGCAGGCTTTGTAGGCCGGCCAGGCTATTGCGGCGAGACCATGCCTCGGCCACGGAGGGGGCGGCTGCGGCCGCCCGCCCGATCCTCCTCGGACCCGATAAATCCCCGAACCGGCCTTGAGCCGCTGGAAGAAGGCTTTGTATCGGCAATCGTTGTGCAGACCCAACATCGTCCATCCGGCGCCGATCGCGAACCCGGCGATCGACCAGCGGGCGTCGCCCGAGCGAGCGGCCAGGCCATATCCGAGCGCGAAACCCAGCGTCAAGTTCGCCGAGTGATGCATCAGGTAATCCAGGTAAACCCCGTCCAGACTCGCCGTTTTTCGCCAGCGCGCGACCTGGCCATCGACATGATCGAGCCAGAACGCGAGGTGCGCGATAGCGACGCCGAGCACGAACATCGGTCTCGATCCCGTGCCGATCGCCATGGCCGCCGCCAGCGATGAAAGCCACGAGGCCAGGGTCACCTGATTCGCGGACAGACCCAGCCGGACCGCCAGCCAGCATCCGTAGATCGCGCTCGGACGGGCGACTCGGCGAGCCAACCAGTTACCGATCTCGCGATGTCGGCCCTTGTGGGCCCTGACCCGAAGCTCGGAGAGAGTGGGACGGTTTCCGCACTCGAAGGTCGCCGTCGATGCGCTCATCGTGCTGAACCTCCAGGCGGGGCCGACGCCAGCCGTTCTGCCGAGAGTTCGTAGATGGCATATCTACGGAGGACTCCGTCGCCGTCGGTCAAGTCTTCGCGATAGATTGGCGTCCTGCCGGCCAACCATGGAGCCAGTAGACGCCCGAGGGTCGGGTCGAACTCGACGGCCGTCTCGGGGACCGGCGGGCAGAAGAGCACGTGCGTGTATCCCGTCTCTCGCAGGTTCCCGACGATTTCGCCCGGCGACTCCCCTCGACTTCCCAGTCCGGTCCGTCGGCGGTGTGCCAACTCCATCGTGTAGGGCCTGGGTATGTAGAAGCCTCGATGATCCTGGCCGATCAAACGGGCCGTCGCCGGCAGGTTTCGTGCGGCCCATCGACCGACCACGTAAGTGGGCTCGCGACGCGACAGCAAGGATTCGGCCGATTCGCGACCCGCCACCAGGCCGAAGACCTGGCGGGTCCGTGCCAGAGCCCAGGCGGATTCCAGGCCGAGGCATCCGACCAACAACATCACCATGAGCCGGGACGCGACCGTTTTCCGTCCGCACCAGGCGGAGGCACCCTGGGCAATCGCAACGGCCATCGGCCCCAACGCGATCAGAACGAATCGCATGCTCTGACGCTGGGTGAGGCAGAGAGTCAGGAAAAGATAGCCGATCGCGGCGAGTCCGAGCACGCGTCGGGGCAATCTCTCCGCGAGCGCCACGGGTAGGAACAGCAGGAAAATCGGGCCGAACTGGTGGGAAAAGCTGTCGAAGCGATCGGGCTGGAGCGAGAGCGGGAT
Organism: uncultured Planctomycetota bacterium; assembly: GCA_963743925.1. Classification (GTDB taxonomy): domain Bacteria; phylum Planctomycetota; class Planctomycetia; order Isosphaerales; family Isosphaeraceae; genus CAVZRC01. The sequence goes on along the minus strand of CAVURY010000061.1, from coordinate 1,076,680 downwards.
CAGGGACCACAGCAAATTCCAGGGCGTGACCGCCATCGGCCGCTTGATCGGGTCCAGGACCTCGTCAAGGCCCGCCCCGCCGAAGACCTGCCGGAAGAACGGATAAACCGGGTTACCCGTGTGCAGGTACGCGCGGAGATACCAGATCCCGCCGACCGCGACGGCCGCAACGACATAAGCGGCCGTCATCGCGAGCCAGGTTCGACGTCGTGCGCCGGTCCCATTCGGACCTCGGACCAATCCCTGGATCGCCGCCGCGACGGTCAGCAGGGCGAACAGCACGAGTGCCGGATATTTGACTCCGACGGCGAGTCCGGCAAAGAGTCCCGCGACGGCCGCCGCGCCGATTGTGGGGCGGTCGAGCCACCGGGTCCAGGCGAAGATCGCGGCGGTACCGAAGGCGGCGAGCGCGACGTCATTCAGCGGAGCCGACATCCCATTCGAGATCGCAGGGGCCAGAACCACGATCGAGCCGGCCCACCAGGCGCGCCTCCCCAGGGTTGAACGTGCCAGGGCTGTGACATTCGCGAAGAGCACCACCCCGAGCGTCCACTGAATCCATCGGCATGCCACCGGCCCGCGGAACTCCAGCGCGGGGAGGTAGATCAACTCCGTCACGAGCGGATAAACGGTCTCGTGGAGGTCGGGGTCGAATCCCACGGCTCCGCGCATCAGGAAGGATTTCGGGACCTGAAGGTGATAGCAGAGGGCATCGCCATCGGTCACCGGTCCGATCGCAACCATCGCCGTCGCGACGAACGCGAGCCACAAGCAGAAGGCTATGGTCCGGCCGGCCGCCGAGCGGTCACGATCGCGATCGCGATCGCGATCCCGAATTCCTCGAACGGTTTCCTTGAAGAGTCGGATCGCGGGGACCAATCCCAGTTCCAGCCAGACTGCCAGGAGCGCCGACAGGCCGAGGCAATTCAGCCAACCCATTGCACCGATCATGAGCGTGCCGAGCGACAGCAGGCCGAAGCCGAGCGGCAGGGCCAGGGCGATCGCGTCGAGGGGATGCTCCGGCGCCTGATCGAGCCGATCGAGGATTCGTTTCCCCGTACCCAGGCAAACCATGGCCAGGAAAGCTGCGAAGATCAGGTCGATCATGCGTCATTCGAACTTCGATAGGGATGATTGCGGATTCCGGTGCATTTCGCTGAAAAGCCCTGCACCCGCCTATGAATCGAGGCGCGCCACGCAGAACTGCGAGAATCGGGGATCCGGGTCCATGGGGATGGGTCGCGACTCGGCCAGGGCGATCCCTCGGTCGCGATACCACGCGGACGTGTCGTAACCGTATCGGTTATAGCTCGAGCTGGTTTCTTCGTTGTGTGCCGCGAACCGCCGCGCGACGCGGAGGATTTCGAGCCGGATGCGTTCGGCGGCCGGGGGCGGGTTGTGCAGGATCACCGCCGACGTGACGACCATGTCGAAGGAATTGTCCGGGAACGGCAAGCATTCGCCGCTGCCGAGGAACAAGCCGACATCGGTGCCTCCAAGGTATCTGTGCGCTTGCTCCAACTGGGTGGGGCTGAAGTCGATGCCCGCCAGGGGGATATCGAGGCGATTGCGGATCTCGCGCAGGAGTTTGCCGTATCCGCAGCCGACTTCCAGGATTGAGGCTGGATGATAGGCGGCGAGTCGATCGGCGATCCACCCGGCCCGGTGGCTTCGAGCCGACTGGCCCTCCTGTTCTCGAAAGTAATCGTCGCCCCCGCGGAGCGTCCAGTATCGGCGCGGATCGGCGTAGAGCCATTGGCGTTTCCAGGTCGGCCAGCGGCCGAGGGTCCTCCGCAGGATCTTGTGCCAGGCGTACTCGGCACCACGAGTCCGGCAGGCCCTCCAGCAGCGAACGGGTAGCACGAGATGCGACCGAGCGATCAGGTCCATAGCACCTTCCCTGGTAATCCGATGTCGCCGCGCGTACCGCGATCGGTCCGAAGCGAGATGAGGGGTGACGGGGGTCGGCGGATCGGTTGCCCCATCGTCGATGGGCATGCGATGAGTCGTCGCGGGGGGAGTTTACGTCGCTCCCGTCTCACGGTCAAGTCGGGCTGTTCATCGGCAAAAAAAAGCGCCGGCCGGATCGACCGGTCAACCCTCACGGGTCGCCCATCTCGTGCGAGTTTTTCGGATCCATCGCCGCTCGAGGACGACGGATGTCGAGGCCGAATGTCGGCGGCGAGGTCGTGTCAACTTACCTCGGCGCCGGCCTCTCCGTATAATGTGCTTGCCATGCTCGGCAAGAGTCTCAGCCTCGGGGCTGATCGTTGCGAAAGCCGATCGGAGTCGGCCGGAAAGGAACTGCGGAAATATGGGAGTGAGTTCCGGGCAAGCGCGCATCGCCGACCTATCTTTCCAGGTCTTCCATCGCTCGCTCCATCCCGAATGGTTCGCCACCCGGGCGTTCCGCCGGGTCGAGCATCAGAGTTGGGGATCGGACCTTCGGATCATCGAGGGCGGCCATGCCGTGCTCTTCCGGTCGGGACCCGTCGGCATCGCGGAAGTCCTCTCGGGCCCCGAGACCACCCTGCCCGAATTCGGCCGGCTCTTCCGTTCGCACTTGCGGCACGAACGCTCCACACACTTGAGCCCCGGCGGCCTGATCGAATATCAGAGTTGCTTCGAAGTCGAGCGCGTTCGACCGCGAGATCTTCGGGCACCTCTGCGAGGAGATGACCCTCGATGGCGCGCGCGACTCTCTGTTCCACACGTTTCGCTCGCAGAACCGCCTAGCCCCGCCTCCGATCAGCCATATCCACATCGACATAAGAGCAAGCGGCCTGGCTATCCAGTCCTTCCACGCGTTTCCCGGCGAGTGCGCGATCGTCCGCACACAATCCCTGTTCGAGTTGAATCGCGGGCGGTCGAAGCGTTGAATCTCACGGCTCCGGCATGCAAATTCCAGGGCGCAGTCGGGCTGCCGGAGGATCGGGCATGGTGACAGCACGAAATGACGGGCGGGCTCGTCGCTTCATAACGGTCCCTACGGTTGGATCAAGTCTGAGATTGTCGCGAAGTGATTCGCCTCTCCGATGTTGGGAAACCACGACTCGGCGCGTCGATAAGACCTGTGTCGGACCATGGGGTTTGCGAAACCCTCCCGCGGAGGTGACTCCGTCGGAGTTGATCGATGACCTTTTGGCCATCACGGACTCGACCGCGAGCCAGCCCGGCGAAACTGTTCGAATGGATACAAAAATGGCTCGACGGGTTGGATTCCGCACCGTACAGGGGCCTCTATAGGATAAAAAATGGTGAAGGTTTCAAAAAAATTATGAGGGGGCGATAGCGATCCTAAGTGACGGTAGGGTCACGCGCCGGTAGTGCCATAGCGGCGTCGTGAATGGTCGATTGTCTGGCCGGACGACAGATTTCAATTGGCTTGGCCCGGCCGGGTGGTTATCTTTCGGTTCGTTTGGGTGAGTCGAAATCGCCCCCGAATTCGGGGAGCGGTTTGGCATCCGAGGAGCACTGCCACGATGCCTCATCTGTCTCGAGTTGATCGTGTTCGAGGGTGCCTGTTGGGTCTCGCCGTGGGAGACGCCCTGGGCGTCCTCTCGAGGGGCTGAGCTGCCAGCAGATCAAATCGCACTACGGTCGGGTGGGAAACTATGTCGATGGAGTCCAGGCGTGGAAGAGGAAGCCCTACCGCTGGCGATTGCGCGGTCTCTATTCCGATGACACCCAGCAGGCATTGGCGCTCTGTGACATCCTGATCGAGCATCGACGAGTGGATCAGGACCGCCTGGCCGATCTCTATCTGGGGCTGGCGACGCCGAAGGGCTCGTTCGTGGGTGCACACCGGGGGATCGGACGGACGTTCCGACAGGTGCTGGCGGCCCTGGAGCGAGGTGTGCCCCCGCGCCTGGCCGGGCAGACGACCGCCGGCATCGGGGCCGCCATGCGGATCGCGCCCGTCCCGCTCTACTTCGGCAACGAGCTCGAACCCCTGTTCGATTCGGTGATGGCCGCGAGCCTGATGACTCACCGCGATATTCGCAGCCTGAGCGGGGCCCTCGCCGTCTCGCATGCGATCCGAAGGCTTTCGGCGGGAGAGCCGCGTGATCCGAGCTTGATGCTCTGGGTCGCCTCGGATCTCGTCAAGGATGAAAAACGAATCGCTTCCGATTATGCCGACGTCGTCCTCCAGCTCGACAACCACTCACGCAGCCTCTCCAGAGCGATCGCGCACGTGGAGTCGCTGCTCGACTCGCCACGCGATCGGGCCATCGCGGCGCTCGTCGACGAGGCCAACCGACATGGCGCCGAGCCGTCATGCAAGGGGCCAACGCAGGGATTCCCGCCGGCCTGTATCCCGACGTGCCTCTACCTGCTCCTGACGACCGACAGCTTCGAGGAAGCTGTGATCGATGTCGTTAATCTCGGCGGTGACGCGGACACCGCTGGGGCCATTCTGGGAGCCATGGCGGGGGCTTATTATGGTGCCGATGCCATCCCCGATCGATGGTTGGATGGACTTCAAAATCGGGATGGGATCGAGATGAGAGCCCTGGCGTTGGCGCAACAGTCCAGGGACGGTCTGGATATCCCCGACCTGGTCGCAACCGAGCACGAATTGACCCGCAAGGAAGGCATCAGCCTCGAGCAGCACATGTCGTTTGCACGAAATGGGGGTGACCGCGGAGCCAACCATGTTCTCTGAGTCGCCGATTGCGTGTGGCCCGAGTTCGCGGATCTGAAGAATCTCGGCGTCTGCCGGTGTTGCGATGGTGCATCAGTCCGACTCGAGATCGGGAAGCCGCCTTTTCGCGACCAGAAGCGTGGAGTATGCTAAGAGAATCAGGTTCTAAGATCAGCGCCTCGCGGAGGTCAATCCACCCGCCGCCACGCCCTGCAATGCGGGCGGGCGTTATCCGGTGTCCTCGCACCTGCCCGCTCGGTTGGTCCATGGCGCCGGTTTTCTGGGAGACCGCTCGCCGATGAGTCGGAATAGTCGTGACCAGGTCCGGAGGCTGCTCGATGAAGCCGAAGGCTACTTGATGCTCGACCTTCCCGAGCGATCGCTCGAGATCCTTGCTAGCCGGTCGGAATGGTTGACCATGCAATTCGAGGCGAACTTCCTCAAGGGCGAGACTCTACGCTGCCTGGATCGCTATCGCGAAGCCCTCAAACCCCTGGAGATCGCCGCAACGTTGCGGCCCAGTGATACGCGGGTGGCGCTCGCTCTGGGATGGTGTTACAAACGTACCAATCGCCTTGCACAGGCCATCGACTCGCTGGAGCGGGCGCTTCGAGCCCATGCCGAGGAACCGTTGTTGCACTACAACCTGGCTTGCTACTGGAGCCTGGCCGGCAACATCACCAAGGCCGTCAACGCCCTCTCGGCGGCGCTGGAACTCGATCCCGAACTTCGGTCCCTCATCGCCGAGGAAGCGGACTTCGACCAGCTTCGGGGAAACCCCGAATTCGATCGACTCGTGTTGGGTCGCGCACCATTGACCTGAAGAGTCCATGGACATTTGTTTGGCGCTGGTCCAGCCGGCTCGGGCGAGGGCTCGCGTCGGATGTCGCCATTTGCGGGGCGCCCCGCCGAGTCAGGATGGACCAGGTACGATTCGATCGCGCTTCAAACCTCGTCGAGGATTCGCTGAGTGATCTCGCGCTCGCAGACCTTGCACCACTTCCACTGACGCCTACCTACCAGCTCTTCCAGGTATTTCACGGCCACTCGGATCGAGCGAAACCAGATCTTGGTCTCGGTATCGCTAACCTTCTCCAGTTTGGAGCAGCGGGCGAAGTGGAGTAAGTTCGCCGGGGATCGGGCCGCGCTCTTCTTGCCATTGGATTCGGCGACGGTTCCGTGGAAAATGAATCCGATGGCTTCCAAACGAGACTCGGAGAATTCGTCGGAATTCTCGAGCATTCGGACCCCTGGAACCTCTTGAATCAGCATAAGGGTCTCCCGAATCAATCCACCTTCTACATCTCAAGCATAAAAGATATTTTAACCAAACCGTCCCTCGCGTGCAAGATGAAGACAGGGAAGTTGTCCGGGACCGTGAAGACGTCTTCTCCGGCCACTCTTAGGGTTTTCCGGGACGCTCGAGCCCTCGGAATGCCCGGCCTCGGGTTTCTCGAGAAGGATGGATTGAGTGATTCGAGAAACGGTCGGTCACCTGCGCGACCTCCCGCGTTATCGGCAGATCCTGACCACCCTGGTACGCTACGGCTATCAGGATGTGGTCGCGGCGCTCCATCTCGAGGGCCTCGTGCGACCATTCGAACGGGTCGCGCTGGGAGATGGGGTCCCGCCCCAGGACCGGGCGCGTCGGCTTCGCCTTGTCTTCGAGGATCTCGGTCCGACATTCGTCAAACTGGGACAGGTCTTGAGCACACGTCCGGACCTCCTGCCGGAATCCTATATCAACGAGCTGTCAGGACTTCGCGACGATGTACGCCCATTCGGATTCGATCAGGTCGAGAAGATCTTGAGAGAGGAGTACGGGCGTTCCGCCGGCGAAGTCTTCGCGGCCATCGACCCGACCCCGGTGGCATCCGCATCGATCTCCCAGGTTCACCGTGCGACCCTGCCGAGCGGCCGGGTCCTTGCCCTGAAGGTTCGCCGGCCCGACATCGCCAAGGTCGTCCAGTCCGACCTGGATATCATCAAGAACCTGGCCCAACTGATGGAACGTCGGATCCCGATTCTCGCGCCCTACCGCCCCATCTCGCTGGCGCGGGAATTCGAGCGTACCTTGAAGCGAGAGCTGGATTTCACGGCCGAGCGCAGGACCATGCAGCGCTGTCGCAAGCAGTTCTCGAGCGACCCGACGGCCCATATACCGGAAGTGTTCGAAGAATATTCGACGCGTGGCGTGATCGCCATGGAGTTCATCGATGGGGTCGCCATCAACGACCTGGACGGGATCCGCGCTCGGCCTGGAGCCCCCCGCGGTCGCCGTGACCGGTGCGCGAATCCTCCTCAAGCAGATCTTCGAACTCGGCTTCTTCCATGCCGACCCTCATCCGGGGAATCTACGGGTCCTGCCGGGCGGGGTGATTGCGCCGCTGGATTACGGGATGTTCGGCAGGCTCGACGGCCAGACCCGCGAGCGGATCGCGGACCTCCTGATCGGCCTCCTGGCTCAGGATGTTGACCGGGTCCTTCGTGCGCTCGACGCGCTGGATGTACGGGGCGAGCGGGTCGACCCGCTCGGGTTCACTCGCGATCTGAGCGAGCTGGTCGCCTCGTATTCGGAACTCACGCTCGAGACGATCGAGCTGGGCCCATTGCTTCGCGAGCTCATCGGCTTCGTCCGGGCCTATCAACTCCATATACCGCCCGGGCTGGTGCTGCTGGTGCGCGCCTTGGTCACGATCGAAGGAGTCGGGCGACGGTTGGATCCCCAGTTCGACATCGCCCGCCAGCTCCATCCCTATCTTCGTGAGCTGGCCGTGAGGCGCTTCCACCCGCGCAGGATCGTGAGCCAGACGATCCGGACCACCGAGGATCTTCAGCGTATCGCCACGCTCTTGCCGGAACTGCTCAGCCAATCCCTGGATTCGATCAAACGGGGAGAGCTCCGGGTTCACTTCGACCTGCAAGGATTCGGACGACTGGTCCGCCAGCTCACCCGGGCCAGCAATACTCTGGCCGTGAGCTTGATCATCTCCGGCCTCTTCGTTTCCTCGTCGATCGTGCTCCGGGCTGGCCCCGCGCCTTTGGCATATGCGGGCTTCATCATCGGCGGATTTCTCTGCATCTGGCTCGCCTGGAACATGTCGAGAAATTAGCCCGGCCTTCCACAAGATCGTGTCGATGTGCCTGTTATGGTCACCCTCGTCCGTGACCGGGTCAGGTGCGTATCTGCCCCCATCGCAAGGACGCGATGAAGCCGAACCCCATGAGAGGTGCCCAGGCCGTCATGGGCGGAGGCAGGATCGCGAACGAGCCGAGATACTGGGTGAGAATCAGCGTGCCGTAGAAGACGGCCGAGTTCCCGAGCGCGAAGCCCAGGTTGATGAACATGTTGCGACCATACCCTCCCAACACGAGCGGCAAGCTCATGAAGAGGAGGGCGAGTCCCAGAATCGGCCTGAGGAGCCGGAGATGGACGAAGATCGCGACGTCCGTCGCCTCCGAGCCCTCCTGCGCGGGATCGGTCAAGCTCTCGAGGAGTTCGACCGTGGTCGCGAACTGATACCAGTTGGCTTTCCGGGTCATCGCTTGGAACGTCAGGCTCGACTTCAGGAAATACGTGCCCCGACCGAACTCCATCTTTCGATCCAGGAGGGAGTTGACGCGCCAGCCGGGGAGGTTCAGGCAAAGGGGCAGGGGGGCCACCGAGGCCAGATAAGCGACCTCCGAATGCGGTGTGAGGACAGCCGGGGGGGAAGAATCGGGGACGGGAGGCTGTAACGGATCGGACTTATCGGTCTTGCTGGCGATGAAGATCGGCGGAGGGAAACCTTTGGTGTCCTCGACTCGGCTCAGTATCTCGCCGCTCTCCCGAAGGATATCGTCATCGAGGGGAGGATTGATCGTGGCCTCACGTATCAGCCATCCCCCCGTCAGTGGTGCCGTCGGATGGTCCGGAGGGATATAGGTGGCCTGTCGTCCGTCCAGCTCATGGATCTGGCCGAAAATCCGGACGTTCATCGTCGCGAAGAAGGGCATGATCGTCTTGGCCGCCCGATCCGCCTGCTTGGCATGGATAACGATCCCTCGCGAGTCAAGGCGGGTGGAGACCGAATTGACGCGCTGTTCGCCGTCGTCGTCATGCCGTCGGGCCAACTCCTCACCGAAGTAGGGGATGATGACCTCCTGGTTATACATCGCCAGGGCGCTCACGATGACCGATGAGACAAGGACCGGGAGGATCGCACGATGGGTGCTGACCCCGGCCGCCAGCATGGCAAGCTGCTCATTATTGCGCTGCATCCAGGTGACGGTGAAGATTGCCGCCATCATCCCGATCACGCCGCAGAGTTGATCGAAGAACTGGCTCTGGTGGACGAGGTAGTATCGGCCCGCGATCTGGAAGAGTTCCAATGCGGTATCGGCGCGCTTGGAAAACTCGTCCATGTTCGAAAACGCGTCGATGACGACGTAGAGGCCGACCAGCGACACGTAACAGATCATGTACGCTTTCAGGAAGGCCCAATACCGCTGCTTGTCGAGGATCGTCACGATTCGTCTCCATCGATCACGTCGCCGCCCCTCAATGCCGGCGAGATCTCACCCCGATGCCTTCCCATGGCGGCGTGCTTTGCCTTCACCTTCAATGCGCCGGGACCGAGGGCCACTATCGCCGCGACGATGCCGACCACGCCGTAGAGTTGATCGAAGTACCGACCCCGGTGGATCATGTAATATCGGATCATGAACTGACACATCTCTAAGGTGCTGTCGGTGCGTTTGGAGAATTCGTCCAAATTCGAAAATGCATCGATGATGACGTACAGGCCGACCAACGACACGTAACAGATCAGGTACGCTGTCAGGAACGCCCAGAATCGCCGCTTGTCGAGGATTGTCACGATCGCCTCCATCGATCACGTCGCCTGTCCTTACCTCGTCCGGGATTCCTCGTGCGAGCCTCTTGTCTCGCCCCGAGCTGCCGAAAACCGGCCGACTTACATGTCGCCTAGTGTTTGATGACCGGGGGCAGGACGAACCCGGCCAGGATGGCGAGGATGCCGTTGCCGATCCAGAGCGAGTAGTAGGGAGCGAGGAGGCCCTCCTTGCTCATGTTCTGGCCCAGGAGCATCAGGGGGTAATAGCACGTGATGATCGGCAAGAAGCACGTGATGAATGCGCTCAAGAAGTCGCGGCGAGCGAACATGATGCCGACCGGCGCGCCCAGCACCACGAACAGCAAGCTGCCGCAGGCCATCGAGATGCGCAGCCACCATTCGGTCTCGATGTCGTTGCACTGGCGCTTGTAAAAGCCGTGGTTGATGAAAGCATCCCTGACTTCCCACCAGTTCACTCGATCCGAGCGTCCCATCGCGAACTCGAATCCGGCCTTCACCGCCTGCTTCTTCCGCTCCGTCTCGCGGAGTTGCTGCATGGATCGCAGCTCCTTCATGAGATCTCGATTGGTGTACTCCTGGATTTTCTTCTCGGGGTTGAACTGGCTATCGGGCGGGATCGGAATCAAGAGCGTCCGATTATTGATGAGGACGACGTCGGGGTTCTGCTTGTAAGGCTGGATCTCGGCTTCCACGAATTCGACCCGGACCATTTTCTCCTTCAGATCGATGTGGAGGACCGCGGTCTTGGCCTGGATCACGAGGTCGAAGTCGTCCTTCCCCTTGACGCGATGCTTGAAGGTGGCATCGATCATGACCTGGCCCTGGACGTCCCGGACCTTGATCAGGAAGGGCCAGTGGGGGGTGTTGAACTCATGCTCCTTCTTGAGAACCTTGTAGAACGTATCCTCGAGATCCTTGTAGAGGACCATCTTGGCGTAGTGGGTACACCGCGGGATCCATTCACCGCTCAGGTAAAGCAGCAAGAGACTCAGCCCGATGGCCAGGGCGAAGGACGGCCAGAGGATCTTCATGACGCTGATGCCGGCGGTCTTCACGGCGATGATCTCGTTATCGCCGGCCAGTCTCCCGTAGACCACGGTGACGGCGAAGAGTAACGAGACCGGAATCGTATAGGGAAGTGTGCTGGGGATGACGAAGGGGACGAGCTCGACGATATCCTGCGGCGACAGGCCGATGTCGCGTGCCTGCGCCGCGACCATGAACAGGACGAAGATCGCCGACATGGTCAGGAGCGCCAGCGAGAAGGCGCGGGAGACCTCTAAGATCACGTAGCGCTGGAGGATTTTCAAAACGACGGCCCCCGTGTCAGCGTCCTTGCCCCCGGTCAACCGCTTCGATCCGATCAGTTCCGCCGCGACGCCGGCCCTCGGTCCGTGGGCGAGCGTCAGGCGACCGGATCCAGGCACGCACTCAGGGCCCTCGCCAGCCGGCGGGCGCCCTCGACCAATTCCTGTTCGCTGGGTACTCCGAACGTGAGTCGGATGTGATTCTTCGGTCGAGGCGAGGGTTCGGCGGCGAAGGCGAACTCACCGGGCACATAGATGACCCCCTCGCGCACGCAACGCGTGAACAGCGGCCCTTCGAACCCGGTATCCAGGCCTTCGGGCACGGTCATCCAGACGAACAACCCGCCCTCGGGACGAGTCCAATCGATCTCCGAATCAAACACTCCGACGTGCTCCTCCAGAGCCGAGAGGAAGACCTGGCACTTTCGGCGATACAACCCGTTCAACTGCGCGAGATGCCGTTGGTAACCTCCGCCTTCCAGCACACGCTCCAGCAGCCGTTGATTGAAGTTGGACGAGCCGAAATCATGGTTGGCCTTCAGGTATAAGATCGGATCGATCAAGCTCTCGGGTAAGACCCCGTATCCCAACTTCAAGCCAGGGCTCAAGGTTTTGCTGAACGTTCGGGCCAGGATGACGGTATCCGCCTCCTCATCCAGGCTCCAGAGGCTCGGCGGCTCGATCGCGCCGAACGACAGGCCACGATACGCGGAATCCTCCAGCACGAAAATCCGGTGCTTCTTCGACCATCGCCGCGCCAGCTCCACCAACGGTCGGCGACGGCCTGCGGCGAGGCTGATTCCGGTCGGATTTGCGTGTTCCGGGATCGTGTAGATCAATTTGACCCGCTCGAGTTGTCCGTCAACCTCCAATCGTCGGAACGTCGATTCCAGCTCATCGAGACGAAGCCCTTCCTCATCGATCGGGACCCGGATCGCCCGCGCTCCTCGACCTTCGACCGGCCCCAGGAAGACGAAGTAAGTCGGCGATTCGACCAGGACGATATCCCCGGGATCCAGCAACGCCTCGCAGACCAGATAGATCAACTGGGCCGAGCCGGTCGTCACCACGATCCTGGGCAAGATCTCCCGATAGAACCCCTTCGGATGACCCTCTCCCCGCTCGAGCTCATCGATCAACCGAGAGCGTAACGCGTGGTCGCCGATGGTCGTCCCATACTGGAGGGCCCGCCGCCCTCCGATCGGATCGCCCAGCAACTCGGCCGCGGCCTGACCGACGATATCGACCGGCAAAGACTGTTGATCCACGAAACCGGCGGCCAGCGAGACGAGCCCGGGATTCTCCAATGCCGTCTGCATCAGGTGGCTGATCGAAGGGGGGCTGGTTCGGATGGCGGACGTACTGAGGGGAATCCGAAGTGTCATCGTTGAAAATGGCCGATTCAAGGGTCACGGAACCGATGCCAGACAGCTAGAACTTTATCGAGCCGGGCCGGGGTGTCAAGCCGGCTTTGACTGGCCGAGGATCACTCGATCATCCCGAAAACGCGGCCTGTCGGATTCACTCGCACGAAAGTCCTGCAATCGATCACAACCTCATTGGCCACGATGCAATGCATGCAATCACTCGCAGTCTTGCTCCCAAGGATTCTTGACCGGGGAGTTCAAATAAAGCGAAGTCAAGAGAGCAAGGCTGCGGTTCTGTCGGTTTGTCGATCCCGGCGTCTCGTCCCGGACTTGCCATGTCTGCCCCGGTCAAGACACTCCGAATCGGTGCGAAGTTCGAGGAAATCGGGTCGGAATTGAGCCTGACAAGAGACTGGAGGCCTCGATCACCCAAAATATGCCAAAAAAGAAACGAACCGGGTTTCCACCACCTGACGACTTCGCTGCGCGGATGAAGTGGGGTAAAATCGAATGTAGGGTCGCCCCGCTGCGGACCATCCCTGTATCCCACGACCTGCCTCGATCCTGACAACCCGGGTATTTTGGTGTGGGCACATCCTTGAGTAAACTGCCGTGACTTTATTCGCTTTCATCGCCCTGTTCGGTTGGATTCCCTTTGTCGTCGCTCTATGTGCACTCCTGCCGGCGCGGCTGGCCGCGACGATGGCGGTGATCGGCTCGTGGCTTCTCCTCCCCCCCTACGCGATGTCGATCGCCGGCATTCCCGACTTTTCCAAGAACCTGGCAGCGTCGTTCGGACTTCTGCTGGGGACCTTGATCTTCCAGACCGATCGCCTGTTGAGGTTCCGCCCGCGCTCATATGACCTGCCGATGCTCCTCTTCTGCTTCAGCGGGGTCCCCTCATCGCTCATCAATGGTCTGGGCTTGTATGACGGCATGTCCGACTCGCTGATGCAGATACTCACGTGGGGGTTGCCCTACTTTTTCGGGCGCTTGTATTTCAGCGGCCCGGATGGCTTGGGATATTTTTGTGCGGGTATGATCGGCGGTGGCCTAGGCTATGTCCTACCCTGCCTGTTCGAGATGCGGATGAGCCCGCAACTGCTGGGCAGGGTTTATGGCTTCTCGACCTGGCAAGGTGAGCGACTCGGGGGCTACCGACCGAATGTTTTTTTCTACACGGGACTCGAACTGGGCCTGTGGATGACCGCCGCGTCGTTGGCGGCCTGGTGGCTGTGGCGTTGCGGCACGGTCAAGAGGATCGGTCCCATCCCATTCGGGACGATGCTCATGTCGATCCTACTCGGGACGACGGTCCTCTGCCGATCGACCGGGGCGATGGCCTTGCTCGCTTTCGGGATGGCTATTCTGTGGATCTCCTCCCGGTTTCAGACTCGGATCATGCTGGGTGCCCTCCTGCTCGTGGGGATCGGCTACGTCTCGGTGCGTTCGACGAACCTGTGGTCGGGCAGGGAAGCCGTGTCCATCGCCGAGTTAATCGTGAACGCGGATAGGGCGGAGTCACTCGAATTTCGCTTCAGGTGCGAAAACCAACTCGCCGCCAAGGCGCTGGAGCAACCGATTTTCGGATGGGGCGGGTGGGGTCGTAGTCGAGTCTTCCTGGATATCGAACAGACGAAGATCGTCCCGATGGACGGGTTGTGGATACTCATCCTGGGCTCGAAAGGATATTTCGGCCTCACCCTGTTCTACCTCGCCTTGCTCCTTCCCGCGATCCAGTTTTTTTGGCGGATTCCGGTGCGCCTCTGGTCACATCCCCGCGTGGCGTCCTGCTCGCTCGTCGCCGTGATGTTGGGCCTGTATATGATCGACTGTTTGTTGAACGCGTTTCCGAACATCATCTATATGACACTCGCCGGCGGCCTCATGGGTGTGGACTTGAGGCGGGTGCTGGCGGTAACGTCCGATCGGTACGCGGCGGCCGCGGGCAGGAGGGGCGTCGTGGGGTCGCCGGCGATCGCATCGCCGCGGGGCATCGCGACAGGACACGGCCGGCGGAATCTCGGACTGGCCGACCGAACCTATCAACTGGGTCGGGGCCTCCGGGCAGAGGGGCGATTGGAGGAGGCGGAGACAGTCTGGCGGCACGCGTTGCACTTGTTGAACTCGCTGATCCGGGCCGAGCCGGACGATCCCGAAATCAAGCGACGTTGGAGCGACTGCGCCAATGACCTGGCGTGGCTGAAACTGAATCACCCCGACCCGGCGCATCGAGATTTGCCTTCGGCGATGACGCTGGCCCATCGCGCGGCGGAGGTCTGCCCCGAGTGTGCCGGCTATTGGAACACACTGGGCGCCGCCTACGTTCGCGCGGGAGAATTCGGCTCCGCCATCGTCACCCTCGACCACGCGACGGCCATCGACGGCATCGGATCCGCGTTCAACGACGTCTTCCTGGCCATGGCTCACGCACGGTTGGGGCATCAGGAGCAAGCCAGTTTCTGCCTCGCACGGGCCATCTCGCGGGCGGAGCGTGACTACCCGGGCCACCTTGAACTCGTCCGCCTCTGCGATGAAGCGCGAACCATGCTCACCGATCACGTCCAATGCTGATCTTCGAGGACCGCGATACCGGACGGGTCGCTCCGGAGCCACGCGGATGGTTCGCATGATTTTCGACAGATTGATGGCATGCGTGCGTCCGCCGACTCGGCCCTCGGAGATCGGTCGGGCAGCGATCGGGGAAACGTTCTTTGGCTCCCAAGTTCGGGCGAGACGAACGATCATGAAGTCGAGTCGAATTGTGAAGAGAGTCCTGGCCGGGGCCGTGGTATTGACGATCCTCGGCGTTTGCGCGACCACCGCCCTCAGTGGTCATGAGGATCGTCAACCGACGGAGGGCGTCGCGACAACGATCGGATCCGATTGGACGCTCCGGCTCGAACCCGACGCGACGTTGCACATCGACCATAAAGGATCTCCGGTCGTCGCGATGGATTATCGCTTCTGGGGACCGAATTGGACCTACGCCCGCACGGGCTTCGAGCTGAAGGAGGGGCGCGATGGTAACCCCGTCGTGGTCGGCGCGGCGGACGGCATCAAGCTTCAGATGATCGGCCTCGTGGACCGGCCGGCGGCGGATCCGCTCGTGATCGACTTCGAAGTCCCGACGTCCTCGAATTTCCAGCCCGCCGTCGGCGGCGGGCTGGCCTGGAACCTCACGCTGGATTCCCCGACCTTCGACGGACGTCTGCCGGAACCCGAACTGATCGACGGCGACGCCGGCTGGAAGTTGAAGACGGGTCCCGAGCAGGCTCTCACCGTCCGCTTCGAGCCCGCCTTGGACAAAATCTACTTCGCAGAGAACCGTAGGAACGAGATCCGGACGTTCTTGGTCCCGAATTCGATCCGAGCCGGCAAGAGCCGGATTCGTATGACGGTACAGCTCCCCGAGGGGGCCCGGCGTGCCCTCGCGGTGAATGAGCGATACGGTCCGGCCGATACGAGACGCTGGTTCCGCGGCGCCTTGGACTGGAACGCGTCGCCGGTCGATCTCAGCTTCTTGAACCGAGACGATCGACCGGCCGGCCGTCACGGCTTCGTCCGGGCCGAAGGCGATCAGTTCGTCCGCGGCGATGGCCGACCCATGCGGTTCTGGGGGGGCAACCTGGCCGGGGGCGCGCTCTTCTTGACTCCGCGTGAAAATGTCGCCAACCAGGCGCATCGGATGGCGAAGCTCGGCTTCAATCTGATGCGAATCCACCATCACGATTCGGAATGGGTCCAGCCCAATCTCTTCGATCGCCGGTACAAGGATTCCCGTCACCTGAATGCCAGGTCGTTCGACAACCTCGATTGGTGGATCAAGTGCCTCAAGGACGAGGGGATCTACGTCTGGCTCGACATGAACGTCGGACGCATATTCAAGCCGGCGGACGGCATTCGTCCGGGTTTCGAAGAGATCGCCAGGAACGCGGGCGGTGGCGAGGGGTTCGTGTATTACAATCAATCGCTCCAGGAATTGATGAAGGAGTTTCAGCACAATTATCTGCAGCACATGAATCGCTATACGGGGCTTCGTTATCGGGACGATCCCGCGGTGATGGGGGTCCTGGTCACCAACGAAAACGACCTGACGCAACACTACGGCAACGCGATGCTCCCGGACAAGAATCATCCGGTCCACAACGCGTTTTGGACGAAGGGATACAAGGATTTCGCCGGGAATCATCGGCTCCCCGAGGGTCGCGTCTCCCAGACCTGGGCACCCGGTCCCGGCAAGATCTACCTCAATGAGGCCGAGCACCTATTCAACAGGATGATGATCGACGACCTGCGGGGCATCGGGTTGAAGGCGCCGATCGCGACGACGAACTACTGGGGGGAAGAGCCTCTCTATTCGCTCCCCGCCCTGACGGACGGCGACGTGATCGATGTGCACAGCTACGGCGACAGCGAGTCGATGGACATTAACCCGCGTCAGCGGCCGAACTTCGTGTCATGGATCGCGGCGGGACAGGTTAGCGGGAAGCCCCTCACGATCACGGAGTGGAACGTCGAGTATCCCAAGACCGACCGCTTCACGGCACCCCTGTATGTCGCCAGCGTCGCGGCCTTGCAGGGATGGGATGCACCCATGATCTATAATTACTCTCAGTCTGCCCTGACACCCCCCAACGGGCTCGAGACATGGTCCACATTCAGCGACCTGGCGATTACCGGAGTCATGCCGGCGGCGGCATTGATCTATCGCCAGGCTCATGTGAGCCCGGCCAGGACGACCTACTGCTTGATGCTCGACAAGGCCAGGCTCTTCGACCGCGAGCTTTCGCCCCGCACCTCGGCCACGATCCGGACGCTGGCCGAGCAGAGTCGGCTGACCATCGGCATGCCCGAGGTGAAGGAATTGCCGTGGCTCAATCCGTCAAAGCCTCCGACGGACGCGATCGTCGTGACCGATCCCGATCGGGATTTCATCCCCGAGAATCAGTCCTTCGTGCGATCGGATACGCAGGAATTGACGCGGGATTGGGTGCAGGGCATCCAGACGATCGACACGCCGAAGACTCAGGCCGTGGGCGGATGGATCGGTGGCAAGAACTTGAAGACTCGCGACGCGACCATCGCGACATCCACGAGAAAAGCGGTCATCGCCTTGAGCAGCGTCGATAATCGCCCGCTGAATACCTCGCGCTTCATCATGATCACCACCGTGGCGCGCGTGGTCTCCAGCCCCGGCAATCAGTCGCCATTCCTCTCCGAGCCGGTCGTCAGCAAGATCTCGTTGCAGACCGAGAACACCGTTATGCAACTCCTGTCGCTCGGAAAGGACGGGAGGGTCGTGGACAGCTCGAATCTGGAGCGTGAGGCTGGCCGTCTGACCGTCGATCTGCCGACAGCCCGGGGCACCCACTGGTACGTCCTCAGGGCGAGAGGAGGGGGAGATTCGGCGAAGGACACGACCAAAGGGATGAGCGGTCGAGAATAGGAACCGCCTCCGTGCGGGTGATCTTCTCGGATCGGGTTGAATTCCTGGACCTGCGGTCGGACTTCGAGGTAATCCGTCTCCTTCCAAAAGTCATGACTCCCGTTGACCTCGGCTCGTTCGGTCCATTATTCTGCCTTGATCGAACGTCCGGTTAAGCTTGTGGAAACCGTCGTGCCATCCGGACAGCTAACCCGTCTGCTTGCCGATGACTTTGTGTGGATTATCAGCGTCTCGGAATGATCCTGGACATGACCGCTTCCCACTATCCGCGTTCGTGTCGTGTCAGCCTTGCAACAATCTCGAAGAGAATGCGGCTCTCGATGAACTCGTTGCGCATTAGCCGGGATCTTGACCCGCCCCGGCGCTCGCCTTAATGACAAGGTTGGCAGCGGGATAGTTTCGTTCCCCCCAGCTTCTTACTTAGGGGAAGATGCGATGCCGGCACTGCACGAGCCACCCACTCAGAGTATCGACGCCACAGCCTTGCTGACGGCGCTGACCGCCCTGAAAAAGGGCGACTTCACGGTGCGCCTGCCGCTCGATTGGACGGGCGTCGCCGGCAAAGTGGCCGACACTTTCAATGATGTGATCGAGCTGAATGAACGGATGGCGGACGAGCTCGAGCGGATCAGCCGTGTGGTGGGCAAAGAGGGCAAGATCAATCAGAGGGCTTCGCTCGGCGCGGTCAGCGGTTCCTGGGAAGAGGCTCTGGCCTCCGTCAATACGCTCATCGGTGACCTCGTCCACCCGACCAGCGAGACCGCGCGAGTCATTGGCGCCGTCGCCCAGGGTGACCTTTCTCAGACCATGGCCCTGGAGATCGACGATCGGCCCCTTCAGGGTGAATTCCTCCGCACTGCCAAGACCATCAATAAGATGGTCGACCAGCTCAGCTCGTTCGCCTCCGAGGTGACCCGCGTCGCCCGCGAGGTCGGCACCGAAGGGAAGCTGGGCGGCCAGGCCGATGTCAAAGGCGTCGCCGGGACCTGGAAGGACCTCACCGACAGCGTCAACTCCATGGCCGGCAACCTCACCGCTCAGGTGAGGAACATCGCCGAGGTCACCACCGCCGTGGCCAACGGCGACCTGTCGAAGAAGATCACGGTGGATGTGAAGGGCGAGATCCTCGAGCTCAAGAACACCATCAACACCATGGTCGACCAGCTCCGTTCGTTCGCGGCCGAGGTGACTCGCGTCGCGCGCGAGGTCGGCACCGAAGGGAAGCTCGGTGGGCAAGCCAGGGTCGAAGGCGTGTCAGGCACCTGGAAGGACCTCACCGACAGCGTCAACTTCATGGCCGGTAATCTCACCGCACAGGTCCGCAACATCGCCGCCGTGACGACGGCCGTGGCCAACGGCGACCTGTCGAAGAAGATCACGGTTGACGTCAAGGGGGAGATCCTCGAGCTCAAGAACACCGTCAACACCATGGTCGACCAGCTCAGCTCGTTCGCCTCCGAGGTCACCCGCGTCGCCCGCGAGGTCGGCACCGAGGGGAAGCTGGGCGGCCAGGCCGACGTCAAGGACGTCGCCGGGACCTGGAAGGACCTCACCGACAGCGTCAACTTCATGGCCGGCAACCTCACCGCTCAGGTGAGGAACATCGCCGATGTGACGACGGCCGTGGCCAATGGAAATCTGTCGAAGAAGATCACGGTGGACGTGAAGGGCGAGATCCTCGAGCTCAAGAACACGATCAACACGATGGTTGACCAGCTCAGCTCGTTCGCCTCCGAGGTCACCCGCGTCGCGCGCGAGGTGGGCACCGAGGGGAAGCTGGGCGGCCAGGCCGACGTCAAGGACGTCGCCGGGACCTGGAAGGACCTCACCGACAGCGTCAACTTCATGGCCGGCAACCTCACCGCTCAGGTGAGGAACATCGCCGACGTGACGACGGCCGTGGCCAACGGCGACCTGTCGAAGAAGATCACGGTCGACGTCAAGGGGGAGATCCTCGAGCTCAAGAACACGATCAACACCATGGTCGACCAGCTCAGCTCGTTCGCCAGCGAGGTCACCCGCGTCGCGCGCGAGGTGGGCACCGAGGGGAAGCTGGGCGGCCAGGCCGACGTCAAGGACGTCGCCGGGACCTGGAAGGACCTCACCGACAGCGTCAATTCCATGGCCGGCAACCTCACCGGGCAGGTGAGGAACATCGCCGACGTGACGACGGCCGTGGCCAACGGCGACCTGTCGAAGAAGATCACGGTTGACGTCAAGGGGGAGATCCTCGAGCTCAAGAACACGATCAACACCATGGTCGACCAGCTCCGTTCGTTCGCGGCCGAGGTCACCCGCGTCGCGCGCGAAGTGGGCACCGAAGGGAAGCTGGGCGGCCAGGCCGATGTCAAGGACGTCGCCGGGACCTGGAAGGACCTCACCGACAGCGTCAACTCCATGGCCGGTAACCTCACCGGACAGGTCCGGAATATCGCCGAGGTCACTACCGCGGTGGCCAACGGCGACCTGTCGAAGAAGATCACGGTCGACGTCAAGGGGGAGATCCTCGAGCTCAAGAACACCATCAACACCATGGTCGACCAGCTCCGTTCGTTCGCGGCCGAGGTGACCCGCGTCGCGCGCGAGGTGGGCACCGAGGGGAAATTGGGCGGCCAGGCCGACGTCAAGGACGTCGCCGGGACCTGGAAGGATCTCACCGACAGCGTCAACTTCATGGCCGGCAACCTCACCGGACAAGTGAGGAACATCTCGTATGTGACGAAGGCCGTGGCCAACGGCGACCTGTCGAAGAAGATCACGGTTGACGTCAAGGGGGAGATCCTCGAGCTCAAGAACACCGTCAACACGATGGTCGACCAGCTCAGCTCGTTCGCGGCCGAGGTGACTCGCGTCGCCCGCGAAGTGGGCACCGAAGGCAAGCTCGGTGGCCAGGCCCAGGTCAAGGGGGTCTCCGGGACGTGGAAGGATCTGACCGATAACGTGAACTTCATGGCAGGCAACCTCACCAGCCAGGTGCGCGGGATTGCCAAAGTCGTCACGGCCGTGGCCAACGGCGACCTGAATCAGAAGTTGACCGTGGAGGCGAAGGGCGAGATCGCCGCCCTGGCCGACACGATCAACAGCATGATCGACACGCTCGCGACGTTCGCCGATCAGGTGACGTCGGTCGCGCGCGAGGTGGGCGTGGAAGGTAAGCTGGGCGGCCAGGCGAGCGTTCCGGGCGCGGCCGGAACCTGGAAGGATCTGACGGACAACGTCAACCAGCTCGCCGCCAACCTGACCACTCAGGTCCGCGCGATCGCCGAGGTCGCCACGGCCGTCACCAAGGGCGACTTGACGCGCTCGATCAAGGTCGAGGCGCTCGGCGAGGTCGCCATCCTCAAGGACAACATCAATGAGATGATCCGCAACCTCAAGGATACGACCCTGAAGAATAGCGAGCAGGACTGGCTGAAGACCAATCTGGCCAAGTTCAGCCGGATGCTTCAGGGCCAGAAAGACCTGCTGACGGTCGGACGGTTGATCCTCTCCGAGCTGGCGCCGGTCGTCTCGGCACAGCATGCCGTCTTCTATATTCTGGATTCGAGCAAGGAGCCGTCGCAGCTGTCGCTCCTGGCGAGCTACGCGTACAAGGGCCAGAGTGCGCTGGGGAGCCAGCTCCAGCTCGGTGAGGGGCTCGTCGGCCAGTGCGCGCTGGAGAAGCAGAAGATCCTGCTCTCGAACATCCCGCCCGACTACATTCGGATCTCGTCGGGGCTGGGCGACGCATCGCCGCAGAATATCATCGTGCTGCCGGTCATCTTCGAGGGGCAGGTCAAGGGTGTGCTCGAGCTGGCCTCATTCGAGCGGTTCAACCCGACCCACCAGGCGTTCCTCGATCAATTGACCGAGAGCATCGGGATCGTGCTGAATACGATCGAGGCCAACATGCGGACCGAGGACCTGCTGAAGCAGTCCCAGTCGCTGGCCCAGGAGCTCCAGAGCCGTCAGGAGGAATTGCAGCAGACCAACGAGGAACTCCAGGAGAAGGCCCGGCTGCTGGCCCACCAGAACCAGGAGGTCGAGCGGAAGAACCAGGAGGTCGAGCAGGCCAGGCAGGCGTTGGAGGAGAAGGCCAAGCAGTTGGCGCTGACCTCGAAGTACAAGTCGGAGTTCCTCGCGAATATGTCGCACGAGCTGAGGACGCCGCTGAACAGCCTCCTCATCCTTTCGGATCAGCTTTCGAAGAACCCCGAGGGGAACCTGAAGCCGAAGCAGACCGAGTTCGCCAAGACGATCCACTCGTCGGGGAACGACCTGCTGATGCTGATCAACGACATCCTCGACCTGTCGAAGATCGAGTCGGGAACGGTGGTGGTCGACGTGGGGGAGGTCCGGCTTGCGGACCTGCACGGCTACGTGGAACGGACGTTCCGGCACGTGGCGGAATCGAAGGGAGTGGGCTTCCTGATCGACATGCACCCGGCCCTGCCCAAGGCGATCTACACCGACGCGAAGCGGCTCCAGCAGGTCATCAAGAACTTGCTATCCAACGCGTTCAAGTTCACGCAACAGGGGCAGGTTCGACTGGTCATGGAACCGGTGCAGGGCGGTTGGAACACCGAGAACGAGGATCTGAACCGAGCCTCGACCGTGCTGGCCGTCTCGGTCTCGGACACGGGCATCGGCATCCCGCCGGACAAGCAGCAGATCATCTTCGAGGCATTCCAGCAGGCGGACGGGAGCACGAGTCGGAAGTTCGGGGGCACCGGCCTGGGCCTGGCGATCAGCCGCGAGATCTCACGGTTGCTGGGCGGGGAGATCCGACTGGTCAGCTCTCCGGGGAAGGGGAGCACATTCACGCTATTCCTGCCCCAGACGTACGTACCCCAGAAGATGCCGCGGCGTGCGACCGTCAACGGCCCGGAAAACGGATCGGCCCGGTTCGGGTTGACCGTGGTCGGGCCGTCCGCCTACGCGACGGCGATTCCCCCGTCACCGCCGCATCCGATTTCGCCGGTGGCGACGGCCGAATCGCCGACGATGGAGGCGCCTCGGCTCGTCAACGAAGTCGGCGACGATCGGGACAATGTCCAGCCGGGCGATCCGCTGCTCCTGATCGTCGAGAACGACCTGGCGTTCTCCCGCCTCCTGCTGGAGGCGGCACGCGAGAAGGGATTCAAGGGGTTGGTCACGTCCTTCGGCGCCACGGCGCTGGCCCTGACCCGCGACTACAAGCCCAATGCCATCACCCTGGATATCTGCCTCCCCGACATCGACGGCTGGCGCGTGATGGACCGCCTCAAGAACGATATCAGCACGAGGCATATCCCCGTCTGCATCATCTCGACCGAGGAGGCTTGTGACCGCGCCGCCAGCTATGGGGCCGCTTGCGTCCTCACCAAGCCGTTGCAGAATCGCGCCTCGCTCGACCAGCTCCTCGAGAATCTGCGGGGCTTCGTCGGCCATCGCGTCAAGGAGGTGCTCGTCGTCGGACCGGATCCGTCACGTCGCGAGCAGATCGTTCAGTCCCTCGGCGTCGACGAGTTCCGGGTCTCGACCGTGACCAGTGCGCACCACGCCCTGGAGACCCTCGGCGGTAGCCGATTCGATTGCCTGGTCCTCGATTCATCCGTCGTTGACATGACGACGGACGACTTTCTGGGCCGGATTCGACTCGACGGCACGAACCCGACGTTGCCGGTGATCCTGTACTCGGACCAGCCGCCCAAGGACGGCATCGACCAGGCTCGTGGATTCGGCCCGTCGTTGGCCTTCCGACAGGTCTGTTCGCCCGAACGGCTCCTCGACCAGACCGCGTTCTTCCTCCACTCGCCGGTCGATAAGCTGCCTGAGCCGAAGCGTCAGATGCTCGAGCAGCTCTACCAGACCGACCAGGTCCTCGCCGGTAAGCGGGTGCTGATCGTCGACGACGATATCCGCAACATCTTCGCGTTGACGAGCATCCTGGAGTGGCGCAACATGGTCATCATCTCCGCCGAGACGGGACGCGACGCCATCAAGATCCTCCAGACCCAGCCCGATGTGGATATCGTCTTGATGGATATCATGATGCCGGAGATGGACGGCCTCGACACCATGCGGGTCATCCGCAAGCTTCCGCAATTCAACACCTTGCCCATCATCGCCGTGACTGCGAAGGCCATGAAAGGCGACCGCGAGAAGTGCATCGAGGCCGGGGCGTGGGATTATCTCTCCAAGCCGGTGGATACGGAGCAATTGTTATCGGTACTCCGAGTGTGGCTCCATCGCTGACAGGTCAGCGGCCTTGAACGATCGAGGATGCGTTTCGGTATCCGAGGTCCACGGTTCGATCGGCGGGTCAGGAATGAGCGAGTACCACGACAGGGATCAAGGCCGGGGCTGGCCATCACATTCGTTCGACGATTGGCCAATGACTCAGGGCGACGAGAAGGTCAATATCTTGGTCGTGGATGACCTGGAGGAGAAGCTCCTGGTCTGCGAGACGATATTGGAGGGCCTGGGTCAGAACGTCGTCAAGGTGCGCTCGGGTCGTGAAGCGCTTCGGCAGCTCCTCGAGAAAGAATTCGCCGTCATCCTGCTCGACGTGCAGATGCCGGACATGGACGGCCTGGAGACGGCCGCGATGATCCGAACGCGTCGGCAGACGGCGCAGACGCCGATCATCTTCATCACCGCGTTCAGCGACGAGATGCACACGGCCCAGGGCTACTCGCTGGGGGCGGTTGACTACATCCTCACCCCGGTCGTGCCGGAGATCCTGCGGACAAAAGTCGGGGTCTTCGTGGACCTGTACAAGAAGACGCAACAGGTCAAGAAGCAGGCCGAAGAGCACGTGGCGCTGGCGCGGGCCCAGGCGGCACGCGCGGCGGCCGAAGAGGCGAGGCGGCGATCGGCATTCCTCGCCGAAGCGAGTACTATCCTGGTTCGTTCTCTGGATTACGAGGCGATCCCGCGCGGGCTGGCGCGTCAGGTCGTCTCGTTCCTCGGCGACGTCTGCGTCGTGACCCTGAACATCGAGAATGAGCCGGATCGCTGGTGCTCCGAGCTGGCCTGGACCTCGGGATCCGAGAGGAAGGGTCCCGGCGCGATGACTTCGATCCAGTCAGCGACATTGACCGGCGACCGAGAACTGGGCGTGATCGCGGCATTGATCCGCAAAGTGAGGGATGAGGGAAGGGGCGAATTGTTTGCCGACTTCGCGCCGGTTACGCCGGACCGTGTGGGGACCGGTGCACGGGTTGGGGCCGGCGAGGGCCGGGTTGGTGAGTTAGATCGTGTCGTCCCACTCGCCGACTTCGAGCCGGCCGCGGCGCTCGCCATACCCCTCTTCGCACGCGGGCGGACATTGGGCGTGATCGCGATCGCGCTGCGAGACTCCGGACGCCGGTACGGTTCGGAGGATCTCGAACTGGCGACTGACCTCGCCGACCGCGCCGCGATTGCGATCGACAATGCCCGGCTTTACCGCGATCTCCAGGAGAACAATCGCCGCAAGAACGAATTCCTGGCGATGCTCGCCCACGAGCTTCGGAACCCGCTGGCGCCGATTCGCAACGCCGTGGAGATCCTCCGCGTCATCAACATCCCCGAGCCGACCCTCAAGTGGGCCAACGCCGTCATCACGCGCCAGGTCGAGCAGCTCGTTCGCCTGGTTGACGATCTCCTCGACATCGCGCGTATCAGTGGCGGCAAGATCCAGCTCCGCATGGAACCGGTGGACGTCGCGGTGGCGGTGGCACGCGCGGTCGAGATCAGCCGGCCGCTGATCGACGCCCGACGCCACTCGCTGAACGTCGTGCTGCCCCCGCATCCGTTGCGCGTCAAGGGCGACATGGTCCGGCTCGCTCAGGTACTGGCAAACCTCCTCAACAACGCGGCGAAGTACACCGAAGAAGGCGGCCGGATCGAGCTGGAGGTCTCGCAGGTCGCCGACGAGGCGGTCTTGAGCGTCCGAGACAATGGGATCGGAATCTCGCCGGAGATGGTCTCCAGCGTCTTCGATCTGTTCACCCAGGTTGACCGGTCTCTCGACCGGTCCCAGGGCGGTCTGGGAGTCGGATTATCGCTGGTACGCCAACTGGTCGAGATGCATGGGGGCGCGGTCTACGCCCACAGCGATGGCCCCAACCGAGGCAGCGAATTCAAAGTTCGGTTGCGAATCCTGGCGGAAGATCCAGCCCCGCAAGACGATCCCGATTCGCGACTATGCTCGATACCGACGCCGGTATCCCGTCCCATCCTCATCGTGGAAGAAGCCCGGGCGTCGCCGAGGGCCTCATGAGATTGCTGCGCCGCCGGGAAGATCATGTGCGTTTCGCAAACTGGCCAGGCTGCCCTGGAAGATCTCAACATGCACCATCGAGCCTGGACTGCACTCTCCGTCCTGCTGCTATCGTCGTGGATTTCGGGGGCCAGCCCCGAGGGTGACGAGAGGCCGGGCGTGCCGCACGATCATGCCCGAAGGATGCAGGACGGGCTTGCCCTGTTCAAAGCGAAGGTTCGCCCGGTGCTGATTCAGCAGTGCTTGGGCTGCCACGGAGGCAAGTCGATCAAGGGCGATCTCGACCTCACCGACCGAAAGCCGCTCCTCGATAGCGGCGTGCTGGAAGGCGGAGGTACCGATTGTTGACTGACCGCCTTGATCCGGCATGCGGACGAGCCTCACATGCCGCAGAAGGCTCCGAAGCTCCTGGAAGACACGATCGCCGATATCGTTCGCTGGATCGATCTGGGAGCGCCCTATGACCGGCCGCTCATCGAAGGCAAGCCCGATGCACGACCGAACAGCGGCATCGCATTTCAAAAGAAGCGATCCTGGTCGTTCCGTCCATTGTCCCGGACTTCTCCACCTTCCGTCGGAGATGGGAAGTGGGCTCGAAGCCCGATTGATCGGTTCATCCTGGAGGCCCTGGAGACTCGCGGCCTGAAGCCGAATCCGGTAGCCGACCGCATCACGCTGATAAGGCGCCTTTCATTCGACCTGACTGGCCTCCCGCCTTCACCGGAAGAGATCGATGCGTATGAACACGATCAAACGCCCGACGCGTACGAACGACTGGTCGATCGCCTGTTGACCTCTCCACGTTTCGGCGAGCGTTATGCCTCGCATTGGATGGACGTAGCCCGATTCGCCGAGTCCCACGGTTACGAGCAGGATTACGACCGGCCTTTTGCTTATCACTATCGCGACTTCCTGATCTGGGCGTTCAACAAGGACTTACCTTTCGACCAGTTCGTTCAGTGGCAGATTGCAGGCGACGAGCTGGCCCCTCGAGACAGGATGGCGATGGCGGCGACCGGATTCCTGGGGGCCGGCCCCTTCCCGACGCAGTTGACCGAGGCCGAATTCGAATCGGCCCGCTATAACGAGCTCGACGACATGGTCTCCACGACCGGCTCGGCGGTCCTCGGGCTCACGATCGGATGCGCGATGCCATGACCATAAGTACGACCCGATCCCATCCCAGGACTACTATCGGATCGCGGCCGTCTTCACGACGACCATCCGGAGCGACATCGAGATTGGGTCGGGGAGCGGCGGGACTTCGACCAAGGTGCAGGTGACCGCCGAAGGTTTTCCCCACACCAAGCATAATGCCGACGATCGCGGATTCCCCCACTTTTACCCGAAGACTTTCGTCCTCCGACGGGGCGACGTGGCCCAGAAGATAGGCGAGGCGACGCCGGGCGTGCTGCGCGTCCTGACCCGTGGCGGCAAGGACCTCGCCAGTTGGAAGGTTGAGCCCAACTCCGCATGCCAGGCCGGGGCCCGATTTCAACGCGCCGCGCTTGCCGAGTGGCTCACCGACGTGGATTCCGGGGCGGGGCGGCTCGCGGCTCGCGTGATCGTCAATCGAATCTGGCAACATCACTTCGGCAAGGGGATCGTCGCGACGCCGAACGATTTCGGCACGCAGGGCGGTCGGCCATCTCACCCGGAATTGCTCGACTGGCTCGCCGCCAGGCTCATCGAGAACGGTTGGAGTCTCAAGCCGATCCATCGCCTGATCGTGACGAGTGCGGTCTACATGCAGGATGACCGTTACGATGATGTCCGTGCGGCGATCGACCGCGAGAATTCGCTCCTGTGGCGTCGCACGCCCCGGCGGCTCGATGCCGAACCGATCCGCGACGCCATGTTGGCGGCGGCCGGACGACTTGAGGAACGAATGTACGGACCCGGCACGCTCGACACCGAGATGACGCGTCGAAGCGTCTACTTTTTCATCAAGCGGAGCAAGCTGATCCCCATGATGATGCTCTTCGACTGGCCGGAGCACCTCGTGAGCATCGGACAGCGGAGCACGACCACGACGGCGCCTCAAGCCCTATCATTCCTCAATAGCGACCTGGCGCGACGTTGCGGCGCGGGTCTTGCTGGACGGGTCGCAGCCCAGAGAGATCCGACCGCCGAGGTGTCGCTCGCTTACCGGATCGCATTCGGTCGGCGGCCGACCGAGGCGGAACGCCGATCTGCCGTCGATTTCCTCGCCGCGCAGCGATCGGCCTATGTGTCGCGCGAGTCGCCCTGATGCCGCCCGGTTGGCCCTCGTCGACTTCTGCCAAGCCCTGATTGGCATGAATGAATTTATCTATATTCCATGATTGCCTCGAAAGGCCCTGCCATGAACGACCCTGAGATTCTCGGACCGCAGGGATTATTCAATCGCCGACGCTGGATTCAGGGTGCCGGTGGTGGATTCGGGCTGATCGGGCTGGCCGGATTGCTCCAGGGGGAGGGCTTGCTCGGTGCCGAGAAGTCCGATGCGAGCGCCAGCCTCAATCCCATGGCGGTTCGTCCGCCGCACTTCCCGGCGCGGGCCAAACGCGTGATCTGGGTCTTCACGAACGGAGGGCCGAGCCAGGTCGATACCTGGGAGTACAAGCCAGCCCTGGAACGCTGGCACGGCCGGTCGATCCGCGAGTTCGATCCCACCTTCAAGGACACCACCGGTTTCTTCAAGAACCAGGTCGGGGCCCTGATGAAGTCGCCGTTCCGGTTCACTCCCAGGGGAAAGTCCGGAAAGATGGTCTCCGAGATCTTCCCGCACCTCGGCGGGCACGTGGACAAGATGGCGTTCATCCACTCGGTGTTCACCGAATCGAACAATCACTCGCCCGCCTTGTTCATGATGAATACGGGGATGGCGCGGATGGGATTTCCTTGCCTGGGTTCGTGGACGACCTACGGTCTGGGGAGCGAGGCGGAGAATCTGCCGGGATTCGTCGTGATGAGCGATCCCAAGGGCAGGGGGCTCCCGAAGGGCCATGCCGCGAATTGGGGCGCCGCATTCCTGCCAGGCGCCTACCAGGGGACGCATCTCCATCCCAAAGGCCCGCCGATCGACGATCTTCAACGCCCATCGGGGATGACCGACGATCGCCAGCGAGCCCAGTTGGCTTTCTTGAACCGTGCCAATGAGGTCCATCACGATCGGTTCGCCGCCGAGACCGAGCTCGCCGCGCGAATCCAGACCTACGAGCTGGCCTATCGCATGCAATCCGCGGCGCCTGAGGCCATCGATCTCGATGCCGAGCCCGAGTCGATCAAGACGCTCTATGGACTGGGCGACTCGCGTTGCGACCATGTCGCGCGCGAATGCATCACGGCCCGTCGACTCGTCGAGCGAGGAGTGCGTTTCATCCAGATCTACTCGGGGGGCATGGATAATCAGCTCTCCTGGGATGGTCACGCCGACATCAAAGGAAACCACGAGCAATTTGCGGGCGAGACCGATCGACCGGTTGCCGCCCTGCTATCTGACTTGGATCAGCGTGGATTACTCGACGAGACCCTCGTGATCTGGGGCGGCGAATTCGGCCGGCTCCCCGTGGCGCAAACGGGCGACAAGCCGGGCCGCGATCATAACCCCCACGGATTCACGATCTGGATGGCGGGAGGCGGCGTCAAGGGGGGCATGAGCCACGGCGCCACCGATGAGATCGGATACGGAGCGGCTGTGGACCCCGTCCACATCAACGACCTGCACGCGACGATCTTGCACCTGCTCGGCATCGATCACGAACGACTGACCTATACCTACAATGGACGTCGTTTCCGTCTCACCGACGTCGCGGGCAAGGTAATCCGCAGCATCCTCGTTTGATTCAAATACCCAAGCGGAAGTGATGATCCGCGAATCAATGCCTCGGTTCATGAGTGGCCTCTCCTCCAGTTCGTTCGCCGAGACGAGGGAAACCTGTTTCTTCCGTACCCGGTGAGTCGGCATGATTCGGTTGCGGGTTCGCCGCTGAGGTTATCTCGCGCTGTGGGTGGTCAGAGTCCCCTTCGCCCGACGCTCCCTCCTCGCCGACTTCCTGGTTGACCTTATCCGCCTGGACGATATATTGAGTCCCCGGCTCGATCGCCCTCTGGAAAGCGATCAAGGAGCCGAGCGGGCTGCTCTTCGGTTTCTTATGCAGGTAATAGATGTACCCTCGGTCTTCCATCCAGAGCCCGAGCCGGTGCAATCCATACAGAGAACCCAGGCCGAGGGCGATGACAAGGCCCCCTCCGACGACCATCCAGGCGATCACGGCGATCCTCCCCGAGTCCGATGAGCACGATTCCCATCGGCAATGGGACAGTACTTGGGGTGGAAATAGCCGGATTCACGACTTCTGGGAGACTCCCCGTCGGCGTGGCGGTGAACATCATCGTCTTAACGGGGACCGGCTGAAGTCGGTACTCCAACCCGCGATCCCGCCGATCCCCGCTGGAGTACCACCTTCAGGCGGGATGGACTTCCGCTCGCCGGACTGGATGAAGCCGGTACTCCAACCCCGGAATCCGTGTGTTCCCGCCGGAATTGTGGCCTGGTGAGATGTTCACGGCTCTGCTCCCCCTCAGCATGGCGGTCTTCACTTCAACTCGGCTCAGCCCTCATCTGCGAGCTTTCGTCCTCTTGGTCAGTGCTCGACGGGGCTGGGATATCGCTTTCTGAACCTTCGCCGCGGGAGTCGCCGTGAAGGCGCCGGTTGACGTGGCGGTCAATCCGTTGGCCGTGAATCGCAGACTGTTGCCCTTTCGAGCCTTGGTCAAAGTCAAGCCGGCGAAGGTGGCCACGCCATTGACCGCCGTTGCGGTCAGTGTGCCGCGGAGCTTCACCGCGCCGGTCTTGCCGACCAGGGCGACGGTCACGCTTCCGTTGTAACTCGTTACCAGATTACCGGAGGCGTCCACGACGGCGATGGTGAGGCCGAACGCCGCATTGGCGGCGATGCTCGCGGGCGGCGGCGCGGCCACGACCAGTTGGGTGGCCGGCGGGCTGGCGACTGTGATCGGGGATGTGGTCGCTGAGTTGAATCCGCTGCTGGACGCCTGGATTGTATAGCCGGAGCCGGGCACGTTCAAGGTCAAGCCATAGAACGTCACTCGGCCATTACTGACCGGCATCGAAAGATTGCCGCCGAGGGTGGCGCCACCGGGATTGCTGGCGAGCTCGAGATTCACTCGGCCGGCAAAACTCGTCTCGGGCACCCCCTGGGCGTTCTCGACGACGACGGTGAGCTGGAAGTACTGACCGACTCCGACTGCGCCGCTGACTTGACCCGAGAATACCAGGTAGGGGACGGGAACGGCGACCACGGCGATGGAGGTCGTGCTCGCGGACGTCAGTCCATTGCTGATCGCCTGGTAAGTATAGCCGGAGCCGACCGCGTTGATCGTCATGTTGGAGAAGGTCGCTAGGCCGCTTGACGCCTCGACGGTCAGGTTGTTGCCCGGGTTGTTGGCCAGCGCCACGGTGATATTGCTGGAGTAGCCAGTCGCCACATTACCGTACTGGTCCTCGGCCGCGACGATCATGCCGAAGACGCTGCCGGCGTACACACTGGAGGGTGGTTGGGCCGTGATCACCAGATGGGTGGCGGCGGCGGGTGCGACATCCAGGGCGTCGGTTGTCGCATTCAGACTTCCCCTGCTGAGCAGGATTGTGTAGCCAGAGCCCGCCGTGTTGATGATCAGTCCGGAGAAGGTGGCGATGCCCTGGAAGGCGATGGTGGTGGTCGCGCCGCCGAGCACGGCACCGTCGGCGTTGCCCGCCAACGCGGCGGTGATGCTGCCGTTGAAATTGGTCGCCAAGTTGCCGAACGAGTCCTCGACTTGAACGGCCAGGCCGAAGGGGACTCCGGCGAGTACTCCGGTGGGCGGCTGGGCGGTGATCGCCAGTTGGGCCGCCGCTCCCGGCGTGACATTGAAGGCTCCGGACGTTGCGATCAGGCCCCCGCCGATGATCTGGAGTGTGTAACCGACACTGGCCGCATTGATTGACAGCCCGGTGAAGATCACATTGCCGCCGATGGCCGAGACGACGGTCGTGCCGGCCAGCGTACCGCCGCCGGGATTCGCCGCCAACGCCACAATCATGCTGCTGCTGAAGCCGGTCGCCAAATTGCCGAATGCGTCCTCGGCCTTGACGGCCAGGAGGAATGGGGCGCCGGCAGAGACGCTGGTGGGCTGAATGGTGGTGACCAGTTGCGCGGCCGCAGCGGGCGCGATGCTCACGACGCTGCTCGTTACACTCGATTGGGCGAGAATGATCAGAGCCTGTGAGCACGAAGCTGTATCCGTTGCCGGCCGTCTTGATCGTCGGTGTGAAGGTGGCCACCCCGTTGCTCGCCTGGACGCTGGTCGTGATATCAAGTGAATTGCCGCCCTGGTATTAACGTCGCGGTGATATCGCTGGAGAAGTCTGTCGCCACATTACCGTACTGGTCCTCGGCGGTGACGGTCAAGCCAAACGGATTACCGGCGACGGCGCTGGCGGGGGGCTGGGCCGTGATCACCAGGTGCGTGGCGGCGGCGGGTGCGACATCCAGGGCGTCGGTCGTCGCATTCAGGCTGCCCCTGCTGAGCACGATTGTGTAGCCAATCCCGGACGTGTTGATGATCAGTCCGGGGAAGGTGGCGGTGCCCTGGGAAACGATGGCGGTGGTCACACCGCCCAGCACGGCGCCGCTCGCGTTGCTCGCCAACGCGGCGTTGATGCTCGCGATGTTAGTCGCCAGGTTGCCAAGAGCGTCCTCGACTTGAACTTGAACGGCCTGATTGAAGGGGACGCCCGCAATCACGCTGATGGGAGGCTGGGTGATAATCACAAGTTGTGTGGCCGCTCCGGGGGTGACATCAACGGAACCGCTATTGATAGGGTTCAGGCTAGCGCCTACTGATCTGATATGTGTAGCCGACGCCGACCGCGTCGATCGTCAGTCCGGAGAATGTCGCTTTGCCCTCGACGGCCGAGACGGTGAGCGAGACGCCTGAGGTGCCGCCGGAGGGGTTGGTCATGCGCCACGGTGACGCTGCCGGTGAAGCCGGTCGCCACGTTGCCCGAGGAGTCCCAGGCGCTGACGATCAGGCCGAAGGGCGTACCAGCGGCGACGCTGGCGGGGGGCTGGGTGCTGATCACCAACTGCGCGGCCACGGCGGGCCCGACTTTGAAGGCGACGCTCGTCGTGCTCAGGCTACCGCTGCTGACCCGGATTGTGTAGCCGTCGCCGATCGGGCTGAGCTTCAGGTCGTCGAAGGTAGCGACGCCAGAGTCAGCCGTGACCGTTTTCGTCCCGTCCAGGGAGCCACTCGATGCGTTCACGGTGAAAACGCTGGAGGAGTCGGCAGTCTCCACGTTGTTGTATTGGTCCTCGGCGCTGACCGTCAAGCCGAATGGACTGTCGAGATCGACTACGGTGGGGGGCTGGGAGGTGATCACCAACTTCGTGGCCGCGGCCGGCGCGACGTCGAATCCATTGCTCGTCGTGGAAGCGAGCCCGGAGCCGCTGATCTGGAGCGTATAACTCAAGCTGGCCGCTACGCTGGCCGTGGTGATCCTCAGTCCGGCGAAGGTGGCTTTGCCCTGGATTGGCGTGACGGTCAGGATGCCGCCCAAGGTGCCGCCGTCGGGGTTGTACGCCATCGCAATGGCGAGACTGCCGGTGAAGGTGGGCACCGGATCCCCGAAAGTATCTTCGACCTGGACACTCACGAGGAAGGCGCTGCCAGCAGTGACGCTGATCGGGGGCTGCGCGGTGATCGCCAGTTGGGCGGCGGCTCCGGGAACGACGTCCACGGTGTCGCTGGTCGCGACGAGCCCGCCGCTTCCGAGCTTGAGCGTATAGCCGGTGCCGATCTGGTCGATCGTCAGTCCGGAGAAGGTGGCGACCCCTCCTACGGCCGTGACGGTAGCTCTGCCGAGCAGGGCGCGACAACGCCGGTGTTATCGTAGAGAATCGCCGTGATCGGCCCATTATAAGTGCCGATCACGTTGCCGTTATCGTCTTCGGCTGCGACGGTAAAGCCGAAGCCTCCGCCGACGGTGACGCTGCTCGGGGGCTGCGCGGTGATCACCAGTTGCGTGGCGGCGACCGTCACGGTGATGCCGATGGGAGGCAGAGCGGGCAACCCGCTACTGCTGGTCACCTGGAGCTGGTACCCGCCGACCTTGTTCAGTGTCAGGCCGGCAAACGTGGCCACGCCTGTGCTGGCCGTCGCAGTCGTCGTCCCCCCCAGGCTGCCCCCGGGTGGGCCGCCCGGCAGGACCGCGATGGAGACGGTGCCGGCGAAAGTCGGATCCACATTGCCATACCGGTCCTCGGCCGAGAGCGTGAGTCCGAAGCTTACTCCCGCCGGGACGCTGGCCGGTGGCGGGGAGCTGACGACGATTGTTGTGGCCGACGACGCCGTCACTGTGAAGGGATTCGTACTCCCGGCGATCGGCACCGCGCTCGCGCTGGTTGCCGAGAAGGAGAGGGAATGTGAACCGGCTATCGTCAGGATCAGGCCGGAGAAGGGGATCACGCCGTTGATGGCCGTCACGGTGGTGGATGTCGTGCCGTCGGGGTTGTTCTCGGGCCCCGCCGTGACTTTGCCGGTGAAGGTGGGATCCAGGTTCCCGAAGGGGTCCTCGGCCCAGACCGTCAGACCGAAGCTACTGCCGGCGGTGAGAGTGGCGGGCGGCTGGGTGGTCACCACCAGTTGCGTCGCCGCCCGGCCCTTGACCGTGAAGGGATTCGTGGTCCCCGCCGTCAGCACGCTGGTGCTCGTCACGAGCGTGTAGCCGCTGCCGGCCTGGTTCAGGGTCAGTCCGGCGAAGGTGGCGACACCGTTGACCGCCTGCACGGTCGTCGTACCGCCCAGGATGCCGCCACCGGGGTTGTTCGAGAGCGCGATGGTGACGTTGCCGGTGAAGGTGGGATACAGGTTGCCGAAGGGATCCTCGGCCGAGACGGTCAGACCGAAGGATGTGCCGGCGATCACGGTGGCCGGGGGTGGTGCGGTCTGCACCAATTGCGTCGCCGGCGCGGGCGTCACATCAATGAATACCAAGCCCGTCACCAAGGCGGCCGGTTCGCTGCTGGTCGCCTGGAGGGAGTACGTGCCGATCTGGTCGAGCTTCAGTCCGGTGAAGGTGGCCACACCATTGCTGAATGTGACGTTGACCGTGCCGAGCAGAGTGATGGCGGTGGGGTCTTTCACCAGAGCGACGGTCACACTACCAACAGGGGTGGTCTTGGCGCCGAAGGTCGGGTCCACGTTCCCGAAGGAATCCTCGGCCGCGACGGTCAAGCTGAAGCCGATGCCGGCGGTGACGTTGAGAGGGTCGGTGACGCTGGCAGCGGAGATCACGACGAGCTGAGTGGCCGCTCCTGCCGCGATCGCGATCGGGGTCGTGGAAACTCCTGTGTATGACCCCGCCGAGAGGTTGAGGAAGTCGATGCCTGCCGTGCCGATCTCCAGTCCCGTGAAGTTGGCGACTCCGTTGACCGCCTGCACCGTGGTCGTACCGACCAGGCCGCCCACGTCGGGGTTATTCGGCAGCGCGACGGTCACGCTACCCGTGAACGTGGAAACGATGTCCCCCGAGGGATCCTCGGCCGAGACAGTCAGCCCGAAGGGTTGGCCTGCGGTGACGGTGCCAGAGGGCTGGGAGGTGATCACCAGATTGATTGCCGCAAGCGTCACGCTGATGGGGCCGGTGGTCGCGAGAGTCAATCCGGTGGTAGTCGCCCGGATCGTGTAGCCGAAGCCGACCTTGTTCAGGCTCAGCCCGGCGAAGGTGGCGACGCCGTTGACCGCCTGGACGATGATCGTGCCGCCCAGGATGCCACCGCTGGGATTGTTCGCCAGCGAGAGCGAGACGTTGCCGCTGAAGGTCGAATCCACGCTCCCGGAGGCGTCCTCGGCCGAGATCGACAGCGCGAAAGATTGGAAGGCGGGGACTGTGCTCGGCGGAAGGGCGGTGATCACCAGTTGGGTGGCGTGGATGGGTTGAGTGGCCGTGAACGCCGCTGTTGTCGCCACTCCGGCGGTACTGGTCGCCTGGAGCGTGTAGTTGGCGCCGACGTCACTCACAGAAAGTGCCGAGAAGACGGCCACGCCACCCACCGCGGAGACGCTGGTCACGCCGCCCAGAGTCAACCCGGCGGGGCCGCTCATCTCTGCGACAGTGACATTGCCGGTGAAGGTGGGATCGACGTTGCCAAATTGGTCCTCGGCCGAGACGGTCAGTCCGAACCCGTTGCCGGCGACGACGCTGCTCGGGGGCTGTGCGGTCACCACCAGTTGCGTGGCGATCAGGGCCGTCACATTGATGGGGCTCGTGGACAAGGTGGGAAGTCCGGCGGTGGACACCTGGAGAGTGTAACCTGTGCCTGCCGTGTCGATCGTCAATCCGGTAAAGCTGGCCACACCGCCGACGGCCGTGACGGTGAGCGTGCCGCCGAGCGTGCTGGCCGACGCCACGGTGACATCGCCGTTATAATCCGCCTGGTTCCCGAAGGCATCCTCGACGACTACGGTGAGCCCGAAGGCGGTCCCGGCGGTGAGAGTGGCCGGCGGCTGGGTGGTCAAGACCAGTTTCGCGGCCGTCACGCTGAACGGGCTCGTGGTCACGGCGGGAAGGCCGGTGCCGGAGACCTGGAGGGTATAGCCGGTGCCAGCTGTGTCGATCGTCAGCCCGGAGAAGGTGGCCGCACCGCCATTGGCTTTGACTGTGACAGGGCCGCCGAGAAGGCTCGGGCTGTTTGTCAGCGCCACGATGAGATTGCCGTTGAAAGTCGTCGCCTGATTGCCGAAGGCATCCTCCACCTCGACGTCGAGCCCGAAGCCGATGCCGGCGGCGACGATGGCCGGCGGTTGGCTAGTCAACACCAATTGCGAGGCCGCGGCAGCCGTCACGGTGATGCCGGAAGTCGTCGCTGATATCAATCCGCCGGTTACCTGGAGTGCGTAGGAAGGGTTGGCTATCGTGTTGACCTTGCTCAGGGTCAGTCCGGTGAAGCTGGCCACGCCGTCGGCGGCGAACTCGGTGAGCGTACCGCCAAGGACGCCGGAAGTGTGCGGTAAGGTGACGGTCACGTTCCCGACGAAGTTAGTAACGATGTTGCCGAAGGCGTCCTCGGTCGCGACGACCATGCCGAAGCCGACGCCGGCCGTGACGGAGGACGGCGGCTGTGCGGTCACGACCAGGTTCGCGGCGGCCGAGGCCGTCACGGTGATCGTGTTCGTGGTCACTTCAACAGGCGATTGCCCGATCGTCGCCGTGAGCGATAGAGAGCTGGCGCCGGCCGTGTCGAGGATCAGTCCGGTGAAGGTGGCCACGCCGTTGTTGGCAGCGACAGAGGTGACCCCCGGGTTGCTGACCCCTGTGACCGTTACGCTGCCCTCGTAGGTCGTGTTGACATTGCCGAACGGGTCCTCGGCGGCGACGGTGAGGCTGTACGAGGTGCCCGCGGTGACGGTGGTCGGCTGGGCGGTCACCACCAGCTGCGTCGCAGCCACGGCCGTCACGCTGAACGGGCTCGCGGATACTGGGTTGATCCCCGAGGCGGACACCAGCAAGGTATACCCGCTGCCGGCCTTGTCGATCGTCAGATCGGAGAAGGAGGCCTGACCGCTGACGGCGGTGACGGTCAGAGGGCCGCCGAGGAGGCCGGGCGTGTTCGCCAGGGCCGCGATGAGGTTGCCGTCGAAGCCCGTCGCCTGGTTCCCGAAGGCGTCCTCGGCCTCGACAGCGAGACCGATGCCGGCACCCGCGGCGTAGCTGGACTGCGGCTGTGTGGTGACCACCAACTTCGATGCCAGCCCGGGCGCGACATCGATCGACATCGGATTGAGCGGGGAGGTCAGTCCATCGCTGTAGGCCTGAAATGTGTAGTCAGGATTCGCCGTGTCGATTGACAGGCCGGTGAACGTGGCCACTCCGTTGCTGAACGTGACGTTGGTCGTGCCGCTCAGGCTCCCCTCGGCGGGGATGCTCGTCGGCGCGAGGGTCACGTTGCCCGTATTGACGGTGGTATCCACGGTCCCATCGGCGTCCTCGGCCGCGACGGTCAGGCCGAAAGTCTGTCCGGCGATTAGGGTAGTCGGAGGCGGGGAGATCACCACCAGTAGAGTGGCCGCCGGGGCCAGTCGCTCTTCGAGGTCGTCCAGGATCGGACGGAAGTAACGCTTGCGTCTCGACCGGAATAGAGATTGTGTTCGCAAGCCGGATAACATGGCATCCTCCAGAGATGGAGCGACGTACCCTCTGGTTAACCCTAGGACAAGAATGCGGGAATCCGGTCATCAATTTCGTCACTTCTCGAAGACCAACGGCTTTGCGACGAAACAACGCGGTCATTGGCGGCGTCCCCACCTGATCCGACCTGCGGCCGAACTCTTTCCGGAAGGGCGAGATCAAGCAGGCCATGTCTCTCTGCTGACTCGAGAAACCAGGACCACTCTCCCGAGCGGAAGACTGCCCCTATCCCAGCCTCAGTCGGCGCAGATCAGAACGGATCCCCGAGCGCTGCCGCGCCTCCGAGTTGAATCCGGCGCGTCCCTGTCCTAGGTTTTTTTACATCCAGGGTTGAGATGACATCCTTCGCGACGGTCGCTTCCCGGTGACCTTGCTGACGTGCGCTTCACCAGGTCAGGAGAACACGATGTCGATGACCCACCGCCTCCCGAGGTCGCCGAGCTTGAAAACCGATCTTCGGGATGAAGCGGGAGATTCGAGCAAGCCGATGGCGACCGACGAGAGTCTGCCTTTCCGGCTGATGATTCGTGTCGCGCTGCTGACATTTGTCGCGATACTCCCTGCGATCAGCGCCAAATTTATCAACGGAGACGACGACGTCAACTTCCTCGAGAACCTGGACTTCCGCGGCCTGGGCTGGGAACAGCTCCGATGGGCCTGGAGCACGACGCTCATCGGCGTCTACCAACCGATCGCCTGGATGTTGTTCGAGGCTCAGTATGCGCTCTGGGGGCTGGGCCCGCGCGGTTATCATTTCGTGAGCCTCACCCTCCATGCCCTCAACGCCGCAGTGCTGTTCGCGCTGACGGCCACGCTGGTCGAGCGGTGTCGGCCCGATCTCTTCGCGGATGACCGACGCCGCATCTACTGGGCGTCGGCGATGGCGGTGGCCCTGTTCTCGATCCACCCGTTGCGCGTCGAGGTCGTATCGTGGGCCTCATGCCAGCCGTATCTGCCTTGCGCCTTGTTCTCCATGCTCTCGATCCTGGCCTACTTGCGCGCCCAAGACGGTAGCCGGTCGCGCCGTTCGTCGTGGGCCTGGTGGGCGGGAGCGTTCGCCTTTTACGCTGCGGCCGTCCTCAGCAAGCCGCCGGCGGTTTGCCTTCCGGCAGTCTTGCTGATCCTCGACGTATACCCGCTCCGCCGCCTCGGCCGCGGCGAGGGCCTGAAAGCCGCCTGGTTCGGCCGCGAGGCGCTCGTGGCCTGGGCGGAGAAGGTCCCGTTCGTGGCGCTGGCGCTGGCGCTGACCATCATGACCATCGACTCGCGGCAATCGATGTCGGGGGGCGATGCGTACCCGCTGAACTTTCGGATCGCTCGGGCGAGTTATGGAGTCGCCTTCTACCTGGTGAAGACGGTCGTTCCTGCGGGCCTTACCGCGTTCTACCCGTTCCCGCTCCACTTTCGGTGGGCGGCTCCTCAGTTCGCCTCGAGCATCGCATTCGTCGTGGTCGCGAGCGTCGCGGCGTTCCGGTTCCGGCGCCGGGTCCCGGGGCTGGTCGCGGCCT
Organism: uncultured Planctomycetota bacterium; assembly: GCA_963743925.1. Classification (GTDB taxonomy): domain Bacteria; phylum Planctomycetota; class Planctomycetia; order Isosphaerales; family Isosphaeraceae; genus CAVZRC01. The sequence continues at coordinate 1,037,086 of CAVURY010000061.1, read as the reverse complement.
GGGCGGCTTACCTGGTAGTCCTCGCCCCGACGTCAGGACTGATACCGATGAAGGGGGGGGTGATTGCGGCCGACAGGTACTCGTACCTCGCGATGATGGTCTGGGTTGCGCCGGCAGCCGTCGGGCTCTCGTGGCTGATCCGTCGGGCCGAGCGGCCGCGACGGCGAGTCGGCCTCGCAACGGCCATGACCGGGATCGTACTGGGGCTGACGGTGCTGAGTTGGTTGCAGTGCGCGACCTGGATGAGCTCCGAGGCACTCTGGACCAACGCGCTGGAGCACGGCGGCGAGGAATCGTCCGCCGTCCTCGACAGTCTGGCATTGGCCTACGCCCAGGAGGGGCTGCTCCCCGACGCCGAGCACTGCTACACAAGGGCCGTCGAGATCAACCCCATTGATCCCCTTGCCCAGCACAACCTGGGGACGTTCCTGTTCAACCAGCGGAGGCCTAGCGAGGGGATCCCGTACTTGCTAGAGGCGATCCGCCTGGATCCGAATCTCGCGTCGGCGTACCGGAATCTCGGGTGGGCCTTCCTGAAGAAGGACAAGCCGATGGAGGCGGCGTTCTTCTTCCGCAAGGCTGCCCTTCTCAAGCTCAACGGACCCGAGATCCGCAATAACCTGGGGATGCCGATGCTCGACCAGGGCCGATACACCGAGGCCGAGGCCGAGTTCCAGGCCGACCTGAAGAGCACTCGCGACAACGAGAAGGTCCTCCACGGTCTGGAGAAAGCCCTCGGCGTCGGCTCCCAAAGCCCATCCCCCGCCCTGGCGCAGTCCCGGGAGCGATTCACGAGCGGATCAATACTGATCGGCCCCGACGACTTCTCCGCCGGCCCGCGTCGAGAGCGACTGGTAGACCCCTGAAGAGGGCCCGGCCGAGAAGAGGCCGGTCGAGGGACTATAGCTGACATTCGTCGGCGTCCCGTTGGTCGGGTTGTACGGCCAGGTATTGATCGTCTCCTTGAGGAAGTGGACGGAGCCGTCGAGGAATGCGAAGTTGCAGCCTCCGGGATGGAAGCTCGACGCGGCGATCGAGAAATTGTCCTCCTGGGCATCGTAGCTGTAGAAATAGTCGCCGTTGGGGTCATCGCCGATCCGGCCGAATGGATTCATCGGGTAGAGGGTCGTGAAGAGGGTGTCCCCGAAGCTACCCGAGACCCAGGCGCCGTTGTACAAGTAATCGATCGAATAATAAACGTCGGGGACCTGACTGAATTTGCCGTGAGCCTTCTCTCCGAACGCGAGCGTGTTGCTCAGGCCGTCGGTGATCGAGGCCAACGTCGCGGGTCGCACGCTGCCGGGATTCAGCGGAGCGATCGGGTCGGGCGGGACGGGAGGATTACCGGCCGGCCAGCCCAGATAGAAAAATGGTCCATTGGCCTGGCTCAGGACGGCGAGATGCTGGGCCGGCGACGTGATCGTGATCGGGACCTTGCAGAATGTGCCCATGTTTCCGGCGTAGCTGGTGTAGACCAGGGTCTGAGTCGAACCGTCCCATCCCCACCCCGCGAACGAGGATCGCAGGCCCGCTATCGAGCCGTCGCTGGGGCACCATAGGACGTTCAGCCCGGTCCCGTTCACCGTCGTGTTATCGGCGACCCAGTTGATCAGGCCGTAATTGTAGGCGTTGGCCAGTGGCTGCTGCTCGAGGTAGGGGAGCATCCGCACGAACAGGCTGCTGCCGATGTAATACCCGTTGGGAGAGAACGAGCAGTTGGGCCCGCAGTTCTCGCGCGCCATGCCATAGGGATAAGTCCCATAGGCGCTTTCATAATTCGCGATCCCCAGTCCGAGCTGCTTCAGATTGTTGGTGCACTGGGCCCGCCGAGCGGCCTCGCGCGCCGACTGGACGGCCGGTAGGAGCAGGGCGATCAGCACGGCGATGATGGCGATCACGACGAGCAGCTCGATCAAGGTGAAGGCGCCGGATCGACTTGCCGAGGTTTCGGGATGCCCGTGACGTTTCCCGGACTCGGAGGGCGACATGTAAATCGTGCAAGTGTGCGAGAGTTTCATCGGATCTTCTTCCCATTCGCGGTTCCCGGAGTCGCGTGTTGCGGGACGCGTTCAGGAGCCGGCCGGCCTCGTGGCGACTTGATCCTTCTTCGGAGCGGAGGTCTTCGACGGTCGCGCCTGGACGTCAACTTTCTTCTGTAACACCGACTTTCGCGCGGCTTCGGGGATCTCCATGACCTTCGACGATCCCCCGCAGCCCGTATATCCGGCCAGGCCCGATAGAAGGACCAGTGCCCACGGGGTGCGCAGCTTTCGCGCGGAAAGTTGCTCGAAGATGCTTCGCTTCATGGTCAGGCCAGCCGCGCCGAACAGCGTACTCCAGACGATCTACCGGGCGCGGGCCGGGGTATCGCATGGATCCGCGTCTCAACGCAGACTTCGGTTCCTCGGTGTTGAGGGGTTCGGTCAGGCCGCTCCGTCCCTCGCGGAGTCGCGCCGACGTCGGCGTTGGTAGGTCTTCTGACTTCCGAGCTGGGGCTCCTGGCCTTCTCATCACCCCGGTCTCAAATCGATCGCGACCGGGACAACAATGGCAAAGAGGGGCAGAGCCCGTGAACACTCGGTTACAGCGGCGGGACCGTTCCGGAATCGCACCGGATTCCCTGTTTGCCGGCCGTTGCAGGTCGCAACGTCCGGCCACCAACACCCGTAGCAATGGCGATCATACGGCCCTGGGATTCGCTTGTCAAATAGCCGAGAGTTGTTGTTCTCGCTTGAAGTCGTCGGATCCTCCGGCGACAATTCCCCGTTCCGCCACGATCATCGCCCTTTCCGGCCTTCATCGGGCCCGGCTCCTGAGCCGCTCGACTTCCCTGCGCAGGATCTCGATGGTGTCCTTCAATTCGGAGTTTTCGCGGCGAAGTCGCTCGAGCGATGTCGCTTCATCAGGGGCAAGGGGGGACGTCCCGACCGAAGACTCGGCCGACCGGCTCCGGTCGCCGGCCGGGAGAATCGTCGCCATCCGCTGCTTGATCTCCGAACGATGGCGCTCGGACAGGATCACGGCGCGAAGGGCGTCCTCGCGAGCGAGTAGCATACTCTGACGTTCGCGCGCCACCCAGACCACGGGTACCAGCAGGAGGGCTACCGTCGCCGTCACGAAAAGGAGTGATCGGATCGAGAATTGAATCCGTTTCGTCTCGGCCGCTTCCTCTCTCATCGATGCGATCCGCTCATCTTCGGCCATGCACGGCCAACTCGAATAATTCCCTGGGGCAATGGGCAACGAATTGAAGCCGAGCGATCTTCGATCCTGACGGGTCGCGCGAAGCGAAGATGAGTCTGGATTCGATGGGGTCGACCTCGGGCGTGCCGCATTCCAGCGCGAACCAGATCGGCTGATCCGAGGGGGGCTCGGCATCGATCCTGACCGCCGCATCAAGGCCGCTGATATTCAACAATTGTCCCGGCACTTTCCGCGGATCGTCGTTTTCCATCCAACTCAGAGTCGCGCGAGTCTCACAGACGGCATGCCGCTGCGAGAGCGCGGGGTCGCGGTTCTGCTCGAGGATCGTCCCGAGGGGGATCCAGGACGCGAACTGGAGTCGCACCAGTTTGTTCCCGGACGTATCGGCCGACGAGCCGAGCGTTCGGGCTTGCCAGGGTTCCAACTTGACCGAGCCGCATTCCAATCGAAACCAAACGGACTGGTCCACGGCCGGGCTTCGCGCGACCAGCACGGCCGAACCTCCCCCGCTGAGATCGACCACAACCGCCTCGATGGCGATGCGATCGGGACCCTCGTGCCAACTCAATGTAGCTCGCCCGTCTCGCAGGGTGAAGCGCGGCGATTGGCGTTGATCAGCGTGAGCGGCTCTTGGCTGATTGCTCGGTGAGTCGATGGTCTCTCCGATCGGATTGCTCATCATTCACTCGGCCTTGCTAACGTCCCCGGGACTCGCAGCAAGTTGACTTCGACGCCGCAATCGGGAAGTCGTCACGGCTGCCGAGCCGGAAGGGTGAGTTCCACCGAGAGGTGAGACTCACACAAGAGGCTCCATCTGGGCTCGGTAACGGTTCGAATTCTCGTCGATTCCCTGGATGTTCGTCGAGTTGTCTCCGACATGAATCCCTATTCAATCTTAAGCCAACATAGCCGGCTACGCCGTGTCTCGCCGAATTTCTTGCGAGTCCACGTGCGTGGCATTCAGACGGAATCGTGAATCATGGCGTGGGAGCACGGTATCGTGCTTGTCCTGTCATCCCGTGGAAGCTGTCCCGCTGGTGGATCCGCTGGTCGTAGACGCTGACGAGGTAGTGCCCGGCACCTGGATATTCCCGGCATAGATTTGACGTACACCTTCGAGGACCTTCAAGCGTGAGGCGTTCACCGTATCGTTGACGGCGGAGTCGTAGATCTTCAGCGATGAGCCCGGCGTGGTCGGCAGCGTGATGGCCAGGAGCAAGTTCTGGAGACTATCCGGGGAGGCGCCGGCGATCTCCAAGTAGGTGAGTTCCTGGATCGCACCGGCCTGCGGGGAAGTGTGGGGCCGGGTGCTCTTATTGGGTAATGCGAATGGGACGTTGTTGAAGTATTGGACCAGGACCACTCCCAGTTGGATCGTGCTGTTGGTGATGTAGCTCGGGAAGATGGCGGCGGCATTCGTCACGGCGTTGGCCGGAACGGTCGCCGAGATCGTTGTCCCGGGATTCAAGGGGACGAAACTCGAATCCGCCGGATTGATGATGAGCTGATTCCCGGAGCTCCCGATGAGAGAGAATGTGCCGATGGTCACGCCGCCGAGCGATGCGGTCGCCGAAACGGGAGTACTGTAAGTCCCCGCGGGCCCGAATACCGAGGCATCGTCCACCACCATCACCGGTGAACCGGCGGCATACGCCGTCTGCACTTGCGTCGAGACCGAGGATGTGTTGGTCGTCTGTTCGTAGAATGACGAGACGTAATAGCTCTCCACCTGGCGAAACTGGTCCAGAAACGTGGCGTACTGCGAATTGATCTCCTGGACCGGAGTCAGTCGCTTAGGAATATGGGAGGCCTTTGCGGGGTGAGTCGCATGGACGATCGCAGACTTGTGCTGAGCGACCGGATGGGGTCGCACATGGCCGGCCACCGCTTCGAAACCCCCACTGAGCAACAGGCGCCGATCCAACGCCGTGGCCCCATCGCCGGCCAATTCGAGCCTGGGTCGAAACCCGCGTCCGATCCGCGTTCGTTTGCGCGTCTGCTCGCGGAACTTGGCCATGGGGAGATCTCGCGTTCCTGGATTCGCTCGTTCATCACGGACGTTAGCGGATATTATCGACGTTTCCGCGGGGATTCGCCACGCCATCGCCGGGAAAGGACGACATCACACGGCGATATCGACACGATGAACGGTCGCCGGTTTCGTCTCACGACCTTCGGAAATGGCGATCAGTCGGCCTCCCGCACCTCGCCTACCGGATTCCACCTCCGCCAGTTTCGTCGCTGCGTAAGCCTATGAAGGAATCCGGGATCGGGTAATCAGGTCTCGCGGGCCAAGGACTTCGACCGGTCTGGAATCCGGGATCAGCGATTCGATCGAGTCGGTGCCTTTCCGGTTCAATTCATCATGTCGCTGTTAAATGGGGTGTAGGGAAAAGGGGAGTAAGGCATGTTGGGAGGATTGGGATAATCTCGGGTCGGGATGAAGCCCGGGTAAAGGCCGGGGATCGTTGACGGAAGTCCCTCCGCCCCGGGTATCAACCCTGATTCGCTGGCAGCTTTGTCGCGATTCTCGTTGGGTCGCAAGCCCTCGCCCACAAGGGTGAGGGGCGGTTCATGATGCACCTGACGCGTGATCGGGCGCGTCACATTGATCCTCCTGGGCAGAGTCACATCGACGGGCGTGAAGGCGCGCATCAAAGTGCCCATATTCAATGCCACTCGTCGGAGGAGGTCGCGCGAGAGCTCCTGGTCACCGATATGGTCGGGACCTATCGTCACGCGCACGTTGGTCAGCGAGTTCTGGGGGGTGATCGTGATGCGAGCCGGTCGGCCGTCGGGAGCCCTGGCGAGTATCAATGTCTCGCCGTACTCCTGATGGTCCGGTGGTTCGACCATCTCGAACCCCAGGTCAGCCAGCGCCTCGATCATCGAGCTTTCGACCTGCGTCGGCGTGAACTGGTAGAGTTGCGAGCTCGTGCCACAGAAGTGATAGAACGCGTAGTCGGTGGTGGCGACGCCGGGAAGATGCCCCGCCGAGCGATAAAGTCCCAGGGCGGAGGCGCATCCCGAAGCCGCCGACATGCCGATGAGCGCCACGATGTGCGGTAAGACCCGTCGCATGACCGGCTTCGCCTCCTGCTCCCGATCCCAACTCCAGGTCGGGGAACTCCCGAATTGGCACGAGCGCACTTCGATCTCGGTTTCCAGAGATCGGATAGCCTGGCGTCGCGTCCACGCGCCGATCCGGGTCGACCTCTCGAGCCATGTTAGCCGTATTCGACCGGCCTGCGGGGTTGTCTTGAGGTTTTCCTCGCCGGTGAGCCGGCCGGAAACCGCCGCGGAAGATGTCTTCCCCTCATCGTGGCCGACCCCCGCTCAAGGCCATTGAGGGTTCGCCCCCGGCCGGGGAAGTTGCGGCGATACGCTCGAACCCGCGGGAGAAATCTGGACTTGCCAACGAAGGGGATCCTGGGCCGTGGGTGCGGCCTGATACACGACCGTGTAATAGCTGCTCGGGCCCGTCCCCGATGCGTTCAGGATGGTCACCCCATAGGTGAATTGGGTTCGACTGCCGCCCGACGGTTTGCTGTATTCGAGCAGCCTGATGGCCTGGGCCAGGGCGTTCATCGCGCCCTGATCGCGAACCTCCTGTGTGTATCGGTTCGACTCGATCCGGAGCACGCTCGAGGTCGTGTAGAAGACCATGCTCCAGAGCGCGAAGAGCAGGATCAGGAAGATCAGCACGACGGTCATCGCGACACCCCGGCGCGGAATCGCGGGCTTAACCCGGATCATCATGGGCTGACTCCAATTAAAGTATACAATACCGAAAAGTAACTATATGTTATGGTAATCTGGATCTGCACGTTGGGGTTGGCTTGGGTCGGGATCGGCGTGGCGGAGAAGCCGGTCACGTAATCGGCGATGGTCGTCGTCGCGCCGGTAGATGTGTTGGAACGGACGAGCTGATTCCCCGAGAGCTGATAGGTGATGATGATCCGGTCCGCCGAGGTCGCCCCCTGGAAAGTAAGCACCAGGACATTGGGATTGGAGAGGCCGAAGGGCGGGATGAATTGATATTGGGTCAGTGTACCGGTTTGCCCCGGGGCGTCGGCGAGGAACCCACCGAGATCGCAGGCGAGGGACTGGGCGGCCAGGATGCCCTCGCGCGTGATCCGGCGCGGGCCTCGACCTCGAGCGCGGGGCGGCCGAACGTCCGCCAGCTCATCGCTAGCAACATCATCAGCATGCATGCCAGCACGCTTGCGACAACGATCGCCATCAGCACGTAACCGCGGCGGGGGCACCGAGTGTAGGCTGGGAACGGCCGCAACATGGCTCTCCTCGTCGCCTCGTTGGTACGAAACTCCGCGCATGAGCCGCGGGATCACGGCGCGGCGACGTTGACATACGCGACGATACTCTGACTCGAGGGGGGGGCATCCAGTTCGACGACCGTCGCGGGATAAGGAACAGGCAACGACCCCGCCATGGGTCCGGGATCGCCGAGGTTCGTGGACGACGTCAGGATCGGGGCGCTGCCGGCCAGTTTCCGCGCCCAAAGGTTACTCCACGGCACGACGCAATAGGTCGGTGCCGGCGAAAGCGCCCATGTCCGTGGGTTGACCATCACCATCGGCTCACCGGTGCGGAGGTTCGTCACCTGCCCTTGCAGCCGCAGCTCGATCACTCGGACCTGACGAATTTGCATGACCACGAGCGGGCAAAGTCCCGCCAGGCCGAGGCCCAGGACCACGAAGGCAACCTGGACCTCGAGCAGGGCGAAACCTCGCCGCAACTCGCTGGCGCCATCCCGCGAGCCACCGCGCCGCCCCGCGAGCGATCCGCATCGATATCGATGAATTGTACCTGATTCGATCATTTTCACTGGAACCCAGGCGTGATGGATGCACTGTTGCCCGGCTGCTGTACCGACCCCGAGAATGTCCCATCCGAGGCGAGCGTGAAGGTCCCCGTCCAGGAAACGGGTCCGGAGCGAGTCGCCGTCGCCGTGAAGGAGGTACCGTCGGGGCTCGCCGCGACGTTGTAAGTGTAGGACCCGTTCGATGAACCGAGGGACGGGTCGACCAGATTCGTGTTCACGAGCGTTGTCAAGTCGGGCGCGAAGGTGCGGGACTGAAGCCAGTAGAGCCGCTCCGCGGACCAGATAGAACGCAGATTAGCCCCGGCCGCGTCCGCTCGAGACTGCTCGATCGATTGCTGGAACTTCGGCACTCCCATTGAGACCAGGATGCCGAAAACCATCACCGAGATGATCACTTCGATGAGTGAGTGTCCCGACCGCAACGGGCGACCGGCCGCCCGCGGGGAGGCGGGAGTGGCGACAGCCGCCCTCGTGTCATTATTTTTCCGAGCCCAGATTCCGGTCATGAGCGGGCCTCTTTCATGAAGTTCGACCAATTCGGGACGGGACGCGACGGACCGATCTCGATGCGACGGCGATCATTTGACCTTGCCCGCCATATCGAACATCGGCATGTAGATCGCCAGCATCATCACCGCAATCGACATCCCCATCCCCATCACGATCAATGGTTCCAACATTTTGGTGACTTTCAGAATCATGCCTTCCATCTTCTCTTTGTAGAATGGGGCGATCTGCTCCATGACTTCCGCCAGTTGGCCCGATTCCTCGCCGACCTTGACCATGCTGCAGAGCATGGGCAGGAACAGGTTCGTCTCCTGCATCGCCGCGTACAGCGGCTTGCCGGAAGCGACGCGGCCGGCGATGCGGTCCAGCGCTTCGCGGTAGATCGGGTTGGTCTGGAAGATGCCGCGGAGGGTGTGCATGGTCTCCATCATCGGCACGCCGCTCTTGAGCAGCAGGGCCATGTTCGAGGCGAACCGGTACATCGCCATTTCGATCACCAGTTGACCTACCGTGGGCAGGATGAGCATGACCCCGGTGATGTAAAGGCGGCCGTTCTCGGTCTTGCTGAATCGCTTGAATCCGTAGACGGCCGCCCCGATCGCGATGGCGACGTAGAGGCCGTACTTGACGATGTAGTCCGAGGCGCTGACGACGAACTGGGTCATCCCGGGCAATTCCGCCCCCATATCCTTGAACATCTTGGCGAAGACGGGGACGACCAGCCAGAGCATGACGGTGATGGCGAGCACCGCCACACAGATCAGGACCATCGGATACATCAGCGCCCCCTTGACCTTACGCTTGGTCTCGCGGGAATCGCGGATCTGCTTGTTGAGGGCCACGAGCACCATGGCCATCTTGCCGCTGACCTCGCCGGTACGGATCGCCTCGATCCATTGGAATTCGAACACGTTGGGGAACGCGGCCGCCGCGTCATGGAACGTGCTGCCCGCCGAGACCTTGGCCGTGATCTCGTCGAGGACGGCCTTCAGCTTGATGCTCTCCGATTGAGAGCCCGCGATCCGCAACGCCTGCAAGAGAGGTGTCCCGGAGCTGACCAGGGTCGCGAGCTGATGGAAGAAGGTCAACGTGTCCTCGATCTTAGCCGCCGGGTGCGGCTTCGTGGACAATCGCGCATGTGACACGACCCATTCATCGAACGGCACGTCGCACCTCCTGGATGTCTTCGACCACGTCGATCCGCGAAGAGATCCCTCCATCCTCGCGCATCGACGACGCGACGATGATGGTCGGGTACTTCGCTTCCGTATGAGAAGCCTAGGCCACTCTCAGTCGCATTTCCTCGCGCGCTTGATGGCAACCCGTGCTGGGTGGCCGATCGGGTGAAAAACGATCGAGCGATTTGACGGTCGATGGACGTGACCTAGCGTTGAGTGTCTAGTCCGGGCAATCGCCGCGGCAAGACGACGCCTCAACCGGGCCATGACACAGGAGGCGTAGACGGGCCGACCCCAATCGAAGGGGCAATCGATCGCCGGGCATTCCCGGAGTACCTTGCCGAGCCCGAGCCCCGCTCGTCTCCCCGGGGAAGCTCTTGTGGTCGAGACTACCGGGGCGCAACAACGTGTTTCGTGTACGGGTTACTGGATTCGGGATCAAGAAAGAGAGTCACACACCATGCAGCGATTTATCTCTGGAATTCGGACCCGCAAAGGGTTCACCCTCGTCGAACTCGCGGTCGTGATTGTCATCATCGGCATCCTGGCCGCCTTCGGAGTCCCCAAGTTCCTCGCATCTGTGGAGAAGTCCAAGGCGGCCGAGGCCTTCAATTACTGGTCGGCGATAGCATCGGCTGAGGAGCGGTACATCGCACAGAACGGCGTGTACTGGGACAGCTCCTCAAGCGACAAACTCGATATCGTCCTCCCGACCCTTCAGTATTTCTCCATGACCAGCATTACTGCCACGAATCCGGGTGGGGGCGCTCCGACGTGGACCGGGATCCTGACCCGCATATCCGGTAGTTCGAGTTACGGGAGTTACACGGTCGCCTGGAATCAGGATGGATTCTATCCGGGTGGCTCAAACATCCCGCAAACGATCAGCCCTGTGACGGGTGATTCGGGCGCCGGAAGTTGATTCGCCCCTCTCTTGACGTGGGACGAGGTCGCCCCACGTCATCGGAATCTGTCCTGAACCTTGGCTTGTCGCGGGCGACCCGTTCCGGTCGCCCGCCGTTGTTTCAGCTCGGCCCGAGTACAGGGAATGCCCTCGACGATGCGAGTACGAGATGGGTTGTGGCCGGCGATTGGGTTGGTGATTGATGAACAGAGGATCACCATGAGCGTCGTGGCGACCACTCTCCGCGGACGCCGGGAGATCGCACGCCGGACTCAGGAGTGCGGCAGTCAGACGCCCGAGGAAGTCCTGGGACAAATGCTCGAGCCCTGGATCCCTCTGACCGGCACGAAGCGGGCCAAGCCCAAACCCTGGGTCAAGCTCGGCATCCCCGAGTCCCAGGTCTTTCAGGCGGTCGTGCCGATCACCCAGTCGAACCGGAACGGTCAACCCCAGACGTTCTTCCTCGAGGCCGTCCAGTTCGACGAACGTCCGGGCCGAGGATCGGATCATCGACCTGCTCAAGCTCGACATCAACAAACAGGCCCTGGCTTGCGTGGCCGCTTCTCCGCGCCCGATGATGGAATCCTTGATCGGGATGATGGCCAAATTGGGGACGCGTGTCGGCCTGGCCGAGCCGGCACCCGCGGCGCTCTACCGCGCGGGAACGTACTACCGGAAGGCGCCGCATGGCTCGAAGCTGAGCATTCGATTCTTCCTCGGCCCAAGGCAGGCCATCGGCGTGGTGGCCTCGGGCTCTCAGACGCTGTTCTGGCACATCTTCGACCTGCCCCCCGGCGAAGAAACGGTCGCGATCCTCGCCGCCTACTCGACTCTCTGGATGATCATCCGGCATTGCGGGATCACCCCGCCGATCGATTTGGTCGTCGTCCATGGTCGATCCGAACTGACCCTGACGCAGGATGCTGGGGTGTTTCGGGAGCGGACTGGAGCTCGGTTGATCCGATGTCCGGAGCCCAGCTACGATGTGGGTGCCGCCGCGATGGGGGTCGCCCTGACCAACGCACCATATGATGTGGACGGCCACGACCTGGCGCGGGAAATCACGCCTGCCATGACCGTCTCCGACGTCTTCCCCTGGGGCGAGGTTGGCCTCCACGGCGTACTCCTCGGGGCCGTCTCGCTCTTCCTGATGGGGACTGCGGCCGAGACCGAGGGTCGACTCAAGACCACGGCCCTCGAGTTGAAGGCCTCCTCCTGGCTCAAGGATCAGAATCAGGCCAAGCTCGCGACCGAGAAGGTCGCCATCGAGGAACGGCAGAAAACGATCTCCACGTTTCGGAACAGCCGCGTCGCCTGGTCCACGCCATTGCGGACGATCGCCGCGGCCGCCCCCGACGACACGGTCCTCATGACGCTGACGGGCGTGGCCGAGCTTGACTCGTCGACCAAGTCATCCGGCGGCAAGCCCAAGAAACAACTCGTCATGAGCTTCACGACGCCGCTGTCCGAGGATGGGTCGGTTCCTCCCGAGATCGATGGCTTCCTCACCACACTACGCGAGGAGCCGGCGATCAAGCGGAACTTCCCCCTGATCGAGATCTCCGGCCTGCAGGCCAGCCCAGCTAAGCCGGGAAACCTCCGGGTCGCGTCTTACAGCGTCATTTGCCTGCCCAAGATCGAAGCAGCTCCCAAGAAGCCGGAACCGACCAAGGCCGCCGCCAAGCCTTAGGGCGATTGACCAATGTGTCGAACATACCTCGTCCGCATGGGTCATCCCACGAACCCGACCCGACCGCGCGGGCCCCCGGCGGGTGCCCGGCCCGAGGACTCGGGACCGTGTTGCGCGCGGGCGAGCCGAGGCGGGGCCGCTCTTGGGCGCTTCCGGTCTGGATCGAGATCGCCGGACGCGGCCGCATTTCATGAGGACGCGGCCTTCACGCGAGGATTCGACTCGTCAGGGAAGGGCATCCTACCTCGACCCTCCCAGTCTCGTGGAGCGTGTCTTGAGCCGTGATCCCTGAAAGCTCGGATTTTTCGGTTGTAGACGGGGTCTGTGACCCCGTGATCGAAAAGTTTCACAGAGGCCGCTTACCGAGGAAATCGAACCCACGGCCTCATCGAGGCCGCCTACTGAAGAGCCCCCGCTATGAGTCATACTCCGCCGAAACCCAACTACGTGCGGATGATCTTGAAGCAACTCGCGCATCCGATGAAGCTCCGACTCTCGCTCTGCGTGGCCATCATCGCCACCTGGTTCTTCCTGTTCTTCACCCCGTTGAGCGAGCGGATGGCCGCCACCACGACCCGGATCGGCAGCGAGCGTAAACGCATCACCATCGGCGCGAGATCGAGCAGCTCAAGAAGGCGGAGGTTCCGCTAAGGAGCCTGATCCCGATCGGGGCCGACGTCAACGAGCTGATGCGGCACGTCATCGGCCATCTCCGTGCATCTCCGTTGAAATTGACCGACCTGAGGCCCGAAAAGACCAAGGATCTCGGGGCGTTCCAGACGATCGGCCTCCAGTTGCAACTGGAAGGACGTTTCTCCGATCTCGATGCATTCTTACGCTGGGTCGAGACGGATAAGCGGCTCTCGCGGATCGATTCGATCAGGCTCGCCCCCGCCGCGAAGATTCCTGGCTTACTCAAGGCGGATCTCACCCTGATCAACCTGGTCGAGAAGGCGGTTGACTCCACCAAGGCCAAGCAGGAGAACCGGGCCGATGCCTCCGAGGCCACGCTGGGGGAATTGACCGCCAAGCCTCGATCCCAGAAGAAAGAGCCGGCCGTTGCCGCGAAGCCCAAGTCCAAGAGAGTCGAGAGGTCGGCGGCGATCGCGAAATCGAAGCTAACTCCGGGAAAACCGCGATGACTGGCAACAAACTGATCAAGATGGCTCCGACGCTGTTGCTGGTCGCCTTCCTGGGGTATTCGATCTACACGGTCGAGCCGGGACTCCCGGATCCGACCTCGCTTCCGGCCGAGCTTGGCAAGGGGCTTGAGATCATGGCGGACGACGTCATCGAGGCCGGTGCCTCCGCGACGCGAACCGTCATTGAGGAGGGTTTACGCGACCCGTTCCAGATCAGCTCCGCATCGGTCGGCGCGGCTGGCTCTACCGAGGCTCAGAGCGAGGCGGCGAGCGATCCCAAGTCCGACCCTTTGGCGGAGATCGTCGCCGGCTTGAAACTCGATGCTACCTTGCTCCAAGGTCGCGACCAGGTCGCGATCATCGGCGGCCGTTTCTATTCGCGAGGGCAACACCTGCGCCTCAACGATGGCGGTGGCAAGGGGCCGTCGCCGCTCCTGGTGGTCTCGATCCTGCAGACCAAGGTCGTCCTGAAGGGAAACGACAGGACCTACGTGCTGGGTTATCCCGAGCAACTCGGCCAGCGTAAGGACAAATCGCGTGAACTCGGACCCTCAATGCCTAACGGGGCGGCGATGCCGGAACTCGATCCCGCGGGCCAGAATGCGATGTTCCAGAAGCTACTCAATTCGCCGCTGGGCGCGATGGGGAAGAGCTTGATTGGTAATGCGACCTCGAACGATCCTCGAACCCGAAGCGATCGATCGTCTCCTTAGGGAGCCAGGACAGCACCAAGACGACGCGAGCAGCCGTTCATCGATCCATGGTCGAGCTCGGTCGTGTGCCACCGACGGCCGGATCGGCGGCCTTGAGCGATAACGCCTCAGACCCCATGTGACCCCAAACCCTGACTGGTGATCCGTCATGCCCGCCACTTTCCAAGGCATCACCACCCCACCTCTGATCATGGAACTGCTCGCGCGGCGTGGCTGGTTCAAGTCAAAGCAACTCGAAGAGATCGAGGAGACGCTCAGCAAGGCCGAGGCTGCGACCTTGCCCGAGGTGGTGCTGATCCGCGCCGGCTACATCTCCGAACAGGAGATCGCCACCATCTATGCCGAGGATCTGTTCCTGCCGGTGATCCGCAACAACATGGAAGCCGGCGAGATGGCGCAGGAGATCGGCGGGCTCCTCCCCGAGAAGCTGTGCATGGAGCGGCTGATCTGCCCCGTGGCGGTCCGTGACGACGTGCTCGATGTCGCGTTCGTCTCCCCCGAGGAGATGGGCGTAATGGACGAGCTCCAGCTCATGACGGGGCTGCGTATCAACCCGATCATCGCGCCGTTGTCGGTCGTCAAGTCCCAGCTCGACATCCTCTACAAGAGGGACCAGGACACCAAGGGCATCGGCGAGGGGAGCGAGGCCTTCGACGTCATGCCGGACGACGACAAGAACGAGGATGAGAACATCCTCAACCTCGACGCCACGCCCCCCTCGGATGCCAACGGACGGATCATCCGCATGGTCAACCAGATCCTGGAGCAGGCCTTGCGGAACAGGGCCAGCGACATCCACCTCGAGCCGTTCGAGGATGGCTGCAAATTCCGCCTCAGGATCGACGGCGTGCTCCACGAGCTCCCCTCGCCGTCGAAGACCGTCTTCGTCATGATCATCTCCCGCCTGAAGATCCTGGCGAGGATGGACATCGCCGAGAAGCGCATCCCCCAGGACGGCGCCATCGCCCTGAGGACGGGCGACAAGCGGATCGACCTTCGCGTCAGCACGGTACCCACCGTCTATGGCGAGAAGATGGTGATGCGGATCCTGGACAAGGGGGCCATCCCCCTGGAACTGACCGGCCTCGGGCTGGACCAGCGGCAGTTGACCGACCTGATCGAGTCGCTCCACGCCCCGTATGGCCTGGCCCTGGTGACCGGGCCGACCGGTAGCGGCAAGTTGACCACGCTGTATTCCTGCCTCAACCTGCTCAATGAGCCCACCGTCAATATCTGCACGGTCGAGGACCCGGTCGAGTACAAATTCAAGGGGATGAATCAGGTGCAGGTCAAGTCACAGGTCGGGCTGACGTTCCAGTCGGCCCTTCGCGCATTCCTGCGACAGGATCCGGACATAATCATGGTTGGCGAGGTCCGCGACCAGGAGACGGCCGAGATCTGCCTGAGGGCCGCCTTGACCGGGCACTTCGTGCTGTCGACGATCCACACCAACGACGCCCTCTCGGCGGTGACGCGACTCCAGGACATGGGGATCGAGCCGTTCCTGCTCTCCTGCTCGCTCCGCGTGCTGGAAGCCCAGCGGCTCCTGCGTCGGCTGTGCACGCACTGCAAGGAGCCCTACGTCCTCAGCGAGGAGATCGCCCTGCAACACGGGCTGCCCGTCGGCGAGACGATCTATCGTCCCAAGGGGTGCCTGCAATGTCGCCGACTCGGCTATCGCGGGCGCCTCGGCATCTTCGAAGTCATCCGGCTGACTCCCCGACTGATCCAGCTCATCCAGAAGCGGACCCCCCTGGATCAACTCCGCAAGGCGGCCCGTGAGGAAGGGATGAAGATGCTATTCGACAGCGCGATCGACAAGGTGCGACAGGGGCTGACGAGCCTCGAGGCCGCACTGAGCGTCACCATGGCCGAGGAGTCATGAGTTGGGCTGTCCAACACTCCAGCCCTTCGTCGGAGATGGTGCTCTGGATCCTCGCTCCCGAGAGGGCGAGCCCATGCGGTTCCAAAGCGGGCGAGAACAGCGGCTGGTGCGGTGGGATCCCGGATTCATGTCCTAGAGCGCTTTACGTTTGCGTTGGTCAAACCCGCAGAACCCCCCCGAGCCCCCCCTTCGTAAGGGAGCGATAGGGCGCACTCCAAAATCCCCCCTTTACGAAGGGGGGGCTCGGGGGGGTGAATTCCCGATCGCTTCCGGCGCGTGCGCAAACCATTCGTGAAGCGCTTTAGTTCTGGGATATAAAATCCCTCGCCTTCCAGGCGACCACTTCCAGTACGTGGGAGTGGGCCAGGCAGTACGGAATCGCCCGAGGTTCTCTGCGACGTCCGAAGGCCGAGGGAGCCGAGGTCTTCGCTTTTTCTCGTAAACAACATCGGTCGGGCTTGTAGCCGACTGTCGAAGCCACCGGCTTCAAGCCGGTGGTGGTTCAGTTAGTTCAAGCGAATCCACAGATTCTTCCGATTGTTCGATCCGTAGCCAAGACAGTGTTGACGGTTGTGGCTCGACGCGATCAATCCATGCGCCGTTCTCTGTGAGGAATACCCCTCTCACGAACCCGAGTTCTATAATAGTCCTGGTCCTTTGTTTCTTCACTTGTCGGCGAGCGATGGAATAGTCGGGCGGCTGGAGTCGAAGTTGACTTTGCTTCCGAGCTCCCGAGAGGCCTCCGGATGGACTCGTCCACCGTCTTAGCATGGGTCGCCGATTCTCGTTTCGCCGTCGAACGCTGCGATCGCGGAGGGTCGGATCGATGAGTGACGAAGGCGAGACGGGCGGATCGATTGACGTGAGCGTCGGTTCGGTGGCGGAGGCTCACTCTGACGGCTGTAGTCACGGCCGAACGCAACCGGTATGGTCCTCGGAGCCTGGCGTCACTGAATCGACGCAACTGCCATTCATTCCGGAGGTTCCGACCGAGGAGAAACCGCTTGAGTCGATGCCCGCTCGGCGTAACGGCGTGAGCAAACGCCATCGGCTCGCCCTCTGGGGGATCTGGAGCGTCGGGGCCGTCGGCGTTCTGGTCGGTACGGCGATCGTCGTCGAGTTCGTCTACTATCGCTTCACGAAGTCGATGACCAATGACGCTTTCGTGGAGTCACATATCGTCCATCTCGCCCCGGAGGAGGCGGGTTTGCTCACCAGCGTCATGGTCGAGGAGCACGATACGGTCAAGGCAGGGCAGGTGCTCGCCGAGATCGATCCCGTGCCGCTCCGCCGTGCGGTCGAGGAGGCCAGCGCCAAGCTCAAGGTCGCCGAGGCCACACTGAAGTTCGAGGAGGCGACCCTGATCCGGCTGGAGCAGGAGCACCCGCGGAAGGTGGCCGTCGCGGAGAAGGAACTCGCGACGGCCGAGGCGGCTTGCGAGGAAGCGAAGTCCCTCCTCAAGATGACGGCCCAGGACGTGGACAAGGTGGTGAACGTGGCGCGGGCCGAGGAATCGGCGGCCGCGGCGGTCCTGGCCAACGCGAAGGAGGAATACGACCGATTCTCGAAGCTATTCGCCGACCAATCCGCCCCGGAGCGGCGCCTCCAGGACGTGACTCGCGAGCACCGCACGGCGCAGGCCAAGGTGGAGGTCGCGCGGGCGAAGGCCGAGCAGGCCGAGGCCGACCGGGAGCAGGTGGTGATCGCCCGTCGTGGGCTCGACCAGAAGCTTCGAGCCGCCGAGAAGGCCGCCGAATCGGTCCGACTCGCCCGGCTCGGGGACCTGAAGATCGAGGTCCAGAAGCGTCAGGTCGCGCTCCGGCGAACGGAGGTCGAGCAGGCCGCGCGGACCGAGGCGATGGTCCGGGTCCGACGCCAGTATGCCCGGATCGTCGCCCCATTCGACGGCGTCGTCGTCCGCCGCTACCGCAACCCCGGCGACCACGCCCCGCTCGGGGCCCCCGTGCTCAGCGTGTACGACACCGAGCTGGTCTATGTCACGGCTTATCTCGAGGAGGACCGGCTCGAGGGGGTCGCGCCCGGAAATCGGGTCCGGGTCTGGGTCGATGCCTTCCCGGACATGCTCGAAGGGCGGGTCGTGTGGATCGGCCAGGCGACCGGGTCGAACTTCTCACTGCTGCCGCGCGACGTGACCTCGGGCGAATTCACGAAGGTGACCCAGCGTATCCCGATCCGGATTGCCGTGGACCGGGGGCCTCGGTGGAATCAGCTCCGTCCCGGTATCTCGGCCACGGTGGCGATCTGGCACGGGCCGGGCGACCCGGCCTGGGCCGCCGCCGAGGCCGAACGAGAGCGGGCCCGCGCCACCCTCGGTGTTAGCCCGACGTCCTCACCCGGCGAGGGGATGTGACCACGATGGCCGATCTCAATCCGATCGGCTCGATCGGGTCTCCCTACGACGACCCGATATCCCCCGACATGCGCCCCTGGCATGGGGTCCAGCGTCGCGATTGGGTCGTATTCGCGATCATGCCCACGCTCCTCTTGACGGGGATGACCTCGACCTTCACCGACCTGGCCCGACCCTTCGTCCTTTCCGAATTGTCTTCCGACCGATACCGATATCAGTGGGTGATCGGCGCCACGCTATTCGGCTCGGTCATCGGCGTATCGCTGACCGCCTGGCTGCGGAGCCGGCTCGGGCTGAAGCGCTCCTATGTCGCCGGGTTGATCCTGTTCACGATGGGGAGCCTGGCCTGCGGGGCGTCGCCCAACGTCGAGCTCCTCGGGATCGCCCGCTTCTTCCAGGGCTGGGGCAACGGCCTGGTGATCACGACCGTGATCGCGGTCTTCTGGCGCGAGTTCCCCGACCATCGCGATGGGGCCATCACGGCCTACGTCCTCGGCCTCTATTTCGGCCGGATCGTGGCGCCGACCTTGTGCGGTTACTTGATCAACCTCCCCTCCTGCGCGCGATCTTCTTCTTCAACGTCCCGATCGGGGCGACCTGCGTGGTCCTGACCACTTACATCCTCCAGCACGACAAGCCGCGTGAGGGGCCTCACGATCCGTTCGATTTCGAGGGGATCGTGCTCCTGCTGGGCTGGGTCTTCTGCCTGATGATCGGGCTATTCCGGTTTCAGAAATGGGGCTGGCAGACGGCGAACGAATCCTGGCTGGTCACGTGTGCGGGCCTGGTCCTGTTCGCCTGGTTCGTCGCGCACGAGATCGCCTCGCCCCACCCGCTCCTCGACTTCCGCCTGTTCCGCCGCCCCCGATTCTCGAAGAGCGTGGCCATCAAGGCGCTGGCCGACCTCAACTTCTTCGCGGTCATCTCGCTGCTGGTGCGCTACATGTCGGTCACGCGCGCCTATGAGCGGGTGACGACCGGGCTCGTGCTGCTGCCGGCCGTCCTGACGATGACCGCCACCCTCTCCCTGTGCGCCTGGCTGGGCACGCGCGCCAACCGCAAATTGCGGCTGACCATCGGCATGGCGGGGATGACGCTCGCGACCTGGATGCTCTCCGGCGTGGATCTGTACACCGACATGATCTGGACAGGCGCCGTGGCCGCGGCCTGGGCCGCCTCGGTGGGGCTCGTGGCCTCCCCCTTGATCTGCATCTCCCAGGACCGTATGACCCCGGAACAGATCACTTCCTCGGCCAGCATCAAGAACTTGATGCTCATCCTGCCGGCTTTCATCGGTAATGGACTCGTCGGGATCCTCGTCGAGCGCCGCGCCGATTCCCACTTCGAGGCGATGCGACAGAGTCTCCTCCCCAACCGCCCGCCGCTGGATGACGTCCGGCGTGGGGTGGTCGACTATTACACCCTGCAGGGCCTGGGGCCCGCCGACGCGGATCGGCAGGCGAGCTCGCTGATCGGAGGTTTCACCCGCGACTATGCCACGGTCCTGGCCTACCAGTCGGCGTTCCAGATCCTCGCCCTGGTCCTGGTCGTGGGCGTCCTGCTGAGCCTGAGCCTCAGGTATGTCCCGCATCATGCCCCCGGGCCTCGGCACGGATGACCGGGCCCGATCGCGCGACCTGCCGGGTCAGGGCCGGACGCCGAACGGTGAATTCGACTCGTAGGGCGGCCTCGAGAGTCCGGGTGGACCGAGCATCGTTGGCGTATTCGGCGGCGTGGTCGCCGGGGCCGTCGGCAGGGGAGCCGTCGACACGGGAGCAGGTGAGCCGAACTCGACGGGCGGCGGCAGGCCCGGGAATCCCGGCGGCGCCGACGGTCGGAACGGCGACGTGTCGCTCGGCGGCCCCGGTAAGATCGGTCCGGCTTCGGGCGGCGTCTCGGCCTCCTCGCGGTCGATCGTGAGCCCGGTGCCGACGGCGAATTCCAGCCGCAAGATCGCCCTCTGGTACAGGTAATAGGCCGCGCTGTAGGTCTGCTCCGCGCCCGTCTCCGCCGACCGCGCCTCGATCAGCTCGGCGGGCGTGGCGTCGCCCGTCCGGTATCGATTGGAGATCAGGCGCAGGTTCTCGGCCGCATGCTCGAACGACGCCCGAGCCGTCTTGATCCGCTCGCGGGCGTCGTCGACCCCATGGAATGCGACGTTCACCTCGTACGCGATCGCGTCGCAGACCTGCTGCCCCTGCGCCACCGCCGAGCTCACGCCGGCGCGCGCCGCGCGGAGCTGCCCGCGCCGACGCCCCCCGCCGAAGAGCTCCTGGGTCAAGAAGATCCCGCCGGCTCCCACGTTCGCGTTCTGCACACCGGCCCCGGACACGTTCGAATAACCCGCCTGGATCGAGAGGCTCGGCAGAAAATCGGCGTGAGCGATCTTCACGTCCTCCTCGGCGACCGCGATCCCCCGGACGACGACCGGTAGCTCGGGGCGGTTGGCGACCGCCAGCTTCAGGACCGAGTCCAGGTCCATGTCGAACGGCGGGGCACGTCGCCGCTCGGCCACCCGGGTGTCGGCATTGACATCGATCCCCATTGCCCGATTGAGGGCCGCCACGGCCACCTTCTCCTCGCTCAGCGCATCGGTCCGCTCCTGGATATCCGCGGCCAGCCGCGCCTCGGCACGCAGGTGCTCCTCGCGCGTGATCACCCCGCGCCGCAACAGGTCTCCCGATTCCCTCCGGAAGGCTTCGGCCCGCTGAACCGCCTTCTCGCCGATCTCCACCGCCGCCTTGGCATCGAGCACCCGGAAATACGCCTGACCGACCTCATACGCTACGGACTGGGAAGAACGCACCATCTGCAAGTCGGCGATCTCCGTCCTCAGGAGCGACTGGCCGTGACGCGCCAACTGCTTGCCGAACTGGTACACCGTCCATTTCAACTGGGTTTCGGCGATGTTGAAATCTTGCGTCCCCGGCCCGAATCCGCGAACCGGGAGGACGGGAAACCGCCCACCCACCGGAGTACCCGTGAAGCCCGTCCCGGATGAGAAGGCCTGGAAGGCATAGTTCCCCTGAATCGTGGGCAGGAAACCCGCCTCTGCAATTTCTACGTTGGCCCGCGCCGCCTCGACCGAGGCGCGGCCCTGCGCGAGCACCGGGCTATGCCGCGCCGCGATCTCGCGGGCCTGCTCCAGGGTCAAGGCTCTCGGAGAGAGTGACGCCTCCTCCGTTCCGTCGCCATCGCGATGTGCCTCGGCCACGACGGTCGCCGGCTTAACTGAAGGGCCGGACGACTCCGGACGATCCGCATCGCGATCCATCGGGTTCGGCGCGGCATCCCGGCGGGTTACCCGCGCGATCAGTTCCTGGTCGCGGAGAAGGGGCCTCCTGACACAACCGGCCAAGAGTGCGATCAACAGGGCCAGAGTAAGTCCCCCTGGACTTCTCCACAAGTTCATGGCGGTCATCCAAGGGACCACGTTCGATCCGGCTTCCTGCCGTAATCCCGCTGCCCCGGCAGATGTGCCATCTTTTCCGACAAGGCGACCTTTTCGTCAACATCATTATCGGCTCAACTTCTGATCCTCTCGCCAGGAAATCCAGATCATACCGCGAAGATGCCTGGCGCAACATTCATGCAGCCTCGAGAGGATTCATGGTTGCTGTCGCGGGATTTCAATAGGATCATTACCGTGGTCGATTGTCGAGTACTAACACCAAGGAGGTTGAACCTTCCGGCCATACCTGTACAAGATAATTTTGATCATGTTTAATTCTAATTCATATAAGAACTAAAGATAGTAGTCGATGGAATTTGGGGTTTTCTTGCCTTGAACCCGGGCCCCTGATGGCGGCGGAGCTTGGCCGCCGTTTGCGGGCTCACGTCCATGTTCATCAAGTCGTTGGTCGTTGTCCCGAAATTGAAGGACGCGATCGTGTCCCGATTCGGACCGAGCAATAGCGCAATCGGCAGTCAAGATGGAAACCGTGAACTAAGGTTATTTCGGGCCGATCCACGATCGCGACCGCGATGGAATCGCGATCACTTCAAAGGAGGACACGGGGAGGCGACCGCGTTCTCGAGGATTCGGGGCGCTTACCCGCCGGACGAAGTGGTTCGGCTGCCGAGCGGACAGCTACGAAGCGGCGTCAGGGAGATCGAGCCGATGGACGAGCTAGATACGGCGGTCCGAGAGTTTCTCGGAGAGAGCTACGAGAATCTGGACCAACTCGAGCGCGACCTGGTGACGATCGAGGACGACCCGCGGAATCGCGAGACGCTCGACCGCATCTTTCGCACGATCCACTCCATCAAAGGCGCGTGCGGTTTCCTCGCCTACCCCAGGCTGGAGTCGGTCGCCCATGCGGGCGAGGGCTTGCTCTGCCGGTTGCGCGACGGGGAGATCCCGTGGCGGCCCGCGATCACCAGTGCACTTCTGGCGCTGTCGGATGCGTTGCGGAAGATGCTGACCGAGATCGAGGCGAAGGGGGTTGAAGGGGAAGAGGCTCACCGGGGGCTCATCGATCGGCTGATCGGCTTGCAGGGCGAGCCGGCCGCCCGGTCGATCGACTCCTGCTCGATCGATCAGGACGAAGAGGACTCGGAGGACGCGGTCGATGTTGGCGTGGTCCCCGCCGACCTCGGAGGAGCCTCGACGCCGACGGGGCCTACTTCCGCCAACGACGCGATGCTGGGCCAGCCCAAGGATCAATCCTCCGCGGCCCGGATGACCCTTGACCCGCCGGCCACCGGCATATCCACCGGCAATATCCGCGTGAACGTCGGACTCCTCGACAAGTTGATGAACCTGGTCGGTGAGCTGGTGCTGGCGCGGAACCAGATCCTCCAGCACGCCGGCTCCCACGAGGACGCCGCTCTCCTGGGGACTTCTCAGCGACTGAACTTGATCACCACCGAGCTCCAGGAAGGGGTGATGAAGACGCGGATGCAACCGATCGGCAATGTCTGGAACAAGTTTCCCCGAGTCGTGCGCGACCTGGCATTGGCCTGTAACAAGCAGATCCGGATCGAGCTCGAGGGGAGCGAGACGGAGCTCGACCGGACCATCATCGAGGCGATCAAAGACCCGCTGACCCACCTCCTGCGCAACTCGGTGGACCACGGCATCGAGCCGTCCGCGGACAGGCTGCACCGCGGCAAGCCGGCGGTCGGCTGCATCCGGCTTCGTGCCTTCCACGAGAGCGGCCAGGTCAACATCGAGATCGCCGACGATGGCATGGGTATCGACATCGAACGCGTGACCCGCACCGCGCTGGATCGAGGGTTGATCACCCGCGAACAAGCGTCCCGCATGAGCGACCACGACCTGATGCAATTGATCTTCCTCCCGGGATTCAGCACCGCCGAGCGGGTCACGAACGTCTCGGGCCGCGGCGTGGGCATGGACGTCGTCAAGACCAACATCGAGAAGATCGGCGGCACGATCGACCTCCAGAGCCGTCCCAAGGAAGGGACCACGATCAAGATCAAGATCCCCCTGACCCTGGCGATCATCCCGGCCTTGATCATCACCGCCGGAGGGGATTGCTTCTCGATCCCCCAGGTGAACTTATTGGAGCTGGTGCGGCTGGAGGGGGAACAGGCGCTACGCGGGATCGAGATGATCCAGGGGGCGCCGGTCTTCCGGCTGCGAGGCAAACTGCTGCCCCTGGTCCATCTCGATCGGATGATGGGACGGGAGCCCGTCGATTCTCCTTCGCCCCTCGGCACGGCCGGTGCGCGAGCGGCGGTCGACGGCTTCGATACCGTGAACATCGTCGTGCTCCAGGCTGACAGCCGGCGGTTCGGCCTGATCGTGGAGGGGATCAACGACACCGAGGAGATCGTGGTCAAGCCGCTGGGCAAGCTGCTCAAGGGGATCTCCTTGTTCGCCGGGGCGACGATCATGGGGGACGGCCGCGTCTGCCTGATCCTGGACGTGGCCGGGATCGCCCAGCGCGCGGGCGTGGTCCTGGGCATGACGGAGCGATTGGCCCTCGAGGAAAAGGCTCGGGAGCAGAAACAGAAGGAAGAGCGGACCGCTTACCTGCTGCTGCGGCACGGCGGTGAAGGCCGGGTCGCGATCCCGCTCTCGCTGGTCGCCCGCCTCGAGGAGATTCCCCTTTCGATGATCGAGCACTCCGCCGATCGCGAGGTCGTCCAGTATCGCGACCAGATCATCCCACTGGTGCGGCTCTCGCGGGCGTTGAATCACCGCGGCGGCGGCCCGGCCGACGACAGCGACCCGATGCAGGTGGTGGTCTACACCCAGCGCGGTCTGAGCGTCGGCGTGGTCGTCGACGAGATCCTCGACATCGTCGAGGACACGTTCCAGTTGCGACCGAGTCGCGCGGGGAAGGGCCTCCTCGGCTCGGCCGTGATCCAGCGGCGCGTCACCGATGTGCTCGATCTCCCCGGCCTGATCCGGAGCGTCGATCCCGACCTGGTGGCCAGCCCCGTGGGGGTAGGAGACTGAACCATGGCGAACCTCCGGCAGTTCTGCACCTTCTCCGTGGACGACCTCTTCCTGGCTATCGACGTGCTCGAGGTCCAGGAGGTCATCCGCTACCAGGACATGACTCGCGTTCCCACGGCCCCGCCGGTGGTGCGCGGCTTGATCAACCTCCGCGGCCAGATCGTCACGGCCATCGACCTGCGGCGCCGCCTCGGGCTGCCCCCCGCGGGCGACGACCATCGCCCTCTGAACGTGGTGGTCCGCACCGACGACGCGGCCGTCAGCCTGCTCGTCGACGAGATCGGCGATGTCCTGGAGCTGGCCGATCAGGGCCTCGAGGGCCCGCCCGAGACCGTCCCGGCGGCCATCCGTGAGCTGGTGACCGGGATCATCATGCTCGACGATCGCCTCCTCCTCGTCCTGGATACCGACCGGGTCATGAACTTCGCGGGGTCCGCGGCGCTCCTGTCCTGATCAAGACGTCATCGAGGAAGCACGGTCATGCCAGTTCGATCGATCCAAAGTGGACTTTCTGATGCCGGCGGATATCGCGTTCCGGGCCGAGAGCGTCGGGGCCGAAAACGCGGAGCTCGATCCGAGCGACATGTTCATGCCGCCGATACTGGCCGGTGCCTTCGTCGCGAAGGGGGCCGTCTACTCGAGCACCGTCGGCACCGGGGGAATCACCATCGAGGAGATCGCCAGGAACGCCGCCGAGGCGGCCAAGGGGAGCACCGAGATCGCGCGGAACATCACCGCGGGGCCCAGGCGGCAGACGGCAACATCAAGGGCTTCGCCGATGCCCGTAGGATGGCCGAGGAGCTGATTCGGCTGGCGACTCGCCAACGAGCATTGTTCGGGCGGTTCCAGCACGAGGAGCGACTCGACGTGGCCGTCGGCCAGGGCCATCACCGAACCGACCGACCGGAGATATCACCGTGCTCAACTCGTCGCGCGAGTGCGAGCGGCCGGAGATAGACAATTGACCTCTATTTGAGCGATGAGAAACCCTCACTTGACCGGGAGCCCACCAGGGAGAGCTACCATGAAGAGCAACGGCCACAAAGAGAACGGGTCCGAAAACGCCGCCGCGACTCTCGCGTTCGATCGCCCGGCCAACGGTCACGCCCGCGCCGAGAAGCCCCGCACCGGCCCGAAGCAGCCCGCCGCGGAGCGCGCCGGGGATCAACTCGCCGAGATGACGGCCAACATGCAAGGCCTCTCGCGGGTCGTCGAGGCGATCCAGGGCGCGGCCTCGGTCGAGGAGGCCGCCCGGGAGGCCCTGGACACGATCCGCGATTCGTTCGGCTGGGCCTACGGGTCGTTCTGGAGGGTGGACCCGAAGGAGAACGCCCTGAAGTTCGCCGTCGAGAGCGGGTCGGTCAACGAGGAGTTCCGCCGCGTCACCGTCGAGGCGAGGTTCCGCGAGGGCGAGGGGCTCAGCGGCCGCGCCTGGAAGGCGCGCGACCTGGTCTTCGTCGCCGACCTCGGCCAGGTCCGCGACTGCTGCCGCGCCCCGGTCGCGCAGCGGGCCGGCGTCAAGTCGGGGGTCTGCCTGCCGATCGTCGTCGACGGCAAGGTCATCGGCACGATGGACTTCTTCTCGATGGAGACGCTCGAGCTCTCGACGGAGCGGTCGGATGCGCTCCGCAGTGTCGGCCGACTGGTCTCCAATTCGATCCGGATCCTGCAGATGGCCGATGAGGCTGCCTTGGGCGCGGAAGATGCGCAGGCGGTGACCCGAGTGCTCGAGAAGGTCGGAGAGGCTCTGACGGAGGACCAGACCGCCCGGGAGGCCCTGGACACGATCCGCGATTCGTTCGGCTGGGCCTACGGGTCGTTCTGGAGGGTGGACCCGAAGGAGAACGCCCTGAAGTTCGCCGTCGAGAGCGGGTCGGTCAACGAGGAGTTCCGCCGCGTCACCGTCGAGGCGAGGTTCCGCGAGGGCGAGGGGCTCAGCGGCCGCGCCTGGAAGGCGCGCGACCTGGTCTTCGTCGCCGACCTCGGCCAGGTCCGCGACTGCTGCCGCGCCCCGGTCGCGCAGCGGGCCGGCGTCAAGTCGGGGGTCTGCCTGCCGATCGTCGTCGACGGCAAGGTCATCGGCACGATGGACTTCTTCTCGATGGAGGAGCTCGACCTGTCCCAGAAGCGGACCGAGGCGCTGCGGGCCGCCGCCCGGCTGATCTCGGGCCGGATCCAACGCCTCCAGGTCGAGGTCGTGGCCGCTCGGGCCCTGTCGATGGTCGAGAACATCCCCCTGACCCTCATGCTCGCCGACCGGGACCTGCGGATCATCCTGGCGAATCCCGAGGCGCGGCGGACACTCAAGATCCTCGAGCCGTACCTCAGCTTCAAGTCCGAGGACATCATCGGCCAGCCGATTGACATCTTCCACGAGGAGCGCGAGAAGATGAGGCAAGTCCTCACGAATCCCAAGAATCTCCCGCTCACCGAGATGATTCGGCTCGGTCCGGAGAGCCTGGAGTTGAACGTCGCCGCGATCGTGGGCAAGGGGGGCGAGTACGAGGGCCCGTTGATGTCGTGGCGGATCGTGACCGAGCAGGTCGCGAACCAACTCCAGCGCGACGAGATGAACCGGAGTATGGCCGAGCTCATCGGCAAGGTCGGCGATACGTCCCAGAACCTCAGCTCGGTCTCGGAGGAGCTGCTGGTCGGGAGCCGCGAGATGGGCAACGCGGCCGATGAGACCTCCGCGCAGGCCAACAGCGTCTCCGCCGGCGCCGAGCAGGTCAGCACCAATGTCCAGACCGTCGCCACCGGCGTCGAGGAGATGGGCGCCAGCATCAAGGAGATCGCCAAGAACGCCGCCGAGGCGGCCAAGGTCGCCGCGGTCGCCGTCACCGTCGCCGACAGGACCAACTCCACCGTCGCGCAGCTCGGCGACTCCAGCGCCGAGATCGGCAAGGTGATCAAGGTCATCACCGCCATCGCCGGACAGACCAACCTCCTGGCCCTCAACGCCACCATCGAGGCGGCCCGCGCCGGCGAGGCCGGCAAGGGCTTCGCCGTCGTCGCCAACGAGGTCAAGGAGCTGGCCAAGGAGACCGCCAAGGCCACCGAGGACATCAGCCAGAAGATCGAGGCGATCCAGCGGGACACGCACGAGTCGGTCCAGGCGATCGACCAGATCGGGACGATCATCAAGCAGATCAACGAGATCCAGGGGACCATCGCCAGCGCCGTCGAGGAGCAGACGGCCACGACCAACGAGATCGCGCGGAACATCGCCGAGGCGGCCAAGGGGAGCACCGAGATCGCGCGGAATATCACCGGCGTGGCCCAGGCGGCCGACAGCACCATCAAGGGCGTCGCCAATACCCGCGGCGTCGCCGAGAACCTGGACCGACTCGCCTCGGAGTTGCTCGACATGGTATCCAAGGCCCGGATCGATGACTCCGATGGTAATGTCCAGCGAGAAACGACCAACCCGAGGGGTGCGCCGCAGCCCGCGGCGGGCCGGAACCCTCAACCGGCGCGGGGCGTCCGCCGCTGATCTGCACCCGGGCCCGCGCCCCGGTCGGGCGCGGCGCCGACCCAGATCCCGTAGGTCGAAAGGCAGGAGAAAGACCCGTGAAGGCACTCGTAATCGACGATTCCAGGGCCATGCGATGCATCATCGGCCAGATCCTGAAGGGCATCGGATTCGAGATCCTCGAGGCAGGTAACGGAAGGGAGGGGTTGGAGCGCCTCCAGGGCGCCGACCTCCCCAGGCTCGTCATGGTCGACTGGAACATGCCGGAGATGAATGGCCTGGATTTCGTCCGAGCCATGCGTCGCCGCGCCGAGTTCAACGATATCCCGATCATGATGGTCACCACCGAGAACGAGGTGAATCGGATGATCGAGGCACTCCAGCAGGGGGCCAATGAGTACGTGATGAAGCCGTTCACGCGCGATGTGATCCTCCAGAAATTGGAGCAATTGCACGTCGTGAACACGTGAGAGAGGCCGGTGACGAGTCCTCGGGAGGGCGTCCCTGGCCCGTTCTCCAGCAGAACCGATGGGCGCCGGGGCGTTCGCCGACCGCAACGGCAAGGAGTCTCTCGACACGCGTGCGCATCGCGGTCGAGATCGGGAGGGGGAAACGAGCATGATCCGGGTCCTGATCATCGACGATTCCGTGGTCGTGCGGCGGTTCCTGTCCGATCTGCTCGCGGCCGAGTCTGGAATGGAGGTGGCGGGCATCGCCCCGAACGGTCGGATCGGCCTGGCCAAGATCGCTCAGACGGTACCCGGCGTGGTGGTGCTGGATCTCGAGATGCCGGAGATGGACGGATTGGAGACCCTGACCGAGATCCGAAGCACATGGCCCAACCTGCCGGTGATCATGTACAGCTCGCTGACGAAGCGGGGGGCGATTGCCACGCTCGACGCTCTGGAGCTGGGCGCCAACGATTACGTCACCAAGCCGTCCCAGGTCGGCAGCATGGAGGAGGCCGCATCTCGTGTGCGCGCCGAGCTGATCCCCAAGATTCGCCGCTGGTCCCTCGGGCCTTGCCATCGGCCGGACTTGCGTCGGACACCGGACTCGAGGCCGGTCTTCCCGGACCGATTCCCTCGTCGCGCGTGCTCGGCCAACTACCTCGATCGGTTGAGATCCTCGCTGTCGGATGCTCGACCGGAGGACCCAACGCCTTGGCCGTGGTGATCCCCTGCCTGCCGCGGGATTTCCCGGTGCCCGTCGTGATCGTGCAGCACATGCCGCCGTTATTCACGGCGATGCTCGCCGAACGGCTGGCCTCCAAGTCGGCGATCCGGGTCAGCGAGGCTCGCCAGGGCGATCACCTCGTGCCGGGTCACGCGTGGATCGCACCCGGGGATCACCACATGATCGTGACCCGCACCGGGGGTATGCCCCACCTCGAGCTCCACCAAGGGCCGCAGGAGAACTGGTGCCGCCCGTCGGTGGACGTGCTCTTCCGATCCGTAGCCTCGGCGTACGGTGCCGGTTGTCTGGGATTGGTCCTTACGGGTATGGGGAACGATGGACTGAAAGGTTGCGAGCAGATGCGCCGGGCGGGAGGCAACATCTTCGTCCAGGACGAACCCTCGAGCGTGGTCTGGGGCATGCCCGGTTTCGTGGCGCGTGCCGGCCTGGCGGAGCGCATCTTGCCGCTGGACATGATCGGGCCGGCCCTCGTCGGCCGCGCCCGCCAACTCCATACGACTGGGAGAGCCGTCTGAGACGGGCTATTCGACTCATGGCAATCACGACAGTTGACTTCGAATATATCCGCGGTCTCCTCCAAGAACACTCGGCGATCCTGCTCGACGACGGTAAGGAGTACCTGGCCGAGACGCGGCTCGAGATGCTCGCCCATCGCGAGGGGATGAGATCGATCTCGGACTTGATCGTCAGGCTCCGCGCCGACCCCGGTCACAACCTGCGCGGCAAGGTGGTCGAGGCGATGACGACCAACGAGACCTTGTTCTTCCGCGATCTCCACCCATTCGAGGCGCTGCGGAAGGACATCATCCCCGAGCTTCTCCATCGCCGCAGTCGAGACCGGCGCCTGAACATCTGGTGCGCCGCCAGCTCGAGCGGCCAGGAACCGTACAGCCTGGCCATGCTCCTCCGCGAACACTTCCGCGAGTTGGGAGACTGGCGGGTCCAGATCATGGCTTCCGACATCTCCACGGAGATGCTCCGTCGTGCCCGCGAAGGCCGCTACAGTCACCTCGAGGTCAATCGCGGCGTCCCGGCCTCTTATCTGGTCAAGTATTTCCAACGCGACGGGCTCGATTGGTGCATCGACGAATCGATCAAGCGGATGGTGGACTTCCGGGAAATCAACCTGATCCAAGCATGGCCGTTAATGCCGAGCATGGATATCGTCATGATCCGAAACGTACTGATCTATTTCGGCGCCGAAGCCAAGAAGCAGATTCTGGCCAAGGTCGCGCAGGTCCTTGCCCCGGGGGGTTACCTGATGCTGGGCGGGAGCGAGACGCCTTTCTTCAGCAACAGCCTCTTCGAGAGGACCTCGACCGAGTCGTCCGGCGCCTACCGGATGAAGTGACCGGATCCGTCCAGTTCGCGCCCGTGCCGATCAACATTCGAAGGTCACGAATCGGATTCGTATTGTCTCAGGGAACTCTGTGCTTGCTTGCCCGATGTTGGGCCGGAAATCCTCCATCGGCTTGAGGAGAGATCCGCGATGCAGAACTTGGATACGAGCAAGGTTTGCGAGGCCGTCGAGTCCGTCTGGACGACCATGCTGGGCCTCCAGACGACGCTGAACCAGGCCATGATGTGCAGTAAACTCCGGCCCAGCATCCTGACCGGCTGCATCCAGATCACGGGTGCCTGGCAGGGGGCGGTTACGGTGGAATGCACCGGAGGGCTCGCACGCCGCGTCGCGGCGATCATGTTCGGCCTCGACGTCTGCGATATCACGACCGATCAGATCAATGACGCGCTGGGCGAGCTGACCAACATCATCGGCGGGAACATCAAGGCGCTCCTGCCGGAACCCAGCCACCTCTCGATGCCCGCGGTCACCGAGGGGACGGACTATTTCTTCAGCGTTCCCGGGAGCAAGCCGATCTCCAGGCTGAACTTCACCTGCGAGGGAAAACCGTTCCAGGTCACGATCCTCCAGAGTCATCGGGGAGGCGCGACGAATTGATCGGACGACCAGTCCCCGGTCACGGATCCCCGTCCATCTCGAGGCCAGCGTGGTGCCGGGGCTTCGCGTTGTTGCCGCCGGTCAACGCCTCGGACGGCATGCCGGCACAAGATAGGCCCCGGGCTAGTATGGATTGTAAGGGCGAGACCGACGAGGATTCGGAAATGGCACCGCGGGTATCATCGGGCAGATTCGCCGCGAACTCGGGAGCCGCGAGCCGCGTGATCGCCGCTCCTGCAGATTTGTGGGCGACTCATGAGCGGAGGCTCGAAGGAGATCCGTCGAAGAGAGGATGACCGTCGCAGACGGCCCACCTCGGCGTTGGATGCATTCCGCCCCGGCGGACGCCGAATTCGGCCCAGGCGGCGAGAGGAACGCCTTCAAGGGTTCTTCGTCAACCGATTCGATGCCGTCACGCTCGCGATGGTCGTGTCCCTGCTCTGCTTGTCGATCGCCGACGGTGTACTCACCCTGGAGCTGCTGGAATTCGATTGCGTGGAAGCCAATCCGGTCATGGCATGCCTGCTGGACCGCGGATACTTCTGGTTCCTGATCGGCAAATACGCCCTCACCGCGGTCGGCCTCCCGCTGCTGGTCGTTTGCGAGAATTCTCGGATGTTCGGCACTCGTTTTCGCGTCGGTTTCCTGATCCCGACGTTCATCGCAGCCTATCTCGTCCTCATCTTCTATCAAAATTCGCTTTTTGGTGCCGTTCGGCTGGCCGCCGAAATTCGACGCGAGCCCGCGGCAGGCTCGGTTCGTTCCATCCTCCCTGTCGGTGTGAAATCGGTCGGAGCTACTCCGTGCGAGTAAACGAACATGGGAGCAGGCCGGAATCCGGATCGTACTCATCTCGCTGATGTCCTGTCGGACCTTGATCGCGTATCTGGTTGTCGTGATGCTCATCGCTCACGAGACGTTGGAGAGGGTCAGCGCGACCCGTCCTGGGGTCGGGCGTCGGCGGGCAGGTAGATGAGCAGCCCGGGTGTGAGCCGGTCGTCGTCCGACAGCCGGTCTCGGTTCAATTCGACGATCTCTTCGACCCGGCGAGCGTCGCCCAGCCGATCGCGAGCGATACTCCGCAGCGTTTCGGAGCGATGGACGATGTGAACCCGCGGCTCGGACGATCTCTCCGGACTGGCTGGAGTTCGGGTCGGTCGGCCCGTTGTGTCCCGGACTTTCCCGCGGCTGACCTGTGGCGGCGGTTGCGTCCTGGCCCGGCGGGACGCGGCCGATCGGGGCGAATCCACTTCCTCATCGTTGGCGCGGACCAAAGTCTCTCTCGACGCAGCGTGGTCGACCTGCGTCCATCCGCCTCGACTGGTCGAGATATCGAGCTCCTCGATCGGCGGCACGACGAGCAAGTCCCCGGCAGTCAGGCGTTCGGGACGGGGGAATCGGCCGCGATTGGCTCGCCATAGGCCGGTTTCATAATTCGCGGAGCCATAATAGTGTTCGGCGATGATCGCGAAGGTTTCCCCGTCGGCGACGGTGTGTCGCCGCGGCCCGGCCGACACGGCTCCCGGACGCGGCCCGGGTGGCCGTCGCCGATCTTGTAGCTCGGGCTGGGCACGAAGGTTGACTGGCACTTGAGTCTCTGTTCGCGACGGGCCCCGGTCGAGCACCAGACCCGCCTGGGCAACGAACGTATCCCGCTTCGGTGTACGGGCCGCGGTCGCTCCGGCCGGTGATGCCGCGGCGCGACTCGGGTCCGAGGCGGGATGATCGTCCGGGACGGAGGTCTGCGGAGTCGGCAGGGCGCCGGCGGGTGCGGCGGCCCCGGGCAACGGCGCCGGGCCGTTCGAGCCGGGATCGAGCGGAGCCGCGACGCGAGCCTCCGTGGAGCGCGAATCGTGGCGCACTCCGGCGTTGGAATCTGGATTGGAGTCCCGCTCGCTTGCCCTTCCCGACAGGATGCGGCGCAGGGATTGGAACGGGCGGCGCTTGACGGGCGACGTTGCCTGCTGATCCTGACCTCCGGAGACTCCGAGGGGGATCGACGTGGCGCCCTTCATGTCCAGGCCATCCGAATGGCCGAGCGGCGTCGCTGCCCTCGCCAGGGCCATGGAACCGGGATCGGAAGTCGGTGCAGCGGAGGTTGAGGGAGCCGCGATCGCCGCGGACGAGGCCGACAATCGAGCTGACTCTTCCGTCGAGGCCGACAACGGCCTCTCGGCCCCGTCCATCAGCAGGGATGACGAGAGGCGCGGTGGCAGAGCATGAGTCATCGCCTGGTCCGCAGACCAGATATGCGGAGTCAAGAGCACGACCAGCTCGCGCCTCCCCTCGGTCTTCTGGCGCGATCCGAAGAGATATCCCAGCGCAGGGAGCCTGGACAGGAAGGGCAATCCCTGCAACTGGTAATCGTCCTCGTCCTCCATCAGGCCGCCGATGACGATCGTCGCCCCGTCGGGCACCATCACGTTGGTCGTCAACTCGGCCGTCTGCTGGTTGGGGATGTTGTTCGTGACCGAGCCCGAGCTGCGCTCGGGGTGGATCTCCATCCGGACCATCCCGTCGTCCGAGACGAACGGGCGAAGCCGCAAGAGAGTCCCCGTGTTGAGGAACTGGATCTGCTGGATCGTGCTGGTGAAGTTCTGGGAGAGCGTCTGGAATCCCAGGCGGGCACCGAGTTGGATCTCGGCGCGCTGCTTGTTCAAGACGAGGATGCGGGGACTGGCCAGGATCTTGGTGCTTCCCAGCGTCTCCAGCGCCCGGACGAATCCGCTCACGTTGTTCGAGACGAAACCGAACTTGATCCCGTTCGTCGATCCGGTGAAGCCCAGGGGGTCGGCGGGAGTCCCCGACGCGATCGCGCCGGATGCCGAGAGCAACTTGGTCGGGCTGAAGCCGGCGTTGCTGTTGATCTCCGACCCATTACCCACCGTGCTCAGCACGTTGGCGAGATTGTTGACGACGGCGAAATTGACCCCGAGCTCGCGATCGTGTTCCCAGTCCACGCTGATGATGACGGCCTCGATCAAGACCTGGACCGGCCGGACGTCGATGCGTTCGACGATCTGGTCGATGATCTTGAGGTTCGATTCGTAATCCTGGATGATCAGGTGATCGAAATCCGCCTGAGAGTTGCCGCCGGTGCCCGGCTGGAACCCGGTCAAGACCGGACCGCTCGAGCCGGTCGCGACGCCCGCGCTTCCGCCTCCTGCCGCGGCGCCGCCGGTGGCTCCCGAGGCACTACCGCCGGAGACAAATGTCGCCGACTCGCTGATGCCGTATCGATACTGCGTCGTGACCGCGGCCCGTTTCGAGCCGACTTCACTCAGGAACGGCCTGACCATGTGCCATAACTCGTCGCTCCGGACATAATTCAGCTTGTAGACCTTGGTGATAATGCGTTCCTTCTTGAGGTTCTCCGCTTCATCCAGGGTTTCTCCCTTGGTGTAGATGTAGTGGATCGAACCTTCCTGCTTGTCCACCAAGTCGGCGAGCTTGATCACGGACTTCAAGACCTGATCGAGGGTCACACCTTCGAAGTTGGCGGTGATCGTCCCGGTGACCTTGGGAGAGATCAAGACGTTGGTCCCCCCGCGCTGCTGAGCAGCTCGAGGAGCTGACGGACCTCGAGCTCGTTGGTATGCATGGTCACCAGTCCATTGGGATCGAACTGGACCTGCTGCTCGGCATTCGCCGCCGGCCGATTGGGGTCGGGCTGGCCCGGCGTCGTCGGGGAGGCAGGACGATTCGGGGGCGGAGACGTCCGCTGTCCGGGCGGCGCGGGAGTTTGCCGCTGAACGGGATTCGCCCGGCGTGCCGACGCAGGGGGTTGGGCCGCCTGACTCGCGTTCCCCTGCGCGATCGTCTGTGTCGGCAGCGCCTCAACCGTCGGCGACAGATCACCCGCATTGGCGGGGACACGCTCCGCGGGAGTTGACTGGACCGACGGGAATAGCGCCGGCTTCGCAGCCTCGTCCACGCTCCGACGCGGGCGAGGCGCGGCGCCCGCCGCGCCCGAGTCAGGCTGATCTTGCGATAACGGCGTCGTGAGGAGCGTCGGAATCGAATTCCCGGGCTCCTCCTGGGCATCCACCCACCTGGCAGCGTAGTGGATCGCGGCGAGCGTGAGGCTCAAGACCAATCCTCGGATGCTAGCGGATACCACTCGACGCAAGGGATTCATCCTTATCGACCGAGACGTGACCACCCATGGAACCGACGTCTCGGTCTCTATTAGCCGCATGGGATGGAATCGAGAACAAACTAGCTTCTCAACCAGACCTGATCTTCAGGATGGGTCCAAACGAATCGCACGTCTCCAGATTGACATACGGGAAGAGATGGTGATGGAGACCTCCATCTTATAGGCCCTGCGTGGCCGACCCTTCCTTCGGCTTCGGCAACGACGCCAAAGCGACTCGCCTCCGCCCATGGCCTCTCACTCACTCAAGTTTTCGACAAGGAATACGCCAAACTTAAGGAAGAATCCGATTAGTCACAAAGTAGGAGATACATGAAAAAGGGGGACGAGGGCGGATTGAACGGATGGGCAATCGGAAGGAGATGGTGAAGGACTGGTTAAACGCAACGGCGCAATCCGGCGAATCGAAACGCGACAATTGAAAGCTCACGCCTTGAATAGGCCGTGAAATACCTGGCCTTCGTTGACGGTCGGACGTTCCGGGCGGCCCTGGTGTCGATAGATGAGCTTCGAATGGTCCGCGCCGAACGCGTGGAGGATCGTGGCGTGAATGTCGTGGACGTGGAGGCGATCCTCGATCGCGTGGAGGCCGACCTCATCGGTCTTGCCGACGACGATGCCGGGCTTGACGCCTCCGCCGGCCATCCACATGGTGAAGCCGTAGGGATTGTGGTCGCGACCGTCCCCTTTCTCCGACATGGGCGTGCGGCCGAACTCTCCTCCCCAGACGACGAGGGTCTGGTCGAGCAAACCGCGACGCTTGAGGTCTTTCAGGAGCCCGGCGACGGGCTGGTCCATGGCCCGGCAGGTCTTGGCGTGATTCGCTTCGATTCCGCTGTGGGCGTCCCAACGGCTCCCGGCGCCGCAGTAGATCTGGATGAAGCGGACGCCTCGTTCGACGAGGCGCCGGGCCAGGAGGCAGAGTCGGCCGGTGACCTCGGCCGCGGGGTCGTTCATCCCGTAAATCGAGCGCGTCTCGTCGGTCTCTGCCGAGAGGTCGACGGCCTCGGGCGCCTCGGCCTGCATCCGGAACGCCAGCTCATAGCTGCGGATCCGGGCGTCGAGCTCGGACTGGTCGACTCGGGATTCGAGATGACGCTGATTGAGACGGTCGAGCAGCTCGAGCTTGGCCTGCTGCCGGAGCGGACCAACCTCGGCGGGCGTCCGTAGATTGGCGATCGGCTCCGCTCCGCCTTCCAGTCGGGTACCCTGGTAGACTGCGGGCATGAAGCCCGTCCCCCAGTTCCGCGGACCGCCGGCCACCTGGGCCTTCGGGGTATCCTGCATCACGATGAAGGCGGGTAGGTTCGCGTTCTCCGTCCCCAATCCGTAGTTCACCCAACTCCCCAGCGAGGGACGGCCGGCCAGGGTCGAGCCGGTATTCATCTGGCAGACGCCGCCCACATGGTTCAACCCGTTGGACCAGCAGGACCGGATCACCGCCAGGTCATCGGCGCAGGTGGCGATGTGCGGCAGCCAATCGGAGACCCAGATCCCGCTCTGACCGTGCTGCTTCCACTTTCGTTGAGAGGCCAGTAGCGGCGAACGGCCCTCACCCATGGGCGTGATCACCGGCTTGAAGCTCGGCGGAAGCGGTTGACCGGCCAGCCGGTTCACTTCGGGCTTGGGGTCGAAGGTGTCGATGTGGCTCGGGCCGCCCTCCATGAAGAGGAAGATGACGCTCCGGGCGGATGCCGGACGTCGCCACGGTGCAGTCGCGCCAGACGTGGAAGGGGATGGCGACCCGGTACCCGCGGCGGAATCGCGTGCCAGCAGGTCGGTCAACGCAAGTGCACCGAATCCGGCACCGGCCCCGAGGAGCCAATCACGGCGAGTCAGCGGGACGATGCGATGAGGGAGTTGTTTCATATCCTCGGCCCGTTCCCCGGATAAGTGCCTTCGGATCGATCCCGCCCTATTCTACGGGCTTCGAGCGTACGGCGTGAAGAGCTTATCCCGATTCCGCGAATCCCGCACCGATCCGATGGAAGGTCCAATCCTAAGTGTCTGTCTCGGAAGGGTCTTGGACAGACTCCGATCCGGTCGGGCCATGGCACTCATTGGCACTCGATGGCAACTTTTCGCCGGGCCTCCGTCGCCACGGTCGCCGATCCCGGACCGGCCGGCATGCCAAGTTCAGGGGCGAATCGATTGGATTGATCGTCTCATCTCCCATTCCGAAGAGGACCGTGCGGACAGCGAAACGGTGTCATCGGCCCGAGGGCCGACCTCGGATGACTTCGCGCATCATCCCCTACCCATGAGGATGCCACCACTCTGGTAATTCGTTAACGCACCTACGGTGACATCGAGCCGTTTCTTTATCGTAACTCTTGTCGCACGAACGTGATAGAAGATCCAGCAGGATTTTCAATTCGGCATTGTCCCAAAGTCCCCGCTCCGCAGGTTGACAGTTCGAGAGCGGCTCCATTGCCCTCCGTCCATACCAACCCGAAGCGTAAGCGAGGATCTTTCCCTCACTATCGCAAGGACTTACGGCAGACCTCGCTGACGCTTCGGGTTAGTATGGATGAGGGTGTCCCGCGTGTAGTTGAAATGTAGGGCGGCTCCCCCGGACATTTTCACGCGACGCCGGATTGTTATCCAGTCCCTTGTCCTCGGACCGAGGACGCCAGGACCTCCATCAGAGTCAATATCCCGCGATGATCTCCAGTCAGCGGTGGTGGGATTGCACCGCGCCGAGTTTACCGGACAGCATGATGAGCGAGATCCGGCTCGGGTCGCTTGATCGGAGCTACGGCGCGCGGAGGGATTCCGATTCCTCCGTGCCTGGGCACGCCCGAGGAGGGCTTCGACCTCCTCCCGGGCGCCTGCCAGGCCGTCCGTTCGGCTCGATCCCGTTCGACCTCGAGTCCCCGCGGTCTCAGGATTCGTTCCTGGTCCCGTCGGTGGGCTTCGCCAGCTTGGTCCGCCATTCGGCAGCCTTCGCCTTCTTTCCCCATTCTTCGTAGAGCCGGACCACCCGCTCGGCGGCGTCGGTGAAATGGGTCTTGCCGGGCGGGGGGATCTTGGCCTCGCGGGCCTTCATGCCCTCGTAGCCCGAGAGGATCAGCGGCTCGGCCTCGGCGTACTTCTTCTGACCCAACAAGCTGCCGCCGAGCAGGCTGCGGGTGTTGAAGGTGGTCCATTCGTCGGGCTGGGCCTTCTCGCGGATGGCCAGGCACTCGCGGAGGAGCGGCTCGGCCTCGGTCCACTTCTTCTCTTGCTGGAGGCCCAGACCGATCTGGGCGAGCAAGCCGGCCAGTTGCGGGCTGTCCTTGGGGAGCGCCTTGCGGGCCTCGGGTAGTTGCTGCATCAGCGAAGCGAGGCTCGGCGGGCCAATCGCCTTCTGCAACAGCGCCGACACGTCGGCCCACAACCTCTCGCATGCCTTACGCTCGGGCTCGGCGAGCATTGCCAGCGCGTCGGAGTCGCGGATTGCGGCCAGGTCGGGATCCCGTCGCCAATGGTTCATTAGACTCTGAACCGTGTAGCGGTGGGCCGGTTGGCCGCTCTCCAGTTGCTTGGTCAGCAAGGCCAGGTCGGCGCGGAGACAATCGAGGGCCTGCTTGCGCAGGCGGGCCCGCTCCTTGTCATCGAGCGTGGTCCGCCCCGGTGGATCCTCGTCCTTCCCGGCGGCGGCGAGCGCGGCGCTCATGGCGGCGCCGTAGCGGTGTCGCTGCGTCAGATCATCGGCCAGTGCGGGCTCGGCGGCGAAGGCGGCGGCGTATAGGCCCGCGGACGCTCGATACCGCTTCCTGGAAAAGCAGACTTCGGCCATGACAAGTTGCTCGGCACTGGTGGCCGGCTTGAACTCGCCTTTGAGGAAAGCCGAGAGCTTCTTCTCGGCGGCCGCCATGCGCTCTACCCGGGCCAGTCAACTCTTGGCCGGTGCAAACTCAGGGTTGAGTCCGATGGCCTTCTGGAGGCAAGCGATGGCCTCGTCGAAGCGCCCCTGGGTTTCCAGCACCATGCCAAGGGGTTCATGGAATTCGGCGACCTTCGGGGCGAGCTCGATGGCCCTGCGTAAAGAGGCCATGGCCTGCTCCGGCTGACCGATGCTATAAAGTGCCACGCCGAGGCCGTAGTGGGCGACGGCGAGTTTCGGGTCGAGTTCGATGGCCTTCTTGTAGCAGGCGATGGCCTCGTCCCGCTGGCCCATGTTCGTCAGCCCATGGCCGAGCATAGCGTGGGCCCAGGCGAGCGTCGGGTCGAGTTTGATGGCCTGGCGTTGCCAGGCAATGCCCTCGTCCATCTGGCCCTTCCATTCCAGCACTTCGCCCAGGGTCGCGAGGACCGCGGAGTTGGCCGGGGCGGCAGCGGCGGCCGCCTGAAACCAGCGCAATCTCTCGCCCCCTTCCTTTGGCTTCGTGGCGTTGAGCGGGTAGGTAGACCCGAGCGCCACCAGCAATCCGAGGTTCCCCGGCCGCCGAATCACCGCCGACTGCAACAACTGCCTTCGCCGCTCGACAGCGATCGCTTGACTTCCGCCCAGAAAGATGACGAACCACGGTGGTTGCTCCAGGGCTGCCTCCTGTCCCGCCAGCTCCACAAACATCGCCCGGTCTCCGGCGAGCACCGCATCCCGGACCGCATCCCGAAAGGGGTCGGCATCCACCAGCCTGAGAACGGCACGCACTCCCGGCGTCTTCGGCAACAGCGCCGCCACGGCGGCTCGCAGCCGGGGGGTGATTTCCTTCTGTTTTTCCGCCGGTAGCCTATCGACGTCCACAAGACGTATGGGCAACAGCAGGCGGTCCAGGGCCGACACGATTCGTTCTCGCACGACGGAAGCGGATACTCGCGCCGCCACGTCGTCCGCCGCCACTGCGAGGGGGTCGGCCCCGAACCGCGCCAGGACTTCCCGGGTCCGCAATGCCACATCCGCTGCGTCCGGGATTTTGTTTTCCACCGAGATAAAGCAGAACTGGTTGACGGCGTCCAGGTCGCGGAGCATGGTCAGGTCAGCGTCGAGTCGCTTGAGCCGGCCCGCTTCCTTCTCGGCCCCGCCCTCGGCGGATCGCTTTTTCGCCGCCTCCAGGGCGACCGCCGCCTTGGCCGCGTCGTCGGCTTTCAAGGCTCCCTCGCATTGCGTCAAAAGGGAGGTGACGGCCTCGCCGTTGCGAGCGAGACGGGCCGCGTCGGCGGCGGCGCGCTGCTCGTCCGCGAGCTGCCGACGGAGTTCGGTCTCCCGCCGCGCGTTCGCCTGCGCGGTCTGCCACCAGGCGACGGAAACGCCGCCCAGGACGAGCGCGGCCACCGAGGCCGCTAGCTGCGCCTGCACCCGCCGCCGCTTCCGCTGCTCGGCCGCCTTCTCCTCGGCGACCTGCCGTGTCTTCACCTCTTCCTCGGCCCGCGCCACGGCCACCGCCCGCTCGCGTTCGGCCGTTTGGAGCCGCGTCTGCACCCCCGCCAGGTAGGCCGTGATCCGCTCGGCCACGACCTTGGCGTCGCGCGGCCGGCCCTCGGGCTCGACCGCCAGGCAGTCCTTCGCCAGCCCGATCAGCTCGGCCTCGGAGCCACAGGCCTCCAGCCGCGCCACCGCGTCGGCGGTGGCGCCGTCGGCCGCCTTGCGGAGGATCTCGGTCGCGGCATAGCCCGTGAACGCCGGCTTCGCGGTGAGGACCTCGCAGAGGATCGAGCCCAGGGCGAAGACGTCGGCCCGCTCGTCGATCCGATCGGTCTGGCCCCGCGCCTGCTCGGGGGGCATGTAGCTCGGCGTGCCCATGATCGAGCCGGCGCGGGAGAGGTCTCGGTCCGAGCCGCTCCCCGCCGTCGTGATCAGGATCTCCTGGGGCAGCTCCTTCCCCGCCCTCGCATCGGCGGCGACCCCGCCTCGCGGCAGGACCCGTGCCAGGCCCCAGTCCATCACCTGGACCTCGCCGAAGCTGCCGACCATCACGTTGGAGGGCTTGAGGTCGCGATGGATCACGCCGCGGGTGTGCGAGTAGGCCATCGTCTGCGCCATGGCCGCGAAGATCGACAGGAACCGTGGCAGGTCGTCGGCCGGGCCGGAGCGGGCCCCGAGCAGGTCGGCGAGCGTCTGGCCTTTCACCAGCTTCATGCTGAAGAACGGCCGGCGGTCGGCGAAGGTGCCCAGCTCGTAGATCGGCACCACGCCGGGATGCTGCAACTGGCCGCCGATCTGGGCCTCCTCGACGAAGCGGCGGACCAGGTCGGCGTTGTCGCGAAGGTCGGCTCGCAGGACCTTGATCGCGACGTCGCGGCCCAGGTCGGGGTCGCGGCCCCTCAGGACGGCGCCCATGCCGCCTCTGGCGATCTCGCCGTCGATGCGGTAGCGGATCGACGGGTCGGCATCGTCTCCATCGGGACGGACGACCGGCCCCGGGGTCTCACCCGGCGCCGTGTCGTGCAGGAGCAGGCGGGGGACGGGGCCGATGCTCTGGGCGATGGTGGCGAGGACGCCGGGGCCGGCCGGCTCGAAGGCGCCGGTCGCCTCGTGCAACGGGGGCGACGTGCGGGAGAGCGCGGCGCCCATCAGGCAGTTCGGGCAGAGTCCTCGGGGCGCGTCGGCGGGCAGCGTCGCGCCGCAATCCGGGCACGTTCGTTCGGGTCTCATGGCAACGTCCTCCCCAAGTTCCCGTTGACCGCTCGTCGTCGTCCTCTACCCATGAGAACGGGAAATCATCCCCGAGGTCACACGAATCCGCGCGGATTCATCGGGCGAGGGCCGCGAACAGGGCCCGGACCTCGTCTTCGACGTCGGCCGGGTCGGCCACCGTGCGCGCGATCTCCTCGCGGAGGATCTCGCCGTATCGCTTTCTCAGGCGCGAGGCGGCCATCTTGACGGCTCCCTCGGTCATCCCCAGCTCGGCGGCGATCGCGGCGAGCGGGATATCGCCCCGCCCGCCGGTCAGGGTCGGGAGCAGGTGCGACACCAGGGCGGACTTCCCGGCCGC
The DNA here is from genome assembly GCA_963743925.1 of uncultured Planctomycetota bacterium. Lineage (GTDB taxonomy): Bacteria > Planctomycetota > Planctomycetia > Isosphaerales > Isosphaeraceae > CAVZRC01. Next base: position 994,511 of record CAVURY010000061.1, on the reverse strand, counting down.
GGTCGATTCCGCCTCCAGTCGCGCGACGGCGTTCTCCAGCAGGCCGGTGGCCCATCGCCGGTCGAACAGCCGCTCGGGCGTCAGTTCATTGACCGGCTCGGCCGAGTAACGGCCTTCCGCCAGGGCGCGATCGTTGGGGATCGGCACGGCGCCGCCGCCCCGCTTGGCGGCCCGGTCGCGGTCGCGGCAATCGGCCAGATGATGGGCACAGGCGGCCATCAGGAACGAGCGGAAGCGGCCGCGATCCGGCGCGACCGCGGCCAAGCCGTCGCGCTCCAGGAGCGTGAGGAACGTGCCCTGAACGAGGTCGGCGGCCTCGCCGGGCGGATGTCCCTTGCGACGGACGAAGGCGTAGAGGGGATACCAGTAGGCCGAGCACAGCGCGGCCAGGGCGTCGCGGGCCTCGGGGCCGGCGCGATCACCGGCGGCGACGACCTGGCTCCATCGCGTCGTCGGGAACGGGACATTCGATGACGTTTCGAGACGCGATGCGGGCACGGTTGACCTCGCTACCAGCCCGGGAGTGAGAGTGGATTCGCATCTTCGCCGATCCGCGCGTCAGCCTACTCTACGGTATGTCGGCCCGGCGTCGCAACCGGCGGCTGCGAGAACGCGCCGCGCCGGGCCCGGCGTCCGGAAGCCGAGGCGCTCGACCCGCCACAGCTCGTGAGAGCGCCTGCGGAACTCAGCCCGTCACGAACAGATCGCTGTGGGCGGGGACCTCGCGGCCGGTCACTGGCGATGGCGCGTGGGAGGCGAGCCTGCCGGACTGGGCAAATCCCCGGCCGGGCGAGCGGGGGGCTGGGGTGGTAAGTCCCCGTGGCGTTCGGGTCGGGCGGGTCGGAAAGGGGCAGTCCCCGGGGAAAGAGCTTGAATCCGGCGCCCCATCGCCGGGAGCCACCCCTGTCTCGCTGGTCGTCATGAGGGGAAGGAGTCCCCCTGGCCCTCCTAACGCGACGCCGCGGTCGATTCCAGACCGTCGTGCTCAGGTCGATTCCTCCAGGGCTTTGATGAGCGTGGGTAGGGCCCGATGCCCCTTGACCCGGCGGAACTTCCTCTCGGCGCGCAACAGCCCCGCCACGCACCACCGCCGCCGCATGTCGCCGTCACGCCAGCGGGTCACGTGCGCCGTCACACGCCGCGTCACGCTCAGCGCCGACTCGATCGGGTTGGTCGTCGCCAGCGTCCGCCGCAGCGCCCCCGGCACGCCCAACCGCACCACCGCCAGCGTCTCCTCCAATCCTTCCCGCAGGCTCGAGGCCGCATCCGGGTTGATCCGCTCCAGCCACCGCGCCGTCGCCTCCAGAGACGTCTTGGCGGCCGCGTAGCCCGTCTGGTGGTATGCCACAGACAGCCGCCGCTCCAACCCGGCGTGGTGCTTCTCGGGGACGTGGGCCTTGACGTTGCGCTTCTTATGGACCTGACAGCGCTGGATCACGCCGTTCTGACCCCAGACCCGCTTGGCGGCCGCGTGCAAGGCCTTGGCCCCGTCGAGCACCAGGAGCACGGGTCGGCTCGTGTCCAGGCCCCGCGCTTGCAGGTCCTCCAGCAGCGCCACACAGACCGCGGCGTTCTCGGTCGCGCCTTGGCGGAGGCCGAGGACGCGCTTGGTGCCATCGGCGGTGATCCCCACCGCCACGATCATCGTCTCGCCCGCGTACTCGACACCATCGATCAGGATCACCGGGAAGTGCGTGCCGTCGAAACGGCGTTCCGCCAGGGCCCTGGCTTGCGCGGCCGAGGCCCGGACGAAGTCGCGGCTGATGCTCGATTTCTGGATTCCGAAGCCGTCCCGTGTGAGGTCGATCACGTTGGCATAATCCCTCGTACTCACGCCGCGGACCATGCGGCGGAGCACGGCCTCGGCCATGGCCTCGGGGTCTTGCAGTCGGGCGTAGGTCTCCAGCGGGACCTCGCCGCCCCCGTCGGTGCGCCGCACGCGGGGACGGGCGATAGGGATCTTCTGGCCAGCCAGGGTGGCCGTACCCCGTTGGTGACCGTACCGCGTGTGGGTCCGGTGGGGCTGACGCTGATGGCGCCGCCCGCACAGCCGGGTCACCTCGTCCTCCAGGAGGCTGGAGGCGACCGGCATGCCCAGGTTGAGTGCCAAGCTCTCCAGGGAATCCTGCATCAGGCCGAGCAGCTCCTCGCGATCCAGGGAGAGCTGGATCTCGCGGCCGGGGGCTCCGTTGGGGACAGCAGGCTGGGTCGGCGCTGGCTTGTGGGAGTCGTGTCGCTTCGCATCGGCTCGTTTCAAGGCGGTTCCTCCTTCCACGTCAAGGGAAAAGCCGCGTCCAGTCTAGCGACCGGACGGGAGGAGCCGCCCTCTTCACTTTTCAACTAAGATCGGGACACCCTCGTATGGATCGTCGTCGCAAATGTCAGGGCAGAGACGCCGTCAATCCCCGGGTCTTGGGACGATCCCTTCAATTCGTTTGACGAGTGTTCCCCTTTTGGGACAGACTCTCATGGATTCAGGGCCGATCCCCTTTCATGAATCGGATCTCATCCTGGAGGAGCTTCTGGACGCGGTTCTTGGCTACGAAGACGTGCGCGACGGGAATTTTCAAGCGATCCCCGGCGTCGATGCCGGAGAGACCGTCGAGTGCCGTGAGTCGGAAAGCGTTCCAGGTGACGGGCTTGACGCGTCGCTCGACCCGCCGCATCGCCGTTTCGAACATGTCGCGATCGATGAGGCTCTCCAGCCCATGCTCGAATTCATCCCAGGCCGCGCCCTGCTCGGCGATCGAGATGTCCAGGCCCATCTGGCCAGGTTTCTTGCGACGATCGCGGCAGAAGTCGCTCAAAGTGTTATGCGTCACGGTCTTGAGCCAGCCGCTGAAGCTACGTGAAGGGTCGTAACGGAATTGACGCATCGCCGCGAGCAACTTGACCAGGACGTCCTGTGCGACGTCGTCCGCATCGCAGTTCTGGAGTCCCCACTTCACGCACCACGCGTGGATCACGGGATGGTACCGTTTGACGAACTCAGCCCAGGCCCGCCCATTGACAGGGAATTCCTGCACCCTCTCAATCAACGTGAGCGAGGTTGCGTCTTCGGGCTTATTCGACATCGAACTTCTTCGCGTCGGACGCAGACTCCACGCATCCTTGGCCCTGCGAACGCGGACAAAGCGATCGGAATTCGGGTTTGATCGTGAAGAGTCCAGGCGCGGACGCTGGCGTTGACTTTATCAATACCTCGGTCTCGCCCACAAGAGTGCTTCAAGGGAGTACGTTGAGCGTCGAACGTCTTCGTCGGACCCATCGCGACACCGGTACGCCGACCGCGACGGTCGCGGCCGACGAGGCCGCCAGCACGACCAGGGCACTTGCTCGGCCGTCCCACTCGTTCTCGGTCAGGGCGTCCGAGAATCCCCGGGACCGTTCCTCGGGCGGTGACTCTCCCGATCGCCGGTCGTCCAGATCCTCCAGCGCGGCATCGATGACCGCTGCGTTGTTCTCGCGCCGAGGCTCGGGAGATGCCGCCCGCGGGCCGGATCGCGCAGGAGCAGTCGCCGACGGCACGGTCGGCGGCGGACTCGCCTGAGGAGCGGCGCCTTTTCGGCCCTCCGAGGCCCGCAATTCACCCTCGAGCTTCAGGATCGCAGAACGCGCCTTCTCCCACGCCTGTTCCAGCCCGATCGACAGCCCCTCCCACGACGGCAGCCGGTCGAGCAGGCCCGGCGTCCCCGCTGCGCTCGGCCCCGACTCCTCGCTCGGAGCCTCTGTCGAGTCGGACGGGCCGACCACGGGCGCCGGCCGGCCCACCGGCTGGCCCAAGCCGATCGCTCCGACCGTCGCCAACGCACCGCCGCCCGACTCTTCCTCGAGCGTGCCCGGCATCACCGACACGGTCAGAAGCGTCGCCGCCAGGTCCAGCGCCGTCCCGGTGAAGCTCAGGAGCTGCGAGACCTGTTGCACCGAACCGCCCGCCGCCTGCGACAGCACGCCTTCCAGCGACGCATCGCCGGAGCCCGAGGAGGCCACCACGGTCGCGCTGAACGGACCCAGCGCGCCGCCGGGGCCGGCGTCGAGGTTGAAGGCCAAGCTCAGGGCCGCCTCGTGACCGGCCGTGCTGACGTAGAAGCTCAGCAGCCCGTCGGAGACCCCCGAGAAGCTCAGGCCCGTCGGGTTGGGCGCCTCGGCGCTCGACAGGGTTTGAGTCAGGCTCAGCCCGCCGGGCCCGCCCGTCAGCAGCGACAGTTGACCGTCGCCGTTGTTGCCCACCACCAGGTCGGTGAACCCGTTGCCGCTGAAGTCGCCCGCGAAGCCCGTGGTTGGCCGGTCGCCGCCGGTGGGGAAGGTCTGCGTCACCGGATTTGCCGACCCCAGGCCGGTGATCAGCGTCCCATCATTCGAGCCGGAATTGAGGGTGGCCAAACCCTGTCCCGCTCCCCCGCCGAAGTTGCCCAGGAACAGCGCCGAAGGTGCCTGGCCGACCGGGTAGACCGTCGGGCTCTGGTCGTTGAAGAACCCGCTGCCCAAGCCCGCGAACTGCTCGACGGTATTCGACTGGCTATTGGCGACGAACAGGTCGGTCGGGCCGCCGGTCGTGAGCGGGCCGACCGCCAGCGCGTCCGGCCCCCCCTGGGTCTTGATCCGCGGGCCGGGGATCAGCGCCCAGCTCGAGCCGGAGCCCTGGCCCAGCAAGATCGAGACGTCGTTGGACCCGGAGTCGGCCACCAGCAGGTCGGGCTGGCCGTTGAGGTCCGCCACGGCGATGGCCACCGGGTCGGTGCCGACGAAATAGCCATCTCCGCCATTGGTCGCCGGTCCGAACTGGCCGTCGCCCAGCCCCGGATAGACGAGCACATTGTTGCTGCCACTATTGGCCACGATCAGGTCGGGGATGCCGTCGCGATTCAAGTCGGCCAGCGCCACGGCGCCGGGATTCAACAGGCCGGTGGACTGATTGGCCAGGACGGCCGAATTGCCGGCCCCGTAATCGACCACCACGCGATCGAGTCCCTGGTCGGCATAGATGATGTCCTTCGAACCGTTGCCGGTGAGGTCGGCGACGGCCAGTTCGACGGCCTGGTTGGCGTCGTGATAGGGCGCGAAGGTGCCGTTGCCATTTCCGATGAGCACCAGGACATCGCCGTAGGCATCGCCCACGAGCAGGTCGAGTTTGCCGTCGTGGTTGACGTCGGCGAGGGTCAGGCCGTCGGATTCCGACGGCACCGCGTAACTGGTCGGTGGCAGGAAGCCCCCCTTGCCATCGGCGATGTAGATGCTCACGCCGGCAGGGGTGAGCACGGCCAGGTCATCGACGCCGTCGCCGGTGAAGTCGCCCATGCGGACGATCTGGGTCGGGCTCGGGGTTTCGATCGTCACGGGATAGGCGAAGCCCCCTCCGCCCAGGCCGACGAGGACGTCGAGCGTGTACGAGCCGGGGTTGATCGTCACCAGGTCGATCGGCCCGCCCGGCGTGAGCGGCCCGGCGGCAACGCCCGCGGTGTCCTCCAGGCTGGTGACCTCGGTCGTGCTGCCGGGATCGATCGCCGACAACCCGGTGCCGGCGCGGTACGGCTCGGGAGCCGCGACGACTCCGCCCGAACCGTCCCCCAGGGTGCTCACCTGGCCCGTCAGCTTGTTGGTGACGACCAGATAGATCCCGCCGCCTGCCCCGTCATCAACCGCTTCGACGTCGGTGACGCCCAGGCCGACGTCCAGGGTGACCGGCGCCAGGAAGGGGTTGAAGCCGGTCGCGAAGCTGCCGGTCTCCTTGTTGAAGAACAGCGAGAGGGTGCCGTCGCCGGTATTGCGGACGCCCAGGCCGTCCCAGCCGGTGCCGTTGAGGTCCGCCGCGATGATCTGCGCCGGCAGGCGGCCCGTGGTGAGCGAGCCGATGCGGACGAATCCGCCGTCGCGCCAGGCGTAGAGCGAGACGGCGTCGTCGTGGGCATCGACGCTGGCCAGCAGCGGGCCCTGATCGGTCATGGGCACCCAGACGATGTCGCGCGAAGGGAAGCCGGGGTTGACGGTGACGGGCGGCCCGAAGGCGCCGGGCTGCCCGGGTAGGCCCTGGCGGTAGAGGATATCGCCCGCGCCGTTGACGACCAGGACATCGGCGGTGCCGTCGCCGTTCACGTCGGCCACCAGGGGCGTGGCATGAGGAGTTGTCGCGAACTGGCCGGGGTCGGTAAATGTGCCGTCGCCGTTGCCCAGCACGATGGAGATGTCGCTGGAGATTTCGTTGAAAGTAGCCAGGTCGAGCTTGCCGTCGCCATTGAAATCAGCCGCCACGAGTTTCTCGTACGGCTGTCCTAGAGCGAACGTCATCGGGGCCTGGAACGTGCCATCACCGTTGCTCAGCCACACGGAGATGTTGGAGTCGGAGCCGTCGGAGGTTGAAGCGGCGAGGTCGAACCGACCGACGCCGGTGAAGTCACCGGCCACGATCCGAAATACTCCCTCCCCGAATTCCGCCCCGACCGCCGCGAAGGTGACCGGGGGCGCGAAGGTGCCATCGCCATTGCCCAGCAAGACCGACACCGTGCCGTTGTAGGTGACGACGGCGAGATCGAGGTGGCTGTCGCCGGTGAAATCCCCGGCCACCAGATCGGTCGGATCATACAATCCCTTGGCGATGAGCTCCGGAGCCTGGAACGTGCCGTCGCCGTTGCCCAGCAGGATGCTCACGCCGCTTCCGTCACCGTTCTCATCCCCGTCATCTATCACGGCCAGATCGAGCCGGCCGTCGCCGGTGAAATCGCCCGCCACCAGGCCGAACGCGCCGCTTCCCGCCGCATATTCCTTCGCCGGCTGGAACGTGCCGTCGCCATTGCCCAGCAGGATGCTCACGCCACCGTCAGCGATCAGGGCCAGATCGAGCCGGCCGTCGCCGGTGAAATCGCCCGCCACCAGGCCGATCGGGTCCGACCCCACCGCGTAGCTGACCTGTGGCGCGAAGGTGCCGTCGCCATTGCCCAGCAGCACCGACACGGTGCCGTCGCCGTTGTTGCCCACGGCAAGATCGAGCCGGCCGTCGCCGTTGAAGTCACCCGTAACAATCGCGTCGGGTCTCTCCCCCACCGCATAGGTCTGCTGGGGCTGGAAGTTGCCGTCGCCGTCGCCCAGGAGCACGGAGATGTCGCCGGCGAACCAGTTCGCGGTGGCGAGGTCGAGCCGGCCGTCGCCGGCGAAATCACCCACCGCCATCGCGTATGGACCCAGCCCAGTAGCCGTTGACTGCTGTGTCTCGAACGTGCCGTCGCCCTTGTTCAACAACACAAAGATGTCGTTGGTATCCAAGTCGGCCGTGGCCAGGTCGAGGTGGCCGTCGCCGGTGAAGTCCCCGGCCACAAATGTATATGCCTTCGCGATGGGAAGCGTCGGTAGCAGCTTCGGGGCCTGGAATGTACCGTCGCCGTTGCCCAGCAGCATGACGATCTTTTCGGTGAGTCCTTGTATGTAAACGAGGTCGAGCCGGCCGTCCCCGTTGAAATCGCCGGCCAAGAGATCTCCGTCGAAATTCATCGCCGCGACCTTGATCGCGGGTTGAAACGTCCCGTTACCGTTGCCCATGAGGATCTGGATGCCACCGATGAAGCTGCTGACGGCCAGGTCGAGCTTGCCGCTACCCGTGAAGTCCCCAGCCACGATCGACTCGGAGCGGCGTCCGATCGTGTAATTGACGGCGGGCTGGAACGTGCCGTCACCATTGCCCAGCAGCACCGACACGTTTCCACCATCGGCGACGGCCAGATCGAGCCGGCCGTCGCCGGTGAAATCGCCGGACGCGATGGAGACCGGGTCGCCGCCCACCGCATAAGTGACCTGCGGCTGGAAGGTCCCATCGCCATTGCCCATCAGCACCGACACGGTGCCGTCGCCTACATTGGCGACGGCCAGATCGAGCCGGCCGTCCCCGCTGAAATCACCCACCACCATGGTATTTCCAGCTCCCCCTGTGGGGACGGCGTAGAACTTGGGGGGCTGGAAGGTGCCGTCGCCGTTGCCGAGGAGTAGGGCGATTGATCCGCCATATGAGTCTTCCACGGCGAGGTCGAGCTTGCCGTCGCCATTGAAGTCGCCGCTGACGATCGACCCGAGGTTGGGGTTTGCAGCGGAGATTCCCAGGCCGACCGAAGGCTCTCGAAATGTCCCATCCCCGAGCCCGAGATGGATACCGTCCATCGTCGCCAGGTCGAGGATCCCGTCGCCGGTGAAATCGCCGACGGCCAGGGGATCATATCCGGTGTTAGGATCTTGGGGTATTCCAACTGGAATGACCTGATATGGCGCGGAAGCGGGCGTGAGAGTGGCCGTCAGGACAAAGTGCCCCGCGCCACCCGTGCTCTTGGTCGCGAGGAAGTAAGTCCCGGCCGAGAGGTGCTCGTCGATCTGGCCATCCGGAGTCGCGAGTGACACGGCCTCGCTCTGGACGAGCACATTGCCTTGAGCGTCGAGCAGCGAGAGCTGGGTCGTGAGGCCCTGGGACTGGAGGTCCCCGACCAGCCGGCTATCGTTGGGTATGTCAATGCGGTACAGGTCCTTATCGCCGCTGCTGCCGGGCTGTAATGCACCGGACTGCAAGGTCAAGACATCGGGGAGACTGCTGGTGCCGAGGGCGAAGCCGCCGTCCGTCAGACCGCGGAGCGTGACATTCGAGCCCGTGATGGTCAGGGCGTCCGCCATCCCGGAGGCCGAGGCATCGATCGCGATCAACGGAGTGCCGGAGTAGCCCGGTTGCGAGGAGCCGTCGATCAACACGGGGTTCGTGATCGCCGGCAGGGGCGAGGCCGGTGCGATCGTCTGCACGCCCGGCCCCGAGATGGCGAAGTCGATCGTGTTGGTCCCGCCCGTGGTGGCATCGGAATCGAGGATCGCCTGGCGGAGCGACCCGGGGCCACCGTCGGCGGTGGTCGTGACCACGAAGACACCGTCCGTGATGAGGACCAGGGCCTGGACTGGCGTCGTGCCCTCCGAATCGGACTCCAGGCTCAGGGTGGCTTTGCCGCGGAACCCCGGCGGCGGCACGTAGCTCATCCCCGCCAGCGCCGCATCGACGGCCGAGAGCGGGCCGCGGTAGGATAACGATCCGGTGCCCTGTCCCGCGCCGGTCAGGCCGGCGGTGCTCGAGAGCGTCAGGGTCCCGGCCGTGACCGAGAGCGTCAGATTCCATGCCGGGTCCAGCGGCCCGGGGTCCGGGTCCTGGATCGCGATGGCATCTCCCGACCCGGCCGAGAAGATCGGCGGCTGGCCGGCAACGACGCGAATGGTCTGCGTAGGTACCTCCAGGCTAACCCTTCGAGCCGCCGAGAGCTCGGAGCTGTTGCCCTCGGGGTCGGTGGCCGTGGCGGTGACCAGGGGGAGACCCGCCGGGGGAATGAACGGGACGTCGAAGACCGCCTGGCCCTGGCTGTCGGTGGTCACCTCCAGCGAACCCAGGTAATCTTGTGCCGATCCGGCACCGCCTGGACCGTACGCCGCTCCGGCGAACAGGTCGACGCGGAAAGTCGTGTCGGGCAAGCTGCCCCCCAGCCAACCCTGGAGCGAGCCATCCGAGGTCGCGACGATGATCGGGAAGTTCTGGAGTTTGTTCGGTCCCTGGCGAGGCGAGGTGGAGTTACGGGTCATCCCGTCGTCCCCCAGGTCGATGCCCAGTCCGCTGCTGCTGGACCAGGTGGGCACATTGCCGTCGGTCCCCGTGAGCGTCGCGTCGTTATGGCCAGGGCCCTGGTCATGGGCGGTCAAGCCCTGGCCCTCATCGAAAGGATAGTTGTCCTCCAGGCCCGGCTCGGTCCCGGTGACTACCGTCGTCATGTCCTGGCGGACCTCGTCGGCCGATCGTGCCACGCTCCAGATGCTCACCTGGCCGATCTGTCCCTGGAAGCCGTACCACCCGCCGGGGGTGGCGGGATCGGAGGGGTCGGTGTAGCCGGTGCCGACCTGCTCGGAGCCGTAGCCAGGAAGGAACTCGTTCACATTCGATGAGGAACTGACGGGCGAGCCATCGAGGTAGAGCGTCCCGTTTCCCTGGCCGTCAACGACCATGGCGACCTGGTGCCATCGGCCGTCGTTGACGGCCTCGTCCGAACTGAAGCTCGCTATAGGGTAATAAGTTTGCGGAATGATGCTGTACAGTTTGCCATCGCTGCCGACGTACAGCACCACCCCAGACCCCGGGGACGTACTGGTGAAGGGGAGCTCATAATCTTCCTGGTTACCGAGGATGACACCGCCAACGGTCGTCTGGAACCAGGCCTCGATGGTTTCGCCCGAGAGATCTTGGGGCAGGAGGACGTCGCTGGACCCATCGAACTCGAGCATATCCGAGGGTGTCGGGGTGGGCGACACGTCGTTGGCGAAGATCCGGTCGGCGGTGATCTGGTTACCGACGGTGGTGTCGCCCTCCACGCTGACGCCCGGACCGAGGTTATCGGCGATCAGATTGCCGGCGTCGGCGGTGGATCCACCCACGAGGTTGGCGTGGTCGCCTCCCAGGAGGCGAACACCGAAGTAATTCGGCAGGGGCACCAGGCCGGTCGGGTCGGTGCCGATGTCGTTGGCCGCGATCGCGTCGCCGCTCGCACCGGTCCCCGAGATCAGGATGCCGGCTCCCTGGGTGAAATTGCCGATGTCGAGCCCGCGGACGGTGACGTTCGGACCGATGATCGTCAGGCCGTCAGCGGTGCCGGCCTGGCTGCCGCTCAGCTCGATCGAGGGCGTGCCGGCGTAGCCGGGCTGCGAAAAGCCGTCGATCAGGACGGCGTCGGTGATGGCGGGCAGGGGGGAGATGGGCGCGATCGTCTGCACGCCAGAACCCGAGATGCGGAAACCGACGGAGTTGGTCGCGCCGGTGGCGGCGTTGGAATCGAGGATCGCCTGCCGTAGCGAGCCGGGTCCGCTGTCGGACGTATTGCTGACCAGCCAGGTCGAGAGCAGGGTCCGGTCTTCCATGACGTCGAAGCGGGGCCGGAGGCGCAGACCTCGCTCCGAGACAGACGGACGGGGATCGCCGACCGAGACGTCGCCGTCCCGGCGAGAGCGTTCGCGTAGGTGAGTGGCTCATGAAGGCCGTTCGGACCTGGTGATCGGTTGGAGGTGATCGAGATCGGTTAGGATCGACTGGTCAGGGTGTTTGACGATTCGGTGCGGCCGTCGATGACCCCGGCAATCCTTCGGTTGGAACAGCTACAATGACTCTGCGGCGTGCGGAATGCCGTCGTCGGCCCCATCGTAGCAGCGGCACGCCCACGACGCCTGCCACCGCGGCAGAGGCCGCCAGCCCGATCGCGGCTCTCACACTGCCACTCCGCTCGTCGCCCGCCCTCACGTCCGAGAAATCCCGGGACTCTGCCTTCTGTGGCGGCTCTCCCGATCGCCGGTCGTCCAGATCCTCCAGCGCGGCATCGATGACCGCTGCGTTGTTCTCGCGCCGAGGCTCGGGAGACGCGGCCCGCGGGACGGATCGCGACGGAGCAGTCGCCGACGGCACGGTCGGCGGCGGACTCGCCTGAGGAGCGGCGCCTTTTCGGCTCTCCGAGGCCCGCAATTCACCCTCGAGCTTCAGGATCGCAGAACGCGCCTTCTCCCACGCCTGTTCCAGACCGATCGACAGTCCCTCCCACGACGGCAGCCGGTCGAGCAGGCCCGGCGTCCCCGCCACGACTGGCCCCGACTCCTCGCTCGGAACCGCGGCCGAGTCGGACGGGCCGACCACGGGCGCCGGCCGGCCCACCGGCTGGCCCAGCCCGATCGCTCCGACCGTCGCCAACGCACCGCCGCCCGACTCTTCCTCGAGCGTGCCCGGCATCACCGACACGGTCAGAAGCGTCGCCGCCAGGTCCAGCGCCGTACCCGTGAAGCTCAGGAGTTGTGAGACCTGCTGCACCGAACCGCCGCCTGTGACAAGACGCCTTCCAGAGACGAATCGCCGGAGCCGGAGGAGGCCACCACGGTCGCGCCCGAACGGACCGATCGCGCCCCCGGGGCCGGCGTTGAGGTCGAAGGCCAGGCTCAGGGCCGCCTCGTGACCGGCCGTGCTGACGTAGAAGCTCAGCAGCCCGTCGGAGACGCCCGCGAAGCTCAGGCCCGTCGGGTTGGGCGCCTCGGCGCTCGACAGGGTTTGAGTCAGGCTCAGCCCGCCGGGGCCGCCCGTCAGCAGCGCCAGTTGGCCATCGCCGTTGTTGCCCACCACCAGGTCGGTGAACCCGTTGCTGGTGAAGTCGCCCGCGAAGCCGGCGGTCGGCCGGTCGCCGCCGGTGGAGAAGCTCTGCGTCACCGGGTTCGCAGAGCCGAGGCCGGAGATCAGCGTCCCATCATTCGAGCCGGGATTGAGGGTGGCCAAGCCCCGTCCCGCGCCCCCGCCGAAGTTGCCCAGGAACAGCGCCGAAGGTGCCTGGCCGACCGGGTAGACCGTCGGGCTCTGGTCGTTGAAGAACCCACTGCCCGCGCCCGCGAACTGCTCGACGGTATTCGACTGGCTATTGGCGACGAACAGGTCGGTCGGACCGCCGGTCGTGAGCGGGCCGACCGCCAGGGCGTCCGGCCCCCCCTGGGTCTTGATCCGCGGGCCAGGGATCAGCGTCCAGCTCGGGCCGGAGCCCTGGCCCAGTAGGATCGAGACGTCGTTGGACCCGGAGTCGGCCACCAGCAGGTCGGGCTGGCCGTTGAGGTCCGCCACGGCGATGGCCACCGGGTCGGTGCCGACGAAATAGCCATCTCCGCCGTTGGTGGCCGGCCCGAACTGGCCGTCGCCCAGCCCCGGATAGACGAGCACATTGTTGCTGCCACTATTGGCCACGATCAGGTCGAAGATGCCGTCGCGATTCAAGTCGGCCAGCGCCACGGCGCCGGGATTCAACAAGCCGGTGGACTGATTGGCCAGGACGGCCGAATTGCCGGCCCCGTAATCGACCACCACGCGATCGAGTCCCTGGTCGGCATAGATGATGTCCTTCGAGCCGTTGCCGGTGAGGTCGGCGACGGCCAGCTCGACGGCCTGGTTGGCGTCGTGATAGGGCGCGAAGGTGCCGTTGCCATTTCCGATGAGCACCAGGACATCGCCGTAGGCATCGCCCACGAGCAGGTCGAGTTTGCCGTCGTGGTTGACGTCGGCGAGGGTCAGCCCGTCGGATTCCGACGACACCGCGTAAGTGGTCGGTGGCAGGAAGCCCCCCTTGCCGTCGGCGATGTCGATGCTCACGCCGGCAGGGGTGAGCACGGCCAGGTCACCGACGCCGTCGCCGATGAAGTCGCCCATGCGGACGATCTGGGCCGGGCTCGGGGTCTCGATGGTCACGGGATAGGCGAAGCGGCCGTCGCCCAGGCCGACGAGGACGTCGAGCGTGTTCGAGCCGGGGTTGATCGTCACCAGGTCGGTCGGCCCGCCGGGCGTGAGCGGCCCGGCGGCGACGCCCGCGGTGTCCTCCAGACTGGTGACCTCGGTCGTGCTGCCGGGATCGATCTCCGACAACCCGGTGCCGGCGCGGTGCGGCTCGGGGGCCGCGACGACCCCGCCCGAACCGTCCCCCAGGGTGCTCACCTGGCCCGTCAGCTTGTTGGTGATGACCAGATAGACCCCGCCGGACGCGTCCGCGACCGCTTCGACGTCGGAGACGCCGATGCCGACGTCCAGGGTGACCGGCGCCAGGAAGGGGTTGAAGCCGGTCGCGAAGCTGCCGGTCTCCTTGTTGAAGAACAGCGAGAGGGTGCCGTCGCCGGCGTTGTGGACCACCAGGCCATCCCAGTCGCTGCCGTTGAGGTCTGCCGCGATGATCTGGACCGGCAGGCTGCCGGTCGGCAATGAGCCGATGCGGACGAAGTCGCCGTCGCGCCAGGCATAGAGCGAGACGGCGTCGTCCCGGGCGTCGACGCTGGCCAGCAGCGGGCCTTGATCGGTCTTGGGGACCCAGGCGATGTTGCGCGAGGGGAAGCCGGGGTTGACGATGACGGGCGGCCCGAAGGCGCCGGGCTGCCCGGGTAGGCCCTGGCGGTAGAGGATATCGCCGGCGCCGTTGACGACCAGGACATCGGCGATGCCGTCGCCGTTCACGTCGGCGACCAGGGGCGTGGCATGCGGCGTTGTGGCGAACGGTCCCGGATCGGCGAACGTCCCGTCCCCGAAGCCTTGCAGTATGGAGAAATCGCGGTCCTGAAAATTGGCGACGGCCAGGTCGAGCTTGCCGTCGCCGTTGAAATCACCCGCGACCAGAGCACTCGGGCTAGTGCCCACCGTGAAGGTCGTCGGGGCCTGGAACGTGCCGTCGCCGTTTCCTTGCAGCACCCAGATGTCGTTCGAATTGACGTTCGTGGAGGCCAGGTCGAGCTTGCCATCGCCGTTGAAATCGCCGGCAACCAGAGAGCCAAATGCGTTTCGTTCTCCTTCCGCCGAAAGCAGAGGGGCCTGGAATGTGCCATCGCCGTTGCCCAGGAGCAGGAAGACACCGCGGGGGTAGGTGGTCACGGCCAGATCGAGGCGGCCGTCATCGTTGAAATCGCCTGACGCCAAAGATCCAGCGACACCTGGTAGCGCGAACTTGAGCTGTGGCTGGAAGGTGCCGTCGCCATTCCCCAGCAGCACGGAGACTTCGTGCAAGGTGGGGAAGGAAGTGGCCAGGTCGAGCCGGCCATCACCCGTGAAATCCCCCATCACCAGTTTGGCTTCCCCAAGACTTGATCCGTCTCCGGCGTCGTATCGCCGCGGGGCCTGGAAGGTGCCGTCGCCGTTGCCCAAGAACACGACCACGCCCGCCGGGACGGTCCCTCCCGAGTAGACATTGCCGGAATCCGCAACGGCGATATCGAGCCGGCCATCACCGTTGAAATCCCCCACGACCACAGACGCTGGGAATGGGAGGTTCCCGCCTGCGAGTTCGATCGCGGCCTGGAAGGTGCCGTCGCCGTTCCCCAGCAGCACCATCACGCTTCCCGGGACGGTTTCGTTATAGTATTCGGTGCCTTCATCCACCACGACCAGGTCGATCCGGCCATCGCCGTTGAGATCACCCGTCGCGAGGAACAAGGGATTCTTGCCCGCCGCGAACTTGAGCTGTGGCTGGAAGGTGCCGTCGCCATTGCCCAGTAACACCGAGATGTCGTTAGAGGCGGAATTGGCGGTGGCCAGGTCGAGGCGTCCGTCACCGTTGAAATCACCCGAAACGATAGCACTTGGACCGAGCCCCGTGGCTGCCACCTGCCGGGCCTGGAAGGTGCCGTCACCGTTGCCCAGGAACAACGAGGCTCCGCCGGTGGCAGGGTTGAATTCGTTGCCGGCCGCCAGGAGGTCGAGCCGGCCATCATCGTTGAAGTCGGCTGCAACCATGCCTAAAACGCTTATCGCCGCCGCGAACGTCTTCTGGGGCTGGAAGGTGCCGTCCCCATTGCCCAGGAGCACACTGACCTCGGCAAAACCGGTGGCCAGGTCGAGCTTACCGTCGCCGTTGAAATCACCCACTGCCAGGAGGCCATGGGACTCCCCGCCCGCATAGGTGACCGGAGGCTGGAAGGTGCCGTCGCCGTTGCCCAGGAACACCGAGATGTCGTTAGAGTTGAAAATGGAGATGGCCAGGTCGAGGCGGCCATCACCCCTGAAGTCACCGGCCACGATGTCGTACGGCTCCAAATTCGACCCGACCGAGTAGGTGACCTGGGGCTGGAACGTGCCGTCCCCGTTGCCCAGCAACACCGACACCGTACCGTCGTACTGGTTGGCGACGGCGAGGTCGAGGTGGCCGTCTCCGGTGAAGTCGCCCGTCACGATACCCTCCGGCTCCGTCCCGACCGCGTAGGTGACCTGGGGCTGGAAGGTGCCGTCGCCGTTGCCCAGCAGCACCGAAACGCTAGTGCCGCCGCTGTCGGCGACGGCGAGGTCGGTGCGGCCGTCTCCGGTGAAGTCGCCCGCCACAAGAAACGCACTGGAGACGCCTGCCTCGACTGTCTCCGCGGCCTGAAACGTCCCGTCACCGTTTCCGAGGAGCACCTGGATGCCAGCCGCGTCCGAGACCACGAAGTCGATGCGGCCGTCACCGTTGAAGTCACCCGTCACCAGACCGAAGGTGAATCTCCCCGCTGCCACCGGGTAAGTGACCGGGGGCTGGAAGGTGCCGTCGCCATTGCCCAGGCTCACGATCACGCCCGTCGGGATGGTGCCTGCCACACGGTCAAAGAGATTGCCTCTATCAGCGACGGCGAAATCCGTGCGGCCATCGCCATTGAAGTCGCCCGTCACAATCGCGCTCGGGTTAGCCCCTGCGGGCAGAAGCTGAAACGGAGTGGACGCCTGCGATAGCGTGGCCGTCAGGGCGTAGACTCCCGCGCCGGATCCGAACTCGACGTTGAGCGTGTAGGTCCCCGGCTGGAGATCTTCATCGATCTGGAGCTCGCCATCGCCCGGGGAAGCGCCATCGCTGCGAACCAGCGGGTTGCCTTGCGAATCGAGCAGGACCAGGCTGGCCGTGAGTGCCTGGGTGTCCAGCAGTGCGAGAAAGCTCCCCGGTGTGGTGGTATCGATTTGATAGGCAATGACCTGGCCGCTCGGCCCGGGCTCGAGGAGACCGGACTCGACCGACACGGAGCTTGGCCGGCCGGCCGAGCCCAGGCCAAACCTGCTGGTCGCGAGACCCTGAACGGTGACATCCGATCCGGAGATCGTCAGGCCGTCACGGCTGCCGGTCGCCGAGAGATCGATTGCAATCAGGGGCGTGCCGGCATACCCCGGCTGGGTGGTGGCATCGACCAGGACCGACGTGGTGGCGGCGGGGAGAGGAGACTGAAGAGCGATCGATTGCACCCCGGCGCCGGGGATGGCGAAATCAATCGTCACCGTCAGGCCCTTCACGCTATTGGCGTCCAGGATCGCCTGGCGGAGCGAGCCGGGGCCGCTGTCGGCCGTGGTGTTGACTACCAGGACGCCGTCCGTGATCGCGACTTGCGCCTGGAGTGAATGCGCGCCGAAGGACTGGGCACCGAGTGTGAGGGTGGTAAAGACTTGCGGACCCGCAGGCGGGTTGAAGATCAGCCCGGCCAGCGCCGCGTCCACGGCCGAGAGCGACCCGCTGTAAGACAGCGATCCGGTCCCATCGCCCGTCCCGGTCAGTCCGGCGGTACTCGAGAGCGTCAGCGTCCCGTCGGTGACCGAGAGCGTCACGCTCCACACCGGGTCCAGCGGCCCGGGATCGGGGTCCTGGATCGCGATCCCTTCGCCCGCCTCGGCCGCGAAGGTCAGTGGTTGGTTGGCCACTGTCGAAACGGAAAGAGAAGGCGCCTGCAGTCTGTCCTGACGAAGGGCCGCCGAGACTTCCGAGGTATTGCCCTGAGGGTCGGTGGCCGTGGCCGTGATGATCGGCAGCCCGGCAGGCGGAGTGTAGGGGACGTCGAAGATAGTCTGGCCCTGAGCGTCGGTGGTCACCGCCAGCGACCCCAGGAAGTCCTCGGCCTCTCCCGAGCCGTTTGCGTTGTAGGCGGCGCTGGCGAACAGGTCGATGCGGAAGGTCGCGTCCGGCAAGCTGCCCGACAGTGCGCCCTCGAGTTGACCGTCAGCGGAGGTGACGAAGATCGGGAAGTTCTGGAGGTTGTTCGGCCCCTGGCGCGGAGAGGAGGAGTTGTACGTCACTTCGCGGTCGCCGAGGTCGATCGCCTGTCCTGCATTGCCGAATATGCGGTTCGCCGTGATCTGGTTGCCAATGGCGGCGTCGCTCGGTGAGGCGCCCACCACGACGCCCGGTCCACCATTGTCGGCGATCAGGTTGCCCGCGACGGCGGTGATCCCACCGATGAGGTTGTCGCTGGATCCATCGAAGATCTCGATTCCACCGCTATTGTTGGGCAGAGATGCGAAACCCGTCGTGTCGGTGCCGATGGAGTTGCCCGCCACCACGCAATCGGACGAACCATCAAACACTACGCCCCACGCATGCCCGTAGCCCTGCCCGTTGCCCGCGATGAGGTTCCCCTCGCCGGCGTCATCAACGCTGAGGCCGTCAGTTCCGATCCGGTTGCCGGAGGCGCCTCCATCGATTACGACTCCGCCCTCAATGGTGCCGAAGTTGTAGGTAGAACTAATGTACCCGGTTGCGTTGGCCAGGGAGACATCCCCGGTGACACTCGTGCCGATGAAGTTGCCCGAGACGACGTTGCTATCCGTGCCTGGGCCGTCGATCCAGACGCCAGCGTACTGGTTGCCTGAGATCAGGTTCCGCTCGGCCGCATCGTCAATACCATCGCCGTTGGTTCCGATCAGGTTATCAGAGGCCCCGCCGTCGATGACGACGCCATCTTGTTGGCCGCCGTATGAGCCGCCGTAAGGGTTCACGGCCAGCGTGCCAGTCGGATCGGTGCCCAGGAAGTTGCCGTAGATCCAATCACCCGTGGCGCTGGTGCCCGTGAGGTGAATGCCGGCGCTCTTGCTGTTGACTGTGCCGAAGAGGTCGATGTCCAGGCCGCGGACGGTCACGCCCGAGCCTCTGATCGTCAGGCCGTCGCCGCCGCCGGCCTGGCTACCGTTGAGCTCGATCGACGGCGTGCCGGCGTAACCCGGCTGAGAGAAGCCGTCGATCAGCACTGGGTTGGAGACCGCGGGCAGAGTCGACAGCGGAAAGATCGTTTGCACGCCGGAACCCGAGATCGCGAAATCGATCGTGTTGGTCGCTCCGACAGCATCGTTGGAATCGAGGATCGCCTGGCGGAGCGAGCCGGGGCCGCTGTCGCCGATGTTACTGACCAGGAAGGTCGAGAGGAGCGTCCGGTCTTCCATCCATTCGAGGCGGGGCCTCGACCGGCGCCAGCCCAGTAGGGGTCGATCGGCTCGTCGGCGTCGGTCACGCGGTCTTGGCGTTTTCAGGATGGTCATGATGGGGTCCAGACGGGGCAACGGCGTCGAAATGGCATTTTTCATTCCCCCCTTTACGAAGGGGGGGGCGGGGGGGTTGCTTGGTTCGATCGACAATTGATCCATCATCGGGCTGGGAATAATAACCCCCCCGAACCCCCCCTTCGTAAGGGGGGGATGAAGCGGACCCCCTCTTCGTAAGGGGGGGATGAAGAAAGTTTCTCCTCGTGCTACGGCGCAGCCGCTCGCCTGTCGAGGATCTCTCGTTCGATCGCTTCAAGAACGCCGTCGAGGTTTTCGTAGATATCCAGGTTCAAGAACCTCACGATCTTGATCCCGAACGACTCGATGAAGACCTGACGCTCGCGGTCATATTCGCGTGCGCCTTCTTGAAAGTGGCTGTCTCCATCCAGCTCGATGCCCAGCTTGATCTCGGGCGAATAGAAATCCATCACGAACGCGCCAATGCTGTATTGCCTGCGGAACTTGCATCCCAGCAATTGACGCCCCTTGAGGCGGATCCAGAGGAGCACTTCCGCCTTGGGCATGGAGTTGCGGAGTTCCTGTCGTTTGTCCTTTTCGATTTCTCGGTTGTAGAAATCGGTCATGACAACGTTCCTAAATGTGGCACGATCACGACCTGAAGCGAGGAACCCTCTTCGTCCCCCCCTTACGAAGGGGGGGTTCGGGGGGGTTAGCTGAGCGCGACCTTAAGATGCGAGGGGATGAGGAGTACCGACGCCGTGCGCACTCCGAAGCTTCGGCGAGGTGCGACCCGGAGCGGTCGCAAGGCGGGGTCATTGAGGATCTCTTCCCGGCGCACGCGGTCGGGCACTTGCATGAGCGCCTCTTCGAGCAGTTCCAGGGCTCGACTGCGATACTTGCGGTAGAGGACGACGGCGCGCTCGCCATGGCGAGTGACGTCCTGGGCGGCGAACTCGATGGCCTGGGCATAGATCCGAGCGGCGTTGAAAAGAGACTGGATCCGGGGTTCGCGGTCGCCTTCCGCCGTCGCGTCGGAGCCGGCCCTCGGTTTCTGGCCGAGCCCGGATTCGGCGTCGGCGACGGCGAGCCGCCATTCACCCAGTCGGATCCGGGCCAGGCCCCGGCCGCCGTAGGCTTCGGTCTGATTCGGGTTAAGCCGAAGCGATTCCTCGAAATCGGCGAGGGCCAGCCTGGGTGCGTCGGCGAGGTGGTAGGCCCAGCCCCGCCTTTTCAACAGCCGGCTCCGCTGGTCCGGCTCGGCCCCGGCGGAGAGCTCCAGGGCCCGATGGAAGTCGGCGATCGCCCCGGCGTGATCCCGACGCGCCTCGCGGGCCACGCCGCGGATCTCGAGGATCTCGGCAACCGGCTTGCCCCGCGCGAGGTAGGCGTCGGCCGAGGCGAGCACTCCGTCATAGCGCTTCAGGTCCATCAGGGCCGAGATTCGTACGCGAAGTGCCTCGGGGTCATCGGGGACGAGAGCCATCGCGGCGTCGCAGGCCGTCAACGACTCCGCGGCTCGATTCGCGCGTAAGAAGAGCCGGGCGCGCCAGACGTGGTTGTCGGCCTTGAGGGACCTGTCCGGTTCCAGGCCGATCGCCTCATCGAGGTCACTGAGGGCCGTAGCCTGCTGGCTCGGCGTGATGTCCGTGCGCGGGGCGTAGAGCAAGGCGCGGGTGCGATAGAGTCCGGCGAGTGTCCCCGGTTCCGGCCGACAGGCGATCGCTCGGCTGAACGCCTCAGCGGCCTCGCCGGGATGACCCTGGCGCTGGAGGACCTGGCTGAGCGTGGCATGGGCCTGATACTGTTGCGGCTTCAGACGGATCGCCGATTCCAGGTCGGCGACCGCCTCAACGAGTCGGCCAGACTGCATCTGCAGGAGGCCCCGGTTGGCCAGCAATCCATAGCGGCTATCATCGTCGGAATCCAGCTTCAGGGCATCGCTGTAGTCTTTTACGGCAGCATCGAATGAGGCCGCTGCCTCGGTGCCCTGTGCCTGACTTCCCTCTTTTTCGTAGATCGAGGCGCGTAACATGTAGAGTGCCACGATGTCTCGATTGACCTTGATGCAGGCGTCCATGCTGATCCGGGCGGCACTCAGGTTTTGGGGTCGCTTGTTGTAGTAGCAAACGGCCAGCAGGAGGTGCGCCGAGGCTTGATCGATGTCACGTTGCAGCGCCATGTTGAGGGAGGTAATGGCCTCGTCGAACCGATGGCGGAAGGCGAGCTCGCGGCCATTGAGGAGGTAGTCGAGCCCGGTCTCCGGCCCCGTCTGCTCGGCCGCTCGAGTTTCGCGATCACGGCCCAAGTTGTCGCCCGACCGGCCGAGACAATCGGCCCGGCGGAGGTGGTAGGCGGCCGTGGCCTGGGGGCGAAGCTTGATTGCCCGGTCGAGGATCTTCAGGCCCTCCGCCGCGTCGCCCTCCTGGGTGAGTATCAGGAGCAGGTCGTAGCATCCGTCACGAAGCCGGACCTTCTCGTCGTCTTTGAGCGCGGTCGGCAAGGGATCGGCCAGGGTCCAGGCTTCGACGGATGCCCCAGGATCCTGAGCGTAAATGGCCAGAGCCTCGCGTGCCGTGGCGCGGAGCTTGTCGAGGCGGTCCGTGGAAAGCTGACCCCAGGTGACCGCCGCGTACAACTGGGCTCGCTGACGCAATTCGTGGAACTTCTGGAACCGGTCTCGGTCCTGTTGATCGCGTCGCTGGGAGGCTACTTTGATGGCTTCAGCTTCATCGCGTGCGCTGAGGATCCGAAGCTGGTCGACAACCCACTTCTGCTTCGCGCGGACCTGTTTCGAAATCTCCTTGAGGTCGGGCTGGTTCTCGGCGTCTTGAAGAAATCGGGAGTACTTGCCATTGGCCTGGCTGAGCTTCTCACGGTCGTTAGACGCGATGACTTCAGTGACGTATCCCACGCCCTCGTTTTGTATCTTGAGGACCTGGTTCTTACTCCATTCCCGGTAAGTGATGTATAGGCCGATCGAGCCCAGGAATAGCAATAGGCCGAAGGCCACTCCTGCGACCCTTGCTGGGTTTCTCGTAGCCCATTTCCGTCCGCGCTCGAAGAGGGGCGTCGGCCTTGCCTTGATCGGTCGGCCGTCTCGATAACGGTCCAGGTCGTCGGCGAATTCCTCGGCCGACGCATATCGCTTGTGCGGCTCCTTGTTCAGGCATTTCAGGCAGATCGTCTCGAGGTCGCGTGCTACGCGGGGCACCAGTCGCGATGGGGGCACCGGGTCCACCTGGATGACCTGTCGGACCGTGTCGAACGGAGTCTCACCCTTGAAAGGCGGGCGACCGGTGAGCATCTCATACAAGATCGCTCCCAGGGCGTAGATGTCGGCCGCCGGCCCGACATCCTTGGTGTTCCCGCTGGCCTGTTCGGGTGCCATGTAGCTGGGCGTGCCCATGATCTGACCGGTCTCGGTCTGCCGGCTGTCCGATTCGAGCCGTTTGGCCAGCCCGAAGTCGGTGATCTTGGGAATCCCGTCCGCAGTGAAAAGGATGTTGGTCGGCTTGAGGTCGCGATGGACGATCCCGGCCTGGTGCGCGGCATCGACGGCCCGGGCCAGCGTGGCCATGAGCTCCGCCCCGGATCGGCCGGGCTGGGGTGTGCCCGCCAGTCGATCATCGAGATCGCCGCCTTCGAGCAACTCCAGGGAGAAGAACGGCAGGCCGTCCACTTCACCGATGTCATAGATTTGAAGGATGTTCGGATGCCGGAGCCTGGCGACCGCTTCGGCCTCGACGCGGAAGCGTGCCAGGTGATCCATCCGCACCTGGCTCCCGCCGATGATCATCTTGAGGGCGACGAGTCGATTCAGGCCCAGTTGCCGGGCCTTGTAAACGATGCCCATCCCCCCCTCGCCGAGCTTCCCCACGATCTCGTAGCCGGGAATCCTGGGTGCAAGACTGCGAGGCGGATCCTCACCCGGTGAAGGGGGCGACGTTCCACTCTGACTGACCGTCCGATAGTCGTCATCCTGAGGTCTCGCGACGCAAATCTCAGCGTCTTCGGTGTCGATGGCTTCGCGGTGGGGCCGCTCACCCGGATCCGTCGCGATGAAATCGGTTGTGGCGTCAGGATGGGCGGCCTCGTCTCGAGACAGGTTGACCGTCCATTGAGAGTCCGTTATCAATTCCGGCCTGGCAGCATTGGATGTCTGGGAGTCGAGAGTCTCGTTCGAATCGTGCTCGGTCGGAGCCGAATTCCCGCTCGTAGGCGTGAGGGTCGGCATCGTTTCGCCGCCCGAAGCGCCGTGGGGAATTCGACCGAGATCCGCCGTGACGTCTTCCACCTGGATCAGTGTATCGGGTGAATCGCTCTCAGATTGGTGCGGGTGAGCATGTCCATTCGAGAAGTCCGTGGTGTCGTCCTCATGGACGATCCGTGGCCAGGGAGCGCTTAACCATGGCAGGTTCGCTGCCCGCCCCTGGACGACCTCACCGAGCCGATCCTGACATCTCTCGCAGGTTTCCACGTGAGCCACGATCGAGGCTTCAGTCGCCCGGGTCCACCTGTTCATCCAGAAGCTTGCGGAGCTGTTCGTCGCTCGGACATGCGATCATGGAAGTCACTCTCTCGCCGAGCCGTTTGGCGTTTCATCGAGATGAGGATTCAGAAAGGCACTCCAGAATGTACGTCTCATCGAAGCCCGATCTAACACTGATCTTCATTGATCTTGGCAATCCAGAGGATCTGGGAAAGGCAGACTGTGCTCAGACGATTGATCAAGCGAGCTAGACAGAGATTCATCGCCATTGATAGCGCGTCTCGCTATTGAGACTCAGGAAAGCAATGCGCACCTTTGCTTCCGGGCTTTCGTAGGGTGGGCATCGCCCACCGGTCTTTCGGCGAGGCGCGGTGGGCGGTGCCCACCCTACGAGATTTCGGCTCCGCGCATTGCTTTCCCGACTCTCTGTAAGCACGGGTCTTATCGTCGCTGCGCTGCGACCGTCTCCGTCTCAATGTGGACACGACGCGGTGAAACATCGGCCTGAACGGCATCTACCGCCTGAAGGCGGAACTCCAACTCGTCAGTCGAAGCCCGACATCACCGTCGTCAATCGACGTAGAGGAACTCGTTCGAGTTCAGGAGGACATGGCAGAAATCGACCAGTGCCGCATGATCATCGCGGCGGGACGGGAATTGCCGGTTTGCAGTCGTGCGGGCCTGGCCATCAAGAAATGTACTGGCGTCCTCGATCTCTTCGGGCTGGGGAAGGCGGCCGAGCGTCAGGCGGTAGGCGGTGATGATGCGAGGGCGACCGCCCGTCGAGTCGGGCTCAACCCGTTCGAGGTGGGCGGCAAGTGCTTCCGCGCGGGCCAGGGACCAGCCGCCATTGATCAGGAGCAAGGCCTGGGTGCTGGTCGTGGTGGTGTCGCGGCGGGATGTGGCGCCGGTGCCGTCCGGGGCGTCGAAGGCGTCGAGGAACGGGTCACGGGCGTTGCGGATGATTCGGGTCTCGATGGTGCGACGCGGACGCGAGACCTCGACGCCCGGACCACCGATCGTCTGATCGAGCTCGCCGCAGACCGCGAGCATGGCGTCGCGGATCTCCTCGGCGTCGAGCCGACGGACCACCCGCTTCCAGAGTAAGCGGTCTTCCGGGTCGACACGATGTGCCGCGACGAGCTCCGACTCGGGCCGACGAGACGCCTGACGGTAGGCCGCCGAGGTCAGGATCATCCGATGGATCGGCTTCCAGCGCCAGCCTCGGGCGACGAACTCACTCGCCAGCCAGTCGAGTAGCTCGGGATGACTGGGGGTTTCGCCAAGGCGGCCGAAGTCGCCGGATG
The DNA here is from genome assembly GCA_963743925.1 of uncultured Planctomycetota bacterium. Taxonomy (GTDB): domain Bacteria; phylum Planctomycetota; class Planctomycetia; order Isosphaerales; family Isosphaeraceae; genus CAVZRC01. Next base: position 969,952 of record CAVURY010000061.1, on the reverse strand, counting down.
TGCCCACCAAGTCCCCGGCCGAAGTGATACTGCCAGATCCGGTTGACGATTACGCGGGTCGACAGCGGATTGTCGGGCTGGCTCAACCATCGGGCGAGGGCCAGATCGCCGACCGGTCGATTGCGGAGCGGCTGGTGACCTCTCCACTCGAGCCGGCGCGGGATCGAGTGCCGACAGGAACCCCGGCTCGATCTCCTCTTGCTTGCGATCGCCGGGGATCGACGGTCGGAGGCGAGACCGGCCCGACGTCGGTCGCCGCGAGCACGGGAGCGGGCTCGGTCGGCCTCAGGGCATCGAAGCGCCGAAGTTCCTTCTGAAGCGCGGCCCAGCGTGCCTTGTCCGGCCCTTTGAGGACCGCCGGCACCTGTTCGTGCTCGTAGGCGATCTGTCGATAGGCCAGGGCGCCGATCTGTCGTTCCAGCGGAGTGCGCTGGGCCTCGGGCAAGGCGAGGATCGCCTTGATCTCGTCGGGAAACTTGGCGATCGCGCTCGCGGTCCCCTTCTCGCGATACAGCCTGGCAATCTCGTCTAACTGGCGCAGGATTTCGACCGCGGACTTTTCCCAGGCCGAGCGTCGCGAACGGTATTCGGACCACTCCTTCGATCTCGCCATGTTCAGGTCATCGCGAGGCAGGAGCGGCGTGAAGAACGCCTGAAGCCGGTAATAGTCCTTCTGGAGGATCGGATCGAACTTGTGATCGTGGCATCGGGCACATCCCATGCTCAGGCCCAGGAAGACCTCTCCGGTGACGTCGGTGATGTCGTTGAGGATGTCGGCCCACTGCCCTCGGGCGTTGCGCTGGTTGTACTCGTACGTCCCCAGCCGGAGGTAGCCGGTCGCGACGCGAAGTTCGGGGTCGTCGGGATTGAGCTCGTCACCGGCGAGTTGCTCCGTCAGGAATCGATCATAAGGTTTGTCGGCATTCAGGCTCTTGACGACGTAGTCGCGATATCGCCAGGCGGCGGGTCGATAGGCGTCCTGGCGGTATCCGTCCGACTCGGCGTAGCGGACCAGGTCGAGCCAGTGGCGCGCCCAGCGCTGGCCGTAGCGGGGGGATGCGAGCAGGCGATCGACCAGTCGCTCGTAGGCATTCGGTTCGTTGTCGGCCAGGAACGCGTTGACCGCCTCGGGGGATGGGGGCAGTCCGGTCACGTCGAAAGTCACGCGACGGATCAACGTCGCCTTATCGGCCTCCGGGGCGGGAGTCAGGCCGCGGTCGAGGAGAGTCTTGAGGATAAATCGGTCGATGGACGTCCGGGGCCACTCGGACCAGGTGGCAGCTTCATCGGCCGTGATTTCCGGGACGACCGGGCGACGCAGTGGCTGGAGTGACCAGAGGGGTGGGCCATCGGTCAGGACCGAACGGGTCGTACGCGGGCGTGCGGCGTCCCCGGAGTGAGCGGCCGCGCGGTCTCGAGCCGGCCAGGGGGCTCCCAGAGAGACCCATCGGGTCAAGACGGCCACCTTCTCCGGCGCCAGCTTGCCCGTCGGGGGCATCTCGAGACCATCATAGTGGATCGCATCAATCAGCAAGCTCTCTTCCGGCTTGCCGGGAACGACCGCCGCGCCGGACTCGCCGCCCTTGAGGACCGAGTCCAGCGAGTCGAGCCGCAGCCCGCCCTTCTGTTTCTTGTCGCCGTGGCACGAATAGCATTTCTCGGCCAGGAGCGGGCGGACGTTCTGCTCGAAGAAAGCCTCGCGAGTCGCCCGAGCCGCCGACTCATTTTCGCCCGCGCATGCCCGATCAACCAGGCCAGCGGCTCCCAAGTACAAGATCGTGGCGGAACCGAGGAGGAAAAGGGGCGACCGCGAGCGCGGATTGATCCTCATCGGCAAGGTTCCTCGGTCCGGTGGGAGGCGAGGCGACTCGGAAAGATCCTTTCCTGAGGATCGGATCGCTCGAGTGGAATGTTCAACAAGAGCCAATCATAAGATGGACTCAGCCCGGACGCAACGATCTTGGGAGTCGTTGCGCAAGGTTATTACGCCGGCACGGAAGGAGCTCACATACTAACCCGAAGCGTCAGCGAGGATTCCGTCGGCGATCTCCTCGCTGACGCTTCGGGTTAGTATGAGCCAGCGTGCGAATCTTCCCGGGGTGATAGTCGCGGCTTTTCGCTCCGAATTGGGCGCTGAAATGATGAACGGGCTCGAGGCTTGTCGAATCTTGACTTTCATTAGTAAGATACGTAAGATTGCGAAACACGCCGAGAATGCCGAGGAATTCGCGGTCGTGAGAGGCGAGGTTTCACGGGATTAGGCTCGATGATCCGGCCGACGTTCATGAGACATCGGCCGGGGCGTTCAGGACTGCTGCATCCCTCACGAGGAGTCGAGACGCATCATGTCGGGCGTTGAAACGCTGACCTTGGAAGAGCTGACAGAGGTCAATGCGCGTCTGGCGGAGGCAACACCCCATGAGATTCTCCAATGGGCGGTGGAGCGTTACTTCCCGCGCCTGACGATGGCGACCGCCTTCGGGGCGGAGGGCTGTATCCTCCTGCACATGCTGGCGGAGATCGAGCCGCGAGTCCGGGTTTTCAACCTGGACACGGGCTATCAGTTCGCCGAAACTCTGGAGCTTCGCGATCGGATCGCCGAACGTTATGGGATCGAGGTCGAGATGATCCGGCCCGAAACGAGTGTGGCCGAGTACGAGAAGCCGCACGAGAAGCCGTTGTATGTATCGAATCCAGACCAGTGCTGCTACGATCGCAAGATCGTACCGCTCCGTCGCGCACTGGTGGGCTACGACGCCTGGATCACGGCGATCCGTGCCGATCAATCGTCCCATCGTGCCGCGGTGAAGGTGGTCGGACCGGACCCCAAGTTCGGGCTGGTGAAGATCAATCCGCTCTTGAGGTGGAACCGTCGGGATATCTGGGCGTATATCGTCACTCACAAGGTGCCGTATAACCCCTTGCACGACCGAGGTTACGCCTCGATCGGCTGCTGGCCTTGCACGCGATCGGTGGCGGCCGGTGAGGATGAACGCGCGGGCCGCTGGGCCGGCCAGGCGAAGACGGAGTGTGGGTTGCATTCCCTCGATAGCAGCCAGCTTTGAGGCAGGGAGACGGAATTGGCCGGGGAGTCCGCGGCTCGATGAAGATTTCCGCGAAAGCCGAGTATGCGTGCCTCGCCATGCTGGCACTGGCACGCCAGGGATCCGCGGCGCCTCCGTTGCGGATCCGGGAGATTTCCGAATCGTCGTCGATACCCGAACGTTACCTCGTTCAGATCCTTCTCCAGCTCAAGGGAGCGGGATTGGTGGCGAGCACGCGAGGGGCTGCCGGTGGGTATCGCCTGGCTCGGGACGCGAAGAACATCTCGCTCGGCGAGGTCCTCTCCGCAATCGAAGGGCCCGAAGTCTCGTCCCGCGACGGTTCGGGGACCCGGCGGACCGCCCCCTCCGTGCTCGATCCCGTATGGGAGAGCGTCCGGGCCGCCGAGCGGGCCGTGCTCGACCATACCACCATCGCACAACTCGTCGAACAGTCATCGCCACACGAATGGATTATCTGAGACCAATCGGTGTGAATTCTTTTTAAGGAGCCGAATCATTCCTCCCGCGACCACGAATGCCGACGTTGCAAGCAAGACCGGCGCACTGAATCCTCCCTACGGCGGGCCGCTCGTCGACTTGATCGTCCCGGATGCGCGTGCGGACGAGATGAAGGCGACCGCCAAGGACTTCGCCAGCCTGACCCTCGACGAGCGCGGGCTCTGCGACCTGGAGTTGCTGGCCGTCGGCGGGTTCTCTCCGCTGAAGGGATTCCTGGGCAAGGCCGACTATGAAAAAGTCGTCGGCGAGATGCGCCTCGCCGACGGGACGCTCTGGCCCTTGCCCGTGACGCTTCCGGTCAAGCCCGGCGACGGCATCGCCGAAGGAAAGCCGCTGGCCTTGCGCGACGTCTACGGCAACTTGCTCGCGTTTCTGCACGTCGAGGAGATCTTCGAATACGACAAGGAGAACGAGGCCCGTAACTCCTACGGCTCTCTGGATGCCAAGCATCCCGCGGTGGCGCACCTCAACCGCCAGCCGAGCCACTACGCCGCCGGTCGTCTCGAGGTCATCCGCGTACCGCCCCACTACGATTTCGTCGATCTGCGCCGCACCCCCTCCGAGCTGCGCGAGCACTTCAATTCACTGGGCTGGAGCAAGATCGTCGCGTTCCAGACCCGCAACCCTCTGCACCGGGCGCACGAAGAACTGACCAAGCGCGCCGCGGAGCAGATCGGCGGCGGCCTGCTGATCCACCCGGTCGTCGGCGTCACCAAGCCGGGCGACGTGGACCATTACACCCGAGTGCGGTGCTATCGGGCCCTGGTGGATAATTATTACGAGCCGGGGACGGTGGTCCTCAGCCTGCTCCCGCTGGCCATGAGGATGGCCGGGCCCCGCGAGGTGCTCCTGCACGCGATCATCCGCCGCAATTACGGCTGTACCCACTTCATCGTCGGCCGCGACCACGCCGGTCCCGGCAATGACTCGACCGGCAAGCCATTCTATTCGCCGTACGCCGCGCAGGAGTCGATGGGCAAATATGCGGCCGAGATCGGCATGGATATGGTCGACTTCAAGCAGATGGTCTTCCTGCCGGACGAGAACCGGTACAGCCCGGTCGATGAGGTTCCGAAGGGCGTGAAGACGGCCGACATCTCGGGTACGCAGGTCCGCGATAACTACCTGGCCAAAGGCCTCCAACTCCCCGAGTGGTTCAGTCGGCCGGCGGTGGCCGAGATCCTCGGCGAGATGAACCCGCCCAGGTTCCGCCAGGGCGTGACCATCTGGTTCACGGGCCTCTCGGGCTCGGGCAAGAGCACCATCGCTCACGCGACGATCGAGCGGATGGCCGAGTTCGGTCGGAACTGCTCGCTCCTGGACGGCGATGAGATCCGCACCCATCTTTCCAAGGGCCTGGGCTTCAGCAAGGAAGATCGCGACACGAACATCCGTCGCGTCGGATATGTCGCCGGCATGGTCACCCAGCACGGTGGCACCACGCTCTGCTCGGTCATCAGCCCGTATCGCTCGATTCGCGACGAGGCCCGCAAGATGTCCAAGGGCAACTTCGTCGAGGTCTATTGCGATACCCCGATCGAGGTCTGCGAGCAACGCGACGTGAAGGGGATGTACTCGAAGGCCCGCGCGGCCGTCGCCGACGGCAAGCCGATGGGATTCACGGGCGTTGACGACCCCTACGAGCCCCCGGCCAACCCCGAGGTCACGCTCGACACCAGCAAGCTCTCGGTGCAGGAATGCGTCAACGCAATCATTAACAAGCTCCTGGAGCTTGGCTATGTCCTGCCGCACGGGCATATCGTCGAGTAAGCCAGGCCGCCCCGTGCCGTGAAGCGAGCTCCGATCTCGACCAGCCCGGCCGCCCCGATTCATTCGGAGCGGCCGGGCTGTTCGCCGTGAATCGCCTGGCTCCTCGAGAGCGATTCGTTACAATGTGGCGATGAATGTCATCGTCGTCGTCTGCAACAGCCTGCACCTGGGGTTCCTCGGTGCTTACGGAAATGCCTGGATCGACACGCCCAGCCTGGATCGCCTGGCTTCCGAGGGTGTGGTCTTCGACCACCATTTCCCGGAAAACCTGACCACATTGCCGACACGCAGGAGCTGGTGGACTGGCCGATACGGATTCGCCGACCCCGATCAAGGCTGGACGGCCCTCCGGCCCGATGAGCGTATCCTCCCCGACCTGCTGTCGAATCAGGGGGTGCGCACGGCCTTCATCTCGGACGTCCCGCTACTCCGAGAGACCGGCATGGGCTTCGGACGCGGGTTCGACGAGGTCATCTGGGTCCGGGGCCAGGGGTACGACCCTCTGGTCGCGCCCAACGATCCCCGTGCCCGGAACGTCCGGCTTGAGGATGAGCCCGGTCTCCGGCTGCCGCCGGAGGACGACCCGGACTATGACCTGTGGAAGTCCCGTTGGGAGCAGTTCTTGCGCAATCGGGCCGTCCTCAAGGGCGACGTGGATGAGGAGAACACGGGCGTTGCTCGCACGGTGAAGTCCGCCATCGACTGGCTCGAACGTCGCGGTGGCGAAAAGGATCCGTTCGTGCTCTGGCTCGATCTCTTCAGCCCGCATGGGCCCTGGGACCCTCCCCAGCCGTATCGCGATCAGTACGTCACCGTCGAGCCGGACGAGTTCGAGGCCGGCGAAGAAGGGGATCTCGTCGAGGAGAATCCCGAGGATCCGGACGAGGACATCGACATCGAGGATGTCGCGGCTCTGATCGACGTCCCTGGCGGTGCCGTCGGTGACGTGCTCAGCGAGGCCGAGCTGTTCCGGCTCAGGAGGACCTACGCAGGGACCGTGAGCCTCGTCGATCGCTGGCTGGGCGTCCTCTTCGACGCCATGCGGCGGATGGGCCGGATGGACGACACCGTCGTGATCTTCACGAGCGACCAGGGAGAGCCGCTCGGCGAGCATGGATTCGTCAGACGGTTCCGCCCCTGGCTCTACGAGGAGCTGATCCATACTCCGCTGATCATCAGGATGCCGGGCGGTCGTCATGGCGGCATTCGCCATCAGGCGCTCGTCCAGTCGGTTGACATCTTGCCGACCATCTTCTCGGCGCTCGGGCTACCGCCGATCGGAAATGACCCCACCCCCATTCACGGCCACGACCTCCTCGCGCTGGTCCGAGGAGAGCTCACGAAGGTCCGCGACTATGCCTGCCTGGGCATGGACGTCGCGGAATTCGCGATCCGGACCCATCTGTGGCACCTCGTGGTACCGATGGTCGAATCTGACCCGGAGGAACCGCGGTCGCCGGAACTCTTTCGCAAGCCCGAGGACCGCTGGGACCAGAATAACGTCATCGAGCAGTTCACCGAGGTTGCCGAGCATCTGGAGCTGACGCTGCGGCGATTCGTCGAAGTGATCGGCCGGGACTCCCTCGAGGAACTCCCGTTCCTCCGAGATATTGCACGCTTCGGCGCCCGATGACCGCCGGAACCTCGGCGAATTGGGAAGGGGCGAGGCACGCAGGACGCGGAGCGCCTCGCCCCAACTCTCATACCGCCAATCTCAGTACTGTGGACTGGGCAAGCCGGCTAGCGGAGAAGCCGTCAAGGCATGAGCGTCGCAGCCATCCCCGGCACATCCACATCCTTTACCCGGGCACGTCTTATTATGAAGGAACGTCTTGAGGAAGCAGGGCTTCTTCACCTTGACGACGGTGCTCTCGCACGTCTGAGCGGTCGCCACACATTGCGACGAGGGAAGCGGACGATGCTTCTTCAGCGGGCAGAGCTTTTCGAGCAGGTTGCACTTCTTGCCCGCGGGTTGTGCGCAGGTTTCTCCAACGATGACCGACTGTCCGGACGTTGCGACCAGTTGTTGTCCGGAGCCGAGGGTCGAGACCGGCGTCGAGTTCCAGGTCGATTGGCTACCGGCCTGAGCCTGGGGAGCTGTCGTGCTCGCAGCCTGCCCGGGCGTACGGGCGGTCGGGACCTGTTCCTCGACGGCGGGCGTCGCGGGCAGCTTCGGCTTCGGTGTTGACAGAGGCGGGGGAACGGGCGGAGAGCTGGCGGGGCCTACGCCCGGTGCAACCGGTGCGGGCATGATGTCCTGATCGGGGGGGAGGCCTCCGCCCGCGGGCGTCTGCGTCGCGGTTTCCGTCGTGACCGGAACCGTGGATGCGGACTCGGATTCCGAGGCCGGAGTGCCCGTGTGCGCGGCCGGGACGGCGTCCTCGTCCACCTGCGGCTTCGTCCTTGAAAGGCCGAGCGCGACCCGATCCGTCGAATCGGAACTTCGACTCGATGCCGACGCGGTCGGGTTCGCAGAAGACGGTTTGACATAAGCCGTCGAGAGCGTGCTCGAGGGCGAAGACCCGGATTTCCACGCCGGACGATCGGTCAAGTCGATATCGTCCTGTCCCTTGCCCTTCAACCTCTGGCCGAGCTGCGCGAACCGGCGGATCAAACTGGGCCGTTCGGGGCTGACAGACGATGAATAGGCCGTCCCATCGGCCATCATTCCGGTATGACTCGAGTCGTTGATCACGGTCCCGTCAACCGGAGTCGCATCGGACTCGGCCTTGGGGCGTCGCCAGAACGCGAGCCGGGCCAGCGGACGCTCCTCAGCCCCGTATGCGGTTGTCCTCGAAGGCGAGGCCCAACCTCCCTGCTGCTGCATGCTGGCACAGCCGGAGAGCCCCAGCAGCATCATAACCCCGATTCCTACCTCCCGCGGCCGTCTCATTGGCGTTTCCTCCCACCAGATCAAGAAAACAGCCGGATCGGGAAACCCCAAGCCTCCCTGAATCCGCCTCCGTCGGGAATTGGATCGGCATGCCGGCCACCAACATCCGCCCCTTTCGCCCGTCACTGAGCGGTGCGGTCCGACAGGACTCCCCGGTTCAAAAAACACTTCCTAATTGCCGCACCCGACACAATGTGAACAATAAGAACAACGGATATGGGACGTCCTCCTCCTCTCCCCCCATAGAGCCACTCGGACCGCGGGGCCAGGTGCCGATCGATCGATCGTGGCGCCGACGGTCGGCCCGAGGCTCGTGCCAAGGATAACGAGGTTTGCCGATGATCGATGACCAGGCCACAGAACGGTTTATGTCCGCACCCTGGCTCGCCGAAGTCGAGCCCGATACCAAGCGTGCGATCCTGGGTGCGTTGGTGGAAGCGCGGGCGTCATCCGGCATTACCTTGCTCGAGCAGGATCAGCCCAACGATCATCTATCGTTCCTGATCGAGGGATCCGCGTCGATCCAGCGCACATTCGAAAACGGGCGACGAGAAACACTCACGACGCTGGCCGCGCCGTCGGTATTTGGTACGACCTCGTTCTTCCGCCCGCAACCACCGGCCGTCTCCGTCCGCGCGACCTCGGACGTGTGGCTGCTCTCACTCTATCACCCCGAGCATGAGGCCCTCCGGGCGAACAACCCCCGCGCCGCCGAAGCCCTGGCCCTGGCCGTACTCCGCGCGCTCTCCGAGCGATTCGACCTGATCGACCGGCTCTTCTCCGATTACATGGCCCGCCATCCAGACGATTCTTCCCGGATGTCCGAATGGGCCGGGTTCCGCGCCAGGCTCTTCGATGAGACCGGCCTGTAATCCGGCTCCCAACCGGATTCCTCCGAACGACCGGACGTCGTATTGAATCTCATCGGGAGGTGTGAGACCTGGATTGTTCCGAGTCTCTTGTTGCCTCGGGACAACCCTCGGGATTGATTCAGGTCTCAAAACTGCTAGCTGACAAGTACAACGCACGAAGAGGCGGTTGACTGTCGAGAACTTGCAACCGACAATATTGCGAGAGGTCGTGTACTTGCGACGAGAATTCATCAAGATCGGAACCGCTGTCTCCGGAAAAATTCGACCTTGTTCAGCGAGCCAAGACCTCGACATGCGTCGGTCTGACTTTGATCGGCTTGGGTCAATTATCGTACCGTCGCACCTCCGTCCTCCTCCTGGCTAGAGGGATGAAGCTCCCTCGTCTGCCAATCGAGCGGATCAGAACTTTTTCGGCCGCCGCATCGATCCCGCGCTGTTGCCGAGACCTCCAAACTCCATGAATACACCATCGACGACAACGGCTACGGACCGAAAACATCGCGCGTTCGATCAGATCCTCGCTACCGTGCGAAACTGCGGACCGCATGGGCAACTCATCGACGTTCGCGAGACTCTCCGCACGATCTTGGGTCCGAACCGTCCGCTGGTGATGCTCTGCCCTCACGCCGACGATGGTGCGATCACGGCCGCTTGCCTGATCCACGAATATGCCGTCCGACGTGATCTGCCGGTGATCGAGGTCCTGGTCTTCGCCGGAGAGCGCAATGTGGCCGCGCCCTGGCTCAACGATAAGAAGAAGATCTCCGTTCGCGAAGGGGAGTTCCGGCTCGAGTGCAACGTCCTCGGGGCCGAGGCGATCTGCTGGAACCTCGAGGGTTACAACCGACCGGGCTATCAACCCTCCGAGACGGATATCGATAAGGTCGTCCAATGGTTCGGCGCGAGGCGCCCCGGGGCCGTGATCGTGCCCCCCGCTACCGATGCTCATGGGGCGCACCGCATGACTCGCGCCCTGGCGGCGATCGGACTTTTCGGGGCGGAGTTGTCGGACGCCGTGGTCCTGAGTGGCTGGACTCCCTGGGGTCCATTGCCCCAGGCCAATGCCTATTTCAGCTACGACGGCGAGGCCGAGCGGACCAAGGAATGGGCGATCCATTGTCACGCTTCCCAGGTCCTGCTGACCGACTACACCCAGTATTGTTCGCACCTGGGTCGCGCGTATGCCGCCTTGACCCGGGAGTGGTCCGAGGGGCACAGCCTGGCCGGGCGAGGGCACCGGACGGATGACCGTTTCGTCGGTGTCGAACTCTTCCAGGTCGAATCCTACGACGCATCACGGTGCAAGGCCTATCCTCCCGACCCGATCCAGATCGCGCTCGGGCTCTTGAGCGGGCAGATCGAACTCGATTCGACCGAGTCTCTGTCGAAAACCGCGGCCCCGTTCTGAGCGGTCTCGTCGCGATGGTCCATGGAGCCTTGCATCGATGAAATCGAAGTCCGATTTTCTGGATCGCGCGGATATGCCTGTCCAGATTTTCCCGGATGCCGAATCCGCTTGTCGGGCGGCCAGCGACCTGATCATCGAGATCATCCGAGCCTCGGTCTCTTCGCGAGGACGGGCCGTCCTGGGCTTGGCCACGGGCTCGACGCCCGAGCGGGTCTACGCCCTCCTGGCCGATCGATATGATTCCGGCGAACTCTCATTCCGCGACGTCACGACGTATAATCTCGACGAGTATTACCCGATCAGCCCGCTGGACGCGAAGAGCTATCGGTCCTACATGCATCGGCATCTCTTCAGCCGGGTGGACATCGCACCGGATCGGGCTCACATGCTCGACGGGACCGTTCCCGAGGCATTCGCGGCCGAGCACGCGGCGGAATTCGATCGCTGGATCGAGGCCGACGGCGGGCTGGACCTTCAGCTCCTGGGAATCGGCCGCAACGGGCATATCGGCTTCAATGAGCCCAGCTCTCTGAGCGTGGAAGCCATGCTGCGGTCGCCCACGCGGCTGGTCGAGCTCCACCCGATCACTCGTACGGACGCGGCGCGAGAATTCGGAGGCGAGGAAGGCGTGATCCCCAGGGCGTTGACCATGGGCATCGCGCCGATCCTGGCGTCGCGTTCGATCGTGATGCTGGCCACGGGCTCACACAAGGCCGAGGCCGTCGTCAGGGCCTTGACCGGTCCGATGACCTCCGATCTGCCTGCCTCACTCCTCCAATCGGTCGCGCCCAAGGTGACCTGGTTGCTGGACGAGTCCGCGGCGCGCCTGCTGGCCGGCGAGGGCTGACGGTCGTCCGATCGGAGTTGTCGACATGAAACGCGACTCGCTCGCAACCTTTTCCCGCCCGCGCGTAGCCGGCTCGCGCCCGTCGTCCGCCGCGCGACTTGATTCGGCGGCCCCACTCTGATCGAATATTACGGATGCCAGCCGCCCCTTGCGGCGAGAGATACCGCGATTTGCGTTGCGCGACGAAGGCCCCGAGCCTGGGAGATCGCCGGGATGATTGTCGGAGTGCCACGGGAGATCAAATCGGACGAGTATCGCGTGGCGATGCTGCCGGTCGGAGTGGAGGAGTTGACCCAGGCGGGACATCGCGTCTTGATCGAGGCCGGGGCCGGGCAGGGGAGCGGGATCGCCGACGGTTTCTACGAGTCGGTGGGCGGGGTCATCGTGAGCGAAGCGGCCCAGATCTGGTCCGAAGCGGATCTCGTGGTCAAGGTCAAGGAACCGCAGGCGTCCGAGTGGCCTTTCTTGCGCCCCGATCAGACGGTCTTCACCTACTTCCACTTCGCGGCCGACGACCGCCTGACGAGCGCGATCATCGAGAGCGGCGTCACGGCCGTCGCCTACGAGACGCTGCGGGACGCGCGTGGCGGGCTTCCCTTGCTGACCCCGATGAGTGAGGTCGCCGGACGGATGAGCATCCAGGAGGGGGCCAAGTACCTGGAGCGTCCCCAGGAGGGGCGGGGGATCTTGCTCTCGGGAGTGCCGGGCGTCGCTCCGGCCGAGGTCGCGATCCTGGGCGGCGGCGTGGTGGGCTCGAACGCGGCGAAGGTCGCCGCCGGTCTCGGTGCCACGGTCCGGATCCTGGATATCAACCTGGACCGCCTGAGATACCTGGACGACATCATGCCCTCGAATGTGACGACACTCTATTCCGACCGGCACACGATCCGGGAATCGATCGAGCGTGCGGACCTCGTCATCGGCGCCATCTTGATCACGGGCGCCCGCGCACCTCGACTCGTCGGCCGCGAGGATCTGGGGCGGATGAAGAACGGTGCGGTGATCGTCGATGTGGCCATCGATCAGGGAGGATGCATCGAGACCAGCCGGCCGACGACCCACCAGCAGCCCACCTACCTGGTCGACGGGATCGTCCATTATTGCGTGACCAACATGCCCGGCGCCGTCGGGCGAACCAGCACATATGCCCTCTGCAATGTCACGCTCCCTTATGTCTTGCAACTCGCCAAGCTCGGATGGCAGGGCCTGGCCGCCGCGGATCCGGGCGTGGCCGAGGGGGTGAATATCACCCGGGGACGCGTCACGAATCGGGCCGTCGCCCAGACCTTCGGACTTCCGCTGTATCCACTCGATGCCAAACTGGCCACCGTCGCCGTGACCGCTCCGGCGGGGCGATCCTGATGAACTCTTCTGTAGCCGGCCTCTGTGAGGCCGGGATCTGGATCGCTCTTCTGTAGCCGGCCTCTGTGAGGCCGGGATCTGGATCGCGGGGTCACAGACCCCGCCTACAACTTCTCTGATGATCCCGGAGGATTTCTCTCCATGAACCCGAATGATTTCGACAGCAAGTCCGGCCACGATGATACGCACGACCACGACCACGATCACGAGTGCGAACACGAGGTCCAGGAAGCACTCGGTGAAGCACTCGAGCTCGATACTCAGAGCCAGATCTTCTTGCAGATGCGCCGGCAGAACCTGGACCTGCTCCGACTGGCCTCGGAGGTCGCGGGCTATGGAAGCGCACGCGGGCCGGTCAAGCAGGAAGAATTGAAAGGCGCCATGCAGAATATCTGGGAGGTCTTCTCCGAGTTCTACACCTGGATCGATCCGGAGGAGGCCGAGGACGATGAGGACGATGAATGAGGATTGATCCGGTACAGACGATCCGATGGTCCGGAGATGCGGCGACGGGCTCCTTGCGACTGATCGACCAGACCCGGTTACCGACCGATTATCTCGAGATCGAGTGTCGGGATGTCGAGTCGGTCTGGGAGGCGATCAAGATGTTGCGCGTCCGCGGTGCACCCGCGATCGGCGTGGCCGCCGCCTATGGAGCTGTGATCGGGGCTCGGTCCCGGGGCATCCAGGACGTGGACGCGGTACGCCGCTCCCTGAATGCGGCGACCAAACATCTTCGCACCAGCCGCCCGACGGCCGTCAACTTATTCTGGGCCCTCGACCGGATCGACGCCGCAGCCTCCGATTGGCATGGTGGCGGACCAGACTTGCTGGATCGGCTGCTTGTGGAGGCCGGTGCGATCGAACAGGAGGACCGCGCCATGTGCCGGGAAATCGGCCGTCATGGCGCGGCCCTGCTCGCCGAGGGCCAGGGGGTCCTCACCCATTGCAACGCCGGCGGCCTGGCGACCGCGGACTACGGTACGGCCCTTGCGGTCATCTTCGCCGCTCACGAGCAGGGGATCGCCGTCCGCGTCTTCGCCGACGAGACGAGGCCCCTCCTCCAGGGCGCCCGACTGACCGCCTGGGAACTCCAGCGAAGGGGAATCCCCGTCACTTTGATTTGCGACAACATGGCCGCGCAGGTGATGAAGGAAGGCAAGGTTCATCTCGTCGTGGTCGGGGCCGACCGGATCGCCGCCAACGGAGACACCGCCAACAAGATCGGCACCTATAGCGTGGCCCTGCTCGCCAGGGCTCACGACATCCCCTTCTACGTCGCGGCGCCGTCGAGCACATTCGATCTGGCGACTCCCGATGGGACGGCTATCCCGATCGAGCAGCGCGACCCTCGCGAGATCACCCATGGTTTCGGCCGCCAGACCGCTCCCGATGGCATCGACGTCTATAATCCCGCCTTCGACGTCACCCCGGCCGAACTCATCGCCGGCATCATTACCGAAAAGGGCGTGATTCGGCCGGTCAATGCACAGACGATCTCGTCAATGCTGGGCTCTCGCTGAGATTCGACGGCCGAACGGGTAGGCCCCACCGTCGAGGGCCACCGGATTGATCCGTCGCAACCTCGAGAGGCGCTACGAGCGGCTCTCGAGCTCTTGACGCTTGGGTTGAGCACAGCTCGACTCGAATCTCATTCATACTAAGCCGAAGCGTCAGCGAGGATGCCGCCGATGATCGCCTCGCTGACGCTTCGGGTTGGTATTACGCGTGCGCAACGCGAGCGTAAAGCGCCCTACGATGGGATGCCCAGACTCTTTCGCCTCCCTTGCGCGCCCTGTACGATGAAAACGCACGAGAATGAGCCAACGACCGCGTCTTCACCAGGGAGTTTTCCGACGATGCCAGGGTCACGATACTTCTCGTCTCGCCTCGCCTTCGCGACGGTCGCGTTCATCGGGATGACCGCGAACCATTCTCCGCTACTGGCCCAGCTCGGAGGTTTTCAGCCGGGCTTGGGGGGGGCACCGATGCCCTCGACCTCCGTCAAGCTCAAGGAGCCGGTCGCGTCGCGGGTCTATCAGCGCGACGCCAATGGGCGAGCGGACATCGCAATCGCCCTCGACGATTCGTACAAGGATGCCAAGCTACTCGACGCGTCCATCAATAGCCCGAACATGGCCATGATGGGCACCAAGTTCGTCGAGGGCAAGATCGTCGGCGTCCCGGTCGGCGGCCCGTACACGATCCAGTGCCGGCTCGAAATCGACAAGCGGAACATCACCACAACGGCCGGCCCGGTCTATGTGGGGGATCTCTGGGTGCTGGCCGGCCAATCGAACATGGAAGGGGTCGGAGACCTGATCGACGTGACTCCCCCGCGCCAGCAGGTCATGATGCTCGGCATGGACGGCAAGTGGTCGCAGGCCGAGGAGCCGCTCCACTGGTTGGTCGACTCTCCGGATGCCGTGCATTCGGGCGACGCCAAGACTCGCGCCGATCGCTCGGCCCGGACGCACAAGACCCGCAAGAAAGGCGCCGGCCTGGGATTGCCGTTTGCCGCGGCGATGGTCGAAGCCACGAGGATCCCGATCGGCCTCGTCGCCTGCGCGCACGGTGGCACCAGCATGGAGCAATGGAACCCGGCCAAGAAGGATGACGGGGGAAACAGCCTGTATGGCTCGATGATGCGTCAGTTTCGTCTCGCCGGAGGCAAGGTCAAGGGCGTGCTCTGGTATCAGGGAGAAAGCGATGCGATGAATCCGGAAGCCTGGAAATCCTACTCGCAGGTCTTCGCACGCTTCATCGGGGCGGTCCGGGCCGATTTCGGCCAGCCCGAGCTCCCATTCTACTTCGTACAGATCGGCCGGTTCGTCGCCGCGGTCAATCCTAAAGGATGGAACGCCGTCCAGGATGCGGAGCGCCTGCTCCCCGAGCGCGTGCCCAATACGGCCGTGATCTCCGTCATCGACCTGGAACTGGACGACGCAATCCACGTCGGCACGCAGGGGCTGAAGAGGGCCGGTCAGCGGCTGGCCAGGAT
The DNA here is from genome assembly GCA_963743925.1 of uncultured Planctomycetota bacterium. Lineage (GTDB taxonomy): Bacteria > Planctomycetota > Planctomycetia > Isosphaerales > Isosphaeraceae > CAVZRC01. The sequence goes on along the minus strand of CAVURY010000061.1, from coordinate 954,236 downwards.
CGCTCAGCGTGAGCTCTTCGGTCAGGTCGGTGCGACCACGCCGACGCTCGACCGCGTCACGAAAGGTTCGTCCAACACGTTGATGGTCAAGTTCAAAGGGGTCAACATGGGAGTAGGGGCCCCGTACCGCTCGATGCCAGGGATGGCCGGCATGGTCGGGAACGGTGGCATGGCATCGATGATGAATCAAGCCCAGACATTCAGTGCGGGAGATTCCTCGAGTATCGGGCTGAAACCCGATCACCACATCGCCGGGTTCTCCATCCACAAGGAAGACGGCGGCGAGATACCGATGATCTTCGAGGCGTGCGTCGGCAAGGCCCGGGACACCGTGATCCTGAAACTGACCGGCGCCGTTCCCCCGAAGTCGGCCCTCTTTTATGGCTACGGGATGGATCCTTACTGCAACCTGGTTGACGGGATGGATATGGCCGTCCCGGTCTTCGGGCCCATCTCGCTCGATGAAGTCCTTGCCTCGGAGTCCTCCGCGCCGATCGCCGCCGCTCCCGGCCAACCTCGGAACCAGCCGACGACCCAGGCCGAGCAGAATCGTCCCGGTTCCAGCGACGGCAAGCCGGTGCACGCGCTGCTCATCACCGGCCATAACGTCGGGGCGCACAAGTGGAAAGAGACTTCCCAGGCCCTGAAGGAGATGCTCGAGAAGGGCGATCGAATCAAGGTCGATATCACCACCACCCCGTCGAAGGATTTGACTCCCGAGAATCTCGCGAAATACGACGTATTCATCCTGAACTACTGGGATGGTCCGAATGGGCCGCCCGATACGCAGTGGTCGGAGGCCAATAAAGAGGCTTTCCTCAAGGCGGTTCAGGAGGGCAAGGGCCTGGTGGGATACCACTTCGCCTCGGCGGCCTTCGCCCGTCCGAACTGGGCTGAGTTCGAGAAGGCTGTCGCGGGCGGATGGCGGACTCAGGGTTTTCACGGCCCGGCGCATGTCTTCAGCGTGAAGAAGACTGAGGCCAAGCACCCGATCTCCGAGGGGCTCCCGGCCGAGTTCGAACACCCGACCGACGAGCTCTACCAGAACTCGATGCTGACCCCCGGCAGCGAGGTGCTCGCCACCGCGTATTCCGACCCCAAGAAGCCGAGGGGCACGGGCAAGGATGAGCCGGTGATCTGGGTGAACCACTACGGTAAGGGCCGCGTTTATGAAAACGTCTTGGGGCACGATACCGGGGCGATGGCCGACCCCAACTTCCACAAGTGGATGCAGCGCGGCGTCCTCTGGGCGGCCACCGGGAAGCCGGAATGACAGGAGTAAGGGACCGCGGTGACCCCTCCCGGGCAGCGTGATTACAGCACGGTGCACCTCTCACGACATGCCATCGAGCGGTTCGTCGAGCGGTTCGCGGCCGATCCGGCCTCGGCCGCCGACGAGCTTCGCCGGGCACTGACCCGCACCCGTCGCCTCGGGCGCAATCCCGGGAACGGGGCCGTCGCGGTGCTGGCGATCCATCGCGGCCGGGTGCTCGTCGCCATCCTCAACGCGGCCACTTGCCTGACCGTGATGACCTGGAATCAGTTCGTGCCCCGGATGGCGGAGTTCGGCCGCAAGAAGCTGCCTCGCAAGTGGGGCCGTGCACTCCGCAGGCTGACCGACCCGACCGATCAAGGCACGACCGGCTCGGTCGATCTGGAAGATATGGATCTCTGAAAAGGCAAGAAGAATTTAACCACGAAAAACACGAACATCACGAAAAAAAACGAGTATGAGAAGATTTTTCGCCTGGCACCGCCCTACATTCGCGAGATCTGAGAGAGTAGAGCCCTAACGCATTCTGATCACACGTCAATTCTTGTCATTCTTTTTTCGTGTCCTTCGTGTTTTTCGCGGTCAAAGTCTTCAATTCGTGTTCTTCCGAATCCGATTCTCCCGGCACTCAAGAGCCTTCGGACTTGCCATTCCCGGTGGGTGAGGGGATGGACTTGGGGGCGAAGCCGAGGATGACGCGGCACGGGGCGTTCTCGAGGACATATCGCGTATTCGACGCGAACGCGGTCGTATCGCCGCGTCGGTAGGCGCCACGGAGGCTCATGAAGATGGCGTCGAACTTGCCGTTGACCGCCGTCCGGACGATCTCCTGGCCGGCCTCGCCATGAGCGACCCGGTACTCGACGGTTCGACCCAACTCACGAGCCCGCTCGACTCCTCGTTCGAGGACTTCTCGGGCCGCCTCCTTCGCATCGATCCCCTTCTCCGAGGAGCCCTCCTCGACGACGTCGATCAGCGTCACCGCGATGGCGGGGTCGAGGAAGCTCATGACGGTGTCGAGGAAATCGGCGCTCAAGGGACTCCCGTCGTAGGCCAGCAGGAGCCGCTCGACCCCGTGCCACCCCTTGCGGAGCTCGGCGAGGATCCTGGCCGATTCGGCGGCCCCGGCGCCGGCCTTGGGGATCTGGCTGCCGCCGGCGATATCCAGCCGGGCATCGCGGTCCTTGCCGAGGACCCGGATCGAGATGGGCTCGGGCTTGGCCCCGCAGACGTTGAACCAGTAGAGCGCGACCAGGTCGAGCTGATCCTCGGGTCGATACTTGTTCGAGGGGCCCATGATCAGCTCCTGGGCGCCGATCGTCTTGGACGTCTGGGCCATCGCGTAGAAGGGCTCGTTCGTCGGCACGATCAGGGGCTTGACCGGCTTGCCCACTTGCTCGGCCAGGTTGACGACGGCCGTCAATAGCTGGCGATCCTGATCGGAGATCGTCGGATGAAAGTCGCCCGAGCCCAGCGGCAGCACGCTCGCGGTCATCACGACAACCTCGGTCGTCTCCGGGTCGGTCTCCGCCAGGCAACGCTCGAGCATGCCCAGGTTGTAGGGCGAGCGGATCGCCACGAGTTTGCGATAGGGGAGGGTGAGGCGCAGGGCCTCCACGCTCAAGCTGTCCGACTGCTCCTGGTTGAACTGCTCGAGGTGCTCGTGATGTTCCGCGGGGCTCCCCATCCGGCGACGGTGCGCATGCTCGCTCAGCCAGAAAACCAGGTAGAATCCCGCGGTGAAGGCCACGCCGGTGATCGTCGCGACCTCCTTCGTCATCAGGTTGCAGATCGCGGCGAGGGCCAATACCAGGAAGATCAGTGTCATCCCGATCGGCCAGTTGACATTCCCGATCCGAATATTGAATGGGACCTCATATTCGCGCGATCCCGGCGCTTGAAGCGGAGGATGAGCATCGACATCGACATGAAGACGAAGCTCCAGACCACGCCGAACGCGTAGGCCTCGCCCAGAGTCAGGACGTTACCCCGGCTACCGACGATCGTCACGATCTGGAGCACGACCACGAGATTGATCAGGCGCGAGGTCGTCCCATACTTGGGGTGAGGCCGAAGGAACCAGTCGGGCAAGACGCCGTCCTCCGAGACGCGGTTCAGCACGCCATTGGAGCCGACGATCGCGGTATTGACCGCGCCCGAGAGGATCAGCGATCCCACGAGCACGACCAGCGCGTTCAAGGTCAGCCGAGCCCACTGCGGCCCGACGACGTTCATCGCGAGCCCGCCGATCAGGTTGCTGCTGTAGCGCGACATCCGGACATCGTCCGGGATAATCATCACCGCGAAGAAGCTGATCAACGACGTGAATAGCAAGCTATAGAGGAACACCACGAGTGCGGCGCGCTTGAAGTTCTTGAGCTTGGGACTCTCGACCTCGCGGTATACCTGTGCCAGCGTCTCCTCGCCGCTCATCGCCAGGATCGAGTGGCTGAACGCCATGAGAACACCGACCACGCCGATCAGGCTCCACCAATTGATGTGATCGGGCCTCAGGGCCTTGCCCAGCCGCGTCTCTCCGATGAAGCCCAGCGGATCCACCTGTTTCTGGAACGGATCCAGGATCGGTTGCCGCGTGACCGGATCGACTTTCTTGTCCAGGCTTGGCGTCATCGGGGGGAGGTGCCGCTTCTCGGGTTCGACCGCGACCGTCACCAGGCACCAGATGACCATGACGACGCCCATGATCGTCGTGGCCCCCATGATCTTCAGGGCCTGATCGCTCGATTCATGGATTCCCTTGGTGTTGACACGCCAGAAGTAGACGGTCACGGCGATCGCCATGGCGGCGGAGAGCGCATTCTGATAGGTCATCAGTTTGCTGGTCGGCCCGAGCTCGAACAGGTCATTCAGCAACCCGATGATGTACTGACCCGCGGTGACCGCGCTGATGGGGCCGGTGAGGATATAATCGAACAACAGCGCCGAGACCGCCAACCTGGCGAATTTGCTCCCCAGCGCCTCCTTGACGATCCGGTAGACGCCGCCGCGAACGAACATCGAGCAGCTCTCGATGTAGACGCTCCGCACCGCATAGCTGAACATCATGACGGCGAGGATGAACCAGGGCGCGGCCGGACCGATCTGCGACTCGACGATGCCGCCGATGTAATAGGCCGTGCTCGCCAGGTCGCACAGGACGATGGCGGCCGTCCTCCAGAACGAGATGAACGTGAACATCACGCTCGTGACGACCAGCACCTGGCCAGACGTTGGTCCGCGGCGTTTGGGCCGAGGCGCCGTCAATGAATTCGATGGATTGGCGTCTGGAGGATGAGGAGGGAGATCGCCGGCGGACATCAGGGTTGCGTTCCGGGGGACTCGAACGGGTGAATGCGGCCAAGTGGATGATTACATCGGACTTACTGCGCCGACGTCAAGAGGCAGGAGGGACCGTCGGAGCCTCTTGCGGCCGCTTGGTTGCAAGCAAACGCCGCGCCATCCGGCCGCCGAAACCGATCATCAAGAGTCCGGCCGCATCGATCACCAGATAGCCGATCATGCTTAACTGATCCTGCCGGAGACGGATCGGTCCACCCGCGTCGACATTGGCAGGAACCTTTTCGAGGACCCAATTCAGGAACAGCTCGATCAGGCTGCCGATCGCCAAAAACCCGGCTCCATACATGAACGCGCCGGGGCCCATGCCGGTGAAGGTGATGGTCCCCAGGATGGCCGCGAGTCCACCCAACATCATCCCGATCAGGGTCGTATTCAGGGTGCCGGTATACACCACGATCGCGTAGAGGCCCAGGTTGAGCGTCACGACGATCAGGAAGAACCAGGGGTGGAGCAGGATGTCCCACCGCCCGACCAACCGACCCAGCAGCAAGTTGAGCGAGGCCAGGATCGTCAATCGCATCAGAGCGGCCGTGGACAGCTTGTTCCAGAAATGCATGAAGGCTGCCTCGAATGGGACTGACGAGCATTCAAGTTGAGGTCGTCGTCTGTTCGTGTTCGGCTCGGGATGGTCGCATCGGCCTGGCTTCGCGATACCGGGCCCAGCGGCCGCGGCACCAATGGTCGAGAGAGCCGCCCGCCCAGATCACGGCCACCCCGAGGATCACCACCACGCCCGCTTCGATCTGTGTCACATACATAATGAGGAGATAAAGGACCGTGGCTAATCCACCACTTTGGTCCGTCAAGGAACTTGCCCAGTTCCCCAATCCATCTCGCACGAGCGTTCCGAGTACGGTCGTGGATCTGTTTAGGAAATCACCCAGAACGTAAAAAAGGGCAGAGGCGATCGCGGCCGCGGTGCCACCCAGCATCATCCCCACGATTCGCGTCTCCCAGGACCTGGGGCGCACCGACATGAACAACAAGCCCAGGTTGCAGGTCAAGACAGCCAGGGCGACGGGCGGCATGAGGATCATCCACCAAACGCCCTCGAAGAGGACCAGTTGGAGCGCGATCGGGATGATCGCCCGCATGAGCGCGCCCGTGGACCATTTTCCGCTCGGTATCGGACTCATCAAGAAGCGAGATTTGATCGACATGTCTGTATAAAACATTTCATGGATCGATCCGGCACACGATTGAAGAACCGATCGATGAATTCCGATGGGTCATCTGCCACGATAATCGGGCCGTCGGGATCCAGTTTCTCAGGTTCGGAGGCGAATCGCGAGCATCCCGCGAGAAAAAGATCTCCCGATAACCGGCCGGTGCGGTCGCGTCAAAGGTATTAGACATGCTCCGATGCCTGACGCGGGCCGCCGTCTCACGAGTAGCCCTCGTTCGACGCTTCGAGCGACTCCTCGCGTCGGATCAGTTCCTGCCTGCGATTGCCGGCGCGTATGGACCAGGGCAGGAGAAACGCATAAGGAAGCCACAACAACGGACGGAACGGGGTCGGGGTCAGCCAGAGGGCGAACAGGAATGTGGCGAGGGTCACGCTTCCGAGGGCCGTCAGCCGGATCATGAAAGCACGCTCGCGAGGCCCATTCGTGTTCTTGATGCTGAAATACGATCCGACCACTCCGCCGAGGATTCCGAGTATCCCGCCGACGATTCCGCCGATCAACCCAACTTCTCGTCCGTCCATTTTCGACCCCAACCCGTCCGCGGCAATAAGAACAAGATTGATCTCTATGTCTTGCCTGCCGACCTCGCCCTCAAGGACGAGGGCTTTTCGGCGCGGTAGATCGTGAGACCGGGAAAACTCATATCCGGGCGGAAATCGTAGGGGTCAACACGTTCCGGGATCGGAACGGCCGGGAGCCCGTGCCTCGAGCCGACGCCCAGGTAGATATCTCTTACGCCCATGCGATCAAGCCGAGCCGGCGTCGCCTCGTCCAGTGCGATCGCCTCACAACCCTCGGGGAGGTAATATCGGGCCGTCTCGACCTCGACGTTCGGTCCCTGGTTCGACGAGGCCACGATCACAAGGGTCGTGCCCGGCTCTCCCCGGCTTGAGGCGAGCCTGGCCGAAAATCCCCGCCAATCGGCCTTCAGCTCGGGGTCGTAGACTTTCGGGCCCAACTCCAGCACGGCGACAATGGTCAGGATCAGCCCCAAGGGATATCGAAGTGCCGGGGGAATGCGGGTCAAACCCAGGGCGACCAGGATCAGATACGCCGGCGCCACGAATACCGTATATCGTGCCGGGCCGAAGATCGGATTGACAACCCTGGAGTAAAAGAAGAGCGCCAGGGGCGGGATAATCAACCAGAGGAACAGGAATAACGGGGCGGTTCCTCTTTCGGGCACGATGCGCCATCGTCCGTCGGGATCGCGGGCCATGGCCTGTCGCGCGATGCCCCAGGCGATCAGGCCGACCAGGACGAGCAGCAACAGAGAATTGCCGCCGACGAACCCGATCGGCGTCCCCAGGAGCATTTTGAGTGTGGGTGGCTCGCTGAGGAACTCGGGCGGATGATCGAGGTAATTGCCAACCCAGGGAAGAGCAACGGCCGCTACGACGAGATGCGCCGCCAGCCATCGCCTCCACGAGCCGAAGGCGATCGGGGCGACCAGTGCCAGAGCCCCGGCCATCAACAGCCCCAAGGGGTGCGAATAAATCAGGGCCGTCACGATCGCCGCATAGGCCAGGTCAAGCACAGGCCAGGAATGCCACCGCATCGCGTCCTGGCCGCGATCGACGGCCGCGGTCGGTGAACCCGCGTCCCGCGACCGGCTCAAGGCCATGAGCAGCCGCCAGCACAGACATGTGACCAGGACGAGCCAGGCATACATCCTCGCCTCGCGCGAGTAAACGATCAACGCGGGGCTGAGTGCGGCCAGCCAGCCGGCCCAGAGCCCGGTGTGGGTATCGAACGCGGCGCGGGCGATCTCGAAGATCAGGAAGATGGTCGCAAGGCCGCAGAGCACGCTGAACCCGCGTCCGGATGATTCCGACGCGCCGAACGCCTGGGTCCAGAATTCCAGGAGCAGCGGGTGGAGTGGCGCACGAGTGGCGTCGATCTGGAAGAGCCGTTCGATGAGCGCCCGGGGGCTACCCGCACGCGCCAGTCTCATGGTGACGACCTCATCGTACCAGAAGCACAGCCGGTCGAGCCGGTAGACGCGAAGGCCGACCGCGGCCGCGGCGATCGCAGCCAGAACGCAACCCGCATATCTGGGTTGATCATCGCGGCTCTTTGATGCGTGAAAGCATTCGATGTTCGGGGTACCGGGAGCGATAGCCGGCCGGGAAAGGGGGGGCGGCCAACGTTCCGCTCGTACCACGAGAGGAGACGATTCATGGCTTGGGCCGCCTCGTGGCGCGATATTCGAGATAATCGAGGAGGTCGGGACGCAGGTCGCCGTGTGAGTCGTGACCGACGTGCTGCGTCTTCTGGATGTACTGATTCCATGCCACGTCGGATACCGGCTGGAACAACAGGAAGGCGCCCATCGCGAGAGTCAGCCACGGGCCTCCCCGTCGCGTCAGCGCCGCGGCGCCCTCGCCGACGAGCATGTGGATCGAAGGGACCAGGAAGATCAAGAGCCGTCCATGAAACGGGTATTGGTGCAGGGCCGAGGCCGCGACCGCGAAGACGATCGGGGCCGTGAGCAGGTAAAAGCCGCCGGGCCATCGACGAAACACCGCCGCTCCGCCCGCGAGAAATAACCCCAGAGCCAGGAATGCCGAGGGCAAGACGCCCAGGGGCGTGAGGAGGTCTGAAGGGCTATCGAAGATGTTGAGGATCTGCCAGAAGTCCCGCTCCAGGTCTGCCGACGATCGCGGGGGGATCGGCAAGAATGCGAAGTCCCACCAGTTCCAGATGAAAGGCTCCTTGCTCAGGATGCGGTGCGAGACCACGAAGCATGCTGCGAAGCTCGATAACCACGCCACGCCGGTCATAGCAAGGCCGAGGAACTGCCGCCAGTCCTTGCGCCTCGCCGCTATCGTGATCAGGTAGGTCCCGACACCGGCGAGCACCAAAGCCAGCGGATAAGAGAACCAGACTCCGACGACCCCGAATCCGGCGATCGTCAGCAGACGTCGAGTCGTCAACGTTGCGGGACCGGTCGACGAAGATGAGTCGGATTCCGATTCCGCTCGCGTGCCGGCCGCCAGCCGAAGCGCGACCAGTGTCAGCGCCAGGTCGCACGAATATTGCTTGAGCTCCGTCGAGTAGTAGATCAGCCAGTCGGCCATCGCGAAGAGCCCGGTCGCGATCGGGACGGCTCGAGGCGTCAGATAGCGGCGGGCCGTGGATCGGAAGAGGAACATCGAGGCGATGCCGCAAAGTAGCGGGAAAAGCCGGGCCTCCAGCACGTTGTTCCACGGCAGGCGGACCATCAACCGCTCGAGCACCAGGAATCCCGGAGGCGCCAGTTGATATTCGGTCAGGATCGTCCGGAAGTCGAAGACCGGGAGCGCGACGAGGTTCTCGAGGAGCGATTTCTCGTCCCTGTAGAGCGGCCGTAATACCGTGTAATCCGACAAACGTAGGACCACTCCGACCACGACCGCCAGCCAGGTCCAGGTGTCGCTGCTCACGCTCAATCGCCGCGGCGAGGTCAACCAGTTCCAGAAACCTTGTCCGCCGACTTGACTCACCGACCCTTGACCCATCCCGCCACCTCAACTCCGCAGGTCCTCGAATCCGGGAGCCGCCACGAGCCCCAAGAAGCTTATCCGAATGCCCCACGCGAGTCCACGAATCGAGGGGAGTTCATGCAATCGAAGGCCAGGCGGGATCGGGAATGGTTCTTGCTGTGTTATTATGGATGACTGGAGGCGGAAGGCAGCGATCGGGGACGGTCGAGCCACTCGTGGTCCGGCCCGTTCCGTTGGAATGAGCGTTCGCGTTCGAATTGTCCAGCCGGGTAAGGCCTTGGGAAGCGAGGAGGACTACGGATGCGGATGGGACTTCTGGCCGATATCCACGAGGACGTCGATCGGCTGGCGATCGCGATCGCGCGATGCCGCCGCGAAGGCGCCGACCGCTTATTCACGCTCGGTGACATCTTCGAGACCGGCGCACGTTTCGCCGATGCCGTGGACCTGCTCCGCGCCGCGGATGTCTATGGAGTCTGGGGCAATCATGAATTCGGGCTCTTCGCCGGTCGTGGAAGCTCGGTCGAGAATCCGTTCGACTGGAGGACCCTCGATTATATGCGGCGTCTCGAGGCGAGGCTGGAGATCGACGATGTGCTCCTGAGCCACGTCTTGCCGTGTATCGATCCCACCGACATCACGCAGCCCTGGTATCTCGAACGGATGCCGGAGACCCCCGAGGCGGCCGCCCGCAACTTCGGGGCGTTCCCGCACCGCCGGATTTTCGTAGGGCACTTCCACCGATGGCTGGCCGTGAATACCGACGGTGCGCTGCCCTGGTCGGGCGATCGGCCAATCCGGTTCGAGCACGACAGGCGCTATCTCGCCGTGGTTGCAGCCGTCTGCGACGGCTGGTGTGCGATCTACGATACCGAGGCCGACCAGCTCACTCCGTACGACCTCCGCGCGGAAAGTCCCTGTTGAGCCGGCCCGCGAGTCCGGGTATCGTACCGTAGGGTGCATTGGATCGAGATGGAATCGGCACGTTCGCGCGAAGAGTGGATCGTGGAAAGGGGCAGGGCGGATGGGACTGTTCACGGGAAAAAAGGGGCTGATCCTGGGCGTTGCCAACGACTTCAGCATCGCCTGGGCGATCGCCAAGAAGCTCCACGACGAGGGAGCTGAGCTGGGATTCACCCACCTGCCCGGCGACAAGATGGAGCGTCGCGTCCGAAAGGTGGCCGATCCCATCGGCGCCAAGCTGATCACGCCCTGCGACGTCCAGAAGGATGAGGATGTGGCCCGTGTGTTCTCCGAGGCGCGCGAAACCTTCGGTACGCTCGATTTCGTGCTGCACTCGATCGCCTATGCGCCTCTGGAAGACCTGAAGGGGCCGTTCGTCAAATCCAGTCGCGACGGTTTCAAGACGGCGATGGATATCAGCGTCTACTCGCTCGCGATCGTGGCGCGGCATGCGGCCGAGTCGATGAGCGAGGGCGGTTCGATCGTCACACTGACGTATTTCGGCGGCGAGCGGGTCGTCGCCGGCTACAACTTGATGGGCGTCTGCAAGGCGGCTCTCGATTCCGCGGTCAAATATCTCGCATACGACCTCGGCCCGAGGAAGATCCGGGTCAACGCCGTTTCGGCGGGTCCGGTCAAGACGCTGGCCGCCTCGGCGGTCGGCGATTCCGATAAGCTCGCCGGGCTCTACGAGATGGCCTCGCCGTTGGACCGCAATATCACCCGCGACGAGGTGGGTACCACCGGGATGTTCCTGCTCTCGGACCTGGCCAGCGGGATCACCGGCGAGATCCTCCACGTGGACTGCGGTTACAACATCATGGGATCGCCCGGCCGGGCGATCGAGAAGGTGAAGTCGCTCATCCTGGGCAAGGTTCAAGCGGCCAATCCGGAGCTGGCGGCCGCGCTCCTGAACGACGACGAGCTCAAGCGTTTATGAGCGGGTCTCCGGGAAGACCGATTCCCGTCGGGATCGGGCTGGTCCGGCGAGCCAACCGGTTCCTCGTGAGACGGCGACCGAAGGGGACCGTCTACGCCGGCTACTGGGAGTTCCCCGGCGGCAAGTGCGAGCCCGGGGAAGACCCCTCCCAGGCCACGGCCCGCGAATGCATCGAGGAAATCGGACTGCGCGTCGTCGTCGGGCCGCTCCGACATGCCACGACTCATCGCTATCCCCACGGTCTCGTCGAGCTGTTCTTCTACGATTGCACGACCGAGGATCCCGCTTCCCAGCCGGCCGACGGGTCGGGATTCGAATGGGTCTCGGCCGATCGACTCGGTGCGCTTCGGTTCCCAGAGGCCAATGAGCCCGTCGTCGAGGAGCTCGCTCGAGCCTTTTCGTGAGGCTGATCGGCGATCGATCCGGGACTGACATGACTCAACCGTCGAGGAGTCGCTCAACCCAGGACGACAGGTCGAATTGCCGGCACGCAATACGCCTGATGTTTCGCGAAAGCATCAAGTCGGATCGCGAAAAAAGCATTTTCTCTGGATTCTGAGAATATTGGTTTTTTTTCCTTGATACCGACCGGACAGATCGCTATATCCGACTGATGAACTCGGGTCAGCCCGGATTGCTCGATAGCGGCGAGGATACTCTTCGAGTACCTCGGCGACCAGTGGGGACCTGCGTGCGAGCGCGACGAAGTGCTGGCCTTCGTTTCAGGACGAAACCCATGACCACGGTCATCTGATTCCCGATCACGGGTCCGCGCCGTCGTGCACTGGACTTGAGTTGCGCGAATCCCGAGGAAAACCGATCGCCACTCATGCAATGAGGGTTCCACCTCCGATGCGCCTCTTAGGTTGGTGCTCACCGGGCACGCTCGCGCGACTCGCCCTGGTCGTGGGAACCCTTTCGCTTTGGCCCGTGGCCGAATGCCGCGCCGGCGGACTCCTCTCGTTCACTTTCGACCCGAACCAGCCGCTCATCCTCGCCACGGATGGCTCCGTGAACTACGACCAGTCGAGCGGCGACTTCAACGTGCAGGCCACCGGCCTGTACTTCCTGACGAGTACGGTTTTCGCCCCGATCACCGGCAGCGACCTGGCCACCCTCATCATGACCGTTGACACGAGCGGCAACCTGGTGGGTACCGGTTCGTTGAACGTGACCGGCGCCATCGACATCGACGGCGACGGAACGAACGACGTGAACGAGTCCACCCTCCTGACGGCCACGATCAACGCCTTGGGGACCGCACCCGGCGGCCCGGCGCCCTGGGAATTCAACGGCCTCATGAATATCACCGGCGGGGCCCTGACTCAGGCGTCGATCCCGCTCTCGGGCGGCGGCACGTTCACGAATCTGTTCCAGGCCGGCTCGACCGGGGGATTTGACCTCGTCGTCGAGCAACAAGCCAGCGGTATCCTGGGCGACTTCTTGTCCGACTTCTCGGGCAACACCCTCAAGCAGTATGTGGCCGGCGCGGCCATACCCGAACCCTCCACGTCGTTCCTGGGAATCCTCGCGATGACGACCATCGCGAGTTGGGGTGCACTACGCCGCCTCCGCGGACGCGTCCGGGCGATCTAGGGAGCGTTGAGACTGACGGGATGGCGGCGCCCTGGGGACCCGCCAGCCACTCGACGAATGCAATTCAGGCGATGCTGGCGCGCATTGCGCCTCGAACGCACTTCAATCCGGTCGATCTACAACTCGGATCCCGACGCAGGAGGGATGCGCGATGGCGTTCCATTCTCCGGCCCATCTCGGCGTGCGCTCTCATCTCCCGAGGTTCGTCACGAATCCGCCGCGCCGCCCCCGCAAGCCCGCGAGACGACGACCCCTCCTCGAGTCGCTCGAGGAGCGCTGCATGCTCTCCCTGCTCGGGATCTCGCAACTGGCCACCAAGCCCGACATCGCCTCCGGCGCCCGCACCAACATCTCCTACACCCAGGTCGGCAACAACGACAACCCGTTCCAGTACAGCTCGACACCGCTCTCGCTCAAGATGCCGGACGGCTCCGTGGACCGGATCACCAATCAGACGAACAAGACCGCCGCCAAGACGACATTGAGCATCGATCTGGACAATTACGGCTACCTCGTCTCGGGCGGTCCGAGCCCCGATTTTTCGATCAACGGCCACGTCGTCGTCAATGGCACGACCTACGACGGCAGCTTGCTGACGGCCCAGGCCCAGGAATTCGGCTTCGGGAACACGATCACTACGGCCGACGCCGAATTCGAAGTCCGGCTGACGATCGTCGGCGGCCTCCTGACGCAATCGGGCGGACCATACAATGTGGGCGACTCGCTGGGGCTCTTGATCCACCAGGCCGGGCTCACGATCAGCTCATTCCCCGCCAGCTTCTCGCTGAGCAACTCGCTCACCGGCAGCTCCGACGCGGCGCATCTCCCACTCCAGAAATTTTGCCTGTCCACGCGGCTGCCGGAACCGACCACCACCCGGCCGCCAATAATCGGTCCCAATCCGGTCTCGCCCATCACCGAGTCGCCGGACTATCCGCCAAATGTCTGCAACATGTGCGGCGCCGGCGCAGCAACGAGCACGAGTTCGGATAGCAACATCTCGGACACGATCTCCCAGGATGACGGCGACGGAACTGTTGCACTCTACGATGGTTCTGTCACCATGCAGACTACTGACTTGACCATTCCCGGCCGCGGGATCGATTATGCGCTCACCATGACCTACCGCAGCGACGTCGTCGGCGCCGATGCGTGCTGCGGAGGCTGGGAGATGAGCTACAACCAGCGGCTCGACGTGGTGAATGCGAATAACCTTGCCGAGTACCAGTCAGCCTTCCCGTCGGCCAAGGTCGGCGATGTCGACGAGGTTGACCAGAACAACCGGGATGACCTGTACATCCTGGACGGATCCTCGTACATCGCGCCGGCCGGCTATTACTCGCAACTGACCAAGAACCCAGACGGGACATACTCCGAGCGGTTCAGCGACGGCTCGGTCTACGACTATGGCCGGCCGGACTCTCACGGAGTCGCCACGCTCACGAGCGAGTCCGACGCCAACGGCGACACCATGCACTTCGACTACAACGATCAGGAGCAGCTCACCACCGTCTACGATACGCTGGGCCGGCCCATCCAATATTCGTACAACACCGCCGGAGAGCTGGCCCAGGTGCAGGACTACCTGGGCCGCACGGTCACGTTCACCTACGACGCCAACGGCAACATGAACAGCGTCACGACGCCCGCGGTCACGGGCACGCCGACGGGCAATAATTTCGCCAATGGTACGACCACGACCTACACCTACGACGCCAATCACAACATGACCTCGATGACGGCCCCGGACGAGGTCGCCGACGGCGGCGCGCCCCGGCTCCAGATGACCTACGACGCGAACAACCGGGTGACGAGCCTGATCGAAGGCGGGACCAATACGTCGACCGTGCCCGCGGGAGGCACGATGACGTATTCCTATCAGACCATCGGCACGGCCTCCGGTCCCGGCGACACCACCACGGCCACCCGGCAGACGACGGCGACCGACCGGGATGGTAACGAGACGATTTACCAGTTCAATCAGTACAACAACGTGCTCAGCCTCGATCAACTCAACAACCGCAACATCCGCTCGGGTGACCCTTCGTCCTATTTGACCACGTATTCCTACGACACCAACTACCGGATGACCCAGGAAACCCTCCCCGAAGGGAACACCTATACTTACACCTACGACAGCTCGAACCCCAGCCGTTTCCAGCAGGGCGACCTGCTCTCAATGACCGAGACTCCGGACGCCGCCCGAGGCGGCGACCAGTCCGCCATCACGACGACCTACACCTACGAGCCGATCTACAACCAGGTCCATACGATGACCGAGCCTCGGGGTAACGACCCGAGGTACGTGCCGCAGAACGGTGGCGCCCAGTCGGCCGCCCGCTACACGACGACTTACACCTACGACTATCAGGAGGGGACCAACTACGCGGCGCTCGGCGCGATCCTGGGCATCGGCGCGGCGGCCGTCCAGGCGGAATTGGCCGCGGCCGGAATCCCGATGGGTCTGGGCGACGTCAACGGCGATGGCGTGACAAACCAGATCGCCGGCAACCTGATTCGGGAGCAGGATCCGACCGTGAGTCTCCTTCCCGGCTCGCCCGAGGCGGTCGTCGAGGGGACCACGCAGCAACCGATCGTCACCCTGTATACCTACAACCAGTTCGGTCAGTTGACATCGACGACGGATCCCGAATTGAACGTCACGACCTACACCTATTATCCCGAACGCAATCCCGCGGGTACCGGGGTGATCATCAACCCGAACGGCAACGCGACCACCGGAGGCTATTTGTATCAGACGGTCGAGGACGCCGTATCGGCACCCGGCCGCGACTCGGGCTACAACCCCACTCCGACGCGGATCACCACGACCTACACCTACGATAACGTCGGCAACATGACCAGCATGACCGACGGACGTGGGATCGTCACCCAGTACGTCTACAACCAGCACAATCAGCTCGTCGAGACGATCAACGCCGCCAAGGTGCCCGGCGTTTCCGCGAACGAACCGCTGCCCCTCACCGCATTTGGTTATATCGACCGCTACTTCTACGACGCCAATGGCAACGTCGTGCTCACGCAGGTCGAAGATTACGGCGACACGTCGAACGTCGGATTCGCACCCCCGGCGGGCTCGCTGCCGAGCTACATCACGAACACCGAGCCTGTCGGCGGTCCGACGTACGACGACACCGTGACCCGGTACGATATCCTCGACAATCCGGTTGACACGATCCAGGAGGTCGGCGGCGGTCAATTCCTCGACACCCGCTACCGATACGATCCCAATGGCAACCTGGTCCTGACCATCCAGCCCGAGGGCAACGCCACCGCGACGATCTACGATGAACGCGACCTGGTCTACCGGACCTTCCGAGGCGTGACGAGTCCGCCCGAGTTCCAGCCCGGCTCGCCGGCCAAGACGGCACCGACATTGCTCGCCCCCACCGACTCGACCGACTACGATGTCAGGGGCGGTGAACCTTGCCAGTGTGAGACCTACCGATATGACGCAAACGGCAACATGATCGAGAGCGTTGACTCCGACGACAACGACCTCGCTTCGGCCAACAACGACCCGACCCTCGGCCCCGGTGACCGTACGCTTTATACCTACGATGGTTTCGACCGTCGGACCAGCGTGATCGACGCCGTCGGCAACCAGACGGTTTACCAGTACGACCCGGACGGCAACATCATCCGCACGACCGACTTCGGGCCGACGGGCGGGCCTAGCCCGACCTCTAATGGCCCGCTCACGCCAGCCGAGCCGGTATCCGAGCTGGGCGTCATCCAGTCAGCCAACCTGGTCAACAGCAACTTGCTGTCCGCGACCGAGACGTCTTACGACGAGCTGGGGCGCGTCTTCCAGTCGAGTCAGGTCCTGTTCGTCAACACGATCCCGACCGTGCGCACTCCCGATGTGGGCGAGGGAGGCAGCGACGTTGGGCTCGGCGACCTCACGCCCGGCCAGACTCAGTCGATCCCTGGAGTTTCCGGAGTGACGATCCTGGGCCGCGTCTCCGACCAGACCGATTACGACCGCGACTCCCGCGTCACGTTCGAGGTGCAGGACACCGCGACCGCCACGCAGACACTCTACGACGGCGCCGGCCGGGCCTTCGAGACGATCGATCCCTCCATGAACACGGTCATGACGGCCTACGACGCCGACAGCAACGTCATCGAGACCCGCGAGACCGACGTCTCCCAAATCGCGGGCGTCCCCAACGAATTCTTCCTCACGACCAACTTCTACGATAGCCTGAACCGCCTCCAGGAGACGGTGGACAACCTCGGCGAGACCACTTACTACCGCTACGACTCCCGCGATAACCTCGTCGCCACGGCCGACGCCGACGGCCCCGCGGGGCCGACGATCGCTCGCCGCGAGTTCACGAACGGCGCGTTGACGGTCAACACGACCAACCTCTTCGGCAACGTGACGCTCTATTATTACGACGGCCTCGATCGCAAGGTCCGCGAGGAGCAGATCCTCACGGCCAGTGGACAGGGTGATGGCGTGCATATCGGTGCGTCGATCTATGGGGTGAAGGACACTCCAAGCGCGCCGGAGTCGTACCCGCCCACGGCGGACCCAAGCCAGGGCGGCGGCGACGGAATCATCCGAACCGGCTGGAACTACGACGGGGATTCGCTGCTCTCGTCGATGATCGACGACAACGGCAATGTCACTCTCTATCTCTACGACGATCTCAACCGGGAGGTCCTCCAGTCCGAGGGGCTGGTCGTCGGCTCGACCTACACCGAGGCGAACATCCTCGGCTCGCGCGTGATCCCGACGCCGACCGCCGCGACGATCGATGACCCGACGACAATCCCCGACTCCGAGATCAACGCCCAGCTCGCCGAGGCCCAGTCCCTGATCGCCGCGGTCGCATCGCTCTTCCCGCCCCTGGCCGACCAGATCAACGACAACCCGCCGACAACGAAGGTCTGGGGATACTCTCCCAACGACGACGTCCTGATCTACCAGGATGAGAACGGTTCCGAGACTTTCACAAAGTATGATGCCATCAATCGCCCGATCGCCGTCCGGGTCTTCCGGGCCGGGCAGAGCGACTCGTTCACCGGCGACCCGATCTTCGCGCCGGACCCGGTCTCGATCCCTCCGGTGCCCGGC
The DNA here is from genome assembly GCA_963743925.1 of uncultured Planctomycetota bacterium. Classification (GTDB taxonomy): domain Bacteria; phylum Planctomycetota; class Planctomycetia; order Isosphaerales; family Isosphaeraceae; genus CAVZRC01. Next base: position 936,325 of record CAVURY010000061.1, on the reverse strand, counting down.
AGCACGACCGTCGTGCAGGGGACGACCATCCAGAACTTCCAGTACGATGGCGACTCTCGGATGACCTATGCGTTCGACAACAACGATCCCACGTCCGCATCCGACGACTCGACCGTCACCGACGCTTACGACAGCCTCGGCCGGATCATCGAGGAAGCGCAGACCATCGGCGGCCAACCGACCCGGGTGATCTCCTCGGCCTGGCGGGCCGACAACCTGCGCAGCGCGCTGACCTACCCCAACGGCCGCGTCGAGGTCTATACATACGATGGCCTCGACCGGCTCAAGTCGGTCACCGACCAGGGGGCCTCGCAGCCGATCGCCGTCTACGACTACATCGGCGAAGACCGGGTGCTCGAGCGGCTCTATCCGCAAGACGGCACGGTGGAGACCTACCTCGACAACTCCGGGACCGTGGACATCGGCTACGACGGAATGCGACGTCCGATCGAGATGCGCGACCTGCGGTCGGACAACTCCATGATCATCGGGTTCACGTACACTTACGACCGTATGGGTAACAAGCTGACACAAGGGGAGCCATACGATCCGGCCAACAGCGAAGTCTACACCTACGACTCGGCCTACCGCCTGATCACGTTCAACCGGGCTTCGGGCGGGCTCGTGCCCTCGCAGACCAGTTGGACGCTGGACGGCGTGAGCAACTGGCTCCAGGTGAATGGCCAGTCGCAGCAATTCTCCTCCACTAACGAGTTGACCCGGAGCGCCCCGCCGCCGGCGGTCCCGCGACGGTCCTCTACGACAACAACGGCAACGAGACCGACGACGGCACCTACCTATACACATACGACGCCGAGAACCGGCTGCGCACCGTGACCCTCGAGTCCAATGGAGAGTTGATCGCGGCCTACTCCTATGACGCCCTCGGCCGACGCATCGAAAAAGTCGTCACGAATTCTGGCGACTTGAACGGCACAACATACTTTGACCTGGACGGCGACCGGGAGATCGAGGAGCACAACGGTGCTGGCGTACTGACGCAGCAGTACGTCTACGGCATTGGGCCGAATGAAACCCTGGTGATCGACCGTAATCTGACCGGCGGCCCCATTGCGACAGGCCCCGGCAATCAGCGCCTTTTCTTCTACCAGAATCCACTCGGCTCTGTCATGGCGTTGACCGATTCCTCCGCCGACATCCTCGAGGCCTACCAGTACGACGCCTATGGCCGGCAGACGGTGCTCGATCCTGGCCCGAGCGGTGTCGTCGTCTTCGGCAGCGGTGATGTTGTGACGTCCGGCGGTACGAGCAATCTGGGAAATCCGTTCTTGTTCGCGGGCATGAGACTTGATCCGGAGACCGGGCTGTACTACGACCGAGAGCGATATTTGGACGCGGTACAAGGGAGGTTTCTTACCCGAGACATGCTTGAGGACTTTGAAGGCATGAACCTGTACGAGTACTCCATGTCGGATCCGACGGACCAAACCGACCCATCAGGGGAGATGTCGATTCTGCCGGGAGTGGAAAAATTAATCGAGTTACTAGAAAAACTCGCGACACTCGAACTTGTTGCGAAAGCCGAAGACAACTTCAGGACATTGTTCGGAATCCCCGAGAGTATTCCGATAGAATTTAAATTTAAATATACTAATTCTGAATGCCACAAGCCTATATTCTCGAAACGGTGTATTTGTCGTTGCACAATGGATATTACGATGAGTTATTGTAAGATTACCAAGAAGGACGGCAAGTATATCCTCGCTGGTGCGAGTGATACGACGAAGTCCGATACAAGCGAAGGAAGTGCTTGTAAGCCTGGAGATCACGCGACGTGCAAGACGAATTGCGAAGCAAAAATCAGCGATTTGACCAAGAAGGCTCAGCCACAATTCACAACTTGCAAAGATCTTGTTAATTTCCTCAATAACCCTAAGAAGGAGTAAGTGGACATCACTAGAACTCGAGGTGCGACTCGGGGACAGGCCTGAGAGGCATTTGAACGACTCCAGATGCCTCCCAGTGTCATGCCCTCCGGTGTCAGTGCCCTCCGGTGTCAGATCATATTTCCTCAACAGGCGACCCGACTTCAAAGCGTCCTAGACACTGCCCGCGGATAGACCGACGAACCCGAGCGACCTTTCTTCGAATTCGATGAGACTCTCCGGGCAGGCCGGGGCCGCGTTTGCCGGCAGAAGGGGACGATGAGACTATGAAGAGACGCGTTCATTCCGCGGCGAGGAAGCATGTTTTCTTGATGTTGGTCCTCGCACTCGGCCGGGCCAGTCTGGTCCGACTCCTCGCCCGCTCGCTGCCTGCATAGGCGGCGAACACGGAGGTCATGATGAATGCCGAGGCTGCGGAAATGACGTTCATCGGGCGTTATTTCGGCCCGGACGATGCTTCGCCGCTGAGCTTCACGAGTAACCAGGACATCACGAACCAGTCGTTCAACTTCAGCCTCGCTCCGGGTTCCACCTACCTTGGACAGGCGATGGCCCTGACCGCATCGGGTTCCTTCAACACGACGACAAGCGAGTGGGGCATGACGACGAGTGGGGCGCTCGGCTCCCCAGGACCCAATCGGATGACCTGGAGCAGCGTGTACAACGCGAGCATCACCGGCGATCCGACGTTCTTGATCGCGGGAAAGATCACGGTGCCGGTGCCCAACTTCCCGTTACTCGACGTCGAGATCAAAGGGGCGCTCCTTGTCAGCGTGCCCACCCGCCCCCGGTGACCCTGGTCGCGAGCGTCCTGACCGGGCAGGCGACGGTCGCGGGCTTCCCCGTCGGACCGACTTTCGGGGTTATCGACTTCATTCTGAGCACCGGTGGCTAGACCTTGGTGACCTGCGGCGTCTTCCTTGCCAACGTGGATGCCAACGGAGGTGGCCACACTTTCCTCGTCGCCTCGGCGGGAGTCGTCATACCGACAACGGGCGGCGCCGGGACGTTCACGTTGACGATCCAGAACGTCCCCGAGCCGTCCTCGGCCCTTTCCTTGACGCTCGGCCTGATCGGGATGGGCGTGGTCGTCCGACGACTGCGTCCCGCGCGATCCTCTTGATCTCGACGACCGTCTCGAAGGTCTGATGGGAACAACGAGTCATCGTGCGCATGTCGGCGCGTTTCCGGACCACGTCTCCGCAGCCACGCACCCGCGCCGGCCTCACCCACCCGAAGCACGGCTCAAGGGACGGGATTCGGATTTAACGGGATCATCGGCTCCCGGTCCACGACGTTGTCGATGAGCCCGTACTCGCGGCTTCCTCGGGGGACATGAAGCGGTCGCGATCGGTATCGTCCTGGAGACGCTCGAGCGTCTGCCCGGTGTGCTTCTGATAGATCTGGTTGAGTTGCTTCTTCATCCTGATGAATTCCTCGGCATGGATCATGATCTCCGTGGCCGTCCCTTCCATGCCGGCCAGCGGCTGGTGGATCATGATCCGGCTGTGAGGAAGCGCATTGCGCTTCCCCTTGGCGCCCGCGGACATGAGCAGTGAGCCCATGCTGGCGCACTGGCCGATGCAATAGGTCGCCACGTCGCAGGAGACCCATTGCATCGTGTCGTAGATGGCCATACCGGCGGTCACGCTGCCGCCGGGGCTGTTGATGTACAGATGGATGTCGGCCTTGGAGTCCTGGTGGGCCAGGACCAACATCTGGGCGACGACCAGGTTGGAGACCGTGTCATCGATGGCCGAGCCCAGGATGATGATGCGATCCTGGAGCAGGCGGGAATAGATATCCATCGCCCGCTCTTCACGACCGCTCCGTTCGATCACGATCGGGACCAGAGGCATGATTGATACGCCCTTCTCGAAAAGGAGCCGTTCGCCGCGGGCCGGGGCTTTCTCACCGGGACCTCAGCGGCCGGGAATGTGCTCGTGATGACCTGAAGATTTTCGGCCGTCGCCTCCGGATCGACCGGCGTGGGCCAAGAGTGAGTTTCGCTAGTCTGAATCGGCTGACGAGTGCGGGAAGGACGGCCCTCGACGAATCAGGTTAGGACCCGGATCGCGCCGGCACGGATTCAGGTGACCGACACCGGCGCGTTCTTGTCCGGGGTCATCCGGCCGACGACTTCATCGACCAGGCCGTATTCCTTGGCCTGGATGGCGGTCAGGTAGCGGTCTCGCTCGGTGTCCTTGGCGACTCGCTCGATCGGCTGGCCGGTGTGTTTGGCCAGGATCTCGTTGATCACCTGCTTGCTCTTGACGATCTCCTCCGCCTGGATCTCGATGTCCGAGACCTGGCCGCCCACCTGGCCATACGGCTGGTGGATCATGATCTTGGAGTGCGGCAAGGCGAACCGCTTCCCCTTGGTCCCTCCCGCGAGCAGGACGGCCCCGCCGGAGGCGGCCAGTCCGATGCAGTAGGTGGCGATCGGGCTCTCGATGAATTGCATCGTATCGTAGATGGCCAGGGTGCTGGTGACGCTCCCTCCCGGGCTGTTGATGTAGAAGCTGATCCCCTGCGTACGATTCTCGTACTGGAGGAACAGGAACTTCATCACGGTCATGTTCGCGACGGCGTCATTGATGACCCCTTCGAGAAAGACGATGCGATTCTCGAGGAGCAAATCGCCGAGAGTCATCTGGCGCTGCCGGGCATAGTCGCGGTAGCGCTGAAGCGTCGGTTCGGCGAGCGGGTGTTCGCGAGGCATGGGGGGGTCCTTCGCAATCATGGTCCGGCCGGCCGGACGTGACAAGATACCGGGTCGGCCACTCCACTCCGGTTGGGATCGAATCGGCTCGGGTCGAATCCGGACGAGTCCCCGGTGCGGGACTGGGCCGATACGGCCGAATGGGAGGGTCGCGACCTCGACGGTCGCGACCTGTATTATTCTATGGCGGGCCGTCCGACGAGAAACCTCGCGGCCGCAGAAACCCGGGATGGTCCGTCGGATCTCAGGCTTCCGCGGGGGTCTTCGGCTCCGCTCCGTCCGCATCGGCCCCGGGGGTCTGGGACTCTTCCGACCCCGCCTTGGATTCCGCTTCCGCCGTGTGGTCCAGGGTTTCGACCCGGGCCTCGGGCTCGTCCGCGGCCACGGCAACATCCTCGATCGTGCTGGACTCCAGGATCCGGTCGATGACCTTGCGCTCCAGGATCTGGGTCGTCAGGTCGTCGCTCATACCTTCCTTCTGGAGGCGGGCGCGGATTCGCCGGACGCTCTCGTTGGTCCGTTCGGCGATCGCTTCGAGCTCCACGGAGACGTCGGATTCCTCGACCTTGATCTCCTCGGCCTCGGCGATCTTGGCCAGGAGCAGGAATTCCTTGAGCGACTGGAGGGTTGACTCATGGGCATTGGCTCGGATCTCGGCCTCGCGAGCTTTGATGTCATCGTCCGACATGCCTTCCTGGCGGAGCTCCCGGACCAGCCGACGGATCGTATTGGTTTCTTCCCGGGAGACCAGCTCGGAAGGGAGCTCGAACGGGGCCTGCCGCAGCAATTCGCCGAGGATCTGCTGGCGTAGGGCGAATCGCTGCTGCGAGTGGACTCGCCGTTTCAGGGCATCATGGACCGCATCCCGCAGCTCGTCCAGGCTCTCGAACTCGATCGAGTTCAGGAACGCCTGGTTGATCTCCGGCATGCGGATTTGCTTGAGATCATGAACGCGGATTTCCACGACGATCGTCGCGCCCCGCAACCGAGCGTCGCGGGCGGCAGACCCCAGTCTGGCTTCAGCCTGACGAGTCTCGCCCGGCTTGGCACCGACCAGAGCCGCCCCCAGGTTCGGGATCACGCCGTCCTGGAATCGCAACTCGGGCTGGAGGCGGAGCTGGGACTCCTTGACTTCGCTCAAGATCATCCCGTCGGAGCGGCGGAACACCAGGTCGGCCGTGATGTAATCGCCGATCTCCGCGGCCCCTTCGAGTTTGGGCACGATTTGCCCATAGCGTTCGAGGTGACGCTGGAGATGAGTCTCGATATCCGAGTCGGTGATTTTCTTGACCGGCCGCTTCAGCGACAGCCCCTTGTAATTGGGCACCTCGAACTGCGGGCGCACCTCGACGTCCATCTCGAAGTTCATCGGGCCGTCTTTGGGCAACTCGATGGCCGCGACGTCGAGCTGGGGCTGCGTGATCGGGTCCAGCTCGTAATCCTTGTCGATCTGCTCGAGCGACGACATCAGCAGGCTCGATTTGACCTGATCGGAGATCTGCTTGTGGAATCGCTTCACGACCAACTGCCGGGGGGCCTTTCCCGGCCGGAAACCGGGGACGACCGCCTCTTTGCGCAGGGTCTCGAACGACTCGGAATATTGACGTTCGATCTCGGCGTGCGGTATCGAGACCTTGATATGCTTCTTGCACGCGCCGACGTCCGTGATTTCGACGGTCATGTCGATCTTGGGCTTCGGCGTCTCGGTCGCGACGGAACCTTGGACCTCTTCGACCGAGAATGCCGTGCCGGATTCGTGTTCTCGCTCATCGCTGCTCATCAAAGGCGTTTCCTCGTGGTGACATCAGATTGAGATGGCTGGGTCCGCCACCACGCAACCGACGCGCTCGAGCGAAAGTCGCCAACCCGGGATGGCATCGATCAAGAGCGGGAGAAGGGATTTGAACCCTCGACACCCACGTTGGCAACGTGGTGCTCTACCACTGAGCTACTCCCGCCTCATCCGACGAGAACTTCTTCTGATGCGCCCGAGATGCGGTAACGAACCCGCAACCGGCCGCGTCAGGGACAGATTTCAGTATAGGGCGCCCACCCCGGATTGCAAGTCGTCTTCGCTAAAACACCGCTTCACGAGCCGCGGCATCGATCTCTCCAGCGGCCCGAGTGCCGCCCGAACCGGCGATGGCCGAGGCTTCACCCTTCGCGCCAGAGGACATCGGGGTATAATTCTTATTGAGGCAGACGCTCCCCCACCTCGTCCGCATCTACCGCAAGACCAGTGAGCTCTCGATCGGGACGAAGCTACGATGAATTATGTACTTCAGGTCGTCCGAGGCCGAAGCGCGACCACGACGCTCAAGCTGGCCGACGGTGTCACCAGCCTCGGCCGCCACGACGATTGCGTCATCCGCATCAAGTCGTCGCAGGTCAGCCGTCGCCACTGCGAACTGTTCGATGTCGGAGGCAAGTTGACCCTCAAAGACCTGGGCAGTTCCAACGGCACGTTCGTCAACGGTAAGAAAGTGAGCGGCCAGCAGGTCCTGAAAGCCGGGGACGAGCTGACCGTCGGCGGGATCACTCTCCGAGTGGCGACGCTCGGGCAGCCCGTCGCCGCGGCCCCCCAGGCCCAGGCAACATCCTCGCCCAAGCCCGGTGACACGGCCGTCGTCGAGGCCCTGCCGATCGGCGATGAAGACGAATTCGAAATCGAGTTCGATGAGGGCACGGCCGAACCGGAGATCGAGTCTATTCCTCTGGCCGAACCGGAACCGACCCCGGTCGCCGCCAACCCGTCCCCGGCCGGAGATGGCAACCGCAAGGCCGTCTCCCAACCGACCCCCGCGAAGCCCGCGCCGCAACCCGCGGGTAAACCGAAAGAAGAGGATGATGCCGTCGCCCAGTTCCTCCTCGACCTCAACCTGGACGAGGAATGAACGTCCAGGGGACCCAGACCAAGGCGTGCCAGTCTGTTTCTTTTCCGGCTCCGATTCGAGGCCGAGGGCTCGCGTTCGAGTGCCTCGAGAGTGCCTCGACGAACCGATCTGACGTCGCGAGTTCAGACGGGCCCATGACTCTGGCCTGATCCCGAGTGCGAAGGAGCTATGGATCGGTACTGCCTCAATCATCCTCCCAACCTTGAAGGGATTCGTTTCGTAATAGAATTGGGCCTATTACCGAGCGACCCGAGGTGCTTTGATGATCAGACGATCCTCGATATCCGATCTATCGTTTCTTACGAACTCGGCTCTCCTTTTTAGTCTCCTTAATCTTTCCCCGAGCCGGAAGGAATCCTCTCAATCGTCGGTCGGCGGTCTCGTTGCGTTGACGCGACGATTTTGTTTGATAAACGACCGTGTGTTGACCAAAATCGCCACCAACCACGGTTTTTTAAGGGAAACCTCGAATCCGAACCGGATGAATCTTGATTTTTCTGAAAATTCGCTTTAAATAGCTTGGAGTGGTGATGACACGCTCAGACCCGCCTGAGATCGCGAAGCGGGGTTGATAGTAGACAACTTTGCCGGAACCCCCCTAATGGCTCGTCGAAAGACCTTACCTGAGTCGGTGCGTGCTAAGATGGCCCTGGCCGAGCGCCTCGGAGTGCTCCGCCTGGAATTGTTCGGGGATCGCGGCGGCCCTGAGATGGCCCGCCGCCTGGGGATACCAGTACGGACCTGGTATAACTACGAAGGGGGAGTTACCGTCCCCGCGGAAGTCGTCTTGAAGATCATCGAGCTGACTTCCGTAGAGCCGTCCTGGCTCCTGAGCGGCAAAGGGCCGAAATTCCGCCACATCGGGACTTCGGGACATGATTCCTCATCGGGGCCCGCGATGACCGTGCGTGCCCTCCTGAGCACGGCATTGCAGATCCTCGAGAGCGAGGAGACGGCCGTGTCCGCGACGGAAATCGATGATCCGACGGCGGGCGGGATCGCGGGCGTCGCCGGTTCCGGCAGGATGGTCTCCGTCAACCGCGATGACGATCGGGACGTCGTCAACGGCGATCCCCAGTCGCTCGAAGCCTCATCTCGCGGATCGCACACTCGTCAAGAGTGGCTCGCCGCACAACGCGAGAATCGTTGTATCCGGGTGACGGGGGAGGCGATGGCCCCCATATTGGCCGATGGGGCGTCGGTCGCTTACTCCCCCCGGGATGAAGACGTGACCCAGCTCCACAAGAAAATGGTCGTGGTCTGGTTGGACGGCAATCCCATGGTTCGATGGTTCGAACACTGCGGGCGCTACGCCTTGCTCAAGGCGGAGAATCCCGACGCCGTGCCTTCGGAAGTCCTGGTGGACCTCGAAGACGTTCGCAAGGCACCCCGGTTCCGCCGCGTCTTGTGGATCAATTCGCCACATTGATGTGGCGGGTCGAGACGCGAATACCTCGGATGGCCAAATTCGCTCGACGCCGGGAATGGCGTCGCCACGGCCAGGATTCCACACAACCCGTCATGGCGGCGGGACTCACGAGTGGGCCGAGTCGATGGGCTCCGGGTCCGCCAGCATTCACCAGCTCAGGAATTCCCCCGAACAGGGGAGCACCAAGATCTTGCCGTCGCCGATCCGGCCGGTCCTTGCTTGACCGACGATCGCCTTGAGCACGACGGGCGCGAGTGCCTCTTCGACGAAGATCGTCAGCTCGACCTTGGGCACGAACGAAGTATTATACTCGCTCCCCAGGTACTGATGGAGGCGGTTCTTCTGACGCCCGTAGCCCATCGCTTCGCGTACGGTCCCACCCAGGATCGCGACGGAACTCAGGGCGTCGAGGACCGCCTGGGCCCGAAACGGCTTGACCAAGGCGATGATCTGGACCACGGCGCCCGTGCGGATCACCGGCAACGGTTCGTCGGTTGACGTCGGCGAGCCTGCGTTGCTCGGTTCATTGAGGGACATATCGACCGGCTCCCGGACAAACCCCGGCTCGGACCTTTTCACCGCTTGACTTCCGGAGCGTTCGCACCGAAATTGGAGGATAACGGGAACGGTCGAGCCGGCGGCGGCTCTCGCTTTGTACGAGGTAAATGATGAAACGGCTTTCTGCACTCCTGGCCAGCGGCACACTCCTACTGGTCTTCGGATGTGCTCGCGACTACGACATTCGACTCGAGAAGACCGTCGAGAACCTTCGCTATCAGAAACGGCTCAATGATAATCTCGAGAAACCCGCCGATACGAAGTCGAGCGTGGCCACCGCCAACATCTATGTCCGTCCTCCGATGGGCCTCAAGGGGCCCAGCAAGGAGATCGGACTGACCGTGGTCGAGCCCGGGAAGTACGACGTCGCGACCACGTTTTTCGATGATAAGGGAAGCCTTCATCTCCTGGCCCGCGTCGAGAAGCCCAAGGCCGCACCGACGAAGAAAGGCCCCACCCCGCCCGCCGACGCCGTACCGCGCGGCGAGTTCACCGCCGATGTCCTCGAACTGCTCAAGAACGCCTACGCCGTTGACGAGATCCCCAAGATCAAGTCCGAATCCAAGAAGAACAACACGTTCAAGACCGTCGATCTGAACCTCGCCAACAAGCTGGTCAAGGTCTACTTCTTCGGCGAGAAGAATAGCCCCGCACAGGTCGCGTTGATCTTCGATTATCCCAAGGACGATTTCAAGAATCTGTCGTCGAAGATCGACCTTTGCCTGGAGTCGTTCCGGACCGGAGAGGCGGCCAAGCGCCTCTATTCGGGGCAGGATGAAGAGGGCGGTGAAGGTACTGGCACCGCTCCGCCGACGGGCGTCTTCTGATCGAGTCGCTTGTCATGGAGCGCGGGGCCTTCGTCGACCACGATCGCGTGTTTCACACCGATGGCGACCCCGATCGGGCCGGGCGGCCGAAGTCCGGCATCCGGCCCGCGAATCGCCACGAGATCAATGATCGAGGAGCTTCCTGAGCCGGATGGGAGGGCCTTCCTGCCTCTCGAGTCGAGGGGCAGCCAATTCTTCGCGGAGGATGGTGAGGCCCGTTGGAGCTTTAATCCCGACACGGACCTGGTTGCGATCGATCTTCACAATCGTGATCACGATGTCCGTCCCGACCAGGATCTGTTGCGAAATCTTTCGGCTGAGTACCAGCATCCCTTCCTCCCGACCACCGAGTCGCCATTCCGATCGTGTGACACTGCTCCGTCATTGCTGTCGGGAGTAGTTTCGTAGGCCCGAGGATTCGGGCGACATCGGAATTTTCGGCGCCGGACCAGATTCGCGATGAATCAAGGGCGTTTCGAGGGTATTTTCGCCGAGGATTCGTCGGCGGATTTGGTAACGATCGAGCTCGTCGCGGGCCGTACTTCGGGCGCGTTCCGAACCGGCTCGGCGATGGGTTTCGACCCGGCTTTCCGGCCTTGAGTGGCGAGAAAGACGGTCGCTTCGGGGATCGCAGCCCGTATCTTGGCTGGGAGCTGTCCTTCGAGTTTCTGCGTCCGCCTGATGAACTCCTGTGCAAGCGGAATCGCCTCATCCGGCCGTCGTGCGCCGGAGAGCTGCTTCGCCAGAGTCAAGGTCGAGAGAAGTGTATCGGGATGGTCATCGCCCAGTTTGTTCCGACGAGCGTCGAGGACGCGCCGTGAAAGCGTGATCGCTCGCTCCATCGAGCCCCCATCGTATAGGGCTGACGCCAGGCCGTTGAGTACGGTCAGGGTAGTCGGATGGTCTTCGCCGAGCTCGGCCTGCAATCGCGCGGCCGTGGGCTCGAGCAGACGGATTGCCTCGTCGAATCGGCCGCTGGCTCGATAGGTGAAGGCCAGATTGTTCATCGCCACCAATGTGGTCGGGTGATCGGGCCCCAATTTGGAGCGTAATCCGTCCACAGTCGCGAGGTGGATCGGTATCGCTCGATCGGGGCGCTTGGCGGCGGTGTGGGCCACCGCGAGATTGTCCATGATCATGTAAGTGTCGAGATCATCGTCGCCCTGCCGGGCTCGGACCAGGGGAAGGGCCGCTTCGTAAAGCGGGATGGCCAACTCAGGCCAACCGGCCTCCCAGTAGGCCACGGCCAGGTCGTTCATCGACTCGATCGTGTCGGGGTGTTCTTCGCCTCGAATGATCCGACGCCGCGCCAGAGTATCCTGGAGGATGGGGATCGCACGGTCGATTCGCCCTGCATCCTGGTAGGCCATCGCCAGGTTCTGGCACGATTCGAGAGTATCGGGGTGATCGTTGCCCAGTTCGTGTCAACGGAGATCGAGTGCTCGTTGATACGCCTCGAAGGATTCGGGCATCATGCCGAGCCCGGCGAAGGTCTCGCCGATCGCATTGTACAGAGTCCCCTGCATGAGCGGCTCATCGGCCAGGGAGCGGTCAAGGTCCTTGACCGCGCGCTCGAGCAAGTCCACGACTTTGAGCGACCGGCCGTCGGCGGTGGGATCGGGCTTTCGGAAGGCGTTGACCAGGAACTTCAGGGCCCTCTCCGCGTGCCGTCGTTGCTCCTGGGCCTCGTCGGCTTTCTGGGTCGCGAGCACGCGTTGTCCGGATTCAGCCCGACGCGCCTCGGCCTCGCTTCGCCTGGCGATCGAGAGGATCGGTACGGCGATCCCCAGTGCCATCGCCATCACGATGACCGTGGCGACCGCGCCGGCCACGAGTGATTGGTGTCGCTTGACCCACCGACGCGCCCGGACCGGGGTCGGATCGCGATAGGCCGTCACCGGCGCATCGGCCAGCCACAGCTCGATGTCATCGGCCATCTCCAGCGCCGAGGCATATCGATGAGACGGCTCCCTCGACATGGCCTTGCCACAGATGGCATCCAGCGCCCTCGGCACCGTCGGCAGGACTTTTCTCGGGGGGGCCAGAAGGCCACAACGAACATCGAGGATGACCGTCAACGGGTCGCCCGAGAAGGGAGACTGGTCCGTGAGCAATGTATAGAGGGTCGCACCCAGGCTATAGACGTCGCTGCCCGGCGCCATCGCATCGAGATCGCCCGCCGCCTGCTCGGGGCTCATGTAGGCCGGTGTGCCGACAACTTGCCCCATCAGGGTCATGCCCGCGTTCACCGAGTCGGGATGAATGGCCGAGTTGTACGTCTGGACGGGCATCGCGGCCGAAGATGTCGCCGAGTCTCCGACCGGTTCGAGCCGATCCATCGCCTTGGCGACGCCCCAATCCATCAACAGCGTTTCGCCGAACGAGCCGAGCATGATATTATTCGGCTTGATGTCGCGGTGGAGGATACCCCGGCTATGGGCATAAGCGACCGTGTTACATACGTTGACGAATCGTCGCAGCAGCCAGCGAAACTCGAGCCCGGTAAAATCGAGCGAGTGGCCCTGGTGGAACCGATGGGCGGCCGTGGCGAGATCTTCGCCCTTGATGAACCGCATCGCGTAGAAGTTACGGCCATCCGGCCCCTTGCCCTTCGCATACACCGGCACGATCCCGGGATGTTCCAGGTTCCCCGTGATCTCCGCCTCGATGATGAACCGATCGCGGTTGATCGGGTTTTCCGCTTGCTCCGGAAGGATCACTTTGAGGGCAACACGACGATGGAATTGAGAATCCTCGGCGACGTAGATCTGGCCCAATCCCCCCCGGGCATGCGGCCAGAGTACCTGGAACCGACCCATCCCGCCGTCCACCACTCCCGAGGTCAAGACTCTCGCCGGTTCCGCGGCGGAGGCCGATAGCGGCATGGTTTCTGGCGTCTTCACCCCGATCGGACACGAACGGCCGATCGCCGGCGATGGCGTGAACGAGGGAGAAGCCAGGACATACTCGTCATCTCTACTCGGGTCTGCTTGATCGTGGCAGTCAGTGTCATGCCCGTCCGCGTTCTCGAGCTCATGACCCTCCTCTTTCATCATCGATTCTTGAGATTGGAGCACGTCCGCCGACTCGAGGGACTTCTCTTCGGAGCGCTCGTTCCCCGAATTGTTCACCTCATCGTGGACGATGCCGTTTCTCTCAAAGGCGCCGACGCCGCAGACCGGGCTTGAATGGGTACGAGGGCCGCGCATGATGTTCCTCGGACATATCCAACGCGAGTGAGTTCGGGATGCATCGCCTACGGATTCGGATAGGCCTCGAGAAAGGTGATGCTGAGGAATCTCCGGGTCACATCTCGTGTGGGATTCACTCAAGAGTAGAACGTCATCGATGCTGGGGATGGCAGCATTGTGAGGAATTTGCTCCCTATCGATGATCTTCGTCCTGGCCATATCGCGATGGACAGCAATGACTGAGTCTCCGTATCTTGGGCTCAAGCTCACGGCAGCAGCGACTAACGGGTTGTTCGCGTGATTGCAAGAACGAGACTCAGACAAGGAGGTGAGAGTTGCTCAAATGGCCCAGCTCGCAAATCGTCTCGAGATTTGCGCGAGGACTCTCGTGTCTCGCCGGGTTGGGAATCGGGATTGGGATCGTCGAGCGGTCAAGCCGCGCCGATCTGATTTACTTTTACAAAGGCGGTGAGGTTCAGCTCCCGACGACCATCCAGGGGAATCGGGTGATCCTGGCGATGCCGGGGGGAAAGGTCGAGCTTCTTCGAGAGGACCTGGCCAAACTGGTCCCCGGGTTCTGGCCGGAGAGCGACTGGGAGTCCCGGCGAAGCGAGGCACACGCGGGGGGATTCGGGTCGCGATACGCGGCGGTCTGGTGGGCGATCGAGAACGGGCTGACCGAGGAGGTCGTCGCCGAGCTCCGCGAGCTCCATGCGATCGACCCGAAGCATGGCCCGACCGCTCGGATGGTTGCCGTGTTGGATCGACTCGATCGGCCTTGCGTTGACCCGGACTTGACCGCGTTCCGCGCCGCGCTGGGTGTCGAGACCAAGCTGTCGCGCGGGCGACACGTGGTCCTGCTGCACCAGCACTCCGAAGTCGATGCGGACGAGCGAGTGGCCGTCTTGGAGCGGGTGATCGCCGGATTTCACTTGCTCTTCGCGGCGCAAGGGATCGAGCTCAAGACTCCGAGACGAAGGCTCGTGTCGGCCTGGTACGCCGATCGGAAGGACTATCTGGCGTTCCTCCACCGGCAGAATGCCGACTCCTTCGCGACGACGAGCGGATATTTCCACCCAACGTGGGACGCGGTGGTCGCTTATGACTCACGGGGCGGCGAAAAGCAGCGTTCGGCCCGCGATGCCTTGAATTCACGCAAGGACGAGCTTCGTCGGCTATCCGACGCGATTCATCAGATGCCCGCGAGGGGACGGCTGAGGGTCAAGTTGGCCGACGAGCCGGCTCGAGGCGTGACCCGCGTCGAGGGCCATGCGATCATCGAACGACTCGAGCGTGAGGCGGCTTTTCGGACGGCCCTCCTGGATCTCGATTGGCGGGCGATTGACCTGGGGACGGCGGCGCACGAGATGGTTCACCAGTTGGCGGCCGAGAGCGGGCTGGTGCCGCATCACGACGCCTTTCCCTACTGGCTCCACGAGGGATTTGCGGCGCAATTCGAGGTGATCCGAGGAGGTCGCTGGGCGGGAATCGGTCGCGCGCACGACCTGAGGCTCCCCGATTGGCGAGCGATCCGCCCGCCAATCCGACTGGAACGTCTGGTCCGCGACGCCGGCTTCGGCCAGGGCTACCAGCGTGACCTCTACGCCCAGGCCTGGGCCCTGGTGTACTACTTGCGCACCCAGCGACCCGAGCAGTTCCTCAAGTTCATTGATCTGCTGCGAGTACCGGAACCGGCCTCCGACGGTGGGGCCATACCCCAATCTGACCGCGCCGACCGCGTCTTCACGGCATTCCAGCGTGCATTCGGCCCCGATCTCGACGAACTCGAGCGAGACTGGCACCGTTTCATGGCCGGGGTGAAAACCCCGCTCGAGCAAAATGCTACGGGATCGAAGGCGCATCGGAATCTCCCTCAACTTGAGCCAAAATCGCGCTCGCGCGCACCCAATCCGGGTCGTTCCGGGAACTGATGCAATTGACAGGACCCGTCAGTTCGCTAAGATCGTGCTGTACATTCCTTTGCGGGGCGTAGCTCAGCCTGGATAGAGCGCACGGTTCGGGACCGTGAGGTCGCAGGTTCAAATCCTGTCGCCCCGATTCGATACAACTCCTTTCTCTGAACGCAACCTAGCGTACCTTCCGGCGTTCGGAGGAGCGGCAAAGAGGGCCCTTGCAAGACAGTCGATGTACTGTTTTGCTGACCTCGAGAGCCGTTTCATGCCCCGCAACAGCCGACCCCCCGCCTACCGCCTCCAGAAGTCGAGAAACTGCGCCGTCGTCACCATCGACGGCAAGGATCATTATCTTGGGCCCTATGGCTCGGCGGAGAGCCATGAGAAGTACGCCCGGCTGATCGCCGAGTGGCGGGCCAATGCCAACCACCTCTGCCGGGTCCGAGCAACAGGGCCGGCCGACTCCGGATTACTGATCAACGAGATGATCCTCGCCTACTTCCGGCACACCCAGAACGATTACGTCAACGCGGCCTGCGATGCGAAGGAGGACAGGAAACTGACTAACATGATATGACATAAATAATATTGAATATATTGAACGGAATCCCATTTGAGGTGGATCAGAAGATGGGGAGCAGACCGACCCGAACCATCCCCCCGATTCTCCACCAAACGTGGAAGGATCGAGCGGTCCCGGAGCGATATCTCGCTCTGCGGCGAACCTGGCGCGAGTTTCAGCCGAACTGGGACTATTGGCTCTGGACCGACGCCGAGATCCTGGAGTTCATCGGTCGCCATTATCCCTGGTTCCTGCCGATCTATCGGCGCTACTCGCGGCCGATCTTCCGTGCCGATGTGATGCGATACTTCGTGATGCACCACTTCGGAGGCGTCTACATCGACCTGGACTTCGAGTGCCTCCGTCCCATCGACGGCCTTCTCGAGGGCCGCGAGCTGGTCCTGGGGCTGGAGCCGACCGGGCACGTCGGCGACTGGGTCCTCGCGGCGGGACTCGACCGGATCGTCTGCAACGCATTCATCGCGTCCCGCCCTGGCCATCCATTCTGGGTCGAGGTCTTCAGGCGGCTCACCGAGTCCTGTCATGAGCCATCGCCCCTGGACGCGACCGGCCCGTTCTTCCTCACCCGGGTGTGCCGCTCATACGGCGAGGCGGATGGCCTGACGATCGTCGGGTCCGACTTCCTCTATCCGGCGACCAAGGACGAATGCTGGGAGGGCCTGATCGCGGACGCCCCTTCGCGCGCGGAGATCCTCCGCGACGCGTACGCCTGCCATCACTGGGAAGGGACGTGGTGGCGGACCCCGTCAACCGACTCCGCCCTGGGTTCATGCGACGCGCCCGGAGTACACCTCGCCTCCGAGGAGGCGACCCGAGCCGGTCGGGACGATGCGCCGCGGATCCTGATCCTCACGCCGATGAAGGACGCGGCGAGGTTCCTGCCCCGCTACTTCGACAACCTCCGGAAGCTCGCCTATCCGCACGACAGGATCGCCGTCGGACTGCTCGAGGGCGACAGCCGTGACGGCACCTTCGAACAATGCGCCGGCCGGCTCAATACCCTGAACCTCGAGTTCGCCCGGGCCGCCCTGTGGAAGCGCGACTACGGGTTCCATCACGCCGGACCGCGATGGGCGCCGTCCATCCAGTACCGTCGGCGATCGATCCTCGCGAAGTGCCGGAACAACCTGCTCCACCGCGCCCTCGAGGACGAGGATTGGGTGCTCTGGATGGACGTAGACCTCGTCGAGTATCCCCCGGACATCATCGAGCGGCTCCTCGCGACTGGCAAGGACATCGTTTGCCCGCATTGCGTGACCTCGCCGGGCGGCGGGACCTTCGACCTGAATACCTTCCAGAATACCCGCGACCTCTCCGGCCCGGAGGGACAGCCGTACTTGATCGACGGGATCCTCCAGCCGCCGAAGGGGGTGGGCCGTCGCTACTTCGACGGGCTGCGCGACCAGGATCTCGTGCGGGTCGATTCCGTCGGCGGGACGATGCTGCTGATCCGGGCGGAGATCCACCGGGAGGGCCTGATGTTCCCGCCGTTCGCCTTCGGCAGCCTGATCGAGACCGAGGGCCTCGCCCTGATGGCGACGGCGATGGGATACGAATGCTGGGGCCTGCCGAACGTGGAGGTCATCCACTCGCGTTGACCGGACCGGACCAGCACTCGTACCCGAACCGTCGCATGAGACCCCAGTCGATGGTGTCGGAGATGAGGTCCCGGAACGCGGCGGGGAGCGAGGCGGGGTCGCTGGACGCGGGACCATGGCCCTGGAACGGCCTCGGCCTCTCGACCGTCGGGTCATCATCCCAGGTCGTGGGCGGGACTTCTCCGGTCGGGAGGGCGAGCCGGCCCTCGGCCCTCGGCCATCCGTGTTGACGGCCCAGCCTTTCGAAGACACCTGAAGGATCGATAGCCAGGTCCTCATACCGGATGATGCTCGTCTGATCCGGTTGGGCGTCGTGGAGTTCGAGCCATGCGGCGTAGTTCAGGTTGAAGAGCCGGCACGCATCGCGGAGCCTGGGAACGCAAGCCCTACCGCTCCCCCAGGGAGGTCGGTCGGACCACCCCTCATAGCGGGCGAGGCTCACAGCCCAGGCGTACGGGGACTTGATCGAGATCAGGAATCCGAGTCGTTCCGATCGGTATGCCTCCGCGACCGGCCCGGCGAGCCGCCGGAGGAGGTCCTGCTGCTCGGGTTTGTCGGGATGAGTATATTCGGCGGGGATGCCGAAGGTCGCCTCGCGGACGAAATCCCCGTCCGGGTCGGCCGACCCCTGGCATCCTCTCCAGATCCGTCCGAAGGGCGCCGGCGGCGAATGCTTGTCACCCAGGATGTGCATCAGGACGACGATGTCCGGCACGTTGCTCGAGAGGAGCAACCGGAGAAGGTTCGTCCCCGTCCGCTTCTCGCCGTACTGCTTGACGATCGGCCGCCGATGCGGGCCGTCCCCGACCGGGGCGGTTCCATTCGATTCTGCCCCCCTCGATGAATTCAAATCACTCATGAATCTCAGCCCCTCTTGCCGACGGGTCGGGCGGGTCTCGATGCCATCCGGACTCGCATGATCGTCGACGCACCGATCGACTGCAACTGGATCCGGGCGGGTATTGAGCACGTCCTGATATCCGAAGGGGGCACGGCGAGGCCGCGACCGTGCTCTTTCGAAGGCAAAATTGACAGATTTGGCTCCATTGTCTTGCTTTCTCAGGTCGGCGTGGTAACCTTTTGCCTTGCATCAACAGGTCCTTGCCTCGTGACCCCGGGGCGGTTCCGAGCGATCCGGCCCTTTTTCATAGGAGAGGCGAACGCGCCGTACACTCTGGCCGTCTTCCGTGGAGGATGTGGTATCGCGACGTTGAAGACTCACGGAACATGGCCGCTCTCGGACCGTCGCCAGGCGAGACCAACACCTCCCGCCCGCCGACGAATAGAGCTGAGGAATCGACTCCGCGGTCAGGTTCTGACCGCATAGCGTGAGTTGTTGTCGCCGTTGCGGCGTCCGGATTGCGGACCGCGGTCCGTTCCACGCCGCGGATTCATCGACGCGCGAGGACCCGACGTTGCCGCGACAGGCGGCTCCGATCGGGACCGATCTTCGACCGTTCCGCATGGTTGCCCATGATCCAGAGATCCCTCTTCCACATCGATCTCGAGAACGGTCGGACCGAGGCCGTCACGGCCGCGACGCTGGCGGGCCTCCGCGGGTGTTTCGTCTTCGCCCCTCCGACGTCCGGTGTCGCGGCGGATGCGTCCGGGCTGGCCCGCTCCCTGCGAGTAAAGGGGGCGTTCGCGACCGCGATCATCTGGGCGGACGAACTGGAGGCCCTATCCGGTGGGGCGACGCCCGGCGCCATCCTGCTCTTCGACGAGGCAGGATCCTTGATCGGGCCGGCGCGCCTGGGCGACACCGACCCAAGCCTCTACCTGTCGGGGGATGTCCGGGTCTCCTACAACGCCGCCAGCCCCGCCTTCGTCCTATCCGGTGGTAAGATGGAGACGCGGGCGGCGGGCGACGCCCCGGCCCAGCCGATCAAGGACGGGCTCGCGCGGTGCTCTGCGACCCGGAAGGCGCGTCCCTGGTGGAGTTCGGGCTGGATGGGTCAACCTCGCCCTTGCCGGCCTCATTCCGCTACTTCTTCGGGCCGAAGGACGGCTTGCGCCGGCTCGCCTATCCAGTCTTCCCCGCCGACCAGCCGGGCCCCGCCGGGATCCAGGTGCGGCTCGACCCTCTCCGGCCGATCGAGGGGACGACCCTGGTCCCTCAGGCCGCGGCGCCGCAGAGCTATCGGACCAACTTCCGAACGCCGTTCGGGCACCCCATCGCGTTGACCACGACGGACGACTCACGCTTCGCCTTCCAGTTCGACCCGATCTCGAAGGCGGCCTACCAGGTGATCGTCGGCGCCTGGGGGATCCGGCTGGCGGGGGCGACAGTCCAGCCGTTGACGGTCGATCTAATGCCCGGCCTCAGCGGCGTGGAATACTTGAAACTTGCGGCCGGCTGGGTCGTCAACCTGCACTCCGACGGTCCGGCCTATGCGCCGCAGTTCGGGGTCGGCGCGACGGCGGGACCGACGGGCCTGGTGGCCCGGATCCCGGGGATCGATCGCGCCGTCACCACGCCCTGGGCGACCTTCGGCGCGACGGGGGGACCGATCGGGCTGGCCCGAGGCGCGTCGGTGGCGGGCGGGACGGGACCCCCGCCGACGGGCTACTACACCCAGCCGTTGCAATCCCCCTTCTACGAGATGGGCACCGAGGCGACATTCCTTCCCTTCCTGGAGCTGCTCGCCGAGCCCCTGCCGGCGGGACGCAGGTTCCCCCTCGCCCCCTACGCCGGCGTCCGCGTCCACCCCGGGGTGACCGGCACGTCGATGGCCGACTATCAGCAGTTCGAGGTCGAGGTCCTGGGCATGGTGCGTCGCAATACGCTCCTCGAGCCCGCGGCGATCGCGCCGCGCGCAAGCTCGGACGGCCCCGAAGGGCTCCGCGGCGCGGGGCTCGTGGCCGTCACGGCGCCGGGGCTGCGAGCGATCACGGGCCTCGGCCCGACCGGACCCGGCCCGACCGGACCCCTGGGACCCACCGTGCCGACCCGGATCGGCGTGACGCCCCGCGGCCTGCTCGGAGTGTTCGAGAAGACCAGCGGCTCCTGGCAAGGCTTGACGATCGTCCACGAGAACGGGGGCGGTCAGGCGTTGACGATCACCGCGATCGAAGACCCGCTCCGCGCCGCGCTCCTGTCCAACCAGCTCTTCCTGGTGGTGACCGACGCGACGAAGTTCCTCCAGTCATGCTCGGTCCAATACCAACTCACCGAGCTCTCCTTCGCCGAACTGACGGGGTTGGGTATCCCCAACGAGGTGGTCAACCAGGTCCGGTACCTCGAGGGCTTCCTGTACGAGAGTGCCAGCTTTTTCAACGCCGTCCTCGCGGCGGGGCTGGGGCAGAAGGACTACCAGGCTTACGGCGACGCTTTCCGGAGCGCCGCGGCGCTGGCCCGCGTGATCATCAGTGGCTGGACGATCGACCTGTCGCCGTACCTCTGGGAGCCCGCCGGCACGTTCCTCATCTTCAAATTCGCAGACCTCCCGCTCGAGGACCTCGTCGCTGACCTCGGACTCTGGACGCTGCCCGGCGCCTTCCTCACCGAGTCGCCTGAGGTGACCCAGAAGGCGCTCCAGGCGTTCCTGAACAACGCGCAGACGCGGGCCCGGACCGACCCCGACTTCCTGTACTTCGCCGAGACCGTCTGCCGCAACCGGTCGGTCGACGGCGGGGTCGAGGCCTGGAACGGGGTCCTCGGGCTCCAGTGCACCGTGCCGCTAACGCAGCTCCCGCCGCAGCTCGAGGGCCTGGCCGCGGGGATGGGGTCGAGCGGGCTGGTCGCGCACCACGTGGGCGTCAACGCGTCGTCCGTCCGGACCGAGGGCCGGCGGCTCGTCGTCGGCGACACCTCGCTCTTCGGACTGATCGAGTACGAGAGCCCGGCCGACCTCTACTATGAGGGCAAGCCTTATGCCTTCAAGGTCCTCTCGCTCAAGGTCCTGTTCGCCAACTCGCAGGTCTCCGGCTTCTCCAGCCAGATCGAGCTGCTCGTCGGGGCCCTCTTCGGCGAACGGTCGTCCCTCTCGGCGCGGCGCACGGCAATAACCTGGTGCTCAACGGCGTCTGGCAGCAGCACGACGGCGTCGACAGCTATTCCTTCATCGAGCAAGGAGACAACGACTTCACCATCGCGAGCCGGGTCCTCCAGGGCGCGACGATCAGCCGGGCCCAGTTCGTCACGGTGGTCCCGAGTACCAACGAGCCGGGCCAGGTCGTTCAGACGCGGTTCCTCCTGTGGGGCCAGCTCCGGTTCCGGCGGCTGAAGGGGTTCGACCTGTTCTCGTTCGGGCCGGCCGACGGCGACTCGGGCCCGGGCCAGCTCGCGTTCTCGAACCTCATGATCCACATGAGCTTCAACCCGGTGGAGGTCGACAAGCAGCCCCCGTCATTCGCGTTCGACGCCGGCCAGGTCGATTTCGACCTGGCGACGAGCCAGGCGCGGGAGGGGAGCCTCTACCAGAGGTTCCCGCTCAGCCTCACCAGCATGGTCCAGGGCGCGCCGGGCGCCACGCCGGATTCGCTCGGCTTCATCAAGCTGTTCGCGCCGATCCCGTCGAGCACGCTCTCCGGGACCTGGTACGGGCTCCAGATGAGCCTCGACCTGGGGAGCCCCGGGGGCCTCGCCGCGCAGGTGGGCTTCTCGGCGACGCTGCTGGCCGCCTGGGCGCCGAACGCCGACTCCCCCCGGATCTACGCCGGGCTGAAGCTCCCGGGCTCGACCAGCAGCCGGCCGGTCCTGACGATCGAGGGTCCG
Source organism: uncultured Planctomycetota bacterium (assembly GCA_963743925.1). Classification (GTDB taxonomy): domain Bacteria; phylum Planctomycetota; class Planctomycetia; order Isosphaerales; family Isosphaeraceae; genus CAVZRC01. The sequence goes on along the minus strand of CAVURY010000061.1, from coordinate 913,986 downwards.
CTCCAGCTCCGGATGGCCGACATCCAGCTCCTGGCCCTCGACGCCGACGACCCGTCCCGGACGGCCTACCTGCTCAAGTTCACCGGGGTTAGCCTCGGCTTCCTGGGTGTCTCGTTCCCGCCGGGGGGGCAGATCAATGCGATCCTCTTCGGCAACCCGGACCCGTCCTCCAGCGAGAACACCCTGGGGTGGTACTCCGCCTATCTGAAGGACCAGCCGGCGAGCCCCGCGGGCGGCGGCGAGCCCCGAGGCTCCCGATCGATCGGCCCCCTTGGCGGCGTCCCCCTCCGGCGCTTGGATTGAGGATTGACCATGCCAACCAGCGTCAGAGTCATGGCCTGGAACATCCAGAACTTCGGCAGCAATACGGCAAGTTACAAGGCCGTCAAGGGCGCCAACTCGTCGCTGCTGGCCCCGTTCATCGCCGCCGTGGTCGCCAACTATCAGGTTGAACATCCTGGGGATCATGGAGGTCCATGAGACGGCGCAGGGGGGCCTGAACAACCTGCGCAATGCGCTGAATTCCCAGCTCAACCCCACCAACTGGTGCTACGACTGGATCAAGGGGAGTTTCGCGGCCGACGATCCCCCGCCCGCGAACTCCCCGCCGGCCGGTTCCCCGGCCGACCTCACCTGGAACTCCGGCCGGTCGCCGTCCACGCGACGTGCCGAGGGGTACGCCCTGTTCTGGCGCAACAACCCGACCAAATTCACGATGGTCCCGGCCCGCTTCGGCATGTCGGAGGGTGTGAGCAAGGACCCGAATTCCAACCCGGCGCAGGCGGTTCCGGCACATTGCCTGAGCCTGTCGAGCATGACTCGCGACTTCGAAGGAGACAAACTCGGACGGCCCGTGGCGAAGGAAGGCTTCAACACCGGCGCCAAGGTCGCCTGGATACGCGGATACGATCCCGACGTCTCGAAGTTCACCGCGTACAGCCTCTACTGGGGCAAGGTCCGTCGGCCGACCTTCTGCGTCGTCAACCTCAACAATGGGGCCGGTGGCCTCGGCGATCGACTCTGCCCGATCACCCTGTTCCACGCGCCCAGCTATCCTCCGATCGCCAACAAGGCGACCTACATCTCGGGCCTGTCGCAGGAGTTGTACGTGACCAACGACCTCGATGCGAACGGGGCCCCCAAATCGGGCCTGATCGACCACGGGAAGACGATCGCGGCCGGCGATTATAACCTCGAACCCACGACGGGGAAGGACGACGATCCCAGCGAGTTCAACCGGGATTACTATTTCGGGACCTACTGGAAGCCATTCGGCCCCGCCCCGTCCGCGGGCGCCAACTGCGGATCGCTCACGACTGCGGCCAGCCAGAAAGACACGACCGTCCAGCTCAGAAGATCGGTCAACGGGACTCCCATCGGCGAACCGATCATGGGAGATTTCATGGGGAGCTACCACTTCTCCCCGATTGACAACGTCTTCGGACGAGGCCTGCCGAACGCGACGTTCGAGCTCGCCCTCCTTCTGCGGGACATGATCCTCTCGGACTGGGCCCAGGCCGCGGCGTATCGCTACAAGGATTTCCTCTTCAAACTTGCCCGTCGCTCCAGGGATCAGCATTGGGGGGTTCATCCCGAGCTAGGTCCGAGGGGGGAGGGCGGCAAGCCGAGCTTCTCCTTCATGCAGGACTGGGACAGCTTCTACAAGCCGGTCCCAAGCCAGGGCAGATTCACCGAATGGCGCTCGGCCGCCGAGTTCGTGAACGGCTTCGTGAGCGACCACATGCCGGTCATCGCGGGATTCACCTGGTAGGGGGCGTCATGGCCGATTCGTCGCTCTTCGATCGCCTGCTGCCGTTCTTCAACGCGGACCGGACGGTGTTCACGCTCCCGGTCGGTAACGACCTCGGCTCGGCGAGCATCGATACCGTTATCACGGAGTATCTGCCCGCCGGCACGACGCCCGCTTCTCCGCCGGCGCTGGTCATCGTCGCCTGTACAAACCTGTCGGGCACGGATCAGGTGACATGGAGCGGGCAGGCGGTCCTTTCGAAGGGGCAGGACCCGAGCCAACCGTATTCGGTCAAGGTCACGTTCGAGCTGGTCGATAACGGATCGAGCCAGTCGGTCCCCCAGTTCGTGATCGAGACCGATAGCCTGGGCCCCACGTGGTCGATGGCGGACTCGTTCGCCGCCCTGGAGGGCACGCCGGTCGCCTCGATCCGGTTCGGTGCTCCCGCCCTGATCCTCGCGTCGGTCGCCTCCAGCCAGGACGGGGAGAACTTCGGGGTCGGCCTGACCTTCTCGGGCTCTCCCCTCGCCCAGGGCGCGCTGGCGCCGGTCGCCTGGCTCGTGCCGGACCTCACCAGCCTCGCACTGCTGGGCCCGATCGCAATGCAGGACGACCTGCCCGTGATGGACCTCGCCGTGGGGCCGGGCGAGGAGGTCACCGTCGGACCGCTCCGCCTCGCCTTCAGCCTGGCCCTGAGCACGGCCGTTGACCCGGACGGCGGCCCGGTCCTCGACGCCTCCGTCGAGTTCACGACGAAGGTCTCGCTGGGTGAGGCGTCGGCGCCGATCTCGATTGTCGTCACCGCCAATCTCGACGACCCCGTGCTGCTCCTGACCTTCGCGATGGACCCGTCCGAGGTGGTGACCCTGGCGTCGTTCGGCCAGCTTAACCCGCTGGCCGGCGGCACGCGGGACTTCGCCGCGATGATCCCGCCCGACGCTCAGTTCCCGAGCTCGACCACGCTCTCGCTCGATGCGCTGAGCCTGACGATCGCCCCGGCCGGTCAGCGGCTCAACGACGTCTCGGCCACGGTGAGTCTGACGCCCGGTACGCAGTGGTCCCTGCTCCCCAACGGCGTGCTCACGCTCGATCAGCTTTCCGTGAACTTCTCGGTCTCGGGCCCGTGGAACTCCCCCTCGGCCTTCGCGACGATCGGCGGGCGATTCACCATAGGCTCGACGTTCCAGTACAACGTGAGCGTCTCGCTCCCGGACCTGATCGTCGGAGGCTCGTTGGCGCCGGGGAGCACGATCCCCGTCTCCGAGCTGATCAACCAGTTCGCCGGCGACATCTTCGGCGATGTCCCGGACCTCCCGACGCTGAATGTCGTCCTCCTGGACCTCTGGGCCGCGCCCTTGCAGAACGCCTACGCCTTCTCCGCGACGGTCAGCGACGACTGGAAGATCAAGCTCCCGCGGTTCACGCTGGCGATCCCCAACGTCTCGGCCGACGTGTCCTACCAGGACAACCAGTTCTCGGTGGGATTCAGCACCACGATGGTGATCGACGGCGCGTCGTTCGACGTCTCCGCGGTGCGCGCGTCCGATCAGAGCGGCTGGACGTTCACGATCGCGATGGCGCCGGGGGCCAGCCTGGACCTGCTGGCGATCCTCGGGCGGTTCTTCCACTCGCACCCGTGGTATCCGCCGTTCGTCTCCGGCGGCGGGACGGATGCGGCGGGCGGCGGGCTGGCCATCGAGGACCTCCTGATCCAGGTCAACTCGATAACGGGCGCCTACGAGGTCCGGGGGACGGCTTCGGCATGGTGGGAGCTCTCGTTCCTCGAGGGGGAGACGCTCCGCGCCCGGGCCTCGATCGACATCGCTCGGGCCGCCGGGGCGCAGCACGCCGTCGCCACATTCGGCGGCCAGGTGAGCATCGGGTCGTTCGCGCTGGGCGTCTCCTACCGGTTCGTCACGAGCGATGATACGACCCTCACCTTCACGTTCAGGTTCCGCGGCATCACCATCTCGGCAGTCCTCACCGAGGAGGACGACGGGACCGGCAAGAAGGACTCGATCGTCACCGGATCCGTGGGCGACGCCAGCGTCGGCGAGATCATCGAGGCGCTGGTCAATCTGGTCGACCCCGACCTGAAGTTCCAGCTCGAATCGCCCTGGGACTTCCTGGACTCGATCAGCCTCAAGGATCTCCAGCTCAAGATCAACCTGACGAAGAAGACGGTCGAGGTCGATTACGAGCTCGACAAGGAATTCGTCATCGTCGACATCAACACCATCGGACTGATCTACCTGGAGAAGAACGGCCAGCGGACGGTTGACATCGCGATCACGGGCCGGTTCGTCGACAAGACGTATAATGACGCGAACCCGCTCCGCTGGGACCTGCTCAACGACCCACCGCCGCAGCCGCCGGGCGAGGGCAGCCAGCTCCTGGACCTGCGGTATCTCGGGCTCGGCCAGAACGTCGGCTTCCGCGATACGACGACGTTCACGACGGTGCAATCGGTCATCGACGCCCTGGAGGCCGACTTCAAGCCGGTCGACGACCAGGACAAGAACCCGCTCGACAGCCTGGCCGCGCTCGAGTTCGTCGGCGACAACCGGTGGCTGATCGGGGCGGACTTCACGCTGATGGGTATGGTCTCGCTGGCCGGGGTGTTCGCCGATCCCTCACTGTACGGCATCCGGATCGGACTGGCGGGCGACAAGGCGCAGACCCTGGCCGGGCTGGAATTCGAGATCCTCTACCGCAAGGTGACGGACACGATCGGGGTCTATCAGATCGAGCTGAAGCTCCCCGACGCCCTCCGGCAGCTCCAGTTCGGCGCCGTCTCGCTGACGCTCCCGGTGATCGACCTGGACATTTACACAAACGGAAACTTCCGGATCGACTTCGGCTTCCCGGCCGGCGGCGACTTCTCGCAGTCGTTCTCGATCCAGTGGATCCCTTTCGTCGGCGCCGGAGGGTTCTACTTTGCCTGGCTCGACGGCGCCACGAGCGACCAGGTCCCGCGGATCGTCAGCGGCACCTTCAGCCCGGTGATCGAGTTCGGCCTGGGCCTGTCGGTCGGCGTCGGGAAGTCGGTCAACGAGGGCGTCCTGGCGGCCTCCGCCACGCTGACGGTCGAGGCGATCATCGAGGGCGTCTTAGCGTGGTATAACCCGGTCGACTCGTCGTCCTCGTCCGCGGTCTTCTTCCTGATCAAGGGGCAAGGGGGGATCGTCGGCGAGGTCAGCGGCCGGGTCGACTTCGTGATCATCAAGGTCGACGTATATGTCCTGGCCAAGGCGTGGGCGACGCTGACGATCGAGTCGTACGAGCCGACCCTGGTGGAACTCGAGGTCCTGGTCGAGGTCTCGGCGTCGATCTCGGTCCTGTTCATCCGCGTCCACTTCAGCTTCGAGCTGAACCTGGACCTGTCCTTCACGGTCGGCTCGTCGAGCCCGACGCCCTGGCAGGTACTGCCGGGCACGAGCGGCCCGGCGGCGCTCCTCCGCCAGGCCCGCACCCGCTTCGTGCCGCGGCCGAGGCGCGCGGCCGAGCTGCTCCGGGCGCTCCGGGCCGCCAACCCGGCCGCCACGACCTGGAACTGGGACCCGACCCCGGTCTTCGCGTCGCCGCGCCCGCTCTTCGCGTCGGTGATGCCCAGCCTGACCGTCGCGCTGCCCGAGGCCGGCGCCGGCGGGCCGGCGGTGCAGGTGGTCATGACTCTCTGGATTCCGAACAGCATCCCGGCCCCGGCGCGCACGGCCCGGGAGGTCCGGCAGGTCCGGATGACCTCGGCCGGCGAGGCGCCCTTCAACGCCCTGGTGGAAGGCGTCCTGAGGTGGGCGATCGGTGCGATCCGGCGATCCGACGCGTCCGTCATCGCGGCCGATGAGCTGGCGGCCATCGCCGAGTACCTCGCCGACCCCTCGCGCCGTGCCTCGGTCTACACCTACGCGCGATTGACCGAGTTCCTCGGCCTCAACTACGACGTCCAGGTCGGGACGCCGCTCGCGGGACCGACTGGTCCGACCGGGCCAGCCTCGCCCCTGGCCCTGGATCGCGCAGATCGTCGCCCCTGGGGCCGATGGTCGCGCTGGTGCGGCGCCGCGGCAACGTCATCGATCTCCGACGTCCTCGGCGAGGACGGACCGGTCGGGCTGTCGGGCCTTACCCGGACCGCGCCCGCTCCGGCCGCGAGATTCTTGTCGGCCGGGCTGACCGGGGCCACGGGCGCCTCCGGTCCGGAGGACAGCGGGACGATCTTCCCGATGATCCCCGACTTCACGATGGCCCCCCAGGGACTCCGCCCCACCGATTTCGCCAAGTACAACCTCGTCGGCCCGGCCTACGAGGCACTCCTCGATCAACTCTTCGGCGAGCTGGGACTCGACGCCCGCCAGGGCGTCACCGGGAGGCCCTCCGCGGCGGTCACCGCAGACGCGGCCGGGGCCGGGCCGACGGGGCAGGTCGAGTCCCTGGCCACGTTCGTGTTCCGCGACTATTTCGGGCTGATCGGCAAGGCGGCGGTGCAGTCAGCCATCGAACTCCTCAAGCGATACCCGTACGCGCCCCGGGCGACCGACACCCTGAATTCGATCGCGTCTCAATTCGACAAGGTCGCGTTCGCCTATCGGGCTCGCCCGGGGGAGACGCTCGGCTCGGTGGCGATGGGGTTCGGGATGTCCGTTGACGACCTCGTCGAGGCAAACCCCGGCCTCCGCGGCCTCGACCCCCGCGCGCCGCTGCCTCCCGGCGAGCTGGTCGTCGCCCAGGGCGTCACGCCCGCGTCAATCGCCCACGCGAACCAGGACGCCTCGCTCGCCAACGGCCCAGACCCGGCGCGGCTCACGATCTCGGGCGTCAGCTATCAGGTCAAGGCGGGCGACACGCTGGCGGGCATCGCCTCGCAGTTCGGACTCCCCGGGCCCACGTCGCTCTTCGACCCGGCGAGCGTGACCGCCAACGCGGACAACAACGCCCTCTTCCGGCCGGGCGCCACGTTCGTCATCCCGCAGGGATTCTACTATACCGTCGACGCGAACGACCAGCTTGGCGACGAGGTCCTCCTCCGCGTGGCCGCGTTCTTCCTCGTCCGGCTCGCCGGCCCGCCCACGGCCGGGAGCTTCCCCGATCTGCCCTGGTACACCCAGCAGATCGTCGACCTCAACGAGAACACCGGCATCAACTTCAACGACCTGTCGGGCGACGCGGGTCAGTCGATCACCATCCCCGTCGCCCAGGCGATGAAGACCGGCCTCCAGTCGGTCGGCACGACTTCCTACACGATCCGGCCCGCCGATACGCTCGACTTCATCGGCGCGCTGTTCGAGATGGTCCAGCTCGACCCCAGCGCGGCCTCAAAGTTAGTCACGGACCTTCAGAATCTCAACCGCGTGTCGATCGGGGTAGGTACCCATCTCGTCATCCCGCAGCTCTCGCGGACGGTCCTGCCGACCGATTCTCTCGGATATCTGGCGACACTCTTCGGTGCGACCCCCGACGACCTCCTCGCCTCGCCGTCGAACGTCAACAACGCGAACCTGCTGAGTCCGCTGAGCGTGCTGCGACTGCCGACGTTGAGCTATCCGATCGCGGCCGGCGACACCCTGTCCCGGGTGGCTGCGCGGTTCGACCTCAGCCTCGACCTCTTGACGGAATCGGTCCGGGGATGCACGGGCATCTTCCCCGTCGGGGGTGACCCGCTCGTGATTCCGGACGTCCCCCGGATCGGGGTCGACGAGCTCGTCGGTGAGCTGATCGACGGTGGTGGCTTCAACGCCATTTCCGCGATGGCGTCGCGCTACCTGCTCCATGGCCTCCGGATCCCGAGCCCGACGGGCCCGTCCTCCCTCCTGGCCGCGGGGCCCGGCATGACGGGGGGGACGGATTTCCGGGGACTCTACGGCCTGATCGGGCAGCAGTTCGCGGCACCGACGGGACCGACCGCTGCGGCTTCCTACCCCGTCCGGTTCACCAAGGGCCCGTCGGCCTCCTGGGTCACATTCGCCTCGACCGATCCCGCGTCCCTCAGCGTCGTCATCACGGCGAAGACCTTCGCCGAACAGAGTCCGAGCCCGATCCTCGACCCGCAGCTCATCGCCGGTCCGACCGCCTCGCCGATGTTCGCGGAGTCGGCCCCCCGGTACGGCCTCGAGACGAGCATCCACTGGCAGGCCGCCAAGGACCCTGTCCTCCCGGCCGGGCCGACCGGGATGACGGGGTCCTCGGGCGCCACCGGCTCGACCGGCCTTGTGACCGGCTCGGCCGGCCAGCCTTCGATCTGGCTCTTCCCCGACACCCTCAGCGGCCAGATGGGCGGCCTGGCCGGACCCACGGGGGCCACCCGCCCCTACGAGCTGCTCCAGGCGGCCCCCACGCCTTCCGACCCGTCGGCCACGCAGCGGCTCGAGCAGTATAGCTGGGCCACCGCCGTGCCCCTCCAGGTCCTCCCGGCGCCGGTCAACACCCCGGGCAGCTCGCTCCCCAACGGCTACCTGTTGGTCGGCACCGACCAGTCCGGCCAGGACCTCCTCCTCCAGCTCTGGACTTATCTCGAAGCGAGCGGACAGCCGCAGGGGGCCCGGCTCTATATCCTCTATCGCCCGGGTGCCGACTCGGCGAGCCCCAAGGGCCTCGCCTCGGACACGCTCGCCGCCGCCGGGACCTTCGTCCTCAAGACCAACCTCTCGACCGTCACTCACCCCGGCCCCGACATCGTCGCGTCCCGGGAGCTGCTCCGGCTCGGCCCGGGGGGCGGCGACTATTCCGCCCGGATCGACTCCGCCGCGGCCTTCCTCAAGTTCGTCTGGGAGGGGAGCGTCACCAACTCCGGAGGCTTCTACCTCAGCTACACGAACGCCGCCGGGGGCGGCGGCCTCCCCGCTTCGGTCTTCGCCAGCTCGGGCTCCGCGTCGCTCTGGCTGGTGTCGATCCTCGACGAGCAGTCCGGCGGGATGCCGGATCGCCGCCTCTACCCCTTCAACAATTGCGCGGTCGTCGGCGAGAACGTGGGCGTCGCGGCCTCGAGCCTCTTCGCGCGGCTCAGCGACCCCGTGGCCGGTGAGCGGGTCCGTGTCGCCACGTCGGCGCCCGGGACCGTGGGCTTCCAGCTCTCGCGCCGGAACCCAGATTTCGGAATGACCGCGGGCAGCCCGATCTCGCCCGTGGACCGGACCCGCAGCCTGTTCAACCTCGTCGGCTACCAGCTCCAGGAGAACGCCTATTTCCGGGGGAGCCCCGAGGGCCTGCCTGCCGGGCCGCTCGGCTCGGACGGGGGCGATGCCTCGCGCGGGCGCAGCAGTCGGGGCCACGATCGACTCGTCGATCTGGAGCTATCGGCAGGTCGTGCCCGTCGCCCGGTTCGGCCTCCTCAACGCGGCGCCGGCATGCACCGCACTTCCGGACCCGGCATCCAACCCCTACGCCGGGATCACGGGGCCGACCGGCCCCGGCCAGCCGCTGAGCCAGGCCGCCATCGCGCTCGCCTTCCAGGACGTCTTCGGCAACCGGATATCCTCGACCAGTCCCCTGGGAACGGTCATCGCCCCGGTCGGCTATACCGACCCGGTGATCGGCCTGGCTGCCTGGCCCGGGACATCCTCGGGTTACGCCTTCTCGGCAGTTCCCGGCGCGCCAGCCGTTCAGCTCGACGCGCAGGCCCGGCTCCAGGTGGGCCGGTATCTCCCCGGCCAGGGGCAGGCCACCGACACCGCGCTCCGGAACGCTTCGGGCGATGCCGCGCGTTACCGGAAGATTTACTATCAAGTGGTCCAGCCCGATTTCCAGGCGTCCTTGACCACCAACCTCGGTACGTTGAGCGACGCCGACGGCCTCATGTCCCAACTGCGCGGCCTCGCCACGGGGGCATACGTCTTCCTCGCCGCCGCGGGACGGCTCGAGCCGGTCTCGGCCACCGTCTCGGCCCGGGACACGCTCTCGGCCGTGGGCATCACGTACTCGGTCGAGCCGGGCGCGCTGGCGTCGGCCAACGCCTCTCGACTCGCCGTCGACCTCTTCGCCAATCAGCTCGCGGTCCCCAGGATCTACGCCTGCCGTCCGGGCGATTCGCTGGCCTCGATGGCCGCGCTGGGCGGGACCGCGAGCCCCGCGGGCCTAATCTGCCCGCCGCTGGCCGGCCCGACCGGCGCCAGCGGCCCCGCCGGGTTCGTCCGCGTCGGCGGCGTCCGACGTCTGGAGGAGGGCCCCGTCGGCCTCTCGAGGCCCCCGGGCGGCCGGTCCCTCGGCGCCACCGGCGTGGGCCCGGCCGCGCCGGCCTTGACCCCGGCCGACGTCGCCCGGAACAATGCAACGCTGCCGATCACCCCCGGGACGACGCTCCGGATACCCCCGCAGACCTATCGGGTCCCCGGACTGACCGGGCCGGCCAGCACCCTCGCCTCCATCGCCTCCGTGCTCGGTTGCAACATCTTCGACCAGTTCTTCGACCCGACCTCAGGGACGACGCTGGCCCTCGGCGTGGTCGGGTCCAACTTCGGCCAGACGGGCCTCGTTGCTCCGGGCGTCCTGGTCTCGTTCCAGGGCGAGGACCAGGTCACCACGGGCGACTCCACGTTCCAGAGCCTCTATGGGAGCTTCTCGAACCTCAACCTCTCGGAGGGAGAATTCGCCGTAGGCATCGGGGGGATCCGGGGACTCGTCCGCGACGGGGCGACGCTCACCTACGAGGACCTGCTCGTCCGCCCATCGGGCTCGACCGGCGTGGCCGGGGCGGTCACGTTCGCGTCGCTTGCGGCCACCTACGGGGTCAACATCGACCAGCTCGCGGCGTGGAATGGCGCCGTCACATCGATCTTCGTCGCCGGGTCGCCGGTCTTCCTCAACGCCCTGTGCGTGCGGCCCGACCCGACGGAGGCCCTGACCGAAGTGGCCCTGTCGGCCGGCATCACCGTGGAGCAGCTCGCCGCGGCCAACACCGAGACGCCGCTCCGCGCCGGCCAGAGCCTCGTCATACCCGAGCTCGTCCGACTGCCGGTCGACACCGGCGGCCTGTACGCGCCCTACGGCTACCCGGGGGGTGATACGCTGGCGGGGGTCGCGTCCCGGCTCGGCCAGTCGCCCGTGGCGCTGGCCGAGCTCAATTTGAATGTTCCGGGCATCTTGGAGCCGGAAAACATCGGCCTTTCGCCTCTGAACACGACGGTATCCAGCACGATCGGCTCGGTCTACCTTGCATTCAAGGCGAAATTCCCGAGCATCACGTTCGAGGAATTTGTCGGCTCCGTGTTGACGTTGACCGGTTTCCTTCGCCCGGGCGCGCAGTTCCTCACCTCGCTCCCGCCCGTCCCGCCGCAGCAAACCGGGGCGACGGCGAGCCTCCCGCTCGGCGGGGTGGCCCAGTGGTTCAACTTGCTGGATCCGGGTACGTCGCAGCCCGACGTCGTCAGCCTGGTCACGGCGAATCAGTCCGTGGAGGGGTTGCTCCGCACCGGCGCCGTCATGGCGGGTCCGACCGGCTCGGCCCCATCGAGCCTGACAGTCGGCCCTCACGACACGTTCGCGAGCATGGCCCGCCGATTTCAGGCCGCGGGGGCCAAGGCCTCGGTGGCGGACTTGTCGCAGCTCAACGCCGACGCGCCCGGCCTGCTGACGACCGGGCGGCCGCTCCTGCTCCCGCCCGGCGGCGTCGCCCTCTCGGGGCGAGTTGCTCCGCGCATCCCCCCGGCCGGTGCCACCGGCGAGGCCGCGGTGATCTTCCCGATCGCCGTCGACTTCACCCTCGAGCGGGCACCAAGTCGAATCGCGCCCGACTTCCTGCAAAGCGCGGCCGTCCGCTCGGCGGTCACGCCCCTGCCGCCCCTGGCCGGCGAGGCGGGCGACACCATGTCGCTCGGGACGTTCGCCCGGAATTTCGAGGCCGCCTTCGCCGCCCAGGCCCTCAAGGTCGCGGCGAGCCAGGAGAGGAGCCTCGACGACCCGAGCCACATCCGGCGCACCGTCTGGGCCGTCAATTTCGGACCGAGTGGGATCAGCGAGTTCTCGATCCTCCAGGACCTCCCGCGGTTCTACGCCCTGCGACCGATCTCCACCGCCTCGATCAGCCGGTCGGGCGTACCGATCAGCGGCTACGAGAGCGGCATCGGCCTCTGCTGCGAGGGGGTGCCGAAGGACTTCCAGGCGGTGGACCTCGACGCCTGGATGATCGAGTTCCTCGGCGCGCTCGACCTCGTGCTCTCCCCCTCCTACGCCCTGCCGGCCTTCCCGCTGGGTGCGACCGGGGCGACGGGGATGGCCACGTCCTCGCCCCCATCTCCGGCCGTCGAGCGCGGCCCGGAAGGTCTCGCGAGCTTCGCGTCCTGGACGCGAACGCGACGGTCCTTCCGGGCCGCGACCGGTGCCACGGGCGCGACGGGGGCGACCGGCCCGGCGCCCTGCACGGCCTGCACCGGCGCCACGGCCCCGATCGGGTCGGTCGACTACGAGACGCTGGTCCGCGCGAAGCAGGCGGTCGCCGACGGCTTGGCCCAGCTCGTCGAGCCGATCCTCGAACAGGGAGCCTTGGACCCGTACTACCTCGACGATGTGCGCGAGGCGATGCGACAGCAGATGCTCGTCCGGCTCTCCGACGCCTACGACTTCGATGCGGTAGTCCAGTATCCCGTCAACGTAACCTCCCCATTCCGATCCTACCGTTTGCCGACGGGCCCGACCGGGACCACCCCGCCGCGGTTCTCGGGCAAGGTGGCGGGAACCCCCTTCGTCGCGGCGGCGAATGCCACGCTCACCAGCGCGGCCGGCGAGCTGGGAGTCGCCGCCGCGTACCTCGCCGAGGTGCTGCTCGACGCCCGCGGCCTGATCCGCCCCGGGGTCGCCATCGACTTCAATACAAAGTCCTACACCACCGGTCCGAACGATACCCTGCGCTCGATCGCGTCCCACGTCGGAGTTGCAACCGACCTCAACAACGAGTCCGCATGGCCGCAATGGCGGTCGTTCGTCGCCTATCTGGGCGGTCAGGTCCCGACCCTCCTGAACCCAGGAGCGACCTACCCGATCGTCCGGGCGGCGCGGCTCGTCCTGGCCGGGGATACGATCGACAGCCTGGCGGCATACTTCGACGTCGACCTCGCCGATCTCGGGCATGCGCTCGAGAGCCAGCCCGGCCTGCTCAAGGACGATGCGGTCCTGAACCTGGGCGACTCGCGGACCTATGTCGTCGCCGCGAACCAGACCCTCCTGGACGTGGTCGACGGCATCAACCAGAAATACCCCGGCCTCGGCATGGACGTCGCCACCCTCGTCACGCTCGTCCGCGAGCAGACCGGCATCCTCACGTCGTCCCGGATCCAGCAGTGGGTGGGGCCTCGGACCGACTACTCGCTCACAACCTCGAAGGTCAGCCTGGGCGGGGTCGTCACCGGGTCGTCGCCCGCGCCGCTGCCGCCTCCATTGACTTTCCTGATGAGAGTCAAGCAGGAGTCGCGGCACAAGCAGACCTTCCTGAACCTCCGGTTCACCATCAACTCGGTCGAGCACGGAATCACCGAGGTGCCCGGTACGGGCGGGTACCAGTCGTCGTCGTGGCTGACCTTCGTCGTCCCACTGGGGGGACCCGGCGACCCGGTAAGTACCAGCGTCGAGCAGGTCCTGGTCCCGCTGCCCCTCCGCGCCTACCCGGTCCCGCCGTTGCTCATCTCCCAGGCGGGATCGGCCGCAGTCCCGGGCGCCACCGCGATCGCGGACGCGCGGAAGTGGGACTACTCGTTCGTCTACCAGAGCACCAGCGCCGCGCAGGACGAGACCAACCTCGAAGTCGCCTTCAGCAACCGGCGAAGGCCGATCGGCGCGGCGGCACTGGCCGCGGGTCCCGACCTGGTCGACCGACTCTTCCCGCCGCTCGCCCAGTTCATCGAGGTCTATGCGGCGCTCAAGCCGGATCTCGCCCTGCTCCCGGGGCTCGCGGCCGGCGGGGACGCGCGGGTCGCGGCGCTGGCGTTCCAGGCAATGGCCCAACTCGCCGACGGCGTGGCGGCCGCCTTCCGGACCGGCGTCGGCGCGGCGTCGGTGCGACCGTCGTCGCGAGTCGCCGGGCAGGTCTATTCGTTCCGGCTCGAGACTGCGACCGACCTCACCGCGCGTTTCCTCGACTCCTTGACACTGGATTTGACCGGCTACACGGGGCCGCCTGCGGGAGCCCCCGGCGTCACGGGCCCGGACGGCGGGTGGCCCTCGATCTGGGTCAAGGAGGCGCGGGGCCCGACGGGCGCGACTGCCTTACGCGGCCCGACGGGTGCCACCGTCCCCCGCGGCCCGACGGGCGTCGCCGGCTTCCGGAAGCTCGATCTCAACCAGTGGAGCCGCGACTCGGCCTTCTACCACTATCCGCCCGGCGTCCGCGCCGGCGTCCCGCTCGTGCAGCGATTAGAGTTCGACGACCGGGACGTGATCCAGAACGAGGACGGCTGGGCCGGGGTCTACTTGACGCGGAACCGGGACCTGATCGCCAGTGGACCGCTCGGACCGACCGCGGTCGCCGGCGCCACCGGGCCGATCCCGACGAACCCGAAGTTCGTCTACCAGACGCCCCTGGTCCGCTTCGTGAATCGATTCACGCCCCTGCTCACGGATCAGAGCCCGATCGCGATCGCGGCCATCGGCGCCACGGAGCCGGTCGGCACGAAGCGACCGCTCGAATCGTTCCTGGGCGATCTCTTCGACTCGCTCCTGGACCTCGGTCCGTCGCAGGACACGACCGGCGACTACACGATCCGGATGGAGTGGAACTACGCCTTTCCGCTCGGCGACGAGCCCGGCGGGCCCATGCCTCCCGACGCCAGGCTGTTGGTCGTCACCCCCATGTTGCTGACTCCGACCTTCGTGATCGGGCAGAAGAACCAGGCCAGGTTCATCGCCGACCTGGCCACGGCCCTTCGGTCGTGGGTCGATCGTCACGACATCCCCCGCGGCCAGGGTAGCTTCCTGGCCCAGATCACCGTGTTCTCTAACCGAGGCGAACCATCCTCCCGCTTACGTCGGCGACTTGCCTCTCCCTCCGGGGCCACGACAATGACTCAGCCGATCCTCGACTTGCAAGACTTGCAGCTCCCCCTCGCCGAGGTCGAGTGGAAACCCGCACAACCGCCGGATCGCCCCGAAGAGGATGGTCCGAGGGGATTGTCGAAGAGATCGATCTGAACCGGTGGATCGACGAAAATCGAAAGCGACGGCAGGCGCCAGTCACGTTCCCGAGGAGTTTTCGAGATGGCCGACAAGAAGGCGGGGGACTCCGGAGACACGGCAGCCACCGGCCCCAAGGGAGCTCGAGGAGCCTGGGGCTTACAAGGACCCACCGGCACTCGAGGGACTCGCGGGCCCCACGTTGACCAATGGTCGCGAGGCGCAAACGGTCCTTACAATCACGCCGTCGATTCTACCGGCGGAAGGCCTTCCAAATGGGACAACGACGGCCCGGGTCCTTCGGGAGCCACCCGCTCATGCTCCCCGACTGGCCCCACAGGCCCCGCCGGCCCGACCGGCCTCACTGGCCCGACCGGCCCGATAGGTCCCACGGGCCCGACCGGACCCACCGGCCCGACCGGACCCACCGGCCCGACTGGACCCACCGGCCCGACCGGACCCACCGGCCCGACCGGACCCACGGCCCGACCGGCCCACCGGCCCGACCGGACCCACCGGCCCGACCGGACCCACCGGCCCGACCGGACCCACGGGCCCGACCGGACCCACCGGCCCGACCGGCTTTACAGGCCCCACCGGCTCCCAAGGTCCGACGGGCGCCACCGGAGCCTCGGGCCCGACAGGTCCCGTTGGCTTCCGGAGGCCAGAGCCTATTCGATCGAGCCGCGATAAGCCGTCTCGGCGGGGGAGCGTCCTCGAGGAAGATGGTCCGAGGGGATTGTCAAAGAGATCGCCTTGAACCGGAAAATCGACGAGAATCGAAGCGAGAGAAAGACGCGCGTCTCGATCCGGAGGAGATTTCCAGATGGCCAGAAACAAGTCCGGGAACCCTGGAGACGACGAACCGGCGGGCGGTCCAGCGCCATCCTGGAATTACGTCGTCCTCAACAGCCTGACCGGACCCGTCGGTCCCAGAGGCGCTACCGGCCGCCCAGGGACTACCGGGCCTACCGGGCCGCGCGGAATCTCGGGAGTGAAAGGGGACCAAGGGAACCCCGGGGCCACCGGGGTCACCGGGCCCACCGGGCCGCGCGGAATCCACGGGGATAAAGGCGACCAAGGGGTTCAGGGGGTTCCCGGGCAAACCGGCCAGCAAGGGAACCCCGGGGCCACCGGGGTCACCGGGCCCACCGGGCCGCGCGGAATCCACGGGGATAAAGGCGACCAAGGGGTTCAGGGGGTTCCCGGGCAAACCGGCCAGCAAGGGAACCCCGGGGCCACCGGGGTCACCGGGCCCACCGGGCCGCGCGGAATCCACGGGGATAAAGGCGACCAAGGGGTTCAGGGGGTTCCCGGGCAAACCGGCCAGCAAGGGAACCCCGGGGCCACCGGGGTCACCGGGCCCACCGGGCCGCGCGGAATCCATGGGGATAAAGGCGACCGAGGGGTTCAGGGGGTTCCCGGGCAAACCGGCCAGCAAGGGAACCCCGGGGCCACCGGGGCCACCGGGCCGCGCGGGGTCACCGGGCCCACCGGGCCGCAGGGGCCTCCCGGGGCGACCGGGCTGCCGTTCGATCTGCTCCTGACGAGGTTGGCCGAGGAAATCGAGCGAACAGGCCCCAAGGGGCATGCCCTCCGTTTCGTGAACGTCATCAGGTCGGCCATCTCCAACTGGCCGGGAGCGATGACCGGTCACCGCGGGAGTTAGCCGACCATCACCGCCCGGTCCGACCGCGGCAACGACGAGGGAAATCGATGGCTCAGATCAGCTTCCAGAACGTCGCCGGGACCTCGCTCTACTCGCCCTCCTCGCCCTCCCCGGGCGAGGCGATGCTGTTCCTCCTGGCCGGGTCCGGGACGAGCGCGCCGCCCTCGGTCACACTGGACGCGACCTGGGGGGCGACTTCCGAAGGCCCTCTCGGTTATTATCTTTTCCTCGACAGCCTCCCGGCTTCGGGGGCCTATGCGACGTTCCAGGAGGCCGCGCTCGCCGCGCTGCCGCCGTCGCCGACTCATACCAGCTTCGCATGGATGAAGTGGACAGGGACGAAGGTCTCCGACGTCATGGTCATGTCGATCCAACCCGGAACGGACGGGCCCTCGACGGGCTCGGACCTGCTGATCAAGCCAAGTCCGGGAATCCCCGCGCTCGGGATCGCGGCGTCGACGCCCGTCGCGACGGCCGTCGATGCCACCTCCTCGATCCAGGCGTTTTCGCCCAGCTACCCGCCGCAACCACCCCAGGGCGGCCGGCCTGCCAGCCGCCCGTCCTGGGCCCCCGGGCTGCTCATTCCGATGACCGGCGACGGTGTGGGGTGCCTCCAGTTCCAGGCCCTCATGAGCGAGCCACCAAGGCCAGCGAACCCATCGAGCAAGCAGGTCTTCGCGGTGAGCATCGACCCCGTGCGCCCTTTTGATGACCGGAGGACGTATCTGAAACCCACAGCGATCATCCTGGACCTCGGCCAGCAGGCCGACGGCACTTTCTACCTCTCGCCCTCCCGCCAGGCTGAACGCGGCGGGCCGCCGCGCCGGCAGGGGATCGCAGACTGGTTCGCGAGACTGTGGAAGCGCTGACGGAGACCGACCCGCGCCGACCCGCCCGGGACGGTCGCGCGAATCCTGTTGCACGTGGCAAACAAGACCCGAGTTGACGACAATCGCGGGGTGGGCATTCGCCGCCGATACCGGGGCCGCGCCGGTGAGCGGTGTCCTCCCCACTTCGATCGATGCGACGCGATGGACTGGAACGCCTCATGGCCGCACTCCCACTGATCAGTTGCCTGACCGTCACGACCAACCGGCTGACCCTGCTGAAGGAGGCGATCGCCTGCTTCGTGGTGCAGACCTATCCGGCCCGCGAGCTGATCATCGTGGCCGAGGGGGGGCGTCGCTACCAGGACGCGATCGACGACTACCTCTCGCTCCTCGGCCGCGACGACATCCGCCTCGTCCGCGCGGACTCGCCCGGGCTCACCCTGGGCGCGAAGCGCAACCTGAGCATCGATCACGCCTCGGGCGAGTTCCTCTGCCAGTGGGACGACGACGACCTCTCCCACCCGGAGCGGCTCCGCCTCCAGTATGAGGCGCTCCGCGACGCGGGCGCCGCGGCCTGCTTCCTCACCGATCTGCTCCAGTTCTTCGCCGACGACCGGGCGCTCTTCTGGCTGGACTGGGCGACCATCGGCTCGGTTGAGGAGTCGATGTTCCCGGCCTCGATGCTCGTGCGCCGCGACGAGCGGCTCCGCTACCCGGAGTCGGGCGGCTGGTCCGCGCTGGGCGAGGACAACGCGTACCGCGCCCAGGTGTTCCGGATGCTCGAGCCGATCGGGCTTGGCGGTCGCGGTTACCTCTACATCTATCGTTATCACGGCCGGAACATCTGGCCGAAGCGCCACCACCAGTGCTTCACCGCGACCGCGCTGGGCGTCGATTCGCTCCTCATGCGGTCGGCGGAGCTCCGAAGGGCCCTGGCCGCATTCCCGCTCCCCCGGCCTTACTCGGTCATCGGGCAGGGCGGACTCCCCGTGTTCCTCTATGACGGGCCCAGGGCGGGCGACTCAGAAGTCGAGCCGAGGTCGGCGGCCGGCGGTTGACCGGGGGTGAATCCATGAGGAAGGACGGCCAGACCATCTGCCTCTGCATGATCGTCAAGAACGAGGCCCACGTCATCCGGAGGTGCCTCGACTCGCTCTCGGGCTTCATCGATGCCTGGGCGATCGTCGACACCGGCTCCTCCGACGGCACGCAGGACATCATCCGCGAGCACCTCGCGGGGCTCCCCGGCGAGCTGATCGAACGCCCCTGGGTCAACTTCGCCCACAACCGGACCGAGGCGCTCCGCCACGCTCGCGGCCGCTCCGATTACATCTTCGTGATCGACGCCGATGAGGTCCTCGTCTTCGACGACGGATTCGAGCTCCAGCGGCTGGACCAACACGCCTACCACTTCGTGATGGAATCGGGCGGGGTCACCTACTTCAAGACGCAGCTCGTCGATGGCGCTCTCGACTGGTGCTTCAAGAACGTACTCCACGAGTACATCTACAGCCCCGAGGCCCGAACCGAGGCGGTGCTCCCCGGGGTCAAGACGGTCCGGTTCCCGGACGGGGCCAGGGCGCGCGATCCGCTCACGTACCGCCGGGACGCCCTCATGATCGAGCAGGCCCTGCTCGACGAGCCGGATAACACGCGATACGTCTTCTACCTGGCGCAGAGCTACCGCGACGCCGGCGAGATGGACCTGGCCATCCGCCACTACCGCCGGCGTGCCGAGATGGGCGGGTGGGTCGAGGAGGTCTGGTACTCGCTCTACCAGGTCGCCGAGATCCTGGAGCGCAAGGGGGAGCCCTGGCCCCAGGTGCTCGAGGCCTATCTCCAGGCGTTCCAGGCGAAGCCCGACCGAGCCGGGCCGCTCTTCCGGATCGGGCTGCACTACCAGGAGCAGAAGCAGTTCGACCTGGCGCACCTGTTCTTCCGCCGGGCGATGCGCATCCCTTACCCCGCGAACGACCGCCTCTTCATCGAGAAGGACGTCTACCGCACGCTTCTCCCGCTCGAATACGCCGTCTCCTGCTACTTCGCGGGGGACGACGTCGAGGCCGTCGAGACGAACAACCGGCTGCTCATGGACCGCGAGCTGCCCCCCGAGATCCTCGACCGGGTCGAGAAGAACCGGCGCTTCAGCCTGAACCGGATGCATCCCACGCTGCCGGACCCGACCCGGCACACGCGGCGGATCGTGGTCCTCTCGCGGTTCCGCGACCCGGGGCCGTGGCTGGACGATTGCGTCGAGAGCCTCCTCGAGCAGGACCACCGCGATTTCCTGGCGATCTTCATCGACGACGGCTCCCGGCGCGACTATTCGTCGAAGATGCCCGACGACCCCCGCTTCGTCCTGCTCCGCGAGGGCGACCGCCCGGGCCTCGCGTGGCAGGCGGCTTCGGGGCGAGTGCGGCCGGATGACCTGGTCCTGCCGCTCGACGCCCGCGACTGGATCGCCGATCCCGGGTCACTCGGCCACATCAACTTTTTCATGAACGAGCGGGCGTGTTCGGCGGCCTACGGCCAGCACCGCTTCTCGACGGGCCATGCGGGCGTCGCGCTGCCGATCGCGCGGCCCGGCTGGTTCGGACGATCCCAGCTCCGGGCGGCCTGTGCCCGCCCGGTAGCATTCCGCGGCGACCTCCTCGCACAGGCGGCCAAGGGCCTCGGGCCCGATTCGGACTGGGCCGATGCGCTCGGCCTGGCGGCGCTCGAGGCGGCGGGCTTCGACCGGTCGCACTTCAACGAACGGCCGATCGTGGTCGTGAACATCGAGGCGCGCGAGGCCGCCTCGGCCCGGGGGCCGGCAAGCCCCGCCCGGGGCCTCGCCGTCGCATCCGGAGTCGAGATCCTCGCATGAGCGACCCCCACCTCACCATAGCGATGTACACCGAGGGACTGCTCTTCGCGGGCGATACGCTCGATCGTCGGGCGCTCGGGGGGTCCGAGACGGCCTTCATCTGCGTGGCCCGGGAGCTCGCGGCACTCGGGCATCACGTCACCGCCTATTGTCTCTGCGAGCAGGAGGTGACGTACGACGGAGTCGCCTATCGCAACATCTCGCGGGCCGAGCCCGGGCGCATCGGGATTCCCGACCTGTTCCTGTGCTCTCGCTTCTTCGACGTCCTCGCGCGGGGCGCAGGGCCGCGTTCGCGCCCTCTGGATGCATGACGTGCTCGTGCCGCAGATGGCCGCCGGCCTCCGCTTCTACCTACCTCGGATCGACGTGGTGTACTGCCTGAGCCAGTACCATCGGGCGTTGAGCGTCCACGCGCTTCCGGAGCTCGGCACCAAGGTCCGCACGACGTTCAACGGGGCCGACCTTGGGCTCGCCGATGCGGCCATCGCTCGGGTTCGAGAGAAGCGGCATCAGATCATGTACTCATCCCGCCCGGAGCGTGGCCTCCTCAGGGCGCTGGATCTTTACGAACGCCTCGGAGACAAGAGGCTGGAATTTCTCGCGTGCAGTTATGCCTCCGTGCCGGACCCGGCGATCCGGGACCTGGAGGCCCGTTGCGCCGCGCGGATCGCGGAGCTCCTCCGCCGGGGCTACCCGATCCGTACGGGCAGCTTCCCCAGGGCGGAGCTGTACCGGCACCTCGCCGAGAGCAAGGCGGTCATCTACCCCACCGACTATCCGGAAGTCTTCTGCATCTCGGCGGTCGAGGCGCAGGCGTGCGGCACCGTCTTCCTGACGACGGACGACTTCGCACTCCGCGAGACCGTCGGCTACGAGCGGCTGCCCGCCGGGGATGACGCGGCGTTCCTGGCGCGGATCAACGAGGTGCTCGCGCGTCCCGAGTTGCGTGCCGACCTCGAGCGACGCGGGCGATGGCACGTGCGCGCGTACACGTGGCAACGCGTCGCCGAGCGATTCGTCGACGATGCGCGGTCTCTTGCGCGAGCCCCGGCCGCCCAATACCGACGCCGATCGGCTTCTTCGACCGGATCGGCCCGCCCACGAGATTTACGGCCCCCGGCTTCCCCGATGATCGGTCCGACGACGATCCTCCGAACAGGACCGAAACGCCCGCGATCGCCTACCCCGCCCGCGAGGCGGAGATCCGCATCCTCCGGCGGTACCGAAGTTCTCGGGCCGACGCATTCTCCGTCGGCGAAATCCCCGCCCCGGCCGGCCGGCCACTGCCGAAGATCAGTTGCTTGACGGTGACCGCCCCCGGCCGGTCGCGCCTGCTCAAGCGTGCGATCCAATGTTACTGCGACCAGACGTATCCCCATCGGGAGCTGATCATCGTCTCGGACGCGGACGGACGATCCCGACGGGCGATCGAGTCCACGCTCGACTGGTTCGGTCGTGATGACATCCGATTCGTCCCCGTCGAGCCGGTCGGGCGGACTTTGGGGAGCCTCCGCAACATCTCGATGGAGTCCGCATCCGGCGAGGTGCTCTGCCAGTGGGACGACGACGACATCTACCACCCGCTACGGCTCGAGATGCAGTCGGCCGCCCTGCTGCAACGGGATGCAGCCGCCTGCCTGCTCACGGATCAACTCCAGTACTTCGCCTCGATGAACGCGCTGTACTGGATCGACTGGAGTTCCGGCGGGCTGACGGGGGGCCCCTGGCAGTACATCCCGGGTTCGATCATGATGTTCCGCGGGATCGATCTGCGTTACCCCGAGGAAGGGCCCACGGCGCGGAAGGGTGAGGATTTCGCCTTCCTCGAAGAACTGACGCGTCGCGCGCCGGCCACGGGTCTCCGGGGCCACGGTTACATTTATGTATATGTATATCATGGATTTAATACGTATAGCTTCGATCATCACTTCGGCCAGACGGCCCGCGTCGCCCCGCCGGGCTTCATCCTCGAACGCGCGGCACTCCTGCGACGGGCACTCCGGTATTACCCGTTGCCCCGGCCGATCACCGTCTACAGCAAGGACGAGCCGGTGTTAGAGTTTGCGGACTAGCGGTCTGTTACAGCTTGATCTTGGGATAGACCGAATTGAGTTTGCACCGGGCGTCGTCGATCCTCATCTGCCCGTTGACGCCGCGCCGGATGGTGCTGAGGTCGCAAGACCAGGCCGCGGTCGCCGCTCGCAGGGTCGGGATATCGCCGAAGCGGCGACCGGCCACGCACTGTGAGGTCAAGCAACTCAGTTCGTTCTCCGCGATGTTGAGCCAACCGCCGTGCTTCGGCGCGTAGCAGGACTCGATGCAACGGACCATCTGCCGATCCCGCCGGGCTGCGAGATCGACAAGGCGTTCGGCGGATCGAACTGCCCACACCGAGATCGGACGACTTAATTAGATGGATGGGGAGTCTTCAGCGTAACATCGGCGGCCTGTCCCCAGGTGGCCGGAGTGATCGCGTTGATCCTCAGCAAATTTCGCGGTGCCACCCTGGACGAAATCCGCCATCGACTCTCCAGCATAGCCGAGGACATCACGACCGGTCAGAGTTACATGGGAGATCCCGCAGGCCCGCGCGTGGATGATGCGACCGGTTACGGACTGGTCGGCGCCGAGATAACTTGTTCTTGAGAATTGCGAGAGCCTCCATGGTGCAACCCGCCTCAAATGGCTCTCGGGACGTTCGAGCCCAGATCATCCTCAAGGGAACTGGAGGTGACCTGAGCACAAGTCATTCGATCTCGGCGGCGAACATTGAGCCGTTCATCAGCGACCCCGAGCGACGCGAGCAGGTCCGGCGTGTCCTTGAGGACCACGGTTTCGCGATCGAACACGTGGGGCCGTTCTCCATCTCGGTGATCGCGCCATGAGGCCGTTTCGAGAAGCTTTTCGGGAGTCGGCTCCATCGTGGGGGAGGTTCCGCGCGATCCTGGAACTGGGAAGAGACGCCCGAGATTCCTGAGGAACTCCGCGATCCTTGCCGTTTCCATGGTTGACTTTCCGCAACCGACGCGGACCATGAAGACGTGAGACCCTCGGGGCGGTCGAAGGTCTCGACCGCCCTGTGAGAATCATTCGAATTCGTCGGGCTACGAATCGGCCGATCAGGCTTTGACGCCGATCGACTCCAGCGCCGGGCGTGTCCGTTCTTTCACATCGTCGAACATCTCCCTGGCCGCTCCGGTCACCTGGTCCATGGGCATGTCGAGAGCCTGCATGCCGCACTGTAGTGCAAGATAGTCCTCGCCGAGGCCGAGCAAGGCGTCGGGTACTCCGAGGATCTTACTCCCGGCCATCCGCACGATCGGCGCGGCGATCGCAACGCTGGCCGCGACCATCCCGCCGGCCACCGCGATCCAGGGATCGTCTTCACCGTCGGCCCTCGCGCTCTCCTGGGCGACCCAGGCGCCGGTCATGGTGTGCGGAATCAGCAGGGGAAGCCGATATCGCGGGGGGAAAATCCCGACCTTATCCAGGAGCATCTCGCCCACTGCGGCCATGACCCAGTTCTGTCGACTCGGCCATCGTCGGGATGTCGCCAGGAAGGCCGGGCCGAGGGCGACTTTGAGGCCGCTCAAGGCGGCCAGGGCCATGGCCCGTTCGAACGTGCGTTTCGTGGTCTGCATGGCTGCTCGTCTCCTTGCCCCCATCCGGGAGCGATCTTCGACTGCAATTGGCGCGTCTCATGTTTCTCATCAGCGCGGGTTTCTCGCGCGACATCGAGGTTTCCAGACGCAAGATCAATGCCGCCCGTCGGAACGTCCCAGGAATCGGATCAAAGGAAGCCGGTTTCTTGAGGAGATCGAAGGGATTCTTTAGCTTCTTGCCGCTCGATCGACTTCGAGACCGAGGCGGCCGGCCAGGGAGAGGCCGCCGTCCGAGACGAGGATGGAGCCGTTCAGGTTGATCCCGGCGTCGCTCAGGATGAAGAGGGCGAGGTTGACGATGTCGTCGATCGTGCCCAGGCGACGGCTCGGGATCATGGAGCGGAGGGCCTGGGCGGCCTCGCCCGGGAAGAGCCTGCGGGCTCCTTCCGTATCGACGATCGGGCCGGGGGCGATGGCGTTGACCCGGATTCCTCGGGGCCCCCACTCGACAGCCAAGGTACGAGTCACCGCGTCGACGGCCGCTTTCGCGGCGGCCACGTGGAGCTGGCCGGGCGTGCCGCCGTAATGCAACGTGGCACTGATATTGAGGATCTGGCCTCCGTGTTCCCTGAGCCGTGCATGGTACGCGGCCCGAGACACGTTCCAGGTCCCTTTGGCGTCGATGTCGATGACTGTGCCGAATCCGTTGGGGCTCAGGTCGGCCGAGGGGCAGAAGAAGTTGCCGGCGGCGTTGTTGACCACGATATCCAGAGCACCCAGTTCTTGAACCGCTCGATTCACGGCCGTTTCAACCGCCTCGAACTGGCGGACGTCGGCGACGAGGGGCAGGCAGCGTCGGCCTGTGGTCGCGGTGATCTGCTCGGCGGTGCCGGTCAGGTTCTCCGCCTTGCGGCTCACGATCGCCACGTCGGCCCCGAGACGACACAGGGCCTCGGCGATCCCTCGGCCGATGCCGGTGCCGCCACCCGTGATGAGGGCGACCTTTCCCGAAAACAGGTTTTCGCGGAAGACACTCATGATCGTGACCGCCTCGTCGAGGTTAGGAGAAGAGGAAACGGACCGCCACCGACATCATGGCACCGGATCGTCGAGCAATGTCAGGGGGCAGCCGGTGCTTCGCAACCCGCAGATTCTCAGACCGTCGGGGATACGGCGAGCCTCGAGGCGAGCTCCGGGATGGCTGCTTCGAGGACCTGCTCGATCCGGTCGGCCAGGACGAAGTTCATGACCGATCGGACCGAATCGGGAAGTTCACGGAGGTCTTTCTCGTTGGCCGCGGGGAGGATGACCTGGCGGATGCCCGACCGGTGCGCGGCGAGCACCTTCTCCTTGATGCCGCCGACCGGCAGCACCAGTCCCGCGAGGGTGATCTCTCCGGTCATGGCCGTGTCGCTGCGCACGGGGAGCCGGCTGTAGAGCGAGGTCAGGACCGTGGCCATCGTGACCCCGGCCGAGGGGCCGTCCTTGGGCACGGCACCGGCCGGCACGTGGATGTGCACGCCCGCGGTCCGGAAGAGGTCCGGGTCGATGCCGAGCGCCTCCGCGTTGGACCAGACGAAGCTATGCGCCGCACGCGCCGATTCGCGCATGACGTCGCCGAGCTGACCGGTCAGACGCAAACCTCGTGCGCCGGGGAGCAACCGCGCCTCGACGTAGAGGACATCGCCGCCCGCCTCGGTCCAGGCCAGTCCGGTGGCGACCCCCGGCTCCAGGACCTTTCTCGCCTGATCGAGGAAGAATCGCTCAGGCCCCAGGAGATCCGAGAGGTCTCCGGGACCGACCGCGACCGGCTGCGTCTGGCCGGAGGCGAACCGCTTCGCGATCCGTCGCGACACCCGCGCGATCATCCGCTCGAGCTCGCGCACGCCGGCCTCTCGCGTGTACCGCTCGATGATCCGGCGGATGGCCTCCGGCGAGATCTCGAGCTGTTCGGGTGTCAGGCCGGCCTGGGTCCTTTGCCGGGGGACCAGATATCGGGCGGCGATCTGGAGCTTTTCTTCCTCGCTGTATCCCGAGAGCCTCAGGAGCTCCATGCGGTCGAGCAGGGGGGGCGGAATCACATCCACCGAGTTGGCCGTGGCGATGAAGAAGACCTTCGACAGGTCGAAGGGCATGTCGAGGTAGTTGTCGCGAAACGTCGTGTTCTGGGCGGGATCGAGGATCTCCAGCAGCGCCGATGTCGGATCGCCGCGAAAATCGCGACCGAGCTTGTCCACCTCGTCGAGCATGAGCACCGGGTTGTTGACCGCGGCCCGCCGGATGGCCTGCAGGACGCGGCCAGGCATGGCGCCGACGTACGTGCGGCGATGGCCGCGCAATTCGGATTCGTCGTGGAGGCCGCCCAGGCTCATGCGCTCGAACTTGCGTCCCAGCGCCCGGGCGATCGATTGGCCGAGCGAGGTCTTGCCGACCCCTGGCGGTCCCACGAAGCAGAGGATCGGAGCCTTGGCGTCCGGGTTGAGCTTCAAGACCGCGAGGTGCTCGAGGATGCGCTCTTTGATCTTCTCCAGGTCGAAATGGTCCTCGTCGAGCACTTGCTGGGCATGGTTCAGGTCGAGGAGGTCCGCCGTCCCACGTCGCCAGGGTAGCTCGAGGACGTACTCGATGTAGGTCCGGGTGATCTGCGAGTCGGGCGCGGCCGACGGCAGGCGTTCCAGGCGTTTCAGCTCGCGCTCGACCTCCTTCCGCACCTCTTCCGGCAGGTCGGTCCTGGCGACGCGATCTCGAAGCTCCTCGGCCTCTTGCTTCTCCGGATTCGACTCCCCCAGCTCGTCCTGGATGGCCCGGAGCTGCTGCCGGAGCATGTAGTCCCGCTGCTCCTTGGTCATCTCGGTTTGAGCCTGGGACGTGATCTTCTGGCGGAGCTCCAGCACGTGGAGTTCGTGCGTCAGGTACTCATGGAGCAGTCGGAGGGCTTCGAGGCGGGAGGGCGCCTCGAGGAGCGCCTGCTCTTTCGGCACATCCAGTGCGATCATGGAACCGATCAGGAACACGAGGACCAGCGGATCCGGCGCCTGGGCCGAAAGCTGATCGATGTTGACCGTGCTCCCGGTCTGGGCGAGCTCGATCGCCCGCGACGTCTGCTCGAGGATCGCGCGGCGAAGGGCCTCGACCTCGACTCCCTCATCCTTCGGCAACGGCAGCGTTCGGACCTGGGCTCGCAGGTAGGGCTGGGTGTGATCGAAGCCGACGAGGGTCACCCGCTCGAGTCCCTGGACGAGCAGCTCGATTCCGGCTCCCGAGCGGGCCATCTTCTTGACGACCGCCTTGGTGCCGACCGTGTACAGGTCGTCCGGCGTGGGCTGCTCGGTCTCCAGGTTCCGCTGGGCGACGACCACGAATGTCTTGTCTTCGCTGATGAGGGCCGCTTCGGCGGCGGCCAGCGAGATGGGGCGGCCCGCGGAGAGCGGCAAGAACAGGTACGGGAACAGGACCGTGTTCTTCATCGGCAGGATCGGGAGGGAGGCCAGAGACTCCGGTTCGGAGCTCGTCGTCAACAGGTCGGTGCTCATCGCGATCGGCCCTCCGTCACGATCCTGACAACCAACATTCCGTCATGACAAGATGCCGCGATCTCGGCCTTCTCGGAAATCCCGGGCAATTCCAGGACCCGTTCGAACCGGCTATAGGCGATTTCCAGGCTGTAGCAGTCCAGCCCCTCGTGGAGGTTCACGTCTCGTCGGGAGCCTCGCACATGGAGGTGGGACCCCTGCGCGGTCAGTTCCACGTCATCGGGGCAGACACCGGCCAGCTCGAGCTTCACCAGCCAGCCGTCGGCCATCCGGTAGACATCGGCTCTCGGTTGCCAGGGCTCCGCGCAGGGAGGCTGCGTACACGGGAAGAAAAACAGGTGCCCGAGCTGAATCTTGTCCACCGACATCGGACATTCTGCCCTCTCACACCGGATCGCGTGCGCGTCCTCGGCCGACGGTCGTCGATCGACCGGGGTCGTAGGCCCCGATGCCTGGTGATGCCCGCTGCCGACCACCGCAGCTGATGGATGACGCTCACTCCCATCCTGAGCGGGTGGAATCACGCGGACAACCCACTTGCAAGGATTATACCAGTCAGGCCGGGCGTCGGCAAAATTCGACTCTCATGAGGCTTCCTCGGGTCTCAGGCGGCGAGGCCTGGTTTTGCTCTCGCGAAGGCCGTTCCGCGAATCCGGACGCGCCTCGCCACAAACAGGCCGAGGCTCATCGCGAGCAATGTCCACCATGGTCGGTCGCCGATCCAGTAGGTGTAGTCGCTCGGATAGTCCAGGAGAGTCACTCTCGCCTTGGCGGTCCCTTCGGAGAATGGAGGAATCTGGGCGACGGTCTTGCCCAGAGGGTCGACGACCGCGCTCAAACCCGTGTTGGTCGCGCGGATCAGGTACCGTCGGTTCTCGATCGCGCGGAAGGCGGCGATCAGGTGATGCTGATGAGGAGCCAGCGTGCGGCCGAACCACGAGTCGGACGTGATGTTCACCAGGAGCTCGGCCCCCTGCCGCGCGGACTCGCGCCAGGGAAGGGAGGGTGTCCTCGTAGCAGATCAGCGGAGAAACCCTCAGGATGGAGGACGAACCGTCGGGCTTCCGCATCGGATATTCGAAGACCTTGGCCTCGGTCCCGGCGCTGAAGACTCCGGCCTTTGCGTTCAGCTCGCGGAGCGATGTGAAGTAGGATGCGAGGGGCATGTACTCGCCGAACGGGATCAGGATCCGCTTGAAATATGGCATCGGCACCTGGCCGTCGGGATAGACCGCGAAGGCCGCATTGAAGCGCTCCTCGTTCGGCAGGAAGGAATACGATCCGACGAGGAATGCCGAGCCGTTGCCGATCCACGGCAGGATCGGCGGGTAACCGACGCCTCCGATCGTGGCGGGTATATAAGCCGGCACCGATCCCTCGGGCCAGACCACCAGGGTCCCGGAGTCGGCGGCCGCGCTGCTCAGGTCGAAGATCCGTTTGAGATTCTGCCGGGCCGACTCGATGTCACGCTTCTCGGCCAGCGTGGCGTTACCTTGCACCAGCACGACATCCTGCGGCACACCATGCGGCGAACGGAATGTGCGGATCATCGCGGCCCCGTAGGCCATCGCGAGCGCGAGGCCGACGACGGGAAGGATCAGAACCCTCCGCCGTTCGCGGTACACGAAGAATCGGACCGCCGCTTCCGCGAGCCAGAACATCAGGAACGAGACGGCGATCGCCCCGCCGAGCCCGGCGATCTGCACAAATGGGGTGAACGCGATCTGAGTATGCCCGAAGTGCCACGGGAAGAGACGCGGCATCAATAGCTCCGAGAGCGCGACCGCGGTCGCGGATCGGAGCGCCAGGGCGTCGAACGCCGGATCCAGGTGGCGATGGATCAGGGCGAAGAGCACGAACTGGATCGCGCCTGTGACCACGAACAGGCCGAAGACCAGGGCGGCCGCCGGCGGACTGAACCCGCCAAAAACGCGGACCGTCTCGTAAACCCAGTGGAAGCCCACCAGATGGCCGACGACTCCGGCGCAATAAATCGGCAGATATGACCGCGAGGATCGAACCGCATAGACAAGCAACAACGCGGCAAGCCCGCCGAGCCATGCGCTCGCCTGGGTCTCCGGGACGAGCCAGGCCAGGGCCAGAACAGTGCCCCCGAGGAGCGAGGCGGCGTAAGACGCGATTGTCTTCGTCCTGTCGGATGAGGCAATACCCGAGGAAGACGCGGGCCTCGATCGAATTGAGAATCGTCGGCTCGGTCGGACTGGCGAGATCGTCCCATTGGACGCGACGAGGGCCGATTGGCCGGGCACGAGCTGCATGAACAACCCCCGTCCAGGCGAGAAAGAAACGCTCGGCGAGGATCACCGATCGCGTTCGATATAATCCGGCGCACGGTGGTCCATCCTGGCAAGCGGTCGAGATCATAGGCCGAAGCGTTCCCGGGGTCAACCTCGTGTGGAGCGGCCGATGATCCCGCCTTGAGTTCACCTCGGGGCGTTCCGCGAGATTCCCACGCGAGAAGACCGAAAAGCGATGGTGATCGACGGCTCGTCACAAACGGCGACGTGATCGGGCTTACCGCTCGCCGATCGCATCCCGCGTCCCCTATGATTGGAAGAGCCGCCTTCGTTGGACAACTCAATGCCGGAGACCGCGGCTGGCCCAACTCAAGGAGATCGCGATGCAACAGCTCTTGAAATGCCTCAAGCCGATCGGCTGGTCCCTGTCCGTGGCCATGGTGCTTCTGCTCATGCCGGCGCGTGAATCCAGGGCCCAGATGCTGGGATACGGGGTCGGGGTCGGAGTCCCCAGCGGGGGTGGCTTTTATAACGGATACCCTAGCGTCAGCTATCCCTTCACGAGCTTTGGGACCCCTTACCCGGGCATGGTCTACGGCGGTGGAGGACTGGGTTACGGAGGCCTGGGATACGGCGGATATGGATTCAACGGACTGGGATACGGCGGCTACCCTTACGGAGGCATGGGCTATTACGGCGCGGGATATGGCCCGGGTTACGCCGGATTCTACGGCACCGGCTTTCGGAACCCGATGTTCGGGGTCGGATTGACCCCGCTCGGCTCGCAGAGCTACATGGCCGAGACGCGGCTATTCGGTCGAGTTCCGCGAGTCAACGGCCGCTACGGTCGTTCCGCCTACTTCCGCCCGAATGCGTTCCGGGGGTGGTGAGAGCCGGCAACTCACTCATGGTCCCAGGCGCCGAGGAGTCGGCGCACGGTCACCAACTGGCCCAGGTGATAAGCATTGTGATCGGCGACGAGCAGGGCCTCGCGAAGGATCGTCTGGCCCTGGCCGTGCGGGATCGGGGCGAACAGATCCGTCTTCGGGTCGGCAACCAGGTCCTTCATGGCCTGGAGGTCCGACCGGAAGGACTCCACGCTCCGATCCCAGGCCGATGGGTCGGGAGGTCCATCCCCTTCGGGCCAGTAACCGGCGGGAAATTCGGGCGAGATGTGTTTGGGATCGACGCTGAACCGGAGGATGTCCCACTGCGCGATCCGGAGGTGTTCGAGCAATCGCCACGGGGTGTGGGGCAATCCCGGGGGCTTCGCGCCCCGGAGATCCGCCGGGAGGTCGGCGATCGCCGCCTCGAAATCCAGGTGGGCGTGACCACCCTCGAGCAGTTCGAGCAGGTGCTTCCTGAGCGGATCGGGATTGGTCATGTCGAGGTTTCCTTCGGGGACGGGGGTACGCGTGTCAGAGTCGGACCCGCAGGCCCATGCGACCGAGCAGGCCCGTCGCGACGCAGACGAACATCGCCATACCCAGCGAGCCGGCCACCACCATCCACGGCTGCGGTGAGTCCTTGTAGCCGAGGACCGCATCTCCGAGTCCGCCCATCGTGAGCGCGCCCACGACGATCGGGTGCAGGAAGTAGGCGACCAGCGGATTGGCTCCGGCGGGCCGGACGAGAATCGACCAGCCTCGGTAGCCCGCGACATCGATGACCTGATAGAGGAGAATCCACGCGAGGCAGGTCAGCGCGGCCGACCAGAAACACCAGGTCGGGGTCGCGCCGATCTTGTTGATGCCCTCGAAGGTGTCTGTGACGAATCCGGCCAGCAACAGGCCGAACGTGAATGTCCAGGCCCAGGAGAGTCGGTCCCGGTACGTCGAAACATCGCTATCGCGCCGAAGGATCGAACCGAGCAGACAGCCGGCCATCGTGATGGCCGCGAGCGAGCCCGTAGCGGCGCCCAGCCCGACGTAACGGTTGACCGCCTCGATGCCCCGGGCCAGCATCCTGAGCGGCTGCGATGCGACACCGAGCCAGGGTTTATCGTCCAGACGCGTGAACATCCCTCCCCGTTCCATCGCGAGGTGGAGGAGCATGAGCATCGCCAGCGCGCCCATCAACCATTCGCGACGTCGCCCCAGGAAGAGCGTGATCAGGGCGACGGTCAGATAGGCCCAGCCGATCAGGCCGAGGATTCCCCACCAGCCCGTCTGCAACCAGACCCATGCCTCCACGCGGCCGAGGAACGGGACTTCGGCGGTGGTCGGCTCGCGGCGATAGATCGCGAGCAAAGCCAGCAGCCCGGCGATCCCGACTCCCTTGGCGACGGACAAAATACTCCGCCTGGCTGAGTGCTCGCGAGGGACTATGCACCACGCCAAAATGATGGCGATGAACGCGAGCAGTCCCCACAGCGGCTGGCCGCGGGTCTGGCTGTCTTCGCTGTTGTAGACAATCACTCCCATGAACAGGAGGCCCACGGTCCGGATGAAAATGTGGCCGACCTGGGACAAGTTCGACTTCCCAGCCTGCCGCGCCCGCTCGAATGCCAGCGGGATGGAAACCCCGACGATGAAGAGGAACGCGGGGAAGACGACGTCGGCCAGGGTCATTCCGTCGGCCCTGGGAGGCTGGATGTGGTGCATCCACGAGGGAGCGGCCGGGCCGAGATCGTTGACGAAGATCATCAGCAAGATCGTCAGGCCGCGCAGGGCGTCGACCGAGGCGATCCGACCGGCTGTCGTCGGTGCGGATTCCGCCTCGATCGGGACATCCGCGGCCTCTGGAACCTCCGTCTCGGTTTGCATCGTCATCGTTTGACCTCGGTGTGCCCGACGGGCTGTTTCTGAAGCGAACGGAGGAGGGCCTGGAAATCCGCTCGCGATCGGATCGGCTCGAGGTCCGGGTCGGCCTCGAGCCAGACCTTGTTCCGGAATCCCATCGCGACGGCCTTCTTCAGCGACTCGATCGCCCGACCGGCGTCCTGGCGACGTCGCCTCTCCGCTCCCTCACCTTTTTCGACGATCAATGGTATGTGGATCGATGGGACGACGGCCGCGATAAACATGCGATCGGGCAAGTCGACCGGTATTTTCGCGACGACGTCCCGGGCCTTCTCCCAGGTCGACACGGCGTCGCTCATCCGGCCCATGGTCCGCTCGACCGCACTGATCCTGGCCAGGCACAATCCGTGCTGGGCCTGGTATTCGGCATTCGATGGATCCTGGCTCGAGAGCTCGCGCAGGTCGGCCTCCGCCTGACGATACCACTTCAGCGACTCGGAGGCATTACCGGACGTTCGATAGGCATATCCCATCGTCAGACGGCCCTGGTCGATCTCGCTCAGGAACATGATGTTCTTGGGCCCGTCTTTCGCGAGCTGCAACAGGATGGCGAGTGCTAGTTCCGTCGATGCGATCGCCGCGGGCGCCTGTCCCGATTCGGCCTGTACGCTGCCGATCGTGCGATAGACCATCGCCAGGTTGACCTTGTTGACGAAGCTCTCGGGATTCTTGCGGGTCGCCACCTCCTGGATGACCCGGGAGGCCTCCATCGAGCGCAAGGCGGAGGCCGAATCTCCGATGCTTCGATAGGCTTCTCCCATGGAGAGGTGGATCCCCGCCAGACCGGGCGACTGGTATCGCTCCGTGGTCGGATTTTCCCGGGCGACCTGGCCGATGTCCTCGAGCGCGCGCTGGTAGGACGCCAGCGCCTCGTCCTGCCTACCGAGGCCGAGCAAGCAGGAACCGCCGGTGTAGTTGACGAGCCCGCGGTTATAGCGGAACAGGGAAGCCCTCGGGTTCTCCCGGACGAGGGGATCGTACAGGTCGCCGGCGAGGCGGATCAGTTCGAAGCCTTCCCTCGGCTGGTTCAGGAAAATCAGGAAGTCGCCGAGATGGAGATAGCTGCTGCCCAGGTCATCTCGGGCCCAGATGTCTCCGGGTAGATCGCGGACGAGTTCTTTCCGGATCTCGATGCTCGTCCGGAATGTTGCGATGGCATCCTCCGTCCGGCCCGGAATCCTGGCCAGATTCGTGCCCAGGGTCCTCAGGGCCATCGCCAACACGCGTCGTGGCTTCGGGTCGCCCAGCCCTTCGAGGATTCTCGTGACCTCGCGAAATGTCGGCTCGGACTCGACAAGCTTCCCCGCATGCACCTCTTTCTCGCCGATCGATGTCAGGGTACGGGCCAGGCCGATACGGATCGAGACGTCGTCGGGGTTGGCCCGCAGCAGGTCGCGATAGATGGTCTCCGCCTCCCGGCTCCTCTGCATCGCCTCCGCGACCTGACCGTTCGAGTTCTGAGCACGACTCGCCCCTAGCAGCGCCTCCGCCCTCCCGGACATCAGGGCCACGTCGCGTGTCCGGGACCCGGCCAGGGCCCGGGTGCTCTCCAGACCCTTCAGGAAGTAGTCCTTGGCCTCCTCGATCGATCCGATCTCCTCGGTGATGTTGCCCAGGCGTGTGTACGCGCCCATCAACTCGACCTGGGTTGATGGATCGTCGTTCTGAAATTTGATGAATTCTTGATAATAGTGCAGGGCCGAAGTCAGCAGCTCCTTGCGCAGGTCCTGTAAACCCGGTTCGTTGAACAGCCGATTCTCGCTGATGCGCGTCAATGTGTCGTCGACGGCGCCGCGGGCCAGCCGGTAGTTGCCGACGGCCCGCCTCTCCTGGTCGCGGGCCTCGCGGTAATTCCGTTCGGCCCGGAACCACTGGGTCACCACGCCCGCGAACCCGGCCAGGAACACCAGGATCAAGGCGGCGGCCATGCTCGCGATCGCCGGCTTGCGACGGCACCACATGACCAGACGAATGGCCGTCCCGACCGGCCGGGCGGCGATCGGCTCGCCGGCCAGGTGGCGACGGAGATCCTCGGCCAATGCGTCGGCGCTGGGATAACGCTTTTCAGGCTGCTTTCCCAGGCATTTCAGGCAGATCGTCTCGAGGTCGCGCGGGATCCCGTTTCGAAATTGCGATGGCGGTGTGGCGGGATTGTGAACCACCTGCATCATGGTTTCCCAGGTCGACGCCGCCTGGAATGGCGGTTGACCCGCGATCAGTTCGTAGAGGATGGCGCCGAGCGCGTAGACGTCGGCCGGGATCCCGACCGGGGCTCCGCTGGAAGCCTGCTCCGGCGCCATGTAGCTGGGAGTGCCCAGGATCTGGCCCGTCTCGGTCAGACGGCTGTCGCTGCCGAGCCGCTTGGCCAGCCCGAAGTCGGTGATCTTCGGCGACGATCGCCAGGGATCGAGGCTCGGCGGGTCGCCGGACGTCCCCGTCCGTGGCGAGAGCAAGACATTCGCCGGCTTCAAGTCTCGGTGGATGATCCCGCTCTGATGGGCCGCATGAATCGCATGGGCCAGCGTCTCGACGAGCGCCGCGGCTTGACGCGACGTCAGCCAGGACCGTGCCATCGCCTGCGACAGGTTGCCTCCTTCCACGTATTCCATGGAGAGGAACGGCTGCTCGTCGTGGGAGCCCACCTCGTAGATCTGGACGATATTGGGGTGTTGCAGCCTGGCAAGGGATTCTCCCTCGATCGAGAATCGGAGCAGGATATCGGGCCGGCTCCGCCCGGCATTCCGGATCATCTTGAGTGCGACGAGCCGATCGGCGCGGACCTGGCGGGCCAGGTAGATCACTCCCATGCCGCCGCGGCCCAGCTCGCCGTGGATCACGTAACCGGGGATCGTCGGCCATGACGACGACGAGGCCGCTCCCTGTCCGGGAACAGGCCCGGCGGTCGCCGCGTTGGCGCCCGGCTCGTCCGATCCCTCCGGCGGTGAGACCCAGGTGGGAGCGGCCTGCCCCAGCCGGTCCAGGAACGAGTAATTCTCGGTCGGTTGGTCCGCCGCCGCCGGCTCGCCTCCCGGGGCGAGAGTCGCTCGCGACTCGGCGGTCATCACCTCGAGCACCCGCTGGCATTCGAGGCAATGGGCCACGTGACGCTCGAGGTCCGCTCGATCGGCACCTTGCTGCGTCTCGGAGATCATCCGGGAGAGCTGCTCGCGAGAGGGGCAGGTTTCGGTCATCGGATCACCAGGCCTCCTCGATCTTGCGGACTTCCTCTTTGAGCATCTTCTGGACCTGGCTCTTGGCCCGGAACACCGTGGGTACCTCCATGCCGACGCGGGCGGCGGCCTCGGCGCCCGAGAGGCCCTCCATGGCCGTCAGGCGGAACGCCTCCCAGGTCCGCGGCTGGACCCGGAGCTGGACCCGGGCCATGGCCTCCGCCGCGACCTCGCGATCGAAGGCGTCGGCCAGGCTGGCCTGGAAGTCGTCGCGGGCCTCGACCGTGTCGAGCTGGTCCAGCACGACGCTGTCGCCGCTGCCCTGCACCGACGATCGCCGTCGTGCCTCGAGGAAGTCGCAGAGTGCATAGTGCGCCAGCGTCTTGACGTACGACCGGAATCGCCGCTGCGGGTCGTACTCGAAAGTCCGCAGCTTGTCGGCCAGCTTGACCAGGACCGTCTGGGTGACGTCCTCGGCATCGGCCGGCTGGAGCTTCCAGCGTCGGCACCATCGGTGGATCAGCGGGCCGTAATTGCGGACGAACTCGGCCCAGGACTTCTGGTCGGAGACTTCATGTCTCAATCGCCCGAGTAGCGTGGCGCTGGTTCGGGACGAGGATCGCGGATCGGCAGCCAAGGCGGGTTCCTCCGTTCGCGATCCGGGCAGGGGGGAGAAGCCCTGGATCTCGCGAGGACCCATTTTGGCGTGCTGGATGACGTCATGCAAAAAGATTTTTTTGAGGCGTCCGTCAGGTTTCGGCTCGGACGCCAGACGTTCTGGTGTGGGGCAGCGAGAGCCGCCCCGAGACGAAACAGGGCCGAGTGTTTCCAAGTCGCCGCAGTATAAAGGAATACGACGATGAACATTCTCGATCGCTTCTTCACCATGGGTCGTTCCAGCAGCCGTCGCCCGAGCCGCAAGGCCGCCGTCCGCCGTCGCAGCCTGATGGCCCTCGAATCGCTGGAAGGTCGCGAGCTCCTTTCGACGTTCACCGTCACGAATACCTTGGACAATAACTCGGTGGGCAGCCTGCGGTACGCGATCACCAAGGCCGACGCGAACACCGGCTCGACCATCAAGTTCAATCTCACCACCGGCGGGACGCCGCTGCCGAACGGTGGCGGCGACTATTATGTCATCAAGCCTACGACGGCCCTGCCGACGCTGAGCACCCAGGTCACGATCGACGGGACATCCGAAGGCGGCTACAGTGGCGTCCCCCTCATCGAGATTTCGGGCTCGAATATGAGTCCCGCGGCGGTCGGCCTCACGATCACGGGAAGCAAGGTCACGGTCAAGGGTCTGTCGCTCGTCAACTTCTCGAGTGGCGCCGTCCAGATCACCGGCGGCAACACAGATTCGATCTCGAACGACTGGGTCGGCCTCGATCCTGCGGAAGACTCCTCGGGCGACGGCACGTTCGGCGTCAAGTTGTCCGGCGGTACCTATTCCGACACGCTCACCGACAACGTGATCTCGGCCATCAACGGGCCGGGCGTCCTGGTCACCGGGTCCACCACGAAAGACAATCAGCTCGTCGGAAACCTGATCGGCACCAGCCCCGACGGCTCGGGCAGCGTCGCCAACCAGGGAGACGGCGTCCAGATCACCGGCGGCGCCAATTACAACACGGTCGGCGGCACCGCCGCGGGGCAGGGGAACGTCATTTCAGGGAACGTCAGGAACGGTGTAGAGATCAGCGGAGCGGGCGCGACTTACAATGTGGTCGAGGGCAACATCATCGGCCTCGACCCGTCCGGGCAGTCCTCGGAGATTCCCAACGGGATGAATGGCGTCGAGATCGACGGCGGGGCGACCTACAACACCATCGGCGGGACCTCGGTTGCCGCTCGCAACATCATCTCGGGGAACAGCGCCGATGGCGTGATGATCACCGATTCGGGAACATCCTATAACGTGCTCAATGACGACTACATCGGGACCACCAAGAACGGCCTCTCGGCCTACGACGTGTACGGGAATCGCGTCGGAAACGTCCTGGACGGTGTCGTCGTCCAGAACGCGGCCAATTACAACACCATCGGCGGCTCCGTGAGCTACTCCGGCAACCTCGCCAGCGGCAACCAATTGAATGGGATCGGCCTCAACGACGTCTCCTACACCTCGATCGAGGATAATTCCATCGGCACCGACTGCAACGGCGCCACGGGACTCGGCGTCCAGCAATTCGGGATCATCGTCCGCAGCTCGTCCGCCTACAACACGATCGGCGGTACGACTTCGATCGATCGCAACCTGATCTCGGGCAACACCAGCAGCGGCGTCGTGATCGGCAACTCGACCGGGGCGAGCGACCCGGGCACGAAGAACAACCTCGTCGAGGGGAACTACATCGGCACGACCGGCTCGGGCACGCACGCGATCGGAAACGGTTGGGATGGCGTGATCATCGAGGACGGGGCCACCCTGAACAAGGTCGGCGGCACGACCTCCGGGGCTCGCAACGTGATCTCCGGCAACGCCGCCAACGGCATCTCGATCAACGATGCGACCGACAACCTGGTCGAAGGGGATTACATCGGCACCGACGAGTCGGGCGAGAACAGCATGGCGAACCTGGGCAACGGGGTCGTCCTGGACAACGTTGCCAATCACAACACCATCGGCGGGACATCCACGGCCGCTCGCAACGTCATCTCCGGCAACGCCGAGAACGGCGTCGAGATGATCAACAGCGGGACCAACGACAACCTCGTGGAGGGAGACTACATCGGGACTGATGCCGCGGGCCTCAACGCCGTGGGGAATGATCAGGATGGCGTCTACATCGACGGCTCTGCCACCGGCAACACGATCGGCGGGACGGCCTCGGGAGCGGGCAACACCATCGCCTGGAACGGCGGCTACGGGATCGTCTTCGTGAACAACAACACACAGGTCGGGAACAACATCTACAGCAACGACGACGGCAGCTTCGGCGACTGATCCGGCATCGAGATCTCTCCGCGGGCTGATCCCGAGATCCATCGACATTCAGGCCGTCGATCGCGAGCCATCGCGATCGACGGCCTTGTTGTTTTGCGCGGCGAGAAGTGGAAGTGGAAGCCTTCTCGCCACGACTTCGATGAGTTGGAGGAGGATCGACCGCCTGGAGCGCTTCCCGCTTGGTTTACGCACAGCTCGACACGCATATCACTTATACTAACACGACGCGCCGGCGAAGGGATGCCTTGGGACCCTCGCTGACGCGTCGGGTTAGTAGGATTTGTGCGCAACCCAAGAGCAAGACGGTGGTGCTCACTCGATCCGTAGCTCGCCCCGGACGCCGCGGACATCCATCTCGAACTCGATGGCCTCGATCGGTGGCCGGCTGAAGAACCATCGAATCCCGTGGATCCCCGCGGCGCCGATCCGATCGAGGATCAGTTCGGGGAGCAGGCGGTCCAGCGAGTGCACCGTGTAAACATCGACCGCAGTGACCTGCGACCATTGGGCTCCGAGTCCGTTCAGCCGGTTTTCCATCAGGCCCAGGACGAAAGCCGCCTTCTCGATCATCGCACCGGGAGACGTGTCCCCGACCCGGACGATCGCGTTGTGCTCCAGGATTCCCTCGGGCAGCTCTCCGGCGCCGGCCACGACGAACGTCGGTGGCAGGGCCGGATCGCATGGCCTGGTGAAAGAGAATCCATAGATCACGGGCTCGCCGGGAGGGCCCACCTCGGGTGCGATGTTCGTCCTCGCCACCGGGTTGACTCCCTCGACGAAGACGCCCCAATCCTCCAGGATCCGGGCATATTGTCCGTTGAACTCGGCGAAGCCCTCGAAGCTGAAGGGGCGGGAGGATCGGAGCTCGATCCCGCAGAGGGTCGCCCTGGCCCGGTCCATCGTCGCGAGGAATCGCTCGATCAACTCAAATCCGCGGACGTAGGGAACCGGTCGATGGAGCGTGACATGCGCGATCTCGAAGCCCGGTGAGGCGACAACCCCGCAGGAATAGGGTGCGATGCCGGGGAGGAATCGGTAGTCGCCGTGGGGGTGGGGAGTCATTGGCATTTCGGGGTTCCGTCAGGCCTTGATCTCGGGCGCCGAGGGACGAACTCTCAGCGACTCACCCCGATTCTACCGGCAAGAGTCGAAGAGGCGAAGGCGACGAGGGATCGCTGGCGAGGATCTTGCCGATTGGACTCGCGTGCTCCATGAGCGAGATCAAATCCCCCACGTGATCCATCGGTAAACCAACGCGAAGCTCACTCCCGCTCCAATCAGCCCGGCAAGTCCGAGTCCGACGATCGAGTACCTCCTGGCCGCGCCGGCGACCGAGACTGTCACGGCCTCGCGGCCTCGACGCAGGGCGAGCCAGAGCCCGATGACGCCGGGCAGCGCCACGGCCGCGGAGTAATTCAGGATAAACCGCAAGTCAGAAGGTCTGGTCAATTGGTAGATCAACGCCTGCGAACTGATCCGTTTCTCCGAGATGTGCAACCCGAGCCCATAGCCGATCAGCATGACGGCCCCGATTCCGAGGACCAGCGAGACGGCACCGAACATCATCGCGATCCCGTCGATCGTCCGAGATCTGGCCTCCGCACTCTGAGACGGCCAGGCGAGCAGGACCGCGAGACCGCCGACCGAGGCGATCAGGAGCGGCGCCCTCCAGTGCGACAGCCCTGACGAGCGCGGGACCACCGCGTCATACGCGACGAGCAGGATTACGGCCAGGCCGGCCATCAGCATGGCCGACCGGATCAGCGACGTGGCCCAATCGGTCGGGCGAATTCCGGTCCTCTCTGTCATGGGAACCTCCCGGAGCCGTGTTCTGCCCTCTCTCGATGACGGAAGTCATAGGCCCGATTATCCCATTCCGCGACGGCGATTCAAAGGGGCGTTCGATCAGGTTGGATTGCTTCGCAATGATGGGCGGCCTTCGGCACCGCTGTGGGTGCGTGGCGTGCAACAGAGGGCCGAATGAGACCGGGCAACAACCCTGATGACTCGGATGGTCGGAATGGCAAGCGGTGCCCCACCCGCCGGCCCGTCGAAGAATAGGCACGGAACAATTCCCCGGTCTCGTTCACGTTTTCCGGGTGCCGGTCGTATGCGACAGGGCATTTTTCGCTCAGTATCAGGCAATACCTGATGCCCGTTCATGGATTTGAGAAACAGCGGCATCTTAAAGATAGGGAGCTTATGTAGGGCGACCAGCTCGCGTTGCGACGTTGCCGGAGCTGAGTGAACAAGACATGGTGTCGGAAGGGAATTAATCGGAATGATCGCGAATGTTCGAAGCTCCAGATAGATGGCGCCAGGATGATTCCGGAGAATCTCATCTGTGCGGAATAGCCGTTCCCCAAGTTCTACGATTCGGAGAGGAAATAACGGTTAGATCAAATCCGACGATTATGCGGGCCGGAATCCTTGGACTAACCCCAGCTTTCCAAGGAAAATGATCGAACGAGCCGCGATTGTAACGATCAGGTAGATTTTAGGGGCTAATTTGTGCTGGCATATCGATTCCATGAATCGATCTTCGCCGGACCGGGACGATCTAGGCAAGAGGCTTGACCGATTTACTACTACAATCTTGATGAAATTGAGCCAAAACCGGGCGAACTGGGGGGATTGTATGGCCTCGGTTCTCGGAGACCCTGGTTCCGTTCGACGACCATCCGGGCGTCTTGCCCACCCTCCGACAACTGTGATACGATCGCGTCGAGGTCGGCGAGAACCGAGTTGAGATGACAGGCGCGAGGGCGAAACCGATGAATGGCGTGCTCCTGGGATTGATCGTCCTGACACCGTCGCTGGCAACACGTCAGGAGCCGGAATTGGCTCCCAGGCAGGCGTACGATGCGCTGCTCAAGGAATACGATTCCGCGAGCGATGCCTGGTCGAAAGTCTACAACGAAGGCCCCGGCAGCGGCGATCCGGTCAAGCGTCACCAATACTGGCCGGGCTGGTCCTTCGCTCCTCGATTTTTCGCATTCGCCGACGCCCACCCGGGCGACCCATCGGCCGTCAACGCCCTGCTCTGGATCGTCGGACTGGGCCAGAGTGTCAGCGAGAACGATCAGGCGCTGCTGCCCCTCTATGGGCGAGCCCTCGAGATCCTCGCGAGGGACCATGCTCAGGACGGACGCGTGGGGCGACTCTGTCTGGAGAACGTGGCGTACGACCTCTCCGTGCCGGCCGAGCGGTTCCTCCGCACCATGTTGAATCAAGGTTCGAGTCGCGAGGCGCGTGGCTATGCCTGCCTGGGACTGGCCCGGCTGCTCGCGACCAAACGGGCGGTTGCTCAGAAGCCCTGGTTCGAAAAAACGGTGAAGACGGCGTTCGATTCCTACAGCATCGCGAGACTCGACCCGGGCTTCTTCCAGTACATCCACACCGCCGATCCCCGGGCACTCTACGACGAGGCGGCGAGGCTGTTCGAGCGCACGATCGCCGAGTTCGGCGACCTCAAATCGCCGCGACGCGGTCAGCCCCTGGCCGAGATCGCCCGATCGAGTCTCCATGAACTTCGTGCGTTGTCGCTCGGCAGTGTCGCCCCCGAGATCGCGGGGAAAGACGTTGACGACAAGTCGTTCAAGCTGAGTGATTACCGAGGCAAGGTCGTCGTCTTGACCTTCTCCGGCAACTGGTGCGGACCCTGCCGGGCGATGTACTCCGACGAGCGCGCGATGGTGAAGCGACTCGCGGGTAAACCCTTCGCCCTGGTGAGCGTCAACACCGACGTGGACGCGGAGACCCTGCGGAATTCGATCAGGGATGGCGAGATCACGTGGCGATGCTGGCGCGACGGCGGCCTGGAGGGGCCGATCTGCAAGGACTGGGACGTCACCTCGTTCCCCACCGTCTACGTCCTCGACGGGCGGGGCGTCATCCGGGCCAAGAACGTGCGTGGCACGGACCTGGATGAGGCCGTCGAAACCCTCCTGAAAGACACGAAAAGTTCGTCCCCGAAGTCGTGAGAGTGCGAAATCCTGTCCGGATGTCGGACAGCGGTGTAGCATCGCGGCCGGCGCGAGGAGATGAGTCGTGGAAGACGCGGACGATCAAGCCGCGGTGGAGATCCAAGTCGTCGGTTGGACTTATGGTCGGTTCGGGAAGACCCCAACAAGAGTTCGTGTGTTCATCGATGGCAAGAACGTCGGCACGATCACCGATACGGAGAGGCATTCGCTCCCGATAACCCCAGGAATTCACAAGGTGGGAGTCGAGTGTTACGGCTATCGGTCGAAGAACCGGGAGGTCTCGCTTGCGCCCGGAGATCGGGCCTCGCTCGAATGCGGCAGCCTGAAAGGACTGCGATCCGGACTCGAGGTCATGATGCTGATCTTGGCCCCGCTCTCCTGGGTGCTCATCCCACGGGGCCTCGCTCTCACGAGCATCGCGGCCTCGGTTCTCGCCTTCGAGCTTCGGAATACCCCTGGGAGCCCGTGGAGCCGGATCCGCCCCCGCCGCCGTAGCGTGCGACGGCTCGACAAGGCCACTCGGATCAGTCGCTCGTCTCGACAAAAAATACATGCTTACATAATAATATTAATTCAATATGTTTGTCTCGTTTATCAATTTGTTGGGATTAGGATTTTCCGACGGTCGTCCTGCGACGAGGGCTCGGGCCACGTCCCAGAGGCGTACGCCGCCGTCCATGCCGCCGGTGGCGAGCATCCGCCCGTCTCGCGAGAAGGCCAGCGATTCGAGGCCCCTCTCGTTCGCGCGGACGGATGCCAGTTCCCTGTCCTCGGCGACTCC
Organism: uncultured Planctomycetota bacterium; assembly: GCA_963743925.1. Taxonomy (GTDB): domain Bacteria; phylum Planctomycetota; class Planctomycetia; order Isosphaerales; family Isosphaeraceae; genus CAVZRC01. The sequence continues at coordinate 870,707 of CAVURY010000061.1, read as the reverse complement.
CCACAAGACGGCGGCCCCATCCCCGCGGGCCATGGCGAGCAGGGCCCCATCGGGCGAGAACGCCAGGGCCTTCACGCCGAGGGGCATCTTCGGGAGCGTCCTCCGGTTTCGACCGTCAACCGCGCTCCAGAGGCGGACGGTACATTCCAGGAAGCTCGACGTCGCTAGCAAGACGCCGTCGGGCGAGAATGCCACCGAGGTGATCCCGTTCCCGGCCGGATGAGTCCGAAAGCTCGTCCGCTCCCTGCCCCCGGGGAGATCCCACATCTTCACCAACCCATCGGAGTCGCCCGTGGCCAGCACCGTTCCGTCCCGCGAGAAGCTCACGGCATGGATTCCGGCGCGATGGCCCTTCCGGGTCATGAGACGACGTTGACTGGCCCAATCCCAGAGAGTCAGAATACCGTCAGACCCGCCCACAGCCGCGTACTTGCCATCCCGAGAGAACGCCACATAGCCGCAATTCGACCGGCTCTCCGGCTGGAGGGGATCGCATTCCTTGCCCGCTTCCAGATCCCATAACCGTATCACCGGTCCGATCCCGGCAACGGCCAGAATCCGTCCGTCCGCGGAGAATGCCAGGGACTGCGCCGTACCCATCGGACCTCGCTGGATCCCGCTCCGACGCCCGTCGTTCAGCTCCTCGAACCACACATCCCCTGTGATCGTGGCCGAGGCCAACGCGGTGTCGTCCGGCGAGAACGCCAGTGACCAGACGGGCGAACGGTCGGCGTCAAGTGCGGCCTGTGGAGACGACCGGTCTCCTGCGGCCCCCGATGCCTGCGGATCATCATGGGCGAAGTGTACGAAGCCGGCCGCGATTCCCAACCCCCCGAGTACCAACACCCAACCGCCGATTTCCGAGAACCGACGGAGCCGAACAAGTTCCTGGCGTGATCGATCCATGATGTGTCTACCTGATCCGGTATGCCGTAGGGTCGAGGGAAGGAGGGCGCGCGGAATCGCCTCCGGGGCGATGTCGCGGGTGATCGCCGCGTCGTGCACGCGATGTGCGCGTAGGATCCTCAGGCCGATCCTTGCCGGTTCGCACTCACGGGATACTCACTACCTGAGGAATTCGGGAAAGGGCGGCGAATGTTACCGGACTCGGCAGGAATTCTCCGGCGGACACCGCGAAGCAGTCAGCCACCTTCGCGAAAAGCTCGATTCAGGAGGGCTTCGCCAGATCTCCGGACGCGCGCGCGCGGGCCTGATCCTGGAGGATCTCGACCTTGGACCAGAACTCACGCAGCGCCCGACGCTCGGCCTCGGGAAGCGTGTCGAGGACCGCCGCGTCGCGGATGCTGGCCAGGGCAGGGTTGACCCTCCAGCGTCCCACGAGCCCGGGAATATCGGCTCGCTCTCGTGGCGTGCCTTTCTCGACGATGCGAGAAAGGGCCATGCGTTCCGCCTCGAGCCAAGCGAGGGCCTGGGCCCGCCATCGTTTTCGGCCGCCTTCGTCGGGCGAGGGTGTGTCCTTGCCAGAGCCTCCGCCAGCCATCGCCGCGGCACGTACGGCCTGCTGGCGGTCGTCCGAACGATGATCACCGCCCTCCTCGGACCGGGCGCCCAGGGCTTCGGACCAGAGTCGGGCAGAGGCGGCGTAGAGCCGCCTCGATGCGCAGAGCCGGGCGAACGCGGCGGATTCGCCGGCATCCGCGGGCCGATCCTCGCCTCGAAGGAGCGCGGGGAGCCGCGCGTCGAGCGCCATCATCCGCCGGATCTCGCCGGCGAGCGCAACGTGCTCGGGGCTCGGCTCCCGGGGCGGCGGGCCGCCGCGACGGGAGTCGAGGGCATCACGGGCCGCCTCGAGATTGCCGACGGACATCAGCGCCCTCGCCAGTCCGACATTCCCGTGCGGGATACGCGGGTCGAGGCGGATCGCCTGGCGAAAGGCGGCGACGGCCTCCTCATTGCGTCCCACCTCGAGCAGAGTCTGGCCGAGGACCTTCTGAAAATGGGCCTCGTAGAAGCGCGGGAGGGGAGGGTGCTCGCCGACCGCATCGCGACGCTCCGTGAGGGCCTTGTCCCAGTCCCCCCGATCGGACCAGGCCAGGGCAATTGCGTCGCGCACTCTCCAATCTCCGGGATTCAATCGCTTCGCCTCGCGGAACTCGGCTTCGGCTTCCGGCCGCCGGCCCATTTTCATCATCAGATTCCCGAGCAAGGCATGCGCTTGCGCATCGTCCTGCCGGCGTTCGATCCCCTGGCGGAGGATCTCGGCCGCGTCATCGAACTGACCGCTGAGCTGGAGCGCCGAGCCGAGGCTCCTGAGGGCAATGTCACTCTTCGGACGAATGCCCACCGCGACGGCGAAGAACCGAACCGCCTGGTCGGGCTTTCCCGAGAACATCAGCTCGCGGCCGAGGTCGGCGTTGACCCAGAAGTCATCGGGGTGCAAGCGCTGGGCGCGCCTGAGCATCGTGATGGCCCGATCCCGCCGTCCCCGCATCGCCAGGGCGAAGGCCAGGCGCGTCACGCTCGCCTCCGGAAGCCGGTTCAGGTCGGCCGTGTCGGCGAGCTGTTCCAGGGCCTCGAGCTCCCCGCCCCGGTCATGGCCCCTCCGGGCGAGTGTGTCGCGGAGCCGGTTGCGCCAGGGGTCGGGGTCGGCCAACTTTGCGGCCGCGACCAGCCGCTGCGCCCCGGCCGCGTCATGGAGAGAAGGCCCGCGACGAATGAATGTCCACTGGTCGAGCGCGTTGGCGAGCTCGACCGCGACCGGGCCGGCGGCGAGCCGAGCCCCCGCCTCCTCGGCGGAGAGCTTATCGAGGTCCACGCCATACCCGCGAAATGCCTCGGCGTACTCGCCGTCGGCCCTCTGATCGTCTCCGTGCTCGCCGAGGTCGTTGTGGATCTCCGCGAGTCGCTCAACGATCCGGCGGTCCTTCTCGGCCGACTCGGACTCGTCCCGATCGCGGATGATCGACTCGAGGGTGGATCGCACCCGCCCGCGCAGCTCGGGGTTCCCCCCGACACGCGTCAGCAGCGACTCGGCTCGTCGGGCGGCCTCGACCGCCTCGATCCAGTGGGTCGAGGCATCGCCGTCGGCCAGCCGGGCGCGGTTGCGCTTCCGGTTGGCGTCGTCGATGGCCCGGTTGACTTCGAGCGACGTCGCCTCCTCGCCGGCAGCCCGCTGCCGGGCCGCCCAGTACCAGCCGCCGGCCCCCAGCAGTCCGGTGGCGAAGATGGATCCCGCCAGGGCCAGCGTCAGGACGCGGCGCTTCCGCTCCCCGTCGGCGCGGGCCTCGGCCTTGGCCTGGGCCAGCTCGGCCGCCCGCAGCCGCTCGCCCACGCCGGCCAGGTGCGCCGTCAAGCTCGCCAGCACCACGCCCGCATCGCGGGGCCGGTCCTTCGCCGCGGCGGCCAGGCACGACTTCCCCAGCGCGATCAGGTCACCATCGGCTCCGCTCGCCTCGAGCCGCGCGACGGCGTCAGCCGTATCGGCGCGCTCGGCCTTCTTGTAAAGCTCGAGGCCCGTCTGGCCCCTGAAAGCCGGCTCTCCCGTGAGGATCTCGCAGAGGATCGAGCCGAGGCTGAAGACGTCCGCCCGTTCGTCGAGCGTATCGAGCGCGCCTCGCGCCTGCTCGGGCGCCATGTAGGCGGGCGTGCCCAGCACCGACCCGGCGCTCGATTCCCCCGCCTGAGAACCGGTCCGCAGAGTCTTCACGGCGCTCAGGTTGACGGCCCTCCGCCGCGATTTCTCCTCGTCGGCGACGCCCCCCTGGTCGAGAACCTTGGCCAGTCCCCAATCCATCACCTGGACCTCGCCGAAGGAGCCGACCATGATGTTCGACGGCTTCAGGTCGCGGTGGACCACCCCCCGCGAGTGAGCGTAGGCCATCGTCTGGCAGACCTGGTCGAAGATCGCGACGAACCGCGGCCGATCCTCGGCGGGGCTCGTGCGGGACTCGAGGAGCGCGGCGAGCGTGTGGCCGCGCACCAGCTTCATCGCGATGTAGAGCCGGCCGTCGGGGAACCGGCCCAGCTCGTGGACCGGGACGATCCCCGGATGCTGGAGCTGGCCGCCGATCTGCGCCTCCTCGACGAACCGCCGGACCATCTCGGGATGGTCACGATGCTTTTCCAGGAGGACTTTCACGGCCAGGTCGCGGCCGAGGTCCATGTCGCGACCCTTCAGGATCGCCCCGATCCCCCCTCGCGCGATCTCGCCGAGGAGTTGATACCGGCAAGGCGCCTCCGTCGGGTCGGGCATCTCCTCGGAGCCGGGCCGAACCGGCCTGGGATCGTCAACCGCGCCCTCGCGGAGCAGGATGCGAGGTACCGGGCCGATCGACTCCTTCAGAACCGTCAGGACCCCCGAGGGCGGCATCGAGCCGGCCGATCGCGAGAAGGGACTTCGGGCCTCGCCAGGCTGGGCCGGGCGCCGGTCCGTGAGGCCGGACTCATCGTCCTCGCTCGACCCCATCGAGAGACTCTCGCCGAGGCCGAGGCGGAGCAAGCATCGAGGGCAGAGCCCACCCGGCGAATTGGCCGGCCGCTCGGCCCGGCACTCGGGACATCTCGTCTCAGCCACCATCATGCGATCTCCCCGCCGCGCGACGACCCGGCTCGTCCCAGACTCTCACCAGATCATTCGGGAAACCGCCGCGATTGTTACCGGTCCTGGCCGATTCTCCCCTCATCACGACTCGAGGGCGGCGAAGAGGGCGCGGATCTCGTCGTCGATGTCGGCCGGGTCGTCGACCGTGGCGGCGATCTCCTGCCGGAGGAGGAGTCCATAGCGGCGGCGGAGTCGGTGGACGGCGACCCGGACGGCCCCCTCGCTGATCCCCAGCCGCTCGGCGATCGCCCGATAGGGGGCCGCTTCCTCGCCGTGCGTCAACACGACGCGCAGCTCCTCGAAGGTCGCCGTCCGTCCCGCGTCGTCGTATTCCCAGCGAAGCCGATCGAAGACCCGGCCCAGGAGCGTGAGCACCCACGTCCGATCGAGGATCCGCTCCGGGGTCAGGTCGTGGGCGGGTTCCTTGGCATATCGGCTCTCGGCGTCGACCGGGTCGATCGACAGGATGAGACGGCCTCCCCCGCGCTTGCCCGCATTCTGACGCTCGCGATCGTTGGCGAGGAAGTTGGCGCAAACCCCCCGCAAGAACGAACGGAACCGGCCCCGATCCGGGTTGGCCTTCGCGATCAGCTCCCGCTCCAGCACGTAGGCGAAGAAGTCCTGGGTCAGATCCTGGGCACGTTCGGGGGAGTGGCCCTGTCGCCGGACGTATGCGTAGACGGGATACCAGTAGGCACTGCAGAGATTGGCCAGCGCCTCGCGGGCGTCGGGCGCATGGCGGTCACCGGCCATGACGACGCGACTCCAGTGGGTCGTCGGGAAATGGGCCGGGGAAGGAGGGTCGGGCGGAATGAGCGGCACGATCATCGTCCCCGGATGAGCCGAACGGCCCGGGCAGGTTCCGGCCTTCGGAATGTTCGGAACTCCGATGATCGCCCGACGACCCGAAACCCGTAGATCGCCGAAGGTCGGACAACTCGCACCGCCCAGGTCGAGACTTTCGACCATGGCGAATCCCGCGGTCCGGGACCAGGAGCCATCACTTTGTCATACCGAGAAAATGCGGGGAATTCAACGGCGGGTCCGCTACATTCCCTGGATAGCCCGATAAGAATTCTAGAACTTTGTTAGCGGGAGCGTGAAATCGGGACTCTGGACGTGTCGGATGAAGCCCTCGGCGAACTTGTGGCCGCTCTCGATCCCGCGCATCCGGGCGACCTGGTCCTGCAATGCATAGTACCGGTCCGGAGTCTGGCTGGCGTGTGCGTAGCATGCCCGCCGCTTGCGAGGCTCGGTCTCGGTGATATCCACGAAGTGGGTCGGCGAGAACTGCAACGTGTCCTCGCCGTTGGAGACCTCGTAGTAGTACAAGGCGAACCGCTTCTTCATCTTCAGCCAGGCGTCATAAACCAGCATCGAGATCGCGCGATGGTCGGCGTGGTTGTCGATCGGCCAGTGGGTGAAGACGGCGTCGGGCTGCTCGTCCTCCAGGATCTTCCGGAACGATTCGTAGTGGGCCTTGTCCACGACCGCCTGGCTGTTGAACTGACCGGCGTACAACGGGCGAGCCTTGAGGATCTCGCAGGCCGCCTTGGCCTCGGCGACGCGGCCGGTGCCTTCGGCCTTCGGCGGCCATTCGCCCTTGTTCAAGTAGAGAAGGACGACCTCGTGCCCGAGGTCGGTGTAGCGGGCCACGGTCCCCCCGCATCCATACTCGGGATCGCCGGGATGTCCCCCGGTGACGATCACCTTGAGCCGCTTCTTATCTCCCGCCTGACCGCCGGCCTGCGGCGCGCCGGCCGCGATCGCACCCCCCAGCACGCCGGATTGGATCAGCAGATTGCGTCGTGAAAGCGATTCCATGAGCTTATCCATTCCTCCGGCGGCGGGGACGCGATCACGAGAGCCGCGCACTCACATGACATCAGTAGGAATCAGAGCTGATCACTTCGCCCTGGTTTCGCGAGCCCAGGCCCCACAAGGTCAACTGGTTCACCGAATTCTTCAGGAACCGCACCGAGCCGTCGGCCATCAGCACGTTGCATCCGCCCGGGTGGCGGCTGCTCAGGCCGAAGTAGCCGTAATCGTCGTCGGTATCGCCGAGTCCGAACATGTCGGCCGCGCAATTCGGGTAGGGCGGGTTGGGTCCGACCAGCGTGTTCCCCAGGGTATGGAAGAACAGCCCGACGCACCAGTCCTGACCGAGCTCATTATACGGGTTGCCCATGGCATTCGTCGCCGGGATTTGCTGGACACACTGCTGGAGCCAGTTGTTGAAACCATAGCCGCCCGCGGGCATCAGCAGCAGCGGCGAGCCGGCGGTCGCGCCGGCGGGGAGCGTCGCGCCCATCACGGAGACATCCTGCGGGAGGGTCAGAGTGGGCCCGTTGGAGCCCGTGATCCACTCGCCCATGGCGATCGTGTTCGACGTCCCGTCGGTCACCGACTGGATGCCGATCGCCTGGCCGAAGACCTGGAACAGGCCGTTGGGGGCGGCCGAGCCGACCGCCAGTTCGGCATAGGGGCTGTTCCCGTACTGGTTCATCCCCGAGCCGACCGAGGCGAAATAGGTATTGCCCGGGAAGACATAACTCCGGCCCGCGGGACCGGCAGACCACTGGCCGTAAGGCTGCACCTGGTTCGAGGGGCAGAGGAACGCGGCGATCGACCGCGTGGTGGCCGTCAACTGGAGCAGGTCGTCGTTGTAGTTGTTGCTCTCGCTCACGACACTGAAGTTGATGGCGTTGTAGATGGTCGTCTGCTCCATGTAGGGCAGCATCATCGAATGGGCGCTCCAGGCACCCCAGCCCTGCGCGACGGCGCCGCTGAGGTTGCTGGTATTCGTACCGCCCGGAGGGAAACAGTTGTTGGCCCCGTGGTAGTTGTGCATCGCCAGGCCCAACTGCTTCAGGTTGTTGCTGCACTGGGCGCGCCGGGCCGCCTCACGCGCCGACTGCACAGCCGGCAAGAGCAGTGCGATCAGCACGGCGATGATCGCGATCACAACCAGCAGCTCGATGAGCGTGAATCCCGCCAGACGGTGTCGGGACTGGAAAACGATATGACGCATGATAAATCCTCCATCACGTGGTCGACGCGATTACGGAAACAGGCCCTCTCTCCCGCGAGGAGCGGGCGGGCCAGGCCTCTCTCCTCGAGCACGGTGACGGCCCTAAGGACCCCGGGGATCGGGACCAGCCGACACGAAACGGTCGCACCCTCCGAGACCGCGAGAGACCCGCGGGAGGCGCTCGCCTTCTCCGCTCAACCGGTCATGAGGAGGAATCCGCGGGCGGGGCCATCTGGGACTTCGGAGGAGAACCGAACCTGGGCTTTGCCTTGGGCGCCACGGCCTTGGCGGGTTTGGATGCTCCCGGCGTCGTGGACGGAGGGGGGAGCTTGGCGAGCTCGGCCTGCCCGCCGGGATCACCCCCGCATCCGTCGCAAACTCCGAACGCCAACGCGCAGAACGCGAAGACCAGCTCTTTCGATCGCACGGCGATGTCCCTCTGCGATCCTCGATGGCCCGGCACGACCCGGAAGTCCGTCGATCCGTCGTTCATTGAGATCGGCCGTCATGATTCTACCAGAATGAGATCGTCATTGGCGTCAGCCGGAGAGGGTCATCCGCCTGGATCTCTGTCTTGTCTTGATGCGGATGTACGCATACACTCTGCGTAGAATCCACCCTTGACGCGGAGTCGCCTTTGACCACCTCAGTCGCCCAATCCGAGTTCTGGAAGGAAGTGATCCGGCTACTCGGCCGGGTCAGCAAGAGTGAGTCGTGGCTCGCGCGACGGCTCCAGGTGCCGGTCCAGACGTTTTCATCCTGGAAGCAACGCAACCAGTTTCGGCGGGGCTGCCTGGAACCGCTCGGCGAGCTGCTACATTGGCAGGATCTGAACGAGGAGTCGGCCGTTCAGCTCGGCGTCGAGCTGATCGAGGGGCGGGCCCCGGCCAAGGCCGAATCGCATCCGACCGAGGAGTCACTACGGCGGATCAATCGCGAGTATCGGATCGCCGAGAAGACGTTCGCCCGGTACGCCGGGCACAGCGTACGCGTCCTGCATACGCTCGGGGAGAACTGCTTCTATGCCTTCTCCGCACCCACGAATACGCCCTATGAGTTCGAGAACACGCCTGATGGCCACGCGATCGCGGTGGCCGTCGCCAAGGCGATCGGCAAGGGGACGCTCTGCCTCTACATCCGACCGAACGAGGAAGGGGTCGCTTACTATCGCGACACCTGGGGCTACGGGCAGTTGGTCTATCAGAAGAACGCGATCGAGGAGATGGCGGCCTTCCGCGCCCAGCTCAAGTCCTGGATGGTGCGGGGCGAGGTCGAAGGCCAGCCGAAGTTGAGCGTCACCGAAGCCGACCGGATCGTCCACGAGCGGCTCGACCAATGTTACGTGACCCGGTCGCCGATGTGGATGCCGGGGGTCAGCTTGAGCATGATCGGATGGACCCACGCCCGCGAGCTCAAGACGCGGATGACGATCAGCCTCCCCGGCGCGAGGTTCGGCGGGATGCTCGTCTATCCGCATTACTTGACCCTCGAGTTCCGTTTCATGCGATTCCTGCGCGCCGTGGTTTTGGAGGCATGCAAGGAGTTCCAGGCCCGCCGCGGCGGCCTCACCGAGAGCCAGGTCCAGCTGATCCTCCCGGAGGATGATAAGAACCGGAAGTCACTCGAACGGTTCTACGAGAAGTATTCGCAACTGCTGCGGTCGGTCTACAGCATCGAGCCGCCGGGAGGAGCACTGACCTGACCGGCCCCGGCACGCTCGCGATCGTCCGGTTTGGCCGAGGAGCGGACGATCTCGGAATCGGAGCGACCAGGGGTCGGGGGCCACTCTCTGGCGGATTGCCTCACTTCTCCCTTGAGCCATGCGGCGACCCGGATCAATTCGGCATACCCGAAGGGAATGTCCCGCCTTGCATCACGCTTCGGCTCGTGGAGGGCGTTGAGCACCCGATCCAGCACCGGCAGCTCGGGACAGCGCCACTTCCCCGCGGCGTCCAGGATCGCCTCGGCCCGCTCCTTCTTGTGAGTCAGGAAAACGACCGTGCCGATGTTCGCTTCGCAACGTGCTCGCCGGGCCGGATCGGTCGCGACCGGGAGTCGAAATCCGCCGCCGGGGTCAAAGAGAGATCGGTGTGTGAGCATGCCGGATCGGAGAGAAGTCGGAACCATGACGATCTCCTCGGGACGGGGCCGGAGTCGGATGCCACGACGACAAATCTATCATACTGAACTTCAGTACACAAACAAATTCCCGAAAGCCGGATTAGGCGAGTCGGCCAGGAGCACGATATTCCCGTTCGCGAGCGTCGAAAGGCCGTTGAAAAGACGCGGGTGCTCGAGATCCCGCCAACCAATTCTTGCCGGTTGGTCGGGCTCGATCCCTCTATAAGAGTAAATCATCGTCCTTGAAGGAGACTTCGACAGATGGCCATCGAGACTCTGGGCGGCGCCCTGCGACAGCTCAAGCGTCTATTTGCCGAAGGTGTGATCGCGGACCTTACCGACGCGCAATTGCTCGAGCGATTTCTCGCTCGAGAAGACGCCGGGGCCTTCGAGATCCTGGTGGCGCGGCACGGGCCGATGGTCCTGAGCGTCTGCCGGGGAATCCTGCGCGACCCGCGGGACGCCGAGGACGCCTTTCAGGCCACCTTCCTGGTACTGGTGAAGAAGGGCGGCACGATCCGGGGACGGGACACGTTGGGGGGCTGGCTGCACCAGGTCGCTCATCGGGTCGCGATCCAGGCCAACGCCGCCACGGCCAGGCGTCGCACACACGAAAGGCAGGCGGGAGTGATGGCAGCCGCGACCTCGATGTCCGGGGCGGCAGCACCGGACGAACTTCTGTCCGTGCTCCACGAAGAGATCGTCCGATTGCCGGAGAAGCACCGGCTCGCGATCGTCCTCTGCGACCTGGAAGGCAGGACCCAGGCCCAGGCCGCCGCGCAATTGCACTGGAGCGAGCGGACGCTCCGCTACCGGCTGGTCGAGGGCCGCGCGAGGCTCAAACGCCGATTGGTTCGTGGCGGCTTCGCGCCGGACGGCGCGATGGTGGGAACCGTCTTCCTGCGCGAAGTCCGGGCCGCCGTGCCTCCGGAATGGAAAGAGAAGACCGTCCGCGCGGCATTTGATCTGGTCAATCCCGCCTTCGCCGCCGGGTCAGTCTCGGCCGTAGCTGGGTCTCTCACTCGCGAGGTCCTCGAGATCATGTTCTGGCAGAAGCTGAGATTCATCTCCGTCGCGCTCTTGTGTTCCGGGCTGATGGCATGGGGGGCCTCGGTCTCCCCGCTTTCGCGAGTGAATGAGCACACGAGAGTGGCGCCGACCTCCGAGGCACCGCGAGCCGTCCAGCCACCCGCACTCCAGCCCGACCCGCTCGACGCTGTCGGCACATTTCTGGTGCGAGGCCGCGTGCTCGATCCCGACGGAAAACCGGTTGCGAATGCTGAGATCTTCGTCCGGCCCCACACCGAGTTCGGTTGGAGTCCGATATCTCCGGCCTTCAATGGCCAGAAGGGCCGGGTGGCGGTGTCCGCCGCTGATGGGCAATTCCGGTTCGAGCTCGACAAGGCCGCGAGCGACTGGCCCTATGGGAATGAGCCACCGTGGCACAAGGCGACGATCGCGGCCTCGGCGCCGGGGTTTGGCCGGGCATGGGTTGACGCCGGATCGTTGGCCGACGGCGGAGTCGCGACCTTGCGACTGGTTCGAGATGATCTGCCGATTCGAGGCCGGCTGCTCGATACACAGGGCCGTCCCGTGCCCGGAGTGACTGTCCGGTTGGGCCGAATCCGGGCGGTCAAGGAAGGCGTGGATCTGGACGCGATGCTCGCCGACGGCGAAGTTGACGAGGGCCAAATCTCGGCGTCATACGGCGACGACGACGCGGCATGGCCGGGCGGCCGGAATACCTGGACCAGCGACATCGACGGTCGATTCGAGATCAGAGGCGTCGGCCGCGACCGTCTTGGCCTGGTCCATTTCCATGGCCCCCCAGTGGCCGACGGGTACCTTTACGTGATGGCCCGATCGGCCCAGACGCCACCGGGGTCCATACCCCGATCGAAACGGCCTCCCAGTTCCATGAAATCCGATGTCGCGCAGACCTCGTCTCTCGGCCCGCGGCTTGTCGGAGCGACATTCGAGTATGTGGCCGGCCCGACCAAGCCCATCAACGGAGTCGTCCGTTCGAAACGCACTGGGATGCCTGTGGAAGGAGTCATCGTTCACGGCTACGAAACGGCCACGAGGAACTCTGTCTCGACGCGTACCGATGCGGAAGGTCGGTTCCATCTCGTGGGTCTCCCCAAGGGTGGGAAATATGGAATCTACGCCTGGGCCAGGTCGGGGATTGATCCCTTCCTGGGAAGCCGGATTTCCGTCAGCGATACCGAAGGCCTCGAGCCGATCGAGACGGTCCTCGAACTGCCTCGGGGCGTGATCGTGATCGGCCGCCTCGTGGACGGAGAGACTGGAAGGACCGTCCCCGCCGGTCTATGCCAATTCACCAAGTTACGGACCAACCCCAATGAGGATGGTGACCGGCAAGTCGGCAAGCCCGGTCGGCTCAGCCTGACCGACCCGAGGTTTCGGCTCACGGTCCCGCCGGGCGAGTCGATGTTCTATGCCGCCCCTCGCGGCCAGGAGACTTTGTACACCCGCGCCCGCCTGAGTCGGGCCGACAAGGGCAAAGGCGTCGGCGGAATCGGGGACGGCGAGGCACTCCAGCAGGCTTTGGAAGGCTTCAACACGTACAAGATCGTTGACGTCCCCGATACCACGGAGCCGTTCACCATGGAGCTCATGCTGACCCGAGGTCTCCGCCGCACTGGGAGGGTGGTCGGGCCCGACGGAAAGCCGGTAATGGGCGCACTTTGTTACGGACTGGTCGCCACCTGGGGGGAAGACGCGCGGAAGCTCGAGCACGACACGTTCGAGATCCTGGGCCTGGAGCCGGATCATCCTCGCCAACTGATATTCGCACACCACGATAAGAGACTGGTCGGCTCGGCCATCATCAAGGTCGAAGGGGGCAAAGATGACGCTTTGATCGAGATCACGCTGGCCCACTCCGGCTCGATCAGGGGGCGACTGGTCGACGAAGACGGCGTGCCGCTCGACGGCGCGAGGCTCCGTGTCAGGACGCATTATCCCGACGCGAAGGATTCGGGGCCGCCCAGGGAAAGCCTCTGGCCCGCGAGCACGACCGAAACCTCCGACAGCGATGGACGATTCCAGATCGACGGCCTCTGGCCGGGCCTGAAGTCTTCGATCTCTGTTCAGGGCAAGCCGCGGCCCGGCTTCCGCCCGGACACGGGCGGCGTATTCCGGGACATCTCCATCCAACCCGGCGAGATCCGGGACGTCGGCGATGTGACGGTCAAGTTAGTGCCCGACAACTCGTAGCGATTCCCTTCCGATCCGTCGCGCATCGATGGATCTTCTCACGACGAACTTTTGCCGGTCCGCGCGAGGACGGCGACGATGACCCGCTTGGCGCCGGCTCGTTTCAGGGCACGCGCGGCGCCGCCGCAAGTGGCGCCGGTGGTCAGGACGTCGTCGACCAGGATGATCGTCCGGCCGTCGATACCGGGATTTCGCCGAGGGCGGAATGCCCCTCGCATGGCCTTGATCCGCTCGGTCCGCGACATCTCGGCGAGCTTGTGCGTGTCCACGACCCTTCGCAATGGCCGGCGGACCGGACGATTCAAGCTTCGCGACAACCCGATCGCAAGGGCATCGGCCTGGTTATAACCCCGCTGCCAGTGCCGGCGCCAGTGGAGCGGGACCGGCACGATCCAGGCGTCCGCCGGCAGAACGCCGATCGCCGTCGAACGGGACTCGACCCAGATCTCGCTCATCCAACGGGCCAGCCAGGCATCCCTCTCGTGCTTCAGTCGCAGGCAGAGCTCGCGCAGTTCGCCCTCGTAAGGTCCCAGCGCGATCGCCGCGTCGAAGCCGAGCGTCCGGCCCCGACACGTCCCGCAGCCCTTGCGGAAGTCCGCGAATGGGCCGGCCGGCAAGGCACAACGCGGGCACGCCGACGCCGCGGCCCTTGCGGCCTTCTCCAGGAGCCCTTCGCGGCAAGACGGGCAGAATGCCCCGAGCTGACCGTCAACGCCGCAGGCCGCGCACGACCAGGGGAATACCAGGGCATCGACCGCCTGACCCAGGATGCCCATCCAGCTCGCGATGACTCCCGGGACCGCCGTGGCGCATCGACCTAAACGCGGCAGTCGCGGCAGATGACGAGTCGCGATTCGCAAGGAATCACGATGTGTTTGCCCGGGCTGGTCGCTCGACACCGCTCACTTCTTTGTTTGAGATGCCTCAACGCATGTCCCGAACATCACACCGAGCCGCGGTCGCCGGTCAGGAGATAGGGTTCGAGCTGCTCGCGGAGCTGGGTCCTGGCCCGGGCCAGGAGCGACTTGACGGCCGCGGGCGACCGACCCATGACGTCGGCGATCTCGGAGTAGCTCATCTCCTCGAACTTATTGAGCAGGACCGCCATTTTCTGGTCGTCGTTGAGGACGGCGATCGCCTCGCGAACCAGATCGGACAGCTCGGCCTTGCGCATCTGGGCGGACGGGGTCCCCTCACGGGCGACGAGCTGCCTGCCGACCGAGGCGACCGACTGCGAGCTGGTGGCGTTGCCGATGGGAAGACTCGTTTTCTTCCCCTTGTTTCGCAGGTGATTGAGCGCCAGGTTGTTGGCGATCGTGAACAGCCAGGTCGAGAACTTCGCTCGAGGGCGATAGCCCTTGCGTGCCTTGTAAATGCGGAGGAACGTCTCCTGGCAAAGGTCCTCGGCCTCGTCGATGTTGCCGACGACGTGGAACAAGATACCGACCAGCCGGTTCTGGTAGTTTCCGACCAGGGTTTCGAAGGCACCCGGTTCATCCGCACGTACCTGGACCATGAGCCGGACATCCGGGTCACGCGCCTCGAGTTGTTGCTCCAGGCTCTCGGCCTCTCGATTCACCGGGCGTCCTCCCTACCGCGAAAAGCTCGATCGATCCGATCCGGCGATCACCCCGATCATTCAGGCTATCGAAACCATCGTGAGGTCTGGAGTGCCTTCAACGCCCGGCGGCCCCTGCCCGCGATCCGGGTCCAGTCGCCGGCGGAGTTGGCCGCAGGCCGCGTCGATGGCACGCCCCTTCGTCTTGCGGACCGTCACGCTGACGCCCCGGTTGCGAAGGATCGCGACGAACCGGTTGACCGCCTCGGGATCGGGCCTCGTGAAGGAGAGGCCCGAAACGGGGTTGTACGGGATCAGGTTCACATGTGACCGGCTGGCCATGAGGAGGCGTCCCAGCGCCTTGGCATCGACGGCGCGGTCGTTGACTCCGCCCAGCAGCACGTATTCGTAGGTGACCTGCCGGCCCGTCTTCTCGAAGTAGGCGTCGGCCGCCGCCATCACGGCCCCAAGGCCGATCGCCTCGTTGACAGGCACCAGCTCGTTGCGCAGGTCCTCCGTCGGCGCATGCAGCGAGACCGCCAGGTGATATTGCCGATCCATGGCCGCGAGCTTGAGGATCTTCTCCGGGAGCCCCACCGTCGAGATCGTCACTCGCCGCTGACTGATTCCCAGACCCTCCTCGGCCGAGCAAACTCGATCGAGGGCCCGGGCCAGGTTGTCCAGGTTCGCCAGGCTCTCGCCCATCCCCATGACGACGATGTGGGTCACCGTCTCCTCGGGTGGCAGAAGGTTCCTGAGGTGGAGTACCTGCTCCAGGATCTCGTCGGAAGTGAGGTTCCGCTCGACCCCCTTGAGCCCACTGGCGCAGAATACGCAACCCATCCCGCAACCGACCTGGGTGCTGATGCAGACCGTTCGTCGCGGACCCTCGGCCATAAGGACGCACTCGATCCGGCGACCGTCGCGGCATTCGACGACGACCTTATCGGTCCCGTCGGGCGCGACGTCGTGATAAGCGGCATGGGTGCCGAAGACGGCCCATTCGACGTCCAGATGCTGCCGGAGCGACTTGGGGAGATCCGACATCACCTCGAACGACTCGGCCCGGCGACGGATCACCCAGTCGAGCACTTGACGCGCACGATAAGCCGGACATCCCCGCTCGACCATCCAGGAACGCCACTCCTCGGCCGTCGCGGCCAGCACCGGCCGCTTCGCCGTGAGAGTCGAATGCGCAAGCCTGGAAGCCGACCTGGACACCTCGGTGGTAGCCGGTCGTGACGGACGTTCGTTGCCTTCGGCCTCGCGGCCAATCATGCCGACCTCGGTCTCAAAATCGTCCTCGTCTTGAAGTTGATTCATTGTACTGCGGTCTCACCCCGCGGCCAAGGTGCGAGGCGGCGTTGGCGGGGAGTTGCGGGTGGAACAAGGATCGGTCCCGCCCGCACCCGCACTCCGCGATCCCGTTAACCGACTTCATAGCCGGCCCTTTGCGGGCGAGTCTGCCAGCCGTTGGCCTCGGAGTCGCCGACAATCTCCTCTCTGGCCGGATCCCAGTTGAGCTTCTGCCGGCCGAGCCGGATGGCGATGTTGGCCAGGTGGCAGGTGGTCAGGGCCCGGTGATGGGTCCAGACGTCGGAGGCGGGCACGCCGCGATCGCGGATGCACTCGAAGAAGTTGGCCATGTGGCCGTCGACCTTCTTGCCCTTCCGCAGTTCGTGGAGGAGCGCTTCGGGCACGGGGTCCTTGTAGAGCGCGCCGACGGCACCGCCTTCGAGGTCGATCCGGTCGCGGGTGACGAAGATCTTCCCGTTGCTGCCCTGGAAGGTCACTCCGTTCTCGGTGTCGTGGCGGATATCCAGCGTGACATCATTGGAGAACCTGGCCCGGACGAGGAACTCGGTCGTGGTATTGTAGCGGTCGTCGACGGCCGGATAACCGCCCTTGTACTCGACCGGAAGGACCCCCTTGACGACCTCGATGCTATTGGGTCCCGAGCCTTCCATGCCGATGGCCCACTGGCCGATGTCGACGTGGTGGGCACCCCAGTCGGTGAGCTTGCCGCCGGAGTATTCATACCACCAGCGGAACTCGCTGTGGCAACGCTTCGCCCGGTAGTCGACCTTCGGCGCCTGGCCGAGCCACATATCCCAATTCAGCTCGGCGGGAGGCTTCGCCACGGGGAACGGGCCGCCGGTCGGCCCGCCGCCGATGGCCGCCGTGACCTTCCGGATCTTGCCGATCCGGCCCGCGCGCACCATGGCGACCGCCAGCAGGAACACCCGGTTGTGATCGCTGCGCTGCTGGGTGCCGACCTGGACGACCCGTCCGGTTTCCTTGGCGACCTGGCCGAGCCTCTTGCCCTCGTCGATGGTGAGCGTCAGCGGCTTCTCGCAGTAGACGTCCTTCCCCGCCCTCATGGCATCGATGCAGATCTTGGTGTGCCAGTGGTCGGGCGTCCCGATGATGACGGCGTCGATGTCCTTACGATCGAGGACCTTGCGGTAGTCTTCGTAGACGTCCGCCTTCCCCTTGCCGATGCGACCGTCGGCCTTGGCTTTTTCGGCGTGTCTCTTGTCAACGTCGCAGACGGCCAGGAAGTCGCCGTACTGGGACGCCCCTTTGGCGTCTCCCGAGCCCTGACCGCCGGCGCCGATCAGGCCGAGGCCGGGCCGGGCGTTCTTGGCTCGAGCCTCCTCGGCCATCGATCGGCCGAAGGGCATGAAGAAGGGGACCAGCGCGGGGCTCGTCGCCGCGACCCGGAGGAACTCCCGTCGATTCTGCGCGGGGATGGTCATGGGTGGACTTTCAACAGAGGAAGGTCTATCGAGCCGATCTGGGCCGGATCAACGCCTCCCGGATCCGGCATTCGGCCCTCAATCGCTGAGTCTAACCTTTTGAATCAGCGACGGAAACGACTTTCGCCCGATCCGAGACTTGTCGCGACGAATCCGCTTCGAGAAACCGCCGATCGCGACGACGCCAGTCTGGTCCGGCGTGCTCATGGGCGATATGCTCTCGCTCGTGTCTCCCCATTTACGTCCCGAGCCGACCGCTCGCCCCGTGCGGGCGATCCGGCCACGCTCCGGCGCCTCGAAAGAACCTTCCATGCCAGCCAGCGACGACGTCATCGAGCAATGCCGGGTCCCGCACGGCAAGACGGTCGATCTCAAGGACTACGACCCCGCCTGGGCCGGCGATCCGAAGCTCCCCAAGGCGGAGCGGAAGCAGTTCGCCAAGGAGGTCCTCACGCAGGACGTCTCCGCGCTGGCCGAAGCCCAGGACCGGCTCTACGCCTCCGACACCTGGTCGATCCTGATCGTCCTCCAGGCGATGGACGCCGCCGGCAAGGACAGCACGATCAAGCATGTGATGTCGGGAGTCAATCCCCAGGGCTGCCAGGTCTACAGCTTCAAGCACCCGTCCGCCCAGGAGCTCGACCACAACTTCCTCTGGCGATACGCCCGGTCCGTGCCCGAGCGGGGACGCATCGGCATCTTCAATCGATCGTACTTCGAGGACGTCCTGGTCGTCCGGGTCCACCCCGAGCTGGTCGATGCCCAGCGCATCCCCGATGCCAAGATCGACGAGGATTTCTGGAACGATCGCTACGCCGACATCAACGCCTTCGAGCGGCACCTCTCCCGCAATGGCACGAAGATCCTCAAATTCTTCCTCCACCTCTCCAAGGATGAGCAGCGCAAGCGGTTCCTCAAGCGGCTGAAGGAGCCGAGCAAACAGTGGAAGTTCTCGCCGGCCGACCTCGCCGAACGTGCTCACTGGGACGACTACATGACGGCCTACGAGAAGGCCATCGGTGCGACCAGCACCAAGTGGGCACCCTGGTACATCGTCCCGGCCGATCATAAGTGGGTCAGCCGAGCGATCGTCGCCCGCGTCGTGACCAACGCGATCGAGTCGCTCGACCTCCGCTATCCCGAGGTGACCGACGCGCAAGAGTCCGTGCTCGCCCAGGCCAGGAAGCAGCTCGAGGCGGAAGGGGCATAGACTCGTCATTTCAGATCGGACGCCCAGTCGCCGACGATCCGGGCCATCTCCACGAAGACATCCTCCCCACTGTCCCGCGAGCGTTTCTGAATGCGATAGCCATGGTCGGCCGTGTCCAGCAGGTGCATCGTCGCTCGCTTACCGAGCTGCTGGCAGACAGTCTTGAGGAGCGACAGTTCCGCCAGCTCGTCCCGGGTGCCGGTGAGAAACAGCATCGGGACCGTGACCGCGGCGAGGTGTTCCGCTCGCTTCGTGTCGGGCTTCCCGGCCAGGTGGAGCGGGAAGGAGAAGAAGACCAGGCCCCGGACGCCTTCGAGCGGGGTCTCCGAGGCCGCGGTCGAGGTCATGCGACCGCCGAACGAGTGGCCTCCGGCCAGGAGCGGGAGATCGGGAGCACTCGCATGCGCCGCGGCGACCGCCGCGCGGACGGTCGCCGTGCACACGCCCTGCGAGTCTCGCCCCCGTCCGTGCTCCGAGTAGGGGAAGTTGTAGCGGAATGTCGCGATCCGCGTCTCAGCCAGCCGCTCCGCGATCGTCTGGAGCGTCGCGTGCCTCATGTTTGTGCTCGCCCCGTGGCCCAGGACGAGCAGGTGACTCGCATCGCCGGGGCGGATCAGGAGGGCTGAGACCTCGCCCTTTTCCGGCGTGGCGAGGAACTTCAGCTCCCTTGAGTCATCGGCCATCTCGCGGCCTCCTCGCATCACGACGTGGGACGGTACGGATCCAGCCGCCAGCGTCATGATCCCAGGATCCACGCACGGCGCCGAGATCCAACCGAGGAAGACCCGAACGGTCTCGATCCTGGGCATCCCTTCGGTCCGATCTGTCACGTCTTGCAGGAATTTTGACAGGATGTCCAGGATCCACAGGATCAGATTGGGAAGAACAGGCTGTCGCGGTTTTCGAGCGAACCCGACGAGAGATTCCCCGACCGGAGACGATCAGTGATGAGGGAGTCGCGACCGATCATGACAAGTCCAACTGCCGGCAGCGAACACGGACGGTATCGTCTGGCGTGGTGGACTCTGGTCTTCGCCCTGATCTGCGGAGGGATTCTGCGATCGATCTGGATCGAGGACATCGAATGGAAGGTCGATGAACGATGGTCCTACCGGATGAGCCAGGAAGTGGGTCGGACGCGCCCCTGGCCATGGCTCGGGATGCCGACGAGCCTGGGGTTCCCGAATCCCGGGTTGAGTGCCTGGATTTTCGTGCCGATCGCTCGCGTTTCGCGGTCACCGACGTCGATGGCCCGCGTCGTCGTGTTGGTGAACATGATCGGGCTGATCGGCTTTGCGGCGGCGGTCCCTGCCTTCCTCCCGATTCGAGAGCGAGAGCCCTGGATCTGGGGGCTGGCTTTGCAGGCGGTGAGTCCCTACGCAATCCGTTTATCGAGGAAGATCTGGCCGCCGTCGCTCTTGACGCCATTGCTCCTGCTGGTCTGGATCGGCCATCGGCACCGTGACTCGCGGCGGGGAGCTTTCTTGTGGGGATTGGCCGGTGCTCTGATCGGCCAGGTGCACCTGAGCGGTTGGTTCGTCGCGATGGGACTGGTCATCGGCACGTTCATCGCCGAATGTCGGGGGAGGCTGCCTCGATCGCGCACCTGGCGCTTCTGGCTACTCGGAACCGTACTGGGCCTGTTAACGGCGATCCCCTGGGCTTTGGCGCTTCAAAAGCCGCCCGTCAACTTGCCTCCCGAAACTCTCGATTTTCTGGTCGTGCACCGCGTCATGGCATACCTTTATGGAGTCACGGCGGCGGGGTTGAGCGTCCTTCCGTTCATCGCCCTGGGGCTGGGCCAGGACACGCTGGACTTCGAGAATGGGCCGATCGTCCTCGGAATCCGCACGTGCGCCCCCGCCTGGATTCGCCTGTTCATCGTCCTGGTCGTAATTGCGAGGATCGTGGTCCGGCTGTTCGATGCGATCGCCAGGCCCGGCTTTCGATGGGCATTGCGATCGATTTGCGCGGGCAGGGCCCTCGCCCAAGATTGTTAGAAACCACCGAATCCGACGAGGCCTCCGAAGTCGGCAAGGGGTCGGGGACCACAACATTTTACCTCTGGTCTACCATCGGGATACCCGGACTCTTGTTTGTCCTGAGCACGAACGTTTACTTCTATCATTATTTTTATGCGTTATGCCCTTTCCTGTACGTCGGGATCGCGACACTGATGCTCCCGTGGCGTCGCGTCCTCTTCGGCCTGGTGATCGCCCAGGCCCTCATGGGCACGATCTTCCTGAACTACATCCACCGGAAAGGTGGGATTGTCAACGGAGAGTATGGCGTCACGTACAACCGGCAAATGAACCATTGAACCTCTTAGCTCCTTCGCAAGCCCCATCGCGGCAAATACTTGCAACGAATTCGCGGCAATTGGCACATCGTTCGGCCTCCCAGGAAAACTCGTTCGATCGTTCAATCCGTGGGAGCGAGAGAGAACGATTCATCGCTTGTGAAGGGAGGACTCATTCGTTGACACGCTTCGGTCTTGAGGTGGTAACTTTGCTTCTTCCAGGACCGGAGCGTTCCAGGATGCGTACCCAAACGACGTCCGATCGGGCCGAGAACAACTTCGGCGGCCTCGCCGAAGCGGATGGCGATCGCGGATTCCTCCGAGAATTCGGCGATTCGCGTCACGCTGTATCGTTCGTCCCGGTCTCCGATCCCACGAATCCGAGCTCTGAAAGGGAAGGATTTCGATGAAGGTGGTACTCCGCATCGGCATGGTCGGGCTCGCGATCGTGGCCATTGCCGGCGCGGCGGCCGTGACATCGACCCATCCGAGTCTTGCCGACGCTTACCGGAAAACGTTGGCGCGGTTCGCGTCGTGGAGCCCGACGGCTACGGGCCGAACCCGCGAGGCTTCGACGCCGCGGGTCGCGCTGGTCAGCGGCCAGTTCCTCGACGATAGCGGCTATCAACTGGCCGGAGACCTGACGCCCTGGATCGAGGATCGGGGCTCGCTCGAGCAGGTCCGAGCGGCGGTCCGCGATCGGGCCGTCTCCGGTCGCGACACGCTGCTCGGGCAACTCGCGAGGCTCAAAGAACTCCCGGCCGACCGGACCGGCCTCGACCTGCGCCGGGCCACCCTCCAGGCGAAGATCGGGATGCTCTTCATGTATGAGGGTCGATTCGGGGACGCCTCTCGCTGGCTCGAAGTGGCGGCAAGGGAAAACCCGGGAATCACGGCGGATTTGAAGGCGAATCTCGTCGCCCTCCGAGGCATCTCCGCGTTGAGACGAGGAGAGGTCGAGAACTGCGTGGCTTGCCTTGGCCCGTCGAGCTGCATCTTCCCGATCGCCCTCGAGGCCCGCCACCAGCAAATGGCCGGCTCGCGGGAAGCCATGGATCACTTCTTGACGTACCTGCGTCGGCGGCCCGAGGATCTCGGAGTTCGCTGGCTGCTGATGGTCGCGGCAATGACCCTGGGCGAGTATCCCGACGGGATCCCGGCCGGGCTCCGTCTGCCGGCGGACCTCTTCGCTTCGACGGCCGACGTCGGGCTGTTCCAGAACGTCGCGCCCCGGATCGGGCTCGACTCGAGGGGTCCAAATATGTTCGGCGGGAGCCTCTTCGACGATTTCAACGGCGACGGCAGGCCCGACATCTTCGTCTGCTCGGCCGACTGCGACCTGGACGCCGCTCTGTTCGTCAATCGCGGAGACCGATTCGAGGATCTCGGCTCCGCGTCCGGTCTGTCCGGCCAGACCCTTGCCGCCAACGCCAGCCATGCCGACTTCGACAACGACGGTCAGCTCGACGTCCTGCTGCTCCGGGGCGGGTGGGAAGGTCCTTACCCACTCTCACTCCTGCGAAACCAGGGCGGGGGCACATTTAGGGACGTGACCGCCGCCGCAGGCTTGTCCATGCCCATCCAGTCGCAATCGGGTGCCTGGGGGGACTTCGATAACGACGGGTTCGTGGACCTCTATGTGGTGGGAGAGCAGAATTCCGAGCGCCCTGATCCGCGTAACACCGGCCGTCTCTACCGGAACAACGGGGACGGCACATTCACCGATGTCGCCGAGCGCGCGGGGGTCGGCAACGACGGCTTCGCCAAGGGTGCGGCGTGGGGCGATTACAATGGCGACAACTGGCCTGACCTCTACGTTTCCAACATGAGGGCCGCGAACCGCCTCTACCGGAACAACGGGGACGGCACATTCACCGATGTCGCAGCGGCACTCGGCGTGACCGAGCCGAAAGACAGCTTCTCGTGCTGGTTCTGGGATTACGACAACGACGGACGGCTCGACCTTTTCGTCGCCGGCTTTCACGGCTTCCTATACGATGTGATCGCCGACCGAATCGGCAGTCCCCACCAGGGCGAGCGCCCCGGCTCTACCGGAACCTGGGGGAAGAGGGCTTCCGCGACGTGACCGACGAGGTCGGCCTCGGACGCGTGTATCTGACGATGGGCTCCAATTTCGGAGACATCGATAACGATGGCTACCTCGATGTGTATTTCGGCACCGGGCGGCCGAACCTCTCGAACCTGGTCCCGAACGTGATGCTCAAGAACGAGCGGGGCCTGCGGTTCGCGGACGTCAGCGTGTCGACGGGCACGGCGCACCTTCAGAAGGGTCACGGCGTCTCCTTCGCCGACTGGGACGCCGACGGCGACCTGGATCTGTTCGAGGAGATGGGCGGTGCATCGCCCGGCGACCGGGCGCATAACGTCCTCTTCCAAAATCCGGGTCACGGGCGGCACTGGCTCGATCTGAAGCTCGTCGGCAAGAAAACGAACCGCGCGGCCATCGGCGCAAGGCTGCGGATTACCAGCCGGGACGGCGACGGGTCGGCGCGTTCGATCTACCGCGAGGTGAGCTCCGGCTCGAGCTACGGCGGCAACAGCTTCGTGCAGCACATCGGCCTTGACCGTGCGGTGAACGTTGCAGAGGTCGAGGTTTTCTGGCCAATCGGGCGGACGCGTCAGGTATTCCGCGAGGTCCCCGCCGACCAAACGATCGTGATCACCGAGGGGGCCGATTCGTTCGTAACGCTCTTCCGCAAACCGGTGACACTGGGCAAATGACGTCAGCTAGGCGTTAGAGACCCCTATCTCTCCATTTTCACCAGCTTCTGAGGTGGCGGGTCGGCGTTGCGAGGTTTCTGGGGCTTCCTCGACCTGGCCGACACATTGGCGAGCTGGTTCTGCAATTCGGCCTTGTCTTGCCGAACCACTCCTTTGGACTCCAGTTGCGTGGGTTGGGCCTCAGGCAGGATAAGATTCCGGTGCATTCGGGCCATCGGTGGTATGCGATTTTCAGGCATGCTTACCTCTTTTCCTGGCGTTATGACTTTCCGGACAAGCACCTTCGGCCCGGCTGACCCGACTTGTTGCCTCGACCTCGGGCCCGATGGTTGATAAAGTTGCCGCCCGACGATTCGAGGCCGGGAATCGAGGAGTAGCGATGGGAAAAATGATCCGTCAAGGCATGCTGTGGGTGTTCCTGGGTCTGTTCCCGGCGTCCCTGATCGTCGCGATCTTCTATCGTTTCCCCGTCCCTTTTCGCGGATACATCCGGGGATGGGATCTGTTCAGCGAAGGGCCCAATACATCGATTGAGCTGATCTGGTTGATCCTTCAATCCGTCTTCTTCTACACCCTCTGGGGCGGCTTCATCGCCATCGCCATGCTTGGCACCCTCTCGGGAGTGCTCGGCTGGAGACTCGGGAAGTCGGATCGCGCCGGCCGATACACCCGAAACATCGCACTCGGCCTGGCGTTCGGCGCCGCGGGTGTCTTATCCGTGTTGGATAAGATCATCGGGAAATGGTGAGGTCTCTGAAGATCGCGAGACCGGGTCCCTTGGGAGTCAGCGGTGCGAGCCCGAGGGTCGCCCTGGTGGGCCAGGGTCGCCGAACTCGATCGGCGGGAGCTCCTGGACGGCCTTACGGAGCGCATGCTCCCAGTGGGTCTGGATCGCGAGGAAATCGGGGTCCTTGGCGTGGAATCGTCTGTGGCGAGTGATCCGGAGGGCATCGCGCGCGTAGACCAGCAGGTCGATCGGGGGCCCGACCGTCACATTGGAGCGCATCGTCGAGTCGAGCGAGATCAGCGCATAGCGGGCCGCATCGTCCAGCGTCGTGCCGTCGTGCCGGACTCCCCGGTCGAGGATGGGACGCCCGTATTTGCACTCGCCGATCTGGAGAAATGGTGAGTCCTCGGTCGCCCTCAGGGGATTGCCCTGGGGGTAGATCAGGTACAGATCATGGGGTTGGCCGCGGATCTGTCCGGCGAGAATCACGTGGACGTTGAACGTGAACTTGTCCTGCTCGAGGGCCCGGCGGTCGAGGTCGGACACGCGACGAATGCGGTCGCCTACGACGCGGGCCGCGTCGTAGAAAGTCTCGGCGGAGGCCAGGCCGAGGCCTTGATCGAACTCGCGCCCCAGCAGGGTGATGACCGACTGAGAGCACGACAGGCTGCCGCTGGTCAGCAGGATGAAGGCCCGCTCATCGGGGCGGACGAAGGTGTGCATCTTGCGACAGACGTTCACCTGATCGGCGCCCGAATTCGATCGGGAGTCCGAGGCCAGGACCAGGCCATCGTTCGTCTTGATTCCCAGACAATACGTCATCGCGACACGCTCTCCCGCCACCTTCCAAGGGCCGATCCCGCAATCCACAAGTGGCCACGATCCGGGACATTCGGCGCCGGACCTCTCGGCCGAGTGAACCGACGATGATACACGATCCCGCCCTGGCGGGCGAGTTGATCAGACCTGAAGCGTCGCATTCCAACCGTCCGGAGTGCGGCGTTCCTGCAAACCGCCAAGCTCATTCTCGGAGACCTCGTCCGTCCAGACGGCGAACTTCTCCAGCAGGGTCGTCCCGAACGACGTGGTGAGCGCGACGTCCACCGCGTCGCGTCCGGTTGCCATCAGGATTCGGCCGATCCGAGGGACATTATGGCGGGCGTCGAAGGTGTACCAGCGGCCGTCCAGGTAAGCCTCGAACCATCCGCTGAAGTCCATCGGATAGGGCTGGAAGGGGATGCCGATGTCGCCGAGGTACCCGGTCGCGTAACGGGCCGGGATATTCATGCAGCGGCAGAAGGTCAGCGCCAGGTGACTGAAGTCGCGGCAGACCCCGACTCGCTCCTCGTAGACGTCGTGAGCGGTCTTGGTCGGGCGGGCGGACATGTAGTCGAACCGGACGTTGTAATGAACCCAGTCGCAGATCGCCTGGACACGGGCCCAGCCCTCGGGCGTGGTCCCGAAGAGGCGCCAGGCGATATCCGTGAGCCGGTTGACCTCGCAGTAGCGACTGGAGAGCAGGAAGACCAGCACCTCGGGGGGAAGGTCCTGGACCGGGACCTGCCTCGCTTCCGGGGCGATGGTGTCGGGCTGTCCGTCGTCCTCGACGATCAGGTCATCCCAGAGTATCAACCGACCGGCCGGCGCCAGCAATCGCGCGGGACGGTTGCCGTGGCTGTCGGTATAGAACCGGACTGGGAGCTCCGGCTCGACCCTCAAGCCGCCCGGACGCCGGATCGACGAATCCCATTCGGGTCTCAACCCTAGCATGAGCAGCATCGGGGTTGACGCAGGAACCTCGAAAACGATCTCGAACCCGATCCGGATCAACATGGACTGGTATCTCCCGGCTCTGCCAATTCTCACCGAAGGGAAGTCGATGGGTCGGTCGGACATCGGGGAGTGGGTCGATCGGATTCGCCCTGGTCTCAAGCGCGGCTGAAGATGGGGCTGCTGAGAGTACTGGTACTGTCGGCGAACGATTCCTGCGGGATGCCGAGCGTGCGCAGGATGCTCAGATACAGGTTCGACATCCTCGTCTCGCCGTTTCGCCAGAAGGAGCCGTGCTTGAGGCCCAGCCCGGATCCGCCGGCGATCAAGGTCGGCAGGTTGCGAGGATTGTGCGTCGTGCTGGCGCCGCTGCCGAAGAGCACGATCGTATTATCGAACACGCAGCCGTCGCGATCCTTGTACTCGCTGAGACGTCCGAAGAAATGCGAGATCTGCCGGCTCAGGAACAGGTCGTATTTCGCGAAGGCCAGTTGCCCCGCCTTGTCCGTCGCGTGTGAGAGAGTGTGATGAGTATTTGGTAGACCGAGCTTGAGCGGGAACGTGTCGCTGATTCCCATCCCGTCCTCGCGGTTGAGCATGAAGGCGACCGACCGGGTGATGTCCGCGTCGAAGGCCAGGGCGATCAAGTCGAACATGTTGCGGTAGTAATCCGCCGGGTCGCCCTCATTCGTCGCGTCCAGATTCAGGCGAGAATAATCTTGTTTCTTCAGCGGCACGTCGATCCAGCGCTCGGAGGCGATCAGTCGCGATTCCACTTCGTTGAGCGAGGTCATGTACTGGTCCATGCGCTCGCGATCGGACTTGCCGAGCCGCCGGTGGAGCGACTTCGAACTCTCGACGACGGCGTCCACCAGCTTGATGCGTCGCTTCAACGCGTCGCGCTCGGATTGTATCGAGGCCCGGTCGCCGCGAAACAGCCGATCGAACACGCGGCGAGGATTGTTCTCGGCCGGGATGGGCCGCCCTTCCAGGCTGTAAGAGATCGTACCGGTCCGCGACAGAAATCCGGTCCCCGCATCGATCGAGAGCACGAGCGAGGGCTGCCGGCAATGCTGCTTCGTGTGCAACGCGACGACCTGATCGAGCCCGACCGAGTTATAGGTGCCCGGCTTCGGATTATGAAGCGGGGCACCGGTGAGCCACATGTCGGAGCACACGTGGGGGTCGGCCTTGGCGCCGCTCGGATGATAGAGGCCGCCAAAGAAGCTGAGTTTC
Source organism: uncultured Planctomycetota bacterium (assembly GCA_963743925.1). GTDB lineage: Bacteria > Planctomycetota > Planctomycetia > Isosphaerales > Isosphaeraceae > CAVZRC01. The sequence continues at coordinate 843,453 of CAVURY010000061.1, read as the reverse complement.
TTGCGGTAAGGTCCCAGCGGCTCGGTCGACTTGCCGAGGACGAACTCGCCATTCTGCTCGGCTTTCGGAAACCAGCTCCACTCGTTGATTCCGTGCTTGACACTGGGAAGCGACATGCCGTTGGCGGTGTAGAGTGCGCAAAAGCGGCGAGGTATCTGCTCGGTCACCTCCGCGCCCATGGCGTCCAGGACCGGCAAGGCCAGGGCCATGCCACCAATGCCCTGAAGAAAGGCCCGGCGATCGAGGGGACGGGATGAGATCATGGGATGCTCCGAGGGCGAAATCGTAGCGATCGTTCGTGAAAGTCGTCGTCTGACCGAAAACGGTCGTCTACTTCTCCAGGAACATGGGGCTGTTCACGACATACCGAATCATATCCTGAATGCGGTAGCCGTTGGTTCTCAGTTTAGCCCCGTCTCGCTTCAAAAACACGAGTTCATTGTGAGAAAGGCTGCGACCGGTCGCGTAGACCGTGAGGTGCTTGAGTACGCTGAATGCGACCTGATCGATGCGATCATCCGCCAGGTATCGCTTCAGATCGATGGCACCCCCCACCTCCGTTTTGTCGGGCAACCTGGAACGAGCATCGACCGATTCGCGTTTGAGTCGCCCGCCGGCGTCGAATTCCTCGAACGGAACTCCCCACGGGTCGATCTTGGAGTGGCACTCGGCGCAGCCGCGTTGATTGCGGTGTCGCTCGAGTCGCTCGCGCAGTGACAGGCTTTTCGTCTCTTCCTTGAGAGCGGGCACGTTTGGCGGCGGATCATCCGGGGGTTCGGCGATGATCCGGCGCAAGCCAGGCTCCGCGCTTCACCGGATTCGACTCCCGACCGTCCGAGAGACCCGCCATGATCGCCGCTTGAGAGAGCACGCCCCCCAGTTCACGCCGACCGTGCAGGATCGGCACGAATTGGAAGCCGCTCTCCGTGCGGTCGGCGAGATCGTAATAACTGGCGACGACCTCGTTGGCGATCAGGAAATCCGACTCGATCACGGTTCGGACCGGCAGGTTGTTTCGGATCAGATGCAGCATGAACTGCACGGGCTCTTGCCGCAGTTGCGTCCGCGTGTCGCGGGCGAGCTTCGGGAAGCGACGGCGATCCGGTTCGAGTACCTGGAACTTCTCGAGCGCCAACCATTGCGGCGTGAACTCGCCGACGAATCGCGTGAAACGCGGATCGTCGATCATCCGCGCGGCTTCGGAATCCAGTCTTCGGTGCAGAGTGCCGGCCGCGGCGAGTTTCAACGACTCGCGATCGGGAGGCCCGTTCCACAGGAAATAAGACAGTTTCGAAGCCAGTTCGTATTCGTCGAGAGGCTCAGGTGCGGGACTGCCGCTATCCTCGATCAAGAACAGGAATTGTGGCGAGGTCAGCACCACCTGCAATGCGTCCTTCACGCTATCCCGAAAATTCACCCCCGACTTGAAAGATTTCTCGAAGACCGTCATCAGAAACGACTCTTCCTGGGCGCTGATCGGGCGACGGAACGCTCGGGCGGCAAACCCGCCGATGACCTGGCGCGCGTAGACCGGGAGATCGTCCTTCCGGTCCGACTCGATGAAAATCGCGCGGTGCGATTCGGGAGGCCATGCGTCGTAATACGGGCCTTCGAACTCGACCGACCCGACGAGCAGTCGAGGCATGTCCCGACCGTCGGTGTATTCGCTCCGGACTCCGATCTCGCGGATGCCGGCGAGGTAATTGACATTGTCCTTCTCGACATCCGGGCTGGGGAAATTGCGGATGGCGCCTTCGAAAACGAAGCGATTGAGAGTCTGCTGCGAGACCGTCTGGGGAACTCCAACCTGGGAGAGGGTACTGCCGCAATCGCGACGCAGTCCCAGGTGCACGCCAACGCGCGGCGACCGCCTCTCGAAGGAGGTGAATCGCTTGCTCAGGGGATTGTCGGCGTCGAGCGGCGTGAAGACGATCCGGTCCAATCGCGCCGGTGCGCTGTTCTCCGCCCGCACCGCCAGCTCCCCGGCGTCGAGTCGGACGACGAGAAACGCCGGCTGTTGCCACTTGGCCGCGAACTGTCGCTCGCCCAGGGTGAGCGTGACATCCCGCGGCGGTTCGCGACGCGGCGTGGGAACGACCGGCACAGTCGCGCTTCCCCTGCCCGACGAAAGAAACACATCAACCTGATAGATCCCGGCCTTCTTGATAACGACCGACGTCGGAGTGTTCGGATCGCGCCAGATGACTGCATCTCCACTCATCGACGACTGAGACGAGGCAACTCGATCGAGGAGCAGCGCGTCGTTGTACTTGGCCGCCGTCACCGTGACGCGAAAGCGACCTTGATCGGGGAGTTCGCGCAGCGAGATCTTGAAATTCGCCTTGGGCCCGTAGGTGTCGTCCGCCTGGAAAATCTCGTCGCTCGTGATGGCCGGCCGCAGCAACAATCCCTGGGGGACCGTATTGTAGGGGAACCCTTTCGGATAGCCGGCACTGCCGCGCATGCAGGCGAAAACCGCGTGATAGATGCTGTCATAATCGCGCCAGCCGCGGACCGTGTCGTTGCCGGCATAACCTTCGATGAAGCGATACTTCGTCCGCATGACGAACGGCTCGAACGCGAACGGCTTGCTGACCCTCGGCTGGGTGACCACGAAGTCCCGGTTGTCCAGGAGTAGATTATTCGCCCCCAGGATGAGCTGGTCCGGGCATGGCCGGGGGTTGATCCCCGCGCCGAGATCGACGCGAAAGTACTGGATCGAGGGTTTCGACTTCGGGTCGACAATACATCGATCAATCGCCTTTTCCGCGATCTCGAGATAGGCCTCGATCAGGAGTGGCGACAGGGCGAGCGTCTCCTGGTTGTTCACGAACCCGTCGCGCGATACGGCATCCGGCGGCAGCACATCGGTGAGATCATCCTCGAGCAGCAGCAATTCGCGCAACGTGTTGCGATACTGCGCGACGGTCAGTCGGCGCGCCCCGCCGTTCTTGGGCGTGGGCCGCGACCGGGCCGTCTCCAATCCCTTAGTGATCCACTCGTTGACGAGCCGTCGCTCGATGGGCCTCGGTTCGGGCTCGTCCTCTGGAGGCATCGCCTCGTTCGCAATCTGGCTCCGGACAGCCTCCCACAATTTCAGGTGTCGATCCTCGAGCATCGAATCGAGATGATCGACGCGGACTCCCGACGTGCGTTTCTCCTCGTTGTGACACCGCTCGCAGTACCGCTTAAGGAATGGCTTCACCTGGAGCTCGAACGTCCTGGCGCTCGACTTTTCGTCGTCCGCTCCATGCACCATCGGGGCCGCGGCGAAGAGGAGGATGGCGGCCGGCAGGAGCAACCCGAGGAGGACTCGTAAGTCCAAGACGTGCGGTTCCCGGACGGAGCCGGACGTGATCGACTGCGATCGAGTCCTGATGTCTCTATGGATCATGGATCTTGTCACGGCGAGATACCTACCTGGCCGAATCGAGGACGCGGAATCGTTGGAGCCGAGGCAATGGCAGGCCATCCGGGCGGGCGACGCGGGCGCGGGAGAGGGTGGATTTCGAGTGACGTTCATTGTCCCCCGAAAGATCCCGTGACGCAAGCGGAAGAAACCACGAGAGCACGGCGGGCCATAGCCGTTTCACGACCGGTTACCGAGATTTCACGATCGACCTGACCGAGCGTAACCCCATGCTCATGATCATCCCGGAGGTGCCAGGAATCAGGGTGGCAAGACCCAAAGATCGGCCTGTCGGGTCATCGGCCGATAGCAGTCTGATCGGGTGTCCAGATGACGCGAGGAGTGGGCTGCCGTTCTTCGAGGGCTCCCCCTGCATAATCCGATCATGCGTCATGTCCGGCGCTCCACGGTTCTCGTAAGCCGAACGAGTCGGACAGCACCGGCCGATATCAGAAGCAGGCGGACGACGCGTCGCTTGCGACCCACGCCGTGCTGCCATGGCGAGGATTTCCACCCTGGTGCCGGATGGACGGTCAAGTCGTCGGGATCATCTCGGCGAGGCTGACCTGTGGATACGGCCCAGCGAGCGGCAAGCAGGACGGCCCTCCTTGATCGCGACATCGCGCAAACCGAACACACGGTCGGGACCCGAGGCCAGACGGCCTCGCGCCGGATTCCACACCCCCTCGGGTTCGGGCCTCCGGGCTGTCGTTGACGGGCGACGGATCCGGACCGTCCTGGTGGGACTGGGACTCGGTGCGCTGATGGGCGCGACGACGTGGGCGGTTGCTTCGGTGTCGATCTGGCTGGTTCCGGTCTATCTGTTACTCATGGTCTTGATCTTCGCCACGCCGAGGGCTGAGCGTGCCGGGTCGAAGTCCGAAGGATCGCGAGCAAAGCACTTCGTTGTTGAGGCCGATGAGGTCGGCCGGGATCCGAGAGAGGATCGCGCGGTGGAGATGGGCGAAACCCGTCCCGCCGACGAACCAGTCCTGGAAACCCCGGCCGTCGAAACCGCCGATGCGACGATGCCCAACCCCGATCCCACCAGCACCGGCGCCGCCAAGCCCCGACGGAGTCGAGCCCGGTACCGCAAGACGGCCAAGACGGCCGCCGAGCCGGTCACCGACGCGACTCCCGCCACCTGGATCCGCGTCGGCCCCGGCAAATTTGTCCGGGCCGACGCGAGCGTCCCGTTCCCCGTTCAGGCCCAGTCCGAAGAGATCGCGGTGGCGGCTTATCCGGCAACGGATACGTCCGAATCCGCGACGGCTCCCTCGGAGATCGTAGCGGACGGCCGTCCGGAGACGGATGGACCAGAAACCGCGATCGTGATGGACTCCCATCCGGCGACGGATGGGCCCGCGCCCCCGGCCCCCACGCCCGAAGAAGCCGCCCCGGTCGCAGACGTACCTACGGTTGCGAACCAGGCTGCGACAACGGCGACGGAAGTCTTGATGGACGCGAGCCCGGTGACCGACGCTCTCGAAGCGGTCGCACCGGATCCATCGCAGCCGGTACCTTTCGAGGTGCCAGCGGACCCGGGATTATGCGCGACAAGCGTAGGATCCCTTGTTTCGTCGGAGCCAACTCCGGACGAACAAGAAACGGCTCCGCCATTTGTTGAGGAGCTGTCCGGATCGGACGCCGAGGAGTACGGTATCGCACCCTCTGCATTCGGCCCGATCACCGCGGATCTCTCCCCGGTCGAAAGCCTGGATCACGGCGTTCTCGCGGAGCTCGACACCCCGGAATGCGATCGAGACGGCGACCACGAGCTCGGCGGACAACCGCCGGACCGTGTTGCCGTTCCCAGTCGGCTCGGGGCGCGTCGGCAACGATCGTGCGTACGAGGCGCCTTGCTCTCGCGACTTGAGCAGGCACTCGTAACCCGGGGCCATGACTCGGATTCGACGTCCTCGCGACGTCGGGGCCAGTCCAGGCCCGTGGCTCGGGCCGTCGTGAGGCGTGGGTTCCTATCGGACCACCTCCTCCGACGATCGGCCCGACGCGCCTACGATCGAACGGATCACGCCCAGCGAATCTGTCGATCCCGGTCTCCACCACGTCCACCGGGCTGAATGCCAGAGTTCATCCGGAGAGGGGCGGCGCCGCATGGGCCGGCCCTCTCTCTTTTTCCTGGTCGAGGATGTTGAATGAAATCCGAGTCGGGTTTCTCCGGAATTGAACCGCCAAGGACGCCAAGAAGACCAGACCAGGTGTCCGGGCGAACGGAGCAGTCAAACTCTTGACTGCGTCTTTCTTGGAGTCCTTGGCGATTCAATGTTTTTCTAAATATAATTTCTTAATTATTAAAGATGATCGGAGGGGTCGAAAATTGTCGCCCGTGCGATGATGCGATACAATGCGGGTCTACGACGACGCGGCCTCTCGCCAGAACTCAGGATTGACCGGTGGCCACCGTAGGACGGCGGCGCCCCGCATCGGGGAGGACGGGTTGCAATCCACTCGCATCCAGGAGAGATACTCATGAATCGTTTCCGATATTCGATTCATGTGTGCATTCGATTCGGTTTCGCCCTGTCCGTGTTCGGACTGGCCTTCACCCGAACGTCGCCAGGTTATGCCGCGGCCGTCGACGAATTCTTCGAGAAGGAGATCCGTCCGGTCCTGGTCGAGCGTTGCCAGTCGTGCCACGGCGACCAGAAGCCGAAGGGGGGGCTTCGGCTCACCTCGCGCGAGGCGATGTTGGAAGGCGGGGACAGCGGCCCGGCTATCTCGCCAGGTCGGCCGGACGAGAGTCTCCTGATCCACGCCATCCGTTATCTCGACGGACCGAAGATGCCGCCCAAGCAGAAACTGTCCGACGCCGACATCGCCAGACTCGCGCGATGGGTGGCCCTCGGGGCATCGTGGCCTGCCTCGGATATCAAGACGAGGGCGACGACGGCCGGCGGTTTCCAGGTCACCGAGGACCAGAGGCGCTGGTGGGCCTTCCAGCCGGTTCATTCCGTGACTCCTCCGAGCGTAAAGGATCTCTCCTGGCCGCGGAACGAGGTTGACCGGTTCATCCTGGCGGAACTCGAGGCGCACGGGATGCATCCCGCCAGGACGTCCGAGCGTCGGGCCTGGATCCGCCGCGCGACCTTCGATCTGATCGGACTGCCCCCCGCTCCGCGGGATGTCGAGGCTTTTCTCGCGGATGAGTCCGCCGATTCCTACGCGAGAGTCGTCGATCGGCTACTCGCGTCGACGGCATACGGTCAGCGATGGGCCCGACACTGGCTCGACGTGGCCCGATATGCCGACTACTACGACGCCAACCCCGCGACACGCACGGCCAGCTGCGAGTTGACGGAGGCCTGGCGTTATCGCGATTGGGTGGTCGATTCTTTGAATTCGGACCTGCCGTTCGATCAATTCATCGTGCATCAGATCGCCGGGGACCTCCTGACAAACCCGGATGGAGGGGAAATCTACCCGGCCGGGTTGGTCGCGACCACGTTCCTCTCCAACGGTGCCTGGGACCGGGGCGACGCCGATAAGGAGAAGATGGTCAGCGATATGGTCGACGACAACATTGACACGGTGGGCAAAGCGTTCCTGGGCTTGACCCTTGGCTGTGCCCGTTGCCACGATCACAAGTTCGACCCGATCTCCAACGAGGATTATTACGCCCTGGCCGGGATCTTCTACAGCTCGCATTTCCTCAAGGATCTCGGGCGCAAGGGCGACGAGTATACGATGAATCGCGTGCCGATGGTCCCGAAGTCGGTCGTGGCCCGACGCGATGAGCAAGTGAAGCAACTCGGTGACATCGCCTCGAAATTAGGCGTACTCAGCCAGAAGTCGCCGAAGCCGGACGAGAATGACCCCGAGCGGGTCCGGCTCTGGGCGCGTCGCGATAAGCTGCGCGGCGAATTGCTCCCCGAACCACCCCTGGCCATGGCCATGCAGGAAGGAGGCACGCCGGGCGGACTTTTCTCGAAGATTCAAGATGTGCCGATCCATATCCGCGGGAGTTACACGAAACTCGGCGCGGTGGTGCCTCGGCGAATGCCTGGGTTCCTCGCGGGCCCCTCTCAGCAGACAATCGCGGCCGGTAGCGGGCGTCGCGATCTGGCGAGGTGGATCGCGTCCGAATCGAATCCGCTAACCGCGCGCGTGATCGTCAATCGGGTCTGGCAATGGCATTTCGGAGACGGACTTGTGCGCACGCCCAGCAACCTGGGCCCGAGGTCGGAGCCGCCGACTCATCCCGCCCTGCTCGATTGGCTGGCGGCTCGGTTCGTCGCCGATGGTTGGTCGCTGAAGAAGCTCCAGCGGCGGATCATGCTTTCCGCCGCCTATCGGCAGGCCAGCGTCGTACCTCGCGAGGTACTCGACCGGGATCCTGAGAATCGCTGGCTCGGCCGCTTCTCGGCACGTCGGCTGGAGGCCGAGGCCCTGCGCGATGCCATGCTGTTCGTCGCGGGGCGCCTCGATCCTGCCCGGGGAGGTCCGGCGGGCGACGATCTCTCGATCTCGCGGCGTTCGCTCTATGTCCAGACGGCCCGATGGGACCGGAGCAACTACGCCACCCTGTTCGACGCCGCCAACCCCGACGCCTCGGTCGAGAAGCGAGACGTCAGCACGATCGCGCCGCAATCACTCTTCCTCCTCAATCACGACTTCGTGGCCAGCCATGCCAGGCTTCTGGCGAAACGCCTGATCCGCGAGCGACCGAACAGCCCGACGGACCGAATCCGTCATGCCTTCCAAATGGTATACTCCCGGCCGGCTACAGTCGAGGAATTCGAGATCGCCAGACGGGTCGTGTTTCGGGCCGGAGTGCCTGACGTCGAAGCGGGGTGGGTTGACCTCGCCCACATCCTGCTGTGCAGCGATGAATTCGCGTATGTCGACTGACGCGGGTCAGGAACAGGACGGGGGACTCATCCATGGTAGCTCGACCGATACTCTCACGCCGCGAGCTGCTCTCCCGAGCCGGTTGCGGGTTCGGAGCACTGGCCCTGGCGGATCTGCTGGCCGCCGAGTCGGATGCGAACGCAGACGGCGAACCCTCGCGAGCCACGCATCCTCACGCGGTCCGCAAGCCGCATCACGCCCCGCGGGCCAGGCGGGTCATATTCCTCTACATGCCCGGCGGACCTTCGCATGTGGATTTGTTCGATCCCAAGCCTCGCCTGATCCGGGACGACGGCAAGCCGCTCCCGTTCGAGAAGCCTCGGCTCGAACGCACCAAGACCGGCAATCTTCTGGCCTCGCCGTGGAGATTCTCGCGGCATGGCCGGTCTGGCATCGAGGTGAGCGAATTGTTGCCCGGCATGGCCTCCTGCGTCGACGACCTTTGTGTGATTCGCTCGATGGTCGCCGACAACATCAATCACACCGGGGCCGCCGCTCAGATGTGTACGGGCGAGCAGGCATTTTCCCGGCCGAGCATGGGCTCGTGGCTCACCTACGGGTTGGGTACCGAGAATCAGGATCTCCCCGGGTTCGTGGTCGTCAGCCCCGCCGCGGTCTTCCAGGGTGCCCAGTTATGGGCCTCCAGCTTCTTGCCGAGCGCCTATCAGGGGACGTTGGTCCGCGACCTGAACCATCCCATCGCCAACCTCGCCGATCCGTCCGGCGATCCCGCTAGCCAGAGGAGCAAGCTCGATTCGCTCGGCCGCCTGAACGCGATCCACAAGCGAGACCGCGTGATCGACGGCCAGCTCGACGCGCGCATCGCCGCCTTCGAGCTGGCTTTTCGCATGCAGCGCGAGGCGCCCGAAGCGTTCGACATCCGCCTCGAGAGCCGACTCACTCAGAAACTCTACGGGATCGACGAGCCGTCGACCGACCTGTTCGGCCGGCAGTGCCTTCTGGCTCGGCGACTGGTGGAACGCGGAGTCCGGTTCGTCCAGCTCTTCGACGCCCCTACCAATAACGCCTGGGATCATCACAGCGGCCTGCGCGAGAATCTGCCGAAGCGTTGCCGGGCGGTCGACCGGCCGATCACCGCACTCCTGACCGACCTCAAGAGTCGTGGGCTCCTGGAAGACACGCTGGTACTCTGGGGAGGCGAGTTCGGCCGCACGCCGACGGCCGAGGGCAAGGATGGTCGCGAGCACCACCCTTTCGGTTTCACGATGTGGATGGCAGGCGGCGGCGTACGAGGTGGCATGGTCCATGGCGCCACCGACGAATTCGGCTGGTACGCCCTCCAAGATAAGGTCCATGTCCATGACCTGCACGCCACGATCCTGCACCTGATGGGCCTCGACCACGAGAAGCTGACCTTCCGCCACGGAGGCCGCGATTATCGCTTGACCGACGTCTACGGACGCGTCGTGAACGGGATCCTCGCATGAACGAAGACCGATCGATATTCGCTGTGACGGCATCGTGGCGACTGCTTGGCGGGGGAAATCGGGTCGCTTCGGATTCCTTGCGAAACGGAATCATCCGGTGTTAATCAATTTCGGCGCGAAACTTGCTCTACCTAGCGCAGGCTCCCGGTGGAATCGCGATCCCACGCGACTTTCCGTCCTATGCCTCATTTAATTAACAACCAGGCGAATATCGATCGTTGGTTCGCTAGAGAGGAGGGTTTTTCTCTCATCGCCTCGGCTGGAGCTTTGACTCGGAACTTCTTCGTGATCTATGATATGCAGTCGATTCTGATCGAGCCTCTTCGGCGTTTCCCGAGTCGGATCTTTCTCATACGGATGCCCCATGCATGAGAAGGTCCGGGTCGGTTTCTGCAAGTGGATTCCGCCTAATGGCGGGGCCATGAATTCTCGCCAGGCTGTCGGGTTTTTCGACCACTGAGTCGGAGTTGAAGCACGCCCGAGTCCATTCCAGGGGCGGAAAGAGGCAAGGAACGCCTCCGTCGAAAGGGAGGCCAGGGCATGGATCTGGATGAATTCTCCCGGCAAATCGAAGTGATGCAGGCTCGCATCCTGCGGCTACAGCCGGCCGCGATGGTTAATCAAGTCGAGCTGCATTCGATGTGGGAAGAGACTGCGGCTGCGCTCGCCACCACGATGGAGGAGATGCGGGTCGCCGAGGAGGAACTCCGCCAGCAAAATCACGAGCTCGAGCGATCGCGGCAGGAGATCGAGTCGGAACGGCAGCGTTACCAGGATCTCTTCGACTTCGCCCCGGACGGCTACTTATTGACCGACCGCTCAGGGATCATCCGAGAGGCGAATCGGGCGGCATCGGAGCTGCTGGGAGTGCCGCCGGCTTACCTGGTGAACAAGCCATTGGCGAATTTCGTCTCGATGGAGGATCGGCCCGGATTCCGGGGAGGCCTCTCCCGCTTGGTCGGGGTCGGTCGGAAGCAAGACTGGATCGTCCGGCTTCAACCGCGCCTGCGCCCGACCTTCGATGCCACGATCACCGCGGCCGTCGTACGCGATTGGGACGGCGAGCCGTCGAGCTTGCGCTGGATGTTCCGCGAGGCTCCGCGAATCGGCTTGCCCGGCCCGCGGACGGCCGTCGTTGGCGCGGCCTTGTCGACGGCCGGGGCGCCGGAAGACGGCAATAGTGATCGACCGACTCGGCTGCGCGGTGATGGCGAGGCGAAGGCACTCCGCAGATTGATGGAGGGCATCGAGATCATCAACTGGGAGGCTGATGCCCGGACAGGTCAGTACTGGTTCATCAGCTCGTGCGCCGAGAAAGTGTTCGGATATCCCCCCGAACGATGGCTCTCCGAGCCGGGATTCTGGGCCGCGACCATTCATCAGGACGACCGATCGCTGGCCGAGTCGCAACGGCAGTCCTTCATCCGCGAGTGCCGGCCCGCGGAAGTGGAATATCGCGTGGTCGCCGCCGATGGCCGGATCGTCCGGGTTCGCGAATCCCTCGACATCGATCCCGAAGAAGGGGGCAGCCGGCGCGCACTACGCGGCTGCCTCAGGGAGATCACTCGAAGCAAGGAGGAGTCAGCCAGCGAGTGGGACCGCCGCAACGAGGATTTCTTGGCGACTCTGGCACATGAGTTACGCAATCCCTTGTCCGCGATCCAGACCTGTGCCCACCTGCTGCGCCCCGACGCCGTTGACGAGTCGATGCTCGCGGAGACCCGCAACGTGATCGACCGGCAGGTCCGCTACATGTCGCGATTGGTCGAGGATCTGCTCGATGCGACCCGACTCTCGCGCGGCACCATCCCGCTCCGCAGTCAGCCGGTGGACCCGGCCATGCTTGTGGCCCGCGCCGTCAAGGATGTCGGGCAACTGATCGAGGCCCGCGGGCATGAACTCACCGTTTCCCTGCCGGATGAGCCGGTAACCCTGGTGGCCGACCCCATCCGGCTTCAGCAGATCCTGACCAACCTCCTGACCAACGCCGCCAAGTACACCGATCCCGGCGGCCTGATCGACTTGATCGTGACCCGGGAGGCCGACGAGCTCGTGCTCAAGGTGCGCGACACCGGCATCGGTATGGCGCCCGAGGCTCTGCTCAGTGTCTTCGACCTCTTCAACCAGGTAGAGGGGACGGGCGAGCGGGCCAGCGGCGGCCTCGGAATTGGGCTCTCATTGGTCAAGAGCCTCGCGGAGCTGCACGGCGGGACCGTCTCGGCCTACAGTGCCGGCCCTGGCCTTGGCAGCGAGTTCGTGGTGCGACTACCGATCGGCGCGGCCCCATCGACCGACTTGGTGGCCGGGGCGACCGCGAGCGATCCGGTCGCTCGCCGGGCGATTTCGGTCCCCTCGGTCCGGATCCTCATCGTGGAAGACGAGCCAGACCTGGCCCGGGCTCTAGCCCAGTGGCTTCGCACGCGAGGCCACGCCGTCGAGGTCGCCCACGATGGGCCGACGGCCCTCGACGCGGCGCATACCGACCCACCCTTCCTGGTGTTCCTCGACCTCGGCCTTCCGGGCATCGACGGCTTCGAAGTGGCGCGCCGGCTGCGCGTCCAGAACGGCCGCCTGCCCAGGATCGTGGCGCTGACCGGCGATCACCGCGCGGCAGATCGCAGCCGCGCCCGCGAGGCCGGGATCGATGATCTCCTGGTCAAGCCAATCGACCTGGACGACCTCGATCGCTGGCTCGAATCGGCCCTGGGATGATGCCTTTTCGGTGGACCCATCGCGGCTTCGATGCCTCTTGAATCGGCCCGTCGGGGGGGCGTGTCACCTCGGCCGAAGGTCTCTGACGATTTCCGCGATCGCCCGGTCCACGGCACGGAGCCGCCGTGAGGCGGTCCTGGAAGAGAAGGTGGCGCCGGACCGTCGTCGTTCGGTGCTCGATGATGCGGTCTCGGTATCCGTCGGGATGATCGGCGGGCCCTCGATGCGAACGGCGGTTCTCGAACTCGTCCGAGATATCCGGATTGAATTCCCCGACACCGAGACGCCGCTCATCGTGTCGGATGAAGGCGAGGGGAGAAAGTTTGGCCCGGGCCTCATGAGCTGGGCCCTCAGCAAATCGTCCATCCGCGGAAAAGCGTCCGATCGCGGCGCGCAGGACGCCGACTGTTGACGATTTGGGATCCATCGAACCAGACTGAAGAATCTCGCGATTGGATTGAGTCTCATGGCTTTCTCGGTGGGTTTCTCTCGATGAAGTTGGTTATGCCTGCGGTGTGCGATCGCAACAGACGTTGTGGAGACGCGACCTCCCGGTGATCGACGCCGCCAAACGGGAGGAGTTCTTCTCTCGCAATCGAGACATCGGGCGGCGCGTCGATCGCAATCCGAACTTGCTGGCCGCGGATCGAGGTTAGAGTGATCCGGATGTTTTCACCGATGATGATCGTTTCATTGATCTTCCTGCTCAGGACCAGCATCAAGAATCCTCCGTGTTGGGTCGCCAGGAATGCGGTTTCTATGGGCCTCGGGTTCCGTCCGCAGATGGCTCCGAGCGTTGTGCTCCAACGGGGCGAGGAGAGTGACGCGATCGCGGATATCCGCTCGACCCGAAGAGTAACACGCAAGTGACGCGCTCGACCGAGCGCCGAAATCCCGGCTCTTTACCGAATCCACGAATTCGAGATGTCTCGGCGATCATCACCGATATGCGGCTTCAGCCATTTCGGATCCAGCCAGCCACATCCAGGCCGAGGATTCACGAGCTTGTACTTCGAGAAGACCGGGGTTGCGAGATCCAGTCCGTCGAGCGGCTCGACCGATCAGAGACATGACCGCATGGGCGTCAGGCACCCGGCAATGGCCCGCCTTCGTCCGACGATCGCGACGTCCGGGGCTCGACCTGGCCGTCGACCGCCGCGGCATCGTCATCCATGACGAGGATGACGCCACGGATCGCATCGCCGTCGGTCATCGGCGTGCATGTTACGTGACAGGTGATCGGCGTGCCGCGTCGATTGACTGCATCCACGACCATCTCCAGGTAAGTGGCCTCACCCGCGAGGCAGCTTCGCATCGTCGGCTTGAGACGCTCCACCGGCAAGCCGATTTCGAGGTTCAGAATGTTCTTACCGAGGGCCTCGTCCGTCCGCAGGCCCCAGAGATTCTCCGCCTTCGGGTTCCAGATCAGCACGAGGAGGTCGGCATCGACGACCACGACCGCGCCCCGAAGGCTCGCCAGGATCGACTCGAGGAACATGTTGAGCCGCTTCAGCTCATCGCTGCGACGGCGCACTTCCTCGTTGACCGTCTCGAGCTCCTCGTTGATCGACTGGAGCTCCTCGTTCATCGTTTCGAGTTCCTCGTTGGTCAACTGGAGCTCCTCGCCGGTCGTCTCGAGCTCCTCATTGGTCGACTGGAGCTCCTCATTCATGGTCTCGAGCTCTTCGTTGGTGGACTGGAGCTCCTCATAGGCGGATTCCAGCTCGTGGATGGTACGCTCGTGATCGAAGGCGATCCGCTTCGTCGCGGTCGTATCCTGGAAGCCGATGTACGCCCCGAGCACGAATCCCGCGGCATCCATCAGAGGGATGACGTGGACTTCGAAGTGTCGGGATTCTCCCGTGTTGGAAGTCCAGTCGACATCCTTGATCATGACCGCCTGCCGCTCGGCATACGCGCGGTCGATGCAAGAGCGGAGCTCCAGGGGCCGATAGGAAAGCTGCAAATCCTGCACAGGACGCGACAGGTCGCCCGGGGCCAGATTGAACAAATTCCGGGCCCGGTCGTTGGCCATGGCCAACATCCCGTTGACATCGACGACGATCTGGGCGATAGGGCCGGCATCGAACGCGGCCTCTCGGATGCGGGCATGAGTCGGTAGGCGGTCGCCCGCCTCGTTGACGCCGTTTCGCGGCACGAACATCGGGCGATTGCGGAGGTTGTCCCGGGTCGACTTGGCGAAGATTCTCCGCTTCAGATCGATCGGGGTGAAGGCATTGCTGTAGGTCAGCAAGGTCTCGGCCTTGCCCAGGAACAGGAAGCCGCGCTCATTGATCGCGAAGTGGAACCGTTCCAAGATCCGGGCCTGGGTCTCGGTATTGAGATACATCAGCGTATTGCGGCACGAGAGGAGATCGATCCGGGAGATCGGGGCGTCCTGGATCAAGTCGTGCCTGCCGAAGATGACCGAGTGGCGGAGATCCTTCCGGAAGACGTAGTGGCCGCCGTTCGCCTCGAAGTATTTCTCCCGCATCGGCTGCGGGATGCGCTGAACATCGTGGGAGCTGTAGGCGGCCTGCCGTGCCCTTGCGAGGGCCTCCTGGTCCACGTCCGTGGCGTAGATCTTGACGCGGTCTCGGAACTGGTCGACGCCGAGGGCTTCGGCCGCCAGCATCGCGTGCGTGTAGGCCTCCTCGCCCGAGGCGCAACCGGCGCACCAGAAGCGGATCGGCTCGTCGGCGCGCTTACCGCCGATGATCCGCGGGAGCACCGGGTCGGCGATCGCCTCCCACGCCGACGGGTCGCGGAAGAACGCGGTGACGTTGATCAGGATCGTGTCGAACAAGAGGCCGAACTCTTCGGGGTGCACCTCGAGGTAATCGATGTAATCCGAGTAGGTCGGGACGCCCACCGCATGCGCCCGCTTCTCGACCCGACGCTCCAGGCTCGACCGTTTGTAGCCGGTGAAGTCGAATCCCCGGCTGTAACGGAGGTGGCGCAGGAGCCGCTCGAATTCCGGGTTGCCGCTCTCTTGCGTCATGTTTCGATTGTCATGTTGAAATGGAGGGAAGCGGCCTCCGGGCGGACGACCGCCGGTGAGCCGGCGTGCAGGGCCGTCGCGTGGCCCAGGTTCGCGACGAAGCCGCCGATCGAGGCCACGAGCGCGATCACAGAGATCCCGGCCATGAGCGGGGCGCGATCATCCATTCGGCTCTGCCTTCTCGGAGTCGGCGCGATCGCTCGGCTCGACGCGAACGGGCCCGGCCTGGTCCAGCTTGGCATCGACGTGAGGGGACGAGATCAAGACCTCCCGGAGGATCGCCGCCCGTTTCCTCGCCTGACTCGACTGCTCCAGGAATCGGCCGACGGACGTGGTGCTCCCGCGATGACGCAGCCTCTCGGCGATCCGATCGCAGAGGGCCGCCCGCTCCTCCAGGGCGCAAAGCGCCGTCCAGAGTGCCGTCTCAAGCCCTTCCGATTGCCGGGCTATCAGGCTGTTGGCGGTCCAGGCATGGCCGATGCGGCAGCGGAATCGGGGCAGCTCCCCTTCCTCGATCTCCCAGAGCGACCCGCCGCAATCCGGACAGCCGAATCCTGAAGGCTTGCCGGGATGACTCCCGGACTGGATCGCATCCAGATCGAACGACGCGATTTCGGATTCCATCTCCAGATCGTCGGGCATGGCATCCACGGCGGATTCCGGGACCGACTCGAGCGCCAGATCGGTCAGCACACCGGCGATCCCCGCCACGTTGAGGCAGTGGTCGACCTCGACCGATGCCATTGCACTGCGGGGCATGCTCGGATACAGGGCCTCCTCCGGCGTTTGCACGACCGCCACCCCTCCGCGCCGTTTGATGGCTGAAAGCCCCGCCGTGCCGTCATCGAGCGTGCCCGATAGGACGACTCCGACCACCCGGCGGCCATACGACCGCGCCGCCGTCCGGAACAGCGGGTTGACGGCCGGCCGGTGCCCGTTCTCTCGCGGCCCGCGCGACAGTCGGATCCGGTCGGCTTCGATCAGCAGGTGGTGATCCGGGGGGGCTATGTAGATTCGACCCCTTCGGATCTCCTCGCCGTCCAAAGGGTGCGTCGCGGCCAGTGGACCATTGCGGCTCAGGATGTGCGGCAGCATGCTCGCGCCGTGCGGGGGAACGTGGAGCACGACGAAGACCGACGCGGGAAGGTCGCCGGGGAGGCGGCTGACCAACTCCGTGAGCGCCTCAACTCCCCCTGCGGATGCTCCCACCACGATGATATCGTGCCCCGGCATTCTATCCCCTCGACAGACCTTCTATCAAATCGACAAAACGGGAGCGCCGACCGAAACTTGTCGTGGATGAGCGATCGATCGACCGAAGAAGGTCGGTCGATTCCTGGTGTCCTCGCCGGTCATGAGCGAGAATGTCGCCCACGGGTCGTAACCGTCGATGATACCAGAATCTCCTTCCGGAAGCATGAGTCATGACCCGCCGCAGATGAGAGTGCGTGTGAGGTCGGTCCGAGCGTAGATGTCGCGGAGGCCTTCCCCACCGGCCTCGGGGAGCAAGGACCTTCGGAGTTGAAGTCTGGTTGCCAGCGGTCGCGGTCCGGCCGTTCATTTGCGATTCCATTGAAACGCCCGTCCGAGGAGCCTCGCCAGTCTCCGGTGTGGTTTCTGCTCCCGGTCCAGTTCGCAGAGTCGGCTCTCGACCACATGCTCGGCAAGAACGCCGAGGAGGCCGGCATTGCCGAGGAGGCGTTCCCGGTTGAGATAACCCTTCGGTAAGATGGCTGCCACTCCGCGGCTGATATCGGCGTCGAAAGACTGGAACCGCTCGCGGGTGTCGGTTCGGCGAATCCACCAGGGGAGCATGAAGTGCTTCTGCGACTTCGACTCCAGCACGATCTCGTTCCCATCCCAAATCCGGAGGCGGACCTCCATCTGCGGGGAATCATCCGTCCAGAATCCTCGATAGAGGCTCTTCAGCAGGCGCGGCAGGCCGTCCGTATCGCTGAGGAGATCGGCGATTTGCTCGTCCGAGAAGCCCGCCCGCCGAAGCCGCCGCTGTTCGTTGTCCCAGGAGGACCGATTCGCAGCGAGCTGCTGCGCGTGGGGCCGAAGAGCTTGGGAATCAAGGCCCAGGTTCTTGGGGTCTGGACTCTCGAGGGGCGCTCTGTGAAGGACCAACAGGAGTTGATCGATCGCTGCCGGCGACACGGCGGGCCATGGTTTCTCATCGGGTTCATCACTCTTCTCCCGCGGAGGATCCGTCATGCGGTTCCTTGCGATCGAGATGTATTGATCCCCATCCCGAACGATCTCCGAGTCATCCCACCAGGCCGGTGGGCTGGCGAAACCGAGCCATTTGGAGTGGATCGTGATCCGCTCGATTCGCTCGACTCCGTGAAGGGAAGAGTCCATGACCACCTCGAATCTCGTCGTTCTCGATCAGACCTTCGCCATTTCCCGGCTGCCCTCCGATAGTCCACTCCCCGAATGGGTCGAGCGCGGTCCCTTCGTCTCCATCACTCGCACTCAGTACGAATTATCAATCGTTTGCGAGGAGATGCAAGTGCCTCTCGATGTGAAATGTGAGCGGGGTTGGCGATGCCTTCGGGTCTCGGGACCGCTCGACTTCTCCGCCGTCGGCATCCTGGCTGCGCTGGTCGAGCCGATGGCCCGCGCCGATATACCCGTTTTCCTCATATCCACGTTCGAGACAGATTACCTTCTCATCAAGGACGTTGACCTTGTTCGGTCGGTCGAGGCGTTGCGACTTGCGGGGCATACTGTCCATCAGTGATTCGCCCGTGGATTTCGCCTATTCCAAAGAAAGATGCGGCTTTCGGCGAAAACGAACGAATGGGCCATCAGAGGATCATCATTGCGTCGCCATAGCTGAAGAACCGGTACTCGTTCTTGATCGCGTCGGCATAGGCGCCCCGGATCAGGTCGATCCCGGCCAGCGCACTGACCAGCGCGAGCAGGCTGCTGCGCGGCAGGTGGAAGTTGGTGATCAGGGCGTCGAGGCCGTGGAAGACGTGGCCGGGCCGGATGAAGATCGCGGTCTCGGCGGCTAACGGCTCGAAGGCCCCCGTCGCGGCCGCGGTCTCGAGGGTCCGGGCCGAGGTGGTGCCGACGGCCACGATCCGTCCCCCCCTTCGCCGAGTCTTCTCCAGCCGAGAGACCGCCTCCGCAGGCAATTCGGCCCACTCCGCGTGCATGACGTGGTCTTCCAATCGATCGGCCTCGATGGGGCGGAATGTCCCGAGGCCGACATGGAGCGTCAGGTTGACGCAGGCGATCCCTCGCCGTGCTAGTCGTTCGAGGAGTTCCGGAGTGAAGTGGAGTCCGGCCGTCGGCGCCGCGGCCGAGCCGGGTTGGCGAGCGTAGACCGTCTGGTAGGCGATCCGATCGTTCGGCCCCTCCTGGCCGCGACGGATATAAGGGGGCAGGGGGGTCTGGCCGTGCCGTTCCAGTAGCGCCATGGCCGTCGAAAGTGGGTCGGCCGAATCCCGGACGGAGAGTGGCCGGACGACCCAATTGCCCGATTCTCCCCGAGATTCCATGACCAGGCGTAGCCCCTGGCCGACGATCACGGACTCGCCGATGACCGGCCGGCCTCGCGTCTTAGCCAGGATCTCCCAGGTCCCGCCGGGCCGCTCGTGCAGGAACAAACCCTCCCAGCGCCCGCCGGTCGCCTCGCGGCGGCCGACCAGGCGGGCCGGTACGACGCGAGAGTCATTCCGCACCAGGACATCACGAGGGTCTAGCAGCTCGGGCAGGTCGGCGAAGATCCGGTGCTCCCAGGTTCCCCGCCGCCGGTCGACGACCATCAGCCGCGACCGATCGCGCGGCTCGACCGGGTGCTGCGCGATCAACTCGGCCGGCAGGTCGAAGTCGAATTCCGAGGCGAGCACGTCAGACTCCCAGCGATCCATACCGATCGAGCACGGACGACGCTCAAGCCCCCAGCCACGTCGGCAATGCGTCTTGGGGGGGAAGCTTGATGACGCTGAGGCTCAGGATGTCGGGGTGCGCGAGCACGGTCTCCAACGCCTTGGGTGTCGGGGCGCTGTCGAGGTTGACGACGCCGATGGCCTCGCCGCCCTGCTCCTCGCGGCCGACGTTCATCTGGCCGATGTTGACGCCCTCGTCGCCGAGGGTCCGGCCGATGAAACCGATCAACCCGGGCCGGTCGCGATGGGTGAAGATCATCAGGGTGCCGTCGATGTGGGCGTCGAGCATGTATGAGCCCAGTTTGACGAGGCGGAGGAACTGCTTGCCGAAGAGGGTCCCGGATGCGGCATACGTCTTGCGCTCGGTGGAGACCTCGGTCTGGACGAGGGTGCCGAAGTCGCCGGGCGCCTCGGCGGCCCGCTCCTCGATGATGATCCCGCGCTCGCGGGCGAGGGCCATCGCATTGACCAGGTTGGCCTGGCCCTCGAGGGCCGCCTCCATCAACCCGGCGGCGAAAGCCGCGGTGACGAGCCTGGTGTTCTTGTGGGCGACGTCGCCCCGATAAGTGACCCGGCGCTCTTGAGAGTCCCCCGGTCCATCTGGGCGTGGAGCATTCCCAGGCGCCAGGCGAGATTGAGGTAGAGCCGCAGGTCCTCGAGCTCGGCTCGGTCGAGGGTGGGCATGTTGACGGCGAACCGCACCTGCCCGCGACCGAGGAAATCGATCAGGAGCCGCGCGGCCTCCACGGCGACCGAGACTTGCGCCTCCTCGGTCGATGCCCCGAGGTGCGGCGTGACCAGCACCTGCGGATGGGCGATCAGCGGATGCCCGGCCGGTGGCGGCTCGGGGTCGAAGACGTCGATCGCCGCGCCGGCGACCTTGCCCGAGTTCAGGGCCTCGAGCAACGCGGCCTCGTTGACCAGGCCGCCCCGGGCACAATTGATGATCCGCACGGTCGGCTTCATCCTGGCGATCTCGGCGGCGCCGATCAGGTTTCGGGTCTCGGCCGTCATCGGCGTGTGGAGCGTCAGGAAGTCGCAGCGGCCCCAGATATCCTCGAGACGCGCGACGCTCTCGATACCCAGCTCCTGGGCCCGCTCGGCGGCCAGGAACGGGTCGAAGCCCACGACCGTCATCCCGAACCCCTGAGCCCGGCGGGCGACCGCCAGCCCGACCCGGCCCAGGCCGATCACGCCCAGCGTCTTGCCCTCGAGCTGCGAGCCCGTGAACTTATTTCGATCCCATTTGCCCGATTTCAGGCTGGCGTCGGCCTTGGCCACGTTGCGAGCCAGGCCGAGCAGGAGCGCCATGGTGTGCTCGGCGGTGGAGACGGTGTTGCCCCCCGGCGTATTCATGACGACGATCCCGCGTCGGGTCGCCGCCGGCACGTCGATGTTGTCCACGCCGACCCCGGCGCGGACGATCGCCTTGAGCCGCGATTGGCCCTCGAGCACTTCCGCCGTCAACTGCGTGCCCGACCGGATCACGATCCCGTCGGCCTCCGCGAGGGCCCGCCGCAATGCGGCCGGATCCTGCGCCAACTTCGTGTTGACGACCACCTCGATCCCCGGCTCGGCCCGGAGCTGGGCCAACCCTTCCTCCGCCAGCTTGTCGGTCACCAGCACGCGATGCGCCACGATCTCAGACTCCTATTCACCGCAGATGTTGATTAAAGATCAATTTGTCCGCAGATGAACGCAGATTGGGAAAAGGGATGCCCGATCGGGCGGAGGGCCGTGCCGGGCAACCGGCCATCGATCCAGCCAGACCTTCTTCTCATCCGTGTCCATCTGCGGACGATGAATCTCCGGGTTCGGTTGTATCACCGGACTTTGAAGCTTCGCGAGATCATGCCCGGCTGAGCGCACTTCCCTGCCCGATGAGAATTTGCTGGGCGGCGGTGACGGCGCGGCCGGGCTCGACGTCGAGGCCGAGGTCGGCGAGGGTCATCTCGAGCGCGGCGAGGGTGGCGATCACATCGAGCTCGTCGGTGTATCCCATGTGGCCGATCCGGACGATCTGGCCCTTGAGCTTGTCCTGGCCGCCCACGGTGGTGATGCCGAATCGATCGGTCAAGGCGTTGCGGATATGGCTGTCGTTGAGACCCTCAGGGACGCGGAAGGCGGTCAGGCCCTCGGCGGGCCGGGTGCTGAAGAGTTCCAGGCCGAGCGCCTGGACGCCCGCCTGACAGGCTTCGCTCATCCGCTTGTGGCGCTGCCAGACATTCTCGATCCCTTCGTCCTTGATCCGTCGCAGGGCCGTCCGCAGGGCCAGGATCAGGGTGTGCGCCGGGGTGTACGGCGTGTCGAACTCCTTCATCTTCTTGCGGGCGGCCTTGAGATTGAAGTAGTAGCTGGGCGAGTCGAAGGCGTCGATCTTGGCCCACGCCTTGGGGCTGACCGCGACGAAAGCCAGGCCCGGCGGGATCATCAGCGCCTTCTGCGAGCCGACGCAGAGCAGGTCGATGCCCCACTCGTCGGTCCGGCATTCCATGGCGCCGACGCCCGAGATGCCGTTGACCGCGAATAGGGCGGGCGTCTCGGCGACGATCCGACCGATCGCCTCGACCGGATGCCCGGTCCCGGTGGAGGTCTCGCTCAATGTGCCCAGGACGCAGGCCGTGTCGGGATGTTGCCGCAGGGCCTCGGCCACGCGTTCGGGGTCGACCGGCTGTCCCCATTCGGTATCGAGCGAGACCGCACTGACACCGAACGCCTTGCAGATGCTCCCCCAGCGCGCCGCGAAGACGCCCGCGTTCAGGACCAGGGCCTTTCCGCCGGCCGGCACCGCGTTGACGACGGCCGCTTCCATCGCCCCGGTGCCGGACGCCGTGAGGATCAGGACGTCATTCTTGGTGAGGAAGGTCTCCTTCAGCCCGGCCACGACTTCCGTGATCACCTCTTTCGCCTCGTTCGAGCGGTGGTGGATCACGGGCCGGGCCAATTCCAGAAGCACATCCTCGGGGACCATCGCAGGGCCTGGAGTCATCAATCGTGGCTTACGCATTTGCGGTTTCCTTGTGAGCTTTTCTGAAGTCCATGATGTTCGAAGGAAGCCATTCGAATGTCGACGATCAGGATGAGGGTCGACTCCTCGGAGTGCGAAACCTCATGAATCGACTCCGAGCGACATATCGATGACCTGTTTGAAGAGATCCATAATCACCGCGAAGACCTCGGCGTTCTCGGACCATGACACAGAGTCGGTCAAATGCATCGGTTCGTTTTCGGCGATGCCTTTGGATGTCCGGATCGCCATGTTGCCTATCAAAATCACTTTGCGGGGACAGATCCAGTCTACTCACCCGGACAGGATCTCGCGAGGCTGGATCGCGTGTGAGGGTTTATCGCCTCATCCGACGCACCTCGATTGCTCACCGCCGCGATGCCTTTGAACGACTCATCAAGGACGAGCAAGTCTCTTAATTGGGTACCACGACCCGGACGAAGGCCATTCTACATCGTCGCGAGCCAGTCAGAATGGGTTGCGACGGGCATTTCTCGACGGTCAAGGACCCGAGGTTGGCTTCGTTCCTCCAGTTTTACCCTCTCCGGGCGCGGTACCTGGGTTCATTTCGGGCATTTTGCCTGGTTCGGGTCCCAAACCTGGGTTCCTCTGAAAATATGTCCTGCCAAAAGCAATCATGCAAGCACAGACTGCCATCTTCATGGGGTTGGGTGCGACCAAGGTCCCATGACAGTTCGTTTCGCGAGAATCGCGATCTTCGTGCTCGGTATCTCATCTCGCCCACAATCCTTTCTCCGCTCGCTTGCGCACCGCGAAAACCACCGGGACACCCCTTCATCCCGGATTATAGGAACTCTCGAGTGCTCCGGGACGCTGCTTTCCCGGAAATTGCCGGGACGACCCCGGCCATCTCGGGGCAAAGAGCGCTCGGTGTCGCGCAGGACTTCGTCAGAAGAACCCGGCACCGATATTGACGATCAATGCGAGGATCGTCGTGTTGAAGAAGAACGCGAAGGCACAGTGCAGCGTCGTGATCCGGCGAATGTGCTTGGACGTCACATTGACATCGGCGGTGGCGCAGGCAGTCCCGATGATGAAGGAATAGTAGATGAAGTCCCAGTAATCCGGCGGGTCACCGCCGGGAAACTCGAGCCCTTCCGCCAGGTCGTCCTCGGGTCCGGCATAGTATTCATGCGCATAATGGATGGCGAAGATCGTATGGGCAAAAGTCCAGGACAGCAATACGGTCAGACCTGCAATCGCGATATGATGCCATCCACCGTGATCCTTCAGCGACTTCGCGGCCGACATCTCCGCCATGGTGCCGCCGAGGCTGATCAGGGCCGTGATGACGGTCAGCCCGAGGATCAGCAACTGTCCCTCATCTTGCAGCGCGGCGCGGTCACGGATTCGGCCGATCTTCGATCGTCCCATCATCACCACCGCGAGCATCAGGTAAAGCCCGGTGACGCAATCCCAGGCCACCAGCAGGCGCGTCGATGCCCGCCAGTCACGCGGCAAGAATGTCCACAGGAGCGCACCCGCCAAGGCGGCGGTGAAGAACCTCGGCTGCGCTTTGAGAAGTCTGACGGGATTCATTAGAACACGCTACCAAACCATATGTCCCCCGAAAATGGGCTTTCGTGGCGGGAGCGGGGTACGCCTCATCCTACCCGTTGCGGGAAAGTTGCGTCGCCGAGAGTTCGTTCCGGCCGCGACCGGGCTGAAACCGTCAAGTGGCTGCCAGTCGCAGATCGGGTCGATGCCTCTGGGTCGAGAGAGTCGGCCGCTGATTTCTCCTCGTCCGACAAGTAAGCGGCTCTTGGATGAGGCGGAGGGGAATTCGAGTCGTCGTCGCCGAGCTGTTGACTTGATGAGACTCGGTGATCAGAATAACACCCACTCAGGTCGTCCCGGTGCGGGCTCCGCGAGGTTGGAACGTCTGCTCGTAGGGAGTTTGCGACATGGCTGAAGCGAGCGTTCTGAGCCGTCTGCCCACCCTGTTGCACGCTCTCCGGGAAACGTACCCGGACGCACGCTACGAGTTGAACTGGGAAAACCCTCTGCAATTGCTCGTCGCCACGATCCTGGCGGCGCAGTGCACCGATGAGCGTGTCAACGCGGTCACACCCGCCCTTTTCGCGAAATACCGCAATACGAAGGCGTTCGCCGAGGCCGATCTCGCCGAGTTGGAGGATGCGGTGCGGCCGACCGGCTTCTTCCGCAACAAGGCCAGGGCTATCCGAGATGCCTGCCGTGCGCTCGTCGATCGGTTCGGTGGGGAAGTCCCGGCGGAGATCGCCGATCTGGTCACGATCCCCGGAGTTGCCCGCAAGACGGCCAACGTCGTGCTCAATAATGCGTTCCGCATTCCTAGCGGCGTGATCGTCGACACCCACGTCGCGCGCGTCAGCCGCCGCCTGGGCCTGACGGAAGAGACCAAGCCGGAGCGGATCGAGGCGGACCTGATGAAGCTCCTGCCGCGCGACGCGTGGATCGCCTTCGGCGGGGCGGTCGTGCTCCACGGTCGCTACATCTGCAGGGCGAACGACCCGCGCTGCTCCTTATGTGTCCTGGCTGATCTTTGCGCGAAGAGTGGGGTCACGGCCGGTCCGCAACGCGATCGCGTCCTGGCAGCCCTCGAAGAGCTGGAAGAACCTGTCTCGAAAAATGAGGCCACACACACTGATAACCCGCCCCCTCGGTCACGCCGAGCCAACGCGGACGATGCTCCTCTGGACTTCGAATTCGAAGAAGGACTGGCGGTCATGAGCGATTCATCTCGACGTGGAAGTCGTGGGCCGACGCCGGACGACCACCCGTTATTTCCGGAACCGGTCGGCACAAAGGCCGGGACGTCGATGACTGCGGGGGCCGATCAACTGCCCGAGGATTGGCGCGAGATCCTCGCTGGCGAGATGGGGAAGGCTTACTACCAGCGGTTGCAGGAGTTCCTGACCGAAGAGCGTCGAACGCACGCCGTGTTCCCGCCCGAGCCCGATGTCTTCAATGCCCTGAAGCTGACGCCCTACGACCGTACGAACGTACTCCTGCTGGGCCAGGACCCCTACCACGACGACGGTCAGGCGCACGGGCTTTGCTTCTCGGTCCGGCCCGGAATCAAGCCGCCACCGTCGCTCGTGAACATGTTCAAGGAACTGCGCGATGACCTGGGGTGCTCGATCCCGAAGCACGGCTACCTGGTGCACTGGGCCGAGCAAGGTGTCCTCCTGCTCAACGCGGTCCTGACGGTCCGCGCCCACGAGGCGAACTCGCACAAGGATAAGGGCTGGGAGACCTTCACCGACGCCATCATCCGCGCCGTCAATGACCGGCCGAGCCCGGTCGTCTTCGTCCTCTGGGCGCTTATGCCCAGAAGAAGTCCAAGTTGATCGACACCTCCAGACACGCGGTGTTGACGGCCGCGCACCCGTCGCCGCTCTCGGCCAAGAAGTTCTTCGGCAGTCGGCCGTTCTCGGCGATCAACGCCGCACTGATCTCGTTCGGTAAGGCGCCGATCGACTGGCAAATACCCGAGCGGGTTTGAGGGATCCCGGATAATCGCGGATCAGCCGCCGACTTCAACGAGCACATGTTTCGATGCCAAACGAGTCGGAGTCGTTGCGAATCCGGGTTAATGGGGTTACCGTTTGGTATGGGGCCGAATCCCCGCGGTGCGGGGAAGAATCAATGGGCCATCCCGCTCGCATCGAGAGGAGACAAGCATGAGAGGCGTGATGAAAGGCGAATCCCGGAGATGGTGCGTCGTTATCGGCATCCTGGCCATCGGCGCGGGGACGGCCTTCGCCCAGGATGCGGCGAAACCCCTGACCAAGACGACGGCCGGCCCCGCCAAGCGGGCCTCGATCTACGAGAAGACGGCCGATGCCAAGGTCCTGGTGGAGAAGGCGGTCGCGAAAGCGAAGCATGATGACAAGCGAGTCTTGCTCATGTTCGGCGGCGATTGGTGCGGATGGTGTCATAAATTGCATGACCTGTTCGTCAGCAATCGCGAGATCCGACAGACCCTCGGAAATGAATACGTGCTGGTCAATATCGATACGGCGTCGCCGAATGCCACCGAGGTGCTCGAGACCTGCAAGGCGCCTCTGAGCCAGGACGAGGCGCAACGCGGCTTCGGCTATCCTTTCCTGGCCGTTCTCGACGCCCAGGGCAAGGTCGTTAAGGCTCAACGGACCGATCCGCTCGAGGAGGGCGATCATCACGACCCGAAGAAGGTCCAGGAGTTCCTCGACCGCTGGAAAGTCGCCCCGAAGGACGCCAAGGTTGTCCTCCAAGAAGCCCTGTCTCGGGCATCATCCGACGATAAGCGAGTGCTCCTGACCTTCGGCTCCCCGTGGTGCGGCTGGTGCCACAAGCTCCACGATTGGATGGCCCAGCCCGAGATCGCGACGATCCTTGACCGCGACTTCGTCATCGCTCAAGTCGACGTGGATCGGATGACCGGCGGCAAGGAGATTCAGAAGCACTATCAGCCCGCGACTTCGGGCGGTATCCCCTGGTTCGCGATCCTCGATCCTAAGGGGAAGGCGCTAGTCACCTCCGACGGGCCGGGCGGGAACATCGGATATCCGGCCAAGCCCAATGAGGTCGAGCATTTCCTGTCGATGGTCAAGGGACAAGGCCGACGCATCGACGACCGCCAGTTGGATCAGCTCCGGAAGTCCCTGGAAGAGGCCGCCGAAAGGATCAAGCAGCAATCGCGCCGTTGACCCTCCGAGCGAGCGGACGCTTGGTGATCGGATCGCGAGGGGATCGATCGACTCGGCCCCCCTTCGTCGAACGATGCCACCCGTCGATTTTCACCCTGCCTCACCTAAAGGCCCGTCGCCGCAGGGCGACGGTCAGTGACGAGAGGAGGCATGCCGATGCCATCAGGACGAACGTACCGGGTTCGGGGACGGATGCCGCGGCGATTGCGGTGACCTCCTGGTCCCAGTACGAGGGGAGGGCACTATAAGGGTTACCCCCCGTGCCGTCGGTGAAATAGACCGTACCGGCGTTCAATTGAATGGCCTTGCTCAGGTCGGCCAACATGGCCGAGCTCTGGCTGGGATCGCCGGTGTTGGCCGGGACATCATAGACGACGTTGGAGATCCGATCGGATGGCTCGCTCTGGAACCAATTCAGGCCATAAGGATAGGCGTCGAAGCCCGGGGAGCCGAGGCTGGGGGCGGTGTTCGGCCCCTCGAAAGTGTTCATGACATCCGCGGTCGACAGGAAATTGGCGGGAGAAACCCCGTTCAGAAACGGGCTGCCGGGGTTGCCGATGACCGTGTAAGAAGGATCCAGTGTCTTGATATAACTCGAGATGCTTTGATAGTAAGCGAGCGTACCCGGGAGGATCGCCATCTGGTCGATGAAGAAGCCGGCGAAATGATTGCCGTAAAGGTTGAGGTAGCCCTGGATATCGGCCTCGACGTCGCCGATAGGACGCGTGCCGAAGTCGGTTGAGATGTAGCCGAACGCCTTGCCGTAGGGTGTCGCGTTGAGGTTCTGGATGGCGCTGACGTAGTTGGGATCGGTCACAGTCCCTGGTCCGCTGGCCGGATTGACGATGACGTCGAGGTTGATCTTCTGGGCGGCCTGATCCAACTGGTCCCAGTCCGAGAGAGTCGATCCTCCCGGGTAGAAATACGCCGGCACCAGCGCGGTCAGTCCGGCCCTGGCCTGGTTGGCCGGGAGGATGGCGGCCAGGAGTAGGGCGACGGAGACGATCCGGGCGTGATGGGACTTGGCCCGGTCGTGAACGAGATCCACGATGGGCAGCACGCGACGGCCGGCGAACCTGGAATGACTCATCTATGGTCTTCCTCGGGGAAGGAGCGGGTCAGAGATCGGTGGTGAGGAGTGAGCCGGCAATCGTGCTTGGGACGGCCCTTGTGTTCGCGGTTGTAATCCAGAATCATCGGTCGATCAAGGATGTGCCCTCGGTCGTGGCATTTTGGCAACATGGCGTGGTCAGAAGGAAACCATCTCCGACAAACGCGAAAGCCCGGAGACATCATGTAAGTCGCGCCCGATCGCGGTAGGATCTTGTGGAGAGGCGCCGTTCAGACGGTGTACGGGTCGAGTCGGTTCGGAACAATCGGGTGTGTCGGGGGAGGACTGATTTCGGTTCAACAGGCGCATCGCGCCGGGGAGACGGATCATGATTCGCAGCCATCGTCGTGAGTTCCTCGCGGACGTCGGTCGGGGCATGCTGGTCGCCAGCGTGGGGGCGGAGATCGCGAAGGATCTGGGCCTGGCCTCGGCCGCCCTGGCCGGCGAAGGTCCCGAACGCTTGACATTCGGGCCGATGGAGCCGCTGGTCTCCTTGATGCAGGAGACGCCCGTCGACCGGCTCTTGCCGGCCGTCGTCGAGCGGATGAAGGCCGGCACGGACCTCCGTCAACTTGTGTCGGCCGCGGCTTTGGCCAACGCTCGCAGCTTCGGCGGCCAGGATTACGAGGGCTACCACGCGATCATGGCGCTTGTGCCGTCGTACCAGATGGCATGCGAGCTGCCCGAGGCGCAGCGTGCTCTCCCGGTCCTGAAGGTGCTCTATCGCAATACGAACCACATCCAGCAGATGGGCGGGCGGAGCCATGAGGCCCTGCATCCCGTCGAGCCGGCCGCCACGCCCGGGGGTGCGGAAGCCCTCCGCCAGGCGACTCGCGGGCAGGACATGGAGGCGGCCGAGCGGGCTTTCGCCGCGATCGCGCGCGGGCCGCTCGACCGGGCTTACAATGACCTCCAGCTCGTCGTCCAGGATTATATCGACGTCCACCGTGTCGTGCTCGCCTGGCGCTCGTGGGCCCTGCTCGACTTCACGGGCAAGGAGTACGCCCACACGCTGCTCCGCCAGTCGGTGCGGTTCTGCGTGGACGAGGAGCGCTCGCTCCGGCGAAACCATGTCGAGGAAGCCCTCCGGACGATCCTGCCCAAACTGCTCGAGCGTCGCGGACTGGCCAGCCGTACTCCCGGAGACCGCCGGC
The DNA here is from genome assembly GCA_963743925.1 of uncultured Planctomycetota bacterium. Classification (GTDB taxonomy): domain Bacteria; phylum Planctomycetota; class Planctomycetia; order Isosphaerales; family Isosphaeraceae; genus CAVZRC01. The sequence continues at coordinate 814,146 of CAVURY010000061.1, read as the reverse complement.
CTGATGACGCCTGGCTCGAGAATATGAGCCGGACGATCTACGCCTCGCGACGGGATCAAGCCGCCGAGGCCGTGGCGGAAGCACTGGCCGATGGGATCGCGCCCGAGTCGATCGGCGAGGCGATCTCGCTGGCCGCCAATCAGTTGGTGCTCCACGATCCCGGGCGGCGCAAGGCCGATACGGCCGCGAAGCCGATCGGTAGCGTCCATGGCGCATCGGTCGGCGTCCACGCCTGCGATGCCGTGAACGCCTGGCGGAACATCGCGCGGGTCAGCGACTTGCGCAACACCTACGCCAGCCTGATCGTCGGGGCCTATCACACGGCCGGGCAATCGGCGGGCCTCAACCCCGAGGGCTACCCGTTCGCCGAACACCGCGAGAAGATCCGCAACGTCGAGCCCGACTCCCTGCTCGCCGAGGCGGAGTCTGCCATCAAGGCGAACGACCAGGCCAGGGCCTGCGCGCTGGTCCACCGCTATGGCGAGCTCGGCCGGCCCGAGCGACCCGTCTTCGACCTGATGATCCGCTACGCGATCAGCGAAGAAGGGGCACTCCACGCCGAGAAGTATTACCGCACCGTGACCGAGGAGTTCGCTTCGACCCGGCCGGCCTTCCGATGGCGGCAACTGGCCGCCCTGGCCCGCGTCACCGCCAGCGAATACGGCCACCCCGCACCCGGTGTCGCCGAGGCGCGCCGACTCCTCAAGGTTGAGTCGATCGGATGATGCGGTTGCTCTCTTGATGAACAATCCAGGCTCGAATCAGGACTCGGGGTCGTGACGGCCCCGAGTCCCTACGATGGTCTGGAGTTGAGGACGGCTTGAGTTTCCGGCGGATCACCTGCGAGTCGGACCATTGTTTCCCGGCGCCATCGCCGCGGGCGGTGTCGCTGTCCCCGAGCCCTGGTCGGCGAGAGGTGCGTGACCCTGGGCGCCCTGCGACGTCACCCACTGCGCCGGCTGGCCGAGAGCCCGGTAGAGGTCGAACTGGGCGGTGTTGTACTCGCCGATGGCGTAGGCATATTGTTCGTAGGCAAGCTCCAGGGCGATGATCGCGGCGACGACTTCCTGCGGACGGATCACCAGGCGGAGGATCTCGCCGGCTGGTCGTGTCGTTTCGCGCAGGCCCAGGAAATTCTTGTCGGCCGACTCCACGGCTTGCTTCACGCCTTCCTCGGTCTCGACCACCCGGATCCGGGCGGTCTGGAGGCGGGCGAGGGCCTGCGAGACCTCGGACTTGACCCGGAAGACGATCCGGGTGAACTCGATCGACGCCAGTTCGCGCTCGGCCCTACGCTGGCGGATCAGTCCGATGTTGCCCACGCCTCCGTTCTGGAGCTGCCAGACGGCCGCGACCTCGATATCCATTCGGGAGCCGTTGGAATTGAGCAGGCCGTTGGGTCCGGATGACGTGTTGCCGGCGGCGAGCTGGCCGGTGGTCGTGGACGGGCTCAGGACATAGAGATTGGGCAGGAAAGGACGATTCTTCTCCCGGCGGAGGAGTTGTTCGGCCGCCACGACCAGCTCGCGCTGAGAGGCGATCTCGGGGCGATTGTTCACGGCGACCAGGACCAACTCCTCGGGCGTCTGATCGCACGGGACGAGCGTGACCTGAAGGAATGGCGGCTCGACGGGTTCCATCAGCGTGGCCGGGTCGAGAAGCAGGATTTCCGCGAGTTGGGCGCTGGCCACCCGCCAGTCGCGGATCGCGACCTGCTGGGTTTGCCGAAGGCTCTGGAGCTCGGTTTGCGCCCGGTTGATTTCCAGCGGAGGGATCAGGCTTGGCGCGAGTCCCGTCGCGAAGTTCACCAGCAGTTCGGCCCGGGTGATCGATGCCCCGATGCCCAGCAACCGTCCGCGAGCCGCCTGCAAGGCGAAAAAGCCCTGCGAGACCTGGAGCAGCACATTGTTCCGGGCAGCCTGGAGGTCAGCCCGTCGCGAGTCGACCACCCGGCGCGCCGCCAGCGGCGAAAAAATGGCGTCGGTGAGCCCCACGGACAAGGACGGGCCGCCGCCGACGAAGAACGATTGCCGACCTTTGCGGAAGTTCTCGCCGGTGAAGATGTTCTGCTGGACCCCGTCATGCCGGAGGTAATCCACGCCGGCATTGAGGTTCGGGATCCAGAGTGCCTTGGCCTGGAGGTGAAGGGCGAGCGCCTGTTCGACCTGGGCGGTCGCGGCGGCGATGTCCAGCGGTTTGGCCCCGGCGAGCGCCATCGCGGTCGCGAAGTTGATCGGCAGGCCGCGCGGGGCGATTGCATCCATCCCGCCGCGAGCAAAGCCCGTGCTCGCGGGCCCGGGTATCGGCTGCGGGGCGGGCGGCGGTGGCGGGAGTCCTCCTGTTGTGCTCGCGGCCGGAGGCGACGTTCGATCATCGAGCGCGGGCGGGAGCGATGGCGGCTGCGCGAAGGCGCCCCGGCTGGCCAGCATGACGCTCACTGTCAAAGGCAACATCCAGCGGCGATCGCGTCTCCGACGCATGCGCGCCTCCCAAGTCCTCGAGCCAAGCCCGCCGAACCCGCAAAGCCGACCGACCTTCACAGGACGGTGGATCGACTCCCGATCCTGGACTCGAACCCGACCATGAGGATCCTCCCCGAATTTCGTCCGGTTCCGGGGAGCCGGAATCGTCGGCACGATCGGTCTTATTATCGACCGCGCACATGCTCATTCCGTTAGGAAAATTCCCTGCGATCGTCCGGAGAGATCGGTCGCGGATTTATCCCGGACCGTGGACCTGGATCATCGGTGTGCGGACGCCTGGTCGGATTACGCCAGGTGATGCCCGCGGATTTCCGGCGGTCCGTGTCGCGGAGACACTCGAAGTTCCCTTATGCGAGTATCTCGCGAGCCACGCGACCGCTGACGTCGGTCAGCCGGAAATCTCGGCCGCTGTAGCGATAGGTCAGGCGCTCGTGGTCGAGGCCCATGAGGTGCATGATCGTGGCATGGAGGTCGTGGACGTGCATGCGATTCTCGACGGCCTGCATTCCGAGTTCGTCGGTCGCACCGTGAACGTACCCGCCCTTGACCCCGCCCCCGGCCAGCCACATCGAGAAGCCCAGGCTGTGATGGTCGCGGCCCTTGGCACCTTCGGAATAGGGGGTGCGGCCGAACTCGCCGCCCCAGATGATCAGCGTGTCCTCGAGCAGTCCACGCGCCTTCAGGTCCTTCAAGAGCGCGGCGATCGGTCGATCGCTCTTCTGGGCATGGTCGCGGTGCTTGTTGATATCGGCATGATCGTCCCAGGGCTGGTCGCTGCCGTAATAGAGCTGGACGACGCGGACTCCGCGCTCGACCAGTCTCCGGGCGATCAGGCAGGCGTTGGCGAACTCGCCGGTGCCGTAAAGCTCGCGCGTTGGCGTCGATTCGCGGGCCAGGTCGAAGGCCTCGCGAGCCTCGAATTGCATGCGAAAGGCCATCTCCAGCGATGCGATCCGCGATTCGAGTGCCTCGTCGGTCCCCCGGGCACCGAGGTGCTCCCGGTTGAGCGCCTGGAGCAGGTCGATCTGGGTACGCTGGGCAGGACGCGACAGGCGGCGGTTGGAGACGTCGCGGATGATCCGGTCCGGGTCGATCGTGTTGTTGCGGATGTGGGTTCCCTGATAAATGCCCGGCAGGAAGCTGTTGCTCCACAATTGCGGGCCGACGACCGGCTTGCCCGGACAGAGCACCACGAAACCCGGCAGGTTCTGATTCTCCGTCCCCAGCCCGAACGTCAGCCAGGACCCGAGACTGGGCCGGATCGGCTGCATGTTGCCCGAGTTCATCATCAGCAGGGAGGGCTCGTGATTCGGGTTGTCGGTGTACATCGAACGGAGCACGCAGATCTCGTCGATGGAGGCGGCCACATTCGGGAAGAGCTCGGAGACCGCGATGCCGCTCTGTCCGTGGGGCCGGGCGGAGAACGGCGAGGGCATGATCTTGCCCTGTTTGCGGCGACCGGTCATCACCGAGGCCGGCGGTGCCTGGCCGGCATACTTCTCCAGGGCCGGCTTGGGGTCGAACGTATCGACGTGCGACGGGCCGCCGTTCATGAACAGGAAGATCACTCGCTTGGCTCGAGCGGGAAAGTGGGGCGCCCGGGGGGCCAGCGGATTGCTCGGGACAGCGGCTTCGGTACTCGGCGACTCGGCCAGGGCTATCCCGGATCCCGCAAGCATGCCGGCGTCGGCCAGGACGCTTCCCAATCCCAGCGCACCGAATCCGCCGCCGATCCGGCAGAATAACTCCCGGCGGTTCAACGACGATCCGGGTCCCGGATTCACGCCCATTAATGATCGATCCATCTTCGCTTGCATTGGTCGGTGGTCCGTTGTCAGTGGTCGGTGGTCCGTTGTCAGGAAATAATAGCCCGGTCGGATTCCTTGTTGGGTTTCGCAATCCCGACCACGGACCACTGGCAACGGACCACTAACGAATGATTTATCAATCCACGAACATGAATTCATTAGCCGCCAGCAACGCCTGGGTGTAGCGTTCCCAACGGCTCAGGTCGGTCGGGGTCTTCGCATTCGGGTCATCCCTCACCGTCGGCTCGGGCGACTTGAGATAGGCCAATCCCAGTTCGATCTCGCGATCGGTCGCGGCGCGTCCGTAGAGCAAGAGGTAAGCTTGGCGGATGCTCTCGGCGTCTTCCCGATTCGCGATCGACGCCGATGATCCCGAGGCTCCCAGTCGGTTGGCGACGTCGCGGGCGGCGCCCGCCATGAAGTCGCTGTTGAGCACGAAGAGCTGCTGGAGCGGGACGGTCGTCTCGACGCGACGGCCGCTGGTGATGTTGGGATCGGGGAAGTCGAAGAGGCGGAGCATCCAGGCCAGGTCGTGCCGGCTGATCGTCGCGTAGGCGGTCCGGCGACGATTGGACGGCGCGTCGAGGCTGACCGACGGCCCGCCGATCGTCGGATCGAGCCGACCGGCAACCATGAGCATGGCGTCGCGCCAGGCTTCGACATCGAGGCGACGACGATTCATCCGCCAGAGCAGGGTATTGCCCGGGTCCTTGGTGAAGCCCTGGGAATCGAACCGGCTGCTCTGCTGGTAGGTCGATGAGAGCAGGATCTCCCGATGAAGGGCCTTGATCGACCAGCCGGATGAGACGAAGCGACGGGCCAGCCAGTCGAGCAATTCGGGATGGCTGGGCCGCTCGCCGAGGGTTCCGAAGTTGCTGTCGGTCCCGACCAGTCCCCGGCCGAAGTGATGCTGCCAGATCCGGTTCACCATCACCCGGGCGGTGAGCGGATTCTCCTCGCTCGCGATGGCGCGGGCGAGCTCGAGCCGGCCGCTACCTTGCCGGAAGGTCGACCGATCGCCGCCGAGCGCGGTCAGGAATCGTCGCGCGACCTTCGCGCCCGGCGTCGCGGGATTTCCCCGGACCAAAACCGGCATGTCGGACGGCTGGGAGGCGTCCGCCAGCGCGTGGATCACCGGATACTTCGGCGGCGCCTTCTTCTTCAGATCGTCGATCTCGGCCCGCAGCCCCTTCACTTTCGCCTTGGCCTCGCCCGTAAGCATACGTTCGAACGCCTTGAGCTCGTTACTGGCGAGCTTTTTCTTCTGGCGCTCGGCCTCGGCCTTGACGAATGTTGTGATCTCCTTCTCCTTGGCGGTGATCGCGGCCTGGCCCTTCTTGTAGGCCTCGACCTGATCGTTCGGGACTGAAGGCACCTCGCGATATTCGGAGCTGGCGAAGACGCCCTCGATCGCGTAGTAATCGGTGGTCGGGATCGGGTCGTACTTGTGATCGTGGCAGCGGGCGCAGGCGACCGTCAGCCCGAGGAAGCCGCGGGTCAAGGTGTCGATGCGGTCGGCGTACTGGTCGTGTTTCTTCTCGTCACCATAGTAGACCGGCCCGCAGGCGAAGAAGCCCAGGGCGGCCAGGCGGTCGAGCCGCTCCGATTCGGGGCCATCGATCAGGTCGCCGGCGATCTGTTCGCGGACGAATTCGTCATAGGGCATGTCTCGATTGAAGGCCCGGGTGAGCCAGTCGCGATAGCGGAACCCGTAGGGGTAGAGCCTCGGCTGGAACGAGTGGGCCTGGTCCTCGCCGTATCGGGCAACGTCGAGCCAGAAACGGCCCCAGCGCTCGCCGTAGTGCGGCGAGGCGAGCAATCGCTCGACGACTCTTTCAAAGGCGTCGGCCGAGTCATCCTGGACGAAGTTCGCAATCTCCTCGGGGGCCGGCGGCAGGCCTATCAGGTCGAACGTGACCCGGCGGATGAGCGCGGCCTTGTCGGCCATCGGCGAGGGTGCGAGGCCGTTGGACTCGAGACGGGCGAGGACGAACCGGTCGATCGGGGTCGCGGGCCAGGCTTCGTCGCGGACCTCGGGCGGGACTGGATTCGCCACGGGCTGGAACGACCAGAGAGCCCGGGCCCGATCCACGACGGCCGCGGAAGCGGCACTAATGGGGGACGTGGCGACCGAGGCGGTGGCCTCGGCCGGGCCTGCGCCGGGCCGCGGCGAGGGCCAGTTTGCGCCCCGCTTCACCCACTCCGTCAGGGCGGCGATCTCCTCGTCCTTGAGCTTCCCCTTGGGAGGCATCTGGACCTCGCCGTCGTATCGGATCGCCTCGATCAGCGTGCTCGCGTCGGGCTTGCCCGGCACCACCACCGGTCCGCTCTCGCCCCCCTTGAGCATGGAGTCCCGAGCGTCTAGCCGGAGGCCCCCCTTGGACTTCTCCGCGCCATGGCAATCGTAACATCGAGAGGCCAGCACCGGCCGGACCTTCGCCTCGAAGAATTCCTCCGCCGCCGGGTCGACCTTGCCCGAAGCCGACGACGAATCACCGGCCAGGGCGACTGTCGGCAGATTCGCCGCGACCGCCGTGACCAGGCCAGGCAGGATCCAAGCCAGGAAAACCGATCGCAAGACGAAACCCATGATGTCCTTCTCCGCCCGGAAAAAGGTTGGATCGATATTTAACATCGACCATTCGATGACGATTGTCAAGGGTTTACGTCGCCGCCACGCCGGCCTGGGAGCCGATCGATCCATCCCACCCTACCGAGGCCTCGTTCTCGCAAATCCCAAATTGAACGAAGGTGGCCCAGTGCACTTTGCCTATTTCGCACAGCTTTGGCCTGGTTGATGAGGATCATGTGTAGGGCATTGATGCTACTTGCGCCGGGCTCCTTGCGTTCGGATCGATCGCCAGCCCCGAGGCCCACTCGCAGGCTCAGCAAGGCCATGACCTCGCCGTCGGCCATCGTCACGGGCTGAGCAATGGTCATGGCCTCGGCCATGGTTATGGCTCCGGTCCGTAGTGGCCGGGATATTACGGATCCGTGAAGCAGCGCGGCGGCTACTACCTGGGTGGCAGCTATTTCGGCGGAGGATGGTACGGCCGCCCGTGGGCCTATTCGTACTCCAACGACTACATCCCCGGCTAAGGGCTTGATTCGTCTCCAGCTAATTCGGCTCGGGTTTCGGCTACTCGTCCTATGGCGGCCAGAGCGCTTCACGGATGGTTTGCGCACAGTTCGACAAGGAGCGTGCTTCGACGAGCCCGAAGGGCAAGCGAGTGGATAGCTTGAGATGCATTCGCTTGCCCTTCGGGTTAGTGTCGCACCAATCCGGAAACGGCGTAAGCGAACCATCAATTAACTGCCCCGACCCGACAGAAGGACTGCGGCTCGGCCTACTCGCGGGTCTTACTTGATCTCATCGCTCGAGATCGCTTCTTGACCGTTTCGCGTCATCAACTTGTTCAGCACGATCTTGTTGATCTGTGCGGTCACCGGCCGGACAGTCCCATCGCAGTACGCGAAGTTCACCTGGCCAGGATGCTTGCTCGCCCAGTAGGTCCAGTAATTCTGGCCATTGCTGAAGATCGGTCGATTGATCGTCCGGTCCACGTTCGTCCGGACGGTGGCCGTCGTGCCTTGAGACCAGACACCGAAGGGATAGATGCTCTCGCCCATGATGATGGTTGTCGAGGTCCCGTCGACGATGTCGGCCATATTGACCGTCGAATTCTGATACATGACGCCATTGTCATATACCCAGCAATAAGGGTTCGCGGTGGCGGCGGCGAGCGTCAGGTCGGGGCAATTGGTATTGGTGTTCGCGATGAAACCGGCGGCCATGTTGCCGCGATAGTCGGACGGCCCGAGCTGGGAGGTCGCGTTCGAGCCGGTGCCGGTTCCAACCGTGACGGCGCGGCGATTGGACGGGCAGACGAATCCGGTGATCGTGCGGCGGATCGACGTCGCATTATCCGGATAGGTCGCCGGGAGATTGAAATTGAGTTCGTTGAAGAGGGGAACCTGCTCCATCTTGAGGAACAGACCGATCATTCCGCTCCACATATAATTTTGCGGTGGCGATGTGCTGAGGCACAGGGCGTCGCCGCCGGTCAGGTTGCCGTTCGTGTCATAGGTAGGAGACATGCAGTACCAGCCGGCGGGGAACGAGCCAAAAGCATCGTGATACTCGTGCGAGGCCAGACAGAGTTGCTTGAGATTGTTCTGGCATTGGGTCCGGTTGGCCGCTTCACGAGCCGATTGCACCGCCGGCATGATTAAAGCCACGAGGACGCCGATAATAGCGATCACGACCAGGAGCTCGATGAGTGTGAAGGCCGGTCTACGATCGATTTGCTCAAGATTTCGGCGCATCTGAACTCCCTCGCATAGGGTTCTTCCGGGCGGTTGTGCAGAATCTCCGCGACTCCAGTGCCAAGGTAACACAATTCAATCGATCATTGCTAGCTCTGACCTTGGTCATTTGTCATGAGAAGGTTGCCCGACGGGACGTACCGCAAGGTCGGTGGAAACCTCAGGTCCATGCTGACCGGGCACCCCGGCGGGCTGCCCTGGCTTTGGTGCATAGGGCCCGCTCGGGGGCACGTGTCAACGGGATGGAATCGTTCAAGCGATCAGCGAACGGACCGCATTTCCGACCTCCGCCGTGGTTTGATGCCCGCCGATGTCGGGAGTCCTCGGGCTGTTGTTCCGCAAGACCTGCTTGACGGCCTCGCGGACTCGATCGGCCGCTCCGGGATAGTCGAGGTGTTCGAGCATCATGGCGAGCGAGAGGATCGCGGCCAGCGGGTTGGCGATCCCCTTGCCGGCGATATCGGGCGCCGAGCCGTGGACCGGCTCGAACATGCTGGGGGCCGTCCGATCGGGATTAATATTGCCGGAAGCGGCAAGACCCATACCTCCCTGGAGCACGGCTCCCAGGTCGGTGATGATATCTCCGAACATGTTGGTCGTCGCGATGACGTCGAACCGCTCGGGATTGGCGACCATTCGCATGCAACAAGCGTCAACATGCTGATAATCGCATTTGATGTCCGGGAATTCTGCCGATACTTCGGAGAAGGCGCGCATCCAGAGGTCATGCGCGAAGGTCAAGACATTGGTCTTGGCCACGAGGGTGAGTTGCCGCGTGAATCCCGCGACTCGGTCCGCATCGCTCAGCCCTCGGAATGGACCGGACGCGGCACGCCGTCTCGCAAGCCCGAATGCATAGCGAAGCGTTCGCTCCACCCCGGCTCGCGAATTGATGGAAGTCTGGATAGCGACTTCCTCGGGAGTCCCCTTGCGCAAGAAACCACCGGCGCCCACGTAGAGATCCTCGTTATTCTCCCGGACGACGACCATGTCCACATCTTCGGGCCCTTTGCCGCGAATCGGCGTCTCGACGCCGGGGAAGAGGTGGATCGGGCGGAGGTTGACATACTGGTGGAAATCGAACCTCAGGCGAAGCAGGATCCCTTTCTCGAGCACTCCGGGCGCGACTCGCGGGTCTCCGACGGCTCCGAGCAGGATCGCATCGGACGCTCGAAGTTGTCGGACGGCATCATCGGGGAGGACTTCGCCGGTCCTCAAGTAATTCTCGCCCCCGATGTCGATGTGATCGAGCTCGTAGGCGATCCCCTCGGATCGCGCGACCGAGGCGAGAACTTGCAGACTTTCGGCGATGACCTCGGGTCCGACCCCATCCCCCGCCACGACGCCCAGCTTGATCAACTTGGCCTCCACGCCTTCGCATCCGGGACCGAAACGCAGGGCCTGCCACTTTCGTCGTCACCTTTTCGGGCAGGCGCCGTAGAATGAAATTACATTGCAACGAGATTAACGGGCCGACCGATTCCGCTCAAGTGTACGATCCACTAAGGACGTCGATGCCCGGCCGCAACGCGGCGTGGCCCGTCTCGACGCGATTCGTCTCATGTTCTGGATTTACGTTGACAATCGCATCGCGGAAAACATAGTTTGATGGACCTAGTTCGGCGCCGAATGCGTCCCGCCACGCCGACGAGAAGACCCGGCTCAAGCCGGAGGCCGCGGCGTGAGGTCTATTCGTCCTGAATCGAACCGCATCGATCCATTTGTGACTCCACATCGCATCCGTATCTAGGGAGACGGCTTCATGGCCACTCCGGTCGAGAGTCATCCATCCGCGAAGGATCCTCGCGGGCTCTCCGGGCTCGACGAATCGCAGCTCGAGAAGTCGATCGTCCGGCGCGGACTGGCCACGCCCGCGGAGATCGAGGCTTGCAAGAACCAGCGGAAACAACTGGTGGCCAAGCAGAAGGAAGAGGCGCCCAAGAGTCTCCTGGAAATCATGGTCGAGGCCAAGGTCTTGACCCGTAGCCAGATGGTCCGCCTCCTCCAGGAAGGCGGCGGCGGCGAGTCCAGCAAGAAGATCCAGATCCCCGGCTACCAGGTGATCCAGAAGCTGGGTAAAGGCTCGATGGGGGTCGTCTTCAAAGCCAAGCAGATCAGCGTCGACCGCGTCGTCGCGATCAAGATCCTGCTCGATTCCTTGGCCCAGAACAAGGAATTCATCAAGCGGTTCGAGCGCGAGGCCAAGATCGCCGCCAAGCTCTCCCACAATAACGTCGTGAATGCCATCGACGCAGGCGAAGTCGACGGCCATTACTACTTCGTGATGGAATACGTCGAGGGAGTTACCATCAAAGACTTCGTCGACAAACATAAGACCTTCGAAGAGAAAGAAGCGATCCGGATCACCATGGCGATCGCGGAAGCACTCAAGCATGCGGACTCGAAAGGGCTGGTCCATCGCGACATCAAGCCCGAGAATGTGATCCTCACCAAGGATGGCGGCGTCAAGCTCGCCGACCTGGGCCTCGCGCGCATTACTGACGACGAAAAATGGGGTCTATCCGAGGCGGGTATGGCGATCGGCACGCCCTATTACATCAGTCCCGAGCAGGTCCGCGGCCAGACGAATATCGACATCCGGGCGGATATCTACAGCCTGGGCGCCACGCTGTACCACATGGTCACGGGACGTGTCCCCTACGGGGGGGAGACTCCATCGGAAGTCATGCGCAAGCATGTCGACCCGAATGTCGCCATGGTCCCGCCCGACCACCTGAATACGAACCTCTCCAGCGGCCTCGGCATGGTCGTGGAAACCATGATGGCCAAGAACCGCGAACATCGGTATCACACCCCCGATGACCTGATCCTCGACCTGAAGTGTCTGATGCGCGACGAGAGCCCCATGATCGCCGGGCAGAAGCCCGAAGCCTGGCAAGCCCTGGCCGAAGGGGAATCCGATCTGGACAGTCTGCCGCTTCAGGGTGCGAGTGAAGAGCAACTGGTCGAATTGGCCTCGTACGTGAATAATCGCAACCACGTGATCGCGACCATGGCCATGATCCTGGCTGTCTCGGTCATCACGAACGTCATCCTGCTGGTCGTCGTGAAATGAAGCCCAGAAGGTTGAGGTCCTCGACGCTGAGGAGCCGAAATTCCTGAATTCATCCGAACGCCGTGCCCGATGCGAAGGGCGTTCAGGCCTGTGATTCGGCGGAACGGAAGGCCTGTTCCCCGCGATCGACCGCCGAAACAGTGGTTCGACGTGGGAGGTGAAGGACCCGCTTCGCAACGGCGTCCCTGATTTGGCCAGGAAAAGCGGCCTGGCGGATCGAAGCCCGCCAGGCACGACGTGGATCCATCAATTCTGGCTGAAGTCGAAGGAACGGATCGCGTCCTTGCCCAGGGGGTCTTTCAGGAACTTGTGGTGGCAGGACGGGCAAAGATCGAATCGGAAGCCTTTATGCAGCGGAGCGGCGAGGTCGTCGGAAACGAGGGCCTCGTCCCGTTGAAGGATCTGGGCGACCGCCTCCATCGGGTCATCGTCGAGATCGTCCTCCTTGATTTCTGTCGGGTCGAACCCCGGGTAAGCCTCGATCTTGACCACATATCGGCCGTCGCCGGTTGCGCTCAAGTCCTTTCCGCAGAGATCGCACGTGAAGTGGACCATCAGCGATTCTTCCCTCAATGTGATGAGCCGGTCATCGAGTCCGGAAGAGGTCTTTCCACCGATTCTAACTCGGGTGCTCGGGTCCGTCCAAGCCCCTCTTCGCGTTATTCCAGGAATTCAAAACATCCGGATTCCCGCCAAGATGAGAATCACGGCCCCCAGCGCGCACGCGGAGATCGAGGATCCGATCCGTACTTCGGAGGGATCGTATTTCAGATGAATTCTATGTTCGCCTGATGGAACCTGGATGGACAGGAACGGACCCGGTCCGCGGCCGATCTCGGTGGGCCGGCCGTCGAGCTGGGCATGCCAACCCGGGTCCCACGTTTCGAGCACGCTGACCCGATCGGCCGCGGGGGCAATGACCCGGATGTCGGCCCGGCCCGGCTGGCGGTCCCATCTCAGTCCCGTCGTCTTCGAGGTCGCCTCGGCCCAGGGCCTGGCGTCGAGCCAGGCGATCCAGACGCGCCCGCACTCCTCGACTCGCTCGAACGCCCCGGACGGCGGCGGAGTGGCGGACACGATCGCGCCGACCCCCGAATCGCGTAAGACTTGGCGAGCTCGGATCACGGACTCCCAGTTTACCAGGCGTCGACTCGACCGGCCCGATTCCGAGTGATCATAGATCGAGTCGAACCAGGACAGGCTGCTGGCGAGCTCGACCGAATCGTAGTTCCGGGGGTCGGAGAGGCCGAATCGCATGAGTACCCCGGGCGGGAGTTCCTCGCCCAGGCCGAGTGCCCGGCCTTCGGGCGGTAGCACCTGACGAAGACGTCGGATCACGGGAGGCTCGAATTCGTGGGCCGCTGCGCCAATCGCCGGATTGAGTCCGACCCCGAAGCGGGCCAGATCCAGGAGGGTCAGTACGAGGAGGACCGGAGGCATCGCGTTCGGAAGACGCCGAGCGCGTCTCGAGAAAATCGCCAGGGCGGCGAGCATTCCGAGCTGAGCCGCCGCCAGGCCATAGGTTCGAGGGATGAAGTCCAACGCACGGCGAACCTGGCGTTCGGCACGATCTCGGTATGCGGTCGGATCGGCACCTGCGTTGGTGACCGCGGCGCGATCATAATGCGCGAGTGCCCGCGCTCGAATTGAGGGCTCTAACGCTCGGACGGCAAACGCCACCACGGCCAAGACCATGGCTCCGCCGATCCAGAGAGCGATCCAGGCTCTCGGCAATCTGGCCGTCTCATTCAAGTGGTCCAGTCCGATCCCCCCGAGTATCGTCAGGCCGAAGGCGACCCAGAGTGTGAGCCTGCGATTATCGGTGACGTCGAGGACCGGCAAGGCCCTGAGGAGGTTGTCTACGGGTGGAAAACGGAAGGCGCCTAGGGCTCCGATCGCGACCAGGCCCACGAGGAATCCGACGCGGGCCGATTGGCGACGAACGACGAATGCCAGGGGGGCGAGCCAGATCAAGGTGGCCAGCCCGGCGAATCCGCCGGCCGATTCATTCAGGTTGTGCACGCCCAAGGCCCGAGCCAGGTTGGGATGGCCGGATCGTTGACTCCCGAATGCGTACGGAATTGCCGTACAGACGGCGTCGAGGCATCGCGGTGACACGACGACCCACCAGGGCGGCTTCTCGAGTTGACGGTCGCCCCAGACCGGGCTCCTGGAGAGATAAACCGCCTGCGGTAGTATTTGGATCGCCGCCACCGCTACTCCCAGGCCAATGCCAGCCGCCCAGGAGAGCCAGATCCGCCGGGACTCTGTCTCATTTCCGCGCCCGGCCCAGACTCGCCAGACGAAGTACAGCCCGACCGCCAGCATGACGTGCGCGCTCGTCTGGATGTGGCCGCCGAGCAGAACGAGGGCCGTGATCACGGCGAGGATGCCCGCCGACCTTGGCCCGGGAGCCTGGAACAGGCGATCGGTGGCCAGGAATAGCCAGGGCATCCAGATCGCGACCGGCGTTACGGGAAACAGGAGCCAGACGACCAGGAATCCGCAGAACGGATAGGTCAATCCCGCAAACCACCGTCCCCAGAATCCGAGAGCCCAGAATCGTGCCAGCAAGAACATCCCCAGACCCGCGGCCAGCAGCCGGCCGGCCGCCATCCAGGCATAGGACCTCGGCATCGGACCGAGGTATGCGATCAGGTTGAATGGGTCGAACACGGCACTCTGGCCGTTGGCGAGATGAGGAACACCGCAACCGGCGTGGCTGTTCCAGAGCGGGAGTCGGCCGCTCCGAACCATCCTCCGATTGAAATCCAGCCAGGGTTGAAACTGGAGGACGGGGTCCATCAACAGTCGGTTCGCCGGCTCGTAGTCGCCGGTCGCTTCGTCGCGGAAACTTGCCGCGACGAGCAAGACGTCGGCCGGACTCATGACCTTGTCGCCCAGCAGCGTCTCATGGAAGAACCCGGCCAGGCAGATGCCGAGCACGACAACGAAGGCAACGGTTTCGCGGTTCGTGTTCGTGATGGGGTGCCTCCGTGCGATCCAATTCATGGTGCCCATCCTGGGCTTATTTGGCTCGGCGTAACTTGATGCTTCTCCTCGACGGTCGGGTCACGGGATCTCAGGAGGTTTGGCAGGTACGATCCCCGGAAACGGCCCGATTCACGCGAGGCGGATTCGCATTCTATGCCCGATGTCGAAATCGAGCAATTCGGATTGAGCAAAACCGACCCAGGTCACCTCGCAAGCGTTGGTCTGGGTTTGGTATAAGCGGACCTCGTGTCAAAGTCTTCGATCCGCTCGAGATCTCGAGGTGACATGGCCTACTGGTTGTTCAAGTCGGAGCCGTCGGCGTTCTCGTTCGCGGACTTGCTCGCCGCGCCCGATGGGACAACCGGTTGGGACGGCGTGCGGAACTATCAGGCGAGGAACTTCCTCCGCGACCAGGTGAAGGTCGGGGATGGCGTGCTGTTCTACCATTCGAACGCGGATCCGCCGGCGATCGTCGGGATCGCCAAGGTGGTCAAGGCCGGGCATCCCGATCCGACGGCCCTCGACCCGAAATCCGACCACCACGATCCGAAGAGCGATCCGGCAAATCCGACCTGGTTCCAGGTCTCCATCAAGGCGGTGAAGCCTTTCGAGCCGCCGATCGACCTGCCTCAGCTCGGCCGGATCGCCGAACTCGACGGCATGGAACTCCTCCGCAAGGGGAGCCGGCTCTCCGTCCAGCCCGTTCGCCAGGAGCATTGGGAGACGATCCTCGAGCTGGCCAAGACCAGGAAGAAACGATGACCGATCTCTGGCGTTGATACGGAACGGGCTTCTGCAACCTCATCATGGAGTTCCACTCATGGCCCGAATCGAGCATTTCGCGGTCTATTCCGACGATCCCACCGCGCTCAAGGACTTCTATGTGCAAGCCTTCGGGCTTCATGTGATCGTGGAGAGCGGCGGCGATCCGCCGGGTTACTTCCTCGCGGACGATCACGGCATGGCGATCGAAGTCCTCGGCCGGCCATCCGGATCTCCGGAAGTGAACCAGCGCTGGGTCTGTCACCTGGCGTTCTGGGTCGAAGACGTCCTTGCGAAAAAAGTCGAGCTCGAGCGCGACGGTTTCACGTTCGAGGCCGAGACCTTTGTTGACAACGATCAGATGAAGACGGCGTTTTTCAAGGATCCCGGCGGCAACCGGTGCCAGATCGTCTGGCGGCGGCGGGAACTCGGAAAATCTTCATTCTGAAACACGACTCGAAGACACGGGCCGCAGAGGAACGCCGATCGAGAAAGAGTCCCAATAATGAAGAGATAAGAGGTCCGCAGATGAATGCAGATCAGAAGACGGATAAGACCGAAGAAACGTGACCCGAGAGAAGACGTCGTATCGCGTCGTTTATCCTGATTCCGGCGTTCCATCTGCGATGATCTGCGTTCATCTGCGGATCAACTCTTCAGTCGAATGCGACCTCTTCCGCTTCGAAATGGCGGCGAATCAGGCGCCGACGGCCTGAGAAGCCTGTGGGCTCGGGATCAATCCACGCCATTCGATCACGTAGCGGTTCTCGACGGCGAACTCCTCGATCTCCGACCGGGACTGGGGGATCTCGATTCGTGAGGTCTCGCGGTACCATCCGCTGCCGGACCGCTTCCAGCCGACGGCCTCACCTAACCACTGGCCATCGGCAAAATAGACGATCAGACACTTCATGCCGTTGTCTCCGAGGATGACCGAATTCTCGTCGTCACCATGATACGGAGTTGAGGAGGTCACGCCAAGCCGAGGACGAGGGGGGGCCGGACGGATGGATTGATGCACAACCCTCGGTCCGGTCCCCGATTCTCGGCGGGGGATTTCAGGGGATGGCTATCCCTTGATGACGCCCACCGGCCGCAACCGTGCGACTTTCTTGGAGATGCCAACTCTATCGACGACGTCGACGACATGATCGACGTCCTTGTAAGCCGCGGGCTGCTCCTCGGCCAATCCCTTGTGGCCTCGGGCGCGTGCGATGATACCGATGGCGTCGAGCTCACGATCGATACGACGTCCGGCCGCCAGCTTGACGGCCGCGGTGCGGCTCATCAACCTGCCGGCCCCGTGACAGGTCGTGCCGAACGAATGCTCCATGCTACCGGGCTGACCGACCAGGACCCAGCTCGCCGTCCCCATGCTGCCGGGGATGATCACCGGCTGCCCGATCGCCGAGTAGACCGAAGGAATCTCGGGATGTCCGGGCGGGAAGGCCCGGGTCGCACCCTTGCGGTGGACGCAGACCTCCTTGGATTGTCCGCGACCGACTTGATGCTCCTCGAACTTCGCGATGTTGTGTGCGACGTCGTAGACCAGGTCCATTCCCAGGTCTTCCCACGACTTGCCGAAGACCCGAGCGAAGACCTCTCGCGCCTGGTGAGTCAGGAGTTGTCGATTGCACCAGGCGAAGTTGGCGGCCGCTCGCATGGCTCCCAGGTAGGACTGCCCTTCCGGGCTCCGAACCGGGGCACAGGCGAGCTGCCAGTCCGGCAGCTCGAAGCCGTATCGCTTCGGAGCGTTCTTGAACGTCGCCAGATAATCGTCGCAGACCTGATATCCGAGCCCTCGCGAGCCGGAATGGATCAATACCGTGAGCTGACCCTCGTGGAGGCCCATCACATCGGCCGCGACCGGGTCGTGCACGCGGTCGATGACCTGGACCTCGAGGAAATGGTTGCCGGAACCGAGCGTCCCACATTGATCGAATCCTCGCGTGTAGGCGCGATCGCTGACTCGCCCGGGGTCCGCCCCATCGAGTCGCCCGCCGGCCTCGGTGAAGAGGATGTCTCGCTCCGAGCCATATCCCTGATTCACGACGTAGGCCGAGCCTTGCTCGAGGAGTTGCGTCAGCTTGGGTTTATCGAAGAGGTATCGCCCGCTCTGGCCAACGCCGGTGGGGATGTCGCGGAAGAGCTGATCCACCAGGGGCCTGATCCGATCCTTGGCCTCGCCCCACTCGAGGTTGGTCCGCAGCAGCCGGACGCCGCAGTTGATGTCGTAACCGACTCCCCCGGGCGAGATGACGCCCCCTTCCTCCGGGTCGGTCGCGGCCACCCCTCCGATGCAAAAACCGTATCCCCAATGGATGTCCGGCATGGCCAGGCTGGCCTTCTGTATGCCCGGCAAAGTCGCCACATTCGCGACCTGTTCGGGGCCCTGGTCTTTCCGGATCTGCTCGATCAGGACGTCGTCCGCGAAGATAATCCCGTCAACGCGCATGTCGGGGCGATAGCTCTTGGGGATTCGCCACTGGCAGGGCCCGACCGACTCCAGGGGTCCCTGATACCCGCCCTTCTGGCTCATCGTTTTCGGCTCCTCTACGTGTCCGCCTCGTCACTTCGTTTTCGTCTCATGATAACGGTAAGGCGACACTGGAGCACGGACGAGGGTTCACCGGCCTTGGGCCATCAACGGCATCGCTGACAGGAAAAATGGAGCGTACCCGGCTCAGATCGATCCTCATGCTCCATCGCCGGGGTAGCCCTTTCAGAAGCCGGATTCAACCAGACCTGGGAACGTTGCGGAATGCCCGGGCCAGGATCATTCCGGTCGGAGTCGAGGCGTTCGCGACCTCTTCGGGCGTCCCTTCGGCGACGACCCGACCTCCATCCTCGCCGGAGCCGGGGCCGAGGTCGATGATCCAGTCCGCGAAGAGCATGACCGAAGGGTTGTGCGTGATGGTGAGCACCGAATGGCCTCGGTCGACGAGTGAACCCAGGGCTTCCAGGAGCTTGCGGATGTCGAGCGGATGGAGTCCGGAGGTCGGCTCATCGAGCAGCAACAGGACATGAGGAGCATGGATGGCGCGACGGAGCGAGGCCAGCGATCGACCCAGGACCCCCGCGAGCTTGAGCCGCTGCGCCTCTCCGCCCGACAGAGTCGAGGCCGGTTGTCCGAGCTTCAGGTATTCGAGGCCGATGTCCAGGAGCGGCCGGAGTCTTGACTGGATCCTGGGGCGATGTCGGAAGAACGTGAACGCCTCGCGGGCCGTCATGTCGAGGACCTCGGCGATATTGCGGCCCCGATAGGTGATCTCGAGGACTTCGGGGCGATAGCGAGTGCCCCGGCAGTCCGGACACCGGATCATCACGTCGGGAAGGAACTGCATGTCGATCGTGAGGAAGCCGTCTCCCTGGCAGGTGTTGCATCGCCCCCCTTCGACATTGAAGCTGAACTTCCCCGAGTCGTAATTCCTCACCCTGGCCTCGTGAGTGGCCGCGAACGTCTTGCGGACCTCGTCGAACACCTTCAGATAGGTCACCGGATTCGACCGGGCAGACCGTGCCAGTGGCGATTGATCGAGGAAGACGGCATCCGCGAGATCCTCGATTCCCGCGAGTTCATCGTAATTCGGCGCAACCACGGCCTCGCCCGCGAGCCGATGTCGCAAGGCCGGATACAGGGTTTCCTCCACCAGCGTGCTCTTGCCGGCGCCGCTGACTCCCGTCACCGCGCAGAGGACTCCGAGCGGAAAGTCGACGTCGATCGACTTGAGATTATGGGCGCGCGCTCCCGTCAACTTGAGACGCTTGCCTGTGATCGTTCGACGGGTTATCGGAATAGGCAAACACTCGCGGCCGCTCAGAAATGCGGCGGTCGCCGAAGATTGAGAAGCCGGGAAATCCGCGAGCGGCCCGGAGTAGAGGACCTGGCCGCCGGCTTGGCCGGGTCCAGGACCCAGGTCGACCACATGATCGGCGACGCGGATCACGGCCGCATCATGCTCGACGACCACCAGCGTGTTTCCCTGGTCGCGTAGGCGGCCCAGGACGGCCGTCAGCCGGCCGGCTTCCTGCGGGTGGAGGCCGAATGTGGGCTCGTCCAGCACATAGAGCGTATTGACCAGGCCGGAACCGAGGGCCTTCGTGAGGACCACCCGCTGGAGTTCCCCACCGGAGAGACTACGCGCCGTGCGGTCGAGTGCGAGGTAATCCAGCCCAACCTCGGCGAGGTACGCCAATCGCCCCTCAACCTGACCGAGAAGGCTGTGGGAAACCGGCTGATCGCGAAGCGTCTCGAGATTTCCCAGGAAGGTCCGGGCTCCGCGAATCGTCATGGCAGCCACCTCGGCGATGTTCAGTCCAGCGATCCGGACCGCCAGCGCTTCGGGCCGCAGTCTCGCGCCGTGGCATCCCGGGCATGTCTGGTATCGCCGCCAACGGCCGAGGAAGTGTCGGACATTCAACTTCTGCGTCTTACGATCGAGCCCTTCGAAAAAGCCGTTCAGCCCCGTGAAACTCGTGCCCGGCACTCCTTGAAGAAATCTCTGGACCACCTCGGGAGCGAGCTGGGAGAACGGTACATCCACCGAGATTCCCACCGACGGAGCGTTGGCGAGAACCTCCTCGAGATAACCCCGATAACCCGGCGTGGCCCAGGGTGCGATCGCGCCCTGTCGGATCGATTTCGACGGTTCGGGGACGATCCGAGACAGGTCGATCTCGGTGATCCGGCCTGCACCCTCGCAGACCGGGCAAGCTCCATAAGCCCCGTTGAATCGGAAGAGATTGGGCTCGGGCTCGAGATGGTCGGTCCCGCATCGGCTGCATCGCCAGCCGCGCGTAAACGTCCAGGATTCCGGGCCGGCCAGGATCCGGCAACGGCCCAATCCTCTGGAGAATGCGGACTCGATCGAATCCGTCCGGCGCGCGATCGCGTCCTTGCCGCGCACCAGGCGAT
The DNA here is from genome assembly GCA_963743925.1 of uncultured Planctomycetota bacterium. Classification (GTDB taxonomy): domain Bacteria; phylum Planctomycetota; class Planctomycetia; order Isosphaerales; family Isosphaeraceae; genus CAVZRC01. Next base: position 793,782 of record CAVURY010000061.1, on the reverse strand, counting down.
CGACGATCACGTTGACGAATCCAACTGGAGGCAGTTCGACGTTCGGATCATCGAGCCGAATGGACTGTCCAGCCACCGAGATTCGGGTGAATCCCTGGGACCGGAGCATCGTCACCAGTGCCTGGCGATCGGAGTCGGGTCGTAGATCGAGGGGAAAGGCGATCTCGTAGCGGGTTTCTGCGGGAAGGGTGTCGATGGCTTGCGCGACGGTGGCCGGAGTGGAAGGGATCACCTTATGGCCGCAGTTTCGACAAAGGACTTCGCCGGCACGCGCGAAAAGGAGGGCGAGCGTCTCATAGATCTCGGTGATCGTGCCGACCGTGCTCCGGCCGGAATGTCGTCCACGCGAGTGCGCGACCGCGATGGCGGGAGGAAGTCCGTCGATCCGTTCGGCGTCCGGCCGATCCAGCTTATCCAGGAACTGGCGCGTATAGGCCGAGAACGTCTCGACGTAACGGCGCTGTCCCTCGGCGTAGATCGTGTCGAACGCCAGCGAGCTCTTCCCCGAACCGCTGACGCCCGTCACCACGATCAATCGATTCAGCGGCAGATCAAGGTCGATTCCCTTGAGATTGTGGGTCCGAAGACCCCTCAGCAGGATATTCATGAGCTGCCAGTCGCCGGTTGCGGGTAAAAGTCGGAAGGCTGTCCTCGAAGGACAGCCCCCGCTTGATCCATATTAACGGACCGCTTCCGCGAAGTATCCGTCAATGAAGTCGATCGTTGAGATCGACTTCATTGACGACTGGCAACGTGCCGATTCATGGCCCGGAGCGTCGAAGGGTGAAGCCGGTCATGGTGAAACCGTCGTCATCCATCACGCTATAGCTGCCCCCGATCGGCAGGTACTTGCTGAAAACGGAGAACTCGGGGAGTTTCTCGGTGGCCAATATCTTGCCGACAGGCGGGAGTTGCTGCTGCTTCGGGCCTCGGGCTCCGCCCATCGCCTGTTGAATGGCCTTGTCGATCTGACCGGACTTGACCAGGTCGTAGGTCAATCGGGCCGACTCGTCGGGACGGACAAACGACATGCCGCTCACGCGATCGGGGATTTCCTTGATGATCGACTGGAAACCCGCGTTATCGGCCAGGGTCGCGTTGCCCGGCCGAAGGACCTGCTCGAGCAAGGTCGTATCGGTCGTGACGAAGAAGGTATCCTTGGCGATCGCGAAGCTGAGCGACTTGAGCTGGACATTGACATTGGGGCCGCCCGCGTTGGGCATGTTGGGCAGGTCGAAGTCATAGATCGTGGTGCCCTGGAATTCCCGCTTCTTGGCGCGGCCCCGGCGATCTCGAAGAGGCGATTCACGGTGTTCTGGAAAGCCTTGGGATCCTCGAGGGCGAGCCCCAGAAGGTACCGCTGGCTGTCTTCCTTGATCGGCTTCTTGAAGTCGCTCACCAGCGTGATCCGATCGCCGATAGGCCCGAAGAGATCCTTCTGGAAGCTCAGGGGCTCACCGCCGTTCGGCCCGACCAGTTGCTGTTCGACGATGTTCAGGATTCCGGGCTGGAACTTGTTCACGAGGTCGTTGATGGCATCGAAGGCGTTGTCGAGGTCCCAGCTAAAGCTCTGATAAGAGGCGACGGTCGCGGGGACCCATGCCTCGGGGCGCAGGGCGACCGGCGGGAACGAGAAGACCTTGAGCAGGCCCTGGACGGGTCTTGGCGCGTTGAAGAACGTCTTGCTCAGGCCATCGTAATTGCCGGCGCCCAGCGTGAAGGATCCGCCGACGGACTTGAGGCCCTTGACGCCGAATTCCTGGACCAGGACTTCCGTCTGCTGGGCCTGACCTTCGTTTCCGCGCGAGGTCGACTTGACGACGAGGTTGATCAGCTTGGACAGGTCGAGGAACCACAGGACCTGCGCCTTGCCCGCGTCGATCTTGGACTGAGTCTTGGCGAACGCCTCGTTGCTGGCCAGCGAGTTGTCTCGACCTTCGCGATGGGCGGTCAAGTCCTTGATGGCCTCGATGTCCGAGCCCAGAAGAAAGAGGCCCTCGGACTGGGTCCAGATGATCGGCGGGGGCGGCGTGGCCTTCTCCGCCTCCTTCCCCTTCTCTTTCGCCTCTCCCTTGTCTTTCGGCTCTCCCGCCGGGGCCTGGACCACATGGAGCGTCAGGCCGTTGAACGTCTCCTGCGATGTCTTGGCGCCGGCTTCCTCGGCCTGCTTGGTCGCGCGACCCAACACGTCGGCCATCTTCGCCTTGTTCTCGCCGGCGTCGGCCATGATCGCCACGGCGACCGGCATTTTGGGATCGTCGCGCAGGATCGCGGAGATCACCAGCGACCCTTGAGGCAGCTCGAGCAACTCCTTGAGCGAGACGCCGATCTTATCTTTGAGCGACTTGGTGGCATCCTCGACCTTCTGGATCAGGTCGTCCTTGAAGTCTTTCATCGCCGGGTCATTCCAGAGCTGCCCGTACTGGCTACCCCGGAAGGCCTCGCGAAAGCTCTTTACGTCGTTGACTTTGAGGAAGAAGATCGTCGAATCGGGCAGGACGCGCTCCGGGGGTGTCGCAGCTGTGGCGAGCTGTGCCGACAATCCCGTGCAGCCGAAAACACCGAGCCAACCGATCAGGGCCAAGCGACGTATCGCCCGCTTCGCCGTATGCATCAGAGAACACTCCATTCGTTTCGTTCGAGGCACCCTCGGCTCACCGGCGGAGGGAGGGTCTTGATCGGGCCGCCGACTCCCAGGCCGGGGTCCGTCTCTCCATACCTGAGCCCAAGCGCCGAGCCTGGGTCATCGCCGGCGGTGACCGACGCACCTTCTGTTCTGTTCTGTAATCCGACGCTCTCGTCCGTGTCGAGGACCAAATCCTTGGCGGACTTCTCCGTTCCTCGTCACGGTTTCTGGGACGACTCTCGGGCAGGCTTCGACTGAGGCTTGTCTGTGCCGGGGCGATCCTTCAATCCCTCGGGCTGGCTCGCAACGAGCCGTCGTGGCGGGTTGACGTAACGATAGCCGCTATTCGGATTGGCCTTATCGAATGAGAATGCTTCTCGATGCTGGAGGAATTGCTTGACGTAGGTGACCGGGATCGCGAAACCCAGGTTATCGGCCATGGATGCATGCGCACCCCGGCTGGTCACGCCGATGACTTCGCCCCGCTGATTGAACATGGGTCCGCCGGAGTTCCCCGGGTTGATCGCCGCGTCGGTCTGGAGGAAGATCTGGCCTTCGATATCCCGGCTTCGATTGCTCACGCCCCCCTGGGTGACCGTCCGCTCGAGACCCAGCGGGTTGCCGATGGCGAAGACCGCATCCCCCGTGTTGACGTCGTCATCATTACCCAGAACCACATAGCTAGGTTTCAGGCCGCCCGTCAGGGGGAGTTTCAAGAGGGCGAGGTCGAAAAAGGGGTTCAACGCAATGATCTCGACATCCTCGATCCGCCGTCGAGCGAGACCGCCCGGGGCGTTCAGATAGAGAATCGCCGAGACGCGGGTCTCGCCCTGGATGACGTGGGCATTGGTGATCGCGAATCCGTCCTTGTTGATGATGAACCCGGAGCCCTTGCCCGACGGGGTCTCGATCGCGATCACCGCCTCGCCGTATTTCTTAACCAGGTCCTTCACGCTGGAGGGCTTCAGGACTCCCGTCGTGTAAAAACCGGAGGTGTCGAGATCGGTGCTCCGCGCGGTCAGCCTCGGCTCGGATTCCACGTCGTCGATCTTGGAGCGTTTCAGAACCTGATCGCGCGGAATCCGGAGCAGATCATAACCGAGGTCGACATAGAGCGCACCGGCCTTCTCGGCGACCACTTCCCCGATGATCCGCTGACCATCCTTGAGGGTCACGGTCTCGAAGCCTGCCCCCGCCGCGATCCGGCAAGACAGCAGACACGACACGCTCACGGCGAGAACACTGCGAATCGAGCGAACGTACAAGGCCGTGCCTCCGGCTCAAGCTTTACCCAGTCCCCAGCATCGTTTGGAATAAGTTCCATTGTAAAAACCGTTTCGTTCCTTTCAACCCTACCTAATCGCGTTCTCGCCCCGACTCGACCGTTCCGATCGATTTGTCTGTCCCCGATCCGTTGGTTAGATTTCCTACTGTGACAAACTTCGCTTGACGCTCGTGCCGTATCCGGGCTACTAATTAGTGATAGCTACAACCGCTCAACATCTCCTGTCAAGCATCCGGCCCATCGTCGGCTTACTCAACTCATCCTCTCACCCAAGCGTGGGGAGATCTCCCGTGTCGAGCCTTATCTGGAAGGTGCGTTTCCGACCCGCCGGAATCGTCATCGGTATGGCCTTGTCAACTGCATTATTGCTGGCCTTCGCCGCGCAGACCGGCCTGGCTCAGCAGGGCCAGGACAAGGCGAATCCCTATGCCAAGCCCGAGGACGAGACGCGACCCCAACCGGTCCCCGACTTCAAACTCCCGAAGATCCTGCCGACGGTCGCCGTCGCCCACGATCGGCACGAGTACAACGTCCAGATGGTGAACGCGGCGCTTCTCCCCCGCGACAAGCAAGGGATCTGGGTCCTGGACTTCTCGTACAAGCCCCTCCGCATCAAGACGGTTGACGTCCCCGGCAAGGGACGCGTCCAGATCCACTACCTGTATTACAAGGTAGTTAACCGCACGGGCGCGCCCCGGATGTTCGTCCCCCAGTTCATCATGGTGAACGAAAAGGGTCAGAAACTGGAGGATAGCGTCCTGCCGCAGGCTATCCCCGTGATCCAGGCTCGCGAGGAGCCGACCATCCCGCTCCTGGGTGCGATCGGGATCATCGGTATGATCCCCCCGAGCACCAAGCCCAATGTCGATGATGCTGTCTTCGGCGTGGCGGTCTGGGAGAAATGGGACCCTAAGGCGGATCGATATAGCATCTACGTGCGTGGTTTATCGGATGGTTACAAAGAAGTGCCTTCCGAGACCGGCAAGCCGGTCGCCAAGTACAAGACGTTGAAAATCGATTTCATCCGCCGCGGCGACCAACACAACCTCAATGAGAAAGAAATCATCCCGAATGACCCGCCTTACGAGTGGGTCTACTGGTGAGAAGGCCCGAGCGGCCTGGCGCGATCAGAGAAAACTCTCGATCGTCCCAGGCCGTTTCGCCCGGCTGCCATTCAAGCTCCGGCCGGGTCGGCATATCTGATGGGGTCGGCGAGTCCGAGCTTCTCGAACGCCGCCAGTCGAATCCGGCATGCATCGCAACGCCCGCAAGACAGTCCGTCGGGGCTCGGGGCATAGCAACTATGGGTGAGCGAGTAATCCACGCCCAGTGCTCGACCTCGCGCGATGATTTGCTCCTTGGTGAGCGTCAAGAGAGGGGCATGAATGCGGAAGTTTCCTTCGCCTTCGACCCCGGCTCGGGTTGCCAGATTGGCCAGGGACTCGAACGAGTTCAGGAATTCGGGCCGACAATCGGGGTATCCCGAGTAATCGACGCAGTTGACCCCGACGAAAATGTCGAATGCACTCAACGTCTCGGCCCAGCCGAGTGCGAGGGAGAGAAACACGGTGTTGCGGGCCGGGACGTAAGTGATCGGGATCCCGGACGACATGGTCTCTTCGGATCGATCCTTCGGTACCTCCAGGTCCGTCGTGAGTGCGCTCCCGCCGAAGGCGCGCAGATCGATCTCCAGCTCGATATGCCGTACGACCCCGGAGTTAGCGGCGACGCGTCGTGCGGCCTCGACCTCGACGGCATGTCGCTGTCCATATCGCACCGTCAGGGCGTAGAGCTCGAAGCCGGCGGCCTTGGCCTCCGCGAGCGTGGTGGCGGAATCCAGGCCGCCGCTCAGGAGCACGACGGCGCGGGTTGAGGGCTGATTCATAGTACTTTTCCTACCGACGGAACGTGGCCTGGTCCATCGTCGGCCATGGAACCGGGCTTGCCGAAGCTCCCGAAGTTCCGCTATCCTCATCAATTAGATCGTAATTGACAACGTGTGGCGCGTCCGGCGCGAGCTTATTGGTATTGCGCACCGAACCGGCCTGCCGGATCTTCTCTCTTTCGAAAATCATCAGGATCGAGATTCATGGCTCATAAAAAAGGACAGGGCTCGAGCCGCAACGGTCGCGACTCGAATCCCAAGATGCTTGGGATCAAGCTCTTCGGCGGACAGACGGCCAAGCCGGGTAGCATCCTCTGCCGGCAGAACGGCACCAAGTGGCACCCTGGCAAGAATGTGGCCGTGGGTCGCGATTGGACGATTTTCTCGCTGATCGCCGGGATTGTCACGTTCGACCAGGGGGGACGGCGGATCAACGTCTTGCCGCTCCAGAAGTAACGACATGTTCGTCGACCGAGTGACCATCTTTGTGAGCGGAGGTGCGGGGGGAGACGGCTGCTTGAGCTTCCGGAGGGAGAAATACGCCCCGAGGGGCGGCCCCAACGGCGGCGACGGCGGTCGCGGCGCGCACGTGATTCTCCGAGCCACGGAGGGACACACCAATCTCGCGCACCTCTCCCATCAGCGTCATTGGCGGGCGAAACGCGGCGATCACGGCGAAGGTTCCGATAAATTCGGGCGAGGCGCCGAGGATCTGGTGATCGAGGTCCCGCCCGGGACTCTGATCCGCGACCGCGATCGCGGCCACTTGCTCAGGGACCTCAAAGCTCCCGGCGACGAGATCATCGTCGCTCGGGGAGGCCGAGGAGGTCACGGCAACGCGCATTTCAAGTCGTTGACAAATCGAGCTCCCCGTCAGCGCGAGAAGGGACAACCCGGCGAAGACCGCTGGGTCGTGCTGGAGTTGAAGGTCATCGCCGATGTCGGCTTGATCGGACTCCCGAATGCGGGTAAGTCAACTTTGCTATCCCGGATCTCCCGCGCCCACCCCGAGATCGCCGACTATCCGTTCACGACCAAGTACCCCAACCTCGGCACCGTCCTCGCCGACGACCGGAACTTCGTCGCGGCCGATATCCCGGGACTGATCGAGGGAGCCCACGCCGGCCATGGGCTGGGCCACGAGTTCCTCCGCCACGTCGAGCGAACCACCCTGCTGGTCCACCTCGTCGAGGCAGTGCCGATGGACGGTTCCGATCCGCTCGAGAACTACCGGACGATCCGGAACGAGCTCGCCCAGTACAGCAAGACCCTCGCGGAACGCCCGGAATTACTGGTCGTCACCAAGATCGACGTCACCGGAGCGGAAGAGGCTCGCGTGAGGATCGAGCGCGAGTTGGACCGCGATGTGCCGGGAATCTCGGCCGTCACCGGGCAAGGGATTCCGCAACTCCTCCATCGGATCGTCGAGCTATTGGGGGAGATGCAGGCACCGAAGGAGGAGGAGCCGCCACGTAGGACCGTGGCTCGCACAGCCGAAACCATGGGGCCGATCCCCGGCGAGGATGCGAATGCGGATGCCGCAGGCACCTTGCCGATGCCGATGGCCAATCCGCTGCCGGGCGTTTAGGCCATGCTCCGTATCGTGGCAGACCTGGGGAACACTCGACTCAAGTGGGGCCGGCTCGACAGTTCGGGACGGATCGCGGAAGTCATCGCGCTGCCGTTGGATGAGCCGGCCGCCTGGACGTCAGCCTGGGAGAACTGGGTTCGGCTCGAGCCAGGAGCGGGAGACTCGTGGTGGGCGGTCTCGACGGTGAATCCCCCCGTCGCCGACCGGCTCGAAGCGTTTCTCGACGTTCAAGGAATCGGCCGGGTGACCTGGATCCGCTCGGCCGCGGAAGTGCCGGTGGCCAAGGATGTGGAGGGGGCCGACAGCGGCGGCTCCGACCGGGCTCTCGCGGTCTTCGCGTCGAGCCGGCTCATCCCGCCGGGCCGTCCGGGGCTGACGGTCATGTGCGGTACGGCGATCACGGTGGAGCGGCTCACATCCGAGGGAGTTTGGCAAGGAGGCGCGATCGCGCCCGGCCTGGCGATGACCGCCCGGGCCTTGCATCTGATGACCGCCCAGCTTCCCCTGATCCATCTGGATCACGCCCCGCCCGCGTGGGGCCGCGGCACCATTCAATCCTTGGAGGCCGGGATTTTCTGGGGGATCGTCGGTGCCGTCCGCGAACTTCTCGTTCGGCAGCGAGAGGATCTCGACGGAGATCCGTGGGTCATCTGGACCGGCGGCGATGCCGCGCTTCTCGCTCCCCTGGTTTCCGGCCCCGACGCCAGGGTCGAGAATAACCTGATCCTCATGGGAATCTGCGAAGTTGCCTTCGGAACGGGTTTCGATGGTTTCGCGGCGAGTCGGAATTGACCTTCCCGGATTCCGAGCCCTCGGCTAGGATTCCGCCCACGACACGTCTGAAGGGATTTCTCTATCCCGAACGTCGCGATAAACGAGACGACTGGCCGTCCGGGAGCGGATGATCGGGGTCGGGGCCATGGATTCGGCCCGTAAGATCCCAGTCTCTGCTCGACTGGCGGGGTGGGCAGGAAGCCCGCCTCGAAGCGGCGAGTGCGTCAAGACGCGTCCGACGACAGGAGGTCGATCGGAATGGATCGAGATATCGGAACCCGGCGCGCGCCTTGGTCTGCGCGGGCATGGATTGCATCGGCCTTCATGCTGTTCCTGACGGCGATATCGACGGCCCATGCCCAGGGGCCGCAATTCGACGTCGGGGCACCGCCAGGTGCGGCTGGCGGCGCCAGCACGGTCGGTCAGCCGCTGGGTTCGGCGGACTTCCCCGATTCCGGGACGCCTTCGAGCGCCCCGTTCAGCGGCAAACCCGGACCTGCCGGCAGTCACGTTCCCGTCAGTTCCCTGTCGGCGCCGAGTGCCCCGGCATTCCGGACCTCGAGCCGGAGTCAGTTTGCCGTCCAGCCCATCCAGGAGCAGAATGTCCCCGCATACGGCGATCTGGGCCTCCCCGAAACGATGGAGGGTCCCGATGAGGGGATGACCATCGATACCGCGATCGAGCTCCTGGTCAAGCAGAACCTCGATCTGGAGGCTTATCGCCTCGAGATCCCCATGGCGGATGCCGACCTCCTCACGGCCAATCTCCGCGCAAATCCGATCTTCTATGCGGACACACAGCTCATCCCCTACGGGCACTTCTCATTCCTCCGGCCTGGCGGGCCTCCTCAAAGCGACATCAACATCAATTATCCCCTCGACGTCAGTTTCAAGCGGGCGTCAAGGACCCGATCGGCACGCGCGGCCCGGAAGGTCACCGAGGCCCAGCTCCAGGATGCGATCCGCAACTCGATCGACAACCTCTATACAGTCTATGTCGATTGCGTCGCGGCAAGCCTGACCGTGAAATTCAGCGAGACCTACGAGGCCGGTACCCGCAAGCTGCTCGAGCGGAACGAGTCGCTCTTCAAATCGGGAATAATCAAGCTGGGCGACGTCCTCGCGCTCCGGGCCAAGCTCCAGATCGCCGAACTCCAGGTCCGAGAGTCCCGCCAGGCGAAGGTGAAGGCCAACCGAGCTTTGGCCTTGATGCTCAACCTGCCGTTGAGCGGTGCGACGAAACTCGAGGTGCGCGATTCCATCGGCCAGGTTCGAGAGGTGCCGAGCACGCGGGAAGATCTGGTGAACCGGGCTCTGGCCGGCCGGCCGGATCTGATCGCGATCAAGATGGGCGTCATGAGGGCGAATGCCGACGTCCAGCTCGCCAGGGCCAATGCCTACCCGGATGTCTACGTGCTCTACCAGCCCTACACATTCCAGAACAACACCTATCTGGGAGTTCCTCGCGCCTATTCGTGGACCCTGGGCCTCACGGCGACGATCCCCCTCTACAACAGGAACCAGGGGAATATCACGCGAGCGAAGATCAATGTGAATCAGACCCAGATCCAATCGACGAGCGTCGAGCGGCAAGTCACCCGCGACGTCCTCGACGCCGCACAAGAGCTTGAGCAGAGCTATATCAGCGTGCTGGAGTACCGTCGAGAGATCATCCCGGCTGCGGGGGAAGTGCGCGATGCGGCGTTCCGACTCTACGATAAGGGTGAGACCAGCGTGGTGGACTACCTCGAGGCGCAGCTCTCTTACAACGACGTGGTCAAGCAATACCGGGACTCGATGGTGAGACATCGGCGGGCGATCCTGGATCTCAACACGGCCATCGGCGAACGCATCCTTCCTTGACCTGCCCTCGAGTGATTGCGGCGTCGATCGAGGGCGATGAAATCTCCCGCCGTCGATGGAACGCCGAGACTCGGACAAGGGCGGGCCGGCGAACGGTCGTCACGGCCGGGCGGCTCACGCTCAGGACTGATGGACCCAGGACTTGGGGACTCACGCAATGACCAAGGACCACGAATCCAGGCGGTATCGCCCTTGCATCGAGGGCCTGGAGACGCGCGACCTGTTGTTGACCCTGCACGTCGTGGGATCATCCCAGGGCAACGGCCAATCCAAGGGTCCATACCTGAACCTTATCGTGCAAAAGGCTACGACCGGAACCGGCTCCGAGGCTGTCTCGACCTCGAAATCCGCGGGCGGATCAACACCGCCTTGGGTGAATGCGTCCTTGTTGCAAGGCATCGCGCAGACGCTCTATGCTCCGATTACCACGACCACGCCGACCACGATCGGCGGACAGACGTTTCCTCCGGGTACCTATTCGGTCCCGACGCCGACTGCATCCGAGATAAAGAGGGAAACGTTCTGGGCCGAATTCGTCGGCCATTATTCGGTGGGGGCTCCTCGATTCTCCAACCAATCCTCCACGATCCATATCTACAGCGACGGGCGAAATGTGAGTTCGAATCAGTCGCTCAACGCGCGGGCCCAGCTCATCCTGTTCCCGCCGGCCGACCCGACCGCCACGCCGACGACTCTGGATCCGGTCGCCGGGCAGGTGACCGGACTACTCAGCTTCTTCGCCGCCAACGCCCTCCAGTCCGGGACGTCGCTTTTCGCCGAGCTCACGAATCTGCCCGGCGTCACCTCCAGCGATCCGAGCATGTTGCAGAACGGATTGCCTTCGAGGATTCAATTCCTCATCGACCCGAACGGGGTCTCCGGCGGCCTTTATTCGACACCCGCCTATACGGTGACCACCCCATCGGGCGAGGTGAGCCTGATCTCCGGCGGCTCGGGCGGCGCGGTGGCGTTCAACCAGGGGGCTGGCCTGATAGACATCAAGTATATCCCCACGAATCGACTCCACGCTGGGACCAAGCAATCGGGCACGGTCATCGTACGAATACAGGGGCTCATCAATACAACTGGGGCGGCTAACCCGCTCTTCAAGGGGATCAATTGAGGAGGAATCGCGTGACGCATTCTCACGATCCCCGCGACGCCCGGCCGAGGCGACCGATCCGGTCTTGCCCGGCGGTCGAAGGGTTGGAAGACCGAGAGCTCTTATCGGCCGTGACATCGACCACGACCCAGCACGCCACGCGTCCCGCCGGCTCCGCGTACGCGGCGCTCGTCCAGAAGGAGTTGGCCGCGGCGAAGGGACAGTCCGCTACATCGTCGAATCAGGCCCATACCGATTCGCCCAACGGATTGCTGGGGAAGAACACTTCCGGCTCCTTCCTCAACCCGAAAGTCATTCGCCAGGTGGCTGATGCGCTCTATCAGCCCAACGTGGCTCCCGGCACTCCCACGCCGCGCGAGATCCGCCGCCAGACCATGACCGCTCGCTGGATCGGTCAATACACAATAGGGCCGCCGCGGTTCTCGGATCGGGCGGACACGATTCACCTGTACGGGACCGACGGCGGCTCGAATCAGTTCTTCCGTGGGAAGTTCCAGATCGTCTTGTTTCCTCCGGCGAACCCCGCCGCGACCCCTACCCCCGGTAATCCGTATGCCAACCAGATCACCGGAGTGGCCGACTTGTTCGCCCAGAATTATCTCCAGTCGGGCAGCTCGCTGGTGCTCGACCTCAACGGACAGCCGGCTTCCGGGTCAAATCCCGATCAGCTCCCGACGCAACTGAGCTGGACTTTTGACACCAACACCAGCGCCGGGCCGTACGCCGGACCGTCGGGAATCTTGCCGGGCTCGGGGTTCACCCAGGGAGCCGGGACTCTCGAAATTCACTGGATACCCGATCAACGACCGCTACCGGGCACGAGGGGCTCGGGCCAGGTCATCGTCACATTCCAGGGGCTGATCAACACCAGTCAAATCACCAGCGCAGTGTCCAAGTTCATATCTTAGGGCGGCGCTCACTGACCGGGATTTGCTCACCGGCTGTGCCGGCGGTATCTCAGGCGGTCGGTTTTCGGCCGAGGCGAGACAAGGCCAGGGGACGAGAGGAGAACAGGACCGATGAATCCGAAGGCCCCTCAGGCTCGCGACCGAAATGGGCGGCGACGCAGTCCGGTGATCGAGACGCTCGAGACCCGCGAGCTGCTCGCTTCCCATCCTCTGGGCCCGGCCCTGCCGGGCAAGCACTATCCCGCGCCCGACGTCCAGCAGTATGTTTCGATCCTCTACCCACCCGGCACGCCGCAACCGACCCCGGCTGAAATCCAGCGCGAGTCGTTTGTCTTCAAAGGCACCGGCAATTACACCATCGGCCCTGGCGGATTCAGCGACCAGTCCATCACGATCCACGGCTATGGCAAGCCGGGGACCAGTAATCTGTCGCGGCGTATGCATTTCCAGTTCCTGATCTCCGAACCGTCGGCGACCGCACCCCAGCAGGCCGTCACCGGCGCCATCAATCTGGTCGGCGGCAATTACCTCCAGAACGGGTCGGACCTGGTCCTCAATGTCGCCGGCCCGACGGGCACCGAGGTGAACGGACTGCCGACGCAACTCTACTGGTCCTATGCCTCACAGAGCAGCGCGGCATTTGCCGGTACCGGTCAAGCCTTGCCGGCGTTCAACAACTTCCCCTCGAATTACTTCACAGCGCAGGGTGTGCCCGTTAGCCCGTTGAGCCAGGGTCTGCCCCCGACCAGTGTCTCAAACTGGAGCCTGGGCATCGGCCAGATGCAGCTACAATACGTTCCCGACCATCATCCTCAGGCCGGGAGCCTCGGCTCCGGGACGGTTGTCATGGTCCTGCATGGCCTGCTCAACTACTCGGGTGCCCAGAGCCAGGCGGATAAGAACCTGAATTGATGAGTCTAAACGGAACCGAGCCGAGCCGCTCGGTTTCTGCAAGGGCGAGACTGGTGTCCGTCGGCCTGTTCAAGCCAGGATTTCCCGGACGACATGGCCGTGTACGTCGGTGATGCGTCGGTCAATCCCGTTATGTCGGAACGTGAGTCGTGTATGGTCGATCCCGAGTAGGTGCAGGATCGTCGCGTGCAGATCGTAGCAATAGGTCTGCCCCGTGGCCGCCTTCCAGGCCCAGGGGTCGCTCTCTCCATGGGCGGAGCCTCCCTTGATGCCCGCGCCGGCCATCCAGGCGACCGAAGTCCCGCCGTTATGGTCGCGTCCCACGGCTCCCTGCGTGAACGGCTGGCGGCCGAACTCGGTGCTCCAGACGACCAGCGTATCCTCGAGCAGTCCTCGGGCTTTCAGGTCGCGTAAAAGGGCCGCGGTCGGGCGGTCCACGGTGCGCGCGATGGCCGGGAGCTCGCGGGGGATGTCGCCGTGATTGTCCCAGTTATTGGCCGGCCCCCCCGCGCCGCTCCAGACCTGAATGAACCGCACCCCGCGCTCGAGCAGTCGGCGGGCCAGCAGGCACCGTCAACCGAAGTCGGCGGTCGTGGGCTCGTCGAGGCCGTACAGGTTGCGCGTTGCTGCGCTCTCGCTGGCCAGGTCGAGCGCCTCGGGAGCACTATGCTGCATCCGTGCCGCGAGCTCGTAGGCCGAGATCCGCGATTCCAAGCGCGTGTCTCCTTCGTTGGCCGAGGCATGACTGCGGTTCAGCCGCGACAGTACCTCGAGCCCCTCCCGCTGGCTTTCGGGAGTGATGAAGCCGGCCGAGGCGGGCGGGAACAGGTCGGGGATCGGTCGGGGTGCCCCGGCTTCGAGTATGGTCCCCTGATGCGACTGGGGCAAGAATCCCGCCGTGAAGTTCCCCTTGGCGTTGTAGGGCAATCCTTTCGGGTCCGGCAACACCACGAAGGTCGGTAAGTTGTCGCTCAGCGAGCCTAATCCGTACGACAGCCAGGCGCCGAGGCTCGGGAATCCGGGCATCAGGAAGCCGCAGTTCATCATGTAGCTGGCCGGCCCATGAACGTTCGTCTTCGACGACAGGGCCATCAGGAACGCCAGGTCGTCGACGCAAGTCGAGATCTCGGGGAAGACGCTGCTGACCCATCGTCCCGATTCGCCATGTTGCTTGAACGCGAAGGGGCTCTTCATCAGCTTCCCGGGAGCGCTGGTCGGAGCCTCGACGTGGGTGCCCGGGTCGAACGGCTGATCGTGTCGACGGTCCAGCTCCGGCTTGTGGTCGAAGGTGTCCATCTGGCTCACGCCGCCGTTCATGAAAAGCTGGATTACTCTCCGAACCTTGGCGCGATGATGGAGCCCTCCGTTGAGGTCGGATGATGGAATCGGCCGGCCTGAACCGGTCGCGGCGATCAGTTCATCCCGGCACAGGAGATCGGCGAGCGCGATACCACCCAGGCCGCCCCCCATTCGCCAGAGGAAATCACGTCGCGGGATCGAATTCGTCATCGATATGCCCCCATACTAGGGCAGGCTGAGCCGGCCGGTGATCCGCTCGATTTCCCTCGATCTGAACGTCCGCCAGCCGCCCCGAACGGCACAGTTGCCTGGCCCTCTATGGCGCCTTCAGCCTGTCTTGCGCACTGCTCGACACGCATGTCACTCATACTAACCCGACGCGCCAGCGAGGGAAATGCCGTCCGACCCTCGATGGCGCGTCGGGTTAGTAGAATTCTTCGTGAGCGACCCAAGCGGAAAGCGTCCTAATTCACGAAGAGGAATTCGTTGCTGTTGACGATCAGCCTGCAGAAATTCGCAAGGCCGTGGCGGCCGGCGTATTCCGACAGCATGGCAACCTCCCCCTCCGTCGGCGCACGATTGTAGGCCAGCTCGAAGGCGGCTTTGATCCGTCCCGAAAGATCCGGGGCGAGTTTTTCGAGACGCCCTGCGAAGTGCTCGCACTGGCGTAAGACGAACGGGTTGTTGAGGAGCGCCAGGGCCTGGAGGGGCGTGGTCGATTCGTTGCGAACGGCGATCAATTGCGAAGAATCGGCCGCGTCGAGGATGTCGAAAAACGGGTCCGGCAACGTCCGGAACACGAATCGGTAGACGCTCCGACGCGAGGATCCCGGGCTGTTCCAGTCGTACCTGGTGTAATCGACAACCGGCGTGACATGGACCCCGGCGCTGAGCATGAACTGTCGGACCGAGGGTCCCCCCATCGTGGTATCGAGTCGGCCGGCAACCTGGAGGATCGCGTCATGGATCGACTCCGCATCCAGCCGTCGTCGTCGCTGTCGCCAGAGCCAGGCATCGTCCGCGTCGAGTGCCGAATTCGACGGATTATCCTCGGATTCTTGCCGATAGACTGCCGAGGTGACGATCATGCGATGGAGTTGCTTGAGCGATCCGCCAGAATCGCGGAAGTTCGCCGCCAACCAGTCGAGCAGCTCCGGATGAGAGGGGATCGCTCCCATTCGACCGAAGTCGTTGGGAGTCGACACGATCCCGCGATCGAAGTGCTCGTGCCAGACTCGATTGACGATGGATCGCCAGGTCAACGGATTCCGGGAGTCGGTCAGCCACCTGGCGAGGCTCGCGCGTCGCACCGATTCGTCCTCGCCGGTGACCGCAGGGAATCGCGATGGTAGCCCGGCCACGCAGCTCAACGTACCCGGAGGCGCCGGGGGCCCTTGCTGATGGATGTCGCCACGCCTCAGGATGTGGACCGGTCGAGGACCTCCCGGGGGCTTGTGACCGGCATCGGGCGCGAACTCGCTCGCGGCCGCGAAGACCAACTGTTGCGGCGGCAAGGCCGATAGTTCCGCGGAGACCCAGGCCGCCAGCGACGGATCGCGACTCTGAACCTGCTTGGCATCCGATGCCAGAGACCGTCGCACCCGAGAGACCCTGGGATCCGTGTCGTAGGCCCGCTCGGCCTTGTCGGAACCGGCGAAGACCGCCTGAAGGCTGTAATAATCGGCCTGGGAGATCGGGTCGAACTTGTGATCGTGGCAACGAGCACAGTGAACCGTGGAGCTGACGAAGGTGGACATCACGGTGCTGACCATGTCATCCCGGTCGATGTAGTGACCGATCTGTCGATCGATACTGTCGTCCCGGATATCGCGGAGCGAGCTCTCGTCCCACGGACCCGCGGCCAACATCCCGAGCGCGACCACGAGGGCCGGCTCGTCGGGGAACAAGGCATCGGCGGCGACCTGATCCTGGACGAATCGCGCGTAGGGAATATCGCGGTTAAACGCCGCGATCAGGTAGTCGCGATAGGGCCAGGCATTGGGCCGGATTCGATCCTGATCATGTCCATGGGTTTCCGCGAAGTGAACGACATCCATCCAGTGCCGCGCCCAACGCTCGCCATAATGAGGGCTCGCCAGCAGACGATCGACCAGCCGCTCATAGGCGTCGGGCGATGAATCATCGAGGAAGGCGGCAACCTCCCCGGGGGTCGGGGGCAGGCCGATCAGGTCGAAGGACAGGCGACGGATCAAAGTGCGTCGGTCGGCCTCGCGCGACGGGCTCATCCCCTTCTCGGACAGTTTCGCGACGATGAATCGGTCGATCGGCGTACGGGCCCATAAGGCCATCACCGACTCGACCGGCGGGACAGCCGGCCTCTCGATTGTCCGTAGCGACCACCAGTCGCGGCCATCGCCGAGTCGTGAGGCGGTCGTTGTCGAGGACTTGCCCGCTGTGTCGCGAGGGTCGGGAGCACCCATTTCGATCCAGCGCCGGAAGTCGGCCACGACCGAAGCCGGGAGTTTGCCTTTCGGCGGCATGGCATCGAAGCCATTAGCCGCCTTGATCGCCTGGAACACCGCGCTCGACTCGAGGTCTCTCGGGACGACTCCTGGACCGGAGGTCCCCCCTTTACGGATTCCCTCGCGACTATCCAGAGTGAGATGCCCCTTCGGCTTCGCTAGCGAGCCGGAATGACACTCGTGACACCGCTCGACGAGCACGGGCCGGATCTTACTCTCGAAGAAGGCGATTCCCGCCGCATCATCGGCCGCCAGGACAGGTAAGGCCGCCACGATGCAGTAGAACAAGGTCAGAGTCTGGATCAGGTGCATGGTCAGAGAGCTCCGGGGCATGCAAAGCTCCCCGGAGCCTTCGCGCATCGATCGCTTCATCCGCGAATGCCCTCCCGCCGAACTGGATCGCAATTCCGAACCCGTCAGAACCGGTCCCCTCAGCTTGCGCCATGCGACGATATTAAACAAGATTGTAACACAATGGAGGGCGATCTTGGCCATCTATCATGGCCGGACTCCCACTCGCTTCGGGGCGATCGCGAATCCCGTCCTACGAAAGGTCGAGGTCTCGATGCACATGGCGCATTTTGATACGATCGAAATGCACCTCCACCAGTCGCATCAAGGATCACGGAGACTCTCATGGTCGGTTGTCGAAACGGATCTTGCAGGATGCTCATGGCTCTGGTGCTCGCCACCATCTGGACGGCCGGGATTCCCGCGGTTGCCGGAGACGGAGGCGCTCACACCTTCGACGGCAAATATCCGATCGACACGATCAACCTCGATGTGGTGTACCTCGTCCCGAAGGATCGAATTCCCCTGGTCGACTGGAGAGAGCGTGTCGATTATTTCCTGAAGCGGATCGAGGCGTTTCATCGTCGCGAATCGGCCGGGAAATCGAGGCTGCTCATCCAGACCCATGCCGAGCCGCTGATCGTCGGCAAGACAAGCCAGGAGATCAGGGGTACGGATCCGAATCAGACCTTCGATCACTCGATGATCGAGGCTCGTTCGGCCCTGAAATGGCCCCGGCGCGGAGACGGCTTCCCGATTCTACTGGTCCTGAGCGACATCAACTGGCGTGAAATGGACGACTTCCATCGAACCCGCGAGATCAACGGCCTGCCGACATTCGAGGGAAGTATCGGCGAGCAGGGGAGGCATTTTCCCGGGGCGGAGTCGGGCGGCGCCCGGGCAACCTACCATGCCGACGAAGGACTCGGCATGGGCCTGGTCAGCGCCGACGGCTGGCGCGTGCCCTATAGCGGTTCGGACTGCGTCGTCTATCACGAAGGGATCGGACACCCGATCGGTCTTCCCCATCCCGAGCCCGCGGACGATTCCGTGATGGGCACGGGACAATACCGATACTGGATCAATCAGACCTGGGTCACCGCGTCGCAGAAAAAGGCCCTGGGCTGGCTCGTCGGCACGAAGGAAGAGCCGGGAGCGCCGCCTTCAAGGCAATCAACCAAGGATCTTTTCTCGGCCTTCACGGCGATCCCTCGGCCGATCGTACCGGCGCCCGATGAGTCGGTGAGCCTCGGGTTCACGTGGCCCCCGGATGCGAAGCTGCGCGAGATCAAGATCCGCGTGCAGACGGAGCTTCGCGGCCCGTGGCAGTCCATTCCGATTCAAGCCGACGTCAAACCGCCTGCTTCATTGCTGATCGGCAGTTTCGATCGCCCAACCCCGGTGAGCTACCGCGTGGACGTTGTGCTGGAAGATGGTCAGACCGCTGAGCTTTGGGGATACTTCCAGGTCGCGAAGCGGAGGTAAACTCTCATGCAGAATTCGGATTCGCGGCTCTCGATTGCGATTTGGGCCACGATTATCATCTGCGTTTGTGCAGGAATTTACGCCATGAACGCTCTCGACATTGATTGGAGGAAGGGAATCGGCGGACTTTTTCGGGTCGCGATTCCCCTCTTGGTTTTTTGGAGCATTCAATCGAATCGGAGCGATCAAGTCGTCGAGTCGAACCGTTCAACCGGTCCATACGCGAGAAACCTCCCGGCCCGATCGACGACGAGGATGTCGCCAGCGACGCCGATATCCCGGATCCGACCCGAGAAGGATCCGATGTGGGACCGTTGGCTCGACGGGTGATTCGATCGACCATCCGGCCCCAAATATCTTCGATCCGGTCCGGTACGATCAATCAATCCGGGAGGAGAGATGTCCGCCAAGATGACGCTGAGGCTCCCTTACCTCTGCTTCTTGATGACAGTGTGCTCCATCGAGGGCGTTCTCATCAACCAGTTCATTCAGCATCACGGATTCGAACGTAGCTTTGGTCCAAATTGGTTTTATGTTATATCAATGATCACGTTTTGCTGTCTCGGCGACCCATTCAAGAGGCTGATCGAATCCCTTTTCAAGGACATTTTATGGTCTCGATCCATCCTGATCCTGGAAGCGCCGACTTCACGGGGTGCGGGACTTGTGAGGTGCGGCGGTGAGCCTTTTCACCTCCGGACGAATAATCGAAACTGTGCACGCGGAATCTTCTTCTGGAGCTTGACTCTGATCGGGCTGGTCGTCAGCGTAGGCTTCCTCGTCTCGGCTCATGGTGGGGGGGAGTGGGGTCGGCGTTTCGGCTTTTTCCTGCTCGCGAGCTTATTGACGGCCGGATTCGCGGTGGGCTTCTGGTTTTCGGGAGAGACTCGAGAGGAAATCGTCAATTCCGACGGGATCAGAGGGATTCCCTGGTCATACTTCAAGATATGCGAGATCGTGACGTTTCGCACGCGATCCGGAAAGCCCATGCTGATCCAACCGATCTTCAAGGATTCGTCGGGGAATGTGCTTCTGAGTCTGGATCTCCTGGATGCTCGGATTGCCGAGCAGGAACGGCTGGTCGAATACCTCGAGATGCGGCTGCCCAAGTCGCCGATCGAGACCCTGGTCGGTTGACCGCCCGTTCTCCCCCGGTATCCGACATCCCCCGTGACGGATCGTCCGTTCAAGCTCAATACTTGGCGAGCGACTCGGCGTTCGATTTCGGATTGATCGCACCGGCAATCGCGCCGGCGCCGTCGAGCATCATCTTCAGCTCGCTGTTGACCGCGATGAACTGCCAGCCTTCGGCGGCGCGTCTCAAGGCATCGGCCGGCGAGAAGACGTGAAGGCCGCAGGGAAGGTGATTCCGCTTCGCGGCTTCGCGGATTCGCGTGAGGGTGGCTTCGAAGGTCTCCGGGCTGGCGAACGAACCATCGGCCGCCCGCATCGACCACGTCAGGTCATTGGGACCCACGAATACCGCGTCGAGGCCGGGCACCGAATAGATCTCGTCGGCGATCTCGACGGCATCGATATGCTCCGCCTGGATCACGACCAGGATCTCGTCGTCGGCACCTCGATAATATTCTTGCACCGTGGCTCCGAAGTTGAGGGAGTGCATTCCACTGCCGATGGACCGATTTCCTCTGGGAGGATACTTGCACGCCGCGACGATGGACCGGGCCTCGGCGGCGTCCATCACCATCGGGGCAACGATGCCCATCGCCCCGTTATCAAGGGCCAACTTGATGTATTCATGTTTCCCCGTGGGAATTCGCGCCAGGGGCACGCAGCCGGCGTCGGCGATCGAGGCGAACATGTAGGCGGCGGTCTGGATGTCGGTGTGGGTGTGCTCCAGGTCCACGGTCAGCCAGGGGAATCCCGCCCTGGCCAGGTACCGCGAGGCGACGATGCTCCCCATCGTGAGCCAGGTCCCGATCTGCGGCTTTCCGTCCCGCAGCGCCCGTTTGACTGGATTTTCTTTCAACTCAGTTCCTCATCGTCGTCAGGCTTCTTGAAGTTTTCGGGAAGATCAACCTTCGCGAGACCCGAGTTTCGCACGTCGCGACCGGTTCGACAAGACCGATGCGAAGTCCGACGGATCGAGATCGCGAGAGCTTGTCTAGGACGAACGAACCGGGTTGGGTAGCATCGTTGGCTGTGTCGTTATCGACCGGACGACCGCGCCGTCGATCGAGCTCCCAAGCTGCGGGCCGTCTTCCCGGGAGCAAGACCAGACCGGTCGGCGGTGCCGTCCTCTTGCTGGGCAGATCATGCGCGTCACAATCGTCACGGAAACCTATTTCCCCCAGGTCAACGGCGTCTCGAGGACCCTGGGTGAACTGGTCCGGCACTTGCGGGGACAGGGCGACTCGGTCCAGTTGATTCATCCCGACTACGGCCGGTCGGCCGAGATCGATGCTTCGTCGCATCCCGTGCGATCGATCGTGCTCCCTTTCTATAAGGAACTCCACCTCCCGCTGCCGCCGTTCGGCTCGGTCCATCGGGCCATTCATTCCTTCGCTCCCGACCTGATCCATATCGCCACCGAGGCGACCCTCGGCCTGAGCGTCCTGCGGTATGCGTTGCGGAATCGACTCAAAGTCGTCTCGAGCTTCCACACCAACTTCGACCACTATACCCACCATTACGGGGTCGGCTGGGCACGCGGTCTGATCTGGAAATATCTGCGGTGGTTTCATAACCGGACTCTGGAGACCTACGTCCCGTCGGAATCGACCATCCGGGAGCTGGAAGGGCAAGGATTCGAGCGATTGGTCCTGTGGAAGCGCGGCGTGGATCGCTCGCTCTTCCGGCCCGACCGTGCCGGTCGAATCGAGATTCGCCGTGCGATGGGCTGGACCCCGGATGATATCGTGATCGGTTACGTGAGCCGGATGGCCGCGGAGAAGAACGTCGATTACCTCGCCGACGCCCTGGAGATCGTCGCGGCCCGGCGCCCGTTGGTCCGGATCTTGATGGTGGGGGATGGTCCTTCCAGGCCATCCTCGGAGGCCCGGCTGGGATCGGTCGCCCGGTTCGTCGGTTATCGGAAGGGGGAAGACCTGGCCGACCACTACGCGGCATCGGATCTCTTCGCGTTTCCGAGCCGGACCGAGACCTTTGGGAACGTCGTCCTCGAAGCCATGTCCTCGGGTCTGCCCGTGGTCGCACTGCGCCCGGCGGTGTGGGCGAGATCGTCCAGTCGGGGACGACCGGAATCCTGGTCGAGCCCACGGAACCGCCCGAGCGTATGGCCGAGGCCCTCCTGTCGCTGATCGACCGGCCGAGTGAGCGTCTACGGATGGCCGAAGCGGCCTGTCAATACGCCCAGAGCCAGAGCTGGAGCATGATCATGGGCGGCCTGAGAGATCGATACTTGCGACTGATCGAGGAGCCATCGGCGACCGCCGTCGCCGAACGCATCGGCCGCTGAGTCCGGGTGTGTTCCTACCTGGCCGACGCTTCGAATCGGCCGTACGAGTCGCGGCGAATCCAGAGCCCGACGCCCGATCGCTCGTCGTGAATGACCTGTCGGGAAGGCAAGTAGAATTCCTTCAGAAAGGATCGCAGATCCGCGAACGGGGCGTATCCCGCGAAGATCAACTCGGGCGGGCGTTGCCGGAGCCTGGCCATGATCTCGGCGGTCCTGGGCGCGATCAGCGGGTGGTTGCGGTCGGCCTGGTCTCGCAAGAGATTATCGACGAAGAAGTGCCTCGTGGGGCTGTCCATGCGTCCGTAAAAGTGGAGAGGACTCTGCCAACCCCAGACGTAGAGTTGCGGCCGATCCCAGATCTTCGATCGCCGGAGGAGGTCGCGAGCCATCGCCCTCAACGTGACCCATTGCTGGCCGCCTTTATAGCGAATCGTCAACTGCTCTGGGGCCACTCCCAGATACGAACGTGCCTGGATGAAAAGGGTACCGCCGATCGCCGCCATCAAGACGATCGATCCAGTTGCGTACACGATCCGTCGCTTCGGGTGAGTCGGCTGAACGACATCGGCGAGAATATCCGCGAAGGTGATGGCGATCGCGATCGCGATCCCCGGCGTCGGCAGCAGATAGTAATGCGGCCAGTAGAGGCCGGGCATCATGGCCTCGAGCCAGGTGGCCAGGGTCCACGCGGCGACCAGGAACCGCCGCGGCTCCCTCCGTGAGGCGAACATCAGATGCGCCAACGCGGGGACGGATATCAGCCAGATCGGCCAGCTTCCTGTGCCCCACCATACCAGATATTTGGTCGGTCCGAATGGCCAGGCGAGCTGTCCTTTGGGATCCGCGTTGCCGGTCAGCCAGCGGACAAGAGTGTGGGGAGCATTCGGCTCGGGCAAGGTGTCCGTCGCCAACGCTCCTCCGTAGAGGACGATGTCGTCATAAGCGTCCCGGCCCGCGCCCTGGGCCAGCAGGATCGCCCCCGCGATCACCGCCGCTGACAGGATGCCAGTTCCCAGCACGATGACGTCGAGCAGCCCTCGAACCCACCGACGCGATACCCCGGGTTTCGTAAATCCAGCCCGAATCAGTAGAGCCGGGACAACGACCACCGCCGGGACGATCGCGACTTGTTTGACGAGCGTGGCGGCACCCAGGCAGACTCCTGCCCCGAAGATCCACCAGAATCGCCTGTCGCGTTCCCAGCCGGCAACGAGGAGTCCGAGTGCCATGGTCGAGAAGAGGTTGATGAATTGCTCGAATTGAGCCCCATTCCCATACAGGAAAGGGTCAGTGCTGAGCACGACGTAGAGACCCGCGGCCACGACCGCCGCGCCCGGACCATTGATCCGAAGCGCGATCCACCAGACGACGGCGATCGTCATGAGGACGAATGGGATCGGCAACAGCCGGATCGTCAACTCGTGATAACCGCCCGCCGCGACGGCCGTCGCATATAGCCAGTAACCGAGGGGAGGCTTGTTCTCGGTCAGGTCTCGATACAATACGTCGCCACGGACGATTCGGTGTCCAATGTAGGCGTAAGCGGCTTCGTCGCAGTCCAGAGGTTCGCTCTCACCGATCGTCACGGGCCAGAGGTTGATCCCAGTCCTCGCCCGGATGTCCGGCCCGAACGTATCTGCGCGGTACCAGACGTCGATCAGGAGCAGCAGGATGAGAATCCCGATCGACCATCGCAGCGAAATGAGCCCGGCGGACCGACTCGGCTCGTTCATCTTTCTCCATGCCTGTCGACTAGGGGAGGCGATAAAGTCGAACCGGATAGAACATCACATCTCGAGGCGACCGGTAGATCTCGCGTTCCGATGCCAGGCCCAGTCCAGTCGGTCCCTTACTTTCCCGAAGCTTCACTAGGGCCGGTCCCAGGGTCTCGGGATCGACATCCGGCGGGGGCTCGAATGATCCCCAGAGGAAGTGCGTCACCCGATACTGGGCGATGACCTCCTTGATTCGCGCCGGGTTGAAGTTGCGGGGCATGAGGATGGTAGTCCGGTCGCTGGTCACGCGCAGCTCCCACGGGAACCACGTCATGATCCGGGCGTCACGGGGGACCTGGTCCGGATTCGCCTTGATCCAGTCGCCCGCCTCGCGGATCGCTGGCCAGTGGAGCTGGAACGGTTTGGTCAACCAGGACGCGTCATAGGCCCAGGTCGGATCGGCCCAGACAAGGGCGCAGTAACCGGTGGCCAACCACGCGATCGCCTTGCGAGGCACTCTCAGCGATTCCAGCCATTCGAGCAAGCCGGAGACCGCCGTCGGGATGGCCAGTACGAAGACCGGCATGTAATAGCGCCCGAGCTGAGCCACCTGAGTGACGTCGGCGATGCTCTTGATCGTCGCCAGCACGAAGATCACGAAGATCGTGGCAATCAGGAGGTCGACCTCCCGGCCGGGCCCACCGCGTGTCCGGAGCCGTCCGAGGAATCCCAGGACCATCGGCAGCCCGACGATCATGGTCGAGTACACGATGATGATCAACACCGACTTGATCTTCACGCGGACGATCTCGGGGAGGTTCGCCGCCGTGTAGAATTGCTCGGCGCGAACGTTACCCATTTCATAGTGATGGATGGCCCATGAGAAGTTGTACTCGAAATAAGAAGTATACGAGTAAAAGGGGCTCTGGTACTCCCAGAAGGTTGTGAGGGACCAGGGGAGGATGACCAGGGCCATGCACACCGCCCACAGCAGCAGCGGGACGAACTGTCGTCGTCCCCGGGTGGCGAGGAAGAAAAGGCCGCCGGCCGCGAGGATTGCCATCGAGGTCGTGCGTGCCAGGATCGCGAGCCCGCCGCAGATGCCGGCCAAGACCGCCCAGATGCAGGCGCGTCGAATGTGAGCCTCGGCATGCCAGACCTCGGTCAAGCTCCAGACGGCGAGGATTGACGTCAATGCGACCAGACTCTCCCGGAGCACGAAGCCGGCGTAAATCGCATGGACCGGGAGGACGGCCAGTACCGCCATGGCGGCAAGGCCGGTTCGAGCGCCGAATCGGCGCCAGGCGAAGCCGTAGAGCGCAGGAAGGCACAGGAGGTTCAGCAGGAAACCGCACGCCTTCCCGACGACGAACTTCGACTCCGGTGGATCGTCGGGCGCGACCCCCGCGATCCGCATCGCGAAGGCCCGGATGTAAGCGTCAAGGGGGGTGGCCCAGTCGTCGAGTACGCCCCGGCCCTCGCGGATCCGGCGATAATCCGTGAAGAAGCTCTCGACGTAATGCTTGACCGGCCCCTCGCCCCGGAGCACCGAGGTCGCCACCTCCACGTAATGACAGCTATCTCCGGGCACGAGCGGCAGGTTGCTTCCGCAGATCCAGATCATCGCGCGAATCGCGTAGCCGAGTCCGAGGATCGCGATCCAGGTTCTGGCATGCCTGCTCAGCCAGTTTGCCGCCACCAGCCCGCAGACCAGAATCATCGAGCCGATCGCCAGATGCCAGCGAACGAGGATGAGCTGCGAGGGACGCCGGAAGCGGGCGAGGATCGGGATCTCGTAGAACTGGTGCGCGACCAAATCGAACGCCGCCGTGATCCACTCATATCGAGAGTCGAGCCAGGTGGCGACGACCGCAACGGTTCCCGCCAGCAAGGCCAGCGGGAGCCACCCTGCCTTGAATTGCGGCATCACCGGGACCCCATCTCGGACGGGATGCCGCAGGCGAACGAGGGACGGGGCTCGTTCATGGTCTCTTCGCCTTGAGCATCGCCTCGCGACGGGCCCGGAACTCGCTGCTCGGCTTCCATTCGGGGTATTTCGGCTCCTGGGCGACCGAATATCCGACCTCGGTCAGGATCTTGATGTCATCGACGGCCCCGGACAGATCCCAATCGGGCTTCACCTCGTCGCTCGGCTTGTGGTAGTCCTTCTCCGTGTACTCGTCCTGCTTGCGCTTCCCATAGTCGTCGGCTTTGCCGATATACTGCCGGCCTCCTTCGGGATCCAGGGCCGGCACTCCTTGCTTCGCGAATTCGAAGTGGTCGGACCGATAGTAATAGCCCTTCTCGGGGTCGGCGTCCGGTGCAATGGTGCGGCCGTATCCACCCGCTACCTTCTCGAGGAGATCGTCGAGCGTCGTCTGGCCGAGGCCGATGCTGATGATGTCCTTGGTCGGCCCCCAGGTGTTGATCCCGTCGATGTTGATATTGGCCAGGGTCCGATCCAGCGGATAGAGCGGATGAGTCCCGTAATACTTGGCCCCGAGCAATCCCTTCTCCTCGGCGGTCACGATCAGGAAGAGGATCGATCGCTTCGGTGCCGGCTGGATCCGGGTGAACGCGCCGGCGATCTCGAGCACGGAGGCGACTCCCGAAGCATTGTCCACCGCCCCATTGAAGATCTGGTCCCCCTTGATCGCGGGGTCGCGGCCCAGGTGATCCCAGTGGGCCGTGTAGACGATATATTCGTCCTTGAGCGTCGGATCCGACCCTTCGAGTTTGGCCACGACGTTGTTCGATCGGACGTCGCGCAAAGTATTCGCCACCGCGAATCGGCCGCGGCAATCGAGCGGAACGGGGCGGAAGTCGCGGTGGATCGCCGAGGCCTTCAGCGTCGCGAGGTCCTTGCCGCAGGCCTTGAACAACTCGCGAGCCTTCTCCTCGGTGATCCAGCCCTCGACTGCCACGCGCACGGGCGCCTGATCCTGCCTCGGCGCGGAGATATCGAAATTCTCCCGGCTCCAGCTCCCCTTGACGACCTCGAACGGATACCCGGCCGGCCCGGTCTCGTGCACCAGGATCACGGCCTCCGCACCCTTCTCCGACGCGATCTCGTATTTGTACGTCCAGCGCCCATAATAGGTCATGGCGCGACCCTTGAATACGGACGGATCGAGCTTCGATGGGTCCTTCGAATCCGTGACCGGCGGGTCGTTGACGAGCATGATCAGCGTCTTACCGCGGACATCGAGGCCCTTGTAATCGTCCCAGCCATATTCCGGCGCGACGACCCCATAGCCCACGAAGACCACATCCGAGTTCTCGACCTTGACCTCCTGAGCCATGCGTCGCGACACGGCGACGAAATTGTCGGGGAACGACAGCGTCACGTCTCGACCGCGACCACCCTGGGTCTGGAAGGATCCACTCACCCGCTCGGCCTGAAACCCGACCAGAGGGACCTCCTGAACGAATGTTCGATTCGGATTGCCCGGTTTCAGCCCCATCTTCTGGAACTGGCCCTTCACATAGGCGATCGTCTTCTCTTCACCCGGCGTCCCCGGGCCGCGGCCCTCGAACTCATCCGAGGAGAGGACTTTGATATGCTCGAGAATCCGGTCGGGCTTGATTCCCTCCAGCGCCGTTTTCAACGCCGCATCGGGAGCGGCCCCCGCGATCAATCCTGCAAGTATCGCAATCCCAAGAAATCTCAAGGTGGGACGTCGCATAGGCTCCTCGGGCTTGAAAATCCTCGGTGGGCGGAATGAAAAGCTTCCTGGCGAAGCAACCCGGTTTATCATACTGACCGTTTTACCCGGAACTTAAGTAGGGTGGCCTGCGGTTTGGATTCGAGACCTTCGCCTGACCGGCTTTCAGTCTTCCGATTCCTCCTCATGGAGCTCCCCTTCGCTGATCTCCTCCTCGATCTCATGGGCCGAGGAGGTCAATCCGCGTATCTCTTTCAACTTGGCCAGGTAGACGAGCGCGCCGACGAGTCCGCTCCCATACATCACGACTCGGAAGCCCAGCATCGCCAGTGATCCGCTGGGATGTCCCACGAGACTGAAGAGTTGGTCACCAACTTCCTCCGTGAGACCCAGGGCACCGAACGGCAACGGCACCGCCATCGTGAAGAGAGTCAGCGGGGCCATGAGGAAGTGCTCAGCGAGGGTGGTCGTCAGGGTAGGGAAGAGCATCAACCCGACGATGTAGAAGGCCACGACGTTCAGCGAGTGGTTGAGCATCGCCATCCCCCCGCAGAGGAAGACGATGTCCAGGCGTTTTCGGTAGGTCCTCGACATCTCGCTCAGCTCGGAGGTGATCAAAGCCAGTCGAGAATGTCCCTGGCCGAGCCCCGGGAAGAGACGGGTGACCGCCTGGGTGAAGATCGCCGTCAAGACCAGGATACCCACGCCCATTGCGATCCACGCCGCCACGATCAGCCTGCGGACCTCGATCGGAGGGTCCGAACGCCATGCAATCAGCCCGCCGATCGACGCAAGCACGAAAAGACCGAGCAATCCGAGGATGCGATCGATGATCATGGACGCGATCGCCTGCGTCTTCTTGACGTGCATTCGCACCAGATAGGCCGCCTTGATCAGGTCGCCCCCCACCGCTCCCGGGATGACCAGGTTGAAGACGTTGCCGATGAATCCCAGCAGGATCGCCGCCCGGAGCGTGAATCGGCCATCGATCACGCGGACCAGGATGTACCAACGGACGA
Source organism: uncultured Planctomycetota bacterium (assembly GCA_963743925.1). GTDB lineage: Bacteria > Planctomycetota > Planctomycetia > Isosphaerales > Isosphaeraceae > CAVZRC01. Next base: position 765,419 of record CAVURY010000061.1, on the reverse strand, counting down.
ACGTGATCACGATCCCGACCAGGAAGACCCCCTGTGCCAGGGCCAGCAAGCGCAGGTCGAGGGGTCGGCTGAAGACGACCTGGATCTTCGCGCGATTCTTGTAGATCACCAGCGCCAGGAGGCCGAAGGCCAGGACGACGAGCGCGGCATTGACGATCTGGCCGAGCCGCGGGTTTCGCTTGGGTGTAGTCATATCGGAGCGGCCATTTCCCCTTCTGATTGGATAAGTGGTTGTCCCCGCCAATTCGGTCGAGGCCGGGTCAGAGCGTTCCCTTGGTGGACGGGATTTCGTGGGATCGAGGGTCGGCCTCGAGTGCCGCGCGGATCGCCCGCGCCGCCGCCTTGAAGATCGCTTCGCTGACGTGATGAGTGTTGCGCCCGTGGTGGAGCAAAGCGTGGAAATTCATCCGCCCGTGGGTGGCGACGGCCTGCCAGAAATCGGCGACCAGCTCGCTGTCGAATGTGCCGATCTTGGGCGACGGCATCGCGACTTCCCAGACCCAGTACGGACGCCCGCCCAGGTTGACCGCGACCGTCACCAGCGTTTCGTCCATCGGAAGGATCGCGTGGCCGTAGCGTCGAATCCCCGCTCGGTCGCCCAAGGACCGGTCGATCGCCTGGCCCAGGCAGATTCCCACGTCCTCGGTCGTGTGATGGTCGTTGACGTGCAAGTCTCCCTGACAGGCGACGGTCAGGTTCATGAGCGAATGGCGAGCGAAGAGCTCGAGCATATGGTCGAGGAATCCGACCCCCGTGCGGATTTCCGCCCGACCCTGGCCATCCAGGTTGAGGCTGAGGCGGATGTCGGTCTCGCGAGTCTTTCGCTCGATCTCGGCGAATCGTTGCACTGCGCTCAAAGTTAAGATTCCTGCTCGGAGGGAACGGCCCTCGGTGGGGGTATTGTTTTCAGACGATCTGACGCAGGGCATCGAGGAGCTGGTCGATCTCCTCATCGGTTCCGACGGTGATCCTCAGGCCCTCGGGATATCCGGAGTAAGTCATCAGTCGGACCAGAATCCTCCGCTCCTTGAGTGCCTGAAAGATCGGCCTCGGCGGCGGCCCGCCGGTCGCCCAGACGAAGTTCGCCTGGCTGTCGGGGATCCGGTAGCCCATCGATCGCAGTGCGGCAGTGAGCCTGGCCCTCGTCGCCAGGATCTTACCCCGGGTCTCTGCCAGGTAGGCGCGATCCTTCAAGGCCGCGACCCCCGCGACCTGGCTCAGCCGATCGCAGTTATACGAGTCCTTGACCTTGATCAATTGCTCGACGGACTCGGGCCTGGCCACCAGGTAACCCAGGCGGATTCCCGCCAGGCTGTAACCCTTGCTGAACGATCGGCTGACCATCACATTGGAGTGCTTTTCCAGCAGCGACATGCTGTGGAATCGCGCGTCCGCGAAATCGCCGTACGCCTCGTCGACCAGGATCGGGCAATCGACCATCGCCGCAAGCTCGGCAACTTCTTCCCGAGGAATCGCCGTGCCCGAGGGGCTATCGGGATTCGCCAGGTAGACGAGTTTCAATCCCGGTCGTGACAAGACCGCGCGGTCGAGCGACCACTCGTCCGAGTAAGGGACGCTCACGGACAGTCCGTCCTGGAGCTGGAGGAGCGTGGAATAGAGCAGGTAACTCGGCGTTGCAAACGCCGCCGGATCGCCCGGCCCGATGAACGCCCTCGTCACGATCGTGAGGATGTCGTCCGACCCATTACCGGCCAGGACCATGTCGGGTCTCACGCCGTGCAGTTCCGCGGCCGTCCGGCAGAGCTCGGTCGACATCGGGTCGGGATAGAGCCGCAGCCGGTCGGTCACCGCATCTGCGAGAGCCGCCTTGACCCGGGGTGACGGGGGATACGGATTCTCGTTCGTATTCAGCTTGGTGAATCCGCCGTCGCGCGGCTGCTCGCCGGGTACATAACCGGCCATCCGCACGACATTCGGGCGAAAGAAACGACTCATCCCCTACAAATCCTCTCGAACAGCTTTGGACGATCCGAACTCTTGAGCGAGGGTGGCCAGGCTCCGGAGCGGCTCGTCGCGGATCTGGTAGACGGTCCACTCGTCCAACGGGCTGGCCCCCAGGGCGCGGTAGAAACAGATGGCGGGGTCGTTCCAATCGAGCACGACCCACTTGATCGATCCGCAATCGCGCTCGACGGCCAACCGGGCGAGTCCCGCCAGTAATGCCTTGCCGATTCCGCGACCGCGATACTCCGGCCGCACGAAGATGTCCTCCAGGTACAGGCCCGGCCGCCCCTGGAATGTCGAAAACGTCGAGTGCCACAGGGCGAAACCGATCGCCTTCCCGTCCACCTCGACGATGGCCGCCTCGGCCGCGGGCATCGGGCCGAACAGGTGACGTCGGAAGTCGGCGGGCGTCGCCTGCATCCGATGCTCGATCTTCTCATAGATCGCCAGCTCGCGGACCAGGTTCGTCAGGATCTCCACATCCTCGGGACCGGCGGGACGAATGACAAAAGCCGCTGTCTCGAAGCCGACGAAGCGGGCCTCGGACGTCTCCGAACTCTCTCCCGAATCGGCATTCATTGTGACGCTCCAGATTCGGAAGGATTCTCGAGCCTGAGATCGACGCTCAGTCGATGAGCGGTCAGCCCTTCCTTGTCGGCCAGGAGCCGGATATCGGGCGCCAGCGCGGCGAGTCCCTCGTACGAGAGCGAGATCAGGCTCGACCTCTTGAGAAAGTCGTTGGCCGAGAGTCCGGAAGCCCATCGCGCCGTGCCGCCCGTCGGGAGCACATGCGACGGCCCCGCGGCGTAATCGCCCGCCGCGACCGGCGTCGAATGTCCCAGGAAGATGGCCCCGGCATCGGTCAGGCGAGGGACCAGGCGCCCGGGTCGGCCGTCGAGACGTGCAGATGCTCGGGTGCGATCCGGTTGGAAAGCCGGACGGCCTCGTCCTCGTCGTGGACGAGCACGAGTGCACCGAACCGCTCCAGGCTGTCCCGAGCCAGACTGCCCCGACTCAGCCGACCGAGCTGATCCTCGAGCGCCGACAATACCCGATCGGGGAGAGTGTTATCCCAGGTCAGGAGGATGCTCGCGCCCGGCGAATGTTCGGCCTGACTGATCAGGTCGGCCGCCAGGTATCGAGGGTTCGCGGACACGTCGGCGATCACCACGACCTCGCTCGGACCGGCGATGCTATCGATATCCACGGTCCCATAGACGTGACGCTTGGCCAGGGCTACGAAGAGGTTTCCCGGGCCGACGATCTTGTTGACCGCCTCGAGCCCGATCGCATCGATACCGTAAGCCAGTGCGGCGACCCCCTGGGCGCCTCCGATCCGATAAACCTCCGAGAGACCCAGGGCGTGGCATGCGGCCAGCAGATCGGTATTGAACCCACCGAATCGCGTGGGAGGCATGACGACGGCGATCTCGGCAACCCCCGCCGCCTGCGCCGGCACGATGGTCATCAGGAGGCTGGATGGATAAGCCGCCGCCCCCCCTGGTATGCAGACCCCCACTCGTCGCAAAGGTCTGTAGAGCAAGCCCAGCTTGAAACCCGGTCCCCGGTCCAATCGGACGTCTCGATTGAGGATGGCCCGCTGGTACGCCAGGATATTGGAACGGACCCGATCGATCGTCTCGAGATACGCCCGCTCGGCCTTGCGATGGGCGGCTTCCAGCTCGTCCGCGGAGACGCGCAGACCGGCCGCGTCGAGCTCGGCTCCATCGAGCCGTCGCCCGTAGTCGAGCACCGCGTCAAGACCCCGCGAAGCGACGTCGTCACAGATCCGCTCGACCACTTGCCGGGGCTCGAGCGGTTCGCCGAAGGCCGCGATGGTCCGCGCCCGCCCCTCGGGGCTCACGACGTTCCCTTTGGGACTCAGCTCGGCACGCAATGCGGCGATCGCCCGTTCGGCATCGTCGCTGGCGCAGTCGATTCGGCGGATTCGTAGCGTCACCCTCTGCTCCTCTTGAATCGCGGGAACCCCAAGATCTTACATCCTCGACCGATTCTCTACCAATACCGAGAGCCGTCGATCCGCCGCAATCGCGGATCCTCTTCGAGATGGGCATCGAGGGTCGTGTCTCTCGAATGAATCTTCGGGCGGCAACTTCGATGACGTCGGAGGCCCGGTCGGCTAAGCTGGAAGCCTCGACCGATCCACCGATGAAGACCAGGTTTCCCGGGACGAAAATGAAACGAACCGCGTTGCCCTATCGCGTTCTCCTGATCGTCGCCCTGATATCGTTGAGTGCATCCGCCGGCGATGATTTCCCCGCTCCGCGTAATACCGAGCCTTCGACCTCTCGGTCCCAGCCTGCGGCCGATGCGGCGGCTGGATTCCGCGTCCCGGCCGGGTTTCAGGTCTCGGTCTTCGCCAGCGAGCCGGACGTGCAGAACCCGATCGCCATGGCCTGGGACCGTCGCGGACGGCTCTGGATCGCCGAGAACTACACCTATTCCGACACGACGGACCGGTTCGACCTCCGCCAACGCGATCGCGTCCTGATCTTCGAAGACACCGACGGCGACGGACGTTTCAACCGACGGACCGTCTTCACCGACGACGTGCAGATGCTCGCCAGCATCGAGCACGGTTTCGGCGGAGTCTGGCTCCTCTGCCCGCCGCGACTGCTCTTCATCCCCGACCGGAACGGGGACGACGTCCCGGACGGCCCCGCCGACGTGGTACTCGACGGGTTCTCGGTCGTCGTCGACAACCATCACACGTTCGCCAACGGCCTGAAGTGGGGCCCTGACGGCTGGCTCTATGGCCGTTGCGGGGCTTCCTCGCCGGGCCAGGTCGGAGTTCCCGGCACGCCCGACCTTCTACGCATACCCGTTCGCGGCGGCCTCTGGCGTTACCACCCGATTCGCAAGCGGTTCGAGATGCTCGCCCACGGCACGACCAACCCCTGGGGCCACGACTGGAACGCGCTGGGGGAGGCATTCTTCATCAACACCGTGAACGGGCACCTCTGGCACCTCATCCCGGGGAGCCACCTCGTCCGCCCGCACACCATCGAGCCCAACCCGAGGGCCTATGCGCTCATCGACCAGCATGCCGACCACTGGCACTGGGACAATGCCCGGCCTTTGACGTACGGCAGCAAGGTCGGTCCCGAGGACGGCCGGCTCGGCGGAGGTCATGCCCATAGCGGACTCATGATCTACCTGGCCGATCAATGGCCGGAGTCCTATCGGGGAAAGCTCCTGACCCTGAACTTCCACGGCCGGCGCGCGAATGTCGAGCGTCTCGAACGCGAGGGCAGCGGCTACGTCGGCCGACACGAGCCCGACATGCTCTTCGCCTCGGACCCCTGGTTCCGCGGGATCGATCTGGGCTATGGACCCGATGGCGGCGTCTTCTTACTCGATTGGAGCGACACCGGCGAATGCCACGATCACGAAGGCGTTCACCGCACGTCGGGCCGGATCTACAAGGTGACTCACGGAAAGCCCGCACCGGCCCCGGTCGGTGACCTGAACCAGCTCGACGAGCGAGCGCTGGCAGCCCTCCATCATCATCCTAATGAATGGTTCGTCCGCAAGGCACGGCGCGTGCTGGCGGATCGCTCGGCGCGGCGAGCCGCTTGCCGAGGCGAGCCAGGCACTCCGAAGACTCGTGGCCAGTGACCCCGATCCTGTCCGAAAGCACAGGGGACTCTGGTCGCTCTACGTCATCGGCGCGGCCGACGAACCATTCCTCCGTGCGCTCCTGGACCACAACGACGAATCCATTCGGACCTGGGCTATCCGGCTGCTCACCGACGACCTGCCGATTGATACCATCTTCAGCCGGCGAGGTGGCCCTGACCGCGAGCCCTCGATCGACCTACTCGCCAGGTTCTCGTCGATGGCCCGTTCGGACTCATCCGGCCTGGTGGGGCTGGCCCTGGCCTCCACACTCCAACGGCTACCCGTGAATCGTCGTGTCGGGCTGGCTCGATCTCTCCTGAGTCGGGCGGAGGACGCTCACGACCATAATCTCCCGGCCTTGATCTGGACGGGATTGATCCCGGTGGCGGATTCCGAACCGGAATCGCTGGCAACCCTGGCGGCGGACTGCCGAATACCGGAAATGATCGGACTGATCGCTCGGAGGCTTGGCGAGGACATCGAAGCCCGACCAGATGCCCTCAACAGCCTGCTCAAGATCGCGGCCGTTCAGCCACAGGAATTCCAATCGCACGTAGTCTCGGGCCTGTCGGCCGCGCTGGCCGGCTGGCGCAAGGCGCGGAAGCCCGCGGCCTGGGATGAATTCCGACTCAAACTCGCGACTTCGACGGACTCGAGCCTCCGCGCCCGCTCCCGCGATTTGGACGTGCTGTTCGGCGACGGCCGCGCCCTGGACGAGGTCCGTCGACTGGCGCTGGACGAGAACGCGGGGATCGAAGAGCGCAAGGCGGCGCTGCGGACCCTGATCGAGAGCCGTCCTCCGGATCTGCGATCGATCTGCGAGCGGCTCGTTCGGATACGCTACCTGAATGCCGTGTCCGTAAGCGGTCTCGCCCTGTTCGACGATCCAGCCATCGGGAAATCGCTCGCACAGAACTATCGGATGTTCCACCCTTCGGAACGCCCCTCCGCGATGGCGGTCCTGGTCTCACGACCGGCGTTCGCCCGAGCCTTGCTCGACCAGATCGCCGCCGGCAAGATCGCACGCAACGATCTCACGCCGTACCACGCACGCCAGATCCAGAGTTTGGGCGACTCGGCTCTCGACCGGCGACTCGCGGAGGTCTGGGGAGAGATGCATGTCTCCTCGGCCGACCGCCGAAATCGGATCGCCGAGCTCAAGCGGCAACTCGATGCCTCGACGCTCGCCAGGGCCGATCTCGGTCACGGCCGGGCGATCTTCAACAAGGTATGCGCCACGTGCCACCGACTCTACGGGCAGGGAGGCGCGATCGGACCCGACTTGACCGGCTCGGGACGCGACAATCTCGACTATCTGCTCGAGAACATCGTCGATCCCGGCGCCACCGTCAGCGCCGATTTCCGCATGATCGTCGTCGCGATGAACGACGGCCGCATCCTGAATGGCATGATCAAGGCCCGATCCGACCGCACAATCACGCTCCAGGCACAGACCGAGTCGATCGTCCTGGACCGGTCCGAGATCGAGGGCATCAAGCCTTCCTCATCGTCACTGATGGCCGACGGCCTGCTCGATAATCTGAGAATGGAGGATATTCGGGACCTGATCGGCTACCTCTCCCATCCGGCCCAGGTACCACTCCCCATCGTTCGGGGCGCGACCGAGCAATAAGACAAGACGTCCGCAGATGAGCGCAGATCAAGAGACGGATAGAACCGAAGAAACAAGACTCGAGCGAGGACGTGGTATTGCGTCGGCGTTCCGGATTCCGGCTTTCCATCCGCGTTGATTTACGTTGATCCGCAGATAAAGTCTTGAGTGTTTATGCTGCGAAGGGTCCATGTCTCCTGATTCATCTCGCCGCCGCGGAATTAAGTAGGGTCGAACGTTTGGCGGCCTACTTGTTCGCGATGGCGGCCGTCCAGTGTGTGATCTCGTCGGCGGTCATCAACCCGCGGGGCTCGAGTCGGGCGTCTTGGTAACCCCACATCCCGATATCGATCAGGTACTGCTCTCGCGACAGGATCGTGCCCTGGCAGACCTTTTCGCGAGGGATGGGCTGGCCTTCTTCCTCCAGGAGTTGTCCCGCGAGCTCGCGCAGGACCCAGGACGGGACCTTGTCTCGCTCGCCGGGATAGATGAAGCCGAACATCACGAGATGGACCAGGAGCACGCGCCAGTGGGGACCGAAGCGGCGGATCAGACGCCTCCAGTCGATCTCTTCGCCGCTCTTGCGGATGAGGTGGGCGATGTCGGCCCCGTCGAATCGCTCCCGCTCCATGATGAACGCCTTCGACCAGATGATCTCCTCGGGCGGACAGAGCCGGACCGGGATGCCGAGCAGTTCCGATTCCTTCGAATAGGTGAACCAATCGTCGTCGACCCTGGCGATGCCATTCCCCGACTTGTAGATGATGTCCACGAACCGTTCGACGATCCAGGCCTTGGCCAGCCAGTGCGGGAACGTGACCTCGGTCCGGTATCCGGCAGCCTCCAGGGCGCGGAGAATCCGATCGCGATCCTCTTCACGCGAAAAAATGTCCATATCCTTGGTATGTCGCTCAATGTCCGCGAGAGCCGCCAGCGAATAAGCCCCGCCAACCAGGTAGGGGATTCCCGCCTCATTGAGTAGGTTGAGCGTCTGGATGTAGAAGTCGCGCGTCCCATGGTCGAGCACCACTCTTTCCGGCTGCACAATCTCGCCCTCGATACTCACAAATTCGAGAATCCCCTACCTCGATCGGAAGTAGGCTGCAAAGCTGATGCCGGTTAGGCACGCGCATTGCCCGTCCCGATAGACGGTGATATCCGGCTCGCGGACCGCGACGATCGTCTGACAGATGAGCAGGGGGGTGAAACGATGCCCGATTCCGAGAGCGTTGTCCGCATAGCGGCCATGGGCGACCTGCATTGCAGCAAGAAGAGCGAGGGGCAATTCCAGGCCATGTTCGCGGCCGCGGCCAGTCAAGCCGAAATCCTCGTGATCTGCGGAGACCTGACGGACTACGGCCTGCCCGAGGAAGCCGAGATCCTGGTCAAGGAGATGGGCGGGTCGGCCAAGATCCCCACCGTCGCCGTCCTCGGAAATCACGACTTCGAGTCTGGAAAGCAGGCGGAAGTCCGCCAGATCATGGTCGACGCGGGCGTCATCATGCTCGATGGCGACGCCGTCGAGGTGCTCGGGATCGGCTTCGCCGGCGCGAAGGGCTTTGCGGGCGGATTCGGGCGCGGGACGCTCGGGGCCTGGGGTGAATCGGCCATCAAGGGTTTCGTCCAGGAGGCCATCGACGAGGCGATGAAGCTCGAATCCGCCCTCGCGCGATTGAGGACCGAACGCCGGATCGCCGTGCTGCACTATGCCCCGATCCGGGCCACCGTGGAGAATGAGCCCGTCGAGATCTTCCCATTCCTGGGATGCAGCCGCCTCGAAGATCCCCTCAACCGATACCCGGCGACGGCCGTGTTCCACGGGCATGCCCACAACGGTTCGGCGGAGGGCCGCACGAGCGGCGGAGTACCCGTGTACAATGTCGCGCTCCCGCTCCTGCTCAAGTCATCACCCAACCAGCCCCCTTTCCGTATCCTGGAGATCCGCGTAAATTCGGAACCGAATCCGGCACCTCCATCGGAATCGCGGGAGGCATGAGGTCGGCGCTTAAGTCGGCGACGACCGCGTCCCAGATCTCAGGCACGTTCTTCGGGTTTGGTGACATCGGGGACATCGACGCCGAGCGCCGTCGCCAGGTCCATCTGATGTTCCTGCTCGTTGACAAGGATGCCTCGGATCTGTTCGGCAAGGGCATACTCGCCCATCGCCTCGCACTGTCGCACCCGTTCGCGGTAATTGCGGATCGTCACGTTCTCGTTCTCGAGGTCGAAGCGAAGCATGTCTTCGGCCTTATCGGACGTCTTGACCGCGAGGGGCGTCACCGACGGCATCCCGCCGAGATAATCGATCTGCTTGGCGATGATCAGCGCGTGTTGCAGCTCTTCCCTGGCATGGTTTTCCAGCTCGTCGGCGATGTTCATGTACTGCGCCCCTTTGAGCACCTGCGAGTACACGACATAGGCGATGATCGCCTGATATTCGCGCGAGAGATCCTGGTTGAGCAGTTCGATTAACTGCTCACGCGAAAAGGCCCCTGTCTCCTTGGATGCAGTGCCGGCGTCAGCCATGGTATCCTCCAGAACCTCAGAAGATCTTGGAATACACCCGAAGCCTCCGAGCAATTGCAATGCCAACGATGGACTCAGAGCGCATTATGAAACCTCAACCCTGAAAACGCGACTTTTTCCGTCTTGAACGGGGTCTGTAACCCGTGATCGAAGCCGCGGCATCGGCGAAGCCGCCTATCACAAAGGAAATATTCTTTTCTTATTTTATTAAAATATATGAATAAATTCTAAAATAAATGGATTGACGATCCTGCGAGGAGACCGTCCGCACTCGGGTGGTCCGGAGAGTTGTCCGAAGTGTTCGAAAACGGGAAACGGCCAAGACCGAGCTTCTCTGTTCCTTAGGAGCCTCGCGTCTTGACCGCCCCAATGATCGAAAGTGCAAATGTCGCACCAAGGTTGGACAAAGGCGGGGATGGCGGGCGGAATAAGGCGAGATTCCGGAATGAGTCGTCACCTCACTCGGGTTGCGACTCGAATGGCATTGGCTTTGCTCGGGAGTGATAATCCAATATTTCTTGTCCGATCATGGGATGGGGATTCGCCCGATGCGTTACCTGGCGCTGGCCACGGATTATGACGGTACGCTGGCCAAGGACGGTCATGTGGATGAATCGATCCTCGCGGGCCTCGAGCGATTTCGCGACTCGGGCCGACGGCTTATCCTCGTCACGGGACGGGAATTGCCCGAATTGCTGGACATCTTCCCCCAGATCGACCTGTTCGATCGCGTGATCGCCGAGAACGGGGCCTTGCTCTATCGCCCCGTCGGTCGCGAGGAGAAAGTGCTCGGCGAGGAGCCCCCGCCGGCACTCGTGGATGCCATCCGCAGGCGAAAGGTTACGCCGCTTTCGATCGGGAAATCGATCATCGCCACGTTCGAGCCTCATCAAGGCGCCGTGCTCGAGGCGATCCACGAGGTGGGCCTGGAGTGGCAGGTGATCTTCAACAAGGGCTCCGTGATGGTGCTCCCGTCGGGCGTCAACAAGGCGACCGGCCTCGCCGCGGCGCTCGAGGAGCTCAACCTTTCCCCTCACAACGTCGTCGGAGTGGGAGACGCCGAGAATGACCACGCGTTCCTCAATCTGTGCGAGTTCTCGGTGGCGGTGGCCAACGCGTTGCCGATGCTCAAGGAACGCGCGGACCTCGTCACCCGCGAGAGCCGGGGTCAAGGCGTCGTCGAGCTCATCGATCAGATCCTCGACGACGATCTGAAGGATCGGTCTCGATGCCTGCCGAGGCACGCCGTCCTGCTCGGTAACCGCCAGGATGGGACGGATGTGAGCGTCGAATGCTACGGATTGAATATCCTGGTCGCCGGCACATCCGGGAGCGGAAAGTCCACGATCACCACCGGGCTCCTGGAGCGCCTGGCCGAAGTCGGATACCAGTTCCTGGTCGTCGATCCCGAAGGGGATTACTCGACGCTCGAAGGAGCCGTGGTCCTGGGAGACGTCCAGCAGGCCCCCACGGTTGACGGGGCGCTCGATCTGCTCGCCACGCCCAAGCAGAACGCCGTCGTGAATCTGGTCGGCATCCCGATCGAGCATCGACCCGCCTTCTCCGACAGCTTGCTGCCGCGCCTCCACGAGCTGAGGGCCAAGAGCGGCCGACCCCACTGGATCGTGGTCGACGAGACTCACCACCTGATGCCCACGACCTGGCATCCGTCCACTCTCACGATCCCCCAGGAATTGCAGGGGCTTATCCTGATCACGGTTCATCCCGAGAGCATCGCCCAGGCGCTCTTGAACTCGGTCGACCTGGTGCTCGCCGTGGGAGAGACGCCAGAGCACACGATCGCGGCCTTCTGCGAAGCCGTAGGCCAGGAGCCTCCCAAAGTGTCCCCAACCCGTCTCGAGCCTCGCGAGGTCCTGGCCTGGTGGCGACGATCGAACGACCAGCCGATACGGGTCCGTTGCATCCCGCAGCGCTCGGAGCGTCGCCGCCATTCCCGCAAGTATGCCGAGGGGAACCTCGGACCGGATCGCAGCTTCCACTTCCGGGGTCCGGACGGAAAGTTGAACCTCCGCGCCCAGAACCTGAACCTCTTCCTTCAGCTCGCCGACGGAATCGACGACGAGACCTGGACGCATCATCTCCGCCAGAACGATTACTCGGAATGGTTCCGAAGCAGGATCAAGGATGCAGAACTCGCCGAAGAAGCTGAAGCGATAGAGTATCAGTCGGAGCTCAGCCCCCAGGACTCGCGAGCCGCCATACGAGAGGCCGTCGAACGCCGCTACACCTTGCCGAGCGAGCCAGCCGAGTACGCCAAGGCCGTCGATAAGGCTTCGGACTGAGAGGCGCAAATCCGGTCGTTTCCCGCGCCACGAACATTCTATATCCGTGCGTAGTACGCGGATTTCAAACGACGGATCTGAACCACGAATTGCAAAGATGGCAGGAATCAAATTCGGTTCGGATTTCTCTTTTATCTGTGTTATCCGTGCAATCCGTGGTTAAACTCTTCATCGGCACTGACGTTTGCTGAAGAAGCCGCGGAGATCGAGCGACCGTCCGAGCTGAGCCGTGAAGACTCGTGCGCCGACATTCGTGGGGCTGTCGCTCGCCGATTCTGGCCGACGCGATTCCTCGACTGGAATCGATTGATCACTCCATTCTCTCCCGACCGAAACGGGTAGAATCGCAGGTGAAATTCTCTTCGTGCGGGAGCAAAATCAGGGCGGCGGAGCCGTAGGTCAAACGCCTGCGATCTGGCCAGGTGCGTTAATCGCGTCGGCGGAAAGGGGTACCGAAGAGCATGTCGAACAACAGACTCGGCGAGGGGCTGGTCGTCGCGGCGATCAGCGTCTCCGCAATCGCATTTGGAGTCGCAGTGTGCCACGGGAATGCAACGACTTCAGCCGCTGCGCAAGCAGGAGCAATCGCCCAGCCGTTGACCGGCGAGCTGGATCGGGCTCGCCGAGCGGTCATCACACCGGAGAATGTCGCTCGACTCAAGCCGCTCGCCAGATTGAATGAGGACAAGATTTTTCACATCACCTGGACCCGCGACCCGAATCAGGTCGCCGTCGTCAGATGGCAAGAGCCCGTCGAGATCCGTGATGCCACGTCATTCAAGTTGCTCAAGACTGTCAAAGAAGGTAAGAAGATCATCAATTTCGCCTACAGCCCCGACGAGGGGGTCGTTGCCTTCTCCGAGAACGGCTCGACCTCGGCAAAGATCCTCGACTTAAGGACTGGAAAGTCGATCGACGTGGATGCGAGAAATGACCAGCCCCAGGTGGATTTCAGCCCCGATGGGACGATGCTGGTGACAGGAGGTTACGGGAAAGCGGTCCGGCTCTGGAGGGTGCGTGACGGAGAACTCCTCTGGACCTTCGACACCGGACCTGTTGAAGGCGGTCTGACTCCGTTGTTCAGTCCCGACGGGCGGTTGCTCGCGGTCGGCAATCGGAATTCCACGACTACGATATTCGAAGTGGCGACGAAGCAACTCCTGCAGACATTGCCGAAACCCTCGTCTCAGGAGCTTCGGTTTCATCCCTCGGGCCGCATACTGGCCGTTACGTATGTCGATGCCAGCGTAGCCCTGTGGCGTGTCTCCGACGGCTCCCTGATCTCCGAGCGCGCCACTTCGGCCGAGGAGCTCTATTCCGTGGACTGGTCACCGAGCGGGCAACTTCTGGTCACAGCAGGCCGCGAGGGAAAGATCACCCTGTGGAATCCGGCCGAACTGTCGGTGATCCGCGAATTACAGGGGCCCGAATGGGTCGTCCGGGTCAAGTTCAGCCCCGACGGTCGGGGCCTGTACTACGCCGGCGGCGAGACCCGCGCTAAAGGCAAACGATGGCTCGAGGTCTTCGGTGTCGAGGAAGCCAAATAGCCGGCTCGGTTGTACCTTCTGTCACTTGGCCAGAATTCGGCGGTGAAAATTTCGTTGTAACTACGGCGCGGAAGCGAGAATCGCCGGCTCCGCGGTTATGTCACCCGTAAATTTCAGGGCTGTGGCATCTCCTTGAGGCGCTTGATCGCCAGGGTCAGTTCTTGAATGCCTGCAAGTCGCTCGCTTGGGGAGGTGAGCTGGAATGCCGCCGCGAAGGCGCCCGGGGCGTCGCCAGACCAGAACTGAGCCACCAGCAGTTGATCGCGCTGCGATTCACGCCAGCGATCGTTGTTGATGCTCTCGAACGCTCGTTGGGCACCGGCGAGGTCGCCCAGCCTTGCTCGTACCTTCATCAGCACGAGAGCGACATTGTCGTGCTGTTGAACCGCACGGTCAGCACCTTCGGGAACAGCTCTGCGACCAGCGAACGCCGACCACTCGTCGTAGGGCGGAATCGTCGGGTCCTGGGGATGCTTTTCCTGGTAGTCCGTCGCTTCCTTCAAGGCCAGGAGCAGGGTTACGCGGGCCGCGGCGATGTCGCCCTTGCAAGTCTGGTCGTCGGCGATTTCGATGAGCCGTGGGATCGCCGGGAACCCGTGGCCGGGGGCCTTGGCCAGAACCAACGCCCCGGCCGTATCGTTCACGCGGCTCCTCGCTCGCGATGCCGAAGAGATCGCGTCGGCTTTGCGAGCCGGATCGTGGATGCGTCCGGCCGTCTCGATTGCCCGGTCGAGGTCGCCCAGCTCTGCTTGTGCCAGGACGACGGCGCCGATGGCCTCGTCTCGCGGATAACTCATCCGGCGATTGCGCCTGGGGGGCACCTCGCGACTCTCGGGCAGTGAGTCGGCGACGACGAGTGCGGCGTGGAAGTCGGCGTGGGACTCGTCGCGGCGGCCCGTTCTGGCTTCCGCAAGGGCAAGCTCGACCAGTCCATAAGCCCGCGCTCTCGCCGCCTTGGCACTGTCGGGGAACCGGGCGAGCCCTTCGATCGTGGCCCGCGCACTGTCGATGTCGCTCCGCCGCGCCTGGAGCCCCGCGATCGTCTCTGCGTTGCGGTAGCGATCTCGAGCGAAGTAGAAGGGTTCCTCATTGACCTGGAGTTCCTGATTGACTTTCGCGGCGAGCCGGAGCGCGTTCTTTGCACTCTCGCGATCGATGGAAGAATCGAACTTCGGATCATAGTGGTCGCGGTCCACCCCGGCCCTCCGCCCGATCGACTCGACGACTTGCTCGATGGCCCAGCACCTGACCAGCTCCGGAACCTCCCCCACGATGCGGAATGCGCCCTCATAGTCTTCGACCGTCGCGAGCATCAGCATCGGCAGGTGCATCGGGTAGGACCGTTGCCGGATGTCTGGCGGGAGCGAGCGACCGAAGTCGAAAGCCGTCTTGCAGAGGGCGCGGGCAATCTCCTTGTCGCCCAGCAGCCAACGCAAGGCCGCCATGTCTTTCAGCCCGTAGAGCCGACGGATCGGATCGTCCAGGGCGTCGATCCGGGGCGCCACGGCATCAATCGACGCGCGGGCGCCAGCGATGTCGCCCATTCGGGCTTGCTCGCGGATCAGTTCGAAGGCCCACTCAACTCGCCCGCGAATCTTGTCCTCGGCCGCGGCGCGGGCCTGCTGCAAGACTTGCCGAGCGGCCTCAGGATCCTTGGCCCGGTTCAGGATACCGGCCAACGACCGGCCGTCTGACAGGATGAAGGAAAGATCGGCGGACGCTCCGGACGGCGGCTCGATCCGGTTCGCATCGAGCGCGATTCGAATCGCATCCTTGTAAGCACTCAACGCCTCGCTCGTCTTGTTCGAACGAGCCAGGTCGAAAGCTCGTTCTTTGAAAGCACCGTAGCTATCGGCCGGCTTCGAGAGGCTTGCCTTCACGGCCAGTTCGCGCGTGGCGCGCGCACCTTCCGGATCACCGACGCTCGCCTGCGCGTTGGCCAGCATGTCGAACGCAGTAGAACATTGCCAGTACTGCACCTTGTCCTGTACTGCGACGGCCTCGCCGACCGCATCACGAAGCAATCGTCGAAGCGTCGCATCATCCCATTGCATCGGTCGTGACTTCTCGGCGTCGTCCCCCGAGAAAAGGTCCCCGTACAGGCCGCGCCCGGTCGTCAGAAAGAGAACGACCGCGGCGAGGCCGACCACCTGAGTGCCAAGTACCAACGGCGTGCGGTGCATGAAGTCCCCCCATTCCCTCAAATGCCATCCTGGGCCCGATTCATCGAGGATTCAGCAACTGCCGAACTAACGCGATTGTGTGCCGGTCCGCGTGGCAGGCACAAGGCGAGAGCGTGAACTCAGGAAGAACAGTGCTCAAACTCTTTATCGACATCGATACAACGATTCATACTCTGAACCCTTAGGTCAAAATGCAGCGATCCAGGTACGGAAGGCGTCGTCATCGACGTTGCGGCCGCTCAGGACCGCGACGAGGTCGCCCTCTCCGGTCAGATCGATCTGGCCGGCGAGGAGGGCCGCGATCGTGATCGCGCCGGAGGGTTCGGACCTCAGCCCGTGATGCTCGTAAAGCCATCGCATCGCGTCGCGAGTGGCCGCGTCCGTCAAGGCGACCGATTCGGTCACGAGCCGCTTCAAGATCGGCCAATTGTGCTCGCCGACGTCGTATGACAGGAGTCCATCGCAGATGCTGGTCGGGCGTTCGATGCGGACCCGCCTCCCGGCGGCGAGCGACTGACGGAAGTCGTCGGCGCCGGAGGGTTCGACGCCGATGATCCGGGCCCGGGAAAATCCCTCGGCGATCGCGATCGCCTGGCCGGCCATCAGGCCCCCACCGCTGACCGGGCATACGAAATGAGAGATCGTGCGGCCCGCGTCCTGGAGGTCTCGGACGACTTCCAGAGCACCCACTCCGTTGCCCGCGATCACATGAGGGTCGTCGTACGGCGAGGCCTGGACCGCATTCTCGACCTCGGCGATCTCGCGGGTCAACCGGTCGCGTTCGCCGGTCTCATGGTCGCGCGCGATGTCGTAGGTGCGGACCTCGGCGCCGAATGATCGTGTCTTCTCGAACTTCACCCGAGGCGCGCTTTCCGGCATGACGACGATCACACGACGACGGAACCTCATCCCCGCGAACGCGATCCCGGACGCGAAATTCCCCGACGAGTGCGCCGCGACCGGTCGGTCGCCGATCCGTTCCAGATTGTTGGCCATCCAGTTCAGGCCGGCCAGCAGCTTGAAGGATCCTGAAGGAGTCCAGCCGTAATCCTTGATCCATACCCGTCGATTCGCCGGCAGTCCTAGGTCGCGCTCCAGCTCGTACGATCGGATCAGCGGCGCCGCAGAGATATGCTCGCGGATCACTCGCTCCGCGGCGCGGACATCGTCGATGGTGACCTTTCGGATAGCCATGGCAAACTCCGAAGAACGTTGGAGATCGTGAACCGCAGGCAAGAACCGACGGTGAATATCGGGAAATTCCGGGACAGATTTCCGCACATCCCCTCGGAAGTTTCTAGAGTAAAGGGAAAGGGGTGAATCCCAGCGTGATCGGGGTGCGCAAACAGGCGGTAACACGGAGCGGAGCTGGCTCACAAAAAATGAAATTGGCGTGCAGACATGGCGCGTTCGGCGGCGACTCCGTGAGCCGAAACGATGTAAAATCCGTCAAACGAACCCACAGATGGGAAAACTGGGCAAGATATTCCGACTGCTCGAACGTCTCTGATACCGACTGGGGCAAAATCAGCCGAACGAAGCCAGTGCGGAGAGGTTGGTCGCGAGCAGGAGCATCGTCCCCTTTGACAGTGCCTCACGGCTGCGGTAAACCAGATGAAGTGCGGTTGCGTGGACTTCCGCGCCCGGCCGTGACCCGCCAGCACCCCGCCTGATTCGCGGACTGAGTCTGCGGCCATAACAGGGCGCGTCCTCGCGTTCATTCCAAGGCCCGGCGAACTCCCGCGGAATCGGCGATCAACCTATTGAGACTCCCTCCTCTCGAGGCACGAAGAGCGATGACTAGTCGAGCGAGACGGCGATTCGGGACCTTCCTGTCGATGACCGGCGCGATGGTCGTCTTACTAGGCTCCGTGAACGCGGCCGAGCCCTCACGCCTGGAGCTTCACAAAGGCGACAGGATCATCCTCATCGGCAACACGCTGGCCGAGCGAATGCAGTATTATGGGCATTTCGAGACCCTCTTGCATCGCCGGTTCCCTGACCTCGAGCTGGTTTTCCACAACCTCGGCTACTCGGCCGACGAGCTGACTCTCCGGCCTCGCCAGGCTCATTTCAACGACCATGGCCACACGCTCAAGGACGAGAAGCCGGATGTCCTGATCGCCGCCTTCGGCTTCAATGAGTCGTTCGCCGGTCTTTCGGGGTTGAGCAAATTCCGCAACGACCTCGAGAAGTTCATCGTCGAGTCGACGACCACGAAGTACAACGGCAAGTCGGCTCCGAAGCTCGTCCTGCTCTCGCCGATCGCCCATGAAGACCTCAAGAACCCGCACATCATCGACGGCAAGAAGAACAACGAGGATCTCAAGCTCTACACCGCGGCCATGGCCGAGCTGGCCGCGAAACATGGGGTCGTCTTCGTCAACCTGTTCGCGCCGACGCAGCACCTCTACCAATCCGCCGACCATCCGCTGACTATCAACGGCGTACACCTCGGCGACGAGGGCTACAAGCAACTTGCCTCGGTGCTCGACGAGGCCCTCTTTGGGGCCCCACCGTCGTCGGCCAAGGCCGACATGAAGTCCCTCTACGAAGCCGTTCAGGAGAAGAACCTCCAGTTCTTCTACGACTATCGTGCCGTCAACGGCTGCTACATCTACGGAGGCCGGAAGGCGCCCTTTGGCATCGTCAATTTCCCGGCCGAATTCGCCAAGCTCCGCAAGATGATCCAGAATCGCGAGCGTCGGATCTGGGATATCGCCCAGGGCAAGGAAGTCCCCGCGACGATCGACGACAGCGGCACCGGCGAGTTCGTCAAGGTGAAGACCAACTTCGGCGGCCGAATCCACATCACGACGCCCGAGGAGGAAATCAAGACCTTCAAGCTTCCCGAAGGTTACGCCATCAACCTGTACGCCTCCGAGGTCGAGTTCCCCGCTCTCGAGGATCCCGTCTCGATGAACTTCGACGCCAAAGGGCGGCTCTGGGTCACGGCTATGCCTTCATATCCGATGATCGTCCCCGGTCAGAAGCCAAACGATAAATTGCTGATCTTCGACGATACCAACGGCGATGGCAAGGCCGACAGTTGCAAGGTCTTCGCCGACGGCTTGAACCTGGCCATTGGCTTCGAATTCGGAAATGGCGGCGTCTATCTCTCGCAGCAGCCGAATTTGATGTTCCTGAAGGACACCGACGGCGATGATCGCGCGGATACTCGTGAGTTGATCATGCACGGCTTCGACACCGCCGACAGCCACCATGCGATGCACGCCTTTACATGGGACCCGGGTGGGGCACTCTACTGGCAGGAGGGGACCTTCCATCATAGCCAGGTGGAGTCGCCGTATGGCCCGCGTCGCGTGAAGGAGGCGGGAATCTTCCGTTGGGAACCCCGGACCAAGAAGTTTGACATCTTCGTCTCTTATGGCTTCGCCAACCCCTGGGGCCACTACGTCGATGCCTGGGGCCAGAACTTCGTCGCCGATGCCTCCGGAGGCGCCAACTATTACGGCACTGCCTTCTCGGGCGACGTCGTATATCCCCAGAAACACGGCGGGATGAAACAGTTCTTTCCCATGCAGTGGCGGCCCACCTGCGGCTGCGAACTGATCTACAGCCGGCACTTCCCCCACGAGACCCAGGGGGATTACTTGCTGAACAACGACATCGGCTTCCAGGGGATCCTCCGCTATCGCGTGAAGGAGGACGGCTCAGGATTCGCGGGTGCACCGGTCGAACCACTCTTGCGGTCTTCCGACCCGAACTTCCGCCCTGTCGCGCTCCAGTTCGGCCCCGACGGGGCGCTCTATGTGGTCGACTGGTTCAACCCGCTGATCGGCCACATGCAGCACTCGATCCGCGACCCTAACCGCGACCACACTCACGGTCGGATCTGGCGGATCACTTATCCCCGCCGCCCGCTCGTGGAAAAGCCCAAGATCGCCGGCGCGAGCGTCCCCGAGCTGCTCGAGCTGCTCAAGTCGTACGAAGATCGGACCCGATATCGTGCTCGGCGCGAGCTCCGCGAGCATCCCGACCAGGAGATCGTCTCGGCCCTGACGAAGTGGGTCGCCGACCTGAATACGGGCGATGCCGAATACTGGCGACACATGCTCGAAGCTCTCTGGATCCACCAGAGCCTCGACGACGTCAACCTCCCGTTCTTGAAGCGAATGCTGGCCTCGCCCGAGCCAAGAGCTCGGGCCGCCGCCACTCGAGTCCTCTGCTACTGGCGCGATCGCGTCGAGGAACCGCTCGAGATGCTCCGCAAGCTGGTGAACGACGAGAACCCCCGTGTACGTCTCGAGGCCTTGAGGACCCTCAGCTTCTTCGACGCCGACAAGGCATCCAAGGCCCAGGAAATCGCGCTGGAATCTCTCGTCCTTCCCCAGGACGATTACCTCGAATATGTCCTCAACGAGACCACGAAAACGCTCGACCAGAAGATCAAGTCCCAGGGCAAGACCAAGTAGAGCCAAGGTTGATTTATGAGGAAGACTGCATTGGACCCGTTCAGCCGCTCACTTCCGATCGTCCTCGTTGCCGCCTGGGCGTTCTCCGCCCCGGCGGTGCTCGGGGCGGATGATCCGCCGCCCGCGGTCGATAGCCCGCTCGTCAAGTTACTCAAGAGCGGTCGCGTCCCCGAGGCCCGGCAGGGTACGGTCATCGAGATGGTCGGAAGGCGGGGGACCGTCGGCGATCTGGACTACATCTACCAGCAGGCGATCGCCGGCCGATTTTCCCCGTCGATCCGGATCAAGGCCCTCGATGCGCTCGCCGAAGCGGCACTCACCCGAGATATGAAGCCGGGTTCGGATCTTAACCGATTGATCGAACTCTTCCAGGGAACTCGGAAGCGAGACGATCCCGCGCTGGAGAAATCCGCGATCCGGCTCGCCGGTCTCTGGAAGCTCGAGACTGCGGTGGACCGGCTCCGTGACGTGGCCAGATCGGCCACATCGGAGCCGGAGTTGCGGGCTTCGGCGATGGAGTCCCTCGCGGAGATAGGCGGTCGGGAGGGACGATCTCGGATCGAAGATCTCGCGGGCGAAGGCTCGCCCGCGGTCGTCCGCGTGCTGGCCGTCGCCGCGCTCGCGCGACTGGATGTGAACGCGGCCGCGACCCGTGCCGCCGAGCTGATCCCGAAAGCGGCTGGCGATCGCGTTGATCTCAAGCCCCTCGTCGCGGCCTTCCTCAATAAACAGGGGGCCGGCGCGATCCTTGCCGCCGCAATCGAACGGCACAAGATCCCCGCGGACTCCGCCAAGCTGACCCTCCGTGCCGTTTATTCCATCGGCCTGGCCGATCCGCCCCTGGTCGAGGCCCTCGGACGCGCCGCCGGAATCTCGACCGACGTCAAGCCACCGACGCCCGCCGAGCTCAGCACCTGGATGGCCGAGGTCGCCACCAAGGGTGATCCCGCGCGCGGCGAAGCCGTCTTCCGTCGCACCGACCTGAACTGCATGACCTGCCACGCCGTGAGCAAGGCCGGAGGCGACGTCGGGCCCGATCTCAGCCCCATCGGCCAGACTTCTCCGCCCGACTACATCATCCTCTCGATCCTCGTCCCCGACCAATCGATCAAGGAGCAATATCAGACGCTCGTGGTGCTCACCAATGACGGGCAGGTCTATCAAGGGATCGTCACCGACAAGGACAATCAGCGAATCGTCCTCAAGGAGGCCACCGGCGCCCTCCGTGTCGTGCCCGTCTCCTCGATCGAGGATCAGAAGACCGGCGGCTCCCTGATGCCCAAGGGCTTATTCAGCCTGATGACTCACGCCGAGTTCATCGACCTGGTCCGCTTCCTTTCCGAACTCGGCCGGCCCGGCCCTTATGCGATCCGGACGACTCCGAGCATCCAGCGCTGGCGAGTCCTCAAGGAAGTTCCCTCCGAGCTGGCCAACGCCGTTCCGCTTCTTGAAACGCTGCGCGAACAGGTCCTCGCGGCCACGTCCGATCGCTGGACCACCGCATACGCCAGGGTCTCCGGCTCGCTCCCATTGGAAGAGTTAGCCGCCGCCAATCCGGGCAAGGTCCTCTATCTCCAGGGCGAGCTGAATGTTTCGACCGCGGGCCGGATCCGGGCCCGGCCGGATTCCCCCGAGGGAATTCGCTTCTGGATCGACGACGTCCTCGCACCAGCGGGCACACGTGAGTTCATCTCATCGGTGACACCCGGGATTCACAAGGTAACGGTCCGCGTCGACTTGCCCGATCGGCCCACCCGCGAGATCAAGATGGATATCGACAAGCCGGCCCTCTCCACGGCCGAGTTCACGGTCGTCGGGGGCAAATGAGGATCTCGTCGGTTGCATTGCAATCACTGACCGACATCGCCTATTCTGGAAAAGGTGTTCGCCGCTCACATCAAGGCCCCCCTTCGCGACGACTCCCGCGACGGTCCTTCGAAGGAATTGAACCAATGCCTCGCGGCAAGAAGTCGGCGCCTGTGACCGTAACGAAGCCGCCGACTCCGAAGGCGATTTCCCCTCCGAGGAAGCCTCGGAAGTCCGCGACGACCGATCCGATCGAGGCCGCGTCTCCTGCTCCGCCCAAGCTGATCAGCCCCTCCCGGATCGCGCGATTCTTCTTCCAGGAATGCCCGCGCTATCTCCGATATTCCAGCACGCCCAAGGAGCGTTGGGCCGAGGAAGGGGTCCCGGAACCCCCTTTCGATCACAGTCCCGTCACGACGGCGATCCTGGAAGGGGGCTATACCTGGGAGGAGGAGGTCGTCGAGAACCGACTCGAGGGACGGACCTTCATCGCCGGGGCGAAACCGGGCACCCGGCTGAAAGATCGCGTCTGGGGGGCCGGGGAGACCCGACGAATCCTGTCGGCATTGAAGCCGGGCGAGTCCATCTATCAGCCGACTCTGATCACCCCGCCGTCATTCTACGAACGTTACGGGATCGACAGCACCATCGTGGAGATGACCGACTGCCGACCCGACCTGATCGTTTGCGAAAACTCCGAGGCCGGTCCGGTTCTCCGGATCATCGACATCAAGGCCAGCCCGGGCCTGAAGCTCTCGCATCGCATCCAGGCCGCTCTCTACACCCTGATCCTCCACCACGCGCTCGAGGATTGGGGCAACATGCGGCTCCGCGTCGACGATTCGTCCGGGATCTGGCTGGCCCAGGCCGAGGAAGCGCAGTTGTTCGACACGCGGTCGATCCGGCCGCCGCTCGAGAACTTCCTGGAACGCGAGGTCCAGCCGCTCCTGGAGCGGCCTGCCGACCAGGCTCAGTGGCACGTCTATTACCGGTGCGAATGGTGCCCCTACTTCGAGCACTGTCGCGCCGAGATGACGCGAACGAACGACATCTCACGAGTGCCCTACCTCTCCACCTACGCCAAGCAATTCCTGAATACGCTGGATCCTCCGGTCAGGACTCTCGCCGACTTCGAAAAGCTGCTCGATGCGCCCGACCGTCTGCCGGTCCTCGACGACTGCGCCTCGCTGCGTGGAAGGTCCGACCGCCTCCGCCTCCAGGTGAAGGCCATGCGAGACGGCAAGACACGGGTCCACGACGGTGCCACGCTCGCGATGCCGAGGGGCGAGCATATCCGGCTGGTCATCACGGTCCAGGCCGAGCCGGTCTCGGGGCAGGTCTATGCCTACGGAATCCAGGCCCAGGGCTTTAGGGAGATCCTCGGCGAGAATCCCAAACCCGCTGTCAACATCGCGCGTTCCCCGCATCCCGAGTGCTCCGCCGAGCTCGAGCGCGAATTCGTCCGGACTCTCTACGGCCTGCTCAAGCCGGTCCACGATTACAATATCGGCACTGCCGAATGGAAGTTTCAGAAGACCCTGCAAGCCTACACGTTCGACACCTACGAGCGCGACCGACTCAGCGACGTATTGCTCCGCCGCGTGGCCGATCCGGAGGTCGCCGAGGAGGCCCTCCAGGTCTTCTTCCACTTCCAGCGACCGGAGCTGATCCACACCAAGGATCAGCCCGCCGACGAGGTCGTCTTCCCGATCGTCGTCCTGGTGGACGTGTTGCGCGATCGAATGGCCTTGCCGCTCGATATCACGTATCGCTTCGCGGAATCGGCCCGACTGCTGATGCCGAAACTGTCCGCCTTCACCTATCAGGATAATGACTTCTTCTCGTTCGCACTCTCGAACCAGATGCGGTCCGACGCCATCTTCGCCGTCTGGCATCAGGGCAAGGACGAGTATGTCGAGCGGATCGAGCGAGAGACCCGCTATCGATTGATGGCGACGACCGGCCTGGTCAACGGCATCCGGGAACGATTGAGCGAGTCGGGCAATTCCTTGTTCGCATGGCCGCCAAAGTTCAAGCTGCCGTCGGCCTTCGATTATCGCCATCCCGCACTCTCGCGCCTGGCCTTCGTGGCCCGACACGAGTCGATCCTGGGCTACCTGGGAATCCGGGAACGACGGATGGCCCCGCTCGCCGAGCGACTCCAGGACGGCGAGACCCTCCGGGTCACCTATGTCGCCGATGACCGCTTCAAACTCGACGCGTCCCAGCAGGAATTGAGGCTCGAAGCGGAGTCTTTCCCCAACTGGATCGTGACCGAGGAGAACGAGGCCGGACACGTTACCCGGCTCAGTTTCGACGACTACGCATGGAAGGATAAGCCCTACGCACCCGGCAATCTGCCGATCGCACTGGCCGGTGTCAAATCCATCGTCCATCCGGATGATTCCACCGGGCTCGAGCTCCGACTGGATCTGAAGCCCGGCCGCCAGTTCCCGAGCCTCAGGCCGGGCGCCCGCTACCTCCTCGAGCAGCGGTTCACCGACTTCAATATCGAGAAGATCGTTAACCATCTGAACGAGCTCGATCGTCAGCCCGATGCCTCCTTCGTGAAATTGATCGAAAGACCGCATGAGGCGGCTCTCCCACTCGACGTATCCGCGGACATCCGGAGCCGCGCTCGTGATCTGGCCCAGCTCCACGGAATGACGGGTAGCCAGCTCGCGGCCTTCGAAGGGATTCTCGACCATGGTCTACGGTTGGTCTGGGGCCCTCCCGGCACCGGCAAGACCCATTTCCTCGCCCTCTCCATACTCTGCCTGGCCGAAGCACATCGCGCGGCGGGGAAGCCTTTCCGGGCACTCCTGACCGCCTTCACGCACGCGGCCATCGACAATGCCCTGAGGAAGACGGCCGATCTCCAGCAACGCCTCCGCATCGTCCGCGGCGACTTCCCGATCCATAAATTGGACAAACACAAGTCGCGTCTGGCGGGCATGGAGGACGTCCTCGACATCCCCGCCAAGGTGGGCAAGAACGGTTGGGTCTGGTCGGCCGAGAACTCGGTGAACCTGTGCGGGGGGACCGTATGGTCGATCCAGAAGGGTGAGGCCGCGAGCCGGGCCGATCTCGTCGTCGTGGACGAAGGCTCGCAATTGAAGGTCCCTGAGGCGGCGATCGTGCTGGGACGGCTGGGAAACGGCAAGCGCCTGCTGGTCGCCGGCGACGACAAGCAGCTCCCGCCGATCATCCACGCCACCTACCCCGACCCGGATCCCGGCGCGCCGATCCTGCATCGCTCGATCTTCGAGTGCCTCAAGGCGCAAGACCCGGAGCGGCGCTACACCGCGACCCTTCTGGAAAACTGGCGGATGAGCCGGACGCTCTGTCTCTATCCGGCCGAGCAGATCTATACCGCCGATTATCGGAGCGCCAGCCCGGCCATCGCCGGACGACGGCTGGCGCTGGCCCGATCATCGACCGGCGACGATCTCGCCGACGCGCTACTGGATCCGGATTACCCGCTGGTGATCGGCGTGCTCGAGGGCGTTCGCGCCGCGGGCGGCAACCGCGTCGAGGCGGCCCTCGTGGCACGGGCCGCGATCCGGCTCCGCCAGCGCCTCCAGGTCGGACCCCGACGAAAGTACCCCGACACGCGCGAGGGCGACGACGCCTTCTGGAGAGACGGTCTCTTCGTCGTCAGCCCCCACCACATCCAGATCAAGACCATCCGCCGCGAACTCTCGTCCGCCCGGGCCTGGCACGGCTCCCCGTTCGTCGAGACCGTCAACCGGATGCAAGGGCAGGAATGCGAGGTCGTCATCGTCAGCTACGGCGTCTCGGACGTCGAGCACGCGATGAACGAGAAGGAATTCATCTACAGCCTCAACCGACTGAACGTCTCGATCACCCGCGCCCGGACCAAGACGATCGTCTTCCTGCCCCGGCCGCTGATCGAGCCTCCGATGCAGGTCTACGAGGACGACCAGCTCTGCGACGGCGTCGCCTTCATGCAAGGCCTCGTCCAGTTCGCCGAACACCGCGGCGAGACGCTCCGGTATGCCCAGGAGGCGGGGGAACTCAAGGTCTTTCGCGTGCGATCCTCATAAATATATCTGTCTATATTAGAATTAACCCGTCAGGGTCGGCTCGCGACATCCAGGATCGTCCCGATGGCGATGCGGGTCACGTCGGCACAGTAGGATATGTCAACCGTTTTCAGCTCGTCGGTCCCGCGATGGTAGAACGGCTCCTTGTCGGCCCCGTCGAACAGGCCGATGCACGGTACGCCGAGGCGCTCGAACGGCATGTAATCGCTGCCGTAGATCGGGCCGATCTTGGTCCCGAGTTTCGTCAGATGAGCGACGCGGGTCATCCGACCGGCGAACGCCCGCGAAGGCGCATCGTTCTCGGGCCGGAGGTTCCCCTCGTCCTGCTCGACGATGATCGACGGATGCTTCGGATCAGAAGGATGCCCGACCATATCCAGGTTGATGAATAATCCAATCGGCGTCTTCGCCTCGCGCGTCGTGCGCGCATACGCCGAAGAGCCGACCAGGCCCTGCTCCTCGCCGGAAACGGCGACGAATCGAATCGTCCAGCCTGTCTCGAGGTCGCGCAAGACGCGGGCCGCTTCGAGCAACACCGCCACGCCCGAGGCGTTGTCATCGGCGCCGGGGGCGGAAGACCTGGCATCCAGCAAGTCGGTCGTGCGTGAGTCGTAGTGGGCGCAAAGGATCAGCACCCTCTCGGGCTTCTCGGTCCCCGTTTTCGAACAGACGACATTATGGCGTGTCGAGTCCTTGATGCGGAAATCATGCAAAGTCACATCGCCGTATCCCATACCCCGAAACTCGTCGCGGAGCCAGTGGGCGACGGCGACGTTCTGGGGCGAGAGGGTGTGGCGTGTCGGAAAGCCGACCAGGCGCTCGAGGGACGATCGCAGTCGAGACGGTTCGACCTTCAACATCGTCGTCACTCGGCCATCCCGCCCGGAACGAGAGTCCTGACCGCCATCCTGGGCTCTGCCGTGGATGACCCCCTCAGGGGTCGAGGAGGCAGCGATGACCACCCACGTCACGAGACGACGGAAGCGTCTTGCCAGGATGCAGCCCCGGAGATAAGCCATTGCGGAATGATCCATCAACGCCCACGTCCTTCGGGGATGCATCGGCGCGCTCCTGGGGATCGCAGATCCCTCAAAGATGCCCCCCGGCCGGCGGCCACTTCCCCGAGGGATACGCGAGACTCCCGGAGAAATCGCTCAATTCTCGCCCAGGGCCTGATCCATCTTGGTGACATCGCTCAACAGGGTAAACCTCTCGAACGTGGCGCTGAAAGGCTCGGCCGAGATGTTGGACGCACTGAGACCGATCTTCACCTTGGGGGGCAAGTTGAGGGCGAACGCGCGAAACGCGACGATCTGCCGGCCCTGATTCGGGCTGAACATACATCTCACTCGTCCCTTGCGACGCTCGAGTATCAGCAGCGTGTCACCTTCGGGCACGTCGAGGTAGATGGGGTTCATGTATTGCTTGCCGTCCTTGACGGCCTCGATGATCAGTCGGTGCACGGGGCGGAGCTGCTGGGTGAACACGCTTCCGGCTCGCTCCAGCCGGAAGTAGTTGTTCTTGTCCTGGTAGAGGATCAAGCCGGCACTCTGGACCGTGAACCTCAAGTCGCGGACCGCGCGATCGGAGGGCGGAGTCGCGCCGGGGTTGATATCGCCAGTGACCTCGACGATGGCGGCAAAGTCTCCTTCGACTTCGGTGAGCGTCATCGGCGAATTATGCAGGGGTTGATTCGTTCGCGACTTGAGTTCCGGCGAGAGCGTATGAAGTTTCCCCGGGACATCGATCTTGATCTTGAGGTTATCGGTATCCTTGTCGAGGCGGCAATCCCTGGATGGGTCGATCAGGGGGCCGAGCATGCTGATGCTCTTGGGCCCGATAGACTTGATGAGACGCGCCAGGTCCCCGGCGGCCCGGATCGGGCCGGGTTGGTCCGGGAGGAGCACTTCCTGCGGCTTGGAGTAAAACAGCCGGCCGCGCAGGTCGCGATGAGCGGCCTGGATGAGAATCCTGCGCGAGTTCGAACCGGTCCCGTTGAGTGTGATCTGGAGATTGCCGGTCGCCGATGGCGAGCGAACGTCGCGCTGAAGCTCGTACGGTTTCGTGTTCGGCAGAGGGGACCAGACGCCTTCGCTATTGGGGCTGACCTTTCCCGCGGTCAAGGCGGGTGTCGCGTGGACGACCACACCACCGACTTGCATGTGCGGGTCCACGAGCATGGCCTTGACCTTGAGGGACGCCGTCCCCTGCTGGCTCGACGGCTCCAGCGTCAAATCGAACGAGCCGAACCGGCCCGCGAGTGCCCGTCGCACTTCCTCGGCGAGCACGACGAAGCCGATCGTGTCGACCGATCCGACCTTGGCCACGGCCACGCCGAGCAATTTCCCGGTTTTCTCGTCGATGATCGGTCCCCCGCTGTTGCCCGGCTGGAGCGAGCCGTCCACTTGCAACACGGAGACCTGCCCGTGCGAATCCCGGCGCAAGGCCGCGATCCGGCCTCCGGTGATCGTGACGGACGGGTTGCCCTTGTTCTCCGTCACCTTGGCGAGCATGCCTCCCAGCGGAAAACCGGCCCCGATATAGGTCATACCCTCGGAAGGCTGGATCTGTGCCATCGGGTCGATCGGCTTCGGCGGTTGATTCACTCCCTTGACCACCAGGAATGCGAGGTCCGTATTCATCTCGTCCGACAGGTCGGCGGCGATGATCTGGGCCGGGAAAGTCTGTTCTTCTTTGCCCAGTCCGCTCCGGAAAACCGCTTCGATCGTCGGGGCGATCCCCGCGGGCACGAGGCCGGGAGGCAATTCGGAGAGGTCAGGCACCGCGACGTGCCGGTTGGTGGCGACCATCACGCGATCGCCGTCGACCTCGATCACGAAACCGCTGCCCGATGAGATGGTTTTCCCGGCTATTTTGTTCTTGATGTACACCGTCGCATCTTTGAGTCGGCGGAGGATTTCCTGCGGATCCGGGGGGAGTGAAGGCGAAGCAATCGACGGCGAGGGCGCAGGGACGGGTGCCGCGATCGAGACGGGGGGCGTCGCGGGATTCGAGGTCGGTTCGACCAGGGATACGACGGCGTTCGTCGGAGTAATCGCGTTATTGCGAGGCTGGCTTGCAGCGCCGGCGCTCGTCGTTTCCGCGGGTTGCGAGGTGGGCAGCGCGGAGGCAATCGGTGTGTTCTGCTGTCCTCCCCCGCCATTACCTCGCGTCAAGAGGATGACGACGACGAGACCCAGCAGCAAGACCGCGAGCCCGCTCACGCCCAGCAACGCATAGAGGACCATCGGCTTCGCCGCGGCATTCGCATGAAGCCCCGATCGGACGCCGGGCGCTCCGGGACCTGCCGGCCTCGCCTGCGATTCGACGCTCTCCAGGTCGTCGAAGGCCGATCGCTTCGTCCCCGATGTTGCGGGTGCAGGCTTTCGAGCCGCTGCCGATGGCGCCGTGCCCGATCGGCCGGCGTCGGCACCGACATCGAAGACAACCCCGCACTTGGGGCACCGGATCTTCGCGACCTGCGCGTGATCCGGCACGGCCCCTTTCGACTGACAAGACGGGCAGATTACCACCCTGGCCACGGTGCCCTCCTGACGAATTGTCCGCGTGAGCGAGAGAACGGTGAATAGACCGAAAGAAATGCCCGAGAGTCGAAAAGGAGCGTCCTGTAGGCGACCGGAACCTGAGATCCCTCTCAAGTCGAATCTCTTTATTCTACAACCGGACGGGGAGGACGCCACTCTCCCCCGAAAAAGTCCCTTACCAGGGTGAAGCACGGCGGATCAGGGTGTTGAATCCTCCACTCGCCATGAACTCAGGGGCGCATGCCCTGGCTCGTGGCGATTCCATCTCAAAGAGCCGGAAGTTCGGGAACAGACCCTCAACCCCGGAATTTCGTCTTGGGCGTCGATGCCACCAATTGATGCATCGTGTGCATGATATTATACGCGGACAGCTCGCAAAGCAAATGGGTGACTTGCTCGTGGAGGTTGTCGTCGAGCTTCGGCTCGATGACTTTCATGAGGTCCGCAACCCGCGCTTCTTGGGACTTGAGCTCGTGGTCGTCGATCACGCCATCGGCCATCGCTTCGAGGAAGGTCCCGAGCCGCTCGGCGTACTGGCCGATGAGCGGCGTGTCGGTTGACTCCTCGAGCCAGGCGGTCCGAGCCTTCCCTGCGGTGTTCGTCTTCTTGCCCATCGTTTCGGCCTCGCTTGAGGTTGACCGTGATTGTTTCGACCGTTCATTTCATTCTTCGATCAGACGCCGGATCGCGGCCATCCGCTCTTGCAGCTTGGCCCGGCCTTCCGGCTCGGCGAGTCGAGTTCGCCATTCCTTCGGCAGGAACGACATCGACGTACACTCCAGCACGGCGGCCAGCTCCTGCTTCTCCTTCTCGAGCCCTTGCGCCGACGGGATGAAGTCGTCCAGGGCACCGGCGAGATCCTCGCGGGAGATCGCCTCACGGCCCTGCGTCAGGGCGTTTCGCTTGGCCCCCAGGACGATGCTCTCGATGTCGGCACCGCTCAGGCCGCGGGCGGCGAGGTGCTCGGGAATCGCGTCGGCGTCGAGGGTCGTCTTGTTCTTGCGGGCCATCGCCCGGATCATGAACTGAACCTCATCCTCGCCCGTCGGACTGAACAGGGGCAAGTGGATCTCGGCGCGGCCCTGGCGCTTCAGGTCGATCGGCAGCAGGTCGGGCCTGCTGGTCAGGAGCATCCAGATCAGCTTGCCGCGGTAGCGGGTATCCCCCATCTGGCTGGCGATCATCGAGAAGACGCGGCTGGAAGTCCCGGAGTCGCCACCGCCTTCACGAGTCCCGAGCGCCGCATCGGCCTCATCGATCACGATGACCACCGGCCCCATCGCCCGCAGGACCGTCAGGATCTGCTCGAGGTTCCCTTCGGTCTCGCCCACGTACTTCGACCGGAAGTTGCGGAGCTTGACGCAAGGGATTCCGACGGATCCGGCGAAGCATTCGGCCAGGTAAGTCTTGCCGGTGCCGACCGGCCCGCAGACCAGGTATCCCATCGGCGCGGCGTCCAGCCGACCCTTGGCCAGGAGCGCCGCATCCTCGGTCATCCGCTTCTTGATCGCGTCGCTACCCACGAAGTCGGCGAGGGTGTGCGGCGGCTCGACGAACTCGACGAGGCCGCGAGCCTGCCGCTCGATCAGCCCCTTCTTGAGTCGCTTCAACCCGTTCGCGTCCAGCTTGACGCCCGATTGCGCGGCGGCGGCCAGGAGTCGTTCGAGATTCGTCAAGTTGAGTCCGCTGGTCAACTCGGCCAGTTGCGCCGGAGTGAACTCGGCCAGGTTTCCCGTCTTGCCGTCGCGCTGGTCGTATCCCGCCGAGAATCGCTCCCGAGCCTTGATGTCCGGCATCGGGATCTCGAGGTTGGCCACATGGGCGCTGCCGATCAACCGTTCATTGATCTCGGCAACCTGGTCGCAGAGCAGGCAGAAGGCGATGTTATGCTGCTTGATGTAAGGGTTCTGGGCCCACGAGAGCAGCCGGACGAGCCGCGTGCCCTGGGCCCCCACCATCTGGCCCAGTTCCGCCGAGGGGACCAGGTATTGGGCATATTCGAAGATCACACCGAAACTGATCTGCTTGGCCGGGTCTTCTTCGAGCAGTATCTGGCGTACCAGAAGATCGAGCAGGGCGAGGACGGCGTCCGGGTCTCGCGGCCACGACTTCGGCTCGCCGATGCGCTCGCCGACCTTGGCGGCCATCTTACGCAGGCGGTCCTGGTCCGAGCCGGCGAATAGGCGGAGTCCCTGGCTGAGATCGTAACGGAACACGACATCCCACGAGGCGAAGAGCTGTGTCGCCAGGAATTCGGAGACATCACCGTAGCCCGCGTCGGCCGAATCGCCGCGCGGGACCAGGTCGTGGACGTTCCCGTGGAGGACGAAGACGCAGGTCGTGCCGGCGAAGTATAGGCCGGCGAATTCGCTCGCCCAACCCGGATACCAGGCGGGCACGGTGCGCGCCGGCTGTCCCGGCAACGGAGCCGATTTCGGCGCGGGTGCGGCAGGCTCGGTCGGCTTCTTCGAAGAGGTCGCCACGGAGTCCGCTCCTCAAGACATGAATCGGTTCCGGGAGGCTCCGGCAATTCCCCTCAAGGAACTTCCGCCGCCCATCTTGGCCACCCACGGACTCGAATCAGATTTCGGGAACGGGACCGAGAGTCCGGGTCGCCGGTCCCAGCTCCTTGGTCGACTGCGTGGGTTTGGTCGTCTCGGGCGTGACGAGACCGGCCTCTTTCTCGAACTCGCGGAGGGCGTCCTCTCCCATCGACTTCTCGATCGCGATGTCGCGCTGAACCTCCTCCAGACCTTCGCCCGACATATCGGCCGCGACCCGGACCCTGGCGCGGTTCTTGTCGATCTGGTCCTGGAGGACCTGCTCGGCCTGGCCGAAGTCGGTCGTGACGTCGAAGTGGAATTGGTTGGCCAGCGAGGCCATCTCGGCCTCGGCCCGGCTCATCTTCAGGTCGGCGTCATACTTGCTGATCTTGTGCTTCACGTCGTCGAGCTTCTTGATGGCGTGCTGGATCTTCAGCAAGTTATTCTGATAGGCTTGCTCGTGCATCGCGAGCTGCTTCTCGTTCTCTCCCTGCTCCTCCCTGGCTCGCCTCAGGTCCAGGGCGAACTTCGCCGCCGACTCCCGGTCGCTCGCATTGAGATAGGCCTTGATCTTGGCCTCGAGCATCGCGACTTTCTTGCGTTCGCCATCGACCTGACGAGAGACACGCTCGACCATCGCGCGGTACTGGGCCAGTCCCTCGCGACCTTCGCGAATCTGGTTGACCGATCGGTCGTACTCGAGCTGCATCTCGGCGATCGGGTCGTAGCCCCGGATCGAGTTGGCGAGTTTATTGAATTGGGCCTGGATGGCCTTCCAGAGCTTTCCCAAGATCATTGATCGCCCCCGTAGAACGGCCTGGCGGAAGTCGAATTCCGATGAGTAACCATGCGCTCGGATTGTCCCGGACGCTCGCATCGCCGGGAAAGTTCCGCGGCAAACCGCAACAGTCCCGAAACGCAAAATAGGCAGCAGGTTCGGAAACGGTCCTCATCCTAACCGAAGGCGAGAGGGATTTTCCACAGCCGAGAGACCGGCGATCACCAAGTTCCCTGGCCGGCATCATTCTCGGTCCAGGAGCCGACTCCGACATCGGGATCGGGCTGGGGCATGGCCATCGGTTGGGCGGTGCAGACGCACCCGCGTCCTGTGCCATCCTGTCGAGGATGACGCCGGCCGCCACGGCCGCCGCAGTGGCCCCGGCGCTCATGCTCGTACCGATCGAAGACCCGTCGTTGCCGGCCTGCCAGCGGCGGCGATCGGCCTCGGCCTGCATCTGCCGCCAGGATGACTGCTGGACCGCCGCCTGATGGGCCTGGCGGATCCGGTCGAGGGCACCGCCGGCGCATCGGATCGCCTCCTCGTACTCCCGGGCTTCGAGGAGCTGCGCGGCGCGATCGAGGGCGGCCTCCGCGGGCGAAGGGTCGATCGTGACGCCCATCGCGAAATACCCGTGCGACTGTCGGATCGTCCGCGTCGCCTCCTCGATCTCGGCCCGGGCCTGGGCTGCCAGCCGGATATCCTCGCGGGCGAGGTTCTCCGCTTGCTCCAGGTCGTTCACGGCGTCGCGAACCCGCTCGAGCAGCCTGGCCCACTCCCCCCCATGCGAGGACGACAGGTCGAGCCCGACCTGGTCGAGCACCCCGGCGGCAGCCCGTAAGTGCTGGTTCGCTGCGACCCGATCTTCCCGACGGCTGGCCAGAAGTCGCGCGACGCGATCGAGCTCCTGACGCGCCCGGTCGTACTCGTCGCGCAACTGGCCGAAGCTGCGGACGTCGGCCTCCGCTTGCGACTGTGCGATGGCGAACTCCTCCAGGGCTTGAGCCAGTGCACGGCCCACGGACGGCCAGTCCGGCCGAGTACCCTCGAATCCGGAGAGAACCTCTTCCCGGCCGCGTTGGGCGGAATCCAGGCTAGCCCTGGCCATCTCGCCGACGACCTGGTCATTCTGACGGAAGTAGCCTTCGACCCGACGTGTGGACGAATCCAGCTCTCCGCGCCGCTTCTGGCATTCCGCACGCATGGCGCTCAGTGCATTCAACTGCTCGCCCAGCCCGGACATCAGCCGCAGGGTGATCTGCTGTTGCTGGGCGAGTTGCTCGAGCTGCCTGGCGCCGGCCAGGTATTTTTGCGTCTCAGGAGACGCCAATTCCGCGGCGTCGCGCCCCATCCGATCGAACGTGGCCAGCAAGGCTCGAGCCTGCTCGAGATTCCGCTCCACGGCCTGCCATGAAGCGGGCGCGAACGATCGCTGCAACTCCTTCTGGTAGGATTCGGCCTGGGGCAGTGCGTTGCGGAGCCGCTCGATCTCACGCTCGCGGTTCGACTGCTCGCGCTCGCAGAACGCCTTGGCTTTCTGAACCTGCTCGATGGTTGCCTTGGCCTGCTCGATCAACGAGTGAGCCGTCTCCAGTTTCTGTGACGCGGTATCCGGGTTCCCGGCCCGAAGGGCCATCAAGGTCTCGGAATGAGCCTGGCTCCCTTGTCCTAGAAAATGATCCGGGTTGCCCCCTTCTTCGCTGAGCTTGAGGCCTTGTGCTCGGTGGCTCGCGACCTGCTTCTTGACCTGTTCGAGCGCCGTGCCGGCCTGCTGCGCGTCCTGAAACAATTCGACGACCCACCTGAGGCGCCCGACCAGGTTGCCGGCTCGTGTGCGGAGGTCTTCGAGCGCGGTGCCGGCGCCGATCGGATCGGCGATCAACCGGGCTCCGGCCTGACTTGTCCCGGCCGTGATCGCCGTCAGTTCCTCCTGGTAGGGTGTCGT
Organism: uncultured Planctomycetota bacterium; assembly: GCA_963743925.1. GTDB lineage: Bacteria > Planctomycetota > Planctomycetia > Isosphaerales > Isosphaeraceae > CAVZRC01. Next base: position 730,521 of record CAVURY010000061.1, on the reverse strand, counting down.
CGGCAGGCTGAACGACTTGACGCCCTCGAGTCGCTTGTCGATCTCAGCCTTGGCCTCCTCGATCGCCCGGACGATCTCCCGTGCCGACTCGTGTGCCTGGTTGAGGCGATCCATCTCCGCGGCGCACTTCTGAGATTCCGCTTCGATCTCCTCGAAAACGGCCTTCTGGTCCAGAAGCGCCTCGGTGTCCGTCAACTTCTTGCGGCCGAAAGGAGAAGACCCGACGGCCAGCAACTGTTTCTGCGCCGATCGATCGCTTCCATCACCTGGAGCCACCGATCCCAGAGCTCGCCCAGCTTGGTCTGGATGGACTTGTAGAGCGTCAGCGTCTCGCCGTCCATCGGCGCCTGGAAATCGGGATCGGTTGCGGGCAGGAGTTTGAGCCGTTCCTTCAGTGCGTCGAGCCGATCCATGACGTCGGTGGCCCTCGAACGTACCTCCTTGAGGCGGAGATTCACCCTCCCTTTGATCCGACGATGTACCAGCCAGAACGCGGCCGCGATCGCCAGCAGGATGGTGGCGAGCGTAACCCCAACTCCGATCGCCGCCGTTCGACCCGTCGATCCTACCGGAGTTTGCCGGGAGGCCGTCGATGAGGCAGGCTGGAGTCCTCCTCGGTTCACCCTCGTCTCGTGTCCTGCGATCCAGCGGTCCGCCTCGCCGAGGAGCGAGGCAATCGCCTCCGGATAATCTCCCGACCTGGCGGATTTCACGAACGACGAATTGGGTCCGACCAATTCGCGATGGACCGTGGGACCATCGAGCCCGAGCTTCCGGATCGTCGCACCGGGGAGCACTCCGACCTTGTGGTTCGCCAGCGAGACGACGACGATCACCGATCGATCGGGGTCGAATGGCAGATTCCGAGCCCTGGCCTGTCGCAGCCAGACGTCCGACAATCCTTTCGCATATTCCGCCGCGGATGATTCGGCAGGCCCGGTCGAGTTGACCACGGCAACGTAGAATTGCTGCTTCGACGACTTCTCAAGTTGGGCGATCTTGACCGGCAAATCTTGATAGCGGTCGGGTACTCCGACGACGTAGACCCGATTGCCGTTGAACTCGGGGTATGGAGTCGCTTCCTGAGCAAGTATCGGAGAACCGGCTAACATCGAGGCCAACGCGATCAGCTCGAGACGACCGAGAATGCGTCGAAATCCTCCACGCGAACTGGCTTGGCATGCCGAGTATCGTCCCGGTGTCGTCCGCAGCGCCTTGCTCATGATCCACCCGGCTCGGATGCCGTCCCACTGTCGAGGTTTTCTTGACACCAAGTCGGGTTTTCCGCCCTCCCGGCCGTGCCTCTGAAGGTCGCCCTGCGATCATAACACGGGCGTGAACGCGCCGCGACGGCACCGACATGGACCCTGGTGATACAATTCCCGAGGGTGGCCCGAAACTATCGAGGAAAACGCGATGGGACTGATCGACCGACTGAGGCAATGGTCAGAGATCCGGGGAGTTCGACCGGTCGAGGAGTCCCCGGACATCTCGGGCGGAAGGGATGCCGAGCTGCTGCTGAAGGATCTCGTCGGATCATCCTTCAATTTTCAGGATGCCAACGTTTTCGCCGGTCGGCGCATCCCTTCGAAGCGTCAAGGGCGTCGGAGAGAGATCGACCTGATCGTGTGTACGCCGAGGATGATCCACCTGATCGAGATCAAGAACTGGTCGGGACGACTCGATGTGCGAAACGGCGTCTGGTCGCAGACGCGTCGGAGCGGACAGGTCGTGGATCACCCGGACCTCATCGAAGGCAACCGTCACAGGTCAGACGCGGTGGTCGAATATCTGAATGACCAGGGCCTGTCCCTGGGCTCCTCGTTCATCCGGGAACACATCGTCCCCAAGGTCATCTTCATGAACCCGAGACTCGAGCTCGAGCGAGCGATCGAGGATCGTGTCGATGTCATCAGCCGGCGCGAACTCGACCATTATCTGGGCAAGCAGCCCCAGCGCGGCGTCGCCGAGCGGATCTTCTCGTCCTTGGTTGAGCTCTGCCGTGATCGGGAATCGCGGCCGGGTGGCGTTCCTTCTTCTCCCCAAGGTCCGGCGGCGATACCCGTTCAGACCTATCAGCAGATCGTAGCCCTCATCTCCCGGACGGCAACTTGGGATCGTCTCCGCCTCTACGGTTCGAAGGTGTTGGCAGGAGACGTGCTCGAACTCCGGCTCGGCTTGAGGACCTACCGCAGGCGGGAGTTGACCGAATTGGCAACCGATTTGCCCCTGCGACTCAAGTGGACGAGGGGACGTCTCTGGGGCCTCGTGAAAGCCCTGTTCGGGAGCGGCTCGCTGGGCAGTCTCTACCTGGGAAAGACTCGCCTGGAAGTCTCGTCCGCCGACACGGTCCTGTTCCACACGGTCGGCGAGCCCGAGCCGCAAACACGTAAGCTGGTCGAAGTGGATCAGATCATCCTGGGATGAGGCGGGTCCAGCAGAGACTCCGTCGATCTTCGTCAAGCCGCTGCCGGCGTCGCCGACTCGTGACGCTCGAGGATCCAACGGTGGTGCGGATTGCACTCCAGCTCCTCGAAATTCGACGAAGTTTCCAGCACGCCGAGCATCCGTTCCAACTCTTCTCGATGATCATCGCCGTCGTAGTCTTCCTCATCGAGCATCACCTCGATGCTGGAAAGAGCCGCGTCGCGAGCTTCCTCGAACGTTGCGTAGTGATCGTAGAGCTCGGAGTCCATCCGGCCTTCGGGGTCGAACACCACCGTATCGACGGCGTTGATCGGGAGATGAACGTAGGGTTTCGTGAACAGATTCATGACGTAGTCGTGCTCCAATCAAAGTGGCTGTCGGGGCCGTTCCAACAAACATACGCCCGAACGAAGGAATTGGTTCAGGCAAGGTCAGTTACTTAGAGGCTCTCCATGCAAAACAGGTTCCCGAAAAAATAATTACGCTCATTCCAGGAGAATTCTAGGCCACGAAACGGATTCGCCCACGAAATCCATGTTCGGGCTGCTTCGTGCCCGAGAGGTCCGAGAGGAGGGAAAGAATCCTGCAGACTAACTGGTCGCTGCCACAGAATTACGCCTTCTCTCGTCGAAGGCAACGCAAATGAAAAACTTGCACCATCCGATAGTCGCGATCGTCGGGTTAGTGACGATCATGAAGAGGAAAGACCTCAGAGTCTTCCCGACTGTCCGCGGTCGTGCGGAAGTAAGAATCGATCCAGTGAAATGATTCCAGGCACCTTTCAATATCCTGGAAACTTGGCCGAGTTTTTTTTGGTCCGTGAATGCAAGACGTTTCTCAAGATCTCTTGATTTAGCCGTGGATTATAGCAACGAGGCAAGCTTGCTGTCAAGAGTGCAGGCTACTAATTCTTGGATATTCGCAAAGTCTCTGAAAATTCATCAAGGAGCGCGAGAAGGTGACCATTAATCTTGACGATCTCGGTCGAATTGGCAAGCATTAGCGAACTGAGGCGGTGTGGGAATGGAGTTTGATGGAATTCGGGTCATGGGAGTAGCAGGGCCATGAGCCTCAAAACCCGGGATTGGGCGCGATCTGCGCTGAAGCAGCAAGTTGAATTCTTCGGGGGAGACCGCGTCAGCCTCGACAGTTTGTGGAGATCGGCGGGCTCTCCGGCCGGCCAGGATCCCCGACGCTGGTCGCAACGGGCGACCGCGCTGATAACCGGATTCGCCGTTTATCTTGAGCAGATCGAAGGGACGCTTGATCCTGTCGATGCGTCGCGATTGCTGTGGATCTGGGATGACGAGTCGAAGGAGCCATGGAGGACCGGAGACCTGATGAGTCACGAGTTCATCGCCTGGGCCTATGCGACGTATCTCGACACTCGAACGGGGTTCCGTGAGGCACGGAACATTCATGAATCGCCGTCACGGTCCTTCCGCTGAGCACGTCGGCCCCGGTGGAAGAATCCCGCTCGGCCGATTCATGACCGGACATCTTTTCCGAGGTGACACCTCTTGTACTTCCTTCCGCTCCCACACCAGCAGGGGTCATTGCGCCGTCGATCCGGGGCGAGATTGCGAATCATTTCCACCTGGGGTGGCTCCGGCTCTTCGATATCCCCTCTCCCGCCCCGCGAAAGTGCTCTGTCCGATCGTAAATCCTGAGACCCGGGCGGTGGGAGGTCGGATTCCTCGTTTTCGCGATCCATGCCATACATCTCTCAATGATAATGGATGATTGCCGCGGCGGCCTCGCCGGACGACCGGTCAGGCGAGGGCTCAATCTTTCAGCATTCCCACTCCCAGTCAAGCGATCCCCCGGCAAAACCGACAATATTTTAATATTCACGCATTTTCAAGCCGAGCGAGCATGACTTCGGCTCGATTCTCGTCGTGCGCCCCAGTCTGCGGTTGGATTCTTTGCAATCAATTGTTAAACTTTGGTGAGTTGGTCGAGTCAGTCGATCGGGCGCCGATGGGGCGAGAGATGACCAGACGAGGAGAAAAGCCATGAGGCGGCTCGATCCGTCCTTCGCGGATGGCGGTCAGACGACGCGTCGCAATTTCCTCCAGGTGGGCTATTCGGGACTCCTGGGCCTGGGATTGCCGGGATTGTTTGCCGGGCGGAGCGCGGCGACGGGAACGTCGGGCGGGCGGGCAAAGTCGGTGATCGTGATCTTGCTCAGCGGCGGCCTGGGTCAGCACGATTCGTTCGACATGAAGCCCGAAGCACCGGAGAAGATGCGCGGCGAGTTCAAGCCGATCAGCACGGCGATCCCGGGGATCCGGTTCTGCGAACATCTCCCGGGCCTGGCTTCACGCGCGAAGAAACTCGCCGTCGTCCGCTCGATGGCCCATCCCGAGGGCAACCATCTGGTTGCCGTCCATCGCGTCTTGACGGGTCAACCCTCGACACCACGAGGCGCGAGCGACCTCGATCGCGTGGCATCGCGGAACGATTTTCCGTGTTATGCCGCCGTGCTGGATAGCGTGCGTCGCCGGAACGACGGCATCCCCAACGGCGTCGCCTTGCCATTCCGGCTAATCGAGGGTCCCTTGACCTGGCCGGGCCAGGACGCCGGTTTCCTCGGCCCGCGGCACGATCCCTGGCAGCTCCGCATGGACCCGAATCGACCCGATTTCAAGGACGACAGCCTGTCCCTGCCGGATGGGCTCGATCCGGCTCGACTGCATCAACGCCGCCACCTCCTGGGTCAGTCCATCCTGCCGCCTGCCGGCGATGCGTTCGTCGATCAGCAGGATGCGGCCATGGCCTTGCTGTGCAGCGGACGCGTCGGACGGGCCCTCGATGTCGAGCGGGAGGATCCGCGACTCATCGATCGTTACGGCAAACATCTGTTCGGCCGTTCGTTGTTGACCGCGCGGCGACTCGTCGAGTCTGGTGTCCCCATCGTCCAGGCGACGATGGGAATCGTGCAGACCTGGGACACTCACGTCGCCAACTTCCCGCGCCTGCGCGATAACCTCCTGCCCCCGCTGGACCAGGCGGTCTCGGCCTTGCTCGACGACCTCGAGTGTCGCGGTCTGCTCGATGAAACCCTGGTCGTCATGCTCGGAGAATTCGGCCGTACTCCCAGGATCTCGGAGCTGACTCCGGGCGCCGTCCCCGGTCGCGATCACTGGCCGTTCGTGTTCCCCGCGGTCTTCGCCGGAGGCGGGGTGGTCGGCGGCCAGGTCATCGGCAAGTCGGATCGCCTGGGAGCTTACCCCGTGAGCCGATCCTTCGGCCCACCGGACCTCGCCGCAACCATCTACCAGGCCCTCGGCGTTTCGCCCGATACGGAATTACGCGACCGGCTCGGCCGTCCCATCCGGCTTTGCACGGGCGAGGTCATGACGCCGCTTTACTCGACGTCCGCTATGTAGTGTAAGTTTCAGTCGGCTTCGGGATGGGCGGGCGGACGCTTGCGGAGCTCGGCGGGGCCGAAGTCAAATCGGACTTCGCCACCCTCCAATTTCAATCGCGCTTCGAACTCATTCCCGGCTTTGTTCTGGAAGCCGCGAATCAACGGGCTCTGGCCGCGTGTCAGCAATGCCTGTGCGATGCGGACGCCGATGGTCTTGCCGGCGATCTTCTTCCAGATCGTAAACTTGCAGCCATCCCTCCATTTGCTGCACCCAAACGACTTCGGCTGATCCAGAACATCGGCGCCGCAAAGGGGACAACGTCCCAGGGCCACGGAAGAGAATCCGCCGGGCTGTTGTTTCGGTCCGGACGGGGACTGTGCGACTTTCGTCTCGGCATCGCCCGATTGAGCCTCCGAGCCGGACAGCTTTTGTTTTGTACCGCGTACACCGGTCTTGGGCCGCCGCAGTCTGGTTGCACCTCGATCCGTAATTCTCTGTTGTGAAGGAGCTTTATCCGAACCCAGATTCGTGCCCTTTTGCGCGCGGCCGGGCCGGTGCCCAGCCTTCCCGGAGTGCGACGGCTTCCGCTGGCCACCGGTCGGAACCGGGACTTCCGTGAGGACGCCGGAATCCGTGAGATAGAGGAGCACCTTGGAGTCCCCGTCGATCGACACGGGGCTCGCGAGTACCCGACGCTGAACGATCTCTCGAACCTGGGCCTCGGACAGCTCGTGGCCGCGGTATTCACGCCAGAGGACGAACGGGCAGCCGTCGCGCCATCCGGAGCAGCCGTACCCGCGCTTGCCCGCGATGACCGCTCGTCCGCAGCGCGGGCAATCTCCGAGACGCGCCGGGTCGATTGTCATGGCGTCGTCCGAATGGATGACGTCGTTCGTATAACGGACGATCTCCGCCATGAATTGATGAGCGTCGGTGTTCTTACGCTCGATTTGTCGCAGCTTGGCCTCCCAATCGCCGGTCAGCTCGGGACTCTTGAGGCCGCGATCACGGACGATCGCGATGAGATATCGTCCGAGATCCGTCGCCGCGAGCGATTTCTTGTCTCGGGTGATGTAGCCTCGGTCGAGAAGTGTCTCGATGATCGAAGCCCGTGTGGCCGGGGTGCCCAGTCCCCGCTCCTTGAGCGCCTCCTTGAGCTGCTCGTCTTCCACGAATTTGCCGGCGGTCTCCATCGCCCCGAGCAGGGAGCCTTCGGTGAAGGATTTCGGAGGTGTCGTCTCCCCGCGACGGACGAACGGCTCGTGCGGCCCGCTCTCGCCGGGGAGGAACTCGGGCAGCTCCTGCTCTTCCTCTTCTTTTTCTTTGCTCTCGTCCTTCTTCCGCGGATAGAGCACCATCCAGCCGGGATCGAGAACGCGGACGCCCTTCGCTCGAAACGGAACCTCGTTGGAAGTCGCGGAGACGGTCGTCACTTCCTTGACGCAAGCGGGGTAGAAGGCGGCGATGAGGCGGGTCACTACGGCATCGAAGACCTTCTGGGCTGACGGCGACAACTCCCCGGGTTCCTTGCCCGTCGGGATGATCGCGTGGTGATCGGTCACCTTGGCGTCGTTGACGATCCGCCCCGTGAAGGCGAGCGATTGCAGGGTCAATCTGCCGATCTCGGCCGGTTTCAGCGGCTTCAAATCGGCCAGGATGCCCGGGATCTGAGCCTTGACGTCGTTGGTCAGGTAACGCGAATCGGTTCGTGGGTAGCTGATCAACTTCTTCTCGTAGAGGGACTGGGCTGCTTTCAGTGTGGCGTCGGCGGACATCCCATACCGTCGGTTCATGTCGCGCTGGAGCTCGGTGAGGTCATACAATTGCGGCGGTTGAACGCGCTCGGGTTTCCGGTCGACTCCGCGAATGATCAACGGATGTCCGAGGACTCGCTCGAGGAGATCTTGAGCGTCCTCCTCCTTGACGAAGCGATCGCCCGCGAATTTGAAGATGACCGATCGGTAACGCGTGAGCAACTCCCAGAACGGCTCGGGCTTGAAGATGCGGATCTCGTCGTCACGGTGGACGATCATGGCCAGGACGGGGGTTTGTACTCGGCCGACGCTCCAGAGGATACCACCCGAGCGATGGCGAACGGTGTAATAACGCGTCGCGTTGAGGCCGACAACCCAGTCCGCCTCACTCCGACAGCGTGCCGCAGCGTAGAGAGCGTCGTAATCGGAGAGCGGACGGAGACGGCGGAAGGCATCGCGGATCGCGGACTCGGTCAGTGAACTCAGCCAGAGCCGCCGCGCCGGCTTGCTATTGCAACCGACGAGCTCTTGGATGTAGCGAAAGATCAACTCTCCCTCACGTCCGGCATCGGTGGCACAAATCAACTCTTCCGCGGATCTCAGGAGTCGGCGGACAACGGCGAGTTGTTTGCGAGCGCCGCCTTCCTCGATCGGCTTGAGACCGAACCTTTCCGGCACGAAGGGGAGCGTCTCGAGCGACCATTTCTTCAGCGACGGGTCGTAATCCTGCGGCTCCATCAGGGTGACGAGATGTCCCAGGGCCCAGGTCACCTGGTAACCTTTCCCTTCGTAATAGCCCTCATGACGCGCGGAGGCACCCAGGAAGGAAGCTAGCTCGCGCGCGACCGACGGCTTCTCTGCGAGCACGACTTTCATGAAGCTCTCCGGCCTCGACCCATCCTGACGGAAGTTGGATCTCTATCCTATTGTACAGCTCAGCCAGAGCTCGGTGAAGCCCGCGTAATCTCTCATGATCCGCGGATCGGGCCATCCTGTCCCGCTCGGAGAGGCTGGAATTCGGGTCGATGAATTCGAGACTTCGGCGGACGGCAACGGCCACCTCACGACGAACGGTCGATGATCTTCTTCATGTGCCCTCGCGCGAGACCTTCCAGGAGTTTCCAGGCGAAGGGGATCGTCCCCTGGGCGTGGACTTCACGCTCATCGTACCAGAACTTGACTTGATAATTTGAGCCCGTGAAGGTTGCGGTGCGTTGGTCATCGGACCAGTCGACTTTTTGAATCCACCTGCGGAACTGGTCTTCGGCTTCGTGGATTGCTTCCAGGAATTTCGAATGGACGAGTTCCTGGGGTTGGCCGTGCTCGATCGAGATATCCAATCGTGCCATGGACTGATCCTCCTCGAATTCCGACGTCGTCCCGCGATTCCGTCAGAGTGTACACTTCAAGTGCCGGCAAGCATGGTGCCGGTCCGGTCGAAATGCGATCGATGCCGAGCAGGAGAGCCTTGTACCATTCCTTCCGAGTCTCGAGATACGATGAAGGGACCGGATTCCGCCCGAGGCCTTGCCCTGCGAGCGATCGCAATCGAGTCTGGGCCGGCATCGTTCTTGCTATAATTCATCGATACGATTCGTAGGTTCCACACGTCTGTCGCCATTCAATGACGCAAGCGGCCCTCGGTTTGAATCATTTCCTGATCCGGGGAGAACCCATGAGCACTCAAGCCAAGACCGTTCAGGCCGAGTTGACGGCGTACGAGGCGGAGCAGATTGATCACATTGCCCAGTGGAAATCGGAACCGCCCAATCCACTCTCGGAGTTATGGAAGAGAGTGACGCGTCCCGGTACCAAGGCTATCGAGAAGCTCATCCCGAAGAGAATCCTCAGGTTCTCGATCGAGAAGTCCTACGATGCAGCCGACCTCATGGCCGGCCGCGAGGATATCAAGCGTCGAGCAGGAATCGATGATCTCACGGCTCTGCAGCGCAAGCGGCTCGAGGAATGCGACCGGCTGGCCGATCAGGTCGGTATGTCTGCGCAGGCCCTCGCGGTCGTCGAGGGCGCGGCGACGGGTGCCGGCGGAGTCCTGACCACCTTGATCGACATTCCGCTTCTCTTCGTCCTCTCCTTGAGGACGATCATGCGGATCGGCCACTGTTATGGATATCCGCTCGAGCATCGCAAGGGTCGCCATTTTGTCCTGGGTGTGCTCGTTGCCGCGGCCTCGCACTCGCTGGAATCGAGGCGTCGTCGACTTCTCCGGCTCCGCGAACTCGAAGACTTGATCATCGAGGAGACTCAGGAGGAGATCCTCGGCGATGAACTCTTGTCGTTCCTGTTCCAACTCGAGATCTTCGAGGAGGTGCCGGGCGTCGGGGCGATCTCCGGGGCCTTGCTTAACCTCGCATTCATACGCCGGGTCGACGTCACGGCGAAGAGAGTCTTTCAGGAGCGATGGCTACAAGACAACAGCAAGGTCGTCGAGATTGCACCGGCCCCAGTACACGAGCGCTATCTGTCGGGGGGCTTGACAGGAGCCCTGGGGCGGGCGGTGTATTCCGGTTGCTACGGGTTGGGATTTGGTGTGGCTCTACCGGTTTGTGTCATGGCTTCCATATTGCGACCGCTCGTATCTGTCGCGCCCGAGAGACGGAGTGCAGCGGGGACCTCTGGCGTCGTCTCCGTCGAGAAGGAGATCAACGAGTCGAACGCAACGACTTCGACCGCCTCGTCGAACCATCCGCCGTCCCCCGCCTTCTTGCCGGCCTGATCGACAGGAGTTCAGTCCATTCCCGGACGATCCCAATCAAACTCTATCGGCCTAGGATTCGGTTGATTGCGAGCTTGGAGAAGTGCAAGAGCCACTCGGTCTTGTGCGTGTCTGCGAGATTTCGAGTCAGGGTCTCCTGCATTCCGCCTTCGCCCCAGCTCTGCCCGTGCTCCAGATATTCGAGGAATGTCACGCCCGTCAAGCGAGTCAAATAGGCCATCGTGACGGCCTGGACTGCTCCGCCGGCCGCGAAACCGAGCGGGTTGAATTTCAGAAGTCCGCCCAGCATACTCGCCGCGGCTTCGGCGACGCCGAGCTTGAACAGGGTCTGGGTCATCTGCCGGCCGACATTCTCGACGAACTCGGATGAGAGCGGGGCATTGTAGACGGTGGCCAACTCGCTGAGCATCCGGAGCTGAACGGCCCCGGCGGCCATCGGGGCAAGGACCAACACCGGGTTGGCAAACGCCGCCCCCGCGGCCAGCCACTGGTGACGTTCGATGACCGATATCGCATTCCGGCGGCGCTGCTGGACCAACCTCTGCTTCTCGGCTTGCTCGCGGATCCGGCCGCGCAACAGGAGATTTCCGGCGCGTAAAGTGTCTCCCTCTCGCTCGAGTACCGTCGAGACTCGCCTTTCCAGGGCCTCCAGATCGGGGAGTTCGTCCTCGAGCACGACCTCCGTCGAACCATCGAGCCGGCGAACCCGGACCTGGATCGGCGTCGGAGCCGCGGACACCGAGACGATATCCTCGAGCGACAGGAATCCGTCGAGCCGCTCGCCCAATTTTTTCAGGATCGCCTCCTGATCGTCCTCCGAAAAACGGTCCTTCTTATTCAACACGACGATCAGACGCTTGCCGAGCCGCGCCAGATCGAGCAAGACTTGACGGTCGGCGCGAGTCAAGTCGTGCTCCACGACGAAAAGGACCAGATCGGCATGGGCGGCGAGCGCGATCGCCTCCGCCTCGCGGCCCGAGCCATCGATCCCGGCCTCGCCGAGACCCGGCGTATCGGTCAGCAACAGGACTCCTTCGATGCCCTCGACCGTATGGGTATGGACCCGTCCGATGCAGGTCGTCCCCATCGTTGCTCCCGTCTCGCCGGCCGAACGGCGGAGCATCGCGTTGATCAGGGAGGTCTTGCCCACCGGTCCTGTGCCAATCACGACGACCTGGAAACGCTGGCTGGCACCTCGGGGTTCTCCAAGCTTCATCGACATCCCTTCGGGCCGGGAGGCTTCGGTTCGGTTGCCAGACCCTACGTTGCCGGTTTCCGCATCATCTGTCATGACGAACTCCCTTCGGATTGGCGTCGAGACCCGATCGGGATTGGTGCTATCGATTGGCGTTCCCCTAAACTTTCGCCCTCCATGTCAGGGGATCAAATTACAACGAAGATGATGGCTTGCTTTCTCGGTGCTTGGTGCAAAGATTGCCTGATCATAAAATCTACATTGTGCCAATGCGTGAAATGCTGCTGTTCTAATTTACATCGACGCCTCGGTAGTGACAAGGCGGCGACTCCCATGTCGGACAACCCTTCCGGGATTTGCAAGTTTTGACGAACGTGCAATTCTTGCGGGGTCGATCCTTTCCATCGGAGTAGGAGAATCTGAGATGTTGCAACAAGATCTGACAGCCGAGTCGAAATCCTCCGATCCCATGAAGTCGGCGGCCGACGCCGTGGCCATGGCCTTTCAAGCCGCCAGGGAAGGGGCATCCGACGCGGAGTCGAAGGTGAACGAGATGATGCCCGCGATCGGCGGCTTTATCAGTCGGTTGACTTATACCACCTGCTATGCCGTCTCATACGGTATCGTGTTCCCGACCGTGCTGATGGCACGGTCGGTGCCCAAGGATAATGTCCTTGTACAAGGGTTGATCGATGGAGCCCATTCGGCGCAGGGCCGAGTCGCAGCGTTCTGGGACGGATCCGGCCCTGCGGAAGGTCATGCTCCGGATACCCATCCAGGGATCATCATCCCGGGCAGCACGGCGGCGAGCCCGGGTTCGGAAACTCACCAGGGGATCATCATCCCGGGCAGTTCGCCGACCTTCCCCGTCTCCGAGGCTCGCCACGAACTGATCATCCCCGATCACGATCGTGGGACGTGAGCCGAGCGTCACGATTTCTCACTGATTGGGAAATGTCAGCCGTAGACTCACGATCCCACGTCTTCGATCGGCGACAGGGTCCCGGCGGAAGGGAACACCTCCTCCTTGATCCAGGTCGAGCCGATCGCATCTCCGGCCGCTCTTCAATGCTGCGCCTCCGCCGCCCGAAGAGCGCGACCTACCGCCCGAGGGATTGGCGCGCGACTTGCTTCTTACGATTCGACAATCGTCGTCACCTTCAATCGACGACGGGACGTTGCGAGGTCAACGATGCCCCTTATCCAGGAATTGACGCCCAAGGTGACTGATTCCGGCAGGGCTTGACTCTCGCGGGAGGGACCGAAGCGGGACCGATCGCCGGCGGCTGCCGGACGAGCGGGCCCCCGCACCGATGCATCTTTGAGGTCATCGTCGTGGAGAAATCCCAGCATCGGGCCGATCCGTTTTCCTCCGAATGGATGACGTTATCTCATTGAGCGAGGCGTTGGTCATCATGAAATCGCCCGGACCGAGCACACCCGGGGGCGGCGATGATGCTTTGAATATCGTCGAGCGGAATTGCCTGGAAATGATGCTCGAGCTGCAACTGTCTCCATGCTTGGTGGCCGAGACCGAGACCGCGCGGGCCATGCTCCTGAACGGAGACGCTCGCCAACTCCTGCACGATTGGACCCCTGGGGTGACTCGATTCGAGGATCCCCATGCCCAAGACACCGTGGGCAATCGAATCGGGGCCGAAGAGGTCATCCGATATGTGCTTGGCCGCGAGCCTGGCACGCACGGCATGGAGCTGGTCTGGCATACTGACGACCGAGAGCGATGGTTTCGAGTGACTTCCCAGCCACTCCCGCATACCTCCCGAGGCACACCGCTCTCCGTCCTGACTTTCGTCGACTTCACGGGCCAGAAGGTGGCGGAAGATGAACTACGGCAGACGGTAGAAGCCCGGGACGAATTCTTCTCGGTGGCCACTCATGAACTCAAAGATCCTCTCTTCTCGCTTCAACTGTCGATCCAGCTCCTCAGGCGTGCCGCGGAACGTCATGGGACGATCCCGCCGCATTTGCAGCAGCATCTGGACGTCGGCGACAGGCAAATCGCGAGGCTCGGCCAACTGATCGATAACATGCTGGATGTGGCCCGCATCGTGAATGGCCGCCTCGAGCTCGACGCGGAGATCTTGGATCTGTGCGAGCTGACGCACCAGGTCGTCGGCCGATTTCAGAGCCTGGCGAACGTCGCCGATACCCCCGTGGAAGCCCAGTCCTGCGAGCCCGTCCTGGGCCGTTTCGACCGGATGAAGCTCGAGCAAGTGGTCGGGAATCTCCTCTCGAACGCCATCAAGTACGGCGGCGGCAAGCCCGTCGTCGTACGCGTCAAGAGTGAAGGAGAATCCGCCGTGGTCGAGGTGGAAGATAAAGGAGTGGGTATCGCGTGGGAAGACCAGGAGCGAATCTTCGGGCAGTTCGAGAGGGCCTCTCGGGGTCACAAGAAGGCAAGCCTGGGCCTGGGCCTCTACATCGTCCGTTCGCTCGTCCAGGCGCATGGGGGTTCCGTCTGTTTGAAGAGCGAACCCGGGCGCGGGACCACGTTCAGGGTGGAAATCCCGCGCGATTCTCGGTCGAATGCCGACTCCGTTGTTCCAGGGCAAGTCGGACGCTCGACGCCGACCCCGTTTAGACCATTCGACCCGCCATACACCCGAACACTCGATCAGGACGCTCAGGACAACATGCAATAGAACAGTATCGAAATCGATCGCGCGACCGTGATCGATGGACGATGAGGCCCATGATAATCCGCTCCGGGCGACTCTCCAGGCTGTCGTGATCGATAAGAGCAACCACGAGAATCGCACGCCGTGCCCTGAGACGGCACCCGAATTGCACAACGGTTTCTAACATGTAGACACAAACCGCTGTTGGTCCTCCTCATGATCCGCGGCTCGTCATCATTGTGAAGCCCGGACTTTGGTCGGGGTACGAACGGTAGGCCGTGAAGGTCGAAGGAAGACGCTCGAGTTCGCTTATCCCAGCGCCGCTTCCGCATCGCCGGCATGGCTTCCCCGGTAACATGTCCCGAAGGACGGATGATTGGTGAGAGGGGGGGCAACGATGATCGAAGAAATCGCATCGACCGAGTCACGTCCGGCCGATCCACAACATATCGAACTATTCCTCGAGGGAGTCAAGGACTATGCGATCATCCTCCTCGACAGTCAAGGCGCCGTCCTGAGCTGGAATGACGGGGCGGCCCTCATGTTCGGCTACAACCCCGCGGAGGTGATCGGCCGATCTTTTTCGCATTTTTCGACCCCCGAGGACATCCGGCTCGACAAGTCCGCCCAGGAACTTCGCCAGGCGGAAGCCCTGGGACAGGTGACCCGCGAGCACTGGCAAATCCGGAAGGATGGCAGCCGGTTCTGGGGATGTGCGATCACCACCGCGCTACGCGACGAGCGAGGAGAGCTCAAAGGATTCGCCAAGGTCCTGCGCGATACCACGGATCGGAAGCATCTCGAGATGGAACTCCGTCGCCAGGCCGAGGAGCTGGCCGAGGCGAATCGACGCAAAGATGAGTTCCTTGCCATGCTTTCCCATGAGTTGCGCAATCCGTTAGCTCCGGTCCTCAACTCGGTGCAGGTGCTGCGGCAAGCCCCCCATGATCCGAACCTGGTCGAATTCGCCGGCAGCCTGGTCGAACGCCAGGTGTTGCACATGGCCCGGCTGATCGACGATCTGCTGGACGTCACGCGACTCACTCACGGGAAGGTACAGATACGCAAGGAGCCGGTGGAACTCGTCGCCCTCGCTCGACGATCCGCCGAGTGCGTTCAACCCCTGATGTGCGATCGGAAGCACGAGTTCCGCGTCAATGTCTCGGATCGACCGATCTGGATCGAAGGCGATCCGGTTCGACTGGATCAGATCCTGGTCAATCTCCTGAACAACGCGGCCGAGTTCACCGAGCCGGGCGGTCGGATCGAGCTCTCCGTCGAGAGGACCGACTCCGAAGCGGTCATCCGCGTGCAGGATGATGGAATCGGAATCGCCGAGGATCTACTGCCTCGCGTGTTCGACCTCTTCGCGCAGGCGGATACCTCGCTGGACCGAAGTCGCGGCGGATGTGGTATCGGCCTCACGCTGGTCAAGGGACTGGTGGCGATGCACGATGGGAGCGTCGAGGTCCGCAGCGAGGGCCGGGGAAGAGGCTCCGAGTTCATCGTTCGACTTCCGGCGATGGGAGATTCGCCTCGAGAATTGCGGGCCACGGTTCCTCCTGAACCCAATCACAGGGCCCTGCGCATCCTCGTCGTCGATGACAACATCGACATGGCATGCAGCCTACGAATCCTCCTCGAACTCCGGGGGCACGAAGTTCAGGCGGCCCATGACGGCATCTCGGCCCTCGATGCGGCGTTCTCCCGGTCCTTCGACGCGATCCTCCTGGATATCGGACTGCCGGGCATCGACGGCTTCGAAGTGGCGAATCGCATCCGGCAACGCGGTGGCGAGGATCGCCCGGTGCTGATCGGCATCAGCGGCTATGGATTCGATGCCGATCAGAAACGCGCCGGGGAGGCCGGTTTCGACCTCTACCTCGTCAAGCCGGCCGATCCCCAATTGCTCGAAAAACAGCTCGCCGAATTGACGGCATCGCGAGACGATCGACTCTCGCGAATCCGATTCTCGAGCGGCGCCGGCAGTCCCCGGGAGGAAGGCGCCGGCTCGAAATCCGCCGAGCATCCGATCAAGAGTGATCGCGCGAACTCCGTCTAATCCGAACGGATCCGGCGGCGGAGGGACGTAGACCTTCAATCTGATCGGCCCCTCGAGAGATCCGGAGAAAACTCAGGCGACGGCCGCTTCCAGCGAAGCTCGGTGGGATTCGAGGATCGGCTCGAGCTGCCAGGGGTCGAACGGCTTGACCAGATAGAGATCGATGCCCACTTCGGCGGCATGAAGCCGGTCGCTCTCGCCACTGTAACCCGATGAGGCCACGATCAACATTCGCTGGAAGCCGGGTGCCGATCTCAATCGCCTCGCGACGGAGAAACCGTCCATGCGCGGCAAGCCGATATCCAGGAGCACCGCACCGGGGCGAAACTCCTCGGCAAGCTGGAGGGCCGAGGGGCCATCATGAACGGCCCGCACGTCATGGCCCCAGGATTGGAGCAAGAAAGTGAAAATCGCGGCGGTGTCGACATTATCATCGACGACGAGAACGCGCAGAGGCAAATCTGGGATTCCCCGCATGTTCTTACCTCTTGGGAAAAACTCCATGGGGGTGGAGCGGACATCCATGTATCGAGTAGTCTAACACAATCGATGTGGTGCTGTCCAGTTGACTACGGCCTGGAGCGGAGGAATACCGGGACGATGACTCGCCTTTCGACTCTCCACTAATACCCGGCATCTGGTTGACATCGCACCCTCGATGAGGCCAACATACCACTTCCAACCCGTCGTCGCTCTTGCTCGGCACGTACATCCGGTCAGCGTCGTTGTGAGCCTCCGCCATGTGATCGGGCGGAGAAACGATAGGACTCATAGCATCGTGTTCGATGCCCTTTCGGACTCCCCGGATCGAGAAGGTTCCAATGGTTGGGTCAAGACACTCTGCGCACGAGGGCGTGCCCGGTAATAGCGAAGACGTGCGAAGCGAGAGGCAGTTTCGCCTACTTGCCGAATCCATCCCGCAGATCGTCTGGACGACTCGTCCCGACGGCTTCTGCGATTATCAGAACCGACGCTGGTTCGATTATTCGGGCATGACGCGGGACGATTCCGCCGGTCTCGGCTGGGTCGAAGCCGTCCACCCCGATGATCGAGCTCGGTGCCATCTCGATTGGTCCAAGCTCAACGAGTCGGCCAGCAGCGTCGAATTCGAATATCGACTCCGCCGTGCGGATGGAGCCTTTCGATGGTTCCTGGCGCGGGCCGAGCCGATCTGCGATGACGATGGGCGCGTCATACGATGGTTCGGGACCTCGACCGACATCGACGACCGGAAACGAGCCGACGACGCGAGGTATCGAGAGAGCGAGGAGCGACTGCGGCTCGCCGCGGCCGCCGCCAGACTAGGTTATTGGGACTGGGACATCCTCGCCGATCGGATCACCTGGTCGGAGAGCCTGGCCGAGCTCGCGGGCACAGACCCGGCATCTTTCGGAGGGACGTTCACGGACTTCCTTGCCCAGATCCATCCCGAAGACCGAGACCGCGTCGACCGAGCCGTGAGCCTCGCCGTCGAGTCCGGCAGCCCCTACGAGACGGAGTTCCGCTTCGTCCGGCCCGATGGATTGGTCCGCTGGTGCTGGCCAAGGGTCAGGTGTATTACGACCGCGATAGCCGACCGATCCGCATGTCCGGAATCGATATCGACATCACGGACCGGAAGGAAGCCGAGGATCGGCTCAGGCGAAGCGAGGAGCGGTTCCGCACGTCGTTCGACAACCTGATCGACTGCTTCGCGATCTACACCTCGGTTCGGGACGATCAAGGGCAGATCATCGACTTCCGCACCGAGTTCGTGAATCAAGCGGCATGCCGCAACAATCGCATGAGTCGCGAACAGCAGCTCGGTCGCGGACTCCTGGAACTCTTGCCCGCCCACCGCGAGTCCGGGCTCTTCGATCGATATTGTCGCGTCGTCGAGACGGGCGAGCCGCTCGAGATCGAGGAGATGTTTTACGAGGACATGTTCGGGAGCAAGCGGATCGGCAGGATCTTCGCCATCCGCATCTCGAAACTCGGCGACAGCTATGTCGCGGCCTGGCGAGACATCACCGAACGCAAGCGGACCGAAGAGCGTTTCCAGTTGGCCACCGAGGCGGTTTGTGGGGTCATCTACGAGTGGAATACCGACTCGGGACGAGTCGAGCGGACCGCGGGACTCTTCGCCTTGACAGGCGTCCACCCCGAAGAGGCCGAGCCAACGGCAGACTGGTGGGTGAGCCGGGTCCATCCCGAAGACCGCGATCGAGTGACGCAAAGTCACCACGCGAGCCTGAACAGGGGGACTCGCTTCACGAGGCGGAATACCGGGTCATGCACCGCGACGGCCATTACCGGCACGTCTGGGATCGGGCCCGCGCGGTCTACGACGAAAAAGGCCGTCCGATCCGTGTCGTCGGATTCACGATCGACATCACCGCACTGAGACGCGCCGAGATCGCCCTGAACGAGAACGAATCGAGGCTCCGGCAGTTCGCGGACTCCGACATCATCGGGGTGATTTTCGGTGACATCCACGGCGGCATCAGCTACGCGAATGACGAGTACCTGCGTATCATCGGATATAGTCGCGAAGAGTTCGACTCGAACCAGGTGGGCTGGTCGGACGTGACGCCGCCGGAATGGCTACCCGTAGACGAACGGGCGATCGAGCAAGCAAGATCCGGTGACGGCACTTGCACCCCTTATGAGAAGGAGTACCTTCGGAAAGATGGTAGCCGTATCCCCGTGCTGATCGGGTTTACCCTGTTTGGGGAAGGGGAAACGGTCGCGTTCATCCTGGACATTTCCGAACAGAAGAACGCCCAGCAGGAGATCCGACGCCTCAACCGGGACGTGGAGCAACGCGCGGAGCTTCTTCAGACCCTCTTCGATGTCCTGCCGGTCGGGATCGCCATCGCCGAAGACCCGGCCTGCCGCAAGATCACCGTCAATCCGGCCTTCTCGAAGCTGCTCCGAATACCGCCGGAGTCCAACGCCTCGCTCACAGCCCCCGAGGGCGAACGCCCCGAGACCTTCAAGGTCTACCAGGAAGGCAAGGAAGTATCGCCGGACAACTTGCCCATGCAGGTCGCCGCGGCTCGGGGTGGAGAATTCTACGACATCGAACTGGACGTGGTCTTCGCGGATGGGTCGTCGGTCAAGCTTCTGGAATATGTCGCACCGCTACTCGATGAGGAGGGCCGACCTCGGGGTGCCGTGGGAGCATTCCTCGACATTACCGCACGGAAGCAGGTCGAATCCAAACTGAAGGATGCGGACCGCCGCAAGGACGAATTCCTCGCCATGCTGGCCCACGAGCTGAGGAATCCGCTCGCTGCCGTCAGCCACTCCCTCCAACTGTTCCGTGCTCCGGGAATCACCGATCAGGATCGGAGCTGGGCATGCGATATCGCCGACCGCCAGCTACAAAACTTGAAACGGCTCATCGATGACCTGCTCGACGTCTCGAGGATCACGAGCGGGAAGATCCGACTGAGCATGCAGCTTCTCGACGCCTCGACCATCGTGGCGAGGGCCGTCGAGACGATGCGTCCGTTTATCGAACGGCGTGGGCATCAGCTAAAGGTTTCCGTCGCTCCGGTCACGATGCCGATCACGGGGGATCCGACCCGTCTCGAGCAGATCCTGGCTAATCTGCTCAATAATGCCGCAAAATATAGCGACGAAGGTAGTCAAATCACGATCGGCGCCGATCGCGAAGGCGGGGAGGTCGTCTTCCGCGTCCGCGACACCGGCGTGGGCATTGCACCGGAGATGCTCTCGAAGATCTTCGAAATGTTCGCCCAGGCGAATACCGCGATGGACCGATCGCAGGGAGGTCTGGGCATCGGCCTGACCCTCGTCCGTAGCCTCACCGAGATGCACGGGGGTCATGTATCGGCGACGAGCGAAGGCCCCGGCAAGGGGAGTGAATTCGTCGTCCGAATCCCCCTCGCATCCCCGGTCGCAGGTCACGAGAATCAGGCCCAGGGCATCTCGCTGGAGCAATTACGGCGCTCATCGAGATCATGTCGCATTCTGTTGGTTGATGACAGCGTGGATACGCTGCGGAGCATGGCGAGACTTCTGAAGCTCGCGGGTCACGACGTCGTCACGGCACAGGACGGGCCCTCCGCGATTGCTGCGGCACGTCATCGACGTCCGGAAGTGGTCCTCCTCGACCTCGGGTTGCCAGGTATGAACGGTTTCGCGGTGGCCGAGGCCTTGAGGGGGGACGGGATGACCGAGGCGATGCTTATCGCAGTCTCGGGATATGCTCAGGACAAGGATCGGGAACTGTCCCGTCGGGCAGGGTTCGACCACCATCTGAGCAAGCCGGTCGATCTCGAGATGCTCTTCAAGCTCATCGAGCAATGGCGCCGGATTTCGCCGTGACCGACGGAGAATCCCGGCGATTGTGGATTGTACCGCGCCGATAGGCGATTGTCCGTTCAGCGAGCCGGAATCGCCGCTCGGTCTACGTTCAAACGGCCCACCCCCCCCACCGGATCATCTGGGTTCCCAGCAGGACGATCCCGAATCCCACCGTCGAACATGCGAAACAGATCCAGAGTTCATCCCAGCGTGTGACGATGTAATAGGCCGTATACATCGGTATGATCAGATAGAGGCAGCCATAGAGAGAGTCTTCCTGAAACGCGACATATAAGCCGACACAATACCCTCCCAACACCATCAGGCCGCCCACTCCCATCAGGATCGAACCCGCGAGCAGTTTCCCGTTGGGGACGAGAAGGGCGATCGCGGCCAGGGCGATCGTAGCGACCATTCCGCCCCGGACCAACCAGGCCCGCCACGGGAACCGCCGGACTCGCTTGCGAACCGGACGCGAAGTGGAGTCCGGAGTCATTCTCTTGGCCTTGCGAGTCCCGGTTTTCAGCTCATCATCACGGGAGCGGACGAATGTCAACCCATGGGACGAGCCGTTGATCGCAGCCGGCTCCGGGCCAGCCCGGGCCGGTTCCTCGAGCGAATAGCCTCCTGCTTCCGTCTCCCCGATTGGCGGGATTTTGAAGTGGTGCCCGCAATGTTTGCACCGTGCCTGTCTCCCGGCGGCCGAGGCGTTCACGGAGCCGGTCGCGGCGCACGAAGGACAGGCGAACGATATGGTCATCAGGCGGGCTCCACTTCGATTGGTCGCGATCGATATTCGATCCATCGGTCGCGACACGCCTCAAGCGTGGACGAACGCGCGTGCGGGAACCGGCTCAGGTCGAGCGGACGCGACAAAGCTATGCTTCTTGACGGGGATGACGGACAGGATGTGCCGGACGGTGCTGAGAGACTCGTTCGCAGCCTCGCTCGACAGCGGCTCGGTGCTCACCGCGACGGCCCAGTGCCGCTTCAACTCGGCGATCAAGCCGAGGGTCGGCTCGTGGAGGATCCCCTTCTTGACGGCGATCCGTATGACCGCCTGGGGATCCGCGACGTCCGTCACGACACCTCGAGTGAGAAGGACCTGTCTCAGCCGCGCCTCCAGCGCCCGCCACGACTCGACAACGCTCAGGTCGAAGTGCTCGCTGTGGTAGAGCTCCCTGGCCCGGTTGATCGATTGAATCTCCAGGCTGGCCAGTTGGGTCAACTTGGAGATCCGGTCCTGCTCGCCGAGTCGCCGGCGGATTCGCCAGGCGACGAGTTGAGACAGGGCGACCCAGCCCGCGCCGAGGCCGATCGCGACGACGGGTGCCGCCCACGCGACGTGGGAGACGGCGACCTGGTCGGCGAGTTTGGCCGACAGGTAGAGCCCTGCGTAAATCGGTACGACCAGGATCGCCAATGCATAGGTCGAGTTCCCCGTCCGTTCGCACCAGGAGTGGGGATGGTCGTTCAGCAGCGTCACCGCGTAAAGGTAGACGCACAGGCTGAGCAGCCCCGATGTGAGCGAGTAGACGTAGAAGACCTTGAGGTCGTATCCCAGGTAAAGGAATCCCCAATCCGCGAATCGGTCGAGTAACGGGTGGAGCGCGAACAGCGTTCCCAGCAAGGCCATGGCGAAGGTGATCTTGAGCTTGGTGAATTCGGTCATGGGTCGAAACCCGGCGTGCAACCGAGAGCCGCACCCGAGCGGGTGCGCCGATCAGTCGGTTGGGGAGTATTCGACGAATGGTGCCGAAGATTGAGCCAATTCGCGCCGGATTGTTCACTCGCTCACCCGCGAGTCGAGTTGCCCATCATCGGGAATCCGGCCTGGCGGAGATTTCCCCGAAGGAGCGCCGGGTGAAGCTTTTTCTCGAGCCCGCCCGTCAGTTTTTCAGTTCGCACAGGGCGATTTTGTGGTGGCCGACGGCGTACACCCGTGTGCTGTCCTCGCTCAGCGCGAAGTCATGGACGTACATCGCGACCTTGATCTGCGAGAGCACTTTCTTGGCGGCGGGGTCGCAGAAAAGGAGAAATCCGTCCGTATAGCCGCCGGCTGCGACCAGCCAATTGCCTCCCGGGTGGAACTCGATGTGTTCCGCGAGCCCCCGGCCTTCTCCCAGGAATTCGCAGATCCGTTCGCCCTTCCGCCAGTCGAAGAGCTCGACACGGGGTTTGCTGTCCAGGTGGTCGATGTTGCCGATCTTGCCGATGCCGCCGACCGCGAGTCGGGACCCATCCGGCGAAAAGGCCAGCGCACGAATACCGCCGATCGAGTGCCTCCGCTGCACCGGATCCCAGGTATAGAGCTCCGGCGCTTCGAGCTGAGCGAGGTTCTGTCCGGATGCGAGATCCCAGATATTGATGTGTCCGACCTTATCGCCCGTCGCCAGGAAGTGGCCATCGGACGAGATCGCGCACGCGAAGAGCATCGAAGGAAAGTGATGGGGGGTCTTCTCCTCGTGGCCGCGTAACTCGTGGATCAAGCGACCCGAAGCGATGTCCCAGAGCCGGCAAACCATATCGTCGCCGACGCTCGCCAGCACCTTGCCGTCTGGCGTAGCCGCAACATGTCGGATCCACTTTCGATGTGCGTTGACCGACCGCACCTTGGACCCGGAGTCGGTATCCCACCAGATCAGCCGGCCATCGTATCCCCCCGAAACGAGGGTCGTTCCACCAAGAGCAAGGCTGGTGACGTAGCTATCATGGCGGCCCAACTCGTGCGGCTGAGGCTTGTCCTTATCGAGGTCGAGCCCCCACACCGCAAAATCCGACCCGCCGAAGTAGATCTGACTCGTCGAAGGCTTTCTCGCCAGCCCGAAGACGATCTCCTTGCGAGGCAGATCCTTGATGACCTTGATCTTGTCGGGAGTCGGTGTGTTCATCGAGGGGACCTCGCATCGAGGGTGGACGAGACGAATGGATCACGACGGTCGGTCTGGAGCGATGATTAGGCGAGTACTTCCTTGACCGGTTCGGTGCCGGAGTCGGTCAGGGGGACGGGTCGGGAACCGACCATGTAGTGTTTCTGATGGTCGATGCCGAGTGCCTGATAGATGGTGGCGAAGAGCTCGGCGGGTCCAATCTGGCCCTCGACGACAGATCGTCCGTTCGGGTCGGTCTTCCCATAAACGGAGCCGCCGCGAACCCCGGCGCCCGAGAGCGTGGCACTCCAGGCGGATGCGAAGTGGTCCCGGCCGAGGCTCGGGTTGATTTCCGGCGTGCGTCCGAATTCGGCGAGCGTGACGACCAGCGTGTTCTCGAGCAACCCGCGTTCGTTGAGGTCATCGAGGAGCGCAGCCATGACATGGTCCAGCTCGGGGACCATCTCCTGATGCGTCTCGAAATTCTGGCCGTGGCTGTCCCACCAGGCTCGGGCGACGCGGACGAAGGGGACGCCGGCCTCGATCAGCCGGCGTGCGGCCAGTGCCTGCTCGCCGAACTGGGTCGGGCCATAGCGATCGCGGACCTTCTGGGGCTCGCGCGAGATATCAAAAAGTGCCTCGCTCGCCATCAGCCCCCGGACCCGCTCATAGGCGACGTTGTGGCTGCCGAGCGCATTGGACGATAGCCGGCCCCGTGAGAATCGCTTGCTCATGAGGTCGCGAAGCTCGGCGCGTTGGATGTGGTCGAGGTCGGAGATCTCCTCGAGGCGGCGCAGGTTCTCGGGAATCATGCTGGTCGTGAGCGACATCGGTGCATATCGCTCGCCGAGGAATCCCGGCGTACCGGGCGCCATCGAGCGGCCCTCGGTGGGGGAATAGAACGTGACATAGTCGGGTACTTGACTATGCGTCTGTCCTAACTCTCGGGCCAGGACCGCTCCCAGGTCCGGATATCGGACGCTCGGGTCATCGCGACGGCCTTTCATCATCAAGAGGGCGCCGCCTCCGTGGTCGCCGTTCTTGGTGTTGAGCGACCGGATGATGCACGTGTGGTGCATCCGAGCGGCCATCTGGGGCATCAGTTCGGAGATATGGACGCCGGGGACCGATGTCGGGATCGATCGGAACGGGCCGCCGGTGGGCGTCCCCGGCTTGGGATCCCAGGTCTCGAGCTGGCTCGATCCGCCGGCCAACCAGAGCAGGATCACGTGCTTCTGATTCCGCTTCATCTCGTCGGCCAGCACGGGCGAGCTGAGGACGTTCAGGGCCGTCATATCCGCTCCGACCGCCGCGGCGCCGGCGGCCAGAGAGCCCAGAAAACCGCGGCGATTCAGCGCGTGTTCGGGTGAACCGCAGAATGACTTGTGACGACGCTCGGCCATGAGATTCGCTCCGGCAGGTCCAGCAAAAATGTTCGGTAAATGGACTTGGGCTCGATCAGTGATTGAAGCGGAACTCGGCGGACGTCAACAGGGCCCAGACGAGCTGTCGACAGGCGTCCTCGGGACGGTCGGTTCGTTGTGAGAGATAATTGGCAAGGATTCGGCGATCTTCGTCATCGGGCGAGCGTGAGAGCACGTTGCGGACGGCCAGGTCGATCTGGTCCAGCAACACGGGCGTATGCTCCAGACGACCGACGAGTTGCTTGTTATCGTCGGAGAGGAGTTCCTTTTCGATCCTCTTGGCGTTGCTGAAGAAGAGCGCCTCGGCCACGCCGATCTGGGTGTCGCCCCCGGAGGTACCGAAGCTACTCGCCAGCTTTCGGGCGTTTGCCTCGATGGCTGCGATCTTCTTGTCGAATTCCGCGGACTTCGTGTCGGCCGGGAGGCTGGCGGGATCGGCCGTGGCCAGGAGGAGGGAGCAGGCCATCTGCATGGGAGTCATTGGTCGAACGACCGCCACCGCGAACAGGGAAGGACGAGGTGAGTCCTCGGTCTCCCAACGACTGCTGCGGGCGTATCCGCGACTCAGCGCCAGCCCCCGGATCAGCCGGCGGAGATCGTAGCCGTGGTCGATCGTATCGCGTGCCAGCCAGGCGAGGAGATCGGGATGGCTGGGCGGGTTCGCCGAATGCATCTGGTCGAGCGGCATCACAAGTCCGCGGCCGAAGAGGCGATGCCAGATCCGGTTGACGATCGCCCTGGCGAAGAAGTCGCGTTCACCGGGGAGGAGCGCCACCTCGACGAGCCGGGCCCGGGCACTGAACTTCGGAGAGGGAGGGGGCGTCTTGTCTTTCTGCGCCTTCTTGAGTTGCTCCTTCTCTTTCTTCTGTTCGTCGGCGGATAGGTTCTTGGCCTCGGAATCCTCCACCTTGCGGCCGGTCAGGAACATCATCCGAGCCTGACGTTCGACGCCTTCGGTCGTCTTGAACTTCACCGTGCCGTAACCGTGTTCTCCCAGGAATCCGTCCTTGCCCATGCCGTTGACGAAGGTCCGATCGAGGAACGCTTTCATGCCGTAGAAATGATCTTGCTTCCAATCCTCGACGAGGGGGTGGTCGTGACATTGGGCGCAACTGATGTTCACGCCGAAGAAAGTCGAGCTGACGTCGGCCGTGAGCCGGTCGGTATCCTTGACGCGACCGCGGAGGTATTCGGCGGCGGCCTTCCTGTCCTTGTCGTTCTGGTCGGGAAGCATCAGCTCGCGGAAGATCTTGTCCCAGGCCAGATTCTGGCCGACGGCCCGCGCCAGGTACTCTCGGAGACTTCCCTTCTCTCCGGCCATCAACATGGTGTCGAGTTCGGTCACCTGATGCTGGATGAAACCGGGCGACGCCATCAATCGATCCACGAGTCGGGTCTTCTTGTCCGGATCGCCCAACTCGATGTAGGCGCGCGCCTCCTCCGCGGTGGGAATTCTCCCGGCGAGGTCGAGCGTCAAGCGACGCGCCAGGGTCTCGTCATCGGCCGTCGAAGCCGGCTTCACGCCCTCCTTGCGGAGGGTCTCGTCGAGATAATGATCCACGACTTCCGCGATGGGTCGATCGGCGCCAAGGAGGTCTGCGGCTCGCGTGGTCGGCGTGATGAGCAGGAGTACGTTGGCGACCACAAAGGTCGGGCGAAGCATCCTCATCGTGGACTCCTCGTGGTCGTCATTCTCCGGGCGGGAAGGAACGATCAGGCCGGGAGGGGGAGCCCCGGGCGTTGGCCTCTCAATCTTATCAGATCGGCTCGGTGGGCAACAATTGTTAAACTACACTGTCTCGGCGTCCTACGCCAGATTTTTTTGTCAAACGGCAAGAGTTGCCCGAAACGGCGCGATTCTACCGGACGATCATCTCGCCGTTCATAACCATCCAGTGGCCGGGGAACGTGCAGAGATAAGGATATCGTCCCGGCGTTTCGGGTGCCCGGAACGAGATGCTGAACTGGTCCTGGGGACCGACGATGTCGGTATAGACCAGTACGTCGTCCGTTCGGGGGATGTAATGGCGGCTTGCCGCGTCGGGCTCGGCGACGATCTTGTTCGCGAGGTCGCCTACCCGGGCCAGAGTACCCGGCTTGATCAGTGCCCAGTTATGCGGTACGACATCCGGGTTGATGAATGTGAGTTTGATCGGCTCACCCGCGTGGACCGAGAACGATCGAACGGTGTAACTCAAGTTCTTGCCGGCCTCAATTGTGATCGAACGCGCACCGGAGAGCTTCCCTCGCCACGGGTTCGGTGCGGGCCGATGACTGAGCGCCACCATGTCCGCCAGGATCGGATGTGCGGCGATCGTCTTGGCAGTGTGTTGGTAGCCGGGAAATTCCGTGAAAGGGGTCGTCATGCGGTGGATCGTGGCGAAGAAGTCCAGTGGAGGCCCCTGGTCGGGGCGAAGATGAAGGTGCAACTGGTTGACGGGCTGGAGGGAGGGTATCTCCAGGAAGAGGCTGCGTCCATCGGCCAGGACGTGGGCCGATTTGATGGGCATCGGGTCGTGTCCGGGCTGACCGGGATGGCTTGGGGAGATCTCGGGCGAGCCGTAACTGGCGCTGTAGCGATAATTCCAGGTCTGGACGAAGTTCCGCTCCGGTCGCTCGAAGATGCTTCGGTCGAGCGGTCGGGAGAACCGAACGAGCAACCCATTCTCATGCGCGTGGAACTCCAGCGGTAATTGGACCGGTTCCCCGGTGTAACGCACGCGTTGGAAACAGCCGTCGAGCGGCGTATACGTGCCCCAACCGGTCATGCCGGATACGTAAAGTTGTCCGTCCCTGGGATTGAACCGACCGCGATGCGCCCGGACAGGAATTCCCCGGGCATGGGCACGGCTCGCGCCTTGCGGCTGTCCTCCGACTTTTTCGCGCAGGAGAAGGAAATACGTCCCCGTCCCGAACGAGAAATGGAGCATCTGGCCCTGGAGCGGGCCGAAGCGATCGTCCGGGACCGTGACCTGGGCTCCGCTCGAGTTGTCCAGGCCGCGCGGGAGATAGACCAGGGGTAAGTCAGGAGGTGCGCCCGAGCGAGGGCCGGGGTAGCCGTAGTGGCCTCCCGGTCGGATTTCGTGAACCATCGAAGCGGGAGTCCAGTCTCCTTCGGATGCCGGGACCGTCACCGTGCCGTCCGGCGACAGTCCCAGACCGTCCGGATTTCGGAAGCCGGTCGCCAGGACCTCGAGCGAGCGGCCGTCGGCCGAGATTCGCAGGAGCCCGTTCTTGCCCGACGCCGTATAGAATCGGCCCGAGGAATCGCGCTGGAGTCCGCAGATGAAATCGTGGCCTGCCGGCGAAGTCTCGTAGGCGTTACTGAAGCATTCGTAGAAATCCGCTTCACCGTCGCCGTCGAGATCGTGGAGCCTCGTGATCTGGTCTCGTCCGAGTACATGCACCTTACCTTCGGCGACTACCAGACCGAGTGCCTGATGTAACCCCGACGCATATCGTCGCCACCGGACATTTTGGAGCGCATCATCGAGTCCTTCAACGCGCCAGACGTCGCCCTGGATCGTGCAGAGCATCGCGGTGCCGTCGGGGAAGAAGTCGTGATCGCCGAAAAAGAGGAGAGCTTTCCAGGGGTTTTCGAACGGCGGCTCGATGGTGTCGATCGCGTAAGGGCCATACTTGCCGAGCTTGCCGCGGGTCGTCAGGACTTGCGGCCATCGTCGGGGACCGCCCGCCCTGGTAAGATACGCAAGCGGATGGTCGGCAACGGGCGCGACGACCCGGGTAAACCGCCCGCCTTCGACCCAGGGGGCGTCGAGCATCTCTACCTCGCCGATCCTGTAGGAAAAGACGACTCGCTTGCCATGCCGGTAGAACCCGTGATAGACGAACGGTTTTCGCGGCGGATGGAAATCGGGGCGGGGCAGGGGAGTTCCATCGAGGATCAAGCCGTCCATCAAGCCATGCCGCGTGGCGGTAAACCGGACGAATCCGCCGCTCCAGACGGCCTCGTATGCGAGCGTCTCGGGATTGAAGCAGGTGGACAGTTCGCCGTGATCCCCGAGTCGGACGCAGACACCTTTCGGGACCATCGCCCCGGCGCCTCGAAAGACCCCGGAGAGCACGTTGCCCAGGTCTGTCGCGTTCCATCGCTCGTCCATCCAGTTGGCGTCGCTCTGGTTGCCCCAGTGTCCGAGCTTCCCTCCGTCGAGTCCGGGGAATTGCGGAAGCAATGCCGGGACGACCGCCTGCTTCGAGAAATGCTCGGCCTCCTTTGCGTAGAAATCGTAGACCCGGTCCCGATTGACCGGGTGTTGCCAGCTCGGCCATTGCTCGGGGTGGATCGGCGCTCGATCGAAGGCGAACTCGGCAGGCGTGTTGGAATGACGGAGCAGGTGACCGGCCGAACCAACTCCGGGACGGCCCAGGTCCAGGAGGAACCGGACGAGGTCGCGCCGCTCCTCGGTTGACATCGCCGCGACCAGGCCTTCGGGCATGAGAGTGCCCTCCTTGCGCACGTCTTCGACGTCGGCCTTGGCGATGCGGATCAGTTCCGAAGTGGCCGGGTCGCGCAGGACGAGTTCTGTCTTCGTCTCCTCCTTCACGTAGCCTTGACGGACCTTACCGTCGGCCGAGGCGACCATGATCGCCTCGTAGCCGTCCTTGACCTTCTGCTTGGGCCAGAGGACGGATTCGACCAACTCCTCGGGCTTCATGCAAACACCGGCGGTCGTGAGGTCGGGACCGACCGAACCACCTTGTTCTCCGACCCGATGACAGGAGAGGCAGGCGAATTTGGGAGAGGCGAAGACGGCGGCCCCGCGTTGCGAGGCCCCTTCTTGCTGGGCGTCCCGGATCAACTGGGCGACAAGAGCCGGTCTGGACATTTCGACCGAAGCGGTCTTGGAAGGTAGTGGCGGCACGGGCGTTCGGGGCCTGGGTCGGGCGCCAGCGGGCCGTCCGTCGAGTTGCGGTACGAGCCATTCCAGGCCGTCCAGATTGTCGCGGAGCCGCTCTTCGGCATCGTCATCCGTATGTCCGAGGATTCCGAGCGGTCCGTGGTAGCCGCTGTCGCGGATGATCCGCAAGAGCTTCAAGTCGAGAGAGCCTTGCCCTAGCGGAAGGATCTTCCGCCCGACACGATCTCCGCCCGGATCCATCCCATTGAGATTGATCGCCTTGAGGTAGGGCTTCATCCTCGCCAGCAGCTCGGCGAAGCGATCGAGGTGGTCGTGGCCGTGATGGAGGTTGTAGACCATTCCGACGTTCGTGACGCCCCGAGACTTCAGTCGCTCGATGATCGCGATCTGGTTGTCAGGCTCTCCGAACCAGCCCCCGTGATTGTACAGGGCGAGCGAGCAACCGACCTTGCCCGCCTCCACGGCGAGCGGACGAAGCTTGGCCGTGGCGGTCTCGACTCGCTTCTCCTGCTCGGCGCCCTCGACGTGATTGGCACCCCCATCCAGGAGCACCCAGAGCTCGGCCTTGACCCCATGCCGCTTGAGCGCGTCGAGGATGATTCGAGACTCGCGATTGAGCTCTCCGGGCGCGACCCAGAAGGCGTCGAGCGAGACGCCGTGCCGCTTCAAGGCTTCAAATTCGGCATCGAATGTCGGGATATGCTCGGCCCGCCAGTCGTAAGCGAAGTGCTTGAATCCCAGGCGTTCGAGCATCGCCGCGCGGTCCTCGGGCCCACGCTTCTTGCTGTCGAAGGGTACGATGCACCAGGCGATGAGGTTGTCACGCGAGAAGAGATTTCCCGGCCGGTCGATCGCCTTCTCGGCCTGGCCGGGCTGAGTCTGTGCGAATCCCGATCGCGGTGGGATCGCCGCGAAAGCCAGTGCCGCCAACATGAGCGCGAAACCGATCCGGATGATCGATCCGACTCGATGTGATCGAAGTCGCATTAAACTTCATCCCCGAAGATATCAATGAAATTGCAATTCTCGCCGCGCTTGACAGCCGTCTCGAGGGCTCTTACAGTCCACATTCAACCAGATATGCAGGGTAGCGCGTGGCAGACTCGCCGTCAACATCCCAAGCGATCGGCATTCGCCCGGCGATGATGCCAGTGCCCTGACGACCGGTTCTCGTGCGAATCGACATTTCCGATTGTCTCGAATGCTGGAGGTCCCCCATGAAGATGGGCCAGGGGATGATCCTGATCGTCAATGGCCGGCTGGTGAATGGCACGGGAGCGCCTCCGGTCCCCGATGCGGCCGTCCTGGTGAAAGACGGTAAGATCGCCTTCGCGGGAAAGGCCAGCCAGGCCCCTGAATGCCCCGCCGATGCGACTCGCCTCGATGCGCGAGGTGGCACGATCTTGCCGGGTCTCGTCGAGGCGCATTTCCATCCCACTTACTTCAACGTGGCCGAACTAGCCGATCTCGACATCAAGTACCCGGTCGAATACGTGACGATCCTGGCCGCGTGCAACGCCCGGCTTGCCCTGGAATGCGGCTATACGTCGGCACGGAGCGGAGGAAGCCTCCATAATATCGACGTCTGGCTGAAGAAGGCGATCGAGGAAGACCTTGTCCCGGGTCCCCGGCTTGCCTCGAGCGGCCGCGAAATCTGCGGAGCAGGCGGGCTGATGGACTGGAACCCCGAGCACCTGAAGCTCGGCATGGAGGGCCTGATCCTCCTGATCAACGGACCCGATGAGGGTCGCAAAGCCGTCCGGAAACTGGTCAAAGACGGAGTCGAATGGATCAAGACGTATCCGACCGGTGATGCCGCCGCCCCCGACTCCGCCGACCATCACACCCTCTGCATGACCTTCGAGGAGATGGCGGCCGTGGTGTCCGAGGCCCACAACTATCACCGCAAGGTGACCGGTCACTGTCGCGCGACTCAGGGAATCAAGAATGCCCTCCGGGCGGGATTCGATACCCTCGAGCACGGTACGTTCATGGATCGCGAGGCGCTGGATCTCCTGCTGGAACGCAACACACCGGTCGTCCCGGCCCTCCAGTTCGAATATGCGAGCATCGTGAAAGGACCCGACTTCGGCATGCCTCAGGCGGTGATCGACGGCCACAAGGAGACACTGGAGGGAGGCGCCGAGAGTGCCAGGATGATCTTGAAGGCCGGAGGACGTCTCGGCATGGGGGGCGATTACGGGTTCGCCTGGAATCCGCACGGTGACTACGCGAAGGAGTTGACGTTCTTCGTCCAGTCCGTCGGATTCACCCCCCTGGAGACACTCACGTGCGCGACCCGGACCGGTGCCGAGATCATGGGCCGCGAAAACGAATTCGGCACGGTCGAGGCGGGAAAACTGGCCGACATCCTGGTCGTTGACGGGGACGTCCTTTCGGATATCGCCATCCTGGAGGATCGATCGCGTTTCATCGCGGTCATGCAAGGGGGTATCATCAAAGCCGGCCAACTCGCTTCGAGGGCGTCCGGCGGCATGGCGTACAATTGAGTCGGCCGATCGGTTCCTGGTGAGGGGGGACGACATCGTTTGCTGGAGAAAAGGGTCATGGCCGACGCGTTCGCCGTTCATCTGACCGCCGGCAACGGAGCTTACGAGCGCGGGGATCTCGAGGAGGCGCGTCAACAATTCGAGCACGCCGTGCGTCTCGACCCGGGATCGATCCAGGCCCGATACAATCTGGGAGTGGTTTATCGCGACCTGGAATTATCCGAGTCGGCCTGGACCGAGTTCATCGAGGTGATCTCTCGCGACGGCCGGATGGCCGGCGCTTACAACAATCTGGCCATCCT
The DNA here is from genome assembly GCA_963743925.1 of uncultured Planctomycetota bacterium. Taxonomy (GTDB): domain Bacteria; phylum Planctomycetota; class Planctomycetia; order Isosphaerales; family Isosphaeraceae; genus CAVZRC01. The sequence continues at coordinate 698,036 of CAVURY010000061.1, read as the reverse complement.
CGAGGAACGCCTGGAACTCCGCACCGCGGCCGAGACCCATTATCGCAAGGCGATCGCCCTGAAGCACCAGTTCCCAGACGCCCATTTCAATCTCGGCATGTTACTCCTTCGGCTGGGGCGCTTCCGGGAGGGCTTTTCCGAGTGCGAGTGGCGCTGGCAGACCAGCCGTTTCACGCCATTCCGCGTCCCCCATCCCCTCTGGGACGGCAGGCGGCTGCGGGGCACTCTGCTGGTCCACAGCGAACAGGGCGCGGGCGATGCCATCCAGTTCGTCCGCTACCTGACACCGGCGTCCGAGCTCTGCGATCGCCTGATCTTCTTCTGTCCCGAAAACCTCTTCCCGCTCTTCCGGTCTATCCCCGGCGTGTCCCAGTTACGCGGCCCGGGATCGGTTCAGGTCTCCGAATTCGACGCGTACATCCCCCTGATGAGCCTTCCGCACGTGCTGGGCACCACGTTGGAGAATCTGCCGTCGAAGGTCCCATACTTGCAGCCTGAGTGCCGGACGATAGATCTCGGGCCCGCCCCGATCGGCGATCCGCGCCTGAAAGTTGGCGTCGCCTGGGCAGGCAGCCCGACTCACCTCAACGATCGGCATCGATCGTGCAACCTGCGCGATCTCGAGCCGCTCTTCGAACTACCGGATGTGGCCTACTACAGCCTGCAAATCGGCCCGCGCTCGGCCGATGTTCAAGAGCTCGGGAACCGGACCGGAATCGTGGCTGACCTGAGCGATCGCCTGCGCGACTTTACCGATACCGCCGCCGCGATCGGTCAGCTCGATTTGACGATCAGCGTGGATACGTCGGTCCTCCATCTGGCGGGTGCGCTCGGCAAGCCGGTCTGGGGGATGCTCTCCGCGCGCAGCGATTGGCGATGGTTGATCGACCGGGACGACAGCCCCTGGTATCCCACGCTCCGTCTGTTCCGCCAGCCTCGGCTCGGCGACTGGTCGGAGGTTTTCTCGCGTGCAGCAACCGCATTGTCGGAATTCGTTCCCGGTCAAGCCTGATCATATGCGTGGCTCTTGTCCAACACGCCAGGAAACGTGGGTGAACGCCGGCCGACCGTTTTTCCCCCCGACTCGGAATGTGTTGCCTGTCAATTCGCAGCGCTCGATTTGGCGAGGCGCGCAAGTTGCCCTAAACTAATCGAAGACACTCGGGTCGAAACATGGGTTGTCCGACGGCCTCCGCCGGATCGCGGGACGGGTCGGGTCTTGTTCGCTGTCGCCCGTGATGCCATGATCCTAGTCGGATTGTCCCGGGAAAGAGGGCCGAGAAATGGCGGACGAGTTGAAGCTGAACAAGCCGTGGCTGGTCGCTGTATGGCCGGGTATGGGCCATGTCGCCATCAGCGCGGGGTACTATATGGTCACGAAGCTCGGCATGCACATCCTGGCCGAGCTCTCGGCTCACGAGCTATTCGACGTCGAGCACGTTGAAGTCAAGGACGGCTTGATCCGGACCGGCCGCCTGCCCCGTAGCCGATTCTTCGTTTGGAAAGACCCCCGCGGAAATCATGACGTCGTCGTATTCATCGGCGAGGCCCAGCCGCCCAAGGGACGATACGCGTTCTGCCATCGTTTGATCGAATTCGCGCGGCAACTCGGCGTCCAGCGCGTCTACACATTCGCCGCGATGGCGACGCCGATGCATCCCGAGCACGACTCCCGCGTCTTCGCCGCGGCGACCGACGAGGAGAGCCTCGCCGACTTGAAGCGGCTGGAACTGGAGATCCTCGAGGACGGCCAGATCGGCGGCCTCAACGGCGTTCTCCTCGGCGTGGCCGCGGAGAGCCACTTGCGGGGCGCCTGCCTGCTCGGCGAGATGCCCCACATCTTCGCCCAGCTCCCGTTTCCCAAGGCTTCGCTCGCCGTGCTGGAAGCCTTCTCGACCATCGCGAATATCGAGATTGATCTCCGGGAGCTGTCCGATCAGGCCAAGGAGGGCGAGCAGAAGCTCACTCAACTCCTGGAGAAGGTGGAGGAGGCGCTCGAACACCACCAGGAACCCGCCGACGAGGAGCCGGCCGAGTTCGAACCCAGCTCCGAGGAGGGAGAAGCGCTCTCGGACGAAGATCGAGACCGCATCGCCCAGCTCTTCCAACAGGCCGGGCATGACCGTTCCAAAGCCTATGAGCTCAAACGGGAGCTCGACCGGCTCGACCTCTACAAGGAATATGAAGACCGGTTCCTCGACCTGTTCAAGAAGCCGGGCTGATACCCCATTTTCGGTCTCCTGTCGTTTCCGACGCTCGGGGGCGCGATTCTTGGCGAATTCGTCTCCGAATGCGGATCGAGATGGAGCCAGCCTGAATCATTAGATCCTGGCATGTTGGCAATTACACCCCGGCACAAGAACTGTTCGCCTCCCGTCACGGGTCGATGGCGTCCGGCCCGCACCTTGAACGGGCTCCCTCGATCGGGACGAAACCACCAATCTCGGTCGATGACGCCAGGAAACGATTCGACTTAGCACGCGATCACCCTCGCTGAGCAGGCCATCAGGAATTTCCTGATGCCATATTAAGGCCAAGACTATTGAAAAAGCTGGACGATCGCCCATACTATGTAATCGTCTTGGTTGCGTTGAAGCACTGAGCGGGCCACGAGCGCCTGGTTGAGCGATTCCGAGAAGGCAAACGACGTCGAAGTCTGATGGGCGGTTGCCGAATCTCAAGGGACGTCAGTCACCGATGTTGCGGGTCCGTGGGATCCGATCCGCCGCACGCTCGCGCAAAGTGCCATTCGCGGCCCGACACGCTCCAACTGATCTTGGTAGGCAAGGCAGCCGGACGACGTAGGCAACCACGGTGACCGACCTTGTATCGGAGTTGACCCATGATTATGCCTGTTGCGACGGCCTCGTGCGATTCACCCTCTTCCCCTTCAACATACTTCGACAGCCCTAGACAGCATAGGTTATCCCAGGACGAAGTGCGGGCGCTGGCGACCCGAATCGCGGACGGAGATCGGGAAGCCCGCAACCTCCTCGTGCAGGCGAATCTGGGGTTGGTCTGGCGCGTGGCCCGGAATTATGTGGGCAGGGGCCTGATGATGGATGACCTCGTCGGCGAGGGAAACCTGGGCCTGATCCGGGCGGCCGAGGAATTCGATCCCCTGGTCGGGACCCACTTCAGCACTTACGCGACCTTCTGGATCAAGGAGTCGATCCTCTCCGCCCTCATGAACACGACCGCGACGATTCGCGTGCCGGCGCACATGTTTCGGCTGCTGATCAAGTGGAGCCGGACCGAGCGGTCACTCCGCCGATCCTTGAGGCGCGCGCCGAACGCGGACGAGATCGCCGCCGAGATGGGCTTGAGCGAGCAACAAAAGCACCTCCTGGCGAAGGCGCAGCATGCTCGTCGCCTGCGGCTTGAGAGCGGCCTTTCCGGCGGGGCGACTCCCTGGTCGGTCAACACGATGATGGACTGGCATTCGCCTCCGGAGGACCGTCTCGAAGCCGATGATGAGAAAGACTCCCTTCTCGAACGCCTTCGCCGGCTCGACAGCCGCGAGCGAACGGTGCTCGCCCTCCGCTACGGACTCGGCGGCGAGGCACCTCTGAGCTACAACGAGATCGGACGTCGGCTGGGCGTGACGAGAGAGTGGGTGAGGAAGATCGCCAAGCAATCCACCGCCAAGCTCGTCGATTCCTCCGATTCCGCTTCGGTGATCCATCACTAAGGAGGCGACGTCCTTGACCGGCGACGCGATACCGGCCATCGACTCGCCCGTCAGGAAAGTGGCCCACGAATCCAGGGACGACCTTCCGCGAAGGTCGCCTCCCGAATCCGTTGTTCTATGGTTCAATTAGAGAACAGTTCGAGCCAGCTTCAGGCTCTTCCGCTTCGGAAAAAACCTGAACCCCGCATCAGGGAGTTCCGGACTTACGGATCGGCCATAGTATGTCAGAATGTCCGACGAGCAGGAACGCCGAATAAACGCGGTCGCGTCTGCTCCAGATGAGGGGAGCTGGGATCACGCCGAAGTGATCGCCCGACAAGCTCAATGACACGGAGTTTTTTCCCTACTGAACAGGCGTGGGAGACATCGATGAAGAATTCCACCAAGCAACACCGGGATCATCGCGGGACGAAGTCGTCTCTTCGCGGATCGTCATCTATCGGACAACCGACCCTGCCGAATACGTGGGAGCTGGATCGGAAGCTCGATCGTACCAGAGCAGCGGAACGCCCCGAGGAGCGGACCGAACATTTCGCGCTGAACCGAGACTGGATGATCAACGAGCTCCAGGTCCTGGCCTCGGACTGCGATCGGGCCTGGTGCTACATCGCGAAACCGGGTTCCAATGTCATCCTCGGCATGACGCAGGTGGCTCGAGCCATGGCCAAGCATTCGATGATCCTCGGATTCCTGAAGGAAGATTCCCTCCCGGATCAAGCCGCCTCAAAGGGCTGCCGCGAGTCGGATTGGTGGGACGCCTGGAAGCAAAGTCGCTCCTCTTGATGCTTCCGTTGCCGTCGGAAGGCGATTGATACTCCGACCGTTATGAGTGCCGGTACGTTCCCGCGCCTCGTCAATTCTCCTCGACAGCGGAGGACTGCATGAGAGGGTGTCGAATTCTCCTAGCGAACGACGATCCGCCGTCGATGGGGACTCTCGATCAACTCCTGACGACCCTGCCTGGAGTCGAAGTCGTCAACCGAGTTCGGGACGGCCTGCAAGTCATGGCGTTGGCGTTCCTGCACCGGCCCGACGTGGTGGTCGTGAAGCAGGCGATGCCCGGCCTGGGCGGCCTCGAGTTGACCCGGCGGTTGGTCGCGGAACCGTGGGCCCCTCGGGTCGTGCTGACGTCGCGCGAGGATGAACCCGAATCTCGTCACGCCGCCGAGACTGCCGGCGCCTCCGGATTCGTGCTCGAGCAAGAGTTCGGCACGAAGCTCGTGCCGATCGTGCGATCACTGACGGAGCGACGAACCGATCGATCGCCGATCGGTGCGGGCTCTCGCGTCGGAACGCGATTGTCCCCGAAAACAGACTGAATCCAGCGAGTTCCTGGCAAGGCCCGGCCGGGCAGCGTCGGTCGGCGGCCATGAATCGGCCGCCGGATCCGCTCCAGATGAAGGACGTTTCCATGCTCAGCTCCAGCGCCTCGAAGAGGACCCGGGCTTCAAAGGCTGATCCGACGTCGGACGCCGCCGAGAGCCCCGACCGCCGAGCCCTGATTTACCTGCTGAACTTCCTCCTGGAAGGGTTCGAGCGAATTTCGAGCAATGGTGACCCGCCTGCTTCCAGTCCCTCGGAGAGGTTGGATCAATGGAGTAACGACGACTACATGTACATCGAGACGAGAATCCCCGACGATCTGTCGGGGCTGGAAATGGACTTGGGTCTCGTCAACGGTGTCATCTTCGCGCGGATTCGACGTGGAGAAGGGCCCTTGCCTTTCACGCTCTCGACGATGGCGGCGAACGTCGCCACCAGGAGCAGCCTGGACGGGCCTCGTCTGGCTTGCTCGCCCGCCGGAAGCGATGACGATGAAGGCGCACGATCCCCCATGGCAGGGGGTAGCATCTGAGCGAATCCACTCCTGATCCATCGAGTGGCATACAAGGGGCGTGATCCGGGCTCGTCCAGACCGCCCATCGGGCGCCGCGATGAACACCAATGGAGACTGAGGCTCGGTGGCCGGGAGCGGCCGATTTCGGGGGTCGGCCAGAGACTCCAAATGTATCAACATGGAAGTTGATCGGTGGATTCTCGGCCATCGAGCCTATTAATTCTCCGCTTGGATTGCGGATTGATTGGCGGCTTCGTCCATCGGATGTTCCCAATGTGAGATCCGCTCGTAATCCTCGAGCCGGAAGATCCAGACCGGCTTTCGCCCGAAGACATTGTATCGGACCAGGTCACCGGTTTCCTTCGGATCCAGATCCAGGCGAACGGTAAACTGGCGGGCGTTCTCGACTTCCGACCGTCCCAGGATCGCGAACGACTTCAATCGTTGACCGGGTCGTCTCTGCTTGTCCACAAACATGACGGAAGGTGAGTCGAGCGACTCCGGAACCGGCGACGGTGCGTCGCGCCACTTGATCAACGCCGATTCCAGCGATTGACGCGCTTCCTCCCAGTCCGGCATGTATCCGGGTGGGGTCGGCGGGACGTTCCACCGCTGGCAACCGGCCAGCAGGGCGGCCAGGAACACACCACACATCACGAGTCCGCGACTCCTCATCGAAAACTGTCGGGCACCTATCGAACTGATCGGGATCGGATTTTTCACGAGTACGATCTGGGATTGGAGGCGTGAGGGTCGCTGCTCGACCAGCGGGACCATTGTCTACTCCGAAATGACTGTCATCTCGAACATTTTCGGCGAGTCCGCTTGCGATTCCGACCGGACCGGGCTAGATTTGGTAAATTGAGTCGCCGTGCGACCTACCAATCAAGCCTTTATCTTACGCGATCTCGTGGTGGAATTCCGGTCAACCGGTGTCGGTTCGTCGAGACCATCAATCGTAATGTTGCTGTCGTGCCAACGTCGATGGACAGGTTCCGAAGCCATAGCATGCCTGGTGCTTTCGGCGCTGGCGATCTTTTTGCCTTCGGACGCCAGAGCGGGCTGCCAATCGGCGTGGGTCCATGGTGATAACCTCTCGAGTTCGTGGACACATCTGGCCGTTCTCGACCCCGGACATCAATGGTCGCAATCGGATTCGGCACCTCGAGAGACTCCCGATCGGCCCACTCCTTGCGCCGGAGGATCGTGTTCCCCTTCACGCGAGATACCGATAACCTCGCCCGAGACGGATTCGGCCGCGGGCCAACTCTGGGGCGATTTACCTCACTATTTCCGCCCGCAGATCCAATCGTCCGCTTCATTCGATTCGCCATGGAATTTCCACCGGGCGGCTACCTCCGGCAAGCCGGTCGAGCGTCCTCCTCGCTGATTCCTGCCCCATTTCGAATGGCGATCCCTCGGGGACGACGAGAACCGGCCATTACGAAATACCGCGCGTCCAATCGATGGGACGACGTTCGCCCGATCTCGAGGCGTGCGACCTATCCGGTCTGCCGTCATTTCATGCCCGCCGACCGGGGACCGATTCGACGTTCTCCGTCGTCCGGGAATCTGCGTACGCGATGGCCTTTGGACAACCCGGGTGCTGCGACTCCGGGGAGGTCCCGAGCGGCCGCCGCTGCGGTTCAATCTTCGATCACCATGCCTCGCAATCCATCGGGATGGCGATAAGCCTCTCGAAGCCATCATCATTCTCGCCCATCTTCTGCGCAGGGGAAAATCATGAAGACGCCTCGACATGCATTTACGCTGATCGAATTACTGGTCGTCATCGCCATCATCGCGGTATTGATCGCCTTGCTGCTCCCGGCCGTGCAATCGGCGCGTGAGGCGGCGAGGCGGGCACAGTGCACGAATAACCTCAAGCAGATCGGCCTGGCCATCGCCAATTATGAGAGCGGGTTCAAGCTGTATCCGTCCGGCAAAGGGTTAACTTACGGGGCATCGGTTCCCCAGGCCGCCGGCTATGCCCGCTGGTCGGCCCACAGCTCGTTGCTCATGTTCATCGAGCAAGGGAACCTGTTCAACAGCATCAACTTCAACCTACCGCCCGAGACGCCCGGCATGGCCGGTGCCGTGCCGTTCATGCCGGCCTATCAGAATCCCAACCGGGAGAATATGACGGCTTGCTCGACACAGGTCACGGCCTTCCTCTGTCCTTCGGACTTGCCGCCGATCGCCGGCTGGCCGGGCGGGAATAACTATCTGTGCAACCAGCAGACCTGGGCGTGCGACCTCAGCGACAATTTTCCGAGTACAATCGCACCCAATGAGGTCCCGCGCGGCATCTTCTATTACAACAGCTCTGTCCGGGTTGCGGCCGTCACCGACGGCCTGAGCAACACGGCGTATTTCAGCGAGAAGATCCGCGGCACGGGCGTGGCCAATCCGCAAACGGATATGCTCGTCTTCCCCAACCAGACTTCCGTTAACAACACGTTCCTGGCCTGCCAGGGATTGAGCGTGCTGACAGCCCCTCCACTGACGAGCCGCGAGGGCATGAGCTGGGTCATGGGGGAGATGTGCTGCACCTTGTACAACCATGTGGCGCCGCCGAATTCGACGACGTGCGCGGCGCCCGCTTTCCCCGGAAATATGGCCAATATGGCCATGCAGGTCCCCCCATCCAGTCGCCATCCCGGCGGCGCCAACATGATGATGGGGGACGGTTCCGTCCACTTCATCAAGAACAGCGTGAGCGTGCAGACCTGGCGGGCCCTCGGGACGAGGAACGGCGGCGAGGTGGTCTCCGCCGATGCCTATTGAGCGGTCGGATCGACCGAGTTCGAGAAACGGAGATTCGACAGTGTATCGAAGAATCCGAATGCGGTTCATCGGATGGATCGCCATCGCACCGACATCGTTTGTGCTGATGGGTTGCGGCGGTACCGGGCACTCGCAATTTACCCCGACCCAGGACGAGGCTCGATCGTCGCTCCAGGCGGCCTTGACCGCCTGGCGCGACGGCAAGCCTTATGGCCCGATCGCGGCGACTCCCCCTGTCAACGTGGCCGATTCCGCCTGGCAAGCCGGCCAGAGGATTGACTCGTTCCAGATCGGCGACGAGGAAGACCCTCACGATGGTACCAAGCAATTCCCGGTCAGGCTCACGCTGAAAAAGGATAAGTCGACACAGGAAGTCCGCTACATCGTCAACGGCCGCGATCCGGTCTGGGTCTTCAGCGAGCCGGACTACAAACGTATGATCGACATGGGTAACGGTCCCGAAACCGACAAAGGCAAATCCAGGTCGGGAAAGGCCGGGAGACGGTAGGTCACCGCTCGAGTCCCGGGATTCTCGTCAAAGGAATGTCATGTGCGGTCGGTGGAGCGGCGCTTCACCGACCGCTGTTGAGGTGAATTCGATGCCCCTCTTTCACCGCGGGAGGATTCGCGATGGCCGGGAATCCTCCAAAGCGACCGGACGCGTCCAGGGATGGCTCTGGTCCGCCATCCGAGTCGCCGAAATTCGAATGCGAATCCCCATCGTGCTGGTGTTGGCCGCCTTGGTGATCGGCCGATGGGACGTCCTCCGGAATTACTGGGGCCGGTATACGAGACTCCCTTCGGTCGAAAGTATCGCTCAGAACGCGGTCTCGAGCGACACCGAATACTTCTGTCCGATGGATCCGGGAGTGGTCTCGAACTGGCCGGGTCGCTGCGGCGTGTGCAACATGTCACTCGTGCGTCGCAAGCACGGCGAAGCCGTCATGCTACCCGATGGGGTCGTCGCCCGAATGCAACTCTCGCCGTACCGCATCCAGCTCGCCGGTATTCGGATCTCGCCGGTCGGCTATCAAACGTTGGAGCGAGAGCGGGAGGCATCGGGCATCGTCAGCCGCAACGGTCCTGACGCGACGATCCTCGTGGAAGTGCCTTCTCGCCAGGCGCCCTGGGTCGACGAGGGACAGTCGGTGCAGGTCTCTTGTTCCGACCTTTCCGGTGACGAGCCCCTAGCCGGCCGCATTTGCACCGTGATTCGCCGCGTTGAGGATGGCCAGGAATATGCCCGCGTCACGATCGCGGTCGATCGACCTCCTCGCGAACTCAGGGGCGGGATGTCGGCGGTCGTCCGGTTCCGGATCGCGGTCGCCTCTCTCGATCCCTTCCTCTCGATGCCGAGGAACCCGCCGCCGTTAACTCCCGAAGAACAACGTCGTGTTTTCCTCTGCCCGGATCATCCCGACAGCATCTCGTCGGGGCCGGGTCGCTGCCCGGTCGACTCGAAGGAACGGGAGCCGAGGACGCTCGATCGACTGGAAAGGCTTCGGTGGTGGTGTCCCATGCACCCTCGGGTCACGGCCGATCGCGCCGGCTCGTCGTGTCGCGAATGCGGCGGAATGGAATTGAAGCCGCGGGTGATTTCTTATGCTCCTTCGGGCCAGGTGCTGGCCGTGCCGCAATCGGCGGTGGTCGACACCGGTGCGAAGAAGGTCGTTTTCGTGGAAGGCATGCCCGGGATGTTCGACGGAGTGGAGGTCGTCCTGGGACCCCGCTGCGGAGACTCTTATCCGGTCATACGCGGGCTGGAACCCGGTCAGAGGGTGGCGACCGCGGGGGCTTTCCTGCTCGATGCGGAGACCCGCCTCAACCCGAGCCTCGCCTCGGGCTATTTCGGTGCCGCGCGCGGCGAAGGCGTAGCCGCACAGCCCGTGCGACCCCTCGGGGAGGAGCGGAATACCACCACGCTGGCCGAGACGCTGCGAGGGCTCGGCAAGGAGGATCGCATCCTCGCGGATCGCCAGAAGACCTGCCCGGTGACCGGACTGGCTTTGGGTACGATGGGCTCCCCGAAACGACTGGTCGTCTCCGGACGTGTGGTCTTTCTTTGCTGCGGTTCGTGTGAGTCCAAGTTGATGCGTGAGCCAGGAAAATACCTCGCCAAGGTTCCCGGCGAAGAGCGTCCATGATCGACGCGATCATCACCTTCTCGATCCGGCACCGCAGCGCGGTCATCGGAGCCGGACTGATCCTGGCCGCGCTCGGCCTCTGGGCGGCGTGGGAAACCCCGGTCGATGCGATACCCGACCTCTCGGAAAACCAGGTCATCGTCTTCGCCGAATGGAAAGGCCACGGGCCGCGCGAGATCGAGGACCAGGTGACGTATCCGTTGACCCTCGGCCTCCGCGGGCTAAGGGGTGTCCGGGTGGTCCGATCCTCCAGCGACGTCGGATTCTCGATGATCAGCGTCATCTTCGAGGACGGAGTGCCGATCGACGAGGGACGTCGTCAAGTGTCCGATCGTCTGGCCCAGGTGCGCGGGCACTTGCCCGTCGGTGCCGAACCTGAGGTGGCGCCCGACTCGCCGGCTACCGGCCAGATCTTCTGGTATACGGTTGAGGGTGGAGGGCTGGACCTGGGACGACTCAGGGCGATTCAAGATTGGTACGTCCGGCCGCAGCTCGGCTCCGTGCCGGGTGTGGCGGATGTCTCGAGCGTCGGCGGATTCCCGATCGAGTACGAGATTTCCCCCGATCCCGACCGGCTCTGGGCCTTCGGTGTGACTCTTCGCGATCTGATCGAAGCGGTGAATGCGTCGAACGCCTCCACGGGCGGTCATGTCGTCAACAAGGGGAACGCCGAGTACGTGGTGCGAGGCGTGGCCTGGTTGGGAGCTTCGACCAGGCCCGGAGATGACTCGTTCGTACCCGGCCGCGTCCTCCGAGATCTCGAGAACGTGGTCCTGAACACGACCGGAGGCGGGACGACCCGCCTGGCCGACGTCGCCGGGGTGGCGATCGTGCCCGGCTTTCGTCGAGGCGTCCTGGAGAAGGACGGGAATGAGGTCGTCGGCGGTGTCGTCCTGATGGTCTACGGCGAGAACCCGCTCGCCGTCACTCGTCGGCTCAAGGCAAAAATCCGCGAGATGCAATCCGGCCTCCCCGCGGGCGTCCGTATCATCCCGTTCTACGACCGCACGCCCTTGATTGAAGGGGCGATCGCCACGGTGACCGGAACCGTCATCGAGGCGATGATCTCGGCAACCTTATGCGTCCTGGTGATCCTCTTGCATGTACGCACATCGCTCGTCATCGCCGCGACGCTGCCGCTGGCGGCACTCTCTTCTTTCCTGATCATGACCACGTTGAGGCGGTCGGGCATCGTCGACATCCCGGCCAACGCGATGTCGCTGGCCGGGATCGCGATCTCGATCGGTGTGCTCGTGGACTCGTCTGTCGTGATGGCGGAGAACGTCATGCACCGGCTCCGGGAGCGTTTCGGCGACGAGCCGGTGCGAGGCGATGTGCGAGACGTCGTGTTGCCGGCCTGTCTGGCGGTCGGACGGCCGATCGTCTTTTCGGTCGGCATCATGCTCCTATCGTTCCTTCCCGTCTTCGCATTGAGCGGCATCGAAGGGAAGATGTTCCATCCGCTCGCGTATACCAAGACGTTCGCGCTCGGCTCGGTCGCCGTCCTGGCTGTGACCGTGGTCCCCGCACTTTGCACGCTCTTCATCCGGGGACGCATCCGCTCGGAACAGCAGAACCCCCTGGTTCGGGGCGTGATCGAGGTCTATCGCCCGGTCCTCTCGTACTTGATGGATCATCCCGCCGTCCTCGCCGGCATCCTGGGGGTGACCTTCATCCTGGGATTCGCCCCGCTCGGTAGCCGGCCGGTTTTCCTCGCAACCCTCTTCGTAGCGATGGTGTCCGCAGCCCTGCTCTCCGCGAGCCGATGGGGTGCCGTGGTGGGCCCGATCTTCCTCGTGCTCGTCGCTCTCTCGGCCGACCAGATGATGACACCCCTCGATCGCGAGTTCATGACGCCCCTCGACGAGGGGATGGTGATGGACATGCCGATCACCGTACCGCGTGCGTCGGTGTCGGAGTCTCTCGACGACCTCAAGGCGAGGGATATGGTCCTGTGCCGGTTTCCCGAGGTCGATATGGTCGTGGGAAAAGCGGGACGAGCCGATACGCCGACCGACCCCGCGCCCATGGATATGATCGAGACCATGGTCAATTTCCGCCCGCGCGAATTCTGGCCGAGGCGTAAATTGCATGCGACGGACGCCACCGAGCAGGGTCGCGCGGTCCTCGACGCATTGGTAGATCGACGTGTCGTCGGGCCCCCGGGCGATGCGATGGCACGCGAGTCACTGATCGAACAATCGGTCGCCGAGGCCCTCGTCCGTTTCGACGCCGCGAGCCGCGAGTACGCCTATCATCGATACCAGGAGCGGGTCCGTGAATCCGCCGGCCTCGTGCCCAGCTCGATCAATCCCTCCGATCCCGCAGAAGCACGCCTGGTTCCGCTCTGGCGACGACACGTCGCGCAGGTCGACGACGAGCTCGTCACACGCGCCGCCCCCATATTCACCCGGCTCGTCATGGACCAATTCCTGGAGCGTGCGACCATCCTCGACCCGTCCGTGGCGGCTCACGTCGTGGCCGCGTCCCGAATGCGCTCGGCGTCGATCGAGGCGGCGCTCGCGGCCATGGCGAGCCGACGGCCCGCCGTTTCACTGCACCATCACTCCGAGAGCTCCGCTTCAAGGCCGCTCCTGGAGCCCCAACCGTCTCTGGATGCGATCCAGGAAAGTCTCTCCCAATCATTCGGCCGGTCGCTCCTCCTCTGGCAGGTCGATCGTGATGAGCTGACCCGGTTTGATGGAGAGATGGACAATGCGGTCAAGATGCCGGGCTGGACCAACGTCTGGACGAGACCGATCCAGAACCGCGTCGACATGCTGGCCACCGGGGTCAACACGCCCATCGGGATCCGAGTCCTCGGACGCAATCTCGAAGACGTCGCTCGCGGCTCCGAGGAGGTCGCGCGCGTTGTGAAAACGGTGCGAGGTGCGATCGACGTCGTGGCCGACCCGATCCGGGGCAAGCCCTATCTGGAAATCCGCCTGGACCGCGAACGTGCGGCGCGACTCGGCGTCCGGGCCGAGGAGGTCAACGAACTCATCGAGACCGCGCTGGCCGGCAAGGTCGTCTCAACGATCATCGAGGGTCGAGAACGGCATCCGGTCGTCGTTCGATACGCCCGGGCCCATCGCGAGGACGAAGAATCGATTCGGAATCTCATGGTCACGGCCCATGGGACCTCCACAGGTCCAGGCAAATCCTCGGGCAGCTTTTCTCAGAATTCTCATGCTCGCCAGATTCCTCTCTCCGAGGTCGCACAGATCCAGGTCGCCGAGGGGCCGGCCACCATCAAGGGTGAGAATGGCCTGCTGCGCAATTACGTTCGCCTGGGTGCCCGGGATCGCGATGCCTCGGAGTTGGTCGAGGAAGCCAAGGCCGCCGTGATCCGCGAGGCCCGCCTCCCGGACGGGGTATTCCTCGAGTGGGCCGGCCAATTCGAGCACGAGATTCGCGCGCGTCGGATTCTGGGTCTGGTCGTGCCGGTCGTGGTCGTCTTGATCTTCGCGATCCTGTACTGGACCTACCTCGATCTGGCCGACGCCGCGTTGATGATGATGGCGGTCCCCGGGGCGATCGCCGGCGGGCTCTTCTTCCAGTGGTTCCTGGGACTGAAGCTCTCGGTGACCGTCTGGGTCGGCTACATCGCGTGCTTCGGAATGGCGACCTCGACCGGGATCATCATGCTCGTCTACCTCCGCGAAGCCGTTTCTCGTGCCGGCGGACTGGAGCATATCGGCCTCGACGAGCTCAGAAAGGCCGTTCTGGACGGCGCCGTGCACCGCCTCCGCCCCAAGCTATTAACCGAGGGGACCGTCGTCATCGGCCTCGCGCCGATGCTCTGGTCGAGCGGCGTGGCATCCGAGATCATCCGTCCGATGGCGGCCCCCGTCCTGGGCGGCATCCTCGTCGCCGACGAGGTCATCGACCTCTTCCTCCCCATCCTTTTCTACTGGGTGCGTCGACGTCGATGGCGACGGCTCCACTCGGACCAGCTCAGATCGCGAACCGATCGAGCGGGCTGACCGGTTTCCTGGCTCGCGACGTGAGTTTTTCCTGAACCGAGACATAACCTCGGAGCGGGCGACCACCTCCGAACGAGGAGTTCGGCCATCTTTCGGACTTTCACTCCTACGTCTGGTGACGGAACCTCCGGAACGGATACGATGTCTAATGCTGAAAAGAGTAAGCTGAAAGATCCGGCAATCGTGCCGCGCGAGAGCGAAGATGGCGACCTTTTTCTGCAGCGATCCCCACGCATTTCACAGGAACATCCTCAAGTATTGCCGACGGCTGCCGTTCATGACGGCCGCCGACCGCGAGGCGTACCTCGCGCTGGAAGCCGTCGGCGGCGATCTGCGATCGCTCCACATCTGCGACGAATCCGTCGAAAACATGAATCGAGGACTGGTCGCCAACATAAACGCCCGGGCGAAGGCCGGCGACGTCCTGTGGTGCCTGGGAGATTGGGTCTTCGGCAGCGGGAAAGACTCTGTCCGCAATGCCCGATGGTTTCGCGACCAGATCGAATGCCGCAACGTCTTCCTCGTGTGGGGCAACCACGACGATCGAAGGATTCGCGACCTCTTCTCGGCCACGTATGACCAGGTGGAAATCCGTGTCGAGGGCGTCGAGATCACGATGAACCATTACCCCATGTTGACCTGGAACGGCCAGCACCATGGGTCCGTCGAGGCTCCCAACATTCATCTCTACGGGCACGTCCACGCCCTCTATCAGCGGGAACCCTCGTATTGCCCCGTGAGGGATGCCGAAGCCTGGGCGGCGCTCGACGTCGGCTTCGATGGCCACGGTTATCAGGTCTGGTCGATCGCGGAGATCCTGGAGGCGTTGAAACCCCGCCTGGCCGCCCTCGAGGAACTGAAGCAGTTGAGACAGCAGTCGGACCCCTTCCGAGGTCGGGGGCGCCGGCTTGGTGCCATTTCGACCTGATCTCACTCGCGATGAGCCTCTCGCGATCGCCCTACATCCCGCCCAGCTCGTCCTCCAGCCTCCTTACAAGGTTGACGAACTCAGGATCCGACATCCGGAGGGTTTGAAGCGGTTCCAGTTCATCCTCCGAGAGAGATATCAGATCGACGGCACTCGACGAGAGTTTGAGGGCCTTCACCCTCCGATCGATCGCACCGATCACGACCGTATCGAGCGGGAACGCCGATGAGACCTGACCGATCCTTCGCGCGATCTCTTCCAGATCGCCGGGCTCGAGCCTCCCGTGACCGTCGAGACGGTAGGCCTCGGTGATGCCGTAGAGCACCTCGGAGAGGAGGTCGCGGGCTTGCTGTTGCTGTCGAGTCGGTTTCGTAGCCATGAGTCTTCTGTAGGTGGCCTCCATGACGCAGCGTGTTCGACCACTCTCGAAGCCATCGACCGCAGAGGGACTCGGTTTAGAAAAGAGTATCATCGATGAAAAACGAGGCATCCGCAGGTGGTCGCAGATCAGAAGACGGATAAGACCGAAGGGGAATGTTCCGAGAACGGGCGTCGTATCGCGCCGGCTTTCCTTAGCCCGGCTCTCCATCTCCTGATCAACTCTTAACCAGGCAGCTTCTTGAGAAATGTCTTCTCGATGATCTGTTTGAGCCCCCCGCCCAGCGGACCGCCGAGCAACCCGCCCAAGAACGGGATGTCGCCCGTGGCGTGGACCTGCTCCGCATCGACGACCATCTCGACCCAGAACCCGGTCCCATCGATCCGGACACGGTTGCGGTCATCGCTCCAGGTGGTGCGCTGGAACATCATGCCGAATCGGTTGCGCAGCTCTCCGACTGCCTTCTCCATACTGGCGCGGGCTTCTTCGAGGGTCTGCCCGTGCTTCAATGAGACGTTGATGAGAGACATGCTGACCCAGCGCCCTCGAGAAAGTTGATCACTTTGCACCACGGATCGGAATGATCAGGGTGTGGGAGTCGATGCCTCGACAGGTCGCGTCGAGGCTCCGGGAGTCGAACGTTTGGACTCGGGTCGCGTCGAGGAGGTCGATGCCATCACGATCAATGCCAGGACCCAGGTCGCGTACAAACCGAGCGCCAAAGCGAAGCGGAAACGGAGGAGATTCCGACTCATGAAAAGCCTCTTTTCCGGCTGCATGCATGGGACTTGCGAACCTCGGGCGAGCCCGGCGATTCCTTCGCGAAACTCGGGTCAGGCAACGTCTTCTCTAGCCAGGACCAGCTTGGGACGCAAGGCCGTCTCGAAGTCGAAGACGTTGTCGAAATCCGCCCGTGAATCGTTCGGGGTCTTCTCCAGGTCCCCGGTCGCGATCATGTTGTACACGATGTCGCCGATATGGGAGGTGGAACGGATGCCCCAATGGGCCAGCACGGTCGCGGCGAGCAGGCCATATTGTCTCAACGCCAGCTTCCGGACGGCCTCGCAGAGCTCCCGTCCGGTGACATGCCCCGAATCCTTCGGGCGTTTCGGTCGGGTCTTCCGCGAATGGGGACTCTTCGTCGTCCCGGAGCTGCCCGACTTTTCACGCTCCCGATCCAACGACTTCAGCTTGTGGAGGCGCGCGTAATGGAGCGCCTCGAGCACGAATGCATAGGCTTCGATCCCGAACCTAGGGTCACATGCGATGATGCGGGGAAGTTGGTCGCGAAGGCTCATGGGACAGGTCATCCTGTGAAAGTCGAACCAGCTCAGCTGCGGACTGGTTGATCGGAAAAGGGGGTGGGAATTCCAAGGCATCGGACTCGGGCGGCTCTAAGTGTCGGTTGGCTCCTCATCCTCGTCGCGTTCGTCGCTCCGCGATTTGGACCGGGGATCGTGGAAGCCGTCGCGGCGTTTGGGTTTCTCCACCAGGAGCACATCGCTTGGTCCGACGATGATCCTGCGTCGATCCTCGAACTCGACCACCAGCTTCTGGGCGAGGATCTCCTGGGCAACGACCCGTCCCCGGCCCGCGACGATGGTCACGAAGGAACCGACCGGAGGCAGTTCGGCTTCCAGCTCGAGATACGTATCGTACTCGTAGCGAAGGCAGCACTTCAGGCGTCCGCACCGGCCCGAGATCTTGGCCGGGTCGAGCGTCGTCTTCTGGATCTTGGCCATCTTCATCGATACGGGCGGCATCCGCGTCAAGTGCGTGTTGCAACAAACCGGCTTGCCGCAATCGCCGTAATCGGCCATGAGCTTGGCCTCGTCGCGGACGCCAATCTGGCGCATCTCGATGCGGGTCTTGAGCGAGCGGGCGAGGTCTTTCACCAGCTCGCGGAAGTTGACCCGCTTCTCGGCCAAATAATAGAATACGACGCGTTCGCGCCCATGAATAATCTCGAGGTCCACGAGATCCATCTGGAGCCGCCGCTTGGCGACGAGATCCTGGCAGGTCGCGAAATAGACTTCGCGATCCTGCGTCAGTCTGGCCTGGAGCTCGCCATCCTCGGCGGTGGCCAGGCGTAGGATCTCGCCGTTCGACGAATCCGGCATGAATGGCGCAGTGCGGTCCGAAGCCGCACACAGGACATCGCCCAGCTCGGTCCCCCGATCGCTACGGACGACGACCCTCTGGCCGCGAGGATGATCCTGGCCCGCGAGGCCGGTGTATTCCCCGAGGAAGCGCATTCGACCGTATCGGACGACGTAAGTCTGAACCATCCTGGTACATCCGCCAGGGGAGCGAGCCGCGTTGGAAATGGAATCGGGACAAAATGGGGGGAGAAGACCCTTCGTCCCACACGCGGATATACATTATTCCGTAATTGAGCGAAATACGGAAGACGACCTGTTTCCGGAAGTGCCTCGCCCCGATTTTTCCTGTCGAAGCCGAATCACCCGAGACGATCCGGCTGACCGCACGTCATTATTCACTTCAACGAAATCGCGGCAAAGGCCATAATGCGTTGGCCGGTACTCGTTCGACCCGGGCCATGACGCGGGGTTGGGATGCACTCGAAAGGGAGGCTTCGGCCCGATGATTAATGAGGAATTGCTAGCTCTCCTGGTGTGCCCGATGGGCAAGGCCCCCTTGCGTCGTGAGGGTGATTTGCTGATCTGCACGCGGTGCGGGCCGCGTTTCGAGATCAAGGACGAGATACCCAACATGTTGGTCGAGCATGCCCAGCTCCCGACCGGTTGCTTCTCACTGGCCGACCTGGAATGCGTCCGTTCGGGGGACGCGAAGCTGGATTGACGTCTCGGCGAGGACGGAGAGCAGAGTTCGAAAGAATCTGAGGCCCGTATCCAGCGGGTCCAGACGATCATTCTTTCTTCCTGTGGCTCCGAGATCCGTTGGAATGCCGATCGGCCTCCACGGCCCGGAGCGGCTCTCGGACGAAATCGTGTACCACCTCCTCACCTGCGCGACAACGCGGTTGGTTCGCAGTCACCTGGCGGTCCCGAACACGGTTCGCACGACTGGAACCGGCTCCAGGGGATCGATCTGCCCCTCATTCAACGTTGGCTCACCCGCGTCCCTGGCCTCGGAGACGAGGCCGCCGATCCCACCCAGGAGGTGCTCACTGTCGTGTTCCGGGAAGTCCCTGGATTCGACAGACAGTGTGAAGGGTCGTTCCGGGCCTTGCTACGGCAGGTGATAGTGAACAAGATCCGCAACTATCGCCGGTAGCGACACCGCCGGCCCGTCGTCGGGCTCGATCCGGCCGACGGGTTTCTCGAACGGCTGTCCGACCCGAACGACGACCTCGCCCGCGAGTGGGATCGGGATCACGGCAAGCACGTCGTCGGCAGGCTCCTGGCGGTCGTGCAACCCCACTTCACGCCGGCGACCTGGGGGGCGTTCCAGCGGTTCGCCGTCGATGGCGTCCCGGCCGGGGTCGTGGCCGAAGAACTGGGCCTATCCGAGAACGTGGTCATTCTTGCCAAGCCCCGGGTGCTCAAGCGGTTAAGGGAAGAAGCCGGCGACCACTTGTGGTAAATTCCGGTTTTCGCGACAGGTTCGATGCGCAACCGGCCTTTCATCTCCAGAAACAGTCACTCGACCCATCTGCGGAGTGCGTCCGATGAACGACCATCCCGTCAGCCATCCGACTGACCAGATCCTGAGCTCCTATGGCCTGGGAAAGCTCAACGATGATGCGGCGGAAGCGGTCAACCAGCATCTGGAGCGGTGCCCGGAGTGTCGCAAGCGAGTCGCCGAGATGTCGGCCGACAGCTTTCTCGGCCGCATCCGCGACGCCCAGAGGTCTTCTGGCGGTTCCGACCGAGGCGAGGCGGGCGTGGTGCCATCGAGCGTACTTGCCCGCATCGCCGCGACCGTCGGCCAGGTGCCACACATCCTGTTGCGCGACAGCGACCTCGATAACGGGCCCGGACCCATCGTCAAACTGTCGTTCGACCGAGATCCCCGAGCTCTCCGAGCGCCCGGATCGATACCAGTTGTTCGGCGAGATCGTGCGCGGCGGCATGGGGGCGGTCCTCAAGGGGCGCGATAACGACCTGGGCCGCGACCTGGCCGTCAAAGTTCTGCTCGAGTCACACCGCGACCAGCCCGAGCTGATCCGGCGATTCGTCGAGGAAGCCCAGATCGGCGGCCAGCTCCAGCATCCGGGGATCGTCCCGATCTATGAGCTGGGCACTTTCGCCGACCGCCGTCCCTTTTTCGCCATGAAGCTCGTGAAAGGGCGGACGTTGACCAGCTTGCTCGACGAGCGGAGTGACCCGGCCCGCGAGTTACCACGGTTCCTGTCGATCTTCGCGTCCGTCTGTCAGACGATGGCGTATGCGCATGCGCGGGGCGTGATCCATCGCGACCTTAAGCCGTCTAACATCATGGTCGGTTCCTTCGGCGAAGTACAGGTGATGGATTGGGGTCTCGCGAAAGTCTTGCCTCAGGGAGGCGCGGCCGACGATGCCGCAGCGGGCAAGACGCGGGGAGATACGGTCATCGCCACGGCGCGAAGCGCCGGCGACCCGGACTCCGACCTCTCGAGGGCCGGTAGCGTGATGGGCACGCCTTCTTACATGGCCCCCGAGCAGGCCCGTGGTGAGGTCGAACGGCTCGACGAGCGGTGTGACGTCTTCGCCCTGGGCTCGATCCTTTGCGAGGTCCTGACCGGCGAGCCCGCTTTCACCGGCCGCTCCTCCGGTGAGATCCAGCGCAAAGCCTCGCGCGGCGAATTGAAGGACGCAACCGATCGGCTGGATGCCAGCGGCGTCGATTCGGAGCTGATCGCCCTGGCGAAGGACTGCCTGGCCCCCGAGCCGGAAGACCGGCCGCGGAGTGCCCGCGAGTTGGCCGCCGCGATCGCCATCTATCTGACCGGGGTGCAGGAGAGGTTGCGGCAGACCGAGCTGGCGCGCGTCGAGGCCAATGCCCGCGCGGCGGAGGAACGGAAACGGCGCAAGCTGACGGTGGCCTTGGCGGCCTCGATCATCGGCACGATCCTGGTGGGTGGCGGCGCGTGGTACGCGAAGGAACGGCAGCGGCAGGTGCGGGCGAACATGGTTGACCTGGCTTTTCGCGAGGCCGAGGTATTACGCGGCATGGCCGAGCAGGTCGGCGACGAGCCGGGGCGGTGGGTGGCGGCGCGAGAAGCCGCTCACGCCGTCGAGAGACTGCTGGCCGACGCTCGAGACGAGCCTACGCGGCGGCGGGTCGCGGATTTCGTGCGTACGGTGACGACATCGGCCACGGCGGCTGAGAACGACCAGAAACTGCTGTCCAAGCTGATCGACATCCGCTCGGCCAAGGGCGATGATCCGGATGGCTCGGTGACCGATGAGGCTTATGCCGATGCCTTCCGAGAAGCCGGGGTTGACGTGGCGACCTTGCCACCAGCCGAGGCGGGGGCCAAGATCAAGGCCCGCCCCGCGACGGTCGCCGTGCCCCTGGCGGCGGCCCTGGACGACTGGGCGGCCGTGCGGCGCTCTCGTCGGCATGATCAGGCAGGCGCGGAGCGGCTGGCCCAGGTCGCTCGCAATGCCGACCCCGAGCCTTGGCGCAACCAATTCCGTGATGCACTCGACTCACCCAATAAACAGAAACGGCTCGACACCCTGCGCGCGCTAGCCGGCTCGGCGAAGGTTGACGAGCTTTCTCCGGTCAGCCTGAACTTGCTGGGTGCGGCCCTGTTCGTGGCAGGTGATCCCAAGATGGCCGAAAGTGTGCTGCGCCAGTCCCAGTGCCGTTATCCCGGCGACCTCTGGCTCAACTACAATCTGGCGCTGTGTCTGGAACGACTGGAGAGGCGGGACGAGGCGATTCGCTACTACTCGGCCGCCCGCTCGATCCGACCCGAGACCGCCCATAGTCTGGCGCACGCCCTGCAGGCCAAGGGAGAACCGGACGAGGCGATTGCCGTATTTCAAGACCTCGCACGGCGTCGGCGCGGCTACGGACGTCATGTTGGTTGCCTCGGCCGCGCGCTCCAGGCCAGGGGGCGGAACCGGGAGGCCAACACCGCTCTCGACGCCGCAGTCGCCGCGCTGCGCGAGGACATCCGCCGGAAACCCGACGACCCTGTTGCCCATCACGGCCTCGGCTACGTCTTGGCCGCAAAGGGCAAGCTGGAGGAGGCGATCGCCGAGTATCGCGAGGCCATCCGCCTTAGGCCCGACTTCGTCGGGGCCCACTTCAGCCTGGGAAACGCCCTGGGATCGCAGGGGAGGCAGGAAGAGGCCAGCGCCGAATGCCGGGAGGTGATCCGGCTCCAGCCCGAGCTTCCCGGGGCGCACTACAACCTCGGCCTCTCCCTGAGCGCCCTGGGGAGGCAAGACGAGGCGATCACAGCCTTTCGTGAGGCGATCCGGCTCAAGCCCGACTACGCTGAGGCTCGCTCCAACCTCGACAACCTCCTGCGGGCCCAGGGGAAGCAAGAGGAGGCGATCACCGAGTACGGCGAGGCCATCCGCCTCATGCCCGACGACGCTGGTGCTCACTCTAACTTCGCCAACGTCCTGTGGGCCCGGGGTAGGCGAGAGGAGGCGATCGCCGAGTACCGCGAGGTCGTCCGCCTCAGGCCCGACGACGCTGGGGCCCACGGCGGCCTGGCCAACGCCCTGGGATCGCAGGGGAGGCAGGAGGAGGCCAGCGCCGAATGCCGTGCGATGATCCGGCTCCAGCCCGAGCTTCCCGGGGCGCACTACAACCTCGGCCTCTCCCTGAGCGCCCTGGGGAAGCAAGACGAGGCGATCAGAGCCTTTCGTGAGGCGATCCGGCTCAAGCCCGACTACGCTGAAGCTCACTCCAACCTCGGCAACCTCTTGCTGCGCCAGGGGAAGCAGGATGTGGCGATCGCCGCGTACCGCGAGGCCGTCCGCCTTAAGCCCGACGAGGCCGGGATCCTCAACAACTTAGCCTGGGCGTTGGTCATCTCCCCCAAGCGTCCTCGGCGCGATTACGACGAAGGTCTGATGCACGCCCGAAAGGCCGTCGAGCTCGCGAAAGCGGACGCCTACTGCTATGGAACGCTCGCGCTCGCCGAATATCGTTCGGGACACTGGGCCGAGTCGCTGGCTGCCAGTGGTCGGTCGATGGAGCTGGGAAAGGGCGGTGTCGCCTACGACTGGTTCTCCCAGACCATGGCGCACTTGCAGAAAGGCGACAAGGGCGAGGCCCGCAAATGGTTCGACAGGGCGGTCGCGTGGACCAAGGAGAAGGAGCCCACGAATCTGGAGCTACGCCGGTTCTGGACCGAAGCGGCCGAGCTGATGGGTGAGCCGGGACCAGAAGAGTCCGGCGCGGGCCCGCCAAGGGCTAACCCGGCGGAAAAACAACGTTGAACGCGGTGCTCGCGGTTAGCGTTGACCCATCGTCGGGTCTGGCCCTCAAGTGGCAATGAGGTCCTCCCGGATTCGGTGGTTTGGGCTGGTGTTCCAAGAGGTTTCTTGGCGTTCGCCTGGGGCCGAGCGAGGCTGGCCGACTCCGCGTTCGGCCTTCAGGCGTCTGCGAAACAGGCCGGCGACATGCGTTCCGGGAATCGCTTCAAGACGATCCGCGGCTAAGCGAGGCGGAGCGAGTCCGGCTCCGGCGACACGCCCTCGACTCGCTCCAGGCCGACCTGGCCGTCCGGAGCAGGTAGGTCGGGAGTGCCCCGACCGAGACCAAGGCATCCGTCATTCAAACCCTTCAACACTGGAAGACGGACCCCGAATCGGCCTGCATCCGCGACCAAGCGGCCTTGAAGCTGCGTCGCTGATGTCAGCTCACCCCCATTGGCCAGATGAAAGCCCTCCGATGCCGATTGAGATGTCCAACCAAACCCGGGCGGTACGGACTCGGCAACGTATCGCGCCGATGACGCAGGCTTCCGTGTTGCACGGTCAATCGATTGAGCCGACTGATCGCGACGGCGGATAGCCAGCCGTGTTCTTGGGTGCCGGAATACAGAGGAAGCCGGCGACCTCTTGTAGTTATTTGCGATTTTCGCGACAGGTTGGCGGCGGAACCGGCCTCTCTTCTTCAGAGACAGCCATTCGACTCGTTCCGGGAGACCGGCCGATGACCGCCCATTCCGTCTCGCATCCAACCGACCAGACCCTCTCCTCCTACGGACTGGGCAAGCTCGACGAGGTTTCGGCGCAGGCGATCAACAAACATCTGGATCGGTGCCCGAGTTGTCGGAATCGGGTCGCCGAGATCTCGGCCGACAGCTTCCTCGGCCGCATCCGCGACGCTCAGAAGCCCGCGAGCCATTCGACGTTCGGCCAATCGCGACCCGGCGGGACACAGCGCGACAAGGGCACGAACGCCCCGGCTCCGCCGCCCGCAAGCACGCTCCCGCCGGGACTGGCCGACCACCCCGATTACCAGATCAAGCGGGAGCTGGGCCGGGGCGGCATGGGCGTGGTCTACCTGGCCCACAACACTCTCATGGGTCGCGACGAAGTGCTCAAGGTCATGGGGCGGCAGATCATGGAACGCCCCGGGGTCCTCGAGCGCTTCCTCCGCGAGATCCGGGCCGTCGCCAGCCTCCGCCATCCCAACATCGTCGCGGCGTATCACGCCACCCGGGTGGGCGAGAGCATCGTCTTCGCCATGGAATACGTCGAGGGCCTCGACCTGTCCCGGATGGTCAAGGCCAAGGGGCCGCTTCCGGTCGGCCACGCCTGCAACTTCGTCTATCACGCGGCCCTCGGGCTCCAGCACGCCCACGATGAAGGGCTCGTCCACCGCGACATCAAGCCGGGCAACCTGATGCTCTCCCGCAAGGGAGACACGGCGACGGTCAAGGTGCTCGACTTCGGCCTGGCCAAGGCGACCCGCGAGGAGAAGGTCGATGGCGGGTTGACCTCGGAAGGGCAGGCCCTCGGTACTCCCGACTTCATGGCCCCCGAACAGATCCTCGACGCGATGAGTGCCGATATTCGTGCCGACATTTACAGTCTCGGCGGCACCCTCTATTATCTCTTGACCGGCCGGCCCCCGTTCCAGGCGAATTCGCTATACGACATCTACCAGGCCCATATCTCCCTGGATGCCAACCCGCTGAACCTGGTGCGTCCGTCCGTCCCTGCCGAGCTGGCGGCCCTGGTGGCCAAGATGATGGCCAAGGATCCGACCCGCCGGTTCCAGACGCCTGGCGAGGTCGCCCAATCGCTCACGCCGTTCTTCAAGAAGGGGAGCGTGGCGTTCAAGGGCCCGAAGGCGAATGTGTCCCAGGCCGATCCGTCGGCGACGGGACAGTCCGCGATAGGGATGGTGTTAACACCGAATCAGCCGGCAACGGACACCAGAGGGCCGATTGTCCGGGCAAAGAACGCCGCTGAGCCGGCTGTTCCCGAGGCACGGTGGGAGAGCCTGATCGAGTTCCGCGAGGCGGATCGCCCGAACGAGGCGACACCATCGGTCGCTCCCGCGCGGCGGCCTCCGTGGGTGTGGCCGTCGGTGGCCGCCGGTGTGTTGCTCCTCGGTTTCATCGCCACGTGGCAGGGAGGTGTGATCAAGGTCAAGACTCCGAACGGCGTGATCGTGATAGAGAATTACTCGAACGATTGCATGATCTATGTAGACGAGACCAGTGTCAAAGTCTCATGGACAGGTGGAGACAAGCCGGCCCGGATCGAGGTGGCACCCGGCGAGCACAGGGTCAAGGTCACACGGGGAGAGGTACAGCTCCTTGCCGAAAAAGTAACCATCAAGTCGGCAGAGAAGGAGATACTTACCGTGCGGCGTGAGGCTCCCGAAGCCGCGGACTCCAGGAGGAACGACGAAGTCAAAGTCGAGGCCGAGCCCGCCGTCCCGAAGAAAATCCCGGAGGCAAATCCTTGGCCCGAGGCCCTCCCCGTGGCGGGGCAAAGGTTCCCGCGAGGGAGCCGGTTCCTCGCGATGAGCCGCGACTGCCGGCGCGTCGCCGTGGTGTCCTCGACCGGGATCGTGCGGATCATCGAGGCACTCGACGTCTGGAGGGTGATTGAAGTCAAGGGGCAACCGCGAGACGGCAAGGGGAATCTGGTATACGTCTGGGGCGCCGATTTCAGCCCTGACGGCAAGTACCTTGCCGGTGCCATCAACGTCCCGCGTGGCTGGATCTGGGACGCCTCGACCGGCGAAGAAGTGCGCCGGCTCGGTGGGTCCGACTACGCCTTCGCCTTCGCCTACAGTTCCGACGGCAGGCGCCTAGCCGCCCCCGGCCGGGAGGCCAAAGTGATCCGTGTCTGGGATGCCATGACCGGGGAGAAGCTGGTAACACTCGGACCTCATTCCGCCGTGACCTGGTGCGTGGCCTTCAGCCTCGATGGCAGGCGACTCGCCAGCGGTGGTGGGGCTGACCCTGGGGACGACTATGACAGGAAGTTTGGGCTTGGCGCCGAGTTGAAGGTCTGGGACGCAGAGACCGGGACCGGCTTTGTCCTCGAAGGCCATCTGCCGGCGGTCAACAGCGTCGCGTTCAGCCCCAACGGCCAGCGGCTCGCCAGTGCCAGCACCGATAAGTCGGTGAAGATATGGGATCTGGCGACGCAGAAATGCCTGGTTACCTTCGACAAACATCAAGTGCCCGTTCATTCCGTCCGGTTTAGCCCCGAGGGACGCCTGATCGCAAGCATCGGCGAAGAAAACCCCGTGCGTGTCTGGGATTCCGCGACCGGCCGGGAGGTCGCCATCCTCACCGGCCTCTCCGGTCACCCCAGGTTCGTCCAGTTCAGCCCCGAGGGCCGCTGGATCTTTGCCGGCGGCGGCGACACGCTGAAAGCCTGGCCAAACCCCGGCCTGACGGCTTCGAGTGTCGCCGAGGTCCACGACCGGGCACCCGCGCCCCGGTCGCCTGAGCCGGTCGTCGCCGAGCTCAAAGAAGGGAGGCCCTATCGTTTGGTCAATGTCCAGACGGGCGAATCCCTCGACCTCGTGGGCGACGAGGGAGTGAAGGCGAAATCCGACGAGCTGAAGCTATCCCGGCTGGCGGATCGGAAGAGCCAGTCCTGGACCCTCCGGAAGCACGCGTCTGGAGGATTCGGGATCTTCAACCTGGAATCGGGGCTCGGGGTCAATATCCCACGGAATGAGCATAAACAGGGACTGGGGCTGATACAGTGGGGCAAGGATATTTCACCTGATAATATGTTATGGAAATTCCGGAGAGCCGGTGACTCTTATCAGATCCTCTGCCTGGACGCGAACTGTGCCATCGCGGCGAGGCGGTCAGTTCAGGGCGGTCCGCGAGTGGTGATCGCATCGCCTCCCGGGGGTGGGATGGATGAACTCTGGCGTGCGGTCGATGGGGAGCCGCTCGGAGATATCGTCCTCATGGATCGGACCATGCCCGGCGGCCAGGCGCTCCGCTTCCCATTGGGTGTGGTCGAGCTGCGTCGGGATCCGCCGCGGAACGGGCCTCCCGGGGCGTTCCAGGTCGCGGCCCCGTACCGGACAAAATCTCCCGTGACCGACGGCGCGATCGGCCTGGACGAATACGGCCCGCCGTTGGCGATCGACTTCACCGAGGAAAGGAACCCGGGCCGCGACGTCGCCCACGCGCCGAACCCGGCCAGGGATCCGAACGACCTCTCCGCCGAGCTGTACCTGGCCTACACCCGCGCCGACCTGTTCGTCGCCGTGAAGGTCCGCGACGACGTCCCTATCGACCGGCCGGAGTATCCCAATCCTTCCCGGAGTGACGCCGTCGAGCTGTTCCTCGACGGCGACCGGCTCGCGGGCGACTTCAAGCCCAACCAGAGCCCGGGGAGCCGCGAAGGCTTCCAGGCTGCGTCGACGGCTCGGGGCCGAAAGTACGCGACCGGGATCAGCACTGAAGATTATGCTGTAACGACTTCCAAGTTCGATGGCGGGTACATCGTCGAGTTCCGGATCCCGCTGACCACCATCGACGTCAACGATGGTGCCAAGTTCACTCCGCCAGGCCCCGGCTCGACCTTGCGGTTCAACCTCGCGATCGTCGACAACGACGAGCCGGTTGACATCCAGCAGCGCTATGGCGTCCTCTGGAGCGAGAACCGGACCTCGTCACCGTTCTGGGACGGCGACGGAACCTGGCTGGTCGACCTCTGCCTGGCCCATCCGGTCAAGTATGAACTAGTCGCTGGTCCGCCGGGAGCGAAGCTCGACCCTGAAACCGGCGTCTTCTCATGGGATACCCCCAAGGAGCCGCGGGCCGAAAAGGTCGCGCTTCGCGTCCGAGATGCCGAGAAGCCCGAAATCACTTCCGCGGCCAGCTTCACGATCACAACTACTGCTGGACGTGAATGACGGGACCCGGTTGAGATGGCGAACCGACCCTCGTGAGCGATGTGAAGAAACCGTGAAGAGAATGGCCCGGTTTGTCGCGAATCGTTACCGTACCCCTCTGCGCGACGCTGAAACGACGATCGCTCGGGAATCCCTCTGACCGGATGTACGGCCTGGAATCCGGCTCGCCCGTCACTCCGGCGGATCGACGCCCTCGGTGAGCACGATGGTCGGACCGTCTTCCAGTGCGATCACGTCTCCGGCCTTCATCTGGCGACGCTTCCGAAGCTCGACATCGCCGTTGACCCGGACGAGTCCTTCGGTGATGACCATCTTGGCCTCGCCGCCACTCTGAACGCAGCCGGCGAGTTTGAGCACCTGGGTGAGGTTGATCGGCCTCTCACCGACCGGCATGATGAGCCGGGCTGGCTTCTTTTTCATAGGGTCGGCTGCTCCAGTCGCGTGGGATCCAGGACCTGGTTGGCCATGTACGGCCGACCCTTCCACGTCGCAGGACGGCCGGCGAAGTTCCTCGCGAAGGCATACCACTGGATCGCCAAGAGGATCAGGATACCCATCGGGTGCAATAAGGCCCCCAGGAGCGACTGGCGGAAGCGCATGACCGCGGCGAGCCGCGGGTAATAGGACGCCGACACGGCCAGGGCCGCCAGGGCGAGCACCCACCATGGCTGCCGAACCGGGACGGATGCGAATGCCATGACAAGGAGCACGAAAGGGAGCACCTGCCCAACCAGGAGGATTGCCGACATCGGCACGATGAGCCCGGGCGAGGCCAGCGCCTCACCGGCATTCTTCGCCAGCCCGTTCCAGAGAGAACCGGCGGTCCTGTACATCCGGCAAACGGCCAGGTCCGTCGCGTCGAAGAGGTCCGTCTTCAGGCCCGCGAGCCGATAGGCTCTCGGGAGCTTCAACCCGTCATGGAGCGTGGAACGGATCGCGGCATGTCCGCCAGACCGGTCGTACGCTTCGCGACGAGTGATGAACAGCTGGCCGCAACCCGCCGCGAATCGCGGATCGGTATTCCTCCGCATCCGGTGGATCGGGAGAAAGCCGAGCAGGATGAAGTGGATCAAGGGGATGATCAGCTTCTCCAGCAGACCGACCGTCTCTTGGAGCGGGACTCCGCTGGCGATCGCCGCGCCCGTCGCATCGAGAAACCCCGCCATCCGCGCGATTGCCTCGGGCGATAGCCTCACGTCGGCGTCGAGGAAGACGAGCAGGGGATGACGGGCCTCGTGCGCCAGGATCCAGCAGGCATGCTGCTTGCCGCACCATCCCGCCGGGAGTTCCGGGCCGCGAACCAATCGAACTCGATCGTCGCGGTCGGCCAGTTCACCGACGATCGCGGCCGTCCCGTCCTCCGAGCGGTCATCGAGCACCACGATCTCGCAGTCGACGCCCCGGCTGGCCAGCACCGACTCGACCGACGGACCGATCCCCGCTTCTTCGTTGCGAGCCGGGATCAAGACCGATACGGACGGCCGCGGGGTACCCACCATGGGAGCGGGTGCGGGCCGCAGCACGCGGAGATTCTTCCAGAACACATACGCCGGCAACATCGCCAGGACCAGGGATATCCAGATCAGCGTCAGCACTGGCGTCTTACCCGTTGAATGTTCGACCGGAGCCCGACCCTGGATGAGGCCCATCCTCGACAGCCCGCCCGGCTGAGTGATCGGCCCGGAACCGCGTCCCACCGAGGAGGGATTGGAGCCTCCTCCAGATATCATACACCCCGCCGACGCCGGCTGTCCCCCCGAGGATCGTCGTGAAGGCGTCCGGGTCGCGACTCCGGGCCTCATGCGCCAGTTCGTCCTGAGTTTGTTCGAGCGCCTCCTCGAGGATCGAGGTCCATCGGTGTGAGGGAAGCGACCGGCCCGACTCGACCGAGATCGGCGATCCGAATCGCGTCACGACCTCGGGGCATCGGTCGTTCCAGAAGGGATATTCGATCGCGAGTGTGACGACCGTCACGTCTTTCAAGCGATGGATCACGTGGCCGATTCCCGGCTTGAGACGGATGGGCCGTTCTCGCGGGTTGACGAACTCTCCTTGTGCGGTGATCCACAGGACCGAATCCGGTCGTGACAGAATCGCAAGACTCGTCTTCAGGAACTTAAGGCCGCCCCGCGGCGTTCCGGAATCGATCCCGAAGAATCCGAGCCGCTCGAGGAACCGGTACTGGGCCAATCCGATCGCCTCGATCGGCGCATAATGGACCCGCGAGTTCGGCATCGATTCGCTCAGGAGCAGGCCGACCAGTGGATCCCACCATGACGGGTGGTTGACAACGACGATCAAGGGCTGATGGGGCAAGTCGGGCAAGGGACCCGACTTCGAAACACGGACGGCGTGGAAATGGCGCGTCAGATACCGCTTCGAGTACCAACGAAACCAGCCGAACAGCCGGGCTGACCGACGTGGCAGAATCGATTCCATATTCCCACTCTTCCTGATTTCATCCTGTCGATCCTGTCAATCCTGTCGAAATCGATTCAATTCCAGGGAGACAGGATTGACAGGATCGACAGGATGAAATTCATTTGAGCCTTCGGAATTTGGAATCTTCAATCGAATCAAAGTTCGAGACACCAACATCGGTGGATCGAGACTGTCATTGCGCATCCACGGGTAATATAGCATGGTCGCGCATGCGCATCACGACCCTGTCGCGATCGAGCGTATCCGCGGCGATCCAGCCCGACATGAGGACCATCGGCATGCCGGGACCGGGGTGGGCCGCCCCGCCCGCCAGGTAGAGACCAGGAATGTCGGGGCTGCGATTGGCCGGCTTGAACGCGCCCGTGAGCCGTCCGTGGCTCGCGAGGCCGTAAATGGCCCCGTCGAGGACCCGGTACCGGTCGTGGATATCCTGGGGAGTCAGGAATCGCTCCACCCGGATGCGGCTCTCCAGATCGTGGAGCCCGGCGGTCCTTGCCAGCTTGTCCAGGATCGTCCGGCGATAGTTCGGGTACAGCCTCTTCCAATCATGGTGAGGGCGCAGGTACGGAGTGTGGACCAGCACGTAGAGCGACTCTCCGTCCTGAGGTGCGACATCGAGCTCGGTGACCGCCGGTGCGCACAAGTAGCAAGTCGGGTCGGGGGCCGGCTCACCTCGTCGATAGATCCAGTCGAACTCCTCGTGAGGATCGCGAGAGAAGACGAAATTGTGATGCAGCAGGTGATCATATCGACGGTCGAGCCCCAGGTAGAGGACCACGCCCGAGCAAGCCGGCTCGTAAGAGCGCCGGTGCTCGAAACTTCGGGCCGCCGGATGATCGCCGATGAGCTCGCGATGGGTCCGGACCGCGTCCGAATTGGAGACGACGGCCGCCAGTGGGACGCGATCGCCGTCGTCGGTCAGGATTCCAAGGACGGTCCCCGACGAGTCGAATTCGATCGATCGAACGCCCGTGCCCGTCATCATCTGGACCCCAAGCTCGCGGGCCAGGCGTATCAGGGCCTCGGCGACCGCACGCGTCCCCCGCGCGGGTACCAGACACCTTCCCCGGTCTGCATGTGGGCGATGCTGCAGAGCACGGCGGGCGACAGGTCGGGCGATGATCCGACGTACTGCGTGAAATGGTCGAGCATCTGTGCCACACGCGAGTCTTTCACGAACGAGCGGATCGTGGCTCCCACCGTGCTCCATGGCCTCATCCGCAGCACGTCGCCCAACGTGCCCGGGCTGACCGCGGTCGACGGATCGAACATGTCCTTCAAGCCGCCGACCGATCGCCAGAAGAAATAGCGTTGAGAGATGTCATCCAGCTTGTCCGAGAGATCGAGAAAGCGCTGATACCCTCGGGCCGCCGATCCATCGGGTACGAACGAGTTCAATGACTCGGACATCTGCCGCGCGTTCGCGTGCAGGTCCAGCGTCGTTCCGTCCTCGAAGAACGAACGCCATTGCGGGTCGAGGGGGATCAGCTCCAGCTCGTCGGTCAGATCTCGGCCGGCCTCGGCGAAGATCCTCTTCAAGACCGAAGGCATCAGGAGGATCGTCGGGCCCATATCAAAACGATGGCCATCGACTTCGAGCACGGCCGCCTTGCCGCCCAGCCATTCATTCTTCTCGAACAACGCGACCTCATACCCGCGCGCGGCCAGCGTGCAGGCCGACGCCAGACCGCCGAGTCCCCCACCGATCACGCCGATCCGATTCGTCGCGGATGCCCGCATGCCGTTCCTCTCTCGCATCGTTGTTCGTGTTCCGTGCTCAGAAGGTAGCGTGGTCTTCGAGCGACCCCCCGGTCAAGCCCATCGTCGCTCAGGCCACTTCGCTCAATTCGGCGATCAGTTGTTTCGTCCCGATGTGGTGTTGATCAGTGTGCATCGGTAAGCCGCCCTGACCGTCGGTTGCGACCGAGATCCCGAAGTCCTGGCCGATGAGCTTGGACGTGATCCGCGCCGACTCGAAGATGACCGGCAACCCGCTGCCAGGATGCGTCCCTCCCCCCACGAGATAGACCGACTCCAGTTCATTGAATCGATTCCGAGGCCGGAGGTGGAGCATCTGGGAAAGCGTATGGGCCAGATTGAAGGTCGAGCCCAGATGGATCTGGTGATCGACGTCCCAGTTGGCGGGCGTGACCATCCGCTCGAAGCGAATCCGCGACGAGATATCGGGAAGGCCCAGCTTCGCCAGTTGGCGCAGCGCCACCTCCCTGAAACGCGGGGCCTCTCGGCTCCAATCCACGTTCGGATGCTGGTGGGTGACGGGGATCAGGACGTAAAGCGTGCTACTTCCGCGGGGAGCCAGGCTCGGATCGGTCACGCAGGCATTCTGGACGTAGAACGACGGTTCGTCCGAAAGGCGGTGCGTCGCCTCGATCTCGTTGAGGTTCTTGAGATAGTCCTTGGCCAGATGAATCGTGTGGTGGGCCAGGTGATCGGCGGTTCCCTCGATGCCGAGGTAAAGCATGAAGGTCGAGCAAGAGAACTTCTTCCGGTCGATCTTCCGGTCGGTCCAGTTCCGACGGAGGCGATCCGGTACCAGTCGAGTCATGGCGCGGGCGAAGTCCGCATTGATCACCAGCGCATCGGCCTCGTGGATGCCCGATCGAGACCGGACGCCGACCGCGCGACGTCCCTTGAAGAGGATCTCTTGAACATCGTCGTCGAGCGAGATCGTGACGCCCATTTCGCGGGCGATCCGGGCCATCGATTCGGTGACCGCCGCGCAGCCGCCGATCGGATGAAAGACTCCATACTCGTACTCGAGGAACGAAAGGATCGAGAAGAGGCTGGGGCACTGGAACGGCGACATCCCCAGATATTTGGACTGAAACGTCATCGCGAGTCGCACGCGCGGGTCGTGAAAATATCGCCTCAACTCATGGTCGAGAGAGTGGAGGGGCCTCAGTTTCGGCAAGATCTTCAGGAGATATGGCGAGAACAGATCACTCCAGCGGTGGAACGGGGATTCCAGGATGGGCCGGAAGAGATCCATCTTGACGCGATTCTCGGCCATGAATCGAGGGAATTGCGCGGCATCGAGAGGCGAGAGTTCGGCGATCGCCCGCTGCATCCGGGCGATGTCGGGCGTTGCCTTCAATTCGCCCCCGGCGCCGAAGATCAGGTGATATTGCGGGTCGAGCCGCACCAGGTCGACTTCGTCTCGCAGCCGGCGACCCACCGCTTCGTAGATCGCTTCCAATACCCGAGGATATAGGAAGAACGTGGGACCCAGATCGAAGCGGAAGCCATCCCCCTCGATGGCCGAGGTTCGACCACCGACGGTGCCTCGACGTTCCAGGATCGTGACTTCCAGGCCCGCGGCGGCCAGAAGCATCGCGCTGGCAAGTCCACCGGGACCGGCCCCGATAATAACGACTTTCTTCGAAGACGGCATGCGAACAATCTCCGCCCCAGGCAGGATGGGCGCAATACTCTTTCGAAAACGGACGCTCGCAAGACGAGCGCGGATTCGCTCCAAACGCAACTCGATCCGATCATCACGTACGGAGTCCGAACCCCGGCCTCCAACGAGGGCAGGGATCATCGTCGGCGGATCAAGTTGATGCGATCCCATGACATGGGACGTTGTAGGCAGGATGAAGATCGCGTCAAGCACGGGGAGAAAAAGCAGTTTCCAGAACAAATCTCCCCGCGATCACGTTGAAATTGTTCACCAGCTCTCAAGGTTCAATGCCATCTCAACCCAACATTTCTTTCGAAGGTCAACTTGCCGTTACTTTTATCTTACCCAATTTCTTCCCCGAAGCGGCCTCGCTCGGAGAAACTTTCCCAATAATATCGGAAACTTGTGAATTCCCACTCGCCCGCGTTTTCTTCCCGAAATTGCCCCTGACTTTTTTGCGACACAACTATAAGGTTTCACACATAGTCGGAGCGCGGTTCGGACTTTGACACGAGTCTCCATGGAAGGTGGCACTCATGCATCCAGAAATTCCCGTGGGTGAAGTCGTATCATTTGTCTTGAATACGGGACAGACCGCCCGAGGCACCGTGATTCAGCGCATCGCGGAGCGACGGCAACCGGTGATCCTCCTCATCGAGCAAGCCAATGGCTGGCGTTGCTTCCGTTTGGAGGAAGAAGTGACCCCTCAGCAAGCCCCGCTGGCGATGGCATCGAGTTACTGAATCGATCGGATCCCGATCATGGGGAACCCACGCGACCAACCGCCGGTCCCGAGCGATCGATCGTAGAAGGATTGTAGACATCGCTCGGGCTGAAACCGGCTCGGATCGCGCAAGGGCGGGGAGTTGTTCTCAGTCAACTCTCTCTAATGGAAGCCCCGACGCCGAAGATGACTGTACCGCTGGAGAGATTCCTCGATGATCGGGAGCGCCTTGAGGGACGGCTGGAACTCCTCGACCTCCACCGACTTCCCTTCCAGTAGCTTGTAATCCTGGAAGAAACGGCGAAGCATCATCAGCCGGTGGGGGGGAAGTTCCGAGGCTTCCCGGAAACTGTTGAACTCCGGGTCATCGATGGCCACGGACAGGATCTTGTGGTCGGCCTTCCCCCCGTCGAGCATCGTCATGACACCGATCGCACGCGCGGTGACCAGCGTCAATGGCGACAGCGGCTCCTGGCAGAGGACCAGTACGTCGAGCGGGTCATCATCCTCGGCGAATGTCTGGGGGATGAATCCGTAGTTCGCCGGGTAGTAGACCGCCGAATACAGCACCCGGTCCATCCTCAGGAGTCCCGTCCGCTTGTCGAGCTCATACTTGACGCTCGACCCCATCGGGATCTCGACGATTGCGTTGAATTCCGAGGGGAGGTGCTCTCCCGGTGTGACGTCATGCCAGGGATGGGTCATTAAGTTCGCCGAAATTGATGAGGGTTCGTGGGCGTCAGACGACCATACGCGGGGGCGGCATGGCTTCCTGATCGCTCGGTGATGAACATCTTGACACGAACAGAGTCGGTCAAGTCACGGATCGAGATTCGAGGCAGGTCGCGAACGTCGCTGCGGATTGCCGTCGCGGGCATCTGGTCAAACGAGAGCCCATGATATTATTGTAGGAAACGGCGACTCGCCACGATAGAGCGTCTTTCCTCGTTCAACTCGTTGACATATCATCTTCGATGGGGCAGCGCATGATCACCTTGAGGGTTTCTCAACGGGCGCGTCGCCGCGCCCTCTCCGCACGTCTCTCTCGTCGACATCCCAGGTTCGCGCCGATCTGTGAAAACCTCGAGACCCGGCAGCTCCTCTCGGTCTCGGCCTTCCCGGCCCATCCGGTCGGGGTTGGCAGTCCACCTCCCGCGAGCGTCCAGCCCAGTGTTTCCGTGCTCCCTCCGAGCACAGTCGCGAGCCCGGGCGGACTATCCCCGAATCAGATCCGAGTCGCCTACGGCGTGAATCAGGTCGGGTTCAACGGCAATGTCGTCGGGAACGGCGCGGGTCAAACGATCGCGATCATCGATGCTTACTACGACCCGAACATCGCCTCCGACCTCGGGAAGTTTGATGCCCAGTACGGCCTGTCGGCTCCGCCCTCCTTATCACAGTACGTTCAGAACGGACTGGGGACTGCCAATGCCGGATGGGGGCTCGAGACCGCGCTCGACGTCGAGTGGGCCCACTCCATGGCACCGGCGGCGAATATCGACTTGATCGAGGCCGCTCCCGACACGACCGATCTATTCGGTGCGGTCCATCTCGCGACGGGTCTTCCGGGCGTTTCCGTCGTCTCGATGAGCTTCGGGACCAACGAGTTCGCCGGGCAGACCAGCTTCGACAGCGTCTTCACGACCCCGGCGGGACACAACGGGATCACGTTCGTGGCATCGTCGGGCGACTCTTCGATGGTCCAGTATCCGTCGTCGTCGCCGAACGTCCTCTCGGTTGGTGGCACGACGCTGAACGTCAGCAATGCCGGGAGCTATGTCTCGGAGACGGCATGGAATGGCAGCGGCGGGGGGAAGAGCCTTTACGAGGCCGAACCTTCCTATCAGAGTTCGGTCCAGGCGACGAATAGTCGGACCACGCCCGACGTCGCGTTCAACGCCAACCCCAGTTCTGGTGTCAGCGTCTATAGTTCGATCGGAACGGGAAGTTCGCCCTGGCAGGTCGTCGGAGGCACCAGCATCGGAGCTCCGGCATGGGCGGGCCTCGTCGCCATCGCCGATCAAGGCCTGACGTTAGCCGGTCACGGAACGTTGACCACCTCTCAACTGGGCGCGAGCCTGTATAGCCCTTCGTTGGGCTCTGCCTTCAACAACATCAGTCCCGGAACGACCGGTTCATCGGTGGCGACAACCACATACAATCTCGTGACGGGCCTCGGAAGTCCCAAGGTCAACGTCCTCATCTCGGCCCTGGTCCCGACCGGTAGTCTGACCATCCATGCCGGCACGATCTCGGGGACGTTCTCCACGATCCCGGTCCCCGTCAGGGCACTTGACCTCCAGCCCGTCTCCTCGACGTCATCGACACCAGGCGGTAGTGGAAGTTCCGCTTCAACGGGCTCGAATTCATCCTCGACCACGTCGATCACGCCTTTGACCCCGATCATCCTGTCAGGATCAGCCATCAACGTCCAGGCACCGGTCGTCATCATTGTACAACAACCGGTCGTTACGCATCTCGGCCCGAGTACCGAGCCCGTGACGACGCAATCCATCCTGGCCGCCACTCTGTTGGAAGAATTCCCGACGATTTCCATTTCCACGCACTTCGGCCAAGGTTCGGGCAATGAGCTCGTCGAGCCAATAGCGGTGCAACCGTTCGCGATCAAGCCGGAGGGTGCCCCGCCGATTGACTTCATCGTGCCGTTCGAGGCTCCCCCCGCGGAGAAAGCCCCCGCACCCCAACCGGCCGCGCCGGCGAAGGCCTCCCAGGCTCGACCGAGGCCGTCATTCTCCCGCCTGAAACTGGAGGCCGCGCTCGACCTGGCTGATTGGGACTTGCTCGCGATGTCGCCGACGAGAACCTCGTCGGACTCGGAAGCGAGACAGGATGAGTCGCAACCGTCCTGGATTCCCTCATCGTCGATCTTCGGAGCGACCGCGGTCGCCATGGGAGGTTATCAGCTCATTCTGCGGCACTCTGAGAGCTTCCGGGGCCGATGGATTCCGGCTCGTCCGGAATCCCGCCGCCGCCGCTTCAGTCTTCCGACTCTTTGAGCCGGAAGGGACAGGGGCACCACGATCGACCTCGATGAGTCTCGGGCCATGTCCTCCGGACGGCCCGAGACGCCGTTCCACTTATCGCGCCGATTTGGTCCGGAATACGACCATGTAGGGCAGGGCGGGATGGCCGTTCAGATCCTTGAAGTTCTGAAATCTCTCCGAATTGATGCCAAGCCAGTAGGTCTTCCCGGGCTCGAGTTTGACCGGCAAGACGCAAGTCCGGCTATCGGCCTCGTAGTGAATCTTCCCTTCCACCGTCGGAAACATCTCGCGGTTGTAGGTGACCCAGGACCAGTTCTGATCCTTCATCTTCTTGCTGAACGTCACGCGAATTTCACGGAGGGAAGGGTCTACGTCGGTGGCGCCCAGCTTGGGCTGGACATCGACGACGACCGAGGGGAATTCGGCGAGGAACTGGAGATCGGGCTCGCTCTTTCGTTCGTCCTTCCGAGCCTTTTCCTTCGCGGCCGGTCGAGGAGAAGACTGGGCCGCGGCGAGCCTCACAGGCACCTCGTCGACAGATGTTGGCCTATTTGAAACTCCGTCCGGTGCCGAACGCGTTTGCTGGGCCGCCAGTCCGGCGGACACTCCCCACGCTGCGAGTGCCATCACGCCGCCGATCGTGGCGATTGCTGCGAGCTTCGAGATCATCATGGTTCGGGTAACTCCTGCGACAACCTTGGCCAGCCGGCCTGGTACGACCAAGGCCAGCGGATGGCCCTCCGCGAGTCGCCCCGCGGCGCGGGCCGTGGCGGTAATCAGATGGGCGGCGACGACGGGTGCATCGGCATCCGCCGATCGCCGAGAGCCGATTCGTCCGGAGATTGCACCTTGTTCCGAGGCCTCCAGGCGGCCGCGCAGCAAAGCACGACCCCTGGCCAGGCGGCTGCGGACGGTCCCCACGGGACAGCCGATCCGGTCCGCGGCCTCCTCGTGCGTCAGACCTTCGAGATGGCACAGCACGATCGCCGTGCGATAATTGTCCGGCAATCGGGCCAGGTGCTCCTCGATAATCAGCCGCAAATCCATTCGGGAAAGCTCGCCCGAGCCTCGATCGGGTATCGCCTCGAGGATGTCCTGATCCCAGGCAGTGGATGCTCTTCGCGAAACCGTGGCTCGCACGCGGCGTGCAACCCGAAGGCTGACGCCGTAGAGCCATGGAGCCAGAGTATCCCGGACATGGATCGTGCCGGCCTTTCGGACCAGGACCAGAAACGTACCCTGAAACGCATCGTCCGCGTCGGA
Organism: uncultured Planctomycetota bacterium; assembly: GCA_963743925.1. Classification (GTDB taxonomy): domain Bacteria; phylum Planctomycetota; class Planctomycetia; order Isosphaerales; family Isosphaeraceae; genus CAVZRC01. The sequence continues at coordinate 659,138 of CAVURY010000061.1, read as the reverse complement.
TGGATCAGGAAGGATCCGCCGGCAGACACCCAGGACCATGGGACCATGTCTCGCGACCAGGGTTGAGAATGCGAGATCCCCGGCCGGGTCGCGCCTGGAGGCGAATCGATCCAACAACTCCCTGTCCGTCAGCCCGGTCGTCGATCCTTCGCGAAACAGGAGATCCCATATCGGCGAGACCGGCCCGCGTTTCAGGCTTCTCATCCGGTTTGTCCTCTCGGGCAACCTCAAGCGCTCTATTCATCCAATGCAGCCTCAGGCCCAAAACAATCCCTCCGCCGTGAGAGAACCCGGATTTCGACGGAAGCCCTTTCCGCTCGACGTCGATCGAGCGACAAGCCGGGGATCGAATCGGCGAGCTCGGGCTCCTAAAGCCCGATCTCGAGGGACATTCAGAGCCAGATTTTCATCCGCCCCTTCAGCGATTCCGGGAGGCGTTTCTCGACGATCCGGAGGATCTGATCGGGATGCATCCGCGTACTGAAATGGGAGGCGATGATCACCTCGTTCTCGAAACGATCGGCGCGCAGTAACAGATCCTCGAGGTGTGTGTGGCCGAACTTATGGATCACGGCCGCACGCTCATTCGGCGCGACGAAGGTCATTTCGAGGATCAGGATCTGGGCCCGGTAGATGTCGGGGAGCACATCGAGCCCCGGGGGGGCGGTGTCGCCAAGGTAGGCGACTTTGGGCATCCGGATTTCGGCGGAGACCTCGATGCCCGAGAGTCTCAGGTCGCGGATCTGGTCGCCGGTCAAGTCCTGAAACTCGGGCTTGAGCTTCTTGCGACGCTCCCAGACCAGGAAGCCGAGCGACGGGATCGTATGCTTGGTGGCAAATGCCTTGACGACCAGTTCGCGAGAGAGTTCGACCTCGTCACCGGGCTTGAGTCCGACGAGGTTCGCCGGCATCCGGCCCCGATCGAGCCGCTGAAAGGCCCGCAAGAGGCCCTCGACCCCTTCGACGGCCTCGGCCGGCAGGTAGATGGTCGGCGGCTCCATCTTCATCATCCGACGGTGCGCGACCAGGACCGGCAAGGCCGCGATGTGGTCCAGATGAGTATGGGAAACGAACCAGTTGGGAGTGGCCATGAATGACCAGGGTTGGGCACCCAGGTCGAAGCCCAGCTTCAGCTCCGGAATCCGCCAGTACGTCTGAACGGCCGCTCGCGAGTAGCCTTCGATGGTGAGTGACTTGTGCTGAAGCGATCGGACCGGAGCGTTGTCCACCGGATGATCGAGCGATTCCACCGAAGATTCCATTTCCGTTGACAACATTTCACTCCTCTGTCTCGATCCTCTGCTCTCGTCGCGACCCTCGACCGGGATTGAGTATAATCCATGAATCGAGTCCGGCGGAACCACGCGTGAGTCCTGTGTCCGCCTCAAGCTCGACCGTCGTCCATGGGGGAATGACGCGATGCCAGGTCGGCGTGTCGTGGTATTCGGTCCCGCCTACCTCGACCGAGTCCTCCGCGTTGATCGGCCGCTGATCGATCCGGAATTCGGCCCTCCGCTGGATCAGAGCGTTGACGGTGTGTCCGAGTTCGGGGAGAGTCTCGGCCTTGAATTGATGGATCCATCGGGATACACGATCGAAGTCGAACTCCAGGACGACTGGCCCGGGCCGAGGGGCATGATCCGCTGGGACCGCCCGATCCGCGAGGCCCTGAAAGCCGGCCGGCGGTTCGTTCGAGGTATCGCCTGGCAGGACGACCTGGGCGGGATGGGTGCCGGCTATGCGTCGGCGTTGAAGGGCCGGCTGACGAGTGCCCTGGGGTCGGAGACCGATCCGACAAGTCGGGTCGTCGCCCGGAAGCTCGTCGAGTACGGCGTGGATCATGACCCGATTCGAGTCGTCGAAGCCGCGGCGGACTGGACGTTGCTCGTCACCAGCGGCGAATACGGCGACAAGCTGCCGATCGGCTTCCGCGGCTGTCACATGCGACTCACTCCGCGGATGTTCGCCCCCAAGCTCTCCGAGCCGTGCGACCTTCGCGTCGTGGCCTCCCTACCGAACAGCCTGGCGGCGCGGTTGTTGTTCGCACCCGAGGCCGGGCTGCGTTTCTTCGCCCCGACGATGCGGAACATGGACGACGGCGATTGCCCGGTGTCGAGCTTCGCCGCCGCGATCGATGTCCTGAGCTGCAACCGCCGGGAATGGGAAGCGATGAGCGATCCGGAGGAGGTCTCCCGGCTCGTCTCGATCGTCATCGTGACCGATGGAGCCGCGGGCAGCGAGATCCGATCGACCGAGCCGAATGGCGAGCCCGCGTGCTTTCACATCCCGGCGTTCCCTCGCGATCATGCTCCACGCGACACCAACCGCGCCGGTGAGGCATTCGCTTCGACCTTCGTATCCACCTTGCTTGATAGTGGCTGGATCGCGGCCCGGCGCGTGGTCGAGGCGAGCCTGATCCGAATGGCTTCCGAGCGGGCCTCGGCGGCCGCGGCGCTCGTCCTCGATCGCCTCGACTTCGGATTCCCGAGCAACGAGGAAATTGATGCGGCCCTCCATGCAGGGCGCGTGAGCTGACTTGCGGAGATCCCACCGAAAATAGAACCACTATGGGTTTGGCGAGGGCCCATGAGCGATCAATTGTTCGGCCTCGAGGCGACAGGCCGTCGCCGCCTCGTCGCCTTGCGGAAGGGCCTTCTGTGATCGATCCCGAAGCCGATTGAGAGTGGCGAGTGCCTCATCCTTCCGCCCGTCGCGGTACTGGGCCATGGCCAGGAACGCCAGCTTCTCCGGGCCAAACCTTTCCTCAGAGGTCGAATCGAGCAGTTCGGCCCGGCCGAGTGTGTCGATCGACTTTGCGTATTGGCCGAGACGATATTGTGCCATGCCCAGCGTGACTTGATACGACGTCTGGTATGGGGTGAGTCGGATCGCCGTCTGCGCTTGCTTCAAGGCCCGTTCGTAATCGGAGAGCCCCGCGTCCGACCGGCACGAAACGGCACGACTCGACATATTGAGGATCAAGGAACTCTCGACGAAGGACCCGGCGAGGAGCAATGCCTCTCGACGCGCGGGATCGCTCAATTTGGGATCGATTCGAAGACGATCCAGAATTTCGTCCCTGAGCAAACCGGCGAAGGAGTACTCGGAAATCCTGTCCTCGGCCTCTCGTCGCGCCAGGTTCACTCCATAGGCATGCGCGAGGCCCAGCGCACGCGCCCGGACTGCCTCATTGATGGAAAGATCCTTCGCCAGTTCTGCTTTCACCTGGTCCGTACTCGGTGATCGAGCGAACCAGTATTCGAGGCGACTCATCGCTTCATCGATTTCAATGAGCTCGGGCGTTCGTTCTCGCGCATCACAGATCGCCATCCAATAATCGGAGTCCGAGGACATATCTCCGCTCAGGGCAAGGCGACGGCCATCGGGATGAAACGCCAGACTCGTCGAGGTCCAGGGCACGGGAAGACTGAAGATCTCTTGCGCCGTCTGGACGTCCCAGAACTTGACCGTGCGATCGTATCCTCCGGTGGCAAGCCTTCGTCCGTCGGGGCTGAAGGCGATCCTGTGTACGGCTCCTCTGTGCCCGGAAAGAGTCGCTTCCAAACGACCCGTCGCCACGCTCCAGAGCTTCACGGTCTCGTCCTTGCTGTCCGAAGCCAGGTGCTGACCGTCGGGGCTGAAAACCAGGTCCAGGACGCCGGCCATATGGCCGCGGAGCAACCGCGGTGCCGCCCCCGAAATGAGGTTCCAGATCCGGATGACCCCATCGTCACCGCCGGCGGCAAGCCGTCGTCCATCCGGGCTGAAGACGACCTTATAGAATCCCGTCTCATCAAGACGGTCGCCCTCGCCCGAGAGCGTGAACGCTTTCTTGCCCGTACCGAGGTCCAGGATCAGGATGCCTCCGCCTCTCTTCCACTCGTCGAAGGCGAGCGCGAGCCAACGACCATTGGGAGCTAGGGCAACGCTCTTGACACCGCCCGGGAGCCCTTCCAGAGTCTTGAGCAACTCGCCCGTGACGGGATCCCAGATCCGCACGGACCGATCCGAACTGGCCGTGACCAACCGACGACCGTCCCCGCTGAATGCGATGTCATTAATCCAATCGGCATGGCCGCGAAGCGTTTGCGTCATCAACGTGGTGTCTGCATCCCAGATCCGGACGACGCGATCCGCACCGACGGACGCCAACCATCGGCCGTCGGGACTGAAAGCGACCCGCCCGACCTGGACGAACAAATCGCGATGAGCGCGGAGCGGGAGCCAGGTTCGACCCCCGGTCGTGTCCCAGATCTTGACGGTCTGATCATCGCTCGCGGAGGCCAGACGCCAGCCATCGGGACTGAATGCGACGCTCCGGACCTCTCCCGCATGACCGCGCAGGGCCAGGATTTCCCGTTGCGTGGTCATATCCCAGATGCGTGCGGAGCCATCGCCGTATCCGGCCGCGATTCTTCGACTATCGGGGCTGAACGCGATGTTCCGGACCGGGCTGGGGTGCTGGATCGTGAAGACCGCGTTCTCGGGCGCCGGGCTCCGGGTATTCCATCGACTCGTATCCCAGACCCGGATTCGCTGATCGAGGCTGCCCGTGGCGAATCGATGGCCATCCGGGCTGAAGGCGAGCGTGGTGACGTCCGCCGTGTGCCCGGGAAGGGTCAAGATTTCAATCCCGGTGGAATCATCCCAGATCTTCGCTGCCCCATAGACATCGGCCGACGCGAGCCAAGGACCGTCGGGGCTCCATGCCACGCAAGTAACGAGGGCCTGGTGACCGACAAGGCGACGCACCGGGGTGCCTCCAGCCAGATCCCAGATCATGACTTCACCCGCCCTGGACAGTCCGGATTCATCATAACTGCCGCTGGCTCCGGCCAATCGTCGGCCGTCCGGGCTGAAAGCCAGACACCAGACCGGGTGGGTGTTTCCGGTAAGGTGGAGTAGCTCCCGCCCGGTGGTCGCATCCCAGATCTTGACCTCGCCCTTGTCCTTGCGGAATCCGCCTGCGGAAGCGACACGCGTCCCATCGGGGCTGAACGCGACCGTGTGGCGCACTCGGCGTGTCCGTTCGAGAGACGGATCTCCTCGCCATTGGCGGAATCCCAGATCCCGATGGTTCCCGGCCTTTGATACTGGAAAAACCCGCCCGCCGTCGCAAGATTCCGGCCATCCGGACTGAACGCGACGCTTCGTACCGGCTCGGCGTGCCCGCGCAGCGTGCGAAGATCCTGATGGCATAACCGATCGAGGTAGAACCATTCGAAGCTCCGTAGGTCCGTCGCGACGGAACCGGAAGGCGAGAGCGACCCGAGCCGCCTCGTCATCGCGGCGACCTGCCCCTTCTCCCAGTCCTGCTGGACGAGGCCGATTTCCGCGGCGTACAGCCTCCGATCGCTCAAGGTCAGCGCCTGCTCCGCCCGGAGCGCACTGGCCTTGGCGGCGGTCGCCTCTCGCTTGGCGGCGACCGCGAAGTAGGATGTCGCGAGGATCCCGATCAACAGGGAGAGCACGAAGCCGCCGCCGAGAGCGGCCACCGTCCGATTACGTCGGCACCACCGCCACAGCCGTTCGACGCCCCCGACCGGACGAGCCCGGATCGTTTCACCGGCCAGATACCGTCGCAGGTCTTCCGCCAGCGCCTGGGCCCGGTCATAGCGCCTGGCCGGCTCTTTCTGCAAGCACTTGAGGCAGATCGTTTCCAGGTCCCGACTCACCGAGGCATTGAGACGCCGGGGCGAGACGGGTTCCTGCTCGAGGACGTGCCGCAGGGTTTCCACCGGAGTGGCGGCCTGGAAAGGCGGACGGCCGGTGATCATGCAGTAAAGCATCGCGCCGAGCGCATAGAGATCGGTGGCCGGGCCGATCTGGTCCGCCTTGGCCTGCGCTTGCTCGGGCGCCATGTAGCTGGGAGTCCCCAGGACCTCGCCGGTCAGGGTCAAGTGGCTGAGCCCGCTCACTTCCTTGGCAATTCCGAAGTCGCTGACCTTCGGACGACCCTCCCGGTCCAGCAGGATATTGCCGGGCTTGAGATCTCGGTGGATGATCCCTCGATCGTGCGCATATCCCACGGCATCGGCGACCTCCCGGACCAGCCCGGCAGCTCGCTGGCAGGGCAGGGGACCTTCCTTGATCCGAGCCGACAGGCTCCCGCCTTCGACGTAACCCATCGAGAAGAAGGGCTGACCTTCGTGTTCTCCGACTTCGAAAATCGGCACGATCCCCGGATGATCGAGCTGCGCGGCGGCCTCCGCCTCGTGACGGAATCGCCGAAGAGCTTCCGGCGACGCCAATTGAATTTCCAGGATCGTCTTGAGCGCGACGATGCGGCGCAGGCTCTTCTGCCGGGCCAGGTAGACCACGCCCATCCCGCCGCTCGCGATCTTCTCGATGATCTCGTAATCGCCGAAGGATCGAGCCCCGAGCGGATCGGCGTTTCTCGAACTCCCGTTGGGGCCCGCCGCGAGCGGGCGGCCGACGGTCGCATCTTCATCGCCTCGAAGGCATGGAATCAGGGCCGACACCAACTCGTTCGAGACGGTGCGATCCGGGATCGGCCCGGAGATCGAGGGCCGGCGATCGGCGGCCGCCTCGGCCTCCGTCGGCAAGTCTTCGAACTTCGGCGGCTCAACGACCGTTTCAGGCTCGCTCTCCGGGAGTCCATCGAACGGAGTCGTCGCGCCCATCGATGTCCTCACCGTCCGAGCAATCGAATCCCCATGCAACTCGAGGTGGCAGCCTTAGGGAATCGAATCTTCCTCCTGCGCGATACTCGAGATGACCTTCGCTGCGGGGAGCCGGCTCGCCAGGGCAACTCCGATGATCGACGAGCGGTTTCGGTTATTGGCTCGCTCCGGCCCGTCACTTTCGCCCGATGTCACAGGATAGGTCCAATACACGAACACTGGTTATTGTTGCACTGGCAGCCCGCCGATCCTTTGGGACACGTCGTGCTGCCACATCCCCCGGATAAGCAGTAGCAGGCGACGGAATTGATGTCTCGCTCGGATCCGTGCGGCGAAACGCCATCGCGGTGAGGCTTTGCCCGCCGAGAGGTCGTATCGCGCGAGACGTGGGCGGCTAGCGTCGGCAGTCTCATGATCGCGCGCCTTTTCAGTCTGTCTCGATCGAAGGGGGACTCGCGTTGAACTTGGTCTACACGTGCGATTCCTCGACACTCATTGAAACCCCTGCCCACATCGAATGCAAGGGAAAAACGCGGGACACGAGGCATCTCCGGCCGACCATGCGCATCCGGAAATTTGGATGCTCCTCCGGTGCAGACCTTCCGAGAAGACTCGACACAAATGAACATCGATGATCTTGACGGAGCAGGCTCGAAGTTGGGTCGGTTTTCTTGTAGGATCATCCCGCACGAACCGTTTCGGATCCGGGCGTGAATGGGCGCGACGATCGAGCGGGATTTTGATTCGGCTCATGAACCGGAAAGGAGGTTCAACCTTGTTTAATTTGACCATTAATCAAGCAGAAGCTAACCCCGGGGTGATCTACACCTACGTCACCGCGCACGCGGAAGAATTGACCATCACGCAAGAAAACGCCGGCGGCCACGGAGTCGGTTACACCTACATCACTCCGAAAGGGCCGCTTCACGTGCAGGACGTCTCCGATATCCCGTGGTTGAGCGACGGTCATCAGGCGATCGTGATTACATACGAAGCCAAAGCATGGCTCTACCGTTTCGACGTGGGTCAGGATCCTCCCCAGGAGCCCGTTTTCACGATCTTCGCCGACAATGAGATGAGCCTGACGGGCAACGGAACCCTGATTCCCTTCAACATCTTCGCCGACCTCACTCCCCCCTGAAAGCCGAAATCCGCGAAGACGCCATCCGGCTCGAAGGCTCGACCCCCTGCGCCGAGGGGCGGAAACTTTCCCTCGGCGCACAGGCCGATTTGCCATACCCGGCCCTCGAGGAGCCCAATCTCGCTGGTGACTCATTGCCGACGACGCTACAATGACCCTGGCACGAGGGTCAGGGGAGACCGGTCAATCGGAGCTTGTCCGAGTTCGGAATCACACCCGGCCGGTTCGTGTCTCGACCCGTGAGGACCGGGGCATGATCCGCAAGAGTTATCCTTGTCTCTTATTCGTGGTGGGAATTTCCTTCGGGCTGATCGCCTCGAGTCGCCTGATCGTCCGGCGCAAGACCCGCGAGGAACTCCGACGACCTCGACGGGCGGATCGCCCGCCACCGGCATCACTCCCGATTCGGACCGCACCACGGAGCCGCTGACCCGTCCGGCCACACCCATCCTGGCGGAAAACACGCCGAGTACGGCGACGGTCCAGGACGTCTTGCTACGACCCTACCACTTCCCGTTTTCGCGACCGACCTCGCTCTTGCAAGTCTCCGCTCACCTGAAGCAGACTCTCAAGATCCCCGTCGTCCTCGACATCGCCGCGCTGGCCCGACAGGAAGTCGATCCTGACGATACGGTCCAGCTCGACCTCGACGGTGTACGGCTCAAGACGGGGCTGAAGTTGCTGCTCGATCAGGTCGACCTGACCTACCATGTTGTCGCCGAGGACAACTTGCTCATCATCACCGATCGCCAGGGTTCGGAGGAGCCTCTCGACCGAGTCTGGAACGAGATGAAAGCGATGCACCGCGAGATCCACGACTTGCAGGATGCCCTCGATCAATTGATGGATTCGCTGGTCGTGGAGAAAGGCGATGGGTCGCGAGTGCGCAAGCCGACCATCATCGAGGAGATGCCCGAGATCGAAGGCCCGAAGGCCCAAGATCCGCGGGAGAAGCCCGAGGAGTCCTCCAAGAAGCCGAAAGGCGAAAGACGTCCCGACCCCGCACCACGGTCGCCGACATCACGCGTTCCCCTGATCGGCCCCGGCCGACCACTCTGACCCTTCAGCCCAATCTCCGAGATCATTGATGCGGCGACGGAGTTTGTTGAATTCGATCTGGGCTCAAGTCGGAACGACTCCCCAGCCAAATCGAACCGGAGAGCCCGCGCCTCGTTCCGGCAAACTTGGCGAACCATCCCCGGCAAGACCGCGGCGGAACTGGCTCAGCGAGCCGAAATCCGCGGTGTGGATCGTCCTCGCTAGCGCCGTCATCATAGGGGGTGGACGCAAGCTATTGTGGGCCTGGCGGGCGCGCAAGTCTGTAGGCCGGCTCGGCGACCCGGAGGTCACTCCGGCTGAGATCGAGGCCGTCGCCGAGTTCGGCCGGTCCGGAGCGTGGGAGCTGCTCCGGATCTTCAGCTCGACCGATTCCGAACCGAGGCGTCACGCAGCCGGGCGGGCCTTGACCCGACTCTGGCGGGATGACCAGCTCGTCTCCGAGGAGGAGCAGGCGATCCTCCGCCGCGGTTTTTCCGCGACCTGGAAGGCCCGCCGGCGCTATCCGCGTTCCTTGCACGTCGAGTTCCCGATCGAAGTCCGCATCGACGTCCCGTTCCTCATCGAGGATGCGCGTCACATCGGCCCGGATGATCTCGAATGGTCCCACCGCGTCCTGGGTGCCCGACGTGCCGCGATGGAGGAATTCTCCTCCTGGAAGGCGGGTCCCGGGCATGTTTCCTTCTCGATCATCCCGGACGATTTTCCCACGAATGGTCCGCATCGCCTCGTCCTCCAGAGCCGGGTCCGCCCGCGCGGCCTGACCAGTTATTGGGAGATCGAGCTGCCCCACGTCCCGTTCCACTTCGAATTCGACCCGGTGCTCCGACTCGACGCGATCCTCACGCTGGTCGATGCAGCCCGAGACGAGTTGGTCTCGCGAGCGATCCGGCTCGAGCCGATTTCCCTCGACGGAGAGTCGCAGGCGACCTATCTCCCCCTGGGCGGTCAATGGATGCTGCGAAATCCGCCCGGTCTGGCGGTGTTGACGCCGCTCCCCTGTGATCTGGCTCACACGATCTCGATCGAGTTCGAAGGGAGCCCGGCGACGTTCCCGGCCGGTTCGCTCATCGTCAGCGGGCAAGGCCTCCCGCGTCAGGACGCCGAATCCGCCGGGTCGATCGTACGTCGATTTGACCTCGGACCCCTCCCGCCCCTACCCGATGGCATCATCGAACGACCGGGAATCCGGCGAATACGTGTCCGACTCGATGCCGACGCCGGGCTGGGCTGGGCGGATCCCGATATCCGATCGGTCTGGCCCGGTCACACCGAGACGAACTGGGTCGAGGTCGAAATCGTGAGGAAATAGCGAGAGAGCTCAGTCTTGGTTGAAGCTCGATCGAACCTTCCCGCCACCCGCCACCCGCCACCCGCCACCCCCAACAAATCGACCGGCGACCCGCACCGCGGCGATCAAGCTCGATGGATCGGCGAGCCCTTTCCACGCGATGTCGAAGGCGGTCCCGTGTGCGACGCTCGTGCGGACGATCGGCAGGCCCAGCGTCACGTTGACGGCCCGCTGAAAGCCGATGGTCTTGAGCGCGATATGACCCTGGTCATGGTACATCGCCACCACCGCGTCGTAGGCGCCATTCAGCGCATGATAAAACAAGGTGTCGTTGGGAAACGGCCCCGACGCGTCGAGACCCTGTTCCCGGGCGGCGATGACTGCCGGACGGATGATCGTCTCCTCCTCATCACCGAAGAGTCCGTCTTCACCGGCATGAGGGTTGAGCGCCGTCACTGCGATCCGCGGCGATTGGCGATCGGTCAGCGGGCGCATCGCCTCATCGGCCAGGCGGATCTTGGACAGGATCGACTCCTCGGTCAACAACGTGAAGACTTTTCGCAAAGCCACATGCAGCGTGACATGGACGACCCCCAGGCCCGAACCCTGTCGCGCGGATGCCGTTCCCAGCTCGTCAGAGCTGGCTGGACTGGTCTCCATGTAGAGCATCATGGCATGATCCGTGACTCCGCAACGCTCGGCCAGGATCTCGGTATGGCCTGGATGGTCGATTCCGCCCAGGTGCAGGGCATGCTTGTTCAGAGGGAGCGTCGTGATGGCGTCGATCCGGCCCGCCAGCGCGAGGTCGATCGCTGTCGCAAGGAATTCGAACGCCGCTCGTCCGGCTCGAGCATCAACCAGACCAGGCTTGACCCCGGAGAGATCGTCGAAATGCCCCTCGAGCCACAGGCATGGGATGTTGTTTGGAGAAGGATCGGCCTCTTCGGGCGAGGCGATGATCTGGACTCGTATCGACTCTCCGCCGTCGACCAGGTCGAGGGCGCGGGCCATCACATTCGGGTCGCCGACGACGAGCGGTCGCGCCAGGGCATGAAGACGCGGGTCGATCCAGCCCTTGGCGATCACCTCGGGACCGATGCCCGCGACATCGCCCATCGTGAGCGCGACGATCGGTCGATTGCTGGGCTGATCCATGCTTGTCGACTTACCTTCGCAAAGGAAAACTCGGACGTGGCCTTAGTTCACAGTCTCTCCGCTCATGAACATTGTACCGTGTGGAGCAAATGCTCGATCGCCCAGATGGCTCGAGATGGGAGCTCACAAGAGAGAAGGACCGGCCGTGAGTCTGCGAACGAATTGGGTTGAAGATTCCGAAATGAGGGATTTCGAAATCGCAACTGAATTTCATCCTGTCGATCCTGTCCATCCTGTCTCACCGGATTGGAATCAATTCCGACAGGATGGACAGGATCGACAGGATGAAGTCAGGAGGATTGGGGATTGGCGATTTGATTCTTGCTGGATTTTGGTCCCGATCTCTGATACGGAATGCCTTAACAAGGCCAATCCCGCGGCTTGAAGACGAGGCTCTGACACACAAGAGAAAGACGACCACCATGTCGAGGGTCAACGGTTTGTCGAAATCGATCCGAGTGCTGACGTTCCTGGTGTTCGTGGCGACTGGGAGAACCGCGATGGCAGCCGACGGCCCGATTCGGATTGAGGAAATGGAATACCACGGATGGAAGCGTAACGTGAAGCTGAGCAACGGCGAGGCCGAATTGATCGCCACGCTGGACGTCGGGCCCAGGATCATCAGTTATAAGTTGAGAGATGGGCGAAATGTCCTCAAGGAATACGACGACCAGATCGGCCATTCCGGCGAGCCGGAGTGGATGATCCGAGGCGGCCACAGGCTCTGGACCGCGCCCGAGGACACGACTCGTACGTATTCCCTCGATAATACCCCGATCAGCTATCAGAAGTTGGGCGATGGCATCCGCCTCGTCTCGCCTGATGACTCGCAGTTCGGAATCCGCAAGGAAATCGATCTTTCTCTGGCGCCGCATGGGAGCCGGGTCAACCTCGTCCACCGGATCACGAACGTCGGCGCCAAGGCCACAAAGTTAGCTCCCTGGGCCCTGACGGTCCTGACACCCGGGGGCTCGGAAATCATCCCGATCCCTCCGAAGGAGCCGCATCCCGGCAGTCCCAAGAATGCCAGGTCGGCGGCGGATTTCGCCGCCAATCAACTCTGGGTACTCTGGCCCTATACCGACCTCTCCGACCCGCGATGGAAGTTCGCACGGCGTCATGTCTCTTTGACTCAACGACCCGACTCCGAGCCGACCAAGATCGGCATCCTTCATCGCCAGGGAAGCGTCGGCTATCTGCTTGGCCGCACGCTCTTCGTCAAATCGTTCCAATATCGGGATGGCCAGCATTACCCCGATGGAGGAGTGAACTTCGAGACGTTCACCAACAGCGACATGCTCGAGATGGAGTCGCTCGGTCCGGTGCAGACCTTGGAGCCCGGTCAGTCGGTCGAGCACGTCGAGACCTGGGAGTTGCAAACCGTCGACCCCGATCGCCTCGAAGAAGACATCTTGCCTCGCCTGAAGTTGCCGACACCTCGTTGAGGACCTCCCATCGATCCCGCTCGACCACATCCAGATTTGGATGGCACACCCCAGGCAATACTCAGGAAATTCCTGAGTGTGTCGAGGAAATCCCGGATCTGCGGCATTCTTAAGGTAGGACAATCCGTCTCAGCTACCCGCGATGACAAGGCGTACGAGGCTGATGGATGGCCTACCGGGTCCGGACCACGGAGAGCGATCGAGTCGACGCAGCATCGGCATTGCCGAATTTTCGAGAAAATTTCACTGACCTACGCCGGTCCGAATTTCACTCCCAACCGAGTTCGAGAGCAAAATCGCATGAAACGAAGCCACGATCAGGTAGACTAGGAAGTCTATATCGATTTTTACGGTTCGCAACTGGTCCGGCCGATCGCAAATCGAGTGAAACGAAGCCACGAATAGGCAGAATATGCAGTCTGTCATGATAACAGCGATCGGACAGTTTGCACTCGTTCGACTTCATTGAGTCAAACTGAACAATGACTACGGATTGAAACGTGCTTGGGCGAATGGCGTCGTCGCTCGTCTCACGGCCTGGGAACGATGGAGGCCAGGAGCTTGACACAAGCCCCCCATTTCTGCGCGAATATTCAAAAGATGTTTGACGCCGAGTCGGGGGAACGGAATCATGCATGCCAGGTATAACCCGGATGAGCGGACGCCGACCAGGCTGGTTTTCTCGGGCGCCTTTGCGAGACCCGCGGCCAGGTCGATGGCCTTCCTGGTGCCGCTGATTCTGATGGCAGCGACGAGCCGGGCCGGCGATCCCAGCTCCGACCCCGAGAAGGCCGACTTCTTCGAGTCTCGTGTCCGTCCGGTGCTGGTCGAGCATTGCTACCAATGCCATTCCGCGAAGTCCAAAGCCATAAAGGGAGGTCTGCGTCTCGACGGGCTCGACGCGATGCGAAAGGGAGGCGACCTGGGTCCGGCGGTTGTCCCCGGCGATCTCGAGACCAGTTTGCTCGTCCAGGCGGTTCAATATAAGGATGAAGCCCTGCGCATGCCTCCCAAGGGGAAGCTGCCGGACGCGACCATCGCCTCGATCGAGCAATGGGTGAAAGCCGGAGCAGTCGTCGGGCCGCATGAGGCCGGCAGCTCGACCGCGTCGAGCGTCGCCGCGAAGAAGCCGGCCGGTATCGACTTCGAGGCCGCCCGAAACCACTGGGCCTATCACCCCGTCCGCAAGCCGCCGATTCCCGACGTACGCCGGAGCAACTGGCCGACCTCTCCGATCGACGCCTTCATCTTATCGCGGCTCGAAGGCTCAGGGCTGACGCCGTCGCGACCCGCCGATCGCCGTACGCTCCTCCGTCGCGTATTCTACGACCTCATTGGCCTGCCTCCCACCAGCGAGGAAGTCGACGCTTTCGAAAAAGACCGGTCTCCGGATGCGTTTGTCCGCGTCGTCGATCGTCTCCTGGATTCGCCCTTCTATGGTGAGCGATGGGGACGGCACTGGCTCGACGTCGCCCGCTACGCCGACACAAAGGACGGCGTCCTGATGTTCGGCGACGATCGCGTTCGCCCGTTCGCCTACACCTACCGAGATTACGTCATCCGCGCCCTCAACCAGGACATCGGTTTTGATCGCTTCGTCCAGGAGCAGCTCGCCGCCGACACGGTGGCGCCCAAGGACCAGCCCTGGCGTCTGGGGGCGATGGGCTTCTTGACCCTGGGCAAGATGTTCGACAACAACATCCACGACCAGATCGACGACCGGATCGACACCGTGACCCGTGGATTCCTCGGCCTGACGGTGGCCTGTGCACGTTGCCACGACCACAAATACGACGCGATCCCGACCGCCGACTATTACTCGCTATACGGGGTCTTCGCGAGCTGCGAGCCGCCGCTGGAGCTCCCGCTGGTCGAGCGCCCGGACGCTCAACGCGCCCCGAACGCATACGAAACGCAGGCGGCCGCGAAACGCAAGGATCTCCGAAAGTTCCTCGACGATCAGTATAAGCTGCTCTCCGAATCAGCGCGACAGCGAACGCCGGATTACCTGATCAAGGCCGCGACCACGCCTCCAGATCCCCTCGAGACGGCCATCTTCTTCCTCTCCCTGGCCCCCGAGGATCTTCGCCCCCAGATCGTCGCGCGGTGGCGACGTTACGTCAAGGATCATTCCCAACCGGACGATCCCGTTTTCGGCCCATGGCACGACCTGATGGAGGTTCCGGAGGCGAAGCTCGCCTCGGATGCCGGCGCCATCATGGCGCGCTGGCGGACCCGGCCGCCGGGCATCAGTCACGGCCAGTTGAACCCCATGATTGCCGAGGCGTTGGGGCATTCGGTGCTGAAGACCAGGGCCGACGTCGCGCGTACATACGGCGAGCTGATCCGAAGATTGGACCAGGAGGCCAGGAAGTCCGCACCGACAATTTCCGCGGCTCCAATCGATGAGGCAACCGGGCAGATCCGCGCGATCCTGGCCGATCGCGAGAGCCCGGCCTATTTCCCCGAGAGCCAGACCTACTACTACATGTCGCGTGGCGAAAAAGACGGATTCGGCATGAAGATGACCGAGCTCGATCGCACGACCGTGAAGGCGGCCGACGCCTGGCCGCGTGCGATGGTGCTGATCGACTCCGGAGAACTTTACGAGCCGAGGATCTTCGTGCGCGGCAACGCCTCGCAGCCCGGCGATCGCGTGCCCCGACAATTCCTCAGGGTCGTGGCCGGCCCCGATCGTCGGCCGTTCGCGCAGGGGAGCGGACGGCTCGACCTTGCCCGGGCGATCACCGCGACCGATAACCCACTCACCAGCCGTGTGATCGTCAATCGGATCTGGATGCACCATTTCGGCGAGCCACTCGTCTCCACCCCGAGCGACTTCGGGACACGCAGCTCGCCGCCGAGCCATCCCGATCTGCTCGACTATCTGGCCGCCCGACTCCAGGAGGAAGGCTGGTCCCTCAAGGCGCTGCACCGGCTGCTCGTCCTCTCGAGCACCTACCAGCAGGCCAGCGTCGACCGGCCCGAATGCCGCAAGGTCGATCCGGAAAACAGATTGCTCTGGCGATACCCGCGGCGACGCCTGGATCTCGAGTCGATGCGAGATTCGCTCCTGGTCATCTCCGGTCGGTTGGACACGAAGATGGGCGGCCGGCCGGTGGATGTGGCCGGCGACCCGAAGAATCGTTGACGGACCGTCTATGGCATGGTCGACCGCCAGAGCCTCCCGGCGATGTTCCGCGCCTTCGATTTCGCCAGCCCCGACCAGTCGGCCGAGCGTCGGCCTCGCACCACGGTGCCGCAGCAGGCCCTCTTCAGCATGAACGCCCCGTTCGTCATCGAGCAGGCCCGAGCCCTGGTGGCGCGGCCCGAGGTCGCGAATGCCACGACCTCGGAGGGGAGAATCACCGCGCTGTTCCGCGCGGTCCTGGCCAGGCCGCCGGCCCCGGCGGAGATCCAGGCGTCCGGCCGCTTCGTATCCGAGTCCATCGCGCAATCTGGGCAGTCGGGCCATTCCCAGTTGTCACGCTGGGAGCAGCTCGCCCAGGTGTTACTCATGTCAAATGAACTCCTGTTCGTCGATTGACATGAGAATTCCCGAATCACTTTCTCTCTCCAGGATGAGGCCAGCATGAACCACGACCCTCTCCGAAAGACGACGCGGCGCGAGGCCCTCTGCCAGGCAGGCACGGGGCTGGGGATGCTCGGTCTGTTCGGCCTCCTCGGCGATGCCGGCTACCTCGGCGCGGTCGCCGAAGGCGCGGACGTCGCCGGCGTCCGCCCGCCGGTGAGCAACCCGCTCGCCCCGCGGGCGTCGCACTTCCCGGCCAAGGCCAAGCATGTCATCCACATCTACCTCAACGGAGGTCCGTCTCAGGTCGATACGTTCGACCCCAAGCCGCTGCTCAAGAAGTATGAAGGCAAGACGCTGCCCCTTGGGAACCTCACCACGGAGCGCAAGACCGGCGCGGCACTCTCCTCCCCGTTCAAGTTCCGGAAGTATGGGCAGTCCGGGACCGAGGTCAGCGAGATCTTCGCCAGGACCGCCCAGCATGTCGACGACATCTGCGTGATCCGCTCGATGAGGGCGAACACGCCCAATCATGAGCAATCGATGCGACTGATGAACTGCGGCGACGAGCGGCTCTCTCGACCCAGCCTGGGCTCGTGGCTCACCTACGGCCTTGGCTCCGACAACGAGAACCTCCCGGGCTTCATCGCCATGTGCCCCGGCTTGCCGGTCGCCGACGTCTCCAACTGGAAGTCCGCCTTCCTGCCCGGCGTCTACCAGGGGACGTACATCGACACCCGTCGCGGCAAGGTCGAGGAGCTGATCGAGAACATCCGCAACACGACCGTGACGCAGCCCGACCAGCGCCGGCAGCTCGACCTCTTGACGGACCTGAACCGGATGCACCAGCGCCCCAGGTCCGAGGACGATGCCCTGGAGGCGAGGATCTCCAGCTTCGAGCTCGCCTACCGCATGCAGATGGTCGCGACCGACGCCTTCGACGTCAGCCAGGAGCCGCAATACATCCAGGACGCTTATGGGCCCGGTGTCCAGGCCCGCCAGCTCCTGATCGCCCGCCGCCTGATCGAGCGAGGCGTGCGATTCGTCCAGCTCTACCACGGCGACGTCCAGCCCTGGGACGCCCACGATCATATCGCCGAGAACCACCGGTCACTCGCCGGCCAGTGTGACCAGGCCATCGCGGCCCTCTTGACCGACCTCAAGCAGCGCGGGCTTTTCGACGAGACGATCGTCCTCTGCGGCGGCGAATTCGGTCGCACGCCCGCGGTCGAGATGGTCAACGGCAAGCCCGGCCTGGGCCGCGATCACAACCACTGGGGCTTCTCGGTCTGGATGGCAGGCGGCGGCGTGAAAGGCGGCACGGTCCATGGCGCGACCGATGAATTCGGCTACCAGGCCGTCGAGAAGCCGGTCCACGTCCATGACCTGCACGCTACTCTCCTCCATCTGCTCGGGTTCGACCACACCAAATTGACTTACCGCTATGCCGGACGTGACTTCCGGCTCACCGACGTGCACGGCGAGGTCGTGCGCGACATCCTCTCGTGAATGGCGAGAATCGGGCGCGGGGTTTGCCTCAATATTGGGGTCACTCCGCACGCGGTCCTGATCCGGATTCGCTTCTCTTGACGATCCGGAAAGTCGTCAACAGGGACTACACGTCTGGTCGAGGAGAAGTCTATAATCCGCGTTGCGTCGAGTTTCTCCCGGCCTGGACCGGGAGAGGATGGAAACTCAACCGATTAAGGAGGACACCACGATGCGTACGATCCTGGGATCTTGTGCCTTCTCGGCGGTCGTCGGATTGATCGGACTGCCGCTGACGGCCGACGCACAAACCGGGGCGGCCAATCAGGCGGGGCGAGCTGCCTCGACCGCGAATGCCGTCGAGAATGCCGTTCAAGGAAACACGGCGACTCCCGCGGGGGCGATAACCACGGCCCCTGCCGCGACGTCCGGAGCCGCAAATACCCCTCCGGTTCCCGGCGTTGGGCAACCCGGCACGACGGCAACCACGAACTCGATGCTGACGGCTCCCGGCAATCTCGGGCAACAGGCCAATCAGAGGTCAGGCGGGACGACTGTAGCACCCGGCACCAGTGCAACGACGCCCGGAAATACCTACCAGGCACCCACGGGACCGTCCACCATCCCGGGCAATGCGGCGACAGTTGCCCCCACGACGTCCGGGAACATGGTGCCCGGCACCGGCAATCCCGCGATGATGAACGGCCGGAGCTATTCGTCATACTACGTGCCCGGGACGCAACCGATTACGAGCCCTGGAGCCACGACCATGGTTCCCGGCACCGTGGGAGCCGTCGGAATTCCGGGTACCGGATACAGTTACGTCAATCCGATGGGCACGACCATGGCCCCCGGGACTTACACTCAGGGAGCGGCCTACGCGTCAACCCCGGCAACTTGGGCACCCTCGACCTACACCACGACGGGGTACTATTCTCCAGCCCAGACGTACCCGATTCGTCAACGCCGCGGCTTCTTCGGAGGCATGTTCGGACGCCGCAACCGCCAGGTCTATTCGACGGGCGTTCCCGCCTATTCGTACGGCACGGCGCCGGGGACATATACTTACACCTCGGCCCCGGGCACGTACACCTACGCACCATCCCCTTACTGATCGCTGTCCGGCATCGGCCAACGATCCTCAGACTCGAGTCCCGGCCTATTCTCGGCCGGGTCCCGGGTCAGGATTCTCGGTTTCCCATCGGCATCGACGTAGCTTCCGGTGCACGTCCCTCGTCAAGCGTTTCACCAGCCCTCGACTCGTCCGGATATCTCTTCGGTGCTCTCGCCTGCACCTTCATGAGAAGGCTTCGCTTCGGTCGAAGTGTGATCGATGGTAACAACTCGAGAGTCTGTCCCGGCTCCAGGCTCAGCCGGTATCGCTGGGCGATGGTGGCCAGTATCAGGACGGCTTCCATCATTGCGAAGTGGTTCCCGATGCAGATCCGCGGCCCATCCCCGAACGGGAAGTACGCACAACGGGGCAACCGCTTGATCAGATCGTTGTCCCAGCGCTCGGGCCGGAAGGCTTCCGGGTCGTCGAACCATCGCCCGTCCCGATGGACGAGCCACTGGGTCATGAAGACTTGAGTCCCCTTCGGCACCGAATATCCACCGATCTCACAATCGGAGAGGGCCTCCCGGGCGATCCCCCACGCCGGCGGGTACAGCCGCATCGATTCACGAACCACCCATTCGGTGTATCTCAGGTTCGGTACGTCGGCCGCCTTCGGCGATCGGCCCGCGAGGACGTCGCGAAGCTCATCGTCCAGTCGCGCTTCGACATCCGGCGACTGAGACATCAGGTAGAAGGTGTAAAACAAGACCAGAGCGGTCGTCTCGTGACCGGCGAGGACCAGGGTCACGACCTCGTCGCGAAGCTGGCGGTCGGTCATTCCCTTCCCGTCCTCGTCGCAAGCCGCGAGCAATCGCGACAGGAGATCTCCGCGGTCTCCGCCTTCGGATCGACGTGCCTTGATGATCTTGTAGATGATCTCATCCAGCCGGCCGATCGCCCGCCAGTACCGACGGCTCGATGGGAGCGGCAAGTGATCCAGGAACCGGAACCAACGCAGAGGGCTCATGAAGTGGTTCATGACGACTTCGAGCGAATGGCCCACCGTCTCCGCGTCCTCGGAGAGTTCGGCGTCGAAGAGCGTCCTGGCGACGATCCCGAGCGTGAGGCGCATGAGATCCTCATGCGGGTCCCGGACCTCGCCGTCCCGCCAGGTCTCGAGCATCCGCATGGTCTGTTCGACCATGACCTCGGCATAGCGCTGGATCTGCTGATGCTGGAACGTCGGCTGGGCCAGCTTGCGTTGGCGACGCCAGAAGGCCCCTTCACTCGTCAGGAGCCCCTCACCGACCAGGGGGATCAGCCAGCGGGTCAACTTGTCCTTCATGAAGTTGTCCGCGTGGCCCCGCAGGACATAGTCGATGTGCTCGGGACGGCTCACCAGGTAGGTACGCAGGTTCCCCAGCCTCAGCCAGACGACGTCCCCGTACTCGCGCTTGGCTCGCGCGACGAAGCCCATCGGGTCGCGGAGATACTCGAACGTGCTCCCGAGGAAGACGCTCCCTCTCGGACCCGGCGGATCCTTGGGAGTTGCAGATGCCTTGGATCGATCCATCATGATGCTGTCTCTCATTCCCTGAATTCCTCGTACCGAGGCGTCAATCGGACAGGGGGATATAGATTTCGGGCGTCCGGCTTTCGAGGATCGCGAACAGACCCCCTTTGGCATACCGCTCGAAATGCGGAGCGGCTCGATGCGCATCGAGCGCCTCCTGGTCGTCGTATTGCTCGTAGAGGAAGAACTTTCGCGAGTCGGTGGTCGACCGGTGGGCCAGGTACATCCGGCATCCCGGCTCGGCCCGGCTATGTTCGGTCAGTTTGGCGAAGAGCAGGCAGGCCTCGTCCTCGTGGCCAGGCTGAATGACGTAGGTGACGGCGACACAGATCATGCTCGAGCTCCCATGCCCTCGATTCCTCCGATCATAGCGGTTACGATGCCTTTGGACCATCGTCGCTCAGTTGCCACGAGGACGCCAGAGCGAGCCGAGGGAACTTCGAGGAAACGCGATGAGCACCTCCGTTCGACCGCCGAGGATTCTCCCATGACCCCGCAGCCGAGTCGATCGATCGCGTCCGTCGCCCGGATCCGTGGGGACTTTCCCGCGCTCCAGCGACTTCATCAGGGCATTCCGGTCGCGTACTTCGACGGACCGGGCGGGACCCAGGTCCCCCGAGCGGTGGTGGATGCCGTGAGCGATTACCTGGTCCACCACAACGCCAACACCCACTGGGCGTTCCCGACCAGCATCGAGACCGACGCCGCACTGTCAAAGGCCCGCCAGGCTCTTGGCGACTTGCTCAACTCGAGCCCCTCCGAGATCGCCTTCGGGCCCAATATGACGACGCTGACGTTCCACCTCGCCCGTTCCCTGGGACGATCGCTCGGGCATGGCGATGCGATCGTGGTCACTGAGCTCGACCATCACGCCAATATCGATCCCTGGCGCGCTCTCGAGCGCGAGCGTGGGGTCACGATCCTCCAGGTCAAGATGATCCCGGAGACCGGCCAACTTGACTGGGATGACCTGGACCGTTGCCTGAACGATCATCGTTCCCGGTTACTGGCGATCGGGGCGGCTTCCAATGCGTTGGGAACCATCAACGACATCCCGAGGGCCGTCGCCATGGCTCGCGAGGCCGAGGCTTTGACCTTCGTGGACGCGGTCCATTTCGCGCCGCATCAGGCGATCGACGTCCAGGCCTGGGGATGCGACTTCCTGGCGTGTTCGGCCTACAAGTTCTATGGTCCGCACGTGGGCGTGCTCTATGGCAAGCGCGAAAGGCTCGAGGCTCTGAATGTCCCCAAGCTCGAACCGGCGCCCGAGAATGTGCCCGACCGGCTCGAGACGGGGACCCAGAATCATGAGGGCATCGTCGGTGCCGCGGCCGCGGTGGACTATCTGGCCTCACTGGCCGGGGACCCGGTCGCGGGGGATGAGCCGTCACGTCGCGCTCGTCTTGTGTCGTCGCTGGAAGAACTTCATACCCGTGGCAACAGCCTGTTTCTCCAACTCTGGGACGGCCTGAGCCGCCTTCCGGGAATCCGCCTCTTTGGACCTCCCCCCGGTGCCGCACGAACTCCGACGATCTCGTTCACGATCCGCGATTGTCCCGCGATCGAGGCGGCTCGCAGGCTCGCGGCTCGGGGAGTCTTCGCCTCGCACGGCAATTTCTACGCGATGACCGTCGCCCAACGGCTGGGGGTCGATACGGAGGGATTGGTCCGGATCGGCTGCTCGTGCTATACGACCGCTGAGGAGATCGATCGCGTGATCGACGGAGTTCGGGCCATCGCGTCCAGTCGTTGAAGGCCGTCTGCTGGTCACCACTACTTGCCTTCTTCGAACTTCACAAGCTCCATGTTGACGGATCGGTCCGGCATGTTCACCAGTTGCCTGACGATGCCGACTTCGGGCGCGAACCAGTAGGTGGTGCTGATCTTGTTGCCGCCCACGGTGTTTTCGATCTTGGAGGAAATGGTGTCGAATTTCCCGGCCGGTACCTCAAGGTTTCTCTGACTGGCCTCCTTGCCACTGACCGTGATTTGCTGGGCGCCGATCTTCGTCTCGGTCTCCCAGGTGTCGCCGTCCTTGACGGGATACTTGAGCAAACACAGCGGCGGCGTGAACTCGACCCCGTTGAATCGGTATCGGAAGATTCCCCCGGTCTCGACCCCGACGTGCTCGGTCGCCTTGACCTCGCCGTTGACGACCGATTCCAGCCGAGCGAGACCTTTACCATCGATGGTCTCGATCTTGGCGATCTGGATGACGACGTTCACTTTCTGCCCGTTGCCGGAATCGACGGAGTAGTGCCACTTCGTCCCGACTTTGAGCGGGTAATAGGCGGGCGTCTTCTCCTTGGTCTTCGCCTTCTGTGCCGGTTGTTGGGCGGCCCCGGGCAGGGACAGAGCGAGCACGATGAGGACACTGATTATCGATCTCATGAACATTCTCCCACGAGCGGCAGGTTCGAGCCAACCGCCTGATGAGCCAGGGAATTAGGGCCGAGCCGGCCCAGGCCAGTCGAGCAGCACCACAGCGAGTCACCCGCAGGCACGCTATCATCGTACAGACATCCGTTGGTCCATACCAGGGCACCGGAGATCCGCCATCATGACCGACGAAACAGCGAGGCAACCCGCCGGCGCAGCACAGCGTATTGGGCGTGGACTTCCCGATATTCTTCAGCAGATCCTGGACCATGACGCGGAATTCCCCTTGTCATGACTCCGATGTGGGCACTTGCTAACGGACGTATTCGGCGGTACAAGGCAGATTTGCGATACGCACCGAATGGGCAGGCTCTTCGCGACGACTCAATCTCAATCTCGATGTTCAATCAAGGACGTGCGACGATGTTCGACCTCCATGCTGTGCAAGAGAGCCTGGCCGAATTCGGCCTGGATGGCTGGCTCCTCTACGACTTCCGGGGAAGCAACGTACTGGCCCGGCGCATTCTCGGCTTGCCGGAGAAAACGGGTACACGTCGATTCTTCTACTTCATCCCGGCCAAAGGCGAAGCTGCGCAAGCTGGTCCATCGCATCGAGGCCGGCGCGCTCGATGAACTACCCGGCGGGAAAACGGTGTATTTGCCCTGGCAAGAGCTCGAGGCGGGCGTGGCAGACATTCTCAGGGGCAGTCGTCGCGTCGCGATGGAGTATTCACCAAGAGTCTCCAACCCGTACGTTTCCCGGGTTGACGCCGGTGTGGTGGAGTTGGTTCGATCCTTCGGCGTCGAGGTCGTTTCCTCGGGCGACCTGATCCAGCTCTTCGAAGCGACCTGGGATGATGATCAGTGGCAGATGCATCGCGATGCGGAACAATTCACGCGCTCGGCCTTCGACCTGGCATTCGGGCTGATTGCCGACCGCGTCCGAGGCGGCGGGACGATTCGAGAGACCGAGGTTCAGTCGGCGATCATGGACCATTTCCACCGCAACGGTCTGACGACGTATAGCCCGCCGATCGTCGGAGTCGGGCCCCATAGCGGCGACCCGCATTATGAGCCGGTCGTCGGCAAGGACGGTGTCATCGGCAATGGAGATTTCGTGTTGATCGATCTCTGGGCCAAGCTGGACCGTCCCCGCTCCGTTTACTCCGACCTGACGAGGGTCGGTTATGTGGGAGAGACGGTGCCCCAGCGCTATCAGGACATTTTCGGCGTGGTGGCACGCGCCCGCGACGCCGCCATCGCCTGCGTGCAGGATGCTTATGCCGCGAATCGTCCACTCCAGGGCTGGGAGGTCGATGCGGCCTGCCGACGCGTGATCGACGACGCCGGATACGGCCGATTCTTCATCCACCGCACGGGACACAACATCGGCCAGGAGGTCCACGGCAACGGCGCGCACATGGACAACCTGGAGACCCACGAAGAACGACTCGTCCTCCGGAGGACATGCTTCTCGGTCGAGCCGGGGATTTACTTCGACGATTACGGCATTCGAAGTGAGATCAACGTCTTCGTCGACGGCGGCGGAAAGGTGCACGTCACCGGTGGCCTTCAGTCCGAGGTCCTGCCGATCCTCAAGTCGTCCTGACCGCCATTCGTATCGAGGTATCGACACCTCGCTTCGGCACAGAAACCCCGGCGAGAAAGCTACCCGGCCAGGATTCGAACCTGGAAAAACAGGACCAAAACCTGTTGTGATACCGTTTCACCACCGGGTAGTGGAGCCCTCATTTTATCGATTTTGACGAGAAGGGGGAAGGCTAGCCGGCGCAGGAAACCTCGCCTTCGCTCTTCTGAACCTTGTAGGCCAGATTCTCGAGCTGGATACTCAGGTTGACGGCCACGAGATTGATGTGGGGCGGGACGACCAACGGAACGGGCGCGAAGTTCAGGATCCCCTGGATACCACTGGCAACGATGAGGTCGGTCACACGCTGGGCGGCCTCGCCCGGAACGCAAAGGATCGCCAGGTTGATCTTACGAAGTGCGACCGCCTTGCGCAGCGATTCGATCGGCTCGACGATCATCCCGTCGTGGATTTCCCCGATCTTTTCCGGGTCGTTGTCGAAGAGAGCGACCAGGTGAAAGCCACGCGTGCGAAAACCTCGATATTTCAAGAGGGCTCGCCCCAGATTTCCCAGGCCCACGAGCGCGAGCGGCCAATCATGATCGATCCCGAGGATATGTCTCAACGCGTCGATCAACTCATCGATGCGGTATCCGATCCCGGGATGACCGAACTGGCCGAAGAATGCGAGATCCTTTCGGACCTGGGCATTCTTGATCGACAGGGCGCACCGAGCTGGCTGCTGGAGATCGTACTCCAACCCTGTCGCTGATAGGCCTCGAGCTGCCTCAGGTAGAGACTGACCCGGCCAACGACGGCTTTGGGGGCGATCTTCGCTCCCGATGGCTCATGTTGTCGGTCAGCCACCATCGAGTCTCCGAGGCGGAGCAAGGTGCCCGTCGAGCACCGGATGTGTACTGACGGCAAAATCCATGCCATCACCGATTGCGACTGTAACTCTCGACCGCCGGAGTGGTCAAGAGTCGCAGCATTCATTCTTCGGAAAATCCCGCCTGCAGGCGCCAGGATTGGGCCAGGCGCCCGCGGATATGAATGTCTTCGCTCACGCGACTCACTTCGATCTCCCTGAGATGGAGAGCCTGATTCATCAGGACACGACCTTGACCTCGAACGGCGGTGAGTGCATGATCGCCGCCCTCGAGTATCGGAGCCACGAAAACCTCGATGAAATCCACCTGACCGGCATCGAGGAACGAACCGAGGACTCGACCGCCACCCTCGACGAGGACGTTGGTCATCTCCCGCCGTCCCAGTTCCTCGAGAAGCTCCGAGAGGGAGACCGATCTCGAACCGCCCACTTCGAGCACTTCGCAGCCCATTCCGAGGAGCCCTTCGCGTCGGTCCGTTGTGGCTCGCTCCGTCACGGCAACGAGGACCGGAATCTCGCGGGCCGTACGGACCAGATTGCTCTCCAATGACAAGCGTGCCGCACTATCCAGCACGACACGGACCGGGACTCGTGGGCCAGGAGGGCGAGCCGTCAAGAGCGGGTCGTCAGCCTCAACCGTCCCGATGCCGACGATCACCGCATCCGATTGCCCGCGGATTTGATGCACGATCCGGCGAGAGCTCTGGGAGGAGATCCATCGACTGTCGCCGGTGGCCACCGCGGTCTTGCCATCGAGTGTCATCGCCCACTTCGCGGTTACGAACGGAAAACCCGATGCCAATCGCTTCCAGTAAGGAGCATTCAGTGAGCGTGCCGTTTCTTCCTCGCAGCCGACTTCCACTTCGATTCCCGACTGCTCTAGGATCGCCAGGCCTCCGCCGTTGACCTGGGGAAAAGGGTCACGGACCGCGGCCACCACGCGGGCGATTCCGGCCGAGAGGATCGCGTCCGTGCAAGGAGGCGTCTTTCCGAAGTGGCAGCATGGTTCCAAGGTGACGTACAGGGTCGCCCCATGGGTTGACTCTCCAGCCCGTTTCAGCGCGAGCACCTCGGCGTGAGGGCCACCGAACCGTTCATGATGTCCAAGGCCGACCATCCGTCCTTCGCAAACCACGACCGCACCGACCATCGGATTCGGTTCGACCGCCCCCTTGCCCCTTCGGGCCTCCGCCAGGGCCAGATGCATCCAATCGGTGTCGTCGTTCGAGAATCCCATCGTGCCCGAGACTCCATCGGCTCAGAACGGGGAGTCCGTCGGGATAGGCGCAGCCGGCTTACGACTGATGGCTGGCCCGTCAGTCTTCTTAATCTGGTTCGTCGCTTCCGATTTGGTCGAAGGACTCGGCGGAGACTGCGACGATCCAATTTCCTTGGGATGGGGGAAAACCAGCCGATAGGCCAGAGTCAGCCGCCGCCTCGCCTCATCCGCCGGATACTGGTCGAAGCTGGATTGGAGCCAGGATGGAAGGGATGTCAAGAATTGTGCGAGCCGTTCGGGGTCAACGGGCTTGAGCTTCGTCTTGGAGAAATAGAGGTTGATGGCTTGACGACGATTGGTCTCACGTTGAAGGGCCTGTACCTTTTTCTTCGCGAGCTCGTCGAACTTTTCCGTCCGCCTCTTGACTGCTTCTTCCGGGACCAAGATGGGATTGGAACCCCGCCAGGATTTTTCGAGTTCCTCGAGTTCCAGGAGCGACTTCTCCTCGTCGAAATCGGCGGGCCTGGTCTCTCTGGGGACAGGCGGCCTCAACGACTTGCCCAGTTGAAACAGCGCCTCGCGACGCCCTTTCTCCAGCGGCCTGCCATCCACTTTCTCACGCAGAGCCGGGGTCGACTTCTGCCAGATTCGAAAGGCCGAAGCGAGCTCGAACGGAGAAAGTTCGCCGGCCTCGGAGATCCGGAGACTCCTGGGAGTATCGGCGCTGGGAACGGGGTATGTGATTGCCAGCTTCTTGACCGTCGCCATGCGTTCCGAGGGCGGAAGCGAGAGCACGATTTCACGCTGATTCTCGGGGAGCGAATTCAGCCAATCATGATAACGACGGAGAGCCCACAAGTGTCTCGACCGAGCTTGGGGATCCAGATCCGCAATTCGGCGGTCGAGCTCGCGGATTTCGCGCTGCTTATCCGCTGGAAGCTCGAGCTCGAACTTACGTAAGAGCTGCAAGACCTTGTCGCGTTGTTCCGCGGGCATCGACCGGATGCGCGTCAAGTTGGCATCGAGGTCGGAGATTGCGGCCACGGAAATCAAGGCGAGGGCCGATATCCCGACGAAGAGCAACCGTCAACGTGATTCGCTCGGCTTGTCGAGGTTCATGGTGTTGAATCAGCGAAGGACTACCGGCAAGAGGCAGGAGAAGGGCATTGTCTCCGACCGGATCGTTGATCAATCGTCAGTTCGAGTCGGGGCTAAATTCCGGAGATTCGGCCAGTTGCGTCAGGAAGTCGAACGAACCCGCCTCGAGATATTCATCCAGGTGCTCGAGCATGGTGAGATCGCGGGACGCCTTCGCGGAAGGGTCCGGCCAGATCGAGAACGTGGAGAAATAGCCGATTCCGAAAGCGACACCGGCCATCAGAGTATAAGCGAGCACATGCGCTGCGCTCTTCGTCCACTTTTCGACACCAGCATTCCAGGTGGGGCTCGTCGTCTCAATTCGACGAATCGCCGTGAGAGTGCGCTCGGAGAAATGGGGGCTGACCTCGGGGACGGGCAGATGTCCCAGCAGCTCCCAGGTCTTCTTCAGCATCTCGACTTCACGTCGTCCCGTCGCGCTCTGAGTCAGCTTCGTAGCGAGGGCTCGCGAAATCCCCTCCGGCAACTCACCGTCAATATAAGCGACCAGATCGGCCCGTTCGTCGGGCGTCAAACGAAGCTGCTCAGGTCCCCTGGACATCGCTCAAGCCTCCTGAAGCTCACCATGAGCCAGGACCCCGATGATCGGGTCAAAATCCCGTATTAACGCCCAGGACAAACCAGAAGCGATGTCAGCGAGAGAGTCGGGCGAAGAAAGTTCAGCCGCAGAGTGAATCTTGGGACGCAAGCATGCGCCCTGATCGATGGCAATTCACTCAGAACATGCCACCGCCCATGCCGCCCATGCCACCGCCCATGCCGCCCATGCCACCTCCCATGCCACCCATGCCACCTCCACCACCTGAACGCGGTCCGCCCCCTCGACGCCCAGCCGTATTGGCGTTTCTCTGACGACCGGTCTTGCCGGCGAGATCAGGGAAATACTGCGAAGCGCGATTGTAGTAGAGAGCAGGACCCGTACCGTTGGCATTCGAAGGGCTATGCCCGTAACGGTAGGCGCCTGCCTTTCTTTCCTGGCCCTGTTGCGAGTAAGGACGGAGAGGATCGTAGCCCGATGCGTAGGGAGAAATTGGGTTATACAAGCTCCTGCGATCCTGCTGTGCATAATACTGGCGGCCGACCATCGCGTTGTTGACGGGATCCAGGGGCCCAGGCCGCATGGACTGCAATTGCTGATTCGGCAGGTAGATGGCATAATAGAACGTGAATGGATCGTCGATGATGCCGGAGGTCAATTGTGCCTCCGCGCTTCCTCCGAGAGCCGACACACAGAACACAAACGCGGCGAGTTTGCCGCTCGCCGAAATGAGGTGTCGTAACATCGGTATAACCCCTCCTCGCATTCGAGTCGAGATCGGTCGTCCGAGCTCTTGATTCAGTATGGAAAATCCTGAGTCGATTCCGCCTGGCTCCGCCCATTCGGGGAACTCATGTCAACCCGATCGAGGGACAGTCACATCGCAGGTCAAGTGGGATGCATCGACCGGATTGGCTTTGGTTCGGGAGTTTGGCCGAGGCGAAAGGCTCTTCAAGCATTTCCTCGGCGGATCACATCGGCTAAACTCTCAATTATAATCTGAATCAGGCGTTCCACAAGCCTCGACCCCAAGAATGCTGGAAGCGTCGGCGATCCATCGCCGTTGCTGCGGACTTGCCAAGCGGCCGAGGTCGATAAGAATGGCGAGAATTCTCCCCAAGCCTGGGCCTCGGTGCTAGAAACACTCGAAGTTGACTTCAGCCGACGCTTCAGAATATTCACACGGTCTTCCTACCGAGGTTCTTTCGATATGGCTTGCCTGAATTGGATTCCTCGCAGTGGGTCCGGGAATCTCACCGCGGCGGTCTCGCTCGGGATGTCCTATTACATAGGGCTTGCGTTCTTAACGATCTTGGTCATCGTACTCTTGGTTTATGTTTATCGCGTTTGGGCGGAGATTCATGAGGATATCGAGTCCGATACACCGGGTGATCTTCTGGATACCTTCGAGGACGCTCACGCCGCCGGCGAACTTGATGAGGAGGAATTGCGTCGCGTGAGAGAACTTCTGCTCCAAGATAACCCGGATCGCCTCGAGAAGAGCTCTCCGCCGGTGTACTCGGTGAACTCAGAAACGACCGAAGATTCGTCTTCAATTGGAGATACTTCGCCGAGACCACCGGTCAGAGACGAGCCTCCTCTTGATTAGGCGGTGAGGGTTTGAGTCAGTGGTCCGTTCGAAATGGGGAGAGCCCGCCGGCAATTCCGTACCTGGTCATCAGGACACCCTGACCACCCCTCCTGTCCGGACGCTCTCAATCTCCGCGAGGCAGATTCTGAGGGCTTGCCTCGCAACCTCTCCCGAGAGTCGCGCCACCGGATTACCCGAAGCAACAGCCTCGGCCGCCGCGGTCAGCTCCCTGACGAACCCATCGACCGGATCTCCGGAGCCGAGGTCGGGATGTTCGACCGTGCCATCGGGCTGGATCACCGAAAGCGGAATCGCCACGTGTCCCTGGCCGCCGAGATTGGCGAATTCGAAAGCCAACGTGGCCTTGTCGAGATAAATCTCGAACCCGTGAGTGAATGGTCGCCCGGACTGGCTCAGTGCCCCGGAGACGCAGGAAACCGCGAGATTCGGGGTATCGTAGAGGTACTGGGTGGTCAGATGAACGACCGCGTCATTCTCGACGACGCCAAGCGAGTGGACGGCGCGCGGCACGCCGCAAAGCAAGCTGATGAAATGGGTATCGTGGATATGCAGATCGATGGCCGGTCCTCCACTCCGCGAAGTATCGCCGATCTCGCTCGACCAATCGGGCTTGGAGATCACTCGACTGAAATGGGCCGCACGAATCGACCCGTATCGCCCCGATTGGACGGCTTCCAACGCGAATGCGAATTCCGGCAAGAACGGCAAGACCTGACCGACCATCAAGAGCTTCCCGGCATCTCGCGAAGCGGACACCATGGCATCCGCCTCCGCCAAGGAGAGGGCGATCGGCTTCTCGACCAGGACGTTTTTCCCCGCGTGTAATGCCTCGATGGTCAGCCGGCTATGGAGGTCGTTCGGGACGCACAGATCGACGAGATCGATTTGAGGATCTGCCAGCATGGACGTGTAATCGTCGTAGAGGGCCAATTCCGACAGGTCCATCTGGGTGCCGCGGGGGCCGAAATTCCCTTGGATACTGGTCCAGTCTCCCGCCAGCTTTTTCCGATCGCGGCTACACAAGGCGACGACTTTGGCCCCTTCCACGCGGCGGCTCGCGAGATAATGGATCATGCCCATGAAACCAATGCCCACGATTCCGATGCCAACCATGATAAAGCCCCTGGCCTTTCCGTTGGGATGAACTCGGTAGAGGCTGTGAATCTCACAGGCCCGCGATCACTGAGACTATTCGCTCGTATGACATCGTGCTGATCCGGAATGCGAGTCCGATCGGTCGTATCGATCCGCAGTTCGTAGATAGGCGTCCGTCGCCCACTGTAATGTTGTCGCGATTTTCCCCCAAGGCCTTCGCTCGGGCAAGCCCCGAGCCAACAGGATCGTGACCTCCGATACTTCGCGCTGACTGAGCAGGGCCAGAAATCCAACGATGCTCGCGGGGAGAAATGGAGGTTCAAAGGAATTCGAAGATTTGAGACAGTGGGGATCCCGATCGAAGGGACGTCGATTGCTCGGGTATACGAAACGCTCCCGTCTATAATGACCGTCAGCCAAAGTCGGTCATCGTGCCGGTTTCACTCCAAGGAGGAAGTGCCGATGGAGCCGAGAACAAACAAGCGAACATTCCGGCGAGTCGTTGCCGGGGTAATTGGGCTTCTCGTCGTCTTGCTAGGGCTCGTCTATGTGGGAATCGCGTCGTTCGCCGCCGAGCGTCTGACTCATCCCACGAATCATGGCTTGAGAGGAGACCCGCATGATCTCAGCAAAGATATTCAGCCCTGGTCTACTCGGACGGGTGATGGATTGACCCTGCGTGGTTGGTATCTACCGACGCCCGAACAGCGTCATCTGATCGTTCTGGTCCACGGAATGTGGAGTACCTGGTACGACATGGCCGGGTTGGGGCTGGACTTGCATCGACTGGGCTACGATGTCTTACTTTTCGATTTGCGAGGTCATGGGCAGAGTGATGCGTCTCGGCTCTACCTGGGACGACGCGAGCGCGGGGACATCCGCGCCGTGATGGAATGGGCTAATGAACACGGCTATTCGGACGACCGGATTGGATGGCTCGGTTATTCGATGGGAGGTTCTACCCTCCTCATGGAAGCCGCCCGCAACCCCCGGATCCAGGTCGCGGTCATCGATAGTCCTTATGGAGATCTACCGCGGTTGCTGGATACGCAGCTCTCCAAGCACAGCGGCTTGCCCCAATGGTTCAACCCGGGCATCCTGCTCGCGGCCCGTTTCATCTACGGCGTACGAACGGACGATTTGATCCCGATCCGTTCCGCCAGATCGTGGGGACAAAGGCCGCTCTTGTTGATCCATGGCGAATCCGACACGACCGTGCCGGTCAGCCAGGCCTATGAGCTCGCGGAGAACCTGGGTTCCTCCTGCATGACGCTCACCCTGCCCGGCGTCGATCATGTTCAAGCCTATCAGACGAATCCGGTGGATTATGTCAAGACGGTGAGTTCGTTCTTCGACCAGCACCTGAGTCCTTGAGATGGCCCGAGAGGGGGATGAAGGAAGCGGTTCGATTCGACCTCAGAACGACGTTCACCGAGGTCAACGAGGAAAGGCCGGTCGCGGGCAAGATTTGCCCGGCCGGCCGATCGTTCGTTGCGATGATTCTCGAGATGGGGAATTCGCACGGACTGCGTGAGGCGAAGGTTGCGCACTCACGGCGAGCCCCGTCGAGATTGGTCAAATCAGCCGATTCAGGGCCCGATGCCGCCATGAGTCCGGAACGGAGTGAGGTGAGAAGGCTGATCGAGCAGCCAGAATCGCTCCCACTCGTCACCGGCCTGGCGCAAGTTTTCCGAGTCCACGAGCAACTCTTCAACTCGCCTGGGCTTGTATGCCGCATAGTGCGGCAGGGGGACCGGTGCACATCCCTCGAATAGCGCGAGGGACGCCACCATGATCGCCAGCGCCGCGCACAGTTTCCGCATTTCGGGCTCCTCCCGTCTTGCTGGCTCCTCGGATCAAGAGACTCACGCAGTCCTTGCGTGAACCCGATCGAGGGACTCGTGGCCGGGGTCTCATGATCGACCCGTGGCCGGATTCCGTTCGCCGCTGTTCGGCGCTGGTCGACCGCCGAAGAATTCCGTCCCGGGCGCGGCCCCGCTTCCCGATTCAATCACCGTCGGGAATCCCGGATTCCTGATCAATCGGTCGTCGATCTGGCCTGCGGTTCAGCGACCGGCTCGACGGATCCGTTAATATCATCATCGGCATCAGAGTCGTCTTCCTCCATCGGAAGCTTGGAAGGATCCATCTTTGGAACCAATTCTTCCATCTCTTTGCCCGGTTTGAAGGTCACCACGTTCTTCGACGGAACGTAGACCTTGTCTCCAGTCCGAGGATTTCGCGCCTTCCGCGGCGCTCGCTGCTTCACTTCGAAGACGCCGAAGTTCCTCAACTCGATCCGGCCCTCCGACACCAATGTCTGGATGATCGCGTCGAGTGTCCGCTGGACGATGTCCTTCGTCTTGAGCTGCGTCAGACCGATATCCTCGGAAATCTTTTTGACGATTTCTTTCTTGGTCACGGTGGCGATCTCCGCGGGGCGTGGTCGGCCCGTTTTGGGTAGCAAGTGGCTCAAGTGTATTGGTAGCTTAGAGTAGAGTCAAGAAGTAACCACGCTCAAGATCCTTAATTCGCGAGATCCATCAGGGGCGATGCCGATCAGGAAAGGTCGTCCGCCACCAGTTCAACAGCCAGGCGACCTTGCCTGCGGAGTTCATGAAGGTGCCGATGCAGGGGGGCATAATCCCATGAAATCCCGTGACGATCCGTCAGATTCTTGAGTCGAGTGAGGAAGCGTTCGCAAAGCTCCGGTCCGGCGGACTCATAGTTCGGGTCGCAAAAATAGACGCGGCAGCCCAGAGGGCGGGCCTCTCGAGCCGTACAACGCCCACGGGCATCTTGCCAGGGGCAGGTCTCTCCGCGATCCAATTCGCCTTGCGGTTCGGGAGCTCCCTGCAAGAGATACTCCACCTCGAGGCTCGAGACGAACAGCGTATGGTCAAACTCACGAAACCGGCAACAACGCCCGCTCAACTGACAGACCGGCCCCAGGCGGCCAATCTCGGAGTCGAGCTCCACGTAGAGGGCGGCTAGCTCCTGCCATGGCGGAGTTCCGGCGCGAAAATCGCTGGAATCGGGTGAATTCGTTTCGCCGATCATTTGGGGATCATGGCAATGGTCGATTGGATCTCGGAGAGCGAATAGAGGCGGCCCTTTCCTGAACCCGGGCACACTCCTCGCACACGCTCCCAGTCCTCGGGCTCCTCCAGGTTCTCCGGCCAGAATGGCCAGGCGCGGCACTGGACGGGCCGAGCCTCATACACGGTGCAACCCGACTGCTTGTCCCAGAAAATGCAATCGCCGCCGGGTTTTTCGATCAGGCTGTAACGATCGCCCACGAGCCGGACGAACTTGACGGAAAACTCCTCGACGGTCTCGCGGCGATATTCGGCCAGTTGTTGAATCTCCTCGGGCGTGACCCAGACATAGCCCGGCGTCCCCGTGCAGCAGTCGCCGCATCGGGTGCACGTGAAAGCCAGTCCGTCCCGGTACCATGGCTTGGTTCGTTTCGTTACACTCATGAGTAGACCCGCTGAAGCTGGAAGATCACCGGAAACTCAGGGTCGCTTCACTCTACCGGAACGACCGCGTGCTGACAACCTCCCGCGTTTCAAGCTTCTGATGCGTCAGGATTTGTGTGATTGAGCCTGCTTCCTGCCGTCCCCTCAGGCCTGGCCGCTTCGCTCGAGCGCGATCGATTTCCACAAGGAGCCGGCCGCTTCGATCAACTCCGAGAAGGAGATCCCGATGACGACCGTAGAACCGATCGACAGGGTCGTCCTGACTCACTTACAGATCCCCCTCAAGGAACCCTTCCGGATCTCCGGCGGCGAAGTCTCGATCAAGGATGCCATCCTGGTCGTGCTCGAGACGAGTTCGGCCATCGGCCTCGGCGAAAGCTCTCCCATGGCCGCGAGTTTCGGATATCCCGGAGATACGCCGGAACGATGCTGGGAGATCTTGACGAAACAGGTCGCGCCCAGCCTCCTGGGCCGGACCTTCGAAACCATTGAAGACATCGGCACCATCGCGTCTTCCTGGGGTGCGAGCCCCTTCGCCGCTGCCGGCCCCGAAACCGCCCTCTGGGATCTGCTCGGGCAGTCGCGCCACGCGACGATCTCAGAACTCCTGGGAGCCACGGACTTGCGAATCGATCAAGGGATCGAGTCGGGCCTGGCTGTGGGCCTTTACCCGAGCATCGTTGAATTGATCAAGACAATCGAATCGCATCTCGATGCGGGCTACCGTCGGGTCAAGATCAAGATCCGGCCGGGTCAGGATCTCGAACTGGTCCGCGCCGTCCGCCAACATTTCGGCGAAGTCGATCTGATGGTCGACGCCAACGCGGCTTACACGGCGGCGGATATCGACCTGTTCCGCGAGCTGGATCAATACGACCTTCTCATGTTCGAACAACCGATGGCCTCGACGGACATCGAGGGCCTCGCCGCGTTGCAGCGTGCCGTCACCACGCCGGTCTGCCTCGACGAAACGGCCGACAGCATCGAGCAGACGGGCCTCGCTCTGGAGCGGGGTGCGGGAAAGATCGTGAATCTGAAGATCCAGCGAGTCGGGGGCCTGGGACCCGCTCTGGCCATCCACAACCTTTGTCATCAACATCGCGTCGCCTGCTGGGTGGGCACCATGCCCGAATTGGGGATCGGCCAGGGACATGGCATCCACCTCGCGACGCTCGCGAACTGCAAATACCCGAGCGATATCGAGCCGAGCGCGCGATGGTTCGTCGACGATTACACGGTCCCGATGGTCGAGTTCTCCACACCCGGCATCATCGCCGTTCCGACGCGCCCGGGTCTCGGTTTCCACGTCGACCCCGCCAAGGTACGCCGTTATCAGGTCAATCAGGAAGAGTTCTCGGCCAGGACCATCGCCTGAAAGACGGGACCGGTCGGGCGGCGGGCGATCGCCGTCATCCGCCGATCGCGTGCATCATTCGCTCGGGCTGGATGAATCGCGATGTATTGATCTCATGCCCTTCCCACTTCGACGCGACGCTGGCTCGAATCGCGGACGCGATGGCCGTGTCTCTCGCGCCGCCCCGAAGTAGGCCGCGGATATCGGTCTCTTCCAGCGCAAACAGGCAGTTGCGCAATTTCCCGTCGGAAGTGAGTCGGATCCGATTGCAGCTCAGGCAAAATGGCCGGCTCACCGAAGCGATGAAACCAATCCGTCCCCCGCCATCCTGGAAGTCATAATCCAGCGCCGGCGCACGCGGATCCTGATCGGCGACGGGAACTATCGGGCCGATCCCCTGCGTGAGGAGGTCGATGATGTCGGCGGCGAAGAGCACCTTTTCTCGCTCCCAGAGGTGTCCGCCGTCGAGCGGCATGTACTCGATGAAACGCAGCTCCAGCCCGTGAGTACGCGAGAAATTGGCGAGCGGGACCACGTCATTTTCGGTCACCCCGCGAATCGCGATGGCGTTGACCTTCACGGGGTCGAAGCCGGCTTCCTTGGCGGCGAGGATTCCCTCGATCACCTGATCCAGGCCGGTCCGTCGCGTCAATTCCTGGAACCTCGCCTCATCCATCGTGTCGAGGCTGACATTGATCCTCTTCAGCCCTGCGTTCCGTAATGTCCGGGCCATCGGCGCGAGCAATATGCCGTTCGTGGTCAGCCCGATGTCCTTGACTCCCGGGATCGCGCCCAGCTTCTCGATCAAGACGGGAAGGTCCCGGCGAACCAGAGGCTCTCCGCCCGTGAGTCGAATCTTCTCGATTCCCAGGGTCACGGCGATCCGGACGAATCGCTCGATCTCTTCGAAGCTCAACAGTTGAGTGCGCGGCAAGAATTCGACCTGTTCCGGCATGCAGTAGACGCATCGGATGTTGCAGCGATCCGTCACGCTGATCCGCAGATTGTTGTGGGTCCGTCCGAACGAGTCTACTAGTCGATCGAGCGCCTGTGTCATCGATTCCGCCTCAATTGGCCGGCCAGCTTCGTGCGGGCTAATCCGCTGTTTCCGTTCAAGACTGAAACGAATGTCCAGGACGACTGGAACTCAGCCTGACCCAAGCCCGGGATGGACCCATTCCTCGCTCCCATCGGCCCAGCTCTCTTTTTTCCAGATGGGCACAACCTCTTTCAATGTATCGATCAACCAACGGCAGGCCTCGAACGCGTCCGAACGGTGGGGGCAGCTCACCGCGACGACCACGCTGACTTCGCCGAGATCCAGGTGTCCAACACGGTGGATCATCGCCAGCTCGATGATCGGCCAGCGCCGGCGCGCCTCGTCCTCCAGCTCCGCCAGCTTCTTCAGGGCCATCTCCGGATAGGCTTCATAGGTCAATGAGACGGTTTTTCGAGATCCCGTCATCTCCCGCACAGTCCCCAGGAACGTACAGACCGCGCCCGACCCGATCGATCGGACGCTTTCTGTGATGGCTGCGTGGTCGATGACGGCTTCCGTGACTTCGATCATCAATTATACCCAGGTGTATCCAGGTCCTGCCGGTTCTTCGATCCGATCTCGGCTCCTCCGCTGACGGGCGGGATCACGGCGAGTTGCGACTCCGGCCCGATCGAAACGTCGTCGGAGGCGTATTCCTCGTTGACCGCGATCAATGCGCTGGACCATAAGGGACCGAGTTCTGGCGAGCGAACGCGAAGGGCCGAACGCAGGTCAGCGACCGTTGCCGCGGGCGGCAGATCGATCCGAACCTCGGCTCGACGCATCCGCTCCTTGGCCAGGGCGAAGAGTCGAACGATTACCGAGAAATGTCGGCTCGACTGCCACCGGTCCAGATCATCCGGCGTGTCGAGGTCGGCGAGGAGTTCAGGATTGGAGACGGCGACCTCGAGGATCGAGTCCTGGTGACGGGCGACGAGCGCGTTGATGCCCTCGCCCGACGGCAACCCGGGAATCTGCATAGCCATGCTCCACGGTAGGACCAGCGGATGACCCCGACGCCCGCCATATCCTGGTACGACGAGGTATCCGGGCTGCTCGACAGCGACTTCGCAGAGTCGAGCGACGAGCTCCGGATGGATTCCAGGGACGTCTCCCGGAGTCAGGACCACGAGCTCCGGAGTCGGGTTGGTCTGGCCGAACCGTTCGAGTCCCAGCTCGACCGAGCGCCGCATCTCGGCCGGCCGGGTCTCCGGAACGATCACATCAGACCCGGCCCGACGAGCCTCGTCGGCGATTGCGGGACCTTCGGTCGTGTTCTCCGGCGGTGTCACCACAACGACACGATCGACGCCGCCCTTGAGGAGTGCGGTCACCACGTGTTGGATAAGCGTCTCGCCGCGCAGCCTCATCAGCAGTTTGGGCTGTCCCATCCGGCTGCTTCGGCCCGCGGCCGGTACGATCCCCGCGATCATGGCGTCCTCGCGATCTGGACGCACGACAGGGCATCCTGGGCAGCCATGCCGGATGGATCGCCATTCGGTCGTGGGAGAACGGCCTTCGGTCCCAGATTACGCCTGGCGATCAGCTCGGCCACGATGCTGATCCCGATCTCGATGACTGTTTGAGAGCCGATATCCACGCCGACCGGCGCCGCCACTCGTTGCAAGTCGACTTCGGCAATCCCCTGGTCGCGAAGCCCCTCGAAGATGAGACGAATCTTGCGGCGGCTCCCGATCAGGCCGACGTAAGAGGCGGGAGTCGGGGCCAGGCGAAAGAGTGCCTCTTGATCGTGACCGTGTCCCCGGGTCACGATCAAGGCATAAGTGTTCGGAGTGACTTGCATAGAGGTCAAGACGTCCTCGATCGGCCCCACCAGGATTCGCTGCGCCGAGGGAAACCTCTCTGTATTCGCATACATCTGTCGGTCGTCGACCACCCAGACGTCGAAGTCGGCCTGGGCTGCCAGGCTGGCGACAGCCTGTCCGACGTGCCCGGCCCCGACGATCACCAGCCGGATTCGGGGCCAACTCGGCAAGTAGGCCACTCCGTGCTCGACTCTCGGCTTGGGCCGTCCGTTAACCGGGAGGACTCTCGAGGAGATCGGATCGGGCGGCATCCTTGACGGCCAGCTCGCCAGGGCATGCCCCTGATCGTCGAAAAGAAATCGGTTGCCGATAGCCAGCCCGTCGATCGATTCCGGATTGACGACGATGGTCTCCGTGAATCCTTCGCTCTCCTCGATGGCTTGACTGACCTGGCGGAAGTAGGCCAGGGGCTCCGATCCCCTGACCGACTGCGTCACGATCACCATCTTACCGCCGCAGATGAGACCATCCGCCCAGCCATAATCATGATCCAGGAGGAACGAATGGAGTCCGGCATGATCCCCGCCGAGCTGCCGCAATGCCTTCTGCTTGACCTCGTTCTCAACGCAACCGCCGCCCAGAGTCCCGATCTGACCTCCGGACGGATCGACGATCATCATGGCTCCCGCCTTCTGGGGCGTCGAGCCTCGGGTTTCGACGACCTGGCACAGGATCAGTTCTCGATCCACTTCCAGGGACCGAATGATCTGCTCTACGACGTCACGCATACTTTAAGATCCCGATCGCAGTGTCAAGAAGTCGAGCGCCCCGACCATGCCAGATCCGTCTCGAGTTGAGGTCGCATCGGTCGACTCCGGGTCTCGGAAAGACGTCAGTTCGTCGGGGTGACAGATTGAGTGTATCTCATCAGGAGACCAGGGTCGAGGCGGTACGACGAGCCCGGGAAAGTGATCCGCAGCAGGAACGACGAGCGAATGATCGATCAAATCCTCCCCAGCGACCGCCCAGTAGCCGGATCGAACCAGACGGCGTTTTCTAGATTCAGGACGGCTTGAATGCGTTGTCGTTCATGCAGCGATGGGTGAGTTGGTACTCTGGCGACCAGTCGATGCGGTCCTAATGCCACAGTCGCCAGCAGATCGGCGCCATTGAACTCCAATCGACGAACCTGGGCGAGTAGCGAGGGCGATCCGGTCGGAACTTCGGTAGGGGCTTCAATCTCCCGCAGGCTGATGGATTCGGGCCTCAGGCCGAGCTCGACCTGATCGATCCCCTGCGGCCATTCCGCGGCGCGAGTTTCAGTCGGAAGGGTCCAACTTAAGGATTGATCGGCGGCGACGAGACGAATGCGGATCTCTTCGCCTTCCCGGATCACGTCGCAGGGCAAAATGTTCATGGGGGGGCTGCCGACGAAGGTCGCGACAAATCGGTGATGCGGAAGGTGGTAAACGGCCTTTGGCGTCCCGCACTGGAGCAGACGGCCCCGATCGAGGATTGCAATCCGATCACCCATGAGCAGGGCATCGGCCTGGTCGTGGGTCACGAGAATCAAGGTCGTACCGAATCGGCGGTGGAGATCCACCACTTCCTCGCGGAGCGCCGCGTGCAGGGGAGGATCAAGGCTCGAGAATGGCTCGTCGAAGAGGAGTACGCTCGGCTGTCTTGCGAGTGCGCGACCGATCGCGACCCGCTGCTTTTCGCCACCCGAGAGGGAGCCGGGGGACCGGCCGAGCAACTCGTCGAGGCCCAGCAGGCCCGCCATGGTATTGACCTTGGACTTCGTCTGATTTCGGGTCATACCCCGGGCTCGAAGGCTGAAAGCCAGGTTGTCGAATACCGAAAGGTGCGGGTAGAGCGCCGGATGCTGAAAGACCATGGCCACGTCGCGACGATGAGCGGGCACCCGCGTCATGTCCCGTCCTTTGATCGACAACGCGCCCGAGGTCGGCGACTCGAGCCCGGCGATCAGGCGTAACAACGTGGTCTTACCCGAACCCGAAGGCCCCAGCACGACCAGGAGCTCGCCCGAGGCGACATTCAAGTCGAGGGCCTCGAGTGCGGAAACGTGCCCTGAATAGCACTTCGAGACTCGCCGCAATTCGATCTCTGACAAGGTGTCTCCCCCTAAATTCGTTGAGCGTCGCGACCCGTTGATCCCGCGACCTACTAATTCTCTCATGGAGACGGTTTAGACTAAAGACTTCGCACTCCCGAAGGCGAAATCGTCTTTGGAGGAAGGTGGACGAGTTTTCGTCTCGCAGGACCGCCGAGGCGACAGCGTTCGTAGCCCTTGCTCTGGGTGGCCCGATTCGCGACAATGAAGTTGAACTGACCCACCACGGCGTGCGGCGCAGCCAGCCCGGGATCTCGTCGCATGCGCCCCCACGGAAAGCAAGTCCATGCCCTTGGCTGCTCGCAGGACTGTCCTCACCAACCTCGCGCTGCTACTCCTGATACTCCCGCTGGCCAGCCTAGCTGACGGACCTCCTCGGCAGCCCGATAGCGTCGCCCCCCCCGAATCCTATAGCGCCGAAAAACGCAGCCATTGGGCCTACCAGCCCATCAAGACGGTGGGGCCGCCGCGGGTCAAGGACATGCATTGGGTGCGTAACCCCGTAGACAACTTCATCATGTCCTCTCTGGAGGAAATCGAGTGGTTGCCCGCTCCCGAGGCGGATCGAGTGGCCCTGATCCGTCGCGTCACTTTCGACTTGACGGGGCTGCCGCCTTCGGCCGAGGAAGTCGCGGCGTTCCTCAACGATTCCGATCCCAACGCCTTCGATCGGCTTGTCGATCGATTGCTGGCAAGCCCAAGGTATGGCGAGCGCTGGGGTCAGCACTGGCTGGATCTGGCCCACTACGCCGACTCAAACGGCTACGAGCTCGACGCCGAGCGACCGGACGCCTGGCGTTACC
The DNA here is from genome assembly GCA_963743925.1 of uncultured Planctomycetota bacterium. GTDB lineage: Bacteria > Planctomycetota > Planctomycetia > Isosphaerales > Isosphaeraceae > CAVZRC01. Next base: position 617,700 of record CAVURY010000061.1, on the reverse strand, counting down.
GAGACTGGGTCGTCAATGCTCTGAATCACGACCTTTCCTATGATCGCTTCCTCATGCTCCAACTCGCCGGTGACGATCTCCAGCCGGGCGATCGAGACGCGCTGATCGCTACGGGCTTTTGCCGATGCGGCCCGCGCGAGGTCGTCGGCGGCAACGTGATCGCCCAGGTCAAGCGACAATCGGAACTCTCCGAGATCACCGGCACCGTCGGATCGGTATTCCTGGGCCTGACGATCGGCTGCGCCCGATGTCACGATCACAAGTTCGATGCCATACCCGCGACCGACTATTACCGACTCCAGGCGTTTTTCGCGGCCTCGAAACTCGACGATCTGCCGATCGCTTCCGAGTCGGAGCGTAAAGCCTTCGCCGCGGCGGAGAAGGCGGTCAATGAGAAGACGGCTCCTCTCAAGACTCAGCTCTCTCAGCTTGAGGCGCCATATCGTCAGGCGATCAAGGATCGCAAGCTCTCCATGCTGAGCGCCGAAGAGCGGACTGTGATGAATACCCCCGCACCCAAACGTACCCCGGCGCAAAAGAAGCTGGCCCAGGGCCTGCAGACGTCGTTGCGGGTTACGTGGGAGGAGGTCGCCGCGGCCGTTGCAGCCGATCCGGACCCGAAGGTCCATGCGCGTCGGGAGTCAATCAAGCGGGCGATCTACGAGATCGAACGCACCCTCCCCCGTCCGCCCGCGCATGCAATGGCCCTGGTGGACGAGAAATCCAAGGAATCCGATACATTTGTCCTTCGCCGCGGGGATTACAAGAACCATGGGCCGAAGGTGGACCCGCGCCCGCCGGGCGTGATCCTGGCGAACCAACCGCCCGACTCGTTCACGACGTCCTCGATCGCCGCGACCGCCGACAAGACCGGCCGCCGGGCGGCGCTGGCGCGTTGGCTGGCGCGCGCCGACAATCCCTTGACGTCGCGCGTCCTCGTGAACCGCCTCTGGCAGTATCACTTCGGCCGCGGGTTGGTGACCTCGTCAAGCGACTTCGGCGTCCGTGGCGAGACGCCGACGCATCCCGAATTGCTCGATTGGCTCGCGAGGGAGTTGATCGCCAACGGCTGGCGTCTCAAGCCGATCCATCGGCTCATGGTGACCTCGGCCACCTATCGACAATCGAGCCGACCGAATTCCAGGCAGACCGCCGACGATCCCGAGAACTCGATGCTCAGCCGGATGAATCGTCGAAGATTGGATGCCGAGGGCATACGCGACGCCATGCTCGCCGTTTCGGGCGAGCTCAATCCCCGGATGGGTGGGCCTGGAATCCTGGCTCCCCTCGAGAAAGAAGTGAAGGACCTGATCTTTACCGAGGCCGAAGTGGTGGACCTCTGGCCCGAGGATCCCGATCCGGCGGAGCACTCGAGGCGATCCCTCTACCTCTTCCGAAAGCGGAACGTACGCTACCCGATCCTCGATGCCTTCGACGCCCCCGACACTCAAAGCGCCTGCCCACGTCGCGAGACCAGCACCCATTCACTCCAGGCCCTGGTGCTGCTCAACAGCGATTTGGCCGCCGGACGGGCCAAAGTCCTGGCCGATCGCATCCTCCGCGAGGCCGGCAATCAGACAGACGATCGGATTCGACGCGCCTATCAACTGGCGCTGGCCCGCGAGCCGAAACCGAACGAGATCGGTGTTGCGCGATCGTTCGTGAAAGCACAGACCGATCGGATTCGTCAGCAATCGTCGGGCGGACAAACGCCCAACCGCCCGGTCGTTGTTCTTCCCGGTACGGATCCCGCCGAGGCCGCGGCGTGGGCCGACTTCTCCCTGGCCTTGCTGAACAGCAATGAATTCCTGTATGTGCCTTGAGTCTGAGAGAGCAACGACGGCCTGGGAAGGGAAATGATTCGATCGCGGCTGGCAATCGGTGAACCTGGTCGACTGATCCTCAATAGGAATTCGGAAAATGTCCGAGCCTCAACGTCCCCGACGCTGCCCCGGCCCTCAACCGTTCGCGCCCGCGAGCCGGCGCGACTTCCTCAAGCGCGCCGGTTGCGGGTTCGGCATGCTCGGCCTGGCCGACCTTCTGGCACGCGACGTCATCGCGGGCTCACCAATGAGCGCGCTCGCACCCAAGCCGGGCCATTTGCCCGCCAAAGCCAAGCGATGCATATTCTTGTTCATGACCGGTGGTCCCAGCCAGATGGACCTGTTCGACCCCAAGCCGCTCCTCAACCGACTCGACGGCCAGGCCCTGCCGCCGAGCTTCGGTAAGATCCACAGCCAGTTCCTCGAGTCCGACCCTCTCTGTCTCGGTAGCCACCGCAAGTGGGGAAAGTACGGTCAGTCCGGCATGGATATGTCGGACCTCGTCCCGTATCTGCATCCCCATGCGGATGAGATCGCCCTGATCCGTTCCTGCACCGCGGACAGCGTGATCCACGCGCCGGCGATGTACCAGATGAACACCGGCCGCGTCCTGATGGGATTCCCCAGCCTGGGTAGCTGGGTGACGTATGGCCTGGGATCAGAGTCCGAGGACCTTCCGGCCTACGTGGTGATGAGTCAGCCGGAGGGCACGCCCGAGGGCGGCGCCCCGTGCTGGGGAGCGGGCTTCCTGCCGGCCCACTATCAGGGAACGCTATTCCGAAACGGACCTGTCCCGATCGTCAACCTCAAGCCGCCCGCAGGTGTCTCCTTTTCCCAGCAACGCGGCACGCTCGACTTCCTCCGGTCCATGAACGAGCAGGACCTGGATCCGGCCGACACCGAGCTATCGGCCCGGATTGCCAGCTATGAGCTGGCCTTCCGCATGCAAAGTGCCGCACCCGAGGCGGTCGACATCGGGAGAGAGTCCGAGGCGATCCGAAAGCTTTACGGCCTCGATGATCCGAAGACCGTCGAATTCGGGACGCGTTGCCTGCTCGCGCGTCGCCTCGTCGAGCGGGGTGTGCGCTTCGTCCAGCTCTATTCGGGCGGAGGCCCGGTCGCGATGCAGTGGGACGCTCACGACGATATCGACGCCAACCACGAGAAGATGTGCGGGATGACGGACAAGCCTGTCGCGGCACTCCTGACCGATTTGAAGCGTTCGGGCCTACTCGACGAGACGCTCGTCGTCTGGGGCGGCGAATTCGGCCGGACGCCCGTCCGTCAGGCAGGCGGCCGTGGCCGAGATCATAACGCCACCGGCTTCACCATGTGGATGGCCGGCGGCGGCGTCAAAGGCGGGGCGGTCGTGGGCGCCACCGATGAAGCCGGGCTCATGGCCATCGCCGACAAGGCCCACATCAATGATATCCACGCCACGATCCTGCATTTGATGGGTCTCGAGCACAAGCACCTCACCTTCCTTCACAACGGCCGCGACGAGCGGCTGACCGACGTCGGCGGCCGTGTGATCAAGGGAGTCCTGGCTTGAGAGTCCGAGATGGCAGACCCCGAGTGAGATCCCTCAGCCGATCTGGGTCGAGAACCCATGCTGCTTGCGATGGACGGGCCCGTCGAACATCTTCGATGACTTGAAGAGTTCGAACCGTCCATCGCCCGCCAGTGATAGGGTCTTGTTTTCCACGGCCGCCCGCTCGTCCACGGACATCGGCCGGAATTCGCGCACGATCTTCAGGTTTTGGTCGAGGACTTTCTCCGAATCGATCCCCGACACGAGGGTCGAGATCGGCAGCGAGAGGACGTAACGGAGCGCCTCTTCGACGGGAATCCCGGCTTGCTCCACGATCACGCCCGTGCCTCCGAGGCTCTTCATCGCCAGGGCACCGATGTTGCGCTGGAGCAAGACCGGGAGCACCTGCTTCTGAAAACTCCGGTAATGCACGTCCATCACATTCAGCGGCATCTGGACGCTCGCCCATTCATAAGGCATACCCAGCATCTTCAGGTGGATGATGGGATCCTTATGCCCGGTGAATCCGAGGTAGCGGACTTTGCCCTCCTTCACAGCCTTGAGGCCGGTTTGGATGGCTCCATCTTGCGCGAAAACCCAGTCCGGATCGTTGTCGTAGACCATCTCGTGGAATTGCCAGAGGTCGATCCGATCGGTCTTGAGCCGACGGAGGCTGTCCTCGAGGTTGGCCTGCGCGTCCTTGGCGGTCCTGCCGCAGACCTTGGTCATCAGGAAGACCTTGTCACGTCGGCCCCCTTCGGCGAGGGCTTTCCCCATCCATTCCTCGGCTCCGCCGTCGTGGTAATCCCAGCAGTTGTCCATGAAGGTGATCCCTTCATCGACGGCCCGCTGGATCAGTCGAAGGCTTTGCGCCTCGGAAAGCTTCTTCGGATTGGTGCTGGAGTGCCCGCCGAGACAGAGGAGACTGACATTCACCCCGGTCTTTCCCAGCGGGCGTAGAGGGATGCCGCCGGTGTTGGTCGCTCGCTGACCCTGCTGGGCTTCGACGGATGACGCCATCGAGGCCGCCGCTAATCCAGCGGCGGTCGTGTTGAGGAACTCTCGGCGATTGGGGCTCGGGCTGGTCATGGGCCGTCTCTCCTGGTCTCTTGGCCTGGAAATCGCGGTTCGTACGGAAGCTCGCCTAGCTCGGACGTCGTTCCATCCGGTCGTTCGGGGCCTGGCAACCCCTGGGACAACCCCTTGTCTTCATGGTAATCTCGAAGTCGAGGAATTCTCCGCGGGCTATTGACGACCTTGACTTGCACTCCGTGCGCCATCCCGGAGCATCATCGCCGTGGTCATTTTCCTTCGATATCTATCGTTGACCATCGTGTTCCTGACATCGACCGCCCTGACCGTTTCGCCCGGCCGCGCCCAATCACAAGCCGAGAAGCCACGCGCCGGGTCGTTCCGTGCCGAGGACGGCTGGAGGCGGTTATTCAATGGCAAAGTTCTATCCGGCTGGACTCCTCGCAACCCCGATGCGAAAAAAGTTTGGCTCGTCTGTGACGAGGTCAACCTCGACCCGACCGACTCGGCCCGATTGGTTCCGATCGGAAAGGGTGGTGCGTCCGATGCGGTCATGCTCTGCGGTGAGGACGGCCGCGGATCCGACCTCATGACCCAGGCTTCATTCTCCGATTATCAGCTCCACATTGAGTTCAATGTTCCCAAGGGGAGCAACTCGGGAGTCTACAATCGAGGACTGTTTGAAATCCAGGTCTTCGACAGTTTCGGGAAAGATCCAATCGGCTTCCACGACTGCGGCGCCCTCTACGAGCGAGCCTTTCCCCGCGTGAACCTGGCGAAGCCTCCGGGCCAGTGGCAGACTTTTGACATCACGCTGAAGGGAAAGCGGCTGTCTTTGGACTGGAACGGTAAGCCGGTCTATCAAGATCAAGATATCCGCTACGGCGAGACCGATCGCGAGGCGTACGAGCGGCTGAAGCAGGAGAACGCGCACAAGCCGGAGCCGCTTCGCGTCAACCTTCGCGAAGAGAATGGCCGTTATGTCGGCTACTTCGGTGATGGAGGGACGCGATCAGGATTGGATGGACCTGATCGACCCGGTCCGATCCTGCTCCAGGGCGACCATGGTCCCGTCGCTTATCGCAATATCTTGATCAGGCCCCTGAATTCAGACCACTGACCCATGGAGATGGCTCGAAACATGAATCCCTTGAGCGTGGCGCTGGATTACGGCCGGACTGGTTTGAAGGTCGAGCTCCCCGCGGATCGGATTGTCGGCCCGCTCGCCTTGCGCGACGTGCCCGCGCTGGATGATCCCGAGCAGGCCGTAACCAATGCGCTCGAAGTTCCGATCGGGACCCCGGCGCTCCGGCAGATCGCCCGCGGGCGGAAAAGCGCATGCATCCTGATCTGCGATATCACTCGTCCCGTCCCCAACCGCACGATCCTCGGGCCAATGTTGAAAGTCCTGTATGAGGCGGGGATACCCCGCGATCAGACCTTGATCCTGGTCGCGACGGGACTCCACCGGCCCAGCACCGACGCCGAGAAGGAAGAGATGCTCGGTGCGGAGATCGTCGCGGGCTATCCGGTGGAGGATCATTTCGGCACGAGGCTCGAGGAACATAGCCTGGTCGGCACGACCTCGCGGGGGATCCCCGGCTGGATCGACACCCGTTACGTACGTGCCGACCTGAAGATCGCGACGGGCTTGATTGAACCGCATCTGATGGCCGGCTACTCCGGAGGTCGAAAGCTGATCTGCCCGGGCGTCGCCGCACTCGAGACCGTGAGGCGCTGGCATGGTCCCGAACTCCTCGAACATCCTAACGCCGATTGCGGCATCCTCGATGGCAACCCCGTCCATGAGGAAAACACCGCGATCGCGCGGATGGCCGGTTGTGACTTCATCGTGAACGTGACGCTCGATAGTCGGCGACGGGTGACTTCCGTCGTGGCCGGCGACATGGAGAAGGCGTTCCTCGAGGGCGTTCGGTTCATGGATGGGATCTGTCGGGCGGCGGTCCCTGAGGCCGTCGATATCGTGGTGACCAGCTCCGCGGGCTATCCCCTGGATACGACCTTCTATCAAGCGGTGAAAGGATTGACCGGATGCTTGCCGATCGTCAAACAGGGGGGGACCATCATCCTGGCCGCCAGCCTGAGCGAGGGACTCGGTAGCCCGGAATTCCAGTCGGCCCTGCGCGACCACGCATCCCTCGACATCTTCATGGAACGAATCCTGGGGAAGGATTATTTCGTGATGGATCAGTGGCAAGTCGAAGAGCTGGCGAAAGTTCGCCGCAAGGCGCGGGTGAAGATCGTCTCTGACGGGGTGCCGGCGGACGTCCTCGCCTCCTGCTTCGTGGAACCGGCCGCAAGCGTCGAGGCGGCGCTGGCCGACTCTCTGGCGGAGTATGGCCCCGAAGCTCGAGTTGCCGTCATTCCCAAGGGTCCCTACGTGCTCCCGACTCTCACGACCCCGGCTTTCGTCGCCTGAATTGCGTCGCAAGGGAAGATTTGCGTCCTCACCGATGCAACGCGGGCATGCTACAGCCGGTATGCCCTGCTATGTCCGGCCGACCGGTGCTGGGTCGAGGATCTCGGTCGTGCCGACATGCTCTGCACGGAATCCCAACCCGATGATGTGCGCGGGAAATCGACGCAGGTAAGAGAATCGGCGAAGCAGCTTCAACGGCCAGGAGAGCTTGAGTTTCTCGGGGCGGCCGATGACACGTCCGATGATTTGATTCTGGACGATCACTTGCAAGCGTTGCATGACCTTGGTCGGAAACATCCTTCGGACCTGGACTTTGCGGAGATAGTCGTTCGTCAAGCGGTTCCCCCGAAACGGATCCACCAGGATGTTGGCCGCTGCGACCGCGTCCTGGATGGCAAGGTTGATCCCGACTCCACCGACGGGTGACATGGCATGGGCCGCATCGCCGATGCAGAGCAGGCCGGGTCGATACCAGACCGGGAGACGATCGACGGCGACCGTCAGTAGCTTGATGTCGTTCCAGTCCTTGAGCTCCCTCACTCGGTCTCGCAAGAACGGGGCAATTTCGAGGATCTCGTCGTGGAACGAGTCCAGGCCCCGACTTCGTATCGATTCGAATCCTCCCTTCGGGATGACGAACCCACACTGCCAGTAATCGCCCCGGTAGATCATGATGAAGATCCGACCGCGATCGAACCGGCCCATGGGTTGCTCCGGATCCGTTTCATGCCGGCTGAGCCGCATCCAGAGTACGTCGATCGGGGCGCCGATGTTTTCGACCATGAGGCCGGCCTGTTGCCGTACGGTCGAATGACGTCCATCCGCTCCGATGGTCAACGGAGCACGGATGTCGAGGATCCCATCCGGAGTTGTCGCGCGCACTCCGACAAACCCCTGATCCTTCTCGAGCAGTGCGTTGACCTCGGCCTGCATCACGAGGTGAAACGTCGAGTATCGCTTCGCATGCCCGGCGATGAAGTCCAGGAAGTCCCACTGCGGCATGAAGGCCATGAATCGAGCGTGGGTCGGAAGGTGAGTGAAGTCGGCGATCGGGACTTCGACATTCCCGACGTAACCGACGAGCACCCGGGCTTCCTGGTGCGGACGCTGAAGGAACGCTTCGAGGAGCCCGAGTTCTCGCAAGATTTCCAGCGTGGAAGGATGGATCGTATCGCCGCGGAAGTCCCTCAGGAAATCTCCATGCTTCTCGAGGACGACGACATCAATGCCGGACCGGGCCAACAGTAGGCCCAGCATCATGCCGGCGGGCCCGCCCCCCACGATGCAGCAACTCGTCTCCATGTCCACCATTCTCTGAGATTCCCATATGTATTATCATTATGTTATGAATTGAATGCGAGGTTCGCGTCCGGGGTTCGTCCGCATGTCCTGATCGAACCCTCGGGATGGACGAAACTCGCGGTCGCCTCGACATTAGAGCGAGATCGAGAAGTCGCCACAACCCTCTGCAGGGTCAGGACGGAAGGCTGGCACGCGTGGAATCGCGACTCAATGCCTTCGTGCGCCCGAACTTCATTCACCTCTTGACAATCGGGTCATGCGCAACGGCGGGTGTCATGGGGACGAACTCGTAAACGACGTAGCGATCTTCCTCCGATGCCCTCCCGCGCAGGATTCCTCTGTTCAAGATGCGCTCCCTCTTGGTGCGAAGTTTGTAGCGATCCGCGTGTTGTTCGATCCAGCGAGCGAACGTGGGGAGATCGCTCGAGACCTCGCCGAAGACCACGATGCGGAGCGGATGTGCATCACTCACCCGATCGAGACGCGGCTGCGCCTTGGAGCGATGTCGCTCCGAATAGATGGCCTGATGGCAAAGATATAAGGCCGCTCGATCCGATTGCCATTTCAAGGGGTTGAGCGGGAGATGCAGATCGGTCCGGGCGCAGAGCAACTCGGCACCTCGGGACTCCTCGACCCAGAATCTCCGGGCGAAGTCGCGAGCCGACCTGTCCAAGGGGAGCTTATAAGGATGGGTCACGTCCCAAGCGATCATCGCCAGGCCGATCGCAAGTAGCCCACGCATGATCAAGGGCGGCAATCTCGAACGCCAACCCGGTCGGGGTACACGCGAGAGCAGCACGGCGGCACCCAGGCCCGCCATCATGATGATGGCCGGTGCGACGTATTGCATGGTACGCGCGCTGCCACCATAAGGATAGCGGCCCATGAAGGCGGCGAGCAGCCCCAGAGCGAAGGGCATCAGCATGAGAACGAGGATGGTCTTCGACCCTCGCCGCAGGTAGGCGGTGATCGCCACCAGGACCAACGTGGTGGTCAGCGTACTGGCCCCGAGGTCTCCTCCGGCAGGATAGGCGAACATCTGGCTGGTGTGGACCCTCGCCAGCCAGACGAGCATCGGTACGAAAGAACGCGGCGGGAATGCCCCCGCCCAGTAAATCCGCATCCACTCCATGACGCTGGCACTTTGTGACGCGTTGACCCACCGATAAAGCATCAGGAATGTTCCGCCGCTCGCGATCCCGAAAACGACGAGCGGGGCGATCTTGCGAGATGATCGAGTTCTCAGGACGGGGATCGTCAGGACCAGGCCCATACTCGCGGCGACGAAGATCGACGGGTTCGAGATCCCGATCGCGACCGGGCCGAGTGCGGCCAGACTCCAGAGGAAGCCGGTGCGGTCGGGTCTTCTCAACCACTCCACGGCAAGCGCGATCAGGACTAGAGCCATGAGGAAATCGGTCGCATACGGCTTGATCTCGCCTCCATGCCGAATGGGTGTGTATCCGATCGCCAGGATTCCCACGGCGATGATCAGCGCCACTCCTCTCAGCAGTCTTCCCGCGACATGGCGGAAGAGAATCAGGCTTGCGATGGACGCGATCGTAGACAGCAGGCGCAATGACCACTCGCTGTATCCGAGCACCATGCCGATCGCCTTCTCCGCCCACAGAAAGAGCAGGGGACAGACTTGCTGATAATCGAGCGGTTTCATGAGCCCCAGGAAGTCGCGATCCAGCAGGTTCGAAACCACATAGGCTTCATCCCGCCAGAGCGGATAGACGAGGCCGAACCGAACCAGGCGCATGACCGCGCCCAGCACGAGGAATCTGCGCACCCACGTCTCGACGCGATCATCGCTCCAGTCGGGTTCGTCGCCCGTCCGGGAGCCGGAAAGCTGGATTGAGCCGAGATTAGGAAGAGTGGTCATACCGGTCGAGGATCCGGGTCAAGTGACTGACGGTCGACGACGCGAATGTTCGGCGGTTTCTCGTCGTTTCGCGCCCCGCTGATCGACGCATTTTGGCTTCCGAGAATCTTGCTGGCCCGCGTGGAGTGGATCAGGAATGGGGTCGAGCGACGAGGTTAGTCAAGTAGGGCCTTTTCGTCGAGATCACTCGACGTCGCGACGGTCCCTCAATGAGTGCTTTCCTTCGAGGCCGAGGCCCTATCTTCCGGAGGAGGCGATAAGCCACGCTCCCGACCAGGAACTACCCGATGGCCCTGACGTGTGCTAAAACGGACTCATCGCTTGCCGGATCTCGGCACACTGGTCGATCTGATGAACCTCGGGCCAGACTCGGTCGAACGACGCGCCAGGGGATGTTCCGTCGCAAGGTTGAGGGACTCGGGGTTGGTCTTTCGAGGAGAGATCGCGAGAATGAAACGCCACAGCAAGGTTCGCCACCGCACGCACGTCGCAATCAACGCGATCTCGGCGGCTCTATTCGTGATCAGCATGACCGCCGAAGCACGTGCCCATTTCCTCTTCATCGGTATCGGCACGCATGCCGAGGCCGGCCGTTCGGCCGAGGTCTATTTCAGCGATCAGGCCGAAGCCGGCGACCCCAAGTTCGTGGGCAAGATTGCCCATACCAAGCTCTGGGCGCAGGTCAAGCCCGGCGAATTTCGCGAACTGGCCGTTCGGCCTGGTGCTGATCGCCTTCGTGCTCTGCTACCGTCGGAAAAATCCGTGGTCGTCGTGGGAGAGTGCCAGTATGGAGTCTTGGCTCGACCGAACGAGACTGCCTTCCTCCTGCGGTATTTTCCCAAGGCCATGGCCGGGACATTCGACGAGTTGAATCGGATGACTCCGAAGCGAGAGATCCCCTTCGAGATCGTCGCGATTTTCGAGGGTGGCGGCAACGACAAGCTCAGTGATGCGGCTTCGCATGGCCTCATTCGCATATCGGCGTTAAGACATGGCAGTCCGATCCCCAACGCGTCCTTCACGGCGGTCGATTCCAAGCTCACGGAGTCCAATTTCACCGCGGGGCCGGATGGTAGGGCCAAATGGACTCCACCCGCCGCCGGACGCTACTCCATTTATGTCCGGGAGACTCTCAAGCAAACCGGCACGTTGGATGGTAAAGCGTATGAAGAGATCCGCGAGTTCGCCACATTGGCCCTGACATGGCCGTTAGAGAATCACGAAACGGACACCGAGGCCAACGCTCTCTTCGCGGAAGCGCTTCGTCACCGCGCCGCCTGGCGTGATCTCCCCGGTTTCTCGGCCGAGATCACGGGATGGCTCGACGGCCGGCCATTCACCGGCAAGGTCACCGTTGATGCCGATAGCAAGGTTGCCATCGAAGCCGACGATCCGGCGTCGAAGAGTTGGCTCCAGGACCAGCTCGATTCCATGGTGATGCATCGCCAGGCCCCACCCCCGGCAGATTCGTCCCGCTCCAAGGGCATGCAATTCCGCCTGGTGGACGAGCCTAACAGTCATCCCTTGGGCAAGCTGATCGCCGTAGAAGGGGGACAGATGGCATCGAGCTACCGCATCAAGGACCATCAAATCTTCGTCGTGAATCGCCGGATGGGTCATCGCAATATGACGATTACCATCCTGGAAAACGGCAGGAACCCCGAGGGCGACTTCCTCCCGCACAGTTACGTGGTCCAGTACTGGGACGCCGACACGGGCAAGCTCAAATCGACCGAGACGATCCAGGAGAACTGGCAACGCGTCGGCTCGTGGGACCTCCCGACTTCACACTCGGTCATGACCGCATCCGACGATGGGCTCTCGCTCCGCTCAGTCCATTTCCGTGAGCTCAAACTGCTCGGGAAAAAGTGAAGAGTGAAGACCTGGCAGAGTCTGAGGACTCATGCAAGACGCCATCTTCCTACTCTCGCACTCTCAATAGGGAACGCCCGAGGCCCGCGCAGTCTTGAGTGCGTTCGCATACCATTCGAATTCGTCCAGGAATCGGGCGGCGTTCTTCCGGTAGGCCTCATCGTGGGGATTGCCATCGTCGTCGAATGCGTCCTGCACGCGAGGTACCGGGAGTAGAGAGGGAATGCTGGGTGTCCCGAGTTCGCACAGCATCGCTCGTAATTGCATCGCGGCCCTCACGCCGCCAAACGCACCACCCGAGTAGCAAACGATGGCCGACGGCCTCCAGAAGTACTCTTCCAGGAAGTGGTCGAGCAAGTTCGATAAGGCCGGCGGGATGCTGTGGTTGTACTCCCCCGACACGATGATGAAGCCATCGGCGGCCTTGATTTTCGACGCCAGGCTATCGAGGACCTCAGGCGCTTCACCGGGGCGATATTCCTTGTACATCCGGTCGAGCAAGGGAAGCCGATCCTCGGCCGGATCGATTAATGTGGCCTTATGGCCACGCCCCTGACACTCCTTGAGAATGAATTTCGCGGCCTTGATTCCCTGCCGTTGGCGACGGACAGACCCGTAGATGACGAGCAAATCGAGCGACATGGTGTTCTCCGTTTGCCAGGGATCAATCTTGCGTTGGCAAATCCGTCATGACGAGATCGTCCGCATCCCGAGTCATCTGATCACGACGTAGGTCGTTCGAGGGAGAGCCGATCATCGATGCGGGATGCTCGATCAGGCTCTGGAAGGCCGATAAGAAGCGAGCACCCGTAGCACCATCGAGGACGCGGTGGTCGGCCGACAGGGTACAGGTCATCATCGTGGCGACGACGATCGATCCGTTGTCGACCACAGGTCGAGGCCCGGCCGCACCGAGGCCGAGGATGCCGGCCTGCGGAGGGTTCACGATCGCATAAAGGCTGTCGATTCCGTACATTCCCAGGTTGGAGATCGTGAACGTCCCGCCATTGAGCTCGTCGGGTCGAAGCCGACCCTCGCGTGCTCGCGACGCAAGGTCTCGGAGCTCGGCTGCGAGTTCGACCAGCCCCTTGCGGTCGGCGTCGCGGACGACCGGCGCGACCAGGCCTGCCTCGGTCGCGACGGCGATCGCCAGATCGATGCGTCGGTATCTCCGCATGGCCAAATCGGTCCAGGTGGCGTTGGCCTCGGGAACCTTCCTCAGAGCCAGGGCCGCGGCGCGGACGGCGAAATCATTGAGAGAGAGTTTGATCCCATCGGCCCCGGCCGCCTGGAGTTCGGATCGTAGCCGCAAGAGGTCGTCGATGCGGCAGTTGATTTCCAGGTAGAAATGGGGGATCGTTCGCTTCGACTCGCTCAATCGCTGGGCGATCACTTGACGGATTCGCGAGTGGGGGATTTCGTCGTAGATATCCGACGTATGAGTGGCGGTTTTCGCCGGTTTCGCGCCCTCTTTCAGCGGCGGCTCGGACCGGGACCTATGAGGAAATCCGAGCGTATTGAGCACGTCGGCAAGGAGAATACGGCCAGACGGTCCGCTGCCGCGGATCGAAGACACATCCAGTCTGGCTTGAGTTGCCATGCTCCGGGCGAGGGGGCTGGCTTCGACCTCGACCTGGTGGGTCGAGGGAAGCGGTTCATTCAAGGAGTTGATCGCATTCAATCGACTCAAAGTGGACGGCTCGTGCTGCCCGTGGTTTCCATTCACCGGGGCGAACTGCTGAACGATCGGGTCTGGAACGGATGCTGAGTCGGGATCGTTTTTCATTTCCAGAAGGGCCATTATGGTCCCCACCGGGATTTTCTCGGAACCAGCCGGAAACAGGATGCTGGTCAGAATCCCGTTCTCGGGCGCTTCGAGATCCACCGACGTTTTATCGACCTCGATCTCCGCGATCGCCTCACCGGCCTTCACCGCGTCGCCTTCCCGCTTCCGCCAGGCGACGATGGAACCCTCGATCATCGAATCGACCAGAGAAGGCATCCGGATCTCGATCGGCATGAGAGTCGTCCTTTACTTGGAATTCTGGTCGAGATAGGCACGAGCGCAGGCGTCGATGATCGCCCGGGCATCGAGCCCGTACTCGCGATAAAGGTCGGGAATATCTCCGGACTGGCCGAAATCCTCCACGCCGAGGGCCACAACCTGCCGGCGGGCCACCGTGCCGAGCCATGAGAGGGTGGCCGGGTGGCCATCGAGGACGGTCACGAGTGCGGCATCCGGCGACAGCTTCTCCAGCAAGCGTTCGACATGCGACCGGGACCCCGCATCTCCCGAGGTGCGGGCGCGGGTGGCGGCGAGCCAATCGGCGTGAAGTCTGCCGGCGGACGTGACCACGAGTAATCCCGCACCCGGGATGTCTTCGCGGATCGCCTCATGTGCCGCGATCGCTTCCGAGGTCACGACCCCCGAGGTGATCAAGGAGAGGCCCGCTTCCGGGTCTGGTGGGACCAGCCAGTAGCCTCCCCGGACGATGTCCTCGATGAGCTCGGATGACATGGTGCGCGACAACTGGTTGACCGGCCTGGTCGACAGGCGGAGATAGACCGAACCGCCTTGATCGTCCTGGATGTATTCCATGGCCCAGGTCATGATCACGCTCAATTCATCGACGAAGGCCGGCTCGAATGAGGTTAATCCCGGTTGTCCCATGCCGATCAGGGTGGTGACGACCGATTGATGGGCGCCACCCTCGGGGGCCAGGCTCACACCCGAAGGGGTCGCGACCAGCAAGAATCTCGCCCCTTGGTAGCAGGCGTAATTGAGCGCATCCAGTCCGCGAGAGATGAACGGGTCGTAGAGCGTGCCGATCGGCAGCAAGCGTGCCCCGAAGAGCGGACCCGATAGTCCCAAGGCGGCCAGGAGAAGAAACAGATTATTCTCGGCGATCCCCAGCTCGATATGCTGGCCGGCGGGCGACATCTCCCACTTCTGTGCCGAGGCCACCGCATCTTCGGAATCGACATCGGCGCGAGGGCGGCGGTCGAAAACCCCGCGACGGTTGACCCAGGGACCGAGGTTCGTCGAGATGGTCACGTCCGGCGAGGTCGTCACGATCCGGTCCGCGAACCCGTCCGATTCCCGCGACAGATCGCTCAAGATCCGCCCGAATCCTTCCTGAGTCGACATCCTCGTCCCCTGGGGAACTGTCAGGATCCCGGGGATTGCGACGCGAGACGGATCGTGCCGATGTCTCTCGCGCGCCGTGAATGGCACCCGATCGAGGAACTGTCGGAGCTCTTCCTCGGGGATATCGAGCCCTGCGAACAACTCGTATTCCTGCCCGGGCTCGATTCGCTGGGACTTTCGATAGACCTCCATCTGCTCGAGGCTCATCAGGCCGGAATGGTTATCCTTGTGTCCGGCGAATGGAAGGCCGAAGCCCTTGATCGTATAGGCGATGAAGCACGTCGGTGCGTCGGTCGTGACACCATGGAAGGCGTCGAGGATCGACTCCACATCGTGGCCTCCCAGGTTGGTCATCAGGTCATGGAGTTCGAGATCCTCATACTCATCGAGAAGTGCCTTGATGCCATGAGTCGAGCCCAGGTCACGTTTGAGTCGGGCCCGCCAACCGGCTCCGCCGCGATACACCAGCGCCGAATACAAAGAGTTGGGGGAATTGTCGATCCAGGTCCGCAAGGCTTCGCCCCCCGGCCGCTCGAACACCTCCCGAAGCCGGCGGCCGTACTTCAGCGCCACCACATCCCAGCCCATCGACCGGAATGTGCTGTCGATCCGGTGAAAGAGCCGATCCTCGACCACGCTGTCCAGGCTCTGTCGGTTATAGTCGATGATCCACCAGACGTTTCTCACGTCATGTTTCCATCCTTCGAGCAACGCTTCGAAGACGTTCCCCTCGTCGAGCTCCGCGTCGCCCGCGAGGGCGATCATCCGGCCGGCCGGCGCGTCATCGGGCACGAGTTGCTTGAGGCGGAGGTAATCCTGGACCAGGGAAGCGAAGAGGGTGATCGCGACACCGAGGCCGACCGAACCGGTCGAAAAGTCGACGTCGTCGCCGTCCTTGGTCCGCGATGGATACGACTCGGCGCCTCCCATCGCGCGGAACCGGTCGAGCTTCTCGACCGTCTGTCTCCCCAGGATGTATTGGATCGCATGGAAGATCGGGCTCGCGTGCGGCTTGACCGCGACTCGATCCTGCGGGCGAAGGACGTCGAAGTAGAGCGCGGTCATGAGAGTCGCCATCGAGGCGCACGACGCCTGGTGGCCTCCCACCTTCAATCCGTCGCGACTCTGACGCAAGTGATTGGCATTGTGAATCATCCAGGTGGATAGCCAGAGAACCTTGCGTTCGAGCGCCCGAAGGCATGCCAAACGCCTTGGCACAACGGATTCTCGCGAGAGCCCGTGACGTTCTCGGTGGCTGGCGAGATGCGTCGGCGATTCTGGCATCGAGTGTTGTCCGGAAAGGAAAGAGAGGCATCGAGGATCGAGTTGGTGAAGAAATACGAGCCCGGCTTTCTACATTTCCTGTCCTCCATTCGGGGCTGATGGCGACGCGTCCGCCGAGGTCCGGTCTTGCGGGGCTTGTCACAGGCTTCCCCAGAAGTTTCCCCGATCGGAGCTCCGCCCGGATAACGTCGTCCTGGCACGGTTCCCCTCCGTTGGCCTATTGCAGTCGAAGTGTTTCGACGCGAGTCAGGGTGCGCTTCGCTGCACGACCTGCCATGATCCGCATTCGCGCGTCTCACGTGAACCGACCGCCTATCAGGAGGCCTGCTTATCCTGCCATCGGGCAACTCCGCAATCGACCTGCCCCACCTCGTCCACGTCGGGTTGCATCGCGTGCCATATGCCGTTTCGCGAGGTCGGTCGCGGCTTGAAATTCACCGATCACTGGATTCGCAGCCCCAAGGGCAACTCGCCCTGATCGATCGCGGCACAAGGCAGAATTCCGCTTCGCGAACCCGGGCGCCTCCGCTCCGCCGATGCTAGGGAGAAACGCTCCTGGCAAACCAGGTCTGGAGCGAGTCACGGCCGGGAGGGTCCTGGTCGAGCAGAATCCGGAATTCCTTACGGGCGTCCGCCTGTCGGCCGGCCTTGAGCAAGGATTGGATCAGCAGCATCCTCGCCTCATGGTTGGAAGGGTTGAGGCTAACGGAGTCTCTCGCAGCATCGATCGCCGCGCCCGAATCCCTCGCTGAAAATAGAGAGAGGGCGAGCACATGGTGATAATCCGATCTCCAAGGATTGATTGCAATGGCCCGCTTGAAATCGGTCAGGGCCTCCTCATGCTTCTTCAATTGTGCCGCGCGAATCCCGGCGGCGACCAGCAATCCTTCATGATCGGGAGACCCGGCAAGTGCCGCTCGAGAGGTTGCCAATGATTCCTCACGTCGGCCGAGCAGCCACAAGGCGGTGCCTTTGGATTCGAGGGCGGGCCCATCGGCGGGGTTGACCTTGAGAGATCCTTCGAGCAAGGGCAGCGCCATCCGACTCACCTCCTTGGCCGTCATCCCGGGGATGGTCTGAGCGCTCAGAGCAAGCGCGATTCCCAGCTCCCGGCCGATCTCGGGTCGCTCGTCGCCATCGAGCTGGTCCCGATGGAAATAACGCAGGGGAACGGCTTGCTGCTTCGACGGCGAGGGACGCGGGGAGCGCGGCTCGGGCCGGTCCTTGAAGCGTCGGATGAGGTGAAGAGTCGTCGCAGTGTGCGGGACCTGCTCGTTCGAGGATCGCGGCATGTGGCAATCGATGCAGCGATCATCCCGGCCCTCCTTGATTCGTTCGGGAGTTGGGAGCGTACATCCCTTTTCCGCATGACAGCTCAGGCAGCGATCTCGATAGTACGCGGCTTTCTCGCGGGGGTCAGGAACCTGATGAGGATCGTGGCAAGAGATACATCCCATCCGGCCGGAGCTGTCGCGGAAACAACGGCTGTCGTACATTTGCTCGACCTGGCCGAAGAATCGGGTCTTATCGCGATCATCGTCCTTGACGAAAACCGACTCGATCGCGGACAGAGCCAGGCCCGGCCGGAAGTCGCTCAGGCGACGTCCCTCTCGTAGCACACGCACATCGCCCTGCAGGTGGCATTGCTGGCAGACGGCCTCGCGCAGCGAGGGCTGGAGAGCAGACGGGTTCACGATGTTGGGCGGACCACCATCGAGATGACGTCGGATTCCGCACGTGAAGCCTCGCCAGGGCCATGGCATCGCTCGCAACCGATCGAGTATCCCCGGAAGATCGGTTGGTTGTACCGGTTCTCGGTCCCTTCCCTATGGTCGAACTGGTTGGAATGACAGAAGAGGCAGGTCGGTTTGATGAACCTCTCGAAGTGGATGTTGTCTCTCTCGTATCCGGGGGAAAGATCCCATTTCTGCTTGCTGGAGTACCATGTGATGGGCGACTCGAAGAGGTATCCGTCTCCCCTTTCCAGCAGGAAGGCCATCGCCTGCTCGCCGGAGCCGACTACGTAGCGGACTTCGGCCTCAACCTGGCTGACCAGGTTTCCTCCGCTTCCCCTTCTAGCTTCCTTGTGAAAGATGCGATCGCCACGGCGCTCGACCGAGTATTCCAGTCCCTGAGCCTGGAATGAGGCGACGATCGAATCCGGAATCTTCGCGTGCTTCGCATCGTTCAGCGATCGTCCCATCGGATGGTTGCGGTATTTACGCGCGATCTCGGCATGACAACCGGCACAGGCTGCGTCGCCCACATAGGCAACATCTGGGACGGAGATTAATGTAGGGCGAATTTGCGGAGAGGGACCGTGCTGTCCTCGGAAAAATCCGGACGACGACGGATCTGATCCAGGTCGGTGGGCTTATCAATCCCTGCCGAGATCAAACCCATGCCCAGTAAGACCATGCAGAGGAACCGCATGTCCCGAAGTCGCTCCGTCACCCTCCTCGGCACGGGTTGCTCCAAATCGGTCATGGACTTTCCCCGAGGCTCGAATAATGGCGACCTTCGTGCATGGGACCTGCGAATCTGGTGAAGAAAGGTCCTCCCTCGTCGGAGCGAAACCGTCGCGTCAGACCGAATGTTATTTCGCGGGCGCACTTCCTGTCAATTGTGTCGCGGGATGACGGAACTTCACCGGGCACGGAACGCGTTCGACATTTTTTGGATATTCTGTTGACTTTCGGTGAAGGGCGTCTTAAGTTTGTGGTCCAGTGTCCATTCATTCGAAAGCCGAATCTGTCGGACGCGACTCTTCTGTCTTCGATGCCATCACTTTAAATTAACTAGCTCATTATACCAATCATGACTGGTTCATGAAAATGTACGTTGCTGGAAACTTCGTCATCTAGGGCGACGAGAAACTTGGATTGGCTGAACTGTGCGGATCCGTTGGTCTTGATAATCCGTTCATCGGACCCCTCCTCGACCATCAGGCGATCCTTGGCGACCGATTCCCGCGAGGACGATCGTGCCGCCCCCGACGAGGTCACGGCCCGACTGAGTTTCGATAGAGCACTCCCGTTCACTCAGGTTCCTCGATAGCTTTGCCATCCCGTGTACGATGACGTTACACCTCTCAGGGCGTTGATGCACCCGATTTTTCTCGATCGATGAGGAGGTCAAATTTGAATAGTCGATTCAGACGGTTGTTTGTCGTCGCGGCGTTGCCGATCCTTGCAGCAGGCTGCGGAGACAGCAGCACGACTCCCGAACCCAAGAATGCCGGTGCGACTTCGGATTCAACCGGAGGGACGAAATCGGCGGATTCGCTATCCCCGAAGGCGAAAGCCGACCTGGAGAAAGTGAAGAAAGCCGACCCCCGCGGCAGATGAACCGAGTTCCCGCGGAGATCCGGCTCCTGTCGCATCGTCTTTGAATCTCCATCCATCGACCAAATCTCTCTTCCGTTTGCATGTTGCGCGATCCTGCCATGCCGATCGAATCCGAGGCACGATCGTAGAAGTTCCTCAATCTCCAGGAGAGTCGAACCATGACGAGGTGTTCTGTGCGAAGGAGCCGGACCCGCGGCTTCACCCTGATCGAATTGCTCGTCGTCATCGCGATCATCGCGGTCCTCATCGCCCTGCTGCTCCCCGCCGTCCAGTCGGCCCGCGAGGCGGCTCGCCGTGCGCAGTGCACCAACAATTTGAAGCAACTCGCGCTGGCGTGCCACAACTACCTCGACGGAAACGGTACATTGCCATGTGGCGGCATGACCCCGACGGTGGCTTCCGTGGGTATCATGAATCCGGCAATGAGTCCATACTATTCCTACTGGGGCTACCTGCTCGGGCTCTGCCCGTACTTCGAGCAGGGGGCCATCTTCAACGCCTTCAACTTCTCCTCGAACTCCTATTATTCCGCCCAGAATGATACGGTCTCCGCCGCGAAGATCGGCGCGCTCTGGTGCCCCAGCGACCCGGATATCGCGGCGGGCAACGGCATCTACACCTCGCCCGGCCCCGGCGGCTGGAATTACACGTACGGCCTGACCTCCTATCGCGGGATCTGCGGTCCCTGGTATCAGCCGGTGCGGAATACCGTCGGGATCTCCCCATCGAACTATGCTTTGCTCGCGGCCAACGCACTCGGCATGATCTACCACGGCAGCGCGGTCACCCTGGCCAGCGTCACCGATGGGACCAGTAACACGATGATGATCAGCGAATACGTCTACGGGAGGCTGAGCCAGGCCGACAAGAACTGCTGGCACTGGTGGAATGCGGGCAATAGCGACTCGATCGGGACGGCCTTGTACGCCCCGAATATCAAGGGTCCGGACAAGTCCATCTTCGATAATTCCGCCGAGATCCCGATCGTCTCCCAGTCGAGCCAGCACCCCGGTGGTGCGAATCATGCGTTCGGCGATGGCTCGGTCCGATTCATCAAAGATTCGGTCCAATCGTGGCAGCCGAATTACAGCAACGCCACGGTTCCCGGCTGGCCCAACGGTCTGACGTACACCACGACCATCACCACGGCCGCCGGAACGACCGGAGTTTACGGTGTGCTCCCGGGGACGTCTTATGGCGTCTACCAGGCCCTCTCGACCCGGAATGGCGGTGAGGTCATCAGCTCCGATCAGTATTGATTGACCGAGCTGGCGGAGGATCGAACCCCGCCGACCTCCTCAGAGAACTCGCTCAATCACCCTCGGTCGATCGGAACTTCCTGCGGCCGAGGGTCGCTGCTTTGTGGCGATCGGCCTTTCTCCATGAAGTTGAAACCCGATTCGCATCGCGATCCTCACGCGGATCGAGCCGAGGCCAATCGAATCCCGAATATCATTCGAAACGAAATGGAGGCAAGATGAAGAGTCGCCGTGATTTCATGGTTGGCCTGTCGGGCGGGGTGGCCGCGGCGATGTTCCGCGGCGATGCGATCGCGCGAGCGGCGGGAGCCGGCAAGGATGCGGCCCAGACCCCTCTCCACGAGCTGGCACGCGAGGAAGATTACTGGTCGCAGATCCAGCGGGCATTCGACGTCGACCGGAGCCGGATCAATTTCAACAACGGCGGTGTCGCTCCCTCCCCGAGCCATGTGCTGGATCAGATGATCCGCGACCTTCGTTTCAGCAACGAGATGCCGGCGCTGCACATGTGGAGCGTCCTGGAACCGCGGGTCGAGAACGTCCGTCACGACCTGGCTCGCGATTTCGGCTGCGACCCGGAAGAGCTCGCCATCACGCGGAATGCCTCCGAGGGGATGGAGACCCTGATCCTCGGGATCGACCTGAAACGCGGCGATGAGGTGATCGTCACCGACCAGAATTACGGCCGGATGCTCACGGCCTGGGACCAGCGAGTCCGCCGCGAGGGGATCGTGGTCAGGAGCGTCTCTTTCAAGGTACCCCTCCCTTCGACCGACCACTTTGTCGAACGGATTCGCGGCGCGATCACTCCGCGGACGCGCGTCATCGAATTCCCTCATATCGTGAATATCACCGGCCAGATCTTGCCCGTACGCGAGATCATGGACCTGGCGCGCCCCCAGGGTATCGAGGTGTTCATCGACGGTGCGCACTCGTATGCCCACTTCCCATTCACCCGCGACGAGCTGCGCTGCGATTACTTCGCTTGCAGCCTGCACAAGTGGTTACTCGCCCCGATCGGCACGGGCTTCCTGTATGTACGAAAGTCGAAGATCAAGTCGATCTGGCCGCTGATGGCGGCCTCGGCGAGCCAGACGGAGGATATCCGCAAGTACGAGGAGATCGGCACCCACCCCGCGGCCAATCACAACGCGATCGCCGCGGCCCTGGCCTTTCACCGGGGCATCGGTGCCGATCGAAAAGCCGCCAGGCTCCGTTTCCTCCGCGATCGATGGGCCAAGCCCCTGCTGGCCGCCAGCCCACGAGTGAAGGTCTGGACTCCGCTCGACAACGACTCCGCGTCTTGCGGGATCACCCTGGTCAACATCGAAGGCGTCGAACCCGGCAAGCTGGGCACGCATTTGATGGATAAGCACGGGATCCTCGTGACCCCGATCGTTCACAAGGACTTCCAGGGCCTCCGGGTCACACCCAACATCTACGCCACGCTCGACGAGATCGACCGATTCGGTGAGATCATGCACCGGATCGCCGAGAAGGGTCTGTCCTGAGCGTAAGTCGTCGCGGTGAGTGCTGCAAAAGGGTCGTGTCGAGCCTCATGGCATCGAGGTGAGGATCAACGGCACGGCCCTGGCTCTCCGTCGGCCACTGGTTTCCGACGTCCTTCCGCGTTACCCTTTCAGGTCGTTGCGCTCGCGACGCAAGACGACGGATCGGATCGGAGGGATCTCCCATGGCGGGAATGGATGCGCGGTTTCATCCGGCAGAGGCGGCGCTGGCTCGAGGTGACCTCGAGGAAATGACCTCGTTGTTGATCGCCGATCCCGAGTTGGCGACCGCTCGATCCCAGCGCAGTCACCCGACGCTCTTGCAATGCCTCGTCCTCACCATGCCGCCGGTCGATTCACTCGAAAAACTGATCGATCTCCTGGCCAGCCACGGTGCTGAGCTGACCGACCCGCTAGTCGCAGCATGCGGAATGGACAACGTGCG
This sequence comes from uncultured Planctomycetota bacterium, assembly GCA_963743925.1. Taxonomy (GTDB): domain Bacteria; phylum Planctomycetota; class Planctomycetia; order Isosphaerales; family Isosphaeraceae; genus CAVZRC01. The sequence continues at coordinate 594,821 of CAVURY010000061.1, read as the reverse complement.
CGCCGTCGCGAAGTTGCTGGATCTCGGCGCCCGGATCGAGGGAAACGGCCCTTGGTCGCCGCTGGAGGAGGCTCTCTATTTCGGAAACAAGGCTTCCCTGAAACTCTTGTGGAACCGAGGGGCCGTCGTCACGAACATGCGTACGGCAGCCGGACTGGGTGATGTCGATTGGATCGATCGCTGCTTCGATGATGCAGGAGAATTGACAGCGGACGCCGGCGAGATCGCCTGGCCATTTAACCCCGAGGCGATCCCGGAAGCCGTTCGACGAGATCGCCAGCAGATCCTCGACAATGCCCTGGTCTATGCGGCGGCATGGGGACAGTCGGAATCCGTGGGACGTCTAATCGAGCGAGGGGCCCAGGTGAATCACATCCCGGCGGGGTTCGATTACTCGGGCACGGCTCTTCATTACGCTGCATTCCATGGTCATCGCGAAATGGTCGATCGATTGCTCCAACTCGGAGCCGACCCCTCTATTCAAGACACCAAGATCGGTAAGCTCCCGGAAGATTGGGCAGAGCACAGCGGACATCACGATCTGGCTCTGCTCCTCCAGAATGCCCGGCAAAGTGCCGAGTGACTCGATCACGATAAGTCATCAGCCGGTGCCGATTCACTCCGGCACATCGCGGACTCCGCGTCCAATCTCAAATCCGATGGACAAGTCACCCGGCGATGTCGCTCCTCTGTTAATAGGGGCCGATGACCGATCGTCGCCAGATATCGGCATCGGCGGGCCTGTAACCTACGTCGCAGGAGGGGCCATGTCATCCACTTTCAAACGCTTCGGTATCATCGCGGGCTCGATTGCACTCCTCGCCGTGGCGGTCGCCTCGGGCCAGGACCGGAAGGCGGGCAATCCCGCTGAACGAAAGAGCATCGACGTCTTCAACCCGGTCGAGGGCCGAATCACCGTCATCTCCAGCCTGCCGGATGGCACACGAGTCTCCAAGGGAGATCTTGTCTGCGAGCTCGACCCCAGCGAGCTCCGGGATCGGCGGACCAGCCTGGAAATCGCGATCCGCGGTGGTGAGGCAGGTATCCAGGGAGCCCGGATCTCCCGCGAGGTGGCCGTGATGGCCGTGACGGAGTACAAGGAGGGTATCTTCGTCCAGGATCTCGCCACGGTCGTAGGAGAGATTAAGCAGGCCGAATCCAACCTGACCCACGCCGAGGATGCCCTCGAATGGTCCAGAAGGATGTTCGATAAGGGATACGTGTCGATGGCCGCCAGGGTGTCGGAAGAGCTTGCCTTCAAGAAGGCGCAGTTTGCACTCGAGCAAGCCATGAGCAAGCGTGTGGCCCTGGTCAATTTCACCAAGAACAAGATGATCAAGGAGCTGACGGGAGCCGTCGAGACAGCTCGGGCAAGCGAACTGTCCATACAAGCGGCTGTCGAGCGAGATCGGTCCGCTCTCAAAAGGCTGGACGACCAGATTCGACGATCCAAGGTCGAGGCTCCGCTCGGTGGTCGAGTCCGTTATGTCGCGCCGGTCGGAGCGGGAGCGGTCGTCAGGGATGGCCAGGTGATCTTCCGCATCGAGGCCGAGTGAGAGCGTGCGGGCCGCCACCCTTTGACGGGTTGGACCAGTGAACCTAGAATGACCGGCTCGACTCTTGCATGCACATCATCGCGATCGCGTCGGACGGTCTCTCGAATCGGGCATATCATCTCAAAATCAAATGGATAGAGGCACTTCCATGCGGATCAACTCGATCGGCTCGATGGCCTGCGTCTTATGGTTGACTGCGGAGGTCGCGGTCCTTGGCCAGGTAGTACAAGTCCCTCCGCCTCCGCCGCCGGGTCAGGCGAACGTGATTGTCGCCAGGCCTGCCAATGAGATACCTGGCATGGATCTGATCGTGCCGACCGTTCCGCCGACCTCCGACCATTGGATCTCTGGCCTGGCACTCGGCTCTCCGCTGGAAAGCTTGAACTGGGAACGCGTGTACGCATTAGCCCTGATACGCAGCCGAGAAGGCAAGGGTCGGCTGGCTGAGTCATTCAACCCCAAGATCCTCGCCGATCAAACCGCGAGAAACGCCGTCCCGGACTTCGCCAAGTTCAAGAAGGAGTTCCTCTCCGCTTCACCCGATGGAAGCTGGGCCTTTCACGATCCGAGTCAGGCCTACCTCGGGCTCTTGTGCCGAATTCAGAAAATCGAGGACGCGCGGCGGAATGTGGCCGTCCACGAAAACCTGATGAAGCTATTGGGCGAACTCATCCATGGATCGTCCACCGGACTGAGCCAGATGGATCTCGACCTGGTGTTTGCATCGTTGCTTCGAGCTCGCCAGAACCTGGCGAACGAAAGGGGTCAATTCCGGGACGGACTTGACGACATGCGAGTTGCGCTGGGCCTCTCGCCCCATGCATCGGTGGTCCTGGACCGTCAGTGCCTGGCTGCGTTTCACGCCACATTCGATAGGGTGGAGAATTGGTCGAGGAGCCCGGATCGAAATCTCGCCGTCCTACACGAACTCGCACAACGACTTCCTACGCTAGGGGAAGTGATGGTTAATGGCCGCTCCATCCTCGGCAAGATCATGATCGAGGTGAGCCCAGAGCCGAGCGAAGAACTTCTGAGGGAGTTGGCGGACCTCGCGATCAAGAACGTGGGCGAGCAGGCGAAGGCTTCGGAGCAGGCCGACGCACGGCTCGAGCGACAAATTCGTCGCCGGATTCGGCGCCTGTTCGAGATGCGTCGGCAGTACGAGGGAGAAAAGCATGCTTATGAAATGAATATCCGCCTGAAGGATCAGTCGTTCGAGCGTATGATCGGTCCGGCGTCGGCGAGCGTATCCGCACGCTCTCCGTTGCTCGATGGGCTTCTCGAGCACGTCAATCAGGTCAGGAAGGTCGAGGACCGGCTCATCGGCCTGTGGGTGGATTTCCGATCGGAGCGTCTGGCCCTTTACCGCGATCTCGGCATATTGCCCTACACGGATTGGTCCTCATTCTACGGGGAACTGTCCGCCCCATGATTCGCAATCTCTCAAGGTCGTTGTGGATTGTGCCCAACCCAGGTGTGAATCGCTCGAGCTAGAGGGGCTTGATGCCGAATTTCTCCAGGACCATCTCGGCCGTCTGAAGTGCGCCTTCGACCCATCCCTGCGCGTCCGAGTAGGCCTCGCCGCAGATGTGAAGCGGATGCCCTTTGATCGGCTGGATCATGTGAACCTTGACGTCAGGGCTCCTTTCGCCGATGTTCCAGGAGTTCCACCCGCCGCCGTAGGGGTCCTCACCCCAGTCGCGGAACGCTGCGCTCTTCACCTCGGGGGTGAATGGCAAGCCGTGGACAGCGGCGAGTTGTCGCGCCACCTCGGCGACCATTCCCTTGGAGGTTGGGTAATCCGACCAGAGTTGCCCGGAGCCGGCCCCGGGGGCGGCAGCTTTCGCGTCGCCGACCCCGACGAAAGGCTCGGCCGGGATGGCGACCTCATGCCCCTCCTTCAAGGACCGCCGGCGACGCTCGCGGAGCCCATCCCAGAATCCGATGTTCGTCCCATCATCGTAGCTCGCCAGCAACATCGCCGATCCGGCGAGGGCCGGTGTTCCGTCCTGCTTGGGCCAGTAGTAAATCTGCCTTACGGGGAGATCCGTGACCGATCGACCGGCCTCCACGGCGGTGTATTGACTTCCCTTATAGAAGCCAGCGGCGTTCCACCAGGGATATTCGTAAGTCGTGAAGAGCTTGAAAAGCGGCCTGGGGGTCACGCTTTCGATCAGGTGGGAGATCTCCCGGAGCGGTGGGCTATTGGGGGCGACGAGATCGAGCGAACGGCGGGGCATCGCCAGGATCAGGGCCTTCGCGTCCACGGTCTTGCCGCTGAAGTTCAGCTCGTATCCGCCATTCGCCTGCCGGAACCCGTCGAGTGGAGACCGAAGGCGGATCTCTCCCCCGGCTTGCTCGAAGAGTTCCGCCAGCGTCAGAGGAACCTGCTGGAATCCCCGGCGGAACCCTTTGTACTCCGGCGCGACTCCGAAATCCGAGAGGAACCATGGGATGGCGTCGGCCGCATTCCAGTTGGTCAGGGTCGAGTTGTAACCGCCCGCGTCGACACCGAGCAGGTACGCCTCGCCGCTTATGACTCGCATCAGGACGTTCCAGAACCCTTGCTGATAGAGCGGCCTGTCGCAGAAGGTCGCCCCTTGCGTCATCTTTCGGCGAGCTTCCTCGGTCAGCGTGGGATTGGTGATCCCCGGAACGATCTGCTCGATGGCGTTGACGAGGATTTGCCCGGCAGTCATCCCACGTTCGAGGAAGCTTACTCTGTAGGGAACCTTCGCCGGATTCAGTTGGAAGTCGGAGAGCCTGAGGTGGACGCCGCGCAAGTACGCAATATTTTGATCTTCGTCCACCGGGAAATCGTACAACTCGATCTGGCGATCCCCGGTGAGTCGGCCGTTCAACTCGCCGATCAGTTTCGAGATCCGCGGCTGCACCGCGGGGAGGATGCGCATCCCGCCGAGTTCCGCGACCATGTCGGAGATATGGGGGGGCCGTACCGAGAGCAGCCGTCCGCCGACGCGACGGCTCGCCTCGTAGACGACGACCTTCTTCTCGTGCCCCTGCTGATTGAAGTGCTCCTGGAGACGCCAGGCGGTGAAGACGCCGGAGACTCCGGCCCCGACGATGGCGATGTCAACCTTCTTGTCAGGCATAGGTGATGATCCTCATTCCGGGCGGCCCCATGCGGTGGGTCGCGCTCGCCTGGAGGTTCAGAAAAGGCTTGGGATGTTGGCACGGGGCGCGGGTGCGGCGGCTGCGGCGTTCGCGCGAAACCCGGCTTGCTGGGACGATTCGTGGAAGAAGTCGAGGGGGGGCTGCTCGGCGAAGGGCCCCGCGAGTTGAGGGCCCGCCGCGGCGACTGCCGCAGCAGCGGCCGTGGACGGTGGCACGAGCGTGTCCTGAGCAGTCCAAACATCGAGCACGTAGGAGCGGTTGTTCTTCAGCACGTAGTCGATCCCGCGCCGCACCGCAGCGGCCACGTCGCCGGGCGCCTTGACGACCTCTCCGTCCACTCCAGCGATCGCCTTAGCCAGCCCCACGAGGTTGACCTCGGGCTTTCGGATCCGGAGGTATTCGGGGTCGAGAGTCCTGGGATGCCAGCCATAGCCGGGGGCCGATCCGTACGCGGCGACCACCTGCTGCAAGCCGAGCTGGAGCGTGTGATATTCCCGGTTGTTGGTGATGATGTATAGGATGCCGAGCTCTCGGTGCGCGGCGGTCCACCAGACCTGAGGGTAGAACAACGTCGAGCCGTCGCCGACGGCATTGACGACCAGTTCGGTCGTGATCCCCTGGGTGCCCTTCTCCTCCAGTTTGATCCCCAGAGAAGCCGGCATCGACCAGCCGAGCGAGCCGCCCGCCACGCAGTAATAACTGATCGGCTCGGCCGCGACACTCCCGAAGGGGAGGAGATACTGGAAGGGCGCCGGGTCGGAGACGGCCTCGTGGACATAGACAAACCGTTTCTCCAGCTTTCGCTCGGCGATCGCGTCCCGTAGCTCGTCGGCGATCAGGACGGCCCAGATCTCGGGCTGCCCCTGAGCCTTAGTGATGTACTTGTCCCAGGCTTCACGCCGCTGCTTGGCGAGGTCGCCGAGCTTGTCGTTGCGGCCCTTCGCTCCGGCGGGGGGATTCTTCCGGAGCAGGTCGTTGAGGGCCGGAAGCGTCGACCTGATATCGCCGAGGATCGCAGGCGCGCACGCATGGTTCTTGCCGAGGTCCCAGGTATTGTCGGTCAGTTGGATCTGCCGGACGTGGTCCGGGATCAGCGGGCCGTCGGAATACTTGAAGACGGCGAGTTGAGCCTGGGCGCCAAAGCCGCAGAGGAACGCGACGTCGTGGTCCTTGAACACGCCCTGGGCCTGACTCTGGCCGCCCGGCAATTCGCCCTGCCAGTGGACATCGTCATTGGGGAAATTGGCGAGGCTGCTGAAGGTCTGGCTCAGCACCGGCGCGCCGATGAGTGTGGCGAGGGCCTGGATCTCTGGCCAGGCATGGGCGTAGCCTACCGCGTCGCCGACGACGATCACCGGATTCGCGGCCGCCGCGAGCAAGCGCGCCGCCTCGGCGATGGCGACGGGGTCGCCGGTGAAATGCGGCGCGACGCGTGTGACCGCGTCGATTCGATCGTCCTTGCCGATCGACCGAATCGTGAACTCCCATGGTGTCGAGACGAAGACCGGCCCGGCCGGCGGCGCCATCGCCTCCTTGAAGGCACGCTGAAGGACCAGCGGGATTTCCTCGGGGGTCCGGACCTCGTGCGCCCACTTCGTGTACTGCTTCGCCACCGCGACGAGGTCGGAGGCGAGGAGTGGCTCCTGGGTCACCAACTCGTTCTGCTGCTGACAGCAGAGGATCACCATGGGCGTCCGCGAGCGGGATGCATTGAAGAGGTTGCCGATGCTGTGCGCGATCCCAGGCGTGACGTGGAGGACGACCACTCCAGGTTTCCCGCTCATCCGGGCGTAGCCCATCGCGGCGCCGACGGCGATGTTCTCGTGCAGGCACTGGACGTACTCGACGTCGTTCGCCGGGTCGGATGTGCCGTCGATGATCGGTATCTCGTTGGTCCCGGGCACGCCGAAGATCGCGCGTATCCCGAGCGTGCGCAGTACGTCAAAGACGTAATCGCGGGTCCATCGCACCGGCTTGTTCTGGGGATCGCCCGCCATGTTGACTCCTCATTACCGGATTGCTGGTCCATAAGGCTGGACCGCCAGGGCCCAGTAGTCGTGACGCGAAGCCGAGCGCCGCGTAGCCTCCCGACGTGTTTGCCCCGATGGCTTGGGCCCAAAGGCCGATTCTAGACGTGAAAGCCACAGGAAATGGCGAGGCCGCGCGATCCGACACCTCCAGCCACCGCCGGAAAAGAGGACAGATAACGCCCTGAAGATTCCTCTATGCGGCCATCCTATGCTTGCGTGTCGCTCAATTTGACAGACAGGGCAGGTGGTGTCAAACGAAAAATGAGGTGCCGCATGCGTTTTTTCGTAATGCTCCATCAGCTTTGGATTTGTCGAATCCTACCATCGATGTACGGTTCACCCATTTGTCAGATCTGGTAACGCATCCTTCAACAAACCAGCGTCAAACCACTCGTCCTTCGATGACGATTTCCCGGAATGATTGATCTCCTCACGTGGGTGCTCACTTCGAAATCTGGGCTCAAAGTCCGGTCCTGGGGTAGAATCAATACTCGATTTGAAGGACATCGAGGAGCAAGCTCAGGGGAGGCCATGACACGCCGAAGGCGTTTCTCTTCAAGGTGATCTTGTCCTCCTCCTGATGAGCGGCTTAATCGCTCGATCCGCCGACTCTCCGAATCGACCCGCGGCACTCTCACCTGTTTGATGGACCGACTCGATGAACCCGATCGTCTTCGCCATGAGGCGGCCTTACACCGTGATGGTCCTCGTCGTCGCCGTCGCGCTCGGCAGCCTGCTGGCGGTGTCTCGAATGTCGATCGACATCTTTCCCAACCTGAATCTCCCGGTCATCTACGTGGCTCAGCCCTACGGCGGCATGGACCCGGCGCAGATGGAGGGTCTCATCACCAACTACTACGAATACCACTTCCTTTATATATCCGGCATTCATCACGTCGAGAGCCGGAATGTCCAGGGCATGGCGGTGATGAAGCTTTTCTTCCACCCCGGCACCAACATGGCGAATGCCATGGCCGAGACGATCGGCTACGTCACACGCTCTCGGGCCTTCATGCCGCCCGGGACCGTCTCGCCGTTCATCACCCGTTTCGACGCCGGCAGCGTCCCTGTCGGCTACCTCGTGCTCCGGAGCGAGACCAAGACCATCGGCGAGATCCAGGACCAGGCGCTCTTCAAGGTCCGGCCGATGTTTGCCAGCCTCCCGGGCGTCTCCGCGCCGCCCCCATTCGGCGGCAGCCAGCGTACGGTGGTGATCCGGGCGGATCCGGATCGGCTCCGGTCGTATGCGATGTCCCCCGACGAGTTGATCACGGCCCTAACCAATGGCAACACGATCAGTCCTTCGGGGAACCTCCGGATCGGTAAGATGATGCCGATCGTACCCATCAACTCGCTGGTTCGCGACGTCAAGGAGCTTGAGAACATCCCGATCCGGGTCGGGGCGAATCCATCAGTCTACATCCGCGACGTGGCCACGGTTCAGGACTCCAGCGATATCGCGACCGGCTACTCGATCGTGAACGGCCGCCGCGCCGTCTATATCCTGGTGACGAAGCGGGCGGATGCGTCCACGATCTCGGTCGTCCGGAACGTCAAGGATGCCTTACCTCGAATGCAGGCTGTCCTGCCCGATGATATTCGGGTGAGTTTCGAGTTCGACCAGTCGCCGACGGTGACCAACGCGGTGAGGAGCCTGGCGACCGAGGGCCTTCTCGGCGCTGTCCTGACCGGGCTGATGGTGCTGATCTTTCTGCGCGACTGGCGGAGCGTCATCGTTGTTGTGCTCAACATCCCGTTCGCCATTTGCGGTGCACTCGTCGCCCTCTGGCTCACGGGACAGACGGTCAATCTGATGACCCTCGGCGGCCTCGCGCTGGCGATCGGCATCCTGGTCGACGAGGCGACCGTGGAGATCGAGAATATCCATCACAAGATGGAGGGAACCCGCTCGATCGCCCTGGCCGTCCGGCAGGGGAACCTGGACACGGCGGTCCCTCGCCTCCTGGCCATGCTTTGTATACTGGCCGTCTTCCTGCCTTCGTTCTTCATGGTCGGTGCGGCACAGGCGCTCTTCGTGCCCCTCTCGTTGGCGGTCGGTTTTGCGATGGTCGCCTCTTATCTCCTGTCGAGTACGTTCGTTCCCGTACTTTCGACCTGGTTACTCCGGAAACGCTCCGTAATTGCGGAGAGCCACAGGAAATCCGTCTTTGATCGGTCGATCAACGCCTACGGACGCAGCCTCGCTCAGATCGTTCACTGGCGATGGATCGTTGTGCCGGCCTACCTGGCCTTGACCGCCCTAGTGATTGCGGGCGTGGGCCCGCTGCTCGGCCTGGAGATCTTTCCCAAGGTGGATGCGGGACGGTTCCAGCTCCGGATGCGCGCCCCGACCGGGACTCGAATCGAGGAGACCGAGAAACTGGCTCTCGAGGTGCTCGACACGATCCGGAACGAGGTTGGCGCGGATGATGTCGAGATCTCGGTCGGCTATATCGGGCTCATCCCCTCGAGCTACCCCATCAACGCGATCTTCCAGTGGACGGGCGGTCCCGAAGAGATGGTGCTGCGGGTCGCACTCAAACACGACACGACCGTCGCCGTGGAGGGCCTCAAGGAGCGACTCCGCGACCTCCTTTCGGAGAAGATGCCCGACGTGCGATTCTCGTTCGAGCCGGCCGACATCGTGAATGAGGTGATGAGTTTCGGCTCGCCGACCCCCGTGGAAGTCGCGGTCAACGGCCCCAATCTGGCCGACAATCGGGCGTATGCCGAGAAGATCCGGAAGGAACTGACCAAGGTCTCCTCCTTGCGCGACTTGCAGTTCGTCCAGGCGCTCGACTATCCAACCGTGAGCGTCCAGGTTGATCGTGAGAAGGCCGGGCTGGGGGGAGTGACCGTCGCGGAGGTGGCACGCTCCCTGGTCGCGGCGACGTCATCGAGCCGGTTCGTAGTACCGAACTACTGGCCCGATCCCAAGACCGGGATCGGCTACCAGGTCCAGGTCGAGATCCCCTATCAGATCATGAACTCGATCAAGGAGGTCGAGACCATCCCCATTCAGCGGCCTGGGGGTGAACCACTCTTGCTCCGCGACATCGCCAGGGTGGATCAAGGGACGATGCCGGGCGAATACGATCGATACAATATGAAGCGCGTGGTGAGCCTGACGGCGAATATCTCGGTTGAGGATCTGGGCCGGGTGTCGGGCCATGTCGACCGGGCGATCGCGCGAGCGGGAGCTCCGCCACAGGGCGCCACGGTCGAGGTTCGAGGCCAGATCGCTCCCATGAGGGAGATCCTCGGCGGCCTCGGTATCGGACTGGGTATGTCCGCCGTCGTCATCCTGTTGCTGTTGACGGCAAACTTCCAGTCGGTCCGGCTGGCTCTCGTCGTCATCTCGACCATGCCCGCGGTGATCGCGGGCGTGGTCGTGGCACTCATGCTGACCGGGACGACGATCAACCTCCAGTCGTTCATGGGCTCGATCATGGCCATCGGCGTCGCGATGGCGAACGCCATCTTGCTGGTCACGTTCGCCGAACGTCAGCGGCGTGAATTGGGAGCGAACGCAGCAGAGGCGGCGGTCGCCGGCGCCCGGGGAAGGCTCCGGCCGATCCTGATAACGAGCTGCGCCATGATCGCCGGGATGTTCCCTATGGCGCTGGGCTGGGGCGAGGGAGGCGAGCAGAGTGCGCCCTTGTCGCGAGCCGTGATCGGCGGCCTCACCGCGGCGACTCTTGCGACCCTGATCGTGCTGCCGACCGTGTTCGCGGTGGTGCAGGGGAGCGCCGGACGAGTATCGGCGTCGATCGACCCCGCCGATCCGGATAGTCCATATTTTGAAGCGAATCATGATGTGACCATACTCGACGGCGGGATTGCCGCGAACGGAAATACCAGGAATTCGGGCCTATTCCAAGCTCGAGGCGAGTGATGATCTTATTGGTTTCAGCTCAAACCAGACTCCTGAGCATCGGAGTGCTGACGTTCCTCACGCTGTGCGCCTCCGGTTGTGTCCGATCTCAGACGGCCAAGGCGAGCCCGGATTCCAGCCCGGCCGTCCCTCGCGTCGAGGTGGTGATACCCGAGCGTCGGACGATCCGTCGGACGACCGAGCAGCCGGGACAGGTTGAGACCTACGAGACGACATCGATCCATGCCAAGGTCTCGGGCTACATTCAGGAATGGTCGGTGGACATCGGTACCGAGGTGCGCAAGGGCCAGATCCTCGCCGTGATCAGCGTACCGGAGCTCGATGCCGAGGCCGAGCAGAAGCAAGCGATCGTCGAGGAATCCGAGGCGAAGTTCGCGCAGGCCGGAGCCGAGGCGAAGGTCTCGCAGGCCGATCTGGCCACCTCGCAGGCGAAGCTGGCGGAGGTCCAGGCCAGTATCAAGCGGAGTGATGCCGACCTCGCTCGTTGGCGGGCGGAGTTCCATCGCATCGAGGAACTCTTCAACCAACGGGCACAGACCGGTAGCCTCCTGGACGAGACACGAAGCAAGCTCAGGTCCTCCGAGTCGGCACGCGAAGAGGTTGACGCCCAGATACAAACCGCCCGCGCGTCTGTCAAGCACAGCCAGGCCATGCTGGAAAAGGCCCGGTCCGACATCGCCGCGGCCGCCGCGTCGATCAAGGTCGCCCGAGCGGACTCCCACCGCGTCCAGGTCCTACGCGATTACGCCAGGATCGTCGCACCCTATGATGGGGTCGTCATCGCACGAAATGCTCATGTCGGCGATTTGACCGATCCGGGTCCGAAAGGCCAGCCTCTGTACACGGTGGCACGAGATGATCTGGTACGGCTCACCGTGAGCGTGCCCGAGATGTTCGCCACATCGGTCGAACCGGGTGATCGGGCGATCATCCGGCTCCAGGCGCTCGCGACCGAGGAATTCGAGGGGAAAGTGACTCGAACGTCCTGGACGCTGGACTTCAAGAGCCGGACCCTTCGCACAGAGATCGACGTGCCCAACCCTGAAGGCAAACTTCGCCCTGGCCTCTATGCTCACGTGACCGTGGTCGTCGAGGAGCATCTCAACGCACTGAGCATACCGACGACTTCGGTCGGTCGCGACAGCTCGAGAACCCTCTGCCTCGTGGTCGAAGACGGTATGGCTCGACGTCAATCGGTTGTCTTGGGACTGGAGCAGGGGGGACGCGTCGAAGTACTCTCCGGACTCGCGGCCGACGAGCGCGTCGCAAAGGTGTACTCAGCGACGCTGGAGGATGGCCAGCCCGTCAAGACGGTCGAATCGGAATTGCCCAAGCCCAAGTCATGAAAAGCGAGAATCCCTCCCGGCCAGGCATCTTCCACCTCAGGAGTGGACAGCCACCTGCTCGCCGCGTTGCCGTGTGAGTATGTCCTGATCTTGATGATCGTGACTATGCTCCTCCCGGAGCTTCCAGATCAGATAAGCCAGGATGACCAGATTGACGAGGAGGACGAAGATCCTCAAGGCATTGACCTTGTGGGTGAGCTCATAGCCTTCGGGAAGGAGCAAGATCGCGGTCGCGATGACGGTGAGATAGCTGGCCCAGCGCTTTCGGAGGAGAAGGCCGACGCCTTCGGCCGCCTCCAGGATCGCGTAAAAGAACGTGCCCGCACCCACGACCACCAGTTGTTTGTGGTCGACATTCGTTAGCCGCGAGATGGCTCCCTGGACGAACTCATTTTCCGGGTCGAGGTGGAGACGTAAGACAAAACGTCCCACCATGTCACCGATATCTTGATTCATCATCCGGAAGATGCCGAATCCGGCGGCCGCGAGCATCACGGCGCTGAGCAGCTTGAACGCCCCGATGACCTGGACTCCGCGGGCGTTGTTTTCCGTGGGGGATGACACCGAAAGCTCCTCACTTGGACCGACGCACTGGTCATGTCAGTGGGACCAGATATCGATCCAGCCAACCCTGCATTCCCCGTGCCATTTCACATCCGGTTGGTCTTGTTGGCCTCGTAGCCCGATCCCCAGGTGTGAGTATGAAGGCCGTCTTTCCAACGAGACTGCAATGCGACGGTCCAACCAGGCCCTATGGCGATCGTCGATGCCAGGACGACCAAGCCCAGCGTCAGGAGCCAGGCGGTCCGCCACCAGGAGGGCCAGCCCAGGGTGTCGTGCTCGGGCAGCATGGACGCCGACATCCGGGGGCAGAATCCCAGGAGCAAGCCCAGGATGATGCCGAGCGCGGTGACGGCCAGGCCACTTCCGAATCCGGCGGGGCTGTAGCGAAAGACAATGGCGTGGTTTCCCTTGGGAAGATAGACCGCTCGAAAGGCGAGGTAAGCGGGAAGGATCGGCGCCGGTTGGCCGTCGATGGTGGCAGACCACCCCGGGTCGAAGGTGTCGGAAAGGACGAGATAGGCGGGTGTGTTGGCGAGAGCCTCGACCGTGACTTGCTCTGGGAGTTCATCAACCACTCGTGCCGACCCCGAGACACTTGCATCGGATGAGAGCGGCCGCGATGGGTCTTCGACGACGACGCGGTCGCGGAGTTCAGAACCCTGGCGCAATAACGCGACGGCCGCCTGCTGGAGGTCATCGGCGTAAATCGGTCGGCCCACCAGTCGGGCCCGGGGAAGGGCGGTTCGGTTCTTATGGATGAACGCCGACCCGACGGGCTCCGTGGGGAGGTGGCGATACGCCGGATGAAGTTTTCGACCGGTGACGATGTGCGAGTCACTCTCGAGGTCGTGCCTCCAGGGGAATTGCTCGGTGAGAGCGGAGTAGAGCTGGAGCCGCCTGGAGATCATCGGCGTATTACCGCGCGACGTGGGGATACCCCAGACCGGAGGCAAACTCCAGTCCAGCGGGTCGCGGACGGTCAGGAAGTTGACCCGCTCCGAGGCATATCCCGGCTCACCCGAGTGCTTGTCGCCCCGGGCGAAGATGCGGATCAGGCTGGGGTCGGCCTTCAGTCGTTTGGCGGATTCGGGCGCCTCGGTCCAGTAACGAGGCTCGGCCGTCTCCACATCTCTCCAGTGGGCGCCGAGGAGATCGGCCATGACCACGAGCGGCAAGAAGGCGGCCCAGCGGGCTCGCCGCGACGCGGCCGTCGAGCGAGCGGCACTCCGCACGACCCACCAGCCCAGCACGCAGACGATCCCCGTCCTCAGGGTTGACCCGATCAGCTCTCGACCTAGCCAACGATACCGGTCGAGGTGATAGGTCTCGGCCCATTTCTTGGGCTGATTCCACACGGGATTATACAGCCAGATCACGATGGGAATCGACACGACGATCAGCGCGACGGCCAGGATATAGGCCGAGCGGAGTGAGACCGTACCGGGCCGCCGAAGCCGCTCGACCCCCAAGGCCGCCAGCGCGGCGACGCCGATCGATACCCAGAGATGGAACCGCACCGGTTCTCGCGATGAACCCAGGATGGGGATTTCATTCGCATGATCGAACAGGAAGGTGAACTTGCCCAGCATCAAGATCGAGCCGATCCCGACCAGGATGACCCAGAAATTGGCCCAGCGGTCGCGCCTGGACGCTCCCCCCGCACCGATGACCGCCAGGGCGATGGCGACCAGGCCCAGGTAGGAATCCATCTCGTGATAGGGGTAGAATCCGTCCATCCAATCGGTATCCCGAGCCCGGGTCCCGTAGGCCTCGCGGACGACCAGGGTCGGGATCAGCTCGGGATTCCACGACCCGAAGACCAGCTCGCCCCAGGGCAGGCCGCCGGCACGCGGCGAGCGATCGAGGAGCTCCTTGGACGGCATCCATTGGACCGCGGAGATCAGGACGCCCTGTGCGACCAGCGCGAGTGTCATGCACATGACCAGGACGCGTGACTTCAGATCCCGCTCGGTCGCCGCGCGATAGAGGCCATACATCATGACCAGGACGACGGTGAACAGGGCATCCTGGAGGTGCCCTGCGAACACCTGACAGGCCAGGGCGAGTCCGCCCAGGACGGCGCCTCGCCATCGACCGGACTCCCACGAAGATTCCAGGCCCCAGAGGAGGAAGGGCACGCTCGCCAGCGCATTGATCATGCTGGTGTGGATCAGATGGGCCCATGTGAATCCCCCCAGGCCCAGGACCGCCGCCCCGGTCAAGGCGCCCGCGGGGCCGACGTGCCGCCTCAGCCAGGAATAGGCACCCACGCCCGTCAACCAAACTGAGAGCACCGTGTCGAGATTCAGCGCCTTCCAGGTCGCCATCCAGGGATAGAGCAGATACTTGAACGGATGAAGATAACCCGCCTGGCTCTCGCTGAACAAGGGCATGCCGCAATAGAGGCCGGGGAACCATCGCGAGAAGCGGCCTGCCCGCAGCTCGTCGGCGAAGAACGCACGATAGGGATAATTGATCTCGGTGATGTCGAAGTAGAACAGCGCGCGCCGTAGCGAGACGACATCCCAGAAGAACGCCGCGATGACCAGGGTCCAGACGAGGATCGCCATCCAATCGCCCCGGCCCCACGGCTGTCGCTGGAATAGCCCGGGCGGACCCTCGTTCGATTCGGACTCCCCCTGAGACACGGCTATCGCCTCGCTGACTCGATTGTTGGTATTACGACCCGGAGGCGGTCGACTTCCGCGAGGTCGCGTCCGTCGGCCCCCCAGACGGTCGCGAAGGGAGCCTTCCAATCGAGTCTTCTCGCCGACCGGAGCCTGGCGGCCTCATTCGCGGGCGACTGCGTTCCTGTCCCACGTTCGGCGATGAGGAGTGGGGGCCTTCCCCCGGGCAGCTCCGAGGCCGGGCGCGATCTCGATGCGGGCTCGTCGTTCTCCCTCAGGAACACCAATAGCTTACCACGATCCGGCCCGAGACCGGCCGACCAGCCCGGAAAGCGATTGGGGTACATGGGCAGCGGGATGCCCTGGATTCGCCCCCCGGACAGGAAGGCCATCCGGTATGCGTCCCAGTAGCCGGCGAAGACGTGCGTCACATCCGAGGGGATCTCGAACTGCGAGTGCCGGGGATTCGGGCCACGCACGAAGCCGGCCTGGAAGATCCGCAATGGCAACGTTGACCACTGGTGAGACCCAATCCGGCGGGGAATGCCGCTCACATCGAGATAATGGCGCGTGTCGCGATACCAGTAGAACGTCATCACGGTTGACGCCGTGGCCAGCAGCCCTGCCAATAAGATGGCCACCACTCGACCGCGTAGACCGCGGCGGGTCAGGTCTTGCATCAGGAGGCCGAATCCTAGACTCCAAGGGACGAGAAGGAAGATCACGTATCGATAATTATCGGAGTTGAAAATGTTCCGATTGACCAGGAAGGCGGCCGCGATCAGGAGGGCCGAGGCGGTCGCGCCGAGGCCGACCGCCTGTCGCGCCGCATCCGACCGCCTGAAGGCATCGGCCGCGAGTCGCAGCATCGCGATCGGAAACCCGACCACGATGATGAGCGATGCCAGGGCCTTCGATCGGGGCAGCTTCCATCCCGCTTTCGCTCCCGTGACCGACGCGAGAAGGTCACCGAGGTGAGTCTCGGGGTCGATGGAACGGCCTTCGAGGTCATTCAGGGCCGAGCCGCCGACCATCCTGGGCAGGCACTCGACGACCAGGAGGCGAGCGTGTTCCGCGATCGCCGAGCCCTCGAAGGTCGCCGAGAACTGGGACGGATAGGCGTCGTAGGAGTCGATCCGCCGCCCGATTTCCCGAGGCGACATACCGATGCTCATGCCAACCAGGAAAGCCGCCGCTGAAATGAGGGCCGACCTGGACCTGCCTAGCTTGAGCGCGCCCATCACCAGGCCGGGCACGAGCCCGGCGATCGTGAACAGGAACATGGCGTCGAGATAGAGACCGAGCCCGCACCATAATCCCAGGATCCCGCCGCGCTTCCAGCCCCCCCGGTTCAGGTAGGAGTATAGCCCCGCGAACGTCGCGATGTGCCAGACCAAGGTCAGCAGATGGCCCCCCGTGATCCGGCTGGACAGCCAGATCGTGCCGAGCGACGAGAAGACCAGCGGCACGATCGACCAACCGGCGACGTCCGCCCCGAAGGCCCGCCAAGCCAGCCAGAACGTCGAAGCCACGACGAGGACCCAGATGACCGTACCCCCGCTCACTAGGGTGGTCGGGTTGGCGCCCCAGATCAGTGCCTGTGGATACGAAGCCAGCATCGGCGGAATGCCCATATAGGGGGTGCCGGGATAATGCCAACGCCATCGGCCGTGCAGGGCGTCGAGCAAGGTCAGGCCGTCCACGGCGAGGTCGCTGTCCAGGTGATCCTCGGCATTGAGGATCAGCGGAATTCGGATCAGGATCGTCCAGAACAGGCCGAGGGCCAGCATCACCCAGGGCCAACAGGGGCGTCGACCGGTCGCGGTCGCGGGGGGGGGCGTATTGCTCATGGATCGCGAATCACATACTCCACCCGGACTCAGAGGAAGAGGTCGGCCACCGCACACTGGAAACCGGGCAACTCGGGGAAGTTCTCGAGGAAATCCCCCTCATTGAAAAATGTAGCATCCTCTTGATCTGGCCGATAGACAGCCACTCGACGCGAACTCGGATAGACCACCCAGACCAGTAAGACGCCAGCATCGAGATATTCGCCGATTTTACTAAAAAGCGTCCCCGGGCGATTGCTCGGCGAAGCGACCTCCACGACGAGATCGGGGGGTACCGGTGGCAGTATCCTCCCGACCTCCGATCGAGGCCAGCGCGCATGACTGTAGAAGCACACGTCGGCGCCTCGAACGGTATCAGGACCGCGCTCGATCAACACGGCGGAGTCGTTCGAGAGAGTGTAACCCAGGCCGGAACGTCGCCCGTGCGATTCGAGTACGAATCCGACGTTGACACAGACTCGTCCATGTTCCGGCATCGGCGGCGGCATTTTGACAATCTCCCCTCGCACTAATTCAAACGTCCCCTCGCCGAGGTCCGCCGCCATGAATTCCTCAGCGGTCAACGATCTCGCCTGGGTTGCGGTCGCCATGAGTCCACTCCTGAAAGTTGACGCCCGACAAAATAGCTGGAATCCGATATCGCCGGTTAAACCGCCCCGGCCATCGCTTCGAGCTGCACCACGGAGCGGGCCTGCTCCTTGGCCAGGTAGTCGCGGCCGTATTTGATCCGGATATGGTCCCAGGGGAGGACTTCCTCGATGGGTCGATCGCGATGGCTGTAGAACGGGACGTCGATGCCGAGGTCGGCGAAGGTGTCCCACCAGATCTGGGGATGGAAATGCTCGCTCCAGGCGTCGAGCCGGGCACCGCGTTGCCAGGCGGCTTCGATCGCCGGGGCGACGCGACGGTCGCCGCGGGTCAAGATGCCTTCCAGCATGCTCCGCTCGATGTCGTGACACTTCACCGTCACGGAGCGCAGCTTGACCCTGGACCGGATGTACTTGTGAGCCCAGTGCAGATATTCGCGGGACTGGATGCCATTCCATTGGTAAGGAGTGTGCGGCTTGGGGATGAAATTCGAGACGCTGGCCGTGACGTCGGCGTAACGGCCGGTGACCTCCTTGCCGATGCGGGCGATCGTCTCGGCCATCGTGACGATGCCATCCAGGTCGGCGGGCCGCTCGCCCGGCAGTCCGCACATGAAATACAGCTTGACCTTGCGCCAGCCGCGGCGGAACGCCTCGGCGCAGCCTTCGTAGAGATCCTTGTTGTCGATCGGCTTGCGGATCTG
This sequence comes from uncultured Planctomycetota bacterium, assembly GCA_963743925.1. GTDB lineage: Bacteria > Planctomycetota > Planctomycetia > Isosphaerales > Isosphaeraceae > CAVZRC01. The sequence goes on along the minus strand of CAVURY010000061.1, from coordinate 576,527 downwards.
CTCGCGCATGTCGTCGCGCGCGACCTCGGGGGCGAGGGTAAGTCCGCTCCGACCGCCCTCGGCGAGCAGGGCGGGGATCTTCTTGAGCGTCTCGGTGATCCGCAGGCTGGGCAGCGAGATCTTCACCCCCAGCGGCGTGAACACCTCGCTCATCCGCGTCACGAGCTCCTCGAAATCCGGGTAGTCGCTGGTGGAGAGGGAGAGCAGGCTGATCTCGTCATAGCCTGTGGAATTGTAGCTCTCGATCGCGGCCTGGACGACCGTCTCGACGGTTCGGTACCTCAAGGGACGCTTGATGACGGTGCTCTGGCAGAACCGGCACTGCCAGGGGCACCCTCGCATGATCTCGATCGCGATCCGGTCGTGGGTCGTCTCGATGAACGGGACGATCGGCCGTGTCGGCAGCGGGATCGCATCGAGGTCCCGGATCACGCAGGGCTTGATCTCCTCGGGGACGTCGTCGCGCGTCCTGCGGATCTCGAGGATCGTGCCGTCGTCGCGATAGATGGGCTCGTAGAAGCGCGGGACGTAGGCCCAATCGACCTGACCGGCGATCCGCGCCAGCTTCTCGGCCCGCGACAGGCCCGAGTCCGCCATCCCCTTCCAGAGTTCGCAGACGACCGGAAGGCTCGGCTCGCCGTCGCCGATGACGAACAGGTCGATATAAGGAGCGAGCAGCTCGGGGTTCTGTGCACCCGGGCCGCCGGCGATGACCAACGTGTCGTCCGGGCCGCGATCCTCGGCGTGGAGAGCGATGCCGCCCAGGTCGAGCATCGTCAGGACGTTCGTATAGCAGATCTCGTACTGGAGCGAGAAGCCCAGGACGTCGAACTGACCCAGGGGAGTGAACGTCTCCAAGCTATAGAGAGGAAGGCCATGGTGCCGGAGGGCGGCCTCGAAGTCGGTCAGCGGCGTGAATGCACGCTCGCAAGCCCAGCCTTCGGAGTTCATCAGGCTGTAGAGGACTTGAAGCCCGTGGTGGCTCATTCCCAGGGCATATGTGTCGGGGAAGGCCAGGCAGACGGTCCCGCGCGTGACGCGGTGATCTTTGACGACGCTGTTGAGCTCGCCACCCACGTACTGACCGGGGGTCTGGATCGTGGGCAAGAGTCGCGAGACGACGAGATTCTTCAATCCCTGGTTCAGCATGGCTTTCCGACTCTCTGTGCAATAGACGACCGGCACGATCCCGCGGAGCAATGCGCCGGCCGGTTCGCGAGTCGATCTCCGGAATCCGCGTTATGGGGAGGTCCGAGCGACCGTGAAGGTACGCTGTATCTTAACCGCAGGCCCGAATACTGAATAGTTGGCCGGGAACGGACTGCGCGCCGCCGAAGTGACCGACTGAAAGTGGCACCATGATTCGCCGGACAGGTTGTCAACGTCATCGCTTGAGTCCGATTCGGCAGGCGCAGATGGGCGAGTCTTTTGGCTTCGCGATCCGATTCATCTGCTCTTGCCTCGAATCGGTCTCTACAATCGATACAACCTGCAAAACCGTGGCTTCGTTCGCGCGTTTCTTGACTGGGACTGCGCGAAGTTCAGAAGATCGAATCCGCGTTCGTCCCTCCTCGCCAACACTCATAGCCAAAAATGGCTCACGTGAACGCTTTTCATGGCATTTCTCTGGCTTCGTTTCACCGGCTTCCTGACCTTACCTATCGAGCCTCAACGAAATCGGTCGTTATATTTTATCTATTCTTCGCATTTGTGGCTTCGTTTCGCCTGATTTGTACCTTACATGCGGCAAGGCCGCGTTTGTTTGGGACATTCTCGGACTTGAGAGTCGGCTTCGGAAATCGCGGTGGCTTCGTTCCGCGCGAATGGAGTGTCCGGCTCGCGGTTGGTTCCTTGGGTGTCATCATTGAAACCCAAACGATTCGGTCGGAGACCTGATCACTGAGTCCCGAAGGCGTGAATTCTTCGCGTCCTCTTCGACCGAGCATCCTCGATTCGTCTCGACGCTTTCTCGCGTGATGGGATGCGTATTCCATTTGACCCACGCTCTTGATTTCGCCCGCATGCGCACCCCGAACCTTGCTGGATCTCACCATTACCTTGGATTATAGAAACTCCCGAGATCGATGGGCGGCGAAATCCTGAGAATCCTCGGATATGAGACAGTAGTGTCCACGAGAAAGGCTTTCGACGCGTCGGCGTGAGCGGTATCCTATTTTGTCACTTCGTGCCGACGGCAACGGGGCATGACAGGACGAACCACGACGATGTAGCGAGGAGAGCAGGACCGTGGATTCTCAACCGACCGATCGGGTGGATGGCGACCGAAAAATGGCCAACCGGTATGGCGAGATCAGGACCATGCTGGGAAATTTCGCTCCCGGTTTTGTGGTCAATTTCAACAAAGAGGTTCGCACGAAGCTGATCGCCGAAGCACGCGAGATCCGCACGAAACTCGAGGCCAAAGGCTGGACATTCAATCACCCATATCCCGTTGATTGAGCGCTCGCGACGGGAATCGCCGTGGTCTACGGACAAGCAACGGCCTCAGGCCATCCTGGCGCGGGGCGAGGGAGACGAAGCGGCCTCTCATTCCGCGTTCCATACCCCAGGAATCGGCATGAGTCCCTCGTTCACAAACTCCTTTCGGCCTACGAATACGTTCACGCGTGTGGGTCGGAGACCCGGGACGAACCTCATCGATCCCGGACGGAGGAAACCCGATTCCATTCCGATTCCTGGGACAAGTAACCATGGAATACGCGGACCGACACGGAACGGGAAGAGAGCGGCTAGAGCATCGGGATTCGCTGGTCAAGTTCACGGAAGGGATAACGTTGGGATGCGAAGAAGGAGAGAGGGAAAATTGGGCCCGTCGCTTGCTGTCCGACCTCGATGCCCATACGCAATGGCGCTCGTTCGTCCCGCCCGATGGGATCTCGCTCGAGTGCGCTTATAGCCTACAGGGTGAAGTCGCGCGGTTGCGGGAGGATCGTGGCGAGCGGGTGATCGGGTACAAGGTCGGTTGCACGAGCCGGTCCATCCAGGACCAGCTCGGGATTCGTGAACCCATCTTCGGGCGGCTCTTCGACCGGGGATGCTTTCCTCCGGGCTCCAGGCTCGCCCATGATCGATTCGCGGGGCTGGCGATCGAAGGTGAACTTGCGATTCGCCTCTCCCGGGATCTGCCGCGCGAACCTCTGGCCGATGAGGAGTACGTCGCGGCGATTGAGTCGGTCTTCCCGGTGATCGAGCTGCATCACTATGTCCTGCCGGAGCAGGGGAGCCCCCTCGTTGCGCTGGTCGCGTCGGGAGGGATGCACGCCGGGTTCGTCCTTGCCGAACAGGAACGGATCTGTTCCGGTCAGGTGCCCGCGGTGGAGGGGCTGGAGGTCGTCATCGATGGCCGCCCCGTGGGGACGACTCGGGAGCCCTGGACGATGGGCGGACCGGCCACGACCCTGCGCTGGCTGACCGGCCGCCTGGCGGGGTGGGACCTGTCGCTTCGATGCGGGCAGGTGATCCTCACCGGTTCGGCCCTGCCGTTGTACCGGGTGGAGGCGGGCGGTCGGGTCGTCGCCGAAGCCCGGCCGCTCGGGATGAGCTTCGTCGACATCGAGCCCGACCGGCAAGACCCTCGATAGGGAGTCCTAACGCTCGTAGATCGGCAGGAAGCGGTAATTCAGGGCCAGGGCCAGGAGCGATAGCGACGTGCCCACGTCGTTGCCGAATTGACCCTGGAAGCTGCCGTCGGGGCGCTGGACGGATTTGAGCTGGCGGATGAGGAGCTTGTTCCATTTCTCCCAGGACAGGATGTCGCCCTGGAAGAGGGCCTGGGACTCGTAATAGCGCGCGTATTCGGGATAGTTCATCGCCGACTGCTCGAGCCGCTGCTTGAGATAATCGAGCGTGGCCTTGTACTGCTTGAGGTCCTTGCGTCGAGCCACGGCGTAGACCACGGTGGCGATCGAGCTGCGTGCGAGCGAGTCGCCGAAGCCGCCCAGGCCGCCGGAATAGCCGACTTCACCGCCGGACGAGGTCATGGAAACATAGTAGGAGATCGCCTTGTCGATCGTCTCGTCCGAGACTTCGATTCCGGCATTACGGGCCGCGAGCAGCCCGACGAAGATGGCGCCGCTGACGGAGGTGTCCGCGTCCTGGGCATCCGGGGAGTACCGCCAGGCCCCGTTCGGGTTCTTCTTCTGCGAGGTGACCGCGGCGCGGACGGCCAGCTCGAGTGCCTGGCCGATCGATCGCGGTCCCTTGCCGTCGGGCCAGAGGTTGCGCTCGTCGACGGCCCCGTAGGCTTCGGCCAGGCCGAGCATGGCGAAGCCGTGGTGGTACATGGCATTGCCCATGATGCCGGTGTCGGCGTCCTGGGACGTGATGATGTTGCGCAATGCCTTCCGGACGTTGTTGCTGTACGGGCCGAAGTTCGGGTCTTCCCCGGAGGCGAGGAAGACCATCAGGCACATGCCGGTAATACCTGGGCCTTGCTGACCGCCCTGCCAGTCGCCGCGGTCGCTCTGGGTCTTGGCGAGATATTGCAGGCCGCGGTCGTACATCTCCCGGACGTCGCGGGGGACGACGTCACCGAAGCGGGCGTTCGGAGGTTGGGCGAGAGCGGGCGATTTCCCGAGCCAACCGGAGACGAGGACGGCGACCGCGCAACTGGAGATCGATAGGACTCGGCCTGTCGTGATCGGCGAGGTCCGTCGTCGGCTCGCGGGGCCCTCGATCGTCGTGGTCGACATTGGCATTTCTCCGTACTTCAATCGATGACCTGGATCGGGATCGCGGGCATGATCGCGCGGCCGCGGATCGCGGCCTTGGGCTGGGCCCCCTTGGCGCCGGGCTCCTCGTCGGGGACGAAACCGTTCTGCTTGAGCCACTGGCCCAGTCCTTTCGCCTGATCGAGCTGGCGCCTCAGGCTCTGGTACTGGACGTCCTCGAAGATCGGCTTGATCTTGTCCTCGGGCAGCATGCCGAGCAGATAGAGGATGGCCCAGTAGTCATTCTGGCCGAGCCGCCTGGGTGGGCGCGTCTCCGTCATCAGCAGCTTGTGGAGCTTCTGCCTCTGCCCTTCGGTGAATCCCACGCTGTTGTTGAGGAGCTCCATCGCCAGGTCCACCCGCGCCTGGTATCGGAACATGAGACGATCCTGTGCGATCTTCTCATGCCTGGCCACCTGCTCGGCGCTCAAGGTCGCACGGACGGACTTGGCGAAGATCGACTCGTCGCCGAAGACGCCCGCCTGGAACGTCGATTGGAGGGTCTGGATGTCCTGCCAGACGTTCCCGAATTGATTCTGGTCGTTCCTGGTCTTCTCGAACTTCTTCCGGATCTCCTCGACGTGATCGAAGAACCGCTTGATATCCCCGCGGCCGGCGAGCATGAGCTTCTTCTTCTGGACCGGGGTCAGGCCGCAGGACCGCTCCAGATCCTCCACGCTCAGGGTCAGGAGCGAGTCGAGCTTGTTGCGGGCGACGCCGGCGTTTGCGGACCCGATGTTGCCGAAGACCCACGAGTCGAACTGGATATTGTTCACGACCATGCCGCGAACGGGGACGCTGACCTCGGCCGGCTCCTCGTCCGGGTCGTCCTGGGCGAGGGCGGCCGGGGCGAGGGCGAGCATCACCAGGACCGTCATGAACGGCAGCAGACGAACGAATATGCGAGACCGGCGAATCATGAGGGTTCCTCTCGATGGCGAACGGCAAGTGTCGTCGCGACGGTCCGCCTCGGGCTCCTACTTACTCTGGCCCTTTTCGATGAACTTCATCTCGGCCTTCATCATCTCCATCTTGGGTAGCGCCGGGCGAGCCGGGGTACCGTTCTTCTTCGCGGCGGCCAGTCGGGCATCGCGTAATTCCTCGTCCTCGAGGGGGTCGTCCGCCATGATACCTCCGACGATGCCCATCCCACCCCAGAACGCCTGGACTTTCTGGGCACCTTTCCAGATCCTTTTCTGGGACTCATTCAAGAATGGGGAGACATACTGATCGGTGATCGGGGGGAAGAAGTTGTTGTCGTAGAGGTACATCTCGAGCGATTGGCCCCAGGCATCGTCCCAGTGGGCGGCCAGGGATTCGCCGAGCTTGGCGCGCTGCTCGGGGCTGAGGATGAGGTCATGATCGAGCCGGGCGACCAGGTTGCGGAGGGCGAGTTGCTTCTTGGCCTCGGCCCGGATGGCGATCTCTTTCCGGTACAGGGCGACCTGTTCCTCGCTGAGGTGGGACTTGAGGACCTGCACCAGTCCCTCCTGAATCATCTTCCGCGGGTCGTTCGCGGTGCGCTGGGCGGGGGTCATCGGGCGTCGCATGGCCTCGACATATTTCCTGGTGGCGTCCCAAAGGGCCTGCTCGGCGCCCTGCGCGATCGCCTTGCGTTGTTCGGCGGTGGGGCGGCAGGCGACCCGGATGATGTGGAATTCCGCGCGGAGGATCGGGCGAACCTGCATCATCATCTGCTGGACCTGACCATCCAGATTCATTTGATTGGGCACGATGCGCTTCACCATGACGTCCTTCACGGCGGCCTTCCCTGGAAGGGTCTTCCTGTCCGCGGGTGCTGGCGTGTCTATCAGGACGGAACTCTTCTCCGAGGGAGCTGGGGTTGCGGAGGGAGGCGCCCCCTCGACTTTCCCTACCCTGGTCGGCTTGAACTTGACGGTCGTCGATTTGGGGACGTCTTGCGGCACGGCCACCTTCGAGACGACGACATCCTGGAGCTGGGCGAGGGCCAGCGCGGAGGTCAAAGTCGCACACCCGGCGATCGTCGAGAGCAAGAATAAACGGAGCCTGGTCATCATGGCAGCTAGTCGGTTATTCGTTGTTGTGGGTGCGTGGTTCGGAGTCCGCGAATCAGGCCCGTGCGGATCTGGCGGGCCGTTTCCCGGTCGGGTTGATCATCCTCCTCGGGGAGGTAGCCGGATTCTCTGAGCTCGCCTTCCCGTCGCCTGGCTTCATCGATTTCTTTTTGGAATCCATCCCACTCCCGAACGCTGAAGATCGGTTTCAATCGGCCCTCGGGAATTCGAGACGCCTGGACCATGATACCGTAATAGTCGATCGGGCCGAAACGGCGGGGTGGGCGAGTCTCTTCCAGGAGAATGCACAAGAGCCGGATACGCTGGCCGTCGCTCAGGGAAAGTCCCTTTTGCAGTGTCAAGGCGACCCACTCGAGCCGTGCCTGGTAGCGAGTTAGTCGGGAACCATTGCCATCGCGGCGGTAGCGGATCGATTGCGCCGGATCCAGGATCGCCCCGAGAACCTTCGCGAACATGGACGCGTCGCTGAAAATTCCCGATCGGTAGGCTTGGCCCAAGAGCCTCGCTAGCTCCACGGACTGCAACACCTCATCTCGGCTCTTCTCGTGGTAAAACGCCTTCTTTCTCTCTGCTACCTGGTCGAAGAATCGTTTGATGTCACCCCGACCCGCCAGTTCCAGCTTCTTGCGCTGGTCCGGCGTGAGGATGCAAAGTTGATCGATGTAGCCGATCCTGGATTTCAAGCGCGACTCGGAGAGCAGGCGGGCAGAATCGACGTCGCCGTCGAGTCCGAAGAGCCAACGGTCGATCTGTCGGTCGGAGAAGTGAAGGCCGTGTGCCGGACGGATCGGCGCCGGAGCGATGTTCGGCCGCTGATCGGGCTCGTCGTCGGCAACATCCTGGGCCAGCGCGGGCAGGCCGCCGAGGAGGCCTCCGCAGAAGGTCGCGCCCATCAGGATCAAAGTGAGTGGTCTTCCCATGACATGGAACTCGGGCGAGGAGGGCGATCACACCAGTATAAAAGTAATTATCATTGAATTTGCGATAAGAATCATTTCTGAGACGACTCGCGGCAACTTGTTCCCGCGCTCCGCGTGGGAACATCAGCACGGACGCCCTGCGTCCCGACGGATACTCGGCCGCGATCCGGGCTCGGGCGACGCGGAGCGTCGAGGACGGCATTCCCACGCGGAGCGCGGGAACGAGATCAGGTCGCGAAGGTCACTTCGAGCGAGCATCGGACACCGTCGGTTTCGAGTCGTCTTTCGGGGACACGGATCGCTCGGGTGCTGTCGCCCTTGAGAGGACGTATCCTTCCGCGATCAGGATCTTTTCCATGCGCTTCGCTTGCTCGAAGCGTACGAGGATCTTGCCGAGTTGTTCGGCGTCGAGGATCGGCCTTATCCGATCCCGGGGAAGTCGGGATGCTTGCAACATCACGGCATCGTAGTTGAAGCTCCCGTATCGCAAAAGGGGAGGGCTCTCCTCGACGATCGCGGTCACGAGCCGTCGGTGCTGATCCTCGTTGAGGGCGATGGCCCGGTCCAGGATGGCAAGGATCAGATCCACTTTTGAACGATAGACATCTTTCTCGTGAGCAGCGACCTGTTCGGGTGTCAAGATCCTCTTGAGGGTCTTGGCGAGCATCGAGTCGTCACCGAAGAGATCGGCCTTGCAGGCCTTCTCGAGCGATTGGAGCTCCCGATAACCCGGGTCATTCATATTGAATGGGATCGGGCTTCGTCGGACCCGCTTCCTCAGCTCCTCGAAACGATCGAACAGCCGCTTCATGTCACCGCGCCCGGCAACCTCCAGCTTCTTTTTCTGGCCCATGACGAGGTGGTATTTCCGGTCGGCGCGATTAACCTCCGCGTCGAGCCGAGCCTGGATGTCCTTCCGAGCCGAGTCCAGGTCCTTCCTGAAGACCCATTGCTCGATTTGACTCTCATTCATCATGAAGAAATGAGCGCCTTGAGGTACGAGGTCCTTTTCCGGCTCCTCGTCCTGCGCCTGCGCGGAACCACTCACACCGAAGAGGACCACGAAGGTCGCAAGGAGAGGTAAATGAGGCTTTCGCCACACGGTGCAAAACTCCGGGGCCGGTATGGCTGTCTTACTGTTCAACTCTGATTCGTCTGTCCTGAACGCCGGGTTGGGCGAACGGCACTTGGCGTTTTTCGCGTTCCTGAGGATTGACCTCGGCGGTTGACTGATTATCTGGATCACCGACTTCGACGAATCCTTTCGCGATCAGGATCGGGCCACGCGGAGTCGCATCCCGGAACTTCTGTTCGAGTCGCTGAACCTGAAATCCTTCCAGGATTCGTTCGAATCTCCCCTTCGGCAACCTGGCGGCCTGGAATGTGACGGCAATCGCTTCGTATTCTCCATGGTACCGCTTGAGAGCCGGCGTCTCCTGCGCGATCAGCTCCACGAGGAGATCGTGCTGCTTCGAACTCAGGTCTAGCTCGCGGTCCCAGCCCGACACGACCCGATCAACCCGAGATCGGTAGAACGCCTGATTGCCGGCGTGTACGTTTTCCGATCTCAGGGTCTTATCGAGTATCTTGGCATATAAGGATTTCTCGTTGAAGACGCGATCTCCGAGCGGATTGCGTCTGGACGTCTGGAGATCGAGGAGGATGGCGCGCACCTGGCCCCGATCCTCCGCGACACGATCGAGCATCTCCCTTTTCTCACGGACTCCATCGAAGAAACGCTGGATGTCGCGCATTCCCGCGAGTTCGAGTTTTTTCTCTTGTTCAGCCGTCAAATAATGCGAGAAGCCGTTTGACCTTATCCGCTCCAGGAGATCGGCCTCCAACGCATGTCGCGCCTTATCGGCCCCGCCCTCGCGACCGAAGAACCATTGATCGAATTGCTGGTCGGACACGAAAACGGCGCGGCGCCGGACGATCGGCTGGTCCTCTTCCGGCTCGCCCTCGGCTTGAGCGTAAGCTCTCGGTCCGACTCCGATCACAGCATGCAGCAGCGCGACAGAAGAAATGAGCCATCCGGATGAGAGATGCCGCACGACGCAACCTCCCTGCGATCATGATATTTGCGATTTGCATTCCTGATTCGAAAGCTCGAATTCCAGATCGCCGATCGTCGAGGCTTGTGGCCCCAAAGATCGGCGATCTGGAATCATTCAGGTCAGAGCAGTTCCGCGCTGAGAGAGACCGGGAGATTACTGGCCGCCGGCCCCTTTCTCGAGCCGGTTGAAGTATTCATCCAGGCCGGCTCGGAACTCCTCGGGCAGGGCAGGGCCCGATTCGCCGGTGGCCTGCGAGACGCCGCGGTCCTCGCGGACCTCCTTCTCGTTGACGCCGCCGCCGACGAGGGCGAGGGCCGAGTCGTGGGTCGTGCCGGTGCCGCCGCCGCCGGGGCTCGAACCGCCGCCGCCGCCGGCCTTGGGGTTGATCCGCTTGTTCTGGAGGAGGAGTTCGATGGCCTCGGTCTCGGCGCCCATGGCCGCCTTGCCGGTATCCGGCTTCGCCAGGATCGTGGCCGCATCGTCCATCACGACCGAAACCTGGCTCAAGAGAGCGATCTCCTTGCCGAATTCCATCTCGCCATCGGGCAATTCGCGGATCTTCTGGGTCACCTTGTCGGTGCGGTCCTGGATACCTTTCTGCGTCTCGGAGAGTTTGCCGCCCTGCTTCTTGTGCTCCTCGGCCTTGATGGCGGGGCGGGCCTGCTCGGCGACGCGGGTCTCCTCGCGGAGGTTGACTTCGGCCTCGAGGATCTGGAGGACTTCCAGGACGATCGAGGGGGGAAGGCTGGCGCGCGTCTTGCCGCCGGGACAGGTCCCGCTACAGGCCGGATCGACGAGGTCTTCGGCCCAGCGGTCGAGCGTGTCGGACCAGAACTCGCACTGGGCGATCGAGACCCCGTACTCTTTCCTGATGTCGTCGCCGAGCTGCCTCAGGCCGCCGATGACGTCCTGCTGCCGCATCTCGTCGAGGACCGTCTTGAAGCGGAGGAACTGGCGACGCTCGAAGTAGGACTGCATGTCGTCCATGATGAACGAGACGTCGTGGCTCCCCTTGGCCTCCTGCTCGGACATCTCGCCGAGGACCTTGATCGCCGAGGCGCCGAGCTGCTGACTCGCCGCGCCGAAGGTCTCGCCGATCTGGTCGCTGATCTTGCCGCCGATCTTGTACTGGACTCGCGAAGCCGCCTTGAGCCGCTTGACCAGCGTGCTTCCTTCGAGGTTGGCCAGGACCCGGTTGAGCTCGTCGGCCACTTTCTCGAATTCCGCCAGCAGATCCCGCTGCTTGTTCACGGCGTCATCGAGCTTCTTCTCGGCGGGCGTTTCCGGAGGCGGGGACTTGGGATCTTCCGGCTTGCCCATCAAGGTCGTGACCGCAAGACGCTGAGGAGGAGAACCTCCCTTGCTGGGGGGGCTGGGCTTGCCATCGAGCGGCTTGTCGGGAGGTGAGTTCTGGGAAGACTCCATGTCCACAACCCTCGGAATGACCGGCTGGTCCTTCTTCGCGGCCGGATCGGTTTCCTGGGGCTTCCCGGCTCCGGTGGCCCGGATCTGGCCGGCCATGACCGTCTTGCTGCTCGGGGCAGGGGGTGTTGTCGCCGCGTTTGCCGGCGCCTGCGCGGCCTGCTTGAGCAGGTCGGCGACCGATGGCATCCGGTTGCCGGAGATGTCCTTGAGGATCTGGAGCATCTCGGCCCATTTCTCGAGGTGTCCGACGCCGAACTCCGGATTTCGCATCGCCTGGCGGACCAGATCCTCGCCCGAGACGACCAGGCCGGAGAGCCGGCGGCCGTTCTGGCGCTCGGCCGACGCCTGGTTCTCGATGCGACGACGATTCTCGGGCTTGTCCAGGTCCGCGGCGGCCAGGGTCCGCAATTGCTTGTTGGTGTCGTAGAGCTGGAGCTCCTTGTCGCGGACGTCGATCGCCTGGCGGTGCCAGCGGCTCAGTTGCTCGGTCAGCCAGATGGCATGCTGCTCGGGAGTCAGCACATAGAAGACGTAAGGCGCGGAATAGACTCGCGGGCGGCCGGGGAGATAGTCCTCGACGAACATCCGGAGCTCGATCGGTTGGGGTTCGATGCCGTACGACTTGGCGGAGAAGGTCCCGTCGACCTCGAGCGACTCCTTGTCGTGACCGCCTCCGGCCAGGATTCGCTCGCCCTGGGCCGGCTTCTCGACCGGATTATCGACGCCCTTCCATTCCATGCCGACTCGCTGGATGCCGAAATCGTCCTGGGCACGGATCTTGAAACTGAGGAGCTCGGAGTCGAGGATCACCTTCTGTCGAGGCAGGTTTTCGCAGGTGAGGCTCGGCGCCTCGTCCAGGCGTCCGTTGATGGATAGGGTGAATGGCTCTTTACCCTCGAGGCCGAAGGTGTCCTGCCAGCGGAATTCCATCTTGCGAATCCCCTTGATCGGGGTGATGTCGCTGCTGACGGTGGCTCCGGCGGGCGTCCTGGGCTTTCCGTCCACCCGGGCACTGCCGAGGTCACGAGTCGCGGTCGCGGCGAAGGTCGCCTGACTCCCTTCGACCAGCGAGATGGTCCCACCGCGGACGTCTTTCTTGATCGTTTCCTTGCGGCCGATGTACTCGGGGAGGGTCACGCCGGCGACGAGCGAGCTCAGCTCAGGCCGGAGGGTCGGGTCGATATAGACGCGCTGCCAGGAGTCGCCGATCTTGACCGTCAACCAGCCGGGATCGATTTGGGACGGAAGCGCGAATTCGTAGCGGCCGTCGTTGAGCGTGGCGGTCACCGGGGTCTGGGCGTCGATCTGGGCTTCGCCCTGGCCGGGACGCCAGACGGTGTCTTCCGCCAGCCTCGCCGTGACCTTGAAGGGCTCGCCATGGGCGACGACCATCCGGGCCCGTAAGGGCTCCAAGGCGGCGAACGTGTATCGGGGCGTATTTCCCCAGGGAGAGAGTAGCCGCGCCCACGCGCTGCGGGCCGCGGCCGGGAAAGCCAGCGCCAGGGCGATCGTGACGACGAGGGGCACGGTCATCACGCCCGCCCAGATTCGATGGCGAGGGGTCGGCACCGAGTCCGAGAAATCCCGGCGCTGGGCGTCCTTGGCGACTTCGCGGACGGCCGCCTCGCAGAGCGCCATCGAGCGCGATTGTTCGAAGTCGTTGCGAACCAGCTCGATGATGCCCAGCAACTGGTCGCCGACCTGCGGGTGCTTCCGGCTCAAGAGACTCGCGAGCTGTTCCAGGCGACGGTTCCGCCAGATCCATCGGTGCACGGCCATGGGCACCCGTGCGCAGCCGACGACCGCCGCGGTTAGCAGGGTGGCGCGGACCCAGATCGGCGTATCCCACGCGCGATCCAGCAGGAACATCAGCAGGTATGCGGCCAGGATGGCGAAGACGGCCCCGCAGGCGGCCTCCACCATCTTGATGGTCCATACCCGGCGACGAAACTCGTGCAACTGCCTCTGTAGGCCCTCGGGGAGCTGCAGGCGTTCGTGCGTATACGCGAGGCTCATACTCACCTCACAATCGCGTGGGGAATCGTTGACGACGCATGTCAGACTGATCTCATACTATACAAGACCGATGACCTTCCGTCCTACCCAGAAAACTCCCATAAGCCCGATGAGGGCGGCCCCGAGCGCGGGATGCGACCAGAGCGGGATGCGACGAACCGATGGCGGGGGGTCGGGCAGGTCGGCCAGCGACTGCACGACCTGTTCGAGCTTGCCGACCTCGATCACCTTGCCGCCGGTGACGCGAGCGAGCTCTTCCAGGACTTCGGGGCGGGCGGGTTTGCCCGGGCGCTCGGCCGCGACGCCCTGCACGTAGAACGTGGTTTCCAACTTCGAGCCGGTCTCCTTGCAGTAGACCAGGACCTTGTGGCTGCCCGCCTCCTCGGCATTGAACCGGCCGGTGAATTCTCCCCACTCGTCGCCGGCGGTGGTGAGATGGACGAGCTCGGCCTTGCCGGACGGGGCCGTGATCCTCGCTGTGACGTCGCCCTGGTGGAGGGGCTCGCCGCCACGATCCATGACGTTCGCATGCAAGGCCAGGGTCTGATTTTTCTTGGGCTGGTCGGGCGCGTAGTAGAAGCGCATGGTCTCGCCCTTGGCCATGTTCCGCTGATAGGCCATCCAGCGCACGACCTGGCCCCAGAAGCGGTAGTGGTACTTGTCCTCGACCCCTTTCCGCCAGCGCCAGGCTCCGTCGGTGCCCATGAAGAGGACCTTGCCGGCACCGAAAGTCCGCGTGACCAGGAGCGGCAACCGGCCGGAGTCGTTCGTCGCGTCCTTGTGGACGCAGAGAATCTCGGTCCCGGCCTTGGCTCGCGACACCGGGGCATACCACTGGAATCCCGGCAACCCTTCCCAGACCTGGGCGTTTTCATCCTCCGTGTCGGCCAACTTGGTCAGCAGGCTGCGGCGGCCCACCTCGGTCAATTCGAAGTGGTTCGGCGTGCGCGAACCCCATCCACCGGGCTGACCGTGGTCCATCACGACCGGGCAGAGGTCGCCCAGCTCGGTATCCATCAGAGAGAACTGGCGCCCTTGCAGGCCCGGCATGAACACCAGCCCGCTGGCCTGGTGCTCGACGATCCCCTTGATGAGCCGGCATTGCTCGGCCGTCAACTGGCCGGCTTCCACGCCGACGTCGCCCAGGAAGACGACGTCGAACTTCGAAAGCTCATCCAGGCCCGCGGGGAACTGCTTGATGTAGTCCTTGTTGCCGCCGCCGGGCTTGCTCAAGCCCGGGTGGAACAGCAAACACGAGAGCTCGACCCCGGGGTCCCGGGACAGGGCATTCCTGAGATATCGATACTCCCAGCGAGGGTAGGATTCTACCAGCAGCACGCGGAGCTTCTCCTCGCGGATCGCGATCGGGGCCGAGAGGGCGTTGTTCTCGCCCGTGATCTCGTCGCCGTGCTTGGGAATCGCGATCGTCAGGGTGAAATCGCCGGCCGATTTCGGCTTCCAGACGAGTGCGTCGGTGGTCCGACTCATCGGCGCGATCCGCACCTCCTTGGAGACCTGATCGCCGTCGGATGACTTGAGCGTCACGGTGGTGAGATATTCGCGCGGCAAGGAGCTGTCGATTGTGAACGGGACTCGGACCGACTTGCCCGTGATGCCGAAGGTCGGCAAGTCCAGGCTCAGGAGCTCGACGTCGGGAAGGCGGGTCGAGCTGCCGAGCGGGACAGCCAGGATCGGCACGCCCTTGACACGGAGTCGGGCGGCTGCCTGGACGGGAGGCTGGCCCTGATTCCAGTCGCCATCGGAAGCCAGCACGATCCCGCGAAGGTTGGGGATGCGCTCGGGGGCCTTGGAGAGCGGGTCGAACATATCCGTACCACGTTCGCCGCCTCCGTTAGCCGCCGGAGCGCTCGTGGGATCCGAGCTCGACAATGATGCCGAGAACGGCTGGATGAGGATGTTCATCCGGGCTCGAAGTCGGTCCCAGGTTGAGGGATCGGCCAGAGGTGCGGCCGCCTGGCTCCGGGTCGTCGCGGAGGTCGTCGGCTGGTCGGCACGAACGACGTCGCGCGTCTCCATGCTGGGAGAGGCGTCCCAGAGCACGGCGATCGTTGGTTTCTCCTCCGGCCGGTATTCCTCGATCCACTCCGGTTGGTTGAGCATGATGGCGACGATCGTGACGAGGATGAACCGCAGCAGCTCGAGCATTCCCATGGAGGATCGGTAACCGCTCCGTCGCCATGAGACGAAGCAGAACGCCGCGGTGGTCAGGACGGCGAGCGCGGAGATGGCGGCCGTCCACGGTGTCCAGAGGAATGTGAGCGATCGGGTGACGCTCATGATGGGGCTCCGGTGGGACGCACGCGTTTGGGTAGACAGAGACCCGCTTCGGCGACCATCGCCACCAGCATGGCGACCAGGAACATCCGCCAGATCTCCTGGATGAGCGAGGCCATGCTGCCGGCGCGATCGTCCACGCGGGCGAAATCGAGGCCCTTGAAGAGGTCATCGATGCGGCGGTCGGCCAGGACGGGGGAGGATTCCTCGGCCGCGGATCGATTCACCGCCAGGAGTCGGTCTCCCGAGGAATAGACGCCGCGATGGGCGGCGTACTCGGTGGAGATGGCTTGTCCATCGCCGGCCACGCGCTCCCAGCGAGTGGGATCTTCCCGCAGGGGGTCTCCGGCCACGAGCTGCCGGGTGCTCCCGAGTGCCGCGGCGCCGCCGGCCATCGCCCGCTGAACGAGGACATAGAGGACCACGCCGTTGGATGCCAGCGAGGAATCACCGGCGGACGTCGTGGTGGCGCAGAAGTAGGCGGCCCCGCCGTCGGACGTGGCGCGAGCCAGGAGAGGGGCGCCTCCCCGCAAGGTCGCCAGGGCCGTCATCTCGCCGCCGGACAGTCCGCAAGATCGACGGACCTGGAGCTGGCCGACCGGCAACGGGGTGCCGCTCTGCGTCTGGGACAGCAGGTCCTGATCGCTCCGCCAGCCCTCGACGGAAGCCTCAGACTTCTGGTCCTGCCAGGCGGTCCAGCGTGCGCCGAACATCTCGTTCTTGCCGGGCGATCGCGGCGGGAAGAAGATCGCCGACCCGCCGCGACGGATGAATGCCCGGATCGTCTCGCTCGCGGAATCGTCGGGCAGGGGGGCCTGCCACAACACCAGGGCGATCTGATCCCAATCGACGACGGCGACCTGGTCGGGAGTGAGCACCTCGGCCGAGTTGGGTGCGGAAGGGTCGGGAGCGATCGCGGCGGCCAGTTGCAGCGGCCTCGCCATCGCAGGATCCTCCGCGACGATGATGGCCTTGCGCGGGACCGGCTGCTGGAAAACAAACCAGAAGTCGTTGTCGGATGAATTCGCATCCGCGGGGATCGACACTCGTCCCCAGCCCCGTTCCTTTCCCCGTTCGAGGGGGATGCGGTGGTCCTCCAGCTTACTCTCCGAGCCGGCCAGCTCCACGGCGACTTCGGAGCGAGCCCCGTCGATCTCGAACTGGACCGGGACCGTTTCCTTCGGTGCGTCTTCCGCCCCTTCACGCGTCAAGCGGAGTGAGATCATCAATTCGGCCCCGTCGCCGGTCTTCCTTCGACGTACGTCGGTCACGCGCACGGACAGGTTGCGCGACGCGGTCTGGGGATAGGCCAGGAGGTGGAAACGGATGCCTTGCGGGAACTCCTGGAACGAGTCGCGGAGCGCCTGCCATCGTCCGCTCTCGGCGTTCCAGTCGTTGGCGCGGGTGTCGGAGCAGATCCAGATCTCGGTGCGGCCGGACTTGTTGGCCTTGATGTAGTCGTGGGCGGTCTGCAACATCCCCGGCAGGTCGGCCGAGGCGCTCACCGGACCCGTGCTGGGCAAGTTTGGCAAGTCGGCGATCGAATCCAGCTCTCGTGGTTTGTTGTTGGCACTGTCGATCAGCACCCACCGGGTCGAGCCGAGAGTCGAGAGCGTCCGAGATAGCTGGGACAGACCGGTCTCGAGCTTCGATCCCCCCGTCCCCGCGCCCGTCTGTTGCATGCTCGGAGATCGGTCCAACAGGATGATCGTCGTGTCGGCGCGACCGCCGCCCGCCAGACCTAACCATCCGCCGGCCAAAGGACGGCTGATCGCGAAGATCAACCCGGCGAGGGCCAGGATCCGGACCGCCATGATGAGCCACTGGCGGATCCGTGCGTATCCCCGCGACATCCGGTTGGCGGCCAGGAGGAACATCATCGCCGCCCAGCGGACGGTCTGGTATCGACGCTGATTGATCAAGTGGATGATGATCGGCAGCGTGATCAGCGGCAGGGCGTACAACAAGATCGGTTGAAGGAAGCTCATCGAACCCCCTTCGGACGTGTCCGGCCCACGAGGAATCGCATCAGGAGCTGCTCATAGTGCTCGTCGATGGTGACCCGGTGATAGTCGACCGCCGACTCGTTGACGACCTGTTGCACGCCTTCGAGATAGCTGCCGATCGCCTTATGATAACGCTCGGCGATCTCGTTGGGCTCGGCGAAGATCGAGGGGCCTCCCTCCATGTCGATGAAACGCATCGGCCTTCGGAAGTCGAACCGGACTTCCTGCGGGTCGAGGAGGTGGAAGATCGCCACGTCGTGATGGCGGAATCGCAGGTGCTGGAAGCACGAACGGAGCGGTTCCGGCTCGACGAAGAGGTCCGACAGGATGATGATCAAGGCACGCTGGCGGATGGTCTCGGCCAGCTCGTGCAGGACGGAGACGAGCTGGGTCTCGCCCTGCGGCCTGGCCTGCTCGAGCACGTCGAAGATCGACATCAGGTGGGATGGATTCCGCCGCGGCGGTATGTTGCGAACGATCCCGTTGGCGACGCAGGTCAATCCGATCGCATCACCTTGCTGGAGCGCCAGGTGCCCGATGGCGCCGGCGATCCTCCGGGCGTATTCGATCTTGGAGACGCCCACTGTGCCGAAATCCATCGAGCCGCTGGTATCGAGTACCAGGCAACATCGGAGGTTGGTGTCGGCCTCGAACTCCTTGACGTAGAATCGGTCCGATCGGCCGTAGGCGCGCCAATCCAAACGACGCAAGTCGTCTCCCGGCACATATTTGCGATATTCGGCGAACTCGACGCTCGAGCCACGGTGCGGGCTGGGGTGGCGTCCCGACACGGATCCGATCATCGGCCGCCGCGCGAAGAGCGGGAAACCCGCCAATCGCGACAGGACGGCCATATCCAGGAAACTGCGGGGCTGGCGATCGGGGAACATTCGCTATACCTCGGTCCTTCGTCCTTGATCGTTCGTGCCGGGGCGGAGCCGATCCCGCGATCGATCCGGGTGAAATCGGCCTCGCCCCGGAAGCTTCCGGCTCGGCGTCTGACCGGGGCCACGAAGGACCAAGGACTAGGACGACTCGGTCGCCGTTTCTTCGACCAGGCGGCGGACGATCTTCTTGGCGTCGATCCCTTCGGCCTGGGCCGCGAAGGTCGTAATGATGCGATGCGTGAGGACGGGAGCGGCCGCCTCCTGGACGTCTTCGAGCCTGGCCATGTAGCTGCCGAGTAGGGCCGCGCGGGCCTTGGCGCCCAGGATGAGATACTGGACGGCTCGCGGGCCGGCTCCCCAGGAGACCAGCGGCTTGAGCCAGGCCGGTGCGGACGAGCCCTGAGGCCGGGTCTTACGCACCAGACGCGCCGCGTAGGAGTAGATGTGGTCCGGCACCGGCACCCGGCGTACCAGGCTCTGGTGCCGGAGGATCTCCTCCGGGGCCATCAGGTGAGCCAGGCTCGGCAGGGCCTCCCCGGTGGTCGTCCGCGCGATCTGGATCTCCTCGGCCTCCGAGGGGTAGTCCAGCTCGATCAGGAACATGAACCGATCGAGTTGAGCCTCCGGCAACGGATAGGTCCCCTCTTGCTCCACCGGATTCTGGGTCGCGAGCACGAGGAACGGAGCATCCAGGTGGAAGACTTTCCCCAGGACGGTCACGTTATGTTCCTGCATCGCTTCCAGCATCGCCGCCTGGGTTTTCGGCGGGGCGCGATTGATCTCGTCGGCCAGGACGATGTTGGCGAAGACCGGCCCGTGGACGAACTGGAACTCGCGTCGACCATCCGCCGAGTCCTGAAGGATGTCGGTCCCGGTGATGTCCATCGGCATCAGGTCCGGGGTGAACTGGATCCGGCTGAACTTCAGCGACATCGTCTCGGCGAGCTTGTTGACCATCAAAGTCTTGGCCAGGCCGGGCACGCCCATCAACAGTGCATGGCCGCGCGCGAAGAGGCAGACCGCCAGCCGCTCGATCACATCCGTTTGTCCGACGATGACCCTCCCCAGCTCCTTCCTGAGCCGGCCGTAGGCATCCCGCAAATGATCGATCGCCTGAACGTCATTCTCATTGAGCCGCTCGTGGGCAGGGACATCCGCGGGCTGCGACATGAAAGAATTCCAGGGGGGCTGCGACGATGAATGAACGTCCGATCGGCGCGGCGATTCTCGGGTCAGGGTTCGTACGGCAGAAGGATCCTTGAGCACAGGTATCCGCGTCTGGGAGAGAAACGCCATGCTCTGACGTTCGTCAATCTTAGCGGTGCGTTCACGCGATAGGAAGGGCCTTCAACGAAATCTCTCGGTGCGCTATGACTCGGTTCGAAAGCACGGTGCCGGCACCAATTTTGGCGGGATCGGGAAACCTCGCAATGACTCAATTCCGTCTCGGGAAATGGAGGAGAACCTGAAGCTTTCGTCTCCCCCGAAGCGGACCTCGGTCGTCGTAACCTCAGACTTTAGTGAAAGTTTCGTTGATAGAGCGACCCGGAACGACCGTGTAAGAATGTCGGTTTTGTAATTTCGACTTGACTCTTTGGAATGAGTTGCTCCCCGTCACAGAGCCGTATCCGATTGCCAGGCTGTTGCGCTCTTGCTGGCGATGAGAAGTTAGTTTATACATTCATTGCACTTGCGTCGTGCCGGCCGGTCCATTTCGTTCTTGACGTGTTGTCTGGCACGTGGCTTGCTTTTCTGTGGACCGTTCTGACGGGCGTGCAGGTCATCCCCAAAAGACTTTTTATTAAAGTTCATACGACCCTCACGCACGATACCTTCCCCTGCGGAAGGGCAAGACTCTCATCAAGGTTGGTGAGAGAAACTCACCCGGTGGACGGCGAGTACCCCATCATGGTTGGTGGGGGGGCTTCACCGGTTGGAAGCTGATAGACAGGGAGGTCTCCATGGCTCGGTCCAAATTCCGTCGAGCGCCCGGGTGCGAGAACCTGGAAGCCCGCCAGGTGATGTCAACCGGGGTATCGAGCCTGGGACCCAGCAATGACGCACAACTCATGCTCCAGTTCCTGAACCAAGCCAGGACGAATCCGGCCGCGGCAGCGCAGGAAATCTCCCGGAACATCACGCCGGACATCCAGGCGACCCTGAACTACTACGGGGTCAACCTCCAGAACACGTTGCAGAACATCGCCTCGGCGTCACCGCAGCCGCCCCTGGCATGGAACCCCCAGCTGGCCCAGGCCGCACAGTCGCACAGCCAGGACATGGCGACGAATGGGTTCCAATCGCACACCGGCTCGGATGGCACCAACCCGACGCAACGGATGCAGCGGGCGGGCTACACCGGCGCCTCATCGACCGGTGAGAACGCTTATGCGTACTCAACTTCCGTCGAAGAGGCGATGGAGGCGTTCCTGCTCGACTGGGGCGTCTCGGATGACGGCCATCGCATGAACATCCAGCAGATGGGCGTCTCGGCGCAGAATTCTTATCGCGACGTGGGCATCGGACTGGTCAACTCGAGCGGAACTTCGGTCGGCCCGCTGGTCGTCACGCAGGACTTCGCCTCGCAGGCCAACGAGCAGGCCCAGGTCGTGGGCGTGGCCTACAACGACCCGAACAATACGGGTTTCTATGCCTCGGGGCAAGGCGTGGCCAACGTCCAGATCACCGCGGTCAACCTCAAGACGGGTCAGGTCAGCTCGACCCAGACCTGGGGCTCCGGAGGTTATGAGATCTCGCTGGCTCCCGGCCAGTACCAGCTCATCGCCAGCCAGAACAATCAAGTCTTCCAGAGCTCCAGCGTGACGGTCGGCAGCGCGAATATCGAGCAAGATTATGTCCTGACCAACTCCTGGCAGGGGGGTACCCTTCAGTCGGCGATCTCCGCCGCCCAGCCGTCGGTCACGGTCCCCGTCGCACCGCAGCCATCGGTGACCACCCCGCCCGCTCCTACTCCGATCCAAACAGATATGAGCGGCCTGGCCCTCTCGGCCATCACCTGGGACTGGAAGAGCTACAGTGCGAGCGTGGGCTCGTAACTCACCCTGACCCATTGATTGAACCGAATGATCGCGGGCCGCCCCGCATCCGGCCATTGCCCGGATGCGGGGTGTTCGTGTTTATGGGTGCAACACGCTCTCCGAGATCGATCAGACCTCGTGGGATTCCGCGCCGACGACCGTGATCGTGATCCGGCGGCGATGGGGGCTGGTGCGATGCTCCCAGAGGAAGATCCCTTGCCAGGTCCCCAGATCACAACGTCCGTCGGCGACCGGGATCGTCAATGAGGTCAGGGTCAGGATCGATCGGATGTGTGCCGACATGTCATCCGGTCCTTCGCTGTCGTGGACATAGGATGGGTCTCCGTCCGGGGCCAGCCTCGCTGCGTAGCTTTCCAGATCGCGACGCACGGTCGGGTCGGCATTCTCGCACACAATCAGCGATGCGCTCGTGTGATGAATGAAGACATGGCAAAGGCCCTCTGTCGCTCCCGATCGTTCCACGGCCTGCTGGACCTGGCGTGTGATCTCGTGGGTCCCTCGCCCTCGCGTGTCGATGATCAGACGCTGTCGATGCATGGGAGCCGGCCTTGAGGTGGATGGCGTGATCGTCGGTCTCGTCAGTCCGGCGGCCCTCGGACATGAGAACCGACACGACCGACCAGACCAGCCGAGCATAAATTGGATTACGTTCCGTAACCGACGCCGGCCGAAATGTCAAGAAGAGCCAGTGGAGAAAGGGATTACGGCTGCTCGCGGCGATGGTTTACGATGCGGGGCGAGGAGCGGGAAAAGCGGTCCAAAGTCCAGGTATTATTGACGTGGAATTAGACGATTCGGCCGGCAAAATTCGTTCGAGCGGCGGTAACCTCTGCCGTGTAAATCCGTAACCGTAGCGCCAACATGCGTGATGGCGCGGCCGTTCAGCCGCGATATCATCCGATGCCTTCGCCGATGAACATCGCTCCTTCATTCGTCGGCCGGCTGCACGTATGTTAACATTGGAATCCGTAAAGAATCACTACTACTCCATACGGAGAAGTCTGCACCATCAAAGACTGGGATCACTCAACAGGGGTCTCGGGCTTCATCTCAAAAGACTTTTGAACGCTGGGCGGCCTGGTGCCGAGGCCGTCCTTGACCTTCTTATCCCAGACAGCTTCGATGTTGCTCCTCGTTTCGGGGATCATCGACTTGGGCTCAAGATTGCGGTAGGTGTCGATCTCGCCGGCCGCGACGGCAGTCATGGTGGAATACACCGGTTCGGGATCAAACTGCGCCCGGGGAAACGCGAGTCTTGAGTAGTCGAAGAGCCTTTCGGAAGGCTCATCCTCCCAACTCTTCCAGGTTTCGAACCCGCGATCGTTGAACCCGGTCAGGAATGGGCCCGGGTTGATGGTCGCCACCTCCACCCCGAACTCTTGAAGTTCGAGGCTCATGGTCTCAGCGATGGCTTCGACAGCGTGCTTGGACGCCGCGTAGATCCCGGTGAACGGGTTAACGTTGAGTCCCTCCCGGGAGGAGACCCACACGATCCTACCCCGGCCACGCTTGACCATCTGCTTGGCGATACCCTGGCTCAACAGGAGCGGCCCGATGACATTCACTTCGAACTCCCGCCGCATGTTCGCGGCCGGAATATCGACGACAGATCCACCTTCCAGGACCCCGGCGTTGTTCACCAGGATTTCTACATCCCATCCCAATGCCTTCTTGCGGTCGCCATCATTGGTAACGTCGAGTTTCTCGACTCGAAGGCTGATCCCTCGCGCCGCAGCTTCGCGCTTCAGGGTCTGCACTTGCGCGTAGATTTCGACCGAGGCGATGACGTCGAAGCCCTTCTCCGCGAGTCGCATGGCGACCTCAAGCCCAAATCCAGAACCTGCCCCCGTGATCAGTACGGTTTTCACTTGCTTCCTCACGATGTTTTGCGGATGGATATCGCCTCAGCCAAGGAACGCGGCCCAATCCACAGTGTGTCTTGGATAACCGTCAGAACGTCGGGTATTGGACCGGCACATCGACATGGGCGAGCGGCTCCAAGCCGCCATTGGGGAGCACCACGACATCGACGTACTGCGGCTTGGTGACATCCATCGCGTAGTAGTCATGCGCGGCGTCGTCATTCTTCTGGACGTTCCCCTCCGCGTCGGTGGCGCGGACCCGTAGCGTGTACTTGCCGGGGGTGACTTTCACCCAGGTGAACGACCAACCGACCCAGGCGTATTTCCCGACCGGGGCATCGAGCTTGGCCGTCGCCCACGTGGACCCGCGGTCGGTACTGACCTCCACGCACTGGATCGGGATCCCGCCGGCCCAGGCGCGGCCGCGGAGCTCGACGGCGGACGTCTCCTCCAGGTAGTGGAACCGGGTGAAGAAGTCGGGGATGCCGGGGGGGATCATCAGAGCACGGACCTGCTGCAAGGTGCAGGGGATGCGATTCGGGTCGTCGTCGTCGGTGGCGTAGCTATACCACTTCATCTGGCGGTCGGTGAGCTTCGTTGAGGTCGCCTCGATCGAGTCCAGCCATTTGACGTTGGTCATCCCCAGCCAGCCTGGGACGATCAATCGCAGCGGGAACCCGTGCTGCGGCGGCAAGGGCAGGCCGTTGATCTCGTAGGCCAAGAGGACGTCCTCGTGCATCGCCTGCTCGATGGACAGGCTGCGCTGGAAGTACTGGACCTGATTGCCCTGGATGCCACTGTCCCTCCCGGTGAAGAGGATCTCCACCGCGTCGTCCTGGAGCCGCGCCTCCTCCAGTACCGCGCGCAGCGGCGTCCCCGTCCACTCGGCCGTCCCAATCGCATCGTAGTTCCAGGGGACGTGCGGCCAGAGGCGATGCCGCTGGTGGATGCGGCCGCTGCCGGCGCACTCCATCGTGGCCGGCATGGTGACAGTCGGCCGCTCGCGGATGTTCTTCATGTCCAGTGAGAGCTTGTTCTTGACCAGTCCCTCGACGCGGACTCGATAGGTCGCCTCGTCGATCTCCGGGATATCGTAGTGGATCAGCAGGTAGTGCATCCCGATCGGCGTGATCGGGTAGGTCAGGCCCTCGAGGTGATGTCCGTGGCAACGGCTCTTGACGATGACCTCCATCGCGGTGAAGTTGTCGAGGCTGTCGGTGTGCGCGAAGTCGAGGTAGGCGGGCTCGTTGTCGTGGCGGCACGCCCCGGCCGTCGAGTCCACGACGTAGGATTTGCCGTCCGCCCGCGGATAGGTTCGTTCCGGGTTCATGGTGTGCTTCCTGTACTGGTTCGAGAACGTTGTTCCCCTCCCTGTTGGTACGAGACCGGCGCCGTGATTGTCACGCCCGGGCCACCAGGGGACTGAGATGGACCTCATGCCGATCAGTATGAGCGGAGGCTTCTACAGGCCTCTCAGCGAGTCGAACAATTTCACAGACCTCTCTGCTGTACTCCGTGCACTCTGCGGATTTGTTCCCGTGACAACTCGGCCGGAGGTAATGGAGTAGTCGTCGAACGCGTTCATCGATGAGCTGTAGTATGCCCCAACGGCGGTGACCGCCTCGACAACGGGGAGCACGCCGTCTGACCTCAATTTGTCGAGGATTCTGAAGATGATCTCGCCTTCGATTGTGAAACCGGTGACAGTCTTGCCTTCGATGATCGACTTTCCGGTCTTGAAGTCGATGACACCCGGCAAAATCGCCGGCCCGTGACAGACCGTACCGACGATGCCCCCTCGATCCCAGATATCCGCGGCAACTGCTTGTAGTCCTTTCGCGGTCGGATAGTCATAAA
This sequence comes from uncultured Planctomycetota bacterium, assembly GCA_963743925.1. Classification (GTDB taxonomy): domain Bacteria; phylum Planctomycetota; class Planctomycetia; order Isosphaerales; family Isosphaeraceae; genus CAVZRC01. Next base: position 551,356 of record CAVURY010000061.1, on the reverse strand, counting down.
GCGCTGCATGCCCGGCCGAAGCGAAGAACAATCCATACTCTTCTTTCTTCAAGTCCGAGGCTTTCTTTAGTTGCGAGTTGAGCTTGACATTAAATGGATGCTTGGGGTTGTTGAGGATTGCCTTGTCGCTTCCGGATAGAAATGGATCCGTGAGCGACACCTCGTCTAAACCAAAGTCTCCGGTCTCGGAGGCGGGATCCACTCCGAATCCCGCCTCGGTCAGGACCTCAAACGGATGTAAGGCCTCGGTAAAAAAAAGGCCTGTCATGTGACCGCCCGGATAGATGGCGCCGTTGAAGCTGGAGATAGAGATAAGCGCCTTCCGAGGAAGATTCTTGGACATGATTTCCTCCTATACTTTGTGATGAGCTGGCGTGGCCCCGAAGCGATTCCCCGACAGGCAGTAAGCCGCGTCAATCGAACGAAAATATTCGCCGCTCGAACAGGGCACCATCCGGAGGGGGGTGGGGCACCCTTCTCGCTGCGGTTGAGGCGCCTCGTTGTCTGGGCGCGTCGAATTCATCGACCTTCCGGCCGCGACTCGCGGATGGTCGCGAACTCTGCCGCCCTCAGCTCCCCTGCATCTTCTAAGCGTTGGGGTATGACAGCGGTTTCGGCTGCTGTCGTCGCCGCGGAGGTGGACCGACCGCATGCCTCATTCATCGGGCACGCGGGGATCCCGATCAAGGTGGGAGTTCATTCAGGGAGCGTCCCCGCAACGGGCGAGTACGGTCCCCACCTCGGCCCACAGGTCGAGGCAGACCTTCCGCTCATCCGCCGCCAGCATCTTCAACCGGGCCGGCTCGCGCAGCCCGGCCAGGTCAGGCTCGTCCTGCCATAGTGTAAGCAATTCCTTCGCGAGACCACGGTCTGCCGGTAGGCCGCCGTCCAGCGTCTCGGACAACACGAGCAGGTCGGTCCGCAACCATTCGAGCGCCTTCCTCCGCGAGTGTGCGCGCTCCGCCGCTCCGAGCTGGGAGCCATCCTTACCGAGGCCATAGCCGGCTAACGCCGCGCAGCGGGCGGCGCGATAACGGATTCCCGAGATCAAGGCCTCGGTCCTGTTCGACTTGTTGGATTCTTGTGCCGCGCGGCGAAGGCATTGTGTGGTAAGGCGCTCGGCCAGGTCCGGATCGGCTGCGAAGGCGTCCGCACATAGGCGGCTAGCGGCGGCGTAGAGTGCTTCGGATTCACAGATCCCGAGAAGTGCCAGACGCTCGTTATTGTCTAGCGGCTGCCAATCTCCCTGTCGGAATGCTTGCAGTTTCGGCAGGATCATGGCCTCGGCCTCGCGGCGTAGAATGTGATAGATCCATCCGTCCTGGTCGCGCGAGTGAACCTGCATCGCCCGCCAGTCGTGCGACAGGATCGCCGCCGCGAGCGTTTTCCGGGCTTCCGTCACCTCTCCGCTCCGGTGAAGGGACAGGGCAAGCACCAGGCAAGGGGCCGGTCCGAGAACGCCGGATGCGTCCCCATGCATCGTGGCGATTGCCCGGCCAAATTGGCCACGCCGGTATTCGGCCAGGCCGTGTACGAACTCAAAATAGGGGTGAGCCCACTTGTCACCGTCGCGTTCGGCGACGGCACGCTCGGCCAGGGCCACGGCCTGACGCAGTTCGTCAACCGTTCCGGGCCACAGAAGGCACGCCCGGGCGGTTCGCTCCGCCTCGAACGGATTCGTGGTCGCGCCGAAACTCTCGAGTAACGCCCACCGGGCGCGGCGATAGTCCTCCTCCCGGCCGAGGAACAGGCATAACTCCGCGTAGCCGTACCAGGAGTCATGATCCGGCGGGTGGAGTTCCAGGAGTTTCTCCCAGGCGGCGCGGGTCTCTTCGAGCCCGCCATGCGGGGCCAGAACCTTGGCCGAGTCCTTAACGACGGCCACACTCGGGTTCAGTTCAAGCGCCTTTCGGAAGGCGGCGACGGCCCCCTCCGCGTCCTTCAGTTCGAGCAAGGCCCTGCCCAGCTTCGTGTAGATCTCATCACTATTGGGGCGGATGGCCACTGCCGCCCGGAAATAGCCGACCGCCACCTGGGGATTTGCCTTTTCCCAGAACTGACCGAGCAGGTAGTTGAGCCAGAAGTCTTCCGGATGACGCTGCTGGGCCCCGCGCAGCAACGCCAGCGCCTCTTCCCTCCGGCCGTCCATGAGTAAGACGCCGCCCAGCCCGGAGAGGAGCAGCGGCGGCTGTGCCAACGCATCGGGCGAAGCGGCCAGCACCGCCATCCTGCCGGTGTCCCTGACCGCCTCCGTGTCCCTGACCGCCACCGCTTCCCGGAACGCCCGGCGCCAGTGATCGTCGTCGGCCCGGTCCAGCACGGCCCGAAGCTTTTTCCGGTGAGCGTCCGACGCCCAGTAGAACCAATCGTGGAGGTAGGCCAGCAACGTCTCGCTGATGGCCGAGTTGCCGACCCGCGCCGCCGCCTCCGGCTCCGGAAGCGAAAGCTCGATACCGTAGCTCCGAAAAGCCTCTTCGTACAACGGGGCCGCCGTGCTGTGAGTCTTCGTGGGGTCTGTCGACAGTCGCAGTCGTATCCCTTCGAGATTGGCGGCCAAGTTCGCGTCCGTGCGCGCCTGCATCAGCCGTTGCCGAAGCTTGGCCTGAGCCGAACTGCTCGGCAGGCCCGGGACGCCCTCCAGCACCGCCCGCGCATCCGGCCAGCGTCCTTGCCTTCCCAAGGCCGAAGCCTGCTCCAGCGCGGCCTCGACGGCCCGCGCCTCCCGCTCCTCCTGCCGTCCCGTTTCCGCACGTTGCTCGCCCCGCACGTGCTCCAGCCAGAACCCGCCGCCGATCGCCAGCCCGACCAGAGCCAGTACCGTCGCCATCAGCGCGGCGGCCGCCGGGTTCCGCCGACCCCAGCGCCACAAGCGCGTTGCCAGGCTCAAGGGCCGAGCCCGGATCGGCCGTCCCTCCCCGAACCGCCTGAGGGTGCTCGGCGTGGCCGGGACGACCCTCGGCCTGATCGAGGCCCGTTGGCGTCGGCAACAGGCCGAGAAGAATCTGTCGCAGGTGTTGAAGATGAACGACATCTTCGGCTCGATCTTCAAGGACCTGAACCCGAGGAGCATCCGGAAGGACGGCGAGCAGCTCTCGGTGGTCCTGGGAAAGCGGCTGGATCGGGCGACGGAGGAGATCGAGGGGGAGGTGACCGGCGACCCCCTGGCCGTGGCCCGGATGCAAATGACTCTGGGCAGCTCGCAGTTGAGCCTGGGCCACCCGGATCGGGCGATCTCGCTGTTCGCCAAAGCACGCACGACCTTCGCCGCCGACCTCGGCCCCGAGCATCCCGACACGCTCGCGAGCATGAACGACCTCGCCAGCAGCCACGCCGCCGCCGGCCGGAACGACCTCGCTTTGAAGCTCTTCGAGGAGACGCTGGCGTTGCAGAAAGCGAAGCTGGGCCCCGACCACCCCGAGACGCTCATGGGAATGAACAACCTGGCCGCAAGCTATGCCGAGATCGGCCAGGATGACCGTGCGCTGAAGCTCTTCGAGGAGACGCTGACGTTGCAGAAGGCGAAGCTGGGCCCCGACCACCCCGACACAGTCGCATCTCTCGAAGGGCAGGCCCGTTGCCTGGCGAACTCAGGGCAGTTCGACCGCGCCGGCGCGATCCTCGACCAGGTCGTCGCGTTGCTTCGGAAGACCCAAGGAGAAGGCCATTCCGGGACGTTCCAGGCCCGGATCTCACGGGCCGAGCTCGACCTGGCCCGCGGCCGTCTCGATGCCGCGGAAGCGGCCGATCGGGCGATCCTGGAGGAGTGCCGGTCGCGGTTCGGCGTTGATGACCGGCCCACGATCGCCGCCGGGTTGGCCCTGGCCGGGGTCCGGCAGGCGCGGGGTGACCGCGACTCGGCCGCGACGCTGCATCGGGCCGCGCTCGAGTCGGCCCGCAAGAACCCGACCGACCGCGATACACTCGCCGCGGCCCTCGCGGAGTCGGGCCGGTCGCGGCTCGGGGCGAGCGACTGGGGTGCGGCCGAGACGCAGCTCCGCGAGGCCCTGGAGATCCTCGAGGCTGAGAAGCCCCAGCACTGGGTCACCGCCGAGGTCCGCTCGCTTCTGGGCGGGGCCCTCATGGGCGAGGAGAATACTGCCGAAGCAACGCCGCTGCTGCGCTCGGGCTATGAGGGGATGGCCCGGGCCGCTGCCGCGATCCCGCGAGTCGACCGGCCCCGGCTGGGCGAGGCACTCGACCGTCTGATTGCGTCCGGCGAGGTCGCGGGGACGCAAGCGGAGCTCGCGATGTGGAAGGCCGAGCGGGCGAAGCTCGCCACCGTGGCGCCGAATCCATGACCGGGTCCAGCTGGGATGAGTCTCCCGCGCCGAGCGGCGGCGACTCGCTTCAGGGTACATCGCGATCCTGGCGGGGTCTGACTCCACCGTCTGATAGCCGGTGGGTTCGACAGTCGGCTGAAAGCCCGACTCTGTTACGGCCTTTTACCGGGAAGGCCAACCGAACATAAGATCCATTATCAGACGTTGTCGTGGGGGAGAATCCGGACAATCCTTGCCGATCCCCTCGTCTCATCATATTGCCAGTGCCTCGAACCGAAAAGGAACGAGCATCCAGCGATCACTGTTCAGCGTGCCCGATCGCCGGTAGGTTGAAGAAGAGAATCCGATGTGAACGACGGGATGCAGCAAGAGGGTCCACGAGATGTCCACCGAGATGCTGGCAAAGAACTGGAGGGACTTCGTGGGACGGTTCTCGGTCGAGGTCGAACTGGCGAACCACGAAGACGTCGTTCAGGCCAAGAAAGGTTTCCTGCCGGCGGAAGACGTGCGTCGGGGGCGGATTTCCGGCGTCGTTGATACCGGCGCCACTCGTCTCGTCCTTCCGGACTCGATCGTGACGACCTTGGGCTTGCCCGCGGCCGGCCACGTCACGGTCAAATATGCCGACGGCCGTCGTGAGCCCAAAGCGATCGTCGGGGACGTCGAATTGGAGATTCAGGGTCGGTCCAGCGTTTTCACGGCGGTCGTCGAGCCGGGACGTAGCGACGCCTTGATTGGGGCGATCGTTCTGGAGGAACTCGACCTCATACCGGACTGCACCAGGCAGGTGTTGATACCCCGGGATCCGAGTGGCCTGTTCGCCGAAATCGAGTAAAGTCAAGCGAATGACCGTGACGCTCTCGTCGCCGACTTCAGGATCGGTAAAGCGTCCGATGCGTCGGGATTGACCGTCGAGAACATCCTCAACGGCTCAAGACCGAGGCCGCGGCATTTCTTGCTCGATTCCTCGTCTACGGTCCGGAAACGCATCCTCGGCCATGACGGAAACTGATTTCCCGCCCTCTTTGTGAGTGGTTTCCCAGGGCAAACATAGGGTGTGCATCCCCTCACGATCTAAACGCGTCTCGGACCACAACCTCATAGCCGCATCCTACTTCCGCGCTCCTCAGTTCCGAGGAGCGTCGGACTGCCACTTCCGAACTGAGCATCGACACGGTTGAATACGCCGACATATACGAAGATTTACACTCCAATTGTCGAAATCGGTCGATCTTGCCGTCAAGTCTGTCGATAAGTCTCAAGAATCCTTGCCGGGTCAGGATGACTTCGTAAGGCGTGACGAAGGGGCAGGGAAGGCCGCCCTCGCAACTCAGGCGGGCGGCTGCACCGGGTGAGCGGGACGAGTGAGCCTCACTCCCACTCCTGGCGAGCCATGGTCGCCAAAGACCGGAGGCATTGATCGCGCCATCGGAGTGCGCCCCCAAGACTTGCTCGTTGGATGGCTCAAGTCGCCTCGACAATCTCAATTCAAGGGGCCCTACGAACCGGGTGCCAAGCGAGGAAGGAGCGCTAACGACATGATACCCACTCCCCAGGATCATTACCGTGGTCCGGCTCGTCTCGAGTCTCCGTCTGGCGTTTCCACGCATCAGACATCACGTCCCGCGTCAGGCGATACGTCGAGTTACCACCCGTCGTCGGCATTTCGTCGCCTCCTCAACCAGTCGGTAGACGATCGCAAAAGCGAAGGTGCGGCCTCGAGGAAGTCCTCGCCACAACGTGCGCTGGTCCGGCGATCGCCGAAACTTCTCACATTCCTCGGAGCCTCGATCCTGTTCGGCATAGCCTCCGGATTCCTCGAGCTGGCCGTGCTCGAGATCCAGGTCCATGTCCGGCAACGAGTCGATTGGCACAACTTGATGGCTAGTCGACACATATCCTGGATGGTCCCCGCGACTGCGCCCTTGGTGATCATCCCATTCACCGCAATCTTGGTGTGGCCGGCACTCGCCTTGTTCGCCTGGCGCAGCCGATCTGGAAGACGACCGGCACCCTTGGCGGTGGCCTGGGTCTGGAGTTGGTCGGGATCGGTCCTGGGCACGCTCTGCTTTATCGGACCGCTTCTCGCTCTTCGCGTTTTCCATCCGATCGCTGCGGTCATTTTGGCGGTGGGTCTCGGTTTTCGATTCTGGCGCGGGATGTTTCGCGCCATAACCGGCTGGCGTTGCCTCTCCTGTTCGTGCGCGGGAATCGTGATCCTGGGACTGATAACTTGCCTGGTTCCTCGATGGAACGCCATGGGCCGCGCGCCGGAAGCTGTCGACTCCCGCCCCGTGGGCGACTCTCCCAATCTGCTCTGGATCGTGGTGGACACTCTACGAGCGGATCGGATGAGCCTGTACGGTTATCAACGAAGGACGACCCCCGAGTTGGAGTCGTGGGCAAAGCAGGGGATCACGTTCGAGATGGCGCGCTCGGCGGCACCATGGACATTACCATCGCACGTGACCATGTTCACCGGGCTCTGGCCCTTCGAGCATGACGTGCGGATCGACCGCGCCTACCGCAAGCCTTCTCCGACACTGGCCGAGCACCTTCGTTCCCAGGGCTATCAGACGGGCGGCATCGTGGCCAACGTCAGGATCTGCAACGCGGCCTACGGCCTCGGGCGCGGATTCGACGATTATCTCGACTACCCGTGTAACCAGGAGATCAGCCTGACAGCGATGATGAATAACTCGGCACTGGGAAGCGTGGTGATGGAGGTGGGCCGGCGCATGTTGCTTCCGGTGCCCGCTCCCGTCCCGTTCGGCTTGATCCGGACCGCGCGCGAGATCACGGCCGAAGGAAGCGCCTGGTTGGATGAGGCTTCCGGAACGAACCCGGGCGAGATAAACGGATCACGTCGCCCGTTCTTCCTCTTCTTGAACTTGATGGATGTTCACGGCCCTTATCTGCCTTCTCCCGCCGTGCCCCGACAATTCTGGACCGGCCCGATTCCTTCGAAGCAGCTCGCCTCACCGGAAAGCGGTTGGAATGCCCTGCGAGCTCGGAACGCCGCGACGCCGGAGCAACGCGAGCAACGCGACCACGAACTTGAGGACGTGAGCCGGCGACTCGGTGATTTGTACGACCAATGCCTTTACGGGCTGGATGCCGAACTCGGCCGATTCCTCCGCGATCTACGCGAGAAAGGCCAACTAGCAAACACGTGGGTCGTGATCACCGCCGACCACGGCGAGCAGTTCGGTGAGCACGACCACTTCGGCCATGGGTCGAGCCTTTACAATGAGCAAACTCATGTTCCACTGATCCTCATTCCTCCGCATGGTGCCGGTGGAAACGATACTGACGCCATGGCGCACGTCCGCGGTACGCGGATCGCGGATCCGGTCTCCCTTCGCGACTTGCCGAGGACGATGACCGATCTGCTCGTCTCCGGCGCCCGCAACCCTTTCCCGGGGCGCAGCCTCGTCAACGCCTGGAGCTCGAGTGGGTCCGTCCCGGGCGAGCCCATCCTCTCTCAACTGGAGGAACCCAAGCTCGCCGGCGACGATTTCGCGGCCGATCAGTCGGCCAGGATCAATTCCGTAATCGAGGAGAATTACATTCTCATCGACTCCCGAAGCAACCCACCGGAACTCTATGCCCTCGATGATACGAAGCAGGAGAGGAACCTGGCCGATCATCCCGATCATCGGTCGCGTCTGGAACGCATGCGAGAAACCCTGGCAACACTCCGACGCGCCCCCGATTCTTGATGCGAAATCGCCATGCCCGGTAGATAGGCGTGTATGAGAGGGCGCAACGCGGAGACGGCTTCTATCGGAGATCCCGAGGATTTCCGGTAGAAGCCCTTCTTCCGTTTCGCCGCAGTCATCCGCCCCACGCTATGCCTGTTCCGAGGCCGATCCGCCTACCCGATGGCGCGCGAAATCATCCTCCCGAGGACGCCGATGTCTGGGACGCCTCGTACACCGACTCTGCCACCTGCAAGGCGGTGACGCCGTTCGCGTCCCGACTGCCGTAATAATTGGTGTTGATGGAGACGAAGACTCCGCTATCCGAGGAGGGGTTGAGGATGATCTCGGAGATATAACCTGGGACCTGCCCGCTCTTGGCGACCTGGGTAGGCCCGGCCTTCGTGTCGATCGCCGAATCCCATCCCAGGCCACGCAAGGCGACGGTAGTAGGGGTCACCCCGTACTGCACCGTCGGAGTCGAGGTCCACATCAAGGCGTAGGTCGCGGGATCGAGGATGCGGTCGTTCAAGAGTGCCGTCATATAGGTGGCCATGTCCTGGGCCGTCGAGACCATTCCGGCGGCGGCGTACATCGCTTGTCCGTTCTGGACCTTGGCCTTCGACCACTTCCCGTGCTTGGGCGGGTTGTAGCCGACCGCCTGGTTCGGGACCGTGGCGGAACCGCCCAGTTCCTGGGTTTGGTACATCCCGAGGGGATTCAAGATCTGGTCCTGGATGAAGCTTCCGTACTTTTCTCCGGTCCATTGCTCGATGAGTTCGCCCAGCAAGTCGTAGTTCGCGCTGCTGTAGAAGCTTTGCGTCCCGGGTGCGAACAGCAGGGGATCTCTGGCGATCGAGTTGAGCTCCGAGTTCCAGGGCTTCGGGCCCCCCACATCTCTGATGCCGCTGGTCATGTCGAGCAGTTCCATCGTGGTGACACCGGACCACTTGCGGGGCAGCTTGAACGACCGTGTATTGTGCAAATATTCGCTGATGGGGGCATTAAGATTGAGCGGGTGGGATGTGCCCTGGCTCTCCTGGTAGAGGAGCAAGACGCCGAGGGCCGTGAATGTCTTCGTCACGGAACCGATGTCGAACCGGGTGTCGGCCTGGACGGGCGAGCCGGCCGCCACGTTGCTGAGCCCGTATCCTTGCGCCAGTGCGACCTGCCCGTCGGTGACGACCGCCACGGAGATTCCGGGAATCTGGTCCTGATCGAAGTAAGGTTTCAGGGCCTGAGCGACCCGGTCGGAAAGGTCGGCCGTACCAATGTTATCCGAGGCCATCAGCAGGCGCGAATCGAGTTCCTCGGCCTCGGGCCGTGCACGACGTCGTGCTCGATGACCGGCCAAACCCGTCGAACGCCGCGAGTTCTTCCACGGCGCGAAGAGACGCATCATGCATTACCTCTTGAGGTCGGTAAGGCCAAGGTGGCCCGGTGATCCGTCCAATGTCCCTGGCCAAGTGCCCGAATGCATGGCATCGTGCAGGTTGCTGATCTCAGTCTCCATGCCAGACTTTAGCGAAAAGTCGGCCGTCCCGATCGGATCTCATGAACGAAAGACGTCGAGGTAGCGGTGTCGATACAAAACTTAACCGTGGGCCCGGGCAGGATTGAGGTTGCTCTTTTCGCAGGTATCTATAGCCTGTCCGGAGTGAAGCCCGGAGATCTCCGCCGGTCGGACATTTGCTCGGGCAGAAGCGAGGTCTGTGACAAACGCTGAACTGGCGAGGCCGGATAATCCGATCCATTGGAAAAGGCATCGGACCTGAGCAGCCCGCGCATCGTACAGCAATGCTATCGATCAGGCGAGTTAACAAACACCTCGAATTGACCGCGTCGGAGGCGATCCCGGATCAAATGAGTACCGTCGAGAGACACGACGATGCATGTTCAGAATCAGACCTCGGAGCAGACCCCCCACGTCGCACCTGCTCTGACCGCGGTGATTCTGGGTATGGCCGTGCTGATGGCTTTCGGTGCCTATGCGCGGTCATTGGAACGTCGCTCGATCAAGTGGCTCGCGGCGGACGAGGCAATTTTCGAACGAGAAGGCAAGCTGGGGCCGGTCAAGAACCAGGGAACGGCCCTGCAGCAAGCGGCCCTGGACACCGATTACCTGTTGCCGGTTTACGGTAGCTCGGAACTGAACCTCCAGGTGGCTTACAACCGGCCTTTTCACGCGACCAATATGTTCCGAGGTCTCCCCACGGGGTTCACCATCTTCCCGGTTGGCAAAGCGGGAACGACTTGCTTGATCATCCAGCAAAAGCTGGCCGCTCTCGGCCCCGCGATGCGGGGGAGGGAGGTGGCAATTTCCCTGTCGCCATTCTGGTTTTTCGAGAGGCTCACCGCCCGCGCCGATGCCTATGCGGGCAACTTCTCCGATCTACACGCCGGAGAATTGGTTTTCGATATGCGATCAAGCCTCCAGCTCAGGCAGTCTGCGGCACGCCGGATGCTCCAGTTCCCGCAGACCGTGGCGAATCGACCGCTCCTCAGGTTCGCCCTGGAAAACCTGGCCGACGGCTCCCCTCTCAGCCTCGCCTGTTATGATGCCGTTCTCCCTCTGGGAATGATGCACAACGCGATCCTCCGCTACCAGGATCACTGGAGCGTTGTGTGTTACCTCTGGAGACACCCGGAGAAAATCTCGACTCCGAGTTCGCCGCCCGGCGCTCCGGGGTTGGATTGGCCGAAGTTGTACCGGCAGGCCGACACATCGTACCGTGCTCATTCCGACAACAACGAGTTCGGACTCGATAACGAGAAGTGGGATAATGAACTCCGCCGGGAGACACTCAAACTCACGAACGCACGCTCGGACGGGGCGTTTCTCCACACACTCGAGATCAACCAGGAATGGGTCGACCTGGAGCTTCTCCTTCGCGAGTTGAACGAACTCGGTGCGAGGCCGCTCCTGCTGAGCATGCCGATCCACGGCGCCTGGTACGATCGGTGCGGGATCACGTACGCCGCTCGAAGTGTGTACTACGAGAAGTTGCGACGGCTAGGCGCCTACTATCACACACCCGTCGTTGACTTCGCCGATCACGATGCCGATCTGACCTTCTGCCATGACACGATGGGGCACCTCGCTCCGAGTGGATTGGTGCACTACAACGAGGTCCTGGACGGCTTTTTCCACGGCGTGATACCGCCTCAGTCAAAGCTCACCAATCCTGTTCAGGTGTCGAAGCGGCTCGAGGTATACGGAGCCCGGACCAACCTTCCTTGGGAGAAAGGGAAGCCATGAGTCCACCTCTTCAGGATGACAAAGCTCGGGTTGGGCTGAGCAAATGGTTCGCGCAGCCTTGGGTCCGGTTCGTGATGCTGACGGCTTACTACCTGGGAATCCTGGTGGGGCTGGTCGCACTCTACGGACAAGGGGACTTCTCCACGCCCCCTTTCATCTACCAGAACTTCTAGGGGATCCGTCGTGGAAATCATCGAGCGCATCGATCGATGGGGCAGCACCACCCCGGACCGCCCGGCCTACATCAGCGGTGGGCGTGTCCTCACCTACGGAGAATTGCGACGCAGCTCCGACTCTCTGGCCGCCTACCTCGCCGGGTCGCTGGCGGAAAAGGTGCCCGTGCTCGTACTGGGTCACAAGGAGCCGGAACTGATCATCGCCTACCTGGGCGTCATCAAATCCGGACGTGCCTATGTGCCGGTGGATACCGCCGTGCCGCCGCAGCGGGTCGAGCGAATCGCGGCGGCGAGCGGTGCCGCGCTCATCCTGTCCCCGGAGAGGGTGGCCGAGCTCGCCGGCGGAAGTGACTCGCCCCCCCCATGGCGGCTGGGAACGGACGATCATTATTACATCATGTTTACGTCCGGGAGCACCGGGGAGCCCAAAGGGGTGCCGATCACCTACGGATGCTTGCAGAGTTTCCTCGCGTGGATCCTGGCAGAGCATGCCTTCGAAGAGGGCCGAGAGGTGTTCCTGAACGTCGTCCCCTACTCATTCGACGTTTCTCTGATGGATACCTATCCCGCACTGGTGACGGGAGGGACGGTTGCCAGCGTGACCAAAGCCGAGATCGAGAACCCGAGGCGGCTGTATCAGCTCCTGGCAACCTCCGCGCTGACGACCTGGGTTTCCACGCCTTCATTCGCTCAGATGTGCCTGGTCGAACCCACGTTCAATCGGGAGATGCTGCCGAGCCTGAGGCGGTTCCTGTTCTGCGGCGAGACGCTGGCCCCAGAGGTCGCATCCCAGCTCCTGGACCGCTTCCCGGACGCCGAGGTCTGGAACACCTACGGGCCCACGGAGGCGACCGTGGCCACGACCTCGATCCGAATCACCCGCGAGATCCTCGACCGGTATTCCCCATTGCCGATCGGTTACCCGATGCCGGGCGGCCGTGTCGTTGTGATGGACGAGCAACGGCGCGAGGTGCCGGCAGGTGAGCGAGGCGAGATCATCATCTCCGGTCCGAACGTCAGCCCCGGTTACCTGAACCGGCCCGAGCTGAACGAAGCCTCGTTCTTCCAACTCGAGGGCTCGAGGGCCTACCGGACCGGCGATTGGGGCCGCCATCGCGACGGCATGCTCTTCTTCGAGGGACGAATTGACAATCAGGTCAAGTTGCACGGCCACCGGATCGAACCGGCGGATGTGGAGGCGAATCTCCGGGCCCTGGTGGGGGTCCGCGATGCCGTGGTCTTACCGGTCCTCCGGCAGGGGGCCGTCGACTCCCTCGCCGCCTTCGTGATCCTGAATGAGCAATCCCCACGCTCGGACTTCCAGCTCGGTTGCGACCTGAAAGCCCAGATGATCGAGCGCGTGCCCGCCTACATGATCCCCCGGAAATTCTCCTTCATGGAGAGCTTTCCGATGAACGCCAACGGCAAAGCGGACCGACGTAGGCTGGCAGAGGCCCTGACATGATCCCGTATTCGGATTTCCTCTATTTCGGCATCCTCCTGTACTTGGCCCTGCCGACCTTGCTGATCCGGCGGTGGCTCGGCTTCTCGCGCGTTTGGGTCTTGCTCTCGACCGCGGCGATGTTGCTGGTCCAGTACGGCACTGTCGCGCACCTCTTGCCGGTCAGTATATCCGAGGTCGTGGGGGTGACCGCCGATCCCTCCAATTCCGCGAGGCTCGCGGAGGTCCGGACGATCTGGGTGGTGCTGGCCTACGGCCTGTTCCAATGGGTCGTGGCCCAGTCTTTCCTCTGGATGAGGACGCGCACCTCCTGGTACTGGCCTTTCCCAGCGGCGCTGCTCTTGACCACGCTGCCACTCATTGGCGCCCGATTCCTGCCGCTGACCATCCCGGGAGCACAACTCGGGTTCGTCGGGATCTCGTACCTGACGTTCCGCAGCCTGGACGTCATCTTCTGCATCCGGGACAGGTTGATCGTCTCGCTCCCTGGTGGCCAGTTCGCGGCCTTTCTCTTCTTCTTCCCGACGATTTCCTCGGGCCCCGTCGACCGCTATCGCCGGTTCGGTCTCGACTGGAACCGTTCCCGTCAGGCCGCGGAAATCTGGAAGGATCTGGATGGCGCCGTCCATCGCGTCTTCACGGGATTCCTGTACAAGTTCATCCTCGCAGCCTTGATCAAGTCCTGCTGGATCGATCGCATCGGCGATGGGGGATTCCTCAACACCCTATCGTACATGTACGGATACAGTCTCTACCTGTACTTCGACTTCGCCGGTTACAGCGCCTTCGCCATCGGGATCGGCTACCTGCTGGGAATCCATACTCCCGAGAACTTCAACCGACCCTTCCTGGCCGGGAACATCAAGGACTTCTGGAACCGCTGGCACATCAGTCTCTCAACCTGGTTTCGCGATCATGTATACATGAGATTCTTATTGAATGCGACAAGGGGTCGCTGGTTCGCCGGCAAGCACACGGCCTCGTATCTCGGGTTCTTCCTCTCGTTCGGCCTGATGGGGATATGGCACGGAATCGAGCCCTATTATTTGCTCTATGGCATCTACCACGGGACGCTCCTGGTGGGGCATGAACTGTTTACCCGCTGGAACAAAGCACGGAAGGTCTGGGGGAGCGGACCGATATGGCGGTTGACGGGAATCCTGATCACGTTCCACCTGGTTTGCCTGGGCTTCCTCCTTTTCTCCGGAAGGATCGGACCCACGTGGAATGAGCTTTCCCGTGGAATTCACCCGACGCCTGTCGTCGTGACGCGCTGACGAGGATTAGTTGACGATCGTAGTGGCGGGTGGCGGGTGGCGGGTGGCGGGTGGCGGGGAGGACAAATATGGTCCCTCCCCCCGTCTTTCCCCGCCACCCGCCACCAACCACCCGCCACCCGAGCGAGTGGAGGAATTCTTTCGATGACGATTTCTGATCGTGTCCTGGACGTACTTGTCGGAGTGTCCGAAATCGAAGATTTGCGGCAATCCCCCGACGTTCGACTATACGACTACCAGATCCTGGATTCCATGAAGACCGTGGAGCTGATCATCGCGTTCTCGTCCGAGTTCGGCGTCGAGATTTCGCCGGCGGAACTGGACCGCGAGGAATGGGCGACGCCGCGCGCGATCATCTCCTATATCGAACGCAGGCTCGTCGCCTGAGGGCATCTCGAGTCGTCGGATATCGGCGAGAGGGCATCAGGTCTGCAATCCTCGCGTGACGATCTCGAGGAACTCGCGAGCACGGCGAGCCAGCCGATCGATCCCTTCCGGATCATCGGGACGTGGAACGAGTGGGGCGAAGATATTCTCGCAGCACAGCGGCATGTCCCGACCGGTGAATGCCACGAGGTTGAGCAACTTGTAGTGGTCGATCTCGCCGAAGCCGGGGCCGCAATCCTCATCCTTGGGGAAGTTGCGGTGGTCCTTGATGCAGAAGCTGCGAACCTCGTCGGCACAGGATCGGAGGTCGGGGATGGGGTCGACGTCGAGGTAATCCATCACATTGCCGGCGTCGTAGTTAACCTTGATCCCCTCGTCGGCGACCTCGCGGATGATCTCGGCGCATGAGGCCCCGGTCCCTGTCTCGCCGCCATGCTGCTTAACGACGATCGTCACGCCATGCTCGCGTGCCATGGGCCCGAGTTGCTTGAAACGCTCGACCCAGAGTTTCCGATTGCCGCCCCTGGTGTGGCCGAAGGTGAGCACGTGCGGAAGTCGCGCGGCCGAAGCCTGTCGGATGCGTGACTTCAGGATCGTCAAGGCGTCGGATGCTTCGGGATAGACCATCGAGAACATCATCAACGGTTCCAGACCGAGGTCGCGGCATATCTGGCCCAATTCCTTGGCCCGGTCCGGAGACGCATCCTCGGCCATGACCGGAACCGATTTGCCGCCTTCGTCGTGAGTGGTGCCCCACGCCACATATTGATAACCCGCGGTCTTGATACCCCTCAGCGCCCGATCGAGAGGGTACCGAGAGTACGGAAGCGTCATGCACGCGATCTGGAAGCGGGTCGGCTTGCCGCGACTGGAAGGATTCTCCTTCTGGGAGAGCGGAGAGGCATTGGTCTGGACAGGCGCGAATAAACCGGCGTTAGCGCCCGCCAGACCTGCGGCGGTGATGCCCATCCAGCGACGACGATCCAGTTCGCCGGGGGTCCTGGTGAGATCTAAGGGCATCACATCTCCTTTGCTCGGAGTGACTCGCGATCAAGCCGGGAATCCCCGCACATCCTAGACGAAGCGTGTCTGGCCGGGGATGGCGACGCTGCTGACGGGTGGCTGGGCATCCCAATCATATCGGGCGGGATTGAGGGATTCCTGGGAGTTCATCGCCATCTCCCAGGTAATCTCCTGGCCGGTGTACGCGGCCATTCGTCCCATGATCGCCAGCAGGGTGCTTTTTGCCATGTAATCGCCGTTATTGATCGGCTTGCCATTGCGGATGCTGGCGAACAACTCGTCGTGTTCGGTCTGATACATGTGGTTCTCGGGGCCCTCGAAGACCCACTCGCTGCCCGCGGATCGAATCCGCATGCCGCCTTTTCGCTCGACGAACTGGGCGCGGCCCTTGCTCCCGGTGACCTGGACGCTCATGTCGTTCTTGCACATAGGCTGCTGCCGGCAGTTGCTCATGAGCTTGGCCCCGTCGGCGTACTCGTAGATGATCGAGAAATGGTCGTAGATCTGGCCGTACTCGGGCCCGGTCAGAACCTGTCGGCCGCCCATTCCCACGGCCTTGACGGGGTACTTCTCCTTCATCACCCAGGAGCAGACGTCGAGGTTATGGACGTGCTGCTCGACGTTGAAGTCGCCCGAAAGCCAGGTGAAGTTGTACCAGTTGCGCATCTGGTAATACATTTCGGTCCAGCCGGTCTGGCGGGGCTTGTCCCATCGGCCGCTCCGGTAATCGTTGGCGAAAAGGGCCAGGACGTCGCCGATCGCTCCGTCGTGGATTCGCCCGGCGGTGGCACGGAAGCCATTGTCGTAGCGGAGGCAAAGGCCGGAGACGACCGAGAGTCCCTTGGATTTGGCGAGCTCGCAACTCTTGAGAACCGAGTGTATGCCGGGCGTGTCGACGGCGACCGGCTTCTCGGCGAAGACGTGCTTGCCGGCCTCGATCGCCGCGCGGAGATGGATCGGCCGGAATTGCGGCGGGGTGCAGAGCAAGACGACATCGACCCCGCTGCCGATCAGTTGCTGGTAAGCGTTGAACCCGACGAAGCGTTGCTCGGGCTTGACCGAGACCTTCGCCGAGATGGTTTCGCTCTTCTGCAAGGTCTCGAGGCTGTTCTGGAGACGGTCTTCGAAGGCGTCGGCCATGGCCACGAGCTGGACGTTGGAATCCGCGGCGAGCGCCTGTGTGGCCGCGCCGGTGCCCCGGTCGCCGCAACCGATCAGGCCGACCCGGATCACGTCGCTGCCGGCCGCGTGGGCGTTGGGGATCGCGGACAGGGTCGCGGCGGCGCCGGCGGCCGTCTTGAGGAAATCTCGGCGCGATGCAGATACGGCTCGCATGCTGGGCCCCTTCTCACGGAGTCGATGGATGAAGCTCGAACTTACGCACGAATAGCTCGAAACCCTCGGATTGGAGCAGGATCTTGCCGGCGGATGGGGAAACGTCGTGGGCCGCATTGACGGTCTGGCCGTTGACGCGGATCGTGATCCGCTCGCCCTCGCTGAGGCAATCGACACGGGTCCATTCGCCGAGGGGACTTTCCACGTCATCCTTGCCGCGAGTGTCGATCAATTCCTGGAAATCGGGGTCGTGCCCCGACCACCAGAGCTGTCGATCTCCGGTAAAGACCTTGGGCTCACCGCCGACCTTCCAGCGCGGCCGCTTATCAGGTCCGAGAACGACCGGACTCGTGAGTTGCACGGGGATCGTACCTCCGCCCGAATCCTGGCCGCGAATCACGATGAGGTCACCCACGCAACCCTGGGCGAGCTGGCACTCGATCGAAGACATCCAGGTGCCCCCGGCGCCGCCGTCCGGCCCGGTCGCATGAAGGAGGATGCCGGAGTTGCGCACGAACTTCCCGCCGTCGGTCCGCTTGCCCCACTTGTACTCGACGATCAGGTGATAATCGCGGTAAGCCTGCTTGGTCGCGACATAGCCATTCCCGTCGCCGCTGATGTGCAAGAGGCCGTCGGTCACCCGGAAGACCTGGCGGGGGTCATCGTGTTTCGAATCCTTGAGCCAGGTCGATAACCCGCCGAGATCTCGGCCGTTGAACAGGCGGATTGCCTCGCGTGGGCGTACCGCGTTGGCCTTAGGCTCGTCACCACGAATGGCGGCGGCCGACAGACCCAGCACGACCAGGGTTAGCAGGCGAGACCGAACGATCATGGCTCATACCTCGATTGAGAGCGGAGCAACCCACCGGTATTGACGGGGCACTTCGCCGGTTATCGATCACTATCGTGATATTCCCCCGCCGGCAGATCAACCCACTCCTTTCGGGTAAACGGGGAAATCGTCCGGGAACCGGCCGGCAGAAACGGGAAGAGTCGGGCCTGGGTGGAGGCATCGAGCGGGGCACCGTATTCCGATACTTCGAAGGCCTCGATAAAGCGGACCCGCCCCCCGTGCTCCGCGCCGTAGGTCTGAACGATCAACTCGCGATAACGTTCCGCCAGAGGCTCGATCCGTTGGGCCAACCGCTCGGCAAGCCAGGCGACTCGGGCGGTCGGGTCCTGCGGCACCTGGTCCAGGTAACCCGCATTGAAGGGAAGCCACTCGTAGAACTGCGATTCGTGGCAGGACAACATCGCGACGAGCCGGTCGAACTCGCCGTCGATGTCCACCACGACGTGCGGCTCGAACCGACAGGGCTTCGTGAACGCATCGGAGAAGTAGAGGATGACGGGGCAGGAGGGAAGGTGCGGGACGCCGGGTAGGATCGCGGGCACCGTCAGGAGGTAAGCTGCGTCCTGGACCAGTAATCCGGTGAACCGATGGTCGGGGTGGTAGTCGATCGTCCGATGCGTGATGATCAGGTCCGGCTGAAAGGATCGGATCAGTCGGATGACCTCGAGACGGTACTCCAACCGATCGTCGAGCTCTCCGTCGGGATGATCCCAGATTTCGTAAGTCGCACCGATGCTCCTCGCGGCGGATTGAGCCTCGTGCCTTCGACGCTGGGCCAACGGTTCGCCGTCCATCGCATGGTGACCGGCCTGGCCGTTTGTGACGCTGACGAGCCGGACGACATGCCCCAGATCAGACCACTTGGCGGCCGTCCCGCCGGCCTTGATGTCGGCGTCATCCGGGTGGGCGCCGATGATGAGGATCTTCAGGGGCTGGTCGGCCATCGAATGAGCTCCCGCGGTAGTCAGAGTCTTGGGTTGATGGTGGTCAAGGGATGATATCGTCCCAATGACTGGCGTTAACATATCGAGAGATATGTCGCGCGTTGTAAGTCGCCACAATCAAGGTGTCACCGAGCCCCGTAAAATCCAGAGCTTGTGCCGCCAGGATCACATCGCCGTCAAGTCTGTCCTGGTCGGATGTACCGATTCCTCTTTTTCTCGCCTCGGCCCAGAATTCGGCAGCCCTCCGCATCGCGGCTGTCGAAATCGGGATGTAATGCCCGAGATCGTATCGTAGGAGGTCGAGTCGCCTTACTCCATCGAGCGCTCCAGCCCAGAGAAGTCCGCGCCGAACCTCATAGTCGGCTATCTCAGGAATGGCAAGGATCGCCCCATTGGCCGTGACCTGATGAATCCACAAGGTCAGGCGTTCCACGTCCACGGGGCCACGCTTCCGGCAGGCTTCGCCCAGCGGGCCTGAATCCAACACAATGACCCGAGCCAAGGTCAACCCCTTTGCTTGATGAGAGCAATCGCCTCGTCCGTGGCCCCTGCTGGCTCGCTGTCGGGTACGTTGTGGACCGCTAGAGCTGCGGGCAGGTTCTTCATGAACCGCGACCAGGTAGACCTGGAATACAGGCCGCCGAAGTGTTTGCCCGTCGGCTCAAACTCAGTTAGATCGACATCTTTTATATTTTTGAACATTCTGTAATGACGTGGATTTGACAAGAATCGGCAAAGGACGAGTTCGGCGGGCTCGTTTCCAGTTCGCCCAGACTCGTAGTTGAACGGGATTTCAAGCTCGACTCCTTCCTCGAACTCCCACTCATCCTGTTCTGGGCGATCACATACAAAGAAGATGGCGTTGAACGGCTCAATGGTCACGGCATACAACATGAGTGAGTCTCCCGGGGAGGCTGGTCGATCGACCAGGCGGAATACCTACTCATTCGATCTTAGCGGATGTCCATCAGCGAGTCATCTTCTCTTGCGGATCGCAGCGGATTGCGTCAGCCTGAAAGGCGTGTGATCCGGGCACGATCGAGGGAGCCTTGATGGAGATCCGTTCGTGATGCAGGTCGCTTCGGGGAAGTGGGCGTGGATCGCCGTTTTTCTGCTCTCGGGATCCGTCCATGCTCAAGGCACTCGATCCGTGGAGGTGCCGATCAGCAAGGCGGGTGAGGTCCAGGTTGCGGAGATCGTCTCGCGACTGGCCCGGGCCAGCGGGGTCGCCTTTGAGCGACCGGTCGGTAGCCTGTCGTTGTCAACCCAGGGGCTTGCCAGAGCCTTGACCAAGGCGCTGCTGGCCGAGACGCTCGGCCCCGGGGTCGTGATCGGCTTCCAACCCGGCGCGATGGTCCTCACGGTCGACGATCGCATCCTCGCCCCGGATCGGCGTGAAGAGTGGGGACGTCGGCTCGGCGAGCTGGCCGACCGCGCAACCGAAGCCGCGCGTCGCCGCGAGCTTTTCGGGATGCGGGCCCTAGCCTCCTATCGAGCCAACGATCCGTCTCGGCCGACCATCTGCCTCGTTCACGGCCTGAATTCGTCCTCGGGCGGATTCGTCCACATGATCCCCTGGCTGGAGGAGGCGGGCTACGGGATCGTGATCTACGACTATCCGTTCAACAGGCGCCTCGAGGAATCGTGCGCGGGCTTTGCGCGAGATTGGGCCGCGCTCCGAAAGCAGACCGGCGACAGACTCTCCTGGGCGATCGTGGCCCACTCGATGGGGGCACTCCTGGCCCGGTCGCTGGTCGAGGACGACGCGACATGGGCGGGTGACGTCTCATCGATGATCCTGATTGCCCCGGTCAACCAGGGCTCGAACCTGGCGAGGGTGCAGACGGTCTTTCAACTCCTCAACGGGCTCCAGTCGATCAACGAAAAGAAGACGTCCAGGGCGATGATGCACCTCACCGACGGCCTCGGGCAGGCCGCGCAGGATATGCTGCCGGGGAGCCCATTTCTCAAGAACCTGAACCGGCGGCCGCGGCGGCGCGGACTTCCTTACCACATCGTCGCCGGGGACAGCGGTTTCGTGACCCGGGACGCGCGGGCACAGATCGAGGCCCGAATCGAGCTCTTGAATCGCAATTCCGGCCTGTTCGGAAGGCTGGCGCAAGCCGCGACCAACGACCTGTCGGAAACGCTCGACGAGTTGACCGATGGCAGCGGGGATGGCTGCGTCGCCGTCGGGAGGACGCGGCTCGATGGCGTCGCCGATCCGGTGGTCCTCCACGCCAATCATGCCGAGCTGATCCGCGCCCCCCTGCTCTTCGCCGATCCCGGACCGGTCGCTTGCATGCCGTTCGTCCTGCAAAGCCTCAAGGCGGATCGGCAGAGGAATCGCGATGCCCCAACACGGTGAGTCGCTTCTCTTTCAGGGCGAGGGGCTTGGGATTTGGCGTCGGTTCGATTAATCTGATCCGACGCCAGGGATCAATTCCGCGCCTCCAGAGTTCGACAAGGAAGCTCCGATGTCGCAGACCGTCGTGACCCCGAAAGACGCCGTGCCCTCGCCGGGCTCCGGGACAGATCGCCACCCGGCGGGCCTCTATATCCTGTTCGGGAGCGAGATGTGGGAGCGGTACGGCTTCTATACGGCCGCCGCGATCATGACCCTCTACCTTCAGCGCGGCGGATTCGGCTGGTCCAAGACGCAGGCGACACAGCTCTGGTCGAACTACCTCATGTTCGTCTACGCCACGCCACTGATCGGCGGTTGGCTGGCCGACAAGTTCCTGGGATATCGACGCGCCGTGCTCATCGGTGGAGTCTTCTTCATCGCCGGATACGCCATGCTCGCACAGGGCTCGCTGGTGCCTTCCTTTTATATTGCGCTGGGCTTGATCTTCGCCGGTAACGGGTTTTTCAAGCCCAACATCTCGACGATGGTCGGCAACCTTTATCCGTCCAACAGCCCATTGAAGGACTCGGCCTACAGCATCTTCTACATGGGCATCAACATCGGTGCGCTGCTCGCCCCGGTCGTCGCCGAGGGTGCTTTGCAGGCCCTTGCGGGTCCGGAAGTGCTCGAGATGGCGAAGAAGGGGACGGCCCTATCGGCCGAGCAAGCCGCGAGCTTGCGTTCCGGATTCCTCACCGCCTTCTATGCGGCGGCCACCGGTATGACCATCGGCACGTTGATGCTCGCGTTCTTCTACCGGAAGCTGGCCGCCGTGGATCTCCACCACGTCTCGCTCGAGGCGGCCGACACCGAGGCGGTTTCCCTCACCGAGGATCTCCCGCCGGCCGAGGCGAAGTCGGCCATCGATCAGGTACCCGAGTTGACCCGGATCACGGCACTCCTGGTGATCTACGGAATTGTCATCGTTTTCTGGATGGTGTTCCACCAGAATGGGAGCACCATGACCTACTGGGCCGACGAGAATACCGCCTGGAACGTCTCGGGTGTGGTCTCCAACGCCATCAATCCGTTCTGGATCGTGGCCCTGTCGCTCCCGCTGGTCAGCGTCTGGAACTGGCTGAGGAAGAAGGGACTCGAGCCGTCGACCCCCACCAAGATGGCGATCGGGATGCTGCTGACCAGCCTGGCCTTCTTCATCCTGTTCGTCGCGGCCAGGTCGGGCGGAGACCAGTCTTTCGTCACCGACCCGCAGGGGCAATTCGTCCTCGACGAGCATAACGAACTCAAGGCGATCCAGAACCGAGTCTCGCCGTTCTGGCTGATCGCGGCCTATATGGTGATCTCGCTCGGAGAATTGATGCTCAGTCCCATGGGGCTGTCGCTCGTGTCGAAGGTCGCCCCATCCCGGATGCGCGGGCTGATGATGGGCGGATGGTTCGTCGCCACGGCGATCGGGAACAAGTTGACGATGATCGGCGTGCTCTGGACCAGGTGGTATCACTCCTCGTTCTGGCTACTCTGCTCCCTGCTGGCCCTGGGGATGGCCTTCGTGCTGCTCGCGCTGCTGAGGCCCTTGAAGCGTGCGATGCCGGGAGTCTGAGGCCGCTCCGAAGATATCGAGATATCGACTCCATTCGTCTATTGAGTTCGAAGAATATTCATCTATTCGATTAGGGAAGGCACCATGCGAGTGCTCGCGACCGTGGCGATCCTGTTGGCGGCGGCCTCTCCGCTCTTCGCGGCCGGGCGGGCCATGACGATCGACGACCTGCTGGCGGTCAAGGGGGTCTCCGACCCGCAGATCTCGCCCGACGGCTCGGCGGTCGTCTACGTGGTCTCGGAGCTCGATCGGGCCACGGACAAGTCGAACACCAGTCTCTGGCTGGTGCCCACGTCCGGCGGCTCGGCCAAGAGACTGACGACGGCGCCCGGCACCAATAATCACCCTCGCTGGAGCCCGGATGGCAAGTCGATCGCATTCGTCTCCAGCCGAGGCGGATCGACCCAGGTCTGGCTCCTGCCGATCGACGGCGGCGAGCCCCACCAGGTGACCAAGCTGCCGATCGACGTCGCGGGCCCGCTCTGGTCGCCCAAGGGTGACAAGGTCGCGTTCGTCGCCGAGGTCTATCCGGGGAAGAACCCGGAGGAAACCGCAGCCAAGGACAAGGAGAAGGAAGCCTCTAAGAGCAAGGTGCGTACGTATGACCGACTGATGATCCGTCACTGGAGCGCCTGGGACGAGTCCAAGCGGAGCCATCTCTTCGTCGCCGACGTCGCGACCGGCGAGGCGAAGGACCTGACGCCCAAGCTGGACGTCAACACCCCGCCTGCCCCATTTGGCGGCTCGTCCGACTACGCCTGGTCTCCCGACGGCAAGGAGCTCGCATTCACAGCCGAGCCGGCCCACGAAGCCGCGTGGTCCACCAATACCGACATCTGGACTGTCCCCGCCGAAGGGGGCGAGCCCAGGAATCTCACCGCGTCGAACAAGGGAGCCGATGGCCAGCCCGCGTATTCGCCCGACGGGAAATGGCTCGCCCATGTCAGCCAGGCAAGGGCTGGCTTCGAGTCGGATCAGTGGGTGTTGAAGGTACTGGATCGGGCGAACCTGGCTAGCTCCCCGGTTGAGCTGACGAAGATGTTCGATCGCCCCGTCCTGTCCTTCGCCTGGGGCTCACAGCCCGGCGAAATCCTTGCGTGCGTCGATGACACAGGCACCGAGCCGATCGTGCGGCTCAATTTCTCGAAGTTCGTCCACGTTCGAGAGCCGTCCTTGACGGCGACAACCTCCCCGCTCCAGTTCCCCCTTTTGATCGTTGGAGGGGTCCAATCCGGCCTGAATGTCAACCCGAATTCGGGCAAGATGGCCTTCATCCGTCACGATGCGGCGACGCCCGGCGAGGTGTTCGTGGCGGCTGCCGACGGCTCAGGTCTGACCCAGTTGACCCACCACAACGCCCCCCTGCTCTCCCAGCTGGATCTGCCCAAACTCGAGGGCTTCGCGTTCTCCGGTGCCGACGGCGATGAAGTCCACGGCTGGCTGCTACGCCCTCCAGGTTTCGACCCAGGCAAGAAATACCCGGTCGTATTCCTCATCCATGGTGGGCCTCAAGGTGCCTGGCACGACGAGTGGCACAACCGCTGGAATTACCCGATGTTCACCGCGCCCGGATATGCGGTCATCGCCATCAATCCTCGAGGCTCGACAGGCTACGGCCAGAAATTCACCGACCAGATCAGCCAGGATTGGACCGGCCGCGTCTACGAAGACCTCATCAAGGGACTCGATCATGCGTTGAAAACCTATCCCTTCCTGGATGGATCGAAAGTCGCGGCCGCGGGAGGTTCCTATGGCGGTTTCATGGTCAACTGGATGGCCGGACATACCGACCGGTTCAAGGCGCTGATCAGCCACGCAGGGGTCTTCGAGCTGACGAGCATGTACGGGACGACCGAGGAGCTGTGGTTCCCCGAGTGGGAGTACGGCGGCCCGCCCTGGGAGAAGTCCGAGCATTATCGCGAGCGGTCGCCCAGCAGCTACGCGGCCAATTTCAAGACTCCGACCCTCGTCATCCATGGCGCGCTGGATTTCCGCGTGCCCGACGCACAGGGCCTGGGGATGTTCACGTCGCTTCAGCGGCGGGGCGTCCCGAGCCGTTACGTCTGGTTCCCCGACGAGGGGCACTGGATCGCCAAGCCCGCGAACCGTATCGTGTGGTGGAATGAAGTCCAGTCCTGGCTGGACAAGTATCTCAAGCACTGATCCGACGAATGATCCCGGGTCGATCAATGATGAAATCAGCCGGAGAATCCGACGGCGCGCTACCGAGTCAATCCGCGCTGGCGGGTATCGCGAGACGGCAATGCCCGCGATGCCGGCGAGGCGCGATCTTCGCCTCGCTCTGGGTGATGCACGACGATTGCCCAGCCTGCAAGCTGGATTTCGACCGAGGCGACCCGGGCCATTTCACCGGTGCGATGTATGTCAGCTATGCCCTGGCAATCCCGCTCATCGCTCTGCTAACCTTGATCGAACACCTGATCCTCCCGAAATGGTCGCTATTCCGCCTCGTGGTACTGGCTTCGCTGATCTGCGTGCCGCTGATCCCCTGGCTCTGGCAGTATTCGCGAGTCATCTGGATCTACTTCGACCGGTACTTCGACCCGGAGGATGATGGACCGGCCGAAAGTCCCCGAATCCTATAGAGCCCGGAAGGGATCCTGAAGCGGGTCGCTCGCCCCAGTCGGGCTCGGAATCAGTACGCGAATCTCCACCGTGAGGAAAACGCAGGAATGTCCGAATCGCAGCAATCCCGGCTCCGGCCGATCAGCGAAGTGGCAGCCGATCTCAAGATCTCGCCCGAGCATCTCGAGCCCTATGGACGAGACAAGGCGAAAGTCCGGCTTGAGGCTCTCCACCAGGCGGAAAAATCCCGGCAGCCGGGCCGGCTGATCCTGGTCTCGGCCATCACCCCGACTCCGGCCGGTGAGGGCAAGACAACGACCTCGATCGGTCTGGCCATGGGACTGCACCGCATCGGCAAGAACGCTGCCCTGGCGCTCCGACAGCCATCGATGGGGCCGGTCTTCGGCCGCAAGGGGGGGGCGACCGGGGGCGGTGCGAGCCGCGTGGAACCGTCCAACACGATCAACCTCCAGTTCACGGGCGATTTCCACGCGATCACCGCCGCCCACAATCTTCTCGCCGCGGCGATCGACAATCGGCTCCATTTCCGCACCACCGAACTCGACCCGACGCGCATCCTGTGGAAGCGCGCCCTGGATATGAACGACCGGGCCCTCCGTCACGTCGTGATCGGCCTGGGCGGCAGCTCGCAGGGGGTCCCTCGCGAATCGGGCTTCGACATCACGGCCGCCAGCGAGGTCATGGCGATCCTCTGCCTGGCCGAATCGCCGGCCGACCTCCGCTCGCGAATCGACCGCATCCTTGTGGGCTATACAGCCAAGGGCGATGCGGTGCTGGCCAAGGATATCGGCGTTTCCGGTTCGATGGCGGCCATCCTCAACGAAGCCTTGATGCCCAACCTCGTCCAGACGTCCGAGTCAACACCCGCGTTCATCCATGGCGGCCCATTCGCCAACATCGCACATGGCTGTAATTCGGTCCTCGCGACGCGGATGGCGATGGCCATGGCCGAATATACGGTCACGGAGGCCGGATTCGCGTTTGATCTGGGGGGCGAGAAGTTCTTCGACCTGAAGTGCCGCGCGGGAGGGCTCAACCCGGCCGCCATCGTCCTGGTCGCCACGATCCGCGCGCTCAAGATGCATGGAGGCGTCGAGCTGGCCGCGTTGAAGGATGCGGATCCCGCTGCCGTCGAGCGGGGCCTGGAGAACCTGGCGGCCCATCTGGATAGCGCCAAACATTTCAGCAAGCCGACGATCGTGGCCATCAACCAATTCGGTTCGGACACGCCCGAGGAATTCAAAATTGTCCACGATTTTTGCACGGGGCGGGGTGTCCCCTGTGCCACGGCCGATGTCTTCGGTCAGGGTGGCGGCGGCGCCATCGAGCTGGCCGAGAAGGTCGTGGCCGCGGTTTCGCATCCCGCGACAGAGTTCCAACCGCTCTACCCGCTCAATTGGCCGGCCGAGCGGAAGATCGAGCAGATTGCTCGGGTCATGTATGGTGCCGATGGCGTCGGCATCCTGCCGGCAGCCGCGGCCAAGATCCGGAAGGCCGTCAACCTCGGCTATGGTGAACTGCCGATCTGCATGGCCAAGACTCAGGACTCGCTCTCCGACAATCCCAAGCTCCGCGGCCGACCGAAAGGCTTCACGCTGACCGTCCGGGATATCGAGATCGCGGCGGGTGCGGGTTTCCTCGTCGCGCTGACCGGGGATATCGTCCGGATGCCCGGTCTCCCGTTACGACCGGCCGCGGAGAGGATCGACGTCGACGCCGACGGGCGGATCGTCGGGCTTTCTTGAGCCGGAACTCGATCGGGAACCGGAATTTCGATTACTCAACCCGGCTGTCCACGTCCTGGAGTGCCGTGGCGACCGTCCGTCCGGTCCGGCTCAAGGTCGCGTCGGTTGCGCCTTGCTCGATGTGGAGGATCCGGCCCTCGCGATCGAGCACGACCATCGTCGGATAGAACTGTACCTGGAAAGCCTTCTGAAGGGGACAGATCCCGTCCATGCTCGAGACGAGCACGGGATAGTTGATGCCGAGCTGTCGGCACGCCTTCGACGCGGAGGCCCGTCGCTCATCCAGAGTCGTCCCCTTCTCGCAAGCGATCCCGATCACCTTCACCCGCTTCGTGCCCATCTTGGCCAGGAGATCCTGTTCGAAGGCGATCGATTTTCGACACTGGGTGCACCAGCTTCCCCAGAAATCCAGGACGATCACATCCGCATCGAAATCCCGGAACGACACCATCTTGCCATCGAGCCCGGGGAGCTGGAAATCGATGACGCGGCGATCGGCAGGATCGATGTCGCAGGTGCTTTCATTCGATGTTGACGGGATGGTACGGCTGCTCCCGACGGACGAGATCGATCCCGATGCTTGGCGGATTCGGACCGGCTTGGCTCTCGGCTCGGGTTCGAGGTCATCTCCGTTGCCTCGTGCTAGCTTGATCGACTCACGATCCTGGGTGCCGTCGCCACGTGCGAGCTTGACTGTACCACGATCATCGGTGGGTTCTTCGCCCGAGCTTCGGTGCACCGACTCGTCGATGGGGACGCCATCGGGGCGGAGATTCAGGTCACGCCAGGTGGGCCGACGCTGAGAGTTCGAACCGGATTCCGGCTGCTCCTCTTCGGAACCGGGCATCGCAACGGTCGACTCGGGGTCCGCCGGAATGGGCGACTTGCGGGCTCGACTCGCCGACGCCGTGGAGGTCGTGGTCGAGCGGCGGGTCTTCTGAGATTTTCGAGCGGTCGTGCGGGCTTCTCCGTCCGATCCCCCCTGCCCTCCCCTCGCATAGGAAGCGGCGGCGAAGGCGCCCGCCGGCTTGATTAGGTCTTCGGGGATCGGCCGCGGCTCGTCCGTATCCTGTTGAGAGGCCCGATCTTCGGCCGGGGATCCGGCATCGGCGGGATCGAGATCCGCGACAGCGACTCGGCGCGACCGGGTCCGAGGCCGTGCGGCAGATGCCTGGTCCGACGCATCGTTAAAGGGAAGCGGTTCGCCACGATCACCATCCTGGCGCGTGCCGGACTGCTCGATATCGAGGGCGGGCGGCAGCGGATTCACCTCATCGTCGGACTCCCGCCCGGAATCATCGCCGGTAAGACGCCGGGGACTCAGATCCTCTTGATTGGATGATTTTCGGGCCGCATTCGACCGGGAGGCGGCAGGACTTTCACTCACGTTCCATCCCGCCTTGATTGGAGCCGATGAGGTCGCCGAAACGCGTGTTACGGATTGGCGGTTTGACCTCGGCGACAAGGATGCGGCCTCTTCGGCCGGTGGTTCTTTGCCTTCGTCGTTTACCTGGTTGGCCCCCGGCTTGATCATCAAGGGGAACCCTTCATCCGTACCCTCATCGGGATCCAGCGTCGGCTCGACCCTCGAACGCGCCGGGCGGATCGACATCGACTTTGGCTCGGCCGTGCTACCGTGGACCGCGACCTGGATTCGGACGTCGGCTTGCGGGGCCTTCGCCGCGGAACGGCCCGACATCATCCCGTCTTCACCCTGAGACTCGGCGATCAGGGAATAGGAACGTCCGGCGCGGAGGCCGCGGAGCGTGAAGGCCCCGGATCGATCGGTCGTCGCGTAATTGTCGCGACCCGCGGGGGCGCCGCCGACCACGAGTCTCACGCGAGCATTGGGCACAGGTTGCCCTCGATCGTCGAGGACGCGCCCCGAGAGCTTGGCGCCGGTCGTCGGCGATAGATCGAGCTGCTCCGTCTCCGCCCGCGTGGCCGTGCCCGTGCCCGGTTCCCCGGCCACGATCGGCAACGTCTTGTCGCCGACCGACGCGACGGTCTTGGTGCTCGAGAGGTTGTTCGATCGCAGCAAGCTCGTCTGATTGCATCCCATGACGCTGCAACCGGCCAGAACAAGGAGACAGGACGCCAATCTCGGGATGTGCATAGTCGAATTCTCCTCCTGATCGGGACGACGCGGCGCGACGTGACGTGTCGTTTCGGATTCCACCAGGGAACAATCATCCTGATTGCTCCCCACATCAACCAAAGATGCGGATCAGGTTGGGATCGGCGCCGCAGGCGCGCTCACAGTCCGCGAGCGAATGCCTTGTCCCTACTCATCGGCACTTCATCGGGTCGATCTTGAATCAACTCCGATTTTCTGGTCAGGCCGAGGCCAGGGGTTACGGTCCTGCTGCTTCGCGACGACCCTATCTCCTTGTTGTTTGCGGAGATTCGTTCGGAATTGAAGTCGGGCAACCTCGATGGGAAGTCCCTCTGGAGCAACTCGAGATGGAACCGCCAAGGACGCCAAGAAGCCCGGAGGAATCATTCCGATCGATGATCGTTCGACCCAAATCCTTGGCGTCCTTGGCGGTTGGATGATCGTCGGGAAGATCGGTCGGGCTCGTTTCCTGCGAGCTTTACGATCCGATGAAAAAAGAGCCGCCAGTCCGATCCAAGCTGGACTTGGTTCAGGCCGGCGGATTCGTCTGAGATTACGTTTCTTGCGTACTACCGGGATAGGCCGAGTCGTACAGCGATCGCGATCGGTGTGACTCAGGAGCACCCCATGCTATTGCCGCAGTTGAAGCAGCGGTAACAGGTGCCGCAACGGACGGTCAGTGCACCGCAGTTGTCGCATGCGGGGGCATCGCTCTGGAAATGGGCGAACTGCCGCTCCTGCTCGATGATGCCCTGGTTAACCGAGAGTTTGCCGCTCGGCAGGTGTGAGGCGGGCTCGTTCTGATGAGGCTCGTAGGTGCCCATGACGGCCTCGGCATGGTCGAGGTCGGCGATGGTCGCGCTGCGGTGTCCGTTGACTTTGAGAATCGGCATCGTCGGGACGTGTTCGACCGGCTCGGATTCCGATTGGCTGCGCTTGGGGGCGTTGGCCTCGCGGTATCCGGGGATGAATTCCATCCCCAGCCATCGGAAGATGTAATCGGCGATGCTCTTGGCGATCGGGATATCCTGGTTCTTGGTGAATCCGGCTGGCTCGAACCGGCTGTGCGCGAACTTGTTCACGAAGACTTCCAGGGGTACACCATATTGCAAGCCGATGGAGATCGAGGTGCCGAGGACATCCATCAACCCGCCGATCGTCAACCCCTCTTTGGCCATCGTGATGAAAAGCTCGCCGGGCCGTCCATCCGGGTAGAACCCGACGTTGATATAGCCTTCGTGACCCTGGATATCGAACTTGTGGGTCAGGCTGCGCCGGGTGTGGGGCAGACGCTCGCGTCGCGGCTGATTGCTAGGGGCCGGAGTGGCCGGGACCGGCGGAGTCGCCGGAGGACTGTGCTCCGGAGTTGACGCAGATGCCCCGGCGCCGGTCTTCGTGGAGATCTCGACCGATGCGGGCGACGAATGGCCGGCGAGTGGAGCGGACGCGGTCGTCGCGGCGGCCAGGGCGGACGCCGTCTCCTCAGCCTCTTTCGTCAACTCCGACTTGGTACTCACCGGCTGACTCCCCTTGGAACCATCGCGGTAGATCGCCAGGGCCTTGAGGCCGAGCCTCCAGCCTTCCAGGTAAGCTCCGCGGATCTCTTCGACTGTCGCCTCGGCCGGTACGTTGCACGTCTTCGAGATCGCACCCGAGATGAACGGCTGCACGGAAGCCATCATCCGCAGGTGGCCGCGGAAGTGGATGCTTCGGCCGCCCTGGGGCGGGGCGAATGCGCAATCGAAGATCGGCAGATGCTCGTCCTTCAATGCGGGCGCACCTTCGATCGTATCATGGCCGTCGATGAAGTCGAGGATCCCGCGGATCTCCGGCTCATCGTATCCCAGTTTGCGCAGGGCCATCGGGACGGTCCGGTTCACGATCTTCAGCATGCCACCGCCGGCCAACTGCTTGTACTTCACGAGTGCGATGTCGGGCTCGATCCCCGTCGTGTCGCAATCCATCATGAAGGCGATGGTGCCGGTCGGCGCGAGGACCGTCACCTGGCTGTTCCGATAGCCGTGTTCGCGGCCCATGTCGAGGCACTCGGCCCAGACGGACCGCGCGGCATCGAGCAACTCGGCGGGAGCCGAAGGGTCGATGGCCTCGGCCGCATCGCGGTGCTTCTCCATCACCCGGAGCATCGGCTCGCGATTGACCGCGAAACCATCGAATGCTCCCACGTTCGCGGCATGTTCGGCGCTGGTCAGATAGGCTTGCCCGTGCATGATCGCCGTGATCGCGGCGGCCTGGGCCCGGCCCTGCTGCGAGTCGTACGGCAGACCGGAGGCCATCAGCAGGCTGCCCAGGTTGGCATACCCCAGCCCCAGAGGGCGGAACTTGTGGCTATTCGCGGCGATCAGATCGGTCGGATAGCTGGCGTGATCGACCAGGATCTCCTGCGCCGTGATGAAGATCCGCGCCGCGGCCCGGAACCGCTCGACGTCGAAACTACCGTCCTCGCGGCGGAACTTCATCAGGTTGATCGACGCCAGATTGCAGGCCGAATCGTCGATGAACATGTATTCGGAGCACGGGTTCGACGAATTGATCGGCGCCGTGTTGGGGCAGGTATGCCAGCGCTGGATGGTGTCCTCGTACTGCATGCCGGGGTCGCCGCAGAGCCAGGTGCCCTCGGAGATCTTGTCGAGGAGCATCTTGGCCTTGTAGGTTTGCATGGGGCGGCCGGTGGTGACGGCGCGGGTCGTCCAGTCGTCGTCGGATTCGGCGGCGCGGAGGAACGCGTCGGTGCAACGGACCGAGAGGTTGGCGTTCTGGAACATCACCGAGCTGTAGGCCGCGCCATTGAAATTGGCCTCGTAGCCGGCTCGGATGAGCGACTGGGCCTTCTGTTCCTCGTTGGTCTTGCACTCGATGAACTCGAGGATGTCCGGGTGCCAGCACTTGAGCGTCTGCATCTTGGCGGCCCGGCGCGTCTTGCCGCCGGACTTGACGACGCTCGCGATGGCGTCATAGACCCTCATGAAGCTGACCGGCCCCGAGGGCTTGCCGCCGCCGGAGAGCTTCTCCTGGCTCGAGCGAAGTGTCGAGAGATCGGTGCCGGTCCCCGAGCCGAACTTGAACAGCATGGCCTCGCTCTTGGCCAGCCGCATGATGCCTTCCATGTCGTCGCTGACGCTCTGGATGAAGCACGCCGAGGCTTGCGGGAATTGGTAGGCGCTGTTGGCCCGGGTGATCGAACGCGTCTCCTCGTCCCATCGGTAATTGTTCGCCGGTCCGGTGATCCCGTATCGATGGAAGAGACCGACATTGAACCAGACCGGCGAATTGAACGACCCGTACTGATTCACGCAAAGGGACGTCAGCTCGTCGTAGAACCGTTCGGCGTCCTCGTCGGTGGCGAAATATCCGTCGGCCTTTCCCCAGTCGGCGATCGTGCGGGTCACGCGGTTGACCAACTGTTTTACCGAGTACTCGCGTTTCCCGTCGGCCGGGCTGCCGTTGCCGCTGGTCACATCGCCGTAGAAGTATTTGCTCGAGACGACGTTGGTGGCCAGTTGGCTCCAGTTTCGCGGGATCTCGCAATCGACCTGCTGGAAGATCGCGCGACCCCGCTCGTCCTTGATCTCGGCCGTCCGGGTATCCCATTCGACCTCGTCGAACGGGCTCAAGCCTTCGGTACTGAAGACGCGCGGGACTTTCATCCCGGATTGTCCTCGAGGACGTTCCTGGCTTAGCTTCTTCGTCTTCTCCAGCCCCTCAGGTGCGATCACGCTCATCACCCGTTCGCCGACCGTCGCCATAGCCCGCCTCCACGTCTCAGCCTGCCCGGTCTAGCCCAGATTCCCGTTAGCATCAGGGTCTAGCCGATTTGTATTCAGAAGTCCATAGGTGTACTGCCGTGCAGAATCATTTTGCGCCTGATTTCGGTTATCGGCGCCACGGCCCGAGATCTTGCGAATCCGCGTTCCTGGGAGATTGGAGAGTACTCAGGACATGTTCGGCCATCCTGAGGGGGCGGCCGGAGTCGCTGCCGTGCCTCGCTGTCTCGTCAATACATCAGTCCAGTGTATCGCACGGCCGGTGATCGTCGCGGCTCACCGTGGGAATTTTGTGGTCCAAGACGCGCGACTGTGAAGATTTCGCGGGGCATGCAGGAAACCCGTCCGAATCGGGTTCTTTTCGCTGACCGATCACTATCGAGAAGGCTCCCTGACAGTCAGCCAGCGAATTAGAGTCTGTTCCGAAAGCCCCGCAGGGGCGGGATCGTATAGCTCGGGGCGCGAGCCCCGAGATAATAGGGCACCCCCGTTATCCCGTCCACGCCGCCGCAAAGCCCGGCAACGCCGGGCTTTGCGGCGGCGTGGACGGGAGGTTTCTGCGTCGTCGGTACTCGGGGCTCGCGCCCCGAGCTATACGATCCCGCCCCCTTTGGGGGCTCAAATGGCTTCTCGGAACAGACTGTAAGTCTGGACCGACTTCACAGAGGACTCTTGGTCAGGATCGCTCATACTTATCTTACCCAAAAGCGACAAAAAAACCGCGCCAAGCCGGCAGGATCGGCAAATTGGCGCGGTCTAGGCAAGTCAGAAGGTTTTAATCGCACGACGCAGGAATGATCTCACTGCGGCAATCCGAGAGTCGTTATCTGGACCATCGTATAAGGCTGGCGATGACCGTTGCGTCGGCGCATGTTCTTGCGGCGCCGAAACTTCTGGATGATAATCTTCTTCGCCTTGAACTGATTGACGATCTTGCCGATGACCCGAGCACCCTCGACCGTAGGTGCACCGATTGTCGCGGCCCCATCGCCACCGGCGATCAGAAGCACTTTCGAAAACACCAGTTCATCGCCGGCTTTCCCATCACGTCGATCAACCCGGATCCGATCGCCCTCGCTGACCCGAAATTGGTGACTTCCGTCTTCGATAATGGCATACATCCTTCGAACACTCCTGAGTGGGCCGGCCCCCTCAACGATCGCCGGGTCCGACCCGCAACTCCAAACTGCTATTCATGTTGAGTCATTTTGTCGATCTTCTCGCCGAAACGAGAAAAATCCCATCATACCGTGATTTACGTCAAAAGAAAAGGGCGTGGATCTTGACGGCCGGGGCAATCCGCGATATCAACCGGCACCCTGGCTATCTTCAAGGTCGAAATCTCGTTCGATTCCGGTAGACCCTTTGGATGTGTAGCTAAGTACCACCCGTAAACGTGCCCTGGCATTGTCCTCCTCTGGAGAAGGCGTCAATCATGGTCGCGTTCGCTCTGCGACTCGGCGTACTCTCCGTATTCTGGCTGGCTGTACCTGGCCAGGTCGAGCCACCTGACTCGTCTCGACCGACGCCTTCGACTCGCCCCAGCGGTGAGCATTCCTCCGGGATGACGGCCAAGGTCATCGAGGAGATTGAGTACTACCATCGGGCGGACGAAAAGTCGTATGTGATGGGGAGCCTGACCTCGGGCCAGCGAGTTCGATTGCGGAAGATCATGCCAGGAGGATGGGCGGCCATCGACCCGCCACCGCTGGCCATCGGTTGGGTGGCACGATCGGCCCTGGCCTTTGATGACGAAGACGAGACGGCGGAGAAGGGTTCGCGACGACTCAAATCGAGTTCTCGCTTATCCACAATCGCCCATGTCGTTGGCGACCAGGTCATGGTCCGTTCCGGCCATCTGAACGCCAGGCTACCCGGCCCTCCCTGGATGTCGTTGCAGAGAGGGAACCTGGTCCGACTCGTTGACCGCCCGGAGATTCAGGTCGGACATGGTGACAATTCGCAAGGTTGGGTGGCGATCGTACCTCCCGAAGGAGCGCTATGTTACATCCGCGCTGATGGGATCGACGAAATCACTCCGCGGATACCGGCGAGTGACGAGCAGTTGGCGTCTTTTCAGATCACGGACGATGCCCACGCCGACGGCGAGAAGAAAGCGATCAACGCCCTGCCGCCGGATGCGGCGTCCGAGATACGGCGGCTCGACGCCATGCGGGAAGCGGTCCTCGCCAGCCTTCCGATCGATCAATGGCGATTCGATAGCGTCCGGGTCGGTTATCAGACGTTGCTGAAGCGCATGGGAGATACGCCAGCCGTCGAGACGGCCCTCCGGGACCGCCTGTCGCGGCTCACCCGGCTGGAGCAGGCCGCGAAGGCCGCGATGACGATCGAGAAGACCCTTTCCGAGAGTCGTCTCCGCGATGTCCAGGTCGCACGAGTCCGGGAGCGGTTAGCCAAGCGGGACCGCGCTCACGCGCATAGCTACAGTGCCATCGGAGTCGTTCAACCGTCTTCTCGCGTGGTGGATGGTCACAAGCTTCACGCGTTGATCGGCTCGAACGGCGCGACGGTCGCCTATCTCGACATCCCTCCCGGGATCGACGTCAATTCGTTGGGTGCCCGTCGCGTCGGGGTCCTGGGAGTCATCCATTACAACCAGGACCTCAACACTCGACTGATCACCGTCCGCGACCTGGAAAAACTGGGAGGCCGCAGATGAGATTACTTCTTGACCTCGTTCTTCTTCGCGCCCTCTTTGGGTGCCGCCAGTGTCTTTCCCTCGAGTAGAGCGTCGATCTCCTTGGCGAGCGACTTGTGGAGAGGCTCATCGCTGCTGGCGTTGTAGCCAACGTGGGCGGACTGCACGATGCCTTTACCGTCGAGGATGACGAGCGTGGGATACCCCTCCACTTCGAACGCCTTGCCGACAGAGTTGCTCGGGTCCAGGCCGATGCGTCCGACCTCGCTGCCGGTCAGGGTGATCTTCTTGGAATCCAGGGTCTTCTCGATCAGCTTGCGGATCTCCGAGACCTCGTCCGGCTGGGTGTCCTGACTGAGCGCGACGATCAGGACTTCCCTCTTGGACTTGGCGTAGGATTCGATGAGCTTCTGAATCTCGGGCAATTCCATCAGGCAAGGGCCGCACCAGGTGGCCCAGAAGTCGATCAGGACGACCTTCCCGGCCAGCTCCGCCCT
The DNA here is from genome assembly GCA_963743925.1 of uncultured Planctomycetota bacterium. Classification (GTDB taxonomy): domain Bacteria; phylum Planctomycetota; class Planctomycetia; order Isosphaerales; family Isosphaeraceae; genus CAVZRC01. The sequence goes on along the minus strand of CAVURY010000061.1, from coordinate 515,285 downwards.
GGTAACTGTCCTCGTCTTGGACGGCCCGTCGAGCAGGGTCAGCGAGAAGTCGGGGGCCGCCTTGCCGATCATCTCCTGGATGGCATGCTGGGGCGCCTGGCCGGCCCTGGGCTGATCCTTCAGCGATTCGACGAGATTGAAACCTTTGGGAGGCGCGAACGCGAACGACCGGTCCTTGGGGACCTGGGTCGAGACGTTGCCTGCCGACCAGCCGAACTGCTCGATCGTGAGGGTCTGGCCCGCCGGGGCACTCCTGGCGAGTTGAGCCGGATCGAGCTTGAGGTCGATGCGCGAGAGTAACTTGGTCGAGGGGTCGACCCGAAGGAGGAGGCTGGGACCGTCCATCAATTGGATGAAGATCGCTGGACCATCGGCCTTGGCATCGGCACCGGGGACGACCGCGGGCTGGATCGAACCCCCTAACTGATCGACAAATAGATCGGGATTGGTGCCCGTGAGGAGATTCAGCAGCACGAACATGGGTGCGGCGGTCGGCCCTCCGAAGAGAACCGCCCCGATCGGCCCCTCGCGGAAAGTGTCGATCCCGATCGATTCGGGTGCGGGAGCCGTCGTGTATCGCTTCAAGGGTTCCACCATGGTGGTCAGCGTCTTGCCGTCGCTATTGAGCCGTGCCACGCCGGTGTCGAGGTCGACACGATTCGGCCGCACGAACGTGAGCTTGATCGGCCGGACCTGCTTCTGGCCCTTGCCTCCGAGGGTGATCGCGACCACGAACTCACCCTGGTCCGAGTACGACGAGAGTGCGCGGTATGCCCTCGAAACCTCTTCGAGGAGGGCCCGGGCCGCCGGGTCGTTCGGGCGACGGGCCTTTGCCTTGGGTTCCTGGGCCGATCCCGATCCATTCCAGCCGAGCACGAGCCCGGAGACCAAAGCTAGGTAGACTATCGATCGCAGACGCGTATGCACGATCCGATCGAAGAACATGAAGCTTCCTTCGGGGAAATGAGTAAAGGGGGGACGAAAAGCGTGACGCGACCCGAACTCCGGGCGCCCACTCGGCGAGAAAATTCAACAGTAATTGTACGGCCTCGACTCGACCCACGTCGAGCCGGCTAGCCGCCGTTATGTTCGCAGCAAGGTCGAGCGGGAAGGAGATGCCCCATCTTCTCGCGCTTGGCGTCGAGGTAGAGCCTGCGTTCGGCGCGATCGGGGGCGATGATCGGGACCTGGTCGACCACCTTCAAGTCATATCCATAATAGACGAAGGCGTCGGTCTTCTTCGGGTTGTTCGTCAAGAGCCGGACGGAGGAAAGTCCCAGATCCTTGAGGATCTGGAGGCCGATCCCGTAGTCGCGCGGGTCGGCCCGGTATCCGAGCGCCGTATTGGCCTCGACGGTGTCGAGACCCTTGTCCTGAAGGTTATAGGCGCGGATCTTCTCGATGAGGCCGATCCCCCGACCCTCCTGCGGCAGATAGATGAGTGCGCCGGCTCCCTCGGCGCCGATCATTTCCAGGGCCATATGGAGCTGGTCGCCGCAATCGCACCGGAGCGAATCGAGCAGGTCTCCGGTGAAGCAGGATGAGTGGAGTCGCACCAGCGGAGCTTCGACCGAGTTCAGGTCGCCCATGACGATCGCGACCGGCTCGTTGCCCGGCTCGTGCTGCACGCGATAGCCGATGATCCGGCCGTTTCCGTAGACGGTGGGCAGGTCCGCCTCGGCGACCCGCTGGACGAGCTTCTCGCGGAGGCGCCGGTATTTGATGAGCGACTCGATCGAGACCATCGGCAAGTTGTGCGCGCGGGCGATCTCGTGCAACTTCTCGCGCCCGGCCATCTTGATGCCATCGGTGATCTCGCAAAGGATCCCTGCGGGAGTCAAGCCGGCCAATCGGGCGAGATCCACGGTGGCCTCGGTGTGCCCGGCGCGGCGGAGGACGCCCCCTTCCTTGGCCACCAGCGGGAAAAGGTGACCGGGACGCACGAAGTCATCGGGTTTCGAGGTCGGATCGATGATCGCTTGAACGGTTCGTGCCCGCTCCTCGGCACTGATCCCCGTCCGACACGACCTGTGATCGACCGGGACGGTGTAGGGCGTCTGGTGCGGCGCCGTATTGCGGTCCACCATGGGACCGAGCTGGAGCCGGGTCGCGGCTTCGGGGAAGATCGGCATGCACAGCAATCCTCGACCGTGCGTGATCATGAATTCGACCGTCTCAGGGGTTACCTTCTCGGCCGCGGCGACGAAGTCTCCTTCATTCTCGCGGTCCTCGTCGTCCACGACGATGATGATTCGCCCCTCCTTGAGAGCCTGGATCGCGTCCTCGATCTTGGACAAGTCGTCATGCATGTTCGCTTCCTGACCCCAACGTCGGAGCACCCGACCGGTTCGTTTGCTGGAGAATTCGCTTCGTAGCAAGACCTTCCGCAATCACTTTGATTGTACGCGAGCGGTCCAGGCCGGCATCACCCGATGTCGAGCCGAGTCTTCGAGTTCGTTTGAAGCGACAGGAGGCCGGTTCGTCTCGAGCCCGTGCGACATGGTACATTAGAGCGCCTCAGGCCGGGATTACATGCATCCCATACCAACCCGACGCGCCAGCGAAGGGAATGCCATCGGACCCTCGCTGGCGCGTCTGGTTGGTGTGGCGACGATGCGGCCACCGCGTGAGCGATCCGTGGGTCAGCCTCTCCAGGAAACATTCGCAAGGCGTCGAAAGCCGCTCATCTCCGGAAGGAGGCCAACATGTTGACACCCGGTGCCCGGTTGCGTGCGGCGTGGACGGCCGGTCCTATCATGATCCCGGGGGCGTTCAATGCGTTGGTGGCGAAGATGGCCGAGCGACTGGGCTTCCGGGCCGTTTACCTCTCGGGTGGCGCCCTCTCCGCGGGATGGGCGGGGCTTCCGGATATCGGCCTGCTGACCCAGACCGAGTTCGCCGAACAGGCCGCGGTGTTGACCCGCGCGACATCACTGCCGGTCCTCTGCGACGCCGACACCGGTTTCGGCGAGGCCATCCACGTCGAACGGACCATCCGCCTCTATGAGGACTCAGGAGTCGCGGGCCTCCACCTGGAAGACCAGGTCCTGCCCAAGCGCTGTGGCCACCTCTCGGGCAAGGGTCTGGTGGATCCTCCCACGATGGCCGCCAAGATCCGTGCGGCCGTCGCGGCGCGACGAGACCCGGATTTCGTGATCGTGGCGCGGACCGATGCGCGGACCGTCGAGGGCTTCGATGCGGCCGTCCGTCGCGCGCACGAGTATCTCGCAGCCGGCGCCGACATGATCTTCCCCGAGGCCCTCGAATCGGCCGAGGAGTTCGGCCGTTTCGCCCGGGCGGTCCCGGCCCCCCTGCTGGCCAACATGACCGAGTTCGGCCGCAGCCCGCTCATTCCCTTCGAGGAGCTGGCGTCGCTGGGATATGCGGCCGCGATCTATCCGCTCACGGCCTTCCGGGCCGCCATGCAAGCGGCCGAACAGGTCCTGGTGACCCTCCACGAGAAAGGGACCCAGGCCGCACTCGTCGAGCGAATGCAGACCCGCGCGGCGCTTTACGAGCTGCTCGGATACTCCGACTGGGAGCGTCGCGATCAGGCCTATTTCACCGCCGGGACAGGAAGCAGCCCGAATCCCCAGTAGCCGAGGATCGGCCGCCAGCCGTTTCACGCTTTAACGTGAGGATCCCCGACTCGCGACACCCCGCGGGCTCCCGTCGAGCTCGGAAGCCGGGATGATCGGCACGGGCTTCGGGGTCCCGATATTCGGGAGACCGAGGGCCTCGGTTAACTCACCGGCCTTCATCCGCTCCGCGGCGTTGGCGTATAACCGCTTGATCCCCAGGCGATGAGTCGGATCATAGCGTACCGGTGAAGTCAAATCATAGAACATGATCCCCCACAGGCAGATCTTCTGCCAGGCCGCCGGGACGAGGCCGAAATACTCCGCGCAACGCGCGGGATCGATCGGAGACGCGGGCTGATTCTTCGGCCAGCCGAAGGCACCCCTGGCCTGCATCGCCAGGAGAACGGCCTGCACAGCGCGATCTGGCCGCGCAGTGAAGGATGCATGCCATCCATGAAAAGCTCCTCGTCGAGCAGTCCGTGGCGCCCGATCGCATGGAAATACGATTGTCCATCGATCAGGATGCAGCAGTGTCGCCTGGCGACGTCTCGGTAGACGTCCTGAAACTTCGTCAAGCATCGCATCGGATAGCCATCAAGATCCCGGGCTGCGACGTACTCGCGATAAGCCTCTTCAAATGCCCCGGATCGCTCCAGGAGCTGGGCCAGTCGGTAGTGGGACTCGGCGAAGCCGGTTTGTTTGGCGATCAGGTCACGATAGCCGGCCAAGGCGCCCTCGGGGTCGGTGGCCTCCTTGCGGCGTATCGCCAGGAACTCTCGCGCGAAGGCATCGCGAACACTCCGGGGCGTCGCCGCCGGCAGGAACGAGCGGTTGGGTTCGTACGCGGCATCGTTGGCGGGCGGCAGGATCAGGACCGGCATGGCCCCGATCCGTTCGGAATACGCGACGAATGCCTCCAGGCGTCGGCGGAAGTCGAACAGGAGCGTGGAGTACTCTGAGAACGTGTATGCGGGCGTGTCGACGAGTGCTCGGTTGCCGTCTCGTGGCGGCGGGATAGCGATCCGGCACTTATCGGCTGCCTGCCGGATCAGCCGGCAGAGAGGAGAGGTTGACTCGACTCGCTCGAGTATGAGGCTCCACGCCGTCGGCAACTGCTCGTCGAAGTAATACGGGATGTCGCGAGAGGCGTCCAGACGCGAGGAGATCTCATTGTGTCCGCAGTAGATCAGCATCACCTCGGGATGCCGATCCAGCGCCTGTAGCTTCGATTGCTGGATTTCCAGGGTATCGCCCGACATGGCCAACACTTTGATTCGCGCGGGACGCGAGGGGAGGCTCTCGCGAAGTTTCCACACGATAATCTGCCCGACCGAAACCCAGTAGTTGAAAGGGACTCCCTCGGCGCTCGACTCCCCGATGACCGCGATGTCGATGTCGGGGTCTCCGGCGGAGTCGGAGAACTTGGTGGGTGCATCGAACGACCGTCCGACCTCCGGCATCCGTTTGCCCGAGAACGCATGTGGACTGTCACGCAGCCCGCCGACCGGCATGGCGGAATCCTCTTGCGATCGCATCAACCAGAGTGCGCTGATCGCCTCGGCTGAACCAAGTCCAATTAGAAGGGATATGGACAGCAAGAGCCCCCGAGCCAGGACGAGGCTACCGACTTTTCGCCTTCGCGTTCGGATCAGAAAGATGCTCAGCAGGATCGTACTCACGACGGCGGACGTCGCGATCGCGACGTAGGCTGCCTCGAGGGAGATCAGGCAGACGAGTCCGGCTTTCCAGTAGACCCATTCCGCGATCCGGGTCTGGAGCCAGAAGGTCGCGACGATCGCGAGCAGGATGACCGGGGCCAGTGCGAGCGTGAGCACGACCAGCCGCCAGGGAGAAAACCCCCGATTGAATTCGATCGAAGTGGCCATTTCAATCGCCTCTTGTCGCTAACTACGGCTCGAAGCAGAGGGTGTTTCCCGTCAACTCGATTCAGGAATCCGACCGACGATCCGCCCGGGACGCGACATTGCCCGGGGTGGAGTTAATGCCGACCGGTCGGGAAAAGTCCTCGGCGAGGTCTGGCCTGCGTCAGCCGCCGTCGGCTCGCGGTCCGAACATGATGATGGCCGTGCCGATCAGTGTGACGAAGGCCCCGAGCAGGTCCCACCTGCTGGGGCGGATCCCATCGACGGCCCATAACCAGAATACCGCCGTGGAAATATAGACTCCGCCATAAGCCGCATAGACTCGACCCGAGGCCGTCGGGTGAAGGGTCAGCAGCCATGCGAATACGCTCAGGCTGAGGGCGGCCGGTACCACCAGCCATGGCGAGCCGTCCTTGCGGAGCCAGCGGTACGGCAGGTAACAGCCGACCACCTCGGCGATAGCCGTCGCGATGAACATCAGGACAACACGACCGACGCTCGACATCGCGAGGCACCTCCGTCCCTCGTTCCGGCACTCGAAAACGACGCAATGGCCGGGCGTGAGCTCGATTGTAACCGCGAACGTGTCTGGAGTGTTCGGTCCGCCGCAACGTCCTGTCCTGCTCCTCTGCCCACGTGACGGAGAATTCGATCGGCGAGCGGTTCGATTGCTGCGGCGCCGGGCGATTGACCGGCCCATCGCATCTGATAGAGTAGACGGACAATCAACGACGGTAACGGCGTTGGTTCTTCCATGCGGAAGATTTTGCGAGTCGGGGCCCAAGGATGGCGCCGGATCGAAGGTCTTCCTGATTTACTAATGAACGATGCCAGGACTTTCGAACCGCGTGCCCCGCGAGGACCTTCGAGGGGACAAGCCGAGGCGGTCGTGAAGGCCGGGCGCCGACAACATTCCGAACGATTTCCGATGGTGAGAGGATCTCTCGCGTGGCGGTCACGTGGCCCAAATTGATCTGGTTACTGGCCGTCCTTGGTATGGCGGTACCGTCGCGATCGATCGAGGCCCGACGGCGCACGGCCCCGGCGCGGTTGATGCGCCGCGGTTCCCGGGCCTTTAGTCCACTGTCAGCCTGGATTCTCGACCCCTGCGTAAGCCTCCGGCTGCACCGAAGGGCAAATGGGTTTCGGTTCTTGAACCGTCTCCCCGAGGAGATGCCCTCCGGACGAGTTCCGCGCCGCGACCGCGGAGCGAGACATCATGACCATGATGTTATGAGATGGAAATCTCACTACCCGAGCGAACCATCTCGCCGAGGCCGGAAAGTCCTGGGAATGCTCATCTGAGACGTTGACGGCGTCTGTGCCCCTACGCGTCCGCGGAAACCCGGTACGTCCGATCTCATCATCGGATCGTCCATCGGGAATGGCCTGTCCCGGTGTCAGCCGGAACCTCGGTTCGCCTGCGGTTCGCGCCCTCCCGGCGAGTTCCTCGTCGTGGAGATGTCGCGGATCGGGGATGCAAAGGCCGGTCGACCCAATCAGCGAGACAGGGTTTCCGTGAATGGTTTAGTCGGAGTGTTGATCGGCGTCTTGAGCGGGATCGCCGCGGTCTATGTCATCGCGCGCCTGAAAGCCTATTCCGCGCGGGCTGGCCGAACAGATCATCGCCGAGGCCCATCGCGGGGCGGAGACCATTCGCCGGCAGGCGGACCTGGCCGGCAAGGAAGAGGCTTTACGCCGCCGGGAGGAGATCGAGGTCGAGGCCGACTCGATGCGTCGAGAGATCCGCGAGCAGGAGAAGCGATTGGAGAAGCGGGCCGACCTTCTCGATCAGAAACTCGATCACATCAACAGGAAGGAGCAGGAATTCGAGGCCCACCATCGTCAGATCGCCGAGCAGCAGGATGCGCTCAAGTCGCAAGACGTGCAGGTCCGACAGACCCTGGCCGATCAGATCGAGGTCCTGCATCGCCTCTCCAGGCTCTCTCCCGAGGAGGCGCGCGACGTGCTGCTGAAACGCGTCGAGGACGAACTTCACGGCGAGATCGGCGGCCTGGTGCTGAAATATCAGACGGCGGTAAGGGAGAGCTGCCAGCAGAAGGCCCGCGAGATCCTGACGACCACGATCCAGCGATACGCCGCGTCGCACACCGCGGAGGTCACCGTCAGCACGGTTGACATCCCCAACGACGAGATGAAAGGGCGGATCATCGGCCGCGAGGGGAGGAACATCCGCGCGTTCGAGAAGGCCACCGGGGTCGACGTCATCGTGGACGACACGCCCGGCGTGGTCATCGTGACCGGATTCGACAGCATCCGTCGTGAGATCGCCAAGCTCGCGCTGGAGCGATTGATCCAGGATGGCCGCATCCACCCCACGAGGATCGAGGAGATCGTCAAGGAGACGCAGGAGGAGCTGGAGCATCACATTCGACGACTGGGCCAGCAGGCCGCACTCGAGGCCAATGTCATCGGATTGCACGAGAAACTCCTGGACTACCTGGGCCGGCTCCATTTCCGGACCAGCTACTCGCAGAATGTCCTGAGGCACTCGCTGGAAGTGGCATACCTCACGGGCCTCCTGGCCGAGGAGCTCGGACTCAACGGGCCGATGGGGAGGCGTTGCGGTCTCCTCCACGACATCGGCAAGGCCGCCGATCACGAGATGGAAGGAGGCCACCCGTTCGTGGGCGCGGAATTGACGCGACGGTACGGCGAGCCGAAGGAGGTCATCCACGCCGCACTCGGTCACCACGACGATCTCCGCGTGGAGACGCCATACACGATGCTCGTCGCGGCGGCCGATGCCATCAGCGCCAGCCGTCCCGGGGCCCGTCGTGAAACCCTGGAGAAATACGTGCGGAGGCTCGAGGAGCTGGAGACCCTGGCACTCGGCTTCCCCGGCGTCGAGCACGCCTATGCCATCCAGGCCGGTCGCGAGGTCCGCGTGATCGTCGACAGCCAGCAACTCGACGACGCCGAATCGGCGAAGGTCTGCCGGGACATCGCCCGCTCGATCCAGCGGCAATTGACCTATCCGGGAGAGGTGAAAGTCACCGTGCTTCGCGAGACCCGCTCCGTCGAGTTCGCGCGCTGAACCGGCCTCCATCGAGGAATCACGGCTTCCCTTCCCCGCCGAACGGGCGAAGAATCCCCGCATTCCCTTCATCACACAGGCCGTCAACGAATGAATGAGCGTAAAGATGCCACTGCAAGTGTTGTTCATCGGCGATGTCGTCGGGTCTCCGGGGCGGAAGATCCTCGGCCAGGTCCTGCCGCGCCTCATCCCGCGATGGGGACTCGGACTGGTCGTCTGCAATGCCGAGAACGCCGCGGGTGGATCGGGCTTGACCCTCCGCTGCTACGAGGAGCTGCTCGATGCCGGTGTGGACGTGATGACGATGGGCGATCACGTCTACCGGAAGGATGAGATCTTCCAGATTTTCGAGAAATCGAGCGATGTCCTCCGGCCGGCCAATTTCCCCGAAGACTCGCCCGGTTCGGACCTCTCGATCGTCACCGCTCGGGACGGGACCCCGGTCGCGGTCTTCAGCGTGCTCGGACGCACCTACATGCGACCGGTTGACTGCCCATTTCGCGCCTCGGACCGGATCCTCGACCGGATCGGCGGCCGAACCCGCGTCGTGATCGTCGATGTCCACGCGGAAGCGACCAGCGACAAACAGCTCCTCGGCCGTTACCTCGATGGCCGCGTCTCGGCCGTGCTCGGCACGCACACTCACGTCGTCACGGCCGATGAACAGATCCTGAAGAACGGCACGGGCTACCAGACCGACGTCGGAATGACCGGCCCGCACGATTCGATCATCGGCCGGCGCTACGATCGTGTCCTTTCAGCGACCCTGACATTCGTCCAGTCCTTCTTCGACGTGGCGACCGGCGATCCGCGACTCAATGGGTGCCTGCTGAGCATCGATCCACAGACCGGACACGCCCTGTCGATCCGTCGCGTGAGCATCGATCAAGAGGAAGCCCAGCGCTTGCTCACCGACACCTCGGATTCTCACCGTGAGCCGTGATATTCGTCGCGCGGATTCTTGGGTGCGATTCGAATGCTCGGGTTGATCGCCCCCCCATCTCTCATCGTCCGTCGAGCCGTTCCAGGAGCTTGAGCCCTCGTCGGATTCCACGCGACGGGGCGAGCGCATCTTCGAACGACCTTCCTTCCAGATAATGCCAGCGGATCCAGTGTTCACCAATGAAGAATGCCGATGAGCATTCGAAAACGTCGATCAGCTCGACCTCTGCTCGATCCAGTGGACGAATCTGCTCGTAGGCCGCGAGAGCCTCGGTGCGAGCGGACGGTTCGCCCTCGAGCCATTCACTCATCAGCCGCGCCAGGTCACCGGCGACGCAATCGACGCCCATGGCGCCGAAATCGATCAGGCCCGTGAGTCGATCGTCTTCGAAGAGGAAATGGTCCGGCCGGGCGTCGCGAAGGCATGGCTGGAGCGCGACGAACCGGCCTGACGAAATCCGGAGCGGGTCGAGCAGCCGGCGCGCGACCGTACTGGCGAGTTCAACCCATCGTCGTGCCGTGACGTGAGAGAGCGGGTCGATGGATGATGTGCTCCTCTGGATCGCCTGGTCGAGAGTGTCGAGGCCGCCCTCGACGAGCTGAACCAACATCTCCTGCCGATGCTTCAGGCCTCGCGAGAATCCCTCGTGTCGCTCGGAGGCGAACCGAGCATGGAATGTGGCGAGACATGCAAAGGCCGATCGCAGGCGGGCCAATGCCGGCGGTCGGGACCGGTCCGGCTCACCCGATAGCCACGGCGCGACCTCGTAGAAAGTGCCCTCGTCTTGCTGAAGCGTCTGCCCCGAACTGTCGGCGATCGGCGTGGGAATGAATCCCAGTCCCGCCGCCCGCTTGAGCCAGCGATGGACTTGCTCGAGGTGCCGACGATCCGGCCCATGGGGCGGCCAGGCACGAAGGAGCATCAGCCCATTTTGCGACGGATATCTCCACAGGCGTGCGCCGCTGTATCCGCCGGCTCCGCCCAGGAACTCGATCTGCGAAAGGGGCTGACAGGGCCGAGGGTAACGCCTCAGGATCTCCTCGATTCCTCGATCGCTCACGACCCACGTGCCTCAAGGGGTGAGACCGTCACTCGGATTGATGCGATTCCGCAAATGCCCGCTCCTGCAATGCGAGGAGCGCGTGCTTGAATCGCGCGCTCACGATGGCTTGCACTGCCTTATCGCCGGCCTCGGCACGCGGGATGTCCGAGAGATCGATCGGCGGCCCAAAGATGACTCGTGCTCGGGACGGCGTGAGTAAGGATTCACCGATCTCGTCGCTCAGCGGAGTCCCCGTGATAAAGGCCGGCACGACCGGAACGCCGGCGCGGATGGCGAGATAGGCACTTCCGGGCTTCATCTCATCGAGCCGACGCCCCGATGCCGGCACGATGTGTCCCTCCGGGAAGATCGGCAAGACTCGGCCGTTCTCGAGCGCCTTGAGTGCCGCTCGGATCGCCGCGAGGTCACGCCCATCGCGATTCACAGGGATGCACCCGATGTACGAGCAGATCCAGTGTAGCCAAGGTGCCTCATAATACTCCCGCGCGATTATGAAACCCAGGAGCCGACGGCTCGAGACCTGGAGCAGCATGTGGTCGATGCCGCAGGTATGATTCGAGATCAGGATCGCCGGCCCCGCTCCCGGCAGGGGTGCCCAACGTCCGAGGGGCAACTGATACAAGAATACGCAATAAAGCTTCATCAGGAAGTGAATGAGCCGTAACGGTCCTCGGATTTCCGGCATCGGATCGGCGTGATGTCTCGATGTGCCCAGGCGCGAGAGGGCTGAGGGGAGCGAGAGGAGCAGGATGGTCAGCACGAGGAGCGGCCAAGGACTCATGAATCACGTGTCTGCTTGCGATGGTTTTGATCCGGATTCGAGAAGCAATCGACCCGGTTGTATCGAGACTGAACGATCCGATCGAGAGCTCTGGCCAGCTTCGAAGGCCGCGACTGGCGGTTCACTCAATCCGATGTCAGTACAACCCGTCGTTAGATTCGCGAATCGGTCGAGCGTTCCGGCGACGGAGGACCAGCATCCCGGCGAATGCACCGAACGCCCAGAGCGCCATGGTGGCCGGTTCGGGAATCGGCTGCGGAAGCGTTTCGTCACCATCGATCTTCGTACCCTCGGGATTCAGGAGTTCCGCACCCAGGCCCGAACCCGTGCTGCCGGAGCTAATGGTCCCATACTGGCTGGACAGCAGCAACTGAGTCGCGGCCGCGCCGAACTGCGTGTTCGGGTCGATGAGCGTCGCCCAGCTCGCAGAAGCGGCATCGACGTAATTCCCACCATCGGGATGATAGCCAATTCCAAATGCATGCATCAGTTCGTGAGAGATATTATGGGCCTCGGCCCAGGCCAGGTCGGTCGGATTCGTGGCGTAGCTCAACTTGTCGATGAAGCTGAAACCGTTATTCCCGACATCGGTGATGCCGATGGCGGCGGGGTTCGCGCCGTAAGAGGCGCCGGAGACGACGCTGATCGTATGCAAGGCGGCGACATTCGGGTCGGTGGTCAGCGTGGGATTCATACCCGATAGCTGGAAGGTATGCTGGACATCCTGGAGCACTGCCTGAGTAAAACTCGCCTGCTGCTGGGCGGTGGGCACGCCTCCGAACGCTTGAATCACCGAGGCACTTTGGTACCACGGTTGTGCCGCGCCCGTTGTCAGGTTACTAGCCTCCGGAAAGGGCCCATTGGTCATGTTGATGAAGGCATCCACCGGGGCTGCGCCTGTCGAGAGATTCGAGAAGGTTTGGGGAGCGGAGGCGCTGGGCGCGGCGATGATTTCCGGCTGGGCCGTCGCCATGATCGGAGCAGCGACAGCGGGGACTGTGGCGACCGGAGCGGACAGGATTGGCGTCGCGACGACCGGTGACGCTGCGGGAACCGCCAGGAACGGTTCGGTGACGGGTGTGCTGGCCGGTGCGGTATTTGAGACCGAATTGCTGGACGCCGGCGATGTCGTCGCTTCGTAGGCAGTGACAGCTCCGGCCGGCCAGAATCGCATCCACAACTGATCTGCCTTGGAAATCGAGACGGGATCAGCGTGGGCGGACAACGTTCCTAACGTGGTCCATGCCATCAGCGTCACGGCCAGGGTCTTGCCGGCGGACATCTCGAACCTCCTGTTCGCCACAGCCTGGCCGCAATCCATGCGACCGGATAAACCAACTCAACCCATTCTGGCATTCCGCGAAGATAGGATCGTCGGACGTTTCCAGAATCCCGTCTCCCTCGACAGCGGAGATCTAGCCGCGGGGTTCGAGCGGATCTGGCAGACAGTCGATTCGCATGGATGAGGCAGATTTGGAGCAGGATGCAAGGCTTGATAATTTATCATAGAGCAAAGGCGGTGCCAAGTAGATTTTCGCCTCAAACTCTCGAGCGACTCTGTCAAACGGCGTTATCAGGTATCCTGTTTGTAATGCATAGAGCCGTAATAAGTTGCAACTCCGGAGCCCGCGACAAGTTCGATGTGGATCGATCTTGAGAAGTGAAGTCAAGGGGGGTCATCAGAAAAGGAATAACTTACATAGGGCCTGGAAATCTCTACAAGCGGTGCCATTCTTACCACTGAACTTACTAACAGATCCCTCGTCCTCGGCACGCAAACTGGAAGAATCGGTGGATGTGTCGATTCCCCGAGCGAGTCGTCTTCCCCAACGACATTATTCCCTGAGGGCCGGGCCAGTTTGCTTGGAAGGGTTCGGTCTTACATCGGAATGGTCAAAGGCCTAATGGGATATGCTCAGGCAGCGGCACTCAATTGCTTTGTTAAACTGCTCACCACGTCGTTGACAGACCTCAGCCCCGTGATCTCATCCGGATCGATTTCCACTTCGAATTCATCTTGAACCTGGAGGATGACTGCCACCAAGTCGAGTGAGTCGAGCGCGAGGTCTTCGAGTAAGAGAGATTCCTTCGTGATCGTCTTGTCAAGGGCCTGCGGGGAGACACGGCGGATCGTCTTCGAGATGATCTCGATCATGTCGGAGGGTCGCGAAGCGGCTCGATTTGCCGTCGGTTTCATGGCAAGACTCGATTCAAGAGGGAGGTTTAGTAGTCGGGCTGCTGGGCTCCGTCTTCGTGACATCCGTCTTTCCAAAATCGGTGCTTGTGGCCGACGGAATCATCTCATTCCTTGCGGGCCGGGCCACTTGAGCTTCTTGGAGCGAGTCACAGCTCAGGCCTCACGGACTTAAGATCGAACCCTTCCCTGGATCGTCTTGACCCGGAATGACGGTGATGGGTGTGAAACCCTTCGCGATGCAACGGCCCTGCGGATCGGAACGGTCCGAGCTCAATCACGGGTGTTTTTCCGCTCGCTTCCACCTGCCGAACCTCCTCGATTTGGACCGAAGTGGTCGTCGCCGATTACCTGCTGTGGATGTGAGGGTTAGGAAAAACGAAATAATCCGTTGCGAATGGGGAGTAACCTTCACTATAATCCGACCCCGTATTGCGATGTGGCAAGGGCGTCACGCAATGTCGTTATAGCCCACCGCCTATCGGCGTGTGCCGATTGGATGTGTTCGCCCGAGCCGTCTGGCCGCATTGAGAGCTTTTCAAGGAGAGCAACCGTGAAGATCAAGCTCGGAATCAAGGTTCTTTCGATCGTCTCCAGCATGGTTTTGTCGCTCGTGGTCATTTCCGGATGCAACGATGAGGCCCCTGCACCCACGACCAAACCAACGACCGGCACGCCCGAAGTCAAGACACCAGCCCCGACCGTGCCTCCGGTGGCAGGCGAGAAAGACAAGAAGGCTCCTTGAACGATCATAGATCGGAACAAGTCGGTCCGAGGGCGACTCGCCTCGTTCGCACTCGATGACCGCGATCTCGCAGGATCGCTACAAATGCCGACCGGCCGTCTCCTCGATCATCCGAGGATACGGCCGGTTTGCCCTCGTCATTGAAGTGTGATCCGGTCCCTCGCCCCTAGCCCCGGATGACCGGGTTGGTCAAGGTGCCGACTCCATCAATGGTGATGTGGACGACATCGCCGGCCTCCAGGCTGAATTCATCCGGGGGCACGATCCCGGTACCTGTCAGGAGGATCACTCCTTCAGGAAACCGGTTATCCCGCGCGAGCCATTCGATCAAATCCTCAAACGGTCGGGCCATGCGGGCGACCGACGTTTCACCCTGATGGATCGCTCTACCAGCCCGATGGATCTCCAGCCGGATTCCAATCTCCGGCCGAGGAGGCATGGCACTCGCGAGAGTGATCGATGGCCCGATCGCGCAACAGGCATCGTAGAATTTGGCTTGTGGCAGATAGAGCGGGTTTTCCCCTTCGATATCCCGGGCGCTGACGTCATTTCCGATCGTAAATCCGACCAGTTTGAGTGTCGGGCTCAAGACGAGCGCCAACTCGGGTTCCGGCACCGTCCACTTCGAATCACGACGGACGCGAATCGCTCCTCCAGGACCGACAACTCGGCTCGGTGTCGCCTTAAAAAACAGCTCTGGACGGCTCGCAGTATAGACCTTGTCATAGAACGAAGCGGCGCTTTCCGACTCTTCCTGCCTCGCTACCTTACTTCTCTCATAAGTCACGCCCGCACCCCAGACCTCTTGCTCATCGAGGGGTGCCAGGATCCGGATCTCCTCAAGGTTGAAAGACGGGCTTGCATCGACGCGACGACGAACAGCATCCTCGACCTCGCTCGCATGCAGCAACTCGCTCAAGCAACGAGTGCCTTTGGCGATTGAGACAACCCTCTCATCCTGCACGACGCCGACGCAGGGAATAGGGTCGTTGGGTGTGACGAACTTGATGATCCGCATATTGTTGCGCCTACTGCTTGGGCCAGGAAAGGATGGTTGCGGCGATTCCGTCCCTCCCTTAACTTGGAGAAATCGGCATCGATCAACCGCTCCTCGGAAAATTCGGCTCAAGGAACCGCACCAATTATACCGATTATCATGAAGCTTGCGGTTTTTCCTGCCCGTCGAGAGCCGAGTCGATCGGCGGGAGCCAGAGCCGGAGGCCGGAGTGGGAGGAAAGGACGTTGGAGAGGATCTTTGTTGTCGGGCATGCCGCAGTCACCTGCCTGGGGCGGGACATGGACTCGACCTGGCTGGGGCTGATCCAGGGACGGTCGGGAATTCGTCGTCACCCGGCATTGAACTCGGAGACCTTCCTCCAGGATCTTGGCGGATGGGTCGAGGATTTCGGCCCGGGATCGACTTGGGAGGACCCGGCAGTCTCCAAGTTATCGGCGCGATTCCTCCACATGGCCATGGCGTCGGCTCGGGCGGCCTGGTCCGATGCCGGACTGGATCGCCGGGAGTCCGAGCTCGATCCACATCGTTCGGCGGTGGTCTTCGGATCCGCCTTCGGCGGCCTCGACCTGCTCGAGGTCGAGCAAGCCCGGATGACCAGACGCCGAAGCCTGGCAATCAGCCCCTATCTGGTTCCGGGCATGATCATCAATCAGGCCGCCGGGCAGATCGCCCAGCACCTCAAGCTCTATGGCCCCGGCGTGGCCCCGGCCAACGCCTGCGCCTCCGGCGCCCACTCCGTGGCCCTGGGGGGGATGTTCCTGAGATCGGGTGAAGCTGATCTCGCCCTGTGCGGGGCCGGTGAGAGTGCGTTCACGGCGCCGATCGTCAACGGATTCGCGACCATGAAGGCGCTATTGAGCCGGAAGGCGGGGGATCGCTCCGAGGAGGATCCGGCCCAGGCCAGCCGTCCGTTCAGCGTCGACCGCGCCGGCTTCGTCCTTTCCGAAGGGGCGGGCGCCTTGGTCCTGGCGACGGAATCCGCCGTGAATCGCCTGGGACTCAACCCCCAGGCCGAACTCCTATCCTGGTCAACGAATTTCGACGGCTTCCACATGGCGATGCCCTGCCGCGAGCGGATCATCCGCTGCATGAGCACGGCGCTGGATCGAGCCGGACTCGCCCCGTCTTCGATCGATTATTACAATGCCCACGGGACCAGCACGGTCCTGAACGACCAGGTGGAGACGCAGGTCGTGAAGGAGGTCTTCGGCGATTCGGCGTCGCGACTCCCCATCAGCTCGATCAAGGGGGCGCTCGGCCACAGCCTGGGCGCCGCCTCGGCCATCGAGGCGGCCGTCTGCGTTCGTGCTCTCCGCGAGCAGCTCATTCCGCCCACGATCAACTATCGACCCGATCCGGAGCTCGACCTGGATTATGTGCCCCTCCAGGCGCGAGCCGCCCGGCTCAATCATGTCCTGACCGCGTCGTTTGGATTCGGCGGCACCAATAACGCCCTGATCCTGAGGAGAACGACAACATGACACCGACCCTGACCGAGTCGCCCCAGATCGCCGCGGTGGTCGACGTCATCCGAAGAGTCACGAAGATTCCTCCTTGCGTCAGGATCACCGGAGAATCGAGGCTCGTCGAAGACCTGGCGATCGATTCCCTCGACCTGGTCGGAGTGATCCTCCAGTTGCAGGATCATTTTGATGTTGTCATCGAGGAGGATGCTGTGCCAAACTTGTGCCGCGTCGCCGACCTGGCGGCTTACATGGATGAGCGAAGGGGATCGGCAGAATCTTGAGCCGGGATGGTTCCCGCGGGCGTCATTCGTCCGCGAGAGTTGAGATGGCCGATTCTGCATGCTTGGGTGGGGAGGGGTCGTCGATGGAACGACGCGGGCTCAACATCCGTAAGGGCTTCCTGAAGATCTGGCTGCCGATGATCCGGGCGTTACCATTGCCGATCGCCTCACGATTCGTGTCGGGCATCGGTCGGATGGAATACCGGGTCTCTCACCAGCTCCGGACCACCTTCCAGCAGGCGGTCGGTCGGGGCCGGTCGATCCTCGGTTGCCAGTGGGATGTGCCGACGGTCAGTCGGGAACTCGCCGGGAATCACGTCTTATGGCGGACCCGGGACTTGCTGCTTGATGGCGTTTCCGATCAGCGAGCTCGCGAGATGTTCACCGTTTCCGGTCGTGAAAACCTGGATGTCGCTTTCCGGGCGGGTCGAGGTTGTCTCGTGCTGGCGAATCACTTCGGAGCCCACCTCTTGCCGGCGCACTGGCTCTTCCGCGAGAACTTCCCCGTACGATTTTACATGGAGCGGCCGCGACACATCTCGAGATACCTGGCCCGGAACTTCCGGTCGGATGGCCCGCTCGGTCAGGACAAGCTCTTCATCTCCCGGCAAGGCGTACCGGCGGACTCGGCCAGCTCGATCCTCCGAGCGGCCCGCGCGCTCAAAGCCGGAATGCTGCTCTACCTCGCCGGGGACGTCCGCTGGACCGGGAAGCTCACCGAAGAGGCCGAGTTCCTGGGGAGGATGACGCGATTCTCGACGACCTGGGTCGTACTCGCGGCCATGACCGAGGTGCCCGTCGTGATGGTGTTCTGCCGGATGGAGGCCGACGGCCGCTACCATATCGAGTTCCGGCCGGCATTCCAGGTCCCCAAGGATGCGCCGCAGAACGGCGAGACCGGTCGATGGGTCCGGCACTTCATCGAAATCCTGGAGGATCAGGTACGCCGATATCCGGCCAACAGCAATGACTACTTCTTCTGGGAAGCACCGGATGCCCGGGTGGCCTGAACGCTCTCGTAGCCATCTCATCATGGACTGACCGCCGATCCACTTCCATCGGGAGACTCGCATGAGCATGGATGCCAGGCCGAGCGCCTTTCGAGAGCGACTCCAACTGCGAAGACGATGGCCCTGGCTGGTTCTGGCCCTGTTGACGATCCCCGCAGTATGGCACGTCCTGGACTTCGACGAGGACATCGACCCGGAATTCCCCCAGGTCGAGCGACCGGTTTTCAGCGCGGTCCCTCCCGCGGCCTACCGCCTTGCCGAGCCGGGAGATACGCTCGACCGAGTCGAGCTCTACCTGGCGGCTGCGAGCATGATGCTGGCGGCCGGAGGCCTGGTACTCGATCGCAAACGCGGCTTCTGGCCGGCGTGGCTGTCGATCGCCGGGGCCGGCCTCTGGTATAGCGCGACGCCCGGTCCGACGGTCGACGGCTGGTACGGACTGGGCTGGCGGACGATCGCGGATTCCCGCGCACCTTTCTCTGTTCGCTTCACGCTCCTGGCCGCCGCCCTGGCACTGAGCGGCGTCGTGGCAGCGACAGCCTGGCGTCGCCGGGATCGCCTTGGAACGATCTGGGGAGCCTTCCAGGAGCGAGGGACCGGCTCTCTCTGGATCGCGGCCCTGGTGCTCGGCATGGCCCGTCAATTCGAGATCCCGGGGGTCGAACCGCGTGGTTACTGGCCGCGATGGGCGATGATCGGTTCATTCATGGCGTTCGACCTGGGCCTCTTGATCGAGCTGGCCCCGCTCCTCAACTCGCCGAAACGACGCTGGACCACGGGAATCTTCGCGACGGGAGGATGGCTGAGCCTGGTTGTGCTCGGGATCGCCGTCACCTGGTATCACCGTCCCCTGGCCCGGCTCAAAGAGATTGTGCCGGATCGGATCTATATCAGTGCGATGCCCACGCGCCGCGGCCTCGAGATCGCCCAGGGCCGTCATCATTTCCGCACCATCATCAACCTATTCCCCGAGGAGACCGCGCAACGCAGTCCCCTGCTAGGAGAAGAGTTGTCCTTCGTACGCGAGAACGGGATCCAATACCTGACGAGCCCGGCCGACCCATCGGCCGCCGCCTCGAATGCCTTCTTGAACGAGACACTGGCCTTGGCCCAGGATCCGTCGGCCTGGCCGATCCTCGTGCATTGCCACGGCTGCATGGATCGTTCACCCGCCTGGATGGGGATTTACCGATTCCTCGTGCAGGGACATTCGCTGGAGTCGGTCATGCAGGAGATCGAGCGACACCGGGGATATCGTCCCAAGGCATCGGTGATCCTGCTGTACAATCGCGTGCTGCCGCCACGCGCGGGGGCCCGGTACTGGTCCGATTCGACGGCCATGTTACTCAGGCGGTGCGGCAAAGGCACATCCGACTCGATCTCGGAGGGTAAGGATCGCTCGGTCGATCCGGCCGCGAGTGCGAACGCCAAAGCCGCCCCGTCGGAACATCGAACCCGCTAGAGAGAGTCAGGGCTTCGCTCGCTCGAGGACGACCTCCACCAGGGTATCCCCGGGCTCGATCTTGAACGACTTCGGCCGAGTCGTCGCGCCGGGCTCCGCCAGGACAAATGAGATCTTGTCGCCCTCAATCTGATAGATACCGAGTTGCTTCTTGCCCTCGTCGTGACCCTTCTTGATCTCGAAATCGATCGTCTTCGGGGTCTTCGAGGCGTCGATCGAATAGCTACCTTCCTCGATCTGCTCCTTGGCGACCGAGTTGGTATAGGACTTATCCTCGAAACGGCATCGGAAGTCCTTGATGAGATCTTCAGGGGCGGATCGTCCGCCGATTTTCATCGAGGCGAGAGCCCATGTCCCCTTGAACGTCTCCGCGTCCTCCTTCTTCTTCGGCTCATCGGCGGCGATCAGCGCCATCGTGAACAGGAGTAGAAACGTCTTAGCGACTCGCATACCGGATCCTTTCGAGAATGTCAACACGACGCCCGGAAACACGGGCGCCAGCGGTGGCTCGTTCCAGATTTGCCGCGACCTCGGGGCCAATCCCACGGTCACCGGCGTGGGTCGATTGTGACACACGGGGGCGATGCAAGAAACCCCATCATCGTGGCCTATTGCGGCAGAAGCCGTCTGTTTTTCGATCGAAGAACGCGCTATCAAGGGTTTGGGGCGCGGCCGAGCACGATTTCGCCCAGACTGCCCGCGTTGAACGGCTTGAAAACGCCCTTGAGCAAGGGTCCTCGGATGAGGAACGCCGCGCGGTCTTCCTCGGGCTCGTTCGCCGCTCGCGGGGTCTTCGCCGGTGTGTCCTTATCGAGAACCACCGCATCGAAGCCGATCTGGACTCCCGGCAGGAGCTTGGTCGGCTTGTCGGGATAATGGTCGAAGGCCTGGATGGCCCATTAGTAGGTCGTCACGTCCTTCTCCCGCCGGAACGCCATCTTGGTCTTTGTCTTATGGATGTCGCCGAACATCAGGCTCGGGTTGTCGTCGGGACTGCGGTCCCCTCCGGCCGATCTCTTCAGACCATAGACCGGCCCTTTGCCCGGGACACCGACATCATGCACGAGGGGAGCTTCGGAAACGTCGAACTCCGTCTCCCAGTCAGGATCCTGTGGGAATGGCATCAGACGGTCGGAGTGTAGTCCGTCAACGTAGATTTCGACCGCGTCGGAGTCCCAAGGACTGGTGTTGCCGACGACGAGCTGGTCATCCCGCACGATCACCGCCAGGTAGATGAGCTGCGTTTTGAGGTCGTAGCACACGGAAAACGAGGCACTCAGATCGGGACTGGTCGTCGGAAAGGCGTGCTCGAGTCCACCCGGACCATTCGTCGGGGGGAACGAGTGCATGTTTCGGATGGAATGACGTTCCATGGCGGCCGGCCAGTCCTTGAGATCACCATCGATCGTGATTCCACTCAACGCGGGGGGCTTCGACGGATTGAGTCCGAACGCCTGGCACGCGAGCCACCGAGTTCCGGTCGCTGGAAAAGACCACGTAGCGACCGTCCGGCGAGAACGCGAGATCCTGGATCAGGTTGTCGAAACCTGCCGCTTCCAGCCGGTTCGGTGGTCCGGGCTTTCCTTGCTCGACCGAATAGAGTGCCCGCCCCTTTCCCTTTGACTTGCCGATGAAGACGCAACGTTTCGTCACGGGCGAATAAACCGGGCTGTACGGCTTGACGTCGAGCCCGTTTCCCCTCTTCCACAGGATTTCTTTCACTCTGCCTTGCCCCGGCTGGCTCACGTCGATCAGGGCGACGGTATCGCCCGCCTCGGCACCGATAACGGCCGCGATCGTCCCCTGCCCGGCCCAGCTCGGTACAGAAAAGACGCTGGAATCCGGGATCTGGAGGAGTCCGCCCATCTCCGGCCGAGCGTCCATCAGGGTCACTTCGCAGGGATCATTGAAACTGATCAGCATGAACTGGCGGCTATCCGGAGACCATCGAGGCCTCCCGGTACCGCCCAGGAGCCGACGTTCCGAGCCATCGGCCCGCATCAGCCAGATGCCCGGCATCGCTCCCGGCCCGGCGCCTGGGTTGAGGAGGAATACGATCCGATCATCGAGCGGCGAAAAATTCGGGCAATTCCCCGGCCCGAGGTCCCGCAGTTGCAGACGGCCGTCGTTGAGGTCGAGTGCCTTGATCCTCGACAGGCTGAAGTCAACGGTCCCTGTGGTGGCGTCGAAGAGGATCTTCTTGCCATCGTGCGACCACGCTAGCGAGGCGCACTGGATCAGCCAGCGATCCGGCTCGTTGGCGATCAACGTCGGTACCCCACCCTCCGCATCGATCAGGAACAACCCGATCTGCTTGGCCTCCGGCGACGGCCGCGCGGGATATCGTCTGAGTTGCTCGACGAGTTGCTTCACCGCCACTCCCGGTGCTTGGCCGTCAGACTTGCTCTTCGCGGAAACATTCTCGACTTCGGCCCCGATGAGTTGCGGTTCCTGGGACCCGGTCTGATCCGCATTGACGAAGACCGTCGATAGCACGATTACGCTCAGGATGATCGCCTTCCGTGCCACGCTCGACCTCCTCGCGGTTGGGGTACTCAGACACTTGTCATCGATCGCCCCAATCTAGCGAGGGCTCGCGAATCCTGCCAGGATCGGAGTCTAGGCAAATACGGGGAACTGAACTACCACCGGCTTGAAGCCGGTGGGTTCGACAGTCGGCTACGAGCCCGGCTGTTATGAGTTCCGGAGAAAACCAAGATCCAACCCTCGGAGCCCACTCGACGACCACCGAGTTCTTCGGCCGGTAAGATCGGCCAAGCTTAGTCCGACGTACTGGAAGTGGTCGCCTGAAGGCGAGGGATTTTAGATCCCAGAACAGGACTGTCCGGCTTAAAGTCCAATGAGGGCAATGAGTTAGGGAGTCATCTTTCCTGATTGATGGGTTTTCCGACTGAAAGTGCCTTGTTTACGGGGGTTTTCACGAAAAGTGAGACGCCAAGAAACAGTAGGCTCTTGCGGGAAAAATACAAACATGAAATTATATGGATTATATTAATTTGTAGACTCTAATACCAATGGCAGTCTAGACTTCCGTCCGACCATTCTTCGGAAAAGGTCCATAGGGTAATTGCTTAAGGCCGCGATGAAGTTCAGTTCAACCACAGGGGATATCGAACTAAGGCCGCGATGAAGTTCAGATCAACCACAGGGGATATCGAACTTAACCTGTTGAACAGCAATAAGATGCGTCAAACATAATCTACGTCAACCGGACAGTACTGATCCCAGAACTATGACATTAAGGCGGCCAATCGACCCCATCTGTTCGAGTGTGCAATCTACCTTATCTCCCGACCCCCCGTTTCTCCATTTCACGCTGAACCATTACACGTGCGGCCCGCGTGCCATTCGCTCACCTCATCGACCTGGCCGCCGAAATCACCTTGCCTTCCGCATTGAAAATTCGCAAGTTTCCGGCATAGTCAACATCGTAGATATTGATGCCTTTCACCTTCCTGAAGCGGCGTCCGGTCGTTGAGGGCAGCTCGATCATGTCGGAATCGTAACGCTCGATGGGTGACCGGATTTCGGCGATCTTGATCACCCCGTCTTCATCGTAGATCAAATCGAGAGTCTTGTATTGATTATCCTGCAACCACGCGCCGATCCGCTTTCCCTTGTGGTCGAGGGGTATCTTCCGCATCGCGACCTCTTCCTCCGTGGAGAGGCCCAGGATCTTGACCTCGAGCGCGGGTTTGAAGTGGGTGGAGGCCCATGGCTCACCGGCAAGCTCAGGAAACTCCACCGACAGGAAGTAAAAGATCGCCGTGCGTTCGTGCTGGCGCTCTTCCTTGGACTTCACCTCCAGAGCGATCTCACGCAAGGCTTCGGGCGTCACTTTCTTGTTGAGATTGACCTCGACTTCCCTCCTCACCGGGCCTTCGTCTCTGTCGCTAATGATCGAATAGGAAGCCTCGACCGGGATTTTGGCATTACGCGGCGCGGCTGGTGGCGCGATGGGTTGTGGTCCCGCTTCCTGATCGCATCCGATCGATGCCAGCAGAGCGAATGCGAGAATCTGGCGGGTCATTGGGTAGCCCAATTGATTGGTTGGAATCCATCAATGATATCCTATCCGCCAGGGGGAAGTGCGCCAAGCGGATATGGGATGACGAGAGATGCCACGAAGGGGTTGGGCGATGGCCGGCCTCTGCGCGGCTCGCTAGAGCTGTCCCCAACGGGAGTAAACATCCTTATGTCTTGGCGCAGACTGCGGGATCTGGGCAATTTCGATTCACATCGCACTCGATCCCTGACGGGGCGGTTCTTCCATGAGCATCAGCCGGGTCGCCCAGATCTTCGATGACCGCATCCGGCCGGATACGACCGGATTTTACGTCCGCAACGCGCTGGCCGGATTGGTCGAGGCGGTCCATTACCAGCCGGGGCAGGCGGAGGCGATCCCTTCCTCGGGCTTCGAACTTTACCTCGGCATCGACGACGATTCCGAGCGCCGGCTGCCAGAATCCTGCACCCTCGGTCCTACTCGGCGATCGACACCCACCGCGATTTCCCGGCCCGGTTTGCGCGGTCGGTGGCCTGCGACACGGAGTTCGCCGCTCAACGTGATGGCGCCGAGCGGCTCCGCAACGCCGGGATCGAATTTCTGGTTCCGCAAGGGGTCGAGCATCGCCAGCGGGGCAAGTCGGTCGACGCGGAACAGAGCTGGCGGCGGATCCTGGGGCTGACCCGTCCCGAACGGATCGCCAGCCTGGACATGCGGATCTACGGACACCTGACGCGCCGGTACCTGGAGGCGCTGGCTCGCGAGCGACGCGATATCGCCGAGTCAGGCCGGCTCTGGAGTGCCGTGCTCGCCGAATGCACCGGCGACCGCGAGGCGCTCGCAAGATCAGGCTCCGGCCGCTCGTCGAGGTGAGCGGCAGAGATGCCGGCATCGTTACTACCGTGTCCAAGATCGTGGCCTTTCTCGGCTTCGCGGCGTTCGCGTCGCGCCGAGCCTCGTCGGCGTGGGATGCCGGCACATCGCGACCCTCCCGAAAAAACGCGGGACCGCCGCCATTTCCGGTAGCGCAAGCAGTATGATGAGGCTTCTGGTCCTCGACTCGACTTCAATCCCAATAGCTCGTTGGAGTTTCCACTGATGGTGTTCGACAGTCCTCTCTTCTCGCGACGGTGGTTGCTGACCATGCTCATCTCGGCAATCACAGCGTGCCACGGTACGACCCCCGGTTCCGCGGCCGATGCCGAGAAATTCTGGGTGTTCGTCGGCACCTATACCGACGGCGCAAGCAAGGGTATTTACCGGATGGAGCTCGACACCGGGACCGGCAAGCTGTCGGAGCCGACGCTCGCGGCCGAGATGTCAAACCCCTCGTTCCTGGCCGTCCACCCGTCGCAGAAGTACCTCTTCGCCGTCGGCGAGAACAGCGGCTCCAAGTCGGGTGTCGTGGCTTCGTTCGCCCTCGACCCAAGGTCTGGTGAGCTGACCAAGATCAACCAGGAGTCGACCGTCGGCGACGGGCCATGTCACCTGGTGGTTGACGCCACGGGCAAGAATGTCCTCGTGGCCAACTACGGCGGCGGCAGCGTGGCCGTCCTGCCGATCGGGACCGATGGCAAGCTCGGCCCGGCCTCGGAGTTCATCCAGCACAAGGGTAAGGTCTTCGATCCCAGACGCCAGGGTGCCCCGCACGCCCATTCCATCAATCTCGACAAGGCTAATCGCTTCGCCGTCGTCGCAGACCTCGGACTGGACAGGGTTTTCGTCTACAAGTTCGACCCGACCAATGGCAAGCTCGCCCCAAACGATCCGCCCGCGGCCAAGGTCAAAGACCGTTCCGGACCTCGCCATTTCGCGTTCCATCCCGATGGCAAGCATGCATATGTCATCAATGAGATTAACTGCACGGTGACGGCGTTCGACTACGATCCCGTTCGAGGAATTTTGACGGAGATCCAGACGATTCCGACGATGCCGGTTCCCGTCGAGCCCCGGCATTCGACGGCCGAGGTGGTCGTTCATCCGTCGGGAAAATTCCTCTACGGCTCCAATCGCGGTCACGATAGCGTGGTCGTCTACTCGATCGAGCCCGGGACCGGCCGCCTGAAGCTCGTCGAGTACCAGTTGACCGGCGGCAAGACCCCGCGGAACTTCGTCGTCGATCCGACCGGCTCGTACGTGCTGGCCGAGAATATGGGCTCCAACACGATCGTCGTGTTCCGTGTCAACCCCGAGACGGGTGCCCTCGAACCGACGGGCCAGGTCGTCAAGCTGCCCGCTGCCTGCTGCGTGAAGTTCGTCCCGATCGCGAAGTGACGGAGTGATGCGTGTATCGGCGAGGTCATCCAGATTGCAGGCAACAGCCTCGATCAACCCGCGCTGAGCCGGGATGCGGTGGTCATCCCGGCTCGGCTCGATCCCTACTGCCCGAGAAGGCTGCCGAGGAGGCCCGGCGGCCTGGTGCCCGGCACGATGATCCGATCGCCCGGCTGGATCTGATAGTTGGTCACCGTGTCGCCTCGGTCCCGGATTCCGAACCAGTCGATCTTGAGGATCTGGTCCGGGGCGCCGGCCGGATGGGGCCGGGCCAGGTAGGCTTTCTCCGGCAGGCTGTTGGAGCGAAGACCCGCGAGGAGGATCGCATCCAGGACCGTCTCATTCCCCGTCGATTTGAATCGGCCCTGGTTGCCGACGGCTCCAACCACGTAATAGTACTTGCTCTGGTTGCTCGACAGACGCACGGAGACCCGGTAGTTCTCCGAGGTATCGCCGTCCTTATCCTTCGGGAGACCTGCCAGGTGCGACGCGATCCGTTCCTCGATGTCGGTCAAGGTCAGACCGGCCACGTAGACGTCCCCCGGGAAGCCCAGGTCGATGAACCCGTCGGGCTGGACGACGTAAGTCGGGGGCGAGGCGTCAGAGAGGGGCGGCTTGATCGCGATTTCCAGCTCGTCGGGCGGTTCGACCACGTATTGCGTGAATGGAGCCTTGTGCAACTCCCGAGGCTGAGACGGGTCGATGACACCGTATTGCGGGATGCGCTTCGCCTCGTGATTCTTGCTGATCGTGGAGCAACCCGCGACCGTCGAGAGCACGACCACGGCTAATGACGGAGCGAGCCAGGAGCACCGGGCGGTTAGCGTCCTTGCAGTCATGGGCATGCCACCTCACCATTCCGTTGGCGTAGAAGACCCGATCGCCCGATCACGGTTCATCCCTGGTGGAGGCGACGACAAGCCGGGTATCTTGAGGGCCACATGTTTACAGCATGTGAGCCGAACTGTCAACTTAAAGGATCGCAATCATTGGATTTCAGTAAAGGCGCAGGGAAACTCCGCGGTGCGAGGTTCCACCCTCACCATCGGTCGAAGTTCTCGATGTTCTTCAGAAAAAAAGTGGAGATTGACCGGAAGCCGTCGAGAGGTTAGCTTTCGGCCGTCCCAGGTCAGCCCCTTCGTGACATTCGAAGGGATGATGCATCGGGTCGGTTTCGCGAATATCTCGCCCCCGATGAAGGAGTCGCACGAGGCTATCATGGAAGATATCGCCAAGGTCGTCCATCACTTCATCTTGCGAGAATTCCTCCCGGGCGAGGATCCCGACGAACTCACGCCGAGTACTCCGTTGATCACCGGAGGCATCCTCGACTCGATCAGTACTTTGAAACTGGTCGTCTTCCTCGAAGAGCAGTTCGCGATCACCATCGAGGCTTTCGAGGCGGGCGTGGAGCACCTCGACTCAATCGCACAGATCACCGACCTGGTGGGTGAGAAGAAGCGAAGCGCGGCCTGACCGCTATCTCATCTGACGTATCACCCCCCGACCGGGAGCGCGACCGATTCTTCGGGTATCGGTGATGATGGGGTGCCGGGATCTATGGCCGCCCCCGTCTGATGAGTCTCGTCGAGGTAATCCAGCAGGTCCCGGGTCAGAGTTCCTGAGTTGTCCACTCGGGGGACTTTGTTTTGCCCCCCGAGCTTGCCGCGTCGACGCATCCAACCTTCGAAGGCTCCGGGACGCGCCACTCGAAGAGCCGGAGGCGGCAACCCGATACCTGGAATTCGATGCGCCTGATAATCGGCATTTCTCCGCGAAAGATCCTCGTCGAGGAGGTCGCGAAATCGACGGGGATCCGATGGCGGGACCAGGAACTCGACCACATACTGGTGATAACCGAGGGAGCCCGCGAAGATCGGGCCGACGTGCCAGTCCCGCACGGACGCGCCCGTCGCCCTGGCGGCATAGGCTACGGCACTTTCCATCTCCTCATTGATCAAATGCTCGCCGAACGCGGATAGCGTCTGGCGAGTCCGGCCCGTGAATGTGATGAGCGGCGGGCTCAGCGACTCGAACCGAATCGTGTCGCCGATGATATGACCCCACATCCCCGCGCAGGTCGAAACGATGATCGCATAGTTCACCCCGCACTCGACGTTGCCCAGCCAATGGCGGGTAGGCCGGGCCGCCTCGAGTTCATCTGCTGGCACGAATTCGTAGAATACCCCGTGGTCGTACATCAGCCGGAGCAATTCCGTCCGCGGATCGCCGAAGGCGACGAATCCTTCGGAGCAGGCATAAGTCTCCAGCAAACGGACCCGGCTCGTTCCCAGGATCGATCGGAAGGCCTCCTGGTAGGGGTCGAACTTCACGCCCCCGTGAGCCACCACCTCCAACTCGGGCCACGCTTCGATCAGGGTCGCCTTGCCGGACTGATCGAGCACGCGCTGGAAGAGCATCAGCAACCAGCTCGGGACTCCGCTCACCAGGGTGATCGGCAGCCGGCGACTTTGCTCGGCCAGGCGGGAGAGCTTGACGTCCCAGTCGGATTCCAATGCCAGTTCCAGGGGCGGGAAGGTGAACGGCCGAAA
The DNA here is from genome assembly GCA_963743925.1 of uncultured Planctomycetota bacterium. Lineage (GTDB taxonomy): Bacteria > Planctomycetota > Planctomycetia > Isosphaerales > Isosphaeraceae > CAVZRC01. The sequence goes on along the minus strand of CAVURY010000061.1, from coordinate 486,947 downwards.
GAACGAGGCGAGCTCGACCGCCGCGATCCCGCTCAAGTCGCCTTCCGAGATCCCCGGGGCGGCTTCCCGAAGTTCGGCCGATCCCCCCAGGAAGAAGAGACGGCCCCGAAAGAGTCGCGAATCCGGATGTGAACGACAATGGAAGGCCAGCATCGTTCGGGCGGCCTTCCGATTCGATGCGGCCATCTCCGTCGAGACGGGGATGTATTTGGTGGCACCCTGCGTCGTCCCGCTGGTCAAGGCCAGGAATGGGATGCGGCCCGGCCAGGTGAGATTCTCGAAGACGGGGTAATGATCCCTCAGGTAATCCGTCCACAGCGACTCGTAAGTCCGGATCGGGACCGCGTCCTGGAAGTCGGCGATGGATTCGATCTTCTCGAAGCGATGATCGCGACCGAATTGGGTTCGCCTCGCTCGCCCGATTAATTTGCCGAGCGTACCGGCCTGGGTCTGCACCGAGTCGGCATCAACGAGCGCAGAGGTTCGCATTCGGGCATCGAGATGGAAGCCCAGATTCACCAGATTCCGGACCGGACCGAGGCTCGCCAGCCGCGACCAGCCTGCCGCCAGACTGCCTTTGTTATCCATGGCCAATCACGAGAGGATCTTGGCGCCTCGACAGAAATAGGCCCCGGACGGAGGCAGGTTGCGGGGCTCGAACACGAAGTTGACGTGTTCGAAGAACTTACGATAGAACCTCCAGTAGACCCAGGCAAGTTCGGTGATCTGGTTGAAAGTCCCTTCCGGTTTAAGGATCGAGCGGACATCCCGGAAGAAGCTGCGCTGCAAGTCCTCCGGGAACGACGGGACCGGGAGTCCCGAGATCACGTGGTTGACCCGAGTGATCCCGCGATCCGCCAGGATCCGGCTCAAGTCGCGGGCGTCGCCCTCGACCACCTCGAAATTGGGATGCGATCCGAATCGTTCCCGGAGGAGCCGGGCGAAATCCGCGTCGCGCTCGATCACGATGACCTGGCAATCGGGCCGAGCCTTCTCCGCCATCACCCGGGTGATGGGGCCGGTCCCTGCACCCAACTCGACCAGGACTCCGACACGGTCCCAGTCGATATTACGCAAGGTCGTCCGGGACAGCCAACGGCTGCTCGGAGCGATGCTCGCGATGGGATTGCCGCGCGTGATATTGGTCACGAACTTGCCGAGAAATAAGCTGAAATCGTTCATTTTGGACCGAGGTCAATGGGCGATGGGCCTGAGTCAATCGTCATGAGGGGGGATTCGTCGGCAATCGTCCCGACGAACCGACCTCGATGACCCGCTTCGGACGTCGGATGATCAGAGGAAGCTACGCATGGACGGCGTCAGGAATCCGGGCCGCTTCTTGCCGTTCTTCGGTTTTTCTTCGAGGTATCGCTGCGCGTCGAGGGCCGGGGGGATGGTCTTGAGCTTGTCGCGGAAGAACCGGGAGATCAGATGATTCACCAGGCGCGGCTTCTCGATCTGTGGAGCGTGGCCGCACCTGGGGATCACCACCTGTCGGGCTCGCCGCATCGCGTTGGCGGCCCGGATCGAGCCGGTCACGTCGGAGATGACATGGTCGTTCGCGCCCCAGATCAGAAGCGTGGGATGGGAGATCTCCGGCAGCAACGAGGCCACCGAGTGGCCGACCGTGCCGCGGAGCGTCCGCAATACGCCCATCTTCCACCGGCGATCCTGGAAGCGTTCGCGAAGCGCTTCGACCAATCCCTCGGATGCGAAGCGATCGCTATGGAACACCGACTTGACCAGCGAATGGTAATTGCTGCGACGAACGCCCTCGATCACCGGCAGGCTCTCATCTCCATGGAATCCCGATGCGCAGATCAGGACCATCTTCGAGACTTTCTCCGGATGCTTCGAGGCATAGGTCAGGATGACCTGACAACCGAGGCTGGAACCGACCAGGTGATAGGGCGGGCGCTGGACGAATTCGTCGAGGAACCGGCCCAGGCGATCGGCGAGGTACTCGACCGTCACCTCACCCCCGGAATCGATCCGATTGTGGAGCTCCTCGCCATCATAGACGAGGATCTCCGGCACTTTCACGTCGAAATGGCGGGTCAGATGCTTGCGGTTCGCGAACCAGGTCTCCGATTGCTCGGCGAGTCCGTTGATCAGGATCAACGGCGCCCGACGTTTGTAACGGTGCAGCATGCGAGGGAGATCGAGCCATTTTCGAACGTTGGGAGCCATGGGGGCCATTTCTCCCGGGTGTTGACCCGTTAGCCGCAAGGAATGGTGGGATTCGTGCCTCCGCGGCGGAGATGGACCCGCAGATCGTCTCGCACCTGGTTCAAGGATGTTATCACGTCCGGGTCTCCCTTCCAACGAGCACATCCGAACTTCATCGGGGTTTCAATCAATCGTTATCGATCCTACTTGTCGAGGCGGGTCCTCCAGTTCTCGATGAATGCACGACGCTCCTTGACGACTGGGTAGCCGGCGCACAATGATGTACCATCTCGGCGACTCGCCACTCGCCGGAACGGTTTGCGACTGCACGGCTTGGAATCCGGAGGGGCCCCGCCCTTCCGGCCCGTGAAGCCCCGGCGATGCGCCGCTGAAAGTGTCTCTCGAGGACCCATGAGGGCGAGATTGGGTGTGCTGGGCGGGCGTGGAATCCGGCCTCGATGGCCATCCGTTCGATCTCACGCCCCCGGCCGTTTCCTCAACGAATCGATAAAGGTGAAGAAAATGCGCGTGTTCATAGCTGGAGGATCGGGGTTGATCGGTCGGCAACTGGCTCGGACCCTGCTCCAGAAGGGGCACCAGCCGGTGATCCTCTCCCGAAGGGCCGACCAGGTGCGGCGCGACCCGGAGATGTGGGCCTATCAGGTAGTCCCGGGTGACCCGACGTCTCCGGGACGTTGGCAAGATGAGGTCGATGGTTGCGATGCGGTCGTCAACCTGGCCGGCCATAACGTGTTCGCCGAGCGATGGAATCCGGCGGTGAAGGCCAAGATTCGCGATAGTCGCGTCTACGGCGCCGAGAATCTGGTCGCGGCGATCAAGAAGGCGAGTGCCCGACCGCAAGTCTTCGTCCACGGGTCCGCCATCGGCTATTACGGGGTCCATGGCGACGAGGAACTGACGGAAGCCAGTCCTTCGGGTGCCGACTTCCTGGCAGTCGTCAGCCGTGAGGCCGAGGAAGTCTCGGATCACCTCGACGAACTGGGGGTCCGACGCGCCGTGGTCCGGACCGGAGTGGTCCTGGCCCCGAACGAGGGCGCGCTGAAGATCATGACGCCCATCTTCAAGATGGGCCCCGGCGCGCCGATCGGCAGCAAGGGTCGCCTGGGAGTGGCCGAAGGCCAGCAATGGATGAGCTGGATTCACATCGAGGACATTGTCGGGATTTTCAACCTTGCGATCGAGAATTCGGGGGCGGACGGACCCTTGAATGGGACATCCCCCAATCCGTCTCGGAACGTCGACTTCGCCAAGACGTTCTCGAGCGTCCTGCGCACACCCGCCACGCCCTGGAGGTTCGCCCTGCCCTACGGGCCGCCCGATGTCATGCTTCGCGTGATGTTCGGCGAGGTGGCCTCGGTGATCACCACGGGTCAAAAAGTGCTGCCGACCCGGCCGCTCGCGCTGGGATACGCGTTCAAGTATCCCGAACTGGCCGGCGCCCTCCGCGAGATCTTCACGAGGAAACCCGAAAAGCCCAAGGCCGCGACCCAGAAGGCCCCCGCCGGGGCGGGATCACATCACTGATCGCCCCGTGAGCGGCCGACTCACTTGAGGAAGTATCCTAACGCCACCCCCGCTCCGAAAATTGTGCTCAAGGCCAGGAGGACGACGGCCAGGGCGCTTCGCGGTCGTCGTTCGGCAAATCGAGCCAAGGGGGCGAACCAAAGGGGATACGTCGGCCGCACCTCGATGATCGTGGGTGGAGGCGGGGGAGCGGGAGATATGGGCGGGACTCTGGCCTCGACGGGGGACCTGGCAGACGGTTGTGTGGGTGCGGACGAACTGGCCGGATTGGCGCTCTTCGTCCTGGGCCGGATCAAGCCCTGCAATGCATCCGCGACCTCGCTCGCGCTGCCGAATCGCTCGTGCGGTTTATGGGCAAGCATCTTGTCCAGGACGCGGACGAAACTCGAGGGAAGGTCGGGGAGATGTTCCGTGATCGGGACGTGGCGGCCGCTGATCCGCTTGCCCAATCGCTCGATCGGAGATGGGCCGGGAAACGGTAGTTTCCCGGTCATCAGGTGATACATGGCGCAACCCAAGCCGTAGAGGTCACTTCGACCGTCCACGTCCCGGCCGCACGCCTGCTCCGGTGACATGTAGTCGACCGTGCCGACGGCGATACCGTCTGCGGTCGCGAAGGTGGCCGACGAATCCGCCTCCATCAGGACCCCGAGGCCGAGGTCGAGGATCTTGACCCGCCCTTCGCGCGTCAACAAGATGTTCGACGGCTTGATGTCTCGATGCACGATCCCCTGCTCATGCGCGTGGGAGAGGCCGAGCGCGGCTTGCGCGGCATAATCGATCATCTCCATCGTAGGAATCGGCCCCCTCTTGAGCCGCTCACCGAGGCTCAATCCGGGTACGTATTCCATGACGATGTAGAGGATCCGATGGATCTGGTCGGCATCGAATGCTCGGACGACATTGGGGTGATCGAGGCGTCCCACGAGTTTCATCTCACGTTGAAATCGCGCGACCACCCGATCATTCGAGGCGATCTCCGGCGAGATGATCTTGAGTGCGACCACGCGGTCCATCATGGCGTGATGGGCCTTGTAGACGCGGCCCATGGAACCCGAGCCGATTCGATCGAGGATGATATAGCGTCCGACGATCAATCCCTGAGATCGATTGGCCAGGAACCGCTTAACCTGATACGACGTGAGGATGTCGTCCCGGACTAGCCGCTCGGCCAGTTCCATCGAATCTCCGGGATAATCACCCTGGAGAACCCTGGTCTTGATCTCGGCGAGCTGTTTCTCGGAGAGGACCCCGGAGCTGCGGATGACCGGGAGCAGGTCGAGCGGGACCCCGTCCACCGACTTCGGCCGATCGAAGGTCGCCATGAAAGGTCTCCCCGAACGAGCTCGAGATGGAACCTGCACATCCCGAGATGTCCACTCAAGTCGTGGCGTGGAGCTAGGATACCGAAATCCTTACGCAACGGCGATTCACTCGTGACCATGACCATACCACATCGCCACCGGACACTCAATCGAAGGAGATCGCGAGCAAGGACCTGTTGATCCGGCAGAATCGCTCCGTCCGGACGGGCATGCAAACCCGGCTTCCCGGCCGTCGAAACCAGGCATGGGTGCGGATCGACCCGAGGCGAAGTTGCCTGGTAATGACTGGACAAGATCATCCCTACCTCATACCATTCGCTCAAGCTGGCCCGGAGATCGAGTCCGCACCATTCCACTGCAACCTCGTACTTGAAAACACGCTTACGTCACCAATCCTCGCGATCTTCGACCGCTCGGTCCTTGCGACGTCGCATGATTGGAGTGGAGCACCGCATGACCGCACCGATAGACCATCGATCCCCCCTGAGGGAATTCCTCCAGTCGCGTGATTTCTTCATCGGGATCGACAGCGACGGATGCGCGTTCGACACCATGGAAGTCAAGCACAAAGAGTGTTTTATTCCAAACATCATCAAATATTACGGGCTCGCCGCGATCGCGAAGTATGCTCGGGAGACCGCCGAGTTCGTGAATCTGTACTCCAAGCACCGCGGCATCAATCGGTTTCCCGGGCTGGTCCTCACGCTTGACCTCCTCTCCGAGCGTGCGGAGGTGCTCCGCAGGCGTCCGCACATCCCGGCCTTGTCGGGGCTTCGCGACTGGATCGGGCGGGAGACGAGGCTGTCGAACCCGGCGCTGGCCGCGGAAGTCGCGGCGACCGGGGACTCCGACCTCGTCCTGGCGCTCGAGTGGAGCGAGGCGGTGAACCGTTCGATCGGCGAGATTGCCAAGGATGTTCCCCCATTTCCGTTCGTCAAGGAGTCGTTGGAAAGCATGCAGGGTAAAGCGGACGTGATGGTCGTCTCGGCCACGCCGGCCGAGGCGCTGCTGCGTGAGTGGGACGAGCACGGCCTGCGACCCTTCGTCTCGCTCATCGCCGGCCAGGAGATGGGGAGCAAGCAAGAGCACCTCGCCCTCGCCGCCGCCGGCCGCTACCAGCCCGATCGGATCTTGATGGTCGGCGACGCACCGGGAGACTGGAAGGCGGCCAAGGCGAACGGGGCGCTGTTCTACCCGATCAATCCCGGCGCCGAGGACGAATCCTGGCAACGATTCTTCGAAGAGGCCCTCCCGCGATTCTTCGCCGGGACCTTTGCCGGCGATTACATGAACGCCCAGTTCGAACGCTTCGAGAGGCTCCTGCCGGAACGGCCGACCTGGCGTTATAACTGAGTTCGAATGGCTCTCGCGAGGGATGTCGAAATGAAGGCGAGAGCTTGGTACAATCCTTTCCGCTGAGTCCCATACACCCGTTCGACGAGGATCAATCGCATGGCGACGAGCCCAAATACCGCCGACATCGGCCTGGTCGGCCTGGCTGTGATGGGAGAGAACCTGGTCCTGAACATGGAGAGCCATGGGTTCACCGTCGCCGTCTTCAACCGGACGACTTCGAAGGTCAACGCGTTCGTCCAGGGGCGAGCCAAGGGGAAGAAGATCGTCGGCACGCACTCCGTCCAGGAGTTGGTTGCGTCCTTGAAGACCCCCCGCAAGATCATGATCATGGTCAAGGCGGGAGCCCCTGTGGATGACGTCATCAACGAGCTGGCCCCACTGCTCCAGCCGGGCGACATCCTCATCGACGGCGGCAATTCGCATTTCCCCGACTCGACCCGGCGCACCCGGGAACTCAAGGCCAAAGGGCTCCTCTACATCGGCACGGGCGTCTCTGGCGGCGAGGAGGGCGCGCTCAAGGGCCCTTCGATCATGCCCGGAGGCGATGTCGAGGCGTGGCCGCACGTGAAGCCGATCTTCCAGGCGATCGCCGCCAAGGTTCCGGACGGCACCCCCTGCTGCGATTGGGTCGGTCCCGAGGGGGCCGGCCACTTCGTCAAGATGGTGCATAACGGCATCGAATACGGCGATATGCAGCTCATCTGCGAGGCCTATCACCTGCTCCGCGAAGTGCTCGGCATGGAGCCCGCCGCCATCCACGACGTCTTCGCGCGTTGGAACAAAGGCCCGCTCGATAGCTATCTCATCGAGATCACCCGCGACATCCTCGGCTTCACCGATCCCGAGACCGGTAAGCCGATGATCGACCTGATCCTCGACGCCGCCGGCCAGAAAGGGACCGGGAAATGGACCGTGATTTCCGCGTGCGACCTGGGCGTCCCGCTCACCTTGATCGCCGAGGCCGTCTTCGCGCGATGCCTCTCCGCTCAGAAGGATGAGCGTATGGCCGCCTCGCGAATCCTCAAGGGCCCCTCAAACACCGGCGGCCGTCCCGATGAATCCTTGGTCGACTCCATCGAGCAAGCCCTGTACGCCAGCAAGATCATCTCTTACGCCCAGGGTTTCGCCCTGATGGATGCCATGGCGCGAGAATCGAAGTGGGAGATCAACCGGGGCGGCGTGGCCCTGATGTGGAGGGGCGGATGCATCATCCGGAGTGCCTTCCTCGGTAAGATCAAGGAAGCCTTCGACCGCGATTCGAAGTTGACAAACCTCCTGCTCGACCCCTACTTCCGCGACGAGATCGATCGCTGCCAGCACGGCTGGCGGCAGGCGAGCGCCGCGGCGATCACCCACGGAGTTCCCCTGCCCGCAATGACCTCCGCCCTCGCCTATTACGACGGCTATCGGAGCGAACGTCTCCCCGCCAATCTCCTCCAGGCTCAGCGTGACTACTTCGGTGCGCACACCTACGAGCGTGTCGATAAGCCCCGCGGTCAGTATTTTCATACGAACTGGACCGGACGCGGTGGTTCGACTGCCTCTTCGTCGTATAATGTTTAATCTGAATCCCAGGCAATCTGGGTAATGTTGTGAGACGAGGGGATTTCGTTCACCGGTCGCGATTTGTCTCGTCGGACAGTCGCCATTAGCCTATGGATGATTGATAAGGCGGACTCTCCCCTGATCGCCTTCCCGAACCGGCGTCATTCCGAAGGATGTTGCGCGCGCTGGAGTAACTCGGCGAGCGGTCTCGGAAGTGGCGGTGTCCGTCTGGTAGGGTGCTCTGTGAGCACCGAATTCGGCAACTCATCCCGCAACGGTGCTCACAGCGCACCCTACATAACCATTCCTAAATAGACACGTGGTTCAAAAAACGGTTTTCGGGAGACTCAGTCCGCCCGCTATCTCCTACCCGCTAGTCCATGCATCCAATGTTCGCATCGCGGGACGCTCCTATTGCCGGGATCACCTATAATCTATAGGTAAGGGTGCGGCTCGACGGAGGAGGAACGAGGATTGCAGTTGAACGTTGAGCCGATGAAGTCGCTCTAGGCTCATCGAATCGGGTCGATATTCCAAGCGTGACGCTGAAATTTCGAACGTTGTGACGAATGATCTGGATGGGGCTGAATGGAAATGTCAGTGAATGAGGTCGATTTTCCGATCTTCGTGTCGAATACTCTGGAAATGGATCCACGTGTTAATCGCGGTTCATCCTCTCATGAGGAATCCGTTCGTATGCAGTCAAGACTCGATGAGACGACCGTGCAAGATCGGACCGGCCGCTCGCGTGTTGACGGCCGTTTACCCGGTACGGATTCCAAGAGCCTGATTGGCCGCAGGATGGGGTTCTATCAGATCGAGTCCGTGCTCGGTTATGGATCGATGGCCTGTGTTTACAAGGCGAAGCACCTGGGACTCCATCGCCATTGTGCGTTGAAGATCATGGATGCCGGGCAGGTTCTCGAGCAACCGTCGAACCGCGAGCAGTTCTGGGCTGAGGCGCGGGCCGCAGCGAATCTCCTCCATCCGCATGTGGTGACCATCCACAACCTGGGGAGCGTCAACGGCTATCATTTCATCGAGATGGAGTATGTGCCGGGTGGTCAGACGCTTCGTGAAGCGCTCATCCGCGAGGGGCCGCTCGACCCGGTTCGTGCCTCGACCTTGACGCGCCAGGTCGTGTTGGCCCTGGGTGCGGCCCACGATTCGGGATTGGTCCACCGAGACATCAAGCCTGCTAACGTCTTGTTGACTCCGAAGGGGCACGCCAAGCTGGCGGATTTCGGACTCGTTCGTCGGCTCGAGGACCTGGCGCAGGGTGGGGCACCGTTGGCGGGTACGCCGACCTTCATGGCGCCCGAACTTTTCCAGGGCACGCCGGCTGGAACGCGATCCGACATCTACGCGGTCGGGGTGTTGCTGTTCCATAGCCTGTCCGGGCGACTCCCGCTCGTAGCCGATAGCGTCGGCGAGTTGATCCGGCTGCATCGGAGCCGGCCGGTCGCGGACATCCGTGAGTTCGTTCCGACGATCCACGAGACCCTGGTGGATATCCTGGCGAGGTGTCTCGCCAAGTTGCCCGAGGACCGGTTCGCCGATGCCACCGAGTTGGCCGATGCGCTTCAGGTGGCCATCCATCGATTGCGCGACACCGAAAACCTGATCCGGGAGAGCGTTGAGGGCTTGAACTGCTTCATCCAGGGGCACCGCGACACATTCCGGCTTATCCTCTCGCTGCCGGACGATCGTCTCCAGGAAGTCATCGTCGAAGCGACTGAAGGCAAGGACCAGGAGCGGTTGCTTTCGGTTTTCTCGGTCTGCGGCCCGGCCGACCCGAGCTATTACGAATATGCCCTGCGTCTGAATTCCAACCTGACCTATGGCAGCATCTCGGTCCATGACGTGCTGGGGACCCCGATGTTCGTGATGTCGCGCACATTCCACCGCGATACGCTCCGCCCCGAAGATCTTCGACAAGCCCTCGTCGAGATCGCGCGGAGATCCGACCGCATCGAGAAGCAACTCACGTGCATGGACCAGTACTGAGACGATCCACTAACCCGAGGATTTCGAGTTTGAGGGCCGCCGGCTCGGCCCCGAGATGTCGTCGAAAACGCATTCGGTCGAGCACCCGGTCGCGATGGATCATGGAGTCTCACGCATGCCAGCATCCGGCGATTTAGCCTCAACGAGCCTCATGGTCTCTCTGATCGTCGCCGGGGTCGCCATCGCGCTGGGACTGAGCCAGTGGTCGGGATCTCGGGACAGGGATGCTGACCTCACCGAGGCCGATGCCCGTGACTTCCTCCGTCAAGATTGTCGCCGAGGGTTTGGCGTGGCGCTGATGCTCTTGCTCGCGCTCGGGATATTCGTGGGTTCCCGGATATCGCCGCTGATCAATACCGAGTTCCCTTACGATCTGGAAGTCAGGCAGTCGGTGCGGGCGATTTCCGGAGCCTGGGTCGAGACCTGGGTCGGCGGGCGTGCCAATCCGCTCTTCCTCACGATCTGGCTCGCGGTCATCATCCTGCTCGTGATCCTGCTCGCTTTGGCGTTCTTCGATTGGCTCGCGACGCGCCGATATGCTCATCGCCAACGGAGTTCCATGGCGCGAGAACGGCTCGAAATCCTCCGAGAGACCTTTCGCCGGAGAGACACCCTTCGCGATGGCCACCCGCCGGAACCGGGGAAGAATGGGGTCTGAGAATCGGGCGGGGCGTTATGGGCCCCAGGAACGTCAACACGATGATCGCTAACTCATGTCGCACCCATCACGAATCTCTCGACGCGTGCGTACGCGCGCGAATCGGTCCATGATCTCGGTGCATCGGATCTTCTCGAATGGTCCAGGGAAGCTGGCGTGGCTCCCAGACGCCGGGCTCAATGCACGGCCCGCAGACTGGCCGAGAGAGGATCCTGTCAAGCAACCAGATGACCGGCGAGAGGGGGATCAGGTAGATGGGAAGAGGCCTCATCTGGATGATCGCATGTTCCGTATTGGTCCGGCACTCGCGGCAGTATCGGATGGTTCGTATCATGGTAGCTGGCCGTCAATCTCATGCCTGAAGGGTTCTCATACAGAAGCTTAGGACACGGTATATCGAGCGGGGAAATCCGCCTCCGCTCGTTACCGAGGATTCGAGGGTATTTATCGCGATACGTGGCCGACTTCCGGATTGGTCTCTGGCTGATCTGCCACGCGAGCGATCGGCACGCCGGGTTCCAGGGCTCGCCGTCAATACGGGCGAGTCTCTTGAATGGAACGGGTTTCGTCCCTTATAGTCCTGTCCTGCCTCTTTCCGACGCTCACGGGAGCGTGTCCGTTGCTGGTGCTCGGCCCGGTCTTCAAAACCGGTGAAGGGTCTGGAGACAGGCTCTTGGTGGGTTCGATTCCCATGCGCTCCCGCCACTCATCTCCTGCGGACCGGAGCGTCTCCTCTCCCCGATGGGACCGAGGATCAATCGAAATAGCCGCAGGATCGTAGGTGCTCGACACTCCGACGGATTCGATCATGCCGGCCATCCAGCCCTGGCTCCGGCTCGCCTCCGATGCCTTCGATCTCGATCGTATAAGGACCATTGAATCCCACGTCGTCGAGAATCTCTCGAATGTGGCGGAAGTCCACGCTGCCCCCATCGCCGACGGCCGGGAAATACCAGTCCTCGAAACCGCCGCGATTGTCTTTGAGATGGACGTTTCTTACCAGGTGTTTGACCTGTCTCAACTCCGCGCCGGGGTCCACTCCCTGATTGTAATAGGCGATGTTCCCGGTATCGAAATTGAGTCGCACTTGCGGATGATCCACGTCGCTCATCAGCGCGAGCATGGCCGAGGCATTCTGGGTCGGCCCCTTGTGGGTCTCGAGTGCGAGGGTGACGCCGACTTCGCCCGCGGTATCCCCCAGGTGTCTAAGATTCTCGACGATCGTACGCCGTTCCCCCGCATCGGCCGGCTGGCCGGCGCCAGAGACGCAGATGGCCACGCCGAAACATCGCGCCGCGAATCGAATGCGTCGATCGGTGACCTCCAGGCCCTCGCGGGTCCGGATGTCGGCCCCGCCGACGTTGCAACCGCTGATCTTGACGCCATGTCGAGTCAGGTGGTCGCGAAATGCCGAGGCTTCGGAGTCACTCGCCTTCTCCGTGATCACGGCCGATTCCGGGATCACCAGGCCCCCGAAATCGTGTCCGCGCAAGGCCAGCTCGAGGTGGTCGATGCCTGCATCCCGGATTCGCTCGACGGCCGTCCAGACCCCGGACGACCCGTAACTATTCGTGAAACAACTGATGACCCGCTTCATGCTCGACGCTTCCTCACGCTAACAACGGGATATTCGGATCGAGTTCAGTCGATGCCTTTCACCGATTCCAAGGCGACGGGGAATTCGCTTCGGACATCGGCGACCCGAAGGGCAACCCTCCCTTCGAGCACGTCAAGCAACAATTCGCCGCAAAGCTCCGCTCGCCATCCCTGGAGGAGCGCGGGACGTTGCGATTCGGGGGATCCCTCCAGTCGCCAACGGATGAGATGTTTGAGGTCGGCGACGTTGCCGACCAGAGAGCCCGCGATCTCGTTTTGCGCGAGCATTGCGCCAGGGCCGCGGAAAGCAAGTTGGCGACGGTCGAGATTCCGGGCGGTTCATCGAAGCGGGAGAATGGCTCGGGGAGTTGGTCCTCGGGGACCGATCGAGCCTCGTCCAGGGCGGCCAGGATCTCATCGCTACGGCTCAGGAGCGCCGGTCGGTTGAAGTCGCGGAGCGCCTCGAGGCCGCGGCGATTCGAGGGCTGACGCTTGGCGACGGCCACCAGCAAATCGTCACGCAAGAGCTGACGCAACGGTCGATTCTGACGCCGGGCCTCGTCTTCCCGCCACTCCGACAACCGTCGGGCCATCTCCAGACTCAAGCGGCTGAGCTGATTCAAGCCCGGAAGTCGTCGCCATCGTTCCTCGTCCGCACGCTGGGCAATGTTCGTGACGAAATCCTCGAATTCCCGCTCGGCCCATTCCGTTCGCCCGAGGGTCGCGAGCCTCGCGGAGAAGTAGTCGGCGATCTCCAGCAAATATCGCACGTCATCGAGGGCGTATTGGACCTGTCCCGCGGTCAGCGGACGGCGGCGCCAGTCCGTCCGCGTCTCGCCACTGTTCAGGCTGACACCGACAACCTGTCCGACCAGGTTCATCAGGGAGAGCGGATAGCTCAATCCGACCAGTCCCGCGGCCATCTGGACGTCGAAGACGCGTTTCGGCAGCTTTCTCGTCTTGAGCTGGCAGATCCTGAGATCTTCGCCCGCGGCATGCATGACGACCTCGACGGCCGGGTCGCAGACCACGTCCCAGAAGGGAGCGAGGTCGCGGACCGCCAGCGGGTTGACCAGGGCTAATCGCGACGACGTCGCCACCTGGATCAAGCAGAGCAAGGGCTCGAAGGTATCCTCGGAGACGAATTCCGTGTCGAACCCGAACCGGCCACTCTCGCGCAAATGGTCAACTAATCCCTGAAGTTGTGATGCCGTCGTGATGAGAGATTCGCCTGTAACGGCCGCCATCGATTCCTGATCCCCTTTGATCGAGGTTCTGTTCATTCCGCCCGACGTCCGGGCGGATCGCGTCATCACGCTGGTCAACCGGACCGCACTTCGTCCGGTCGCGAATTCCACCCGACATCCGGGTCGATCGGCTTTCAAGGATCCAGGCTTTCGAGGAACCGCAAGATCACGGGATTTGCCACCGCGGGGTTCTCGAAGGGGGCCATGTGCCCGCTCCTCGCCACGACTTCGAGCCGGGCACCGCCGATCGCGCCCGCGAGTTCCTGGGCTTCGGTGGGCGGGGTAATGACGTCTTCCTCCCCGACCAGGACGAGGGTCGGGACGGCAATCCGCGCCAGCTCACCGCGACGATCGGCCCGGCACGCCATGCCCCTCAATGCCCCGGCAATTCCTCTCGCCGTATTCTGCTCCATGGCCTCGCGGAGCAACGCGACTCGTTCCGGTTGAGTCTCCAGGGTCTTCTTGGAGAACAGGCGCGGGATCATAGACTCGATCACGGGCCCGGCGTCTCCCGCCGCGAGCACGGCCCGGGCCATCTCTTCTCGCTTCTGAGCCGCGTCGGGCGTGTCGGCGCTGGCCCGGGTGTCCATCAGCATCAAGCCTCGGACTCGCGAGGGATACCGGGACACGAGCGAGAGCGCCACGTAGCCGCCCATCGACAACCCTCCGACGACAACCGGTCCATCCAGGCTCAGCGCATCGAGGAGTTCGATGACGTCGTCCGCCATCTCGTCCATCGTGTAGACGCCTTCCGGGGCCGGTGATTCCCCGTGGCCCCGCAAGTCCGGCACGATGAGTCGGTAAATGGAGCCGACGCCAGCCACCTGCTCCTTCCACATGGCACGACTCAAGGGGAAGCCATGCAGCAGGACGACGGCCGGACCTGGACCTTCATCGAGAAAAGCCAGACGCATCGGAATCCTCCCCAATTGCTCTCAGGCCTCTATTCGAAGACGGAATTATAAATCATCTCAACTGCCAGAACGAGTCGTGGCCGACCCGCTCAGCAAAATCGATCGTTGACCTCAAGTCTGAAAGCCGACGACGGAGTCTCGCCTCACAGCGTCGCTTTCGTCGTCAGGTTCGGACAATCCATGAGGACAAGCAGTGGATAGATTCGGCAAATCCCGGGCCATTCGGGAACTCGAAGAATTCCGACCGACCCGTCGCCAGGCCCTCGCTCCCGAATCTGAGGCCGACAAGAGTCCTGAGCCCATTCACGCGGACTCTGGCGGGTCCGGCGATCCGCCACTAGAATAACTCTCTAACCCGTGTGACCCACTCCGAGGACAGGACTCGCAGCGATGTCTACCCCCAACCAACTTTATGATGAGGCCACCGATCGGCGCGATCAGGGTGACAAGCCCGGTGCGATCGCCAAACTGGAGGAGGCGGTCGCGCTCGATCCCGGGTTCGCGATCGGGCATGGCATGCTCGCCAAGCTCTATGCCGATCTGGCCGAAGCCGAGAAGGCGATCGAGCACGCCAAGAAGGTCGTCGAGCTCGAACCGGACGACGGTTTCAGTTACACGGCACTATCGGTCATCTATCAGCGCTGCGGCCGGATCCCCGAGGCCGAGCACGCCAAGGCCATGGCCTATCAAAAGCAGATGGGATTCGATTGATCATCGGAAGTCGCCGAATTTTCAGGATTTCTGGCGTGCGAGGATTCACCATGTGCAGACGACCCAGGCGGCGAAGAAATTCCCGGGTGCTGAGCTTCTTCTTCGCGGCGATGCTCCCCATCTTCGGTTCATTTTCGCTCCTGAGTTCGGCCTGCGACGCGGCCGAGCCGCCTCCCGCCGATCCCTGGGTCGCCGAGCATTTGAAGAGTTTCGTCGCCCTCTACCAGGATCTGCACACGCATCCCGAGCTTTCGTTCCAGGAAAACCGGACCGCAAAGCGGATGGCGGCCGAACTCGGCGAACTGGGTGCCCAGGTGACCTCCGGCGTGGGGAAGCTCGGGGTCGTCGGCGTCTTGAAGAATGGGCCGGGCCCGGTCGTGCTCGTGCGAACCGACATGGACGCGCTGCCCGTGATCGAGGAGACCGGCTTACCGTACGCCAGCAAGTCTATGGCAACCGACCGTGCCGGGCGCCCGGTCGGTGTGATGCACGCCTGCGGACACGACGTCCACATGTCCTGCTTCATCGGGACGGCCCGGTGGCTCGCGGAGCACAGGGACCGCTGGTCGGGGACCGTTCTGCTGGTAGCCCAGCCGGCGGAGGAAGTCGTGGGCGGAGCCCGCGCGATGCTCGATGACGGCCTGTACTCGCGCTTCCCCAGGCCGGATTTCGCCCTGGCGCTCCATTGCAGCGCCCAGGAGCCGGCCGGATCGGTCTGGTATTGCCCGGGCCCGATGCTCGCCAGCTCGACGTCGGTCAACATCACCGTTCGCGGCAAGGGCGGCCACGGGGCCTGGCCGCATCGAACTGTCGACCCGATCGTCCTGGCCGCACTCATCGTCGTCGATCTCCAGACGATCGTCAGCCGCGAGATCGATCCCTCCGAGCCGGCCGTCGTCACCGTCGGCTCGATTCACGGGGGCAACAAGCACAACATCATCCCCGACGAGGTCAAGCTCCAGCTCACGCTTCGGAGCTTCTCGGAGGCCGTTCGTCAGCAGCTCATCGCCGGGATCAAGCGACGCGTCGCCGGCATGGCCCAGGCGCACCAGGCCCCCGAACCGACCGTCGAGATCGAGGTGTCCATCATTCCGACCATCAATACCACATCGTTGGTCGAGCGGGTCGTGCCGGCCTTTGCCGAGGCGATTGGCGCCTCGAACGTCCAGAAGGCCAAGCCCGTCATGGGTGCCGAGGATTTCTCCCTCTACGGAGAAGCGAATGTACCGATCTGCATGTTCTGGATCGGCACGATGGATGCGGCGCGCATCGAGGCCGCGCGATCGAAGCACGAAGACCTGCCTGCACTCCATTCATCCAAATACCACCCCGATCCCGCACCAAGTATCGCGACCGGTATCCGAGCCATGACCGCCGCGGTCGTCAAGCTCTTGCCGCCGAAGTGAGGATGTCGGGCGGGCAAACGGGTCGCCGAGTGCCAAGGGTCGTACTCGACCCGTGATTGCGATGGCGCATTCCAATTCAGCACACGGGTCGAGTACGACCCGTGCCACCCGGATCTCGGTATCCATACTGGACGTTTTTCCCGACTTATTCCTTCCGATCTTGAGCGGTTGTCTTGGACTCCTGGAATTTGGCCAGCGATTCGGTACGCCGGAGGCGTGAGCGCGAAGTAATCGGCAGCCGTCTCCAATCCGAACTCGTCGACAATCTCCTTGATATCGCGATCCGCGGCGTACTCGATCACATAAAATGCCTCGCGGGTATGGTAATCGAACGTCAGGGCGGGGCCGTACTTCGCGAGCATCGCGTCCATCTTCCCCCAGTTGAAGTCCATGTGGAGCGCGACGCTGTTCGTATTCACCCGGGCAACCGCGAGCGTCTCGTAGGTGGACTCCTTCAGGATTCGACCGCAACGATCAACGATCAGCCCCAACTCGGTCGTGACGGAGGTCACGACGTACGCGCCCAGCTCGAACGCCAGGGCCTGAGCTTGAAGACCGCCGCGATACATGGAGGAGAATACGACGATGTCGGGCTTGCCGCGATGAAGTGCCTCACGAACTTCCTCGAAGTTCATGTCGAAGCAGATCAGCATCCCGACGCGACCCAGGTCCGTCTCGAAGACGGGGACCTTAGTACCCGGAATGACACCCTTCTCCAGCTCGCCCACGGTCGGGAACATCTTGTCATACCGTCCCAGGATCTCCCCCGAACGATCGATCAGGATCGAGGTATTTCGGATTCCCCGGCTCGGCTCGTACTCGAGTCTGGGCCAGACGATGATGAGCTTGTGCCGCTCCGCCATCTCGCTAATCCGTGGGAGCGTGCCGCTCTCGCTCGGCTCGGGATGGTGAAACAGATCGGCGAGAGCGAGTTGCGGATAGACTTCCGGGAATGCGACGAGCTCGGCCCCCATCCGCGATGCCCGTTCCAGCCACTTCTCGGTCTCTCGCAGGAATTTCTCGGTACCCTCGGCGCCGTCGGCGCCGTGTGACGGGCGATGCGAGACCGTTGCGATCCGAGCCGGTTGACGCTGAATCTTCATTTATAACCCCATTACGACCGTGGGCGGCCCGGACTTCCCGGCCAAACCGGTACTCGAAACTCACGTTCTCAAGTCGCATTGTGAAGGTCGTCATGACGCTCATCAAGAGTGGACCGGCGATACCGATGCTCGAGTCAACTCGCCGACTGCGCCGGGCGTCGTTAAGCTATTAGGCAACTGAACGACGCGACACCCGATGGAGATCGCATCCTATGATGGATCCGCGTTATGCCCTTCGAGATTCTTCCGAGCTGCTCTCCCCGGGCCTCTTGATCTATCGCGGCCTGGTGCGCCAGAACCTCCAGGACATGATCGCGATGGCGAAGGGCGCGGAGCGCCTTCGACCGCACGTCAAGACTCACAAGATGCCCGAGATCATCCGTAAGGCCGAGTCGCTGGGGATCCGCAAGCACAAGTGCGCGACGATCGCGGAAGCGGAGATGGTGGCCGCGGCGGGCGGGTCCGACGTCCTCCTGTCTTATCCCCTGGTCGGTCCCAACCTGAAACGCTTCGCGCTCCTGGTCCGCGGATATCGCAAGACGATCTTCCGGGCCACCGTCGATCATCCCGATTCGGCACGGGCCCTCTCGGCCGCCGCGGAAGGGCTCGAGCGGCCGATCCCCGTCCTCCTGGACCTGGAGATCGGGATGGGTCGGACCGGTATCGATCCGGGTGATTCGGCCGCCGAGCTCTACGCGCTCGTGGACCGGCTCCCGAACCTGGTCGCCGATGGCTTCCACGCCTACGACGGACAAATCCACGACAGCGACAGGGAAGAACGTAAACGATCCGCGCAGGAAGGGATCGACCGTACCCTGGCTCTCCGAGATCGGATCCTCAAACTGGGGATGGCGGTGCCTCGGATGGTCATGGGCGGTACGCCGACGTTTCCGATCCATGCCGAGCTCGACATCTCCGGCGTGGAGTGTTCGCCCGGGACGACCACGTTGTACGACGACGGCTACTCGAAAAAATACCCGGACCTGCCCTTCACCCCGGCCGCCTTGCTCCTCACCCGGGTCGTCAGCCATCCGCGACCGGGACGTCTCTGCCTCGATCTTGGCTACAAGGCCGTCGCCGCCGACCCGGCGGGACCTCGGGTGAGATTGCTGGATCTCGAGGACGTCCGTTTCGCCGGCCATAGCGAAGAACACCTCGTCATCGACACGTCCGAGGCCGATCGATTCCCGATCGGGACTCCAATCCTGGCCGTCCCGACCCACATTTGCCCGACCGTCGCCCTCCACCGTCGAGCCTATGTCATCGACGAAGGTCAGCTCATCGGCCAGTGGGAGGTCACGGCGCGCGATCGCGTTCTGGGAATCTGACCGAGATCAGTCAGTCCAAGACGGCCGGTACTCTCTTTTCGGGAGTATGAGGCACGCGGGCCATCTCGTCGGCGTGATAGCTGGAGCGGACGAATGGTCCGCTGGCCACATCCAGGAAGCCGAGCTGACGAGCCAGCCGACCCAGCTCGTCGAATTCATCCGGATGCACGTAGCGCACGACCGGGAGGTGATCCGGCGTCGGCTGAAGGTACTGGCCGAGCGTCAACAGGTCGCAGCCGATGGTACGCAGGTCTGCCATCGCCTCGATGACCTCCTCAACCGTCTCACCAAGGCCGAGCATCAGTCCGCTCTTCGTCCTCGTCGCCGGACAGACCGATTTGCTATGCTCCAGGACCGACAAGCTCACATCGTAGCGGCTCTTGCGACGGACTTTCTGTTGGAGTCGCGCGACGGTCTCGAGATTGTGATTGAAAACCTCGGGCCTAGCCGAGAGGACGATCTCGATCAATTCCTTCCGCCCGTCGAAGTCGGGCGTGAGGACTTCGATCGTGGCTCCCGTTCGTCGTCGAACGGCCAGGACACATTGGCGGAAGTGCTCCGCACCGCCATCGGGCAAGTCGTCGCGGGTGACCGAGGTGATGACGACGTGACGAAGGCCCAATCGCTCGCAAGCCTCAGCAACCCGCTCCGGCTCGTCGACGGCGACGGCATCGGGACGGCCTCGCTTGACCGCGCAGAAGCCGCAAGGTCGGGTGCAAACCTCGCCGAGGATCATGAACGTGGCCGTCCGACGGGTCCAGCACTCGGAGCGGTTCGGGCAACGGGCGCTCTCGCAGACGGTCTCGAGCCCCAGCTCCTGCACGAGGCTCCGCGTGAATGACATTCCGCCCGATGCCGGGAGCGGACGCTTCAGCCAGTCGGGAAGGCGACTGAGTCCCCCACGGACTTTGGGTCTCGAGCCAGTTCCCACGGTGCTCTCGCTCGAATCCGACGCGCCGGCCCGGCCCGGCGGCTCATCCAGGACTGGGAGCGTAATCATGAGCGAGGACCTTCCGCTGAATCAGGGGGTGGTTGGTATAGAGATGGTGCCGGTCCAGGCCGAATCCCTCCTGCACCTTGCGGATGAGCGACTCACGGACCTTGGACATGGGCGTCTGACGCTGGCGGCGAGATTCCATCGACGTATATCGCAACGGTGTCCCGCCGATCCCCGGCTCTTCCAGGATGCCGAACAACTCGAGATCCGGCCCGACGTTGAGGGTCAATCCATGATAGGCGATCCAGCGGTTCACGGCGACTCCGACGCTCGCGATCCGCGCCGAACCGGAGAATACGCCCGGTAATTCGGGGTGAACGGCCCCCGCGAGATCGAACTCGTGTAAGACGGCGATGATGGTCGAATGCAATCGATTCACGTATTCCTGGACGTTCAGGCCCAGGAGGTCGAGCGGGAGCGTCAGATACGCCGCGAGCTGTCGCGGCAGATGGAGGACGCATCCTCCTCCGCGATTCACGTAATGGACCCTGGCTCCCAAAGCATGGAGGAAAACGTCGTCCGCCAAGATGTGGGCGCGACTGCCCGATCGGCCGACACTGATGGTGGGCAGGTGCTCGCAGAGGATCAGTGATGCTCCGCCCGATTCACCCAGTTCATAGACGATCCGCCGCTGAAGGTGCTGGACCTCCATGAAGTTGACGAGCCCCAGCAGATAAACTTCCAGCGCCGGCGGTTGGGGGGTCGGCCTCATCGTCGATTGGGACATCGCTCAACCATGGATCGTTCGCCCGCTTCGCAGCTCGGATGGTGAGTGCCGAAGACTAAGACAATCTACAACTCAAATGCCGTCTGCGGCAAGTGCAGCAACGGCAACGCGGGTGGCGACCATCATGGTGCTTCGATGACGGGGCAAGCGGGCAGGAGCCGGCGACCTTCATGCTCGTCGATGTGCAGATGATCGAGCAAACGAAGCCGGATCATGCTCAACATGGACTCCACGGCCGCCGGAGATGAATCGATCAGTTTCACCGCGCCGCCAGCCCGCTTGTCGTGCCCTCCGGCGTTTCCCAGCCCATCGACCACGGCGTGGAGGACTTCGCCGGCAAGGCTGCCCAGTTGGCCGGCCCGAAGGGAGAGTTTCATCTGTCCGTCGAAGACTCCCGCCGACAGAGACCAGTTGACCTGATCGAAGCGGATGAAAAAGTCGGCGATCTCGGCCACGATATCGGGCTGGGTCACGACGCCGCACCAACTCACGACGACATGGTCGTAGAGGAAGGCATTCGCCAGGGCATTGTGAAACGTGGCGAAATGGCTCTGCGGGAGCTTGGGATTGCGGATCTGGGCCAGCAGATCCTTATCCGCGCGGGAACAGCCAGATGAGAGCCCCGTCGTCCAGCGAGCTGGCCTCTCTGGGATAACCCATCGTCTCCGAGTCGATCCCATAGAGGAGGGCCGTGGCCAGGGGAGGACCCACCATCACCTTCTGCTCCAGGAGATACCCGGCCACCATCGTGCTGGTCGCCCCCAGATGCGTGCGGATATCGCTGAAGAGCACGCCGTCGAGGATCCCGCCGGTTTCATGGTGATCGATCACGACCTGCGGCATCGCCGCTTCGCTGAATCGGCGGCCCGTGTATGGCTGTGTATCGACCATCACGACCGCCGTCGTCGCGTCGAGATTCACCGACTCGACCGGCACCAGGGGGATCCGGATGAGCTCGACCATGGCTCGATTCTCGGACCGCGCGATCATGCCGTTGACGGTCAGGATCACCGGCTTTCCGGGCTGGCTGGCCTCGATGAGGGCCTTGATGCCCATCATGCTCGCCAGCGAATCCGGGTCGGGATTCACGTGGGAAACGACCACCACGCGGGCAAATGGCGCCAGGGCCATCAACAGGCGATCGGAGCGGTTCCGCCGGCTCAGGTCGGGCTGGGATTCGATGGTGGAACTCTCGGGGTCGGCCGTCATCGTCGGCGAGATCCCTGGCATGGGGAGGGCAGAGGCGCCCGCGGGCCGACAATGCATGATACGCCCTCCCGCGGTCCATCGAGTTTACGCCAATCGCCTCGTGGTCCGCCAGGGTGTGCCGGTAGGTCAGTCCCCTTTGCGCTCCGAGGGCCCGGGTGGCCGAAGCTCGGTCGTCTTGCTGCCGGGGGACTTCGATCGAGTCGGCTTGTCGTAGTAGGACTCGATCTCCTTGACGACTTCTTCCCCGATGAGCGGGTCTGGACCGGAGGATTCGCCGGGTGCAAGGTGTCGCTCGGGTCGCAGGCCATGCCTGGCTTCGACGTCCTCGATCACCCGGCTGAGCGCGGCATCATAGCGTGCCCGCTCCGTCGGGGTCAGCTCGAGGATTCCGGCCGTCCGAGGGACGGGCCTTGCCGCGAAGGCGATGATCAAGCCGACTCCGACGATCAGGACCAGAGAGTTCAGCCAGACCGACCGGCGATGAAGTCGTACGAATCGGTCGTGCCCGGCCGGACCGGCATCGCGAGCCCGGTTGATCTCGGGCACCAGGGAATTCGCACCATAGAGCATGATCAAGGTGCAGCCCAGGATCGCCATGGCCTGGATGGCGATCCGGATTCCGCGATACTCGTGGACGCAGAGCGGGCCGGCCACGAAGGCCGGCAAGGCGACGGCCCCGGAGACGGCTCCCCAGAGGTAGTATCGCGGGAAAAGGGCCCTGACGAATTTCGCCCCACTCTCGGCGTCGAGGACGCGAAAGATCAGCGGGGCAATCGCGAACGAGAAGAACAGGATGCTCCCGACCCAGGCGGTCAGGGTGATCACGTATACCGAGTCGAAGACCGTGAGCAAGAACCGGGCCGACAAGGGCGCACCTCTCCAGGCCGAGAATCCTGATCCGCTCGCGGGTGGTCTCGCCCGTGCGGTCACCGGCCAACCCTGGATAGCTTACGCTTTCCAATGGGCATCGACAATTTGTCGGGGACGTTTTCGAGGTCCGGGTCAATTATTCGCAGGACCGCTCACTGTTCCGGTGTCCTGTTGGCATTTCGTTGCAGGAGCTTTTCCAGGATGGCCGGGTCGATATTCGCTGGCTTTTTCGGCGTTGCCTTCGCCGCGGCTCGATCGGTTGTTTTCGAGAGCGTTTTGGGCGCAGGGATGCGGCCACTCTTGCTCGGGTCGGCACTCGCGGGCTCCGCATCGTCATCGGGTAGCACCGGTAAACCGGCGTCGGCGGACTTGACGGAGGATGGGGTACCGTCGGGCTTCCTGAGCGGCTTCGCAGGCTTCTTCGCAGTCGGCTTCGTTCGTCCGAAAATGTCAGGAAGGGGAAATTCCTCCGGGTCGGCCTTCTCGAGATCCTCGGGCACGAGCCCCTGTCCCGGCTTGTACCGGAACGCGGAATTCATCTTGGGATCCACGACGCTCGCGCCGAGCCCGCGAGCGTCGGGCGCGCCCCGTTCCAGGCCGGGAACCGCGTTCTCCAACGAGGCACCCGGGGCACGGCTGCGGTCGGAGCCGAATTTCTCCGAGCCCTCCTGAGCGAGACCCGCGGCCTGGCGGACATTCGCGTCGGCCTGTTGCGGGGCGTGCAGGCTGTTCACCCACGCGGCAAGAATCTGGTAGGCCCGATTATTGGAGCCCTCGAAGATCGGACGGCTCTTGGGCCCGTTACCGTGCGGACGGAGCGTGCTGGAGAGCAGCTCGCTCTTGGACGGGTTCTCCGGATCGATCAGGCGAAGAGTCGCGTCCAGGTTGGCCCGCACGGCATCCGTCGTGAGCTGCCGAACGTTGGCAATTGGGACGAGTTGAAATGGTCCCTCGTAACCCGCATTATGACACTTCGCACATTTGAGCTGGAGCACGGGTTGAATGAAGCGGGCGAATTCGTCGGCCCGCTTGATCGCCAGCGGTCGCGGCAGGTCGAAGATCACGGGCAAGCGCGAGACGCCCATCGCACGCTCGGCGCCCCTCAGGACGGCGTCATCGCGTGCCCCCGCCCGGTCCTCTCGCACTTCCTCGGCTCCGGTCTGCTGGATCGCCGGATCAAATCGCGTCGCCTTGGTCATCTCGGCCTGTTCGAGCTTGCTCAGCATCGCCCGGGCTGGTCCATGTTTGGGGCTGATCTCCATCACTTTCAGCAATTGTTCCTTGGCTTCCGCCGTCAGATGGAAGTTCAAGCACCAACGCGCCAGCTTCAGGCGCTCGCTCGTGTCGTCCTCGGGCAGACGCGCGATCTTGTACTGGTATGTCTCATGCAGCGACGCAAACGAACCCTCAACCAGTTTCTTCGGAAACCTCATCACGCCGATCCGCTGTTTGACAATGTAGAAGGAATCCTCGCGGGAGATGATCCCCTGTATCAACCGGCCGTCGGTCAGGAGCAGGAATTGTTCCTGACCGGAAGCGGTCGATCCGGCCGGAGGCGATTCCGCCGGCGAGGGGTCCTCCGAGACCGCGTGGACACCCATCACGAATCCCAGTGTCGCTGCAACCGACAGCCCGGTAATCCGAAATCGCCTTGCGCTCGTCGTCATGTGCCCTGGGACCTTATTGTCGCCGTCGGAGAACGGGTGGTGCCGACGGTTTCGGGAAAGGAATGGACCGATTCCGACAGAAATGGTGGCGGCACGGTAGACAAGGCCCTAGAATTCGTCAAGGCGACTTCGGCGGCCCGGACGTCGCCGCGACGCTCGGTGAATCTCGTTCCGGTTCCCAGTGACTCAGGGCCATGCATCATGACATCGCGGGAGCCTTCGCCGTTCTTGGAGTCGTTGCTCGGCCAGGTCGTCGTGATCGACCTCAGGTCGAGTTACGTCTGCCTCGGCACGCTGGTCGCATATGACGAGCTCTACTTCGAGCTGCGTGACGCCGATCTCCACGATTTTCGCGACAGCACGGCGACGCGCGAAGTGTATGTCTACGACTCGCATCGTCTCGGCATCAGGCGGAATCGAGCACGCGTCCTGATCCGCCAGGATGACGTGGTCGCGATCACGCGGTTTTCCGACATATCGGAAACCTGACGTCCAAGCTCGCATGCGACTTTCGGGAATTCTGCCCGATGATGAACTCCACGAGAAATCGCGACGACAAACGAACACATTGAAGGCGTCGAAACCGGAACGCGTTTGCACAGACATGATGGGCCGCACACGGACCGGGAAAGTACAATCCGCCTCGCCAACATTCCCTGACTGCGTGAGACTTCCACCTTCAAGAGGACAACCGTGTTATGACGACTCTCCGATGGTTATTGACGATACCGCTGGCGCTTCTGGCTTTCATTGCCACGGCTCCAGCCCAGGCTTCTGCGATTCGCGACGAAGCGGGGTTATTCAGTCCTCAGGCCGTCGCGCAGGCACAGAGCCGCCTCGACAAACTCGAGTCATCGACCCGAATTCCCGTGGTCATCGAGACCCTGAAAGCGATACCTGGCCTCACGAAAGAATCGAGTGAGGACGAGAGGAAGCGCACGATCAACAGACTCGCCGAACAACGAGATAAGGAGATTCACGACGAGGGGATCTACGTCCTCATTACTCAGCGTGAGCGTCTCATCTCCAACGTCTTGATCCGGAAGCGCCTGGCGAGCGTACTGCCTGAAACGAAGCGTGATGCCATCCGAGATGCGTTCATCCATGAATTTGAGAAGAAAGACTTCGACGGCGGCTTACTGCTCGCGGTGCAGACCATTGAAGGGGCGTTGAAGGGCGCGACGACCACCGGCCGGAATGCTCATTCAGCCCCAGTTGTTGCACCGGGGGCGCGGGTCGGTCGAGCTGGGGGGGGAGGAGGATCAACGATGATGACAATCTTGCTGATCGCGGGCGGAATTTTCGTGGTGTTCATGATTCTCAGGGTCCTGGGCGGTCTGTTCAATCGATCCGCCGGACCCGGCTACCCGAATCAGGCCGCCGGGATGGGCATGCCTAGACCGGGCATGGGTCCCGGCGGAGGCCCGGGATACTACGGCGGCGGAGGTTACGGCGGGCGTGGAGGAGGCGGCTTTTTCTCGGGGTTGCTCGGCGGACTCGGCGGTGCGATGGCCGGTAACTGGCTTTACGATCAGATGTCGGGAAGACATGGCGGCTCCACGACATCCGCAGGTGCCGGGTATGTTCCAGACGATGCTTCGGCCGGTATCCCCGACCAGGGAGACGACGCCATCATAGGTGCGGATGACGACGGCGGTCGTGGTGCCTCCTGGGATGATGGGGGTGGCGCCGATACTGGCGGCGGCGGAGACTGGGGCGGTGGTGGTGGAGACTGGGGCGGCGGAGATGGCGGTGGCGATTGGGGCGGCGGCGGCGGTGGCGGCGATTGGTGACGCCGATCGGCGATCATTGAATCTGTTCGCCCACAATTCTCGCTGCAACCTGCTCGTGTAAGATCTGCCAGCTATCGAATAGGCCGGATCGTAACCATCAGGGTTTCTTTCGAGAGCGGTCGCTCGGAAGCTTCGGCTTGCCGAGCGCCGCTTTACTCGTTTTGTCGCGGCGATCGATGGTATGAGGCACACCTTTCATGTCTCCACTGGAAGACCGTCGGGATCAGCTCAGGCGCAAGCTCGTATCCGGAAATGCCGACTCATTGCTGGTCACATCGCCGACGAACGTTCGCTATTTAACCGGTTTCACGGGCGATTCCTCGGCCCTTGTCGTCACCAAGGATCGTGAGATCATCGTCTCGGACGGTCGCTTTACCACTCAGCTTGCCCAGGAATGTCCGGTTCTGGAAACGGCGATACGGCCCATGGGGCGAGAGCTGAATCAGGAGATTTCCCGCGTCATCGATCTGCTGGGACCGCGGAAACTCGCCTTTGAAGCGGCCACGTGCACCGTGGCCGAGTATGAGTCTCTCCGCCACGCTCTCCCCGCCGTCTCGATGGTCGCCGTGAGCGGATGGGTTGAGGCGATTCGTCGCGTCAAGGATGAGTTTGAGATCGCCGAAATCCGGGAAGCGATCCGTTCGGCCGAGCGAGCCTTCACCATGGTGCGTGCCGGATTGAGAATCGGAGACAGCGAGAAAGACGTCGCCGATGCCCTCGATGCATCGATGCGGCGTTGCGGCGCCACGGGAGCAAGCTTTCCACCGATCGTCGCCGTGGGTGTGCGAGCGGCATTGCCACACGCTCGACCCACAACAGCCACTCGAATCGGCGACGACGATTTCGTACTGATCGATTGGGGCGCCTCGGGACGACCTTATAATAGTGACTTGACGCGGGTACTTGTCACGGGTAAGTTCACCACGACTTTCGAGACGATCTACCGGACGGTCCTGGCGGCCCAGGAACGCGCGATCGCCGCGATCCGACCGGGTGCAATGGCACATGAAATCGACGCCGAAGCCCGTAACGTGATCGAAGAGGCGGGCTATGGCGGCTTTTTTGGTCATGGACTGGGCCACGGACTCGGTATGGAGATTCACGAGGCCCCCCGGCTGCGCAAACAGTCTCAGGATGTTCTTGAGCCGGGAAACGTGGTCACCGTCGAGCCGGGCATCTATCTTCCCGGCTGGGGTGGAATTCGGATCGAGGATGATGTGTTGGTGACACCGGACGGTTGCGAGGTTCTCACGCACATCCCCAAGTCTCTCGAATCGGCCCGTATCGAATAGACCCCGACCGGTCCTCGCATTAACAACGGGCGAAAATCGCCCGATGCCCATACTATCCCGATCGAGGCGGCGAATTGCAGCGCCTGCCTTTGCGGAGTGAACGAATGGCGGAGAAACCCTCGGGGCCGAGAGATCCTCTCGACGTGAAGCAGATCCATTATCTAGTCCGCCTCATGAAACAATATGATCTGACCGCGCTGGACCTCAAGGGGGGGCCCGTGGAGATCAGCATGAGACGCGAGGGGCCCGCGGCTTTCTCCCCGTCGACAGGCCCGATTCCCCAGCAAGTCCTCGGGCCGGCTGCTCCCTTTCAGCCTTCGCACGCCTCACGCGCCGAGCCGCCACTTGCCTCGCCACCGCCCACGTCCAAGACGATCGTCATCGAGAGTCCGATGGTCGGGACGTATTATACCTCCAGTGCCCCCGATAACCCGCCCTTCGTCACCCATGGATCGGTGGTCCGTCCCGACACGACCGTCGGTGTCATCGAGGCGATGAAAGTCTTCACCGAGATCCCGGCGGGAGTCTCCGGGACGATCGTCGAGATCCTGGCCAAGAATGGCCAGCCGGTCGAATTCGGCCAGCCACTGTTCCGCGTGACTCCGGAATGATCCCAGCCCCGCAGCATGTCCAGTGCCGGGCATTGGCGAATCCTGGCGGCTCCCCCGGCCGTTCCTTCGATGAAATCCAGGGTTCCGACGCTTCCGCGGAAGAATCCAGGTCGAGTACCGAGATAGCTCCGGGTCGGCGCGAGCGATTGTGAGGTCCTTTTCGACGATGTTTCAACGAATCCTGGTCGCGAACCGTGGGGAGATCGCTCTGCGGGTGATCCGCGCCTGCAAGGAACTTGGTGTGGAAGTCGTGGCGGTCTACTCCCAGGCCGACCGAGACGCGCCCTATCTGAAGCTGGCGGACCGCGCGATCTGCATCGGACCGGGTCCCAGCGTGGAGAGCTACCTCTATCAGGCCCGAATCATCGCCGCCGCCGAAGTCGCGGACGCCCAGGCGATCCATCCGGGCTACGGATTCTTGAGCGAGAATCCTGACTTCGCGGAATCCTGCCGTAGTAGTGGCTTCGAGTTCATCGGTCCGCCGCATGATGCGATCCGCAAAATGGGCCTGAAAACCGAGGCGAAAGCGATCGCCGCGGCCGCCAAGGTCGCCTGCGTCCCCGGCTCCGACGGCGTGGTCACCAACGATGCCGAAGCGATTCGATTGGCCCGGGCGATCGGGTATCCCGTGCTGATCAAAGCCGCGGCCGGCGGCGGCGGAAAGGGGATGCGGGTCTGTCGCGATGAAGCAAACCTGGCCTCGGCGCTCCAGACGGCCCGGAATGAAGCGGATGCCGCCTTCAAGAATCCCAGCGTGTACCTGGAGAAATACATCGACTTCCCGCGGCACGTCGAGATCCAGATCCTCGCCGATAACTCGGGCAACGTCGTGCATTGTTGGGATCGCGACTGCACGCTCCAGCGACGACATCAGAAGCTAGTCGAGGAATCACCGGCGACGACACTCCCCCTTGAAGTCCGGAGTCGCCTGGGTCAGGCCGCAGTTCGGCTCGCGCGGGCTGCGGGATATGTGAACGCGGGAACCTGCGAATTCCTGGTCGACTCTTCAAACAACTTCTACTTCATCGAAGTCAATGCGCGAATCCAGGTTGAGCACCCGGTCACGGAGCTGGTGACGGGCATCGACCTCGTCAAGCAACAGATCCGGATCGCCGCGGGTGAGCCGCTGCCCTTCAAGCAGGAGGAGATCGTGCTCCGCGGGCACGCAATCCAATGCCGGATCAATTCCGAAGACCCGGATCACGATTTTCGCCCGTCCCCCGGCCGGATCACCGGGCTTCAGATACCGGGCGGTCCCGGTGTTCGCTGGGACTCACACATTCAGGTTGGGTACACCGTGCCGCCTTACTACGACTCTTTGCTGGGCAAGCTCCTGGTCTACGCCCCGACCCGCCTCGAGGCCCTGGCGATCATGCGACGCGCGCTCGACGAACTCGTGATCGAGGGGGTTCAGACGACGATTCCCCTTCATAAGAAGATCTTTCGTCATCCCGACTTCATTTCCGGCAATGTGGATACAACCTGGGTCGAGCGCGTCCTCACATTTTCCCGGCCTGGTGCGAAGCCGTCTTGAAGGACGATGAATCGAGCAATTTGGGGCACACGGCAATGGTCCGACTGGCCCCGAATATCTGTCCGTGATAGGCTCGAATCGGGAGCGATTTCCATCGATCCCAGGGGTCCTGCTCAACCAAGACCGAGCGGGTCCCGTCAACTCCTGAAATGTGTCTCAGGCCTCCGCTCGAGAGGATCTGACTCGATGAAGGTCGGCTTGCTTACAGGCGGCGGTGATTGCCCGGGTTTGAACGCCGTCATCCGTGCCGTCGTCCAGCAGGTCGCCAATGAGGGAGGGACCTGCATCGGCGTCATGGAGGGCTGGCGCGGCCTGGTCCAGGACCTGTCGTCTCCGCTCTCCACGGCTCAGACCGATGGCATCATCGGGCTGGGTGGGAGCATACTCGGCTCATCGCGCACCAATCCGTACCGAAATCCCGAGACCGACCTGGCCAATCTGCAGGAGAACTTCCGCCGGCTCGAGCTGGATGCCCTGGTGGTGATCGGGGGTGATGACACGCTCGGCGTCGCACTCCGGTTGCATAACGATTTCGGCCTCCCCGTCGTCGGCGTCCCGAAGACCATCGATAATGACCTGATGGTCACCGATTTCTCGTTCGGTTTCGACACGGCCGTCAACATCGTCACGGAGGCCGTGGATCGGCTCAGGACCACGACCGAGAGTCATCGCAGGATCGTCGTCGTCGAAACGATGGGCCGTCAGTCGGGCTGGATCGCGTGCTTCTCCGGAATCGCGGCGGGCGCGGATTATATCCTCGTGCCCGAGGTGCCGATCGACTTGCCCCACCTGGTCTCCGTGCTGTCCCGAAGGCGTTCGGAGGGGAAAAAGTACGGCATCGTCATCGTCGCGGAAGGAGCTCGGTTCGCGGACCGAGGGCCGTTTACGCTCGATGATCACCCCGACCCTTTCGGCAATCCGCGACTGGGGGGCATCGGCGCGGTGATCGCCGACGCCATCGAGAAACAGACCCGGGTGGAGACCCGTTGCGTAGCCTTGGGACACCTCCAGCGGGGAGGCCCTCCCAGTGCTTATGACCGAATCCTGGCCACACGTTTGGGCCTCGCCGCGAGCCGGCTTGTTCTTCAGCATCGATTCGGTACGCTCGTCACCCTCATCAATGGCCAGATCGTCGAGACTTTGTTGAACGAAGCCATCGCCGTCCCCAAGAAGCTCGACCTGGGATATTACGACGAAGCCTCAGCCTTCTTCCCCTGATCTCCGAGAGACTTGAGCCTGATCGGCCACAAGGGCAAGTCCAATCAGCGCTCAGCCGTTCTTGAGGAATTTTCAGAAATTCCGGAGAAAGGATTTGACCCGGGGCACAGGACTGTTATTATAACCCTTGTCACGCCAATACGACTGACAGAAACGGCCGGGATGGGTTGCTCAAGCGTAACCATCACCGGCCGATGCCTTCGGTAGAAATTGGTGCGGTTAAGCCGATTCTTTTGAGTAATCCGTCTGGTCCTTTTAGGAGGATTCGGCGTATACTTGAAGGTAGGCTTTTTGCTCTTTGACAATTCGGTTGATGGTATTCGTCAGCCAAACACAACGAGACGATGGTAAGAATTCGTCGCGTCAATGAACCCTTGAGGGAAGCCGGCGTGCGAGTGGTCGTCCGGGAACGCCCGACCTGAGGTCCTCAGGTCATCAGGCGTCGGGGATGGCTCGCAAGGACCGATCCCATTTGGATTTTGGATTGGTGATTTTGGATTTTGGATTCGGGAAGGTTCGCCTTCCTTCAATCCAA
Organism: uncultured Planctomycetota bacterium; assembly: GCA_963743925.1. GTDB lineage: Bacteria > Planctomycetota > Planctomycetia > Isosphaerales > Isosphaeraceae > CAVZRC01. Next base: position 455,584 of record CAVURY010000061.1, on the reverse strand, counting down.
AATCCCGAATCTAAAATCCTCAATCTGCAGTGGGTGTGACCAGTTTTTTTCCTCAACCCTTTTGGGTGGGGACCGGCCTTGTGGCGGGCGTCGCGAGCGATCGCGGGGCTCGACTCGAGACCGACTCATTTGTGAAGGGTTTGATCCTGGCTCAGAATGAACGTTGGCGGCGTGGATTAGGCATGCAAGTCGAACGGGTCCGGTCTTCGGATCGGGCCAGTGGCGCAAGGGTGAGTAAGGCGACGGTAACCAACCCCATGGTTGGGCATAGCCGCGGGAAACTGCGGGTAATTCCCAGCGATGTTGGTGGGGGGCATCCCCCGCCAACCAAAGTTCCGGCGCCGTGGGACGGACCGTCGTGGTATTAGGTCGTTGGCGGGGTAACGGCCCACCAAGCCTATGATGCCTACCGGGCGTGCGAGCGCGGCCCGGCACACTGGGACTGAGACACTGCCCAGACTCCTACGGGAGGCTGCAGTCGAGAATCTTCGGCAATGGGCGCAAGCCTGACCGAGCGACGCCGCGTGGAGGATGAAGGCCTTCGGGTTGTAAACTCCTGTCGAGGGGGAGGAAGGGGTAACCTTGACCTATCCCTGGAGGAAGCACGGGCTAAGTTCGTGCCAGCAGCCGCGGTAAGACGAACCGTGCGAACGTTATTCGGAATCACTGGGCTTAAAGCGCGTGTAGGCGGATGGGGACGTCGGTCGCTGAAATCCCCCGGCTCAACCGGGGAACTGGCCCCGAAACGCCCCGTCTGGAGGAACGTAGGGGGATCTGGAACTTCCGGTGGAGCGGTGAAATGCGTTGAGATCGGAAGGAACGCCCGTGGCGAAAGCGAGATCCTGGACGTTTTCTGACGCTGAGACGCGAAAGCTAGGGTAGCGAACGGGATTAGATACCCCGGTAGTCCTAGCCGTAAACGATGGGCACTGGATAGGGGGCTCGCCGATGGGCTCCCTGTCGTAGGGAAACCGTGAAGTGCCCCGCCTGGGGAGTATGGTCGCAAGGCTGAAACTCAAAGGAATTGACGGGGGCTCACACAAGCGGTGGAGCATGTGGCTCAATTCGAGGCTACGCGAAGAACCTTATCCTGGGCTTGACATGCACGGATTAGCCGGCGGAAACGTCGGCGAGGCCGCAAGGTACAACGTGCACAGGTGCTGCATGGCTGTCGTCAGCTCGTGCCGTGAGGTGTTGGGTTAAGTCCCGTAACGAGCGAAACCCCTGTGGTCAGTTGCCAGCGCGTCATGGCGGGGACTCTGACCAGACCGCCGGCGTTAAGCCGGAGGAAGGCGGGGACGACGTCAAGTCATCATGGCCCTTATGCCCAGGGCTGCACACGTGCTACAATGGGACGGACAGAGCGTCGCCAGGCCGCAAGGCCGCGCTAATCGCAAAAATCGTCCCCCAGTTCGGATTGCGGGCTGCAACCCGCCCGCATGAAGCCGGAATCGCTAGTAATCGCCGATCAGCACTGCGGCGGTGAATGTGTTCCTGAGCCTTGTACACACCGCCCGTCAAGCCACCAAAGCGGGGGGCATCCGAAGTCGTCGGAGCCGAAAGGCAGGCGCCGAAGATGAAACCCGTGATGGGGACTAAGTCGTAACAAGGTAACCGTAGGGGAACCTGCGGTTGGATCACCTCCTTTCTAAGGACTTCCTTGGAAAACCCGGCCTGAGACGCTTCAAAAACGTCAATAAGACCACGTCGGCCCCATCCTCGACCCGTCCGATACCCGTACGCCGGCTCCCCTTGAGGGTTGGCGCGACACTCTCGCCTCGTTATCCTCGTGGTTTGCGACCCCGCACCTTGCGGAGTTCGGCCGACCCTGCCCATTGACATCGTGTTGTCCTTCCGGGTCGGCCCGTGCGAATACCATCGACTGAATTTCAATCGGTGGATCCCTCGTCCCCTCGCCCTGGTCGCGGGGCGGGGCCGTCTCGTCACGGCCTCGCCCCCTGGCCAGCCCAGGGAACGATCGTCGCATCGGTCCGCTTGATCGCGGGCCCGGTCGGCGCTCGGTGCTCTTTGTCAATCCGGTGGTTAGTCACACACGAATCACACACCTTCGTGCGATCCGGTGGCCCTCGGGCAACCGGGTGACGCGAGAGGTGAGTGGTAATCTTCACAATACAGTTTTCACGTCGCGTGGGAACGGCACTTGTGGGTGTGGGAAAAGGAGGATTCGTCCCCCTCGACCGCATCTCGAGCCGCCCGGACCATGCGACACGAATCGACGGTAACGCCCGACGCGAGTCGCGCGTTGCCGATCCAGAACCCTTACGGATCACAAATTCGGGGGCCCGGGCCGGTCGGCCGCGTCGCGAGACGCCGCGCCGGAATGCGGTCCCTCGAGAGCCCGTCGCTCGTGCGGCAGTCGGGCGGTGCGGTCCAGGCGCGAGCCTGCATCGGACCACCGGCGGCGGCCCGATCGGCGTGGTCAAGTTCCTAAGGGCGCGGGGGGGATGCCTAGGCGTCATCAGAATTCGGGCGTGGAAGGCTGCGATATGTCCGGGGGAGCTGCCCAACGAGCGTCGATCCCGGAATACCCGAGAAACCCAGGGAACTGAAACATCTCAGTACCTGGAGGAGAGGAAATCAACCGAGATTCCCTGAGTAGCGGCGAGCGAACGGGGAAGAGCCCAAACCGGACGGGACACCGTCCGGGGTAGCGGGGCCGGAGTCGTGGAATGGTCCGAGCCGAGCCGAAGTCCTTTGGAAAATGGCACCAGAGCGGGTGATAGTCCCGTAGGCACAGGCGACGACCTCCTATCCGGTACCCAAGTAGGGTCGGGCACGTGAAACCCGGCCTGAATCGGCGGGGACCATCCTGCAAGGCTAAATACGCGATGACGACCGATAGCGAACCCAGTAGGGCGACCGAACGGTGGGAAGAACCCCGATCAGGGGAGGAGACTGAACCTGAAACCCCGCGCCTACAAGCGGTGGGAGGGCGTTGAGCGCGAGCTCAGCCTGACCGCGTGCCTTTTGCATAATGATCCGGCGAGTTACCGTGTCCGGCGAGGTTAATCCCTTCAGGGGAGGAGCCATAGCGAAAGCGAGTCTGAATAGGGCGACAAAGTCGGGCGTGGTAGACGCGAAACCAGGTGAACTACCCATGGGCAGGTTGAAGCGGCCTTAACCGGCCGTGGAGGACCGAACCCACCAGTGTTGAAAAACTGGGGGAGGACCCGTGGGGAGGAGTCAAAGTCTTATCAAACCTGGAGATAGCTCGTTCTCTCCGAAATGGCTTTAGGGCCAGCCTCGAGACGTATGTCAGGGGGGTAGAGCGACGGAATCCGCCCGGGGGCCTTCCCGGCTACCCGTCGGAACCCAACTCCGAATACCCTGGCACGGACCTCGGGAGTCAGAGTGTGGGGGATAAGCTTCATGCTCGAGAGGGAAACAACCCAGACCGCCGACCAAGGCCCCCAAAGTGACGCTCAGTGGCAAAGGAAGTGGGATCGCCGTGACAGCCGGGATGTTGGCTTAGAAGCAGCCATCATTTCAAAAGTGCGTAATAGCTTACCGGTCGAGCCATCCCGCGCCGAAAATGACGGGGACTAAGCGTCGTGCCGCAGTCGCGGAACCAGTAATGGTTGGTAGGAGAGCGTTGACGTCCGCTGCGAAGCAGCACCGACAAGGAGCTGTGGAGCGTCGTCGAGTGCGCATGCCGGAACGAGTAACGACAAGACGGGTGGGAAGCCCGTCCGCCGAAAGCACAAGGTTTCCTGGGGAAGGTCAATCCGCCCAGGGTTAGTCGGGACCTAAGGCGAGGCCCAAGGGCGTAGCCGATGGACAGGCGGTTAATATTCCGCCACCCGAGCGGGGAGGTTGAACCGGTTGGGGACGCCGGAGTGAGTCGGGTCGGGGCGCTAGATGCCCCCGTGCCGCAAGGCCGACAGCTTGATCTGGAAGCCCGATGACTATCCGGCCGCGAAAAGCCAGCTGGGGACGACCCGCGCGGCCCGTACCGCAATCCGACACAGGTGTGCTAGGCGAGTATCCGAAGGCGTTCGGGAGAACCCTCGTGAAGGAACTCGGCAAAATGACCCCGTACCCTCGGTACAAGGGGTGCTCCCTCGCAAGGGGGAGCCGCAGAGAATCGGCTCTAGCGACTGTTTATCAAAAACACAGGACTCTGCCAACTCGCAAGAGGACGTATAGAGTCTGACGCCTGCTCGGTGTCGGTAGGTTAAGGAAGGCGATGACCGAAAGGGTAGTTGCCGACCGAAGCCCCGATAAACGGCGGCCGTAACTATGACGGTCCTAAGGTAGCGAAGTTCCTTGTCGGGTAAGTTCCGACCTGCATGAATGGCGTAACGACTGGAGCACTGTCTCCACGAGGGACCCGGTGAAACTGTAGTCGTGGTGAAGATGCCACGTACCCGCGGTTAGACGGAAAGACCCCGTGAACCTTTACTGCAGGTTGGCATTGGTCCAGCGTTGTTTCTGTGTAGGATAGGTGGGAGGCTTCGATCCGGCGGCGCCAGCCGTCGGGGAGCCAACGGTGAAATACCACCCTGAAATTGCGCTGGCCCTCACCGGTCCGTAGCCCGGATCGGGACCATGCTCATCGGGCAGTTTGACTGGGGCGGTCTCCTCCCAAAGAGTAACGGAGGAGCGCCATGGTACCCTCGGCCCGGTCGGCAATCGGGCAACAGGAGCGCAAACGTAGAAGGGTGCCTGACTGCGAGACCCATCAGTCGAGCAGAGACGAAAGTCGGCGTTAGTGATCCGGCGGTGCTGGATGGAAAGGCCGTCGCTCAACAGATAAAAGGTACTCCGGGGATAACAGGCTGATCTCCCCCGAGCGTCCCTAGCGGCGGGGAGGTTTGGCACCTCGATGTCGGCTCATCGCATCCTGGGGCTGGAGAAGGTCCCAAGGGTTTGGCTGTTCGCCAATGAAAGCGGTACGCGAGCTGGGTTCAGACCGTCGTGAGACAGGTCGGTCCCTATCTGCCGTGGGCGTAGGAAACTTGAGGAGAGTCTCCCCTAGTACGAGAGGATTGGGGAGGACCGACCTCTGGTGTGCCGGCTGTCCCGCTCGGGGCATCGCCGGGTAGCCAGGTCGGGACAGGATAAGCGCTGAAGGCATCTAAGCGCGAAGCCCCCTCCGAGATGAGGTTTCCGGCAGCTATGGCTGCGAAGGCTCCTGGAAGACGACCAGGTCGATAGGCCGGGCGTGCACGGCGCGCGAGCGCTTCAGCCGACCGGTCCTAACAGCCGAGTAGCTTGACCACCCCGATCGGCTCGCTGCCCATCCGGGCACGGCGATCGGACAGTGACTGCGTAAGGCCCGTTCTGGTATTTTGTAGGCGAAGATTGCCACGTTCGTGTGCGACTAACACCGAAGAAAAGAAGAGCGAATCGTGCCCGGCCGAGCTTGACCGCCGGCCGGCCACTTTTCCGGCGACCATACTGGCGGGGTCACACCCGTTCCCATTCCGAACACGGCCGTTAAGACCGCCAGGCCCATGATAGTGCTTCGGCGCGAAAGTCGGTTATCGCCGGAATCAACCACCAAAGCCGCCCCCATCCTTCCTCGGAAGCGATGAGGGCGGCTTTTCTCCGCGCCTCGCTCGGTACAGGAGCTGTGCGAAGTTCGGCAAATACGGGGACTTAACCACGGAGGCACGGAGACACAGAGAATTCAATTCAAAGATTTTGAACTCTTTTCCCTTCTTCTCTGTGTCTCCGTGCCTCCGTGGTTAAGTCCGGATCCGTGGCGAGGTTGGGAGACCTCGCCACGACGCAGTCATTTGCGGCTTACTTGTGAGGGTCGGAACTTACTTCTTCGCCGCCTTCTTGTACTTCTCGAGACGGTCCTTCATCGCCGGATCCGCGTCTTCCCCACTCTCTTTCGTCAATCGAATGGCCCGTTCCTGGGCCTCCACAGCCTTTTCGGCATCACCCGAATCGAAAAGGGCCTTGGCCAGCGTGTCGGCGATCGCGCCGACTTTCCCGCCGGATTTCTCATCGGCGCGTCGAGCCATTTCGACCGCGAACTGGATCAGTTTGGCATTCGGCTTGGCCCCGGAGTCTGGGTCGACAATCGACCAGGCGATCATGTTAAGGCCCGTGGGATCTTCCCCGATCGGTGTCTTCTCCAGCATCTTGGCCAGCTCCAGGGCTTTGTCCTGTTGATCGAGCTTGATCAAGGCCGGCAATTTGAGCTGCGCGAGCGGAAGTTCCGCTTCAGGTTTGAGTTTGACGATCTCTTCAATCATGGAAAGCAAGGATTTGGCATTGCCGGATTGCTGCGCCGCCTGTAGCTTGCCGAGCAACTTCTGCAGGGCGACTTGATCTTCCTTCAGCTTCCGTTGCTCCTCGAGGGCGTTCTTGATATCCCAGGTGCCCGCGGCGATCTTTTCCAGGGGCTTATCCATCTCCATGGGATGCGAGATCCAGGCGATCTTGCCTTCCTTGTTCACGATGAAAGCCGTAGGAATACCCTCCTGTCCCGCGGCCTTCATCCATTTGGTCGCCATCGCGCCATCGCCAGGATCCTTATCCTTGCCTTCGGGGATCGCATCGACGGCGACCCGATAATCCATTTCCTTCCCCATCTTGTCGACGAACGGCTTGACCCCGGCTTGATCCTGTTCGAAGACGCTCACGCCGATAAACGTGATGTCGGGGTACTTCTTCTGAAGTTCGGTCAGGTGCGGGATACTCGTGCGGCATGGTCCGCACCACGTCGCCCAGAACTCCACGACGTAATTCTTGCCGGGTTCGAACGCCTTGACGGGTTCGCCCTTGACGAACGACTTGACGTCCAGCTTCGGAGCCGGATCGCCAACTTTCAGGCTCTGCGCACTCGCCGAATGGGTGGCGCAGCCCAGCGCCAGTGCCACGTAGAAGCTCAGTCGTCTCCAGCTCATCATCGTAAATCCTCCTCCTGAAAACACTTTGGCCAGACGAACAAAGCGCTGCCCGAATACCTTCGGTCGCGCTCGATCGCCTATGATCCTAAGGCTTGCAAGTATTTCCCCACAAGTCACCCTGGACGATTCGCGATTCGGGCTCGCTTCTACAATCATTTCAGGGGATCGGCTCGACGCCGGGTCCCTCCCGCGCAACAGTTTAACCATGCGAGGATTTCGCGATGACTGTCAACGTGGAACGACTTCCCTTGAAACTGACACCCGACCCGGGCCGGGTCATGATGAGATTCTTCGGCACGGGAAACGTCGATCGGGCACGGGACATCATCCGCCGTGTGCTCGACTTCCCCGAGTCCCAGGTCGAGAGTCTGCTATCGGAACTGGATCGCACATTTCGACCCAAACATCGAAAACTGTTCGAGGTTTTTGCCGAGCATTTCGACATGCTCCGTGACAGCATCCCGACCGATGCGATGCTGACAAGGTCCCGTCGGCTCCTGCTGGGCGCGTGCTTCACGATGGAATATGCCCTGGAGTCGGTCGCGCTCTTCAATCCGTCGATCGTGCCGGCCTTGAGACAGGACGGAGTGCCCGACGGCTCTCTCCGCTTCCTGATGAGCCTCCGCGCGACGGGAGAGGGCCATGTCTCGTCGATCGTCTTCCGAGTGGGAATCCTGGATGCGGCCGGAGGCATTCGACTCGAGCCGATGGGACGATTCGAGACACCATTGAAGGCGACGGTTCCCGAGGAATTCGCCAAGACGATCTTCGTGAGGGATCTGGAAGTCCTTGGCGTGGCGAGCGAACGGGCCGCCGGCATCCTTGACCGACTTGACGAGCGATTCACTCGTTGACAGCTCTTCGACGCGATCGCCGCCGTCCGCCTGGACCAGCAGGCATCGGGGTCATCGGAGCAGATGGCGGATAACCTGGTGGCCGCGACCCAGGTCAACTACCGGCTCCACCTGCCGGAACTTCCCTTGATCCCTGAATCGGAGATCGTCATCTTCCCCTTCTCCGACATCGAGCGCCATGGAATCGAGGATCTCCGCCTCGTGCAATTCACCGATGATGATGGATCGCGAACCTATTACGGGACCTTCACGGCGTACAACGGCGTGCGTGTCTTTCCGCAGCTCCTGGAGTACCAGGGCGGGAACACGATCGACGTACGGCTGATCACGGGCGAAAGTGCCATGAACAAGGGGATGGCCCTCTTCCCGCGCCGAATCCGGGGCAGGTATGCCATGATCTCGCGGATGGACAACGAGAACCTCTACTACATGGAGTCCGACGATGTGACCTGCTGGAATGAGGCAACGCTCCTCCAAGTGCCGGAATACCCGTGGCAAGTGATCCAGATCGGCAATTGCGGCTCGCCACTGGAGACCGATCAGGGTTGGTTGTTGATGACCCACGGCGTCGGCCCGATGCGGCAATATTGCATCGGGGCCACCCTCCTCGACCGCGACGACCCGACTCGCATCGTCGGCCAGACCCGGGAACCCTTGATCGTACCGGAGGAAGAAGGCCGCTCGACGGGATACGTCCCAAACGTCGTCTACTCATGCGGGGCGATGATTCATCATCGGAAGCTGATCGTCCCCTACGCCATCAGCGACCTGACCACGAGTGCGGCCCGGATCGACCTCGATGAACTCCTGGCATCCCTGCATCGCAAGTGATCCGACCGACTCGTTTACGCATCGACGATTTGCCTTGCGCCCCGGTTATCGGCACGGGTCATCTGGATCGCCGCGGAGTCGAGGGACAAACGCTGGCGGAGACGATTGGCCAGGGTCGCGACCTCATCGGGATGCCGATCGACAAAAGCGTAGAGGGTCGGCCCCCACGAACTCTGGCCGATCCCGACGAAGCCTAATCGTCCCAGCTCTTGAACGATCGCCACGCCGAGGGGGGTCGCATAGACGCCGCCCTGGGCCGGTGCGAAGATGGCACCGACATGCGCCTGCAACTCCATCAATGCCGTACCGAACGTCGCCAGGTCGCGATCCTGTACGGCCGGGAGGATGTCCAGGAGCACGAGCCGGCAGAGCCGTTCGGTCACGCGCTCCGGGATCGCGGGCAGACCGGCAAATGCTTGCGACTCGCCCGCGCCGTGAAGTCCGTGCACGCCGCGTGGCTGGATCACCAGGATCGACCATTCCTCGGGAAAAACGAGCCGCGCCACCAGTGGCGGGATTGTCGTCCGTTCGTTTCGACCGCCATCGACGATCAAGCCACCGGATCGGAACCCGTGAAGCCCGATCCCCGACCGATGGCCGCGACCGGTGAGTCTGGCGAGTTCTTCGAGGCAGGGCTCGTCTCCCCCGGCCAGATTCAGGACGGCGCTCGCGACCGCCAGGCTCACCTGAGTCCCGACACCGAGTCCCACGTGCTCGGGAGGAGCTCGCAAGATCCGGATGCATGCTGGCCCCAGACGCAGCTGCGAATCCGGCAGTTGAGCCTGGAGGCGTCCGATGAGTCGTCGGACCCGATGCGAAAGCGTGCCCGCGACTTGCCAATGGTCGGCCGGCTCGGCCGTCACCTCGATGTCGGGCGATTGGATCATGAGGCCGACTCCACCAAACTGTCGGCGAGCCTCGGGACCCCATCCCAGCAAGCCGAAGTGGAGTCGGCTCGGAGTCCGGATACGCACGAGACGATGCATCATGGTGACGCGGGCCTCAGGTCCGGATCGAGACCGCGGCGGGCGGCGGCTTCGCGGAGATGTTCGTCAAGCAACCGGAAGGCCGCCAGCTCGGAAGGCCCGCCCGTCTTCCGGACGATCACGTCGAGTTTGCGGAATTCGACGAGCAATTCCTCGAGCGGAAGCCATGCCGTTCGAGTGGCCAGCACCGCCGCCTCGACCACGGCATGTTTCGCCCGGTTGAATCCGAAGAAATCACGGAGACGGCCCCGACCGACCGTCTCGACGACGATCCGGGTACGCTCCTCATGATCGTCGAGCTCGACGACCCGAAACTCGTAATACCGGCAGGCATCGAGCAGGATCGCGCCGGCGACCGCGTCGGCCGGCCTCGTGATCGGCGACGGCTCGAGGGTCGCCCCGATCGCCGTCCGGGCCAGCAGCAAGACATCGTCGGTGACGTGGAGCACACCCTCCCCGCGGGCCTTGAGATTGGCGAAGGTGGTCGAGGTCTGGAACGGCCGCAGGACGAATCGATCCATGTTCGTCCCAACGGCGACGTCGGGGCCCATGGGCGCGATGTTCAGGGCATCGTCGACGCTCAGAGTTGTGACAATCCCCTCGAGTATCACTCCGCGCCCTCGCCGGAATCCGCGGTTTCGCCGTCCTGGGCCTGATTGGGATTCGGTTCGTCGGCAGCCCGATCATCGGCCGCCTTCCGCCTCGCGAGATGGCTGACCTCGGGCACCGCCAGGAAACCCCATTCCAATGCTTGATCCTGTCGATAGGTCTTGCTCAGAGTCAAGGCGGTTTTCGCCTTCATCATCTCGTAGCCCAGATAAAACGCGTGCGAGGCGTCGTCCACCCCCATCTGTTCGAAGAGGCGGAACGGATCGGAGTCGCGCAACCAATTCTTGTTGTTGAGGGCATGGATCAGCCCTCCCTCGGCGAAGATCCGCCAGTTCGGGTCGCGAATCCGCCGCTGGAGCTCGGCGAGATTCTCGTCGCCGAAAGCGGCAACCCTGGGATCGCGCAAGGCGACCAATCGAGGTTCGACGTGCTTGGGCAACGTCCGATTCTCCACCGCGTGATGGACGAGCCTCCGGGCCAGGTCGATCTCGCGGACCGACGACCGCGCCCAGTTGATCACGGTGGTGGTCAAGACGCTCCGGATCTTCAGCTCCTCGCAGAAGCCGACGAGGATCGTGTTGACCCCGGCCGAGTTGACGTCGGTCAGCTCGGTCAGGTTGCCGACGCCCATCATCATGGCGGCGTCGGGGTAACGGCGGCGGACTTCCAGGTAGCGACCCAGCGAGGCGGCGAAGCCGAATCCGATCGGCTCGATGATCGGATCGATCCGGAACGGGACCCCGTTGCGATCCAGGAACTCGACGGTCTCATCGAGTCCCTCCAGAGATCCGGGCTGGTCGGGAATCGCGACGACCTCGATGCCCCATTCCGGCGCCAGCTCGCGGTTGCCGCCATGGACGCTCAGCACCAGCTCGGCCCCCGCGGCCGCCGCGGCCGCGACCTCGGCCGGGTCGAAGCTATCGATCGAGACCCGAAATCCTTCCTTCCGGAGCACGGCCACCGCATCGCCGACGCCCGTCCATCGCATGCCGGGAACGCAGCCCAGGTCGATGACGTCCGCCCCTTGGGCGGTCAACCTGCGCGCCTCCTCGATCATCGCGGTGAAGGTCAATCGCGGCGCATGATTGATCTCGGCGAGGATCTCGATCGAGTAAGCCCCGTATTCGGAGGCAGCCGGGCCGGCATGCCCGAAATGGCGAGGCAGGTCCCGGAGATCCACGGGGCCCGTCTCGACGGGAATCCCGGCCGCCTTCTCGACGATCGGACCGAGGTCTCCTCCGCAATAGCCGGGCAGGATCACGCGGTCCACGCCCTGGGGGATCTCGAGGTGGCGGGCAACCCACTTCGGCGTCAACAGGGCGGCCACCGAGATCGGCAACACGGCGACCTCGGCCGTGAAACCCGCCCGAGGTGCCAGGTCGTCCAGGACCTGTCGGAGCGAGAATTCCGCGAGGCGGCCCGTGACAAACAGGTACCGGGGATGCTCCGTCATGATCGTCTCAATCCCGCCGCGGTCGTCCAGCCCGTAGGGTGCTCTGCGAGCACCGAATTGACCGGGAAAGCCCGAACGGTGCTCGCAGAGCACCCTACGAGCCTTGCGTTCTTCGGCTTGACAATGCTTTACGTGTCACATAGAACATTTCGCGAGAGCGGCGCTCTGGCTCGAGATCGTATGTGGCTTTCCTTATCGTCTGGTTACTACCATCGGATTCTACCCGGAAACGGCGCTTCAGCGTCAGGGCATTCGAGTGCTCCTCGCGAGGGGTATGGAGAAACAGCGTGAGGGTATCCACGCGAACCTGAAGGGCGTGAATCGGTCAGTCGATGGAACCTGTCCCCGATCTCACCTTCGTCGTTGAGATCCTTGACCTTGGCAATGTGTATCGTTTTCTCAAGCCGCAACCTGCCGCTTGAACGAGGTAGTCCGATCCGCCTCGTCGTTTCCAGGGAGGGAACTCGATGAGTCCGCGCACGAACTGCTTGAGCCGCCGCTCGCTCTGCTGTGCGATGTTCCTGCTGGCAGGCGCATTTGCCGCGCCGCCGGTCCATGCTGACCCAATTTACGCGATCACCGACCTGGGCACTCTGAATGGGCAGACGTCTAGCGTTGCCACCTCCATCAACAATCAGGGGCAGGTCGTCGGAATCTCCTACAATAGCTCTGACGGTTACTTTGCAAGCGGGCTTAGGGGTGCCGCATCGCCCCCGCGATTCGATTCGACGGGTGGTGGGGCGCAGTCCTTTCTTTACGGAAATGGCCAGATCACCGCGATCAATCCGACGGGAGGGCTGGCCATGTCGATTAGCGATTCAGGCCAGGTCGTCGGCGGTCCGAACGCCTCAGTGAACGGACTGGGTCAGTACGTGAGCGGTGCCTATAGTGGGATCGATTCGGGGAATCCCAATACGCTGGTCCAACTCGTCAGCGGCAACAACGCGACCCAGCTCCCGGCGCTCTTTGACCCGTACGCCATCAACAATGCGGGACAGATCGCCGGGGCTGTCGCTTTGCCTGCCGGAGGGGATTCACATCCAGCGATCTATCAGAACGGTCAGCTTACGGACCTGTTCTCGAAGGTCGCAAGCGGGCAGTTTTACGATAGCCGAGCAATCGCAATCAATCAACAAGGAGACATGTTGATTACGGTCGCTCCGATGAATGGAACCGTCCAATCTTATCTCTACCTTGCCAGCACGGGGAGGGTGACGGACCTGACGTCCCTGCCGAGCGGGTCTGGGATGATCGCCGCGGCCCTCAATAACAAAGATCAGGCGGTGGGCAACGGTTTCCTCTACAACAACGGGACGATCCAGGCGCTGGCGAGCCTGATCTCCTCCGGCAGCGGCTGGAGCAATCTCAATGCCACGGGGATCAACGATGCCGGCCAGATCGTGGGCCAAGGTCTCATCGATGGCCAGGAGCGCGCGTTCGAGATGAGCCCGACCGCTCTGGAAGCGCCCGAGCCCGCCACGATGCTCACCTGGGGCCTCGTCATCAGCCTCGCAGCGGCGGCACGATTCCGGGCCGCGCGGGCGTCGCGAGCGCACTAACGGACGGCACCGCCATTGACGCGGAAAATCTGCCCCGTGAGAAACTCCGCATCCGGGCCGATCAGGAAGCAGGCCACCTTGGCGACGTCTTCGGGAGTGCCCCATCGTGCCAGCGGCGTCTCGCGGAGCACCCGGTCCTGCCAGGCTTTCGATGCCCCCTCGCCCCATTCCGTCTTGATCCATCCCGGGGCGATCGCATTGACGCGAACCGTCGGGGCCAGGCTGAGGGCCAGGCTCCGAGTGAATGCCATGATCGCGCCCTTGGTCGCGGCGAATAACTCGCCCGAGTCGCCTTCCATGCCGGTCTCCGCCTGATCCCAGCCCATGGTCACGATCGACCCGCCTTTCTGACTCTTCATCCGGTCGCCCACGGCGCGGCAGAGACGGATTGTTGCCGCGACGTCCACGGCCCAGAGGATGTCCAGCTTCTCGTCGAAGGAGAGATGAGCCGCCTCACCGGTCAATGTGTCGGCCCCCGCGATCTGGAGCCAGGCGTCGAGCCCTCCCCAGAGGGTCCAGGCTTCCTCGACGAGTCGGTCACCGGCCTCACGATCCGCGAGGTCGGCCACGAGCACCGCGGAACGGCTTCCTCGATCGCGAATCTCGGCGGCAACCGCTTCGGCGGCATCTCGCGAGGACCGCCCATGCACGATCACGTCGGCGCCGGCACCGGCCAGCGCGAGGGCCACGGCCCGGCCAATTCCGGATGTCGAGCCCAACACAGCGGTCCGATAGCCCTTCAGAACCAGTTGAGAATCCTTCATCCTTGCAACACCCTGCCATTTTTTGGGAGCGGACCCGGACGTCGTGAGGGCGGATGCCTCGCATGGGATTGCGATCGAATCGGTTTGAGCTAGAGCGTGTGATGGACCTCTGCATTCTTTGTAGCCGGCCTCTGTGAGGCCGGGGGATACTCAGACCGGGGTCACAGACCCCGGCGACAAAGAGGATGCCGGGAAATCGGGGATTGTGGTCCAAAACACTCTCTAAATGACCTTTCGTGATTCCGGGAGGGCGAGGCTCCGTCCGAGCCGGTTCGCGACTCGGCTCGCCAGGAGGCTCGCCCTCCCAGAATCGTGCAAGCTGATTTAGAGCGCTTTGCGCTTGGGTTGAGCGCGCGGAAAGAGGGGACAGGCACCCGGCCCACCGGCTCGTTGCCCGAGATCCCCGGGGCCGTCCGGGGCCGTGAGCCAGTCCCCTTTTTCCGGGCCCGTGCGCAAACCAAGCGTAAAGCGTTAGAGAAGCCCGGGGATGGCGGTGGCGGCACGAAGGCCGGGAGTGTAGATTAACACGAAACCCCGATGCCTCGCAGCCTCTTCGCGATTGAAACATGCCAATGCCTCCCGCGGACGAGCCAACGACGAATCTCGCGACCGTCGAGGACGCGACGTGCACGTTCTGCGGATGCCTCTGCGATGACATCAGGCTGACGGTCGATATCGATCGGGATCGCGTCGTAGAAGCCCGGAACGCCTGCGCTCTCGCCGAGGCCTGGTTCAAGAACCGCTCGCACGACGATCACTCCGGTTGCCTCGTCGAAGGCAGGCCCGCGACCTTAGATCAAGGGCTTGAAAGGGCCGCCAGTATCCTCGCCGAAGCCAGGTATCCGCTCATCATGGGATTGGCCGAGTCGACGAGCCAGGCGCAGCGAATCGCGATTTCGATCGCGGACTGGATCGGCGGCTGTGTTGACAGCAGCGATGGAGCTTCGGCGATCGCCTACCAGGAGGTCGGGGAGGTGACTTGTAGTCTCGGCGAGATCAAGAACCGGGGCGACCTGATCGTCTTCTGGGGCACCGACCCGGCCGAGAGCCACCCGCGTCATTTCGAGCGATATAGCGTAAACTCCGCGGGCGAATTCCTGCCGCGAGGCCGTGAGGATCGCTATTGCGTTGTCGTCGACACCTCCAGGACGAAGACCGCCGAGGCCGCCGACGAATTCATCCCCATCCGGCCGCGGAGGGATTTCGAGGCGTTCTGGATCTTGCGTGCGATGGCCAAGGGGATCGAGCTGGAAGCGAGCTCAATCGAGAACGACACCGGGGTCTCTCCAGCGATCTGGCAAGGGCTGCTCGACCGGATGAGACGGGCGAAGTATGGCGCGATCTTTTACGGGATGAACGCGTCCTCACCTCAGACGGCTCACCTCGACTGGCACGCGCTTTGCGCCCTGGTCCGCGACGTAAACGACCATACGCGATTCGTCTGCATGGGGATGCGGAGCGGCGGGAATCCGACCGGTGCCGAGATCGTCCTGACGTGGCGAACCGGGTATCCCTGCGCAGTCAACCTGGCACGTGGCTATCCGCGCTACAATCCCGGAGAATACAACGCGGCCGAGAGCCTGAAACGCGGCGAGCCCGACGCTGTCCTCAAGGTAAGCGGCGGTCTCATGCCGGGCCTCACCAGCGAGGCGCTCAACCATCTGGCGAGCATCCCTCAGGTCGCCCTGGTGCCGAATGACGCTCCGACGAGCGAGGAATCTCCGACCGTGCTCTTCCACACGGCTACTTACGGGATTCACACGTCGGGTACGGTGTATCGAATGGACGGCGTACCGATTCCGCTGCGTCCGTCATTGAGTTCGTCGCTGCCCACCAGCGAGCAGATCCTCGCGCAGATCGAGATTCGCGTCCGTGACCTCAAGGGACCGGCTCATTCGTGAGCGGAAAGGAATCCATGTCACTCTCCTTGCGTCACGAGGAAAAGACCTCGGTCCCGATCGAACTCGAGGGAGTGCTCCCCGACCGGCTCAGGGAGAAATCCCTGCGCGAGATCGAGCGGGTCGAAATCTTTCACGGTAACCGCAAGGTCCCATTGGCCGAGCTGTTCTCCGTCTCGGGAGACCCTGCCGACGGTCGAATCGGCTTCGAAGGCAACCTGGGCGGAGTCCATTTCATCGGCTTCGGAATGACCAACGGGGAAATCCACGTCCATGGCAACGCCGGCCGCCACCTCGGCGGCCAGATGTCCGGGGGGACGATCCGGGTCGATGGAAATGCGGGTGACTGGGTCGGGGCCGAGATGCTCGGCGGCCTCATTCAGGTCTCCGGAAATGTAGGCCATCTCGTCGGTGCGGCCTATCGGGGCAGCAAAAAAGGGATGACCGACGGCACCATCCTGATCGGCGGCGATGCCGGCGACGAGATCGGTCTCGCCATGAGGCGCGGGATGATCGCAATTAAGGGCTCTTGCGGAGACGCGGCCGGATTCAACATGATCGCGGGCAGCATCCTGGTTTTCGGCGCGAGTGGCAATCGCCTCGGCGCCGGCATGCGCCGCGGGACGATCGGCATCTTCGGAACGAGACTACCGGAATTACTACCGACGTTCCGCCCGGCCGGCCACTTCCGGCCCTTGTTCCTTCGCCTGATTGTCGGCGAGCTGGCGCGATTGGGCTTCCGGGTCCAGGAGGATCTGCTCCTACGCGAGCTCTCGCTTTATCATGGGGATCTGATCGCCCTGGGCAAGGGTGAAGTCTGGATGCACGGGGTAACATGACCAAAGAGTACCTCAAGATTGTCGGCGGCACGGTCTACGATCCGACCAACGGCATCGATGGAGCAATCCGCGACATCTGGATCGCGGATGGGTCGATCGTCGAGCCGCCGGGCGACCCGGAGATCCTTCCGGCCCGCACGATCGACGCCTCCGGGATGGTGGTCATGCCGGGCGGGGTCAACATGCACTGCCACATCGTCGGGCCCAAGGTCAACCACGGCCGCAAGCTCTCGCCGGAACATAACCGTAGCGGCCAGCCGGTCCCACGCACCCGGATGACACATAGCGGCACCACGGGGAGCGTCCCCAGCTCGTTCGCGACCGGCTACAAATATGCCGCGATGGGTTATACAACGGCATTCGACGCCGCCATCCCGCCCCTCTTCGCGCGACATGCACACGAAGAATTCGAGGATACGCCCTGCATCGACAAGGGCTTCTTCGCCCTGATGGGCAATAATCATTATGTGATGAAGTCGATCCAACAGGGTGAGTACGAGAAGCTCCGGGCATTCGTCGGCTGGCTGCTGGGCTCGGCGAAAGGCTACGCGGCGAAGCTCGTCAATCCGGGCGGAGTCGAGCTCTGGAAGCAGCGCCAGGCGGGAAATGTCAAGGATCTCGACACGTCCGTCGACCACTTCGGGGTGACCCCTCGACAGATCATCCGGTCGATCGCGCAAGCGGTCGACGACCTGCGATTGCCGCACTCGGTGCATATCCACACCAGCAACCTGGGCCTCCCCGGCAACTGGACGACCACCCTCGAGACGATGAAATTGCTCGAGGGGCTTCGGGGCCATCTCACCCACATCCAGTTCCACAGCTACGGCGGAGGCGATCAGGACGAGGACACCTTCAACTCGAAGGTCGCCCCGCTGGCCGAGTACGTAAATGGGCATTCCAACATCACCGTGGACGTCGGCCAGGTGGTGTTCGGCCAGACCATGAGCATGACCGCGGACGGTCCCGTCGGCTACTTCTTGAGCAAGCTCTACAAGACCAAATGGTTCAGCTCGGATACGGAGATGGAGTCGGGTTGCGGCGTCGCGCCCATCGAGTACAAGAACACGAGCCTGATCCACGCCTGGCAATGGGCGATCGGTCTGGAGTGGTATCTGCTCGTCGAGGATCCCTGGCGGATCGTGATGACCACCGACCACCCCAACGGCGGCTCATTCCTGGCCTACCCGCAGATCATCCGGCTTCTGATGGATCGGACCTACCGGCAGGATGTCCTCAAGACGGTGCCCGCCGCGGTACGCGAGAAGTCGCTGCTCAAGGATCTGGCCCGCGAGTATTCGCTCTCGGAGATCGCGATCATCACGCGAGCCGGGCCGGCGAAAATCCTCGGCTTGACGCACAAGGGGCACCTCGGGCCGGGTGCCGATGCGGACGTCACCATCTACACTCCCGACGCCAATGCCGAGACGATGTTCGCGATGCCGCGCCACGTCATCAAGGGAGGCCGGATCATCGTCGAACAGGGCGAGATCCGCGAAGAGTTTCAGGGCAAGACTCTACACGTTGCGCCCGAATACGACCGAGGCGTGGAGCCCGACATCCGGAACTGGTTTGAGGAGTCGTACTCGATTCGATGGCGAAATTACCCGATCGAGGATCACGCGATCCCGGAGCGGGAAGTGATCGCGTGCCAATGATGATCTCAAACGATTCGTCAACCCCCGTAGATGATCGGTCGCGCCGGTCGCTGGTGGCGGATACGTTCGCCGAGGCGTTCCCGATGACGGCGGCTCGCGTCATCGTGACGGCCGAAGCGCGCGCCTGGGCGATGATCGCCGGCCAGACGATGTCCGGCTATGCCACGAGCGTCATCTCCTGTGACGCTGAGGCCGGAATCGAGCGCGAGTTGAGCGAAGCCGAGACGCCCGACGGCCGACCCGGCGTGGGCATCCTGGTCTTCGCGTTCAGCCGAGATGCACTCGAGAAGGCGGTGTCGAACCGGGTCGGCCAATGCGTGATGACCTGCCCGACCACCGCCTGTTACAACGGCATTCCGCTCGGCGAGAAGACAATCCGTGTCGGGGGGCGTTTGCGGTATTTCGGCGACGGCTGGCAGATCTCCAAGCGAATCGGAGGCCGTCGGTACTGGCGCATCCCGGTGATGGACGGCGAGTTCCTGTGCGAGGAGACCTTCGGCACGATCAAGGGGGTGGCGGGGGGCAATATCATCGTGATGGGGGCCGAGCCCAGGGACACGCTCGAAGCGACCGAGGCCGCGGCAGTCGCCATGCGACGATGCCCCGACATCATCCTCCCCTTCCCCGGCGGGATCGCGCGATCGGGTTCCAAGGTCGGGAGCAAGTACAAGGGACTTCGCGCCAGCACCAATACCGCCTTTGCCCCGACGCTCCGCGGCGTCGTACCGTCCGAGATGCCGGCCGGAGCCCGTTGCGCCTATGAGATCGTCATCGACGGCCTGAGCCTGGAGGCCGTCGAGCGGGCCACGGTCGCCGGCCTCCATGCCGCGACTCTGCCGGGAAAGTCCATACTCGGCGTGACCGCCGGCAACTACGGCGGAAACCTGGGCCCATTCCACATTCGACTTCAGGACGTCCTGAGCCGATATCCACGCCCAAGTTGAGCTCTCGAAGTGAAGATCGTGATCGTCAACTCCCTGGCATGGGGCGAATCCGGCGTCAAGCGATGATCTGCGCCTCGAGGAGGGAAACCGCCTGCGACGGATACCTCGACTCGCGGAGCCGTAGTAGAATGGGTGGTTCGAGGGTTCAGACTCATACCTGCGGGGCGTGGCGCACGGCGTCGGGGAGACAATTGGAATCATGGCGATGTCGCTGAACCGTCGAGTCTTGTGGATCGTGGAGACGCTCCTGGCACAGGCCGAGGACCACCGGGTCGCCGTCCACTCGATCGAAGGAGGCGGTCAGTACGTGGATTGCGGGATCGTGGCTCGTGGCGGGCTGCTCGCCGGGATCGAGATGGCCCGCGTCTGCCTGGCGGACCTCGCCCAGATCTCGATCGTACCCGGCGAGCTCGCGGGCCGGTCGATCCCCCGGATTCAAGTCGTCACCGATCACCCGGTCCGTGCGTGCCTGGCCAGTCAATACGCGGGCTGGGCGATCCAGGACGAGAAATACTTCGCGATGGGGTCGGGCCCGATGCGTGCCGCAGCCGGCTCCGAGGCCATCTACGACGCGATCGGATTCCGGGAGTCGGTCAACGTCGCGGTCGGCGTGCTGGAAACGCGCAAGCCGCCTCCTCCCGCGATCGTCGCCAAGATCGCCGCCGCCTGCCGGGTCGAGCGTTCCGCCGTCACCCTGATGGCCGCGCCGACCGCCAGCCTGGCCGGCGGGCTCCAGGTCGTGGCCCGATCGGTCGAGACCGCCCTGCACAAGCTCGCCGAGCTGAAGTTCGACCTGACGCGGATCGTCTCCGCACAGGGAAGTGCGCCGCTGCCCCCCGTCGCCGTCAACGACCTCGCCGCGATCGGCCGGACCAACGACGCCATCCTCTACGGCGGCCGCGTCGTCCTCTTTGTGACCGGCGACGACGAGAGCCTGGAATCGATCGCTCCTCAGGTACCCTCCTCGGCCTCCCGAGATTATGGCGAGCCGTTCGCCGCGATCTTCGCGCGCTATCACAACGACTTTTACGCCGTGGACCCACACCTTTTCAGCCCCGCCGAAGTCGTGTTCCAGAACATCCAGACCGGAAGGGTTCATACCGCCGGACGCATCAACCCCGACGTCCTGGCCCGGTCGTTCGATCTGGTTTCGGTAGACCAGGAACCTTGATAAACGCCGAAGGTGGCTCGACGTTCCCATGAAATCCCTGGTGGCCCTGGTGTCAGGATTCGGCTGGCACGTCGCCGACCTCGAGCGGGCCGCGAAGCACCTCGACGTCGCATTCCATGCGGTCCCGTTCATGAGCGTCTCGGCCTCGGTCGGCGGCCAGAAGGATGGAACCTCCATCCGGGCCGGCGGGATCGACTTGCTCGATACCGACGGTGTGCTCGTGCGGATGATGCCGCCGGGGAGCCTGGAACAAGTCGTCTTCCGCATGGACGCCTTGCATCGGGTTGCCGCGGCGGGAGTCCCGGTCCTCAATCCGCCCCGGGCCGTGGAGGCGGCCGTCGACAAATACTTGACGCTGGCACTGCTCGCATCCTCAGGACTTTCGATTCCCTCCACCTGGACCGGGCAGTCGGCGGCCGAGGCGTTGATCGCCTTCGAGGAATTGGGGGGAGATGTCGTGGTCAAGCCGCTCTTCGGCTCCGAAGGGCGTGGCCTGGTGCGACTCAGCGACCGAGAAATCGCCTGGCGGACCTTCCATACTCTCGAGCGCCTGGGGGCGGTCCTCTACCTCCAGCGATTCATCCGCCATCCCGGGCATGATTTTCGTGTATTCGTACTGGGCGGTTCCGTGCTGGGCTCGATGAGACGCCACGCGACCTCCGGCGAGTGGAGGACAAACGTCTCGTTGGGTGGTCGGGCCGAATCGTGCCGATTGGACGTCGAGGCCGCGCGATTGGCGATCGGCGCCGCTCGTGCGGTCGGCGCGGAAATGGCCGGTGTTGATGTGATCCCCGACCTCGATCGCGGGAGCCCGGTAATCCTGGAGGTCAACGCGGTCCCGGGCTGGCGTGCGCTCTCGCGCGTGACAGGGATCGACGTGGCCGCGTCCGTGCTCGCCTCTCTGAGAGATTCGCGTGGTTAACCGAGGCCCCATGACCTTCGATGGTTTATCGTCAGGACGAATGATTCCCTCATCCGGGGAGCTGAGCCCCGGCCGGGTGGCTCAGATTGCCTGTCTGCTCGAGGTCAGTGCATGCAAGCCGGGAAACGTCCACCGGCTCCGGGATTTTCCCGACCTGACGTTCCTGGACTTCGCGCTGAGTGCCGTCGCGATCGCCGAGCCGATGCACCGGGCGATCGAGAACGGCGTGGGCTCGACTGTGGACGAGGCCATCAAGGCCACGCGTCGCGTCGTGGCCACCAACACGAATCTCGGGATCGTGCTCCTCCTGGCTCCGTTGGCCGCCGTCCCGGCAGGGGTCGGCCTGGAAGCGGGAATCGAGTCGGTCCTCGATGCCACGACCGTCGCTGACTCGCGCGCCGTCTACCGCGCGATACGGATGGCCCAACCCGGAGGCATGGGCGATGTTTCCGATCAGGATCTCGCGAATGAGCCGTCGATGACACTGCGTGAGATCATGCGACTCGCGGCGGATCGCGATGCCATCGCCCGCCAGTACGCCAACGGCTTCCGAGAAGTCTTCGGAGAGGCCCTGCCGGCGATCCGTGGCTCACTCGAAGAAGGCCGGACACTCGAAACGGCGATCGTGGGAGCCTATTTGAAAGTCCTCGCGCGACACTCGGACTCATTGATCGTGCGCAAGGCCGGGATCGAGGCGGCGCTCGAGACCTCTCGACGCGCCGGGGAAATCCTCGTTCACGGTTGGCCCGACCGCGAGGAAGCCCGATCGCAATGCGAAGCCTTCGACAATTGGCTCCGGGACCCGTGCCGACGCTTTAATCCGGGTACAACGGCCGACCTGGTCACGGCCGCCTTGTACGCCGCGATCCGGGATGGAACAATACAGTTGCCGCTCAAGCAGCGGTCTTCCTATCAAAATCGTTAACACCAAAAAAGTCTTCGGTGTATGAATCGGAGATGACTAACCGCGAGCAATCCAGATCCCTGCCGGAATTCGATATCGACCCAGAGATTCGCCCACCATGCCCAGCTCTCAATTCAAGGTTCGTGTGACCAAGGACTACCTCGTGTTCTGCTCGGGGCATTTCATCACCTACGAGGGTGACCAGTGCGAGCGAATTCACGGGCACAACTATCGCACGGCCGTCGAAGCGGAGGGTGATCTCGACGAGAACCACTACGTGATCGACTTCATCGCGCTCAAGGATATGACGAAGGCTGTCATCGACGAGCTGGACCATAGGATGCTGCTGCCGACGGAGAGTCGTCGCATCCTCCTGAGTGAGGAGGGTATGAACGTTCGCGTGACCTACGGGGATCGCTACTGGAGCTTCCCGCGCGACGAATGCGCCCTGGTACCGATCGCCAATACGACGGCCGAGCTGCTGGCCGAATACATCTCCGGCCGTCTCCGCGAGTCAATGATCGCCCGGGGTTGGAGTTTGCCTCGCGTCCTTCGAGTCGAAGTCGAGGAGAGCTTCGGGCAATCGGCCGAGATCGAGTGGCGCCGCGATGATGTCGTCGCCGCACGTTGAGTCCTGGTCGAAGAGATCATCGACCTTCCCGCTCGTCCCTATCGATCGCTTGCAGTTCCAGGCGACCGATCCGGCCATCGTGAATCGCCGAGCCGACGAGCACCGCCGATGCCCCGGCTCTTCGCAATGCGACGATCTCCGAAATTCCGGAGATCCCTCCGCCAACGGTGATCTCGAGCCGGGGATGGGCCTCGCGAATCTCGGAGAGTAAGCGATCGGTCCCGAGCCCTCGGCCCGTACCGACTCGCTTCAAGTCGAGGATGATCAGCCGGTTCACTCCCTCCGCGACGGCTCGGCACGCGATCTCGAGCGGCTCAACCGTCATCCATTCCGCACCCGGGCGAATCCGGGGGCGTCCGTCGAACAGATCGAGGCTGAAAATCGTGCGATCCGTCCCCAGGCGATCAAGAATGCCACTCAACCCGTCCGGACCCGAGACGGTTTCGAGGCCGACGACGGCGCTGAGATTGCAGCTCTGGCGATCGCCCATCTCGGCCGCGGATCGGGCATCGCTCAGGCCGGCGTCGATCCAGAGATCCAGGCCAAGTCCGGCGAGTTTGCGATAAACCGGGAGGCTCGGTGGATCCCCATCGATCGCGTCCAGATCGGCGACGTAGAGGGATTGATTGCCCAGTCCTTCCTTGATCGCGCGGGCCAGTGTGACCGGGTGGGCACTCGCTTGCCAAACGCTCCTCAGTGGTCGATACTGATCTCGCCGGCCGCCGATGGCGTGGACGGCCCCGCCCCGCTTCAAGTCGATGACAGGGACGATTCGGAACGGCATTCGCGTGATGGCTCCCGTACGACCGTTAACGATCCTGATTCACGAATGGGTGACCGGCGGCGGACTGGTGGGTTCGCAGTTGCCCGTTTCCTGGGCGGCCGAGGGATGCGCGATGCGACGCGCCATCGCGTCGGATTTCGCGGCCGCCCTGGGGGACAAATCACGCGTCATCGTGACGCTGGACTCGCGCCTCCCGGAGGACCCCGGGCCGTGGTCGGTCGAGCGTATCAAGCCCGGTCAAGTCCCGGAACGGTTCCGAGCGATCGCCAGGACCGCCGATTTTACCGTGTTGATCGCCCCCGAAACGACGGGAATCCTGGCGCGGTTGACGCGGGAATTCCTCTCCGACGGTGCCCGAGTCCTCGGCTCATCTCCGGAAGCGATCGACCTGACCGGAAACAAGCTACGGCTCTCGCATTGGTTGCATGAGCACGGGATCGCCACCCCCCGGAGTCGTATCGTCTCGCCTGCGCTGGACTTGCCGGCCGACGTCGATTATCCCGCGGTCCTCAAGCCGGTTGACGGCGCGGGCTCAGTCGATACCTTTTACCTGGACGGAGGAGACTCACTGCCGGACTGTGCCCGCAACTTGACCGTCGCCTTGCTCCAGCCGTTCGTCCCCGGGGTGCCGATGAGCGCGAGCTACCTGGTCGACGGCCATGGCAGGGCCCGGTTGATCGCTACAGGAACCCAGCACATGTCGATCCAGGACGGTCTCTTCAGATACCGTGGAGGCACTTTGCCCTCATCCTGCTCGCCGGCCGAGCCGCAGCTTCGCCGTGCGGTGGAGTCCATCCCTGGCCTTCGCGGTTTCGTCGGCATCGATTTCGTCTGGGATGCCGATCGCGGCCGGGAAACCGTGCTGGAGATCAACCCGCGGCCGACGACGTCGTATGTCGGCCTGATCCGGCTCCTTCCCCCCGGCCGGCTGGCGACCGCATGGCTGGCCGCCTTCGGGCACGAAATGGCCGACGTCGAGCCACCGGGCGATCTGTCGGAGATGATTCGCGGGCGAACCCCTCTATCGTTCGACGCCTCGGGTGGCGTAGTCCTTGAATGCGGAGTCGGCCGATGATCGACTGCACGGAATCCGATCGGGCCTCGTGGATCGGTCTGGATATCGGCGGGGCGAATATCAAGGTCGCTCACAGCGCGGGATCGGCGCGGACCATGCCGTTCGAGGTCTGGAAGCGGCCCGACGAATTGGCGCAAGCCCTCGCGGCGAGCGCGGCCATCCTGCCGCCCAGCGATTGCGCCGCGGTGACGATGACCGCGGAGCTCTGCGATTGCTACCCGACCAAGGGCGTCGGCGTCAACGCGATCCTCGACGCCGTGGTCGACGCCCTCCCCGTCCGGACAATCGTGGTCTGGGGGATCGACGGGCAATTCCACGAGCTGCCAGAGGCGCGCGAGAATCCATCCCTGGTCGCGGCGGCCAACTGGCTGGCACTGGCCACCCTCGCCGCGCGACTGATGCCGCGGGAACAGACGCTGCTAATCGATATCGGCACCACCACTGCGGATCTGATCCCCCTCGGCGGCGGTCGGGTCGCCGCCCGAGGTCGTAGCGATACGGAGCGACTCCAGGCCGGCGAGCTCGTGTATGCCGGGGTCCGGCGTACTCCGATCTGTGCCCTGGCTCCCGAGCTACCCTTCCGAGGTTCTTTGATCGGACTGGCGGCCGAGCTATTCGCGTCCACGCTCGATGTCTACCTGACGCTCGGAGACATCGCATCCAACCCGATCGATTTATCCACGGCGGATGGTCGCCCCAGTACGTCCGATGCGGCGCGGGACCGGCTCGCCCGCATGATCGGCGCCGACCGCGATGGTTTCTCGACCGCGGACGCGCTGGCCTTCTCGCAGGCGGCCGATGCCTGCCTGGTGGACCGACTGGTCCGATCCGCGGAAAGAGCCTGCGAACCGACCATCGGACTGCCCACGGCCGCGGTCGTCGCCGGATCGGGCGAATTCCTGGCTCGTCGGCTCGCTCGTCGCCTGATCGGCCCGGATCGGCCTCTCGTGAGCCTGAAAGAAGCCTGGGGCGAAATCGCCTCGGCCGCCGGATGTGCCTACGCGCTCGTGCAGTTGGCGTCCGAGCAGTATCCACCAGGATCTCGATCGATCCCCGATCCTCCGCCCGGATTCCTCGTGGATGCGAGGCAATCGTGAATCGGGGCCCATTGACGATCATCAAGGTTGGGGGCAGCCTGCTCGACTGGATCGAGCTCCCCGCACGCCTGGGGTATTTTCTGGCAGACCATCGGTCCAGGATCGCAGGCGGATGCACCATCCTGATCGCCGGAGGCGGCCGAGCCGCCGATCTCGTGCGTCGCCTCGATCGCGATCACCGACTGGGAGACGAGACCGCGCACCGACTGGCGATCCGCGCGATGGACCTCTCGGGTCTGTTCCTGGCGGCGATCCTGCCCGGCTCGATCATCGTCGAGCGGATGGCCGAACTGCCGGAGGCGTGGGGCTCGGGTCGGATCCCCGTCCTCATCGCGGGTCCTGTCCTCGAGGAGATCGAGCGGCCTGGAGTCGTTTCCTTGCCCCATAGCTGGGAGACAACATCGGATTCGATCGCCGCGCGGATAGCCGTCCACCTCGAGGCGGATTCCCTCGTCCTGCTCAAGAGCACGCCCCTGCGCGTCGGCGCCAGTCGGGAGGAAGCCGCACGCCTCGAACGGGTTGACCCGCTCTTCCCGAGCGTGTCGCAGACCATCCCGCGAGTCGAATACCTCAACCTCCGCGACCAGTCCGCCGAACGGCTGACCCTACTCTGACCCGAGCTGCAAACTTGACGAGCCTTCGCCCCTCGGTCAAGATTGAGTCCTCTCTCAGCGTGTCCCGCCGGCACGGCCGGCCCGATTTTCATATCGCATATCAAGGGTCGCCGATCGACGGCTTTCCTTTTCTGTTTCGTCTCATTCGTGCTGTTCGTGGACCGATGATTGCCTCTCAACGAGCGTGGCGGAATCCGCCCGGGGGAACGATGTCTCAGCCCAGGCTGTTTCCAGTGGGACGCCCCGACGTCTCCCCTATGACGATCTCGGAGCGGCTGCGCGGCCAGTTGGTCTATTTCATGACTCCGACCGGCTCGGCCGGGATGCCTCCCCTGGCCGACAACGAATTCTGGTTGGCCCGAGACGAGGTCAAGCGCTGGCTCGACGAGGGGGTCTTTTACCTGGTCTCACCGCTCGACTCGGCGAACGCGACGGAAGTCGAGATCACCGAGGAGCAGGAAGCCCTGCTAACGTGGCTGAACAAGCACGGTGTTCAGCACGTCCGACTCGTGGAATGAGCCACTTTGACGACGGACGGTATCGGGCCGGGACTTGCCTCAGTGCGAATCCAGTCCGGCTCGTCGCCTGGCGTCGAGGCAGTCTTCGCCCCCGACGTCGAACTCTCGACAGGCCAGGGGCCGGTAATCATAGTTCCGACAGCGCCGGGTCTCCTGGTCATACCAGAGGCAGGGGGTCCCGACGAGAGGACGCCCTTCCTCCCGGCAAGCGCGGTGATCCACGACGATCTCCAAAATCAGATCGCGACGCTCCCGCTTGAGCCGTTCCCAGGCCTCTTCGCCGAATTCCCCGAATACGCTGTAGAATGGCGGATGAGTGACCACCAGGCAACAGACTCCGCAGCCGTCGCAAGAATTGATCACCGGTAGTCCGCTTGCCATGTCACTCATCTTGGATCCGATCAAGGGCATGTTCGGGGTCTCACTCTCTCGTTCGCTCATGGACCGCCGTGACTTCCGGTCAACGGTCGTGTCAACGCGGGAGCCTCGCGATCGCGCCGGAGATCCCAGGATAGACGATGACGTCGAGAAAGGCCAATCATGGGGGAGTTGCGGGGTCGACGGTCGCGATATGACGGGGTCGTGGTAGGCTCGGGACCCAACGGGCTGGCGGCTGCGGTCACGATGGCACGCGAAGGGCTTTCGGTCCTCGTGGTCGAGTCGGAGTTGACGATCGGCGGAGGCACCCGGACCGCGCCCCTGACTTTGCCCGGCTTCCTCCACGACGTCTGCTCGGCGGTCCATCCCTTCGCCGTTGCGTCCCCCTTCCTCAAGACCCTACCCCTTGCCGAGCACGGGCTGGAGCTGGTCCATCCCCCTGCTCCGCTCGCACACCCGCTCGACGATGGCACGACGGCCGTACTGGAGCGCTCGATCGAGGAGACAGGCCAGACGCTCGGCCCGGACGCCGAGTCCTATCGCCGGTTGATGTCGCCCCTGGCCAAGGATGCCGACCGGCTCTTTGCCGACCTGCTCGGACCTCTCAAACTTCCCCGACATCCGCTGAGTGCGGCACGATTCGGCCTCCGGGCGATCCAGCCGGCCTCCATGCTGGCCCGCCGCTGGTTCCGCGGTCGTGCGGCCCGCGCGCTGATCGCGGGCCTGGCGGCCCACTCGATCCTCCCTCTCGAATGGTGGACGACATCGGCCGTGGGCCTCGTGTTGGGAGTGGCCGCCCATACCGTCGGCTGGCCGATCGTCCGCGGAGGGTCGCAGGGGATCGCCGATAGCCTGGCGGCGTACTTCCGTTCGCTCGGCGGCGAGATCGTAACCGGGTGGCGGGTCGAGTCGGTCGACGAATTGCCGGAGGCGCGTTCCGTCCTCCTGGACGTCACGCCCCGGCAAGTGGTCGCGATGGCCGGCCATCGCCTGCCCCAGGGCTATCTCCGTTCCCTCGGAAGATTCCGATATGGTGCCGGGGTCTTCAAACTCGACTGGGCCCTGGACGGACCGATCCCATGGGCGTCGCCGGCCTGTGCCCGAGCGGGCACGGTCCATCTCGGAGGCATGCTGGAAGAGGTTGAGGCATCCGAGTCCGCCGTCGCCCGGGGCGAACACCCCGAGCGACCATTCGTGCTCCTCTCGCAACCCAGCCTCTTCGATCCCACGCGGGCACCGCCGGGAGGCCAGACCGCCTGGGCTTATTGCCACGTACCCAACGGATCGACGATCGACATGACCGACCGGATCGAATCTCAGGTCGAGCGGTTCGCGCCGGGCTTCCGAGATCGGATCCGGGCGCGGCATGCCATGGCCCCGCTCGACTTCCAGGCGTACAACGCGAACTACGTCGGGGGCGACATCAACGGAGGGGCGCAGGATCTCCGCCAGTTATTCACTCGCCCCGTCGCCCGACGAGTGCCTTATTCGACCCCCCTGCCCTGGCTCTACCTCTGCTCATCATCGACGCCGCCGGGCGGGGGCGTTCATGGACTCTGCGGTTATTATGCGGCCAGGGCCGCATTGCAGAGAAGCTCCTCGTCTCGTTAGTGGCTCTGATCCGACGGCAAGGGGGAAGGCGTCAACGCTCGGCCGGTATGACTGAAGTGGCCTTGAGTTTCAAGTGAATGAAGGATCATACGTAATCAGGCATGATCGCTGAGTCGATTTCGAGAGACATTGATGCCGGCTAGAATTCGCCGCTCGTGGTGCCTATCGAATCCTCATCGGCGACGGCGATAGGCGACGAATGACTTGGTATCGCGTGTCGTCACGCCTCCTCCGACGGTCTGGATCGTGTCGCGCGACAGGATCGTCCCGATCGGTTCCCACCCTTGACGGGCGTGATCGTTCAGCGTCCGCTCGTAAACGGCCGCGCGTTGTTCGTCGGTCAGCCGTTCTCCGGGATTGTAGGAGATGACACCGACTTTGTAAGCCCATTGGGCGTCTTCGGTCGTTTTCTGCGCCGCCGAGCCGTGTGATTGCAGCATCGAGATCAAACCCAAGCCGGTGAAACCGACGAGGATTGCCGCCATCCAGATTTTGCGTCTCATGAGATCGATCCTAGCTTGCGTGTGAGGTCTGCCTTCGCGGACCATGTGAGATGAACTGCGCCCCCGAAGTTGTACCGATCGGGGATCTCAGTCATGGTACGACGACAGGATCGGCCTGACGACAGCGAAGGGGCGAAAATCCTCCTGCAGAGGGATCGAACCGTGCGCGATCGGCGAGGAAAGCCGCGGCCGGTGCACGCTCCAACACATAACGATGCGTGGGCCCCTGCTCGAAGGAAACGGATTTTGCCGTGAACCTGGCCGAACTGCCCGGGAATCTGGCGGCCGTGGGGCAGAGAAGCCTGCGCCTCGCTACGCGGGAGAGGCAGTGCTCACCCTGCCCTGGGGGAAGAATCCGATCGTCGTATGGGGCGATGGCGGCTCCCACAGCGGCTCGGACGGGGATCCCCGACGTCCTGACGGAGGAGTGTGCGCGGACTTCCAGGCGGCACGGCAAAGGCGTATTCTGGACGGGGTACGAGACTCATCGACCGGGTAAAACCCACTCCATGCAGGAGGAGAAATGCAACGATCATTTCGATTCCGCAGACTGCTGGTCGTGATCGGCATGGCGGTTTGGTTCGGAGCGCAGCCATCGATTGCGGTGGCCCAGGCTAAGAAGGCTATTCCCGCTGCGGAAGTCGAGGGAAAGGCCCAAGTTGACGGCAAGAACCTGCCGCGGGTCTCGATACTTCGCCTGGAGTTGATCAAGCCGGATCCCGGGCCGCAGGACAATCCCGCAGCTGCTATCCGTCGGATGCGGCGGTTCAATAGTTTCAATTCCACGCCCCAGGAAGGCACAACACTCACGTTGTTGATCGAAGAACCACAGGCGAGGATTCTCGGCCTGGATGCCAAGAACTGTAAGATCACGAAGTTCCGCGATGACCGCAACACCGACTTGACGCTGGAAAAGGCGGCCGTTGAAGGGCGCCAATTCCCCGGTAATCTTCAGCAGGGACCGGAGACTTGTACGCTCACGAGCGATATCGATCCTGCCGGCCACTTTGCTACGGTCGCCGTCCACTCACCCCACCTCCCGGAGTCCGGATCGGCCAGGCTCTTGCTCGAAGCAGACCTGGTCATGACATACGGCCACGGACAACGGACCGTCGAGCAGAAGAACGTCAATATGAAGGTCGATACGATCACGATAGGACCATCGCCGCTCGTCCTGATGAGCCATGATGCCAACGACGGTAGGGGACAACAAGACGGGATGCGGGTCTTGATTTTCCACGACGGTCCGATCATGCGAGAGTTCCAAAAATTCACCTTCATCGGCAACGATGGCGAGGAACTCAAGACGATGGGTAGCGGGTCTGGATCAAGCGGATCGATTGAGCATCAGCAATTTAATTTCGCGCAGAAATTCGAGACCTGTACGGTCCGGCTGACCGTGCCCAAGACCGTCGAGACCGTGACCGTGTCGATCGCGATCGACACGGGCGTCGGTTTTCCACCAGGTGCACGCCGTCGGACCATGAAAGCCGCAGAGACTGGAGGGGCTGTCAAAGGGGCGGCATCACGGTGAAATCGACGAACTTACCCCCGGGCTTGCACCGGGCCTGGCCGGAAGGCGTCGTCTTGGGTGGCTTGACGATGTCCGACGAGAGTGGCCTGGATGAGTTGGAGGAATTCTTGAGGGACGCGGCGAGTTGTCGTCGCAACTGCTCGACGGTCGCCTGGAGGGCGACGAGCTGAGCGCGCAAGGCGTTGACCTCAGTCTGTGACCGCTGGCAATTGGCGTACGGGGGTGTCGTGCCGGCCTCCACGGCGGGCGGAAATGCTGCCGAATCCGTTCGAATAGGTGCATAATTCAAGCTACGCTGTAAATAGGCATCCGAGTCTCTCACCTTGAGGTAAACTGCGGATGCCCGCAATTTGAAGAAAGGCGGGGTTCTCCCGGGCTTTCTTCGCGCCTACCTGTACGCGGTCGGTCCTCGTCGAGATTTGAGAGACTCACCAAAGAACCAGGAATCAAAGGTCATCGGCGGTGCGCGCTCCGATGAGCTTCCCGGAGAATCGTCTCGGGAATGAACCGATTAAAGTCTCCAGCCCCATCGGCGTCCTTGCTGACGCCCACTTCCGCACAGGATCCGGACCGACAACGAGAGGGCCCGCGGTATCGAACCCGCGGGCTCTGCTCTTAATTTCCCCGGATGGGTAATTTAGCATCCGAGTTTCTCGTCGGCCGATGCCGATCCGTCCGCCGATTGAGTCTACAAGCGGATTCTCCGACTCATCGGCTTGCTCCAAAGCCTTACAGCCGCGGGGATGAGCCGACCGGTTTCGCCGCCACTGAGCTCCGCGAGCGGCTCCGGGGGTATCGTGCCAGCCCCTTCCAAGTCCAACGGTATGAGACCCGGCGAACGCGGAGATCGTCTTCGAAGCGGTCGTGTACGCCACAATCGTATCACTCTGCGCCATGATTGTGGCGCCCGTCAGTCTCCTGGTAATGACAGTCGCTTCTACTTCCTGACCACCACGGTCACCGGCCAGGGGATCTACTGGTTCAGCAAACGATGAGGTGACGACATTTGCCAAAGTGATCGGCACGACGGATCAGCCGACGAGAGCGTCGCCCCATCCCCGGAGCCGGCATCGCCTGAGCGGCGGGACGACGGAGCAGCCATACGAGACGAGGATCGCCGAGCAGGGCCAGTCCGCGCCCTCCATCGATCATGATCGCGGGTCGCGTCGGATCGGGCGGCTCAAGAAGAGGCGGCCGAGATCACCTCGTCGCCGGCCCTCATACCCAGGGCGTGGTAGACCGGCTTGGCGATCGTCTGCTTGAGGAACCGTACCGAGCCGTCCACCATCGCGAAATTCGCGCCGCCGGGGTTGCGGCTGTGACCCGGCGTTGCCGCCGTAGCTGGTGATCCCGTACCCCTCGTTCGACGTGCCTCCGTTCTCGATCGGGTTCGTCGGTATCATGTCGGCCGGACAGAGCAACCCGCAGATGATCGTGGCCGACCGAGCGGTGGTGCCGTACAGGTTGTCGATGGCGTAGTTGAAGTTCCACCCGTTGAACAGGGGCTGTTGGTCGATGAATGGCAGGATACTCACCAAGAGCGTGAACCCCGACGGAGGCCTGGTCGTCAGCTTCATCTGGCCGGGCGGCGAGATCCCTTACGACGACTCGTAGTTCATCGTGACCAGCGCGAGCTGCTTGAGGTTATTGGTGCACCGGATGCGACGCGCCGCGGCCCGGGCCGCCTGGACGGCCGGCAACAGCAGCGCGATCAGCACCGCGATGATCGCGATCACGACCAGGAGCTCGATCAAGGTGAATCCGTGCCGGGAGCGCGATCGCTTCGTCATCGGACCGATCCTCCAGTTCGCGTGGAGCTACTTGTCCTCGCCCATGACCTTGATCTGATCGGGCTTCTCGACCCGCATGCGCGTCTGGTCGTTCTCGTGGATCACTTTCCCCGTCACGCGCAACTGCTTCCCCTTGTAATACTCGGTCGGATCTATGATCCTCGCCTTCTGGAACGCCTCGGCGTGGTCGTAGGAGATGACGACAGCGAAGTTCTTCTCGTCGTGGAAGTCTTCCTCCGAGTCGAGGTAATACTCGCGGCGCGGGGCGGCGTTCTTGCTCGACCGGACGGTCATCTCGACCGTGCAGCGCTCGTCGATGTGGTCCTTGGCCTCGAGCGCCATGACGACCTTGAGCGCCTCCTTGTCATCGGGGGACGCCCCGGGCAGGGCGACGAGGGCGGCCAACGCCAGCGCGATGGCGCGGCCGCCGCCGGTCTGCGATCCGATTGTTCGCATGATAAATCTCCTGTTCCGATAGGATCATGGCGATGGTCGCCAGGATGGTTTCAGAATCGAGCGTGACCG
This sequence comes from uncultured Planctomycetota bacterium, assembly GCA_963743925.1. Classification (GTDB taxonomy): domain Bacteria; phylum Planctomycetota; class Planctomycetia; order Isosphaerales; family Isosphaeraceae; genus CAVZRC01. The sequence continues at coordinate 422,245 of CAVURY010000061.1, read as the reverse complement.
GCAATTGGCCGATGCGAGCGAGTGGGTACCGTTCCCTCCTCACGGAGATTTCCCCGTCGATCCACCCGCCGTTTTTCGAGAAGGATCTGGATCTCATCCTGAAAAATCGGAGGAAAGTACGCCGCGTCCGCGAAAAGTTCTATAATCCAAAGTACTGGGTCAAACTCGGGATGATCGGAGTGCGCAAACGACTCGAGAAACCGGCACGAACAAGCCGTGGAAAGACAACTCTGCAATGCGAAATCCATCGAAACGAAGCCAGCTCCAGCACTCCCCGAGGGCGAAGTCTCAAGAACGACTCAACCTCCATTTCGCATCCCCGAGATTCGATTCGCGCCGAACGAACCCAATTTCGCCGTCGATCTGACGCGAGAACTCCAAAACGAACCCACTTTTTCCCGAAAATATCTGTATTTCTGTTCAGAAACGCCGGCGAAGTGAGGCGTGAAGTCGATGAAACGAACCCAACTGTCCTCAATCCCATCGGGTACATTCCTCATCTTATGGCCCACCGGGGTCTCTGGCTCGCTCATCTCCCCGATCGTGCCGACGAGCGGCCGCCGGATCCTCGGGGCTCGCGTGGAAGGCGGCTACTTTGTAAAATTCAACCATTGTTGAAGGCGGGCACTCTGAAGACTTGATCTCCCGATCCGTCTTTGGATCGAAGGAACGCAGGGAGCCACGGGCAAGAATCACGGTCGAACCGGTTCCCAACCATCGGCCCACCCATGACGGAGACCGACCGCGTGATCATCCCGAAGAAGAATCAGTTGCGGTGGATCCGGTTTCGCTCCCCACTCTTCCTGAGCATCCTTGTCATCTCTGGCGGACGGGACCCGAGCCCGGCAATTGGCGGAGAGCCCGAAACGAAGGGCGTGGGAATCGAGAAGCCCGATCCGGCCGCGGTCGAGTTCTTCGAGAGGGACGTCCGGCCCATCCTCGCGTCGCGGTGCCAGGGTTGTCATGGATCGGCCAAGCAAAAAGGGGGACTGCGCCTCGACGCGAGGGCATCCATCCTGGCCGGTGGGACATCCGGCCCGGCCCTCGCGCCGGCAAGCCCAAGGAGAGTCTGCTGGTCAACGCGATCAACTACGGCGAAACTTACCAGATGCCTCCCAAGTCGAAGCTCCCCGACGCGGAAATCGAGACCCTCACACGATGGGTCCAGTTGGGTGCTCCCTGGGGCCTCGATGCGAAACTCGGCGTTGCGGGAGCGAAACCGACCATCGCCCCGGGTTCCCAGGACCAGGATTGGCGGGCCATCTACCAATCGCGGTCGCAACACTGGTGCTTCCGGCCGATCCGACGTGTGACGGCGCCCGAGGTTTCCGGCCCTCGGAGTTGGGCGAGAAACCCGATTGACCGCTTCATACTGGCCGGACTCGCCGAGCATCGGCTCAATCCGGCCCCGGAGGCAGCCAGGAGGACGCTGATCCGCAGACTGAGTTATGACTTGACGGGTCTCCCTCCCACACCCTCCGAGCTCTCGTCTTTCCTCTCCGATTCGTCGCCCGATGCCTATGAACGGCTCGTAGACCGTCTGCTGGCCAGCCCGCGATACGGCGAGCGCTGGACAAGACACTGGCTCGACCTGGTCCGTTATGCCGAGACCGCCGGCCACGAGTTCGACTACGACATCCCGAACGCCTTCCGTTACCGCGATTACGTGATTCGCGCGATCAACGCCGACCTCCCCTTCGATCAGTTCGCGGTCGAGCAGCTCGCCGGAGACCTGCTCCCGAACCCGCGACGTCACCCGGTCCAGGGGTTCAACGAGTCGATCATCGGCACCGGTTTCTACTTCTTCGTGGAGGGCACTCATTCGCCGGTTGACGTCCGCGAGGAGGAGGTCCGCCGGATCGACAACCAGATCGATGTGATCTCGAAGGCATTCCTCGGCCTGACGGTCGCCTGCGCACGCTGCCACGATCACAAGTTCGACCCGATCGGCAACCGGGATTATTACGCCCTCGCCGGATTCCTCCGCAGTTCTCGATATCAGCAGGCCTTCATCGACTCACCGGCCCGCATCGATGGCCACGTCGGGAGGCTCGAGCAATCCCGCAAGCAGGTCGCGGAACTACTCACCAAGGCCGTACCCGTGCTTGCCGAGAAACTCCGGATTCGGGCCGAACGCGTGTTGGCGAGCCGGGCTCCCTACCCCAAGACGCACGAAGGTGACGGATCGCCGGGACCTTCGGCCGCTGCGACGGGCGAAGTCCTTTTCGAGGATTTCAACCGCGACAGCTATGACGGTTGGTTCGTCACGGGACAGGCTTTCGGCGATCGGCCAAGCCGTGACGGGGACCTTCGGCTCGAGCTTTCGGCCAACGCCGCACGATTGACCCGGGTTGCCCCCGGTCGGGCCCACAGCGGCCGGAACTCCGACCGGCTCTGCGGGGTTCTCCGATCCCGGGCATTCACGATCGAAAACCGGTACGTCCACTACCGCGTCGCCGGGCGGGGAGGAGTCCTCAATGTCGTGATCGACGGTTTCGAGAAGATCCGCAGCCCCATCTACGGCGGGCTGACAACGACCGTGGATGTCGGCGATCGACCGCGATGGATCAGCCAGGATGTCGGGATGTGGCTGGGCCACACCGCCTACCTGGAGATCGCGGACGGGTCGATCGCCGACTTCCAAGGTGCGGCGACGCAGTTGCACGACGGTCACGGCTACATCGCCGTGGATGAGATCCGGATGTCGAATCACGGTTCACCCGCTATCTCGTCCGAAGACGAAGATGAAGTCACGGTTGACCTTCATGATGTGGTCGGCGTGCTCCGCGGGGCCAACTCCGCCGCGGCTGGACTGGCTGATCACTTCGAGGCGGTCATCGACGAGGCTCGCTCGATCGAGGCCGGAATCCCCGACCCGACGCTCGCCCTGGCCATCGTCGACGGGACCGGCATCGACGAACGAGTCCTGATTCGAGGCAGCCACAAGAATCCGGGCGAGGTCGTCCCCCGCCGCTTCCTGGAGATCCTCGGCGGCGCAAGCCGATCGACCCCGGAAGGCGGCAGCGGAAGGCTCGAGCTCGCGGGTCGGGTGGTCGACCCCAAGAACAATCCGCTCACGCCTCGCGTGCTCGTCAACCGCTTGTGGAAACACCACTTCGGCGAGGGGCTCGTCAAGTCGGCCGACGACTTCGGGGCGATGGGGATGAAACCCAGCCATCCGGATCTCCTCGACTGGCTGGCGACCGAGTTCGTGGACGGGGGCTGGTCGATCAAGGCGATCCAGCGCATGATCGTGACGTCGAGCACCTATCGGATGTCGAGCGTTCCCGATGCCGAGGCCGAGCGCAACGATCCGGACAATGTCTACCTGCACCGTATGAACGTCCGCCGGCTGGAAGCCGAGGCGATCCGAGACGGGCTCCTGAGGGCGTCGGGGCAGCTCGTCGAGCCGATGTATGGGCCGGGAGTGGCGACGCACTTGACGAGCTATATGGACGGTCGCGGCCGACCCGGCCACTCCGGACCTATCGACGGCGACGGTCGTCGGAGCATTTATTTGAGCGTCCGCCGGAACTTCCTCAATCCCATGTTCCTGGCCTTCGACACGCCCGTCCCGTTTTCCACGATGGGCCGTCGCAACGTCTCCAATGTCCCGGCGCAGGCGTTGACCCTGATGAATGATCCGCTGGTCGTCCTCCAATCGCGACGATGGGCCGAGCGGCTGAACGCCGTCCCCGGCCGTTCCGATCGCGATCGCCTCGACGACCTATTCGTGACGGCTTTCGGCCGGCCCCCGACCGTCGACGAAATCCGAGGATGCCTCGACTTTCTCGAGGGCGCGACCAAGGACCGTCGAGATGCTCCGAAGGACCGAGGTGCCACGAACCCGGACGCATGGGCGGACCTCTGCCATATAATCATCAATATGAAAGAATTTATCTTCATCGACTGAGCCGCGTCGGCGGGCCGTCGTCCTGATCCTCCTCCCCTCCCGTGGCGGGCGGTCGGGCGCTCCCGCGAGGATCAAATCGCGACGGCCGAATCACACCCCATACCAAGGCCCCAATCGCCATGCATTGCCACCGATTCGTTGAACCGGCACTCAGCCGACGCGACATGCTGGTCCGGTGTGCCAATGGTTTCGGAGGACTCGCCCTGACCGCGCTGCTCCGAGAGGAGGCGTTCGGAGGTGCGGTCGCGGCTGCGCCCGGGGACGCGGCGCCCGATTCGTCGCGGCCCCTCGACCGCACGAAGTCCCGCCGCAACCCGATGGAACCCCGGCCGAGCCACTTCGCCGCGCGGGCACGGGCCGTCATCTTCCTGTTCATGGATGGCGGGCCGTCTCAGGTTGACACTTTCGATCCCAAGCCCAGGCTCGACCGCGAGCATGGCCGGCCGATCAAGGTCAAGACGCACCCGACCCAGTTCAATAACGTGGGGAATGTCCTGGGCTGTCCCTGGAAGTTTCGGCGTTACGGCGAGAGCGGGATCCCCGTCAGCGACCTGTTCCCTCACGTCGGCCGCCGCGCGGATGACCTGGCGATCATCCGCTCCATGGTCTCCAATTTCTCCGAGCACACGGCCGCCAACTACTTCATGCACACGGGCAGCGGGCTCCAGGGACGACCGAGCGAAGGCGCCTGGGTGACCTACGGACTGGGCAGCGAATCGCAGGACCTGCCCGGCTTCGTCGTCCTGAATAACGGCATGATCCCGCCCGGGGGGATGGATTGTTTCAACAGCGGCTTCCTGCCCGCGGCCTACCAGGGTTCGCTCTTCAAGCCCGGCTCCGCGCCGGTCGCCAACATCACGCCCACCGAGCCCACGACCGAGCTCCAACGTCGGAAGCTCGCCCTTCTCGGGTCGCTCGATCGAGGTGTGCTGGGACGGATCGGCCATCACGACAACATCGAGGCGGCTATATCCAACTATGAGCTGGCATTCCGGATGCAATCCGCGGTCCCGGAGCTGGTCGGCCTCGAGGGCGAATCCCGTGCGACGAGGGAACTCTACGGCCTCGAAGACACTTACCTGCCGACGCAGATCTTCGCCCGCGAGTGCCTGATCGCGCGAAGGCTGGTCGAGCGCGGCGTCCGGTTCGTGGAAGTCCTTTGTCCGAGCGTCGGCGCCGACCGATGGGATCAGCACTCCGATCTGAGGAGGGGCCATCAGAACAATGCCCGCGCCGTTGACCAGCCGATCGCCGCCTTGCTCGCCGATCTCAAGTCCCGCGGCCTTCTCGATTCGACGCTCGTGGTCTGGGGCGGCGAGTTCGGACGTACGCCGATGGCCCAGGGCTCCGACGGCCGCGACCACAACCCTTACGGATTCACGATCTGGATGGCAGGAGGGGGTATCAAGGGCGGCACCATCTACGGCGCGACCGACGACTACGGCTACCATGCCATCGAGGATAAGGTCGAGATCCACGACCTCCACGCGACGATGCTCCACCTCCTCGGCATGGACCACAAGCGGCTGACTTATCGCTTCGGCGGACGCGACATGCGATTGACCGACGTCCACGGCGAGGTCATTCGCGGCATCCTGGCCTAGATCCTTCGTCACGAGCCGACGAAGGTCCGCGCGATCTCCATAGCCGGTTGACCCGACTTCCACTATAAAGCCCCATCGTTCGAGGCGAGGTCGGTCTCCTATCTCCATCCCCTCCGCACTTTCCAGTGCGTGGGGTCGTGCATTGACTGCCTGCCTGGTCGTTGTGGCCGCCTGCAACGAACCGTGGGTGGAGTCCGTGGGATTGTGCGGGTCGTGAGGGTGTCACCGATCGCGCGGAAAAATCCGATCGCACGGATGATGAACTGAATAAAGAGGTTTGGCCGGCCGATGATACTGGAGAACAAGTCGTTTTCCTCGGAACAATCCTCTTGACCGGACAGGCGCCGGGAGGTATTCACCATCCGCACTTTCTCCCAGTCCAAAGTACATCTCTGCGCCCGAACACCCGGAAAGCGCCAGGGCACTCAGGAATCGAGTGATGTTGTCATTCCGTGGAGGCGGGAAGGCTCGCATAACCAAATGGGCTATAAGTCTCCCACTCGCGAAGACAGGGAAAATGCCGTCGCCATGGAAGTCGACGGTCGTCTTTGCGAGCGGCGAAAGGAGGTCGCGTTGGGAAGGCTAAGAACGGTCAGTCTCATCTTGATCCTCGGCGCATGGGGAGGTGCCACCAAGGGCGCCAGTCCCGATGACGCGGCCGCACCGCCATCCACGGCGACCCGCCAGGCCCCGCCCGCGCCGCCGATCAAATACCTGGAAGCCGGCGCCAAGCTGTTCAACACCGAGCAGTTTGACATGGCCTCGAAATACTTGGAGGCCGCCAATCGTTATCGTGATCAGCTCCAGGACGACGAGCGCTCGATGCTCGACGCCTACCTGAAGGAGCTCGCCAAGGTCCGGCAGGCGGGCACACCCGCCCCGGCCGTCGTACCGCAGGCCGCGGCCGTAGCGGCCCCGGTCGCTCCGGCGGTGACCGCCGTCGCCCCCGGGACCACGCTGGCATCGCCGGGCCCCGTCGCATCGGCCGGAGGAACGGCCAGGCAAGCTCTCACGCCCCCGGAAGCCAAGCAGAGGGGCCGTTGGCTGCTCCATGAAGGGCGCGAGCACCTCCTGCGCGGCAACTATGACCTGGCCCAGGCCAAGGTTGACGAGGCGCGCTCGCTGGAAGTCCAGTGGGGCCTGTTCGACGACACGCCGGACAAGCTTCAGGAGGACATCTCCAAGGTGCGACCGGCCCCGGTCGCGACCGCTCCCGGGTCCGATGCCGGACAGGCCCATGACCGTCGTACGGCCAAGGCGAAGCTGCAGCAAGCCCGGGCCATGCTGAACGACCGCCAGTTCGAGCAGGCCGAGGCCCTCGCCCTGGAGGTCAAGCGCTGGGGCCTTTCCTATGGCCTCTTCGATGACACGCCCGACAAGGTCGCCGCGGCCGCCAGGGCGCTCCGCCGCCGCGACAAGATCCGGAACACGCCGCTTCGCGAGCGGTCGAGCCAGGGCGTCTACGACGAGCTGGTTCACGAATCGCGGCAGTACATGAAGGCCGGACGCCTCGACGATGCCGAGAACAAGGCGAAGATGGCCCAGCGAATGGGCGTCGTCCCCGGCCTGGAAGCCGACCGGGCCGAGTCGGTCCTGCACGACATCGCCATGCTCCGTGCGAAGGGCCAACCCGGAGCTGTACCCTCGTCACCGACGCTCGCGATCGGGCATGCGACCGGCCCGCCCACGGCCTACGCCGATACGGCTCCCCCGGCCGCGACCCAGGTCCCTGCGTCCCGAGCGACGAAGGCACCCACATCCGACCCGGCCGTCCAGCGGAGTGCAGCGACCGAGCCGGTCGCCGGACCGGATCTGACTCCTCCGTCCGATGACAAGACCGCCGCCCAGCCGGCAGCCTCGTCGCCGGCCCCGGCACAAGCGGCCTCCCCCCTCGACCTGACTGCCGCCATCCCGGCTATGCCGTCGGTCGAAAACCCGAACGACCAGGCGCCGGTCGCCGTCGCCCCGGCCAACCGCGGCGAGCAACTGCTGGCCGAGGCCAAGTCCCTGTTCACCAACACCAACTACGCCGCCGCCTTGCAGCTCGCCAAGGAAGCGAAGGCCGGCAAATTCGGTGTCGATGCCCAGGCCGACGAGATGATCGCCCAGATCGGGATGGCCGCCCAGGCCAGGGCCATCAGCCTCTATGAAGAGGCCATGGCGTCCCTCCGCAAGGGCGACAATCAGCGGGCCCGCGCGTTGTTGACGGAAGTCGCCGCCGATGAGACCTTCGACGACGAGACCCTGAAGGCCAAGGTCGAAGGCCTCCTCCAGAAGCTCGCGGGCGGGGCCCAGGCCGGCCCGAGTGCCGCCTCCCCGACGGATGCGGCCCAGGACGCCGAGACGCTCGGCGCCCAGAAGCTCAACGCCGAGGTCGGGACCAAGATCGCCGAGGCTCGCCGCTATCATGAAGTCGATCCCGACAAGGCCATCGCCATCTACGAGAAGACCATGCAGGCCGTCCAGGGCTCAGGCCTCCCGCCCGAGCTGACGCGTCCCATGGCACGACGGCTCGAAGTCGCCCTCGAGCTGGCCCGCAAGGACAAGGCGCAGTACGTCGTGAAGATGGCCGACAAGAAGCAGCGCGAGGAGATCGAGCAGAAGCGGCTCCGAATCCTCGAGGCCGACCGGGCCAAGAAGGTCCGCGTGAAGGAGTTCATGGACAAGGCGACCACCGCCTACGCCGAGGCCAAGTACGTCGAATGCGAGACCTACGCGAAGAAGGCCATGGAGATCGATCCCAGCGAGCTGGCCGCCTCGATGCTCGCCTTCAAGGCCAAGATGGAGCGTCGGTACAAGACCGACGTCCAGATCCGCGCCGACAAGGAAGAAGGGGTCGTCGGGACGCTCCAGCAGGTTGATATCGCTTCGGTATCCGATCCCGAAGTGCAGATCAATGGCATCAAGTACGCCAAGAACTTCAAGGACCTGACCCGCGAACGGCTGGCGATGAACGCCCGCCTGGCGCCCAGGAAAGATCCCAAGACCCTGGCGATCGAGGCCAAGCTCAAGGAGCCGATCTCGATCAATGTGGAGAAGCAGTCCCTCGGCGAGGCCGTCAAGTTCATCCAGGATTACACGGGCCTCAACATCATGCTCGATCCCAAGGGACTCAACGACGAGGGGCTCACTTCGGGCGCCCCGGTGAGCCTGACCCTGAACAACGTTAAGGTCAGTACCGCCCTGAAACTCATGCTCCGCCCGCTCGGCCTGACCTTCAAGGTCGAGGAAGACGTCGTCCTGATCACCAGCCCTTCGGCCAACCAGGCCGACACGTACGTCAAGACCTACTACGTCGGCGACCTGGTGATCCCGCCCGATAAGGGGGCACAGAACCGCCTGCCCCACAACGTGATGGACCCCGAGTCCTACAGCGGGCTGAACACGGGCGCCCAGATGTTCAATAACATCGGGAACGTGACCCAGCAGAATCCGCAGGACGGTCAGGCCCAGAACGGGATGGGCTTCACCAAGGCCGACCGCCGGTTGGTCGATCTGACGCCGCTCGTCCAGTTGATCGCGACATCGGTCGCGCCCGGAACCTGGCAGGTCCATGACGGAGCGGGCGGGGATGTGACCCAGTCCTACGGGCTCGGCGGTGCGTTCGGCGGCGACGCCGGCGGACTCGATACGGCCCGACCCATCGGGGCCATCACGCCGTTCTTCCTCAGCATCAGCCTCATCATCCGCCACACGGCCGAGGTGCATGAGCAAGTCGCCGACCTGCTCCGGCAGCTCCGCCGCCTCCAGGACTTGCAGGTCTCGATCGAGGTCCGCTTCATCACGGTCCAGGACAACTTCTACGAGCAGATCGGCGTGGATTTTGACTTCCAGATCAATTCCAACGCCGTCGGTAAGCACAGCACGTTCGCCGCGGTCAATCCGAACACGTCACTCTTCCCGGTCAACGGGATCGGCGGCATCGTCACGGGAACTTCGACGAGCACCTCGACCAGCACCGGCGGCGGCACCGGCGGCACCGGCGGCGGCACCGGCGGCACCGGCGGCGGGACGACCGGCGGCACCGGCGGCGGGACGACCGGCGGCACCGGCGGCGGGACGACCGGCGGCACCGGCGGCGGGACGACCGGCGGCACCGGCGGCGGCACCGGCGGCGGGACGACCGGCGGCACCGGCGGCACCGGCGGCGGTGGGGCTACGACCGTCGCCCCTCCCGACTACTACGTGAATCCGATTCGCGATCACGTCTATCCCAGCAGCGGGCCTCTGGTCGTCGGTACGCAGGGCGGCGGCATCGGCAACTTCTCGCCGAACCTGGCCATCCCCTACACCGGTACCACGGCCAGCCTGATCGCACCGACCTTCGTCAACAACTATCAGCCCAACGGCGGGGCCACGTTCGGCATCGCCTTCCTCAGCGATCTGGAAGTCTACCTCTTCCTGACGGCCGCCCAAGGCGACACTCGGTCCAACGTCATGTTGGCCCCGAAGGTCACCACGTTCAACGGTGCCGCGGCCACCATCTTCAGCAACACCGTCCAGTACTATGTCGCCGGCCTGACCCCGATCATCGGCCCGGGTGCGGTCGCTTACACGCCGCAGGTCGCCCAGTTGCCGACCGGTTCGACCCTCACCGTCACTCCGGTGGTGTCTGCCGACCGACGTTATGTGCGACTGACCCTCTCGCCGTTCTTCAACTCGCTCAACGGGTTCACGACCTACTCGTCCCAGACGGGTGCTGTCGGCGGCACGGGCTTCGGCGGCGGTGCGGCGACGATCACCGGCACGATCCAGCTACCCAATACCACCACGAACACCATCACGACCACCGTGACGGTGCCCGACGGCGGTACGGTGCTGCTCGGCGGGGTGAAGAGCCTCACGGAGCAGCGAATCGAGTACGGCGTCCCGGTCCTCTCCAAGACGCCGCTCATCGATCGTCTGTTCCGAAACGTCGGGATCGGGCGTAACTCGCAGAGCCTCATGCTGATGGTCACCCCGCGGATCATCATCCTGGAAGAAGAGGAAGAGAAGCTCGGCATCCCGTCGGTCTCACTCTGAGCCTGACCGATCGCGGGTCCAGGTATCCTCTGAAGCCAGGCAATGACCTCGAGACCGCCGGAGAAACCCTCCGGCGGTCTTTTCGATTTCGAACGGCGGCTTCGGGACTTCCGCGGCCAGATGCTTGAACGGCCGTCCTGATTTCGCGATGCTACAACGTATGCCGTCTGTTTTTCCGGACGGACTTTCTCGGGCCTCGAGGGCCTTGCGACGACCAGGCCGAACCAAGCGAGCAACCGATGAACGCCATCATGAACCTGGGGATCTGCCTCTGCCTGGCCTCTCAAGCGACCTCCGAGTCCAGCCAAGCGGGCGTCAAGAGCCTAACCCCTGAACGTGAATGGAAAGAGCTGGGTCGTAATCTCTGGTTTGATCTCAAGGCGAAACGCGTCATCCTGCGCGCCCGGGTGGTCCTTCGCGAAGGCGTCCTGGAGCACTTGATGTGTCGAAAGGGCACCAAGGAGCACGAGGCGATCGTGGCGACCGACGCCGAGCCCAAGGCGATCCATGCCGCGTTGCTCCTCACCGGCGCCGAGGTGGGGCACCCGGTCCAGTTCGCCCCCAAGTTCGAGCCGCCCGCCGGTACGTCGTTGTCGATCGAGTTTCTCTGGCGGCAGGACGGAGAAATCCGGCGATCGGATGCTCGTCAATGGGTCTGGGATGAGAAGACGAAGGCACCCCTCCAGCTCGACTGGGTCTTCGCCGGCAGCGTACTCTATCAGGATCCCGTCACGAAGAAACCGGCCTATGCCGCCGATGAAGGAGACCTGATCACGGTGGCTAACTTCGCCAGCGCCATCCTCGACTTGCCGATCGTCAGCTCAGCCAATGATGCCGATCGGTCCTTCATGGCCAACACAGCCAAGATTCCCCCGATCGGCACGGAAGTCTTCGTCTACCTCTGCCCCCGCCGGGCTAAACCTGTTGAGAAACCCGCAAAGGAGGGTAGACCCACACCCTGACTGATTAGCCCCTCAATCGTGGCATCCATGTCTTCCCGGTGACAGGATCTGCTCGGCGGTGGTCGCCGCGTCTTCCTCGATGATCGAGCATCGATGCCCGGAATTGCTCTCGGACGACAGTGTCCGGGTCTTGAATACCCGACGCCATTCAGCAAACTCGGAAAAGGCTATTTCTGGCGTGGATTTAGTCCAGACGCAATGCGCACCAAACCCCGCTCGAATGATATTGAGCGTCGGCAGGATGCGCCTCTAATTTCTGCCACTCGTCTTCGGTCCAGACCAAGAGCCTGGCCCGGAACCCGTTGATCCGCCAGAGCAAATCCCCAGGCTTCGGGCTTTGGTTGGTCACGAGCCGAAGAGCTGGCCGAGCAGGTAAGGATCTTTGGACCTGTAACGGCGTCCTCATGCACCATCGCTCCTTTGGCTCTAAATCGATTCATCCGGGTTCTCGATCACGCACGACGAGATTTTCCACCTTCAATCAGCGGCGGCCATCCGGCACTCCCATAATTTCGTTCGCACGGACTCGCCTGACTCTGCACTACTATCGCTTTAAAATGCTGAAGGTTCAAGTGAGTACTGAGAGATCGCAATCTTGGCAAGATGTAACTTGGCATGAGGCTACTGTGCGGAGGCTAAGAAAGCAGAAGTGTCGCCCTCCCAGGTGTGATAGGTACACTGTCCCTCATCGTATTATAGGAAGTCTGGGGGAAGCTAGCTGAAAGGCGCGGACTGATTTATGAACGTGTGTGTTTGTCAGATGGGTCCGATCGTGCAGGATATTCGAGTCATGCTGAGAATTTGGTTTGCCGATCCGTGACGGAGCAATTTCGCGATATTGGGACGATTCCTCCGAAGATTCAAGTGGGAGGTCGGCATGCATAAGGATCGCCTGATCGTCACCGAACTTCTTTCCAAGTCCTACAACGGGACGATGGCGTTGGATTCGCTGTCGATGGCGATTTCGCCTCGCGAGGTCTTCGGGTTACTTGGGCCCAACGGTTCGGGTAAGACAACCACGATTCGCTTGCTGGTGGGACTCTTGAGGCCGACGGCCGGGCGGGCGATGGTCGGAGGCTTCGATTGCTGGAATCAGAGTCTCGACGTTCGTCAACTCGTCTCATATTTGCAGGGCGAATTGAGGCTTTATGGATCGATGACGGGCATCGGGATGCTCCGGTTTCTCTGCGGGCTACGCGACTCTGTGGGATTGGACCGGGCTATCGCGATCGCCGAGCGGATCATGAAGCTGGATCTGAGTCGAAGGGTGCGGACGTATTCCACGGGGATGAAGCAGAAGCTCATGCTCGCCCAGACGTTCGCCGACCCGGTGGAAATCCTGATCCTGGATGAGCCGACTTCGGCGCTCGATCCGTCGGCACGCGGCCTCGTACTGGAATTGGTCCAGGAGGCGCGGCGGCAGGGGCAGACGGTGATCTTCTCCGGCCACGTCCTGTCCGAGGTCGAGCAGGTCGCCGACCGGGTCGCGATCATGCGCAAAGGGCGGCTGATGCATATCGAGGATATGAAGGCCCGGCGCAGCCTCCGCATGGTCAAGATTCGGTATGCGCAGGTCCCAATACCGGTTCCTCCGCCCGAACTGGAATTGACCCAGCGAGAGCGGGACGGCGACACGATCCTGCTGGAACATCGGGGAGAACTTCTACCGCTCCTCCGCTGGCTCGGGTCGGTTGCCGTCAACGATATCGCGATCGGCACGGAAGACCTGCGGAGCCTGTACGATCGATTCCATGGCCCGAACGTGGCCGATGAGGAGGAACCGGGATGAGGCCATTCTGGGCGCTGATCTGCAAGGAAGTCCAGGAGACTCGTTGGACGCTGGGGCTTTCCGCCCTGGCGCTGTTCGGCCTGGGTTGGCTCTTTGTCTATGCGACGTCGCGCACCGAAGTCGAGGTCGTCCGGCAGCTCAACTCCAATGGCGATGATCTCGGCGGACGGCTGGCGATGATGAGGGCCCTGGGGATCACGGGCGAACCATCCTCGGCCGAGCTCATCATGGCTTCCTGGAACCATCCGTTCATCCTGATCTTGATCTCGACCTGGGCGATCGGCCGGGGCTCCGGTGCGGTCGCCGCCGAGGTGGAGCGCGGGACGATGGATCTGATCCTGTCCCGCCCGATCCCCCGCTGGCTCTACTTGACCGCGCACATCCTGGTGGCCACCGTGGGTCTTGCGATCCTGGGCCTGGCACTGATGACCGGCGCGACGATGGCGATCCAGAAGAACATCCTCCGCGTAACCCCGAGCATGAGCACACTCCTGCTTCCGGCGATCAATCTGGCCGCACTGGGTTTCCCGATTTACGGATATACCCTGCTCGCGTCATCGATGGATCACGTCCGTCGCCGTCCGACCCTGGTCGGCTCGGTGATCACGCTCGGCGGATTCGTGGCCTGGGTCATCTCATTGATCCCGGTGTTCCAGGAATCGTGGTGGAGGCCCTGGTTGGAGCGAGTCTCGATCTTCAAGGCCTATCAGCCTGTGGAACTGGTGAACGAGGGCTTGTCCTTCGGATCGAACCTGGCCTTCCTGGGAACTATCGGCATCGTTTGCATTAGCCTGGCGTTCGTGATCTTCTCCCGACGAGATCTGCCGGCCAATGGCTAGCGTTCGGAGTCGAGCTTCCGGATGAGATCCCGGAAGTGCGACGCGATTGGATCCATCGATTCCTCCTTGCTGAGATCTCTCATCTCGTGCGGGTCGGACACGGTATCGAATAGTTGTTCCCGTCCGTCTCCCAGGTTGAAATAGACCAATGCTCCTTCGGCGATCGTCCTCCGCCGCCTCGACCCGACCAGGGCTTTGCCATCGTCGTCAACGATCTCGGTCAGCACCGGGTCGTCGGGCGTCGAGCCTCGCTCGGGCGTGGGCCTCCAATGCCTGGACAATGAGCGGCCGGGGAAGGGTGAGTCGGCGGAGAGCCGGACCAGATCGAGGATGGTCGCGGGAAGATCGCGAAGGCTCACGGGATCGGCGACGATCTGGCCCGGAGGGACACTCCCGGGAGCCACGATGAGGAGCGGAACGCGAACGACTTCGCTGTTCAGTCGCTGACCGTGTCCGAAACCCCCGTGCTCGCCAAATTCCTCACCGTGATCGGCGGTCACGACGACGATCGTATTTTGCAGGAGCCCCTTCGAGTCGAGGGTCGAGAAGAGGCGGCCCAATTGCTCGTCGAGATCGACGATACAGTCATCGTAGCAGTCGCGCACCAGTTCCACGGCATGCGAATCCATGGGATTCTTGCTGATCCGATGCCAGTCGCGGAGCATCTCCGATTCCTGCCGATTGGAGGGCGTCAGGCCGAAGTGTCGTGCCGAACCGGAGGGCGATAAATAGGGATCGTGGGCGTCGTAGTAGTTCAAGAAGGCGAAGAAAGGGTGGCCAACAGGCCGATTGTCCAGCCAATCGAGGAATTCCTTGTTGATGGCGGATGCATCCTTACGATCGAAGTAAGCGGTCGGCCGATCTCGGTCATACGGCGCGAATTTCCTGGCGATGGCGCGACCGAGGTTCGCGCTTCGGAGGATTTCCGCGGGGTTGACAGCCACATCCTCATAGTGGAGAAAGCCTCGAGAAAGTCCGTACCATCGGCTGCAGAAGAAGGTGTTCGCGACGAACCCGGCGGTGTCAAAGCCGCGCTGGAGGAGGAACTCCGCCAGGGTGGGAAAAGTCGCATCGAGGGGCCGATCGAGGCGGGTGGAGAGCTCGTGAGGCCACCGGCCCGTGAACATGCTGGCGTGCGAGGGGAGCGTCCAGGTGCCCGGAGACCTCGCCCGATCGAATCGCACGCCTCGTTCCGCGAACCTCCGCAGAGCCGGAGACGTCGCTCGAGAATAGCCGTAAAGATCCAGGCTTTCCGCCCGGACAGTATCGAGCACGATGAACAAGACATTCGGCGCCCGGGCCGGCGCCGTCGGCAGCAATCGTTCGGAGATCGTCTCGCGGGACGGACCGAATCCCCAAAAGATGGCGACCAGTCCGATCGTCCCCGGCAGGGTGCAAGCAACCAGCCTCCGCGTCTGTGCCGCACGACGCAGGATCCGACACGATATCCGGAAAGCGATCCCGGCGGAGAGCGCCGTGGTCGCGAGCGAACTGAGGCCCCGGTAGCTCAGGATCAGGGAGAAGACCGAAATGAAACTGAGGACGTAGACGCCGAGGATGACCGACCATCGGCTTCGAAAGATAGAGAGGAGAAGCGCCGACGCCAGCCCGAAGGAGCCGAACACCATCGCGTAAGAGACAGGAACCATCCAGAGCGCATGCTGGTTCAACTGGACGGAGCTCAGTGCCGTCGCGTCAACGAGTCGCCAACGCGCGAACAACAACGCGAGTTCGGTCAGGCCGGTCGTCACTCCCATCCAGACCGCCAGTACCATCAGGGTCGCAGGCCGAAACGCCGCGTCGGGTTTTTCCGAGACTCGTCGTCGATCGGGCGCGAATCGCACCCGCCTCGCGGTCTCGAGGCTTCGACGCTCGGTCGTCATGAGGCTCATATGCGTTCCCCTCATGTGATCGTATAATCCAGATCACGAGACTTCTGAATCCGAATCCGCGGCCCCTCCGTTGCCGGTCCGCATCACTCCCGATTCGAGGATTCCAGCTCCTTCGCGATGATCCGGATATGCGGCGAATCGCGTCGCCCGATCTTTCGAGCTCGTCGGAAGACGGCGCGGCAACTCCTCGCCGCGAAGAGGAAAGAACTGCGTTTGATCATCAGGGCGAAGCCGGCGATCGTCGCTATCACGGAGGAAAGTGGAAGCATGGTTTCCGGCGAGAAATAAGCAATTACTAGAATATCAAGGCGCATTGGTACGGTCTCCTATGAAGGGAATTGAGGAGAATCATCCCTGACGGCGCTCGATCGGAGCCCCGTGGATGGGCGAGCGTCGGATGTGTGGAATATCGGGAGCCGCCCGACGGTCGGATCGGGCGCGCAATCGCATGACCCTCGGGTTGCGAGGTGATGGAGACGCGCGCAGCGAGGGTGAGTGAGCGAGGTGGAGGTCTAGAACAGGAGTCGCAGAAGCTGGTAATACAGGGGGAGAAGGCGCGTGACGCGACCACGGTCGCGGAGAATGCCGTCCTCCGAAGAACGACCCATCTCACGCGGACCGGAGATGATCTCCAGGATGCTAGGGGAGGGCTGATGGGCTTCGCGTAGTGCTTTGCACGAGTTGCCGATCTCCAGATAATCGCAGACATCGTCCGGAGAATCATCCTCGACCAGATAGGAGGGGCCGAGTAAGGAGGGGCAAAGCAAGATCATGGCGCGAGGCGATGCGAGATCATGAAGATCCGGGGTGAGACCCTGGATCGTCGTGACGATCAGGAGAAGGGCACGGATCGTCGAGCTGATCCAGCTTCCCTGGTACATGATCCCGACTCGCATCAGACGGAAAGGCGATGGGAAACTCCGATTCCAGTCGGAGACTTCGGGATTATCGACAATCTCCCCGAATCGATCCATATGGATTCAGGGATAACGCCGTAAAGAATCGTCAAGCGATCAAGTCGGTCTGGAAGAGCGTCTTCGGACGGCGAGCCCCTGCGGCGAAAGCGTACTTCCGTCAAGAGTTTTCGACTCAGAGTGTCGAGAGCCATCGACGCATCGCGGCGGGATCCTCGCCGAACATGAGCGAGCCGGGTACGATCCAGTCGGCCCCGGATTCGTGGATGAGCGGGACCGTATTGCGGCGGATCCCGCCGTCGAGCTGGATATCAACCCTGGTTCCTTGTTTCTCCATCGATACGCGGGCTTCGCGGATCTTTGCGGGGATTGACGCATCCATCGAGGTGCCTTTCGTCCCCATCGGCGTGCCGACGATCGTGATCTGATCGATCGAGGTCCAGTAGGGCTCGAGGAGGCTCACCGGCTCAGTGACCAGGAGCGAGATCCCCACGAACTTGCCGAGTGCCTTGGCCTGGTCGATCGCCGCGGCCGGGTCACGCAGAGAATCGAAACAATAGATGATGCCGTCGACACCGGCCTCGGCAAATGGCTCGATCCAGGCCAACGGGTCGGTGGTCATGAGGTGTACTTCGAACGGCTTCGCCGTGTGCTTTCTCAGGGCGTTGACCAGGTCCGGGAAGAAGAGCAGGCTGGCGACATAGTGCCCATCGGCTACGTCGAGGTGGAACCGCTCGCAGAACGGGTCGACCCGGCGAATCTCGTCGCCAAGGTTCGATAAGTCGGCCGACCAGAGCGAGGTGGAACATTTCAGCATGGCGTGACCTTCTCTAGGACCATTGCATCAGGAACGGGTCCAGCGCCGCTTTCACGTCGGCGGCATGTTTCTCGACACTCACGGACTTCGGCGTGATCTCGCGAAGCGAGGCGCTGGGGATGAGCTTGGCGAGAGTCTCCGCATATTTCCAGGGATGGATCGGATCCTGTCGGTTGCCGAGGATCAGCACGGGGACCTGTATCCCCGCATATTCCGACCGATTGCAAGGTGAGTCGCTGGATAATCGCTCCAGCCGGTCCACGCATTCTTCAGCTCTTGGCTGTTCGAACTGGCCGATGAGAGATCGCGCGCAATCGGGCGATTCGCGGTTCATCGCCTGATACTCCGGCGTCTTGAGGAAGGTTCGCAGCCCTTCCCTGGCTCCCCGGTCGCGGATCAGTCGAGCGATGGTTGCATACCGATGAACATTGGCCGCCTGCGGCCCTCCGATCCATGCCGGGCGCGAGAGCACCAGTCCTAGAACGCGATCCGGATACTGCAAGGCTGCTTTCACGGCGACGGCCGATCCCAGCGAGATCCCGCCGATGACCGCGCGGTCGATCCCAAGATGCTCGATGAACCGGATGATATCGTCCGCCAGGGTCGCGATTCTCAGCTTGTCCGGATCGCCCAGGGGACGCGTCTGCCCATGAGCACGAAAGTCGAAGCCGAGGAGTCGAATCCCCGGGGCCGGACGGTAGACCCCGAACGGCTGATTCAGGTCGCCGCCCAGGCCGTGCTGAAACACGAACGGGAGCCCCTGCCCTTCCTCTCGGTATGGGAAGCTCAGACCATCGTGGACAAAAACCGGCATCACGATCCCCTGCATCGCTGATGACGTCACGAAGGGTCATTCCGTGACTCTACCGAGATCTCTTCAATATACTGACGAGAAGTCCCTGAATATCAGCGACCTCCTGCTCCGGTAGTCCATGAATCACGAGGGCACCCGAATAGTCGATCCGATTCAGACCTTTGATGTACCAGTCATAAAATCCGTGCCTGTCGACAATAATCCTCAGAATTGGCTTGGGAGAGAGATGCTCGAGTTTTTCGATCTGACCGGCAACGAAATCCGGGAGCCACTCGCTCGCGGGAGAGCTGAGATCCTCTTTCAACGGCAGAGTCTCATCGGGATTTCGATCATTCGCCGGATTCTTGGCGTGGGCGAGGACGATATCCGATCCCAGCCAATCGAAGGCCTCGCTCAGAATTTCATTCATGCGGGAGAAGTCGCCGGCTCGCATGAGGTTCGCGGGATCGATCACGACCTTCAGCCAGGGTGAGCCGATCTCATCGAGGAGCCGGCGTGCCTTGCTGACCGAGTTGACGATGTTATTGATCTCGGGTTCGAACGCCAGGGTCACCTCGTAACGATCGGCAATCTGGACCGCTTGACGCATCGATTCGATCAGGCTCTCCCAGGTGCTTCGGCGTACGTTGTCGGGATGCCAAGCCCACATGTCATCAGGGTCGAGAGTGCCAGTACAGAGGGTGATGATCCGCGTGTCGAGCCATCGACAGGCCGCGGCGAGCAGCCCGAGGCGATGGAGGTTTTCCTCGAAACGCGAGTGGTCGGGATCGCAGAGGTTGAACGTGCCCGAAATCGCGGCCATGGTCATCCCGCGCCGGCGGATCTCGCGTGCGATCCAGATGCAACGGTCTTCATCGAGCCGCTCCGGCAATGTCGGCAATCCGGCGCACGACATATTGAACTGCACGTGCGAAAAACCTCGGTCGGCGATCGCGTCGAGCGTCTCTTCGAGCGTCGGGCGTGGGAAGGTCTTGGCGAAGATCCCCAGATGCATCAGACTCCTCCTCTTACGTCTTTCAAACGGACAAGCTCGCCGGTTTCCGCCGAACGGGCGATGGCCACCATCGCCTGCATGGCAGCCAGTCCGTCATCGAGGCTCGCACCGATTTGAGGCAGCCCGTCGTGGATCGTGGACGCAAAACCCTCAACCTGTGACTTATAGGTATAGGCGTCCTCGCCGAGGACGCGATGGAACTGGCGATCGCGCGTCGAGAAGCATTCCACGTCGCTCGACTTGTGAAACCAGGGGAGATGGACCCGGGCGTTGACGCTTCCATGTTCGCCGAAGACCTGGAAGCCTTCCTGGAAGTCCCCGCGAACGGGGATCTGGAGGTCCAGGTGGCCGAGTGAGCCGTCCTCGTAATCGACGGCGACAAACCAGCAATAGGCCCCGAAGCGTTCGAGGACACGGGCACGCACCGCCGCGATCGGGCCACCGAGAAATCGAGCCGTATCGACCAGGTGGCTACTGTGGGTCAGGATGAAGTAGCGCTTGCGATCCGACTTGGGATCGCCCTCGGGCCGGAGCGCATTCCCGCTCGTCACCGGTATCGGCTGGAGGTTGTCGGTCATCGTGTATCGATAGATCGAGTCGTAGTACCAGGCTTTGAGCGCGATCCGTTCCCCCATCTCCTCGCGGATGAACCGTCGGGCGAACGCGATCCCCGGATCGAACCGGCGATTATTGCCCACCTGAACGACGAGGCCCTTCGGTGCAACCCTGTCACGAAGCTCTCGACACGACTCGACGGTCGTGCCCAGCGGCTTCTCGACCAGGACGTGCTTACCGGCCTCGATCGCCTTTAAGGTGGCGGGGACGTGGAACTGATCGGCGATGGCGACGATCACCGCCTCAACCTGTGGATCGGCCAGCATGTCGTCGTAATCGCGAAATGCGACCTTCGGCTGGTGGACGGCGGCCATCCGTTCGCGCAGGTCCTCCGCGACGTCGCAGATCGCATACAACTCGGCATTCCGCGCCTTGCGGCAGGCGTCGAAGTGGGCAAACTGCGCGATCGGGCCGCAGCCCAGCACTCCAATCCGCAGGCATCGCGGATCCTTGGTGATCATGAGACCTTCCCCGGATATCGTTGCCGTAATGACTCGCTCAGCTCCGCCAGGCCCTTCCGTCGAGCGACGGCCGCCAGGGCTTGCAAGTGCTCCTCGATCGGTACGCACTCGAGCTCGCCCGAGCGATGAACTTCGATCGCCTGGAGCAGTCCCTCGAGCCCGATCCGGATATCCGTCTTGCCGTCCTTCCCTTTGATCGAGTTGATCGCCGAGCCGGCCAGGAAGAGGATGTTCTGGGCGATCCCCTTCGAGGCCACATCCTGGAGATTGAGGATGATGTTCCCCTGGTCGAGCGCGCCGGCGCGGGTGATCATCGTGGGATTGATGCCCGCGATCGGCCGCGTGAGGGCGTCCTCCGAGGCGATCCATTCCGCGCCGTAGGGTCGAATATAGGGGGCACCGGGTCGAACGGGTGCGGTCTGGCGGAAATCGATCCCGTCGAGGCGGGCGAGCAGGTCGATGACCTCGCGCAGATCGCGCGCGTCTTGATCCCGATGCCGGCATTGTGCCCGTAGATCGCGGGCGGATCGCGCAGGTTGCGCGTCGCCTCGCGGATCATCCTGACGGTGCCACCGGCGTATGTCTCGCTGAACATCACCCCGGACGCACCGGCCTCAATAACCGCGAGGACGATCTCCAGAATCTGATGAGGCGCCGCGGTCACGTGGGGCGAGTAAACCAGACCGAGCCCGCCGCGACGGTCGCGCACCCGCTCGATGGCCGCGACGGCGCGCCGGGTCCGTTCGGCGACCGGCGAATAGTCGAGGTCGGGATAGAGGTCCTCATCCTCCTTGATGAACATGAGGAGGGGGCTGCCGGCGACTTCCTCGACCAGTCGCTCGACATCGTCCGGCGTGATCCCCGCGGTCGGCTTGAGGATGGTCCCGAATGCCGGCTGATCGAGCGCGAATCCCGTCTTCTTGCGGATGCCGATCGGTCCGTACTCCGGGCCTGGAAAGGTCGCGAGCACGTCGTCGGGAATCCCCAGCGACACCAGGCGTGCGTCCTGGTTCTCGTACATATCGAAGATGACAGCGCCGGCCACGGTATGGAGAATGTCGCACGAGGTCAGATGCCCGTCGGGGTGCCGCATCATCTTGAGCGGGAATGCGACGTGGAGCAACCCGATCCGGCCAGTGGCGTCGAACGCGTCCACCCCGGCCTGACGCGCCGAGCATTGCTCGAGCAGCGAGCCCTCGGGAGGGTTCTTGATCCCGCTGGTCGCATGGTAGCTGATCTCTTCGACGGCCTTCGCGAGCGACTGCGACCGGAACGCGAAGTAATAAGTCGCCACGATGTGATCGGGTAGGAGCGGGGGCCGATCGGCACCCAGGCGGTCGGCGACGACCTGCCGCAAGAGCGTTTCACGTGCGTCGAAATCATCCCACAAACGCGCGATGGTCTCGGATGTCAACGAACTCATGATCGCTACCACTCCCGGGAGCCCTTGAGGATTTCCAGAAGCCCGAAGCCCGAGGCCCCATATCCAGGTGACAAGGATAACTCCCCGGGATCCAATTTGCACCGGGGCTGGACCTGCTCCGACGCCTCCCGTCATCGGACATCCTCAGGTCCGTCGTGGGTGATCTTGAACACGCGGTCGCCCTCGAGGTTTCAATCCTTGTTGTCGTGGATGGGTCACCGCAACAACACAAGCTCGGATTGGTTGTCGTGGATTACATGGTTTCAATCCTTGTTGTCGTGGATGGGTCACCGCAACATGGTACGAGGGCGCCAGCGAGTCGCGCAGGCCCGTGTTTCAATCCTTGTTGTCGTGGATGGGTCACCGCAACTCGTGATGGAATTGGGGATAACCAGGGTGTTGGTGGGGTTTCAATCCTTGTTGTCGTGGATGGGTCACCGCAACCACCGGCCCGATCAAGTCGCGAGACGACCTGTATTAGTTTCAATCCTTGTTGTCGTGGATGGGTCACCGCAACTTGTCCCGGTATCGCAGGAACAGCCCGGCCCGCTTGGGTTTCAATCCTTGTTGTCGTGGATGGGTCACCGCAACAGGGCCATAGCCGATGGCTGACGAAATGCCTGAGCCGGTTTCAATCCTTGTTGTCGTGGATGGGTCACCGCAACATCCCGACGCCCGTGGTCGCCGTCGATCCCGCGTTCGTGTTTCAATCCTTGTTGTCGTGGATGGGTCACCGCAACACGCGTATGACGCGCTCGAGGCCGTCCCGCCCGACATGTTTCAATCCTTGTTGTCGTGGATGGGTCACCGCAACAGGAAGGCCCCCGGCGACGCCGAATGACATAGCGGTGTGGTTTCAATCCTTGTTGTCGTGGATGGGTCACCGCAACTATGATCGAAGACCGCTGCAATGGCATGACATGCAGAGTTTCAATCCTTGTTGTCGTGGATGGGTCACCGCAACACCCGGCACGATCTTCGCCGCGATCGATCGCCCGCCTGGTTTCAATCCTTGTTGTCGTGGATGGGTCACCGCAACTCCGACGAGGCGCGGAGCGCGGCGGCTTCGTCGCGATGTTTCAATCCTTGTTGTCGTGGATGGGTCACCGCAACCTCGGGACGCCCGGGACGGATGACCGGCTGTTCGTGACGTTTCAATCCTTGTTGTCGTGGATGGGTCACCGCAACCCCGATCGGCGAAGAGGACCGCAAACTGCTTGATGCATCGGTTTCAATCCTTGTTGTCGTGGATGGGTCACCGCAACCTGCCGGGTCGGCCTGGTCGGAGCGAGTCGGGGTGACGAGTTTCAATCCTTGTTGTCGTGGATGGGTCACCGCAACCGGTGTCCGACGGAGCCGAGAGTCATGATGCCGAGCCAGTTTCAATCCTTGTTGTCGTGGATGGGTCACCGCAACCCTGGCGACTATCGACGGGCGGACCTCGGCGGGTTGTGTTTCAATCCTTGTTGTCGTGGATGGGTCACCGCAACCCCCAGAGCATGGCCGAGGACGGTTGCTTCTCGGGGTTTCAATCCTTGTTGTCGTGGATGGGTCACCGCAACTGACATTCCTTGATGTCTCGATCCGGATCGTGGCCGATGTTTCAATCCTTGTTGTCGTGGATGGGTCACCGCAACCCGGTCGCCTTGCTCGCATAGCACGCCGTCGATGTGTTTCAATCCTTGTTGTCGTGGATGGGTCACCGCAACTGCGTGAAGTGGGCGTCTTCATGAGCGACGGAAGCGATGTTTCAATCCTTGTTGTCGTGGATGGGTCACCGCAACTCCGGCCGGCCAGGTCCGCCGGGCGACGGTCCGCCGGGTTTCAATCCTTGTTGTCGTGGATGGGTCACCGCAACTTCCGCGTGACCCCGTCCACGCTCCGGGTCGGGGCGTTTCAATCCTTGTTGTCGTGGATGGGTCACCGCAACCGTGCCAGTATTGTCGGTCGGCTAATCGCGGATCGTGTTTCAATCCTTGTTGTCGTGGATGGGTCACCGCAACACCGCATCGCCCATCGATCCGGCCGAAACCGCCCGGTTGTTTCAATCCTTGTTGTCGTGGATGGGTCACCGCAACCTCCGGTGGCTTCCCGCATGCGATGCCAGGAATAGCGAGGTTTCAATCCTTGTTGTCGTGGATGGGTCACCGCAACTGGCGTGCTCGCCCACGTAACCGCATAAAGCTATACGGTTTCAATCCTTGTTGTCGTGGATGGGTCACCGCAACTGCAATAGCCCTCGTCGGACTGCTCCACGGCGGCGAGGTTTCAATCCTTGTTGTCGTGGATGGGTCACCGCAACTCGGATTGGTGGCCGTCGGGCTGCCCGTGCCCGACCGGTTTCAATCCTTGTTGTCGTGGATGGGTCACCGCAACACGTCGATGCGATCGGCAGGGTCGGTGTATTCGCGGATGTTTCAATCCTTGTTGTCGTGGATGGGTCACCGCAACGAGTCCGCGTCCTCCGACATGTCCGTCGCCGTTCGGGCGTTTCAATCCTTGTTGTCGTGGATGGGTCACCGCAACGGGAATGCCGCGACGAGCACGAGCGATGGCTCGACGAGTTTCAATCCTTGTTGTCGTGGATGGGTCACCGCAACGGGGAACCGGGGCGTCCACGACGACATTAAAGGTTGGTTTCAATCCTTGTTGTCGTGGATGGGTCACCGCAACCGGAGACTGGGTGGCGTCGATGTCCATCGAGGTCTGGTTTCAATCCTTGTTGTCGTGGATGGGTCACCGCAACGTGGCCCGCACGGGGCGAACTGGTGCGGCCGGACCACGTTTCAATCCTTGTTGTCGTGGATGGGTCACCGCAACTCGCTTCGGACCCGAGATCGATGAGCCAGACGCCGAGTAGTTTCAATCCTTGTTGTCGTGGATGGGTCACCGCAACCTTCGACGCCGCGAACCTCCGGTCGCCAGATCTCTGCATGTTTCAATCCTTGTTGTCGTGGATGGGTCACCGCAACCCCGCTGGTCCTCTAAAGTGTGACACCTCCTATGGTTAAACCGCAATTGCTTGGGCACGAAAAACGAGGAATTGCAACAGGAAAGGCCTTTGCCAATGCAGTCCGGCGTAAGGACTGCATGGAGATCCGCGATATAAGTCATTGTATCAAAGCTAGTTGAGAATACGGAAGACTTAGACGCAAATAAATCGGTAACAGCAGTCGATGCAGTGAGACGGGGCCGCTCGCCGGGGGAGTTTGCCTCGATGCATGACCTCAAGTATATCCTGGACGGCTCGGCCGATCCTATGAAAATCCTCCGGCTGGTAGGTGATCTCGACCACTCGGTTTTGGCTGCGTGTGTACACGAGAAAGCCCCGGCGAACCGGGATCCGGAAGTTCTCCCGGATCAGTAACGCGTAGATCGCCGACTGAAGGCGTAGGGTTGTGAAGATCCGGCCCGGGTCCTTGGCGAACTTGTAATCCAGAGGACCGGCGGTCCCGTCTTCGAAGAAGAGCACCTCGTCGAGTCGGCCGCGGAGATGGTGCCGCTGGCTGATCAGGCTCACGTCGATCCGCTTCTCGACAACCCCGAGCCGCTTCCTCAAGTAGGCGCGATTGGTCGCCTCTCGTACCGCGTGCAGTGCGCGACCTCGCCGGACTTTCTCCCTCCGCTCCTGGAACTCGGGCAACGCAAGGTGCCGTTCGAAGTACGTGAATCGCCCGCAAAACCAGTGTTCCAGCAGGTCGCTCGGCGTGAGCAAGACGTCCTGGAAGTCCAGATCCATCGCCGTGCCTCCCCTTCACTCGCTCCCGCCGGCCCAATTCCGCCGCGGATCTCGTCAGATCAAGAGCGTACGCACCTCGTCGCAAACCATCTTCTCGTCGAACGCCTGACCCAGCAGGTTCACCTTCGAGAAATCCGGCCGGCACATCGGGAAGATATAGACGGAATCGCGTTGGTCGTCGATCAGCGCATCCAGGCGGAGGCCCAGCTCGTCGCGCTGGTTCTCGGCGAGCGTCCCCAGGAAAACGCTCTTCTGCACGCGATAAAGGCCGGCCTGGAGGCACGCCTTGGCGGCCTTATCCCGCGTCCGGTTGACCACGATATCATACAGGACCCACGTCAACATCGCCGTCTCCGTCTCCATCGAAAGGGGGCTGAAGTTCGCTCGCCTTGCCGTTCGAGCCGAGGACCGGTCCGCCCGGGTTCGGTGAATCGTCTCGCCGCGACGGCTCCTCTTCGTGCTCGACGGTCGCTTCGTCCATCGCGGCCGATCCGATCGCGACCGGGTCTTCGCGGAAACCCGGCTCTCCGGCGGATGAAGAGGAGGACTCCGATGACTCGCCTCCCAGCTCCGCCGCCACGTCGTAGACGCTCAGGTTGACCTCGGCGTCATCGTCCAGCCCGCGAAGGAGCCGGCCCGCCAGCCGCTGACATTCGTAGACGATCGTGTCGCGGATCTTGAGCCGCCGGCGCCCGTGTTGCTTCGTCCGATCGAGATACTCGTTGAGGCCGCCCAGGAGCAGGGCGCGGCCCTCGGCGTTGAGTCGGAATCCGCCATCGGCCTGATCGAAGAGCTCCGCCTTGACCTTCCGCGCCGCGAACAGGTTGATGACGACCCTCTCGGCATGCACCCGATGGAGCTCGATCAGGTCGTACACGAGCGACGGTTTGTTATAGTTATCGGTGTGCATAAGACCGATGCAAGGGTCGAGGCCGGTGAGCAGGCAGGCCCGCTCGACGAGGGAATAGAGCACCCCGTACGCGTAGTTGATGAGGCAGTTGAACTCGTCCTTGGCGGGAGACCGGCTCCGGCCCTTGAAGCGGAATCGCTCGGGGAGGGCGAGGCTCAGCGCGGCGAAATACTCGCGGCCGGCGACTCCTTCCAGGCCCATGAGGGAGCCGCGAAGCTCGTCGATCGCGGCGCCCTTGAGCCCGGCGACGATATCGGCCATCTTGTCGAGCCGCCCTGCGACGTCCTCCAGCTCCTCGGCTCGGTCGGGGCGGGTCCGCGCCAGCTCGCGGAGTAGCCCGGCCTGATTGCCGATCTTGGCCTGCACCCATTCGCCGGCCAGGACGATACCCTCCTCGGTCTCGGCGATCTCCAGCAACCGACGCCGCAGCCGGTTGGTCGAGCCCAGCCGAGCGTGCCAGAACCGCCCATACGGCTCGCCGTGCTTATCCAGGAGGGCGATGTCGATATGGTGCTCCAGCGCCAGCCGGATCGCGTCCGTCGAGAGATGGACGCCCGTCGCCAGCACGATCGACTGCACCTTCTTCGGCGACATCAACACCTGCCGCTCACCCGAGCGGATCAGGAACATGTTGTCCTTCTTGCGAAGGCTGGCGCCGAAGGTGTTGAGGATCAATTGCATCGAGGTTGCCTCAAATGATCTCGTGGCCTGGTTCAGGATGGTCCGGGACCGCGAGAAATCGCCCGCCGTAGTCCGAGTCATACTTCATAGGACAAATCGGCAGATCGTCGGGATTGTCCCCCTTGAATTTATGTGAGCGTACATACCAGACTGGCATCTTGAGTTCGTAGAGTCGTCTCTTCTTGGGATCCTGTCTATCGCATGACCTCGTTGAAAAAAGGCTCGGGAATCACGCTGATCTGGGGATAAGGCTCCAGCCGCGTTTTGAGCGATTGCTCGTCGGGACGCGGGTTGTCCAGACACGCCGGAGAGTCTTTGCTGCTGATTGAGAGCGAGGGCCTGAATATCGAGAAACTCTCGTTGCTTCGCGAGGACGAATCCGGAATAGGCTTGTTCAGTGAGCCTGATCAGGTCGCCCTCGGTGAGCCTGCCGGGATTCTCGCGACAGATTTGCCACGAGTTCTTCAGAACTCCCTTCGGCTGATCGTAGATCTTGTCACTGCCCTGTTCGGCCAGATGGACCACAATTCGCCCCGGTATGTCTCGACGAAACCGATTGACTCGCCCGGCCCGCTGCGCCAGGGCGTCGAATGCGGCGCACTCGGTGTGCATGACGTCGTAGTCGAGCTCGAGAGAGACTTCCACGACCTGGGTGGCGATCAGCAATCGCGGCTTAGCATCGAGGATTTGCCGTTCCTTACTGGAACGATCCCGGAAGATGAACTTGGAGTGGTAACACACCGGATTGAACCCTTCGCAGAGCTTCGGCCAGATCTTGGCAGCGTCGAACGGTATTCACAACGATAAGAATCTTGAACGGTTCTCCGGTTTCCGTCGTTTCTTCCCATAATTTACGGAACCTCTGGGAGGGGAGAAGCTTCCCCTTGCGGGTCTTCCTAGTCAGCCACTCTGTCAATGATATGTCACAGGTGCTCCAGATGTTCCGGGATGAACCGGTATAGGCTTCGTCCTTGACGAGAGCGACTGGGGACGACGGTGGCCCAGTTCCGCCTTCCAGGGCATGACGAATCGTCGCCTGAAGGTCGGACGGCATCGTCGCGCTCATAACCATGAATCGCGCGCCGAGGTCGCGGAGCTGCTCGATCAGGAGTATCAACAGCCCCGCCGTATGAGGGTCATAAGCGTGGACTTCGTCGATGACGATCGCTGCGTCGTCCAACGGCCAGTGTCTTCATTGCCCAGCGTCCCGCGTGGAATAGCGTGACGAGGAGTTGATCGATCGTCCCGACCACAACCGGCGGGAAGAAATGGGGCTCCCAGAGCGAATTGCGACGAATACTCGTCCGATCGGCTTCATTTCCCGCCATCTCGATTATTGATCAAATCGGCAGTCGAGTGGACAAGCGCCACTTCGTGGCCCTGCTTTTCCTTGAAAAACGCCTCCAGTCGTGCATGGACACTATTCGCGGTGACCATCGTCGGCAAGAGGAAGAAGAGCTTTCGTGCGTGGCCCCGCTCGGCTTGTCGCAGTGCCCAGAGGCAAGCGCCTTCGGTCTTTCCGCTACCCGTCGGCGCGATCGCCAAGACATGCCCCTCGGCTTCACCACACTGCTCTTGAAACGGCCGGTAGCCATCGAACGGTGTATCATCACCGCGTGCTCTCCGGTCTGCCTCAGCCTTCTCCTTCACATGGCCAAATAGACTGGCTGGATCGATGTGAAGGAAGTGCCTGGACGCCTCGATCGCCGCATCGGCGTTTTGGTGGCCGCTGGCCATCCAATCGGCGGTCATCAGAAGTCCTTTGAGGAGGATGAAGAGATCGCGAAAGTGTCCCTTCTCCTTACCGGGCACTACTAGCCAACTCTTTCTTCGCATCCATCATCCGGCGATAAGGATAATTCTCGTCGCGATTGCAAAGCATCTTCTCGATCACGTCGAGGTCGAGGCAGGGGAGTCGAAGCTCCACCCTTGAGCCAGAAACATCTCCTTTGCCAGACCGAATGCGGCCTTGATCGCGGTGAAAGCATCGGGTTCCCACTCGATACGATTGAGGAACTTCGATTCGTCAAATAGATAATCATCGGCGAGAAACTTGTGATGTCCCGCGACTGCGAGAACCTCTAGACAGCTCCTCCCGGGAATCCGGCCGTACGAACTGGCCAACGCATCGGACGTCACCTCGACGAACCAGAGCGCGGCGATCTCGTGGCGGTAGTTGCGGCCGATTGCATCACGATAAGCCTTGTCATCTGGGGCAGTCATCATGCGCTTGAAAGTTCACCGTCAGCTTCCCCACGTCATGAAGAGCCACGCACAGAAGCGACGATTGCAGCAAACGTACTTTCGTCGAGTCCATGTCGGTCGGCGACCCGCTCGATCAGGGCGCTGTGCTCGACGATCAAGCCGCACCAGGCGTCGTAGACCGCCGTCACGTGTTGCCAGTAGGACTGTTCTTCTTGCTCTTCGTCTTCCCGCTTGGCGATGGAATCGTCGAGGAGCTTTCCTCCCGCATTAGGGTCGAGTCGTAACGATGCACGGGGATGATCCACGTGAATCCGTCCTTCCAGGTGGAGAATGTCTGACTTCGACGAAGGATCTGCGATTCCGGGTTCACGCAATAGCCCACGACTGCCTCGTCGTCTTCCGCCAATTTGATCGCATCGGCGACGAAGGAGACGATGTCCCGCCCGATGAGTTGCCGTCGCCCGTCCCGCTCGAACGCGAACCCGACCGGAAGCCGTTCGATGGCCGGGCGCGGATCGCGCGATGGAAAGGAATGTCCAAGAGAGACTCGTAGAGCTCGAACTTCGGGCTGATTTCGCGAAAGACCATGACATGAGCCAGGACGCGAGTGGCGACAGGCTCGGCGTCTTCAATCCGGACCGCGACGGCCTTCAGCAAGGCGTCGCTCGGTCCTGCCGTCAGGGGATACGCCGGGGCCCGGAATGCATCGGCGATGGTCGCAGCGGTCGTTGCGTCAGGAGTCTCGACCACCAGTGCCAGGCGGACATCGGTCCAGTACTCGCGCAAGAGTACGTCGGACTTGACCTCCTTCTCGCCGAGCTTCTGGAACTTCCAGAGGTCGCGCATCTCCCCTTCGTGCCAGCCCCCTACGCCGAGCTGCAGATCACGCTCCGCAACGAAGCGATAGGCGTCCGGCAAGCCCAGACCGAGGGCGGCTCCCAGCATGCCGACCAGCGTCGTATAGGGAGGCAAGGGCAAAGTCCGGTGATACGTCAGGGCCTCCGGAGGTCGCCAGCTACCCACCGGAGCCGCCGCCTCGACGATGACGATGGTCATGTCATGCTCCGTAATGGTCTTTGACCCAGCCCTGAGCCTTCTCGAACGCCTGGCCGATTGTCAAACAGCCCTCGGGTACCTGTCGGAACAGTCCCGATCGCGCCCCGAAGCAGTGCTCGACCAGGATTTTCTTCGCGTCTTGGATCGATTCCGTCAGCGGGGTGACATCGATACCGGCTTCACCGCCGGTCCCCTCGCGCCGTACCGTGACGGATTCCAGGAAGAGTGGGACCTTGGCGGTGAGGACTGCCGCTGCGACGAACTTAGGGCTGATGTCGGCGAGGAACCGTGATTGTCGTCCACTCGACCAGAGATGCTGCAACGACGAGAGCAATGCCGTAACGCGTCGGTGCTTCTCCACCGGCGCGATATCCCATGACTCGCTGATCTTCGCTGCCGAGACCCCTTCGCCGATCCGCGAGCTGCCCACGGCATCCAACTCGATGAGCAGCGTACCGCGATACAGCCCGCCGTGGATCTCTGTCTCGAAGATGTTGGGCGTTCCACCTGCTCCACTCCCATGTAATTGGTCCCGAAGTCGAGGTCGCCCTCGTAAGCATCGAGTGCCAGCAACGGAGAGACTCGGACGGGACTTGTGCGCTTGTGCGTTCCTCCTTTCGAGGCATCCATGAAACCGAACAGGTCATCATCGAGATACTCGGCCGGCAGGCATTTCGTGATGGCCGCACCCTTCTTCTCCTTGGCCTCCACACCTTCGGAGAGACTGTATCCCAGCACGCCGAGTTGGTCCCGCAAGGCTCGTCGTAATGCCTGGCTCGACACGTAAGGGTATGTCTTCGTTCCCCTGTCAGCTTCTTGATGCTGCTCAGGTTGTCCGCTTCTTTGTCGCTCCCGTTGAGCGATCCGAGCGACACCGGAGTCAAGAACGTGATCGTCAGGGCCTTGGCTTGCTTGATCGTCGGCACAGTCTCGGTCTCCTCAATTGGTCGGGTTAGGGGTCTCTGTACGCTTGCGGGTCAGATACTGGAACCTATTCAAGGCGGCGACCACGCAGAAGCCGCGGAACTCCTCGAATTGATCGGGGTTGAAGGTATCCCGTCGAGTACGTCCTTGGGCACATCGATCTTGTAGCGGAACTGGAGTCGCGCCAGCTCGTTCACGAAATCGGCGACCGTTCGAGTCTTCCGCAGGCGGAAAAGTCCTCCCTTTGCCCTTCCGATGCTCTCCTTCGCGGTGGCCTTTTTTACGGTTGCGCCTTCGGCCTGGTCCTCGTCTTTCCCCAGTACGGCGTCGGCAAGAGCCTTGCCGATCGAGTCGCCGAGCCAGGTCGTCGTCTTCACCATTTGTGAATAGCTTTTCTCCATCTCGGTTCCTCTCCGCAGTTCCGCTTCTTAAGCCTGGCAAATTCGAGCAGCGGTCCGACCGCCCGTGCCTGTCCCGGATCGGCATGTGTATTGATGTGAAATGCGTGACGCTCCAGCAACCGCAGGACGCTCTCGCCCCGAAGGATCGATTCACAGACCTTATCTCGCAACAAAGTGCGAGTCTCAGCCTTTGCCTCGAAGTCGATGAGAGCGGCCATGAGTTTCTTCGGATCTCACTCGAACCGCCCACGCCCGTCCTTCATGAAGATTCGCTTCTGCATGCGCGCGAAGAGCCGAGCCAGGCGGTCTATGTCCCGGAACGTCGTGAAGTCGCGAGCCATCCAGACGTTTCCCTTCTTCGCCGCCGAAACGACCGTGAAGCTCGTCGTCCCCTCCTGCCACAAGGTGCCAACGACAGCATCAACTGAGATCGGTGGTTCCTCTGGCTCATCCGTGCTACCGGAGTCTTCCGGATCGTCGTCAAGCGACACGAGGCGCGAGCCGGTCTCCGAAGAGTCCTTTTGCGCTTCAACCGTCCGTGGTCGATGCTCGCTGAGCTTTACGAACACGCTGTAAAGGAACCCTAGGGACACTTCCGAGCGCCTCCGAAAAAAGGGGCGGAGCTTCGGAGGACTCAGCAGTAACTCGAAGTTTCTGAACAGATTCGGTTCGAGTTGGACCATGCCGCCCAGCATATCGGCCAGAGCGTCCACGCGACGAAGGTTCGTTGACTCGGGGAAGAAGACATGGATGTCGTCACCTTGGAGATAGAAGAACGAAACGGCCGGGACGAACTTGCCGACGAAGTCGATCTTCCACCCCATCCGGGGCCAGTCTGCGACTCCATTGATGAAAGATCGACTGCCTCCGAGGAGCGGGAACGCGGTCTCCTTGGCCTCGACCAGCGTGGCCTCCGGACCGCCGGTGAGGAAACACTGCGCCTTGACCTTATCGGAATGATCGCGAACGCGGATCTCCACCTTGGGACGGACCTGATTCGGGCCGTCGATCAGCAAGCCCGCTGGCGGCCCAGGCTTGAGTCCCTCTCGCTTCAGGAACTCATCAAGCTGTTCCTGAAGTCGGGCATAGTCCGTCGGCATCCGACCCGGTGTCCGGACGAGTTTCCCAGCGGCATCGGGTGCTGCCCCCCATTCCGCCTGATCTTGCGATGGCCGCGCAGCCTTATCGAAGAGCAGCAGCGCCGCGCCAGCCGCCTTCTTCTTGGCGAAAGGGATGAAGTCCGGCTCAGAACGACGGTAATAGAAATTGTACGTTCCCTTCTCCTCCTTCTGTTTCTTGCTCGAAACGTTGTAATAAATTGACACGAGTCGATCATAAGCCGCTTCTAGACAAGCCTGGACCTGGTCCGCCGGGCCCTTCACCACGAGCCGATCGGTCGCGAGCCCATCCACCTCGACATCAGGAAACCGCAACGCTTGAACGAGATCGATGTCGAGGTCTGCGGGCGGGTCGACATAGCACGCCTTCCCGTTCAATATTCGATAGAGACCGACGATCCCGGCATCGATCCACGGATTGCCCGTCCGAGGAAACTCGATGCTCACGTTCGTGACAATACCGGCTGCAGGTTTGGACTTGGCCATGTCACGCCTCCTGAGCGGTCAACGTCCCGAACCCTCGGGCACTGCTCTTGCCGATCCCCCATCGAGCCGGCAACCGAAAATTGATGTGAATCGAGCCTCGAAACCCAAGCAAGGCGACGCCAGGCTTGAGCGTCTGCAATCCGCACGGCTCCAGGTCAACCTCGGCATTCAAACGCTCGGAGACGTGCAGCCCGATGGTCTTGGACAGTGAGAGTATGTTGCCCACGACGATTCGACTGAGCAAACGCCGGCGCTCACAGTCGGAGCCGCGCTCCCAGTCGTGATAATTCTCCTGATTCAATCCCAAATATGGTGTCAGGAATGAATAATGGATGGGAACCGTCGTCGGGCCAATCTCGACACGTTCGACCTCGACGTCACGCTGAAGGACACTCAGCGTTTCGTGACTCAGCGTGAACGCTTCGAAGGCAGGCATGGATCGGAGCAGCAAAGCCCCTTCGCCGAGACCAGCGATCTCGGCCACGCCTCTGCTCACGTCGTAACGGATCAGTGGATGACGATAGATCAGCCCCTCGTCATTGTGTTGATGAAATTCAGGCCTGTCTGCGCAACGAATCACCGCCCCCCGAAGCCATCGGGCATGCGATTGCGTAAGTCGAACTCCCACGTCATGCTGGATGCATGTAAAGTCGATTGTTTTGTTGACTACACCGATCAAAATGGCCTCCTGGAGCGAAGAGGATGAATGGGTTTAGATCGGAACCTACAAGCGACCGTGCCCGAGGCCGAGCACGAATCGCTCGCGGTTCCCCCATGCTGGAAATCGACAACATTTCAATCCTTGTTATTGTGGAAAATAGCTAAGCTATGAGATGGATGCCCTGATCTCGTTTCGGAGAGCTTTCCACCTCTTTCGTTTCATTCCGATTGAGTCTGCCAGGTCGCACTGTCTCGGTTTTTTTGTCGCCGCAGGCAGCAAGCAGTTTCTCAACGTTCACATCGCCAAGAAGCCTCTTCAAGTGGTTGTACTGGTCCTCCTGATAGGGGGAAAGCTCCATCGGGCTATCCCGCTCTACTTCAACCAATCGTTCAAAAACATCTATATGTTCTTGACATTCCACACGATCAGATTTCTTCCTTGCTGTAAGGGCTTTGGAAAGAGCCTCCTGGCATAGGCACTGAGGTAACTTCGACGGATATCCGCCATCCAAGAATTGGGAGTTGTTCTTCAACATGCCTGTTAGCATGTCGCTCGCGACATCCTCGGCAAGGAACTGCTGGAATTTCCTCCGACGAAGAAATAAGACGACCAGCGTCCAAAGTTGCCATGCGACCGACGTCTCGTGCTCTGTCATGGTGAACTCACTGCTTTAAATCCACAACCAAATCCATTTCCCACACAAATACAATACGCGATCTCTCGCAAGAAAGCGGCCAAAATCGTGAGCGATAGCAGCATTATCTGCCTCAATTCCTTTTAAAACAATCGTTTGCTATCATTTTCCTGATTTCGCTAATCACCTGATCGCGAAGATCGGAAGGACTAACTATCTCGCACGCAGATCCCCAATACATCACCCATCGTTTCACTTCGATGAGGCTGGATAGGCGGAACCGGACGATCAGGCTTCCGTCTGGCTGCTCTTCGATGACCTGGCTGGGGTGCCATTGTTTCTCGGCGATCCGGCCAGCGACGTCGGGCGTGAAGCGAAGGACGATGGCGTGATCGCCGTCGCCGCGGACCGCGCGGAAGCAGCCGCTCATATAATCCTCGAGCCGGAAGTCGGCAGGACGCTCGAACCTCTCGCCCGTCGCGACCAATGATCGGATACGCTGCACCGCGAACGTCCGGACCTCCGAGCGGAGATGGCAATAGCCGACCGCGTACCAGCCGTCATCGATGAGGGCCAGATCGTAGGGGTCGAAGACGCGGCTGGTCGTCTCGTTCCGGCCCGCCGTCCAGTAGACCATCTCCACCCGATGCCGGCAGACGACGGCCGTAGCGAGGGTGCAGAAGGATTCCGGGTCGTAATAGGGTCGAGACGCCGGCAGGACCGACAGCATGTCGGCCGTCGCATCGAGGCGAACGGTGACTCCTTCGGGCAGCATCGCGCCCAGCTTGGCGATCGCATGCCGGAGGTCCGATTCGAACGGAGTGCCCTCCATCTGCCTCATCAATCGCTCGGCCAGGTAGAGAGCGACCAGCTCGCCATGTGCCATCTGGACATAGGGCAGGCGAAATGAGGACTCCGTGTAATGATAGCCGTTTCGTGTCGGGATCGAATTCTATGGGTGCATGCAATTGGTGGCACAGTTAGGCGATATCGCGGCGGATGGTTCTCCGATTGACTTCCAGGTCATTGGCAAGAGTCGTCGTGTTGGGCCAGGTACCGGACCGAACGGCCTGGTCGATCAGCATGATCCGCCGCAGGGGCGGCCTGGAGGCTTGATACATCGCCCGTCCTATTCGGCTCTTTCGTGAGAGCGCCGCGGGATTCCCCCCTTCGAGCAGCGATCAGGGGTGAGATGATTCCGGAGCCCGCTTCTCCGATCATAATCGCATCATACCGGCCATGGTAGGACATCGATTGTCATCCCCGCCAGAAAATCGCCCGAAATTTCGAGAGGCAGTCGAATTGTAGCTCGATATCACGCAGATTGTGATCGGAGCAGCCCCAACCTTTCCGGAAGTGAACAACGACCCACCCGAGGGGACGACGCTCGCCGTATCGAGTCTCGGAGGATGAATCCTCATTCTCTTGGATTTTTCGCAACTGCCGACCTCGTCGAGAGTTCGAGACGCAAGCGGCCGGATTTCGCGCCAGGTGCATTCAAGAATCCTCGAAATTGAGGCATTCTCATCATAAGGGAGCGTGCGTGACCGCTCCGAACCGGGCCAAGGTTGCGGTTGAGTAGCCCATGTCGTTGTCGCCCGTGCGTGTCCTATCCAGTCGGGGCTTGGCTCGAACTTGCTTCGGGGCCTGGAGATAGGAGACGGCGAGGTCAGGAAATGTTGCCAATGAGTGCCAATGAGTGCCAACAATCGCGGCGATTCTCGGCCGGTGCCGCCCCCTCGGAGAAGGACGAGCCGAATGATACGTTGGAATTCGATGACAAGGATGGTGTCTCGCGCCAAACCCGAACAGGACCGCTCGCGGAACGATCAGCCTATCATCCGGTGGCCGTCGATAAGATTCCCGGGTTGACAGGAACGCCTCGGCGGAATAGAGTCCCCGCCATGAGACGGTCGGCACAACACGGATTGCCCAGGCCGTCCGCTCATTCGGCGTGAAGTCTTTCACCTTGAGCCGTGTTCAGGTGCTCGGTTCGTCGACTCGCCCGGTTCTTGCTTCGGGCATCTCCCTGGATTCACACCTCGATCGCCCCCAGCTCCCTCGAGCCGATCGCCCGAGCGGTTCTCGATCCTCGCCATGGGCGAGCAGCGAACTCGTCCGAACCTTCCCGAACCGATTCGCCGGGAGGACGGGACGAGAGATCGAGCGTTGAATCCCGCGCCGCTCGGGTCGAAGGACGAACCACAGTAGGACGCGAACGGCCGAGAGGACGTTCCCATGCAACGGATGCGCAGCGCCATCGCCAGGACGGGTCTCGTGTTGCCGATGTTCTTGATCAGCGGCGCCTGGTTACCGGCCCACGCCGACCTGATCCGTCCCAGGCCAGGCAGGGCATACCCCGACATCGCCGGGGACATCGGGGGATCCCAGACCTACCGGTACGACCCGGCGACGCGGACCGGCGTCTTCTCGCTGATCAACACGCCCCACCTGATCTCGCTCGGGCCGGCGGACAAGGATCTCGTCCCGATGCAGCCGGAGAAGGATGGGACACTGACGCAGTCCCTCAAAATGAAGCTCGACGGCAAGGGACGCCTGGTGGAAAGTCCCGGCAATATGTTCGAGATACGCGGGAGCGTCGTCATCGGGAACGAGCCTTACGAGGGCATCCTCCTTCAGGGCCAACCCAAGGCTTTCGGCGTGGCCAATCAGGAATCCTCGACCGGCAAGAATCCCGACATATTCGACCTCAAGGTGGAGATCACCGGAGGGAAACTCGCAGAGCAGTTCGGCAACGAGGCGTATCTCCGCATCACCCCCCAGGCGAAAAGTACCTTCCGGGGGGAGTTTACTTCGAACTTCTCGGGAGAGAAGCCGAGGACGAACCTGCGTGCCTCGAAGGACTTGCCGACCACCGTCCCCGAGCCGACGCCGTTGATCACCTTGTTGACATGCGGAACGGGGTTCCTGATCTACCGGCTGCGCCGGTATTTCCACAGGAGTAGCCGGCGTCGCGGCAAATCATCGGATCGACCGACGAGTCTATGGCATTCCGAGAAGGTGTGACTCACGAGTTCCATGGGTCTTGCGAGCACCGAATTCGGCCGGACCGGCCGCCTTACTTCAATCCGCCTGCAACGAGGCCGAGAGCTTGCCCAGCGCCTCATTCTCGATCTGTCTCACGCGCTCTCGGGTAAGGCCGAGCGACTCTCCGATCTCCTTGAGCGTCTTGGGAGGCAGGTCATTGAGCCCGAAACGCATTCGAAGGACGGTCGCCTCACGCTTGTCCATCTCGTCCAGCCGGTCCATGACGAGTTTCAGGTTGTCGGCCTCGTCCATCATCACGTCTGGCGTGCGCGTCCTCTCGTCCATCAACATCTCGCCGAGACTCCAACCGTTTTCGGGCTGATCCGTCTGGGGGACGAGGTTGTAGACCTTGATGGCTTTCTTGACGATCGCCAGTTTCTTCTTGGGCAGCTTCAGGGCCTTGGCGATCTCTTCGATGCTCGCCGGCCGGCCCAGCGTCTCCTGGAGGTCGGATGCCATCCGCCGCCATTTGAATAAGAGCTCGACCATGTAAGCCGGGATGCGTATCGGCTTGGCCGTGTTCACCAACGCCCGCTTGATCGACTGTTTGATCCAGTAGCTGGCATAAGTGCTGAACCGCGTCCCGACCGCGGGATCGAATCCTTGCACGGCTCGCAGCAGTCCGAGATTGCCCTCTTCGATCAGGTCCTGGAGAGCCAGTCCTTTACCGATGTAACCCCGAGCGATATTCACGACGAGCCGGAGGTTAGCCCGTACCATCCTGTCGCGGGCCATCTTGTCGCCCCGAGCAATCCGGTGGGCCAGTTCCTTCTCCTCGTCGGCGGTCAGCAGAGCCATCTCATTGATCTCCCGGAGATAAGTCTCCAGGGGGCTCTGAACCGTATCACGGCGATGTCGGCGAATACGGGCCATGAAGATCCTCTTTAAGTCGCTCGAAACTGGGTCCGCTCAGATCAGGGGTCAAGGGTGGAAAAGTTGAGCATTGCGACCGGCCCGATCATCAAATCAGGCCGTTCGCGCGGGCCGCTATCGTCCGCAACGCAATCGTGACCGCCTCATCGTCCGATCATCGTTCGCCCAACATCCCCAATCCGCACGTCCGGGCCTATCTCGGCAAAGTCTCCGCGTCCTGGCCGTTGCCTGCTCCTCGACGACGTACCGCGACCATCGCCGGCCTGAGCCGTTTCAGGGTCACTCACATCCGCCGGAAAGCAGCATTCTGGTCTCGTTGCGGCTCGGATTCCCGATGCCGTAGAGCCCTCGGATCCTTTGGTCACTTCGCCGGTGAGGGTTTGATACCAGGTGTTATCGGACCATCCGCGCTGAGAACTTAACGTGGTCCTGTAAGTTTGGGAAGAATTGGCTATTTGAGATATCTGGCGGATCTGGGGATTCGGAGGGTTGTGTCAGACAGGATGATTGTGATCGAGAGAGTGGCCTGAGAGAGCGATGTGAGGAGGAGGGATGAAAAGAGAAAGCCGTCGTTCATCGACTGTTAGGTCGAGACGACGGCTTGATCGAGGCGGACGTTAATGGCGGCGCGAAGCCTCGGGAATCAGGAGGGGACTTCTTCTTCGGAGGGTTCGGTTGAGACGGGCGCGGGTCCGCCCATACTGAACAGTGGCCCGCCGCCACCTAGACCGCCCTTGAGTTCCTTGGTGTCCTTCTCCTTCTCCTTGTCCTTGACGGGCTCGCCGCCGGATTCACCGGGTGCGGTAGCGGTTTCGCCTTCGCCTTCCGGCTTGGTCCATTGGGCTTTCTTGCGGGAAAGGCCGATCTTTCGCTCGCCCCGATCGACGCGGAGGATCTTGACTTCGATCTCGTCACCGACCTTGACCACCTCTTCGGGGCTGTCGACCTTGTGGTCAGCCAGCTCGGAGATATGCAGGAGACCTTCCAGGCCGGGCTCGAGCTCGACGAACACCCCGAAGTTGGTCAGCTTGGTGACCTTCCCCTTGACCACGTCGTTCGGCTCGTAACGGCCGGGGATGTCGGTCTCCCAGGGGTCGTCACGGAGCTGCTTCAGCCCGAGCGCGATCCGCTTGCGATCCTGGTTGACGTTGAGGACCTGGCAACTGATGCGCTGGCCCTTCTCCAGGATCTCGTTGGGATGGCCGATCTTCCGGGTCCAGCTCATGTCGGAGATATGGAGGAGGCCGTCGATCCCCTCTTCGATCTCGATGAAGGCGCCGTAGTTGGTGAGGTTTCGGACCGTTCCCTCGACCATGGTACCCGGCGGGTACTTGCCGGCGACCTGATCCCACGGGTTGACCTGGGTCTGCTTCATCCCCAAGGAGATCTCTTGCTTCTCCTTGTTGATCCCCAGGACGACGACCTCGATCTTATCGCCGATGTTGACCAGCTCGCTGGGATGGTTGATCCGCTTGGTCCAGCTCATCTCGGAGATGTGGACCAGGCCCTCGATCCCCTCTTCGAGCTTGACGAAGGCGCCATAGCTCATGACGTTGACGACCTCGCCGATGACGCGCGTACCCACCGGGTACTTGCGCTCGACGTTCTCCCACGGGCTGGGCGACTTCTGCTTCAATCCCAGCGCGATCTTC
Organism: uncultured Planctomycetota bacterium; assembly: GCA_963743925.1. Lineage (GTDB taxonomy): Bacteria > Planctomycetota > Planctomycetia > Isosphaerales > Isosphaeraceae > CAVZRC01. The sequence goes on along the minus strand of CAVURY010000061.1, from coordinate 381,798 downwards.
TCGCGTTCCTTGTCGACGTGGAGGACCATTACCTCGACCTGATCGTCGATCTTGAGCATGTCGCTCGGATGATTGATCCGGCCCCAGCTCATGTCGGTGATGTGGAGCAGGCCGTCGATCCCGCCGAGGTCGACGAAGGCGCCGAAGTCGGCGATGTTCTTGACCGTCCCCTTGCGGACCTGGCCGACTGCGATCTCCTCGAGGAGCTGCTTCTTCTGCTGCTCCCGGGTGATCTCGATCAACTTGCGCCGGCTGACGACGATGTTGCGCCGGCTCTCGTCGATCTTCAAGATCATGCACTCGATCTCTTGATCGATGTAATCGGCGATATCGGAGGGCCTTCGGATGTCCACCTGGCTCGCGGGCAGGAAGACGTTGACCCCGATATCGACGAGCAAGCCGCCCTTGATCTTGCGCGTGACCTTCCCTTTGACGACGTCCCCTTCATGGTACCGGGAGATGACCATCTCCCAGGCGCGCATCCGATGCGCCTTCTTGCGAGAGAGGACGATCTCTCCGGTCTCATCCTCCATGCCTTCGAGGAGGACCTCGACGTCGTCTCCCGGCTGCGGGGGCGGCTCATCCTCCCACTCGTTGAGAGGGACGAGCCCTTCGGATTTATAGCCGACGTTGACCACGACCTGGTCGCCGACCACCTCGACGACTTTACCGGAGACGATCCGGCCGATCTCGAAGTTCTGGCCTTCGCCCAGGAAATGGTCGAGGGTGTTCGAACCGTCTTCGCCCATGACGAGGGCGGTTAACTCGTCATCGCTGACATCAAATTCACGGAGTAAATTACGATCAACCATGTTGGAGTTCGCTTCAAAACCACCCCCACGAGATCACGGGGGGACGGACCGCCGGCTTGGCCGCGGAGTCGGATTCGATCTCGACCCGATTCGATCCCTCGATCGGGCGAAGGAACCCCTCGTCCGACGCTTCGCCAGCGTACACGAGTTGGTCAAAGACAATAGCCGCCCCTCGACGCAAGGGGCGGAATGATCCAGTTTCTCATTATAAGCCGAATCTACTCAAGAGCACCAGCCGGAGTATCCGCGGGATCCTCGCGGTTTTCCGTCGGTCCGCGCAATCCATCCCAGATCGCGAATGCGAACACCCCCAGAAGCAGTGATCCCACTCCGAAAGCCACGACGATCCATGTCGAGGTCGCGAAGATGAACATCCAGCCGGCCGTGGCGATCACCATGGGCAACGGATAGAGCGGCATCGCGAAGGCCGGCTTCGGTCGATCGGGGCGAGACCTCCAATAGACGAGGGTCGCGATCTGTCCGATGAACTGGATAAGGATCCGCGAAGTGAGTAGCGCCGTGATCACGGTCGGCAGGTCGGCCAGGCAGGCCAGCATCGTGATCCCGCCGAGCAGCAAGAGCGATCGGTGGGGAAACTCTCCGCGCGGATGCGTCGCGGCGAAGAACCGGAAAAAGTGCCCCGATCGGGCCGAAGCATAGGGAATCCGGCTGTAACCCAGGATCGCAGCGAAGGCGGATGCCAGCGCCGTCCAGATGATCATCACCGTGACGATGCTCGCCGCCCATTCCCCATAGACCCGCAGGATCAAATCGGTGGCCACGCGTTTGGAATCCAGGACTTCCCTCCAGGGTAGGACTCCGAGGATGCTCACGTTCATGACCAGGTAGATCAGGCTGACTCCGATCGTCGAGATCAGGATGGCCCTGGGGATCGTTCTTGGGGTATCCGCTACCTCCTCTCCCAGGTAGCAGATCTGGTAATACCCCAGATAATCGTACATGGCGATCCCCAGCGCCATGCCCAGGCCAACCATCCAGGGGCCGTCCGCTTTCCAGGCATTCTGGGGGAAGTCGAATGCGATCGACCGATTGAAGTGGGTCAGCCCGGTGAAGATCACCCAGGCCACGGTGGCCAGCATGCCCACCCAGAAGACGACCATCAGGCGGCCAGCGGCCGTGATCCGCCGATAGGCCAGCGCCGTCACAAGAACCGTCACGCCGATGGCCGCGACCTGCCCCCAGAGGACTTTCAGGTCGATCAGGGGCAGGAGAGAGTTCCAGTTCCAGGCGGTCTCACTCAAGGTGGGGAAGAAGTAGCCGAGGTAGAGCGCGAGTCCGATGGCGCCCGTTGCCACTTCCATCGGACCGCTGAAGAGGAACTGCCAGACGAACAGGAACTTCAATAGGCGTCCGACCCGGGTCTGGCCGTAGACGGCATCATAGTAATGATAGGTTCCCCCGGCGCCCGGAAACGCTGCTGCCAGTTCGCTCCAGACCATGCCGTCGCAGATCGCCAAGACGGCACCCAGGACCCATCCGATCATCGCCTGGGGACCGCCCATGGTCGCGAGCAGTGTTGGAATCGTGATGAACGGGCCGATGCCGACCATCAGCGACATGTTCAGGCTGACGGCCTCGAGGAGTCCCAGCTTCCGTTGCGGCATTCATCCGGCCCAATGGTCAGCGGTGGTTGGCGTGCAGAATCAAATCGGCCCCATCGCCAGTCAATCCTCAAAATCCTCCAGACCTCGACTTCGACGACCGCCCTGGAGGAAGGCTACCTGGCGCGGACGGATCTCGCTTGGGCAACACTCTACCACCGGGCGTCCGTATGCGGGGAGCCCTCGTGACGGGATGGATTCGAGTTCGGGAGATTCAAACCCGGCACATCACGAGGGACGCGTTCTGGCCGCCGAAGCCGAAGCTGTTGGAGATGGCGGTCTGGACCTGGATTTCCCGGGAGGTGTTCGGGACGTAGTCGAGGTCGCAATCGGGGTCGGGAGTCGCCAGGTTGATGGTGGGTGGAATGACGCCGCGATGGAGCGAGAGGGCGGTCGCCGCGGCCTCGACGGCCCCCGAGGCTCCGATTAGATGCCCGATCATGGACTTCTGCGAGCTCATGGGTATCGATGCGGCCCGGTGCCCGAAGACCCGCTTGACCGCGACGGTCTCCATGAGATCATTGAGCTTGGTGCTGGTGCCGTGGGCGTTGATATAGTCCACGTCGCTCGGGTCGAGCCTGGCCTCCCGGAGCGCGGCCGTCATCGACAGGGCGGCGCCGCGTCCTTCGGGCTCGGGCCGGGTGATGCCGAAGGCGTCGAAGGACGAGCCATAACCGGTCAGCTCGGCGTAGATCGTGGCCCCTCGACGTCTGGCGTGCTCGTATTCTTCCATGACGAGCACAGCAGCCCCTTCCCCGAGGACGAAGCCGTCTCGCTCGGCGTCGAACGGTCGGGAGACCTCGGCCGGCGGGCGTATGGACAGGCTCACCGCTTTCATCGCGGAATACGCCACGAGAAGCTGGGGGTCCAGTCGGCTATCGCAGCCGCCGGCCAGCATCACGTCGGCGTCTCCCCGTCCGATCAGGCGGAAGGCTTCCCCCACGGCCTGGGTCCCGGCCGCGCACGCGGTCACGATGGTATTGTTCGGGCCCATCGCCTGGTGGAGGATCGAGATGTGGGCGGCGGCCATGTTGGGGAGATGCTGGAGCAGCCAGAGCGGGAAGATCGACTCGGAACGTGCCTGGACGAACCGCGAGACGTCGAAGGCCCCTTCGGAGTTCACGCTGCGCATGATCGGAGCGACCAGCTCGTTCACGTCGACCGGCGTGATTCCCGCTCCCATGACGACCCCGAACCGCGCCGGATCCAGACCGCCGGTTTCGAGTTGGGCATCCTCGGTCGCCATCGCTGCGGCGCCCACCGCGAAGCGCACGGCCCGACTCATCAATTTCAGATTCTTCTTGTGCTCGCCCAGATAAGGCTGCACGTCGAAGTCCTTGACCTCGCCCGCGATCTTGATGTTGAGGCCGGTCGTATCGAAGCTATCAATGAAATTGACCCCGGAACGCCCCTCGAAGATGGCCTCGCTGAATTCGCGACGCCCAATCCCATTGGGCGCGACGACGCCGATTCCAGTCACGACCACGCGGTGCATTGGATCCCCCCACGCTCAAACTCGCTGTGTCTCAAATGATGTGTGGGCCGGTTCCCGATCGCCCTGACGAACCTTCCGAGTCCCCGGCTCTCGGGGTAAACTCAATAGCCGACTTCGCTCGGCCGAGGCGTCTTCAATTGAGGAACGCGGTCCTGGAGCCTCGCGATCGGAGAGCTTCCGGACGTGACCGGTGCCGGATCCTGTTGGATTTGGAATGCCACAGTAAAAACTCAATGCGCCATGGCACCTTTTGGCCTGCAAGCTGGGGACCGCGATCCTCAAAAATTGCCTCGTTAGCATAATTTACCACGCACTTTGGCCTGCGGCAACTGACTTTAAAGAGTTTGGGTAAAATGCGCTGTCGCGGTAGCTTTGGCGAAAGCAGAGTCGGTAAGGACAGGGATCGGTAAAAGGGGGATGATCTCTTCAAATAAAGAAGCTTGTGAGGTGACATTCGGTAGGCGCGCGAACGAATTAGCCGGTTCTGACCTCCGAAACGGTAAGTTGTATGATCGCTGTTCGAGACCTCGGGTCGCCTCGAGCTTCATGGTTCTGCTGGATGATGGAAGCATAAAACGAATACGGGCCCCTGACTGATGTCGGAACGGGTAGCCCGACGCGACGATTCACCACAGAGAAGAGAAAGGGCGGGTCATGCCGCTGGATCTGGCAACGCGTTCGAATCTGATTGCACCATCGGCGACGCTCGCGATGGGGGCCGAGGCCAAGAAGCTCAAGTCGAAGGGGATCGAAGTCCTCGATTTCGCCCTGGGTGAGCCCGACTTCAATACCCCGGCGAATATCCAGGAGGCTGCGATCCGGGCGATGCGGTCGGGGCAGACCCACTACACGCCGCCGGCCGGGATTCCGGAGTTGCGACAAGCGGTCGCAGATCTCTATACGCGCCATCACGGCCTCCCCACCGAGGCCGCTCAAGTGATCATCTCCAACGGCGCCAAGCACTCGATCCACAACGCACTCATGGCGGTCTGCGGGCCGGGGGATGAGGTGATCATCCCGGCCCCGTACTGGGTGAGTTACGCCGATCTGGTGAAATTGACCGGGGCGGAGCCGGTCGTGATCACCACGACCGAGGCCCAGGATTTCAAGTTGAAGCCGGACCAGTTCCTCGCCGCGGTGACGTTGAGGACGAAGTTACTCATGATCAACAGCCCGTCCAACCCCACCGGCGTGGTCTACGACCGGGCCGAATTGACGGCGCTGGCGGATGCCGTCCTCCAGACCGGTGTCGGAGTCCTCTCCGATGAAATCTACGAGCAATTGACTTATGGCGACGCCAGGCCGACCTGTTTTGCCACCTTGCGTCCCGGGCTTTCGGAACGGACGATCACGATCTCCGGCGTCAGCAAGACGTATGCGATGACCGGTTGGCGTATGGGATGGGCCGTGGCGCCGGCTCAGGTGGCGAAGTTCATGGGCGACCTTCAGAGCCAGGAGACGAGCAACCCCTGCTCCATCAGTCAATGGGCGGCCCTGGAGGCGATCTCAGGCCCTCAGGAATCGGTCGTACAGATGAAGGCTGAATTTCAGAAGCGCCGGGATTATGTCCTGGAACGGATCTCCCATTTACCCGAGGTCCGGTGTACACCTCCCGGCGGGGCTTTCTACGCGTTCATGAATGTCTCGGCGCATTTCGGCCGGTCACTGAGCGGCAAGACAATCGGCGACTCGACGTCTTTCTGCATGGCCGCTCTCAGCGAGGCCAAGGTCGCCCTCGTCATGGGCTCGGCCTTCGGTGCCGAAGGCTATGCCCGGCTCTCCTTCGCGACCGACATGCGAACTCTGGAGCGTGGATTCGACGCACTTGCGGAATTCCTCCAATGACCATCGCTCGAGACCGATCACCAAGTCCGCTTGTGGAATTCCGGCGATTAGAATAAAAGGCTCTCCCCTCGTTCTATCATCTCCGGGCCGATTTTTTTCGATCATAATGGGGAGAAGGATGCGCGGATTCCGCGCTCTCGGGGCATATCACGGGAGAATGGCCGATGAGACTCGGGCGACGCCTCTGTCTGCTGATGGCGATGGCGCTCGGCTCGATCGGCTGTCGCGCCGCCGGGACGGGCTCGCTGTCGCTGAACTCCCGACCGGCGCCCATCCAGGAACCCCTGGTGGACCTGGATCAGTTCGTCATCGAGCATAATCGCAACGCCGCGTTGATCCAGAGCCTGGAAGCGAGTCCCGCGATCAAGGTCGCGATGCCCAGGCGTCCCCAATTCCCGCTGGAAGGCCGAATGGCCCTCGATCGGCCGCGGAACTTCCGCCTCGAACTCTTCTCTCACAAGGATTCCAAGGCCGATATCGGTTCCAACGCCGAAGAATTCTGGTTCTGGGTGTCCAATTCGGAAGATCGGTCCATCTATTGGTGCAACTACGCCGATCTCGAATCCAGCCCGCTCGCCGTGACCTACCAGCCGGACTGGATCGTCGAGGCCTTGGGCCTCAGGCCGATCTCTGCCGAGGAAAAGGCGGGGATCAAGCAACGAAAAGGTCCCGAGACCGGAACCACGACCCTCGTCTTCGCCCCGACCCGGAATCGGTCCGAAAGCTATACACGTTGGATGACTGTCTCCAATCGCGATCGGCGGATCAAGATCCTCCAGATCTATACGGCGACGTCACCTCCTGTCTTGATCGCCCAGGCGACACCGAGCGACTACAAGCCATTCGCTTCGCAATCCGAGGAGACCGCGACCGCAACCACGAAAGGTCTTTGCTACCTCCCCGAGAAACTGGTCCTCGACTGGAAGCGCGACCAGGTCATGAAGATGGAAGTCGTCCTGCTCGATGTCCATCTCAATCAGTTCGATCCCTCTCGCAAAGAGGCGCTCTTCACCGAGCCGGAAATCGAGGGCTACAAGCGGCGAAATCTCGCGGAATTGAATCGCGGGGCTCGTCAGCAGGGTCAGCGCACGATCACTCGTCAGACGATCCCACCGCCCGCCTCGCGTAATGCCGTGGAGCTGGGTTGACCGGCACCGCTCTCCGACGACGATAGCCCAATCGTTCCGAAACTCGGCCTGACCGACCGCACGCCTATAAGAAGCGTGGCGTCATCGACACCCATTTTACCGCCCCAGGCCTTGGTCGGATCGCCTATGCCGACGCCTCCGGAGCCGCCTGCCCTTCAGGCCGCGAGGAGCGATCAATATCCGCCTCTAGGGGGGGGGTTCAGCATCGAACGTTAGGCGTGCGAGCAGTTGGCCTGGGTGAAAAGAAGAGAGCCCGATCGAGCGAAGATTCATCCGCCCCGAATAGTCGGATGAACGAGTCTCGCACCAGGCCTGGAAGATCATGATGTCCGATTTCAGCTCGCGCTGCGCTGTTCTTCGGCGGTCTCGCGTAACCTCTTGCGAGCCTTGGCCAGGATCGGACCGACCGAGTTCTCCGGGATTCCCAGCTTCTTACCGATTTGTCGATAATTCTGATACTTCAGATGATAGAGCCGGACGACCTCAGCATCGCGTTCCGGGAGTTCCTCGAGCATCCGTTGGACTTCCTCCGCGGAGACGATGGCTTCGACCTCGTCGGGCGTCCCCTCGTCAACGAATGCCCGGTGGGCGTTGGTATGCCCCAGCTCCTCTTCGCGCTGTCGCTTGATCAGTTCTTTGACGCAAACCCGGCGTGCGATGACCGTCAGATAGGTGGGTAGAGAGCTGATCCCCTTGAATTTCTTGAGAGTGGAATAGTCGTTATCCACGACCTTGAGGAGGACCTCTGCGGCGATGTCCTCGACATCCTCGGAGGAGAGAATTCGACTTCTGGAATGCGAAGCATGATGGATCACATGGTAGATCAAGCCCATGTAGCGATCGACGAAGTCATTCCACGCCCCGGGCTCTTTCTTCAGGCAGCGATCAATGAGATTGCGGTCGATGTCTCGCAAGGGCACGGCGCTGCCTCCTGTGGGGCGAAGAAGGCGAACTTGGTGTGAGGCTGTCCCGATCGAGGGATTCCGCCATAAACTGTTGAATTCTATCATAAAACCGCCCCAAAGCAACCGTCGGACACCGAGCTTTTTTTTCCGGGTCAAGGCCATTCCTACTCGAGTTTCCGGGCAGATCAAGAAAGTCCGCCTCCTGTCGATTCCTCGGTGAGGAAGTCGCTCGCGACCGAATCGGGGTGGCGGCCCGGTTTCGATCATGCACTCGTACCGTCGACCGGGGATTGGCACGACCCTCGAATTCCTGGTTCACGTTTTCCCGAACGGATGGTAGACTAGCCTAAGCATAAAGCGAGTCGGGTGTTCGGTATCTCGACCGAAGATCTGCCGGATCGGCTAGGCTCATGCGGAGCGGCTGGTCACCAATACGATCACGATCGTAGCATCGGATTGCGGGATGCTCTTCATGGCGTTCGAGCGACTCCTTCCCCAGGGCCACGACGATCCCCAGGTCTCGAACTATTCGCACGGTCTGACCGACGTCGCGGGCCCCCTGTTCGCTCCCGTAGGAGGTCGGACGTGGATCAATCCTCGGCTCCCCCAAAAATCCTGATCGCCGACGATAATCCTCAGAACGTCGAGTTGCTCGAGGCCTATCTCAGTGAGTTCGATTCGGAGATCCGGACGGCCTTCGACGGCGAGGAAACCCTCAAGGTGGTCGAGGAGTTCTCGCCCGATCTCCTCTTGCTCGACGTGATGATGCCCCGCCTCTCAGGCTTCGAGGTCTGCCGAAAGCTCCGTGCGAATCCGAAGACCAAGGAATTGCTGATCTTGATGGTTACCGCCCTGAACGAGGCCGCGGATTTCGAACGCGGCGTTCAGGCGGGAACCGACGATTTCCTGACGAAGCCCGTCAACAAGGTCGAGTTACTCTGCCGGATTCGCAGCATGCTCCGCGTCCGTCACCTGAAGACCCAGTTGGACCGAACCCTGGCCTACCTGGCCGAATTCGAATCGGCCAGCCGAGCCTCAGCCCCGAAGGCGTGAATTCCTCCCACGATTTTGGATTTCGGATTTTCGATTTTGGATTGCCAACTGGTCTGGGGCTTGTGACCTTCCCCGGTGCTGAGCCCGGATTGCGAGCGAGAGCCTCAATGCGAAAGCCCGTGGTTCTCGGATTTTCGATTTTGGATTTCCGACTGGTCTGGGGCTTGTGAGTCTCCCCGATGCGATCCCGGATTGCGAGCGAGAGCCTCAACGCTGGAGCCAATCCAAAATCGAAAATCCAAAATCGAAAATCTCTGGCCTTGTGTTCATCAAGTCGCGTCGTGCCCGTCCGTTCTTTGCGCGCCACCCCTGGGTCTTCGACACCTCGATCGATCGCGTTGATGGGAACCCCGAAGCCGGCGACGAGGTCTCCGTCGTCACCACCGAGGGAAAGTTCATCGCGAGAGGTTTGTATAACCCCGGTAGCACGATCCGGGTGCGTCTGTACCGCTGGGAAGATGAAACGCTCGACGAGGCGTTCTGGTCGCGTCGGCTCGAATCGGCCCTAATACTGCGTCGCGATCTCCTCCATCTCGTTGCGGACGGAACCGCCGTTCGACTGGTCTTCAGCGAAGGCGACGGCCTTTCCGGCTTGACGGTCGACCGCTACGATCGCTGGCTCGTCGCCCAGTTCACGAGTCTCACCCTCTATCACCGACGCGAGCTTCTCCTGCGACTGCTGACCGAACTGACCGGAGCCGAAGGCATTCTCGCCCGTACGGAGCGCGGGATCGCCTCCCGAGAAGGGTTGCGAGCGGGCGAGGAGACGACCGTCGGCAAGGTCCCGGATGGGCCGGTCGAGATCGTCGAGAATGACTTGAAATATCGGGTGGACTTGCGATCGGGCCAGAAGACCGGTTTCTATCTGGATCAGCGCGACAATCGGCGCGCCGTGGCGGCCTACTGCCAGGGGAAGCGAGTTCTGGACCTGTTTTGCTTCACCGGCGGGTTCTCGCTGACCGCGATGCACCACGGGGGAGCGGTCGAAACCCTCGGTATTGACAGCTCGTCACCGGCCATCGAGAGGGCCCGCGAGCACGCCGCGATCAACGGCGTCGCGCAGGCCCAGTTCGAGACGGGCGACGTGATCAAAACCCTCGAGAAGCTGCGATTGGACGGGAAGCAGTTCGACGTCGTGATCTGCGACCCGCCCAAATTCGCCCCGATGGCCAAGGACGTCGAGCATGCCCTCAAAGGCTATCTTCGCCTGAACCTCGCGGCACTCGACGTCCTCGCCCCGGATGGCATCCTGGCCACCTGCTCCTGCTCGGGATCGGTGGCGCGCGAGTTGTTCGTGGACTTGATTGGCCAGGTCTCCGAGCAGTCCAGACGACCGATCCAGATCCTGGAGCAGCGCGGCCAGGCGTCGGATCATCCCATCTCGGCGAGCTGCCTCGAGACCGAGTATCTGAAGTGCTTGATATGCCGAGTCGAGTAGTAGCTTGGCGGTCCAGGATCGATCACTTCGCCGACGGGCTACTGGACTTCTCCTTCTTGATCTTTGTCACCTCATCCAGAAGCTCCTTGAGCTTCTTCTCGAGGTCGTCGATGCGTTGCTGTTCGGCAGGGACTTTCGCCATCCCCGGATGGTTGCTGAAAAACTTGAGTTCGTGTCCTGGAACTAGGCCGTCGTCTGAGCCGATCTGGACCTCGACACGACGCTCCTTCGGCTCGACCATCTTGAGCTCGACGGGCTTGGCCTGCTTTTCAGCGGGCTTGACTTTGACCATGACACGCGGCTCTCGATCCGGATCGATCTCCGCTGCCTTCTTGGCTAAGCCTCGCGGTCCTTGGAACGAGCCCTTGGCATTGGCTGAGACCGCTTGTTCTCATCGTCGCTCGACTCTTGACCGCTTCGCCTCGCTCGGCTTCTCGGCCTTGGGACGAAGGAGCCGTGATCGATTCGGATTTCTTGACCACAACGACCTTCGGCATCGATGGTGAGACGCTGGGTATGCTCGATCGGGCCGGGTCGACACCGAGTTTGCCAAGTTTCGCCTCGAGCTTGCGTCAGCTCCTCGGTGCTTTCTCTCCAGCTCGCTGCGTCAGTCTCCTTGACCTGTGATCGTGCCTTCTCGACCTCGGCCTTCTGCTGTTCACTGAGGGCTTCTTGGCGGGCATCAACTTTGTGCCGACGGATCATGACGCTCTTCACCTGCCCTTCTCCCGACTTACCGGGCCGAGCGTCTCCTCCTTTGTTCTGGCCTGGAGCTTGCGAGCTCCGCCAACACCTTGTCCAGAGCCTTCAACCGCTTCTCATCTTGCTCGGATACGGCGGCTTCTTCTTGATCTCCGCGATCTGCTTCTGAAGTTGCTCGAGAGCCTGGCTGAGGGAGCCCGACACGTGAATCTCGGGCGAATCATCGGTCTTGACGACCACCCGGACCTGGTCCTTCTCGTCACTGACCAACTCGGCCGTAGTGAAGTTCACAAGATCGGACGAATCGACGACAACCCCTTGGATCGGAGCACTGATCGCGCGTAATTCAATGGACGGAGCATCATTCACGCTGATGGCGTCCACGAGGGACTTCACCACCACGTCCACCTTCCGCGGCTCTTCGGATTTCTGTGCCCAGGTCGCATTGACGGGCAACATCATTGCGGCCATGCCGAGCAATCCCAGCACACCGCGGACTCCCAGCAGGCGGGATGAACTTCCGGTCAGGATCATGGTCAACCTCCTACGTAAGTGAGAAACCTTGCCGAAACCGCTGGCGAGCAACGGCTCGGCCTTTTCGGACCCGTTGAGAAAGTCGATTGCTTCGAGCAATGTCTCCGCGTAGGATCGTGCGGCGTCCGGGAACGCCCACACGACCCAGGCATCGCAGCACTGTTCCTCGGCATCCCTGAGCGCGTGGCGAACCCACCAGACGACCGGATGCCACCAGAAAAGCGCCGTCACGACGAGTTCGAATATCCGGACGAAATGATCGCCGCGCCGCAAATGGGCCAGCTCATGGACGACCAGGGTCGATCGCTGCCGCTCCGCGAGCGACTTCCAGAGTTCACGCGGGATGATCAGTCGAGATCGCCACCCCAGGGACCAGATCATCGGCGACAACTTGCCTCGAATCCACTCGAGAACAGGCCCCCGACGAAGTCCCATGCGCCCGGCCATCGCGTCCACCCAGCCTTGATCCGCCTCCGAGGCGGGTTCAGCATTCTCGAGGAGGCGCTGGAACCGTCGGATTCGCCTCATGGAGACGATGAGAATGGCCACGGTCCCCACGACCCAGATCATCGCGACCATCCGGACCAGATCGATCGGGATCGCGCCGTTCGCCGGCTGATCGTTCGGACCGAACCTCGAGCGTGGCGTTTCGAAGAGCTCGCTTCCAAATCCAGCTCGATGACATCCAACTCACTGTCTTCCGCGATCTGGTCATCCAGAAACGGCGTCACCGCGATATTCGCCGAATGGTCCCGCTCATCGAGCAAGAGCGCCTTGTGGCGACGGTGAGAAGTCATGGCCCCCCGACCAGGACGCGGGCCAGGGGATCGCCACCTCGTATAAAGGAGGAGTGACGAGTTTCAGGAGCACGAGAAACCAGAGGCAATGCAGGACCGCGGGACGCCGGGCCAGCGGTCGAGCCACGCAGGCGACGAGCAACGCCAGGAACGTCGCCGACACGGCGTTGCTCACGCCGGCATGGAAGAGCTTCTCCATCGCCGAAACCCTTTCGTTCTGACGAGTCGTCTGGTGAAGCGACTCGAGCGTGTCAACGCTTCCGTTTGCGATCCAGATGATCGATCAGGGCACGCAGCTCGCGCCGTTCCTTGTCGGAGATCCCCTTGCCCTCGACCAGGTGGGTCAGGATAGGCGACAACGACCCACCGCAGAGCGAATCCGCGACGGCGCGGAGGCGCCGGCCGATCAGCTCCTCGCGATCGATCGAAGCCCGGAAGACATGGACGGGACCGCTGCGATCCCGCTCCACGCAACCCTTCCCCTCCAGCCGGTCGAGCAGCTTCTGGACCGTCGCGTAGACCGACGTCCCTCCCTGCTGATAGACGCGGTCGACGAGCTGCCGGATCGTCGCCGGCCCGAAGTCCCAGAGCGCCTGCAAGAGCGCCAGCTCGGCCTCCGTCACGTCCTGATTCTGCTGACTCATGCCTGTCCTCTCTCCAAGACAACGTGTCTGAGAGAGAGTCTAAGACAACCCGTCTGAGGAGTCAAGGCGAGAGCAGAAAGTTTTTCGACACTCCTCGGTGAACACCACCGTGGTGACCACGGTCGTGAGACCGTGGTTCGGACGGGCGTAGCGCCCAACCTCGCACGTCAGTGCGACTCGCCCGCGGATCGGGCTGACGCCCGAGGTTGGAGGACGTTCGTCCCGTCCGAACCACGCACTCACGTGCGTGGTCACGGCCTGGAGCCTCGCTCAAAGCGGTGGTGTTCAGCGAGACGTCTCAGGTTTTCCGCGAGGATAGGTCGGCGTCGGGAAATGCGGGTGAGGTGGGAATCTCGGTTACGGACACGCGGACCGTTTGACTACACTCTGCGCGTAAACGCGAGAGTCTTTGGCGATAAAGACGTGGGTGGGCCTCAGGTCCGCCCGGGCTGTCTCAGTCCACCGAATGGAAGTCATGGGAGAACTCTTCGAAGACTTGATCGTGCGAGATCGTTCGGCCCTCGTCGGCATCCTTGAGGCCGGCATCGATCTTCTGAAGGACGAAGATTTTGTACATAACTTCGTCCCATGTGCATTCTTCAGGCAGTTGCCGTGCCAACTCCATGAGGGCGTCTCTTACGGCATTCATGGTCCGATTATCCTCCGGTCCTGAGACTCTACCGTCTTACTCATTATATTGTCCCATTTCCCGTCGAACCGGACAATCGGGGCATGGGTGAAGAAGGGCGCATTGGGTTCCGAGGACGTGTCAGGAACCTTGGGAGTACGCCGGTTCCGGCAACGTGCGCTCGATCTGCTCGAGATGATAGCCGAAGCCAGGTCCGCTCACCGAGGAGAGGTCAAGCTTCCCCTCTCTCCGGCGGAAGAGGCCGGGGTGGACGGCCTCCTCGGGCAGCGAGGCCGCCGGGTAGAACTGCATCCCGTTGGTCTCAACCCCCATGATCGTCCCGGCATGGGCCGCGAGCAGGGCGTGTGAGACCTGGGCCAGCATGGGGTTCGACAAGTCCTGGACCATGAGCGTCATGCCGTGGGCCTTGGCCCAGCAGAGGCTCAGGAGGGCTCCGGTCTGCGTCTTGCAAGTCTTGAGCGCCACGCCCGACCAGCCCAGCTCGCGACCGAGCCGGACGAATCGCCAGTCGTGGGCACTTTCGTCCATGAACAACGGTTTCCGGGCCGACACACTATGGACGTCGATCCGGTGCTCCTCCAGGTCGTAGGGGAACGGCTGCTCCACGTAGAGGAGCATCCCGTAGAGCCGGGGATGCTCGGCCATCAACCGGTCGAGGATCGCGTTGACATACGCGGGCTCTCCGACCGTGCAGTTGAAGTCGGCGGTGAGCCAGTTGACGTTCTCCTCGACGGCGATCCGTCCGACCTTGAGCAGTCGATCGTAGTCCCAATCCGAGTCATCGCCGCGCAGCTTAACCTTGAGGCACTTCAACCCATCTCGTTGAATCCAGTCGCGCAGGAGTACCGGGTAATCGTCGTCCGGTTCGGTTCCCGTCAAGTCCCAGGGGTCAACCGGATCCTTGCCCCCGACCAGGTGCCAGGCCGGGATCGTCTCCAGCCGGGGCCTGATCAGGAACTCCTCGGGATATCGCCCGTCGAAAGTGACCGTCTTACCCTCTGCCGGCCTGAGGTAATGCGAGAGATCCAGATTCATATACCGGGCATTATAAGTCTCGTAGGTCGGCACGCCGTGGAGTACGCCATAGGCGTCGTGAATGGCCAGGTCGAAGGGCGAGTTGCAGACCAGGGCCGCCAGCCAGGGGACGGTTTCTCTCGAGGTCCGTTTGTCTCGATTGAACGCGGTCGTCAGGTGGGGAAGCTCCATCTCGAGGAAGCGGTGCCCGACCTCCATCGGGTGGCCGGCGGTGCTCGGCGGCGCGAACCAGGCTTCCGAGATCTCGAGGCAGAGTTTCTTCAGGGCCTCGTGCCTCTCCTCGTAAGGAAGTTGGCTCGGCCAGACCCACTGGACCGATAACGGGGTCTCACCCCACCCGACGGCCCTCCGTCCTTGGGGATCTTCCACCGTCATCTTGACGCGTGCACAAGTGACCTCGGTGGTGATCTCCGGGCCGAATTTCAGCGGCATCCGGGTCTTGATCGGCAGGAAGTACAACTCGACCCCGACGGGTCGGATATCGGTCGGCTTGGGCATGGGTGTATCACTCGGGTTTCCGCGGCGGCCCGCTCGAGACGAGATAGGCGATCAGGTCGGACAGGTCGCGCGGTTTCAGGTCTTTCTCGAGCCCTTCGGGCATGAACGACTGGCCCGAAGCGGCCATATCCTGGATGTCGGAGCGGCGCAGCACCTCGTCCTTACCGTCCTGACTGCGGAGAGTCACGGCCGTGGCCGACTCGCCGGCGATCAAGCCGCTCAGGACGCGGCCGTCCGCGGTCCCGATCGCGAAGCTCGCGTATTTGGCTTCGAACGCCCGGTTCGGGTCGAGGATGGCGATCAACAGCGATTCGGGCGACTTGTCGTTGAGCGCGGCGAGATCCGGGGCGACCTCGACGCCGACGTTGCCCAGTCGGTGGCACGACGCGCAGAGCTTCTGGAAAACGGCCATGCCGGCGGCTCGATCCCCCTTGATCCCGATCGCCGATCGATAGGCGTTAACGACCGCTTGTCGCGGCGTGGCCTGATGCGAGAAGACGGCCTCGGCGCGTTCTCGGTACTCGCGATCGCGGGACCTGAGCAGGCGTTGCCGTCGCGCGGGATCGATCTCGGCCGGAGGCACGCAGCCGTCCTCCAACGACGAGAGGAGCGACTGGGTCCAGGCCCGTCGGGCGAGCATGGCGTCGAGGACCGCACCACGGATCTGCGGGGAGTGCTGCTTCCATCCGCGGAGCAGGATGTCGGGCACTTTCGACTCGGTGGTCCGTCCCAGGGCGGAGACCGCCGCTTGCTGGAGTCCGACCGGCACCTGAGGCCGCAGCATCCCCAGGAGCAGGTCGCGATCCTCGGCGTTCTTGATGGCGGCACGGCCCAGGAGCTCGACCGCGGCGACTCGTTCAATCTCCGCCGCCGAGTCGTCCTTGATGATCCCACGTGCGGCCTTCCAGACACCGGCAAACGGCCGGTCCAGGTCGAGCGAGAGCGAGTTCTTGGTCCGGTCGCGGGCGGCAACGAGACCCGAGAGTGCGGCGAACTGCCAGGGGGCAAAATGTCCCCCCTGCCCTGCCGGTTTGCCGATCGTGCGAGCGACCGCCTCGTTCAGTCCGCCAGGGATCTCTCCCGCCATCTCCAGGAGCGGTTCCACCATCTCCGTGGGCGGGGCTGTCGAACCTTCGTCACCTCCGAGCAGATCCGCCAGGAGCGTCGCCACGTGCGGCATCGCCGAGCTGAGGATCGCCGCCCGCATCCACTGATCCTTTCCGTCTCGACGCGCCAGCCGTGCGAGGGTTTCGCCGCCCCGATGGTCCTGCCAGTTGCCCATGAGCAGCGCGACCTGAAACCGGACCCGTGCATCGGGATCGTCGGCCAGCCGCACCACGGCGTCACTCACCCCGGGAGACCCGTTCACCATCGTCGAGCACGCCGCGATGACACTCTCCCTGACCCGCGGTTCCGGGTCTTTCAGGCCGGCCATTGCCGATGACTCGTCGAGACCACCGAGGTCGGCGAGCGTCCAGATCGCCTGGACCCGCGTCTTGGGACGTTTCGTATTCGTCGCCAGGTTGCGGAGGGGTGTGAATGCCTCGGTCCCGCCACGATGCAGGAGCAGGCGCTGCGCCGTGTCTCGCTGCCAGCCGCTCGGGCTGTCGAGAGCGGCGACCAGGCCCGAACTGTCCAGGCCGTCGAGGCGAGGGATGGGCCGGGGCTTCAGGTGAACCGGATAGACCCGATAGAATCGCCCTTCTTCGCTGCCCGCGCGGAGGTCGAGCTTCTTCTCCCATTCGTCGGGAATCCACTCGGGATGCTCGATCGTCTGGCGATACATGTCGGCGACCCAAAGGGCACCGTCGGGGCCGGTCTTGAGCATGGTCGGCCGGAACCAGTTGTCGCCGGAGGCCAGGAACTCGCTCTTCGACTCGTCGGGACCGCGACGGCCGCGGAAGGTCACGCCGTCCGGCTCGAGCACCATCCGGTGCACCATGTTATGGACCGGCTCGCTGACGAACAGGCTCGTATCGAATTTGGGGCCGAACAGCTCGTCACGATACGGCGTCGGGCTGTTGGCCGACGTGGTGTGGTTGGCCGCGCCTGGGTCATTGAACCGGGCGAGCGTCCGGCTGATTGGATAGAGGCGCGTGTCGGGCTCGAGGGTTTGCTTGGTGTCGGGGGCAGCGTAGTGCGGATTGCGCCGCAGGTCCTGGTCCGAGAGGACGAAGTGCCAGCCCCAGTTGGGGTTGTTGTTGCCGAACCACCTGCCCCAATCGTCGCGATGCCGGCCGTACTGGGTCTGGCCGCTCTCGGCCTCGAAATCGCCGGTATCGGGCCGGAAGCGGAAATCCCTGCCGCTGATCGACGTCACCTTCCCCGTTTTCCGCGAGCGGACCTTGCCGCCGCTGTCGCCATTGGCGCCGTAGACCCAGCCGTCGAGTCCCAGCTCGAAACCGTTGAGCCGGTGCTGCTGGTTGCCCTCGACGAAGCCGGTGTAGAGCACCTCGCGATGGTCGGCCTTGCCGTCGCCGTCGCGATCCTCGGCGTAGAAGATGTCGGGCGCACAGGACACCAGCACGCCTTTCCGCCAGGGCATGACGCCATTCGGGAATCCGAGCCCCTCCAGGAAGGTCGTCAACCGGTCATATCGGCCGTCGCCGTTCGTATCTTCGAGGTGACGGACGACGCCACCGGGCTTCCCTTTGCCGTCGATACCCAAAGGGTAGTCTCCCATCTCGACGACCCAGAGCTTGCCATCAGCACCCCACTCGAAGGCGATCGGGTCTTTGACCAGCGGCTCGGTCGCGACCTGCTCGACCGCGAAGCCGGGAGCCACCCGGATGGACTCGAGGGCCGCCTGGGGCGACTTGGCTCGCGACTCGAGGTCCTGTGGAAGGCCGTCGAATGCGTGGTGTGCGACCAGGTTAGCCGGCCCGAACGAGACGGCGAGCAGGCAAATCGAGCCGGAGAGGACTGCGAGGCTGCGCGGCATGGCGGAACTCCTTGCGGGCGCAAGCGGTCGGAGGGTTTGACGGACACTTCATCGTTCTCAGGCTGGCGGCTTTCCGGCTTGTTGGCAAGGGTCTAGTGGCGATACCATCAGGATTCCAGGGGCTGGACCTTGAACGCTGGGGGAATCGGCCGATCGAAACCGTGCATGCTCGTAAGCCTCGCCTGATCCTGGCCAGTGCGTCGCCGCGACGCCGTCAGTTGCTCGAGGAGGCCGGCTATCTCTTCGAGGTGGATGCCTCGGGCGTCGAGGAGCCGCCTCCGGAACCCGGGGAATCGGCGTGCGACCACGCCGCGCAACTCGCCTGGAAGAAGGCGCTCGAGGTCGCGAGGCGGCGGCAAGCGGGACTGATCCTGGGAGCTGATACGGTCTGCTCGGTCGGGGCAGAGATCCTCAACAAGCCCCTGGACCGCGCCGACGCCGAGCGAATGATCCGACTGCAAGAAGGTCGAGACACCGAGGTCATCACGGGGATCTGCCTCTATCGAGCCGAACGAGACGAGTGGATCGGCGCCGTCGAGATCAGCGTGGTTCGTTTCAAGCCCCTGACCGACCTGGAGCGCAACGCCTATCTAAACTCTGGCCGATGGGAAGGTAAGTCGGGGGGCTACGGCGTTCAGGACCACGACCCGTTCGTTTCCGTCGCCCGCGGCAGCTTCTCCAATGTGGTCGGCCTGCCGATGGAGCGACTCGCGACGCTGCTCCAGACCTTTCCCGGATTGCGGGATTGAAGAGAATCGTGGATCATTCGGTCTGTTTCGGTGGCGACATGAGTCGGTCACGACGCTCGTCGGGCACCTGTCAAGGAGTCGAACGATGGTAAGGCGATTCATCGCGCATTGGTACGACTGGAAATTGGTCGTGCCCCTGTCCCTCACATCAGTCATTGTCGCCTTGCTGATCGCTTTCCTCCCGCCGATGTTGGAACGGTTTCGCTCCTCGGAGGCCAACGCGGCCATGCTCGCCCCTCCTGCCCCGATCGACGGCCAGCGCGCCTACGGATATTTGAAGAAGATCTGTGAGATCGGGCCCAGAATCGCGGGATCCGAGGCCAATACCCGCCAGCGTAATATGGTCGCCGAGCATTTCAAGAAGATGGGCGGTCAGGTGAAGGAGCAGCCCTTCCAGGCGGAGCATCCCCTCACCGGCCAGCGTATGGAGATGGTTAACCTGATCGGCTCCTGGCATCCCGAACGCCAGCAGCGTGTCCTCATCAGCGCCCACTACGATACCCGGCCGAATCCG
This sequence comes from uncultured Planctomycetota bacterium, assembly GCA_963743925.1. Taxonomy (GTDB): domain Bacteria; phylum Planctomycetota; class Planctomycetia; order Isosphaerales; family Isosphaeraceae; genus CAVZRC01. The sequence continues at coordinate 362,417 of CAVURY010000061.1, read as the reverse complement.
GACCAGGAAGAAGACCCCGATCGTCATGCCATGCCATTCCTCGGTGCCAACGATTGCGCCTCGGGCGTCGCCCTGTTGATGGAGATCGCCCATCATCTCGACAAGCTGGATACGCCCTGGGGCGTCGACCTCGTCCTTTTCGACGGCGAAGAACTGGTCTATGGCGATCGGCCGCGACGCGGAGAATACTTCCTGGGATCCCGGGCTTTCGCGCGGGCCTATTCCCGTCAGGTCGATCGCAAGAGCAAGACGCGATATGTGGCCGGGATCCTGCTCGACATGGTCGGCGGGCAGGGCCTCGAGCTCAGGCGAGAGCCCAACAGCATGCGTCTGGCACCCGAGATCGTCCGCGAGGTCTGGGCCGTCGCGCGGCAGATTAAGGCCAAGTCGTTCGTCAACGCATCCGGCCGCGAAGTCCTCGACGATCACCTGCCGCTCAACGATGCGGGCATCCCGACCATCGACATCATCGACTTCGAATATCCCTTCTGGCACAAGGCGGATGACGTGCCCGCCAACTGCTCGGCCGAGAGTCTGGAAGAAGTCGGGCGAGTGCTCACCGCCTGGCTGGCACTTCCACCTCGGCGCGGGCGTCGATAGTGGCCGGAATTGGCAGTAGGAGGGGGCTTTCCACGGTTTCGAGGCGAGGGGAATGAGTCGGTCACGTTTTCTCGTGGGCATCGATCTGGGTACGACGAATTGCGCGGTCGCGTTCGTGGATACTCACGGTCGGGAGCGGCCGACCGCGGAGATCCGCGATTTCCCCGTGCCCCAGTTGGTCGCCCCGGGCGAGACCGCCCCCCGCGCGATGCTCCCTTCGTTCCTCTATCTCCCCGGCGACCATGAATTGCCGCCCGGTGCCGCTCGGCTGCCCTGGCGCGAGGATTCGGACCGGATCGTCGGCGAGTTCGCCCGATTCCAGGGAGCCAAGGTGCCCGGGCGCCTGGTGAGCAGCGCCAAGAGTTGGCTCTGCCACCCCGGCATCGATCGCGAGGCGGCGATCCTCCCCTGGGGGAGCCCGCCCGAGATCAAGAAGGTCTCCCCGGTCGAGGCGACGGCCGACTACCTCCGCCACATCCGCGACGCCTGGAATGATGAATTCGCCAGGGACGATGAAGCGTTTCGGCTCGAGAACCAGGAGGTCGTGCTGACGGTTCCCGCCTCCTTCGACGAGGCGGCACGCGAGCTGACTCTCGAGGCGGCCAGACTCGCCCAGCTCGCCTCGATCACCCTGCTCGAAGAGCCTCAGGCCGCGTTCTACTGCTGGATCGTCAGCCACAAGGATCGCTGGCAACGCGAGGTCCGGGCCGGCGAATTGATCCTGGTCTGCGATATCGGCGGCGGGACGACCGACTTCAGCCTGATCACCGTCGTGGAGACGCCAACGGGTCCGGGATTCCGCCGCGTTGCCGTCGGCGATCACCTGATGCTCGGCGGCGATAACATCGACCTGGCACTGGCCCATCACGTCGAGAAGAAGCTAGGCGGTGCCCGGCTGGATTCCGAGCAGTGGAGCGCCCTCCGATTCGCCTGCCGGACGGCCAAGGAGAAGCTCCTCGGGGATCAGAAACCGTTGTTGGAGCGCTGGCCGGTCACCATCGCCGGGCGAGGCTCGCGGATCATCGGCGGCAGCATCCAATCCGAGCTGACGCGCGGCGAGGTCGAGTCGATCGCGCTCGACGGATTCTTCCCGAAGGTCTCTCGAGGAGAAGACCCGCAACGCACCGCGAAGCTCGGATTGCAGGAGTTCGGACTGCCGTTCGTGGCCGACCCGGCCGTCCCCAAGCATCTCGGATATTTCCTCCGTCAGCACCGGGCCGAAGCGATCGAGCCGGAGGGCCATCGCCCGGAAGACCGGCCCGCACGCCCCGACGCGATCCTCTTCAACGGCGGCGCACTCACGCCGGACGTGGTGCGCAACCGGATCGTCGACGTGGTGACTTCGTGGTTCGAGGACGATCCCACGCCGAACTTCTCTCCCCGAGTGCTGACCAATCCCTCGCTCGACCTGGCCGTCGCGCGAGGAGCCGCGTATTACGGCGTGGTCCGCCGGGGCGGAGGAATCCGGATCGGCGGCGGCACGGCACGGTCGTTCTACGTCGGCCTCGAAACCCGGGCCGCGGACAAGCCCTGGCTCTGCGTGGTGCCTCGCGACGCCCAGGAAGGCGAAGAGATCACGATCAAGGGCCATGACTTCGACCTACTCATGGGCCAGCCGGTCGTCTTCCCGCTCGCCAGCAGCTCGGTCCGGCCCGATGACCGGCCCGGCGATCTCGTCCGCGACAACCCGGATTCGATCCGCGAGCTCCCGCCGCTCCAGAGCCTGATGCGCGTGGGCCGGAAAGCGAAGGCCGAGCGTGCACCCGTCAGCCTGGCGGCGCGCGTGACCGAGATCGGTACGATCGAGCTCTGGTGCCAGTCGCGGACCGACGATCGCCGTTGGAGATTGCAGATCCAGTTGCGGGGCCCGGCCGGACAACCGGTCGCCCGCGGCACCGTGACCGGCGAGGAAACCGACCGGGTAGTCATCGAGCAGTCGGAGATTGATGCCGCCATCCAGGCAATCCGAACCGGGTTCCAGTCGGGTGCGACGTCGTCCGGCGACCCGAACAGCCCATCACGCCTGGTCAAGAGACTCGAAGAGTTGCTCGACGCGCCCCGCGACCAGTGGCCCCCGTCGGCCCTCCGCTCGCTCTGGGAGCCGCTGCATGAGCTGGCCGATCACCGGCTCAAGAGCCCTCAGCACGAATCCCGATGGTTCAACCTCGCGGGGTTCGTCCTGCGGCCCGGCCGGGGTTTCCCGCTGGACGAGATCCGGCTCAAGGCGCTTTGGCCTGTCTTCCACCAGGGTGTCCGCAACACCAAGGAAGTCCAATGCTGGGCGGAATGGTGGATCCTCTGGCGACGGGTCGCCTCCGGGCTCACGAGGCCCCATCACGAGGAAATCTATCGGCGGCTCGCGCCGTTTCTGCTGCCGGTCAAGGGCTCGACTCCCGGCAAGAAGTCCGGGCGGCCCAAGCCGGAGGCGCACGAACTGGCCGAGATGTGGCGTTGCGCCGCGAGCCTGGAACGACTGGCACCCGACCTCAAAGAATCGCTGGGGAATGCACTGCTGAAGGAGCGGACGCCGCCCCCCGGCTGGGCGACCGCGCTCTGGTGCCTCGGCCGCCTGGGTGCTCGAGTGCCCCTCTATGGGTTGGCGAATACGGTCGTCCATAGAGGATCGGCCGAGCGCTGGATTCAATCGTTGATCGGACGTCAATTCCCACCGGGTCGCGAGACCGGTGAGGCAATCTTCGCACTCACTCAACTGGCACGGGTTTCCGACGACCGCGCCCGCGATATTGACGATGAACTGCGGGGAGAGATCCTCAAGAAGCTGGCCGATCTCGGGGCCGACGAGATCGCAATGAGGTCGGTCCGCGAGTATCACGAGCTCGAATCGGCCCAGGAAGTTCAAGCCCTGGGCGATTCCCTGCCGATCGGGTTGCGTTTATTGAGCGACGCGGACGCCGGCGCCGTCTCGGCCTGAGCGTGACGTCGGCACCAGCTCGATTCGAATTACTTGGCCTCGGTCGTCAGGCGAATCGTATCCTTGGCTCCTGAATCAGCGAATGTGACCGGGATGTTCCAACTGAAGCTACGGATCTGGCAGAGGCTGGAGGTCTCGCTGCAGACGAACGTCTGGAGGGAGAACTTCAGGTCGAGCGACTCTCCGGCCGAGACCGGCTTGGCCAGGGGGATTTTGACCTCGAACTGATGGACTTGCGGCTTGATCCGCTCCCCTTCGGCGGGTAGATCCGGCGAGAGGATGCCCGACTTGCCGGGAGTCTCGACGAGATAGTCCATCGGCGTCTCTTCATTGAACTTGTAGCCCTTCGGCAGCGGGACCGAGACCGCGAACCTGATCGAGTTACCGACGGGTGCCTCCAGCGCCGGGACGTCGATCACTTTCGCCCTTGCGAAGCTGGGCGGTCGTCGAACCGGTCTCGGCGGCGTCAGATCCGCCAGGGCGAGCGTCTTGACTTTATCGGTCTTCAGGTTGACGACCCGGATCTTGTGGTTGTTGGTGTCGGCGACGTAGAGCTTCGTCCCCGAAACGCTGAGCCCCCCGGGTTCGTAGAAATGGGGAGGCTCGTCGGTCTCCCCCGGCTTGTGCGAGCCGACCAGCGTCCTCACGGATTGGGTCTTGGGAGTGCAGACCTTGACCTTGTTGTTGTAGCTGTCGGCGATATACAGGTGGCCGTCTCCATAAGCCACGCCCAGGCAATGCTGGAGGCGGACGCTCGCCCCACGTCCGTCGCGATCGCCGAAATCGAAGAGGCCGGTGCCCGCGATCGTGCGCACGAACGGTCCCTTCGCGGCGATTCCGGTGATTGCCCGGATGCCGGAGACTTCCGAGTCGGCCACGAAGAGGTTCTCGCCGTCCGTCGCCAGACCGCTCGGCTGGGCGAACCGGGCCGTGTCGGGGGGGCCATCGAGGATATTCTCGTACCCCGACCCCGCGAACACGCCGACGGTCAACGAATCGAGGTCGAGCTTCCAGATCTGGTGAGGGCCGGCCATGGCGATGTAAAGCGCCCGTTCGCCCGGCAACTGGATGAGATCCCAGGGGCTGCTGAGAGCGGTCGACTTCGCGGGTCCGGAGAACGGGATCGCCTGCATCCGCGGCGACTGCGTCCCGATTCCTGCGATCGTGGCGACGCTTCGCGACCCCAGATTCACGGCCCGGATCGCATGGTTCTCGGTGTCGGCAACGTAAAGGATCTCGCCCTCGAGGTACATTCCCTGGGGCCGATTGAAGCGTGACTTCTCGAAGGCCCCGTCCTCGAATCCCTCCTCACCATCGCCGATGACGACGGGGTTCGCTCCTTCCAGGTTGGTCTGGATGATCCGGTTATGGCCGGTGTCGGAGATGAACAGGCGCTTGCCTTTCCCGTCGGCGACGACCTTGCCGGGGAAGAGCAGCGGACCATTCGAAGGCCGCTCCATCTCCGCGCTGAATTTCAGCGGCGTCAGGTTCAGGTCGCCCTTGGCTTTATGCATCTCGACGAGCTTGCCGATCACCTGGTCGAGCTCATCATAATGGCCTTCGCCGCTGAGGCCGCCCAGATACTTTCCGTTGGCGTCGAGCAGGACCAAGGTCGGCCAGCTCTGCACGCCGAAATGCCGCCAGATCACCTGATTGGCGTCGTTCACCACGGGGTGCTTGATCCGGTATTCGCGGACTTTCCTGCGGATGTTCTCGGTATCTCGCTCGGCGTCGAACTTGGCCGTATGGACGCCGATGACGACGAGTTCATTCTGATATTTTTCTTCCAGCTTGGCCAGGTCCGGCAGGATGTGATGACAATTGATGCAGCAGAACGTCCAGAAATCGAGCAGGACGATCTTCCCCCGCAACTCCGGGAGCGTGATCGGTCCGCTATTAATCCAGCCGACGCCGCCTTTCAAACTGGGGGTACCGCCCTGCTCGTAAGACATCAGTTTCAGGAAAGGTTCCGATCCTGAAGTCGCCTCGGCAAGCCGCAAGCTGTTTCGGACGCTTCGCCTGTTGTCGATCAGGAAAAGGATGATTGCCAGGACGGCCAGAGCGGCGAAGCTTGCCGGTATCCATCGGGTCGAAGAACGTTTGGGTCTCATGCCAGGCCTTTCGTTGTGGCTGATCAGAACGGTGAGACGGCACGGCGACTCCGTGAATCCTCGTCGAATCATTGTAAACAACCCTCGTCGCTCCGACAGTATCTTTCGCGATTCCGCGATTCGTCGGGGCCTTCTTGTGTGCGCGTGACCACAAAGAATGGGCGAGAGTCTGCCCAACCTAGCCGAGGCGACAAGCAAGTGTTAAAGTTGGGTGATGATGAAGGGGACGAAGGGCCGTACCTGTAGCGGGCCGCAAGATTCGTCGTGTGAGTAAGCCGCTCGGGAATGTGTGCGACCCGTCCATCCTCGGATTCAGCGGAGCGACCACCGTGGGCATGGACAAATCCCTGATTTGCAACGACGACTCGTCCAAGAAAACCGATCCCTACGGCGAGTTGAAGGTTTTCGCGGGGAGCTCGGGCCAGCAGTTGGGAAGGGCCATTCTCAACCGCCTCGGGATGGATCTCGCCAAGTCCGAGACGCACATGTTCAGCGAAGGGAACGTGTTCGTCCGGGTCCTGGAGAACGTCCGCGGCCGCGACGTTTTCATCGTTCAAGGGGGAGATTACCCCGTGAACGACAATTTCATGGAACTCCTGTTCTGGATCGATGCGCTGAAGAGGGCCAGCGCGACCCAGGTGACGGCGGTCGTCCCCTATTTCTCCTATGCCAAAGGGGACAAGAAGGACGAACCGCGGGTGTCGATCCGAGCCCGCGTCTGTGCGGATTGCATCGAGGCGGCGGGGGCCGATCGGGTCTTGACGATGGACCTCCACAGCCCGCAAATCCAGGGATTCTTCAAGATCCCGGTCAACCATCTCTACGCGATGCCCGTCCTGGTCGACTACTTTCGATCCAAGAACATCCCCAACCTGGTCGTGGCGGCTCCCGACGTCGGCTTCGGCAAGCAAGCCCAGAAGTTCGGCGATATGATGGATGCACCGGTCGTTTTCGGCAACAAGACGCGCCGCGGTCACGACGAGAAGGCCGAGATGCTGGACATCGTCGGCCACCTCGAGGGGAGGAATGTCCTGATCGTGGACGACTTCACCATCTCGGGCGGCACCCTCTGCGAGATGGCGATCGCCTGCCGCCAGCGCGGGGCCAAGGACATCTACGCCTGCGTGTCTCACGGCGTCTTCTCCAAGGGTTCGGCGGCACGGATCGCGAGGAGTCCGATCAAGGAATTGGTGATGACGGATACGATCCAGTACCGCTTCGAACCGCTGGCCCCCAACTGCAAGGTGATCAGCATCGCCAGCCTCTTCGCCGACGCGATCATCTCGATCCATCGCCGCGAGAGCGTCAGCCGCCTCTTCAATTACTGATCGGCGAATCGTCCTTCCGGGCGGTCGAGGACTACAGAGCGAACACCCCGATCCGGCCCGGAACCTCAACCCCTTCTCCGGCAAGGTTTAGAACCCCGGCTCCCCGATCTGTCTCGTTGACTTCCCCTTCCCGCGTGCCTAGCATGATGATGAGCTTTCGTGATACGCCGATCGCGGATGATTCCCACGCTATGCCTCAGGAGAGTGAAGATGACGGATCGGCCCCGGACCTTGGGCGAGCTGAAGTCGAGCGGATATCGGATCGAGTCGGTCAAGGATGAGATGAGGCGAAACCTCATCGCCAAGTTGGAAGCCGGTCAGCCATTATTCCCGGACATCCTGGGCTACGAAGAGACCGTCGTCCCCCAGATTATTAACGGAATCCTCTCCAAGCACGACATCTTATTCCTGGGCTTGCGCGGCCAGGCCAAGACCCGGATGCTCCGCCAGCTCATCCATCTTCTGGATGATGCGATCCCGATCGTCGCCGGTTCCGAGATCAACGACCATCCTCTCGCCCCGATCTCGAAGCAATCGCGCGAGCTGATCGCCGAGCAGGGCGACCAGACACCCATCGAGTGGATCGGCCCGGATCGTCGCTATCATGAGAAGCTGGCGACCCCCGACGTCACGATCGCCGACTTGATCGGTGAGGTGGATATGATCAAGCACGCCGAAGGTCGTTACCTCTCGAGCGAGCTGACCATGCACTTCGGACTCATCCCTCGGACCAACAGGGGGATTTTCTGTATCAACGAGCTCCCCGACCTGGCGCCCAAGATTCAGGTCGGCCTGTTCAACGTACTGGAAGAGCGGGACATCCAGATTCGCGGCTATCCGGTCCGACTCGACCTGGACCTCAGCATGGTCTTCTCGGCCAATCCCGAGGATTACACCAACCGGGGCCGGATCGTAACCCCCCTGAAAGACCGGATCGGCTCGGTGATCCGCACGCATTATCCGCTCACCCGCGAGATCGGAATCGCGATCAGCGATCAAAACGCCTGGCTGAAAAGGGAAGGCGTCGATGGCGGGAAGCTGGTGATCCCGCAATATGTGAAGGAGATCGTCGAGGAGATCGCCCGGCTGGCACGATCATCGCCGCACGTGAATCAATTGTCGGGCGTATCGGTTCGGATGTCGATCGCCAACCTGGAGAATGTCGTCTCGAACGCCGAACGCCGATCGATCGTCAATCGCGAGCGCTGGATCATCCCGAGGGTCTCCGATCTGGCCTCGGCCTCGGCGAGCGCCCGCGGCAAGCTCGAGCTGACCATGTCGGAAGAGGATGGACACGAGGACAAGTTGATCCATCGCATCATCGGCGAAGCGACCAAGAATATCTTCGCGCTCAACATGGACCTCCGCGAGCTGCGCCCCATCGTGGATTATTTCGAGTCCGGCCATAGCATCGAGATCGGCGACACACTCTCGACCCGGGCCGTGCTCGATCGGATCGCGAAGGTTCCCGGCCTGCGGAAGAAGGCGGAGGAGTTCGCGAACACGGCGATCCCCGATCTTTCCGATCGCGATGCCCGCGAGGCCGCGACCGCAAGCACCGCTGAGTTTATCCTCGAGGGATTGCACGTGCACAATAAGCTCAACAAATCGTCCAAGGACGGGGGGATCAGTTACCGTCGTTGAGCGAGCGGGAGGGGCTCGAACCCGGGCCATCTCCCCGGCCGATACGATTCGATCAGAAGGTAATCCTGACAGGAGTTGAGAATCGAGCATGCCCTCATACGAATACACCAAGTGGGACGGTTCTCAGCAATTCTTGCCGCAGTCGGCCGACAAGGCATTCGACCAGCTCTCCGAGTACCTGCTGCAATATGGCGAGCAGGTCCTTCGCAACATGGATGATCTCGAAGACGAGATGCCGGAAGTCGTCGAGCTGATCCAGAAGGAAGGTTTGATCGAGAAAGATGAGGACGGTCAATGGCGGGTCACGCCTCGCGGCGTGAGGCGCATCCAGGACAAGGCGCTCGACGACCTATTCCAATCGTTCCGACGCGACTCGCTGGGCCGGCACGACACCCCGGAGAAAGGGGAAGGGACGGTGCCGACCGAGGACACCCGTCCTTATATCTACGGCGACTCGCTCGCGAATTTGAATATGCACGAAACGCTCAAGAATGCATACGTTCGCCAGGGTGGAGGCGTGCCGATCCGGCTCAGCTCGGAAGACTACATCGTCCACGAGACCGAGTTCCAGACCCGTTGCGCGACGGTGGTCTTGATCGACATGAGCGGGTCGATGAACCGCTATGGCAAGTATTACACCACGAAGAAGGTCGCGCTGGCCCTCCAGGGGATGGTCCGGGCCCGATATCCTCAAGACTCGCTCCAGTTCGTCGGGTTCTACACCTTCGCCAACCTGATGACCGAGCGGCAGCTCCTGAATTCCGCCCCGAAGCCGGTCAGCATGTACGACAGCCGGATTCACCTGCGCTTCGACCTCGACCATCCGGTCGGCCGTGTACCGCAGCACTTCACGAATATCCATGCGGGCCTTCGCCTGGCACGGAGCGTCCTGACGCGTCAGCCGGCCGTGAACAAGCAGATCATCGTGATCACCGACGGGGAACCGACGGCACACATCGAAGGCCGTGAAGTCGTCCTGATTTACCCGCCGGCCGAGAAGACGGCGACCCATACGCTCGCCGAGGTCCGCCACTGCGCCAACGCGGGCATCCGCGTCTCGAGCTTCGCGCTGATCGAGGACTACTTCTATCTCGGGCTGGTCAATTTCGTCGAAGAGATGGCCCGGGTCTCGAAGGGAGTCGCCGCCTACTGCTCGACCGACGACATCGGCAATCTCGTCTTCGACAGCTTCGTCGGAGGCCGGCGGACGCGGCGATTCGAGCATTGATCGTCCGGCATCTGGCCGATAACGAGGCTCATGAACCTTCCGGATTGTCCAGAAGGGCTTTCAATCGCTGCGAGAGTGCAGGGGGAAGCCTGGGCAACCAGGTGTCGTCCAGGATTCCGACATAGATCATGTCGAGTAGATTCATACGATCCTTCGCCCGATACGAAGTCAGTTTCATCCTCACCAGCGATTCGAGTGCCACCACTCGAAAGGATGTCGTTGATTCCGATTCATCGACATCGGGGGCCGGCAGGTGATCATCGGATCGCTCTCCTTCTCCTGCGAGAATGATGCGGACAGCGTCGCGTATCTTCGCATTCGGCGCTTCGAGGAACAGATTGACCCCATCGAATTTGCGATACACGAGACCAACCTTGACAAAGGCAGATTTTGCGGCATCGAGATCGGATCGTCTCAATAGGATTTCGACCTCGGGTGTGTAGCGGACGGCCGCATCATCGACCTGGGCGACCCAGTAAGCCACGGCGTTTTCATCCGCCACCGCGTAAGGAATTTGGGCGCATTCGAGAGCGCTCGAGGCGCGATGCAATCGCTCTCGGACTTCCTCTACCCCCCTCACCATCCGGTGCAGGATGTCTTCTTCAATTTCGGGCGGCATCAAAGCTTCCTGATTCCTGCGACCTGAGTTACGCCCATTGCTTCTCGACGGTATACGGCAGCACTTTAACTTTGCGGCTCTTCATCGGGGACATCGCATCCCTCAGCCGTTTCTGCTGATCGGTCCAGGCGGTCCCGTGAAGGGATGTCGCTTCCGACAAGCTGTTCATCGGGTCCCTGATCTCATTTTCATCGAGCAGGAAGACATGATCCCCGGGCCCCAGATCGAGCGACGCGATCAACCCGGCCGTCTCCCTGACATGTGACTCGCTCCACTGGATCCCGCCGGCACCCACGAGTGTCAAGATGCTGACTGCAATCCCGGCCGCCTTGAGATCGGCCACGCAGGATCGCAACTCTTCGTCGTCCCAGTGCTTTCCGTAGAGAGCACGAACTGACCGATTCCCCGATTCGACGCCGAGACTCACCCGGACCAGGCCCCTCGCGGCGAATTCTCGCCATGCCGATCGATCGGGTCGAGGCGACGTGAATTCGTCGAGGAACGCCTGAATGCCCTCGATTCGCGGAACCGTCGAGTCCGGCTCGATGGACTCCTCGGTTCGAGAGGAACCCTTCCGTTCGATTGAAAACGTCTGTCTCACGGTATCGAGGTAGGAGGAAACGTCTGCCGACGGCCGGCGAAGGACGTCGCTCCCCGCGAGAAAGGCCACGCGGGTCTGCGCGAGCCGAAGGCCCCACAAGGCGGCGACCTCGCGAGCGTGGCATTCGAATTCGACCGGCGTCCGTACGTAGTGCTCGGCGACCGGACCCATCCCGAAACCGCGTCCCCCGGCGTGACCGAGCGTCGCCTGGAGGACGACCGCGTTCAGGCAGTCGGGAGGTAGGAAAGGGAGCGTGCCGTAGGTGCCCAGATAGCGCTCTCGGTGGGCGAACCAGGCGGCGCTGTCCCATCGACTGATCCGTTCCAGGAATTGATCGATCTCGACGCGATCGAGGGGTTGAGCCTTGGCCGGCGGTGGTGATCGGAATCGGAGACGATTGGCTCCGACGTCCGCCAGCAACTCCAGCGCGACGGAGCGGACGCGCGCGTCGAGGTCACTCGCTTCGCCATATCCGGGTCGTCGCCGATGCAGTACGAGATTCACGCCTTCGCGGACGCGTTCGATGGCATGGACCTCGGCGTCGAGTCCCTTGAGATAGTGGACTCCCTCCACGAAAGCCCGCTGCCATCGGCCTTCCAGGTCGAAGTGGTACATGGGAGCGTCGCCGAAGTAGAGCGAGAATGCCCCCTGTTTGAAGCCGGCGAAAATCGGGTCGCCCTCGCCTGAAATGGGCTCCAGGCCGATCCGCCGACGATATAACGCACCCTGCTCCAACAGGCATGCCGCCTCGGTGAGGTGTTCCGGCTCCATGGCTCTCGTCTTCCTCGATTGCGGATTTACAGGAGGTCGCTCGACTCGGCGAGGGTGGTCTCGAGAAATCGCCCTCCTCGGAACTGCTGGCACCCATTATATTACCCGACCTCGCGAATCTTCGTCCGCACGAGAGGCGGAAGCAAGGATGGTCTGACACGCGCCGTTTCCAGGCCCGAGTCACCAGGAGGGAGACGTGGAACAAGACGCCTTTCCGTCGAGCGCACGTGCGGAAGACCTCGACCAGGGGCATTGCTCTCGTCGATCGCGGAAGCTTGAGCCGATTTTCGTCCTCCTCCTCGCCCTCGGTTTGAACCTGGCGGGTAACCGCACGACCGGGCTCTGGGACCGAGATGAGCCGCGATACGCCGTCAGCGTCCGTGAAATGCGCGAGAAAGGCGATTGGCTCTTCCCCAGCTTCAACGGCGAACCTCGCCATCATAAACCCATCCTGATTTACTGGTTGATGGGTGTGACGACCGGCCTGGCGGGAGACAATCCGTTCGGCGCCCGACTGGTCTCCGCGATTGCTGGTGCGGCGACTGCGGCGGGAGTCTGGTGGCTGGGCCGTCGGATGCTCGGTTCGCGGGGTGCGCTGATGTCCGCCGTGATCTTCGCGACCGCACCGATCGTTGTGGCCGAGTCGAAGCTGGCGACGACGGATGCGACCCTGATGCTTTGCCTCCTGGGGTGCCAGTCCTGTCTCTGGATTCTCGGCCGGCGAGCCTCCCGCGGCGCGGCCGCCCTCTTCTGGATATCGCTCAGCCTCTCCATCCTGACCAAGGGACCGATCGGCCCGGCCTGGATTGGTATCTCTAGCATCCTGGCCTGGTGGTGGGGATGGCCGGTCCCCCCGCGAGCGCGTTTCCACTGGCGGTGGGGCCTGGCCGGACTTCTCCTGATGACGTGCCCATGGTACGTGGCTGTGAGCATCGCTTCGAAGGGTGAGTTCCTGCGGTTTGCCGTGGGTAAGCAGATCCTTCACCGACTGGCGACGGACATGGAGGCTCATGGCGGGTTTCCGGGTTATTATCCGATCGTATCCACGCTTGCCTTCTATCCCTGGTCGGCCCTCGTGCCGGCGGCGGTCGCCGGTGCCTGGTTCGGCCGTAAGATGAACTCGGATCTCAGCTTCCTGCTCGGTTGGATCGTCGGCCCCCTCATCCTCCTCGAATGTTTTCGGACGAAGTTGATCCATTACTTTCTCCCAGCTTTCCCGGCCTGTGCCTTGCTGGTGACCTGGCTGATCGTTTCGATCTCGGCCGAAGAAGTCAACGTTCGCCGACGCCCTCTCGGTCGTCTGGGTATGGCGCTCCTGGCCGGGATCGGGTTAGCATTGGCGGCTGTCTTCCTGGCCGCGACCGCGCTGGCGACGGACTCCCTTCGCTGGCCGATGATGACGATGGGCCTGCTTCTCGTCATCGGAACTCCCGCGAGCCTCTTCCGGTTTCAACAGGGGGCCAGCGTCCGCGCCGTCCAGACTCTCGCCCTGACATGGACATTGGTTATGTTCGTCCTGGTCGGATGGCTCGTGCCTGCCAGCGAACCCTTCCGTATCTCACGGATCATCGGGGAACGAATGGCTGTGCTGTCGGGAGAGACCGGGCTTGAGCCGGTCTTGCTCGAATACCAGGAGCCGGGCGTGATCTACGCTCTGGGACATCCCGCGGCGCTCACGCGCGATCGCGAGAGTTTCTTCAGTCACCTGGAGAACAACCGCTCCGTCCTGACGATCCTCTTGAACAGCGAGATGGAGGTAATGAGAAGTCATTTCGGACTCGATGTGAAACCACTGGAGTCGGTCGAAGGCTATGATTTGACCAAGGGTAAACGGCTGAAGCTCTACATCGCGAGAGTCTGTCAGTCCCGGTCAATTTCGGGCGATGGAACGACTGCGATCTCGAATTCCGACGGTACCGCCTTGAAGCAGTCGCTCGTAAAGTGATCGAAGCTCCCCGGTCATGGTCTCGTGGCGGAATTGATCGGCAAAGAGGCGTCGCCCTTCTGCGCCCATCTCGGATCTCAGCGTCGCATCGTCGGCCAGATGAAGGATCGCATCGGAGAGGCCATCGAGATCGCGGGGCCTGAGCAGGACGCCGGTCGAGGGAAGGACGACTTCCCTGGCTCCATCGATGTCATAGCTGATCACGGGGCGACCGACCAGCAAAGCCTGGGGCAGGACGCGGGCGAGCCCCTCCCTGAGGCTCGGATGGATCACCGCATCGACGGCTCCCAGGAGCTCGGGGATGCGATCGGGAGGCACCAGTCCGGTCAGGATGAAAGAACTCCGGATGCCGAGTCGATCGATGTCGGAGACCAGGCGCTCGCGGAGGATGCCGTCGCCGATCCAGACGAACCGGACTTTCGGGTTGTGGGCGAGGATCTTCGGAGCAATCGCCAGGATGTCGTCGTGTCCCTTCAACTCGAACAGGCGTGCCACGGTGGCGAACGCGATTTCGTCCTCCTCCAGTCCGAGCTCGCGTCGTACGTCCATGCGAGGGCGACCCGGGTTCAGGAACGTGTCCGCGTCCATCCCGCTGTAAACGGTCAAGAATTGTTCGGGCCGGCCGACACCGGCGGCCAGCGCCTGCGTCGTCATGGCATCGCAGACGCTGACGATCGCGTGACACCTCCTCGACGCCCATCGCTCGAGCGCGATGTAGAGCCTGTTTCTCATGGGCGTTTCGAATGGTCCGAAGGGCATTCCATGAATGGTGTGTACGACCGCGGGAACTCGCTCGCTCCAGGCGGCTGCTCGGCCGAGGATACCGGCCTTCGAGCTATGGGTGTGGACGACATCGGGCTTCAATCGCCTGAACGCGAATCGGAGCTTTCGGTACGCCGATAGGTCGAGCCTGGGCCGGATCGGGCGAACCAGCTCGGGCATCATTTCCACCTTGAGCCCCTGACTCGTCGCACGCTGAAACAGGTCGCCTTCCGGGCCCTCTGCCGGTCCGGTGATGAGGGTGACATCGTCGCCGAAGCGGTGGTGCAGACCTTCGACCGTGAGCAACGTGTTTTCCTGGGCACCGCCGAGGATTAACCGTGTGATGACATGGACGATCCGCATCTCACCCTTTCGAGCTGGGCCTCGGCGCTTCAATCCGAGCCATAGCGTACGCGAACCAGGAATAACCCTTGGGGCGGGGCCGTCGGACCGGCCTCGACCCGGTTCTCGGCGGCCAGGACGTCCGAGACCCAGCTTTCCGGCCGCCTTCCGGAGCCGACCAGCACCAGGGTTCCGGCGATGGACCGGACCATGTTGTACAGGAATCCGTCGGCTTCCACCTCGATGTTGACGGTCTTCTCATGACACTTGACGGAGATGTCGTGGATCGTTCGTACGCTGCTGGTCCGATTCGGCCACTCGGTCTCGAAACTGCGGAAGTCATGACGTCCCAGCAGGCGTCGGGAGGCGCGATCCATCGCCAAGGCATCCAGCGGATGCGGGATGTGCCAGCTCACGCGGAGTTGAAACGGGTTGGCGATCGGGACGTTGTCGATCACGTACCGATATCTCTTTGACTTCGCATCAAGGGTGGCGTGAAACGCCTGAGGCATCTCTTGGGCATCGAGGACACGGACATCGCGCGGCATCAGGGCGTTCAGGGCGCGGATGAAGGTCTCGATCGAGTGGCCTGACGCGGTGTAGAAATGGACCGATTGTCCCAGGGCATGGACTCCCGCGTCGGTACGACTGCTCGCCGTCGTCCCGGTACGCGCCCCGGTCAGCCGTTCGAGTGCGTCCTCGAGGGCCTGCTGGACCGTCCGCAAACCCGGTTGGCGCTGCCAGCCGTGGAACTCGGTCCCGTCATAGCAGAGAGTTAGCTTGATGTTCCGCATGGGAGCGTCCGCGGATCGGGGGCCGCTCACGCTCAGACCTCGACCGGCGCCAGTTCCAGGAGTTTCTCGGCGATCTGGACGGCATTCGTGGCCGCGCCTTTTCGGAGGTTATCGCTGACGCACCAGAACAGCAGGGCGTTGGGACGGCCCAGGTCGAGTCGGATCCTGCCGACGAAGACGTCATCCTTGCCGACCGCGTCGGCCGCCAGCGGATACCGCAACATCGTCGGGTCATCCGCCAGGGTCACGCCCGGCGCGGCCGCCCAGAGGGCCTTCGCCTCCTCGACCGAGAGGGGACGATCGGTCTCGACGAGGATCGACTCGCTGTGCGAGAAGGCGACCGGCACGCGGACGCAGGTCGGACTGACATCCAACGTCGGATCGCCCATGATCTTGCGGGTCTCATTGACCATCTTCATCTCCTCCTTGGTGTACCCATTGGGGAGGAAGTCGTCGATGTGTGGGATGCAGTTGCCGAAGATCGGGTGGGCGAACTTGACGGGCGCCGGGCTCGCGGTGCCGCGAACCTGGGCTTCGGTCTGGGCGCCCAGCTCGTGGATTCCCTTCATCCCGGCCCCGGACACCGACTGGTAGGTGCTGACGACGATCCGACGCACCCTGGCCGCGTCGTGGAGGGGCTTGAGCGCGACGACCATCTGGATCGTCGAGCAATTCGGATTGGCGATGATCCCCCGGTGCTTGAGGATGTCCTGAGGATTGACCTCGGGAACGACCAGCGGCACGTCGGGTTCCATCCGGAAGGCGCTCGAATTGTCGACGACCACGGCGCCGGCGGCCGCCGCGATCGGGCTCCAGTGGCGGGATACGCTCGCGGGAGTGCTCGACAAGACGATATCGACTCGCGAGAACGCGTCGGCGGTCAGGGGCTGGATCGGATGGCCTTCCCCGCGGAATCGCAGCGTCTTTCCCGCACTCCGCTCCGAGGCGAGGAACTTGATCGACGCGATCGGGAAATCGCGCTCCTCCAGCAAGCGGATCATTCGCTCGCCCACGGCACCACTGGCCCCGACCACCGCAACGTGCTTCACGGTCTCACTCCCCATATCCTCGATCAGACTCGTCGCTTCCCGGGCCGGGGACGAACCTCAGGCCCCTCGGGCAATCGCGGAGGAACTCTCGCGGCACACCCCGGCGGGAGATCGGAGCGGCAACACTCGCGAGGGGTTCGCGTGCGTTGAGTCGCTCCCCGCCGGTCAGCGTCGCATGCCGGCGTTAATCTGATCTTACCTTACCGATCGACCACCGAAAACCCTGCGCAGATCGAATGCGACGCGGTAATGAGCGATAGCCAACTGTCCCGAAGGCGAGCCTTTCCACTAGAATGGATGGTGAGGCTAGGCCGCGGGGCGGTTTTCTGTGCGCTATGAGGGGCAGTCCTTTGAAAGTCTTAGTCATCGGCAAGGGGGGGCGCGAGCATGCCCTCTGCTGGAAGCTCAAACAGTCGCGCCGGGCCACGGCCATTTTCTGCGCCCCGGCAACGCCGGGACGGCCCTCGACGTGCATAATGTGCCGATCGAGCCGGGCGATACCCGCGGCCTGGTCCAGTTCGCCAAGCGCGAAGGGATCGGGCTGACGGTCGTCGGGCCGGAGGAACCGCTGGTCAAGGGGATCGTCGACGTCTTCCAGCGCGAGGGCCTGCGGATCTTCGGCCCCCGCAAGGAGGCCGCCGAGCTGGAAGGGAGCAAGGTCTTCGCCAAGGACCTGATGCGTCAGGCGGGAATCCCCACGGCCGATTATCGCGTCTTCCGATCGGCGCCGGACGCCGAGCACTACGCGCTCTCGCGCGAGGTGGCCCTGATCGTGCGCTCGCGCGGTCGCTCGACGATCCGCAACACGCTGCATTGCCGCACCGCCGCCGAGGCGCTCGACGCCATCGAACGGATCATGGACCCCCGGGAGATGCTCAGCCCGGGCGTGCAGATCGAGATCGAGGAACGCGGCCAGAAGCGCGTCTTCAGCACCGCCGTCGAGGCCCGCGACTTCGTGCTGGGCCGACCCCTCGGGCTCGTCCTCAAGGCGGACGGCCTGGCCTCGGGCAAGGGCGTCTTCGTCTGCGATAACATCCGGCAGGCCCTCGACGGCATCGAGCAGATCATGATCCGGCGCATCTTCGGCCAGGCCGGCGATCGCCTGATCATCGAAGAGCGTCTCGACGGCGAGGAGACCAGCGTCCTGGCCCTCACCGACGGCCGGACGATCGTCCCACTGGAGTCGAGCCAGGATTACAAGCGTGCCTTCGACCATGATGAGGGTCCCAACACGGGCGGGATGGGCGCCTTCTCGCCGACTCCACTCGTCACGCCCGATCTGATGGAGCAGGTGGAGCGAGAGATCCTCGTCCCGGCCATCCACGCCCTGAAGCGCGCCCGACGTCCATTCCGCGGCGTGCTCTACGCCGGACTGATGCTGACGAACCAGGGGCCGAAGGTCCTCGAGTTCAACGTCCGGTTCGGCGACCCCGAGACCCAGGTCGTGCTCATGCGGTTGAAGTCCGACCTGCTCGAGGTGCTCGAGGCGGCGGCCGACGAGCGGTTGGATACGGTGGCGCTCGAGTGGGACCCGCGGCCCTCGGTCACGGTCGTCATGGCATCGGAGGGATACCCGGGCCATTACGAGCGAGATCGGCTCATCCAGAACATCGACGTTGCGGACCGGATGCCCGACGTCAAGGTGTTCCACGCCGGGACCACGTTGCGGACCGAAGCGGCACCCGGCCGGGATAGCCGCATCGTGACCGACGGCGGCCGCGTCCTGAACGTCACCGCGATGGGCGACACGCCGGCGGAGGCACAGGCCCGGGCCTATGAGGCCGTCCGGTCGATCAAGTTCCAGGGCGCCTGGTATCGTCGGGACATCGCCGGGCGGACCGCGCCGCGTCCCGGCCGGTGACCCTCGCCAGAGGCCGGAACGGCGGATTCATGATCAATCATGAATCAAAAAAGTGATCACTTGGCCTTCTTGGTGGCCGCGCGCTGCGCGTCGTGGAGGAGCTTGAGGTCGCTCGGGATATGGTCGAGCTTGATCAGCCCTTTCAGCGAGTTCTGGCCCCTGTGATAGATCGTGGGCGCGACGTACGGCTGGTAGGGGACGCTCGGCGGGACGACCGGTCCTTTCTTGATGTGGACGACGCGTGCGAAGAACGCCGCGTTGGCCGCGGAAGACGTCGATATCAACGGATTCGTCGAATTGTTGACCGTCCCCTCGAACTTCACGTTGATGTGGCCCTGCGGCAACACGAGATTATCCGGCGCGCCGTAAGGGAACTTGTTCCCGTGGACCTGCTCGAATTGCCCCGAAGTATCGACGAAGGAGGGGCTCGAGCCGGACGGATTCGGATCGACCGAGGCCGAGATCACCGAGTTGGTGATGTTTCCCGCGATACGCCCGCTGATACTACCGCCGTTCTGGGCGAAAGGCTCCAGGAAGCCCGAAGAGGGGCTGACCTGGTGATCGGTGATCGTGGGCGGGGGCGTGCCGAAGAAGACGCCGCTCGACGGCGTCGAGAGTGACGTTGACGGGAAGTTGGTGGTGGCGAACAGGCTCTGCGAGTATCCGGCCTGGATGTTGGTGTTCTCGACGGGCCCGCCGATGAATAGGTTCTGGATCGACCGGCTCGATGTGACCGTCGAGTTGCTCGCATCGCGATTGGCGCGGAGAGACGCGATCGCGAGACTATTGATCGTCACGTAGTCCATACCCAGGCCGAAGGCGATATTCCTCGAGCCCGATGGGGCGATCAGCATGACGTTGTTGGTCTCGCCACCGATGAAGAAGTTACTGATCTTCGCATCGAGCGCACCCTCGACGGGCGTCTGGCTCAGGGCATATTCATCCACCAACGTCGTGAAGTTGGTGGCGTTGCCGCCGATCCGCACGTCGCCGATCTGTCCCGTGCCCGCCCCGCTGGCCTGGGAGATCACGAAGGTCCCGCCCGGAGACAATCCCGACGAGGTCGACGAGGTGGGGAATTGGGACGGCACGAGTGTTGATGTCGCTGTTGATGCCGTGTTCCCATAGATTGCGTTTGCCTGGAACAGATTCAACCGACCGCTGACCAGGAAGGTCGCCATATCCTGGTTGGCCGGCGAGCCCGGGGTCGCATTGGCCTCGGCATCGGTCGTGACGCTGTTCACGATGATGCTGGTCCCGGTCGTGATCGGTAGACCCAGGTTGATATCGAACTCATTGCTCTGGCCCGTCTGGTTGAGCGGAGTTCCTCCCGTCGGCGTATAGTCGGCGTTCACCCCGCCGAAGCGTAGGGTATAGACGCCGTCCGGGATCGAGATCAACCCGGCTTGTTTGGCGGAGGTGTGGATGGTCGATGCGACCGTCGGAGTCTTGGTGCTGGTGTGGGCCAGGTAGAAATTGGGCATGTCGATCGAGGAGATGCCGTTTTGTTGGGTCCGGAAGTTCGAGACCAGGCCCGTGTCGATCTTGCCCAAAGAACCGGTCGGGGTCACGACCAGGGTCTGAAAGTAGACGTTGGCATTGCCATCGGGCGCGGCGGTTGTGGTCCCGACCAGCTTGGTCTCGGAGGTGATGGAGCCTCCCACGGTGATCGTGGAGATCGAATCGACCGTGTTCTTCGTCCCGGAGGTGAAGGCGGCGCCGTTATTGTCGACGACATTGAGCGACCCGGGACCGTAGAGGCGGAGGGTCCACTGGGCTCCATCCGGATCCGTCCCGCTCACGACAGACGTCGGCGTCCCGTAGCCTGCAGAGAGGAGTTGCCGAGTCTCCAGGCTCTCGGCCAGGGGCCGGAGGGATCGTGCCGGTGGCGATGGCTTCCGCTTCGACATGGAACAGACACCCCTTTCCGAGGAGGCAAGGCCGACCTCCGTCCCAGACTTCTCAGCTCCAAATCGATTGCTGATTTGGGCTTATGTTGCCTCTTCCTGGAATCCGCCGCTCGAGAAGGTAGCCCACCTCGCTCAGCCTTTCGGATTCGCCTTCATGGCTATTCGCGATCCGGTTCGCAAGCATCACGCGGGAAGAATCCGCCTGCTTTCAACGAGAATCGGCAGGGTGCTCGGAATTCTTGAGAGATTCGTTAAAATTGTTTCAATCGCTACAACCCGAATCGTCAGAATCGAGAGCCTCACCCGGGGTCGGAGGAGTTCACTCGAGGCCGGCAAACTTGACGCGAAGCTTGGCTGGAGGATGTTGGAATGGAACCGCCAAGGACGCCAAGAAGTCAGGAGGAATCATTTCCATCGATGATCGTTCGCCCCGTATTCTTGGCCTGCTTGGCGGTTCCCTGATCGTCGGGATGATCGGTCGGGCTCGTCTCGAGCGAGCTTCGCCATCCTTTGTTCACTCTGAGTCACGATAGCCCATGGGACGAGGGGGTCCACTTCGGTCGCATTCCTCCCGGGTCGAGTGCACCGGAACGCGATTTGTCGGCAGGCCGGGGACTGTAAGGATCGCTTCATAATGAGTAGTCTCCGGAATCCGCGTTGACGACCGTCCGTCCACATCACCTTGCAACGTGCCGCTCGCCTCCACCGACTCGTGACGTTCCTCGCCGAAAACCCTCGGAATCGCGGCGCGATCCTTTCCGAGCTGCGAATCGGCTTGCGCACCTTCTACCGCGAGCTGGAATTGCTCAACCGGTGTGGCGTGAAGGTGAGGCATAAGTCCAAGCTCTACTGTCTCCTGGCGACCGCGGACCAGGCGGAAGGGCGTTTGCCGTTCCCCGACCCTCAGCTCAGCTTCGCCGAGATGGCCGATCTCGCCCGGTGCGAGTGCCCGGCCGGTGAACGGCTTGCGGAATTGCTCGCCTCCGTGACTCAACACGTCGAGCCATCCCCGAAGGGCAGTTCCGGAACCCGGAAGAGTCGCAAGACCAAACCGAAGACCAAGACATGAGAAGGGAATTCGTCATCCGCTGAGCAAATGAGGATCGGACGCATCATCGCGAGCCAGCCCCTCGGCATCAAGGTCAACTTTCTCCAGGAATGATCTATCTTTAAACATGCCGCCAATTTTTCACGGCATGAACGATCTCAGGAATTTCCTGAGAAGTGGTCGGCAGAAACCCGGGTGAGTCGTCAGGAATCCGAGCCGATCGACAACGGTTCCACGGCGAGAGATGACCGACTTCCGATCGCACTTGCATGACGCCACGAAGCGCGGAGAGGCGCAGGGGTTCGTCACCCATCTCCGGATTGAGAAGGCTCTCGAAACCGACGTTGATACAGAGAGCTTGATCTCCTTGGTTCGCCCGTTCAACGTCCCAGTGTTCGAGAAGTTATGATTCGGACAAGGCGAGACCGGATTCGATAGTCCCTCTCGGATCAAGAGCTTTCCGGAGAAGAAAGACACGAGACCCGGGCTCGATATGCTTGTTATCCGGCTGAGTGGGCGTAAGTCGTTATCTTGCAAGGCTAAGGCTCAGTGACCGGGGTGGGGCTCGAACCCACGACCAACGGATTAACTTACCTCATCGGCTTTCACCGACCGCCGTCCTCCCGAGGGTGAGCCGTCTTCACGGACCACTTCTCGTGATTTCGGGTTGAAGGTCTGGACTATCCCATCGCCATCGCAGGCGTGCCGCGTCTAGTCTCTGGGGCCGAGGCCGGCTCATCGCCGGTCCCTTGCCTGCTGATTACCCAATCCGATGGCTTTTCCGACCGTCACGCTTGCCGTTACCGGCGACGTTGTGGTGCCAACGGCTCTCAGGGCGTCCCAGCATATTGCGGCATTCACTCGTCGCGGTTCGGTTTCTTCCCGCGCGAGGCTCCTATTTCGCTGCCCCCTGACAGCGTCCGAAGTCCGTTGCTCTACCGACTGAGCTACCCGGTCTCACGACCATGTCCAGATTACGCACCGCCAATCGTCCCGTCCAGACCGCCTTTCCCGCAGGAGAACCGGCTCGCCTCGATGGAGATCCGATTTCCCGATCGTTCGCATGGTGTTTGTTCGGATATCCCGGCGCAATTCCGGACATTCAGGGGCCAGCGTGGGTGCCTCCGGCTTGTTTCGAGCTTGGGCCTGTCCGACAATGATCCGGTCCACCGCGACTACGCGAATAGCGACTCCAAGAGAGAAGGGTGATCGGCCATGGCGCAACTCGGCATCGTCACCTACAATATCGCCAAGGATTGGGACCTGGTCACCATCCTCAGCAAACTGGATGCCCTCGGCTATGAGGGAGTCGAGCTGCGAACCAGTCACGCGCACAAGGTCGAGGTCAACCTGACCAAGCCCCAGCGCGAGGAGATCCGGCGTCGATTCGAAGATTCCGTCGTCCAGCTCGCCGGACTCGGTAGTGCGTTCGAATACCAGTTGACCGATCCGGCCATCGTCCGCAAGAACATCGACGGGACCAAGGAGTACGTCCGGCTGGCGCATGACATCGGCTCGCCGGGCGTGAAGGTCCGGCCGAATGGAATCCCCAGAGGGGCTGACCTCGACGTCACTCTCCGCCAGATCGGTCGCGCCCTCCACGAGGTCGGCCAGGATGCAGCGGACTTCGGAATCCAGATCCGCGTGGAGGTCCATGGGGCCGTCACTCAAGAGCTCGACAACTTCGCCAGGATCCTGAAGTACGCCGACCACCCGAACGTCTACGCCTGCTGGAACTCGAACCCGACCGACGTCAAGAATGGGACCATCAAGCCGACGTTCGCGCTCGTCGGCGACCGGATTCAAGAAGTGCATCTGCGCGATCTCACGGACGAGAACTATCCCTGGCGCGAGCTCTTCGCACTCTTGAAGGGCCAGAACTACCAGGGGTTCACCCTGGCCGAGATCCCGGAAAGCTCGGATCCCGATCGCGTCCTGAGGTATTTTCGCGCCTTGTGGCTCGCCTACCAGCCCGCATCCTGATCGATCGATCATCGATGACCGTAGAATCGCCCGAGTAACCAGATAATCAGGGGACCGATCAGGACGATGACGAAGATGGCTTCCGCGATATGGAAGCGCGTCATGTCGGGCTGGGTTGCGGTTTCATCCCAGTCGTACTCGACTTCGCCGAGGTCGTCGTCGACCTCATCGTTGACCGACCCGAGCGACCAGCTCTGGTCGAGGATGATCCGTGCGTCGCCGACGAGCTCCGCCGGAACCTGGAGCTTGACCCCTCCGGTCGCCACCTGATACATGGAGGAACTGCCCATCCGTTCGCCTTCCAGGAACGTGGGGATTCCCTCGGCCTCGAGTCGGATGCGGGCCGCGGCGACGGCCAGACTATCGGGGAACTTCGATAGCGTGACCCAGGAGATCGCCTGGTCGCGCCGATCGTGCGATTCCGGACCGGGCTCGTCGAAGTCCAGCTTCACATCATGCTTCGGGCAGATGGCACCGACGGCCATCGGCAGGTGGCGCTCGCAGATCGGGCAAAACCCTTGAGACTGGAGGGCATCTCCACAACGATTGCAGAGCGTCTGCCCCAGATCGCCTTCGGTCTGATGACCGCAGGACGGGCAGAACCTGGGACCGGAACTCGATGCGGGTCGTGATTGGGATTTCATGGAACCGATTCGTCATCCTGGCCGGGTCGAACGACTCCAGGTCGCTCGTCTTGCGATCATGGTTCCCCGGCCGGTCGATTCCGTTAGCTTAGCCTGCCCGGGCCGGGTCGCCAACTCGATGGGCAAGTTACCGACCAGGTTCAGGCTCGGCTTCTGCTATTTTCGGTGGTGATCACTCGGAGTCGTGGCGATCATGGCCCCCCTGGTCGGGAGGTCGCCGATCCGCGAATGCAGCTCGACCAGGTGAATGCTGCCCGTCCGGGTCGCTACCGCGATCAGGCCCCGCTCCGGAGAGTAAGCCAGGCCGGTCGGCCTGGTGCGTCCCAGGTGGTACGGTCCCAGGAGTGGGAAGCGGCCGAGCGAAACCTTGGGGGTAACTTGCTGAATCTCCAGGGCCGATTCGCTCTGGTGCGAGAGGATCAGGTAATCGGCGCGAGGGTGACGGACGCCCTCGTCGGGATGGCTCGAGGAAATCGAGGCCCCGGGCAATGAGATCGCGATCGCATCATCATCGGTCGCCGTCGGCATCATGATCCAGTCGGCGTCGGGCGACAGCGAGACATAAGGAGCCTGCGCCGTCACGGGTCGGGTCCGATCGATCAGGACGGGCGAATCGGGAATCGTGAGGTCGATGGCCTCGGTCTGCTTCGACTTCGCCAGGAAGACCGAGGCGAATCGCCCCGAGGCCGAGAGCGTCAACCGCGAGGGATCATCGGACGGGTCGAGCGTGAGACGGCCCACCGATCGGGCCGAGCCTCCCGCCTCATCGATCGCGACGACATCCAGCGCCGGCAAGGGCTTCTTCTGATCGCCTTCGGACCGGCCGGAACACAGGATATAGAGGAAACGGCCATCCGGCGCGAGCACTAGGTCGTCCGGATAATACCCGGTTGGTTGTCGCGAACCGACCTTCTTTCCGTCCCGATCGAAGAGCTCCCACCAGCCCGGCTCCATGTGCTTCTGATCGCCGGAGGGTCGCTGGAGGATGATGAAGCGAGAGCCGAGGGCGACGATGCTCACCGGCCTGCCTTCCAGCGGAGTCTCGGCGATCGGCCGCAACCTCAAACTGGTGTCGACTTCGTAGATCAGCAGGTGATTGTAACGCGGGCCGATCCCGGCCAGTCGATCCCCGCCGGCGGCGAATGCGACGCGGTCGACCCGTTGCTGTCCCGTCGCGTACCGGTCGGTCTCGCGGAGGGCCCAGGGGCCCGCGGCCATCGCGACAGGATGATTCGCATTGCGGACGAGCCACACAGCCGCCACCACGGCGATCGAGAGGACCACGAGGACCAGGGCCACTATCGGGACGATCCGACCGCGAGGCGGATCGGTCGGAGAACTCGGGGGAGTCGGGGGATTCCTATCACTGGGTCGGGACCTGCCGAGATCGACTCGATTCTCGGTGCCCGCCCGGATTCGGGCGAAGTTCGAGCGATGCCGGATGAGGAGCAGGGCTACCACCGCGATCGAGAACAGGCTCATGGAAATATGCTCGCGATTGAGGGGCTCGTCCTGACGAAACAGGTGCGACGCCGCGAATCCGACTCCGCCGACGATCGATGCCAGCGACATGTAACGCGTCGTCAACAACACGGCTCCGAACACGATCGCGGCCACGCCGCAGGAGGCCGGATCGAGAGCGAGGATGACTCCCAGGCTCGTCGCGACTCCCTTACCCCCTCGGAATCTCAGGTAGACCGGGAACGTATGACCGAGGATCGCGGCCAGGCCGATCAGGACGGGCAAGTCCACCGGGACGGGACCGAAAGATCGGCGAAAAAGCCAGGGAAAGCCGACGGTGGGTATCAATCCCTTGAAAAGGTCGAGCGCCAGGACCAGGAAGAAGTAACGACGTCCCAGGACCCGGCCGACGTTCGTGGCACCGATGTTTCCCGAGCCCACGGTCCGGATGTCGATCCCGCTGGCCGCTCGCGTGATGATGTACCCGAACGGGATCGCCCCCAGGAGGTAGGCGACCAGAATGGCCACAGACGAGAGGGCGAACGTGCTCGCCGAGGAGATATCCGTCACTGATCCCGCCCGATCTTGATTTTCCTGGTCTCGGGATACCCCAGAAACGCGGCCCGTCGCGTTTCGAAGACCTCATTGGCCAGTTCATAGTCGTCGTGACGGCCGATGTCCAGCCAGTAGCAGTCCTGCCGGTAGCAATGGACCCCCTGTCCGCTCCGTCGCATCGATTCGAGGAGCTCGGGCATCGGCAGCGATCGGCCCGGCGAGAGGAACTCCCAGGCGGACGGGTCGAGGATGTACACGCCCATGCTGACCTGAAACGAATACTCGGGCTTCTCCTCGTATCCCGTCAAGAGGTGGGGATCGTCGCCGAAGTGGAGGACTCCGAAGTCGATCTTCACCTCGCGAGGGTAGGAGGCGATCGTCGCGGCCGCACCCCTGTGTTCGTGAAAACGATACATCTCGCCGAAATCGAGCGTGGTTAGGATGTCGCCGTTGACGACGAGGATCGGCTCGATCGGTCGATCGATCAAGGTCAGGCCCCCGGCGGTCCCGAGCGGCGTCAGCTCGCGGCGATACTGGATTCGGGTGCCGAACTTGCTCCCGTCGCCGCAGAACGCCTCGATCAGTTCGGTCAGGTAACCGGTGATGATGGTCACGTCGCGGAATCCGAACCGCGACAGTTGGCGAAGGACGACCTCGATGATCGGCATCGGGTCGTCGACTCCCAGGGGCATGAGCGGCTTGGGCAAGACGTGTGTGTAGGGACGCAGTCGCGTCCCCTTACCCCCGGCCAACAGAACTGCCTGCATCGTCTCGCCCTCCTTGGTCAGATACCTCATGCCGAACCCATGTTGCTCCGGCGAGGCCGGCTCGATCGCTCGGCCTGGTCACGCGGCTTGCTCGAGCCTCTGACGCGCGAATGCGGGACTCGACCGGCCTTGGTGCGCGCCACCTCCTGGAAGATCGCCAGGAGCCGTGTGACGTGGTCGTCGAAGGTCTGACGACGCCCGAGGCGACGCGCCTCGCGGGACATCGACAGCCGCGTCGCGTCGTTCGCCATCCGATCCAGGGCCGCGATCAGCTCGGCCTCGGCATCGGGCGAGGTCAGGACATAGCCCTCGCGGCCGTCGGTCATCAGCTCCCCTGCCCCGTTCTGCTCGGTCGTGATCACGGGCAGGCCGCAGGCCATCGCCTCGAGCACGACCAGCGAGCAAGGATCGTAGTAGGTCGGCTGGACGAAGAAGTCGCTGGACCAGTAGCACTCCCGGACGTCCGGGTGGAAGCCGAGGAAGTGGATCGTGTCCTGGATTCCCAGGCTCTTCGCCAGGCGGAGATAGGGACCGGCGTTGCCTCCGCCGCAGACCAGGAGATGAATGGGCCGCCGGCTTAGATCGTTCAGCCGTCGCGCCCCGAGCGCCGAGAGGAGCGGCTTGAGCCCCTTTAGTGCGAAATTGTGGCCGACGAAGAGGCCCGCAAGGTCGTTGGGCTCCAGGCCCATCCGATTGCGGAAGGCACAACGGACCGCGCCGGGCTGCGCGACGTCGATACGATGCAGATCGATCGCGTTCGGGACCACGTGGATCCGATTGCGGGGGACGTGGTGGAACTCTTCGAGATGGCGTCGGACCATCTCGCTGACCGCCACGAACCGGGCCGAGAATTGCGGGCCGTATTGTTTGTTCTCGATGGCCCGGTAGAGCCAGTATTTCGGATTGGCGGACTTCGTCAGGCGATAGAGGCCGCGCTGGAGGCCCGTCGGGAATCGCCGGGCGTTGGCGCGCAGGCTCCCCTCCTGGACGCCACCTTGCGGGATGATCACGTCGTGGGCCCAGGTATTGATGAAGCCGACCGAGCATTCATGGCTTGCCGTTGACATGGCCAGCTCGGAGTTTCGGGCGAAGGTCCAGATTCGATCCAGCTTGGTCCGCCCGGATGACGACACCGGCACCACATTGACCTCGCGCGGGAGGGCATCCTCGGCCCAGCTCTCCGCGTAGAGGTCGACGCGATGACCTCCGAGGATCAACAGCCGGCAGAGGTCGGCGACGTAAGTCTCGGCGCCCCCTCGCGACGGGTTGACACGCTGATAGTTGAGGGCGAGGTGCATGATACCGATTCCTCTCTCGGGTATTGTTGATCCGTTCGCGGTATGCCTTAATCGTCTTATCGCACGGCCGGTGCGCCCTCCTGGAGCCATTCTCTCCCAGGGCGGAGCCCGGTCTACCGTGACTTTCGGTTATGCCTCCCGTAGCGGGCCGCCCGGAATTGCACCAGCCGCCCTTGCCAACGGGCGAGGGGCAGCCGTAACCGCTTTCGGTAGGAACGCCAGAAACGGAGGCGATCCCGGTCATCGATCCCCGCGACATCGTAGGTCGAGAACAACAGTTGACCCAGGTCTTTCCAGCGCCACCAACCGGGCCAGAGCCGATGGACTTTCAATCGATGCAGGTCGATCAGGACGATTCGGGTCGGTTCAGACTCTCGCCCGAGCCGGTTGACGTCCAGGAAGAAGTGGCACAGGTACAGGTCCTTGTGGAAATGGCGGGCGCCGTGCAAGCTGGCGGTGATCCGGGCCATTTCGGCGATCACCCGACGCTTGAGCCCGGCGAATTCGGACGGATCGAGGCGCTCGGCGAGCTTCGGAAGGACCTCGTGTAATGCCTCGCAATCGGTCAGCTCGGCGACCATCAGGAAGCTGCTCAAGCCGGCATGCGGGCCGATCTGCTCCCCGGCCGCGACCACGTCGGGAACCTCGACGCCCAGAGCCCTGGCACGCTCGAGATGGGCCTTTTCCGCGGCCGCGGGGGAATAGGTTCTCGCGGGATCGAACGTGGCCGCGAGCCTGGCCGCCCACGGGAGCCGGTAATGCCTCTTGAGATAGACCGAGAGGGGATGCGACGTCGACTGGGCTCCCTCCGACCCGGTATGGAAGACGACCCGTGCCGTCGAACGGCCCTGCTTCGCGTTGAGGCGATCGTCGCTCTGGAGACTCATGATCGTCGCTTCGAAGCCTTCGGGCAGGCGGCCGCGGTACCGCTCGTTGACCCACGTCCAGCTCACCCCACGGACCCATCGTCGCCAGAGCGTTCGGCCGTTCACCGTGCCAGTCCTTCCCAGGTTTCCGGTCGTCGGAAGCGGTAGAGTCGGACGGCGGGGCTTCGATCGTCGGGCGAAGCCGGGAAGTCCATCAGCGGAGTGGCCGAGTAGGCCAGGAGGGACTTGAGCGTTACCGCCCGCCTGCTCGAAGCATGCAGCTCGTCGAGTCCGACCAGGATATAACTCAGATGCGAATCCGTGAGGGCCTGGCGGACGTGCCAGTAGTCGTAACCCGGGCGCCCCGACACGAACCTGGCCCATCCTCGCGTATCGAGGATGAGCTCGTCTGGCCTGGCATGGGTGGCCAGCCATTGCCCGGCCGCCAGGTGCCCCCATCGGCTCAGGTGGTTGAGGTGGTTCGGTTTCATCTGGACCAGGAGGGATCCGACGATCGCCAGGCCCATGGTGGCGAGCTTAGCCCCGCGAGCCCACCGTGCGTCCAGTCGCAGGAGCTTCAGGGCGATCCCGCGGCAACAGACGAAGGTACCGGCCCCGGCCCAGGGTATCGAGGCGACGACCAGGGCCATGATATGTCGGCCCGAGAGGTATCCCAGCGCCGAGGAATGTCTGATCAGGGCCAGCCCATAGACGACCGTGAAGACCACCAGCATCCGACCCTCGACGCTTGAAGCATCTTCGCGATCGCGATCCGACGAGAGTTGTCGGATGTGGCGACGCCTGACCAGTCCCCAGACCGCCATCACCGCGAAGCCCCAGCACAATTCCTCCCACCACTTGCCGGCGATCCGCCCCAGCGACGATCGCCAGCCTTTGATCGGGATCTGATCCGCCTCTTCCTTCGCGGAGAAATCCAGGCGGGGATCATCCAGCCCGTGGGGGACCTGCTGAGGGACCTTCCGGTGCACGATCGTTTGCGGGCCGAGGGATATCGCGTATCTCAACGCGATCTTCTCGGTGATCTCGCCCTTGACCGCGGCGTAGGAAATCGTCACGAGGGAGGCCGCCAGGATCAACATCGAGATCGTCGAGAGCCGGCCGATCCGGGATGCCTCTCGAGGTGGTCCAGGACCGGTCAGCCAGGTCAGGCCGATCGCGGCGGGGACCAGGATCACCTCCGGGCGCGCCAGGTAGCCGAACCCTGCCGCCAGGCCCGAGCCGATCGCGAACCGCCAATCCGAGAGCCGTAATGCGCGTGTCCCCAGCCAGAGAGCCAGGAACGTCGCGAATAGCCCCAAACTGTCGGCGAGCGTGTCGTGCCCCAATTCGGCGGCGCGAGGGAGGAGGGCCAGGAGCCCGGCCGCGATGAAGGCGACGCGACGATCGAAGAGCGAACTTGTGAGGAAGTAGACCGGGATGAGCAGGCCGACCGAAGCCAGTGCGGCCACGATCTGGGCCGAGATCCGCCAGGCGTCCGGTCCCTCTCCGTCAAACCAGGCGACGATGGGCTCGGTCGTCGCGACGAGCGCGGGGTAGAGCGGATGCACATCGGCCCCTCGGACGACGTCTTCCCAGGGATCGATCTGAAATTGCCGCGCGACCCGGATGAATTTGAGGCCATCTTGCGCGGGCAGCAAGGTCTGTGAGATGGCCCAGACGTGCAAGCACGCGGCTAGCAGGGCGATCGCGAGCAGACCTCGGCGATGGGCCATCGCGATCCTCCCTGATCTGCGGCCCTGGGAATCCCGGTATCGGCCGATTCGTTCGGCCGGGTCCGCCCGCTCTCCCGGTCCCCTTTCATGAGGCCAAAGGACGTAGCGGTACCGACCGTGGCGAGGATTATAAGGGCAGGGCTGTGGTGGTCAATGGCAACCGTCACCGTCCGGCTACGCCGGCCGCGAATCGATCGCTCGATCAAGCATGCACCGCGGTTTGACTCCCGTCATGATGCCAGTAGATGCTCATAACGTCGGGGTGTTCGATTCCGGCCCTCGTTGGCGAGGAGATCCCGGGCCTCGTACCAGAGGTCGGTGAGGCTTTGCTCCCAGGAGATTTGCGGCTGCCAGCCGGTTCGAGTCACGATGCGGTCGATCGCCGCGCGGGAATCGATGGGCCCTCGCCGGGCGAGCATCTGCGGATCGACGCACGTCTTGATCCTGCGTCCGCTGAGCTGTGCCAGGATTTCCAGTCCGTCGCCAACTCGACGGGATTGGCCGCTCCCCACGTGATAGACCTGTCCGGCCTCTCCGCGGAGCGAGAGGGCGATGATGGCGCGGGCCACGTCGCGGACGTCGATGAAATCGCGACGAGCATCGAGGTTCCCGACGGGAAGCTCCAGGGGGTCCGGTCCCGGCTCGGCCAGCCGTGCCGCGAATCGGCCGAACGCTTGACTTGGCGGTAGGCCCGGTCCGATCGGATTGAAGATGCGGGCGACCGTGACTTCCAAGGGCGGACGCTCCGAAAGCCCCCTGAGGGTCGCCAGGTGTTTGCTGCGTCCGTAGGCATCGAACGGGTAGCCGACGTAATCTTCTCCGACCGGCAGATGGGCCGGCTCGACCGGTCCAAGCTCCGCGGCCGAGCCCGAGAGCACGACGCGAATCGGCTTCTCCAGGGTCCGGAGCGCGCTCAGGAGATGGGTCGTGAGCCAGAAATTGGCGCGGAAGAGCTCGTCGTCCGTCGCGGGCGGCGTCCGACCGGCCGTGTGAATCACGACATCGGGATTGATCGCGCGGAGAGCCGTTCGGAGGCCATTGGAATCGCTCAAGTCGGCTTCGACGAATTGTTTTGCGGGCCAGTCCGTCGGGCATTGACGTCCCAGCACGATCACCTGGGCCTGCATCCCCGACGAAAACGGTCCTCCGGATGTCAACGCATCCAGGACGTGCCGGCCCACGAAGCCAGAAGCTCCCGTCACCATCCAGATCGCCATTTTTCGCTCCTCGATCATTTTCGCCCCAGCAACGGACATCAACTTGCCAAACCCCTGCTGACTTGACTCAGGACCGAGTCGAAAACAGCACGCGACTCGCCGCTCGGAATACGCTCTCGGGTGTCAAGTCACGCATGCAACGGTGGTGTCCTTCCGGGCAGATCGGCCTCTGACACGGTCCACAAGGCACCGGGTGGAACACATGCCAGGCCTGAGGATGATGAGTCCGAGTCCATGCAATATGAGTGGGACCGAACAGGGTCAGGACGGGCGTGCCGAAGGCCGCCGCGAAATGACGAGGCCCCGAATCGGTCGTGATCAGGAGCCTCGCGCGGCGGATGCACGCCTTTGTCAAACCCACTCCCAGTTCCTGGTCGGCCAGACTGACCACCCGGGGATCTCCCGCCAGCGTGACGATTTCTCGCGCGGCGTCGCGCTCTCGGGGGCCGCAGAGGACCAGGGTTTGCGTGCCGGAGTCCTCGGCGAGGCGTCGGGCTAACTGGGCGAAATGGGTTGTGGGCCAGTTCTTCGCAGGGCCAAATGCTCCTCCTGTGTTCAAGCAGACCACGGGGTCCTCGGGCGATAGGCCCAGCACGCCGAAGGCTCGGTCCGCCCGCGCCTCATCATCGCGCGTCGTGGCGAGCTCGAGCCGCAGAGAATCGACGGGGCAACCCAGGTGTCGCGCGAGCTTCACGTACGATTCCACGATCGGGACCGGCACACGACGGCCTTTCGGATCGCGAGGATGCTCGAGGACGTCCGTCAACAAGATGCCTCGTCTATTGAGATCATAGCCCACGCGGCGCGGAATGCCGGCCAACCAGGACATGCCCGCGGATCGGATCGAATTCGGCAGGAGGATCGCGAGATCGAATCGCTCCTTCCGAAGAGTCGCGACGGCCGACCACGACCGTTCTGCCCGGAGGCTCGATCGCGGGTCGAATCGAATCCAATCGTCGAACCAGGTGGTCCCCTCGAGGGTGGGGGCAACGTGAGGTTTGATGACCGCCGTCAGCTCGGCGCCGGGGAATCCGCGACGGATGGCGCGGAAGGTCGGCGTCGCCATGACGGTGTCACCGATCAGGTTCGGACAGAACACCACGATTCTCATGGTCGGACACCGCTTCCTCGCGGGGATGGGTTTCCGTCATGGGTGGCTGTTGTGTCGAGATCGCAGGGTCGGGCATCATGGCCCACCCTACCCTTCCGTGGGTTCCGGCGGCACGAGGCGAATCCATTCGCACTCACGGTGACCTCTCCTCGCCCGGTTCAGCCCGGAGGGATTTTCTGGAGGACCCGAGTCAAGGCGTCTTCCATGACGCGTTCACCCGAGATGATATCGAGGCCGATCCGGAGGGCCCGCAACGGCTCCGGACCGAGGCTGCTGCCGCGAAGCTTCACCAAATCCTTCTGAGTGGTCAAGACGAAATCGGCGCGGACCTCGTTCGCCCAACGTTGCAGCGCGACGACATCGGCGGCCGTATAATCGTGGTGGTCCGGATAGATGCGGAGGTCGAGCAAGTCGCCGCATAAGGGCAGGAGCGTCCGACGAAAGCCCTCGGGATTGCCGATCCCGCAGAACGCGGCGACCGATCTCCCGATCAGGTCGCTCGACGGTGTCGAGTTGCCATGATCATCGATCAGGTCGAGGGGAGCGTGCCGCGCCTCGATCCACCGCCCGGGACCGGCCTCGCGTTCGGCCTGCTCACGGATCGCCAACCGTTGGTCAATATCGACCAGGTCGGCCCGGGACAACACGACGAGGTCAGCCCGTCTTAAGGATTTCAACGGCTCCCGGAGCAAGCCTCGGGGCAGGACACGACCCAGCCCGAACGGCTCGAGGGCATCCATCAGGACGACGTCGAGGTCCCGAGCCAGGCGACGATGCTGGAAGCCATCATCGAGTACCAATACCTCGGCTTCCAACTCCTCGGCCGCAATCCTCGCGGATTGGACCCGGTCGCGATCCTGGAGGTGCGGGACGTCGGGGAGGTTCTCTTCCAGGACACGACCTTCATCGTTGAGTCCATGGACTTGCTTGTAGCCGCGACTCAGGATCGCCACCCGCTTGTCGTGTTGACGAAACCATCGAGCCACCCACTCGACCATGGGTGTCTTGCCAGTGCCGCCGACGGTCAGGTTTCCGATGGATACGACGGGTAGGCCGGCTCGATGGATCTCGAGCCAAACCCGGTCATAACACTGGTTGCGGAATCCGACGGCCAGGCCGTACGGGATCGAAGCGAGGCCGAGCAGCATCCGCGTCAGATCTGCGGAGGGCCCGCGCGTCTGACCGCGGATCAGCCGGAGGTACGCGTCGAGATCGTTTCGGCTCAAGCCCCGACTTCCATGGCCTTGATGATCGCCCGGGCCATCTCGAGAGTCCCCACGGCCGTCGGGTCGTCGCGATGCGGCTTCATGTCGTAGGTCACATCCTTGCCTTCCTCGATCACCCTGGCCACCGCCTTGTCCAGGCGCCTGGCGGCCTCGGTCTCGCCCATGTGGTCGAGCATCAGGACACCCGAGAGGATCAGGGCCGTCGGATTCATCTTGTACTGGCCCTTGTACTTGGGCGCCGAGCCGTGCGTGGCTTCGAAGACGGCGCCGGACTCGCCGATGTTGGCGCCGGGGCGACTCCCAATCCGCCGACCAGGCCGGCGCAGAGGTCCGATACGATGTCGCCATAGAGGTTGGGCAGGACGAGAACGTCGTACAACTCGGGCTTCTGGATGAGCTGCATGCACATGTTGTTGACGATCCGGTCCTCGAATTCGATGTCGGGATATTCCTTGGCCACCTCTCGGCTGACCTCGAGGAACAGCCCGTCGCTGTACTTGAGGATATTGGCCTTGTGGACCGACGTGACCTTCTTCCGGCCGTGCTTGCGGGCGTAGTCGAAGGCGTACTTGACGATCCGACGGGTACCCGTGATCGAAATCGCCTTGACCGAGATGCCCGAGTCGGGCCTGACGGTCTTGCCATTGAGCCGCTTGATCGTCGAGATGAGCTCGGCGGTCTCGGGCTTGCCCTGCTCGAACTCGCAGCCGAAATAGAGGTCCTCGGTATTCTCGCGGACGATCACCAGGTTGACCGGGATCTCGGAGAAGTAGGTGCGAACGCCGCGGTAGATCTTGCAAGGGCGGACGCAGGCGTAGAGGTCGAGGGCCTGTCGGAGGTACACATTAACGCTGCGGAATCCGGTGCCGACCGGGGTGGTGATCGGGGCCTTGAGCGCCACCTTGGTGCGTCGGCACGACTCGATGACGCTGTCGGGGATCGGCGTCCCGAGCTTGGCCATCACGTTGACTCCGGCATCCTGCTCGTCCCAGTTGATCTGGACCCCCGTGGCATCGATGCACATCTTGGCGGCTTCGGCGAGCTCCGGCCCGACACCATCGCCTCGGATGAGCGTCACTTCATAAGCCATCGGTTCTGCATCTCCCTGTTATGTCCGGCGCCTCGGTGCCGCACCTGGTCCGCCATGGATGGGGATACGGATCGTTGCGAACGTGTCGCGATCGGGTATCCTTTGGTATGCTGGAAGTCGCCAGGCTAACCGCCCGCCCGAGACTCGTCAAGCGGCGCGGAAAGTCCACCCTCGTCACCACTACACTCGATGGACGGTGCACTCGACGATGCTCGAACCACCCCTCACACCCGACCCGCGCGTGCAGCGTTGGCTCCTGAGGCACCCGAACCCGACCAGCTTCATCTTGCACATCATCGGGATTCCCCCGACATTCCTCGGGGTCCTCTTCGTTCCCATCTACCTCACGTTGCTCTCGATACCGCTTTTCCTCCTGGCCCTGGCCCTGTTCCTCGGCGGGTTTGCCGTCCAGTTTGCCGGGCATCTCCTGGAAGGGACGGATCCGGGGGAGATCATCTATTTCAAGCGGAAACTCGGCCTGCCATACGTGGAATTCCCCAAGAAGCGAGCATCCCAGACCGAGCCCACCTTCGGCGCCCCCGCAGCCTCGGCTTGAGAATCGCTCGGGAAGTCGGCGTTCCCGGCTGTCCCCTTTCCCGCGGTGACGCAGAGCGTGTCCTGTGACGCTCGGCACAAGCCCCGTTGAGCTGGCGGGATCGGATCGGTGGGGAAATCCGCACGAGCTGGCGCCGTTGCGCGGCCCGGACGGAGTCCGACCCTCCCGCGAGATCTCCGGTCCCTTGATCCGTAATTTGACCTAGGCTTGGTCAGGAAAGTCGATAGAATCCGCCCCATCGCTTCAAGTCTCATGTCGCAAAGATCCGATCCAATCCAACAAGTCGAATGATGGAACTCTCGGGGCACAGGTTCACCGCCTCGGCGCGACGGTCATGAAGTGTTCTATGGAACGGGCGCCCGGTGACGGCAAGGTCGGTTGCCCGGAAGGACCCTAAGTGGATGATCAAAGCCCGTCGCAGCGGGAACACGTCCGGCATCGACCGGCTGCGGCAAGGACCGTGGGCACACGGGACAACCGGAGCCAAGCCAGGGACGGCGCGGCGCGACCCGATGAGTTTAACTCATCGTCACATGGCGATCTTAGTCAAGGATGGCTGGCCATGCGATTGACCTTCAGAAGGGACCGATGGACGCTGGCGACATTGCTGGCGTCCTGGATCCTCACCTCTGGCTGCCAGAGGCTTCCCTATATCGACGAATCCAAGCCAGTCCCTCATGACAACATGGGGCGAGTCGCGCTGGAAGATGCGGAGGTCAAGCAGGCGAACCTCCTGAGCAGTACGCTGCCCATGCAACTGCCCAAGGTGACCAAGCCTCGGACGACCAACGATCCCGAGGCGGCCGAGATGTGGCCGATGACGCTGCAGGAGGCCATCCGCATCGGCCTGGACAACTCCGAGGTGGTGCGCGTCATCGCCTTCGGTGCCCAGGGCATCCCGATCGGCGGCTTCGAGCCGACGCCGCTGAATACCGGGGCGAGCGGCGGCGTCGCCAGCTCGCTGGGTTCCGGCACCCTCCAGACGGTCTACGACCCGGCGATCCAGGAGACCCAGATCGCGACGGCCCTCTCCAACTTCGACACCGCCTTCACGACCAGCCTGCTCTGGGGCAGTAGCGTGCAGCCGTTCAACAACGGCGTCCAGGGCGGCTCGCTCACGCTCTCGGGCACGCGGTACCCGATCATCTCGGTCAACGATTCCGCCACGTTCCAGATGGGACTCTCCAAGCGGAACGCGACCGGCGGCTTGATGGGGATCACCAACAACGTGAGCTGGTCGTATCAGAACAGCTCCTTCCTGGTGTATCCCTCGGCGTACACGTCGAATATCCAGCTCACCTTGACCCAGCCCTTGTTGGGAAGTGCCCCGCTGCCCGGCCAGGCGGCCGGTCCGCCGGTGGGCCTCGAGGCGAACCGGGCTCCGATCGTGATCGCCCGGCTCAACGCCGACGCCGCCGTCTGGCGGTTCAAGGCCGAGATCATGGCCGAGGTGCGGTCGATCGAGCAGCAATACTGGAGCCTCGCACAGGTGCACGTCCAGCTCTGGAGTGCCGATCGGGCCGTCAGCCTGGCCCAGGAGATCCTGAATCGCGAGCAGGCCGAATTGCAGGTCGGCCGCGGGACGGTCGCGGACGTCGCCGAGGCGGCCCAGCGGCTGGAACAATTCAACCTGGACCTGGTCACTCGGACCTCGGACGTGATCACGACCGAGCGGCAGTTGCGCAACCTCCTCGGCCTCCCGCCGGCGGATAATCGCCGGATCATCCCGGTGACGCCGCCGACCGAGGCCCGACTCGAGCCCGACTGGGATTCCAGCCTCGCTCAGATGTTGAGCTTCCAGCCGGATATCGTGCAGCAGCAGATCCTCGTCCGGGTCGCCGAGCTGCAATTGCTCATCGCAAGGAACCAACTGTTACCGCAGTTGAGCCTCAACGCCCTCTACCAGCTCAACGGCCTCGGCCAGCAGTTGGATTCCTCGTTCGCGACCATGACCGGGGCCACCATCAAGGCACTCGATCCGATCATCGCGAACAAGGAGCGGGCCGCGGGGATCAACCAGAATCCCGGCAATTACAGCGACTTCGTCACCTGGCAGGTCGGCTTCACCTTCCAGGCGCCGTTGGGTATGCGTTCGCCGCTGGCCAACTCCCGCCAGGCACAATATGTCCTGCTGCGATCCAG
Organism: uncultured Planctomycetota bacterium; assembly: GCA_963743925.1. Lineage (GTDB taxonomy): Bacteria > Planctomycetota > Planctomycetia > Isosphaerales > Isosphaeraceae > CAVZRC01. The sequence continues at coordinate 324,223 of CAVURY010000061.1, read as the reverse complement.
GGCCTTCCTGCAACAGGTTGTCCACCAGACGACCCACTCGCTCGCGAGATTCTTCCTGGAAATCGACGCCAACTACAAGCAGTTCAAGACCGCGTCGCGACTCAGGGCCGCGGCGGCCCAGCGACTCGACGCCCAGCGAGCCTATTACGAGGAAGGCCGGATCACGATCGACCGCTTCCTCGACGCCGTCAGCCAGTATGCCACGGCGGTCGCGACCGAGGCCCAGTACAAGACGACCTACAACATCTCGATCGTGGCGCTGGAAGAAGCCAAGGGAACGCTGCTGGCGTACGATAACATCGCCGTGGCGGAAGGCCCGCAACCTCGCAAGGCTTACATCCAGGCCCGCGATATCCAGGGCGCTCATCGTCAGCATCACATCTCCCCGGATGGCCCGATGATGCCCGAGAAGCCGGTCGGACCCGCGAACCCCGACCTGGTCGCTCCCAATGCACCGCCCAATATCGATCCCGAGCAGAACATGCCGCCGTTGCCCGCCCCGGTGGGGCCCAATGGTCCGGCACCCACGCCCCTGCCACCTCACGTGCCGACCGCAACCCCGCCTTTCCTCTCTCAGAATCCGGGGTCAGCGGGAGGGGGACAGATCGTCGGAGCGACCGGGATGACGAGCCCTGTGTCCACCGCACGGGCAGCGTCTTCCAGCTCGGCCGACATGCGGCTCACTTCGGGCGAGGTCCCGAGCGACTGGTCCCGATCCCTGGCTCCGCCATCGGCGGTCGTCAGGAATGCTTCGGCGGCACCCGCTCAGACATCGAGATACCCGGCACTGCCCCAGTCATCGGCCGCGGGAGCCTCGATGGCCCCGTCATCCCGCTCGACCGGACCTCCGGCCGGCTCGCAGACTTCACCTTCGCCGGTGCCGGCCGCGAACTCGCCGCCGCGACCCGATGAGCTTCCACCCCTGCCGGTGTCGATCGATCTGCCCGCATTACCTCCGGGTTGACGACTCGGCCGACAGGATCCGCCGACGTTCGTGTCCATCGGACTGCCGAAGTCCCGGACACGAACGTCGCTTCGGTTTTGTCAAAACATTGTTGACCATCGCCTCTCGTGCTCGCCACAATGAGGATTCTCTGACCCCACGGCAGCCGGGGGGGATTCTCACACTCTGAGGAAAGGCGGTCACGATGGACGGCGCTCAGGATGATCGGATGAGCGGAGGCAGTCGGCGTGATTTTCTCAAGACAGCGGCTGCCACGGGCGGAGCCGTGGCGATCGTATCGGGCGAATCGGCCCGGGCCGAGCAAGACGGAGCCCCGAAGGCGAGCCTGCCGACCGTGACGCTCGGCAAGACCGGGCAGAAAGTGAGCGTGCTCGGCCAGGGTACGAGCTGGACCCTCCAGCCCGCCTTCTTGCAGGCCGCGTTCTTCTCCGGCGTTCGCTATGTGGACTGCTCCGAGAACTACGAGCGCGGCAAGTGCGAGAAGACGCTGGGCGAGGTCCTCGAACGCACCAACATGCGCAAGGACGTTTACCTCGTCACCAAGTGTGGTCGCAAGGTCGGCGGTGCCGGTGCATTCAAGAACTACGAACAGCACCTCAACGCCAGCCTGGAGCGACTCAAGACGGATTACGTCGACTCCTACTACTTGCATGGGGTCACGGGGGCCGAGATTCCTCTGTTGCACGATCCGGACGTCAAGGCGGCCTTCGAGAAGCTCAAGAAGTCGGGAAAGATCCGCTTCTGCGGCCTGAGCTGCCACGACGGAAGGCTCCCGGAGATCGTGTCCGCGGCGGCCGAATGCGGCTGGATCGATCAGATCATGATCCAGTACAACTACCGGACCATGGGCGGTGACGAGATCCGTCGGGCCGTGGACGCGGCGTCGAAGGCCAATCTCGGCATCGTGGCGATGAAGACGCAAGCGGACGGCGGCAGCTTCAAGACGATGGTCCCCTCGCCGAAATTCAAGGAGTTCGTCGAGAAGGGGATCACGACCGGGCAAGCGGCCATCAAGACGGTCTTCTCCGATCAGCGCATCCATGTTGTTGTCAGCGAGATGACGAATCGCGACATGCTCCGCGAGAACATGGGAGCCGCGGCCGACCATACCCTGTCGTCGCGCGATCGGAAGTTGCTGGAAGAATACCGCCTGGCCACCTCCCACCTCTACTGCCACGGATGCGGGCAGAACTGCGAGCCGGCGGCGGGCGGAATCGCCGTGGCGGATATCCTCCGCTTCCTGCGGTATGACGAAGCCTACGGGAAGCGGCGCCGGGCTCGCGAGCTCTACCAGGCGCTTCCCGCCGAGGCCCGCAATCTCGTCGCCGCCGACCTGGCCGCGGCCCAGGCCGCATGCCCACACGGCCTCCCCGTCGCCGACATGCTCCGGCGGGCCGAGGAGAGGATGAGCTGAGCACGCCGGAAATCACGGACGACTCGGCATGATCACGCCGAGTCATCCGCGTCTTCTTCGCCCGGGCGGGAGTCCGGCCTCGTGGGTGCCGGTGCGCCTGGGATGACATACTTGCCGTCGATCCATCGACCCAGGTCGATCAGGCGACAGCGGTCGGAGCAGAAGGGGAACGACGGCAGGTCGTCGATCGCCTTGATCTGGTACCGGGCGGAACAGGTAGGGCACCGTCCCTGGATCATGACTCGCTCTTGGGGCTGCTCGATGGCGCGGGCTTGGCCGGTTCCGAGGTCGTCGCGCCGGGCGAACCCGAAGACGCAGCGGAATCCCCGGACGATTTCGGAGGTGCGCTCGACGTCTTGTCCGCCTCGGCCGCCTTCTTGTAGGAATCGCTCCGGTAGTCCGTCTGATAGAAACCGGACCCTTTGAAGAGGATCGCGGCGCCCGGCCCGATCTTCCGTCGCAGCTTGGGAAGCTTGCACTCCGGGCACTCGGTGCGAGGCTTCACCATGATCGATTCGTAGGCCTCGAATTCGTGGCCGCACTCGTCGCAGATATAGTCGTAAGTCGGCATGGCTCACCCGTTCTACATGACCATCAGCTACTGAACGCTGATCTCAAGGGCCGCTCGGCCTCCGGGCGTTCTCCGGTGGGGTCAGGAGGATCTCACGCAAAGGATCGTCGGAACTCCTACGACCGGACGGACACGGCGACCTTGGTCGGACGCAGGACGCGATCGCGAATCTTGTATCCCTTGCTCAGCTCGGCGACCACCGTCCCCTCGGGATCCGTCGGCGAGGGTTGCTGGAGGACCGCATCGTGGAAATTCGGGTCGAAGGGTTGGCCCAGGGCGGGGATCGGCTCGACGCCGTGCTTGCCCAGCACGTCCAGTAACTGTCTCTGGACCATATCGAGGCCGGCCGTGACGCCTTCCGCGCCGGAGGCACGCAGGGCGTCGATCGCCCGGCTGAGGTTGTCGAGCGAGTCGAGCAGGTCGCGGGCCAGCGAGCCGACGGCATAGGCCCGGTCGGCATCCGCTTGCTGTTTCGAGCGCTTCTGGTAATTGGCGAACTCGGCCCGTGCCCGCAACGCCTGATCCTGATATTCGTCGCGCTCTTTCTTCAGCTCGGCGATTTCCTCGGACTCGGTCCGGGCGTTGACGCCTCCGCGACGACCCGCCGCTTCGCCGCTCGCCGGGTTGCCGGGATCGGGGCCGTTTCCGCGTGGAATATCCGGATTATTCATATCTTGGCTCTTATCGGTGTTTTCAATCATGGGTCTCGGCTCCCGGCCCGACTCCTCGCGGCTCTCCGACACGGCCGATCATCCGATCACCTGTCGCGCGAGTCGTCGGGCTCTGCCTCCTCGGTGAAATACTCGCGGAGTTTCTCGAAAAAGCTCTTCCTGCGAGGGCTGACCTGCAAGTGCTCGATCTCGGCGAACTCGCGGAGCAGCTCTTCCTGTCGCGTCGTCAAGTTCCGGGGCGTCTCGACGACGACCTCGACCAGTTCATCGCCTCGGGCGCGGCCGCCGATATCCGGCATGCCGCGGCCCTTGATTCGTAGCGTGTCTCCGCTCTGGGTGCCGCGCGGGACCTCGAGATCCTCCCGGCCGTCCAGGGTCGGCACCTCGATCTCGGCGCCCAGGGCCGCCTGGGCGAAGCTGATCGGTACCTGACAGAACAGGTCGTTGCGGCGACGCTCGAAGAAGGGGTGCTTCTTGACGAGGACCTGGACGCGGAGATTCCCGCGCAGCGCGCCGAGGTCGCCGAGCTCGCCCTGGTTGCGCTGCTGGAGCCACATGCCGCTCTCGACGCCGGGCGGTATATTCACCTGCAGCTGGACGGTCGACGGGACTCGCCCCGCTCCTCGACAGCCCGGGCATGGGTCGGTGATCCGGACGCCGTCGCCTCCGCAGGCGGGACACATGGTCGCGACCTGGAAGAACCCCCGGTTCTGGACGATCTGACCGCGTCCGCCGCAATAATTGCAGCTCGTGGCGACGGTCCCCTTTCGGGCACCCGACCCCTGGCATTCGCCGCAGAAGTCCTGCCGGTTCACTTCGAGGGTCCGGGTCGTCCCCCGAGCCGCTTCGACCAGCTCGATCTCCAGCTTGAGGAGCAGATCCGGGCCCGGCCGGGGTCCGCGACGACGGTTCCCCAGGAGGTCGCCGAACAGGCCGCCCCCGAAGATGTCGCTGAAGGCCGACATGATGTCGTCCGTCGATCGGAAGTCGTGGGTCGCCGCCCCATTCAGGCCGGCATGGCCATAACGGTCGTAACGCTGACGCTTCTCCGGGTCCGAGAGCACTTCATAAGCTTCGGCCGCTTCCTTGAATCGCTTCGGTGCTTCTTCATCGCCCGGGTTGCGATCCGGGTGATACTTGAGAGCCATCTGTCGATAGGCTTTTTTAATCTCTTCGATCGTGACTTCGCGGGTTATCCCAAGGACTTCATAAAAATCGCGTTTGGTGGCGGCCATCGGCATGGCGTCTCAGTCATATTGGGGGTCCCGGCGCGACACGAACCGCCCTGTGCGGCCAATGATCGTCGCCGGCTTCCGGCACTGTCTCACAATATCATACGCCTTCCGGCCCCGATCACGAAACCGAATCTCGCAAGCGGCGAGCGGCAAGCGAGCCGAATGGACATTCGTCTCAGCCTGCCCTCGCCACTCTGTTATGGTCATGATCCGCGATCGATCCGATCAGCGAACGGAACCTTCCACCCGGGACGCGTTGTCCTTCTCGTCATCCTTGATATTGGTGATCATGGCCTCGGTCGTCAGCATGAGCGAGGCGATCGAGGACGCATTCTGGAGCGCCGAGCGGGTCACCTTGGTCGGATCGACGATCCCGGCCGCAAACATGTCCAGGTATTCGCCGGTATTGGCGTTGAAGCCGATCGAGCCCTCGCGGTTGCGGACCTCGTCGGCGATCACCGCGCCATCGTGGCCCGAGTTGGACGCGATGTAACGGATCGGCTCCTCGATGCCCGCAGCAGGATGGAGGCACCCAGCTTCTCGTCTCCGGTGAGGGATTCGTGGAGCTTCTGGACCGCGGGGATGGTCCGGAGCAACGCCACGCCGCCGCCCGGGACGATCCCCTCTTCGGCGGCCGCGCGGGTCGCGTGCAGGGCATCCTCGATCCGGGCCTTGGTTTGCTTCATGTCCGCCTCGGTCGGGGCGCCGACGCGGATCAGCGCGACGCCGCCGGAGAGCTTGGCGAGCCGCTCCTGGAACTTCTCCTTGTCGTACTCGCTCTCGGTTTCTTCGATCTGACGACGAAGCTGGTCGATCCGGCGCTGGATCTCCGCCCGCTTGCCGGCACCCTGGATCAGGGTGGTGCTGTCCTTGTTGACCTTGACCTGCTTGGCCTGGCCGAGCTGCGCGAGCTGGAGATTCTCCAGCTTCAGCCCGAGATCCTCGCTGATCACGGTCCCGCCGGTCAACACGGCCATGTCGCCCAGCATCGCCTTGCGACGGTCGCCGAAACCCGGCGCCTTGACCGCACAGATGTTGAGGACGCCGCGGAGCTTGTTGACGACCAGGGTCGCCAGCGCCTCGCCCTCGACCTCCTCGGCGATGATCAAGAGCGGTTTACCCGACTGGGCGACCTTCTCGAGCAGGGGCACCATCTCGCGCAGGCTGCTGATCTTCTTCTCGTGGAGGAGGATCAGGGCGTCCTCGAAGATGACCTCCATCGTGCCGGGATTCGTCACGAAGTAGGGGCTCAGGTATCCCTTGTCGAACTGCATCCCCTCGACGAATTCGAGGGTGGTCGCCGCGGTCTTGCCTTCCTCGACGGTGATCACGCCATCGCGGCCGACCCGTTCGACGGCGTCGGCCAGCATGTTGCCGATCTCCGGGTCGTTATTCGCAGAGATGGAACCGACCTGGGCGATCTCCTCCTTCTTGGAGACCGGGCGCGAGAGCTTGCCCGTCAGCTCGGCGACGGCCGCCTCGACGGCCTTCTCGATGCCGCGGCGGACGGCGGTGGGGTTGGCCCCCGAGGTGATGCTCTTGAGCCCCTCGCGATAGATGGCGCGGGACAGGATCGTCGCGGTCGTGGTGCCGTCGCCGGCCACGTCGGAGGTCTTGGACGCGACCACGTTCACGAGCTTGGCGCCCATGTTCTCGAACGGATCGGACAGCTCGATCTCCTTCGATACCGTCACGCCGTCCTTGGTGACGGTCGGGCCGCCGAAGGACTTGCTCAGGATCACGTTACGCCCGGTCGGGCCGAGAGTGGTCCCGACCGCGCGGGCGAGGATATCCACGCCCTCCATCATTTTCCGGCGCGGCGTCGGAGAAGAGTAGTTGTTTAGCCACCGTCGTGTGCTCCTCTTTATTGGTCAGTTGTCAGTTGTCAGTGGTCAGAGGCTATCCGGAAAGCAGCGGGTAATCGCCGCAATCCCATGTAGCTTGCGGAGTTGCGTCAACCGGACTCATTGCCGTATTAACTCGTTAGCCTTCAATGACTTCTGGCGGGTTACCCGGGGCTTTCGAGACAGCCTCTCAATGTTCAGCATCGAGTGTCATGAGGCTCAGGATTACTGACCACTGACCACTGACCACTGACCACTGACCCAATGCCAATTAGTTGATGATCTTGGCCAGGATATCGGACTCGCGAAGGATCTTGATCTCCTCGCCGTCCACTTTGATCTCGGTGCCGGAGTACTTGCCGAAGAGCACCTCGTCGCCCGCGACCACGCCGATCGGAGCCCGCTCTCCCGAGTCGAGGAGCTTGCCCGGGCCGACCGCGAGCACCTTGCCCCGCTGCGGCTTCTCTTTCGCCGTGTCGGGCAGCACGATGCCGCCCGCCGTCTTCTCCTCGGCCTCGATCTGCTGGATCACAACCCGGTCCTCGAGAGGACGAATCGTCTGCTTGGCCATGAATGCGTGTCCTTTATGATGAATGCGATCTGTCGTCCGAACGAAAAATCCGTGTAGAAGAGAAGTGACCGCCGATCACATCATCCCCATGCCACCCATGCCACCCATTCCTCCCATGCCGCCCATTCCACCCATGTCTCCCATGCCGCCACCGCCATGGTGAGGATCATGGTGACCACCAGCCTCTTTCTTCTTGGGTGGCTCGGCGATCAGGGCTTCGGTCGTCAGGAGCAGGCCGGCGACCGAGGCACCATTCTGGAGGGCCGACCGAGTGACCTTGGTCGGGTTGACGATCCCCGCAGCGAACATATCGCCCCACTTGCCGCTCTCCGCGTCGTAGCCGAACTTGGGATCCGAGCTTTTCTTGATCTTGTTGACGACGACGGCCCCGTCGATGCCGGCGTTCTCGGAGATGTAACGGGCGGGCTGCTCGACGGCGCGGCGGATGATGTCGGCGCCGAGCTTCTCGTCGCCGGTGAGCTTGAGGGGATCGATGGCCTCGGTGGCACGGATCAGGGCGGTGCCGCCGCCGGGGACGACGCCTTCCTCGATCGCGGCGCGGGTGGCGTGGAGGGCGTCCTCGACGAGGGCCTTCCGCTCTTTCATCTCGGTCTCGGTCGCGGCACCGACGCTGATCTGGGCGATGCCGCCGGCCAGCTTGGCGAGCCGCTCCTGGAGCTTCTCGCGGTCATATTCGCTGTCGGTGGTGCCGATCTCGCGGCGGATCATCTCGGCGCGACCCTTGATCTCGTCGGTCGTGCCGGCCCCTTCGACGACCGTGGTGTTCTCGCTGTCGATCGTCACCTTCTTGGCCCGGCCCAGGTCGGAGAGCTGGACGCTCTCCAGGTCGAGGCCCAGATCCTTGAAGATCGCCTTGCCGCCGGTGAGGACCGCGATGTCGCCGAGCATGGCCTTGCGGCGATCGCCGTAGCCGGGTGCCTTGACAGCCGCGATCTTGAGGATTCCGCGGAGCTTGTTCACCACCAGGGTCGCGAGCGCCTCGCCCTCGATGTCCTCGGCGATGATCAGGAGCGGCTTGTTGGCCTTGGCCATCTTCTCGAGCAGCGGGATCAGCTTGGTGGGCGAGCTGATCTTCTCCTCGTAGATAAGGATGAAGACGTCCTCGAGCACGACTTCCATCCGGTCCTGATCGGTGACGAAGTGGGGGCTCAGATAACCCCGGTCGAACTGCATACCTTCGACCACCTCGACCGTGGTCTCGAAGCCCTTGCCTTCCTCGACCGTGATCACGCCATCGGTCCCGACCCGCTCGAATGCATCGGCCAGCTTCTCGCCGATCGACTTGTCGTTATTGGCGGCGATCGACGCGACTTCGGTGATTTCCTTCTTGCCCGACACTTTCTTGGACTGGCCTTTGACGTGCTCGACGACGGCCGCGACCGCCTTGTCGATCCCGCGCTTCAGCATCATGGCGTCGGCGCCGGCGGCGAGGGCCCTGAGGCCTTCCTTGTAGATCGCCTCGGCCAGGACGGTGGCGGTCGTCGTCCCGTCGCCGGCGGCGTCGGAAGTCTTGGAGGCCGCTTCCTTGACGAGCTGGGCGCCCATGTTCTCATAGGGGTCGGTCAGCTCGATTTCCTCGGCCACCGTCACGCCGTCCTTGGTCACGGTCGGGCTGCCCCAGCCCTTGTCGATCACGGCATTACGGCCGCGCGGGCCCAACGTGGACCGTACCGCACGGGCCAGTTTCGACACGCCGGTGGCCAGCTTCTGGCGGGCCTCCTCGTCGTAGGCCAAAATCTTCGCCACGATGAATCTCCTTCGTCATTGTCCGATGAGTCGGCCGGGATTCGCCCGCCCGGCGCGATGCGAGGGCCGACGCGTCGGGACATACAGCCCCAACGATGAAACGCACTCTCTTAATGCAAGTGATATACCAGAGAGTCTATTTTTCCCTAATTGACTGGAATGAAAAAGGTTATGGCGTCAAATTTGGACCGATGCCTTGTGTCGAACTGTCGTTTTGGCAGACGGCCGGGCTTTGCCCACCAATTCTGTCAGGACGGCGGCTCTAGGAGCAAAGCGCTGCCTTTGTGGAAAGTCGGTTAGGTGGCCCATTGGCCGGATCGTCGCAAGCGGCAAGGCCCTTGACCCAGGTTACCCGGAGTATATAGTCATTGGTGATTCACCGCTCGACGGGAGGAAGGCATGCCACTACATTTCGTTGATGCCTTCTTGGCGACCTCTGCCGACCTCTATCAAGACGGGCGATTCTCAGTCCTCGGCGCCGGTTTCGACGCAATCGCGTTGGAATCGATTCCCACAACTGTGCCGGCCCTCGCTATGATAGTGAGATTGAGGATACCGATCGTAGAGATCGACCATCCGCATCACATCGCTGTGCACATCCATGGGCCGGATGGTGGGCTGATCAGAAGAACCGATCCGGTCCTTATAGCCGTCGTTCAACCCGGCCCGTGGATCGGCAAACTTGAACGCGGGTCAATCAACAATACGGTGGTCAACCTATACGGCTTAGCCTTCAAAGCCGAAGGAATCTACAGGTTCGATTTTGTTGAAGGGGAAGACGTGATTGGGAGTTTATCGGTCCCCGTCGCGGATTCGAGAAGCCTTCCCCCGGGAGGATAGGATGGTGCACCTGTTTCCGGCCCCTCCTCCGACCGCCGCAGCCGAACACACAGAGATCCTGGTGAGGCTCAAGTCCGGCATTCCCATTCTCCGGATCGGCGAACCGATTGGTGTGCGATCCAGTGCTTATCATGTGATTCACGGCTTGTCGGACCGCCTTCCCGCGGCAACCTTCTCCGAGAATCAAGGCCTCGAATCTAACATGGCAACCTTGGCATCAGCTCCAGATGTGATGGACGCGTCCGGTGGTGCCTCGATCGTTGACCGCGGTCGTGGCCCCGAGATCGTTGGGACGCGAATCACTATATACGACATTATGGATTTCTTGAAATGCAATTGCGATGTGGATGACATCGCGACGTCACTCTGGATCGAACGTGATCAAGTCGTTGCAGCCATCAGTTACATCAGGTCCCGTCAAGAGCAATCAGATCGCGAATACGCACTGATCCTGGAGCGCCTGAGTCGGCCCAATCCTAGGGAAGTTGAACGGGGTCGCGCAAGACTCGAGAGGAACTGCGACGACGCATCGGGGCGCGCGTTGAGACGGATGGCGCCCATGATAATACTGGCGGACAATAATCTTCGGGGAGCGGTCAACGCCCTACGCCGAGTAATCGAGCACGAATGGGGGCCGGAGGCTCTCGTGCTCGAACTCAAGTTCATGAGTCTTGAGGAATTGGGTCTCGGTTCGCGCTCGTCCGATGCCGAGATATATGCCAAATGCCTTGAGATCGATGCGATACTGCTGACCAGCGATAAGACAACCGGCGACGGGGCCGAATCTTTGGAGTATGCGATCCGCCATTTAGGCCGGGAAGATAGCGCCCCGGTGATAACGATCGCCAATCAAGTCAGGCTGCTGAAGGACGCCGCTTACCAAAGTGGGTGTGCTTTCAACCTGGTAGATTGTCTGTCTAACATCGACAACTATCGAGGAGTGGGCCGCGTCTTCCTGCCGTTCTAGACAGTTCCACGCAATGAGGAAAGCAAAGCGACTCAAGCGGCCGTCGGGATCTTGTACTTCCTATCCTTCAGCCGGTATGGGGTTTCCGACTCCAGATACGCGAAGACCATCTCCGTGAATTCTCGTCAAACCGGGGCACTGCTTCGGCATTAGAGTGTGAATCTGCTCGAATGAATACATGAACAATCTTGTCGATTCTTGGGTATGCCATCGTTTGTGGCAAAGCCAGGCCGTCGGTCGAGTTGTCATCGGAGACGGAAAGCTGAGAGGGAGGGCGTTTGACGGTGAGCAAGGCACTCGTCAGACTGTGCAAATGGTATCGTGCGACTCGGATCCCCACCGCTGACCATCGGCCGCGATCATAAAATGGATGACCCTTACGATAAGCTGTTCGTGTCGGTCACGGAGCTGACCGCACGGATCAAGCAGTCGCTGAAGAGCCAGTTCGACGACGTGGCTTTGCACGCGGAGGTCTCGAACGTCGCGAGGCCGAAGTCGGGACATATTTACTTCACGCTCAAGGATGACGCCGCCTCGATCCGCGCGGTGATCTGGAAGAGTGATGCGCGGCTGCTCGCTTTCAACCTGACGGACGGGCTCTCCGTGCGCGTGCTGGGCGGACTGACCGTTTACGAGCCGCGAGGCGAGTACCAGATCACCGTCCGCAAGATCGAGCCGGAGGGGATCGGTGCGCTCGAGCTGGCATTCCGACAGCGATTCGCGAAATTATCCGCCGAGGGATTGTTCGACCCCAGGCGGAAGCGTCCACTGCCTCGATATCCCCGGCGGATCGTGATCGTGACCAGTCCGACGGGCGCCGCCGTGCGAGACCTGCTCCAGGTCACGAGTCGGCGCTGGCGTTCGACCGAGATCCTCATCGCCCCGACCCGCGTCCAGGGAGAGGGCGCGGACCGCGAGGTCGTCGCGGCCCTGGAACTGGCGAACCGCGTCGCGGGCGCCGAGATCATCGTCGTTGCGCGCGGGGGGCAGCCTCGAGGATCTCTGGACCTTCAACGAAGAGATCGTGGTGCGGGCCATCGCCGCCTCGCGAGTGCCGGTGGTCTCGGCGGTCGGCCACGAGATCGACGTGACGCTCGCGGACATGGCGGCCGACCGGAGGGCATTGACCCCCAGCGAGGCCGGCGAGGTCTGCGTGCCCGACGCTCGCGAAGTCGCTCTCCATCTGGACCACCTCGCCGACCGTCTCCGCTCGGCAGGCCAGGCGCAGGTCGACGATGCCCACACCCGCCTCGACAGGCTCGCCCAGCGTGCGCGACTGGCCGTAAATCAGGGTCTCATCGATCGCCGACACCGCCTGGGCCGACTCGCCGCCAGCCTGGAAGCCCTCAGCCCACTCGCGGTCCTCAGCCGCGGGTATAGCCTGACCTTCCACCACGACACCAAGACACTCATTCGATCGGCCGAAGAGGTCCAACCCGGCCGGCTCGTCCTCACTCGGTTCGCGGACGGCCAGGTGACGAGCCGTGTTGAATCGGGCACGTAGGCAACCTTCGTTGGGTCGAGGCGGGAAAATAAATCACGCAGTCATAGCGCGAATAGCGAGGAACTCACATGAAAATTCTCGGTGGCGTGGGCCATGAAGCCGGTTTGCGAGTGAACGTCCTGATGTGTCTCCTGTACGGATCGATCTTGGCCTCGACCTTCTCGAAACCGGCAGCGAGCGACGAGCCTGCCCGGAAGACTCCAGAGGCGGCCACCGTTCCCCGCCCTGCTCTGTCACTTCGGGCTGTTGACGAGAAAACGCCGCGAGCCGAGAAGTCGATCCGTTGGTACGATGCCCGGGAATTGAATCTCGAAGGTAAGGGATGGTCGGAGACCAAGACCTACTTCGATCGTCTGCCCGCGAAGGCCGAGGGCATCGTTCGCCCACCCGTCTGGGACCTGAGCCGTCACTCCGCCGGTCTCTGTATCCGCTTCGCGACCGATGCGACGACCATCCACGCGCGGTGGACGCTGACCTCGGGCCAACTGGCCATGCCCCACATGCCCGCGACCGGGGTCAGCGGTCTCGACCTGTACGCGAGAGCGGAAGACGGACATTATCGATGGGTGGCTGTCGGTCAGCCGGGCTCTGACCGGAGCAATACGGCCATCCTGGCGAGCGGGTTGCCGGAAGGCCGTCGCGAGTATCTCCTGTACTTGCCCCTGTACAACGGCGTGTCGGCGCTGGAGATCGGCGTTCCCGGCGACCGGACCATTGTTTCGCGTCCAGGTCCGACTTCGGTCCAGCTCAAGCCGATCATCTTCTACGGGACCTCGATTACCCAGGGGGGCTGCGCTTCGCGCCCGGGCATGGTCCATACCGCGATCCTCGGCCGGCGGCTGGATCGTCCCGTGATCAACCTGGGGTTCTCGGGCAACGGCAGGATGGAGCCCGAGATGGCGAATCTCCTCGCCGAATTGGATCCTGCGGTTTACGTGCTCGATTGCCTGCCGAACATGAGTGGTCCGGAAGTCGAGCAGCGGGTCGAACCTTTCGTCCGGATTCTCCGCAAGGCTCATCCGACGACTCCGATCGTCCTGGCCGAGGATCGGACGTATACCAACGCCTGGATCCTTCCCGGCGCGCGACACCGAAACACCTCCTGCCGAGCGGCCTTGAAGGTAGCCTACGATCACCTCGTGGGTGCAGGGGTCAAGGGATTGCACTACCTGCCCGGTGATCCCCAGATCGGAGACGACGGCGAGGCGACCGTGGACGGGTCGCATCCGACGGACCTGGGGTTCCTCCGGATGGCCGATGCCTTTGAAAAGACTCTGCGAACGGCGTTGCGAGAAACCTCGGGAACGAATTAGCCGCATCAGAGCGAACGGCGTCGGTATGCTTCTCGGCGATCACCGCCAGCTGGACGCCGGTCCGCGGACCTTGATGCTCGGACACTGTCCGGCTAGAGTCGGGACTGTTCAACAACTGTTTTGCAGTCTGCGGTTCCCCTTGGCTGGGAGGCACCCATGCGCCGTCTTCTCGGAATCGGCGACACACTCAACAACGGCTGGAACCGCCGTGAGGTCATCCGCGTCGGCAGCCTGGGACTGCTCGCGGCGGGATGGAATCGGGCCGGCCTGCCCGGTGAGGCGGCCCGGACGGACGGCACGAAGACGAATGCCCGTGGGTTCGGCAGGGCGAAGTCGTGCATCTTCTTGTTCCTGATGGGTGGTCCACCCCAGCATTCCACCTGGGATCCCAAGCCGGACGCTCCCGGCGAAGTCCGCGGCGACTTCAAGCCGATCGCGACCACCGTCCCCGGCATGTCGTTGTCGGAGCTGCTCCCACGCACGGCGCTTGTCGCGGACAAGATCTGCATCTTGCGGGCCGTCTCCACGGGAGACAATGCTCACTCGTCGAGCGGCTATTATATGCTCACAGGACGGCCCCATCAGCCGATGAACTTCGAGAATGCCAATCCGGGTGCGCCGAACGATGCCCCGAGTCTGGGTGCTTTGTTCGGCCGGATCGGTCGGTCTCGGGGAGGCATGCCCGCTTCGATCACGCTCCCGCATCGGATCTTCAACACCGACGGGAGCGTCTGGCCGGGCCAGGATGCGGGATTCCTGGGACGATCGGCGGACCCCTGGCTGCTGAATGCCCGGTTGGACCCCGAAGGATACCGCATCCAGGAGATCGACTTGCCCGCCGACCTCGATCACGATCGGATCGGCAAGCGAAAGGTTCTCCTCGACCGGGTCGAGAGAGGGCTGGATATCCCGGATCACGACCGGTCGGCCGGGAATTACCATGAGCAGGCACGCCAGGCGTTCGATCTCCTCGGCTCGTCCCGGGCACGTCGGGCATTCCGTTCGGAAGAAGAGCCCGAGGTGAACCGGGATCGTTATGGGAACAGCCCGTTCGGCCAGGGCGTGCTCCTGGCCCGGCGACTGATCGAAGCCGAGGTCCGATTCGTTCAGGTCAACTGGTATCGCGGCGTCAACGAGCCCCCGGCCAACCCCTGCTGGGATAGCCACACCCGGGAATCAGCGAGGCTCAAGGACGTCCTCGTCCCGCCGACCGATCGGGCCTACTCGGCGCTGCTCGAGGACCTGCACCGTCGGGGTCTGCTCGAGGAAACGCTGGTCGTTTGCATGGCCGAGTTCGGTCGCACTCCCAGGCTGGATGGTAACGGAGGTCGAAACCACTGGGGCTCGGTCTTCTCGATCACGATGGCGGGGGGCGGCGTCAAGGGCGGCCAGGTTTACGGCTCGTCCGACCGGATCGGGGCCTTCCCTCAAGAGGGGCGAGTCCGTCCCGAAGATGTGTCGGCAACGATCGCTCATTGCCTCGGTTATCTCCCGCAGACCGAGTATCATGATCCGCTAGGCCGGCCTCACCCGATCAGCCGTGGCGAAGTTCTCCACGCCATCTTGTAGATCCGCCGGAACGATCGATGTTCGGCGGAAACCCGTCCAGAGCCGATCGCCTCCGTGACGAGTTACGACTTCAGTAGTCGAACCGCATCGCCGCGGTACGCATCACGGTTACACCAACGAACGCAACTCGATCTTTAAATTTAAATATCTTGATTTGTCATTTTGTTGAGGCGTGCGGCGAGTGATCGTCGTTCTACGACGGATGTAGCCGTCGGACGCGAGATTTCCGGCCAGTAGTATCGTCATTCCTCGCGGCCATCGCGGCCGGGGACGGTGGGCGTCGCGGTCGGCGGCACCTGACCCCATGACAGTCATTTCCGTACGCGTGCTACGGCGAGATTCGACCTGGAGTGGCCTGGCCGATCGATTCAGACGACCTTGGTGAGATCGGACAGGGAAGGGGAGTAGATCAACCCCAGTTCGCTCGGGGCCTCCGGCTCGTACTTTATGGATTGGACGTAGACGTACTCCTTCGGTTGGTCGGCCCAAACGGGGCGCATGTGGAAGGTCGCAGGCTGACCGGGCGACAAGTTCTCGGGCTGGCGGTCCGGCCATCTCCTCGCTCCGTTGAACATGGGAAGTTTCGATGCGTCCATCACGACACCTTCGCGATACCGGCTGGGACTCACCCGCTGGAGGAATCGCACTCGATCGCCGAGGCGCAGGTCTGAGCGGCGGAGGCCCCCGCTGGTCGAGATGGAGCCGTAAAGCAGTGAGACTGTCCCATAAGAGAAACACTGGCCGAACGAATTGAAAAATTCTCCCGGATCTTCTATCGCGTTCGTGTGATAAGAGTTACGACAAGAAACCGCTCGATGCCGCCGTAGGTGCGTTAACGAATCTCCCGTGTGGTGGCATCCTCATCAGTAAGGGATGATACGCGAAGTCATCCGAGGTCAGCCCTCGGTCCATTGACACCGCTTCGCTGTCCGCACGGTCCTCTTCGGGATGGGAGATGAGACGATCGCTCCAAATTCCTCGCCCCTGAACAGGGCAAGCCGGCCGGCCCGGGGCCAGGCCAGGATCGGCGACCTTGGCGTCGGAGACCTTGCGAAAAGTTGCCATCGAGTGCCAATGAGTGCCATGGCCCGGCCGGATCAGCGTCGGTCTCGGAAGCCTGGTTTGACGGTCGTAGGGCGGGTGCAACCCATCAACATAAGCCTGGGAAGTCGGTGGGTTGCACCCACCTTACGAGAGCGGCTTCCGACCCATTCTGGAACAGATTCTAAGACGACGAGGTCGGACCGCGGACATCAGGTCCCAACCACGTTCCGAGTTTTGTCAGGAAGAATGAAGAAACATCACGTCAATCCGATAAAATAGACAGTCTAGGCTGAATGTAGCTTGCGAAAGTGCTTGCGTAGCCTATACTGAAACTCTGGGCGAATCTCAACTTTAGAGACGGTTCCCTGAGCATTTCGCCGTCAAGTTGGCGTCGGGTCGAGATTCCTTCGAGGCCGTTCAACGGCTGGTGAGCCCCGTCCATGTGCAGCGAACCCGACCTTTCGGACATATCTCTGATCGATCTCTTCCGGGCCGAGGTGGAAACTCACGCCGAGGTGCTGAACACCGCCCTCCTCGCGATGGAACGCGCCCCCGGCGATACGTCGCGCATCGACGAGATGATGCGGGCGGCCCACTCGATCAAGGGGGCCTCGCGGATCGTGGGCGTCGATCCGGCCGGTCGGGTGGCCCATGTCATGGAAGATTGCTTCGTCGCGGCCCAGAAAGCGAACATCCAGCTCAATTCAGAAGACGTGGATGTCCTCCTTCGTGGCGTCGACCTCCTCGAGAAGATTTCCGAGGCGACCAAGGTTGAGGACGCGAATCTCGAGCTGATCTTCGGCGAGCCGGTGCAGGATCTGGTCGCCGAGTTACAGGAGATTCTCACAGGACGTCGAAAGCCCAAAGTGGCTTCGACCACGCCGCCTCAATCGGCCGTCGCCGCGACGCCATCGACCGGAGTCGGTCCTTCCGAGTCTGCCTCTCTCGCCGAGCCGACCGTCACATCGATGACGAACGAGATCACGATCGTGTGCCCGGAGATCCTGGATTCCTCGGCCGCCGAGGAGCTACGCCGACGAGTCCTCTCCGCGATCGATGCCCATGTCGTCACGATCCGACTCGACCTGCGAGCCACCAGGGATCTGGACGTGCAGGGCCTGGCATTTCTGGCCGCGGTTCCCCGGCATCTCGCAAGCCAGGGCCGATCGTCGCTGCAAACGGCGGGAATCTCGAACGAAATGGCCACCGTGCTCCGTCTCACGGGACTTAGTGAATCCTTCGGCATTCTTCGCGACGCGATGCGAGAGGCCGAGTGACCATGGATACTCGAGCCGAAGAGTTCGTGACCCAGGCCCGGGAACACCTGACCGCACTCGAACAACTTCTCTTGTCGATGGAGAAGCCGAACTCACCAGGGGATGAGCGTGAGTCGCTCGATGGGTGCCTGAGACTCGTTCATTCGCTCAAGGGTGACGCCGGATTTCTAGGACTCGCCGCAATCCGAACGCTCGCGAATGCCATGGAGACGCTGCTGGAAGCGATGCGAGACCGGGCACTCCCGGATTCCGGGCTGGCCATCGAGCGATTATTCGTGGCACGCGATCATCTGGCGACCCTGGTCGATGACCTCGACAATAGCCATCGAGCCGACCTGAGAGAGATCCTGGCGCAGCTCGAAGAAGTCGAGGTCGTTCAGGGACGAGTCGCGCAATCCTGGGACGTCGATCTGGGTCTGCTGAATGAACAGGGTTCCACCCGGCTGGGGGATTTCTTCACTAAGCTCGAGCGCTGCGGTGTCGTTTCCGATCCTCGGCTTGTA
Source organism: uncultured Planctomycetota bacterium (assembly GCA_963743925.1). Taxonomy (GTDB): domain Bacteria; phylum Planctomycetota; class Planctomycetia; order Isosphaerales; family Isosphaeraceae; genus CAVZRC01. The sequence goes on along the minus strand of CAVURY010000061.1, from coordinate 306,169 downwards.
CTGGGACCTCACGATCTGGGTCAGGGACTTCCAAAGGGGGCGATTCGCCTGGAATTTCAGCTCTTATCCTCGGTGTCGATGGAAGCCATTCGTCAGCGACTCGGCTTGCCGGCGATCTCGGCCGGAGAGCAAGACGAAACCGCCTTGCCGTTATCAATCGAACTCAACCAATGGGTACGTACCAGCCGACGCTCGCTCGTCGAACTGCTCGCAGACCTCGAGCGGCTGGGGGAATTCGATGAAGCCTACCTGGATGGCGTGGTAAGCGATCTGGGGACAACGCTCTCGACGTCGCCGATCGTCTTGAGGGGGACTCTGCGTACTGAACTCTCGAGAGAAGAGGTGGATCGCCAGCTCCAAAATCCGACGCTGGCTCGCTACGTGAAGCCACCGATCGCCGACATCACGGCTCCTGCGCCACCGGAGACGACGCCACCCGAACCTCGACCGACACTCGCCGCGCTCACGACTCCCGGCCCTCGACCCGGCCCGAACGAGGAGGATAAGTCCGCTTCCCTGCGAGTCAACGTCGAGTTGCTCGACCGGCTCATGACGCTGATCGGCGAGCTGACTCTGATCCGCAACCAGTCGCTGCTGGCGTGCGATCAGGATGACAGCCCGCTCCGTCCCATCGTTCAGCGCTCGAGCGCGGTCACGTCCTCGCTCCAGGAGACCGTCTTGCGGACGCGGATGCAGCCGGTGGGCAATCTGTTCGGGAAATTCCCGAGGGTGGTCCGCGACCTGGGACGACAGCTCGGTAAACAGGTCGAAGTGACGATCGTCGGCCGCGAAGTCGAGCTCGACAAGACGATCCTCGAACAACTGGCGGATCCGCTCACGCATCTGGTCCGGAACAGCGTCGACCACGGAATCGAGACTCCCGAACTTCGTGCCGCCAATGGCAAATCCCCGAGTGGGCAGATCACGCTCACGGCTTCGCACGAGGACGGCCAGGTTCGCATCGAGATCCGCGACGACGGGCGGGGCATCGATCCCCAGGCCGTGCGTGCCAAGGCGCAGGCCATGCGGCTCAAGACCGAAACCGAGCTCGACCGGATGTCGACCAGAGACCTGTTCGCCTTGATCCTGCTCCCCGGTTTCTCGACCGCTCGACAGGTCACCGAGGTGTCCGGCCGGGGAGTCGGCATGGACGTCGTCAAGACGAACATCGAACGCCTCGAAGGTTCCCTGACGATCGACTCGCAGCCGGGCATCGGCACGGCGATGATCATCCGGATGCCGCTCACGCTGGCGATCATCCCCTGCCTGATCGTCAGCGTCGGCGGCGATCGCTATGCGATCCCCCAGCGCGAGCTGGAAGAAGCGGTTTGCCTGCATCCTCGATTGAAAGGCCGGATCGAACAGGCCTTCGATACCGAGTTCTACCGACTGCGCGAGAGGCTTCTCCCCATCATCCGCCTGCGGGAAGTCTTCGATCATCCCGGGCCGTTCACGTCCCGGACCAAGGCGGAGATCCTCGAGAAATACGCGGCTTCCAACCGCGAGCCGGTGGTCGCGGAATACATCGTGGTCGTGCGACAGGGGGGGAAGCGATTCGGCCTGCTGGTGGACGACGTTCGCGGGACCGAAGAAATCGTGGTCAAGCCGATGAACGCGGCCCTGAAGCGCGTGGATATCTTCACGGGCGCGACGATCATGGGAGATGGCCGCGTCGCCCTGATCGCGAATGTCGCCGGGATCGTCCAGCACGCCGGCATCGGCTTCGGGACCGCGTTGCCGGATGCCCCGTCGCCGACGACTCGGAGCGTCTCGCAAGTCCATCGTTTCCTGCTGTTCGAGTACGGTCCACGCGAGCAATTCGCGATGCCGCTCTTGCAAATTCGACGCATCGAGTCGCTCGATCCGCGGCGGATCGAATATATCGGCGATCATGAATATGCCACCATCGACGGCGTGGCAACGCGGATCCTACGGCTCGATCGGGTCATCACGGTCTCGCCTTGCGAGCCGCAGAGGGCGACGCACCTCGTCCTGCCGAAATTCGCTCGCGAGCCGACCGGCATCCTGATTTCTCGCATCGTTGACTCCGAATCGATGGCCGTCGACTTGCATCCCGCGCCGGAGAAGGAGCCGGGAATATTGGGTACCGCCGTCATACGCGAGCGATTGACGCTCTTCCTCGATTCGCATTACCTCGTGGAGAAACTGCTCGGGGCGGCCCCTCTCCCCGTCTTGCCGCGAGCCGCCCAGCAATCGCGGATTCTGCTGATCGACGACACCCCCTTCTTCCGAGAAGCCGTCGGCCGATATCTGAACGACGCGGGTCTCCACGTCACGACCGCCGTCCACGGCCAGGACGCGATCGAGAAGCTGTCGCAAGGCCCGTTCGACCTGATCGTCTCCGACATCGAGATGCCGATCATGGACGGCTGGACCTTCGCGCAACACGCTCGCGACCGCGGATATCGCGGACCGCTGCTGGCGCTGTCCTCGCTCAGCAAGCCGGAGAATGAGGCCCGGGCGAGGGCCTGCGGTTTCGATGAATACGAAGAGAAGCTGAACCACGATCGCCTCGTCCGGACGGTCGAGCGGATGCTCGGAGAGAGGGCACGGGCCTGAAATGGCAACCATGAGCGAGCACCCCCAGCTTTTCTGCACGTTTCGATCGGCCGACCAATGGTTCGGCGTGCCCGTTCAGGACGTCAAGGAAGTCACGACCCAAACCAGATGCACCCGGATTCCTCACGCGCCACGCGAAGTGTCGGGATACGTCAATATTCGCGGCCACATTTTCATGGCGCTGGACTCGTGTGCGCTCCTGGGCGTCGAGGGTAGGAAGAGCGAGGCGAATCGTCTGATCCTCTTCAAGCCGGGTGTCGGGTCTTCATTTGGTCTCCTCGTCGATGAGATCGGCGATATCGTCGCGGTTGATGCGAATCAGATCGAAGACTTCGGGACGAGTGGGCACGAACCGACCGCCGGAGCAACCATCGACCGGGTGGACCTGATCACCCGGGTTTGCAAACAGCCGGAGGGACTCCTGGTCATCCTCGAACCTCGGCGGTTCCTGCGGTTGGTGGATCGGTCGATCACGGCCACTGGCTGAATCATGACCGGTGCTCGATCCGAAGATTCGTCGGTGACTACGCCGAGAGGCCGGTGAAATCCGAGAGTTCCGCGGCAGGCGGCAACAAAGGCATCCACGATGAACAACCTGAAACTGGGAATGAAAATGTCGATCCTGGCGGCCATCCTGGCCGTCACGGCGGCGGGCGTCGCCTGGGTGGGCCTCTATCGGCTCGGGACGTTGAACGCAGCCGTCCAGGACATGGTTAACCGGACACTCGCGAAAGTGAATCTGATCTCGCGAATCCGCGCCGAGGTGCTGTCGGCCGTCCGACAGCAGAAGAACACGGTCATCTCGCCCGACGACAAGAACTCGACGGAGTATGCCAATGCCAGTAAAGCGGCCGTGTCGAATGCCGAACGGTTGATCCAGGATCTCCAGAAGCTCTGCGCTGCCGATAGGAATGATGAGGAGTCCGAGGCGCTCAACGACCTGAACGACAAGCTCCGCCTGTTTATCCCGAACAACGAGGAGTGCCTGGAGCTGGGAGTGCGCAACACCAACGTCAAGGCCGCGGCTCTCTGCTGGCGCGAGGTCAAGAACGCGATCGACCAGATCGTCGCGCTGTCCGACAAGGTCATCGGCGATGCGGAGAACCCGCCGGCGGCCGGCGATCCGACCAGGACGAACCCGACGGAGGCGTCTCGGCGCCGCAAACTCGCGTACGAGCTGGCCAGGACGGCCCTCTTGCTGCACAGGACCCTCAAGCTTCACATCGAGACGAATACGGGCACCCCGGGATTCACGCGCATCGACCAGCAGGTCACCGAGCTGAAGGACCAGCTCGACAAGATTCTGCTCGAGCTCTTGCCGCTGCTCCCGCAGAGCGAGGCGGTGGCGGCGGTGGCCGCCCGGTCCGCGATGAATGAGCTGGCGGTCGTTCTACCCCGGTCGATCGATTTATCGCGGCAGGATACCACCAAGAAATGTGCCGTGCTGTCGCTGACGAGCGGGCGAGACGCGGCCGATGGCGTACTCAAGAGCCTGGATCGGCTCGCATCCTTGTTCGATGGGCAGGCCGAGCGTGCACGAGCGAGCAGCCTGGTGGCGTACAACTCGGGCTGGTGGTGGATCAGCGTGTCCGCCCTGGCCGGAGTGGCCTTCAGCATCGTGGCTTCGATCCTGATCACGCGGTCGGTCACCCGGCCCATTTCCCAGATGCGGAATCTCACCAAGGCGATGGCCGGGGGCGACCTGTCGCGGAGGATCGGCCTCAACCAGCGCGATGAAGTCGGCGAGCTGGCTTCGGCTACCGATACGCTCGCCGACTCGCTCTCCGGGATCGTGACCGAGATCACCGGGGTTTCCCGGAATCTCGCGACTTCCTCGGAGAACCTGGGCAGGATCTCGACTCAACTCGTCACGCAGAGCGACCAGACCACGACTCAATCCGCGGGGGTGGCCGCCGCGGCGGAGGAGCTGACGACCAATATCAGCACCATGGCGGCCGCCGCGGAGCAGATGAGCATGAGCATCGCCTCGATCTCATCGGCGAGCGAGGAGATGAGCGTCAATGCCGGGACGATATCCTCGGCGGCCGAACAGACCGCGACCAACGTCAAGGCCGTGGCCTCGGCCGTCCAGGATATCTCCGGTTCGTTCCAGGATGTGCTCACCAACGTCCGGGAAGGCTCGCGGGTAGCCACCCAGGCCATGTCCATGGCCGACACCGCGACCCAGAGCATTCGCTCTCTGACCCAGGCCAGCACCGAGATCAGCCAGGTGACCGAGACGATCAAGATGATCGCGCTCCAGACCAATCTCCTCGCGCTCAACGCGACGATCGAGGCGACGTCGGCGGGCGAGGCCGGCAAGGGCTTTGCCGTGGTCGCCCATGAGATCAAGGAGCTGGCCAACCAGAGCGCCAAGGCCGCCGAGGGGATCGCCCGCAAGATCGAGGGAGTGCAGAACGGCACGCGCGAGACCGTGACCGTGATTCAAGGCGTTTCCGATGTGATCAAGGCGATCAACGCCACCGCCGACCGCATCTCCGGCTCCGTCGAGAAGCAAACCCAGGCCGCGTCGACGATCTCGTCGAACGTCGGCGAGGCGAGCAAAGGCGTCGGCGATATCGCACGCTCTATTGCGGAAGTCGCCAAGGCCGCCAATGATATATCTCGGAGCGTGTCCGAGGCGGCCCGGGGCGCCAACGATGTTTCCCGCAACGTGGGCGAATCGGCCAAGGCTTCACAAGGGATCTCGTCGAGCATCATCACCGTCGGCAATGCCGCGAGGGCCACGAATTCGTCGGCCACCGGCGTCAGCTCCGCCGCCGAGGCACTCGACCGGGTCGCCAATGATCTGCGAACGCTGGTGGGACGATTCCGATTGTAATCTCGATGGTTCCTGAACCGCTCCGAATCCTGGTCGTGGACGACTCGCGGATCTTCCGCGGAGCCCTGGAGAGTGCGCTCGAGGGTCGAGCCGGAATTCGCGTCATCGGCTCCGTATGGAACGGCGAGAAGGCGATCGAATTCATCCGCCAAACGCCGCCGGACCTCGTCACCCTCGATCTCAATATGCCGGGGCTAGGCGGGCTGGAAACACTGAGCATGATCCAGGAGATCAATGCCTCTCGTCCCGATCATTCTCCGGTCGGCGTGCTGCTCGTCAGCGCCCTGACCGAACGCGGAGCGGCGGTCACGGTCGAGGGGTTGCAACGAGGAGCCTTCGACTTCATCCGCAAGCCCGACGGTCCCGATGAGAAAGCCAATGAGGCGCTCCTTCGACTGCAGCTGTTCGAGAAGATTGATCTCTTCGCCCAACGCCGCGGGCGTTCTTCGAGCACCACGATACGCCGGCCTGAGTCGAACGCACCTCCTCCGATCACGCGAACCGGCCGGTTTCAGGCCGTCGCGATCGGCTCATCGACGGGAGGACCCGAGGCCCTGGTCCGCGTGCTTCCCGTCCTGACGAGGCAAGCTTCGGTTCCCCTGTTCATCGTGCAGCACTTCCCGTCGGGGATGACACGATACTTCGCGGAGAGCCTGGGGAAGAAGTGCGATTATCGGGTCGTCGAAGCCTCGGAAGGCGAGGCCGTGCAGCCTCGCACGGCCTATATCGCCCCTGGCGGTCGGCACATGATCGTCCGCAAGCAGGATGGCGGTGCCGTCATTTCGCTGAACGATCAACCTCCCGAGAATGGATGCCGACCTTCGGTGGATGTCCTTTTTCGTTCGGTGGCCATCGCCTATCCCCAGTCCGTGGTCGCCATCATCCTCACGGGAATGGGTTGCGATGGTGCTCGGGGATTGGGCCCGCTCAAGCGTAGCGGCGCGTATATCATCGTCCAGGACGAGGCGACCAGCGTCGTCTGGGGCATGCCCGGCGCGGCCGTCGCCACCAATCAGGTCGATGAGATCCTGCCGCTCGAAGCGATCGGCGCCAAGGCGGCCTCGTTTCTGGGTCCCGGGGCGTCGCCATGCATCTGACACCCGACGCTTTCGACGATCTCCGCAAGGCCGTCCATGAGCTTTGCGGTATTGCGATCGCCGAGGATAAGCAATACCTGGTGAAAGCGAGGCTCGAGCCGATCCTGAGGACCAACGGCCTGGCATCCTACGAATTGCTCGTGCAGCAACTCAAGAAGCCGGATGCGCTCGCGCTCCGAGATCAGACGATCGAGGCCATTACCACGAACGAGACTTCGTTCAATCGCGATGGCCACCCTTTCGAGGCCCTGCGCCGTTCGATCCTGCCCGAGCTTGCGGGCCGGCTGATCGAGCGGAGAGCCGCGACGCGCTCGCCTCATTCCAAGATTCGCATCTGGTCGGCCGCCGCTTCGACCGGCCAGGAAGCCTATAGCGTGGCCATGGCCGTGGCCGACACGCTGGCTGCGCGACCGGTCACGGGCTTGACCCTCGACGATTTTCCGATCCTCGCTTCGGATATCTCCGGCAGCGCACTCGCGATAGCCCGGATCGCCCGGTATTTGTCCGCCGACCTCGACCGTGGGCTGACGGCCGATCAGAAGTCGCGATTTTTCCGGCAGGAAAACGGCGGGTGGATCGTCGATTCCGCCCTCCGCCGCATGGTCGAATTCCGGCGGCTCAACCTCGTCCAGCCGTCGTCCGATCTCGGAACGTTCGACCTGATCCTCTGCCGGAATCTCTTGATCTATCTCGATGAGGCGACCCGCAGGCTCCTGTGCCAGCGTCTGTGCTCGGCCCTCAATTCGCGCGGAATCTTCATGATTGGCGCAGCCGAGAGCTTGTACGGAGTCACCGAGGCCTTCGCGACGGAGCGTTTCGGCAGTACCGTGTTCTATCGAAAACGATGAACTGGGATGACCCATCCACCGTATCTGCGACGGAAAGTAATCGGCGACAAGAGTGGCCTCAGGAGAGCGGGATGCTGTCGAGTCGCGGCAGGGATCCCCAGCCAAGCTTGGCGCGGAGCGTACGGTAGAAGCTGCTGCCGGGGAGTCGGACCATCGGGAATGGGGTCTTGCCGCGGCGGATGGTCACGCGGTCTCCGGATCGCAGGGGCACCTGCACCTGGCCGTCGATGACCAGTACGGTGGCTATCCCATCTCCGATCGGTGTCGCCTGATATACCTTGTGGGCGCTATCGACCAAAGGTCGCTGAGTGAGAGTGTGCGGACACATCGGTGTGACCACGAACATATGGGCGTTCGGCGGCAGGATCGGGCCGCCCGCGGAGAGGCTGTGCGCCGTCGAGCCGACCGGCGTGGCGATGATCAGGCCGTCGCCCCGGTAGGTCATCACGCTCTCGCCATCGATCGACAAGCCGATCTCCACCAGGTGGAAGAACGGTGCGGCGCGGATCACGGCGTCGTTCAGCCCGCGGAAAGTCCGGCCCGGACCCAGGCGCGGCGTGAGGGCGCATTCCAGCGTCATCAGGTTGTCGACCGTAAATTGCCTTGAGGAGAGGTTGACCAGCCGATCGCATAATTCGGACGGCGTGAGGTCGGCCAGGAACCCGAGCCGTCCGAGGTTGACACCGAGAGTCGGCGTCGGTCGGTCCCCCATCCGCCTCGCGGTGTGCAGGACGGTGCCGTCCCCTCCGAGTACGACGGCCACGGCGGCCGGCAGGTCGGAGAGATTCGAGTCTGCGGAGAGGTCCACACCGACCAGTTCCAAGCCGGGGGTCCCGGACAGGGTCTTTGCCAGCGATTCGGCCGTGGACCGGACCTCGGGCTTGGTGCCGTTGCCGAGCACGATCACGCGGAGCGGTGCCTGAGGTCGCGGGTCCATGTTGGATTGCGACCTCGATGAGGCCGGTGACGAATCGACAGGATGGGCGGCCCTGGCTGGTGCGAGGGGGGTAGGATCGAGTGTGGGGTCCGAAGGCTCCATGAAGATTTGGTCCTCGGTCCCTCGTCCGGGGTGGCGGGTTCCGTGTACAGTCTCGGCACGATCGCTCGGCTTCGCGAACCGGTGCCACCGTGACTCGAAAGCGACGGCTAATACGGCTTATTGCCAGCCAGGACTCCACGCTCGGTGCCCGAGGCGGGTGTGCTCAGGATGGGCTTCGCTTCGGTACCGCGTTCGGGGAGGGTCATCCCGACGGCTCTGGCCAGCTCCAATGCGGCGCGCGTGATCCCTTCGACATCCAGGGACACTTCCGCGAGCTGTTCGTCGCGCTCGGCGTGGAGCACGTAGCGGTCGGGCAAGCCGAGGCGACGGACGTGCGCCGTCGGCAGTCCCGCGTCATTGGCCGCTTCCAGCACCGCCGACCCGAATCCGCCCATCAAGCAGCCCTCCTCGACCGTCAGGACGAAGCCGCACTCTTCGATGGCCTTGGCCATGGTCTCGCGATCGAGCGGCTTGACGAAGCGTGCGTTGATCACCCCGACCCGCAGTCCATAGAGCTCATAGAGTTGCTCGGCCACCCTCAGGCACGTCCCGACCATGGTCCCGCAAGCCAGCAGCATCCCATCGGTCTCCCACTCGAGGATCTCGGCCTGGCCCAGCTCGACCGGCTGGACGTCGCGTTCGATCGTATCGAGGTTCGCGCGAGGATACCGGAGCGCGACGGGTGAGGTATGCGACAGGGCGAACTGGAACATCGGGGCGATGTCCTTCTCGTCGCCCGGTGCCATGATGACCATGTTGGGGAAGGCCCGGAGGTAGGCCAGGTCGAACGCGCCGTGGTGAGTCGGGCCATCGGCACCGACGAGGCCGGCGCGGTCGAGGCAGAATACGACCGGCAGGTCTTGCAGCGCCACTTCCTGGAAGATCTGGTCATAAGACCGCTGCAAGAACGTGCTGTAAATGTCGACAATCGGCCGGCCGCCCGTCTTGGCGATCCCGGCGGCGAAGGCCACCGCGTGACTCTCGCAGATGCCGACATCGAAGAACTGGCCCGGGAAGGTCTCGCGAATACGCTGGAGCTTGTTCCCCTCGCACATCGCCGCCGTGATGACGGCGACCCGAGGATCCCTCCCGCACGCCGCGAACAAGGCGTCGCTGACGGCATCCGTATAAGTGCGGCTCGACGAGGTCTTGAGCGGGATGATCCCATTGCCATTCTTCTGGAACGGCGCCGGCGCGTGGAATTTGACCGGGTCCTTCATCGCCGGCTCGAAGCCGTGCCCCTTGTTGGTCAGGATGTGCAGCAGGACAGGCCCCTCCATCGCCTTCACCCGCTCGAGGTAACTGCGCAACGTCTTGAGGTCGTGTCCGTCGATCGGCCCGAGGTAGACGAGCCCCAATTCCTCGAAGAGCATCCCGTGATGGAGCGATGCCTTGATCGCGTCCTTGAATTGCTGGAACCACCGCTCGGCATGTTCGCCGACCAGTGGGATATTGGGCAGGAGTGACTTGACCCGCTTGTTCCAGTCATGATAGGTCGAGGACATCCGGGCGCGGTCGAGATACTCCGCGACCCCTCCGACTCGCGGGCAGATCGACATCTTGTTGTCGTTGAGGATCACCAGCATCTTCTTCTTCAGGCCGCTGGCGTGATTGAACGCCTCGAAGACGATTCCGGAAGGGAGTGCGCCATCGCCGATGACGGCCACCGAGTGGCGATCGGGGGCGCCGGCCATCTCGTCGCCGACCTTCAGGCCCAGGGCCGTCGAGGGCGAGCAGCCGGCATGACCGGTCATGAAGAGGTCGAACGGGCTCTCCGACGGATTGGGGTAGCCCATCAGGCCGCCCTTGGTCCGGATCGTATGCAGACGATCGGCACGGCCCGTGATGAGCTTGTGCGGATAGATCTGGTGGCCGGTATCCCAGATCAACCGGTCGCGGGAGAAATCGAAGGTGAGGTGAAGCGCCAGGCAGAGCTCGACCACGCCCAGGTTACTGGCGAAGTGCGCCGAACGGCGGCCGACGACGCCGATCAGCTCGGATCGCATCTCCTCGGCGAGCTGCTCCAGCTCGGGTCCCGAGAGGGCCTTCAGGTCGGCCGGTGATTTGATCCGATCCAGCACCGAGTGCGGAGGGTTCATCAACGATCCCTTTCCAAAAGTGCCAGCGCCAGGCCGCGGAGCGAGTCGCCGCGCGGGCCGAATGGCTCGAGCGCCGCGACCGCCTCGTCGGCCAATTGCCGGGCGCGGCGGCGGCTGCCGTTGACGCCCAGGAACCTGGGGTACGTCCATTTGCCCAGCTCGAAATCCTTGCCGACCCGCTTGCCCAGCTTGGACTCGTCTCCCTGGACATCGAGCAGGTCGTCGACGATCTGGAAAGCCAGCCCGACCGCCCTCCCGTAGCGGTCGAGCGCCTCGGCACACGGCTCGGAGGCCTCGGCGATCGCGGCCCCCATGGCCAGCGGGGCGCGGAGCAACGCCCCGGTCTTGCGGCGGTGGATGGACTCGAGGGCCGCGAGCGTCGCGTCGGCCGGACGACCTTCGGCCTCCGTCCGACCCTCGGCCTGGAGATCGGCCATCTGTCCCGCGACCATGCCCGAAGGGCCGGCCGCTTCGGCGAGGATTCGCACGCAACGCAAGGCCGCCTGGCACGGCCGGACCTCGCGCGCCACGACCTCGAATGCCAGCGTCAGGAGCCCGTCTCCCGCCAGGATCGCCGTCGCCTCGTCGAAGGCCTTGTGGCAGGTGGGCCGGCCTCGACGCAGATCGTCGTCGTCCATCGCGGGCAGATCGTCATGGATCAGCGAATAGGTATGCACCATCTCCAGGGCGCATGCCGCGGGCAGGGCGGCCTCCATCGAGCCCCCGCACGCCTCGACGGCCATCACGCAGAGCACGGGACGAAGCCGCTTCCCCCCGCCCAACAAGCTATGACGCATCGCCATCGCCAGTCGCGCCGGACAGGCCGCCGCCGGGCTCGCATCCTCTTCCGGGAGATACGCCGTCAGCGCCTCATCCACCCGACGACGGATCCGATCCAGATACGCGCCCAGTCCCGATATCTCGTTCGTTCGTGTCGCAGAACTCGTCATGGTCCTCTTCGTCATCCTGCCAATGTCGCTCTCCGATGGCCGGGCGCCGCGATCCCCGGCAAGCGATGGGACGCACGCCCCAATCGGGTCTCCTACCCGGACCACTCAGATCGCAAAGCTATTGTGGACATTCACTCTCGGAAAGTCCACATGAGACCGGCCGAAACTTTGGAATGCAAAGTTGATCCAGGCGGTTTACATGGGACTCTTACGTGTGATTCTCCTCCGATACCCGGGGGTTGGCACGCCGTTTCGTAAATAGAATGCAAAGATCGCCGAATTACGGCGGTCGATTGGCGATGCAAAGCTTCCGATCCCGATTTCGGAGGCCCACTTCATTCCTCGGATACGTTCTCCAAAGTCCACACCATGAGGACCGTGGAAACAACGCAAGGATTAACAACCCGAGGAGTCGTTCTCGGGAGCGACTGTTTCGTCGCCTGTTCGAGGGAGGCTTTGACGATCAGAACGGAGGTTCGGGGATCTCGGAACCGTCGTCTTGCGATCTCAGAAGAGTTGCGGGCGGGGAAACTCGATCGGCTTTCTTGGGTTTCGGATCCTGCAAGACCGGAGCGGGAGCTGCCCCTCGCTCGCGAACGAAGGTCGCTGTCGCGTCGAACGGGACCGTCTCGGGATTTCCCTTATCGTCCGCCCCCGTCAAGAGTGCGACCGATTGTTCGGCGTCCTCGAGAAGCAGATAGCATCGCCGCATGAGCTTGACGCCGGTCTCGTACTTGGCAAGGGCCGAACTCAGCGAGGGTTCGCCCCGCTCCAGATCGGCGACGATCTGCTCGATCTGGCCGAGAGCGTCTTCGAAGTGGGGATCGGTTTCTTCGGCCATGGTCGATAAACACTCCGATGGGAAAATATCCCCGATCGCCGACGCCTCGCTCGCGGGGTGATGGTCCTGTTCAAGACCTTATCGCTCCGGAGCAATCTTCACCAGGGGCTTGCCCCTGCGTGAGAAGCACAGGTGCAAGCATCGATGAATCTGAGCAGACGAACTGGAGGTTGGAAAGAAAACGGCCTGGGCCGGCATTGTACCGGCCGAGGCCGTGGTATCAGTCGCATTGAGGACAAGAGATTCGATCGAGCGCGATCAGCGGGATCGGTGGCTCTGGAGTTGATGCAAGGCCGCATCGACGATCGCCAGGGCTTGCGGCGAGAGCTCCGCGGTTGATGAGCTGTTTATCGTCAGGTCAGCCGTCGGGCCGACGATCTGGCTTTGTGCGACCCGATGCACCCGTGACACGAGCGCGTGACGGACGGCCTTGGCGGCAGATTGCCGGATGGCTTTCGTCCTGGCCGCGGCCGCACTGAGACGGGGGAACTTGCTCGGGTTCACCGTGCCCGGGACGATCCTGTTCCCTTCCTTGGTGCCCGGAGGGCTGACGGGGGTCGCCCGGCCGATCACGGTTGAGGGGGCGTAGATCGTGTGGTGAATCGCGGTGAGTTGTGCGACGAAATCGCCTCCGACATGATTGTTCCCGGAGGGGAAGTAACCGTAGAATTCCCCGTCCAGCGCGTTGCCGGCGATATCCTGGACACCGGTCAAATTGCTCGGGCTGACCGACCGGATCGTGAAGAAATACCACCCGCCCTTGACGTACTTACCGCCATTGATCGAGAGGGTGACGGTCTGCGTGCCGCTGGTCGACCCCGGCACGTCGGAGATGACGTTGAAGCGGTACTTGCCGACTCGGGGGTGGTGAACCGTGATGAGCTGGTAGTTGTTGGCATCGATCACCGTGGCCGCATTCAAACCCACGCCGGTACCACTCGGGCCTCCGAAATCCTGGAAAGTCACCTGGATCTGACCCTGGAATCGGTTGAAGTTGACGCTGGTCACCTTCGGCCCGACGGTATCGATCACCAGGTTCGAGACGATGGTCGTATCGGTGCTGGTCGTGTGGCCCGAGCTATCGACGGCGATCGCCGTGATCAGGTAGCTGCCGTCGGCCAAGGCCTGGTCGGAGGTGATGGACCAACCGTCGTTGGCGTTGGACACGCCGCGTCCAATCAGGACGGGTGTGGTACTGCCCGCCGCCGTGGCGTACAGCGTGACGGTGGCGTTGGGCTCGCTGGTCGTGCCGACGAAGTTCGGCTGGACCACATTGGTGATGTTATCCGTATTGGACGCGCCGGAATCGCTGCCCGGGTTGAGGTTGCCGGTCACGATCAGCGCCACGTCGGCGACATTGGCGGTATTGGAGATCGTGAGGGTCGAGCCGCCCATGTCGTGTACGTTGACGGTGATCGGGTAATGGCCGATCCCGCCGTTGACGCCCGAGTCGGCGTAAGTGTGCGTCCCGCTGACGAGGAACGCCGTGCCCACGCCGCCCGGCTGCGAGATGGTGCCGGTGCTCTCGGGAGTGCCGTCGCCCCAGTCGATCATGACGTAAGTGTAGTCGCCGATCGGAGCCGCCGGATTGGCATCCGTGAACGAGGCCACCGCACCGGAGAATGACACGCCCTCGGTGGTAGACACGGTCGGCTGGGTCGCGGATGCTGTCAAAGGGGCATCGGCGATCGTGGCGAAGCTGTTCGCCGAGGCCTTGGCCCCGCCGCTGTCCGTGATCGCCACGGAGATCTGATCGTGGCCCTCTTCGGCGTAGGTGTGGGCCGCGGTCACGGTGAAGAGGACGCCATTGGGCGAGCCGCTGGAAGTCACGTCCGCGGCCGGAAGGGTCTCCGGCGCCGAGCCGTCGCCCCAGTTGACGACGACGGAACCGCCGCCCGAGGTGAAATTGGCCGCGGTCGCGCCCGGGTTGGCGTCGCTGAACGTCGCGATGATCACGTTGCCGGTGCTGATGCCCTCGACGCCCGTGATCGAAGTGCCCGAGGCCGTGATCGGGGCGTCGGCGACGGTGACGCCCCCGCCCGGCGGGCTGGTCAACGTGGTGGTCGCGCCTCCGAGGGTAGTGATCACGACGCTGAGTGGGTCGGGAGTGCCCGCGGGGGTGACTTTTGTATAGGTGTGGCTGCCGAGCACTTCGAAGATCGGTGCTCCCGGATTTGTCGCGCTCGTCAATGGCGTGACGCCGATCTCCTGGACCACGAGCGAGCCGGGTCCGGTCGCGGAAGTCGGCGTGCCGTCGCCCCAGCCGCCCACGGGTAGTGAGGCCGTGACGTCAGCGACCGTCGCCAGCGTATTGGGGTCGGTGAAACTTGCCAGGACGAAGGGACCGGTGTTCGTTCCCACTACCGCGGTGAAGTTGTTGGTCGAGCCTGTCACCGCCGCGTCGGTGACGGTTATCGCGGCGGTAGCCGTACCGCTCAGCGTGACCGGCGAGCCGCCGGCCTGGGTGAGCAAGATCGTCGGCTTGTAGGCGCCGGGCTTGGCATATATGTGCGTCCCCTCGACATTGAATGTGCCCGCCGTCGAGCCGGCCACGACCGTGCCGACGCTCGTCGGAGATCCGTCGCCCCAGTCGATCGTGGCGGTGAAATCGCTCGCCGGCTCGGAGGTATTGGCCTCCGTGAACGTGCCGATGACCGATGCGGCGGGGAGTGCCTGGCCGGTGCTGGCGGTCAAGGGCATGGCCGTTCCGGGCGTCGGGGCAGTGGCGGCGATCACCGCTTGTCCCGAGGCAATCCCGATGGCGCTCGAGACCGTCTTGGTGATGGTGACGGCCAGAGGGAATGTGCCGGTCGTGGCGTAGGTATGGTTGCCGAAGACGCTGAAGACCACGCCGTTGGGTGTCCCTTGCTGGGTGATCTGCGTGGCGGCCGAGGTCGAGCCGTCGCCCCAGGCGATCGTGGCCGTGTAGTCGGAATCCGCACCGGGGGTACCCGTATCCATGAAGGTCGCGACGAGTACCCCCGTCGCGGCCGTCGTGAGCGGGACCCCGGCCGTCCCGGTCACCGTCGCGCCCTGGGCGGAAATCGGCGAGGCCGTAACTGACGCCGATGCCGCGGGCGAGAATGCGAGTGAACCGATGAGTCCCTGAGTCTGGCCGCTGATGCCGGCGCTGAAATAGAGGGTGCCCGAGGTGCCGCCCGAACCTCCATTGCCGAAGAGCAGGCTCCAGACGCCCGCGTTGCTGGTCGTCCCGTTTGGCGTGCTGATCGAGCCCGCGAATGTCCCGGGCGTGCTGGGCGCCGTCGGAAGGGTGATGGCGCTGATGGTCCCGTTGCCGGAGGTTGCCGTCGCGTTGCCGAAGCTCCCGACCAGGAGGTCTCCGCCGAACGCTCCGAAACCCGACGGGGCGATCGCCATGCCCCACGGGCCTTTGAGGTCCGTGCCCGCGGTGTCGGTGAAGACCCGATTGATGAAGTTGCCGCTGGTATCGAACTCGTCGATGTAACCGCCGCCCGTGGTCACGATGCCGGACGGCTGGGCGTAAGCGACGTAGAGGTCGCCGTTGAGCAACGCGATGTTGTAGGGAAGGTAACCGGAAACGGCGCTGGGATCGGCGAATTTCCCCGCAAAGACGCCGCCGGAGACATTGGCGAAAGTCGGGTCGAGGACCACGATGCCATTGGTGCCGTGTGTCCCCGTGAAGTCGGTCGCATAGAGGTAGAAAGTCGTGGCGCTGCCGACGGTCACGCTGGCCTGGGCCAGGCCCGTGAAGACCGCACCCGAAACCGTCGCGGCCGTCAAGGCCGAACCCGAACCGCCGTTGGAGCCGGGGTTCCAGCCGGCGATCGTGCCATTCAGGTTGGCGAAGAGGAAGATGGAGGGTACCGTCGTGCTGCTCGGCCCAGGGATGGTGAAATCGGTCGCGGTCGTATCGGAGTTGTGGACCTGACCGGTCGGCCCGGACGGCACGCCTGCCGACGGGATGGTGACCGTCAGCGCCTGCTTGATCGGCGTGCCGTTCGGGTTGTAGAGCGTCGAGACGGCAGTCCCCTGGTCGGAGACCCAGATCGGACTGCTCGAACTGGATGACATGCCCCAGGGGTTGATGAGGTTCGCATCCGTCACTCCGGCATTCCCGGCGACGCTAGAGACCAGGTTCGCCTGGTTGAACGCGTTCGTGGCGTACAAGGTGCCGTTCGAATCCTTGATGGTCACGATGATGTCGAATGGCCCGGTTGTCGTCGTATAGGTATGCACTCCGGTGACGGTGAAAACATTCGACGCCTCCTCGGCGATCGTTCCGACGGATGTGGCACTGTCGCCCCAGTTGATCGTGGCGGTGAAGTCGGACGCGACGGCGGTCGAATCGGTGTCGGTGAACGTCGCCACCGTCGGATTGATCTGGACGTCCTGCTGGGCGGTGACCGGCAGCCCCTTGAGGTTCTCCACGTTGTTGGGGAGTAGCGAGAGCAGCGTCCGGTCTTCCAGGACCTCGATCAAGGAGGCGGATCCCTTCCAGGCCGAGCGCGCAAGGCGCGTCCGACTTGACCTTGAATTCGCGGATCCGTCACGTCGACGTCGCGCTATCGATTGCGAGAGGCGGTTCATCGGATTCAACTCCCGGTAGGAAAGCACAAGATGAATGGATGATCGAATCCGGGACTCAGGATAGAGTGAGCCCGGCGACGGCCGAACGAGGAGACGCACGGTCCTCCATTTGAAGAAGTGGCCCCATCAAACCCCCGTCACAACTGCTGGTCGGAAATCAGGCCGACGGCTCGATTCTCGGGATAGTCTACGCGTCACCGATTCACCTTTTTCGGGAGAGAGAGGCACTCGCATGATGCCGGGGCGACGGATTTCGGTCCCGTCTATTCGACGCAGGACCGCCGCGCCGGTCCCCCCGAGTGCCTCGCGAGAAGGCTTGCGATCGGCATCATCAGGCAGGTCCCGATTCAAATAGATGTACATTTCGCCGCGTTTATCGACGATATGTCTTGAAAATGTCGATATATAACAATAAATCATGACGAACCGGTCCGGCTCGTTTCGGGGACTTGCTCAAGTGTTGGGACTTTCGCGGGGCGACCGTCCGCCTCGATTGGCGGTCGCCGGCGCGAGAGGATCGCAATGTCGAGAACGCGCGGTCGGAAACGTGACCCGGTATCCATCTCCGTCGCCGGGTGCTGGGCCATCGCCCTAAATAACCCTTTTTCTAACAAAAACACAACAAAGTACTTAGATTAGATAACCGGCCCAGTCTTCTCAGTCAACAGATTTTTCCAGATTCATCATGTGTCGGTGGAGGCTTGTGACGAGCCAGGCATGATGTACCGATTATCCTGGTTTTAGCGGCAAATGACTGACGTGAGCAATCAACCGATGCAACCATACCCTTGTCTAGTTGCATCGAGAGATCGCGGAACGACGACCTTGATTACAGGATCAGGACGAGGTTGTCTCGATGGACCACCTCGTCGTAGAGGGCCGAGCCGAGGAGCTCTCGCGCCTGCTGAGTACGTAGGCCTCGGATTCGTCGGGCGTCGGGTGTACTGTAATTGGTCAAGCCACGCGCGAACTCCTGGCCGGCCGAGTCGCGAATCCCGACGACGTCGCCTTTCTCGAATTCGCCGGTCACCTCGAGGATTCCGATGGCCAGCAGGCTCTTCGAACCGGATTCCAGGGCTTGTCGGGCGCCGTCATCCACGACGTAGCTGCCTCGGGGGCGTGCCGTGAGTCCGATCCATCGTTTCCGGGCCCGATGGGTCGGGCCGTGAGCCAGGAACAAGGTGCCAGACGGTTCACCGGCGAGGAGGCGCGTCAAAGGGTTGGGTTGGGTGCCCGATGCGATGATCACCGAGCCTCCGGCCCGGGTCACCGACCGAGCTGCCGCCAGTTTGCTCTGCATGCCGCCGGTCCCCAACGCGCTTCGGGTCGCGCCGGCGAGGGACAGGATCTGATCATCGATCTGGGGCACCAGGCGTACCACCTCGGGCGGGCTCGAGACATCCGGCCCGATTCGATAGAGCCCGTCGACGACGCTCAGGATCACGAGGAGGGGCGCCTGGAGCAGGTTGGTCACCATGGCCGCCAGCCGATCATTGTCGCCGAACTTGATCTCGTCCACGCTGATCGTGTCGTTCTCGTTGATCACCGGGACGGCGTCGCATTCGAAGAGGGCATGGAGCGTATTCCTCATATTGAGGTAACGCGACCGGCTGTCGAAATCCTCATGAGTGAGCAGGAGCTGGGCGGCATGTCGACGATGCCGTCGAAAACCCTCATCATAAGCGCGGATCAAATAGGACTGCCCGACGGCCGCGGCGGCCTGGAGCTGCGGCAAGTTATCCGGCCGACGTTTCCAGCCGAGCTGGCCCATGCCGGCCCCGACCGCTCCCGAGCTGACCAGGGCCACCTTGATCCCGCGATCCATCACCGCGCAAATCTGCTCGGACAGGTGGCCGATACGAGCCGGGTCCAAAGTCGCGTCCGGACCGGTCAGCACGCTGGTTCCCACCTTGACCACCCAGGTTCGGGACGACAAAACGACGTCGTCACGCACCAGATCGCGCGAGTTCGGGGCCGCAGAACTCCCGGGTTCTTCCGTCGATGATCCGACCGGCTCGAGCGGATCGGGTATCCGCAGATCGCTGTGAGATCTCAACTTAAGACCTCTCTCCCATTCGACCGCGGATGCAGGGCCCGGCATCCCGCCGGCGTCCGATGACGACACTGCGAAACGTCTGGAAAGGAGTCCGAGTGTGAAGATTGTCGGTACGACTTCCCGACATTATAATACTTACTCGTGGCTGGCCTAGGGTAAGTTGGATCGCACCCTGGCCGGTCTCCTCTCCACAATCGGCCCGGCAACAGCACCGGGGTTGCTTCACGGAGTAGGCGGAAACTATGGGCGAGCTTTTCCATGAGTGTGGCGTCGCTGCCGTCTACCACGCCGAAAATCGTCCAATCTCCACTTTGACTCCATCCCCGGGCGGGATCAATAGCGTGGCGCGATTGATCCCCCGGATGCTGCTTGACATGCAGAACCGCGGCCAACTGGCCGCCGGGATGTCGAGCTTTCGGCCGGATCGCAACGCCCTGATCAAGACGCACAAGGACGTCGGGACCGTCGCCGAAGCCTTCCGCCTGAATCACCGCGACGAGTTCGAAGCGATCATGCAAGGCGTTGACGGTCCCGCGGCGATCGGTCATGTCCGCTACGCCACCTGCGGCGGAAACGACCGGAACGATGCGCAGCCATTCGAGCGCGATCACGGTCGGAAGGCGAAGTGGTTTGCCTTCGCGTTCAACGGACAGCTCGCCAACTACCACGAGCTCAGGGACGAACTGCTCTCCAAGGGTGACTACCACCTGAAGCGTAACACTGACACCGAAATCATCATGCACTCGCTGGCTTACGAGCTCCAGGCGGAAGACCAGGAGCCCGACTGGGTCGGGGTGTTCGGCCGGATCGCGGATCGATTCGACGGCGCTTACAACATTGTATTGATCACCGGACGGGGCGAGCTCGTCGTGGTCCGGGATCCGCTGGGATTTCGACCCTTGAGTATCGCCGAACACGGGCCCCTTTTCGGTGCCGCGAGCGAGAGCGTTCCGCTGGCCAACCTCGGCTTCCGTAATATCCGATCGCTCGAGCCGGGGACCCTGGCCGTTGCCAGCTCCAAGGGCCTGCGTATCGAGCGGTTCGCTCCATCGCCTAACCAGGCCCATTGCTTCTTCGAATGGATTTACTTCGCGAACGTCGCCAGTACTCTTGACGACCGATCGGTCTATCTCAGTCGGGCTGCCCTGGGCAAGGAGCTGGCACGGCTCGAGGACGTTCCTCGGGACGCGGATACAATCGTGGTCCCGGTGCCCGATACGGCGAAGGCCGCGGCCGACGCGATGGCGTTCTCGCTGGGCATCCCGTCGGTCGAAGGACTGATGCGTAATCGGTACGTCGGCCGAACCTTCATCGAGGGCACGGCCGACCGGGCGTCGAAGGCCCGGCTCAAATATACGCCTCTCCCCGAGGTGCTGGCCGGAAAGCGAGTCCTGCTCGTCGAGGATAGCATCGTGCGGTCGACGACCATGCGTGCGCTCGTCCACGAGATCCGAGACCGCGGCGGCGCGAGGGAGATCCACCTCCGAGTCGCATGCCCACCGATCATCGCTCCCTGCTACTATGGCATCGACATGTCGCGCAAGGACGAGCTGTTCGCCACAGCTTTCGTCGACTTGCCTGGTGGCGGCGTATCGGCCGCGGGCCAGCAGAAGATGGCCAAGGAGCTCGGAGCGGACAGCCTCCGGTATCTTCCCGTGGAAGCCATCGCACGCTCCGTCTGCCTATCTCCCGAGCGGCTCTGCCGAGCCTGCATCACCGGCCAGTATCCGACCACCACCGGCCAGGATCTCTATCAGCTCGAAGCCTCGTCACCCCGCAAAGGCGTACAGCGACCCTACGAGTTGCTCCACGCTCACCCCTAGACTCGGGTGCGTGCAAGCTCGTGTATTTCGCGAGCGTAGGATCAGGGTAGTTCGTAACTCGCCCGGCAGATCGGCCGCCCTTCCAATCGGTACTTGCGCTCGAAGTTGGTCAGGTAATCGAGATCGTGCTCGGGGTCGCCGAGTTCCGGGACGGGACGCTCGCGAAACCGCGGGCATGCGCCGATGAGTTCTCGAATCATTGTGAAGTACTCTTCCACGTCGCTGGCGACATGGAGCTCCCCCCCCCGCTCGGTCGCTCGGTCGATCTGAGCCACCAAGGATTCGGTGAAAACGCGTCGCTTCTTGTGACGTTTCTTCCACCATGGATCGGGGAAGTAGACGTGAACGGCGCGGAGGCTCGAATCCGGTATGAGGTGAGTCAAGACGTGGCGTGCATCGGTCGCCCAGACCTTGGCATTAGGCAAGCCGAGCCTGGCCAATCGCTGGGCCGCGAGCCTGGCGTACTTTCGCGCGAGCTCGATTCCCAGGAAATTATGCCCGGGATTCGCCGTGGCCGCGTTGGCGAGGAAGAGCCCCTTGCCCGAGCCGATCTCCAACTCGACGGGTCGATCATTGCCGAAGATCGCCGTCCAGTTGATCGGCGTCGGAGCGGCCGAAGGGTCCGGCTGAATCAAGTACGAAGAAACATCGATCGTGGATCGAGAGCGGGGCATGAGATTCAAGTGGGTCCGGACGTGAGCGATGTGAGTTGGGGTGAGATCGACGGCATTCGGCCCGGCGAAGGATGAAACCGAGGACTTCAATTCGGCCCCGGGTTATCGTCCTGCGCGGATATGGGTACTCCGATAATTCGTCCGTGGAAGACCATGTTTGTGCCGACGAATCCCTGGCAGTCGAAGATTGTATGCCGTCGATGGAGCCTCAGCGCCTTGCCGATCAGGACGAGCCGGTCGCCCGGCCGGACCTGTCCTCGAAACCGGACTTCTTCCATGCCTCCGAATGCGATGAATCCATCATCCAGGAGATGAGCCTGCTTGCAGAAGAAACTGGAAAGCTGCGCGGCGGCCTCGCACATCATGACCCCGGGCATCAGCGGGTAGTCGGGCATGTGGCCGCGGACCCAGAATTCGTCGTCGCCGACATCCTTGTAGCCGATGATGAGGTTGTTCCCCAGGTCGAGATGGATGATGGCCGTGAGCTGCTCCATCTCGAAACGCTGCGGATTGGAGCGGCGAATCCCGTCCCGGTCAACCAGGACGCGCGACGTATCAATGGAAGCGGGGTCGACCAGGGGCGCTGGCGGCATGCGCGCTGATCCTTTCTCGAATACGGCGCGGCGGGACGACGGTTATGAAGTAGGACATCACGGCGTCTTGCGAGGGGACGCCTCGATCCTCCTCTTCCGATCCGAGTTGGGCCTCGCCCCGACAGGATGTCGAGATCGCTTGGGCGTGCGCGTCGTTCCGGTTGGTGATGGCGTCTCATCGCTGACCTGTTATGATGACCTCCGCCGCCGAGTTCGACAAGAGGGATCATGATCTTCGGGAGGCAACCCTCGGCCGGCCGATCGGGGAAGACAGCGTGCCCGTACGAGCACTCGGTACCATGGTGACTTATGGCTACCCGGGGTGTACTCTCGAGGCCGAACTCGCCCTGGCCATGCGGTTCCGCGTCGAGGTGCTGGAGATCCTCCCCGAATGGAGCCTTTATCCGGATCCGGGGCAGCTACATCTCTGTGCGGCCGATCACGGACTGGCAATACACAGTGCCCACGGCAGTTGGGGTAGTCGGTCGATCCGGGCCGATCGCGTGGATCTGGGCTCGACAAATCCCGCAATCCACCGCGAATCCGTGGACGACCTGAAGCGTTGCGCCGATTGGCTCAATGAAGCCGGCGGCACCTGCCTGGTCGTTCATCCGGGCGGGTTATCCGACCCGGATCAGGTTGAACCTCGCCGGGCCGCTCTCGCTCGCGGACTCCTCGAGCTGGCCGATCACGCATCCGTACTGGGTGTCCGGATTTGTGTCGAGAATATGCCGCCGGGTGTCCATCCCGGGAGCCGGATGTCCGATCTGGCCCGACTGCTGGCGGAGCTGAAGCATCCCAGTCTGGCGCTGGCACTCGATACCGGACATGCCCATATCTCCGCGACCGTTCCCGGGGAGACGCACGCCGCCGAGTCTCTGCTTGCGACGACTCATGTCCACGACAACAATGCAAGGCAAGACTCGCATCTGCCGCCCGGACTTGGAACGATCGACTGGACAGCCTGGGGTCGGGCTCTCGATGAGATCCATTACACTGGCCCTATCATGATGGAATGCATTCGCCATCTCCGTCAGGCTCCGTCGGATTTCCGCGCCGACATCTTGAGGGGGATTTGCGTCGTCAATTACGATCCCTCCTGACGCGTTCTCCCGCGCAATCCATGCCCGAACGAATCGATGACGATTGTATCGATGATCGGGCTCTCGACCTCCGGTTCGTGTCGATCCTGAAGTCACGATAAGAAGGCCTCGTTAGCTGGCCGCCGATATCCAGATGGCGATGGAGTCGAACGCACGCGCCCGAGTCGGGCGGGAGAGATTGCGTCGCCTCGTTGGAATAGGTCAGCGGCGCAGGACATTATGGCGCCGGGTCGCGAGGGGAGGGATTGCCCCGTGTCACCGCAGCTCAACCGGCGTGAGATCCTGAGCGTAATGGGTACAGCGGGGGCGGTTGCGACCGTCGCCGGCGGACGAGGCACCGAGGCCCGAGCGGACCACATCGAGCTGGGCCGATTCGTCAAGCGGGGAGGCGTCCAGGGGAAGATGACGGGAGCACAGGCCGTCGCGGCGTCGCTCGCCTGCGAGGGTGTGCCCTGCCTCTTCGGCATTCCGGGGGCCCAGAACAACGAACTCTGGGACGCACTCAAGGCGCGTCAGGTTCCCTATCTGCTGGTCGCCCATGAATCCTCGGCCAGCATCATGGCCGATGCCTCTTCACGCGCCACGGGTGCGGTCGGAGCCTTTGCCGTGGTCCCCGGACCGGGGCTGACCAATGCCCTCACCGGCATCGGCGAGGCGCTTTATGACAGCATACCCATCGTGGGCATCATCACCGATATCGATCGATCGGCCAAAGCACCGGTTGGACAGGTGCATGGACTGGCCAACTCGGCCATCATCCGGCCGGTCGTCAAGGCGTTGTTCGAGGTCCGCCACCAGGCGGAGATCCCCGGCTCGATCTTTCAGGCATTCCGGCTGGCGAGGTCCGGCGAACCGGGTCCGACCGCAGTGATGATCCCTTTCCCCCTCTATCAAGAGGTCTGGGATTATGACCAGCCGGTGCCGCCCCCCTACCCCGTACCGTTCGACGAAGCCGCTTATGGGAGGGCCCTTGCCCACCTCACCGACCGGCGACGGCGCGTCGGGATCTACGCGGGGCTGGGATGCGTCGAGGCCGGACCGTCCCTGGCTGCGGTCGCGGAGCTGCTTCAGGCGCCGGTGGCGACGTCAGTCAGCGGGAAGGGGGCGGTCCCCGACTCGCACCCCCTGGCCGTCGGATGGGGATACGGCAAACAGGGCACGCGTGCGGCGGAGGCCGCCTTCAAGGACGTCGATCTCGTCCTGGCCGTGGGCGTGCGCTACAGCGAGGTCTCGACGGCCAACTACGCCATCCCCCAGGCCGGCACGCTGATCCATGTCAACATCAATCCCCAGAATCTGGGCCGAAACGTCCCGACCCACGTCTGTCTGTGTTCGGACTCCCGGCTATTTCTCGACCGCCTGCTCTCCGACGGTGCCGCGATCCGGCGTCCTCCAAGCCCTCAACTCTGGCAGAATATCCACAAATGGAGGCAGGTCGACCGTTGCGAGGCCGTGACCGTCCGCATCGAACCGTGCGTAGACCCGATGTTCCTGTTGGGCAACCTCAGGAGCGTGCTGGGCCCCGACGAGTTGGTGTTCGTCGACGTGACCGCCTCGACGCACTGGGCCTCCGAAGCCGTCGAAGTCCCGGGGCCGCGGCGCTATTTCACTCCGGCCGACAACCAGAGCATGGGCTGGGCAATCCCGGCTTCGATCGGGGCCCAGCGAGTCCGGCCCGACCGACGCGTTGTCTGCGTCACCGGCGATGGATGCTTCTTGATGTCGGCGATCGAGATGTCGACGGCGGCGAGGGCCGGCCTACCGGTCAAATTCTTCGTGTTCGACGACGGGGCCTATCACTACATGCAGATGCTGCAGGAGCCTGTCTATCGTCGAACCACCGCCACCGATATCGCCCGAATGGATTACGCCGCCTTCGCCCAGTCGGTCGGATTGACGTTCAACCAGATCGCCAGCAATGCCGATGTACTCCCAGGTCTCCAACGCGCCCTGGCTTGCCCTGGCCCCGTGCTTACCCAGGTTATCGTGAGCTACGAGGGGCGCGAGATGCGGTGGCTTGGCGCGTTGCGATCGCAGTACATCAAGAAGCTACCGAACAACCAGAAAGTCCGACTGGCGGCCAGGATCGGTGTCCGGACAGTCTCACGGAAGGCCGACGATGATTGATCGTCGGCCTCGGACTGGAGGAGACGCCCAAGGCCAATGGAGCCGCGTTCTCATCAGGGATGGTCCCTCCCGCAATGATTCCGGAGTCCAGGATGACATC
Organism: uncultured Planctomycetota bacterium; assembly: GCA_963743925.1. GTDB lineage: Bacteria > Planctomycetota > Planctomycetia > Isosphaerales > Isosphaeraceae > CAVZRC01. The sequence continues at coordinate 280,828 of CAVURY010000061.1, read as the reverse complement.
GAGGTCGTCATCGTTCGCGAGGGTTGATCTTCCGCCAACCAAGCCTTCTCCGTAAGATGCCTCGCCGTCGCGGCCAAGGTCGGGGAGAATCCCGATCGGGATCAACGGCTTGGATGGGATCTTTTCAGATATGGATGTTCGTACCAGTGCCGGAGCCAAGGTCCCGCATGCGGAATATTTTCCGCCGCTTCCGACGCCGCGCGGACCGAGTTTGTGGATGACCAGGTTGGCCGAAGACCGCCACCAGCTCGTGCGCTTCTGGCCGGTCATCCAGAATATGGTGTCCCAGGAGTTACGCGTCCGCTATCAGCGGTCGATCCTGGGTTTTTTCTGGACACTCCTCAATCCGCTCCTGATGCTGGCCACGCTCTGCATGGTGTTCTCGCATCTGTTCAAGAACCAACTTGAGAACTACTCGCTGTACCTGATGTCGGGGATGGTCCCCTGGAGCTTCCTGAGCATCAGCCTGAACGATAGCGCAGTCTGCATCATCGCCAACGAAGGCCTGATCCGGAAGATTTACCTGCCGAAGCTCGTCTTCCCCTTATCGAGGGTGCTCATCGGCCTGGTGACGTTCATCTTCTCGATGGGCGCCATGTTCTTGCTGCTTGGCCCGCTGGGTGCTCGACCTTCCTGGTCGATGCTTTTTCTCCCGGTCGTGATCGCCTTGTACTCGACCTTCGTACTGGGCCTAAGCTTGATCGTCGCCACGGCCAACACCTTCTTTCGCGATTTCGGGCACCTGGTCTCGGTGTTCTTGCAGGCGTGGTATTTCGTCACGCCAATCATCTACCCGGTCGATAGCGAGTCATTCCCCGAGAGTGCGCGATGGATGTTCCGACTGAATCCGGCTTACTATTTCATCGAGCTCTTCCACGACGTCCTGTATTCGGGGCAAATGCCCCGGTTGGGTGTTTTGACGGTGGCGGCGGTGATCGCCGCAGCAAGCCTGGGAGTCGGCTATGCCGTATTCAAGTCGCAAGAAGACAAGATGGTGTTCCGACTCTGATCAACGCGGGGAGACCGACCGGAAGCCCGCCGGAAGTGCCCCGCTGATCGAGCTGAATGACGTCTCGCTCCGTTTCGTCAACTATGCTGACAAGCAGTATTCGCTCAAGCGGGCCGCGCTCGACCTGGTGCTTCGCCGAGAGTCTCCTGCGCCCCGATCGGAATTCTGGGCCCTCAGCCACGTCAGCCTGAAAATTGACAAGGGGGAGCGGGTCGGGATCGTCGGCGGTAACGGGGCCGGTAAGAGCACACTGTTGCGATTGCTGGCGAGGATCTATCCCGCGACCTCCGGACGTGTGGCCATCCGCGGAAACGTCGCGCCGCTGATCGAGATGGGGGCCGGCTTCAATCCGGAGCTCTCGGGCAACGATAACATCGTCTTCAACGGAGCCATGCTCGGCTTCTCTCGGAGCCAGATGCTCGCCAAGGTCGAGAGTATCTACGATTTCACCGGCTTGCGCGAGTTCGCGGAGATGCCGTTGAAATACTATTCCAGCGGGATGTACATGCGTCTAGCTTTCGCGATCGCGACCGACGTGAATCCCGACATCTTGCTGATCGATGAGGCGCTCGGCGTCGGCGACGCCGCCTTCCTCGACAAGGCACGGGCCAGGCTCCATGACCTCGTCCGGCGCGCCAATGCACTGGTTCTCGTCTCCCATAACAACGATGCGCTTCGCGAGTTCTGCACCCGAGGACTCTGGATCCAGCAGGGTCGACTGGTCGCCGATGCTCCCATCAAGGAGGTCATCGAGCGGTATCTCGAGTGGACCGCCAACAAGACCGCGATCTCGGCCTGATTTCGATCGCGCCCAGCCTTCCAGTTCCATTCCCTCCCCTATTCGATGACATCGGCTCCTGACTCGGCGATGACGCTCGGCGAGGGCGGGCCAGCCGGATTCTGCCCTTCCGGGTTGTTCGTCCCTCCCCCGCAAGCCCGATGCTCCACGATGAGACGGGGATGAAACGCCCGCACGTCACTTCCGAGACACGGCCTTGCCGCCGATTCTCGAGGCAAGCAACCGAGGTAGCAGTTCGGACCCTCGTTCCAATTCGTCTGCCACCGGATCCCGTCGGGCGGGAATTCCTCGTCATTTTCGGCAAAACCGTTGAAGTTTGCCCGCCATACTTCGTATAATGTACGAGAGTACATCAGCACGGAGCCCTTGCTCTCCTCGAAGGCAGAAAGCCGGAGAGTATCGGTGATGTTAATCGACTCCCGTCGCCCACTCGATGGTGGGAAGGAGCATAACCATGGTCGAAATCGCCGCTAGGTGGTCGAGTTTTCGGATGGGGCCGAGAGAAAAGAGGATCGGTCCGGCCCGCGCCGTCTGTCGTCTGATCATGGCGATCAACGGCACAAACTACCTCGTCAGCCGTAACCGTGGCGACGACTGGCCGACTTTCAAAGCGTATCGTTTGAGCAAGGACGACGGCACCGATTACGACGTCGCCGAGACGGCCTATGGACTGACGTGCGATTGCCCCGACTTCATCTTCCACCGGGACGGCATCGATCCCGATGGCTGCAAGCACATCAAGGCGATGGTCGCATACGGACTGCTGGACTGGAAAGGAGCACTACAATGACATCCCCGACCATGTCGGTGTCTTCCCCGGACTTGACGATCACTCCGGATGCCTTCACGGTCGCGGAGGGAGTTCCTCGGTGGCCCGAGATGGTGCCTTGCAATGGACAACCCCTGACTCTGGCCGAAGTGGTCGAGCACGAAGCGATGGGATATCGCGCCTGGGGAACTCCGACGGGAGATTTCCTCTCATCGCAGATGGAACGTCTGGCGCAACTCCTCCGATGGACGGATGCCAAGACGCCTCAGGCTCATGAGGATCGGATGCAGGTCTGGGAGCAGGAGATCCGAGAGCAGTGGTTCGAGAGGGGCTATCACGAAGGCTTCGAAGCCGGTCGCCGGGACGGGGCGCGGCTCAGCCGTTCGGAGGAATATTAACCGGACTGCGAATCCTGGAAAAGTTTCGCGCAGAGACGCAAGAGAAACGCTAACGACGCGGAGAGATTAGACTCTCGGATCCTGATCCTCCGCATCTCGACTTCCTGTTACCGAAAGCTCTGTCGTCCTTGCGCCTTCTGCGCTCCCGCTTTGCGTCTCTGCGCGAAGCGATTCTCTGTGTCTCGGCCGACCGTCCGCGAGTGAGGCTCGACGTCGTTCCATGCGATCGGCATTGACCGTCCCGACGATCATCGTCATGATTCGTCAACGGATCGTGCACGGAGGCCGATCGACGCCCCGTCGCGGGTCGCAAGGAGTGGCGCGGCATGCCTTTAGCTCATCTGACGGTCCTGGTCTCGAGTCTCGTGGCCTGGTCGGATATCCAGATCCAGGCCAGCCGGCCCGATCGCGCGATCGCTTCCTACCGGAGCGTGGCTGCGCTGGACCGACCCACCGAGCGGACCCTCGAGACACTCAAACGGTATGACCTCGAGCGTGAGTATCGCCGCGACGTGAACGGCGCCTTGCAGCGTATCGAGAAATTCGCGATGCGGCGGCCCGAGGCCGAGTTAGTCTACGCACTGGCCGAGCTTTCCTGGATCGAGGGGAGACGGCTGGACCGCAGGCGCAAATCTCAGGCCTTCGATCGTTACCTCGATGCCGCAGCCTACGCGCACGACTTCCTGTTCGAGACGAACCCCGTGTTGGCCGAGGGAAGAGGCCCATCGGATCCGCGATACCGGCAGGCGATGGAGATCTACAACGCCGCCGTTGACCACTTGATCCGCGCGGCCATGACCAAGGGATACATACAGCCTCAGGAGGGCGAGGTCATCCCCTTCAAGTTCCACGACCGTGAGGAGCGAATGCGGATCGTCCTCCACAAATCCCCGTGGAGAATCGCAGACATCCACAAGATCCTGCTGGCATCGGACTTCGAGGTGAGCGGTCTGAACAAGGACTTCAAGCAATATGGACTCGGCGCTCCTCTGATCGGAGTCCGTGTCGCCCCTTCCGATCCCAAGCAGCGTTCACCCCAGGAGCAGTTCTACCCCTCCGAGATGGCCTTCCCGTTGACGGGGTTCCTCGTCCCCAACTCGCGACTCTCTGACCCCAATGTCGACGTCGAGAAGGCCCGGGTCTGTACTCTCGTACTTTACGATCCCGTGCAGACGACGAAGGTCGGTCCGGCAGGCGGCGAGCTGGCTCTCGAGATCGACTTGACGACTCCATTGGCGTACATGTGGTCGCGGACAGACCTCGAGCGATATCGATGGTCGGGCCTCCTCCGACCGGAGAAAGGGCTCGAGCGAGCCAATCTCCTGTTGCTCCGCCCTTATGAGCCGGGCAAGATCCCGGTGGTCATGGTCCATGGGTTGATCTCCAGCCCCCTGGCCTGGATCGACATGATCAACGAGCTTCAACGAAAGTCCGAGATCCAGGAGAAGTACCAATTCCTTCTATACATGTATCCGACCGGTGTGCCGCTACCGATCGCCGCCGCAAGCCTGCGCGAAGATCTGAACCAGGCGAAGCAGATGTACGATCCGGACGGTCGAGACCCGGCTTTCGACCGAATGGTGCTCCTCGGCCATAGTATGGGGGGGCTACTCAGTCACATGATGGTCGTCAAGAGCGAGGATAAGTTCTGGCAGCTCTATTCGGATCGGTCGTTCGAAGAGATCATCGGCCCGGCGGAAGTGCTGGCCGAGCTGCGTCGGTACCTCATGTTCGAGCCGTTACCGTTCGTGAGCCGCGTGGTCTTCCTGGCCACTCCCCATCGCGGTTCGGACTACTCGCGTAGTGTCGTCGGACGCGTGGGCACGTCCTTGATCTCCGACCCCGACAGCATCCACAAGTTGCTCAACCGCCTGATCAAGGACAACCAGTACGCCTTCAATTCGCGCCGGTTTCGACGATTTCCGACCAGCATCGAGACCCTGAACACCGATTCCGAGATTCTGAAGGCACTCGAGATCATGAAGCCGAGCGATCGGGTCGCGTTCCACTCGATCATCGGCTCCAAATGGGCCGGCGGCGTTGCCGATTCCACCGATGGCGTCGTGCCCTATCGGAGCTCCCACCTCGACGGAATCCCGGAGATCTTCGTCCGATCGGACCACGGCGTCCAGAAGGATCCCGAGGCGATCCGCGCGGTCGGCAATATCCTCCTCCAGCACATCGGAGCCGAGCCGGCCGCACCTGGCCCTCGGGAGGCTCGTGGTCCACGGGGATCGAATCCGGTCCAGCTCGAGCCCCCCGCGACGTTGCGCTGATCGAACGCGAGCCAGGGCTGGCCTGACGATGTGCCATCCAAGTGGTACAATCGGGGCAATTCCTCCCGCTCCCGACCCCGTGCGAGATCGAACGATGTCCGACAACCTGGCCGAACGGCTGGCCGCATTCGCCTTGAGCACTCGATTCGAAGACATGCCGGAGACGGTCGTCGTCGAGGCGCGTCGCAGGCTGCTGGATACCCTGGGGTGCGCCGCGGGCGCGCTCGAGGAACCCGCCCCCACGATCGCGCGCCGGGTCGCCGGTCGATTCTCGGGTTCGCCGTCGGCCTCCGTGATCGGAGGCGGACCCTCCGCACCGGACTGGGCGGCATTCTCGAATGGCGTCCATATTCGCTATCTGGATTGCAACGATACGTATCTCTCGCTCGAGCCCGCCCACCCCAGCGACAACTGGGCGGCCGTGATGGCCGCCGGCCAGATCTCGGAGGCCGACGGCAGAGCCTGGATCGTCGCCGCGGCGGTCGCCTACGAAGTCCAGTGCCGCTTGTGTGACGCCGCGAGCATCCGCGCCCGCGGCTGGGACCACACGACTTACGGCTCGCTCTCGGCGACCCTGGCCGCCTCGCGCCTGCTCGGGCTCTCGCACGAGCAGACAGTCCATGCGCTCGGCATCGCCGGGACCACCGGGACGGCCCTTCGACTCACTCGCGCGGGCGAGCTTTCGATGTGGAAAGGTTGTGCATTCGCTTTCGCGTCGCGCAACGGCGTGTTTGCGGCGATGCTGGCGGCCGACGGCATGACTGGTCCGGCGCCCCTCTTCGAGGGCGAGATGGGCTTCTTCCAGCAGGTCTCCGGCCCATTTTCGGTACCCAAGCTGGGTGGCCCCGGCGCCGACGACTGGATGCTCCCCAAGACCTCGATCAAGTTCGTTCCGGCCGAGTATCACAGCCAGTCGGCGATCGCCGCGGCCTTCGAATTGCGGCCCCAGATCAGCGACCCGTCTCGCATCCGCCAGATCGAGATCGCGACCTTCCGGGTGGCCGTCGAAATCATCGGGAAGGATCCGGAGAAGTGGCGTCCCAAGACCCGCGAGACCGCCGATCACAGCCTGCCCTACTGCACGGCGGTCGCCCTGGTCGACGGCAAGATTGCGGCCGAGCAATTCAGCGACGAACGGCTCGCCGACCCGGCCCTGCTCGACCTGGTCGCGCGGACCCGCGTCGTCGAAGACGCTCAACTTACGGCCGGCTATCCCGCGGGTACGCCGAACAGGGTGACCGTCACGCTCGACGACGGCACCAAGCTGGTCTCGGAGGTCGCGTTCCCTCCCGGCCATGACAAGAACCCGTTGACCGACTCTCAACTCTCCGTCAAGTTTCACGGGCTGGTGGACTCGATCCTGGGCCGGGAGCGTGCCAGCCAGATCGAAGAGCGCGTTGCCCGCCTCGAGGATGATCCGGCGCCCCACGAGACGCTGGCATGGCTCAAGGGCTGAACGAACGCTGAAAAAACAGTCCACGAAGCCGCGAACGATTTGAGCGTTGCCGTTGACAGGATTCGCCGGTTGGGCAAGATTCCCGTGCCGTGGTCCGCGGATGGAGCCGGACCGCGCGGAGCGAGCATCAGAGCCGCTCGAACCAGGGATGGGGACGTGGCATGCTATTCAATTCCTACTCGTTCGCCCTGTTCTTCGGGACGCTGTTCCCCGTCTACTGGCTCCTGGCACGCTGGCCACGATTGCAGAACATCCTCCTGCTCGCCGCCGCCTACTATTTCTACTCGAGATGGAACGCCCGTTTCCTCCCGCTGCTGATCATCTCGACGGTGATGGATTATGCCTGTGGCCTCTGGGTTGACCGCGTCCAGGAACCGAGGCTTCGTCGAGCCGTGGTCGCCCTGAGCATGGCCTTGAACCTGGGCATGCTCGGCTATTTCAAGTATTACAACTTCTTCGCCGAGAGCCTCCAGGCGGCCCTGACCCGCGCCGGGCTCTCGATCCCGTTGTTGCACCTGGAACTCGCATTACCGATCGGAATCTCGTTCTACACCTTCCAATCGATGAGCTACGTGATCGACGTTTACCGACGCGAGATCCGGCCGACCCGGAATTTGGTCCAGTTCGCGACCTTCGTCTCCTTCTTCCCGCATCTGGTCGCTGGCCCGATCATGCGTCCCACGACGCTCTTGCCGCAAGTCGCGGCGCGGCGACGATTCGACCTCCAGCAATTCTACGCGGGTGCCTACCTGATCTTCTGGGGACTACTCAAGAAAGTCGTGATCGCCGATAACCTGGCGGAGGTCGTGAATGCACTGTTCGGGCGTTGGCAAACACTCGACGGCGGGACGGCCCTCCTTGCGATCTATGCCTTCGCGTTCCAGATTTACGGGGACTTCTCGGGATACACCGACATCGCCCGCGGAGTCTCGAAGTGCCTGGGCTTCGAGCTCTCCCTGAACTTCAATCTTCCCTATTTCGCGACCAGCCCGAAAGACTTCTGGAACCGCTGGCATATCAGCCTGTCGATGTGGCTCAAGGATTACGTGTACATCTCACTTGGCGGCAATCGCGGCGGTACCTTGTTCACCTACCGCAACTTGATGCTGACGATGATCCTCGGAGGGCTCTGGCACGGTGCCGCATGGACTTTCGTGATCTGGGGAATCTATCAGGGGCTCCTCCTGGTGATGCACCGCGCCGCCGAGCCCTGGCTCAAGAGGATCAATCCCGGCGACCCCGTCGAGCGCGCCTGTTGGACCGGCCTGAGGATCATCGCCACCTTCCATCTGGTCTGCCTCGGCTGGTTGATCTTCCGTGCGGGATCGATGGAACAGGCCGTCGGGATGTTGTCGGCGATCGTGCATCGGCCTTCGATCCCGGCTGCGGCTTTCCTCCTGCCGGTCCTCGTCACGGTGTTACCGCTTCTGATGGTCCAGTTGGTGCAGTACCTGGCCGACGATCTGGACGTGATCGCCCGGACCCCATGGTATGTGCGAAGCGGATTCTACACAGCCTGCTTCTATGCAATCGTCCTGGGAGGCAACTTTGGCGGTCAACAATTCATCTATTTCGCCTTCTGATGGAACTCATCCGGATCCAAGTTGAGTCGTCACTCTTGACGACAGCGGCCTCACGGCCTAAAGCATAGGATAAGGCTGAGACAGTCCACCTCGAGGATCGGCATTCGCATTCATCGAATCCCTGCGTCATAGGCGAAATCGGGCTGTTCATGATCGCCAAGATCTCGGAGATAAGAGCCTCTCCTCAGGCGACCCGGCACCTCATTTGCACTAGAAATCATCGTTCGACATCAGTCCCGTATGTGTTCGGGAAGCGGACGTGCAAATTGAGTTTTTCGAGGAGATTTGAGCACATGAGTCAGCTTACAATGCCCAGAGGCGTCCGACCGGGCGAACATCAGGAAGGCGAGATCACCCAGGCGATCGAGCACTATACCAGCATGGTCCCGTCGGGCACCTACCTCACACTGGCGATCGGCAGCATCGGGATCTCGGCCGTTCTGCATCTGCTCGGACGCAAGCAGGACTCGCAGTTCGTCGGCCACTGGGTACCGACGATCCTTCTCCTGGGCTTGTACAACAAGATGGTCAAGCAGCACGGGTCGGATTGATCCCCGACAAACCCCCGGTTTCCCCGCCTTCGGACGAGTGCTCGCGATTGCGGAGACTCGCCCAAAGGCGGGGAGACACCGGCAAAGCGCCCGGTACGACAAGAACTACAAAGTGTCTTGAATTTCGAAGACCACTCCCTCCGACCGAATACCGCCCCGTAGCCTCACGGCGTCGTCGAGCCCCCCCAACGTCTCCCGACTCTTCTCTCGGCGCATGTCTTGATTCGCGTCGCCGATCCCGGCATGATCGGGTCTCTGCCTCAGTTGTCGCCTCGACCCTGGCGACGCCATGAATGTGGTCAGTGACCAGGTGGGCGCGCATGATCATCGATCGACGTTCAACGTTCTTGATCGCATTATTCCAGCTGACTGCCTCGGTTGTGGCGGTCGGGGTCGCCGATGGCCAGGAGGTAGGAAATCCGAAGCCCATCGTACGGCAAGGTCCTGCGGATCAGGATTTCAGCGGCGAGTTGCCGCGTTTCCCCCTGAAGGATCCCCTCGTCTCGGGGCGAGCGATGGCACCGAGACCCGGCTTTTCTGTCGATCTGGTCGCCGCGGAGCCGCTCCTGCGCAGTCCCGTGGCCATCGACTTCGACGAGGACGGGCGGCTTTACGTCGCCGAGTTCCCCGAATATAACCAGTATCCCGCCGATGAACTCGTGCGAGGTCGGGAAAAGGCGCCGAAGATTCCTCGAGGATGCGTCCGACTGCTGGAAGATTCGCGCGGAAACGGCGTGTATGACAAGAGCACGCTCTTCGCCGATGACATATCCATGGCGACCGCCGTGGCCTGCTGGGATGGCGGCGTCTACGTGGGCTCGGCACCCAATCTCCTCTACCTCAAGGATACCGACGGCGACGGCAAGGCCGACATCCGACGCGTGGTCTTGACCGGATTCGGGTCCGACCGGGCCGGGGAGGGCATGCTCAACTCATTTCGATGGGGCCTGGACAATCGATACCACATCTCGACGAGCCTGGACGGAGGCTCGGTGAGCCGCGGGGATCGCTCGGGAGCCAAGACGGTTTCGGTCCGGGGTCATATCTTGCTCCTCGACCCTCGCGGCGAGACATTCGAACTGAGCGGCGGCGCCGCCCAGCACGGCATGAGTCTCGACGACTGGGGCCGTACTTTCGTCTGCGGCAACAGCGAACCGTTCAATCTGGTGATGTATGACAGCCGATACCTCGCCCGCAACCCCTACCTTCGAGCGCCGGCCGCCGCCGTGAATGTCGCCCCCGGGGGCAAATACACGAAGCTCCATCGCATCAGCCAGGTCGAACCGTGGCGAATCCTCCGGACCCGACTCCGCAGCCAGGGGGCGATCCCAGGCTCCGACGAGGGTGGTGCGCCCTCCGGTTTCTTCACGGGCGCGACGGGCGTGACCGTCTATCGAGGCGATGCGTTCCCGGGAGAGTATCGCGGCAACCTTTTCGTCGGCGACGTTGCGAATAACATCATCCATCGCGCAATCCCGGAGGCGAGCGGTGTGCTCGTGACCGCCCGGAGTGCCGAGGCCGGGCGGGAGTTTCTCGCCTCTCGCGACAGCTTCTTTCGCCCGGTGCAGATGGCCAACGCCCCGGACGGATGCCTCTGGGTCGTGGACATGTACCGCGAGCTGATCGAGGGAGCGGCGTTTCTCGCCCCGCAGATCCTCAAGCACATGGACGTCGCCAGCGGCATCGATCGAGGCCGGATCTGGCGTATCGCGCCGGAGGGCTACCGGCCTCGGGTCCCCAGGCTGGGGAAGGCGACAACCGCGGAGCTCGTGACTCTCCTTGAACATACCAACGGCTGGCACCGCGACACGGCTTCTCGGCTTCTCTATCAGCGTCAGGACCGGTCGGCTGTCGAGAATTTGCGACGACTCGCCACCCGTTCGCAACGGCCGATCGGCAGGGCTCATGCCCTTTCGGCGCTGGCGGGTCTCGGGTCGATCCGGTCCGACGACGTCCTCGCGGCTCTCCGCGATGCCGATCCGCGCGTCCGATCCTATGCCTTAAAACTGGCCGAACCGCTCTGCCATGATTCGGCGTCGATCCGGGCGCGAATGGCACAGATGATCGACGATACTGACACGATGGTCCGCTATCAGGTGGCCTTCTCGCTGGGGACGATGCCGGGTTCGAAGTCGGCTCCTTTGCTGTCCGCCCTGGCCATCCGCGACGGGGCCGATCCCTGGATGAGGATCGCAATTCTCAGCTCCGCGATCGCATGCACGGGTGAGCTCTTCGATCGGCTCTCTGCGGATGCGAGCTTCCGCGATTCGAAGTCCGGCCGACTCTTTCTATCCGACCTGGTGAGTCAGACAGGTGCCCCCGAGCGTCGCGAGGACCTGGCGGTGATCCTTCGGGCACTGGATGGCGCCCTGGCGGCGGATCCGCCGTTGTCCCGCGAGATCGTGCTGGCCCTGATGAGCACGGATTCCGTAGCGGCGTGGGCCCAACTTTCGGAGAGGGAAAAAAGCAGCGGCCGGGTCCGTTCGATCCGAGGCGTCATCCTGTCCGATGCGCGTGCGAGGGCCAACGACGACACGAAGCCCGCTTCGGCGCGGGTCGTGGCGGTGCGGTTGCTTCGATACTCATCCCTGGCGGACATTGAAGGACCGCTTGTGGCTTTACTGGCACCGAGGCAGCCTCCCGTCGTGCAGGCCGCGGCCATCGAAACCCTCGCTCGCTTCGATGATGGACGAGTGCCGACGATCCTGTTCCGAAACTGGCCCGAGATGACTCCCAAGCTGCGGGCCACCGCCGCCGAAGCCTTATTTACGCGCCCGGCCTGGGTCGTCGCGTTCCTCGATGCCGTCGAGAGGGGGACGATCGGCCGCGCGGACGTCGAGCCGGCCCGACTCGATCTGCTCAAGTCCTACCCCGACGCTTCGGTCCGCTCGCGTGTGGCCCGGCTCTTCGGCGCACAGCCCCGGCGTCAAGACGTCGTCGCGGCCTATCAGGGGGCCCTCCGCTCGAACGGGGATCCCGCGCGCGGCAAGGATGTCTTCAAGAGCCAATGCGCGTCATGCCATCGACTCGAGGGCATCGGCCAGCAGGTGGGAGCGGACCTATCGGCGGTCCGCGATCGAGGGATGGATGCCGTGCTGCTCAACATCCTCGATCCGAACCGAGAGGTGATGCCCCAGTTCATCAGCTATCTGCTGGTCACGACGAGCGGCCGAGTCCTCACCGGCATGATCGCCGTCGAGACCGCGAACAGCCTGACGATCCGCCAGCCCGATGGTCGAGAAGAGACCGTGCTTCGACTGGATATCGAGGAATTGCGGAGCACAGGCCTGTCGTATATGCCCGAGGGCCTCGAGAAACAGATCGGCGTTCCCGCGATGGCCGACCTGCTGGCCTATCTGAATTCGATCAAATGATGTTGCGTCTATTTTTCCATCGCGATGTTCCATCCAACCGTCGGAGTGACCCGTGGGCGTTCGTCTCGCCTATACGAGCTTGCAACCGATCCCCCCGGATGTCGTCGAGGTCGTCCTCGCCGAGGCGAGGCGAATCGGCCAGGAGAGAGATTGGTTCTATTGCGATGGTATTCACCTCGACCGCATCGGGACCGGACAGCTCGACGGCTGGAGCAAACTGGTCATACCCTCGCCGTCCGAGGATTCGCAACAGAGCCCCGAGGCCGACCAGGACCTCCACACCCTGCTCGACATCCTCTGTCATCTCTCGTGCGATCACGACGTGAGCTGGCGTTTGACGGTGTCGGGAGAGCCGATCGGGATAATCGAACGGGGCGCGTGCAACAACCTGGTGCGGGGCAAGATGACGGCGTTGACTGACATGATCGAGCATGTCGGCGAGTACGACCGGGAAGCCCGATCATCCGGAGATGATAGGTTAGATCCCGCGAGGTTCAGGCTGAGGATCTGGCCCGAACCCGAAGAGTGATGGTCACCCCGGCACGGGAGAGGATCGCATGCACGACTCCTACCGCGTCGTGACGATTCAGAATGTCCTCACTCAGCTCCCGACGATCTCGGTGGTCGTGGTGGGCCTCTACGCCTGCTGGATACGTCGCAAGCGACATCCGCGGGTCGCGGGCCTGACGGCTTGCGGACTCGTCCTTCTCCTGATCGCGTCGGTCGGGCTGCGAATCCTGCCGAACCTGTTCGCCCGACGAGAAGCCACCAACGTCGAAGACGTCCTCTGGACGATGTTCGTCAACGCGGTCGTGGCCAACGCCCTCACCGCGGCCGGCGTAGGACTGCTGCTCTGGGCGGCGTTCGGCTGGCGAGGAACGCCTCATTTATCGCGGGCCGGTGCATCGTCCAAGGAGCGTAATTCCACCTTGCGAAAGTAGAGTTCCGCCGCCTCGATCTCGAGCGAGATCCGGCCTCGAGTGACGGGACGTGGAGGAGCGGTAGGATTCGCGGGATCGACGAGCCGGATATTCCGGCCCCGATTCACGATCTGGCCGTTGAGGATGTGCGTCGTCGTATCGCCGCGGGCGATGATCTCGACCGTGTTCCAATCGTCCCGTTCGAATTGGCCGGCGAGATGCTTCTGGTAGGCAATTCCTTGACCGCCCATGACATAAGATTGACCCCCTTGCGGGCCATCCAGGAAGGTGGGCATCTTCTCCGAGCGAGTCTTGGGGTCGATCGTGGTATCGAGCTGGAATCCGTGAAGGGCAATCAAATCCCCTACGTTCGTCTCCTCGATCTGAAACTGGAGCGCGCGGGGCCAGACGGCGTCCTGTGCATTCATGTGATAATACACCCCGGCATCCTTCTTCATGGCGTACCGCGGCTGAAACTTCTTCGCACCCCATCGGTACTGGAGCCGCAGGTGATAGTCGCCATACTCCTTGTCGGTGCCGATATAGCCCATGACCACACCGCTGCCCACCGGCGCATCCTTGTAGAGGTGGATCATGCCATCTTCGATCGTGATCACATGGTCGGGATCCTGGTTCCTCCCGTGCTTCTGGAGAAACGTGTACCAGCCACCGAGATCACGACCATTGAACAGAGGGGTCCAACCCCCTTCGGATGTGACGGCCTGCTTCCCCGAGTTCGTTTGAACCTTCGAATCCTCTCGCTCGATCAAACCTCCAAATACCATCCCCATGGCGAGTGTGATTCCGAGCATAGCTTTATTTCTCCGCGGCCGGCGATGGTTCCGAGATCACCGTATTCTCTTCGAGAGCCTTTTCATTCCGTGACCGACAGGCTGAATCCGGCCCTGAATCATCCATCGAGCTATTCCTCGCCATGTCCTTGCGATTGTCTTCCCTGCTTCGTCTCACCTCGTCGGCGCTTCGACTCCAGTTGACGTTTCTGGGAACCGGCGGTGGGTCGGGTTGCGCGCCGGGGCTTCGGCTTCTCGCATGCCTTCTGGATCAGCTCGATCAGGCGATCGATCGCCTCCCGACGGTTCCCCTCCTGGGTCCGATGAGTGCGCGCGAGGATCGCCAGGATGCCGTCGTCCCCGATTTTTCGGCCGGCGATGCGCAGGAGTCGTTCTCGCACGTCTTCCGGCAGCGATGCCGATCCTCGTGCATCGAACCTCAGCCGGACGGCCGTCGAGACCTTGTTGACGTTCTGTCCGCCGGGCCCGGAGGAGCGGATGAATTCGAGGTCGATTTCATCCTCGGCGATCGCGACGCGACTGTTAATCTCGATCATCGGATCACCGATCCTCCGTCCCGTATCCGTTGCAGACCCGGCCGGTTCAGGCCAGGTACTCGTCCACCTGGGGGAGGAGCTTGGCGAAGTCGAGCCGGTCGGGGCACGCGGAGCGGGCGGCCTCGAGATCGGCTGCCGACCAGTCGCGAGCTTCTGCGGAGAGCTTGGCGTATTGACGGCGGGCCTCGGCGCGATCACCGAGATTCTTGTAATAGGTCAGGAACCGGGTCAAGTTGCCCAGCTCGGCCTGAGTTCCGGCGGCGATCGAGCAATGGCCTTCGCAGTCGGCGCAGAGTGTCGGCCCATGCGCACGGAACGCATCCCGAAGTTGGTGGATATCTGCGGTCTTCAGGGGTTCGAAGCGGGTCGCGGCGTCCGCATTCTCGCGGATCTGCTCCGTGTTCCTCATCGAGACGCAGGACGCGCTGATTCGCTCATCGGTCCAGATCGCCTGGAGCAGGCCCTGGAAGGGCGACAGCTTCCTCTCGCCCAGCACAGGCACTCGCTCAACGACCTCCTTCAGGATGTCGCCCTTGGGCTTGTCGCCGAACGTCTGGCTGGCGATCTGCTTCATCGTGATCAATCCGATCCCGCGCTTCCACGCCGCGTCCAGGGCCTTGTTGAGCGCCGAGTCCTTGTCCAGCCATGGCCGGTACTGGAGCATGATCGCGTCGATGACGCCATCCTCGGCCGCCGCCTGGATGAGCCGGGCGCGATTCACGTGGTGGGCCGAAAATCCGATGAAACGGGCCTTACCCGAGCTGCGGATCTTGTCGGCGACCTGCTTGAATTCCGGGCTCTTGATGAACTTGATCGAATTGTCGATTCCCATGGGATTATCGCCGAGCCCATGGATGAAGAAGCAGTCGATATAGTCCGTGCCGAGAGCCGCCAGCCTCTGGTCGACCATCTTCAAGAAGTCGGAGGGCTGTCGCGGCATGTCCTTGGTGACGAGCACGATCTGTTTGCGGATCGCGGCGTCCTGGGCGAACCAATTCTTGAAGTTGATCTCGGTGCCGTAAACCTTGGCGGTGTCGAAGAGTCGAACGCCGCGTGCGAAGGCGAACTTGAGGACGCGGTCCGCGCTCGGTCCACGCGCCGCACCCTGCTCGAGGAGCGTGACATCGATCCCGGTCTTGCCCAAAGGTCGTTTGGGCAGTATTGGGGTCGATGCATCGGGCTTGGGGGGAGCGTCCTGCGACAGGGCTCCGGGCGACACGGTCACGGCTGATGCCGTGGCCAGAGCGCCGGCCTGGAGAAACCTGCGGCGATCGGGGCGGTTCGTCTCGTCGTGGGCCATCACTCTGAACTCCTCGGATCGGGCCGGAGGGCGTAACGTATCCGCCGCAAAGCCCTGACGGATAGCTTATACAGGATTGATTCACGAAAATTCGGCCCGGGCATCCGCGAGAGAGTCGAACACCGCAGACCATCGTCATACTCTAACGCCCGGCTCAGTCCGAATTCAATCAGATGCCGACCCGGCCGTTCACGATCCGCTCTGCCATCTCGGGCAATCAACAAAATCCTCACGTAATCTTCATGCATGGAACATCATGCGTCCATGGAATTTTGTATAACTAATAACGCGAGGCCTGCATCTTCACCCCCCCGACGACTTCTTGTGTCTATCATCTATCGGAGCATTGCGCCAATGGTCGTACGCAAACGCGGATTTACCTTGATCGAGCTTCTCGTAGTGATCGCGATTATCGCTGTACTCATCGCGCTGCTCCTGCCGGCTGTTCAATCAGCACGGGAGGCCGCACGCAGGGCTCAGTGCGTGAACAATGTCAAGCAACTCCTCTTGGGACTGCATAATTTCGAGTCGTCCAACGGTACGTTTCCCAAGGGCGTGAATGAGCCTTATCTCAACGGTCTAAATTACAACACCGGTTCGGACGCCCTGGGTAGCGATTTTTCGGAGCCTTTCGGGCCCAACTGGGCGATCATGATTCTTCCCTACATCGAGCAGGCCACGCTCTACAATTCCTCGAACGTGCTCGGATATCCGGGCTGGGCAGGGCCCTACGCGGTGGCGAATGCAAGTACGGCACCCAATCAGAATCTCTACAACATGGATTGGTGCAATACCACGGTCCGCACGGCTCGTATGAATGTGTTCATCTGCCCGACCGATCCCAAGAACGATCCGTCGAACAATTTCTTCCAGCCCAGCGATATCGCGCTATTCTCGGCGCAGGGTGTCACGTATCCTATGGATCAAATGAAGGGAATCCCGCTCACCAACTGGGCACGCGGAAATTACGGAGCGGTTCAAGGTAATACCGACCCCGACCACCAGATCGGTGGAATCGAAGACCCCGGCGCCAGCCCGACGGCCTCAGGCCATGTCGGTATGATGGGATTGAATTTCGGCTCAACGATCGCATCGGTGACGGATGGACTATCGAACACGGCCGCCGTGGCCGAGCTGCGAGTGGGCCTCACCACGGCCGACGTCCGCGGCGTGTGGGCGATGGGCCTGGGCATGGCGAGCCTTGCCGGTCATGCGAAGCCGTACAACCCGACCCCGAACAATCTCAAGGGTTTCAATATTATCCAGGGCTGCAACGACGGTGGTGATGAGATGCAAGCCGGCCCGGTCTTGGGCCAGCAGGTGTTGAACGCGGCCCAGCAAGGTATGGGTTTCAACTGCGGCAGCGGCATGTATAACAGCGGTGGCCAGAGCCGGAGCATGCATCCGGGCGGCGTGAACGTGGGTTTCGGCGACGGGAGTGTCAAGTTCATCAAGAACTCGATCTCGAATGCCGTCTGGATCGTGATCCTGGCCAAGGCTGACGGCTCCATCCTCGGCGCCGACCAGTATTGATCGGAATCGGGCACCGCCGTTGTCCCATACCCATTGTCGCGACCAGGCGCCTGGTCCCGTCTCGGACGCTTCCCCCCTCTCCCCACCTCGAGAATGACTATGCGTAGATCTCTGAGCCTGTCGATGATGCTCAGTGCCCTTTGCCTGGCGGGTTGCGGCAGCGGCGACACGGTCTGGGTGACGGGTGTGCTTCAAAAAGGGGGGGAAGTCTATAAGCCTCCGGAGGGTCGCAAGCTTTCACTTTATTTCTGTCCGATCAAGGACGGGACGTCGGGCCGGCCGATCGGCGAGGTGGAAATGGCGGATTACGATTCAAATAATGGAACCTTCACGGTGCCCGGGCGGGAGGGCTATGGCATCCCGCCCGGGAAGTATCGGATCGCCCTGGTCGAAACCCTCCGCCGCGAGGCACTCGACCAGTTGAAGAAGGCCTCGAAGCCGAAGCGCGGGCAGCGGCGCATTACGAACGACACGAATTTCCTGGAAGAGTCGTTCGGCGAAACGACATCGCCCTTCGTTCACGACTTGAGAACCTCGACCAAGCTCACGTTGGACATGGCCAAGCCGACTGGATGAGCGGTCCGCTTGCCCTCGTAGAAGCGTGCCTTCTGGGCCTTACACCACAGCAGGATGTGATAAGGACGCACCGAGACAGCCAACAAGAATCCCATCGCGTCTCGAGCCGGGACCACCTCGAGGATGACAAATTCCTCGATTGGAGTTCCGGCTTGTTTCGGTTGACGGAGCCTCCAAATATTGCGTTCAGTCGGCCCTCGAACCCAAGGCTCTTGTCAGTCCAGGGACTGCGATGGCCCCCCGAGCGGCCTCGTCCATGGAAATTCGTACTGCGAACGCTCATGATCGCGATCGCATTCATGGCACTCTTGCTCGTCAATGGAATCCTGTTGATGCGTCTCAGGGGCCTACAGGGCCAAAATACCTCGACGCTTGTGCGGCTCAGGGGCATGGAAACTGAGAGGGAAACGCTGACGACGATCATCCGCGAGTTACGATACAAGGTGGATCGCCAAGAGCAAGCGCGAAGATATCTAATACCACTCCGTCGCGACGCGACCCTGAAGGCGGATCGGGCTATTCGCCCACCCGACCGGCTACTTTGACATGCAGCTCGATGAATTGAGGATGACCGACGATCCGGAGGTTTCATGCGCCGTTTCAACTTGCTAGCCGCATTCCTGTCTCTCATCGTTGTCGCGGCCCCTTCCGGCCCGGCGCGAGGTCAGCAATCATCCGGCCCGATGCCTAACTCGTCTCTGATTGGCAGAGATCAACGCGTTGTGATCGTGATGGTTGACGGCCTCGGTGTGGACTACGTCGAGCAGAGCTCGATGCCGGTCCTGAAAGGGCTCATGGGCCGAGGATTCTCGAAGACCGTCCGTGGGGTGATGCCCGCGGTGACGAACACCAATAATGCGTCGATCTGCTGCGGAACCTGGCCGGAGGAGCACGGCATCACCGGAAATTCCTTCTTCGATGAGGAGACGGGCCAGGTCGAGTACATGGAGAGCGCCAAGTATCTTCGGGTGCCGACCCTTTTCGAGCGTGCCGCTATCTTACACGCCAAGTCGGCTCTCTTGACGGCCAAGAAGAAGACGGTCGCGCTACTCATCGCGAGGCGCCGCGATCGCAATCGCGGCGGAAGACCCTTCGCCCGAGGTCGCCCGCCGATACGGTACCCCGCCGCCGATTTATAGCCGCGAGATCAACTACTGGCTCTGGGAGGTGGCGATCGACCTGCTGAAGACCCGACCGGACCTCCGGATCGTGTACGTCCATACGACCGACTACCCGATGCACACCTGGCCTCCCGAAGCGCCCGAGTCGAAGGAGCATCTGTCGCGTCTCGACACGATGCTGGGACGGGCGGTCGCGGCCGCGCCGGACGCCGCTTTCTTGATCACCGCCGACCATGGCCTCAATTCCAAGAGTCGGTGCTGGGACCTCGCGAAAGCTTGCAAGAAACGCGGACTGGAGCTCCGGTACGCCATCTCCGCGGAACGCGATCGCTACGTCAAACACCACCGAACGTTCGGCGGGACGGCCTGGGTGGGCCTGAAGTCGGCTCAGGATGCGACCCGAGCCTCTACGCTGATCGGCCAGCTCAAGGGCGTTGAAGCCGTCTTGACCAGGGCGGAGGCAGCCCGTCGGTTTCATCTCATGCCCGAGCGTATCGGAGAGCTCGTTGTCCTCGGCGACAAGGATACGGTCTTTGGCGATCTCGATTCCGAGTACGAGGAGCTGCCTCCCACCTTGCGCACTCACGGTTCGCTGCACGAGACGACGATCCCGCTGGTCATCTATAACGCCGCGGGAGAGCGGCCCCCAGCAGACCATTTCCAATACAATTTCGACCTGACCCGCGATCTCTTCAGGTCCACCAAGTAGCCTAGTTGCCAGCGCCAAGGCAAATAAAGACTAACTCCACGTTCGATATCACGCATTGTCGCATGCGTTGTATCAGTTCTACTCGACTTTGTGCCATTCAGCGTGCGAATGGCGCAGAATTTGCTTGCACTTGACCCTGAGAGCGGCAACGGTTCGCCGTCCGTACAGATCGGAATTCAGGGGTCAGTTCGAGGGCGATCGTTCCTTGGCGCGGAATTCGACAACAATTCGGTCCGGGTACGCTGCGGTTAACGATAAATCGACAACAGGGCTCGGGCCATTGGAAACCCGTAAGGGGCCTGTGTATCATCGCGACGAATGCCGGCGATTTGGTGGCAACTCGTCGCCGCGCGCCTCCGTGCAGCCGCCGCGGCCATTCGATGATCGGGACACCCAATCCGGCGAGGTGAGCGGTTTCGAATTTCGTCCGTGGCTCCCTATTCATCTGACTTTGAGATATGGAAATTCATAAAGAATTCACATTCGTTGTGGAATGCTTCGACTGCCTCGCGGGCGGGGGCGACACGGGAGCCCTGATGCGTTCCCGGGATTGGAGCCGTACGGCGCTCGGCCCCGTAGACCGATGGCCCCAGAGCTTGAAGACGGCCGTACGCATCATGCTCACCTCCCGACAGCCGATGTTCGTATGGTGGGGGAAGGAGCTGATCAATCTCTATAACGACGCGTATCGCTCGATCCTGGGCGGCAAGCACCCCGTTGCGCTGGGTCAACCGGCGTCGCAGGTCTGGAAGGAAATCTGGGACCAGGTCGGTCCCCGTGCCGAGTCGGCGATGATCCGAAATGAGGGGACATACGACGAGGCGCTCCTGCTCATCATGGAGCGGCACGGCTACCCGGAGGAAACCTATTATACGTTCTCCTACAGCCCGGTTCCCAATGACCAGGGGGGGGTTGGCGGGATCATCTGCGCCAATTCCGAGGATACCCAGAGGATCATCGGCGAGCGTCAGTTGGCGCTGTTGCGGGAACTCGCCGCCGGCACGGCGGACGCACGGACTTTCGACGAGGCTTGCACTCGCAGCATGTCCTGCCTGGGAAGCAATCCGTTCGATATCCCCTTCGCGATGATCTATCTCGTCGAGCCGGACAGGCGTGACTTCACCCTGGCCGGTGTGACGGGGATCGAGAGGACGCATCCGGCCGTCCCGCGATCGATCGACGAAGAAACCGCCTCCGCCTGGCCTTTCTTCGAGGTCATCCGGTCGCACAAGCCTTGCCTCGTGTCCGAGCTGGCCTCGTCGTTCGGGACGCTACCCTCGGGGGCCTGGGATCGGCCGCCGCATCAGGCGCTCGCCGTGCCCATCGCCCCTTCGGGACAGACGGGCCGTTCCGGAATCCTCGTCGCCGGGTTGAATCCCTTCCGCCTGTTCGACGACAGCTACCGAGGATTCATCAATCTGGTCGCAGGCCAGATCTCGGCCAGCATCGCCAACGCCCAGGCATACGAGGAGGAACGCAAACGGGCCGAGGCCCTCGCCGAGCTGGACCGGGCGAAGACCACGTTCTTCTCCAACGTCAGTCACGAGTTCCGCACCCCGTTGACCCTGATGTTGGGGCCCGCCGAGGACGCCCTGGCGGAATCGGACGAGCCGTTGCCCTCGCGGCAGCGCGACCGCGTCGAGATCATCCATCGCAATGCGCTCCGCCTGCTCAAGCTGGTCAATACCCTGCTCGACTTCTCGCGGATCGAGGCCGGGCGCGTCAAGGCGGCCTACAAGCCGACCGACCTCGCCTCCCTGACGACCGATCTCGCGAGCGTATTCCGTTCGGCCGTGGAAGGAGCCGGCATGAGACTGGTCGTCGATTGCCCACCCCTTCCCGAGCCCGTCTATGTCGACCGCGACATGTGGGAAAAGATCGTCCTCAACCTCCTGTCGAACGCGTTCAAATATACGCTCGAGGGGTGCATCGAGGTCTCGCTTCACGCCGGCCGCGATCAGGTCGAGCTTCGAGTGCAGGATACCGGTACGGGAATTCCCGCCGGCGAGCTGCCCCACCTCTTCGAGCGCTTTCATCGCGTCGAGGGCGCCCGCGGACGCACGCATGAGGGTACCGGAATCGGACTGGCGCTGGTGCAGGAACTCACCCGGCTCCACGGCGGTCGGGTCGAGGTTGAGAGCGACCTCGGCCGGGGATCGGCCTTCACGGTCCGTATTCCGCTGGGTCGGTCCCATCTGCCCGTTGACCGGATCGAGGACACGAACTCCCTGGAGACCCGGGCGATGGGGGCGACCCCCTACGTCGAGGAAGCGCTCCGATGGCTGCCCGAAAGCGGACGGCCGGACCCTTCGATGGAACGGTTCGGTTCCGATTTCACAGGCCTCTCACGGCAACTCGATTCCGGCTCGATTCTCCCGAGCACTCAGCGGCCGCGAATCCTCCTGGCCGACGATAACGTGGACATGCGCGAGTACGTCTCCCGCTTGCTCGCCGAACGCTATGATGTCACGGCCGTCCCGGACGGGATCGAGGCGATGGCCCTCGCGCGGCTTCAGCCGCCCGACCTGGTCATCACGGACGTGATGATGCCCGGCCTCGACGGATTCGGGGTACTGAAGCGAATGCGGGAGGACCCCGCGACGGCGGCCGTGCCCGTCATCCTGCTGTCGGCCCGAGCGGGCGAGGAGGCGCGGGTCGAGGGACTCGAGGCCGGCGCCGACGACTATCTCATCAAGCCCTTCAGCGCCCGCGAGCTGCTCGCGCGGGTCTCCGCGCACCTCGAGCTCGCGCGCGTTCGCAAGATCGCCGCCACGCGCGAGCGCGAACTCCGCGCCGAGGCCGAGGATATCCTCGAGAGCATCACCGACGGTTTCATGGCCCTCGATCGCGACTGGCGGCTCACCTATGTCAACGCCGAAGCCGAGCGGATCAATCGCAGGCCACGCGAGGAGATGCTCGGCCGTGTCTTCTGGGAGCTCTTCCCGAACAACTTGGGGACCACTCTCGAGGCGGAATTCCGGAGGGCGGTCGCCGAACACGTCAGCATCCAGCTCGAGACCTATTATGAGCCCTGGAACTGCTGGTACGAGATCAAGGCCTATCCATCCCGCGACGGTGGCCTCGCGATCTATTCCCGCGACGTTTCCGAGCGCAAGCATGGCTTGCTCATGGAGCGCCTCCTGGCCGAATCCAGCGCCACGTTCGCCTCTTCGCTCGACTACAAGGCGAATCTCAAGGCCGTGGCCGAACTGATCGTCCCGACGCTCGCGGACTTGTGCATCTTCGACGTATCGGTTCGAGACGGTTCGATCCAACGGGTGGGCTGGGCGCATCGAATCCGGTCGGATCCCGCCGCTCTCGATCGGATCGGCCATTTCGTTCCCCCTCGTTCACTGAAAGAACACCCGGTGATCCGGGTGCTGGAATCGGGCCGGACCGAGCTCATCTCGACCGTGTCCGACGACTGGCTGCGGTCCGTGTCGATCAGTGCCGAACACCTCCAGTTCGCGCGCGGACTTCAGATCGAATCCTGCATGACCGTACCCCTGCGCTCCCGCGAAAAGGTCCTCGGGACCTTGACGCTCTGCTTGTCTTCCCAGTCCGGCCGACGTTACGTCGAGGCAGACCGTCGTATCGCCGAGGAGTTGGCCCGTCGTGCCGGGTTGGCCGTGGAGAACGCCGCCTTGTATCAGGCCGCGAAGGATGCGCGCTCCGAAGCCGAATCGGCGGGCCGGATGAAGGATCAGTTCCTGGCGACCCTCTCGCATGAGCTGCGAACTCCCCTCAACGCCATCGTCGGATGGGCCCGACTCCTCCGATCGGGCAAGCTCGACCAGGACGACGTCAAGCAAGGGCTGGACGCGATCGACCGGAACACCAAGATTCAGACGCAACTCATCGAAGACCTGCTCGACGTCTCCCGGATCATTTCGGGGACCCTCCGGCTCGACATTCAGAAGGTGTGCCTCCCCGACGTCATCGACGCGGCGCTGGCGACCGTCATGCCCGCCGCCGACGCCCGCGGCGTCAGGATCCTCAAGATGTACGACTCGCTCGCGGCTCCGGTCACGGGCGACCCGGCCCGATTGCAGCAGATCATCTGGAACCTCCTGTCCAATGCGGTGAAATTCACGCCGAATGGCGGCCGCATCCAGGTCCTGCTCGAGCGGGTCAACTCCCACGTCGAGATCACGGTCGCCGACACCGGCATCGGGATCAAGCCCGAATTCCTCTCCTTCGTGTTCGACCGGTTTCGCCAGGCGGACGCCTCGACCACGCGGAGACATGGCGGTCTTGGCCTCGGACTCTCAATAGTCAAGCAACTGGTCGAGATGCATGGCGGGACCGTCCGCGCGAAGAGTCCCGGCGAGAATCAGGGCAGTACGTTCACCGTCTCACTCCCCATCATGGTGGTCCATGGCCCGGAACAGGGCGGACGAATCTATCCCAAGGAACCGATCGAGGGGGAGATGGAATTCGCTCCCGCACTCCTCGAGGGCATGAGCGTGCTCGTCGTCGATGACGAGCCCGACGCGCGCGAACTCATCAGGAGGCTCCTTGCGGAGAGCCGTGCGAAGGTTCTCGTCGCGGGGTCGGTGCCGGAGGCGCTCCGCCTGCTCGATTCAAACACTTTCCACGTCATGGTCAGCGATATCGGCATGCCCGATCAGGACGGGTTCGACCTGATCCGCGAGATTCGAGGGAGGGGACTGGGATCACGAGACCTCCCGGCGATCGCCCTAACCGCCTTCGCACGCACCGAGGATCGTCGCAGGGCCATGCTCGCCGGATTCCAGGTACACGTCGCCAAGCCGGTGGATCCCGATGAGCTCACCGCCGTCGTCGCCAGCCTGGTCGGTCGCACCGGCAAAGCATGATGATTGAGCGATCCCATCGAAAAATGAGGAGGTCATCCGCTCCGAGGCTAGGCCCTCAAACCGGATGACCTCCCCAAATTGTCTCGCATCAACGAACGTGCAGCCGGCTGTTCGTTCGCTAGACGACGGGTCCGGCACGCTGGCCGAAGATCAACGAGACGACGAAGAGCACCAGGAACACGAACAGCAGGATCTTCGCGAAGTAGGCGAACTCCCCCGCCATCCCGCCGAAACCGAGCACACCGGCGATCAAGGCGAGAATCGCGAAAACGATCGCAAAGCGTAGCATGGGTCATTGGTCCTTAATTCATGAAATGGATTGTTCTGAAGCCGACACCCGATCATCTACAACAGCCGAAATGAAACCCCTCCCCCGGAGCGGAGATCTCCGAGAGGCGCCTCAGTCGGCCCGGATGTTTACGAGGCTATTTGCCCATATCCTTGATTTTTTGCCCGGCATCCTGGACCTTGTTTCCGACGTCCTTCGCCGCCTGGCTCGACTTCTCGGCGACCTTGTCGGTCGCCTCTTTGGCCTTCTCAGCGGCCGTATCGATGGCCCCTTTGACTTTTTCTTGAGTGTCCGCCATGAATGACTCCGATCTTGGGTCGAAGGGATGCGTTGGTCTCGATGACTTCTTCGATATGCAATCCTGATGCCAAGAGGAAGTTTCTCGGCGCTTCGATTAGATTCATGAGTCCTTACCACATTCTTACGGGCGTGCATCGAAGATAGTTTGGATTGCAGCGATGATGCGTCTTGCAGGGGCAGGGGTCGTCTCCGTGGATTGGTATTCGCCGGTCGACTTGAGCAAATCATTTCTCGGTTCCGAGAGGAGCTCGGCTGAGTTCCGGCCTTTCGGCGGTGGTTGTTGAACGAGTTCGCGATCGACTACAATTGTCACACCGATCATCGGGTGATACGCACGGGATCTCGAATGGACGGTGAGGATGGAGATGTCATCGCGATCCGTCTTGCGCGCGGATGCGTATCTCCGCCGTCCAGGGAGAAGCGCCATGATCTTGGGGCCCGTCTTCCGGGGAGAACTGCTGCGGACTGCGCGGCGGGGCCGCTATTACTGGCTTCGGTTCCTCTACGGCGGGATCCTGCTGTTTCTCGTATGGAGCGGATACCAGGAGAGGTTCTGGGACACATCGACGGCCACGATCGCGGCCGTGGCCGAGTTCGCCGAGTCGACGTTCGTCAGGTTCGCGATCGTGCAGTTGGTGACGATCCTCCTCCTGATCCCGCCGATCTTCGGCGGATCGATCGTCAACGAGAAGCAGCGGAAGACCCTGCATTACTTGATGGCCAGCCAGCTCTCGGGCACCGAGATCATCCTGGATAAGGTCCTGGGAAGGCTACCGCATCTGGTGGTCTTCCTGGCGATGGGCCTGCCGATCGTGAGTATCCTCGGGCTCTTCGGCGGGATCCCGCTCGACGAGGTCATCTTCGCCTATGTCGGAACGAGTTCATCGGCCGCGTTCGTCCTGGCGATGACGATCCTGGTCTCGACCCTGGCAAGACAAGTTCGCCAGGCGATCCTGACGTCCTACCTGCTCATGCTCATCTGGTTTTTCGTGCCACCCGTGATGGAATACGTCGGCCCGGTCTTCATCCCCGCGGTCTATGACTGGGTCCGCCCCGTCAACGAATGGCTAGCAAGCTCGAGTCCGTTCGCACTCTGGCTCTCGACTTGGTGGAGACGGAGAGGGCTGGTTCCGACGCTGTCGGCGCTGAGTCTCGAGTTCGAGTGGATGGTCGGGCTCCAGATCGTCGGGTCTGTCTTGCTCCTCTTGTTGGCGATCTGGCAGCTCAGGCCGACGTTCCGCCGACAGGCGGACGCTCCGGCCCGACGGACCTGGTTCGGTACTCGCGTCGATCGGCGTCGATTGCGATGGCTCGCCCGACCCGCTTGCGGCGACGACGGGGTACTCTGGAAGGAGCGTTACTTCGCACCCGGCGACATCTTCACGAAGCTTGTGCTCCTGCCCGCGGTCATCCTCGTAACGGTTCCCCTCGCGCTCCTGACCGAGGTCGAGGGGCGGATGAGCCAGGTCTTCCTCGACCTCTGGCGAAGCGGATGGAGCGCCAACGGTCACCGATCGGAGAACTTCGTCTGGGCCTTGCAGGTGGACCTGGGGTGGTACACGGCCTTCTGGCTGCTGGCGGTCGCCGGTGCATCCGCATCGAGCGTGACGATCGAGCGCGAGGAAGACACCTGGATCAGCCTGACGGCCACCCCACTTTCGGGGTGGGAAATCCTGCGGGCGAAAGTGCTTGGTGCGATCTGGAATCAGCGAGGTTTCGGCGCCGTGCTGATCTTCCTCTGGGCGATTGCCCTGGTTACCGGGACGGTTTCTCCCCGGGGAGTCTTCGCCTCGATGGCGATCGTCGCCTTGTTGACCTGGCTCGTCGCCGCGATCGGTATCCACGCATCGTTGAGGGCCACGTTCACGTCGAGGGCCCTGAGTTCGACGATCGTGGCCCTCTGCCTGTTCAACGGCTACCAGTTCGTGTTCATCGTCTGGTTCCTGGGAGGCGTCTGGCTATTCGGAAGGGTCTCGTGGGATTCGTCATTCGGCCTGCTGGGCGCCATGCCGATGCTCGCCGCCGGTCCGCTCGTGCCAACCCAGTACGTCGGTGATGCCTGGTGGAATTGGCAGGGCCCAAAGAACCCTTCCGACCCGAATCTCCCGGCGACGACCTGGATCACGTTCACATACCTTCTCGTGGGATTATACGCCATATCAGCGATCTTGCTGTCGATCCGAGTGATCCGGAGTTTTGACCGCTGGCTGGATCGCCCGCCACTATCCGGTGCGAATCGGCCTCATCCAGAGCCCAGACGACCACTCGCGGAGGCGCGGGCATGATGGCGAACCCACGGGGTTGAGCGACCACTCCGGGTCGTCTCCGGCCTGAAAGCCACTTCCTTCTCCGGGAGCCCGATCATCGTGTGAACGGTCGGAAGGTCGGAAAGCTTCGCGAGCACATCCATCGGACTTCACGCGAAGAGTACGGGATTGGCCGACTTGAGCGGAATCCGTGCAAAGGCGACTCTGGACCGAACCGCCAAGACGCGAAGGACGCCAAGAAGACTTGAGGAAAGGATTATCCTCGTTCCTCAATACTCTGCGAGGACACGATCGGTGCGATGATCGAGCAGAAGTCGGAGGTCGCTGACTCGGTCATCGTCATCGGCGATCCGTGACTCACGAAGCTGTCGAGTGACGAGATCCAAGAGTGCAGGTTTGCCTCGGGTTCAACGCGGTGAAGTGGTTTCGAGGTTCGAAACTTGGAGGGGTTGAGATGGCAATCAAGACGACGAAAGTCCAGGGACGTCGAACGTTGAAATTCTCCTCGCACCAGGACGTCCTGGCCGATGCCGAACAGATGAGTGCCGGAAGCGTCAAGGCCCTCGGCAACTGGTCCGCCGGGCAGATCTTCCTGCACCTCGCCAAGTCCCTGGACGACTCGATCGACGGGTCGGACGTCAAGATTCCTTGGTATCTCAAGATCCCGGCCCGCTTGATGAAGAAGAAACTGATCAACGGTTCCATGCCACCGGGCCTCGAACTTCCGGCCGAGGCGGCCAAGGTGCTCGTGCCCGGGCCGACATCCATCGAGGAAGGACTTTCGGCGCTTCGAAAGCGCGATCGCCCGCGTGCAACGAGATCCCAAGCGGGCCATCCATCCGGTTTTCGGAGTTCTCACCGATGAGGAATGGACCAAGCTCCAGCTCAAGCACGCGGCTCTGCACTTGAGCTTCCTGGTGCCCGAGTCAACATGACACGCCCGTCCTCGAACCCGGGGATATCGGGGCTCGAGGCGTGTGCGACCCGGTCCGATCACAAACGAGTTGAGGTGGAGCGATCGTCCCGATCCGGATAAGATCGACTCGCGAAAGAATCAAGCGGTCGTCCGCTCTCCGGGTGCGTACCGATTCCGCACTGTAGTCTGCCTCGTTTGAGAATGGACGCCTGCCCGCATTGCGCTCGCACAGGGAGTGCTGAGGAGGCCATTGCATGGACGGCAAGGATGGAAAGAAGGTCCGGATTCGGGTCTCAAGCCGCACGATAATCCTCGTTACCACACCGCTCGTCGTACTGATCGGATCGGTGACCTGGGGAATCCGGCAAACCCGACTCATGCAAGCGATGCAGACGCGGGCGCTCACCGCCGAGCAGGCCGTGATCCGAGCCCGGGCGGATACGGAACAGGCGACTGAACCGAGGAGGGTTAAGTCGTTCCCTCTCCGCGATCAGGCGATCGCACGAGCGGCCCGTCGTGGCCCGAAGGATGAGGAACGAGTCCGTCAGCTTTCCGAGGAGGTCGAAGCCCTGAACCGCATCCAGGATCGAATTCATGACGATCTTCAAGCGGTGCGGAGCCGGATGGCCAGGATGGCCGGCCCAGCAAAGAAGGCGGAGCCGCACCGGGAGCCGAAGACCGGATCGGAATCCGGCGCGCCTTGAGCTCCACCCTCCGGTATGCAGGCTGCGCGCACGGTCGCGAGATCGGCCTTGGCCGAGCATCGATTACTATACCAGCGTCCATCCCTTGCGATATTCGCGGCGGATGAAGGGATCGGCCTCGGGCGCGTTGGGAGCGTGGAGCTTGACCGGGTCCCACTCGAGCTTCTTGCCGGCCCGGTAGGCGACGTTACCCAAGTGGTTGGCCTCGGTCAGCCAGCCGGCGTACTCGAAGTTGCAGGTCGTCGGCGAGCCCGTCTTGCAGGCGAGGATCCACTCGGCGTGATGGCCGATCGACTTCGGGATGAACGGCTTCGGAGGCACGAAACCGCGGAAGTCCTTCTCGGGCAGCAAGAGATATTTCGTGTAGCTGGAGAGCAGCATCCCTTTGGCACCTTCGAAGAGGATTCCGCTGTCCCAACCCGCGCTCGGGATCACTCCCGTCTTCCACAAATCCGGCTTCTCTTCGCCCTGATACCAGTGGAGCTTGACCGGCGGCATGTCGCCGCGTGGACCGTATTCATACGTCACGCGCATCGAGGCCGGGGCGATTTCGGGATGCGGCGGAGGACCGAACGCCTCGATGGTCAGGGGCGCCTGGAGCTTCAAGGCCCAGAAGGGAAGGTCGTTGAAGTGGCTGCCGAGGTCGCTCATGGTGCCGTTGCCGAAGTCCCACCATCGGTACCATTTCGGCCCGGGGTAATAGACTTCGTTGAATGGCCGCTCCGGGGCCGGGCCGAGCCAAAGGTCCCAGTCGAGCCCCTTGGGCACCGGAGAAGCGTCCTTGGGGCGCTCGGTCACATAGACGATGTCCTTGTTCCGCTCGGCCGCCTCCTTCGACTGGCGGCCCCAGGCCCGTCCCACCCAGACGTGAGCGGCGTGAACCGGCCCGATCGCGCCGGTCTGGATCAGCTCGACCACGCGTCGGTAGTTGTCGCCGGCATGGATCTGGGTACCCATCTGAGTGGCGACCTTGGCCTTCGCCGCGGCCTCGCGGATGATCCTCGCCTCCCAGACATTGTGCGTCAGGGGCTTCTCGCAATAGACGTGCTTGCCCAGTTGCAAGGCCGGCAGGGTGGCGAAGGCGTGAGTATGCTCGGTCGTGCTCACGACCACCGCATCGAAATCGCGGGCCTTGTCGTAGAGCTTGCGAAAGTCGCGAAACCGTTGCGCCCTGGGATGGTATCGGGCCGCTCGCTCAACCGCTGAGTCGGCCACGTCACAAATGGCCACGATATTTTCGGAGCCGACGTCCTGGAGATTGGACCCGCCCCGGCCCCCCACGCCGATCGAGGCGATGTTCAGCTTCTCGTTGAGGTTCCGGCCCCGCACGATCGCCGGTGCGGCGAACAGGCCCACCGCGGCGCCGGCCACGGCCTGTCCAAACTGTCTGCGCGTCGGCCGCTCGAAGCCGGCGGAGGATGGAGTGTCGCTCATCGAATAGTCCTCCCGGTTAATCCGTCGTTGATCTCATCTCGGGGCGCGCGATCGCATATCTCGCTCGATTCTCCCAGGATGGACCGTGCGGCGAGCCATTGCAAGATGGCGGTCGGGAGAATGAGCCACCTGTCATCGATCCCGCTCCAGGGTCAATCCCACCAGGAACGGGTCGCAGTCCTTGGCGGCCGAGATCATGTCGAGTGAAGTTATCACTTTCTCCGGGTGGGGGTTCGTCCAGGTGATGGTGAAGAGTCGAATCTTGAGGCGCGGATTCCGGTCGTTCGCGTCGTTCGATCCGGTCCAGGCGACCTGGGCCGCGGTCGGCTCCTCTTTCGATGTACGTAAGGCCAACCAGTTGACGAGGCTCCGGCCGTAGATGATCGGGATTCGCTCGCTCGACCCGTCGGCGTAATGAGCCACGTAGGTCCCGATCAATGTACCCGGGTCGGCAGACATCTGCGTCGCGTGGAGGACGTGGACGTGATGGCCCCGCGCCCGGATCGGGATTCCCTTGACGGACTGCGGCAACTCGGGAAACATTCGGCTCTGGACATGGACCATCTTCTCTCCGATTCGGTAATAGGCATCACCCAGCTTGTGCACGCCGCGTGGTAGTTGGTTGAGATCGCTCTGAAAATACCCGGGGCCTTCGGCCAGGAAATCGTTGCCGACTCGGTCCAGGTCGACGAAAGTCAACCGCTCGCGGAGGGCTGCCGGGATAGGCTCGTCCTTCGCCTGAGAGGGCTGGGATCCTCGGCTCGGCTCGGGCACGAGACGGAAAGTCAATTCGACCTGGTCGCGGTCGGCCGGGAGTGGTTCTACCTGGTATCTGAAGCCACTTCGGTCAAGGGAGAGTTCGAGTGGACTACGAGGCAGATTCGGGAGCAAGAACATCCCGTCGCGGTCGGTGGCTGCGATATCGAACTGCTGGTGCCCGGGGCCCGGCCCTCGGGCGGAACTGACCTGGATCTGGACGGCGAACAGGGGACGGCCTTGCGGGTCGCGCACGTGGCCGGTCACCGTACGGACCTCCGGGGCGGCCGCTACTTGTTTTTCGGGGGCCTTCAACGGGGCCACGCGAGCCGGCTGCTTTTCCACTTCGACCTTCACGACCGGCTTGGCCTCATGGACGGCCTTGGTCGGCTCGGCCGCAGCCTTCGTCATCCCCATCATCGGGTTCAAAGCCGATTTGCCGCGCATCAGACGGATGGGCTCGATCTCACCCTCCTCGGGGACGATCAGGTCCCTGCGACTCAGGCGGCCGAACGAGATGCCATCCTGCACATAAATATGCTGCTCACCAGGCGGGACATAAAACGTGAAACGGCCCAGATCGTCGGTCTTTTTCGAATCGACGCGACTCGCGGATCGCGGAAACGCCGGACCCTGACAGGCGACGTGGATCGCGGCGACAGGCTGGCCGTTCTCCCTGTCGATCACGACGCCGCGTAGCGGCCGGCCTTCGATGATGGTCAGGTCGGCGGGCGTGTCGGCGCCGGCCCGAACGCGCAGCCCTTCCACGGCCCTCGCGGTAGCCCCCTCGCGGCCTGGCATCCTTTCCAGCACGAAATTATACACGCCCGGCTCCAGGCCGCCGACAAGGAACCGGCCCTGCTCATCGCTCGTGTCGTAGCCTCCGCCGCCCCGGATTCGCACGCGGTGTTCGATGAACTCGGCACCAACGATCGCACCTGTGACCGGCTTCCCGGTCGCGTCCGTTACCCTACCGAGGATTCCTCCCGCCGGCTCGAGGATCAGGGGATCGAGGGTCCACGAATCCGCCTTGGCACCTGTGCCCGTTCCGATATACCGAGGATGCGAGACCCCGAGACCGGCACCGACCCCTTCGGGCAACATCAAAGCGAAGCGCCCCGCGGCGTCGGTACTGGCTGAAGCGAGAGGAAGTTCCGGCGTCCCGACCATCACATGGATCGGTCCCTGGATGGGATAGGGAAGGCTCGAGACCCCGATTTTGACCTCGGCGATCGGTTTCCCTTGTTCGTCCGCGACCGATCCTTCAACCCGATGATTCAAGGGCAGGAGTTTCATCGTGACCGGGTCCGTGATCGTTCCCGCCGGAGTGTTCGGGAAAGCGTCGCTCAGGTCGGCCCAAGCCAGGGATTCCCGGTCGCGCCAGGCAAGCAGGACGGCACCATCACCGATCATGTCGCGGGGGATGGCCACGCGGCCCTCGGTGTTCGTCTGAATGATGCGGGGCGGATACTCCCAGGCGCGGATCTCAATGGCGATCCCCAAAGCGCCCTCCCCCTGCACATCCACCACGCGGACATGGATCGGCCCGGCATCGGTCTTCCTGGGATCCTCAACCACCTGCGGTTTGGGATCCTCATTCCGTCCAACCGTGGCCATCCCGATCAGGGCCGTCGCCGACAGACAGGTCAACACAAGCACCGCGAACATTGTCAGCGATCGGGTCACGATCCGTCGCCTGATCTCGGTCTTCACGAGCGTCGTGACCATACCGGATGTCCCGCCGACGACCGAGGGTCCTCGGGCCGTGCCGGCCGCCGCCCGCGCGATCGATGCCACGAGTTGCGGCGATATGGCCGCCGTGGCCGATCGCGCGGCAAGCCCGGTGCCGCCGATCATGGCGACGGCAGACGACAGCCCGCGCCGCTCGAGGCGGCGCCGGAGGCGTTCTCGTCCCCGTGACAGCCGGCTCTGGAGCGTCCCGACCGGACAGTGGAGTAATTCCGCGGCCCGCTCGTAGGTGTGCCCTTCCAGGTCGCAGAGCACGACCGCGGCGCGGAACGGGGCCGGAAGCCGGTCGAGCTCCTCGTACAGCTCGGGCCAGGATTCCGCGGGGGTCGCAGAAACCGGCTCCGTTGTGTTGAGCCCTTCGAGGCGACGCCGCTCCAGTTCACGACGACGGGTCGCATGTCTCCGGGCCCTCAACGACACGCGACGGGCCACCCCGTAGAGCCAGCTCGCCACCGAATCCCCCCGCCGGATCTGTCCGGCCGCTTGCGCAAGGACCAGGAACGTGGCCTGACAGGCGTCCTCCGCATCATGCCGATCGCCCAGCACGGCCTGGCACACCCCCAGCACCATGGTCCCGTGCCGCTCCACCAGCGCCGCGAAGCACGCCTCCGACTCCGCCACGTCGCTTCGACCCCTCGCGAATCGGTCCAGGAGCTGGCCATCCGTCAATCCGGACAGCGTCCCCACCTCGAATAATGTGCGCAGGGACTCGCCCACACCGCCCTGCCCTCCACCGCATTGCGTCGGCGCCGATACTCGCATTGGGACACTCCCGTTCGGATTTCAGAGGGTTTCACGCAGAGATGCAGAGGGGACCGCGAAGGGCGCAGAGAATTCAGAAGTTATGAAACGATCGGATGTAAGCTTCTCGCCCAAGTCGATTTCATGGCTTCCACGTCAACCACTTCTTTGCGCCGTCTGCGGTCCCCTCTGCGTCGCTGCGTGAAATCTTTCACCGGTCCAGTCTCTAACGGTCTGTTCTGCATCTCTGCATGGAAACCCTTCTCCAGTCTAGTGGTCCGGATGGCCTCGCCATGTTCCCGCTTTCTCTCGCCCGGACCAGGTTTCTCCCGAATCGGACGCAGAATCTCGGGATTCTCGGCGCTTGTTCATTGTGTGGACCGACCTTACGATGATATTAGGGTGCGGTCCGGCGACCCTCGCCTGGTACAATGCCGGTGCGGGCCGCGGGACGCCTGGATGCATGCGTTTGGACCGGTCCTGGGGTGGATGGGAGGCATCGCAATGCGAGACCGATGCAGAGCGTTGGCGACCAGATCGTGGTTGACGGCGATGGCGGTCATGGCGCTGCTAGGCCTGGCGATGGTCCAGACTCAGGCCCAGCAGCAGCAACAGCCGAAGGCACCACGGAAAGCGCGGAATCCGATCCGCGACCAGGGCGGAGTTCCGTTGAAAAAGCCGGCGAAGCCGGAGGCGGCGGACCCGCTGGCCAAGGGGGGGATCGCCGATCCCGCGCTGGCCGCGGGCACTTACCACTTCAATTTCCGGCTCCATTCCTTCGACGGGGCACCGCTCGCCGCATCCTATTATCGCTCGAAGCAAGGATCCACCGCGCCAGTCGTCATGCTCATCCATGAGTCGGGCCGATCTCGCAAGGACTTCGAGGAGCCCGTGCTCGAGCTCAAGGGACAGGGCCTGGCCGAGCACCTCCAGGAACTCGGATATGCGGTCCTCAGCCTGGACCTGCGCGGACAGGGTCAGAATACGCGCCGAGCCCTGGCGGTCAGCGACCGGCCGCGCCTCGTCGAGGATCTGCAAGCCGCCTACTACTTTCTCGTCGATCGCCATAATCGGGGGGAGTTGAACCTGGCCAAACTGGGCGTGGTAGCCCTGGGTGATGGTGCGAACCTCGTCGCCGCCTGGGCTTATCAACCCGGCGCGGCCGTCACCACCGAAGGGCGGCCCAGCGACCTCAGTGCCCTCGCCTTGATCTCCCCCAAGCCAGAAGGAGCCGGCTACGTGCTTCGCCACGTCATGGCTTCCGTCGCCCCACGGATCCCCTTACTCCTGATCGCCGGCGAGAATGATCAGGCCTCCAAGGATGCTGTCCAAGCCAGCCGTCAACTGGTCGAACGCGCGCGACTCAACAAGGTCGAGCTGTATCCTTCCTCGCTCCATGGCTACAAGCTCTTGCGACTCGAGCCTTCCGTGACTTCCACGCTCTTTCACTTCCTCGACACCTCCCTGAAGGGCCGCGCCGTCGATTGGGAGCCCGTCTATAATCTGCTTCCCGTCACCTTCTCCGACATCCAGACCGTCCGCCACAAGCGAGTCGGGGAAGTCGCCAAGCCGGATGCCAAACCCAAGGGTAAGGCCCAGGAAGCCGGTGCCCCGGTCGATAAAGCCAAGGCGGATAACGCCCAGAACTTCCCGGACGATCCGCCGAACGTCAAGCCGGCGCGCCCGGTCACTCCTCAGCGCCCTCCCGCAAATCCGGATTAGATCCGCTGACGTCACAGGCCCTCACCCCAATAATTTGTCGATACCCCCTTTTCCTGACATCTCCGGCGGCTACAATGCGAAAGAGGGCTGTACGACAAATGTCACAGGCAAATCAGCGCCCTGGGACGAATCGGTTGTTCGTCATGAGTTCGCGTCGCGAGTGCCCGGGTCGTCTTGCTACGACCGAGCTGCATGACCAATCACGAACATCCGATGATCGGGGCCTGCGGAGTGGATCGCGATGACCTATCTTTCGGAGGATCCGACGATTCTCGCCGGGGGGCTCTTGCTGCTCGCCGCGGGCTTCGGGGTTGCGTTGAAGGCGACGCAGCAGGGCAAGTACCTGATTCGAGCGCTCGTCGCCCTGTCACTGGCCGTTGCGGTCGTGGTGATTGAATGGACCTGGGTGACCGACAACGAGCGGATCGAACAGGTGGTCTATGACCTGCGTCAGGCGGTGTTGAATTCTGATGTGGACGGCGTCCTGGCTCACATGGCGCCGGATGTGCGTTTCCAGAAAGGGAATACGACTCTGGAACCCGACACGACCCGCGATCTGATCCGGACCAACCTGAGCAATATCACCTTCGAGTTCGTCCGGGTGAGCAACCTCCAGACGAACGTGGGCGAACAGTCCCGGCGGGGGAGCGCCGAGTTCCGCGTCATCGCCAAGGGGAATCTGCATACTTCCCTGGCGACCATGAATATCGGAACGCCCAACTCCGTCTGGTCGCTCGGCTTCCAGGAAGCCAAGCCAGCAGTCTGGCTGGTCAACCGGATCACACCGGTCCAGCTCCCGAATGGAGCTCTGGCGATGCCCTCGGGCGGACCCAGTCCGATCAACTCGCCGGTGGGCTCTCCCTACGACGGGAATGGAATGCCCTGGTCGCGAGGGCGGGGTATTCGGTAAGTGGAGACTCCGAGGAAATCGGCTCAAGCTCAGCCGCGGGGCGAAAGCCGATCTCGGGGAGTCTGAGCAGCAGATTCCTTCCGGCCAATTATTGAGGCTGCGCCTTGCGATCCTCGTATTCCAGAATGATCAGCTTGTGTTCGTTCGGGTCGTAACCGTACTCCTGATAGTGCGGTAGCTGACGCAAAGCGATGTTGTTCGCATTGATGATCTCGGCCATGAACTCGTCGTAATCCTTGGGATAGCGGTCGTTCGCGGCGTGATAGAGGTCCATGGCTTGCTTGATCGAGTTCATGGACGTCTGGCCGATGATATTGACATAAGTGTTGCCAGCCAGTGTGATCGGGTCTCTCGCGGTGATCCGGGGCGAGGCGACCTTGGCCTTTCCTTGCTGCAACTCGGCCTGAGCGTTTCGGATTTCCTGGGTCTGCTTGCCGACGATGAAGCCGGGCTTCGCCGGTGCCTTCGGCTTGGGAGGAGGTTGAGGAGTGCTGGCGGGTCGCGCGAAGTCGTCCTCGTTGACGACGACCCCGGTCAGTTCGGCGCCCGGGTCTCGGGCCGCTTGCCGAGATTATGCTCCTCGGTCTCGCATCCGAGCGCGGCCAGTACGCACACCACGAGACCCGACAGGCGTGGGAAGCCGGGCCGTGGGAGGAATTGCCGCCGACTAGCGGCCCGTCGGGGTGAAAATGGGGGTCGTACGGGCATGGGCCTCTCCGAAAACCTCAAGAGGGGGAGGGAGACGAATCCCACTTCCATTGGCTGACCTCGGGGATCAGGTCATGACGGGTCAGGTCGAAGTGGAGCGGGGTGACGGTGATATATCCTTCAGACAGGCTGGTAACGTCGGTCTCGAAGCCTTTGAGATTGAAGGGTGGATTGTAGGTCATCCAGTAGTAGGTGCGCCCGCGAGGATCCTGCCTGCGCTCGAACCCCTCGCCGTAGCGGCCCAGCCCCATCGGGACTACGCGGATGCCCCGGGGCTCGCCACGCGAGTGGGCCGGTAGGTTGACGTTGAAGAGCGAGCCGTTCGGGGGCCGGTTGGCCAGGATCTTCTCGATGACGCTCACCGCATGGCGGGCGGCATGGGGAAAGTCGAAGTGCTCGGAGAGCTCGAGCGAGACCGCGATGCTGGTGATCTTGAAGAAGGCCCCCTCGATCGCCGCGGCGACCGTGCCCGAGTAGAGGACGTTGATGCCGGCGTTCGAGCCCGAGTTGATCCCGGAAACGATCAAATCCGGAGGGCGGGACATCAGTTCGCAGATCCCCAGCTTGACGCTGTCGGCCGGGCTCCCCTCGACCTTCCAGCCCAGGGTGGTGCCGTTGACATCCTCCACCTGCTTGACGACCAGGGGCGAGAGGAGCGTGATCGAATGGGCCACGCCACTCTGCTCCATCGCCGGGGCCACCACGGTCACTTCTCCAAGCCGCATCAGCTCCTTGCGCAAGGCACGCAAACCGGGTGCGAAGACGCCGTCATCGTTCGTCAAAAGGATCTGCATTGCTAGAATTTCGTCTCTCGTGTTTAGGGGGCGTCGTTCAATTTATGCGAAATGATCGTCTCCGCCGATCGTAACGGTACGAGGCGATCAACGTCAACCGGGGGTAGGGTTTCCGCAATGCATCGCGGTCTGTCGGCATCTCACCAACTCGACTGGTCTTCCGACGAGCCTTGGAGCATGATGGCGTAAGAACGCATCTCCGAATTGCATCAATCTAAGGAGAACGCAACGATGGAGACCGGAGCGATGGGGCGCGTCCTCACGGAAGCGACGATCGAGAGTTTGAAAGATCTTTGGGCAGTTGAGCTGGGGACTCGTCCCGCTGACCAAGTGAGGCGCGTAACCGTTTCCGATGCCCTGGTGGATACAGGGGCGACGCTGCTCTCCCTACCGACACGGCTCATCCGCCAGCTTGGCCTGAACGAGCGGTACAAGAAACGGGTGCGAAGCAGCGTCGGCGTTGCAGAAGCCTCCGTTTACGATGCTGTGCGGCTGACCATCCAGGGGCGAGACTGCACGATGGACGTCATGGAAGTTCCGGACGATACCCCTGTCCTCATCGGTCAATTGCCGCTGGAGCACCTGGACTTCGTCGTGGACATGCGGTCTCACACGCTGATCGGAAACCCCGCGCACGGCGGCGAGCATATGTATGAACTCTATTGAGATTTTAACGCATCACGTCGCCAGAGCCAGATGAAGACCGGGATCAAGGCCAGGGATCCCCACTGATAGGCCGTGAGGCCCATGGCCACGACCGGCTCCGGGCGGATGAATTCGGTGAGGAAGCGGTAAGCCAGGTAAGCGATCAGATAGAGCTTGATCCGCTGGAATCGGAACAGTCCCCGGCGCTCGGTCCAGCCCAGAAATACCGCGGCCGAGGCGTGGAACGCAGCCTCGTAGAGCTGGGTCGGATGGCGGGGGATGCCGTCGTGGAAGACGACTCCCCAGGGCAGGCCGGTCGGCTTGCCGAAACAGCAGCCGCCGACGAAGCAGGCCAGCCGGCCGACGGACACCGCCGCCGCGACCGGCACAGCGAAGCTGTCACCCGTCTTGATCGTCACGCCCAGGATCGATTTGGCTATCTCGACGCCGAAATAGCCGCCGACCAGGCCGAACAGGATCGTCTTGCCGTTGTCGAACCAGGCCCGGCCGCTGACGAGGCCGTCCCAATCG
The DNA here is from genome assembly GCA_963743925.1 of uncultured Planctomycetota bacterium. GTDB lineage: Bacteria > Planctomycetota > Planctomycetia > Isosphaerales > Isosphaeraceae > CAVZRC01. Next base: position 241,802 of record CAVURY010000061.1, on the reverse strand, counting down.
GCCATCACGAACGGCAGCTTCGATCCGATCATCGCGCCGCAGAAGGCCCCCAGCGCGATCCCCCACCGCTGCGACGCCGGCAGAGGCAACGCGCGGTCGCCCCGCCGCTTCAGGATGACTGCCGTCAGGATCGCCAGGATCATGATTCCGGCATATGCCGGGCCGGCGCCGGCGAGAGTCGACGAAGCGGTCATGGGCTCAATTCCCCGCCTTTCACGGCATCAAGGGAAATCAAATCTGAAACAGGAGCCTTCGGTCCGTTCTGAACCTCGTGATCATCGGACTCGAATTGTACCTCAGTCGAAGAAGCCGACGGGATCGGCATGGTGACCCGGGCTAATGGAAGTTCGGGGGACCGCCCATCATGCAAACCATCATGAGGGCGATGAACAGAGCGACGGGAAGCAAGATCGCCAGCACGATGATCCAGACCACCTTTCTTAAGGTCGACGTGGACAGGCCCCGAGTTCGGCGACGGCTCATGATCATCTCGGCGCCGATCCATGCCGGCACCACGAGGATCAGCAGGCCGATGACAAGCCCTGGCGCGATCGCGAGAGCCCCGAGTACCACCAGCCCCAGTGTCACGCCGATCACGGCCATCGCATAGTTGGAATCCGACGACGCCTCGCGCTTCGGCCCGAGCGGCGAAGCGGCGGGTCCACGCCAATCGCGGCGCTGGCACAGCCAGCATTCCGCGGCGGCCGCATCATTTTCCGCGCCACAGTCCCAGCATTTCGGGCTCGGCCTCGGCTGGGATTCGTCCCGGCTCATTGGGTTTCTCCGACGGAGTTGGTCTCGAATTGGGCTGGCGACCCGGCCTCCTTCAGGCGGCGAGCATACTCGGCGGCCAGCATTTTGACCCGGCGGATCACCTGGCCCTGGATGATCCCGGTCATCGCCAGCGCCGTGAGGAAGATCAACTCGTGGTAACGCGGTACGCGAGTATCCCGAGAGTTCTCGATCCACACCGCCCAGCCCAGCACCCAGACATAGCCGAGCATGGCGGCGATCGTCGCGAACCAGACCAGTCGGAGCTGGAACCGCAAGCAGGCCAGGGCAGGGATCAGGAAATAACCCGCGATCAGCGGGCTCCTCGGGCCGTTGGATATCATCAAGAGGAGGGTCAGTAAGACCACGTCCAGGACCGTCGAGAGGTACTTGAGCGCCGACGGCATGAGGTGCAGCCGTAGCCAGAGGTGTACTCCGAGGCCGAGCATCACCCAGGCCGCGGCGATCGCGGTCACCGTCTTGTGGAAGGCCAAATCGCTGACCTTGGGAAGCTGGATGAAACCGAGGTCGACCCCGTAGTAGTTGATCAGCTCGATGGCGTAAAACGCGGCCACGGCCGCCAGTCGCAACAGGTTGGCCCGCGCCTCTCCCTGGTACTCCTGCCAGCGGCCGACGATGTACCAGGGGCGGTCTCCACTTCCCGGAACCGGCAATATATCGGACGACACGGATGCGGGAATGGTCTTCATGGCCTGGATCTCAATACGCGCGCCGGGGACCTACTCGGCTCTAGCGATTCATATCGACGCCATTGCTGTGCAGAGACTTAACAGGGCGATCGCAAAGGCAAGCACGATCATACTCAGGAGCAGGACGACAAGGCCGACGACCGGCCCGGCGCGGAAGGCCAGGCCGACGGCCCCGATCAAGATCATCACGAGATAGGCCATGCAGCCTATGAACGTTGACCGTTGGCCGGATCCGCGAGGGGATTTCACCGACGGAATCTCGGCTTTTTCGAGCCAATCGCGTCGACGGCATCGCCAGCAAGCCGAGGCGCCGGTGTCATTTGTCACGCCACAGTGACGGCATTTCGGTGCGAGCGGGGCTTCGCTCATGGTGCCCCTCCGGCCAGGATCGGCAGCACCTGATTCCAGGGCGCGGCGGGCATCCGACCGGCGGCCGTGTCGCGGTAGAACAAGTTATAGGTGTCGAAGGGAATGATCCGACCGTCCGGGTGGACTATGTGGATGCACGACTTCTTCACCGAGCGGACGTCGAAGTTGTACGGGTCGAGGAACTGCACGATCAGGACGCGGAAGACCTTGTCATAGGTCAATTGCGGGGGCACCGCGAGCTCCGGCAGGCAACAGAGGAGCTGCTTCAAGGTCCAGGCCGAGGAGTCGGGCGAATGAGATGTCGAGAATAGCTCGACCACCAGCCGCCGCAGTGCGGGGTCCTGCTCGTTGAGGATCGTGTTGCCCTGCATCTCCAGGAGCGTCGTCGGATCCAGCAATTGGGTCAATGGCACGACCTTGTCGCCGAGCTTCAGCGCGTAGGCCATGGCCAGGCAGTCGGGATGACAGGGGACCGGCGCGATGTCGGCGGGCTGGAAATGGGGCGACTGCTCGAGGATCCGGGAGCGGACCTCGGCCAGAGTCAAGCGGTCGCGCGCCGGGTCAAAACCCTCGACACGGCCGGCGGCCTGCACTGGCTGGAACGTCACGCCGCGCACGCACGGCTGCGTCAGTGCGAAGTCGATGATCGCGCCGATCTGATCATCATTCAGCCCTTTCTTGAGCGTGACGACCAGTGTGGTCGAGATCCCATTTTCGTTGAGGTGCTCGAGCGCCGCGTTTGCGGATCTCGACGAGGTCGGCACCGCGCAACGCTCGCTGGGGCGCCGCATCGAGCGAGTCGAACTGAAGATAGACCTCGAAATTCGGCATGTACTCGGCCAGCCGCCGTGCGAATTCCGGTTCCTGAGCGATCCGTACGCCGTTGGTGTTGACCATCAGGTGTTTGATCGGCCGCTGCTTCGCCAGGCCGAGCACGGCGAAGAAATCGGGATGGATCGTCGGTTCGCCGCCGGAGATCTGCACGATATCCGGGCGCCCTTCGTTCCGCACGACGCAATCGAGCATGAACGCGACCTGTTCCAGCGATCGATGCAGCGGGCGCCGAGGTGAGCTCTCGGCATAGCAGATGGGGCAGGTCAGGTTGCAATGGTCGGTGATCTCGACCAGGGCCAGGCAACTGTGCTGCTCGTGGTCGGGGCAGAGACCGCAGTCGTAAGGACAGCCTCGCTCGATCTCGGTGTTGAACTTCCGCGGCATCGTACCGGGCTTCAGGGCTCGCCGCGAGAACTGGTAATAATCGACGTCTGTCGAGATCAGGACCTTCTCGGACTTATGCTCAGGGCAGTGTTTCACCAGATAGACACGCCCATCCTGGAAGATCACCTTGGCCTCGACCTTGCGCAGGCAGGTCGAACATAGGCTATTGGTCAGCTCGAAGAAGATGTAGGGACGATCGGCCATGGTGGGCGCACCGGGTGTAGTCCTGGGATCAGTGGAGCGACGCGGTGTCTCGCTGCAAGAGAAATGCTCAAAACGTGACGAGACGTGCCACCTGACCGACTCGAACGATTCGGAAAGTCGCAACGTGGTCTGCTACCCTGTCCTCGATCGCCGAAGTGCCGTATCGTAGGATAAGTTGATCCGTGGGTCAATTGGTTAATGCAAGCGGAGATGATGGAGTTTGGTCGGAGCTGTCGTAGTCGCTGCAGCCTTTTCGAATGGTTTCGGCAGGGTGTTCGTGCGGGATTCGCGAGGATTCCCCGTCGGTCGAATGGGAGATTTATCGATGGATCGACGCAAGTTCCTGAAGAGAGTGGGTCTGGCCGCGGCGGGGATGGTGGCGGCGGGTGGGGCCTATCCGTTTCTGGAAGCCAAGTGGTGCCGGGTCGCCCGGCGGGCGATTGCATTGCCGAACCTTCCCGCGTCGTTCAGGGGGACGACCGTCGCCCTGCTGGCAGACGTGCACCATGGGCCATTCGTGCCCCTGACCTATGTCCGGCATGTCGTCGAGATGACCAACTCGCTTCAACCGGATATCGTCGTCCTGGCCGGGGATTACGTGCACCAATCGGACCATTACATCGCGCCGGGGATCGCGGAGCTGGGGAAGCTGAAGGCGCCCATGGGGCGATTCGCCGTGCGGGGCAACCACGATAACCGGGAATTCGCGCCGATCACGCGTCACGCGCTGGCGGAGGCGAAACTCCCGGACCTGAACAACCGCGGAATCTGGCTGGAGCGTCGCGGGGCTCGGCTGAGGATCTGCGGCGTCGGAGACCTCTGGACCGACCGCCAGGACATCGACTCCGCCGTGGGCGACGCCACTCTGGACGATGCCGTGATCCTCCTGTCGCACAATCCCGATTTCGTCGAGACGCTCGACGACCCCCGCGTCGGCCTGGTCCTGAGCGGCCACACCCATGGCGGTCAGGTCGTTGTGCCGGGGTTCGGTGCTCCCATCGTCCCGTCACGATACGGCCAGAAGTACCTCCACGGGCTGGTCCAGGGCCCTTGCTCACAGGTCTTCGTGACCCGGGGCGTCGGCACGATCACACCCCCGGTCCGCTTCCTCTGCCGACCCGAGGTCGTGCTGATCACGCTCGTCTGAGGGGCACATTCTCGTCTCATGAACGCGTTTCACGCAAAGACGCTGCGGGAATTCACGCCGAGGGCGCAAAGAATTCTTAAATCTATTATATTGACGATAATTAGTGAATCAAACTTGCTTCTTCTCCGCGATCTTTGCGTCTCCGCGTGAAAGGGATATCTACAAGAATGATCCGCCGAATGCAGCGTGCAACGCCGTCCGGGCTCGGAGGAGTGCCGGAGAGTCGCCCGACCCGACGTTGAGCCGTCGGATGTCGTACAGGTCGAGCGAATCGGGGTGATTGACGCCCTCGACGGAGGAGAACGCCAGGCGATAGCCGGCCTCGGCGGCGAGTGCCTTGGTCCGTGGGGTATAACTGCCCGGCCATCCATAGGGATAGGCTAACGCCGCGACCTGTCGACCGAGCCGGGCTTCGAGGATCTCTTTCGACTCGGCCAGCTCAAGGCGCTGGGAATCCTCATCGAGCCCGGACAGCCGTTGATGAGAATGCCCGTGCGAACCGATTATCAGAGGGCTCTCGATGGCGGCGACCTGTCGCACCTGGTCCCAGTCCGTGAACAGAGCGCGGGCCAGCGAATCGCCGTCGACGGAGACCTCGGCCTGCTCGGAGAGCTGATCCAGGAACCAGCGCTCGTCGGCGATCGTGTGGTCGAGGAACGCGCGGATGATGGTCATGATCCCCAAGGGTCTCGGCATCGCTCCCAGGTTGAGGGGAATTGCCGGCTGGAGACCTTCGGGGTCACGGGGCAGCACGAGCCGGGAGCGGCGAGTCTGCTTGATCACGTACGCGACCTCATCCCACCACGGCAGCCGCGGCGACTCGAGAAACGCAGTCGGGAGGAAGAACATCGCCGGCATATTCAGCTCGATCAAGATCGGCGCCGCCAATTCGAAGTTGTCGCGATATCCGTCGTCGAAGGTAACGAGCGCGCAGGGCTCACGCCAGCGTGAGCCCGACTCCAGCATCGAAACGACCTCAGGGAGCGCCAGCACCCGGACGCGTCGCCTGAGCCACTCGATCTGGGCGCGGAACGACTCGGGCGTCGCAGAGATCACCGGGTCGTAGAAGGGGTCGGCACCCGGCTCGGCGATCCGGTGGTAGGTCAAGACAATCAGCCCCGGCCGCGTCGCGGCCGCGACGCGTTCCAGCAGCCCGACCAATCCCAACCGCCCGAACACTCTCGCCAGGATTTCACGCTTGTTTTTCATGGTTTCCGGTCGTCATTCGTCATTCGTCAGCAGTTCAGATGGCCCGTCGATCGTGAGCGGTCGGCGCGTCACTCGTCACCGGTGGACTGGCTGCACCCATGTTACGCACAACGGGATGTCTCATGGAGTCTTCCTACTGATGAATGGACCTGCTACGGTGGAAGAGGTGAGGGATTGGTGAATCGCCATCATCTTGCGTACCCGACCCGGATGAGATCGAGCGGTTCGAGCCAGGAAGCCACCCTACACAATCATGAGGTGCGTCGTCCGAAGAGGGGACCTGGTCATGGCCATGGTTGGGCGAGCCGGTGATCGCGGACGATCTGGCATAGTCTACGGTCGAGACTACAGCGACATCTTCCCCGCACTGGGGGCATTCGTCGCCGCCGGGATCAGCGTGGCTCTCTCTTCCACGGCCGTATTCGCCGACCTGGCGGGGCGTAGCATCGAGGGGTACTTCCTGCCGGGAATTCTCGGGGCGATCGTGGGCCTGTTCGCGGGCCTGGGCTGGGCAGTCTCTCAGCCCGTTCAGCCGCTGCGAATGCGGGAGCCAGAACCGGAACTCGTGCCGGATCGCTCGCCCCAGCTCTGGGATCCCTGGCTCGATGGCGGCCGCGACATCGAGTGGGTCGATCCGGAGGTCGCGCGCGAGGAGCCGGCCGCCGTCATGGATTGGGACGTTGGTCCAGTCCTCGGGCGCGCGAGCGTCCGGCCCCGCATCATCTCACCGGAGACCGGAGAGGCAATCCCGCTCGAAGACGCAATCGGGTTGTTGATCCAGGCTGGACGCTTCGGCTTGATCACGATCGCGGGTGGTCCCGGCTCCGGTAAGTCCACCGCCTTACGCCACCTGGCCGCGATTTTGCCGCCCTGGGCGAGGGATCGCGTACGACTCCTCGACCAGCCCGACGATGGACACCCTCTGGATTCGTCGCAGGAGAAAGCGGCCGACTTCGTCGCGGGTGCGGATCGCCAGCTCATCATCCTGGTCCCTCGCAACTCGTCACTAATCGAGGGCGTCCCGGTCTATCGACTCGCCTCGTGGGGCCAGGATGACCTGATCGAGTACCTCCTGGCGGTTCACCCCGAGAGATGCAACTCGGTGATGGTCCGATTGAGAGCCTCGGGCGATCGCGGTTACCTCAATGGGATCCCCGAGCTCTGGACCGTCGTGCTCGACCGGATGGCGGGTGATGAGTCGATCGGCGACCTCCGCACGGCGTTGCGGCGCGATCTGGCGGCCCGGCTCGATGGCCGTCCCGCATTGCGGGAACGCGTCGAAGATTTCTGCCTGGACACGATTCGCCAGACTCATAACCCATGGCCGGCCCTGCCCGTTTCGGAGCTTCCTCGGGGAGAAACGCCTGAAGGACGGTTCGGTTCCGACCTGGCTCGACTCATTCGACACCGAGCGACGGCACTCGTCCTGGCCGCCGATAAACTAGCGTCACTCGTCGAGAGCGGTTTGTGCGGCGACTTGACCCACCGGTTTCCTCCCGACCTGGTGCAGGAGGCTGCGCGGCTCATCTCCGGAAATATTGAGGCGCTTCAGCACCTCGGCGACTGGATGACTCAGGATGGGTGCCGACCGGTCCAGCCTCTGGCGGCGAGCTTGCTCCATGCCGCGACGCCCGGATGGCGACCCGACCCGGATCGGCTGCCTCGATTGGAGGGCGCCTATCTCGATCGAGTCGAGTGGTCGGGTTTGAACTTGAAGGGGGTCAACCTACGCAACGCGGCGATGCGAGAGGCCGATTTGAGCGCGGCCAACCTGAAGGGAGCCCGGCTAGAAAGGGCCTATTTGCCGCGAGCCGATCTTCGTGGCTCAAATCTGACCAGATTAAGGGCAGAATCGGCCGACCTGAGCGGCGCGGATCTCGGAGGGGTCACGGCGATTCATGCCCGATTCATCGGGGCGAATCTCGCCGGCGCATCCTTGATCGAGGCCAGGCTCTCGAAAGCGAATCTTCGAGAGGCTGATATCGAAGACGCCAACTTCACCAATGCGTTTCTCCACGAAGCTTGTCTGTCCGGTCTCGCATTGAATCTGGCGCGGTTCGACGGTGCTCGATTTGGTGTGGCCGACCTGAGCATGTGCAACCTGGAAGGGATGAAGCTGACGGATGCCGACTTCCACGATGCAAAGCTCCGAGGTGCGCTCCTGACCGGTTCGCGGATGCCGGGGGCCAAGTTCCTCGGCGCCGATCTCCGCGACTCCGGCCTGGCCGAGGTCGACTGGCCGGGGGCCTGCCTTCGCAATGCCGACTTGCGTGGAGCGACCTTTCACCTGGGTTCATCGCGCAACGGCCTGGTGGGCAGCCCGATCGCCTCCGAGGGGAGCCGCACCGGATTCTATACCGACGACTACTACGACCAAGTCGTCAAGCCCGCCGAGGAGATCCGCAAGGCCAACCTCCGAGGGGCCGATCTGCGCGGGGCTAACATCGTGGGCGTCAACTTCTACCTGGTCGACCTTCGCGAAGCCCTTTATACTCCAGGTCAGGCCGAGCATCTCCACAGATGCCGAGCGATCCTCGACGAGAACCACACGAGGTAGCGCGGGCTTTGCCGACCGGACGTCCTCGAGATTGACCGAGATCGCCTCATCCGATCGTGGTCCGGCCGGTGAAACCGGCCCTATGTGTAGGCGTAGTCCCCTTCGAGCGGCGTCAGATGGAAGACCGCATCACGGGGAATCATTCCCTGGCGATCGCGGATATGGAATTTCACCGAGAATCGCGACGAGTACCCGCTCCGGCCGAGGGCGGCGGCAGCCCAGGGCGTGCTGGCATAGGCCTGCGCCAGGTCGGCTCCTTGCCGGGCCAGCTCGTTCGTCAGGGCGATCGTCGACGCCTGCCAGGACGCGTCGTAGACGTCATCGAGCAAGCAGTCGACGAACTTACCGGTCCGGGTGCGTCCCCGATCCTTGGGGATGAGGTTGAGCACGGCGAATCCGCGCAGTCGGTCATCGGCGTCGAGCAAGTGCCACCCCGACATCGCCTGGCGTGGAAAGCGGAGGAATGCATTGAGCCGAGCCGGGTCGCGGCGCGTGAAGATCGCGTGCGCCTTGGCCTGTTCGACGATGGGCATGATCTCGGGACCGAACATCGGTACCCTACGGAGCGTGATCGTCGCTCGGGGGCTCTCGGGAGGGTGTGCCAACCGGCTCATGGCGTCGCGGGCCAGCTGCAATCCGCGCCGCAAGGGCCCGAGGCCCTCGCTCCGGAGCCAGTACCCGGCGCGGAGGACTCGCGTATAGACCGGGACGAGGCTCCGCAGCTCATAACCCGCCCGCTCGCCGACCACCAGCGCCGCCTGGCTGACCCCGAGACCGAACGGGGTCGCCGACGCCTGGTGAGCCCGCCTCATAAGGCTCATCCCGATGGCGCGGTGCTCGGGGGAGCCGAGCCAGTCGATGATATGGATCGTCGGCACTCGACCGCCGACGCCTGCAAGCGCCTGGCCCTCAAATTCGGTGCGGCACAAGCCGAGATGGCCGACGATCCGACCCGCATCGTCGTGCGCGACATAGCTTCGGGATGCATCGGTCTCCTTGCCGCCCGGCGAAGTCGGATAGGTGCTCACAGAGCATCCCACGGACGTCTCGGGGTCCAGGTATTTCCAGCGCAGAACATCGGACGCGGCGAAGTCGGCATCCGGGGGGGCGTGGAACCCCGCGGTCAAGAATCGGCTCAGCTCGGGCAGGTCATCCGGGGTCAGCGGGCGAATATTGCGGGTCATGGTCATCTTGCGGACGAGGCCTTTCCCGTCACCTTTCGGATGAACGCGACTTCCTTGGCGTCGTACGGGGTACCGTCCGCGCGGAAGATGTCGTGGAACCAGGTCGCGGGTTCCGAGTCATAGGGTTTCTTCCAGGAATCCCAGGGGTAGATCGTCTGCGTCTTTCCCGACACGAATCCCCAGTTGTAAGCCCCGATGTGCTCCTCCTTCATGTAAGGCAGGACGGGGTCGAACGTGCTGCCCATCGGCCGGGCCATGTACTCGGTACACAGGATCGGCCGGCGGTATCGCTTCAACGATTCGACGTCCTTCTTCAGCTCGGGCAGGGGGCGGTAGTTGTGGAAGCTGATCACGTCCGATTGCGTGAGCATGTACCGGTTGATCGGCGAGAGCCGATTCGGGTCGGACAGGCTGCCGATCCAGACGCCGGCCGTCAAGGGCTGCGACGGCGCGACCTCGCGTGCCCAGGCGAATGTCTTTTCCAGAAGGGCCCTGGCCAGGTCGGGCTTGCCGGCCGGCTCGAGCCGGCTGTAGCTGGATCCGTTGGTATTGTCAGGCTCATTGAACAGGTCCCAGGCGTGGACGCGCCGATCGGCTTTGAAGTGGCCGAGGACCCCCGTGACGTATCCCTTGAGCGAGTCGTGAGACCTGGGGTCGGCGAGGAGCTTGGCGCCGGGGCTCTGGACCCATCCCGAGTTGTGCAAGCCCGGTTTCGGGGCGCGCTGTTTGCCGAGCTGGGGGAACGGGTCCCACACGGCGTCGAAGATCACGAACATCACTCCGACGTGGTGTCGATCGGCGATCGTGAGGAATTGATCCAACCGCGCGAGGAATCCCGTTGGGTCCTGCTCCCAGAGCATGTGGTGCAGGAAGACCCGGACGCTGTTGAAACCGAGGCCTTCGGCCCAACCGAGCTCGCGGTCGATCGTGACAGGGTCGAACGTGTCGGCCTGCCACATCTCGAGTTGGTTGATCGCAGTGCTCGGGGCGAAATTGCAGCCGACCAGCCACGGGTGCTGGCGTGACCAGGCCTCGGCCTTCTCGATCGGCCACGGGCCGGGAGAGTCGGATCGCTCCGTCCCCTGCCCTGACGCGACCGAGGCCATGATCGGCAAGACCAGGAGGGCTCTAGAGATACATCGCTTCATGAGAGAGTCCCGTTGCTCGTTCGGAAGTTGATGGCGACGTCCAGATCGAGGGCGGTTTCTGGGAAGAGTCGCTATTCTCCCACCGGGAGTTCCCGATCCGCCAGCGGATTCTCCTTCGACCCTTGCAACTCGGGACCCCAACGGCAAGGGGCCCCGAAACTTCTGGCCATGATCGCCTCCCCATTCCGCGAGCGTTCTGATAGAATCCCGCCGACGTCGCGAGGGTGCGGCGGTTCTCCGCCGCGTCCCACGCGACTTCCGTGCGCCTTTGATCGATCATCAACACGGAGGTTCCGATGTCGAAGACTGCGCCGCACCCTGGGATTTGACTCCTTGGAGGGCAAGATCCTCCTATCGACGGGAATGGCCGACCCGGCCGCCACGGTTCACATGGCCAGGGTCAAGCGTTTCCAACTGAATGGAAGTCTGCTCGGCATCCCCTTCGGATCGGTGGAGCAAGCGGGGATTATCGTATCATCGTTCGGGCTCTCTGGCGGTGCCGAATCCATGGGGAGGGTTAACGGTTCGCTGGGACTGGCTGATCCTCTCATCGCTCCGGGAAGGATGCCTGACCTCAGCAACGCGACGTTGACTCTGTGGAACTCGAGAGGGAGCGTTCAATTGAAGATGGCCGCATCGCCGTCGCACCGATACATCTTCGTCCTCACTTCCGGGACGGGAAGTTATACGTCCGTGTATGGTTCCGGAACGTCGGTGATCTCCTTCAATCAGCGGATGCACGAATACGTCGTCAGGCTGCATTCGAGCGTCTATTGACCGACCAAGTCCCGTGAGCCCTGGCCGTTTCACGAACCGAAGGGCGGTCGTAGAGATCGCGCACGCTCTTGCATGTCGCGCATCTGTTGCTGCGTACGCTCCCGCAATTCTCGCAAGCGCGAACGAGCGTCCTCGGCAGGGTCGAAACCTCCGGGCAAACCCGGCCCGAATGGGACCCGCGGGAACGGCCCCGGAAAGCCGCGAAAGTGCGGCAGCATCGGTGGCGGTATGATCTCGGCGAACAAGGACGGCGGTTGATCGACGGCCGGCCCCCGCGACTCGAGGATCGCAAGTACATTGGCCGGCACCTCGACTCCGAGGGCGCCCTGGAGCTCTTTCACGAGTCGGAGATGGTGCTCCTTGAAGCCCTGGGCTCGCGACTCATAGAGGTTGGCCGGTTGGATGGGATTGGCGTAGAGATCTCTCATTGCTTCGTAATTGGCCGCGAGCCCCTCGTAACCGCGACGGGCGGTTTCGACGATCGACGCGTCGGCGAGGATATGGGGGAGTTCCGTGCGGACGAGCGAGAATTGCTTCTCCTCGAGCATGGTGAGGAGGTCGTGGTACTTCCGGGACTCCTCGTTCGGAATGGGGTTCCTCCCCGGTCCGACGACCGGGGCAGCCCTTAGCATGCTGGCGCGTGTGTTGAGACCGACGCTATAAATCGCCCCGGCGGTAGCGAGAATACGAAACGCCAGGTGGGCGCGTCGGCGAGACTTCAGGGCCTCGCGGGCCGAGTCCTGCTGGAGATCGTTCCTGATGAGTGCGGCATGCACGTCCTCGACCGGGATGCAGAATGCCAGCGACTCGGCCTTCGTCGATTTGAGCGTCGCCACGCCGATCACGCGACCGACCGAATCGAAGACGGGCCCGCCCGAGTTTCCGGGGTTGATGGCGATGCTCAATTGGAGGTAATTCAGGCCATCGATGACCGTCCTGGAGCTCATCACCCCCCGGCTGATCGCGTTTTCCAGCACCATTTCTTCCCCGAGGCCGGGGTTGCCGATCACGGTGATGTCCTCGCCCTTGACGAACCGATACGAGGGCGCGATCTCCAGCGGGGGGAGGCCGCACTTCACCGCCAGCAAGGCCAGGTCGCGCTTCGTGTCCTCGTAGAGTAGTTCCACACGACTCGGTCCCTGCTGGCCGACCGGGCCGGAGGGGAAGCGGACCTCCAGCACGGAGAGAAATTCATGGTCGATGACGTGCGCATTGGTTGCGACCACACCCGACCTGACCAGGAAGCCGGTCCCGCTCGATACCTTCCCCTTAATGAACGCGACCGAGGGCTCGCAACGCGCCACGATCTGGGCCGTAGTCAGAGGGACGTCTGGGGCCGCGACCGCCACCGGCTGAGGTTTCGACGTGGAAGTCACTCGGCCGCCGTCTTCTGTCTGATGGGAAGGCCGGCCCGGTCTTGTTCCTCCGTACGATCGGACCAGCACGACCATCGCGACGACGATCAAAGCTGCCGTACCGCCGAGCGATAGGTAGATCCAAGGAGGCAAGCCCACTCGCCGATGGCCCGCGAATCGGGAAGTTGCTGGCGGGAGATTGGCTTCCGGGTTGGGACTCGATCGGGAGTGCGCCTCAGGTCAACTCCGGGAGTAATCGCCGTGGCTCGACGGGTCTTCTCGCCAGCTCCAAGACGATGCCATCCTCGAATTCGGGCTCGCAACTTGAAAACTTCCTCCGCAGGTCGGGCAGAGGACCGTCTTTCCGAATACCGCGTCCGTGGCTCGCTGGGAATTGCCGCATGACGGGCACTCGAGATTCCATAGCATGCCGCGCTCCTCCAACTCTCGTGCTTGCATCGGAATAGAGAGCGAGAGAGGGGATCAAGCGAAGCCCGGCTCGGTCGCCCGGCCACGCCCCGACATTTAGGCTCGTCGCCCGAGTCGTGCGCACGACTCGTCAGGCTCCCGGCGAGCTCGCCCGGACTCATCAATCGAGTTTATTCCAAGCCCGCCGGAATTGCCATGACGAAACCGACCTCGCTATAACCCTGAGAGTCGAGCGAACCTTTGTCGATTGAGGCGACCATCCTGCGAGCCAGCAGCGCATGGTTGCCGGACGACAGCCATCGAAGCAATCCCGTGCGCGTCCTCGATGCGTTGCTCAGCGATTTTCCCCCCGTCGGGTTCGAAAGCGGGTTCGGGGCAATCCAGAAAGACGGTTCTCCCGGGGAGAATTCGCAACCGATCCCTCCCTGGACGACTCTATTAGGCTATGAAGAGCCAGGTGGGGCCGCGAGGGCGTCGAAGGTGAGTGAGCCTTCTGCGCGGCGGGTCATACCTACCACATCATATCAATAAGTCGGCTCCTCCCAGCATGAAGTGATTTCAGATGAAAACCCTCGTCCGCAGGGCCGGCACCCCCACGTCCGGATCGTACGTCCGCCCTTGCCTGCTCTTCCTCGCCTTCGGCCATCTCTGTCTCGAGGCGCGGGCTGACGGAGGAGCGGCAGTTGCCGGTGACGCCAGCCCAATTCCGAGTCGCCCGACGAGCTCCCGACCGTTGCTAACCAGGAGCGACCTCAACAACTCCATCGAGTTCTATCGCAAACTATGCATGGAATGTCACGAGAAGGATGGTCGAGGTGAGTCGTCTCGGGATCTGATGCGCACGATCCCCGATTTCACGAATCCCGATTGGCATCGCGCCCGAGCGGACGACCAGCTCCTCCGTTCGATCGGTGACGGTAAGGGGTTCATGCCGGCGATGAAGGGGAAACTCGAACCGACCACGATGATCCGGATGGTCACCCTGGTCCGCGAGTTCCAGGGGGGGAGGCAGGTCGTCCCGGAGGAGCCGACGGATCGCGAGGACGCCGACATCATGACCGAATCCCGGACTTCGGCGACGCCCTCCCTCCCGCGAGATTCGATGCCTGTTCCGAGCGTCAAGGGCGAATCGCTCGGACCCCAACTGTCCGCTGGGCGGAGTCTCTTCCAGTCGGTCTGCACGTCATGCCACGGGGGCGATGGTCGGGGAAGCACCATTCGTTCCCGGGTCCCGAGTCTGCCGGACTTCACCTCTGCCGACTGGCAAAGGTCGCGCGACGATGCCCAGTTGTCCGTGAGCATCCTCGACGGAAAGGGGATCGCCATGCCGTCGTTCGTGGGCAAACTGGAGGAGGCCCAGGTGCATGATGTCGTCGCTTACCTCCGCTCATTCGCGCCGATGGGGTCACGTTCGAATCCGCGTTCCTCCACCGAGTTCGCTCGTCGTTTTCAGAAGCTCCAGAATGACATGAGAGAACTGGATCGGCAGTATCGTTCCGCATCGGCCCGCTGAGACGCTCGGCGGTTGGTGTAGAACATGACTTCGGAGCACTTCTAGGCTGCAGAATCCCTTATTAGGTGTTTAGCGGTAAGGTTTTGCGTCGCGATCGCTGCCACAGGCAGTCTCACAAATTCTCGAGGTTCGTGCAGGCCCCTGGAGGAAGCTCCAATTCACGATCCCTCAGTATGGGAGTCCATGGAGAAAAGGGGTAAGATTTAGTCTATCCGTTCAGATGGGAAATAGGCGCGAACTGTCGGACGAGGTGGCAGTAGGGGAGTGGGACGATGATCCACGAGATCTATCAGATGAGCCCGCGCCAGTTTCTCAAGGCCATAAATGCCGGGGTGTTTGGCGAGAACCATGTTGAACTCTCGGGCGGGATTCCATTCATCGTGTCGGAGAACCCTCCGCACGTTTTGGCTTCTCTCAATATTCATTTGGGGTTACTCGCACTGGCCGCTCAGCCCCGCTGGGTTGTGAACAAGGAACACCGCCTGGCTCTTGGGAAGTGGCGGCCGCTCACAGATGTCATCGTGCTTCGCGGTCCCAAGGCGACCTACGGTACCCGCTTGGCCCGATCTGGCGACGTCGCGCTGCTGGTCGAGGTGTCCGACACGACCTATGCCAAGGACAGTGGGCCGAAACTGAGGCGGTACGCGACCTTTCGCATCCCGATCTACTGGATCGTCAACCTGAATCGCCGGATCGTCGAGGTGCGGACCGGCTCCTTTGGCAAGGGGAAGCAGGCGGGCTATGCGCATTGCGACCTCTATCGCGAGGGAGACCATATCCCCGTGCAGATCGACGGTCAGGAGATGGGGCGGATCGCCGTGGCCGATCTTCTGCCGTGAGAAAGCCTTGCAAATTGGGCACGCGGCCCAACTCCGATGGAACTGGGCGCCTCACGCACGGCCCTTTTGGGCTTTCGAGTCGTCGGAGGGCCGGCTATGATGTCCGCTCCCTGATCTTGGAGCGTATGGAGAGTCCCCGCCCGGGAAGGATTCCTTGAGTACGGTTAGCCCTGCCACCACCGCCATGTCCGGTTCCAGCAAAGGTTCCCTGCCCCCAGTCCTCGGCCGACTCCTGAGCGGGACTTTCTGGCTGGCGTTGCGCGTCCCGCTCCAGGCCGTCTTCTCCTTGTGGTCGATCCGGCTCGTGCTCGAAGCGATCGGCAGCGACGACTCGGGAGCGTATCGTTTCGCCTGGGGATTCGGATTCTTCCAGTTCTTGTTCGAGTTCGGAGCGAGCTCGGCGCTTCAGCGCCAGATCTCCGATGCCTGGACCCGCGGCGACCGCGATGGGGTCAACCGCGCGATCGCCAGCGGCATGAATTTCTATGCAGTGATGGCGATCATCCAGGTCGCAGCTCTGCTAGGAGTCGCCTACTGGGCCCTGCCGCATTCCTCGCTCCAGGTCAGCTCTTACCCTTTGGTCATCAAGCTCCTGTGGCTCCAGGCGGTCACGGCGCCGAGCTTCGGGATCTCGGTGGTCGTCTCGAGCGTGCTCCAGGCGGCCCGCCGATATGACTTCGTGCCCCGGTATGAACTGGCGATTACGGTGCTTCGTTTCGTGGTGCTTGTGGTAGGTGTGAAAGCCAGGGTCGATTTCTTCTGGATCGTCGCGACCCAGACCGCCATTCAGATCGGACTGGCATTGGGCCCGGCCCTCTGGGTGATGATCCATGAATTGGACTTCGCACCGCATTTTCGTGGAGCACGATGGGCCGATTACAAGGCTCTGGGGCACATCAGTTTCTACATGGCCTTGATCCAGATCAGCGTGGTGCTCGCCGACAAGATCGATACCACGATCCTCGGATTCCTGCTTCCCAAGCCGGCCGGCGGTCAGATCGCGGTCTACAACCTGGTGAGCACGCCCTTCCTTCAGCTCCGACAGACCGGCTGGATGCTTGCTTATCTGGTGATGCCCGCCGTGGCAAGCCTGGCGGCCGCGCACGACGAGCGAGGGCTGGAGCGGGTCAAGTATGACGGGACACGAATGCACATCGGCCTGTTGCTGCCGGTGGGGCTGCTGGCCTGGATCTATGCGGCTCCTTTCCTGTCCCTCTGCTTCGGCAACCGGCTGGGCCCCGACGCGTCAACGGTGTCGCCGCTCATGCGACTCTTCCTGATCGCCGCGCTTCCCCTGGTGCTCTCGGTGCCCGTGCAGATGTCGATCGGACTCAACAAGATCAAGGTGATCGCCCTGGCGGCCCTGATCGGTGCCCTGGTGAACCTGCCGATCAGTTGCTATCTCACCGCGCGGCTTGGCGTATCGGGAGTGATCTGGGGGACCGTCCTGACGACGCTCTTCTCCAACCTCCTCGTGCCCGGGTTCTACGTCTTCCGCGAGCTCCATATCGACCCGCGGACCTACCTG
Source organism: uncultured Planctomycetota bacterium (assembly GCA_963743925.1). GTDB lineage: Bacteria > Planctomycetota > Planctomycetia > Isosphaerales > Isosphaeraceae > CAVZRC01. The sequence goes on along the minus strand of CAVURY010000061.1, from coordinate 224,844 downwards.
AGGAGGACCTTGAGCGCCCCGGCGGCCGGTGCCTTGGGCTTGATCGCCGTCACCGGGATCGTGAGAGGGCTATTCCCGGTCGCCGACAGCGGTCCGGCGACGCTTCCCAGGACTTTCCTGTTCATCCTGCACCTCACCGCCGGGACGCTCGCGTACATCGCCGGCTATCTGCTCGTGCCCGCGGGGCGCGGCGACCTGACCGAGCTGACTTCCAAGCTCCGTCGGCGCTAGGCTGGCCCTCCAGGCGGTGGACGAGCGAGGTCGCGTCCGTCATACTCCATCCACGGGAATCGACGGCGATCGGGACGTCTCGCCTCTCCGACGGACGGCGCCGTGACGCATCATCTCGATCAATCCATAGGGGAGTAGAATCCAGTCATGAGACTGATCCGTTCGGTATTCGTCGTTTCGATGGTGGCGTTGTCGGCGGTCGCGGTGGCCCAGGTGCCCGGCGAGCCCAAGAAGCAGGAGCAGCCCGGCGGCAGGCCGAGCTCCGCGCCGTCGGCAACCGCGTCGGTCGCGGAGCCCGGTGGCGAGTCCAAGGCGGTGACCCAGGCGATCCTGGAAGAGATCGACAAGCGTTCCGAGCTGATGGCCAATATCGAGTATCTCTGCGACATGATCGGGCCGCGGCTGACCGGCTCGCCGGGCCTGGTCAAGGCGAACCACTGGACCCGGGACAAGTTCCGGCAATACGGGCTGGCCAATGCCAAGCTCGAGCCGTGGATGATCGAGCGGGCCTGGACTCGCGGGGAGGCCAAGGGCCGGGTCGTCGAACCGGTCGAGCAGAGGATCCTGCTGGAATCGGCCGGCTGGGGCCCTTCGACCAAGGGCCCTCGCCGCGGACCGGTGATCCACGTCAAGGCCCAGTCGGCCGACGAGCTCAGCCCCTACAAGGGGAAGCTCAAGGGTGCCTGGGTCCTGCTCGCCGAGGTCTCCGTCCAGCCCTCGCCCAAGCAACCCCAGACCAACCTGGAAGGCGAGATGCGCCGTCGCATCCGCGATTTCACCAAGATGATGGAATTCTACCGGGAGCTCAAGAAATTCCTGATCGCCGAAGGGGTCGCCGGGATTCTCCGCGACTCCAACAAGGAGCATGGGCTGGTCAACATGACCACCGCCGCGAGCAACTTCACCGAGGCCGAGATCCCCGACGCGTTCCTGACCACCGAGTCCTACGGCCTGATCTGGAGGCTGCTCAAGCGAGGGCCGGTCGAGGTCGAGATCGACATGAAGAACACCTTCAGCCCCGGCGAGGTCGAGGTCTACAACACGGTCGCCGAGATCCCCGGCGCGGAGAAGCCCGACGAGGTCGTGATCATCGGCGGCCACATCGATAGCTGGGACCTGGGCACCGGCGCCACCGACAACGGTACCGGAATCATGGCGGTCCTCGAGGCCGCGCGGGCGCTCAAGGCGGTCGGGATCAAACCCAGGCGCACCATCCGCTTCGTCCTGTTCTCGGGCGAAGAAGAGGGGCTGCACGGATCGCGTGCTTACGTCAAGGCTCATGAGAAGGAGATGTCCAAGATTTCCGGAGTGTTGATCCACGACATGGGGACCGGGCGGGTCAAGAGCATCGGGCTCCAGGGCCGATACGACCTCCGCGAGCTCATGGATAAGGTGGTCGAGCCGTTCAAGGAGGCGGTCAATCTCGAGGAGCTGAGCATGCGGACGATGATGGGTACCGACCACCTCTCGTTCCTCCCCCACGGCGTGCCGGCCTTCGCGGTCGTCCAGGATGGCGCCGAGTATCGCAAGACGCATCACACCGAGAGCGATACCTTCGACAAGGTCTATCCCGACGAGATCAACCAGGGCGCGAAGGTCCTGGCGGCGTGGGCGTACAACGTGGCCATGCTGCCCGAGGTCCTGCCGCGCGATCCCAAGCCGGCGAAGCCCGGCATGTTCGACTCGCCGGAATTCCGCCAGCCCCGCGACGCGAAACCGAATTCCGAGGGACCCAAGGCGCCTGGGAACAACGGACGGGTCGCCTCCGACTCGGGGCGGTGAGGATCGCCCCTGGCGCCAGTTACAAGGTCTCGAGGAACGCGACGAGATCGGCGATCTCCCGGGGAGTCAGGACGAGGCCCCGGGGATGCCTCTCTTTCTGAATTACCTCGTCGAGCGATCGGGCGCGGCCGTCGTGGAGGAGGGCGTCACGGCGGCTGACTCCGCGCAACGAAGGCGGGTTGAAGTCATGATTCCCCATCTCGTCGACCAGACCGACATCGTAACGCTCAGGAGACGTGTATTCGGGCGGGACATGGCACGTCGCGCATTTCCGCACCTGGAAGACCTCTCGCCCCCGCATCACCGCTTGAGATTGATCGCTGCCGGGAGCCGTCCAGAGCGTCGGGGATGGCGGCACCAGAGTCCTCAGAAACGCAGTAAGGTCGGCGACCTGGGCGTCGCTCGGCTTTGCGCCGTGCATGGTCGTCGCGATCGATTTGCGCACCTGGTCTTCCAACCGGCTCATTGAGCCTGTCCAGGTCCAGGGACCGGTCGTGGCGACTCCCAGGAGCGTTGGGACTCTCTTGGGTGCGCCATACGAGCCATCGCCGAGTGTGTCGCTCAGGAGGCTGTTGCTGTGTCCGTCGGTGTGGCAACTCTGACAGCTCATCCAGCCGTCGTGCGAGAGCTTGGCGGTGGTAAAGAGCCGCTCGCCTCGGTCGGCCGCAACGGGCTCGGGGCGGGGTCCGAGGCTGATCGTAGCGGGCCGTTGTCCGGTTGCTGTCGCGACGACCGAGATCGTGTCATCGAGGCGATCGGCGACGTAGATGAACTCACCATCCGGGCTGGCCATGACGGCGGTCGGCTCGCGCCCCACGACGATCCGTCGAGGGCCCTGGCCCACGCCGGCGGCGATGGCGACTTCGTCCACACCCGCGAGCGCGACGATCAGATTGCCTCGGCGATCGAATGCGATCGTCCCCGGATCGCCGGCGGCATAGCCCACATCACCCAGGTCGAACAGCCGGCCGCCATCGAGCAGCGCGGAATCGGAATCGGCCTTGAGCAATGGATCAACCCGCAGGACCCGGAGGTGATTGCGGATCAGGAGGCCCCAGTGGACATCGTCGAAATCCGCCTGGGCCAGCCGGTTGAGCACCTGATGAGCCAGCAACAGCGCCCGGCCGTCGGGGGAGAAAGCCAATCCCCGGATATTGTGAGCGGGCAGAGTACGGACCGAATCGATCGAACGTCGTCCGATATCGACCACGGCGAGCCGCCCACCGAAAGCATCGGCGACGATCACCTTCGAGACACCGGGAAACGCCGCCAGTTCCCGCGGACAGAACGGTAATTCGAGACTCCCGGCGATCGAAAGCCCGCGGTCAGAGACCTCCGGTGCCCGATTTGCAATGCTGACGAAGGTCAGCCGACGCGGCCAGAGCGAGGCCACGACGCAGGTCAAGCCGTCGGCCGAGACGGCGAGGCGGACCGGGTCGGGGCTGACCGTCAGCCGATCGAGGACCCGGATTCTCCGGTCTTGATAGCCGAGTAACAGGATCTCGTTGGCCGTCTGATCGAGGGCGAGGAGATAACGCCCCCCGGAGATCGAGACCAGGTCGGCCAGTCCGCGGCCGACATCGTATTCGGCGACCACGCTCCTGGCCATCGTGTCGATGACAGAGATGCTCCCGCCGCGACGATTGGCCACGATGATTGTCTTGCCGCCGTCAGCATTGGCGATCGCGACCGGTCGCCGCATTCGTCGGACCAGGGTGCGGCCAGCGCCCGGCTCGTCGGCGAGGGCAAGAACGTGCATCGCAAGAAGGAGCGAGGCCGTCAGTGCCACCATACCGAGACAGCGGGTTAGTGATGCGATTCGCATGGTGTCGCCTTCATCCGGAGACGAGCTGTTCGGGACAACTTCAGCGTCTTTCTTCTCGAGTTACTGTTTAACCGTCTTCAAGGGATCGCCGGATGCCGGAGTGGGCTTCTTCAGAGCCTTGCTGAGCCAATGCTTGGCCACTTCCAAGGGATCGACGGGAACTGGAGCGACATTCGGAGCGGGCCCGAGATTCCTCCGCAGAGGATTCTCGCGGGGAATCGTGACCTGGCCGGCCGAAATATCCGGCTTCACTCCGGTCTGGATTTCCTCGGGCTGGGCCGTGCGTTGCGACAAGATTCCCCTGGCGGGGCCGATTACGACTTCAGTTGTGGCGCTCAAGGCACGCCCATCGCCACGCTCGAGAATGCCGGTCGTTAATTCGATCGACAACGATCCGTCGCCGACGGATACTCTCGTGCGGACTTCCTCTGACTCCTCCTGAATCGGACGACGGAACGAAGCCCTTCGTGCGCCGTGGGTTAGAGTTCCGATGATCGTGGCGCGATGGTTGTCCTGGAGGGCGGCCGCGAGCCACTCCGCAGCTCCGGAGGTGTTCATGTTGACGAGTACGGCCATAGGCCAACCGCGGAAGAGTGCGTCGGAATCGGCCTGATAATTCGTCTCTCCACGAGCGGTCCGGACGCGACCGATCGGACCTTGGTCCAGCAAGCAATCGGCCAGCAGCACGGCAGGATGGACCGTATTCGAGCGACCGCCGCCGCGTAAGTCGAGGATCAATGCCCGAGCTCCCTGCGCCTCGAGTTGTTGCGCGAGTTTGCGAATCTCGTGCGGAGTGCTGGCGTTGATGTCGGTGATCTTGAGGTACCCGATCGGGTCGGAAAGGCCATCGAAACGGAGGTCCCAGTCGCCATTCGGCCGCTTGCGGACCCCCTCGATCGTGGCACGCGGGAGCTGGCCGCGTGTCATCTTCATCGTCCGCCCGGATTGCCGGACCTTGATCGTCACGTCGGTCCCCTCCTCGCCGCGTAATCGGTTGACGACGTCGCGAAGTGCCATGCCCTTGGTGGCGACTCCGTCGATTTCTTCGATGACGTCGCCGACCTTGACTCCCGCTCGATCGGCGGGGCCTCGCTCGATCACGTTGATCAGGACCGGCTGTTTCTCCTTCTCATCCATGCCGAGGGAAATGTGAATGCCCACGTACCGGTTGCCCTCGATTTGCTCCGTTACCCTGCGGTCCTTCGCGGTCATCAATTCGGCTCCGCCGGGGACGACGGCGAGCAGACCTTTGAAAAAAGCGTCCTCGAGCTTGTTCGCGGGAACGGCCTTGACCGTGTTCTTCGGCCAGAGATCCGCGAGCAACGCGCCGAGCTGCTCGGTCGTCGACACCGCCGAGACTCGTCCGCCCAGCCCGAACGGGACCGGCATCGCGGCCGTTCGATAGAGCACCTTGAGTCCCGAGAGGATCATCTGCTGACGCGCGGGGGGGTCGATGTGGTGCTCCAGCACGGCGTCCGTGATCTCCTGGACCCGCTTCGCCAGGTCCGACGGTGACTGTGGCGTGGGCGATGATCGGGGCGGTTGTGGGCCATCCGCCGTCGCCGATGCCGATACGATGACTGCGACCATCGTGAGCGTGACAAACCCAGTCAAGATCCTTCGAAGGGGGCGCGTCACAGTGATGCCTCCGCTTGATTCGATCCGGCAGTTTGATTGGCGGCAAGTCCCGGGTCCAACACCATTCTGAAGTCTACTGATGTAAGTCGAGGCTGTCACTCCCATCAGCCCGATATCCATCCTCCAAAGGATGTCGGATCAAAGGGCGTTTCGTCTTCCCGAATGGGTCAGTGTCTGTTTCGGAAAGGGTCTCGTAAACGACTTCCGAGACCGACTCGGATCCGGTCGGGCCATGGCACTCATTGGCACTCGATGGCAACTTTTCGCAAGGTCTCCATCGCCCCGGTCGCCGATCCCGTCCCGGCCCCGGGCCGGCCGGCATGCCCTGTTCAGGGGCGAGGAAATCGGAGTGATCGTCTCATCTCCCATCCCGATAGAGGACCGCGCGGACGGCGAAGCGTCGTCATCGGCCCGAGGGCTGACCTCGGATGACTTCGCGTATCGTCCCTTACCTATGAAGATGCCACCAAACTGGTAATCCGTTAACGCACCTACGGCGGCATCGAGCTGTTTCTTCGTCGTAACTCTGGGTGCACGAATGCGATAGAAGATCCGGGAGGTTTTTCAATTCGTTTGACAAGTGTCCCCCTTATGGGACAGTCTCTCAGCCTACTTCTTGATCAACCAGACCTCGGCGACCTGGCAGCCGCGGCCATTGCCGCCGCGTCCCGACTCGGCATCCCATCGCAGATCGAGAATGCCTTGACGAGTCGCCTCGGGAGGGATGTCGAATTCGAGGGGCGTCATGTCTCTCGATTTGGAGAGGAACGGATGCACCTCGATTGAATCATTGGCCGTCAGCCGCACTTTCACCTGGAACATGTCTCCTGTATAGATCACCTTGACCCTGTACGAGGCGGCCTTATCGAGCCCGGTATATCGAGCCCTGAGCGGTTCTCCGAAGATCGTGCCGGCGTGCCGACACCAGGCCCTCCGCCACGAAGGCTCCTGGTCGAAGGCCGTCATCGGGCCCCGGAATGAGGCCGGGTCCTCGGCATAGGACGATCCGGGAACCAGGTGGGGACGTCGGAGAGGATCGCCGAGATCGTCGTAGAATCCGCCCGGTCCCGGATTCGTCCATCCGACGACCGCCTCGATCGCGCGGAGCCGCGCCGTCTCCGAGTCGAGCTTGCGTGCCGCCTGGAACTGTTTCTTCAACCAGAGCCGGTTGTTCAGGACCTGGTCGATCGTGTCGAGATTGGCGCCCCGGCCGACGGCGATCGCCTTGTACCGCGGGACGCTCAATTGCATCCGGATACTCTGAAATAAGGCCTCGCCCAGTTCGAAGACGCGAGCCCGAAGGTCGGCGGCAACCGGCTCGCTGAGGGTCCGGTCCAGGATCTGTTCGGCCTGGTCGCTGGCCGCGATCGAACCGATGGTGCCGGCCTGGCGCAGCCGGGTGATCGCTTGCTCCTCGAGGGCCGTCTCGAAGATCAATCGGCTGCGCACGTAGGCGTCGAAATAGGCGCGGTAGAGGGATTGCTGGAACCGCCAGTTGGCCAGGACGCTGGGAGCCGCCCGCCGCTCCAGGTCGCGGAACTGCTCGAGCGTCGTTTCGACGGAGCCGTTGGTCAACAGTGGTCCCCGCCAATTCCGCTCCAGGGAGAGGAGTCCCTGAGCAAAGCCGTCCGCGTCTCGGTCGGAGATCCCGGCGAGATATCGGCCGTAGTCCCGCAAGACGTCCAGAACCTCGACATTCGGGTCCCAGCCGAGGGCGCTCCAAATGACCTTGTTGACGTCGTCGTTACAGCCCTCGGAATAGGTGATGAAACCGATCGTGTGCTCGGCGAATGCGTGGAAGATGGTCGATTGATCGCGCGGTCGAGGGTTGATCACCTCCCGCCCTTCTGTGAGCGAGTAGGCGACATCCCAGTCGGGTACCGGGTACTGGCAGCGCAGGCTGTGGGTGATGTCGGGATAGTCCCGGATCGGAAATTTGGATGGGATGGAATTCCTCAGCTCGGGGAGGCTCACGCGCACCTGCGGGCCGAAGACCACTCCGCTGAGCCATTTCGGCTCCGACTTCATCAGTGCGAGGAACTCGTCGAGCCATTCTCGGGAGAAACTCTGGGGCGAGACCCACATCTGGGCGTTCGGGTGGTACCGATGGAGATTGGCCGCTTGCTTCTCCAGCAGGGCCATGAGGAATTTGGGCCGGGTGTGACCGGGGTCGCCACCCGGCACGAAGACCGCGTCGACGCGGGGCAACTTCTTGAAGACGTCGCCCCACTCCTGAATCGCATGTTCGACCGTCCCGGTATCGGAGTAGTCGGCGTCCATCGCCGGATACCAGATCCAGACGTCCAGGCCATAATCGGCGCAGAGTCCGGACATACCCGCCATCATCTCGAGGGGAGGCATGGGGAAGTGGGGACTGTCGGCATCGTCGTCGGACCGTGGCGGAATCAACTCGATCGCATTCGTGCCGAAGACGGCCAGCTCGCGGATGTACCGCTCCCATTGCGCCAGGTCCCAGGCGTCGTAGGAATTGGTCTTGGGACGATAGCCCAACTGATGCCCTCGCAACGGGTACTTGGGTGCCGAGGCCAGGTTGAGCGACTCCGGTAACATCACTTTTCCGGGTTTCATGCGCAACGTCAGCAACAGCCGGCCGACGCCGAAAAGCACCCCGCGGGAATCGTTGCCGGCGACGAGGATCGCGGCCGCGCCTCGGCCTCCGTCCAGGGTACGGATTCGAAATCCATCCCTGGCATTCTCGGCCGCTACCAGGGCCGAGATGAGCTCTCGAACCGGGCTCATCTCCGAGCGGAGGAGACGATCCGGGCCGATCGCGACGATGGGGACTGCACTGTTCGGCCAGCGTAGAGAGACGTCCCACGTGACTCCCGAGCGGGCTCGCACCTCCTCGATCAGGAGTCGCACCGCCTTGTTCTCCGGCCCCGAGAGCCCGTCCGGAACCACGACCACCGCGCGGCTCAGGTCGATCTCCGCGGAGACGGCCCGGATCGTCGTTCCAGACCCGACGAGCCAGACGAAGCCCATGATCAACAGCGTCCTCAGCGATTTCCCCGCATGCATCTCGAGAATCCCCCATCGATCGCGGACCGGAGTCGTGAGTACGGCCCGGGGTGTCACCTTCGTTCCAGTCGAGGCATAGTCCGTATCGTACTGGTCCGGCCGGGCCTTGCGACTCTCTTGCCTGTATCATGACGATATCCGGCGGGGCGGCGAAACCCCGTCCTTGCCGGAGATCTTCGGTCCAGGTACGCGATCAGGCTCATTTCGACTCGTCCGGCGTGTTTGACAGCCATCGGAATGTCTGAAACAATCCGAAGGAGGCCGCATAGGTCGCGGGTACCACCGGTCCTTCTCCGGGAGGCTTCGCCATGCGGATGCGAATGGGGCCTGGACCCGTCTTCGTCTACGAATGGCTGACGACCACGCGACGGTGGCAGCTCTACGCGCTTCGCGCCCTGTTCGTCTGGATGATCCTGATCGGGATGGGGCTGATCTGGCAGGGCGAGCGCAGGTCCAGCGACCCACGTCAGATCGTCTCGCTCCAGGATCTGGCACGCTACGGCGAGTTGTTCTACAAGACCGTGGTGGTGATCGAGTTGACGCTGGTCCTGCTGGTGGCACCGGCCGCGACCGCGGGGGCGATCTGCCTGGACAAGGCACGCGGCACGCTCGACCACATGCTGGCGACGGACCTCTCCAACACCGAGATCGTCCTGGGCAAGCTGGGAGTGCGCCTCATCCCCGTACTGGGCCTGATCGCCTGTACGTTGCCCGTCACGGCCCTCGCGGGCTTGCTGGGCGGGATCGACCCGATCGCCCTGGCCGGATCGTTCCTCGCCGCGATCGCATGCGCCGTGCTCGGCTGCACGCTCGCCTTGACTTTGTCAGTCTGGGGGCGGAAGACCCATGAAGTCTTGATGCTCACGTACTTGATCCTGGTCCTCTGGCTGTGCAGCCCGATACTGATCATGATCGCGGCTTATTCCTTCCGCGCCGCGCCTCCTGTGGCCGCCGCGCCTCTTATCGGGGAATATATTCTCCTCTCGAACCCCTATTATCTCGCCTACGCTCCCTACACCGATCCTGGTAAGGTCGGGATCGGCACCTTCCTGGGATTCCTGGGCGCGGGCCTTGTGGTCTCGGGGCTTCTGATCTGGCTGGCGACGACCCGGATCCGGGGAGTGGTCCTGGCTCAGGCGGGGAAGTCGGCGGCCGAACCTGGTTCGCGATGGAGCCGGTGGATTCCCCTGTTCCGGGGGCCACGATGGCTGCCGGAACTGCCTGGCCCGTCGCTCGATGGCAACCCCGTCCTGTGGCGGGAGTGGCACCGATCGAGGCCGTCGCGGTTCCTGCGGGCGGCCTGGTTCTTGTACTCGGGATTCGGCGTCCTCTGGATCTTGCTGACGTTGCGGCTCGCCGCGACCTCCGGCTTCGCGGAAGCGGGGGCCATCGCGGCGATGAATGTGTTCCAGGTCACCTTGGGCCTGCTCCTGGTGAGCGTGAGCGCCGCGACCAGCCTGGCCGAAGAGCGTGCGCGAGGTAGCCTGGACATCCTGCTTTCCACGCCATTATCCACGCAAACGATCCTGGCCGGGAAATGGTGGGGGGCATTCCGGGAAATCCGCCACATCCTGGTTTGGCCGGCCGTTACCACGGGATTCCTCCTGGTGAGCAGCGGAAGAATCCTCTCCTACTTCGGACTCTTATTTCTGATCTCGGCCTACGGCGCGGCGATTACCAGCCTGGGTCTCGCGCTGGCGACCTGGGTGAGCCGACTGGGCCGAGCGGTCGCCCTTTGCGTTGCCGCGTACGTCGGATTCTCGATCAGCTGGTTGGTCGTGATCTTCGTCCTGGCCATGGGAGGAGGGCGGTCCAACGATCAAACTCTCGTGCCGCTCGTCATGGGTAGTCCTCTCTACGGCATCGCCTTCGCCACTCTCGCGGTCGGGCCTGAACACCATTTATTGCCGGCCAACGGGACGAACATCTGGCCCGGCACGGTCCTCTGGATCCTGGTCCACGGCGGTACCGCAGCGGCACTATTCGCGATCACGGTCTCTAGCTTCGATCACTGCCTTGGGCGAGTCTCGGAGACTCAGGGAATCTCATTCGATGGCGAGAAAGAGAAGTTGGAGACCGAGCTCGAGCCGGATTATTGAGTGTACTCCCCACGGCATCGAGCCCTGATCGACTTTTCCGGCCGCGACCTCACCGGGCCTGGCCGGATGCTTCCCCGGGGCTCTCGGCGGGCACTTTCAACTCCGCACGCAGGCGGTCGAGTTGCCGCTTCAGGTCCGCCACGACGGAACGATACGCCGGGTCGTCGTAGACGCTGCGCAGCTCGTGAGGGTCTTTCTCCAGGTCGAATAGCTCCCAGGCGTCCAGGTCGGGCCGGTCGAACCGGACGAGCTTGAACCGATTCGTCACGACGCCGTGGTGGGGGCGGACGTGGTGCGGGACCGGGTATTCGTAATACTGATAGTAGAACGCGTCTCTCCAGTCCGACGGCGTCCGGCCCTTCAGGATTGGGATGAGGCTCCGGCCCTGCATATCTCCGGGGATGGGGAGCCCGGCCGCCTCCAGGAAGGTCTCGGCGAGGTCGATGTTCGAGACGATCTGCCGGTTGACGCTCCCGGCCTTCACCACGCCCGGCCATCGCACGAGTAGCGGCGTTCGGAGCGATTCCTCGAAGATCCAGCGCTTGTCGAACCAGCCGTGCTCGCCGAGGTAGAAGCCCTGATCGGACGAGTAGACGACGATGGTGTTGTCCGCGATCCCTTCTCGATCGAGGAACTCGAGCAATCGTCCGACCGACTCGTCAACCGATTTGATGCAGCCCAGGTAGTCGTGCATGTAGCGCTGATACTTCCAACGGACGAGGTCTTTACCCTTCGGAGATGCGGCGCGGAACGCGGCGTTACGCGGCTCGTAGTAGTCGTCCCATGCCTTGCGCTGATCGGGCGTCAGGATATCGGGGGGCGTCAACTTCAGATCCACCGCGTTCATCGTCTTCTCGAGCGTCATATCCTGATCGTGCTCGGCCTTGCCGCGGCCGGAATAATCGTCGAAGAGCGTGGGGGGCTCGGGGTAGAGTCGATCGCGGTCGTGTCCCAGGTGGCGGAGTGCGGGCAGCCACTCCCGGTGTGGTGCCTTGTGCTGACACATCAGCAGGAACGGCTTCGACCTGTCGCGATGGCGCAGCCATTCCAGGCTCGAGTCGGTGATGATGTCGGTGACGTAGCCATGGGGTTGTTCGCGACGGCCGTTGCGGATCATCACCGGATTGTAGTAGACCCCTTGCCCCGGCAGAATGCGCCATTCGTCGAAGCCGGTCGGCTCGGAGACGAGGTGCCACTTGCCGATGATCGCCGTCTGGTAGCCGGCAGTGCGTAGCAATTTAGGGAAAGTGACCTGCGATCCGTCGAACCGGCTGTTCGTGTTGTTGTAAAAGCCGTTGCGATGGGAGTATTTGCCCGTGAGGACCGAGGCCCGGCTTGGCCCGCAGATGGAGTTCGGCACGAGGCAACGGTCGAAACGCATTCCTTCCCTGCCAAGCCGATCGATCTGCGGCGTCTCGATCAGTCGCCGCGGGTCGCCATACGCGCTGATCGCCTGGTAGGCATGGTCGTCGCTGAAGATGAACAGGATGTTCGGAGGCTTTCGGACGATCGCCGGAGCTTGCGCAAAGGCACAAGGCGTGTGCAAACCCAGCATCCAGACGACCAGGCTTATCAGGCGACGGCAGCAATCGACGTTTTGGTGCATCAATGTCTCCGTTCGATTGAACCCGGTCGTGAGAGCGATCTGAGGAGGCGGATCTCGACGATCAGCATGATGCATGTCTCGAACCGATTCAACCCGCTTCCACGAGACTGCCAGGTTGTCGCTGTGCATCCACCGGGAATCGAAAGGGTGCTCACCGATTGCTTGAAATTTACCGTGGGGTGTCACATCGAGTATCGTCTCGGGAGGCATCACATCAGGAGGACGACGATGATCGACGATGGGCAACCCGCCGAAACCGAAGAGACACTCAACCTGCTGTCGCGAGCCCGGTCCGGCGATCCACTCGCCTTCGAAGAGCTGTTCGGCCGGCACCGAGCGGCCCTGCATCGCGTCGTCGCCCGTCGGCTTGGGCCGTCGCTGTGTGCCCGGATCGATCCCTCGGACGTCGTGCAGGAGGCGCAGATCGAGGCCCTGGAGCGACTGGACGAATACGCCGAGCGGCGCCCGATGCCGTTTCGGCTCTGGTTGTACCGGACGGCCATCCAGCGGATCGGGAAGTTGCGTCGGCGTGAGTCGGCGGCGCGGCGTGACCTCGGCCGAGAGCGGCGATTGGCGAGCCCGAAGGTGTCCAACTCCAACTCCGCCTCCGATCCGGTCGGGCCGATCCTCGCGGCCGGGCCGACGCCGAGCCAGCAGGCTGCGGCGCGCGACGCGGCCGGCCGGCTCCATGAGGTGCTCGACCGTCTGCCCGAGCCCGACCGAGTCATTCTGGGCATGAGGGCCTTCGACGGTCTCTCCTACGAGCAGGCCGGGGCGAGGCTACAGATCGACCCGGCCGCGGCAAGGAAGAGGTACGGTCGCGCCTTGCTTCGACTTCGCGCCTTGCTCCTGGCCGAAGGACTGACGGAGTCTCAACTGTGAATCGCCACCCCACGGCAGCCCTGTTAACGCCGCCGTCATTGTCGCCGTCCCCTTCGATCGCATCACTGGTGGCCGAGGCGGCGGACGAGTACCTCGAGAGATTGGCGCGAGGCGAGACACCCGACGTCGCCGACTTTGTCCGGCGGTACCCGCAAGTCGGGGGCGTCCTCCCCCAGGTCCTCCCCGCCTTGCAACTCCTGCATGCGCTTCCGCCGGTTGACCACGCTCCCGCGATCCCGATGGGCGGCGATGAGGATCGGATGCTGGGCGAGTTCCGGATCATCCGCGAGATCGGCCGCGGCGGGATGGGAGTGGTCTACGAGGCCGAGCAAGCTTCGCTCGGCCGTCGCGTGGCCTTGAAGGTCCTGCCGGCGACCACCGGGGTCGAAGCGAGGCAGCTCGCCAGGTTCCGGATCGAGGCCCAAGTCATGGCGGCCTTGCATCATCCTCATATCGTGCCGATCTTCGCCGTCGGCTGCGACCGGGGTGTACATTACTACGCCATGCAGCTCATCGCGGGACACTCGCTCGCCGATCGGCTCCACGAGCCCACGGGAGAGGATGCCGGAGTTCGCGGCCCGATATCGCCTCGCGAGGCGGCACGGCTGGCGATGCAGGCGGCCGACGCACTGGAGCACGCGCACGGGCTCGGCATCCTGCACCGAGACGTCAAGCCCGGCAACCTGCTGGTCGACCGCCGCGGCCACATCTGGGTGACTGACTTCGGCCTGGCCCGGCTCCAGGGTAGCGGCGACCTGACGGTCAGCGGCGATCTGGTCGGTACCCTCCGATATATGAGCCCCGAGCAAACTTGCGGCGGACGGGTCCTCGACCCTCGCACCGACGTCTATGCGCTCGGGGCGACCCTATACGAGCTGCTGACCGCCCGGCCTGCTTTCGAAGGCATCGATCGCCAGGATTTGATTCGTCGGATCACGAGCCTCGAGCCCGTCCCCCCGCGAAGGCTCGAGCCGGCGATCCCTAGTGACCTGGAAACGGTCGTCGGCAAGGCGATGGCGAAGGAGCCCGAGCATCGCTACGCCACGGCCCGCGAGCTCGCCGATGACCTCGGGCGTTTCCTCGACGATCGGCCGATCCTGGCCCGGAGGCCCGGCCCGGCCGAGCGGCTGGGCCGATGGTCGCAACGTCACGGGCGCGCAATGGCCGCATCCGCTGCGATTCTCGTGCTCGTGGCCCTGGCGGCGGCCGGCGGCATGGCCCGACTCTGGGAGGAACAGCGTCGGGCCCGGTCGGCGCTCCTCAAGACTCAGGAAGCGAGGGCCCGCGAACGTCAGGCTCTCCTCTTCAACTTCGCCGCCTCCGATGAGATCACCGGCCGGGCCCTGGCCAGGATCGCAAAGCCCGCTTCGACTCAGGATCCCGACGAGCCCCGGCGCGACGAGATCTTCTGCCGCGAAGCCCTGGGCTACTACGAGGAGATCGCAGGCCGTTACCGCGACGATAACGAGATGAGGGCGATCGTCGCCGCGGCCGATCACCGCGTCGGGTTCATCCGCATGATCCTGAACCAGCCCGGCGCCGAGGAGGCCTACCGTCGTTCGGTCGAACTCTACGAGGGGCTGCTCGCCTCTTCACCCGGCTCACGCGACCTCCGCTCGGGATTGGCCCAGACCTACGGCGACCTGGCGTTTTTCCTGGCGAAGGTCGGTCAACCGGAGCCTCGCCTCAAATGCCTGGAGCGATTGATCGAGATTCGTGAGAGCCTCGTCGCCGACTTCCCCGCGGAGCGGGATTTCCGGATCAGCCTCAGTTATTTCCAGGCCGAGGCCCTCGAACTATTGGGGCAGGTGGGCCGGACCGACGAGGCGAAAGAGGTCCGCCGTCGGCTCCGGGATCATTCCCTGGCCATTGCAGAGAGTGATCCGGCGAACGCCGTCGTGCGCAACAACCTGGCCTGGCTGCTGGTCAGCCGTGTCGATACGTCGCCGCGGGACGCGGCCCAGGCGGTCGAGCTGGCCAAGGAAGCGGTCGCGATCGCACCGAAACTCGGGGTCTACTGGAACACCCTGGGCGTGGCCCACTACCGGGCCGGCGACGCGAGCGCTGCCGTCGCGGCGCTCGCGTCATCGATGCGGCTCCGCAACGGGGGCGACCCTTACGACTGGTTCTTCCTCGCGATGGCCCACCAGAAGCTCGGCAATCATGCCGAATCCGTGCGCTGGTACGACCTCTCCCTCGGCTGGATCCGGGAAAAGAAGTCAAACGCACCGGAACTGCTCCGATTCCGCGACGAAGCCACCCGCCTACTGGAGCCGGAAAACGGCCGGCTCGTCAGGCCGACGGTGGCGCCCAGGCCATTCCGTAATCCTGAGATCGTTCCAACTCCATTCTGACGGGAATGCACTCAAAACTCGAATCGGCCCGCTCAGCCCGATTCGGGCTCGCGCGGCCGGAGATGAGTCTGCGCCGCGGAGCGCGCCGGGACCGCCCCCGAGGTGCGCTCCTCTCCGTCACCACGGGGGCTATTTCTTGGAGGTTCTGATGTCGAGGTCTCTGAATGCGCGCCGATTCCAAGTCGGCCCTGCTTTAATGACCCTGATCCTGGCCGCGATTGCCTCGTTCACCGGCAACTCGTCGAGGGCCGACCAGATCTACAACGCGAACGCGGCGGGCTCGAACGACTTCGTGCCCTTCGAAAATGATGGGACCCCGAATCGTCCACCCGGCGATCATCTCGGCAACCAGATCACGTTCGCCGGCACCGACCGCTATCTGACTCATGTCCAGTTCGCCTTCGCGTCGATCGGCCCCAAGGAGATCGACACCTACACGTTGGATCTTTACAAGAACGACGGACCGATCGACCCGAGCAGCGGCCTGCGCGAACCGGGCACGCTGATCGCGGAGCTGACCACCCAGGCCTCGAACATCCCGCTACCGGGCAACGGAGGCTACGGGGTCGACTGGTATTTCCAGCCGATCCTCGTCCCCGACACGCTGACGGCAATCGTCAGCTCCAGCTACAGCACCATTACTCCCGGGCAATATATGGGCCCATTCGCCGACGTCAACCCGCCGCTGACGGGTAGCGCCCTGAACACGATCTGGTACGGCGACGGCACGCCGGGCAACTGGCAGGCGAACGACACCTGGGCTATCAACGACGGCGCGGTCACGAACTACCTGGATATGAACTTCGATGCACAGGCGTCGTCCGTGCCCGAGCCTTCCGCGTTATGCTTGATGACTCTGGGCGCCGGCGGGGGCGTGATCCTGGCGCTCCGTCGGCATCGGATTACCGATCGTTGAACCGGGCCGGAGAGCTGTCAGTCTTTCTTCTTTGTGTTTGCCAGGGCGAGGAGCGCGAACGAGGTCACGATGTGCGGGTCGCCCTCCATGAAACGGTCGACCGGGTTGACCCAACTCCCATTGGCGGCCTGACGCTTCGCCAGGGCGGCGATCAGCTCGGCCCGCCAGTCGTGCTCCTTGCCCTGGGCGTCCACGAGGGTCGGCTTGCCGAGGAGTGCCATCGCCTTGGCGAATGTCTGGTAGTAGTAATAAAGTCCGCGCTGGCCCTGGCCCGGGTTCTCATCGAGCGTGTAATTCTGCTTGATGTAATCGAGAGCCGCCTTCACGCGCGGGTCGTCCTGGGTGAGGCCGGCGTAGATCATGCTCTTGAGACCCGCGTACGTCATACCCGCGTAGGAACGAAGTCCGGTGTCGGCAGCCACGCCCGCGGCATTCACCCTGCCCTTGGCAGTCTGACTCCGGCCCCCTCCAACGGTCGTTTTTCCGTCTCCTCCGGCGGCCGGATTATAAACAAATCCGCCGTCGTTGACCTTGGCCGCAGCCGAAAGGTCATTGAACTCGCTCTTGAGGTTCTGGCACCGGGATACAAAGATCAACGCCTTCTGAAGCGCCGGATCATCGGCAGGCAGGCCGGAATCGCGCAGAGCCTCGACGAAGAATGCGGTGTTCGAAAGGTCCGGGCGGCTGTTTTCTCCGCCGTAACCCAGCCCGCCATACGCCGGGTCGTCCCGGCCCTTGCCTTCTCCCTCATCCGTCTGGGTCGTCTTGAGGAATTCCTGACTCCCTTTGATGATGCGATCGTAACGCCCGCCGCGATTCGCCTCGTGGAATGCCATGAGCGCGACCGAGGTCGTGTAGACCGAGTGGGGCGCCTCCGACAGCCCGCCTTTCGGGCCGATGTACTTCTCGAGAAACGTCAGTCCCCTGGTCACGGCCGGGTCGTTGGGAGTGATCCTCCCGGATCGCAGCATGGCCGTCACGACGAGCGCCGTGATGCCCGGCTCTCGCTCACCCGACCAGCTCCCATCCTTCCCTTGACGGGGCCGGAGAAAGTCCACCGCCTTGGCGGCCAGCCCCGCGTCATTGGGTGCGTCGTCCGCACCGGCAGCGGCCCGGTCGGGCAATGTCGTGATGCCGATCACGCTCGCGCCCTGAAGGCTTCCTGCCAGAAACATCCTCCGCGAGCAGAGACTGATCATCGGTTAGGCTCCTCGATCGATGGGCCGGGCGCAGGGGTTGGGTCAACTCGTAGCTGGCAATATCCGTAACGCAACAGTCGCGCCCAACCTGGCGAAATGCCCAAGTCTTTGAAAAGCATACGGTTAGAGCGATTGTGATTCGCGGCGGCTCGAAGCTCGTGGCGGAACTTTCATCGGCGCTGGACAATCGCTGTCCAGAAACTCTGGATCGGGAAGGATTGAGGGAACCATCGGGCAAATCCTGGAAAAAGGAGACGCCCGTGACGTCGTGAATATAGACAACGAACTGCGAACCGGCGGGAGGCCGATGGGACGGATCGTTCCTGAGATCCTTGGTCGCCTGTTCGACGAGCACGCCGCGGCTCTGGTGCTCTACGCCCGCCAGTGGTGCGAGGCGCCGGAGGACATTGTGCAGGACGCGTTCGTGTCACTCGCGAGGCAAGGCTCGGAGCCCGACCGGACCGTCGCCTGGTTATATCGAGTGGTGCGAAACGGCGCGATCGACGCATCGCGGCAATCCCGACGTCGCCATCGTCGCGAGCGGCGCGTTGCCGATCGGCAGAACGCGACCGACGTCGCCTGGTTCGACGCCGCCGATGACCGGATCGACGCGGGGTACGCTTCCAGGCTCCTGGCCGAGCTGGATCCGGAGACCCGCGAGATTATCATCGCACGACTCTGGGGCGGACTGACTTTCGAGGAGGTCGCCCGCCTCCAGGGCTGCTCTCTGACGACCGCCCATCGACGCTACCAGGCCGGGCTCGCCCGGCTGCAAGCGAGGCTCGAATCCCCATGCAGCAAGACGACGACAGGCCCGACCACGACCACGAAATCGAGCAAGACCTGAAGGCGCTCGAGCATCGCATCACGGCCTGGCGGCCGACGGCCGGTGCGCTCGACCGCGACCGGATGCTCTACGAGTCCGGCCGAGCTGCGGCACGGTCCGATGCTTCCATCCGAGTCCTGCGACTCTCGATGGCAGCCCTGCTCTTGCTGTCCATCGGCCTGGGCGGTCTGCTGGCGCAACAGACGTCGTTGCTCGAACGGGAGCGATCCCTGCTGGCACTCGAGCGATCGCAACGTCGCGGATTGGAAGATGCCCTCGCCGAGCGAGCTCGATCCTCGGAGTTGTTGTTTCCGGCTCCCTCGATGACCGAGAGCCCGAGGACCGAGCCCCTTTCGCCCAGCAGCTACCTGGCGCTGACCGCGCGGCTCGCGGATGACATCACCGTCCCCTCCTGGCCGGAGATTCACGACCAGGCCGAGCCGCATCCAACGAGTCCCGCTCCCCTGGACCCGCGACCGCGCCCGGCGCCTCTCAGACCGGGAGACCTGCGTCGCGTCCTGGATCTCTGATCCGCCGGCTTCGATCTCCGTCCTCTTGTCCATCGCCCCCATGGGGGCCCGTTCGTCGTCCGACTAGTTCTCGCTCCAACTTCATGCACGTAAGAGGGTACTGAAATGAAGAGAATGCGTTCTGCTCTTCCCGCGTTCATCGGCCTCCTGGCGGCTTGTATGGCCCCGTTCATGTCCGGCCCGGCTATTGCCCAGTCCACCGCGAAGTCGAAGGAACCTCCCCTGCCCAAGGCGATGGTGGTGAGCCCAGCGGCCGCGCCGATCCCCGCGCTTAAATATCGACTGCTACCGAGCTCGGCCGATCTGAACCCGGGCGACGCCGCGCCGATCTACCTGCGCATTCGCCACGAATTGGCCGAAGAAGGCTGGAAACAGATCTCCGAGAAACCGCCCGGCTGGCTGGACGTGCCTCTCAAGGACTTCCCGCTTGTCGAAGCCAGCGGGTTCGTCGATATGTGGGGAAACAAAATCAAACAGATTAATTTCGGTGCTCATCGTAAGACCTGCGAATGGAATTACACCTTGCCGGAAGAGCGATCCAATGCGATCGCAATCCTGCTGCCCGACGCACAGAGTATGCGACCATGGGGCCGGCTCCTGGCCTTGAAGGCGAAGGTCGAGATCGCCGAGGGGAATTTCGACCAGGCCATCCGCACCCTCGAGACGGGCTTCGCGTTCGCGCGCCACGTCGGCGAGGGACCGTTCTTCATCAATGGGCTGATCGGCATTGCGATTGCGACTCAGTTGCTCGACCGTTGCGAAGAACTGATCGACCGGGCCGGCGCCCCCAACCTGTACTGGGCATTGACCGCGCTACCTCGACCGTTGGTCAGCCTACGCGATCAGATGGAGGTCGAGCAGAAGCTCTTCGAAAACCTGATCCCCGAGCTGAGAGAAGACGAGCTGGCCAGGCCGCGCACCTCGGCCGAGTGGGCCTCATTCCTGGCGCGGTTGCATGCAGAGATGGCAAAATGGAGTCGCTTCACGATCGAGCAGGGCGATCAACATCCCGCGTCGAGGGAGCTTACTGAGGGGGGACTGGTCGGGTTCAAGTCGAAGGCGCTCCCCGCTGCGAAGGAGCATCTGAAGGCGTCGCGCAAACTGACCGACCCGCAACTCGGCGCGATGACCGACGACCAAGTCGTCGCCCTCTACCTCGCCGACGGCTATCGAGATCTGTGGGACGAATACTTCAAGAACGCCTACCTCCCGGCGCGGCTAGTAATCTCGAGAGCCGAGGCTTCCGAGAACCGCCGCATCGCCGCGAAAAACGGCCCCTTCATCCTGTTCGTCCAGTATCTGCCGAATCTCCAGGGCGTGATGATGGCCGAACTGCGGATTGAACGCCGCATCGCGGCCCTGCGCGTCATCGAGGCGATCCGCATCCACGCCGCGGCGCACGCCGGCGCATTGGCCGAATCCCTGGACCGGATCACAGAGGTCCCCGTGCCCGAAGACCCTGCGACCGGCAAGCCGTTCGAGTATCATCGCGACGGCAACTCGGCCACCCTCTCAGGCCCGACGGCCGGCATGCCGCCCCCGTGGCCGTCGTACCGGATCACGATCCGTCGCTGAGGCCGGCTGGGTGCAAACGGAAGGAGTTTCACGCAGAGACGCAGACTCTCCCGCAAAGATCGCAGAGAAGAGCCGGAAGGATAAGCGTCGAACGCCACAAGGGCCGAGAGTTTTCAGCGTGTCTTGTCTTTTTTCCTCTCTGCGCCCTCTGCGGTCCTCTCTGCGTCTCTGCGTGAAATCCGATCGACATTCTCTGCGTCTCTGCGTGAAATCCGACCAGCAAACTCACGGCCCCGCGTGTCCCGGGCAGCCGACGGGCTCGAGGCTGACGTCGTCGATCCACATCTCGCCGATGTCGGCGTCGCCGGCGATGCGAAAGTCGAGCGCCACCGTGGTGGCCTCAGCATCGGTCGTGAAGATGTGCTCGACCTTGGTCCATCGGCCGACGGTCTTGAGGCAACGTTCAAATCCCGACGCGTTGAGCAGCCGCCAGGAGGTCGGTGTATCCTTGTACTGGGCGATCCGGGCACGTCCCTCGCCCTCGGTGCCGGCCGCGACGAGGTACCAGAAACGAAGTCGCATCTTGGTCCCATAGCGGACCGGTCGATCGGGGAAACGGTAATAATGGTGACCGGGGACATGGGCCTCGAGGTGCAGGCTATCGGGGCCGGAGATGGCGTGTCGCGTGTCGCGACGTTCCTCCGGGGGCTCGGGCCAGGCGTACTTGGGCTGGGCGAGGTATTGCTCGCTGTCGAGTGGAACGAGGTCTCGAATCGTCGCACCGCCCAGGTTCAGCTCGACCTCGCGATTCGCCAATAACGGATCGTAGTCGCCATAGAGGATGTGGTGATGCTCGAGCCGGAGTCGCACATGCACGAGACCGCCGGGCGCCAGGCTCAACGGCAGACCGGCCATAGGGCCAGCCGATCCGGGTTCACTTCGCGCATCAGCCGGGGCGGCTGGCCCGGCCACCGGCTTGGCTCCATTGCCGGCGGTTGTGCCGCTACGGCAGGGAGACTGGTCCTCGCCCCAGACCGAGACGATCAGCTTTTCGCGGCACTTGTGTGCCTCATCGGCCGCCGCGATGACCTCGCCGACCGCCGAGAAATCCGGCCCGTGTTGGATCCCCAGCGACGACCACCGAGGAACGGCGTGGCTGGCCACCCGCGAGTTCGAGACCCAACCGTCAACCTTCGCGCCGATCTCCTCGGGCGTGATGATGGCCCCGGTCGGCCCCATGAGTCGGAGGTGATAGTCGATGATCCAGGCACCCTGATCCTGCGCCACGGTGCGGCTGACCGGCACCAGCGACAAGGATGACCGAGTCGGAGCCCCGGCGATCGCGGCGCCGACGGCGAGGACCGTCGCTCCGGCCGCGATGGCGAACTCCGCCCGGATCCATCTTGCACGTGGACTTCGCCGAGGACGCATCGTCGCGCCGCCCGCGGCTGGCGAATGGCCATGCGGCGAGTCCTCCGATCTTCGAGGCTCCGCGTCGCGCGAACCCGCCTTCCCGTCCCGATTCTGTAGCGAATCCATCGCAATACCAGTCCTTCCTTGGGCATGAACATCCGCCGCCGCCGTCTTGGCGCGACCATCCACACGATGGAGAGGACGAGGCTTTGGGTCGGCCTCGTCGCGGCGGGAGTCATTCCCATCCGGACACGCCCGCACCCGCCCTCGGAATCGCACGGACCCCACCCTTCCCTGGCAGCCTCCCATTTGCGGTTCCGGACCGGTACGGTCCGCGATCCTGAATCGGACCACCGCCTGGCAACGCCGATGGCCCCCTCATCAATAACTATGGAACACCGATCGAAGGCTGTAAAGAAAATGAGGTCTTTGTGTCTGACTGTGAGTTTGTCGGACAGGTTGGGAGAGGAGCGGGTTTGCGGGTCCGGGCCTGGGATTGGGCCTTGCGATGGCCCCGAGGTTCGGTCCGGAAAGTGAGATTGGCTTCGACTCGAGGCGCCTCTCATCGACGGCGGCGAGTCAGTCGTCCTCGTCGGTATCGTCGAGATCCGTCCCGGGCCCGCTATCGATGTCGCCTTCGGAAGGGGTGAACTGGGCCGGAATCGTGGCGCAGAATTCGAGGAATCGAGGCAGGAACCGATCGATGAACACCGAGACGGCGATCTGAGTCGTCGGGTTATCCATCCCCCAGATACTGACGCGGGGCTCGGTCAGCTCGGGGTCCATCTGGATGAAATAGCGATCGTTGAAGGCCAGGGATACGGGGACCTCCTCCAGCCATCGACGCGCCAGGAGGTTGACGCCCGGCCCACCCAGCGAGATCGTGGGCAAGGCCTGAAGCGGGTCGTCGTGAATCCAGCGAAAGTCGGCCACGATGCGGACGACGTAGCCCTCCAGGCCGTCGCGCCCGTCGGCGATCGCCTCGCTCAGCGCATGCTCGATCCGCTGCTTGAGATAGTAGCCCAACGGCCGATCCATCTCCTCGGCTCGAAGGGTGCTCCCGCAGACGATCAAGAGCACCCGAAGCGGAGTTTCCGTGGCCATTGAGCGAGCCCCTTCCTCGCGATCGATCGGCGTCAGGACATGGCAGACCGGCCGGGACAAGCCGAGCCGATAACCGTTGATGCCCTTTATTGCAGGCCGGCTGTAACCCCTTCACCGGCAAGGAGACTCTGCGAGTATCCTCCCTGAGTCCCTGACCGGAGTCTCCCGGTCGCGACAATTCCTCGTATTATAGTTCTTTCCGTTTCGCGAGATAACCTCCTTCCGGCCAATCCATGGATTGTCCCGACCGCCTTTCTTGCCGTGGGACGAGGACCTTGAGACTATCGCTGCTGCGTCGCTCGCCACAGGGCGACGCGACGCAGGGCGGCGTTCGCGGCCTGGAAACCATCCTGCCCTTCGGCCTCGAAACGCTGGGCGACGGCCTGGCGTCCCGCCAGGGGAATCAGGCAGGAGAAGACGACCTGGCCGCCGGGCTGGCCTTCGATGGTGTATCGGCTCACGCCCAGATTTTGCATCTTCTGATTCAACGCAGCCCAGTCCTCGCCTCCTGATACCTGAACCCCGGGCGCGGCTCCCGAGGTCGGCGATTCTGAGGGAGCCGATTGCAGCGATGGCGCATCCGCGGGCGGCGAAGGCGCTCCCGAGGGCATCAAGCCCGCCAAAGATTCCAGGAGGGCCGGCGCCACGTTCCGATCGTGATTTGATGGACCTTCTGGGGATGGCGCGACCGCGGGCGTGACGCTCGAGTCGAGGCGATTGCGCAGGTAAGTCGGATGGGGACGGCGGGACTTTCGCTCCGGTGAGAGATGACGATGGCGAGCGAGACGAGGATGGGGATACGGCCAAAGGTGCCGATCGCCGATCGCTCGCGGACGCGGGAACTGGCCGGGAAATCGACGGATCCGGCTTTCCCTTCTCGACTTCGGCGATGATCGAAGGCATCGGTGCGATTGGTCCTTGGACCGGTTCGGGGGAGCCTTTGATCGATCCGATCCCATCACCGCCATGATCCGGAGTTGCTGAGCCCTTGAGGTCAACTGAGGCGATTTCGCCGCCCTCGCTCAGGCCTAGAGAGCCGAGGACTTGCGTCTGGACCCAGCGCAGACCGGGACCATTGACGAATGCGCCCCCGAGGAACGCGGCTCCCACCAGGACGACGACGAGAACGAGTTGACGCACGGTCACGGCCTCCCTGCCTGGGCCCATGCCATCATTAGCTTCGACTTGTCAAAACGACATCTTCCGCAATAATTTAGAGAAGGCTGAAGGATGTCGGACTGGCGACGAAGATTCTCTAATGACCGAGATCGCCCGGCCATCTCGCCGGGAGCTGTCGAGAATCAATTTACCGTGTAGCACGTATGAGACAAGCCCATTCCTCAATCAGGCTCGCCGGCCGCGGGTTACCCGATCCCTCCCCGGGCCGATTCTGGGCCAACAACCGGACCGCGAGGTATCCCGTGAAGTCGGCCAGCGACCCGTTTGCCGGCGACTTTCGCGGCATGTCCCCGACACCATCCTGGAGCTTGTTCGGAGTGATTGCGGGCGTTTTCCGCGCGATCTGGTTCGTCATCACGTTGCCGTTTCGCCTGGTGTTCATGACAATCGC
Source organism: uncultured Planctomycetota bacterium (assembly GCA_963743925.1). Classification (GTDB taxonomy): domain Bacteria; phylum Planctomycetota; class Planctomycetia; order Isosphaerales; family Isosphaeraceae; genus CAVZRC01. The sequence continues at coordinate 200,315 of CAVURY010000061.1, read as the reverse complement.
CTTGCTGGGACGCCTGACCGGGTTGATCCTCGGCTTCGTCCTCATTGTTGTCGGGACGGCGCTCCTCCCTGGTCCCCTGTTCCTGGTCGGAATCCCGCTGCTGATCATCGGGCTGGTGTTGACGCTACGCTGCCTGGATTGACGTCGTTTCTCGATCGATTGTCCAATGCCCCCCTCGCCAATTTACCTGGACCACAACGCGACGACGCCGATGGACTCCAGGGTGCTGGAGGCCATGCGTCCGCACTTCCTGACGGGGGGTAACGCCGAGAGTCGTCACAGCTTCGGCCGGTCGGCGCGCCGTGCCTGGGAGGATGCGAAGGAGGCGGTGGCTCGAATTCTCGGTGCCGACCCGTCGGAGGTCATCTTCACGTCCGGGGGTACCGAATCGAACAATCTGGCCATCTTCGGCCTGGCGGGCGCCGAGAACTCGCCGGGCCATGTCGTCACGAGCCGAATCGAGCATCCGGCGATCGTCGAACCGGTGGCTCGCCTGGAGGCGGCAGGCTTTGCCGTCAACTATGTTCCGGTTGACGGCAACGGAGTCGCCGATGTCAGTCGCACGCCCGAGATGTTCCGCGACGATACACGTTTCGCAACATTGATGCTGGCGAACAATGAGACCGGCGCGATCCAGCCGGTCGGCGAATTCGCGGCGATGGCGACGACACGAGGGATCCTGATGCACACCGACGCCGTACAGGCCGTCGGCCGGATCCCGGTCGATTTTCGCAAGTTGGGAGTGGCGACCCTGGCGGCCAGCGCCCACAAGTTCCACGGTCCGGTAGGAGCCGGTTTGCTGCTTGTCCGAAGCGGAGTCCGGCTCGGCTCGCGGCTTTTCGGGGGCGGTCAGCAGCAGGGACGGCGACCGGGGACCGTCGCGGTGCCGATGGCGGTGGGATTGGCGACGGCACTACTGAATTGGCATGAGGAGGCGACGGCCCGCATCTCGCGCTGGAAGATGCTTCGCGACCGACTCGAGGCAGGACTTGTCGCCGCCCTGGGTCCGGACCACGTCATCCGCAACGGTCCGGCAGACGACGACCGTCGGCTCCCCCAGACCTTAAACCTCGGCTTCCCGGGCCTCGACGGCGACGCCCTGCTCATGCAGCTCGACCTGGCCGGCATCGCCGCCTCGCTCGGCTCGGCCTGCGCCAGCGGCTCGACCCGACCGTCACCGACCCTCATGGCCATGCGAGTCCCCGACGATCGGCTGAGATCCTCGGTGCGATTCAGCCTCGGATCCGCGACGACCGAGGCCGAAATCGACGAAGCGATCCGGCGAATCGTCGAGGTTCTCAGGCGGATTGATGCGACCCGGGATCAGGATTGTGAAGACATCTTATGAGACGGGTCGCACGTGACGTCACTGGGAAATCGATTGACGATAATTCGCAAATCTGCGAAAAATAACGCAGGCTCTTGAGGATCGACGTAGGATCAAGATGTCGATGAAGTGGAGCATGGGATGCCCAGGACGCAGGTCATTTTCTTCAAAGAGGAGAGCGGGGATGTCCCAATCATCGACTGGCTCGACGAACTCCCGGCCAAGGCCCAGGATAAGTGCTTGGCAAAGCTCCGACGTCTCTCAGACCTGGGCTATGATCTGCGTCGGCCGGAAGCCGATTTCTTGCGCGATGAGATCTATGAGCTTCGGGTCGGACTTCAGGGAATCAATTACCGAATGCTCTACTTCTTTTACAGTGATAAGGCCGTAGTGATCTCTCATGGGTTGGTGAAAGACAGAGTCGTCCCGCCGCGTGAGATCGACAGGGCCATCGAGCGAAAGACACTGTTCAAGTCCAATCCGAAACGACACACCTTCTCGCCCGAGGATTGACAGCAATGGGTCGAAAGAGCCGCTTCGAATCAAAGGCAATGCAATACGCCCTCGATCGTTATATCGGGACCGATCCCGAACGGATCGCGTCGTACGAAGAAGAGCTAGCCAACGCTGAGTTGGCCCGGAAGGTCTACGACCTCCGAACCGATGCGGCGCTGACTCAAAAAGAGCTCGCCAAGCTCGTCGGCACGACCCCATCGGTGATCAGCCGGCTCGAAGATGCCGATTACGACGGGCATTCCATGGCAATGCTCCGAAGGATCGCCGCTGCGCTCGGCAAACGACTCGAAATCCGCTTCGTGACGCTCAAAAGGCCGACAAACCACGTGTGATCGACTCTCATCCGCTTCGGGTCGCCCGAACACCGAGGTGTCCGAACCTCGTCGGGAGCCGGTGCGAAATCGCTATTTTCGCCTTCTTGCGGGATCTCCGCAGAGACCATATAGTATACAAAAGATCAAAACCTCAACCTTAGCCTGAGAGAAATGACGATGCATCCTCTGGTCACATTAGCAGCAAACGCGACTCGCGGTGACCGTCGATACGTATGTCTCGCAGGAGCGGGGCTCTCCAAAGACGCCGGGCTTCCGACCGCGTGGGACCTGATGCTAAAGACCGCCAGCTGCTACGGGCAAATGAAGAGGGCGATTTCGCGATCGGTGAGGACATCCAGACATGGTTCCTAAAAAGTCCTTTTGCCAATATGCGTTACGACGAGTTAATCGGCGGCTTATACGACACATCGGTTACGCAACAAGCTTTCTTGCGCGACGAACTCCACGCCGAAGAACCGGGCGAAGCTCATCGATCATCGCGGAACTCGCGAAGGAAGGTGTCCTGCGGTGCGTGATCACAACCAACTTCGACGACATGATCGAGTGGGCTTTCCGAGAAGTGAGGTTTGGAATATCAGGTTATCACGGAGGAGAATCTGGAAAGCTCGGAACCGTTGATTCAATGCCCTGTGTTCCGCATCTACAAGCCGCATGGGACGATTGGTTCGGGCCGTTTGCGGAATACTCCTAGAGACCTCGAGCAACTTCAAGATGGCATGGAGCGAGAATTAGCCTCGATCATCAGCGATCATGGTCTAATCGTCCTGGGATATTCGGGCGGAGACGAGAGCATTCGCCGAGTTTTCCGGCAAAAACGACGCTACCTTTACCCGACCTTCTGGGTTCACGTCGGCGAGATACCTCAGTTTGATCAACCCCTGTTCGGTAATGAATCGCTCCATTTCGTACCCTGCGCCGGCGCCTCTTCTTTCCTGAATGATCTGCTCGGGATGTATAGGAAGCTAGACTTGATGGCCCCAACCGGCGGACTTGGAGTCGTGGCCCGATCTGCCGAGGAAGCGGTACGAGAGGGAAAGAGGGATGCAAAGACCAGGGTGCGGAAATTCTGGGAAGAACTCGCGAGTGAACTCAACAGAATTGCGCCAGATCTTTCCAAAGCGCCCGATCGATGAATTGTTTGTTCAATCGATAGAGAGAACGATCACTCCTGCTGTTCATTTTGCGAAGGTTGCCTCGGCCGTCGCCGAGATGGAAGACAGCACTTCGGCAAATGAAATTTACAAGGGATTTGAGCACTTGCTCAAAGGTTACTATTTGCCGAGAGGTCAGAGTGGGCATTATAATGAGGCACAATTCGACTTCCACAAGTTCCTGGGGCACGACCTCTTCGTCGCTTTCGCTTCATCGCTCATTCAAGAAGGGTGTTGGGAAATTATGGGAGAACTTTTAGATCAAGGAATTTACATGGATAACCCACGCGAAGGGGGATGCAAGATCTGTCACGTTTCTTGAGCTTAATGATCATATTCAAATTCTGCGGCTGAGGGCAACGAGACTTAATCAGGCACGCTTTCTCCATTCGGACATCTTACGCGAGCGACACTCCGCGGGCGAGTTGGCTCAATTTGCCCCGGTCAACAAATTTATGGAGGCAGATTTATTTCTTTTTCTGAGATCGATTGCAGATATAACCAAATCGAATTCGAACTGGACGAAGAGGTGGTTGCCTTGGAGCGCGCTTCGTTCCGATCAGGCTCCGCGATTCTTATCCAAAGCAGTAAGTGATAAGAAAATGCTCGCTGAGCTACGCAGTGCCTTGCGTATCCAGAGCAACGATCAATTGGTGACTGTCCTCTCAACTGCCCGGGACAGACTCTGGGACTTGAATAATCGATTAGGATTCATCGATCCGGCCGGACCGCTCTCGAACTTCGATCCCCGAGCTTTTGCTCAGTCCTAACGCGGGCTTTGCCCGCAACCAAGTACGGGGGCTCCGACATCGGATTCCCGCGAGATCGGATCTGGCATCGGGAATCGGTGAGCCTCGAATGCGGGTCGAAGCAGAATTCCTGGGCTGGCGACGCGATCTATGTCCATCCTGTTGATCCTGTCAATCCTGTCAGTTTCTTCTCGTTCCCGATCCGACAGGATCGACAGGATCAATTTGGAAAGCTGGACGATTGAGGTTCTCCGCCGATCCGAGCGATGGCTCCATCGCAATGAGGTGAACCTCGAAGCGGCAGCCTCGACCGGGTTCGCTCCGCACGCTGACCGTCCCTCCGAAGGCGACCGCGATGCGATGGACGACGGCCAGGCCCAGCCCGACGCCGGAGATGCCCCGCCGGCGCGTCTGTGCCGATCGGTAGAACGGCTCGAAGATGTGCGGGAGATCTTCCGGCTGGATGCCAAGACCGGCATCCTCGACGGCCAGGATCACTCCCCTTCCCATCCGGGTCGTTTCCACGGCGATCGGCGACCCCGACATTCCATGCAAGCGGGCGTTATCCAGCAGGTTATCGAGTAACTGGCTCAGGAGCGGCGGATGCGCCCGGACCCGGGCCCCATCCGCCCGCAGCACCCCACGGACGAGCTCGCCCGTCGCGAGTCGATTGGCGAGGTATGCAGCGACCCAGCGATCGAGTTCCACCGTCTCACATTCCGGTAGTTGCGATTCGGCCTCGGCTCGGCCCAGGAACATCAGGGCGTCAACGATCCGTCCGAGCTGGACCGCACGTCCCAATGCCGAGTTCAGGATGCGCCGATACTCCTCGCCCGATCGATCTTGACGCAGGGCGACTTCGATCTGCCCGATCAGGACCGTCACCGGCGTCCGTAACTGGTGCGAGGCGTCGCCGCTGAACCGCCGCTGCCGCTCGTAGGCGACGTGCAGCCGGGACAGGAGGTCGTTGAAAGCATCACCGAGCTCGTCCAGCTCATCGCCGGTCCCCGCTTTCTCCAGGCACCAGCCGGCGTCGGCGGCGTCCAGGCCTCGAGCCGAGGCGACCATCTGGGTCAATGGCGTCAAGGCCCGACGCGAAAGTCGGCGACAAAGCAGCGCCGAGAGCAGCCAGATCCCTCCGCTCAGGGCGACCAGGAACCCGCCGAGCAGGGCGAGCGTTGACTCGGCCGGTTCGAGCGGGGCGCACGCGGTCAAGACCAGGGAGGGATGAAAGACCTCGGATGCTAGCGAAATCACCGCCCTTCTGCGTAGGCCCGACGGCACGCGAGCCCGATGCAGGGACAGCATCGGATCGAATCCGTCGCTGGGATGCTCGCCACGCCCGTCCTTGACGATCGACCAGACGGCCGGGCAGCCCGACGGTCCCGGGTCGAGGGACCCATGCCGGGGTGAGATCCGAATCCGCCAGGTTTCGCGAATGATCCAGGCGACGGCCCCGCTCGTCGAAGACCATCCAGCGCAACCGCTCGGGACCCGACTCCTGGCCCAGGGGCAGGACTCGCTCTCGCGGCTCCCACTCCACGCCCTCGGGATGGACCTCGGCCGCCGCCGCGAGGATGGCCAACGCCGAGGTGAGGCGGTCCCCGACCTGGCGATCGAGGTAGATCCGCGCCGAGACGTACAGCACGGTCGAAAAGCCGACGAGCACGATGGCGAGCACGGACAGGAAGAGCGCGGAGAAGCGGCCGGTCAAGCTCATGGCTCCTCCGACGGCGAGGCCGCGTCGAAGAGATACCCTCGACCGCGAAGGGTGTGGACGACGCGAGGGCCGTGGGCCTCCAGCTTGCGTCGCAGCTCCATCACGTGGACTTCCAGCGTATTGGACAGGCTGTCGAAGTTCTCGTCCCAGACGTGGTCATAGATCCGCGTCCTCGACAGCACCTGACCCGGATGTCGCAAGAAGAACGTGAGCAGCGCCAGTTCCTTGGCGGTCAGGTCGAGCGTCTTCCCCGCGCGCTGGGCTCGCTGTGTGGCGAGGTCGATGCTGACATCCCCGTGCGCGATCGCCAGGTCGGGGAGCCTCTCGCGTCGGCGGAGCAAGGCGCGGACGCGAGCCAGAAACTCGCCGAACGAGAACGGCTTGCACAGATAATCGTCCGCTCCGCCATCAAGGCCGCGGATGCGGTCGGATACCGAGTCCCTCGCCGTCAGGAATAACACCGGAGCGAGGCCGCCGGATGCGCGGAATCGGCGGAGGACACTCATGCCATCCTCGCCCGGCAACATCCAGTCGAGCACGATCAAGTCCCACGGGGCGGCCCGCATCTCGTCCCAGGCCGTCTCTGCATCGGGGGCATGTTCCACGGCGAAGCCCTCCTCGCACAAGCCTCGCACGATGAAGTCGGCCAGGTCGGACTCGTCCTCGACGATCAGGATGCGGATTCCCATGATTGCAGTCGCCCCCGGGTCGCCGCGGATCGAGCCGACTCCGGCCCTTCACGCGAGTCTAATCCTTGTCGCCCTTCTTGGCCTTCCCCTCCTCCTCTTCATCGTCGTCATCGTCGTCCTCACCATCTTCCTTGTCGTCCTTATCCTTCTTGCCCTTTGCGGAAGGCTTCTCGTCATCCGCTTTCGCTTCCTTCGCCTTCACAATCTTGCCTTTGGCGGTCAGCACGACCTCGTGAGAGATGGCAACCTCGTAATGGACCGGTCCATCCTCACCCTTGGTCACCTCCTCGATCTTGCCGATTTTCGCCCCGGGATATTTCGCTGCCAGTTTCTTCTTGACGGCTTTCGGCGCCTCGTCAAGAGGGATCTCTTTCTCGATCTCCAGGATGGTGCCGTCGGCCTTCATCGCGACGTTGACCGAGCGGTCCTCGATCTCGAGCTCAACCTCGTATGTCGTCTTGCCGTCTTCGACTTCCTTGCTCGCCTTCTCGATCTCGGCTCTCGGGAATTTCTTCTTGATGGCCTTCAGCACGGCCTCCGGCAACTTCTTGATGGGGATCGTCTCCTCATCGGCCCTCGCCGGGACGATCAGCACCGAGAGGCCGAGGATGGTCACGAGCCCGATTGCGATGCGATTCCGCATGTCGATTCTCCCGGTGTGCCGCCGCAGTGTCCCGACCCGTGCATCGGTATCGGCCCCCCGCGGCGTCGATCAGTGTAACTTGCAAACCTAAGGCGTTCGTAAGGCGACGATAAAATCCGCATTCTTATCGAGCCGGAGTCGGCTCGATCCCGAGTATGCGCGAAGTCTCGCCCGGGCGGTTACACAAGCCGCCGCGAGGCGCGTGAGTCCGAGCGAGGTCCGGTAGCGTCGAAGTCCTGAAGGTCAACCGATCCACGACCCCGGCGATCAGGTGCTGGACGAGGTTGTAGAAGATGATGGGGAGCATCACGCGCGGATGATCGGCCAGGGCCATCGACGCGAGCACGAGGCCCGTGCCGTTATTGTTCATGCCGAGGCCGAACATCAGCGAGGTTCGCTGGGCCGAGGTCGATTTCATCAACCGCGAGATCGTCGAGCCGGCGGCGAACGCGAGCCCGCACAGCAGCGCGACGATACCCACCGTCACGGCGAGGAAATCCGGGTCGGGATCGGCCACGGCTTGCGGCAGCGAGACCGACGCGTTCGAGTAGTTCAGGACCAGCAGGATGGCCGAGTTGATCAACTTGAGGCGAGGCTTCGCCGCGGCATATCGGGAATCGCCGACGACGCGGCGGGCGCCGATGCCGATCAGCGACGGTGCCAGGACGCATAAGGCCAGGAACATCCCCGTACCGCCCGCCGCGAGCTCGTGGAGATCCTCGGCGTAGTCGCCGGTCGCCATCAGGCCGACCGAATGCAGGGCGATCGGCGTCGTCAGCGGGCTGAGCAGCGTGGAGAACAGGACCATGCCGAGGCTCAGAGTCAGCTCGCCGTCGGCGTTCTGGGCCCAGGCCGTCGAGGAACCCGCGATCGGCATCGAGGCGACCAGGGCCAGGCCCACCAGGATGTTCTGCAACTCGTCCGCGTTGTGCCAGCCCACCATCACGCGCGAGACGATCAGGATGAAGGCGATCGGCATCAACAGATTGACCAGCAAGCCGGCGGCCAGCAGTTTCGGGCAGCGAAGCATCTCTCGAATCTGATCCGCCTGGACTCCAAGCCCCGCATTCAGCAGCAACGATGCCAGCATGAGCATCGAGAGGCTCAGCCGAGTCTTCGACCCGAACAGGGCGATATCGCCGACCGAGACGTCCCGGATCCGGAGTCCGAGCGACGGCCAGCATGCCGCCACGGCGTAGGAGCCGATCATCAACCACAACAAGTGCTTGTGAACGAAATGCGATAATCTGTCCATCGGTCCTTCATGGCCGTCCATGCGAGCGCCCTCCGGTTTCGAACCCCGCCCGGCCCCGGCGTCGATCCACCGTCAGGGGCATCCGGGCCATACCGGGATCATAGACCGCGAACCTAAGCCGACCTTAAACCGGAGATAAGATCCGATTCAGCGAGGTTGCTTCCATCTCAACGCATGCACGAACACGGTACGCGGGTAACTTGGTTAATTCTCATTAACAATGAGAACCTCCCCCTCGTTGATGTCGGGGAATCGGATACAGTGCCAGGATTCCTACGCATCGATTGACGCGAGAACAGCTCGAATGGCGAGCGCCAGGGTACGCTCAAGGCCCGGCGAGCTCTCGTGCATCCGCACGCGCGAACGGTTTTCTTCGCGATTGTCGTCGAGGAATACCCCCGAAGTCTCCCGTCAGGAATCGATCGGACTCAGGCGGCCATGACCATCTCGGTTGACGCCTAGTCTGTAGGCCGACGATCACGTCCATCCCATTTCACTCAGGAGTCACTTCGATGAAATGTTATGCCCTGGCTCTTTCCACCGTCATACCGCTCTTGTTCGCGACCGACGTCGGTGCCCAGGCACCAGCAGCCGTCCCCAAGAACGTCCACAAGATCGCGATCGGCGGCGAGGGAGGTTGGGATTATCTCAGCACCGACTCCGCGGCGAACCGGCTGTACGTCTCGCGCGGGAACCGCATCGTGGTCATCGACACCGATTCCGAGAAGGCGGTCGGAGAAGTGACCGACACGCCCGGAGTCCACGGGGTCGCCGTGGTCCCGGACCTGGGCCGGGGCTTCACCAGCAATGGCCAGGACGATACCGTGACCGCATTCGACTTGAAGACTCTCAAGGCCACCGGCAAGATCAAGGTCGGCGGCCGGCCCGACGCGATCATGTTCGACCCGGTCAGCCGCCACGTATTCACTTACAACCACGGCAGCAAGGACGCCACGGCGGTCGATCCCTCCGCCATGAGCGTGGCCGGCACGGTCGCGCTCGAAGGCGTCCCCGAGGCGGCCGTGGCCGACGGCCGAGGCCACGTCTTCGTGAACCTGATGGACAAGGCCGAGGTGGTCGAATTCGACGCGCGTAACTTCAAAGTACTGAACCGTTGGCCGCTCGCACCGGGCGTGCGTCCGACCGGCCTGGCGATGGACGTCGCGAACCGTCGGCTCTTCAGCGTCTGCAGCGGCAGCCAGACGATGGTGGTCCTCGATGCGGACAGCGGGAAGATCCTCGCACGGTTGCCGATCGGCCGCGGTTCGGACGGCTGCGTGTTCGATCCCGGTCGGGGAATGGCCTTCAGCTCGAACGGCGGCGACGGGACGTTGACGGCCGTGGGTGAAGAGTCCCCGGGACGGTTCGCCGTCGTCGCGACCATCCCGACGCAAGCGGGCGCCCGCACCATGACCATCGACCCGAAGACGCACCGGATGTACCTCTCGGCGGCGACCCCCGAGCCTGCCCCAGCGGCCAAAGCCGAGACGAAGACGGAGCCTCCCGCCAAAGGGAAAGGCGCGGGTCGAGGCCGGAGGATGGTCCCGGGGTCATTCGTGGTCCTCGTGGTCGGCGACTGACCCTCACCGCGGCTTTGCGATCGTCACCCGTCCCTTGACCTTCCATTCATAGCCGGGCACTTCGTTCCGGGGCGTGAGCGTGTATTCGACGCCACGCTCCATCCTGTCGAACTCCTCGGGCGGGATGCGGATGATCAGTTCATGGTCGGTCTCACCGACGATCGAGCCCGTCGTGATCCGCCCATGGACATCCGGGTGGCCATCGGCCTGGAACAGGAACTCCTTGCCTGCCGCCAGGAGGAAGACTTTGTACTGTTGCCAGGGCTCGCCCTCGATCCATTCTTCGCCGTGGATCAGGAGCTGGCCCGAAGGGTTATCGCCGAAGAAGCCCTGCTGTCTCGCCCGCTTGACCGACTCGGGAGCATCGTCCGCATCGGCCCAGTACGCCCGGCTGATCGTGATCTTCCGATGCTCCTTCTTCGCGTCGACCGAGGAGTACGTGACCGCGTCCTCGGTTGACGGTGGCGGGGCGTCCGCCTTCATGTTCGACTTGCCGGTCGATCGCGGGTTGAGGGCGATGTGATCGATCTCGGCGAGTTCGAACGGGCGAAATTGGACCTGATATTCCTGGATCTGGTCCGGCGGCAAGTCGAATTCACCATCGATGATGTCGATCACCCATTTCGGATCCCCGTCCGACCCGGCCGAGTACTGGACGGCGGGATGCGCCTTGCCGTCGCGGTCGATCGCGACGATGCGTCGGTCCTGCCCGAAGAAGTTGTGGGCGACCGCGAAGACCGTCATGGACCGGCCGCGCGACGTGAAGGGGCGCGCCTTGCCGAAGGCGTACTTGTGGCCGTTGACGAACGTGCCCCTGCCCCCCCCGCCGTCGTTCGACACCTCGGTCTTCCACGGACCGGAGGCGAGCCTCGCCTCGACCCCACAATCGACTTGGTCGCGGCCGAATCTGGCCTCATAGTAGTCCAGCTCCGGCGCGTTCTGACCGTTCTTCGAAGGCCGACCGCCCCAGTACGAGGCATGGCGGGTCGGATGCCACCGAAACATGTCGTCCCTCTTCACCCCGGACGTGCGTAGCAAGATCACCCGTGCCTCGTGACCCTCCTGCGCGCGGTCTTGCGCGGGATCGCGTTGACGGGTGAGACGGCGAGCGGTGATCCGTCGGGCTTCCACCATGTGTTCGGTCCGGTGGGGACCGTGGAGACCCCGACCACCTCGATGGTCGGGCCGTTCTTGAACGAGGCGAGGAATCGATTGTCGTCCGCGACGGCTTCGGTGGGCCGCTCGGCCTCCGGAGGTGCCGACCGCGCCAGCATCCCGATCCCGGCCCCGCCAGCGACGAGGCCGACCAACAACAAGGCCGCCGCCCACTTCATCAGGCGATGCAAGTTCATGGCTCTCGTAGCTCCTTCGGCCAGTAGTAAAGCGACGGTCGAGGGGATCGAAGCGGCCGCGGTCCCGCCCGCCGCATAGCGGACCGCCGCCGTCACGGTAGCTTGCTTCCAGGCCTCCGAGACGGCCGCCGAGGCGGGGTCGGGGGTCAGGGCCGCAGTGAAGGTCGCGATCGTCGGCGCCACGCCCCGGCGTGACAGCCGGTCCCGCAGCCGCTCCCGACCCCGGGCCAGCCGGGACTGGACCGTCCGGACCGGGCAGCCGAGCCGCCGCGCGGCCTGCTCGTAGCTCAGCCCTTCCAGGTGGCAAAGCAGGATCGGCAGCCGGAGCCGCTCGGGGAGCCGGCCCAGCTCTTGGTACAGCTCCGGCCAGGCCTCCGAGCCGTCCCGATGGTCGCGATCGACATCCCGAATCGCCATCGCCGCCTCCGCGCCCGACTCTCGCGCAGCCGGCGCCGGGCGGCATCCAGTCGCGACCGGGCCGCGACCCGCGCGGCGACACCGTAGAGCCAGCTCGCGACCGAATCCGTCCGCCGGATCGTATGCGCCTGCCGAGCCAGAACCAGGAATACGGCCTGCGCGGCGTCCTCGGCGTCGTGGCGATCCCCGAGGATTCGCCGGCAGACGTGGAACACCATCGGGCCGTGGCGCTCCACCAGCACGGCGAACGCCGCCTCGGCCTCCTCGGCCGGACCGCTCCGGAATCGATCCAGCAAGGAGCTGTCGGTCAACCCCGTCGCCGTCCCGGTCTGGAACAAGGCGGCGATCTGCTTCATGACGGTGGAAGAGGATCCAATAGCCAACGTCCAGCCTCCCCGGCGCCGGGCGCGGGTCTCCCGACGCCGCCCGACATCCAGATAGTGTCCGCCCCGCCCGCGGATCGCCCCAACTTTTTCCGAGCGAAGCAATACGTTCGACCGATATTTATCAGAAATCCTACACAGGAAACGACTTGCACGCATCCCGCCCGTCCTCTCACGACGATGGTGCGACCCCTACCTTGAGAGGGGCTCCCGCCGCCCTGTACAATCCTTCGTACGGCCTTCGACACGATAACGAGACGACCGTTGGTAGGGAGGTGACTCTTGAGCCGCAGCGAGTGGACCGAGACCGACCCGACGCTGAACGCTCAACGCGAGCGGTTGCTGGAGACGCTGCGCGGATATGGTCATGTGGCGGTCGCGTTCTCGGGAGGCGTGGACAGCACCGTGGTCGCCCAGGCGGCCTTCGACGCACTCGGGGATCGCACGATCGCCGTCACGGCCGTCTCCGATAGCCTCGCCGCCGGAGAGCTCGAGGAGGCCCAGGCGCTCGCGCGTCAAATCGGAATCCGACATCGGGTGATCCGCACCGAGGAATTCGCCGACCCGAATTACCTGCGCAACCAGACCGACCGCTGCTATTTCTGCAAGAGCGAGCTCTACGGCCGCCTGTCGGGGATGCTGGATGATCTCGGGGTCGACGTGATCGCCTCGGGCGCCAACATGGACGACATGGGCGACCACCGCCCCGGCATGCGTGCCGCCGCCGAGCGTGGAGTGCGGCACCCGCTCCAGGAATGCGGGCTCACCAAGGATCATGTCCGCGGCTTGGCCCGTGCCTGGGGCCTGCCCACCTGGGACAAGCCGGCGACTCCGTGCCTCTCCAGCCGGATCGCCTACGGCGAGGAGGTGACACCCGAACGCGTCCGGATGATCGATCAGGCCGAGCAATGGCTCCGCCAGCGGGGATTGCGGGTCCTGCGGGTCCGATACCACAAGGGAGACCTGGCGCGAGTCGAGGTCCCCCTCGATGACCTGCCTCGCCTGGTGGATCTGGACGTCCGCGGCGAGCTCATCTCGGCATTTCGTGCGCTGGGTTTCAAATTCGTCACCCTCGACCTCGAAGGCTTCCGCTCCGGCAGCTTCAACAACGTCATCCCCGTGGAGAACCTCCTCTTGGGCGTCGGCAGTCGCCGGTAGTGATGCCTGAGGTGCTTCGCGAGCATCCGTCGTCTCGGGTGGGTTCGCGATCGGCGGCGGTCAACCACCATCCATTGGTGCTCACAGGGCACCCTCCTTTAATCGGTGCTCGCAAAGCATCCAAACGACCATGCCCCGGGTGACCTGCCGTTGCGGTGAAGTGATTGAGGTCCAGTCCAACGGTCCGGATCGGATCGATTGCCCTCGTTGTGCCTCGCGGATTCGACTGCGTCGCGGTAGGAAGCCGTCGGATTCGCTCCAGGACCTCGGTGAAAGCGCGGATGGCTTCATCCGGTTCTTCTGCCCGTGCGGCCGTCGGCTCAAGGTCAAGGCCTCCGGCCGTCCGGAGGCGGGCAAGTGTCCGGACTGCGGTCGCGTCGTCCCGGTGCCCGACTCCGCCTGGTCGGACAGGCCTCAAGCGAACGATCCGATCGGCGAGTCGGAATCGCGAACCGAGGAGCTGGACAGCACCGACATCGCTCGATTGCAGGAGTGGAGCGCGGGGCACCTGGCACGTGCCGAGAATGGCGACCATCCCACACCCGCGGTACCTGCCGTCGCCGAATTCGGTCCTCCGCAGTCGAACGTGAAGTTCGAGGCCGGGCTCCGCGTCTGTCCTCGATGCGGCAAGCCGGTGCACATGAGCGCCACCACCTGTCGCGAATGCGGTTCGCCCGTCCCTCGTCACTCAAGCTAATTCCTTCACAGGCCGACAAAGTCTCTTGGATGTGCCCCCTGCCTCGACACGAACCGCATCACGGAGGCAATTGCCGTGAGCACCGTCGAAGAAAGACGTTCCCCCACCCCGCCCGCTATTCCGCCACTCGCGCCCGGCCAGCGTCTGAGTCAGGCGGAGTTCCACCGCCGTTACGAGGCCATGCCGCCGAAGACCCGGGCGGAGTTGGTCGGAGGATTGGTTTACATGCCCAGCCCCTTGAGCGCCGACCATGGCGAGTCGACGCCGGATCTCATCATCTGGCTTGGTCTCTATCGTCGTCGAACCCCGGGTTTGCGCCTCGCTGACGGCGCCACGGTCATCCTCGGTGATTATGGCGAACCTCAGCCCGACGCACTCCTGCGAATCGAACCGGAGCTTGGCGGCACCTGCTCAGTCAACGAGGACAATTACCTGATCGGACCGCCGGAACTCGTCGTGGAAGTCGCGAAATCCAGCCGCACTTTCGACCTCGGCGCGAAACGGGACGACTACGCAAGGGCCGGCGTGCCCGAATACCTCGTGGTGACCCTGGTCCCGGAAGCCGTCCACTGGTATGTCCGAGGGGCCAAGAAGTTCAAGCCGATGCGACGCGAGGCAGACGGTCTCTTCCATTCCAGGGTCTTCCCCGGCTTATGGCTCGACTCGTCGGCGCTCCTGAGAGCAGATCTCGACGGCGTGATCGCAGCCCTCGAGCGTGGTCTCGCCTCTCCCGAACATGCCGCCTTCGTCGCTCGCCAGACCGCAGCGAAAGGGAAGCCGGCGGATTGAGTCGTGCAGGATCCGATGCCCCCGACGAGGTACGAGGCAACCTCCATGAGCCGGATCGAGAAAGTCGCCATCCACGAGAAACTCGCCCAGTTCGACGAGGCGTGGAGCCCCAAGATCGTCGGCGAGTTGAACGGCCAGCACGTCAAGGTCGTCAAGCTTCGGGGAGAATTCGTCTGGCACCATCATGAGCATGAGGACGAGCTATTCCTGGTCGTGAAGGGCCGTTTCCGGATGGATTTCCGGGATCGCGAGGTCTGGCTGGAGGAAGGCGAGTTCCTCATCGTCCCGCGCGGGGTCGAACATCGACCGGTCGCCGACGAAGAAGCCCACGTCCTGCTGTTCGAACCGGCCTCCACCGTGAATACCGGTAACCTGCTCAACGAGCGCACGGTCCGCTCGCCGGAGCGGATCTGAGGGCCCATCGAGTCTCGACATCGTGTTGGTCAACCACGCGTCGAAACGTGCTCATGCTCGGCGGCGGGCCGGATCAGTTGTCGAGGAGAAGTCGCCGAGCCGGCCGATTTGCGCCCGATGATGGGTCCAAAGCCATACCTCACCAACGAAGCGACGTACAGCGCGGAGATGATGCCGATTGCCGCTCCCACGGTCATGTGCCAGGGATCGTAGTCGGGAGTCCAATGGCTCTCGATGCCCATGGCGCGAATCGCTCTCATATATCCGTGATAGCCGGCCAAGAAAGCTGCGTCCGGGAGCCCAATGACGACCACGGCAACGCATCCGGATACGACGAGGATGCGCATCCGCTGCATTCGAGTCGTCGTCAACCCCGCGGCCTCCCGCCGCACCATGGCCTCGGCGAAACGCTTCGAGGCCAGATACCACGCACATGCCGCAAAGACGCAGATACTAACCGCAGGCGCGGGGGCTCTATCCATTCGCACCATGGCCAGGATCAGAGCGGCGATCCCGATGACGAGCATCATCCGGCCTATTGTCAATCGATGCCGGCTCGCTCGCATGGCCACACAAGCCCCCACTTCAGCACGGTCGAGACCCTGTCCCGTCTGCGTCCCATTCTGCCCGGCTCGTTGAGATCAACTGTAACCGAGTCCGGTATCCCGCCACCAGCCTCGTGGCAAGCCTGGCCACGACGATCAACTTGACATCGCGACCGCCCTGCGAAATCATCGCCCATGAGATCGGCTCAGTTCCCGGGCACACGAGAACCCAGCGAGGCGGCCATGTCGAACGATTCCGAGCGTCGGGTTGCGATCGTCACGGGTGCCGGGCGAGGGATCGGCGCGGCCATCGCGGTCCGGCTGGCCCGCGACGGGCTGAACGTCCTATTGACCTACCAGAGGTCGGCGGAAGCCGCTCGGGCGGTGGTCGAGCAGATCCTCGGCCTGGGCGTGGTGGCCCACGCGGTCCGGATCGATGCCGCCGATCCCCACGAGCCGGCCCAGGTCGTTGACCGGGCGATCGAGCGATTCGGCCGGCTCGACGTCCTGGTCAATAACGCGGGGGTCTACGAGACCGCTTCGCTGCTGGAGGCCACGGACGAACAGTTCGAGCGAGCCTTCTCCGTGAACGTGCGTGCGGCGTTCCTGGCCGCTCGTGCCGCGGCTCGGGTGCTGCCCTCCGGCGGTCGGATCATCAACATCGGCAGCATTCTGGGCGAGAGAGTCCCGATGCCGCGGGTCGGCATCTACAGTGCGACCAAATTCGCGATCAACGGCTTCACCCGCGCCTGGGCCCGCGACCTCGGTCCGAAGGGCATCACCGTGAATGCCATCCAGCCCGGCCCGATCGACACCGACATGAACCCGGCCGACGGCCCGTTCGCCGCCAACCAGCGCGCGATGACTTCACTCCGACGCTACGGCAAACCCGAGGAAGTGGCCGAGGCCGTTGCGTTCCTGGCGTCGCCCGGTGCGCAGTACATCACCGGGGCCATCCTGAACGTTGACGGCGGCTCGGTCAGCTGAGACTTGCCGACAACGCGGGAAGCTCCTACCTGACGGTTCAGAAGATCTTCGAGAGGCATCCGCCATCGACGGTGAGGCAGGTCCCCGTGATGTAGCTCCCCGCGTCGCTGGCGAGCAGGAGCGTGGGTCCGATCAGCTCGTCGGGTTGTCCCCAACGGCCCATCGCCGTTCTCTTGGCGAACTCGTCCTGCTGCTCCTTCGAGAGCAGGCTGGACGGAAGGTCGGTCAGGAACGGTCCCGGAGCGATGCAATTGACCGTGATCCCATAGGGACCCAGATCGTTGGAGCTGGCGCGGGCCAGCCCCAAGAGGGCGCTCTTGGTGGCCGAGTAGGCGTTGCGGCCGGCGGCCGAGCTGTGGCCCATGATCGACGAGATGTGGATGACCCGGCCCCACCGACGTTCTTTCATACCCGGCACCAGGGCACGCGTCAGCGCCATGCACGAGCTGAGATTGAGCTCGAGGAGCATGTCCCAGACCCCGTCTTCGATCTGGTCGATTCCCTGGGGCTTATTGGTGCCCGCGTTGTTGATCAAGATGTTGACCTTGCCCAGCGCCTTGAGCGTCTCGTCGGCGAGTCGCGGCGACTCGGCCCGCCGGGACAGGTCGGCCACGACGAATTTGACCTGGACCTTGAGCCCCGCGCCGATCTCGCGGGCGGCGGCCTGGAGCTCGTCCTCATGCCGGCTGGAGATCATGATATCGGCGCCGGCCTCGGCCAGACCGCGGGCCATCGACTTGCCCAGACCCTTACTCCCGCCCGTAACCAGGGCCACGCGTCCGGAAAGATCGAAGAGACTCTGAATCATGGTTGCTTGCCTTTCTCGTTGGGTGAAAATCCACGGGATTATACCAATCTCGGGAATGGCGAGGAATTCGCGACCACCTCGGCGAACCCCCGCCGATTTCGGGGTGAATGCGAGATTCTTCCGTCCTGTCGCGGTTGAACCCCCTGGAACCGGCCCACCGAGTCGGGAAAATGAATCCTCGAACCGTTTCCGGTTCCGTGTCCGCGACATCCAGGGAAAGACGAGGTAGACTCCGATGAGCCAGATTCAGGAGCCGTCCCAAGGCCGGGTTATCGACAACGGCCAGGGTATCACCGATCGCCGCCGTTTCCTTTCAAACGCCACGGCCGCCCTGGCCACGGTAGCCTTGAGCGCCGGCACCGCCGCCAGAGCCCGGGCGCAGACTCCGCCCGTCGGCGCGTCGCCTGCCCACCGATACGGGCCTCACGCCGAGCCGGTCCGCTACCCCGACCCCGACCTCATCGTCCTCGATCCGCGCTTCGCCAAGATCAAGATGGGCAACTCGGCCATCAAGCGGCTGCACACCGGGATGCTCTGGGCCGAGGGGACGGCCTGGAACGGGGTCGGCAAGTATCTCGTCTGGTCCGACATCCCCAATGATGTCCAGCTCCGCTGGCTGGAGGATGATGGCCATGTCAGCGTGATCCGTAATCCGGCCGGCAACTCCAACGGCAATACCTTCGATCGCGAGGGTCGCCAGATCTCCTGCGAGCACGGTAATCGCCGGGTCGTCCGGTACGAGTACGACGGCAAGACCACCGTCCTGGCGGACCGCTTCGAGGGCAAGCTCCTGAACGCACCCAACGACCCCGTCGTACACCCCGACGGCGGCATCTGGTTCACCGATCCCGGCTATGGCTCGCTGAGCGACTACGAGGGCCACAAGGGCACCCTGGAAATCAAGGAAGCCGTCTACCGGATCGACCCGGCCACCGGCAACCTGGCCAAGGTCACCGACGAGCTCTTCAAACCCAACGGCCTCTGTTTCTCTCCCGATTACAAGACCCTCTACATCGCCGACACGGGAGCATCCCATTACCCCCAGGCCCCGCGGAATATCCGAGCTTACGACGTCGTCGACAGCACCAAACTCGCCCGCGGACGCGAGTTCGTGTCGATGAAGATGTCCATGCCCGACGGCAAAGAAGCCGCCGGCTTCGCCGATGGCATCCGCTGCGACGCCGAAGGCAACGTCTACGCGGCGGCCGGTTGGGTGGGCCACGGCTACGACGGCGTCCACGTCTATGCACCGGACGGCGTCCGCATCGGGCTGATCCTCTTGCCCGAGATCTGCGCGAATGTCTGCTTCGGCGGACCCAAGCGCAATCGCCTCTTCATGGCGGCCAGCCAATCCCTCTACGCCGTCTATCTCGACACCCGAGGCGCCCACTTCGCCTGAACTTGATCCGCCTCCATCGCGCGGGTGGCATGCCACCCGGCGCGACTCCCAGATTCACCGAGGATTGGTGCGAAGGAAGGGCCTCGCATCGGCGTGTTCGACCTTGAGCCACGAACGATAGGGCGAGCCGTCCGCCCCGGCGCTGGCGAAGTCGCACAACCTTAAGCTCCGCCCTCCGGCAGCCGGGTATTCGATCAAGACAATCGGCGGCATCGGACCGTCCCACCCGGCCGGCTTCCCCTCGAGGGACTTTGCGTCCATCGCTGGGAGGTCGTCCGGGTCGATCGGGTTGAAGCGACGGTCGTAGGTCATCAGGATCGGGCCGCGAAAGATCGAGGTCAGACCGTCGCATTCGCGTTCGCCCACCCAGAACCGCGATGACAGATCGAGAGACAGATCGATCCTATCGCCCGGATCCCACGCTCGCGACAACGACAGATACGTCCCCGGAATCACGCCCGATACGGGTTGGCCGTTGACCTTCACCTCTGTACGAGCCGACCAGTGCGGGATTCGGAGGCGTAGCGTGAACGACTCCTTCCGTCTCGGTTCGACCCGGATGCGAACTCGTCCGGATCGCGGGTAATCGGTCTCCTGCACGAGCCTCACCGTGTCCCCGGCTTCCAGATCCGCGGTGATCGATCCGGCCCCATACCAGTTGAGTAAGAGGCCGGCCCGATCGCGCATCACGGCCCATTCTCCGATGAGGCCGAGCCCCCGCGCCGCGTTCACGCTGCAACAGTTCAACTCGGGCGAGCCGGGCCGGCACTGGAAGTTGATCTCGTGGAAATTCGCCTTGCGATCTCCGTCCATCGGCGTGTTGTACGTGCTCCATCGGCCGGTCGGTGAGAACATCCCGATCGCGGAATTCAGCGTCGAAAGTTCCAACTCGTCGGCAACGATCGAATTGCCGGTGAGCTCCAACATTTCGACGCTCATCGCCATCCAGGCGATCGTACAGCAGGTCTCGATCGCGCCGCGATGATAAGGGTTGCCATGAGCCTGCTCGCCCGAAGAGAAACCGCCGTTGTTGTGCCGGTCGAGGTCGACGATGCTCCACCACAGGTTTTCGAACGCCGATCGGTACGGCACCTCGCCGGTGATCCGGTAGAGTTCGGCAAGGGCCATGATCGGGTGCAGGCTCTCCCAGCGTGGCTTGGGCGTCTTGTAGAACGGAGTCTCGGCCAGGCCGCCACGGAGATAGTCGCCCGCCATCGGCCTGCCGTTGGCGTCCAGGGCGGAAAACTCGCCGACGATCTGCCGGGCCAGATCGAGGTACCGCCGGGTGCCCGTGCGTCGATGAAGCAGGCAGAGCGAATGGGCCGGGGCCAGGTTCATCTCGGTCGAGCCGGTATCCACGAGCCGAGGCTTCTTGTCGCCCAGGAACCGGTCGCAGAACAGGTCCCCGATCCGCGCCGCGGCGGCAAGGGCGACGGGGTCGCCCACCTGCTCGTCCCAGAGCAGCAGACCGAGCATGACATGGTAATGCCCCCATGCGTCCCATGTTGGTCCACCTTTCGCGCCGACGTTGGGCGAAGCGCCGGTCAATCGGTGCCCACGCGGAAACGGCCCGAGGTACCCGTCCGCGTCTTGCAGGGCCGCCAGCTGCTCGACGAAGGCCGAGAGATACCGTTTCAGTTCCGGGTCGCCGGCCACTCGGAGGACCTGGGTGCCCCCGGTGAGGTACTTCCCGGCGAACTCGCCCGACCAGGGGAGCAGGTCACGGTAGGGCTTTCGGTCGCGGTCGCGGAACATCGCCAGCATGGCGGGGTTCGCCTCGGGAGCCTGCATCAGCCAGTGCTTCGTGACCTTCTGAAGATAGTCCCGTACCGGCCATTCCAGGGCGAACCGAGCTTTCGGCACGCGCTCGCACGCCAGGCGCCGCGAGCCTGGAGGGTCGTCCGCCGCAACGGCGAAACCGCTCCCGAGCATGATCGGCAACACGACGCCAAGCGCGACCGCTCGCAGCATGGGTTCGTCCCCTCCGGTACGGATCGGAATGGAATGGAACGGAATGATGGCCCGCATCGAGACCACTGAGTGTGGAGGGGAATCCTCGCGGAATCAAGGTGCGAGTCACGTCGGGCACTCTCAATATACCGAGGAACCCCCATTTCGACTGGAGCGGTTTTTCGAAGAGCAGAACACAGCGTGCCAGTTCGAGAAACGTCACCATGGTGACTACTGGCCGATCAATGGCCGTGACGACAGCAGACGTTCGACCGGTAGATCCCGAAGCGGACGCGACGCTCCGGAGGCATTCACCTCACTGATGCGTCGAGTCGGTTTGGTATGTCTGTAATCCAAGTGTGAGTCGCACTAATCCTGGCCGATACTTCAGTGGCTTCTCCTGGTCGGGATTTGTCCGGGAGAGTCCTCTCGTGTTCCAGCCGTTCGGCTCGCACTATCGATCCTTCACGCACCGACTGCGAGCTCATCGAATGTCTCGCCTGGAAGACGGTTGACGTGACAAATTCCCGACTGTTAATCTATTCTTAAACATTCCTCCCAGGTTCCTCCGTGTTCGAACAGCCGCTGGAACCCTCTCCCGACATCGGGAGGGACGGGGCCGGCGCAAGGAGGGGACGGTGGTGCAAAGACACGGTCGAGACCGCGCGAGACCTTGCCGATGGCATCGCCCGTTTCCTCGCTCTCTATGGTTGATCGGCTTACTCGTCTTGATATCGGCGATTGAGGCTCGCGGCGACTCGAGATCGCCGGTCCTCGGCATCCACCCGTCCACCATCGTCCTCACGGGTGCGGACGTACGCCAGCAAGTCGCGGTGACGCAGAGCCTCGGCGACGACTCCCTGCGTGACTTGACTCGAGACTGCCGTTACATCATCGAGCCGCCAAGTATCGCCACGATCACGGACCAGGGCCTCGTCCGACCTCTCGTCGATGGCAACGCGACGCTCCGCGCGATCGGTCCTGATTTCACCGTCGAGGCCGAGATTCACGTCCGGCATTCCGGTGAGAAGCGAGCGGCGAGCTTCCGGACGGAGATCGCGCCCCTGCTTTCCAAGGCCGGCTGCAACATGGGCGCCTGCCACGGGAATCTGAGCGGCAAGGGCGGATTTCGGCTCAGCCTGAGGGGCGACGATCCCGATTTCGACTTCCATTCCTTGACCCACGAGCAGTTCGGGCGACGCGTGAATCCCGTCTCTCCGCGGCAGAGCCTCATTTTCCTGAAGCCGACGACCGGAGTTGCCCACGAGGGTGGCTCACGCTTCGGTCCGCAATCGATCGAGGCCACCACACTGCTCCGATGGATCGCCACGAGTGGTCGTGACGATCGGGCCGAGGCCCCCCGGGTTCGCTCTCTCAATGTTTTCCCCCCGGAACGGTTCGCGGCTCCCGGTACCAAGAAACAGCAGCTCGTGGTGACCGCCGAATTCGACGACGGGACGACGCGGGACGTCACCCGCCAGGCCGCCTATGACATTAGCGATCCGACTAAAGTCGAAGTCTCCGCCGACGGCCTGGTGAATGCTCATGAGCCGGGCGAGACCACGATCGCCATCCGATTCATGAATAGCCGCGCGACGAGTCGGTTGGCATTCCTGGCCGACCGGCCCGGCTTCGTCTGGCGGGCCACGCCATCCGACCATCCGATTGACCGGGATGTTCACGCCAAACTCCGTGCCCTGCGGATGAACCCGTCGGGGCTGAGTCGTGATTCGGTCTTCGTTCGCAGGGCTTACCTGGACGCCATCGGCCGGCTCCCGGAACCCGCCGAGACCCGATCCTTCCTCGCCGATCGCGACCCCGATAAGCGGAGCAAGCTGGTCGATCGACTGGTAGATCGACCCGAGTTCGCCGATTTCTGGGCCTTGAAATGGGCCGACCTCCTCCGGAATGAGGAGAAGACCATGGGCGAAAAGGGAGCCTGGGTCTTGCAGCGCTGGCTTCGCGACCAGATCGCTCGCGATTTGCCCCTGGATGAGCTGGTCCGCAAGGTCGTCGGCGGGCTCGGCTCGACGTGGCAGAACCCTCCGTCGAGCTTCTACCGGACCAATCGCGACCCGACGACGGCCGCGGAGAGCGTGGCCCAGGTCTTCCTCGGCCTCCGACTCCAGTGTGCCCGGTGTCATAACCACCCGTTCGACGCCTGGACTCAGGACGACTATTACGGACTGGCCGCATTCTTTTCGAACATCGCACGCAAGCAGCCCAACAACGTCCGCAAGGACAATCTCGACTCGCACGAGATCAACGGCGATGAGATCGTCTACTTGACGGGTGTCGCGCCTCAGATGGTGCAGCCGAGGTCCGGAGTCGTGCTCCAGCCGACCGTACTTCGGGGCCGGCCCACGAGTGGCCCCTCCGATGGAAACGCCCTGGACGTGCTGGCCGACTGGTTGACGCACGATAACCCCCAGTTTCGCCGCAACCTCGCCAACCGGGTCTGGTTCCATCTGCTCGGCCGGGGGATTGTCGAGCCGGTTAACGATTTCCGCGATTCGAACCCGCCGTCCAACCCCGCGCTCCTGGACACGATCGCCGGCTACTTCGACGTTCACGGAATGCGGCTCAAACCGCTGGTGGCCTGGATCATGAAGTCGCGAACCTACCAGGCGGACGCGACACCCGATCCCACGAACCGGGATGACGAATCCAACTTCTCCCACGCGTCCGTTCGACTGCTCCCCGCCGAGGTGATGCTCGACGCGATCAGCCAGGTCCTGGCGGTACCCGAGCGATTTCGCAATGCCCCCGGCTCCGCACGTGCCGCGCAATTGCCCGGTGTGGCCGGAGAGGTCGCCTTCCTGAAGACGTTCGGCAAGCCCGAACGGCTCCTCACCTGCGAATGCGAGCGGTCCGAGTCCACCACCCTGGCCCAGGCGTTCCAGATGATCAACGGTCCGACGGTCCGTCGCAAGCTGGATGCCGCCGACAATCGGATCGGCCGGCTGCTGGCCGCCGGAGTCGGCGACCGCGACCTGCTCAACGAGGTTTATCTCGCCGCACTTTGCCGCGAACCCAAGCCCGCCGAGATTGCGGAAGTGAACCGATTCTTGAGCCGAGCCAAAGAACGCAGGTCGGCCTGGGAAGACATCGTCTGGGCTCTCCTCAACAGCAAGGAGTTCCTGCTCCGACATTGACCTGGGTGAAGAAGCAGGCTCAGATGAATGAATGCGGATTAACCACGAAAAGCACGAAGGACACGAAAAAGGGAAAACCAATTTGAATCTTCTTCTTTCGTGTCCTTCGTGCTTTTCGTGGTTAAGTCTTCTCAAAAATCTTCTTGTTGATCGTTGAAAGGTTAGGGAGTCGAACATGATTCGTGGTTGCTCCGACTTCCTGATGACGAGCCGGCTCACGAGGCGGCGGCTGCTCCAGGTCGGCACCGCGGGAATTGCCGGGCTGAACCTTCCGACCCTGCTCAGGGCCGCCGAGAGCTCCGGGCTGCGGGCGCGGGCCAAGCACGTGATCTTCCTGCACCAGTTCGGAGGCCCTTCCCATCTCGACACGTTCGACATGAAGCCGGACGCACCGTCGGGAATCCGGGGCGAGTTCAAGCCGATCGCCACCCATCAACCGGGCCTGAATGTTTCCGAGCATCTGCCGCGGTTCGCCACGGTGATCGACCGGTTCGCCCAGGTTCGGTCGGTCCATCACAAGATGAGGAATCATAACTCTGCGACGTATTACAGCCTGACCGGGCACACTCCTCCGCTCGACGACATCCGGCTCCGCGACACCCAGGAACTCTACCCGGCCTATGGGAGCACCGTCGCCAGGCTCCGCCCGTCCGACGACCCGGCGGTCCCATCGTTCATCTCCTTCCCGCACGTCCTCCGCGACGGCAGCGTCACGCCCGGCCAGCACGCCAGCTTCCTCGGCAAGGCGTACGACCCGTTCTTCATCGGCCAGGACCCGAATCGATCGAACTTCCGGCTCCCGGAGCTCAGCCTTCCTTCGTCTTTATCGCTGGACCGGCTCGAAGATCGGCGCGGGCTTCAGCAAATGATCGACCAGCAGACCGACCTGCTCTCCTGGTCGGACACGGCGCGCGGGATCGACGCTTTTTACTCGCGAGCCTTGACGATGCTCAGCCGGCCCAGCGTCAAGCAAGCCTTCGACCTCTCGGCCGAGCCCGAGAAGGTGCGCGACGATTACGGCCGGACGACTTACGGCCAGAGCTGCCTGCTGGCGCGAAGGCTGGTCGAGGCGGGCGTGCGGTTCGTCACCGTGTATTATTCGCAATCGATCGGCGGAGGAAACGGCGGCTGGGACACCCACGGCGATAACTTCAAACAGCTCAAGAATCGCCTCCTCCCGACCACCGATCGGACCGTCCCCACGCTGATCCAGGACCTCCAGGCCCGGGGGCTCCTGGACGAGACCCTGGTCGTCTGGATGGGCGAATTCGGGCGTTCGCCCAAGGTCACGAACACAAAGCAGTTCGGGCCCGACGGCCGCGACCACTGGCCCTCGTGCTATACAGTCCTATTCGCGGGAGGCGGCACGATCCCCGGCGCGATCTACGGATCCAGCGACCGCATCGGCGGCTTTCCCGCCACCGAGCCGGTGACTCCCGACGACATCGCCGCGACCATGTTCTGGGCCCTCGGAATCAACCCATCGATCGAGGTCACCGACACCCTCGGACGTCCCCTTCCGATCGCCGCGGGCAAGCCGATCAGCGCCATCTTTGGCTGAGTCACGTTGACAGCATTTCGATTCTTTACAATTATGTCGCGGCTGCGCGGCGACAGACGTGGATGGATCCTCGTCGAAAGGACCAGGGAAGGACAAGAAATGTGCACTCGGCTGAGAAGCTTTCGGAATCTCGTGCTGATCTTCATGTCGCTTGGTTTCGTCACTCAAGCGGCACGGGCAGACGGGCTTTACTCCGTGAAGAATCTCGGCATCGCCGATTCGAGCGGTAACTATCTCAATGCTCTCAGTGCCGCCGACCAGGCCAGTTTTACGTACGGCTCGTTCGATATCTACGCGCATCCAGGTTCAAGTCTACCTCAATATGCTTCTTATTTGAGCGGGGGCGTGATTGCTTGGGGGCCAGCGCCAGATTCCACCGAACGTTATAACATTGGTGGTATGACAACCGGCAATAACCTGGGTGTTCTCGCGGGTGTGGGAGCTGACTGGTCCGGGGGACAATGGGTTTCAAATCAAGTTGCAATCTATGTACCCGATCCTCGAAGCCTGACGGTTCCTATGCCGTTTACAGCTTCAAACTACGAAACGGTCAACAGTCCAGGATACGTTTATCTTAATTCAGGGACCGCGTCCGCAGCCGGGTACTCTCAATTCTACGGAAGTGTCGGCGGAATCAATGACCACAACAACCTGGCTCTGACCGAGTACACCTACAGTACTCTCGTGAACGGAGTCGTCGTGCCTCAGGTGATGGTTCCTCATCTCGATACCTCGGGTAGAGACATCAGCCTGGGAAGTCTCGGCGGTACGAACGGCGTCGCCAATGCCCTGAACAACGCAAATCAGGTGGTCGGCTGGTCGCAGATCTCCAGCGGTGCCCGGCATGCCTTCCTCTACTCCAACGGCGCGATGCAGGATCTCAACGCGATGATCCCGACCTCGGCGAATATCACACCTGACGACGCGGTCGGGATCGACGGGTCGGGACGGATCGTGGCGTACGGCACGGACTCCTCCGGGCAGACGGACGAATTCCTGCTCACGCCCCTGGAGGCCCCCGTCCCCGAGCCGAGCACGCTGGCGATCTTCGGCCTGGTCATCGCCGCCTTGGCCGCTCAAGGAATCCGCTCGCGCCGATTGACCGGAATCTGAGGACGCCCGGCGCTCGCCCCTCGAACTTGTTCTAGATCAATGCATCCGGATATAAAGATTCCAGGGAGATTTCTCACACTTCGAGACCGATCGCGCACATCAAGGCCAATGCATTGCTATGCTGGACGACTCCGCGCCGCATTCTGTAGTCGAAGAGCATCTTCCCGTCGACGAGCTGGTCCTCGAAGTGGACGTTCGTCACCACGGGAGTCAGGCGATCCGCGATCTGGGTCAAGGCCAGGTCATGAGTCGTGAGCAGGCCGATGGCTCCCCGGTCGATCAAGCCGCGGACGACCGACTCCGCGCCGACGCAACGGTCATGCGAGTTGGTCCCGTGGAAGAGCTCGTCGAAGAGGAATAGAAGGGGCATCGGCCCCCTGGACTGGTCAACCAATTGCCGGACGCGCGTGATCTCGGCATAGAACCGCGATCGTCCAGCCTGGAGCGAGTCCTGGATCCGGAGCGTCGCGCCGAGGGCCATCAGCGACAATCGTAGGGTTCGGGCACGCACCGGCGCACCGGCGAAGGCCAGGACGGCGTTGATCCCGACCGTCCGCAGCAGGGTGCTCTTACCCGACATGTTCGAGCCGCTGACGATCAGGACCCGTGCAACCGTGCCCAGGTCGATCTCGTTCCGGACGCAGTCGCGCTCCGGGATCAGCGGATGTCCGAGTGCCTCGGCCGCGTAGCCGGTCGGATCGACGATCTCGGGAAAAGGGTCATGCGGGTTCTCCGCCGCGTAAGCACCCAATGCGCATCGCGCCTCAAACCGACCGATGGCATCGATCCAGTGGGCGACCTCCGGGCCCACCGTCCCTCGCCAGGCATCGATCCGGATCGCAAGCTGCGTGGTCCACATCCAGATTGCCGCGAGCGGCAGGAAGAACTGATTCCGGCGCGTCTCGAGCAGGTGGAGGAGTCTTGCCAGGCGCCGGATGCGTTTCGAGGCCGGCAACCCTTCTGTCTGAAGTGCGGCCGAGAGCCGTCGCAAGGGCTGGGTCCGGAATTCTTCGGTCTCCAGTCTCGAGAGGAGTTCCGACAGCAAGACCAGATCGTGAGTTCGCCGGTCGACATCGGCGAGCACTGTCCTGACGCGGCGGGCCAGCACAAGAGCGATCACGCCTTCTACCGTGAAGACGATGAGCATGGGCCGCGACGAGACCTCGTAGAACAACCAACCGATCAGCGAGGCGGTCGCGAGTACGGCCAGGATGGCCGCGACCGCGGCGAGTGCATGGCCATGAAAGACCCTCGGGACGGCACACCAGTCGATCAGCGCCGACGGATCCAGTCCCGCACGAACCTCGGCTCCCAGGAGCTCGAGATCCTCGCGCAGGTCCAGGCGGGGTCGAAGCTCGTCGATCGCCTCATGCCGTTCGTGGATCTCCTCCCGGGAAGCAGGCGCGAGCAGCCAGGAGGCCAGCATCGCCTCCCCGCCCTTCGTGCGAGCGGTGCAGAGACGCTCGAACATCGAGCCCTTGCCGAACAGGTCCAGATCGGCGGCGTAGGGATGTTCGAAGTCGAGATATTCGAGGCCCTCGATGCCCGTACCGGCCCATTGCCCGTCCAGCCTCGCGAGCCCCTTCGAATAGAACCCGACCGCCCTCCGCGCCCGATCGGCGGCGCGGCTGATCGGCTCATGCGAAAGGACTAACCCGACGAATAGTCCTCCCATTGCCGCAAGCCACCATCCACCCTTGCCTCCACCCTGGTAGACGAGATAGGCCGCGATCAAGGCCGAGACGAATACGACGAGCCGGGCATCGGCGACTCGATGATCCCATCGGGTCCACTTTTCCAGGGCCCGGGTCCGCTCGCCCAATCGACGGCCATAGACCGCGCGTAATCCACCGGCTTCGATCGAAACATTCAGGACTGGCTCGACCATGGTCACAGGTTTTCCTCGGCCCGATTCATCCCACCCGGCCGCCCCGCCTTGAGGCCGGACTTTCCAATTCGGCCGAGTCCCTATAAAATCAGCCCTTGTCTTGACGGGCTTCCGGCGCCTTCTTCGCGTTACTCACCATGAGGCTCTCGTGTCATCGAATGCACCGTCGCTCCAAACTCCTTTGCATGGATGGCATCAGTCGCACGGTGCTCGACTCGTCGAATTCGGCGGCTGGTCGATGCCGGTGCAGTATACGACCATCATCGATGAGCACACAGCCGTGCGACAACGGGTCGGGCTGTTCGACATCAGCCACATGGGGCGACTGACTTTTGATGGCCCGGGTGTCCTGGCATGGCTCGAGCGGGTCACCACGAATCAGGTTGCCCGCCTGGCCGACAATCAAATCCAGTATAGCCTGATGACGAACGAACAGGGCGGCGTGATCGACGATATCCTGGTCTATCGCCAGCCCTTCGCCTACCTGATGGTCTGCAACGCCTCGAATCGGGCCAAGGTGGTCCAGCAACTGGAGCGTCATCGCGGGGACGCGGCGGGCACGTTTCGCGACCGCACCGAGGGTACGGCGATGATCGCCGTCCAGGGTCCCAGGGCGCTGGAGGCCCTCCAGCCGTTGATCGACCAGCCGATCGATTCGGTCCGGTACTATCACCTCACGATGGGGAGACTGCTGGGCCGGATCGACACGGTGGTCAGCCGGACCGGATACACCGGCGAGGACGGGTTCGAGCTGATCGTCGGGGGCGATTCCGCCCTGGAGGTCTGGAACGCCCTGCTGGAATCGGGCAAGTCGCATGGGATCGCACCGTGCGGCCTCGGTGCTCGAGACACCTTGCGGCTCGAGGCCGGGATGCCGCTCTACGGTCACGAACTCCTGGAGACCATCGACCCGTACTCGGCGGGTCTCGCCTGGGCGGTCAAGCTCGACAAGGGTGATTTCGAGGGCCGGGACTCCTTGATTCTCAAGAAGTCCGCCCCCCCACTGGCCCGGATCGGTCTGATCCTGGAGGGCCGACGGATCGCGCGCCAGGATGCGATCGTGCTGGCCGGTGAACGTGAAGCCGGCCTGGTCACATCCGGTACGTTCTCCCCGACCTTACAAGCCAACGTGGCCATGGCCATGGTCGACCCGCGGATCGCGACGGAAGGGACCCCGTTGTCGGTTGACGTCCGAGGCCACCGCGAGGCCGCACGCGTCGTCAAACTCCCCTTCTACAAGCGGCAAACCGCGAATGCGACCGTGGCCTGAGCGACGCACTTCTCCATTTGATTCCGCTTCGATTGGCGATTCTCCAAAGGAAGTTACTCCATGGATCCCAAAGACTTACGGTTCACGTCCACCCACGAGTGGGTCCACCTTGAAGGCGATGTCGCGACGGTGGGAATCTCGAAATTCGCCGTGGATCAATTGACCGACCTCACCAACATCGACCTTCCGATCGTCGGGTCACGCTTCGCGGCCGGCAAGAGCTTCGGCGCCGTCGATAGCGTCAAGGCGGTCAGTGACCTGTATGTTCCGATCGGCGGCGAGGTCGTCGGGGTCAACGAAGATGTGGTCGCCACGGTCCAACTGCTGGCCGATGACCCTTACGGCAAGGGTTGGCTGATCAAACTCCGCGTTGACGATCCGGCTCCCGTCTCGCAGCTCATGGATTACGACGCTTACGAGAAGCAAGTTGCCGAAGAGGGCCACTGAACGGCCGGCACTCCGGCGAATACAAGAAGAGCGTCACCAGCCGTCGAAGACAGGCGACCGGCCCTCATCGGCCCGTCGCGTAACCGGCACGATCGAAGGAACTGGAACGGAACCCCATGGCGTATATCGCGAACACGCCCGACGACGTCCGCGTGATGTTGGGCGCGATCGGACTCGACTCGCTCGAGCAGCTCTTCGACATG
Source organism: uncultured Planctomycetota bacterium (assembly GCA_963743925.1). Taxonomy (GTDB): domain Bacteria; phylum Planctomycetota; class Planctomycetia; order Isosphaerales; family Isosphaeraceae; genus CAVZRC01. The sequence goes on along the minus strand of CAVURY010000061.1, from coordinate 169,814 downwards.
ATCCCGGCGGAGTTCCGCCTCGAGCGTCCGCTCAACATCGCGCCGGCGCTGACCGAGCTGGAGCTCACCGGTCGCATCCAGGCCGCCCTGGCGAAGAACCAGGGCGCCGACCAGAGGGTCTGCTTCCTGGGCGGAGGCTGCTACGACCATTTCATCCCGGCCGTGGTGGACAACCTGTCGGCCCGGGGCGAGTTTTACACGTCCTACACCCCGTATCAACCGGAGGCCAGCCAGGGCACGCTCCAGGCGACATTCGAGTATCAAACGCTGATCACTCAAATGACGGGCATGGATATCTCGAATGCCAGCCTCTATGACGGCGGCTCGGCCACGTCCGAGGCCATGCTGATGGCTCTCACGATCACCCGTCGGTTCGGGCAGGTCGTGGTCGCCGAGTCGGTCCATCCGGAATACCGTCAGGTTCTGCGAACCTTCCTCGCGCAGATGGAGCCGAAGCTGGTCACCGTGCCCTCCCCGGGGGGCCGCTCGACACCCGAAGCTTTCGGCCGGGTGATCGACGACCAGACTGCGGCGGTCGTGGTGCAGTATCCGAACGTCTTCGGCCAGCTCGAGGACGTCCGGGCGATCGTCGAACAGGCCCATGCTCGAGGTGCCCTGGCGATCGTGGTCGTCGATCCCATCAGTCTGGGCCTGTTGAATCGCCCGGGCGATTATGGGGCGGATATCGTCGTCGCGGAAGGCCAGTGCCTCGGCAACCCGCTGCAATTTGGCGGGCCATATCTCGGCATCATGGCCTGCCGCGAGGCTTATGTACGTAAGATGCCGGGCCGGATCGTCGGCGAGACCACCGACCGGAACGGAAAACGCTGCTGGGTCCTGACCCTCCAGACCCGCGAGCAACACATTCGCCGCGAGAAGGCGACCTCGAACATCTGCACCAACCAGGGCTTGCTGGCCTTACGCGCGAGCATCTACCTTTCGGTGATGGGGCCTCACGGCCTCCGCCAGGCGGCCGAGCTCTCGACCCGCAAGGCCCACTACGCGGCCGAACGCCTTGCCGCGGTCCCCGGCCTCTCCCTGGCTTTCCCCGGGCCCTTCTTCAAGGAATTCGTGGTCCGCTGCCAGAAAGACCCGAGGAGCGTCCTGGCCGAAGTCGGTCGGCTCGGTTTCCACGGCGGGATCGACCTGGGACGCTGGTATCCCGAGTTGAGCGACTGCATCCTGGTCGCCGTCACCGAGAAGCGGACCAAGGACGAGATCGACGGCCTCGCCTCGGCCTACAATGAAGCCATCCGGAAGACGCGGAGCTGACAGTCGGCCTATTTGGCGGAGATCGGTCCATGTTGACACAGACTCGCCTGCTCACGGCGGATGAATTCTTCGAATGGCCCGATGAATCCGGCATGCGCCAGGAGCTCATCCGCGGAGAGGTTATCGCGATGTCCCTTGCGGGCGGCGAGCACGGCGAGATCGCCATGGAGATCGGCGGATTGATCTGGGCTCACGTGAAGTCTTCGAAGCTTGGTAAGACATTTGCCGCCGAGACGGGCTTCATCATTGAGAGGGCTCCCGATACGGTCCGGGCACCCGACGTGGCCTTCGTGCGAACCGAGCGACTCGCCGCCATCACGAATCCCAAGAAGAATATCCCTTTCGGGCCCGACCTGGCTGTCGAGGTCCTCTCCCCGAGCGACCGGGCCCACGAGGTCGAAGAGAAAGTCCAGATGTGGCTCAGAGCCGGCGGTCTCCTGGTCTGGGTCGTTGATCCCGAGAGCCGGACCGTCACGGTTTATCGACCCGGCGTCGAGCCGGTCACGCTCGGGGAAGATCAGCAGGTCGATGGCGGTGATGTGCTCCCCGGATTCCGTTGCCTGATGGCCGATTTCTTCGCCTGAACCCAGAACCTGGAACAACATGTATAAGCTCGATCAACAACCGCTGCTCTTCGAATCCAGCCGCCCGGGACGATCCACGGCCATCCTGCCCGACTCCGACGTGCCCGATCGGCCCCTCTCGTCGTTGATCCCCGACGCGCATCGATCATCCGCCCCGCCCCCCCTGCCCGAGTTGGGCGAGCTCGACGTGGTGCGGCACTACACAAACCTGTTGACGCTCAACATGTCGATCGACGCGAATTTCTATCCGCTCGGCTCGTGTACGATGAAGTACAACCCCAAGCGCAACGAACGTCTTGCCTCGATGGCGGGGTTTGCCGCCCAGCATCCCTATCAGCAAGAGGAAACGCTTCAGGGCTTACTGGGGATCCTGTACGAGGTCCAGGAGATGCTCGCCGAGATCGCCGGACTGGATGCGGTGAGCTTGCAGCCTGCCGCCGGCGCCCAGGGAGAGTTGACGGCGCTGCTGGTCGCTTCGGCGTACTTCCGCGATCGCGGAGATCACCGGACCCAGATCCTGATCCCCGATAGTGCCCACGGGACCAATCCCGCCTCGGCCCACCTGGCCGGCTTCGAGGCGGTCACCATCAAGAGCGACGGTAATGGCATGGTTTCGCTCGACGACTTCCAGGCCAAGCTCAGCGACCAGACCGCCGTCTTCATGATGACGAACCCCAACACGGTCGGGCTGTTCGATCCTCAGATTGGCTCCATCGCCAAGATGCTCCACGACCGGGGGGCCCTGCTCTACCTCGACGGCGCGAACATGAACGCGATCCTCGGCGTCGTCCGGCCGGGCGACATGGGCGTCGACCTGATGCACTACAACCCGCACAAGACGTTCTCGGGCCCGCATGGCGGAGGTGGTCCGGGAGCCGGCCCGATCGCCGTGCGTGGCCACCTGGCCGCCTACCTGCCCGCTCCGGTCGTCGCTCGCGACGGCGAGGGGACGTATCGGCTCGATTACGACCGGCCCAAGTCGATCGGGCGGGTCCGATCGTTCTTCGGCAACACCGGCGTCCTCTTCCGAGCCTACTGCTATATCCGCAGCCAGGGTCCCGACGGCTTGAAACGGGTCGCCCAGCACGCGGTCTTGAACGCAAATTATTTGATGTCCCTGGTCAAGGACACGTATCCGGTCTTCTATCCGGGTCGTTGCATGCACGAATTCGTCTCGACGGCGCGACCAATCGCCAAGGAGCGCGGCATCCGGGCGATGGATATCGCCAAACGCCTGCTCGATTCCAACTTCCACGCGCCGACGGTCTACTTCCCGCTCATCGTCCCCGAGGCGATGATGATCGAGCCCACCGAGACCGAGAGCCGCGAGACCCTCGAAGTCTTCGCCAAGGTTCTGTGCGCGATCGCTCAGGAAGACCCCCAGTTTTTGCACGATGCTCCCCACTCCACGCCGATCAACCGTCCCGACGAAGTGAAGGCCGCCAAGTCGCCGGTCCTCAAGTGGAAGCCGGCTTGAGGACGCTCCAGGAGCGAAATGAAACGACATCGCTCATTTCGTTCACCTGGTCGTTCCTCGATCCTTTCCGGGCTCCGCGGCGGATACGGTCATCGCTCGGAATTGTTTCCAGGAGATCACCTCGACACCCATCTTCCGGATCTCGGCGGCGATCGCGGGGTCCGTGAAGATCCGTCGGTCGCCGTCTCGACTGACGGCGCTGTTCGTGACCGCCCGAAGTTCATCATCGAGGACGCCGCAATGGATGATCAACTGGCTCACACCAGGCGGCAGGCTTCGCAGTGACTTCAAGTACTGCTGGACCCTCTGCTCGTGCGCGCCATTTCCGTAGAACTGGACCAGGTTATCGAGCACGGGCAACCGCTTCGCGTCCAGGGCCGCCAGCATTTCCTTCCCCTGCTTGCGGAGGGCTGGGTATCTCATCACGATCGGTCCCTCGATCTTGCGGAGGAAAAGCACGGGAAGATCGTACTTGAGACCGAGCTTGACATAGACCTCGATCAGGTCGGGCCGACTGACCACCGCCCCCATGTGCGTGTCGAGGTGGCTCAAAGGGATTCCGAGAGCCTTCGCACGCTCGACCTGTGCCGTCAACTCGAGCTCGACTTCTTCAGTCCTGGCTTTTTTCGCGACCGACTCCACATCGCGATAGAGGTAACCGTCCTGATCCAGCAGGCTGGGGACCTTGTCCCGACCGGCGACGGGCCCCCATCGATAGTCCTGCCATTCCGAGTTGAGCGTGAGATGGACTCCGTAATCCTTCTCGGGATGCGCCGGGAGTAATCGGCGAATTCCTTGACCCACGGGCAAGGGATCATGATGCTGCAAGACGACACGATCCCTTTCTCGAGCGCCTCGACCGTCGCCCGGTTCACCGAATGACACATCCCGGCGTCGTCGGCGTGGATGATCAAGTACCGTTTGCCCTCCTTCGAGCCGGCACCGGGCTCGGACGCATAGGGTCCCGGAGAAAGGAGCACGAGCGTGCCGAGCGCGAGAGCGAGAATCGTTCGAGCGAGTTCCATGGACGTGACTTCCCCGATGGAGGTTGCGAGAAGATGGCTGTTAAACTGTCGGTTGAATGGCACCGTCTCTTGGAGATAATCAGCACCGAGTTTACCGCTACGACCGGCAAAGACGTTATAACTCAATTGAGGACAACTTAACTTGGATTATCAGACCTTCGTCGAGCGGCGGGGCGAACTCCTATTGGTTTTGGGGTAAAATGAACAACGGAGGCGATGTAGCCCAGTAAAGTCCCGAGAGGTTGTCATGCGAGTGCCCCGCGTGCGATTCACATTGATGTGGCTGATGGCCGTGGTTGCTTTCGTCGGTATCCTTTTGTCTTTTCCGCGGTCGCCGGAAGCGTTACTTGTGCAGAGTCTGGCCGTCATCATCCTCGTCCCCGCCGGTATCGCTCCGACTGGGCATCGAATTGAAACCGCGTACTGGGCCATGGTGCTTCACCCTCCCCTATTTGTAGTCTACTCGCAGCTCATCTGGGTGGCGACCTGGTGCTTCCTCGGCCATCGCCCTCTTCCTCTCGAATACCCAAAAGTATCCAGATATACACAAATATTACTCGATGTCCCCTACGTGACCGCCCAACTGTCGGTCTTCTACTTGCCGGTCTTTGCCGTGCTCGGTTGGGCTTTTTCGGCGAGATGCTTCCCCCGTGAATCGGTCTTGAAACCGATTAGGGTTCTACCGGTCGCGTGGCTGACGGTGTCGTTCGCCGTGATGTGCGACCCGTTTAGTATTCTGGCCTGGTTCTGGGATTGAAGACCAATCGAGCCGCGATTGCATGCAGGGCGCCAAATTGCTCCAAAGAAACAGTTCCATTTACGGATCAACTTAAGAGTGTTCACCATCGACCTGCTTCAAGGGTAATCCTCCAAGGCATGGCAATAGTACGCATCATGCTCGACCTGGGAAAGGCGGAGCCGGATTGACTCTCTCATCTCGCGGAGTTACCGGCCGGAAGGATCTCCAGAAACCGGCCGGTTGGTCGGTCCAACGACAACTGTCAATTCCGCCGGCTTGACCGGCGACACGACAGTCAGGACGATGAAGAGGTAAGATATCGGTCCGATGGCTGCCATCCATCGACAGGCCGATCACCATCCAGGCGGCGCAACTCTCGAGAGGAACCCGGCGATGAGCCCAGATGATGTTGAATATGGATCGCCTCCACCCAAGCGGAGCAAGCCGGGTTCGAATCCACCGAAAATCCCGAACTCTGATATTGAAGATCTGGAGTTGGAACCCTCGACGTTCCGCCCGATGCCGAACGGTGCGAGCGGCTCGTCCAGGCCTGGCGGCGCCAAGAAAACGGGCAGCTCGAAGGTTCGTAGTGGAAAGAAAGCGGAGATCCCCGCGGCCGGGCCGAACTGGATGGAGCGAATCCTCTTCGGCCGGGTCAGCTCCGGCCAGCTCTCGCAATTCTCCCGGCAGTTCGCGGCTTATCTCCACGCAGGCGTCGATTTCTCCAAGGCGTTGACGAGCCTGGAAAATCAATTTTCCGGCACAGCCCTGGGTCCGGTGATCGGCCGGATTCAACTGGCGATCCGCCGCGGCTCGACCCTGGAAGAGGCCATGGCCGCCGAACCTTCGACATTCAGCCCGATGTACCTCAGCATGATCAAGGTCGCCGAGGCACGCGGAGGCGTCCCCGAGACCTTGAAGATGCTCGCCCAGACCTACGAAGCCCGCCAACGCCTGATTCGCCAGGCACGCTCGGCGATGATCTATCCCATCATCGTCCTGTTCATCGCCTCGGGGGTTGTGGCGCTGATTACCGTCTTCTTGCTCCCGATGTTCATGTCGTTCCTCCAGGATTTCAACCGCAAGATCCAGCTCCCGCTGCCCAGCCGGGTCCTCATGGCGTTTAGCCAGTTCGTCCAATCGTTCGGCTGGTGGCTCATGCCCGCTGTCATGATCGGTACCCCATTCCTACTGTTCCGGTTCTACAAGACGGATGCGGGCAAGGCGTTGATGGATCGGTTAGTGCTGATGATGCCGGTCTTCGGCCCGCTCTGCCGCAAGATCGACACGACCCGCTTCGCTCGGACACTCTCGGTCCTCCTGGATGCCGGCCTCGATTACGGCAGCTCGATCGACCTGACGGCCGATGTGCTGATGATGAAGCCGATCCAGAACGCCGTCCGTTCGACCCGACCGAAGATCCTGGCGGGGGACGACCTGAGCGCGACCCTCGCGGCGTCTCGCCAGTTCTACCCGGACGTGATCGCCGTGATCTCCTCGGGCGAGGAGACGGGGAAGCTGCCGGAGAGCCTTCATCATCTGGCCGACGACTACGAGGAACAGGTCTCCTTGATGGTCAAGAATCTCGGCCAGCTCGTTCAGCCCATCCTGCTCGTCTTCCTGGGCGGGATCGTCCTCTTCATCATCCTGGCCGTCTTCTTGCCCTACATCCAGATGATCACGACCGCGGCAGGCGGTTGATGATCGTTGAGTCTGAGCGAGTCTCGTCAGTGACGGCGGCGACGGGAGATCTTGGAGGACTGCAAATGCCATTGCGGGATCACTTTCAACCGCCGATCTCTTTACTTCGGTCCTGGGAATCCTTCCACTCCCGATGGGCGGTATCGATCTCCGATCAGCTCAATGCCCGCCTGCCTCGGCGCTCCTATGCCGAGGTGCATGTCCATCTCGGGAGGAACGTTGAGGCCGATGTTGTCGAGTTCGACGGGCTCGATGAGTCGGAGGAGACGTCGAGTCATGGCGAGGGGGGCGGCGTGGCTGTCGAGGTCTGGGCACCTCCAGTCGCGACGATGACGGCTCGGGCGGTATTCCCCGACGATATCGAGGTTCGCGTCCGCGACGAGCTTTTTGACGCACGCGTGGTCGCCGTGGTGGAACTCGTCGGCCCTGGGAACAAAGACCGTCCCGAGAGCCGGCTTGCGTTCTCAGACAAATGTGCAGCCTACCTCCAGTGCGGCATCGGGGTCACCACGATCGATATCGTCACGACCCGACACCTCAACCTCCATAACGAACCGATCGCCCGACTGGGGTTGGATTCGAGGTTCGCCATGTCGGACGAAAGTGATCTCTACGCGGTGGCCTACCGACCGATCCGGCGGGGAGACTCGAATCTCATCGATATGTGGCCGGTAGCCCTCAGTGTCGGAGCGCCGCTTCCCTTGTTGCCTTTGGCCTTGCGGAGGTTCCGCCCCGTGCCGCTTGACCTCGAAGCCGCGTACGAGGAAGCTTGCCTTCGCAGCCGGCTGTGAGTCAGGGCCACGCTTGGCCTGTGACCGGCGTTCATCGTCGACCGAAGTGCTGAGGAAAGCCTCCATGAGCAAGCGATCCCTTGGGTTGTGCTGGTTAATCGGAATGTGTGCCTTAGAGTTCGGCCAATTCGATGCACAGGCCGGCTGGAAGGCGGGCACAGCCAGGGTCGCGATCACACCCAAGCAGCCGCTGTGGATGTCGGGCTACGCATCGCGGACGCGGCCTTCTGAAGGAGCGGTCCACGACCTCTGGGCCAAGGGACTGGCCCTGCAAGACACGGACGGCCGCCGAGCCTTGCTCATCACGCTCGATATCTGCGGGATCGATGGAGAACTCTCGAACCGGATCCGCGACACTCTCCAGGCTCGCCACGGATTGGGTCGCGACAGCATCGTACTGGCCTGTTCGCATACGCATTGCGGACCGGTCGTCGGCACGAACCTTCTGACCATGTACAAGATCGACGATGCGGAGCGCGATCGCATCGCCCGATACTCGAAGTCCCTCGAATCCGACATCCTGAACGTCGCGAAAGAAGCTCTGGGAAAGCTCGAAGACGCGCGAATCGCCTGGGGAAACGGGCGCTGCGATTTCGCCGTCAACCGTCGCGCCAACCGGGAGACTGAAGTCCCTCAATTGCGCCAGAAGATGGCCCTGCAAGGCCCGGACGATCATGACGTCCCCGTCATCAAGATCGCCCGGCCCGATGGCTCGCTGCTATCGGTCGTCTTCGGCTACGCCTGCCATTGCACGGTGCTCGACTTCAACAAATTCTGCGGCGATTATGCCGGGTTCGCCCAGATCGAGGTCGAGGGCCGATATCCCGGCGCGACGGCCCTGTTCGTCGCGGGTTGTGGCGGCGATCAGAATCCGATTCCTCGCCGTGCGATCGAGCTGGCGTCGGCGTACGGGAAACAGCTCGGCGCGAGCGTGGCGAGCGTCATCAGCGGCCCCATGCAGACGGTGGATGGGCCTCTGGAAATGGCCTACGAGGAAATCCCTCTCGCATTCGGCAGCCTGCCGACCCGCGAGCAAATCGAGCGCGACACGAAGGCAAGCGATTATTACATCGCAAGCCGGGCCTGGCATCTCCTCAAGATCCTCGACCGGCGGGGACATCTCGAGCCGGTTTATCCCTATCCTGTCCAGGCCTGGCGATTCGATGGGCTGACCTGGATCTTCCTTGGAGGCGAGGTTGTCGTGGATTTTTCGCTCCGGATCAAGCGCAACCTCGGCTCGTCGCGTACCTGGGTCTCGGCCTATTGCAATGACGTCATGGCGTATATCCCCTCGAAGCGGGTCTTGAAAGAAGGCGGTTATGAGGGGGCATCGGCGATGATCTACTACGGCCAACCTTCGCCGTGGTCGGAACAGGTCGAGGAGTCGATCATCGAGGCCGTCATCCGGGTGTCGAATGCAGTCAGTCCTGCCTCAACGACTCGCCGGGTTGCGAAGCCGACGGCGCATTGAGGAGCGACCCGGGCAACGGCGCCGCTCCGCGTCCGACCGATGGGGCGGGCTCGCGCGGATATTGCGGCTTCAAGATCCCCGAGGCCAGGACCAGACCGCCAACGACTGCGCAGATCAGTGCCGAGAACGCCATGACGGATGCAACGCCCCAAGACAGGGCCGCCCGGCCGGTCCACAGCGCACCCAGAGGAACCGAGCCGGAGTAGACGATCATCCAGATCCCCATGATGCGGCCGCGGAGATGGTCGGGCACCCCCAACTGGATCACCGTGAGGCAACACGCGTAGAAAACGACTGCGCCGAAGCCCATTCCCAGCAGGCAGGCCGAGGCGATCCAGAGGCGAACGAACGCCCGTCCGGAAGGATGAATCCACATCGGCAGCATCGCCGCGCCTGCCAGAAATACCGAGAAAATCACCATCCCCCCGACGGCCCAACGTTCCTTGCGGCGCTGCGAACCCAGCGAGGCGACGACGACGGCCCCGAGCGTCGCACCGACTCCGCTGCACGCCAGCAGGATGCTGTATCCCTCGACCCCCGACCGGACAATCCGCCGGGTATAGGCCGGCACCATGGCCTCATATCCCATCCCGACGATGCCAAAGAAGGTCACGAGGAGGAAGAAGGCGAGCATCCGGAAATCGGTGCCGAGGTAATGCAGCCCTCCGAGCACCTCGCCGAGCGTGAAGTTGGCGTGCGGCTTGGCCTTCGTCGGGCGCTCCAGCCGGATCGATAAGAGCGCGACGATGGCCGCCACGTAACTGAACGTGTTCAACGCAAAGCATCCCGTCGCACCGATCGTCGCCAGGCAGATTCCGGCCAGGGCCGGCCCGAGCACCCGAGTGGCATTGAACAGGCCCGTATTCAACGCGATCGCGTTCGGCAAGGTATCCGGCCCGACGAGCTCGTAGAAAAAGACCTGACGACTCGGCAGCTCGAAGGTCACGCAGATCCGCGTCAACGCCAGGATCACCGCCATCTGCCAGATCTCGACGACCCCTAGCCCGACTATCAAAGTGAGGAGCAGGGCCAGGACCATCTGCCCTATCTCCATCCACACGATCATCCTGAGCGGGGCCACTCGGTCGGCGATGGCTCCCGCGACCAGGCCGACCAGGAGGCCGGGCATCAATGAGGCGACCTCGACCACTCCCAGCATGAATTCGGACTGGGTCTGGTCGAATACCAGCCAGCGCACGGCCGCGGCCTGGAGCCAGGTCCCGATCAGGCTGATCCCCTGCCCGACGTAATAGCGGCGATAACCGGGATGTCCCAGCGCCGCGAAGGTCCGCGTCCGGACACGGTTCAATCTTGGGGAGGACGGTTTGGAGTCGGCCATCGCATTTTCTCTGGGAAAGATCGCCGACTTCAGGAAGAATGATTCGGACGTTTCGATCGGTGCGGAGATGCATGACCAGCAATGTCGTCGGTTTTCTCGTCAGATCAGGGTCTCCGCCGTGGCCACCCATCATCCGTCCACTCCGCCTCGACAGTCTTACGCCCTCGGTGGTTCGGACCCGGTCGGAACGTGTGGGGTATCGGCCTGCTTCGTTGCCTCGGGGATGGCAATCTCCGGATTGGGGTTCGAAGCTACCCCCATATCGAGAGGGACGAATGGAGTTTCCCAGCCGATCCGGGCGAGCATCCAATAGACACCAGCCGCAGCCACGATGCCGAGTATGGGCGTCTGGAGGGATAACGGGAAAATCCCCGTCTTGCCGAAAGCAATAACCTGACCGAGAAGCCCTATCGCGACGCCCGCGAGCCAGGCGATCGGTCCGGGAGGATTGACGCCACGCCGAATACCCCCCCATTCGCCACGACGGCCGGCATAATCTCCCAGGATGGCGCCCAGCATGGGGGCGAACAACAATCCCATGATGACATAGATCAGGTCCAGGCTGTCGAGCCAGGTCGTCGCGATGACGAGGAGCGAGATGGCGCCCCCACCCCAGGTCAGGTAGATGCGGCGAACTCTCGGAAGGAGTGCAAACACCCTCCTCGAAAAAATCCAGATCGAGTAGCACGCGGGCGCCAACGCCGCAAGTCCGAACAGGATGAGGATGGCCGTGGCCGGATATCCGCCGACCCCATGAAGGACGCCCCATCGGAACGAGTAGACGGGAGGATCCGCGATCGAACCGGTCCCAGCCGGATTGGACATGCGGAGCCGGCTCGCTGCCCCCGCGACGACAAGAAGTGACATGATCGCCGTCCAGGAACCGGCCAGCACGATGCCCGCCAGCCCGCCAACCGTCACGTCACGTTTGCGTTCGGCGGCGGCGCCCCAGTTCACGCTCAACAAACCCACCATCGCGAAGAAGCCCGTGAAGACCGGGATGACGGAATATCCGGGCAATGGTGCGGTCGAACTCGAGAAATCGAAGTAGACTGGGATCGCGGAATCGTGCGGAGGACTATTCAGCGAGGGGATCATCCAGATCGCCGTTCCGGTGAGTAACAGGAAAGCCACCGGTGCGTAAACCTTCATCAAGGCCGCGATCACCGCGATCAGCCGCAGGAGGCTCGCGGATCCGGTGATGAAGATCCAGAACGCGGACGTGCACAGGAAAACCGGTGTCTTGACGCGGAAGGGCCCAAGATCCCACGTTCCCAGAACGTCCGGGGCGATGATGCCGCAGGTGACCAACCCGAGCAGAGTCGCCTCGACCCCGTAATTGATCGCGACACCGTACCAGACCAGCTCCGCGGCCCCGACCCCGATCCCCGTGAGCCAATCCGACCCGGCCGTACCGAACGTCGAGGTTGCGACGATGCCGAGCCCCCGGCCGGTTCGATATCCGCAAATCGCGGCCGGATAATAGAGAATTGCAAAGCAGATCAACGATGCCATGATCGCGCTTCCGGCCAGCCAGGGGAGGCTGGACCGTGACAAATCATGGCTCCAGAGCGGGTCGAAGAACGGTGCCCAGACGAAGATCGTCAGATAGGCCGGCCCGATTCCCAGATGCCACGGACGCTTCAGTACGGGCGGTGCTTCCGACTCGGCGCGGAGAGTCGGGGGCAATTCGAAGCTCGATCCCGTTGTGTCTTGCGAGGAGTCAGTCAAGGCTTTCGATCGACGGTTGAAGATGCTCGCCACGGTGTCAGAAAAGGAGCGAGAAACGAGCACCTTGAGACGGCAGTCACCGCTCGCAAGAGGCGTTTCGTCTCTCGCCACCTCTCCTTGATTTCAAGATCCGGGCGATCTTGCCTGGTTTCTCGTTTGAGTCTTTGCCCGAAGGAGACGGTCATCGGTCAGTAGTCCGAAGCGAGCTCGGTCGGGGTGAATTCCTTGCTCGGCAACAATTCCTCGGGCTTGTAGCCGCCGCGGAGCCGGTCGCTGATCGCGATCGAACCGAAGATCAAGACCAGGAGGATCGGCAGGACCGCCACCCTCCGGAAGGCCTGCTGTGCTCCGCTGGCCTCCGCCTTGTTGACGACTTCCGGTTCGGTCTTGCGGAGTGCCTGGAGCTTATCCTGGTCGAGCTGACCCGCCGCGGCCGTGACGGCCGTCTGCTGGGCCGGCGGCAGGGCGGCCAGGGTCCCCCTATCGTAGATCTGGCCCATCACGGGAAGGATCAGGGCAATCGCCAGGTTTCCGACGCAACCCATCAGGCCGAGCAGGAACGCGCCGCCCTTGGGGAATCGCTCGGCGGTCACGCCGAGCATGGTCGGCCAGAAGTAGACGATTCCCAGCCCGTAGATCGTGGCGTACGCGAAAGCCGTCAGGCCGTTATTGGCATAGCTCAGCAGGTAGAGGCCAATTCCCGTCAAGACGGACGATCCGGTCAGCATGCCGACCGGCGAGAGGCGATGGGCGATCGGCCCGGCGAAGTGCCGCAGCAAGAACATCATGAAGCTGGTGTACATGATGATGTACGTCCCGCTGATCCCGGACGTCTTGGTCACGACCGAGTTCTGCCACTGCTGCGGCCCCAGCTCGACGGAGGCGGTCATCAGCATGCAAATCGCCCAGACGATGAACATCGGCCGAAGTGCCTGCATGTACATATCTTTCGAGGAAACGCCCGCCCCGACCCTCTCGGTCGGGGGGAGCTTCTCGAACAGGAACAAAGCCCCGTAAATCAGGGTCGGGATGAATACCAGGGCCGCCTTGATCTGCCAGCCGAGCGTCGTCTTGGCCGTGTTGACCGAGATTTTTCCATCGGCGCCGGTGAGGCTCGCGATACCGTCATCGGGCAGGCCCATCAGCTTATTGATCAGGATCGAGGCGAGGAACCCACCGAGCAAGAGGCCACCAGGCCACCAGGCGTGCAGGACGTTGAGGCGGTGCGTCTTTTCTTTGGGATAGAGGGTCGCCGTCAGGGGATTGATGCCGATTTCGACGAATCCGTTCGCGGCGCCGACCAGGAGCATCGCGGCGTACAGGATCCAGTAGGCGTAGGTGGCACGCATCGCAGGGTCGAGTCCGGACGGGATCAGATAGGGGGATCCGACCGTCAGTGCGCTTCCGACGAGGTGGCAAATGAAGGCCAGGCCGAGCATTTTCTTCATGCCCAGGGCGTCGCAGATGGGCGCACCGATGAACATGGAGATCGCCATTCCCATGAAAGCCATGCCGGCGATCTCACCGCGGTGAGTCTGGTTGAGGTCGAACGTCGCACCCAGGGCAGGCAAGATATCGCCCCGAGTCACGAACGAGAAAGCCGAGGCGATCAGCGCGATGCAACTGGCCACGAACAGACGACGCGGATTCATGCACTCGCTCTCCCATGGGGACGGTTCATCACCGTACGATCAGAATCCTGGAAAATTTCGTAAGTTGATAGTTGATAGTCAATAACCGAGTGGCTGAGACTTTGCCAGGGGTTACCCGATCCGAAGGCCATTCTGGTCACGTGGAAAACGACAAACGTCTCGGATCCGAGTGTGATCTGACGGGAGGCCGACCGTGACTCGACTCTGGAAGTACACATGGGCGGCGCCGACCACGATGGTCGGACTCGTCGCCGGAGTGCTCACGCTGTGTTCGGGCGGTCGCGTCCAGCGCCGCCGGGGCACACTCGAATTCCATGGCGGTTTTTCGAGCTGGCTGGCCGATCGATGGCGGTTCTCCGCCATGACGCTCGGGCACGTCATCGTCGGCCGCGACGCCTGGTGCCTCGAATTCTGCCGGGATCATGAGCAAGCCCACGTCCGACAAGTTGAGCGATGGGGGCCGGTATTCATCCCCGCCTACCTGCTGGCCAGTGTCTTGGCATGGCGGCGGGGTGAACATTACTATCGCGACAACTGGTTCGAGCGAGACGCGCAGCGCGCCTGCGGCGAACCCGACTGAACCCGGCGATCCGGCCTTCGACCGAGCCGACGATTCCCAACCAGGAAATGTGATGCATCAGACCCTGCACGACGAGCGACACTTCACGGCCAGCGAACTGGTCCGAGACATCGTGATCGGCATGTCCGACGGCCTGACGGTGCCGTTCGCCCTGGCCGCGGGCCTCTCCGGCACGGCGATCGTGACGACGAACATCGTCGTGACCGCCGGACTGGCCGAGGTGGCCGCCGGTTCGATCGCGATGGGGTTGGGTGGCTACCTCGCCGCCAAGAGCGATGCCGAACACTTTTTCAGCGAGAAGTCCCGCGAAGAGATCGAGGTCGTCGAGCTACCCGAGGTTGAGCGTGAGGAAGTCGCGGTCGTCTTTCGCGACTATGGCCTGAGCGAGGCCGAGATCGAGCCGATCCTCCAGGCATTCGAGAAGAATCATCACGCCTGGGTGGATTTCATGATGCGATTCGAGCTCGGACTGGAAGAGCCCGATCCCAAGCGGGCCCTCAAGAGCGCGATGACGATCGCCGGGGCCTACATCGCCGGCGGGATGATTCCCCTGGCGCCGTACATGGTCGTCAGCAGTCCACATCTGGGTCTGATGATCTCGACCGGGGTGACGATCCTGGCCCTGGCCGTCTTCGGATATATCAAGGGACGATTCACCGGGACTCGACCGGCCCGCAGCGCCCTCCAGACGACACTGATTGGCGGACTCGCCGCCACCGCGGCCTTCATCATCGCCCGGATGTTTTCGTAGCTACGTCGCACTCGGGAATCCGGTGCGTGTAACAGGCCAGGGTCGATCGCCCGCGGCTTTTTCCGGTAGTATGAAATTGCGTCTCTTGTCAACGCCGACTCTCCATCTCGCGCCAGAGCTGAGGTCAGGATGGAGACGATCAAGATCCTCCTGTTCGCCGCCAACCCGCGCGGGACCGCCCCGCTCGATCTGCCGCGCGAGTTCCGCGAGATCGACGAGGAGGTCCACCGCGGCGCGTTTCGCAATGCGGTGGAGCTGATCCTGGTCCCGGGCGCACGGCCGGTCGACCTCCTGCGCAAGCTCAACGAGAACCAGCCCCAGGTCGTCCATTTCAGCAGCCACGGCAACCCCGACGAGATCGTCCTCGAGTCCGGGGATGAGGAGACCGGGACGCCCGATCGGTCCGGCACCGGCACGCGGTCGACGGACGAAAGGGACATGAGACTGGTCCGGCCGGAAGAGATTAGCAGCCAGGCCTCGCCGCACGCGCTCAGCAAGTCGGCCCTCGTGAGCGTGCTGCGATCCTGCGACATGGGGAACCTCCGGCTCGTCGTCCTGAACGCCTGCCATAGCCGGTCGCAGGCCGAGGCTCTGACCGAGGTGGTCGACTGCGTCGTGAGTATGGACCGGACGATCAGCGACCGGGCCGCGATCAAGTTCGCCGCCTCGTTCTACGGTGCGCTGGCCTTCGGCCGGTCGGTGCGGAGGGCCTTCGATCAGGGGTTGGCGCGGTTGAGCGCCGAGGGTCTGGCCGAGGAGGGCGCACCGGAGCTGCTGGTGCGGGCGGGCGTCGATGCCGGGCGGCTCGTGCTCGTGGGCGCGGCACCAGACAAGGTCCCATCGTCGGGACCGGAGGCACCGTTCATCGTGCCATTCCCTCGCAACTCGGAGTTCGTGGGGCGGGATGGCGACCTGGCGCGGCTGCACGCGAGCCTGTCGGGATCAGGCCCGGTCGGCATCCGCCCGGCGGGCCTGACCGGCATGGGCGGCATCGGCAAGACCCAACTCGCCGTCGAGTACGTCTACCGTTACCGGGAGAGCTATCCCGATGGCATCTACTGGGTCAACGCCGCCGACCCTCTCGCCCAGGGATTGGCCCGCATCGGCGGAAGTCTTCGTCCCGAGGTTCGGGCAGAGCCGTCGGACCGTCAACTTCGAGTCGCATTCGAGGAACTCAATCGCCGACGAGGCGCCTTGCTCGTCCTCGACAACCTGGAGGATCCCGCTCTACTCGCTCGCCCGGTCGGGTCCGAAGGAATCCCGCTCAATCTCGCCGCTCGCATTCTCTTTACCACGCGTCACCGCGAGCTCGGCCGGTTCCACGCCGTCGAGGTCTCGGTTCTCCCCGAGGAGCCCGCTCTCGCATTGCTCCTCCGCCATGAATCTCGTCACACGATCCGCGACGACCCCAGCCACACGGAACGCCATGTAGGCAAGGCGATTTGCCGCCTGCTCGGCTGGCTTCCCCTCGCCCTGGAACTCGCCGGCGCTTTCCTGGGGGAGTGGCCCGACATCTCCCTGGTCGATTACCGCAGACGGCTTCAGGAGGAGGGCTGTCTTTCCACCCTGGATACCGAAGTCCCCAACCTCGCGGCAGTCAATTTCCAGCCGATTCATGACGCCGCCGTCGCGGCCACCTTGAAGACCCAGTGGGACGCCTTGAAGCAGGCCGATGAGACGGCCCGGCTCCTCCTCCGCGTCGCGGGACAGTTCGCCGAAGCCGAGTCCATCTCGACCAATACCCTCGGTTTGTTCGCGGGAGTGTCGCACTCCCACAAGCCGGGATATCCTTCCCCGCTACGACGAGCCCTGAAACGATTGCACGACGTCCGCCTCGTCGAGGAACTCCTCGAACACCGCGTCCGCTTGCACCCGCTCGTTCGCGAGTTCGCCGAGGCCCTGACGCCCCAAGCCGAAACCCCGGAGTTCCGCCACGCCTGTGCCCGCCGCGTCGCACTCATGTTCGATGACTTCACTACCCTGGAAGAGATCGTCCGAGACGACGGTGTCGATGACCTCCAGCAGTTCCTCACAACCGCACTGCAGTTTGCCTCACAAGCGGACGACGTAGTCGGGGGAACCCTCTCGTCGATGCTCCGGCTGTTCCGACGTGAAGCCCATCATCTTCGAGGTTGGGGCCTCCAGCGTCAGCCGAACGACTTCGCCCTGCAAATCCTCTTCCGGGCCGTGACCCTGGGGGAGATGAACCTGGCCGAAAAAGCCGAACGCCAGCTCACCGAACTCGCTCATCCCGCACTCGTCCTGCGTTGGCGAACCCTGAGTGAATCTCCCGCCCTTATCCGAATCCTCACCGGGCACCAAGGTTGGGTGAGCTCCATGGCGGTGAGCCCCGACGGCCGACGCATCGTCTCGGGGTCCTGGGACAACATCGTGGCCGTCTGGGACCTCGAGACCGGCACGCCAATCCATCGCCTCACCGGGCATCAAGCTCACGTGTGGTCCGTGGCGGTAAGTCCCGACGGCCGAAGCATCGTCTCGGCATCCTCCGACAGCACCCTGGCGGTCTGGGACCTCGAGACCGGCACCCAGATCCACCGCCTCACCGGGCATGAGGGTCGGGTGAGGTCCGTAGTGGTGAGCCCCGATGGGCGCCACATCGTCTCGGGATCCGATGACCGGACCGTGGCGGTCTGGGACCTCGAGACCGGCACCCAGATTCACCGTCTCACCGGGCATCGAGATTGGGTGAGATCTGTGGCGGTGAGCCCGGACGGGCGTCGCATCATCTCGGGGTCCGATGACCGGACCTTGGTAGTCTGGGACCTCGATTCCGGCACCCCGATTCGCCGGCTCATTGGGCATCAAAATTGGGTCACGTGCGTAGCGGTGAGCCCGGACGGGCGCCGCATCGTCTCGGGGTCCGATGACCGGACCGTGGCGGTCTGGGACCTCGAGACCGGCTCTCAAGTCCACCGGCTCACCGGGCATGAAGGTCGGGTGAGTTCCGTGGCGGTGAGCCCGGACGGGCGACGGATCGTCTCGGGGTCCGATGACCGGACCATTGCGGTCTGGGACCTCGATTCCGGCTCTCAAGTCCACCGGCTCACCGGGCATAAAGGTCGGGTGAGTGCCGTTGCGGTGGGCCCGGACGGGCGACGCATCGTCTCGGGGTCCACCGACGACACGGTGGCGGTCTGGGACCTCGAGACCGGCTCGCAAGTCCAATGGCTCACCGGGCATAAAGGTCGGGTGAGTGCCGTTGCGGTGGGCCCGGACGGGCGACGCATCGTCTCGGGATCCTCTGACCGGACCGTGGCGGTCTGGGACCTCGAGTTCGGAACTCAAATCCACCGGCTCACCGGGCATGAAGCTCGGGTGAATTCCGTGGCGGTGAGCCCGGACGGGCGACGGATCGTCTCGGGTTACTCCGACAACACCCTGGCGGTCTGGGACCTCGAGACCGGCTCACCAATCCAATGGCTCACCGGGCATCAAGATTTGGTGCGGTGCGTGGCGGTAAGCCCCGACGGGCGCCGCATCGTCTCGGGGTCCAATGACCAGACCGTGGCAGTCTGGGACCTCGAGACCGGCACGCAAATGCTTTCGTTCACCGGGCATCAAGGTTCGGTGAGGTGTGTGACGGTGAGCGCGGACGGGCGACGGATCGTCTCGGGGTCCGATGACAGCACCCTGGCGATCTGGGACCTCGAATCCGGTAGCCAAGTCCGCCGGCTCCGCGGGCATAAGGATCGGGTCTGTTCCGTGGCGGTGAGCCCAGACGGGCGAATCGTCGTCTCGGGATCCTATGACCGGACCGTGACGATCTGGGACCTCGAGACCGGCTCACCAATCCACCGTCTCCTTGGGCATGAAGGTTGGGTGGGTTGCGTGGCAGTGAGTCCCGATGGGCGCCGCATCATCTCGGGTTCCTATGACAGCACCGTGTCGGTCTGGGACCTCGATTCGGGAAAACGCCTCGCGACTCTCGCTCTCGACGGAATGATTCCGAGCGTGACGTGGGAGCGCGATGGCCGACATGTTCTAGCGGGCGACAGCGGAGGGAATCTCTACCGCCTCGAGTATCGAGAGCCGTGAGCCCGGCAGCGATCGTCAGGGCGGAGCCGGGGACGTACTAATGGCCCATTCGAGTACCCGATTATTCTCGGCCGGCTGGACTACGAGCTTCTTGTATGACAAAATGCGTTATGCGTGGCCGACTGGAAATGCCTGACCATCGCCAGTTGCCGGCTCTCGTCGCATGACTCCTCTGCGGGGGTAACGACCATCATCCTCTCTCCGGGACCGTCTTCGTCGCGGAGGGCGCCGACGACTCCGGGTTGGTCGCCACCGGGAGCTCAGAGGGTGGTCGTCCTCGCGTCACGAGCGCTACCGGGATGAACTTGTGGCCGGGTGTACGGAATCGTCGTCATCCAGTGAGTCCTGTATTCAGGGAGTCGATTGCGAAAGCGATTGTGCACGATGTCTCGAGCGACGAACCTCACGGACCGCTGGGAGGGGAACTACGTCCAGCAGGGGCGAGAGCGGCCCATCACTGCGGACCTCGTCCAGGCGGGAGAGCGATTGACCGGATCGATGAGAGACGTCGTGACGGACAGCGAGTCCTCCGTCACCGAGGTGGCCAATGAGGCGGGATTACCACCGGGCGGAGATGAGCAGATCGTTGATCGGCTGCGCCGGATGTTCCCCGACGCCCCCGCGACGCCGATTCGCTACTTGACGCACCTCCCGCCCGATTCGTCCCTCGAGGGCTGGGTTAAGGGCCCGGAGGTCTACTTCCTCAAGGCCTATGAGGGGACTCATTACGGCGGTTACCAGATCGGAGACAAACTCGTCGGATTTGAGAAAGCGTCGCACGTCGTCCACTACGGTGGCCGTGTCAGCGCGGATGGCGGAGAGATCCAGGGCAAGTGGTGGATTGACGACACGACGGGACACGGGCCGCGGCGAACCGAAGGCACGTTCACACTCCGACGCAGAGGATGAGCTGGGCTTTCAAAGCATGATTCTCCCTTCGGGCGCGGTGCAACCGGTACACTTCGTCGGCGCGCCGACGAAGGGGCTGTGCTGATCCGCACGCGGTCATTGCAGCCGGGGCATCGCGGCGCTACGATGACCTGTGGCCGGGGTAGTGGCCGAAACGACCGACGGGTTCGCGGCGGCAAACAGGCGGCGACCTCTCGCCTCGAACCGGGATTCAGATAAAGCCCCGTCGCCAGCCCCTTCATCTCGCGCCGCGTCTGGGGTCAGGATGGAGAAGATCAAGGTCCTGCTCTTGGCCTCGAATCCGCGCGGGACTGCACCGCTCGATCTGTCCCGCGAGTTCCGGGAGATCGACGAGGAGATTCGTCGCAGCACGTTTCGCGATGCGGTAGAGCTGGTCCTGGTCCCCGGCGCCCGTCCAGTTGATCTGCTTCGCAAGCTCAATGAGATGCTTCCCCAGGTTGTGCACTTCAGCACACACGGCAGCCCCGACGAGATTCTCCTCGAGGCCGAGGGCGGTCAGGACCAGGCTTCGGATCTGATCGGTACCGGCGAGAGCTCGACGACTGACCGGGACATGAAGACGGTCGGCCGTAAACATTTCGAAGGTAGCGGTGTGAGCCAGGGCCCACCTCAACCGTTGAACCGATCGGCTCTGGTCAACGTGCTGCGCTCCTGCGACGAAGGAAACCTGAGGCTGGTGGTCCTCAACGCCTGCGACACCCGGCCACACGCAGAGGCGCTGCTCGAAGTTGTAGACTGCGTCGTCAGCATGAACCGGACCATCACCGACTGGGCGGCGATCAAATTCGCGGCCTCATTCTATGGTGCGCTTGGCTTCGGGAGGTCGTTGCAGAAGGCATTCGACCAGGGGGTAGCCCGACTGAGGGCCGAAGGGATTGCCGAGGCCGGCACGCCGGAGTTGCTCGTGCGTTCCGGGGTCGATGCCTCTCGGGTTGTGCTCGTGGGCCCGGCGATCCAGGGCGGGCCTGACGCCGTTCATGCCGCCGAGCACCTTTGGCATTCGCAAGGGCCCGAGGCCGCCATCCGCGAGATCGAGCGGGCGACGGACGGCGCCGATGTCAGCCAGCTCATCTCGATTCTGGACCTGCTGGCGGCGATGGACCACCCTGGAGCGATCCCGCTTCTTTTTCGATTCCTGGCCCACGCCCAGGAGCAGGTACGAACTCGGGCCAAGAAAGTCGTGCAAACCTTCGGCTGGGAGAGGGTCACTGCCTCCGTCGAGGACGTCGCTCGTCACGACACCGACGAGCACATTGGCGCCGTGCTGGATGGGCTGGCCGCTTTCGAGGCCCATCGACAGATCGTAGCGCTGCTCGATCGGCTCGTGACCCTCCTCAAGGGCGACCTGCGTAACCGGACGATCCTTCTCCTGGAGCGTAAGCAACAAGCCCTCGACCTCGAGCGGATCGTCGAGCTGTTCCGCGAGGCGCGAAGCCCTTGCCAGATTCAGAAAGTCCTGGGTCAGGGGCTGTCCACTGCGGCCTACCTGGCGCGCGACGAATCGAACGAGCTCGACGTCGTGGTCCGAGTGCTCCGCCCCGAGCTGGCCAACTTGCCCCAGATCCGGGCACAGTTCCTGGACCTCGGCCGAAGGTCGGTCAAGCTGGTACACCACAACCTGGTCCTGACCCGAGAGATTCGCTACTTCCCCGACAGGCACATCTATTATGTGGTGCGCAACTATGTGGATGGAATCACGCTCCAGAAGCTGCTAGTCTCGGGTCGCGTCTTCTCGCCGGATCAGATCATCAAGATCCTCAGTCAGGTGCTCCAGGCCCTCACGCCGATCCACGTCGAGGGGATGGCCCATGGTTCGATCAAGCCCTCGAACATCTTTCTCTGCGGCGAGGACAGGGTCATCCTGGGAGATCTCGGTTTGTCCACGAGAGGAATCAGCCTGCATCTCGACCGCCTTTCCTACGATTACCGATACGCACCGCCGGAGATGTTCCGTCAGGGTGGTACGCTCGGCCCGTCGTCCGACCTCTATTCTCTGGGATGCGTAGCCTACGAACTGGCGTGCGGGAACCCTCCGTTCATCTCCGACAATCACTTCGAGTTGGCTGGCAAGCACGACCGCGAAGCCGTCGAGCTACCCAGTCGGCTCGGAAGCTGCCTGGGGCCGGCAGGCGATGCTCTGCTTCTTCGCCTCCTCGCCAAGTCGCCTTCGGACCGATTCGCGGACCTGGAAATGGCCCTCCAGTCGCTCGATGAATTGCGCGCCGCGTTGCGACCAGCGAATAAGCCCGATGAACCTTCGGTCCCGATCCTGGGGGAGGCATCACTCATCCGCTACGCGACCGGTGCCCTGGAGTCCGCTGTTTCGTTTACGGTTGATCTGAGGACCGCGGAGGACACCATCGAGATTCCGGCGGCGCATGCGATCTCGATCGGAGGGGCTCCGCCGATCGAGTACGAGCAGCTTCCAACCCACGCATCGGACGATACCGAATCAATTGGCTGTGTCTAGGCGATCAGGGCGGTTTCGGACGGGTCTACCTTGCTCACGACGATGAACTCGGAACAGTACGGTAGCCATAAAGTTGCCAAATTCTGGAATTGTCAAAGCCCCCGAGAATATTGATCGCTTTCTCTTGGAAGCCCAAATCACCGCCAGCCTGGACCATCCCAACATCGTTCCGGTCTACGATATTAGGTCGAACGGAAGCGGGACTCTTGTTTGTAGCTGTCGAAGCACGTCGATGGCCGCGACCTGGCGGAATCGACTAGAGAGGCTCGATATTCCTTCCGGGATTCCGCGAGGCTGGTTGCCAGTATCGCCCGTACGATAGATTACGCACACGCCCGCGGGCTGGTCCACCGGGACATCAAGCCCGCCAATATACTGATCGATGCATCGGGGAAGCCATTGTGGCCGACTTCGGGCTCGCCCTCAATGGACGAGGATCTCGGTAAGCCGCGGGGGGTTGGTCTGGATACTCCATCTTACATGAGTCCAGAGCAGGCACGTGGAGAGGGACATCTCGTCGGATGGTCCGCCCCGACATCTTCAGCTCTGGGCGTGATGCTCTATGAGCTGCTCGCCGGCCGCCGGCCCTTTCAGGGAGATACTGCGGTTCAGTGCTGATGCAAGTACAGTATTCCCAGCCCGAGCCACCGAGCCGACATCGACCCGAGTTACCTCGCGACCTGGACGTGATCTGTCTCAAGTGTCTGGAGAAGGAAACTGGGCGAAGATACCCGACCGCCGGGGCACTGGCCGACGATCTGGAGCGATTCCTCGCGGGGCAAGCGATCATAGATCGGCCGATTCGTGTTTGGGACCGCCTGCGGCACTTTTTTCGCGTCCAGGAAGTCGCGATCGGACCGGATCTCCCTGGCAAATGAAGGCGCCCCAGTAGAAAGGATCGGGGTACTTCGCCTTCATCGCGACCTGGGCCTCGCGCAACGCCTCCGCGCGTCCCTGGCCGGCCAGCAGGCGACCGTAGAAGGCCTCCATCAGCTCCCGAGTCTGTTCGTCGGGCACCTTCCACAGGCTCATCATTAGCGTCCTGGCGCCGGCCAGGACGAACGCCCGTCGCAGGCCGAGGACCCCCTCGCCGACGTGGATCTGCCCTAGCCCGGTATCGCACGCCGAGAGCACGACCAGCTCGGCGGCCATCAGGTCCAACCCCGTGACGTCCTCGGCGGTCAGCAGGCCGTCCTCGGCCTCCTCGGGCGGATTGCCGGCCTTGAGCCAGGTGTTGGCCCCGGCCAGCGCCAGACCCGAGCGGAGCATGGGGTTCTCCATCAGGGGGCCGGAGAGCCGGCCGACACCACCCATCGGATTATTGGACTGCATAAGCTCCATGTCGCGGGATCCTTGATTCAGATCGGGTTCCTGGTCGAGCAGGAAGAAGCCGTGGGTGGCCAGGTGGAGGATTCTCGGCGAACGGCAAGCGGTCTTGAGCCGGCCTTCCAGAGCCGTGGCGTCGAGCCAGGGGGATACGTCGAGCAGCGTGGCGACCCGCTCCCCCTCGGCCCGCGTTCCCGGGAGTCGATGGAAATGGTAATCGCCGCAGTCGCGGTCCATGTCGCGCGAACGGCGCCCGCCAAAGTGGGGGGGAGGCGCGAGTTCGCGAACTGGCCGCTTTTCCGCGTCGAGGTCGAAATCCGGGTCGGCGACGACCAATGGCCGGCCCGGCTGAGTGTCGCTGGCGGCGCCAAAGCGGAGCACGTCGCGGCCGCAACTCAAGTAGCTGATCTGATAGTCGTCGATCAGCCGGCGGCCTTCGGACGTGGGCAAGACCTCGAATGGGAGCCGGGCCAGATCACCGTCGGGAGCGATCAGGAGTCGTGTGCGACTCGCGAGAGCCGGAGCCAGTCGGTCGAATAAAGCCCCTCGGAGGACCGAGCCGACATCGCTCTCTTCAATCGGCGCGATTCGCTGCTGCCGCCGACCCATATCGCGGCCGTCGCCCGGCTCGGCCCCGGTGATGATGCCAGCGCGGAAGTCGGCGATCAGCCGGTCGAGCGGCTCGGCCTCACCGAGGTCGATCATTCGCACTTCGTCCGGCGCCCCGGCATGCAGTACGAACGCCACGTAGCGGGCGGGCCGCCATCGCGATTCGCCTCGGGCCGATACGGCTTGAAAATCGACAATCGGAAAGCGCACGAATTCGACGAGGGCCATCCCTTCGGGCAAGTACAAGGCCACGGCACGGCGGTCGGCGGCCCGTAGCTTCCTCTCTAGATTCATTTCAGGGATCTGTTGAGCCAGCTCTGCTTCCAGTTGCTCTTTCCTGCCGTTCCACTCGGCCAGGTCGTGCAGGTGAGACTCCACGCCATCGAGTCCTGGACCGGCGAGCGTCTTGCGGGCGATTTGCATCCGCATTGCAGCCAGTTCCCTGAGCTTGGGTTGAAGCACGGGATACCTGTTGCCCAGCATGGTATCGTGCTGTGTCGCCAGTGCTTCAGCGGCGATCGCCTTGCGCCGCAGTACAAGGTTCAGGGCCGATTGGACGGCTGTAGGGGAGTCGTCGAGGTATTGCAGCACCATGGAAATAAAACCGAATTGATCAATCTGAGCGGTGTTCAGGTGCGCAAGTCTCTGCCTGTCGGAGCCAAGAGCGAAGACGTGTCCGATCATCCGGTCAACGATGGCTGCGGCCTGTTCCATGAGGTGTAGAGCCTCTGAGGCTCTACCCGTGGCTGCGTATAGCCTCGCCAGATGGCTCAGAACTATCGCATGGAAAGGATGGTTCTCACCCAGCGCGGTAGGCACGATCTCCAGCGCCTGTTGCAGGAAAGGGAGGGCATTGACAGGATCTCCCATATCTTGATACCAGCACCCCAGGTTGTCCAGACAGGTGGCATATCTCGGGTGGTTTTCGCCCATCGCATTGCGGACAATCTCCTGCGACTGGCGGAGGAGAGGCAGCGCGGCAACGTAGTCCCCTAGATCTTCGTACATTTCCGCTACGTTATTTAGGCTGGAAGCAAACTCAGGGTGGTTCTCGCCTAGCACGGTGCGGCGGATCTCCAGCGCCTGGCGACAAGAGAGTAACGCGGCGACATGGTCGCCCATGTCTCGACACAGACACGCCAGGTTGTTCAGACAGGTGGCATATCTCGGGTGGTTTTCGCCCAGCACGGTGCGGGCAATCTCTGCCGCCCGTCGGCGGAGGGGTAGCGCGGCAGTATAGTCCCCCAGGTCTTCGTACAGAGCCGCAACGTTATTCAAGCGATTGACGTAGTCCGGATGACTCTCGCCTTGCGTGGTGCAGGTGATCTCCAGAGCCTGACGATAGAGGGGTAGTGCGGACGCGTAGTCCCCAATCTCCCGATACAGCCCCGCCAGGTTGTTCAGGCTGACGGCGTATTCGGGATGGTTCTCGCCGAGCGCGATGCGACTGATGTCCAGGGCTCGGCCGAAAAGGGGGTAGGCAGCAGCATGGTCACCCATCTCGTGGTACAACCCCGCCAGGTTGTTCAGGCCGGCCACGTAGTCGGGGTGGTTCTCTCCTATTGTGGCACCTCGGATCTCCAACGCCCGGCGGTAGTACGGCAGAGCGCTACTGCAATCCCCCATGTCTTCGTGCATCCCCGCCAGGTTGTCTAGGCTGGAGGCATAGTCGGGATGAAATTCGGTCAACGCCGTGCGTCGGATCTCCAATGCGTGGCGGCAGAGCGGAAGAGCGGCGGCGTAGTTCCCCATTTCGCGGTGCAACCTCGCCAGATTGTCCAGACAGGTGGCGTAGTCGGGATGCGTCTCCCCGTGCGCCGTGCGGACAATCTCCAAGGCTTGGCGATAGAGTGGTAGAGCGGCAGTATGCTCCCCCAATTCTTTGTGCAACACCGCCAGGTTGTTGAGGCTGGCGGCATAGTTCGGATGGGACTCGCCCAGCGCGGTGCGGACAATCTCCAATTCTTGGCGGCAGAGCGGAAGAGCGGCGGCGTAGTTCCCCATTTCGCGGTGCAACCTCGCCAGATTTCTCAGCCCGGAAGCGTATTCGGGATGGTTCTCGCCCAAGCTCACTCGGTCGATCTCTAGGGCTCGGCGGTAGAGGGCAAGTGCGGCGGCCAGGTCCCCAATTTCTCTGTACAAGGACGCCAGATTGTTCAGGCTGGTGGCGCAGTGAGGGTGGTTCTCGCCCAGCGCATTGCGGAAGATCTCCTCCGCGTGGCAGTACAGGGGCAGGGCGGCGTCATAGTCACCGATAGTGTGGTACAACTCCGCCAGGTTGTTCAGGCTGGTAGCGTAGTGCGGGTCATTCTCTCCGAGATTAACGCGGATCATCTCTCGAATCTGGTTCACATGGGCTATCGCCTCTTGATAGCAGCCCTGCTGACAAAGCCGATCGACGGCTTCACTCAACAGGTTGATTGTGTGAGCGAGTTGGTGGCTAATGCGATTGGTTGCCATGCGCTCTTTTCACCTCAATTCTGTTCGATCTCGCCTCGCTCCTTCTCCGGTGACGCCTCAGAAGCCATGATCCATCTCCAGCACCACGGCATGCCAGTCCTCGGGCCGCAACTGCTGCACCGACTGCTGGACGCGCTTCATGTCGCGGGTCGCGACGTAGGGCCGGGAGGCGGGAGACTTCCCGCGCTTGCCTTCGACCAGACTGTGTCAGTTGATCGAGGCAGAGTGGGATCGGCTGGCGGGTCCAGACGGCGAACAGTCGCTCGCGGCCGGCCGGCGGCGTCATCTCGATGTCGATAATGTGCAGCGGCCGGTTGGGCTCGATCGGTGAAGGCGGATTGCCGTGCTGGGGATCGCCGTCCGGGTAGAGCAGGTTGAGATTGCCGGTCGGGCCGACGTTGAACACGGTCAAGTATCCGGGGCGGTTCGCGGACACTTCCACTCGCACGAGGTCACCGGTTCGGAGCCGGACCTGGTCGGGGGAGGGCGGGACCTTCTTCATGTCACGGGTCAGGCGGCCGGGAGCAGGATGGGGATGGGTCGTGGCCACGGGTTCGAAGCGGTGCGGACTGACCTGGCGGCTGACGATCAGGCGGAGATCGACGGGGGCGGGCCTGGGTGGGTCGGGTATCGTGGTCGGTTCGCCGGGAGGCTTCGGGCGGGAGCCGGGGGGAAGCTCGGTCGAGGGGAGGGACGAGGCGGGTCGGTGGCCCATCGCGAAGGAATCCGCGATGAGCTGGTTCAAGGCTCCGCGGAGGCGGGAGACGAAGTCCTTCAGGCTGGGCCGGCGACTCAACATCGGCGGCAAGGCCGTCGCGGATGATCCGCTCGAGTGGCTCGGGCAGGCCCTCGCACCGCTTGTCGGGATCCGGCAAGCCCCGGCTGATCGCCTCCTTCAGATCGGCGATCCGCGACGAGGGGAATGGCGACGAGCCGGTGACCAGGTGGAAGAACGTCGCGGCCAGGCTGTACACGTCGAGCGACGGCGACACCCGCCCTTCGAACGCCTCGGGCGCCATGTAGGGGATCGAGCCGGCGATGTTCGCAAGGTCGGCCAGTCGGGCCGCGACGCCGAAGTCGGTCAGGAGGGCCTCGTCCGTGCGGGGATCCCAGAGGATGTTGGCCGGCTTGACGTCGCGGTGGACGATCTCGCGCGCGTGCACCTCCAGCAGTCCCTCGCCCACGTCGGCCACGTAGCGGGCGGCGCGTTGCCAGTCGAGCGGACCTTCTCTCTTCATCAGGTCGCTCAACGATCCTCCCGAAACGTACTGCATCACCAGATAATGGTGATCCTGAACGGTCAACCAGGCGTGCACGCGGACGACGTTGGGATGCTCGACCTGGGTCATCAGATAGGCGTCCTGGCGGAGAGCTTCCAGCGCGTTCGCACGCTCGTTCGTGGTCACGCCCAGCTTGAGCGTCTTCGCGGCGACGACCCTCGGCAGGTTCAGATCCTGGGCGAGCCAGACCTCGCCGAATGCCCCGGCCCCCAGGTACTTGTAGACGCGGTAGCCCGGCAAGTGGGGCAAGGTCGTGCCTGGAGGTCCTCCTCTCCCGTCAAACCGTCCAGGAGCTCCTGGCAGGCCGGACAGCTTTCGATGTGCTCCACGATTCGCTCGATCTGCTCGGGACTGAGGGAATCGTCCTGGATCAGGTATCGGTGCAACTCGGCTCGGGCCGGACAAGCGACCATGGCTCACCTCATCTCAAGCGGGACCCTGGTGGTTCTCGATATCCCGCTTCAACATGGCGATCACGCTGTGTTTTGCCTGGAAAACCGTGCCGACCTTCATGCCGAGCTCCTGGGCGACATCGGCCGGTTTCCGCCGTTCTTCGGCGGTCGCCACGTAGGCCAGCCAGGTCTGGGGCTGAACACGGGACCGCACCCGCTCCCTGGCCATCTCCAGCAACTCGAGATCGAACTCGGTCGCCAGACGCGCGGCCAGGTCTTCGCCCGCCTCGGCCAGGTCGAGGGGATCGTGGTCATCCTCTCCTTGCGGGAGGCCATTCTTCTTCAACCGGGCCATCATGTTGTGCGTCACGGTCTTGAGCCAGCCGCGAAAGCGGCCCTGGCTCGCGTCGTATTCGAAGGAGATCATCTTGAAGATCAACTCGGAGTAGACCTCGCAGGCCTTGTCATCGGCCTCGCCCGGGAACCATTGGAAACACCATCCCCGGATCATCGGCCCGTATCGCAGCGATGAACTTCTCCCAGGCCGCATGATTGCGAGGGTCGCGGACGTCCCCCAGCAGGGCGACGTCCGTCCGCGTCAACTCGGTGATCGGGTCGTCCAGCATGGCTCCTCCGAAGATCGACCGTCGATCCTGGATCTCTCTTCTATTGATACGCGAGAAGGCGACGTTCCTTACACAGAAATGCTTTTCTCGCCGGCTGAACGCACATCGATGCGTCCGGTCCGCACTTCCGCTCGAGGAACTCGTCGATTTCAGGCTGTCGAACATGAAAGGATCGGGGCACATCGACGTAGTACTGGTATTCGGGGCGTGAATGTCAGTGACGACCCGCCTGCGACGCTCCGTCAGACGGAGAATCCTCCCACCGCGTACACCGGTTCGATACGCAAGTCCCCTCCCTTCGGACCTTAGGCCGAGTTCTGGGACTTCGCCCGATCGCACCCCGAGTACAAGCCCCTGGTTTCATCCTTCCTACGCGTGCCCGGCAAGGATCGCCGGGATCTCTCGAAAAATCCGGAGAGTCGCGCCTGAGAATCGCCACCCCGGCCGACTATGACATTACAGAAGGGTGGGAGCGAGATCAAGTGATTTCGATCTGATCCTTCGAATTCCGGGGCGTCGATCGGGGTGCGCGAGGTTGGCGATCCGCCTTCAGCACAGCGAATCATGATCATTATCGAGGAGGGTTACCACGATGCGAATCGCCTACGTGAGCACCGATGAGGTCAACCAGAACCTGGTCGAGAGGATCGCCGCGGAGTGCGGCGTGGTCCTCTGCAAACAGCTTCCGGAAGATTCATCGCGGGACGGACTTTGCGATGCCGTCCTCTACAACCTGGACGACCTGCCGAGAGCCGAGCGGTCCGCCCTCCTCGAGGGGTTCCGCGGCGGCAAACCCGTTCATCCCACGGCGGTCCACGGCTACGACATCACCGATGAGCAGGCCATCATCCTGAGTCGGAACGGCGTGGAAGTCGCTCGACGCCTTCATCGCGGCCTGCTTCGCAGCCTGGTGACCGCGGCTCGACAGGATCGGCATACCTTCCGGCAGGATGACGCAGAGACAGACCTGACCTGGGTCAACCTGGCCTAGTAGCAATCGAGACCGAGCCGACACTCCTGCTATTCGATCCGCCTGCCTACCCACGCGACGGCGACCAAACGCCGGTGTCCCCCCGAAGCGTCTGAATTCATCGCAGCTCGCCGAGGTGCGTCCACATCTCGGCGGCTGCCACCCAAGGCCGGGCTCGCCGCCATCCGCACGCCGTTCGGAGGTCGGAGATGGTGCGCGCCCTATCCGGGCACTTGCCCAGAGGAAGATCCATCATGCCGCGCAATTCTCTCAAGCGAAAATACCGTCCCTGCCTCGAGTCCCTGGAGTGCAAGCAGCTCTTGTCGGGCGGCCTGCTCGCCCACGGCGTTCAGTCGCTCGTGTCGACCAACTGGGCCCGTGTCATCCCAGGTACAGAACCAGCACATTCTCCCGTGCGGCACCGGAAGGGGAATTATCATCATCACCCCTTGATCATCACTTCTCCAACTGAGTCGTGCCGGCCTTGAGCCTTTCGAGCCTCATCTTGTCCGCGGCACAGGCGGGATCGAGCTGGATGGCCCGGCTCAGTTTTTCGACAGCATCGGCCTGTGTGATCCGGCCTTCCGGTAACCGTTTCTGAATGATATGGATCCGGCTCTGAATCGCCAGGGCCTGGCTCAGGAGTCTGAGATACTGGGGGTTTTCCGGAGCACCCTTGCGCGTCTGCTCCCCGATCAACCAGGCGAGATGGTTCAGGGCAGCCTCGCAATCGCTCCGGGCCTCCGGGATGCGGTTCCATTGCGAGGCGGACGGCGGCCCGTCCGCAGAGCGTCACCGCCATCTCCTCGCGGTATTGCGGCATCAATTGATGATGCTCGATCAGTCTTGTGAGGATCCGGGCCGCTAGATCGAAGCTCTGCTCGGATTCCGATCGCTTCGCGACATCCGTACTCAAGAGTTCTCCTCGCCGGTTCGCGGAGCAGGCGAGCTGATCCTGAGCATCGTCATAGAATTCGTCGGAGGGGCTGACCGACCCTGCGACCTGCGCCGCCTCGTCAAGATCCCGGATGGCGAGGTCGCGACCTCCGGATTCCCCGGATGCGACTCCGCGGTCGGTGAGCGCCATCGAGAAGAGCCAGCGATCCCTGGTCGTGGAGTCTGGCTCCGCGCCTGGATCGGCAAGTGGCCCCAGCAAATCCACGGCTCGATCTGCGGCCGAGTGAGCTTCCGCGGGCTGGGCTTTGATGACCAGGACCTCGGAAAGATCGATCAGGGCCGACGCCATCGCACGTCGATAATCCGGCGAGATCGGCGCGGATCGAAGCTTCTCGGCATGGCTGATCGCCGCCTGAAAATCCGTCTCCGCTTCAATCGTGCGACCGTTCATACGGTTCAGCTCTCCTCGATCAATGAAGGTCTCCACCAGCCACCGTCGATAGCCCGCATGGCCCGGGTCATCCTCGCAGAGCTTTATCGAGATTTCGATCGCCCTCTTATAGTTGTCTTGCGATTTCGCGTACTGACCGGTGAGCCGTTCGATCCCCCCGAGCACGCGGAATACCTGGGCCATTCCGAGACGGACACCCGGGTCGGTCGGGAACTTGTCTCCCAGTTGTTGATACCGATCCAGGACGATCTGAGCGAGATCTTCGCGCAGCTTCTCGGTATTGGGGAGTACGGCCACGTTTTCCGACGACACCTTGAGAAGCTTGCGGAGTGCGTCGAGGGTCATGGCGAGCTGATCGGTCGTCCTCGCTTTCTCCGTGGTGATTCGCCAATCGTGGATCGCCAGTCCGAGTACGGTCAGGACCAGCAAGGCGGCCGCCGCGGAAACCCATTGTTTGCGGCGTCGAACCCAACGCATGGCCCGGGCCGTGAATGGCTCGGGGTATGCCTGGACGGGTTGATCGGCCAGCCATCGCTCGATCTCGTCGCCGAGGGCCTTGGGGGTGGCGTAGCGATCGGCGGGCTCAAGCGCCATGGCCTTCCGGCAGATCGCCTCGAGCGCGACGGGTACGCTCGGAAGGACCGCACGCGGCAGGGGAAACTCTCCCGTGGAGACTTTTTCCAGGATGGATGCCTTGTCCGACCCCTCGAATGGAGCCTTTCCCGTCAACAGGCAATAGAGTGTGGCCCCGAGGCTGTAGACGTCGGTCGAAGCGCCCACTTCGGAGCTCCCGCCACCGGCTTGCTCGGGACTCATGAAGTACAGCGTGCCCATGATGTCCCCGGTCTCGGTGGATGGCAACGCGCTGGCCGAGACCGGGCGGAGAGCGTCCTCACCCGGGAGAGACTCACCTCCCCCGCATCCCGACTTGGCAAGTCCCCAATCGACCACCAGCGTCTCGCCATACTCGTCGAGGATGATGTTGTCCGGCTTGAGGTCGCGATGGATGACTCCTCGACTGTGGGCATAGGCCACCGTGTTGCACGCGTCCACGAATCGGCCGAGGAGACGACGCAACTCCAGCGAGCGCTCGTCGGTGCCCTGGGTCGAAGGATCCTGAGCGTGGAACGTCTCGATCGCTTTCTTGAGGCTCGTGCCTCCGATGAACCGCATGGCATAATAGGGACGTCCATCCTCGAAGTATCCCCGGCCATAGACGGGGGCGATCCCCCTGTGTTCGAGGGCCCCGGTGACCTCGGCTTCGTGAACGAACCGGACCCGGCTCCACGGATTGTCGGCGTGATCGTCCCTGAGCCGCTTGAGGGCCACTTCCCGATTGAGTTCGGTATCTCTGGCGATCCAGACCTCTCCCTGACCGCCACGCGCATGGAACTCGATGGGGCGGAAGCGGCATCCCTCGGATCCCGCAGCCCCGTAGGCATGGGGGTTCGCGTCGCTAGGTCCCGCGGGGGTCGTTTCCGCGAGGCTGCCCAGCATTCC
Source organism: uncultured Planctomycetota bacterium (assembly GCA_963743925.1). GTDB lineage: Bacteria > Planctomycetota > Planctomycetia > Isosphaerales > Isosphaeraceae > CAVZRC01. The sequence continues at coordinate 136,734 of CAVURY010000061.1, read as the reverse complement.
CACGCTATGATTCAGTTCATGGTCGCCGATCCGCTCGAGGTCTTCCCGGATCGCGCCGACCGCGGTCAGCGCCGACAGGCTCAGCCCGGCATCGTTATCGTACCGCTCCATGAGCCTATTCACCAGCGAAGCCATCAAGGCATCGTCGCCCTCAGCCAGGGCCCCTTGCGATTGGAGGACCTGACCAAGAGATTTGTCCTTCTCCGTGACCCAGCTCTTCATCGCGGTGATGAGTTCGTTGCGCGTGATGAAGTCCAAGCACATCGACACGATCCCGAAGAGCACGTTGCGGTCCGTAGTGGACTGGGCCATGGGTGAATCTCCCGGATCGGTTCGAAACAAGAATCCGAACGACTTGCGCCCCGTGAGACACTTCGCGACTCACGTTCACATCCGATCTCACCGCGAGCGAGGCTGCTTTGGAGTCCGATGAGATGTCGAGAAGGCGGCCTATGTCGTGGCCAGTCCGGAGTTGCCCCAAGCGTCCCCGTTCTCCACGGCACAGGAGTTGGTCGACACCGATCGACCATGGCGACCGATGCCGGATTCGAGCCTACCAGATTCTGTCGTAGAAGTCGTCTCATGTGGCGTCGATATCGGAGTGGAGCTGGCGCGCGATTCGACCTTCCCATGGCCTCACCCATTGTCAAACATTCCATCATCAAAGTCGTGGCGATCCCGTAGGAGGTGCGGTAGTATCCAGCAGGTGTTGAACATGGCGAACCGAGCAGCCGGTCCGATCTGGAAGGAAGGATCAGCAATGAGTTTGACCTCGTGCGGCAAGGTGGGAGCCGTGGTCTGGTTGAGCGCACTGGCCACGGCCCTGGGGGCGGCGACTCGGGATCAGCCCAAGGATCAGCCACGCGAGCCGTTGGTCCTTCATGCCCGATCTCAGGTCCCCGACGCGGGCGGGTACGTCGTCAAGGAAGAGGTCCTGCGCTGGGAGCCGGCCAGGACGGCGATCATCATCTGCGACATGTGGGATAAACATTGGTGTCAGGGGGCGACCCGTCGAGTCGGCGAAATCGCCCCGGCGATGAACCGGACTGTCGAAGCCGCTCGGGCCAAAGGGATCTTCATCATACATTCGCCCAGCAGTTGCATGGAGGCGTACAAGGGCCATCCCGCCCGCAAACGCGCCCAGGAAGCTCCCAAGGCCTCCAATCTTCCCGCGGATATCGCCGGCTGGTGCCGGAAGATCCCGTCCGAGGAACGCGGCGTCTATCCGATCAACCAGGACGACGGCGGCTGCGACGACGGCCCTCAATGCCCCCAAGGTTCACCCTGGCGATCCCAGATCGCCGCCATCAAGATCCACGACGAGGACGCCATCAGCGACTCGGGCGTCGAGATCTGGAATCTGCTCGAAGTCCGGGGCATCACCAACATCATGCTCATGGGCGTCCACACCAATATGTGCGTGTTGGGTCGGCCGTTCGGGCTCCGTCAGCTCGTCCTCCACAAGAAGAATGCGCTGCTCATCCGAGACATGACCGACACCATGTATAACTCCCGGATGTGGCCCTATGTCAGCCACTTCGAGGGGACCAACCGGATCGTCGGGCATATCGAGAAGTTCGTCGCACCGACGATCACCTCGACCGACCTGACCGGCCAGCCGGCTTTCCGATTCAAGGCCGACGACCGTCCCCGCGCCGTGTTCCTGATCGGCGAGGACGAATATCAGACCGAGAAGACGCTCCCGGCCTTCGCGACCAAGGAGCTGGAGCCCCTGGGAATCCGCTGCACGTTGGCGATCGCCGACCCGAAGTCCCCGAACGATTTCCCGGGCGTCGAGGCGCTCGACGACGCCGATTTGCTCGTCCTGAGCGTCCGCCGCCGAGCCCCCAAGGCTGCGGAGATGGCGATCATTCACCGTTACATCGAGGCTGGCAAGCCGGTCGTCGGCATCCGCACGGCCTGTCATGCGTTCGACACCCGAGGTAAAGCACCCGCGGGACATGCCGAGTGGACGACGTTCGACCCGGACGTCCTCGGCGGCCGTTACTCGGGGCATCACGGAAACACACTGAAACCGGTCATCGAACGGGCCGCGAGCGATAAGCCTCATCCGATCCTCGCCGGAGTCGAGACGCCTTTCACCGGGCAGGGCTCGCTGTACAAGGTCAGCCCACTGGCCTCCTCGGCAATCCCGCTCCTGTCGGGAAAGATCCCGTCTCATCCGTCGGAGCCCGTCGCCTGGATCAATGCGAAAGGCCCTGCACGAGTTTTCTACACATCGCTCGGCCATCCCGACGACTTCGCCACGCCCGCGTTTCGTAAGCTGCTCCTCAACGCCGTGCTCTGGGCGCTCGATCGACCGCCTTCGCAGGCCGCACAACCCGCGAATCAGCCGAGTTCCGCGACGATCGCCAGGGAGACACGCGTCCCTTTTGAACGAGGCCAGGGCGCGCTCTCGCCCCGCGCGGCCCTGGCGAGTTTCACGGTCCCCGACGACCTCCGGCTCGAGCTGGTCCTCTCCGAGCCGATCGTCCGGCAACCGGTCTCGATCAACTTCGATGAACGCGGGCGGCTCTGGGTCGTGCAATACCTGCAATATCCTCTCCCCGCGGGCTTACGGATGGTCAGCCATGACGGAGTCTGGCGTGCCGTCTACGACAAGGTCCCCCCTGCCCCGCCCCATCATTTCCGCGGAAAGGACAAGATCACGATCCACGAGGACACCGACGCCGATGGCACCTATGACCGCCACAAGACGTTCGTGGATGGCCTGAACATCGCGACCGCCGTCGCGCAGGGACGCGGGGGAGTCTGGGTCCTGAACCCGCCCTATCTCCTCTTCTACCCCGACCTCAATCGCGATGACGTGCCCGATGGAGATCCCGAGGTCCACCTCCAGGGCTTCGGGCTCGAGGATACGCATTCGGTCGTCAACAGCCTGCGATGGGGACCCGACGGCTGGCTCTATGCCGCGCAGGGCTCCACGGTCACCGGCCACGTCACCCGGCCCGGCCTCGACGACGGTAAAGAGCCCGTACATTCGATGGGCCAGCTCATCTGGCGATACCATCCCGAAACCCGGCGTTACGAGGTCTTCTCCGAGGGCGGCGGCAACGCGTTCGGTGTCGAGATCGATGCCAAGGGTCGGATCTATTCGGGACACAACGGCGGCGACACGCGGGGCTTCCATTACGTCCAGGGCGGTTACTTCCAGAAGGGATTCAGCAAGCACGGACCGCTCTCGAATCCGTATGCATTCGGCTACTTCCCCGCGATGAAGCACGACCGCGTTCCCCGGTTCACACATACATTCGTCTTCAATGAGGCCGATGCACTTCCCGAACGATATCGGGGGCTCCTTTTCGGCGTCGCGCCCTTGCTCAATCACGTGGTGATGAGCACCGTCCGGCCCGATGGATCGTCGCTCCAGACCAAGGACGTCGGCCTGGCCGTCTCTTCGTCGGACCCGTGGTTTCGACCCGTTGATATCAAGCTCGGTCCGGATGGGGCGATCTACATCGCCGATTGGTGCGATCGACAGGTCAACCATTACCGCAACCACCAGGGTCAAATCGATCCCGGCAACGGGCGGATCTACCGCCTCAGCAAGAAGGGCGCGGGTGCCGCACGCAAGCCCGTCGATCTGGCTGCATTGGCCTCACCCGACCTGCTCAAACTGCTGGATGATCCCAACAAATGGACGCGACAGACCGCGCTGCGAATCCTCGGAGATCGCAAGGATGCTTCACTGGTTGCTGAGCTTCGACGCACGCTCAGGGAGGGCGAGGCTTCGTCCGAGCCGCCCATCAGGAAGGGTCGGACGGAGCCTCGCCCGCCCCGATCACTCCGAGCCCCCGGGGACCAGCTGGCGCTGGAATCGCTCTGGGCCTTGAACCTGGTCGGCGGAATCGATGAATCCTCGGCGTTGACGTTGCTCGAACATCCGGATCCGTTCGTGCGTCTCTGGACGGCTCGCCTGGTCTGCGATCGCCCGCGAGTCTCTTCGCCGTTCGCAGCTGCGATGGCCCGTCGAGCCGCGATCGAGCCGGACGTAGAGGTCCGCAGCCAGCTCGCCTGCTCGGCGAAGAGGCTCCCCGCCCGCGATGCACTTCCGATCGTCCGTTCTCTCTGGGCGCGGAGCGAGGATGCCAATGACATCCACATGCCACTCCTGATCTGGTGGGCCATCGAAGCGAAGGTCACGTCCGACCCAAATTCGGTGCTGTCCCTGTTCGATGACCCCACGGTCTGGAACCTGCCGATCGTCAGATCAACCATTCTGGAACGCATGATGCGGCGGTTCGCCGCGTCGGGCACGCGGCCGGATCTGAACCGTTGCGCCCGACTCCTCGCGATGGCACCCGGGCCGGATCAGGTGAAGCAATTGATGGCCGGATTCGAGGCGGCTTACTCGGGTCGCTCGCTGGCCGGACTCCCCGATGTTCTGTCAGACGCATTGGCCAGATACAGCGGACAGTCGCTGACGATCGGACTCCGTCAGGGCAAGCCCGAGGCACTTGCTGAATCCCTGAGCTTGCTGGCCGACGAGCGCGCCGACCGGACCAAGCGGCTCCAGCTCCTTCAGGTCCTGGGCGAGGTCCGTCGGCCGTCGTGCGTCCCGGTGGTGCTGAGGCTCGCCTGCCAGTCGCCCGACAATGCCCTCCGGGGCGCCGCGATGTCCACGCTGGCCAACTACAACGACCCCGCCATCCCGACCGGAGTCCTCAAGGCGTATTCGAATATGTCGGACGACGTCCTGGCCGCGGCCCAGGGCCTGCTGGCTTCGCGGAAGACCTGGGCGTCGCGGTTCCTCGACGCCATCGACGCCCGCACCGTCAACCCGCAAACCGTCCCTCGTGAACTCGCCGAAAAGCTCCTGCTCCTCGGCGATGTTCAGATCGCCGATCGCGTGACCCGGCTGTTCGGTCCGATCCATCCCGCGACCTCGGCCGAGCTACGCGCCGAGGCCGATCGGTTGGCCTCGGTCGTCGCGGCCGGGTCCGGCGTCCCCAAGCCGGGCAAGGCGATCTTCGAAAGGCAGTGCGCGAGGTGTCACACACTCTTCGGCAAAGGGGGAAAGGTCGCACCCGACCTGACGACCTATCGCCGCGACGACCTGGACAGCATGCTCTTGAATATCGTCAACCCGAGCGCCGAGATCCGAGAAGGCTTTACCACGTCGATCATCGCGACGAACGACGGCCGCGTCCTCTCCGGCATCGTCATCGAGCAAGACAAGAATATCGTGGTCTTGCGGGGCGACGATGGCAAAGAATCGGCGGTCGCTCGCGACGAGATCGACGCCATCAAGACCAGTACGAAATCAATCATGCCCGAGGGTCTGCTCAATGGCCTGGGCGATCAGGAGGTCCGCGACCTGTTCGCCTACCTGCGCAGCACTCAGCCCCTGATCGACTGACCCAAGCCCTCGACGAGATCTACCACTGCGGAGACTCGCTGGGCATCCACCCGGTTCCAGGAAATCTCGGAACCGTCGGGAGCACGAGTGGGTTCGGGGCTGGAAGAGGTTTTCAGAACGGCCGATCCGAGGTGGACCTCGACAACCCGGCTGCTCCGAATGACCGTTTCCAGGTGATCCGGGGCCAGCCGGCCGCCGGCCATGACGGCGATTCGGTCGCCGGCGCGCTCCACCAGGGTCCTCAGCGTTTCGACACCTTCGAGGGCCGTCGGGCATCCCCCCGATGTCAGCACGCGATCGACTCCCATCGACATCAATGAGTTCAAGAGTTCAAATAAGTCAACGGATTGATCGATCGCCTTGTGGAAGGTGACGCTCAGCGGGCGGGCCGTGGCGACGAGCGCGGAGATCAGATCGCGATCGATGGTCCGTTCACGAGTCAGCGCACCCAGCACGATTCCGGCGGCGCCGAGCGCCTTCGCGGCCTCGATGTCGTGCCGCATGACGGATAGCTCACGCTCCGAATAAACGAAGTCTCCGGCGCGAGGGCGGATGAGGACGTGGACGGGAATACTCAGCCATCGGCAAGTCTCGGCGATCGTCCCGGCGCTGGGCGTGGTGCCGCCGACGGCCATGTTGTCGCAGAGCTCGACGCGATCGGCACCCCCGACCTCGGCCGCGATCGCCGACTCGACGTCTCCGACACAAATCTCGACCGTGATTCGACGATCCACGCATCCGCCTCCGGCCCCGCTCATCGACAATCCTCCCGACCACCCCGACGAGTCTATGCCCCTCGGCAGAGCCCACGCAAGCGTCTCATCCGGGATTTCGGCCGAAACAGACGATGGTGATATCATCGAACTGCGACCGCCCGGAAGCGAACTCCCGCACGGCGGCAAGGAGAAATTCCCCGACCGCGGCGGCGCCATGCGGAGCCTCGGCGAGCGCCCTCAAGAAACGATCGTGCCCGAAGGTCTGGCCTTTCTGATCCAGGGCGTCGGTCGCGCCGTCCGAGTAGAGGACCACGACATCGCCGGGCTCGAGGCCGGCGCTGACAGACCGATAAATCTCCTCCGGACCGATGCCCAGAGGCATCCCGGAGTCCTCGTGACCGATTTCCTCGATCGAACCGTCGGCGCGGCGGATCAAAGCGGGCGGGTGGCCGGCATTGGACATGGTCAGGACATGCGATCGCGGATCGATCTCCAGGAGGATCAGGGTGATGTACCGGTTCTCGATCCCGTTGTCATAATGTCGCGAGTTCACTCGCTTCAGCACTTCGTCGGGAGCGACTCCCTGCCGGATGAGGTACCGCAACTCCGGGCAGATCCCGGCCATCATGAGCGCCGCCGGCATCCCTTTTCCGGCCACGTCGCCGATCGTGACAGCCCAGCGTGCGAGTTCGCCTCCCGGTCCATTGATTTCCGGCGACTCGATCTGGATATAGTCGTAGAGGTCACCACCGACCTCCAGGGCCGGCCGGTAACATTCCCAGAAGGTGTAACCGGGGATCTTGGGCTGCCACTTCGGCAACAACGCTCGCTGGATATCGCCGGCCGCTCCCCAGGACGCGCGCTCCATCAATAATCGATGCTTCTCCACGGTCACCCCGACCGGCACCGCCAGGGCCGCGAGCAGGTCGAGATCCGCGGTGGTGAACGCATTTCGCTCGTCACGGCTATCGATCTGGATCATGCCGACCGGCCCGCCATCGTTCCCCGGCAAGGGGACCGCCAGCGCCGTTCGAAGCGAAAGGGCCACGCTCTGCAAGTGTTTGTAATTCTCGTCAACCGAAGCGTCCGAGATCAGGACGGCGCGGGCATCCTGGAGGACCTGTCGAGCGATCGTCCGGCTCAAGACGGGGTTAGCCGCCGGGCCGTGACGATGGTATACAGCTTGCAAAGGGAGCGTGCCATCCGCCTCGGAAGTCAGGATGAAACCGCGTTCCGCGCGGGGAAGACGGCCATCAAGCCTTCGAGCACCTTTCCGAGCACCGCATCCAGTTCGGTCCCGCTGCCGAGGGCCCGATTGACGTCCAGGATCGCCTTGAAAGCCTCGGCCGGATGTGCCAGTCTCTGGGCCAATTTGAGCGAACTCAGGTCCTCGAGCGATCCCATCACGGTCGACGGGTCGCCTTCGACCTTGCCCAGCTGGACCGTGGGATCCCGAAAGATGAGCTCGATGTCGACGATCTTGATCCGATTCCCGTCCCACAAGCGGACCGGCTGAAACGGCGTCAATCTCCGGTCTTCGATGTAGGTCTTGTTCTGGCTGTCGAGGTCCACGAGGAAGCACGAGCCGTCCGGCCGCCGTTCGATCCTCGCGTGGTTCCGTGAGACCTTCACATCGTTGAATTTCACGTCGGATCCGGGCGTACGTCCGATGTGCAGGTCGGGGCCGCGAATTTCGAAGATGCGCTCGGAAAGGCCCCCGCGCATCAGCTCGAGCGAGGGGACGACGCCCTGAGAGCTACTCATGAACTGGCCTCGGAAACGGGTGCGTCAGCCGAACATTCTTTTCGATATCGTCGAGGAGGGAGCCTCACAAAAGGGATCCGACCGCGACATCGCCGAGGATGACGCCACGGACCTTCCAGAAAGAATCGCAATCAAGCCGTTGAGAGACGGTCGGCCTCGGGAGAGTCGAGGATCCGGCTTCTCGGATCGGCTTTCGCGGGATTCGGCATGATGGTGGAGGACAGGATGTTACTGGGAGACCGGCGAAGCGACTGTTCCGACTAAGCTCTGCCTTTCCCGACTTACGTCCCAAACCTCGATCCCCCGTGACGTACCAGTATAGAGCATTTCGCCGTCACTTGGAAACGCCATGCAAATGACTCCATCGACGAGACGCCGCGGGGCGCAAAGGCCGAACGCTCGCAGACTTCAGCCCGGCGACTCGCGACAGGGGCATTGTCTCGATCGTCGAATTATGGTTTAACTTCAGTTCAACAATCCCTGAACATGCGATGCGTTGAGACTTCGAGAGCGACCCATGGACTCTCTTCATTCCCGTTGGACGAGCGAGTCCCCCCGGCATCCAAGGTTGAGTCGTCGCGTCGCGATCCAGGCGGGTGCGATCGGAATCCTGGGGCTGGGGATGAACCATCTGGTTCCGCTCCGTGCCCTCGGAAGCGAGCCGCCGAAGAGTCCCGATTCCGCAGCGGTTCGACCCGCTTCCAGTGCCAAACCTACCGGGCCACGAGCCCGTTCGGTGATCTTCATCTTCCTGTCGGGTGGCCTGTCGCAACTGGAGAGTTTCGACCTCAAGCCCGATGCGCCGGAGGGCATCCGCGGCGAGTTCCGTCCGATCTCCACCCGAACCCCTGGGATCGATGTCTGCGAATACTTGCCGCGCCTCGCCGAGCGGGGTCACCTCTGGTCGCTGGTGCGGTCCTTGACGCACGGTTCGAACGACCATTCGGCCGGCCACCACATCATGCTGACGGGCCGATCCGATCTACCGCCCGGCTTCGATCCGACTCGACCCCGCCCCGGTGACTGGCCGTCGATGGCCGCGATCGCGGGGGCCCTCACCGCCCCCCGCCATAACCTGCCGCCCGCGGTGGTCCTACCCGAGAGATTGATCCACAACACGGGCCGGATCATCCCCGGCCAGTTCGCGGGGGAGATGGGACCCCTGCGCGATCCCTGGTTCATCGAGGCATCGCCCTTCGATTCGATGGCCTACGGGGCGTACCCGGCCTACGAATTCGACCACCAGGATCGCCCCCAATCCGCCGGCAAGATGAAGCGTTTCCAGGCACCAAGCCTGGGACTGCCGGAAGGCTTCTCAGGCGCCCGTCTGAATGGTCGATTGTCGCTCCTGACGTCTCTCGATCGCCAACGTGCGACGCTCGACGCCGGGGCTCGTCGCGAGACCTTCGACCAGCACCGCCAGTCGGCGCTTTCGCTGTTGACCGATCGGAAAGTCCGATCAGCCTTCGACGTCCTCGACGCCGAGCCGAAGTTGCTCGACCGCTACGGTCGTCATGCGTTCGGCTGGTCGCTGTTGATGGCACGCCGGCTGGTCGAGGCGGGAGTAAACCTGGTACAGGTCAACCTGGGCAACAATGAGACCTGGGACACGCACGGCAATATGTTCCCGCACTTGAAGGAAAAGCTCTTGCCGCCGACCGACCAGGCCCTATCGGCGATGCTGGACGACCTCCACGAGAGCGGACTCCTGGGATCCACACTGATCGTCATGGCCGGAGAGTTCGGCCGCACGCCGAGGATCTCGACCTTGCCCCAGGCGTACAAGCTCCCCGGGCGCGACCATTGGGGCCGGGCCCAGAGCGTGCTCCTCGCCGGCGGCGGCGTGATCGGTGGAAGGGTAATCGGCTCGACCGACAAGACCGGCGGCTACCCCCGCTCGGAGCCGCAAACCCCGGAGAACCTGGCCGCCACCATCTATCAGGCACTCGGGTTGCCTTCGACCGTCGCCTGGCACGACGCCCAGGACCGTCCGCATTTCATCTACCGCGGCATCCCGATCGCGGGATTGTCGTGAGCGAAACTGTTCGTCAGGACGCATTTCATCTTGCCCGGAAAGGAGTTACCATGGGACGAGTTGGTGTGGGTCGAGGAGACCACGGCCCACGGGGACCAATCATCCTGCCTTCCCTTCCACCCGGAGACCTACCCGTGACCGACCGACCCCGATCGATTCAACCCGCCGACGGTTCCTCCCCCTCACCCGCCTCTCGACGCGATTTCCTGAAGGGCACGACCGCGGCGGCCGCCGCGACCCTCTCGACCGGCCTGGCCGCGCCCCTGGTCCATGCCGCCGGCAGCGACACGATCAAGATCGGGCTCATCGGCTGCGGCGGTCGAGGCACAGGCGCGGCCGAGCAGGCCCTGACCGCCGACTCCAACTCGAAGCTCGTCGCCGTCGCGGACGCATTTCAGGATCGGATCGACGAGAGCCTGTACAGCATCAAGTCCTCGGCGATTGGCTCCCGCGTGGATGTCCCCAAGGATCGCCAGTACACAGGCTTCGATGCCTACAAGAACGTCATCGACCAGGTCGACCTGGTCCTTCTGACCACGCCGCCGCAGTTCCGGCCGATGCACCTCACGTATGCCGTCGAGAAGGGCGTCAACGCGTTCGTCGAGAAGCCGATGGCCGTCGACGGGCCCGGATTGCGCAAGTTCCTCGAGGCGTGCAAGGTCGCCAAGGCGAAGAACCTCTCGCTGGTCAATGGCTTCTGCTGGCGATACGACGGCCCGCGCCGCGAGCTCATGAAACAGGTCTTCGACGGCAAGATCGGCGACATCGTCGCCATCGAGACGACCTACAACTCGCAGGGCGTCTGGGAGCCACGGAAGACGCGCGAAGAGTGCTCTTCCGACATGGAATACCAGATGCGCAACTGGTATTACTATTGCTGGCTCTCCGGCGACCACATCGTCGAGCAGGCCGTGCACGGCATCGACACCATGGGCTGGGTGACCGGCGATACCCTGCCGATCCGATGCTGGGGCGTCGGCGGGCGTCAGTCCCGCACCGACGCCAAGTACGGCAACATCTGGGACCATTTCTCGGTCGTTTACGAGTACCCCAACAACGTCCGCGGCTATCACCATTGCCGTCACTGGGTCCACACCACCAACCAGACCGCGGACTTCATCCTGGGTTCCAAAGGGACGGCCGACGTCTTCGGTCACCCGCGAAACACGCCGTCCATCACCGGGCCGAACAAGTGGCGATATCAGAGTAAGAAGAAGTCGCTCGACATGTATCAAGTCGAGCACAACGAGATGTTCGCCGCGATCCGCGCCGGCAAGCCGATCAACAACGGCGAACAGGCGGCGAACAGCACACTGCTGGCCCTCATGGGACGAACCGCTGCCTACACCGGGATGAACATCACCCCGGACATGATCCTCAACTCCAAGGAAGACCTGAGCCCCGCCAAGTACGAGTTCGGCCCGCTGGTCGCCCCCGCCGTCCCGGTACCGGGCTACACCAAGTTCGCGTGAGCGACGGAGGTGGCGCCTGCGCCTTGCATGACATTCCGATTCGATTGAACCACGGATAACACCGATCACACAGATCAGAAAAAGAATTAAGATTTTTTGAATTCTTATCTGTGTGATCCGTGTTATCCGTGGTTCTTTTTTCTTCCGAGGTCAACACGGGCTCAGAACTTCGAGACCGCATTCTTGCGCCGGAGTTGCAAGACCTTGGCGTCGGGATCGACGATGATCCGCTCGGGCTCGAAATCGCATGAGATGGTCGGCTCGCGAGCCTCATCCTTGCCAAGCGTGAGCGTCGTACGGGCCTCGCGATAGTCTGGCGAGATGGAACCATCCTTGGCGAAACGTTCGCCGCGGGTGGCGGCGACCTCGACGGGCATCGTGCCAGACCCCACATTCCGGACGCGGACCGTCACTTCCCACGCCGATCCCTTGGCGAGCTTCCGAGGCTCCGTTAACCGGTATTCGGGGACCACGACCTCGAAGAACCACTGGCGTACGAAGGCATCGAAGTCGCTCGTGTCTTCAGCGAAAGAACGCAACGAGGCCAGGAAGTCTTGAAGTACGGGATGGTCCGGGTTGCCGTGATAGGTCTTGACGAAAGCCTGAAAGCCGGCGAGTGCCCGGTCGCGACCCATCCGGTTCAGCAGCATCCAGCAAGCCCACCCCCCCTTGTCATAAGTGACCGTCTGATCTCCCTTATGAGTGTTATCGATCCTGACCAGGGGCCGCTCCGAGTCCACCTGACGGTCCTTGCCGTAGCTGGCTTCGATTCTCTTGCAGAAGTCGATGCGAGCATTGAGCCCCTGCACCTGTTCCACCAGCAAGATCGTCGAGAAGTGGGAGAGCCCTTCCGCGACGATGTCGCCGCTCGGCCCCCTGCCGGGCGTCACGATGCTGCCCCACCACTGGTGGGCCGCCTCGTGGCAGGTGATCTCGAACGCAGCATGGATCTCCGGCGTGCTCCGGGCGAGGAAGCCGATCCCTTCCGAGAAGGTGATATTGGTCGGAAATCCTTGCGCGTAGGAGGCCAGGTTGGGGAACTCGTTCAGCCTCAATTCTCGCCAGGGATAGGGGTAGAACCAGAGAGAGTAATAGCGGCGGGCCGCATCCAAGGCCTCGCGGATCTCGCCGATGTTGTACCGATGTGCGGGATGATAGTAAATGGTCGTGCCCTCGCCATGCTCGACGGCCCACCGGCCCGCGACCACGTTGAAGAAGCTGACCGGATGGTCGCTCTCCCAGACGACGGTCCGTCGACCTTCGGCCACCGAGTCCTCGGCCTTGATCCCCACCGAGTTCATCGTGAACTCGGCCGGCCCGGTGATCGTGATTCGCGTCGAGAACGGCGTGCGAGCACCCAGCATCGAGTCCGTCGGGCCTTCGAAGAAGTTGTCGGGATATTCCTTCGAATCGCTTCGGTTGTCGTCGTCGATCCCGATCTCATCGTGAAATCCCAGGAGTGGTACGATGGTCGGTCGGAAGCTCGTCAGCACGACGCCGGAAGGGAGGATGAACTCTTCCGATGCGCCTCCCTTCTTGCTGACGCCGCGGGGATAAGTCCCCTCATGGTCGAATCCGATCCGCATGCCTTGGCCCGGTGCGAGGCTCCCGCCCGGCGGAGTAAAGACGAAGAGATTCGCCCGGTCGTTGGGCTTGTGGGGACGGTCGTCCATCGTCCAGGACAGCTTCTCCCAGTGAGGGCCCGCGGTCAGCAAGACTTCCTTGAAAGGGTGGTCAGTCGTGTTGACGAGATCATAAGTGCCCGTGGAATGATACCGGCCACGCTCGGGGAACAGGTCGAGTTTGAGCGCGACATGGCGGATATCGGGGACCTTGGCATCCAGGTAGGTCGCGATGTTCTTGCGCCAGTAATCCTTTTCGAGTTTCTTGGCGGCCCCTCCCTCGTGCCCCGATCCCACTTCGAAGGACAGCCAGACCATCGCCAGCATCGGGATCAGCCCCCATGGCACCAGTCGCAATGCGGAGCGCGTCAACGGCCGAACCCCCAGCCGATGCAACGTCAGCGTGGCGTCCGGCTCCCTGCGTCGGAAGAAACGAGTCGTCAGGACTGCGAGGAATCCCGCCATGCTCACCGCCGCGACTCGGCTGAGGACCAGCGCCCTTCGATCGAGCTCCAGCACGCTCATGTCGCTGGCCCGCACCGCGTCCCACAATGGCCAGTTGCCGACCCAGTTGATCTGGTCCGAAAGGAGCCGATAACCCGTGAAAATCAGGACCCCGAGCCCTATGGAATAGGTCGCATAGCGGCTCTGGGTAATCGAGTGAACGGCCATGACGAATGCCGTCCACAACAGGACGCTCGGGATGAGCAGCAGTCCCCAGTACACGAGGAGCGGACGAAGGTCGAGGCCGACCTCGCCCTGGATCCAGATGGCGATTAACCCGCCGAGCCCGACGGCCATCGTGGTCGCCATCGCAAGGACGCCCAGCGCGATCAACTTCCCGAGCAGCAGGGAGCCGGTCCGAATCGGAGTCGCGAGTGAGATGGCCGCCAGGCGTGTCGATCGCTCACGTTCGAGCGACTCGACCGTGTAGAACAAGAGGAGCAGGCAGAGGCACGTGGTCAGCGATCCCATGGTGCGCACGGCGAGTCCGGCGGGCGTGACGAGGAGAAAGGTCTCGAAGGCCCCGACTGCCACGAGTGCGGTCCCGAGAGTCTGAAGCACCAGCAGTGGGATGAAGAGATAAAGGCCGGGGCTCGAGCGGAGTTCGGCCATCTCGCTCCGGCCCACATGCCAGGCCCCCAGGAACAGGCCCGGACGGGTCATCGACATGCCCAGGGAGGAAAGGGGTGTCAGGATGACCGACTTCGGCCGGGCAAACTCCGGCGAAGTTTGGGTTCCGAATCCGGGCACGCTTCGAGCGGCCTGCGCCGCCCTCCGGGACGCTCGCGTAGACGAACCGCGAGCCGTCGCGGCGAAATGGAAGCCGGCGATCGCCACGGCGCCCAGTCCCAGGAATACATATGCCAACCTGCTCAGGAGGAAGTCCCGATCCAGGGGGATCGGCTCCGCGTTGTAGAAAGCGACGCCGCGATCGACCTTGAGCCACGTCTCGTTGAGCCAGCGTGAGCCCGCCGGGTCGAGGAGCATGAGGACACGGTCGATCCGAGGGTCGAGCCAGCTCGGCGACCACTCCCAGAAGAAGAACGCAACCAGGATCACGATCGCTACCGGCAGCAGAAAGACCAGGACCGGTCGTCGCGTCCACTCCCCGACCAGGAACGAGATCCCCGCGAAGAAGACGATCGTCGGCAGCGAGAACGTCAGCGCCGGCTTGAGATAGTTCAGGAGCCGAAATGGGCCGCGGATCTCCTCGGCATTTGCAAAGGGGATCAGGTACTGGAAGAACATCATGGCCGACACGTGAATGACCAGGATGACGATGCAGCCGGCCAGTACGGCGGCGAATTTGCCCCAGATGTATTCCAAGGGACGGAGCGGGGTGGCTCGGATCAGCTCCCCGAGTCGCCATTCCTCGTCCTGTACGATCGACATCCCGGCGGCCACCGCGATGAAGAACGCATAAAACAGCATCGTCACGAGCGAGAGCTGCTGGGCCATCGCGAACTCGGACGTCATGTGGGCCTTGGTCCCACCTACGGTCGTGTCGCCCGACTGGATGCTCATGACACCGCTGGAAAGTCCCAGCGCGGTCAAGATCAGGATCGAGGCCCAGACGATGAACAGAGGTCGGCGGGCCTGATAGGCCAGGTCGCCCAGCATCACCGTCCCGAAGCGACGCAAGCTCGAGCGGTATGTCCGGATCATCCTTCACCTCGCTCGGCGCCGATCACCCCGTCGGAAGGATACACGGTCGAGAGTCCCGAATGGGCCGGTTCGCGGGAATTGCGATCCCGACTGTTCGGCAGTCCTCCCGTCTTGATCAGGACCAGATACGCATCTTCCAGGGTCGGTTCGACCGGCTCGAAGCCGGCGGGCGGGGCTCCATCGGGCTGAAAGACCCGGACGTGGTTCCGACCCTCCACCAGATAGGCTTGCGCCACGCAACGCTCCGGATCGGCGACCAGTCGTTCGTAGGACGCGGCCGATATCGTGCCCTCGTAGATCGCACCCTGGATGGCGCCCGGGCCAGGCCCGGGGTCGTCTCGGCGATGAGTCGGCCTTCACGAATCACGGCGAATCGCGGGCAGAGCATGGCGACATCCTCGACGATATGCGTGGAGAGGACGACGATCCGCTCCTGAGCTAGCTCGGAGAGGAGGCGATAGAACCTCAGGCGTTCCTCGGGATCGAGACCGGCGGTGGGCTCGTCGACGATGATCAGTCGCGGGTTTCCGGCGATGGCCTGGGCGATCCCCAGGCGCTGTCGCATGCCCCCCGAGTAGGTCTTGACCTTCCGCTGCGCCGCGAACGAGAGGTGGACTCGATCCAGGAGCTCGCGACGGAGGGCCCGCTCTCCGCCCGGCGCCCGGACTCCCTTCAATCGCAGCAGGTATCCGAGCATCCGCTCGCCCGTGAGGTGGGGGAAGAAGCCGAAGTCCTGGGGCAGGTAGCCCAGGCGGTCCCGGATTCGCTCGGGGTGGTCGAGTATCGATTCGCCGTCGAGCGTCGCCGTGCCCGAGGTCGGCTCCAGGATCCCGGCCAGGATCCGCATCAGGGTCGTCTTGCCGGCCCCGTTGGGGCCCAGGAGGCCGAACATCCCGTTGGAGACATCCAGGTCGATCCCCACCAGCGCGGCGACCGGCCCGGGATAGATCTTCACGAGATCGCGAATGCGGAGCATGAGTGACCTTTCTCCTCGGAATCGACGGACAAACGAACCGCTCGCTGAAGAGCGGGGGCCGCGAACGCCGCGGGTTGCGCTGTCATCGAAACTCCGGACGGGCCGCGGGAGGCCTGGGATCATCCAGGTCACGGGAACGCGCCGCTAGCCGTCCGGCGGCTACTCGACAATTCGTGGCCGCTCGACCAAGATTTCGGGCAGGGGATCGAAAACACAATCAATGCGGGGCTGCCGGGTGGGAGTATGACCACCGTTGCCATTGCCGCAAATCGGCCGTTTGGACAACATGGAAGCTGCGATTATGCACTCCGAGCGGCCCGGCAACGCAATGTCAGCCCCGATCATCGTTGTTTTCGAAGTGGAACCAGCAACCGATGTCTACGAGCAACCCAGACTTCTTCGAAGCACAAAAGTTCTCTCCGGAGACTTATGGTCAGCCGCCCCGCGAGCGCGGCTGCTTCTTTTACGGCTGCCTCTTCGCGAGCATCATCGCGCTTCTGGTGCTGATCGCCGCCGGGGTCGCCGGGTATTTCTTGTATCGGGCGACCGACCGCTTCGTCCAGGAGTATACCTCGACCGAGCCCCGGGAGCTCCCCAAGGTCGAGCTACCCGCCGAAGAGCGCAGGTCTCTCGAGGACCGTGTCGAGTCGTTCAAGAAGGCACTCGAGGCCCGCGAACCGACCGAGCCTCTCGTCTTGACCGGAGACGACATCAACGCCTGGATCGAGAGTCATACCGAACTGAAAGGGAAGGTCTACGTGTCACTCGAGGGCGATAAGGTCAAGGCGAAGATCAGCCTCCCCTTGAGCGATATCATCGACATCGGCATGACGAGAGGCCGCTATCTGAATGGCGAGGCCGAACTGAAGGCATCGCTCCAGGATGGGATACCGATCGTCACGATCCAGACGATCGAGGTCAATGGTAAGCAGCCTCCCGAGGCGTTCCAGGCCCAGCTCCGTGGCCAAAACTTGCTCAAGGATATCTACAGGAATCCCGAGAACGCGGAGCAGCTCCGCAGGCTCGAGAGCGTCGAGATCAAGGACGGCCGGATGATCATCAAGGCGAGGGCCAAGAAGGAAGGGCCCGACACCAAGCCCGCATCCGCCTCGAAAGATCTGCCCGTCCAGGTCCTGGCGCCCGCCGAAGCGGGGAAGACCTCCGAGAAGCCATCCCAGGTCGATCCCGACGCCGAGAAGAAAACACCCTCCCCGAACGGGGAAGCGGTCAAGAAGCCTTGAAAGACAACGTGAGGCTGGTTTCGCGGATCGATCCGCGTTTGAATCGAATTTATCATCAGATGAGAAGGGATTTCCATGAGATCGAGACTTTCAGCTTACGGGTCGCTCGGGCTGTGTACGGCGACATTGATCCTGGTCTGCGGCCCGACTCCGGCCCGCGCGGCCGAGCCCCGGAAGATCACCACGGTGGAAGGCATCACCGAGTATCGGCTCGACAACGGCCTTCGCGCCCTCCTCTTCCCCGACGCGTCGCGTCCCAAGGTCACCGTGAGTCTCACCGTCCTCGTCGGCTCGCGGCACGAGGGCTACGGCGAGACCGGGATGGCCCACCTGCTGGAGCACATGGTCTTCAAGGGGACGCCCACTCACCCGGACATCCCCGGCGCGATGAAGGAGCGCGGCGCCCAGTTCAATGGAACGACCGACGTCGATCGGACCAACTACTTCGAGAGCCTGCCCGCGAGCGACTCGAACCTCGAGTTCGCCATCCGTCTCGAGGCCGACCGCATGGTCAATAGCCCGATCAAGGCCGAGGATCTCGCGACCGAGTTCTCCGTGGTCCGGAACGAATTCGAGGCGGGCGAGAACTCTCCCGAGCGAATCCTCTCGCAAAGGATGATGGCCGTCGCCTACGAATGGCACAACTACGGAAAATCCGTCATCGGCAACCGTTCCGACATCGAAAAAGTCCCCGTCGACAGCCTGCGGGCCTTCTACAAGAAGTTTTATCAGCCCGACAACGCCATGCTGGTCGTCGCCGGCAAGTTCGACGAGAAGAAGGCCCTGCAATACATCACCCGGTATTTCGGTTCCTTGCCCAGGCCCGATCGCAAGCTGGCCCTGACCTATACCGAGGAGCCGGCGCAAGATGGGGAGCGATTCGTCACCCTCCGGCGCGTGGGCAACGTCGGGCTTGTCGGCTTGATCTTCCACATCCCGGCAGGATCGCATGTGGATTTCCCCGCCGTGGAGATCCTGGCCGATATCCTCGAGTCCGAGCCTTCCGGCCGTCTCTATAGGGCCCTTGTCGAGGCCAAGAAAGCGTCGAGTGTGAGCGCCTCGGCCCAGGCGTATCACGATCCGGGCACCCTCGCGATCACGGCCGAGGTCAACACCAAGGATCGTGCGACGCTGGAAAAGGTCCGCGATACGACGCTCTCCGTCCTCGAGGACGTGGCGCGTTCGGGCGTCACCAAGGAGGAAGTCGATCGCGCGAAACAGGCGCATCTGAAGGCGTTCGAGCTCGCTTCGCACGATCCCAGCCGGATCGGGATCGAGTTGAGCGAGTGGGCCGCGCAGGGCGATTGGCGGCTCTTGTTCCTCAACCGCGACCGCGTCGAGAAGGTCACTCCCGAGCAGGTCAAGGAGGTCGCGCAGAAGTATCTGACGGCCAGCAATCGCACGGTCGGATTCTTCGTCCCGACGACCAAGCCCGAGCGGACGCCGATCCCCGAGGGACCCGATATCGCCAAGCTCGTCGAGGGATACAACGGCCGGAAGCTCGAGTCGAGCCAGAGTGAATCCTTCGATGTCTCGCCGATGGCCATCGAGTCCCGGCTCCAGCGGCCGGAGGCCATCGGGGGCATCAAGCTGGCATTCCTGCCCAAGAAGACGCGGGGCGGATCCGTCCAGTTGCGACTGACCCTCCGCTATGGCAGCGCCGAGAATCTCAAGGGATTCAATGAGGCCGCGGCCTTCCTGCCGGAGCTCATGACCCAGGGCACCGAGAAGATGACTCGCCAGCAGATCAAGGACGCGCTCGACAAGAACCTCGCGCGACTCGGCACCGGGATGGGCGGTCGGATGATGAGGGGATTCGGCGGCCTCAGCGTGGGTTCCGCCACGTTCACCGTCGAGACGAAACGCGCCAACCTCCCCGCTGCCCTGGAGATCCTCCGCCAGATCCTCCGCGAGCCGACCCTGCCGGCCAGCGAGTTCGAGGTCATGAAGGCCGAATCGGTCTCCGCCGCCGAGCAGAATCGCACGGACCCCATTCGACTGGCTTTGAACCGCCTCCAGCGCCTGATGGCGAAATACGCGAGCGACGACGTCCGCTATGTGCCCAGCCTCGACGAGCAAGTCGAGAGGGCCAAAGAATTGTCCCTCAATCAGGTCCGGACCCTCTACAAGAGGTACCTCGGCGCCAATCAAGGGGAACTCGCGGTCATCGGCGATTTCGAGCCGTCCGAGATCTTGCCGATACTGGGCAAGACCTTCGAAGGCTGGAAGTCCGCCAAGCCCTATGAGCGGATCGAGCGCCCTTTCCAGCCCGACATCAAGCCCGAGCGCGATTCCATCGAAACCCCGGACAAGGCCAACGCCGCCTACCTGGCGGGACTCCAGACTCCGATCAAGGACAGCGACCCGGATTACCCGGCCGTGCTGGCAGGCAACTACATCCTCGGAGGAGGCGCTCTCTCTTCGCGGATCGCCGATCGGCTCCGCCAGAAGGGCGGGCTCTCCTACACGGCGATGTCCATGTTCGCCGCGGACCCGTTCGAGGCCCATGGCGCGCTGATGATCCTGGCGATCTATAATCCTGTGAACGTCTATAAGGTCATTGCCGGAGTCGATGAGGAGGTTCAACGACTCCTCCGCGACGGCGTCACCCCCCAGGAGCTGGACAAGGCCAAGACCGGCTACCTCCAGCAGCTCCAGGTGGCACGCAGCAGCGACGCCATGCTCGCGAGCTCGATCGCCGAGAACCTTTATATCGGGCGAACCATGAAGTTCCAGGCCGAGCTCGAGCAGAAGATCAAGGAGCTCACGCCCGAGGCCGTGAACGCCGCCATGCGCAAGTACATCGACCCCAAGCGGCTCTCGGTCGTCACCGCGGGCGATTTCAAGAAGAAGTAAAGGCGGCCGCGTCGGTCGAGAAGACGACTGCCGACGAGTGAATGGTCGATCTCCGTCCGGACCTGGCGCCGAGCCGGACCGGACGGAATCGTTTGATCCGTCCCGAGCATCGATCGGGACTCATTTCGCACGAACATCTCGACAAGCCGAGTGCCGGATGGTCTGATGAGCGTCTTGGCGTCCCGGCACCGTTTCGAGACCACCGAGATCCACCCCTTCGGTCCCCGGCGGTCGGCCCCCGAGGGGTTTCCTCACAAGCACCGGCATCGATCTCTATGGATTTCCTCCAGGGTCATCTCCTGATTGCCTCTTCGGATCTCCTGGATCCCAACTTCGCCAGGACGGTCGTCCTGGTGATCGCACACGGCGAGGAAGGTGCTCTCGGACTGATCCTCAACCGAGAGATGAGCGTGCCGATCGAGAAAGTCTGGGCCCAGCTCCACTCATCGCCCTGCGCTCGCGAGGGATTCCTCCGCCATGGGGGTCCGGTCGGTGGGACATTGATGGCTCTGCACGATCAAACGGCGCTGGCCAATCTCACCGTGGCCGAGGATCTCTTCGTCGCCACCGAGATGAGTGCCATGGAGCTGCTTGTCACGTCCGAGGAAGGCCGAGCCCAGTTTTACATCGGTCACTCGGGGTGGGGGCCCGGCCAGCTCGAGGATGAACTTCAAGAAGGCTCATGGCTGGTATTGCCGGCCACTGCCAGTCAGGTCTTCCATGAAATCGATACGATCGGCGACTGGAAGAAGGCCATGACCGAGGTCGGTTGACGTCAGATCCATTCAGTGGTCCCCATCCGGCATGTGCCCGAGAACCCTCGCCTCAACTGAGACCGTCCGCGCAATCACATCGTAGGGCCGACTGCCACGGACGATATCGCCGTGCAAGTCGCGATCGCGCCTTGCATGATCCTTTGAAGCCGGGGGCTTCACGGCCGAATCCGATAGTGCGATCCTCAGAGTCCGGTCTGAATCCGGAAAGCGGAGTGGACATGAGCACGAATCCGGGACATGACGGGCGAAAGGTCATCCCGGGCGGTGAATGCCTCGATGAGATAGGCCCCCTCCGCGGCCTCCGCACGTCGGAGGGCTTCGCCGAGCTCGGCCAGGCTGGTAACGCTCTCGGCCTCGGCCCCTAGCGACCGGGCCAGGGCGGGATAATCCCAGCTCCGGCGCTCGTAATAGCCGCGTGGGCGATCGATGGCCTCGAGCATGCCATAGCCGCCGTTATTCAGCAACAAGACGATGGGTCGCAGCCTTTGATCGACGTGGGTGGCCAGCTCGATGCCGGTCATCTGGAACGCTCCATCGCCCACGAGGACGAACGGACGACGCGAGGGATCGGCGATCCCCGCGCCCAGGGCCGCGGGAACGGCGAACCCCATGGACGCGTAATAACCGGCCGCGAGGAAGACGTCTGCGCGAAGCTCCAGGCCGATAAACCAGCTATCGCCCACATCCGCCACGAAGCTGTAACGCGACTGGTCCAGGTGCTGGAGGGCAGCGATCACCTCGGCGACTCGTAGGACGCCCGGTCGGGAGAGTTCGGGGTCGGCGGCCGGCACGGACAGGCGGGCCTCAGCGGTCCCCGGGCCATCGAATCGCGGCACGGGCCGATCGCTTTCCGGCAGGCGGTCGAGCAAATCGGACAGCACCTCGGCCATCGGCAATCCGTCGTAGCGATGATAACGGACCTGGATCCCGTTCGGTTCGATGATCACGCGAGCTCTGGGTTCGAAGTGCTGGCTCCAGAAGCCCGTCCCGAGGTCGGTCGGCATGACGCCGATCTCCAGGAGGCAATCCGAATCCTCGAGCAGCTCGCGGATCGCCGGGTCGCCCAGGGCCGCGAGATAGACGCCGGCAAATTGGGGATGGCTCCCGGGGAA
Organism: uncultured Planctomycetota bacterium; assembly: GCA_963743925.1. GTDB lineage: Bacteria > Planctomycetota > Planctomycetia > Isosphaerales > Isosphaeraceae > CAVZRC01. The sequence continues at coordinate 114,615 of CAVURY010000061.1, read as the reverse complement.
AGTCGCCTTGCCCAGCAAGTCCGTGAACACCGGGATCCTGAGCCGTTCCGCCAGGCGGACCGCGACTTCCGTCAGCCCATACCGGCGGACACCCACGCCCACATAGAGAGCCGGGCTCTGAGCGGCCGCGAGCATCGAGATGATCTCGGCCACGGCCTCGTCCATCGCACCGGCCCGCGCCGCGATCGCCTCGGCCGTGAGCACCCGCGCAATCGGTTCCGTCGGGTCGGAAACGCGCACGGTCACCCGGTCCCGCGGGATCTCGAGGTAGCCGGGCCGCTTCGACTCGACCACGTTGCGAAGCACCCGATCGATGATCGCGGGAGCCGAGACCGGATCGTCGAGGACGGCCGCGTTGACAGTGACTTCGCGATAGATCTGCAACTGGCTCTCGAATGTCTTGACGACATGGTGAAGATGGAGCTCAGGGCGTCGCATCGCGACCTCCGGTCCCCCGCTGACGACCAGCAGAGGCGACTGCTCGGCGTAGGCGCAGGCGACGGGATTGAGCGTATTCAGGGCGCCGGGACCGTAGGTTACGAGCGCCACGCCCAGCCCGCGCAACCGCGCGTAGGCGTCGGCTGCAAACCCGACGCCCGGCTCGTGGGCGCAGACGACCGTCGGCATTCCGACCTGCTCCTGCACCGCGTAGACCGGCAGGACGAAGTCTCCCGGGATGCCGAAGGTATGGCCTACGCCCAGCTCCCGGAGCCGGTGAAACAAGTACTCGGTCAGGTTCATCGGCCGATCCCCACGTTCCGTAGCATCAGCAACGCGAACCGACAGGCTTGTCGGCCCGGGAGCCGTCATGATACACCGGCATGTTCTCGTTGGATACGGGCCAGACGGGATGTGAAGGTTCGGTCAAGCCGTTCGAGAATCCGCCCTCCAGATCTTCTCCGCTGAGTGCACAGTCATGAATAGCCCACGTAAGTTTGGCTCTCCGTGGATCGCGACGACGATCCTGACGATCGTGTCCTCGTTGGGTTGCTCCTTGATGGCGGACGAGCCGGCCAGGGCTCCGTCACCAGCAGCATCGTCGCTCTTGCCCGGCGCGAAGGAGGGCTTCGTCGACTCCGGCGGTGTCAAGATCCATTACGTCAGCCTGGGACGGAGCGAAGACCCGTTGATGGTTCTCATCCACGGATTCCCCGACTTCTGGTATACCTGGCGCGAGCAGATGCCCGAGCTGGCGAAAAAGAACCACGTCGTGGCCATCGACCAGCGCGGATACAACCTGAGCGATCAACCGGAGGGCGTACCGAACTACGCGCTCGACAAGCTGGTCGGCGATTTGCTCGCGGTCGTCGACCATTTCACGACGGGCAAGGCAATCATCGTGGGACATGACTGGGGCGGACTGGTCGCCTGGACGTTCGCCATGACCCACCCCGATCGGACCGATCGCTTGATCGTGCTCAACCTGCCCCATCCTCGAGGACTCACCCGCGAGCTGGCGACCAATCCTCAGCAGCAGAAGAATAGCCAGTACGCTCGCAACTTCCAGCAGCCCGACGCAGCCAGGAAGATCTCGGTCGATTTTCTGGTCATGTGGGTCAAGGATTCCAAGGCTCGGGAGATCTACCGGCAGGCCCTGAAGCGATCTTCGATGGAAGGCATGCTCAACTATTACAAAGCCAACTATCCGCGAATTCCCGAGGGCTCCAAACCCGCCGCGGAAGCCCCACCCCCCGAGCGATCCTTCCCGCCGGTCAAATGCCCCGTACTCCTGATTCACGGACTGAAGGACCAGGCGTTGCTCCCCGGGGCGCTTAACGATACCTGGAATTGGATCCAGGCGGACCTCACACTCGTCACGATCCCCGGCGCCAACCATTTCGTGCAGCAAGACGCGGCCGACCTGGTCACGCGCGCGATGGTCAGTTGGCTGGGCCGATAGCACAAGGATTCGATGTATCGATGGAGAGCACGGAAATGGCCCGATGAATCACGAGCTCATGATCGGCCCTTATCGCATCCGGCCGCGACGCATGGCCCGAGCGCTGGTGCGCGTTCCGGCCTTCGGATTGGCCGCATTGATCGCGCTCGGACTGGCCGGCCAGGCGATCCGCGACCGATCGGTCGCCACCGCGATCATGATGTACATCCCCTTGATGCCATTCGGTCTAGCGGCCGTGGCTCTGGATCTGTCTTGTCGCGGTCGTTCGCTGCCATCGGGTCGCTTCGGAGCGACTTTACTCGGATGTATCGCGATCGGCTGGTCTACGCTCGCTATGATCGGAACGGGAGCGTCCGGCGAGCGCGGGCCCGCTGACCAGGAAGTCACGGTCCTGCACTGGAACGTCCAGTGGGGAGGCGGACCCTTTCGAGGGCCGGCGACCTGGAAATCGCAGCGTTCGGAGATCGTCGGCCGAAATCCCGATCTCGTCGTGCTGAGCGAGGCACCCCCGCACGACTGGCTCACCCAGCTCACGGCCGAGCTAGGCGAAGGCGCCTCCTATGTCGGGACGTTCCATGATCCCAGCAGCCCTTACTGGTACCGCATGGCGGTCTGCTCGCGATGGCCGCTCCGCCTCGAAGAAAGAATCGCCTTGCCGGACGGCGCCGCGATGAGCGTGACGGCCGAAGTCCGGGATCGTCGTATTAGGCTCCTGGTGGTCGATGGGGCGAGCTCCCCCTGGAAGTCGCGCTTACCGTTCCTCCGCGACCTCAACGTAGCCTGCCGCAATGCGACAGCCGAGGGGCGTCCTTACGACATGCTCCTCGGTGACTTCAACACGCCGAGCCGCAGTCTCGGTTTCGACGAACTGGTCGCCGAGGGTTACCGATTGGCGGGTTGGTCATCAACCGGTTGGCGAGCGACCTTCCCGTCCTGGCTCCCCGTCTACGATATCGATCACATCTGGATCGCGCCTCGCCAACGGATCGGTTCGTGCGATTTCTTCCTCGGGCCCTGGTCCGATCATCGCGGCCAGGTCGTTCGCGTCCTGATCGGTGCTTTCCGGACTCTCGCGATTGGCGATGTCAACCGACTCAATCGATCGGTGAACGATCCGGCGCGATCCAACCACGGCGCGCTTCGTCCGACATAAGCAGGTCTCGCGAGTAATACCTCAACAGGTAATCCTTGAATGCACACTCTTCCATCAGCTCGCGCGCAGGATGGAGAGTCCCGTACTCCGTTGCCTCCGGTCGAGGAACCTCTCGACGACCGCGATCCAGGCCAACGTGATGGTCTCATGGTAGCCGGTGAGATTCCCATAGCGATGGTTCAGATTCCGGATACCTTGCCGCACCCGCTTCGTAGCCTCATCTCGGGGATGACGGACCAAGTAAAACAAAGCCACGACCAGGTGCTTGCCATGCGTCCATTCCGACCGCGGCAAAGTTTGGTTTTCGAACTTCCCGATGAATCGCTCGATCTCTTCGTCGGTCATGGTCGACGAACTCTCGAAGGAAGGATGCGGCTGACCTCTTCCCGACCAGATACCTCAGGTCGGAGAATGGTTCGGCCGTAGGACTGAGGGAAACCTGCACCCGAGGACTCTATCCATGATCGACCCAACCGCCTTCATCGCCCGGGGGGCGATCGTGCTCGGCGACGTCCACTTGGGCGCCGAGTCGAGCGTCTGGTACAACTCGGTGCTCCGCGGCGACACCGATCGGATCACGATCGGCGAGAAGACGAATATCCAGGATCTGTCGATGATCCATGCCGACCCGGGAGTTCCTTGCTCGGTCGGTAGCCGCGTGACCATCGGCCATCGGGTCATTCTCCACGGCTGCGCCATCGAGGACGATTGCCTGATCGGAATGGGTGCGATCCTCCTCAATGGCGTCCGGATCGGGAGCGGCTCGGTGATCGGTGCCGGTGCGCTGCTCCTGGAGAATATGGAGATCGCCCCCGGCTCGCTCGTCGTCGGCTCGCCGGCACGCATCCTACGCCCGGTGGATGAGAAGACTCGCGAGCGGATGGCCCACGGCTGGATGCATTACGTCAACCAAGCCCGACGCCATCGCGACGGGTCATTCCCGGTCTATCCGCAGAGCGAGATGAGGCGACTCGCATCCGGGGACCCAGGTTTACCGAATAGACCCGTGACGCCGTGAAGGGGTAGCCGGGTCAGCCAACTTCCTGACCGGGTGCGACTGGCGATTCCGCAGTCGGCATGAGCCGGGCCGGATCCTGCCGATAGAACGACTTCAACTCCTGATACAGTTCCGGGTGTCGCTTCCGAAGCACTCCCGGCTTCTCGAAAAAGACTTCCGTCGCAACGGCGAAGAACTCGGCGGCATTGGTCGCACCGTAGCTATCAAGCGCGGTGTAGCGCCCGAGGGTGCTATCCCTTCTGAGCCGCTCGTATTCCTCCCCCAGGATTCTCGACCAACTCGCGTATCGGTCGCGACTTTCGAGGATGGGTGTCCCGTCGGCCGCGCCGTCCTCCATATCGAGCAGGTGGGCGAATTCATGCAGGATGAGATTCTTGCCGTAATTCTGCCCGAGAGCCGTCGCGCGGACATCGTCCCAGGAGACGATCGCGACGCCGTCCTTCCAGGCTTCGCCCAGCCGGACCTGCTCGCTTTCCAGGACGGTCCCGCCACCGAGCGGTTCGACCGTCTTGGCGACATAAGCCGCGGGATAGACCAGGATGCTGATCAAGCGGGAGAAGAATGCGCCCTCGCGATGCAGTAACAACACGCAAGCCTGCGCGGCAATCGTCACCTTGATCTCGTCGGTCAACGCGAGTCCGCCACAGCCTTCGAAGTTCTTCTCGTCCAGGAAGACCTGGGCGAGTCCCTGAAGCTCCCGGCGATCGGCTTCCGGCAGATAGGCATAGAACGGCACGTTGCTCTCGACGATCGCGAGCCATTCGGCGGGAAACGGCCTGGTGCGTACGCGAGATCGCCTTCGTCGTTTCAACCAGCCAAACACTCTCGTGTCCTCGATCGTGCCGGATTCCGCGACTTTCAATGGGAGGGCCGGGGCCGGGCAGCATCTTGCAGCCGACGATTGCGGGCGAGCTGGACGTCGATATCCTCGAGGCCCAGCGTCCGGACCATCTCGCCGATCGTCGTGCTCGGAACATTGGACCAGAACAATCCCAGGTCTTCCCGTGGTTCGTAATGATAGCCGGCCCGATCGCCGTACTTCTCCCGGAACGCATTGCCGTCGCGAAGGTGGGACGACCATCCGAGTACCGAGTAACTCAGGTCGATCTCATGGACCAACGGCTTCTCGGGAGACTCGATCCGGGCCGCGATCAAACCCGTCGGCTCGTAAATCGTCGAATTATTCCGCCACGTACTCGAGACGATATAGTAGCGATGCTTCCCGGCTCGTGCGGCCGGCAAGGCGGTGGCCGGAGATGCACTCGGCCAGACCACGATCTCCGCACCCTGATCCGCCAGGGCTTGCCAGCCGTCGTCGAAAGTCATGTCCCAGCAAATCTGGATCCCGAGTTTCCCGAAGTCGCACGCGAAGACGGGGAACTCGCAACCCGGCGTGATCCCGTCCTCCAGGTCGTCGCGGCCGACGAGGGCGACCGGGTGCGCCTTGCGATAGATCCCGGCCACCGACCCGCGACGATCGAGCAGGACCGCCGCATTGGAGTAGATGGGACCCGACGGCCCCTGCTCCGCCAGGTCGAGAGGGACGACCAGGTAAGTCTTGTGCCGGCGTGCCAGCGCAGCGAACGTCTCGAGGACCGGCCCGCGCAAGGGAATCGCCCGCCGAGACGCCGGACCCTGATTATCCGTTACGGTCGTCTCGGGGAGGACCGCCAGGTCGAGCCCATGGCCCGGGTAGGCTTTCTCCGCGTCCTCGGCCATCGCGTCGACGAGTCCGCTCAGGACTTTCAGGCGCCCTTCCAAGCCGGGGTACTTGCCATAGGGCCGGAAGATCGTCGTGCCGACGACAACCTTGCGCGGTGGATGATCGGCCTTGCTCCCCGGCTTTACTGGCTCGCCCGCCTGCGTCGTGGCCGCCGCGCAGAGGCACGCCAACGCCAGGATAGTTCCGGACAGCGATCGTCTCTCCATCGGGATTCGTCCTCGGCTTTCGCGGATACGTGACATCATGTTGAGCATGCGAGGGTGATTTTGACACGATCCTAAAATGACTGATCCTGGTTAATGACGAAGACGTCGGACTTCGCATGTTGCAGAGAGTCAGAACAGCCGGCTGTCGGGGTACCAGCGACGAATGGCTTTCGATCGGAGCCGGATCAGCGCGATGAGGTTCATCAGCTTCACCCAGACCAGCCACGACTCCAGTGCGTAGGCCTCGCGGAAATCCGTCAGTCCAAATGTGAAGAATGCCAGCGAATAGAGGATTTCCAGGCGCGAACGTCGATTGGAAAGATGGCGCCGCAGGACCAGGCCCGCGAAGACGATCCAGCAGGTGCCCTCGATGAGATTGAAGTAGTGATACGGGACTGAGAACCAAGGGTCAATCGGGTCGGGGTATTGCCACCACCGCTTGAACCATAGGTAGTGCATTGTCCGACTCTGGCTCATCTTGGCCATTCCGAGCCAGGTACGTCGCACAATTGCCGGTGTTGATGCACTCCAGGTCCGCCCCGTAGACAGAGCTTTGCCGTTTCATGAAAGCGGGCACGAGGCCAGTCGGTCACCGTTCCAGGACATTTGGCCGGGGGATGATGAACCCCTTCACCGCGACATCGATCGTCGGCCAATCCTGGGGAGCGGTGACGACCTCGTAACCGCGGGAGTCGATGACCACCGTATCCTCCGTCCGGGCCGATCCGACACTCGGGCTCCAGGCCAGGGCGGTGTCGGACTCGAGTTCCAGGCCGCTGTCGGGCCTCAGGACAATTTCTCGAGGCGAATAACCGACCACGTTCCCCTGGTAGTCGAGCGTCCACTCATGCGGGTGGTCGAACTTCTCGTAGATCCGTTTCGCCCGTCGAAAGACCTCCGAGACGACCTCGCCGGGGCGGGAGAAGAAGATGCAAGTCGCATCGACCATCGTGGCGAGGGAATGATGGGCCTTATGTTCGCGATCGATCGGACCGAAGGCGACCGTCCGGGTCACGGAGGCGCAAAGTCCATGACGTCGCCCCGTCACGGCGATCGTCGCACGCTTGAGGATCGGCGACGCCTTGAATGTCGGCTGACGAAACCGACCGAGCCGATCGTCGCTGGCCACTCGCAGATCGACGGGCACGACCCCCTCTCGCATCAGGCGGTGGGCCAGGTGCCCGGCCACGTCGGCCTCGCGTTCGCCCTGATCGAAGTTCCGGCACGTCGCCTCGACGGCGAGGGTCAGGGTCCGTCCTAGCTCGCGGAGACGCTGCCGCTCGAGTCCGGTCAGCCGTCGCCTCAGGGCTCTCAAGGCGTCGGCCTCCCGACGGACCTGGGAGCAACCGTAACCTCCCATGTCGGTCGCCACCCGCTTGTTGTGGCAGAGCTCCGCGACGACCTGGAAAGTGTCCTCATACCAGGGACGCTCCTTGAGCTGAAATCCCAGCCCCGCCAGCTCTTCTTCGAAGACCCGGTTGCTCTGGACATTATCGGAGACCACAGCCCGGCAGGTGCGATTCACGAACAGGAGGATCGCTCCCGGCCCTGCGCAGAGATCCTGACCCAGGTCGCCTCCCGAGGTGAACCATGCGACCGAGTCCGCCATGCCCAGGACCACGGCGTCATGCCCGGTCTCATCCAGGAACCTGCGGATTCGCTGATGCTTTTCTTCAACATCTTCGCGGCGCCGTTTCAACTCCTGGTCGCCATGGTCTACGGCGGGATCGGCGAGAGGTGGCAGAGTATCGTGATCGGGACGGTCGGCGGCCGTTAACAAGACGCGATCGAATTCACTCGTCAGATCGAGTGCCCCCGGCACCGACGAATTCAGACCGACGAGATGGACCGCAGTTGACATCAAGGCACCTCCGTCGGACGGATCGGGCCCCCCGTTTGTGGGGAGAGTTCATCGATCTCTCATTCGATTTTGAGCGAAGACTCGATGGGATTCACTCATCGTTCCAGGTTGTCCCGAGAAATTCAAGGAGCTGGGGGATCAATTTCGCATAATGCACGGGGAAATCCAAATCATGACCTCCCGAAACCAGGATGAGTTGGTTCCTCACCCCCGCGGCGGTCAACGCAACGGCCATCTCGCGGGACTGACTCACCGGTATCAGCGGATCCTCCAGCCCCTGTACCAGGAGCATCGGCGGACCGCCGGGTGAAACGTGATCGATCGGCGAGGCTGCGGCATAGCTCGCGGGAATCTGCTGGGGAGTCCCGCCCAGGAACTGCGCGGCCGCCAGGCCGGCCAGGTGGCTTTGAGATGCGAGTGCATTCAAATCGGTCGGAGTCGAAAAGGCTATCACAGCCTCCACTTGAGTCGAAACATCTCCTGGAACCGTCGGCGCCGGATCTGTACCGAGCAATGCGGCGAGATTTGCCCCGGCAGACTCCCCGATCGCCGCCACCTCGTTGGGATTGATACCCAGCACGTTCGCTTGGGTGCGTACCCAGGTCACGACCGATCGAAGGTCCTCCAGGTTGATCGGCCAGGTCGGCCGCCCTGGCGCCGAAAGCATGTAGTTTGGTGCGATCACGACATACCCGCGCGATACGAAAGCGCTGGCAATACGGTTGCCGTAACCGTCCTTGTCGAGTCTCCGCCACCCTCCACCATGGATCGCGATCAACACGGAGTGCCCTCCCGACGGAACCGGACCCGCAGGGAGATAGACATTCAACTGTTCACCCGGACCCGCCGGAGTCGGATAAGAGATGTTCGACATCTCGATCATGCGCGTAGCGGTCCCATGACTGAAATGACCCACGACCGCCTGCGTAGGATGAGTATCGGAAGTAGAGCTATGTTGCTCCAGGTCAGCCGTTTCGCGCGTCTGTGCTGTGAACGCCGAAAGCAACACCTTGGATTCCAGGACTTCATAACCCCAAACCGGGCGAAATGCACGATCCGTTCGCCCCTTATAATGAGAGGAAAGTCGCCATGAGCGAGCACGTTGTCCTGACCAATGTTGTTGGTGCGATTGCATTTGTAACCAAGCTCAATGGAGTAAATCGAGGTGGAAGTTCCGCGTGAAATCGGTCTGATCTGCCTGGCAGATGAATGGTTCTCGGAATTGGAGCATGGGTTAACTTGGCTCAATTCTGATCGCAAGACTCATCTTACCTAGATTGAGCATTCCATACAGATTCCAAGAAACCAAGGACTTGGGGGAGAAGATCTTGATTTGGCTGGGTTCTTACTTCTGCTTCGAAGCCATGGGCGGCTCCATCCACGATCAGTGTCTCGCTACGAACCCCCGCCCGTTCGAGGGATTCTGCCAGACGTTTGGACTGTTCGACCGGCACCCAGAGGTCATCTGAACCGTGAATGAGGAGGGTTGGGACATCGTCGATGGAGACGTGTGTCATCGGCGATGCCTGAGTGGCGCGCGCGGAGAAATCGAGGCGTTTCCCTCCAACAAAGACGCTGGTGGGATCATGGGTTAGACGTCGTCGCGTTTCGGCGAGGCGATTGAGGTCCGACGGACCATAGAAGCTGACGACCGCTGCGACTCGAGAGGAAATGCCATCTCCATTCGCCGGATCGGGAAGCGTCCCGAGCAGAAGCGCCAGATGGGCGCCGGCAGACTGACCCAGGGCGGCGATTCGATCCGGGTCCATTTCGAATTCTGCTGCGTGGCGCTTGATCCACCGAACGGCCTCACGAACGTCGTCGAGTGCTTCCGGCCAGCCGGGAAATCCGGGGCGAGCGAGCCGGTAATCCGCGGCGATGACGACATATCCGGCCTGGATCAGTCGAAGGAGCGTTTCGTTCCGCGGATAGGATCGAAATAAACGCCTCGATCCGCCCGACCAGCTCCCGCCATGGATGGCCAGGATTACCGGACGTCGAACCGTCGAACGCGGCGGTAATAGGTTATCGCGCGGCTTGTAGACGTCGAGAGCGGCCTGGAACTGTCCGACCGTGCGATAGACGACGTCTTCTATTGCTGGGCTCTGGAGCTGGGCCGCGGCTATCGCGCGACTCCGATCCGCAGCAATCCAGCACCATGCAGATACGCCCAGAACGCCCGACCAAACGACAGAGTGGACGAGGATCGATAGCCAACGCATTCGGATTGAACCCGGGGATCAGCCCAGGGAGATTGGAGGACGGAGACCATGAGTCATCGATGCAAGTATCGTCGGCCTTCCGAATTCCGGACAAGGTGGTACCGCTCGATTCCTGAGAATTCCTCGATACAATCCTCTGGGCCCACGAGGCCCAACCTGGATTCGGGCGCCATTCTTCCGGCGCGACCTTTGAGAGGACGATCCGATGAGCGTCGAGAAGCCAAGACTTCCACTCCTCGAGCAAAGGGAGATTGAGGCCAAGATTGTCGGACCCCTCGTCAGGGCCTTCGCCGCGGAGATCGGCAAAGAGCGGACCCTGGACATCGTGGCCGGAGTCATTCGGCAACTAGCTCGTCAAAGTGGCGCCGACCTCGCTCGACTGCTCGGCGACCAGACGCTCGAGCTCTTCGCCCGATCATTGGATCGTTGGCGGGAGAATGGCTCGCTGGAGATCGACCTCCTCGAACAATCCCCCGAACGACTGGACTTCAACGTCACGCGTTGTCGTTATGCCGAGATGTACCGGGCACTGGGACTTCCCGAATTGGGGGCGAGCCTATCGTGCCAGCGCGACTTTGCCCTGGCCGAGGGATTCAATTCCGCCATCGAGCTCGTACGAACCCAGACGATCATGCAAGGTGCCCCATACTGCGACTTCCGGTTCCGATTGACGGAGGCGAGCCGATCCGAACCTGACAGGCCGGTCGCGGATGGCAGCCCGAATTCCCGCCGGACGTCCCCACTCAATGACCCTGCGAAACCTGAGTCGGCCTGATCTGCGAATCGATGGGATTCCAGGGCACGACAGTCCGGCCGCCGATCGTAAACCGACAGGGCATCCCGAGCAGGACGCCCCACGATTCCTTCTGGCTCGGTGTGAGCACGGCGAACGCCTTGTTCGAGTAGCTCCCGATTTCAGCCGGCGTCAAGGACCCCCGAGTCCGTCGCTCCGCTTCGAGTTGCTTCACGATGGTATGGATGGAATTGAGTTGTTGAATCGACAAATTGAGATGTGTCGCGACATGAGGGCGGGTCATCGCCGCGGCCCCTTCCCACTGGAAGATCACCTCCTGAAGCCGCTCGAGCTGCTCGGCCTTCAGGGTGCTGGTGAGCCATCGGATCATCTCGTCATCAATTCGCCCCCGCTCCGCAACGGCTTCCGGGCCGGCCTTGCCCTTCAGGCCCGCTCCTCGCTGGCGAAGTCGCGCGATGACGTTCCTCGCTCCGGAGATTTGTCGAGGCTCGAGTTGAAGCTCCGCTTGAACATCGGGCCGGGTGAGGAGCAGGATCGGTGCGGCCCGGCAACCGAAATGCCCATCCGGCATCCCCGCTTCGCTCGGCGGATTCTCGGGGCCGGCCGCGACGAGGGCCAGGACCAGTACCAGGCCGGCCGGTGCCATTGTCATTCCGTGACGCATGATCCTGACGTCTCCTCCGTGCCGCCCCTGAACCGGAATCCGTCCACGTCATCCTTTCCGATGGAAACGATCGTGAGCAATCTTATACGCAGGAGCCGGACATGACGGAAGATCAACCGTGAATCCGCTCGGTTCACCGTTCGAAGCAAAGCAAGCCAGGGCCCGATGACGACCTGGGTCGATCAATCAGGCGCTGGCTTGCCGCAGGAGAGGTTCGATCGGCGATTCTCAACCTTGAGGGCGCTCGCCATACTGAGGCCGACTTCGCTCAGTCGTCGAGCCCGCGCTGTGAGGCCAGGCTCTTCTTCTTGGTCTTGGCCGTCGTGGGTGCAGCCGTCTTGGTGTCGGTGCTGCTCGTGGCCGATGTTCCGTTGATTGCAGCTTTCTTGGACGCATCCGCCTGATTGGCAGCCCCGAATCGATTCCCGCCAGGTCCACGTCCCGGTCCGCCCCGGACGAGTGAGAGATCAAACGGGGCTCCCAGCATCTTCTTGTAAACGGCGTCCTGTTTCTTACCGAGGGCTCGGTGGACTGCCGCCAGGACCCGGGCGTTGACCTTCTCCTGTTCGCTCTGGAACTCGGCCATCTTCGCCTTGACTTCCGGCTTCTCCATGTACGCCTTCATGGCCTCCTGGAAGGCAGGGTCCCGGAAATTGGGACCATTTCCGCCGCGACGGTTTTGGCCGTTCCCGTTATTGCCATTCTGCCCGTTATTGGCGGTGTCGGCATTCGCGGGGGGCTGGGGGAAAGCGGATTTCATCAATTCGAAGTGCGCCCGGCCTGCCTGCCGTTGAAACTGCTGACCCTCGTCGATGATTTCCTGGATCTGCTCGACTTGTTCGTCGGCTAGATTGAGCTTCACGATCATGTCTTCCCGGAGCAGTGCCCGCGGGCCCTGGGCTTGGAGCTGGATCTGCTTGAGGCGGGTATATGCCGGAGAGCCGAGGGTCTTGGCCAGGCTCTGCTCGGCCGAGACCTGGAGCTGATTCATGGTTTCCCGGAGCGCGTCACGCTGTTCTTGCTCTTCCGGAGTCAACTGCCGACGATTTCCGCGACCGCCGCCGGGATTGCCGCCGCCCTGGTTACCACCCTGTGCGTTCGGGTTGACATTTCCGCCGACTTGAGCATTCGGGTCCACATTGCCCACCTGAGCGTTCGGGTCCACATTGGCACCAGCCTGTGCATTGCGATTGCGGCGCCCACCTCCTTGACCCTGTCCCTGACCATTTCCTTGTCCCTGTCCCCCGGGCCCCTGGCCACCTTGACCGGGCCCGAACCCACCTCCGGGACCGCCCGGGCCGCCTGGACCGCCGGGAAACATCTGCGTCCTCAGAGTTTGCATCCGTTCGTTGTAGGTGTTGACAAGGCTCTTGACCTTGGCTTTCTGAGGCTCCTTCAGCTTCAATTCTTCCTGGACAGCCGGGATCGTCACGAGGCCGAAGACCGAACCACCGGGACCACCGAATCCGCCAGGCCCGCCAGGCCCGCCAAATCCGCCGGGGCCTCCACGTCCTCCACGCCCCTGGGCGCCACCCGCTCCAGGCGGTTGGGCCATCGAAGTGAGAGTCAGCGCTGCCAGTGTAGTCGCCAACGCCGCAGAGATGAGCGTGATTCGTAGCCGATGCATCGCGACCTCCTCAAGCCCCAGGCCGTTTCAATCGTCGTCTGGAGACGTTCCCGGGTAGGCACAGGGGAAACGGTCCACCAAATACTAGACAATAGCGGCAGTCGCGCAAGCGCCGGCCATATTACTTCCAGAAAACCATGTTGCGGAAGACCACGAGAAGCGCAGATTCCTGGAAGAATCCCACAAACTATTACTGCGGAACGGGTTAGGACGGATTGCTTGTTACTGTTGTCGAAGCATTAATCGTCGGCCAGCAACCAGATTTAATCTGGTTCTCATCCATTAGTCGGATCATTAAGAAAAATTAATCGGCTCATGTCGGCCACGTCATGGGTCCATATCGAGTGAGAGCCCGCGATCGCGATGTCTCCAGGCCCGTGTGGCAGCCGATATTACTGATCAAACGTTCACTCATTGGGAGCCTGCCGTGATGACTAATGGCCTCGCGACATCGCCAGCCAGGCTGCCAGGGCAATCATTCCGGAGAGAGTGGTGAGCCGGACCAGGATTCGATAGGTGGCAAACCGCTTCTGGACGGACATTTGACCGCTTTCAAACCCTTCGGCAGCAAGGGATTCCGCGAAGGATTGGCGTTCCAGGCTTGTCAAGAGGTTCATACCGAGGAGATGGACCAACCAGAGGAGGAGGAAGCCGAATCCTTGCTCGAGCCAGGCCTTCCAGGCAACGGCCCGCCAGCGAGGTTTCCACCAGGTGCCAGCACTCGTCGCGGTCTGGGCCGGCAGGACGGCGAGCTGCACCATCTGGCCGACCTTATCCGCGCCGTCGCTGGCGGAGATCCGGAAGGACAGCGGCTCCTTGGTCGGTTCCGGGGGAACTCCCGAAATCCGCCCGCTGGAATCATCGAGCGCGAGCCATTTCGGAAGTGGCTCCTCGGCCGACCAATGAGTGGCTCCACGACCGCCCGTCGCCGCGAAGGCGACGAGATACGGGCGGCCCGCCACGGCATCGGGAAGATTGCTGGGGGTCCCGATCCGCAACGGCTCGCGGTCGCCGGCGGCCTCCACCTTGGCCGCAGAATCCCGGCTGGAGGCGACCGAGTTGACCGCCTTGGGGAGGAGGGCCATGATCACCATGGTCAGCAGCAGGATGAACAGCAAGGCACCGGTGAGCTTGGTCACCACGACCGCGACGAACGAATCCTCGCCCGAGCCGCCGAACTCCAACCCCGAACTCTTACCCCGTCGCGAGCGTCGCATGGAGATGCACCCCCATCAATTCCGGATGGATACCCGTTCACGCCACGCGAATCGAATCCGATCGCTGTGCCGACACATCGCCCCGCTCGTCGAAGAGCTTCTTGACGATGTTCCGATACAGGGAATTCCCCTGCTCCATGCTCACGTTCAACATCTCCAGGGCATCTTTGAGGCTATTCAGGCTCCGCGCGAGCTGTTCCTGCGTGGCGCGGCTCGAGCGTTCGTAGGCGGCCGACCAGGAGCCTGCCAGGGATTCGATTCCCGCCCCCGTCCGTTCCAGTCCGCGGCGGATCTCGTCGAGCTGGGCCCCGGTGCGTCCCATCTCCGCCAACGCCGATTCGATCCGCGTCAAGCTCGCGACCCCATAGCGTAGCGAGTCGCTCGCCGAGCCGATCGCCTCCAGGTCGGCCCCGATGCGGCCGATCGCTTGTGCGCCTTGCTGGAACGAGGCGAGCGCCGCCGGGAGTCGCTGCATCTCCGCACTGAACTGGGCGATCGGGATGCTGAGGCTATCGCTGAGCTTCTCGGCCTGCTCCTGGAGTGCCCTCGCCGACGGCTCCATCAGCCGGCCCAGCTTCTCTCCGAGCTCGTCGAGCCGAGGGCCGATCACTTCCGAGAGTTGATCGACCATCGGATGATCGTTCCCGACCTGGGGTAGCACGTGCTCCACGATCCAGCGGTCAACTCGTGCCAGGAGTTCCTCCGATCGGCGGAAGACCAGCGTCTGAACGAGCATCAGCGCCGCGCTCAGGAACAGGGCGAGCAGGGTGCTATCGAAGGCGATCTGCAAGGCCGACGTCACCCCGGTCAGGTTCGACAAGAATCCATCGAGTTCCTTGACCATCGGCAAGACCTTGCTGATATTCATCAACGCCTTCGAGATGCCCTCGACGGTGCCGATAAACCCGATCACGGGCAGGAGGTAGAGGATATACCGGGTCAGCGTGAACCGTCCGGCGACCTGCTCCTGATCGAGACCCGAGCCTTCGCGGTTCACTTCCATGATCTGGCTGACGGAATGATTATGGCTGTCCTGGAGATAGCTCACCAACTGACGGACGCGACGGGGAAGGATGCGACTCTCCCCTTCGGCAACATCAAGGGGCGTAGGAGGCGTCTCGCCCGGCTTCTTGCGATTCGTAGCCTTGTTGACTCGCTTGAGAAGATCGGGAGCTTCTTCGAATGCTCTCTCATTGCGCCAGAGCATGAAAAGCTCGCGACCGAGCGTCACGATGGCCCAGAAGTAGATCGCCGTCCCGACGTATTGCTCCCAACCGCGCTCGAACATCAGGGTAGGGTCAAAGATCATCAAACCCACGGGAAACAGCAGGGCCATGATCAGCATGACCGCGGTCACTACGTACTCGACCCATTGCGTACCATGCTCGTTTCTGGCCATCCGTGGATTCCTTCCTGACTGAAGTCCCTTTTTCTGGCCCTCGACCTTGAACTCCGGAAGTCATCGTTGGTTGAGCTCAACGTTCCCCTCATCTGCGAAGGTTAGAGGCTGAGCCGATGATCCCGATGACACGAACGTCACGAGGTCCCGGATGACCAGGCCGAGGACAAGCAGCCGATGCTCGGCGCCACTCAACCAAGGTCACAAGGACCCTGATCCGTAGGCTGCAAGCACGTGATATCGCTACATTCGGCGGATCCGTCAAGGCCAGCGAACCCGCCTCGACAGGAATCGTCGACACCACGCCCCTCTCCGCGATCATCGGAGAAGTCGCTGCCCAGACTTGAGCCGAGAGAAAATCAGAGCTCGTCCAGAGCCGATTTCGGTAGCATTTCCTGCCGATCAGCATGGTGGGGCCGAGCCAGGTCGTCCGCAAGGAGTTTCAGTCGGAACAGCGCGCCACCAGAGACGGGCGCTGCATGAGGGTCCTGATCGTCGAGCAGTCGCCGGAGGCGATTGTCCTCCGACACGCGAAAGGCCAGCGTACCCGCATCGCTCGTTCCGAGATTGAGGAGATCAAGGAGTCGGATGTATCTTTGGTGCCCGAATCGCTGTACAAAGAGTTCAGCCCCGAACAACTGCGCGACCTCTTCGGTTTCCTCCAGGACGAGCCCTCCGATGGGCCGTAGGAACACACATGAGTTACAGGCCAGTCGTAGTTTCTTATCTCATCGTATTCCTGAGCCTGGCGGGAATGCTCCAGGCCGGCGAGCAGTCAACGCGCGTCTATGAGAATCGGCTGAAACCGATCGCGGAAGCCAGGCCGATCCTGGCGGATTTCCCGCAGTTCGTCGAGCCGGTCCGTGAGGTGGCCCGGTTCGAGTCGCCAATCCTCATCGACGACCCCGGCGCCGATCTGGACGTCCGCGCGTGGCGGTTTTCTTACAATGCGCGAGGAATCATCGAGGTTCCCAATCGGCTGCGCGCCGACCGTACGGCCGTGATCGTGGTCCACCCGTGGGGCATCGACGACGGTCAGGGCTGGCGAACCCCCGAGCCCGCGGGCGTTGCGTTCCAATGCGCGCCGGCCAAGAATCAGATCGTCCTCGATCACGCGGCGACGGTCATCAACCCGTTCCTGAAGGCGATGCGGAGCCGAGTGAACACGGTCGCCTTCAGCCTGCCCGGCACCGAAGATTCGATCCGAAGGAAGCTCTATCGCTCGTTTCGAGCCCAGCCCAGCGAGACCGATCGGAAGCGGGGGCAGGACGAGCTCGAGGCCAAACTGGGATCGTTCCGCTATCGCGGCCGGGCGATTCCGAGTTCGTTGACCGTGACGGCCGAAACTCCGACCCTGGATTATTTCCAGCAGTTCCCCGGCCTGGACTCGGGCGCGACGTACGACCCCAAAGGATTCTGGGAGCTTCCGATCCCCGTGATGAAGTCGATCGAAGTCGCCCCGCGCGACGTGGCGATCTACGACGGAGAAGGATATCCGGCGCTCCGCGATTTCCTCAAGAAAAAGGGCGTGCGACATATCCTGCTGACCGGCTACAACACGGATATGTGCGTCTGCTCGACGACGGCGGGGTACAAGAATCTATCGCGAGACTTCGACGTGTTCCTCGTCGGAGACGCGACCATCGCCACATTCCCGGCGCAGCCCACGCCGAGATTCGCCACCAATCAGGCCGTGTGTTACGCCGCACTCAACCTGTTCATCACCCAGGCCTCGTGGGTCCGTCCCGCGATCGAATCCATCGGGCACTGATCGGATCGATCTATGAAATTAAATCTAAATCCTATAATAACGCGACGTGGTTTTCTCGGCGCGACGACTGCGATGGGCGTGGGTTTGGCCGCGCAGGCCGAGCGCGTCCAGACCGTTCCTATGCCCGAGAAGGCTCTGATCGCCATCACGCTCGACCTCGAGATGAGTCGGAACTTCCCGACCCGGGACGATACGCACTGGGACTACCAGAAAGGGAACCTGGACGCGGCGACCAAGCGTTATGCCGTTGACGCGGCCCGACGAGTCAAGTCCCGCGGCGGCGTGATCCACTTCTTCGCGCTCGGGCAGACCATGGAGCAAGAGGACGTGAGATGGCTGCGCGAGATCATCGCGCAGGGACATCCCGTCGGCAACCACACCTACGATCATGTCAACTTAAAGGCAACTCGTCCGGAAGACATCCAGTTCCGCTTCAAGCGGGCGCCCTGGTTGATCGAGGGCAGGACGCCCTCCGAGGTGATCGAGGCCAACATCGGACTCGCCGAATCGGCATTTCGTAACAGGCTCGGTATCGCACCGGCCGGCTTTCGGACACCGGGCGGATTCAACGACGGCCTGTCTGACCGCCCCGATCTCCAGGATATGCTCCGCAGGAAGGGCTATTCCTGGGTCAGCAGCAAGTATCCCTCACACCCGACCGCAGGGGAGTCGGGGAGGGCGCCGGACGAGAAAATCCTGGCTGGGATCATCGCGGCCCAGCATCTGGCCCAACCATTCGCCTACCCTTCGGGCCTGATCGAGGTCCCGATGAGCCCGATCAGTGATGTCACGGCCTTTCGCAGCGGACGCTGGCCCCTGGATTCATTCCTGCACGCGATCGAGGCCGGGGTCAACTGGGCCATCGAGCACCGGGCCGTGTTCTGCTTCCTCGCCCATCCATCCTGCCTCGGCGTGGTGGACCCATCATTCCGAACCATTGATTTGATCTGCGATCGGGTCCTTGCGGCCGGGGATCGGGCCGCAATTGTTGATTTGAACTCCATCGCGCGCCGGGCGAAGGTCAATTAAGAACACGAAGCAGTTGAAAGGTGTCGCGGAGGTGACCGATCAAATACGCCCTCGCCAGTGCCCCGCAGAGCGCCGCGAGTGCGCGATTGCAACTACGTAAATCCGACCGGGAAGATCTTGATAAATCACATAATACGGATAGCGACGAAGCCGCACAACTCGATGGTCGTCGCCGTATCGCGGCATCAAAGTGGGATTGGATCGAATGAGATCGAGGACCGCCTCGAGTTCCACTTCGAATCAAGCCGCGGCTTGTGGACTCCGAGCCGCATACCACTCCAAGGCGACCAGATATTCGCCGCGAGCCTCCGGATGGAAGGAGACATCAACTACCGACCTTCTCCCTTCCCTGTTTCCTGACATCTTCCCAAGGGATGGGAGTTGCTTTGCCCGATCGCAATTCAGCGGAACGACGCGATATGACCTCGTGCCAAGAATCATCGATCGCAGGTACGTCCTCGGGCTGCAGCGAGTCGATCAGAGCCTCCACGAGCTGGAGTCGATCATCTTCGGGGAGTGCGAGAGCGGCACTCAATAATTGCTCGTTGTCGGTGCTCACGGAATAAACCTCCTTTTCTCGATTCACTCGATTTTACCCGACGGCAAGACCCTTTGCGACATGAAGTGAATAAACTACGGATTCTTACTAGAAACTCGCGCTACGATCGGTGATCCTCGAAGCCGAGATCGAGATCAATCTCGCTCCATCCCGAGAGCGGAGACGGGGATTTCTTTGATTGGGAGGTAGATCGATGACCAACCTTGGCTGGACTTTGAGCTCGGTGTTTGCCGGGATCACCCTCTTGGGAATCGGCTCGGTCGGCGCCGCCGAGCCCTCCACCGGCTGGAAGGCCGGCGTGGCCAGAGTTCACACCACGCCGACCGCTCCTGTTCGGATGGCGGGCTACGCGTCGCGAACATCGCCGTCTCAAGGCGTGGCCCATCCCCTCGCGGCCAAGGCACTCGCCCTGTCCGATCCCAACGGTACAAAGGTTATCATCGTCAGCTGTGATATCATCTCGTTTCGACGTCCCTTCACGACCCGCGTGACCGATCGGGTCAAGGTCAAGCACGGCCTGCCGCGCGAGAACATCGTACTCTTCGCATCCCATAATCACGCCGGTCCGGCGCTCGCCGAACCGCCCGACCCGTCCCGACCCGCGAGCCCAACATCCGAAGGCCTCGAGAACAATATCGCATACACGCGAAACCTCGAAGATAAGATCGTCGCCGCGATCGACGAAGCCATCGGCAAGATGGAGCCGGCCGGCCTCGACTACGGCATCGGCCGCGCCCATTTCGCCCTGAACCGTCGTGAGCCGACCGCCAAAGGGATCAAGCTCGGCAAGAACCCCGCCGGGCCGGTCGATGAAAGCGTGCCGATTCTCCGCGTGAGCAAGTCCGACGGCAAGCCTCTGGCAATCGTTTTCGGCTACGCCTGCCACAACACGACCCTTCGGCCCGACATGATGAAGATCGCCGCCGATTTCGCCGGCTATGCCCAGGACCGAATCGAGTCCGACTTTCCGGGTTCCGTCGCCCTCTTCGTCACCGGCTGCGCGGGGGACGCCGATCCTCATCCCTTCGGGACCCTCGAGATGGCCAAGGACCACGGCGGGGAACTGGCCGCGGCTGTCAAATTCGTGATCGATCATCCGACCTGGATGACTGGTCTGAGCGGGCCCTTGCGTACGGCCTTCCTCGAGACCACGATCCGCTTCGGCGGCCCGACGGACCGCGCCTCTTACGAGACGCTCCTCAATGATCCCAATCAAGGGCGGCGACGCCACGCCCAGCGAATGATCGAGGCCATCGATCAGGGCAGGCCGATTCGCACCGAGTATCCGTATTATGCAGAGCAGGCCATCGCCCTCGGCGACCGATTGACGATGCTGGCACTCTCCGGCGAAGTGGTCGTCGATTATGCCATCCGCCTTCAGAAAGAGCTGGGAGGGGACGGAAAAACCTTGTGGGTCGCCGCCTATGCCAATGACGTCGTGGGTTACATCCCATCGGTGCGAGTCCTGAAAGAGGGCGGTTACGAAGGGGGCGAATCCTTCTACGGGAGCACGTGGCCCGCCCCGCTCGCCGACGACGTCGAATCGATCGTCGTCAAGGGGGCACACCAGGTCGTCGAGAAGGTCCGCTCCAGGTAAATCCGGACTCCCGTCGTCAAGATCCTTCGGGCGGCCGCTCATCCAGAGTAAAGACAACTTCATGATTAACTTCGGGCGATGGTTCCGCACTCGCCCGTGCCGACGGTTGCGGAGTCGGCACGCCCGCACCGAGCGGTGGTTGAGGCATGCAGGCCGGCACGTTGATCTGGCTCAAGGTCTCCGCGATCTCGACCTCACTGGCCAGCGATAACCACCGCGAGACCCGCGACCGCTGTTTCGACAGCAGCGAGAACGCTTGGCGGGCGAGCGGCCTCAACAGCGGGTGAGAAAGCCGGTTCGCCCAATCTCGATAGCCTTCGAGTGCGAACAGGCACATGATCCAGGCACTGCCGTTGCGGTACACGGCCCCCTGATCGCTGACGACGACCAGCTCTTGCGGAGGGTCGCCCGTCCGGGTCAATCCCGGGAAGAGACGTTCGGCCAGCCCCGAGCCCGCCGGGATGAACCGCAGGTCGATCAGCGCGGGTTGTCGAAGCAGCCAACGTTTGGCCCAGCTACAGAGCCCGCACTGCGAATCGTAGAGCACATAAAGACGTTCCATGTTCGACTCCTCTCCACTCGCGATCCCGTCCGATCAGTGGCCCCACACCTGGACGGGCTCGACGAACTGCTCGGCCTGGACCGGCGGCTTCTGGTTCCGGAGCAACGCCCTGCGTCGCATCTTCGAGAAGATGTACAGGTTGAAGAAGTGCATGAAACCCAGGACCAACAGGACCAGCCCGACCTTCGTGCTCAACGTCTCGATGGTTTGAGCAAGGTCGAGCGGCTTCTGGCCGTATTTCAGGGCCAGGGTGATATAGCCGATGTTGACCAGGTAGAAACCCACGGCCAGCAAGTGGTTGACCGACTCGGCCAGGGATTCGTTCCCCAGGAACGAGTCGATCAAGAAGATCCGACCGCTCTTGACGATCGTCTTGGCGACCCAGACCGTCAACGCAATGCTGATCACGAGATACGCGACATAAGCCGAGACCGCATATCCGACAGAATTTCCCGCGGCGAACATGATTCTCTCCTCACTCTTGGTCAACCATGGGACAGGCCCGTTTCCGCCTTCTTGACGGGCCATGACTGCGTCCCGAGTTCCGGGGTGCGACGCAACTGACCACTCAGCACGATGAGAACCGCGAGAGTACCGCGAGATTAACCGGAATTCGGGGCCAAGAGGAAACGGATTGGCGGCATCAGAATCATGGCTGCATGGACGGCCGTCTTGATATACTGTCTGGACCAGGAGATACAGCCGAGAGACCCGGAATTCGTGTGGGATTGGTCAGCCTTGCTCGGGATCAGGCCGTTACCACGAGGAAGTCGCCATGTGGCCCGACGACAGGGAGACACAGGATCTATTGCGTCGCGCGAACGCCGATGCCGCGGCGGCTAACGAGCTCTGGGAATGCTATCGGCCGGCTCTCCGTCGGATGATCGGATTGCGGTTGGATCGGGCGATTTCCCGCCGCGTTGACGCCAGTGACGTCGTCCAGGATGTGCTCTTCAAGGCGAGCCAGCGTCTGGCCGACTATCTGCGCAACCCCTCGATGCCTTTCCATCTCTGGCTCCGCCAGATCGCCAGGGATCACGTCATCGACGCCCACCGCCGGCATCGCCAGGCGGGCAAGCGATCGCTGGATCGCGAGCAGCCCCTGCCCGGCATGGGACCTCGAGGATTCCCCGGCGATCAGTCCTCGCTAGGATTGGCCGAGCAATTGAAGGATCCGGCGTTGACGCCCGCGGCCGAGGCGCTTCGTCGCGAGCTCCAATCGCGGTTCCACGCGGCCCTGCTCCGACTGGAGGACGACGATCGCGAGATCGTCCTGCTCCGCCACTTCGAGCAGCTCTCCAATTTCGAAGCTGCGCAAGTGCTCGGCCTGAGCGAGCCCGCGGCGGGAATGCGGCACCTTCGTGCCCTGCGTTGACTCCGGGCGATCCTGGGCGAGGCTCCGTCCTCAGCCGGCTGAGTGATGTGTAGGCATGAGAATGACCGACGATGAGCAGAGGATTCCCGACCGGCCCGAATCGCAAACCTGCACGGAGGGCGAGGATTCGATCCTGGCTGCGCTACTCGACGAGCTCACCACGGCCAGGCGTAGGGGCCAGGAGCCCGATCTGCAACTGGCCGAGCGTCGTTATCCCGCCTCGCCGACGATCTGCGTTCGCTCTGGGCGACCGTCTGGGTCGCCGAGGAGATGGCCCGTTCCGATTGGCGAGATGACGACCCCAAGGGACCGCTCGGCCCAGTTGACGAGACGGTCGAGGTGACAACCATGAAGGGGCACGCTCCCGACGAACGGTTGACCGCGATGCTCCACTCGAGTTCGAATCCAGCCGAATACCCTCGCGGCCGAGTTTTCGGCGATTACGAGCTGTTCGAGGAACTCGGACGGGGTGGGATGGGGATCGTCGCCCGGGCGATCTGGGACAAGGGGCGCCGGGTGGTCGCGCTCAAACGCCTCCTGAGCGGACCCGAGTCCTCGCCGCAAGATGTCGAAAGGTTTCGAGCCGAGATCCGTGCCGCCGCGTCGCTCTCGCACCCCTACATCGTGCCGGTATTCGACCTGGGAGAATGCAACGGCCAGCCCTACTTCACGATGAAGTACGTCGAGGGGACGACCCTGGCTCGCAAGCTGGCGGATGGCCCGATGACCGCCATCGAGGCTTCACGCTTGCTCGTTCCCGTCTGCCGGGCGATCCAGTACGCTCACGACAACGGGGTACTCCACCGCGACCTCAAGCCTTCGAATATTCTGATCGATCTCGACGGGAACCCTTATGTCAGCGACTTCGGGCTGGCCAAGCGCATCGACGTCGATCCGTCGCTGACCCCTTCGGGGGCGCTGATCGGTACGCCGAGCTACATGGCCCCCGAGCAAGCGGGGAGCCTGGCGTTCGGCCAACGGATCGAGGTCGGGCCGGCGAGCGACGTCTACAGCCTGGGTGCGATCTTCTATCACATGTTGACCGGCCGACCGCCGTTTCAGGCGGCCACGCCCGTCGAGACGATCATGCTGGCCCTGGAGCATGACCCGATCTCGCCCCGCGCCCTCAACCCGCGAGTCAGCCCGGATGCCGAGATGATCGCCCTGAAATGCCTCCAGAAGTCGCCGGCCCTGCGATATGCCTCGGCATCGTCACTGGCGGATGACCTCGAGGCGTTTCTGAGGGGAGACCCCGTCTCGGCGCGTTCGACGAGCCTCCGCGCGCTGGGCGCCCGGCTGATGGGCGAGACCCATCATGCGGCGGTGCTGGAGAACTGGGGCCTGCTCTGGATCTATCACAGCATCGCCCTGATCGTGTTCTTCGGCGTCACCAACTGGCTCTACCTGGCCGGAGTGTCGGAACGATGGCCTTATTTCCTCATCTTCACCGTCGGCTTGTGCGGCTGGGCCGCGATCTTCTGGGCCCTGCGGCGACGCGGCGGCCCGATCCGGTTCGTCGAGCGGCAACTCGCCCACGTCTGGGGCGCCGGGATCGTCGCCATCAACCTGGTATTCGTTGTCGAATGGCTACTCGGGTTGCCGGTCCTCACGCTCGCGCCGATGATCGCCGTGACCAACGGCATGCTCTTCATGATCAAAGGGGGAATCTTATCAGGGGGTTATTATGTCCAGGCGGCTTGCACCTTCCTGACGATCTTCCCCATGGCGGCATTTCCCCGCTTCGCTCCCGTCATCTTCGGCGCGGTCGCATCGGCGTGTTTCTTCGCCACGGGAATCAAGTATCGGGTGCGACATCTGCGCGCTGCGCGACCGAATCCGACGCCCGACCGCGACAGGCTTTGACGGTCCTGTCGATCGTGTACAATAGTCGGTCCAGCATCCAGGATCCAGAAAAGGCATATCTCGCCGTTGTGGCGCGACGGCCGGGAGATCCGGGCATTCGCGTGGCGTGATGATGATCCCCGAATGGCGAGAGCCGGCTAGCGAGTCTCCTCCATGGCATTCGACTCGAAGGTACAGCGTAAGATCATGGGCCACTGGGCAACCGGCGTCACGGTCGTCACGACCGACGGCGAGGCAGGTAGTCATGGCCTGACGGCCAACTCTGTCGCCTCGCTGTCGCTCGACCCGCCCCTGATCCTTGTTGCCGTCGACAAGCGCGCCGCGACGCTCGATTATCTCAAGAAGAACCGATGCTTTGCGGTGAGCATCCTCCGGCTGGACCAGGAGGAAATCTCGCGACGATTCGCCACTCCCGGGCCGAAGGATTTCTCGGACCTGAGCATCATCACGGCCGAGACCGGCGCGCCGATCCTCGCCGACTCCATCGCATTTCTCGACTGCCGCGTGGCCGACATACTCCCCGGAGGCGACCACGAGATCTTCATCGGTGAGATCGTCGCCGGCGAGTATCTCGGCGGAGATCCACTCCTGTATTTCTCGGGAGGCTACCGCCGACTCGCGGAATAGCCCGACCCGAACGCACCGGAAAGCCTTCTTCGGAGGCGTCCGGCGACCATTCTCTTCCAATTCCCCGGCACCAAACGCGGTGCCTTCCGATGCGACGATCGAGGATGACCCAGGATGAAAAACCCCCGACAGTCAGGGATTCGACGGTGGTTCACGACCGCGATGATTCCGGTCGCCATCCTCAGCATCGGGACCATCGCGTCCAGTGCCGAAGGCCCCGCGGCTCGCGTGCCCTGGACGAGTTCGAAGCTCGTCGGCACTCCCGATCCCCCGCCTCCTTATAGCGTCGAACCGGCGTTTCCCCGACTGAAATTCGAGTACCCGGTTGCACTCGTGAGGGCCAAGGGAACCGACCGTCTCTTCGCGGGCGAGGTCCGCGGGCGCATCTCGTCGTTCCCGAACGACACCAAGGTGACGAAGGCCGACCTCGCGATCGACCTCGCCAAGGTCCATCCGGAACTGTCCGCTCTCTATGGCCTCACGTTCCATCCTAGGTTCGAAGAAAATCGGTATGTTTATGTTTGCTACGTCCTCAAGAATGACGTCGAGGATGGCTCGGTGGTCTCCCGATTCGAGGCGAGCCGGACGGATCCGCCCGTCCTCGATCCCTCCAGCGAGAAGGTACTGGTCCGCTTCTACTCGGGGGGCCATAACGGCGGATGCCTCGACTTCGGCACGGACGGATATCTCTACATCTCGACGGGAGACGCGGGCGATGCCGCGCCGCCGGATGAACGGAAGAAGACCGGCCAGGACTGTTCCGACCTCTTGTCGAGCATCCTACGCATCGACGTTGACCACCCCGAACCTGACAAGCCTTATGGCATTCCCTCCGATAATCCGTTCCTGAAGACTTCCGGCGTCCGGCCCGAGATCTGGGCGTTCGGCTTCCGCAACCCCTGGCGTATGAGCATCGATCGGGCGACCGGCGACCTGTGGGTCGGCGACGTTGGCTGGGAGCTCTGGGAGATGATCCACAAGGTCAAGCGTGGGGGAAATTATGGCTGGAGCGCGATGGAAGGACCCCAGCCCGTCCACGTCGATTGGAAGCGAGGGCCCGGCCCGATCCTGCCCCCGATGATCGCGCATCCGCATTCCGAGGCGGCGTCGATCACCGGCGGATATGTCTATCACGGAACCCGTCTCCCCGAACTCGCGGGAGCTTACATCTACGGTGACTATCAGACCGGGACCGTCTGGGGATTGCGTAGCACCGGCGATCAGGTCACCTGGCAACAGGAGCTCGCCCGATCGCCGCTGCACCTGGTCGCCTTCGGCGAGTCCCAGGATGGCGAGCTCTTCCTGATCGATCACGACCGGACCCACCAGATCTATCGACTGATTCCCAACCCGGCCGCGAAGGCGAAGGACAACTTCCCCCGCAGGTTGAGCGAAACCGGCCTTTTCGATTCGACCCGGGACCACC
This sequence comes from uncultured Planctomycetota bacterium, assembly GCA_963743925.1. GTDB lineage: Bacteria > Planctomycetota > Planctomycetia > Isosphaerales > Isosphaeraceae > CAVZRC01. Next base: position 88,062 of record CAVURY010000061.1, on the reverse strand, counting down.
GGCCGGCGACGGAGTCATACCCTATGGAATCAATTCCGAGCTCTGGGCAGACGGCGCGACCGCCGAGCGGCTCCTGGCGGTCCCCGGCGACGGCCGGATCGGCCTCGATGCCCAGGGAAACTGGCGCTTCCCGGAGGGATCCGTCCTCGCGCGAACCGTCACCATCGGGCCCGAAGATCGGAAGCCGGGCGACCGCCGTCGGGTCGAATCCCAGATCCTTCACCTCCAGGAGGGTGCCTGGCGTCCCTATTCCTACGTCTGGGACGAGGGACAGTCCGATGCCATCCTGGCCGATGCCAAGGGAACGACACGAACCATATCGATCGACGACCCGACCGCGTCGGCCGGGCACCGAGAACGGTCCTATCGCATTTACGCGCGATCGGAGTGCATCCTATGCCACAACCCGTGGGTCGAGAAGAAAACGACGGTATTCGGCGCTCAATCCGCCTCTCCGCTCGGGGCCAATACGGCCCAGATGAACCGCGTGAGTCTTGACCATGGCAAGCCGGTCAACCAGTTGACGGCACTCCATGGGCTCGGGCTCCTGGATTGGACACCAGAGCCTGAGCGACTGCCGCGGCTGGCGAATCCCTACGACGAGACCGCCAACCTCGGCCTCCGGGCGCGGTCGTACCTCCAGACGAATTGCTCGCATTGCCATCAGTTCAATGCCGGTGGCGCCGCGAACATCGCCCTGGGATTCGAAGTGCCTCTGAAAGAGACGAAGACCGTGGACGTCCGACCGATCCAGGGGACTTTCAATATCAACGAGGCGCGCATCATCGCGCCGGGAGACCCGTCCCGCTCGGTCCTGTACTACCGCGTCTCCAAGGTTGGTGGAGGTCGGATGCCCCGCGTCGGCTCGGACCAGGTTGATGTGCGCGCCGTACGGATGATTCACGACTGGATCGCCGGAATGCCCGAAAACTCGGCCGACTCGACCGCGACTGCTGGAGGAACCTCACTCTCTCGTGAGGATCGCGACGCGCTCGAGGCTCTTCGTACAGGCAGCCGGACGGCACCTGAAGCGCGATCGATGGCGATCCGCCGATTGGCGTCCTCGACGCGGGGAGCCCTGCTCTTGCTCGGCGCCATCGATCGCGGGACGATGTCGGAGCCGCTGCGCCGCGAGATCCTGGCCGTCACTCGCTCCAGTTCTTCGGTCGAAGTCCGCGACCTTTTCGAGCGATTCATCCCCGAGTCCGAGCGCGTCAAGCGGCTCGGAGATGTGGTCAACCGGTCCTCGATCTTGACGCTGCGAGGCGACGCCGCACGCGGACGTATGATCTTCGACACCAATCCCGGCGCCCAATGCAAGACCTGCCACAAGGCCGGAGACGTCGGCCAGTCCGTCGGTCCTGACCTGACCAAGATCGGGACCAAGTACGACCGTGCCGGCCTGCTTGACCAGATCCTCGAGCCCTCCAAGACCATCGACCCGCAGTATGCCTCCTACCTCGTGGAGACCAGGGATGGGCGGGTCTTGACCGGATTGGTCGTGGAGAGGAACGGCCGCGAGGTCGTGCTGAAGGATGCCCAGGCCAAGACGATCTCCGTTCCCGCCGGTGAGGTCGAGCGGCTGGCACCTCAGTCCCGCTCGCTCATGCCCGAGCTCCTGCTCCGCGACCTGACGGCCCAGCAGGTGGCCGATTTGCTCGAGTATCTGACGACGCTTCGATAGAGGTAGCGATGTCGGAGCTTGATCAGTCAGCGATCCCAACAGCTGTTCATCGCTCGATCTCGGCGATCGAACTCATGTATCCGCCTCGTGGGGCTCGATCATCGGGATGTGTTGCAGGAGAGCGAGCTTGACGACGATATGCCGGATGACGTAGAGCGAGCAGCCGATCGCGACGGCGGCGACGGCATTCGTGGTCAGGACTGCGACCGCCGTCATGAGGAAGGCTGAGGCGTCGACCCGTCGCATTCGGTGCAGCCGGCGCCAGGTGCTCCATTCGAGCAGATTCAAGCCGACGTAGGCGGTCACGCCCGCCAACGCCGCCAGGGGGATGTGGGCGATGAGGCCCGAGCCGAATCGGAGCAATCCGAGGAGGAAGAGACCGTGCAGGAGGTTCGATAGCCGGGTAGTCCCTCCACAACGGACGTTCGCCAGGCTCCGTGCCGGTATGCCCACGCTCATCGGGGCGCCGAAAACGCCCGCGCAAAGGTTGGCGATTCCGTAGGCACCGAGTTCGCCATCCGCATCGACGGCGCGAAGGTGGCGGTGTCTCCCCTGAAAGTGTTCGACCACCTTGGAGGTGATCAGGATGTTGACCGAGGCGACGAACGCGAGTCCCAGCGCCGCCGGCAGGACGGTGAGGACGTCGGTCGGTTCCCAGGTGAACCCCACGAAGGTGGGCCAGTCCAGAGAGATCGTGCCCAGCGGACGTTCACGCCAGCCCAGCAATGATGCCGCGACAACGGCCAGCGCGACCCCGATCAGGGCGCCGGTGATCGCGGCCACCTCCTCGCCATCGCGAGCGCAACGGCCACGACGATCGTGCCGAGCATAAACGGCTCCCACCGGACTTGCCCTGCGATGGAGAGAACGGAAGCGAACTGGCCGATCGGGCTCGCCGAGCTATCCCCCGGCGATGCGGGGAGTCCGAGAAGCGTGCGGAGCTGGAGGATCATCATCATCCCTCCCACGCCGCAAGAGAACCCCGAAACGACGGCATGAGGCACCTTCGCCGCGTGTCGTCCCAGTCGGAGCACGCAGAATGCCATCATGAAAATCGAGGCCGCCAGGCAGACCTTGGCGGCCCCGCCGATGCCCTGAGCACGGACCGCGACCGTGATGAACGGCACGGTGGCGCTGGCTGTGCCTCCGATGAGCACGGGATTTCGACCCAGAAGCGCCGTGATCGGCGCCGTCAGGATCGACGTGAAGAGACCCAGCTCGGGTGGCAGCCCCATCAATCGGGCCAGCGCCAGTCCGTAAGGGAGCGCGACCAGGGCCGCGATCACGCCGCCCGCCACGTCTCCCGCGAAACGGCGCCAGCCGTAGGACTTCCACACGGCTCGGCGTCCCGACGGTTCAGACATTCATGACGCGTCCGAATGCCGCTCGGAACTTCGCCATCTCCTCTTTCGTGCCGATCGAGACCCGGACGTGATTCGGCATCGACGGCCAGCTCCGACCGATCGCGACTTTCTCCTTGATCATGGCCGAGGAGACCTGTCGGCCAGGCCGACGCACGTCGACCATGATCATGTTCGCCTCGGAAGGGAGGACGTCGTACCCCTTCTTCTGCAACCACTCGGCCGTCTCCTCGCGGATGTCCGCAATGATCTTGCGACGGTTCTCGACCAGGCCCTTGGATTTCAGGCTGGCGATGGCGCCCACCATGCCGGTGACCGGCAATGCGCCGCGCCGTAGTTCCGGATCTTCCTGAGGAGGTCGGGACGACCGAGCGCCGCCCCGGCGCGGAGGCCGGCCATGCCGTACAGCTTTGAAAAGGTCCGCAGGATGATCACGTCCTTGTCCGCCGCCACCATGGGAGAGCCGGGCTCGGCGGTCTTCGACAGATGGATGTAGGCTTCATCCAGCAGGATGATCGTCCCTTTCGGCTTGTTGGCGACCAGGTACTCGATCTCGTCCTTGGGCGTGAGCGATCCGGTCGGGTTGTTGGGATTGCAGACGTATATGACCCCGGCATTGGGGTCGGCCGAGGCCATCGCCCGCACGTCGTGGGACCAATCCTTGCGGAGCGGGACCTTGATGGTCTTTGCCCCGACGAACGCCGCGGCCCGCTCGCCGGCTTCATAGCCGGGGTCGGCGACGACGAAGCTCTTCTCGGGACCCGTGAAGGCCAGCACGACCCGGTGGAGCGGGTCGCTCGATCCGGCGAACGGCATCACGTGTTCCGACGATACGCCTTCGATGTCGGCGAGTGTCTGGATGAATCCGAACGTCTCCTCGTAGAGATAACGGCCTCCCTGAGCGACGACCTTGTGGATCGCGTCCGCCGCCTCGGGGCAAGGCCCCATCGGATTCTCGTTGGCGTTGATCTTGACCGTGTCCGGCGCCATCCTGGGTCCGGCCGAGAGGCCCTGCGCCAGCGCCGCTTCATTGTAGAACGGAAGTGCCGCTCCCGCGGTCAGGAAGGCCGCGAGGCGGCCGAAATCGCGGCGGGAGAACCCGCGGCGGAGCAGGTCCCGACCTTGCTCCGGGCTGAACAGATCCTTCATCATTCCTCCAGCATCTGGTCGTCGAGGGATGGTCGGGCGTACGAACGCTTGCCGCGGCCCCGATGACTCGAGGCGTCAAGCACGTGGGTCGGACGATCTGGCCGAGGGAGAGGAGGAGACGTTCCGCACCCGATGCGGGCCGGCCCGGCCGCTCGGGCTTTCCATCGGAAAACAGGGCGTTATTGTAATCGCACCCACCGCTCCCGTAAACCGACCTGTTTCGCGGATGCGGGATTTTGATCTCAGGAACTTCACAATCGTTGGGCGCACATCATGACGACGAATTCATGCATGGCAAGTTTGATGTGATTCGATCCGGATACGATCCGTTTCGATCGCGATCGATCATCCCACTCCGCAAGCGTTGCGTGCGCGGTCCAGGACGGCCCTCGCCGTCGCCCGGGCCCGCCCCGCGGCCGCGGCGCGGACCTCGTCGAACGCGCCCGGGATGGGCCAGCCATTCGGCCCGTTGCTCCCTGGCAAGGCCGAAGCGTTCGATCATGGCCTCGCCCAGCCGGGTCTTGACCTCGCCGTAGCCGATGCCTCCCTCACGGTATCGTCGCTCGACCTCGGCCAGATCGTGCGGGGACGCGAACAACTTGAACAACGCGAAAAGCTGGCATGTCTCCGGATTCTTGGGGGCTTCGACGGGCGTGCTGTCCGTCACGATCCGCTTGACCTTCTTCCGGATCACGCCGGGCTCGTCGAAGATCTCGATGGTGTTGTTATAACTCTTCGACATCTTGCGGCCGTCCAGGCCGGGGACGACGGCCACCGACTCGAGGATGTACGGTTTGGGCAGCCGGAAGACGTCCTTCCCGGCGCCGTACACGCGGTTGAACCGCTCGGCGATATCGCGAGTAATCTCGAGATGCTGCTTCTGGTCCTGTCCGACCGGCACCAGATCGGCGTCGTAAAGGAGGATGTCGGCCGCCTGGAGCACCGGATAGGCGAAGAGTCCGTGCTCGGCCGAAAGTCCTTGCTCGATCTTGTCCTTATAGCTGACGCATTTCTCCAGCCATCCCATCGGCGTGACCGTGGAGAGCAGCCAGGCCAGTTCGGTGGTCTCGGGCACGTCCGATTGGACGAAGAGCGTGGCCTTCTCGGGATCGAGTCCCAGGGACAGCATCGTGACGATCACGTCGAATGTATAAGCTCGAAGTTGATCGGCGTCGCGCACGCTGGTCAATGCATGGTAGTTCGCGACGAAGTAGTACGCGTCATTCTCTCGCTGAAGGTCGATGAACTGACGCAAAGCTCCGAAATAATTGCCGATGTGCAGGGCACCCGAAGGCTGGATTCCCGACAGGACGCGCATGATTCAAGGCACTCGCTGGATCGAGGCGATACATCTCGCCGGTTGGCGCGGGCATCAGCGGTCCGCACCGCGATCCCCAGACACGATTACTGTACCACTTCACCCCGGAGACGGCCAAGTCGTGGAGGCCGAGGTGGACACCGCTCGGTCGCGTGATGCGAGGCCGATCATGACGGGTATCCACGCCCACGACAGCCCACCTAGTCATGTCTTTCGGCCGATGCTACCATCGTCAACGATGGCGAAACTAACCCCGAAGGCCGTGTCGCGGCGAATGAGGAGCCGGCGATGTTCGAAGTCTACGAGAGCCATGGCGTCCTCTTCGAATACCCCGCGGATTGGCAGCTGGAGGTCTCCGAGGACGGCCCGGTGACCACCGTCGAGGTCCAGGATCCGAGCGGCCTGGCATTCGCGCTCGTGCGGACCGACGAGTCTTGCCCCGATCCATCGATCCTCGCCGACGAGGCACTCGATGCGATGCGACAGGAATACCCGGACCTGGAGGCCTTCCCGGCATTCGAGCAGATCCGAGACCGCCACGCCACCGGGTATGATGTCGAGTTCTTCGCCCTCGACATCACAAACGCGGCGACGATCCGGTGTTTCGGCAATCCGCGCCGAACCGTGCTGGCCTTCGGCCAGTGGTCTGATCTCGGCGAAGGGGAACTGCCGGACCTCGTCCAAGGGGTGCTCCAATCCATCGAGGAGATCGAGGATTGAGGTCGCAACCCATTACGGATTGTTCACGCCAATTCCGTCGAAGTGGACTGAAGGCTGGAGCCGTCGATGAGGCCGCAGGTCACTTCATCCAGGAACGCCGAGATCCGATCGAGCAGCTCATCGCCGCCGACCGCGACCACATTGATATGACCGGCTCCCGGGACGTCCAGCCAGCGAGGGGGTGAGGCGAAGGCATCGGCCAACCGGCGGGCATCGTCGATCGGCACGAGTGTATCGAGCGTCCCGTGGACGACCAGCGTCGCACTCGCGACCCGCGGGGCCAGGTCGATCGGTCTGGGGCGGTTCAGCGCCACGCCCGCCAGCTTGTTCGCTCGCCCGGTGATGAGCCGGGCGAGAAGCCGGGCGAAGGGAAGTCGACGGCTGCGCAGGATCGATTCCACCGAGGAGTCGAGGTCCACCATGGGCGATTCGAGCACCAGCGCGGTCGGTCGATCATCCTCGGCGGCGTTCCGCACGGCGATCGCGGCCCCCATCGAGCGGCCCCACAGAACCGGCTGGAACGACAACGTCGGATCGAGTGCCGAGACGCGATCGGTCAGCGCATCGAGCCACGTGCTGACGTCAGCCGCCTCGCGGCCTCCGAACGACGCATGAGGCCCCTCGCTGTGCCCATAACCGCGGGAATGCAGGGCGGCGACATTCCAGCCCTGTCGATTGAGCAATGCCGCCCGGCTGGCCTCCCACGCTGAGGAGTCGTCCGCGAACCCGTGGAGCAGGAGGACGGTCCGTCCGGTCGCGGCCGGCCCGGGCGCCGGATACCATCGGCCAGCCAGCTTCGCCCCATCGACAGCCCGGATTTCGAGCGGCTCGAATGGCTCGAATGGATGCTGACGGGTTATTTCGTCGAACTCCTCATCGCGGACCCGCTTGCGGGGAGGAACCACGAGCACCCAGGCGCCATACTCGACGATAACAAGGAGAGCCCAGAGGATCAGACCCAGGGCGAATCCGCACAGGCCGACGACGAGCCGTGTCGTGCCGGGCGTTTCCCAGTGGAAGAGACTCGCGATCGGTAAAACGCCGAGGAAACCGGCACCCATGGACACGCTCTGGTTCGTGGCTCGGGCTTTCGTCCCTTCCAAGAATCCCCGCGCCGAGATGCCCTCGCCAAGCCACCGAAAACGGATCGCGCCCTCTCGCCAGGTCCTTCGAATGGGGATCTGTCGTTCTTCCAGCGGGGAGAGCGCGTCTTTGGAATGAGGGGGCAAGGGGCGTTGGCTCACGACGACACTCCGTGGATTGGCCCACCGGTAAAACGACGGGGGATTGGCGGATTTGCCCCCATGGTGAGGGGCCAGCAAGATGTCGGGTGGCGGCTCGGGGCTCGGATGTGACATCAGCTCGATGAGACCTGTTTGCTCCAGGTCGCCCGTGAGAAGGAGGTGTCGATCGCGAAAGGCGATGTCGAGAACGAGGCTGCGTGCGTTATCGGATGAATCCGGAGACCAACCGGGGGGTGGATGCTGGACCGTCCAGTGGACTCCGGCCGATTCCCAGGATTCGAAGGCCGATGTGGTCAGGACGGCGATACCCCGAGATCGGACGTCACGGATGATCTGGACGGCCCCCGGATTGGCCGGGCCCCCGAATCCCGGCGGTATTCGCAGGCTCCCGATCGAAAACCGGTCCAGCAAGTCGGGCAGTCCATTGTAGTGATCCTGGTCGGCATGGCTGATGATGACGGTATCGATCCGGTTGATTCCCCGCGACCAGAGCGCCGGCGCGATGATCCGACGGCCTACGGTCGGGTCGCCCATCCGTCCGCAATCATACAGGGCTGTTTGACCGTCTGGTGTGCGAATGATCACAGCCAGGCCGTGGCCGACAGCCAGCACTTCAGCTTCTGGGCTCGCTAGCCGCGCAGGGACCAGAGCGAGTATCAATCTTAATGATACCCACATCGTCAGAAAGCACCAGGGGCCGCCGCGCAAGAGCCGGACAATTCGCGACGACCGCGCGGCGGCTGTCGTCGTGACGATGCCCAGCCCGAGCGCAACGTAGAAGATCAGGACCCATTCCACGCTCGGCCCGGCCACAAACCGGTGTCCCCAGCTCTGATCGACGCCCCAGATAACGACCGACTGAGTGATCTGGAGTAACCATCCCGCAGCCCAGGATGCCGGCCCCCCCAAGGGCCCCCAGATTGCCGAGAGGCCCAGCCCCAACCCACCGAACAGCAGGGCCGCCGAAGTGATCGGAATGAGCGGTAGGTTCAAGAGGATGCTAATCGGAGAGACGATGTGAAACCTCAAAGCAACCAGTGGCAGGGCCGCAAGCCAGACGACCGTCGAAGTCACGAGACCGTCGACCACCCAGGACCCTACTGCGCAAACGGTGTCGCCAAGGCGGCTGCAGTTTCCGCTCGAGCTCGTCGAGGGGCGTTCGAGGACCCTGTAAACGGTCCCGGATCGCCCCGAACAGGCGTCGAATGAACGCCGACGACGGCAGAACCAGCCAGAACAGGACGGCGATTGCCAGGAAGGAGAGCTGACACCCGACATCGAATAGGTACACGGGATTGAACGCCACCGTGATCAGAGCGGCCAGGGCCAGGGTGTTGGCCGGCCGTAGACTGCGTTCCAGGACGGCGGCCACGCAAAACGTCACGGTCATGACGGTGGACCTGACGACCGACGGTGCCGGCCCGACCAGCACGGCGTAAGCGATCGTCATGATGGCGACGGTCAGATAAGAAGGACGGCGAGGTAAGCCGATCGCTCGAGCCGCCAGGAGCATGGCGATCGCCAGGACTTGCAGATGCAATCCCGAGATGGCGAGCAAATGAGTCGTGCCGGTCCTCGCGAATGCGTCGTTGACCTCCGGCTCGATCCGTTCGCGCTGGCCCAGCAAGAAGGCTGAGGCGAGCGGCTCGATCCCCGGGTCGAGACGATCGACGAGTTGAGCCCGGCTCCAGGCTCGGAGCTTCCCCAGCCCTTCGATGAAGAGTCCCGGCCGGAGATCGTGATTCACCTCGAGCCCGTCGGGATCGTCGACGGTCAGTCGCAGGTCAACTCCTTGTCCGCGCAGGAAGCCGCGATAGTCGAACTCGCCCGGATTCAAGGGCTCGGCAAACGTGGCGAGCTGGCCGACAGCCTCGATCGCCTCCCCGGCGCGGATCTCCCCCCGATCCCCCAACACGGTCACCATCGCTCGTCCGGAGACGGAATGCCACTGACGGCCGTCGCTGATCGCATTGATGTCGATCGAGAAACGAGTGCGGGGCCGGCCCCGATCTCCGGGTTCGGTTTCCGAGCCGGATCCATAGGGGTTGCGATCGCTCCGTCGCACGTTTGGAGCATCGCGGACAACTCCTCGCACCCAGGCCGATCGTGGCGTCTCCGTGACCGAAACGGACAGGTCATCGCGATCGCGATCCGACCACCAATTATGATGCCACCCGCCGCCGATCGCCCAGAACCCCGCGATAATGGCGAGGCTCGAAAGGCGTTCGTGTCAACATGTCAACGTCGCGACCACGCCGCAACCGAGGATCATCTCGACCCAGGTCCTGGTCTCCAAAGGTTCCGAATAGCGATCCACCACGATACCCAGGCACAACGCGGCGACCAGCGGCGAGAGGGGGACCCAGCGAAATCTCGCTGCCAGGATACGCTTTCGATCGGATTTCGGAGCTACAGGGGGTGTGGACTCGGCCGCGAGAGCGTCTCCGTTCGTGCCGAGACCGCGAGAGATCGCATCGCTCATGCTGCTGACCAACCGTCCAAAATCGAATTCGCGATCTGGCCGGTGGATAGGCTTCCCGATCCACCAAGATTCGGTCCAGGGAACTTTGGCCTTCCCGGCCTGCCCGCCATCAAGCTTGATTCCAGGTACGGCGGAGAATAGTCATAACTGCGGTGAAGACTGGACAATCGAACTTTCATCGACGATCCTATTGGAGATTCCCTCACGCTCGGTGACGGTGCCGGATTGGCGTGAGCCGCATATCACGAGTTGTGGAAAGAGGTCGATCATCATGCAGCATCGATACCCCTGCGGCTCTTTGAGTCGCCGCCAATTCCTCGCCGCGTCGGCCGCCTCGGTCCCCTTGATCTCGGGAGCCCCGATCCTGGCCGCGCCCCAAGGTGCCATCGGCAAGACGACTCATCAGGGCGGCGAGGGCAAGGCGCCGAGCAAACTCGCCGCGCCCGGACTGTATCCCGGCCGCGTGATCGAGGTCCAGAATCCTCGGATGATCCGCCATGGGAAAAAGGATCGCGCGGCGATCAAGTTGACCCTCGATACCGGCATGAAGACGCTCACGGGTGCCACCGATGCCGTCGAGGCCTGGAGACATTTCTTCGAGCCGGGCGACGTGGTCGGGATCAAGGTCGTTCCCAATGGCCAGCCGCATGCCCATTCCTCTTTCGAGATCGTCCTCGAAGTCATCGAGAAGCTCAAGGCCGCGGGCGTGAAGTCCAAGGACATCTTCGTCTACGATCGCTATCGTGGCGAGCTCATGCAAGCCGGCTATCACAAGATCCTCCCCTCCGACATCAAGTGGGGCGGCCTGGACCCCGATGGCAATCAATTCCAGCTCGATTTTCCTTCCTTTGCAAGAGATCCGATCGCCGGCTTCGACCACGACGCATTCGTCTGGATGGATCTCGTCCCGTATGGGGACGACCCCAAGGACGATAGCAAGTACCGATCACATCTCGGCAAACTGGTGAGCCAGACCGTCAACAAGATCGTCGCGATCCCGGTGATGAAGGACCACGGTTCGGCGGGCGTGACCGGCTGTTTGAAGAACATGAGCCACGGTTCGGTCAACAACGTGGCGCGCTCGCACAGCAACAACTTCACCAACGTCTGCAACCAGTTCATCCCTCAGATGGTCAGCCACCCGATCATCCGCGAGAAGTTCGTCCTCCAGATCATGGACGGCATCCGCGCCGTCTTCCAGGGCGGACCGTTCGGCCCGGATGTGAATTGGACCTGGGAGAACAATGCCATCCTCTTCGGGACCGACCCGGTTGCGATGGACCACGTCGAGTGGGACCAGGTTGATGCACAGCGGCTCAAGAATAATCTTCCGCCGGTCGCGGCTGCCGGAAAGGCGGCCCTCGACCCGCTGAAGAAGGAAGGCTTCGACGTCCGCCAGCCCCAGCATATCGCCCTGGCCGGTGCACTGGGTCTGGGCCTGTTCGATTACAAGTCGAATAAAGGCCGTCGCCACTCGATCGATCATCGCACCGTGAAAGTCTGAGCGGCCCGGTCGAATCGCGGAAATGCCGTTCCCACGTTGATATTTCAGTATGTTGAGCAATCGGCCGTCTCCCGTTCGATGAGGAGGCGGCCCTTGCGTTTTCTGGTCGACGAGTCCCTTCTCAATTCTTCTGAGGGAGCACGAAGATCCGCAAGTTGTGGATGAGCCACTTGTCTGCCCGCTTGATCCTCACCTGATAGAACGGCACCTTCAGCGGGTTGGCCGCGGATTCGTTGGGCACGAAGGTCCCTGCGATCACCAGAATGTCGGGAGCGAGCAACCGGGCAAATTCGACGGTATTTTTCGACTGGATCGTCCCGGGATTCTTGAACAGGCCGGCGTAGAATTTCTCGATCTCCTCGCGACCCGAGTACTCCTTGACCGTGATCCCGTGCTCGTCCTTGCTCTGGAGGAACATCTTGGCGTCCTCCACGTAATACTCGGCCATCGCCTTGGGTTCGCCGTATTGAACGTCGAGGCGCCTTCTTCGGTCAGCTTCCTGGCCAATTTGATCGCGTCGTCATCGCTTTGAGCCTGCGCAAGTGCCGGACCGGACCACACCGACGCGAGAACGAGGCTCAACGCGGCCATTGTGAAACGTTTCATGATCGTATCTCCTTGCACTCTGAGAGAGAGGCGCCAGAGGACACTATAGCCCTTTATTAACAGCATCTTGCGCGGGCATTCAAGGAGAGTACGACTCTCCGTGGACGCCTACGGTCATCACGTTGTGCGGATGCCTCAAACCGATCGACTTGCAAACCATCTACCCTTTTGATTTCCTAGGACAAATGTCTGTCGCGGATAGACTTCGGTTCTTCGAGACCCATTCGCGAGGCGAAGCTTGGTCATGGTGTCCGGAGATGCCGATTCGGGATACGCCGTCCAGGTCGTGGATCTGGTCAAGAGCTACGGACCCTCGTCTTCCTCGGTCGTGGCGCTTCGAGGAGTCTCGCTGGAGGTACGACGAGGAGAGCGGGTCGGACTGCTGGGCAAGTCGGGCTCCGGTAAGTCGACGCTCCTGAACTTGATCGGCGGCCTCGACCGTCCCACGTCGGGGACCATCCGGGCGGGTGACCGCGACCTGGCCCGGATGACGGCCGATGAGCTGGCATCTTATCGGCTTGCGACGGTGGGGATGATCTTCCAGGCCTACAACCTGATCCCCTCTCGATCGGCGATCGAGAACGTCGAGCTGCCGATGATCCTGGCGGGTCTTCCCCCGGTAGACCGTAGAGCCAGGGCACGCGAGGCGATGGCTTCGGTCGGACTCGGCGAACGCCTCGATCACAAGCCGAACGAACTTTCCGGCGGCGAGCATCAGCGCGTGGCGATCGCCCGGGCGCTGGTCAATCGTCCCGAGATCCTGCTGGCGGACGAGCCGACCGGAAACCTCGACTCGGCCACGGCCGCCGAGATCATGGCGCTGCTCATGGATCACCTGCGACGCGATGGCACCACCTTGATCATGGTCACTCACGACGAAGAACTCGCCCGACAGGCCGCCGACCGCATCGTACGACTGAAGGATGGACGCGTTATCGCATGAGTCAACCAAAATTCATTACCCGGACGCCACGGGCGATCGACCTCTGGGAGCTTTCCTTCTCCGCGATGCGACAGCAGAAGGTGCGCACGGTCCTGACGATCATCGGAGTGGTCGTGGGGACGTTCGCGCTGGTGCTCAGCCTGGCGGTGGGGCGAGGAGTCGATCGCGCGATCGTGAACCTCTTCCGCGAGGATGATCGCCTTCGCAAGATCCAGGTGACCACGAAATACGAGGAGAGCATCGAGAACGTCCCCGCCGAGAGTCGAGAGCCGAAGGGCGACATGAGCGATGCCAAGCGAGCCCGGATTCGTCGGGCGCTGATCCGAACGCTGGGATTCTCCAACAGGGCGCAGGCCAAGCTCACTCCCGACGTGGTCCGTAAACTCGCGGCGCTCGAACATGTGGCGAGTGCGATACCACTCCTTCAACTCCGAGCAGAGGCGGTCCTGGACGGTCAGTCCGAGGGTGTGAGCACCACTTCGGTCACGCCGGAGAATCGCTCCTTCTGGGATCGACTCATCGCGGGACGTCTCTTCACGCCCGAGGATGGCCGCGCGGCGATCGTGCACGAATTCCTGCTCTATCACTGGGGGCTGGTCCGAGATGAGGATGCCGTTGCGGCCATCGGTCGGACCTTTCGGCTCGTGTTTCGCTGGCGTTCGCCCGACACCTTTGACCTCTCCGACATGATCCGGGGAAAGGACGGGACGATCAATCCCAAGCAGAAGGAGGCCCTGGAATCGGCGCTGAAGAGACTCGCGGGACTGGTCCCGTTCCTGCCGCTTCCCCGCCAGGAGCGCGACGTACTCGGTGTGCTCTTCGATCATGTCAGGGTGACTTCCAGGACGAAACCCCTGAAGACCTATTCCGAGGACTTCCAGATCGTCGGCGTGCTCCGCGAGTGGGACGAGAAGGACAAGGAGACGGGGATCTGGGCGGAGTTCGGCACACAGAGAAGCGACATCTTGCTCCCAACCCGCGCGGCGGTCGCATTCGCGATGAAAGTCCCGGAGATCATCGAGGAGGGGTACGACACCGTATCCGTGACGGTCGATCGGGAGGAGAACGTCAAGGAGCTTGCCAGGAGGATCGAGAAGATGGGGTTTCGCCAGTGGTCGCTCGGCGACTTCATCGATACGGTGCGGATGAACGTGCTGCTCATCTCCATGGCCACGGCATTCATCGCGATTGTGGCCCTGGTGGTCGCTGCGATCGGGATCACCAACACGATGATCATGAGCGTGCTGGAGCGCACTCACGAGGTCGGAATCATGAAGGCCCTGGGCGCGCGCGACCGCCATATCCGACTGATGTTCCTCGTGGAGGGGATGAGCCTCGGGCTTGTTGGAAGCGGACTGGGATTGGCCCTGGCATGGGTGGCCTCATTCCCGGGCGACGCCATCGCCAGGAGAATCATGGAATCCCAGCCGCACATGCCAGTCAAGGAATCGCTGTTCGCATTCCCGCCCTGGCTGGTCCTCGGTATTCCGGGGCTGGTCTGCCTGATCACGACCCTCGCGGCGCTCTATCCCGCGAATCGCGCCGCGCGGCTCGATCCGGTCACGTCGTTACGCCACGATTGAGAATCGTCCCCTCGCGAGGGATCCGTCACTTCGAGCCGGTATCGGCCGCGGTGACGGGGCTCGAAGAGGGCGACGGGTTCTTGGCCGGTCCGAGTGACTTGACCATCTTGAGCAACTCGCTATCCGTCGTCAGGATGAGCCGGGTTTCTCCCTTGAGGGCCTCCTTGTAGACCTCGAGAGTCCGCGTGAAGGTGTAGAAGTCGCCGGCTTCCCGGATGGCCTTGGCGTACGAATCGATGATCTCGGCGTCGACCCGGCCTTTGAGGATGCTGGCCTCCTGCTTTCCCTCGCCCTCGATCTTCTGCACCTCCGCCTTGGTCTTGTTGATGATCTCTTTCTTGCGCTGCTCGCCCTCGCTGGTCGTCTTGACGGCGATGGCTTCCATCAGCGAGATCGCACGGTCGAAGGCCGCTTCGCGGACCTGGGGCACGAACTCAATGCGGGAGAGGCCGATGTTGACCAGCTCGATTCCACGCCCCGTGGTCTGGCCCTGTCCGCCTTTCTGACCATCCTCGGCCAGCGCATGCTGGGCATGCTGCTTGATCTGGTCGGTAATCTTGAGCCGGCCCAGCGTGACCGATTCCTTGGCCTCGGGCGGGACGATGAAGTCGAGCATGGCCTGCTCCGCATCCGAATCGGGCGATTTCTTGGTCGCGTTCCCGGCGCGAGCGACCATCTCCGGGGGAAGACCCAGCGAATAGGTCATCTTGCGGTTGGTGCTCCGGACGATCTCGGCAAGGTTGTTCGTGGTGATCGTGTCCCGCGCGGTACTCCGGACGAATTCCTTGACCCGCGACTCGGCGTTCGGCACGGTGCGCAAGGTCCGGACGAACTGGGCGGGGTCGGTGATCCGCCAGACGGCCCAGACCGTGACCTCGACCTTCTTTCCGTCGGCCGTGGGGACGTCCACGAGCCGCTCGTCCAGGTTGGTGCCGTGCCAGACCTGGAGGGTCTTGGGCAGTCGCATGACTTCCTGGATCATCGGGACCTTGAAGTAAAGGCCCGGTTTGGTCCGGCTGGCGACGGGTTCGCCGAACTGGAGGAGGACCGCGAGTTCCCGCTCATTGACGGTATAGAAGACGGATTCGGCGAGCGGGACGGCCAGCACCATGGCCATCCCCGCCATCACGGCGATCATCCGGCGACGGTTCATCGGCTGGACCCTCCCTTGGCGTCGAGGTTCAGGAGCGGCAGGAGCTGTTTGAGGTCGCTGTCGATGATCGTCTTGTCCTTCACGCCCATGAGGACCTCCTGCATGGCCTCGAGGTAGAGTCGCTGGCGGGTGATATCCGGGGCCCTTCGGTAGGCATGATACTTGGCCAGGAGTGCCTCGATCTCACCATTGGCCTCGGCACGCCGTCGCGAGGCGTAGCCTTCAGCCTCGCGGATCAGGCCGTCGCGAGCGGCGCGGCGCCTCGGGGATCAGGCGATTGCGGGTCGCCTCGGCTTCGTTCTCGAGCTTCTGCTTCTGCTGGATCGAGGCGTTTACCCTGTCGAATGCCGGCTTGACCCGATCCGGAGGGATCACGCGCTGCATCTGGAGGGCCGTCACCGTGATTCCGCAGGCATAGGCATCGAGGATCCGCTGGGAATCCTCGCGGGCCTTGAAGGCGATGTCGCTCCGCTTGGCGCCGATCACCTCGTCGAACGAATAGTCGCCCACCATCTGATTCATCACCGTCCGCGAGACGGTCGTCAGCAAGTTCTCGGCGAATTGATCGTTCCCGTCCACCGGGAATCGGAACAAGAACTGCGACGGCTCGGTGACCTTCCACTGCACGGTCCATTCGACCGAAGCCGTATTCAGGTCGCCGGTCAGCATCAAGGTCTCTTCCTCCGAGCGAACCGGGGAGTTGATCGGATCCTCGGTGTGCGAGGAGAAACCGAAGGGCAGTCGGAGCCCGTGCTCCTCCACACTAACTTTCATCACCTGGTCAACCAGCGGCGCCTTGAGGTGAAGCCCGGGTAGAGTGGTCGCGTGGTACTTCCCGAAACGGAGCACCACCGCCTGCTCGTAGGGCTTGACCGTGTACGAGATGTCCGAAAAAAGCCAGAAGGCCAGGACCAGCCCGACGACCCACGGAAACCATGGCAGGAATCGCTGCCAGGCCTCGCTCGGCATCGCGCCGCGGCCCGGTCGCCGATAATCCTCGAATGGATCCATGCTAGGAAAACCTCCCGCTCTAGGAGTTTGACCTCGTTAAGGTGTCGTTACTCGGTTCTTGGGCTGCATCGCCTGCATTCATTCGCTCGGATCCCCAGTCTGTTCGCCGAACGGGAACAAATGTTGGATGAGCTCACGGCCAGGTCTCCCTCTACACATAGCACGTTGTGCCTGTCCGTGGAGAGGGGATAGATCCCGCACTCGTGAAATCTGGCTGAATTCGTTTCAGCCGGGCTCTAGCCAACCGGGTCTTTAGAGTCGAGGCTGTCCGCGAGAGACGGTGGCAGGAAAGTGAGATGGCCAGAGCACAGATCGAGTCGGAGTGAACAGAAATTGTCGTGAAGCCACCTCAGGGACTCGAACCCTGGACCCCCGCTTTACGAAAGCGGTGCTCTACCAGCTGAGCTAAGGTGGCGAAGAAAGGGCAAAAGCGCACGCTGAAACCCTCGTATCGGCCATATTTACAGTAAGTCGTGACAGTCGGGGTGTCAAGGTCGAGGCGTAGACTGTTCTTTGGTCCTCTTGGAAGCGGCGACACCTCGCTTCGTATCTCGAGGCTTCCTGCCCCGGCTTCGATCGCTCTTCTCCTCCTCGGCCAGCCTTCGCTGAAGGAGGGCCAATACGGCCGACTCTTCCGGATTGAGTCCGCGTACATCCGCCATCTCATCGAGGGCCTTTTGACGCAATGACGCGAGCATCGTCCCTTCAAGATAGGCGTCCAGGACGCCCGGATGTATGTAGCATTTCTTGCAGACGCTCGGCGTATTACCCAGTCGTCGAGCGACCGACTCGATCGCGCGGACGACGTTCTTCTTGGCCTGGACTTTCGTGTCGAACGCCTCGAACTCCTGGAGCGCGATCATGGCCAGTACGGTGCCGGCCCACGTCCGAAAGTCTTTGGCGGTGAAGTCCTGCCCCGTGATCGAGCGGAGGTACTCGTTGACGTCGTCCGAGCCGATATCCCGCGCCTCTCCCGATTCATCGAGGTACTGGAGCAACTCCTGTCCGGGAAGATCCTGGCAGCGCTTCACGATTTGCGCGGTTCGCCGATCCGAGATCGCGATGTCATGCTTCACCCCGCTCTTGCCCCGGAACTGAAAGGTCAGGGTCTCGCCCCGGACCTTGACGTGTCGATCGCGCATCGTCGTCAGGCCGAACGACTGGTTTTCCCTCGCGTACTGATCATTCCCCACGCGGATCAGGGTCGTCTCGAGGAGTTGCACGACGGCGGCCAGGACTTTCTCCCGCGGTAGGCCCGGGAGTTTCAGGTCGCGGCCCGTCACCCTCCGGATCTTGGCGAGAGCCCTGCCGAAGGAGAGCGTCCGACCATACTTCGATTCGTCTCGTACGGTGCGCCACTTCGCGTGGTATCGATATTGTTTACGCCCCCGTTCATCTCGGCCCGTAGCCTGGAGGTGCCCGTCGGGCGACTTGCAGATCCAGACATCCGTCCACGCCGGAGGGATGACGAGTGCCTTGATCCGTGAGAGAGTCGTCGCGTCGCGGACGGGCCGCCCTTGGGCGTCCAGATACCGCATCCCCTTGCCCGATTCCACCCGGCGGATTCCCGGAGTCTGATCCGACACGTAACGCAGCCCGGCGTCACGCGCAGCGGTCACGGAGTCCGTCGATGCGACGACCTTGGTCATGAAAATGACCTCATGCGAAAGAATGTTCAATCTCGAAACAACCGTGCGCCCTGCCGGGAGCGGCTCCCCGACATTCACCAGAGCAAGACCGATGCCAAGCGAGGTCGGTCGGCGAGGGAATCAGCGAGGTCCGGCGGCGATGGCATCGCGGTAGACTTCGAGGTAACGGTCCACATTCCGGTCCATCGCGAAGAATTCCTCGGCGACCGGGCGAGTCGCCGCGGCGAGTCGGCGCGCCAGGTCGGGGTCTCGCAAGACCTGGAGGATTCCCCGTGCCAGAGCCTCCGGCTCGACGGGCACCAGCAGGCCGGCACCCGTGTCGCCCAGCAGTCGCCGGTAATCGCCGAAATCGGTGGCCACGATGGGCCGCCCCGCGGCCAGATAGACGGCCAGCTTGCTCTGCACCGAATAGTTCTCCCGGCAAGCCAATCGCGAATGGACGAGGACGTCGGCGCGTCGAGTCAGCGCAACCACTTGATCCGGGGTCTGCCCCGTCAGGACGATCAGCCGATCCCCGAATGCCCCGAGGCTCGCGCGGTACGTCTCGCCCGCGTCGGCCGGACCGCCGACCAGGACGCAGCGGGCCTCCGGCATCTCCGCGAAGACATGCGGTAGGGCTTCGATCAGGATCGGGACGCCCTGATTGGGATGTACGATGCTCCCCACGTACATGATGACCCTGTGCTCGGGGTCGATTCCCCGAATCGTCGCGGGCGCGCCGGGCCGATCGTATTCGCCGAGGTCGATACCCGGGTAAATGACCCGAACTCGCTCGGCCGGGACGCCCTTCTCCTCGACAACCGCCCGTTTGACCGGTTCGCCCAGCGCAATGATCGCCGCGGCGTGACGGACGACCTCCCTCTCCAGGGCCATATACGTGCGGAAGATGATTCCACGACCCAGTCGGTCGCGCTCGACCTCGTCGCCGAGCAGCGAGTGGATCTCATAGACCATCGGCCAGCCATACAATCGACAGGCCGCGTAAGCCCGCGTCGCCCCGCCATAGTGCTGGGCGTGGACCAGCTCGAAAGGATGCTCTCGTGCGATTCGCTTCAGGCCCACGCCCGTTGACCAGGCCCAGGCAGGCACCTCGTAAACCGGTGTTCCTTCGAACTCGGTCTTCCTGGTCACGGTCGCCCACGGTGGTCGCGCCCGAAGATAGGCCACGACCACGTCCACGCCTCGCGGCCTGAGCGCCCGCAAGATCTTGATCGGCAGCATCGCCGTCCCATCGTATTCTCCGGGGATCGGAAACGAAGTTACCATTAACACGCGCATTGCTCGTCGGGCTCCATCCATCCAACCATCGTGTCGGAGAATCTCGAGATCGTCCCAAGATAGTCGCAACCGACGGCTGACGGGTATCCGATCCCGCAATTTTCCGCGTGAGCGCGGCGTTGTCGCTCGAGGACACCCACGTCCCGAGGACGTCGTAATTCGCTATGGGTATCCTCGCGACCCGTTCAGACACCGCCCGACTCGGAGGAAGGATGTACCACCCGAACGGGCTCGCGGCGATGTCGCTGGCCCTTGGTCAGTGCCCCGCCCATGCGTCGGTCGAGGGCCTCGATGGCGGCGTCCAGGATTCCGCGAGCGGTGTCGAGGTGGCGGGGGCGCAGCGCGTAAGGGTCGCGGGGCAAACCGGTGCGCGGGAATGCCAGGCAATCCTCGGGTGTCGTACGACGGAGACCGGCCGGGACCTGGTGCGATTGCAAGGGTTCATATTCTCCGTCTCGGCGGGCCGATCGGTAGTAGGCCCTTCGCGACGAGGCCGGCCCCGGGTAGGCCCACGAAGCCCTTAGCATCAGGAGCTCGGCGAATTGAGGCCAGGGCGGCGATTCAGCGTTGAAGGCACCGGTGGGTACTCCCGGTTCGGACACGATCGACGGCAACAAGCGCCAGGCTTCGGAAAGCGGCATGGGCCGGCTGGGGTCGGCGATCAGGCCGTGAAGCTCGGGGCGGCCCAGTTCCTCGGCCGCCTGGTGCACGAGCGCCTCGGCACTCGAGAGATAAAGCAGCAGCGACGACCGTGCCAGCCGACTCGCCTCGCCGTCGGACCGTGCCACTCGACTCTGCGTGTGGAAAAAAAGCGCATCCTGGTAGAGGCAGTGGAATGGGTTGAAGACCGTCTCGATGATCCATCCCGGATCGGTGGATTCAGCCGCCGGTACACCCCGCCTGACCCCGGGATTTCTCGTCGAAACGATGGGGCCGTTGTTCTCGGACGCCTGCTCCGGCCGATCACCGTTCGGATACGGTTTCTCGGCATCGAACTCGGCCCGCGCGGATCGAGTAGGGTCGCCCTTCGAAGGATTTTCCGGCATCATTGAGCCAACAATCCCCTGGCCATCGACCTCGGCCGAGATTCACACCTTGCGGAGTCGTTCCGATGGTTGTGGTCAAATCGCTCCGCGGGATGATCTCGGGTCCGGTCTCCGCAAATCTCGCAACAGTTGGCCGTTCATCGTATCTTATTCATCATTCCTTCAGGAGTCCTTTCCCTCCCGAGGATAGGTGTCGCAAGATCCCATCGTCGCCCGAGGCTTAACTCGCGGTCGGTTCACTTCGTCAACTGGCGGACGTATTTGTGACAGCTCACGCAATTCATGGTCATTCGCAGGTAGGCGAGCGTGGCGCCATCGATGTTCTTCTCCTTGGCCTTACGCTCCATCTCGTCCGCCAGTCGCTGGAACTCGGTGGTGAAGATGACGTAATCGCCCGCATTGGGGATCGTCGGGACTTCCCATTCGGCGGCCTCGCTGAGGCGCTTCAAAGCTTTGGCGTTCTTGACGATGCTATCATAATTCTCCAAGGTCAACCCCTCGAGGACTTTCTTCGAGAATTCGAGCTTCATCCTCATGAATTCCGAACGAGTCGGGGGTTTCTTCGCGTCGTCCTGGGCGAACAAGACGGCAGCACCGATGGCAACCGCGAACAGGACCACGCCAAGGATGATGCGTCGCATCATGGCCGTTTCCATCGAAAATCCTCCTTCAGTCGTCCGATGTCTCAATGATCCTCACGCTCGCAGCGACGGAGCCCGGCTCCAATGGAGCCGGCACCCGCCGAATCCCGTCTCGTCAGGCTGATCGGCAGGACGAAGGGTACAACGACCCGGGGGCCGCTGCCAGTCCTCGGCCCTCTCCCATCGTCGGATCGTTGGAACGCATCAGCCTTCTCCTCCCCAGAGTCCGAATTCTCCGAGTGATTCCATCGCCGTGGCGATTGAACCCGCGTGGCTCCCGCCCGTATCCACCTCTCGGACAACGGAGCTGACTCGAGGGCTCGGCTTTTCCCAACGACTCGAGGCTTCTTGATGGATCGCCCAGTCGGCATCGGACACGTCGCCCGTCCGATTGGCCAATCGATGGCGGACCACATCGGAGCTCGCCCTGCACAGGAGCATGCACGCGGGGATTCCCCATCGGCCCGCTGCATCGAGAAAAAGTTGACGCCGCACGTCTTCGCGAAAACTGGCATCGATGAGCACGCGGTGTCCCTCGAAGAAAAGACTCTCGGCTCGTCGCAAGCACTCGGCGTAGGTTTTTTCGTTCCACTCGGGCGAGTAAAAGCCCTCACCAAAGGTGCCGGATTGGCGATCTCGATCGTTCGTCCGGGCTAGCTCCTTCCGGACCTCGTCGGAACGAATGACCGTGAAGTTCGCCTTTTCGGCCAGTGCGCGGCTCAGCGTCGATTTTCCCGATCCGGGTAGACCGGCCACGAGCACCAGGCCGGGTTTCCGAGTCGATGCTTCCAGTTCGGAGAGAGCGAAGAGCCAGAGGGCACGGGCACGGGTCAGGGCCGCGTCCCGATCCGAACGAGAGATCTCGTGCCGATCCAACTTCATGCCCTCAACCTTGCCGCGGACGGCGGCCCGGTAGGACCGATAGAAGGTGAGCAATTTGCGACCCTCTTCGTCCCCCGACGATCGAAGATACTCCTCGACGAACGAGCCGGAGAGCTCGGGATATCCCTCGAGCGACAGCTCCATGGCCAGGAATGCGATATCCGAGATCGGGTCGGCATACCGAAACCTCTCGTCGAATTCGATGCAATCGACCACGATCCAGTCGTCCGGAGGTTGACGCTCCGGGAACCAATAGACGTGGTCGAGCCGGAGGTCGCCGTGAGTGTCGCGAGGCATGCCGCGACGCGCACGGTCGTCGATGAGCGACCAAAGCGATAAGAGAGCGGCTTCGGTCCGATCGCGTAGCCGATTCCGAGTCGCGTCACTGAGTGTGGTGCCGACCTGTCCCGTCGTTTCCTCCAGATTTTCCCGCGCATTCCGAGCAACCGCGACCGACGAGCATCGGGCGGAGACAGCGGGACCGGATTCGGCGGAGGCATGGAACTGCACGAGTTGACGGGCCAGTTCCCTCATAGGATCGGCCCCGACTCTTTCACCCAGCCGGGCACGGAGCGTGGCGGATTCCGGGAGCCTCTTCATCTTCACCGCCCAATCGATGATCTCGCCCGTCCCGTCCATCCGGATCGAGCTGGATTCGCGAGTCACGGGCACGACGCCGAGATAGACCCCCGCCGCCAGTCGTCGATTCAACCGGACCTCTTGCTCGCAGAATCGGCGACGTCGTTCCGGCGTGCCATAATCCACGAAGCCCAACACGACAGCCTTCTTCACCTTGTAGGCGAACTCTCCCGCCAGGAATACGACCGAGATGTGCGTTTGATGGACCTCCACGGGTTCCGCCGAGTGCGGATAGGCCGAGGGGTCCGAAAGGCCCTCGATCAATCCTCGCAGCTCGCGCTCCACGTCTTCCGGCATCGCGGTTGATGTGACGTCCATCTCGGTCCTGCCCACGATCGCTCATTCCATGACATCCAAAAGAAAAACCCACGCGCCGCCATCGAGCGGTCGCGTGGGCTCTCAAGACCCAGCCGGATCGCCCTGACGCGAGCGATCCGGTCCATACGTCTTAGCTTATAGCCGGAGAGGTCGGATGGAAAGACGACTCTTTGCCTGAGATCGGCGCATTCGCCTGCCGTGCTGCGGGTGATCGATCCGATCGTGGCCTCGAACGGTCTTGCAAGCGACCCTCCGACTGGATCGGATCAATGATGTTTGGCAATTCGGACGGTCGCAGTCTTACGGGGAACCGAGAGGGAGGACTTGACCGTGTGAACCGATCCCGAGTGTGCGACACCCTTCGAAGCTCGTGACCGACCCTTGGAGGAGAGATGTCTCCCCTTGAACGGGTTCGATGCACTGACCACGGCCGGCGAAATCTGGCCGACGGAACTGGTTTCGATGGCGTTGACCGCCATGACCGCCGGCGTGGCGGATGTGCTCCCCAAGGATACCGTGACGACGGCAGGGGAAAGTGCGGACTGGTACGCCCCGATGTCGAAACTGGTTGAACGTTCGAGCGACACCGCGCTGATCGGTGAGCGGGATGGTTACGCCGGAGATCGTCGCGCTCCCGGCGGCGATAGCAGGACTGCCGGCAAGGATCGCGATCGTCTGCGTGGTGCCGCCGTTATTCGCCAGGCCCGCTGCCAGCCCCGGATTCGTGACGCCGACCTGGTTGTGATTGACCCCATTGGTGAGTCCGCCGGTGCCGACCACGTTATAGGCGCTCGTCGTGGAAACCGAGCCCGAGAGGTCGCTGGCGGTTGCCGACTTCCCGGCTCCGACCGTATTCAGGTCCACGATCGAGTCGTACAGGACTGTGGTACCGGCGTAGACGTCGATTCCACCCGCGACACCTCCCGCCGCCACGCTGTTGTAAGCGACCGTGGCGCTGATCACCGTCAGGGCGCCGACGTTGTCGATGGCACCGCCATATTGATTCGCCGAATTATTGGCGAGGGTGCTGTTGACGATCGTCATCGTGCCGCCGAAATTGTTCGAGACGCCACCACCCTGGAAGGCCGAGTTGGCGGCGACCGTGGTGCCGGTGACCGTCATCGTGCCTTCGCTGAAGATACCTCCGCCCTGGTAGGCGGAATTGCCCGAGAGGGTCGCGTCGAGAACGCTCGCCGTACCGGCCCGGTTGAAGATGGCCCCGCCCTGGAAGCTCGAGTTACCCTCGAACGTTCCTCCGGTGACCGTCAGGGTCCCGCCCTGGTTATCGATAGCACCACCGAGGCCGTAGATGGAGTTATTTCCCACGAAATTCGTGCCGGAAATCGTCGCCGTCCCGCCATTGTTGTAGATGGCGCCACCGTAGTAGGAGGCGACATCGTCCGTGAACGCGCTGCCTGCGACGGTGAGTTTGCCCGTATTGATGATGCCCCCTCCGGAACCCGCGGCCGCGTCGTTGGTGAACGCGGAGTTCGTGACCGAGAGGGTCCCCGCGTTGTTGATCGCACCTCCGTCGGCGATGGTACCGCCGGCTTGGGGCGCCGCGCCGTCTTCGATGGTGAGGCCGGTGAAGTTCGCGGTCACGCCGGCCATGACCGAGAAGACGCCATAGGAGTTATTGCCGCTGATGGTCACGATCGTGCTGCCGGGCCCTTCCAAGTAGACCGGGGCGGCCGTCTGATTCAGGGCCAGGCCGCCAAGGCTCAGCGTGATGGTCTGCGGCGTGCTGAAAACTCCCTTGGTATCGAAGGCGATGTAGACCGGTGCCGTACCGGTATTGGCATTGGCCCAGGCGATCGCGGACCTGAGCGTACCGGGCGAGACCGAGTCCGACGCGTTGGTGACCAGGTAGGATGAACTGAGCTCGTAGGCACCGATGTCGATGGATGTGACCGGCGGGACATCTTTCGCGCCGCGGACGGCTCCACGCTGATCGGTGAGCGGGATGTTGACACCGGAGATGGTCGAGCTACCCATACCGACGGCCGGGCTGGTGGGCGAGATCGGGATGGTCGCGGTCGGCCCGCCGTTGCTGGACAAGATACCCAGGCCCGCGTCGGCCACGCCGATCAGGTTGTTCAAGCTGCCTTTCGATGGTGTTCCCGCGATGTTGGGAAAGTTCGAGCTCGTGTTGTTGACATCGACGATCGTGTTGTACAACGTGGCCACCGAGCCCGTGGTCGTCGTATCCAGGCCTCCACCGCTCGCGGTGGCACTGTTGTAAGCGATCGTCGAGCTGAGGAGCGTCAGAGTACCGGCATTGTAGACCCCGCCGCCGCTCGCGGACGAATTCCCCGCCAGGGTGGAATTCGTGATGTTGAGGACTCCGCCCACATCGGTCTTGATCCCGCCACCCTGGGTGCTCGCCGAGTTGTCGCTCAGCGTGGAACCGTACAGGAGTAGATGCCCCGTGTTCTCGATGGCACCGCCGGTGAGGGCCGTGTTTCCGGCGAGAGTCGAGTCGTTGATCGTGAGCGTGCCGGCGTTCTGGATGGCGCCACCCCCCGTCGTGGACTTTCCGCCGCTGATCGTCAGGCCCGTGAGGGTGGCCGTCGTGCCGCTGGCAACCGTGAAGACGCTGACCGCGCCGCCGCCGCTGATCGTCAGCCCGCTCGAGGCGGTACCGTCGATCGACTCCGGAGCGATCGTGTTGGACATCACGATGGGACCGATCGCGGGAGAGAGGGTGATCGTCTGGGGTGTCGCGAAGACGCCCGAGGTCTGGAAGACGGTCGTGTTGGGCGTGGAGGCCGTGGCCGCCGGGTTGGCGTTCGTGCTGAGATCGGCCCAGGCGACGCCGGCGCGAAGGGTTCCCAGATTCGTCGAATCCGTCGTGGTGGTGACGAGATAGGACGAGCTCGCCTCATAGGCGCCAATGTCGACTTTCAGACCCGCGGCAAGCCCGGCCGCCCCGCGCAAAGCACCTCGCTGATCGATGATCGGCGTGGATACGCCGGGAATCGAGCTGCTCCCGGCATCGATCGCCGGGCTGCCCGCCAGCAGGGCGACGGTCTGGGTCGGGCCGCCGTTATTTGATAGCGTGCCAAGCATCGGGGTCTTGACGTTCAGGAGGTTGCCGTTGCTCGCGGTCAGCCCTCCGGAGCCTCCATTGCCGAACAAATTGTTCGCGCTGGTCGTCGCCAGCGAACCGGCGGCGTTGTTCGGCGTGGCGATTCCCAGGAAGTTGGACGCGACGATCGTGTTATAGAGGGTCGTCGTACCCTGGACGGCATATAGTCCTCCGCCGGAGCCATACGTGCCGGCGCTGTTGTCGGCGATGGTCGTATTCAATACCGTCAGGATTCCGCCGCTGTAGACGCCGCCGCCAGAGCCGGCGTTATTCGAGGCGATCGTCGCATTGCTCAAGTTGACCTTGCCCGCCACCGAGAGCCCGCCGCCGGAGCCGGTCGCCGAGTTTCCGCTCAAGGTAGACCCGATCACAGTCAGGGCGCCCCCAAGCTCATCCGCGACGCCGCCGCCATTGAGACCGGCCGCATTCGATAGGATCGTGCTGTAGGTGATGGCCAACGTGCCCGTATTATCGATCCCGCCGCCGAGTGAAGCGGAGTTCCCTTGCAGAGTCGCGTAGGAGGACGTTGCGGATCCTCCCGCCTCGTTATTCAAGCCGCCGCCGGCACCCGTCGCCGTGTTATTCGCGACGGTGGCCAGGTTGCTCAACGTCAGGCTACCGGAATTGTCGATACCGCCGCCCGAAGCGGCCGTATTTCCCGAGATCGTCGATTGGGTGACGGTCAGAGTGCCTGTCGAGTTGACCCCGATTCCGCCGCCCGAGCCGGTCGCCGTGTTGTCGGTGATCTGCGAGTTGTCCGTGACGGTCAAGGTTCCCCCGACGAGGACGCCTCCACCCGTGCCGGCCGCGTTCTGCGTGATCGTGGAGTCGTCCAGGGTGAGTGACCCGCTATCGACGACGCCACCCCCAATCCCGGTGGCCGTGTTGCCCGAGATCATGGTCGAGGCGAGCAGCTTCAGTGTGCCGGAGTTGTTGATGCCCGCGGCCGTGCTGGCGGAGTTTCCAGAGACCGTCGAGCCCAACAAAGTCAGAACGCCGGCGTTATTGATTCCGCCGCCCGTGGTGGCGGAGCCACCGGTCAGCGTAAGGCCGGTGAGCGTCGCGTTGACGCCGGCCTTGACCTGCAAAACCTCGACCGAATTGCCGCCGCTGATCGTGAACTGTCCACCGCCGATGTTCGTGATCGACTCCGCGACCCCGGTGTTCGACAGGACGAGTGTGCCGAGCGTCGGCGAGAGGGTCACGGGCTGTGACGAGTTGATCTGAATCGTATTGGGTGCAGCGGTATTCGACACGAGATTCGCGGGATTGTCGTTGACGCTGACGTTAGCCCAACCGACCGCGGTTCGAAGCGTCCCGGTATTGGTCGTATCGTCTCCAATCGCGACCTGGTACGACGAACTCGCTTCGTAGGCACCGATATCGACGAAGGCACCCGAGTTGATGCCTGCCGTGCCGCGGAACGCGCCGCGCTCGTCGATGACTGGGACGGTCTGACCCGCGATCGTATTGGCACCCGCGTCGATCGCCGGGCTCCCGGTCAAGAGTGCGACCGTCAGGGTCGGGCCGCCGTTATTCGCGAGCGGGCCCAGGTCCGGATCGGCCACGCCAACCAGGTTGTTGGTGCTGGCGATAGCCAGCATCCCGGAAATATCTTTGACGGTCGTGCTTGTGTTGTTGAGGTCGACGATCGTGTTGTAAAGAGTTGCCCCGCCATCGGTCGTGGCGATGCCGCCGCCCGTCCCGGTGGTACCCACGCTGTTGTAAGCGATGGTCGAGTTGAGCGACGTCAGGATGCCGAGATTGTTGTAGATCCCGCCACCCGTCGAGGCCGAGTTGTTCGCGACCGTCGCGTTCGTGAGGCCCACCGTGCCGTTCACTCCGGCGATGCCGCCGCCCATCGCGGCCGAGTTGGCCGAGAGGGTGCTGTAAGCCAGGGTCAGCGTGCCGCTGTCGTCGATTCCACCGCCCAATCCCGTGCTGCCGCCCTGATTGGATGAGATGGTCGTTCCGGTGATCCCGAGCGTACCCTGGTTGAGGATGCCACCACCGCCGTTGGTGGCAGTATTGGTCGAGATCCCCGCGTTAGTGATCGTCGCCGTCCCCGAGGTGGCAATCGCACCGCCGGACAACGCCGAGTTGATGCTGAACGTGTCCGCCGTGGCGGTGAAGGCCCCGCCGGCATCGACCGCGCCGCCTGATCCGGAGGATGCCATATTGGCGGAGAGGGTCGATCCGCTGATCGACAGGGATCCATTGGAGAGAACACCGCCACCGCCGCCGGAAGTCGCCGTATTGCCCGAAATCGTCCCGCCGGTGAAAGTCGCCGTGCCCGAGCCGATGAACAGTCCGCCGCCGGCACCGGCCTTGTTACCGGAGAAAGTCGTCCCACTGAGGGCCAAGAGGCTGCCCGAGAAGTCCACTCCGCCGCCGTCGCTGGCGGCCGAGTTCCCCTGAATCGCGGCATTGGTGATCGACAGGTTCCCGCTGCTGGCCACACCGCCGCCGGTCGTGGCCGTGTTGCCCGAGATGGTGCCCTGGCTGATGGTCAGCGAGTCGCTGCTGAAGATGCCGCCGCCGGTCGTGGCCGAATTGCCGCTGAGGCTCGTATTCACGAGCGTCAACGAGCCGGCATTCCCGATGCCTCCGCCCGTAGCGGCGACACCCTTCGTGATCGTGATTCCCTGGAGAGTCGCCGTCGCACCGGAGGGGACGTCGATGACCTGATACTTGCCGCCGCCGCTGATCGTGACTCCGCCACCCCCGGGTCCGAGGATGGACGTGGGCAGGGTCGAGGGGAGCACCAGGGTGCCGAGGGTCAGCGTGATGGTCTGGGGAGTCGAGAATACGCCCTTGGTGTTGAAGACCAGCGTGTTGGGTGCCGGCGCATTCGGTGCCAGATTCTCGGGGTTGTCGTTGGTGCTGTAGGTTGCCCAGTCGATTCCCGAGCGGAGCGTGCCGGCATTCGTCGTCGAATCCGCGATCGAGGTGATAATGTACGATGAGCTGGCCTCGTAGGCTCCGATATCCACGAACGACCCGGCGTTGATACCGGCCGAGCCCCGGACCGCACCACGCTGGTCCGTAGTCGGTACGATCTGCCCGGCGATCGTGTTGATCCCGCCGTCGATCGCCGGGCTGCCCGTGAGCAGAGCGATGGTCAATGTCGGGCCGCCGTTGTTCGCCAGGGGACCGAGATGCGGGTTGGCGACGGCCAGCAGGTTGTTCGTGCTCTGGGGGGAGAGGGTGCCGGAAACGTCGCTACCCCCCGTGTTGAGAGAGACGATCGTGTTGTACAACGTGGCCGTGGCCCCTGCCACATCGAGACCGCTGCCTGTGGCTCCCGTATTCTCGGCGATCGTGGCGTTGATCGACGTCAGATTCCCCGCGGAGTAGACGCCCCCGCCCCCGGCCACGCTCGAGTTGTCGGCGATCGTGGAGTTCGTCAGGATCGTTTCGCTGGTTGCATCACCATATACGCCGCCACCGTTCTGGGCCGCATTTCCCCCGGAGATCGTGGTGGTGGATATCGTCAGGATGCCCGAGTTGGCGACTCCGCCGCCGAACGACGCCGAGCCGAGGCCGATGGTGCTGGAATTGATCGTGCCGGTGCCCGTGGCGAGGTTCCTGATGCTGCCTCCGGCATTCGTGGCCTGGTTATTCGAGAAGACCGTGTCGGTCACGGTCACCTTACCGGCGTTGGCGATGCCGCCGCCATCGGAGCCGAGGGCATTGTCGTTCGAGACCGTATCGCTGGCCAGGACCAGCGTGCCGAGGTTGTACACGCCGCCGCCGGATTGGCTGGCGGTATCGTTCGAAAGCTGGGTGAGGTTGAGCGTGAGCGAGCCGCTCGCCAGATAAATGCCGCCGCCCTTCACCGCGGAGTCGGAGTCGATCACCAGTTGACCCGAGCCGGTGCCAGCGATCGTGACCTTTCCGCCCGAAAGGTAGAGGGCCCCGCCCAGGCCCGTGTTGTTGGCGCTGGAGCCGCTGGCGATATCACCGTTGAGCGTGCCCCCGTTGATCGTGAGGTTGCCGCGGTGATTGTCGATGCCGCCGCCGTTACCCGAAAGTGCCTCGTTCTGCGAGGCGGTCAAGTGACTACCGGTCGCCTTCGCGCCGAGGTCGTTATAGAGGCCGCCGCCATTCACGGCCGTGTTCTGGCTGAGCGTGGCGGTGGCGAACGATAAAGTGCCGACGTTGAGGAGGGCTCCGCCGCTGCCGGTGGTGGCGATGTTCCCCGAGAGCGTGCTGGTCGTCAGCGTGAGGGTTCCCGCGTTGTCGATGCCACCGCCCTGGACGCCGGCCGTATTGGTCGAGATCTGCGCGCCGGCGATCGTGGCCGCGCTGGAGTTGTTGATGCCGCCGCCGTTGGTGCCCGCCGTATTGCCCGAGACCTGGCCGCCGGAGATCGTCAGCGATCGGGCGTTCTGGATGCCGCCGCCGACGGCACTCGCGGAATTGTTCGAGACGATGACACTACTAAGTGTCACCGTGCCCAGATTGTTGATGCCACCGCCATCGGTCGCGCTGTTGTTCGAGATCGACCCGTTGTCGATGGTCACCTTGCCATTCGAGACGAAGATTCCGCCGCCGTATTCGGCCGAATTGTTCGCAATCGTCGCCCCGACGATCGTGGCCTTGATCCCGGCGCTCCCACCGTTCAGCCCGATGCCGCCGCCGTAGGCGGCGCTGATCGTGCTGCCGACCGAGGTGGCCGACACCGTGTTGTACTCGATATGACTGATGCCGCTGATCGAGAGCGCACCCTGGTAGCTGTAGATGCCGCCGCCGCGTGTGACGGCCTTGTTCGACGAGACATCGAGGTTGCTCGCCTTGACGACGCCGCCGAGATTGTAGATCCCGCCGCCATCGCCCTTGAGCGCGGTGTTGTTGATGACGCTGGCCCCGGTGAAGGACAGCTTCCCGACATTGTAGATGCCGCCGCCCGACGCCGCCGAATTGGCCGCCACGACGCCGCCGAGCGCCAGGACGCCCTGGTTATAGAGGCCGCCGCCGAGCCCCGTGGCCACATTACCCGCGACGTTGATCCCCGTGGCGGCGATGGATCCGCCGGTCGCATTGTAGATCCCGCCGCCGATGCCGGCCTGGTTGCCGGTGACTGAGAAGCCGGCGATCGTCAACTCGCCCCCGCCGACGAAGATCCCGCCCCCGATGGGCGAGCCATTCGCGCCGGGTCCCGTGATCTTGGTGGCACCGTTGACAAACGTATTGCCGCTGAGGCCTCCCGAACCGCCGTTCCCGAATTCGCCGGTGGCGCCGCCGCCCGTCAGGCTGAGTTGCCCCGCCTGGAGATAAAGTCCGGCACCGAGGGCATTACCCCCATTGCCGGCCGAGCCCCCGCTCCCGTTAACGAAGATGGTTTTCTCGAGCAGGGTGATGGCCTTGGTCAACCCGCCGAAATTACCCCATCCGCCATCGCCCCCCTGGGCCGCCCCGCCGAAGAAGAAGCTCGATTTGATGCTGAGGGTCCCGCCTCCGACGAAGAGCCCTGCACCGGTCGCCTTGCCTCCGTCCGCGCCTCTGCCGCCGGCTCCGCCGAATTTGTTCGTGCCAGTACCACCCATCCCTCCCGATCCGCCCCGACCTCCCACGACCGCATCCGACCGGAAATCATTGTTCGTTCCCGCGACGACGCCGCCCACCACGTACCCACCGCCGCCGGAAGCCGTGCCCCCCCGGCCGCCACTACCGCCGCGAGCCGAGCCGAGACCTCCCAGGCCTCCGGATCCGCCCCGTCCGCCCCAGGCCATGTTCTGACTGACGTCGGTATTCTTCAGGTTCAAGGTCCCGCTGGCGAGGTAGAAACCTCCACCTCGAGCGACGCCACCCGCCCCGCCCTGGCCTCCACCACCTCCTTTGCCTCCGGCCGCGCCCAGGGCCCCGGCCGCGCCCCCCGCCACGTTCCCGACCAGGTTGACGTTCGTCATCGACACCATGCCGCCATCGATCAGCACGCCTCCGCCCAGCGCCGCGTTGCCGCCGAGCACACCGCCGTTCACCGCATAGCCGCCCGCGATCGTCAGGTCCTGGAAGACGACCCTCACGGCCGACCCGCTCTTGCTCACGATCTCGAAGACCCGGCTGGAGAAGCCCGACGCCAGGGATGGCTCGATGATCGTCTGGCCAGCCCCCGCTCCGATGATCGTCAACGTCTTGCTCGCCACACCGCTCGTCGTTGCATTGTCGAT
Source organism: uncultured Planctomycetota bacterium (assembly GCA_963743925.1). Lineage (GTDB taxonomy): Bacteria > Planctomycetota > Planctomycetia > Isosphaerales > Isosphaeraceae > CAVZRC01. Next base: position 55,590 of record CAVURY010000061.1, on the reverse strand, counting down.
CAACAACTGCCCGGCGGCCGCGTTGGTCAGCGTATAAACGCCGGACTCGAGGTAGATGGTATTGCTCGCCAGGGAGTTGTTGTCCGCCGACAGGATGGCGTTGCGCAGACTCGCATCACCCTGGACGGGGTCGTTGGTCGTCGGGTAGAACGTCCCGGCTTGCGGCGTCGAATTCGCGATGACGCTCACGTCATCGGTGGAGACCGTGGTCAGACCCGAAACGGCAACCTGGAACTGATAGCCCGCATGGGTCGGGACCAGGGAGAGATCCTGGAAAACAGCGACCCCATTGACGGCCGTGACCGTGACGGGACTGAAGGTCGCCCCGCCCGGGTTGGCCGTGAGCGACAAGGTCGCCGGCCCATTGAAGTTGGAGTTGACGTTGCCGAATTGATCCTCGATCGTGACGGTCAGGCCGAAGATATTGCCGGAGATGACCGACGAGGGTGGTTGCGTCGTAACGGCGATCTGTCCGCTGGGCAGGCTGCTCAACCCGAAGGCCGCCAGATCGGGGACCAACAGGTTCGCCTTCGGGGTCCCCAACCCGGTCACCTCGTCGTAGCCCGCCTTCGCCCTGAATCCCGGGTTATCCGGCCCGCCAAAAACGGCCTGGTCGAAGAAGCTCGTGGTCTGATTATTGCCGACGGTGACGTCGTTGAAATCCGTGTAGGGAAGGTTGTACAAAGCCGGCAGGGTTTGGTTGTATCCGGTGAGTGGGGGCGCACCCAGAAGGGCTCGCCCCTGGTCGGCAATCGTGATATAGCCGGCCCAGGTCGGACAGGCTTCGCTGGTGCCTCCAACCTCGAACCAGCCGCCGTTGTAGGTGTCGAAGATGGCCACACCGGTGGCCGGGTCGGCGTTGGAGGACACGTCCGGGATCGTCCGGGCGCCCGTGTTCTGGACGGCCTGCTGATAAGACGGCTCGGGAGTCTCGTACTGGCTGGTGCCGCCGCCGCCGCCGCCGCCCAGGCTACCCAGCAGGCCCGTAGTTGACCAGCCGGTCTCGTAGGTTACGTTGTTGGTCGCGTTGGTGTACAGGCTCGTACCGCCGACGGCCACCACGTTCGGCGAGTAGGCCGGGTATCCCCCCGGTGCCCCGCTGTCACCCGTGGCGAACAAGAAGGTCACTCCGGATGCAGTGAACGTAGAATCACTGGCCAATTCGCCGGAGAATTCGGGGCCGCCCCAGCTATTCGAAACGACCGGGGCCTGAGTCGCCGCGTAAGTGTCCGCCGTGTACAGATCGGCGGGCGAGTTAGCCTCGACGAGGATGATCTTCGCCATCGGCGCGATGGCATGCACCATCTCCACGTCGAGCGCTTCCTCCGCCTCCCAGCCGCCGGTCGGATCGGTGGCCGTCGGCGGCGCGCCGCCGGCCTGGCCCACTTTCGTGAAGCTGGGCGGGTCCGGGAGCCCGAAATAGGCGTCGTATTGGGCCAGATCGCTCGTCGCGAAATTGGGCGCGGTGCTGTTCACCAGGTAAGGATTGTCGTAGGCATCCACGATGGCCACCGTCATCCCCAGGCCATCGCCGACCACGTCGCCGAACTTGATACCGTCGACTCCGTATGCGGCCCGGATCTGCTGCGGGCTGTAGCCCGCGACCGCCGGGGTGGCATACCCATTATCGAAGGGCAAGATGCCGTAAGGGCCGGGGGTATCGTTCGCCGGGATGGTGCCCGGCGCATGATAGACCTCGATCGTCGGCGCAGCGCCTGGAGGCGGTAAGGGTTGCGGGTTCTTCGTCGCGACCGGGCCGACCGGCGTGGTACCTCCGGCGTACAGCGGCACGGCGCCATAGATCGTCGTCGTGGAGAGGGTGAGCCGGATTTCCAGGTCTTCCAGGATCGGACGAGCCGATCGCTTGATCCGCAGCCGGAGTGCGCGCAAAGATCGCTTGCGAAGGGACATGGGGGGAATCTCCATGGAGCATGAATCAATGATAAATTCTGGATCAGTCGTGGATCCGAATGCCCGCTTCAATTCGTCGGAAACCGATCGGCTGTCTTCACTGATGCCGGCCGGGGCAGGCGTCGATGCCGCGTGCCCGATCGACCCCAGTCCCGATTATCTTCCATCCCATCCCCGTTGACCCGGAAGTCAACTGGCCGACAGATCGTTGGGATCTGTCTCGTTATGCGACGTCCTCAAAGGACCTAACGACACGGTTGCGACCCGTTCAGATCGAAGGATACGCGTCGATGCGATGCCCCGATTCGTTAACTGGCCGCCGACGCGGTGTCGGACGGTCGAATCCGGAGCTCGGCCACTCTGTTAACGTCCAACGAGCCCGCGCACCGGCTCGCATCGTGACGAGAGAGCCACCTGGTCATTGCGCCTTCCTCCTTCGGAAGGAAGATCAATCAAGATGATGAAAGACGCTTGCACCTCGATGGAACACGACCGTTGAGGAGACCACCAGATTAGGAAGGATGAACAAGATTTTCAGTTTGGCTGTGACCGCCGGGGATTGCAACGAAATTCCCCCAATACTTCATAAGAAAAAACATCACCCCCTGTCTAGCCTTCCCAAAAAATCCTCTCGATACTACTAATAAATTCGTTATTCTCGTCATAATCACGAAATCCCTTGAAACCGGCCGTCGGGACGATTCCGTGGAGCGATGGATGTGAATGAAGCGCGGCGAGAAAATCGCATCGCCGAGACTCCGACAGAGGAGGCCGTCACTCGCGGCTGGGGATAACTGGCCGTGTTTCATGGGCAAGTCGGATCAGGCGACGCCACCCGTATCCAGGGCGAACTTCGCCTCGCCACGAGGCTCAACAAGACGCGTCGAGCGGGCGGAAGGTCCTTGTCATACGGGAGCACCCGACGACAATTGCGGCCCCTAAATGTGCGAGGTCCTGCTGGAATGTTCGCCGCCCATCCCGATCGACTCGCGGATGTTTCGGCGCGGACAGGTACCTCGGACTCCCCGAACCGCCGAAAGCGTCAAAAGGGAGCCGTTTGACACGTCTGACACAGCTTGAGTTTCGAGGAACCGCGCCGCCCTCCTCGGTCGCCCGTTTGGAAACGTCGATCTGGGGTGCTCTGCGCGCGTTTACGATCGTGTCCTGACGAACGATCGCGATTCGCGGTTCCGCCTGCTGAGTGGGGGCACATTCCCCGGTGAGAATGATTGGGAGTCGGGCGAGGATTCGAAGCCAAGAGACGAGATGGAAACAAGGGGTCCCGGCCATCCCATCGGATTCGGAGGGATCGCGTCGAAGCGATCCCTCCCGAATGGACCTGGAAGATGCTCCTCGACGTCAGCGGGGCTTGGCGGTCACATTGGCCGACTCGATCGCGCCTTGCGCCGACTCGGCCTTCGGCGTCGAGTCGTTGGCTCCAGTAGATGGAGCGTGCGGCGCGATGGGATCGCGCCAGACTAATTCCCGGGCGCGGATCAGATTGCCGACATACTGGGAGGTCGGGTCGACCTGGGTGTAATAGCTGATCGCCTCGCGATCATTCTTGCGCGTCTCGGCGATCCTCCCGAGGTTGACGTTGGCACCCCATCGGAACGCATTGTAAAAAGGCTGGTTGGCGGCCGGTGGGGGGAGGATCTCGAGCGTCTTGCGGAACATCAGCTCGGCGAGTTTCAGGTCTTTCTTCTCGAGATGGGCCAGGCCCAGATAATACGTGGCATAGACATCCAGACCGGCCTGAATCTCCTTGGAGATGAGCCTCTTCTTATCCTTGTCGTTGAAGAAGGGCACGTTCTCCGCGAATCGGAATTTGCCGTAATCTTCGATGGCCTCATCCACTTCCCCCCGGAGTTGTTTCACCCGCGCGTAGATCAGGGGGAATTCCGGCTTGAAGAAGAACAGGGAGTTCTGGATCGACTGGACGAACTGGGGATCGTTGAAGAGCCGGGTCTCGACCTCCAGCGGGAGGCCCCAGAGGGAGACCTTCCCATTGTGTGGTGCGAGGATGCGTGCGAAATGTTCGCCCTGCTCCGACGGGTCTCGATAGAGGATCGTCCGGTACTTGCCGGCCAGCTCGCGCTGGAGCATCTTCATCTTGGGCGAGAAATAACCCGAGCTGGAATCGATCATCACCCCGATCTTGCTCGGGCTTGCCAGCAGGGAAGCCCGGCTCGTGAAGTAGGGTGCCTCGCCCGGCAGGTCCATGCGATCGAGGATTTCGGGGTCGGCGAGCGCGTCGGCGACGGTTGCGACACCGGTACCGCCCGGTCCGGGGATTTCCAGGCCGAGTCGAGCATCGAAGAGGTAAGCCCGGTCGCCGATCAGGATCGCGCAGATCCAGATAATCGGCGCCTTCTGGGTCTTGCGAACGTCCGGGGCAGGAGCCGTTCGATCCATGGTGGATCCGTATCTGGCCACGGCCGGCTCGACCACGTTTCCTTTGGTATATGTGAGCAGGCCGGAATCGATGCCCAGTTGGCGGCAGAGCGCCATGAAGAGCCAGGCACGTTCCGCCCAGACACCCTCCGCCTCGGTCGCCATCCCGCGGAGCAGCACGTCATAGGGCCTGGCGAAGGCCTGCCCGAGGCGCCCCGCCCCGAGTCGACCTGCGGGGACCAATTGCACTTGTTCCACCACCCACTGGAAGACACGACGGACCCGCTCGAGATCCTCGCCGGTCCCGGCGATTCGATTCGCGATCCCGTAATACATCATGCAATCTTCGAGATGTCGCGCATCGCGAAGCGTCCACGTCGTGCTCTCGATATCCTTGAGCATATTGGGCGGCAGTTGGGTCTTGAGGTATTCCCGGGCGGTGGGATCGATTCGATACTCCGCCGAGTCCGTCCCTTCGAAGTATTGGTTGAGCTTCTGGACCGCCTGACCATAGTGGCTTCCGCCCGGCAGGAGAGCAGCTCCCTTGATTAGGGTCATGGAACTTTCGAGGATCGCTTTGCGTTCCTCGGCGGCCCGCAGTCGGCCGGGCGGGCTCTTTGCCGTCGAACCCGGATTGGCCGATCCCTTGGCGATGGGTACGAAGCCGGGTTTATAGGTTCCGCCCGTCTGGCTCTGGGGGACCGGAGGCGAGTAATCGCAGCCGGTCAGGAGCATCAGGTTAAGGCCGACGGCACACATTCCGATTAGGCAGGCAAAACGACGATTCAAGGCCGGAAGACTCCTGTGGTGATCCGTCGCACCGGCGTCAGGGACGATCCGAGCAGCCCGCCACGACATACCGCGGTAGCCAGGTGTGCACGATCGTCTCGGTCGAGACGGAGTCGCGTTGTCGATGATGGATGAATATTCCCTACGGAGTTTCCGGTTCGACCGGTTCTGTGCGGGCCGGAGCTTTCCGGATCGGCCGAGGCCCGGTCGAATGATCTCCGCATCGCTAGCTATCTTGAGATATTGCGTCGTGCGCGGCGAGATCTCCGCACGAGCGGTCATTGGTTTCTCACCTTACGACCGGACCCGCGAAATGGTTCGACGACGGTCAAGGCAGCGATCTCAAGAGCTTTCCTCGACTGCCTGATTGGATGCAGACGAATTCACCCAGTGACGGCCGCTCGAATCCGAAGACAGGTTTCCAGAAGCGCCTGTAAGTCTTCTAATCGCAATGAGTTCGGTCCATCGGAGAGGGCTCGATCCGGGTCCGGATGGACCTCGAGAAACAGCGCGTCGCACCCTGCGGCAACGGCCGCTCGTGCCAGGGTCGGGATCATTTCCCGCTGCCCGGAGGAAGCCGTCCCGCCGGGGCCGCCGCCGGGAAGCTGGACCGAATGGGTCGCGTCGAAAACCACGGGAGAACCCGTCGATTGCATCTGCGGGATCGCCCGGAAGTCATTGACCAACCGGCCGTAGCCGAATGTCGTCCCGCGTTCGGTCAGGAGCACACCTCTCGCACCGGCAGATGTCAGTTTGATGACGACCTGGTTCATATCCCACGGGGCCATGAATTGCCCCTTCTTCACGTTGACCGGACGACCGGTCTCCGCGACCGACTCCAGCAAGTCCGTCTGACGCGCGAGGAAGGCCGGCACCTGGAGCAAGTCCACCACCTCGGCGATCGGCTTCGCCTGGATCGTCTCATGAACGTCGGTCGTCACCGGCAACCCGGTCTCAGCCTTCACGCGCTCGAAGATTCTCATCCCTTCTTCGATCCCGGGGCCGCGAAAACTCGATCCGGATGTCCGGTTCGCCTTGTCGAAAGACGCCTTGAAGATTAACGGCAACCCCAGCTTGCGGCAAAGTTCGGCCAGGTGACAGGCGATCCGCATTGTCATGTCGCCTGGCTCCATCACGCATGGGCCGGCGATCAGGCCCAGTGGGCAATCCTTGCCGAATCGGATCGGCCCGATCTGGACCGGGTTGGGCGGGGTCATCTTGGCCTCCTTTCGCTCGGATCCTCATCCGGAGCCGCAATTCCTGATGGCTCGGAGTTCGACAGAGAATCGACCGCTGTCCAGAGCCCTCATGGTTCGCCTCGCCTGCGAATCAGGAGACCGAGCGCGAATCGTTTTCTTGCGCAGCTCCGGAGGGCGAGCCATTTCGTCGCCCGGCTCGGACGGAGTCTCGCCCTCCGGCGACCACGGAAGGTCTGATCGCCGCCAGGCACGAGGAGAATATCACGCGACATCGTCGCTGGCGAGTGGGGTTCTGATCGACCCTCCTCCGAACCCGGCGGGAGTCAGGACTCTCACGGCGGACGGGAGGATTTCGATCATGCACTCGGCCGGGTGACCTTGCCCCGATCTGCCGTTAGCATGGGCAACTCCGACCCCTCGCTTATTCCGGCGGCCGACCCCCGGGTGATCCGCGCCCTGAGGAAGTAAATAGCCTCCGGGGTCGCCGTCGATCTGGATGGGTATCGGTTCTTCGGCCGAAACCATCACCTTCCGTACTCGACGATGGAAGACGCTGGGATCATTGAGATGGATGCCGCAGACCACCTTCCACAAGTAATAGAGGGCCTGGAATGGGCCCGGCTCGCGGAACACGATCAGATCCAGCCAACCATCGTCTTCGCGAGTAAACGGGACGAACGGCAGCCCCAGCGCGTATCGTGGCAAATTGAAGACAAAGACGGTTGTCCCTTGCAGGGTCTCGTGAGCGCCAGGGTCTTCGATCCGCACCGAGATCGTGGGGAAATGGTAGGAGAAGCTCGTACCCAGGATCGGCTTGACGTAAGCCATCCGATTCGTCGGCCTGACGCTTCCCGATTGCGAGACCCGCCCTCGATGGTGGCGCGAGACGATCTCGGCGTCGAATCCGAATCCGGCCATCAGCAGGAATCTCCGGCCCGCGGCCAGGCCGACATCGACCGGTATCGAACGGCCCGAGGAGATCGTCCCGGCGAGTAATCGGGGGTCTCGTCGCAATCCGAAGTGGCGGGCGACCAGATTTTCGGTCCCGGCCGGCAACACGGTGACCGGGCGATCCGGTCGCTCATTGAGGAGGGCAGAAACCGTTCCGTCACCGCCGACGGCGACCAGGCACCGGCAATCCTCGCCGCAATCGGCGGCCTTGTTCGCCAGGGCCGATCGATCCGAGGGGGTCCATGCGACCTCGGCACGCAAGCCCGCTTGTTCCAGGTGCGTGACGAGTTGGTCCACGAGTCGGCGGCTTCGGCCCATACCGGAAGCGGCATTGGCAACGATGCCGATCCAATCTTTCGAACTGGAACCCGAGACGTTCGCTCTGGACGAGGGATCGGCCCCCACGACCTCGGAACTCGGATTTTCCTGTCGCGTTTCGGATGTCGGTGAGCTTTTTTCGCTCTCGGCTTCGGATGGTCCGATCACTGTTTCTTGCGGAGCAACTCGATATTGGTGTTGTGAGTGGAAATGAATTGATTTCGGAGCGAATCGAGCCGGCTCATGAGCTGGGCATTATCCGCGATCAGCTCCTTGACTTCCGTCCTAAGATCTTCGGTCGCCTTCTCCTCGTCCTCGTGCTCCGACTTGCGGTTGGCAAGTGCCGTCTGTCCGCTCTTGATGGTCTCCTCGACCGTGGCCAGTTGGTACTGCAACCGCGACAGGGTCTCGGAGATCTGAGAACGAGCATCTTCCAGGTCCGACTGCTTGGCACGGAGGACGGCCACATCCCGATCGATCGCTTCTTGAATCGTAGTTGTCTGCTCGCGAAGAGCCAGGACGTCGTGCTTGGCCGTCCCGAGGTCGGCCTGGACCTTCTCCAGGTCGTCGCTGAGCTTCTGGAGGGCCTGGTTGCCGTTGCGATTAAGCTGATCTACGCCGGCGGCGAGGATTAACCAGACGACGGCGGTCAGCATGACGAAGACGACAAGAACCTTTCCCGCGGTGGACATCAGACCTCTCCCGCCCGTGGTCGGAGACCTCGCCCTCGGCGCCGCTGGATTTCGGCGCCGGCCTCTACGATCCACTCGCCGAGCTGGTAATAGACGAGGGGGAAATAGACCGTGAATCTGACGGCGAAGGCCCGACGTGCGAGGGCCTATCCCCGTCATCCTAATATACATGCCGTCGCGGCACGCTGCCAAGCGGATGGGCCGAGTTTGCGACCACTTGCGTCGGATTTGACGGTCTTACGGATCGCCTCGTACAATCGGAAGTCTCTGTCGCAGTAGGGACTGGGCACACCGTCGTATCCGCGTCGGGTCGAGTCGAGACTCGATCGGCCCGCCTCGTCTGTGAGTGGACATGGAGAACCGGTCGGCGATGCGTCCTACCTATCCAGTTACCGAGCTCCTGGGCGACGGCATCGGCCCGGAACTCTCCCGTGCGATCCATCGGCTCGCCGAGGCACTTCCGATCAAGCTCGAGTTCATCCCCGTGGATTTCCGGCTCGAGAATCGCCGGGCGCGAGGCAAGGCCCTCTACGACGAGGCGGTGGGGACGATCGCGGCCACGCGAGTGGCCCTGAAGCATCCGACGACGACCGCAGAGGAGAGTCCCAATGCGATCCTCAGGCGACGGCTGGACCTCTCCGTGATCCATCGGCCCGTCTACACGATACCGGGCGTGCCGACGAACTTCCGGCGCGAGCTCGACCTGGACATCGTCAGAATTGCCACCGGAGGGACCTACGACGACCCCGGCCGGATGATCGGCGAGGACGGTGCCGTCAGCCTGCGGATCGTCGAGCGGCGCCCGGTCACCGAGGCCTGCGCGTTACGCGTTCAACCTCGCCCGGAAGACGTCCAAGAAGGTGACCAGCTCGTCGAAATACACGATCCAGAAAGCGACCGATGGCCTCTTCGAACGCGTGGCCAAGGAAGTCGCCGAGCAATTCCCCGAGGTCCCGCATTCCGTCGAGCTATTCGATGCCCTCCTGGGAAAAGTCATCATAGCCCCGGAGAAATTTCAGATTGTACTGGTCCTCAATGAGTACGGCGATTTCCTCTCGGACATGGCCTGCGGACTGGCCGGATCGCTGGGGATCGGCGCCAGCGCGAATCTCGGCTTCGACCCGGCCGCCGTGGTCCGAGTCGCGCTCTTCGACGCCGCCCACGGTACGGCACCGGACATAGCTGGCAAGAACCTGGCCAACCCGACGGCCATCTTCCTGGCGCTGTCGCTATTACTTTACCAGCTCGGCGAAATCGACCTGGGACACGGAGTCAAGACCGCGACGCTCGACCTGCTTCGACAGGGAATCCGGACCCGCGACCTGGGCGGTCAGGAATCGACCGACAGCTTCACCGAGGCTGTCGCCGCCGAGCTCTCCCGACGGCTCGAGCCCAAACCCCGGGATCCGACGTCCGCCCCGACGGCCCGACCCGATCACACATGAGAGTCGATCCGCGGAGGAACGCAGTGGAAAAGCCGGAATCCGGAAAGCCGACGCGATCCGACCTCCATTCTCGCGTCATGTTTCTTCGGTCTTATCCGTCTCTGGATCGGTATGCATCTGCGGACGTCTTGTCTTTTCCTTGATGGAACTCTTTTCGGATCCGGGTCCCTTCGCGGCCGATGTCTTCGAGGGCGGTTTCCGAATCATGACGGGCCGAGCACCGATCGACGCCGGGGAGCTGGATTTCCAGCGGGCTCGGACTGGGCTTTCGGAGCCGACTTCCGTGCCTCGACGTCGCGGACCGTGTCCAGGACGGGCAACGTGAGTGAATCGAGATCCAGATTGAGGGCCGTCCGGGCCGTCTCGAGCGCCTTCTGGGTCGCGGCTCCGATCCGGAGACTCCGATCCTTGAGCTCTTGCGGGATCCCACCCAGTCCCAGCATCTCGACCATGCGGAAGGCCCCCTGGACCTGGGGATCCTCGCCGATGTCCCGGCCGGCCTCCGGCTTGAGCTCGTCGGATCGGACCGTGGCCGTCCGCGACCCGAGAGTGCCCCATCGGCCTGATCCGCCGCGCGCCCAGAGCGTCGTCTCGACCGTGACCCCGCTCATATCGGTCGCGATCGCCAGGCGGGTCACGACGGCGCCGATCCGGCCCCGGGCCGCGACCGCTTGGAGCTTCTCGATGAGCGGGTCCGGACGGTCCTGCCCCGCGTCCGGGTCGAGCAGGCGCTTCAGCTCGGAAACCGCGCTCGTGAGGTTCAAGGCATTCACAGGCTGCTCTCCCGGCCGAGGCTCGGGAAGGACCGCGTCCTGAAACCGCAGGAAGCGCAGACCCGCATCGATCGCCAGCTCGGTGGCCGCTCGGCGGGCCTGCCAGACCGCATCATTCTCGGGAGCTGGCGGCAAGAGGCGGTCGAGTGCGACGGGCGATGCCTTGGCCGCGGCATCGGCCGAGTAACCGCGCGCTTCGAGTGCGTCCTTGAGCTCGTCCACCGACATGGCTTCAGGTTCGGGCAGTTCGCTCAGGTAGGCGAGGCGGAGCAGCCGCGAAACTGCCGCCGGGCGACGGTCCAGCTCCCGGACCTCGCCCCTCGGCAGTCTTACGCCGACCAGGGGTGTTTGCGAGAGATCTTGGGGATTTGCCAGGCGATTGGCCTCCCGGTCGATCCATTGCACGATCTTGTCATCAGGCCCGACGTCCGGAGCCGCCGCCCGCTCGCGACGCCAGGCCGACAACCGCTGCTGCCTCTGGAGCGCCGCGCGCTGAACCGCCGCCGAGCTCGAGCGATCCCACCTCGCCAGTTGATCCTTGAGGTGTTTTTCCGCCCACTCGCGACGAACCAGGAATTCGACCGCTCCGCGAGGCCCCGACGTCGCCGCCGTCACCACTCCGAGCACGACCGAGCCATCCCGGAGCGTGATTCGATCGACGGCGCCCTCCGCGTTCCCGGGCTGCGCCGGGTTTCTCGGACCGTCCGCACCGACCAGGAACAATCCCAGGATCAACACTCGACCGATCATTGGTGATGACCCTCTTCCTCGAAGTCGGATAAACTGGGTCCAGGTTCGGTCACGATCGAGCCCCGACCGGACCGGGTCGCACGACATCCGAATACGTTAACTCCACCCATGATAACAGGCGGAGCCACCAGGATTATATGGCCCTGACCGCGCTCGATCCACTGGGCGACCGCGCTTACCTCGCCCATTTCGTCGTCGAGCATGATGCCGCTTCCTGGGCCTCTGCGGTGCGCGACCGAAACTGGCCGGGGGTGGAGGACGTGGTACTCGCCTACCGGACGGTCGCCGTCTTCGCCGATCCCGACCGTGTTGACCTGTCAGATCTCGAGTGCCGGCTCCGAACGATCACGCCGGCCGAGAAACCCGGCCTCCTGGGTAGGCAACTGATTATCCCGGTTCTCTACGACGGGGCCGATATCGACGAGGTCGCCAATCGATCAGGTTTGAGCCGAGACGCGGTGATCGCCGAGCATGTCGCGGTCGACTACGACGTCTTCGCGATCGGATTCCTGCCCGGCTTCCCTTATGCGGGGTATCTCCCCCCCGCCCTGGCGGGCCTGCCGCGCCGCGAGGTGCCTCGCCTGCGCGTTCCGGCCGGATCGGTCGCCATTGCGGGCCGTCAAACCGGGATCTATCCCGGCGAGTCGCCCGGCGGCTGGCATATCCTCGGCGCGACGCCCCTCCGCATCGTTGACGTCGATGAAGGCTACTTCCCGATCCGGGCCGGCGACCGAATCCGCTTTCGATCGATCTCTCCCGCCGAATTCGAGGCCCATCGCGATGAACGCCTTTGAGAAAACCCGTCCCGAGGTCTCTCATCCAACGATCGACCTCAACGCCGACCTCGGCGAGGGCTTTCCCAACGATCGGGCCCTCCTCGAGCGAGTGACCTCGGCGAGTATCAATTGCGGTGCCCACGCCGGTAGCCCCGAGATCATCCGGCAAACCTTGCTCGACGCCCAGGATTGTGGAGTCGTGGTCGGAGCCCACCCCGGCTATCCCGACCGCGAGCATTTCGGCCGTCGCGACAGGGAGATCTCCGTTGATGCCGTGCAAGACTTGATCCGGGAGCAGGTCGCGACTCTGGTCGCCATCGCGTCCGAGGCCGGCGTGCGCGTCCGATTCCTCAAGCCGCACGGCGCACTTTACAACCAGGCACAGCGGCAGGATGAGATCGCGCGGGGTGTCGTCGCCGCGGCATTCGCGCTGGGCCTCCCTCTGCTCGGCCAGCCGGGTACCGTCCTGGAGCGTATGGCTTCGGCGTTCGGCCTCTGTTACGTCGCCGAGGGTTTCCCCGACCGCCGCTACCGGGACGACGGCTCGCTCGTGCCTCGTAGCGAGCCTGATGCCATCCTCGACGACCCCAAAGAAGTCGAATCCCAGCTCCTCAAACTGGCGTCGGAAGGCCGGATTGCCACGCTCTGCATCCACGGCGATGACCCGCGAGCCATCGCGAACGCGGACCTTGCTCGTCGAGTCCTGAAAGCGAACGACATTGCGATCCGTAGCTTCCTAGCGGACTCTTGAGAGTTTTTCCGCAGATTGACACAGATGAGAGGCGATATCAGGAAAGCCGACGAAGTACGACATTCTTTCTCGGGTCATGTTTCTTCGGTCTTATCTGTATTTCGATCGGCATTCATCTGCGGACGCCTTCTTTTTCCATTGATATTGGATCGCCACGCAACCCGTTCTCGTCGAGGACCTGATGCGTCTGATCGTCATCGATCCCGGCTTGAGCACCACGATCCAGGACGCGGGTCGTCCCGGCTATCGCGGGTGGGGTGTGGGGCCGGGCGGTTCGTTCGACCGCGGATCGGCCGAGTTGGCCAACGCACTGTTGGGCAATCCTGCCGGCTGCGCCGTGCTCGAGCTGACGCTCACCGGCGGCTGCTATGAGGCTGACGGTCCGTTGGCCCTGGCGATAGCGGGCGCCCCGATGGATGCGAAAGTAATCGGTCCTGACGGGACCGAGAAAACGCTCCATATCCCTTCGAGCTGGTCGATGCGAAGTGGGCATCGGCTGATCCTGGGGAGGGCACGCGAAGGAGCCCGCACTTATCTCGCGGCCAGGGGAGGATGGCAGACCCGGAGCCGTCCGGGCAGCCGTTCGTCGGAGACGCGCATCCGAGCTGGCGAAGTCCTTTGTGCCGCGTCGGGTTCGATTCCGACTCGCTATCTCGCCGAAACGGCCTGGGAGACGCCAACCGCACAGCCGATCCGCATCATTGAAGGCCCCGACGGTCGATCCAACCCGGAATTCGACGAGGCTTTCTGGTCCGCTCGTCGGTTTCTCGTCGGTGCTCGGAGCGATCGGATGGGCTTGCGCCTGGACGGTGAGCCGGTGGTCGTCGCCTCCTCCTCGGAGCGCCTTTCGGCGCCTGTCGCGCCGGGAGCCGTCCAGGCCGCGGGAGGTCAGCTCATCGTCCTGGGAGTCGCCTCCGGCACCATGGGGGGTTATCCCCACATCGCCCACGTGATCTCCGCCGATATCGACCGCCTCGGCCAGCTCAGGCCGGGCGATCGCGTCGCCTTTCGGCGCGTGTCCCTCGAAATGGCTCGTCTGGCGGACCGGGAATCGAGACGGGCTCGTGAATCCTTCCTCAAACGGATCGCGACCATGGTTCATCAAGCTTGACCCTCTACGACGCCGTTTCGCCAGGCCGGCATTCCCACGGACCACCGACCACGGACCAGCATGTTGAGCTTGCCGGATTCCCGGACATCAGGTAAATCCACGGCGTATCCCTGGTCGTCAGGTCAGGGCCATGTCTCGACTCCCCGCGGATCAGCGGGTCAACTGGAGCGCGGGAAAGGATTCCCGGGCTCGCTATCGAGGTTGTCCGATGCCGCACGATCGCCGGCCATGGCTGACTCTCCTCATCATGATTGGCGTCGCAAGCTCAGCCGCTTCGATCGGTTGCATCAAGCCGTCGAATCTCCGGCAGGCCGAAGGTTCGGTACCGGTGCTCACCCCGGCGGGAGCCGCTCAGACCGGCGCCAGCCCGGTCGCGACACCGGCACCAGTTCCGTCGTCGAGACAGGAGCCGACCCGACAGCCATCGGATCTCTCCTCGTCGCTTCAACCGACACGAGCGAATCCGCCCGCCTCGCCCGCTCCGAACGCAACGGATTCGACCGTGCTCCAGACAGCCGCGTCGCCTGCCGGGCCGGCACCAGATCAGAACGGTGCTCCCCCCGCGATCCAACCCGGTGCGGAAGTCCCGACAGGGCCCCAGCCCTCAACGATGCCGGCACCCCCATCGGCGACGCCTCCGTCAAGCGGAACCTCCAATCCCGACCAATCGCCCTCATCCACTCCCCTCCTCGACGCGGAGATTCGTCGCGTCGAGGACGTGACACGAGAGCACAACGAATCCCTGCAATCGAGCGGTACGGCCAGTTTGCTGGGCGATCCTAAGTCGGTGGCTCCGGGTCGTCCGGTCCTCGACCTGGACGCTCTCATACCAATAGATGCCGCGTCGAGGCCCAACGCCATCATGACCAAGCCCGCGCGGATTGATACGCCCGAACCATTCCTCGCGGAACCAGCACCGTTGCCGATCGCCTTATCACGCGCGCCCACCGAATCACCATCGTCCGAATCGATTAGGCTCCTTTCGGAAGCCGGACTCCGGGGTCAATCGCCCGATCCTAAGGTAATAGAAATCCGGCCCCACCGGGCGTCGAGAACTCCGGGGCGAACGGCCACAGAAGATAAATTGGTCGCGCAAGCGGAGGATCCGGCACCTGCCAAAGATGAGCCCGAGACGGAGAACACCCGAGCGAAAAAGGGCGACTCGTCGCCCGCGGCGGAGGGCGATCAAGCCTCGGACTCCGCACCGAAGGGGCGTCAGACCCTGGAGATCGCCGAGCTCCGCCTCTGCGGCAAGGTGCACGATTTCGGCTCGTTCGATGCCCTCAACCCGGACGCCCTGAAGGCCGGCCAGATCCTCGCCGCCTACTGGGAGTTCACGGGCCTCGAGTTCGAGCCCCGGGGCGATTCCATGGTGGCACGACTCTCATCGCACCTCGAGCTCCGACCCGAGACCGGCGGCCCAATCGTCTGGGAGCAGACCTCGCAGGCCGAGTATGTTTGCCGCCGCCCTCGTCGCGACAACTACGCGAACCATCGGATCCAGTTGCCGAAGTCGCTGGAGCCCGGCCCTTATCGCCTGCGGCTGATCCAGACCGACCTCATCGCCGGACGAACCGCGTCCATCGATCTCAGGCTGACCGTCACGCCCTGAACCTCGAGCGACCCTCGGGATCCCTTCAGCAAGCGGAAGCCAATTCAGATATCATCGCCATTATACTGGTGATGAGTCGAAGATATCGGCTCCGCCAACGCGTCCAGCTCGAGGGTTGACGCGACTCCATTCAGTTTGGTGTGGTGGTGGACTCCGGGCTTCTTGCCGTCGCCAAACCACTGGATGACGTAATAGAACACCGGGGTCAGGAAGATCCCGAACGCGGTGACACCCAGCATGCCGCCGAACACCGCCGTGCCCAGCGATCGACGCATCTCGGCGCCGGCCCCCTCCGCGATCACCAGCGGGACGACTCCGAAGATGAATGCGAATGAGGTCATCAAGATCGGCCGCAGCCGCAGCCGGCATGCCTCCACGGTCGCTTCTCGACGGGGCACTCCGGCCTCCTGGCTCTGCTTGGCGAATTCGACGATCAAGATCGCATTCTTGCTCGCCAGCCCGACCAGCACCACGAAGCCGATCTGGGTGAAGAGGCTCACGTCCATCCCGGCCAGATTCACGCCGATGAGCGAGCAGAGCAGGCACATCGGCACCACCAGGATCACCGCCATCGGCAGCTTCCAGCTCTCGTACTGGGCCGCCAGCACGAGGAAGACGAACACCACCGCCAGCGCGAAGACGCCGGTCGCGGTGTTCCCCGCCTGGAGTTGCACGTAGGCGAGCTCGGTCCAGTCGGAGGCCATCGAACGGGGCAATTCCTCGTCGGCGATCTCTTGCATCATCGCGATCGCCTGCCCCGAGCTGGTGCCCGGCGCCGGGTTGCCCGTGATCGCCGTGGCCGAGTACATGTTATAGCGCATCATCGCGATCGGACCGCTGGTGTTGCTCACATCCAGCAATGTGGCCAGCCGGATCATCTGCCCCTTGTTGTTCCGCACCTGGAGTTGACGGATGTCCTGGGCATCGCCGCGGAATTTCTGGTCGGCCTGGACGTTCACCTGCCACGACCGGCCGAATTCGTTGAAGTTGTTGACGTAGTAAGACCCCAGGTACACCTGCAAGGTGTTGAACAGCTCGCTGACCGACACGCCCAGCGTCATGCACTTGGTCCGGTCGATGTTGAGGTACAGCCAGGGTGTGTTCGCCCGCGAGCTATTGAACAGCCCCTGGAGTCCTTCGGTCTTGTTGCCGCGCTCCACGATCTGATCGCTGATCCGCTGCAAGGTCCCCACGCCGAGATTGCCGCGATCCTCGATGATCAGCTTGAATCCGCCGGTCGTGCCCAGGCCGTCGATCGGCGGCGCGCCGAAGACCGAAACGATCGCCCCGCGAATCTCCTTCTTGCAGCGTTCCTGGATCGTCGCGGCGATGGCATCGGCCGAGCGGCTGGCCCCTCGTCGATGGGCGAACTCGTCGAGCAGGACGTACATCGAGCCGAGGTTGGGCGCATTGGCGTTCAGGAGCAGCGACTGGCCCGAGACGCCGACCGTGTGGGCGACGCCCGGCGTCTCGCGGGCCAGGGTCTCGATCTGAGCCATCCGCCTCTGCGTGCGCTCCACCGATGCGGAGTCGGGCAACTGGACATTGACGAGCAGATAACCCTTGTCCTGCTGAGGGACGAAGCCCGTCGGAGTCCGGATGAATTCCCAGTAGGTCAGGCCCAGCAACCCTCCGTAGAGCATCAGCACGATCACGCTGATTCGCAGGAACCCGCTGACGATCCGGCCGTACACTTCGGTCATCCGGTCGAACATCCGGTTGAAGCCCCGGAACAGCCAGCCGAGCACCGCGTTCGCGGGCCGGATGATGATCAGGCCGATCAGCCCGCCCGCGAATCCGCCGGCGGTGAACGCGGCGGCCGTCGGCGCCCAGGCCCTCCACCCCGTGGCCGCTTCCTCCTCGGCGCCCGTCGATCCCGGCGGAAGCCCGAGCAGCCCCGCCGCGAAGTCATGGCCCAGCCAGACCGCGATCATCCCGCCCACCACGCCGAAGAACCACCACGGCAGCGCCTCCCGCTTCAGCTCGTGGCCGCCGTGGGCCCCTTCCTCCGTCTGGAAGATCATCACGGCCCGCGACGGCGTCATCGTCAGCGCGTTGATCGCCGAGATGATCGTCGACACCGCGATCGTCACCGCGAACTGCCGGAAGAACTGGCCCGTGATCCCGCCCAGGAAACAGCACGGGATGAATACCGCGCTCAGCACCAGGGTGATCGCCAGGATCGGCCCGGTGATCTCCTCCATCGCCTTGATCGTCGCCGTCCGCGAGTCCAGGCCGGTCGCGATCAGCCGCTCGATATTCTCCAGCACCACGATGGCGTCATCGACCACGATCCCGATCGCCAGCACCAGGCCGAACAGCGTCAGATTGTTGAGCGAGAAGCCCAGCGCGGCCATGATCGCGAACGTCCCGATCAAGGAGACGGGGACGTCGATCATCGGCAGGATCATCGCCTTCCAGTCCTGGAGGAAGACCAGCACGACGATGCCCACCAGGATCACCGCGTCGCGCAAGGTGTGGAAGACCTCGTTGACCGACTCGCGGATGAACGGCGTCGTGTCGTAAACGATCCGGTAATCCAGCCCTTCCGGGAAGCGGGACTTGAGCTCCCTCATCTTGGCGTAGACGCCGGCGGCCGTATCGAGCGCATTGGAGCCGGGCAACTGAAAGATGGAGATGGCCACGGACGGCTTTCCGTCGAGGGTGCACGACTGGTCGTACTGGCGCGATCCCAGCTCGACGCGTGCCACGTCGCGAAGCCGGACGATGCCGGTGGCCTGCGACATCGGTCGGCCCTGGCTGTTCGAGCCGCCCTGGTCGGTCGCCCCCCCCTGAAAGCTCGAGTCGTCGGTGCCTCCCTGGCCGCTACCGGACCCGCCCTGCCCTCCGCCCGAACCCCCCTGCCCGCCGCCGCCCGACCCGCCCTGCCCGCCCGCCATCTGCGTGACGCCCTGGCCGGCCTTGATGATGATGTCGCCGAACTGCTCCGGCTCCACCAGGCGGCCCAGGGTATTGATCGTGAGCTGGAATTGCTGGCCTCGGGGGACCGGCTGCTGGCCGATCTGGCCGGCCGCAACCTGGAGGTTCTGCTGGCTGATCGCCATCACAACATCCCCGGCGCTGATGTTGAGCGCCGCCATCTTGGCGGGATCGAGCCACGCCCGCAAGCTATAGTCGCGCTGGCCCAGGTAGGTGATCCCGGCGACCCCTTCGACTCGTCCCAGCTCGTCCTTGATATAGATGGTGGCGTAATTGCTCAGGAACGTGCTGTCGTACTGGCCGTCCGGCGAGATCAGGTTCACGATCATCATCGTGTTCGGGGACATCTTCTTGACGGTGATGCCCTCATTCTGCACCAGCGGCGGGATGACCGGCAGCGCCAGCGAGACCCGGTTCTGCACCAGCACCTGGGCCATGTCCGTATCCATGCCCAGTCGGAACGTCACGGTCAGCGTGTAGGTTCCGTCGTTGGTGCATTGCGAGGACATGTACATCATGTTCTCGACGCCGCTGACCTGCTCCTCGATCGGCGCAGCGACGGTATTCCTCACCGTCATGGCATTGGCGCCCGGGTAGATCGCCGTGACCAGGACCGTCGGCGGGGTCACCTCGGGATACTGCGCCACCGGCAGCGCATAGACGGCCACCGCGCCCGCGAGCGTGATGACCACCGAGAGCACGATCGCGAAGACCGGACGGTCGATGAAGAATCGCGAAATCACGGCAGATGGTCTCCGCTCGATACAACGGCCCGAACGCGGGAATGCGAGGGCAGCGCGACCGGCAAGGCCCGCGGCCTCAACCTGCGATGAATCCCGAGCGCCGCCAGCGCGGCGAGCGCTCCCCCAATACCTCCGACGCCGAGCGACCGGGACAAGCTCACATCGAACAATCGTGCAGCCAGAAGAGCGCTACCTAGACCTAGCCCCGCTCCCACAAGCGGCGATCCCACCCACTTCGTGACGGCGGCGGAGAACAGCCGCGTCTCGCTCAGCCCCTGGATCACGTAGAAGAACACCGGGGTCAGGAAGATCCCGAACGCGGTCACGCCGATCATCCCGCTGAACACGGCGATCCCAAGCGATCGACGCATCTCCGCCCCGGCACCCGAAGCCACCACGAGCGGGATCACGCCGATGATGAATGCAAACGAGGTCATCAGGATTGGCCGGAGCCGCAGCCGGCACGATTCCAGGGTCGCCTCGTACCGCGACAGCCCTTCCACGTGCTTCTGCCGGGCGTATTCGACGATCAGGATCGCGTTCTTGCACGCCAGGCCGACCAGCACCACCAGGCCGATCTGAACGAAGATGTTCACATCCCGCCCGCTCCACAGGACCCCGCTGACCGAACAGAGCAGGCACATCGGCACCACCAGGATCACCGCCATCGGCAGCGCCCAGCTCTCGTACAACGCGGCGAGGGCCAGGAAAACGCTGACCACCGACAGCGCGAAGATGTACATGGCCGGGGACTTCTCCGCCGCCCGGATCTGGACGAACATCAGCTCGGTCCATTCCGCCTTCATCGACTTCGGCAGCGTCTCGGCGGCCAGGCGCTCGATGGACGCGATCGTGTCACCGGAGCTGACCCCGGGCTGCAAACTCCCGCTGATCGGCGCGGCCGTGTAGAGATTATATCGCATCACGCTGATCGGCCCGCCGATCTCGCGCACATGGACCAGGGTCCCGAGCGGGACCATCTGCCCCCACTTGTTCCGGACCTGGAGCAGATTGATGTCCTCGATCCGATTGCGATAATCCCCCTCCAACTGGACCGTGACCTGCCAGTGCCGGCCGAACTGGTTGTAGCTGTTGACGTAGAGCGACCCCAGGTACATGGACAACGTCTGATTCACGTCGTCGAACGTCAGGCCGAGTGACTGCGCCTTGGTCCGGTCGACTTCCAGGTAGAGTTGCGGAGTCCGCGATCGGAACTGCGAGGACGCGGTGGCCAACCCGTGTTCCTTCTTCATCTCCGCCACCAGGTCGTCGCTCTCCTTCTGCAAGATCGGCAACCCGCGCCCCCCCTGGTCCTCGAGGATCAGCTTGTAGCCGCCCGCCGTGCCGAGTCCGGGGATCGGCGAAGAATTGCGCACGGCGATAACCGCATCCTTGACCCGCTCTCGAAACTGCTTCCGAAGCTTGGCCATGATGTCCTCGGCGTACAGGCCGGGGGCCTGCCGCTCATCGAACGGGTCGAGGACGATGAACATCGAGCCGAAATTCGAGGCGTTGGACTGAAGCAGGAACGACAAACCCGAAATGGCGACGGTGTGCGCCACGCCCGGGGTCTCCCGGGCTATTTTCGTAGCCGCCGCCATCGCCTCCTGCGTCCTCTGGAGCGACGCCGAGTCGGGCAACTGGACATTGACGATGAGACGCCCCTGATCCTGCTCGGGGATGAAGCCGGTTGGGGCGCGCTCGAGCACTCCGTACGTCAGCGCCAGCAAGCCTCCATAGACCATGAGCACGACCACGCTGATCCGCAACGACTTGCCGATCGTCCAGCCGTAAGCCGCGGTTATTCCGTCGAACACCCGGTTGAAGCCCCGGAACAGCCACCCGAGTACCGCGTTCACAGGCCGAATGATCAACCGGCCCACCATCAGGCCGACCAAGAGGCCGGGTACGACGTAAGCGGCGGTCGCGCCCCACGACAGCTCCTTCGCTCCGACCCCCTCACCGACCCCGCCCCAGGACGATGTCCACGCGATCGGACCCGGCAGGTACTTGGGCCCCTGCGTGAACGCCAGCCATCCGCCCACCGCGCCGAAGATCCACCAGGGCAACGCCTCCCGCTTGAATTCGTGGCCGTCGTGCCCCTCCTCCGTCTGGAAGATCATCACGGCCCGCGAGGGCGTCATCGTCAGCGCGTTGATCGCCGAGATGATCGTCGACACCGCGATCGTCACCGCGAACTGCCGGAAGAACTGGCCCGTGATCCCCGAGATGAAGCAGCACGGGATGAAGACCGAGCTCAAGGCCAGTGTGATCGCCAGGATCGGCCCGGTGATCTCCTCCATCGCCTTGATCGTCGCCGTCCGCGAGTCATAACCCTTGGCGATCATCCGCTCGGTGTTCTCCAGCACGACGATGGCGTCGTCGACCACGATCCCGATGGCCAGCACCAGCCCGAAAAGAGTGAGGTTGTTCAGGCTGAAGCCCAGGGCGGCCATGACCCCGAAGGTCCCGATCAAGGAGACCGGGATGTCGATCATCGGCAGGATCATCGCCTTCCAGTCCTGAAGGAAGACCAGGACGACGAGCCCGACCAGGATCACGGCGTCACGGAGGGTCTTGAAGACCTCGCGGACCGATTCGCGGATGAACGGCGTCGTGTCGTAGGCGATGTCATAATCCACGCCATCGGGGAACCGCGTCTTGAGTTCCTCCATCTTGGCCCGGACCCGATCGGCGACATCCAGCGCATTGGTCCCGGGGAGCTGGTAGAGGCTCAGGCCCACCGACGGCCTGCCGTCGAACAGGCACGACTGGTTGTAATTCTGCGCGCCCAGCTCGACGCGGGCGACGTCCCGAAGGCGCACGATCCCGGTTGCCGGATCACCCGGACTATCCGAGCCGACCTTGACGACGATGTTCTCGAACTGCTCCGGATTCGTGAGCCGACCCAACGTATCGACGGGCAACTGGAAATACTGCCCCTTCGAGGCGGGAAGCTGACCGATCTGTCCGACGGGTGCATCCGCATTCTCGCTGCGGATGCCGTTGGCCACGTCCATGGCCGTCATGCTTCGCGACGCCAGCTTCTGCGGGTCGAGCCAGACGCGGATGCTGTAATCGCGCTGGCCCATGAAGTTGATGTCCGAGACCCCGTACACCCGCAACAACTCGTCCTTGATGTAGATCGTGGCGAAGTTGCTCAGATAGATGTCGTCGTAACGATCGTCCGGAGAATAGAAGTTCACGATCATCAGCATATCGGGCGTCTTCTTCCGGATCGTGATCCCCTGATTCTGGACCTGGCTGGGTAACTGCGGCATCGCCAGCGTCACCCGATTCTGGACCATCACCAGGGCCGAATTCACGTCGGTCCCGATATCGAAGGTCACCGTCAGCGTATAGGAGCCGTCATTGCCCATCTGCGAGGACATGTAGAGCATGCCGTCGATGCCGTTGACCTGCTGCTCGATCGGTGCCGCCACCGTGTCCGCGACCACCGGGGCGCTGGCACCGGGATAGCTGATCGACACGGAAATCCCCGGGGGCGTGATCCGGGGATACTGGGCGACCGGCAGATAATAGAGGGCAATCCCGCCGATCAGGGTGATCACGACCGAGAGCACGGTCGCGAAGATCGGCCGATCGATGAAAAACCGTGAGATCATGTCGGGCGGTCCCCTCGGCGCGAGACGGGTTCGGTCGAGGTCGCCGACCCCGGATCGGATTTCGACGGCGCGTTCGTGTCGCGTCTCGGCGGGGGCCCGAAAATCTTGCGGGGCTCGCCGGAGGGTGATGCCGCCTTTTGCGGTTCCTTCGGGGTCGCCGACGACTTGCCGGCGTCCGTCTTGGGCGTCGCGGGTGCGGACTTGCTCGCTTCCGCCGGCGCCTCGGCCGCCGCCAGCGGGCCGAGCGTCGGCATCGGCACTCGCTCGGGCTTCGCCACGGCGCGCGGCCGGACCTGCTGCAACCCGCCCACGACGATCCACTCATCGCCTTTGAGTCCCTGCTCGATCACCCGCAGGCCGTCATCCTGGAGCGGCCCGGTGGTGACCCTCCGGTACTGGACCTTGTTCTCGGAATCGAGCACGTAGACGTACTTCTTATCCTGGTCCGAGCCCACCGCCCGATCGATCACGAGGCGAGCCCGGTGTGGGTCGCCGATCGGCAGGCGGATCCTCACGAACATGCCGGGCGACAGCAACCGTTCGCCTCCGCCCTTCGGCATGGCGTTCGCGAACACGCCTCGTACCAGGATGCTCCCCGTCGTCGAGTTCACCTGATTGTTGATGAAGTTGATCGACCCCTGGTGAGGGAACCCTTCTTCGCCCTGCAATCCCATGAGGACCGGCATCTTCTTCCGGTCCTGGGAAAACTTGATCCGCCCCTCGTTGGTCGCCCTCCGGATCAGCAACAGGGTCGGCTCGTCCATCTCGAAATAGGCGTACATCGGGTTGACCGAGACGAGCGTGGTCAGCAGCGTCGTGTCCTGGTTCACCAGGTTGCCGAGTGTCAGGTAGTATCGGCTGATCTGGCCGTCGATCGGCGCGGTGACCTGCGTGAATTCCTTGCTGAGCCTGTAGATTTCCATGCTCTTCCGGTAGGCGGCGACCCGGGCCTCGGCCTCATCGACCACCGCGACCTCCTGGTCGAATTGCTGCTGGCTGATCGAGCCGGGCGACAGCGAGTTGATGGCCCGGTCTCGGGCCAATGTCGTCTTGGCCAGCTTCAGTTGGGCCTGGTACAGGTCGACCTGACCCTGGGCCTGATCGACCTGGGCCTGGTAGGGCCGGGGGTCGACGACGAACAGCAGGTCCCCCGCCTTGACCTCCGCCCCCTCCTGGAACGGCATCTTGACCAGATATCCGGTCACGCGTGGTCGTATGTCAACAGAATGGACGGCCTCGGTACGTCCGGTAAAGTCGACATAGTCGGTCACCTCCCGCTGGACCGGCTGGCTGACCGGCACCACCGGGGGCTCGGAAGGAGCGACCTTCGCTCGACTCGGCTGGCAACCCCCAAGCAGGGCCAATGACAGCGATCCAAAGAGCCCGAGGAGGAGAGCACGAAGGGACATCGACGCCTCATAGGGGGAGGATTTCGGGGCGGGTACTCAATCGTCAACTGGGCCCGATCACGCCCCCTCCGGGGAAAAGTCGGGCCGGCTCTACCGGCCGATAAACCGTCTTTCGCATTCTCCGCAAACAAACAGGGAGGGAGAGATCATCGGCACGCTTTGAAGCACCGCGTACATCGTCTAGAGCGATGAATCCCCGCCGTCTGTCCCTCCGGATTCGAAATCGAAGGACGATCCCCGGCACGGTAAGAGCCTCGGCATCGACGCACTTCCGCAGCATTCAAACCGGATGCCGATCTCAATTTTTTCGCCGACCGTGGATGATCAGACGTTCGAACGCGGTCGAAGGCAACCCAGAATCCATCCTAGTTCCGGAGGATCGCCGATCGCAAGTCACTTGTCGCGTGTTCTCGGGCGGAACGGCCGGCCGATCCATCCCACGAGCAAGAGGATCGAGCAACCCGTCAACATATCGACGAAAAATGGTTCCAGCATGGCACGATTCCCCTATCAGAGTAACCCTCTCGCGGCCTTCGGAGACGAATTCGCGTCGATCGCCCGGGGATGAGACGAGCGATCTCGCGTCCGTCTGCCCGCTCATCTCAATAAGATCGGCGCATCCTGACGCCAAAACCCTTCATAGTCCCCCCGAATTGGGAAAAATCGTTGAACGATCCGGGTCGAGAACGGCATGGCGTCAACCGAGGAACCGCCCCAAAATAATGTTGATGGCAAAATTCCGGGAGCGGATGCGTGACAACCACGCAGCACGCATGCTTGAAACTCGTTTGTCTTCCGTCCGATCGCGAGATCGATCCCCACGCGAGCGAATTCCTCATGTCAGAATCCGTGAAACCCATCGAAGATACTCAAGGCCGTCGATTCCGGGCTTCGTTACAACGTGAACATCTGGATCTCTTCCTGATTTCGTTCCTGGCCCTGTTCCAAGAGCTGGCCTGCATCCGTTGGTTCGGGAGCACGGTCATCTTCCTGACCTTCTTCACGAATCTCGTCTTGATGGCCTGTTTCCTGGGGATCTCGGTCGGGTGCCTCGCCTCTCGCACGCGGACGGATTTCATATCGGCTGTGATCCCGCTGGCGTTGTTCACCATGGCGTTGGCGTTCGGCTTGCTTTGCGGTTACATCCGGTACTCGAACTTGATGATCGATGTCGGCGGTCAATCCTCGCCCCAGCAGATCTATTTCGGCACCGAGAGCCGCGCCAGAGACTTATCCGCCTTCGTGATCCCGCTGGAAGTGATCGCCGGGGTCTTCTTCGTGCTGATCGGCCTCATCTTCGTCGGGATCGGACAGGAGCTCGGCAGGGCAATCAACGCGATCCCTCGTCCCGTCGAAGCCTATTCCGTGAATCTGCTCGGCAGCCTGGCGGGCATCGCGGTCTTCGGCGTCTTGTCCTATCTTCGCACGCCTCCGGCGATCTGGTTCGCGATCGATGTTGTCCTCGTCATCCACTTCGTCAAGAGGCCCTACATCCGGGTCATTGCGATGATAGCGGGAGCGCTCCTGGTCGGGGGGCTGGTGTTCACGGCCGACCTACCCGAGTTGGGGAAGGGCACGGGCGCGAGCACGATCTGGTCGCCTTACTACAAGATCCGTTTCGAGCCTCCCACGCGGAGGATCTACGTCAACAACATAAAGCATCAGGAGATGGACGACCTGGCCGAAGGAGGGGCCTTCTATCAGGTACCCTACCTGATGAATCGGGATGCGGGGGGCAAACCGTTCGATGATGTCCTGATCATCGGGGCCGGCTCGGGCAACGACGTCGCCACCGCGCTCGCACGCGGCGCGAAGCATGTCGACGCCGTCGAGATCGATCCCGTGCTCAGGGAAATCGGTCGCCAGTATCACCCGAACCGTCACGGAGAGGACCCTCGCGTCACGTATCACATCGATGACGGACGCAGCTTCGTACGCTCCACGCGCAAGCGCTATGATCTGATCGTCTACGCCCTGGTCGATTCCCTGGTCCTGCATTCGGGCTACTCGAGCATCCGCCTGGAAAGCTTCCTGTTCACCGAGCAGGCCTTCCGAGACCTCGAGGCCAGGCTGAAGCCCGGCGGCGTCTTCGTGCTCTACAACTACTACCGCCAGGGCTGGGTGGTCGGCCGACTCGCGACGCTCTTGAACCGGGTCTTCGGGGCGGAGCCGATCGTGCTGTCGCTCCCCTATCAGGACGCGATCACGCCCCGTGACAACCAGGGGAACCGCCTCAGTTTCCTGATCGCGGGCGCCGCGAATAACCCGACCTTGCAGGCCATCCGCAGCCAACTGGGCGACGATCGATTCTGGTGGTTGCACCCGCGCCCGTCCGCGAATCTCGGCACGGCCGCCTACGGGCCCGCCCCGCCTTCGGTCCGGGGTATTTCGCCCGGAGAGTGGTTCAAGCTCGGACCCGCCCGGGTCCAGACCGAGGGGATCGGCCCGCTCCCGTCCGATGACTTCCCATTCCTCTATCTGCGCGAGCCGGTAATCCCGGCTCTCAACATCAGAGGTATGCTGATCGTGGGCATCCTCTCCGTGGCCATGCTATTCGCCTTCGCGCCCGTGCGGACCGCCCGACCCAACGGTCAGATGTTCTTCCTGGGGGCCGGCTTCATGCTCCTGGAGACCAAGGGGATCGTGCATCTGGCGATCCTGTTCGGATCCACGTGGATGGTGAACTCGATCGTCTTTGCGGCGATCCTCTCGATGGCCCTCCTGAGTAATCTCTACGTCCTCCGGAGGAAGCCCCGAAGACTCTGGCCTTACTACGCGCTACTGGTCGCATCCCTGCTGGTCAATCTCGCCGTGCCGATGAGCACCTTCCTCGCGCTGCCCGGTGTCACCAAGGTCGTGATCTCCTGCCTGGTGGTGTTCATCCCGATCTTCTTCGCGGGCGTGGTCTTCTCGGCCTCCTTCGCGAAGAGCCAGAGGACCGATCTGGACTTCGGTTCGAATATCGGCGGGGTCATCCTGGGAGGACTGAGCGAGAACCTGTCATTGTGGCTCGGATTCAATAATCTCCTGGTGATCGCAATCCTCTACTACCTGCTCTCGGCCGCATTTGCGCCCGGATTCGAGATTGAACGAGCGCGCTTCACGATTGGGTTGCGCACAGCTCGACACGAAGCGGACTCCTACGAGCCCGAAGCGCCAGCGAGTGAATTCCCGGAAAGCATGCACTCGCTGGCGCGTCGGGCTCGTATCAACTGTGCGCAACCCAGGCGTGAAGCGCGCTTGAGGCTCACGTCACCAGGAACTGGTCGAGACATCCTCGGAATTGGTATTATGATGGACGCATTGCGGAGAAACTCGACGAGGGAAGAGGAAACCGGATGCAAGAGCGATCAACGATCGGCAATTCCCGGGATATTGAACGAAACCATCGCCAATTTCTTGGGATCGAGGAGACCGACGATGAGATATCCATTCTCCATACTCCTGGTCCTGGCAGTGGCCGGCCACTCGCTCGCTGTCGCCGACGAAACCCG
Source organism: uncultured Planctomycetota bacterium (assembly GCA_963743925.1). Classification (GTDB taxonomy): domain Bacteria; phylum Planctomycetota; class Planctomycetia; order Isosphaerales; family Isosphaeraceae; genus CAVZRC01. The sequence continues at coordinate 27,906 of CAVURY010000061.1, read as the reverse complement.
CAAGCAGCCACTCCGGCTTCTGTACATCGGCAATAAGGACACCGACCGCGGACGATCGTACGCCAAATTCCTGGGCGAGCACTTCGTCCTGGCCGGCGCGGCCGCACGCACAACGTTCGACCCCGGCTCAATCCCGGCTGTCAACGTCGTTGTACTCGACTGGTCACAGAGCGATATCGACCACAGCAAGTATTCAGGGAGAAACCCCTCTGGCTGGGAGAGTGACCTGAAATCGCCACTGGGCGAGCGAGGCCGTTGGACTAAGCCGACGATCCTGCTCGGTAGCGCAGGGCACTTACTTGCCGCTCCCTGGAAGGTATTCGGAGGGAGCGGGTGAACGTGCCTGGAGCCTCTCGCGTACGTGTTACGCGACCACCCGATCTTCCGATCGCCGATTGCCATCGACCGCGACAAGATGATCCGCCGGCCGTGGCCCGATGAATGGACCGACCCGCACGATTCCAATGAGATCCTCGTGTTGCCGCTCACCGCGGCCGAGTCGAAGCCGAATCGGGCCGGATGGTGCACCTACACGAGGGGTATGTCCGACTCACCGGAGATCGAGGTCTTCTGCGGCGGGATCAATGCCAAGACATCGACTGCCGCAGCGATCTGGCGTCAGGGGAACCTGCTCCACTACGGCTTCGATCTCTCGCCCGATGAGATGAACGAATGGGGCAAAGCCCTTCTGGTCAACTCGATCACTTATATCTCGCGGTTCACGGAAGATCGGCCCATCATGCTGACCCCGTCGCCATTTGCCGGGCAGGAGTTCATCACGAGACCCCGCATCGAGCAAGTCATCGCGCGCGGCGACGGCTGGTGGGATTACCTGAGTTCGTATTTCGACCGGAGCGCCCTGGCCGTCGCGGGCGTGAAGGATCTGACGTCATTCGCGAAGTGGTACCCCTCGGTCCGCGATTATCTTTGCCCGAATGCCGAGGGACTCTTGAGGGTGGATGAGGACGCACAGACGATGCGTCTGAACCCGGGCCGCCGCGAGTTCTTCGACCGGGCCATCGCCGATCTGGACCGGCCGGGACAGGAGGCCGAGCGTGCCAGACGGATGCTGGCGCGCTACGTACCCGAAGGGCCCAGCCGCGAAGCGAAGCCTCGAGACTGGGCCGATTGGTGGAAGGTGAACTCGGACTATCTGTTCTTCGGCGAGGCGGGCGGCTATCGCTGGTATCTCGACAAACTGGCCAGGTCCCGCGGCGTCCCAACCCAAAGCCTTCGCGGAACTGCGCGGGCTAGCCGCTGAAGCCCGAGATGATTTGCTCCGGTAACTCCTCATCCTCAAACTCTCGAAAGGGCCTGAGCCAGGTCGCTCAAGAGGTCGCTTTCGTGCTCGCAGCCTGCGCTCAGTCGAATGAATCCGCCCGAGACCTTATCGCCACCCCACCGGGCGCGGCGCTCGGCCGTCGAATGCAGCCCGCCGAAGCTCGTCGCCTGGCTCACCAACCGGGAAGCGCCAAGAAATGCCTCCGCAGCCTCGGCGGAGGCGAGTTCGAAGCTCACGACAGGTCCGAAACGCGTCATTTGCCGGGCGGCGACCTCGTATGCCGGATCCGTGGTCAGTCCGGGGTAGCGCACCTTCAACACCTTGGTATGACCGGATAAGAACCGGGCGATCGCCAGGGCATTGCCGGACATCCGTTCCAGGCGAACATCGAGTGTGCCGAGCGAGCGATGCGCCAGCCAGACCTCCATCGGACCCGGGATCGCGCCGAACTGGGTGCGCCAGTCCCTCAGGCGACGCGACCAGGCCGGGTCGCGAACGGCCACGTGACCGAGGATCAGGTCGCCATGCCCGGTGAGCCCCTTGGTGTCGGAAGCCATCGAGAAATCCGCCCCGAGCCCGAGCGGACGCTGGCCCAATACGGTGGCCGTCGTGTTATCGACCACGACGAGTACGCCTCGCTCGTGAGCGATCGCGGCCAGGGACGCGATGTCGCAGACATCGAGCCCCGGGTTGCTCGGGCTCTCCAGCCACAAGAGCTTCGCTCCCTCGAGGCATTCCGCCTGCGCATTTCCGGCCGTCGGGGCCGTCCGGATCGAGACCCCGATCCGGCTGAAGAATCCTTCCGCCAGCATCCGGGACGTGTAATAGCCGTCGGCCGGTAGCACGGCCGCTTCGCCGGGACCGAGCACGCAACCCAGGATCGCCGCGGTGGCCGCCATGCCGGACGCGAAGACCACAGCCTCTCCGCCCTCCAATTCCTGGAGCGCACGCTCGAACAGGTCCCAGGTCGGGTTGTGATAGCGCCCGTACGTGAACGCGGAGCTCGACGGCTCGCCGGTCAGGTGGAATGGGCCGGCGAAGACCGGTCCCGGCAGAAACGGCCGGCCCTGCGAAGGCTCCGGCAGACCGGCACGGATCACTCGCGTCGCATCCTTCATATCGATGCCTCCACAGATTCAAGCTCCCGCCACCTCGTCGTCTCTCCGCTCGATCAATCCAGCAGCATGGGCCGATCAACTTGAATATTTCTCTTGGATCATATTATATTGACTTGGAAATGATCGACCGACGCCACCATGCCGCACATGTGCCAAGCTCGGCCGTTTCCGGGACCCGGAGGAGCGGCCCCTTGTGGGACGGGCCTGGGGATGATATCATGAATATCATAAACCAAATCGAAACCGAAGGCTTCCTCGAAGAACCTCGACGGTCGCGTCCCGTGACTTCGAGGCCGGGGCCTCCTACACGGATGGGTCTGGTTCGAACCCGGACGTCGCGTCGGCGCGGTATGCTCCTTGCATGGCGATGATTAACGGACTCGCATCCTGTCGATCGACGAACGAACTTTCCCTCGACCGGTCTCGGTCATGATTTTTCGGGGAGGGGCGCCATGAGGGTTGCATACGGTGGGGCCGGCACGACACGACCTGGACTCCTGGCGCTCGGACCGATCATTCTTGGTTGGGTAATCGCCTCGACTTCCTGGGCCCAGACAACTTCATCCACACAGAAGTCGGCGCCGATCGTCAGTCCCACCCAAGGGCAGAAGCCGGCCACAACCACGGCTCCCGGCCAGAAGAACGCTCCGGTGCCCACTTACGCCAAGGACGTCGCCGCGATCCTCCAGGCGAAATGCCAGAACTGCCACCGTAAACATCAGGTCGGCCCGTTCGCCCTGGAGACTTACGAGCAGGCTCGCAAGCGGTCTCATGACATCGCATCGGTGACCGAGGAGCGGTCCATGCCCCCCTGGAAACCGACTCCGGGAGTGGGCCCGAAACTCAAGCATGATCAGTCGTTGACCCCGGATGAGCTCGCCGTCCTCGCCGCCTGGGCCGAGGCGGGCGCCCCGCTCGGCGACCCCAAGGATCTGCCGCCGCCGCGCAAGTTCGCCGACGGTTGGAAACTCGGCCCGCCCGACGTGATCCTGGAACCGGCCGAAGGCTACGCCGTGCCCGCATCGGGGCCCGACATTTATCGCTGCTTCGTCCTGCCCACCAACCTGGCGCGGGACTCTTACCTGGAAGCCGTCGATTATTCGGCCGGTGAAAAAGCCGCCGTGCATCACCTGATCGCCTACATCGACACGACGGGCCGTGCACGCCAGCTCGACGCGGCCGATCCTGCGCCCGGATACACCTCGCGCTCCGGGTCGGGGATCGATGGGGCCGAGCTGGGCTTCTGGACCGCCGGCGGCGAGCCGCATCGCCTCCCGGATGGCATCGGCATCCACCTTCCTCCACAATCTGATATCGTCCTCCAGGTCCACTACCACCCCACCGGCAAGGTCGGCAACGACAAGACGCGGGTGGGCCTCTACTTCGCGCAAGCCGGTCAAGCAAGCGCTGCACTGGAACAACGCGTCCAGCTACAATTTCCGACTGCCGGCCGGCGATCAGAACGTCGAGGTCAAGGCGAGCTGGTTCATCCCCGTGGACGTCGAGGCCATCGCCGTCTCCCCCCACATGCATCTCCTCGGCCATGACATGCACATGTCAGTCACTCTGCCGAACGGGAAGACTCGTAGCTTGATCGAGATCGTCGACTGGGACCCATCGTGGCAGAGCGCCTACTACTTCCAGAAGCCGATCGCGCTGCCGGCCGGATCGGTCCTCAAGGTGGTCGCCCATTTCGACAACTCGGCCCACTCGCGCAACCCCAACCAACCTCCCAAGCTGGTCAAGTACGGGCCGACCACCGACGACGAGATGTGCGTCGGAAACATCGCGGTCGTGAAGACTGGCCAGGACTTGACCTCACCCTTCTCTCGCGACGACCTGTTCGAGATCTTCTTGAAGCAGCGCGACCGGCTCATGCGTAAGCAACTCATCAAGCAGCAACAGTCCCGCTGATCGGGTGGAATCGCGCCGGTGCCAGCGATTATGCGGCTTTTGAGGTCTTCCGCTTCGCTGTAGTCCCTTGAGTCGGGGTCCGACAATCATTGGAACAGAAAGTCGGGTTAAGCCCTGCGGACCCGGCGTTCCGTTAGCAGACGGGCAAAGACTAACGAGCGTCGGAGCCCGTCTCCTCCTGAGTGCGCGATCTGCTCGAAAAGGCGCACCGATCCGCAGTGGGCGCAAGGGGCCAAACGGACACGAGGGAGGACCGGTCGCCCGATCGGACGGTGCGCGGCTGTATAAGACGGGCGGACATGCGATAATCGGACCGATCCGGTGCGCGGCTCGGGGCAAGACTCCGCTGTCGGAGTCCGGCGCCCGCGGGCCCCGCCGGGCGTCCGGGAGACCCGTCCTATGGCTCCTGTCGATACCGATCGCAATCTCCTCTTCGGCTTGCTCGCCTTGCAGAACGGCCTGATCGACCAGGGGGCGCTGTTCGCGGCATTCGCCGCCTGGACGCGCGACAAGGGCCGACCCCTTGCCGACCACCTCTTCGACCTCGGACACCTCGATGCCCCGCGCCGCGCCGTCATCGAGGCCATCGCCGGCCTGCACGTCCAGGCCCTCGGCGGCGACACCGGCAAGAGCCTCGCCGTCCTGGCCGTCGGGCGCTCGACTCGCGAAAGCCTGGCGCGCGCCGGCGGCCCCGAGGTCGAGGCGACCCTCGGGCACGTCGGCTCGGCAAAGCCCCCGACCCAGGAGGACGAAGACCCCGAACGCACCGGAACGTATTCCGTGGGCTCGGCCACCTCCGACGGACAGCGGTTCCGCATCGTCCGGCCCCATGCCCGGGGGGGCCTGGGCGCGGTCTTCGTCGCCCTCGACTCCGAGCTCGATCGCGAGGTTGCCCTCAAGCAGATCCTCGACGACCGCGCCGACGATCCTTCCAGCCGGTTCCGCTTCCTCATCGAGGCCCAGATCACCGGCGGCCTCGAACATCCCGGGATCGTCCCCGTCTACGGGCTCGGCGCTTACGGCGACGGCCGCCCGTATTACGCCATGCGGTTCATCCGCGGCGACAGCCTCAAGGAAGCGATCGACGACTTTCACGCGGGGGCCAGTTCGAGCCCGGTCGGCTCGCGCGACCTCGCGCTCCGCAAGCTGCTCCGCCGATTCATGGACGTCTGCAACGCCATCGAGTATGCCCACTCGCGCGGCGTGATCCACCGCGACATCAAGCCGGCCAATATCATCGTCGGCAAGCACGGCGAGACCCTGGTCGTCGACTGGGGGCTGGCCAAGCCGATGGGCCGCGTCGAGCCGGGGACCGAGACGGGCGAGCGGTTGCTGATGCCGTCCTCGGCCAGCGGGAATTCCGAGACGCTCCCCGGCAGCGCCCTGGGGACCCCGGCCTACATGAGCCCCGAGCAGGCCGAGGGCCAGCTCGAGCGGCTGGGTCCGCGGTCGGACGTCTACAGCCTGGGCGCGACGCTCTACTGCCTGGTGACCGGCAAGCCGCCTTTCGCGGGCGACGTGGTCGACGTGATCCGCGCCGTGCAGGAAGGTGAGTTCCGACCGCCGCGCCAGCTCGACCCGAGCCTCGAGCCGGCGCTGGAGGCGATCTGTCTCAAAGGCATGGCCCACCGGCCCGAGGACCGCTATGCGTCCTGCCGGGCGCTGGCCGACGACCTGGATCGCTGGATGGCCGACGAGCCGGTCTCGGCCTGGCGCGAGCCGCTGGTACGCCGGGCGCGACGATGGGCGAGGCGGAATCGCACCCCGGTGACGGCCGCGACCGTGGCCCTGGTGGCCGGCGTGGTCGGGCTGGCGGCCGTGCTGGCCGTGCAGACCCGGGCCAAGGCCGAGCTGGCCACCGCAAACGCCGACCTGTCCCGCTCCCGGGCCGCCGTCCAGGCCCGGTACGACCTGGCCGTCGACGCCATCGAGACCTTTCACACGGGCGTCAGCGAAGACTTCCTCCTCAAGGAAGAACAGTTCAAGGACGTGCGCGACCGGCTGCTCAGGTCGGCCAGCGACTTCTACGGCAAGCTTGGTGCCTTGCTGGGCAAGGAGTCGGACATGGCGTCACGGCGGGCATTGTGGCAGGCGAACTACGAAGTGGCCATGCTGACGCGTAAGGTCGGCAAGGCGGAGGACGCGCTGGCGGCACACCGGCAGGTCCTCACCGCTCGCCTGGCGCTGGCGGCCGAATCGCAGGCCGATCCGGAAATCAAGGCCGACGTGGGGCGCAGCCTGACGGCCGTCGCCAGTCTGCTTCAGTCCACCGGAAATACCAAGGAGGCGGAGGTGACGTACCGCGAGGCCGAGTCACTGCTTGTCGAACTGGCCCCGACGCACGCCGGGCGCGGTGCTGCGCGGGCTGTCCTGGCTGATTGCCGGTCCAGTCTCGGCTATGTACTCCTCATCACGGGCCGCTATGATGAAGCGATGTCGGTCTTACGCCTGGCGCGTGCGGACCAGGAAGCACTGGCCGCTGCCCCCGGAGCGACGGCCGAGTCCCGGCGGGACCTGGCAGCCACGATTCACCTTGTCGCTGTGCTGCTGGCGGAGACGGGCAAGCCATCAGAAGCGGAGGCCGAGTACCGCTCGGAGCGGGCCATCTATCAGAAGCTGGCGTACGAAAACCCTGCCGTCACCGAGTTCCGCAACAACCTCGCTGCCACCCACAACGCCGTCGGCAGCATGCTCTCGGTTAGAAAGCCATCGGAAGCGGAGGCCGAGTTGCGCACTGCGCTGGCGATCCAACAAAAGCTGGCCGACGACTATCCCGCCGTCAGAGGTTTCCGAGGCGTCCTGGCGATGATCCGCATTCACCTGGGCGATGTGATGTGGAATACGGGCAAATCATCGGAAGCGGAGGCCGAGTACCGCAAGGCACTCGCGCTGCGGCAGGAACTGGCCGAAGACAACCCCGGTACACCCAGCATTCAGAGGGGATTGGCGGGCAGCCACAAACGACTCGGCTGGCTGCTGTCGAATACTGGCAAGTCATCGCAAGCGGCGGCCGAGTACCGCAAGGCGCTGGCGCTCCTTCAGAAACTGGCCGACGACAACCCCGACATACCCAGCATTCAGAGCGATTTGGCGGACAACCTGCTCGGCATCGGTTGGCAGCTCGTGCAGGCTCGAAAGACGGGCGAAGCGATCGGTTACTACGCGCGGGAAGAGGCGATCCGACAGAAGCTCGCCGAGGCCAGCTCGGCTACAGATTCAGACAGGGATTCCCTGGCGAACTGCCAAACCAACATGGCGGACGTGCTCCGACGGTCGGGGAGGCTTGACGCAGCGCTCGCCGCATGCGAGCGCGCCCTTGCGGTGCGTGAGCCTATGGTCGAGGCGCATCCCGACGTCGCGTACAACTACTACCGCGCGACCCTCGGCGAGACGTACCTGCGACTCGGACAGGTTCGCTGCGATATGGGGAACCTGGCCGAAGCATCCGCCGCCTGGAAGCGTGCGTGCGCGCACTACGACGGGGGCAAGCCCCTGAGCGAACAGCACACGTTCTTTCTGGCCTGCTGCCACGCCGGCCTGGCGGGAATGGCGGGCCGACCGGGCTCGGGGGTGTCCGCCGCGGAGGGGGCGGACCAGGCCGATAAGGCGACGGCCCTGTTGCGCCAGGCAGTCACGCTCGGCTTCCGCAACCCCGACACTTACCGGACCGAATCGGCCCTCGACCCGCTCCGCAACCGGCCCGACTTCCGGGCACTGATGATGGAGGTCGCGTTCCCGACCGAGCCGTTCGCCCGCGGCGATTGAGCGACTCGCCCGGGCCAGGGTTTCCCCGCCCGAACCATTCCCACGGGGGCGAGGAGTGGGCCGTCCGGGAACAGCGACTCTGAGCCAAGTGCGCCTTCCGCCCGCAAAGGCGCAATCCCGCCTCGCGTGTCTCTCATGCCCCGACCCGCCCGGAGCCACGATTTCTCGGGCATTCGACCCTTTTCCACGCCATGCCGCCGAGGTAGCCTGAATCACGAAAGGCGCAACCATTGCGCCTTTCGTGACCAGAGGCGCAGGATTCGGGGGGAGAGGTGCCCTACCAGTACGTCCGTGAACCCCTCACCACGGAGGAGGCCGACCGTCTGGCCAACGCCTGCGAGACGCCCACCGAGAAGCTCATCGTCTGGACCTTGCTCGACACCGGCCTCCGCGTCGGCGAACTCTGTGCCCTGACCTCCAAGGAGATCCTCTGGCAGCAGCGCCAGCTCCGGGTCAAGGGCAAGGGCGGACCCTTCGGCAAGAAGACCAAGGTCCGCGTCGTGCCGATGTCCCGCCGGGTCCGGGCCTTGCTGGAGCACCATTTCGCCTTGGCGAAGGTCTTCCCCGTCAAGAAGCGACGGGCCCAGGACCTCGTCAAGAAGATCGCCAATCGGGCGGGTATCACCAAGGACGTGACGCCGCACGTGCTCCGTCATACCTTCGCCGCGACGGCCTTGCAGATGGGCATCAGCCTGGCGACGGTCCAGAAGATCCTCGGCCACGACCGGCTCCAGACGACCGCCATCTACCTCAATTTCACCGATACCCACATCCAGGAGGAGTTCGAGCGGAAGTGGTGAGGACGGACCCGCGGAACAGCCGTCCGGCGAGCTCGACGCTTCAGGGCTGTTATCCCCTGCTAGCCAGGCTGGGCCGAACGCGGCTTAACCCGACTTTCTGTTCCAATGATTGTCGGACCCCGAGTCCTCATCTGCAGTGTCGCTTTCGATCCCAGGTAGGATTGATACACCTCGCTCCAAACACCGCTCAAGTGGACCACCCGCAGGTTGACGATCCATTGGCCGCTCTCCACATTCCACGTCATCCCCGACTGCTTCAGCCGCTGGGTGAACACCGTCTTGCACGCCGCCTCCGTCACTCCGCTGCCGATCGGCAAGTGGTCCCGGCGATAGCCGCGGTAATCCAGCCAACGCATGCGCTTTCGCAAGTAGGCGTAGGCCGTGCGGTATTGCTCCCGCTTGGCCGCCGACGCGATGATCCGCCGCCGGCGCAGGGCCGCCGCCGAGTGCAACACCCGGTAGATCCCCCGCGGCTTCTCCTTCAACCACCGCCGCATCTTCCGCGCCGAACTCGCCCCCGCCCGCGCATCGGCGAACAACGCCTCGGACAGCTCCGTGATGTATTCGCAGGCGTGAAAACAATCGATCACCCAGTGCCACTTCAGGCGCCGGCCGGGATGATGCGGATCGTTCATCCGCCGGAGCACCCGATGGTAATAGCGGGTCTGGTGGTTCCCCCCATCGGTGATGTAGGCCAACCGCGGCGATGGCCCGGCCCGGCCTCGCAACACCGCCTCGATCAAGGCCGTCAATTGCCGCGACAAGGTCCCCTGACCCGGCTCGGGCATCCTCCCGAGGTAGACCGTCCCCAACCGCTGCCCCCGCCGGTCGTAGACCGACACGGTCGCCGTGGCCCCTTCCCGGTAACACGTCTGGCCGCGGATCGGCAACATCAACCCGTCGCGCCCCACGGCCAACACCGGCTTTCGGTCGCCCGAGGACTTGTCCGCCCGCACCAGCCAGGCGAGCAGGCGGTCCGCCTGGGCGTCGTGGCGGTGGGCTTCCATCCCCGCGGCCACCCCGGCGATCACCGCCCGCAAGCTCGTCGCCGACCACCGCACCGCATGATCGTCGCGCAACGTCGCCAGGACCGCGTCCTGGGGAGATGTCACCGCCGCCCGGGCCGCGCGTTCGGCCAGGGCCGGCGTGGCCTGGCCCGACTCCAGTCCGAGGCGGATCTCCAGCGGGAAGATCGACGGCTCGACGCCGTGGACGTCCTGGTAGAGCATCCGCCACAAGGTGATCGTGCCGAAGAGTGTGGCCACCGAGCGATTGGGGGTCTTCGAGCGGCGGCGATACCGGGTGCCGCCGGACTCGATCTGGCCGGGCAAGTCCTTGCGGTCGTGCGGCTCGAGGTGATTGAAGGTCCATTCGATGATGATCCGACCGAGTTCGCGGAGCGACTCTTGCAGGCGGGTCTCGAAGCGATGACAGGCCCGGGGCGTAGGATCGGCCCGGCGGAACGAGACGATGAGGCGACCGATCTCGGTGATCACCGGGATCAGGCGGGCGGTCAATGGGAGCAAGGAGGTGGCGAAGTGCGTTGCCGTGAGGAGTCGGCAGGACGTAGCATGGTCCATCGAGGCGGCCTTTCCTGTTGTGGGGACAGAGCGTGTTAGACACTGTCACTTCACAGGAGAGGCCCCTCAACATTCAAGCGATCCTCTTGCCGAGGCGGCCGACTCAAGCGAGGTCATGGGCGAAAACCAGAGGAAAAGGGCTGAAACCCGTGGCACCGGAGCGATGGCACCCCGCTGATCCCGAAGGAGTAGGGCCGGCTCGGTGTACAGACCGGACACATGGGTAACAAACGTTCGGACACATCGGTAACACGATTTCGTAAGCTCGTCGGGAACCCGAGGAGGTTCCTGCCATGGCTTGGAAGGAGTGTTGCCGCGTGTCTTCGCGTCGGGAATTCGTCGAACTGGCGTCGGTCGAGGGGGCCTGCATGACGACGCTCTGCCAGCGATTCGGGATCGCTCGCAAGACCGGTTACAAGTGGCTGGCGCGGTATCGCGCCGCCGGATTGAGCGACCTGGAGGATCGCTCGCGGCGGCCCGGCCGATTCCGAGCCCTCACCCCTCCGGCGGTCGAGGCGCGGGTCCTCGACGCTCGCGACAGGCATCCCGCTTGGGGGGGCCGCAAATTGCACCACTGGCTCGCCCGTCAGGGGCTGCGGGACGTCCCCGCGCCCAGCACCATCACCGCCATCTTGCGCCGCCACGGCCGCCTCGACGGCGATCCGGCGGCGCCCCGGCCGAGGCGCGACTGGGTCCGGTTCGAGCACCCCGAGCCGAACGACCTCTGGCAGATGGATTTCAAAGGAGAATTCTCTTTGACAAATGGAGGCATGTGCTATCCCTTGACGATCATCGACGACCACTCGCGGTATGCCCTCGGGGTGCGCGCCTGCGGCGATCAGCGGCAGGAGACGGTCCGGCGGGAATTGACCGACGTATTCCGCCGCTACGGCTTGCCGCGGAGGATGCTGATGGACAACGGCTCGCCTTGGGGCGTGACCCATACGCCGGGGCCTTCACGCACCTGACCGTCTGGCTGCTGCGGTTGGGCGTGCGCGCGTGCCACGGCCACCCCTACCACCCGCAGACGCAGGGCAAGGATGAGCGGTTCCACCGGACGCTGAAGCTGGAGATCATCAGCCGCGGGCCGATCGACCACATAGCCCATGCACAAACACGATTTGACAAATGGATTCCAGAATATAATCATGAGCGTCCGCATGAGGCGCTGGGGATGGCGGTGCCCGCGAGCCGATACCGCGTGAGCGCGCGGGCGTTCCCGGAGGTATTGCCGCTGGTGGAATACGCCGAGGACGTCATCGTCCGCAAGCCCAACCCGGTCGGTCAATTCTCGTATCGCGGGCGGGTCTGGAAGATCAGCGAGGCGTTCGGTGGCGAGACGATCGGGCTGCGGGCGACCACGACGGATGGGGTCTGGACGATCCATTACTGCGGCGAGACGATCGGGCAGATCGACCTGAACGAGCCCGACTCGAGGGGCCAGGCGCCCTGCGATGTCCGTCCTCGCCCCCTGACCGGCGAGGCCGCGATCGTCAGGCCGATGGCCCCGCAAGCCAATCCGGGATAGAGTGGAAGTGTTACCCATGTGTCCGTACGCGCGCCACCCATGTGTCCGGTCTGTACACTCGGCCGGCCAGGATCGGTGTCGGTGTCTCGACGACGCTTTGCCGCCACCATGCCGCAAGTGTCCGGCCGGCTCAGCCGGCCTTCCACTTCGTTCTCCGTGGTATCAATCAGATCACCTCGCCTTGATCTTCTCCTTGAACACCGCCCGGAATTTGTCGAGTTTGGGCTGGATCACCGCCCGGCAATACGGTTGTCGGGAATTATCGTTGTAATAGTTCTGGTGATAGTCCTCCGCCGGATAGAACGCGGCGAACGGGACGATCTCCGTGACGACAGGCGACGAGAACACCCCGGCGGCATCGATCTTCCGCTTGTAGGCTTCCGCGAGTTGCTTCTGCTTGTCGTTGTGGGCGAAGATCACGGATCGGTATTGCGTCCCGTGGTCGTTCCCCTGTCGATTCAACGTGGTCGGGTCGTGCGAACGCCAGAAAGCTTCGAGTAAATCAGGATAGGATATCACGGCCGGGTCGAAGGTCACCTGAATGACTTCGGCGTGTCCGGTTGTGCCCGTGCAGACCTGTTGGTACGTCGGATTGGGGACCCGTCCGCCACTGTACCCCGACACCACTTTCGATACGCCCTTCAACTGCTGGAACACGGCCTCGGTACACCAGAAACAACCGGACCCGAAAGTGGCCAGCTCCTTGACCGCGACAGGGGCCGGGGCGGGAACGGGCGCGGCCGCCCCGGTATTCGAACCCGCCACCTCATCGGATTTGAGGACCGGGAAATCCTTGTGCGTGCCCTTCTCGCCATCGGATGAAGAGGAGCCAGTAACGTCGTCCGGCTTAAGGACCGGGAAATTTTCGTGCATGGTGGACCCTCCAATGTATTGGGTTGCGACGAGGATCGTCGCGATCAGAACCACCGGGCTCGCAAGGATCGCCTTCCGCCACATGATTGGTGAACCTCTCGTCGGGCCGTCCCAACTGTTCGTACCGATACCGTCTCCCGCGCAGAATAGTGTTCGCAGCAGATCTAGCTCGTCAAGTTGTCGCGGTCCATTTTACGGCAACGGACGGCCTGCCCGCATGGCACTCCATCGGACGTGCAAGTCGCGATTGATATCACTCACGCTCCTCCAGCGGTCGGCTCGATCATCCAGGTGGCCCGAGGTTGCTGGATAGACCCGGGAATGTTTTCCTGGGAATTCCGGGAAACGACCAGCCGAGTCCCTGAAGAGATTCTATAATCCCGGGTAACAGGTGGCGCTGGCACGTTTCGGGGTGCGCAAGTAAAGGAAAAAAGGTGACTGTCGCATCGTTACCGGGATCTCTGGAGTGTGTCACTCCACACTAACCCGACGCGATAGCGAGGGGCAGGGGCCGTGCTGACCGGACATGCCGCGCCGATCCCCTCGCTGGCGCGTCGGGTTAGTATGAGCTCGGGCCCCACGCCTTCGATCATGGCACGAGCCCGTCGCCTTGCCCAGTCGCTTTGCTACAGAGTCGAAAAAAGAGCGAGTTTCTGTTGAAGAACCGAGCCTGACGATCATGAAAACGCGCGAAACGAAGCCAACTCGTCTGCCGACGACCATCAAAACGCGCGAAACGAAGCCAACTCGTCTGCCGACGACCATCAAAACGCGCGAAACGAAGCCAACTCGTCTGCCGACGATCATCAAAACGCGCGAAACGAAGCCAACTGGACACCGTCTAACGCTCGTGGTGATCAGTCGGATCGATCGTGTATCTGGATGAAATTGGATCGGCACAACACTCATCGAGTAACTCCGCCAGGAACTTCGAAGTGATTGCGTGTCTTGTCAAATCGGGTAGGGCGGGGGACAATGGACTGATCCAGTCGCGTTCGTTTGGGGCAAGTCAACGGGGGTGCTTCATGTCGAGCAAGTTCCGGTCGCCTGTTCTGGCTCGGGCCGGCGTCGTCGTCTTGACGGCTCTTTGGCTCGCTCCGATCGAAGTTCCGATGTTGCCGTCCTCGCCCTCGCCCATCGGTCGGGCATCGGCCCAAGATTTCGTGCCCGGCGACCAGGACGTACCGACCCCGTTCCCGGATGATCCCGACATGCCGCGGCCGCGCACGAGGGCGAAAGCCGTCCGCAAGAAGGCCCGGCTCCCCGAGAAGACCGCGACCAAGAAGGCCGACGCGAAATCCAAGACCAAGAAGGATGCGGGCGCCGAGACCAAGACTGCCGAATCGGGTCAGCTCAAGTTCTCGCAGGATATCGCCCCGATCCTCGTCAAGAACTGCGTCCGTTGCCACAGTGCGGGCGGCGTGGGCGTGCGTAACGGTAAGCTGGACCTCACGACGTTCGAGAAGCTGCAGAAGGGGACGTTCGAGAAGCTAAAGAATGGGACGCCCGAACATCCGGTGATCGTCGCCGGCAAGCCCGACGAGAGCCACCTGATCCTGCGAATGAACGGGGAAGAGACCCCGCGTATGCCCCAGGGGAATCAGAACAGGATGTCGGAAGCGGCCGTGGCCAAGATCGCCCAGTGGGTCAAGGAGGGAGCCCGGCTCGACGACGGGATCGATCCCAAAAAGCCCCTGGAGTCTTACGCTGCCTCTCCCGAGCAATTGCGCCAGAAGGAGCTGGCCAAGGTGCCGGTCGGGGAGCGCGACAAGAACATCGAGACGGTCGGGCGCGAGCGCTTCAAGCAGGCCAATCCCAAGCTGAAGCCCGAGGTCGTGCCCGGCAAGCAATTCATCATGTTCAGTAACCTGCCGAGCGAGCGGGCCACGACCACCATCAAGGCCATGGAGAATGAGTACGCCCATCTCAAGCGAGCCCTCGGGCTGCCGACGACGGAGTGGGTGGAGAAAGTCAGCCTCTACGTCTTCACGGCCAAGAACGATTTCATCGAGTTCGTCCGCACGGTGGAGGGCCGCGACGTCGATCCGGAGGAGCAATTCACCGCCAAGCTCGCGATCCCCCAGCCCTATATCGCGGCCATCGACCCGGCGGGAGGCAAGAAAGAAGAGGCGGTCCCCAAGCGTCGAGCCAAGAGCAAGAAGGGCGAGGATTCGACATCCACCGCCTCGGATCGGACCCTGTCCGGCCTGCTCGCGGAATCGCTCGGCTCGGCCGTGGTGGCGTCCTCGGGAAATGCACCCAAGTGGCTCCGGGTCGGGATCGGCAGCTTCATGGCGTCCCGCATCGAGCCCCACAGCTCCCACTACCGCCAACTCCGGATGACGGCGATGCAGAACGTCAATCAAGGCTGGCACACCAAGGCCGTCCAGGCGATGGGCGGCCCGGATCAACTCTCGACGTCCGACTTCCAGGGGATCAGTTTCGCCCTGGTGGAATGCATGATGACCTCGGATTTCAGCCGAGGATTTCCCGCATTCGTGCGCGGCATGCTCGCGGGCCAGGAGAAGCTCGACGACCTGCTCAAGGATATCTACAACGGCAATCGCGAGGAGTTCCTGGCCCTCACCGAGGACTGGATCGCCTCGCGTTACGGGAACGTCCAATGACCGGAAGCGGTTCGGATCCGAACACCCAGGAACCGGTCCCCGGCCCGGAGACCTACTTCATCCCCGCCGGGTCGGGATCGCAGCACACCATCTTCCCGGGAGTCGAGATCCGAACTTCCGCCGGCAAGGGCATCATGCTCTCGGTCGTCCGGCTCGAGCCCGGGTCGGTGGTCGCCGAACATTCCCATCCCCACGAACAGATGGGCTACCTGCTCGAGGGCCATCTCGAGTTCACCGTGGGAGGCGTCACGCGACTCCTGGGCCCGGGAGATATGTGGCGAATCCCCGGCTGGGTCCTCCATAGCGTAAGAGCCCTCGATCATCCCGCCGTCGCCCTCGACGTATTCCACCCGATCCGTGAAGATTATCTCTAGAATCGTCCGTGGTCCGTGGTCAGTTGGGTGAAGAACCTGATTCCTTTCTGAACCCTGATCCCTGATCCGAACATTGACCACTGACCACTGACCACTGACCACCGGAACGATCCCATGCCTCGCGTCGTCGTTGTCGGATCGAGCAACACGGACATGACGGTGCGAGTGCCCAATCTTCCCGCGCCGGGGCAGACGATCCTGGGCAGCTCGTTCTCGACGACACCGGGCGGCAAAGGCGCCAATCAGGCGGTCGCGGCCCGGCGCGCGGGTGCCGAGGTCGTCTTCATCACGGCGGTCGGGGATGACGAGCTCGGCCGGCAGGCGCTGGAGGTCTATCGGCGCGAGGGCATCGACGTCAGCCATGTCCGGGTCGTCGAGGGCGTCGCATCCGGCGTGGCCTTGATCTTCGTGGACGATCGGGGCGAGAACCTGATCGGGGTCGCGGCGGGCGCGAACCAACGGCTGACCCCGGACGACATCGACCGGCTTCCGAGCTCGTTATTCGGCAAGGAAGACGTCATGTTGGTCAGCCTGGAGATTCCCCTCCAGACCGCGATCCGGGCCCTGAAACGCGGCTGGGATGCGGAGATGTTCACGATCTTGAACCCGGCCCCTGCGCCGGCGCTCTCGGAAGCCGGGGTCAGGGAACTCTTCGCGGGGGTCATGGCGATCACCCCCAACCGCGACGAGGCCCTGACGCTATCGGGCATGACCCCGGAGGCCGGGGCCGAGCCCGACTGGAGGGCCTGTGGCCTCCGACTGAAGATGGGCCCCGCCGTGGTCGTGATCACGCTGGGATCCCGCGGCTGTCAGATCGTCGACGCGAAGCCCTGGCCCATCATGCCGGCGCCAAGGGTCGAGGCCGTCGATACCGTGGGCGCCGGCGACGCTTTCAACGGAGCCCTCGCCGCCTCGATCGCGGCCGGACGGGATTTCAAGGAGGCCGCCGCCTGGGCCAACGCCGCGGCCGCGCTGGCCGTCACCAAGCCCGTGCGCAGGCGGCCCTGCCCTACTGCGACGCGATCGCCGAACTCGCGTCACAGGGCGATCGCACCGGCATCTTCTCCTGGCTCAAAGGAACGCATTGATGTGGCAAAGAGCGGAGACGGGATATTGCCTGCTGATCGCGTTAGCCGGTCTTCTCTGGCTCGGACTGGGAGCCGAGCGCCGGGCCTGGGGACATGACCGGCCGTCCGGACCGCTGCACAAGACCCGGTCGGCGGTGATCGCACGGCAAGGAATGGCCGCGACCAGCCAGCCGCTGGCGACCGCGACGGCCATCCGCGTCTTGCAGCAGGGCGGCAACGCAATCGATGCGGCGATCGCCGCCAACGCCGTGCTCGGAGTCGTCGAGCCGATGTCCTGCGGGCTCGGCGGTGACCTGTTCGCCATCGTCTGGGACGCCAGGACGAAGCGACTGATCGGCCTGAACGCGAGCGGCCGAGCCCCGGCGGCCGCCACGATCGACCTGTTCCGCGCGAAGGGGCTTGCGAAGATCCCCGTACACGGGCCATTGAGTTGGTCGGTCCCCGGCTGCGTCGACGGCTGGGACCAGCTCCGGAAACGCTTCGGCACACGCTCCTGGTCCGAGCTCCTGGCGCCGGCGATCGGTTATGCCGAACTCGGATTTCCCGTCAGCGAGATCATCGCCGGAGAGTGGCGCGGGGCCGAGTCGAGCCTCCGCGAAATCCCCACCTCGGCGGCCTGCTATCTGCCCGGCGGCCATGCGCCGGCGGTGGGCTCGGTCTTCCGAAACCCGGGGCTCGCGCGATCCCTACAGGCGATCGCCCGCGATGGCCGCGACGCCTTCTACAAGGGCCCTCTAGCCGAGGCCATGGTCCGTTATTCGCAATCCGCGGGCGGGCTCTTCAGTCATCAGGACTTCGCCGAACACACCAGCACCGACGTCACCCCCGTCTCCACCAATTATCGGGGCTACGACGTCTGGGAGCTTCCCCCCAACGGCCAGGGGATCGCGGCGCTCCAGATGCTCAACCTGCTCGAGCCATTCGACCTCAAGTCGATGGGACCGCATTCGGCTGAGACGCTCCACCTGATGATCGAGGCCAAGAAACTGGCCTACGAGGACCGTGCCAAGTTCTACGCGGACCCCGCGTTCGTCCAGGCGCCGATCGCGGCCCTGATCTCCAAGCCATACGCCGATCAGCGTCGGCCTGAGATCAAGACCGATCGGGCCAACGTTCATCCGACCGCGGGCGAGCCTGTGGGAGCCGACACGATCTACATGACCGTGGTTGACCGCGACTTCAATTGCGTCAGCTTGATCCAGAGCAACTTCCATGGCTTCGGCTCGCACCACGTCCCGGGCGACCTGGGCTTCGTGTTCCAGAACCGAGGATGCCTCTTCGCGCTCGACCCGAACCATCTGAACCGGCTCGAGCCGCGGAAGCGGCCGTTCCACACGATCATCCCGGGCTTCGTCACCAAGGACGGCCAGCCCTGGCTCAGCTTCGGGCTGATGGGAGGGGACATGCAGGCCCAGGGGCACGTCCAGGTGCTCTCAAACCTGATCGACTTCGGCATGGACGTCCAGGAAGCCGGCGACGCCCCGCGGTTCCGCCACTTCGGCTCATCAGAGCCGACCGGCCAACCGGCCGACGGCGGCGGTACCGTCGCCCTGGAATCGGGCATCCCCGCGGAAGTCCGCCGACAGCTCGAATCCAAGGGGCATCGCCTCGCCGATTCACCCGGCAGCTTCGGCGGTTACCAGGCCATCCGCATCGACCTCGATCGCGGAGTCCTCATCGGTGGCTCCGACCCTCGCAAGGACGGCTGCGCGATGGGCTATTGATGGGCCGGCCGTGTTTCACGCGGAGACGCCGATCTGCATCTCCGCATGAAACTCCTCTCGATCTACTTGGCCAGCGGACGAACCTCGATCTTGCGGAAGAGGATCTCGGCGCCTTCCGACTGGAACAAGATCTTGCCCTTGGTGAGGCTGGAGTTCGTCCCCATGTTGACGACGAAGCCATTGAGGATGGTCGTGATCGAGCCTCCATCGCAGATGACTTCCATGCGGTTCCACTCCCCGGCGGGCTTCTCGACGTCCCGTCGCCCGCGGAATCCGAGTACGTCCTTCCAGGCCGGATCTCGGCCCCACCAGTTGAACCGTACCGACTCTCGGGTGACGGGTTTTCCGCCCTTTTCGAAGTAGAACTGGCCATCGGGCCCGATGCGCGTCTCGCAGGTCAGCCTGGGTTTCGACTTGCCGCCGACGAGGATGAAATCGCCGCACCCTCCCTCGATGACCTGGCACTCCTGGGATTCCATCCAGTTCCCTCCCGCGGCGCCGTCCTCTCCAACGCAATGCACCAGTATCCCCGAGTCTCGCGTCTTATCCTTCCGTGGGGCCCAGGTGCGGTCTCCCCACTTCCATTCCGTGATCAGATGATAATCCTGGAATTCGTCCTGCGTGGTCAACCCTCCGAACTCCTCGCCGGAGATGTCGATCATGCCGTCGCGGACCGAGAACACTCCCCTCGGATCCTGGCGCCCGCGGTTTCTCACGAACGGATAGAATCCCGTCAAGTCCTTGCCATTGAACCGGAAGATCGGCTCTCCCGTCCGGATCGTCGGCAGTTCTCGTGCGAAGGACGGGACCTCGAGCTTCTGATCCTGGCCGGCGGCCTGAGGCGACGTGGCCGCGACGATCCAGCAAAAGCCCAGGCTCAATCCGGTCATCAGGTTTCCGAGTCGGATGGAGAGTCGAACGGTCATGAGGCGTGCTCCAAAGTCGGCAGGAGGAGTAAGGTGTGGGATTCATCGACGCTGGCGGTGGATCGCGGCGCCCTGTTCCCGGCAGATCTTCTCGACCCGAGCCTGAACCGTCTTATCGGGGCAGGCGATCGACAGGATCATTCCCTGACCGTGTTCGATCTGTTCGGGCGGCGTCACGCCCAGCCGATCGTTGGGGACTCCGATCTGCATCAGGATCTGGATCACCAGGTTCGCCTGGGCCGAGTTGTAGAAGTAGGCGACGACTCGCGGCATGGTCTCGATGTTCTCGACCAGGCCGGACCGAATCTGCGGCGTTTCCATGGCAAGTCACTCTCGCGTCTCTGTTTGGTCTATGGCCAGCCAAGTTTGACGTACGCCCGCGCGAATCGCAAGACGGCTCCCGCGCTGACGTAACGAGGTTTCCCGACGCTCGGTGTCCAACGATTCCGAGGGTTTGGTACGATGAGGCCGAGAGCACGAGGTGCAAGTATCCCGGGGAGCCCGAACAGCCCATGCCGATTCTGCTGCTCAGCCTGGTCCTCCTCCAGGTAGCCGGCGATCCGACCAAGCCCGTGACCCTGGAACACCTCGGCACTTTCGATGTCCATGTACTGCCGGAAGCGTCGGGGATCGTCAAGAGCCGGCGGTTCCCGGGGATCTTCTGGGTCCACAACGATTCGGGGAACGCCCCCTGGCTGGTCGCCGTCCGTCGCGATGGGCGGATCGTCAACCGGTTCCGGCTGGCGATCCCGAACCTCGACTGGGAAGACATTGCGATCGACGACAGGGGGCATCTGTACCTGGGAGACATCGGCAACAACACCGGGCTCCTTCGGACCCGCGTGATCTATCGGCTCGAAGAGCCCGACCCCTCCTCTCCCGCAGACCAGGATCGGCCGATACCCGCCTCGATGACGGTGTCCTTTCTCCTGCCTCCGTCGAATCGGTTCGATGCGGAGGGCCTCGTCTTCGACCAGGGGACGGCCGTCCTGGTGACCAAGTATCGCGACGGACGCGAGGCGGAGCTATTCGCCATACCCAACGGCTCGCCGCCGCCTACGCCAGGGCATCCCGTTGCTATCCCGATCCCGGTCCGCCCGATCGGCCGGCTCTCCGGATTCACCGAGCCCGCCACCGGCGCCACTCTCAGCGAGGACCGAACGCTCCTCGCGGTCTGCTCGACGGCCGTGACGCGCGTCTATCGGCGCGCCAAGTCGGACCCGTGGCAGCTTCTGGCCGAGATCCGTTACGACCCGTTACCGGTCGAGGGGATCACCTGGGACGGGCGCGACCTGATCCTGGCGGCCGAGGAGGGGCGAGGTCTCTATCGCCTGTCCGAGACGACGTGGCGTGCCAGGGTGAAGCCTCCACCGAGCCACTTTTCGGCACCGGCGAAAGCGAAGTAATGGCCCAGTCGAGCGATGTCGTGATCGTGGGGGGAGGGGTGATCGGCCTGTCGATCGCCTATGCCCTGGCTCGCGAGGGCGTACCGTCCACAGTGCTGGACCGTCGCGAGCTGGCCCGCGAGGCCTCCTGGGCGGGCGCCGGGCTGATCCCCCCGATCGCCGAGCGAACCTTGGCGAACCCGAATCCGATCGTGGAGTTCCGGTCCTGGAGTGCGCGACTCTACCCCGACTGGACGGCCGGTCTCCGGGAAGAGACGGGCATCGACACCGGCTATCGCCGAACGGGCGGAGTGGACGTGGCCTGGACCGAGCGCGAGGAGCAGGCGCTTCGGGCCTCGGCAGGCCAGTGGCGTGCCGAGGGGATCGCCTACGAGCGACTGGCACCCGGCGACTACGGGCGGGTTGAGCCGGCACTCAACCCCGATCTCGAGGCCGTCTACTACCTCCCCGACCGGGCTCAGGTCCGCAACCCCCGACTCCTCCAGGCCCTGACAGCCGCCGTCAGCCGGCGCGGGGTCCGGCTCAGGCCGTGGCACAGCGTCGAGGGGTACGGGATTCAGCGCGGCCGGGTGACCTCGATCCGGACCAGTGTCGGGGAAATCCCTTGCGGGATGGTGGTCATGGCGGCCGGGGCGTGGTCCGGTCCGTTGCTCGAATCGATCGGTGTCCACACGCCGACTCCCCCTCTCAAGGGTCAGATCGTCCTGCTGAAAGGCGAAGGGCCGTTGATCCGTCGGATCGTCGAGCACGGGAAAAACTACCTTGTCCCGCGCGATGACGGCAGGATCCTGGTCGGAGCCACCGAGCAAGACGCGGGTTTCGACACCCGGCCCACCCTCGAAGCCAGCCGAAGTCTGCTCGACGAGGCCCTCCGTATCTGCCCGATCCTGGAAAACGCCGACGTCGAGGCGACCTGGGCAGGCCTGAGGCCGGGGAGTATCGACTCCCGGCCCTATATCGGACCGGCCCCGGACCTCGAGAATCTGATCGTCGCCACCGGCCACAGGCGGGCCGGCTTGCAACTCGCGCCGGCCACCGCCGAAGTCGTCGCCGACCTCGTCCTCGGCCGGCCTTCGCGACTGGACCTGAACGCCTTCCGGCCCGGCCGACTTCCCACGACGTCCGACGAAGATGCGTTTCGATCCTGAGGTCGATGATCCCAGTGTCTCGCGACGAAGAAGTAACGGCACAGACCAATAGCAACTCACGCCGCCGGGCGGTAAAGTCTTTCAGACCAAGACGATGTCCGGCCTGGCCCGGCAATCCCGTTTCGGCCGATGCGCTCGGCCGAAGCTCCCCGCGATCTTACTCTTGCGAGCCCTGCGATGAACTCATCAATCCGATTAAAACTCTGCATTATGATGTTTCTGGAGTACGTCATCTATGGAGCATGGCTCCCGCTCCTGGGGCTCTATATCGGCAACGAATACCTGAAATTCACATCGCTCCAACAAGCCTGGGTGTTCAATGCATTCGCGGTCGCGTCCATCACGGGGATGTTCTTCGGTGGCCAGCTCGCAGATCGATACTTCGCACAAGAGAGGTTCCTGGCTTTCAGCCACCTGATCGGTGGCCTCGCCATGCTCGGCCTGGCCTACCAGACGACCTACTGGCCGTTTTTCGGCCTGATGTTGCTGCACTGCTTCTTCTTCGTGCCGACGATGTCGGTGACCAATTCCATCGCATTCGCGAATATCAAGGATGCCCAGAAGGACTTCGGATTCATCCGGGTCTGGGGGACGATCGGCTGGATCGCCGCGAGCTGGCCATTCATCTTCATCCCGATCGATTGGACGAAAGTCCCGGCGCTCTCCGAGACGAGCGGGTTCGTGAACTGGCTCGGGATCGTGCTTTCCAAGGAGGTGCTCAAGACGGGTCCGGCGATGGCGTCGTCGCTGGCGAGCACGTTCACCGTCGCGGGGATCGCGTCGCTGGTCCTGGCCGCTTTCTGCCTCTTCTTGCCCCATACGCCGCCATCGGGAGCGGGCGAACGCCAGTCGTTCGCGCCTCTGGAAGCGTTCAAGCTGCTGCGGGTGCCGGCGATCCTGGTGCTGTTCATCGTCACCTTCCTCGATTCGCTGGTGCACTACTGCTATTTCTTCTGGACCAGTCGCTACCTGCCCGCCATCGGCCTGTCTGCCAACTGGATCGCGCCGGCGATGAGTATCGGCCAGGTGGCCGAGATCGCCACCATGGCCGGGCTGGGCTTCTTCCTCAAGCGGCTCGGCTGGCGGACGACGATGATCCTGGGGCTCCTCGGCCACGTCGTCCGGTTCGGCATCTACTCGATCGGCACGCCGGACCTGCTCTGGCTGGTCATCCTGAGCAACGTCGTCCACGGCCTCGCTTACGCCTTCTTCTTCGCCACGGTTTATATCTACGTGGATGAGAACTTCCCCAAGGACGTCCGGACCAGCACCCAGAGCCTCTTCAACCTGTTGATTCTGGGACTGGGGCCATTGGCGGGCAATTTCCTCTGGGGCTGGCTCGGCGACGTCTTCTCGAGGACCGTGGAAGTCATCGGCAATGACGGAATGACGACCACGCAAACGGTCATCGACTATCACAAGTTGTTCCTCGTACCGATGGGCGTCGGAGCGTTCGCCACGCTGATGCTGGCGATCTTCTTCCATCCCCAGGCCAAGGACCCGGTTCCGGAAGAGGTCCCCGTCCTGGTAAACTGAACAAGGGGAAATCCGGCCAGGATCGGTGTGAGGAGCAGTCCGTGTTGGCTCGACTATCGGGACTGATCGTCGTCGCGGCGGCAACTACGGCCGTGGCCCAGTTGCCGCCGCTCAACGACTCCGAGGTGTCGCAACATCTGACCCTCGTCCTCACCCAGATCGCCGATACGACGATCGATCCCGTCCGTCGGGAGGAGCTCGCGCTGGACATGGCCGCGACGCTCGATCGCGCGGCGCAATCCTCGTCCGACCCGGAAGTCCGCCGCCGTCGGTGGTCGCAGGCGACCGACCTGCTCGATCGCTTCACCCGGGAAAACCCCGACCTGCCCCTGACTCGACAGCTCCGTTTCCAGGCGGCGGTCTTCCGATGGGCCCAGGCGCAAACCTGGCTCCAGGCCACGCGGCTGGAACCCGAAGACCCCAAGCTCCGCGATCGGGCGATCGCCATGCTCGACGACGCGATCGAGCGATTGCGGAACATGTCGGCCTTCGGCGACCGGACGACCCTGGGCGAGAACCAGCGTTTCCGCCTGGCGCAGGCGCTGGCCGACCGCGCGGAACTCGACCCGGACGGCTCCGCGGAGCGTCGCGATCGCGAGAACGAGGCGGTCGGTCTCCTCAACGTCCCCGCCACCGAGCTTGGTCTGGCGGGTTACTGGCACCTGCTCCGGGCCGATCTCGCGCGTCGGAAGGGAGATGTGCCGCTGGCCGTCAAGGAGCTCGATGAGGCGGCCAAGTCCAGGCCCGCACCCTCAGACCATGACCTGTTTGATGTCCGTATCCCGCTCCGGATCGGCCAGAACCAGTTCGCCGAGGCGATCCAGGCGGTCAACGGCTCGCAACTGAAACCGCCGATGAAGGGTTTGTGGAAAGCTCGGATCTACCTCGCCGAGCTCGCTCGATCACCGGCCGGGGCCGACCGTTCTCGGATCGAATCGGATCTTTTCCGGGAGATCCAGGGGCTTCGACCCGGAAAGTCTCCGGAGGCCAGGCTGGCGCTCCTGGAGCTGAACCAGGCCGGGATCGAGCCCGGAGGGCAGCAACCACCGGAGGCCTGGGACGCGATGGCGGAAGCCTATCAGTTGGCGGGCAACGCCTCCAAGGCCGGCTTGGCGGCGACGCGGGCCGCCGATCGAGCCGCGGCGTTGGGCCAGGCAGCCGCCGCGGCCGGCTATCGTCTCCGCGCCGGGGCCTATTTCTTCCAGGGGGGCAAGTTCACCGAGGCGAACGCCACGCTCTCGAAAATCGCGGACGACCCCTCGTCCGGCCCTCTCCGCGCCAGGGCGGGGATGCTACGCACCCTGGCCCGCGGCCGCGCGGTCTCCTCGAACATGCCGGGCGCATCGACCGCGTCCTATGCCGAGGCCCTCGAGCATCAGATTCGCGAATTCCCCCGCGAGGCGACCACCGACGAGGCCCGCTGGCTACTCGGCGAACTGGCCCTCGATTCGAAGGATCGCGATCGGGCCGTCGCCTTGTGGTCAGCCATCCTCCCCGGTTCGTCCCGATGGATCAACGCGCACCTGGCCATCGCGGAGATCGATCGCGACGAGATCGATCGCTTGCTCATCAATCCCGATCGCTCGAAGATCGCCGAGCGATTCCGGCGGGCGGACCGGCTCCTTTCCGACAGCCTCAAGCTGGCTCGCACGGACGAGGCTCAAGGCCGACTGCTCCTGGCGCGTGCGAGGCTCAACCTGACCCCCACCGCGGGCCGGCCCGAAGTCGCCAAGGATCTCTGCGATCGGGTCACCCAGCTCGTGGCGACCGCGAGCATCCACTATCGGGCCCGGCTCCTCCGGACGATCGCGCTGATCGAGATCGGACGATATGTGGAGGCCGAACGCGAGGCCCAGACCCATACCGACTGGGATGTCCCCTCCGAACTGAACGCGCTCGTGGACGCGGTTCGCCTCCTCGACCAGTGCGCCTCGACCGCCGAGACCGACCTGCGTCAGCGGAGATTCGGTCTTGTGTTGAAGCTTCTGGTCGAACCGCTCATGGCGATCGACCAGAAGTTCCCGCCCGAGCTGATCGGCGAATTCAAGATGCGGCTGACTCGCTCGCTGCTGTTCTGCGGCGAGGACCGCGATGCGAGGCGCTCGCTCTCGTCCTGGCGGGGCGCTCCGCCGACACCAGCGACCGGCTCCTCCGCGACCTGGGCGATACCTACAGCCGGCTCGAGGTCTACTCGCTCGACATCGACGTCCAGCGGCTGCGGCTCCAGAACAACACGGCGGGGTCGCCGCTCTGGTTCGACGCCCGGTATACCCTGGCCCTCGCCTATTACCACACCGGCCAGTTCAAGGAGTCCGCACACCTCATCGACGCCACATCGATCCTCCACCCGGATCTCGGCGGCGGCGAGCTCCAGCAGAAGTTCATTCGCCTCCGTCAAAGGCTCGGTAACAAGCCTTGACCGACTCGTCGATCGAGATTTCTTATCGAACCGGCGCGGTCTGTCCGCCGGCCTGAATGCCCCGGACGTAAGCGATCAGATCGGCGAGGTCCTTCGGCTCAAGTCCCGTTTCCAGCCCTTCCGGCATGAGCGAAAGGCCGGTCGAGGAAACCGCCTCGATGCGTGTCCGTGCCACAACGTCCGTCACACCTTCGGCCCGCTTGAGCGTGACCGCGTTGGCCGACTCCTCGGCGATCATGCCGGTCAGCACGCCCCCGTCGGTCGTCGCAACGCTGTAATTGACGTAATTGGCCGCGACTTCCCGGTTCGGGTCGAGGATGTGGACGAGCAAGTCTTCGGGAATTCGTCCGGTGACCGTCGCCAGGTTGGGACCGACCTCTGTCCCGACCGCTTCGGCGCAGTGGCAGTCGGCAGACCTTGCGGAAGACTTCTTTTCCCTTCGCTCGGTCGCCGACCATCTTCAGGGCAGGCCGGAACCTGACGAGAACGGCTCCCCGATGGGCGGGGGTCGCCTTCCGAGGATCGTCTCGGCACGCGGCCGGGCCGGTGTAGCAGGCAACGACAGCAATTGCTTCCGACGCGCCGGATCGAGGTCGGAAACGGCAACGGTCCCGGCCTCAAGCCGCCATCCAGGAGCGGGTTCGGCCGCTCGGCGCGAGAATAAAGGGCTTCGATTGCCTCGCGGCGGACGGATGGACTCAAGTTCTTCCAGCGCCCGACGATCTGCGTCCGACCCGACGATCGGGAAGGTCGCCCAGAGTCTGGATCGCGGCGAGTTGCACGGAGATCGGCTGACGAGCGTCGAGACGGTCAGGGATCACATCAAGGGCTTTATCCACCGGTCCGAGACCGAGCAGGCGGATGGCATCCACCCGAGAGCCGACCGCTCCATCACTTTTGACCAGTTCCGCCGCCCGGTCGAAGACCTCCGCGAGCTGAGGACCCGCCGGCCCGCGCAAGGCATCACGCAAAGATCCGCCCGCTCGCTGGAGACCCTTGCCCAGCCCGAGCACGGCCGCGCGAGTGAGTGATGTGTCAGAACCCGAGAAGCGAGCCAGGACCGACTTGATGGCCTCAGGGTCATTCTCCGCACCGACGAGGACCGTGGATCGTCAAGCCACGGGCGTCCTTCGGCACGCGCGAAAACGCCCGGCGACTTTTCGTCGAGGCGGTCAATCAGTTTCCAGGCCCGGCCCGGGATGAACTGAGCACCGCCGCTCGGGTCCAGGGATCGCGGAGGTCCGTCAGGGAGATCGTAGTTAGGCCTCGAGGGACCGACTGCGATCCTTGACGCCGCCGAGTGTCAGGGCGGTCTGGAATCGGACCATCGAATCCCGGTCGTGTGCAGAGCGCAAGCAAGGGCTCGACCAACGGCGAGCGTTGCGTCGAGGTGCCCATCGCAGAGCCTGGCGGCCTGCTCGCGGACGTTCGCGTCGGCGTCTCTAGAGGCGGGGAGCAAGTCTTCGGAGCCGAGCGAGCCCAGAGCCTCGAGAGTCCAGAGGGCGTGGACCCGACCCGGCGCACTGGGCCGATCACGAGCGAGCGCCTTCAGCGCCAGTAGGCGTCCTGGGCCTTTCGCTCGATCAGTAGCCGCTGGGCCGTCTCTCGCCACCAGGAAGCTGGGTCGGACAGCAGAGAAACGAGTTCCGAATTCTTGGCGAGACTCAGCCGGGGCGATCGCCTGCGATAGCCCTCCTTCGGCACGATGTTGTAGAGCCGGCCGAGATCCTTGCCGCTGGTCAAGTCGAGGTGTTTCTTGATCGGTTCCGGGATCGAAAACGGATGCTCGATCGTTTCG
>CAVURY010000060.1:0-29250 GCA_963743925.1 uncultured Planctomycetota bacterium | reverse complement strand
CCGGACGATGACATGGTCGGCCATCGCGAGTGCCGAGACTCGAGCCGAACCTGTTACGAGCCGCTTTGAGCCGAATCACCGGGGACGAGTCAGGTTCTCGGCGAATCGATGGGAGGAAGAAGCTCTGACAGCTATTCCCCGGATCCACGAACGCCTCGGGTCGCGAAAGCGGCCTCGGGGCGTTTTTCATTCACGTTCGCATCCAGTCTCGGTCTTCGACCCGAAGAGTGAGGCGACCTGATATTTATTCATGAAATTGTTTTGAAATTGGCGACTCGAACCGGCCAGGCCGCGTGACCGGATGGACCTCGGTCCCGGCTCTCCGCGTTCGGATGAGAACCGAAGGCCTATCGGCCCGAGCGAGTCTCTCGTCACGACCTACGCGGCTTGTCCAGCGGGCGCGGGAAACGCCCCAGGTGGGGTGGATTGCACCGATCGACACGACCGGTATGATCGACGCGTCCACCCCATCTGTCTCGATCCTATGAGAACGTAACGGATCTCCAAATTTCTTCAGAATCTCTCTTGAAGATTGCGAATCCTCATGGCATGGTAAGAGTTGTCGTTCTTCTTCGCGGAGAGACGACAAGCTCATTTCCAACTTCAGACAATTCGGTCCCCACTTTCGAGGAGAATTGAGCAATGGGCGACGCACGTGACACCGCCAAGAAGAAGAAGGCCGACGAGAAGAAGTCCGCCAAGCCGGCAGCGAAGGCGGCGCCGGCAGCGAAGGCGGCGCCCGCAAAGCCGGAAGCCAAGGGCGCGGCCAAATCCACGAAGAAGTGACCATTACGACAACCATCGGGTTGGGTCTTCCGGGCTCGGGCTCGCGGTTCTCCTCGGAGGGCATCGAGACCGGGCCCGGAGTGTTTACGGCCCGATCGAGAGCCCGTCGCACGCTCGATCGGTCGATGAATCATGATCGTCTCGTCGCCCTCAGGATTCTTCCGGCATCTCCATTGGCCCGAATCCGGGCCTGGGCCGCCAGGAGGCTTCGCGTCGAGAGCGCGACCGTGAAGGGATGTGACGGGACTTCGTATTGCTCGTCGGAGAGCTGGACAGCCAGGGCGAACGCCGATCGCGAGAGTTCCTCTCGCCCCGATCCTCGCCAGACCCAGCCCATCCACAGGAGCATCCGGCGATACAACTCCAACTTGTGGATGAGCAGGTGTTCGAACAGGAAGCGATAGGCACCCGCATCACGAACCGGGTCGGGGGTGGAGGTGCCTTCGCGCATCGAGATCTCCTCCGCCAATCCGACGGTGAGGCCCGATGTGTCCAGCCATGAGGGGCAGGCGTCGAGGATCTCATCTACGCGCCGGGCCATCTCTTCGCCTGGAATCGAGGTCGTCGTTGGCATCGGGATGACACCCGGCGCTCCCGAGGGCTCGAATCCCGGACCGAGCATCCCCGCGACCCAATCCCGGACGTGCCCGGGCGCCTCGACGCCGCAGAGCAACAGGCTCCCTTTGAGCAAGATCAAGGCTAGACTCGGGAAGTCGTCGGCGCAATCGCCACCGGTCCGTTCCAGCCAATCCTCAATCAGGCGGCCGGCCGATGGCGACTCGGATTCGACCTCTCCGACCACGTCCAGGATTCCCTTGCAAACGTCGCACAAGAACGCGGCGGTCCTGCGCTGACCGGCCTGACGGATCGAGACCACGACCGTCGCTCGTCCCATACCGTTGACGGGAGTGATCAGGCCGTTGACGACCTCGATCGCCGGTATATCCAACTCTAGCGCCTCACGACCCGCGTAAACATCCAATGATACTCCGGCTCCGGGAGCAGGAAGTTCGACCTGATCGACCTGATCGTAGGCCAGGCGAGCGGCCGACCGGGTGTCAGGGTCGTGTGTGGTGGCGAGGAGG
Source organism: uncultured Planctomycetota bacterium (assembly GCA_963743925.1). Lineage (GTDB taxonomy): Bacteria > Planctomycetota > Planctomycetia > Isosphaerales > Isosphaeraceae > CAVZRC01. Next base: position 27,379 of record CAVURY010000060.1, on the reverse strand, counting down.
CTAAGCAGAGTTTGAACGCCGGGCTTCGATCGGTGCCCGGACAACTCGCCGATGATCGCCCGACGCATCTCCGGATCGATTGCCGAGAGGCTTTCCATCGCCAGCCAGCATTCGCCGGGGTCGTTTTCCAACTGGGCGATGATCTCCTGAAGCCACGTCGTCTCGTCGCCAATGACTTCACTCTCCATCCAATCCCGTACGGCTTGGCCTCCGAGGTCGATCGGGTCTGGGACAAGCTGGCCGTCTCGTTCGTGATCGGATGGACTCATCACGTTTCTTCCTGATGAGTGAGAGTTCTCGGACGGGTCAGGACCGCGGAGGAATCGGGACGAGGTCGTGTCTCAAGTTTCGTGGCCGGTCGAATCACCATGGCCGCGATCGCCCCGGATTTTTCCATACGCGCCCGAGTACCCTGGCACCCGTGGTCGGTCTGCCGGCTGTTCCGGGCGGATGAATCGAGTAGGTATGCGCTCCTGCCGCGTCCGTGTATTCATACAGGCGGATCGTGGTGGGTGTTCGCTTCGTGTTGTCGTCGGGAAGCAGGAAGAAGAGCGGGCCTCCATCCTTACCGACCGCGGGCGGCTCAACGGATTCGACTCGCAATGTCTGCCTCCCGGCAGCATCGATCTGCTCGTAAACCGGGAGCGTCCCGTTTCCCGGTCGCTCCGGCGCGAAGAAAGCAATGGGCCCGGGAGCCGCTCCGGCCGATTCCGATAGCCCCTTCCGGGAGGCCAGTCGTACCGGCCCTCGATCTCTGGACACTTCGTAAATCGCGACGGGGAGCGACAATCGTCGATCGGACAGGTCGAGGCGGTACATCACCTGGTTGTAATCGTACCGGGGGGTCGGGTTCGGATTCCCCGAGAACGTGGTGGTGTACGTTCCCTCGAAGTAGATGATCCGTCCGCCGTCCTTGTCGAACATCGGATGCTGCTTCGGATTGTAGAAGCTGTACTTGTCGTGAGTCACGACCTTGCGGGCGTAGACCCACGGTCCCAGGGGTGTATCGGCCTCTGCATACCAGACCTCGCCGAGATAGGACGTGCTGCCGAAGGATTCCACGGCGATCATCACCCAACGGCTGCGGAACGCATTCCAGTAGACCGAGCCCCCGTGAGCCAGGACGGCCTTGCTCGTGTCGACATCCTGGAGGTTGAGGAGTGCCTCTTGCGGCCGGATGCGTCCGGCAGAGATCAGCTTGTTTTGCTGGTCCTGGGGCAGGACTTGAGTTTGCCGCTTCCAGCCGTATCGCGGCGAACCATCAGGGCCCCAGTCGAGTTGCTGCTGGGTCCGCGTGGTCCCCGGCTTCAGGCTTGTGAAGGACTCGAACGTCCGGGGATCCCTGAGCTTCTCCGGATCCGCCGGCACGCGGATCAGGGGATAGGGATTGGCGAAATAGAAATAGTCGACACCCCGATCTCGAAACAGGAATGGATGTCCGCTCGGACAATCGCCGGGAAAGAGGCGTGCATCCGGGAACTGGACGACCTTCTCGAATCGCTGGATGTCGGGCCTGTACTCGACCAGACCGTGCTGGTAGATCTCAAGTTGATTGCGGATCTTCACGTAGTAGGCGAACATTCGCTCGCGCCCCTCGTGATCGTTGAGGACGACCAGTCCGGATAGCCAGGTCGGACCATCGCCCGGAACCGGTGCGGTCGGCTTGGCGAATCCTTTTTCGTCGAGGAAGTAGCTCAGGTCGACGCCTTCATCGGGATCGAGTCCCCCCTGCCCCGGTCGCTCCGAGGTCGCGCCCGGCACGTGGAAGTTGCCCAGGGGATAATCCGGACGATTGGTGTCGCCCCAGAACCAGTGGATCTTGTCCCGGTAGAGGGTGTTGATGACGCTGTCCTGGCCGAGGACCCGGCCGTTGAGAAGCGGCTCGCGGATCGGGATTCGATCGCCGGTCAGGGTGCTATCCCGATAGATCCCGGCGCCGGTGATCCGATAGAGCCGCTCCGCGATGTTCAGACGGAGGACGCCGATCCGCGCCGAACCACCCTCGGTGACTTCGACGGCCCGTCCGCGATAGCCGAAGTTGTCCTTGGCGGCCTCATACCCGTGACTGGTGACGAAGAAGAAGACCTTGCGATTGAAGAGGCCGGGCTCGTCGAACGCCGCGATACCGTTGCTGTCCGTGACATATCGGATCTGGTTGACGGTCCTGAGCTCGACCAGCGGGACGCCGCGTCCGGTCGCCTCGTCCACGACCTGGATGCGGAAGACCTTGGCACCAGTGACCGGCGGGACGGCAGCCTTTGCGGTCTGTTCATCCTGCGTTGACGCGGCCGATGGGATTTCCATCCCGCTGCCGACCGGTGCGAAGTACGTCACGAATCCCAGCAGGAGGGACCAACATCCGTGAATTGACATGACGAGTTCTCCTGTCGGGTCGCGCCGTCCGCGGTGATCGATCGGTCCTCGTCATTCCATCAGACCGCCCGCGACATTGGACCATGGATTGCCGATCGGGTCGAGGGAATCCGACTCGATCTCGCCCCGTTCGATGAGCGATTCGTCGATCTCGGCGAGGAAGCGGCTGGGCGTCGTTATGACGGTCGGGCCCCTGTCGCGGGGAAGGCATAACGGATACGTCAATGTCAGCTCATTCATGGCCCGAGTGATGGCCACGTAGAAAATTCGCCGCTCCTCCTCCTCGCCGCCGGGTTCGTCGATGGCCCGTCGGTGAGGAAAACTCTCCTCGATCAGTCGAGGCACGAAGACGTAGGACCATTCCAGGCCCTTGGCCTGGTGGACCGTGCTGAGGACGACGAGTTCGCGAGGCTCATCGTCCGCGACCGAGTCCATTCCATAGACGTCGCCCGCCAGGATCATGTCGGCGATCAATCGCTCCAGGCTGTCGTATCTCGCGGCGAGGAGTGCGAATTGATCGATATCGGCGAGGCGGTTATCCGGGCGCTCGTACTTCCTCCTGACCGTATCCGGGTATCCTCCCCTGAGGATCGCGGCGATCGCGGCGGCCGGATTTCGCCCCGGGTCGGTGCCCCGGAGCTGTCGTAAGTCGCTGACGAACCCGGCGAAGAAGCCCTTGCTCTTCGGCGGCAGCAGCGACATCGACTCGGCCGTCTCGAGCGTCTCGAGGGGTTTGTCGCTCCGTGCGAGGAGATCGAAGATTGCGGCCGCCTTCGCCGGACCGACGCCCGGCAAGAGGAGGAGCAGCCGTCGCCAGGACGCCTCGTCGCGCGGGTTGACGACGATCCGGAGAAAGGCGAGGACATCCTTGATGTGACCCTGTTCGAAGAACCGTAGCCCACTCCGCACCGTGTACGGGATGCCGCGCGCAGCAACTCCCCCTGAATCAAGATGCTGTCGTGATGGTTGCGATAGAGTACGGCGATCTGGCCGAGCTCCAGGCCTTTCTCGCGGGCTTCGAGGATTTCCTGGCAGATGAACGCGGCTTCTTCGTAGGCGTCCTGGGTGGCAACGACTAACGGGAGCGTCCCGTTCGGCCGCGCGGAGATGAGCTCCTTGGGGTAACCGGTTTGATTGTGGGCGATCGAAGCACGGGTGAATGCGACGATCTGGGGCGTGGAGCGATAGTTGATATCGAGGTGGAAGATCTTCGCGACGGGGTGCCGTTCGGGGAAGCGGAGGATGTTGTCATAGTCCGCGCCTCGGAACCGGTAGATCGACTGGGCATCGTCGCCCACGGCCGTGAGATTTCCGGGACCCGCGGCGGCGATCGCCTCGACCACATCGACTTGCACGGCGTTGGTATCCTGCATCTCATCGATGAGGATGTGCTGGAAGGTCTTGCCGAGGCTCGCTCGCTGCTCGGGAAATTCGCGGAGCAGTCGGCCCCACTGGATGAGCAAGTCATCGTAGTCCATGCAATTGGCCGATTGTTTGCGACGGGCATAGGTTGACGCGACCGTCTCCAACTGAGACTGCCATTCGAGCAACTCGGGTGCACGCTCGTTGACGACCTCGGCCAGCGGCTTGTTCACGTTCGCGCTGAAGCTGATCCAATGCTGGACGGCGGCGGGCTTCGGGGCCATCTTGCCGGTCCCGGCGAAACCGGCATCATCCATGGCCAGCCTCATCAGGTCGAGCTGATCTTCGCTGTCGAGGATCGTGAAATTGGGCTCATAGCCCAGGATCGTCGCGGCGCGCCGGAGGATGCGATTGCCGATGTGATGGAAGGTCCCGGCCCAGACCTGATTCCCTTGTTCGCCGATCAGCGATTCGAGCCTGCGGACCATCTCCCGCGCCGCGCGTCGGGTGAACGTGACGAGCATGATCGAGCCGGCCGGGACTCCCATGGCGATCAGGTAGGCGACACGGAAGGTGATGACTCGCGTCTTTCCCGAACCGGGACCGGCCAGGATCAGGTTGTAGCCGTTCGGAGCCGTCACCGCGGCATGCTGCGACGCATTCAGCTCGCGCTGAAGGTGCTCGGAAAGCCGGGTGGCCAACGTCGATTTGAGGCGAATCTTCCGCATGCCAACGCTCGGGTGCGAGGAGCCGGCTCCGGCCGGTATGCCCGTAGGCTCAAGGGCATTATAGCAACGCGACCCGGCGATTGCCGATCACTTCCGGAGGGATCTCTCCGGGACACTTGGCGAGCTTCGCCGCTGGAGGATGCGATATCGCGCGGCATACCGATTTCGCTCGTCGCCCGGCCAGAATTCCTCGTGGATGATCTCCCATTCGAGAGACTCCAGTAGCCTCATCGGAAAGTACGCGTCCCCCTCGAATTCCCCCTCGACGACGGTCAGATAAAGCTTGGTGCATCTCGGGAGAAAGGCTTTGAACACCTCGCTGCCCCCGATGACGACCGCTTCCTCCGCTCCCACTTTCAGGGCGAGTGTCAGCGCTTCGTCCGGAGTCCTGGCGACGGAGCAGTCCTTGGCTTGAAACCCGGGGTCTCTCGTGAGGACGATGTTGACGCGACCAGGTAAAGCCCTCCCCAGCGATTCGTGTGTCTTCCGGCCCATGATGATCGGCTTGCCCCAGGTCGTTGCGCGGAATCGCTTCAGGTCCGCGGGCAGATCCCATGGGAGCTTGCCGCGGTTTCCAATCACCCCGTCCTTGGCAATGGCCGCGATAGCCGAGATGATCACGACCTCGCCCCCTCCCCTATACGGCGACCTCGCCACGAAGCGATGGGTGGGATTGGTATCCGATCAGGCTGATCTGATCTCGCGAGATCGATTTGAGATCCTCGAGTCCGCCATCGATCTCGAGCCTGGGTAATGGGAGAGGCTCACGCCCCAGTTGCTCGTCGACCTGGTCCAGGTGGTTGGAGTAGATGTGCGCATCACCGAAGGTGTGAATAAAGTCGCCGACCTCGAGCCGACTCACGTGGGCCACGAGATGAGTCAACAGGGCATAACTCGCGATATTGAACGGAACTCCCAGGAAAAGGTCCGCCGACCGCTGGTAGAGCTGGCAGGAGAGTCGTCCTTCCGCCACGTTGAACTGGAACAGGGTGTGACAAGGAGGGAGGGCCATCTCGGAGATATCGGCCGGATTCCAGGCGGAGACGATCAGACGGCGCCCGACCGAAGCCGTCGGGTCGTCGCGAAGCGATCGTATCCCCTGGAGGACGTACTCGATCTGATCGACGGCTCGACCGCCGGGAGCAGCCCAGGAACGCCATTGCTTTCCGTAGACCGGGCCGAGCTCCCCCTCCGCGTCGGCCCACTCGTCCCAGATGGACACACCGTTTTCCTTCAAGTAGCGGATATTGGTCGATCCGCGAAGGAACCAGATCAGCTCATGCACGATCGCGTTAAACGCGACCCGCTTGGTGGTGACCAGGGGAAATCCCTCGTTCAGGTCGAACCGAATCTGACGACCGAACACGCTGAGGGCGTCGATTTTTTGCCCGGTTGAGCGCAGGATCGCCCTGGTCTGCTTCCGCCTTCCGTGATCGCGGACGTCTTGCAGCAAATCCAAGTACTGCCTCATCCCACCCCCTGGATTGTTGCGACGGCAACGCGCGGATTCCTCGTCCCTGAAGTCTACCATGCCGATCAAGGCGCGACCGAGCCGGGAGCCGGCTCGAGGGCCGTCGAAGTTGCATCACGCCCAGGAATCAGTTTCTTACTGGGACCACTCGGTCGGCGTCCGATCCCATCGATGGGCCTTGAGTTGCTCCATCAAAACGGGATCGAGGACGCGATCGTCGCTGGCCGCGATGTTGGCCTCGACGTGGGGGATCTTGCGCATGCCCGGGATGATCGTGGAGACCGTCGGATCCGCCAGAATCCAGCGCAAGGCCAGGGCGGGCATCGTCATGTCGTCAGGGACGAGCGGACGAAGGGCTTCCGCGCGGTTGACGCTCTGCTCCAGATTTTCGGGGACGAAGTAGGTGTTACGCCAGTCCCCTTCGGGCCAGGTCGACTCCTTGGTCAGCGTCCCGGTCAGCGTCCCCTCGTCGAACGGTACGCGAGCGATCACGCCGATGTTCAGCTCCCGGCAGAGGGGAAAAAGCTCGTCCTGCGGCGATTGGTCGAAGATGTTATAGATGACCTGGACGGCATCGATCAAACCCGTTCGCAGGGTCTCGAGTCCGTTGTTCGGCTCCCAACGATTCACGCTGATCCCGACCGCGCGGACCAGTGCCTGACGCTTGAGGTCATCGATCGCTCGCTGCCATCGCTCGTCATTGGCCCACTCGTCTTCCCATACGTGGAATTGGAGGAGATCGATCCGTGTCAGTTGCAGGTTTCGCAGGCTCTTTTCCGTGTACTCGATGATGTGATCGGGCGGGAAGCATTCGTCCAGGGTGAACCCCCGCCGCGAGGGCCACGTCCGATTCCTGGGCGGGACTTTGGTCGCGACATAGAGGGTCTTGTCGGGATGATTGTGCACGAGGTGCCCGAGGAGGGCCTCGCTTCGTCCATCGCCGTAAGCCCACGCTGTATCGAAGAAGTTACACCCGAGCTGAACGGCCCGTTCGAGCGCGTCAGACGTCTCGCCGTCGTCCGAACCCGTCCAGCCCGCGAGCCCCCACATCCCGTAACCGATCTCGCTGACCGACCAGCCCGTCCGTCCGAATGTTCGATACCGCATGTCACTCTACCCTTGATTGAATTTGGCCCGATGCGACGAACATCTCGGCTCGAATCGGTCACCCGGTCGCGGCAACGCGACGAAGATGTCGTGCGGAACGATTATGCGGCCGCGAGTCGTCGATTGCCAGGCCGCCTGACCGTAGAAGTCTATCCCACGGCCCATGATCCGCCGTCCGAAGTCAACGGCGGCCGACGAGCGTACGAGTCTATCTCTCATGTCCGCCGATCAGGGCCTCGGCTTCCCCGGTCAGGCTCTCGTAATCGAACCATACTTCATCGATGGCCGATCCCGGCCTGTCTCCACGTCTCGCGGCATGCTCGACGAGTCTTCGTTTCGCATCGGCGAGCATCTCCGCGGCTTCTTTCGCATGGCCGAGGCGATGTTGGATCATCGCCATGAGTGGCCACTGAGATGGAGGCTCGTTGGCTCTTGGAATCATCATTGCCTGGAGGCTCTTGCGCGCGGATTCCCATTCCGCGCCTCGAAAATGGGCCAGGGCGATGGCGAACCTATCATGCGAAGCGAGCAGGTCCGGGTCCGGGAGGAGTTGCCGGATCAAGCTGAGCAGGCGTCCGGCTTCCGAGGCTGAGCACGGCGCGAGCCCTAGCGTTCGCGCCGTGTTCCGTACGAACGACCAATGTCGATCTTTCTCCAAGGCATCGAGCATTTGCGAGCACAGTTTCCGATATCCCTCGCGATCGCCCCTGATCAGGAGTAGGCGGGCATAGGAGAGCCAGCCCTGGGGATCATCGGGCATTCCCAGGGCCACCCATCGGCCGAAATCTGCGGCGGCCCGGTCGTGGTGACCGAGTCGCAGATGAAGGTGCGCCCGACGCCGAATCGAACTGGCATCCGGCGGGAGCAAATTGTCCAGTTTTTCGAGATGAAAGGTTGCGCCGGCGATCTGCTCGCTCGCGAGCGCCGCCTCGGCCTGGGCCAGATGCCATGCGAAGACTCGCCCTCGAGCGGCGGCCCAGCGATCGGACTCCGGGATCGACTCCTCGGTGCCGTTCCAGATGCTGACGCTCTGGTCCCAGTTCAATGCCGCGATCTGTCTCCCATCGGGGCTCCAGGCGATCAGCGGGTTGAATCCGCCGTCGAAAGGCCGCGAGGGCGCCCCGCGGAGCGAGAGGATTTCCCGGCCATCGTTGACGTTCCGGACCTGGACCCTGGAGCGGTTCACTCCCGCCAGACGTTGACCATCCGGACTGAAGGCGAGGCGGAACGATTCGCCATCCCATTGGGTTTCGTGGAGGAGCGAGCCGGTGTACGCTTCCCAGACCCACACCTTCTTCTCCCGGTCCCCGGCCGCGATGAGCCGATCATCGGGGCTGAACGCGATCGCATAAACCACGAGCGCACCGGGCATCGGGAGTCTCTGGAGGAGACGGCTCGTAGAAACCTCGCAGACGTTGATATAACTCCGAGGAGATCCCAGGGGCAAATGGGTCTCCGGGTCGATTTCGGCCTCCTCGTAGTCGTCGAAGGCGAGGCGGCCGCCGTCATGATCCAGTGCGACACGGCCATGAGTGTTGATCGTCGGTCCGGGTGTCGGTTGGAATACCGCGAGAGTCTTGGTCGTGACCGTATCCCAGACCACCGCTTCCCGCTCGAGATTGTCCTTGTGTCTGAACCCGCCCGAAGCGGCGACACGGGCTCCATCGCCACTGAACGCCACGCAGTTGGCGTCCACGGTCAATCCTTCCAGGGCAGCCGTCTGCCGGCCATCCTCCGGGTCCCAAAGTTTGATGATCCTCCGGTTGGAGGCCACGGTCGCAAGGCGACGACCGTCACTCGAGTATTCGGCGAGGACTGCGGGAGTCTGCCACTTCCGGCTCAGATCGATGTGAGGACCCGTCACGATGCGATCGGTCTCGACTTCACGCCGTTGCAGGCCGCCGTCGACCGTGAGGACGCTCAGGTTTCGACCATCCCGATCGAAGACCATCGCCGAGCCGCGGACGCCGGGCATCGAGAGGTACTCCTGGCGTCGCGTCAGGTCCCAGGCTTTCACCTCGGCGATGTGGCGCCCGCCCGATAAGAGCGACCATCCCTCGGGATGATAGGCGAGGCAGCCGACCCATGCGGAGTGCCCGCGCAGGATTCCCTGCTCGGCACCCGTCTGCATGCTCCAGAACCGGATCGTGGAGTCAACGCCGGCCGTCGCGACCTGGCGACCGTCCGGGCTGAAGGCGACACCGGGCACGCTCCCATCGTGCCCATTGAGCGTGAAGAGGGGATTGCCCGTGTTCGCGTCCCAGACCCGGGGCGGATTCGTGGCCACGACCAGGTATCGTCCATCCGGGCTGAACGCGAGGTCGGGACCTTCGTGACCGAACATGCGAACGTTGCGCTCCTCGGCCTCGCCGGGACCATGAGACAACCGACCGATCTCGCGGCCGGTCATCGCGTCGCGGAGCTCGACGGCTTCTGGCCCGCTCACCGCCACGACCCGGCCATCCGGACGGTAGGTCACACGGCCCGGTGCCGCCGGAAAGTCGCGAATCCGGGCGTTGCTGGTCGGATCCGAGAAGACCACTCGGTCGCCCAGGTTGGCCGCGAGGGCCTTCCCGTCGGGGCTGAAGGTGAGCGATCCGCTCGGTCCCCACTTGTGGACCGCCTTCCCGCTCGAGAGATCCCAGAGCTTCGCGCCGTAGGAGCCGCTCGACGCGAGCTGGCGACCTTCGGGATTGAACGAGAGACGCAACGTTGGACCGGATCCGGCGAATCGCGACAACCGGCGACGCGGGAACGTCTCCCAGACTTCGATCGGATAAGGTTCCCGGCCCTTTGGGCCTTCGTAGGCATTATAGGCGGTGAATGCGAATCGACTCCCATCACGACTGAACGCGACGGCATTGATGTGCGACAACTCGGGAAAGGTCAGCGTGCCGAGATCGGCCTGGTCGAGATGGTGGAGGTAATGCCATTCCCATCCGCGACGACTCGGTTCGCACTGGTCCAGGAGCTGTCGGGCACCGATGATGTTATTGAGCCGCCACTCGTGCCGAGACTGGGCGATCCGGCTGAAATAGAGGCTGTCCAGGGCCTGGGTCTCGGCATTCTCGGCACGGCCGCGCGCCAGGGCTTCGGCCCGGGCCTTCTCCTGCGTCCGGAGCCATTGCGTAGTCACCCCCATGAAGCCCAGGAGGACGGCCGCCACGAGGCTGGCCGCCAATCCGGCCTTGACCGGCTCGCGACGGCACCATCGCCAGAGCCATTCCGCTTTGCCGACCCTTCGGGCCAGGATCGGCCGATTTTCCAGGAACCGGCGAAGGTCGTCGGCCAGGTCCAACGCGGTCGCGTAGCGCTTGCGAGGCTCTTTCTCGAGGCATTTCAGGCAGATCGTCTCGATCTCGCGAGGGAGGTTGCGCTGGAGCCGTCCGGGCGGCAGTGCTTCCTGGTCGGTGACCTGGGACAGCGTTAACATCGGGGTCGCCCCCTTGAAGGGCGGGCGTCCGGTGAGCATCTCGTAGAGGATCGCGCCGAGGGCGTAGATGTCGGCCGATGCCGTGACGTCACCCGGTGTGCCGCGAGCCTGCTCGGGAGCCATATAGCTCGGAGTACCCAGGATATCGCCGGTCCGCGTGACTCCGGCTTCACGCTCCATCAGCTTGGCGAGGCCGAAGTCGGTGACCTTGGGGATTCCCTCCTCGGTGAGGACGACGTTTGCCGGCTTCAGGTCGCGGTGGATGATCCCGCGCTGATGGGCGTAATGCAGGGCTCTCGCCAGGTGCTCGGTCATCTGCGCCGCGGCTCGAGGCGGCTGCGGGGTATTCGCGAGCTTTTGTTGGAGACTGCCGCCCGACGCGTACTCGAGCACGAGAAAGCCGAGCCCGTCGAACTCGCCCACTTCGTGGACCTGGATGATGTTGGGGTGCTGGAAACGTGCCGCGGCTTCCGCCTCGTCGCGGAAGCGAGCGGCGATCTCGGGTTCGGCGTAGACCTTGGCGCGAATCACCTTGAGCGCGACCAGCCGATTCAGGCGAGCCTGGCGGGCCATGTAGACCACGCTCATACCCCCCTGCCCGAGGATTCCCAGGATCTTGTAGCCCGGCACCAGGGGCACTTCCCGCTCCGCGCCGTGTTCTTCCTCGCCGTCATCCTCCTCCCGGCCGGTTTCCGTCCTGGGCGAGGCTTCCGCAAGGGCGCGATGGAGTCCGAGTTGCCGCCTCAGACGTTCGGCGAAGCCGGGGAATCGCCAGAAGAACTCCTCGAGCTTGGGCGACTCGCCGAGCGACTCGCGTACCAGGTATTCGCCATAGATCAGCTCGAAAGCGGCCTCGCCCTGACCGTGAAGGGTCGGGTGCAGCGACAGGTAAGCCTCGGCCGGGATGCGTTCACCGGCTCGCCATCGATGAACCTGGTCCGCGCACAACAGCTCGATCAGCTCGGTCTCGTCGATCGGCCCGGGTTGTGCCAGGCGTTCTCGCGGGTCGGGGTGGCGGCTTATTCCCGATTGAGTGCCCGGATCGGACGAATTTAAATATGTTGTTCCGTCGATTTCGACAGGGGTGTCCATGCCATCGAGGGGTGGCTTCATCACTTGTCGCCCCTTCTGTGTGCATCGAGGATTCTAAGTGTCTGTCTCGGAAGGGTATTGGACCGACTCGGGTCCGGTCGGGCCATGGCACTCATTGGCACTCATTGGCAACTTTTCGCCGGGTCCCCATCGCCACGGTCGCCGATGTCGGCTCGGGGCGGTCCGGCCGGCATGCCCCGTTCGGGGCGAGGAGGTCGGAGCGATCGTCTCATCTCCCATTTCGATAGAGGACGGCGCGGACAGCGAAGCGTCGTCATTGGCCCGAGGGCTGACCTCGGATGACTTCGCGTATCATCCCTTACCTAGGAAGATGCCACCAAACTGGTAATTCGTTAACGCACCTACGGCGGCATCGAGCTGTTGCTTTGTCGTAACTCCTGGTGGACGAATGCGATAGAAGATTCGGAAGGATCTTCAATTCGTTTGACGAGTGTTCCCCTCATGGGACAGTCGCTTAATCGACCGCGGGACCCAGGCCGAGATCCTCTTCAACGCGCGCGACGGCGCGGGCGAGCTGCTTCCGACGGCCGTCGGGCGTGCCGCCTAGTTCCGTGGCGACGCCTGCCCAATCGAATCCTTTCGCCCTCAGCTCGGCGATTCGACGTTCCTCCTCGCTCATCCTTTCCCGGAATTTCTGGAGCAACTCGCGCCCGGAGGCCACGCGGCTGGGGCTTTCCGCCGTGGAGGCGACGGCCCCGGCTTCCAGGGCGAGATCGCCGACTCTCCGCACGTCTCTGCGTTGACGCTGGTGGTGGCGCGCCTGTTCGGCCACCTTCTTCCGCGCCATTCCGACGAGGAGGCGGATCAACTGGGACGGTTCGTCGAGGTCGAAATCGCCGAGCGCCGCACGGGCGAAGAAGCTGGCGAGGACCGACTGGCAGATGTCCATCGAATCGAAGACGCGCCGCAATGCGGGATTACGTAACCGGAGCCAGCCCCGGACTTCCAGGCGGATTTCCGCTTCATAATGGCGGACGAGCTCTTCGGCGGCTCCCTCGTCGCCCTGACGAATTCGACCGATGAATTCGGAATAATCGTCCCGCGGCTTCGGTTCGATCATAGGCCCCCCTCGGCCCGAGCATTATAGACCGGATGGCGTCGAACGGACGGGCCGCCGTTGACGAAGGCTCACGGCAAGGTGGAGTAGATGACGATGTTGCCGGCGATCTTCAGGGCACTCTCATAAGTGTAACCCTTGCAGTCGATCCCCGTATGACGCTCGAGGGCGCAGCCGATGTCGTTCTTCGAGTAGATGATCACCCAGTGGCCGTTGACCTTCACGCCCTCGAGTTGCGGGAAGTCCTTGCCGCCGCCGGCCGCCTTGGTGTACTGGACTTGCGAGAGGTCGAAGGCCACCTTGGTCGTGTAGAGTTCATCGGTCCTCGGGATCGGCTCCAGCCGGTAGTCGGGCATCAGCTCGGCGACGAATCGTCGGAAGGTCCCGTCGAACATCGGACTGCCGCACGCGGCATCGGCGAACAAGGTCCCGCCGCCGGGGTCGAGATGCTGCCGAAGGGGCTCGAGATCCTCCCTGGCGAACGAGAGCGAGCCCCGGCCGTGAATATAGATCAGCGGGTAGTAGATCAGGTTGGGGTCGCGGGGAAATAGATTCTTCTGGCTCAGGACGACGTCGAGACTGAAAGGCTTCCTGCGGAGCGCGTCCATGAGGTTCGGGATGGCCTGTGGTGCGATGTTCCAGTCGCCCCCGTGTTTGAGCTTGGCGATCCGCAAGGCGCCCCGCTTGGGGGAATCCATCTTGAGGTTATGGGTCTCGCGGATGACCAGCTTGTCGGCCGGCATCTCGCGGCCGGTGGCGTAGTCGATCACATTCTGCCCGACCTTGATCGACCGGATGACAGCCGGGTTGGCGGGGTTGTGTTCCGACTGATTCCAGTAGCAGGAAAGGTCCTGCGGAGAATAGATGACCACCGTTCGGCAGCCGTGTTCGATGCCCCAGAGCGGGTGGACCTCGGGCGAGAGCATGTGATTCGCCCGCCAGACGGGGTGGTCCGGCGAGAGCGGCTTGAGCTGGAATTCTTCCTCTGGGAAGATCTCCTTCATCAGCCTTCGAAAGCCGCGGTCGAAATCCTTGTCGCCGCAGCAGGCGTCCGCGAAGATGAAGCCGCTCTGCTCGACGTATTCGCGGATATTCTGCTTGGCCAGGGCCGTGAACTCGGGGGCTTTGTGGCCATTGAAGAAGACGATCGGCGCCTGGAGAAGGTCCTTGACGGTCGATTGATTCGGATCCACCACCTGCCACGTGAGCAGGCTCTTCCAGTCGCGCGAGACGACACCCACGATGTTGCGCACGTCGTCGATGTCGTGGTTCCAGTCGTTGAACGGTTGGTGGCGGAGCTTGTTGACGAGCACCGGAGACCGGCCCTTGGACAGGAAGAGGAGGGCGAAGCTGGTCGCGATCAACTCATTCTCCTGATTGGCGCCGCGCCAGAATCCGGAGAGCGGATTCTGATCGTGGACCAGCTCCTCCGCACCGAGTCGATACCAGTCGTTCGCGCCGAAGAAACGGACACCCGAGAGCCTTCCGGCCCTCTCCAGGGCGTAAAGGTAATAATACTTCCAGATCTGGCCCTGTCCGATGTTCTGGCCGACCTGGAAGTGACTGGCGAGCCAATCCAGCCCGCGCATGAGGTTGGGATTGAACCCGCCCTTGCCGCAATCGACGATCTTCTCTCCCTGGAGGAATTCGAGGCCGTCATACCGCTTCGAGCCGGTGATGATCAGGCTGGAGATCCCCGCGCAGGTCATGCTGCCGGTCGATTGGTTGTGGCGGGGGGTATAAGCCCAGCCGCCGTCGCGATTCTGGAACTTCTCGAAATAGCTGCGCGACAGGGTCCAGACCTCGGCGCTGACGGTCACGCCCACCTCGCTCGCGGCATTCAAGCCGAGGAGGGCGTACTGCGTGTTCGAATTGTCTCCGGCCCCGACCTTCGCGTCGGAATAGGTCCAGGTGCCGGGCCAGACGGCCCGTTCGCCGATCTTGATCTGCGCACTCTCCAGCCATTCCACGTTCGCCAGGAGCCGGAGGCGGTCCTTTTCCGGATCGCCCGCGGCGAACGCCATCGTCTGGAGTGAGATCGCGTACGTGTTGCGGAGCTGATTCGGCCCGAAGTTGCGGAGATAATCCAGCGCCTTGAGGATCGCCGGAGAGTCCGGCTTCTCGCCGGACGTCAGGAGGGCCAGGGTCACCAGGCTGGTCGTCCCCGTGTTGGCCTTCTCCTCGACCTCGGGCCAGGAGCCGTCGGGTCGTTGTTGCCCCTTGAGAAAACGCACGCCGTCGCGGATCGCTCGCTCGACCTGCTCGCTGGTGACAGCCGCATGCGCCGAGCTAGATTCAAAGCCAACGCCGACGATCAGTATCAAGATGGGGAGAATGGTCCGATATCGAGGCAGCCATGAGCCGGACATGGGTAATCCCTCGGGTCCGCGGGGGTCTGCGGATGGCGAGAACGCAAGCAACTTCTCACGATGATTTTGTCGTCAAACGGAGGCTTTACACAAGCCGTGGCGATCGAATCCGTCGAGATCGGCTATTCGAGATCCATCGCGGCCAGCAGCATGTCGTGTATCGAGAGCATCGATGTCGGGCGGTCCAATGATGGCGCCGGGCCGTCGCCGACCAGGATCGGGCGGTCGTCGGGTCGCGTGGCGCGGATGCCGTGACTACCCCGCACGAGCGTCGGATCGAGGGGGATCACATCGAACCGGGTCCGAAAACCGAGCTTCTTCTGTAAGAGACGCCCGATCACTCGACCCTTCGGCCAAAGCAGGCGGGGATTCAGGAAGAGCTCGCAGGGGTCGTATCCGGGCTTGCGATGGATGTCCACTGTCGGGGCGAAATCGGGAGCATCGCGGTCATCCAGCCAGTAGGGGTAGGCGAACCACGAGTCCCCCCGGGCCAGGACCACCAGGTCCCCGGATCGTGGATGATCGAGGCCGATCTCGGCCCGCTCGTCCCCGACCAGGACACGGTCCACGCCGGGAATCGCCGCCAGGACGTCTCGTGTCCGGGCGCGATCGTCGTCATTTGCCACATGAACGTGGGCAACCTGATGATCGCAGACCGCGAAGGCCGGACTGCCGAACGTGTCGAGGGTCTCCCCGAACGGACCAGGGCGGACGGTCAGTAGGCCCGCCTGTCGCAGGACGCGGTTCAGTAGGATCGGGCGCGAGACGTCGCAATGGCCGTACTCGCTGACGACCCAGACGCGCGCACCCACGCCGCTCGCCGCGTCGAGCAGGGGCGCACACGCGTCATCGAGTTCCCGGACCAGTCGAGGCATGTCGCAGCCGGATGGTCCGAATCGTTGCGGATCATAATCAAGGTGGGGCAGATAGACGAGGGTCAGGTCGGGTCGCTCCCGCTCGACGATCGACGCGGCCGACCGAGCGATCCAGTCGGTGCAAGGGAGCCCGGCGCTTGGTCCCCAGAACGTATGGAATGGAAATCGTCCCAGGGAGGACTCGAGGCGTTCGCAGAGGCCATCGGGCGAACCGGCAATCCCGAAGACCTTGTTGCCGTCGCATCCATAATAGGGCTTGGGAGTCACGCTGATCGCGACGTCGGCCCCCTGGTTGAACCACCAGAAGAGCTTGGCCGCGCGGAAAGTTCGCCCGCGCTCTCTCGCACGGTGTCGCGCCGTGGTATAAATCGGCTCGGCTTGCAACAAGGTGTTGGACTGCTGCCAGAACCGGATCTCGCGCGTATCGCGAAACAGCCAGCCGTTGGCGACAATGCCGTGGCCGCGAGGAGCCTGGCCGGTCAGGATGCTGGCCTGGGCCGTGCAGGTCACGGCCGGCAAGCTCTCCTCGAGCGATCGGACCCAGCCCGAAGCCGCCAGTTGCTCCAGTCGGGGCGCGTGCTCCAGCAGTTTTCGGGTCAGTCCGACCGCATTGATCAGGATCAGAGGTTGCAGTTCCATCGACCCTCATGTCTGATGGGGAGGAGGACGAGCGTCGGCGAGACGGCCACCTTTTCACTCACCCCGCGCGAGCGAGACCCGCTTGAATACCGATTCGATCGAATCATTCCCGCCCTATTCTTTCGTGCCGGGCGGCCGCTGGCCCCATCCGATCCGATCGCCGCAGGGGCATTCGTACGGGAGAATCGCTCAATCGGTCAACCGGGTCATCGATGCCCGGTCGCCGCAATTCGTGCACGGGAAGAGGCTCTTCGATGCGGGTTATTACTGGGAAGCGCACGAGGCCTGGGAAGGACTCTGGCACGCCGAAGGACGCCGAGGGGCGACCGCCGACCTCCTCAAGGGGTTGATCAAGCTGGCCGCGGCGGGTGTCAAAGTCCGCGAGGGTCAGGAGCATGGCGTCCGGACGCACGCCGCGCGGGCCGCGGAGAGTTTCGCCGCGGCGCGGGCCCAAGGGGCGCCTGCCAGCTTGGCCTGGATCTCGACATCTTGATCGAACGAGCCCGCACCCTCGCGGAAACCCCGCCGACCGATCCCGGTCCGCTCGACGCGCCTGTCACGCGCGTCTTCGCGTTCCGGATCGATTGATCCGTCAAGCTGAGGGCTCGACGCTGCTCGCGAGAGCGGAATGTTCCACGAACATCGGTCGATATCCCAACTGCCGACGCCAGGCGGCACCGACGGGGAAGGCCAGGATTCCGGCGATGATCACGCTCATGGCGCCTTGAGATCCGCCCTCGACGAAGCCATAGCTGTGGAGGCCGACGCCCAGGACGAAGTTGACCCCGTACCAGGCCATCACCACGGAGAGGTAGCAAAACACCGACGCGAAGACGAGCCCGAACGTATTGACCCAACCGGCGAAGCGGCCGTGGAGCGGGATCAGGTAGACGAGCAGCGTGATGAGGGCCCAGACTTCCTTGGCATCCCAGCCCCAGAACCGGCCCCACGAATAGTCGGCCCAGACTCCGCCGAGGATCGTCCCCGCGGCGATCAGGAGCACACCGACCTGCATCGTACGATAGATGAAGTTGGAGAGCGGCTTGACCGTGGCGGCCGTCCGCTGCATGGCCATTCCCCGCGCGTTGAGCTTGACCTTCGAGCTCGAGGCGCGAGCCCGGATCTCCGCGACCGTCGGCCTCGCGAGGGTCGCCACTCCACCCCGATTCTCGGAGGATGCAGCCGACGATGCCGCCAGTGACGAACGGTTTCGCGCGGTATCGATCTCTTCCCAGGCGGATTCCTCGGAGTTTGCCAGGGCCTGGGATTCCTTTCGGAACTTGACCCGAGCGATCACCTCGCCGGTCATCGCCAGGACGGCGGCGAGTGAGATCATGCCGCCGAGCAGGCCCATGACCGAGAACACATAGAACAGGAAATCACCCGTGGTCCACTCGGGCCCGAACATCCCGTAGGAAGCTGCAACACCGGCTCCGCCGACGGTGGCCAGCGGCAAGCCTGGGATGAGGGGCAGTGCCAATTCGCCGAGCTGAGGCGTACGTCGATAGGTGGCCGTCAAGTAGAAGGCCGTGGCGATCATGCCCAGCATCCAGGCCAGTCCGAACGCGGCGTAACTGGACACTTCGGTGAGGACGTGGATCGTCAGCCAGAGGTTACTCCGCAGCACCGGCTGGAGGCTCTTGATGCTGGGATCGAGCAAGGGGACGTTCGCGGCCGTGATCGTGCCCAGCAAGGCGAGTGCCGAGCCGGCCATCGCGAAATACACCCGCTTGTAGATCAGCTCGAAGACCACGGAAAGCACCGCGCCCACCAGGGAGACCCAGATGACCGTTTCATACATATTGGTCACGGGCGCCCAGCCGGTGATCCGGATCCGGAAGTAGAAGCCCAGGATCTCGAGGCCGATCCCGCCGAGCAGGCCCAGCATGCCCAACCAGTAGATACCGCGACCGAACTTCCCGACCCCTGAGGCCTTCAGCGTCGTGGACCCGAAAGCCAGGCCCAGCACCAGGAGGACCAGCCCGGCCCCGTAGGCGAAAGGGGCCTTCCAGAACGGATTGGTGGCGTTGAAGTAAGTCTCGCGCTCGATCGCGGCGACCGTCGGGTATTCGATCGAGACCGCCTCGCCCAGATTCCGGGCGGCCGTCAAGAAGCCCTTGGCTGTCGCTTCCGACATCTGTCCGGGCGAGCGAGTCTCGGCCTGCTCCAGCTCGTGATAGGCGCCCAAGAACGCCTTGACGGGCCCCTCGGGGTAACCGGCCTCGATGAGCTCCTCCGGCTTGGACTTCAGGAGCACCTTCAGGGGGACCCAGGTCGAGCTGTCGCGCAGCCAGGCCGTGAAACGCGCGTCGGCCGCGGCGTCCTCGGTCGGCGTCTTGTGCTCCTCGCGTGGGATGAAGTCCCAGTAGGTGGCGACGGCCTTGAGGGCGTCGAGCTTCATCAGCGGCAATTCCTCGGCGCTCGTCTTCGCGCGAGCCTCCGCGATGGTCCTGGCCGTGAAAGCGAGATACTTGGCGTCGGACGGTCGCGGCAGGATCAGGATCAGTCCGGTCGTCTGGAAGCGGTCGCCGCTGTAAGCCTGGTAGGCCATCAGCCGCTGGGCAACATCCACGGCGCGCTTCTCGATCTCGGAGGGCCGCTCGACGGATAGAGGATTGTCGTGAAACTTCCGTTGTTGTTCGCTCATCTCGCGCGCCGATCTCATGAATGGGCTCGCGACTCCCTTGACGGTGACCGTCGCCTCGTCGAGCTCGTGCGGCGTGAGCCATTTGTGTTCTTCGGTCAGCTTGACGGCCAGTTCGGCGATCGAACGGCGGTCTTCGACCGGCAGCTTGGACGAGCGGACGAATCCCATCAATGTCGCGGCGTCGAGGTCGCCGTTGCCGGCGAGCTTCTCCAATCCGCTCTTGTCGTCGGCCGACGTGCCGGGCTTGTCGGCAATCGCCTTGAGTCGAGCGGCGAGCGGTCCGGCCACGATGAGGCGGCGGAGTGGGAGGTAATCCACGAGGATGAACGGCTGGTCGTCCCAGAACTCGGGCCGAACCGTCCAGCCGAGGAATGCACTCACGGGGGCCCATTTTTCGACGGTCCAGGCCGTCCCACCGGGCTTGTTGAAGCCCTCGGGATCGAGCAGCTTCTCGACTTCTTCGCGAGGATCGCGAAGCGTGATCGTCTCGCGGCTGTAGACCTGCTTGACCTCCTCGCGAGCCACCGTGTCCAGCGGCTTGACTCGTCCCGCGTGCATGACCGCGACCTTGCCGACCTGTTCGTAGGCAGGCCCGGTCCCCTGCGGCTTGATCGCCTCATCCCCTCGTGCGGGAAGGCCGCCCGCCGCCATCCCGGCCAGGATCAACCCGGCGAGAAACTTGCCCGTTCGCGTCATGTTCAGTTCTCCGGAGGCTCGGTCAGCCAGGATTCAGGTTTTCGACGATCAAAGGCGTTCGAGATCTTCGGGTTGCTTGGGCAGTTCGTCTTCCGGCTTGGGCGCGTTGCGTCTCGACTTCGCGGCCGCGCGTTCCCGCTCTTTCTTGCCACCGTCGGTGAAGATCCCCGCCCTCATGTAGAACTGTGCGAACGCTCCCAGGACGATCAGTGCACATCCCATGTAGATGAGCGAACGCCCGGGGTTGATGGCGACCTGGAAGATCGACTGGAACCGGCCGGTGGGACGTTCGGTCCGAGGGTCGATGTCGGGCATGTAGCGCGACTGGTAGAACGTGTATCCATTGTGATAGAGCGGGTGATTCATCGAGATCGTATGCGGCCGATCCTTGATCCCCTCGGTCTTATCGGTGAGTCGAACCTGGCTCACGAACTTCGTCGGCTGCTCGGTCCCGGGCTCGAAGCCCACTTCGAAGTCTTCGAGCTTGAGATCGAACCCGAGCGGTTTCCGGTCCACGTCGTAAGCGACCGCGTAGACCGCATCCCGGAAGGTGACGAACTGGGGAGATGGCGGGTCGAGGCTCAGCGATCGCCTCAGCCAGATCTCCCTGGTCTCCTTTCCGACGGTCATCTCGGCCCGACACGCACCGATTCCTTCGTCCTTCTTCCCCTTGGGGAGCTCGACGGGCACGAAGATGTCCCTGGCAACCCCGGAGGGCAGATAGTCGTCCACCTCGAAGCTGATCGTCATCGGCATGTTGGCGCCGCCGCCGAAGGCCGCGATCGGCTTCCCCTTGATCGCAGGCCCCGAGGCCCGGAGCTCGCCCATACCGTCCTTGCCGCGGCCGAAGACGCGGTAAGAGAGGGAATGATCGGGACCCGCCAGGACATCGATCTGGCCGAAACGGCCGTTCGTCTTCGGATCGATCGACGGGGTGACCATGTAGTGGATCGACGCGAGGGCGGGCTTGGCCGGCGCGGCGGCCTCCTCCTGCGACGGGATCAGGTTGGGTACCATCGGCAAGTTGGCCAGGGCCATATGCGTGATCGGCTCGCCGCCGCCGGCGCGCTGGATCTTGAACAATGCGATCGGCAAGGGGTCGTCGCCCAGGACGCGATCCAGCCTCCGCTCCTGGGTGGGAAACGGGATGATTTCGCTGAGCGTTACCGTCAGGTCGCTCTCGGGCAGGACGATTGAGGGACTTGGCTTCGTTTCCTTCTTTTGCGCTCCATCAGGACCGGGGGTCGGCTCGTCG
The DNA here is from genome assembly GCA_963743925.1 of uncultured Planctomycetota bacterium. Lineage (GTDB taxonomy): Bacteria > Planctomycetota > Planctomycetia > Isosphaerales > Isosphaeraceae > CAVZRC01. The sequence goes on along the minus strand of CAVURY010000060.1, from coordinate 6,254 downwards.
GGCAGGAGACCCTCTAACGCCCAATCGTAGACGCGAGTCCGACCCGACCGGTCGGGATAGCGGAAACGCGCGACCCCGGCCTTGCCCGTCAACGGAGGCTTGAGGAAGTCTTCAACCAGCTCGGGCCGGTTCACGGACGCGAATGTGACGACGGCGGGTGCTCCGGGAGCCGGCGACCGGACGACCCGGAAAAACTTCTTCTCTGTCGTGAACCATTGTTCGTCTTCGGAGGGGAATGCATCTTGCTCGCGCGGCATTCCCGGCGGCTTGACTTTCAATCGGATGCGAGCCATCGGCGCGCCGTCGGGGTCTGCGACGTACTCTCGGGCGGGGGCCGAAGCCGGCAGGTGCTCCTTGACCACGAATTGAAAGGGATCGCCCGGCTTGCTCAGGAGCTCCTCGGTTTTCGGAGGACTGCCCGCCAGACCCAAGGTAACCATCGAGAGCAATCGTTCTCCGATCCCGACGGGTTGGGGCTTCCCGGGACCCCAGGGGAATGATCCGGGAATGAACGGCAAGTCGATCTCGCGGTTGTAGCGCTGGGTGTGTGGGTCGACTTCCCAGACCTTGATGAGCGGATAGTCCGTGCGGACCAACTCTCCCTTGAGGTCTCCCTCGAGCATCCCGACCTGTCCTTCATCGGAGGTCCTGACGCTGTAGAACGAACCGGCCAGGAGGACCAGGAGTCCCGCATGAGTGATCACGAACCCGGTTTGACGCTTCTTCCAGGGGAACCGGATCAGGGCCGCGCAAAGGATATTCATGCCCAGGAACGCCAGCAGGATGGCGAAGCCGGGAGCCCGATAGATATACTCTCGCGCCGCCACGCTCCCGTACCAGGAGTCGAAAAAAGTCGCGTAAGCCAGGGTTGCCACCAGAGTCCCCAGGCTGATCACCGCCAGTTTCAGGGACGCGAGGAACCGATAGAGTGCGTCAACTCCATTGGCGATCCGGTCCACCAGCGAGGGGGACGGCGTATAGCCCGCCCTGGCGGGCGGAGGTGACGACGAGGGAGGGTTTTGCTTGGTGGCTGTCGCCATATCGTTCGCACCTGCCTGGAGGTGAGGGTCTCAAGGGAGGAACCTGGGGTGGGAATGATTCGAGTCACGTCGCGTCATTCATTTCCGTCATTTTAGTCGGATGACCATCCGCGGACCAGACTCTTCATCGGGCGCACCCTCGCCAGCCTCAATTTGTGGGCCGCAGGTTCTTAGTACGGCATCTTCCACGCAATCGTTCGGACTTCGATTCGGCTTCACCGGAACAACTCGTGGCAATTCAGGCAGCTTGCGTCGAGGCGCTGGGCCGAAACGACCACGGCGAGCGAGTCCTCTCCCAGGCAGGCATTTTCCAGTTCGACGGCTGATCGTTCCATTTCCATGGTGAGGTCCCGCCATACACCGCGTAAAGGCCCCGTATTCTGGCCTTTCAGCTCGCAAGCGACGTGTCTGGATACGCGAGCGAGCCGGATGATGTCAGCGAGGTCGAGTGTCGCGTTTTGGTTGCGGACGAGAATGGATAGAGTCTGTCCCAGACCCTGGCCACCCTCCGACCTCGATCGATACGGTGACATGGACTGGATAATCGACGGACGATTCTTCTGGTCGTTAGCCCCACTCAACCCTGCGATCGCGGCGACCATCGCGACGAAGACGAGCACGAGCGCGGATGTGACGCCGCGATGCGACAGTCTCAATCGCAATAAGTTGCGTGCCCTATTGAGCCTGCGCGACATCGAGCCCGTCGGCCATCCCAGTTCTTGAGCGGCTTCTTCATGAGTGAGGCCCTCCAGCCAGCATAGGATGACCGGCGCCCGATATTTTTCGGGTAGGTTCCGGAGCTCGTCGTCGAGAATCCGCCGCAAGTCCCCTCTGTTGACCTCCCTCGAGGGACCGACAAGTGGATGGTAGTTTTCGGGAAACCGACCATTATAGTCCGTCTCGGAGGCGGTCAAGACGGTGATCGGAGTTTCGCGAACCCTTTGTCTAGCCGCCCCCGAGCGGGCATGCATGGCCAGTCGAGACGCCACCGCATCCAGCCACGCACTGATCGACTCTTGCCAGGAAATCGCGGCCGCCTTGCGGGCAAGGGTCAGGAACGTCGCCTGGAAAACGTCCTCGACGTCCTGTTCGTTGTGGAGAAAGCGTCGGCAAATCCGCTCGACCGACGGGCCGTGACGCTTCACCAGCGCCACGAAGGCGGCCTCGTCCCCGCCTCTCGAGAATCGCTCGATCAGGATGGCATCACTCGCCCGTTCGGTCATAGGGTCGACTCGATCCTCGGGATATTGGGTTCCCTTCCTACTGAATGATGGGGGGATCGCCCGGGATCGAATGCAAGTTTCTCCAACAATCGGCGATCGCCGTGCATTCCCGTCCGTGCTTGACCTAGCTCAATTGCAGGAGGCGGTTCATGCGATTGACGACATCCTTCATGCCTTCGAGGTTCTCGAGGCCGACTTCGGCGGTGATCCAGCCATCATAGCCGACTTCGATCAGGGCGTCGCGAACCGCGGCCCAGTCGATCTCTTTCCCTTCGCCCAGCGGGTAGTTGAACCGATTCCGTTTGGCGTATTCCTTGATGTGAATCTTGAGGATGCGCTTGCCCAGCTCCCGGATCCATTCTTCCGGGTAGCCGTACTCCACCACGTTTCCCACGTCGAAGTAGGCACCCACCCAGGGGCTCTCGAACTCGTCGATATACCGGGCAAACTCGACGGGACTGAGCAGAAACTTGTTCCAGACCTCCTCGATGGCAATCTTGACCCCGTGCTTCTCCGCATCGGGGATGAGCTTGCGGATGTGCTCCTGAGAGCGCTTGTAGGCGTCGCGATAAGTCACCTTCTTGTTGACGACGGCCGGGACCACCAACACGGTGGTGCCGCCATAGGCTTTGCAGTCTTCGAATTCCTGGCGGATCGCGGCCATCCCGCGCTGGACGACCTTAGGGTCGGGGTCGGAGAGCGGTTCTTGCCAGTGGCGTGCGCCGCTGACGCCGTGGATCACCAGGCCCGTCTCGTCGCGCGCGCTCAAGACCTCCCTGCGATCGAGCTGGTTGGGGCTGATGAGCTCGACCCCCTCGAAGCCGGCTTCCTTGAGGAGTCGGAACGTGGACAAGGGAGAGCCCTTGCTCAAGCCGCCGAGCATGAAGGCCTTCTTCCAGCGATACCGGGGCGCGTTGTCTTGAGTGGCCGTCGTCACGGATGCGGACATCCCGATAGCGGCCGACACCGCCGCGCCTGTCGTCCTGAGGAAAGTCCTTCGCTCCATTGCCTTCATGCTGCGCTCCAGGTGCAATTCATGCGGGGTTGTGAGGGAAATCGGTCGGATGACCTTTCTCACCATACGGCGCGAGCGACGAGTCTTCCAGGGGATCCTTTCCCATCGGGTCGCGCCGCGCGGACACCTGACTTCTTGCCATCCGGTCCCGAGTCGTGAATTCCCGCCGCACGTAGGGCGATCCGCTGACGATCGGTCCCTTCGACCGCCAGGGTTTTTCTGATCAAGCCAACGAGCCAGCCTGCCCCCCCGGTCGGGGAGGCAGGCTGGCTCGAAGAGGCGGATGGAATCTGCGGGATCGCTCGACTAGAACGACTTCTTGATGTTGTTCCAGATCGACTGCAAGGAGGTCGAGCTCTTCTTCTTGGACTCCTTGGAGATCGTCCGGATCTGAGATCGTCTGGCGGCATGGGACGGCACCTGGGCGGATGCCGACGGGTTCGCGCTGGACGTGGCGATGGTCGTGACGCCGCTGGAATACGCCAGGGGGACGGCGGCCACGGTCCCGGTCGAGCTTGGCGTCGGCGCCGGCGTCGGCGTCGGCGTCGGCGTGAGGGTCCCGGCCGGCGAGAGCGAGCTCACGCCAAGTTGGGAGGTCGAGAGCGGCGAGACCGTGAGGTTCGACTGGACCAAGGTCGTCGGCGAGATAGTCCCCGTTGATCCCGTCGATGGGACCGACGAACTCGACGTGGAACCGGTCGGGGTCGTACTCTGGACCGACGTGGTCGTGGTTGTTGTCGATGGGCTGGGAGTTGAGGTCGTCTGCGAACTCGTCGGGGTCGGTGAACTCGTCGGGGTCGGTGAACTCGTCGGGGTTGTGGTCGTCGAGGCGGTACTCGTCGGCGAATTGGTGGAAGTCACGGTCGAGTAGTAATTGACCGAAACCTTCGTCCCATCGACGATCGTGGACTTGGTCATCCCGATGACCTGGGTCTGGGTCGTCTGGCTTGAAGAGTTCGACGCACTCGACGTGCCATCGAACAAGGTATACAAGGGGAGATACAAGCCGGGGAACTCCCCGCGGCCGACCGTGAAGGCGTCTGGAGACACATTCCGGAACCTGGCGACGGCCGCCTTGGGCACGAACTCGAACCGGGGCGAGATGTGCTGCAAGGCGACGAAGTTCCGCGGGACGGCGGGAGCGAGCAGGAACCCGTTGGCCGACTGCGCGTTGCCGATCGATGATGGTGTAAGCATCGGGAGAAGGCAATAGCGTGCGGCTCAACATCTTGAGCCCATTGAGCGAGATCGAGCCCGTAAGCTGGCCGTCGGCGGCGTAGTTGAAGAAATTGAACCGACGCTGCTCGGCTCCGGGTTGGTCGGGGTTTTCGTTGAACACCGTATTATTGATGCCCGCCTCGACCGGTCCGTAAGTCGCCGTGCCGCCGAGCAGGTTTGCCATGGCCCCGGCCTCGGCCAGGCCCATCGACTTGGCATCCGTCACGAAGTTCGTGAGCTCCTGGGCCGTGATCAAACCGTCATGGTTGGTATCCATGATCTGGAAGTCATGATGCTTCTGGAGGTAGTTGATGGCAACATAGCCCTCGATCGCGGCGACGGCGTTACTTACCGAGATCCGGGCATACGACGGGAAAGCGGTGCTATTCGGCAATTGGGACGGAGTCGAGACGGTGTTGCCGTCGTTGACGTCGGTCGCCGGAACCGCCGTCCAGGCCAGGATTCCGTTGATGCCGTCGGGGGTATTCCACGCCGAGACATTCTTGAACGCCTTAGGCCCGAAGTTCAAGGAGTCCGTCCCGACTGGCGTGTTCAAATAACCGTCGGACGTGTAGCCGTTGGACTGGGCCAGGCTCGTCCAGTAGTTGAGGGCGGAGGACACCACGGCGTAGGCACCCGTGACCACGGCCGCCGACATCGAGGTTCCGACCTGGGTGAAGGTCAGGGGATTGACGATGCCAGACGTGTTGGTTCCCGTCGAGCCGGTACCGGTGGTCGTCGTGCTGGAAGTGACCGAGAATGTCCGGCTGAAGGTCGGGGTGTTGAAGGCCGGTGCGGCGAAGTCGGTGGTCGGGCTTCGATTGACGGCGCCCGGGATCCGGTCCACCCAGATATTGAAGTCCGCAGCCGCGAGCAGCTCGGCGTTGGAATTGAATCCCGTAGTCGTGGAGGTGCCGGTGCCGCCGGTGGCGCCGCTGCTGCCCGAGCCGACGCTCGCCGTCCCGCCGATCGTCAGGTTACTACCAAACAGAAGGATGGGTCCCTCCGGTCGTGGGATGACTCCCGAGGGCGTGTCGATCGGCGAGGTCGAGGGTGTAGCGATGAACGGGAACGAATAGACGCCCGTGACCGAGATCACCTCGTTGATGATGGCGGGGAGGGACATCCCGTTGTTATCGCCGACGGACTTGTTCTGCGCGTTATTGTTCGCCTGGAGGATGCCGCCGGTGTTCGAACCGGTCCCGCCGGACCCGGTGGTGGATGTCGAAGACGCGGCCGACGCCCCCAGCGGCTCTCCGAACTGGCCACTCGCCGCGATATTGGCGGTACCCTCCTTGCGGAGCTTGTGGTAGAGGTTCTTCAGGGCGATGATTTCCTGCGGGTATTGCTTGTACGCCTGGGCTTCCGTGGAGAACGTGGTGGACGTACCGAACGCGTAGACGGCCGCGATCATCCGATCCAGGACGCCCGAACGGACGGGATCGCTCACGAACGGGTGGGTGACCAGGTAGTTGATGCCATTGTAGAGCGTCTGGGTCGTCGCACCGTCGTTGTTCGTCGCGGCCGCGATGCCCCCCCCCGTCGAACCGGTCCCGCCACCGCCACCTCCACCTCCACCTCCCGAACCAGTGCCGCCGGTCCCTGAGCTGCTCGAGACCGTCGCGAAAGGCGCGAATGGGCTGAAGATATCGACGGGTACGATCGTCGCCTGAGGGACGAACTGGGCGATGATGCCGGCGACCGGCGTGCCGTGGCCTGCGTTGGTGGTCGACAGCACGGCGTTGACCGCGGCACCGC
>CAVURY010000059.1:0-22725 GCA_963743925.1 uncultured Planctomycetota bacterium | reverse complement strand
TCGTGGGCCTGAAGCCCGCTCACCGAGGCTTGGTGACAAGATTCCCGGGCTGGCTCGCCGAATCGAGACGCAGGATTCCCGTCGCCGGCTCCGGGTCATCCGAGGGTCATCACGCCCTCGCGATCGCCCGGAGTGCGGCAGCCTTTGCCGCTAGGAACGGAATCATCCCGCGTTTCCGGAACTCGGACAAGCCGGCGCATAAAAAAACCCGATCCGGGCGGATTCGCACGGCGGGGCGGTCATGGCCGGCATGTCGGAGAGCCCCTCACGAGCTTCCGACGTCATCAAAAAATACCTTAACCACAATCCGATTTCAAGCGAGTCTTCATTTTTCTCGGCCCTACTTGATAGCTCGGCCCTGACGGGTTTCGCCGTCGAATTCTAGTGCGATTCCCCTTTGGCAGGTAGACTTGAAGCACGTCATCGCGATCCGGTGATGACCCGCGACCCCTCGAAGCGCCGGGCTGTCGAGGGGAATGCGTCCTGATCGGCGGCCGGATCCGGAGCGGGCCGTCTCCTCATGAGTGATGTGACGCAAATCCTCTCCTCTCTCGAGCGGGGTGATCTCCAGGCGGCGGATCAATTACTGCCCCTGGTCTATGAGGAACTCCGCCGTCTGGCCGCCCGGAAGCTGGCGAACGAGTCGCCCGGTCAAACGCTCCAGGCCACGGCCCTGGTCCACGAGGCGTACCTTCGCCTGGTCGGCGGAGACCCGGGCCAGCACTTCGATGGCCGGGGCCACTTCTTCGCCGCGGCGGCCGAGTCCATGCGTCGCATCCTGGTCGATCGGGCCCGGCGAAAGGCCCGGCAGAAACGCGGCGGCGGGCTCCGCCGGGTCGCACTCGCCGACGCGCCCGCGCCCGACCCGGACGAGGATCTCCTGGCCCTCGACGAGGCCCTCAACCGGCTGGCACTCGAGGACCCGGTCGCGGCCAAGATGATCGAGCTCCGCCAGTTCGCCGGCCTGGGGCACGAGGAGATTGCGGCCACCCTGGGCATCACCGTCTATCTCGCTCGCCAGAAATGGAACTACGCACGGGCCTGGCTCCGCGACGCACTCGGCGGCTGACCCGTTCTTCGAGTATGATCGACAGGGCGAGCGCTCACGGCGGCGGGAAGATTAAAAACGCGATTCGAGGACCAGGGTATGCCGCTCGACCCGAAACGCGTCCAGGCCGTGTTCGTCGCGGCCGTCGGATATGACGCCGTCGCGGACCGGGCCGCCGTCCTGGACCGTGAGTGCTCGACCGATCCGGAGTTGCGGCGGCGGGTCGAGGTGCTCCTGATGGCTCACGACCAGCCCGACAGCTTTCTCGAACGACCGATTGTCGGACCCGCCAGCCACGGGATCATGCTCCTCGCGAGATCCGAGGATAAGGATATCGAGGGCACAGGGGTCGGGTCGCCCGAAGGCGTCTCCGAGGGCTCCGACCCGACGATCGATCGCCCGCCCGACGCCGACTCCACCCGCGGTGGCGGCACCACGCGGGAGATGACCTACCGGGTCGTCCCCGCCATCGCAGGCTACGAGATCCTGGGCGAGCTGGGCCACGGCGGCATGGGCGTGGTCTACAAGGGCCGTCAAATCCGTCTGAACCGCCCCTGCGCCCTGAAGATGATCCTGGGCGGTGCCCATGCGAGCGACGAGGCCGCCTTCCGCTTCCTGGCCGAGGCGGAGGCCATCGCCCGCGTGCAACATCCCAACGTGGTGCAAATCCACCACGTCGGCGTGGCCGACGGCCTGCCGTTCTTCGAGCTGGAGTACGTCGAGGGCGGTAGCCTCGACCGACGGCTCGACGGCACGCCCTGGCATGAACGGCGCGCGGCCGGACTGGTCGAGGCGATGGCGCGCGGTGTCGCCGAGGCACACCGTCAGGGGATCGTCCACCGCGACCTGAAGCCCGGAAACGTCCTGCTGGCGTCCGACGGTACGCCCAAGATCACCGATTTCGGCCTGGCCAAGTCGCTGGCCACGGACAGCGGCCTGACGCGGACCGACTCGATCATGGGCTCGCCCTGCTACATGTCCCCCGAGCAAGCTGAGGGCAAGGCCAAGCAGGTCGGGCCGCTCGCCGACGTTTACGCCCTGGGCGCCATCCTGTACGAGCTGCTAACCGGACGCCCGCCGTTCCGGGGTGCGACGGCCCTGGAGACCCTGGAGCAGGTCAAGACGACCGAGCCGGTGCCGCCGTCTCGGCTGGTCCCCGGCTTGCCGCGGGACATCGAGACGATCGCGCTGAAATGTTTGCAGAAGGTGTCGGAGAAGCGCTATGACTCGGCCGCCGCTCTGTCCGAGGACCTGCGTCATTTCCTCGGCGGCGAGCCGATCATCGCCCGCCCGGTACCGCCCTGGGAGCGAGTCATCAAGTGGGCGCGGCGACGGCCGGCGATCGCCTCGCTCATCGTGGCGGTCCACGTGCTGCTGGCGTCACTCTTGGGCCTGGGGATCTGGTCGTACGCCGAGATAAACCGATCGCTCTCGAAGGCCGAAGGACTGGCCGAGACCGAAGCTCAGGCCAATGCGAAATCCCAGGAGCAGACGAATGTCGCCAACCAACGCGCCGAGGACCTGGCCTGGGAAGACTACATCAACCGCGTCAACCGTGCCTATCGCGAGGTGCAGGACGATAACATCGCACTTGCCGAGGATCTGCTTCACGGCTGCCCCATCGAACGCCGCGGCTGGGAGTGGCACTACGTCAAGCGGCTTTGCCACCGCGAGCGACTGTCCGTGGAGGTGCCCGCCGGGAGCATCTGCGCGACTGCCTACAGCCCCGACGGTCAACTTATTGCCACCGGGTCGGGAGGGCATTTCTCAAGGGGCAAGGGTCGTTCGACTGTCGAATTGTGGGACCGGGAGACCGGCCAACGGCGACTGGGCCTTCCCATCACGGACGGTGCGTTCTTCAGTCTGGCGTTCAGCCCCGACGGGAGTAAGCTGGCCCTGGGTACCATGCTGGTACCCGGTGCGACAAATCCTCAAATCGAGGTCAGGGACGCGAAGACTGGTGATGTCATCTGGGCCAAACATGAGCCCGGGTTAACGCAGGCCATGAGCGTCGCCTTCAGCCCCGATGGCGTGTCGCTGGCCGTGGGCTTCGGGGAGTACAGCGGTGGGCGTGCCTTCCCCGTCAAGCTCTACAAGGTTGCGACCGGCGAGGAAACGGACATATTCCCCGCCGTGGCGGGCGGCGTCAACGACCTGGCATTCCACCGCGACGGCCGTCATCTGGCGGTCGCGGGTTCGGAGATCGTCGAGGTCTGGGACGTTGTCTCCCGCGCCAAAGTCCACGAACTCCGGGGGCATTCCAAGTGGGTCTATTGCGTCGTCTTCAGCCCCGATGGCAAGTGGCTGGCCACCGGCGGCTGGGACCGCACGATCAAGCTCCGGGACGCGGCCACCGGCGAGGAACGATTGACGATCTTCGGTCATGAGGGGTTCGTCAACGATCTGGCCTTCAGCCCCGACAGCCGTACCCTCGCCTCGACGAGTGAAGACCGGAGCGTCCGGCTCTGGGAGGTCCCCACCGGCCGCTCGATCGGCGTGCTCCACGGTCACACCGACTTCGTGCAAGCCGTCGCCTTCGCCCCCGATGGCCGCGAGCTGGCCTCGGGCGGATTAGAGGGCACGATGAAGGTCTGGGGCCGGAGGACAAGCCCACCGATTGTCTTCGAGGGTCACACCGGCTGGGTAAGCGGCGTGTGGTATCGCCGCGACGGGCGTCGTGTCGTCACAATTGCGACTGGATACCAAGTCCCGGGTGAAACCACGAAGGGCTGGGACCCGGGCACGGGGGAACAGGACCCGACGTTGACCGGGGTCGACCCCCGCAAGCTCGGGGACGAATACCTCCCGCCTTCCTCGTTCCCAGGTTTTGTCTCTCCTCGGCCCGTCACCAGCTCCGACGGCAGGCTCATCGCCAGCGTCTGGGGCGGTGCCGGCGGCGCCCCGATGGACACTCGCAGCAAGGCGTATGCGAACAGCTCGGTCCAGGTCCTGGACGCGGCGACCGGCCTGGTGCTCCGGACGCTGGTCGGCCACACCGCCGAGGTGGTCGGTATTGCTTTCAGTCCCGACGGCCGCCGGATCGCCTCTGCCAGCTTCGACCGGACGATCAAGCTCTGGGATACGGCCACCGGCAGTGAAGTCTTCACCCTCCGGGGCCACACCTCGGGCCTCCTCGTCTTGGCCTTCAGCCCTGACGGCCGCCGGATCATTTCCGGCGCCATCGACACCACGGCCCGCGTCTGGGATGCGACTCCGCTCCCGGCCGACGTCCTCCTGGCGCACGACGCGCGTTTTCAGAAAAAGCGCGAGGCACTGAACGAGTTGGCCAGGATGACCGAGGACGCTCAACGAGCCCAATCGCTGGCCAAGAAAGGCCGGTGGGACCTGGCGGCCGCTGCCTACGGCAAACTCGTCGAACAGGAGCCGGACAACCTCGGATCTCGCTACCCTCACATCCGGTCGCTCGTGGAAGCCGGGGACAGCGTGGGAGTCCGGCACGCCTGCGAAGACCTGCTCAAGAGGTTCGGCACCAAGGCCGACCACGCGCAGTCCAACAGCATCGCCTGGACCTGTGTGTTGGCCTCCGACGCGACTGTCTACGGCGAGGCCCTCGTCCATCTGGCGGATGCGGGTGTGGCCGGGAGACCGGAAAGAGGGAGGGAGAGGAGCGAAGTGCTCAACACACTCGGGGCTTCTCTCTATCGAGCCGGATGGTTCGAGGAGGCCATACGTCGTCTGGACGAGAGCATTCAAGCCCTTGATGGCGGGGATGTTCCCAAGGGATTCGCCTTCCTGGCCATGGCTCATCACCGCCTGGGGCACCGCGACGAGGCCAAACGCTGGCTGGACAAACTGGTGGCTTACCGGCCCAAGGAGGGAGCCGATTTCTCCTGGGACGACGTGGAGATCCGCATCCTGCGCCGCGAGGCCGAATCGCTGATCCTGGGAAGCCCTCCTGCGGTGTCCCCGACCCCCTCCGCCGCGTCAACCGAGAAGGCGACCGGTCATCCGGGATCCAAGCGGGAATGAGGGATCTCTGCCAATTCGTCGGCATCATCGTCTACCTCGCTCGCCACAAATGGAGCTACGCCCGGGCCTGGCTCCGCGACGCCCTCGGCGGCTAATCTATTGTTTCCGCTCGCGAACCGCGTCCGGGAGGGTGAATCCGATTCGAGGACCAGGGTATGCCGCTCGATCCGAAACGCGTCCAGGCCGTGTTCGTCGCGGCCGTCGGATGTGACGCCATCGCGGACCGGGCCGCCGTCCTGGACCGTGAGTGCTCGACCGATCCGGAGTTGCGGAAACGGGTCGAGGTGCTGCTCAGAGCCCACGACTCGTCCGACGACTTCCTCAACCAGCCGCTCGTCGCTCCTAGCGACCCAACATCGGCAACGTCCGGCGAAGAGCCGACCCAATCGTCCGCTCCGACCGGAACCAGCGGCCCGCGCGATCTCCTGTCCGCGATGGCACTGTCCTCCCCTTACGAGGAGCTTACCGGAACCGGAGCCGATCGAATCTTCTCTGACCGGCCGCCGCCCGACCCGCCGCTTTCTCCAGAGCGGACCGTCCCCTCCATCTCCGGTTATGAGATCCTGGGCGAGCTGGGCCGCGGCGGTATGGGCGTCGTCTACCGTGCCCGGCAGGTCCGCCTGAATCGCGCCTGCGCATTGAAGATGGTCCTGGGCGGTGCCCACGCCTCGCCCGAGTCGGCCACCCGCTTCCTGGCCGAGGCGGAGGCCGTCGCCCGGTTGCAGCACTCCAACATCGTGCAGATCCACCACATCGGCGAGGCCGAGGGCCTGCCGTTCTTCGAGCTGGAGTTTCTCGACGGCGGCAGCCTGGACCGTCGACTGGACGGCACGCCCTGGCCGGCGCGGCGGGCGGCCGAGCTGGTCGAATCGGTGGCACGCGGCGTTGCCGAGGCGCACCGCCTGGGCATCGTCCACCGCGACCTGAAGCCAGGCAACGTCCTGCTGGCGGCCGACGGCACGCCCAAGATCACCGACTTCGGCCTGGCCAAGTCGCTGGTGTCGGACAGCGGCCTGACGGCGACCGACTCGATCATGGGCTCGCCCAGCTACATGGCCCCCGAGCAGGCCGAGGGCAAGACCAAGCAGGTCGGGCCGCTCGCCGACGTCTATGCCCTGGGTGCGATCCTGTACGAGCTGCTGACCGGCGGACCGCCGTTCCGGGGTACGACCGTCCTGGAGATCCTCGATCAGGTCAAGAACGCCGAGCCGGTGCCGCCGTCTCGGCTGGTGCCCCGCCTGGCGCGGGACGTCGAGACGATCGCGCTGAAATGCATGCAGAAGCAGCCGGAGAAGCGCTATGACTCGGCCGCCGCGCTGGCCGAGGACCTGCGGCGGTTCCTCGGCGGCGAGCCGATCGTCGCCCGCCCGGTGCCGCCCTGGGAGCGGGCGTGGCGCTGGTGCCGGCGGCACCCAGCCCCGGCCGCCCTGACCGCGGCCGTTGTCCTGGTGGCCGCCCTCGGGCTGGCCGGCATCCTCTGGCAGTGGGGCGAGGCGGTGGAGGCCCGGAACGAGGCGGTGGAGGCCCGCAACCTGGCCGCGAAACGGGCCCTCGCCGAGGCGGAGGCGCGTCAGGAGGCCGAAACTACGCTGGTGGACATGTACACGACCAGCGGGATTTCTGTCGGCGACCAGGGCGAGCAGGCGCAGGCGGCCCTCTGGTTCGCCAATGCCGCCCGGCGGTCCAGGGCCGACGCCGACCGCCGGCTCGCCAACACGGTCCGCGCCCGAACCTGGGGCCGTCGCGCGCTCACGCCGCTCCGAGCCGTCGTCGCCGAAGGATCATGGCCCGGGGGCCTCGTCTTCCATCCGGGCGGACGCCACTTGATCACTAAGACCGTGATGGTCGGTGAGACCAGGGATCTCAGTAATACGCTCTGGGACCTGGACGCCGAGCGGTCCCTGCCGTTCCCCGGCGGACTGACGGCCGTACCGGCGGCGGCCTGGAGCCCCGACGGCGGCGTCCTGGCGGCGGGCCTCAACGATGGCGACGTCGTCGTCAGCGGATTCCCCGGCGGCCATGAGGAAACCCGCGTCCCGTTCTCAGGGCGGATCCGTGTCCTGACCTTCAGCGCGGACGGGCACTACCTGGCGATTGCCGGCGGGAACTCCGTCCGGGTCTGGGATGTCCGGTCACGCACGTTCGCGACCCCGGAGTTGGTACACCCCGCGGCGGTGACCACGCTCGCGTTCCACCCCGAGGGCCGGTTTCTCGCGACCGGGTGCCGGGACGATCAGGCCCGCCTCTTCGCCGTCCCGGGCGACTCCGGAAGTCCGCTCCGGCCGCCGGTCCCCCACCTCCAGGTGGCCTCCGGAACCGCCTTTTATCCCGTGTTCTTCTCCTCGCCCCGGTTCGTCGACGACGGCCGAGGGTTGATCACTTACGGCGGTAGGAAGGAACTCACCTTGCGGGTCGTCGAGACAGGGACGGAGGTCCGGTCGATGGACGCGCCCGGGTTGGCCGGGATGACCCCCGGCTTCGACGAGAGGGTCCCCGTGAGGTTCGCCGCGATTGAGATGAGCCCCGATGGGCGGTATCTCGCCGCCCTCGGCTATCAATCCCCGCGCGTCCGACTCTTCGAGGTCGCGACGGGCCGTACCGTCGGCGCCTTCCTGGGACATAAGAACACCGTATTCAGTGCGGCCTTCAGCCCCGACAGTCGCACTCTCGTGACCAGCTCGACCGATAGCACGGCCCGGCTGTGGTCTGTCCCCGGCGGCGAGCCCCTGGCCCGGCCGCTCGACCTCCACCGCACCGTCCAACTCGTCGCCTTCGCGCCCGACGGGCGATCGCTGGCCACTCAAGACGGCGACCTGGTGCGCCTCTGGGCTCTTCCGGAGGAGGCGTTGCCAATGGCTCGTGTCCCCCTGGACGGCAAGAATTCATTCGCCGCGCTCAACCCCGACGGAACGCTCACGATCCCGACCGGGATGACCTATAACCCGCCGGTCCGAAGCACGAGAGCCTATCGCGTCGCGACCGGCCGACCGGCCGGGCCGCCCCTCCGCCCGGGGGGCCTGATTGTCGACGCCGCCTTCTCGCCCGACGGGCGATCAGTCGCGACCCTCGGCGCGCGCGACGGCCTGTCGAGGGAGGGGCAGGCGATCGTCGTCTGGGACTGGGCGAGCGGCCATGAGCGTTGGCATGCGACGCTCCCCTCCGAACCTCGAAGCCTTGCCTACCGCGCCGACGGACAACGCCTTGCCGTGCTCTGCGGCGACGGGGAGTTGCTGGTCTTCGACCCCGCCGCCGCCCGCGAAGCCCTCCGCTGGCGCGCCCACGACGCCGAGACGGCTCTCCACTGGGTCAACAACGGCGCGGTCACCTTCAGCCCCGACGGACGGAGCGTGCTGACATGGGGGATGGGCAATGACGTCCGGGTCTGGGAGGCCGAATCGGGGCACCCACGCTACCACTTCATTAGCCATCGGGACAAGTGCCACGACCTCCAGTTCTCCCCAGACGGCCGGCTCATGGCACTCGCCTCCTACGATGGCTCGGTCCGGGTCCGGGACTTCGCGACGGGGGCGGTCGTCGTCGAGTTGCCCGCGCATCCGGACATCGTGTATTCCGCCCGTTTCAGCCCCGACGGGAGGCTGCTCGTGACCGCCTGCCGCGATCGCACGGTGCGTGTCTGGGACTGGCGGGCTGGCCGGCTGGCCTGCCCGCCGTTCGAGCACGGCAAAGACGCCATGACCGCGATCTTCACAACGGACGGGCGCTGGGTGCTCTCGGCGAGCGTCGATGGCACCGCCCGCGCCTGGGACTGGCGGACCGGCAAGCCGATCACGCCACCCCTGACAATTTCCTTGAAAGACGAACCGGAGAGCATCGCCGTGACCCCGGACGGCAAGCATGCGGTCGTTGGTGGGGCCCTGGACGCGCTGGCCGTGCTCGACCTGGGCGACCTGGCCCCGGCCAACAACGACACTGACACGGACGCGCTTTGCCTCCGGGCAGAGCTGCTCGCCGGCCAGAGCCTTCACGATGGAGGCGGCGTGGTCAACCTCTCAGCCGACGAGTGGCTCGACCGCTGGCGCGAGTTCCGGCGGCAATCGCCCGCCCCTGAGACCTCCGAGCCTCATGTCAACCTCGGCGCCGCCCCGAGCGCCGAGCCCCGCGTTGAAGTTAGGCAAGACCGCACTGTCCCGTGACCCTGGTGCCACCCGGTTGCACGTGGTGGGACCGGGTGGAGGATTGGCGTCTGCTCCGCGAATCCGACGCCTCGACCCTCGACGCGGCCTTCCCGGTTGACCCGTTCGCTCCGTCCGTCCGGGCCTCCCGATCGCGCCACGGGGCGATGAGGGGCCTTGCCCGGTCACCTCGGGGCCTGGAGACCACCAAGGACGCCATCCGGAAGTACCTCGGCGACTCCACCAACACGCTCCGGTTCAGGTTCGAGGGGTTGGCGGAAAGTGGCCATGAGAACACACTTGGACCAAACAAGAGAGAGACGAATCAGGCCATTTCTCCCGGCTTCCTAACACGGTAAGGGAGCCGGTTGACACGATCCAATTTCCAACATCGACCGTCCCCCAACCCGATCCCAAACCTCGGGATCGGTCGCGCGAGCCCCAGGCCGGCAACTCGGTCGGCTACGCCGTCAGGCGGCTGGTACGCGAGGCCGCCAGGGCCCCCAAGGGCTTGCCGCCGTCGCTTACGAGCGACTGAAGGCCGAAGGGGCGACTCGCAGGTACTCAGGAATCAGTGAGTTGCGGCCAGAGGGACCGAGGTGTTCGCCTTGGCCGGCGCTTTATTCACAGTCTCGATCATGACCCGCGACCCACGCTCGTAAGCGAAGAAGGACCAGGTCCAGGCGAGGAATACCGACAGCTTTCTGCGGGAACCGACCAGGAACAGAATATGGATGAAAAGCCACATCAACCAGGCGGGAAACCCAGAGGTCTTGATGGGCCCGACATGGGCCACCGCTCTCCTGCGACCGATCGTGGCGAGCATCCCCTTGTTCACGTAGTGGAACGGTTTTCGGGGCCTGCCGCGCACGCTGCTCAAGATGCTGCTGGCGGCGTGATCGCCCTGCTGCATCGCGGCCGGCGCAACGCCGGGCACGAGGGTCCCACCTTGCTCGAAGTGGGCCAGGTCTCCGATCACGAAGACGTCGTCTCGCTCCGGGATCGTCAAATTGGGGCCCACGATCACGCGGCCAGCCTTGTCCAGGGGAACACCAAGCGATCGAGCCAGGGGAGAGGCGGCGACTCCGGCCGCCCAGAGGACCGTCCGGGCCTCGATCCGATCCGGACCGATCGCAACGCCCTCCTCGTCGATACCCGTGACGCGCCGACCCGTCTGAACTTCGACCCCGAGGGATTCCAGTTGGCTGTAAGCGGCGGCGGACAGCGATTCGTCGAATGCCACAAGAATGCGCGGACCGCCTTGCAGGAGGACGACGCGAGTTTCCCGAGGATCGATGTGGCGAAACTCATGGGCCAAGGTCGATCGGGAAACCTCGGCGAGCGCGCCGGACAGCTCGACACCGGTCGGTCCGGCTCCGACCACGACGAAGGTCATCCAGGCTCGCCGTCGGGCCTCGTCGGTCTCGCGCTCAGCGACCTCGAACGCCGAGAAGACCCGCCGACGAACCTCCATGGCGTCGCTCAGGCTTTTGAGGCCGGGGGCGAGCTTGGCCCAGTCGTCGTGGCCGAAGTAAGAGTGGGTGGCGCCGGCAGACAGGATCAGAAAGTCGTAGGACACTTCGCCATCGGCAAGGATCACTCGCTTTCCCGGGACATCGACCTCCGTCACGTCAGCCTGGATCACTTCGGCATTGTGCTGGTCCCGAAGGATCAGCCGGATCGGCGCGGCGATGTCGGCAAAGGACAGCGCTCCCGTGGCAACCTGATAGAGCAACGGCTGGAACAGGTGGTGATTGGCACGGTCGATCACGGTCACCCGCACGGGAGCTTTGCGGAGGGCTTTCGCCGCCCGGAGACCCGCGAATCCGGCCCCGACGATCACGACATGGGGCGAACCGCCCGTCCGATCCGTTTCAGCCATGGCCGTATCACTCCCGACTCCGAATCTGGAACCCGCCGAGGAAGGCGTTCCGATGATCTCCTCTCCGGCTGCCCAAAAGGGGTTGTGTATCGCCTTCGGGTTCTCTGGACGGGGACTTCATGGTACTCACGCCGCCGCTGACTCGCTACCGAGGAGGTCTCGCCGCACCCGGCTCGGCGTCCGGTGGCCGTGGCGGCGGATCACCCAACGCTCGTTGTACGTCCGCTTGAACTCGCCCAACGCCTCGGCCAACGCAAGGGCCGCCCGCGACGCCCGACCGAGATCATTACGCGTCAAGCCGTCTCAGCACGCTGGAAGCCAAAAATGCGCGCCTTCGTCCAACGCCTGGCACAATGCGCCGCCTGACGTGAAGAAATGTCAGAAAGCGCAGGCCCAGGTCAAGGCGCGAAAAGGGCCGCCCTCCCGCTGCCGCCAGGCGCGTGCGTTCCTCCTTACCTCAAAGCCTCACAGTCTCAAGTCCTCACAGCCTCAGCGCAGCGCCCTCAGATATTCGCGATCATCGGATAGTATTCGTCGTCTTCGTTCTTGCCGCCGTAGCCCTTGCCGATGGTTTTTTCCGAAGCGACGAACTCGATACTGCGAATCCACTTCACCATTTTGAAGCCCAACTGGTTCTCCACGCGCAGCCGCAGCGGCGCGCCGTGCAGATCGGAGAGTGGTTCGTAGTTCATCTCGTACGCCATTAACGCTTCTGGGTGCGTAACGTTCTCCAAAGTGAGCGTGTCGTAGTACTCTCCGCCATAGTGTCCTTCGCCGTAGGAGCGAAACACCACGACTCGGGCCTCAGGAAGCGGTCGCACCATCTTCACGAGCTCGGCCAACGGCAATCCGCCCCACGCCGCGATTCCCGACCAACCTTGGATGCAGTGATGCAATGTGATCTGTTCCTGTTTGCCAAGCGCCTGCATATCGTCGATCGAGAGCTCAACGGGGTTTTCGACCAGCCCGAGGACCGATAAGCGGAACCCCCGCCGACGCCCCGGCCCCAATTCGATCCAATCTGTCGACGTCGGCAACCGACCATTCGGCCAGAAGTAGGGTGATATGTCTGCGCGCGTGTAATGGGTACGGCAGCGCATCCGATTAACGACGCGCTGCAGCGGCCCGAGCACGCGTCGAAACGTCATCTGCAGCCAGCGCGGCCTGCGCCAAGAGACTACATGGGCGCCCCAGCAGGCCACGACAAGACAGACGAGCGCAATCGCAGCGACGATCACGCCTCCTATACCGATATCGTCCGTGCCAAACACGATGTGGTTCAGGTTCTGACGTAGCCCAGTGATTACCACCATTGTGACGTGCGGGACTACAAAAGCGGCGTAACCGCACAGAGCCAAATAGTGAATCGACCTTGCGCACTGCCGTCCACCGAACAGCTTCGGATACCAGTTGAAGCGATTATCCAAGGCGGGCGACATCGCCAGTCCCGTCAACAACGAAACTGGCGCGACGCAGAACACCACCCCCGCGTAGGCCAATTGTTGCAGCGGGTTGTACTTGTAAAAGCCGTCGGGCTCGACCGGTAGATGAAATGTCGCGTAATGCACCATCACCTTCCAGGCTTCGCCAAATATCGCGAAATCTGTCGGCAGCAGCCGGCGCCACTGCCCGGTGAAAAAGAGCATCGCCACGAAAGTCAGCCCATTCGCCAGCCAAAAGAACGCGCACAAAAAGTGCCAGTGCCGTGCGATGCCGATCGTATGACGAAAACCCGGCAGGCCGATCCACGGGCTGAGATACCGGCTATCGTCCTTGGCCGTCCAGACTCGATCCTTCGGCACTTCGAGCGGCGTGAAGCGAATCCAGTCCGAGCCGGGCGTGCTGTGGTCATTCCAATACAGTCGCGGATGATCCATCAGAATCGACAAACCGCTCCGCACCAAGAGCAACATCAGCGAAAGATTAATAAAATGCGTCAGCCGCAACCAGGCGGGAAAGCCGATCGGATTGTCGATCGAGGCTTGGACATGGCGCGGACTTGGCGCCAAAACTGGCAGCCCGAAAACAAAATAGTAAATCCAAGCGGCCGCGCCTGGCAGCAACGCGGCGGCAACGGCCGGCAGCAAGTACGGCCCGCGAATGTGCAACCACATCCGGCGATCTGCCGGATAAACGAGGTGATTACGTAACGGATCAGACGCCATTTCGGACATGGCTGTATCCCGTCGAAGGCAACGTTGTGGGGACTCTCCACGTGAAGCAGGCACGGTAACAAAAAAGCCGACCGGAAAATATAGGTTGCGGGCGGAGGCCAGGGCCGAATGGCACTCGGATTCTTACGACTTTTTATGTCTCATTCGGTTATGTCGTCAATATCCGATTTCATTCGTTGTCCCTCGCGTTGGGCCACTCGATGGATCCCGGAAATTGCGGGAGTCGGTCCCGAGGGGACCACCGAACGAATGCGGCGACAAACGACGAAAGTATTTTTCCTGTAATTGTTTGCAATAATCCGAGTGCCATTCAGGCCAGGGTCTTTAACTGATCCATTGCCAGGGGCGTGCGCAGGATAGTTTGGAGTTCTTAAGAGTCACGACTTTCGAGGAGGGGATTTCGTGGAAACTGCACCCGCAGGGAGTCTGTTGGCATGCTTTGCCCGGATCCTTGACGCGGCCTTCCCGGGCGACCCGTTCGCTAATTGAGAGCGGTGCGCGCGGCGCTCTCGGCCTCCCTCCTCGGGGCTCTCGCCGGCCCGTCGGCTCCAGCACGAGGGCATTCCTTATTAATTTTTCATTTTTTTCGACAGCCACGGCCGCGAAAGGCGCATGTGGGGTGGCACCCAGCATGAAAGCCACCCCATGACGCTCGACCCGAAACGTGTCCAGGCCGTATTCCTCTTGGCCATCGAAAAGGAAACCCAGGCCGATCGCGTTCAACGTCCTCGGCCGCGAATGCGCGGCCGACGAGGCGTTGCGGCGCCGAGTTGAAGCGCTCCTGATCGCGCAAGACCACCCCGACGGTTTTCTGGACCGCCCGTTCATCGGCCCCGGCGAGCCGGTCACGGCGATCCGCGTGCAACCTGCGGAGCGGGCTGACGAGGTCGGCGCCGCGGATCCGGCGTCTTGACAATCGACCGCACCCTATGCCGGACGGACCGGCCCCGGTGTTGCGGCCCTGGCTACCCCTGCCGCTCCAGCACGTCGGCATTCCTTGTCTTCTTTCCATTTTTTCGACAGCATCGGCCGCAAAGGGCGCATTGATCGTGGCACTCAAAACACGAGGAGTACACCATGTCGCTCGACCCGAGACGTGTTCAGGCCATCTTCTGGGAGGCCGTCCAATACCCCGACCCCGCGGACCGCGCCGTCATCCTGGAACGGGAGTGCGCGGCCGATGCGGCGTTGCGGCACGTGGTCGCGAGGCTCCTGGAGGCCCACGACGAGTACGACGGCATCGTCAACGAGCCGGCCGATTTCCCCGAGTTGGGCCATGGGGCCGCCGGCGGGACCCGAGGACGGGTGTGCACATGGCATCGTGACCATTCGAGCCGCCGAGGCCCTCGGCCACACCACGACTGTGCGCAGCGTACCAAACATCACTTCTTTCCCAATATAATGAAAATTCGTCAATGGATTGAATCTCAAATGCACTTATTTAGTATATGGTGCTGAAACCCTTCGAGAAGCATTCATCATAGACGCCGATGTCTGTCTCGATGAATAGGCCTTCTCGGCCGCGCGGGAGCAATCCCAAACCGCTGGCCGCGGCACCATGCTGGTCCGCAAGTGCTTGAACGATATGGAGTCGTGCCAAAGCGAAGAAGCGATGCCATGGGCCAACGATCAGGGCTGATCACGTCTTCGACCAGAGAGCCGACGCGCATCCTAAATACATCCACCCAATCTCTCGACGAGGATTCAAGCCCATGCTGTCGGATTCCGAAACGCTTCGGCCCACGGATGGGATCCTCTCGCGACTGTCGCGTACGGGGATGTCTGTCGTGGCTTCGACTCGGGCGGTGGGCTGGAGCGACATCCACGGCGCGATCACGGAAGGACGACTGGACGACTTCTTCGACTACTCCGCCTCGTTCCACATCGTCGCGTTCAATCTCAAGGGTACCCCGACGGTGGAGTGGAAGCGCGGGTCCCGATTCTCTCGATTCCAGGCCCAGCCCGGAGAATCGCTGATCGCGCCGGCGGGCGAGGGCCATTCCATCCGCCAACTCCGTCCGAACGTGGCGTTCAGTTGCGGTCTCAGTCCGGACCGATTGCAGTCCCTCGCCGAGCAGGAGTGGGACGCGCATGGATCGTCGATCGAGATCGTGGAATCCTTCAACCGTGACGTGGAGTTGTGGACGCTGGGGCAGCGGCTGGCCGCGCGGCTCCGTTCACCGATCCCCGGCTCGCGGCTCTTCGCCGAGACCCTGGTCACGCAGATCGCGATCAAGCTACTGTGGGAATACTCTTCGCTGCCGCGCCCGAACCCGTCGGCGGCGGAAAAGCTGACCGACCCCCGTCTTCGCCGGGTGATCGATTACCTGCACGGCTCGTTCGGGCAAGAGATCTCGCTGGATGGGCTCGCCGGAGTGGCCGGCCTGAGCCCCAACTATTTCCTCCATGCCTTCAAGCAGTCCACGGGAAAGACGCCCCATCGCTACCTGACCGAGCTGCGGATCGCCAGGGCCTGCGAGCTCCTCCGGGACCCGCACCGCTCGATCGTAGACATCAGCCTGGCCGTCGGCTTCTCGTCGCAGAGCCATCTGACGACGGTCTTCCGTCGCTTCATGAAGTCGACCCCGGCCGCCTATCGCCAAGAGATCCTCGGGCTGAATCCCGATGGCGCGGGCTCGGATCGTAGGAATGGCGTCGCCGTCGTGAACGGATTTCAGGAAAGCCTCCGATCGAATCGTCTGCGAACGTCCCTGGAATCATCCTGAAAGGACGAGTGGACCATGGGTCTGGTAAGAGACCGCTTCCGCGGGAGAGCACCTCTCCAGATGCTGATCTTCGGCCTAAACCCAACATTGACACTGGTGGCGGATTCCCTTCGAGGGTCGCTATGGTGGACTCTGGATAGGATGGGACCTCCAGCGAAGGGGATTCCTGGGTCCCTGACGCTTCAGCCGAATTCGCCAACAGTGTCAACATTCACGTCAATGAGCCGCGAGGTCGCCGAACATCCGCTCGGCGAAGCCGACGCAATGGACCTCGACGCCGCATTCCTGGCCGACCCGTTCGCCCCTTGAGAGCGATGCGAGCGGCGCCGCCCTCGGCCTTCCTCTTCGGAGTTCTCGCCGGCCCTTCCGCTCCAGCACGACGACATTCATTCTCTTTTTCCCACTTTTTTCGACAGCCCCGGCTGCAAATGGCGCATGGAAGGTGGCACCCAACACGAGATCCCCTCCATGACGCTCGACCCGAAACGTGTCCAGGCTGTATTCCTCGCGGCCATCGAGCGGGAAACCCAGGCCGATCGTGATGACATCCTCGACCGCGAATGCGCGGCCGACGAGGAACTGCGGCGCCGGGTCGAAGCGCTCCTGATCGCGCATGACCACCCCGACAGTCTCCTGGACCGGCCTTTCGTCGGCCCCGGCGAGCCGGTCACGACGATTTGTGTTCAACCCGCGGAGCGGGCTGGCGAGGTCGATGCCACGGATCCGGATGACATCCTGACCATCGACCGCACCCCCATGCCGCACGACGGGCCCGCCCCGGTCGAGACCGGCGATCATCCTGGCCCGCGCTCGCTCGCCGAAATCCCCCTGGACTCGACCCGTCAGGAGCCTCCCGGATGAGCATTGAACACATTTCGATCAATGCCGATCTCCCTCGTCCCGGCGAGCAATGCGTCGGCGGCACGGTCGTAGAGATGCGTCGATGCCGCTATGATGGCGGAGTCGAGAGCCCAGATCGGCGGATGATCGGCAGGTCCCAACTCGCCCCGTGACTACGGTCGCGCGGCACCTACATCGGTGACCGACGCGATGCGACTGTCACAGATGGGAGAAAGGTGGCTGCATTGTACCCGACGGGTGAGATCTTTCCGCGCGAGTCATCGGGCAATGTCGCGGTGCGATCGGATTCCTCGTTTTCAAGCCCGGACGCCCGACCCGAGGGGCCGGCGAGCGCGTCGAATCCGACCGTGGACCTCACGCCGGGCTCGTCGGACGGGCCGTCGACGAAGAGGGACATCCCGGCCACTCCCGCCGCCTTCGGCCGCTACCGGGTGCGGAACGCCTTGGGAGCCGGGGGCTTCGGAGCGGTTTACCTTTGCCAGGACACGCAGCTCGACCGGCCCGTGGCCGTCAAGGTCCTCCGAGGCGGTCCCGGCGCGTCGCAAGCCGGAGTGGAGCGATTTCTCCAGGAAGCCCGCAGGCTCGCGCAGTTGAGCCATCCCGGCATCGTGGCGGTCCATGACGTCGGCGTGGACGGCGGGCAGGTTTACATCGTCTCGGATTTCCTCGAAGGCCCCGACCTCGGCCGTTGGCTGGCGGTCCACCGCCCGTCCTGGCCGGAAGCGGCCCGGATCGCCGCCGCCGTGGCCGATGCACTGGCCCACGCCCACGCCCGGCTCATCGTCCACCGCGACGTCAAGCCGGCGAACATCGTCGTCACGCCGGATCGCGGCCCCGTCCTCGTCGACTTCGGGCTCGGCCTCGACGAGGCGGGGGCGGACGGGTCCGAACGCGGCATCATCTCCGGCACCCCGTCGTATATGGCGCCCGAGCAGGTCGCGGGCGCGGCGCACCGGATCGACGGCCGCACCGACATCCACAGCCTGGGCGTGGTGCTCTACGAGATGCTTTGCGGCCACCTGCCGTTCCGCGCGACCAGCACTCGCGAACTGCTCAGGCAGGTGCGCGACGACGAACCGCAGCCGCCGCGCCAGCTCCGCCGCGAGATCCCGCCCGAGCTGGAAAGGGCCTGCCTCAAGTCGCTCGCGAAGCGTATTCAAGACCGCTACACCACCGCGGCCGACTTCGCCGAGGACCTGCGGCGCGCGTGCGGCGCCATCGAGGCGACGAGCGCCTCGGCATGGTTCGGACCCGCATCGGCAGTCGTGCCGACGGGAGTCACCCTCGCGCCGGGGTCGATCGCGCCGCCGGTGTCATCGTCGAGCCCGACCTCCTCGAGCTTTCGCGCCCGCGACGCCGAGCGCAGGCAGGTGACCGTCCTGGTCTGCGGCTGCGGCCTGTTCGAGTCCGAGGAATATCTGGAGAATCTCGACGCGGAGGGCCAGGCCAAGGTGGTGCGGGCCTTCCAGCAGGCGAGCGAACAGGGCGTTCGCCAGTGCGATGGGACGGTCGTGCAGTGTAGCGAGGAGGGCCTCCTGGCCTGCTTCGGCTATCCGGTGGCATACGAGGACGCCGCTCAACAGGCCGCCCGAAGCGGGTTCGCCATCCTGGAGGGCTTGAACGCTCTGAGTGAGCGGCTCCGTCGCGAACAAGGGCTGGAGTTGAACCCCTGGGTCGGCATTCACACGGGACCGGCCGTCGTGGAGGCGGGAGAGCAGTCGGTGTCACTGGTGGGCGAGGCGCGGAACGTGGCGGTCCGGCTGGAGGACCTCGCCGAGGCCGGCCGGATCGTGTGCAGCGCGGCCACGCACCGATTGATCCGAGTCCGGTTCGACTGCACCAGCCTCGGTCATCGCAAGATCAAGGGCGTGGCACAGCCCGTCGAACTATTCCGGGTCGAGGGCGTCGGCGTGGCTCGCAGCGCCCTCGAGAAGGCGGGGTCGGCCGGGCTCACGCCGTTGACCGGCCGCGACCACGAAATCAACTTGCTCAAGGACCGCTGGGAGCAGGCTCAAGAGGGCATGGGCCAGGTCGTCCTGCTCATCGGCGAGCCGGGACTGGGCAAGTCCCGCGTGGTTTACACCCTGAAGGAGCATGTGCTGGGACAGATGGTCGAAGGGGAGGTGGATGCGCCCGTCATCGAATGGCGTTGCTCTCCGCATTACCAGAACACCGGGCTCTACCCGGCCATCGACTTCTACGAGCGGTCCCTCGCCTTCGGCCGCGAAGAGTCGCCTACAGCCCGGTTCGACCGGCTCCTTCACCGTCTTGAGCAGTACGAACTGGCCCGGCCGGAGACCGTGCCGCTCTGGGCGGCGATGCTGTCGCTGCCGACCTCGGAGCGCTTCCCTCCATCATCGCTGCCGCCGGCCCGGCAGAGGGAGGAGACGTTCCGTGCCCTGTTGGAGTGGCTGCACGCGCGCGCCTCCCGCAAGCCGATCCTGTTCATCGTTGAGGACCTGCACTGGGTGGACGCGTCCACCCTGGAGTTCCTGCGGCAGTTCCTCGCCGAGGGTCAGCACGACTCCATCCTCACCCTGCTCACCTTCCGCCCCGAGTTCAAGACGCCGTGGCCCGCGGCCGCCCAGCAGACCAGCCTGGTGCTGAACCGGCTCACGCGGCGCCAGGCCGTCGAGATGATGCGGAAGATGGCCGGTGATACGCTGCCGGAGGCGGTGATCGAGCAGGTCTATGATCGGGCGGGCGGTGTGCCGCTGTTCGTCGAAGAATTCACGAAGATGGTGCGGGAGTCGGGCGCGTCGGACCGAGCCGGGCAGGGCGACGCAGGGTCCAGGGCCTGGCTGAGGCGCGAAATCCCGGCCACGCTACAGGATCTGGTGATGGCCCGCCTGGACCGCATGGAGGGCGATCCCGACGTGGCTCATCTCGCCGCGACGCTCGGTCGTGAGTTCAGCTACGAGCTGCTCGCGGCCGTGGCGAGCGTGGACGAGTCGACGCTCCAAGCTGAGCTGGCCAATCTCGTACAGGCGGAGATCCTGTACACGAAAGGGCGTGCCCCCGATTGCTCCTACATCTTCAAGCACGCCCTGGTGGAAGATGCCTTGTACAACGTGCTCGTGAAGAGCAAGCGGCAGCAGTTCCACGGGCGGATCGCCGAGGTACTGGAAGCGCGGTTCCCGCTGACCGTGAAGTCGCAGCCGGAACTGCTCGCCCACCATTTCACCGAGGCGGGCCTGACCGAGACGGCGATCGGCTACTGGCTCAAGGCGGGGCTGCGCTCGCGGGAACGATCGGCGGAGATCGAAGCGATCGGTCATCTGACCCGAGGGTTGTCGCTACTCGAGGCGCTGGATGAGTCCTCCGCGCGGGATGCTCGTGAACTGGAACTGTTGATCGCGCTGGGCACCGCCTACATCGCGTCGCGCGGTTATGCCGCGCCGGAGATCGGCCCGGTTTTCCGCCGGGCGCGCACGCTCTGCGAGCAACTCGGGCAGTCCCCGCAGCTCGTCGCGATCGTCGTGGGCATCTGGGAGTGGCATTTCGTTCGCGGCGAGGTCCAGCTCTGCACGGAACTGGTCGCCGAGGCGATGGAATTCGCCCGGCCTCTGGACGATCCCGGCGCCATGATGGAAGCGTTCTACGTGGCCGGCCAGACGATGCTCTATCAAGCGGATTTCGCCGGGGCCCGCGATCGCTTCGTGACGGCGCTCGCCGATTTCGAAGACCCGGATCGCGTCAAGTTCTGGGCCGCGCAGACGGGCCACCATGCCGGGGTCAACATCCGCTGCAACCTGGCGGTGTCCCTCTGGCACCTCGGCTTCCCCGACCAGGCACTGAAGGTTAGCCGTGACGTGTGTCAGCTAGCCCGCGAGATCGGCCACCCGTTCAGCCTGGCTTACTGCCTGCACCACACCGCCTGGCTCTACCAGTTTTTCCGGCTCGGGGACGAGGTTCAGACGGCCGCCGGGGAACAGGTCGCGATCGCGACCGAACAGGGTTTTGCGCTCTGGCAAGCCACTGGAACGTTCTTCAAGGGTGCCGGATTGTTCCCGCAAGGTCGGTCGGACGAATCGCTTCCCTTGCTCCGGAAAGGCCACGACGACTTCCGCACCACCGGTGCCGAGATCCTCCGCCCGTTCCAACTCGGCGTCATGGGCGACGCCTACACCCGGGCCGCCAGGTTCGAAGAGGCGCACGCGGCGCTTGACGAGGGCCTCATCCTGGCGGAGAAGAACGACGACCGTGTTCAGGAGGCCGAGCTGCACCGCCTGAAGGGCGAGTTGCTGCTGGCCGAGTCGCCCGACCAGGCGGGCGCCGCCGAGGTCCGTTTCACCCGGGCCATCGAGACGGCCCGGCGGCAGCAGAGCAAGGCATGGGAACTGCGATCCACGATGAGCCTCGCCCGCCTCTGGCAGCGGCAGGGACGCCGCGGAGAAGCCCACCGGACGTTGGCCGCCATTTACGACGCGTACACAGAAGGTCTGACGACGCCGGACCTCGTGGAAGCCGGCTTGCTCCTGGAAGCCTTGGCTTGACGTCGATCGCGCGGCAGTCGCAACGACCACCGCGAGAGGATGGTCGGTGCGCGCAGCATCGTTGGGCAACCGTCGTCGCCACGCGTCGCAACGACCACCGCGAGAGGATGGTCGTGCGCGATGGTTGATCACGCGCGTCTCATCGGCGAGCCTCCCTCGCCGACCTCGTCTTCCGTACAGGGGGGCTGCATCCCACAGTCGCACCCCCTGGTACCGAGAATCCCGGACCGCTAGCCGGTCCTCCTCGGTGGGTCAATCCACGAGACGGCTATCGAACCGTCAGAACGGCCAGTCCCCATGAAGTCCTGGGCTCACGGGAATGTCCTATGCTCTTTCTGGGGAGATGCTGCGCATACCGGGAAAATGGCATCCGTACAGCACTCAGTGCATTCAAACACGGAATGATGAAAGGAGGCGGAAGGTGAGTAACGGAAACGCCACAGGAGGCCGAAAAGACGTGAAACGAAGCCACGAATGGGAAATCTGGGAAAGATGTGACGGCTGAATCGCGAGGATCGTCTGTGTCGTCCCGGCGTGTTCTCGGGCGTGGAGTGGATTTGGCGCACAAATCGATAATCGGAATGGTTGCGTCAAGTTGCGCCACACCTTCACAATAGAGTGCTCTTGAGGGCTGGATTGGGGGTTGCCGCATGCCGCATTGATGTCAAGGGTTTTCGATCGCAAAACAAGGAATTCCGGAGAAATCGCACCGATATCTCGAATGGACGACTGTAAGGCTTTCGCCCCCGTCATGCCGTCATCAAACCCGCAAGTCTTGTATTTCGAAAGGGAAGAAAAGGATTCCGTGTAAGAAAAGTCGGCCGAGATAGGATATACTCTCAGTTGTCTCGGGATGTGATCGACTCACCCATATGAGGTAGGACACGATGAGCGAATCCGTTGCCTCGCAGACCTCCGACCCGCTCAAGGTCGTCGCGGATGCCCTGGATACGGCGGTTCAGGCCACGAAGGACGGAGTGGAGAAGGCGCGGACAACCGCCAGCGATGCGCTCCCCGCCGCCGGCGAATTCCTGTCTCAGGCCGCCTACAAGACCTGCTACGGGCTCGCTTTCGGGGTCGTATTTCCCACGATGCTGATCGTCCGCTCGATCCCGAAGAACAATGCCCTCGTCCACGGCTTCGTCAACGGCGCCCATGCCGCGATCGACTCGGTTGACGAGATGAAGGCCAAGTCAACGTCCGGCGTGATTCATTAGTCGCAGGTTCGAAGACGTCGCCCGCAACAGGGCTTTCCTCGTGGCGTCGGGCGACGTCGCCGCAGCTCGCGAAGCGGCTTTGCGACCGGATCTTTCACTCCCATCGGTCATCATCCTCAATACGACGATCCCCTTAATTCATCGTTTAGTCTT
This sequence comes from uncultured Planctomycetota bacterium, assembly GCA_963743925.1. GTDB lineage: Bacteria > Planctomycetota > Planctomycetia > Isosphaerales > Isosphaeraceae > CAVZRC01. The sequence goes on along the minus strand of CAVURY010000059.1, from coordinate 45 downwards.
CGTCACCTGGTCGTCCGGGAAGGATTCTCGTCCCGCGCGAAGAAG
>CAVURY010000058.1:0-8246 GCA_963743925.1 uncultured Planctomycetota bacterium | reverse complement strand
GCGAGCCTCCGCGGGACCGAATGCGGTCGAGGAACCGGGGTCGCAGAACCCGTCCACAAAGTCATCTCACGCACGACTCCAAGAATTCGGGGAGGTCGAGGGAGACATAGCCATCACCTCCGAAAGGAGTTATGATCGGGCAATTCGGGCTCACGGACTTGGAGTCGATCACGGGGGTTCAGCGAATGCCACGGCTTCTGATCAGCAACCTGCTGGGTCTCGTGGGTGCGATCGTCGGCGGCGTGCTGGGTTTCTATACGTTCGCCTGGCTCGAGGACAAAGGCTTCTATGGCCTGGCCATCCCGGGCGCATTCCTGGGCCTGGGGTGCGGCCTGCTCTCGCAACATAACTCGATCTTCCGGGGAATCCTCTGCGGCGTGGCGGCGCTGGGCTTGTCCCTCTTTTCCGAGTGGAAATTCCACCATTTCCTGGTGGATAACAGCTTCTCATTCATGGTGACCCACATCACGGACAAGAGTCCGGTCACCCTGCTCATGATCGGCATCGGGACCGTCATCGCGTTCTGGGTCGGGAAGGATGGGGGTTTCCGCTGGCTCCCGGAAGGATCCCGCAAGCCGGCGGCAGGGCCCGAAGGAGACCGTCTGAACGAGGTCTGAGGGGCTGTCCCATCAGGGGAACACTTGTCAAACGAATAGAAAAATCCTTCCGATTTTTCTATCGCATTCGTGCGATAAGAGTTACGACAAGAAAACGGCTCGATGCCGCCGTAGGTGCGTTAACGAATTACCCGTTTTGGTGGCATCCTCATAGGTAAGGGATGATACGCGAAGTCATCCGAGATCAGCCCTCGGGCCGATGACACCGCTTCGCCGTCCGCACGGTCCTCCTCGGAATGGGAGATGAGACGATCACTCCGAAATCCTCGCCCCTGAACAGGGCATGCCGGCCGGCCCGGGGCCGGGCCGGGATCGGCGACCGGGGCGATGGAGACCTCGCGAAAAGTTGCCATCGAGTGCCAATGAGTGCCATGACCCGACCGGATCAGAGTCTGTCCAAGACCCTTCCGAGACAGACACTGAGTCCCGGCCGGGATTGGCTGCTTCTTTTCGGCCGGCTCGGGGCTAGAATTCCAGTTGAGTCGCTCGGAGCGTCGCTCGAGCCTCTCGATTCGATCCACGTAGGCCCGAAAGGAGATTGCGGCCATGGCGACAACCACGTCACCTCCCGAGCGTCCCGCCGTGCCCGATGACGCCGACACTCTGCGCGAAAAGCAAGTCCGCCAGGCGGAGGAGCTGCTCTTCTCCGGGCCGTCGAAGGATGGCTTCGCCAAGGCGATCTTCTCCGGTCGATTCCGGGGCGATGCGCTCTTCCCCTATCCCGAGCTGAAAGACGACGAGCGGAAGGCCGTCGAGCAGGCCGTGTCGGAGGTCAAGGCGTTCGCGGACGCCCACATCGATGCGGCCGCCATCGATCGCGAGGCGGATATCCCGGCCTCGGTGATCAAGGGGCTGTCGGATCTGGGGGTGCTGGGGATGGCCGCTCCCGTGGAATACGGCGGCCGCGGCTTCTCGCAGATGGCCTACTGCCGGATCATGGAAATCATCGGCGGGCACTGCTCGGCGACCGCCGTCTTCGTCAATGCGCATCACTCGATCGGGCTCCGCGCCCTGGTCCTGTTCGGCACGCCCGAGCAGCGGCAGCGCTGGCTGCCCCCGCTGGCCAGCGGCGAGAAGCTCGCGGCCTTCGCCCTGACCGAGGAGCAGGCGGGCTCGGACGCCAGCAACGTCCAGACCACGGCCCAGCCCTCGGAAGACGGCCAGAGCTATATCCTGAACGGATCGAAGCGGTACATCACCAACGGGGCGATCGCCGACGTGCTCACGGTGATGGCCCGGACGCCCGACCCGCGCGGGGGCGACTCCAAGGTCACCGCCTTCCTGGTCACGCCGGACATGCCCGGATTCGAGGTGGTCGAGGCCCGGATGCCCAAGTGCGGGATCCGCGGGACGGCCACGGCTCGGCTCGCGTTCCACGACATGCGCGTGCCGGCGTCGAATATCCTCGGCCCGCTGGGCAAGGGCCTCAAGGTCGCGCTGACGGTGCTCGACTTCGGCCGGACGACCTTCGGCGCCAGTTGCACGGGAGCCGCCAAGGTCTGCCTGGCCGCCGCGGCGCGCCACGCGGCGGAACGCCGCCAGTTCGGCCGGGCCATCGCCGACCTGGAGCTGATCAAGAAGAAGATCGCCTACCTCTCGGCCACGGCGTATGCGATGGAGGCCACCACCTATCAGACCGCCGCCCTGATCGATCGCGGGGCGGAGGACTACATGCTCGAGACCGCCATCCTCAAGGTCTTCTCCACCGAGGCCCTCTGGCAGGGCGTCTACGAGACGCTCCAGGTCTACGGCGGCCAGGGGTACTTCAGCAACGAGCCCTACGAGCGGATGATGCGGGACGCGCGGATCAATACCATCGGAGAGGGTGCCAACGAGGTCCTCAAGGCGTTCATCGCGCTCGTGGGGATGCGCGAGATCGGCGAGGGGCTCAAGGCGACCCTCGACGGCCTCAAGCGCCCGGGCACGTTCCTCCCTACCTTCTGGAAATTCACCCGCAGCCACTTCGGAGCGATGATCCAGACTCCCGTCGTCCCCGTGGCGACCCCGATGCTCCGGCCCATGGCCGAGGCCCTGGGCCGCCGGATCGGGCGGTTCGGCCGGACCGTCGAGCGGCTCCTGATCGCCAACCGGGAGGCCATCCTGGATCGTCAGTACATCCAGGAACGGGTCGCCGACGCCGCCATCGCGCTGGTCACATCGGCGTGTACGCTCTCGCGATGGGACCGCTCCGAGTCCCTCGAACAGGCCACCCCGGCCGAACGCTCCGCGGCCGAGTTGTATCTCCGCATGGCGAACCGTCGCTTCGACGAGTCGCTCCGCGGCCTCGGCCAGAATGACGATCGACTGACCAGCGAGGCCGCGAACACGGCCTTGTACGCCTGGTCCGGTTATCGTGCTTGATGCTTTCCAGGAGGATGAAGAACAGCCCCGGTCTCGAGGCCCCTGACGACGGCGATATTCGGAGCGATCTTGATCATGAACGGCGGACAGTCGAGCGGTGACGAGGCGCATCGGCCATTCCCTTATCCCGATGCGCCCCGCTCGGATACGGTTGACGACTATCATGGGCGCAAGATCCCCGACCCGTACCGACCCCTCGAAGACCCGGACTCGGAGGAGACCCGGACCTGGGTCGAGGCGGAGAACCGGATCACCTTCGGCTTCCTCGAATCGATCCCCGAGCGCGCGACGATCCGGGAACGCCTGAAGGGCCTCTGGGATTACGAGAAATTCTCCCCGCCGGGCCGCGAAGGGGGGCGATATTTCTACTCCCACAATCAGGGCCTCCAGAACCAGAGCGTCCTGTATTCGACCGGTTCTCTGGAGGGTCCGGGGCGAATCCTCCTCGATCCCAATACCCTCTCGGCCGACGGGACCGTCGCCCTGGCCGGTACCGCCGTGAGCGATGACGGACGGCTCCTCGCCTATGGGATCGCCGCGGCCGGCTCGGACTGGAATGAATGGAAGGTCCGCGACGTCGAGACCGGGCAGGATTACCCGGATCACTTGAAGTGGATCAAGTTCTCGGGCGCCGAGTGGAGCCCCGACGGCAAGGGCTTCTTCTACGGGCGCTTCCCCGAGCCCAAGTCGGGCAATGGCAAGGATCTCAAAAGCCTCAACTACGATCAAAAGGTCTACTACCACCGGACGGGGACCGATCAGTCTGCGGATCGGCTGGTCTGGGAGGATCCGGAGCACAAGGACTGGCGAGCCGTCCCCCACGTCACCGACGATGGCAAATACTTGATCCTGACGATCGAGAAGGGGACCGACGCGAAGTATCGGATACTCTACCGGCCCCTCGATCAGCCCGAGGCCATTCCCGTTCATCTGGTCGGCGAGTTCGACGCCGAGTACGACTTCATCGACAACGACGGGCCGATCTTCTGGTTCAAGACCAACAAGGACGCTCCGCGCGGGAAGGTCGTCGGCATCGACATCGATCATCCCGATCCCCGGAATTGGGTCGAGCTGATCTCCGAAGCGTCCGAGACGCTCGAACAGGTCCAGGCGGTCGCCGATCATTTCCTGGCCGTCTATCTCAAGGACGCGCACACGGTCGTCCGCGTCTTCGACCTGAAGGGGAAGTACCTGCGCGACGTGGATTTCCCGGGCGTCGGGACGGCCTCCGGCTTCGGCGGCAAGCGTAAGGACAAGGAGACCTTCTACTCCTTCACGTCATTCAACACGCCCGCGACGGTCTACCGTTACGATGTGGCAACCGGCCGGAGCACGGTCTGGCGTCGGCCCAGGCTCACGTTCGACCCGAGCCATTATGAGACGACACAGGTGTTCTACTCGAGCAAGGACGGGACCCGGATCCCGATGTTCCTCAGCCACAAGAAGGGGCTGAAACGCGATGGGTCGAACCCCACGATCCTCTACGGCTACGGCGGCTTCAACGCCTCGCTGACGCCGAGCTTCAGCCCGTCCGTCCTGGCCTGGATGGAGATGGGCGGCCTCTACGCCATGCCCAACCTGCGGGGCGGGGGCGAGTACGGCGAGGACTGGCACCAGTCGGGGACGAAGCTCAAGAAACAGAACGTCTTCGACGACTTCATCGCCGCGGCGGAATGGCTCATCGCGAACCGGTATACCGCAAGTTCCAGGCTTGCCATCTCGGGCGGGTCCAACGGCGGACTGCTGGTCGGCGCCTGCATGACCCAGCGGCCGGAGCTGTTCGGCGCCGCGATGCCGGCCGTCGGGGTGATGGACATGCTCCGGTTCCACAAGTTCACGATCGGCTGGGCCTGGGTCGACGATTACGGGTCGTCCGACGACGCGGCCCAGTTCCGGGCGATCGTCTCGTACAGCCCGTTGCACAACATCAAGCCGGGCACCTGCTACCCGCCGACCTTGATCACGACGGCAGACCACGACGATCGCGTGGTCCCCGCGCACAGCTTCAAGTTCGCCGCGGCGTTGCAGGCCGCGCAGTCTTGCGACAATCCGATCTTGATCCGGATCGAGACCAAGGCCGGCCACGGCGCCGGCAAGCCGACGACGAAAGTGATCGAGGAAGCCGCAGATCGTTGCGCGTTCCTGGTCAAGGTGCTGGAGATCAAACCCCTTCGGACTTCGAGTTGAGGAAACCGCGGCCTATCACAGCCTGAGGAGGAAACGCAGACGATCCTCGACGACCGCCATCGTCGCAGACAAGGCGGTCCCGATCGGGCGGCTGAGACGGTGTTTCGATATCGTACGAACCTGATCGATCATAATAAAGCTCCGCCTTTTCAGTCCGCCCTCGGGTGGATCGACGGGGATCTGGAGGATCAAGCCGCGATCGGTCGTCGTGATCGGTGCGACAATCACCAGGCTTGCCTGACTTCGGTTGAACGGATCCGCCGACACGATCAGGGCGGGCCGGACGCCTCCCTGTTCGTGCTCGACGATCGGGTCCAAGTCCGTGATCCAGATCTCCCCGCGCGCAGGATTGGGATTACTCCGCACCTTGCTCATAGGGAAAATCCTCCAACCCATCAGACAGCGTGCAGTCCCATGCGCCGATCTCCTCCTGATATTCGGCCCATGCTTCAGGATCGGCTTTCAGGGCCGCATATCCGGCATTCACTTCCTTCCAGAATTGGGCAGCCCGATACTCCTGGACTGCCGACTCGACGATGGCAGTCATCGTCGTTTCAGCCTGCTGCGCAAGTTCACGTACCATCTCGAGCGTTTTCTTATTAATGCGAATCGTATGGCTTTCCATTCCGGCCTCACGATTTGTCGAGCGACTTTGCTGGAATCTGCGATCACCTCAAGCTGACCCTCACACCACTTTCGAGTCTACCTTTTTGTAGACAAGCGAGTCAACAAGCCGTTCCGTCGTCGTGATGGGAGCGACCATTACGAGGTGCGCGAGGCTGTGATTGAACGTATCCCCGACACGACCTATGCGGGGCGCACTCCGCCCTGCTCATGTCCAGCAGTGGGATCGAACGCCGCGAGCCACACTTCACCCCGGTTGGGGAAGATATGACTCCTCGTCTTGCTCAGAGGGGAGATCCTCCAGGCCATCCATCAGCATGGAGTTCCATGGTTTCAGTTCCTCTTGATACTCGGCCCAGTCCTTCGAATCCGCTCGCAAAGCCTCCTAGGCAGCGTAGTACTCCTCCCAGTACTTCCGCTTTTCGTATTCTCGAACGGCTGCCTCGATGATCGCCGTCATCGTGCTCTCTGCCTTTGCGGCTAGATCGCGGACGATCTCGAGAGTCGGTCTATTGACTCGCATCGTGTGGCTATCCATGCTGACACCCATGATTGAGCGGTCTCACTGGCGACCAAGGTTTTCAGCCAACGCCACAGAAAAGCCTACATTTGTGTAGACGAAATCATCGACACTTGGAGTATTCATTCACGACGCGCAGCATCCTGTTGACTGTTGCGTCTTCCACATCGAGCGTGACAGCGAATATGTGGGCGTCACGATCTACTGGCGAGGTGGCTTCACCAACCGGCACGAGTTCGTCCGTCCCGTCGAATCCTTCGAGCAGCTCCGCGAACTCGACAAGCTCATGGACCGGATCGTAACGTTGCGCAATGAAGGCTACACCTCGGCCCAGATTGCCGACGCTCTCAACCGGGAAGGTTTCGGCCCGCCGGAGCGGCGCCGCGGCTTCTTCCATAAGGCATCCCAGTCACCGTCGGGAAGCTTGCAAACTGGGCGCGCCGGGGTGGAACAGCGGGTGGTGAAGCGCCGGCCCAAGGCCTACCCGCGGATGCAGGAGTCGCGTCAGACCTTCAAAAGTCGAAAGCGTTTGGTACCAGCGGCTTGATTCCGCGTCAGTGCCATTCTTCTATGGATGGGGATCACGGGATGGCGGTGTACATCAACCCGGCCTACGTCGTGACTCTGCGCCCCGACCCGGTCAACCTTGATCAAATCGGCGTCGTCAAGCTCGAGGACGGGGAGACCCTACGGGTGCTCGGCGAGCACCGCGAGGTCGCCGACAAGGTCGCCCGTAGGCCGACCGGGCCGACTACGGCCTGAGAGCGAGTACGCGGCGAGGGGTGGAACGAGGTGAAATCGGACCGACTGGAATAGTGGCGCCATCCGCGAGGTGTCCAATGCTCTGTGAACATGAGATCGATATCGATCCGCTTCCGCCCCGGACTCGCGGCTGTGAGGAGTGCTTGAAAACCGGTACGCCCTGGGTTCACCTCCGGCTCTGCCTGACCTGCGGCCACGTCGGCTGCTGCGACAGCTCGCCGGGCCGCCATGCCACGAAGCATTTCCACCGCACGGCTCACCCGGTGGTCGCGTCGTGGGAGCCGGGCGAGCGGTGGGCCTGGTGCTACGTCGATCAGGCGGAGACGGACGTGCCGCAGCAAGCCCTGCCGCACTTGCGGGGCTGAGACTTACGGAGCCGCACCGGGAGGAGGATGGAGCATGGCCGAGCACGACTTGCGGTCCGTCGCCTTTCCCAACCTCGACGAGTCCCGGCTGGCCGCGCTGGACCGCTGTCCCTTGACGAAGTTGGCGCAGTACCGGGATGGGGAAAAGCTCTTTCCGCGGTGCGACTGGATACCCCCCGAGATCGAGCGGGACGACATGGGCTTCGTCCGGACGGGCCTGTCCGTGGCCCAGTCCCCCCACTGGACCGCCAAGCGGCAGCCGTTCCTGCTGGAGACCAGCCGCCCCGGCGTGTTCGCCGCCGGCGACGTGCGGGCCGGCTCGATCAAGCGCGTCGCCTCGGCCGTCGGCGAGGGAGCGATGACGGTCCAGTTCGTGCACGAGTACTTGAAAGCGATGTGAACGGAAGCGGCGAAACGTCACGATACCATCGTTCCACCCGATAACCCGAGCCTTTCGCGTAAATGGGATTAACATGTATCGACCGGCTTCGACACCCGCTCGGACCGACTGCGAGCGTATGCCAAGGAGTCGCAGATGACCTTGGACCTCGCGGCCTGTCGGCCGACAGGCGGCTCGGCGGTCGGGTCGTGAGGGGCGTCGGTGTCGGCGGATCGGTCCAGGGGACACGCGCCCGCGTGAAGTTCGGCGACGGAATCGGGGCGCCGGGTGGAGTCACTGGCGGTGCTCGAGCGGTATCCTCGCCGCTGTCACGATGCATGCCCGGCGCGATGCGTTGACGGACGTTCGCAGACGTTCGCACTGACCCTACGGGCCGAACGAACCGGTTGTCGGCCCATCGGCCCGCTGAG
>CAVURY010000057.1:0-23456 GCA_963743925.1 uncultured Planctomycetota bacterium | reverse complement strand
ACGTCTTTGCCCTGGTCCTGCTCTGCCCGATCGTGCTGATCGGCGCGACGGCCGAGGCCCGGCGCCCTCATCGACGGCGCGGAGGGAGAAATCGACGGCCGCGTCCTGGGGGCCGTCGCTCTCGGCCAAGATCAAGTTCGAGGACGGCCGAGGCAAGCTGGCGTTCTCGATCAAGCCCGAGGAAGACGGTGCCAAATTGGTGGATGCCAGCGAGCGCGAGATCGCCCGCTATAACCTCAAGGGCGACAAGCTGAAGATCAAGGACTCCGCGGATCGCGTCCTGGGCTATGTCACCGGATCAGGCGGGAAATACCACCTGAAAGATCCGGATCAGAAAGTCGTCCGGTTCGAACTCCGCCGCCAGGCGGATGGTGACTGGAAGCTGGAGGACGGCCGCGGAAAACTCCTCTCCAAGATCAAGAAACGCGAATATGGTTTCGAGATCGAGGATGCCAAGGAGACGAGCCTCGCCAAGGTGAAGGCCAGGGATGGCAAGGTCTCGCTCCGCGACGCCTCGGACAAGACCCGATACGCGACGCATTCCTCCGCCGCCCATCCGATTCTCGTGGCCTGCCTGGGCCTCGATCAGGCGGGCGACCTGACCATGAAGACCGCCCTGCTGGTCCGGGTCGCTCTCGATGAGGCGTCGATCCCGGCGTCGAAGGGGGATGCGAAGCCATGAGTTCGGAGTGGATCGAGGGTGTCTGCAACGAGACGACCGGCTTCCTGTTCCGACACCAGTGCAACCAGTATCCTCAGACGCGTTGCAAGCTCTGCAACAAGCCGATCTGCGAGGAGCATGAACGTCCACTGGAGGGGATGATCCTCTGCGTGGCCTGCTACCGTGCGGAGACGCGGCGCCGGAATCTGTCGATACACCATCGCCGCAGATACGACGACGATCCCTACTATTACGGCGGCACTTACTATTCCGGCTACGGCTACCATGGGGGGAGCCACTGGATGCACTCCCACGCCCACGGCGGGGCGGGCGGGCACGCCGATCCCCACGACTTCAACGCCGGTGATGCCGAGAGCCTGAGGAGCGAAGACGACGAGGACTTCGAGACCGACATGGGCGAGAGCTGATGCCATGTCGCCGGGCTCGTCCGGGGGAAAGCGCTGGTTCATCTATGCGCTCGGCGGGGGCGTCGGGCACCTGACTCGAGCCATCGCTCTGGCCCGGGTGGCTCGGGGCCTGGGGCATGGCATCCGGGTGTTGACCAATAGCCCGTTCGCGGCTTCTCTGCCGATCGAGCAGGATCTGGGCGAAGAGGCCGCCCTGATCCGCATCGACCCGACCCTCGACCGCGACACGGTCGCCTCGAACGTCCGGTCCATGCTGGAACCTTGCGATTTCGACGTCCTGATTGTCAACACGTTCCCCAGGGGTCTGGCCGGCGAGCTGGCCACGTTTCTCGGCGATCTGACATGTCCCAAGGTCCTGATCCATCGCGACCTCAACCCGGCCTATGTTCGATGGGCGGGCCTTCGGTCGTTCGCGACGCGATATGACCTCATCATCCTGCCCGGCGAGGACGCGCCCCTGGGCGATCTGCCGAGCGCGATTCGTACGGATGCCTGGCTGTTGCGCGACCGCGCCGAACTCCTCGACCGGACCGCGGCCCGCCGTCGTCTTGGTATCACTTGTGATGATGAGCGTCCGGTCGTCGTGGTCGCGGGCTGCGGACGTTGGGACGAGATCGAGGCCGCCCGCCTGGTGGCGGTCCGGATGCACGAACATGTGAAAGGGGTTGCCCTGGTGCGATTCGTTTCGGTGAAGGGCCTGGCCGTCTCCGAGAGGTATGCCGGCTCATTCATCTGGCCCCTGCTCGAAGTCATGGCGGGGATCGACGTCCTCGTCGGATCGGGGGGTTACAACACGGTCCACGAGGCCCGAGCGACCGAAACTCCGCTGGTTGCCCTCGCGCAAAACCGGAAGTACGATCGTCAGGACGTTCGCCTATCGCCCGCGGAACGTGCCGTCGACGAGGCGGATGTCATCGACCGTGTGGTGAAACACTTCGACTCGCGATCGGCCTCGAGTCGAACGGTTCCGAGCTATCCGAACGGTGTGCACGCGGCTGTTGAAGCGATCGAACGATTGATCCATCGCGGATGTTGAGGTCGGTGCTACGGCTGGGCGATCTCCTGAAGGAAAGGCCATGAACGACGTCACGCGCATCCTCTCGGCGATCGAACAGGGCGACCCGATGGCTGCCGGCCAGCTCTTGCCGCTGGTCTACGACGAATTACGCAAGCTGGCCGCGCGGAAACTGGCTCGCGAGCAACCCGGGCAGACGCTCCAAGCCACGGCCCTCGTCCACGAGGCCTACTTGCGGCTGGTCGGCGACGGCGAGGAGCGGAGCTGGGACCAGCGCGGGCATTTCTTCGCGGCCGCCGCCACCGCCATGCATCGAATCCTGGTCGAACGAGCCCGCCGCAAACGGCGACGGATCCACGGCGGCGAACTCCAGCGGCAGGAACTCCACCCCGACCTCGCCGCCGCGCCGAGCCGGATGGGGATTTGCTCGCACTCCATGCGGCCTTGGCCAGGCTCGCCGCACGTGATCCCGCCAAGGCCCGGCTGGTCGAGCTGCGCTACTTCGTCGGCCTGACCGGCGATCAGGCGGCCCGGGTGCTGGGGATTTCTCCCAAAACCGCCGACCGCTACTGGGTTTACGCGCGGGCCTGGCTCCGTCGCGACATGGAAGCCGGGAATCCGGACGAAAAGCGCGAAAATCCCTGACGCCGCCGACGGCATTTGGTCGCATTGAGTACAGACCCGAAGTCCCCTTGCTCGAGGTGCGGCCATGAACGAAGAGACCCTGTTCCAGGAGGCGTTATCCCGATCTCCCGAGGAGCGTGCCGCGTTCCTGGACCAAGCGTGCGCCGGGCGTCGAGAGCTCCGGGCCGCCGTCGAGGCGCTCCTGCTCGCCCACGAGAAGTCCGGGAACGTCCTGGATAAACCACCGGCGGAACTGGGCCGGACCGTGGATTCCCCTGCGGTCGATGCCCCGGGTCCGGCCACGGGCGACCACACGTCGGAACCCGCCAAACCACCCGCCGGGATCACCGACGATCGCTCGACGGAGACGTCGGGAGCGGTCATCGCCGGGCGATACACGCTCGTCGAGAAGATCGGCGAGGGCGGCATGGGCGACGTCTGGGTCGCCAAGCAGACCGAGCCGGTCAAGCGCAAGGTCGCGCTCAAGCTGATCAAGGCGGGCATGGATTCCAGGGCCGTGCTGCAGCGCTTCGAGCAGGAGCGGCAAGCCCTGGCCATCATGGAGCATCCCAACATCGCCCGCGTGATCGACGGCGGCATGACCGCCGAACGCCGGCCGTTCTTCGTCATGGAGCTGGTCAACGGGCTGCCGCTAACGAAGTTCTGCGACGAGGCGAAGATGGGCATCCGCGACCGCCTCGAGCTCTTCGCCTCGATCTGCCAGGCGGTCCAGCACGCCCATCAGAAGGGGATCATCCACCGGGACCTGAAGCCGTCCAACATCCTGGTGACGATCATCGACGGCAAGCCGATCCCGAAGGTCATCGATTTCGGCGTGGCCAAGGCGACTTCGGGCCGGCTGACCGACGAATCGCTCTCCACGCAGTTCGGCGCCGTGGTCGGCACGCTGGAGTACATGAGCCCCGAGCAGGCGGGCTTCTCCGGCGAGGACATCGACACGAGGGCGGACATCTACTCTCTGGGCGTGATCCTGTACGAATTGCTGACCGGCTTGCGGCCGATCGACGCGAGGCGGCTCAAGAAGGCGGCGATCACCGAGATGCTGCGGATCATCAAGGAGGAAGGCCCGTCGAAGCCTTCGACGCGGCTCTCGACCGACGCCTCGGCACCCTCGATGGCCGTGTTGCGGCACACCGAGCCGAGGAAGCTCGCGGCGCTCTTGCGCGGCGAGTTGGACTGGGTGGTGATGAAGTGCCTGGAGAAGCAGCGCGACCGGCGTTACGAGACGGCCAATGGCCTGGCCCGCGACATCCAGCGCTACCTGGCCAACGAGGCGGTGGAGGCCCGTCCGCCGAGCGCCGGCTATCGGGTGCGGAAGTTCGTGAGCCGGCACAAAGGGCAGGTGCTCGCGGCCGGACTGTTATGGTTCGCGCTCCTCGCCGGGATCGCAGGGACCACCCGGGGCCTGATCCGCGAGGCGAAAGCGAACGCCGAACTGGCCAGCATGAATGCCGACCTGACCCGTTCCCGGGCCGCCGTGCAAGCACGATATGACCTGGCGGTCGAAGCGATCAAGACGTTCCACACCGGCGTGAGCGAGGACTTCCTGCTCAAGGAGGAGAAGTTCAAGGCGCTGCGCGACCGGCTCTTGAGATCGGCCGCCGACTTCTACGGCAAGCTCGGCGCCCTGCTCGGCAAGGAGACGAATATCGCCTCGCGGCGGGCCCTGGCGCAGTCCAACTTCGAACTGGCCGACCTCATGGGCAAGGTCGGCCGCACCGAGGACGCCCTGGCGGCGCATCGTGCGGTCCTGGCGGCGCGCGAGTCGCTGGCGGCCGAGCCGGGGGCCGGCGTCGCGGCCAAGGTCAACGTCGGGCGGAGCCTGATCGCGGTCGCCGGGTTGCTCGATGCGGCCAACAAGACGGACGAGGCGCTGGCTTCCTACCGGGGGGCGGAGTCGCTGCTGGCCGGCCCGGCGGGAGCCGATCCGTCGGCGCGGGCCGCGCTGGCGGCCTGCCGGTCGGCGATGGGTTGGCTCCTGATGTACACGGGCAAGTTCGCCGACGCCCTGGCGGCACTCCGGCTGGCGCGGGCCGACCAGGAGGCGCTGGCCGCCGCACCCGACGCCTCCAACGACGCCCGCCACGACCTGGCGGAAACCATCTCTCACATCGCCGGCGTGCTGGAAGCGATGAACGAGCGGTCACAGCAGGAGGCCGAGACCCGTTGGGCGTTGGCGCTCTCGCAAAAGCTGGCCGACGACAACCCCGCCGTCACCAAATCCCGCAACGGCCTGGCGTGGGGCCACAACAATCTCGGGGTGCTGCTGCAGAGCACGGGCAAGCCCGCGGAGGCGGAGGCCGAGTTCCGCAAGGCGCTGGCGCTCTCGCAGAAGCTGGCCGAGGACAACCCCGCCGTCACCGAATCCCGCGGCCAGGTGGCGCAATGTCATCTCGACCTCGGCTACGTGTTGTCGGGCATGGACGAGCCAGTCGCGGCGGAGGCCGAGTTCCGCCAGGCGGTGGCGATCCGGCAGAAGCTGGTCGACGACAACCCCTCTGACATCGGTTTCCGCGCTGGCCTGTCCTACGATTATTTGAGGGTCGCTCCCGTCCAGGCGTGGTTCGGGCGGGACAAGGAGCTTTCCTCCACTTGTGAGAAGCTCCTTTCGCTCGCGAACGATACGGAAGATCCCGCGGTCGCCGACAAGGCGGCGAAGTGTTGCAGCCTGCGCCAGGCCGACCCCAAGCGGCGCGAAGCCGCGCTGGTCCTCGCCCGTCGCGCGATGGATCACGGCAAGAACCATCCCTTGCTTCCCTGGTTCCAAGTGGCCCTCGGCATGGCCGAATACCGCAGCGGACACATCGCGGAGGCTGACTCCGCGCTGATCGCCGCGGCAACTGGCGGCAAGGACAACCCGCGCCTGGTCGGTACGTCGGCGTTCTACCGCGCGATGGGCCTGTTTCGACAGGGCAAGGCCGACCTTGCTCACAAGCTCGCGACCGAGGCGGCCGCCAAGATGAAATCGCTGCCCGTCAACGAGCAGAGACCGCTCCTCGGCGGTGCCGATCACGACGACCTGATCATGTGGCTGGCCTACAAGGAAGCGAAGGCCGTGATCCGGCTTGACGCGACCCCCGCCGCCCCGGCGCAGCCCCACACGAAATGACCGCGTCTCCGGGATGAGATGATCGGCCCGCATCAACTGTCCATCTCATCGAACGCTCGTCGGCTTGCTCGAGATCCTGACCGGCAGGGCCTTCGCGAGTTCGGTCAGAATCGCTTCGATGTCGTCGAAGGGGCGATTTCCGAGGTAGGCCCACCGGATCAAACCATCGCGTTCCACCACGAAGGAACCGTGCAGTGCTTCGCCGTCGCCCTCGTCCCCGCCGGGGATTGGCTTCCACGCACCGTAAGCCGAGGAGATGGCGTGGTCGGGATCGCTCAGGAGTGGGATCCGAAACCCGCCGAATTTGCGGATGCGTTCCATCGAGAACTCGGGCGAGTCGCCGCTGACGGCCAACACTCGTGCGCCTCGCTCGTCGAATCGCGAGATCGCCACGTCCAATTCGACGAGGTGGGCGACACAAGCCGTACAGGTGGAGCCCAGGTAGAAGACGATGACGACCGGCCCTTTCGAGACTTCCTCTCCGAGGTTCCACGTCATCCCCCGCGCGTCTTTCAGCGTGAATGCCGGCGCCCGACGGCCGAGCAAGGGATGGTCCTGACTCGGCATGAGGTGTCCCTGGCCTGCTCCGGGATCCGGGGCCGGAGGAGTCGAACGAATCTGCTCGGCCATCAGGCGACGCATCAAGTTGACCTGGACGATACCCCGAGTGTGCCCGAAGCTGTTGACCTTCGACCGGTGGAATGACCCCGCGACGGGCCGACGAGGGCGTTGTCCCAGGAGTTTCCACCCCGCCCAGGCCGTGGAAAGGACGATGACGGTGATCAGGGTAGGAGCGGAGATCAGCTTCTTCATGACAATGTGCATCCAAGATCATTGGAAGTACGGCTTCGCCTCGCGGAGTTCATAGGCCTGTTTCTCGGCGCCGGCCCAGTCGTCGGCCATGGCCTTCTTGATGATCTCCTGGAGATCCTTGTAGCCCTCGTCCGAGAGCCCCCCCGAGGTGTGGCGATCTTCAATCCGCCGGATGTCCTTGTCCAACTCCTTCTTGTTCTTGAGCGAGATGGCCGTCAGGAGGGCCTCGAGCTCCCGGCGATTCTTCAGCTCACGGACCGTCGGCTCGCCGCAGCCGACGAGCATCAGAAACATCCCTGCGATCAAGGTCTTCCGGAGTCCGAGTCCGCGAGAGCGAGGCAGCGGCTTTTCACGCGCCCGTGACTCAATAGGAGTCCGCACTGATCACCTCCCCATTACTGCGGCTGCTCATGGCGGCCCAGGTGAGCAAGTTGATCGCCTGCTTGATGAACCGGACCGAGCCGTCGCCCATCAGGACGTTGGCCCCTCCGGAGTGGAGCGAGTACATCTCGTCGGTGTGCCCGAGCGGGCTGTTCGGCGGGTGGATCACGACCGGGTCCTCGTAGAGCGAGGGGCCGCTGTGCGCCGCGAGGATGGCGTTCGCATAGTCGTAGTTGACGCCCAGCCCGCCGGTCCCGAGGCTCGCGAACGCACCGTAGGAAAAGTGCCGATAGCCGGGGATGATGCCCACCCAGGTGGCGTCCGAGAGGTATGGCGTCCGCTCGCCCGCGACGACCGTGTTGCTCAGGCCGTCGGTCACCCCGGCGTAGGTGATCCGACTGTTGCGATAGATCGGCCCGTTGCAGCCCGTGACCGTGTTGTCGTAGTTGATGGTGACCGGCATGCCCGAGTCGTTCCAACCGACATTGTAGACGTAGTCGGAGCGGGCAAAGTAGGCATTGGCCACCGGCAGGAGCTTCAGGTTCGCATCCACCATCGGGACCGTCGGCGTCGGGTTGTTCGCCGAGGGACAGTTGTAGACGTTGAGCTGGACCGTGACCACAGTCGCATTGTCCGCCACCCAGGTGGGCAAGTTGACGTTGATCGCATTGTAAAGCGGGCCTTGTTCGATCTGGGGCAAGAGCAGGGCCAGCCAGCCCCACCCCGGTCCGTTGTCGCCGGTCTGAGGGTCCGGGTTATTCCCCGCCACGCCGAACGAATTCAGAGGCACGGTCGAGCTGATGTACCCCGATACGATGCACGCGGCGCTCGACTCGTAGTTCGCGATGCCCAGGCCAATCTGCTTCAGGTTATTCACGCACTGCGTCCGTCGCGCCGCCTCGCGAGCCGCCTGGACCGCGGGCAAGAGCAAGGCAATCAGCACGCTGATGATCGCGATGACCACGAGCAATTCAATGAGGGTAAATCCCGGATTCGGGCCTTTATCTCGTAAACGAACGATCATGGATCGATCTCCTCCGGGGAATTCGAGCCGGTCAACTGTTATCAGATGGAATCCTAACCGGTTGTTTTAGATATGGCAATCGAAATTTTTGGTCATCCAAAATTTTGCATTTGGGTTGGCAGTTCCCCGGTTCGAGCGGAGGTCCCATTTTCAACGACATGGCGGTCATCACTCCCGAAGCGATCGGCGATGCGGGATCATGGGTGGCGGGCGTCGATCGCCTGGAGCGACCCTTGTCGCGCTCGCTCGGCGATCGGATCGCGGAATCGTGCTGCACCGCGTTCGATGACTCGCTGACGTGACGCCGAGGCTCCGGAGAGCGCTCGTCCCGATCCATCGAGACAAGACGGAGGCCAGACCATGGGAATCGTGCCGCTGACGGTCCTGATGATAGGCGTAACTTTGGGGGCGGGTTCGGGCGAGGGGGCCGTCGCGTCGATGCGGAATCCGGGCTTCGAATCGCCATCCCTCCTCGACGGCTGGGAGGTGGTGACCTACGGGGCCAAAGCGACGGTCGAGGCCGAGCGACGGATCGTCCGCGAGGGGCAACAGTCTCTACGCGTGTCGGCCACGGACCTCTCGGACACGGCGCTCGGTCAGGAGGTGCGACTCGAGTCCGGGCGATGTTACCGGTTCCGGGGCTGGGTTCGCACCGCCGGTCTTGATCCGATGGAAGCCTCGGTATCCGGGACTTATCAGGTTCAGGGTAGGGGGGGCCGGGGCATCCTCGCGGCCGGTCCCAGCCATCGAGGCGATACCGACTGGGCCGAGGTCGTGCTCGTGTTCCAGGCCCCCGCCGACGGTCGCGTCCGGATCGCGCCCTTCCTGGTCGGTTATGGCAAGGGGCGCGGCACGGCCTGGTTCGATGGGATGAGCCTCGAAGCATTCGAGCCCTCGCGGACGACGGCCGTGATCACGCGCGAGCCGATCTGCCCCGGGCGCATCGATCCGGGCCAGTACGGACAGTTCATCGAGTACCTCTGCGACCTCGTGCCGGGGATGTGGGCGGACAAGCTGTGCGACAGCGGTTTCGAGGGCCTCAGCCCGTACACGCTGCTCCACTACCTCAAGGAGACGGATTTCCGTCAGCGGCCCTGGTATCCCTGCGGCGCCACCAATCGCGGGCGATTCGATCGCGATCCCTCGACCCGGATCGGCGGCTCGGTCTCCTACCGGATCGCCGCCGAGGAAGAGGTTCCGTGCACGCTCGGCATCGCCCAGGACGGGATCGCGGTGCAACAAGGGGTTGCCTGCACGTTCTCCTGCTACCTCAAGAAGAAGGGGACCAACGGTCCGGTTCGGGTCCGGCTGCATCGGGAGGGGACCGTCTACGCCTCGTGCGAGCTCCAGCCCACCTCCGAATGGGCCAGGTATCGCGCCCGGATGGTGCCGAGCGCCACGGATCCGTCCGCGACGATCTCCATCGAGTTTCGCGGGCCGGGAACGCTCTGGCTCGACAGCGCGGGGCTGATGCCCGAGGATGCGGTACAAGGCTGGCGCCCCGACGTGGTCGAGGCCGTTCGCGCCATGAAGCCGGGTGTCATCCGGTTCGGCGGGAGTGCGGTGGACGTCGTCAATGCCGGGGATTTCGAGTGGCGGGACACGATCGGCGACCCCGATCGTCGCAAGCCCCTGCGGGCCTGGGGCGGATTGCAGCCCACGGGGCCCGGGATCGAGGAGATCGTCCAGTTCTGCCGGCTGGTCGACGCCGAGCCCTTGATCTGCGCGAATCGTCGGGAGGACGGCCCGCGATGCCGCCGATCAGGTCGAGTATTTCAACGGCGGCATCCAGACGCCGATGGGGGCCCTCCGGGCCAAAAACGGGCATCCCGAGCCGTATCGCATCCGATACTGGCAGGTCGGGAACGAGCAGAGCGGCGCCGATTACGAGAGGCGGTTGCCCGAGTTCTGCCGGGCCATGAAACAGGTCGATCCGTCGATCGAGCTGCTCTCGTCGTATCCGAAGCCGGGCGTGATCCGCGGGGCGGGGAACCTGCTCGACTTCGTCTCGCCGCATCACTATGACTGTGCCGACCTGGCCGGGTGCGAGATCGACCTGGAGTCGATCCGCAAGCTGCTCCGAGAGCAGGCGCCCGGGCGGAAGATCCGGGTCGCGGTCACCGAGTGGAACACGACGGCCGGCGATGCCGGTCCGCGCCGCGCGCGGCTCTGGACCCTCGAGAATGCGCTGGCCTGCGCCCGGTATCAGAACCTGCTGCACCGCCACTGCGACCTCGTCACGATCGCCAACCGGTCGAATATCGTCAACAGCTTCTGCTCGGGCTTCATCCAGACCGACAACCATCGGCTCTACAAGACGCCGACCTATTATGCCCAGATGCTCTATGCCACGATGGCCGGCGATCGCCCGCTGAGGATCGATTCGACGATGCCCGTTCTCTCGGTGCCCGACCTGAGTGCGACGCTCTCGGCGGACGGGAAAGCGGTCGTCTTCATGGCGATCAATGATCGGCTCGAGTCGATCGCCCGTCCCCTGGACTTCTCGGCATTCGGACGCGAAGGGCAGGGACTCGACGTCTGGACCCTGACCGATACGAAGCATGCCGGCGAGCCCGACGTGACCAACGGTTTCGCGGATCCCGAGCGCGTGGTCCCGGTACGATCGACCTTCGCGGCCTCGTCCCCGCGCTTCGATTTCGCGTTCCCGCCGCTGTCCCTGACCGTATTGAGGTGGGCCGTTCGATAGTCGAAGCGGCCGGGTCTGCACGCGGCTCATTGGCGCCTTCAATGAGTCGCACTTCGATCCATTTCTGCCGGCTGGCTGCCATGCGGCTTTTTTCTCGACCTCATGCAGCAAAATCATCCGCCGAGTCACTCCTAAGAGTAGCCTCTCCAAGATCAAGGTGACAGTTCAGCGCCTCGTGCAAGGGCCTCGGCCTCTACTGGGCGCCGAAACCACTGACCTACTCCGACATTAGGTGGAATCCGACTCGGCTTTCCCGGGGAGTGCCGCGCATGACCGACCAGGAGTACGTACGGCTGTGCCTCGACGGTAGGCCGGAAATGTTCCGCCACCTCGTCGTGCGCCATGAATCCGCCTTGATCAGGCACCTGGCCCGGCGGCTCGGCGATGAGGACGAGGCGGCCGAGGCCGCTCAGGAGGCGATGGTCCGCTCGTATTTCGCGCTGCCTACGCTCAGAAAGGGCGGCTCGTTCTTCCCGTGGTTGCTGGGCATCGCGGACCGAGTCGCCCGGGAGGTGTGCCGGGCACGGCGACGTCATCCCGCTCCGCTCGACTTCGAAGCCACCTCGGCCTCGGTCCGGCCTGATCTCTCCGCGGATGACAACCGGTCGGACCCGGAATTGAGCCGGGCGGTGGCCGAGTTGCCCGAGGCGTACAGGCAGGTCATCTTGATGCGATTCTACGGGGGCCAATCCTGTGCCGAGATCGGGCGCAACCTCGGCGTCTCGCTCGGGACGGTCACCAGCCGCCTCTCGCGGGCCTACGCCCTGCTCCGGGAAGCGATACGCACGAGCAAGCAAGATGTGGAGGTCGAGCCATGACCTGTTCGCAATGTGAGGACCTGTTCGCCGCCCGCGTCGATGGGCTGCTGGACGAGGCCACCGCGCGTCAATTCGGGGCGCATCTGGCCGAATGCGAAGCCTGTCGAATGGCCCTGGACGAGACACGTCGGCTCGTCGATCGCCTGGACGAGGACCGACGAACTGCCATCGTCCCTTCGATCGCTCCCGTGGTCCTGGATCGGATCGTTCACGAACAAGCCATTCGCTTGAGGAGGTATGGCATGATGAAGCGCGTGGCGAGAATTTCCGCCGCCGCCGCCGTCCTGATCGGCCTGGGCTTCGCTCTCCTGCACACGACGTTGACACCCGACGGCGGGCGAGTCTTCGCCGCCGAACTCTCGGCGGCCCGCAAGCAGATGGATGACGCGAGGACCGCAACCTGGAAAATCTCCTACTACCAGCGGTTCTCCGGCCCGGCCAGTGCAGCAAGCCGGTGGTTCCGGATCAAGAACCTCAGCCAGCGGTACGCTTACAAGGCCCCGGGGCTGTACCGGAGCGAGAACCTGGTAGACGGAGTCGCCAGCTATGTCGAGATCGAGGACGAGGCCAGCCGGACCAAGCTCGTCATCGACCACAAGACCAAGACGGCGACCCTCAAATCCCCGGCCGAGCCGTCGTACCCCCCACAGGGCCCCTTCGAGCGATACCTCGAGTTGGTGCAGCGCGAGGATCTCCGGTCGCTCGGCAAGGAGGACGTGGAGGGCAGGCCGGCGAACGGCTTCCGATTCGAATTGCGCAACGGCCTGCTCGGCGAGTACCGTAGCGTCGATTTCTGGCTCGATGCCGCGAACAAGCGACTGGTCCGGTGCCAGCAGCCCGGGGGAGACCTCTTCAATACCGCCGAGATCGTTCGCGACCGGAGCTTTGCTTTCTCCGAAGGTGAGACGATCGAGTACCAGGGTAAGGCCTTCAAGTTCGCGCGAGAGGGCGGGGCCGCGCAGGGCCACATCGTCAGCGAAATCGCATTCGATGTCGAGCTGGACGACGCGCTGTTCTCGCTCGAGCCACCCGCGGGTTACACCCTGAAGGCCGCGGAGCCGCCCGCGATCACCGAGGGGGATGTCCTGGATTTCATGGGCGCCGTCGCCGACTACTACCACAGTACGTTCCCCGATCGAATGCCCCACTTCGCCCAGAGCTCGAAGGAAGATCTCGAGCGGCTCAGGCAAGCTCAGAAGGCCGTCCGCCAGAAGAGTGGCGCCTCGCCCGCTGAGATCAAGCTGGTAGAGACGATGGACCGCTGGTTGCAGACCGGGATTCCCGGCCCGGGCCCGATGCACATCTTCCTCACCCGGCAGATCGTCGAGGGGAGCTGGAAGTACCTGGGGAAGGGCGTGAAGCGCGGCGACCGGGACCGGATCGTCTGCTGGTATCGGCCGAGGGGCTCGCGGACTTACCGCGTCGTCTACGGCGATCTCAGCGTCAAAGACATCGAGCCCGAAGACCTGCCGTTGCCCGCCGGGCGGTAGCGTGAAAGGCCGGGGGACGCGCTTTCAATCCCCCTGTTGCCTCCGCGGGCCCGGCCTGAGACGCATGATGACGGTGACTGAGATGAGCCTCGTGCGGCCCCGGCTCCAGCCGGTCCGCCGAGGCGCCGACCTCCCGTGCGCGCGGGACGCGGCGATCGGTTGCGACAGCGGAATGCGTCGGGGCCAACGACGATGATCCGGGACGGTCCCGGATGGAACCGTTGCCCCGCAGCGATCTTCTAGTCAGGAGTCGAATCATGACCAAATTCATGTCGACCGGGGCGGCCCTCCTGGCCGCCGGTGCGGCGATGCTCGGCATTTCTCTCCGCGATCGTCGCGATCGCGACCCCGTGCGCGAGGGGCGCGAGATCCAGCGGGCGGAAGGGGCGAATCCGCATGTCCAGCCCCTGCTCGCTTTCGTTCAATCGCAGGGCGGCGACGATCGGCAGGCTCCGGGAGCGAAGACGGAACCTCCGAAGGCGAGCCGGACCGAAGCGGGTGATGCCGAGCCGATCATCCTGAAGGTTAACCGGTCGATCGTCCACCTGGCCTGGGCGCCCGACGCCAGGACGATCGCCGTCGTCGGCATGGGTTATGACATGAAACAGAAAGTTATAAATAGTACGATCATGTTCTGGGAATTGGAGAAGCGGGAACTCCGCCGATCCGTCGACCTGGAGAGCATGACCCAGCTTCGATCGATCTCCTACTCTCCCGACGGGAAGACGCTCGCAATCGCCGCCATCCGGCGTGCAGGCCAGACCGTCTATGAGGTGAGATTGATCGACCCGCACTCGGGAGCGACCCGGAAGACGATCCCGCTCCGAGGGACCGTGCGAAGCGTGGCCTATTCGCCCGACGGGAAGATGCTGGCGATCGGCGGACAGGATCTCCCGAAGGATGTCACCGGCCCATTTGTCCGCACGGTGCAGCTCTGGGACGTCGAGAAGGAGACGACGATCCGAGAATTCCGGCAGGAACTCCGGGTTGACGACATCACGAAATCCGCCACGCTCGATGGCCTGCGGGACCTCCAATTCTCGCCCGACGGAAAGCGCCTGGCTGCCGCGGATGTCGATTTCCGGGTGCGCCTGATCGACGTCCGGACCGGAGTCGTGCGGCACGCGCTGGAAGGCCATACCGAGGTCGTCCTGGCGCTCGCCTTTTCTCCGGATGGCCGGGCGCTTGCGAGCGGCGGATTCGACGGCACGGTGAGGATCTGGGACCCGGAGACCGGAAGAGCGATCCGGACGCTGGTGGGGAACAAGGGCCCTGTCTGGAGGGCCGCCTTCTCCCCGGACGGCAAGCTGCTGGCGACGGGCGGCATGATGGTCGCGGATGGCAAGAGGTGCGGTGAAGTCATCGTCTGGGACGCGCGCTCCTGGCGGCCTGGGCGGGTCTTGCCGACCAAGCAGGGAGCCCTCGAGACTCCCGCCTTCTCGCCAAATAACAAGGTCCTCGCCGTCGGGGTGGGGACGGAAGAAGCGCCGGCGCGATTCAACTCTGGCGGTTGGAAGAACTTCTCCGGGGACAGCGATGATCGAACAGGAGGGGGAACGATGAAATTCCGATCGATTCATGCGTATTTCCCGCTGACCCTGGTGGCCGGCCTCGCCATCCTGAGCCCAGGGAGGCCCGGGGTCGCGCAGGTTGCCGGGCAGGCTCCGCGGATCATCGTCGGACGGGAGACGCAGGTGAGCGTGGCTCACGAGAAGCGGCCGCACGCGGAGGTGGCCCTCGTCGCGGACCCCGTCGATCCCGGTCGTTTGCTGGCCGGCTCGGACGCGATGAACCCGGAGTTGGGTACGTCGGTGGTCGCCTATGCGTCTGCCGACGGCGGAAAGACCTGGGTACTGACTCTCGAGAAGAAGGCGGCCGAAGGCGGCCTGTGGTACGGCGACCTTTCCGTCGCCTTCGGTCCCGATGGCGCGGCCTATCTCACGGCGCAGTTCTCGGGAGGACTTGGCATGGAACTGGTTTCCTCCCGAGACGGAGGCCGCACGTGGGGTGCGCCCGTCGTGTTCAAGCAGATCATGGACCGTCCCTTCCTGATCGCGGATTGCACCGATGGTCGGCTTCGAGGCCGGGTCTATTGCGCCTGCGGATGGGAAACCCCTGCGGAGCTCGCCGTTTATCGGTCACGCGACGGGGCCAGGACATTCGACCCGCCCACCCGCCTGCTGGCCCGGGGCTCCGCTCAAGGAATCGTCCCCGGGCGAGGTGCGGTGCTCTCCGACGGCACGCTCGTCGTTCCCTATAGCGTGCTCATCAAGGCGACCGGCCCGCTGAGATCGCTCCGGGTCCGCAGGTCGGACGACGGCGGGGAAACGTTCCTCGGAGAGCAATCGCTGCGCGACTACCGAGACAAGGCGGACGAGCCCCCGCACAGGCTGGTCGGTTGGATCCCGAACATGGATGTTGACCGCTCGAGTGGGCCCTTCAAGGACCGCATCTACCTGGTCTGGTTCGAGCGATCCGAGGCCGGGACGCGGGTGATGCTGATGCTCTCCCGGGACAAAGGAGTGAATTGGTCTCACCCCGTGGCCATCAGCGATGAAGCCGGCGTTGATGCGGAAGACAAGGCAACCCGGCGATTCGCCTCGCGGCCGTCCGTCGCGGTGAACCGGGCGGGCGTCGTCGCCATCGTCTGGTATGACGTCACGCTCCGCGGCGGCACGCTCAACAGCGAGGTACGCCTGAGGGCCTCGCTCGACGGCGGGAGCACCTGGCTCCCCGGCGTCCGCGTCACCGAGTTCGTCGGCCGGAACGACCCGGAGGCGGCAGAGAGCTGGCTCGGCCACACGTCGGGCCTGGCGGCCGATGCCTCGGGGACGTTCCACCCATTGTGGGTCGATAACCGGACCGGGGTGAGGCAGGTGTTCACCACGACGGTGGTCGTCAAGTAGAGGTGGTGCCCAGATTGCCAGGAGCCAGAGTCGCAAATTCCCGGAGGTCGACCGGGAAGAATGCCGGGACGGCAGTCCCATTGGGTTTAGCCGGCACGGATGCAAATCAGTTCTTCGGCATGGAGGAGGGTGACTCATGAGTCTCTCGTGGAGCGTTCTGGTCCTGGCCCTGATCGGCATGGACGATCCGCAGCCCAGCCAGCCCAAGGCCCCGAATCCCCCGATCACGATCTCGGTCGATTTCCAGAGTCCCGAGGGCGATCACGTGGCGTCGTGCCGTAGGGACGCGACCGCGATCGTCGTCGAGATGGGGGACTGTGCCGAGCCCAAGCAACCGCGAAAGGCCGGCATCCTGGCGAAGGTGGCAGGCGCATGTGCGGAGCGACTCGCGGGTTATGTGTTCGATGAGGCGAAAGCCGCCGTCATCGCGAAGATCGCCGAGGCAACGGCCTGCGACCCGGACGCTGATGAGCGTTCCGAGGACGCTGAGGTGACGGCGGCGTTCGCGCATTGCTTCTGCCAGGATTTGCCGGTGCAGCTCCAAAAAGTCGCGAAGCCCCGGACGGTCAGCGACCCGGAGCCGAAGGAGTCGTGGCCGTTGACGCTCCCGGACGCGATCCGGATCGCGCTCGATAACAGCGAGGTCGTCCGGGTCGTTGCCTTCGGTGCTCAAGGTGTCCCGATCGGCGGATTCGAGCCGACGGCGCTCAAAACCGGGACACCGGCGAGCGACAGCCGGCCGAATCCGGATCCGAAGCCGAGTCCGATCGTGATCGCCCGACTCAACTCGGACGCGAGCGAGTGGCGGTTCAAGGCCGAGATCATGGCTGAGGTGCGATCCGTCGAGCAGCAATACTGGAGCCTGGCCCAGACTCACGTGCAACTCTGGACCGCCGATCGGGCCGTCGGCATGGCGCAAGAAATCCTCAATCGCGAGCAGGCCGACCTGTCGGTTGGTCGTGGCACCGTGGCCGATGTCGCCGAGGCCGCCCAGCGACTCGAACAGTTCAACCTGGACCTGGTCACGCGGACCTCGGACGTCATCACGACCGAGCGACAACTGCGGAACCTGCTCGGCCTCCCACCATCCGATAACCGCAAAATCATCCCCGTCACTCCCGCGACCGATTCACTCGTCGAGTTCGATTGGGATTCTTGCCTGCACGAGATGATGGACCACCAGCCGGACATCGCCCAGCAGAAGGTCCTGGTACGGGTCGCCGAATTACAACTCCTGATCGCTCGCAACCAGTTGCTGCCGCGGTTGAGCCTGGATGCCTTGTATCAGCTCAATGCACTGGGAAAGCAACCGGATTCGCCCGTTGCCACCATGACCAGGGATACCCTGGCTGCGCTTCAGGACCTGGCGACGAGAACATGCAAGGCGGCGTCCGAGGGAGAGATTGTCGGCAAGGATCTGGATTTCGTGGCCTGGCAAACCGGTTACACACGCCAGATGCCCCTGGCATTTTGGCGTGGTCCACTCGCCAACTCGCGTCAGGCGCAATATGCCCTCCTTCGATCGCGGTCCTATCTGAATCAAGTTGTCCACCAGACGACTCATTCGCTCGCTCGGTTCTTCCTCGAGATCGACGCGAACTACAAGCAGTACAAGGTCGCCGTCCGGCTCCGTAATGCGGCTGCCCAGCGCCTCGATGCTCAGCGAGCCTATTACGAGGAAGGGCGGATCACGATCGACCGATTCCTCGACGCCGTCAGCCAGTACGCCACGGCGGTTGCCACCGAAGCCCAGTACAAGGCCACCTACAACATCTCACTGGCCGCACTCGCCGAGGCCAAGGGGACGTTGCTGGCCGACCGGAACATCGCCATCGCCGAGGGGCCACGCCCCCGGAAGCCTTATGTGGCGGCGACCACCGTTCAGGTCTCCGTGCCCGCCCTTGCACCGTCGAAGGTCGCCATCCCGGGATTGCCGGGGACTTCGGATTCGATTCGCCAGCGCGAGATCACTCCCGCTTCCCGCTGGAAGGGGATCAAGGACCCCATGACGGTCGCCACCGGGTTCGCCGAGCCCGAGCCGGCTCCGAGCGTGGAAGTGCCCCGCATGATGGCCTTCATCGCGCCTCCTCCCTTGCTCGGACTTGCTCCCTCTTGCTGCGATTCTCCGTCCACGACCGAGACGGCCAGGACTTCGTGCACGGGCGCCAAACTCGATACGGCGTGCACGGTGACGAAGGCCCAGACCGCGAGCACGAGGGCCAGATCGGATTCATCGACCAAGGCCAAGACCTGGACCTTCTCGATCTCGATCGGCGGGGCGAACGCCTTGCAGATCAAGGGGACGATCAAGTCCGTCGAAGGCGATGAGCCGGCGCCCTCGGACGATCATTGAGACGGTTGCGAATGGCGACAGATCTTCGCGAAGGCCCGATGAGTACAGGTGTAGCGCGTGCAGAGGCATGTTCTCGGGCTTGGCCTCGCGTCGCACGGGTTGAAGACAACCCGTGGCACACGGGAGGCCGGCCCGGGTGCCACAGGTTCGTACCCGAACCCGTGCAGGAAACGACCGTCGCGTGACGCGCCACCCGTGTTCAACCCCGCTAAACACGTACCCCGAAGAAAGGCCTTTGAACACCCTCTCCGCAAGGCGGGGCGGGGGTTTTAGGCGATTCTGCCGCCGGTTCAGAACTGGTCTGCCGAGAGGACCTCGCCGCCCTGTCGCGTGGCCAGGGCCTGGAAGATCGTGAAACCGACCTGCTCCTTGATGAATCGGACGCTGCCGTCGGAGAACGCGAAATTGGCACCGCCCGGATGGAGCGCCCAGTACTGGTCGCCGTGAGCCAGGCCGGAGGGAGAATTCGGGCCGTGCCCCTCTCCCGTATGCGAGAGGACCAGCGCACCTCCGCCCTCGGGGTCGAGGCCCGCCTCGGCCTGGAGGGCGATCAAGGGGACGCTCGCGTTGGTGATGGCGCCGGTCCAGGTCGCCCGCGAGAGGTTCTGGCTCCGCTCGCCGGCCAGGAACGTCTGGCTGGTGCCGTCGGTGATCTGGGCGATCGTGACCGTGGCGTTGCGGAAGAAGATCCCGTTGCCGTTGTCGCGACCGGGTGGCCCGTCGTCGTCATCAATGATGTATGGGTAGAGGCTGGAGGGATCGCCGCTGCCGACCGAACCGACATAATTCGAGGACGCCACGTCGCAGATCGGGGCTCCCGGCGTCGTGCCGGTCGTGGTGGAGTCGACGACGGTGAATGTGTCGAGTCTCCAGGCGTCGGACGGGCAGAAGAAGCTGGAGATGGTCGTCAGCCGGGCGGTCTGGTTGGCCGGGAATTCGACCCCCAGGACGAAGTTGATGCTGTTGAAGACGGGGGCTTGCTCCATCTGGTTCAAGGACCGGGCCGCCCAACCCCAGCCGGGGCCATCGTTATCGAAGGTGACCAGGTCTCGCAGCGAGAGATAGCCTGGCGGGAAGCAATTCTGTTGCGAGTGGTAGTTGTGCATCGCCAGGCCGATTTGCTTGAGGTTATTGGTGCACTGGATCCGCCGGGCCGCCTCGCGTGCGGATTGCACGGCGGGGAGCAGGAGCGCGATCAGGACCGAGATGATGGCGATGACGACGAGAAGCTCGATGAGCGTGAAGCCTCGACGGCGCATGTTGAGATACTCCCGGTGTGGTCTGGACCCGGCACGCGGACTCGCTCGAGCGAGTGCGCCGGGCGTCATGAAGGCGAGCCTTGACTCGGTGGAAGGGCGACATCCGGGGATCGGCGAGGACGCAACGAGACTGGACCTTGTGATGAACTTCGGGCTCTGCTTCTGTAGCCGGCCTCTGTGAGGCCGGGGATTCGATCGCGGGTCACAGACCCCGCCTACAGCCGGAATGCCGCGAACTCAGGGCCAACGGCTCATCACTCGCCCTGGCGTCGATCCGTTTGGATACAAGATGGCGGGGTCAGACCGGACGCCCTTCGGGAGGCTCGTCGAGGCGGGAGTGAATCGGTTCAGAGGGTCGCAACGAGGCGACGGTGGCGAACGGCCGAGAGGCGGGGCTGGGCGGCAAGGCGATCGGGTCGGCCATCGCCGCCAACTTCATCGTGGTGGCACCGGGTACCGACGTCGGTAATCCCTCACCGCCGCAAGGGACGGTGTTCAGGCACGGTCGGTCGTCCGCAAGAACCGGCTTGGCCTTCTGGGGAGCCGAGGCCCTTGCCGGAGTTCGGGACGCCGGTCGATCGGTACAGCAGCAAGTCGCGTCGCCCCGACAGGACCGACAGCTACAGGCATGGTCGTGGAGGGTACGCGACACCCGGCTCGAGTCCGAGAGACTGGCTGCGTGAACCGCCGGCCCGTCGAGCCACGATCCGAACGCCAGCGCGAGCACCGCGACCGCAAGAGGCCGGGCGAAGCTGGACAGATGTGGGAAAGGACGGGCTCGCAAGGAGATAGTCTCAAACAGGTCGGGTCGACCGGCGCGTGGTAAACGCGCATTCAACGGCCTATCTTTGGGATCTCGCGGGACCCTTGTCAAGGTCCCAGAAAAAGACGTGTGCCGGAAAAAGACTCGGGAATTCGGGGCGGAAACTCGCGTCATCGCGAACGATTTCGGACCCGTCAGGGAGAGGGTGACGCCAGCCAGATCGGCTGGGTGAAGGCGCCATTGCAAGCGATGTCCCAGGCTTCGACGCGGACCCATTTCCGACCCTTCAAGTCCGGTGTCAGACGGAAGGTGTGCTGCCCGAAAGCATCGGTCTCGCTGCAATCGATCCGCTCGCGATAGACGTGCGAGCCATCCCCGGAGATCACCTCGACGAACTTCAGGGGAAAAGTCCAGCGCAGGTCCAGGTGGATCTCGGCGGACTCTCCGGGCTTGAGCGTGACGGTCGAGCCGCTCGGCCGTCCCTGCACCGTGAAATCGGGGATCATCACCTCGCCCGTCGTGACGAAGAAGCGTCCGCCGCGGATGGAATCGAGCACCGGCCGCCAGCTCTCGCCGAACCGCGGCACGCGGTCGGGATCGAGCCGAATATAGTTGATGTTCATATGAGCGTATAGCTCGTGTGTGTGGTCGATCTTGAAGACGTCGGCCTCGCCGAGCAGTTGCTTCATCTGGCCCCAGTTGGCCATGTCGTCGAGCAAGTCGAGGGCGCGACGGCCGAGCCGGTCATGAGACAGGTCGGCGGGCATCGCCTTCCAGGCGGCGCCGAGCCAGCGGTCTGAGAGGTAGAAGCCGTCGCGGCGGAAGAGATCCGGAGTCCAGCTCGATCCCTTGATCCGGGGATGAGACGTCCAGGCCAGGCCGTTCTCCTGAGCGAGGAGGTGCTGCATGTCCTCGCCGTTGCCGACGTGATAGACGCGCCCGTATGGGGCCAGATCCTCGGAGAACGGCTGACCCTTGGCACGCTTCATCGTCCAGTAGACGGGCCTGGGGAACAGGTATTCCCAGTGTCCTGGGCGCTTGCCGGCGTCGGAGAGCCCGAGGTGGATGTTGGCCTCCTCGCCGGGCAGGAACAGGAGCGTGTCGTCCGAGAGCCGTCGGCACTCGTCGAACATCGCCTGCATCTCGGCCAGTCGGACAGGGCCGGGATCGTTCGGATGGCCGTCGCCGTGGAACTCGGCCAGGTGCACGACCTCCACGCCCATTTCCTTGAACATGCGGACGAGGTCGGGGATCGTCCGCGCGCCGCCCTTCGCCTTCTCCTGCATGGCCGCCACGGCCGTCGCCATGTGCCAGTGGCTGGTCAGCTTGTGATGTCCCGGCAGGTCGGGGAACCGGTCGCCGTTGGTGTATCGGAGGACCTTCTTCAGCGCGTCCTCCGCCTTGCCGTTCGAGAGCAAGTAGAAGACACCGAGGCGCTGGTCGGTGTCGGGCGGTGCATTGAACCACGGGACGTACGAGCCGCCGCCGGTCTCCGACTGTCGGATGCCGAAGCCGAACCGATCCTCGAGGCCACGGTGGTCCTTGCCGAACCAGACAGTTTGGAGGTTATCCGTGAGGTCGCGGGGGAAGAAGAACTGGTGCGGAGGCGGGAAACAGGCCACCGAACCCAACTCCGTCTCGGCGATCAAGAGTCGATGCCGGACCTGGAGCGGGCGATCGGGAGCGTCCGGATCCGCCTCGGTCCGCCCGACCTTGCCGTCGGTATCCACCCGGATGAAGCTGGTCTGGCGCGGATTCGTCGAGCGCCAGTCCGGTGTCGTACAGGATCGCCCGACGATCTTCGCGGGTCCGGACGACGCTCTCCAGATGGACCAATCGGGCACCGTTGTAGACCGTGAGGTGGATCTCGCCGGTGAATGGGCCGATCGCGAGGTCGCCGATGGCCACGGTCGTGCGATGGCCCTGGCTGGTCACGCCGACCCGCTTCAGATCGAGCTCGGACCGGTGGGTCTGAAAGGGCCGCTTGGCGGGCGAGTCGAAGAAGACATTGAAGACACTCATCCCCGGCGGCCGGTCGCCCGGGGCTTCTCGGCTGCCGACCAGAAGGAACGTCACCGGGTCCGCGGATCGCAGGGCGATGGACGACGTGACCCCCATCGAGCGGATCAGGGGTTGGCCCGGGCGGAGGTCCAGTACGACCTCGCCGGTCTCCGGCGATCCGTCTTCCCGCCAACTCCACCGGAGCTGAAGCTCGCTCTCGATGTGGCTAACGTGGATTCCGCTTTCGGGGCGATAACCCGAGAGATCGACGCTGGGCTCGGCCGCGGTCAGGCTCGGGATGAATGCGGCGATCGTCACGAAGGCCAGGGCCGTCAACCGCAAACACGGCGGGATCATGGGTATTCCCCCTCATCCGCAGATTTTCGAACGGAAAACCACCGTCCGCAGATGGACGCAGATTAACGCGGATGAAGAGGGGAAGGTAGCCCGAGGCGGAAGTATTTCCCGTCGGCCTTGCTCATTCGGAAGATCGAATTATAAATGTTTGATACTTTGAAATTTAGTATTTATCTGATTTCTCATCTGCGTTTATCTGCGGACAAATTCTCCCGCAAGAAGCCGCGAGACGATCGTGGTGATCGGTCAACCGCGGATCATGCGGGCGATGAAGCGGGCATCGCAGTCATAGACCTGGGGCCAGAGGGCGAGGGTGCCGACGGTCGCGGCTTCTTCGAGGGGGTGTGGGAACGGTTGCAGGTGGAAATCGGGGTGTGCTCCGAGGAAGGCGTCGACCACGCCGGACGTCTCGGCGCGGGTCAGGGTCGGGACGGTATAGATCAGGGTGCCGCCCGGCCGGACTCGGGTGCTCACGGCCGCGAGCGCCTGGACCTGTCGGGTGGCGAATTCGGGGATCTGATTCGGGGTGATGGTCCAGCGTGCGTCGGGGTGTCGGCGCCAGGTGCCTATGCCCGAGCTCGGCGCGTCGAACAAGACGCCATCGAAGCTGGCGGCCTTGCCGACCGGATGCTGGCCGTCCCAGACTTTGGTCGTGATATTGTGCAGGTCGGTCGCTCGCAGCCGGAGGGCCACGTCATGCCGACGGCGCTCGACTTCGAACGTGGT
>CAVURY010000056.1:0-35908 GCA_963743925.1 uncultured Planctomycetota bacterium | reverse complement strand
TTTCGGCCCCAGGGCTTCTGGATGTCGGTGATCAGCCGGCCCCCTTTGAAGACGGAGACGGTTCCCGTCGACTGCGAGATGCAGAGCGCGATCGCCCCGGACATGGCCGTGATGCTCGCCGCGGCCTCGTGGCGGGTACCCAGGCCATGCGGCAGCGGATGATCGAGCTTGCCTCGCGGGGCCAGGTACCGGCCCGCGGCCAGGATCACCCCGTCGCCCCGCACGATGAACGCCCCATCGATGGCCGAGAATTCCTTGATCGTCTCCTCGAGCCGCGCGTCGAGGATGTTCCGCTCGCCTTCGGGATAGCCATGAAATGGGTTGATCACCAGTTGATGGCTCTGCGAGAGCACCCGATCGGTGTCGCCGAGGACGAAGAGCGTGCCGACCGGACGCCCCTCGCGGCCCTCGACGCCCAGCTCGCCGGCGAGGGTCAAGACGCGCTCGAAGACCGTGGCCGTCACGTCGGGAGGGAGTGGCTCGGCCGTCGCGGACGAAAAGAGCTCGATCTCCGTGCCCATGTCCAGGACCATGATCGTGTCGATCGTCCCCGAGAGGTCCAGGCCCGTCAGGCAGAGGATCCGGTCGCCGGCGCGGATCAGGCCCTCGGCGGCCGAGACCAGGATCGCCACCTTGATGTGGCCGGTCCGCGTCATGGCCACGTCCGGGACCCGGACCACCACGCACTGCTCGTCCCATCCCGACGGCGCGACGAAGGCCGTTCGGCGCGACACCAGGATCACCCGGAAGTCGACGTCCTGGATCAACGCCGAGAGGTCGCAATCTTCCTCGACGACGTCGGCATGCAGCAGGATGACCCGGGCGCCGACCTCGCGGGCGATCGCGTGCGCGTGGCGGACCATGCTGCGTGTCAGGGTCTTCACGGGGGTTACCGTCTCGATCTCGAGGGCCTTCGTTCAGGGCGTGCCGGGTCTGTTGGGAGGTGGCTGGACCGCGGCGGGGAACTCCAGGGCGATCTGGAGGATTCCCAGGTCGTCGTAGAGCGAGTTCGAGCTCTCGGCCCCGGTCACCTCGAATTTGATCGCGTTCTTGC
The DNA here is from genome assembly GCA_963743925.1 of uncultured Planctomycetota bacterium. Taxonomy (GTDB): domain Bacteria; phylum Planctomycetota; class Planctomycetia; order Isosphaerales; family Isosphaeraceae; genus CAVZRC01. The sequence continues at coordinate 34,854 of CAVURY010000056.1, read as the reverse complement.
CCGCCTGGAGAAGGCCGGGCGGGATCGGGATCCGGATCCTCTCGGGCGTCTCGTTCCGCGTCGATTTGATGAAACGATTCAGGTAGTCGACCCTCTTCCCATTGATGGATACGAACGTCCGGAGCTCGCCGTTGCGGACCTGTCGGGAATACTCGGAATCGCCGGCCTCGGGGACGACCTGGACGACGTCGAGCACCAGCTCGGCCGGTCGATCGAGGGGCCCGGCCAGCTCGATCGACCGATCGAGCGTGAGCCCTTCCGGGCCGGGCGGGTCGAGCAGCGGCGGGGTCACGGAGATCTCGTCCCCGAGGTGGTGGGCCGAGGTGTCGATCACCAGCCGGCGTCCCTTGCCGAGCACGACCAGCCGGCGCACGTCGGCGCGAGGGATCGTGAGCGTGCCGCAATAGGGCGTCGCCAGCGTGAAGGAACCCGGCGATTGGGCCAGGAGCGCACCCTCGGCGAAATCCCGTTCCGCGGGGCGGTCTCCCGGCGCCGAGCGCCACTCCGCCCGTACCAGCAGGCCCTCGATCGGTGTCCCTTGCGCGGGCACCCGGCGGAGATACAACCCCGAGACCTCGGCCCATCGCAGCGAGACGCGCTTGCCGTTGACCGAGACGACCACCCGTTGAGGGTCGGCGGCCTGGATCTCGCCGTAGAGCTGATCGCCCACGACCAGCCGGGCCTCGTCCTGGGAAGGGTCCACGTCGAGGCTCGCGGGCGGCTCGGCGAACCGGATGAGTTGCAAGTCGTCGAAGTAGGCGGCCATCGGCTTGGCGGTCGGCGCCGGGTTACTGCCCTGAGTGGCCAATCGCATGCTGACGAGCGGTCCCCCGGGGCCCCGGCCGTGGGCCAGCTCCTTCCGGTCGACGGAGATCTCGGTCTGGTCGGGGCCGAATCGCAACGCGAGGCGATGCCAGCCCGTCGATCGGGCCAGCCGCTGCACGGGGAGGCCGCTCGGCGACTCGACGGCCAGGCTGTCCTCGGACCAGCCCAGCACGATACGCGTCGCGGAACGCCCGGTCGGCCCGTGGAAGACGAACTCGACGATGGACTCCTTGCCGGGAGAGATGATGCCGTCATCGAAGAAGGCCAGCTCGAGCCGTCCGGCCGCCAGGGGCTCCTCCAGGTTATGGACGAGCGATGCGCCCTCGGCGGGCAGGCGGAGGCTCCGCCGCTCGCTGAAGTGCGGCTCGGCGACCGACTCCGGCTTGCCGCCGATCGACCACCGCGACGGGTCGATGGCCTCGAATTCATCGGCCAGAACGCGAGCCTCGCCCGGACGCTGGACGATCGCCTGCACCGCCGCGCGGGGCATCGTGATCTCGGCTGGTTGCCAGCCGACGCCGATCCGGACCGAGTCCTTCGTCAGGTCGCGGAGCGTCCCGGACAGCCGCGCGGCCTCCCCGAGCAGGACATGGAACGGCGAGAGGCTGGCCAGCGTATTCGCGGCCGCGCCGTCATGGTGGATGATCGCACCGGGCTCCAGCGCGATCGCCGCCGCGCTCCCTTCGCCCGCGGGAACCAGGCGAAACCCGGAGGCGGCGTCCCCCTCGATCCGCCCCTCGACCCGCGTGCCATTGGGGAGCTCGAGCGAGTCTCCCCCCGACTGGCCATGCGCGCTCCTCGACGGAAGGACGGACAGCGCGGCCAGGTGTGCGGCCAGTCCGAGGATCACGCGCGTCCGCGCGACCGTTCGCTCGTTGGTTTTGGCGTGGTCATTCATGGCATCGATTCTACGCCGGGACTCGATTCTCCAGCAAGCCGGCCCGCCTTCCGTTGGCCTGAGAAGCCAGCGGAAAGGCAGAAGATGGCTGGTTTTCCCCTTCGTTAACCCGACGAGGGATAGGGATAGTATCGGCGCGGCGGGACATGTCCGCTGCAGCGCGAGATTCGGCGGCAAGTCAGTCGATGATCTGGAACACGAGGCGAACCCGGTCGACGCCGTGGATCTCCTCTGCAACTCCCATCGTGAGTAGCACGAGGCGAACGTAGCGACTCAGTTGGGAGACATCGACGCCTTGGTGGGCCAACGCGGATCGGATCTCCGAGAGGGTCAACCAGCTGACGTTGTAGTCGTCAGCCATCTCCATGAGCCGCTCGCATGTGCTTTGGACAGGAGGGATCCGCGCCAGGGAAACAGGGGCTCAATCCCGGTCGTGTTGCAGATGCCGCCGATGGCCGCATAGAAGACGTAATCCTTGGAACCGCCGAGGCCAAGGTCGTGAGTGAGGTCCCACGTCAACGGGTCGTTGGTGAACGGGGGCTGGTCAGAGGGCGTATTGTCATCGATCAGGAGAAAAGCCGTGATGTCCGCGCCCATCGTGTCATTATACCGCCTAAAGGGAGGTTGTCTTGTAACGAGCATATTATCTTTTGCTCTCGTACGCAAGCATCAAGGCATTATACCTGTAGCTTGTCTTGTTTGCTTGATGAGCTGAAAACGTGAAAAATAGCGAAAATGGGGCAAGGTAGGAAAAAATGGATTCTGTCGGCGCTACAAAGGGTCGAGTATCCAGCGAGGATCAGGGTCGAGTTGCTCCGCGAGGCTTACGCTATCTATCAAGTAGCACCCGTGCGACAACGCCTCCAAGCCGGTATGCCTGACCGACAAAGGTGACGGCGAGATGATGAGCCGGGTGGCCTCGGAAGGGGGGCGTCCGAATACGCCGGAACTGGAGATTCTCCCGCCTCGTCTAAGGATTCATACCGACATCCGTTAATTAAATGGTTAGTCGGTTCGGATCCTTCAGGCCGCGAGTGCGTGCCCTGCCGCGGCTCGCCACTCGCTCGACATCGGGAGATGACGGATGCGATTTGCTCGAAGTCTTCTCATCGGAGGGGCGGCATTGCTGGCGCCGGCGGCCGCCCATGCCCAGAACGATCCGGCCGCGCAGGTCAAGGACGTCGCCGGAACCAAGCCGACGATCGAGCTGGTCTTCGTGATCGACACCACCGGCTCGATGGGCGGCCTGATCGAAGGCGCCAAGCAGAAAGTCTGGGGCATCGTCAACGAGGTCATGCAGTCGCCCTCGAAGCCCGTGGTCCGGATGGGCCTGGTCGCTTATCGCGATCACGGGGATGCCTATGTCACGCAGGTCACCCCCATCACCCGGGACCTCGACAACGTCTACAACACGCTCATGGCCTATCAGGCCCAAGGCGGCGGCGACGGCCCGGAGGATGTCCGGCGGGCGCTGGCCGACGGCGTCCGCAAGGTCGGATGGTCGCCGCGCTCCCCCAACACCGCCCGGATCCTCTTCCTGGTCGGGGACGCACCGCCCCACGACGACTACGGTAACGAGCCCGACACGGTCAACTCGGCGTCGGAAGCCGTGAAGGCCGGGATCCTCGTCAATACGATCCAGTGCGGGAGTATGCCCGGCACCGACGTCGCCTGGAAGCGGATCGCTCGCGCGGGCGAGGGGCAATACTTCGCGATCGCCCAGGACGGGGGCGTCGTGGCCATCGCCACGCCATTCGACGCCGAACTCGCCCGACTCGGGACCAAGGCCGGGGAAACTTATACGGCCTTCGGCGGCACAATGATGGGCAGGATGGGTGCGGGAGGCGGTATGGGTGGGATGGCCGGGATGAGCGGCGCAGCCTTCCGGAGGAGCCGGGTCGAAGCTCAGAGGAAGATCGAAGGCACGGTCACCCGGTCCGCCCCGGCGGCGGCCCAGGCCGACCGCGCGTACAACAAGGCGATCAACGCCGCGGCCTACGACGACAGCGACCTGATCCAGGCCGTCGAGAACGGGACGGTCAAACTCGAATCCCTGAAGACGGATGAGTTGCCCGACGAACTCCAGAAGCTATCGCCAGAGGCACGTAAGAAGGTCGTCGCGGGCAAGATCGAGGAGCGCAAGACCATTCGGCTCCAGATCCTCGAGCTCTCGAAGAAGCGCGATGCGTTTATCCGAGAGGAACGCAAGAAGCAATCCGCCAGGAATCCGGCCGGGTTCGATGAGGCGGTCGGCGCGGCCCTCAAGGCGCAGATCGCTCGCAAAGGGCTCGAGCCTTGAGCTGCGGCCGATTCGGCGCGGGACGACCCGAAACCTTGGCAGACATGCGGAGGGTTCGGGCGATGGCCGGGATGGTGATCCGGATGCGTCGGGCAGTCGTCATGGTGGGGCCTGCCCGACGTGTCAGCTAGCGATCTCGCTCACACCTCGTCGTCGCCGAAGCCGTCCGGACGCGTCCGGACTCCCATGACCCGCTCGACCGACCGGACCAGCTTTTCCATGGCGAACGGCTTCCGGATGTAGTCGCGCACCCCGAGCATCTCGGCATAAGCGCGGTGGCGGCTCCCCTCGTTCCCCGTGATCATGATCGTCGGGATCAGCCCGCCCGGTCGGCTCTTCAGCTTCTCCAGGACCAGGAATCCGCTCTTCTTGGGCATCATCATGTCCAGGACGAGCAGGTCCGGGTTCTCGCGTTCCGCGATCATCAGTCCTGCGTTGCCGTCCCGGGCCGCCAGGATCCGAAATCCCTTGTTCTCCAGGACAGTCCGCATCGATTCGAGGATTTCATGATCGTCGTCGACGATGAGGATGGTCCGCTGTTGAGGGGGCATGAGAATCACTCCCGCGAGCTAGGCTACGCCATCTAAAGTGCAGTGCGTCCGAATTTTCCGTTCCTGGAGATCGTCTTGATAATCTCCATCATACAACGCCGCAAAAAGGGCCAGCAAGGGGGAAAGCACCTGGCAGGTGTAGATAGTATCATGTTCTTGCGAATCGAGGCGGCCGGCGCGGGCGGCGGGACGGGCGGGATGCACCCATCGGTGATCGGGGCTTGACCCCTTCCAAAAGGCCGGGTGTTGGCGTCATAATCATGGATCAGATCGGTAGATAAAGGGGGGGATGGGCGGGACCCCCTCCCGGGCGGGACCGGCGGACCGCGACGGCGATTTTCCAGGACTGCGATCGGAAAGGAACGGGGAACCATGATGCCGTGGAGGACGTGGTTGGTGCGTTTGGGCGTGTCCGGTGCTCTGGCGATCGCCGCGGGATGCGGGTCGGGCGATGTCCCCGATCCGAGCTCGGACTCTCAGGCGGCCGCCGATCCCGCGGCATCGGGCGGCGGTCCACAGATGCCGGCGGGCGCGGCCGCGCCCGCCCCGATCGTGGCGCCCAAGGTCGCCGCACGAGACGAACCGGAATCCAAGCCCGAAGAGGCCAAATCCGACGAGGCCACCGCCGAGGCGACGCCCCCCCCTCCGGCGCCAACCCCGCCCCGGACAAGAACTCGGCCACCGCCGAGATGCTGGCGATGGCGACCGGCGGCGCGCCGGGCGCGAATCCGAATCCGGCCGCGGGTGGCGACACCGCTCCGGGTGCCGCCCCTGCACCGGGCGGACCTCCCGGCCCAGGCGGGATGGGAGCCATGCAGAGACCGGGCGGCGGCCCTCCGGGTGGCCCTCCGGGTGGTGGCCCTCCGGGTATGATGGGTGGTATGGCTGGCAGGATGGGTCCCAACGGCCCGGGTGCCGCCGGTGGCAACCCCGGCGATATGATGAAGGGCATGCAGGGGCAGATGCAGAATCAGATGCAGAACCAGATGGCCAGGCAAGGGGCCGGCGCCGGCGGACCGGGTGGTCCCGGGATGATGGCCATGGCCGGGAGCCGCGGCGGCGCACAAGGCGGAGCCAACGCTCCGGCCGATTTCCATACCCCCGAGGGCGGCGTCACGGCGTTTCTGAACGCCTTGAAGGCCCGGGATCTGGACCGTCTGTCCGAGGCTACTGCCATCCACGCACAGATCGAGGCCGCCAAGAAGAACCAGGAGACTTTCAGGAGGATCTACGACGGAAGTCTCTCCGAGTCGGAACTCGATGATCTGGCCAAGAAATTGGAAGACTTCAAGATCATCGGCGAGAACCCGCCCAAGAGCACGGGACGCATAGACGTCATCATCAGCAAGCGGGGCGAAAACAATTCCACCATCCACCGGATTGTCACGGTCCGCCACGAGAAGAAGGGATGGATGGTCTGTGACGTCAGCGGCCCGGCCGAGTTCAAGAGCCCCCGCATGACACCGTACCGCGCGCCGACACGGAAATGACTTTGGATTTTGACAATTATGCCCGAAAATCCCCAGGTTACCCGGACGCCGATCTCCTGAATTTGACGGAATCAAGCGAGGAGCGAGCGATCTCAAAACCGCTCCTCGCCATTTCTCAAGCTCGCATGGATTCTCTTCAAGGCGAGCCGATTCTGTAAGAATGACTCGGCGATTCGTGTAATTTTTCCATCGGCATCGGGGGATTTTCCGGCGTCTGAAAAATTTCTCCTCAAGTTTTCGGCCGAAATGGTCGGAGACGTGGCTCATCGCGGGAATCTGTAGCGGTTGGTCCGAAAAGTGCGATCAGGGGTCTTCCGTAATCATCGCTCGAGGCAACAGGGAATCGCCAGCTCCGAAGCCGGAAATGACTCCTATCGCACTCTCCCACGCAGGAACCAAGGAAGGAGCCTGTATGGTCATCGGGTCCAATCTCTCCGTCTGTACCATCTTCGAATGCCTGGTCGTTTTCTTCCAGCTCTGCGGGATCCTGGGTCTTTGCTTGAATCGCCTGATGCCGCGCTCGACGCCGTGGTCATCTCGCGGGCAAGTCGGTCTGATCGTCGCCCTCTTCGGCCTGGGCATCGCCGGGGCGCTTTGTGGTCGCCATGATTCGGAGTTCGCGCTCTTCGCCGGCGGGACCATGACGGTCCTGCTGATCGGAATGACCATGGGGAGTGTTTCGATCGAGAAGGCAGAGCCGACTCGTCAATGTGTGACGAGCGAGGCCGAGCTGGTCGCCTGAGAAAATCGAAAATTCCAAGTGCCTTCGACATCATGGGTTAGGTTTATCGGGGCCGGATGGCCCCGATTTTTTTTGGCCGCGATTTGACCGGGCTCGGAACGCGCGCCATATTTGCGGCGACGACCGGGAATCATCGGGCTGGTCCCGCCGGACTTCGCACCTCGAGTTTCACCCGCCAGACCGGGATTCGCCAGTGTCGCGCTCCGCAGGAAGGGGCCAAAATCCGGCGTCCCTCGGCTCTACGGCCGAGGGGCCGATCGCGCCACGCCCACGGGGCCTGATGACGATTCCGTCACGAAGGACGATTCACCGACCGGAACGGCGCGTCCCGCTCGCCGTTCGCCCTGGGGTCGAGCCGGATCCCCTGCGGGAAAAGGACACGCCCATGATGTTCGGACTGAAACGGATTTCGATTGCGTTTGGTCTCCTGGCCGCACTGGCCACGTCGGCGTCGGCCCAGGGGGTCGCGCCCAACGCCAATCAAATGACCGCCGACGCGGTGGCGGGCTCGTTGCGAGCCAGTCGGAGCCTGGCGGGCTATCGGATCGAGATCCGGGCTCGCGAGGGCCTGGTGACGTTGTCCGGATCCCTGGGCAGCCCGGCCCAGAAGGCCGAAGCCCTGGCCCGGACCCAGCACGTCGCCGGAGTGGCCGGCGTGATCGATCAGCTCCAGGTCGAAGGCGATCGGTCGGTTCGGCCGGTCCAGTATCAGCCGGAAGTGGCCCTGGGCCATCATAATCGGAGCTTCGACGGCGGCGCACCCGCCTACGAGGCCGGCGCCCCGGTTCAGGGCGGCATGACGTCCGGCATCGCCCCGGGCAGCCCGATGCCCGAGGGTCCCGCGGGCATGACCGGTGCCACTCAGGCCGCCATGCCGGGTTACCCCAACTACGCCTGGCCCAGCTATGCCCCGTATCCTAACGCCTCCGCCGTCGGCTACCCGACCGCCTACCCCTGGCAGGCCTGGCCGAATATCGGCCCGTTCCACCCCTACCCGGAAGTCCCCCTCGATTGGCGTGCGGTCACCCTCCGCTGGGACGACGGCATCTGGTGGCTCGACTTCAAGAAGAACTACACCCGGCCGTTCTTCACCCCCTACCCGTTCGGCATCCATGCCTACTGAGCCAGGCTGATCTGATCTGACGCGAGGTCAGACGTCGCTCCAGGGTGTCGCGGCAGGACGAAGGTTCGATTGATCCGGCCGGCGGGAGACTCACGGGTCTCCCGCCGGCTTTTCCGTTTCTCGACGGGTACAGTCATTCCGCTCGCGACTCCGGGGCTCGGAGCGACTCAGGTTCGGAATGCCATACACGCCACACCAACCCGAGGCGTCAGCGAGGGTCCGGAGGCATTCCCCTCGCTGGCTCGTCGGGTTCGTGTTTCACCCTTACGGCCGCGGCGTGAGAAGACCATCCTCTGTCAAGTCATCCGGATATGCGACGAGCCCGCTCGAATCCCGCTCGCACGACATCCTCGTGAGGGTCCTCTCCACTTCCTCTGGTATGGAACCTCGCCCGAAATTGTCAAGGCGACCAGAATTTTCTCACACCCGAGCGGCCATCGTACGATAACTAGTCCACAAGGACCGGTCGTTAAATTGTGAGTCGTCGCCGGAAAGATCGGTCAGCCACTCAATCCTAAGTCCCGGCGCCCAGAGGCCGGTGGGGCAGGATGGCCTCCCGGCGCATTCGCGCACGTTCCCAAGGAGGGGAGAAGACCATGTTCCGATCCGCGCGGCACCGGAGCGCGATGACCCTGCGCTGGGTTCGCGGCCTGATTGCGGGTGCCTCTCTGGCGGTGATCGCTACTACTTACGTCGGATGCGGCATCGACTATGTAGCCCGCAATATCTCGCCCTTGCACGTCACCGGCTGGTCATTCGCGTTCCCGATCCTGCCCTCGCAGTCGCAACGACTGGAAGAGGACATGATGCGGGAAGAGCGTAACAACAAGATTCCGATCCTCGATCCGATCCCGGGCGATTTCGCACCGGCGGTCTGCCTGGATCCGCCCAGCGAGGCGGACGTCTGGCGGAAAGTCCCCAAGTTCCGGAACGGCTGCCCGCCGTTCTACGAGACCCAGCGGAATAACGTCCGAATTCTGATCGAGAAGATCGGCGAGAAGATCGACCCGTGCAAGGTTTATCCCCTGGCCGGCCCTTGCCAGCTCGTCCACTGCCACTACAAGTGCACGGTGTACTACGACGAGCTCTACTGGTCGGATTACCCGATCCCGTTCAACCACGTCGATCACAAGGTTGAGGTCGTCTACTTCGATAAGGACCACCTCCGCCGTTGTGCCGGCCCGCCTCAGATCGATACGCCCCCGCTCTGAGTCGAGTCGCCCTCCGCGATCGACGTCCACTCATCGAGGACTGGCACCGAGCCCGGGATATCGCTCCCCGGCTTGGTGCCAGCCTTTTGCGTTCTCCCCGACTTCAGGGGCGGGATAACTCCACTCTATCGGCCGAAGAACGGGAAGATCTTCATCAATTGGGCGCGTGTCGGCTGGGAGCCGTACTCGCAGACTTCGAACGCTTCGGCATACTTGACGGCCTTACCCTTCTCGGGGCCCAGCAGGTCGATCAACTTCGGACGGAACCGGTCGGCCATCGAGGCCGCGCCCCGGGCGGTCCGGTCCCGGGTCCATGCCAGCCGGGCATCCTTCTCCTTGGGAACCCGATCGAGATAGCCGAAGAGCCAGGGATTCCACTCGTAGAACTGCGATTCCAGGGCGTCGACGCAGGCGACCTTCTTCTCCAGGGTCGAGTCGATCGGTACGACGACGTCCGGCGCGAAGGGATTGGGCTTCTTGAAGCCGTCCTCGCTGTAGAGGAACACCGGGTTCTTGCGCAGGGCCGGCACGTCGGGGCAGAAGCTCGGGACGATGACCATGAAGGCCGCGTCCTGGACGAGGATGCCGCTGTAGCGATGGTCGGGGTGGTAGTCGTTGGGCCGATGCGAGATGACGACATCGGCCTTCCATTCGCGGATCTTCCGGGTGATGATCCTGCGATTCTCCAGGGTGGGGAGCAATTCCCCGTCGTGGATGTCGAGCACTTCGGACTCGATGCCGAGGATCTCCGCACAACGCTTGACCTCGGCCGTGCGCCGACGAGCGAGGATGGCGCCGGCCATCTCGTGGTGGCCGATATCGCCGTTGGTCACGCTGACGAATTTCACCTTGTAGCCGAGCTGCGCCCAGCGCGCGGCCGTGCCGGCGGCCTCGAGCTCGCAATCGTCCGGGTGCGCCACCGAAGACGATGATCCGCAAGGGACGATCGCCGTCGGATTGGGCGACCGAGGCGGACGGGACGGCCATCGTCGCGGCGGCCGCGATCAGCATGACCGCGAGGGCATAACCCGGGCGAAGGCCCCGCGAGGACGGGGTCGAGCCGGGGATGGGAAGCAGCATGATGGACTCCTCCGGGTTGCCGGGATACGGACCGGGCGACTGGCGTCGACGCCGCGCCGGGTAAAAACCAAACCCCGGAGCGGCGAGGGCCGCTCCGGGGTTGGCGAGTGTACCGCGTCGTTATCGCGTCGAAAAGGGTCCAGTCTCGCGGAGGAGTTGCGACACGGGCGAATGGCCACGGGTCGTTGCCGACCGCCTCAACGGTTGGGGGCCGTCGGGGCGGGCGCGGGCGGCTGCAAGGTCCCGGGGTCCGGGGTCCCCGCCCCGGCGGCCGCCGCCGTCGCGGCGGAGACGCCGATCATCTCGATCGCGTCGAACGGGTCAACCGTGGTGTCGTTGTCGGCCAGGGCCGCCGTCTCCTTGAACGGCAGGTTATCGGGCGCCGGCGTCCCGAGCTGCTTGAGGACCCGCAGATATCGTTTGACGATCATCCCGGTGTCCTTCTTGCTCAGCTCATCGTCTCGGAAGGCCGGGAAATCGTTCGAGCGCGATCTTCCAGACCTCCAGCCCGTCCCGGAATTTCTGGGCGGCCTCGGGGTAATCGCCCTTCTTGTACGCGACGGTCCCCTCGTAGAAGAGTTGACGGGCGCGGACGCCGCCATCGGTCTGCTCGGCCTGGCACCGGGCCTTCCAGTAGCGATAGTTCATCTGGTTGCTCCAGCGGTCGGTCCAGTGCCGCTGGTTCTCGCTGAGCTGGTTGTACCGCTCCATGTTGGTCGAATCGTCGAGCTTGATCGGGTCGCGGTGGAGCTTGCCGGTCTCGTCCGGCACCTCGTTATGCGACATGAACACGTGCTCGCCGAGGGTCACCCACTCTTTCAAGGCCCCGGCCCATTCGTTCTTGGCCTTCTCGCCGAAGACGGCCGGGACCCCGTACATGCTCATCTTCTCCAGGGCGGAGGCATAGCGCGTCTGCCCGTGCGCCGGCATCGATCGGAACGCGATGTCCTCCGGCCGGCCCTTCCGCTGCGGGGTCGGGTCGACGTACTGGATATCGAGCCCGGTCCCGGAGGTGTTCGCCGCGGTCCCGGAGGTGACCCGGCTGGCGCCCTGATCGACCAGGGTCACCGCGGAGCTGAACCAGCCGTAGCCGAGCTTGAAGTTGTCGTCCCCGACCACGTTCTGCCGGCGCTCGGGGTCGTAGTACGTCTTGAACTCGGTGTCCTCGTCGTCGCGGAAGAGCCGACGCAGGATGATCGACTCGTCGGAGAAGCCCAGCTTGTGGTAGTAGAACCAGGCGGTATCCCAGAGCAAGTCGGGGGAGCGCCGGTTCTTCTTCACCCCCTCCTGGACGAACTGGATCCCCTTCTTGATCCACTGGTACTTGTCTTCGGGGGCGTCCCACTCGACCGAGACGTTGTAGGCCAGATTCCAGCCCTGGAACGTCCAGATCGCCAGGAAGTGCGGCTGGAGCTTGGTGATCAGGTCGACCGTCGACGCGAGCTTGTCCCAGTCGTGCGCACGCTTGTAATCCTCGGCGCGGACCCAGAGGAGGTCCGCGACGATGCCGCGGAATCCGCCCAGCAGGAAGAGCTTCATCATGAAGCTGCCCGTATCGATCTGGCCGATGGCGGCCTCGCCGAGGTCGCGCTCCTTCTTCTCGTACGCCAGCCAACTGGTGTAGGGGAACATCGCCGCGAACAGGGCGACGATCATGATGCCGTAAACGAGCTTCTTGTTGAAGTTGGTCAGGTTATTCATGCGGCGACCTCTCGGTTCTTCAGGATGAAATATCCGGCGAGGGAGAATGGCAGGGCATAAGCGAGGGCGAGCAGGGTATTGGTCCCCATGAGGCCCCAGCTCACCGCGTATCCGTCGGCCACCATGTTGCTGACGTCCATGGCATTGAAGTTGGGCACGACGAAGACCAGCATCGACATGATCGGCATCACCAGCGAGTCCAACGTCTTGGCGAGCACCACGCTGGCCGTCGGGGCCAGGTCGCTCATCTGATTATCGTGGGTCAAGAGTCGGATCAGCGACTCGAACGGCCCGCCGCCCAGGACGGCCTGGCGGGTGAAGTCCACCAGGAACGCGAAGGCCAACTGCCCGGCGATGAAGAACGCGATCGTGGTCAACAGCGCGACCGGCCAGCTCAGGAATGTCCCGGCGCAGACGCCGATGGCGGTCAGGACCATGGCCTGGAGCCAGATGCCGAAGAGCCCCTTCATGTAGTTGACGTCGAATCTCCCCGATCGCGGCAGCAGATACAGGTCGCTCTCGGCCATCCCGAGATATTGCGTCGGGCTCAGGCAGCGGATCTCGATCCGTAAGGCGCCGTTGGAGCCGGACAGGATGTCGGGACGGAGCTGAACCCGGTTGGTGTAGTATTCCTTGATCGGAAACACGTCCCCCTCGAAGACGGCTCCGGTGCGGGAGTTGAAAGCCTGGATCTCGGCATAGACCGGCTCGCCGATCTTTCCCTTGGTCGTCCGGTACACGTTGAAGCTCATTTCCACGGTGACCGGCGGCGAATGGAGCTCGGCGATCTTGGTCCGCAGCTCCTTCGCATCGTCGGCCCGGCCGCCGGATTCGGCCTCGGTCGCCCGATCCTCGAGCTCGGCGGAATCCCGCGTCTTGGCGTCGTAGTCGGACTGGATTCGCTGCAGCTCCGCCTTGTTCCTCGCGATGGTCGCATCGAGCTGGGTGCCCGCGCCGGCCGACAGGTTGGGCTGCTTTTTCGAGGCCTCGGCGGTGTTGATCTGCTCGTTGAGCTGATAGATCCGGTCCAGATCCCATTCGATGGTGTTGGCCCGGAGGAAATCCTCCACGGGAATCCGCCGGTTGAGCGCCCGCGGCTGCTGGCCCCTCGGCGTGAACGGGTCGGGCACGATGCCGAAGCTCCAGATTGCCGCCGACGGGGTCGCACCCTCGATATGGCTGCGCGGCTCCCTCATCGACTGGTCCTGGCCCACGTCGATCCCCATGGCGTGCGGCAGGCCCCGCGAGTCGAGGAACGACAGCGAGCCGTGGATCGGCACCCGGGCGTCATGCGCGTCGTGAGCTGGTCGGCTTGCTCGAGCAGGAGCTTGTAGTCCGACATCCGGCCATCCTTCTTGGCCCGGAGCGCATCGTCGTAGGTCTTCTGCACGGTCAGGCCGACCGTCCGCCACAGGTAGGCCAGGCTGATCCCGCCGAAGAGGGCCACCAGGATCGTCACCAGTGCCATGTAACCGATCATCCGGCCCCAGATCATCTCGAGACGGCGGACCGGCTTGGAGACGACCGTATAGATCGTCTGCTGCTGGATGTCCGTCGGCAGGGAGAGCGGGGTCAGGATCGTCACCATCGCCGTGAGCAGCAGCGAGCAGAGCAGAGTGAGCGTGGTCACGTACAGCCGGCCCATCTCGGCGGCTCTCGGCGGCTGGATGAACCAGTGCGTAAACGCGAGCACGAGGAGGAAGACCGTGATGACGACCCAGGGGGCCCACATCCGCCGGTTCGCCTCGTAGACGCTCAGCCTGGCGATCGAATACAAGCGGCGCGAGCGGACGGCCACCAACTCGAACAGGAAGAGGGCGAGCACCCGGAGGCCCACGACGTATCCCATGTACGTCACGCTGATCCGCATCCCGTAGAAGAGCCCTTCACGCCAGGAGAGGGTCTTGGGGGATAAGCCCATGATGTAGTCGAGGAACCCCTGCTGCTGGAAGTAGACGCCGACCGCCAGGCCCAGCGCCAACGCCAGGTGGGCGCCGAGCAGGACCGTCACATCCACCGGCTTACCCAGCTTCCGGATCGTCCGCCAGATCGCCGTCTCGATCCAGACCACGTACAGCAGGATGCAGGCCAACGCCGCGATCGCGGTCAGGGTGAACGAGCCGACCGAGTAGGTCGGTAACTTGCCGACCGACTCCAGCACCCGGAGCATGACGGTCAAGGGCGTCAGGACGAGCGCGGCGATGATGAGATAATCGAACCAGCGGCCCTGCCCGACCACTCGCTCCTTGATGCCGGTCACGAGCCAGGAGAGGACCCAGCCCACCAGGCAGAGCAGGCCGATGGCCTTGAGCCACGTCAAGAACCCGCCCAGCAAGCTCGGATCGGTGAAGACCGGATCGCTACAGATGTAGATCCACAGCAAGGCGGCCAACCACTGCCTGGAGACCGGCGGCGGCACGGGCGTCTGGACGACCGCGTTGGGCGTGCCCATCGGATTGATGGGGGCCGTCGCAGCGGCCGGAGCCTGGGCACCGCCCCCCGCGGCACCCTGCGTGGCGGCGGGATCCGGATTCAGGATCGGGCCCAGCCCTTGCATGTCCGGGGCGCCCTTGGTGGTCGCCGCCTTGGGCGGGCTCGCCGCCGGGCCGGGAGGCGCCGGGTTGACCTGCGCCCAGAGCAAGGGGAGTGTGAGCAAGAAGACAGACATGGGCGGCGTTGCTCCTCAATGAGGCGGATGAGATCGGCGGAGGTGTCGGGCGGGTCGTCCCGGGGCGCGGGCGAGGATGATCCGATGAGTGCCTTGGGTATCGCCTCGGTTCGCTGCACCGACTCCCGTCGAGGACCGTTCGAGTCGTTCGAGGCCCCATCCCACGCCCCCGGCGCGGGTGAGAGTCTCGATGGATGTTCTATCAAAGGTGGACGAGCGGACCGACCGACAGCCGGTGCCATGGCCGCTCAAGCTCGGGCCGGATGGTTCACGTCGACTTGAGCGTTGCCCCCGGATCGAGATCGGAGGACTGGATGATGTGCGGTTGAGCCGCGTCGACCGCCTTCGGCCACGAGGCCGGCGCGCCGGATCGGGGCGACACCGGCGACTGCGATGCGTGTCGACGGTGTCGGGGCTCCGATTGAACCCGGCCACGCCGGGTCGATCGAGCGGAGCCGGCGATCCCGATCAGGTCTTGGCCGGAGTGGCGAACTCGTCCTTCGCCGGCGTCCCGATCCGTCCGGCGTCGTGCGCCACCTTGCGGCGGCCCGGGTGAAGCTCGCTCTCCTTGACGATCCGGAGGAACAACTCCTCCAGTGTGGTGGTCGGGTGGTCGACCATGATATCTTCCCCGCCGTGGCGGAGGATCACGTCGCGAACTTCGTGGATCGCCGCCGGCGTGAGGTTGCGGGCCTTGATCTGGGTCACGTCCTGGACCGTCAGCAGGTCGGAGACGCGTCCGATCTCCTTCAGCTCGCCGCGGTGGAGGATGGCGATCCGATCGCAGATGTCCTGCATGTCGGCCAGCAGGTGGCCCGACAGGACGATCGTCTTGCCCTGCTCGCGCAGGTCGCGGATCAGTTCCTTGATCTCGGAGGTGCCGATCGGGTCGAGGCCCGAGGTCGGCTCGTCGAGCAGGATCAACTCGGGGTTATTGATCAGGGCCTGGGCCAGCCCGATCCGGCGCTGCATGCCCTTGGAATACTCGCGGAGCTGCCGGTGCTTGGCCAAGGTCAGTCCGACCATGTCGATCAAGCGGCCCACGCGCTTGTTCCGTTCGGCCCGAGAGATCTTGAAGAGCCGCCCGTAGAACTGGAGCGTCTCCTCGGCGTTCAGGAACTTGTACAGGTAGGACTCTTCGGGCAAGTAGCCGATCCGCTCGTTCTTCGCGACGTTGGTCGTCGGCTCATTGAAGATGAGCGCCTCTCCTTCGGTCGCGAAGAGCAACCCGAGGAGCAGCTTGATCGAGGTCGTCTTCCCCGAGCCATTCGGCCCGAGCAATCCGAAGATCTCGCCCCGATAGACCTTGAGGTCGAGGGCCTTGAGCGCCTGGACCTTGGGGCGGCCCCAGAAATCGCGGTAGACCTTGGTCAGATTTCTCGTCTCGATGATGACTTCATGGCTCATTACGCGGGCGCCTTTTGCTCATGATGGATGTCGAAAGTGCACGAATGCGACGACTCCCGCGGCGATCGGACGAGTGCGTCGACCGCGCCTCGGCCCGGGCCATTTCCGGCGGATTGGAGTCGTAGGAACGAAGGAATCGGATGAAGGCAAAGATAATCAGACGATAGCACAATCAACCCCGCTTCGGCGAGGCCGCCGGCCGCGGATGTCCACAATCGTGGACTCGACCCGGCGTCGGCGAGGAAGGAGTCCGGTTCTCGACCGCCCGATCCTTCGACCATCCCCACCCCTTAGGGGATGCTACGATCGAATGCCGCGGAAGGTTCGATCGATATCGAGTCTTTGGTTGCAGCCCGACATCTTCGACGGGAGCGCGGCCTTCAGCCACGCTCCAGGCCACCGACCGCGAACATCCATGCTAAAGATTGGCGGCATTCTTGGCAAGGTGTCGCGTCCGCTCGCCACGCACGGCACTGACTGGTCGAGGAGTCGGGGAGTCGGGTCGCGAGGAAGGCCGGTGGGCGGGGAACTCGCATCGTGCCGGCCCCCGCCACTGACCACCCGCCACCCGTCCGCCGTCAAGGCGTGAGTCCGGTACCGCCCGAGGCGATCGGTGCGGCTTCGGCGTTACCGTTGAGCCGGGGCACCGGAGTGACCGGCGTGCTGCCCGTCTCGGAGGCATAAGGCGAAACCGGCAGATCCGATGGCCCGACGGGTGCCCCGCCCGCCGGGTGGGCACCGCCGGCCGCGATGTAAGGCAGGTAGCGCTGGCCTCGGGTCTGGTACGGGTTGTAATAGGAAGGCAGGAACATCTGCTCCGGCGGGACCGCGAAATATCGGGGGAAGTAGTATTCGGCCGTACGATCCCCGGCCACGGGGAGGTTAGGGGCGTAGTCGGCCCAACCGTAGCCATCGGGGGAGCCGTTGGGGAAGCCCCAGCCGTCGCCCGGCCCGGGGGGCAGGATATACCTGGCCTGGCTGCGACGATGTTTCTTCTGATAATGATAATAGTAAGGCAGCGATTCGGGCTGGTAGCCCTGTCCGGTCGAGTGGATCGCCAGGCTCATGGTCAAGGCAACGAAGGCGGCCGTCATCGTGATCCTCCTTGTCGGGCTCCCGGGCGGCGAGTTCCGCACCCGCTTCGCTTCACTACGCTTCCCCTCTCCGCGCGATGGACGCGGCGTTCGGTTCGAAACGCCGATCCCCGGATGAGGTCGATATCTTTGGAAGCATATCACCTCCCCGCGACGACGGTGGGCCGGGCCGGGGGATTCTCTTCCGATCCGGCG
Source organism: uncultured Planctomycetota bacterium (assembly GCA_963743925.1). Lineage (GTDB taxonomy): Bacteria > Planctomycetota > Planctomycetia > Isosphaerales > Isosphaeraceae > CAVZRC01. The sequence goes on along the minus strand of CAVURY010000056.1, from coordinate 17,570 downwards.
GATCGCACGGTACGATCGTCAAGATGAGTCCCTCGGCGCGTCAGGCCGGGGAAGCCCGAGCCCCGCCGGCCATCAGCCCATACAGATCGAATGATCCTCCTGATCGATAATTATGACTCGTTCACGTATAACCTGGTCCAGCGCCTGGGGGAGATCGACCCGGACCTGGAATTGCGGGTCGTCCGCAATGATCGGGTGACGCTCGAGGAGATCGAGGCCGCCAACCCGACCCGGCTCATCATCTCCCCGGGGCCCTGCACCCCGAGGGAGGCGGGGATCTCGAACGAGGTCGTCCGGCGGTTCGGCTCGAAGATCCCCTTGCTGGGCGTCTGCCTGGGTCACCAATGCATCGGGCACACCATGGGCGCCGAGGTCGTCCGCGCCGACCGGATCATGCATGGCAAGACGTCGTGGATCCACCACGACGGCCAGGGCGTCTACGTCGGGCTGTCCAACCCGTTCGAGGCGACCCGGTATCACAGCCTGGTGATCCGGCCGGGTACGCTGCCCGAGGATCTCGAGGTCGTCGCCTGGACCGATGAAGGCGAGATCATGGGCGTCCGCCACAAGCGGTTCCCGATCGAAGGTGTCCAGTTCCATCCCGAGAGCTTCCTGACGCTCGAAGGGATCAAACTCCTGAAGAATTTCCTGGTGGATCATCGGTGATGGATGATCGGTCATGCGAAGGACCGACGCCATGACGTCGACGTCTTGCCGACGTGACGATCCGCCGACGAACGATCGAGCCTCGCGAACGTCCAAGCCCTCTCATTTCGGCGACGAATAAGGACATTGTTGCCACGATACCGGCATCCCTGCCGGACCTCAAAGAGCGGCCGGAGCCGGATTAGCGCCGAGCCTGGCATTCCCTCCTTTCTGGGCCTGCCCCCTTCTCCGGATGGTTCGATCTGTTTATACTGATCAAAATTTCACACTATCCATCCGGATACAAGGGGGGGGGTCGAAGACCATGGTCCCACTGGAGCGGCTCTTTCGCCTCGAGATCGAATTCCATCGACGCCTACGGACCGAGGCGCCCGGCACCGTCGATGCCCGTGCTTTGCATACGAGCTACGCGCTCCAATCCGGTTACGAGCCTCTCATGCGAGCGACGGGCACCGTCTCGGTCCAGGATATCGAGAGGCTCCACTCGCGACTCGCGATGGCCGGAGACGCCCGCGACGTCCTTGCCGCGCGCGATTCGCTCAGGCAACTCCTGGGAATCCCACCCCTCGGCTCGTGATCCGCGCCCCGCCTCCGAGCCGAATGAATTCGGCAAGGGCTGGCGAGGGTCATCGGGTCTGTGGTAAATTCAACCGGTAGGAACGCCCCCGCGTCTTCAGGCTGTCCCGGTGAAGCCTGCTCGCGGTGCCGCTAGTCAGGGTTCCGGCCTCGGGACTGGCCGTTGCAACCCGCGTCTCCTCCTCGACCCGCCTTCATCGGCGATTTCCATCCCGGCTCCGTTCGGATGGTGCACTTCCATGCCTACCGATCACGATCTCTTCGCCGAAGAACAGTCGATGGCGACCATGAGCTTCGGCGACCATATCGAGGAACTCCGCGTCCGGCTGATCCTGGCGCTCCTCGGGTTACTCGTCGGTGTCGTGGTGGTGTTCTTGCCGCCGCTCGACATCGCCACGCGAGTCATGCGTAGCATGGAGGCTCCGGCCAAGGCCGCGCTCGACTCGTTCTACAGCCAGGAGTACGAGAAGAAGTCCAAGATGGCCGAGGCCGAAGGTACCAGGACGCCGACGCTCCAGGCGAGGATCCCCGCCGATTTGTTCGTGGATCAATTGAGGAAATTCACCCCGGAACTCAAGCTACCGGAACCGGCTTCTCTCTCGGGGAAGTCGCTCGAGTTGCCGATCGAGTTCTTCGCGGCGGGCTTCATCACGGCGGCCCAGCACTCGATCGTCCAGATCGACCAGAGCCTCGTCTCGCTGGCCCCGCTCGAGACCCTGACCATCTATTTCATGGTCGCGCTGGTCAGCGGGCTGGTACTCGCCAGTCCCTGGGTTTTCTACCAGGCCTGGGCATTCGTCGCCGCCGGCCTGTACCGGCACGAACGGCGTTATGTCACCAAATACCTGCCGTTCTCGCTGGGGCTATTCCTGACCGGGGTCTTCCTCTGCTTCTTCTTCGTGCTGCCCATCACGTTGACTTTCCTCCTCCAGTTCAACGTGTACCTGGGGGTCGCTCCCACGCTTCGTCTGAGCGAGTGGATGGGATTCGCCACGATCCTCCCCTTGATCTTCGGACTCTCGTTCCAGACCCCGCTGATCATGCTCTTCCTCGAGCGGATCAATATTTTCACGGTCGACGACTTCCGATCGAAGCGGAAGATGGCGATCATGATCATCGCGGTCGCCGCGGCCGTCCTCACCCCGGGGCAGGATCCGTTCAGCATGATGCTCCTGGCCGGCCCCATGATCTTGCTCTATGAGCTGGGAATCCTCATGATCAGCGCGGGGAACCGCAACAAACCGGCTCACGTGACGGACTGATCGGGGCGATGAGTCGAACTCGATCGATCGGACTATCTGCTCGGAGGGCGCTCGAAGAGCGCCGGGTCGCGTGCTGGAATCCCCCGACTCCCCAAGCCCGAGTGGCGTGGGGAAGGTTTATCTGGTCGGTGCCGGCCCCGGCGACCCCGGGCTCTTGACCCGTCGCGGCGAGGCGGTCCTCGCTCGGGCGGACGTCGTGGTCTACGACCATCTGGCGAGTGCTCGCTTGCTCGATCTGGCGCCCCGAGATGCCCTGCGGATCTGCGCGGGAAAGTCCGTCGGGCACTGCACGATGACTCAGGACGGGATTCAGGAGGTCTTGATCGAGCACGCCCGGGCGGGCCGATCGGTGGTACGGCTCAAGGGGGGGATCCTCTGGTTTTCGGACGCGGTGCCGAGGAGGCTTTCGAACTCCGAGCTGCGGGCATCCCGTTCGTCATCGTTCCGGGCGTGACGGCCGGAGTCGGGGTGACCGCTTACGCGGGGATACCGGTCACTCATCGCGGGTCGTCTTCGGCGGTAGCCTACGTGACGGGCCATACGGATCCGGAATCGCCGGAACCGGGCGGACGGCTCGATTGGTCGGCGTTGTCGCGATTTCCCGGTACGCTCGTGATCTACATGGGCATCACTCATCTGGCGGCGATCTGCCGGACGCTGGTTCGCGAGGGCAAGCCGGGCGACACTCCCGCCGCGATCGTCGAGTCGGGTACGCTCGCCGCCCAGCGCACGCACGTTGCGACCCTGGCGACCATCGCCGAGGTCGCCGGCCGGGCCCGAGTCAGGCCCCCCGGGCTCCTCGTCGTCGGTGACGTCGTCGCGATGAGATCTCAGCTCGAGTGGTACGAGAGGCTGCCGCTCTTCGGCCTGAGGATCATCGTCACGAGGCCCGCGAACGAGGCCGGCCGTGCCGCGGCAGTCCTGGAAGAGTTGGGTGCGGAAGTCATCCTGGCTCCCACCGTGGAAGTCCGCCCGATCTCCGATCCGGCCCCGCTCGACGCCGTCATCCGCGGGCTGAGTGAGTTCGACTGGATCGTCTTCACCTCATCCAACGGTGTCCGTTTCTTCGTGGATCGGTTGGAGCGACTCGGCCGCGATCTTCGAATACTCGGCCATCTTCGAATTGCCGCCATCGGACCGGGTACGGCGTCGGCCCTGGCCGAAATTCACCTCCGCGCCGATTTGATTCCGGAGTCATTCCGTTCCGAGGCGCTGGCCGCGGTCCTCGCCCGAGAGGCAAGAGGCTCCAGGATCCTCCTCGCCCGCGCCGACCGCGGACGGACGGTCCTCCCGGACGAACTTCGGCAGGTGGCCGATGTCAGCCAGGTTGCGGTCTATCACAACGTTGACGTCGAGTCGCTTCCGGCCGACGTCGAGTCGCGAATCCTCGAGGGTACGGTCGACTGGATCACGATCACAAGCTCGGCGATCGTCACTCGCCTTCATGCACTCTTGTCAGTGCCCGCGCGGGAGAAGATCGGCCGAGAGATCGGGCTGGCGAGCCTGAGTCCGGTAACCTCGGAGACGGCCAATCGCCTGGGCTGGGACGTGGCCGTCGAGGCCGGCGAATATACCTGGACAGGCCTGGTCCACGCCCTCGTGAGCCAAAATCAGGCTCGACATTAGCCGTCTTCCTCTCCGTCGAGGTCGATCGGCATCCTGCGCCGATCGTGGATCCGATCATCGTCGCATCAACGGAGTTCCAGGATCGTCTCGATCCCCTGCCAGAGAAGAAATCCCGCGCCGAGGATGAAAAGGACATCCATCACGACGAAGCGACCGAAGATCCCCGCCGTGAGGTCCAGTAGAAAAATCAGGAGTACCAACCCGGCGATTCCGATCGCCGAGAACGTGATCAGCTTGTCGATCTCCATGTCGTGAAGCTCCGCTGGCTGTGATAAAAGACTCAACGGTTCCAATTTACCACAAATCGGCGATCGGGGAGTCACGATTTGATTTCGATACGACGGGTCCGAGAGAGCTGAGCCTTGGGGAGGAACAGTCTGAGGACCCCGTTCTTCAACTCGGCCGTGATCCGGTCGCGATCGACTTCGTCGCTCAGGATGAAGGACCGCCGGTAATCGCCGAGGCGATACTCCTCGTGGACGAGTTGGGCACCTTCCGGGACCGGCGACTCGATCTTGCTGTAGAGGCCCAAGACATTATCTTCCAACTGGATGATCAGATTCTGCTCGGTCGCACCGGGGAGGTCGGCCTCGAGGATCAAGCCGTCCGGCCCCTCGTGGATGTCGATCGGTGGCGTGTAGGATTCGTGCACCCGATGCGGGTTGTCCTGGGACATGCTCGGCGCGGCGGATGGGGCAGGCGACGGCACAACCCCCACCCGCACCCGGATCGTCGGATTATCCACGTTCATGATTGGATCGGCTCCCACAACCTGTTTGCCCTGAATCCTCGATCGGAATACCCGCGAGCTAAGGCACCGACTTCGCTGTCGGATACTCACGCGCTCGCGACCCTCAGTCGATGAGACGCCAGCCACGGGAGGGCTGGTCGAGTCCTGCTCGGTCGCCCTCTTCAGCCCTCCGCAACCCCGGACGTGACGGTAATCTGTCGGGGTTTGGCGCTCTCGGCCCTCGGTAGATTGACCGTCAAGATGCCGTTGGCGAAGGAGGCCGAAACCTGATTGCTGTCGACGCGATCCGGCAGCGTGATGGTCCGCGACCATCGACCCATCGGCCGTTCCTGCCTTCGATAACTGTCGTCTTTGATCCCTTCGGGCCGTTTCCTCTCCCCCCGCAACGTCAGGGTTTCGCCGGTGATCGTCAGGTCAATCTCTGCCGTCGAACTTCCCGGCAACTGAGCCGAGAGGATGTATCGATCCCCCGCATCATAGAGATTGAGAGGCGGATAGGCATGGACTCGATGCGTCGGCTGGAACGGATCGAGCGAGTCGAACAGGCGTCCGACCTCGCGTTGCAATTCTCGAAAAGGGTCCCAGCGTCTCTGCCAGTGCAGACCACTCATGAGATCTCCTTGATGGACCATCCCAGGCCAGCTATCGACTCAATCACCCCAGAAGTCCGGAAACGCTCGAAGTCACTTCAATAGCAGAGGCCGTGCCGTCAGCATGTTCGGGCCGGAGAATGACCCGAGAAGCGATGTAAGAATTTGAGAAACAATGGGTTAGGAAATCGAACGGGAGAAATCGATCGAGGAGCTCTCATTCCAGGAGAAACCCGTGCCGCCAAAATGGCAGAATTGCTCGCAGAAATGTCAGCCAGAAAGATACACTGCCGTATTGGCAGAGCAGACGTGGCGAGTCCAGGGTCAAGGTCTTCTGTGATGCGTCACCACGAGACCTTGAGTTCGCGAAATTCGGCAGTGTTCTGGGATCCCGGCTCGATCGTCAGCCATTCTGTCGTGGGCTCCGGGAACGTATCTTCCGCGCTCAACCGCCCGTCGATTTCGATCGAGACGCTTCGAAGATCTCGATGGAGATGGATATGACGCCAGGACATCGAGTCGGGGGAGGAAGACTCCAGCGTCGATAAAGCGTCGGTGGCGTTCTTACCGTCCCGCTTCAAGAGGTGCCCGGCGATGCGGATCCGCCCGAGATCCGAGGCGGTTGATCGAAGGTTGACGTCGAGATCAAACCTCGGAGGAAGCAGGACAGTCATGTGATAGGCGACCGAACGGCCACCGGGGGCTCCCAGTATGGGTTCGGCCTTGAAATGCGAGACTTCGAAGCGAATCGAAGGTGGGCCGGGCTTTGCTTTGGACCCCGTCTCCATGGCTCCCGCGTTCGGCCATCGAATGACGAGGCATGCCGCGAATACGGACAGCCCGATGACGGAGAGTTTGAGGGCCCAGGACCAGAGGCGGGGCGTGCGCGGCTCGATCGTGTAAGGACAATGGAGCAGCATGAGCACCCGCTGAAAGAGCGCCGATGGCACACCGATCTTTCCGCCTGCCGGCCAACTCGTCACGAATCCACTGGAACGGTCCATGACCTTCGAGCCCGGAGACGACGCCATGGATAGCAAGGACGATGCATAGCTGGAGGATGTACCATAACGGCTGGCGGCGGCGCGATCGGCCAGAAATTCCTGGTCGATCAGCAGTTGGGAACGAAGCCACCAGGTGTGGGGGAGAAAAAACCAGAGGGATTGGGCCAGGCTCGCGATCGTTCCAAACCGGTGATCGGATCGCTCGGTATGTGCAATCTCGTGCAAGAGGCTCAGTCGCAAGGATTGAGGATCGTCGGTGGGAAGATCGAGGGATTCCGGGATGAGAATCGTGGGGCGAATAAATCCGACCACGACGGGATACTGGACCCGCTCGGAGACGCGAAGTTCGGGGAAACGAGACCGACGTGTACCTTCCTGGAGCACCTGGTTGTACAGTTCCAGAGTGCCCGAAGTCGGGTTGCGAGAGTTCCAGATCAGCCAGTGGACGCCGGCGAAACCCAGGAGAAGCCAGGCCAATCCTGCTCCGATACCCGTCAGTTCCAGGAGGATGAGCGCGCGGCCGATCCACCGGAGCGGTCGGAAATCCGACGAATGAAGCGGATGGGATTCGTCCTGGTCCGCTCGCACGATCGCGATCGGTTGAGTTGGAGCGAGATGAGAGGATTCGCCGGGGCTCAAGGAGACGAACAGAGAGCGAGGGACGAGATCGGAGGCGAGCAACATCTTCACGACATCAAGTCGTGGCAGAGACTGGAGCCCGATCAGTGGCACGATCCCGAGCGATGCCAGGAGGGCGACCCTGGCGATGAGGATTCGTCGCGCGGGCTGGCGGCAGGCCAACATGGCCAGCAGCACGAGGCTGAAAAAAAGGGTTGCCGACGACGCCGCATCGAACAACATAATGCCGATGCGATCGATCCAAGAGTCAACGCCTGTCGGCAACACTGAGGTCGTCACGTCCCACCCCGAATTCGGGTGAATCCACAACCGGCGAGATGTATCCTTCCAGGATGACGCGAACGATCTCGATTCGTCAACCTTCGTCGGTTGTCGCTAACTCGCCGGATTCGGATTTGAGATGCGACTGGCGCTGGGCTTCATCGATCATCAGGCGAAGCCGATCCAACTCTTCGGGAGTCGGTGACTTGGAGCCCAGCAATGCGACCATGACGCGGTCCAAGGCCCCATCGAAGACTCGGTCCACGAATCGACGAGTTAGTTCGCCGATCGTCCGTTCCGACGACTTCTTGGGGATGTAGACGAACGTCCGGCCCTCTACGACGTGCCGCACCAATCCTTTCTTATCTTCCATGATATTGAGCAAGGTTTGCACGGTGCTGTAAGCGACCGGACCCGCGGTCCGATTCAAGGCGTCCTGCACCTCGCGCACGCTCGCTCTTCCATGGACCCACAGAACCTTCATGATCTCCAACTCACGATCGGTCACCATCTGAGTCTTCCGCATAGCCACCTCCGCGAATGACGTGGAAAAACGGGAATAATCATGCTCGTAAAGTAACGAGCGCCATCACAATACGCAACCCGAAGCAACTCGTAATTCGTATATCCCTATCGGGAGTTGCGGGTTTGCAGCACCAGTGGGAATGGAACACGATCAACCCGGACTTCCGACGACCGAAGCCGGAACCCTTAATGGATAGGATATCGCGGCGTCCCACGAGGATTTCGCGAGGCGGCGCTGGACCTCGGTCAGCCGTCCGGGCAGCCGCTCGAGCAACGTCGGCCCGCGGGACGAACCTGTATCCGAAACCCGTGTCGGACTGTCAGGAATTCTCGCCTTTCTGTTAGAGTTGTATCTTCTCGGTAGTTGGGCGGACGTTGACTCGATCGACTCAGTGGATCGGGTGAGTTAGACCCAACACGATCGGGCCCTCGCCCGATGCCAGAGTTCCGGTTCAAGGTGAGTCGTAACCGCGGAGGACGCGACCCGGATCGCCGATCGCGGTCAGTGGGCCTCCGACGACCGGCCAATGACGACGGGCAAAATGACACGCATCTTCATCTACGACACCACGTTACGCGACGGCAGCCAGGGCGAGGGCGTGAATTTTTCGCTCCAGGATAAGCTATCGATCACCGCGCGGCTCGACGCGATCGGTTTCGACTATATCGAGGGAGGATATCCGCTCTCCAACCCCAAGGATGCCGCCTATTTCCGCGCCATTCGCGACGTGCCGCTCGCCCATGCCAAGATTGCGGCATTCGGGATGACCCGTCGACGCGACATCGCGGCCGAGGATGATCCGGGGATGAAGGCGCTCATCGAGGCTCGTACTCTCGCGATCACCATCGTGGGAAAGAGCTGGGATCTCCACGTCCGGGAGGTCTTGGGGGTTTCTGAAGAGGAAAACCTGAGGATGATCGCGGACTCGATAGCCTTCTGCGCCGCGAACGCGCCAGAGGTGATCTACGACGCCGAACACTTCTTCGACGGATTCAAGCGAAACCCCGATTTTGCCCTCCGGACGATCCGGGCTGCCGCCGATTCCGGCGCGATCTGGATCGTCCTGTGCGACACCAATGGCGGAGCCCTACCCGAGGAGATCGCGGATGCGCTCGAGCGTGTCGCCAAGGAGGTCCGCGTCCCACTCGGAATTCACACCCATAATGATGGTGAGCTCGCCGTCGCCAATACGCTGGCCGCGGTCCGTCATGGCGCACGGCAGGTGCAGGGGACGATCAACGGCCTGGGCGAACGTTGCGGCAATGTCGATTTGTGCAGTGTGGCCGCGAACCTGGCCTTGAAGTATCCCGGCTTCGAACTGCTCCGACCGGGCCAGCTCGGCCATTTGACCGAGGTCTCGCGCTACGTCTACGAGACCGCGAACATGAATTTTCGGCCGGGCCAGCCCTTCGTCGGCACCAGTGCGTTCGCCCACAAGGGAGGGATGCACGTCCATGGGGTCCGGAAGAATGCCGCAAGCTACGAGCATATCGACCCGGCGGTCGTCGGAAACGAGCGCCGCGTCCTCGTGAGCGAGCTATCCGGGAAGTCGAACATCTCCGAGAAGCTGAGCGAGTACGGGCTCGAGCAGGATGGCGCATTGCTCGCGCGAGTGCTCGACCGGGTGCAGGATATGGAGAACGAAGGATATCAATTCGAGGCGGCCGAGGCGTCTTTCGTGCTCATGGTCGAGCGGCTGGCCGGGCGACACCATCCCTGCTTTGATGCGCTGGGTTTCTACGTCAGCGTCGGCGGGAAACTGGGACGGGAGCCCTCGACCTCGACCGAGGCCACGATCAAATTGCTCGTCGGGGGCACGCTCGAGCACACGGTGAGCGAGGGTGAGGGTCCCGTCAACGCACTCGACGGTGCGTTGAGGAAGGCCCTGGAAGGCCATTTCCCTCGACTGAAAGAGATGCAACTGGTCGATTACAAGGTCCGCGTGATCAACGCGCGGGCGGGCACAGCGGCCCGAGTCCGGGTGGTCATCGAGAGCAAGGACGATGACGACGTCTGGGGGACGGTCGGTGTCTCCGAGAACGTCATCGAAGCGAGCTGGCTCGCATTGGCCGACTCATTCGAATACAAGCTCTCGAAAGACCGGAAGTTCGCGGGCAATGGCCGGCTCCGCATGGCCGAAGTCCCGGCTTGAGGCATGGGTCGGGCGTTCAAGCCGAATTGTTGGGTAGGGTTTCCGACTGGAGGAAGGTGCCATGGCTCCGGAGAGCGAGCCCCTGGATCTGGCCGGATTGACGATCCAGGAATTCGTCCGATATTTTCGCCATCTGGCCGATCGCGTCGAGCGTGCCGCCATGTCCATACCCGAGGATCAACTGTGGGAGAAACCCTTTTCGTTCGGGAACAGCATCGGCCACCTGATCCTCCATCTCACCGGGAATTTGAACCATTACATCGGGGCCCTGATCGCCGGGACCGGGTATGTTCGCCATCGTGAGCACGAGTTCATCGACCCAAACAGGCCATCCCGCACCGAGGTTCTCGCGAACTTCCGCCAGGCCATCGAGATGGTCGTTCAGACTCTCGAGGCGCAAGATGGCGATGGATTTGCGATCCGACTGGCCGATCAACCGCCGATTCAGACCCGCCTCGGGATGTTCCTCGTCTGTGCCGCCCACATGAATAACCACATCGGCCAGATGAGCTACCTGGTGCAAGCGCTCCAGTCCAGCACCCAGGAGCCGCCGGTCTGGTGAGCTCGATTCGACCCTTTGCCCGCGTTCCATCGCCTCCGTAACCACCAAGATTCGTCTATGAGCACAATCGATCTGCCCAAACAGTACGATCCCCAGGATGCCCAGCGACGTTGGTACGAGCTCTGGGTGCAGAAGGGCTATTTCCACGCCGATCCGGCCAGCGACAAGCCGCCCTACTGCATCGTGATCCCTCCGCCGAACGTGACCGGAGCCCTTCATCTCGGGCACGCGCTGAACAATACGCTGCAAGACGTGCTGATCCGCTGGCGACGGATGCAGGGCTACGAAGCCCTGTGGATGCCCGGCACCGACCATGCGGGGATCGCGACCCAGGCGGTCGTGGAAAAGCGATTGCTCGAGGAAGAGAAAAAGACCCGGCACGACCTGGGCCGGCCGGCCCTCGTCGAGCGTATCTGGGCCTGGAAGGCCGAGTACGAGGCCCGGATCTTGAGCCAGCTCCGTCAGATGGGTTGCTCGTGCGACTGGGACCGGACTCGATTTACGCTCGACGAAGTCTGCTCGCGCGCGGTGCGACGCACGTTCTTCAACCTGTTCCGGGCGGGGAAGATCTTCCGCGGCAAGCGGCTGGTCAACTGGGACGCCCAGCTCCGGACCGCCGTGGCGGATGATGAGATCTATACCGAGGAGGTCTCCGGCCACATCTGGACGATCAAATACCCCGTTGCGGATTCGCCCACCGGGGAGATCTTGCACGTCGCCACGACACGCCCCGAGACGATGCTGGGCGACACGGCGGTCGCGGTCCACCCCGAGGATCCGCGCTACCAGCACCTGATCGGCCAGCTCGCCGAGCTGCCGCTCACGGGACGGCGCATCCCGATCATCGCCGATGGCATGCTCGTCAACCCGTCGTTCGGTACCGGGGTCGTCAAGGTCACCCCGGCCCACGACCCCAACGACTATCTCGCCGGCCTCCGCAACAATCTCGCCACGATCAACCTGCTGAATCCGGACGGGACTTATAACGAGAATGCAGGGCCGTACGCCGGCCTCGATCGGATCGTGGTGCGGAAGCGGGTCGTCGCGGACTTGAAAGGGCTTGGCCTTCTCGAGCGGATCGACGCGCATTCGGTCCCGCTCAAGCATTCGGACCGGAGCAAGACGCCGATCGAGCCCTACCTGTCGGACCAGTGGTTCGTCCGCATGGGGGAGGACCCGGACGGTTCGCCCGGCTTCGCGCAACTGGCGATGGACGCCGTGACCTCCGGCCGCGTCAAGATCCATCCCGATCGGTATGCCAAGAGCTACCTCGACTGGCTCGGCGAGAAGCGCGACTGGTGTATCAGCCGACAGCTCTGGTGGGGCCATCGGATCCCGATCTGGCATTGCGCCACCTGTAGCCAGCAGGATCTGGATCGGGCGTTCGCCGGCCGGACCGACGTCACCTGGCGGCCGGGCGAGTCCGGCGGCTGGCTGATCTGCCCCGAGGTCGACCTGGCCGGGGACGAGCTCGGGCCCGGCCACAGCCTGGTCCAGGACCCGGACGTCCTCGACACGTGGTTCAGCTCGGCCTTGTGGCCCCATTCGACCCTCGGTTGGCCCGAGGAGACCCCGGAGCTGGCGAAGTTCTATCCGACGAGTGTGCTCTCGACCGCCCGAGACATCATCACGCTCTGGGTGGCGAGGATGGTGATCTTCGGCCTCTTCAACCGCAAGGACGTGCCGTTCCGCGACGTCTACATCCACCCGGTGATCCAGGACGGCGAGGGCAGGCGGATGTCCAAGTCGGCGGGCAACGGCGTCGATCCGGTCGACATCATCGAGATCTATGGCACCGATGCCTTGCGCTACACGTTGGCCGCCGGCGCGACCGAGACGCAGGATCTGCGCATGCCGGTCCAGAAGCTGAAGCTGTCCGACGGCCGCACGATCAACACCTCGGAACGATTCGAGCAGGGGCGTAACTTCGCCAACAAGTTCTGGAACGCCGCCCGATTCGCACTGATGAATCTGGATGGTTATGAGCCGGCCGCGGTCGATCTCGCGTCGCTGCCGGTGGAGGACCGCTGGATCCTCGACGGATTGGATCAGACGATCTCGGGCGTCACGTCCGATCTCGAAAGCTTCCAGTTCGCGGAGGCCTCGAGGCGGCTCAGGGACTTCACCTGGGGTGGTTTCTGCGACTGGTATCTGGAGTTCGTGAAGGGTCGGCTCCGCGACCCTGCCACTCGACCGACCGCCCAGCGGGTCCTGGCGGCCCTGCTGGACGGGCTTTGTCGATTGCTCCACCCGATCATGCCCTTCGTCTCCGAACAGGTCTGGCAGGGCCTGGCCGGCCTGGCGCCGACGCGCGGGCTTCGCGCCCCCCAAGCCGCGGAAGAAAGCGTCTGCGTCGCGGCCTGGCCGAAACCCCTGGGCTGGACCGACGAGAACGCCCGGAAGACCGTCGATCAGTGGTGCGAGGTCATCAAGGCGATCCGCAATCTTCGAGCCGAGCGAAACGTCCCGAAGGACGCCAAGATCGCGCCGATCATCCTCGCGAAGGGGGCCGTGGCCGAATGGCTGAAGCAGGGCGAGGCGTACTTACGAAGCCTGCCGCCGGCCGAATCGGTGACCATCCTCGAATCCGTCGACCGGCCCGCCGAGTGCGCCGTGGCCGTCCTGGCGGAGGTCGAGATCATTTTGCCGCTGGCCGGACTGATCGACAAGGAGGCGGAGCTCGCGAAACAGCGCAAAGCCCTGACCGACCTCGAACGCCAGATCTCCGGCCACCGAGGGAAGCTGGGGAACGAATCGTTCGTCGCCCGGGCGCCCGCCGAGGTGGTGGAACAAGCCCGTGCCAAACTCGCCGAGTTGGAGGCCCAACGCGAGTCCGTGCTGGCAATCCTGAATGGCGGTTGAGACCATCCGCCCCGCTGAGCGAGCATCTGGCCGTCATCGGGATTGCAACGACCGGGGGAGACAGGCCCCCGGTCATCCCCGTTATCCTGGATTGCCAGGTCGCGAACGGAGATGCGTGATCCAGGGGGTCAGAATGAGCAGGCCAGGTCGCTTGGAGAAGGCCCTTTACTCCGGACCTCGGGCCTCTATTCTGAGCGTTGACGGGTTGCGCCAAGTCCTCTATGATCGAACAGATACGCTCGATACCGACAGCCGGGGAGGGCGCGAAGCGATGAGCCTCGTTGCAATCGGAGGGCGAGACTTGCCGACCCCCGAGCGAAGTGGAGAGGTGAGAGTGCCGTGGCGGTTCAGATGGAGCTCACGCGGATCATCATCAATGAGACCAGCGATTCGCACATCATCTTCCTCAAGGAAGTGGATGGGGATCGAATGTTCCCGATTGTGATCGGGTTCTTCGAGGCCTCGAGTATCGAGCGTCGAGTCAAGAACATCGCGACCCAGCGCCCCCTCACGCACGACCTCCTCGCCAACGCGATCGATCTGCTCGGGGGCGATTTGCAGGACATCTACATCAACGAACTGCGTGAGCATACCTATTTCGCCAAGCTGCGAATCCGGCATGAAGGCGAGCTGGTGGAAGTCGACTCGCGACCTAGCGACGCCATCGCCCTGGCCGTGACCGTGGATGTGCCGATCTTCGTCGCCGACGATATCTTGGACGAGGTGGTCGGCCAGCAGTGAGATCGATGATCGCCAACACGGCGGAGACCACCTCCGCCGCGATGAGGAGGGGTGCCAGAGTGGTCGATTGGGACGGTCTTGAAAACCGTAGATGGTGCAAGCCATCCGTGGGTTCGAATCCCACCCCCTCCGCTGGTAGTCAGGATCGCAATCGGGCCGCGTGAATCGGCGGGAGCGTCTCGCGATGAACGTCACGAAGGATCCTGAGCTCGGACCAGTTCTCCCAGGATCTTGAGGAGTTCGTCCGGATCGACGGGCTTGAGCAGATAGCGATCGAAGATCGAGCTCGCCGCTTCCTCGGGGGCGTAACCCGTCAACGCGACCAATGGGCACGCGATCACTTCGCGGAGTTGCCGGGCGAGCCCATATCCGTCGAGATGGGGTAGCCCGATATCCAGCACGGCGACATTGGGCCGGAAGTCGCGGACGACCTCGAGCGCCCTGGGGCCGTCGTGCGCCACCTGGATCTCGTAACCCGCATGCCTCAGGAGGATCTGAAGGCTGTGGGCGGCGTCCTGATTATCATCGACGATCAAGACGCGACGACCGATGCTGACGGCCGGAGCTGAAGGATTCGCCCCCTCTTCACGAGCCGCACTCTCGCCCGGATTCGAGGCGGTTGAGTGCTGGATCGGGAGCCTGACGATGAATTCACTCCCTTTTCGTTCTCCATCGCTCCGGGCCTCGATGGTCCCGCCGTGAAGCGCGATGAGGTTTCGAGTCAGCGTGAGACCGATGCCGAGTCCGCCTCGCGACCGATCCAGGCCTTGATCGGCCTGTGCGAACAGGTCGAAGGCGCGGTTCAGCATCTCGGGCGCGATGCCGATGCCCGTATCCCGAACCCGGATGACGGCCTGATCTCCCTCTCTTTCGGTCGTGAGCCAGACGGTACCGCCCGGATCGGTGAATTTGGCCGAGTTGGTGAGGAGATTCACGATCACCTGCTCGAGCCGAACCGGGTCGGCTAACAGGGAAATAGGGGGAGACCCCGGCGTGACGACCAGGTCGTGTCCCCGCTCCTTCATCAACGGCTGGACGTCCTCGGCGGCTCGCTCCGCGATCACCTTCAGATCCACGGTCTCCCTCTTGAGATGGATGCGGTTCAGCGCCACGCGAGAGACATCGAGCAAATCATCGATCATTCGTTTCAGATTCAAGACCTGACGCTCGATCATCGCGCGGGACTGTTGGAAGAGCGGATCCTCGGACGGCCCTTTTTCCTTGAGGATATAGAGGGAAGTGAGGATCGGCGCCAGGGGATTCCGCAGCTCGTGAGAGAGCATGGCCAGGAATTCATTTTTTCGCTGGTCGGCTTCGAGCAATTCCTCGGCCCGCGTCCGGAGCTGTTCCTCCATCTTCTTGCGTTCGGTCAGGTCGCGCATCACCTTGACGAAGCCCCGGAGCGATCCCTGCGCGTCGCGAGCCGCCATGAGCAGACCGCTGCACCAGAATCGCGTCCCGTCCTTGCGGACGTGCCACCGATCATCCGATGCGCGACCGTTCGCCAACGCCTGGTCCATCTCCCACTTGGGAACGTCTCGCTCGAGATCTTCCGGCGTGAAGAAGACCGAGAGCGACATCCCGATGACTTCCGACTCCTGGTAGCCCAGGATGCGCTCGGCACCGACGTTCCAGCTTGCGACCTTCCCGGTGAGATCGACCAGGAAAATCGCATAATCCCGGACGGTCTCCATCCAGACATTGAGGAGATCAGGAGCATCTTGCATGGGATAGTTCTCGAGCGAGACTGGACGTCCATGAGGAATCGTCGTTACTCTGGCTTGCCTGAGGGGTCATCATTCGGACAGAGAGTCAAGCCGAGCGAATTGGCCAGCTTGTCAACGGTGGAAAGGCTCAGCCCGCGTTGCTCGTTCAAGAACCTTTGAATGGCGTCGACGGACACCCCGGACTGCTTGGCCGCGGCATATGCAGTCAGACCTCGATCGCTGATGGCTTCTCGCAATGCCTGGCTGACCATGGGATGGATTTGCTGTGCTTTCTTGCGTGTTCCCATCCGCGTCCTCCATTCAGGATCAAACACTTGAACCGATCGCCATGAGCCAGATTATCCAGGCAATTTGTATGCCAGTTGGCGGGTAATCCCGTCGGCGGATACGCCATTTGGCGGATATCGTCCTGGTCGAAACGAGCGCTGATGACGCACGCCGTTCGCGACGATCGAGTTCCTCGATGGTCGGGGTTACCAGGGGCGGGAGATCTCGGCAGTCATTATTTGGAGATGGCTCGAATCTCTCAGAATCTGTTCCAAAAGGGGTCGGAAGCCGCTCTCGTATGGTGGGTGCAACCCACCGACTTCCAGGGCTTATGTTGATGGGTTGCACCCGCCCTACAACCGTCAAATCAGGCTTCCGAGACCGACTCGGATCCGGTCGGGCCATGGCACTCATTGGCACTCGATGGCAACTTTTCGCCGGGTCTCCGACGCCACGGTCGCCGATCCCGGCCCGGCCCCGGGCCGGCCGGCATGCCCTGTTCAGGGGCGAGGAGTTTGGGGCGATCGTCTCATCTCCCATCCCGAAGAGGACCGTGCGGACAGCGAAGCGGTGTCAACGGACCGAGGGCTGACCTCGGATGACTTCGCGTATCATCCCTTACTGATGAGGATGCCACCACACGGGCAATTCGTTAACGCACCTACGGCGGCATCGAGCTTTTTCCTGTCGTAACTCTTATCGCACGAACGCGATAGAAGATCCGGAAGGATTTACAATTCGTTTAGCCGGTGTTCCTCGTATGGGACAGTCTCTCGGTCGAATCGCGACCTCAGTCAAACCGGCATCGGCCTGAACACGCTCGGGAAGACGGATTCGTGCTCTCGCCGTTTATCCCAAGAATGGAGAGGCTCACTCGGACATCGTCGGAATGCGACGTTGAACCGTCGTGGGTTCAAAATCCTTCGACCGGTTTGGGCTTTGCCTCGGGATCAGTCCTATTCGGCAGGATCAGGAAGTGCCATGAGCAGTGAGGGCCATCGAACGATCGACGCGCCCTCTCTTCCGACGCCCTTCGAGAATATCCTCGTAACAAGGTGCTAAATGTTCAGGGATGTACGGTAGAATTGTCGTGGACCTGGAGTCTCGGCTCGGTAACGATAAGATTGTCCCCGGCCGGTCCCCTATCGCCTTCCAACTTGGTTTGGCGATTATCGGCGAGTTGATCAAGGTGTTCGGATTGCCTCGGGCACGCAAGCCCTAGTATGCTTGTGCTTTGCGCCCTGATTTCGATGAACGATGCTCGGCTCGCCGGCGTGGCGGAATGGCAGACGCTGAGGACTTAAAATCCTCTGGGGGGGAACCCCCGTGTGGGTTCGAATCCCACCGCCGGTATTGGA
>CAVURY010000055.1:0-10760 GCA_963743925.1 uncultured Planctomycetota bacterium | reverse complement strand
CTGACCGACGAGATGCACCCTGCCGGTGATACCCCTCCCCGATGAACCCTACGTCATCTCCGGATGAGCCGGAACTCGCCGCTCGACCCTTCGACGAAGCCCGTCGCGGTCAGTAATATGGGGATGGTTCGTAATCTGGGAACCCGTGAATGAAAGATCCCATCAGGTTTGTGATGTCGCGGTTCCGGCGTCATCCCTCAGGAAGATGCGGACATACTTCACCGCCGGACGACCGGGCCCCTCAAGAAATGCGAGCGTCAACGATGAAGAGACGGGTTGGATTGATGCTGGTCCTCGCGTGGGCGCTGGCGCGGCCGGGGACCCTCGCGCAGGCCCAGGAGCCGCCCCGGCCGATCCGGGCGTTGCTGGTCCTCGGGGGGTGCTGCCACGACTACGCGCGACAGAAAGACCTCCTCGCCCGCGGAATCTCCCGGCGTGCCCATGTTGAGTGGACCATCGCCTACGACCCCGACACAACGACCCGGCACAAGAACCCGATCTACGACAACCCCGACTGGTCCAGGGGCTTCGACGTCGTCGTCCACGACGAATGTTCCTCCGACGTCAATAACATGGCCGTCATCGACACGGTCCTCAAGCCCCACAAGGACGGGCTGCCGGGCGTCGTCCTCCACTGCGGGATGCACAGCTACCGGACCGAGGGATGGAATCGGAGGCGGGCCACCCCCTGGATGCAGTTCACCGGCCTGATCTCGACCGGGCACGGGCCTCAGCGACCGATCGCCGTGACCTACCTCGACAAGAGCAGCCCGATCACGAGCCCCCTCGCCGACTGGACGACCGTGGATGAAGAGCTCTACAACAACGCCTCGGGCAAGCTCGAGCCCACCGCGCACGCACTGGCCCGCGGCAATCAAGGCAAGACCGAGTCCATCGTCGTCTGGACCAACACATATAACGGCAAGACCAGGGTCTTCGGGACGACCCTCGGCCACAACAACGCGACCGTCGCCGACCCACGCTACCTCGACCTCGTCACCCGCGGCCTGCTCTGGTCCGTCGGCAAGCTCGACGACCGGCACCTGAAGGATCAGGCCCTCCTGGTCCCCGAAGACCTCTCGAAGGGTAAGCCCGCGACCGCCTCTTCGACCCAGAGCCCCGACCATCGGCCCGAGGCCGCCGTTGACGGCAAGCCCGAGACGCGTTGGTGCGCCGACGGCCCGACCAGCCCCCAGTGGTGGCAAGTCGACCTCGGCAAGCCCGAAGACCTGACCGGCGCACGCATCGTCTGGGAGCAGGACGGTGTCGGCTACCGGTACAAGATCGAAGGGTCGGACGATGGCAAGTCATGGACGATGCTCTCGGACCAGACCAGGACCGACGAGCGGGATCAGGACCGCACCCATGAGTTCCTCGCGAGGGGAGTCCGCTACGTCCGGGTGACCGTCACCGGCCTGAAAGACGGCGCCTGGGCCAGCATCTTCGAGGTCCAGGTCTACGGAACGAACAAGGTCTCACCCCCGGCCGGCTCCGCGACCTCGGCCCGGCCGCAGTCGCTCAAGCGGGCCGGAAACGACGGCCTGCTGGGCGAGATCAAAACGCCCGTCGGGTTTACGGTGACGCTGTTCGCGCAACCCCCGGATGTGAGCTATCCGACCTGCCTGGCCGCCGCGCCCAACGGCGATCTCTTCGTCGGCGTCGATGAGAATGGCTCGCTCGACGCCCGGCCCGGCCGCGGCCGGGTCGTGCGCTGCATCGACGAGGACGGAGACGGCAAGGCGGACAAATTCAACATCTTCGCCAAGATGGACAGCCCCCGCGGCCTCATCTACGACGCCGGGACTTTGTACGTGCTCCACCCGCCCGACCTGACCGCCTATCACGACGACAACGGCGATGGCGTGGCCGATCGCTCCGAGACGCTCGTCAAGGGGATCGGCTTCGACCTGAAATTCCGCGGGGCCGACCACACCACCAACGGAATCCGGCTGGGGATCGACGGATACATCTACGTGGCCGTCGGCGACTACGGCTTCATCAAGGCCGTGGGCAAGGATGGCGCGACCCTCCAGTATCGCGGCGGCGGCGTGGTCCGCGTCCGGACCGACGGCAACGGCCTGGAAGTCGTCTCCCGCGGCCAGCGGAATATCTACGACGTGGCGATCGACCCCTATTTGAACCTGTTCACCCGCGACAACACCAACGACGGCGACGGCTGGGACGTGCGGCTCAGCCACGTCGTCCCGACTGGGCACCTGGGCTACCCGTCGCTCTTCAAGAATTTCCCCGAGGAGATCATCCAACCCCTGGCCGACTACGGCGGCGGCTCGCCGACCGGATCGCTCTACATCCAGGAGCCGGGGCTCCCCGCGCCCTATGGCGATGCCCTCTACACTTGCGAGTGGGGCCGCGAGGGCATCTTCCGCCACCCGCTCGAGCCCAGGGCGCGGGGTTCTCGGCCGGGCAGGAGCCGTTCGTCACGCTGCCCCGACCGACCGACATGGATGTCGACGGCCGATCGCAGATCTTCATCGCGTCCTGGCGCGGTGCCGTGTTCACCTATGCCGGACCGAATGCCGGTCATGTGATCCGGGTGACCCATTCGGGCGCGAAGCCGACCGCATTCCCCGACCTGAAGGCCGCCGGCGACGCCCAGCTCGTCGGGTTCCTCGCCGCCCCCGGCCAGGTCCTGCGCCTCGCCGCCCAGCGCGAGATCCTGCGACGGGCCAAAAAGCCCGCCTTCGCCAGGGGCCTGGAGGCATTGGCACGCGCCGAGGGCCCCCTGGCGGCTCGCGTCGCCGCGCTCTTCACGCTCGAGCAACTGCTCGGCCCCGGCTCGATCGAAACCCTGACCAGACTCGCCGACGACCCGACTCTCCGCGAATTCGCCCTGCACGCGCTGGCCGACCGCAAAGAGGATGCCTCCAAGGTACCCGCCAGGCCCTTCGTCGAGGGCCTCGCCGACTCGAATCCCCGGGTCCGGCTCCAGGCGGCCGTCGGCCTCGGCCGGCTCGGCAAGATCGAGTCAGCTCCTTCGATCGTCGAACGGACGGCCGACGAGGACCCGCTCGTCGCCCACGTCGCGGTCAAGGCGCTGGTCGCCCTGAACGCGGCCGACGATTGCCTCCGGGCGCTCGCCAACCCGAAGCTCGGTCCCGGCGCGGCCCGCGCCCTCCAGGCGATGTATAGCGCCAGGGCGGTCCAGGGCCTGATCGCCCGGCTCGAGGACCAGGATCCCGCCACCCGTCGACTCGCCTTCAAGGCGCTCTGCCGGCTCGATCACCGCGAGGCCGACTACAAGGGCGATTGGTGGACCACCCGGCCCGACACCAGCGGCCCCTACTTCAAACCGGTCGCCTGGGAGCAGACGAAGACGATCGAACGGGCCCTCGGCGAGGCCCTCGAACGCGCCGACTCGCGATCGGCCGGCGGCCTCCTGATCGAGCTCGTCCGGAACAAGGTCGAGCTCGAAGGGGCGACGGCCGTCGACCTCGACCTGGCCGGCCTCGAGCCCTCGGCGCGCGCCGCGGTGGTCGAGATCTTGATCGTACGGCCGACGCTTCCCGAGCGGGCGGTCCGCTTCCTGGAAAGCGTGGCGGTCTCCGACAAGGAAACGCCCGCGCTTCGGGCCAAGGTCTTGAAGGGCCTGGTCCGCTACCATCGTGCGTCGGCCACGCGCGTGCTGGCGGCGATCGTCCACCAGGATGCGATCCCGCCCGAACTCCTCGGCATGTGGAGAGACTATCTCCGGGACGGCGACCACGCGCGGCACGTCGCCGACTTCCGCAAGCTGGCCGAGGGCGACGACCCGGCGCGTCGCGAGCTCGGCTACGCGGTCCTGCTCGCGGTGGACGCCAACCCGAAAGCACCATCGAGGGCGAAGGCGGATGCCGAGCGGGCGATCGAGTCGGCGTGGAGGACGCCCAGAGCCGCCGCGAGCCTCCTGCGAGCGATCGGCCGGACCGACTCGGTGAAGTACGCCTTCCAGGTCAGGAACCGTCTCAAGGACGACCATCGCGAGGTCAAGGCCGCCGCGGCCTTCGCCGCCGCGCGGCTGGACCTCGACCGCGAGACATCCGGGTCCGACCGTGGCCCGACGATCGCAACAGTCCCCTACGAATCGACCCTCGCGGCGGTGATCCAGCAGAAGGGCGACCCGAGGTTGGGCGAGCGACTCTTCCAGCGCCAGGGCTGCATCGCCTGCCACACCGTGGCGCCCGGCGAAGCCCCCAAGGGCCCGTCACTCCTGGGAATCGCGACCCGTTATAGCCGCGCCGACCTGATCGAGTCGATCCTCAAGCCGAGCGCCAAGCTCGCGCAGGGGTTCGAGCCCCAGAAGATCGCGACCGCCGACGGCCGCACGTTCGAGGGCTTCGTCGTCCGCGAGTCGGGCGACGAGGTCGAGCTGCGGGACGCGCAAGGCGCCGTGACCATCCTGCTCAAGAAGGACATCGAGGACCGCGCCAGGGGCCAGGTCTCGATCATGCCCACCGGCCTGGCCGACCCATTGACGACCCGGGACCTGGCCTCGCTGCTGGCCTATCTGGAGACCTTGAAGTAGGGGCAAATACGGGGAATTAACCACGGAGGCACGGAGACACAGAGAATTCCATTCAAAGATCTTGAACTCTTTTCCCCTTCTTCTCCGTGTCTCCGTGCCTCCGTGGTTAATTCCGGGATTTGCCTAGGGTGCTCTGTGACCCTACGTGCCTGTGAGCGCCATTGACCACAACTCTCCCACGACCCGAGGAAATCGAAGCCCATGCCCGCAAAATCCCTCGTATTTGCATGCCTCGCCTTGATCGGGACGGTCGGGCTCCTGGCCTGCCTGGCCTCCGACCAGGGTCGAAACCGGTCGGCCCGCGACGGCTGGAGACAGCACGACATCCACCGCCCCAGGCCGGCCGTGGTCGAGCCCGTCGGCGGCTCGATCGCGGCCTCCGCACCGGCGGACGCCGTCGTCCTGTTCGACGGGACGAGCCTCGACGCCTGGCGGACCCCGGAGGGCGGCCCGGCACGGTGGAAAGTGGCCCGGGAATTCTTCGAGGTCGCACCGGGGACGGGACCGATCGAGACCAGGGCGAAATTCGGCGATGTTCAACTGCATGTCGAGTGGGCGTCGCCCAACCCGCCCGGCGGCAAGGGCCAGGATCGCGGCAACAGCGGCATCTTCCTCATGGGCGAGTTCGAGCTGCAAGTCCTCGACTCCTACCGGGCCGACACCTATGCCGACGGCCAGGCCGGGGCCATCTACGGCCAGTTCCCCCCGCTCGCCAACGCCACGCGCCCGCCCGGCGAGTGGCAGTCCTACGACATCGCCTTTCGACGGCCCCGTTTCGACAAGGACGGCACGCTCACCGAGCCCGCCCGAATCACCCTCTTCCACAACGGCATCCTCGTCCAGAATAACGAGGAGCCGTTCGGCAAGACCTCCTGGCTCGAATGGACCCCGTACGAGGGGCATGCCGATCGCGGGCCGATCCAGCTCCAGGACCACGGCCACCCCGTGCGCTTCCGCAATATCTGGGTCCGCGACCTGCCCGAACGCCCCGAGCCCACGGCGCAGGATCTCGCCCGGCCGAAGATCGTCTCGCTCCCGGCCGAGGCGCTGGATCAGTACGCCGGGCAATACGCCATGGGGCCCAAACCGGATACCCCGCGGGCCGCGATCACCCGCGGCGAGGGGCACCTGATCCTCAAGTTGCCTTCCCGGCCCGCGACTCTGATCATGCAGCCCGTCTCCGCGACCGAATTCGTGCTGCCCCACACCGATGCCCGATTCACGTTCCAGCGAGACGATCAAGGCCGCGTGACCGGAGTCCTCTTCAGGGTCGGCGACGGAGAGCGAATCCTCACGAAGATCCAGCCCTGACAGGCCGGCGAGGTTCGCGGCAACCGCTCGCTCGATCCGCGATGCATCATCGGGTCAGATCGGCACCACGAACCCCAGATGATGGGCGCAGTGGATGCAGTGGAACCGGGTCCATTCTTCTCCGGTCAACGGGCCGAGGCGGGGGTGGGCGGGGAACGGCTCGATCCGCGAGCCGTAATTCCCGATCGCGCGTCGAAGAGAATCGGCCTCCGCGTGGGGATCGAGATCGGCCTGCGGGATCAGTTCCGGCAAGGGGGCCTCGAGCCCCTCCGGAAATCGGCCGCCACGAAAGAAGACGCGGCGGAAGACCGCTTGTTCACGAGTCGGCTCGGACGTGTCCCCGGGGGCCTTCGTGGTCAACCGGATCGCAGTCTTCAGGTGATTGAGAATCTGCCCGAGCGTCCACTGTCCGACCGTGCGATGGCCGGCGAGCAACCGCTCCACGTCGGTCATCACGTCATCCAGGCTCGCGAAGTCCAAGACGCGCCGTCCGCCCATCAGACAGACTCCTTACCCGGAAAGCGGCTCCTTACCCGTTGAACGGTCAACGTTCTACCCGAATGGGCCCGCCACCCATCACCCGCCACTTCCTCGGGAATGAGAGCGGATTCGAGAAGACCATGACGACGCCCACCGAATTGATCCTTACGATTTATGAACACGGTTGCTATTCGGGTGCGGGACGGCATGCCATCGCGGAGCTTGCGAAGGGCGGCGAATCCGCACTCGACGCCTTCTTGCTGGCTCAGCGCGATCCCCCACAATCCCGCCTCCATCCTCGCGATTTGTACGACACGATCTATCAGATCTTCGGCGCATTCGCCCGATCGACTCCAGACGCCTTGATCGACCGGTTCGAGTCGGGCCTCATCGATGAATTCACCATCTACTGGGCACACGGCTCAGCAGCCGGAGAACGCTCCATCGACGTTCTCATCGCCGGCCTCAAGAGCAAGGAAAAGTTCAGTCCATGGGCGGCGGCGGAATCCTTGATTCGACGGAAGTGCGAACGAGCCGTGGGACCGCTCATCGACGGATTGAGCGACCGTTCGGCGCTGGTGAAGTCGACCATCGCGCAGGCTATGAAATCGAGCCGAGAATTCCGATGCCCCCGAGCACTGCCTGCACTCGAACGCCTGATCGCCAGCAAGTCGATCCAGAAACACAGTCCAGGCACTTTCCAAACGGCGATGGAAGTCGTGAGACTGATCAAGGCCGAAATGGATCAACCATGAAATCAAGGATTGAAGGGTGCACTCGACTGGGAAAGCCGCCTGGAGCGCTTCACTGTGGTGTTGCACACGCTCGAGGCCCTCTCCCGAGGCCCCTGGATCCCCCCTCGGTAAGGGGGGAGGTTTGAGACCGAGTGACCGATTTCCCTTCCCCCCTTGCGAAGGGGGGATCCAGGGGGGTGAATTCGCATCGACCTCCGAGTCTGCGTAACGCATTCGTTACGCGCTCTAATGTCCGTATCCTCACGGGTTTCTGTACCCGCCCGCTTCGAGCGATGCCTCGATGTCCTGGACCGTGGGCACGTCGGGATCGTGGCCGAACACGAAGCTATAGAGCGTCTTGTGCAGGCCATCGCGAAACGAAGATCCCGACGTGCCGCAGGCCCCATAACTTCCGGAATAATGCGCCGGATGGCCCGATGGGGCGATCGCACTCGGATAGAGACTCGTCACGGACTGGCCGCTCGCGTAATAGCTCGACGTGCCGCACGACCCATCGCAGGCCTTGTTATGACACCCCAGACCGCTGAACGCGATCACCATCACGATGGTTGTCATGACACACCCCTCGGTTGCGAAGTGGAAAAGTATCGATCGATCGAATCGCCGGAAACCATGCGATCCGTCCCTGCTCCCAGGATTCTCAAGACCAGCATACCCCACGTTTCACCCGGGCAAGTCCGAAAATGGTGCCGGCCGCGACGTGATCCTCGCGAGCGGCGAGACGTGTTATGTTAGTTGCTCCGGCGTCGAAGCCGGCTCGGCAACTGGACACTTTGCGATAAGCCGGCCCTACCGCCGCGCGATCTCGCATTTCGAGAGACAGACCTGGGACCTTCAGCGGATCTCGAGGCCAACTTTGAAGACCAGCTTGCTGGTGCGCCTCTGGGTGATGGTGTTCGTGCAGTACGCGATCTGGGGCCTCTGGTATGTGACGATGGGCACATACCTGACCCAGACGCTGCACTTCACCGGAGGCCAGGTCGGGCTCGCGTACGGGACCCCCGCGATCGGCGCGATGATCTCGCCGTTCCTGGTCGGCCTGATCGCCGACCGGTTCTTCGCGGCCGAGAAGATCCTGGCGGCCCTGCACCTCACGGGTGCGGCCCTCCTCTACTTCGTGTCGACCACGACCAGCTCCCGGCCTTCTACGGCGGCTTGATGGCCCATACGATCGGCTACATGGCCACGCTCGCGCTGACGAACTCGCTGACCCTGCGGCATGTGACGGATCCGGGACGCCAGTTCCCGCTGGTGATGCTGATGGGGAGCGTCGGCTGGATCGCGGCCGGCCTGGTGATCGGCCAGGCGGAAGTCGAGGCGTCGTCGGCGCAGTTCCGCCTCTCGGCCCTGGTCTCGGCCGCGATGGGGCTCTATTGCCTGACCCTGCCCCACACCCCGCCCCTGGTCTCCCGCCGCTCGACCACGATGGGCGAAGCCCTCGGGATCGACGCGCTGATGTTGCTCCGCCACCGCTCGTTCGCCGTCTTCCTGCTCGGCTCGTTCTTGATCTGCGTCCCGTTGAGCTTCTATTTCAGTTGGACGAACGTGTTCCTGAACGAGATCGGCGTCAAGCAGGCCGCGAGCAAGATGACGCTCGGGCAGGTCTCCGACGTGACGTTCCTGCTGCTGATGCCCGCGTTCCTGCGTCGCCTGGGAGTCAAGCGGATGCTGCTCCTCGGCATGCTCGCCTGGACCGTGCGCTTCGGCCTGTTCGACCTCTATGCCAGGGGATTCACCTGGCCGTCCTTCCTGTACATCGCCATCGGGATCCACGGACTCTGCTATGACTTCTTCTTCGTGATGGGACGGATTTACGTGGACCGCCGGGCGCCCGAGCACCTTCGCGCCACGGCACAGGGCCTGCTCGCGTTCGTCACGCTCGGCGCCGGGATGTTCGTGGGTACCTGGCTCTCGGGCGTGCTCGGAGAATCCGCGGCGTCCACGAATTCCGACGGCTCGGTCGTCCACGATTGGAGCCGGATCTGGCTGATCCCCTCGATGATGTCCGGTGCGGTACTCATCGTGTTCGCCCTGCTATTCCGCGATGAAGCCGGTGAGCCCGTGGAAGTGGAGCCGGTCCCGACCGACATCGGCGACGCTCTGAGAGCCTGTGAAGGAATTCGACCGTGGCCACTTCCGAGATCCGAGTCACTCGAACCGTACAATGCCCTCTCTAACTCGCTTACCATCCCCTGATTCTCGGTTCTTGACCCGGAGAGGGGTCTGGCAACGCCTTGGGGGTCGCCTGAGCGGCCTACTCAGGCGGTTCGGGGCCGGTTTCAGCCCCGTTTCAGCCCGTCACCGCCGCCGCGGCGCGCACTCCGGCCGCCGCGGCGCGCAGACTCGCCGCTCGCATCAAATTATGGGCCAAGGCGTACCACAAGGCGATCGCCCTGGCCTTGAGCCGGCCCCGAACCCGCAACTGGTACAACCCCCGGTTCCGCGCCTGGGCGTTGACGCATTCGGCCGTCGCGGCCCGTTCCTTGTAGATCGTCTTGGCCTCTTCGCTGGCCATTCGCCGCCGCCAAGCCGCCACCTCCGGACTGTCGCCGGGCTTGGGAGCGTATCGATCCACCTTTCGATCCTTGGGCGCCGGCACCGGCGCGTACACCGTGCAACCCATCTCGGGGGCGCTGACCGCCTCGATCTGCTCATGTTGGGCGAAGCCGCCATCGACCAGCACGTCTCCGGGCCTCCGGTCATGCCGCGACTCGATCTGCTCGACCATCGGAGCCATCTGGCCCGCGTCGCTGCCGGTGGTCACGACCTCCACTCCCACGATGATCTGACTGCCGGTCGCCGTGCTGAACTGCACGTTATACGCCGGGCGAAAGCCGCCATCAGGCATCTTCATCACCGTCGCATCCGGGTCGGTGGTCGAGCAGCGGGCCTTCTCGCGATCCTCCGGCTTCTTCTTGGCCTCCAGTTCCGGCAGCCGATCCAACGCACCCTTGATTCGCTCGGCACGCTCTCGGGCGGCGCGTTCCCGGGCCTCTCGTTGCCGGCGATTGCCGGCCCCGGGATCGTCTTGCAACTCCGCCCGCAAGGCCTGGACTTGGGCCTCGGCTTCGGCGAGAGCTTCCTCCAGGGTGGGACGGCGGCGAAACGACGCGGCGCCGGCGCCGGCCCGCACTCGCATGCCGTCTCGCGCGACTCGGTTCAGATCGACCAACCCCTCGGCCAACAAGACGGCGACGCTCCGGGTCAGCAACTGGTCGAGCAGTTCGCCATGGTCGGTGCGGAAATCGGCCAGGGTGTGGTAATTGATCGTGACATCCCCGAGGATCCATTGGTAAGGATCGTGGCCGTGGCAAAGCTCATCGAGCTGACGTGCGCTGCCGACACCCTCGAGGGTGGCGTAGAGCCAGAGGGCCATGAGGATCTTGGGATCGATGGGAGGCCGCCCCGGGCGTCCCTCGACGGCCTTGATCGCTCGGTACAGGGGACTGAGGTCCAATCCGAGGACATAGTCCCAGACCACCCGAGCGGGATGATCGTGCGGGATCAATTGATCCAGCGCGGCGGCTCGGAAGACGATCTGTTCGCGGTTGGCGGTGCGGAGCCGCGGTCGTCCGAAGGTGACCGGTGGGTTGACGGGAGCTGCGGTCCGGTCGTCATCAGCCGGAGTCTCGAAGAGCAGAGGCTGATCGGGCCGGGACGCACTGCGATCGCTTGGAGTGTTCATGAAGACA
>CAVURY010000054.1:0-32336 GCA_963743925.1 uncultured Planctomycetota bacterium | reverse complement strand
GAGGCCGATCGACAGGGCGCTGGGCCGGTGCATCGCCGCACGACCCGATGCTTGACCGGCATGCACCGACCCATGAGTCCGATCTCGGCCCGAGGATCCGATCGCGAGCGGATCGCCGGGATTACTTGCCGGCCTTGGCATCCAGCTTGGCGACGACCGCCTTGGGATTGGCCTTCAGTTCCTCCTCGCAGCCCTCGCAGCAGAGATAGAACGTCCGGCCTTCGGCGGTGACCTTGAGCGGCTTTTCCATCGAGCCGAGGTGATGGTTGCTCACCGGGCAGATGGCCTGCTTGATCGCGACGGGCTGTTCCGCGGCGGGAAGCTCCTTGATCGCGGCCAGTTCTTCCGCGGTCAACTTCGCGGGGGCTGCGTCCAGACTGGCGCCGTCCTTCGGCCCCTCGATCTTCGGCGGGTCGCCGGGCTTGCCGGGTTCCGCGGCCTTGGGGGCGTCCTTGGTGGTGGGGGCGGGGGTCATCTCCGACGACGGGACCTTCTTTTCCGGCTCACTCTTGGAAGTCGGAGGTGCGCCAGGCCGCGCGCTCGGTGGGGGCGAGCTGGGATAATTGGCGGGCGTGGATTTCGGATTTGCATCGTCCTCGCCCGCGCAACCGATCACGGCACCGAGCATCAAGGCGGTCCAGGCGGATCGACGGATTACATTCATCGGGTGTCTCTCATGTCGGGTTAGGCCAATCGATTCGATGATGGTCGCTGCGACGCCAGCGGACGCGTCGACGATTCGAGCCTGATTCTAACCCCGATGATGTGGAGACGCCAAGCCGGCGCTCGCCGCGACCGATCCGGTGGGGATCGATCATCAGGCCGTCGGCATCGAGGAGTCGGGCGGGGTCGCTTCCGGGATGCCCTTGTAGAACCGCCGATTCTCGAGCGCGAAGATCCGGTCGGTGAAGGCGTCGGTCGTCTGGGACGTCATCCGCTCGCGAGCCACCGAATTCATCTTGGCATCGAGCTCGTCGATGTACGACACGAGGAGGGCTTCCATGGTCTGCGGGAGCACCGGGGACCCGAACTCTCGCTTGCCGTGGTGGGCCAGGATCGCATGCTCCAGCAAAATCAGCGTTTCCTCGGGGAATCCTTCGATCCGGCCGGCGGCCTCGCGGATCATATCTCGGCCGATCAGGATGTGGCCGATCAGGCACCCTTCCTTGGTGTATTTGACCGCGATCGGGTGATACTCGAGCTCGCGAAGCTTGCCGATGTCGTGCAGGATCGTGGCGGCGATCACCACGCCCCGATCCAGGGGAGGGTTCAACTGATCGTAGTATTTGGCGTAGTGATCCGCCACGAAGCTGGCGACCCGCGTCATGCTCCAGACATGCTCGATCAGTCCGCCGGTATAACTATGATGAAACCCCTGGGCCGCCGGCATCTTCTTGAACAGCGATGCATGTTCGTCCAGGATGTCTTCCACCAGCCGACGCAACTCCGGTTGATCGATGCATCGATTGATGAATTCTTTGAGTCTCTTGAACCGGTCATCCGCGGGATACTTGCTGCTTTCGTAGAGGTCCGAAAAATCGAACCCATCGCGCGAATCGTCGTCGGTCGCGGCCCGGATGCCGAGGATCTCGACCTGCATCCCGTATCGAAGGTCGAATTTGCATCGGACCTGGAGTCGATAGGCCATGCCCTCGACCCAGGATTGCGCATCGTTGAGGAATCGATTGTCGGACCAGAGCGGCGCCTCGACCGTGGTACGCTTGTCGCGGAAGATGCACTTCATGTAGGGTTGATTCGACTTGGTCATGCCGGGCGACTTCTTGACGAGGGCCGCATAACAGACGGCCTCCAACCCATCCACCAAGTCCGACAGCTTGACGACCACCGGTTCGCTTCCCATCGTCTCCCGCCGCCTTTCCCGCTCGCCCGAGACCGCCCATCCGTTGCTCAAACCCTCTCATCCAGTTTACAACACGCTCAGCGGCCGGTGCGCGCGAAGCGGCCTCGGCCTTTCGACGTAATGCTCGTTGGAATACCATGTTCGTTTGTTCCATACAAGTGGGATGATTGTCCCAGATCGAATTGTCGGGCACAATAGCGGTACGCATGTTCAGACAATGGGTCTCGTAGACGAGGAAGGCACCGATGACGACGACGCGGGGAGGCCATCGATCGGCCACGGAGACATTGGGGCACCTGGATGCGCCGGCACCGATCCGAGAGCTGATTGCAGCCCCCTGGGACGCGGTGGTGGTCGGTGCCGGTCACAATGGGCTGACCTGCGCGGCTTACCTCGCCAGGGCGGGCCGTCGGGTCCTGGTCCTGGAGTCCAGGGAGCAGATCGGAGGCGCCTGCACGCTCCGAGAAGTCTGGCCGGGACATCGGATCTCGCCCTGTGCTTACCTGGTCGGACTCCTCCACCCGACTGTGATCGAGGAGTTGGGGCTGGCCGATTACGGATTCCGCTGGACGCCGGCTCGCGCCGGACTTTTCGTGCCGTTCGAGGATGGCTCCAGCGTGCAGCTCTGGGATGACGACGATCTGTGCGAGGAGGAAGTCGGCAGGCTGGCGCCGGGCGACTTGAAGGGCTGGCGGGCCTTCAGCGACGTGAAGAGACGGCTCCGGGACGCACTCCGCCCGAGCGGTGACGGAGACCTCTGGATCGGGCCGCCTCCGTCTCGAGAGGAGATCGAGCGTCGCCTGGGTGGCGATACGGAGGCGCGTCGCCTGCTCTTCGAGTGGTCGATGGTCGCGTATGTCGAACATTTCTTCGACGACGAACGCCTCCAATCGGCCTATCTCGGCCAAGGGGTCATCGGCACATTCGCGAGTCCGCACGACCCGGGCACGGCATCCATCCATTTCCACCACCAGTCGGGACGGCTCGGGGGGACGCCGGGGATGTGGGGTTATGTCGCCGGCGGGATGGGCATGGTCTCGTTCATCCTGGGGGACATCGCGCGCGATGCCGGCGCCGTCGTGCTCACCGGGACGCCGGTCGCCCGGATTATCCCGGGTGTCGGCGTCGAGCTAGAGGGAGGAGAGCGGATCCTCTCGCCTTGCGTCGTCTCGAACGCCGATCCGCGGACCACGCTGCGTCTGCTGGGGGACGAGGCGGATTCCACCTGGCGAGCCCGAGTCGAGGAGATCCCGCAGGTCGGCTGCACGGTCAAACTGAACGTGGCACTGCGCGAGTTGCCCAGCTTCACGGCTCGGCCTGGGACCCGGATGGTCCATCACCAGGGGCAGATCAATACGCCCCTGAGCAAGGAGGGGTGGCGGGCGACTTATCGTGCCGCCCGCGAGGGCGAGCTGCCGGACCGGCTCTGGACCGAGCTATATTTCCAGACGGTCCACGATACGACCGTGGCCCCGGAGGGCATCCACACGATGAGCGTATTCGCCCAGTACGTGCCGCACACGTTCACCCGCGGTGACTGGGACAGTCGCCGCGAGGATGTCCGGGATCTCGCCCTGCGGTCGATCGCCCGCTTCTGCGACAACATGCCCGGGGCGGTCATCGACGTGCAGGTCCTCGGGCCGCCCGATATCGAACGCGAAGTGGGCCTGGTCGGGGGCCACATCTTCCAGGGCGAGTGCCTGCCCCCCTATATGTGGGACAGGCGGCTCCGGTCGCGAACTCCGATGCCGGGCGTCTTCCTGTGCGGGGCATGCACCCATCCCGGTGGGAGCGTCATTGCGATCAACGGGCGCAATGCGGCGATGGAGATCCTGGGTGGGGCGTCGGTGCCGGCCTGATGGCTCGGTCAGACGACCTGGCGGAAATACTCGAGGGAGCTCTTCAAACCGACCGCGCGGTCGACGACCGGCTCCCATCCCAGGAGGTTTTTTGCCCGGGTGATGTCGGGTTTGCGCCGTTTCGGGTCGTCCTGGGGAAGGTCTTCGTAGATGATCGTACTCTTGGTCCCTTCGACGAGCGCGATGATCTCCTTGGCGAGCTGCAAGACGGTGATCTCGCACGGGTTGCCCAGATTGACGGGTTCCGAGAAGTCGGCCTTCAACAGGCGGACGATCCCCTCGACGAGATCGGTGACGTAGCAGAAGCTGCGCGTCTGCTCCCCCTGGCCGTAGACGGTGATCGGCTCGCCTCGGAGGGCTTGCTTCATGAAGTTCGGGAGGACCCGGCCGTCGTTGAGACGCATGCGTGGACCATAGGTGTTGAAGATCCGGACGATCCGGGTCTTCACCCCGTGATAACGATGATAGGCCATGGTGATGGCCTCGGAGAATCGCTTGGCCTCGTCGTAGCATCCCCGCGGGCCGATCGAGTTGACGTTCCCCCAGTAGTCCTCCCGTTGGGGGTGGACTTCGGGATCGCCGTAGATCTCGGAGGTGCTCGCCAGGAGGAAGCGAGCAACCTTGGCCTTGGCCAGTCCGAGTGCGTTGTGGGTGCCCAGGGACCCGACCTTGAGCGTCGGGATCGGATGAGTCAGGTAATCGACGGGGCTGGCCGGGCTGGCGAAATGGAGGACGTTGTTAACCGGGCCGTCGATCTCGATGGGCTCGGAGACGTTATGTTCGACGAACCGAAACCCGGGCCGATCGGCGAGGTGTTGAATGTTGCGAGGGCTGCCGGTCAGCAGATTGTCGACGCAGATCACCTCATCGCCGTCGTCGAGAAACCGCTCGCAGAGATGTGACCCGACGAATCCTGCGCCTCCGGTGATGACCGTTCTCAAGGTGTGTCCTCCCGAACATCGGAGCGAATCCAAGGGGCGATGTCTGGTTTGACAACTCGTCCCAAACTATGCTCAAGATACAACAATCACCGGTTTCTTGGCAATCTCCGAAGGCACCGAGGCAATCTCCGCGGCCGTGCGAAGCCTCGTGTGTCGGTCGCCCGGTACGTCGAAGCGAGCAGGGCACAGCTTCCCTTGCTCCGCTGCCATATTTGAACTAACATAATCCTGTAATGAAGGCCCGCCTTCCGGCTTCATTCGGGTTCGACGTCGGGGGTACCATCAATGACCGATTCGATGGATCACTCGACTTCCCTCGCGCACTTTGACTTCGTTCATCGTTTTTCCCTGCGACAAGATCTCATCCAAAGAACCCTGTTCCCATCCATGCTCACCGGCAACCTCGGATAGGTCGGGCGATCAGTTCAAGTCGAAGGAGTATCGTCCCAGATGCGGATTTGCGAGTATCCCGAGGCCCCGGCCCATACCGGGGGACTCAGTCTCATCCTTCCGTTATCTCGGGGACAGGTTCTCGGCGAACAGACGGTCGACGCGTTTCGACGAATCCTCGAACAGGACAACGCATTCGGTCCGATCGAGATCATCGCCGTAGGCGGTCGTCCACTTTCGGTCGATTTCACGCACGTCGAGATGGACGGAGGCGATTGGAGTGCCGCGGCAAGGGCGGGTTTGGCCGCGGCCTCCGGTGATCTCCTGATCGTGCTCGATGTTGAGCGAAATTATCCGCCGGA
This sequence comes from uncultured Planctomycetota bacterium, assembly GCA_963743925.1. Lineage (GTDB taxonomy): Bacteria > Planctomycetota > Planctomycetia > Isosphaerales > Isosphaeraceae > CAVZRC01. Next base: position 26,923 of record CAVURY010000054.1, on the reverse strand, counting down.
ATCTCTGCTGGCCCTCATCAAGTCACTCCGGGAAGGCAACTCCGAGCTGGCGGTTGCCGTACCGACCGAAGACCGATGGCGATCGGGCCGATGGTGGCATCCGCGATCGGTACTCGGCCTGCTGAGCCGTCTGCTCCTGGGCTCGTCCGATGTCTTCTCGGGCCTATTCGTCATCCGGCGAACGCTCTGGGAGCAAGGGGGTCGCACGATCTCGGCGAGCGGTCCCAGCCTGGTGCTGGAGTTGCTGCTGCGACGTCCCGCCAACGCGGTCGATGTGCCCGTCTCCGTGGATCCGGATTTCCGCTCCCCCCGCCTGGGACTCAGAGACCTCCGTCCACTCAAGCACGTGCTCGACGGCCGATATGGCAATCTCTCTCGACTGATCCAGTTCTGCGCCGTGGGATTCTCGGGCATGTTTGTTGACCTGACATGTTACGCGATTTTCCAGTGGCTACTATCCTTCACCCGCCTGGCCTCGCTGAGATCGACGCTTTTCGGCTCTTCGTGGGTCCTGGCGGTCTCGGCGGCCCTGTCGATCGGGATTGCTTTGCTCTGGAACTTCACCCTGAATCGTCGCCTGACATTCAACGACGCGAGGAGGGGGTCATGGCCGCGGCAGTTCCTGACGTATGCGTTGAGCAACGCGCTGGCGATCGCATTCAGTTTCACGCTACGCCTGTATCTCCCGACCCAAATCGACTTCTTCGCACGCCACAGGCTGGCGGCGGCGGTGGTCGGGATCGTGGCGGCGACCGGGCTCAGTTTCTCGATGTCGCGCTGGATCGTCTTCACACGCCGGGTCAACCCGAAGAAGCCTTCCGAGCCCCACGCCGCCCAGACGCAGATGAGTCTCCTCCAGCCGTAATCTGTCGTCCCAGATGGCCGGTGGCTCCTACCTCCGCGTGCTCGGACTTGTCCGGGCGTCGCCCGGCGCCCGCCGCGATCAAGGCGATGGCGGGCACGATCGGGGCGCGCATCCGCAGATCGGTCCAGTAGAAGGCGTGGACGAGCGTCAGCCCGATCACGATCATCGGCGCCGCGATTCGCGGCCAGAGCCAGAGCGATCTCGCCCGGAGTCCCCATGCTAGGGCGATCCAGAGCGGCAGCGTCCAGGCGAAGGTGGCCCATCGCACGCTGGACGCGTAGACCAAGGCCGCCGGGGCCATGCTCCAGAAACGTCCGAGCCTGGCGAGAGTGGCCCGAAAGAAGTCGCCCGGCCGCTCCCGAGCCAGACGCCAGACCATCGCATTCAAATAGCGATCGGCCTGGGGCTCGGTCATGCCGGCCGTTTCGCGGTTGATCGAATCCCACCAGAGCCACTGCTCGTGACCGGTCCAAACCCGTTCCGAGGACGCGTTCAAGACGTCCCGATAATAGACGGGATTATTCGCGAGCGCCAGCGTGTAGCCGCCGTGAGTCGTCGTCCAGACCGGTTCGCCGAAGAGGGCCAGGTTTCGGCTCATCCAGGGCAGCAAGACGAGGCCGATCACGAGGGTGAGGCCGGCGGCACGCATGACACGCCGTTTCGCGGGGCCGGGCGGGGAGACGAGGCCGGCGAGGATGGTCAATGCCGCGCCGGCGAGCATGCTGGGCCGGCACAAACCCACCAGGCCGAACCCCAACCCTCCCCAGACGATTCCGCGAACTCCTCCGAGGGTGAGCCCCGCCAGGGTCGCGGCGACCAGGAGGGCCGCCGGCGTCTCCGTCATCACCGAGCGGCTCTGCCAGACCAGGACGGGATCGAAAGCCACCACGAGTGCAGCGAGCATCGCTCGAATTCGCGAGAGGCCCGATCGAGCGGCCGCGACGGCAGTCAGCCAGACCGTGCCGGCCCCAAGGATCAGGTGTAATACCGCGATTCCTCGTGCCCCGCTCGGAGCATCGACGAATGGGGCCAGGAGGAGCGGATACAGCGGTGGCCGGTAGGCGGTCGGACGGCCGTTGAAGGCGAATCCGTCTCCCGAGGCCAGGGCCCGAGCCATCGGTAGATAATTGTCGGGGTCGTCGAATGCGCCGGAGCCTCGGAGCATGACCGCGAACCGGATCGCGAGCGCCAGCGGGATGATGACCCATAAAGGATGAATGGCGAAGCGACGGAACATCAAGGACCTTGTGTCACGAACCGCGAACCCCGAGAAGTGAAACAGGCTCGAGAGACTGCGATCGAGGCTCCCTTCGCGGGCGTCCAATCGCACCGAATCGTGGGCCGACCCATGTATAATCTACGGTCTGAACCGTACCGACCAGGGCAGCTAGCGAGAAACTCCATGGAACGCCGACCGAACATCTTCACGTTGACCGGAATGCATGAAGCGGGCATGCAACTCCTGCGCGACGCCGGGGAGCTGCGCAGGGCTACGGCCCTGGACCCGGCCACACTTCGGCGCGAAGTCGTCGGGGCGGATGCGCTCGTGATTCGCACCGGCGGAGTGATCGACGGTGCTCTCCTCGACCATGGCAAGGATCTCAAGGTTGTAGGGCGTCACGGGGTCGGCTACGACCAGATCGATATCGATGCGGCGACGGCCCGCGGCGTCCAGGTCGTCTACACGCCGGGCGCCAATACGCAAAGTGTCGCCGAGCACGTCTTTGCGCTGATCATCGGGATATCCAAGCACTTCACCCCGATGACCGCGGAACTGATCGCCGGCAACTATCATGCACGGACCAGCATGACCGGGCGACAGATTGCCGGCAAGACCCTCGGGATCATCGGATTCGGCCGGATCGGCCGCCGCGTCGGCGAGATCGCCCACCTGGGTTTCGGGATGACGGTCGTCTACAACGACATCCTGGCGGCGCCGGAGGAGGTCGACCGCCGGAGTTCCGCGCGGCGGATGGGGCTTCGGGAGCTGCTCGAAGCCTCGGATTACGTCACTCTCCACGTCCCGCTCGATGCCAGTACTCGTTGCCTGATCAATCCGGACACGCTCGCCCTGATGCGTCCCGGCGCGATCCTGATCAACACCGCCCGCGGCCCGGTGGTCGATGAGACGGCGGTGGCCCACGCCCTCGACGCCGGCAAGCTCTGGGGCTACGGCGCCGACGTCTTCACGGTCGAGCCGCCCCCTCCCGGTCATCCCTTGATCGGACGCCGCGATGTCCTGCTCACGCCCCATAGCGCGGCCCAGACCGAGGAGGCGCTCAAGACCATGGCGATCACGATCGCACAGGAAGTGATCGGGGTCCTCGGCGGGGTCGTGCCCAACTTTCCCGTCAACGACCCGATCCAGGTCGAGCAGGTCCGGCAGCATCTGGGCAAGGAGCCTCTCTATCACGGTATCCGTTGAAACGTCGTCAGGGCCTTCCGACCGTAGAATCGTCGGACACCGGCGGTCTACTTCTGGCCGGTTCTCGCATTCTCTGGAGTCGGATGGGCCAGGGCACCGGCCTGGGCGACCTTCATGTCTTTGACCTCGGGGAATTTCTCGAGGGCTTTGCTCAAGAAATCGACGAAGTCCGGCGGCTCGATCAATCCTCCCTTGGCGGCGATCACCTGACCGCCGGGAGTCAGCACGACATAATTGGGGTTGCTGGGCTCGGCCCAATCCAATAGCCGGTCCTGGTTGCTCCTGGCCAGCTCTTCACGCTGAGCGGCGGTGATCGAATCGATGGGCACGTAGTCGGTGTAAAGCTGGACGGTCACGAACTTCTTGAGGAGGGCGACAACCTCCGGACGAGGGAAGACTCCCGCTTCCATGGTCCGACAGTTGGTGCAATTGACGCCGGTGAAGTCGACCAGGATCGGCTTCTTCTCCGCGGCCGCTTGTTCGCGGGCCTGGTCGATGCTCATCCCCCAGAGTACCCCATGATAGGACTTTTCCTCGCGCTCCGCCTGGGCCGGATCGGTGGAGGTCGCCTTGACCTTGCCCATGCGAGAATCTCCGCCATTGCCGGCGAACTGCGCCACCGCGGTGAGCTCGTTGATGTCCGGCGGGAAGAGGCCGACGAGGAGTCGAGTCCAGATCCGGCTTTGAGGGGCGTGACCGACCAGCGCCGGGGCCATGAAGAGGGCCAATCCCAGGAATAACGCGCCACAGATGAGACGACCCGGACCGATCTTGACGTCGTCATGGTCATGATCGGTCCGGAATAAACCCAGCAGGTAGATGCCGCAGACCGCCGCCAGGACGACCCAGCTCGTCAGCATGACCCGGGCATCGATCCAGGCATTCTCCGGTGTGACATAGGCCAACTCGGCCGTGTTGATGAACTTCAGCGCCGCACCGATCTCGACCAGGCCGCCGACGACCTTGAGCGCGTTCATCCAGTCGCCGCTGCGAGGCATCCGGGAGATCAGGCTCGGCGAGAGGGCGAGCAGGAAGAACGGGAATGCCAGCACGGTCGCGAACGTCGCCAGGCCGATGATCGGATAGAGGAAGTTGCCGCTCGCGGCCATCACGAGCAGGCCACCGACGACCGGGAACGTGCAGGTGAACGACGTAATCGTCAAGGTCAAGGCCATGAAGACGACGCCGATCAACCCGCCACGGCCTTCCCCCTGGGCCGATGCGTTCAAGAGGAAGCTTGGCAGGCGGATCTCGAATAATCCCAGCAGGCTGAGTCCGAAAAGCACGAAGAGCGCCGCGACAAATAGATTGATCCAGGGGTTATTCGCCAGGGTTTGGAGCGCCGACGCCGAGAAGAAGAAGGAAAAGAGCACGCCAACCGCCGTGAAGACCGCGATGATCGATAAACAATAGGTGACCGCCAGGGCCGTTGTCTTGGCCTTCCCCGCTTTCCCATGCCCTTGCTTGACGAAGAAGTTGACCGTGATCGGGACCATCGGCCAGACGCAAGGCATCAACAGAGCGAACAGGCCGCCGAGTGCCGAGGCGAGCAAAAATGGGAGCAACCCTTGCTCCGCGGTCCGAGCGATCTCGCTCTGGAGCTTGGCGGTGGGCGGGGTCGCCGGGCCGTCTTGAGACGTCTTCGGGCTCGCGGCCGTCGAAGAAGGGGGAGGAAGTGACCCCGTTATAACCGAAGGCGACGATCCGGGGGGTGCCGCGGGGGTTGCCGCCGCCTGCTTGGAGGCGGCCTCGGCCGGTTTGGCCGCCGCCCCGCCGGGCAGAACCGTGAGTTCCGCGTCCGGGACCGTCCACTGGCCGGGAGGGCTACAGCTCTTGTCATTGCAAATCATGTAGCCGGCCTGACTACGGAGCGTCTTCTTGCCCGCCTCGATGCCCTCCGGGACCTTCAGCTTGAGACTCCAGACCACCTCATCTTCGTAGTATTCGACGAAGGGCAGGTTGGGCCAGACGGCCTCCTTGTGTTTCACCGCCTCCTTGGAGGCACTCCAATCGCCCTCGGCTTTGAGTCCGGCCGTGTCGAAGAAGTCGAAGGTCGTGTAGACTGGCCCGTCGCCCGGCGGCAACGGCTTCTCGACCTGCTTGTAGATATGAAACCCGGGATCGAGCTTGACGGTCACCTTGTAGGTCACGGTCTCGCCCGGTTTTGCCTCGGAAGGCTCGACGGAGGTCGTGATCACCGCGTTCTTCGACTTGAGCCGGGGATTCGTATCCTTCTTCTTGGGCTTGAGATCCTCCCCGAAGGACGAAGTCGCCGGGACGAGCATCATCCCTACCAGGAAGGCCAGGAAGATCGTCAGGCTTGCCGCGGCCGGCCGGCCAGGATGAACTCGACGCATGATTGATGGTCCCGAGGGCAAGGAGTTATCCCGAAGAGATTCGATGAGGGTCCTGAATCGGAGGAAAATCCTCCGCTCGCGACGAGACGTCCGCGAGATCGCCCGAACATCCGGCTGGACGGCCCGGCCGATCAGGAGAACATCCGGTCAACGCCTATACGCCAGCCGGGGACTGCCGGTTCGGCATCGGCCTGATCGCCGTCGTGGAATCGCACCGGTTGATCGGGCGAACTCGCCTGATACTTCCACACACAGCGAGCCATCGGGTCCACATCCCAGACGACAAGCGTGCCCGCCAGGAAATAGTCGACCCGCTTGGCGGCCATATCCTCCTCGGCCGGCTTGCCGTAGTCGTTCTCGCTGCGGACTTCGACGGCAAGAGTCGGCGGGCCCTCGATGAAACGCATGAGATTGGCCGGGAGTGGGCCTACATAATAGGAGGCGTCAGGGGAGAAGGACTCGCGCCCTGATGGGAGTTCGGGTATCGCGAAGCCGATGTTGTCGGTGTAGACGATTCCTCGACCTGTAGCCTCGGCGTAGTCGTCGAGGCTACGGGCGATCCGGAAAGCAACCCGGCTTGGAAGGTGTCCTGTAGGCATGTAGTGGACGATTCTCCCGCCGATCAACTCGGCTTTGCCCTCGACCTTGAGGAGGTCGTCCAGGGTGGCCCGTCGAGGAGGGGAGGGAGTGGCTGTGCTGACGCTCATCGCGAGACTCCGCGGCCGGGGGATTCCACGGCTATTCTAGCGGACGAACCAACCCTCGACAACGCGAGGCCGATCGATCGTCCGATCGTCATGCAGGTTGCGAACCGGTTCGGATTGACCGAGGAGTCGATCTATCCTACCATTCGCCGCCGCGATGGGGATTCCCGCACCGAGGATTCACGTCGAGCACGCTTCCGACTCCCCTTTCCATCCAGAAACCGGGCCGATCGGCATTCCGTTGCCGGCGCGTAGGACTTGTCGATGCGTAAAGTGTTTTCCGGTCTGGTTCCCCTGGCCGCCGTGATCGTGGCCGTCTGGCTGATCACGCTCGATCGACAAGGCCAACTGTTGTGGGACCATTGGGACGAGGTCAAGCGAGGCATCCTTTATCGGAGCGGCCAGCTCACGCGTGAGCAGCTCACGGAAGCGGTCAAACGCTATCAGATTCGCACCGTGATCAACTTGCAGTGGCCGGGCGAGGAGATGAAGGAGGAGCGAGCCCTGAGCCGTCGACTGGGGGTGGACTTCGTGAATCTGCCGATGCCCGGCGATGGTCTGGGCGAGGAAAAGCAATTCCGTGAGGTCCTGAAGATCCTCGACGAGGCCGATCGCCGGCCTGCATTGGTGCATTGCGCGCGAGGGACTTGCCGGACCGGGGCGACGGTTGCGTTCTATCGATTCGAGCGCGATGGCTGGACTCCCGAGGATGTCGCGAGCGAGCTGGAGCGCCAGACCTATCACTATGGCCTGGTACCGGGTTATATCTACGCGATGGTCAAGACCAAGCCCCTATTGTCCCTGCTCCAGGCCGAGTCGGTATTCGACCGCAACCGCGGGCCGGAAGCGCCAGCCGCCGGGGCCGATCGAGAGCCGACCCCGACCCCGCCCGCCGACGCCGCGGTGCCGTCGAATCCGCACGATCATGAGCTCTTGAAGTCAGGGCGGACCGCATCGGGAGATGAACACTGAGAGACGAGGACTGCCGGGGAGTCCTTCGCCCAAGGAATCCGATTCGACCGATTTGTCCCGCATGGAGGCGGTGAATGAATATGGACATGGCCACGATGACGCTGGCTCCGGCGCATCCGAATCGGGCGTTACGGGCCGACTCGACCGCGACGTCGCGCGTATTGCCGAGGATCGGCGGTGGGTCATGGGTCAATCTGGCCGTGCTCGGTCTCGCCCTGGGGTTTGTCGCGATGGGTGCCAGTTCACTGGACCTGGGGCCGCAGGAGGCGCGGTTGGGCCTGGCCTCCGGAGAGAAAATCGGGCCGATGGGGCAGGCGCTCGGTTACTGGGCTCCCGATCTCTGGCCGGCCCAGGTGATTCCGAGCATCGTCCTGACCCGACTCACCGCGACCGGCCGGACTTCCACGGCCCTGGTTCGCTGGCCCGCCGCCCTCGCGTCGATCCTGGCGGGCTGGCTCCTGACGCGGGACATGTCCCGGAGGTTCGGCACCCGCGCCGCGATGATCCTCGGATTCTGCTGGTTCAGCAGTCTCGCCGTGATCGACCGCTCGGCGATCGCCGGCCTCGACCCGATCCTCGGGCTGGCGACGCTCGGGGCGATCGACCGACTCCTGACGAAGGGTTCGGACTGGCTCGCCGGCTTGTGGACCTCGCTGGCTTTCCTGGGGGGAGGATGGCCGCCCCTGATCGTCATCGGTCTCGCCATCATCGTCATCGGCCGGCGCGGATCGGGCTTTTCTCCGCGCCTGATCCTCCCTCCTGTGGCCACGGCCGTCATCTGGTCGATGGCGACGATCCGGATGACGTCGCACGACCTCTGGGCCGCGGCACTCACACTACCCCTGACCCAGCGGCCAATTCCCGGACTGGGACTCGGAGTGCTCCTGCTCGGCTTGCCGAGTATCCCGTTCGCTTTGCTGGCTTCCTCTCGATCGCTTCGAGAGTCCTGGCCGGTCGAAGGCCGCGCCTGGGTCGTCGGCTGGCTCCAGGCGGCCATCGCGAGCGTGATCGCCGGATCCTTAGTGCCGGGCCTCGCCACCGTGGCGCAGATGATCGCCCTGGCCGGTTTGCTCGTCGTCGCGGCGGCATGCCTCGAATCGGTCCTGCGCAACGCGAACACGATCACACCCGCCGTACGGAACCTTTTTTTCCTGCTTTTCTCGGCGATCCTGGCCGTCTGGCTCGTGGCCATGATCTATGGGTCTTTCGTCTGGATCGTGAGCATGCCTTATTATCGCACCCTGGGAATCGTCGTCGGCCTGACGATCCCGGTCGTCGCCGTCCTCGGATGGTTGACCCTGAGCACGGGCAATACCCGGCGAGGGCTAGTGACGCTCATGCTCATGGCGATCGTCCTGAAATCGGCCCACGGCGGCTTCTACGTCCCCGAGTGGAACTATCGATGGAGTCAAGGGCCCTGGGGCCGCGCGATCGGCCAGTGGATTCCCCGGAAATGGACGCTCTATACGATCCATTCCTGGCCCAACGATCTTTGCTTCTTCATCGGCCGGTCGGTCCGACAGTTGGACAGCCCGCGTTTCTTGAATTACTTGCCCGGCTCCGAGAGTCGTTACCTGCTATTGCAACCGCAGGAGTTCGAGAACTGGCCCGACCACGCCCCATCCATCTCCCTGGTCGCCAAATTCCACGACCAGTGGGGTGCCGAGCGCATCCTGGCGAGGACCGCCGGTCTCCTCCCCGTCCCCGGCCAGACGACCGCCAAATACGCACCTTTGAGCCTGAGATGAGCGTCAACCGCTCTTGGAGACAGGCCCTTCATGAGGCCGGGGCCTGATCTCGCAAGCATCCTCGCATGCGGGCGCGCTCGCGATCGTGACAAATTCCTCGAAAGCAGGATGTCACAATCTCTCACAAGCGTCGTATACTCTGGGTTATGTTACGTAAGAGGGTAACGTAACGAGTACGACCGCGCGGAGAATGGGGACGGAAATGGGAATTCTGGACCTTTCTCTGCGGGATCGGTCCAAGAATTGGTCTTTCGGGTCGAAGCCCTTTTGTTTGATTGATTGATACGTGAAGGGCGCTATTTGGATCGCATCCGGGTCGGTGAGAGGCCAAGCCTCCCGAATCGGGAGGGTCGATACCAGGCGAAGTGGGCGTCCGGTCAGCAGCTCGGTAACTTTCGGGTGAAAATCGGGATCCCTCGTCTGTCGGGAATGGAATCCCCAAATCCGTCCCCGATCGGATTCCGGGCGAATCCATGGCCGAGGCCGTTCGAGATCGGGCCGGTGCCGGGAATGTGTCGCAGACCTGATCGACTCTTGAGCACGAGGAGAGCATCTCGATGCTCAGCAAGCTGAAAGAACTCTTCGGTCCGGGACCGACGAACGGCGAGAAGGCGCATCGCGGACGCGTGAACCTCCAGCGCCGGTTCTCGCTCGTCTCGGAGATGGTCCACGGAACGATGTCCCGTGTGCATCGGGCCGTCGACAATGAGACCGGACAGACCGTCTGCCTCAAGGTCCAGCAGCCCGAGAAGAACCAGGCGGCGATCGCACGCGCCTCGGCCGAGCAACTGCGTCCTTCCGAGGGCGAGATTGCCTCGCAGATCTCCCATCCGCATGTTGTTCGCACGTTCGAGTATGGGACCTCCACGCATAGCGAGCATTACCTCGTCATGGAATTCATCGATGGGATGAGTTTCCAGTATATCCGGGAGGCGCGGGCGGCGCGGACGGCCCAGCGGGTGGAGTTCCTCGCCCAGGCCGCGGAGGGGCTGGCCGCGGTCCATGCGGCCGGTTTCATCCACCACGATATCAACCCCAGGAACTTCCTCGTCAACCGTCAGCTCCAGGTCAAGCTCATCGATTTCGGCCTGTCGGTCCCGAATACGCCGGCCTTCCGACGCCCCGGCAATCGGACCGGGACTCTGCAATACATGGCCCCCGAGTTGATCCGACGCGAGCCCATCGATGAGCGAATCGATATCTTCGCCTTCGGCGTGCTCGCCTTCGAACTGCTCACGGAACGCCTGCCGTACGAGGCCAATAATTCCACCCGGCTGATGCTCCAGCGGATCAATACCGAGCCGCTCGATCCGGCGATCGTCAAGCCGAAGCTGTCCGAGGAGATCTGCCAGATCCTCAGGAAGCTCACGGCCCGGCAGAAGGATCAGCGTTGGCCCGCGATGAGCACGCTGGCCGAGGCCCTACGCAGCGTACCGGCCAAACGACAGCGGGTTTGACCGGCGACATGATGTCATCCGGCGGTGGGAAATCATGCCGGTCCTACGGGCACAGGACCGGGCTCGGGCCGCCTCGGCCGTGCGAAGAGTCGAAATGAGCTCCTGGCCGCCCACGCGATGGCCGAGAGCAAGCCGACGGCATAAGCCCCGAACAGGACGATCAGGTACCAGCCCGACCAGGAGTAATGCTCGATGGCGGGCATCGCTCGCATGTCGGCCCACAACCAGGCCCCCGCGATCCCGAGCGAAGCGACGATCGTGAGACCGGCCAGCCAGGCCAACCGGACCCATCGCCGTGTCATCAAGCTCCAGACCGCCAGGACCGGCAGGGCCACGAGCGGAATCCCGACCAAAGTGCCGATGGTGTACAGAATTCTCGGCGACGATGGAAACGGATCCGCAAGGACCGGGATGACGGGCTGCAACAGGACGAACGCGGTCAGTGGGACCGCGGCCGCGACGGGCAAGGCCATCAGGACGCCGACGCTCCAGACCCGCCGCCGCGCCGCCAGCCTGAGGATTCCCAAAGGCAGGACCAGGTTCAGCAAGGCGAGCCCGGTGACGGCGATCAGGCTCGTCGGGGCGACGTAATCCGCGATCAGCCGCGCCCAGGGCAGGGGACGTATCCAGCGTGGATCGTCCCGGGCGAGGCCGGGCGGCACCGCTTCGCCTCGAACCGAATGGTCGATTCCATCGGAGTCCGTGGGCAACGCCGATCGGCAGACCGTCGCGCCGAGGCCGTTGGAGATCAAGAGCGGGAGCCGAGAGGAATCGCCCGGATCCAGGAATCCGGGTTGAAAAGGACCATAGCCCCAGAAATGTGGCGCCTGGCCGACCCAGCGCCGATGACCATTCGACCCGTCAAGTCCGAGCGCAGGCGCAATCACGACGGTGCCCGATCGCCCCGGCGACGCCGCGAAGATGGTCGCAATCTGGACATTCTTCGCCGGGGTCGACCACAGCTCCTTCATGTCGCGATCCAAAGCATGGATCCGTTCTCCGTAGATGAGGACCAGCTCGTCGCGTCCATCGCCATTGATGTCGGCGATGTTGACGAACATGTTGGCGTCCTGGGGTAGTTCAAGCCTCGCCGCTTGATTTCCGCGGGCATCGAGCGTCAAGATTCGGTGGACGTCGTTCCCTCGAGAGTAGCCGAGGCAGACCGAACTCTTGGCGTCGCCGTCGAAACGCGCGATCTGGAGCGATGCGTATCCTTGATTCCTCGGATCGGTCGACGGCTCTTCATTCCAGGCCCAGAGCGCCTCGCCATTACGGCCGTCGAGCGCCTTGATCGCGAACTTCGACGTCGAACCTGCCGCCGGTTGCTCGCTGACGATGATCTCGGGTCGTTTGTCTCCATCGAGGTCGGCCACCTCGAGCTGGGGCCAGGTCATGAACGCGTTCTGGAAATCCAGGCGGAGCGACCAGAGTATCTTGCTTTCGCGCAGGGAGACTGCCCTCAGCTCGTGGTCGGGCCGCTTGCTCCCCGGGGACCCGCGGAGCACGGCGACCGCGTCGAGTCCACCGTCGCCGTCCAGGTCGCCGAAGCCCGGGAGCGGAGCCACCCCGACCTGATTCATCTCGGGGTGTTCACTGAGGAGGACGTCCCAGAGGATTCGCCCATCTCGCCCCGAGACGCGGGCCAGCCGGGGCAATGCCGGGGCGTTGGGAGGAAGCGCCGCCGATCCGGGGTCGACGAACGGGGCGTTATGCCGAACCAGGAGGTCCGGCGTGCCCTTCGATTCCACGTCGACCGCCTCGATCCACTCGATCGAAGAGTACCCGTAAGCTTCGAAACCCAGTGGCAAGAGCCCCGCGGACCAGAGATGCCGGCCCGTGCGACCGGAGAGGGCCCGGAGAGGAAGCGTCGCCGGCCGTCTGATCCATTGAGGGCTCTGCGGCCGTACGAACTGCTGGACGATGACGTCGGGCGTCCCGTCGCCGTCGAGGTCGCCGCGAGTTTGGGGATGGGTCGCCAGGCTGTAGAATTCGCCGTGGTCGCGTTCGAACCAGATCCGTCGGGGGTCGAGCTCGGTCTTCCAGATCACATGTCCGTCCCGACCGGAGCGGGCGATCACCGTGCGGCTACCGACCGTTTGGCCCCCAGGCGGGCCGAGCCGCGCGAAGCCCTGGGTGCGAAAAGGCCCCAGGGCGCGGTTGCCGATCGGTTCATTCGGTGACGGGTTGGGTGCAGTCGGGCCGGCGACCAGGGTGTCCGCGATCCCGTCGCCGTCCAGATCGGCGGCGGGTGTGTGAACGCTGATGGGCCGCCGCGTGACATCTTGGGCCGTGTGATACGAGCCGAGGGCACGCCAGGCTTCGGGCGCCTCGCCCCGGAACGCGCGGAGCTGGCCCTCCACCTCGCCCCAGAGGTCGGACAGGCCGTCGCCGTCCAGATCGGCGACGCCGACCCTGTTCAATCCGACCGCCGCATGAACTTGCCGGCCGGTCGAGGCTTCCAGGGCGAAGACGATCGGAGGATCGTTCAGGGATGAGCCAAGGCCACCGAAGGAATAAGGACCGCCCAGAGGGACGGCCAGGAGCGGCCAGCCGTCGGGGCCGCGTCCCCACCAGCGGAGCGGCCAGACCGGCGTGAGCCCGTCCGTAGGGGTATCCTGATGCCACCACCAGAGCGGATGTCCGTCCTTGCCGGATAGGGCGTCGACGTAGACGCGCTCGGGTACGGGCGGCTTTCCCTCGCGGTTGGAGGTCGGGTACCGGCCCAGGAAGAACGAGGTCGTGACCAGGTCGCGGACGCCGTCGTGATCCAGGTCGGGCGCATCGAGGGCCTGGATGAGCCCGTCCCCGCCCTGGGTCTCGGGACGCATCGGCCGGACCCAGCGCGTCCGGCCCGAGAGGCCGTCGATAAATCGGACGCCGCGGTAGCCGTTTCCGGGTGGCTGCGGACCGGAGTCCGGGACCGCGATCTCCGATCGGCCGTCGCCATCGAGGTCGACAACCAGGGGCCATTCGGGCGGCCTTGACTGGTCGAATGGATTCTCGTAAAGGGCGTTGATCGGGGTGGTCCAAAGCTCCCGGCCGGTCGTGGTCGCAAACGTGCTGAGTGTCTGTCGCCGGGCTGCCTGACCCGGCCCCAGGGCAAGGATATCAGGCTCGCCGTCGCCGTCGAGGTCCGAATACTGGAGCGTCCGGATGGGGACAAAGCCCAGGTCGATCGGCTGCCCTCGGCGTCGGCCGGTCGCCGGATCGAGGCCGATCCATTCGGAGTCGTTGACATACGCCACCGTCGCTGTATTTCGGCCGATCACGGGCATCGCGGTTCGCATCCAGGCGGGATACGAAGCTGCCGCGAACGTCCGGTCGATGGGGTAACTCCAAAGGCTTCGGCCCGATCGGCCCGAGATGGCCTGGATCATGCGACGGCCCAGCGCCGGCTGATTGGGGCGGAACGCAGCCGGGGCTCCCGGCGGGGACGGGGATCGTCGGTCGGTTTCCAGCGGAACCTCGGTGAAGATGAGCGTGGCGATCAGGTCCGGCGTCCCGTCCCGATCCAGATCCGTCATGCTTGGGGTTCCCACGAGGGATACTGGTCTCTCCACGGCGCGGACGGGTCCGGGCAATTCCGCATCCCGGGACCGGGCTTCCTCCTCGCCGGAGAGTGCCGGGGTAGATTCCCAGAGCACCGATCCATCCCGGCCCGACAAGGCGAGAAACGAGGTCATGTATGCTGACGACCAGATCAGGTCGCCGATGCCGTCACCGTCGAGATCGGGCGTGGGTTGGACGGGATCGAGCAATCGCCCGATGTGCATCATGCGACGCAGCCGGGCCGCCGGATCCTCCTCGGGAATCGGCCGGGGGATGAAGGGCCGCGCGGCGTCCCAGACGATCTTCCCGGACAGGCCGTCGCGGCGGATGAGAGTCTGGCCGGTCCACTCGATCAGGTCGGACTTGCCGGATGCCAGCTCGAGCGCCACGGTCGTCGCGGCGAACGGCATCGGCGCTTCCCGGGGTCTCTCCTGGCCGGGTGATGGGGGCATCGGCTCGGCACCGAGGAGCCGACCCTCCTCCAGAGAAACCGCGTGCGTTTGAGTCTCGCCGCGGTTGACGGCGAAGCGATACGTCCGGCCCAGCCGGCCCACACCGTTGACTCGGAGCCGGTAATCGCCGTCCGGCAGGGCCAGGGTCGATCGCGAGATCAAATGGAAGGGTTCGCCCAGAGGCTCTTCGCCCGTCTCGGAGAAGACCTGGGCCGTCAGCGGTTGACCATCGTTGGTCAGCTCGATCCACCCCAGTTGACTTTCGCTGAAGAAACGCCAGCCGACGAATCCGGCCAGCATCAGCAGCACGGTGGCCGCGAAGGCGACCGCCACACCCCGGAAGGCCTTGATCCCCGCTGCGACGCGAGGCCGGTCGATCGTGACGTCAGGGTCGGACATCCTGGAAGGCCCTGATTTGGGACCGGCCGCGGATCGAAATCCCGAAAGAGAACGGGGATTCGTCCGCAGATGAACGCAGATCACGGACAGTTAGGATACCCGACCACGGACGCACACCGATTCATGTTCCGTTAAGGACGTATCCCGCCTATCCGACGAACGTAGCTGATCGAAGACGGTTTTTCGAGCCCCCAGCGATAACCTTCGTACGACCGAATGCCCCGGCGACACTCGTCCCGAGTCTTATCTCCGTTTATCGGTATTCTTATCTGCGGACACGTCTTCCTCTCTCACTCAATCCGAGGCCGGTCGGCGGAGGAGATATTCAATCCGGCCAATCGCCCGAGAAGACCTCGGTCGCCGGGCCGGTCATGAAGACGGGCGCCCGATGGTCGTGCCATTCGAGCTCGAGGTCGCCGCCCGGCAGGTGGGCCAGGATCTTGCGGCCCGAGCGGCCCGTGAGGACCCCGGCGACGCATACGGCACAGGCTCCGGTACCGCAGGCCAGGGTGATCCCCGATCCTCGTTCCCAGGTCCGCATCCGCACTTCGCCCGGATCGATGACCTGAACGATGTGGACATTCACGCGCCTGGGGAACGCCTCGTGGGTCTCGATCCGGGGTCCGACTGCTTCCAGCGGGAATGCGTTGACCTCGTCCACGTAGATCACGGCGTGCGGGTTGCCCATCGACACGGCGGTCGCGGCGAATTCGCGGCCATCCACCGCGATGGGAGCATTGATGGGAGGCTCGCCGGGCAGGAGGGTCGGAATCCGAACCGGGTCGAAGATCGGAGTTCCCATGTTCACGCGGACCCGCTCGACCTTCCCCCGGGCGATTTCCAGGTCGAGAGTCAAGACGCCCCGGCCCGTCTCGATCGCGATCTGCGGCTTTCGGACCAGCCCATGATCGTGGAGATACTTGGCGACGCAACGGATGCCGTTGCCGCACATTTCCCCCTCCGATCCGTCGGCGTTGAACATGCGCATCCGCGCATCGGCTCGCTCCGAAGGCATGATCAGGATCATCCCGTCGCCGCCGATCCCCGTATGGCGGTCGCTGACGGCGACGGCCAGCTTCGCGGGATCCGCCGGCGCCGGCGCATCCTGCTCGAACGTGGAGACATAGACGTAATCGTTGCCGATCCCGTGCATCTTCGTGAATCGCATCTGTCGATCGCCCAGCTCGATGAAAGTATTTCCGTCCCCTGCGGAACCCGGATCGGCCCTCCGCGTCAAGCTCGGTGCCTTGAACAACCTAACACGGGTCCGTCCGGCCGATCAAGAAAGCCCGGAGCTCGGGAAATCGGGACCGATCGGCGATCTCCCCGTTTGATGGCGAGCACGGATCGCCCTAGAATGGGGTGGCTCCGTCATGCTGTCCTTGCACGAATGAATGTCCACCCGAGGTGGCCGATGTTTGGCGTCTCCGAGACACCCTACGACCTGCGGTTCCGCTTCCTGGACATCCCGGTCCGGGTCCATCCGTTGTTCTGGTTGGGATCGGCCCTGCTGGCCGGTACCAGCGAAAAGCTGACGGTGATCGTGGCCTGGGTGGCTTGCGTGTTCGTCTCGATCCTGGTCCACGAGTATGGGCACGGGTTGACGGCCAAGGCGTTCCACTCCTCGCCGTCGATTATCCTTTGGATGGGGGGAGGACTGTGTTCCAGCCAGGTCGATCGGCAGACTCCGATGCAGAGGCTGGCCGTCGTCCTCTGGGGCCCGGGCGCGGGTTTCGTCTTGTGCGGCGTGGTGATGCTCGTCTTCTCGGCCCTCTACGGCCTGGACGCGTCCGAGCACCTCGGAGTTGTCCTCCACTCACTGGGCCTCCCGGCGGATGATTTCGCGATGTCGTTCGAGCACTACGACCGGATGGGGACCTATGGGCGTCTCATTTACTCATTCCTCGTCCAGATCAATCTGTTCTGGGGCCTGGTGAACTTGCTGCCGATCTGGCCCCTGGACGGCGGGCACGTTTGCGAGATCCTGTTCTCCTTGCACAATCCCTACCAGGCCAAGCGTCGGACCCATACCATCGGGCTGGTCACCGCGGGCTCCCTGGCCGTACTCTCCTATTTGTGGACCCGCGAGTACTTCCTGGCCATCTTCTTCGGCTTCTTCGCCTTCCTCAATTATCAGACCCTTCAAACCATCCACCAAGCCCAGGTCATGGGTCTATACGATGAAGACTGGTGGCGGAGATGATCGCGCGTCACGAGGGTTGACCGTCCTCGCTCGCTCACGGAGGTTTCCCCGCGCGGTCCTTCGAAATCCCGGTCCCCGGAATGCCCGGGGATCGACATCAGCGTCGCACGATTTCACCGATGGAATTTGAACTCGATCCTTGCCTGGAACGTTTCGTTGTTCATCCATCAGCCTACGATTGCGTGGATTGTTTTCCAAGGAAGGATTCGGTAGGATTCGAGAGAAGGTTCGAGCGGTCCTCGCCGACGAATGGTTCAAAGTTCGTGATTTCCCGTCCGTGGCCGGGTCCCCCCTTTCTTTCGGGCTCTCGATGACTAATCATGTACGATCCCGGGGTGTGGCCGCGAATCCGTCCTAGGCTAGCTTCATTGGGTCGAATGTCCCCGAGACAACTCAGAAAAGCCGTCTATGCGCTCACGACGAAGCCGATCGAAGAGTCCCAAGAACTCGAAGAAGGCCACGCCGAGCCGGGAAGAGGCCGGGCCCTTGCGCGGTCCTGCGATCGATTCCGGGCAGATCATCGTGCTGGGCGACCGGACCGACCCCCAAGCGATGGGGATCTGTCGCGTCCCGCTCTTGCCCTTGCGCTCGGATGTCGTCTTTCCCCAGACCGTGGTGCCGCTGGTGATCAACCGGCAGAGCGGCATCCGGCTGATCGACGACGCGATGAGCGGCGAGCGGATGGTTGCGCTGGTCAGCCAGATGCATCCGGAAATGGACTCGCCCGGCATGGACGACCTGTTCCCGACGGTCTGTGTCGGCCTGGTCCTCAAGATGCTGAAATTCCCCGACGGTTCGACCCGGATCGTCTGCCAGGGACAGTATCGCGCCCGGCTGATCAGCGTCGTCCAGACCGAGCCGTACCTGGTCGGTGAGGTCGAGCCGTACGAGGAGGTCGTCGAGGAGGGTGTCGAGCTCGATGCGCTGGTCCACCACGTGAACCGCTTCTTCCAGAGGATGGTCGACCAGAGCCAGCAGATCCCGGAGGAGCTCCAGGTCGCCGCGATCAACACCCGGGAACCCGGCCGGCTGGCCGACTTGCTGGCCTCGAGCTTGCCGTTCACGATCGAAGAGAAGCAGGCCCTGCTCGGCGAGATCAACGTCCGCTCCCGCCTGGAGCGGCTGGGTCAATACCTCTCGCGGCAGCTCGCCGTGCTGGAACTCTCGACCAAGATCCAGGAGCAGGTCGGCAGCGAGCTCTCGAAGGCCCAGCGGGACCACTTCCTCCGGCAGCAGCTCAAGGCGATCCAGGACGAGCTGGGGGAGAGCGAATCCGAGAACCCCGAGATCAGCGAGCTCTGGGAGCGGATCAAGAAGGCCAACCCGCCCGCCGAGGTCCAGGCCGAGGCCGAGCGCGAGCTCGAACGGCTGGCCGGCATGCATCCGAGCTCGGCGGAATACTCGATCGTCCGGACCTATCTCGACTGGCTGGCGATCCTGCCCTGGGCCAAGGCCAGCCGGGACCGGCTCGACCTGCGACGGGCCCGCAAGGTCCTCGACCACGACCACTACGACCTCGAGAAGATCAAGGAGCGGATCCTCGAATACCTGGCCGTCCGCAAGCTCAAGAAGGACATGAAGGGTCCGATCCTCTGCCTCGCCGGCCCGCCGGGCACGGGCAAGACGTCGCTCGGCAAGAGTATCGCGAAGGCCCTGGGCCGCGAGTTCGTCCGCGTGAGCCTGGGCGGCGTCCACGACGAGGCCGAAATCCGGGGCCATCGCCGTACTTATGTCGCCGCCCTGCCGGGCCGGATCATCCAGGGAATTCGCAAGGCCGCGACCAATAACCCCGTCTTCATGCTCGACGAGGTCGACAAGCTCGGCGCCGATTTCCGGGGCGACCCATCCGCCGCACTCCTCGAAGTGCTCGACCCCGAGCAGAATTCGTCATTCCGCGACCATTACCTGGACGTTGACTTCGACCTGTCGAAGGTCATGTTCATCGCCACGGCGAACATGCTCGAGACCATCCCCTCGCCCCTGCTCGACCGGCTGGAGGTCCTCCAGCTCCCGGGTTACAGCGAGGAGGAGAAGACTCTGATCGCGCAGAAGTATATCATTCCCAAGCAGTTGGATCTCCACGGCTTGACCCCCGCCGACCTGACGATCGCCGATAGTTCGATTCGCAAGATCATCTCCGACTACACTCGCGAGGCCGGCCTGCGCAATCTGGAGCGGGAGATCGCCGCGATCTGCCGCAAGATGGCCCGCCGTCGCGCCGAGGGACAACGCGGCTCGACGACCATCGAACCCAAGCGGGTCTCCGACCTCCTCGGCCCATCGCGATTCTTTCGCGAGCTGGCCGACCGGACCGGGGTCCCGGGCGTGGCCACGGGTCTGGCATGGACCCCGACCGGTGGCGAGATCCTCTTCATCGAGGTGACCGGCATGCCCGGCAAGGGGATGCTGACCTTGACGGGACTTCTGGGCGAGTCGATGCGCGAGAGCGCCCAGGCCGCGGTCAGCTATCTCCGGAGCCATTCCAAGGAACTCGAGCTCGATACCTCGAAGTTTCACAAGACCGATCTGCACATCCACGTACCGGGTGGCGCGGTCCCGAAGGATGGTCCTTCCGCCGGCGTGGCGATCGCCGCCGCGCTGATCAGCCTGTTCCGCGGCAAGCCCATCCAGACCGGCCTCGCCATGACCGGCGAGGTGACGCTGACCGGAAGGGTCCTGCCCGTGGGCGGCGTTCGGGAGAAAATCCTGGCCGCGCGTCGGGCCGGCATCAAGAGCGTCCTCATCCCCCGGCACAACGAGAAAGACCTGGTCGAGATCCCCGCGGAAGTGAAGGCCGACCTGACCTTACACCTCGTCGATACGCTCGACGATGTCGTCTACCGACTCTTCCTCAAGGAGTCGCGCAAGTCGGCCAGCCCTCCCCAAACGCGCAAGAAGCCCGCGCCGACCGCGACGGCCGCACAGAGGTCTCGGCTGACCGGCCCCGACAAAAAAGAGGTGGTCCTCGACCCCAAGCCCCCCCGTCGAACCGGCTCACTGTAGGGCCGGGCTTGATGGTCGGGTCGAGATCGTCCGGATGATGCGCCGGGGCGGTGTTTTCAACCACTCCCTCGACGGGAATCCTCGCGGCCATTCCACGGCTGCACTGGCCGAGGATGCGCGTTTCGCGTAATCTCCTGGATTGGAAGTGGGGCCGAAAAGCTGACGATCAAAAACGCCGGATTGGACTCCATGCATGAGGCCGATTCGATTCACGATTGCCGGTCTGATGGGACTCGTGCTCGTCGCCGGTGTCATCCATCTCGCACTCCTGAGGGCCGATCCCTTCTGGGCCAGCCTGGCGCAGACCGTCGCCTTCGGGGTCGTCCTCTTCGCTGTCCTCGCCTCGGTCGTCGTGCCGAGCGGCCCCGATCGGGCCGGTTGGATCGGGGCCGCCCTGTTCGGAGGTGTCTACGTCGGGATTTCCTTCATCCCGCCCTTTGAGACCGCGATCCGGCCTCACCTCTTCACATCGCACGTCCTGGCCTATATCCACCCGAAGCTCGGGTACGGAAACGAGAGCGGCTATTACCTCTGGCCGTCGTACAACTCCGAGCCGTACAACTCCGAGAAGGCGGAAATCTCCATCGTCCACCGATCGGGCAAGACCGTGATCGCCAAAGCCTCCGTGATCAACTGGGGCGATAACCGGGAATATTTCGATCGCCTGTGCCATTCCCTGTTCGGTATGCTCTCCGCACTTGCGGGCCGACTGCTCGGATGTGCGATATGGATGACAAGCCGTCGCAGCAATCGTGGAGCACAACAGCCCTCGGCATCTTGATCGCCAAACGGCACGGATTCCCTAGCCGTCCATGGAAAGGACGACCTGATCATGAAGATCCAGCATCCCCTGTTGGTTCAGGCCGTCGGCTCGGCGGGCTCGTTCCTGGTCCGGCAACTGGGCCGCACGCTGAAATACCACTTCCGATATCAGGATCCCCAGGTTGCACCCGAGGTCGCGCGACAGACCGGTCAACGTTACATTTACGCCTTCTTCCATGAGGTCATGCTCTTCCCGGCCCACTACTGGTCCTGGCCGGAGATGCACATCCTGATCAGCGATCACCGCGATGGAGAATTGATCACCCAGGTCATCCGTCGCCTGGGTTTCACGGTCATCCGAGGATCGACGACGCGCGGGGGTACCCGCGCCCTCCGCCAGATGACGCTGCGGATCGACCGGGGCCATCTCTGCGTGACCCCGGACGGACCGCGTGGGCCGCGACGCTCGGTCCACCAGGGGATCGCCTACCTCGGGAGCCGGACGGGTCTACCGATCGTGGGCGCGGGGATGGCCTTTCAGAAGCCCTGGCGGGCCAGGAGTTGGGACCGCTTCTGCGTCCCGCGCCCGTTCAGCCACGCCGCCTGCGTGGTACCGCCGCCGGTGATCGTCCCTCCCGATGCCGACCGCGAGACCATCGAAGCGTGCCGGCTCGAAGTCGAAAGTCGCATGCAGACGGCCATGATCGAGGCCGAAGCCTGGGTCGCCGAATTCTGATCAAGATGTCCCGGATCGTGGATTGCGTCGCGACAGGAGGACCACTCCCAGCAACCCGGTCGCCAACAGGGTCATCGTGGTGGGTTCGGGGACCGCGTAGGCAATGAATCCGTGAAAATTTCCATCGGCGTCCTGATACCAGCCGGCCAAATCCCCTTGATCATTGATTCCCGTGATGTCCGTGCCCATGGCCCCCGCAAACGGGACGTCGATCGTCGTAAACTGTCCGTTGTACCAGAGATACCCATCAGAGGCCCCCGAGGCGTCAACATAGTAACCTGTCACGTATCCCAGATTGTTAATCCCCTGGGCGGATGTGGTCCCGTTCGCCCCCGGGGCATCTAACGTCGTGAACGTCGAACCAGTCTTGAGATAGCCGTGCTCGACGCCGCTGCTATCCTGGAAGTAGCCGACGATTTTCCCGGCGTCATTGATGCTATAAGTTGCGGTCCCCAGCTTCGTCGGGTCGGATCCCGGCGCGCTGAATAACGACGAGTAACTGCTCCCATTCCAGGTCCATCCCACGCCGCCGACGTAGCTGGAGTTGACGAACGGATCGCCGACGACCACGCCGTGATTGTTGATGCCCCCGGCCAGGTTCTCCGCGTAATTGGGCACGTCGGGAAGATAGGTCCATGAGGAGGTCGCGCTGTTGTACACGGCCGCGTGGTAGATGCCGTCCGAACCGTAATACGAGGTGGCAATCTGTCCGGCCAGGTTGCTCTGATAAAATTCGGTGTTGACGGCGTTCGGCGCGGTGACGAGCGTGGTCACGCCGTTGTTGATGATGAAGCCGGTACTATAATAGTTGTCCGCCGGGTTGAGAGCGAGGCCGGTCACGAATCCGCTGTTGTTGATGCCGTAGAGCAACGTCTGGTAAGGCCCTCCCACATCAACCGATACGAAATCGTAGGAGCCTGCTCGAGCACTCGGCGCGCCGGCAAGGCACACCATCAGGAGCGCCACCCAAGAGGAGAAAGCTCGACGCCGGATGTTCATGGACATGAATAGTCCTCGCGTGTTGAAGATCGCCGTTGATCACCCCGAATGGCCCTTCGCCGAGGATGAGTGCCAGGAAGCGAGGACACCCACCGGGCTGGTTCGGCCGGTTCCACACTTCAATCTATCGCCGAGTCGTGGCCCTTTCCACATTGCCGACGATTTCGGCTTGCCGGAATTTGGAGACTCGGTAAGATTGCACATCCTTTCCAGAGGCCCTTGCGATCGGGTTGTCCCTTTCGCGACCGTCCCTTCATCCGGAGGGCCACCCATGAACGAGACTTCTTCCCGTCATCGTCCTTTGGGATGGCGGATGCGAGGTCTGTTGCTGGTCGCGGCGGCCGGATTCGCGGGGCTCCTGGGATTGGCGAGGACATTGGTGCCGGACCCCCGAGGGTTCGGTACGCACGTCCAGCTCGGGCTCCGGCCCTGCTCGTTTGCCGCCATGACGGGACGACTCTGCCCGACCTGCGGCATGACCACGGCATTCGCCTGGTTCGTGCGCGGGCGAGTCGATCGATCGTGGCGAGCCAACCCGGCGGGGTGCCTGCTGGCCGTGCTCTCGGTCCCACTCATGGCCTGGCTGGTCGCGAGCGCAGTCCGGGGCGAGCCCGTCGGTTTCCAGTCACTTTCGGGGCCCATGATGGGCCTGCTGACGGCCGTCGTGGTCTTCAGCGTCGCGTCCTGGTTGGTCCGGTTGATCGTTTCGCCAGCCGTCCCGGGGCCGGGTCCCGGTGGAGTGGCCAACTCGATCGGCTGGTGATTTATCCAAGGAAGGAGGGGGTACAGGATGACCCCTCGATTACTCGCCGACGCCAAGGTGCGGCTCGCCATGGTCGCCCTCTTGGCCGGGGGATCCCTGATCGCGACCACCGGTTGCGATCCGCGGACCCTCGCTTATTTCCTCCAGCCCTTCGAACCCATGGTCCCGCCCAAGTGCGAGACCTCGTTCGAGGGCAAGAAAGTCGTCGTCCTCACCCAGGTCGCCTCCAACTCGGTGTCGGAGTATTCGTCCCTCGATCGCGACATCACGCGTGAGTTCACCGCCATCCTCAGGAAGAAGCTGAAGAAGGTCACGGTCGTCGACCCCGACAAGGTCATGACCTGGATCGAGGCCCACCCCAAGTGGACGGCGCCCTCCGAGATCGCCAACGACTTCAATGCCGACATCGTCGTCTTCCTCGAAGTCGAACAGTTCCAGATCCAGTCCCCGGGCGATCTGAACATGCTCCACGGCGAGTCCAAGGTGCATATCCAGGCGTTCGAGATGCAGTATCCCAAGAACAGCAAGGATAAGCCGATCAAGGATCAGCCCAAGGAGGCCGTCTCCATCTACGATGATTACGGCGAGACGCACTTCCCCGATCAAGGGCCGATCCCCATCGAGACCGGGGCGAGCCGGTCCAAATTCCGGATCAAGTTCGTCAAGATCGTCTCCAAGGAGGTCTCCTGGCACTTCGTCGAGCACGCCGAGGACGACTCGATCCAGGATTCGCGGGTTGACCGCTGATTGCGGCCGGTTCGCGGAATCGGATATGTCACGAGGGAAGGCGAAGGTCGGTTCGATCCGCGTCTTGACGCCGGATCCGACGGGCCTTCGCCCTCCCCGATCGTATTTCGACCGACCCTGGAGGACTGAGACGGTTCATTTCTCCTGGGTCATTCGGAGTCGCTTCGACCGAATGCAATCAGCCATGATTTTGCTCTGAGCGATGGGGAAAATCGATGTCTGGCGGCCGGTTGTCGACCGACGAAGCCCGGACGACGTCGAGAACGATTGTAGGGACGGTTGACTCGCGGATGTCGCTTCTTATAATCAGTCCGAGTACCGGCCACTATGCACCCGAGCCTCACCGAACTGAAACTCAGTCAGTCCTGGCCTCACGCCTCTCGGAGACGATTGGCGAGATCCTGATTCTTCGACAGCATTGTTCCTCGAAGAGGCGCAGCGTTCACGGCTCGTACAGATTCTCCCGGCCCATTCCGGGAGACGCTCGAATCTATCAAATCCTCACTTGGTTGGATGAGAGGGATCGTGGTCCCTCCTTAACGATAGTTTTTCACCAGGAGAATGTATCGATGCGCAAGGTTCTGCTCAGCTTGGTGGCGATCGCGGCGATCACCATCCCCGCCTTGGCCGGAAAGTTCAACAAGGTCGTCAGCGTGGGCGAGAAGGCACCGACGTTCTCGGGCCTCCCCGCGATCCACAATGGCGAAGAGACCAGCCTCAGCCTTTCCGACCTCAAGGATGACGTCGTCGTCCTCGTGTTCGTGGCCAACCACTGCCCGGTCGTCGTCGCCTACGAGGATCGCCTCGTCAACTTCACCAACGACTACAAAGACAAGGGCGTCCGGGTCGTCGGGATCTCCGTCTCCTCGATGGACCAGGACAAGCTGCCGGGCATCAAGAAGTACATGGCCGAACACAAGTCCAACTACGTCTATGCCTATGACGAGAGCCAGGCGCTCGGCCGTGCCTACGGTGCGACCAACACCCCCCAGTTCTTCGTCCTCGACAAGGAGCGGAAGATCCGCTACACCGGCGCCATGGACAACAGCCAGGCTGAGGGCAAGGTCACCAAGACCTACCTCCGCGACGCGGTCAACGCGGTCCTGAAGGGCGAGAATCCTGCCACCGACGAGACCCGCGCGGTTGGCTGCGGTATCAGTTACAAGAAGAGCAGTAACTGAACAAGCTCATAGGGTGCCTGGATCTTCCAGGTCCCGACTTCAGGGCGAGGCTCCTTCCAACGCCGACCGATCGGCCCGGACGAAGCCTCGCCTTCCCGATTGCGCATTAAGCTCAAACGTTTGGTCGAGGTCTTCGAGGAGGATATTCCGGTGAAATTCCTCGTCTCTTGTGCTCTGACGATGTTCGCTCTGGTGGGAATCCTGTTCGTCGCGGCGGAGAAAAATGCCTTCTCCGAAGATCAAGATTCCGGTAAAGTGGTCAAGCTGGAAAAGCTCAAC
Organism: uncultured Planctomycetota bacterium; assembly: GCA_963743925.1. Lineage (GTDB taxonomy): Bacteria > Planctomycetota > Planctomycetia > Isosphaerales > Isosphaeraceae > CAVZRC01. The sequence goes on along the minus strand of CAVURY010000054.1, from coordinate 1,322 downwards.
TGGACCCAATTTCAACAGCGGCTGGCCAACCCGAAGGTCAAGTACACCATCGTTGACGCCTGGTCAACCACGTGCGGTCCCTGCAAGGAAAACTTCCCGCACGTCATCGAGATGAATCGCAAGTACGGCCCGAAGGGCCTGGCATTCATCTCGCTCTCGCTGGACGACCCCTCCGACAAGAATGCCGTCGCGGAAGCCGAGCGTTTCCTCAAGGAAAAGAAGGCTGTTTTCACCAACGTCCTGCTTGACGAGAGTTTTGGCGATGGTTTTGATAAACTGAACATCAACGGTATTCCCGCCGTATTCATTTACGGGCCCGACGGCAAGGAAGTGAAACGGTTCACCATGGACGACCCTAACAACCAATTCACTTACGAGGACGTCGAGAAGACCGTCGCGAACTTGCTGGGCGCGAAATCCTGATCGGGAGATTGCCGTCCTCCAGACCTACGCTGTGGTTCTGCCCCCGCGGGGGGCACAGCCCTTGAATCAGCTCTCTCCACCCGCTTCATTGGCGAAAGCGGATCGAAAAGATCGAATCATGAAAGACGGAATTCATCCGAAGTATCAAGACAGCGTGGTCGTGTGCGGATGTGGCACCACGTTCACCACACGAAGCACGAAGCCGAAGATCATGGTCGAAGTTTGCTCCAAGTGTCACCCCTACTTCACCGGCTCGGTGAAGTTCGTCAACGCGGCGGGGCGGGTCAACAAGTTCAATAAGAAATTCCAGGGCACCTACGGCAAGGGGAAGAAGGCCGCGGCCACGGCCGCGACCGAGAAGGCTTAGCGAAGATCGAGGATACCACGAAGACGGCCTGCTGGCGGACCGACCCGGTCTGTCACCGGGCCGTTCTGCGTTTTCGTGATGGCTCCTGCGGGACATTTCGAAATAGCCATTTCAGTCCAATGTACCTGGAGCGATTCACGATCGGATTGCATACACCCTATACCAACCCGACGCGCCAGCGAGGGGAATGCCAACGGACCCTCGCTGGCGCGTCGGGTTGGTGTGGCAGCCGATGGGGCCTTGGTGTATGCATCTCGCGAGTGAGGCACTCTAGAACAGACATCTCACAACGGACGGCTCGGCCGTGTTCGAGAAGCTTCAAGCCGACTACCAGCGATTCCTGGAGATCGAGCGACTCATGCTCGACCCCGACATCACTTCGGACTCCGGCGCGTGACCGCCCTGGCGAAGGAGCGGGGTTCGCTGGCCAAGGTCGCCATCCCCTACGGTCGTTACCTCGAGCTGAGTCGCCAGATCACCGAGGCGGAACAGCTCCTGGCCATCGAGCGCGATGCCGAGATGCGATCGTATG
>CAVURY010000053.1:0-57886 GCA_963743925.1 uncultured Planctomycetota bacterium | reverse complement strand
TGCTCTCAATCGCAAACGCAACGACCAACTGTCAGTTGTAGGCAGTCGAGCCGATTCCCTCAAGTCACTGGCACCCTGGGTCGCGTGACTTGGCTGCCCAGGATTGACCTTCTGACACGCCTTGCGATGATCCTCGGTCGATTCCACTAGATCCGGCCGCCGTCCGCCCCGATCGGCACCCGTCGATTTCTCAGGGCAAGGCGAACGATTGACCTGACCTCTTCAGAGAAACCGCCTTGATTCACCATCCATTCGAGGTATTCGGGATCGGTGCGCGCGACCTCGTCGAGGCGCTTCCCCGGGTGCCTCTTGCCGAACGCGAAGATGACTTCGCCATCCTTGCGGCGGACGAACTTCCCTTCCGAATCGACGAAGTCGGGAAATTCCAGCAAAGCGTGGATTTCGGGGATTGTACGGGGCAAGTCGCCATACCGCTCGAGCTGCCCTTCGAGCACGAGCAGGGCGGCCGTCACATCGGCCTCCGCCCCGTGGGCGCCCTGGTGCGCTTTGCCGCAGTAGAAACGCAAGGCCGCCGTCAGGTCTCGGGACTCGCGGCGGTGAAAGATCCGGCAAGGGTCAACGATGTATCGGTCCCTCGTCGAGAATAGGATCTCGGTCCGCTGGAATTCGGCCCTGAGCAGCTTGAGGTCGAAATTCCAGATGTTGTAGCCGCAAAGGTCGCAGCCCTTTAGAAAGACCTCGACTCTTCGAGCGATCTGTCGGAACGATTCCAGACCCGCAACGTCACTATCGGTGATCCCGTGAACGGCGGTTGCCTCGGGAGGGATCGGGATCCCCGGATTCAAGCGTCGCGTGACGGTCCGCCGAGTTCCGTCGGGGGATAACTTGAGCATGCTGATCTCCACGATCCGGTCGTCCTCGACCTGGGTCCCGGTGGTTTCCAGGTCGAGCACGACGAGCGGGCGCTCCAACACGATATGCTTCAGCACGATCTTCCCTCGATTGAACTCGATGATGAACCGATTCCGGTCTGACAGTCTGTCCCGTAAGCCCGGTACGACGAATGTCGGTCAGGTCGGTCGGGCGGTTCCCACGGGTCGAATGGCTCAAGACTGTGGTTTTTCTGGCTTCCGAGTCGTTGTCCGGGCATGGCACTCATTGGCACTCGATGGCAACTTTCCACCGCGTCTCCGTGTCGCCCCGCTCGCGGTTCGCGCTCGAGTCCATGAAGCTGGCGTCAGGCTCCTGGTGGTTGGGACCTCATGCCCAGTGGGATCCGACATTCGTGAGCCCCCCATAGATAACATGCCGCGGTTTTGGGATTTCATGAACGCGACCTCGACGCGAGCGGGTCAGTGAGCACTCTAGTCGAGTTCGAAAGAACCACAAAAAACGTTGCAGGGTCCAAGAGCATTCGTCGTGCCAACGGATGTGTGGATTCGGCTCACCGCTAGTCAGCTCGACTCAAATTCGCCCGACACGACAGCTCGGACTTGTTTCAAGTCTCTGAAACAAAAGAAATTGAAAAAATCTTCCTTGTTGACTACCTCTGCCCGTGAATTCGTCGATTGTTTGGGGTTCCATGGATGAAAAGTTGTGGAGACGGCCTCCAGTCTGTTACAACTTTATTGGTCTCAATACAAATCTCGTGGTGGAGGCGATGGTGACTAATAGGATTCTTTTTTCCTGGATCGGTCATACGGACATTCGAGCTCTGGCGGCACATCTCCCGCCCGGCGAGCAGGAGATTATCCTCAACGGTGTGAGACCGGCGACTCCTCTGCCCGGCCAGGCCGGTCCCCTAAGAGCTTTGCTCGACGCGGAACCCTTCGATGAGGTCCACTTGCTCACGGATCTCGGTAAGGAGAGGAGCCGGCGCTACGCCGAGTGGATCGGGCGAGACCCCGTATTGCATCCGATCAAACTGGCCAGTCCGATTGATTACTCCGAGATCTTCCAAGCATCCGACCGGGAGCTGGCGTCGGTCTTGAATCGTCCTCGTCGGGAACGTGTCGAGGTTTGCATGCACCTCAGCCCGGGCACTCCGCCGATGGCCGCCGTCTGGCTCCTTCTCGGCAAGAGCAAGTATCGGCCTGTCACCTTCTACCAGACCCATGAGGGAAAGGTGCTGGTGACCGATATCCCATTCGACCTGGTCGTTGACTACGTGCCGCAGGTCCTGCGGGATGCCGACGCCAACCTCCAGAGACTTGCCGAGCGTGGCACTCAGGATGTGCAGGGCTTCCAGGCGATCGTCGGAAATAGTCCGCAGATCCGTGCCGCCATTGGCCGAGCCTCGCGCGTCGCCCGACGAGAAATATCAGTCCTCATCCTGGGCGAGAGCGGTACGGGCAAGGAGCTTTTCGCCAGGGCCATCCATGAAGCGAGCCCTCGTCGGGCCAGGCCCTTCCTGCCGATCAATTGCGCCGCCCTCTCTCGGGAGTTGCTCGAATCGGAGCTTTTCGGCCACAAGAGAGGCAGCTTCACCGGGCGCCGACAAGGACCGCATCGGCGCCTTCCAGCAGGCCGACGGCGGGACATTGTTCCTGGATGAGGTCGGCGAATGCGACCCTGCCATTCAAGCCAAGCTCCTGAGGGTGCTCCAGCCGCCGGGCCAGGATCCCTGTCAACGCGTCTTCCACCGCCTCGGCGAGTCAACGCCCAGTTCCAGCGACGTCCGCATCATCGCCGCCACCAACCGAGACCTTCTCCAGGCCATCTCCGATCGAGCGTTTCGCGAAGACCTCTTCTACCGGCTCGCGGTCGTCACGATCCCGCTCCCGCCTCTCCGCGATCGCCGAGAAGACATTCCGCTCATCGTGAATCGCCTCATCGACGGGATCAACGAGCAATTCTCCCGCCAGGAGCCCGGATTCGTCCACAAACAGGTTTCTGGTGCCGCCATGGAATTTGTGCGGAAGCACTCCTGGCCCGGCAACGTGCGGCAGTTGTCCAACACGCTGATGCGGGCCTCCGTGATGACCGACGGCCCGATCATCGACCGCATGGATCTCGCCGACGCGATCGCCGAAGTCCCCGGCCGGCGCCCGGAGGACTCGCTCGAGAAAACGCTCGGAGACGGCTTTTCCCTGGACGATCACCTGGAAGAGATCCAGCGGCATTACCTCCGCCGCGCCATGGCCGAGGCCGGAGGGGTCAAGACGCGGGCGGCCCAACTCCTCGGCTATCGCAATTACCAGACGCTCGCCGCCCAGCTCGGACGCCTCGGAGTCGCGATAAAATCGCGTTGATATGGAATTCGGCACATGGAGTGCCATAATGGACATGTTGCCCGTTGATTGGCTCGTATCGCGAGCGGTCGCTCGACGTCTCGAGGAGCCAGGGCGAATCCCTCGGCCGACGCCGCATCAAAGGATTGAGATGCAATCCCGGAACTTCGAGTTTCTCCGAACCCGATGGAACGAGCTTGCGGAACTCGGCGCACTCGCCGAGATGCACCTGCACCTCGACCCATCGAGCGCCACGGCCAAGCTTCGGTCTTTCGCCGAGCAGATTGTCCTGTTCGTCTACCATCACCACGGCCTGCCCAGGCCGTACCAGAGCAGCCTGAACGACCTCTTGACCGGCCCCAGCTTCTCCCACGCGATCCCCGGTGTCATCCTCTCGAAGCTGCATTCGCTGAGGATCCACGGCAACAAGGCGGCGCATGGCGAATCGGTCTCGACGGCGACCTCCACCTGGTTGCTCCAGGAAGCCTACGAGCTGGGCCGTTGGATGCACCTGACCTATGCCGGCGGCTCGACGGCCGACTGCCCGCCATTCGCCGCGCCCGGCCCCGATGACGGCACCGAAACCGAGCGAAAGCTCCGGCGCGAGCGGACCGCCATCCTGGCGCAAATGGCTTCCCAGGAAGCCCAGTTGAAGCAGCTCCTGGCCGACCTCGAAGCCGCCCGCGATCGTCAGCCCGTCGCCCAGGCGACCGAGGCAGAGCTCGAGTCCGCGCACGAACAAGGCCAGGTCGCCGCCGACACCCTCGCATTCGACGAGGCGATGACCCGGCGCCGGCTGATCGATAGCCGGCTCGTGCTGGCCGGTTGGGACGTCGGGGCCGACGGCGGTAGCACCGAGTCGGTCGGCCAGGAGGTTGACGTCGAACATCAGCCGACCGCGACCGGGAAGGGAAAGGCGGATTATGTCCTCTGGGGGACCAATGGCCTGCCGATCGCCGTCATCGAGGCCAAGCGGACGGCGATCGACGCCGATGCCGGCCGGACCCAGGCCAGGTGCTACGCCGACGGACTCGAACAAGCGACCGGATGTCGCCCCGTTATCTTCTACACCAACGGCCACGACCTCTGGATCTGGAACGACGCCCAGGGCGAGCCGCCCCGGAAGATCTACGGTTTCTACTCCCGGGACAGCCTCGAATACGTGCTCTTCCAGCGACAGAATCAGGAACCCTTGACCCGGATCGCGCCCGATCCCCGCATCGCCGGCCGGCTTTACCAGCTCGAGGCGATCAAGCGGGTCGTCGAGCGCTTCACGAACAAGCATCGCAAGACCCTGATCGTCCTGGCCACCGGGACCGGCAAGACCCGCGTCGCCGTCGCCCTCTGCGACGTGCTCCGCCGCGCCAGGGCCGCCAAGCGGATCTTGTTCCTCTGCGACCGGAAGGAGCTCCGCAAGCAGGCCAATAACGTCTTCAAGGAGTTCCTGCCCGACGAACCCCGCACTTATGTCACATCGGCCACGTCGAGCGATCGGGACAAGCGCATCTACCTCGCCACCTATCCCGCGATGATGGAGTGCTTCGAGACGTTCGACGTCGGTTTCTTCGACCTCATCATCGCCGACGAGTCGCACCGGAGCATCTACAACCGCTATCGCGACCTGTTCGCCTACTTCGACTGCCTCCAGGTCGGGCTGACGGCTACGCCCGTCGATTTCATCGGCCACAACACCTACAAGATCTTCGGGTGTGAGGATGGCGACCCGACGGCGCATTTCGGCCTCGAGGAAGCCATCAGCCACCGACCGCCCTATCTCGTCCCCTTCGAAGTCCTCACATTCACGACGCCGTTCCTGCGGAAGGGGATCAAGTATTCCGAAATGTCGCAGGAGCAGAGGCAGCAGCTCGAGGAGGACGAGGACAACCCCGCCGCGGTCGAGTACGACCAGGCCCAGGTCGACAAGGCCATCTTCAACAGCGACACCAATCGGATCATCCTGCGCAACTTGATGGAGAACGGAATCCGCGACGGCACGGGAACCCGAGTCGGCAAGTCGATCATCTTCGCCCGCAGCCACGAGCACGCGATCCTGCTCAGGAACCTGTTCGACGAGATGTATCCGCAATACGGCGGCAGGTTCTGCCAGGTGATCGACACCTATGACGACCGCGCCGAAAACCTGATCGACGACTTCAAGGGCTATGGAACCCACCCGGAGCTGACGATCGCCATCTCGGTCGACATGCTCGATACCGGCATCGACGTGCCGGAGATCGTCAACCTCGTCTTCGCCAAGCCGGTCTATTCCTACGTCAAGTTCTGGCAGATGATCGGGCGGGGCACGCGGCTCTGCGAGAATCTCTTCGGACCCAACCGGCACAAGACGCACTTCCAGATCTTCGACCACTGGAAGAACTTCGAATACTTCGACTTACGCTACCAGGCCGCCGAGCCCAAGCAGGCGAAGTCGTTGCCGCAGCTCGTCTTCGAGGCGCGGATCAATCTCGCCGAGACCGCCCTCCAGCACGCCAACCCGGCGGCGTTCGAGACGGCGATCGCCCTGATCGCCAGGGACATGGCCGACCTGCCGGGCAAGAGCATCTCGGTCCAGGAGAAGTGGAAGGAGATCGAGACCTTCCAGAAGATGGAAGTCCTCCGCCAGTTCGACCCGGCGACCAGGGCCCGGCTGCTGGGAGAGATCGCCCCGCTCATGCAGTGGCGCGAACATCGGCGGCAGCGAGCAGGCCCATCGCTTCGACCTCCTGGTCTGCCGGCTGGAGACCGAACACCTCAAGCAATCGAGCCGATTCGACGATCTCAAAGGTGAGGTGATCGGGCAGCTCGACGGCCTGCGCGTCAACCTGGCGCCGGTGAAAGCCGTCGCCTCGACGATCGCCGAGGTCCGGACCGCCGACTTCTGGAACGCCGTGGACATCCCCAAGCTGGAGGCGATGCGAGGAGAGCTCAGGAGGGTCATGCAGTACCGTTTGCAAACCGGGACCTCCGGCCTGCCCGCCAAGGTCATCGACGTGGCCGAAGACCCGTCCCTGATCGAGCGGCATGAGCACGTCGTCAAGCTCGAAGGCTTGCAGCTTGCCGCCTATCGCATCCGGGTGGAGGAGATCCTGCGAAACCTGTTCGATACCAACGAGACCCTCCAGCGAATCCGACGCGGTCAGCCGGTCAGCGAAACCGACCTGGAGGCCCTCTCCTCGCTGGTGCTGACCCAGAACCCGCTGCTCGACCTCCGCGATCTGATCGAGTATTACCCCGACTGCGCCGGGCAGCTCGATCGAGCGATCCGGGGCATCATCGGCCTGGACGCCGAGGCGGTCCACGAGCGATTCACGGAATTCGTCCGGGAGAATCCCACGCTCGGCTCGACGCAGATCCGGTTCCTGAGCCTGCTCCAGAACCACATCGCCAGGAATGGGTCGATCGAGGTCGCCCGGTTGTACGAGCCCCCGTTCACGACCTTGCACACCGACAGCATCGACGGCCTGTTCCCCGACGAGGATCAGGCGCTCCGGATCATCGAGATCATCGATCTCTTCCGACCGCCCCAACCCGAACCCGGAACAGCCGTGGCGTGATCACGCGGCTTACTACGGGGAGTAAGATAGGATGATCCACGAAACGCACGAAAGGCTCGAAAAAAGACAGGAAAACCCTGAGATGACTGGGCCCCGTTGAATTCCCCGAACCCGTGATTTTGTCTGGCTTTAGAGTCGAATTCTTTCGTCCTTTTGGGGCTCGTCCCAAAGTCCCCGCTCTGCGGGTTGACAGTTCGAGAACAGCTACGTTGCCAGCCGTCCATACCAACCCGAAGCGTCAGCGAGGATCTTTCCCCCACTATTGCAAGGACTTACGGCAGACCTCGCTGACGCTTCGGGTTAGTATGGATCGTCGGCGCGAGTGTCCGGGCAGAGACGCCGTCAATCCCCAGGGCTTGGGACGATCCCTCCTTTTGGTCCGTTTCGTGGACCAATCTCTTCGTATTCCATGTTCACGTGGAGTTACCTGATGATCACCGGACAACTCCGCAATCAGGTCGACCGGCTCTGGACCGAGTTCTGGACCGGCGGGATCACGAATCCGCTGACGGTCATCGAGCAGATCTCGTTCCTGATGTTCGCCCGGCTACTCGACATCGCCGAGACCCGCGCCGAGAAGCGATCGGCCCGGCTGGGAAAGTTCCACCTCGGCCAGTTCAGCAAGGACGAGCAGCATCTCCGCTGGGGCCACTTCAAGAACCTGCCCGCCGACCAGATGCTCAAGACCGTCCGCGATGGCGTCTTCGACCACTTCCGCAAGCTCAGCGACGAGAATTCGACGTTCGCCGAGTACATGAAAGACGCCCAACTGATGATCGTGAAGCCGAGCCTGCTGGTCTCGGCGGTCAACATGATCGACGCACTGCCGCTTGACCGAGGGCGACACGAAGGGCGACCTCTACGAGTACCTGCTCAGCAAGCTGACCACGGCCGGGATCAACGGCCAGTTCCGCACGCCGCGGCACATCATCCGGTTGATGGTCGACCTGCTCGAGCCGAAGCCGACCGAGATCGTCGGCGACCCGGCCTGCGGCACGGCGGGCTTCCTCGTCGGCGTGATGCAGCACCTGATGGAAAAGTACACGTCGCCCGAGGGCGTCATCGTCCACGAGGACGGGCAAAAAACGTTCTCCGGCGACCTGCTCGAACCCTACCGCAAGCACATCCAATCGCGGACTGTTCCACGGCTATCGACTTCGACTCGACGATGCTCCGCATCGCGGCGATGAACCTGATGCTGCACGGCGTCGAATCGCCCGACATCCATTACCAGGACATCGCTGAGCAACTCGTTCCCCGAACAGTTTCCCAACGCAGGCCATCGACGGCTTCGACGTGATCCTGGCCAACCCGCCGTTCAAGGGGAGCCTCGACGAATCCGACGTCCATTCCTCGCTGACCGGCAAGGTCAAGACGAAGAAGACCGAACTGCTCTTCGTCGCGCTGTTCCTGCGGATGCTGAAGCTCGGCGGCCGGGCGGCGTGCATCGTGCCCGACGGTGTGCTCTTCGGCTCGTCGAACGCCCATCTGGCCCTTCGAAAGCAACTGGTCGAGGAGAACCAACTCGAGGCGATCATCTCGATGCCCTCCGGCGTGTTCAAGCCTTATGCCGGTGTTTCGACGGCCATCCTGATCTTCATCAAGGGCGGCAAGACCGATCGGGTCTGGTTCTACAAGATGGAGTCGGACGGCTTCAGCCTGGACGACAAACGCGACAAGATCGGCGACGGCCTCGGCGACCTGCCCGACATCCGAAAGCAGTGGTTCGCCCGCGAGAAGGCGAAGAAGAACGACCGCAAGGCCAAGCACTTCTTCGTGCCGCTCAAGGAGATCGAGGCGAACAAGTTCGATCTGTCGATCGGGCGGTACCGGGAGTCAGACTACGAGGAGGCCCAGTTCGACCCGCCCCTGGAGATCATGAAACGGCTCCGCTCGCTGGACGAGGAAGTGCGACGAGACATGGACGAGATGGAGGCACTGCTGAAATGAGCCTGGGCAACGGTTCGATGGGCGAGCTTCCAAATGGCTGGCGACTGGGCAAGTTGGACGACATCAAGGCCTCAGCCCGCTACAGCTTCGTGGGAGGCCCCTTTGGCTCGAATCTGACTCGTGATGACTACGTTCCTGAACCGGGGGTTCCAGTAATCCGTGGGACAAACTTGGGCGGTGAGACGTGTCGATTCATGGACAACAACTTCGTCTACGTCACCGAGGAAAAAGCTGACTCCTTAATACAAAACCTAGCCTATCCAGGTGATCTGGTCTTCACGCAGCGTGGGACGCTCGGGCAAGTCGTTGAAATACCGAAGTCCGCTGCCTACAAACGGTATGTCGTCTCTCAAAGCCAGATGAAATTGACGGTCGATGAAGAGAAGACGGTTCCTGGCTATGTCTATTACTACTTCCGTTCCCCACGGCTGTTGGCTACCTTAACCAGAGAATTCAGGCGACTGGTGTCCCTCATATCAATCTGGAGATCCTGAGAAGCTTCCCAATTCTCCTGCCTCCATCGAGCAACAGCCCGCATCACTGACATTCTCGACAAGGCCGATGCCATTCGTCGGAAGCGGGAAGAGGGAGTCCGGCTGACCGAAGAGTTGCTCCGCTCGACTTTCCTTCAGGTGTTCGGTGATCCTGTGGCGAATGATAGGGGATTAACCACGATCACCTTGGGAGAGATCGCGTCTGACATGACTTATGGAACATCCCAGAAGTGCGAGGCTCGACAGGGTGACTCATCGCTACCCGTGTTGCGAATTCCCAACATTGTTCATGGAAGAGTCAATTGGGCAGATCTCAAGTATGCGGCTCTGGCTCCCAAAGAGGTCGAGCAACTGAAATTGCTTGGAGATGATGTGCTTTTCGTGCGAACGAACGGGAATCCCGAATACATCGGTCGATGCGCCGTCTACGATCAAGGTATCCCCTGCCTCTTCGCTTCGTATTTGATCCGTGTACGCCTTCGGAATGATGCCAAATATCGACCAAGATTCTTGCAACAGATCGTGACGATGCCGGCTTACCGCTCTCTGCTCGTGGCGGAAGCCCGAACGACGGCCGGGAATTATAATATCAGTACGCAGGGACTCCGGCGTCTCCGGCTGCTTGCTCCGAACCTCGAGGATCAGGATCGATTTCTCGCATTAGCGGACAGAATCGGCGCAATCCGTAAACGAAGGGAACTGGCTGCTCAAGACTCATCCTCCCTCCTCGATGCCCTCGTTCAGTGTGCGTTCAGTGGGAATTTGAGGAGAGGTCTCGATCAAAGCCGCGCTCAATGATATGTATGTGTGATTATTAAACCGAGTGATCCGTCCGATGACCGTCTTCAGCCCAATTGAGGTACGGCGATCAACAACTCGATCAGGACCATGACATGAGCAAGCTTAGATCGGGCGACATCGTAACAAGCCCTGTTACGGATGAGCGTTACCAGATTGCGGAGATTCTCGGGAAGGGTGGCTTCGGATGCGCCTATCGGGCAATCCGACTGGACGTAGAGGACAGGCCTAACGCGGAGGTCTGCCTCAAGTCGACGGAGGATTCGGAGAGCTGGCATCGGGAGGCCTACTTCGGCGAGCTCTTGAGGAAGAGTGATCGGGCCATCCGGATGCACGAATCATTCCCCCACTTTCCGCGCACGAAGCGGCATGACATACTCTACTGCCTGATCTTCGAGCTGGCGGAGTTTGGCACAATCCATGATCATCTCGACGAGACTCGAAAACCCTGGTCGCAAGGACGTGCTGTGAGGGAAATCGTAGCCTTGCTCAAGCTGCTCGATCAACTGCACGGCACCGGGGCATTGCACCGCGACATCACACCGATGAACGTTTTCCTCTGCAAGAACCGACTGCTCAAATTGGGCGACTTCGGGATCGCACGGCACGTACTGGCGGGCAGGGCGGCAACGGCCTCGGCCTTCAACCCATCATTCGTCTCGAACAGGATGGCTCAAGGTGCGCAGCGCCACTGGCTCGCAGCCGACGATGTCTACCAAATGGGCCAGTTGCTGGGCATGTTGCTCCGGGGAGACTCGCAGACCCTGATCTGCGAAAACGACATCAAGAGCCTTGCGTGCGACGACAAACTCAAGAATGTCCTCGCCAAGTCAATCTGTCACAACAGGAACTCCAGGTATCCCGATGCCCATGAGATGCTCCGTGACTTGCTCGGTGATGTTCACCATGTCCAGCCCCCGCTGGAAAGCCTCTCCGGGAAGACCGTTGTCTTCACAGGACCGCTCACGATCCCCAGGAGTGATGCGGCCATCATGGTGAGACAATCCGGTGGTTCGGTGGTTGATCAAGTCTCGACTCGGGTGGATGTCATCGTCCAAGGTGGTCGGTCACCGAATTACCGCAATGGCCACAAGGGCGACAAGCTCTGTCAGGCGGAGAAGCTGATCCGACAAGGCCAGTCGATTTGTATCATTAATGAGAAGGAATTTCGTGTTCTCGTGGGTATCTGAAGGAAGAATCGAACATCAGACCAGTCGGAAAGAGGTCTGCATCGCCACCCGCTGAGAAATCGCCATGAAAGAGAAGATGTCATCCGAATGAGCGCGGCCTCCCCATCCTGGGACGATCGAAACCTGGCGCACCATCATGCCAAGCGTCTACGGGAGAACGCGGGTTGCTTCGAGGATCTTCTCGGCATCGCCGGTCGCCAGATGACCGTCGACGAATATCGGGATCGCTCGTTGCTTGCCGTCGCGGATTCTTGGTGTGAATACGAGGCACAAGGTCGAGATTTCGCGAGGGATGCGTACTTACAGGTTCGGGCATTCTACGTCGATGACGATCTCGTCGTCGCGATCGCGAACGTCGCCAGGCTGCTCCTCGTGACTTGCTTTCACGAGCATTTCGACGGCCGCCGACCGTTGCACGGCAAGCATCCGGGGAGAGGTGTGTCGGTCGCCCAGCGGCGCCTGCGCTACAGGGAAGACCTCAGGCTCAAGGAACAGGGCCGATTGATCATCAACCTGAAGGTGCTCCGCGATGGGCGACCATAGGCGCGAGCTGCGTTCCCGGTACGACATCCTTCGCCGTCTCTACGACGACCTGCGCGGCACGTCCTTCGCACGGCTCGATTGGGACGCCCAGGTTCTGGCCAGGCGCACGTTAGGTCCGGACGAGAGGATCGAGCACTGGTTCCTCGCGGAACATTTCCTCGTGACCTGGAGCAATTGGCGAGGGCTCTTCGAGCGTTTCTGTCGTTATTTCGGCCAGCCCGAGGATTCGTTCCCCGGGACGTGGATTCAATTGGCTCACAGATGCGAGGCCCTGGTCTTCCAGCTCGCTCGACAATCCGGGCTTGACGAGATCCTCTCACGATCGTGGCTGGAACTTGATGATTCCGCGACGAAAAGCCCTTCGGACCTGCGACATGACATCGCCGCGATTTACACCCGAGTCGCGCGGGGGCACGAGCGTGCCGTCCTCTTGATTCGATCCGAAAGAATCCGGCCATCGATCGGCAAGGTGGAATTACAATTACCACCGGTAAGTCTCGAGCGGGCCGCCTTCACCTCCGTCAAGAAGGTCGTAAAGCAGCAGAACGAGGATTTGCTCGACCTGTGGCACGAATTGCCGCGACGAGTCCAGAATCAGGTCTGGTTGCACCTGCGGCATTATGTCCATTCCACGCTCGATGTCTCCTGGCTCGACGACACGACGCCCGAGCTTTCGACTCTCAAGGCCATTTCCTGGAGGGAGCCACCCGTGTCCATTTCCCTGAAAAAACCCGTCGGCGTCCTGTCGCCCGACTCAACGACGTCGGAAACGATCAACGTGCTCGTCGATCGGTTGAGCGCCGCGATCGGCGAGCTGGGCTACGAGGCGGTCGTCGAGGATCTGTTATCGCCCGACCTCCTCGGCGGCGAGGACTCCGTGTTGCCGTCACGGGAGATCATGGTCGTTCCGGGTCACCTCGCCGACACATCCCGCTCGATCCTGCTGGCCGTGACCCGGGGCTGGAGGGGCAAGGAACCCTTGTCGTTCGGGAAGGTCATGGTGCAGGTCAAGACCCGGCTGATCGAGGCCAATGGGACCATCAAGGTCGTGGTCGTTTTCTGCGACTCCTGGGATTCGGCGTCGTTCCGGGAGGAATATCGCGACGAGCTGCGGGCCCATGACCAGAACGGAGTCCGGTTCCTGTTCATGATGGTGGGGGTACCCGACCGCGTCCTCGTCCCGATCCCCGTCGAGTTCGACCTGGGCGGGTCGTTGACGATTTCACCCCGAAGATTGAGTTGCGGTCAGGCGAGAATCGCGTCGATCGGTTTGCCGAAATCCATCTCGAGTCGCTTATGGCTGGGGATTTCGAGCTTCCGCGCATCCAGGCCGAGTTGTTTGAGCACCGTGGCATGGATGTCGGTGACGTAATGGCGATCGACCACGGCATGGAAGCCGAGTTCGTCGGTCGAGCCGTGGACGATCCCTCCCTTGATCCCGCCGCCGGCCATCCAGACGGGAAAACCGAAGGCGTGGTGATCGCGGCCACCGGCGTTCTGGGCACCGGGAGTCCGGCCGAACTCGCTGGCCCAGACGACGATCGTCTCATCAAGGAGGCCCTTCCGCTTCAAGTCTCGCAGGAGCCCGGCAATCGGCCGATCAACCTGGGCGCAGAGCTTCGAATGGTTCGCCTTGAGGTTCTCGTGGGCGTCCCAGGCACCGGCCCCGCCGGTGCCATGGAAGAGCTGGACGAATCGAACCCCGCGCTCGACCAGCCTCCTCGCCGCGAGGCATTGTCGACCGAAATCCCGAGAGGCATCGATGTCGATGCCATAGAGTCGATGCGTCTCTTCGGGCTCGGATTCCAGACGGACCACTTCGGGGACGGCCGTCTGCATCCGGAAGGCGAGCTCGTACGACTTGATTCGCGCCTTCAACGCCGGATCGCTGGGATATTTCTCGGCGGAGATCCGATTCAGGCGGTCCATCAGGGCAAACTCTTCGCGCTGCTCCTCGCGCCAGACCCCTTTGACCGGCGAGGCATACGGCAGGGCCTTGGCGGGGTCGATCTCGAGGCGGACCCCGTCATGCTCGGGCCCGAGGTAGCCCGCCCCGTGGCCGCCGACCCCGCCGCAGCAGTCGCCGATCGGCGGGCCGAGGACCACGAAGCTGGGCAGGTCGTCGTTGAGCGAGCCGAGCCCATAGTGGATCCACGAGCCGATCGTCGGCAGCCGGCCCTCCAGGACGTGCCGGCCGGTGTGGAACTGCAACTGGGCACCGTGGTTGTTGTCGGTGGTCCAGACGGAGCGGATCACGGCGAGGTCGTCCACGCACGAGCCGACCTCGGGCCACCAGTCGCTGACCTCGATCCCCGATTGCCCGCGCCGGGTCGACCCGACCTGGGGCGGGTAGATCCGCATCCGGGGCTGGCCGTTGGCATCGTTGGGAACGTGAATCCGCTGATTCGCATTGAAGGGGCTGGTGAGGACATCCTTATATGGAGTTTCGGCGATCGTCTTGCCCGCATATTTGGTGAGGGCGGGTTTGGGATCGAATCCCTCGACGTGGCTCACCCCGCCGGCCAGGAAGATCCAGATGACATTCTTGGCCCTCGGGGCGAAGTGCGGCGAGCCCGCCAGCTCGTCGCCCCGGACGATCCCATCCCTGTGCAGCATCGCGCCCAGGGCGAGTCCGGCGAAGCCCATCCCGACGTCGCCGAGGAAGCCGCGTCGCGTGGTCGCCGACCGAATCGGATTCTCGTGCTGGAGCATCGTCGTCCTCCGCGATCAGCGGATTGTCACGAAGTCATTATGGTTGAAGAGGACGTGAACGAGCCCCTCCCTCGCCCTCTGCCTGGGATCGGTCGAGGCCGGGACCGCGGGCTCGGGGCCGGCGTCGAAGAGGGTCAGAGGCGTCTCGAATCGCCGGGCTTGCCCATCCAGGAATCGCCGGCAGGCCGAGCGTTCCGGTTCCGTGGGATCTCGGCCGAGCACGGCTTCGAATGCCCGGTCGATGAACCGGGGGTCTTCGACCGCGTCCTTCGATAATTCGTTGCCAAGCCGCCTCGACGCTTCGATGGCCAGCGGGCTATTCGCCAGGGCGAGGGCTTGCTGGGGCATCACGCTCTCGACCCGTCGGTAACAATCGTTGGCGCTGGGCGAGTCGAAGACCTTCAGGAACACGGCCCGTTTCTCCTGGGCATGGCGGAAATAGAGGCTCCGCCGCCGGGAGGTCATCCCGAGACCCGGATCCAGGTCCGGCCCGCCGAGCGAAGTATCGAGCATGCCGGCGGCCCACAACAGGTTGTCGCGCACCGCCTCGGCCTCCATCCGCCGTGCGTTCATCCGCCAGTAATAGGTGTTGTCCGGATCGGACGCGAGGTTCGGGTCATCCGGTCCAGAGGGCGTCGATCGCCGCTGATACGCTTCGCTCGTGACGATCAACCGGTGGAGATGCTTCAAGTCCCATCCCCGGCCCGAGAACTCGGTCGCGAGCCAATCGAGGAGAGCGGGATGCGTGGGCGGCTGGCCGTTGTGCCCGAAATCGAACATGTTCCCGGCGAGCGGGCGGCCGAAATGTCGGGCCCAGACGTGATTGACCGCCACGCGAGCCGTCAGGGGATTCTCGGGCGACGCGATCCACTTCGCCAGCGCGAGCCGGCGGCCGGTGCTCTCCGCTGGATAGGACGGTCCGAGCGGCGTGTAATCCGTCGCGGTCGTCCGGGTCGCCGCGAAGGTCGAGGAGACGGCCGCGCCGGCGGCGGCCAGTTCCGCCTCGGCGGCGGTGAGGGCCTTGCTGGTCGCCTCGTCGCCCTCCTTCCGGGCCTTCCTCGCGGCCGCCAGGCTCGATTGGGCCTTCATGAGGCGGAGTTCCGCTTCACGGGCGGCGAGTTCCGCCTCGGCACGTTTGGCGTGGAGGGCGAGTGTCTTGGCCTCGGGTCCGGGGGAGTCGATCAGCCGGGCCTCGTCCGCCTGGGTTCGGGCCGCGAGGGCTCGTTGAGCGGCCTCCGCAACGAGCAGTGCCGCCTCGGCAATCGGCCGATCGTTGGGCGTGGATTTGGTGAGGGCTTGCCTGGCGGCCTCGACGGCTTTCATCGCGACGGCTCGCAGGTCGTCCTTCACGACGTCCCGGAGCATCGGGAATCGTGACTTCGCAGGAACCCGGACGGGAACCGGTCGGACCGGCTCCCGGGTGAGGAAATCGGGGACCCCGGGCTGGAGGACCTTCGATTTGTCGGGTCGGCCGTCATCGCCTCGCGCGAAGAGATAAGTGGGCTCACTCAGTTTGCCATCGAAGGCACGAGGCAGGCCGTCGCGGGCGGCATCGGGGCCGAGCGGCAGCCGATCTTCACGGATCTCGTGCGGTTCGAAGAAGGCTCGGAACCGGTAATAGTCGGTCTGTGCGATCGGGTCGTACTTGTGGTCGTGACAGCGGGCACAAACGATGGTCAGGCCCAGGAATGCCTTGGCCGTGTGCTCGACGTCATTGTCGAGCCACCGGACGCGGCTGAACTTGTCCCAGTTCCTGGCGAGGAATCCGGTCGCACGGAGCGAGGAATCGTCGTCGGGAGCGGCCTCGTCGGCGGCCAGCATCAGGACGATCATGCGGTCGTAGCCGATGTTGCGGTTCAAGGACTCGACGATCCAGTCCCGCCAGTGCCAGATGTACGGGCGACTCTCGCGGATCTCTGCGGCGAACCCGTCCCAATCGCTGTAACGCCAGACATCCATCCAGTGCCGGCCCCACCGCTCGCCGTATTGCGGGCTGGCGAGCAGGCGATCGACGGCCTTCTCATAAGCGTCCTGGGCGGAGTCGGCGAGGAAGGTCCGCAGTTCCTCCCGCGAAGGGACCAGTCCGGTCAAGTCGAGCGTCACGCGGCGAAGGAGCTCCGCCTTGTCTGCCCGAGGCAGAGGCGTCAGGCCGATCCGACGATGCTCCACCCCCAGAAAGGCGTCGATCGGATTCACGCCTGCCGTCGTATCGGGGACGCTCGGCCGGACGGGCGGTCGGAACGACCAGTGATCGCGAGGGTCGCGAGGGGCTTTCTCGCCCTCAGGGGCCTTCGCGCCCGACTCGATCCATGATCGAATCGCGGCGATTTCCTCCGGCTTGAGCGGCTCGCCCTCCGGCGGCATGCGCTCCGACGCCTCGGACGACATGACGCGTTCGACGAGCAGGCTGTCATCCACGCCTTTCGGTTTGACGGCGGGTCCGTTCTCGCCGCCCTTGAGGATGGCGGCCGCGCTATCCAACCGCAACCCGGCCTTCTGCTTCAATGTCCCATGGCACGAGGCGCAGCGCCGCGCCAGGACCGGCTTGACCTCTCGCGAGTAAACGTCCGCATCATCCGGCACGATGGCGAGCGAGGCCAGGATTGCCAGCGTGGTCAGGCTCATCATGACACCGAGGGGGGAATGGAGAGGTCACGGGGCGGGCGAAACGTTCGGTTCAAGTCGGTTCCATTAGAGCGTCGATTCTTCTTCCCCGCAATGCTCTTCCGATTGGCCCATGCTTCGTCATTGATCGATCACCAGAGCCTCGAATCCCTGGCAAACTCGATATCCGACAAGCAATGTTGACCAATCCGGTTGATTTTGTCAATTTTACAAGATGTGAGCGAACTCGAAGGTTCGCGGATGAGGACTTCCTCGCCCTTCCATCGTAGCATTGAAGGCGATGAGGGTAGACTCGAGTCACACGAGTAGCCGGAACGGCACGAGGGCAATTCATGGGCGTCCAGGAACTCTCCATCTCGCCTCGCCAGACGATCTCGCAGGAGGAGTGGCGACTTCGCGTGGAGTTGGCCGGATGTTACCGGATTTTCGATCACCTGGGATGGAGCGAGGTGATCATGAATCACATCACGGTCCGAGTACCGGGACCTGGCCATCACTTCCTGATCAATCCCTATGGGCTCACCTATGACGAAGTGACGGCTTCGAACCTGGTGAAGATCGACCTCGAAGGGAAGATCGTCGGCCACTCTGAGTGGCCCGTGAATCCGGCGGGCTTCGTGATCCACAGCGCGATCCATTCGTCGCGTGAGGATGCCGTCTGCATCATGCATACGCACACCACGGAGGCCCAGGCGGTCGCCGTCAAGCAGGGCGGCCTGAACCACAACATCTTCTACGCGGCCCAGCTCCACGGCCGGGTCGGCTACCACACCTTCGAGGGGATCACCGTCTATGACGAGGAGAAGCCCAGACTCCTGGCCAGCCTGGGCCGGGAGAATACAGTCCTGGTGATGCGGAACCACGGCGTCCTCACCGTCGGCCGGACCATCGCGGACGCCTTCTGGAACATGTGGCGATTCCAGCGCTCGGCGGAAGTCCAGGTCGCCCTCGAAGGCATGCCGGGGCCGGACGTCGAGATACCCGAGGAGGTCCGCCTCCGCTGCGTCGCCGTCGCGGACAATTACGGCCCGAGCAGCGTCGCGGAGACGATCCTCCAGGCCCTTCTCAGGAAGGTGCGCCGAATCGATCCCGGTTTCGAGCGGTGATAACAGCCGAACATTCGATACCCCCAATCTTCCTGATTTCATCCTGTTGATCCTGTCAATCCTGTCTAAATTGATTCCAATCCGGCCGGACAGGATCGACAGGCTCAAATTCATTCGTCACTCGGAATCTTCAATCCCATTCCTTCACAATCGCTGAGACCAGTTCATATGGTCGAGGTCGTCGATCATCCCGGCCTTCTGCGCTGGGCGCCATCCCAGCCGTTGCTGAGTCAGCGCGCTTGAAGCCGGCATGTCGATCCCGGCGAAGAAGCCGAGCCAGCCGAAGTGACCGGCAGCCTCCTCGGCGGCCACGGATACGACCGGGATCTTCAGGCCCCGCCCGATCGCCTCCGCGATCTCTCGGGCCGGGACGCCCTGCTCGGCGACCGCGTGATACCTCGCCCGGTTCTGCCCCTTCTCGAGGGCCAGCCTGTAGACGGGCGCGGCATCGAGCACGTGGACCGCGGGCCAGCGGTTGAGCCCGTCGCCGACGTAAGCCGCGACGCCCTTCTCGCGGGCGACGGCGATCGCGAGGGTGACGAGCCCCTGTTTCTCCGCGTTATGCACCTGCGGCAATCGCAC
This sequence comes from uncultured Planctomycetota bacterium, assembly GCA_963743925.1. Lineage (GTDB taxonomy): Bacteria > Planctomycetota > Planctomycetia > Isosphaerales > Isosphaeraceae > CAVZRC01. Next base: position 39,141 of record CAVURY010000053.1, on the reverse strand, counting down.
CACGGTCACGCGCACGCCGCGAGCCGCGACGGCCTCTGCCGCGAGTTCCGAGGCAGCTCGGGGGTTCGGATGGTGGGGATCGAAGTGGTCTTCCGTCGAAGGTTGACCCGGCACCTTCGTCCCCATGCCGGTCCCGGAGGTGACGACCAGCGGCCGGTCGGAGCCGGCGAGCGCGTCGCCCATCGCCTCGATGGCCCGCCTGTCGGCCTCGCAGACCTCCTGGAAGCTCGAGAAGTCGTGGATGAAGGCGAGGTGGATCACGCCGTCCGAGGACGCCGCCCCGCTCCGCAGGCTGTCCAGGTCTTCGAGATCGCCTCGGTGCACCTCGGCCCCGGCGGCGGCGAGCGACGCGGCACCCGCGTCCGAACGGGCGAGGCCGAGAACTTTGTGTCCCGCCTTGATGAGATCCTGAACGACGACCGTTCCGATGAATCCTGTCGCTCCCGTAACAAATACGCGCATGATCAATCCTTTCGCTGAATGCGTTGGGGATCAAGCGGCTCGGGGCCGCTCACGTGAGAGCCGCGGTGTCGTTCCCGCTCTAACCCGGGCAAAGCCCGTCCATGAGCAACTGCCACACGTCGTCGTACGCCGCGTCGATGGCCGGGTCTGCCCACTCGGCGGCATGGGCCGGGTGGTGGAATTTCGACGTGGCGACCAAGACCGCCCGACCGGCGGCCACGGGATCGACGGCGCGAAACGTGCCGTCTTGCACTCCGGCGGCGATGACCGTCGCGACCAGCTCGATCATCTCGGCGACGTGGGCGGCGACGACCGACTTCGCATCGGCCGCGAGGGACCGGTAGGCTGTGAACAGCTCGGAGTCATCCGCCGCCCGCCGGCGTTTGACGGCGATCAGGGCGTCGATCAGCTCCCGCAGCCTCAGCGGTGCCGGGCCCGGCCGGGCGACGATGGCCCTGAGCGGGAGCATGGTCGCTTCGAGCCACTGGCCGACGACCAGATCCCGCAGCTCGGCCTTGCTCGAGACATGCTGGTAGACGGCCGTGTGGCTGACTCCCAGTGCCCGGGCCACGTCCACGACGGTCGCCTTGGACGGGCCGAATCGCCGGATGACGTCCTCGGCCGCGGCAAGGATACGGTCGCGGGTGAGCGGGGCGTCAGGGGGCACGTGGGACTCTCGATGGCTTCAGTGCTTCGCGGCGACGGCGATCCCGTCCAGCTCCGCCAACGTTTCCGGGTCCAGTTTCAACCGGGCGGCGGCGAGGTTCTCCCGGAGGTGGCCTCGCGACGACGTTCCCGGGATCAGCAGGATGTTGGGCGACCGGTGCATCAGCCATGCCAGCGCGACCTGCATCGGCGTGGCCCCGAAGCGGCCCGACACTTCCGACAGTGTAGACGATTGGAGCGGCGTGAATCCACCGAGGGGGAAGAACGGGACGTAGGCGATACCCCGCCTGTTCAGGTCGTCGATCAGGGCATCGTCGTGGCGGTGGACCAGATTGTAGTGGTTCTGCACGCACACAATCTCTGTGATCGTCCGCGCCTCGGTCACCTGGGCGGCCGTGACGTTGCTCAGGCCGATGTGGCGAATTAGCCCCTGCCGCCGGAGGTTGGCCAGCACCGAGACCTGCTCGGCGATCGATCCTTCCTCAGCGTCGAGGCCCGACCCCATATGGCGATAGTTGACGATATCGATGGCGTCCAGGCCCAGGTTGCGAAGGTTGTCGTGGACACCCTGGATCAGCTCCGGCGGCGAGATCGCCGGCTGCCAGGACCTGTCGGGAGGGCGTCGGCCACCGAGTTTGCTGACGATCACCAGCCCCGAGGGGTACGGGTGGAGGGCCTGACGGATGATCTGGTTCGTGACCTGCGGGCCGTAGAAGTCGCTGGTGTCGATGTGGTTGACGCCGGACTCAACGGCCTCGCGGAGGACGGCTATGGCCTCATCCGGGTCCTTGGGCGGCCCCCAGATGCCGGGCCCGGACAGTTGCATCGCGCCGTAGCCCATCCGGTGGACTGTCAATGACGTGCCGGGGAAATTGAACCGGCCGCCAAGCTTGGTTTCACTCATCATTTTGGCTCCTTTTGAGTGAGGACTGGAGCAAGTGTAGGTATCGAGGTTTCAGAAGTCAAATATTGAAACTTGAAAGTCGAGGCGATCGAGGAAAGTTCGCGATCCCTTGTCAGATCGGTCATTCACCGGCGACGGGTCGGTAAGGGGTCCATAAGGGGTTAGAGCGATCTTTTGAATTATTCGACTCTGCAGCAAAGCGACCGGGCAAGGCGACGGGCTCGTGCCATGATCGAAGGCGTGGGGCCCGAGCTCATACTAACCCGACGCGCCAGCGAGGGGATCGGCGCGGCATGTCCGGTCACCACGGCCCCTGCCCCTCGCTGCCGCGTCGGGTTAGTGTGGAGTGACACACTCCAGAGATCCCGGTAACGATTCGACAGTCACAAGTATTCCGACCGTTTAATGCGACCCATGACATAGAGGGGATCGAAATATTTTGTAATTTATGATTTCGGGTTTCGGCTTGAATCCGGGATGAATAAGAAGTGTGAGCCTTCCGCTTTAGCTCACGTTCAAGGATCCATGTCTGTGGGTGCGCTGATTGGTTTAATCTCCCATGGGTGGACGAGCCGTCCGGGACGCATCGAACACGAATCATGTGCCGTACCGCGAACATGAGCCGAGGCTGTTTTTCGGGAAAGCAAGGAGGGAACGATGCGCATCGTGAGTACAGTTCCGAGAAGACGATGGCTGGCCGCCTTGGCCTTGTCGCTCGGCTGTGTCGCGCCCGGCCTCAGTCAGCAGGCAACCGCGAGTCAGGACCCCGGGAACGACGAGCAGCCCGGTCCGGAGGTCTTGAATCGAGGTCCCATCCACGAGGCATTTGCCAATCCGATCACCTTCGATCCGACGCCCGGCCCCGTCGTGCCGAAGCAGCCTGCCGACCCGATCGAGGAGCAACCCCCGGACCAGAAGCCCGAGGGCGAGAATGTCCTGTGGATCGCGGGCTATTGGGCCTGGGACGACGAGCGCACCGATTTCATCTGGATCAGCGGGATCTGGCGCGAGCCGCCGCCGAATTGCCAGTGGACGCCCGGGTACTGGGATCAGTGTGACGGCGGCTGGCGCTGGACCTGCGGCTGCTGGACGCCCGTGGACCAGGGGGCCGGCCAGTATTTGCCGCCCCCCCCTCCGAGCGTGGAGCAGGGTCCCAGTTCTCCCCCGCCCTCCGAGAATTCCAATTGCTCGTGGACCCCCGGTTACTGGTCCTGGCAGGAGACGACCGAAACTGTCGCCGCGCGGTATGCCTGGCGCCCGGGTTGCTGGATGACCTATAACCCCGATTGGCTCTGGGCCCCGCCCCGCTACGTCTCGACGACCTGTGGCTATCTCTTCGTCCCGGGGTACTGGGACTATCCGGTCGAGCGACGTGGAATCTTGTACGCACCCATCTATTGCGCTCAGACACCGCAGCCCAACTTCGTCTACTGCCCGAGCGTTTGCGTCTCCACGACCGCGATCACGTCGTGCCTGTTCGTGCAACCGCGATCCCAGAGCTATTGCTTCGGCGACTACTTCGAGGCAAGGTACTCCTCGAGCGGGATCTACCCCTTTTATGCATTCCACAACTCCCGTTACGGGTTTGACCCGATCTACTCTCATTGCGCCGCAACGCACTTCGGAGATGCGAATTGGTCGAGAAGGCTTCATGAGGAGTATCGCTACCGACGCGATAATCCGTCGGCCCGCCCGCCGCGCATCTACAGCGAGTCCGCGGTGGCGCAGCACCGAGCGGCGACGACCGGTCGGTTCTCGAATCTCGCCCTGACCATGACGCCGCACCAGTTGTCGAGCCATCAGCGAATGCCCTTCCGAATGACTCAGGTCAGCGCGAGCCAGCGCGCGACGTACGCGCAGTCGGGAAAGCAGTTGCACCGGGTCGCGACCAATCGGCGCACCGAGGAGATCAACGCAGCGAGAGATCCACAACGGAACCCCTCGCAATCCCTGCATGTGAAAACGCCCTGGTCTCCCATCGCCTCCAGGAGCAATCCAGGCGCGTCGGGACCGACCCATGCGGGCGCCCCGAATCCGCCCCATGCGGGCGCCCCGAGTCCGACCCATGCGGGCGCCCGAATCCGCCCCATGCGGGCGCCCCGAGTCCGACCCATGCGGGCGCCCCGAGTCCGACCCATGCGGGCAGGCACCCTAATGCCCAGACCTCCGCGAAGGTCCCTCCACCCCACCCGAACTATCCTCAGGTGGATCACCACGTCAAGTTACCGCCGGCACATGACACGCCGAGCAGGCCCTTGCCGCACCACGACCTGCCGCCACCGGAGCATCGCAATCCAGGCCAGCAGTCCGGACATCCTATTGCGTCACAAAGGCACTGAACGTCGAAATTGACGCTGGTGGCGAATTATGGGTCCGACAACCTTCGGAACAGTTATGGGCGGCGGGCCCGGCGACGCTTGCTCACGGGGGGAGTCGGATCCTCGGATTTTCCCTCGCGGCCCGTTTCGCGAAGCTGCGCCATGGCACGCTCGACCCACGCGAGTTCCGCATCGATCCGGGAGAGCATGTGATCGGCCGCGATCCGCCGCATCAAGGCTCCATGCGTTACTATGCCATTCGTCCGACGACACCGAAGTCGATTGAGCTGAGGTTGCTCCGGTCGATCCGACGAATGGCACGAACTCTAGAACCATTTCTTGCGATTCTCGGGCCGCTTGGCCTCGGCTCGTGTTTGGTTCAGGCGTGCCCCATGCTATGGCCGCCGCTTCGCCGCCCGCGGCTCCCACCTCCCCGGACGGTCGCCGACGCGGCGTTAGGCCACCATCGCCAGCAGCGCATCGATCAGCGCCGGCCGATCACAGGGCCGCGCCGCCTCGATCTTCGGCGCGAACGCCGTCACCGCCTGCTTGGCCCCCATGAAGCCCACCCGCCGAGGCTCGATGCCGTTCTCGGCCGCCGCAACGGCGATTAGCGTCCGGAGCAGGTTGTACGCCAGCCGGTGGGCCCAGATCTGCTTGTGAACCATCTCCGGCGCCTTGCACCGCAGGACCTCCATCTGCATCGTCGTCTTGATGGCGCGGATGTTGACCTGCCCGTCCCACCTTCGCTCGTAAGTGTCCCCGATCTGCTCGCCGTCGATCGACGCGTCGAGGATCGTGGTGGCCACCTTGAACACCCCGGCGCGGTTGTCCTGGCCGCGGGCGTTGACCGTCACCTGGCGCATCAGCAACTCCTTCGGGTAGCGGCGGTACTCCTCGCCGGCCATCCCGCGCGGCTTGTCGGGCCGCCGCCAGGTGATGAAGTCGCCATCGGGCCGGGCCTCCACCGTCGGGCCCCCCACCCGCTCCGCTTGCACCCGCGCGACCGGATCGATGCCGCGGTCGCGCAGCTCGCAGGCGAGGGAGTCGTTGTCGAACAGGGCGTCGGCCAGGACCACGTCGCCGGGCGACAGCGCGTCATCCATCCGCCGCAGCAGCGTGCTCTCGCCGGTCCCCTTGCGGCGTACGGGGCGATGGCCAGGTCACGGCAGGCGCCGGTCGCCAGCGAGAGCCGCACGGCGACACGGGCCATCGGGAAGCCGATGCCGGGCTGCTGAACGACCGGCTGAGGGTAGGCCGCCCGGTTCTCCGGCGTGTCCGGCATGGCGAGATACGACCCGTAGGCGACGTAGACACTCCTGCGGATGCGGGCCTCTGTCAGGACGTCGGCGAACGCGAGGCCCTCGTCGTGCGCGAAGCAGGAGCGGAGCTGATCCAAGCTCATCCCGGGCTCGGCTTCGGCGATTCGGGGCGGGACGATCGAGATGAATTCAGTGGGTTAGATTCAATATGTGGTCACATTTTTATTAATATGATTGTCGATGAATTCTCGCTTTGCGATTTAGAGCTGGTGCCGTTCGTGTCCTCGGACCGAAGCCCGCAAGGTGATTGACAATCTCTACGCCCGTCGATATTCATGACGTGGATCACGTGTGCCGCCTTGGTGAACGAAGCGGCGACCAACTGTAAACGAGGGATGCAATGGCGGAGGAACGACTACCAGACGCCGAGCTGGAGGTGATGGCTTGTTTGTGGCGCTTGCGGGAAGCGACCGCGCGTCAAGTCCGCGAGGCCATGATGGACTACCGGCCCATGGCACACACTTCCGTGGTGACGCTCCTGGGCCGGCTGGAGTCCAAGGGCCTGGTGAAGCGGACCAAGGGACCAGTCGGCAAGGCGTTCCTTTATACGACTCTGCGGCGGCCGGACAAGACGTACCGCCGCGTCATCGGCGACGTCCTGCTCCGAATCTTCGGCGGCAACGGGCCGGCCCTCGTCGCGTCGCTCTTCGAGACCCAGCCACCAACCCCCGCCGAAGTGATGGAGCTGCAGCGACTGCTCGACGGACTTCGACGAAAGAACGATCCCAAGGAGTAACTTCCGTGCAACGACTCCTGCCGCTGCTCAATGGCGCCGCCGCGACCTGGTTCTCGTTCGTTTACCACATCACCTGGCAGGCGTCCCTGCTGGCGGTGCTGGTCCTTGCCGTTGTCCTGCTGGGGCGCCGATGGCCTTCTCCGCTGCGCTACTGGCTCCTGGTCCTGGCCCTGGCCAAGTTCGCGCTGCCCCCGCTGCTGTCCATGCCTACGGGCCTGTTTAGCCACGTGGGGCCGGCGGTCGAGGCCGTACCGATCGAGGCGAACTTCCTCACAGTCGCGCCGCCCAATCCGACCATGAGAGATTCGGCCACGCCGTTGGGGGACATTCCTGTGGGATCGGTTCAGGGTAAACCCTCACTCGGACGGACGAAGCCCGTGGCAGAACCTCATACTTCCGCGTCAGTTTTGGACGTCAAGTCTTGGCTGGTGCTCCTGCACATTTCCGGCGCCCTGGTGGCGGCCTGCGGGATCCGGCGGAGCTTGCTCGCCATGCGCCGCACCCTCCACCGCGCCACGGAGGTCCCCGACGGCGAACTCCATCGACGATTCGTCCGATTGTCCGAGCAGCTCGGTCTGCGGCGGCGGCCCCGCCTCCTGTTATCGCGCGAGCCTTGTGGACCAGCCGCCTTCGGTGTGCTCCGGCCCGTGGTGCTCTTGCCCGAGACGGTGGCCTCGCTGGAAGCCTCGGCGCTGGACGCGATCCTGGCACATGAGCTGGCTCATCACCGCCGCCACGACCTGTGGATCAACTGGGTCCAGCTTGCGCTGACGGCGGTCTGGTGGTTCAATCCCGTGCTGTGGGTCTTGAATCGCCAGATCCGCAAGGTGCGCGAAGACTGCTGCGATGATCTGCTGCTGACGCGGAACCTCACCACCGGTCAAGCCTACTGCGACACGCTGCTGATCGCCGCGTCCAAGCTCACGGGGCGGACGACCGCCGGAATCTCGCTGGGGCTTGGCGACCCCCTCCACCCCCTAGGCCGCCGCTTCGAGCGCATCATGGACCACACCCTGCGAAGGGCGCCACGACTGTCGCTCGCCGGGATTCTTTTCCTGGCTGTACTGGCGAGCGTCGTCTTGCCGGGATTGCGCCGGTCGGACGGCGATGAACCGACTCGCTCGACGAAGCGAGGCGAGCCGTCCGCTACCCAGGCTGCGGCCGATGCCAAAGACGCGGCACCCACGGCAACCCTGGTCTGGCCCGAAGGGGCGACGATCGCGGGCCGGGTGCTCGACCACCGCGGCATGCCGATCGCGAACGCCGAAGTTCTGTTGCTCGGCAACGAACGGATTATCGTGGACGCGGACCGGCGGAATTGGTTCGTGCCCGAGAGGGACGAACCGACCCCTCCGTCCGTGCGGACCGACAAGAATGGCGCCTTTGCGATCGCGAGAAGACAGGGGACAGCGGATCGCCTGGCGGTAATTGCCGAAGACCCGCTGTTCTGGGTCGTCTCCCGCAAGAGCCTGAAGCAAGCCGACCATGTCGATATCACGTTGCCTCAGGCCGGCAGTCTCGCCATCCAGGCCGATTTCCCGAGCAAACCGCCTAAACTGCCCGTGATGATCGAACTGAAAACATTCGATGGCCTCGATTGGGACACGGACTCTCTGCGGTTTCACATGTCGTCGTTTTCCCTGGCCAATCCGGGTGAAACGGTGTTCGAGCACCTACCGCCTGGACAGTACTCCGTTCAGCGCTTTGAGGAGACGAAAACGGACAGGAACACGGTGACGATTTCGGGAGCGGACCGACGGTTGATCAAGATCGAATCCGCGAAGCGGGCAATCGTTCGCCTGGAGAGGAGAATCGGGCAACCGCTTTCAGGCCGGGTGCGAGGCCTTGAGGACGTCGAGTTGCGGTACGCGCACCTGACCATTTCTTCCATCGGCCCGGAAGAAGTCGTCGGGAAAGATGGGCGCCGCGGCCGGCTCTATTCCGCGTTCGATGTCATCCCCATTACCCCTGAAGGCCGCTTCACGACCGATCCCATCGCCCCTGGGAAATACTCGGCTAACCTCTTCGCTGTTCTCGCATCCACACCTCAATTGTCATCTCAATCATCGGACTTTTCCGGTGGCCTGTCGTTTACCGTGCCGGAAAAAGGCGATATGCCCCGAGTCGAGATTGTCGCGAAGGCGAATCGCCCGCCAGACCTGTCCAAAGTTACGGATCTGCGCCTGCGCGTCGTCGATGAAGACGGCAAGCCGTTATCGAAGTTGGAGGCCATGGTCCATACGGCGGATGCGGGGTATGGGTCGTGGGTCGAGGGTCATGACGGTATGGTTTTCCTCGGCGGAACCTGGCAGCATCGCGGGGCGGCCCTTCAAGTGTTGGTGCGAGCCGACGGCTACGCGTTGACTGTCGCTCGGTTTGCGGGGCAGCAGCGGGACGATCTGAGCAATGGTAAGGCAGCGATCACGTTACGGCGTGGGCAGAAGGTTCAGTTGCGATTCAACCTTCCCAAGGATATGACGTGGCCGAAAGGGACGCTGCCCGAAGCCTACTTCGACGATTTGCAAGAGCGATTGCGCATGATGCGACAGCCTAGCAATCGCCAGGGCAACGTTGTTTCGGATTTTAACATGCTCAACTTACGGGAGGTCGGCGCGGGTCAGTTCGAGTTCTCGCTCGCCGCGGACACACCGCGGTTTCACGTCGCCGTCCATGCGCCCGGATTCCTCCAATACTTTGAAACCGGCCCCTTCACTCTCGCTGACGTGAAGAACGGAAAGCTGGAGATCGACATTCCACGTCCGGCCACGCTCGATGTCTCTTTTGGGCCAGGCGACCATCCGGGCACCGATGGACCCATCAAGAGCGCTTCGGTGGACGTGAATTGGCAAATCCAAGGAAACAGTTTCTTGAATGTGACATCCACAGCGAACCCCTCGCTGACGCCCAGGCTCAAGGTGACCGACCTGGCTCCCGGCCGTTACTGGGTCAGCGTGCGCACCCAGCCCAGGGAAGAGAGCAAGCCGCTGCCCGGCACCGGGATCAACGCGGGGGCTTTCTATGATCAAAGGATGCTGACACTCAAAGCCGGCCAGTCCGAGCGCATCGAATTCCGCTCGACGCCATTCGACCCGAATGCCTTTCGCGGTACGCGCACGGCGGTCGTGCACATCCGAACGCCCGACGGCAGACCGGCGCAGGGCCGCAGGGTGTCCGTCACCTATTTCGACGGTCATTATGGGAACCAAACCGTGTTCTCGGGAGCCGTGCCCGCGTCCGGCGACATCGTGCTTACCGGCATAACCGACAGAGCACCGCCGTCGTCGTATCCGCTTCCGTCGTATGCGGTCAGCGTGGACGACAAGCGGCTGGGGTCCTTTGACTTCACCAAAGAGCCGCCGAGTCGGCAGATTGAGTTCTCCTTGGCCCCCGGCGTGGGGGACATCGCCCCTGATCTGGAGTTAACGAGTTTGGTGAGCGGAAAGCCGATTCGTCTCAGCAGCTTACGCGGCAAGGTGGTGTTCCTGGAGTTCTGGGCGACGTGGTGCGGTCCATGCCAAGAACCGATGGCGAAGCTCGACACGCTCGGCGAAGAGCGGCGCGCCTCCTGGAAAGATCGCGTGGCCATCGTTCCCGTCAGCATTGATTCGGAGCAAGGACGAGTCAAGTCGCACGTGCAGCGGCGCGGATGGACTGGGCTGGAACACTATTGGTCGGGGGGGAGCAATGGTGCGGATTTCGAAGCTCCCGCCGCTCGGGCTTTTGTCGTCAGCGGAGTGCCGGAAGCCGTCCTCATCGGCCGTGATGGGCGGCTTCTCTGGCGCGGCCATCCGCTCGACAAATCCGATGGCAAAGACCTCAAATCGCGGATTGAAGACGCCTTGAGGTAAATCAGGGGGAGGCCGCCGAAGTCGAAGGAATGCAAAGAAACTTACGGGTCACCGATGATCGTCGCGCCGCTCTTCCTCGGGATGGATTCCGATGTTGGCCTGTGACGGTTATCGACGAAAAGCGACTTTCTCGGCAGCTTCAACCCGCCGCGTATTGCGCGAGGTTCAGATTCGTCAGATCATACTTGTTTTGTGAATCGATCGGATCGACCGAAGCATGACGAGCCTCGCTGAGCGCTTCGGTCGGATCGCTATCGACGAAGGCCGACCCGGCGGGAAGGGCCGCGGGAGTGCGGGTTAGATCGCTTTGCGCTGGGTTTGCGCACGGGGCCGGAAAAAGGGGACTGGCTCACGGCCCCGGACGGACCCGGGATCTCGGGTCATACGCGAGTGGGCCGGGTGTCTGTCCCCTTTTTCCGCGCGCTCAACCCAAGCGCAAAGCGCCCTAGACCAGATCGTCACCGCCCTGAGGTTTCGAGATGCCAGCAAGGGCAATCTTGGCATCCGATGGACCATATCGCTCGATGTAAGAACGGAGTGGCCGGGGATCGAGGCGCGACCAAACGAGCCCGCACGACGGACAAGCATGGAAAGCGGCCGAGACGTTGACACCCTTGTTCCACCGAAAATAAACGAAGCGACGCCAGGAGGGCGTGAATTGGAGAAGTCGTGGTAACCCGTCTTTCGTCAGTTCGCCGGCCTCGAGGACGGGTGAGCCGCAGTCAGGGCATCGATTCGCTTCCACCTTTGGACCCCCGTCCGTGTGTTGCCTGACGCCGAAACTCAAGCGGCCCGGCCCGCCGAGCACCTGGAAAGGGTGGACACCGAATCACCCTTTGCACTTTTCTGCCACGCCGAGGACCGAGCGTCAAGTCTCAGCGTTGATTCAATGACGTCGTCGCGTGAAGGCATCGCCGCGTGCAGGGTCGATCCAGGCGAACAGGCGTAAACTCTGGCCTTCCGGATCCTGGAGTCGGACTTCGCGATATCCTTCCTCGGAGTTCTCGACCGGCTCTCCGACCGCGACGCCCTGTTCGATCAGCCGCCGACGCTCTTCATCCAGATCCTCGACCTGGAAGACCAATCGAACTCGCGCCGACACTTCCGAGGATCGAGCCTCCTGGACCCCCTGGATACCCACTCGTCCATTCCCCGCGGATAACAGGGCGAACTCATGCTGCGAGTCCAGCAAGACCGGGCAGAGTCCCAGAGTATGGATGTACCAGTTCACGGTCGTCTTCCAGTTCGCGACCCGGATCACGGTCATGAACAGGTCGAGGCGAGACGATCCGGTCCCGGCAGTCGGTTCGGGTACGGCAGGGTCCACCATGACATCGCCTCGATCCCGACACTGGGGAAAGGGGTTTATCGTCTCTCCATTTTGACAGCGCCTTGCCCTCGGTGCGAGGGGCTACGACCGGATTGGCCCGACCCTCGAAGAGAGCTGGCGACGATACCGGGTATTCTGTCAGGGATGTCGGTAAACGCTACCGACTCGTTACGACAGTTCCGAAGTGCCTGCAAACCCGCCGGAAATCCCTGGGACCGGCCTCAGGAAATTCCCGATGCGAGGAGGAAATTCAAAATCGGTGGCATCCTATAAGGTAGAGGATTCCGTTCACGCCCAGGTGATCGCTCTCGACGAGAGGACGCCGACGGTTACGTCGAGATTTTCACTCGTATTCCCATCCACGTTCAGCGCCGAACCGTGCAGAACTCGCTCGGACGAAGAGATCATGATGGAAAGGCTCGCAATCGCCCCAGCTCTTCGAAAACCACGCGAACGAAGCCACGGTTATGCCGGATGTATCGATTATGCAGGCTATCGGACATATAGAAAAGAATTCGCGCGAACGAAGCCATCTGGGATCGAGCTACCGGGATGTTGCGAGTTCAGAAGCGAAACCGCGCGAACGAAGCCACGGTTATGCCGATTATATCGCTTATGCGGGCCAATCTGAGGGCAAAGGCTGACCCCGGCTGCTTTATACGGCAACACCGCGCGAACGAAGCCAGGCTCGAGAGTCTTCCTCCACGTCCGTTAAGCGGTCATGGTGCGACGAGGGACAATGGACGCTTTTCAGTACTTGAAATCGTCGAGAGGCTGCGGGTTTTCCCGAATATTCATCGCGGCGGACGAATAACCGTCAACTCCGGGGGTTTGAACGACTCCGGAGGCCCGCAAGATCGGGTCCACTGCGATGGACCGAAACTCTCCCCGGGACGTTCCGGCTCGAGCGGTCATCGCGAATTCGTTCAACGAGGAGTCGAACCGTGGGTTCGCCAGTGGTCGGTCACGTGGGATCTCTCATGAGTGAGGTCATCACGTGGGGGGCGCCATCCTTGTTCGCCGAGGCGTCCCTGCCGGGCATTTTGTTCTGGGTGCTGGGCGCGGTCGCCTTGATCATTCTGGGCTGCGAGCTGGCCGGCTTGCGCTACATCGCCAACAATCGGGTCGGGGTCGTCGAGAAACTCTGGTCGGCCAAGGGGTCGGTCCCGGAAGGTGGGATCATCGCGCTGGAAGGCGAGGCGGGTTTCCAGGCCGAGGTCCTCCGTGGCGGCATGCACTTCGGGCTCTGGCGTTGGCAGTACCGGATTCACAAGCTGCCGCTGGTCACCGTGCCGCAAGGCAAGATCGGCTATATCTATGCGAGAGACGGCGAGGCGCTCCTGCCCAGCCAGACCCTCGGCAAGGTGATCCCCTGCAACCACTTCCAGGATGCACGCCGCTTCCTCGGGGGCGAGACGGCGGGACCGGATCACGAGCCGGTCGTCGGCCAGCGCGGACGACAGCGGGCCATCCTCCGCGAGGGCGTCTATGCGATCAACCTCTCGCTCTTCATGGTCATCACCGAGGACATGGTCTATCGCCTCGAGGCCGGCGGCTCAAAGGAGCTCAAAGCCCTGGTCAACTGGCAGAACGAGCTGAGCGAGGTCGACGGCTTCAGCCCCGTCATCATCGGCGGCCCCATCGAATCGCCCGACCCGCTCAATCCCGGCCGGACGACGATGGTTGATAGCATGGGGATCGTGACGATCCACGACGGTCCATCTTTGCCGCCCGGCGAGATCATCGCGCCGGCGGTCGGCTGGGACCGCAATGACAAGGACTTCCACAACAACTTCCAGGACCCCGAGGCGTTCCTCCGCGCCGGCGGTCGTCGCGGGTTGCAGTACGTCCCGCTCACCGACGGCACCTACTTCATCAACCGATGGTTCGCCAGCATCGAATCGATCCCCAAGACGATCGTGCCGATCGGTTATGTGGGCGTGGTGGTCAGCTATTATGGCCGGAGCGGCCTGGACCTCTCGGGCGACACATTCCGCCATGGTGAGCGGGTCGCCGAGGGTGAGCGAGGCGTCCTGGAGAAGCCGCTCGGTCCGGGCAAGTACGCGTTCAACACCTATGCCGGGAATATCGTGCTGGTCCCGACCACGAACTTCGTGCTGCACTGGGTCACCGGCCGGACCGAGTCGCATCGATACGACGAGAGCCTGCGGTCGATCGACCTCGTCACGAAAGACGCTTACGAGCCGACCTTGCCGCTCTCGGTCGTGGTCCACATCGACTATCAAAAGGCCCCGAACGTCATCCAGCGGTTCGGTGACGTCAAGAAACTGATCACCCAGACGCTCGACCCGATGCTCAGCGCCTACTTCCGGGACGTGGCGCATAAGCGGACGATGCTCGAGCTGCTCCAGGACCGCGACTCGATCCAGCACGAATCGAGCAGCGAGCTGGGCCGGAAGTTCCACAACTTCGACATCGAATGTGTGGACGTCCTGATCGGCAAGCCCGACACCGCGGAATCTGGGGGCAAGATCGAGACCTTGCTCGAGCAGTTGCGATTACGCCAATTGTCGCTGGAGCAGGTCGAGACCTATTCGAAGCAAGTGACCGCGGCCCAGAACCTCCGGGTGCTGAACGAGGCCCAGGCGCAAGCCCAGATGCAGACGCAGCTTTCCAATTCGCTGGTACAGATCCGGATCGCCGAGAACGAGGCCGAGGCCCAGCTCGCTCGGGCCCGAAAGCAAGCCGAGCAGGTGGTCGTCACGGCACAGGCCGAGAGCCAGCAGCGAATCCTGGCCGGTCGCGGAGAAGGCGCCAGGATTCTCCAGGAAGGGTTGTCCGAAGCGTCCGTCTTGCTCCGGAAGATCCATTCCTTCTCGGATCCTCGCCTGTACGCCCTCTCGGTCGTGGCCCAGAACCTGGCCCAATGCACCCAGCCGCTCGTCCCGGAGCGGGTCTTCATCGCCGGGAGTACCGGCGGAACCGGAGCCGGCGCCGAGAACGCATTGACCGGAGGCGCCTCGGCCGGGAGCGGCTTGATGGGCTTGTTGCTCAGCCTCCTGGTCGCGGAGAAATCCGGTTTCCAGCTCGCGGAGCACCCGGCGGGCTCGGAACTCAGTGCGTTTACCGACCAGGTCACTCGCCAGGCCATGGAGTCGATCCAGCAGGCCGTCGGCGCCGGCGGCCCCATGCCGGCCGAACATCAAGGGAACGGGACGGCCCGTTCAGCGGCCGTCGTCGCGGTGACTCCGCCGAACTCGCGACTCGACGGCCTCGATCTGAACAAGGACGGAGCCTGATTGATTGAATATCCGCGACGCGACGTGCCCGGACGCCTCGGGGACGTCGCGTCGTTTCCGGGGAAAGGCCCTTCGTCGAATGTTCAGATATGGATATGTTTGCTCTCCGCACAACGAGGCGCTTGACGGAGTTCCCGTTCGCCACTACACTTGGAGATTCGCGTCGTTTCGGCCGTTGGCCGGTTGCCCGGTCGAGACGCGCGCCCTCCGTGAGCGAGGTTCTTGAACGTAATTGACTGAGGAAAACAGGGTTATGCCGCGGAAGAAGTTCGGACGCAACCGCAAGAATCGCTGCCGTTTCTGCACTCACGAGGGTTGCCCTCGTCCAGCGTACGTGGATTACAAAGACGTCGGCCTGCTCAAGAAGCTGTGCACGAACCAGAACAAGATGTTTTCCCGCAAGCGCAGCGGCAGTTGTGCGGCCTTCCAGCGCGCCTCCAGCGCGGCCGTCAAGCGCGCCCGGTTCATGGCCCTGCTCCCCTACGTAGGCGAATAGTCCGGCAGGCCCCGGAAAATGATCTGAAGGCCGCGAATTCGCCCGATTCGTGCTCACGGCGATTCTTCACTGCGGCCTGGGTACCGTCCGGATCGATCCGCCCGGGGCGGCCATGCCGGTCGCCGGCTCCGCCTTGGGTACGGTGCGGATGGAAGGCCCCGGGACGCTCTTCGCCGCTGCCCGTTCGGGTGCCGGGTTGGGCCTCTTCCCCTCCCTGAGGAATGCCAGGAACTGGGTTTCCAGGCTCTCATAGGGCTGTCTCAGTCGGTCTTGCAAGGACCGTCCGCTCGCTCGCTTGATCCGCCCTCGGTAGGCATCGCGAACATAGCCGAAGAAGCCTTCGCGATAGGTCCCCTCGTGCCACTGCATCAGGAAAACCGCGAATGCGTGGGCCTGCTGGTAGCGGAGGTAGAGACCTCGATCCTTTCGCATGAAGAGGTTCTCGTCCAGCGCGATGAACTGCTGCAAGGGGATCATCTGCTCCTTGTTGACCAGCGACTTGATCGCTTCTTCGATGCGACGCCCGACCAGCCCGCCGACTTCCAGCGATCCGTCCGGTTGCGGCTGCACCGTCTCGAAATAGGTGCCCAGGCCTTCGAAGACCCAGTAATTGCCGGCATTCGACGTGTATGCGTTGCGCCCGGCCGTCTCGAACAGGAGCTGGTGGGAGACTTCATGATAAAGGTTGGCTTCGACCGGGAGTTGGCCGCCGGGGTCGTGGAAGAAGTAGGCCGGCGCACGGCCGCTCCGGCCCGATTTGGGCGGGTCGTAGAAACCCAGGCTGTCCTTGATTGAGTCCCCATAGTTCGGCGTGAGATGGTCGGCAAACTGCTGTTTGGACGCGAAGTAGTAGACGATATGCGGCTTGCTCGCGGGCTCACCGACGAGGGCCGGGTCGTGGAAGCGGCGGACCAGGGGCAGGTTCTCGCCGAGGACGTCGGCCAGGATCGACATGAACAGGTCGTGGAATGCTTCCAGGCGCCGCCCGAAACCGATCGCCTCGGCGAGCGGGAGATTAGAGTAGATCTCGAAATGCTCGGTCGGGATTCGCCAGGGAGGATTCCAGTCGGCCCTGAGTCGGTCGGCTTCCTCCGTGGGCATCCATTGGACCTGGTTGTCGCGGGACGGAGGCGACGGGAGCTCGCCGCGGGAGAGGT
Source organism: uncultured Planctomycetota bacterium (assembly GCA_963743925.1). Taxonomy (GTDB): domain Bacteria; phylum Planctomycetota; class Planctomycetia; order Isosphaerales; family Isosphaeraceae; genus CAVZRC01. The sequence goes on along the minus strand of CAVURY010000053.1, from coordinate 22,642 downwards.
GGGGAATCCAGTCGGACTTCACCCAGCCGAAGGTCGGATGATTGATATAACCGCCCTTGAACTGCTTGATCGCGTAAGGACGAGCCCAGCCCCCTTCGTGCGGCACATAACCCAGCAAGCGACGGGCCTCGCGGTGATCGGGTTGACGTCCCAGGACCTCGTGGAGGCAGACGCTCGCCAGCGAGTAATGTGTCGGCTCGGATTTCGCGGCGCGACGCGCGAGTGCGAACAGATCGGATGCCGATCGTCCCAGGATCTCGTCGAGTTGGGCTTTCCCTTCGAAGGGCTTGCTCTTTGGCCTGGCCGCGACAACGTCACCCAGGGGTACGAACCGCGTCGCGCCGTCCGGCGAGGTAGGCCGGGAAATCCTGGCACGCACTTCCGCGACGGCGAGAGTCTTCCCTTCCCGTGACAGTTTCTCGGCCAGGGCGGACAGGCCTGCGGCTTCTCGTGCCAGGATCGAATGCCGGGTTCTCTCCAGCTCTCGGCCGAGCTCTTCGCCCGCGTCGGGGCGAGGGACCTGGAGCGGGAGGGCCAGTAACCCGACGAGCCACCATGCGCACGACATCGGGATTCCCTGTGGGCTCTGAAGTGCGGTCGTTAAGAACATCCGTCCGACTTCGACTGACTGCTCGATGACTGGACTGGACGCAACCGGACTATATTCGCAGAATGCCGGCCAAGAATCAGGTCCAAATGTTCTCGGAGAGGAGTCGTCAAATCATGGATGCTCGAAGGTCCCAGCTTTCGACCGGCCTGCTCGTGATGACAGGCGTCCTGTTCGGATGGATCCTGGCGGTCTCGCGCCCGACCCCGATCCAAGCGAGCGCCGGCGACCGCAACGAGGAGAGCGTCCTCGCGACCGGGCCGGTCATGGTGCGGCATGACGAGTCGAGCAACGCACCCATCCCGCTCGATGCTCTCTATTTCCTCGATTACAAGGGAGGCCGGCTCCTGGCTACGGTACCGAGTTACCGCCAGGTTGGGACGAAGCTCCACTTCATTGACGGGTTCGCCGAGCGCGACCTGTTGGCGGATTTCAAGCTCGAGAGCGGCCGGGAACCGAAATTCTTGATGACGACCGGATCGCTCGGCCAACATAGCCTGGGGTGGGCACCGTTGTACGTCTTCGAAACCACAACCCGCCAGGTCGCCGTCTATCGGATGCAGAACACGGTTGCCGCCGGACAGTCGGCGCCGAAGTTCGAACTCCTGCAAATTCGCAACTATCCCCGGGCGGGCGGGGCCGATCCGAGCCAGTGAAGATCGACCCGTATCGTGCCATACTCCCGGCGACACGGTCGCAAGACCTCGAAGGCCGCATGAAGCATTCCCACTAGCCGCCCCGTCTCTTCGGCGCGGCGGCTTCCCCCTGACCTCCCTCGGCTCCTCCCTCGGCTGCGGCCTCATCCGAAGCCGGGACGGTCTCGGTCCCGTACGGTCGCGTGTTCTGGTGATTGATCAGCCATTCCGCCTTGGGATCGAAGAGGTTCAACCGGAGTTTATTGGGTCCGCCGTACTCGCCATAGGGATCACGCTGGCCGTTGGACGAGTAGTGCGTGAAGACCGCCCCGCTCTCGCGTTGGAACAAGCCCAGGAATTGGTGGTCCAGGCCGAGCCCGAATGGCGGTCTCGAATTGTAATTGACGACCCCGAGAATCCTCTTGTTGACCGGGGCGCAGTGGAATGCCAGGATGATCACCGCCATCGTGACCGAGGCTCCCGCCAGGCCGAACAGCAATCGACCGGCATGGTAGATGGGCATCGGGAAGCGGACCTGTGCCGGCGCGATCGTCTCGGTCGTCATCCTCAGGATCAGGGTCGTGATGGAGAACAGGAGCATCAGGCAGAGCGTGTCCGAGAAGCCCCAGCCGATCCCCGTCGAGTCGATGAGCCTGGCCAGCGGCTCGTAGAAGTTGAATGCGATCAACGCGGCGAAGAGGACGTTGAAGAACATCAAGGCCGAGCCCCAGAGACCTTCGCTGGTCAGCGCGTAGGTCAGTCCGAGGATCAGGAACACGATTATCGCGTTGATCAAGAATTCCATCGAAAATCACCTCAACTCAATGATCGGGATGAAAGATTGGATCGTGGATCGGAGTGGCGAGGGTATTCCCCGTTGGCGACCGCGCCGCGACTTCACTTGACGACGCGGAGCAGCTCCTCGATCGAAGTGCGGCCCTGGATGACCTGGCGCAAGCCGTCCTCTTGCAGGTAGATCATGCCGTTCTTGCGGGCCTCGACCTTGATCTTGTTGATCGACGGATTCTCGCGGATCATGTCGCGCATCGGCTCGTTGATGATCATCAGCTCATAGATGCCGGTCCGGCCGAAGTAGCCCGTGCCGCCGCATTGGGGGCAGACCTGCTCGGGATTCTCGGGGCGTCGATAGAGGACTTCCACCTTGTCCGCCGGGATGTTTGCCTTCTTGAGCCATTCCGGCTTGGGCTTGTACGGCTCCTTGCAGGCATCGCAGAGGAGTCGGACGAGCCGCTGGCCGAGCACGCCCGACAGGGCGGACGCGATCATGAACGGCTCGACGCCCAGGTCCAGCAATCGGAAGAGCGAGGTCACGGCATCGTTGGAGTGGACCGTCGAGAAGACCATGTGCCCGGTGTTGGCCGCCTGGCAAGCGATCGAGGCGGTTTCCTGGTCCCGGATTTCGCCGATCATGATCACGTCCGGGTCCTGGCGGAGGATCGAACGAAGCATGGCGGCGAACGTCTGGCCGGCCTTGGTGTTGACCTCCATCTGGGTGACGTTATCCATCTGGTATTCGATGGGATCCTCGACCGTGATGATATTCCGCTGGTAGCGGTCGATCTCGCGGAGCGACGCGTAGAGCGTGGTCGATTTGCCGGCCCCGGTCGGCCCGCAGCAGAGGAACATCCCGTGCGGCTGGGTGACCACATTGCGGACCTGCTCGATCAGCTTGGGCCGCATCCCCAGGTCTTCGAGCTTGGTGATCCCGGTACTATTATCCAGGATTCTCATGACCAGCTTCTCGCCGGCCTTGGAGCCCGAGGTCGCCACGCGGAAATCCAGGTCCCGCCCGGAGAGCCGGGCGCCGAACGAGCCGTCCTGCGGCTTCCGCTTCTCGGAGATATCCATCGCCGAGAGTACCTTGAAGACGTTGACGACCGCGTCCCCGGTGCCCCGGTCGAAAGGCTCGGCGGCATGGAGGATGCCGTCGATCCGGTATCGGACCGAGAGCTGCTCGGTGGTCGGCTCCAGGTGGATGTCGGTCGCCCGACGGAGGACGGCGTCGTAGACCAGCTCCTTGGCGGCCATGAACGAGCGCGATTCCTCGGCCTGGCCGACCCGCGACGGATCCTCCTTGCCACCCTGGCCTTTGCCGACGAACTGGATCGGCGGGCCCGCCCGATCTACCTCCCCGACATTATGGTTGAAGAACGGCTTCATCCCCATCTTGAGGAGCAGGCCGTTGGCCACCTCGCCGAGATGGTAAGGAGTCAGCACTTTCTGGTCGTCCGGGACGGTCTGGTTCCGGGAGAATATGTAGGTGAACAAGGGGATGAAATAGGACAGGAGCAAGAGACCCAGCCCGAGCGGATAGATCGGGATGGTCAGGACCAGTCCCAGCCCCAGGATGCCGGAGAAGAACATCACGCTGTTCCAGGTCCCGAACTTGAGGTTGTTCAAGTCCTGGGTGTCGTGCTCGACCCAATCGGTGGTCCAGGCCCACATGAGGTAGATCAGGACCACGGGGATGAACTTGAAGAGGTTCAAGTACATCCCGGGGCCCCGCAACGGGCCGATCGCGGTGGATTGGGCCCACACGATCGGGAGGAACTCGGCGGCATCGGACGCGGCGGCGACGCCGAAGGTCAGGGCCAAGAACGAGACAAGCACCAGGGACGGGCGAATCATTGCTGACATTTCTCCGGAGCGTTGCGTCGGGGTCCGAAATACCGGGTGCCTGCCTGCCGCCGCGACCCGGGGCGACCGTCGCCGACTTGTGACGTCGCACTCGCCCAGGAACCGGGATCCTCGCCAGGAGATCTGATTCGACGACGAACCCCGCCGAAGCAGAGCCGCTGCATCGAACCACGATCGCCTCCCCTCGGCCCTGTCGAGGAGTCTGGCTGGACCGTCGGCGACCGGGTCTGGCCGTCGACAGGGCTGCTGCGGCATCCGACGTCTTGCCGACGGGGGCGCGTCGCGGTCACAAGGGCAGTTCGAGAACCTTAGGGTACGCTGGGTAGATTGATCGTAATGCCTTTCGGCGACAAATGAAAGTGTCGGGCTCGAGAAGCCGTCGGCAAGCCGTTTCCTCGATCCAGGTTCCACCGCGAGACCACGACTTCGCGCCCTCGGTACGAGCGTCGCACGTCCGAGGGCGTCCGGGACGCGTCTTCGCCTCTCGCGTGGCGAAGGAGGCCGCGGACTCAACATGCCGACGGGTCCAACAGCCCTCCGTGCCGCGATTCGTCCGGATCAGAGGATACCCTGCTCGGGGAGGGTGATTCCCTTGAGGACCATCCGCAAGGTCTCGGGATTGGGGGCGACCTCGAAGGCCGTGGCCCGCTCGATCTTCTCCGCGACTACCAGTTGACGCAGGCTCTCGGTGAAGTTGACCATCCCCTCTTCCTTCCCGAGTCGGATGGCCTGGCCCAGCTTGATATCCTCCTCATTGAGGATCAGCTTCTTGACGGTCGGATTCATCCGCATGACCTCGACGAGCGGGAGCCGGGTCTGTCCGGTCGAGGCGGCCCAGTCCTTGGTCGTCGGCACCAGCTTCTGGGCGATGATCGCCTTGAGATTGAACGCCAGGTTCTGTCGCATCGCCGAGTGCATGTCCTGGGGAAACAGGTCGAGGATACGGCTGATGGTGGACGGGGCGCTGGAGGCGTGGATCGTCCCGAACACGAGGTGGCCGGTCTCGGCGGCGTGCATGGCGGCGTTGAACGTCTCGCGGTCACGCATCTCGCCCACCAGGATGATGTCGGGATCCTGCCGCACCGCGTGCTTGAGCGCCGTATCCCAGTCGACCACGTCGATCCCGACTTCACGCTGGTTGATGATGCACTTGTCATCCTTGAAGGTGAACTCGATCGGATCCTCGATGGTCACGATGTGGCAGCGTTCGCGCGTATTGACGTATTGCATCATGGCGGCGATCGTCGTCGACTTGCCGCTACCCGTCACGCCGGCGAGGATGATGATCCCCTGGTCATGGCTGGCGATCTCGCCGAGCACGGGGGGTAATCCCAGCCCTTCGAAGTTGGGGATCGACGTATTGACGCGGCGTGCGACCAGGCTGAGGCGGCCGCGCTGGCGGAACAGGTTGACGCGGAAGCGGGTCTCGTCGCCATTGGGTTCGAAGATGATGTGGGCGAAGTCGATGCCGCCGGTATCCTCGAGGATGGTCACTTGTCGGGGCGAGAGCAGCGGGAACATCAGCCGCTCCATCTCGGCGGAAGTCAGGACCGGCAGTTGCATCATCCGCAAGACGCCGGCCAGCCGCATCGCGGGGGGGAGCCCGACCTTGAGGTGAAGATCCGACCCCTTGTACTTCATGACCATCCGGAAGAGCTTGTTGGCCTCGGGCTCATTGGGCATCGTTTCGACATTGGCTTCTACGGCCGTCGCCATGGGCTGGGACTCCTGCGGTTCTGGAATGGTGCCAGGACTCTTGGGGACATCCGGGGTCTCCGAAGGTCGAGCCTTCTCCCCGGCGGGACATCGATCATGGTCATGGGGCCGAACCGGTCACGGCGAATCCGGGACGGGTCGAATTGACCGGCTCGCAGGCGGTCTGCCGGACCGGAACACCGCGACTCGCCAGGTACGCCTTCGTCTCGACGATGGAATACTGGCCATAGTGGAAGATGCTGGCGGCGAGCGCGGCGGAGGCGCCGGCCTCGGCGAGCACGGCACGCAGATGCTCGGGGCTGCCGGCACCGCCGGAGGCGACCACCGGGATGTCGACCGCGTTGACGACGGCTCGAGTCATCTCCAAATCGTAGCCGTTCTTCGTGCCGTCGGCGTCCATGCTGGTCAGGACGATCTCGCCGGCCCCCAGGGCCTCGACTTCTCGGGCCCAGGCGACCGCCTCTCGCCCGGTCGGCACGCGCCCGCCATTGATGAAGACTTCCCAGATCTCTCGCCCGTCGCGTTCGACGCGCTTGGGATCGATGTTCACGACGATGCACTGGCTCCCGAAGCGACGGGCCGCCTGCCGGACCAGCTCGGGGTCGCGCACCGCGGACGAGTTGATGGAGACCTTGTCCGCTCCCGCATTCAAAAGTGTACGGATGTCGTCAATGGTGCGGATTCCGCCGCCGACGGTCAGGGGCATGAAGCAGACCTCGGCCGTCCGTCGGACGACGTCGAGCAGGATGGCACGATCCTCATGGCTGGCCGTGATGTCGAGGAAGACGAGCTCGTCCGCCCCTTCGGCATCATATCGCGACGCGACTTCGACCGGATCGCCCGCATCCTGGAGATTCAGGAAGTTGGTCCCTTTGACGACGCGGCCGTGGTTGACGTCCAGACAGGGGATGATCCGCTTTGCAAGCATGCGCAGCCTCAAACCGGGTAGCGGCTGCCTCGACGATCGGCGGCGGTTCGCGCGCTCTTGCGCCGGGCTTCTCCACGCGGTCTCGTATGTATTCTATAAAAGTGGGATGCGCGATCCTAGATGCTGGAAAAAGAGGCGGCACGGAATGCCGCGACCGTGCGATTACCGGGTCCGCTCGGGCTCTCCGCCATCGGCTTCCACGAAGTCCAGGACGGCGATATACTTCACTTGTCGAACTCAGGCGTCGGGCGTACTCCAGTAAATCTCGAGTTGGAAAGGGTACATCGTGAGATTGCCGAACCTGGTATCGCCGGTCATTCGTCGTGCGGGATCGAGTGGCCAAGCCCGGACAATCATGGCGGATGGGATGGTCGCCGCATGGCCGATGGGGATCGCGCCAAGCAGGCCGGACAAGGAGACGTATCTCTGTTCATGCCCGGGGAAAAATGCCTCGGTAACCTGCGAAGTCGGGACCGCCTGCCATTGGGATTCCACGACATCCATGTGCGTCTGCGATGGCAAGTGAGCTGGGCCAGCGGCTTATCAGCACCTCTAGCGAGATCCACGCACGAATGAGGCCGGGACGGGGGCACGACCACGGCTATGCGAGTCAATCCCGATCCGCCAGCCCCCGCCAATTCGGTCGAAGGTGACGACACGGCGCGCTTCCCGTGCGAGGGCGTTTCTGGGGCAGGCACGACAAGCGGGAATACTCCAGAAAACCATCAGGCTGGGCTGGCGCTCCCCCTCAATCTCCTTTCCACGTTCCTGCAAGACGCGAACGAACCCGGCTCCTCGGATCCCGGTAACGGAGACCCACGCCCGTCGGATCAAACCACGCTGGCTGACCCGGAGGGAGAGGAAACGTACTCGACGGCGGGACGAAGCGGCGATCCCTGGATCGGCGAGATTCCGCGACTGTTCGGCGAATACGTCTTGCTCGAGATGATCGCACGCGGCGGCATGGGGATCGTCCACCGGGCGCGTCAGGTCAAGCTCCAGCGCCTGGTGGCGCTCAAGATGATCCTCTCCGACCGACTGGGCTCGGCCGAGGATGTCCGGCGTTTCTACGTCGAGGCCGAGGCGGCGGCCGGGCTGGATCATCCCGGGATCGTGCCGATCTACGAGGTCGGTGAGCACGCCGGGCAGCACTTTTTCTCGATGCTCCTCGTCGACGGCGGGAACCTGGCGGGTCGGATCAAAGAAGGACCGCTACCCCCGCGCGCCTCGGCTGCGTTGATCGCTCAGGTTGCCGACGCCGTGGCCTATGCTCACGGGCAAGGGATCATCCACCGCGATCTGAAGCCGAGCAATATCCTGATCGACCGCGATGAGAATCCGCGCGTCACCGATTTCGGCCTGGCGAAGAATATCCGGGGCGACAGCGATCTCACCGCGTCCGGTCAAATCATGGGCACGCCCAGCTTCATGCCTCCCGAGCAAGCGAGGGGCCAGGCCGAGGCGGTCGGGCCGTCCTCGGACGTCTACTCTCTGGGAGCGACGCTCTACTGCATCCTGACGGGCCGTCCGCCATTCCAGGCGGCGACCCCGGTCGAGACTCTCAAGCAGGTCCTCGAGCTGGAACCGGTCTCCCCGAAACGGCTCAATGCGGCCGTGGACCGCGACCTGGAGACGATCTGCCTGAAATGCTTGCAGAAGGACCCGGGCCGCCGATATCCCACCGCTTCGGACCTGGCCGACGACTTGCGGCGATTCCTGGCCGGCGAACCGATCTCGGCGCGGCCGGTCGGTCGCGCCGAGCGCGCCTGGCGGTTGTGCCGGCGCAACCCCGTCATCGCCGGGCTCACGATCGGGATCGCGTTCTCGCTCCTCCTCGGCACGATCGTCTCGACCACGCAATGGGCGCGTGCCCAGCGCGAGACCGATGCGGCCCGGGCGGCCCAGCACCTCAGTGAGCGGCGCTGGTATATCGCCGAGATGAACCTGGCCCATCAGGACTGGAAGGATGGTTATACCGCGCTGGCCGAGGCTCGCCTCCGCCGGCAGGCCGGCCGCGCCGTCACCGGATCCGACCCACGCGGCTTCGAATGGTATTTCCTGAGGCGTCTCTGTCGGATGGAGCTGGCCTCGCTCCCGGACCATACGGCGCCAGTGAAGTGCCTGGCGTTCACGCCCGACGGGGCGGGCTTCGTCACGGCCGCGGATGGTCGATCCGGCGGACCGGTAGAGATCCGGACCTGGAGAACCTCCGATCGCAGCACCGTGCGGACCGTTCATCCATCATGGGCCCAGGTGTTCGGGATTGGATTTCGAGGCAATGGGTCGGTCCTGGCGGCCGTGGGTGCCGCGGCCGGCCAGCCGGGAGAAGTCCGGCTCTGGGACGCGGCGGACGGCCATGAGATCGGGACCATTCCCGGCCGGTCGGATCTGGGTATTCGCGCCTTCGCATTCTCCCCGAGCGGAGACCGGCTCGCCCTGGCCGAGGCCGACCCGGTGGTCCGGGTCGTCGACCTGAACGGTCTGACCCTCCAGGAACTTCGCGGGAGCGACGGCCCTTTGGATCGCGTCGCATTCGCCCCGGACGGGAGATCCGTCGCCGCCGTGGGCTGGAAGGGGATTCTGCTGGTCTGGGAATGGCCGAGCGGCCGGATCATTCGCCGCCTGGAGGGCCTGAGCGGGGCCGGGAATAGCCTGGCATATGCCCCCGACGGCAAGTCCATCGCCGCGGCCGGCGAGGCCTCGGTCGTCCAGATTTGGAGTATCGAAACGGGCCGAGTCATCCACTCATTGCTCGGCCACTCCGAGTGGATTCGAAGCATCGGTTTCAGCCCCGACGGGCTGCAAATCGCCTCGGCAGGCGACGATCGGACGGTTCGGCTGTGGGACCTGGAGTCCGGCAAGCCCGCCGGTACGCTCCGCGGACATTCGGAACCGGTAACGGCCGTGGCGTTCTCTCCCGACGGATGGCGACTGATCTCCGCGGGCGGCGACGCGACCGTCAAGCTCTGGGAGCCGGTCCAGACCCAGGAATATCGGTCCCTGCACGGACATCGGAGTTCGGTGAACGCGGTCGCCTTCAGCCCCGACGGTCGTCGCCTGGCCTCTGCCGGAGTCGATTGCACGGTCCGGATTTTCGACGCCGCTCGCGAGAGCGAAGTCCTCGTGCTGCAGGGGCACGCCGGCTCAGTGCTGGACGTCGAATTCGACCCCGGTGGCGAACTGCTGGCCTCCGCCGGAGAGGACGGCACGGTGCGGATTTGGGACGCGAGTACGGGAACCGAGCGGGCAGTCCTCCGCGGACATATGGCCGTGGTGAACCGGGTCGCCTTCAGCCCCGACGGCCGATGGATCGCCTCGGCGAGTGCGGGGTACGATCGCGGCGATCGGCCCTGCCGGGGCGAGCTCATCCTCTGGGACATCGCATCCGGCAAACAGCGTGCCAGCTTCGGACCGGCGCCGCACGAACGGAGTTGGAAAGGATTTCTGGCCGTTGATTTCAGCCCGGACGGCCGGTCGATCGCCACGGCGTGTGGCGACCGTTCGGTGCGAGTCTGGGACATCGGGGGGCGAACGCCTCCCCGAATCCTGGTCAACGAAAAAGTCCGAGCACGCGCCTTGGCGTACAGCCCGGATGGGCGCAGGCTCGCCATCTCGGGCGATGATCGCATGATCCACCTCGTTGACCTGATGTCCGGCCGATCGCTCACGCTCCGCGGCCATACCGCGGCGGTACGAGGCGTCGCGTTCTCGCCCGACTGCCAGCGGCTGGCTTCGGTGAGCGGCGGGCATAATTCGGCCGCGCGTTACCTCACCGGCGAGGTCAAACTCTGGGACGTCGTGACCGGGCAGGAGATCCTGACGGTGCGGCACCGATCCGCGTTCGCCAACGACATCGCTTATAGCCCGGATGGGCTCCGGCTGGCCACGGCCGACGCCGATCGGCGGATCACCCTCTGGGATGCTGCCGAGCCGCTCGCCACGATGTCCCCGGACCGCCAGGCTCGCAGCCTGGTCGGACACCATTTCAACCGCACTCCCACGCCGCCTCTGGCCGAGGTCGAACGAATCATCCGGGCGGATCCGTCGATCGACGAGCCGTTGCGGGTCTCCGCGTTGGCTCGAGCGTCGGAGATGGCGCGAGACCGCGTGTTGAAGGAGGCGGAGGATCTCGTCCACTCGCTCCTACTCAAGCCGATGTTCCGCGACGAGGTCGTAAGGTCCCTCATGGAGGATGCGACAATCGGGCCGGATCTCCGTCGTGAGGCGATCCTGATCGCGAAATCGGCGGTCGAGAAGCCACGGTCGCTCAACAACGCCAGTCGAGGTGTCGTGCGCCGACCCGACGCCCCGGCCGTCGATTACATCCTGGCGTTGCGTCGGGCGGAAGCCGCATGTCAACTCGTGCCCATCGAAGCGTCTTACCGGACAACGCTGGGTATGGCCCATTACCGGGTCGGGCACGACTCGGAGGCCGTTGACGCCTTGCGGCAAGCCGAAGCCCTGAACGCCGCGTCCGACGAGGGGCCGTTACCCACGGATCAGGCGTTCCTGGCGATGGCCTTGAAGCGTCTCGGGCGGGACGACGAGAGCAGCCGGGCGTTCCAGTTGCTCCGCGAAGTCATGAAACGCCCGGAGTGGGAGCGAAACACCGAGGTTCAGTCCGCCTTTCACGAGGCCGAACTCGCCCTCGGAGGGGCCTCGGTTGCCGGCGCGAGCAAGCCTCGATAAGTTGAATAGGGTAGAATCGTTCGAGGAATCGTCGCGGGTCACGAACGGGGAGGGACTCACCTTGGCCTGGCTCCAGGTGCTCATTCTGACATCCGCCGTCACCGGACAGTCGCAACCCGCGACCGGATCCGCGGGATCGCCCGATCGGTCGCAGACGTCCAAGACGTTGACGGCGAACGATAGGAAGGCGACGGGAATCAAGGCCGTCTCGCCGGGTAGAGTCCCGGCGAAAACCCGGGACAAGGCACCGGCGAAGGCGACGATTGGACGCGCCGCGGGTCCCCGAGTATTGACTCAAGCCGAGATGCAACAGCCTCGTAGCCCGTTCCTGACGCCACCCGGCTCGGAGGGCGAGGCTGCGGACCGCTATTCCCCGGGTGCTCCCGACTGGCGTGAGATCCCGCCCTGGAGGCAGGCCTCGTTCTTCGGCATCCGCGCCCAGGGTCGGTTCTTCATCTACGTCATCGACTGTTCGGGGAGCATGATCGACGAGGACCGGTTCGCTCGTGCCGCGATGGAGGTCCGGCGGAGCGTCCTGGCGCTACAGTCCCCGCAACAGTTCGAGGTCATCTTCTACAACGACGAGTCGATCCCGATGCCGGGAGGGCCTCGGCCGCGACCGGCCGACGCGTCGAACAAGACTCAGCTCATGGCCTGGTTGCGACTGATTGAGCCCGATAGCGGGACCGATCCGAGGGCCGCGTTGAGGCAGGCCATCAGCTTGAGGCCCGAGGCCGTCTTCCTGCTCTCCGACGGTGCGTTTCCCTCGGGTACCGTCGAGGCGGTGTCGCGGTTGAACAAGGCAAAGATCCCCATCCATTGCGTGGACCTTTCCGGTGGAGAGGGCGGCGATCACCTGATCCGGATCGCCCGGGATAGCGGCGGCAAGTACGTGTCCCGACCCGGGAGCCTCCACGACAACCCGGAGTTCCCTCCCGGGCAAACGAAACCTGCCGCCGGCGACCGGGGACCTTGACATCAAGAGACTACGCCCGGCTCGGGCCCGCGATCGCGTCATTCAGGAAATCGGATCAACGAGCCTTGTGCGTCCTCGGCCTTCATGATCCCCAGCACTCGTCGGCCATTCTGTGTGGTCTCCAGTTGAATCATTGAATCCCGATTCTCGATCTTCGAGACAGGATTGGCGGTCTTCCCGCCCGCCGCGGAATCCACCCGCCGCGGCTTGATAACGATCAGCCGTTCCGAGATGACGGGATCAGCCTTGATCTTCGAGAAGCCGACCGTTTGCAGGATGCCGCTGGCGACTTCGGCGGGCCCGTCGAGTTGGCCCGATCGCTCTTCGAGGCCCAGGCTGATCACCACGCTGGATCCTTCGGGGATGTCGCACGAGACCCGAAAGCGCCGCTCGATGGCAGTGGGGACCTGATATGTTACTTTCACATCTCCATTACGGAAGCGTCCCTTCTGGGACAGACCATGCATCAAGTAGGAGGAATCGCGAAGGTCAACCGCGAGCCGCATCCCTGTCGCGAGTAACGAACCCGTCATCTCGATCCGATAGCCCGATTCCAGGCTTTTCACGATCGGTTTGAAGGCCAGGCCCTCCGGACGTTGGATCTTCTCGAAACCGGAGATGTAGTGATGCTTTCGGCGGTTGACGACGATGGCTCGCGCACCTTCGTCGGCCGAGACCTTCGGGGCCATGAGGACGTTGCATCTTGTGTCCCCCTGGGCGAAGGTCAATAGGTCATAGAGTGAATTGTCGTCTATGACCCATACCGTAACGTCGGCCTCTTGTTGAATCAGCTTGAGTCGGTCGTCAAGTCGATTGCGCCAGGAGTTCGCGTCGAGCCCGTCAAAATTGCGAACATCATACGTTACGATGAGACGATCGGATTGGACGCCTTGACGGACGGCCGCATGTCCCGATGGCCCTCGGTCGGTCGTCGGTTTTGTCGGCACCGCGGTCGCGGGCAGATCGGCCGGGGCTGATGGCCGATCTTCGGCGAACCCGGCTACCGTAACGACAAGGGCGAGGATGGCGGCCAGCGGGAGAGCCGCGAGCGGCCAGAACTGGAGGCGCGGACGTGTTGGCGTCATGCCGATCAACTCCTGAATACGAGGCAGAAGGGATGCGGTCTGACCGCCCAGTGACATGCCGGCGATCGGCATCGGTGCGGAAGACCGGTGATTGAGACGGAGACGTGCGACCGATTCCAGGGCCTGGGCGAGAGCCAGCGGATTGCCGGTGAGGCGGACCGCCAGTGCGTCGGTGCAGAGCTCGCGCTCGCTCCTCAGCGATCGCGACAGCCAGTGAACGGCCGGATGGAAGAAGAGCCCGATCTCCACCGACCGCTGGAGCAGGTTGACCATCAGGTCGAGCCGCCGGGCATGGGCCAGCTCGTGGGCCAGGATTGCATCGAGCCGGTCGGTGCGGGGCGGATTCCAGCCACGACGCGGGGAGGACGATCACCGGCTGGAGGATCCCGCAGAGGAACGGTTCGGCGACCTCGGGGTGCGTCAGGACCCTGGGTATCCTTCGAAGCCTCAGCCGGCGGGCCAGGCGGCGGGTCTTTTCCTGGATGGAGACGGCAGGCGGGTTCCGCTCCTCGGCGGATCCGTCGCACGCCCCGGGCACCGAGGGCCAGGATGACGCCCAGGATGGCAACGCCCAGTAACCAGACGGCGAGCCCGATCGTCCGAATTCCTCGCACGAATTCGACCGCCGCGGATAGGACGATGATCGGGTATTGGAGACGCCGAAGCGGGTGCGGATCGTTCACAAGTTGTCGCCGATCCGACGCGCTCGTCAGCGGCATCTGTCTCGGCCGAGGACTTGCCCGCGATCACAACGAATTCGGACTCGACTCTCGTCGAGCTGCCGCCCGAAGGGAGGAATCCGATGATGTGCTGGAGACCCGCGACAATGACCGGACCGAGAACCACGGCGATCATCGCGGCGCCCAGGATGGCGTGTCGCGATCGATGGGAGAGGCGGAAACCGGCCTGCAAGATCAGGGCGACTCCCGCCGCGGCGAGGAGACCGATCCACAGGCTGTGCATGAGGCCAAGCCAGATCAGCCCGCCGACCGCTTCGTTCGCGAACGATTGCATCGGTCCCCTCCTTTCTCGGGCTCGTTGGCCCGCCGATCTTGATAAGCGTCGAGGAGCGAGCGAATCTGATCGAGCTCGTCCGCCGACGGACGGGACTGGTCCAGGAGATGGGCGACGAGCAGGCTGGCCGAACCGCTATAGACCCGCTCGAGCGTCTCGCCGAGCAGCGATCGCAGCGTCTGCTCGCGGCGCCACCGGCTCATAGAGGAAGGCCCGACCCTGGGGCGAGCGGCGCAACAGTCCCTTATCGCTCATGACGTTAAGGAGGCTCATGACCGACGTGTAGGCTCGCGGCGGGTCGGCCTGGAGATTGACGACCCCGAGGACGTCCCGCACGCTCGAGGGGCCGTCGCGATCCCAGAGGATCTTGAGGACTTCGAGCTCGGCGGGAGTCGGTTGCTCGTGGCGTGGACGTGCCATCGTTGAAGGGACCTCCCTGTCCTGCGATGCCATCCCGAACGACTCGCGGGATCTTACGGGTTTTGCCGTACTCGTCAACGGTGAAAACCGTAGAACGTCGATCTTTCTCGATCAGCCGTTAATTTGGATCGGTTCAACTTGCGAACGGGAGCCGTACTCGTAGGGCTTGATTCGCCTCGACCTTCGATTTGGTATCATCACCCCGAGAAGACGTGACCGCGGCCAAGATTCGCCCGAGAGGAACGAAGAAACCGGTAAGACGTGGCTGAACCTTGTCTCCGGAGTATAAGAACATGGAATCCCACGAGTCTCCGACGTGCCCGAACTGCAAGGTCGCCCTTCGCGGCCTGGGACAGTTGCCGGTCCGGGTCGGCGGCATGACCACCGGCTGGCATTTCTTCCTCGGCGAGATCGCCGACCTGAGCGAGAAGATCAAGCCGCTTGACCTGTATCGTTGCGAGAAATGCGGTCGATTGGAATTCTACGACCACGACTTCAGCCTGCCCGAACGTTTTAAAGAAATCTAGAGATAACCCTCGCCGGCTTCCGCGGCGAAGCGGCCGGGATCGCCTTCCCAGACGATGCGGGCATGTTCCAGCACATAGACGCGGTCGGCATGCGGCAGCGCGAAGGTGACGTTCTGCTCGCCGAGCAGCACCGTGATCGGCGTGGTCTGGCGCAGCTTCTCCAGCGCCTTCGACAGCTGCTCCAGGATCACCGGCGCCAGGCCCAGCGTCGGCTCGTCGAGGATCAGCAGCTTCGGCTGCATCATCAGCGCGCGGGCGATCGCCAGCATCTGCTGCTCGCCGCCGGACAGCGTCTGCGCCATCTGGCCCTGGCGCGCCTTCAGGATCGGGAACAGCTCGAACAGCCATGTCGAGCTGCTTGCGCCGCGTCCGTCGTCGGTCAGATGCTGGCCGCCGAGATCGAGGTTTTCGCGCACGCTCATGTCGCCGAACAGTTCGCGCGTTTCCGGGCATTGCACGATGCCGCTGCGCGCGATCTGCGCCGGGCTGGTGCCGCGCAGCGTCTCGCCGTCGCGGACGATCTCGCCGGTATAGGGCAGCAAGCCCGAGATGGCGTTGAACAGCGTGGTCTTGCCGGCGCCGTTCAGGCCGACGACCGAGACGAACTCGCCCTCATGCACGTGGATCGAGACGTTCTCCAGCGCCTGCGCCTTGCCGTAGATGCACGCTGACGTTCTCGACCTGCAGCAGCGGCACCTTGTCCTTGAAGCTGGTCTCCGGGCGCGCCGAGGTCTCGATCGCGCCGCCGAGATAGACCCGCCGCACGGTTTCGTTGCGCATCACCTCGTCGGCGCGGCCGGTGACGATCTCCTCGCCGAGATACATCGCGAGCACGCGGTCGACCAGCGCCGCGACGCTCTTGACGTTGTGGTCGACCAGCAGCACCGCGCGGCCCTCGTCGCGGAAGCTGCGGATCAGTTCGGAGAAGGTGCCGACTTCGGCCAGCGTCAGTCCGGCGAAGGGCTCGTCGACCAGCACCACCTTGGGATCGCGCGCGATCGCCTTGGCCAGTTCCAGCCGGCGCAGATCGGCGAACGGCAGGGTCGGCGGCCGGCGGTCCATCACCGCGCCGAGGCCGACGCGGTCGGCGATCCATTTGGCGCGCTCGGTCAGCGCCTTGTCGGCGAACAGCATGAACAGGCTGTCCGGCAGCAGCGCCACCTTGATGTTTTCCAGCACGGTCTGCCGGTTCAGCGGCCGCGAGTGCTGGAACACCATGCCAAAGCCCTTGCGCGCGATCTTGTGCGCGGGCAGGCCGGCGACGTTCTCGCCCTGGAAAATCGACTTCGCCCGCGGTCGGGCGCTCGATGCCCATGATCGACTTCATCACGGTCGACTTGCCGGAGCCGTTCGGGCCGATCAGGCCGAAGATTTCGCCGGCGCGCAGATCGAAGCTGAGGTCCTTGACCGCGGCCAGGCCGCCGAAGCGCTTGGTCAGGCCGCGGACTTCGAGGACGGGAGCGTTGTTGGTCGGTCGCGTCCATCACGAGCGCGCCTCGCGCGACAGGGCCGCTCCGAGGAAGCCGCCGGGGAAGAACAGGACGACCAGCAGCGCGACCGCCGAGACGATGAAGGTCGCGAGCTCGCCGGTCGGCCGCAGGAATTCGCCGGCGACGATCAGGAAGATCGCGCCGAGCGCGGCGCCGAGCACGGTGCGGCGGCCGCCGAGCACGGCGGCGACGATGACGTTGCACGCCGACCGCGATATCGACCACGGTGCCGACCGAGGCGGTGCCGAAGTAGAACACCAGCAGCGCGCCGGAGAGGCCGGAGAAGAACGCGCTGACGATGAAGGCCGCGAGCTTGTGCTTGACGATGTTGAAGCCGAGCGCGCCGGCCTGCACCGGATCCTGGCCGCTGGCCTGCAGCACCAGGCCGACCGGCGATTGCGACAGCCCGAACAGGATCGCGCGCGCTGATCGTCATGAAGCCGAGCGCGATCCAGTAGTTGGCGCTGGCGTTGATGGTGATCACGTCGGGAATGGTCAGGCCGATCTCGCCGCCGGTGAGATCGGCGAACACCACGATGAAGTTCTGCAGCATCAGCACCGCGACCAGCGTGGTCAGGCCGAAATACGGGCCGCGCACCCGCAGCGCCGGCAGCGCCAGCACGAAGCCGGCGATCACCGAGGCCAGCGCGCCGAGCACGATGCAGAGATAGACCGACCAGCCATACTGGTTGTTGAGGATGCCGGCGGTGTAGGCGCCGACGCCGATCAGGAAGGTCGGGCCGAAATTCACCTCGCCGGCGAAGCCGAACAGCAGGTCCCACGCCATCGCGAACACGCCGAAGTAATAGGCGACGGTGAGCAGGCCGAGGATGTAGCCGGAGACATAGAGCGGCAGCGTCGAGGCGATGATCGACGATCGCCGAGCGACGATCCAGAACAGCCGCGATTTGAAGAAACCGGCCATGCTCATCGCCTCCCGAGCAGGCCCTGCGGCCGGATATACATCACGACCACCAGCAGCAGCAGCGCCGGGATGGTCCGGTAGGCCGGCGAGATCAGATAGGCGGTGAGGGTTTCGAGATAGCCGACCACGTAGGCGGCGATCAGCGAGCCGGACACGCTGCCGAGGCCGCCCAGCACCACGATCGAGAACGCGCTCGCGGTCAGCGGCCCGACGCTGTAGGAGCTGACGCCGAGGAACATGCCGAGCAGCACGCCGGCGATGCCGGCCAGGACGCCGTAGATCGCCCAGACCACGACATAGATGCTGGTCAGTTCGAGCCCGAGCAGCGTGACGCCGCGCGGATTCATCGAGGCCGCCAGCACCGCCTTGCCGGTGCGGGTGCGGTTCACCAGCAGCCAGAGCAGGCCGATCACCAGCCAGCAGACCACGGCGGTGAAGATCTCGTTGCTCGGCGTGCGCACGCCGAGGATGTCGACCACGCCCTCGACGATCGGCAGCACCGTCTTGGCGTTGTTGGTGAAGAAATAGGCGATCAGCTCCTGGATCATGATCCCCCACAGCAGGGTGCCGGTGAGGACGAAGATCTCCTTCTCCTCGTTGGGAATCGCGCGTCGATTTCTGGATCGGCTGCACCACCGCGAAGTAGGTGGCGAACGCCGCGACCAGCGCCGACCGCGACGCCGACCAGCGCGCCGGCATAGGTGTCGACGTGCAGCACGCTCGCGGCCGCCCAGGCCGCCACCGCCGCCAGCACCATGATGGCGCCATGCGACAGGTTGAGCACGCCGGAGACGCCGAAGATCAGGGTGAAGCCGGTCGCGCCCAGCGCATACAGCGCGCTGATGGCGAAGCCGTCGATCAGGATCTGCAAGGCAAGCATTTATATCGGCCGCGGCAGCACCGCTGCCTCACTTCTGGAGAAAGCTGCAAAGTACGAAAATGCTCCCGGGCGAAAACCCGGGAGCATGATCGTTCGGATATCAGTTCGAGGTGACCTTGATGAAGCTTGGGAACTTCAACTGTGCCCTTGGCGACTTCCTTGGCAGCGAGACTCCAGATCAGCGTGACCGTGCGCAGGCGAGCGCCTGATCGCAAGCCTGAGGATCCGGAAGCTGCCATGAGGGCTCGAGTCCGGGAGCAGTTCGAGTCAGTTCGACGTGACCTTGATGAAGCTCGGGAACTTCAGCTTGCCTTGGCGACTTCCGTCGGCCAGACGCTGACCTGCTTGCCGTCCTGCCACTGCAGCATCAGGCCGGTGATCAGCCCTTGCCGTATTTGACCGATGGGTGAACGGATCGTCCTTGCCGTAGAACTGGATGCGGCCGATGGTGCCGTCCCAGTCGGTCTTCTCCAGCGCGTCGACCATCTTGTCGGCGTCGGTCGAGCCGGCGCGCTTGATCGGCGTCGGCGATGTAGTAGACCTCGTCATAGGAGGTGTAGCCGGCATAGGACGGGGTAGTTGCCGAACTTCTTCTTGAAGGCCTCGGCGAACGGCATGCGTCTTCGGCGTCACCGCGACGCCGGGGCCGGACGACGCCCTGATAGAGCACGCCGTCGGCGGCGCCGTTGGTGTCCTTCCAGAAGGTCGCGTTGGTCGCCTGCGAGGCGATGCCGAACATCGGGATCGGCACCTGCTGGTTCTTCCACTGCACCGTCGGCTGCACGCCGACATGGCTAGATGCCGGTGATGATCACGTCCGGCTTCTGCGCCCTCGATCTTGTTGAAGATCGGCGTGAAGTCGGTGGTGTCGGGCGAGAAGCGGATGTGGTCGAGCACCTTCAGGCCGATCTTCGGCAGGCATTCCTCGTAGCCGTCGTCGAGCGGCTTGGTCCAGGCGGCGTCCTCGCTCATGATGACGGCGGTCTTCATGTGCATGCTCGTCGACCAGCAGGTCCTTGGCGGCGTCGCAGACCGACAGCGCCAGCGCGGCCGAGGTCAGATAGCCGTCCTTGCCGTAGAACTGGACGCGGCCGATGGTGCCGACCCAGTCGGTCTTCTCCATCGCCTCGACCATCTTGTCGGCGTCGGTCGAGCCGGCGCGCTTGATCGGCATCGGCGATGAAATAGACTTCGTCATAGGAGGTGTAGCCGGCATAGGACGGGAAGTTGCCGAACTTCGCCTTGAAGGCGTTGGCGAACGGGATCGCTCTTCGGCGTCACCGGCACGTCCGGGCCGCGACACGCCCTGATAGAGCACGCCGTCGGAGGCGTCGTTGGTGTCCTTGCCGAAGGTCTCGTTGGTGGCCTGCGAGCTGATGCCGAACATCGGGATCGGCACCTGCTGGTTCTTCCACTGCACGGTCGGCTGCACGCCGACATGCGAGATGCCGGTGATGATCACGTCGGGCTTGGCGCCCTCGATCTTGTTGAAGATCGGCGTGAAGTCGGTGGTGTCGGGCGAGAAGCGGATATGGTCGAGCACCTTCAGCCCGATCTTGGGCAGGCATTCCTCGTAGCCGACGTCGAGCGGCTTGGTCCAGGCGGCGTCCTCGCTCATGATGACCGCGGTCTTCATGTGCTTCTGCTCGACCAGCAGTTCCTTGGCGGCGTCGCAGACCGACAGCGCCAGCGCGGCCGAGGTCAGATAGCCGTGGAAGGTGTATTTGTTCTTCTCGTAGTCGGCGTGGACGCTCTTGCTGATCTCGTTGGAGGCGGCGCCCGGCGTGATGAACGGCGTCTTCAGGCGCGACGGCCCAGGGCTCCAGCGCCAGCACGACTTCGCTGATGTAGCTGGCGATGACGACGTTGACCTTGTCCTCGTTGACCGCGCGCTGGAAGGCGCGAACCGAATCGGCCGAGGAGGAGTGGTTGTCATAGGTGACGATTTCGATCTTGCGGCCGTCGACGCCGCCCTTGGCGTTGATCTCGTCGGCGGCGAGCTGCGCGGCCTGCGGGATCGAGGCGCCGGCGATCGCCTGCGCCTCGGCGATGACGCCGATCTTGATCGGGTCGGCGGCAAGCGCCTGACCGGAAGCCGCGCCAACAGGCCGAGCGCGGTCGCGCCGAGCAGCCCGACAGGAACGGAACACGGACGTTCGGGATGTTTTTGTCATATCGTTTCTCTCCACTGTTGACTCACGGCCTTGTTGATCGGCCTTGTTTGTTCGAGTTTGGGGGCGTTCTAGCCGCGCCTGCGCTCTCAGCAAGGGGAACACCGCGGCAGGGCGGTCATGCCGGCGAAACTAAAGTAGGGAGGTGCGATCCCGGCGTTCGTTAACGCCTGACGTCGCCCGGCGCAGCGGCGGGCATTTTGCAGGCAATAGTATGAGAGGGCTTTCGGCAGCCGATCCCGTTGAGGAAGTAGCTTAGATCCGGGATTTGATGTTTTGTTGAATTTTTTCAATTGGTTGCGTCGAGATGAGAAATCCCGAAGACCGCGGCGACGTCCGTGTCAAGGATCTTAACCGGCGAAAACCAGCCGGGAGCGACGCGTCTCTTACCGGATTAGGGACCTCGCCGTAGTCCGCGGGTTTCGGTCTGCCGGAACAGACGCGCGGTTGAATACCAGGGGCTGTCGTTACGATCGAGCAGCCAACGATAATCTGGCGTGTCAGGGCAGCAGAATCCAGGTCGGTCGTCCAAGGGCGGCGGCGAGATGGGCGACACTGGTGTCCACGGTAATGATCAGATCGAGGCATGTCACCAAGGCAGCCGTCTCGCTGAAATCTGTGAGATGCGCGGTTAGATCGACGATGTCGGTCTGTTCCAGCAGCGTCGCCTTGTCCGCAGGTCTCGGGTCTTTTTGCAAACTCACAAAGGTTGCATCGACGTCGAAAAGGGGCGCCAGCGTCCGCAACGGCAGCGACCGGTTATGATCGTTCGCGTGGTTTGGATTACCGGACCAGACCAGGCCGACGCGCAGTCTGTCGTGCCGGCCAAGACGCCCCTCCCAGGCTTGTATGCGGCTATCTGCAGGGCGAGGCAGATACGATGTTGGCGACGGAATGGTGTCGAGCCTGGTCCCAAAGGCAAGAGGCAAGCTCATCATGGGGCAATGGATGTCGAACGCCGGTAACGCATTTACTGCAGACGAATTCATTGTTGATGTCGGAATACACTGCAAGATTCCGGGGAGACCCGACAACAGAAGACGTAGCGGCCGGAACAACAAAAACGACGCGCGCACCGCGTTCTGTCAGCATCGGCAGGTAACGCGCGAACTGAACAGTGTCCCCAAATCCCTCGTCCGCAGCGACAAGGATGGTCTTGCCTTCAATGGCTCCATTCCCGAGCCACAGCGGCTGCAAGAATTTGGATGATGGGTCGTCGAGAGCGGCGGCATCTTCCATCGCACCTCACGTACCACCCAACCGGCTTCAAAATTTCCGCTCAACATGTGAAGATGTGCCGACCCCAACTCCGCTTCGGCATCGTTAGAATCTGCTGCCCTTAGCCCGTCATAGATCGCGAAAGCTTCGTGGAACCGCCGACTTTGCGTCAATGCGACAGCTTTGTTGTGAAGCGCATCCGAAAAATTCGGACGAAGCGCGAGCGCCCGGTCGAACCATGCCAACGCCTCTTCATCCCGGCCATAGCGATCGGAAGGAGGATGCCGATATTGTTGCATAGCTCGGCATTGGTCGGATCGAGCGCTTGCGCTCGTCTTGTGTCGGCCAAGGCTTCCCGCGAACCTTTTGAGGCCATACAGGCACATCGCGCGGATGCTCAATGTCGGAACGTGGTTTGGCTGCAACGCGTCGCACAGATTGAAGCAGGAAAGCACCCCTCTCCAACCGCCCAATCCGTGGACGTTTTTCAATTTTTAGCTGATCCCCCTTCTCGAAGGCCTTGAGGGCCTCTTGGCGTCGCCCCGACTGCCATGATGCCGTTCCCAGCATCAGAAGAAATTTTGGTTCAGGGTCCTGCCGAATGGCGCGGGCAATCCACTCCACGGCCAAATCGTGTTGTTGGGCCTGCCGGGATAAGAAACCCATCAGATGGAGGGTGTCTGCGTGATGGGGGTCTGTTGCG
>CAVURY010000052.1:0-8412 GCA_963743925.1 uncultured Planctomycetota bacterium | reverse complement strand
GGGCGTGGCACTCATCCGGCAGTGGATTGGGGAGATGCCTGCCCCGCGTTGAGGCCAAGTCGTGTACGTCCGACTATTCCGAATTTGGCATCATCGCGGTCGAATTTATGCCGGATTCGGCATAGATTGCCCGTATGAGTAAGCCGATCCGCCCCCGAAGCCGCTGGCCTGGTTGCACGGCGAGATCCAGACAACGCCGTTTTCGCGGGCTGCGCGGCTGGAGGCTGGGAGGCTGCTCCGCCAGCTTCAGGACGGTGAATTGCTCGGTATGCCCCATTCAAGACCGATGCCGGACATCGGTCCGCGATGCCATGAGTTGCGAGTTCGAGACGAGGGTCAGAGCTGGCGCATCGTCTATCGCTTCGATACGGATGCCATCGTGATTATCGCGGTGTTTGCCGAGACCACTCAGCAAACGCCGAAGCATGTTATCCTCGACTGCCAGCGTCGTCTGAAGGCTCTTGACGGGGTGACAAAAGAGTCTTTAGTGGAGAGGATCGCGGTGGACGCCAAGAAGCGAGAAGCCTTGGAAGCCGCAGGTTGGAAGATCGGGGATGCCGCCGAATTCCTGGGTTTGACCGAGGAAGAGCGGCAGATGATCGAGTTCCGGCTCATGGTGGGGCGGGGTGTTCGACGGCTCAGGGAGAGCAACCAGCTCACGCAGCAGGAATTGGCCGATCGGATCGGTTCGAGCCAATCTCGGGTCGCCAAGATCGAGGCTTCCTCGAACGAGGTCTCCCTGGACCTGATGCTCCGCGGGTTCTTCTCGGCCGGCGGGCGACTGGCCGAACTCATCCCACCGCGTACCGCTTCCGAACCCGGGGTTGCCGGCCTCGAACGTGGCAGGACCATGGGTGATCCCTCGTGATCAACGGGTCGGTGCCAGACGGCCGAAGCATCGCCGCAGCTGGCTGCGGTCATCGGCTCGGGCGACCTTTCGTGCGACATCGTCCCCGGCCCGCCCTTCCGATCGGTCCTGGCGCATCGGCTCGGCTCGACCCACCCGAGCGTCATGATGCCCGAGCTTGACAAGCGATTGGTTGACGGGAAGGGCGCGGTGTTGATGGGTCGCTGTATCGCGATGCCCGATACTCGCCGGAAATCGAAGCCTCCGAGGGAGCTATCGCATGGGATAGCCCCCTCGGGCAGCCTTTCGCGATACCATGGCCTCCGACCGCGGCTGTTACCGGGGCCGGGCGAGGCTGAACGCCTCGGGGACTTGCTTCCCCTCCGAGGAATCGGCGACCGATTTTCGCGTGGCCATGAAGACCTCATCCCAGGCAACAATCCCGTCTCGCGGCGCGAAGTCGAGCTGCTTCTCGTCGCCGGACGCGATCACCGTGAAGAAGGCATCAGTGAAGAGGCTACCGGTGTAAGGATTGCAAGCGGACGTCTGCCCCAGCGACGACGAATTCAGATCGACGATGCCGGTGTGGTTGAGGAAGAGGGATCGGATCGCCTCCCGCGCGAAGGGGCTCATCTCCCCCATGCCCGCCAGGGTCGCACCGCCGTATATGCTGCTGCACGAGTCGGTCAAGAGGACGGCCAGACGACGCGGTTGAACCGAAAGCATGGCCTTTCGGACGCTTGCGTGCCACATGGGCGCGCGCCCGTCGTTCAAGTCGAGTACGTGCCCGTGCGACCGATCGCCTTGTCGCGCCCTTCGCGGATTGGAATGGCCATGGCTGGTGGAATAGAAGATGAGGACATCCGGCCGGTTTGAGCCCCCTCGCAAGCGAGCGTAGTGCCTCCGGATTGCCTCCGGCCGAACTTCGTCCCCTTGGAGCACGGTGGGTTGGATCCCGATCGATCGAAAGAGGTTCACCATGTTTTCCCCGTCCTTTCGCAACGCCGGTGCCAGCGACTTCGACCGACCGTTTCCGTCCCGCCCCGTGGCATTCGTGTCGAGAACCAGTAGCGCGTCGACCCATAATCGCCGAGCCCCGCCATCTCGCACGACCGTCAGCTTTGTATCCCGAATGTCGCCAGGGATGATCTCTTCCTCGTCTCCGTCATCGTCGGGATCGGGGGCCGGAAGGAGATCGTCCAACCCTTCCGCATTGATCGGGGCTGGCACCCTTACCGCCCCCGGCGTCTCCTGCGGGAAGGCTCCTGGCCTTGGCTCCGAACCATCCTGGGCCTCGGCCCAGCGGGCCCCGGACATGACCATCCCTGCGACAAGCCCCGCGATCATCAGCACCCTTGTCATGGCCTCGCTCCTGATCGATAATATACAGATGTTTATAAACGTTCAAGCGATTGCCCTCGCCGCGGACCGTCGCGGGCGTCGAGCCCGGTGCGAACCCGGTTAGTCGGATCAAGTCTGCGAATGTCAATCGCGGGGACCTGCCGGGCGCGGTGGGCCCGGGCCGGCAGTCCCCGTATTGCGGTAGAGTTCCGGCCTTCGTCGACCTCACGGACGGGATGGTCACGTCGGCCGATTGCTGATGAAGGCCCTTGCCCCACTCCGGATCAGTCTCTGCAATTGCGTATTGGCATCGTAATAGCTCGAGTAGGGGCCCTCGCTATTCCAGCGCTGACCCGGGTACTGATACCACACGTAATAACCGGCCGCCGCGAAGGCCACTGTGTTGGGGCGCTCGGCCCCGTCGGCTTGGGCAACCTTCGTCACCCCGCCATAACCCAACGCGACCAGCCCGCCGATGAACATCGCCATGAAGAAGCGCCGCATGTTGTCCGCCTTTCTGTCTCTCAGTTCGCTCGCATCCGGCTGACCGACCCGATGTCAGTCAGCCGTTCTACCGTTTAACTCCGAAAGGCTTGTCGGCGCGGGACAGGGGCCCGGGACGAATTGAGCGAAAACCTCCGAATATCGGTCGCCTTGATGTTTGCAAGCAGACGACGGCTCGCGTAAAATCGGCTCCTGAGCGATCGGACGATGGCCGTCAACCGCGAGGGGGCATCGCGTGCGAACCGACGAGGAGGGCTCCGTCACCCGCTGGATCGGCGACCTCAAGGCGGGCGGCGAGAGTGGCGCACAGCAGCTCTGGGAGCGATATTTCGACCGGCTCGTCCGCATGGCCCGCAACAAGCTTCGGGGGCGAGCGCGTCCCTCCGTCGTCGAGGACGAAGAGGACGCGGCCCTGAGCGCATTCGACAGTTTTTGTCGAGGGGCCGCCGAGGGACGTTTCCCCCACCTGGCCGACCGCGATGACCTCTGGCGCCTCCTGGTCGTCCTGACCGTGCGCAAGGCCATCGACCAACTCGAACGGCAGGGCGCGGCCAAGCGCGGCGGCGGCCGGCTGGTCGGCGAGTCGGCTGTGCCCGGCATTGAGGAGGGGTCCGGCGGGAATGCCCTGGATCGGCTCGTCGGGACCGAGCCGACACCCGAGCTTGCCGTGATGGTCGTCGAGCAGTACCGTCGGCTGCGCGTCGGACTGGGAGATGACACGCTGCGGCAAATCCTCGACCTCCGGCTGGAGGGATACGATCGGGAGGAGATCGCGGCTCGGCTGGGATGCGCGGTGCGGACCGTGACGCGGAAGCTGGATGTGATCCGGCAGAGCTGGCTGGAGAATGAGTCATGAAAGCGGACGTTGCACCGGCTGATGGCAATCGGCGCCCCGATTCCCCCGCGCAGCGGATCGATGCGGCGTGCGACCGTTTCGAGGCCGCCTGGCGGGCGGGGCTGGGGCCGCGGATCGAGGACGACCTGGCCCGCGCCGACGAGTCGGATCGTCCGGCGCTGCTCCGCGAGCTGCTGGCCCTGGAACTGGAACTACGCCGTGCTGGCGGCGAGGGCTTCACGCCCGGCGAGTATCGCGATCGGTTCCCCGGGCAAGCGGACCTGATCGATGCCGCCTTCGCCCTCGCAGCTCCCGGGCCGGGCAGAACCCGGCCCCGGACCAACCAAGCCCTCGCGGACACGGGGCGCAACCTGCTCTTCGGCCTGCTGGCGCTGCAGAACAACTTCGTCAGCCGAGAGGCCCTGCTGGGCGCCTTCGCCATCTGGGTCGCCGACAAGGCGCGGCCTCTGGGCCGGATACTTCGCGACCGCGGGGCGCTGGACGATGGCCGCCATGCCCTGCTGGAGGCGCTGGTCGCCGAGCACCTCAAACTGCACGGCAACGATCCCGACCGGAGCCTGGCGGCGCTCAGCTCGATCGGCTCGGTCCGCGAGGACCTGTCCCGCATCGCCGATCCGGACCTGGACGCCAGCCTGAACCAGGTGTCGGCCGCCCGGGGGGATGATAGCGACCGGTTCCGGACGGTGGGCCAGGAGAGCCTGGGGGCCTCGACTTCGGCCGGTTCCCGGTTCCGCGTCCTCCGGCCGCACGCCAGGGGCGGCCTGGGGCAGGTCTCCGTGGCGCTGGACCAGGAGCTCGATCGTCCCGTCGCGCTCAAGGAGATCCAGGATCGCCACGCCGATGACCCTCACAGCCGTGCCCGGTTCGTGCAGGAGGCGGAGATTACCGGCAAGCTCGAGCACCCGGGCATCATCCCGGTGTACGGGCTGGGGCATGATCCCACCGGCCGGCCGTTCTACGCGATGCGCTTCATCCAGGGAGATAGCCTCAAGGAGGCGATCGCCGCCTTCCATGGCGATGAGGGACTGAAGAAAAACTCGGCCAGGAGGGCATCTCGACTGCGCGAATTGCTGCGGCGGTTCACCGACGTCTGCAACGCGGTGGCCTACGCGCACAGTCGGGGAGTGCTGCACCGGGACTTGAAGCCGGGTAACATCATGCTCGGCCCCTACGGCGAGACGCTGGTGGTGGATTGGGGCCTGGCCAAGCCGCTGGGCCGGGCGACGTCCGCCGAACCGGCGTGCGGTGATGTCTCGGCGCTGGCGGAAGGGCCGATCCGACTGTCGGGCCTGAGCGGCTCTCGGGACGAGACGGTCGCCGGCTCGATAGTCGGTACGCCGGCGTACGCCAGTCCCGAGCAGATTGCCGGCCGACTCGACCTGCTCGGCCCGGCCAGCGACGTCTACGGGCTCGGGGCGACGCTATACGCCCTCATGACCGGCCGGGCGCCGGTGGAGTTGGGCGAGATCGAGGAGATCCTGCGCCGCGTGCGGCGCGGCGAGGTCCCACCGCCCCGGTCGATCGACCCGAGCATCCCGAAGCCATTGGAAGCGATCTGCCGCAAGGCGATGGAGCTGAAGGCGGAGGATCGTTACGCCTCGGCGCGGGAGCTGGCTCAGGATATAACGCGCTGGATGGACGATGCTCCGGTGGCGGTGTATCGCGAGCCGGTCACGGTGCGGGCCGGCCGCTGGATGCGGCGGCATCGGACGCTCGTCAGCGGTGCAACGATCGCCGTGTCCATCGCGACCGTGGCCCTCGGCGTGAGCACACTCCTGCTCGGCCGGGCCAACGAGGCGGTCCGCGCCCAAGAGCAGACCGCCCGGGATAACCTCCACGCGTCCCGCCGGTTCGTCGCCGGGATGCTCAAGACGGTGGTGGCGAAACTGCCCGACGTCAAGGGAATGGACGAGGTCCAGCGGCAGATCCTCCAGGACGCGCTGAAGTTCTACTCGGAGTTCGTGCTGGAGCGGAGTCGCGACCCCGAGACCCGTCACGAGGTCGGACGGGCTTACCAGGAGATCGCGGTAATCCGTGATCGGCTAGGACAAGTCGCCGAGGTGGAGGCCGCTTACCGGGAGGGCTTGGCCGTGCTTGAGTCGCTCACAGCCGAGTACCCCGCCGTGCCGGAATATCGCCGCTCGCTGTCCGCGCTGCTGGCGAACCTCGGCAGCTCCTATCGCGAGAGGAAACAACCCGCCGAAGCCGAGACCGCGTTGCGGAGGGCGGTCGCGATCGAGGAGGGACTGGACGGCGGCCCGACCGCGCCACCGAACGATCGGCGGGCCCTTGCCCATCGGCACTTCTCTCTCGCCATGTTCTACCACCAATACGACAAGCCGGTCGATGCGGAGCGGTCGTATCGCGAGGCGTTAGCGATCCAGGAGGCCCTGGTCGCCGCCGATCCTCAGGAACACCAGTCCCTGAGTGAGCTGAGCCAGACGCTCTACGAATTGGGCTACCTGATCGATCAAAGGGTCGAAGGGGGCCTGAAAGAAGCCTTACCGATGTACGAGCGACTGGTGGGGATCCAGGAAGAGCTCGTCCGGGCCAGTCCCGCTTCGGCCAAGTACCGAGGTGCTCTGACGAGCAGCCTGAGCTACCTGGGGGCTATGTACAGCCGCGACGGGCGGATGGCTGACGCAGAGAAGGTTCACCTGAGGACCATCGCGTTCCAGAAGGCTCTAACCGAGGATCACCCCGACGTCCCGGCATACCTATTCAACTTGTCGTTGGCCTACGTGAATTTGGGGAACTACTGGAGGCAGTCCGCCCGCCCGGACGAAGCGGAGCGTTGGCATCAGGCGGCGCTCCGGATCGCGGAGAGGGTATCGAAAAGCGACCCTGATGAGGTTAATTACGCGCTGTCGGCCGCCCAAGATCTAGGCCAGGTCGGTAAAGACCGATCAGACCAGGGACGGAACGAAGAGGCCGTCGAATGGTATGGACGCTCGCTCCGCTCGCTGGAAGCGATCTATCGGGCCACCCCAAACCACGCATCGTCGAGGCGGCGAGTCAGTACCGTACTCGTCGCGAGAGCCGAGTCGTTGCACAAGCTAGGCCGCGACTGGGAAGCACTCTCCGATCTCCGACGGGCTGCTGAGCTCGACGTGGATAACAATAGGGACCTGATCCGGTCTCTTCGAGCCCGGGTCCAGGCCAAGAGTATTGACCCGGCCGGGGCGGCGGCCGAGGCGGCCGCGCTGGAGGCCTCCGCCAGTGGCGAGGTTCTTTACAACGCGGCAGCGACTTACGCCCTGCTTCCCTCGACAGGCGGTGACGCGGCAGGGCTAAGTGCCTCGCGGGCCGTGTCGATCCTATCCCGTGCACGCGTGAACGGCTACTTCTCGACTCCGGCCGAAATCGCACGGCTCGCAAATGATTGCGACATGAACGCCCTTCGTAGGTGGTCTGAGTTTCAGGGCCTCACCGCCGACCTGTCTTTCCCGGCCGACCCGTTCGCGCGGTGAAGCGCCATCCCCATCGGCACGGCCAATCACCTCCTCCGCGAATCCCGGCTAGAATCGGCCGGGAGGAACCACCTCATGGCATCCGTCGAGAAACCATCGGACATCCCGCCCGACGCGATGGCGGACATGGAAGAGGTCTGCCGCCTGATCGCCGAAGGGAAGCGCGTCACCGATCCCAGGCTGCTGAGACGCATCTACGATCGCTCCTACTCAAGAAGTCCGGCGCCGAATCCGGGAGAAGTACGGCGTGGTGGAGTGGGCGGTTGACTTGATCCGCGAGGCCCGCGACGAGGAATGAAGTACGTGCTCGATCCCTCGGTCGCGCTGAAATGGGCCTTGGCTGAGCCGGATGCCGCCAAGGCTCGGCAGCTCCGAGACGATTTCCGCAACGCCGTACACGAGCTAATCGCACCCGACTCCTTCACGCTCGAGATCGCCCATGCCTCGACAAAGGCCCTGCGGCGGGGAATGATCCCGGTTGCGTGGAACCTCTGGGCGGACGTCATAACGACGGTCCCCCACCTCTTCCTCGCGTACCCCTTGACCCCGCGAGCCGTCCAGATCGTCTCCCAGTCGCGCATCGGTGACCATGACGGCCTCTACGTCGCGCTGGCGGAGCGGGAAGTCTGCGAGCGAGTCTGTCACCGCCGATGCCCGGCCGATCAACGGCCTCAAGCCGAACTATACCTTCATCCTCGCGCTGGCGTCGGTCCCATGACGCTTGCGACGTGCTGCGCCGTGGCCTGCCCCTACGACCGCGACGACTTCCGTCGGCTCGCTGCCAGGCCGCTCGACCGCGAGTCCCCGCCGACCCGTTCGCGCTTTGAGCTCGTGGTTCATCGATCCCACATGGAGGAGGGGTAACCTGGGTGTCCGCCGGTCCAGCCGTGGGCGGGGCCCGGGCCCAGGGGGCATCACCGGCATCGGATCGTCATTTCGGCGCGGGACATCCGTCGCCGCACGTCGTATCATGGGCAAAACGAAATCTCGGGATCGATCGTCGCGGAGAACGAATGGACCAATCGAGGCCTTGAGCCCAACCGCGAATCGTCGCCGCAAGCCGCGACAGGCGATCTAGAGCGCCTCGCAGATGGATTGCATACGGCTGATACGAGCCCGAAGCGCCAGCGAGTGCATGCTCCCGGCGGAATTCACTCGCTGGCGCGTCGGGCTTGTAGGCGCAATCCATCCGTAAGGCGATCTAGCCATTCGTCTCGCCGTTTTTCGTTGTCCTCGGACTGATTCGTCGAAGTCCCGACGATTTGCCTTGGAGAGTCCTGTACCGGATGAGCCATGGGGATCGTGAGGGCCTCCCGCGATTTTCCTTCACGAAGCGCGTGTTGCATTCTAGCGGTTGAGGCGGCGATCCGTCTTCTCTTCAGCGGGGCGAGCAC
>CAVURY010000051.1:0-19888 GCA_963743925.1 uncultured Planctomycetota bacterium | reverse complement strand
GCGTGCGTTGGAGCGAGATGAGTGGCTCAGGAAAAAAAATTCCAGGGTGCACCTGTGCGGATCGAGGTGGAATCACTGGAATTGAGAGCTTGTTTCAGAAATGTGGAAAAGGATTTCTTGGGGTGGATGCAACCTAACGATTGCATGGAGATAAATCGATGGGTTGACCCACCCTACCAATGTAACATTCGGCGACTGCACTTTCAGGAAGAGCGCGAATCCAGGACGGCGTCCAGGTTGTCGAACATCTTGCCCCAGCCGTCCTCGGTCGCGGCGTGATAGTCCGGCGGCAAGAGCTCATGCGTCAGGGTCAGGATGCAACCCGTTCCGTCCGGTTCGATCTCGACGACGACCCGGTCGTAACGCGGATCGAATTGCGGCATCGCGAACGTGAAGACCAGGTGCCGGGGGCGGACGATCTCGAGGTATTCGCCCAACCCCTATCGTTGACGCCGTCACGGCAGTCGGTGATCGTCCAGGTGCCGCCGACGCGGGCGTCGATCTCGGTGCGGTTGCTCTCGCTGGTCGGCGCGGTGAAGAGCCATCTCCGCGTCGTCTCGGGCTGGATCCGGGCATCGAAGACGCGCCCGGCGTCGCCTCGAATCGGCGCGTCATGCGGAAGATCGGGGATGGTTCGGCGGTCATGAAGGCTCACCTCTCGGTTCGACGGCGTCTTGGGCCTTGAGCACGTCGTCGAGGGCGTCCAGGCGGGCCGTCCATCGGGCACGCTGGGCCTCGAGCCAGGCCGACGCCTCGTCGAGCGGCTTGGGGTTGATGGAAAGATAATGGTCACGCCCGGACCGTCGCCGCCGCACCAGACGCGCCCGCTCGAGCACCCGGATGTGCTTCGACACGGCGTTCAGCGAGATCGCGAACGGTTGCGCCAGCTCGGTGACGCGGGCGTCCCCATTCGACAGGCGATGGAGGATCGCCCGTCGAGTCGGGTCGGCCAGGGCCGTCAAGGTCTGGTCCAGGTCGGATGGTGCTGCCAGTATCGTCATCGTTCAACCTCTTGGTTGAATATAGGCTCGGGAAAGCTCGTCGTCAAGCCGGCTCGACCGCGGCGAAGGGCCGGCCGACGTCAAGGTCCGGACATTAATCGAATTGTTGATGATTTGGGCGACTCGGCTGTCTCAGCTTGTCCGGGTACGCGGATTCGGGACCGCCGCGTTCGCCGGGGCGGATGCGCCAGGCACGCGAGTTGCAGGGAACATCAGTTCAGTGGAACTGGAACCCTTCCGTATCCAAGGAGTCGCGAGAAATCACATGGCCAGCAAGAATCCGGTGAGCCGCAAGAGTCGGGCGGGGAGTGTCTCGGCGAAGAAGGGTCGAGGCGGAGCCCGCGCCAATCGGCCGGCGAGGGGCGAGGTTCGAGAGGGCCAGAATGCTCTCGAACGGGGCGACCTGTTTTTCTTCTACCGGCCCGATGTCGATGAGGAGGCGCCGCAGGGCCTCCTGGATGTCCGTCGATTTCACGTCGTGCTCCGGCCGGAGGGCAAGGACGTGTTCCGGCTGATCACCATCGGGCGCAAGAAACTGCCCGACGCCGCCGAAGGGAGCCAGAACCATTGGGGATTCGTGGAACGGGTATTCCGCGACGCGGAGGGGCTCCGCGAGGCGCTCTCGGGCTCGACTTACGAGACGGAGACCGTTGGGGAGCGGAGGTTGCCCGAGGCCAGGCCCGTCGGCGAGGGCGTTTACGCATTGGTCCGGCACGGTCGCAGCACGACGCTGGCGTATGCCCTGGAACTGCCGAGCGAGATCGGCGAGGTCCAGAAGGCATTCCACATCGAGCCCGAAGGCCGGTTCGAGATCGCGATCAAGAACCCCGATGCCGGCTCGCCGTCCGGCGTCGGCCTGGATGATGACCGTCGGGCCGATATGCCCGAGGAACTCAAAGAGCGATTCGGCGATCGCCGCTGGCTGCCCGCCGATCCCGAATTCCTCGATTGCGAGGGTGCCGAACTGGTCCTGATCGGGGCCCGGGATCAGTCAATTGTCAACCTTGGGGTCGATCTGGAACCGCAACCGGAGGATGAGGAGAGTTCCGAGATATTCAAGGATCTCCATATGGAGCGGTCCGAGCGGACGGTCAAGCCGCTGTTCGAGGGGACATGGCAGTGATCGGGGTTTTCCGGGTAACCGATCGGGATCGGATCGGTCCCGTATTCTAGAGTTTATCCGCGGATGAACGCAGATCAACGCGGATGGAATGCCGGAATCCGGAAAGCCGATGCAATACCACGTCCTTTCTCGCGTCATGGTTCTTCGGTTTTATCCGTCTCTTGATCGGCATTCATCCGCGGATGCCTTGTCTCTTCATGGATGGAACTCTTTTCTGATCCGGGTCCCTCTGCGGTCGATGTTTTCGAGGCCTTCTTGGAAGCTTAACCGGTTCGGGGTAGAACAGTCATCTCCCACTCTAGTTCGCTTCACGCTTGGGTCGCGCACAAGAAATCCTACTAACCCGACGCGCCATCGAGGGTCCGACGGCATTCCCCTCGCTGGCGCGTCGGGTTAGTATGGGTGATATGCGTGTCGAGCTGTGCAAACGAAGCGGGAAACTCCCTGGATTTTCTCAAGTGGGTGGTGAGCTGCTCGGTATTCTCGAAGCCATGGAACTTCTCGGCGGGACGAAGCGTCAAAGGTCGAGGATCCCCGTGATTGCATTCGGGTGGGAAGTCGAATACCGCGCCGGGCGGTGAGGCACCGACATGAACGGCGCCTTGGATCGGGTGACCTTGGGGCTGAATATCTACCCTCTGCATATTCGAGGAAGGGCGCAGTGGCAGGAGCGACCGATCGAGGGGGGCGAAGAGAGGCGGACCCGCGAGCCGATGCGACTCGAGCGTCTACATCCTGGTCGATACCGGAGATCCGGGTCGTCAAGGACGATCAGGGACGCTTGCGGATCGACGAGGCCGACCCCGCCACGTACGGCGCGTACGCGGCCCGCCAATTGCTGGCGACAGCCGAAGCCGATCCGAGGTACAGGGAGGGAATGACCAAACGTCCCTCAACGCCCTCGATCAAGATCACTTATATCAACGACTTCGGCAAGCCTCAGGAGATCGGCGTCCGAGAGATCTTCTGCCGGATGGACGGGGATGCGCTCGTCCTGACCCAATTCAGGAATGCAGATGGTGAGAAGGTAAGCGACCTGCCCATTACGGTCCCCCTGATCGGCGAGCTGGACGCCGATGTGGACGACGCGGATCGGCTCCATGAGATCGCCATGGCCGAGCTCGGTGACGCGCCGTTACCGCCCGCCGAGATCGAGCCGGAGTATGAGGCGGCCCGGCCGGCGCCGTCTCGGGAGCGGCGGCTCCCATCCGGGCCGCTCCGGCAATATGACGAGGCGGCTGCTCCGGCTCCGGCAGCGGGCACGATCAAGACCCCACCGCCCCCTGAGCCGGCGCCGCGCGGCCCGGCAGTGATGCCTCCTGTCACAAAGGCGACGAAAGCGACCGCCGGACCATCGGCCGGTTCGACGTTGCGGGCGCTCGACGACCGCGAGGCGGTCTCACTGCGTGCGCTGATCGAGGCCAAGGCGGGAGAGACGCGGTGGGCCAGCGGGATCCTCATGCAGGCGGCGGAACGCCACCCGAGCGATCGAAGGCTGCAGAACGAGCACCTCGCGAACCTCCTGCGGATCTCTCTCGATCCGTCGCGGGATGAGTACCGGACGCCGCTCGGCGTCGCATTGCGCGGTGTCCTCGAGGAAGTGCTCGCATACAAGGCAGGCGTGCTGGACCGCGATCCCCTCAAGGCGGAGAAGCTCGCACTCCAGCCCTTCGCGCGTACGGCGTTCGAGCCGACACCGACGGACGACGGCCCGGTGAAGATTGTTACAGGCACTGCTCAGAGGACCCCGGCTCAGGTCCTGGCGAAGCTCGAAGATCCGAAGCTCGCGCGGGCTACCCGCGTGAAGTATCTCCTCGAGATCGTCCCCGAGTTGATCGAGACCTGGCGACCGGACAAGGAGAGCAATCACAGCGAGGCGGCCAACGAAAACAGCCCCGCGATCGTCCGCAGGCTATTCACGGTGGCGAACGAGCAGCGTCAGCAGCGGAAGTTCATCGACGACGGCTCATCCTTCAGGAAGGCGACCGAGAGGTACGCGGGACTCGCAAATAAGTTACCGAAGCCCTCGACGTCTGACGACTCGTAGGGCGCATCGAAACGTCAGGCGCGTCGGAGCGCGATGCCGAAGCATCTGAATTAAGGCGACCCGGGTCAATCGGGGAGAATGACTCAGGTCGATGGCCCCGTTCCAACTCGCAGCCAAGGGCGGGAAAGATACCGATCCCAGGAATCGGCGAGGATGGCGACGACCGGCCCGTCGCACTCGCGTGCGGCCACTCGCACCGCCGCCGCGACCGCCGTGCCCGACGATCCCCCGACGAGCAGCCCTTCCTCGTGGATCAGCCGGCGGGCCGTGGCGAACGACTCCGCGTCGGACACCCGCTCGACCGCGTCGATCACGCCGGGATCGCACACGGAGGGCATCACGCTGCCGCCGATCCCCTCGACCAGGTAGGCCGCATCATGATCCGGATGGGCCGGGTTGACCAGGTGCGCCAGCCGCGACCCGATCGGGTCGGCCAGGACGATGCGGACGCCGGGGCAATGGGCCTTGAGGAATCGCCCGACGCCGGTGATCGTCCCGCCCGTCCCGACGCCGCTGACGAACGCCCCGACGCGGCCGCCGCATTGCTCGAGGATCTCCGGCCCGGTCGTCGCCTCGTGGACGCGCGGGTTGGCCGGGTTGGCGAATTGCTCGGTCGGGAACCAGCCCCGCTCCGCCGCCATGCGCCGCGCGACGTTCCGGAAATTGTCGGGCGAGGACGGGGGTGCGTTGGGGACGATGACGACCTCCGCCCCGACCGCGGCCAGGGCGGCTCGCTTATCGGCCGACATCTTCTCCGGCATCACGCAGACGAGGCGGTAGCCCCTCGCGGCGGCCACCAGCGCCAGGCCCATCCCGGTGTTTCCCGCTGTTGCCTCGATGAGGGTCGCCCCCGGCGCGATGCGGCGGTTGCGCTCGTCGTCGTCGAGGATGGCCAGCGCGATCCGGTCCTTGATGCTCCCGCCCGGATTCAGGAACTCGCATTTGCCCAGGACGGGGGCAGGAAGGTGCGACGCAAGACGCCCGAGGCGCACCATCGGCGTCTTGCCGATGCATTCGAGGATCGAGCTTTGTGTACGCATCCGGTCATTTTGCCCGCGATTCGGTCCGGCGTCGAGGACCGGTCGGCCCCACTCCATTCCCAAGACAGATTCACGGCGGGCTCGCGGAGACTTTCCGCTGCTTCCCGAAGTCAGCCGGTTTGGGCGTCACTCGCCAAGGACCGTCCGACTCCGGCCGTGCACGTCTGGGATCCGCGGGCGATCCGCAAGCACCTGGCCGGCATGGGCCTTGACTGGGATGGACCTGCCTATTCCGAAGAAGACCCGGCCGGCCCCTCCGCTCTGCCGCTGCCTCCGCTCCGGGTCGATTATGGCCCGCTGACCGGCCACCTCGAGTACTTCGCCGAGCCCCCAGCGGCGCTGCTCGAGCGCTACACCGCGCGACTCAAGAACGTTGCGAACGACGCCGAGGCCTACCACCATCGCGCCCATGCCCTGGCCAATCTGAACCGCCTCCCGGAAGCGATCGACGATTTCACCCGGGCTATCGGCCTTCGACCGGATGCCGCTCACTTTCGGGCCTTTCGGGGAAGGATATACGAATCCCTGAAACAACACGATCCCGCGATCGCCGACCTGGAGGCCGCGCCGGCGCAGAAAACGGATGACCCCGGCGTTCGAGAAAGACTGGCGGGCCCGCACAACTCCAGCGGTGAGGCGATCTCATGCTAGAAAACCGAATGACGACGGACTAACATCACTGGCCGCAGCGTCGATGCCGCCGATCCGCATGCAGTCTTTGCAGTCTTGTCTCATGCGGGCGCATGCGTGCATTTGAACGAAGGGCTGGAATGACATTAAGATGGCAGTCACTTTGCTCGGCAAAGCGCGTCGCGAATGCTGTGCCGAACAGACGAAGCAGCGTCCTTGTTTCATCCCTCTGGGCGGAAGCCATCTTGCGCGTAACAACTCGGTCAGGGAATGGGGCTGAAGGGATAGGGGGATCTCATGAATGCTAAGGGAAGTTTCGATCCCGAACAGCTACTGGCTGAGGCTCGCGGCGGTCGTCGCGAGTCGCTGGGGAGAGCGCTGGAGTTGAATCGCACCTACCTGACGCTGTTGGCGCGGACGCAAATCGATCTCCACCTTCAAGGCCGGGTCGATGCCTCGGACGTGGTCCAAGAGACGTTCCTGGATGCGTGCCGCGACTTCGACCATTTCCGCGGCAGCAGCCCGGGCGAATGGGTGGCCTGGCTGCGCAGGATCTTGGTCTACAACCTGGCCCGGGTCGTTCAGAGGCAAGTGGTGGCGCAGAAACGCAGCGCGCGACGTGAAGTCTCCCTGGAGCGACATCTGGCGGTCATGGAGCGCTCGTCGGGACGAATCGAGACCGCGCTGGTCGGCCGCTCGAGTTCGCCCAGCAGCCAGGCCCAGCGCTCGGAACGCGCCGCTCGCGTGGCCGATCAGTTGGCTCGACTCTCCTCCGACTACCGCGAGGTTCTTGTCCTGCGGAATCTGGAAGGGCTGACGTTCTCCGAGGTGGCCCGGCGCATGGGCCGGTCGGCCGGAGCCGTCCGCATCCTCTGGGTGCGGGCCGTCGATCAGCTCAGGCAACTGCTGCAAGCGGAGGAACTCGTATGACTGCCAGCTCAGGCAACTGCTGCAAGCGGAGGAACTCGTATGACTGCCGTTGTGCCCGTCCCGGTGGTGCTCGAGCCTACCCCCGAGGTGATCCGCATTCTGGAGGAGTTCCTCGCGGAGCTGGAAGTCGGGGCCCGGCCGAACCCGGAGGAGTTAGTGGCCCGATGTCCCGAGATGGCGGAGCCCCTGAAGGCCTGTATGGCGAGCCTGGAATTCTTACGAGATGCGGCCCTCAGCCTGCGGGGTTCGGGACGACCTGAGCAGCCGGCTGCCCTGGAAAACCTGTCCGAACTCGGCCAGCTCGGCGATTTCCGCCTCGTGCGCGAGGTCGGCCGCGGCGGCATGGGTGTGGTGTACGAAGCGAAGCAGATTTCGCTCGGCCGCCGGGTGGCGCTGAAGATACTGCCGTTTGCCGCCGCGCTGGATGCCAGGCAGTTGCAGCGGTTCAAGAATGAAGCGCAAGCCGCGGCTAGCCTGCACCATACCAACATTGTACCGGTCTTCGGCGTCGGCTGTGAGGGCGGCACCCACTACTACGCCATGCAGTATATCGAGGGGCAGACGCTGGCCCAGATCATCGGGAACTTGCGCGGCGAGAACGCGTGTGGCTGGGCCGGTTTCAGCTCGGAACCGAGCGATCGCCATGCGGCGGCATCCTCCGCTACCCCACCCGAGGCAGAGCCTTCCGCCGCCGCGAGTCCCGGGCGCTTTTGCGCGGCGGCGCTCCTGGGCATGCAGGCCGCCGAGGCGCTGGACCATGCTCATCAGCTCGGCGTGGTACATCGGGATATCAAGCCGGCCAACCTGCTCGTCGAATCGATTTCTCCCTTCGCGCTCGAGGAAACAGGGACCGAGGCGGAAGGGGTCCGCTTATGGGTCACGGACTTCGGCCTGGCTCACTGCCGCCATGGGCCGATCGGGCTGACCGTCACCGGCGACCTCGTGGGCACGCTGCGCTACATGAGCCCGGAACAAGCTCTGGCCCAGCCCACAGGCGTGGACCACCGCACCGACATCTATTCACTCGGCGCGACCCTCTACGAGTTTCTGACGCTCGAACCGACGTTCGACGGCCGTGACCGCCAGGAGCTGCTCCGGCAAATCGCGCTCGAGGAACCGAAGCCTGTGCGGAGGGCCAACAAGGCCATCCCCTTGGACCTGGAAACCATCGTACTCAAGGCCATGGCCAAGAACCCCGCGGAGCGCTATGCCACGGCCCGGGAACTGGCCAACGACCTGCGACGGTTCTTGAGGGACGAGCCGATCCTGGCCAGGCGGTCAACGCCGCTCCAGCGCGCACGAAGGTGGGCACGGAGACACCGGCCGGTGATGGTGTCGGCGGCGGTGGCTTTGCTCGCGGCCCTGACGGTGCTGGCGGGCAGCGTCGGCTGGATCGTGCGCGACCGGGCCGCGCGGCAGGCCAAGACGACCGCCGAACTCCAAGCCGCCCTGACAGAGGCGCAACGATTCCAGGAAGAGGGTCTGTGGCCGCAAGCGCAGGCAGCAGCCAGGCGCGCCGAGGTCCTGCTTCAGGACGTCACGGCCGAGCCCGCCTTGGCCGGGCGCGTGACGAGCTTGCGACGAAACCTGGCCGAGCAGGAGGCCGACGTTCGGTTGGTCGCCCGCCTCGAGGCTATCCGCCTTCGCCAGGCGGACGTGAACGACAACCGGTTTGTCCTTGATCGGTCGCGCGTTGAGTATCAGCAAGCCTTCGGAACGTACGGCTTGCGAATGGATGCGAAGACACCGGATCAGGCGGCCGCGGTACTCCGGCGTCGACCCCCTTCGGTCCGCAGCACCCTCCTGGCGGCCCTGGACCACTGGTCGATCCTGGCGAGTCACGAGAAGGCGCCGGAGGCAGCCTGGCTCAAGCAGGTTCTTGCCCTGGCAGACTCCGACCCTTGGCGCCAGGGAGTGCGCTCTGCGCGCGAGGAAAATGACCGCCAGGCGATGGAGAAGTTGGCAAGCGAGGTCGATCTCGCCGAAGAGCCGCCGGAAGCCCTGTTCGTGCTGGAAATCGGCCTGCGCCAGCGAGGTGCGGACGCCGCCGCTCTGGCGCTCTTGCGACGCGCCCAGCAGGCTTTCCCTGGAGACTTCTGGATCAACCAGGACCTGGGCATGGCACTGGGCCGCTGCCACCCGCCACAGAATGAGGAGGCCATTCGATTCTTGAGCGTGGCCGTGGCGCTGCGACCCGGCAGCGCGGGAGTGCGCGTCAACCTCGGCCTCGCCCTTTTCCGCACGGGACGACTGGACGAGGCGCTCATCGCTTACCGCCAGGCCATCGGCTTGAAGCCCG
This sequence comes from uncultured Planctomycetota bacterium, assembly GCA_963743925.1. GTDB lineage: Bacteria > Planctomycetota > Planctomycetia > Isosphaerales > Isosphaeraceae > CAVZRC01. The sequence goes on along the minus strand of CAVURY010000051.1, from coordinate 10,818 downwards.
ATTTTAGCATGGCTCACTTAGATCTCGGTGTGCTCCTCGCCGAGAAGGGCCAGCTTGACGAGGCGGTCGCCGCTTACCGGCGCGCCAGCCAGTTGAAGCCGGATTATGGCTACGCCTACTATAACCTCGGCTTTGTCCTGTATCGCATGGGTCGCGTTGACGAGGCGCTGGCCCCCCTACGGCGGGCCGTCAACCTGATGCCCGATAATAGCGAGGCTCACTCCAAGCTCGGTCGGGTCCTCGCCGACAAAGGCCACCTCAACGAGGCGGCCGCCGCTTGGCGGCGCGCCAGCCAGTTGAAGCCGGATGATGGCGACGCCTACTATAACCTCGGCACTTCACTGATTAACATGGGTCGCGTCAACGAGGCACTGGCCCCCCTTCGCCGGGCCATCGACCTGATGCCCGATCATGCCGAGAGTCACTGTAACCTCGGCCACGCGCTTTGGAGACAAGGGGAGTTTACCCGGGCTCTCATCGCCTTTGAGCGTGGGCACGAACTGGGCTCCCGACGCAAGGATTGGCGCAATCCGTCGGCTCAGTGGGTGAGACAATGCCGTAGGAGGATCGAACTCGATGGCCGGCTGGCCGCCGTCCTCCGGGGTGAAGAGCAACCTGCGGACGCTGCCGAGCGGGACGAGTATGCCCATCTCTGCTACGAAAAGAGGCGCTATGTCGCCGCCGCCCGCTTCTTCTCCCAAGGTCTGACCGCCGACCCGATACCGGCCGACGGCCTCGAAAACAGCCATCGCTACCAGGCCGCGTGCGCAGCGGCCCTGGCCAGCTGCGGCCGGGGGGACGACGCAGGTCATCTGGATGACAAGGAACTGGTGAGCTGGCGAAAGCAGGCTCTTCACTGGCTGCGGGCCGACCTGAACGCGTATGGCGAGCTGCTGCCCGCGAGCAATCCAGGGGAGCGACAGCGGCTTCAGGTATGGCTCCGGCATTGGCAGTCCGAACCGGCATTGGCCGGCCTGCGCGATGCGACCGCGGTCGCCCACTTGTCGGCCGCGGAGCAGGAATCGTGCAAGCAGCTCTGGGCGGAGGTCCAGGCCTTGCTCGCCAAGGCGGGAACTGCCGAGTTTCGTGGGCCGGATTCGCCGGTGCCATAAGTCGAGTGGTTGACTCGGCTCGCTGAGTCGTCCCCCGGGCAGAAGGACTCCTGGGGAGGGCCACGCGAATTGTCGCAGGAGTTCGGGCAAGCCCGGGCGCTCGGTCTGCGCGCCCACGGCGAATACGTTGCCATTACCACGCAGACCGCACCTGCCTCGGAGATCCAGACCATGTTGTTCAAATCGTTTCAGCTGCGGTGGGCCGAGTCTGCGCGCGACCGGCGTTCCCGAGCCCGGCGAAAGCGGGCACCCCAACGGCACATTTCGCGCCTTGACGTTCTCGAGGACCGAACCTTGCTCAGCACACTGGTCGTCCGCAGCGCCGCCGACGACGGCTCTGCCGGCACCCTGCGCACCGTGCTGGCCGCGGCCCACAACGGCGACACCATCCAGTTCGCTCACGCGCTCGATGGCCAGACCATCACCTTGCCTCAGGGCCAGTTAGCGGTCAACCAGAGCGTGACCATCGCCGGCCCCGGCGCGAGCGAGCTGGCAATCAGTGGCAATGCTGCGAGCCGGTTGTTCGAGATCGGCAGTGGCGCGAAAGTGACGATTTCCGGTCTGACGCTCACGGACGGCGTAGCCACCGACGGGGCCGCCGTCCTCAATGCGGGGAACCTGACGCTGACCCAGGACGCGCTCGAGCGCTGACGTGGCGCAGGGGGTGGCGGGGGGCGGCCTGTTCGGCGACGGGGCCGCCCGGGGTGGCGGTGTCGAGAACGAGGCGGGGGCGACACTTACGGTCTCGCAGAGCACATTTACGGGTGATCTGGCTCTCGGGGGTACCGGCGGCGGAAATGCGTTCGGCGGCGCCATCGACAACGAAGCCGGCACGGTCGCCATTGACCACGGCACGTTCACCGGCGACCAGGCCGTGGCCGCGAGTGGCGGTGTGGTGGGCGTGGCCGTGACGCTCCCGGGTGGCGTGAGCGCCAGCCTGCTTGGCGTCGCAGGCGGCGGTGGTGTCTGGAACGATGGCGGAGCGCTCTCGGTTACGAAGAGCACGCTGACCAACAACTTGGCGCAGGGCGGCAGCGACGGCAACGCCAGCGGCAGCACGGCGGCGTACGTCGTGGTCGGCACCGCGATTGGCGGCGCCATTGGCGATGGCGCCTTCTTCACGGCGGCGACGCCAAGCCTTGTCGTGGGCAACAGCACATTCACAGGAAACGAATCCTTGGGTGGCTCCAACCTCTTGTATGCGGTCTCGAATTCAACCTATCCGACCCCGGCCGATGCCGGCTCCGGCAGAGGAGGCGCGCTCGGGGCCGTCGCCGGCAACGTCTCCATCTCGCAGAGCACGCTCACCGGCAACACGGCCCAGGGCGGCAGCCTCGCCACCGATGTCGTGCACGGGATTACGGTCCTCGTACTGGGCTCGAACGGTTTCGGGGGCGGCATCGACGATGAGTTCGATTTCGGCTTTGCGCCGCCTCCCGCGGCCACCGCGCTCACAATATCCGGAACGAATATCACTTCGAACGCAGCCCTGGGCAGCGGTCCCTCCGGTTCCGGAAACGGCGGCGGTGTCGCGAGCGCGCGGGTGAACGCGAGCGTGAGCAACTGCATCGTAGAAGACAATCGAGCGACGGGGAGTTTCGGCGGCGGCTTCTCCGGATCCACGTCAGGGTCTTATGCGTACACCTACGGGGGAGGGACGGCTGAGGGCGGTGGGCTGTACAGCACATCCGGCGCGTTGACCATCAGCAACAGCGCCGTGGACGACAATCTCGCGCAAGGCGGACCCGGCGGCGCCAACTTTAGCGGCGGCGACGCCTACGGCGGGGGCGTCAATTCTGCTGCGCCGCTGGTCCTGTCCAACGTGACCCTGGAGGGGAATCAGGCGGTCGGCGGCGCGTCAACTGCCACCCATGCACTCGGAGGCGATTCAGGGGGCGGCGGGCTCTCCTGCGGTGCGGCGACGATCACCAACACCGTTTTCACGGACAACCTTGCTGTCGGCGGCGCGGACGGCGCCAGCGAGGGTGGCGACGCAGGCTCCGGGGGCGCATCCACCGGAGCGCTGGACATGAGCAACTGTACGTTCAAGGGCAACCAGGCTTTGGGGGGCGCAGGCCTTTACGGAGGTATCGCGGAGTCCGGCGGATTGGGCGTTGGTTCCAATGGACTCAACATCGCGGTGAGTAACACCAATTTCATTGGAAACAGCGCCATCGGCGGTAGCGGGAGCGACATCGGCAACGAGGGCATTGGGGGCGGGGTGTCCGTAGTCCTTTTCACGCCGTACTCGGGCGCGACGGCCACGTTCACCAACTGCAATTTCCAGCAGGACGTGGCTGTGGGCGGCGCCGGTGAAAGCGGTAGCGACGGCGAAGGGGGCGGCATGTTCGTCAGTGGCGAGAGTACCATGGCGCTTGCCAATTGCAATTTCACGCAATGCGTGGCCCAGGGCGGAGCCAGCAGTTCGAACTCGTTTTTCGGCTTCGCCGTCGGCGGCGGCCTCGACGTCGATTACTTGAGCACCGTCGCCGCGTCGAACACCACGTTCACGCACGATCAGGCCACTGGTGGCGCTGGCGGTGCGGGCACCAGCGGCAGCGCGGGTGTGGCAGGGGCGTATGCCCAGGGAGGTGGGATGAATGTCGACGGCGGCTCCAGCGCCACAGTCAACGGCTGCTCTTTCGTGCATGACGTGGCCTCCGGCGGTGCCGGCGGCGCAGGGGCAGCCGGTGCTGGTGGTGGCGCAGGGGGTGCTGGCCAAGGCGGGGGCCTGTCCAACACCACGTCTTCCACCACCAGCGTGAGCAATAGCCTGTTCATCTCTAACGTGGCACAGGGGGGCGCCGGCGGTGCTGGAGGAACAGGGGCCACAGGCGGCGTAGGCGGCGCCGGCCAGGGCGGCGGGCTGTGCATGGCTCAAAGCTACCAGGCCACCTCGCTCTCCGTGACCAACAGTACCATTACTCTGAACCAGGCGATCGGTGGTGCCGGCGGCGCAGCCGGCGGCACGGGCGGGGCGGGTGAGGGTGGTGGGCTCTTCAACTCCCCCGCGGATTACAGCGCCCCCGCTACGCTTTCGATTGGCAACTCCGCGATCCTTGCGAACGCGGCCGAAGGCGGCGCCGGTGGCACGGGTGGCAATGGCGGAAACGGTCTAGGCGGTGGCATCTTCAACGACCTGGGAGCCACGGCCACGGTCATGACGAGTGTGATCAGCGCCAACCTGGCTCAGGGCGGGCTGGCCGGCTCCGGCGGAAGCGCAGGCCAGGGCATCGGGGGAGGCATCTATAATCTCGGCACGTTTTCCCTCGATACTCTCTCCGTGGTCCTTGGCAACTATGCCTCCACGAGCAACGATAATGAGTTCGGAGTCTAGGTTCGGCTCAGGGCAGTAAGCCATGAACGACTCCTTCCGCCTGGCCCTGGAGAAACATCAACAGGGTTTCCTGGATCAGGCGGCTCAACTCTACTCGAAGGTGCTCAGCCGCGGACCTGAGCATGCGGATGCTTTGCACTTGCTGGGCGTGATGGCATATCAGCAAGGCCGACATGCTCAGGCCATCGGGGTGATCCGCCAGGCCCCGGCACTCGAGCCGGGCGTGGCGATCTATCATGCCAATCTTGCCGAAGCGTACCGCGCCATGGCTGAGTATGAACTGGCCTCCGCGAGCGCCAAGACCGCGTTGCGAGTACGGACGGACTATGCTGAGCCAGCCAACACGCTCGGTCGGCCCTCAGAGCAAGGTCCAATCGGTCTCGAAAACCGGTGTTGGTGTTCTACGAGCTTCGACTGAGCATGCTGGTCATCCCGTCGCGGCCAACACCGTAGCCTGCGGCTGGAGACTCGGCGGTGGCCCGGTCCACGACGACACCAATCACCGGCCTCGTCCGTGCCGCGGAACCGATCGGTGACATGCCGCCACGCCACGTCCCGCGCCCGTCGTCACTCCGCGTACTATACGCCACCGAATTAGCCGCCTTCCGCGCCGAGGCCGAGACGGTTCTGGCCGGCGCTGTCGGCGGGCTGCCCTCCAATGTCTTCGCGGAGCCGCGGTAGACGACCGTGGGATCGAGAGAGCAGAGCGTGATGGGCGGCTGTCAAGCCGCTCCCGGCCGGCACAGCAGGCCCCACGGTTGACCGATCGTTTCCGATGCAAGCGCCGACGCGGAGGTTGAACGGGGAAGCCCCGGCCCTATCGCCCCGTGCCCCGTGCGCCCCGGGACCGAGCGACCGGCCCATTTCTTCCAGCTCCTGTAAGGTTTCGGGCCTCCGTGCGTATCACCGATGAAGTTCGAGATCTCTTTCGATCCAATCCGATCGAATTTCACCGCCAGAGAGGCATGACATCCCTCAAGAAGGCGCGAAAGCTCCGACCGGATGCTGGACATGGCCCCGGATCGCCCGCGGACGATGGCATCGATGACCACGCCGAGGAGCCGGCCCAGACCGTGCCATGGGCCGGGACCGGCTCCTCGCAGACCGTCCCCGCGAGCCCCGACGAGCCCGATGCCGAGTCGATGTTCCGCCTCGGCGACCTGGAGAGCGAATGCCCGGAGAAGTCCCGTCGCCAGGAGGGCACTCGCACGGGCCTCCGGCTCCCGCCGTACGACTGCCACTGGGACTTCAATCCTGCACCCCCGTACTTTCTCCTGGCCTGTTACTTGATCGTCGTGATCATCGTCCTCGTGGGGTTGTTCCAGATCAGCGCGGGAGGAGCCGGGCCTTCCTCGGCCGCCGACGAGTACCAAGAACTCGTCCGGGAGCCGAGCACTCGCCAGCATCCGGTCCCCATCGCCGATTTTCCATCCCGAACCCGTAGCCGTCCTCGGCACGACGAATAGGTGCGAGACATCCACGTCCGGAAGGTCGAATTCCCCCGACCCCTCATCGTGAATCGATCGAAAACCAGGTTGAGTCGTCGATCAAGCCGCCCAGGAATTCGTGATCCCGTCCCTCGATGTGAGAGGCTTTTTGTGGAGTACAGCCATGGCGCACACTGAAGTGAAATGCCCTCGGTGTCATGAGGTCTCGCGGACCGCCAAGTCGGTTTCGCCGGGGACGAAAGTCCGTTGCGGACGCTGCAAGACCATCTTCCCTTTCCGCCCCGCCGCGGACGGATCGGTTAACGATGACTTCCTCTTCGACCGGGCGGAGCCCGGACCGTTGCGTGAACAACTCGCCTCGGGCACCGGGAAGAGATCGGATCCGACGAGCGACAAGACCGTGGGCCGATACGGCAGCATCACGAATCAAGCGTTCGATCCCGAAAAGGGCCTGACGTTCGATCGCATGGTCCTCAAGTCGGAGCGTTACAAGGAACGTCTGCGCGGGGGCAAACCGCAACGCTTCGAGGGGTCGCGAAAATTCATGGGATTTGTCGTGATCCTTGTGGTCTCGGCTCTCGGATACGCGGGCTTCGTGTGCTTCGTCGCTTTCTTCAGGTACTTGAATGACCCAGCCCGCGTCCGTCAAGCGAATGAAGAAGAACGGCTGGCGAAACAGAAAAACAAGGCCAGTACGAAAGGAGGAAAAGGCGACGCCCGGGGGGTAGACCTGGGCTACAAGCCCGTTTCGAAATCCCCTCGGATCACTGCACCAGAACCTCTGGGGATCGATGGCCTGGAAAACGCGATCACGGAAGCGAAGATTACGCAGATTCGGATGAAAAATTCACTTTCTGTTGACTTCTATCTCGCCTTGACCGTGCGTATCCAGAACCGTTCGCAGCAACCCGTGCAATACAAGGGGTGGCACTCGACTCGGACGATGCTCACCCTGACGGACCGCAGGAATAAATCCTCTTACGACAATATCAGGTTCTTCGCGATCGACCTTCCCCTCGATTGTATTTCTGACATCGTGATCGCTCCGAAAGAATCGATCCTGGATTTGCTCGTATTCAAGCCGCCCCCGTTCCCATATCCGAGCCTGGAATTCGACCTTCCATCTCCGATCGGCAACAACGAGTATCGTTTCTCCATTCCCTCCGCCATGATCGGCGAGGTCAAGGCGCAGTAGGTGCCGTCTTCCCGGGGGAGGCTCGCCCGAAGATTCCCTGTCGCCCAGAATCCTGTTTCCGAGATGGAGCCCGCCATGGTCAAGTTGCTCTCGCCCGCGCTCGCGATACTGCTCCTGTTGGTCGGGTCGGCGCCGAGCCGGGCCCAGCACAAACCCGAAGTCATCGAGCGGGGCAAGAAGGCCACCGCGCTGGTCGAGGTCGTCACCGCAAAGGGCGGGGCGACGGGTTCGGCGTTCTGCATCGACAAGTCCGGCCTGTTCATCACCAACTCGCATGTCGTACACGGATCGGCCGGGAGCAAGGGCGATGTGCGGCTGGTGGTCAACATCGGCCTGAAGACCCAACGGAGTCTCCGGGCGAAGGTGCTGCGGGCCGACGATGATCTCGATCTGGCCCTCCTGAAGGTTGACGCCGAGGCCGGGTTGACGCCGCTGGCGCTGGGCCGGGACGACGCCCTGGTCAACACAGCTCCGGTGCTCACCTTCGGCTTCCCCTTCGGCCGCCATACGACCGTCCGCGGCGAGGTCTACCCGGACATCACGGTCATCGCCAGCCGGATCACCTCACTACGCCGGGACAAGGGACGGCTCGAAGGGGTCCAGTTCGACGGTCAGCTCAACCCGGGCAACTCCGGCGGTCCGGTCGTAGACGAGGCCGGCCGGGTGATCGGGGTCGCCGTGGCGACGGTTCGAGGAGCCGCCATGAACCTGGCCATCCCGGTCGGCCTCCTGTCCGAGTTCCTGACCGCGCCGGGGATGATCTTCGACCCGCCGCCGTTGCTCTACAAGGACCGCTCGCGGCCGGTGACCTGGACGATCAAGGTGCAGCCCTCGACGCCCGGGGCCTCGCTCCCCGCTCCGCTCTCGGTCGAGGTCAAGGTCAACAATGGCACCGGTGAGCCGCGGAGCTACACCGCCCAGCCGGTCGGTGACGGGGTCTTCAAGGTCAAGGTCACTCCGGTGCCGCGCGACCCCGACCGGAAGGTCAACCTGGACGTCCGATTCCCGAATGGCCAGACGGCCCAGGTTCAGGTCAAGGACCAGGACGTCGCGGTCGCGCGTGTGAAGTTCATGCTGAGTGATCTGAGATTCCTCTTCGGCGCCCCCGCACCCCGCGCAGACGACGCGGGGACAGGTGGCGTCCGGCCCGATCCTTGGCCTGGGGAAGGTGAAGACCCGGGTGGGGAAGAAGCTGGTCACGATCGACCTGAACGAGGCGTCGCAGATCACGGTGCGGCCCCTCGACGCGCCGCCGCCCGTTCGGGAGGTCGAGGCGTTGGTCGAGGCCAAACAAGGGTCGAAGGTACTGGCTACGGTGCACAAGCGGGCGGATCTGGGCGGTGCACCGGCGCCGACGGCGGTTGCCGTGCGCGTCGGGCGGAACATCGTGATCGTGCCGACCCGCCCCCAACCGCCGATGATCCAGGGCCCCCAGGGCCCGAGCGATGATGGCCGGCTCAAGATCGGCGGCATTCTCGACGTCGACGGGGTGCCTCGCGGGGCCGGCAAGTCGATCCGGCCGCCGTCCGTCGCCATCGGCGAGGCGCGGATCAGGAAGTCGGCCCATGCCGAGGGGGAGAGGGCTCCTCTGGTCCGCACGCTCGAGACCAAGATTGACGACGTCGCCGTCGGCGGTGGCGGACGTTACCTCATCCTGACGCTCAAGGACGCCCGCAAGCTTGCCGTCTTCGACGTCAACGCGGCCGATATCGTCAAGACCATCACGCTGCCGACGGAGAGCGTCCTGGTCGCCGCGGGAGCGAAGACGCTCGTTGTCGCCTTCCCCGATCAGGAAATCTTCCAGCGCTGGGACCTGGAAACGATGACCCGGCAGGGCTCGAGCTTCCCGTCGCCGATCAAGGGACGACTCAAGGGCTTGGCCATGGGGAACGACTCCGACGGCCCGCTGTTGGCGCTCTGGTCAACCGATTCGAGCAACGGCTTTCCCCAGCAGCCACGGTTCAGCTTCCTGGACCTCAAGTCGCTCACCGTGCTCAAGGCCGGGCCGATCAGCAACGGTGGCTTCCAGGGGATCGGCGGCGTATCCCCCTCCGGAGGCAGCATCGTGCTCCACCCGCACCTGCAAGCGAGGGTCCACGTTCGGGTTTCGGCCGGAGGTGACCTGTTCGGGATCTGGCACACGAACGGTTCGCCCACCGGGTTCCAGACTCTCGCCGTGCACAAGGCGACGCTCAAGGGCATCTATAACCACGAGGGACTCGATCACCTCGCTCCCGGGCCGGACGGCCGCACGGTCTACACGGGCCGGGGCGGAGTGCTCGACGCCGAGGGCAAGCCCGTGAGAGGAGGTGATTCCCGCCCGGGGACCGCCTCCGAGCTGACCATCCCCTCGCCCGACCCGGCGTATGACTTGAGCATCTCAGGGCTCAAGAGCAACATGTCGCCGAACCAGCAGCGGGGGCCGAACCCGGTCCCGATCACGGCCTCGGTTCATGCCGCCGGGGACGGCACGCGTCTCCTGACCCTCAGCGAACTCGACGAGATGAGCGGCGCGGGGGAGAACGAATCCTCGATCCAGGGCGATTTCACGGTCGAGAAGCGGTTCCATCTCGTCCCGGCCGCCAACCTGCTGATCACCATCCCGTTCACCAACGATCGGCTGGTGTTGCGCACGCTCGACATCGGGAAGGCCCTCGACGAGCTCGCGGGCGACTACCTCTTCGTCACGAGCGCCTCGAACCTGTACACCGAGGCTGACAAGGCGATCCACCATCAGATCGAAGCACGTTCAAAACTGGGCGGCGTCCAATATACCCTGACCCGAGGGCCGGATGGGATGACCGTCTCACCGACCGGCAAGCTGACCTGGCTACGGCCGACGGGTCTGTCGAGTGGTGATCTCGTGACGGTCATCGTCACGATTGCCGACTCGTCGGGGCAAGAGCGTTTTCACACCCTCAGAATCCGCGTCAATTGAAGGGAAACCTCGCCCAACGAGGCGGCCTGGCTCATGTCGGTTATCAGGCGGAAGCTGGGATCGAGAGACCTTCCGTCGAAGCTGGGGCGGGGTCAGGAGACCCGCGCCCGGTGCGTACGTTGGCGTCCGTCCTGGTCAGGGCTTGACGATGACCTTCGTCCCGGTCGTGGCCGGCGGCGTGACTTCGATCACCTTGGTCTCGGTGGTGACCGGCGGCGTGACTTCGATCACCTCGACCACCGGCCTGGCCTTGATCACCTTGACCTCTTTGACCACGGCGAGCTGGTCAACGACGCTGGTCACGCCGATCGTGTTTTCCACGACCTCGATGGCCTGCATCTTGGCGGCATCGCTGAGGACGGAGCCCCGAACGGCCACCGCCCCGCCCGCGCGGGACTCGATCTGGATCGCGGAACCGACGAACCGCTTGTCCCACTCGATCCGACGCGAGACCCGGCCGAGCACTTCTCGCTCCTGGGCGCTGATCTGCCCGCGGGCGATCTCGGACTCGACGCGGTAGCGGATGTTCTTCCCGGCATTATCCAGGGCCTGGCCCGCCCTGCGGATGGGTCCGTCCTGGGCGATGGCCGAGGAAGCCACGAGGGAGAGCGTCAGCAGGGAAGCAGCAAGGGAACGAATCATGTTCATGCTCCAAAGGACAAACGGGGCATCTGTCGCAACGAATCGGGCAAACTCGACTCGATACGACGGGCACTGTCAGCATCTCGCGTGCCGAGGAGGTGTGTAGATTTTTCAATCTTTCCGCGATGATCCTCGGCGCGTACGAT
>CAVURY010000050.1:0-117324 GCA_963743925.1 uncultured Planctomycetota bacterium | reverse complement strand
CGGGGAAGTGGCTGTGGCGCGATCGCATTCCGATGGGTGGGCTGACGGGGATCGCGGGCGAGCCGAAAGTGGGAAAGGGATTCTTGACGCTGTCGATCGCCGCGGCGGTCACGCGAGGCACCGCACTGCCGGGCGGGGATGTTCCCGATGGACCGGGCAGCGTCCTGCTGATGTCGGGCGAAGATGATCCGTCGACCATGATTTGCCCTCGGCTCCGCTCGATGGGAGCCGATCTGTCTCGGATTTACCTGCTCAAGGGTATGGTCACCAGTAGGAGCGACTTCAAGCAAAGCGTCGTCGGGCCGGCGCGTCGGTGGAAATATTCTCCGCCCGTGCCTCGTTTACCGACGCTGAGGCCGCGCGATCTGAAGGTGATCGAGAAAACGGTGGCGGATCTCGGCGATTGCCGGCTGATGATCGTCGACCCCATCTACGCCTACCAGGGCGGCGACGGACGCCGCCCCGCGGCGCTCCGCACCGTGCTAACCTCGCTCGACGCCATGGCCCATCGTCTAGGGATCGCGATCATCGGGGTCACGTATCTGACCCACGAGCCCGACCTCGCGAGGGGCAGGTATCGGGTGCTCGGCTCGACCACTTATCAGCGTATCTGTCAGTCGCTCTACATGCTGGTTCGCGATCGGAAATACCTGGGACGTTGCCGTGTCCTGATGGTGGATCAGTCGTGGGACGTGCCGTTCCGGCAGCCCGAGCTGGCGTTCGTCATCGACAATAGTGGCGATGGTCCGGTGCTGGAGTGGGGTTGCGGGTACAGGCCGGTCCTCAGGTGTGCCGCAGACGTTGCCCTTGAGATCGAGAAAGCCGCAAGACTCACGCCGATCTCGGCATCTGTGGCTCAGTGACATTCCATTTGGAGCGATTCAGGCTTGGATCGCGCGCACGAGCCCGACACGCCAGCGAGTGTATCGACGATCCCCGCCGGGATTCACTCGCTGGCGCGTCGTGCTCGGATCCGATCGATGCCTTCCGCGCCATGGTCGAGGTCAGGGGAAACGCCCCTGGACCTTTCCTTTCTCGTCGAAGGTGCGGATAAGAGCCCCGATATCCTTGGGAATCCCGATGACGACCCGCTTGACGCCCTCGCGGTCGTAGAGCTGAAGCATGGGGGAGGAATTCTCGATGCCGAGCTCCAGGCGTCCCTTCGCCATCCCGGACTCGGAGACGATCAGGGCGGGCCGGTTGTCGTCGGCGATGTCGAGCGTCAGCCGGGTGTGTCCATCGGGGTCGAGGAACGTCATGTCCGGGACGCCCGGGACCGCGGTCAGCACGATCCGTTCCTTGCCGTTCGATTCGACGATCCGCAAGGTCTCGACGCGCAACTCCTTGGTTGGAGGGTCGGCCCAGGCGCCGGCGACCGCCACGGCCGCCACCGCCAGAGTCACGATACCCCCCAACCGCCAGTAGCGCAACTCGCGCTCCATACGGTTGAGGCGGTCCCGCGTCTCACATTCGAACGCAGTCTCCGCACCCATCGCATTTCTCCTCTTCGAGGTCGCGGACTCGAGATCAAGGCCGCCGTCTCATTCCGACTGCCGGTATGGATGCGGGCGGAACCGCCCGACGTCGTCCACGAGCGACGTCCGGCCTCGATCCAGTTTGACAGAACCATGGATCGGGTTGAAGGGATGAACCCTCGAGACTTCGATCCTCGGGCGCGCCTCGATCGGCCCGGATCAAGGATCGATATTGGAGTTCCGCAGGATGAAGCTGGTATCGGACGAATAGATCTGGGCGTGGATCGTGACGATGGCTCTCCCTTTATCGATCGCGCCGTGCTTGCCTTCCGGGATGTATTGGATATTCACGACGCCCTGGCCGAATGCGTCGGCGTAGACGCCCGAGCTGATATTGACGTCGGTGGTCAGGCTCGGGAAGTGATTCGGACGCCCGCCTCCGTCGACGTCCTGCTGCGGGGCGAGCAGGTCGAATCCGAGGGTCGTATTGCTGTTGAGGTTGCGATCGAAGATCGTGGAGACCGCGCCGATCGGCGTGCTCGGGTCCTTGGGAGTGATGATCAACATCTGGATGTCGCTGTGCAGCATGGTGTTGGTCGTGCCCGCGGCCTGGATGAATGTCTGGGCGGCCTCGGTGCTCGTGCGACCCGGGCCGACGGTATATGTGCCCGTGAACTTCGCGACGAAGAGCTCACGGTGCTTTTGCCGTCGTGTCAGGGTCCCCGTCGGAGTCAGGGCGAGATTGGTCCCGATTGGCGGCGGTCCCTGATTGTTCGCCGTGGCGATCGAGGTGCTCGACGGGGCGAAAACGCTCGTGCCGTGGCCGACCTGGCTCCTGGAGGCCATGATGTCCGTGATCGCGGAGAGCAACTCGCGGCGCTCGCACTGTTCGACGATCGGCCGTCGGCCGCGGGTGATGCGACGATCCATCTTCTCCTCCCTGAGTTCTCGGTTCGGCTGCGATCAAGGCATGATCCTGCGACCCACCGTGGTATTGAGCGACAGCACGCTCAACCTGTGCCGGATCGCCGTGTCCAGGTATTGCTTCACGACGGCGTTGTAGTCGAGCTGGGCCTGGAGGTAGTTCAGAAGGCTGGTCTCTCCGCCCACCCATAATCGCAAGGCCGCGTCGAGGACCTGCTTGGCTTCGGGGACGACCTGGTCTCGCAGCTCCTGGACCAGGCCCTTCGAGATCTCGTATTCCTGGACCGCCTTCTCCACATCCATGAGGATCCGACGCTCCACGTCCGAGAGTTGGACCTTGGACTGGGTCACGTTGATCCTGGCCCTCTCGATCCCACCCTGATTTCGGTTGTAGATGGGCAAGGGGACCGTGACGCCGAGGGCCCATGACGTGGCGCTCTTCAGTCCGAAGGGGCTGTTGTCCTGGAACGTATAGGGTTGCCACAGGACGTAGACATCGCTGTAGGCATTGGCCCGCGCCAGGCGGACGTCGGCGTGGGCCCGAGTGACGCCCAGGCGGAATGAGATCGCGTCGGGCCGGTCGTTCATGGCGATCTTCCGCAGTTCCTCGATCGGAGGAGGGGGGGGGGTCGGGGCCGCGATGCTCCCGAGGAGCTCGATCGCCGCGCTCTCTGCGACGGTCAGGTTCATCAACGATCCCAGGTCGAGCTTGGCGGCTCGATCCGAGGCTTGCGCATCCCGAAGTCCGAGTTTCGCGATCCGGAGCTTGTTCTCGGCGATGGTCAATTCGGCCTGCGGGATCAGCCCTTTCTGGTGGAGGTCTGCTGTCCGGATGGTTACCTTCTCCAAGCCCGATACGCTTTGGGCCGCGTATCGGACCGTCTGGCGTGTCCCGAGGGCCTTGACGTAGGCAGCGTAAATATCATCGATCCTGTTGCGGACGGCGTCCTGATATTGCGCCTCCAAGACCTTCTCGGCGCGGGCGGCCACCATCGTGCGGGCCTGGCGCTTGTGCGAGACGTCGAGGGGATAGCTGATGTTGGTGTCGAACTGCTGGGGGCCGCCGGGCCGCGAACGGCTAAACGGGAGCGACTTGTATTGCAGGAGCTGACCGTCTTGATAGAAGACGGGATTCGAGCGGAGGTTGGCCTGGAGGATGTCGGCCCTCGCCATCGGGATCTCGAAGAATTTCTGGCGCAGGTCGAGGCTTCGTTCGAGGGTCACGTCGATGGCGCGATCGAGAGTCAAGCCGTCGGGAGGCCCGTCCTGCTCCGGCCCGGTCGGGACCTCGAGGGATCCGTAGAGTGGGCCGGAAGAGGGCGCGACCGGCTGCGGCTGCGGGCCCGTGATGGGCATCTGGAGCTCCGTCGGACCCGGTCCGGACCCTGGGTTCGAAATGGAAGTGGGGACCCCTTTGGGTGCGTAAGGTCCGGGGCGCCCACCAAGGACTCCGCCGGCGCCGGGCAGGTTGCCGAGCGAGCCGCCCCCCGATCCGGGCGCCGGTCCCATCGCGGAATTCGAGGTGCCCGGGAGCGCCGGCACGCTGGTGTCGATGGTCGGCGCCTGGGCAGCGGCGCGTCCGGCTATTAAGGCAAATGCCAGGGCGAAACCCGGGTACGGAGACCGAAGCAACGCTCGCCCCACCGTCAGAGTCTGCCTCGGCATGACCGGCGGCGGGGACATGTCGGTCTTCCACATGAAAGCTGCACGGAAATTCATGTGTCACGCCCCATCTCAACCCGTCTTTTCGCTCGACTCCCCACCTTCGCGCTAACCGCTGCCATTGTGAGTCGGCATGCGCACGATCGAATCTGAAGTTGTGGCACGACCGCCAGATCCGTCAAAGTCCTCCGAATCGGAGCCTTTTTGGGCGGTTCGGAACTCCCCCGATCGTCTGACGACAGGTCGAGGTCTGGGTGAGAATGTCGGAAATGGAAACCGCGGCTGCGCTCGGTCGAATGATTCGTAAGTCCATGCTACAGATAGGGTTTCACTGCAAAGTGACTCGGCCGATGCGTTCCGGACGCTATCGGGGGAGCGTCCAGAGCCATACAGAATTATCGTGGCAACCGGTCGCGGCGAGGCGTCCATCGGGCGAGACGGCCAGGCATTGCACCGGGCTATCGTGCTGGAGGCGTCCCAGCTCACGCCCGGTCTCGATATCCCAGATTCGCAAGGTTCGGTCATGGCTGACCGAGGCGGCCCGGCCGCCGGGCAAGAAGGCCACGCCGTTCACTTCCGACCCATGTCCGGAGAAGATCCTGGATTCGCGACCGGATTCGGCGTCCCATAACCGAACGGTCCGGTCATCACCGCCGGACAAGATCTGACGGCCGTCGGACGACAGAGCGACGGAGTTCACCTCATCGGCGTGGCCGCCGAGGCGCTTCAGCTCACGTGCGGCCTTGACATCCCATAGTCGCGTCATCTTATCGTCGCAGGCCGTCACGGCAAGGCGCCCGTCGGCAGACAAGGCCACGTGGTTGATCGGCCCCTGATGCGGCAAGTGCTTGATTCCGAGCCCCGTCTCCGTGTCCCAGACCCGCAGGTCCCAACCCGCGCCGCCAGAGACGGCGCGTTGTCCGTCCGCCGAGATCGCCACTCCGTAAACCTCGTCGGTGAGCCCTTTGAATCGGACCAGCTCGCGCCGGAATCGACGTCCCACACGCGTATCGTCTTGTCGTCTCCCCCGGAGAGGGCGCGACGGCCGTCGGCGGTCAGGGCCACGCACCGAACCCATCCATCGTGGCGAAATTGCTTCAACTCGCGCCCGGTCGTCGTGTCCCAGATGCGCACGGTCTGGTCGAGCGAGCCCGAGAGCAGGCGAAGCCCGTCCGCCGAGAGCGCCACGCCGTAGACCTGGTCTGTGTGTCCGAGGAGTTGGCGGCTCTTACCGGTTGATCCCTCCGGCGGATCGGCTAGCGTTGAGTTCGTCGGCGTGCCGAGAAGCGCCAGGGTCAGGACGAATGGTCGGAAAATCGGTCCGCGTGTCATCGAATGACCTCCCCGCTCTTGCTCATCCGAGCCCGCGCGATCGGGAAGTTCCGAGGGGCGGATCGATGCCATTCTGTTATTTCAGCGGCAAGCCCATCGCGACCATCTGTTGATCCTCGAAGAGCTGAGCGAGGATCAGGCTCCCATTGGAAGCGATACGCTCGCCGGGTTTCAGGCCGCCCGAGACCACGACATGGTCGTCGCGTTCCTCGGCGATCTCGAGCTTACGGCGCTCGAACTTCTCGACGGAGCCGGAGCCCGCGCTCTCGGTCTGGATGAAGGCGTATTCATTGCCGTTCATGACGACCATCGCCCCGCGTGGGATCACCGTATAGCCGGGGACGGGCGGGATCTCCACGGAGGCCCTCACGAGGATGTTGGACTTGAGCTTGCCGTTGACGTTAGGGACGGTGGCCCTGATCTGGATCGCGCGCGTGTCCTTGGAGACCTCGGGAGCGACGTACTGCACTTTGCCGAGCACCGTCTCATTGAGGTAGGGGAATCGGATTTCCATCTCCTGTCCGATCTTCACCTTGACCTGGTCCGCCTCATAGACGTTCACCCAGACGAAGAGATGGTCGAGCGGCGCGATGACCATGAGCACGTCGTTGTTATCATAGAGGTTGCCCGGCACGACGTCTCGGATGATGACGATCCCGTCGAACGGGAGAGAGGCGCGTCATCCTCGCCTTGTCAACGACGTCGCCCATCTGGTCCGGGGTGGGGACCTCGGCCGGATCGAGATTCTTGAGCAACTGCTCGATCTGTTCCTCCGGGACCTCGAACACCCGGAGCTTCTGGCGCACCGTCGAGAGGGCCAGCCGGCTCTTGTTCTCGTCGTTGCGGGTATCGACCAGGAGCTGCTCGGAGATGGCCTTGGTTTCGTAGAGCTTCTCGCGGAGCATGCGCAAGGTGAGGTCGTGCTGCCACTGGACGTACGCGGTCTGGAAATCGTTCTTGGCGGCGGCGAGATCGGTGCTGAACAGGTTGACCAGCGGATCGCCCTACTTGACCTTCTGCCCGAGCTCGGCGCGGACGCGTTCCACCAGCGTATCGAACCGAGGCCGGATCTTGTTGAGCGTGTTGGGGTCGTAGTCGGTGCGGCCGGGCAGTTCCAGCTTGATCGGATTGACCTGAGGCTGGACCGCGACGACCTCAAGGCCGAGGTTTTTGGCCTCGTCCATTTCGACTTTCACGAAGCCGTCCCAGGGTTGGCGTTTCTTGGGCTCGGTCGGTGCCGACACGGGAGGGGAGGCGACCTCCTTTGGCACATCTTGTCGGACGTAGGAGATGGTCCGGTCGACCTCGTTTCTCACCCTCCCGTTGACGATGTAAGAGTAGAACGCGCCTCCCGCCGCGCCGGCGAGAAGCAACAGTAACACCGACCTGCCGAAGGCCGACTTTCGACGCCTCGGAGGAGGGCCGGGCCGTGTGGTCACCGTCGGCGGCTCGATTGAGGTCTTTTCGGTCTCGAGCGTGCTCATGGTCAATCTCTCCTCGCGCCGGAACGGCTCGGCCGGAACCTGCCGGAGCGATGCGTTCGACGAATCCGCCGCCTGCCCCGTTCGGGTGCGGAGGTGTCTCGGGTAAAAGTCGGATGATTCGAGGATGGCAAACGAGGTTCGCGATCGCGGATCGGACGGTCACCGCGGTCGATCAGAGTACCCCTTCGACGACGATCACCAGGTGAGCACGATGTTATGTCTCGATCGGACGGCGCCGCCGCTGAGAAGTCCGGCGGTGTCGAGCCCCCGACGACGCCGAGGGGCGCCGGCCGGCGAAAGATGGGGCGACCGCGCCCGGATAAGATCGCCCGTTCAGGAAAGCACTCGACCGTCGAGGCGGTTGCGGTTCGGACCCGACACATCAATTCGATTATGATAGATCGAGGCCGATCTGTAAAGTCGGTGGCCCGAGCGTCGGTGGAATGGGAGTTCATTCATCAATCGATTTTTTTCTCACATCAAGCTACTTGTTCGTCCCCTCTTGTGGGGTAAGATGGAACTCGACTCGGATGAGGGCGATCCTCTCCGGATCGCCAGCCGCTGAGATCCTGGCGAGCATCGTCCATGAACCGGCCCGCGCAAGTCCTCACATCCTGGGCGATCTCCGACCCGGCGTGCGGACCGTGCGGCGATGGAGTGACGTCGGTCGGAGAGGATGGCGCGGTTTCTCTCGCCGACTTCGGATCCATCTCCTCGCATGGCCGCTCGCTCTGGATCGGCTGGTCCCTGTTGATTGGCTTCGTCCTACTCGCCCCCTGGGGAGGGTACTGCGAGCGGCGGAGTCGCCCGGCGGACCCCACCACCCTGCGATTGGCGATGACGCGAGAATTCTCGAATGCCTGGCAAGCCGGCATTTGCGATCCCGCACAGGATTCGGGACGTTCCGAGACGGACCTGGCGATCCTCGATGACGAGGATCGGCAGGAAGACACCGAGGGCCGGGGTCTCCCGGGCTCGATCCAAGAGACCGCCCCGCCAGCACCCCGACTCTTGAGCTTTCGCGATACCGACGATCGTCGGGGCGATTCGGGCCGATCGGCCCGTTCCCGGATTCGTCGCTGTTGATCCGCGATCTGACCTGGACATGCCTCCTCATTGGCGGAGAAAATCGGCCCGGACGGTGCCTCGCCTGAGTCGCCGATCGCCGACGCTCTCCCCGCCGAATCTGCTCCGAAGCCCATGAATCGTCGAAGCAACGTCGTAGGTTGCTCGCGTTACGATAATCGCTCCGGCCGATGGTCGGACGCTGCGGTGTCCGACCTCGAAGAATTGACCGATCTCAGTCCCTGGCGCACTCTCGCGAGGTGGTAAGTCATGGTCCGTATGATCATCACCTGGAGCCTGCACAATCGGCTGATCGTGCTGCTCGGCACGCTGTTGCTGATCGTCGTGGGCCTGTACTGTGCCTACCATCTCAACGTCGAAGCCTATCCCGACCCGACGCCCCCTCTGGTGGAAGTCATCACGCAGAACCCGGGCGCCAGCCCCGAAGAGATCGAGCGGTTGATCACGGTGCCGATCGAGATCGCCCTCAATGGGATGCCCGGGCTCGTGCATCTGCGCAGCACCACGCTGGCCGGATTGAGCGACGTCAAATGTGTATTCAGCTATGATACCGATTATTGGCGTGCGCGCCAGGAAGTGATCAATCGGATCGCTCTGATCACCAACCTTCCCCAGGGCGTGACCCCCAACCTGTCTCCCTGGAGCCCGACCGGCGAGATCGTCCGCTATGTGCTCGATGGCCCCGGGTATACGCTGAACGAGCTCAAAGCGGTGCAGGACTGGGTGCTCGAACGCCAGCTCAGGACCGTGCCGGGGGTGATCGATGTGTCGGGTTTCGGCGGCACCGTGAAGCAATACCAGGTGCTGGTGGATCCCTGGCAACTGGGTCATTACGGGATCACGCTCCAGCAGGTCCAGGACGCGATCTCGAGGTCGAATGCCAACATCGGCGGCGACATCCTCACGCTGGGGAGCCAATCTCATAACGTGCGAGGGATTGGGCTGCTGGGGAAGGGCGAGGATCCGCTCGACCCGGCGAACGCCTCCCGTCGCGCCGAGCTCGTCGATCGGAAGCTCGAGGATATCCGCAACGTCGTCATCACCCAGTACAAAGGGATTCCCATCCTGGTCAGTCACGTCGCCAAGGTGGTCGTCGGACATCAGCCTCGGCTCGGGTTCGTCGGACGTGATCAGGATGGTCGGTCGGATAACGATGTCGTGCAGGGCATCGTGCTGATGCGGAAGTACGAGAAGTCCGCGCCCACCACCGATCTCGTGAAGCTCAAGATCGAGGAAATCGCCCGGAGGAAGCTTCTCCCCGCGGGCATGCGGATCAAGATATTCAACGAGCGCTCGGAGCTGGTCCACGTCACGACGGAGAACGTGCTGCACAACCTTCTCGTGGGGATGGGTCTGGTCATCCTGATCCTGTTCGTGTTCCTGGGAGACCTGGCGAGCGCGGGGATCGTGGCCATCATGATCCCGCTGGCCCTGCTGTTCTCGATCCTGGTGCTGTACGTGCAGGGCAAGTCGGCGAACCTGCTCTCGATCGGAGCGGTGGACTTCGGGATCATCGTCAACAGCTCGACGATCATCGTCGAGAACATCTACCGGCACATCACGGCCCATAACGCGGATCGGTCGCGACCGCTCATCGATCGGATCATCGATGCCTCGACCGAGATCGAGCGCGCGCTGTTCTTCTCGACGACCATCATCGTGTGCGCGTTCATCCCGCTGTTCTCGATGTCGGGCCCCGAAGGGGCGCTGTTCGGCCCGATGGCCAATACATACGCCTTCGCCATCTGCGGTGCCTTGCTGATGGCGGTGACGCTCGCGCCGGTGCTCTGCTCGTTCCTGTTCGTCAACAAGAAGGAAGCCCACGACACGTTCCTCGACAAGATCATGAAGCTGCGCTACCTGCGCATGCTGGCCTGGGTCCTCCGACATCGCATCTTGACCCTCACTGTGATGGGTTCGCTGTTCTGCTGGGCGATCTACCTGATCCCTCACCTGGGCGCGATCTTCATGCCGCCGCTGGAAGAAGGGTACTTGTGGATCCGGGCCATCGTGCCACGGACCGTGTCGCGCGAATACGCGGCCTCGCTGTCGCCTCACTTGCGAGAGGTGGTCGGCACGATACCCGAGGTCGATCGGGTGATCTCGCAGCTTGGCCGGCCCGATGACGGGACCGACGTGACCGGCTTCTTCAACCTGGAGATCGGTGCGCCCTGAAGCCGATGGAGCAGTGGCGCAAGAAGCCGTTCGTCCTCCTGGGTTACCATCTCTGGGACCAGAGGATCAGCCGCGAGGACATGGAAAAAGAGCTGATGAAGAAGTTCGAGAAGTTCCCCGGGATCAACTTCAACTTCTCGCAGTACATCCGCGACAACGTCGAAGAGGCACTCTCGGGAGTCAAGGGCGCCAACTCGGTGAAGATCGAGGGCACCGATCTGAACGAGCTCGAGTCTTTGGGGCAGAAATTGACCAACATCCTCAAGGAGGTGCCGGGGATCGAGAACGTGGGCATGTTCCACGTCGTCGGCCAGCCGAACCTCCAGATCGAGATCGATCGCAGCCTCTGCGCCCGGCATGGTGTGAACGTCGCCGACGTGGAGAAAGTGTTCCAGGTGGCGATCGGCGGCGAGGCGTTCTCGCAGATGGTCGAGCGAGAGAAGCTGTTCGATATCGTGCTGAGGCTCCCGCCCGAACTTCGGAACGATCCCCAGATCATCGGCCGGGTCCTCGTCGACGTGCCGGGCAGCTCGGAGGATAGCCCCGGCTACCGCATCCCGCTCTCGCAGTTGGCCGACATCAAGCCCCACACCCCGGGAGCCGCGTATATCTACCGCGAGAATAACCGGCGCTATATCCCGATCAAGTTCAGCGTTCGCGATCGCGACCTGGCATCGGCCATCGCCGAGGCCAAGGAGAAGGTCGAACATCCCGCGACCGGCATCGTGCTCCCCGAGGGCTACGAGATCCGCTGGTCGGGCGAATTCGAGCAGATGGAGCAGGCCAATAATCGGCTGATGTTCATCATTCCCTTGTCTCTCGGATTCATCATGATGCTGCTCTACTCGATGTTCTCCTCGACGAAGGACTGCATGCTCGTGATGGTCAACGTCCTCGAGGCGGCGATGGGGGGAGTCTTCGCGCTCTATGTCACCGGGACGCACTTCAGCATCTCCGGGGCCGTCGGCTTCGTGTCGGTGTTCGGGGTGGCCGTCCAGGACGGGGTGCTGCTGGTCACGTACCATAATCAGATGCGAGAGCGGGGCTACTCCGTCTGGGAGACGTGTATGCGAGGGACCGAGCTGCGAATCCGACCGGTGGTGATGACATCGTTGACCGCGGCGTTGGGGCTTTTCCCGGCCGCGATCGCAACCTCGATCGGCTCCCAGGCACAGAAGCCCCTGGCCGTCGTCGTGGTGGGGGCGATGTTCTGCACCCTGTTCCTGACGCGGTATATGATGCCGGTCCTCTACAGTTTCTTCCCGGCTCCGCTCGGTCACGGCGGCGGTGAAGACGACCACCTCGTCGAAGGCACCAATTACAGCCGATTCTTCATGCACAACTTCCCCGACGAGGAGGGTGCCATCCCCAACTCGAGACCGCACGAGCACGATGGCCATGGCGACGGTCATCACAGTCATTGAGCCGGGTCATCTCTGCCGGGAGCCGCGCGGCCTACCTCCTTTCTCGGATGAGGTGAATCTGAAAGAGGCCGGTTGGCCCGTGATTGTCGCTATTTCACAATAGTGCTCAGCCGAAATGGGTGACCGAAATTCGGGAGAGCGAGGTTCCGTCCGAGCTTGTGTCAAAGGGGCGACCCCTCACTCGCCGTTCGGGCATCCTCTCCCCGGTGTCGCGGGGCGAGGGGGACGATCTCCGTGCCTCAAAGCTCGCCCTTCCGACGAGATTTCAGAACTTCCCGACCAGCAGGTGAGGACAGCCATGCCGCATATTCGATGGTTGAAAATCACTTTTCTGTTGCTCGTCGCCGGCGCGACTGCCTCCGGGGTCGGCCTGCTTGCCCAGAGCGAGGATTCCGGCGTCGCCAGTCGAATCGGAAAAAACTCTCTGGTCTCTCGCACCTACTCCGGGCCGGTTTATGAAGTCAGGCGCGGCAATCCCATCGTCAACGTGATCAAGACCGGCTCACTGGAAGCCGTCCGTAGCCTGGACGTGTACAGTCGCGTCGAGGGACCGGCGACGATCATCCGGCTCGTGGCCGAGGGTTCGCGGGTCAACAAAGGGGATGTCGTGTGCGAGCTCGACTCGGCCTCCTTCCGCGACCAACTGGTCAACCAGAAAATTTCGATCCAGAGCGCCCAGGCCGATTTCGAGAACGCCAGGAACGCACGCGAAGTTGCCGAGATCGCAGTCTCGGAGTTCGTTGAAGGCACTTACAAGCAAGAGCAGAGCACGCTGCGGAATCAAATCACCGAGGCCCAGACGGCCATCCGGAATTCGGAGAAACGGCTGGAGCGGACGAAGAAAGCCCGCGAGCGGTTGAACGACATCCTGATCAAGAATGGAGGTGTCAAGACGCCCTCAGACCTCCTGGTCGATCTCGACATCGAAGAGCGCATCGAGTCGGCCGAGCAGACACTTGAGAGCGAGAAAATGGCTCTTGAGTTGGCGAGAATCAAGCAGGAGACCCTCGAGAATTACATCCGGGAGAAGACGACCAGGGGACTAACCAACGACGTCGCGCAAAAGCGATCGGTCGAGCTGGCCAAGCAGGCGGCCTGGGAGCTGCAAATGTCCAGGGAAAGGAAACTGGAACGCTCGATCGCCGCCTGCACCCTGATCGCCCCCGCTGACGGCCTGGTCGTCTACGCCAACGACCCCTCGCGGTTGTTCGGCAGCAAGCAGCCCCAGATCGAGGAAGGCGCGACGGTCCGTGAGCGTCAGAAGATCCTCAGCCTGCCGGATCTCTCGCAATTGCAAGTCAGTATCAAGCTCGATGAGTCGCAAGTCGACCGAGTGGTGCCGAACATGAAGGCCAGGATAAGCGTCGAATCCTTCCCCGATCAGATGCTGAACGGCCGCGTCTTGTCCGTGGCACCCTTGCCTGACCCGATGAACTCATTCGCCGAGGACCAGAAGGTCTACACCACGAAAGTCGGCATCGCCAATCGCTTACCGGGCCTCCGGCCGGGCATGTCGGCCCAGGTCGAGATCCGGGTTGACGAGCTCGACAACGTTATCAGCGTGCCGGTCAAAGCCATTTCGCGGATCGATGGCAAGGAACACGTGGCGGTCGCGACTGACGTCGGCAAGTTCGCCTGGCGGGAAGTCAGCCTGGGCATGTCCAACGGCAAGTTTGTCGAAATCAAGCAGGGACTCCAGGTCGGCGAATGGCTGGCGCTCGATGCCCAGGCTCTGATGAACGGGGAGAAGGACGATGCCGTTCGGAAGTCCGAAAAAAGAGATCCGGTCAAGCCGGCGGATCCGGCACAGGTCAAGGTGAAGGCCAAGGCCAAGCGCGCCCGAGTGCTCAACGGTCCCATGCTTCAGAAGTTCCGGGACATGAGCGCGGAAGACCGCGCCCGGCTCAAGTCCGCCAGCCCCGAAAAGAGGGCGGCGATACTCAAAGAAGCGGGATTCACCGAGGACGAACTCCGACAGGTGAACGAAATGGTCGGGCCGCCTCGACCGAACGATGAACCGAAGGATGGATCCGACCCATGATTTGCCGGCAACGTGTCGTGGTCCGTTCCGGTCACGCTTGCCGGGTCTGTCGATCACCTCATCGGATTCTGATGCTCCCACGAATCGAATCCGATCAAATTGGCGAGGCTCGATCGATTCGGTGTCCGCTTCCGGCCCAGACGATCAGGACGCCCAGGACGATCAGGGCGGCCGCCGACACGACGGCGCCGAGGCGGAACGAGTCGGGGCGATAGGTGTAGACCAGGGTGTGGGAACCGGCCGGCACGAGGGCTCCTCGCATCATGCGATTCGTCCGCCAGATGGGGGCAGGTACGCCGTCGATCGTCAGGTACCAACCGGGGTAGAAGAGGTCGGCCAGGATCACGAGGCCCGGCCGTTGCAAGTTCGCGCGAAGCTCGATTCTCTGAGGGGCCGCTCTGGCGATCGTGACGGCCCCGGTCGGTTCGACCGTGGGGCGAACACGTAGTGAGGCCAGGGGAGCCGGATCGTCCGTCTCGACGAAAGCCGACCGGCGCCAGTCGATCGGGCCTGTCTTCCGATCGGTCGTGGTTGCGCCGTTCGCGTTGATCAGGGTTCGGACGAGTTCCGCTCGCTCGCCGCTGCGGGCGGCCGTGGGCGGGATCACGACCGCGGATTGCACAACCCAGCAACGTGGCATCGCCTGGCGGTTTCGCAAGAGCTGCCATCCTTCCCGGGCGATCCATTGCTGAGCACGCTCGGGATCGGCGACGACCTCATCGGCGGGTGCGATCCTCATGAATCCCCGTTCCGGACCCATCCAGCCGTTCAGACTTACGGGCATGACGAAATAACGCGCGGCCCAGAGGTCGTAGCCACCTCGTGGGAACGCGTAGATCGGCCGGCCGATCCCATGCTCGTCCTTTCCCCAGGTGGACTGGGCTTCGAAGAAGTCGAGATAGTCCTCGATGTCGATCACGCCTCGGATCATCGTATATGCGAGTTGAGAGGGTTGGGCGTGGAGACGGTCCAAAGTTTCGTGTTCCCAGGCGACCAGTTCGGAAAGACGATTCGGCGATCGGCGTTCGAGGAACTCGCGCGGATGCCACCGTTCGACCCGGTGAATCCGGAAGGGGTCGGGAGAGGGGTCCGATCGCTCCGCATCGTCGATCAGGCGGGCGACCCGGGGCGTGCCGTCGAGATCGGCTTGAGGGACCGTCCAGATGATCTGCCTACTGGCCAGGGCCAGGTCGGCGGTCAGGAGTATCAACGCCCCCGGCCCCGCCCAGCGGGGATGGCGAGAGGCCCATGTCGCGAGCATCGCGGTCAGGATGCAAACCGTTCCGCACTGGATGAGTGCCCACAGTGTCATGTTCACGGCGCTCATGGCATCAACCGGCCCGAAGAGAGAACTTGGTGGTACGTACCGGTCAAGCCAACGCTCGATCGCGGACCGGCTGGCCAGGATCCCTGACGCGAGCGCGGCACTCGCCATCAATGCGGCCAGGCACCTGCGCCGGGTTGGAGTCGATGGGATCGCCGCGAGGCAGAGCCGATCCCAGCCCAGTCCGGCCAGGATCGAGATGGCCACGCAGGCTAAGATGATCAGCTTGCTCGGATAGCGGAACAGCCCGAATCCCGGCAGGAGCGTGGCCATGATCCCGTAGACACTTCCCGTACCGTCGGAAAGGAATGCGTCTGGCCGATCGAGTCCACCTCCAGGGTCATGAGGACCGATCAGGTCGGCAGTTCCGGGAATTCCGCGCAGCCACCAGAGCGGTCCGGCGAATTTGCCCATCGCGCCGAGCAAACCGATCATCGCCACGATCGTCAGCCAGGATCGCCAGGGAAGATCGGCAAGGCCGAAACCTGCCGCACCGATGGCCAGCAGGATCACCATCGCGCCAACGTAGTGCGAGTGCGACCAGATCATCCGCTCATTGGCCGGCGCAATGGCCTGAATCCAGCTAGCGTTCTCGGGGATCTCCAGGCCGAAGACATTGGGCCATAGGAACTCGATCAAGCGATAAGGCTCCAGGCTGAAGTCGTAACGCGAGGAATCCGAAGGGCCGGTCATCCTCGTCGATTGGTTGGCGAATTCCCAGGACGGGATGATCTGGACGGCCGTGATCGCAACCGCCAGCAGGCTCGCGCCCGCCAGGCTGACCAGCATCGATGGTAAGCCGGGGCGTGTATTCGGCCTTGGCAATCGCCAGGCAAGAAGGATCGCCAGGGACAGCCCGATCAGAGGCCCGAGAATCCGGACCGGTGCCAGCCACGTTTCCCCCCATCCTCTCGGCACGAGATAACCGGCGGCCAGGACGACGGCGGACCAGCCGAGAATCACGATCAGGCTGAGTCTGAGGAATTGAGGACGTCGGCCGGGTGTTTCTCGAGATGGATTGTCCCGGCCGGAAACGAGGACGAACGCATAAAGGACGCCCACGGCCGCGGTCAAGTAGGCGGCTTCGGGGTCGCCGCCGAGGATCTGCATGGCCAGGACCGTCGAGAGCTCGATCAGGCCCCCGCGATTTCGGAGGATGACCAGGCGATGGATCGCGCGGAAACCCCAGGGCAGCCAGGCGGCGCCCACCAGGAAAATCACGTTGCTGGACTGCGAGAGGACCGGCGCACCGAAGGCGTAGCTGATCGCCGCGAGCGAGGAGCCTGTCCCGCTCAATCCCAGGGAGCGTCCCAGCGCGAGCATGCCCAGCAGCGCGAGGATCGTGTGCGCGATGATGTAATATCGGGCTGCGAGGGCATACGGCAGCGCGGCGTAGAGAAGTTTGCCGGGGTAGAGGACGGCGGCCATCGGCATGCCGAGGAGCGGCGTTCCGCCGTTCTGCCAGGGGTTCCAGAGGGGCCATCGGCCGGCAGCCCACTCCTGCTGGACGACCCGGTAGAGCGGATAATAGAAATGCCCCGTGTCCCGGTAGGCGAATTGATGGCCTCGGAACAAGACCGAGTGGAAACAGACGAGCACGAGCGTGAGGACACAACCCAGGCCCAGGAGCATCGGGACGGCGCGTCGCATTGTCGGGGCGGTCCCGTGATTCGAGGAGTCGGGCATCCACGCCAGGACTCTAGCCCGGAACACTCGCCGCACGCAAGGCGTCAAAGACGACGACACTCGAGCGGCGGAGCGGATTGCGAGACGAGGGCTTGAGGCCACACCGCTGTTTGCCCTAAGGTGGGAATTCTGCCAAGAATCGGACGGTGGCCGGGAGAAAATGGTCGCAACGACCGATCCGACCGGCCAGGCTGCAAGAGGTGGTTCACGTGGATCCAATCGGATGGAAAGCGCTATTTCAGGCCGTCAAGCGTGCCATGGCGGTGGCGTTATTCCTGATTCTTGGCGGGTGTCACAAGGAGGTCGACCGCGCGACGCCTAAACCGGCGGTCGCGGAATCCGGGGCGTTGCGTTTTCGAGCCCAGGACCTACCGTTTCGCTATGAGCGAGGCGAGACGGGAGCGGCATGGCCTGTTGAGACGACCGGGGGCGGTGTCGGCCTGCTGGATTTCGACGGAGACGGCCGGCTCGACCTCTTCTTTGCCCAGGGAGGCCAATTGTTGCCGGCGAAGTCCGTTGCCGGTGCTCCGGCCCTGGCGGACGTCCTGCTCAGAAACATGGGAGGCGGGCGGTTCGAAGACGTGTCGTCCCAAGTGGGGCTGAGCCACAAAGGCTACGGTCAGGGCGTGGCCGTGGCCGATTACGATGGCGATGGCGATCCGGATGTCTACGTGACGCGATACGGCCGCAATACGCTCTGGCGCAACGATCGGGGACGATTCACCGACGTGACCGAGGAGGCCGGGGTCGGTTGCGGGCTCTGGAGCCTGGGCGCGGCCTTCGCCGATTACGACGGCGACGGCGATCTCGACCTGTTCGTCGTCAACTACTTTACATTTGATCCGACGAAGGCGCCGTTTCATCGCGATCCCGAGAGCGGGGCGGCTGACTACGGAATGCCGGCCGACTTCCCGGGCCAGCCGGATGTGCTCTACCGAAACGACGGGAATGGGCGCTTCACCGACGTGACCGCCCGGGCGGGCGTGGCGGGTCTCGGACGTGGGATGGGGGTCCTGGCCTCGGACCTCGACGGCGATGGCCGCATCGACTTCCTCGTCGCCAACGACGCCATGAATAATGCGCTCTGGCATAACCGGGGCGGCGGCACCTTCGAGGACCGCGCCGAGGTGCTCGGCGTGGCGGTCAACGGCGAGGGGCGCGCCGAGGCCAACATGGGGATCGCCTTCGGAGACAGCAACGACGACGGCCTGCCCGACATCATGATCACCCACTTCTGGGGCGAGCACGAGACGCTCTGGCGCGCCCGAGGGGGCTTCGTGGAACCGATCTATTACCAGGACCAGACCAACGAGGCGGGCCTGGCCGTTGACACCCGGCCCCTCACCGGCTGGGGTACCTGCTTCGCCGACTTCGACCTCGATGGCCGGCTCGACCTGGTCGCCACCAACGGCCATATCCGCCGCGAGCGGGTCCAGCGATATCCTTACGAGAATCCGCCGATCCTCTGGTGGAACACCGGCGCCGGGCGATTCGCCAACGTCACGACCGGTGCCGGTGAGTACTTTCGAGCCCTCCACATGGGGCGAGGGCTTGCCAGCGGAGACCTCGACGATGATGGCGACCTGGACCTCGTCATCGTCCACCATCACGCCGCGAGTGTGGTCCTCTGGAACGAGACGACCCGCCGCGGCAACGGGCTGGTTGTCAGGCTTCGAGGACGCTCTCCGAATCGGGACGCCATCGGGGCCCGGCTGACCGCCAAGGTCGGCGGTCGCAGGCTGATCCGCACGGTTGACGGCGGCGGCAGCTACCTCTCGGCCGGCGATCCTCGGGTCCATTTCGGGCTCGGTGAGGCCAAGGTCGTCGATCTGTTGGAAATTCGTTGGCCGTCCGGAGCGTTCGATTACCGGAAGAAAGTGCCGGCGAACACGGTTCTCGATTGGGCCGAGGAGCCGTCAGGGTAGGCCCCAGGTCGGCCGTTCTGACGATTCCAGGACACCGGGCTGATTGCGGGTTGCCTCGGATGCTCGCACGAAATCGGCGGCCGTATAGACTCGCAGAAGATCGATCCCCTGCCGACGGATGGCGAAGACGGGATGCCCATTTCGGTCCAGCCACCAGTCGACGGGAGCATAGATTCCACGGTTGCGCTGGAGCACGTAATAGGGATGCGTCGTCGGCTCCAGTTTCGTGACCTTCACGCCTTCGGGAAAGATGCCCCAGTGTCGGTAGATGATGATATTCAGCAGGCCGAGCGGGAACTCGATCTCCATGGGCTTGCGCGAGGATTCCCGGCGCATCCAATCGAAGAACTCAGGGCCGAGCGTGTCCCAGTAATAGGTCTCCTCGAAGCCGAGACGTTCCGCGCCGGGCAGTCCGCCGACGGCGAAGTTGTAGTAGGAAAGATTGTAGGGATAAGTCTGAACGATCCCGGCGAGACACTCGCCGATCGCCAGGGCGGAGACGAGAGGAGCAATCAGGGCGAGTCGGCCAGACCGTAGTCGATCGGCCAGCCAGCCGACGCCGATCCCGGCCAGGATCGACAGGCTGGCGAGGCTCGGCAACAAGAGCCGTTCGACGTCGTGACCGGGGGCGTTCGGGAGGGCGCGGACGACCATCAAGATCGACCAGCTCAGGGGCCAGATGACGTTTTCGCGGGCGGTCCGCGAACGGTAGAGGGTTACGACAAGGCCGATGAGTCCCAGGACCTGGACCAGGACGGGCGTGGTGACGGCCGTCAGGACGATCGTATTGTGCCAGGGGAGCGCGAAGCGGTAGACCGTCCCGAGATAGAGTGAAGTGACCGGGACCGACTTCTCGCGTGTGAGGTTCGAGACCAGAAATCGTTCCAGCCCCCAGATTGGCGTCGTCCACCACGGGGGCTGGATGGCGTAAAGCGTCAGCGCCGCGAGTGGAATGCCGAACGTCAGCGCCCGGGTGGCCGGCAGTTCGAGCCGATGAAAGGCCCCTCGAGAGGCCGGACGAGGCGGGCCCATCAGGGTGATGTGTCGAAGAAGTTTCCGGACCAGCGAAGGCCACTCATAGACGGCCCACCATACCAGCGGAGGAGCCAGGGCGAACCAGCCGGTGAATTTCGTGCCGGCCGCGAGGCCGAGCAAGACGCCGAACGGGACGAACCAGCGGGCCGACCGGAGGCTCTTGACGAATGCCATCTGCGTTATGAGCCAGAGGCAGGTGACCGGCATGTCGTAATGCGCATAGTGGGCGTGCGCGAAGTTTCGCGGGAGGAGCACCAGGGCGAGGGCGGCCGTCAATCCCGCGAGGCGGCCGGACCGCTTCGCCAGGAACACGTAGATCAATCCAGACGTGATTGACGTGAGCGCCATCGGTCCGAAACGGTAGGAGGTCAGCGGATCGACCCAAGCTCGAGACACTCTCCATCCGGCCAGTCCGATCAAGGCATAAAAGGGAGGGTGCCCATCCGGCTCCTTGCGGCTGAAGCGCCAGTAACGCTCCAGCACGGCCGGACGGAAATAATCCGATCGCTTCGTCCCCGGCTCCGGCTCGACGAGACCGGCGAACCATTGGGCCAGGGTCATCTCGCGGTCGATCGTGAAGCCCTCGTCGAAGGCCATCGCGTAGTCGCGGCTCGTGAGGACCAACGACGACAGGATGACTCCGGCGACCAACAGCCCGATCAACGCATCGACGGGGCCGACGGGCCGGGATCGCGAATCCATGTCACCGATTCTCGGATGGCTCTTTGCGAGGGGAAGACACGGCCAGCATAGTCGCCGCGCGTTGACCCGTCAATCAAGGTGGAATCCATGAAAAGACAAGAGGTCCGCAGATGAATGCAGGTCGAAAGGCAGATAAGACTGAGAAAGATGATCCGAGAAAGGACATCGTAATTCGCCGGCCTTCCGTATTCCGGCTTTCCATCTGCGTTGATCTGCGTTGATCTGCGGATAAACTCTCAAGAATCGAATGTGTCGCCCGAGGAACGCACAAGGATCCGCCTCATGATGCTGATGAGCTCGACGACTCCGGCCGATCGGAGAGCCTCGTCGCCGGAATCGGCCGTCGGTCGTGCGGTCGCGCCACGGCTCCGTCCGCTGGATCTGCTGCTGCTCTCGATCTGGTGCGGTCTCGCCGGCGGGCTGCTCGAAGTGGGGGTCAGGATCTGCGTCAGGAACATCGTCCCGACCACCCGCGGATACTTGATGAGTCGGCATTTCGTCTGGCTCGCCCCCTTGTCGAACCTGATGCTGTTCATGGCGTTGGGATTGGTGCTGGCGGTGGTCGGCTGGCTCTGGCCTCGCCGGGGAGCCTGGCTCGGCTTGAGACTCATTTCTTTTCTGGCGGTCCTGCCGGTGCTCATGGTGGCCAGCACGCGAATCTATCCGATCGCCTGGGTGATCCTGGCGGCGGGGATCGCGGTACTGCTCGCCCCGACCGTCGAAAAGCACGGGGTTGGCTTGCGAAGGCCGCTTGTGCTCAGCTTTCCCGGCCTGATGGTCATAGTCTTTCTCCTGGCCACATGGGTCGTGGGAGGCGAACGTTGGCGAGAGTGGCGGGAATCCCGGCGTCCCTTGCCGCCCGGTGAGCCCCTCAACGTGCTGTTGATCACGATGGACACCGTGCGGGCCGACCATCTGAGCCTTTACGGTTATGGGCGACCGACGACTCCGACGCTCGAGCGTCTGGCTAGCGAGGGAATCCGGTTCGATGAGGCTCGTGCGACCGCCCCCTGGACGGTGCCCTCGCACGCGAGCCTCTTCACCGGCCGATGGCCGTCCGAGCTGGGCGTGACCTGGGATACGCCGCTGGATCGGAGATTCACGACGCTGGCCGAATACCTCGGGGATCGCGGTTATGCGACGGCCGGCTTCGTGGGTAACACGATGGAATGCTCATACGACCGGGGTTTGGCCAGGGGCTTCACCCATTACGAGGATTACACGCTCAAACATCTCCTGCCATACCGGACGGCGTGGCTCGTCGATCATTTCTTGCAGATCGTCTCGGATTTGGGCGTATTCGTGGGGCGGGCGTTCGATGTCGGTCCTTTCCGACCGATGCAGGAATCGTGGATCTCGTCGCTGTTCATCACCTGGCCGAGGAAGGATGCGGGGTCGATCAATCACGCGTTCGGCGACTGGTTGTCGAGCAGGCGCGAGCCCGAGCGCCCGTTTTTCGCTTTTCTGAATTATTTCGATGCCCACGCCCCGTATGTGCTCCCCGGCAGGGCCGAATACCGATTCGGGCTGAGACCCCAGAGAGCGGCCGATTTCATCTTCCTGATGGAGGAATGGGAGACGATCGATAAGCGGAGGGTCCGGCCACTGTATCGAGAGCTGGCTCGCGACTCGTACGACAACTGCATCGCCTACATCGATGAGAAATTGGGCGATTTGCTCGACGACTTGCGGTGGCGGGGTTTGCTCGAGCGGACGCTGGTGATCGTCACCGCCGATCACGGCGAAGGATTCGGGGAGCATGGCCTCTTCGACCATGGCGAGAGCCTCTACCGCCCGGAGATCCGGGTCCCACTCCTGATCGTCGTGCCCGGGGCCGGGCGGACCAAGAAAGCCGTGAGCGAGACGGTGAGCCTTCGGGACTTGCCGGCGACGATCGTCGAGCTCTCCGGGTTGGGGGAGGGATCGTCTTTACCGGGGCAGTCGTTCGCGGGCTTGTGGCGCGAGCCATCGTCCGGGGCCGGTTCGACCGGCGCGCGGGCGAACCTCTCGGAGTTGCCGTCGCCGAACCCGTACGATCCCAATCAGGGCCGCTCGCCGGCATATCGCGGGCCGCTGGTATCCCTGGCCGAGGGCGATTTCGTCTATATCCGCAACAAGGGCGATGGGACCGAGGAGCTCTTTAGTCATCGTGAAGATCCCGACGAGGTGCATGATCTCAGCCGGGTCGAAGCCATGAAGCCCGTACTGGAGCGATTACGCGGACGACTCGACATTTCGAAGTGAGCGGTTAATTCACCCTTTCTCGCACGAGTTCCGCCATCGAAGATGGGTGAGGGACACAACGACATGGGCTACATCCCAAAGGGTGCGCGCTGGTACCTCGCCGATATCATCCTCGAACATACAGTCGAGGATGATCCCCGAAATCTGGTGCACGTCAACATGTGTCTCATCGAGGCGAACTCGCCCGAGCAGGCGTATCAGAAGGCCAACGAGCTCGGCAAGTCCGGAGAGCTGGAATACCTCAATACGGACGGCAAGACCGTCCGGGTCACCTTCCGAGGATTGCGCGGGTTGGATGTCATCCACGACGAACTCGAGGATGGGGCGGAACTGAGTTACGAGATGTCCGAGGGCGTCGCCGAGGACGAACTGACCGGGTGGGTGATGCCCAAGGAGAAATTGAACGTCTTTGCCCCGAGGGAGGCTTGGAGGAGCAAGTCGAATTGCATGCCCGAGGATGTCATTCGGATGCTGGAAGCCGAAGGTTTCTCGCGAGAGGACCTGCTCGAGCAGAATCCTGATCAGGGCGATGGATGAAATTCTAGGGGATCAGCTTCTTTTCGAGGCTGGCGAACTTGACTGGACGCTTCGCTGGGGGGTCTCGGAATTGAACCGCCAAGTACGCAAAGGACGCCAAGAAGACCGGAAGAACCATTCCAAGTAATCGCTCTCTCAATCTTGACCTTGAGATGTAGGCTGGGGGCGATCGGAAGGATCCAACGCGCCCGCGGGAGGGACGATCGGCGATGGCCGCCGGAGGACCTTGACGTTGGAGTTCTCCTCGGTAATCACGATCGTCTGATCGGCGGGTAGGTCGTGGAATGTCTGGGTGGTCCGGCTGGTCGGCCAGGAGACGGTCAGGGCGGCGACGCGGGTCGCGTCGAGCAGGCCGATCGTCTCGACCAGGCTGTTGCCTCCGAAGCTGGAGTTGTTGCCGATGGTGCGATGAATCGACCGAATCCGACCGTCCGGGGCGACCAGATCGACGCGGAGGCTCGCCCCGATCGCCGCGCGGTTAGTCTTGGTTCCGACCAGCTTGACCTTGAGCCAGTGGCGACCCTGGCCGGGATTCCGGAACAGGGCGTTATAGCCCTGGTCGCCGGGCGTGGCACCACCCAGCTCGACGAAGAGGTCGAGGTCGCCGTCGCTGTCGTAGTCGGCGAAGGAGACGCCGTGCCCTTTCTGGAGGTGGCCGGTCCCCGACGGAGCGGTGACGTCCTCGAATCCCAGTCCCTCGACGTTCCGGAACATCAGCTTGACGTCGAGGCCCTCATACGACATGTCGCCGGTCCCCAGGTAGATGTCGAGGAATCCGTCGTTGTCGACATCCCCGAAATTCGCGCCGATAGGCGCCATGGCCCGGTCGAGTCCCACCTCGCTGGTGACCTCGCGGAATCCGTCGGGGCCGAGGTTGCGGTAGAGGCGAGGCCGGCTCGATCCCTCGATCTTCACCCCCATCGCGCTGGTCAGGACCTCGGCGACTCGCGCCCGGTAGTCATTGACGTAAAGATCAAGCCTGCCGTCGTTGTCGTAGTCCCAGAACCAGCAGGCGAAGCTGACATCCGCGCCAGTCACGCCCAGCTCCGGTGCGACGTCCTTGAACGTGCCGTCCCCCTGATTGTGGTAGAGGCGACATTCCTGGCCCATGTTCGAGACGAAGAGGTCGAGCCGTCCGTCGCCGTCGTAGTCGCCCCAGGCCGACCCCTTGGCACAACGCTCGTTGAGCACGCCCGCCGCGGCGGCGACATTCTTGAATGTGCCATCACCCTGGTTGTGGTAGAGCCGGCAGCGGTTCCGCGAGTCGCGCGGGGTCGGGGATGACTTGACCCCGGGAGGGAGATATTCCCCGCATACAAAGACGTCGAGACGGCCGTCGTTGTCGAAGTCGCCCCAGGCGGCCGACTCGGTCGCGATCGGCTCGGCCAGCCCGCTGGCGACCGTCACGTCCTCGAAGCTGCCGTCTCCCCGGTTCCTCAGGAGCGAGAGCCGCAGCGGCCGCTCCCAGGCGCCGCGAAGCAGGAGCACGTCGAGGTCGCCGTCATTGTCGAAGTCGGCGCGTGTGACGTTCAGCGCATAAATCTGATCTCCCAGGCCGGCCGAGACGGACCGATCTTCGAAGGTGCCGTCGCCTCGGTTGATGTAGAGCGAGGCCCCCAGGTCGGCGTCCAGCGAGGTCGTGAATAAGTCCGGGTGGCCGTCGCCGTTGAAGTCGTCGAAGACGCTCCCTCCCGCCAGGTTCGGGCCTCGGATCGTCAAGCCGGCCCGTGAGGAGACGTTTTCGAACCGGCCCATCTCGGCCCCCGACCGGAGCCTCTCGATCGGGATCAAGAATTGCGACGGGACGCCGGTGGGATACTCGCCCAGAGTCATGTAGGCGATGTTCAAGAGCCAGATGACGCGCAGATCGCGCGGAGACTCATCCAAGTAGGCCATGAACCATTTCACCGCCTCTCGCGAGCCCACCTTGTCGAGATACACCGCATCCGGCGCGATCGGGAAGATGCAGCTCGACGGACCGACGCATTCCAGGCAGTTCTCGACCTCGCCCCGCCTCAGGGCGACGATTCCCAGGACAGCCATCAGCCTCTGCCGGGTCGGGGCCGGGACGGCGTCATCCTTGCTGGCGGCCAGCGCCTGCTCGAGCCATGTGGCTGCCTCCAGGAACTTGCCCTCGTACATATACAGGAAGCCGATCGACTGCTGGAGCGAGATCGACTCCAGGAGTTGGTCGCCGGATGGATGGGAATCCACGTGGAGCTGTTCATATTTCCTCTTGAGTGCCGTGATCCCGCGACGGGCTCTCCCCCGGACGGATTCTCGCAGCTCCTGGAGTGAGCCGGGGTCGTGCAGAGGGGCCGCGAACCGGACGGCCGTCTCATATCCGCCGTCCTCGAACTTGTCCAGGATGATGTCGAGGAGCGCGGGCGGAGCGGGCTGGCGGGGTGAACCCGCAAGGTCACTCACCTCTCCGGAAGCCCGAGTCGTATGATCGGCGACGGGTCGTCGAGGCGACTCTGCTCGCTTCCATGGCACTCGCTCCGGATTCACGAGCGCGAAGACGGCCGCGGCGGCCGCACCCAGACAGGACAGGCCCACCAGAACGATTCGCATCAGTTTTCTCATGATTCACCGGTGCTCGATTCATCGTTTTGCTGGTGTTGACCCAAGTGTGGATGCTTGCTCGATCGGTCAATTTGATTCGCTTAATCATTTAGGAGCTAGGCGTCAGGTCGCGGGCAGTTGCCGCGAGAATTGTGCCAAGGGCGGTCATTTCTTGTTCAATGATCGGAGATGAGTCGAAGACCGTAGCGGGTTCGGAACCTGGTCCGGGATCATCGTAGGTCAGGCTTTCCAGCCTGACGATGGCTTTGTCGGGCTGGAAAGCCTGACCTACACAAGACTTAGAAAGCTGGCCGTGTCTCGGGTCTTTGTCTCTTATTTCGGTCTCGATCTCGCGATGACCGACCTGAGCACGAGGAGATTCTCTTCGATCTCTCGGGGCCATTCGCGGTCATAAAGATTGGCGTTCTGGCCGTGGACGGGGAGGGAAGGCAGCCAGAGATCGGGACCTGGCTCCTGGTGCAGGCGGGTCAGGCAGGTGAAATAGGCGCGAAGATCGCCGGGCGGGCGGGTCAGGTCGGCGATGAGTCGTTCTCCCGATTCCTGGCTGATCTTGACGGGGATCCGGCCGGAGAACATCACCGTCTTCCCGGCCCAGGTGAGGAGGTAGGCGATCGGGGCGATACCTCGACCCTCCACGGGGATCAGACGGACGGGGAACCATCCCCGGGCGACCAGGTCCTCTGGAGGCAGGATGATGGTCCCGGCCGGGCACAGTTCGCGGATTCGCGAGATACCCGACGCCGGGGCGACGACCTGGAGATGGCACTTCTCGACCAGCTCATTGAGTCCGGCCGTCTCCTCGGCACCGCAGGCTGTGAGCAGGACCGCCGCCGGGGCGGTCGCCTCGCGCCCGAGCTGACGGAGCCGAGAGTTCACGAACTCGACCAGGCCGGGACCGCCCGGCGCGTTCACGAGGAAGAATTGCGACGCGGCGAAGAAGCCATAAACTGCCGAGCCTCCGAAATCACCCAGATACTCGAGGCCCGGCAGGAGCGTCCTGGGTTGACCGTCGAGGAAGTCGGCGCCGTCGGCCGCGTAGCGGGCGAGGAGCATTTCCATGTCACGGATGCCGCCATCGAGCAGCGATTCCCAGCGATCTTGCGAGAGTCTCGGGCTTTGAGGAATCCGGTCGGCGCGGGGATGTCCGGGCAGCACGAGGTCGGGGACCGGCAGGCCGCGAAGTCGGCGGAGCGTTGCGAGAGAATCGCTCGCGTCGCCGCGGTAGCGAGGCGCGAGGTAGGCCGAGTAGGTCCCCAGCGGCTTGTCCAGCTCGGTGCGGGGAGGCTCGTCGCCTCGGAGCATCATGATCACATCCCCGGCGAACAGGGCGCGAATTCCCGCGACATTCGCCACGTAGCAGAGACTTCCCGGAGTGTGCCCCGGCGCGGCAATGACCTCGACAAGGACGTCTCCGATCGCGATCGTCTCGCCGCCGCGTAATTCAACATCCACGGTAGTCGGATGCGGGGACTGGCCGGGCATGAAAAACGTGCTGAAGAACGCCTCGAGCGGTTGACCGGCCCTCAGGACCGCGGCATCGCCCGAGCCGGCGTAGACCTTCGCTCCTGTCGACGTTCGCAACGATTCGGCGCCTGCGGTATGGTCCCCGTGCGCGTGGGTCAGCAAGATGGCACGAACGCGTCGCCGGTCGAGCTTCAGCTCGGCTATCTGTGACTTCACGACCTTCGCATCGCTGTCTAGACCCGAATCGACCAGGATCAGGCCCTCCGAAGTCTCAATGACGTAAGCCGCCGATGGGGACAGGCCACCCAGGTAATGAATCCCATTCGAGACCGTCATCGCGGATTTGCCCAGCGGAGGGCTTTCTCTGCGGGAGGAGATCCCGCCGACCGCGTTCGTTCGCCATCGGTAGACGACAAGAATAGCCGTCGCGGCGACGGTCATCGAGACGATGATCCACAGCCGGCTTCGTGCGAAGAATGCCGATCGACCCGCCATACCTTGAACCCTCGTGCCTCTGCATCCCGCTGGTGTCGGCGAACTCGAGCGCCACCCGGCTAGCATAACGTCGGAGGCAGTCTCCGGCTAACGCCACGCCTTCGCGATGGTATCTGCTCAGTTTTCCGGTACTTACGGGGAACTTAACAAGCCGACGACTACAAGCATGAACCGACGAATCGTAAATGGCCGATAGTGAATGAGGCTCGCGTACCCCTCCTCCTTCCGCCTGTCCGGACTTTCGCTTTAGCCGATTCCAGCCCGGACTGAATCCGCACCCGGACCATGTTCCGCTGACAGATAATGTCGTGGCCTTCACAACGGAGCGGCGGTCACGGTTTCTCTCCTTGCGGCTTTCGATTCTTGCCACCCCCTACGACCCTTGAACGGTCCTTGCATAACGTGCCATTCGGCGCGACGTGCCGGTTGAGCGTCTGGGGGTTCCGATAGTCGGGTAGCGGGGAAGCATTGCCGCTTCCCGACTCTGGGGAGCCCGAGTAGAGCGGGCCGTGCCGGCGGGTCAGGGGCCTTGACGACGACGGTCTTTCGGGAGGGCGAGGCTCCGTCCGGGCCGGTGTCGGCCGTGGATGTCCGGCGTCCGATCAAGGGCCGGTGTGCGAGCAATCGTGGCATCCTCTCCGAGAACCATACCTTGGCCCATGGTCATGTCGCGCGGACGTCACCTCCGGAGGGCGGTTCCCGCCGTTCGTCGGCGACCGACGGCGCCGCCACCGCACCGAACCCCATCGCCAGCAGCGCCAGCAGGCAGTGCCCGACGATCAGGAACGGATCCTCGAGGTCCGCTTCCGGCTCCTCGTCCACGCTGGTGATCCGCAGGCGGCCCTCCTTGACCCCGTAGGTGAGGCCGAGCTGCTTCAGGCAGAGCCCCAGGGTCTCCCGCAGCGGGACGCCCTCCAGGTCGATCTGCACCGTCGAGTTGAGCGAGCGCTCGGCCTCCTGCAAGCCGATGGGGTCGACGTAGATCGGGATGCCGGGGTAGTCCGTCGTCGTCGTCGCCTGCTTGATGTATTTCAGCACGTCGTCCAGCGGCGTCTCGACTTGGAACCGCATCGAGATTGGCCGCTCCAGCCAGTCGCGGATCCGCGCATTCTCCTGGTACGGGCTCCGGGAGATCGGTGGGAACCACGGGCGGAGGACCTCCAGGATCTGGTCGGTGGGGAAATAGTTCCGGGGCGGCTGGCTCGCGGACCGGCCGAAGATGAAGGCCATGTAACCCGCGCCGAAGAGCGCGGCGCCCAGCCAGCTCGCCCGACGACGCCCCCGACCGGCGACGGCGCCGAGGATCGCCAGCCCGATCATCGCGCCGGTCATCGCGAAGGCGATCCCGGCCCAGAGCGGGGCCCTGGACCCCGACCAGACGGTCATGGCCGCGCTCGCCACGATCAGGGCCACCAGCCCGATGATCGTCGGCACGAGCCAACGGCTCCGGGTCGGCCGGCCCGCCTCCGCCGCAACGGCCCGGGCGCGCTCGGAGGCCTCGTCGTCCGGCGACGCGAAGAAGTAGATCGAGAGCAGTCCACCCAGGAGCGCGGCGAGGAGCGCGAAGAGGCAGTGCCCGATCTGTAGGTAGGATGAGTCCAGGCCGGCCGCCGGCCCGGCACCGAATGCACCGAAGACCGGCATGCTCATCATGCCCCCACCCATACCGCCCATACCAGCGGGGACGCCCAGCCATGGGGCGATGACTTCTTGCAGCCTGGTCGTCGGCAGCACGAACGTGGGGTGCTTCTCCGAGCACCACCACAGGGCCATGTATCCCCAACCGAAGATCGAGAACCCCAGCCACCACACCCGCTCGACCCCCCGGCGGCAGGTCGCGCCGACGACCCCGAGGGCCAGGATGCCGCAGGTCAGGAGGAGCATGGCGCCGGCCCAGGTCCTGGAGACGTTCTTGAGCGCCGCCAGGCCGATCGCCGCGGCCAGCAC
This sequence comes from uncultured Planctomycetota bacterium, assembly GCA_963743925.1. Taxonomy (GTDB): domain Bacteria; phylum Planctomycetota; class Planctomycetia; order Isosphaerales; family Isosphaeraceae; genus CAVZRC01. Next base: position 87,776 of record CAVURY010000050.1, on the reverse strand, counting down.
GATGACCATCAGGCCGCCGATCGAGAAGCGAAACCCTCGCATGATGGAGCCCCTGGCGGTGTCAGGTTCGCCCGGATTGTGATGGTTCAGCGTGAAATGGAGAAACCGGGGTCGGGAGAAAAGGTAGACTGCACGCTCAAACAGGGGGTGTCGATTTGTCGCCTTGGTGCCAATCCCGGAAGGGAAAGACCGGGCGGCGTCGTGCCGCGCCCCCTTCGGTCTTGGCCCCCGGGTGGGCGCTCGGGTCGTGTCGCCACGGAGCCCTATCCTCCGCCCGGGCCACCCCTCATCATAGGGCCGCCGCCCGGCTCGGGCAACGACTCGACGGCGATCAGATCGCCGGCCGACTCGCCTCGCGCGCCGCCCTCCTTCGCTCGCGCGGCCTCGAGCTTGCGGTCCCGCTCGGCGAAGATCGCCGGATCGCGATCCGTTGCCAATGAGTAAAGAAACCCCTGGTTTGCTCGGCAGCCGGCGGCGCAATCACGGACCTGGCCCGATCGGGGGTGCTACTTGAGGAATTCGGCGAAGGCGTGGGTCGTGTAGAAGTGCTGGCGGCGGATCGGATCGAAGAAGCGATAGAAAGGGACGGTCCCCGGCTTGGGCTCCCGGAAGACATAGCAGGCGATCCCGCGCGGGCGATATCCGAGGCGGTGGGTCTGTTCGCCATCGGCGGCGGTCGTGTAAAGGTGATCGTGCGGGTGCGACCAGCGGTAAAGCGGGATCGCGTCCGGTACACTCTGGTCGAGGACGTGGCAGGCGACGCCTTCCAGGACCGATTTCGGACGATCGGGCGCGCCCGGTCGGAGCGTATAAAAGTGTGAGCGGTCGGATGGGTGAAGCCATCGGTAGAGGGGGACGGTCCCCGGCTGCGGCTCGGCGAAGACATAACCGGCGATCCCCTCGGGGCGGAGCCGGGTGAGGTCGAAATGGAGGATCAGCTCGGACTGGGAGTACTCAATCCCGCAGAAGACACCGTATTCCTTGAAGAGGCTGACACGGCGGACGATCTCGGCGTTGAGATGCTCGCTGAGTCGCGAGGCCCGGCCGTTGGCGATCTGCGTGACCAGGTCGTCGAAGAACTGGCCGAGGAACCTGGCGAGGATCCCGCCCAGGCCGTCCATCTCTCGCCGCTTTACCTCGTTGACGGAGATCCGAAACCTCGGCGCGGCGTCTCCGCCCGGCTCGATGTTGACGCGTGCCTTGACATCGAAGCTGAATTTCCGCCAGCCTTCCGGGGTCTGCCGGCTCCTGGCGATCCGGTCGGTGATCGGGCCGTTGACCGGTGCGTGGAATTCGCCGTCGATCTGGCAGGAGACCAGCAGTTGACGCGTACGGGCCTCGATCGCGATCAGCCGGAAATCATGGACGACCCCGCGAACCTGGCCTTCCTGCTCGAAGTTCGCGGACGGGAGCTTCTCGAGGATCCCGCCGATGAAATCCTTGTCGAGCCGGATGTCGGCGGACGCGACCGCCGGTCGAGCGTACATCAGCGAGACACAGCCCAGGATGCCGAGGACGATCCCTGCCCGCCAACCTGACATCGGCAACCATCCTTCCGATTCGGCCGTCGGCAGTCGCGCGGGCGACGCAATGCGGTCTCCAACGGCTGACGGGCCATGCCATGTCAGGCCATGCCTGGGCCGCCCCTTCCTCTTCGGAATTGTCGGACGGAGTTCTACACTCAATCGGCCCGACTGACCAGAGGAATTGCGTATGAGGTTAGTGGACCTTATCAGAAATAAGCGTTTCCGCGCGATTTCCTCGGGAGCTTCGGGGCAAATCCCTTATCACTGATAAGCTCAATGGATCGTTCGCGATCGGCCAATCGCCTCTCACGATTCGTGACAGGCTCGTTCGGTTATGGCTCGTTCGTTGGGTCTTGGCGACAGGCATAGCCGTCCGCGTCGAAGACCTTCTCGACGGAGTAGGTCGAAACATAGGGCTGCCCGACGGAGGCGGACCGCGACGCCTTCCGCGACGTGCTTTACGACCAGACTGCGGTCCCGCCGGCATCCGGGTCGGAGGGCGCTCGACCTCGGCCTGGATCCGCTCCTGTCCCGCGTTGACAGACCGGGTTTCGTGCAGATGTGATGTTTTCAAAACGTTATGTTTCGTTTTGAGAAAAAACGTTTGCATATTGTGATCAGATCTGGAATACTGCGACGGCCTGTCTTTGCGGTTTGACCCGATCCTGCGGGGAGCCCGTTTCGGCCCCTCTCCGATGAGCGGGGCCCTCCGTTCGGCTCGAACGCCACCTCACGGATCCCGGGCGATCGACAAATTCGTGCGATCCCGCTCTTTTCGATCACGGACGAACAACATAGGGGGAGACTGACAGCATGCGATCCACTCGAATAGCGGTCGTGTGTGCGGCCCTGCTGACCCTGTCGGCCACACCGACCAGGGCCGGGCTGCTCGTCAACGGATCCTTCGAGAATCCGACCGTCCCCGCGGGCGGCTTCTCCAATTTCTCGGGCGGGTCCACGGCTATCACGGGCTGGAATGTGGTCGGCGACGGCGTGTCGATCGTCAGCGGGACCTTCAAGCAGAACGGCATCACCTTCGAGGCTCAAGACGGGAAACAATGGCTCGACCTCACGGGCGACGGCTCGAATTCGAAGACAGACGGAGTGTCTCAGAATGTCGCGACGGCGATCGGCCAGAGCTACCAGCTCAGCTTCTATGTCGGCTCGACCACCGACAACAGCTTATTCTTCGCCTCGACGGTAGACCTCAGCATCGACGGGGGTACGCGCGTCAGCTATACCAACCCGACGACCCCGACCAACATGCTGAACTGGGAGTTGTTTAGCGTGCAGTTCACCGCGACGACTACCTCGACCAATATCACGTTTTTCAATGGGGACGCGCCGAACAACAACAATTCCTCGCTGGACAACGTGACCCTCAGCGGCTTGGTTCCCGAACCCGCCTCCTTCATCCTCCTCGCCGTGGGGGTTGCAGGCCTCGCGATCGGCACCGCCCGTGGCCGTGGCACAATCAGACGGCTTCGAGGGCCGGACGGAGCCATCTCGAACTGAGTCGGGCTGGAGGTGCATCGAGGATCGGAAGTGCGGACGGATCTCGTGGGTCGCTTACCTCGCGTGTGGTTGTGGAGTCGTCGCTGGATCAACTGGAGACTCCGTGGTAGACCGACGATTCCGACCCTTGTAAGCCTTACGAGCGAGTCAAATGACCCACTATTGAGCAGCGACAGATGACAAGAGGGCGGCCAGGGGTTCGGCGGTGGCGAGTCGATGGTCATTCCCGACGATCAGCAGGGCCGAGGCCGGGAGACCGCTGAGGACGAGCAGTTCACGGCTATCGGCGATCGGGATCACGTCATCGGCCTCGGAGTGCAAGATCACGGTTCCCGGCTGCACGCTTGTCGCGGTGCCCCAGCGCTTCCAGGCCGGACAGAGCAGGACCAGCTTGGCCCCGTTCGCCTCGATGTTCATGGCGACGGCACCGCCTCGCGATGAGCCGACGACCACGTCCGGCCGATGCTCATCGAATGCCGCCTGAGCAATCCGCACGGCTTCATCGAAATCGTCATCCGGTAGAGCCGGGTTGATCACCAGATGGCCGTGGTCTGCCAGGTATGTCGGTTTCACCCCGCCGGGCACCGAATTCCATCCATGGAGGAACAGGATCTTGCCCATTGACCTTCCTTTTCGATCGGCCATCGGTCGAATCTAGCCGCCTCGTTTGTACTGACCAATCAGCCGGCCTTCAGCCAGGACGTGCCCCTGGATCTTCTTGAGGAGTTCGGCCCGATTGGGTGGGGAATTGCTCCAGGTTATTGAGCAATCCAATGCATAGAGCCGGAAGACATAATGGTGGGTCCCGTTCGGTGGGCATGGGCCACCATAACCGAACTTGCCGAAGTCGTTCTTACCCTGGACGACCTTCTCTGGCTTGAGGTTGGGGCGATTCCGCGCCTCGACGGGAGAATCCCGCAAGGCCATCTCGCTGGGAATACCACCCGTGAGCCCGGTTGACCAGGGCGGCATTCCAAGAATGACCCAATGCGACCAGGTGCCCATCGGGGCGTCGGGGTCGTCGCAGATCAAAGCGAGCGCGATTGCTTCTTTGGGTACGCCCGACCATTCCAGCGGAGGAGATCGATCCGCCCCATCACAGGTATATTCCTTGGGGATCGCGCCTCCATCCGAGAATGTCGGGCTGCGCAGCGTGATCGTCATTCGGCTCGGGACGTCGAGCGGCAGGGGATCGGCTCGACGGCATCCACGGGCTGTCGCGAGTCCGATGCATGCGGCGATGAACGCCCATACAAAGCAGCCCCACTCGAAAATCACCAGTCTCGCGAAGTGTCGTGTCCGCATAATCTGACGCGTTTGGTCGGGTGGGTGAAGCCCACTAAGGCCATGCTGATCAAGGGGTTTGGTGGGCTTCACCCACCCTTCCGCGATCATGACCGAGGACCACTCACCGCCCGAACGAATTCACTAGAACATTTACTCTCGTCCGAGGCAGCGGGTATCATCTAATGACATGGTCCTTGAGGTTTGGGGAAACCGCAAGACGCAAGTAGACTGTTCGGATTATCCATCTCCTCAATTTCAACGTGTTCGGGCAATCTTGATTGGGGGACGAAGCGATGGCGAAGCGAGTGCTCCTCGTGGCGCTCTGCGGGAGCTTCATGACGGTCGGCGGTTTCTTTGGCAATGCGATCGCGCAGGACTCGGCCGAAGATGTTCCCATCCCGGTCGAGGTCCGGTCGGCCGTGCGATCGTTCGGCCGGCCGACGGGCGGGCGGACGATGCAGGATTTCAACCAGTTGACCCAGGGCGCGAAGACCTATGAAGGTTTCATCACGCTCCATGAGAAGGACCAGCACCTCTACGCCGAGATCAAGCCGCAACTGCTCGAGCAGCCGATCCTCGCGCCGATGGTCATCGCCCGCGGATCGGCCAACGCCGGCCAGCCCATGAATTTCGGCGATGAATGGGTACTGGCGTTCCATCGGATCGGCGATAATCTGCAACTCATCCGCAAGAACATCCATTTCACCGCGCCTGCGGGCTCGGCCCTGGAGAAGGCGGTCAAGCAGAACTATACCGACTCGATCCTCATGTCCTTGCCGATCCTCAGCATCAGCCCACGCGGAGGCGGGCTGGTGGTCGACTTCGCCGACATTTTCCTGGGCGACTTCGCCCAGGTCGGCTTCGGCATGATGGACAGGAGCCGCTCGCGTTGGTTCAAGATTCGCGCTTATCCCGATAACGTCGAGATCCAGGTCGAGGCGACGTTCAGCGGCTCGCGATTCGGCCGGTCGCGGTTCTCCGGCGGTCCTTCCGCCGTGATCGACCCGCGGGGTATCACGATGGTCCTGCACTATAGCCTTTGCAAGGCCCCGGACCATGGTTACCAGCCGAGGATGGCCGATTATCGCGTCGGCCACTTCCTCAACAGCGTGACCGACTTCGCCAATCCCAACCCGGACACGAACGCCAAGCGGATGATCAACCGGTGGCGACTGGAGAAGGCCAACCACGGGGCCAAGCTCTCGCCCCCCAAGAAGCAGATCATCTGGTACATCGAGGACAACGTCCCCGAGGAGTATCGGCCGTTCGTCCAGGAGGGAATCCTCGAGTGGAACAAGGCCTTCGAGAAGATCGGGTTCAAGGATGCGATCGCCGTCCGCTGGCAGAACGAGCGGGATGACTTCGAGCCCGAGGATATCAACTACTGCACGTTGCGATGGATCACCACGGGGAACACCTTCGCGATGTCGGGACTGCGCAGCAGCCCATTGACCGGCGAGATCATCGACGGCGACGTGATCTTCGACACGAGCTGGATCAAGCAGTGGAAGGAGGAGTATGCCCTGCTCGTCGGGATCCCGACCCCGGTCGGACAGGGCCGGGCCGAAGACCAGTTCATCGGGGCGATCCCCCTCGCGGTGGGCGAGGTGCTAAGCCCGATCATGGCCGCGAAGCAGGGGTATGGCCAACTGACCCCTCCGCCCGGCAGCCGCCGCTCCGACGCGTTTAACGCCGCGATGATGGGCGCCAATGGCTCCATGGGCGGCGTCAACCGGATTGGGGGGAACGCTCCGATGGTCCTCGATATCGTCCCGGCGAACTGGGATCCGATTCAGGCCCAACTCCAGCAACGGCTCTCGATGGGAAAGATGGCCGCCTGCAACTACGGAGCGGCCAAGTCGCATGAGATGCGTTTCGCGGCACTTGTCCTGTCTATGGCCGCCGATACCGACACCGACACGGCTCCTCCCAAGAAAGATGATGCCGGGGACAAGAAAGAGAAGCCGAAGGAGGACGCCAAGGAGAAGAAGGAAAAGGAGAAAGCGCCGGAGCCGAAATTGCCCGACGAGTTCCTGGGCCAGGCGATCAAGGAAGTGGTCATGCACGAGGTCGGCCATTCGCTGGGCCTTCGGCATAATTTCAAGGCCAGCACGATGCTCCGTCCCGACCAGCTCAATGACACGTCGATCACCCGGGTCAAGGGGATGACCGGCAGCGTCATGGACTACAACCCGATCAACGTCGCGCCCAAGGGCCAGAAGCAGGGTGACTTCGCCTCGACCACAATCGGACCCTATGACTACTGGGCGATCGAATACGCCTATGCACCGGTCATGGGCAATGAAGAGGCCGAGCTCAAGAAGATCGCCGCCCGGTCGCCCGATCCGGACTTGGCCTTCGGCACCGACGACGACTTCCGCAACAACGACCCCCACGTCAACACGTATGACCTGAGCTCCGACACCCTGGCCTACGGCAAGACGCGGATGGCGATGGCCTGCGAGATGCTCAAGGATCTGGACAAGAAGGTCGTCAAGGACGGCGACTCGTGGGCCCGGCTTCGTGGGGCGTTCGTCTCTTGCATCCATCAGTTCGGCAACGGGGCGTATCTGGCGGCCGAATATATCGGCGGCCAGTCGGTCAACCGCGACTTCAAGGGGACCGACAAGGCTCGCGATCCCGTCACGCCCATCAGCGGCGATCGCCAGCGCGAGGCAATCAAGCTCCTGGTCGAACAGATCCTGAGCGACAAGGCGTTCCAGTTCTCGCCCGCGCTGCTCCGCAAGCTGATCACCGAGTCCTGGCAAGACGAACGGTATTACTCCGGCTCGGAGTACCCGATCTACCGGGTGATCCTCAACATCCAAGAGATCGCGCTCGACCAGTGCCTCGATCCGAGCGTGCTCCAGCGCATCCAGAACCAGGAGATGCAGAGCGAACCCAACAGCCATCCCCTCAAGATCGCCGAGGTCTTCCGGTCCCTCAGCGACGGCATCTTCACCGAGCTGGCCGCGCCGCCGACGGGTGCCACGCCTTTCTCGATCTCGACCATTCGCCGGAACCTTCAGCGCGAATACGTCAAGCGGCTCAGCGGCATGGTGCTGGGTGCCAAGAACGATTCGTCGATGGGCAGCCTGGGCTATGTCATCTTCCTGGGCGGCCAGAGCTCAACCCCGCCCGACGCCAAGAACCTCGCGAGGCTCCACCTCGAGGAGCTCGGCAAGAAGATCGATACCCTCGTCGGCCCCACCAATCTCAAGATCGACGATACCACCCTGGCGCATCTCAAGGAGCTGAAGTTCCGGATCAACAAGGTCCTGAACGCGAACCTCAGCGTCAATGAGCCCTGAGTCTCCGGACGTTCGACGTTGCCACGAAGTGATTTGATCCGGCGAGCGGACTCGAGCCAGTCCGCTCGCCTTTTTCTTGCGCATGCCGCGAATAGGTCGGAGGATCGCCGTCGGGTCTCGTCAGTAATTCGGCCGGCGCGGGACGACCGTTCGGGTTTCGAGTCCTTCGATGATCTCGCTGAACCGCGGCTGGTTCAGCTTGATGTATTCGCCGACGAGGGTCGTGAATGCGTCGAGTCGATCCGGAGCGAGATCGCAGTTCTCGGCGACTTCGCGTGCCTCGCGCAGCCTGTGCCTCCGCGACATGGCTTTGGACACGTTGGCCAGGGCAGAGGATCGATCGGGTGGCAGGTCGATTTGCGTCGCGAGCCGGTGGGCATCGTCGAGTCGGTCGAGCCGAATCAGGGATTCGACGATCTGCGAGAAGGATACCGAGCGGGACATGGGATGAGCAATCCGTGAGGCGGCCTCCTCAGCCCGGCGGGCCAATTCTCCGGCCTGCTCGATCGCCCCGAGTTTGATGTCCGCATCGACGATCGATAGAAAACCCTCGCAAGACTGCTGAGGATCGGGGATGCGGAGTGCCATTCCCCGCGCGACCTCGCTCGGCCGGTTCTTGCAGAGCGCCTGGACAATCCGCTTGAGGCTCAGCGATTGTTCGCGTGGATCGAGGATCCGTCGTGCGGATTCCTCGGCCGATCGCGCGGACTTCTCGGCCTGTTCGGTCTGTTGCATCGTCGCCAGCGGCCCGATCAAGCTGGTCCACGCCGAGGATTGGTCTTTCGGGTCTTCGATCTCTCGAGCGATTTCGCGAGCCACCTGGAACGTCTCACTCGCAAGTTCCGCCTGGCCGACTTCGGCGAGCGACCTGGCGGTCCCTCCCAGGTAGAGCACATGATCGGCCGGAGGACCTTTGATCTCGAAGACCGCCCGATGGGCCTGGAGTGCGGTCTCCCTGGCGTGATCGAGCGATTTCGTCTTGATCAGGATCTCCGTGAGGCTCTGGAGCATGGCCCAACGTCCGACGGGATTTGGTAAGTCGCTGACACCGTCGCGGATTCGAAGCACGGAATCGCGGGCGAGTGCAGGTTGCCCCTGTTCCAGAAAGACGGTCGCGACGGAATGCAAGCTCGACCATCGCGAAGACGGGTCCTCGAGGAGTAGCGCGGTATCCCGGGCTTGATCGGCAAGCCCGATCCGAGCCAGTACCGGGGCAATGTTGAATCGTGCAGCCGTGCGCGAATCGGGGACGGGGATTCGAGCTGCGGCTTCCACGGCCTCGAGTCCCGCGGCCTTGGCCTGATCGAGGTGGTCGGAACGTGCCAGCATCGAGGCCAACTCGGTCAGCTCCCCATATCGCGTCGCGGGGTCTTCGATCCGAATCACGATCTCCCGGGAGACGTCGAAGTACCCCCACTCGGCGAGCTTCCGACAGAGTGAGGACAAGTTCCTTGATCGCGTGGTGGCGTCGGAGATCTGAAACGCCCGATCGCGGGCCCGGACCGCAACCGCATGGGCGGGGACCGAGAGGCCAGCCCTGGACAGTGCCATCGCAATGGCTTCCATCAATCGGATGCTCTGTTCGGGATCCTGGGCCGAGGATGTCGACTCTTCGAGCACTCGCGCGAGCTCGGACAATTGACGGCCGGCCGCCTCGGCGTCATCGGCGGCCCCGGCCTTCGTCAGGGTGACGGCCAGGAGGCTCAACGTCTGGAGACGATAGAACGGGTTGCTGATCTCGCCGGCACGAATCGATGCCACGAACGGACCTCTCGACAGCGCCGTCAGGCGCGATCCAGCGGTCGGTCCCATCCCATCCTTGCAATTCAGGGATCAATGCCGATGCCTCGGCGTCGACGCGCTGGAACTGGTAAACGTCGGTCCTCGTCCACCGGAACCACCGCCAGGCGGCGACGGTTGATGGCACGAGGATTACCAAAAGCACGATGACGAGCGCATAACGGCGGCCACCCCGGCCAGGATAGCGATTCAGGCTCGAGGGGATGCCCGATTCGCTAACTCCGTTCGATGACCCTCGTGGGGTTTCCGCACCTCTACCTTCGGGGTTGCTTGTCACCGGTGCTCTGTCCGCTCGTGTGTTGGGGTTTTCCGCGCCGAAAGGGCCCCGGAGCGACAACGCCCGGAGATGTACGAGGCGCGGCATCGGATCGGTCAACGATCTTATCGGCCGGTCCGCGCGCCCGGCTTGCGTCGGCCCGGGGCGAGCCCCGATTTGACCGCCATGCGGTCGCGGATCATCTCGCGGACGGCGGCCGATCGATTGGGCACCATTCCGGGCTCGGCGATCTCCGCAGCGATAGCATCTAGGGCGAGCAGGTCGTCGGGCAAGAGCGAGATCAGGACCCGTTCCGTGTTGCGGGCGTGGGGCTTGGCCTCGGGCATGATTCAAGCCTCCGCCTTATGGCCATCGCCCGCATGGTCGGCATCATGCGATAAGGCGCGGTTGATCATCTGCCGGACCGCGTCGTTAGCGTAAAGGGCGATGATCTTGACGTCGGGATGGGCCCGCTGGAAGACGCGGAATATCTCGTCGGCGAACCCCTGGCCGATCCAATCGATGCCCGAGAAGTCGAGCAGCACCTCCCTGAAACCCTCGACCCGGGAGAGGACCCTCTTGGCCACCGAGCGGGACGTCAATGGCCCCGACCCCAATTTTGCCAGCGTCAGGGGAACGTGAGTCTTCGAGAACGAATAGTCGTCGAGCTCGGGATTCGCAAACATGTCGTAGACCTCCTTCATTGTCCTACCGGAATCCAGGGAGAGCTCCATCAGGACCGTGGTCCCGGAGAGCAACGTTTCGTGCAGGGGGACCTCCCTGGTATCCGGCCCGATGAGCCAATCGCCGTGCGCAAGCGTGTGGGTGAACGTCAGCTCATTGGCGATCACCATGAATCGAATGTTCGCGACGTGAAGAAAATGCCCTCCCCGCTGTGCCTCGTCTCGTCGGTCGTTAATTTTCCCTTCGAGAGTTCCAGGATCGCCCGCCGATGGTCTTCCAGGCCAAAGTGCGACTTGATCTTTTCGAAGATCCCGATGCCATCGTCGCCGATGAAAAAACGGATATTACTCTCACCGATCAGCGTGGCCCTGAAATCGACGAAAGTCCCCTCGGAATGGTCGATCGCATTGTTCAGGATCTCGGTGAAACCGTACTCGCAGATACTCCGGACGTTCTCGGGGAACTGTTGGATGCGGGGGGATATCCGCTCGGCCCAGACGACATGTTCTTCGATCCCGTCCGCGAGAAACAGCCTCCCCGCGGCGATCACGGTCTCGTCCGCATCCTCGGTCGTCATCGGCCCCTCTCGAGCTGCACGACGCCGCACCGCCGGCCTCCACGGTTTTAGTATATCCCCGGGATATCCCGGGATCAATGGGTGCACCCAACCCATTTGCACGTGATGTAGGGACGCAACCTCAGTCCTCAAGAACCCTTCGAAGCGGCCCGAGGCGACTTTGGTCTACTCGAACGTGTGCTCAATATTTCTGCGTCCGAGGTAGTCCTAGATGGACTGAATGGCCCGCCCCTGCTTGGCCGGCTCGCACCCGCAAGCGTGCCGTAGCATGTATGCGCGGACCTTACAATTCCAAGCCCGCCAGCCTCCCGGCCCGCTCTATCAGCTTGGCGCATGGGGACTTGGTCATCGGGCTTCCCCGCTCGGAGAGGAACAGCGGCCAGCGCGCCATCCCCTTGATCATCTTCTTGAGCGCCCCTGGGGTTCCGACCACATGAGTCGGGTCAAGCTCTCCTTCGAGGTAACGCACATCGTAATGGCCAAGCTCGCAGCGGGACTGTTGGGCCGCGACGGGCTGGGATAAGGGATGCCTCGATCATGACCTCAGCTCGGCCAGATGATGCCTCCGGTTAGATCATCATTCCCGACGGCACGCATACCTGGAGAATCGCGATGAGCCCTGGGTCCTGGGAGGTCATCGTCCCGGCGGGAGGCTTTTTACGGTGGACAATCCCTCGCCATTAGCGGCGATGTCTTCACCCTGATGTCCATGAAGAGCCAGCCGCGACTGAGTCATAATCTTCAATCAGTGAAGCAGATACGGCTTCTTCCAGGGCGGGCACGGGCATTGCGAAAGGGTGGACTCGCCCTTTGCCCGAAGTTTGCCCTGGAGAGGTTTTCCTCATGAAGTCGAAACGTGGATTCACCTTGATCGAGCTCCTCGTGGTCATCGCGATCATTGCTGTGTTGATCGCGCTCCTCCTTCCGGCCGTTCAATCGGCTCGGGAGGCGGCGCGGCGAATCCAGTGCGTGAATAACCTGAAGCAGATGGGCCTGGCCCTGCACGATTACCACGATGCGCTCGGGTCGTTCCCGCCGAGCTATCTCGCACGGAGCCGCTTCATTAACGGAGCCGACGACACGGCGCCCGGCTGGGGTTGGGCGTCGATGATCTTGCCGCATCTGGATCAAGCCCCGATTTACAGTTCGATCAACGTCGGTCTTCCCGTCGAAAATCCCTCGAATGGGACCGGCGTCCGCACGCAGATCGCCGGTTATCTCTGCCCGTCCGATCCCGCAGTGGCCGGGCCGTTCGCGGTCACGAATGCCAATGCGAATACGATGGCAACGATCGCTCCGACGAGCTATGCCGCGTGCGTCGGAAATGACCAGGCGGATACCACCACGGGCCTCAACAACGATGGATTGGGCAACGGCGTCATGTTTCGCAACAGCCGGGTTCGGGTCGCGGACATCACCGACGGGATGAGCAACACGATCCTGGCCGGCGAGAGAGCCTGGTCGATTAACGAAGGGATCTGGCCGGGAGTCGTGACGAGCGGAGTCATCCGTCGCGGGCCGATGAACCCTTGTCCCGCGACGGGCGCCCTGTTTTACCTGGCCCCGACCCTGGTCCAGGCCCATTGCAATGTCCTGAACACCGACACCGATCCCGACGGAGGGCTCGACGATTACTCGAGCTTCCATCCGGGCGGAGCCAATTTCGTGTTCGGCGACGGTTCCGTCAAGTTTCTCAAGAGTATCCTGCGGAACTCGGGCGTTCGTCCCGATGGCTCGACGATCTATTCGCCATCGAGCCTGATCTTCCAGGCGCTGGGCACCCGCAGCGGAGGAGAGATCGTCTCGGCCGATGCTTATTGAGCGATTGCGAGAGGCCCGTATTCGACAACGAGAGTCGGGCCGACAGCGACGGCGGGACTGGACCGGGTGTTTCCTTCCCTTTCTGCGGTTTCGCTGCCACGGGTGTCCGTCCGGCACGGCCGTCCCTACCTGGGCTCTCGCACTTCCGTTCCTGTTGGCAAGGGTCGCTCGAACTTTCGAGGAGTCAGCCGGAGGCGGATCAGCAGGTCGTTGAGAGCCGGCCGGGCGGTCGGACCTTCCGGAAGCCGGCTTTCTTGATGGGCGGCCTCGAGCTCGGCCTGAAGGCGCCCATACTCGCGCCGGTGGAAATCCAGGTCGCCCTGATCGAGGAGCGCCGACTCCGGGCCCGCGAGCTTGCGGGCGATCAAGTCGTCGACGTGAGCAAGCCGCGCCGTTTCGTTGAGCCTTAGGAGGTTGGCCTCGATCTCGCCGGTGCGGATCAGGTGGATGCCCGTCAGCAGGACGCGATACACGTAGAGCAACGGCTTGACGCGCGCTGGGCGATCTCGCTCGAAGAGCCGCCACTGGGCCTCGGCGAATCCCCGGTAATGGTGGTTATGGTACCGGGTGATGCAGCCGCGCCCGATGTCTTTCAGCTCCTCGTGCTCGACCGTCGTCCGGACGACCAGCGGCGAATACAATTGCTCCAGCACGTGGCTGTTTTTCTTGAGCATCATCCCGAAGAACATCCGGGCATCGTGCGTCACCAGGTTGACCTCGACGCCGGCCTCGTCTCGGGTCGACTCGATCGTCTCTCGGCCAGCATCGAGGCCCACGGCTTCCTCGACGGGGAGGAGGTGGCAGCCCCGCAGGTCGTAATCCGAATCGGGCGAAGGGAATCCATAGAGATGAGCCCCGCTGATCGTGACGAAGATCAACGCGTAAGGTTGTCGCGATAACACGGCATGGAGCCGGTCGTCGGTCGTCGGATCGTTCGTATCTGGATGGCTCACAGGAGATCCCTCACTTTCTCGAGCTCCGCCTGGACGTTGCGAAGGGCCGCGACAGCCCGGTCGGGGTCGACGACGCAGTTTTCCAGTCGGCCATAGTGATCCTCGAGGCAGTTGAGCAAGAGCGATCGGATCCGTTCTTCATCGGCCTCGGGCCTGAGCTTGCTCTCGGCGTAGAGTTTCTCCAGCTCCGACTGTTTGGCGGAGAACCACTCGCGGAGATACGCCTCGGTCCAATCCCCGCGGCGGATCGCCTTGAGCTGCTCGTTGTTGCGCTGGAGGTCGATGTCGCCCTCGACGAGGATTTGCTCGACTTCCAGGATGAGTCGCACGACATGATACGCGAACTTCGTGTCGAAGCCGTGGGCGGCCACGAGCTCGGCCCGCTTACCCTGGGCGACCTTGGTCGACAATTTATGTAACTGCGCATATGCGTAATTTTTGAACCTCGACCAGGCCCCCTTGTGGAGGAACAGTTTGCGATTCTCGCGCACGAGATCGCCGACTCGGGTGCTATGCATGACGCAGTTTACCGGGGTGAACAGCGAGTCGATGATGTTCGGGTTGTTCTGCATCGCCAGGTTGAAGAACTTGACGATGCCGTAGATGTTCAGGTCGAACGTGCGCCCGCGACCGGCGAGCGCATCGTGGTCAACGACGTGATGCTCCTGGTATTGTTGGAACTGGGGTTTCGGGGTGCCGAAGCCGGGGATCTCGCCCCTGAGGTGGGGGAAGACGTCATCCCGTGGCGGAATCGCCCATCCGTAGACGTCCAGGTCGCTCGAGTCGGACGAGACGCCGTAAGCCATCGAACCCATGATGGTCTCGTACTGGACGCCGCCGGGCAGCCATCTCGGCGGCCTGATCAGGCCGCGGTCGGTCAGTCTTTGCAACGTGCTCATTCCGGCTGACTCCTGCGTGATTTCACCGACTCGGATGTTGTCACGGATGCGCGGGCTGGTGACGAGGTTCGTCGGATCGCTCGATCGATCGGGGCAGGGCGGGGCGCGTCATGAACGACTGGAAGCCGAAGATGGAGAAGACGGTCCGGCTCTTCGCGGATCAGCTTCGCGGTATCCGGACCGGCACGATCAGCATCGGGTTGATCGAGACGGTCCGGGTCTCGTGCGAGGGTAACCTGGCGCCGATCAATCGACTCGGGGTTGCAAAGATGCAGGGCGACCGCATCCTGATCACTCCCTTCGATCGGGCCAATCTTCCGGCGATGGTCAAGGCGCTCAACGATTGCCGGCTGAGCGCGTACGCCCTCAACCCGACGACCGTCAGCGTCAGCGTACCAACCATGAGCGTGGAGCAGCGAGGCGAGATCGGACGGCACGTCAAGAAGCTGGGCGAGGAAGCCAAGGTCGCGATCCGGGCGATCCGACAGCAGTCACGCAAGCAGATCGAGATCTCCGGTCGGGGTTCGCTGCGCCGGGTCCAGGAAGAAACCGATGCGGCCATCGCGGAGATCGAACGCCTGGTCAAGGCCAAGGCGGCGGAGCTGGGGTGATCCGCGACGCCGTCCGTATGGCCAATACGGTCCAGAACCTTGCATGAAGACTCGTCCGGAGGGACATGTTCGGTACGAGGGTTGCTACATCAGTCCCGTCCGCAGAATCAGACATCCTGAGATTGACCCACCGCGGAGGGGGATGATGGCCGAGCCGAGAGACGACGTGCGCAAGACCGCACAATACGGCGACGCAAAGGTGATGACCGGACAAGGCGGCGAGACGCACCAGACTGCCGGCACCGACGGGCAGGCGTTGACCACCCAGCAAGGAGTTCCCGTAGCCGACGATCAGAACTCGCTCAGGGCCGGCTCCCGCGGCCCGACGCTCCTGGAGGATTTCCACTTCCGGGAGAAGATCTTCCATTTCGACCACGAACGGATTCCCGAACGGGTTGTCCATGCTCGAGGTTACGGGGCCCACGGCTATTTCGAGAACTATGGGGCGCTCGCCGATCTCACACGAGCCGACCTCTTTCAGCGCGCCGGGGAGAAGACCCCGGTTTTCGTCCGCTTCTCGACCGTCGCCGGCAGCAAGGGCTCGCCGGACCTCGCCCGTGACGTCCGCGGCTTCGCCGTGAAGTTCTACACGAAGCAGGGGAACTGGGACCTCGTCGGCAACAACATCCCGGTCTTCTTCATCCAGGACGCGATCAAGTTCCCCGACCTGATCCACGCCGCCAAGCCGGAACCGGACCGGGACTTCCCCCAGGCCCAGACCGCCCACGACAACTTCTGGGACTTCATCTCGCTCTCGCCCGAGAGCATGCACATGGTGATGTGGATCATGTCGGACCGGACGATCCCGCGGTCCTTGCGTTTCATGGAAGGATTCGGGGTCCACACCTTCCGGCTCGTGAACGCCGAGGGCAAGTCGACCTTCGTCAAGTTCCACTGGAAGCCGAAGCAGGGGATGCAGTCGGTCGTCTGGAACGAGGCGGTCAAGATCAACGGTGCCGACCCGGATTTCCACCGCCGCGACCTCTGGTCGGCCATCGAGTCCGGCAATTACCCCGAGTGGGAGCTGGGCTTTCAACTCTTCGACGAGGATTTCGCCCGGAAGTTCGAGTTCGACATCCTCGATGCCACCAAGCTGATCCCCGAGGAGCAGGTCCCGATCCGTCGCGTCGGCCGGATGGTCCTCGATCGCCGGGTGGATAACTTCTTCGCCGAGACCGAACAGGTTGCGTTCTGCACGCAGAACGTCGTCCCCGGGATCGACTTCAGCAATGACCCGCTCCTGCAAGGGCGCAACTTCTCCTACCTGGACACTCAGATCAAGCGGCTCGGCAGCCCCAACTTCACGCATATCCCGATCAACGCGCCAAAATGCCCGTTCTCGCACTTCCAGCAGGACGGCCACATGGCGATGCACAACCCGAAGGGCCGGGCCAATTACGAGCCGAACTCCTGGGGCGGGGATGGCGGTCCTCGTGAGAGCCCGGAGGCGGGATATCGGTCTTATCCCGAGCCGATGGAGTCGCCGAAGGTCCGTGCCCGTTCCGAGACGTTCGCCGACCATTACAGTCAGGCCCGGCAGTTCTACATCAGCCAGACCCCGCCCGAGCAGAGGCATATCGCGAACGCGCTCATGTTCGAGCTGAGCAAGGTCATGACTCCCGCGATCCGATCGCGGATGGTCTCGCACCTGCTGAATATCGACCCGGAACTCGCAGAGACCGTGGCCAAGGGGCTGCGGCTGAAGGAGATGCCCAAACCGGCCACGGCCGCGCGTCCGACGCGACAGGACCTGAAACCGTCCACGGCCCTGAGCATCCTCAAGAACGGGCCCAAGAGCTTCGCCGGGCGCACGGTCGGGGCCCTCGTCACCGATGGCGTCGACGCCGGCATCCTCGCGGCACTCGCCAAAGCCTTGAAGGCCGAAGGGGCGATGCTCAAGCTCGTCGCACCGGAAGTCGGTGGCGTGAAGGACTCCTCAGGCGGCTGGCACGACGCCGATGAAAAAGTGGAAGGGGGCCCTTCCGTCCTCTTCGACGCGGTCGCCATCCTCCCCTCCAAGGATGGCGCGTCGCTGCTCACCACGCTTCCCGCGGCCCGAGACTTCGTCGCCGACGCGGCCGCGCACCGAAAATATATCGGCTACATCGGCGCCGCCGTGCCCCTCCTGGAGAAGGCTGGCGTCGCCGGGAGTCTCGATGAGGGCTTCTTGCTCCTCAACGCCCCGACCGATTGCGATGGATTCGTGGCGGCCTGCCGGAAACTCCGCTTCTGGGACCGCGCCGCGGCCGAGCGTTAATCTGATCCCCAGGGCCGGGAGTCCGATGCGACCGCACGAGGTCCACGAGTCCCCGGCCTTTTTCCGTTCCTTGCCCCCGCCAGCCGCGTCACATCTCGGGCCGGTTCGAGGGCTAACGCCGACATAGCGCCGACGACGATCGCTCCCTCCCAAAACGGTCGAGCCGCCGCCGCGAACACAGGCAGGTGCGTCGCCGTACACCGGATCGATTCGGTCGAGGAAATGCCGTGTGAGTCATTCCCTACGGCCTCTACCGGCCTCCTCTCAACGATCCAGTCTGAAGTACCCTCGACGAGCGCAGGTGTGCTCCGCGGGCATGTCCGCCAGCGGCCCTGAGCTCGCTGCCGATACCGCGCCAGCAAAAGGGGATGGGTTGAACTCGGCTCCTATGGATAGGAGGTTCTCCGACACAGCCTTTCTTCGCCCATCGATCGGATCGTGGAGAGCTCTGGACCAATCTCCCTCATCCTTTAAGTCGAGGGACGATGAACTCCTGGCTCCGGGATCCAAGAGGGTCGCTCGGGCTTCCGAGTCTAACGCGAAGCGCATGGAAGACGCGATCTGACGGATCCCGTGACGCCACTTCGGTTTAGTTTCTGAGAATCTGGGCGCTGAAGCCATTCGCACTCGGCAGTCTTGACACACATCTCGATTTTCTTTCCCGGTCCTCTGAGTTCTAACCGGGCCTGACGTACGCGATCGTTGTGAGTTCGTGTCCAGGCAACACGTCCCCGCATCGTTGCAAATTTTCGACAGAAGGAGAAAACGCTCGAGCAAAGAGCTAAGAGACTAATAGAGAAATCCGATGAGCCAGGCCGCTGATCGGGAAGCTTCGACCTTCCGCGGTGCAAGACCGCTTCGCAAGGACGGGCCACAGGAGTGGGTACCGAATAACTCCTCGAAGATCGCGAAACATCGGTGGGAACGAGTGGATCAAGCTCATTCCAGATTCACGCTTGTGAATTCTTGATTAAAGAGGTTTGACGTCATGAGACTCTTTCGACGGTTTTACCGCGGTGCAAACGATCTCCGACCGGCCCGGCGAAAGACCAACATCTGTCCGGTATTGGAGGATCTGGAATCGCGGGTCGTCCTCTACTCGGCTTCCGGGAATGCCTGGCCGAATCCCATGGCCATCACGATCAGTTTCATGCCGGACGGGACGAGCCTGGGTGCTGTCTCGAGTAACCTATTCTCCAGCTTCAACAGCAAGCCCAGCCTGAACGGCTGGCAGAACGTCATCATCCAGGCCGCCCAGGCGTGGGCACAGCAGACCAACATCAACCTCACGGTCATTCCTGACGACGGTGCGCCCGAAGGTTCGGGCCTCTACCAGCAAGGCGATCCTCAGTTCGGAGATATCCGGATCGGAGGTTATAACTTCGGCAGTTCCACGCTGGCGCTGACCAATATGCCCCCCCCGGTGAACAACTTCTCGATCGCCGGGGATATGACGTTCAATACGGGCCAGGCTTTCAATATCGGCTCGACTTACGACCTGTACACCGTGGCGATGCACGAGTTCGGCCACGCTTTCGGCCTGAATCAGAGCAGCGTCGCCAATGCGGTCATGTACAGCACATATACCGGGCGTAAGACGGGCCTTGCGAGCGACGACATCGCGGGCATCCAAAGCATCTACAGCGCCAACGGCCCTCGCTCGGCCGACGTGTACAATACGGGTGGCGCATCGAATGGGACCCTGAGCACCGCGTCGTCACTCAACTCGCTGATCAACACCTCGAATTTGACGGCACTCGTGCCCAACCTCGACATCTCGACCGCCGGCCAATCCGAGTATTTCTCCTTCACGGCGCCGTCAGGATCGGGGAGCACGCTGGAAGTCGACATGCAGAGTGCCGGCCTGAGCCTGCTGTCGCCGAAGGTGACGGTCTATGCATCGAACGGCACGACCGTTCTGGGGACCGCCAGTGGTGCAGGACTGTACGGCACGACGCTTACCCTGAACATCTCGGGCGTCACACCCGGTCAGCAATACTACGTCTTAGCACAAGGCGCGGCTACGACGGCAATGGGCACGGGAGACTATGCACTGGGCCTTAATTTCAAGGGTGCCGCCCCGCCCCTGGAGCCGTCTCCGATCGTTGCGGTGCCGAACGGCAATCCCTTACACTCCGGTGGCGGCCAGGCCAATAACTCGGGAAGCATCGGGTTTGGGATCGGCAATCCGGTCATCCTGGGCATCACGCCCGACAACGGCTCGAGCAGCCTGGACGGCATCACCAACAACCCGAATATCTCCGTCTATGGCTCCGCGCCCGCCGGTGACACCATCGTCGTATATTGCAACAACGTGCCGATCGGATCGACGAAGGCCCAGGGTGGCAATACCTGGACCCTGAACGACTCGACGACCCTCAGCAGCGGGACCTACTCCTTCACGGCCATGGCCGTCGACCCGTCGGCTTTTCAATCGGGGCTCTCCTATCCCTACATGGTGACGATCGACACGCATGTGCCGGCCGCGCCCGTGCTCAACGATATCAGTCCCGACACGGGCATCAGCGCGACGGATGGGATCACCAACGCGAAGAATCCCACGATCTCCGGCATGTCGGAGCCTTTCGACGTCATCAACCTCTACAAGGCGAGCAACAACGGCGCCCCAGTCGGCAACTCGTCCCTCATCGGGACGACGCAGGCCGATATCACGGGGAAATGGACGTACATCGTCCCCGGCGGCGGGTGGAGCGACGGCTCTTACAACGTGATGGCAACCGCGACGGACCTCGCCGGCACGACGAGCCCTGTTTCCGCGACGCTGAAGGTCGTCATCGACACGCAGCCGCCGCAATCGCCGGTCGTCACCGGCATCTCGCCCGACACCGGGAAGAGCAACGATGGCATCACCACCGCGAAGAACCTCATCTTCTCGGGGACGTCTCAAGCGGGGACTTCTGTCTCGATCTTTCTCAACGGTGGGCTCGTGGGGACCACGACGGCCGGGACCGGCGGCACCTGGACTTTCGATAACACCGGGATGTCTCTCGCCAACGGCAACTATGCAGTCACGGCGGTGGCGACCGACCTGGCGGGTAATCTCAGTAATCCGTCATCCGACTTCAACCTGACCGTCGAGACGGTCCAGCCTCCGGTGATCGCCGGGGCGAGCCTGATCACCGGTCCTGCCCAGGGACTCCCCAACAACCAGCAAGCATTGATCGTCGTCGGAACGGGTCCGGTCAATAGCACGGTCCAGGTCTCTCTCAACGGGACCTTGCAAGGGACGGTCAATGCCAATGGCCAGGGGGCCTGGAGCTACAACGATGTGCCGCCGTCGACTTCGGTGGCAAGCGGCATCTACAGATTCTCGGCGGTCGCCATGGACCAGTCGCTGAATGTCAGCGCGTCCTCGGCGGCACTCCAGGTCCAGGTCGGCAGCTCCGTGGTACCGGCGGGGACGAGCCCGACGATGAATGCCGTCGCGGCGTCGACGGCCCAGGCCCAGGTCGCAGGCTCGCCGGCCGCGGGGACGCCCCAGTACGCCTCGGGAATCCTCTCGGGCAATGCGACCCCCGGCAGCCTGGTCACGATCGTCGATGGAAATCTCATCCTCGGCGTCGTGACCGCCAGTTCGACGGGAGCCTGGCAATTCACGCCCTCGCTGTCCAAGGGACAGCACACAATCATGGTGGAAGCGACCAACAGCGCTGGCGACACGAGCCTCTTGTCGAGCGCGCTGACCGTCAAGGTCTGAATCCTCAGAGGCGAGAGTGTCCAAGAAGTCTTGACGAGGTCGAGGAGCCGGGCGGAGACCTCCCGTCCTCGACCGATTGATCGCGAGCAACTCGATGTCCACAACACTCATCAAACCAGGTCGATATGAGACGATTCCTCCGCCGCGGTCGCGCCGGAGGAATCGGCGCGCCATCATGGCCCGGCCGTCCATCGAGCCGCTCGAAGGTCGCTGGTTGCCGAGCGGCGTGTCGCTGGTCATCAAGCCCAACGAGACGATCGACCAATCCCAGAATCTGGGCACGCTGAGCCAGCCCGTGGACATCTTGGGCTCCATCGGCAACGGGCCCAATGGGGCCACGGACGTCACCTGGTATCATTTCAGCCTGGCCGATTCCGCTCGGGTCAACCTGGTGGTGACGACGCCGGCAGGTAAGGCTCCGTTCGCGAGCGTGCTCACTCTGTTCAACGATGATCCCTATGATTACGGCGATCCGTATGATCTCAACGGTCATCGCCTTCTGGCCCAGGTGGAGACGAGCGCGACGAGCGGGGTCGCCGAGGACGACCAGAATCTCGGGCCTGGCGATTATTTCGTGGCCATCAGCGGAGCCGGGAATCTCGACTTCTCCCCGGTGATCGCGGGGAGCGGATTCGACGGGGCGACCGGCAGTTATGAGTTGACAATCACCTCGACCGACCTGCGACTCTCAGGGGACGGACCCATGGTTCTTTCCTCCGATCCCGCGCCGGGAGCGGTCCTCACCAGCTCTCCCCTGGCGATCCGACTGGAGATGAGCGGTCCGATCGATCCCGGTACGGTCGTCCCGGGACAGACCGTCCAGCTTATCTCCGCCCCGGATGGGTCGCTCGACGATGGTACGAGTAGTCAAATCACGCTGGCCTCGGTCAACTTCTCCGCCTCGGCGAATGAGCTCCAGCTTTTCCCGCTGGCACCGCTGGCGCCGGGCAACTATGTGGTCCGGCTCCTCGGCGATTCGAGCACGAACCAGAGCGTACTGGCCGATCCAAACGGTGTTCCACTCGGCTTCGACAGCGCGCACCCATCTGGCGCCGATGTGACCTACTCATTCCGAGTCGATGGAATCGACGGCGTGGGCGGCGCGACCGGCTCGGATGATACGGCGTCCACGGCCCGAACTCTGGGCGACGTGACGGGCGTCGGGCTCGTGCAGGTCAGGGGTGCCATCGGCGTCGACCCGGCCTTCAATCCGATCCTGTCTGCCGATCCCGCCAACCAGGTGGACCTCTATCACTTCCAGATCACCGGTTCTGGTCGGTACACCTTGCTGGCCGAGGTCTTCGCGGGCCGAATCGGCTCGCCGCTTGACCCCGGACTCAGCCTGTACGAAGTCGATCCGAGCGATGGCTCGCTCGTCTTCCTGGCAGGAAATGATGGCACACTCAATCCCACGCAGGGCACCGACGGGTCGATCCCGCTTTTCTCCGACCCCGAGTTGGCTGACGGCTTGACGGCCGGAAGCTATTATCTCGCAGTGGCCGATGCCTCCAACACGCCTTGTCCGCTGGAAGGCCAGCCGGCCGGCAGCCCCGGCCTCCTCGATCCCAATGTGCCCGGCAGCGCCCAACTCGGCTGGAGCACCGGCCCGTACGTCCTGAATCTGCTCGTCCAGGCGTCCCCGAATCCGCCGGTTGTCGTGGCTTCGTCGCCCGCGAGCGGTCAGGTGCTCGACCAGGCTCCAACTCAGATCATGGTGCAATTCTCCGCTCCGGTGAATCTTCAGCAGCTCGCCTTCGAGGCGTTCCAGACGCAAAATCAAGGGACGCTCCCCCAGGTCTTTATCCAGAGTTCCGACGGGACAATCTATTACCCGCGATTCCTGTCGTATGATCGAGCGACGAACCAGGCGACCTTCCAGATGCTCGACGGCCTGGGGAATGGCTCTGATGGCCTGGGGAATGGCTCATATACTCTGCACCTCTCGGGGCCCGGAGGTCTGACCGACCTCGGAGGCAACGCGCTCGAGGGCAACTCTCCGAGCGGAGACTACGTGATCCCCTTCGTGGTGTATGGGCCCGACCGCGGCATATGGGGCAGCGATCTCGGCGGATTCACGATCCTCTCGCAGGCCGGCCAGGATGGTCCCCAGCAGATTGGAGTCCTCTATCCCGACGAGCTCCAGGCGAACGTCACCATCGTACGCTATCCCTATTCCGGCACGGCTCAGGCATCCTCCGCGACGGATGACGTTTACGTCATCAAGGTTCTCCAGGCCCAGAACTATACGTTCAGGTTGAGCGGCGATGATCTTCCCGGCGGGATCGGGGTGACTATCAAGGACGCCGCCGGTCAGCCGATGAATCTGATCGTCTCGAACAACGGGCTGTTCTTCTCGACGCCCTTGGACGCGGGGACTTACACGATCGCTGTGGGAGGGTGGACCAAAGGCCAATCGGCGACCGTCTCCTACCACCTGATCATCGGTTTTACCGGACAACAGGATAACGCACCACCGCTGCTGGATGGCCCAGCCCCCGCCCTGCAAATCCAACTGGACGGAATCGGCGGCGGCGGAGGTAGCGGCTTCTCTCCCTCGAACGGTTACGGTCCAAGCGGTCCCATCGCGAGCAGTCCCGTCACGTACGGTCCCATCACAATCGGACCGGGTTCGGGAGTCTCCGGTGGGGGGAATTCCGGTGTCGGAATGACTCCCGTCGATTCCGTGGCGTATCCCCTCGCGTCGAGCCTGGCCCAGCTCTCTTCAACGAGCGGGCTGGCAAGCCTCGGGATGAGTCCGCTCGGCGGAGCGGGGGGAATCGCTGCCGGTCGGTCGGTGGCCGCTCCAGTGCAGCTCGCCCTGGGTGAGACCGCCTCGGGGGCCATCGATCAATTGGTCGCGAGCATGGTGATCTTGACCCAGGCAATCCCTTCGTCTCAAGGCGGTCAGGGAAACGTTGCGATCGAGGCTCTCGACCTGAAGTTGGCCGAGATGGATAAGCCGGTCGTTCCGCTCGAGAAGGACGTGGCCGTCCCCTTCAAGGGCGCTTCCAGCGAGCTCAGTGCGGTTCTCTCGTCCGTTGTGAGTTCCTCGTCACCGATCGACCTGATCGTGCCCGGCTATGAGAGCGTCGCCTATCCGGATGGATCGGACGACTCCGGGGGCCGGATCGTTTCGCAAGCCGTCTCCCCGATCCCCGCTTCCGCGACGGCCGTGGACGTCGGCGTCGGCCGTGACAAAGTGAAGGTCGCCTCGGTGTGGGACTGGACGGCGTGCGCGGTGTTTACGGGTATGGTCCTTTCGAGCATGAATCTGGCGCGATCGGCCGTTCGTGGCCTAGGCTGGAGGAAGAGGCCGTGTGGAAGCCAGGTTCGATCGGATGATAAGACGATCGAACCTCGACGGCCGCACGCCGATGAGACCCTGATCTCGCCGAAGGGCGGAAGACCGTATCGGAAGGTTCGACGATCCCGCTCCGTGGTGATGCCCGGCGGAACGTCGCACGCCTGACGACAAGAACCCGAGGGACGCATGGCCTCCGGAATCGACGACGGGAAACGAGATTGTCTCGATGGCCGTGGTACGTCACAGGCGGTATTCTCTACCGTGAGGGCACGGAAGCGGGCGATCCTCGAAGAGCAGCGAAGAGGCTGGATGGAGGAGCGACCCGAGCGACCCGAGGAGTTGCTGAACCGCTGGCCCACCGATCCGAAAAGAGATCCGGACGCCGCCAGCTTGCTCCTGGAAGACTATCTTCAGAGGCGGCGTCGGGATCGATCAACAAGCCTCTCGGATTACCAGGATCGCTTCCCCGAGCAATCCCGATCGTTGGAGGGGCTGCGGGCGCGGGAGGCCGCGCTCCGCTCCACGGGCGAGCAGAGCGACGTCGCGGGGTCTTCCCTCCGCCTGCCCGACGTGGGGGACGAGGTCTTCGGCTTCCGCCTCTGTCGTGCCCTGGGAGAGGGCGCGTTCGCCCGCGTCTTCCTGGCGGAGGAGGCCGACCTGGCGGCCCGACCCGTCGTCCTGAAGATCAGCGACCTCGAAGGGACCGAGCCGCAGACGCTCGCCCAGCTCCTGCACACCAATATCGTCCCGATTTATTCCTTGCACGAGGATCACCGCGCGGGCCTTCGGGCCGTCTGCATGCCCTATCTGGGCGGCGCTAGCCTCTCCGCAATCCTGGCCAGGCTCTGGGCCGATTCGCCCGGTGCGGTCTCCGGCGAGCAGTTCGTTCGGGCGCTGGCGTCGGTCGAATCGCCGCGGCCGGAGCGTCTCCGCAAGGGGGTGGCCGCCGTCTGCGCGTCGGAATCCGGATATTGGTCGCCTGAGCCGAGCGAGTTCGCCGGTCCTGATCTGGCGGCGCCCTTGGCGGCCCTGCGGGATCCGAGTTACGAGCGCGTGGCGGCCTTGATCGTGGCGCAGCTCGCCGAAGGGCTGCACCATGCCCATCAGCGGGGCATCGTCCACCGCGACATCAAGCCGTCGAACATCCTGATCAGCGCCGAGGGTCAGCCGCTGCTCCTGGACTTCAACCTTTCCCATGCCGAGGAAGACGACCCGTCGCGCGCCACCATCGGCGGGACCATCGCCTACATGGCCCCCGAACACCTCCGCGCCCTCGTCGGTCGCACGCCCGCGCTGATCCGGGAGGTCGACCACCGTTCGGACATCTACTCGCTGGGGATGGTCCTGGGCGAGATGCTCACGGGCCATCGACCGTTCGAGCAGAGCGGGAGCTACTCCGCACTTCCTTTGCAGATCGAGGCGATGGCCGTGGAGCGCAGCCGTGCGATCGCATCGGTTCGTCTGAATCGTCCGGATCTTTCCTGGGGCATGGAGAGCATCGTCCGCAAGTGCCTCGCGGCCGATGCGACCGATCGATATCAGGACGCGGGTCAACTCGCGGACGACCTGCGGCGGCTGCTCGAGGACCGCCCATTGAAGCACGCCCCCGAGCTGAGCCGCGTGGAGCGGGTCCGGAAGTTCGCCCGCCGGCATCCGCGCCTCGCCTCGTCGTCAACGGTGGCCGCGGCCGCCGCGCTCGTCTTGCTGGCCGTCGGCTGGGCGCTGGCGGCCACCCGCTCCCAACTGGCCGACTCGCGATCTCGCGACCTGATCCGGGAGCATGACGCCGGCGTCACGAAGGCGCTGTGCCTGGTCAACACTCGGCTGGACATGCAGGACCACCTGAGTCGAGGGATCGCCGCCTGCGAGCGGACGCTGGCCCTCTTCGGCGCCCCCGAGGATCCCGACTGGGCCCGACATCCGGCCTGGCTGCGGCTCGGCTCGGAAGATCGTCAACGGGTCGCCGAAGATCGGCGCGAGTTGCTCCTGCTCCTCGCCGCCGGACGAGTGCGACTGTCGGCGGGCACGAAGCTAGCCGCTCGCGACGCCCTGGACATCCTCGACCGAGCCGAGTCGATTCCCGGCCTGCCCCCTTCCCGGGCTTTATGGCTCGAACGGGCCGGTTACTGGTCGCTGCAAGGCGATGCGCGATTGGCCGCCTGGTCCCGTCGTCAAGCCGAGCAAATCCCGGCCACGACCTTTCGAGATCACTATCTGGTCGCCACGTCCCTGGCGCTGAGAGGCGGACCGGAAGGGCTCCGTGCGGCCATGGTCGAACTGGACGAAGCCCTCAAACTTAACCCGCAACATTACTGGTCGCTGGTTCAGAGAGGGATCTGCCGCCTGAATGGTGGCGACCTCGTGGGGGCGTCGAGCGATTTCGGCCAGTGCACCGGAATCTGGCCGGAATTCGCCTGGGGTTACTTCAATCGCGGATGCGTCCTCGACCGGGCCGGCAACAAGGCCGCGGCCGTCCTGGACTATACCGCGGCCATTGCGCGCGATCCCGGCCTCGTGCCGGCGTACGTCAATCGCGGTCTGGCGCGGCTCGAACTGAAGCAGCATGCCGCGGCACTGGCGGACTTCGATCGGGCTTCCTCCCTGGGCGGAGGGGACGCGATCGTATCCGCCGGACGTGGTGTCGCCCTGGAAGGACTGGGGCGGCACGACGAGGCGGATGACGCATTTCGGGTCTGCTTCGATCATGTCGACGGCCTGCCTGACTCGACGCGCGCGCGTCTGTCCTGGTCCTACGGGTTTGCCATCTCCGCACGCGATCCCGGTCGGGCTCGCAAGGCATTCGACGACGTCCTGCGTCGCGACCCTCGCAACGTCCAGGCGTTATACGGGCGCGGCATGCTCGCCATGTCTGGAGGCGAAGAAGCGCGGGCTCTCGGTGATTTCGACCGTGCGATCGCGGCCGACCCGATGCGCATCGAGGCGCGCCGCTACCGGGCCATCTTGCTGGCGCGCCGGGGTGACTGTGATGCGGCCGCACGCGAGATCAATGGGTGCCTCGAGCGCGAGCCCCGTTCACCGGCGACATTATACGCCGCGGCTTGCGTCGCCGCCCGGGCATATGGCAAGGCCGGCACGACGGCCCTCGCCAACCAGTCCATCGACCTCCTCGAGCGGGCACTCGCCGAAGGAGCGGACGCCGCCCAGGCCGACAAGGATCCCGATTTCGAGGCGGTCCGCACGCTCGCGCAATTCCGTCGCCTGGCAGACCGGAGCCGGACCCGGAATTAACGGCCTCAAGCTTCCCGCGTCAGCTACCGTTCTGCGGGAAGGTCCGAACACTTCGTGGAGTCCGATATCCATGCTCTCCAGCGTTCCGTCCATGCCGAAAGAATCCCCCCGCGCGACGCCCCCGGAATTGAAGGCCCTGTCCGTCGTCCTTCGGGAGGAGTTCGACACGCCGTTCCGCTTCTACGATGCGACGGGCAGTCGGGTGATCGTGCAGGGACAGGCGGAGTGCGAGTCGCCGGGCGTGTCGGGAGAACGTGGGACGGCCTGCAAACTGGCATCGGAAGAGAGGCCGATGGTTGTGCCGTTGGCGGGCGGGGCTTACCAGATCGTGTTCCCCCTTTCCGGCATCGGACTCTCGCGCATGGTCGCACTCGGGGTCATGGGCGCGCTCTCCGGGTCGTCCGGGGACACCTCGCGGGAGCAATTCCGGTTGCAGAAATGGGCTCGATCGGTCCACGACCGAATCCGGGCCGACCTCGACGCCCGCGATTCCCGGAGGAACCATTTCGAGCAGGACCAGCGCTCGAGGTTAGCCTGGGAGGCGATCATGGGACTTGAACGACTGCACCTCTCCGCGAAATTCCACAAGGAGCCCGCGCGGGAACGGAGGAGGATCCTCCGCGTCTGTCGCGCGTTGCTGGGGGTGCAGTTGCTGGCGTGGATCCCCTCGCAACGCGAGGAGGAGGTCCTCTTCGAGGGAGATCGGATCCTCTCGCCGTGGGATGGAGGCCAACTCGTCAACATCCTTGCCAATCAGCCGGGCCCTGAAGAGCAGCCTTACGTGCTCATCAATCAGGCGCGGGAGAATGCCTGGGCCGTGCGCTTCCCGCAGATCCATAACGTGCTGGCGGTCCCGATCGCGGAAGAGAAGCTTTCGGGATGGGTGCTCGCGATCAACAAGCAGCAAGGATCGGTCAGGGGTCCAGTTGGCCGGGCCGTTCGGACGAGTCCGGGCGCCGCGCGCGTCCAGTCCGGGAAAGATCCCTCCGTCAGCATGCCGTTCCGCCGCTCGGACGCGGTGCTCATCCTGCCTTTCGCCTCGCTGCTCGGACTCCACTTGCGAGCCTCCCGGCGTTATCAAAACATCAAAGATCTCCTGGTCGGGCTGACCCGCTCGCTCACCGCGGCGATCGACGCCAAGGACGCGTACACGTTCGGTCACAGCGAGCGCGTGGCGCGCGCCGCCGTCGAATTGGGGCGAACCCTCGGCCTGTCGGAGGACGAATTGAGCGACATCCACCTGGCCGGCCTCTTGCATGACATCGGCAAGATCGGCGTGCGCGACGAAGTCCTCACGAAGAACGGCCCCCTGACGCCCGAAGAGTTCAAACACATCCAGGAGCACCCGGTCATCGGCCACCGCATCCTGGCCGACCTCCACGGCATCGCCCACTTGCTCCCGGGAGTGCTCTACCACCACGAACGCTACGACGGCGGGGGCTATCCCGAAGGATTGAAGGGTGACGCGATCCCACTAATTGCACGCATCCTCGCGGTCGCTGACAGCTTCGATGCGATGAACACGACACGCCCTTACAGGGTCGCGATGGCCGCTGACCGCGTCGATGCGATCCTCCGACAGGGGGCCGGTACTCAGTGGGATCCGCTGGTGATCGATGCCTATGTACGCTGCCACGATCGCTTGATCGAGATCCGCCAGCGCGGTCTGGGCGAATCGCTCAAGTTTGCACTCGACGGGGCCCTCCGCCACGGAATGCGCAAGGACGGCTCTCGCAGCGAAGAGATGTCCATCATCAACCCACCGAGGTGAGAGGGCTGGGATTGGGGTCGTTCTACGGGTGGGATCGAGCAGCATCGGTCTCAGTCTCGGACTTGTTCGAGAGACTCAAGAGATGAAGCGCGACGTCGCGGCCGAGTTCGATAGTCCCGTCGCCGTCCGAACCGATCATGATCCGCGGAACTGGCCGAATCGGCCGAACATGACGTCTGTCCGCAGGACGTACTTGCGGCCGCTGGTCACGGCCGCTCCTTCGTGCAGCAGTTGATGCTCGAAGATCAGAGCCATCCCTTGCCTTGGGACGATCGACCGTCCCTCGACGACCGTTTCGCCGCCGCCAAACCCCTCGTTCAGGTAGATCAAGAACGTCAGCAAGCTCGTCTCACCATTTTCGCGATGGAAGGCGCCGTCGCGATGAGGCGCGAACCGCTCGCCGGGATCGTAGCGATAAAACCGGAATCGTTCATTCAAACCGATCGCCTGGCGTCCTCGGAAGATCCCCGGGATCTCGTCGCGACTGCGCCGCCACAGTGCCTCGGCGCGCTCGGTGTCGTTGACGATGACCCTCGTGTTGTTCCGGATGTCGGGGCGCATTTCGAATCCGCCCATCGTAGTGATCGGCGCCGCCTCGTATCCCCGAGCCTCGGTCGATGCGATGGCCTCGCGGCACTCCTGCGACGAGAGCAGGTCAGGCACCAGGTAGACGCCCTCGGAGATTTCCATGGGAATTGCCTTGGCGACAGCGAAAGGGTGGACGTGCACTCCTCGACCCGAGGTCGGAGTCGCACCGATCTTGACCGGGATCGGCGCACCTCGGCTACTCCAATCCGGACACGATGCGCGGCGCGAGGTTCGGCGTGAGGTGGAAGACCTTTCCCTACGATCCGAGTTTCCTTCAAACCCCGCCCTTGACTCTCAATTCATTGACATAATTGTGAGCCAAACGGGTCGTTGTCGGCTGCCGGTATTTCGGCGTGGCTGCCAGGACGGTCGCGATCGCACCTTCGAGATTGCAGAGGTGACCGGGCGAGACGAATAGCGGTTTAATCTTCGCCCTCGTCCGGAGGACCGCGCCGATCGTCTCGTTTCCATCGGTCATGGGGGACCAGTCGCCACGCGACGGGCCGGGCTCTTCGTAGTTGCCGAACAGGTGCGATTTCGCGCAACCGATCGTCGGGATCTCCAACCACAAACCGAGATGGCAGGCCAGCCCGAGTCGTCGCGGATGAGCGGTCCCCTGGCCGTCGCAGATCAGCACGTCCGGACGGATGGTGAGCTTGCCAAAGGCTTCGATCACGGCGGGCGCCTCGCGGAAGCTGAGGAGGCCCGGGACGTACGGGAAAGAGGCCTCGGCCACGACTCCGGCCCGCTCGATCAGGTCGAGGGTGTCGGCGCGGAGGACGACCACCGCCGCGAAGAGGGTGGGACTCCACTTGTTGTACGAGACGTCGGCGCCGCCGATGGTCTGATAGGGTGGTAACGGGCGATGCGCGTCCACCCGCGCGGCGAGCTTCTTCTGAAGGTCGCGGGCCTCGGAAGTGTCGAGATCCCACGAGTGCAGCGGCCGATCACCGGATAACTCCAACTTGCCCGTCTCCTTGCGGTTCAGTAGACGAGTGTCATTGCGGAAATCATCGCGGGCTCGGTCTGCCGGATCACGCTGGCGGCGAATTCGGCCTGTTCGCGACTGACATCGAGATGGGTGCAGGCGCGAATGACCTGGGCCCCCAGCACGCTCACCAGGATGCCGTGCGAGCGGAGATACGAGGCCACCTCGGCCGCGGTCCCCAACGTGCGGTTGACGACGATCCAAACCAGGTTGGTCTCGACCGGGCCGCATTCCATCGCGAATCCTTCGGTGTCTTCGAATGCTTGCGACAAGAGCTTGGCGTGGGCGTGGTCTGTCGCCAGGCGGTCGACGTGATGGTCGAGGGCATAGAGTGCCGCGGCCGCGATGATCCCCGCTTGCCGCATCCCTCCCCCGAACAGCTTCCTGAGCCGACGCGCCCGGCGGACCGCCTCTCCCGAGCCCGCCAGGGCCGAGCCGACCGGTGCGCCGAGCCCCTTGGAGAAGCACATGGACACCGTGCTGAAGTCCTGGGCCCAATCCCGAGCAAGGACGCCCGAGGCGACGACCGCATTCATGAGCCGGGCACCGTCCAGGTGCATAGCCAGGTTATGCTCGCGAACCCAGCGGCCGATCTCCGCGATGCTCTTAATCGGGTGGACCCGGCCGCCGCCTCGGTTGTGCGTATTCTCCAGGCAAATCAACCGCGTCCGGACGTAATGGGGATCGTCCGGCCGGATTGCGTCTCGAAGTTCGTCGAGCGACAGGAGGCCCCCATCGCCCTCGAATGTCCGAGCCGTCACCCCCGAGAGCCGGGCGATGCCGCCGGACTCCCAGACGTAAACATGCGAGGTCGTGCTGCAGAGGAGTTCGTCGCCGGGTTGCGTATTCACGCCGATGGCGATCTGGTTGGCCATCGTGCCGGACGGGACGAAGACCGCAGCCTCCTTGCCGACGAGCTGTGCGACGCGTTCCTCGAGCGCCCGGACCGTCGGGTCGTCGCCGTAGACGTCGTCGCCGACCTCCGCCTCGGCCATCGCCCGACGCATGGCGGGTGTCGGCTTCGTGACCGTGTCCGATCTCAGGTCGATGGGCGGGCGTTGCATCGCAGATCCCCTCCGGTCCGGTCGGATCCGGGTCAGTCGCTTTTTCCGCTTTCGGCGATCATCGTACGGCAGCCGAGCCAGACCGAAGCCCCGCGCACGCTCGAATCCGAGGATCCTCCTTCGATTCTTGGCGGGCGTCTCTAGACTGTCAATCACGTTGATCGCGAACGGACTGATCCCGGGCGGCGAGGGGTGATTTCCGGTTCATACTTCGGCGGAGAAAAACTCCTGCACGCTCTTCGACGGGAGGACGGGCACGATTTCGAACTCGACGAGGTCCCTCCACTGGAGGACCCAGCGCTGAAGATGCACCACGTCGTCGCATTCCACGATCTGAAAGCAACGGTCGAAGTTGGCCTCGACCCAGCTCTCGACGTATCGAACGCCGGCGGGTAGCGCACGGCCTCGCTCGCGGAGTCGGTCGTAGACCGGGGACGGGTCGCGGCCCTTGAATCGTTCAATCACCATGAACAACATCCGCGACCTCCGTGGCGCCTGACGGGCGAACCATCGGCCAATCACTATCCGCCCGGGCGCCGCCCCAAATCCTGGTCACGCGACAGGTTCGAATTCACCTGTGCTAATCGATGTGGGATTGTTGCTCCTTCTCCGCGCAGACGCGCCGCCACAATTCTTCGCGGTAGATCCCGACAGTCGTGGGTGCGGTGATCCCCAGACGGACCGTATTGCCTTCGATCGCCACCACGGTCACCGACATCTCGCAATCCGGCACGATAATGCGTTCACCTAACTTGCGGCTGAGGACGAGCATCGCAGTTCCTCCATGGGTTGGTCCTCCTCATCTGTCCTGGTTTTCCCGCAATACGATCTCGGGCCGATGAATCGTCGATCCGGCCTTCGATCAATAAGAAGTTTACGACATGAAAGCGGCCCTGATCCGAGATTCCCCGAAGATCTTCGATTTCAACGGGTGGTTGCCATCGAAAGACCTTTCTCTTCTTGATACGGAGCGGTGCCGCCTCGTGACCCCTCTTCGGCCGCGTAGGCGTCCCAGGCCGCTTTCCAGCGTCCTCGCGTCCGGACACGGGCGAATCCGAATACGCCTCCGACCACGGCCACGGACATGAACCCTGGGATCATCACGGCTTCCAACCGATCGACCCCCGACAACTCATATCCGATCACGCCGGCCAGCAGGATTCCGACGACCGGCACGACCCGTGAGAAGAAACGGTCCCATTGCTTGCTGTTGCTCCGACTTCGACGATTCATGGTTGAGACTCCTGTTGTGAGTTCGTGCTTACTTACCAAATATTGAAAAAAAGGGTCGGCTTGTCTGGAATTTCCGATGGCGCACCGCGAAATTGGGGCGTCGATCGGGCAAGGGGGCCAACCAGACCATATCCGGTCAGGCGAGGCCGGATAAGATCGCGAGGGCTTCCGGATTGTAATAGCGGCTGATGGCCTCATCGCGGACGCCCATGCCGCGGAGCGAGAACCAGACGGCCTGCTCGACGAGCTTGTCGAGGGGCGCCCCGTAATCCACGATCGGCGTCGCCGGCATCAGGGAAAGCATGATGATTCTCGCCAGGTGCCTGGTGAAAATCGCCCCGAGATGGGGGTGTACCGGAGAGACCGTCGCCTCGCCCGAGGCGACCGCGGCCTTGAGGCATTCTTCCACCTTGGTCATCCAGCAGGGGAGGCTCCGCTGGAGGAAGATCCTGGCGAACTCACCGTCCTCCATCAGGCTGTGCAACATCAAGCGATGCTGGATTCGCGCATCCTCATCCCCGCTGCAAACCCCCCCCAGGGTCTTCGAGACCATCATGTGTACGATCAGCACGAGGGTCGAAGTCGAGGCCTCGAGAGCCTTGACACGCTCGAGCTTCTCCGAATCTCGATCGTCGCAACAGAACCGCTGCATGGCCTGATACAGCTCTTCCTTGTTGGGGAAGTGCTTGAATAACAGGGCCTCCGAGACGCCCGAGGCTTCCGCCAACGCCCGAGTGGTCGTTCCATGAAACCCCTTTTCCGCGAAGACCCTCCGGACCGCGCGGATGATCGCCTCGCGGCGCTCCTCGCAGGACAGCTTCGACGTGGATTTCATCGACCTCTTCTCCATTCACTTCGTTCGCGGTAAGTATATACTCACTTACTCGGACGGGTCAAGGGGCGATGCCGAAGCTATCGTCGGCATACTTGAAATTGGTTAGCAAGCCGTGCGCCCTGGATTTCGCCCGAGCCTGGACGTGGATCGTTCGCCATCGCGATCGGTTTCCTCAACGGTCGAGGAACCTCTCGGTGATGGGGGCATACGCGTCGATCCGGCGATCGCGGAGGAATGGCCAGTTGCGGCGGGTCTGTTCCTGGAGTTTGGGGTCGCAGGTGGCGATGAGGATTTCCTCGGAGTCGACCCCGGCGCGGGCGATGACCCTTCCGAAGGGATCCGCCAGGAAGGATCCGCCCCAGAATTCCAATCCTCCTTGCGGCGGGCCCTCGTGGCCGATCCGGTTGACGGCCGCGACATAAACACCGTTGGCGATGGCGTGCGAACGCTGGATCGTCTCCCACGCGCTCGACTGGGCCGCGCCGAACTCGGCCTTCTCCGAGGGATGCCAGCCGATCGCCGTTGGATAGAACAAGATTTCAGCCCCCCGGAGGGCAGTCAGCCGCGCCGCCTCGGGATACCACTGGTCCCAGCAGACCAACGTACCGACACGGGCATGGGCGGTTTCAAACGCCTGAAACCCCAGGTCCCCGGGGGTGAAGTAGTATTTCTCGTAATAGAGCGGGTCGTCAGGGATGTGCATCTTGCGATAGATGCCGCGAAGGGAGCCGTCGGATTCGAGGACGACGGCGGTGTTGTGATAGATCCCCGGCGCCCGTCGTTCGAAGATCGAACCGACGATGACCATCTTGGTCTCGCGTGCGACCCGGCCCAGCGCCTCGGTGGTCGGGCCGGGGATCGACTCGGCCAGGTCGAACCGAGTGGAGTCCTCGACCTGGCAGAAATACTGGGTGAGGAATAGCTCGGGCAAACAAGCGACCTGCACGCCGCGCTCCGCCGCCGTGTGCAGCATCGCGACGGCCCGACTCAGGTTGTCCGCGGAGTCGTCGGAGCATCGCATCTGGATCAGGCCGACGGTAAACGGGCTGGGCGGACGGCTCATAGCTTCGCGATTTCCCCTAAGGTCTGGATGGCTCGAACCAGCATCGAGCATGGTAGCGTTACCGTCAAGCCGTTGGTGATCGCGACGCGCTCCGATCGTGAGACTTTCCGACGAAACCTCGAGAAGTCTCGACGCTTCACGGCCGCCCTCGCTGTTGATTTGGCCGAGGACAGCCGTTAGTGTTGGCTGCTCGTCGGTCTGGAGATTCGTGACTGAACAAGCCATATGCGAGAAGAGGATGATTGCCATGGGAGCCGAGGCCCGCCTGGCCGAGTTGAAGTTGGAGTTGCCCCCGCGCCCAAGCCGGTGGCCACGTATGTGACGGCGATCCGGCACGGAGACTTGCTTTATGTATCGGGGCATGGCCCGTACCGTTCCGACGGGAGCCTGATCGTCGGCCGACTGGGCGACAACATGGACGTGCCGGGCGGCCAGGCGGCGGCGAAACAGACCGGCCTGGCGATCCTCGCCACGTTGAGGCACCACCTCGGCTCGCTCGACAATGTCGTCCGACTGATCAAGACGTTGGGCATGGTCAACTCAACCCCGGATTTCGCCGACCAGCCCAAGGTGATCAACGGGTATTCCGACTTGATGAAGGATGTCTTCGGCGATGCGGGCGTCGGGGCGAGGAGCGCGGTCGGAATGGGGGCACTCCCGGGTGGGATCGCCGTCGAGATCGAGGCCATCTTCGAGGTCAAGTGAGGTGCGGTGAGAATTGTGCCCGTGCAACGAACTGGCCGACTCGACGGCCGTACATGCTTGATCGTCGGCGGGACGGGCGGAATCGGCCTGGCCGCGGCAAGCCGGTTCCTTCGGGAAGGGGCGCGTGTCGTTGTCGCGGGCCGCGAAGGCGAGGGTGCGGGTCCCAACACCGGTCATCCGATCCCGCTCGGCCCGGAGTTGCTGGATCCACTCCAGTCGCTCGGTCCTTGCGAGGGATGGTCGCTGGACGCGAGCGACGGCCTGGGAGTCACCCTGTTGTTCGAGAGGGTCCTGAAATTCCTCGGGGGACGTCTCGACATCTTGCTGCATATCGCCGGGATCAGCGGAAGAAAGTCCGGCGACGGCCCCCTCCACGAGTGCACGGACGCAGGTTGGGATCACGTGATGAGCGTTAACGCGCTGGGGACATTCCTCACGAATCGCGAGGCCGTGCGACAGATGCTCCGGCAACCCGTGGACGACGACGGGCTGCGCGGAACGGTGGTGAACGTGGGCTCGGTCCTGGAGCGATCGCCTTCGCCGTCGCATTTCGGGACGATCGCTTACGCCGCCAGCAAGGGTGCGGTCCGTGCCATGACGATGGCCGCCGCGGCACGCTACGCCCCCGATCGAATCCGATTCAACCTACTGGTCCCCGGACTGATCGATACTCCGATGGCGACCCGCGCGGTGAACGATCCTCGAATCCGGCCCTACCTGGCGACCAAGCAGCCGATTGTCGGAGGGCCCGGATCGGCCGGGGACGTGGCCGAGGCCGCGCTCTATCTCTGCGAGCCGGCCTCACATTTCGTGACCGGGGCGGAGCTCATCGTTGACGGCGGCTGGTGTGTCTCGGAAGGCTGCCCGGGGGGCGAGACCCATCCCGAGCCGAGTCATCTGCCATGAACGATCAACCCGACGTCCTCGTCCAGTACCTGGCCGCCGTCCGGTCGGCGATCGACGGCATCGAGGCGACGCAACTGCCGGCGATCCGACGGGCGGCCGTCCTTTTCGCGGAGTCGATCCTCAAGCGACGATTGGTCCACGTCTTCGGGACGGGCCACTCGAGGATGGCCGTCGAGGAGATGTTCCCGCGTTATGGCTCGTTCCCGGGATTCCACCCGATCGTCGAGCTCTCGATGACTTATCACAACGCGGTCGTCGGCGCGAATGGCCAGCGGCAGGCCATGTTCCTGGAGAATGTCCAGGGTTTCGGGCCGATCCTCTGGCGTAATTTCGCGACGTCGCCCGAAGACGTCCTCCTGGCTATATCGACCAGCGGCTGCAACGCCGTGACAATCGACGTGGCCCTGGAGGCCAAGCGTCTCGGGATGTCCGTGGTCGCATTGACCTCGCTGGCCCACTCCGCAGCGTCTTCGTCCCGCCACGAGTCGGGGAAGAAGCTTCACGAGGTCGCCGACCTGGTGCTTGATCAACTGGCCCCCGCGGGAGACTCGGCCGTATGGGTGACGGGCCTCGAAACGCCGGTGGCGCCGCTGTCGAGCGTCACCGGTTGCGCGATCATCAACCTCGTGAAGGCCGAGGTCGCGCGACTCCTCACCGAGGCTGGCTCGCCCCCCAAGATCCTCACCGCGGCGTGCCACCTCGGAGCCGATCGAGCCAGGGAGCTGTTCGAAGAGACTTACGATGACTACCGCCGGCGCGTCGGCGTGTTATATCAGTAGGGCAGCTTTCGTCAATTTCAGAATTGAACCGCCAAGGACGCCAAGGACGCAAGAAGACCTGACCCAGGAAGAGAATGGGAATAATCCGGTCCCTTCTTCCGTGTTTCTTGGCGTCCTTGGCGTCCTTGGCGATTCATCTTCGTCAATGCGATACGGCTAGGGGGTAGACTCGGGCACGAAGACTTTGACGTCCGGATGCATAGTATACAAACGATCCGAACCTTGGGGCGTTCGTACAAGGATTGCACTGGAGCAGTTGTTCCGGATGATCGGGTTCCCGGGATATTTCTCCCAATGAATCAGGTCTCGAGATCGGGCCACGCAGGTTGTCCAATCTTTCCAGGGTCGCTGGCCGTTGGCGTGGTAGAAGGCGTAATAATAGCCATCCCGTTTGACGATCTGATTGACGGCGACCGCAGTCCGATCATACGGTTCGGGGCCCATGGCGATGACCGGTTCGTCCGAGACATTGGTCCAGACTTTGCAGTCTCTCGAGGTGGCCAACCAAACACCCCGGTCACCTCGTTCGTAGAAGAGGTACCACGTTCCGCCTTCCAACCAGGCGGCGGGCGTGCCGTAGGGACCGGGGCCGATCGTCGATCCATCGGTCTTGCGGACGTCGAGCGATCCCTTATCGGTCCACTTGAGCCCGTCAGGCGAGGTCAAGAGATGAGCGATGTCATTCTTGCCCTCGGCGAACATGAAGAATGTCCCGTCCTTATTGAGTACGCAGACATCCTCCACCCACGAACCGTCGAAGATCGGGTTTGTGGGATCGCGGTCCCAATGGATGCCGTCACGCGATGTGGCGTGCCCG
This sequence comes from uncultured Planctomycetota bacterium, assembly GCA_963743925.1. GTDB lineage: Bacteria > Planctomycetota > Planctomycetia > Isosphaerales > Isosphaeraceae > CAVZRC01. Next base: position 49,259 of record CAVURY010000050.1, on the reverse strand, counting down.
AGGGACATGGTCGTCGGCTTGTCGGACGCATATCCTGTGTACCAGAGATGATAGGTTCCATCATCTCCGACCAGGATGAAGCCGCGCTCGCGGATCTTGCGATCCCAGGTGTCTCGGCCGGTTCCGGTGAAGACGGGATTGTCAGGAATCGCTTTCCAGGTGACAAGAGGCCACGGGGATCTGTTTGGAGCGTCCTGCGGTCTCGCCGCACCGCTTCCCAGCGGCCCGGTCAGCACGGCCAGGGCTGCGGCGAATCCGAGGCAAGTCAGGAGGAAGTGGCGCCGCCGAATCATGGACGAGTCCTTAATCGAGTGTCGGCCGGGATTTGCGATCCCGGCCCGGCGTTCCGGGATCGGGGCGAGTCGATCGCTCCGCGGTCCGGGTTGTCCAGCGTCGTGATACCTTGCTTTCACGGGACCGGATCGTTAACCTAGGATGATCGTGTGAGTCAAGAGGGGCGGTAGCTCAATTGGGAGAGCGCCGCGTTCGCAATGCGGAGGTTGAGGGTTCGATCCCCTTCCGCTCCATTGATCACCACGATATCCCGCCGGCTCCGGATTGCAAACTACTACCCGGGTTCAGGCTCTCTTGCCGATTCAAATCCGGCCCGAGTGATATTTCATGGTACGCGCCCTCATCACGTGGAGTCTCCACAATCGATTCATCGTCCTGCTCGGGACGGTAGCCCTGATTGTGGTGGGGATTTATTCGGCCCGGAACCTCAACGTCGAGGCCTACCCGGACCCGACCCCCCCGCTCGTCGAAGTCATCACCCAGAATACCGGTGCCAGTCCCGAGGAGATGGAACGTCTGATCGGCATCCCGATCGAGACGGCGCTCAATGGGATGCCCGGCTTGAAATACCTGCGCAGCATCTCGCTCGCCGGTCTCAATGACATCAAGTGCCAGTTCGAATATGGCACCGATTACTGGGCGGCCCGACAGGAGGTGATCAACCGGCTGGGAATGATCAGCAACCTCCCGACGGGGGTCACGCCGGGCCTCTCGCCCTGGAGTCCGATCGGCGAGATCGTCCGCTACGTCCTCGAGGGGGACAGCTACTCGCTCAATCACCGCAAGGCGGTTCAGGACTGGGTCTTGACGCGGGCCTTCAAGACGGTCCCCGGCGTCATCGACGTCACCGGCTTCGGCGGCACCGTCAAGCAATACCAGGTCCTGCTCGATACCCAGCTCATGCGACGGTATGACATCACCCTCCAGAATGTCACCGACGCACTCTCGGGGTCCAATGCGAACGTCGGCGGCGATATCCTCCCGCTCGGCGAGCAGTCGCATAATGTCCGCGCGATCGGCCTATTCGGCGAGGCGGTCGACCCGCTCGACCCCTCCCTGGCCGAACATGCCTACTCGATCGAGGTCGAGAAGCTCGAGGACATCCAGGATGTCGTGGTCGCCCAGTACAACAACATGCCGGTCTACTTGCGGCAGATCGCCAAGGTCGTCATCGGCTACCAGCCCCGGCTCGGCATCGTGGGACGCAACGGCGAGAACGACGTCGTCCAGGGCATCGTCCTGATGCGGAAGTACGAGAAGTCGCTGCCGACGTCCGAGGCGGTCCAGAAGAAGATCGAGGAGTTGAACAGCGGCGGCCTGCTCCCCAAGGGGATGAAGATCATCACGTTCAACCGCCGGACCGACCTGGTCCACGTGACGACCGAGAACGTGATCCATAACCTGGTCGTCGGCATGGGACTGGTCATCCTGATCCTATTCATCTTCCTGGGCGACGTCACCTGCGCCGGCATCGTGGCACTGATGATCCCGCTGGCCCTGCTGTTCTCGGTCTCGGTGCTTTACATGCAGGGGAAATCCGCCAACCTGCTCTCCATCGGCGCCGTGGACTTCGGGATCATCGTCGACAGCTCGGTGATCATCGTCGAAAACGTGTTCCGGCACATCACGGCGAAGAACGCCGATCGAACCCGGCCGCTGATCGATCGGATCATCGACGCGTCTCATGAGATCGAACGCGCGTTGTTCTTCTCGACCCTGATTATTGTCTGTGCGTTCATCCCTCTGTTTTCGATGACCGGTCCGGAAGGCCTTGTTCGGCCCGATGGCCAATACCTATGCTTTCGCGATCTGCGGTGCCTTGCTCCTGGCCGTGACGCTGACTCCGGTACTCTGTTCCTACCTGTTCCACAACAAGAAGGAAGAGAAAGAGACCTTCGTCGACAAGATCATGAAGCTCCGGTATTTGACCATGCTGAACCGGATGCTGGATCACCGGATCATGCTGCTGACGGCGATGGGGTCGCTCCTGATCTTCACGATCACCCTCATCCCCAAGTTGGGTGGCGAGTTCATGCCTCCGCTGGAAGAAGGCAACCTCTGGATCCGCGCCCTGTTGCCGCGCACGGTGACGCTCCAGGAAGCGGCCCGGATGGCGCCGCGGCTCCGCGAGGTGATCGGCTCGATCCCCGAGATCAAGGGGGTCATGTCGCAGGTCGGCCGTCCCGATGACGGAACCGACGTGACCAGCTACTACAACCTCGAGTTCAACGCCCCCCTTACCCCGATGGAGCAATGGCGCACCAAGCCCGTCAAGTTCATGGGACATGAACTCTGGCAACGCAAGTTCACTCGCGAAGAGATCCAGAACGAGCTGATGGCGAAGTTCGAAAAGTTCCCCTCGGTGAACTTCAACTTCTCGCAGTTGATCCGCGATAACGTCGAGGAGGCGCTGTCGGGCGTGAAGGGGGCCAATTCGATCAAACTCTTCGGCACCGACCTCGCGAAGCTGGAGGAATACGGCCAGCGCGTCCTGAACATCCTCAACGGTGTCAGAGGGATCAAGAATCCGGGGCTATTCCACATCGTCGGCCAGCCCAATCTGGAGATCCAGATCGATCGTCATGAGTGTGCCCGATACGGCATCAACGTCGCTGACGTCGAGGCGGTGGTCCAGGTGGCCGTCGGCGGGCGGGCCTTCACTCAGATGGTCGAAGGCGAGAAGAAGTTCGACATCGTGCTCCGCCTACCGATCGACCAGCGCGACGACCCGGAGGTCATCGGACGAATCCCGGTCGATGCGCCTGGCCAGGATGGCAAACCCGGGGCCCGCATCCCACTCAGCCAGCTCGTACGCATCGATCCGCACAAGCCGGGTGCTTCCTATATCTACCGGGAGAACAACCGCCGATACATCCCGATCAAGTTCAGCGTCCAGGACCGCGACCTCGCCTCGACCATCAACGAGGCCGAGAAGAAGGTCAGCGATCCCAAGTATGGCGCCATGCTCCCAAAGGGGTACGACATCGACTGGGCGGGCGAGTTCAAGCAGATGCAGGAAGCGAACCGTCGGCTGATGGTGATCGTCCCCCTGTCGATCGGCCTGATCCTCGGCCTGCTCTACACGGCGTTCAACTCGATGAAGGACTCGCTCCTGGTGATGATGAACGTGGTGGAGGCCTCGATGGGCGGTATCCTGGCGCTCTGGATCACTGGGACGCCGTTCTCCATCTCGGCCGCCGTGGGATTTGTCTCGGTCTTCGGTGTGGCCGTGCAGGACGGGGTGTTGCTGATCTCCTACTTCAACCAGTTGCGCGCCGCCGGTCTGCCGGTCCGTGAATCGGTCATGAGAGGCGCCGAACTCCGGGTGCGCCCGGTCGTCATGACCTCGTTGACCGCCGCCCTGGGCTTGCTGCCGGCAGCCCTGGCGACCTCGATCGGCTCGCAGGCCCAGAAGCCCCTGGCTATCGTGGTGGTCGGTGCCATGTTATGCACCCTGTTCCTGACCCGGTACTTGATGCCGGTGCTGTACTCCTTCTTCCCGGCCCCCGCCGGTCACTCGCGGTGCGACGCCGAGTTGATCCTCGGCTCCCACTACACCGATCAGTTCCTCCAGCGTGACGCTCATCGCGCCGCGCATCACGGCCACGCGCGCGACCACGCCGACGACACATCCCATCCGGGTCACTGAGATTTCGGAGGCACCGAACCATGAAGATGAACTGGAAACTTCCGCTAGCCCTGGTGGTCATCATCGCCGGCGCGACCGTGGTCACTCTGAATGAGAAAGCCCGCGGGCATGTCCTGGGCGTAATCCGTCAGCTCTCTCAATCGACGGCCCATGCCGAGGAGCCGCAGCCCGATAAGTCCTGGACCAAATCCCCGAAGAACCAGTGGGACCGCACTCTCAGCCTCAAGGATGACGAGGTCAGGGCGATCGGCGTGGACAAGGTGCCCGTTCTCAAGCAGACCGATCCGACGATCTTGCCCCTCTTCGGCGTGACCGATTATGTACCCGCGACCGTGACGATCGTCCGAACCCAGTTCGATAATTGCCGGGTCAACAAGGTCCTGGTGGATCTCGGCTCGATCGTCAAGAAGGGCGATCCGCTGATCGACCTCTTCAGCACGGACCTCGCCGCGGCCAAGAGCGACTACGAAGTGGCTTGCAGCCAGTACAAACACGACAAGAAGGTCTACGATTACAAGACCCCGCTGGCCAAGAATGACACCCTTCCCAAGAAAGAGTTGATCGAGGTCGAGAACGATGAGCAGCAGAGCCAGCTCAAGATGAAGCTCGCCAAGGACAAACTCCTGGTCTACGGGCTGACCGAGCAGGAGATCCTCGACGCACCGAAAGAAGACGGCGCCCTCAAGGCCAAGATGATCCTCCGTTCGCGCGGGGATGGGATCGTCGTGAAGAAGACGGTGGTCGTCGGCAACTACTATGATTCCAAGGACGAGCTGATGGTGATCGCCCCGCTCGACCAGCTCTATGTTCGAGGGAACGTCAGCGAGCTCGATGCCGATAAGGTTGAGGTGGGACAGGACTTGAAGGTCATCTTTCCCTTCTCCACCACCGAACGTGAGGTCAACGCCAAGATCGATTACATCGATAAAGCGATCGATCCCGATACGCGGTCGGCGAAGTTCCGTACGACGATTCCCAACCTCTCGGGCAAGGTCAAGGCCGGCGCGTTCGTGAAGGTTCAGGTGAAGATCCCGCCCAAGACGGGGCAGACCGTCATCCCCCGCGCCTCGATGGTTTCGGTCGACCGAACCGATTATGTCTTCATCCGCAAGCCCGGCAAGGGTAACGTGTTCGAACGACGATCCATCCTGACCGCCAAGGAGAGCAATGATATCGTCATCGTCGCGGCGCCCGCGGAAGGCCACCCCGAATTGAAGCCCGGCGAGGAAGTCGTGACGACCGGCAGCCTGATCCTCGAGCAGATGTTCGAAGACAAGCTCATGTCCGAAGGTAGCCTCCTGGTCTCGCAACCCGGCCAGGATCGGCTCGATCGATTCAAGGATAAGGACGTGGTCATCATGACCGTGCCTTCCAAGGGTCACTGACCGACCGCGATTCGATACTGGGGCGATGCACGCTTGGTTTGCGCAAAAAAATGCATGCTAACTCGACGCGCCAGCGAGGGTCCGACGGCATTCCCCTCGCTGGCGCGTCGGGTTAGTATGAGTGACATGCGTGTCAGGCTGTGCTAAAACCAAGCGTGAATCGCTCTAGCTGAAAGTCCGGATGAGGCGCGAAGCATGCCGAAAACCCTGGCTGGTTTCGCGCCGGGCGTTGGTACTCGTTCAACAGGGTCCGGTTCTCGGGCTGATGGTCCTTTCGGCCATGGTGGTCGCCTGTTTTGGAGGGGTCCTGTTCGGCGGCCGCCAGTTCGCCTTTCGCGACTCGGCGCACTTCTATTATCCGCTCTACTGGCGCGTGCAGCAGGAATGGTCGGCGGGGCGGCTTCCCCTCTGGGAGCCGGGCGAAAACGGCGGGATGCCGATGCTCGGCAGCCCCATGGCGGCAGTCCTGTATCCCGGCAAGATCCTGTTCGCGCTGGTGCCTTATGCGTGGGGACTGCGACTCTACACGGTCGGGCACGAGGTCCTTGCGTTCTGGGCCATGGCGGCCCTGATGCGCTCCTGGCGCGTGAGCTGGACTGGCGCCATTATCGCGGGCTTGTCCTACGCCTTCGGTGGGGTGGTGCTCTCGGATTACTTCAACATCATCTATCTTGTTGGGGCTGCGTGGGTCCCTCTGGGCTTTCGGGCGGCCGATGCCTGGCTCCGGCAGGGACGGCGATCAGCCCTCGTCGAGCTGTCTTTGATCCTGGCGATGCAGGTCCTCGGCGGCGATCCGGAGTCGGCCTATTTCACGGTGCTCTGCGCTGGGCTATGCTGTGGCCCTGTCGAAATCGTCGATGGGTACGTGGTCTCGGCCCGGATCGTGGGCGATGGCACTGGCCATCGTCGCGTTTGTCTGGATCTGGGCAGGACCCTCGCTGGTGCCGAGAATCCAGGGCACGGGTTCACGGTCGGTGCAGGTCATCCTATTGGCGACATGGGCCGTCGGCATACTGACCTACGTGGTGAGACGTCGCCGCGGACATCGCGCTCGCCTCGCCGGGTTGCTGTCGGGACTGTTCGCCGCAGTGATCCTGGCGCTCCTGCTCACCGCGCCCCAGGTGCTCCCGGTGCTCGACCAGATCACGACGAGCGTGCGAATGGCTGCGGATCGCCCGGAAAACCTGTATGATTCCAGCCTGCTCCCGTACCGCGTCGTCGAGTGGATCTGGCCCAACGTCTTCGGCACGTTCACGGCGGGGAACCATTACTGGATTCCGATCCTACCCCCGGTCGGCGCCCATCGGCCTTCGCCCCTCTCGCTTTACGCCGGCGCCCTCCCGTTCGTACTGGCACTCGGCGCGGCCGGATTCCGTGGCGGTCCGCCCTGGCGGGCCTGGATGACCGCCATTGCAGTCCTCAGTTTCTGGGCAAGCCTCGGCGAATTCGCCGGGCTGGCGAGCTGGTCGGCGGGCGAGCCGTCGCCAAATGCCGGTGACGACAGTTTATACGGCCTGCTCGCCACAATTCTGCCTGTCCTACGCCTCTTCCGCTTCCCATTCAAACTCCTGGTCTTTTCATCCCTGGCCCTGTCGGCGCTGGCAGGTCTCGGTTGGGATCGGGTCGCTGACGGTGTTGGCCACCGCCGATCTCTTGTCATCGCGACGGGATTACTGGCTTTGAGCGCTCTGGCGCTAGTTGGAGCAACGTGGCTACGAGTCCGGATCGTGGACGCGATCGCCGCCAGGGAGTCTACGCATGCCGTGTTCGGACCGCTCGACGCGAAGGCCGCTTTCGCCGAGATAATCCGGGGCCTGGCTCACGGCGGGATCGCATCGGGCCTGACCCTCGTCGTGCTCGGATGGGCGAGGAGTCGGGTCGTTCTGGCCGGTCTGGCTGCGGTCGGCCTCTTGGCGATCGACCTCAGCGTGACAGGCTCACCCCTCGTCATCACGATGCCCCAATCGTCCTTCGAGCGTGAATCCGCGGTCCTGAAAGCCATACGCGAGTCGGATCGGGACGACCCTAGCCCGGGTCCATTCCGGATTCACCGGCTCCAGTCCTGGGTCCCGATCGGTTGGGCTGAGCGACCGTCAACGAATCGGCTGGGCGAGCTGGTCGAGTGGGAGATCGACACACTCCAGCCGGGCTTCGGTTTACTGGGTGGGATGAGCTATGTCTTCACGGACGAGAGCGAGACCGGGCATCCCGACTACCGGCGCCTCTTCCTGCCGGCGTTCCGGGCGGCAGACCCGGAGATGGCGGCTATGCTGGGGGTCGAGCCGGGCCGGCGGGTGCTCTATCATCCTCGCGGGGCGTTTGACCTCTGGGGAGCCCGCTTCTTCGTCATCCCGTCGTACCCCGGGGAATGGAGCAGGGACAATCGCAGTTACGCAGCTTTCCTCGATCAAACCGATCTGATCTATCCCGACCCGAAGTCGCTCGAGGGTCCCGAACATCTACGAGATCGCCAGGATTGGCTCATTTCTCGGGATGTGCAGGTCCGTAGGAACCGCGCGGCGTTCCCCCGCGCCTGGGTTGTCCACGACTTTCGGATCCTCGGCCAGCTCGACGCACCGCAATCCGCTCTACGAGACGCGCTGCTGACCCGGCTCCGCGTGTCGGACAATTCAACACGCTCGGATCCTCGCATTCCTGCTTTCCTCCGTGAGATCGCCTACGTTGAGACCGAAAGACCGGAGATGCTGGCTCCGTACCTGGCCGGTGATGCGGGAATAACTGAAGGGTCTGAGGCGGTGAGTGTCCGATATGAGACTTCCACCCGGGCGGTGATCCGAGCAAGGTTGCAGCGGCCTGGGATCGTTGTCCTTGCCGATGCTTATGACACTGGTTGGCGACTGACAATCGATGGTGAGCCCGCGCCCGTCTTGCGCCGAATCTGATGATGCGGGCCGCCGCGGTGTCCTCCGGATCGCATGAACTGGTTTACACCTATGAGCCGACGTCGTTCCGGATTGGGGCCGCGTTCGGGCTCCTCGGGCTCGCGGGACTCGCTGGCCTGGCCTTCTGGGCTCGGCGGAAACCTCTGGCCATAAAGGCCGCGTAATCGATCGTGACTATCGCATCACTAATGAGGCACATTGAGTCGAAGTGCTTACTGCATCTGATAAATCGCGGGACGGTAGCCTCACCAATCGATGTCTGCCCTGCGCAACGAATCCCATCCTTATTCCTCTCGAGGTAATCACTGGCGAGCCCACTTGATCCTTTTCGTGGGGCCGGTCTCTGAGCAACTTGTCGCACCGACGCGACAACATTGTCCGTTTGCGGCGGCTGATGGCCTCCGCGCGATAGCCGAGCGTTCATCAGGTTCGTGGGCTCCGGGCGAGGCGAACGGCCGAAGCGCAAAGGACCGTCACGCACGCGGCTACGCTCATGAGCGAAACGCCCACCGCGGGCCAGAGCAGGGCCGGGCGATAGTTCAGGGTGATCCGAGTGAGGCCTGATCCGGGGAGTCGTATCGATTGAAGTCCACCATCCGCCGGGATGATGAGTGCGGCGCGGCCGTTGTCGAGCTGTGCGGTCCAGCCGGGATAGGCTGCGCGACGGAGCACCAGGTCGCACGTTCCGTCGTGCTCGATTTCGCCCGAGAGACCGTCCCAGCGGACAACGCGAGCCGAGTGGCCGCGCGGGCCGGGCGGTGTTTCAGGTCGGTCAGTGGATAGAAACCAGACGATGTTGGGGTCGAGCGTGTGCCTCGTGGCAGACACCATCGTTGCCCAGTCCCGGACCTCCCGAACGTTGACTGCCGCTCGGGCCTCCGGCAGTGCGCCGGCATACCGCTCAAGCCGCCAGATCCTGCGTCCGGACTGCTTTCTTCGAGGTAGCAGGAGGTCCAGAGTCGGATCGTTGCCTCGATAGAGCACGTCCCCGGCCACCAACCGCACATCGTCTTCGAATATGCCATGCGTGACGCCAAACCTGAGCATCAAGAGTCGGTAAGGCGATGGTGCCCTCTCGGGCAAGGCCGCTGCTTCGAGCAAATTGTTCGGCTGGGGGGCAGTAATCCCAAGATAAGGATCGCCGGTCGTCAATCCGATGCGAACCGGAAGGTCTTGGACCCAACCCGCAACCAGACCGACTCCCGGTTCTTGTACCAGACGTCGGAGGACCGGACTATCATCGGGCAAACGCACCGACAAGTCCCAGCGCGTGTATCCGCCGTAGAAAAGCCACGCGAGCTCACACGCGGTGACCAGAAGTGGGACCCATTGAGAGGCCCGGCCTGCACGCCAGGTCGCGACAACTCCCAACGCGATCAGCCATGCCGCGACCCCGGCGACAATCCGGGTTGTCCGCACGTTGTCGTTCAATGCTACGAGGACCTCGGGGCGCGACGACCAGATAACCACCCAGGCCACCGCTGCCCCCGCGAAGGCCGCCGCCAGTGCAAACCCATACCAGAATTGCCTCCCCGACACCGATCGGTCGAATCCCCGGCCGGCCAGCAGGCAGAGGCCCATACTGGTTAGCAGCGTGTACCGTCCCGGACAACGGAACACGTTCAGGCCAGGGATGCGCAAGACAATCCGGTAACCGTCAGGCCATAATCGGGGCATCGTCGCTAGACACAAGCCGAGCACGCCGAGCCAGCACCAGAGGACCAGCGATCGGTCTTTGCGCCGAAGAGACCTACCCCGGCGAAGACCAGCGTCACGGTCCCCACGTACAAGCACGCCTCCCTGCCGGAAGTTGACTGGGAGGCCCAGTACGACGAGGTGGGACCGCCGTGGAAGCTCAGGAACAGGCTCGGTAGGACAATCTGAGCCCAATGCGCCGGCGGAAAGGAACCGAGAAACAACTCCTGGATCGGTCGGCTGAACCCGACGAACCTCACCAGTTCCGCGGTTAGTATAAGTTGTGGCGCGGAGACCGCCCCGGCACAGATCACGGCCACAGTTAGGCCAACAGCCCGCCGCCAAGACGTTTCTCCCCCGAAGACGCGCCAGAGCGCCGTAAGCACGACCAGGCCGCCGGTCCACGCCTGGATCTGAAAATGTCCCAACGTGATCGCCGCGCCTAATCCCAGCGAGAGCGCCGCCAACCAGGCCAGACGGCCGTCGATCAGGTGGCGCTCGGCAAGCGTGAGTGCCAGCGGGAGGAAAGGCACCGCGTGATAAAGCGGTTCGTGAACCGCGTGGCTGGACTGAAACCCACAGAGTGCGAAGGCCAGCGCCGCGAGCGCCCCACCCCACTTCTCCAGTCCGAGTGTCCTCGCGTAAAGATAGGTGGTCAAGCCGGTAGCCGCAAAATGCAGCCACATCGCCAATCGGTAGGCCAATGACGTGCTCAGCGCCCCGTAGAGCAGCCAGTTCAGTGGATAGAATGCCGCCGCGTGGCTCTCGGCCACGAGCGGAATTCCGAGCCCGATGCGATCGCTCCAGAAGGGGAACCCGCCCCTTTGGAGCGCGCGTGCCAACTCTGTCTTGATCGGCCGATACATGCCGTCGGGGTCGCCACCTATTGGCTCGTAGCCCACGAGCAGGCCGCCAAGCGTCACGCCCAATGTGGCCAGTACCGACAGGAAGGGGGCGTGGCTACGTCCGAAACTCCCGACCATGGGAAGGCCCCGCACCTTTCGAGAAAGTGCCCCGGTGTCCTGTCAACCGTCGATTGACGGGAAGACTTATTCGGTCGTCGGGAATAGCAGACTTTTTCTCGATTCTCCTGGCCGTCGGGCCACCGGTCAATCGAAGGTTGACGGGACACGAGTCGCATGCTTTGCCAGCAACGCTCATACCCGACGGAGAACCAACCATGAGTCTATCGAAGTTGGCGACTCGAAGCCACTTGTTTATCCGGAATCCGACCGGTCTCGACCTCCCGCAGGCGACTGGCGCGGGTTGCCTCCGCATGGCTTGTTCGTCCCGCTGCACGGGTATTGTTTGGAGCGGTCAACGGGAATACACTGTCGGGATCTTTAGGGCTCACGCCCGAGCGGGTGGAGGCGAGCACGCCGCGCTTGGTCCGCCGTTCCACGCATTCGAGTTCGGCGATTAGAGTAGACGCCCATTCGAGCCTCGGTTCCTTTGTCCGGAGTAGTATGAAGGTGGGTTGTCAGGCCGACCCGATGCCAGGAGGGATTGAGGCCGACGCATCGACACGCCGACCGGCTTGGGACTTCGTTGAGTGCGGTGTTGCGGTTGCGGTCGGGCTGCTGTCGCTCGTCGCCTTCATACCGGTTCTCTCGAATGGCTTTGCCGAGCATTGGGACGACCAAACCAACTTTCTCCAAAACCCGAACTTTCGGGGCTTGGGTTGGTCGCAAATACGGTGGGCCTGCACGACCGTCTTGCAAGGCGCTTATCAGCCCCTCGCCTGGATCCTCCTGGAGACCGAATACCTCGCCTGGGGACTCAACCCCAAGGGTTATCACCTGGCGAGTCTCGCACTGCATGCGATCAATGCCGTTTTGTTCTACTTCCTGATCCGAACCCTCGTTTCCCGGTCCCTGCCTGAAATCCAGGCCGGGCGTTCGTGGGCCATCTCCTTGACGTCAGGCTTGGCTGCGGCGTTGTTCGCCGTACATCCGCTTCGGGTCGAGGTCGTAGCGTGGGCGTCGTGTCAGCCATACTTGCCCTGCGCAGGCTTCAGTCTGATGGCAGTGCTCACTTACCTGCGCGGTTGGCAGGACAACCGACGGCGGCTGGCTTGGTTGTCCGCCTCGGTCGTGCTGTTCGCCGCGGCGCTCGGCTCCAAGGCGGTGCCCGTGGGGCTGCCGTTAGTTCTGGTGATCCTGGATTTCTCGGTGCTCAATCGCTCGGGTGCGGGGCGATCGGTGCTTCGGGTCAGTGTCGAGAAGCTCCCTTACGTCGTCCTCGCGACCGCCGTGGCGTTAATCGCCGTCAGGGCGAAGACAGACCCTCCCAGGTTGACCGATTATCGTCCGGGACCGGCGCGTTTGACCGTCGAACGCGTTGCCGTGGGAGGGTACGGGCTGGTTTATTATCTTCGGAAGACGGTCTGGCCGAGCGACTTGTCGGCCTACAACTTTCGGCCTGACCCGGTTGACCCGTTCGAACCTCGATTTGTGGCGAGCCTCGCGATGGCGACGGCCTTGGGCGTCGCGGCCTACCGGCAGCGACGACGACAACCGGCCATCGTGGCGGCGCTGCTGGCCTACGCGATCCTACTGACACCAAATAGCGGGCTGATCTCGTATGGCTCCATGCTCGTGGCGGATCGCTACAGCTACATCGCGACGATGCCGCTCCATCTGGTAGTGGCTGTGGGGCTAGCTGGTGCTATCGCGGGATCGCGGCGGCCAAGGGCCGTCGCTCTAGCAGTCTGTGCGGCGGTGCTCGGTCTCGTCGGAGTTCTAATAACGTTAAGCTGGACCCAGTGCCAGACTTGGCGGGACTCGAACACTCTGAGGGTGCATGCCCTGCGGATAGGCACCGGACGTGACGCCATCCTGGAGAGTGATCTTGGCGTTGACCTGGTGTTTGCCGGCCATGTTAAGGAGGGGTTTACCCACCTTCACAAGGCGATTCGGATCGACCCGAACAACGTTGACGCCCGTGGAAATCTCGGCCTCGCTCTCCTCAAACAAGGCGACCCCAATGGAGCGATCGCCCAGTTCGCGAGCGCGGCTCGGCTCGAACCGAATCGGTTCGAGCCCCACTACGACTTGGGGATGGTGCTCCTCAAAATAGGACGGCTCAAAGAGGCTGGGTACCAGCTTCTCGAGGCAGTTCGATGCCAACCCCGAAACGCCGAGGCTCGTGTCAGTCTTGGCACCGTGCTCGCGCTGATGGGACTGAGCGACGAGGCAGCCAAGGAGTTCACCGAAGCACTGCGCCTCGCTCCCGGCCATGTAGACGCGCGGCGGCGTCTAGATGAGCTCTTCGATCGCGAACAGAGTCGCTGAGGGGTATTCGCTGCGCCAAAGGTTGAAGCCGCTCCCATCCAGCAATCGCACCACTCTTGATCAAAGAGCCGCCCGACGGAACTGACCGCATGGGAATCGACATCCGGGAGATCGGCGGAAATCAGTGTCAGGGACAAACGCGCCGTCCATGACGGGAACGCTTGTACCAAGAACGATCGCTCAGTCATGGATCGTGGGTAGTCGGGTGGCGGGGAAGCATTTCTGCTTCCCTGCCCCATCAGAACTGGACGTGAGACAGAGCAGGGGGCTGGCGAACTAAGTCTTGTGCGGGGTTCGTGAGCCCGTAATGCAACGGCAGTGACGGGCAACCGTCTGCGTCCTTTTCCATCCGACTCCTCACAAGCGTTCGTAAGTCTTTCGATCTCGAGTAACTCGCAAGTGGTCCATTTCTTGAACCGGTGCCGCCTGGGTCGTTCTCGATGCAAGGCCTCGTGGCACTCTTTACGGACGACCAGAGTCTTACGGGGTCGGGAAGCCATTCGCTCGACCCATGGCGGCTTCTCGCTCTGGCCCGGTCAGTTCAAATCCGCCAGCTTGCGGACATGGTAGGCCTGACAGGCTCCCACGTCCCCAGAGCTCGCATTTCTGAGCCAGAAGGCGTAGCTCCACCTCGTTTTTAAGACTGAATTTCTCCTCCGGTAGCCGAAGGATGGCGTTCTTCTGCCAGTTCAAACGAATTCCGAAACGTCTAATGGTAAAGCAAGGAAGGAATTCAATACTCTTAGAACGGGCTGGATTGCTTCAGTTCATGCACCTAACTCTGACTCGGGAAGTTCTTGGACAAGGTTAGTTAGTCTTCGGCACGCTCGTTGCCGAGGGTAATGGGTCACTCATCCGTTCCGTGAATGAAAGCGACGGTTCGGCAGCCACTAAGATATTCGGAGATATCGAAATGCCTGGCACTCTCTTGACACGAGAGTGGAGTAGCGTATAAGGTTAGGGCGGTCTGGGAGGTTTTTTCCTCGAGCCAACTCTTGGACGGTCATAATCAGCCGGCAACGTTTGGCTTTTCGCGTCTTTCGCGTCCCCTTCGATTTGCCGAGTGAGCCAGGGTCGTTCTCAGTAAGCAGATCCAAGAGGGAGTCGCCTGAGTCCGTGGCGGCCGAACGTCCTGGTTGTTAGACCCATTTCGTGCGTCGGGTTGACCGTTTTGGTGAGGCTGAGGCAACGTCGTATTGCGAAGTCAGTGGGGCATGAGGCGGCCGCAATTGGGTCAAGCGATGTCGCATGCCTTCAAACTCCACCGAAGCGATTGCGTGGTTGTGCCGTACCGGGATTTCGTACATTCATATTCATGGCTATCTAAATTTGATGGGCGTCATGAAATCTCGGCCGGTCGTCGCGGTCGTGACGCTCCGTTGTAATAGGCTTTTCGCGCCCGGCGTAGCCCGAGCCATGGTAGTCACCGGGATGAACGGCGGACTTGCTCGCGTCCAATCCGAGGGTTTACACACCAGAAATCGATGGTTCGGTTCCTTCATCCTTACGAAGTTCACCATTGGAGAGCGATACTCGTGAAGCGGTTCACACAGGGCGTGAGTTTGGCGCTTCTTGGCCTGTCCTTAGTTGGAGCGACGGGCTGCGGGACTGACAATGAGACGGAGGCCGAGAAGATTCAGAAGTCCGTCGGAAGCCCGGGAGAGCCCAACCCCAAGGACAAGAAGGTCGAAGCCGGGGCCCCCACTCCCACCTACGACGACTACGCAAAGCAGAAGCAGGCGGCTCCCAACCCATACGCCAAGGACTCGAAATATCCCGGCGCGAAGAAGTGAGCCTCGAGCAGGCGAACGGTCGGCGATTCAAACATAGGGCCGGGATGCATGGTTGCTTCGTAACCTATTCCATCTTGCGCCACTGAATCTCGGTTTTTTTACGTTTTCTTACCGTATTTTTGGAGGGAGACATTTCATGATCCGCAATCGTCGGGGATTTACCCTGATCGAACTGCTCGTGGTCATCGCCATCATCGCGGTCCTGATCGCCCTGCTCTTGCCCGCCGTGCAGTCGGCACGGGAAGCGGCTCGGCGGTCGCAGTGTACGAACAATCTGAAGCAGATCGGCCTGGCGATGCACAATTATGTGAGCGCCCAGACCTCCGTGCCTCCGAATAACACCGACCCGCAGTGGGACCAGAATAACAATGCCCTCCAGCAGCCACACCAGAATTTCTCCGCGCATGCTCGGTTGCTCCCATACCTCGAGCAGCAAACCGCGTATAACGCGTTGAACATGAACTATGGTGCCCGCTGGAGCGACAATTACGCCATCCCCGCCGACAGTAATCCCCCGGATGGTGCTTCCGGCGGCAGCTACAGCATGGTCCAGTACACCGTGTTGTGCATGCAGATCTCGAGCTTCCTCTGCCCATCGGATCAGGCTCCCGGCTCGTCGGGAACCTACGCCTTCCCCACGGGCAACAAACTGGTGGGTGCCCTCAATTATCCATCCAACATCGGCCTGAACCGTCGGATTAATGGCGCGACGGGCGGTAATGGCTCGAGCGGAAACTGGATCGAGAATGGGCCCGGCTATGTCCTGTCGAGCTGGGACGGTGCCATCGGGCATCGCCAGATCAACATCAACTCCTTCACCGACGGCACCAGCACCACGGCGATCTTCAGCGAGTGGGTCAAGGGACCGGCCCAGGGCGTCCCCGGCGCCAAGAACGGCCTCGGCATGGTCTATTACTTCTCGGGCAAGGCCCAGGTGGCGACCTACGGGACCGATTTCCAGTTCCTCCAGGCGTGCCAGGTCAATTTCCAGG
Organism: uncultured Planctomycetota bacterium; assembly: GCA_963743925.1. Taxonomy (GTDB): domain Bacteria; phylum Planctomycetota; class Planctomycetia; order Isosphaerales; family Isosphaeraceae; genus CAVZRC01. The sequence goes on along the minus strand of CAVURY010000050.1, from coordinate 33,255 downwards.
ACCCGACCCAGCAGAACTGGAGCTGGAAGGGTGAGTGGTGGGCCTACGGCGGCACGTCCACCTATTCGCACACCAACACGCCCAATCGCTACGCGTGCGATTACGCCAATGCCTATCAGGACAGCCGTGCGACGATCACCGGCGTCAATCCCAGCTCGAACCACCCGGGCGGCGTGAACGTGCTGTTCATGGACGGCTCGGTCCGGTTCATCAAGAGCTCGGTGAACTACGTAAGCTGGTATGCGATCGCGACCCCGGACAACGGCGAAGTCGTTTCTTCGGACGCCCTTTGATTGCTGAGACGAGAGGCCAACTCCGATAGGATTGGCTTCCTCGAGCTTCGGTTCAATCGATTGGTTTGAATTGGGATGAAAACGACACGGTCGTCCTGCATGTTCGCGTGCAGGGCGACCGTGTTCCCTTTTGCGCAGCAGGGAATCGGTCCTCTTTTCCGACGAGTAGAAATCATGCGTTCCCGCTCTTCATGGTGGTCATCCAGGCTATTCTCAGCCCTGAGCGTGTTCGGCTTGCTCTGTCTTACGGGCTGGAACCTCACGCGTTCGGATGCGTTGGCGGAGGCACAGCTCGCTTCTTCACGCGTGGATTTGACGCGAAGCCTGCAACACGCGCTCGACCACCTTGAACGCAGGCCCTGGAGCCGCGAAGCGGCGCTCCTGGTTGCGGAGTGCCTGAGCCGACTGGATTATGCCGAGCAGGCCGAACCGTATTATCAGCGTGCCGGCCGATTGTCGCTCAACGACCTTCAGATTCGCGCCTATGGACTGGTACGCGGGCCGCACCCCGAACGCGCCATCCCGACCTTTCAAGAGATCCTGGTCCGCTCGCCCGGCAACCTGGCGGCCATGCGTCGGCTCGCCGCGGTGTTGCTGGCCCAGAATGATAAGGAACAGCTCTTGAAGCTCGCGGACCGGCTCAGCCAGACCACGGGCGGAGAGGTGCTCGGCTCGATGCTGCGAGGGGTCGTCTATCATAACGACAAGAATCCGCAGCAGGCCGTGGCGGCGTTCGAACGGGTCCTCGAGCTCGACCCGGATCTTCGCGAGATGCCCGCGTCACGCGGGCTCTTCTGGAATCATCTCGCCGAGGATCTGATCGGGTGCGGCAGGATCGAAGACGCCGGCCGATACTTGACCCGGAGGCTGGCCGATGGACCCGACAGCCAATTGATGAACGTGCTGGGCCACACCTATTTCCTCAGGGGGGAGATGGAGGAGGCACGCCGTTGCTTCCGTCAGGCTGCGGATTGGGATTCCGACAGCTACTCGCCGCACCTGAGCCTCGCCAAGCTCGCCTTGCAGGAGCGGCGTCGCGACGAGGCGCTGCAACACCTGAATCAGGCCAGATTGCGGGCCCCTCGTCAATACGGCGTGCTCTATAACCTGGCCTCTCTCTATCGACAGCTCGGGCAGCCGGCCGAGGCGGATCGCGTCCAGGAGGCGATCAAAGAACTGCGTCAGCCGTCGGCCTCGGCCAAGCATCCGCTCAATAGCCCGTGGCCTCGGCACGCCCTCTGATGCTTCAAGACTTGAGCCCGACGCGCCTGCGCGTGAATCGATGGTCCTCGTGGGAATTCGCTCGCTGGCGCGTCGGCCTCGGATGCGCAATTCGAGTTCGAATCGCTCTACATGGGACGGGGCTCCGGCGAATCTTGCTCGTTCAAAAAAGCGGGCCAAATCTCACGGGTTCGTCGAGGGTTGCTCGGAGGGCGATGCGGCATGGGTCTCATAAAACTTGGCGAGGCCCGGCTGGCCCTTCTTGCGATAGTGGTCGGCGAGCAGTCGATTCATGGCGGGATGGGCCGGCTCGGCTCGAAGGACCAGGTTGGCCCACTCGATCGCTTCGGTTTCGTGGCCGTGCAGCATGAGCCAGTGAGCCGCCTCGCCGCGGAGTATCAGGTCGCCGGGTGAGTCCCGGAGGGCGCGGTGGATCCGGGCGAACTCCTCCTGATCGCTCCGGATTCGCTCCACGGCCTTGCGCTCGGCATCGGCCTCGCTCTTCCTCCCCAGCCGTGCCAGGATCCACATGCGCTGAGATCGATTGACGTAGTCGAACGGGTCCGCTCTCATGGCACGATCGAGGTAGGAAAGCGCCGACTCGAAGCGGTTTCGCCGGGTCTCGACGGAGGCCCGGGCACCCAGCGCAACGGGATCCTCGGGCGCGATCTTGAGGGCATGATCGAGCGAGCGGATCGCCTCCCGCTCATCTCCCATCTCGAGGGCATTCTGTCCCGCCCCGATCGACCCCAGCAGATCATCGGGCTTGCGAGCGAGATAGTTCGCGTATTCGGCCGCGGCCTCGGCATTGTGGTGATAGATGCGAAGCTGGTCGGCCAGGCCGAGCCGGGCCCGATCCAGCCCCGGATCGCGCTCCAATGCCGCTCGGTAACTCGCGATGATCTGTTCGGGCTCTTTCTTCATCCGAGTGTCGATCTCGGGTCGTAGGAGGTACGGACGCGCATCCCCAGGCACGTCGCGCGACCAACGGTCGAGGATCACGCCCGCCTCCGACAAGCGATACGATCCGAGATAGATCCGGGCCAGGGCGTCGGCGACCTCCGGATCCGTCCGGTCACTCTGTTCGAAGGCCTCGCGCAGAAGCGGCTCGGCCTCGGTCGACTGGTTGGCTCGGACCAGGATCAGACCCTGGAGTCCGGTCCAGAGATGCCTCGGACATCGCAGCGAAATCGCCCGAGTGAGCTCGTCGTGGACGGTCGAGAGTTCGCCACGGGCCCAGGCGATCCGGGCCTTGAGATAATGCGCCTCTCCCGACCCCGGTGACCCGTTCAACCAGCGCTCCAGCTCCGTGGAAGCCTCCTCCAGTTGACCGGAAGCCATCGCCTGCCGGGCGAGTTCCGCATCGCGCTCGACCAGGCGGTTCCGCCGCATCGAGAGCCCCGCGATGATGCAGCCGGCGGCGAGCGGCAGAATCCCCAGGAGCCACAACCACCGTCGACGAGTATGGACCGCGGCAGGTGACATGGCTGGGACCATCGAGTCGATCAATCCTTCCGAGATGCTCGAGGCGAGAAGAGCTCGCAGTTCCTGGTTCAAGATAGAGCTTTTCGCGACCGCGGACAATAGCCAGACAAGCTCCCAAGCTCCCTCGCCCTCGATCCGCTCGCCTTCAGCAACCAACGGATCGGAGGCCGCGCGACGACGCCGACTATTCACGAATTTTTCGAGCTTAGCCAGGCCGTACGCAGGAGATGTGACGCTAGATAATTGAGGTAAAGGCCAAGAATTTAGTTTTACATTTGTCAAACTTGAGTGTTCGGATGACTTCACGAACGGATTATGCCTTCTCTACGTCGTTCCCGGCTCGTGGTTTGCGTGATAGGGACGCTCCCCCGGAACTCCTCGAGTCCACCGCGCCGGAGAGCCTTTCCAGAATCGATGGTCAATCCGGGAGGGGGATAGGAGATGAGGCGAGCATTCAGGGTCTTGTTCGCGGGGCTGCTCTGCGTGGGGATCGCGATCGGGGCAGTCTCGTGGGTGACCGGCGGCACGGATTGGCTGCGGATCGCCGCGTTATCTCAAGGGGGCGCTCTTCCGGCATCCAACTCGCAGATGGAGAGCCCGCTCGTCTCCTGGTATCCCGACCCCAACGCTCCCGGAACGGCGTCCCAGATTTGCATCGACCGGCGCCCACTGGACAGATTTATCAGCGTCTATGCGTTCTCGTATAAGGGGACCATCAAGGACCCCAGCTCGCTCGGGGACTTGCGAGAGGCGATCCGAGTTCGGGGACGACGAGGGATCGCCGCCCTGAGAGAGACCTACGATAAGCTGCGCATAGGCTCACGTCCGACTTTCGAGCAAGCGCTCGAGGCGGTCCCGCTGGCCCGCTCGGTCGCCTTCTTCTACATGCACGAAGGGGATTTCGGCCAGGCGGAATCGTGGCTGAAGCGGGCCCTGGAGATGAGCCATCAGCACAAATTCCCGGCGGAGGCCCAGGCCGAGTTCCACGCCTTGCTGGGGCTGGCCGCGTTGAGGCGCGGTGAGGTCGAGAATTGCCTGGAGTGTCTCGGCCCGTCAAGTTGTATTTTCCCGATCGATCCTCGCGCGGTCCACATCCAGCAGGACGGCTCTCGCGAGGCGATCCGGCAGTTCTCGGAGTACCTGAAGTGGTCGCCGGGCGACCTCCGATTCCGCTGGCTATTGAACCTCGCCTACATGACTCTGGGAGAGTACCCGAATGGGGTCCCGCGCGAATACCTCGTCCCGATCGGAGGATTCGCTTCGAAGCTGGACGTCGGTGCGTTCGAGAACGTGGCGCCGGCGGTGGGACTGGGCGTCCGGGGGCCGAACCTCGCGGGAGGGAGCATCTTCGACGACTTCAACGGCGACGACCTCCCCGACCTGTTCACGACGTCGATCGACGTCGATCGGGGGGCTTCTCTCTTCCTCAACCGGGGTGATGGGACGTTCGACGATTCCTCGGCGCGAGCGGGACTCGACGCGCAGATCTACGCCCTGAACCTCGCCCGCGGCGATTACGACAACGACGGTAATCCCGACGTGGTGTTGCTGCGCGGGGCCTGGGAGAAGCCGGCTCGGCTCTCGCTGTTGCGTAATAAAGGGGGTGGCGTGTTCGAGGACGTCACGCTCGCCAGCGGGCTGGGCGAGCCGATCTCCAGCGAATCGGCCGTCTGGGGCGACTATGACAACGACGGCTGGCTCGACCTGTTCGTCTGCGGCGAGACCCACGCGGACGATCCCAAACCTCGCGAGCGCCGACGGCTCTACCACAACCAGCACGACGGTACTTTCAAGGACGTCGCGGTCGAGGCGGGGATCGCCGGCGATGGGGTGTCCAAGGGATCGGCCTGGGGCGACTACGACGGTGATGGCCGGCTGGATCTCTTCGTGTCGGTCCTGGATGGGCCATGCTTGCTCTACCATAACGAAGGAGGGGGACGGTTTCGCGACGTGGCCAAGGCGCTGGGGGTGACCGGCCCGACGCACCAACGCTCGTTCGCATGCTGGTTCTGGGACTACGACAACGACGGGCGTCTTGATCTCCTCGTCAACGATTACCATGCGATCGTCGCCGATGTCGTCGCCAATTATCTCGGCGTTCAGGGGCGGGACGACCCGGGCCACCCCCACCTCTATCGGAACCTCGGCCCGCAAGGCTTCCGCGAGGTCAGTCAGGAGGTTGGCTTGACCGCCCCGATCCTGGCGATGGGGGCGAATTTCGGCGACATCGATAATGACGGCTACCTCGATGCCTATTTCGGCACCGGCGAGATGTCGTTTTCGGGACTGGTCCCGAATGTCATGGTCAAGAACATCGAGGGGCGGCGATTCGAAGATATCACTGCCTCATCTCGGACGGGGCACCTTCAAAAGGGCCATGGCATCTCCTTCGCCGATTGGGATTCTGACGGCGATCTCGACCTTTTCGCCGTGCTCGGTGGTGGCGTTCCGGGGGACCAGGCTTATAATGTGTTATTCCAGAACCCCGGTCATGGCCAACACTGGCTCAAGGTCAAACTGGTGGGCACCCGGACCAATCGTTCCGCGATCGGCGCCCGAATTCAGGCCGATCTGAAGGGGCCTGATGGGTCATCGCGATCGATTCATCGGGTCGTCGGGAATAACGGCAGCTTCGGAGGCAACCCGCTTACGGAAATGATCGGTATGGGGAGCGCATCCTCGATCGCTCGTCTGACGATCACCTGGCCGACGAGCGGAACTAGCCAGGTCTTCGAAAACGTAGCCTCCAGCCAGTTGATCGTGATCACCGAGGGGACCGGTTCGTATAAGGCCATTCACCAGAATCCTCAGAGACCGCCGGCTGCGAGCGAGACGACGGAGAATCCTGCTCGAAAGGCCGCGTTGTGAGGGGCGATGGCGTTTCGATTCGTCAACCTAAAAAGCGGAGTGACGGTGGACGAGCGCCGGGTGACGGGTTGTACAACTCGATGGCCGTCTTGAGATGAAGCTCGAATTGCATGACGCGTCGCGGGCGCGCCGGACGCCCTATGTGGTCGTGATGCTGACCGCGGTCTTGCTCGTGGGCGGCGCCCTGGCGGTCCGCCGCGTGAGGACAAATTTTCCGAACCTGGACGAGATCCGTGCGCTGGCGCGGGAACGCAAGTTCGAGCGGGCACGCACGCTCTTGGAAGACTACTTTCGGGCCAATCCGGGAGACACGCGTGCTCATCTCCTGATGGCACAACTCGCCACGGAGCCGCCCGATCCGAGCCCGGAATTGGCGCTGGAACATCTCGCCGCGATCCCCCCGAGAGATCCCAAGGAGGCTGCGCTTCTCCGCTTCTTCGAGGGGAAGGCCAACTATCAGAAGGGTCGTTACGACCTGGCGGAGTCTTCGTGGCTGGAGGCCCTCCGCCTGGATCCCGCCGTCCCGGAAGCGGCCTGGTCGCTGATCGACCTGCTCGACAAGGAGGGGCGGATCGAGGAAGCCCATCGGATCGGCATGCGCCTGCACCAGGTCGAGCCGGATCCTCGCGATCGTGTCCGGATTCTCCTCGAGATGTCGCGGCTGGACATCGATCAGGTCTCGCCGGGTTCGCAGGTCCAGTTGTTCGAGCCCTTGGTCGGACAGCTGCCCGATAACCTGCCACTGGCCATCACCGTGGGACTCTCATTGGTCCGCGACAGTCGTGGCGCACAGGGGGTCGATGTCCTCGAGAGGACGCTCAAGAGGCATTCCGAATCGCCCGAAGCGTGGGACGCCTGGCTTTTCGGGCTCTATGGCGCCTACGAGTTCGATCGGTTCGCCGAGGAATACGCGAAGTTGCCCCGGACGTTCGCCGACGATCCCCGGTTCGCCAAGCACGAGGGGATGATCGCGGAAAACGCCCGCGATTGGCGGAGGGCGGTCCGGGCGTATCGCCGCGCGACCGCTTTGGAACCCTACAACGGGGTCCTCGCTTATCGATTCCGTGCCGCACTCCGCCAGGCCGGGGAAATGTCCGAGTTCGATCGCGTGAATCGGGCTTACGAATCGTTTCAGGATGCCTTCAAGCGGATGCGCGGGGTTTATAACGAGGCCGTGGCGGTCCGGACCCTCGGCCTGGCCCCTCATCCCGATCTTTACCATAGACTGGCCGACCTGCGAGAGCGGATGGGCCGGCCCGACGAGGCGCTCGCCTGGCATCGCCTGGTCCTCCGCGACGCTCCGGAGGATGCGATCAGCCTGGCAGCCCTCGGTCGGCTCAAGTAACATGGAATGCGTGTCGCGAACTGCCAGCCCGAAGACATCGGACCTGCCCCGGTCCTTCGCAATGAATCGACCATGCTGACCGATTCCGACGCTGCCGCCACGATTGTGCTCCCTGAAGCGACGGCTGAATCCGAGGATAAACCGAAGGCCTCCCCGGTTGCGCCGGCGCGTCGAAAACATCTCGCGGGGCTCCGAATTCTCTTCACCGCAGCAACGATTGCGGGCTTACTCGGGTTCAACGCCTGGTGGTACTGGCGTGATACTCGTCCGGTCGCCGACCTCCGCACCATCGAGGGATTGATCGCCCGGCAGCAATTCACTCAGGCCGAGGCGGCCTTGCGGGAACGGTTGCGGCGCGCGCCGCACGACGGCGAGATTCGCATGACCCTGGCTCGAGCGCTGGCCGCCCGCGGCGACCTCCTGGGGTGTGCCAAAGAATTGCACGAGGTCCCGTTCTGGTGGCCGAAGAAGGCCGAGACGCTCTATCGCGAAGCCCAGGCGTATCTGATGCTTAACCGGGCCCGAGAAGCCGAGTCGGCGCTCTTGGCCGTCATCGATTCCGATCCGCTCCATCCTCCGGATCCGGCCGTCTTCCACGACGCCAGTCAGGAACTACTCAAGCTCTACGCCATGGAAGACCGATGGGATGACGCACACGTGATCCTCTGGAAGGAGTACGATCGCGGCAGCCCCGAAGACCGACCGATGGTGCTGTCGATGCGGATGCGATGCGAGCTGGAACGCATGGCTCCCACCGTATCGGTCGAGCTGTTGAAGAACTATGTCGCCGCCGATCCCGAGGATTTCGAGGCGCTCCGCGCCATGGCCAATGCCGAGCTGTCGCTCGGCCAAGGCGCCGAGGCGCTCCGGCACATGCAAGCCTGCCTCAAGGGTCGTCCGGATGATCCGCGTGTCTGGCGGGACTACCTGACCATGCTTCAATCGCTGGGCGAGCTGGACGCCTTCAACGAGGCACTCGCCCGCGTGCCGGCGGCAGCCGAGATCGAGCCCGAGATCTGGATGTTTCGAGGACAGTCCCGGGAACGGGAAAGCGACTGGCCGGGCGCCGCCGAGAATTATCGTCAAGCCCTCGAGCGAAACCCGAACCTGCTCAACGCCCAGTATCGGCTCGCCATCGTCGAGGATCGCCTCGGTCTCCGCGAGCAGTCCGCCGCGCACCGCAAGCGTTGGCAGGCGCTGCGCGACGCGCAGACGCAGTTGCGGCAAGCCGACGCGGAGTATCGACTCGCCCTGGCCGAGGCGTCGAGTCCGGGGGCCGGCCCCGGTCCGAAATTGCGAGCGGCCGTCAAACGGCTGGCTTCCATCTGCGAGACTCTGGGCTGGTCTCGCGTCGCGGAAGGATGGAACCGCGTCGCCGCCTCTCTTTGAGGTGTGGCGATCGGTTCAAAACGACTGGCCACCGACCACTCAAGAGATACAATGCCGCAACCGGGGACGCGAGGCCGATGGCGATGGTTGATCCCGTCGATCCTGCTGGGAGCCACGCTCCTGGCGGGGGGCTTCGGTTGGTGGCGGTACGGACCTCGCTCGGATTCGTTGAGCCGGGGCCGGGCGGCCTATTCCCTCGGCGACTGGGAGACGGCGGCCAACCTCGCTCGCCTGCGGCTCAAGGCCGCCAGCGAGGATCTCGATGGGGTACGACTCCTGGCGCGGGCGTCCGTCCGGCTGGGACGCGACTCCTCGGCGACGGGACTCTACCAGCGAATCGGGCCGTCCGCCATGGAGGCCGAGGACCTGTATCTCCTGGGGCTCGCCATGACACGGGCCGGGAAGACCAAGTCCGCGACCGAGGTCTGGGAGCGCGCCCGGTCGCTCGACCCGGAGCACTCCGAGACGCTCTTCGAGCTGACTCGTGCCTATTTCGCGAACGACCGACTCGACCCCGCAGCCGCGCTGGCCGGCATTCTGGCGACCCGGCCGGGATGGGAATCGCGGGCCGAGGCGATCCTCGGCATGATCCAGCTCGAGCGCAACGATCCCGCCGGTGCCGTCGAATTCTGGCAGCGGGCCCTGGGCCGCAAGGAGGTGCGCCTCGAGGGGGTTCCCAGTCCGATCGTCCCCCGAAAGGAGCTGGCCCATGCCTTGCTGCGAGTCGCGCGACCGCGAGAGGCTCGCGATCAACTGGCCATCGTACTGGGAGATTCGCCCGATCCCGAGGCCTACTGGCTCTTGAGCCGCGCCGCTCTCCAGGAAGGGGCCTGGAATGAGGCACGCGAGGCTTTGAAGAAGGGGAGCGGGTTCCGGGACGAGAATCCACAGGTACCGGATCCGTCGCCGTATGTCGGCTCGTCGCGCTGCGGCGAATGCCACCCCGCGGAATCCAAGGCCCAGCAGGTCTCGCGGCATGCCCGCACGTTCTTCCGCGCTTCCGAGCTCGGCGGTCTGGTCTTGCCCGGCTCGACGGTCTCGGACCCGGCGGATCGCAAGGTCGAGCACGAACTCCGACGCAAAGCCGACTCGCGAATCAACCTGGAGACTCGGGTCAACGGCCAGGTCCTCGACGCCGTCGTCCAGTACGCGTTCGGGTCGGGCGATCGCGGGTTGACGCTGGTGGGTCGCAACGAGAAAGGGAAAGCCTACGAGCTGCGACTCTCCGACTATCCCGACGGCCCTGACGCGTGCTGGGATGTGACGGCGGGACACCCTCGAATTCCGCCGAAGGCGGAGGAGTTCCTCGGCCAGCCGCTGACCGAAGATGCGGTTCGGCGATGCCTGTCCTGCCACGTCACCGACCCGAAGGCCATCCTGGATCGGTCCGGAGCGTGTGCGGCGGACCGGGGCATCGGCTGCGAGAAATGTCACGGGCCCGCCGGCAATCACTTGCTTGCCGCCGACGCCAAGTTGACCGCGATCGACGCGGCGATCGGCCGGCCGAGCCTGACCTCTGGCTCGCGCGTGATGAAAATCTGTGCCGAGTGCCACAGCCCTCGCGGGCAGGAAGTCTTGCGAGACGATCCCGGGGCCGTCCGATTTCAGGGAACGACGCTGACCTGGAGCCGTTGCTATACCGAGAGCAATGACACCCTCGATTGTACGACGTGCCACAACCCGCATCGCAACGCCTCGACCTCGCCGACGTACTATGAATCCAGGTGCCTGTCGTGCCATTCGGGCGCCAAGAAGCCGCGGACTTCGGCGACCGGGGAGACGAGGGATGAAACGACCAATGTTTCGGCACACACGACTTGCCCCGTGAATCCGACTTCGGGTTGCATAGGGTGTCACATGCCATCCGTCAAAGGCGTGGTCCCACACTCATCCTTCACCGACCACTTCATCCGCGTGCACGACCGTTGATCGAATATGCGCTGGTCAAGACTTGCCACGGATGATATAAGGAAGCCGCAGTCTCACCGTCGCATCGTCTGGACTCACGGAGGAGTACCACCATGTTCGCACAACCGTCGTGGATTCGGCGTCTCCAGTCGGGGCTCCGGCACCGCCGTACAGCACGCGGGATCCGCCAAGGAGCGACGCGCCGCCGCACCGCGCAACGGCCCGGACTCGAACACCTGGAAGATCGTCGGGTCCTGAGTTATTCGGTAACCAACCTGGGCTCGCTCGGGGGTACGTTCAGCATCCCGCTGTCCATGAACAGCCGAGGGGCGGTCGTCGGTGTCTCCTACACGGCGAACGACGCGGCAGAGCACGCGTTCATCGCCATGCATGGTGTCACCACGGACCTTGGCACCCTGGGTGGTTCATCCGCCGAGGCATTGGGGATCGATGATCAGGGCGCCGTCGTCGGGGTCTCGACGGCCGCCGCCAACAATGCTCAGCCCGAGATTTTCCTGTACAAGCACGGATCGATGACGAGTATCGGGACCCTGAATACCGGCCTCAACACCGGGGGCAACATCGCCATCAATGACCATGGATCGATCATCGGATTTACTCTGGCCAACGGGGACGCGGCGATCCAGCAGCACGGGAAGCTGATCGACCTGGGTTCGCTGGGAGGGCAGGGTTCCGGGGCCCTGGCCCTGAACGCCAAGGGGCAGGTTGTTGGATACTCCGTGACATCGGGAACGGGCTCGGCGACCATCACGCACGCCTTCCTCTACAACCACGGGAAGATGACCGACCTGGGGACGCTCGGCGGCACCTTCGCCGAGGCGGATAGCATCAATATCCACGGCGCCGCGGTCGGCATCTCTTACACCACAAGTGGTGCCAGCCACGCGTTCCTGTTCAGCCACGGAGCCATGGCCGACATCGGGACACTCGGAGGCTCGTCGGCGGCTGCGGCCGCGATCAACGACAGCGGAGCGGTGGTCGGTAGCTCACAAACGAGCAACTCCGTTCAACATGCGTTCCTCTACAACCACGGAGTCATGACCGACCTCAATACGTTGATACCGGCCGACTCGGGTCTTACCATCATCAGTGCCACAGCCATCAACGACAAGGGACAGATCGCCGCCGAGGCGGTCTCCACGAACCCGCAGGACAGCACGGTGTATGCCGTCTTGTTGAACCCGTCGAAGGGAAAGGCTTGAGCGCCTCGCGCCCGGATTGAGCCCACCCAAACCGACCCGAAGCCCGAGCGAGGAATATTCCCTCGGATGATCGCCGACGCTTCGGGTTGGTATCGTCTCGGTCTCAAGCAGAATGCGTTGATCGCCCCGTTTCGGCGTCGCTCCGCTGTCTCCGACCCGATTCGAGATCGGGCGAGATGGCTTGCCTCACCGTCCATCGACCGGTCGATTGTCGGGGCGATCGAAGGGAATAGGACCGTCGCTGCTGCCGGTTCATCATCTTGAAACTCAGGGCGAATGTCCTTACTCTAGATTCAAGGGAATCTCGCGTGCGTAGCCAATATGCCGTGCGAGGGCGGTTCACGCGCGGAAATTCCGGGCTCCATTCCAACCCGATGCAAGCGCTTTGCAGCCGTGCGTTTCCCCGCCCACCGTGGTGAGATTCTCCACCGATCCTGTTCAACATGCACCATCCGATGGATCGCCTCCGATTGCTGCTGAAGGCGATCCAACCCCGCCTACCCATTCCTCCACGACACTCCATGCACGACGGCAACACCGGGAGGTGACCCCCTTGGTACGTCGAGCCACAAGCCTCATCGCGTTGATCGGGCTCGCTCTCGGATTTCCGACAGCCGAGGCCGGTTCCACCGCCGAAGGGCAACTCAGCTTCAATCGCGACGTTCGCCCGATCCTCGCCCGGCATTGCTTCAAGTGTCATGGGCCGGACGACAAGTCCCGGAAGGCTCATCTCCGGCTGGACCGGCCCGACGACGCCCTGAAGGCTGCGGACTCCGGGATGAGCCCCATAGTCCCGGGCCAGCCCGACGAGAGTGAGATGGTGAGCCGGATCTTCTCCGAGGATCAGGGCGAACTCATGCCTCCTCCGCAAGCCAAGTTGCCCGTCTCGGAACGCGATCGGCAAATCCTCAAGCGATGGATCGCCGAGGGTGCGAAGTACGAAGTGCACTGGGCTTTCGAGAAGCCGGTCCGTCCGGCAACGCCCGCCGTATCCGACCGTGGCTGGCCTCGCAATCCGATCGACGCGTTCGTACTGGCTCGCTTGGAGGCGGCCGGGTTACGGCCTTCGCCCGAAGCCGATCGGGTCTCGCTGATCCGCCGCGCGACCCTCGATTTGCTGGGGCTGCCACCGACCCCCGAGGAGGTCGAAGCGTTCGTCCAGGACCGTTCCCCGGACGCCTACGAGCGTCTGGTGGATCGCCTGTTCGCCTCGCCTCGATATGGCGAGCGATGGGCACGGCGATGGCTCGACCTGGCGCGTTACGCCGACACGAACGGATATGAGAAGGACCGAGCACGCTCGATCTGGCCGTATCGAGATTGGGTGATCCGGGCGCTGAACGCCGATCTCCCCTTCCGGCGTTTCACGATCGACCAGATCGCCGGCGATCTGTTGCCGGGCGCGACGCTCGAGCAAAGGATCGCGACCGGGTTCCATCGGAACACGATGCTCAACGAAGAAGGTGGCATCGACCCGCTCGAATACCGCTTCTATGCCATGACGGATCGGGTGGCGACCACGGCCACGGTCTGGCTTGGTCTCACGATGGGTTGCGTCCAGTGTCATACGCACAAGTACGACCCCATCCCACACCGCGAGTATTACCGATTCATGGCGATGATGAATAACACCGAAGAGCCAGAGCTCGAGGTGCCGTCGCCGGAAATCGCCCAACGTCGTCGCGAGATCGAAGCCCGGATCGCGAAATTGATCGCCGAGCTCCCCGATCGATTCCCCGTCGATCCGCCCGCAAGCGGCGATGCTCGCCCCGAGAAGGAGAGGCGAAAGCAGAATCTCGAGGCCCGATTTCGCGACTGGCTGACTCGTCAAGCGAGCGAGACGGCGCGATGGACCCCGCTCACGCCGGTCAAGGCGAGCTCGAATCTGCCGCACCTGGCCATCCAGCACGATGGGTCGATCTTTGTCAGCGGCGACCAGAGCAAGCGCGATCTGTACACGCTCCAATTTCGCAACGTCCCGGCAGGGATCACCGCGATCCGGCTCGAGGTGCTGCCCGACGATCGGTTGCCCAATCATGGGCCGGGCCGGGTCTATTACGAGGGACCGGCGGGCGATTTCTTCCTCAGCGAAGTCCGGGCGACGGTCGATGGCAAGTCGATCCGATTCGCCGGAGCCACGTCGAGCTGGCCCGACGCCAAGTCGGCGACCCTCGCGATTGACGGCGATCCCCAGTCTGGCTGGACGATCAACGGAGGGCAGGGGAGGCCGCATCAGGCCGTGTTCCGCATCGAGGGTCCACTACGGGCCGCGAACGAACTGGGCATTGAGCTCCTCTTCGATCGCTATCACGCCGCCGGGCTCGGGCGTTTCCGGATCTCGGTCACCGCGGACCCTCGGCCGATCGAGGCCCGATCGATCCCAACCGAGATTGAGCGGCTCGTCCCGGTCCCGATGGAGAAGCGGACCCCCGAGCAGGTCGACGAGCTTCGCCGGTACTATCTCAGCGTGGCGCCCGACCTGGCCAGGGAGCGCGCGGAGATCGAACGGCTCCGGAAGGAGCTACCCCCGTATCGGACCACGCTGGTGATGACCGAGCGCGAGCCGGCCAATCCCAGGCCGACTTTCATCCACAACCGCGGCGAATTCCTCGAGGCAACCGAGCGGGTCGAGCCGGGCGTGCCCTCGTTCCTACCGCCCTTGCCCAAGGACTCACAGGCGAACCGGTTGGAGTTGGCCCGATGGCTGGTGTCGTCCCAGAATCCGCTGACCGGCCGCGTGACCGCGAACCGGCAGTGGGCCGCATTCTTCGGCAGGGGATTGGTGCGTACCCTGGAGGACTTCGGTTATCAAGGCGAGCCTCCCACTCACCCCGAGCTACTCGATTGGTTGGCGACCCGCCTGGTCGAGGATGACTGGTCGTTGAAGTCGATGCACCGCAGGATCGTCACGAGTGCGACATACCGGCAGTCGTCGCGGGTCACGCCGGAATTACAGGCGAAGGATCCGGAGAACCGACTGCTGGCGCGAGGCCCTCGCGTCCGATTGGAGGCGGAGATGGTCCGGGATTCCGCGCTCAGGGTCAGCAACCTGCTCTCGGAGAAGATCGGCGGGCCGAGCGTCTTCCCTCCGCAACCCCCCGGCGTCACGACCGACGGAGCGTACGGTGGCCTGGTGTGGAAGACCAGCGACGGCGGCGACGCCTATCGCCGCGGCCTTTACACCTACACCAAACGCACCGCTCCTTACGCGATGTTCACGACCTTCGATGCGCCCAGCGGCGAGGTTTGCGTCGCGCGGAGGGAGGTCTCCGACACGCCGCTCCAGGCTCTCACGATGCTCAACGATCCGGTCTTCGAGGAGGCCGCACAATCGCTCGGGCGTATGATAAGCATCCGTGGAGGAACCGTCGACGACCGGGCCGCGGTCCTGTTCCAGCGATGCCTCTCACGACAGCCCGGATCCGACGAGCTGGCCATGCTCGTCAAGTTCTATCGAGCTCAGAGAGATCGGCTCGGGCGCAAGGAGCTGGATGCCGCCAGGCTCGCCGGTCCCGGCGACGGTGATGCCGTCGAGCGAGCGGCCTGGACGATCCTGGCTCGGGCGTTACTGAATGCCGATGAATTCGTCACGAAAGGGTGATCCCATGGATCCGGATCGATCGCACGCGCTGAAGGTCACCCGCCGCCATTTCTTCGAGGAAGGGGGCGTCGGCGTCGGTAAGATCGCGCTGGCCGCGCTGCTCGGCGATGCCTTCGCTCCGAGTGCGTTTCGGACGACGGCCCGGGGCGCGTCGCCCGATCGATCGCACCCGATGGCGCCCCAGTCGCCGCATTTCGCGCCGAAGGCGAAGCGTGTCATCCATCTTTTCATGGCGGGCGCGCCGAGCCAGCTCGACCTGTTCGACCGCAAGCCCGAGCTGACCCGGCTGGAAGGCAGGCCCTTGCCGCCTTCGGTCATCGGCGGCCAGCGTTACGCGTTCACCCGCCCGGACGCGGCCGTGCTCGGACCCCGGTTCGCATTCGCCAAACACGGGCAGTGCGGGGCGGAGCTCTCCGTGATGCTGCCGCACCTGGCCGGGGTCGTGGACGACATCTGCATCATCAAATCGGTGCGCACGGATCAGTTCAACCATGCCCCCGCGCAGATCTTCTTCAACACGGGATTCTCCCAGCCCGGTCGGCCCAGCCTGGGGGCCTGGGTGCTCTACGGTCTCGGGTCGGAGACTCAGGACCTTCCCGCCTTCATCGTGATGTCCACGGGGAGCGGGATCAGCGGTGGCGCGGCCAACTGGTCCAGCGGATTCCTGCCGACCGTCTACACCGGAGTCCGCTTGCGGAATCAGGGCGACCCGATCCTCGACGTCTCCAGCCCGCCGGGCGTGGACCGGCGACTCCAGCGCGACTCGCTCGACCTCATCGGTTCGCTGAACCGGCGGCAACTCTCGGACATCGGCGATCCCGAGATCGCGACGCGAATCGCGTCCTATGAGATGGCCTTCCGGCTCCAGACCTCGGCGCCAGAGCTCATGGACCTCCGGAGTGAGAACAAGGACACGCTGGACCTCTACGGCGCCGATCCGGACAAGCCCTCGTTCGCGAGGGCCTGCCTGCTGGCTCGGCGGATGATCGAGCGTGGGGTCCGGTTCGTGAATATCTACCACGAGGGTTGGGACGCCCACTCCGACGTGGCGGGGAACCTCAGGACGAACTGCGGGGTCACCGACAAGGCCGCTGCCGCGCTGATCAAAGACCTCAAGCAACGGGGTCTGCTCGACGAGACGCTGGTGATATGGGGCGGCGAGTTCGGGCGGACGCCGATGGTGGAGAGCAACCGCGCGCTCGGCCGCAGCCTGGGACGCGACCATCATCCCCAGGCGTTCACGATGTGGATGGCCGGGGGCGGGATCAAGCCCGGCACCACGTACGGCGCGACCGACGACCTCGGCTTCCACATCGCCGAGAACCCCGTGCACGTCCACGACCTCCAGGCCACGATCCTCCACCTCCTCGGCTTCGACCACGAGAAGCTCACGTTCCACCATAGCGGACGCGACTTCCGACTCACCGACGTCCACGGTCAGGTCGTCAAGGGCCTGCTGGCGTGACGAGCATAGTCGTGGCGAACCGGAGATGAGTAAGGACTCACAATTTCTTTCAAATCCTCACCCGATGATATACAAAGCAATACACGGGACCAGGTTGAACAGGAAGACCCCGATCTTATAGATCGAGATCCCTGCGAGATTGAGCATATCGTACTGTTCGACGGAGATCCGAGCCCACCTCAACCACAGGCGGTGAAATCCGTCGTGCACGAAAAGAAAGAGGAATCCCCACAACAAGAGCATTCCGTAGTTGATGATTGTACACCACAGGAAGAAGCTGCGTGCCATCTCGATATTCATTTTCGTATCTCCGACGAAGCAACGCGACCATGGTCGTGGCGGAAAGTTGCTCGCACGACATGGAAGGCTAGCACGCTCGTCGGCGTCCTTCCAGACCTGCGTGGTCAGATGCACCGACACAGCCTCGAACGTCACGGGATGGTGACGAACTCACCCGTATCGCGCTCAGGTGGGTCCTCTGGCACGCGACGTTTCGAGAGTTGTCATCGCGCTACCCGCTCGTGGGCGAGGCCTGGAGGTGAGCCCCAGCTCGGAGAGGAGAGTGCGCAGGGCAGGTCGGCATCATACGCGAGTCGGTTGCGAAGTTCGCGGTCTCGAATTCCATGCCGGAGCGCCTCATGATCCGGTAAACTACCGTCTCACTGAGATCTCAGTTCCGCAAAATCGCGTCCCGATGGGTTAGTCCAACTTGAACTTTCGCCAAGACTTATGGCAAATACCGGGGAGGCGACTCGAACGCCTGACCTGCGGATTATGAGACCGCCGCTCTAACCAGCTGAGCTACCCCGGCTCACGAAGGAATGGCTTGCGATCTCGGCCGCAAGGTGGTTCGCTTCGACAAGTTCAAGCTACCAGAAGGCCAACGCGACTGCAAGTCGGCGCCCGGCGCCTCTCGTCCCCTCTTCTCAGCGGACGGGGGATCGAGTCTACTCAAAGGAGTCGGATTCGATTGTCTCGGCCCTCGGCGACGATGTCCCTTTCGCGGGGCGTCGTTGGGGCCATTCCCGCATCCTGCTGTTGCATTCCGATCGCACAGCAAGCGACCAGACCCATCGAGAGCTCATGGCGGCCCAATACATCTTCCGAATCGAAAGCCTGTCCAAAGCTTACGGCAAGAAAGAAGTCCTCAAGAACATCTGGCTGTCGTTCTATCCGGGCGCCAAGATCGGCGTGATCGGCGGCAACGGCTCGGGTAAGAGCACGCTCCTGAAGATCATGGCCGGGATCGAGACCGATTTCCACGGCTCGGCCGCCCCCGCCTCCGGGATCACGATCGGATACGTGCCGCAGGAGCCCATGCTCGATCCGACGCTCGACGTCCGCGGCAACGTCGAGGTCGCCGTCGCACCGATCCGGGCTCACCTCGCCCGGTTCGACCAGATCAACGCCCGGCTCGGTGAAGGTCCCGATGCCGACGAGATGGACGCACTCCTCGAGGAGCAGGCGAAGGTCCAGGATGCCATCGAGGCGTCCGAAGGATGGGACCTCGACCGTCGGGTCGAGATCGCCATGGACGCCATGCGACTCCCGCCGGGCGATGCCCAGGTCAGCACCCTCTCCGGCGGCGAGCGTCGACGCGTCGCGCTCTGCAAGGTCCTCCTGGAACGCCCCGACTTGCTACTCCTCGACGAGCCGACTAACCACCTCGATGCCGACAGCGTCGCCTGGCTCGAACGCCACCTGGAGGAATACCCCGGGACCGTCGTGAGCGTCACACACGACCGCTATTTCCTCGATAACGTCGCCAAGTGGATCCTCGAGCTCGACCGTGGCCAGGGCATCCCCTGGGAGGGGAATTACTCCTCGTGGCTCGAGCAGAAGCAGGCGCGACTGGCCCTGGAGGAGAAGCAGGAGAGCAGCCGTCGCAAGCAGCTTGCACGCGAGCTGGAGTGGGTCCGGATGTCGCCTCGCGCCAGAGTGGCCAAGAACCGGGCGCGACTCCAGCGCTACGAGCAGATGGCCAGCCAGGACTCCGAGAAGCGCGACGAGGCTGTCGTCCTGCAGATCCCCCCCGGGCCTCACCTGGGCACCCTGGTCGTCGAGGCCGCCGACGTCGCCAAGGGGTACGGCGATCGGCTCCTGTTCGAAGGGATGAGCTTCCGACTCCCGCCCGGTGGAATCATCGGCGTCATCGGGCCCAACGGCGCCGGCAAGACGACCTTGTTTCGCATGATCGTCGGCGAGGAACAGCCCGATCGCGGCAACCTGCGGGTCGGCGATTCCGTCGTCATCTCCTACGTCGATCAGAATCGCGACGCGCTCTCGCCCGAGAATACCACGTTCCAGGAGATCACCGGCGGCCAGGACCAGATCACGCTGGGCAAGCGTAAGGTTCCGGCGCGGGCCTACGTGGCCTCGTTCAATTTCAAGGGGCCCGACCAGGAGAAGAAGGTGGGGCTGCTCTCCGGCGGGGAGCGGAACCGCGTCCACCTCGCCAAGCTCCTCAAGAGCGGAGGCAACCTCCTCCTTCTCGACGAGCCGACCAACGACCTGGATGTCGAGATGCTCCGCGCCCTGGAAGAGGGCCTCATCGACTTCGGCGGCTGCGCCGTCGTCATCAGCCACGATCGATGGTTCCTCGACCGGATCGCCACCCACATCCTGGCGTTCGAGGGAGACAGCCAGGTCGTCTGGTGCGACGGGAACTATCAGACCTACGAAGCCCAGCGGAAGGAACGCCTCGGAATCGAGGCCGACCAGCCACACCGCATCCGATACAAGTCACTGACGCGGTAAGTTTGAACCCCGAGAGTGAACTCGCATGTCGACCGGGACGCGGAAAACCCGCTGGAAGCTTCTCCTCGGAATCGCCGTGGTCGCGGTCGGATGCGTCGCGGTCGGGCAAATCGCGACCCTGGCGACGCAGCGGTTCGGACCGCCCTCGAATGCGATCATGGTCGTCGCCCCGTACTGGTACAACGGGACGTGGGTGTTCGACGACGAGGCGGTCAACCTGAAACGTGAGCCGTTCGTCGCGGGCGTGCCCGAGATGATCGACGTGCTCGTGAAAGACATCCCCGACTCGAAGGACGGGTTCCGCCTGCTGTTCTCCGCGAATGCGTTCCCCGGCCACCAGAAGAAGCTCACCTGGCTGCGCGGCGATTCGGGCGGAAACTATTACAGGCTCGATGACCCTCCGATGGAGGGCTGGATTTGTCCCGCGATGTTCCGGTACTACAAGACTCCTCCTCAAGCACTCTATGTCAAGGCGGAGGCGATGCGGCGATAGGGCGAATAGCCACACCTTGGTGCATCGAAGAAAGTCGTCCCTGCTTGGCGTCCCGCAAAATGGTCCTGCCGTTCAGGGGCCCGTCAAATCGCTCCCTGAGGATCTGCTCATGGCCGATCGTCTGATCGAGGAATCTGAAGCAGGCGTCATCCGGTTGATCCTCAACCGGCCCGAAAAGCGTAATGCGCTCTCGCTCGAGCTGCTCGAAGACCTGGAGAGTGCCATCGAAAGGATCGGGTCCGACCGCTCGGCGAGGGTGATTGTACTCGGCTCGCGCGGGCCCGTCTTCTGCTCGGGGCACGACCTGGGTGAGATGGTCGGTCGGACCGAGGAGGACTATCGCCGGCTCTTCGCGCTCTGCTCGCGGGTGATGCTCGGATTGCGGGGCTTCCGCAGCCGGTGATCGCTCGGGTCCAAGGCATGGCGACGGCGGCCGGCTGCCAGCTCGTCGCCGCCTGCGACCTGGCCGCGGCATCCGAAGAGGCGGCGTTCGCCACGCCTGGCGTGAAGATCGGGCTCTTCTGCACCACGCCGATGGTCCCCCTGGTCCGCGCCATCCCGGCCAAGGCCGCGATGGAGATGCTCCTCACCGGCGAAGTGATCTCGGCACGGCGCGCCTACGAACTCGGACTGGTCAATCGCGTCGTGGCTGCCGCGGATCTCGATTCCACGATCAAGTCGCTTACGGATACGATCATCGCCATGAGTCCCGTCGTCATCGGGACCGGCAAGAAAGCCTTTTACGAGACTCAGGGCCTGGACGAGAGCGACGCTTACGAACTTGCCGTTTCAATAATGACCGAGAACGCGCTCTGTAACGATGCCCAGGAAGGGATGTCGGCGTTCTTGCGGAAGCGACAGCCCCGATGGTCGGGGGCCTGAACCGATGCCGCTCGACGGATTCGACCGCCTGTATCGAGATGCCGATGTCCGCTCGGAGCCGGTTAGCGTGGCCGCGGCCGGCGGCGACGATCCCACGGTGCTGGAATCGCTCCGGGTCGCCGTCGATCGGGGGTGGGTCCGGCCGATCCTGATCGGGGACGAGCCGCGAATCCGATCGATCGCCGAGGCGAAAGTGATCTCTCTCGACGGATTCGCGATCCAGCATGCCGAAGTGGCCGCGATCGCAGCCATTGCGGTTGCCGAGGTCCGCGCCGGTCGGGCCCAGGCTCTGATGAAGGGGCAGATCGCCACGCCGGCGTTGATGGAGGCTGTGCTGGATCCCACGACGGGCTTGCGCGGAGGTCGAGTGATCTGCCAGGTCGTACTGATGGAGGTCCCGCGCGACGATAGGCGGTTCCTCCTTGCCGACACCGGCATCACGGTCGTTCCCAATCTGAGGAGGCGGATCGAGATCCTGCGCGAGGCGGTGGCCGTCGCGCATGCCCTGGGCTCACCGAAGCCCAAAGTCGCGATGATGGCGGCGACCGAGACGGTCAAGATCGCGATGCCGGAGACTGTCGAGGCGGACGAGCTGACCCGACGCAATCGGCAGGGAGAATTCGGCGATTGCTCGATCGAGGGCCCTCTCTCCTTCGACCTCGCCTACGCGGCCGAGGCCGGGGCGAAGAAACGGATCGAGGGATCGGTCGTCGGGGCCGCCGACATCATGGTGTTCCCGAACCTGCTCTCGGCCAACCTCACCGTCAAGGCGATCATGTACACCGCCGACTGCCGATTCGGCGGCGTCCTGAAAGGGACAACCGCCCCGGTCGTCTTCATGTCGCGCGCCGACGACGTCGCGACCCGCCTGAACTCGCTTGCGTTGACCCTGCGCATCCTCGAACATGGTCGGGAGAAGTAGGGCCGGTTTCACCGGCCGAACACCGCCAGGATTCTCACCCCAAAGCCGGTTTTCCAGGAGCTATACCGATGCGTATGAGCGTCAATATTGGCGTCGCGCTGGCCCTCGCATCGATTGGCTTGCCGATCGTCGGCGCGGTTGATGAACCGTCCCAGCCCCTGGACTTACGGGTACTCGGGCAGAAGGGGGACGCCAAGAATCCTCACCCGGAGGAGATGCTCTATCGTCACCTGCTCGACGAGGCTCAGCGGCTCTTCGACGCGCGACGCAAGACGATCGCCGCCATCAAGACTCCCGATGAGATCGCGCGCCGTCAGCGGGAACTGCGCGCGTTTCTCCTCCGGTCACTCGGGGACTTGCCTCAGAAAACACCACTGAACCCTCGCCTGGTCGGGACGCTCGCTCGCGACGGCTACCGAATCGAGAGAGTCATCTTCGAGAGCCGGCCGTCGCATCACGTGACGGCCAACCTCTATTTGCCCGGAGGTAAAGGGCCGTTCCCGGGCGTGCTCTTGCCGTGCGGACACAGCGACAACGGCAAGGCATATGAAAGTTACCAGCGGGCATCCATCCTGCTGGCGAAGAACGGAATGGCCGTGTTATGTTACGACCCGATCGGTCAGGGCGAGCGGAATCAACGGCTCGATGCGCAAGGCAAGCCCGTGATCCGGGGCACGACCGAGCATACGATGGCCGGGATTGGTGCCCTCCTGGTCGGCCGGCAGTTGGCCAGCTATCGGATCTGGGACGGCCTGCGTGCCCTCGATTACCTCGCCAGCCGGCCCGAGATCGATCCCGCGCTTGGGGTGTACCGGCAACTCGGGGGGGGGCACCATGACGGCGTATCTCATGGCATTGGACGACCGGATCGCGGTCGCGGCACCTTCGTGCTTCATCACTTCACTGGAGCGCCTTTACGCCACGATTGGCCCTCAAGACGCCGAGCAGAACATCACCGGACAGGTCGCCGCCGGGATGGAGCACGCCGATTACGTGACCCTTCACGCTCCCAAGCCGACTTTCCTTTCCGTCGGCACGCGCGACTTCTTCGACATCAAGGGGAGCTGGGATACCTTCCGCGAGGTCAAGTTGATATTCGGGAGGCTGGGTTTCGGCGAACGAGTGGAGCTGTTCGAATCGGACGAAGAGCACGGGTTCACCCGACCTCGTCGCATCGCCACGGCGCGATGGTTGAAGCGTGGCTCGTCAAGCAGGACGAAGCCCTCGACGAGCCCGACTTTCCTATCAACTCCGACGCCGAACTGCAATGCACGCGGACCGGACAGGTCCTCAGCGATTTCCAGGACAGGTCGGTCTTCGACCTCAACGCCGAGCGTGCTCGCGAGCTCCGCGCCAGTCGCGGGACCTCGGGGCAAGATCGTTCGCTCCAGGAGTTTCGCAAGGAAGTCAAGGAGCGGATCGGCCTGGGAGGTCGCGGCATCGCTACGGCCCGGCCGCGTGTCGTGGGCACGACCGCCCGCCCAGGCTACACGATCCGCAAGCTGATCTTCGAAATCGAGCCGGGGATCGCCATCCCGGCGCTGGATCTCTCAACCGATCAGTCGGACAAGAAGGCTCCCGCAACGGTGAAGTTCGGTGTGGACTGGGTTCGAGATCTGGCATCACCGAAGTCCGTCGATGAGCTGTCGCGTCCCTACTCCCGGGTCGTGCTGGTGAATCCCCGCGGCATGGGAGAGACCGACCCCGGAGCGGGAGCGGGGCGTCGGAATTCGCCTTTCGGCTCGGAGGTCAAGGAAGCCTTCCTGTCGATCCTCCTCGACCGTCCCTTGCTCGGCCAACGCGTGACCGACATTTTATCCGTGCTGGAAAGCCTGAAGGGTGAGCCGGGCTCGAGCGCCGCGTTCCAGGTCGTCGGAGTCGGCGCGGCCGGTCCGGTCGTGCTCCACGCCGCGTTAGTTGATGAGAAGGGATTGATCGGGAGCGTCGTCCTCGAGCGGTCGCTCGTCTCGTGGGATGACGTGGTCGAGAAGGGGATCAGCCGCGGCCAGCTCGGCAACGTCGTCCCCGGAGTACTCCAATCATACGACTTGCCCGACCTGGCGGCCCGACTCTCGCCCCGCTCATTGCGGATCGACGGGCCGGTTGACGCGATGGGCCAACCGACCTCCCAGGCCGAGATCGAGCGGGCCTATGCGGCGTGCATCAAAGCTTACGGAGTATCGCAACGCCTGGAGATCCGCCCCGGACGACCAGGCGGATCCAAATGATGAGTCATTTATGGGACACGCAGATCGACGCTTTCCATACAGTGCCCAGGAACGTCTCGCATGCAGAAATACCCGCGATCTCCCTTGAAGCTGGTCGGTGTCGTCGCGTTTGTCTTGACTTTGCTCGCAGGCGTTATCTCGACAGGCCGGGGCGACGATGACCTCGCTCGAGAATTGCCCCGGATCAAGCCGCGCGGGCCTGATGAGGCACTCAAATCCTTCAAGATCCACCCGGGTTTCGCGCTTGAGCCGATCGCCGTCGAGCCGCTGGTCACGGATCCCGTGAGCGTCTGCTACGACGCCGACGGCCGGCTGTATGTCGTCGAGATGCGCGGATATCCCTACCCGGAGAATTCTCCGACGGGCTATGTTCGACGCCTGGAAGACGCCGACGGCGACGGCCGCTTCGACCGATCGACGATCTTCTGTCCGGGACTTTCCTGGCCGACGGGCGTCGTGCCCTATGACGGCGGCGTCTTCATCGCCGTCGCACCTGGCATCCTTTATGCCAAGGATACCGATGGCGACGGCGTCGCCGACGACCGTCGGGTGATGTTCACGGGATTCGATACGCAGAACGTCCAGGGGCTTTTCAATGGACTCCTCTGGGGCCCGGACGGGTGGATTTACGGGGTTTCGGGGTCGAATGGGGGGATGATCAAGAACGTGTCGAGGCCCGACGCCAAACCGGTCTCGGTCCGCGGTCGCGACTTCCGGTTCAAGCCTGATGGCCTCTCTTTCGAGGCGATTTCGGGCGGCGGCCAGTTCGGTCACAGCTTCGACGACTGGGGTCATCGATTCACGTGCATGAACAGCAACCACATTCGACAAATTGTCCTTCCGTCGTGGTATCTGGAGCGAAACCCCGCGTTGGTGGTCCCGACGGTCGTGACCGACATCGCCGAGGAAGGTGGGGCGGGACCGGTCTTCCGGATCAGCCAGGCGGAGCCCTGGCGGATCGTCAGGACACGTCAGCGCGCCGCGGACCCGGTGATGTCCAAGCGGTTGCCAGCCAACGAGCTGGTGCCGATCGGCTTCTTCACCTCGGCAACTGGAGTCACCATCTACCGCGGCGACGCTTTCCCGGCCGAATACCGGGGGAATGCGTTCATCGGCGATGTGGGCGGGAATCTCGTCCATCGAAAGATCCTGACCAAACGGGGAGCCCTCTTCCACGCGACTCGAGCCGATCAAGCGGTCGAGTTCCTCGCTTCGACCGACAACTGGTTCCGGCCCGTCAACTTCGCGAATACCCCCGACGGGACTCTCTTGATGCTCGACATGTACCGCGAAACGATCGAGCATCCGTTTTCGATCCCGGAACCGATCAAGAAACACCTCGACTTGACCAGCGGCAAGGATCTCGGCCGGCTCTACAACATCGTGCCGAAGGAGGGCTATCGCAGGCGATCGCCCCGGCTGAGTCTCGCCAAGAATTCGGAACTCGTTTCTCTGCTGTCCGACCCAGCTTCCTGGTGGCGAGAGACGGCCCAGCGGCTACTGATCGAGCGAAAGGCCCAGGACGCCGTACCCGCGCTGAAGGCGCTCGCTCGTGATCGGCCCAGTGCGCCGGGTCGGGTCCACGCCCTCTGGACTCTCGAGGCTCTCGGCTCGCTCGGCTCCGAAGACTTGCTCCCCGCCTTGAGAGACGCCGACGCGAACGTCCGCGAGCAGGCCGCCAGGCTCTGCGATGGGCACCTCGACGAACGCTCGCCGTTGGTCGAGCCCTTGCTTGCGCTTGCACACGACCGGGATTCGATGGTCCGATTCCAGACCGCCCTGACACTCGGCGGTGTCAAGGATCGCAATCGGTCCCTCGAGGCACTGACCACGATCTCCCTGACGGACCTACGCGATCCCTGGACCCGAGCGGCGGTGCTCAGTTCGATCCCGGGCCGGGCCTGGAAACTGATTGACCGTCTTTACGAGAAATCGCCGGGCGTTTTCGCACGTGACGAAGGACGCCAGTGGCTCGACGATCTCACGGTCCTCGTCGGTGCGGAGAATGACCCTGAGGCCATCAAGTCGGTCCTGGCTCGCTTCTCGGGTTCCGACACATCACTGACTCGCGCGGCCGTGCTCGGACTGGGCAAGGGTCTCCAGCGAGCGGGCGGGTCTTTACGGAATGCCTTGCGTGGGCCGGCGGGTCCTCAGCTCGCGAAGGTCTTCGACCGGGCGGCGGAACTGGTCAAGAATGATGGAGCGGTCGGCTCGCGGGT
Source organism: uncultured Planctomycetota bacterium (assembly GCA_963743925.1). Taxonomy (GTDB): domain Bacteria; phylum Planctomycetota; class Planctomycetia; order Isosphaerales; family Isosphaeraceae; genus CAVZRC01. Next base: position 6,956 of record CAVURY010000050.1, on the reverse strand, counting down.
GGATGCCATTCGCCTGCTCGGTCTCGGACCGGTGGATAAAGCCCTTGATGTGATCCCCGACTGTCTCGACGCTCGTCAGCCGATCTCAGTGCAACTGGTTGCGATCCAGACTCTGGGCGACCTTCCTGATCGTCGGGTCGGGACGCAGATCGTCGGGCGCTGGAAGAACCTGAGTCCATCCGTCCGCCGCGAGGCAATCGAAGCCCTTTTCTCTCGCGCCGAGCGGCTGGACCCGCTCCTGGATGCGCTCGAGGCCGGGACTATTGCCATTTCCGACCTCGATCCGGCGCGTCGGAAGCAATTGCTGTCGTTGCCTGCTTCGCCGGCCCGGACTCGTGCCGAGACGATGCTCGGAAAGGCGACCCGCGCCGATCGGGGAGCCGTTCTCGTCAGGTTCCGGCCTGCCCTGAAGATGGTCGGCGACCGAGCGAAGGGAAAAGAAGTCTTCCGCAAGGTCTGCTCGACCTGCCACCGCGCCGAAGCGGTCGGGACAGAGGTCGGTCCCAACCTGGCGACGGTCACCGGACGAATTCCCGAAGACTTGCTCGTCCACATCCTCGACCCGAACCGGGAAGTCGCGGCCAATTACGTCAATTACAGCGTTGCGACGACCGACGGGCGCGTGCTGACCGGCATGATCGCCGAGGAGTCGGCCAACGCGGTCACGCTCAAGCGGGCCGAAGGTGTGACGGACGTTGTGGCACGGACACGCATCGAGGCGGTTTCCTCGACCGGCCTTTCGCTCATGCCGGAAGGGCTGGAAACGGGACTTGAGCCGAAGGACCTCGCCGATCTGATCGCTTACGTCCGGGGCATTCAGGCCGGCGGGCAGACCGCGCCGGTTCGATGAGAAATCTCGATCGACGATGTCTATCAAGGTTTGTTACCGAGCCTTTGACGGAGGCGAATGAACTTCTGCTGCAACTCGCCGCCGCCGAGATCCGGGTGGAGGATCGATGTGGCGTCGATGAGCTGTGCGGACTCCTTGAACTGGCCGGTGTGGTAATAGGCGAGGGCCAGGGTATACCGGGCGTCGAACCAGAGCGGCGACCCCGCCGTGTTGTTCTGGAGTCGCAGCCGCTGGACGTCGATGTCGAGCGAGTAGACCTCGAGCCGGCTGTAGGTATCGCCCAGGTCGCGGAGCAGCCGGTCGCTGGTGTCGGCGGGAGCGCCCCGCCAGGACGAGAGCGAGCGCCTTGCATCGCGGTCCTCGCCGCAGAACAGCAGCGAGCGAGTCAGCCGCATCTTGAATTCGCCGATCAGCTCGGGCGGGAACTTCTGGTCGATCGCCATGAGCGGTTCGACCAGAAGCTTCAACACAAGACCGAATCTCCGCTGACGCAGGTCGGTCTCGGCGGTCGAGGCGCACTGGTCGAGGAGGCGAACCGCGTCCACGAGTGCGTTCAGTTCGGAGGGGACATCCCAGTCGGTATGGGTCTGGGCCTCGCGTTCGGCCTCCACATATCGTCCGATCTCGATCAGCGCGATCGTCCGGAGGAGCCGGGCCCGATAGTGGATGCTCGCGGTCGCCACGAGCTGGGTGACCCGATCGCAGAGATCCTTGGCGACTTCGGGCCGGCCCGCGGTGGGGGTCAAGTTGAGCCTCGCACGCGCCAGGAGGAGTCGGCCTTGAGCCTCGTCCGTGCGAGCCAGTTTGAGGCTGTCGGAAAGGAGCCGGTCCGCCCGCCGGAATCGCTCGGCGATTTTCGAGCGATCGGGATTGATGAGCAAGCGATCGATCTCGTCGCGATCGATCTCCGCGATGGCCAGGCGCGCGTCGATCCATCGGGACGAACCGGGGAGGATTGCTGACCACAAGGCGATGGCCCGATCGCGATCCTTCGAATCGAGGGCCAGTTCGCCGAGTAGCCAGCGGGCCTCGTCCGTGGTCGCCTCGCGGGGGAATTCGCGAATCTGATGCTCGAGGGCCTCGGCATAGGATGCAATCGATGCGCCCGGCATGTTCAAGGAGACCGCGCGGCCGCGGGCCAGGGCGCGTAGCATCCCCGCCCTCGCGCGGAGAGGCCCGGACGAGGGATCGTCCGCGATTTTCGAGAGCGTGGCGTTCGCCTCGGTGAACTTGCCCCCCTGGAAGAAATAGGCCCCGGCGCGGAGACGATAGCCGGCCGCGGCGGCTGCCTGGCCCAACGCCGCGGCTCGATCGGCGGCCCGCGTCGCCGCCAAGCCGGCCTTGGAGGCGTTGCCCGCCAACTGATAGGCTTCCGCCATCGCGTCCCAGGCCTCCGGTGGTTGCTGCCCTCCGGGCTCGATCCCGGCCTGGTTCAGCTCCAGGAGCGCCAGCCTGGCCTCCGGAGACTTTCCGGGTCGAAGCCCCTGGATCTCCCGGAAAAGATCCGATTCGATCCGAGAACGGTCGGCCCCGGCCGGTGATCGAGCGAGCTCGGCGAGGTAGATCCGAGCTTTCCACAAACCCTTCATCGGCGGTTTCAGTTGCGAGCCGTTGACCGCCTGGATCGCCTCGGCGAACTGGTTCTGGCCGATCCGGAGCGGGATACGGACATCAAACAGGTCATGGTCTGAGGGTGCGGGCCTGGACTTGGCCGCCTCATCGAGCTCCTTGACGGCCAGCGGCACATCTCCCTTCCGACGCGCGAGATCGGCCCGGAGCAGGTGCCAGTAACCCGCCAGACCAAGCTCGGTGGCGGGGACGTTGAGGAGACCGACCGCCTCGTTCTCGCGATCGCGACGCTCCGCGGAGCCGTCCGGGTCGAGTTCCGCGCGGTCGGCCAGCGCCTGCGCCAGGCGGAAACGCTGGTTCTCGCCCAGGGTCGTCCGGTCGCCGAAGGCCGACATGTTCCGCAATCGCTCGATCGCGTCGTCGAGCATGGCGATCGCCCGATCGCGGAGCTTGGGGTCTTCGGGTTCCAGCCGCGTGGCCTGGAGCCAGGTTTGCGCCTGGGCCCATCGGAAGACCGCCGCCTGGAAACGGAGCTGTCGAGTCAGGGGCAGGTCGGGGTTTTCCCGGGTGAAGCGATCGAGCAGGTCGGTCGCCTGCGACCACCGACGGCGGCGGACTTCCGGGTCGGACGAGGATTTCGCCGCGCGATCGAGCGTCGCGGCCATGTCCAGCGCGAGCTCCTCCCGACGGACGGGATCGATCGTCGTATCGGCGATCTGGGTGAGGACGAGGGTCAGATGTTGCGACACCTCGGAGTCGTTGAGCGGCGGCAACTGGGCCACGGCCGTAGTTGCCGCCGCGACGACGATCAGTCCCGATAGTCGAGCCAACACGGACTGCTCCTCACACCGATCCTGGCCGGATTTCCCCTTGTTCAGTTTACCAGGACGGGGACCTCTTCCGGAACCGGGTCCTTGGCCTGGGGATGGAAGAAGATCGCCAGCATCAGCGTGGCGAACGCTCCGACGCCCATCGGTACGAGGAACAACTTGTGATAGTCGATGACCGTTTGCGTGGTCGTCATTCCGTCATTGCCGATGACTTCCACGGTCCTCGAGAAGACGTCGCCGAGCCAGCCCCAGAGGAAATTGCCCGCCAATGGCCCCAGTCCCAGAATCAACAGGTTGAAGAGGCTCTGGGCGCTGGTCCGGACGTCCTTGGGGAAGTTCTCATCCACGTAGATATAAACCGTGGCGAAGAAGAAGGCGTAAGCGAGGCCGTGGACGACGTTGCTCAGGATGACCAGCCAGAGCAGGTCCGGCGTGCCGATCGAGTAGATGCCGAACCGGACGACGTGGCCGAGGAGCCCCAGGATCATCGTCGTCCGCCAGCCGAGCCGCTTGAGGAAGAAGCCCAGCCCGGCCATGGTGGCGATCTCGGCCACCTGGCCGATACTCATCGCCGGCGCGATCCAGTTGGCAGACAGGCCGATGGCGGGCAGGTAGCGACTGGTCCAGAAGAAATAGCAGTAGTGCACCAGCGAATCGAGGAAGGTGACGATGAACAGCACCAGGATCGCCGGCACCCGCAGCAGCTTGAACGCTTCCAGAGGCGCGAACGACTGGCGTTCGCCCGCTCCCGATGGCGGCGTATGGGGCAAGAAGAGGCAGAAAGCGGCCAGGACCAGCGACGCGATCCCCGCGACGGTGAACGTGCTCGCCAGCGACGACGCCATCGCCGGACCCGTCTTGAGCACCTCCTTGGAAAGCACGATCCCGAGCCAGTTCACGAACCCGCTCGTCTCGGAGAGCGCCGGGACTTTCGTCCAATCGATCGGGATGAAGATGAATGGCCAGCTCGCGGCGATCCAGCCGATCGTCCCCCAGACCCGGATGAATCCGAAGTCCTTCTGGGCATCCTTGATATTCGCGAATGCGATGGAATTGGTCACCGACATCGTCGGCACGAAGAAGAAGCAGTGCAGCAACATCAGGCCGAAAAACGGCCAGTAGGTCGTCTGGTAGGCCAGGCCGAGCATGGCGAGGCCACCGATCAGGTGGCTGAAAGCCAGGAACCTCTCTTGTGCGAAGTATCGATCTGCGAGCTGGCCACCGAAGAACATCCCCGTGATGGACGCGACCGCGAATGCATTGAACACCCAGGCTTGTTGGAGCGATGTGAATTTCAGGTATTCGTTGCCGATATAGAGCCCCAGGAGCGGGAGCCATGCTCCATAGATGACGTACTCCAGAAACATCATAATGCAGAGTTTTAATCGGATTGATGAGTTCATCGCAGGGCTCGCAAGAGTAAGATCGCGGGGAGCTTCGGCCGAGCGCATCGGCCGAAACGGGATTGCCGGGCCAGGCCGGACATCGTCTTGGTCTGAAAGACTTTACCGCCCGGCGGCGTGAGTTGCTATTGGTCTGTGCCGTTACTTCTTCGTCGCGAGACACTGGGATCATCGACCTCAGGATCGAAACGCATCTTCGTCGGACGTCGTGGGAAGTCGGCCGGGCCGGAAGGCGTTCAGGTCCAGTCGCGAAGGCCGGCCGAGGACGAGGTCGGCGACGACTTCGGCGGTGGCCGGCGCGAGTTGCAAGCCGGCCCGCCTGTGGCCGGTGGCGACGATCAGATTCTCGAGGTCCGGGGCCGGTCCGATATAGGGCCGGGAGTCGATACTCCCCGGCCTCAGGCCTGCCCAGGTCGCCTCGACGTCGGCGTTTTCCAGGATCGGGCAGATACGGAGGGCCTCGTCGAGCAGACTTCGGCTGGCTTCGAGGGTGGGCCGGGTGTCGAAACCCGCGTCTTGCTCGGTGGCTCCGACCAGGATCCTGCCGTCATCGCGCGGGACAAGGTAGTTTTTCCCGTGCTCGACGATCCGACGGATCAACGGCCCTTCGCCTTTCAGCAGGACGATCTGACCCTTGAGAGGGGGAGTCGGCGTGTGGACACCGATCGATTCGAGCAACGGACCGGACCACGCCCCGGCCGCCATGACCACCATCCCGCAAGGGATTTCCCCGACACTGGTCCGGATCGAGGTCACCCGGCCGCGCTGAATCCCGTACCCCTCGACGCTGTGCCACGGCCTGAGCCGGACCCCGCGCCGGCTGACGGCGGCTGTCAGGGCCTGGAGGAGTCGGGGGTTGCGGACCTGAGCCCGGTCGGGGAGGTAGTAGACGGCCTCGAGATCGGGGTTGAGTGCCGGCTCAATCCGCCCGAAGTCGCCGGGTGCCAATCGCTCGTAGGCGATCCCCTCGGCACGCCACTGGCCGGCCGAGGCCCGAAGCGCCTGGTCCTCTCGATCGGTCCAGGCCACGTCCACCCCGCCCGTTCGGCGATAGCCGGTGTCGATGCCCGTCTCTTCCCGGAGACCGGCCGTCCAGTCGGGGTAGAGTCGTGCGCTCCAGGACCGGAACTCCACGATCGGATTCGGGTTCGCCAAGGTTCGCTCGGCGATCGGGGGGATCAGCCCGGCGCCCGCCCAGGAGGCCTCGCGGGCCAGCTCGCGACGGTCCAGCACTGTGGACGGTACGCCCTCGCGAGCCAGGGCATAGGCGATCGACAGGCCGATCACCCCTCCCCCCACGATCACGACATCGCTCGACTGGGCCATTACTTCGCTTTCGCCGGTGCCGAAAAGTGGCTCGGTGGAGGCTTCACCCTGGCACGCCACGTCGTCTCGGACAGGCGATAGAGACCTCGCCCCTCCTCGGCCGCCAGGATCAGGTCGCGCCCGTCCCAGGTGATCCCCTCGACCGGTAACGGGTCGTAACGGATCTCGGCCAGAAGCTGCCACGGGTCCGACTTCGCGCGCCGATAGACGCGCGTCACGGCCGTCGAGCAGACCGCGAGGAGCGTTCGGTCCTCGCTGAGAGTGGCGCCGGTGGCGGGCTCGGTGAATCCGGAGAGCCGGCCGATCGGGCGGACCGGGATCGGGATAGCAACGGGATGCCCTGGCGTAGGCGGCGGCGAGCCGTTGGGTATGGCGAATAGCTCCGCCTCGCGTCCGTCGCGATACTTGGTCACCAGGACGGCCGTCCCCTGGTCGAAGACGAGGCCCTCCGCATCGAACCGATTCGACGGAGGCAGGAGAAAGGACACCGTCATCGAGGCGGGTATCGGCCGATCCTGGTCTGCGGGAGAGGAGGGTCGGGCTCTTCGAGCCGATAGATCACGCGGGTCCGAAGGAGCCCGGTGTTGTTGCCGATGTCTCCCAGGTACAGATGCCCCCTGTCGTCGATCGCAATGTCTTCCCAGTCGAGGTTCGGGATCGCCAGCCGGAACCGGTTGACGATCCGCCCATCGCGACGGACGGCGACCAGCCAGGGGGCGTTCCCCGAATCGTTGTGGACCCAGAAGATCCCCGGGAACCGCCGGCTCTTGACGATCCCGACGCTTCCGGCAGTACATGGACATCGAAAGTGCCGAGGTGTTCCAGGGTCACGGGCTTGGTCGGATCGCCGGCTACCTGGAGGAGGACCAGGCTGAGCAGCAGAATCGGCATGGGCTGTTCGGCTCCCCGGGATACTTGCACCTCGTGCTCTCGGCCTCATCGTACCAAACCCTCGGAATCGTTGGACACCGAGCGTCG
>CAVURY010000049.1:0-27809 GCA_963743925.1 uncultured Planctomycetota bacterium | reverse complement strand
TTTCTCCCCGTCTGCGGGCTTCCATGCCCGCAACCTGCCTCCGGATTGCCCGGTCGAAACCTTGGCCTTACTTGTAAACGGCCACGCCGGGGATCGCCTGCTTGAGCTTCTCGACGGCCGGCGCCGTCACCTTGGTGCCGATCAGGTAGACCGACTTGAGGCTCTTGAGATCCTTGAGCGAGTCGAGGCCCGCGTCGGTCACGTCGGTGCGGCTCAGGGCCAGCACCTGGAGATTCTTCAGCCCCTTGAGGCTCGGCAAGCCCTTGTCGCCGACCTTCGAGCTGGTCAAGAACAGCATGGTCAGGCCGTTCAACCCCTTGAGGCTGTCGAGCCCGGCATCGGTGACCTGAGGGCTCATCAAGGTCAGGGCACTCAAGCCCGTCAGGTCCTTGAGCGGGCCGACGGCCGCGTCGTTGATCTGGCCGTTGTCGATGTAGACGACCTGGAGGTTGGGGACGTTCTTCAAGAGCTGGAAGGAGTCCTTGTCGCCCGACCATTTCTTGAGGATGTTGACGGTCGCCGTCTCCTTGCCGTCCTTCGCCTTGTCGATGCTCACCATGGCGCCGAGCTTCTCGAGCTCGAGGGTCGCGACCTTGAGCTTCAGCGCGGCGACCTCTTTCTCCAGGGCCGCGACCTTCGCCTTGAGCTTGGCCGGATCGTCGGCGGCCGGCTTCGCCGGAGCCGGAGTCGGAGCGGGCGCCGGAGTAGCAGCCGGCTTGGCTTCGGCTTTCTTCGCATCGGGCTTGGCCTGGGGCTTGGTTTCGGCCTTCTTCGCCTCGGGCTTGGTTTCGGCCTTCTTCACGTCGGGCTTGGCTTCGGCCTTCTTCACATCGGGCTTGGTATCGGGTTTCTTAACCTCGGCCTTCTTCTCCTCCTTCTTTTGCTGGGCCTGGGCGAGATCAGGTGCGACCGACAGGGTCAAGAATGTTCCGGTCACCAGCAGGGGAAGGGTCGCGCGGAACATCCAGCCGCGATTCGAATACTGCGTCATGGCGTATCATCTCCCGGTTGATCGATCGTCCGCGCGAGACTGGCCCGGGGGCTCTGGGCACTGGGGTTGCTGGCCCGGCGGGGAGCCGGCCCGGGAGGCGCCTCGGTCTTCCACGCGACGCCGCCGCTCGGCGGGGTTCATCGTCTTCGTGTCACAAACCACTCACTCACAGTAAACCGCCCGCCGCGGATCCGCAACGGCTTCGTCCGGCGATGAGGCTCCGGATCCTCATCGTTTGGAACTGTTTAAGGCGAGCCATTACTCGCTCGGCGCCTCGGTCCGCTCGGCTTCGGTGAACCATTCGCGGATCGAGAGGGTAAAGCCCGGCAAGACGTCGCCGCCCTCCAGCATTTGATCCTCGCGGAGCAAGGCCGATTGATCGAGGGCGGTATGAACCCGGACGGTTCGCTCCTTCGGGTCCACGTACCAGACCAGTCGGACTCCGGCCCGGAAGTATTCTTCGAGCTTGCGCCATCTCCGCACGGGTGTTCCCCTTGCTGAGCACCTCGACGATCAGGTCGGGCGACACCGCCGGGATCTGCCCCCGCTTCCGTTTCCCCTTGGGGAAACGTTCCCACGAGATGAACGCGGCATCGGGGATCCGCACCAAGCCGGGGAAGAGTCGCATCATGCCGTCGGCACCGACGACCGTGCCCACGTTGTTGGTCTTGAGATAGGCGATCAAGGAGCCAATCAAGAACGCCGCGAATCGGGATTCCTCAAAACCCATCACTTTCTCCACCAGCGTGCCGTTGACCAGCTCGAAGAGCCGGTTCTCCCGGTCATGGAGATTGACGACATCCTGCTCGGTCGCCTCGCCGGGCCTAGGGTCGAGGAGAACTCGGGTTGCAGCGATGCCGCCCAGGCGCTCGAGCAGGTCGGCGACTGTCCGGTGGTTGGGAGTCATCGTCGCAGTAGCCATGACCATTCCTCCTGGTCGTTGAGACGGCACAACAGTCCCATTGTCTCCTCGCCGAAGACATCGGACAAGCCAACGTCGCGGGAGCTGAGAGCGGCACGACTACGGGACGATGAGGCGGCCCTCGATCAGCTCCGCTCCTGGCACTTCGCCAAAGCGTCGTAGGTGGCGATCTTGTAGAGGTCGCCCAGGGTGGGGAAATTGAAGCAGGAGCGGTTGAAGAGCTGGGCGGTACCTTCGGCGAGCATGGCGACGACGCCGACGTGCACGACCTCCGAGGCCTGTTCGCCGATGACGTGCACGCCCAGGAGTTTCATGTCGTCGCGGCGGTAGAGCAACTTGAGGAAGCCGGTCTGGTCGCCGATGATCTCGCCGCGCGCGCAATGGGCATACGAGGCGCGGCCGACGATATAGTCGACCCCCTGGGACTTGAGGTCTTCCTCGCAGGCGCCGACCATGCTGACCTCGGGGATGGTGTAGATGCCGGTGGGCAGGATCGAGGCCAGGTCGGTCTTGTAATCCTTGTGGAAGGCGTGGCACATGGCCACGCGGGCCTGCTCCATGCTGGTCGAGGCCAGCGCGGGGAAGCCGATGACATCGCCGGCGGCGAAGATGTGCGGGACGCTGGTGGCATAGTGGGCGTCGACAGTGAGGATTCCCCGTGGACCGGGCTCGATACCGGCGGCCGCGAGGTTCAAGGATTCGGTGTTGCTGGAGCGTCCCGCGGCCACCAAGACGGCGTCCACGCAGAGCCGTCCGCCGGTGTCGAATTCCAGGGTGATATCCCCGTATTCATGCGCCTCGCAGCGGGTCACCCGGTTCTTCCAGAGGAACTCGACGCCGAGCTGCCGGTGCATGGTCTCCTCAAGCGCACGCGACACCTCGTTGTCGAGGAACGGCAGCAGCTCCTCGCGGCCGTCGACGATCCAGACGTCGGTCCCCAGCGCGGCGAACGTGCAGGCGTATTCGCAGCCGATGACCCCCGCGCCGACGACAGCCAGCGATCGGGGCAGCCGATCGAGCTGGAGGATCGTGTCGGAGTCGAGCACCCGCGGGTGGTCGAAGGGGAACCCGGGCGGCCGGACCGGCGAGGAGCCGGTGGCGATCAGGATCGTCTCGGCGCGCAACCGGAGCTCGGTGGACCGGCCGTGGGCGTGGCCGGTATGGGGGTCGTGGTGATGGACGCCCGCCGCGGCCGTATGCACCGGCCCGCCGTTCTGTCCGTGACCCTCGGTCACGACCCGGATCGTATGCGGATCCAGGAATGAGGCCATGCCGCGGTACAGGACCACGCCGTAACGCGACAGGCTCCGCTCGATCCGCTTGCGCTCATTGGCCGAGACCCGGCGCTCGTGGAACATGAATTCGGCGACAGTCGCCTCGCGGCGCAAGGAGAGGTCCACGCCGTAGAGGTCGCGCGCCTTCAGGCCCGAGATGGCCAGCGCCGTCTCGCGCAGGGTCTTGCTCGGCAGGGTCCCGGTATTGGCCGAGGCGCCGCCGACCAGCGGGCTCTTCTCGACCATCGCCACCCGCTTGCCGAACATCGACGCGGCCGCCGCGGCGCTCTCGCCCGCCGGCCCCGACCCGATCACGATCAAGTCATACGTGGTTGGTTCCATGGTTCTCAAGATCATACCGCAGGCCGGCCCTCCGGCCAAGTGGGTCAACCGTGAACTGCCGTGGCCAATTGTGGACGCCAAGAGCCGGTCGTGGTAGCATGAGGGTGGTCGCTATAGAGGGAGGACCCGATGCCCCACGTCACCGTGCCGGAAGATACTTTCCAAAGACTCTCCGCGCGAGCCGCCGCCCTCAACATCTCGGTTGACGACCTCGTCCGGCCGGCCCTCGACCGGCTCGCTGAGACCGGCAACCCCACGCCCGAACAGCCCCCCCTTCCGCTCGCCGGAAATCGACTGCCGGTGCAGGTTGGCGAGGTCGTCGAGGAGCGTATCGCTCGACTTGACAAGGCTGCTACCCTGAGGGGTCTCGAGGAATTGCAGGCCCTCCCACAGAACTGGAGCGGCTCCGGTGCAAGTCCGATCGATCCCGATCGGATTCGGGCGGCCAAGGCGTTCATCTCGGCATTGCCGTGCGACCTCATCGCGACTCCGAAAGTCGTCCCGATGACGCGGGGCTGGCTTCAATTCGAGTGGCACCGAGGAAATCGTTCGCCGGAACTCGAGTTCGAGAGCAGCGAGCGGATTCGCTACTTGAAATGGGACTCGGACGCGGGCATTGAGGAAGAAGATGCGATCCCCATCGATGACGGGGCCAAGATCCACGCTCTGCTTCGATGGTTCGCCCCGGAGCCGGTGAATGTCTAGCGGCACGCAGCCTGCGCCACTCATAGCCGATACCGAAGACGTGTATCGAGCGATACTCTACCGGGGGTGATCCCCCCCATCGCTCTGGGCGTCAAGAGGCCCGACACTCAGCAGCGGCTCGAGCGACGGCCAGAGCATCGTGCCCGGCTCGGGCAGGATTTCGCGAGGAAGACGCGAGAACTCCGATCGCCACGATCGGGATGGCCGGCCCGTCTTGTCGATGTCCACGACCCAGAGACGAGGTCCGTTGAGTGCTTCTGCAACGCTGATCCGTCCCTCAGTCAATTCTTGTCTCAGCGACGGACTGAACGGGACGACGAGATAGCGTTCGCATTCGTCATCGCCGTCGCACCAGAACGCCAGGCAGGATTCGCCTTGACGGTCGGTGAGCGTAAAGATCCTGGGGCCATCGTATTGGTCAAGGACCTCGGATGGCTGAAAGGGATCAAACCTCTCGGCTGCGATCGGTTCTCCCTGGACATCCCACATGACGAATGCTCCTACGCGACGACAAGAAAGCCAGCCTTCCGATCGATCCCCTCACAAGGCCACCATTCCGTATGGCTGGACTTCGCCCCGCCGGTATGCTTCATCTTACCGTGACTTTGGTCGAGCGTCGCTCGAGCAATGAGTCGGCCTAACTTCGGGGTCAACCGTCGCCGGTGCTCCGCGTCGGCAAGTTGTGTATAAACGGACAAAGACCGGCGCAAACACTCGTCCGCATTGAGGGCTTTTCCCAACTCGAACTGGCTGAGGAAGTCACCGTCCTGGACGGGATCATTGTTGACGATTCGATACACGACCCCGGACGCTATCTCAGAATCGGTCGGCGGGCATCCTGGAGGCCAGTCGGTGGGGAACTTCATGAGCGGTCATTGCCGGGTTTGTGAACGCGAGACACAGACTCGATGAAATCGCGGAATGGCCCGCCCCGGGTTGGCGCCTGTGATTGATGAGCGTACACCAAATGGGCACGGACGTCCAGATCGCGCTGGGGCGGCTGCGACGCTTCCTCAACGAGGGGTTGGGCCGGGTTTCGCAGGTTCGGCGTCGAGGGGCTCCCCCATACTGGCACGTCGAAAGGTTTCGAAGGGTTCCTGACACCCGCACTGGCCTTGACGATTCACGCGCCAGCATTGCGATCTGACGCGACTCCAGGTCGCAATCCGTGGGGCGGCTACGAGTCTACAAGTCATCTTCCTCGACAGCGAATCCGTAGGGTTCGTACAACCGAAAGGCCCGCCCCTCACGGGCGAGAACCCCGGAACACCGCACGAGGCGATCCTGAGCGTGCGCGGTCACGGCCTTGTGATAGTCCAGGTCTCCGAGTTCCACCACGACCTTGCGCGGCTGATCGTCGATCAGACTGTGGACCGTGACTTTTCCCGTAGTCGCGGCTTCTGGCCGATCGAGCTTGACCACCAAGCCCCGGATCTCAAACTCTTCCCGAGGGCTCGATTCCTTGAGATAAACGGCGGCCTGGCGAATGACGGGGAAGGCATCCGGACTGAAGAGGATCCGATCCGGCATTCCCGCTTCGGAAGCGAGGGGGCGATTGCGCGACCACGAGAACTGGATATCGACGGCGCGGTTGCCCTCGCCGGACGATCCCATGCCGACGAGGGCATCGCACAGATTCGCGCTGACGCCGCGGGAGACGGCTTGGATGAAGCTGTTGACCTGTCCGGATGTCGCGGCATCTTCCGCGGCCTGACGGACCGAATTCAGGGCCACCGCCAGCACCTGAGTCACCTGCCGTTCGTACGGTTCCTCCAGCGCGATGAGCTGACCGCCAGGGTCCGTCAGGCTTGGGGGGACCGGCGAGATGATCGTGATGATGAAACTGCCGGGCTCCGTCTGCCCGAGCCGCGCCCTGCGGATGTAGTCGAGTGCTTGCGCCGGCTTTCGGCTGGGATAGTACATGCGAGGGTTCACCGCCGCACAGGCGGCGGCGAGCATCATGTCCTTGGCCTTCTGGATGAAGGTTGCGCCCTCGTCGAGGGGAACGCTCGCGTCAGCCAACTCCGGATCAGCGAGTCGGAGGCGGATCACATCGGCACCGGTCACGAGAAGGTCACGGAGAATCGGAAGTTGCGAGCGCTCCTCGAAGACTGACAGCACCTGGAGTACATCACCCATGCGAGCCGCGAAGTCGCGAAACTCGGGGTTGAGCGGGACGGTGACCTCGAACTCCTCACCGTCTTCATCCGTGCGCAACCACCTCGACCAATTCCCGGGCTTCTCCCCAGCCTTCCTCCAGCCATTCGAACGGAGATACGAAACCACCTCGAGCGGCCGTAGAGCCGACAGGGCCGCGGCATCCGTGATCTTCACGTTCATGGCAAACCTCCCGCCCCCAGACGTTCCATCATTCCCGTCGAGGCGTCAACCGTGAACTGCTGCGCGCGTGGAATATGGATCGTCTGACCCGTTTCATTATGACTGGGTGGCATGTCGCGGAGCGAGTACCAGTAACCACAATGATGGAGGGCCAAGTTATCCTCGCAATGAACGAGCCAGTTCGTCACGTCGTCCGGAACGACCACCACGACCAGAATCCTCGGAACCATGTGACTCTGATCGCGGAGACTCTCGTAGGTCTCGAGGTCGACGAAGAACGCGAGATGGTCAACACGGAGAACCTCGCGAGACGTGCATTTGAGCTGGATCTCGACCTTGGGTGATCGGACCGTCTTCCTCGGTCCCGGAGCTGCGATGCCCCAGTCGATCTTATCGATGTCGGGCTCCGGCTTGTAGATCTGGAATCCGGCCACGGCGGCGACGGCACGGAGATAGGCGTTGCTGAACTGTTCCTTCTGCAGGTTCGAGTCCATCGTCCTGTTCACCTTCATGATGGCCCGGTCGCGAGAGAAGGTTGAAGCAAGTCCCGATTCTGGAAATCGAGCAAGACGTCGAAAGAGTTCCTGACACCCGCACTGGCCTGAAGTCTCGCGGGGCAGCATGGGGATCTGACGCGACTCCAGGACGTAATCCGAGGGGTGGATACGAGGCTCTCTCATCGGGTGGGTGGTCCGGGTTTCGCGGGTTCGGCGCCCACGGACCGGGCGCCCCAGACCTTGATCACGGTCCCCTCGTCGTAACCGGCGGATGCAAGCCGCTGGCCGTCGGGGCTGAATGCCACGCCAAAAATGCCTTTGCTATCCCCCTTGAGGGTGAGTGTTTCCTGGCCGGTCGTCACGTCCCAAACCTTGAGCATCCCATCCGCACCGGCAGAGGCGAGCCGCTTTCCATCCGGGCTGAAGGCCACGGCCCAGACACCTATTGCATGGCCCTTCAGGGTGAAGATTTCCTGGCCATTTTCGCCATCCCACATCTTCACTACCCCAGCCGTGTCGGCGGAGGCGAGCTGCTTCCCGTCGGGGCTAAACGCCACGTACCGGACGAACTTGGCGTGCCCTTTAAGGGTGACGATCTCCTGTCCGTTCACGCTGTCGAACACTTTGACCGTCCCATCGCCTGCGCCACCTGCGGCGAGCCGTTTGCCATCGGGGCTGAATGAGACGGCGGTAAGGGTAGCGATGGCGGAAGCTTCTAGGGTCATGATTTCCCGGCCGGTCTCAATATCCCAGATGCTTATCGCATTCCGATTGTGTCCGGCGAGCCGCTTTCCATCCGGGCTGAAAGCCGCGCTCCCAAGATGGTCGATTCTTCTGCTCAAGTCGAGGGACAATATTTGCTTCCCGTCCTGGGTGTCCCAAACTTTCGCTGTTCCATCCCGACGGCAGTTGCGAGCCGCGTTGTGATAGTAAGGAACTTAACGCTCAAGATTGGGCTTGTGTGGCTCTTGAGGGTGAGGATCTCCTGTCCGGACGCCGCGTCCCATACTTTCACAGTACCTGGGTCTTCCTCGGCGGCGAGCCGCTGACCATTTGGGCTGAACGCCACGCTCCGAACGCAGTTGCCGTGCCCCTTGAGAGAGAAGGGTTCTTGCCCATACCTTGCGTCCCACACGATCACCACGTCATCAAAACCGGCAGAGGCGAGCCGCTGACCATTTGGGCTGAACGCCACGATCGAGACACCGCTCGTGTGTCCCTTGAGAGTCAAAGTATTCTGCCCGGTTCCGACGTCCCACACCTTCACCGTCTCGTCCCAAGCAGCGGATGCGAGACGAGTGCCGTCGGGGCTGAATGCCAGGCTTCGGATGTCTCGAGCGTGTCCCTGGAGTGTCAGGATTTCCCGCCCATTCGCGGGGTCCCACACCTTCGCCATTCCACTCGAATCGCCGGATGCGAGACGAGTGCCGTCGGGGCTAAATGATGCACTCTCGATAGAACTGCTATGGCCCTTAAGAATGAGAGTTCCCTGACCAGTTGCGGGGTCCCACACCTTCACCATCCCACTCGAATCGCCGGATGCGAGACGAGTGCCGTCGGGACTGAATGCCAGGATAAAGGTTCCTGGGGTATTCCCAATGTGGGTGAGGGTTTCCCTCCCGTTCCCGGCGTCCCACACCTTGAGCGTTCCATTCCCTCCATCGGATCTAACCTCCCCGTTCCCGGCGTCCCACACCTTCGATGTCTCAGAGGTTCCCGCGGTGACAAGCCATTTGCCATCGGGGCTGAAATTCACACTTGAGACCTGCCGGGTGTGCCCCTTGAGTGCGAGGATTTCCTGTCCTGCCCGCGCATCCCATACCTTCACCGTACGGTCAAAGCTGGCGGATGCGAGCCGATCGCCGCCGGGGCTGAACGCCACGCTCGTGACATTCTCGGAATGCCCCTTGAGAGTAAGCGTTTCCTGCCCGGTCACGACATTCCACACCTTCACCATCCCATCCTCACCTGCGCAGGCGAGACGAGTGCCGTCGAGGCTGAACGCCACTCTGTTGTGTCCATTAAGACTGCGAATTTCCCGCCCGGTCGCAACGTCCCACACCTTAACCGTCCCATCCCCACTGGCGGATGTGAGCCGAGTGCCATCGGGGCTGAACGCCACAAACCTGACACCCCCTCTGTGCCCCTTGAGGGTCATGAGTCCGGAGATCTTTCGTTGCCAGTAGAACCACTCAAAGCCTCGACGATCGATGCCGTGCTGATTGGTCGGAAGCTGCTCTTCAAGCCCTTGTTGGAACAGCACGCCATGATAATCCTCCCAATTCCGCTGGACGAGATTCATCCGAGAGTCGTAGAGGCGTTGCTCGGCCAGTTCGGTCTGGGCTTTCGCCCTCACACTCTCCCGCTCAGCGTCGCCGCGGGCCAGGAGTTCCGCCGCCTGGGCCTTGACGGCGTCGCGCTCGCGGTTGAGGGCGTCCTGGCGAGCATCGAGCGCGGCCAGTAAGCCCAGACTGGTCCCGATCAGTCCCCCCAGAACTGCAACCACCAACGCCGTCGACAGGCCAGCGATCACAGGGCGTCGGCGGCACCACCGCCAGCCCTTCTCGAATGCGCTCACCGGCCGTGCCTGGATGGGCTCTCCGCCCAGGAACCGCGTAAGCTCGGCAGCCAACGCCTGCGCGGAGGGGTAGCGCCGCTGAGAATCCTTATCCAGACACTTCAGGCAGATAACCTCGAGATCTCGGGGAACCTTCCGATTGAGCCTGGACGGAGGAGTCGGCTGCTGGTGGCGCACCCGGTCGAGCGTCTCCATGACCGAGTCACCGCCGAACGGCGGCTTACCCGTGAGCAAGGTATAGAGGACCGCTCCCAGTCCATAAACGTCGCTCAGGGTCGTCACCAGCCTCTTGCTCCCGGCGGCCTGCTCGGGAGCCATGTAGGCCGGCGTGCCGAGGATCGCGCCCGAGACAGTCAGGCTGCCATCATCCTTGACCTGCTTGGCCAGGCCGAAGTCACTCACATGCGGCTGGCCTTGCTCGTCCAGGAGGATGTTCGACGGTTTGAGGTCACGGTGGAGGATGCCGCGCTGGTGGGCGTGGTGGACGGCCTCGGCGATCGTGACCATGAGCCTCGCAGCATCTTGCAGGTTTGCGGTGTACGAAGAGAGAGTGCCGCTCAGGCATGGGCCACCAATCAGCTTCATCGAGAAATAGCGCCTGCCGTCGTGCTCTCCCACCTCGTGGATCGGCACGATGTGGGGATGGTCGAGCCCGGCGACCGCCTCGGCCTCGTTCTGGAACCGCCTCAGCTCTGCTTCGCCGGCGAGTGCACCCGCCCGGATCATCTTCAGCGCTACGAGGCGATTGAGACCGATCTGACGGGCCTTGTAGACGACGCCCATGGCGCCGCTGCCCAGCTCGCCGAGAATCTCGTAGTCGCCGAAGTAGCGAATCCGAGTGCCCGAACTGACGGAACCCTCATCGCCGGGTGCGAAGTTGGCGATGGGTGCAGGATCGGTTGACGGTCCAGACGACTCCGAGAAGACAGGGGGGGCTGTGTCGTCGGCATGGGTCGGGTCGGCATGGGTCGATATGTCGTCCGCCGTCGCGGCTGTCTCCCCAGGTGTGCCGGCCGCCGACCTGGGCTCGCCCGGGGGCGATTGGCTCTCTTCCTGATGATCCAGGATTCCCCCGAGCAGGCAGGCCGGACACAAGCCCTGGGGGGCATGGGCGGGCATCTCGCGACCGCAGTTCGGGCATCGTCGCGCTTCGGTCATCGGCGGGCTCCCTGACGCGTCGGATCGGGACACCACTCTCATACGCAATCCCACCCACGACCTAACAGGAATTCTTGGAGGGTCAGGAGGTGATCGCCTCAAACAGCGACCGGATCTCGTCTTCCATCTCGGACGGGTCGTCGAGGGTGGCGGCGATCTGCTCCTCGAGAATCTCGCGGTACCTCTTTCGGAGCCGGTGGACGGCCATATTCACGGCCTCCTCGGTCTTGCCGAGACTGGCAGCCAGGGTTGCGGCTGAAGCGGCGCCTTTCCCCTGGGTGAGGACGATCTTGAGGTGGTCGAACAACTCGGAATGGCCCTTCGCGGCGTACTCGGCGGCCAGCAGTTCGAGGACCCGATCGAGCAGGGTCAGGGCCCAGGCGCGGTCGAACAGGCGGTCGGGTGTGAGCGTGTCGGCCGGCTCGAAGCGATAGCGATCCTCCGCCTCGTGCGCATCGATCGAAACGGTCGGTATCCCGCTGCCCCTCGCCGACATTCGACGGAACTGGTCGATCAGGAAGCGCTGGCAATCGGTGCGCAGGAACGCGCGGAATCGGCCCTTGCCCGGCTCGGCAGCCGAAACGATGCTTTTCTCCAGCAAGCGCTCGAAGAACCCCTGGGTCAGGTCGAGGGCTTGATCATGTCCGTTCCCCTTTTGCCTGATGAACGCGTAGATGGGATACCAGTAAGCGGAGCAGAGCTCGGCCAGCGCCGCGCGTGCCTGCGATGAGCCGGGCGATCCCGCCTTGATGATGAGGCTCCAGTGAGTTGACGGAAACCGACCCGAGGCGGGAGTGTTCGGGTCGGGATGGTGGGACATGACGATTCCTCTCCCGGATCCGACGCGAGACCCACTCTCTTGTTAGCCTCTCCGACATACCTCCGCGGAGGACTTTCCCTGACATACCAGTTTGCTGGTATTGTAGGATTCCGCAAGTGGGCGTAACACTCCTCGAAAACCGAGTCTGTAGCAGGGATACCGGGTTGGCTATAGGCGTTCTGGGGTTGGCATCAGTCCGTTTCCGCGTCGAATACCAACCCGAAGCGTCAGCGAGGGGGTCTGCGGGCGAGGCCGAGGATCGGACCCTCGCTCACGCTTCGGGTTAGTGTGAGCGGCGGCTGCCGGCCCGGCAACCGTGCTACAGTCTCCGAAGACCTCTTCTTTCTCCTGATGACGAGGATCACCCAAACCGCCAAGGTCTTCGAGGCCCCGATGAGTCGAGTCATCATCAAGGAACTCCGGCTCCGCAACTACCGGGCGTTCGCCGATGCGCGGCTGATCCTCGACGATGTCACCTTCCTGGTCGGGCGCAACGGCGCGGGCAAGTCGACCTTGATGGATGCTTTCCGCTTCGTCAGCGAGGCCGTGTCCGATTCACTTGGCACGGCCCTGGAACGACGCGGCAATTTCCTGGGCCTCTTTCCCCGCGACCAGCATCGAGAGACCCGAAGCGGGATCTCTGTCGCCGTTTGCCTCCAGCTCGAGAATAAGGCCTCATTCCTTTACGGTTTACGGTTTCACAGTCGGTTGGGATTCCCGAAGAGCGGGGTATCGCGTCAAACAGGAGATCCTGCGCGGCGACCCGGCATCATCTTTTGAACGAGATGAGGACGGATTTCGGACAAATATGGTTTCACTCCAACCGGCCTTCGACCGGGAAACCCTCGTATTCCCGCTGATCGCGGGCTCGAACGCGTCATGGAAGACGATCATCGAGTCGCTCCGCTCGATCTCGGTCCACCAATTCTCGCCCCAGGCCATTCGGAGTGGACCCAAGATCGGCGGCGAGAAGCGATTGAGCGGCGACGGTCACAACGCCGGAGATGTCCTGAAGCACCTCAAGGGGAAGGAGAAGGAGTGGGTCGAACAGCATCTCGCCGCGGCCGTCCCCGGCATCCGAGAGGTCTGGGTCAAGACGGTCATGGGCCGTCGGGTCATTGGATTCGCCCAGGAAGGCAGCAACGGCCAGGCCGAGCAATTCGATGCTTCAGTCATATCCGATGGTACGCTGCGCGCTCTGGGTATCTTGCTGGCGCTCAGGCAGACTCCCCGCCCATCGATCGTCCTGCTCGATGAGATCGAGGACTCGCTGCATCCTTATGCCCATGGCGTCCTCCTCGACGCCATCGACGAGGCGAGCGAGGAATATCCGGTCGTTGTATCGACTCATAGCCCGGAGATCCTCAGCCATCCCACAGCCCGGGGCGAACGGATTCGGGTCATCCAGTGGGACCATGGGACGAGTCAAATCTACAACCTGAGCGAGAATGTCCGGGCTAACCTGAAACCGCCGCTGACCGTCGGCCAATTGCTCCGGTCCAACGCCCTCTGGACGGCTGCCGAACCGTCAATCACAGGCACCGAGGAAGACTTCTTCGAGCTGACGTGATCCATGGCCAAGTACGTCATCGTGCCCATCGTGGAAGGCCGCGGCGAGGTGGAAGCCGTGCCGATCCTGCTCCGAAGCTGGCTGAGGTTCCGGCGGTACCGAAATGTCGATATCGATCTCGACGGACCAGTTCTGGCGGGTGGAAAAGGAAACCTCGAGGTCGCTTATGACCGCGTCCTTGGCCGTGGAGTGGAGCATTACGTCCGTCTGGCACTGCTTGGCCAGCCGGACGCTATCCTCATCCTTCTCGATGCCGACAAGGAGTGTCCGCGAACCCTAGCTGCTGGCCTGCTCGCTCGAGCACGGACCCTGGTCCCATCCGACTACCCGATCGGTGTCGTCGTCGCGAAACGAGAGTATGAAGCGTGGTTCCTGGCGGCCTTCCCGTCAACCCGGTTCCGCCGAGAGTTGATGGAGTTGGGCAAGAAGCTGAATCTCCACCTGACGAGGCAATCATTGCCTCGTGGGATCGATATCGAAGGAATCGCCGATTGCAAGAAGTACGTCGCCGGACTCCTCGGTCTCGAGAAGTATCGGCCGACGACCCACCAACCCGACCTGACGCGGATCCTGCCCTTCACGCCAGGAATGATTGGCCGATCGCGATCCTTCCGGAAGTTGCTCAAAGAGCTTGATGAACTCCTGATCCGGGCGCGTTGACATCGGACTTCGTCAGGACGCGAGCGAGAACGGCGTGAAACGAACCCGCCAGGAGAACGGCCCTGAGAGTAGTCCCGATTCCCCGGGCCAGGCTCGCGCCGATCTCGGCCGAGATCAATCGAATAACTGATGGACCGCCACCCGGAAGTCGCCCAGCAGATCGGGGACTGTCAGCTCGTCTTCCGGGCCCAGGACCGACGGCTCCTCGTCCACGCCGTAAACGTGCGCCTTCCGCGACTGGGGATCCAGGACCACCACCTTCAACACGCCCGCCTTCAGATATTCGCCGACTTTGATAACGATCTCCCGCCAGGTGTCGCCCGGCGAGCGGACCTCGATCACCAGCTCGGGGACCTCAGGCCCATAGCCGGCCGGTAAAGGCCCCTTGGGCAGCCGGGCGTAGCTGTAATAGGCGATGTCGGCGCCGCGCACGGTGTCGGGATCGCGCTCCGTGATCACGCCGGAGTCGTCGCTCATCACGCGCCCGAGGTCGTGCTCCTCGGCGTACGTGTCCAGGATTCGTCCGGCCTTGAGGCAAGTCCGACCATGACGACGATCGGGTGGCGGCATCGCGACGATCCTTCCTTGAACCAGCTCCTCGGGATAGCCGGGGTCGGGCCGTTGGCCGAACTCCTCGGCGGTCATCAGCGCCTCTGCGGTCGCCATGGGACGACTCCTTGAAATGGATCTGCCGACATTCAGAGTCTGTCCCAGAAGCTCGGTTTGACGGTTGTAGGGCGGCTTCCGACCCTTCTGGGACAGGCTCTAATCCTTATGGTCGCGGAACGTGGCGGAAACTGGATCGACGACAAGTTCCTGAGCCCTTGCGTCTGCCTTTCGTTCGTCATGCGTTCATCGATCTTGTATTGGTAAGAACACTGGCGCACCCCGAGGACTCGGCCATTTTCGAGGTCCCGGGATGACGGACAGCGGTACTCCGCGCCCATCTTACCCCAGGGTAGGTCCCTCTGTCGCGCTCATTTCCAATCCGGCCCGGAGACGACCTTTCGTCCACGAGGGCTCACACTGTCGGGATTAATAGAGTCAAGATGCCGAATGACTTTGATCGGAATAGATCAACGTCGGCCGCCGTATGGGGTGCCTGGTCGTCCATGCAAAGGCCGGCCGTGCCGCCATATCGCCGCGTGCCTCGCCCACTCGCTTCGGGCCCGCGAGGTGGTCCGTGGCGCGACGATCCCCATTTTACCAGGATTTTCGCATCTGCCGACCTCATCGAGAGTTCGAGTGACCAGCGGCGGGATTTCAAACGCGATGCATTCAAGAATTCTCGAAGTTGAGGCATTCTCATCATAAGGGAGCGTGCGCGACCGCTCCGAACCGGGGCCGGGGTTGCGGTTGAGCGGCCCATGTCGCCGACGACCGCGCCTGTCCGATCCGGCCAGGGACGCAGCCCGAACTGGCTTCGGGGCCTGGAGATCGGAGACGGCGAGGCGAGGAAAAGTTGCCAATGAGTGCCAATGAGTGCCAACCATCGAGGCGATTCTCGGCCGGCGACGCCCCCGAACTCGGGACGTTTCCCCCGGTGGCGCCTTGGGTTAGTATTTTGTCTGGCGGGGCGCGTGACAATCCAGGCGAGCATCTCGCCCAATCAAACAGGGGGAGATCATCGTGATGGTCGAAGCGAGCCGGACTCCCGAAGAGCTGATGGAGCGGGCGAGGGCGGGAGACCTCGACGCGTTCGGGCAACTGCTGGCGCAGTACCGCAACTACACGCGGTTGCTGGCCCGGACCCTGATCGGCACGAATCTCCGGGTCCAACTGGATCCTTCCGACCTGGTCCAGGAGACGTTTCTGGAGGCTCATCGGGATTTCCCCCGGTTCGAGGGCTCTACGGAGCGAGAGCTGCTGGCCTGGCTGCGGCGGATCCTGGCGCGAAACCTGGCCGACCAGGCGCGGCACCAGAAGGCCGGGATGCGCGACTACCGGCGGCAGGAGTCGCTGGAGCGGGTGCTCGAGCGGACGGGCCACCGCGTGCAGCAGGCGCTGCTGGCGACGGCCTCGTCGCCGAGCGCCGCGGCGGCCAGGCGGGAGCAAGCCGTCCTGCTGGCCGACGCCCTGGCCGGCCTGCCGCCCGACTATCGCGAGGTCATCATCCTCCGGAACCTGGAACGACTGCGATTCGAAGAGGTCGCCGCCCGGATGGGTCGATCGCCCGGCGCGGTCCGCATGCTCTGGACCCGGGCGCTGGAACGCCTCAGCACGGCGATGGAGGGACTGTCATGATCCCCGAGGGCCGGATCCCGGCCAATGGGACCGGGTTCGCCATGGACGAGGGCAAGGACGAGGACGAGCTGGCCCAGGTCCTCGACGCGTACCTCGCCGAGGTCGAGGCCGGCCGGCCGGTCGATCCGGAGGAGTGGGTGGGACGGCACCCGGCGATCGCGGGTCGGCTGCGCGCCTGCCTCAAGGGCCTCCACATGGTGGAAGCGGCGGCCGAGGCGCTCGACATCACCCCGGGGCCGGCCGACTTTCCCGACGACGACTTCGACACCGACACGGAGCCCGAACCGGGAGCGGAAGCGGATTCGAGCGGCCGGGATTCCAGGGGCGCCCGGCTCGGCGACTTCCGCGTCATCCGCGAGCTCGGCCGAGGCGGCATGGGCGTCGTCTACGAGGCCGAGCAGCACTCCCTGGGCCGACGCGTGGCGCTGAAGGTCCTCCCGTTCGCCGCCGCCATCGACCCGCGACAGATCGCCCGGTTCCGCGTCGAGGCCCAGGCGGCCTCGCACCTGAATCACCCGCACATCGTCCCCGTCTACTCGGTCGGCTGCCAGCGCGGCGTCCATTACTATGCCATGCAGCTCATCGACGGGCCGACCCTCGCCGAGCGGATCGACGAGCTCCGCAACCCGGGAGGAGGCGAAGCCACGGCCCAGGTCGTCTCGACGCTCGTCTTGCCGACGTCGGATGAGACCCCCGTTCCAACCCCCACCCCGATGCCGGCACCCGAACGTCACCCCGCCGATGGCCACGAGCTCGTCGAGTCCGTCCCAGAACACCGGACCGCCCCGAAGGGCCGCGCATCGACCGCGACCTATCCGCCGTCCTCGACGTCCGGGCGCACCGGCAAGCCTTCTTCCGGGAGGCCGCCCGGCTGGGCCTCGAGGCCGCCGAGGCCCTGGAGCACGCCCACCAGCAGGGGGTGCTCCATCGCGACATCAAGCCGTCGAACCTGATGGTTGACGGCCGGGGCCACCTCTGGGTCACCGATTTCGGCCTGGCCCGCTTCCAGGGCGATGTGAGCCTGACCGCGACCGGCGACATGCTGGGTACCCTCCGGTACATGAGCCCCGAGCAAGCGCTGGCCAACCGGGCGGTCGTCGACCAGCGGACCGACGTCTATTCGCTGGGCGCGACGTTCTACGAGCTCCTGACCCTCCGGCCGGCCGTCGAGGGCCACGACCGCCAGGAGCTGCTGCGGAAGATCTCGCACGAGGAGCCGCGACGGCCCCGCGCGATCAATCCCGCGGTGCCGAGGGACCTCGAGACGATCATCATCAAGGCGATGGCCAAGGACCCGTCGGGCCGATATGCGACCGCCCAGGAGCTGGCCGACGACCTCCGCCGATTCCTCGACGACCGGCCGATCCTGGCCCGGCGTCCCGGCGCGCTGGAACGCTCGGTGCGATGGGCCCGTCGGCACATGGCGACCATCGTCGTGGCGGTCCCGCTGCTGGCCGTGATGGTCGTCGGGCTGGCCGTCGGGATCGTGCTGATGCTGGGCAAGCAGATCGAGATCGAGCACGCGAACACAGAGGCCCGGAAGCAGCGGGACGAGGCCCGACGCGCCGTCAAGGAGATGTACACGAACGTCGCCGAAGACTGGCTGGGCCAGCAGCCCGACTTGCAGCCCGTCCAGCGCAAATTCCTGCTGAAGGCCCTGGCGTATTACCGGGCTTTCTCCCTGGAGAAGGACCCGGATCCCGCCGTCCGCGCCGAGGCCGGCGAGGCCGCGCTTCGGGTCGCCGAGATCCAGCGGAAGCTCGGGCACAACGACGAGGCCGAGCGGGCCTACCGCCAGGCCATCGCGGTCCTGGAGGCGATCCCCGCCGGGGCACTCGCGGGCCGTCGCGAGCCCGATGGGTCCTCGTCCGCCGACGTGGTCCGGGAGGAGCTGTCGATCAGCTACAGCCGGCTCGGCCAGTTGCTGATCGATACCGGCCGCCCCGAGGAGGCCGAGCGCGGATTGCGCCACGCCGCGGACTTGACCCGATCGCTGGTGGAAGACACCGCCAACACCCTCGCGGACCCCACCCTCCTGGCCTCGGCCTACCATCGGCTGGGCATCGTGCTTCGCCAGACCGGCCGGCTGCGTGAGGCGGAGGCCGCCTATCGCAAGGCCGTCGAGCTGGCCAAGGCGATCGGCGGGCTCCCCGGGCTGAAGATCGAGGCGGGCGTGCAGGGAAACCTGGGGATCCTCCTGACCCAGACCGGGCAGCCAATCGAGGCGGAGCGGGCCTACCGCGACGCCGCGAAACGGTATGAGGTGCTGGTCAAAGGCGACTCGGGCGCACCGCTTTACCGCCACGAGCTGGCCCGGACGCACCTGGGCCTGGGCGTCCTGATGGCAAAGCGGGCGGACGGGAAGCCGGAGGCGGATCGGGTGCTCCGCCGGGCTCTGGAGCTGTACGAGCGCCTGGCGGCCGATGCACCCGGCGTGCCCCAGTTCCGCCAGGAGCTGGCCCTGACCCTGTTCAGTCTGGCGGACGGGCTCGTGGCCGCAGGGCGATGCGACGAGGCCGAGCCCCTCCTCGTCCGGGCCCTGGGGCTGTACGAGACGCTGGCCAGCCACCCCCCCGCGGCGCCATCCATCCGCAAGTCGATGGCGATGACGCTCGAGAGGCTGGCCGATGTCCTTCAGGCCACCGATCGGTCGCCCGAAGCACTGATCCACGCCCGACGCGCCCGGGACGTGCTGGAGACCCTGCCGGCCGAGGAGACCGAAGTCCGCCTCGAGGTCGCGCGGAACCAGATCCGGCTGGGCTTGCTCGGAGATCCGGCCGAGGCCGAGCGGCACCATCGCGGGGCCATCCAGATCTACGAGTCCCTGGCCGGCGGCTTGCCCGATCGCGCCGACCACCGTGCCGCGCTGGCGATGGCCCGGTTCCACCTGGGCTCGCTCCTGGCCGCGCGAGGCGACTTCGAGGCGGCCCTCGGCCCGTTGCGGCAAGCCGTCGAGTCCCAGCAGGAGGCCCGACGCTTGAGCCCCCACGATGCCTCCATCCGGCAGGGCCTGAGGGCTCAACGCGAGACCCTGAGCGGCGTGCTGATCCGGCTCGGGAGGCACGCCGAGGCCGCCTCCATCTGCGAGGACATGCTCCGCGAGGCGGAGGGCGGGCCGCCCTCCGGCACCTGGGTCGCGACCTGCCTGACCAGTTGCGCGGCCCTCGCCGGTCAGGATGAGGCGCTGGCCCGCCGGGATCGCGAAGCGGCGGCCCGGTCCTACGCCCGTCGGGCGCTCGACCTGCTCCGCAAGGAGTCCCGGCCCGGCGGTGACCCGACGGCCCTCCATCACCTGGCCTGGTTCCTGGCGAGCTGCCCCGTCGCCGAGTTCCGCGGCCCCGCCGAGGCGATCCGGATCAGCCAGGCCATCCTCGCGCGAGTGCCGGACTCCTGGGTCGCATGGGCGACCCTGGGCGCCGCGCATTACCGCGCCGGCGACTTCGCGGAAGCGGTCGATTCTCTCGAGCGGGCCGCCGAGCTGAACCACGGGGAGATCCTCTATTACGGCTTCATCCTGGCGATGGCCCACCAACAACTCGATCACAAGGACCTGGCCCGGAGCGGCTTCGACCGCACGGACCGCTGGCTGCAAACCATGCCCTGGAACGAGGCGGCATGTCGGCTCCGCGCCGAGGCCGCCGAGCTGATCAAGGCGCGGGGCCGAGCCTCGCCGACGCCCGCGGAATGGAGGGACGTGCTCCAGCTCGTTCGTTGAGGGTATGACCGCGAGAGCACCCGGTCGAGATCGCCGCGGCGCGGACGCGCTCGCCGTGCGCGCCGCGGTCTCCGACCTTGCCTCGAGTTCGACGCCCCCTTCGTGAACTGTGATCTCATCCGAATCTCTACAGCCAAGGAGTGCCTCTCATGACACGGTTCGATCGCCGGTCTCGGTCTCATCGCGATCCCGCTCGCCCCGCCCACTCACGCCGCAGGCGGTTCGCACCCGCGCTCGACGCGCTGGAGGTCCGCGCCCTGCTCAGCACGCTCGTCGTCACCAACGCCCATGACAGCGGCTCCGGATCGCTCCGCCAGCAGATCGCCGACGCCTCCACCGGCGACACCATCACCTTCTCCAACAAGCTCAAGGGCCAGACCATCACCCTGACCAGCGGCGAGCTGGACGTCACCAGCAGCATCACGATCTCGGGGCCGGGCGCCGGCAAACTGGCCGTCAGCGGCGGCGGTTCCAGCGAGGTCTTCAACATCGACAGCGGCGTCACGGCGACCATCTCCGGGCTGACGATCACGGACGGTTATGCGGCCGACGGCGGCGGCATCAACAATCTGGGCACATTAACCCTCGAGCATTCCGCGGTGACCGGCAACCAGGCCAATGGGGCCGCCTCACCCTATGGCGCATTCGAGACCCAGGGTGGTGGCATCCAGAATGGGATCGGCGCCACCCTCACGATGGAGGACTGCACGATCTCCGGCAACGAGGCGATCGGGGCCAGCGACGACAGCGGAGCCTTCGGCGAGAGTGCCTATGGCGGCGGGATCGCCAACAACGGCGCCCTGACGATCAGCGGCAGCACGATCAGCGGAAACCAGGCCATCGGCGGGGCCAGTACCTCGGTAGGCGGCTCGGCGTACGGCGGCGGCATCTACGACACATCCTACTTCGTCAACGGGACCTTCTCGCCCGCGACATTGACGATCGTCGACAGCACGATCAGCGGAAACCAGGCCATCGGCGCCTCGGTCACGTCCGGCACTATTGCCGTGGGCGGCTACGCCCAGGGGGGTGGAATCGACAATGTCAGCGGCGCGGCGACCACGATCAACGGCAGCACGATCAGCGGAAACCAGGCCATCGGCGGCAGCGGCGGCGACTTCGGCGATGCGGCCGGAGGCGGCATGATCAGCGAAGGCAGCTTCGTCACGATCACGGCGACGGCGTTCACGGATAATCTGGCCCAGGGCGGCGCCGGTGTCAACGGGGCGTTCATCCCGTCGGGTGCCCTCGCCACGGGGGGCGGCCTGGACAGCGAGGGCGACGCGCTGACCATCACCGGATCGACATTCCGCGGCAACCAGGCCAGCGGCGGCGCGGGCGGGACCAGCGGCGGCGCGGCGCGAGCCTCGGCGGCGACGCCATCGGCGGCGCCCTGGTTTACGGCGCGAGCCAGGCGTCCGTCGACGGCATCATCGTGAACGGGACCGCGAGCGTGAGCCAGTCGGTCTTCGAGGATAATCAGGCCACCGGCGGCGCGGGCCAGGGGTTCGAGGGCGGGTATGCGACGGGTGCGGCCATCGATGTGGGGGGCACACCCGCCTCGTCCGGCCCGGCGATGACCATCAGCCAGACCACCATCAAGGGCAACATCGCGACCGGCGGGTCCGACCTCGCCTCCGGCGCGGGCGGCTCCGCCGCGGGCGCCGGCATCGATAACAGCACGACGATCACGGTCACGGGCAGCACCCTGAGCGGCAACCAGGCCATCGGCGGCGCGGCCGGCGCCGGCGGTGGCTATAACGATGGGGGCGGGGCCTCCGGCGCGGGCCTGTATAGCTCCGGTGGCGACGTCACGCTGACCAACACGCAAATCGTCGGCAACCAGGCCATCGGCGGCGCCGGGGGCAACGATCCTTCCACCACCTACAGCGGTCAGGGCGGGACCGCGCAGGGCGCCGGAATCTTCAGCTCCGGAACCGTGGCCGTCAGTTACGACTACAGCACGGGTACCATCACCGAGTCGGTCGTCACGGCGATCGTCAACGCCACCGACGTGACGCTGCTCGACAACGTCGCCCAGGGCGGCGCGGGGGGCATCGGCTCGCCCGGCGGCGACGGCGGAGCCGGGGGCCTCGCGCAGGGCGGCGGGATCTTGAACTTCGCCGGCACGACCACCCTCTCCGAGTGCTCGATCTCCGGCGATCAGGCCATCGGCGGCGCGGGGGGCAACGGCTCGTCGGGCGGCAGCGGCGGGACGGGAGGGTTCGCCCGGGGCGGCGGGATCTACAGCGGCGGGACGGAGTTCTATCTCTACAGCGACGGCACCTTCACCCAGACGCCCGCCGCGGCGACCGTGACCGGCTCGAACGTCAGCCTGCTCGGCGACCTCGCCCAGGCTGGTGCGGGCGGCGCCGGCGACGGCTCGGGCAGCGGAGGTGCCGGCGGCAACGCGACCGGCGGCGCCATCGACAACGAGGCCGACTCCACGCTCAGCATCACCGGCGGACTCCTCACGCTCAACGCGGCGCAGGGTGGCGCGGGGGGCAAGGGCGGCTCGAGCGGTACCGGCGGCGACGGCGGCGACGGCTTCGGCGGCGCCATCTACAACGCCGGCCCCTTCGATCTGTATGGCGAATCGCTGCCCGGCGCCACGCTCTCTCTCACCGACACGATCGTCGTCGCCAACATCGCCCAGGGCGGCGATGCCGGTGGTGGCGGCACTGACGGCCAGGGCATCGGCGGCGGACTCTACCTGGTTGTCGGCGACACCGCCACTTTGACCAGTACGGTCGTCGCCGGGAACTTTGCCTCCACCAGCGACAACAACATCTTCGGCACCTAATCGCCGAGGCGGATACTTTGGCCCGGCGAAGGACCGTTTCGCCGGGCCTCTCTCGATCGACACGACCGGACGAACCATGAGGGCCGAGACCTCTCAATTCTGTGGTATCAAAATATTATTGTCTTTCATCCAGTCGGCCAGCCGTTGGGGCCAACCCTTGAGCGACGCCAGCTTCGCGCGGTTGCCCATGTTGAAGGCGTGGCCGCCCCGGGCGAAGATGTGCGCCTCCACGGGGACCCGGGCGTCCCGGTATTTCTGGAAGAGGCCGGCGATCACGTGGGCGGCGCCGCGGTCGTCGTTGGCGACGAGCAGGAACGCCGGAGGGGCGGTCGGGGGGATGACCTCGGGAATCCCGAGCGGGCCCGGGTAGATCATCACGAGGAAGTCCGGCCGGCTGCCGAGCCGATCCACCGGGTCGGCCGCCTTCGGGTCGCCCTCGCCGGGGCCGCCGAACGCCACCATCGAGGCGACCTCGCCTCCCGCGGAGAAGCCCATGATGCCGACGCGGGCCGGATCGATGTCCCATTCCTTGGCATGGCTGCGCACCAGACGCATGGCGCGCACGCCGTCCTCGCGGGCGTGCTTCTGGACGTCGTATGGCGAACCCGGCTCGCGGCCGAGCCGGTACTTGAGGGCGAAGGCGGCCACGCCGATGCTGTTCAGGTATTTGGCCGCTTCCACGCCTTCGGCATTGAAGACCAGCTCGCGATGGCCTCCCCCCGGACAGATCACCACCGCGGCGCCGGTCGCCTTCTCCCTGGGCGGCAGGAACACGGTGATCGAGGGGTTGTGGATGTTGCGGACCCAATAGCTCTTGGCCTGCTCCGGCTCGCCGCGCCGGGCTTCAAATCCCGGCGCACCGTTCGGCCAGAGCGGGATCACCCGGGGTTCCTCCGCGAGGGCGACCGCCGCGGGCAGGCAGAGGAACGCGATGAACATCTTCGAGAGGGTCATGGTCGTGGCCTCCATTGAATGACCAGGATGAGATTGCGTCACTCCATTCGGGGAGTGCGTCGCTTCGGGTGAGACGCCGGCCGATCGGAATTGTAGAAGTCAGGACTCTTTCCGCGCCGTGTCGTGCCGGGGGCACACCCGGCGGGATGGCTCGCACGCGACCGACTCTCGGCTCAGGGCGGTCGCCGCCGCTTTCGAGGCTTCTTTCCCTTGCCGAAAAAGTCATTGGCCTCGCGGCCGACGTTTGGCATCTCGTCAACGTGGTGAGCCCCCTGAGCCCAGAGCACGCGGCCCGTGTCGATGTCCCAGAGCGCCGATAGACCGCAGTTTTCCCACTCGTCCGGAGTCCAGTCGGCGAATGGCTTGCTCCAGAGCTCGACGCGTGGGAGCAAGGTGAAGATGCGGGGCACGATGAATAGACTCCGGAGGACCTCGGCATGACGGGGCCACACCTCATGCAGATCAGGAAACAGGAACGGGGCCACGCCCAGCGGGAAGACGCGGCGGTCCGTCCGCCACGCGGGACAGCCCCGCCGCAGGGCTCCGAGGGGGACGGCCACCATCGGGAACGTCAGGTCGTAGCCACGCCGGCTCAGCGCTTCCGGTCGCATCCCGTCCGGATCGGTGAAATGCACTCGGCGACTATCCTGCTCCAGTTCGAATTCCGCAAGCCCCGGGCCCGCAAGCACGGCGTCGCCGATTCGACCACTCAGCGAGTCGCACGCGAGATGCGGCCAGCTCGCCGATAGATCCGGGAAGAATGCCTCTTGAATAAATGACCCTTTCAGGAACGACAGATCGATTAATTCAGTAATCCTTTGTACGTCGAGGACGATGGCGAGGGGGAAGTCTCGGTCTGGGTCAAGGGCGCGGTAGAGGGCGCGGTCGCGGACAAGGGCACTGTCGCGGACAAGAGCGCGATCAGGAGCGGGGTCGAAAACAAGGGTGCGGCCGCGGACAGGGGCGCGGTCGCGGACGTTGACCCAGTAATTCCACTGAAATAGACTTGCATAATTATATAATAATTTCATGGATTTTTGCCTTATCCAGGACGCCTCGCAGGCCTCCATCAGGTCGAATCGGCGTCGAGGTTCGCACGCCGAGTTCTGGGGACCGGTCTCTCGTCTCCACCTGAAACCGGCGGCGAGATTTCTCCAGAGTCCCCGCCTGCGATCTCTCAGATCATCTCCCAGGGCCCCCAATCCTCGCCCGAAGAAGGTGTTGACCGCTACTGCCCAGCGCTCCCCATCCGCCGGGACGATCGTCCGCCTGCGGTCGGCCGTCAGTGCGGGTGCCGCAACGCCGCGCAGATCGATCCAGAGTCGGGTCCCAACTCCCACCGCGATCTTCAGTCGTGCTTGACCGATTTCTTCCTTTTCGACATGCATGCCTTGCACCATCACACGCGAGCGTGCATATTGCTCAAGCTGCGGCTCGACGAATGACGCCAATTCATCCTGACGGCACAATTCCTGGTCCTCTTCCGGATCGACCGGGAGGTCCGTACCCTCTCGCGGCGGGTGATTGCGCGGGAACCACAGTCGAATGCGGCTTCCGGTCGCCTCCGCTCCTTTGCGGTCCTCCCAGTCCCAGATGCCCCATTCCGGACTCCCGATGAAGGAATCGGGACACTCCCATTCGGCCGCTTTCTCGATGACGGCGACTCGATCGATCGGCGCAAGGATGTCGCGATGGAAACGGTCGTCGATTTCGAATGGACTCTCTCGCAGGAAATCGAATCTCGATCGGATAGCGGGGCCAGACGACATGAGCGGCGGCGATGTAAGGCGGATCAATCACCCCATCGTCCGGCTTGTATTCCTCCCCCTTCGGATAGCCAAAGCGCTTCCGCAATCCCGGAAGAAACGACTGGGAATCGTGTTCGAGACGGAATCGAGACTTGAGGAAGACCTTGATCTCGGTTCCCTGCCGAGTACGTGTCCCCGGGCGGAGCCAGAACAGGCTGCCGGGGCCAGAGATGGTGATGTCGCGGGGGGCGCGGTCGGTGTCGTTCGCACCACCGGGCCGGGTACGAACTTCCAGGCGATCGGCGATCATGAAGCAGGAGAGGATGCCGATGCCGAAGATCGAGATGGGAGACGTGACCAGATTTGCGTTTTTCAATGAGGCCTGCTCACGATGATAGTCGGGGCTGCGGTAGTAGCTCTTGCCGACCTGGGTGAAGAACCGTGTGATGACCTCTTCGGTCATCCCCACGCCATTGTCCTCCACGAGCAGGTAATCTTGTTTCGACGCCTCGTCGCGCTCCCAGGTGAGGATGATCCGCAATTCCTCACGCGTGCCGTTCACGGCGAGGAGTGGGTTGACCGGCGCGTGCGGCGTCTCACCCCTGGCGACCATCTTCAGTCGAAGGTCGCGCAGTTCCAGGGCGTCGAGGGCATTTTGCAGGAGCTCGCGGATGCACAGGCCCGGGTCGCCGTACAGGGACTCGCCCATCAGGATCTTCTGGATCTCGTCCTGGTCGAGCCGGAACTGGAGGTCGCGGTAGGTGTAGATCGGTTTTCGGCCCTCGAGTTTGGGCCGGATGTCCAGCCCAACTTCGCCGGGCAGTTGGATTCCATAACGCCCATCCCGATCGTCCAGGTGCCGACGTTGCCAGTCGAGTTCCTCGCGCACCGCGTGGATCTCGGCATCGATCCAGGATACGAAATCGCGGATGCTCTTCTCGTAGACCGGATGGAGACATTGGATGGCGGAGTACTTGAGCCGGGGCTCGCCAGCAGAGGGCGTTTCCAGCGTCCAGCCGGTGATCGCGAGGTGCTTGTTCCATTCCCTCAGGCTGACCGCATTCTCGATTCCGACATGCTTGAAAAGGATGCGCGGGGTTCGGCTGGGATCGAAGTCCATGATGTCGGCCAGCCGGAGCAGCAATCCCGGAAACGCCGGGTTGACCTGCTCACCGCGCCCGATCAGGATCGAAAAGCCGTCGTCTTTTGCGGGAGGCTGGATCAGCCGGCGACGCAACCAGCCAGCATTCTGACCGTGGCTGGCGCCGATCTGGACCAGCCAATCCTGATAGTCGATTCCGGCGTATTCGCACAGGGATTCGTTGTTCGCAACGTCCTTGCCCTTCATGGCCTCGAGCCATCCGTTGATGCGGCCCATGGTGCCGTCATCGGTATGGGTGACGCGAAGATACTCGGCGAGGACGTGCGCCTCGATGTGTTGCGCCCGCTCCCGCTCGCCTGAATCGGCCGACTGGCCCAGGCGCTCGATCTGCCGAACCTCTTCTCCGAAGCCGTCGCGGAACCGGAGATAGTGCTGACGCTGAACGGATGGGCTTTCGGGATCGGTGATGGCCCGGTACTGTTCGGCGGTCAGCGCCATGCCCAGGTCGTGGGTGTACGCGGCCAGGATGCACAGGGCACATTCGAGCGGCCCGAGCCGGTTCATCACCTCATCGGGCGTCAGCGCGTCCATCAGGCCGAGCACGTTGAGGATATGATCTCGGTCATGCAGGGTGTACTGGGGCAGGAACCGGACGATCTGCCGCAGGATGTACTCCGACTGGTCGGCCACCCGGCGGACGTTTCCGCGCAACGTCGCCAGGTCTGCCTTATCGCCTTGAAAATCCGGATCGTTCTCGAGAGCGGTCAGCCGCTTCCAGAACCGCGATTGATCGTAACTGGTAAGCCGTCTGACCATCGGCCTCGCTCCGATCGCTGCAACGCCTTCGATCCGTGCGACAAGCTCACATGAATGATGATAATCGGAACGGCATAAATTGGCACGGGTGTCCGCAGAAGACGACTCCGCTGGCCGAGTTGGGTCCGCAGGCGAATTCGCAGTGGGCTGGACCGAGGCGGGGTCGAACGGTTGCGGTCTTTTCAAGTCTGGGGCGAGGGCGGTGCGCTAACACGTTGAACCTGGCTCGATGAAATCTCCTCGATCCCCGTCTGGGATGCATTGCCGCTCGCGGGCGCCCTCACCCGCCCTTCGGGCACCCTCTCCCCGCTGCCGCAGGGCGAGGGGGAAAGGGAGCCCCGCGTCTGGATCACTTCTCGGGAGCCGGTTGCCAGTGGGGCCACATCGCCGCGTGGCCGGCCGAGAGGTCGGTGAGTCGGGTCTCGGATCGATCCGAAAGCCGCATGACGTAGAGTTGCCGGATACCGCCGCGCTTCGACCCGTACGCCAGCCAACGGCCGTCGGGGGAGGGCGTCGGGTGGTAGTGGAGAGAGCCGGCGGGGGTCGTCGTCAGGCGTTCGCCCTTTCCCT
>CAVURY010000048.1:0-314099 GCA_963743925.1 uncultured Planctomycetota bacterium | reverse complement strand
GCCCAAATGGTCAGCAGCTCGCCGCCGAGGAAGACCCAGGTACTGTGAAAGTATGTGACGCGGCGTCCGGACAGGAGATCCTCACCCTCAAGAGCCACACAAGCCCAATCTTGAGCGTTAAGTTCCTTACTATCACAACGCGGCTCGCAACTGCCAGTCGGGATGGAACAGCGAAAGTTTGGGACACCCAGGACGGGAAGCAAATATTGTCCCTCGACTTGAGCAGAAGAATCGACCATCTTGGGAGCGCGGCTTTCAGCCCGGATGGAAAGCGGCTCGCCGGACACAATCGGAATGCGATAAGCATCTGGGATATTGAGACCGGCCGGGAAATCATGACCCTAGAAGCTTCCGCCATCGCTACCCTTACCGCCGTCTCATTCAGCCCCGATGGCAAACGGCTCGCCGCAGGTGGCGCAGGCGATGGGACGGTCAAAGTGTTCGACAGCGTGAACGGACAGGAGATCGTCACCCTTAAAGGGCACGCCAAGTTCGTCCGGTACGTGGCGTTTAGCCCCGACGGGAAGCAGCTCGCCTCCGCCGACACGGCTGGGGTAGTGAAGATGTGGGATGGCGAAAATGGCCAGGAAATCTTCACCCTGAAGGGCCATGCAATAGGTGTCTGGGCCGTGGCCTTCAGCCCGGATGGAAAGCGGCTCGCCTCTGCCGGTGCGGATGGGATGCTCAAGGTTTGGGACGTGACGACCGGCCAGGAAACACTCACCCTCAAGGGGGATAGCAAAGGCATTTTTGGCGTGGCATTCAGCCCCGACGGCCAGCGGCTTGCATCCGCCGGTTACGACGAGGGGACCGTGATCAAGGTCTGGGGCGCCCGGTCCGTGGGCGCCGAACCCGCGAAACCCGGACCACCCACCCGATGAGAGAGCCTCGTATCCACCCCTCGGATTACGTCCTGGAGTCGCGTCAGATCCCCATGCTGCCCCGCGAGACTTCAGGCCAGTGCGGGTGTCAGGAACTCTTTCGACGTCTTGCTCGATTTCCAGAATCGGGACTTGCTTCAACCTTCTCTCGCGACCGGGCCATCATGAAGGTGAACAGGACGATGGACTCGAACCTGCAGAAGGAACAGTTCAGCAACGCCTATCTCCGTGCCGTCGCCGCCGTGGCCGGATTCCAGATCTACAAGCCGGAGCCCGACATCGATAAGATCGACTGGGGCATCGCAGCTCCGGGACCGAGGAAGACGGTCCGATCACCCAAGGTCGAGATCCAGCTCAAATGCACGTCTCGCGAGGTTCTCCGTGTCAACCATCTCGCGTTCTTCGTCAACCTCGAGACCTACGAGAGTCTCCGCGATCAGAGTCACATGGTTCCGAGGATTCTGGTCGTGGTGGTCGTTCCGGACGACGTGACGAACTGGCTCGTTCATTGCGAGGATAACTTGGCCCTCCATCATTGTGGTTACTGGTACTCGCTCCGCGACATGCCACCCAGTCATAATGAAACGGGTCAGACGATCCATATTCCACGCGCGCAGCAGTTCACGGTCAACGCCTCGACGGGAATGATGGAACGTCTGGGGGCGGGAGGTTTGCCATGAACGTGAAGATCACGGATGCCGCGGCCCTGTCGGCTCTACGGCCGCTCGAGGTGGTTTCGTATCTCCGTTCGAATGGCTGGAGGAAGGCTGGGGAGAAGCCCGGGAATTGGTCGAGGTGGTTGCGCACGGATGAAGACGGTGAGGAGTTCGAGGTCACCGTCCCGCTCAACCCCGAGTTTCGCGACTTCGCGGCTCGCATGGGTGATGTACTCCAGGTGCTGTCAGTCTTCGAGGAGCGCTCGCAACTTCCGATTCTCCGTGACCTTCTCGTGACCGGTGCCGATGTGATCCGCCTCCGACTCGCTGATCCGGAGTTGGCTGACGCGAGCGTTCCCCTCGACGAGGGCGCAACCTTCATCCAGAAGGCCAAGGACATGATGCTCGCCGCCGCCTGTGCGGCGGTGAACCCTCGCATGTACTATCCCAGCCGAAAGCCGGCGCAAGCACTCGACTACATCCGCAGGGCGCGGCTCGGGCAGACGGAGCCCGGCAGTTTCATCATCACGATCATCTCGCCGGTCCCCCCAAGCCTGACGGACCCTGGCGGTCAGCTCATCGCGCTGGAGGAACCGTACGAACGGCAGGTGACTCAGGTGCTGGCGGTGGCCCTGAATTCGGTCCGTCAGGCCGCGGAAGATGCCGCGACATCCGGACAGGTCAACAGCTTCATCCAAGCCGTCTCCCGCGGCGTCAGCGCGAATCTGTGCGATGCCCTCGTCGGCATGGGATCGTCCGGCGAGGGCAACCGCGCCGTCGATATCCAGTTCTCGTGGTCGCGCAATCGCCCCCTCGCTTCCGAAGCGGGAATGCCGGATCGGATCCTCTTCAGTCCGGATGCCTTCCCCGTCATTCGCCAGGCCGCCGTTTATCTCAAGGAATCGAGCCCTCGGGAAGAGTTTGAGATCCGGGGCTTGGTGGTCAAGCTCGATCGGCCAGAAGCCGCGACTACGGGAAAAGTCACGGTCCACAGTCTGATCGACGATCAGCCGCGCAAGGTCGTGGTGGAACTCGGAGACCTGGACTATCACAAGGCCGTGACCGCGCACGCTCAGGATCGCCTCGTGCGGTGTTCCGGGGTTCTCGCCCGTGAGGGGCGGGCCTTTCGGTTGTACGAACCCTACGGATTCGCTGTCGAGGAAGATGACTTGTAGACTCGTAGCCGCCCCACGGATTGCGACCTGGAGTCGCGTCAGATCGCAATGCTGGCGCGTGAATCGTCAAGGCCAGTGCGGGTGTCAGGAACCCTTCGAACCTTTCGACGTGCCAGTATGGGGGAGCCCCTCGACGCCGAACCTGCGAAACCCGGCCCAACCCCTCGTTGAGGAAGCGTCGCAGCCGCCCCAGCGCGATCTGGACGTCCGTGCCCATTTGGTGTACGCTCATCAATCACAGGCGCCAACCCGGGGCGGGCCATTCCGCGATTTCATCGAGTCTGTGTCTCGCGTTCACAAACCCGGCAATGACCGCTCATGAAGTTCCCCACCGACTGGCCTCCAGGATGCCCGCCGACCGATTCTGAGATAGCGTCCGGGGTCGTGTATCGAATCGTCAACAATGATCCCGTCCAGGACGGTGACTTCCTCAGCCAGTTCGAGTTGGGAAAAGCCCTCAATGCGGACGAGTGTTTGCGCCGGTCTTTGTCCGTTTATACACAACTTGCCGACGCGGAGCACCGGCGACGGTTGACCCCGAAGTTAGGCCGACTCATTGCTCGAGCGACGCTCGACCAAAGTCACGGTAAGATGAAGCATACCGGCGGGGCGAAGTCCAGCCATACGGAATGGTGGCCTTGTGAGGGGATCGATCGGAAGGCTGGCTTTCTTGTCGTCGCGTAGGAGCATTCGTCATGTGGGATGTCCAGGGAGAACCGATCGCAGCCGAGAGGTTTGATCCCTTTCAGCCATCCGAGGTCCTTGACCAATACGATGGCCCCAGGATCTTTACGCTCACCGACCGTCAAGGCGAATCCTGCCTGGCGTTCTGGTGCGACGGCGATGACGAATGCGAACGCTATCTCGTCGTCCCGTTCAGTCCGTCGCTGAGACAAGAATTGACTGAGGGACGGATCAGCGTTGCAGAAGCACTCAACGGACCTCGTCTCTGGGTCGTGGACATCGACAAGACGGGCCGGCCATCCCGATCGTGGCGATCGGAGTTCTCGCGTCTTCCTCGCGAAATCCTGCCCGAGCCGGGCACGATGCTCTGGCCGTCGCTCGAGCCGCTGCTGAGTGTCGGGCCTCTTGACGCCCAGAGCGATGGGGGGGATCACCCCCGGTAGAGTATCGCTCGATACACGTCTTCGGTATCGGCTATGAGTGGCGCAGGCTGCGTGCCGCTAGACATTCACCGGCTCCGGGGCGAACCATCGAAGCAGAGCGTGGATCTTGGCCCCGTCATCGATGGGGATCGCATCTTCTTCCTCAATGCCCGCGTCCGAGTCCCATTTCAAGTAGCGAATCCGCTCGCTGCTCTCGAACTCGAGTTCCGGCGAACGATTTCCTCGGTGCCACTCGAATTGAAGCCAGCCCCGCGTCATCGGGACGACTTTCGGAGTCGCGATGAGGTCGCACGGCAATGCCGAGATGAACGCCTTGGCCGCCCGAATCCGATCGGGATCGATCGGACTTGCACCGGAGCCGCTCCAGTTCTGTGGGAGGGCCTGCAATTCCTCGAGACCCCTCAGGGTAGCAGCCTTGTCAAGTCGAGCGATACGCTCCTCGACGACCTCGCCAACCTGCACCGGCAGTCGATTTCCGGCGAGCGGAAGGGGGGGCTGTTCGGGCGTGGGGTTGCCGGTCTCAGCGAGCCGGTCGAGGGCCGGCCGGACGAGGTCGTCGACCGAGATGTTGAGGGCGGCGGCTCGCGCGGAGAGTCTTTGGAAAGTATCTTCCGGCACGGTGACGTGGGGCATCGGGTCCTCCCTCTATAGCGACCACCCTCATGCTACCACGACCGGCTCTTGGCGTCCACAATTGGCCACGGCAGTTCACGGTTGACCCACTTGGCCGGAGGGCCGGCCTGCGGTATGATCTTGAGAACCATGGAACCAACCACGTATGACTTGATCGTGATCGGGTCGGGGCCGGCGGGCGAGAGCGCCGCGGCGGCCGCGTCGATGTTCGGCAAGCGGGTGGCGATGGTCGAGAAGAGCCCGCTGGTCGGCGGCGCCTCGGCCAATACCGGGACCCTGCCGAGCAAGACCCTGCGCGAGACGGCGCTGGCCATCTCGGGCCTGAAGGCGCGCGACCTCTACGGCGTGGACCTCTCCTTGCGCCGCGAGGCGACTGTCGCCGAATTCATGTTCCACGAGCGCCGGGTCTCGGCCAATGAGCGCAAGCGGATCGAGCGGAGCCTGTCGCGTTACGGCGTGGTCCTGTACCGCGGCATGGCCTCATTCCTGGATCCGCATACGATCCGGGTCGTGACCGAGGGTCACGGACAGAACGGCGGGCCGGTGCATACGGCCGCGGCGGGCGTCCATCACCACGACCCCCATACCGGCCACGCCCACGGCCGGTCCACCGAGCTCCGGTTGCGCGCCGAGACGATCCTGATCGCCACCGGCTCCTCGCCGGTCCGGCCGCCCGGGTTCCCCTTCGACCACCCGCGGGTGCTCGACTCCGACACGATCCTCCAGCTCGATCGGCTGCCCCGATCGCTGGCTGTCGTCGGCGCGGGGGTCATCGGCTGCGAATACGCCTGCACGTTCGCCGCGCTGGGGACCGACGTCTGGATCGTCGACGGCCGCGAGGAGCTGCTGCCGTTCCTCGACAACGAGGTGTCGCGTGCGCTTGAGGAGACCATGCACCGGCAGCTCGGCGTCGAGTTCCTCTGGAAGAACCGGGTGACCCGCTGCGAGGCGCATGAATACGGGGATATCACCCTGGAATTCGACACCGGCGGACGGCTCTGCGTGGACGCCGTCTTGGTGGCCGCGGGACGCTCCAGCAACACCGAATCCTTGAACCTCGCGGCCGCCGGTATCGAGCCCGGTCCACGGGGAATCCTCACTGTCGACGCCCACTATGCCACCAGCGTCCCGCACATCTTCGCCGCCGGCGATGTCATCGGCTTCCCCGCGCTGGCCTCGACCAGCATGGAGCAGGCCCGCGTGGCCATGTGCCACGCCTTCCACAAGGATTACAAGACCGACCTGGCCTCGATCCTGCCCACCGGCATCTACACCATCCCCGAGGTCAGCATGGTCGGCGCCTGCGAGGAAGACCTCAAGTCCCAGGGGGTCGACTATATCGTCGGCCGCGCCTCGTATGCCCATTGCGCGCGCGGCGAGATCATCGGCGACCAGACCGGCTTCCTCAAGTTGCTCTACCGCCGCGACGACATGAAACTCCTGGGCGTGCACGTCATCGGCGAACAGGCCTCGGAGGTCGTGCACGTCGGCGTCGTCGCCATGCTCGCCGAAGGTACCGCCCAGCTCTTCAACCGCTCCTGCTTCAATTTCCCCACCCTGGGCGACCTCTACAAGATCGCCACCTACGACGCTTTGGCGAAGTGCCAGGAGCGGAGCTGATCGAGGGCCGCCTCATCGTCCCGTAGTCGTGCCGCTCTCAGCTCCCGCGACGTTGGCTTGTCCGATGTCTTCGGCGAGGAGACAATGGGACTGTTGTGCCGTCTCAACGACCAGGAGGAATGGTCATGGCTACTGCGACGATGACTCCCAACCACCGGACAGTCGCCGACCTGCTCGAGCGCCTGGGCGGCATCGCTGCAACCCGAGTTCTCCTCGACCCTAGGCCCGGCGAGGCGACCGAGCAGGATGTCGTCAATCTCCATGACCGGGAGAACCGGCTCTTCGAGCTGGTTGACGGCACGCTGGTGGAGAAAGTGATGGGTTTTGAGGAATCCCGATTCGCGGCGTTCTTGATTGGCTCCTTGATCGCCTATCTCAAGACCAACAACGTGGGCACGGTCGTCGGTGCCGACGGCATGATGCGACTCTTCCCCGGCTTGGTGCGGATCCCCGATGCCGCGTTCATCTCGTGGGAACGTTTCCCCAAGGGGAAACGGAAGCGGGGGCAGATCCCGGCGGTGTCGCCCGACCTGATCGTCGAGGTGCTCAGCAAGGGGAACACCCGTGCGGAGATGGTGCGCAAGCTCGAAGAATACTTCCGGGCCGGAGTCCGACTGGTCTGGTACGTGGACCCGAAGGAGCGAACCGTCCGGGTTCATACCGCCCTCGATCAATCGGCCTTGCTCCGCGAGGATCAAATGCTGGAGGGCGGCGACGTCTTGCCGGGCTTTACCCTCTCGATCCGCGAATGGTTCACCGAAGCCGAGCGGACCGAGGCGCCGAGCGAGTAATGGCTCGCCTTAAACAGTTCCAAACGATGAGGATCCGGAGCCTCATCGCCGGACGAAGCCGTTGCGGATCCGCGGCGGGCGGTTTACTGTGAGTGAGTGGTTTGTGACACGAAGACGATGAACCCCGCCGAGCGGCGGCGTC
Source organism: uncultured Planctomycetota bacterium (assembly GCA_963743925.1). Lineage (GTDB taxonomy): Bacteria > Planctomycetota > Planctomycetia > Isosphaerales > Isosphaeraceae > CAVZRC01. Next base: position 307,074 of record CAVURY010000048.1, on the reverse strand, counting down.
GCGTGGAAGACCGAGGCGCCTCCCGGGCCGGCTCCCCGCCGGGCCAGCAACCCCAGTGCCCAGAGCCCCCGGGCCAGTCTCGCGCGGACGATCGATCAACCGGGAGATGATACGCCATGACGCAGTATTCGAATCGCGGCTGGATGTTCCGCGCGACCCTTCCCCTGCTGGTGACCGGAACATTCTTGACCCTGTCGGTCGCACCTGATCTCGCCCAGGCCCAGCAAAAGAAGGAGGAGAAGAAGGCCGAGGTTAAGAAACCCGATACCAAGCCCGATGTGAAGAAGGCCGAAGCCAAGCCCGACGTGAAGAAGGCCGAAACCAAGCCCGAGGCGAAGAAGGCCGAAACCAAGCCCCAGGCCAAGCCCGATGCGAAGAAAGCCGAAGCCAAGCCGGCTGCTACTCCGGCGCCCGCTCCGACTCCGGCTCCGGCGAAGCCGGCCGCCGACGATCCGGCCAAGCTCAAGGCGCAGGTCGCGGCCCTGGAGAAAGAGGTCGCCGCGCTGAAGCTCAAGGTCGCGACCCTCGAGCTCGAGAAGCTCGGCGCCATGGTGAGCATCGACAAGGCGAAGGACGGCAAGGAGACGGCGACCGTCAACATCCTCAAGAAATGGTCGGGCGACAAGGACTCCTTCCAGCTCTTGAAGAACGTCCCCAACCTCCAGGTCGTCTACATCGACAACGGCCAGATCAACGACGCGGCCGTCGGCCCGCTCAAGGACCTGACGGGCTTGAGTGCCCTGACCTTGATGAGCCCTCAGGTCACCGATGCCGGGCTCGACAGCCTCAAGGGGTTGAACGGCCTGACCATGCTGTTCTTGACCAGCTCGAAGGTCGGCGACAAGGGCTTGCCGAGCCTCAAGGGGCTGAAGAATCTCCAGGTGCTGGCCCTGAGCCGCACCGACGTGACCGACGCGGGCCTCGACTCGCTCAAGGATCTCAAGAGCCTCAAGTCGGTCTACCTGATCGGCACCAAGGTGACGGCGCCGGCCGTCGAGAAGCTCAAGCAGGCGATCCCCGGCGTGGCCGTTTACAAGTAAGGCCAAGGTTTCGACCGGGCAATCCGGAGGCAGGTTGCGGGCATGGAAGCCCGCAGACGGGGAGAAATCGAGGAATCATTTCGAGTCGGTCCCGTTCGCGTTCATGAGCAGATCCAGATCCCGGAGCCTGACGATCCCGTCGTTCCCGCCGGATGCCAAGGTCCGTCCGTCGGGCGCGAAGGCGAGCGTCCAGATCCGGCCTCCTCCTTCCTCGACGACGGCGCGCTCGCGACACGTATCGACGTCCCAGATTCGCAAGCTCCCGTCGCCTCCCCGCCGGCGAGCACCCGGCCATCGGGCGAGAACGCGATGGCGGAGACCCCTCGAGTCGGGCCCGATATCCGAGCACGCTCGCGCCGCGAAGGAAGGTCCCAGAGCCGGATCACCGGGTCCAGGATCGTCGACGTGGCCAGGGTCCGACCGTCGGGGGAAAAGGCGAGAGACGGCGGCGGGCCTTCCTGCCGATCCAGGACGAACGCGTCTCCCGGCGATGTTGACTCATGGATCCTGACCTGACCATTGAACTGAGAGCTCGCCAACAGGGTCCCGTCGGGGGAGAATGCAACTGCGCCGATACCGCTCGGTGATTCGATCCCGGTGATTCGAGGATAACCGGCTATCATCGCCCAGAGCATCAAGGTTCGATTCGCGGTTGCGGATGCCAGCGTGCGACCGTCGGGGGAGAATGTCAGGGCCGTCACCACGGCCGTTGCCGCCCCCCGGGTCGGGATCTCGAGCTCCGACCGCACCTCCGACGACGCGAGATCCCAGAGCCGGATCCTCGCGTTCATGGTCCCGCCGGCCAGGATCCGGCCATCGGGCGAGAACGCGATGGACCAGATCCTCTCGCCGTGTAATGGCTGTGAGTCGCCCTTCTGACCGGTCGCGACATCCCAGAGGATGACTTTGCAATTCGAGTTGACCGATGCCAGTTTCCGGCCATCGGGCGAGAAACGGATCGATACGACCGAACCGAGGGTTCCCGCCGGAGATGACCAGAGCTGGGCCCTCGGCGCCGACGCGTTCTTCTCCGACGTCTTCTCGATGATCCCGATCAGGATCGCGAGGCCGATGATGAGGCTCGCGATCGTCCCCCTGGTCAGGAGTGTGATCCTCAACTCACAGGCCGAAAAGACGCGTTCCGTCGGCCCGAGGCCGGACTCGAACATGTCGTCGGCCATGTCGGAATTCGTCCGCCACATGAGTTCGACTCCCCTTCTCATCCGCGTATGAATAGATCCCGACCTGGCCCGATCACCCGGCCGAAGGGCATCCGTTCCCGGTCATCCTCGAGTCGCCGGGGATCGGGCCGGGCCGAGGCCGTCGCCAGCAATTCGACGACCCCGACCGGGCCGCATCGGCTCCCGAATTCGCGCGGACCTGCTCCTCGATCAGGTCGTGGAATAGGACCCGTAGATGTTGTTGTTGGAGGTGGAGGCGACGTTGCCGGCGACCTTGGTGTGGTTCGAGAGGGTGACGGCCCCGGAGGAGATGTAGAGCCCGCCGCCGACGCCCTGCCCGCCGCCCGAGCCGCCGATGGCCGAGTTGAGGGTGATGAGTACGCCGGAGAAATCGGCGGTGCCGACGAGGTTATACACGCCTCCGCCCTCGCCGTTGCCTCCGCCCGCGCCGCCGATTGCGAAGTTGCCTGCGATGGTTCCGCCGATGACGCTGAGCGTGCCGTAAGTGTTCTGGATGCCGCCGCCCTCGCCGTTGCCCGCCGTGGCGCCGTGGGATGCGGCCCCGCCGACGGCGATGTTGCCCAGGATGTCGCTATCGGTCACAGTGAGGGTCGCAGAGCCGTTCTGGATCGCGCCACCATCGCCGGGTCCGCCCTGGCCGCCGGCCTGGAATCGGCGCCGCCGGTGGCGCTGTTGCCGAGGAATGTGGAGTCGGTCACGTTCGCGATGGCGCCAACGAAATTGTCCAGGGCGCCGCCGGTTCCGCTGCCAGGGTCCGGGAGTGCCCTCCCTCGAACTCCGCCGACGCCGCCGGTGGCGCTATTGTTGACGAGGAGGCTGGAGGAGAGGTTCAGTGTCACACCATAACCGATGTTCTGGATGGCTCCACCCGCGGCTAACCTCCGCCGACTCCCCCCCTGGACCAGGTTCTGGCGGAATGTGCTGCCGCTGATGGTCAGGGCTCCCGGCACGATTCCATCCTCGTTGTAGATCGCCCCTCCCCCCGCATCTGTATTGAAGGGGGTCGTATTCGTGACGACGGCCTGATTGTCGGCGAAGAGGCTGCCGGTGACCGTGCCCTGGACCAGACCTATGAGCTCCATCGCGCCGCCCTGTGCCTGGTTGGTCCCGGTTGCGGAGTTGTCGAGGAAGGAGCTGTTGATCACCGACACGGTCGCGAAATCTTCGGTGAAAATCGCCCCACCGTGGCCTACTCCGTAAGGGCCCGTGCCGATGGCCTGGTTGCCCTGGAATGTGCAGTCGGTCACGGTCAGGACGTTCGCCGCCGTCTGGGAAAAGCCCGTTCCCATGAAAATGCCTCCGCCGAACGTCGCCAGGGAGCCTTCGGCCGTGTTGTTGGCGATCAGGCTCCCCGTGATGGTGACATCCGCGTTGTCGGAGGAGATGCCGACGCCACCGGCGTAGTAGCCATTCTCCGTGTTGTTCACGATCGAGCTGTCGGAGACCGTCAAGCCTGGGTTGGGAGCCCCGACGGTGTAGCCGGATACCGAGATGCCGCCCCCCGTGTTGCCGCTGACGGTGCAGTTGACGAGACTCACATCGGCCGAGGTCGAGCTGATGCCGACCCCCGCGGAGGACGCCCCCGCGGTGTTGTTGCTGACGGTGCAATTGGTGAGGCTGGTATCGGCCTGGTAGTTGGAGATTCCGCCTCCCGAGTTGTCGCTGACGACGCAATTGGTCAGATTCAATGGGCCCTGGAAACTATTGATGCCGCCGCCGAATTCGCCCGAGTTGCCGGTGAAGGAGCTGCCGGTGGCCGTCAGCGTGCCGTCGTTGATGATCCCTCCGCCGAAGCCGGTCGTGTTGCCGGAGATCGTGGAACCGGAGATCGTGAGCGTGCCCGTGTTGGAATTGAGGATGCCCCCGGCGCCGTAGATCCCGGAGCCGGACGCGACCGAGTTGCCGCTGACGGTGCAATTGGAGAGGGTCAGCGTGCCGTTGTTGATGATGCCCCCGGCGCCGAATCCCGGGACGGCATACAGGCCGTCGGTGACGGTCAGGCCCGAGATGGAGGCGATGACGCCGCCCTGGACGTCGAAGATGCTGGACGAGTTGTCGCCGTTGACGGCGACCTTCTTGGCCCCCGGCCCGTCGATGTCCACGCCGGTGGCGATATCGATCGGGCCGCTGGTCAGCGTGATAGTCCCGTCGGCGCTATGGGCGAACTTGATCGTATCGCCGGTGCTGGCGGCGGCGATGGCGGCGCGGAGCGATCCGGTCCCGCTGTCGGCGTCGTTGGTGACGGTGATGGTGCTGAGCAGGGCGCGGACCTCGAGCGGGATGAGTCGCGGTGCGAACCGCCAGGGGGTCCGTCGCGATCGCCTGGTTCTGTTCGGGCGGGCGGATGCGGAGCGGAGATTCTTCAAGGAGCAAAAGTCAATGAGGAACATGAGAATTACTTTCTTCTGGAGAAGCCTCGAGTCGAAGGGATGATCAAGATGACGAAGAGTGAGGCGCGTACCGGGATCGGGACCATCGAGCGCGGGCACATGCCTCGCGATCGCGCGGCGCCGATGACCGGCTTGATTTCAATTCGTGGAATAGGAGCCGTAGATGTTGTTGTTGGAGGTGGAGGCGACGTTGCCGACGACCTTGGTGTGGTCGGAGAGGGTAACGGCTCCGGAGGAGATGTAGAGCCCGCCGCCGACCCCCTGCCCGCCGCCGGAGCCGCCGAGGGCGCTGTTGAGGGTGATGAGTACGCCGGAGAAGTTGGCGGTACCGGCCGAGATCTCCACGCCGCCGCCCTCGCCGTTTCCCCCGCCCTTGCCGCCGATGGCGCTGTTGCCGATGATGGTGCCGCCGTTGACGTTGAGCAGGTTCCCGAAATCCTGGATGCCGCCGCCCTGGCCGTCGCCGGCCGTGGCGCCGTCGGACGCGGCGCCGCCGGTGGCGACGTTGCCCAGGATGTTGCTGCCGGTGACGGTGAGCGTGGCGAAGGCGTTCTGGATCGCGCCGCCCTGTCCCGGTCCGGCCTGGCCGCCGGCGACGGAGTCGGAGCCGCCGACGGCGGTGTTTCCGATGAAGTTGGAGTCGGTCACGTTCGCCGTGGCGCCGAAGTTATTGACCAGGGCTCCGCCGGCTCCGAAGCCTCCGAAGGAGGAACTCCCCGAGGTGGTTCCCGCGCCGCCGATGGCGGTATTGCTGACCAGGAGGCTGGAGGAGAGGTTGAGGGTCACACCGTTGCCCTGGTTGATGATGGCCCCGCCCAGGCCGAAGCCGCCGCCGGCCCCCGCCTGGACCAGGTTCCGACTGAACGTGCTCTCGCTGATGGACAGGACTCCTGGCGCATATCCCTCCGAGTTGTTGATCGCCCCTCCCGTCGCCGATGCACCGGAGGTGGAGGAACTCGCGACGACGGCCTGGTTGCCGGTGAACTGGCTCCCGGTGATCGTGCCCTGAGTCAAGCCTTCGAGGTCCATGGCACCTCCCTGCACCTGCAGGGGCCCGGTCGCGGAATTGTCGAGGAATGAGCTGTCGGTCACCGAGATGGTCGCGAACGGATCGGTGTGGATCGCCCCACCGAAGCCTTCTCCGCTATCGCCCGTGACGATGGCCTGGTTGCGCTGGAATGTGCAGTCAGTCACGGTCAAGACGTTCGCCGCCGTCTGGATCGAGCCCGTTGCCATGAAAATGCCTCCGCCGAGCGCCAGGTGGCCTTCGGCCGTGTTGTCGGCGATCAGACTCCCCGCGATGGTGACATCCGCGTCTCCGGAGGAGATGCCGGCGCCGACGGCGTATTGGCTATTGTCCGTGTTGTTCGCGATCGAGCTGTCGGTGATCGTGAGCGTCGCGACGCTGAGGACGGGGTAGCTTCCTTCGATACTGATGCCGACCCCCGCGTTGCCGCTGACGGAGCAACCGACGAGATTCAAATCGGCCGCGAAACAGCGGATGCCGCCTCCCAGACCGTTCGCGCCAGGTGTGTTGCCGGAGACGGTGCTGTTGGTGAGGCCGGTCGCCGCGTAGGAGCTGTAGATTCCGCCGCCCGCGTTGCCGCTGACGGCGCAATTGGTGAGAGTCAACGGGCCGTGGTCGCTGTTGATGCCGCCGCCGAATTGGCCCGTGTTGCCGCTGATGGTGCTGTCGGTCATCGTCAGCGGCCCATCGGTCGTGATGCCCCCACCGGAGAAGGCGCTCGTGTTGTCGGAGATCGTGGACCCGGAGATCGTCAGCGTGCCCGTGTCGGAGTTGAACACACCGCCTGCGCCATAGGAACCCGAGGCGACCGAGTTGCCGCTGACGACGCAGTCGGAGAGGGTTAACGTGCCGTTGTTGATGATGCCCCCGGCGCCGAAGCCGCCCGGGACCGCATACAAACCGTCGGTGATGGTCAGTCCCGAGATCGAGGCGGTGACGCCGCCCTGGACGTCGAAGACGCTGGATACGTTGCCGCCGCTGACGGCGACCTTCTTGGCCCCCGGCCCGTCGATGTCCACGCCGGTGGCGATATTGATCGGGCCGCTGGTCAGGGTGATGGTCCCGTCGGCGCTGTGGGCGAACTTGATCGTATCGCCGGAGCTGGCGGCGGCGACGGCGGCGCGGAGCGATCCGGGTCCGCTGTCGGCGTCGTTGGTGACGGTGATGGTGCTGAGCAGGGCGCGGGCCTCGAGCGGGACGAGTCGCGGGGCGAACCGCCAGGGCGTCCGTCGCGATCGACTGCCGGGGTTCGGGCGAGCGGATGCGGGGCGGAGATTCATCAAATGGCGGAACTTGATGAGGAACATGAGAATAACTCCCTGCTGGATAAGCCTTGAGTTGAAGGGATGATCGAGATGACGAAGAGCGAGGCGCGTACCGCGATCGGGACCATCAGCGCCGGCACGTCCATGGCGATCGTGCGGCGCCGATGATCGGGTTGATATCAATGAAAGATCATGAACAAGAGACGAACAGGTCGAGATCCACTCGGCGCCTCTCGCAAGGCGACGGGTGTCGGTCCTTCGTTACTGGCCAGAACATGCGAACGTCACGGTGATGGTGTGGCCCACTGTGTGGGTGCAGCTATCTCCTCTCCTCTCCTCTGATCTGACTTCTAGATTCCTTCCCACCCTGCCTACCTTACCGCGTCAACCGGCGATCGCGACGGGTCAGACGCCGGTCGGTCGGCGCGTGGCGATGTCCTCAGGGGGTGGCCCTACTGAAAAGGCGCCGTCTGCGTCGGGATTGGGCGCGCCGACCGATCAAGGGTCTCGATTTTTTTCTTGGACCGTCCTGGCCGCGGGGACGAGGACCCTTGCATTCACGGCGCGGTCGGCCGCGACGCAGCCATCGGGATTGAAGGGGCGTCGTCAGGCTGCGTTTCGCCATCTCGGCGGTCAACGTTAGAATGGGCCGCCTGGGCCGACGAATGAGATCTCTCGGAACCGAGGACTCGCGCGACGCGATCGCAGCACAACTCATGCACGAGCTCGACCTGATCCTCACGCTGACCGGCGGCCTGGCCGCGGCGCTGATCTGCGGCTACATCACCTTCCGCCTCGGGCTCTCGCCCATCGTCGGCTATCTGCTCGCGGGGGTCGTCGTCGGCGGGCACACGCCGGGCTTCGTCGCCGATCGGGCATTGGCGGATCAGCTTGCCGAGATCGGCGTCATCCTGCTGATGTTCGGCGTGGGCTTGCAGTTCCACCTCGAGGAATTGCTGGCCGTGGGACGGATCGCGGTCCCGGGTGCCCTGGGCGGGAGCCTGGCCGCGACGCTTCTGGGGACGTTGGTCGGCGTGTCGTGCGGTTGGGGCTGGTCCGCCTGCGTCGTCTTCGGCCTGGCGATCTCGGTGTCGAGCACGGTCGTGCTCATGCGGGTGCTCGCGGACAGCGGCGACCTGCATACGCCGACGGGGCACATCGCGGTCGGCTGGCTCGTCGTCGAGGACCTCCTCACGGTCCTCGTGCTGGTGCTGCTGCCGGCCGTCTTCGGCCGGGGAGGAGCGGGCGCGCTGGGCATGATGGTCGCCGTGGTGCTGGCCGACGTGAAGGTCGCGGCGATGGTCGGCCTGACTTACCTCGGCGGTCGCCGGCTGATCCCCTGGCTGCTCGCGCAGGTCGCGGCGACGCGCTCCCGCGAGCTCTTCACGCTCACCGTGCTGGTCGTGGCGCTGGGGATCGCCGTCGGATCGGCGAAGCTGTTCGGCGTCTCGATGGCCCTGGGCGCCTTCCTCGCGGGCATGGTGGTGGGCCGCTCGGAATTCAGCCTGAGGGCGGCGACCGAGGCGCTGCCGATGCGCGACGCGTTCGCCGTGCTGTTCTTCGTGTCGGTCGGAATGCTGTTCGATCCGTACGTCCTGATCACATCGCCGGGGCTCATCGCCGGCACGCTGGCGGTGATCCTGCTGGGCAAGCCCCTGGTGGCCCTGGCACTCGTGCGGCTGCTGGGTTATCCCGTTCGCACCGCGACTTCGGTCGCCGTCGCCCTGGCCCAGATCGGCGAATTCTCGTTCATGCTGGCCGCCGCCGGCAAGCAACTGGGCCTCCTGGACGACCGGGCCGTGAACGCGATCGTCGCCGGGGCGATCATCACCATCACGCTCAATCCCCTGCTCTACCGGCTCGCTCGCCCGCTCGCGGCCGTCCTGGGCCGATTCATCAAGGAGCCTGCCGACTCCGACAGCTCCGCTAACCTGGCGACGATCGACGCGTCGGCGGGCGTCGACGGGGCGGGTCTCGATCGGGCCCTGATCGTCGGTTATGGCCCGGTCGGCCGGACGCTCGCCCGGCTCCTCCGCGAGAACCGGATCGAGCCGGTCATCATCGAGCTGAACCTGGAGACCGTGCGCCGGCTCGGCACCGAGGGGATCGCGGCCGTCTACGGCGACGTCGCCCATCGGGAGACCCTGGAACACGCCGGATTGAAGCATGCGCGCGCCCTGATCCTCAGCAGTTCCCAGACGATCGGCACGAGCGAGGCCATCCGGATCGCGCGCGAGCTGAGCCCGAATGCCTGGATCATGGTCCGCTCGAATTACCTCCTCGAGTTGCCGGCTTTGCGCGAGGCGGGGGCGGACCTGGTGTTCTCCGGAGAGGGGGAAGTGGCCTTGTCGATGACCGAGTCGCTGCTCGAGCGCCTCGGGGCCACTCCCGAGCAGATCGACCGCGAGCGGGCGCGGATCCGGTCCGAGCTGTTCGATGGCCCGCTCGCCCCGGCGGAAGATGAGGAGCCGACGAGTCCTCATGCTCTCAACTCGGGTCGCCGATCAGGATGAAGGCCGCCCAGTCGTGGGGATGGGCGAAGGGATGGCTCGCGGGCGGCGGGCTCGACCGGGTCCGCATCTCGCCCCGCGTGATCCGGGCCAATTCGCGCGCGACGTCCGTGCCGGTCAATTCCCGCAGCCAGGTCTTCGCTTCCTGCAGCGATTCGGCCTTCGAGAGTGGCTTGTTCAGGCCGGGCCGTTTGCCCAGCCAGTTCTCGTGGAAACGGACCATCAACAGCGCGGTCGCTCGGTCGTCGACTTCCCAGAGGCTGACCAGCATGCTTCGGCTACCGGCCAGGAAGAAGGCCTGGGCGAAGCCGATGAATCCCTCGCCGCCGCCCTGGCGGCCCAGGCCGCTGCTACAGGCACTCAGGGTCACCAGCTCCGCGTTCAATTTCCAGGCGCTCATCACCTCTCCGGCCGTCAGGATGCCGTCGTAAGCCGGCCCATCGAGCGAGGCCGCGGCGATCGGGTCGGGGAGGCGGTCCTGCGAGAGCAACAGCCGGGAGTTCATCGGCGACGAGTCATCGGCCTTGCCGTGGGTCGCCAGGTGGATGACGTCGAATGAGCCCAGGTCGCCCTTGATTCGCAATGATTCGAGGGCCTGTTCGCTGGCATCGGATCCGAGGAGGACGTCGCTCGGGTCGAAGAGGCCGGCGATGGCCAGGACTTCGCGGCGCGAGCCGGGCAGCGGCGCGAAGGCGGCGCCTCGGGAGCGTCGGAGCAAGGAGTCGCCCTCGCGACGGGCGAGGATGGCCCGGGCCGCGGGCTGGTCGTCCAGGCCGATCCCCGGCGGCCCCGGGCGGAGGGCCAGGTCGATCGTCACGCCGTCGCGCCAGACGGAGACGGCCACGCTCCCGGCCCTGGGATCGACGGGCTGGACGCGCTTCGGCAGGTCGTCGCGGGTCGTCAGCGGCGCCCGGTCATAGCGGAGCAAGACATCTCCCGGCCGGATGCCGGCCTGTTCGGCGCCGGAGCCGGGATCGACCCGCTGGACGAGCAGTCCGTGATCGGGAGGCTTGGGGGCCGATTCGTCGGCAGGCGGAGGCACCGGATCCCCCAGCGCCAGGAGGCGTCGGGGTCGTTCCGGGACGCCCTTCTGTTCGCGAGAGCGTTCCCGGAGCCAGGCGAATACGGTACCCGATGGGGAGTAGCTGACGAGGCGGCGGGGCGTGTTCTCCGCCGGGCGCGACTCCAGCATCGCCTCGATGGGGATGCCGGCCAGGGCCGGCGACGGCAGGACGATCAGGTGATCCACCGCCGGCAGGCCGTCGCGGGCGGCGAGGGCGGGTTCCAGGGGTACCAGGCGCTGCCCGGCCAGATCCGCCAGGGCCTGCTGCCAGGCCGTCGCGTCGTCTGTGACCAGGAGTCGCCGGGCCTCGCCGGGCCTTTGGTCGTCGGCCTGGGTCCACGCCTGGCCCGGACCGGTGCCCGGGATGCGGACCCACCGCGGCGCGCCGCGGCTCCGGAGGATGCAGGCCCAATGGTCGCCCCGGGAGTCCTCGGCATTGGTCATGGACTTGAGGTCGAGCCAGCCGACCAGGGCCGCGCCGGCGGGCAGTCGGGCCTGGATCTCGGCGAGGGGATAAGCCGCACCGGCGGCCACCCGGTACTTCTCCACGAGCCCGGCCTCGAACTGGGCGAGCTGGCCCTGCCATTCCAGTCGCTGATCCTTGAGGTCAACGAGCCGCTTGAGCCGATCGCCGCCGCGGTCTTCGGCCCCCGCCAGTGCGCCGATCTGGTTGTCGAGCCGGTTGAGCCGATCGACCAGCTCATCGCGTCGGAGCCGCTCGTCGGTCGTGAGACGCTCGAGACGGCGGGCTGACAGGTCGTCGAAGAGGCCGCGAGCGAGGCCCGATTCCCAGTGCTGCCAGGCGTCCTGGTCGCGTCCCCGGCGGGCCAACAGTGCGGCGACAAGCGGTAAGGGGGAGCGATCCGACGCGAACGCGGCCCGATCGAGCCCCGCGAAGCTGACCCTCAGGCGTGCCACGTCGTAGCTTCGAGCCGCGGCGAGCGCCATCGCTTCGGCTTCGTCGTACCTCCCGCGCGCGGCCAGGCTGGCGGCCAGCTCGGTGCGGCACGACGCCACGATCGGGTGGCCCTCGCCGACCTGGCGGAGCTTGATTTCCAGGGCCTTCCGGAACAGCGGCTCGGCGTCGGCGTATTTGCCCTGAGCGTTGAGGTTCCAGGCGAGGTTGAAGTGGCTCCGGACGACGTCGGGATGGTCCTCATCCAGGGTGCGCGAGCCGGAGGCCAGCGACATCCGGTAGAGCGGTTCGGCCTCGGCATACTTCCCCTGGGCGTCCAGGTTGACGGCCAGGTTGTTGCGATTCTGGGCCGTGAGGGGATGGTCCTCGCCCAGCACGCGACGTCGGACCGTCAGGGCCTGCCTGAGCAGCGACTCGGCCTCGACCCACTTCCTCTGGGCGCCGAGGTTCATGGCCAGGGCGTTGACGCTGACGGTCGTGTCGGGGTGCTGATCGCCTTGCACGCGGCGGCGGATGTCGAGCGCCTTGCGATGCAGCGGCTCGGCCTCGGCGTACTTTCCCTGGTGGTGGAGGACGACGGTCAGGTTGTCGTAGCTCGTGGCCGTATCGGGATGGTCCTCGCCCAGGGCGCGACGGTAGATCGCCAGCGCCTTTCGGATGAGCGTCCCGGCCTCGGCATAATTCCCCTGGTCGAACAGGGAGGCGGCCAGGTTGTCGTAAGTCGTGGCCGTGCGTGGGTCGTCCTCGCCCAATGCGTCGCGACGGATCGCCAGCGCGCGCCGATAGAACGGCTGGGCCTCGGCATGTTTCCCCCGGATATTGAGGATGACGGCCAGGCCGCTGAGGCTCTCGGCGGTCTCGGGGTGGTCCTCGCCCAGCAGCTTGCGGCGGATCTCCAGCGCCTTGCGAACGAGCGGCTCGGCCTCGGCATACTTCCCCTGGTCGGCCAGGGGGTCGATCAGATTGTTGTAGATCGTGGCGGTCTCGGCGTGCTCCTCTCCCAGGATCTTGAGGCGGATCGCCAGCGCCCGCCGAAGGATCGCCTCGGACTCGGCATAGTGCCCTTCGCGGTAGAGCTTTTCCGCCTCATCGACCTGTCGGTGGGTCGCCGTGATCTCGGACTGATCCGCGGGCGAGAGGCCGGCCAGTCGGGCGAACGTCTCGGCCTTGACGCGCGCGGTCACGCTCTCCCAATGGTCCTCGCCCTGGGCCCGGCGGCGGATCGCCAGGACTTCCCGCGCGGGGGCGATCGCCTCGGCGAACCGACCGTTCTTCTCGAGGTCGGCGACCAGCTCTTCCAGCGACTTGACCCGGCTGGAGTCGTCACCCTGGAGGGCGCGGCGCCAGGGCGGCTTCGATCTTGGAGCACCGTCTTCCCGCGGCGGCGACTGGGCCGGCGCCGTGGCCGTCGCGAGCATTGCGATGAGATAGGCCGCGATGACGGCACGGCCCCGAGAGGGACCGTTGTTGAGGATTCTGGTATCCATAACCGGGTGCCCTCCTGGGAGACCATCCGCGTCACCTTCGCTCAATCTTTCGGACGGACCGGGAAGGCGATGGCCTGGATCGCATCGACGCCGGGAAGCTCCTCGAGATATTCGCAGACCGCCCGGAAGGGCGCGGGTGGTCCGGATCCCGAGCGTTCCCGCAGTTCGCCGCGGGGGACAGCGGCGACGCGCGTGAACCCGCGGTCGTCGTAGCGCCAGGCACCGTCGGCGGCGACCGGCTTCCATCTCGCCCGCAGGCCGTCGCGCCCGATCCATTTCTCGTACGGAGGCAGCGGCTGCCGCGACGTCACCACCGCGAATGCCTGGAGGCCGGGCCCGTCGGTCAGGCCGAAGAACGTCGAGGAGCCGGGCGGAAAGTGGATCTCCGCCGAGGGTCGTGGCGGCTCGTCGGCGGCGGTCGGGTGACACGGTTGGACATCGCCGTCGGATTCAAGCGCGATCAGGTAACAATATGCCGATGCATTGAGTCGGACCGAGACTCGCACGTCATCATCGACCAGGATGGCCCGAGCGGACAGGCCGATCGGGCCGATCGCTTGCGCGGGGTCGCCGCGGAACTGATCGACCTGGAGCGAGAGGATCCCGGGTGGGACGGCGAGCGGCTGCGCGTCCGCGGGGGTCTCGGCCCGCGGTGCCGTCGCCCGTCGCACGATCGGCGCGACGGCGAGCAGGCACGCCGCGATCAGGCCGGCCTGGATGATCCGTCGCCGCATGAGGGACCGCCGCAGGGCGTGCTCGAGCTCGACGGCCGTGCGGTGCCGCCGCTCGGGATCGGCCGCCAGCGCCTTGTGAGCGATCCGCACCAGCGTGCGCGGGGCCCGCCGGTTGATCCGGCGGATCGGGAGATATTCGGCCCCGATCGCCTGCCGGAGCACGGAGAGGCGCGAGAGCCCCTGGTAGAGCGGGCGGCCGGTCAGGAGGTAGTAGAGCAGCCCGCCCAGGCCGAAGATATCGGTGCAAGGGCCGATCGCATCGGTGCGATTCGCCGCCTGTTCGGGACTCATGAAGGCGGCCGTGCCGCCGGTCCATGGCGTCGAGTCCCCGGACCAGGCGCCTCGCAGCCGTACCAGGCCGAAGTCGATCAATCGGGGCCGGCCCTGGGCATCGATCAGGACGTTCCGGGGCTTGATGTCCTGGTGGATGATCCCCCGGGCGTGGAGGTAGGCGACGGCCCGCGACAGCTCGGCCACGAGCCGGGCGGCCTGGCGCGGGCCGGGGCGATTCTGGTTGACGTACCGCTCCAGAGTCAGGCCGGGCACGTACTCCATGACGATGAACGGCCGGCATTCGTGGACGTCGAGGTCGACGACCCGGACCAGGTTGGGATGATCGCACCGGGCCAGGGTCCGCCCCTCGAGGCGCAATCGGTCGCGCACCGGTGTGTCGGCCTGGCTCGCGATCCCGGCCTCGGTCGGGCGCCGGGCCAGCTTGAGGACGAAGTCCTTGCCCAGCTCGGGGTGCAGCACGCGGAAGACCTGGGCCTGCCCCCCCTCGTCGAGCATCTCGATCACCAGGTATTTGCCGATCCGCCGCGGCGGCATGGTGCCGTCGCCCGGGCCGTTCTCGGCCGGCGCGGACTCCGATCGTTCGGGACCTCGCCCCTGCGAACGGGCTTCGACTCCGCCGGATACAGGCCCTCCCGGGCGCTCGCGATCGCCTGCGGCTTCGCGCTTGCGGTCGCGCGCCTCCTGACGGCCCTGGCCCGGCGCCTGCGACTCCGAGCCCGGATCGAACGGCTCCGAGGCCCAGACGGTCAGCCCTTGCGAATCATCACCGCCCGCCTGCCCCGACTGCCGGAGCCGGTGCAGCCGGTTCAAGATATCGAGGTCTCGGGCAAGAGGCGAGTCGAGGCGATCCCGATCGATCGGCCGTGGCCCCGCGTCCGGCTCCGACTGCCGTTGCAGATCCTCCCAGTGCTCGTCCAGCACCGCGCAGTATGCGGGCTCCGCGCGATCATCCTCGGACTCGAGCCGGTTGGAAGGTTGGCGGCCTATCATGACGCGTCCCTCGAGATTGCGCGGAAGAGCGGCCGGGCTTCGGCGATCCAGCGAGTGACCAGATCCTCGGGCAACGCGAGCCGGTCGGCGATCTGCCCGGGGTCGGCCCCCTGGAATCGATGGACGCCGATGACATCTTGCTGGAGCGTGCCGAGCCCGCGCCGGGTCATCAGCTCGAGCAACTGCATGGCCTCGCCGACGCGGCGGACCGCGCGGCAGTGGCGTTGCCGCACCGCCGCGGGCCCGATCCCGAGTTCGTCGGCGATCTCCTCGTGGCTCCGGCCCTCGAAGAGGTGCTTGGAGATGATCGCCAGATCGTCCTCGCGGCACCAGCTCGCGGCCAATCTCAGCCGCTCGCATTCCTCCTCGCGGGAGAGCCGATCGAGGATCGACGTCGAGGCGTGGGCCGGCTCACCCCGCTCGCTCCACGCCGGGCTCAGGGGTTCCTCTCGCGTGCGGTCGCGTCGAGCCTCGCCCCAGAATCGCATTTGCCGGAACACTTGCCGGTCGAGGATGCCGGCCATCCAGGCGCGGAACTCGCCGATGCTACGGCCCCGGAACTTCGAGAACTGGGCCGCCGCGTGATACTGGACCTTCTGGACCAGGTCCGAGGCGTCCACTTTCCGCACCATGTCCCTGGGAAGTCGCCGGCCCACGCGCCCACGCAGCCAGGAACGGTGCGAGGCCATCAACCGATTCAGCGCGGACCGGCTTCCCTGGCACGCCCGCCCCAGCAGGCGATCCGGCGATTGTGGGACCGATGATTCCATGGGACCATCCCTTCGTGCCGGGCCAGTTCTACTCGTCGCCGACTACAACCCGTACGGATCCCCATCGAGTTGGTGACGGGACTCGACCAGGGCCGGGGCGAACCGGGGCCTGTCCCTCCTCCAACATTCCGGCCCCGAGCGAGTCCTTCCGACGTGGGTGGGCGAACCCCGTCCGACATCCCATGACCTCACCTCAATTGTTTCCATCGCGGCGTCGATTGCAAGAAAAACCTCCGGTCCGTGTCACGCTTTTGGCAAGAAGGGAACCTACCCCAAGGGAGGACGTGAGTGCGACGGTGAGCCGTCGGGCACGGTCTCCTGACCCCGCCCACCGCCCGAGTGATGGTCTCTCTTGTCGTCCCCCGCCAGAGGAAGACTATCCGACGTGGACGACGGGCAACGGCTGCGAGATGCGGAGCCTCGGTGCTATCCAGGTCGCCTTCGAGTGCTCCCCGGGCTGACCGGCCCCTGGCAAGTCGGCCGACGGAGCGACCTCGATGACGACCGGATCGTCCGGCTCGACTCCGGTTTCCTCCTGACACCTATTTTCCCCAGTTATTGGAGCAACACATGCGCCTGAATCACGAGAGATGGAAGGGTTTCCCGCGCCGGTTCTGGGTCGTCTGTGTGGTGACCATCATCACAGCGACGGCGGAATCTTCGACTCGGGCCGGCTCGGTCAACGTCGGTAGCATCGGTCTCTACCCCTACAGTGCGTCCGCCGTGAGGAACGGGGCGGGGGCTGTCGTGGGGGCTACCGCGAACATGATCGCCGAGATGAATGTCAACCTTGGCGGGACATGCCTGGCCGGAGCCGACGTCCACTGGATCCAGCTCGTTTACACGAGCCAGGCGCCCACGAGCTTGCCGGGGGGCGCCGCGGGTGGGTTCTCGCCGAACACCGAGTTCATCGACCCGATTCCGGGCCAGGACATCGGGGCCGGGCAGAAGGGCAATACGACGCCGTTCTACGACATCACGGTGAACGCCCTGGGCAGTTTCGGCAACCCGGGAAATTGGCAGCGGGACGGGACCGGCAAGTATTTCAACGATTCGCCGTTCATCCCGCTCGCGAACTTCAAGCCCAATCCCTTCACATTCACGGCGCAGACGCTCCTGGTCGCGACCACCGCCGCGAACCCCCTCGACTTACTGGTGCTCGGCGGGTTCCAATGGGGCTTCAGCTTCGACAAGAATTTGAAGACCGTCACGGCCGTCCCGGCGAATCCGACCGCTCTCGCCTTCAACAACATCAACGTGCCGGACTGGAACAAGGCGCTCTTGAACAACTTCGGGACTGCGGCGAACCCCTATACCCTGACCCAGGCGATGTGCGATGGGAATAACTTGGTCGTCACGGTGAACTCCGTCCCGGAGCCGGCGACGGTCGTGCTGATGCTGCTCGGCGTGCCCGGCCTCTTCGTCTTGGCGAGGCGCCATCGCGGCGGCGGTCGCCGCGCCGCCTGAACGGCCCGCCAGGTTCCCCCTGCCGCGAGGCTCGGCTCGTCGCCTCCCTACGGCGAGCCCGAGCCCGCCGTCCTGGTGCGTTTCTTCGGTGTCGAGGAGGATTACGGAATCATGTGGAAATCCATCGAGGTGCTGCTACTGGTCGTGACCGCGGCCGGCCTGTTCTTCGGCCTCAACGCCGTCCACTCGGCGGACGGCGCGGAAAAGAGTCTGGAATTCGTCCGGCTCGACCTGCCCGACGGGACGAATTGGGTCCTCGGCGAGGGAGGGATCGGCCGTCCGTTCCTGGCCCGGTTGGTCCTGGCCAATAACGGACGGCGGCCGATCCAGATCTGGGACCCGGCGGGGAGTGAAGGCTCGGTTTGTCCCCTGGTCGTGCTGGCCGACGCACAGGGCCGCGAGACGATTATTCGCCCCAAGCCCGTGCTGCGACTCGCCGGAGTCGCGACGGCCCGGACGCTCGCCGCCGGCGACGTGGTCGTCATCGACCTCGAGCTGTTGCGGTTGGTTGATGAGGAGTCTCCACCACCACCGGGGGATTACACGATCCGGGCGATTTATGCGAACCGACTCGACCAGGCGTTTCCCATCACGGGCGTCTGGACCGGGACCATCCAGAGCAATCGGCAGGCGATGAAGATCATCGCGCCGTCGGGCCGGAGGAAGGGGCGATGAGGCGCCATACGTTGCTCTCCGGAAACCCGCCTGGCCCTGGCCGAGGGTAAATCCGCCCGCGGCCAGGATGGCCTTGCAGCCGTCGACGCCGTCGCGGCCCATGTTATCTCGTACCTCCGCTTGATGTGATCGAGCTCATCGTGATATCGGATCGGTGGGGAATGCCAGGTCCATCGTCAGCGTCTGAAAGTCGACACGGGCGCGTAGGGGGTCGAGGTTGGTGTCCAGCCGCAGTCGATCCGGATCCTGGAAACCGCCGGCTATGGCCCGTCGAAGCGTATCCATCGCTACGTCGAGGGAGGCTGGTTCCTCATTCGTTTCGTCACCGGCTCGCTGCAAGCCTCGTGCGTCGGAGAATCTCGCGCATTGGGCCAGAATGCCGGCGAGATTGTACAGTTCATCGGCGCTGAGGTGCGGCAAGGCCTCGAGGATTTCGCGGGCCCGCTGGTAGGCTCGCCTCGCCTCGGTCGGATTGACGGACTCCCGATACAGCCGGCCCAACGGCCCGAGTGCTTCGGAGAGGGCTCGGCGGTAATCGATGAGTTTCGGGTGATCGTGGATCAACTTCTCGAGGATCTTCTCCCCCATTTGAAGCATCGGTAATGCCTCGCTCTGCCGCCTGGTCTCGATCAGGAGGATGCCCAGGTTGATCGCGTTCTTGGCGAGAGAGAAACGATAAAGGGGGATATCCGGGCGGTCGGCAACGAGCTTCTCCAGAAGGACATTCGCAGCCCGATAGGGCTTCTCGGCTTCGGCCCGATGATTGCCCATGTGATACATCGTGCCAAGATTAAACAGGATGACGGACAGGTTGTGCCGAGCTCCGAGGTTCTCCGGCTGGGTGGCGACGATCGTTTCGTAATGCTCCGCACTCCGCCGGAAGGCCTCCGCAGCCTCCGCGTATCGGACGTACCTCGTGAGGATGGTGGCCAGGTCGTTATGGCTGATGGCGAGCTTCCCGAGGTTCCGGAAGGCTTCTCTGGGGTGCTCCTCGGTCAGGGCCTCGTAATGCGGCATGGCCCGGCGGAAGGCCTCCGCGGCTTCATCGGTCCCGCCGTCCGTCTGGCTGCAAGCCTGGCCCAGGGAGAAAAGGCCCTTGGCCAGCTCGTAGCGAGTGTCGGCGTCCTGAGGATGCTCTTCGGCCAGTCCCTCGAGTATGATCACATACTTGTGCCAGAGCACCACAGACTCGGCCGCGCGGCCGGACTCCTGGCAAATCGCGGCGAGGTTGCGGGACGCGTTGGCCAGGCCCCTCCGATCATCCGAATCATCGGGTCTGGTGACGACGAGTCGTTCGCAGCGAGTCACGGCCTCCCGCTGGGCCTCCTCGGCCTGATCCAACCGACCGAGTGCCATGTAGCAGAGGGAGATCTGGTGGTGGGCGTCGATCACGTGGCGCGCAACTCGGGTACCGCGGGATGCTCTTTGGCAAGGGGGGCGACCACCTCCAGCGCTTGCCGAAAGGCGCTCAATGCCTCGGTCGATCGGTTGAGTGCCAGATACGTGTAGGCTACTCGTTTGTTGTCCACCGCCACCTCGAGGCGCACCCATGGGTCAGTGCTTTGCGGCAGGACGGTCGTCACAGAGATTCGCAAGATCATCTCGGCGATCTTACGATGGGAATCCGGCAGTCCGCCCGTGGCTTGCTGGACCTCGTAGAGGTACGAGGACACCTCGTTCAAGACCTGCCGGGTCAGGACGAGGGTTCTCTGGGCGAGATCGCGCTCCCGCTCGGCGTCGCGGAGGTTGGCCTCGGCTCGCAACCACTGCCAGGTCACGCCGGCGAAGCCGGTCACCAGCGTCAGCGCCAGGCCGACCGCCAGGGCGGCCACGGTCGGTTTGCGCCGGCACCAGCTCCGGATTCGCTCGACGGGACCGGTCGGCCGGGCGTAGATCGGCTCGCCCGCCCGGAACCGGCGGAGGTCATCGGCCAGCTCGCGTGCCGACGGATACCGTCGTGAAGGCTCCTTCGCCAGGCACTTCAGCGCGATCGTCTCCAGATCGCGCGGGATCCGGTCGTTGAGCCGTCGCGGCGGGCTCGGCTCGTCTTCCAGTATCTGGATCTGGAGCATCTGGGCGGAGCCGCGGAACGGCAGTTCGTTGGTGAGCAACTGGTACAGGACCACCCCGAGGCTATAGATGTCGCCGCGTCCGTCGACGCCGTGAGGAGTGCGAAGCTGTTCGGGGCTCATGTAGGCGAGCGTGCCGAGCAACTGGCCATCCGCAGTCATTGTTGACTCGCCGGCATCGCGCTTGGCCAGGCCGAAGTCCAGGATGCGAGGGCGCATGGTGGAGAGGCTTCGCCCCCGCGGATCGACCGTGTTCGCAGGGGCGTCGCTGCTCGCTCCATTTCCTTCCAGCATGATATTGGAGGGCTTCAGGTCGCGATGCACGACGCCCTTCCCGTGGGCATGATCGAGCGCATCGGCCACCTGGGCTGCCAGCCCGGCGATCTCGCGGAAATCGAGCCGGCCCGGCATCATCCAGTGCAACAGGCTCGTGCCGTTGACCAGCTCGGAGACGATGAAGACCGTCCCCTGGTGACGTCCCCAGTCATGGACGGCGACGATCCCGGTATGTTTCAGCCGGGCCGCCGACCGAGCCTCGCGGAGGAAGCGCTCTTCCTGATCGGGACTGCCGAGGGATCCTCCGCGCGGTAGCTTGATCGCCACGTCGCGACCGAGGTCCGGGTCGTGAGCGCGCAGACCGAACCGAACCCGCCCATGCCCAGGAGCTCGCCAATCTCGTACCGGCCGACCCGGGGGAACGGGGGGCGTAGGGCCTGGCCATGCTCCGTCGCGGAGGCGCCGGGGGCGACGACCGTGGCGCAGGTCGAGCAGGCGGAGGCCAATTCGTCGTCGATCGCGGCCAGGGTCGCGCGGAGCCGCGGACCCTGTATGGGGAACCGAGAGAAATACTCGGCATGTCCCGGGAGGTCGCCCCAGCGATGACGTACGCGATACTCCTCGCCGATCAAATCCGGAGACAATCGATCGCTCGGGCCGAGTTCCCGATAGCAAGACAGGTAGTCCTCCAGCAGAGGGCACATCGGTAGCGTATCGGTCTTCTGCGCCGGATTCCCCTCGGCCGATCGCGCCGTTCGACCCGTCGGCCGAGTTGCAGCCGTCGTGGCGCCATCGGTATTCCAGGTCGATCTTGATCAGTTCCTCGAGCCGCTCGCGACGGAGGGTCTCCTCCGCCACATCGTTCACGCTCGACTTCGGGGGCAGGAACTCGTCGATCCGGGGTGGCATCTGGCCCCGCCAGGCCCGATCGAAGCGCTCCAGGAGGCTCAACAGATCGGCTGGCTCGCCCGGAGTGGGGCAGGCCGCGTTTCCCGCGACTGGCATCGGGCTCGCCTCCCCAGGGACCTCACGCGTCCGAGGATTCGACGCAACGGCGCTCGAGTCGATCCTTGACCTGATGGAGGACTCGCCTCACCAGCCGCTCCGATCGCTTGGTGGCTCGTGCGATCTCCTCGATCTGGTAACCCTGGAACCGCAACTCGGCCATCCGGCGATGGTGCGGCTTTAACCCCTTCAAGGCCAGCTCGCGCTCCTCGAGGAGCGCGAGCTCCTCCGAGGGGGATGGCGTCGGAGCCACGGCGTCACCGAGTGCGATGAGGCTGCTCTCGCCGCCGAAGGGCCGCTCTCGAGCGACCGCACGCATGGCGGCCGTGTGGTGCTCAATCTGTTTGTACAGCCTGAGGCGGGTGAACCTCGCCAGCAGTCGCCAGAGGCCTCCGCTTCGATGGAGGATGAACTCATCGTCGGCGGCCGCGGCGTGGAAGCAGCGGTAGGCCGACTGGACGATATCCTCGGCATCCACGCGCCGCGCGAGTTGAGCGTAGATCCGACGTCGTGCCATCGCGATCAACCGCGACGTGTATCGGCTGAACAGCTCGTCCTCCGCTCGCTTGTCCCCGGCACGCCATCGCGCCAGGAGTTCGGCCGACGGATCGGTTCCCATCGGAGACTCCGTGATAAACATCCGAGCCTTCGCACGTGCTCCTATTCAGTTCAACAAACCTGCCTCAATGACGGATTTCAATTTAACGAGGGCAGTGTTCGCTCGCAAGCGATGAGTCGCCCGTCGATCGAGCTTCGATCCGTCCTCGAGGTCTACGGTCCGGTCGCGGGCAAGGGACGGGCCAATTCCGAGATCTTACCCATTTCCGGATTTTCTTGTTCCGGTCGCCGCATCGAAACCGGACTAGTCCTCCGGGCCAATTCGCGGACTGCAGGCCGCGGCGCAAATCGGCCTTGGATGAGATCTACTTGCCGACGGTTTTCCAGGAAAGCGAGGTGTACCTTGATGAATTCGACGTCGATCCGCGTCGCTCTCGGAACGGTCCTTGTCGCGTGCGCTGCCGCGAGCTCGAGTCGCGGCGAAATGGTGCTGACCGGCTTCGCGCTGGACCAGCAGTTCACGCTCACGACCTATGCGAGCGGTTTTCCCCCCGGCGACGGTAATCCTCAGACCGGCGCCGGGCCGTACGGAATTGCCTACCGAACCGACAATAATGTCCTGGTCGCGAGCACGACGGACATGACCATGCGGCTCCTTCCGAGCCATGCGGACGGACAGGGGGCCGGAGTCGTCGTCCAGAACTACTCCTCGATCGGGGTGCCTTACGCTCTGGCTCAGGTCGAGAATGGCTCTCAATACAACTATTATCTCGGCATGGGCGGCGTCAGTAGCCCGAACGGGGCCGGGGCGCTGTATCAGATCGATCAGAACGGAAAGATCCTCGATCAGTCGAATCCCATCGCCACATTCCCGACAGGGCCCGGTGGTATCGCGGTGTATTCGGGACTGCCGGGGGAGCCTGCATCCTCACTGGTCGGACACCTGCTCGTCACGCAAGGTGACAATGTCTGGGATATCAACCCTTCGGGTCCGCACCCCACTCAGACCCTGGTCTATTCGGGTAGCTACATCCTGGACGGAACCACCTTATCGCCGGACGGATCCAGGCTCTACGTCGCCGGATTCGGGGCTAATACGATCCTCTCCTTCAATACGTCCAACCTCATGGCTGCTCCGACGGTCATCTCCGGGCCTGCCGGAGGGGTTGGATTGGATGGGATCTCCGTCGGGCTGGGCACGCTCGCCGACTACATCTATGCCAACTTCAACAACGGTACCCTCTGGCAATACGGCCTGGCGGGTTCTGCTTTTCCCGGTTGGAATGAGATCGGCTATAACGGATCCCGCGGCGATTTCGTCTACATGGACCCCTCGGTGTACAGTCAGGGGTCGAACTTTCCTTCCCTCTTGCTGGACCAGTCGGATCGAATCCTGCGGCTCGATCCTCCCGGTGGGGGATTCTACACTTCGAACGGTGTTTCGTTCGCGATGGTCCCCGAGCCCGGAGGCTGTCTGTTGCTGGCGATCGGGGCGGCGTCGATCATGTTCCATCGCCGATTGAGGGCGTCGAGCTGAGGGACCGCCGACGGTTCCTCAGCAATCCGAAGGCGCCGCATCGAACTCGGCGCGGAGTGCGTCGAGTTCGCGGATGATCGAGGGCAGGTCGAACAGGGCGAACTGGGTCTTGAGGGCGCCTTCGAGGAATGCGGCCTTGTTCATGCCGTAGACGACGGAGGTGGCCTCGTCCTGGCCGAGGGTGAATCCGCCCGCGGCCAGGATGGCCTTGCAGCCGTCGACGCCGTCGCGGCCCATACCGGTCATGATGATGCCGACGGCGGCCGATTGATACACCCGCGCCGCCGCGTGGAACAGGACGTCGATCGAGGGCCTGTGCCCGCTGACCTCGGGGTCGTCGGAGAGGGCGACCCGCACGCGGGGCGGATGGCCCGCGAGGCTCATGTGACGGCCGCCGGGTGCGATCAAGATCTGATCGGGGATCGGGTGGTCGCCCTCGACGGCCTCCTTCACCTTGATCGTGGGTGCCGTGTAGCGATCGAGCCGCTCGGCGAACGTGCCGGTGAACTCGGCCAGCATGTGCTGGACGACCAGGATCGGCGGCAGGGGCGGCGCGAGGAGCGGGAGGATCTGGCTGAGCGCCTGCGGGCCGCCGGTCGAGATGCCGATGACGATGCACGACGCGTGGGGCGCCGAAGTCGGAGCGGGCGTCGGCCCCGGACCGGCGGTCCGTCGCCGTTGCTTCGCGGCGTGTCGGGTGGCGGTCGAGGCCGCGGGCATCGGTGGTGGCGCCGGCGGCGAGGCGGAGGCCCGTCGCGGGCGACGGACCCGGCTCTGCGCCGCGGCCAGCACCTTGCCGATCAGCAGGTCGCGGCTGGCCCGCATCTCCGCGAGCTGGTTCCGCTCGGGCTTGCCCATGAAGTCGACCGCGCCCAGCTCCAGCGCCTGCAAGGTGACCTCGGCCCCTTCCTGCGTCAAGGCGCTGACCATCACCACCGGCACCTCATGCACGGCCAGGATCGCCGGCAACGCCTCCAGCCCGGAGACCTCGGGCATCTCGACGTCCAGCGTGATCACGTCCGGCTTGAGCCGCAGCGCCTGGACCACCGCCTCGCGTCCGTCGCGCGCGACGCCGATGACCTCGATCTCCGGCGACGATCCGAGCAGGTCCGCGAGGAGCCGGCGCATCAGCGCCGAGTCGTCCACGATCAGGACCCGCACCCGGCCGCCGCTCGCTCCATGCTCTCGATCGGGGATCGCCACGATGGGCCTCGTCGATCTGGTTGACTTGCCAATGTGTCGCCGCCATGACCCGCCGGCGGACGCTCAAGTGCCCGAGGTTGACCGAGGCGCCGCGCCCGCCTCCAGCTTGGCGAGCAGGTTGATCACCCGCTGGCGCTCGAACGGCTTGACGATGAAGTCGATGGCGCCGTCGCGGATCGAGTCCATGAGCGCCTGCTTCTGGTCGAGTGCCGTGACCACGACGACCCGGGCCTCAGGATGCCTTGCCCGGATTTGCCGGAGGGCCTCCAGTCCGCCCATCTCCGGCATCACCAGGTCCATGGTCACCAGGTCGGGTCGCAGCTCATCGTATTGCGAGATAGCCTCCACCCCGTTGGCGGCCTCGCCGACGACTTCCCAGCCGGCCTCGGCCGCGACCCCGCAGATCAGCTTCCGCATGAACAGGGCATCGTCAACAACGAGGAGACGCTTCATGGGTTTTCCCCGTCAATTGGGACCAGCATGCGATGCGACGTCGCGACGACCGCCAGGAGCAATCCTAATCCGGCGCCCCAGGCCATGCCCACTCCCAGTCCGAATTGCAGTCCGAACGCGACCGGACTGAAAGAGGGCGGAGGATCGGGGCCGTCGAGCGCATACAGGCCGGTTGCGATGCCGGGAGCAAACACGCCTACGAGCAGTCCGATCGCCCCTCCGCACAGCCCGACCACACAGGCCGACAGGCCAACGATGCCTAGCGCCGATCTCAGTACGCTTCGCCGGCCATTCATGGAAGCCTCGCTCGAGCGATTAACGATTGAGTTGGTTAGACTCGGGGAACCCCCCCTGGCCCCCCCTTCGTAAGGGGGGGACGGGACACGCTCGAAGGTCCCCCCCTTACGAAGGGGGGGCCAGGGGGGGTGAATTCGCACGAGCAAGCGCACGTGCCTGATCCGATCGTGAAGCGCTCTAGATCGAAGGGCATCGTCAGATTTCATAGTCGGCACCCCCCGGGACTTTGATCGCGGCCATGCCCGTGGCGGTGTCCAGGGTCAGGCGGCGGCCGGCCGTCCCGCCGAGGTCGCGGGCCGCGACGGGGATCTTCAACTCGTCGAGGATCTGCTCGATGGCCTCCTGGTTCCTCCGGCCGATATTCAGCGTGGACTCGGGGTCGGGCGAGACCTGGAACATGCTGGCGCCGCCCACGAGCTTGGCGGTCAGGCGCGACCGGGCCCGGATGCCCAGCCGCCGCTCGAAGTCGGCGATCATGATGGGGATGGCCGTGTCGGCGTACTTGCCGGGGTGATCGACGGCCCCGCGAGCCGAGGGCAAGACGACGTGGGCCAGGCTGCCGATCCTGGCGATCCGATCGTAGAGCACGACGCCCACGCACGAGCCGAGCAGCGTGCGGATCCGGGTCGGCGCCGCGGCGACGGCCCATTGGCCGATCGCCACGGAGACGACCTCGAACGATTCCGATGAGCCGGTTGTGGTGGGGTTCGGCATGGTCACCACCTCACGACGTTGTGCGGGATTCGAGCAGGGCCAATGATGCAGCCAGCGCATCGAGCGCCGCGCGGCTCGGGATGAAGAGCAGCGTCCAGTTGAGGTTGAGCCCCTGGCGGCCTCCGGCGAATTCGCTGCGGATCAGGAGGACCTGGTCCATCTCCAGGGCCTGCTCCATGAGGGCGAACTCGAGCAGGCTGCCGGCGAACTCGTGCAGGAACGCCGGCGGCGTGGGGATCAGCTCGCTGGCATCGGAGTCGCGATCGGCGCCGGGGTCCGGCAGATGCGCGGCCAGGGCGTTGACATAGGCGCAGCCGACGATGTTGGTCGTCTCCTTGGCGGCCGACTGCTCGAGATCGCCCCAGGCCGTCGTCGTGCCCAGGGGCTGATGCAGCAGCAGGTTGACCAGTGCCAGGCCCGATCGGTCCTCGAACACCAGGATGAGCGACCCGGTCAGCCGGCCGGTCAGGCCCATCGCGCAGGCGGCCACCAGGGTCTCGGGCGGGCCGAGCAACTCGGTCGCCTGCTCCAGCGCGGCGAGCTCGACATCGCTGACCGCCAGCCGGACGTCCTCGCCCAGCCACTTCGAGAGCGCCAGCGACGCCCCCTCGGCCCCCCGGTCGAAGATCATCCTCAGCAGATGGCGATGCGTGTCGGACAGTATGGATTCCATATTATTTAAGCATGAACGTTTGATTCTTGATCGAGTCCTTCAGGCCCGACCGGTCACTGTAGTGATCGTCCACTTTCATGATGACTCGTCTTCTTCGAAGGGGGACATCTTCCAGGCTTCCGCTCCTTGCGCTTGCCACTGGGCCGATTCGTCGGCCAGATCCGCGCTCATCGGTGCGTCGCTCAGAGGGATGAGTAAGATGCCGCCCCGAGTCTCGATGAGCCGTACCGGAGTCGCGGGTGCGATGCCGTAACGCTTCCGAACCTGGTCCGGCAACTCGATTTCACCGCCCGGGCCGACAGTCAAGATCTCCACGGTCAGAGCTCCTTTAGGCTGCGCCTTCGCGCCAGGCACCGCCATCCTTGCGACTGAGCAGACTCATCTATCCTACCGATCGCGGCACGGTCGCGTCATGAATTGCGACGGACGACGGCGCGTTATTCATTCACGCCGACGCGCCGGCTGCCTGGCGACCATGTCGATGACCCCGTCGAGGTCGAGGATGAGCGAGACGCGGCCATCGCCCAGGATGCTCGCCCCGGACAGCCCGGGGATGGACTGGAAATTCTTCTCGAGCGACTTGAGGACCACCTCCTGCATGCCGATCAACTGGTCGACCACGAGTCCGATGGTGGTCTCTCCGTTCTGGACGACGACGACGGTGTGCTTGTCCGAGGCGTCGTCGGCCGGGTTGTGGGCATCGCCGGACGGCCTGGTGCCGTTACGCGCCGAGGGATGTTCCTGGCCGCCCCATCGGAAGACGTCGCCGAGCGACACCAGGGCGACGATCTTCTTGCGGATCTCGATGGCCGGCCTCCCCTGGACCCGGTAGATCCGGCCGGATCGGATCTCGACGATCTCGTCGATGTGGTCCAGCGGGATCGCGTAGATCTCGTCGTAGATCCGCACCAGCAGGCAGGACATGATCGCCAGCGTCAGCGGGAGCCGGATGATGAACGTGGTCCCCTGGCCGAGGGTGCTGCGGACGTTGACGGCCCCGTTCAGGTTCTCGATCCGGCTCTTGACGATGTCCATGCCGACGCCGCGCCCGGAGATCTCGGTGATGGTCTCGGCGGTGCTGAGGCCCGGGTGCCAGATATAGGCGACGAGATCGCGGTCGGAGAGGTCGCGGGCCTCGGCGCCGCCGACCAGCCCCTTGGCGACGATCTTGCGGCGGATCCGCTCGCAATCGATGCCGTGGCCGTCGTCACTGACGGTGATCACCACGCTGTTGCCGCGGTGCGAGGCCAGGAGCGAGACGGTGCCGGCGCGGCTTCCCCGCCGCCTCGCGCTCGGCCGGCGACTCGAGCCCGTGGTCGACGGCATTCCGGACCATGTGGATCAGCGGATCCGAGAGCTCGTCGATCATCCGCTTGTCCAGCTCGGTCTTCTCGCCGCCGATCTGGAGGAGCACCTCCTTGCCCGAGGAGTGGCTCAGGTCGCGGATGACCCGCCGGAACCGCTCGAAGAGCGGCCCGATCGGGACCATGCGCGTGTCGAGCACGCCCTTCTGCAATCCGTCGGAGACGCGGCCCAGGCTGTGGATCGCCTCGGCCAGCGCCTTGATCTGCTCGCGCGCCTCGCGGATCAGCACCAGCTCGTCCTGGATCGCGCGGAAGTCCTCCCGGAGCCGACGGACGTGGGCCGACCATCGGTCCGTCGAGCGCTCGGAAGTCGCCGACCCGGAGCCGGCCTTGATCGCGGCCAGCGTCTCGAGCCCGCGCGTGACGCTGTCGAGCCGCTCGCGGGCGTCGGAGGCCAGCGAGTGTGCATTCGAGCCGCGGAACAGCTCCTCCAGCCCGCGAGAGATCGCCACGAACCGGGCCTTGGTGATGACCAGCTCGCCGGCCAGATTCATCAGGTGGTCGAGGCGGTCGCTCTCGACCCGGATCGTCTCGACGATCCGCGCCTTCTTCGGCCCGCCGGTCTTGGGCCCGCCGGGAGTCGGCGTCGCCGACGTCGCGGCCGCCTCGGCTTCCACGCCCGTTTCGGCCTCGGCCGCCTCGGAGACTTCCGGCGGCGTCGGGTCCGGCGCGGGGCTCGCCGTCACGGTCATGGCCTCGGCCGGAGGCTGCGGTTCGTCCCGGGGGGCCTGTGCTGTCGGGGCGACGGCCGGGCTGGCCGGTATCGCTCCGGACGTCCTGGTGAGCCCGGCCGCGGCCTGGGGGATGGATGGCTCGGACTCGAGGCCCGCCTGGGGTATCGACTTGATCCGGACCTGCGCCACACCTTCGACGTCGGCCAGTGCGCGTAGCTCGTCCATGTCGCAATCGGCCACGAGGAACACCGTGAACCGCGGCAGCGACTCGACGTCGTCCAGCCGCTCCACGGGCGGGTCGGTGCGGAGGACCCTGACCCTGGATGATAGCCGATTCAGGACCAATCGCGCCTTCATGTCGGCGAGCGGCAAATTGGCTTCGAAGACGACGGTCAGCTCGGTGCCGCTGGGCTCCTCGAAGAGGCTCGCCGGCGCGGGGCGGGCGGCTGCGACTTCCGCGACTTCCGGCCTCGGGGCCGGCTGAGGAGCAGCGGCCGCGGACGTCCCGGTCGCCGCGACGGTCGTGTGCAAGGCGGCTTCCACCAGGGCGGTCAGCCCCGAGAGATCGACGTCGCTCTGACCCTGGGAGCGGAGGTCGCGATGGTAATCCCGCAGCTCGTCGAGGCAGCGGAACGTCAGGTCCAGGGCCGGGCGGTCGAGTACCCGCTTCTTGCTCCGGAACTGCTCGAAAAGGCTCTCCATGTGGTGGGTCAACTGGTTGACCGGCTTGAACCCCATCACCACCGAGGAGCCCTTGATGCTGTGGAACATCCGGAAGGCTTCTTGCAGGGCCTTGGCGTCGGTCGGGTCTTGCTCCAGCCGCAATAGCGAATCGTTGAGCCCGGCGATGTGCTCGTCGGTCTCGTCGAGATAGAACGGCAGGAGCTCGGCCAGATCGAAGCCGGACATCTTCTTTAGTGCCTCCTCACTCGTCGTGGCGGGTGGCGGGTGGCGGGAGGGAAATCAGCCTTCAACCGCCGCCCACCGCCCGCAAGCAATCAAGGGCTGATCACAGCCGCTCCTGGAGAGCCTTACGCAAACCGGAAAGCATTCGACTGATGCGGTCGGATTTCGCCAGGAGGGTATCCACGAGAGACGAATCGACCTGGATGACGCGCTGGCTCAAGATCAAGTGAGTTTCCAATTCCATCAGCGAACCTCGCGCAATACTGAGGTGGTTCAAAAACTCTTTGGTCCCCTGGCGTCCCTGACCCTCGGCGATGTTCGCCGGGATCGATACGGCCGCCCTGCGGATCCGGCTGACAAGCCCGAAGAGCTCCTCCCTGGGGAACCCCTTGGTAAACCGATAACAATCCTCCGCCAAGTCCATTGCAAGTTGCCATACTTCCAGATCTCGGTAGTGACTCACTGCCATCAAAAACCCTTCCCCCCGCCACCCGCCACCCATCACCCGCCACCCGCTGAGCCACCCGCCACCCCGAATGGTTTCTGATAGAGCCAGGGTTTGAGCTTGGTCAGGGAGTCCAACATCGAGTAGATCCCCTCGGTGGGGCCGACGACCAGGTAGCCCCCCTTGACCAGGGAATCGATCAGGTTCCGGACGACGATCTGCTTGGAATCCTTGTCGAAATAGATCAGCACATTTTTGATGAAGATGCAATCGAACGGATCTTCCTTGAGGGGGTTGAGCAGGTTGTGCTGCTTCCAGGTGATGAGCGCCTTGAGGTCGGGCTTGACGGTCCAGCGCTGGGCCGCGGCGTCCTCGTTGAAGTGGACGAGGCGCTGGCCGGGCTCGACGAGGCGGACGGCGCGGGCGTCGTAACGGCCGGCGCGGGCCTCGATCAGGGCCGCGCCGCTCAGGTCGGTCCCCAGGATCGTGGTCCGCCACCCGGCGAATAGCGACTTCTTGCCCAGGACCTTCATGCCGATCGAGTAAGGCTCCTCGCCGGTGCTGCACGCCGCCGACCAGATGCGAATGGTCCTGGACCGTTTCCGTTGCAAGGCGTCCTGGGCGATCTCGGGGAGGAACGTATCGCCCAGCCAGTCGTAGTGCTGGACGTCGCGGAAGAAGTAGGTCTCGTTGGTGGTGATCTCGTCGAGGAACTGGGGCATCTCACCCGCGCCGGCGGGCGAGGTCAGGAAGGCGTAGTATTCCGCGAAGCCGCCGATCCCGGTCGCCCGCAGCCGGCGCCGCACTCGGTTGCTGACCATCACTCGCTTGTTCTCGGCGATCCGGATTCCCGCGGCGCGGTAAATCAGCCCGCAGAACTTCTCGTATTCATCATTGGTTAACTCGGTGTTCATAGGCTCGTTGTCAGTTGTCAGTTGTCAGTTGTCAGTTGTCCGTTTTCGCGCTCGGTGCTCGGTGAGTCACTGGTGGCGTAGCACTTGTTGATCATCAGCCGCGCTCCTGCTGTCTCGGTCGAACGGCGTACCTGGGATCACGGACAACGGACAACTGACCGCGGACAACCGTCAGACCTTGAATCCGGAGATCACGTTCTTGAGCGTTGCGGCCTGGGCCCCGAGCTCCTCGGCGCTGGCCGAGAGCTCCTCGGAGCTGGAGGCGTTGGTCTCGGTGATGCTGGAGACGTTCTGGATCGCCTTGTTGACCTCGGAGGAGGATTCGGTCTGCTCCTTGGTGGCCCTGGCGATCTTGGCGATGCTGGCGGCGGTCTCCTCGACGCCCTGGACGATCTTGGCGAGCGACTCGCCGGCCTTCTCGGAGAGCTGGGCGCCGTCGGCGACGCGTCGGGTCGATTCCTTGATCAGCGCGGTGATCTCCTTGGCCGCGGCGCTGGAGCGCTCGGCCAGCTTGCGGACCTCGTCGGCGACGACGGCGAAGCCCAGGCCGTGCTCGCCGGCCCGCGCCGCCTCGATCGCGGCGTTGAGGGCCAGGAGGTTGGTCTGGCTGGCGATCTCGCTGATGACCTGGATGATGTCGCTGACCTGCTCGCTGGACTTCTTGATCAGGACCATGGCCTCGATCGACTGCTCGACCGACTCGCCGCCTTGCTTGGCCAGCTTCGAGGTCGTGGTGGCCTGCGCGCTGGCGGCCGAGGCGTTCTGGTTGATCTCGACGATCGACGTGGAGAGCTGCTGGATCGAGGCGGACATCTCCTCGACGGTGGCCGCCTGGTTCTGCGCCGAGTCGCTGAGATAGCTGGCGCTCTCGGCGACGACCCGCGAGCCCTCGGCGAACTGGCTGGCCGACTCGATGACCTGGCCGATGATGTGCTTGATGTCGGCGATCATCCGGCCCAGGGCCTCGCCGAGGCGGCCCATGTCGTCGTCCCCCTTGACGTCGACGCGGACGGTCAGGTCGCCCTCGGAGGCGGCCTTGGCCACCTTCATGAGCTGGCTGACCTTGCTTTCCAGGTCCTTCTTGGCCTGGTCGAGCCGGGTCTGCTGGTCAACGCGCTCCAGCGCCGTGGAGACCAGCCGGCCCACGTTGCGGAGGGCTTCGAGCCGGCCCTCGGACGGGGCGAGCTTGTCCTCGGTGAGGAAGTCCATCGTGCCGAGGACCCGGCCGCCGTTGAGGATCGGGAAGCAGAAGCCGGCCTTCAGGCCGCTCCGGCGGGCCACCGGGGCTCGCGAGCACGACTTCATATCGCCCAGGTCGGCGATGAAGACCAGGTCGCGGGTCTGCCAGGCCATGCCGTTGAGCCCCTCGCCTTCGCGGAACCGCGCCTCGGTGCTCACGCGGCGAAACTCCTCGCTCACCGAGCCCGAGTCCTGGACGAATCGCAGCGCGTGCTCATCCGGGTGGATCTCCCAGAACGAGCCGTACGACCAGCCGAACGCCTCGCGGACGCTGGACAGGGCCGCGGTGACGACGTCGCGGACCGAGTTGCACCGGCCCAGCGAGAGGAGCAACTGGTTGACCGCGCGGATGTCGGCCGCGGTCTCGGCCTCGCGTCGCGCCGTCTCGACCCTCTCGGTCACCACCTCCCAGGTGATCATCGGCCCGATGAACTTGCCGTGCGGGTCGGTCATCCCGGAGACGCTCAGCTCGAACAGCTCGGGGCCGACGTTGATCGTCGCGGTGCGGGGCAGGTTGCGGGGGTCGGCCAGCAGGCGGCGCTGGTATTCGGGCGCCTTGTGGAAGACGTCGATGGGCTGGCCGATCATCTGGTTGACCTTGATCGGCAGGTGGGCCTCCAGCCGCTTGAGCGTCTGCTCGGCCTTCGGGTTCATGTACTGGATCTTCAGGTCGAGATCGGCGTACATCAGGTTGATCGGCGCGTTGTCGACCATCTGCTTGATCCGGGCGAGGTCGCCCATCCGCGACAGGGCGGAGATCTTGTTCGAGGCCGTGCGGCCGATGATCCGCAGGGCCTCGAGCCGGGTCGGGGAGATCTCGACGGACTGGGTCGAGAAGAAGTCGAGCGTGCCGACGACCTGGCCGTCGCGGATCACGGGCAGGGCGACCGCCCCCTTGACCCCGGCTCGGCGAGCCAGCGGCGCGCGGCAGCAGTCGTGCAGCTCGCTGATGTCGGCGACGTGGAAGAGGTCGCGGAGCCGCCACGACCGTCCGTTGAGCCCCTCGCCTTCGCGGAACCGCGCGGTGCGGGTCAGCCGCTGGAACTCGTCGTCCACGCGGCCGGACTCCATCGAGAAGACCAGCACGTTCTCGGCCGGGTTGACCGTCCAGTAAGACGCGTAGGTCCAGCCGAACTCCTTGCGGATGGTGTCCAGGGTCGCGCGGATGACCTCCTCGACCGTCTCGGCCCGGATGATCGCGCCCAGCGAGTCGATCATCGCCTGGGTGTTGGCGTTCGCCTCGGCCAGGAGGGCGTGCGCCTCCTCGGCGATGTCGAGCGCCGCGGGCGAACTCCGCACGGCCGGCTCGGTGGCGATGCGCCGGACCGTCTTCGCCCTGGCTTTCGGCTTGCTGCCGGCCGCCGGCGGCCGACGCTCGCCGCCGCGTGCGGCGGGGACCTCCGGTACTCCATGTGCCCCGCCGTTTTGAGCCCCGGCCGCCCCCGGGCCGGCCGCCGGCCCCCGATCTTCCTGTTCGTATGAC
Organism: uncultured Planctomycetota bacterium; assembly: GCA_963743925.1. Lineage (GTDB taxonomy): Bacteria > Planctomycetota > Planctomycetia > Isosphaerales > Isosphaeraceae > CAVZRC01. Next base: position 273,434 of record CAVURY010000048.1, on the reverse strand, counting down.
ATGGCTTCTTTATCGTTGGGTTGAGTGGGACGGGTGCTCCGCGAGCACCGCCTGGCTTGGCTATTGGTCGCTTTCGACGCCCGATGTCTGGTCTGGGTGGTCTGGGATCTCGAATCCGGAATCCTGGCGGCCGGTCAGGTGCCCGTCGCGGCTTGCGGATCTCCGGCTTTCTCTTGCCACTGGCCGCTGACGACCTGGCTCTGCTCGTCGAAGAGCCGCTCGATGTCGAGGATGATCAGCAGCCGATCATCCAGCCTGGCGAGGCCGGAGATGTATTGATGGGCCACCGACAATACAGAGAGCGGCGGCGGCTGGATCTGGTCGCGATTGATCCGCATGACCTGGGTGACCGCGTCCACGATGCAACCGACGGTCTTATCATGGATGTTGACCACGATGGTCCGGGTCTCGTCGTCAACCTCGCGGGGTGCCAGGCCGAATCGCTTGCGGAGGTTGATGATGGGGATGACCGAGCCGCGCAGGTTGATGAGCCCCTCGATGAAGTCGGGCACCTGGGGGATGCGCGTGATCGGCTTCATCAGGATGATTTCCTGGATCTTGGTGATGGCGATCGCGTAGTCTTCCTTGTCGAGCCGGAAGCCCACGAGCTGGATGACCGGGTTATCGCCGCGGCGGGCGGCCCCTTCCGCGGACGCGACGTTCCGAGTTCCGGCGACCATAGCGGGAATCCCCGGTGCAGATGAAGGATCGAAGGAGTCGAACGAAGGAAGCCGCCATCGGGGCAGGTTGCGTTGACGCCACCCGGTCGATCCGGGATGGGCTGCGTGATCGCCCCGTCTCCAATCAAGGTGACAAACGAACAGATGCGACTGCGAGTGCGACCGACATTCCTGTCCGCCGGCAGGTCATCATCGGGCTGGCCGGCTCATCGTGATACCGCGGTGCAACGGTTGTATCTTACATCCGTTTTTGGTTTCTTGCATTCTCTGTCATTGGAAATGATCCCGGATCGTCCGGGGCGGAGTCCTCGGGCGCGAAGCCGTTCCGCTAGACTTCGCGATCGTTGCGATTGTCACTCCTGGAGTTGGGTTCGTTTCCTCGGTTTCTCATTCTCGAACTCGCGAGGATGCAAGCAGACGTCCATGAGCTCCTCGGGCTCGTTGGTGACTCATACCAGTACGGAAGACAATTGAAGAGGGAAGAGATTTAACCACGAAAGACACCAAGGTCACGAAAAGAGAAATCTCGGGGATCGAGGCCAAGCCCTGGACCCAAAAGGAGTTACAGCTTTGATCGATGATTCGTTCATGGGAGGGGTTGGGTTCGTTTCGTCGATTTTCATCGGGTGGTCGGCCTCGGCGAGAGTTGGGTTCGTTTCCTCGGTTCTTGACTCTTCGGTGACTCTCGGCGGGAGTTGGGTTCGTTTCCTCGATTTCCACTCGGCGGTTGTCGGCGGCGGTTTCTGGGTTCGTTTCATGGATTTTCGCGTAGTGTCTCTCGTCGTCCCGAGTCGCGGTCTCCGAGTCTGACAACCGCCGAACACATCACCCTTCTTCGCGGCGCGGATTTATCCCATCATAGATTATAGGATATGGCGACGATCGTAGGTGTGTCGGCCGGGGAGTTGTTAGACCCGTGACAAGCGGGTCTACGGAAATCGCCGGCATCAGCATGCATCTATCGGAAAAGTCTCGAACCACCATCCGAGAGATCGTTCCAACGGGCCAGGCATCCATCCAGGCCGCAAGGACAGAGACTATGCTCGAGTGCCCTTCCGAGAGGCGGCGCGGCAGATGGCGGCGGCCTATCGCCACTACCGAGACCCGCCCCACCGGCTCGACTGGGACTTCGTGATCGAGCGCCAGACGGCCATCCATTATGACGGCGGAAAGCAGGTGAGTCGGTAGCGGCCATCGGTTGGTGACGCGTCTCATCCGGCTGGACCTATCGCTGGCGCTTCTTGTGTGCTGGTATGAAGTTTGGCTGGAGAGGCCGAAGGCGGGTGACCTTGACCCGCGGTAAGCGATCGTCGCGGGGAGGAAGTGGGAATGGGCATGCAAGACGACCGTCCATCGGAGCCGGGGATGAGACCGGCGAAGCCCCGGCCGCGCCGGCGCATCCCGGCCCCCGCGCGGTTGTTGATCGCGCTGGTCTCGTGCTGTGGCTTGCTGTTCTTCATCTGGAAGGTCGTGATCGGGGAGACCGACCCGGCCAAGATCGCGGCCCACGCGCTTGAGGTCGGGAGCGCGTCCGAGCGTGTGGATGCGGTGAGAGAACTGGAGCAGCTCGGCGTTCCGGAGAAGGAGACCTCGATCCCCTCGCTGATCGCCGCGATCGGTGACGCGGATGCCGAGGTCCGCGTCGAGGCGTCCGAGGCCCTGGGCCGGGTCGTCGCCAGCGTGGTCCGCTCCGGTATCGGCGGTGACGAGGTTCGCGCCGGGCAGACGGCGCTGCTCGGGGCGCTGAAGGATCCGCAGGCGCGCGTCCGGGTCGCGAGCGTGCTCGCCCTCGGCCCCCTCGCCGACGATTCCAAGGCGGTGATCCCGGCCGTCATCGAGATGCTCGGCGATCCCGAGTCTCGCGTCCGGATCGCGGCCGCCCAGGTCTTGAGCTCGCGCCGCGGCCGGCGGGTCCGAGGTCATCTCGAAGGCGGATCTCAATCGGGTGGTCGCCGTACTCATCGAGGGCCTTGGCGCCCCCGAGGCCGACGGGCGGATCGCGGCGACGGAAATCCTGCAGGCCCTCATCTCCGCGATGCGCGCCCAGTCGTCGATCGATTTCCGGCCGGCCGTCGCCGAGATTGCCAGGCGGCTCGAAGATCCCGAGGCCGGGGTGCGGCTCGCGGCGGCGAAGGCTGTGGGTGCCATCGCGATCACCGAACAGGGCACCGAGCTGTTCGATCTCGACAAGGTGGTCCCCGCGCTGGCGAAGGGGCTCGGCGATCCGGACGCCGAGGTGCGCTGGGTCATGATCCGTGTCCTCGAAGTCGTCGGCTCCAATGCCCCGGTCGACCCGCCGCAGGCGCTCGGCGCGGCCCTGGAGGATCCGATCGCCAAGAACCGTGCCGCGGCGGCGACGGCGCTGGGCAAATTCCAGCGCGGCCTCGATCCCTTCATCCCGGCCCTGTTCAGGACCCTGGAGCACGATGCCGACCCCATGGTTCGCAATGCGTGCGCGACGGCAACGATAGGGCCACCCCGAGTGTCGGCGGCGGTCATCCCGGTCCTCATCCAGGGCCTCGGGAGCCGAGATGCGGAGGTCCGTCGCGCGGCCGCCGCCGGCCTCGAGCAATTCGGGGACGAGGCCCGGGCGGCGATCCCGGCCCTCATCGCGGTCGTGAGGGATCCGACGCCGTTCCGACGACTCGATCCCGAGACGGACCGCCGGCTCCCGGCCGACCAGGCCATCCGCGCCCTGGGCCGGATCGCTCCGGACACTCCATCGGCCGAGGCGGCGGTCGCGGCCCTGATCGAAGCCCTCGGGTCGCAATCCCACTCGATGCGATCCGAGGCCGCCTTCGCCCTCTCGCAGTTCGGCGGGAAGGCCGCCGGCGCGATCTCCCGGCTCCAGGCGATGTCGCGAGAGGATCCGAATCAGGACGTCCGATCGGCCGCGACGGATGCCCTCGCCAAGATCAAAGGCGGTTGAGGCCGGGATCGATCCGTATCGGGATGGGAACCGCCGGGATCAACGCGACTGTTGCGGGGACTCTTCACCAACGGGTTGGGATCGGAGAACTTCGTTATCGAAAGTTTCTCGATCTCGTCGGTCGGCTTGTCCGAGAAAGGGATGACGATGCGGCAAGCGCTCCAGGCCATTCTGATCGTGTGGCTCCTCACGCCGTCGCTATGGGCTCATGACGAGCCGGAGCATGAGCCGAGGACGCCGCAGGAGAGCTACCGGGCTCTCCTGCGCGAACACCGGACGGCCATGCATCAATTCTGGACAACGTATCAGAATATCAAGACAATAGAGGAGCAGCGAAAATTCTTCAAGGAGCGATTTCCCCAGCCCCGGCCGTATATCCGACGGTTTCGCGAGATCGCCGAATCGGCTCCCCGGGACGCGGCGGCCGTCGATGCATTGATCTGGATCGTTCGGAATGGCGGTTCCGATCCCGACGTCAACCGAGCGGTCGAGCGGATGGCGACGAACCATGCCGGCAACAAGAGGCTGGGCGAGGTCGCCCCGAGACTGGTCCCTGACCTGGTCTATTCGCTGTCACCCGCGGCCGAGACTCTGCTCCGCGCGATCGCTGCGAAAAACCCGGACCGCGTCGCCCAGGGTCAAGCCTGCATGGCGCTGGCCGAGTACCTCAAACGCGAGTCCGACTTGGTCCGTGCCCTGAAGGGAGATACGCCGCAGGCCCGGCAATTACGGTCGAATTACCTGAAGCAAGGGGCCGACCAGGCAGCATTCGAGCTTGTCCGCTCGTGGAATCCCGACGACCTGTCCAAGCGATCCGAAGCGATGTTCGGGCGGGCCGCGAAGGAGTACACCGATGTGAGCGACTTCCTCCGTATGGTCAACATGAGCGCCCAGGCCAAACTCTGGGAAAAACCCAATCTCGGTATCGGCAAGCCGGCTCCCGATATTGCCGGTGAAGACATCGACGGCAACCCATTCAAACTCGGCGACTACAAGGGTAGGGTTGTCGTGCTCCTCTTCTGGGGCGACTGGTGCGGGCCGAGCCGGGCCATGTACCCGCACGTTCGGTCGCTGGTGAAGAAGATGGAACGAAGGCCCTTCGCCCTTCTCGGCATCAACGGCGACAAGGACAAGGAAAAGTTGAGGCGGCGGATCAAGGACGAGAATATCAACTGGCGTTCCTGGTGGGACGGCGGCGACCAGGGGCCGATCGCCGCTCTGTACGACATTCCCGGCTGGCCGACCGTTTACATCCTCGATCACCACGGCATCATCCGCCACAAGTTCCTCGGCCCGCCGGACGACGAGGCCTTCGACATCGACGAGGCCATCGACGAACTGACGACCACGGCAATCAGGCAAGCACCCTCGGCAACGCCCACTTCAAAATGAGGGGCTCTCGCGGCGGGATTCCGGGTTGAGATCCGAGATTCCGGAGAATCCGGGAGGCCGGTCTTGCAGAGTCTTTCGGGATAGGGTACAAAATTTCACCGGACAGCGATTGAGGGTCGATACGTCCCGGGTTGGCGGTTCGGGAGGGGGCTTGAGTCTCGGACGGGCAGAGTCGGTCGGTCGCTCTGATGTGGTGGGGTGGGTATGTCCTGAACATCTTGGATGGCTCGGCGAACACGGAGGGATTTCGATGCTGGTCCTCAGCCGGAAGCTTGGTGAACGGATCCTGGTGCCGCACTGCGAGCTGGCGGTCACCGTCGTCGCGATCGAGGGGAACACGGTCCGGCTCGGGATCTCCGCGCCGGCCGAGATCGGCGTGTACCGCGAAGAACTCTGGCGGCAGATCTCCGAACAGACCCCGCCGGGAGAAATCGTCGCGCCCCAGAAGTTGCGGAGCCCGCGAGCGTCGTGAGGATCGGCGCGGGGGTCGCGCATTCGCGATTTTCCCGGCGGCCAGTGGTCAGGGTGATGAAGCCGGAATATTCTTGATGCCGGACTTGCGATTCTTCGGGATCACCCCGGACCAGCGATCGATCGAGCGAGGCTGAGCGAATGAGCACGAGCGGCGAAGGTTCAACAGGCCCCGATGTGGCCGAATCCAAGGCCAGGCGGCCCGGGCGCGTGCCGGCGGTCGTCCAGGCGGTGATGGTGCTGGCGCTTGCGCCGGCGCGATCTTCTGGGCGTGGCGAGTGATGTGGGATAACGGCCACCCCGTCCAGGCCGCCGCGCGTGGGCTTGGTGCCCGCGCCCATCGGATCGGCTGGCCACGGTCCGCGAGCTCTCGGGGCTGGGATTCCGCCTGAGCGGTGAGGCACTACGAGCCTTGATACCGGCCCTGGCCGATCCGGATGCCGAGGTCCGCATGGCGGCGGCACAGTCGGTGGGCCTGGTCAGTAGCTACGCCGCGAGTGCCGGGTCCGACGCGGAGACGATCGGTGAGGCCTGGACGAGCCTGGTCGGGTTGCTGGGCGATCCCCGAGCCGAAGTCCGGGCCGCGGCTGCCAACTCCCTGGGGATCATCGCCACGAGCTCAGTCGGCGGGTCCAGGCGGGGCCGGAGGCCGTCGCCAAAAGAGGCCTCGCCGACACTCGATGTGGAGACGGCGGCCGGGATACTCACCGGCCTGCTCGAGGATGCTGACGTCGCGGTCCGCCTGGCGGCCATAGGGGCGATGGGGGCCATTGCTCCGAAGGCGAACGGCGAACCGCCGAGACCGCTCTTCGCCGCCCTGGAGAAGGGATCGGTCGAGGATCGTGCCGCGGCCGCGATGGCGCTGGCGGGCTACCGGAACGGCCTGGATTCCTCGATCCCGATCTTGCTCCGAAATGTCGAACGGGACGGGCTGCCGGTCCACAAGGCCTACATCTCCGCATTGGGCCGGATCCGGCCGCCGGCCGTCTCCGCGGCGGTCGTGCCCGTCTTGATCGCGGCACTCGGCAGCCGCGACCGAGATGTCCGGCTCCAGGTCGTCTCGATGCTCTCCCGGCTGGCGCCCGACGCCCGTCCGGCCATCCCCGGCTTGATCGCGATCTTGAACGAACCGACCGAATCCGACCGGCGTGTCCCCGATCGGTCGCCCTACCCCACGTTCACGGGCCCGGCCCACTCGGCTGCGCAGGCGCTGAGCCAGATCGCGCGAGGGACGGAATCCGCCGGCCCGGTGATGGCGGCCCTGGTGGAGGTCGTGAAATCCGGCCACCGACAGCGACGTGGCTCGGCGGCCACTGCGCTGGGCGATTTCGGACCGGCCGCGGTGGCGGCCATACCGGCCCTGACCGCCTTCCTGAAAGAGGCCGCGGCGAGCGAGGCGCCGACCCGCGATGGAGTCGCCGCCGCCCGCGCCCTGGGACGGATCGCCCCGAGCACGCCGGCCGCCTCCGATGTCGTGGCCGCCCTCACGGACGCCCTCCGGTCCAAGACGGGATTGACCCGCGAGGCCGCGATCCAGGCGCTGGCGCCCTTCGGCTCCAAGGCGGCCTCCGCGATTCCCCTCATCCGCGAGCTGAAGGAGAAGGATCCGGAGACCAGCGTGCGCGCCGCCGCCGCGGATACGCTGGCTATCCTCGGAGGCGGGTCGAAATAGCGGGCGATGCCCTGACCTATTCGCTTCACGCAATCCCGAGTATTCGACAGGTTTCTTCGTAGCTGATCTCGAGCGGGAGCATCACGCGGAGGTCCGGGGTGAGCCAGATCGGTAGTGTCGGCAGCGGTTGTCCGACGATCATGGGGTAGAACCAGGCGTCGAGCAACTGTCTCCGTTTGGGAGGCCTTCGGGAGCGGAGCGTGACGGCATACAGGTACGGGGTCGCGGTGCTCAGCGCGGGATCGGCGCGGCCGAGGAGGTTCAGGAGGTCGGCGTAGAGGTTAGCCTGACGAACGCTCACGAGGTCGACGAGCGAAACGCATACGCCCTTTTGCAGCAGGGACGCCATCTTGACGACGAATAACTCGCGGGTATCCTGACGGTCTTTGTTCGACGGGCTGACGATTCCGATGGCGGCGACCAGTTTCCGGCCTCTCTTTGCGTCGTAGATGCGCACCTCGTAATCGTCCTGTTCCGACAGGTCCGCTTCGACGGTCAGGGTGGGTGACAATGCGGTCAACGTACCGGTGCCGCCGTCGCCGGAATCCGCGTTCGTGTCCGGATTGCGGGAGTCGAGATCGTAGGTGCTGACATCGACCTCGAAGGGTGAGCCGAGGTGGACTTTCGGCGCGGCCCGGAACCCCGCCGGCAGGATGGTGGTCAAATGTCGGACGATCTCACCGGGCCACTGACCATGGACCTCGTCCCAGGAATGACTATCGTTCACCGGCGAACGGAAATGGTCGCGGAGTGGCACGGGTCGTCCTCCTTAACCTGGGGCGGCGGAAAATGATCGTATCGCGGCCTGGGATTCTCCGTCTGCAACAATGTAGCATGAGTCATCCGGCCGGATAAGCGATCCACTGGCCGAAGATGCCCACGCCCGCAAATCAGCAAGTCCAGGGCGTTACTGGAGAAATATTGAACATGACCGAGGTCTGTCCCCTCTATGTGCACTCATCGGCGGCGTGCGAGCCTGACGATCTCATCCTCGGGAATCTGTCTGGGGTCGACGGCGGAGGGCTTGGTCTTCAGCAGCGTCACCTCGCCGTCGCGAAGCAAGCAGAACTCGCCGGGCTCCTGGGCGGGCAGCCGGGCGGCGACGTCGATCCGGCATTCGCTGAGCATCGGCTTCATCTTGGCGATCGAGTTGGCCTCCTTGACCTGCCCGACGAACCAGGTGCGGATGTTGTCGCGGCAACGGTAATCGAAGTCGCCGGGGCTCTGGGTGGCCAGGAGCAGGCCGAGCCCGGCGGACCGCGCCCGTCGCAAGAGGTTCTCCATCGGCTCCTTGGTCGCCGGTTGACGCACGGCGGGCAGGTACAGGTCGGCCTCGTCGAAGAGGATCGCGGCCTGGAGAGTTCCGGGCGGGGCGGGCGACTTGCTGATCCATCGTCCGAGCGCCATCAAGAGCTGGGCGACCCAGAACTGGACGTCCTGGTTAGGGCCCAGGAACTTGGTGCTGATGATGCTCAGCCGGGTCTTGCCCGGCGTCCGTTGCGCGCCCAGGCCCAGGAGGGCCTCGATCTCGAGCGGCTCGCCCTCGGCGGCCAGCAGGTCGCCCCGGTTGTGCCGGAGGGTCTCCAGGTCCTGGACCAGGCGGTCGAAGAGCTTGATGTCGAGGTGGCCGACCTGGTTGATCAATGCGGGGTCCTTCTCGGCGATGAAGTCGACCAGGAGCTTGATCGAGATCGCGCCCTGCTTCGGCTCGCGGCCGAGCAGGTCGATCGCCCGGAACAGGATCGCGAGCCGCGACTGGTCGCCCTTGCTCTCGCCGTAATTCATCATGTCGGCCAGTGCCGTGGCGGCGAACTTGGCGGCCTGCTCGCGTTCGTGGGACGGCAGCACGCCCAGGCCGGCGGGCACCGCCGCGATCGAGAGCGGCCGGCCGTCGGGCCGTCTCGGCGTGTACAGGGCGACATCCACGGTCGAACGCAGGCGGGCGGCTCGCGCGGCCAGGTCGCCGTCGAGACTCGTGCGCAGGCCCATATCCGGCTGCGCGTAGGCGCACAGGTCTCCCTTGCGGTCGATCAGGATCGACGGGATCCCGCGGACCAGGAGCTGCTCGATCACCCCCAGCGCGGCCGTCGTCTTGCCGCTGCCGGGCGCGCCCAGGAATGCGGCGTGCCGGGCCAGCTCGGCCGGCTCGATCGTCACCGGCTCGCCGCGACGGTCGCTGGTCGTCCCGATGAACAGGGGCTCGAGCGGCACAGATGCTGTCGCCCTTTCCTGTGCCGGGGGTGTCGCGGGGGACGGTGTGGAAGCACCCGCCGTCGGACCGGGGTCGCTTGCGACCGTTTCCTTGCCGGTCGGCGTTGGCGTCGGCTCGACGGGCCGATCCAGGGCCAGGATTGCCCGCAACGACGTCAGGCTGGTCAATGGACGGGTTCGCTTGAGCCAGGCCGCGAAGGCGGGGCTCGAATTTCGGTCGCGGCGGAATGACTCGAGGGTCATCATGGTCCGCCAGTCGGAGTCCTCGACGACCACGCGTCGACCGCCGCCGGCGATCAGTTTGCCGAGCTGCTGCGAGACCGCCGCCTTCGGATTGCCCGGGAACGCCGTCGAGCGGACGATCACCGGCGTCTGGGCGCTGGCGCGTTGCTCGACCTCCTCGATCTGACGGCTCAGCCCGCCTCCCTGGGCACCCTTGTTGCAGATCCCCACCTGCATCCGCTCGATCGCTTGAGTGCCGGCAACGCGTCGGGCCGAGACGAAGCGGGCGTCGGCCTCAGCCTCGAGACGATGGCCGGTATCGAGCTCGCTCGAGCCGGCCGCGATCGCATTCGACAGGATCCCCGCCAGCTCGGCCTCGTCGACCGGGACGACGATCTTCGAGGTCGATCGGGCCTCGTTCCAGGCCTGCTCGATGGCGACGACGTCCTGTTCCTGGACACGGCCGCTCTCCTGTCTTTTTGCGTCGTCGCCGCCATCACGAGGGTCGTCGGCCATCTTCCCTTTCGCGATGCAACGCTCGCGGTAGATCTGGACGTGGTCCAGGACGTCGCGGGCGCGGAGGCCGACCAGGCCGGCGATCATCGGCTCGGGGAGCGGGAACGTCGGCTGATCCGGTCGGAAGGGGATCTGCATCGATTCGAAGAGGAACTTCAGACGATGGGCGATGAGTTGCTCGACCTGATCGCGGTCGCAGGGGGTCTTCAGGTCAACCGGCGGAGGATCGCTCTCGACCCGATCCTTGATCGGCCGGGTCAGGAGCTTCTTGAGCTCGTCGTAGTAGTCCTCGAGGCAGGCGATGACCACGATGGCCGACCGGAGCCGGCTGACGATGTCGCAGAGGGTGGCCATCGCGCGACGGAACTTGACCGCCGCCTCGTCGAGGTCGAAGACGTCCTCGAGCTGGTCGACGCAGAGGATCAGCGGCACCCGCTCGACGGCCCACATCAGTTGGCCCAGGCGCTCGATGATCCGGTTGGGCGCGTCCGCGTACGTGCACGGGACGATCCCGCCCAGCAGCCGGCGGTCGTGGTCGGTCAGGTCCTCGCAACGGAGATATTTGAGCACGCGCGCCTTGATCCGCGGGTCGTTGCACTGGAGATAGAGGAGGACCTGCACGAGATAGACGTCGATCGCATTGAATCGGTCGTCGAGGAGGATCCGGTCGGCCATGTCGGCGACCATCTGGTCGAGGCTGGGTTGGTCCAGGCCGCCCTCGCGGAGCCGGTCGAGCCAGTCGCGCGGGACGTCGCGCAACGACTCGGCCAGGGCGTTCGAGAGCCGGAGCAGTCCCGTGGCCTCGGACCGGGACTCGTCGTACGGCTTGTCGAGCGAGTCGACGAGGTTGTTGAGCACATATCGGCCGTACTGGCCGGTGAACGCGGTCATCTGGAGATAGCCGCAGTATCCCGAGCCGCGGGCGTGGACCTGGTTGCGGAAGGCGCGCATCAGGTGCGTCTTGCCGCAGCCGGATTCGCCCAGCAGGAGGAGGATGCGGCCGGTCGGGAGCCCCGAGGTCTCGCGCACCCGGCCCACGATCCGCTGGAACGTCTCGCGGGCGTCGGTGTGGATGGTCCCGACGTCGAAGGGGTCGAGCCGCCAGATGTCGTTGGCGTAGGCGAAGGCGTGGAAGAGGCCGTCCATGCGAGTGGAGCAGAACGCGGCGATGCGCGGATCGCCCTCATCCGGGCCGCCCCGGGCCTCGGTGCCTGATTTCGCAGTCATGGTGGCTACCGCCATGGAAGGTCACTCTTAAATTCGGACGAAATGAAATGTGGCGTTGAGGTAGTGCACCTCGGACAGTCGGACGGCGTCCGGGTCCATGGCCTGGACCAGGTCGGCCCGGCTCAGGTCGAGCAGCCGGGCGTTGTTGGCCATGGTGAGCCGCTCCTTGAAGGCGTCGAGGTCCATCCAGGCGAAGTCGGGATCGGATTGGAGTGTCCTCCAGACATGCGCGATGAAGACCTTGTTGTCCCCGTAGCGGCCGGTCTGGCAGGCCCGCGCGGCGGCCTTGACGCGCTCGGCGAACCGCGCGAGGTCGACCGGCCCGGCCTCGCGAGTCGTGGCGTCGGCCGGTTCGACGGTTGCGGGCGCCTGGGGCGTCGCGGGGTCGTAGAGGGAGAGTGCGTGCGGTGCCTCGGGGGGGTGGTCGACCGGCTCGGGCTCCATCCCGGCGGGATGGCCGGGGTGGTCGGGCTCGATGGCGCCCCCGGCGGCCCGGGCATCTCCTGCCGCGATGCGGAGCGCGGTGCGCCCGTCGATCCAATCGCGGACGACCGCGTCCCTCAGCTCCTTGGGGTCGTCGCGTTTCGCGCCCGCCTTCTGCGCCACCAGGCGGTTCGCGGCCTTCTTGAAGTCGGCCGCTCGGCCGTCGCCGAGTTCGCGGTTCAATACGGCGGCCTTGACGTTCGGCAAGGTGAACTTCCGGGTCTCACCCTCGAAGCCGATCAGCTTCCAGGCCAGGGCGTCGATGGCGTCGTCGAGCTTGGGGATGTCGGCCGTCGGCAGGCCGTACTGCCGCTTGAGCAAGACCGCCCTGAAGGCGGGCTCGGAATTCATCGCCTTGAACTGGGCCTCGGTCGACGCGGGCAGGCCCAGCGCGCATGCGGGGAGATAAGTCTTCCTGAGGACGTTCCATGTCGTCTTCGGCTTGAGCCGGTCAACCCCCAGGAATTCGAGTGCGCGTCGCCGGCCCTCGGCGGTCAGCGCGACCTTGGGCGCGGCCTTCCGGGATTTGCCGAGCCGGAAGGCGACCCAGTCGTCGGCCTTGAGTTGCTCGACGGCCTCGTTCAGGGCGCCGGAGAGCGGCACGCCCGACCATCGGTGGGCCAGCAGCGGCTCGAGATCCTTCTGGATCTTCGAAGCGGACTCCCCGCCCTCTCCGGCGGCCAATAGCCGGACCAGGACCAGGGAGCCGATCGCCGAGTTCTGCGTCGTGGAGGCCATGTGCGATTACCTCGCTTCCTGCTGATGCCGGCAGAACGCGACCGCCGAGAGCAGCGTCTCCAGCAACTCCTCGAGTTGATCGACGACGTCCTCGGCCAGGATCCGCAACACCAGGTAGCCGCGCTTCTGCAATTCCAGGTCCTTGCGGCGGTCGCGGCGATAGGCTTCGGGATCCTGGAAATGGTAATAGCCGTCGATCTCGACGACCAGCTTGAGGGAGCGGGCGAGGAGGTCGACCTCGATCGGGCGGCCGGCGCCGAAATGAAAGTCGAGCGTGGTGTTGAGCTCGAAGAGGCCGGTCGTCTCGGGCAACGAGTCGAGCAGGTCGAAGAGGAAGCGCTCGGCCGCGCTGCGGGCCTCATCTTGGGGTGGCGGGTGGCGGGTGGCGGGTGGCGGGTTGAATACCTCGGAGCGCGTGGCTCCGGCTCCGGGAATGGGTCCAGATCCCGACTGCTTACTTTCTGATCCGTCTTCCTTCCCGTCACCCGCCACCCGCCACCCGCCACCCGCTTCCACGACTCCCGAGCGTAGCAGGGCCTTGGCGCGGGACTCGGGCGCCAGGTCGAGGTAGGTATCGAACCAGTCGGTCTCGACGATCAAGAAGATTGCCGCGAGGGGCTGGGCCTCGGCCATGTCGGCGAGCACCCGTGCCAGGCCCTCGAGCTGGGGCAAGTTCCGCCGGTTGGGCGCGACGACGAGGACGGGCAGGACGGGCTGGGGGACCAACTCGCCCAGGGCCCGGAAGACGCGGATCCAGGGCCGGCCGCGGCCGTCGAGCCGGGCGTCGAGGTCCGGGGCCAGGTCCGGGGGAAACTCCCTGCGGTCGTGGGCTGACAGCTCGATCAGACGGCGGGCCGACAGCTCGACGCCAGACTCGGAGACCATCGGCGCGGCCGAGTCGAAGAACCTCGCCACTTCATAATCCGTCATCCTGCGCAGCGAGCGGCCGATCCGGCCGGCGGGCTGATCGAGCCGTCGGGCCAGCCAGGCGACCGCGGCATCGGCCAGGTCACGACCGGCCGCCAGACGGTCCACCCAGGGAACGATCAGGGTTTCGGCATCCGCCTGTTCGGGACGCACCAGCACCATCGGCCGCTCGAGGTCTTCCGCCCAGCGCCGGGCCGATTCCAGTGCCGGCGCGATCGGCCCTTTCAAGACCGAGACCGTCGGTATCCCGCCACGCCGCCGCTCGTCGTGACGGTCCAGCTTCTGGTCCGTGGTCTGCGGCCCGGGGGTCATCATGTCGAGGGACAAGCCCATGCCTCACGTCCTGAATTCTGATGGGTGATCGGCCTCGCGCACGATGCTCGGTCCGGGCGGCCGGCGCCTCGGGATCGTTGACGCAAGGTTAACAGGACATTGTCCATCCGGGATGTGCGACTGTCCACCCGTCGGCTCGCATGGGTGCGGAATTTGCGGGGTTGTTTCCGTTGCCGCCGGAGGATCCGGACCACCTGCATGCGGAGCGAAGTGGATGTGTGCTCGCGCAGGAGGTCGTGATGGACTGGCCTCGACAACGTGGTTCGTCTCCGACTGACCCCGCGCTCGAGTGCCGAGAAGACCCTTGAGAACCGCTACACGGCAGGCTACGTTACCTCTTTCGCCCGGTTGTGGACGCCGGGAGCGGATCGGATCGGATCGGAACGATCAATCAGAGCCATCGAACGAAGACGCAACCAAGGAGACATGACATGGCAATCACGAAGTGCATCGCGGCCCTCACCGTCGGGTCGCTCGTGGGCTTCACCGCCCTGGGGCTGCGGACGCAGGCCGCGGCGCCGGAGAAAGCCGCGCCGGCCGGCTCGGTCACCAAGGCCATCGGCCAGCTCATCCCGACGACCAAGACACAGAGCAAGGTCAAGGGCACGGTGACGTTCACCAAGACCTCGTCCGGGATCCACATCCACGGCGAGATCAGCGGCCTCACCCCGGGCGAGCATGGCTTCCACGTCCATGAATTCGGGGTGTGGAACGAGGACGGGATGGCGAGCGGAGGGCACTTCAATCCGACCAAGACGCCGCACGCCTCGCACTCCAGCGAGAAGCGTCACGTCGGTGACATGGGTAACATCAAGGCCGATGAGAGCGGCAACGCCGTCGTCGACCTCGACGACGACCAGATGACCTTCGAAGGGCCGACGTCGATCCTCGGCCGCGGCCTGGTCGTGCACGCGAAGGCCGACGACCTGAAGACCCAGCCGTCCGGCGATGCCGGCGGCCGGCTCGCCGTCGCGATCATCGGCGTGGCCAAGCCGTGATCGGGCGGAAGGCCATCACGAGCGGACTGTCACTGTCAAGGCGAGGGCGAATGGGCGGCGTGCGTCAAAGCGGCGCCGCCTTCAGCCGCCCCTGGTCGGCTCATGTCAGCGATCGGGAAATCAAGAGACTCGCCGGACGCTGAGATCATTGGGTGAACGCGTCCTGCGCGACCGGGAACTGCTTGGCATAGATCGGCAGCTTGCTGCCGGCCGGCGTGATGATCTTGGCATAGACCGTGCCGTCGATCGCCGCGCTGACGAATCGTATGGCGCCGTCGCAGAAGAGCATGTTGCAGCCGCCGGGATGGGCGCTGTTGGAGAACGGGAACGAGCCCTTGATCGTCAGGTTCTGGCCGAAGTTGATATTCTCGTAGGTCCCCGCGCGATTCGAGAACGACCAGCCCGGGCCGTCGACCTCCGCCTGGGGTTGCAACTGTCCGCCGATGCAGTCGCCATTCGAGGCGCAGACCGCGGGCGGGCCGATGAACATGCAGAACGTGGCCAGCGGGCAGGCCCAGTTGGTCTCGGTATTCTTGGAATAGACGCTCGGCGTCCCCGCGCCGGCCAGCGTGTTCTCGCTCAGGAGCAGCGTGCTGCTCGTGCCGTCCAGGATCGCCGGGAAGGTCGTCCTCACATTCCAGGGCATCGCGGTCGGTGAGGGACCGAAGACGCCGTAATCTTCGAGGAACATCACGCCGAGCTTGCGGCAGACGTTGAGATTACCCCCCCACCCTTGCGAAGGGGATGCCCATCGCATCCCGGAATTATCGTATGCGTTGACGGCCGCCGTCCCGTCGGTCGCGCCGGCCTTCCAGCCCAGCGGCAGGGCCGTCCAGAGCGAGAACCCGCCGTTGACCACGTAACTCAGGTTGCCCTGGCCCGGCAGGGCCGTGGTGTCGTCGGGGCACTTCAAGACCCCCAGCGGCGTCGAGCCGATCATGTAATTGCTGGGCTGTCCGGGCGACGTGATCGTCGTATCCAGATAAGAGTACGGTACCTGGCCGCCGCCGGAATTGGGCCCGGTCCTGGTCCAGGCATTGCCGAGGTCCTGCTGGTCGAGGAACGGCAGGATCTCGACGACCCAGTTGTACATCGGCACCTCGAGCGCCGTCGGCGTGCAGCTCGGGTCGTGCCAGCTCACGATCCCCTGGCTTCGCGGGACGTCGATCGGCGGCTGGCCCGGATTCTGCTTGTTCGGGTCGTCCGTGATCACGCCGGCCGGGGGGAATTTCCCATAGGCATTGGTATACCCCAGGATCCCCAGGCCGATGTTACGCATGTTGTTCTGGCATTGCGTTCGGCGTCCCGCCTCGCGGGCCGACTGGACGGCGGGCAGCAGGAGCCCCACCAGGACTCCTATGATGCTGATGACCACCAGCAGCTCGATCAGCGTGAACCCTCTACCGCGATGCGGGATAATCATCGGTCCCTCCCTCCTCTTCGGGTGCCCATCCGAGTTTCCAACTCCGACCAACGCGGCGATTGTAGGCACGATTGTTGTCAAGCATCAATGGGTGCGTTTGGTCGCGGGCAATTTTCGAAGGGAGGGCGAGGAGTTCTCGGTGCCTCCCGGAGGATAGGCGAAGGACGCGACGGTGATGTCACGAGCCGGGAGACACGGGCTTCGGAGCAGTCGAGACGACCGGCATCACGAGAGCGGTCCGGTCAACAGGGGTATGGGCCGCGAGGTTGGTCCCGCGACCCATACCCTGATGGGCCGTCTGCTGGTGTCGTGTCAGACGATGTTCACGTACTTCGCCTTGAACTCGGGGGAGGCGAACAGGTTGGCGTACACCTCGATGACGCGCTGATGCTTGACCTGCGAGGCGTACTGGGCCTGTTCCCTTGCGGTCGCCGTGCGGCCCAGGACGTCCTCGAAGATCGTGTTGACCTCGGCGCGGACACCGCTCGGGCTGGTGATCACCCCGTAGGCGACCTGGTATCGCGACTCGCCGCGCCGGAGCTTGCCCGCGAGGCGGGCCTGGGTCGCCGGACTGAACGGGGTGCCGAACCAGTCGGTTGCCAGGGCCTTGAGGAACCCGTCGATCGTGCTGCCGCCCCGGGTCTGGTAATACTCCTTCGATCCGAAGATCTCGGCGTATAACACCGGCGAACGCGAGTCGCCCTTGGCCACCGCCCGGTTGATCTCGGCGGTGGTCGCGGGGCGTTTCAGGTAGGCCTGGTAGGCGTCGTTCACCGCCTGGACCTTCGCCTGATCCGACTGGAGGATGTAGGTCGAGACCACCTTGGGGGGATAGCCGCCGTTGATCAGGGCCGTCCAGAGGGTCGAGCTGACGTCGGCCGGGACCGAGAGGACATCCTCATAGACCTGGTTGACGAACAGCTCGGTCGGGCTGCCGACCACCAGGGCGGCCGGAGCCGAGGTCGCGCTGGCGAAATTGGAATCGCCCGAGTAGACGGCCGTGATCGACTCTTTGCCGAGCAGGAGGCCGGATACGGAGAGCGTGGCCTGGTTGTTGGTCAGGGTGCTGGTGCCCAGGTTGGTGCCATCGATGTCGTAGAACGTCACGGAGCCGGTCGGCGCGATCGTCCCGGAGGTCACCGTGAGGATGGCCGTCAACGTCACCGCCTGGCGACCGAACGGATTCGAGTTCGAGATCGTGACCGCGATCGTGGCGCCGCCCGCCGTGACCACCTGATTGACGGCCGTCGAGGTGCTGGTCGTGAAGTTGGTATCGCCCGCGTAGACCGCGTTGATCGAGCTGGTGCCGACGGCGAGTGTCGAAGTCGTGAACGTGGCGACGCCGGCGGAGAGGGTGCCGGTCCCCAGGCTGGTCGTGCCGTTGAAGAAGGTGACGGTGCCCGTGGCCGTGCCCGAGCCGGGGCTGACCGCCGCGACGGTGGCGGTCACCGTGACGGTCTGGCCGGCGACCGAGGGATCGGGGCTGGTGGTCACCGTCGTGGTCGAGGAGGCCTGTGCGACCGTGGCCGTGACCGCCGGTGACGTGCTCGTGGCGAAATTGGTATCGCCCGAGTAGATCGCCGTGATCGAGTTGGAGCCGGTGGCCAGCGAGGTGGTATTGAGCGTCGCGACGCCCGAGGTGTTGAGTGTGGCGGAGCCCAGGTTCACCGAACCGGCATCGAACTGGACCGTACCGGTCGGCGTGCCGGTGCCGGTGGTGGACGCCGCGACCGTGGCCGTGAGCGCGACCGACTGGCCGAAGACCGGCGAGGTGGTCACGGGGCTGACCGTGGTCGTCGAGCCGGCCAGGGCGGTCAGGACGACCGAGTGGCCGCCGGTGCCGCCCTTGTACGTGATCGAGAACGAGTGGTTCGAGATCGAGAGGATCGCCCCCTCGGCGAGGCCCGCGAAGGTGTTGCCGATGGCCGAGGAGCCGGTGTTGTTGACGATCGTGAACTTCTCGTCGGGGGTCGGCGTGAAGCTCGAGCCGAGCGTCGCGTTGAGGGTGGCACCGGCCAGGTCGATGGTGCCGGCGCCCTGCAACTGGCTGTAATTCGTGCCGGCCGTCGTGCCGTTGATGAGGACGTCGAACGTCGTCTTGGCGTCGAATACGGCGTTGCCGGTGTCGGTCAAGATGCCCGATGAGGTCGCGGAGTCTCCGGGGCTGACGGTGGCCGACGTGGTCGTGAAACCGGCGACGGTCCCGGTCCCGCCGAGGGTCGTGCCCGAAGAGACGCCGACGCTGCCGACGGTGCCGTCGACGAGCAGCGTACCGGAGTCGATCGTCGCCCCGAGCGTGCCGTTGTTGGCCGTCAGGTCGAGCACGCCGGTCCCCGACTTGACCAGTCCCCCGGCGCTGGTGATGACGCCGCCCATGTTGAGGGTCGCCAGCTTGTTGTCGACGGTCACATTCCCCGAGGTCCCGCTGAACGTGACCGGCAGGTTCAGCGTCGAGCCGTTCGATGTCTGCGAGGCGTCGACGCCGCCGTTGAGCGTCACGGCGTCGCCGCCGATCGTGTAGCCGGTGTCCTGGATCAGGATCGAGGTGAGGGTCAGGCCGGAGATGTCGTTATTGCTCTTCTGTTCGGCGGAGGTCAGGCTGGCGGGGAAGATCGCGGTATACCCCGTGGTCGGGATGGTGCCGTTCTGCCAGTTGTTCGCGTCGGACCAGTTGTCGCTGGTCGCCACGTCGCCCCCGGTCCATGTGGTCGTGGAGACGGTCGTGGCGGTCAGGACCACGGAGTGTCCGAGGGTGCCTCCCACGTAGCTGATGGTGAATTGCTGGCCGGAGACGGTGAGCGTCGCCCCCTCGGGCAGGCCGGCGAAGGTGCCCGTGATCGCGGAGCTCCCGGTGTTGTTGATGATCGTGAACGTCTGGCCGCCGGTCGGCGTGAATCCCAGCGTGAGGTTGAGCTTCGCACCGGCCAGATTGATGGCGCCGGCGACCTGCAACTGGCTGTATCCGGAGCCGGGGGTGGTGCTGTTGATGGCCGCATCGAAGGCGGAGTTGGCGTCGAGGGTCAAGGCGCCGGTATCGGTGAGCGTGCCGGTGGTGGCGTCGCCCGGGCTGACGGTGGCCGCGGTGGTGGCGATCGAGGCGACGGTCCCGGTCCCGCCGAGGGTCGTGCCCGAGTCGGCCACGACGGCGCCGACGATCGTGCCGTCGGCGTGCAGCACGCCGCCGTTGACGGTGGTGGTCCCGGTGTAGGTGTTGGCGGCGGTCAGGTTGAGCACGCCCGAGCCCAGCTTGGTCAACCCGTTCGATCCCGAGATGACCCCGCCCAGGACGAGGATCCCCGCCGCATTGTCGACCGACACCGAAGCCGTGGTGGTGCCGAACCCGATCGGGAGATTCACCGACGAGCCGCCCAGGGTCTGCGAGGAATCGATCGTGCCGGTCAGGGTCACGGCGTTGCCGCCGATCGTGTAGCCGCTATTCTGGACCGTCAACGACCCGAAGCTCGTGCCGGCGGCGATGTCGTTGGTATTGGTCAAGGGCGTGCCGGTCACGCCGGTGGGGAAGACCAGGCTATTGGTCGCGACGGGGGCCGTTCCGCCCCAGTTGGCCCCGTTCGACCAGTTGACGTTGGTCCCCGAGCCCGCCCCCGTCCAGGTCGACGTCGTCAGGACGACGCGCGATTCCAGTCGCTCCAGATTCAATTCCAGCGATCGCCGCCCCCTCCTCTCACCACCCCGTCTCCCCCGCGATAATCCTCCGAGCTTCCCGTCCCTGAACCGCCCAGCCCAGAACTCCATGGCCCATCCTCCAGTTGGGAAGAATCGATGACTCCCTGCCTCTTAAATGCGTCCAACCACCGGGCCGAAGTCCACTCAAGTTCCTCAGCTTTTCCAACCTACTCTCGCTCAACCTGTGCACCGTGACTAATCGCACCAGAAACTTAGATTATATCACGCACGCATTGATCGTCAATCGGGCGGAATGCGGCCGATCGCGGTGCGCGTGTCCGGCCTGGGGCGATCGTGACGTTTGGGCCGCGAGTGGGCCTGTTGGCGGCGGTGATGTGTGTCGGGGGCGATGGGATGTGCTCGGTGGGCGGGCGCATCTCGGGTTCGAAGTGGGCTGCGCCGAGGTGGAGTTGGTGCGTTCGTGCGGGATATGGCGGTGAAGGATCCGACCGAGGCCAGGGTTCGGCATCGGTCGCGCCGGTCGTTCCGCGGGAGATCTGCACCTTGTGGGAGGCGCCTCTGTCCGGATCTCTCCGGGACCGGACGACAACGCTTCCACGGTTCCCGGGTCTCAGGGGGCCGTCCAGTCAACGATGTGCAGGCCGGGGATATTGACGAAGTCCTGTAGATTGTGCGTCACCAGCGTCAACTCGCGGACGCGGGCGGTGGCCTCGATCATCAGGTCCATTTCGGCGACGGCGGGCCAACATCCAAGAGTGCGGCTTGGAGCTCGCCGAACTTGCGCGACATCCATCGTCACGTCGAGGGTCCTCGCGAGGTACGCGTTCACGGCGTTCACGGCTTGTCTGGCCTGGATCGCCCCCGCCCGGATCGATGCCAGGGACGCCCGGTGCGTTTACCAGGAATCAACGCACCCACGCGAAAAAGCGTGAGCGAAGCGATTGCCCGATTGACTTACGCGGTCTGACGCCACCCGGTGGTCCGTGACAGAGTTGGGATGATCGGCCCCGGCGTACCCGGTGATACGAGGGGTTCACAGCCGGGGTCTCATCACTTTCCTCCTCCGGTACGTTTCAATCCCCGCAACCTTCACGACCCCGAGGCGATTTCGAGCAGCCCCAGCCTACCTCCCAGAGCCAGCAGGGCTCAAGATGGTGGAGGAGACGGTGGTCAATACCCGCTGGCCTTAGGCTTTGCAGATTCTTTCGTAAGGTTTCCGCGCGGAGTGCGTATCTATCAGGAACCGGATAGGGGAGGGCGCTGCTCTCCCCGGGAAGACCGGTTCGCTCGGCGTCGGGAGATCATTCGATGACAGGCGTTCAATCCGGAGGCGCAGGACGAGGGGCGCCGGCTGAAGGGTCCGGGCGGGCTGGAGACGGTGTTGCTGCTGGCCCCCCGCACGCCGCTGCCCGCGAGCAAGGACCGGGCAGTCCGGATCGGGCTGCTCCCGCCGGCTCCACTCCGCGACGTGCGCGAGGCCGCCGCGCGGGGCTTCGACGAGGGCCAGCCGATCGAGACGCTGAGCATGGGCCTCCACCGCGGGATGGCTGAGGAGGCCGACAAGATCGACGACTCGCTACCACAACTGATGGAGCGGCTGAGAACGAAGGGGCCGTTCGAGGTGATCAAGGCAGTTCGGTTCGCGTATCGTGGGGGATGACGGTTGTGCCGGAATTGGCCGGGCAAGGCGGGACGCGTTTGCTCCGTGGAGATGAGTCGATGCAAGAACCTCGCTTATCACGGTTGACCGTGGGTCGGTGTCTGCTGCTACTTGGTCTGGTGATCGGGGTCGGGCCGGGCGGGTCGAACGCCGTGGCTCAGGTTCGGACGACCCAGGGAGCGCCGTCTACGAAGCGCTCCGCGGAGGAGCACGTCCGGCAGCTCGAGTTAGAGCGGACGAGAAGGGTTTTCGCACTGGAGTCCGGACCGAAGATCGCCGCGGCTCGGAAAACATGGAGAGCAGGTCGGCATGCTGACGCGGCCAAGCAACTGGAAGAATGCCTTGAGCAGACCCGAAAGACCCTGGGCGAGCAGCCGAACGCGCCGAGTGTCGATATCGTGAAGACGCTGGCGAGGATCCACGAGTCGAAAGAGTCGTTCGGCGCGGCCGCGACGGAAGCACGTCGCGCCCTCGACATGCAGATCCACCTGACCGGTCCCCAGAGCTGGGAAGTCATCGAGCTTCAAAGCGAGGTCGGGCGCCTGGAGCGGCTCGGGAAGCTGGGGAGTGAACGGATCGGAGTCCTCTCGCGCCTGAAGCCGACGCTCGGATTGGTTTCGACCGGACGAGGTGCGCTGGCCTCGGCCATCTGCATCGATCCGCGCGGTCTTTTCCTGACGCGGGCGCGCCCGCTCGCGAAACTCTGGAGGGCGACGACGACCCATTTCGAATATGACCCGAAGTTCCACGAATTGATCGGACTTCGGACTGAGCACAATCCGGATGAGTCGCTGGGCTTGCTCGTCGTCCTGAATCCCGGTCTCTCCGAGCAGGCCGTCTTGCCGGCTCGGGTTGTTCGCACGGCAGCCACGGAGGATCTCGCGTTGTTGGCCGTGCCCGCGATCGGGTCGCTTGCCTCGGTTGAGCTGGCGCGGGGCGACGTTCCCGCGATCGGCAAGGAGACGATTGTCCTCAATCAGTGGAACGCCCCGGTGAAGTCCCTCGGTGATGAACCCGAGGCGATGTTCATTCGCGCGTGTCCAACCAGGATCGCAGCGGTCCGATACTTGAGCGGCCGCCCCTGGATCGTCCAGCTCGAGGCATCGATGCCGCCGGGAGGCTCGGAGGGCATGGTCCTCGACAACCAGGGACGATTGATCGGCTTCGCCATCAAGGGGCTGACGGGCACCGAAGTGGCCTACACGATCCCCATTCGCACGATCGAGGAATTACTCGGCAAGGCGATCGTCATGGCACCCCCTCCGGCCCTCTCGTATCGCGCCCGCAAGGGAAGACATAATTGGGCGATCCCGATCTGGGTGGCCGATCCCAAGGAAAAGGAGATCGCGGTAGGGCTCACCTTCGGCGACGGCCGCTCCTTCCGTTCGACAGGCGTCGGCGAGCAACCAGGCACTTACGCAGTAAGTGCGGTGCCGGTCGCTCCCGAGGCGGTGGACCGCGTCAACCTGCTGGTCGCTCGGGGCACGGAGACGACGCGATATACCGTCGACGATCGCGACGTCGCGGTCGGCAGATCGAGACTCCGGCTGAGCGAGCTTCGCCGCCTCGAGCTGGGTGGGGAACGCCGTGGCATCGCCGCCGACGGCCGGCTCCTGGCCGGTGCAGCGGCGGGGCTTGAGGATCTCGAGGGGCATACCGGTCGTCAGTCCGTGACCGTCGACCTCCGAGACGCAACCCGCCTCGACGTCGTGTATCCCCCCGAAACCGTCGGTCCAGTTGCCGGTGAGCTGGTCGTCCTCTCGCGGGATGAGGTGTTGCTCCGCGAGAAGTATCCCCTGCGGGTTCGCGAGACCTTGGTCGATGTCGGAGGCGTCCTCGATGTCTCCCGCGCACTGGTCTCGTCTGAACGCGGTCACGACCTGCCGGTGGTCGCCACGGGTGAAGATCGGGAGATCGCGCTGGGCGGAATCGTCGAATCGGTCGCTGTCGGAGGTGGCGGTCGTTATTTGCTCTTGACCTTGTCGAACCCGAGAAAACTGGTCGTGTTCGACGCGTTCACCCGGCGTAACGCCACCGAGATCCCGCTCGTGGATGACGACGTCCTCGTCGCAGCGGGGGGCGACGTGTTTGTCCTCGTCTATCCCGGTCTCCGGATCATCCACCGCTGGAGCCTGCGCCGGATGGCGATCGACAAGACAGCGGCACTGCCGATTCGCGGCGATGTGAAGGCCATCGCGCTCGGCTCCGACTCGGCGGGACCATTGCTCGTCCGCTGGGTCGAGCGACAGGGCGGAGGAAGGTTCACTCAGACGGATTTCAGCTTCATCGACCCGGAGAGCCTGAAAGTCCTCGAGTGCTCGACATTCCGCGAGCGTACCGACAACACCCAGCGCTCTCGGCCGGGCACGATCGTCGAACCCGGGGTCTTGCGCCTGGCTCGTTTCACGACGGGTCGGGAGCAGGTGAATCTCCGCGCCTCTCCCCGAGGCGACATCTTCTGTCTCTGGCAGAGCGACGTTTCTCCCGAGGGCTTTGTCACGCTGGAGCTCGTCGGTAATCAAGTCCGGAGCTTGCAGCTCCACTCGGGTTTTGGCCATTTACTCCCGAGCCGGGAGGGACTCACCGTGTTCACGGGGCATGGTGAACGGCTCGACCGCGAAGGCAAGCCTCGAGGAGGGGCCGAACCGAAGGCACAACCTGGGCCGGCCCCTGCCCCAAACCCGCCACCGGCCGCTCCGCAGAAACTCGTCCCCACAGCCGATCCAGCCTATTACCTGGCGATCAAGGGGCCGGGAATGGGGCTTCCGCGGAGTCCCGCGGGGAACATGGCCAAGATCGTGGTCGCGTTCAACGCGCTCGGGATCGACCGGGCTCTGGAGTCCCTCGAATTGACCTGGCCGGCCCCGCGTCCCTTCGCCGCGACACCGCCGCCGTTTCAACCGGCATCCAGTGTCAACCGCAGCGTCACGCCGACCGGGTCCAGGACGTCACTCAACTCGCCGTTCCCGGGGGGTATGACCGACGTCAGCCGATCCGTCACTCCGAGTGGGACCAGCACCTCATTCACTTACCCGACGCTATTCACGGTCCCCCAAGGCCGCCTCGAGGATGATCAGAGATTTCACTGGCTCCCCTCGGTGGAGCTGCTGGTCGTCATTCCCCCGACCGACGATCGACTCATCCTCCGTCGCGTCCGCCTCAGCGACTTCCTCGCGAAGCTCGGAGCGAATGACCTGTTCCTCAGCTCCCCGAGGGGGTTTGACGTCCTCCTCGGAAAATCGTTTCACCAAGAGCTCGCGGCGCGGTCAGGTCGCGGCCAAGCCCAGTTCAAGCTTTCGAAGGGCCCCACCGGGATGCGTCTTTCTCCCGTCGGCGAGCTCGAATGGGAGGCTCCGACCGGAAAGCCGGGCGAGGAGCTCGAGGCCGTGGTGGAAGTCAGCAACGCGGCCGGGCGGAAGATCAGCGAAACCATCGTTCTGCGACTTCTCTCGACGGGAAGGACCACGCCATGACGAACCCCAAGAAGATCCGAACGGTTTGCGCGGTCGGTGCCTTCGGGCTGGCCGTCTTGTCGGCGGGAAGCGCGCCGTCGCGAGGCCAGACGCCCAAGGGTTCCCCGGTGCCAGGTGGCGTAAACGAGCAGATTGTTTACGGACAGACCATCCAGCGCGCGCTCAATCTGGCCAATCAGGAGAAGAAGTACGTCGAAGCCATCCAGGAAGCCACGAAGGCGCAATCGATCGCCCGAAAAGCGTTCGGACCGTCGAGCGAGCAGGTCGACAACGCTCTTCACGTCCTCCGTCAGCTCCACGGCATGAATCGAGACCGCGCGGGCGAGATACGGACCTTGCGAGAAATGCTCGACCTGAGACGTCAGCGCTACGAGGCGGGAGACTGGCACATCCGAGACATCGAGGCGAACCTCGCGTTTCGCGAGTGGACCATGTCTCTGCGAGATGAGCGGCGGACGAGGTGGAATGCGTTAATCCAGCAGATTAATCAATTCGACATGCTGCGACAGAAGGGCCAGATCGACGAGGCCGCCGAAGTCGGACGGGCTGCGCTCAAACGCTTGCGCGAGGAAATGCCCGGAGACACGATTCCGGTCGCCTCGTTGTTGACGAACCTGGGCCACAACGAGTCGCGACGCCAGGAGTTTGGACTCGCCCGCGCCTTCTTCCAGCAGGCCCTGGCTGTGCTTACGAGATTGCTCGGTGAGCAACACCCGGATGTCGCCACCCTGATCCTCACGATGGCTCAGCTCGAGGAGCGGGATGGAGACTTCGTGCGAGCACGATCACTGTTCGAGCGCGCCTTGAAGATCCGCCTCGAGAACACGAAGCAGGCTCAGATCCGCCAGAAGGAAGGCCCGCCGGCCGACCCCCGTGATGCCGATCTCGCCGCTCTGCTCGAACAGGTCGGTCGTCTGCTGCTCCAGATAGGCGATCACGACGGGGCTCGAACGCAATTCCGGCGCTCGGCGGAAATCCGCCGATCGCTGGCCGATCACGACCGAGCGATTATCGGGCGGGGGGGCTTCGGAATGATCGGGAGAGGCAGCTGGGACAACGACTACTTGAATCCGGATCGGCGCAAGGAAAGCCCGACGCGGCGCGCGCCCAGCATGTTTGGAGGGTTCGATGACCCAAGGGGCCGATTCGCGGGGATCGGCGGTTTCGGGCTCGGTTCGAGGGGGTCCGCACGCCATAGCATGATGCCCGGTCTCAGTCCTCCCGCTCCGACAGCTTTCGAGCTCTCACACATCACCAGTGAGCCGACCCACCCGTGGAGCGTCCGTGAACGCGCGTGGATGATGCTCAGGAAGGAGCGGTTGAAGGGCTGGCCGGCCGGTGATGTGGGGGTGGATGCGTCGTATCTGCACTCTCTGGAGAGCGCGCGCGAGGCAATGCACGACGAATCGTGGATCGCCTACGCTCGTTGCCTGCGCAATCTGGCCGTAGCCACGAGGGCGCGGGGCGAACGCGAGCCGGCGCGGCGGCTGCAACTGCTCGCCGTCGCGGTCGGCCTGGAGGCGACCGACCCTTCGGAGGCCACGCTGGCGTCGTATGCCGCATTCCTCGACGACTACGTAGGGCTCTTGCAGGAAGACGGCGAGCTCGACCTCGCCGAGTCGTTGGCCGGCTGGTCGGTGATCTATCGTCGGGCTTCGTACGGTGAACGGCACCTGGAATACGCGGCCGGCCTCACACGGCTGGCCGGAGTGCTCCGATTGCGCGGCGATCGCGCCCAGGCGATGTTGCTATTCGAGAAGGCCCTCGCGATCCGTCGCCAGGCGCTCGCGGATGATCACCCGGACCTCGTCGAGATCCTCCTGCCCGCGGCCGAATTCCACCACGACATCGGCAACTCCGAGGAGGCGGCGCGCCTGGCCAGGCAAGCTCTGACGATCAGCGACGCCTTCCTGAGCCGCTCGCTGCCGTTCCTCCCCGAGAGGCAGCGGCTGACCATGCTGGCGCTTCGGGCGCGAGCGGTCTCGGTGATGCTCGACATCACGGCGGATCGTCGTCAGCCCGACGACGAGATTTACGCGCATCTCGTCCCGTGGAAAGGAATCACGGTTCTGGCCGCCCTGGCTCAGCGCTCGGCGGCGGGAACGGGTGAGGTCGCCTCGCTCCGCACCGAGCTGGCGCGGTCGCGCGACGAGCTGAATCGGTTGTATTATGGCGTCGTACCCGCCGCGCAATCCCAGGAACATGCTCGACGCACGCGGGCGCAGGTGGAACGTTCCGCGGCCCTCGAGGCTCGTCTGGCCGAAGCCGTGGGATGGAAGCCGATCCGTATCGGTCCCGCCGAGGTTCAGGCCGCCTTGCCGGCCGGCTCGGTGTTCATCGACATCTATCATTATCAGCGGCGCGGGCGTCCTATCCTCCCGGAGGGGGGCAGCCCGTTCGCCGCGGGGCCCGCCGCGAGCCAAGGCGTGGTCGCGGAACCCGGAGGCGAGGAGGCAAACGACCGCGCCGAGGGACACTACGCGGCTTTCGTGGTCCGGCGCGGCTCGCCGCCGGTCCGGGTCGAGCTGGGGCCTTCCGACGCAATCGACCGGGCGATTCGGGCCTGGCTCGCCGCGATCGAGCGTCGCGGCGGAGACGGACCCACGGCAAGGCAACTTGCACGCGCAGTCTGGGAGCCCTTGGCCTCGTTCACGACGGACGCCGGGACGGTCCTCGTCTCGCCGGACGGGGCCCTGAACTTCTTGCCTTGGGGGGCGCTTCCCAACGACCCGCCCGGCTCTTACCTGCTTGAACGGCTCGCCTTCTCGGTGGTCCCGTCTCCCCGACAACTGGTGAGCGGGCCCGGGTCGGATGAGCAAGGGCCGTCGCCCGGATCCAACGGGTTGCTTGCCGTGGGCGGTGTGGATTACCAGCACCGCGACGCGACCGCCACGCCGGGGCCGCCGGAAAATCCCCGAACCGACGCGCCGGTCCTGGCGACTCGGGCGGCGCCGATCGGGACCGGCCGGGTGGTCTTCCCCCAGCTCCCGGGAACCCTGGATGAGGTGCGAGCCGTGGCCGAGGTCTGTCGCAAGAAACAGGCCGGGCCGGTCCAGCTCCTGACCGGCACCCAGGCCACCAAGGACCGGCTGCTGGCGGGGATGCCGGGGAAGCGCTACCTGCTCCTCGCCACCCACGGCTACTTCGCGCCGCCGGGGGTGCAGTCGGCGCTCAGCCCGGGTGAGGCCGCCCCGGGCCCGGGCTGGGAGGGGATGAGCCGTCGCGACGTGGTGGGCTATCACCCCGGCTTGCTCTCGGGCCTGGCCTGGGCCGGAGCCTCGAACCCGACCACCGACCCGACCACCGGCCTGATCGACCGCGGTGCCGCGATCATGACGGCCGAAGAAGTCGCGGCCCTGAATCTCAGAGGCTGCGACCTCGCGGTCCTCTCCGCCTGTCAGACGGGCCTCGGCCTGACGGCCGGAGGCGAGGGCGTACTCGGTCTCCAGCGCCTTCCACGCGGCCGGGGCCCGCGCGGTCGTGGCGAGCCTCTGGAAGGTGGACGACGCGGCCACCAGCGTGTTGATGGAGCAGCTCTTCACCAACCTGTGGGTCAAGAAGATGCCGAAGCTCGAGGCGCTGAGACAAGCCCAGCTCGCCGTCCTCAACGACCCAGGACTGGTGCGTGCACGACATGCGGAGCCGGTCGAACGCGGGATCGGCGATAAGCCGGGAAAGCTGCCGGAGGGCGGGCAACCGCCAGCATCGAATCCCCGAGACGCGCGAAGCGATCCATCGCTCTGGGCCGCGTTCGTCTTGAGCGGCGATGTGCGGTGAGAGGAGGCGTCGCGATGCCGGCGGATCGGTCATCTCGATCCGGTCATTGCGAAGGATCCGACACGTGCCCAACACCCTCGACCTGGGCCAGGATGCATCTCAATTCGGCCAGGTGGGCCCGAGCCTCGTCCACGGCGACCGTCGTGGACCTCGGTCGTTCTCCTTCCAACCAGGGGCACTCGCTCAACCGAGTGGCAGGGATTTTCGTCGTCCGATGACTGGACCACTCTCGTCGGGGTACCTATCCATGCATTGTTCTGCCACATGGCCGTTGGACAAGATCCTACTCCTCGCTGAGACGACCGGCCAGCGGCCGGAACGTTCGGTCGGGTCGAGGGGATCCGGGAACCCCGAGTCGGACAGCGACTTGTATCCCGTATCGGCAAACTTCGAACTCCGGAGGATCGATACCCGCTCGAGGATATGTCGGAAACGCCGGAGGTCTCCGATTTTTTCTTGCAACATCCCGGGAAAGAGCGGTTGAATGAATCGAGCCTGACGGTTTGGGCCGGTCGCTCTCGATGAGGACGTGAGCGGGCGGCCGGCTCTCCGGAAGGGCTTCCTCTGACCCGCAGCCGGCCGGTGGGCCGGCTCCGGTGCCCCTCCCCATCGAGGTCGTGACTTTGAACGCTGGAATCTTTTCAGGGAATGAGAGACCGATGATCGGACGTCAACGCGTTTATTCGCTCCTCTTTCCGGCCGTCGTGGGCCTGGTTCTGATCGGCTGCTCTTCCGACGTCGGCGACGACAAGCCGCGCGAGGCGGTCTCGGGGACCGTGCTGATGGACGGCCAGCCCTTGCCCAAAGGCGTGATCCTCTTCGCCCCCGAGGGCAAATCGGGGGAGGCCAGTGCCTCCGCCACCGGGACGATCGAGAACGGCGAATTCTCGATCCCACGCACCCAGGGGCCGGTGCCCGGAAAGTACAAGGTCTTGATCAGCCACACCGATCAGACGGAGGGGCACGTCAAGATTGAACTCAAGAAGCCCGGGAAGAAGTCCGCCGCCGGGCCGAAGGAGACGATCCCCGCGAAGTACAACGCTCAGACCACGCTCTCGCATGAGGTCAAGAAGGGAGGCGATAGCGGCCTGAAATTCGAGCTGCAATCGAAGTGAGACTTGGAGCCGGAAGACCCCCTCACCCGCCCTGCGGGCGCCCTCTCCTCGCGGTAGCGGGGCGAGGGAGAAGAGAGGCCGTCTCTCATCACGCAATCCGAAATCGAAAATCGAAAATCCAAAATGCGAGGCGCCCTCTCCCCGCATTGCGGGGCGAGGGAGGAGAAGGGCCTCGCCACGAGACCGGGATGGGCGCTCAGCCGCCGACGTTGCCCGGGGACGACATGGAGGCCAGGGCCGCCTCGGTGCGGTGTTCCCCCCAGTTGCCCCCGAGCCGGCCCACCGTCTCGTCGTCCTCCTCGCCTTCGGGCGGGCCGCCGGCGCGGCCGAAGGCCAGGTACAGGGCCGGCATCAGGCCCAGGTTCAGGAGCGTCGAGGTGACCAGGCCGCCGAGGATGACGATCGCCATGGGGTGCTCGATCTCGTGACCCGGCTTGTTGCCGGCCCAGGCCAGCGGGACCAGCGCCAGCCCCGTGGCGAGCGCGGTCATCAGGATCGGGGCGAGCCGCTCCTCCGAGCCGCGGATCACCAGGTCCAGGCCGAAGGGCTCGCCCTCCTGGAGCTCGAGATGGCGATAGTGGCTGACCAGCATGATGCCGTTGCGAGCGGCGATCCCCAGCACGGTCACGAAGCCGACCAGCGAGCCGAGCGACAGCACGCCGCCGCTCATGATCGCGCCGACCACTCCCCCGATCAGGGCGAAGGGGAGCGTCAGGGCGACCAGGGCGGTCAGCCGCAGCGAGCGGAAGTCGGCGTGGATGATCAGGAGGATGCCCAGCAGCGAGAGCGCGGACAGGGCCAGCAGCCGTCGGCTCGACTCCTCGCGGGCGGCATACTCGCCCAGGAACTCGGGGTGGTACTCCCGCTCGAAGTCCAGCGTCATGACCCGATCCTTGACCTCGCGGGCCACGCTCCCCAGGTCGCGCCCCGAGACGTTGCAGGTCACGTCGATCCGCCTCGAGGCGCCCTCGCGCTGGATGAGGTTGGCCGCGGGCACCATGGTGATCTCGGCGACGTCCGAGAGGGGGACGTGCGTCCCCAGCGGGGTCTCGATCGGCAGCGAGCTGAGCTTCGAGACGTCGTTTCGGACCTCTTCATTGCCCCAGATGAAGACGTCGAAGATCTTCTGCTCGCGGTATAACTCGCCGACCTTCGCCCCCTTGAATAGCGTCGTCGCCGTGCGGCGGACGTCGCCGGCCGTCAGTCCCAGCCGGGCCGAGGCCTCCGGTCGCAGCCGGACGTCCATCTGCGGGACCAGCAGCTGCGGCTCCACTTTCAAGTTCGTCACGCCCTGGATCGGCTCCATGACCTTGGCGACCTCCTGCGCCTTGGCCCGGAGGACCGCCATGTCCGGCCCGAAGAGCCGGACGACCACCGTGGCCCCGGCGCCGGTCAGGACTTCCTTGATCCGCTCCTTCAGATAGGTCTGCACGTCTTTGTAGAGGCCGGGATAGCCGTTGACGACCTCCTGGACGTTCGCCAGGATCTTGGCGTGGTCGCCCTTCGGGTCGACGCTGATCCAGAGCTCGGTGAAGTTCGGGCCGACGACCTCGTCGGCGACCTCGGCCCGGCCGATGTGCGAGCCGAAGTTGCGGACGCCGGGCACGGTGCGCAGCTCCTTGCTGACGTTGACCGTGACGCGACGCATGGCCTCGAGCGAGGTGCCGGGCTTCTCGATCCAGTGCATGAGGAAGTCGCTCTCCTGGAAGTCGGGGAGGAATTCCTGGCCCAGTTTGGTGACGCCCCAGCCCGTGGCGATGAAGGCCGCGGCGAGGATGAACAGCGCCCACCCGGGCCGCCGCGTCAGCGGCGGGAGCATCGCGCCGTAGATCGGCTTGAGGATCCGCACCAGCGGCGACTCCTTCCGGCGCTCGGTGGCGCCGGTCAGGAGCATGAGCGACAGGGCCGGCGTCACGGTGAGGGCGACCAGCAGCGAGGCCAGGATCGCCAGCACGTAGGCCAGGGCCAGCGGCCGGAAGAACGAGCCCGACAGCCCTTCGAGGAAGAAGACCGGCACGAACACCAGGATCACGATCAAGCTGGCATAGACGACGGCGCTGCGGACTTCGAGCGAGGCGTCCAGGACGACCCGGAAGGCCGACCGAGGCCGGGGCGACAGGCGATTGAGCCGGAGCCGTCGCACGATGTTCTCGACGTCGATGATCGCGTCGTCGACGACCTCGCCCATCGCGATCACCAGGCCGGCGATGACCATCGTGTTGAGGGTCGCGCCCATGGCCGTCAGCACCAGGGTCGCGGCGATCAGCGACAGCGGGATCGCCGTCAGGCTGATCACGGCCGTCCGCCAGTCGAAGAGGAACGAGACCAGGATGATGATCACGAGTGCGCACCCGATGAGCATGGCTTCCCTGAGGTTCTCGAGCGACCGCTCGATGAATCCCGCCGGCCGGAAGATGGTGGGGTCGATGTTGACGCCCTTCAAGCCCGGCTTGAGCGCCTCGAGGGCCTTCTCGACTTCCTGGGTCACTTGCAGCGTGTTGCCGGTCGGCTGCTTCTCGACGATCAGGAGCAGGCCCTCGCCGTCGTTGATCACGGCGTCGCCGATCGGGGGCGGGAAGCCGACCTTGATCTCGGCGACGTCTCCGAGCCGCAGGGCGCCCCGTTGCGGAAGGCCACGGTCATCTTGGCCAGATCCTCGGGGGCCTCGATCGCCGCGCTGTGGCGGACGGCGATCCGCTGGTTGGGCATGTTGACGAACCCGCCGCCGGTGACGAGCGTTGCATCGGTCACGGCCTTGACGACGGTATCCAGCGTGACCCCGTTGAGCCGGAGCCGTTCGGGGTTGACCAGGAC
This sequence comes from uncultured Planctomycetota bacterium, assembly GCA_963743925.1. GTDB lineage: Bacteria > Planctomycetota > Planctomycetia > Isosphaerales > Isosphaeraceae > CAVZRC01. The sequence goes on along the minus strand of CAVURY010000048.1, from coordinate 240,725 downwards.
CTGGTATTGTCGGTCGCGCTGGCCCCAGATCGCAACGTTCGCCACGCCCGGGATCGACATCAGCCGCGGGCGGATCGTCCACTTCGCGAGCAGGGTCAGGTCCATCTGCGAGAGCGTCTTGGACGACACGCCGATCTTCAGCAGCCGGCTGGTCGAGGAGAGCGGCGAGAGGATCACCGGCTTCGAGGCCGCCGCCGGCAGCCGCGACGACTCCACCGCCAGCCGCTCCTGCACGACCTGCCGGGCCGCCATCAGGTCGGTCCCTTCCTTGAGGATCAGCACCACGCTGGAGAGTCCCAGCACCGATTTCGACCGGATCGTCTTGAGCCCGATCGTGCCGTTGAGCGCGTTCTCCAAGGGCACGCTGATCAGGCTCTCGACTTCCTCCGTCGAGAGGCCAGGCGCCTCGGTCTGGATCTCGACCAATGGCGGCGCGAACTCGGGGAAGACGTCCAGGGGCGCGTTGCGCGCCTTCTGGATGCCCACGATCATGAGCACCACCGCCAGGGCCAGCACCAGCACCCGCAGGCGCAACGACGTCGAGACGATCCAGTTCATCATTGTCTTGGTCCGTTGTCAGTTGTCCGCGGTCCGTTGTGGAGAACGTCGAGCCCCTGCCTTTTGTCCTCGGTCGCACTAGGATCGCGGAATGTATTGAAATAGGTTTGCATGATTTGAGGGAGCGACTCGCGATTTCCCGGGAGTTGATACTCGAGGGAGTACCACTCGCCGCCTCGCTGGAAGATCAAGTTGTGGGCCAAGATTCGTCTTGACCTGCGAGTGAGGACCACCTTGGTTCGCTCGAAGGCCGGCTGCCCTTGAAACCGGACAGCATGGAAGTCCGACTCGTCCTCTTGGGAAGGCTTCATCTTCCCGTATCTGGCGAGAGTGATCCCCGCGATATACCGACCTGGCAAGAGTTCCCTGGGAGACGCGAACAGCTCCGGACCTTCGCGCAGCGTCACCTCCCAATGGGGCGGGACGATGATGGAGAAACCCAGCGGGTGCAGGACGCGATTCGACTCGTCGGGCCTCTCAGTGGGTACACCTTGGCCCCGCGGCTTTCCGAGGTTCGGAGAGGTCAAGATCGGCGAAAGCAAGAGGAGGTTCAGCGGACAGACGAAAAAGAGTATGACCAGGGCGTCCACCAGCCATCGACGCCTGGGTCTCGCCTTGACCTTGGCTGATCCATCGAGCTCGGGATCATGCAGACTTCCAGATTTCATCACGTCAGCATCCAAAGGGTGGCCTCAAGCGAAGCGCCCGCGATCGCGGTGAGGGCGGGGGCGAGGAGAATCCGTCCTCACCGGCCACCTTCCACCCGCTCAATTCACTTCTGCCCGCCGAACTCGGCGCCGTAGAGCTCGGCCGCGGCCTGGCTGACGACCTTGGCGCCGGGCTTGAGCCCGCCGGAGAGCGCGGCGAGTTCACCGACGACGCGGTCGACGAAGACGCGACGGCGCGAGTAGGTGTGCGGCGCGATGTTCTCGTAGACCCAGGTGCCGCCGAGGGCGTCGCGGATCAGGGCCGAGCGCGGGACGGCCAGGGTGTCCTCATCGCCGCTCATGGGGAGCGTGACGCCGACCCGCTGGCCGGGCCTCAGGGAGCGGTCCTTGTTCTCGACCTCGTAGAAGAGATTGACGGTCGCCGCCAGGGGGTCGGCCGAGCCGGGGGCGGTGACGGGCCGCGCGGGCGCACGTTGACGCCGGGCGCCGCGGAGAGGCTGCCGACGCCCGCCGGCTTGTCGACCGCCAACCGTTCCAGATCCCCGACGTAGACCGGGACCTTGACCCAGATCGGGTCCAGCTCCGCCACGTCGAACAGCAGGGCGCCCGCCGGCACGGGCTGGCCGACCTGCGCGTGGATATTCTGGAGGATGCCGTTGACCGGGGCCTTGAAGGTGAGCGTGGTCATGCCGCCGCCGGCGTTGGGGTCGCCCGCGATCTTGCGGATCTCTTCGAGTCGCTCCTCGCCGGCCTTGAGCGCCGTCTGCGCCACGTCGTACTGCGCCTGGGCGTCGATCAACGAGGCCTGGGGCATCAACTTCTGGCGGACGGCCTCCTCCGAGCGCTGGAGCGCGGTCTGCGCGATCTTGAGCTGCTGCTCGGCCGCCTTGACCTGGCCTTCCGCGTCTTTTTTCAGGGGCTCCAGGGTGGCGCGGGCCTCGGGCGAGAGGATCGGCCTGACGACGAAGATCGGCTGCCCTTGATCGACGTGCGCGCCCGGCATCGGCAGCTTGACGCCGGGAGGGGCCTCGACGGTCCCCAGGAAAGGCGAGGCGACGCTGATCAGCCGGCCGGGGGGGATCCAGACCTCGCCGCCGTAGCTGACGGCCCGGGGCACCGGCTGCTTCTTCGCCTCGACCACGACGACCCCCAGCCGCTGCTCGGCCTTCTCCGTCATCTCGAGCTTGGCCAGGTCCGCCTCCTTGACGGCCCCGCTCACCTTGGACGGTGCCGCCGCTTTGGGCGGCGTCGGGCCGGCCGCGGCATGGGGCGTCGCCGGCTGGCAGCCCGGCCCGATCCCGCACGCCAGCGCGATCAAGACCTCCCAGCGCCGAGATCCGCGACCGACGGCAGTTCGACCTGGATCGCTTCACGATTGAGTTGGTTACGCTCGGGGAACCCCCCCCGTCCCCCCCTTCGTAAGGGGGGGACGGGACACGCTCGAAGATCCCCCCCTTTCGAAGGGGGGGCCAGGGGGGGTGAATTCGCACGGGCAAGCCCGCGTGCCTGATCCGATCGTTAATCGCTCTAGGTCGCATCATCGTCCCGATCCCTCCCGTTTCATAATGGCCTTGACTCGTAAATTCATGATTGATTGTCAATGTGTATCGACTAATCCTCGCGGGTCCTGGACCCGAGAACGATCGTTGGGATGTATGCGGGACGACAGTGAACGGGCGTCTTGGGACGGCGGTTCGGTGTGGAACGATGATATCACGTTTCGGGATCCCCATCTCGCGCGGTGATCGGGCGGTGTGTCGATCGCGACGGCCTTTCGCGGTCCCGGGACGGCTCGGGGTGATTCACGATCGCTGGGCGCCTCCTTCGTCGCGGTGAGCCGGGAGGAGCAGGGTGACGCGCGTCCCGTAGCCGGGGGCGCTCTCGATCCCGAGGCGGCCGCCGTGGGCCTCGGCGATCGACCGGCAGATGGCGAGTCCGAGCCCGCTCCCCTCGGTCTCCGGGCCTCGGGACGGATCGACGCGATAGAAGCGTTCGAAGACGTGGGGCAGGTGCTCGGGCGGGATACCGATCCCCGTGTCGGCGACGTCGAAGCGAATCTGACCGTCGCGAGGCTCGCCGCGTACGGCGACGCTCCCGCCGGCCGGCGTGTACTTGATGGCGTTGTCGAGCAGGTTGAAGAAGAGCTGGCGCAGGCGATCGGAGTCCCCCCGGACGGGGCAGGTTCGGGCGAGGTTGAGGGCCAGGCCCACCCCCTTCTCCTGGGCCGCCACCTGCATGTGCTCTCCCACCTCGTTGACCAACTGATCCAGGGGGAGCGGCCGGACATCCCCCGCGCCGAGGCCGGCGTCCTCCCGGCAGAGGAACAGGAGCTGGGAGACGAGGCGGGTCAGCCGCTCCATCTCCTCGATCAGGTTCTCGAGCACCCGGCCGTCGCGTTCGGGCGATCGCGGCGAGCGGAGGGCGACCTCGGCCTCGGTCCGCATCGCGGCCAGCGGGGTTCGCAGCTCGTGGGCGGCGTCGGCGGTGAATCGCCGGACCTCTTCGAAGAGGCGCTGGAGCCGCTCGATCATGGCGTTGAAGGTCCGGGCCAGGTCGCCGAGCTCGTCGCCGACGCCGGCCTCCTCCAGGCGGCGGTCCATCCGGCTCGAGGTGATCTCGGCCGCCGTGGCGGCCATCCGATCGATGGGCTCGAGGGCCTTGCGGGCCAGCCAGTATCCGCCCCCGAGGGTGCAAACCAGCGCGATCGGCCCGACGGTCAGGAACACGATGAGCAACTCTCGCAGCGCGCGAGTGCTCGGGGCCAGGCTGGCGGCGACATGGGCCTGGAGCGGCCCCGACGGCCCGCGGACCAAGCCGCCGGCCAGGTGCACCGGCCCGAGTCCGTCCAGATCGACGTTGATGATCGTCGGGCCTGTGACGCCGGGCGGACCGACGAGGGGCCGGGTCAATCCGGTCGAGGCGACGCCCGCGCTGCGGAATAAGGGCTCACCCTGCGGCGTGCTGAGCTCGAACTCGTGCCCCTCCACCCGGGAGAACCTCGATCGGAGGGTCTGGGTCAGGCCGAGGAGGTCCCCGGTGCGCCCGACCTCGTCCTCGAACTCGGCGAACTCGCCCCTGAGCGTGGCGTCGGTGATCGCGAGCAGATGGGATCGCATCAGCAGGTAGGCCGCGACGCTGAATCCGACCATGATCGCCGACAGGACGGCGCCGTACCACAGGGTCAGTCGCCAGCGAATGGTGAGGGTCCGCCTCATGAGGCGTCCCTCAAGACATACCCCACCCCCCGGACCGTCTGGATCAGCGCCGAGGGCCCGATCCGGTCGACCTTCTTGCGGAGGGCGTTGATGTAGACGTCGATGATCCGCGTCATCGCCCCGGTCGGCTCCCTCCAGACGTCCAGGGCGATCATGTCGCGGGTGACGACCTCATTCTTGTGGCGGACGAGATACTCCAGCAACTCATACTCGCGTCCGGTCAGGTCGAGCTGGGCCCCGGATCGCGTCACGCGACGGCTGACGACGTCCACGGTCAAATCGCCGGCCTTCAGGACCAGGTCGAGGCCCGAGAGGTTGCGCCGCAGCAGGGCGCGGAGCCGGGCGAGGAACTCGGCGAAGGCGAACGGCTTGACCAGATAGTCGTTGGCGCCCTCGTCCAGGCCCCGGACCCGGTCCTCGACCGCATCGCGCGCCGATAGGATGAGGATCGGCTTGGAGAACCCCTTGCTGCGCAGGTCGCGCAAGACACTCATCCCGTCCCGTCCCGGCAGCATGAGGTCCAGCACGATGGCATCGACGATTTCCTTGGTCGCTCGCGCCAGGCCTTCTTCACCGGTCGAGGCCGTGGCAACATCGTAACCTTCGGCTTCCAGCCCGCGCCGGAGGCTGTCGAGGTGCCGCATCTGGTCTTCCACCACAAGCACTCTTGCCATCAGGGACCCCCGCCACCGGCGTGCCACAAACGGCGTCTCCCGGTTCTCGGCTCCGCCCCGCATCGACATCCGCAGTCCGTGGACGGAGGCCCGTGAAGCTGGGATACCGATGAAAGCGTCGCTCATGGGCCGAGATTGATGTACGTGCATACGAGCCCGAGGCGCCAGCGAGTGCATTCTGGTGGCCATCAATGCACTCGCTGGCGCCTCGGGCTCGTATGAGGATCGCGGCAGCGCCCACCAATCCTGGCCCATGAGTCGAAAGCGTTCGGTCGGGTCGACAGGTGGGTTGCGCCCGATCTATCCGCTGGCGCATAGGGCAATCTGTCGCTGGGTTGCGCCGTGTTCCGCCCACCGCATTGCGTCCCCATCTTCCTCTCGCAGAGGCGTTGCACGGAGATCCCCTTCAGTCTAACTTCCGATTGTCCAGGCAGCATGGGCAGTTCGGTTAATTCTTCTTAACAGTGGGGTTTCTCGGTTTGTGGCGCCGATAATCGATATGCAGGCAGGATGCGCCCCGTGAAAGGGCCGATAGCGACGGGCGTCGAGGGGCGCCGGTCGTCCGCCGCCATCACGGATCCCCGAGCAGGAAGCCATTACCCATGCGCGGATTAGCTCGTTACCTCGCGATCGCGATCCTTGGGGGCCTGGGGGGACTCTCCGCCGAGGCCAATCCGCCGGACTCACCTCCGGGTCAAGATGCGTCCGGGAGCTCGGGACAGGTCGGGGCAACGACGCGTCCGTCGCCGGCGACGTTCGGTGGGATTCGGAGCCCCATGAGCGTGGGCGTCAAGCCGGCCCCTCTCGGCCCGGTTTCGGCCCGCCCGGCCGCCGTGAACGCGGCGGGATCGCGACCGATCGCCTCGACGATTCCGGACTCGGCATCGTCGTGGGCGGCCAGGGCTGGCATGCGAGACCGTCCCAACCCGAAGGATGCGAGCTGGGCGTCGCCCGCGGCGGCCGGCGTTGCATCGACGCGACGACCGGCCGGCGACGCCGCCCTGCGCCGGACGCAGGCGGGCGGGCCGGAGATGACCGCGGCCCCGCTTCCTGGCACTCAACCGCCGGCGCCAGGGCCCGGGTCGGGCGGACTCATGGCCGAGGCGACCGCGACCTCGCTGGGCGGCCAATCGATGAGCCTCCAGATGGCACTCTACGGGGCGCTGACGAGCAACCCCGATCTGGTGTCGCTGCGACAGGGCAATCCGATCGCGCCGTCCGCCGAGGCCGTCGAGGTCGCCCGGCACTGGCCCACCACGCTCAATCCCACGGTCTGGATCGACTATCGGCCGATCACCTTGATCCCGCCCAACACGTTCGGGACCACCGGCGGGGGCAGCCCCGTGTCCGGCGGTAGTAGTAGCCACGGAGGCTTCTACCACTATGGTCAGAATTACATCCTGGTCTCGATCCGGCAGCCGATCGAGCTGGGTCACCAGACGAAGCACCGTCACCACATCGCCCAGGCGGCCTTCAACCAACAGCAGTGGACCGTCCTCCAGGCCGAGCTGACCGCGCTGGTCCAGACCTACCGGTTCTTCCAGACGGCGGCCTACCGCCGCGAGCGCTACCGCCTCGCCCAGCAACTGGCCCAGTTCAACGACAGGCTCCTCGAGACCCTCAGGAAGCAGCTCGAGGCCAGCCAGACCGGGGTCACCGTGGCCGACGTCTCGCTGGCGCGGATCGAGAGCCAGGGGACTCGCGCCCTGATCAAGGCCGCGCGGCAGGATTACTTGACCGCGCTGGCGGACCTCCGCAACCAGGTCGGCATGCCCGATGAGGCCGGTGCGGCCGAACCGCTCGGCGAGTTCACGCTGCCCGCCTACATCCCGCCGGTGGACGAGCAGACGATGGTCCAGACGGCGCTGGCCAATCGCCCCGACATCCAGGCCCTCCAGGCCCAGGTCGCCGGGACCGGATCGGCCGTCGACCTCGCCCGGGGCGACCGGATCCCCACGCCGGTGATCGGCCCGCAGTACGGGATGGACGAAGCGGGCATCCAGTATGTCGGCCTGATCCTGGTGTCATCGCTGCCCGTGTGGAACAACGGCAAGCCCCTGGTCGCCCAGCGCCAGGCCGAGCACCATCGCGCCCTCGTGGCGGTCCAGCAGGCCCAGCAGCGAGCGATCTCGCAGGTCCGTGCGGCGGTGGCGCGCTGGAACGGCGCCACGGACCTGGTCAACGACTCGGCCGGGCTGACCGAAGACCTCGGCAAGGAAGTCGCCTCCATGGAGCGGCTCTTCGAGCTGAGGCAGACCGACCTGACCCGGCTGATGCAGGCGCGTCAGCGGCTGATCCAGCTCGAGACCGCGCGGCTGGACGCCGTCTGGGCCGCAACGCAGGCCCAGGCCGACCTGCTGCTGGCCCTGGGCACCCCCACGTTGATCCATTCCATGCTCAACCAGGCCGAAGGAGACGCGATGCAGGGGGCCACGTCCGCCCCCCAGCCGGCATCGCCATCACCGGGTGTGGGTTACGCCCCTGCGCTCCCATCACCGGCCCCGGGCGCCCTGCGCCCCGGCACCGCCGCGGCTCTGGCCACGCCAGCCGCGAATCGGCCGAACGCCGCCGTCGGCCGTTGAACGACGCGAAGAATGCGCCGGGCCCACGACCGTGGAAATCGCTTTGCATTGCCCGGTTCCTCCGAGATACACTCGGATGCCTTCCGGACCGGAGGACGAGACATCACCGTTCCGGTCCGGCTCCCGGATGCACAACTCTCGGAGGAGCTTCTCGGATGCGGGCCTTCGTCACGTTCGTCGTCGCGGTCGGAATCCTCCCGCTAGCCAGCTCCAGGGCCGCGACCGCGGACGAAGTCGAGATTCGCAAGTCGGTCGTCAAGATCCTGGCGAGCAAGTCTACGCTCGATCCGTTTCGCCCCTGGACCAAGGGCGAGCCGCATGAGGTCACCAACTCGGGGGTCGTGATCGCGGGCAAGCGAATCCTCACCGGCGCTTACGCGGTCAGCCACGCCAGCCCCATCTACATCCAGGCCGATAAGTCGAGCGAGAAGCTGGTCGCGAAGATCGATATCCAGGCGCCCGGGATCGACCTTGCGGTGCTCAAGCTCGACGACGAGTCGTTTTTCGACGCGCACCCGCCCGTGGCCATCAACTCCAAGCTACCCGATCTCAAGCAGATGGTGCTCACCTACGGATTCCCCGAGGGCGGCTCGGAGCAGTCGGTCACGCGCGGGATCGTCTCGCGGATCGAGTACGTCGAATACTATCTGGGAGTCGAGGGCCTGCGCATCCAGATTGACGCGGCCGTCAACTCGGGCAACAACGGCGGCCCGGCCGTGGTCGATGGCCGGTTGATCGGCCTGGTCTTCGGCAAGTACCAGCAGGCCGACAACATCGGCTACATCATCCCCGGCGAGGAGATCGAACTGTTCCTCGAGGACATCCGGGACGGCCGCTACCATGGCAAGCCGATCCTCGATATCCACCTCCAAAAGCTGGAGAACCCGGCGCGTGCGCCAAGCTCCATCTCGACAAGAAGGCCTCGGGGGTCCTGGTCCGGAAGGTTTACGACCGCGAGCCGGCTTATCCGCTGATGGCCGGGGACGTGATCGTCCGGATCGGCGACCACGCCGTTGACAACGCGGGTCTGGTACGCGTGGAGAAGGACCGCCTCATCCCATTCCGCTACCTGATCCAACGGCTCGCCCGTGACGGTCGGTTGCCGCTGACCGCCCTGCGCGACGGCCGCGAGATCAAGCTCGACCTGCCGATCCAACCCGCCAGACCCAAACTCTTCCCCTTCTCGATCGAGAAGCCCTTCTCCTATTTCATCCTCGGCCCGTTGGCCTTCACCGAGCTGACGGATGATTATGTAACGGCTCTTTCCATGTTGTTTGTCGGCGGCGGCGACGCGGGCGAGGACGCGAAGGGAATCCAGGGGTTAATGGCGGGCATCTACTCGGGCAACCCGATCTACACGCGCTACGGCGACAGGCGGGCGTTCCCGGACGAACGGATTGTCATCCTCCCTCATCCGATGTTCACTCATAAAATCAGTAAGGGCTACGACGACCCTTACGCCAACGCCGTCGACGAGGTCAATGGCATCCGCGTCCGCAACCTCGCGCACATGGTCGAGGTCATCCGCGATGCGACGGGCGAGTTCATCGAATTCACGTTCCAAGGGCGAGACACCGACACGATCGTCTTCAATCGCAAGGAGGTACTCGACGCCACCGGGGAGATCCTGAGCGACAACGGGATCCGCCAGCAGTGTTCGCCCGACATCGCCCCGATCTGGAGAGGCAAATAGTCCCATGTGAGTGGTGATTCGTGGCTTCGAGCCGGCACTTCCGTCGAATGACCGATCGCTCAGGACGATTGCCTGATTCACGAATCCGGCCAGGTCGAGCCGCGACGAAACCAGCCGATGATCCGATCGCCGGCCGCGAAGAGGCCGAATCCGAGCAAACCCAGGCCCATCGCGGCCCCCATGACGCCCAGGGTCATCCCGAACGCCCCCAGGGCAAACCGCACCAATGGACCGATGTTCGGGTCGACGAGGACGACGCTCCAGGCCGAGACCAGCGCGGCGATCAGCAGGATCGTCCTCGCCCGGAATCGTCGTCGGCGTCGTTCGGGTCTGTGGGCCTGCCCGCCCGAGCGGGCCTTGTCGGGACCTACGTGCTCCGCGCGAAAATACGGGTCGCGGCCCGGATCGTCATCGGTCGGCCGGGTTGCTGGGTTCATTTCGAGACTCGAGATTCGGCTCATGGGCCGAGATTGGAAAACGGTCGCGTTAACCCAAGGCTCAGCGCCGGTCGAGGATTTCGGGGATGCGGGTGGCGCTCCGAGGTGGGATCGCCTCATCCTGTTGCTTCATTCGATCGTAGCCCTTCAACCTCAGCGGTTCGGCGTCGTGGAAGGTACGAGCGTAACCGCTTATTGCCCCGTCATTCGCCTCATGGCGCCATTATTGGAGCCGGCAACAGCGATAGAGTCAGATTGGTGTAGTCGATGCGGAGTTCCTTACCCAATAGCAATCCCACCCCGAGCAAAGGCACCTCACCTTCGTTGGCAATCACCTCCAAGTTTCGTTCCCGATCGAACCATCGAATCTTGCAGCTATACGTGTCGAGTTCGGCCTGAGAACCGTCGGCGAGGCTCGCATCGATTGATCCTGACTTGATCAATCCAAGTTGATGGATGATGTCATTGGGGAAAACGATCTCACCTGTGAATCCCGTATCGATCCATACGTCAACATTTTTGCCTTGGGGAAAGCTATCGGCGACGATCGTTACGCCGATTAACGCCCTCCCGGCATCATCGACGATTCCAATCACTGGATGTGTAATCCAAAATGAACCGCAGCCTTGTGGCCGACGCGAAACGCATGCGCCAATCGGGCGGGATGTTCCCGACGGGATGCGCCGATGGCATCGCTCAATGTCGTGCCAAAGAAGAATTCGCCGGATATCGGTTCGATGGCAACGAACTGGTTCGGATGCGAGGCTTCGAGCGATTCTTTGATCTTGTCAAAGATTGCTCTCGCATCTCTTGCAACACCGGATTGATTCGAGCTCACCATGGATCTGCTCCGAAATCCTGTCCATATCCTAAACGATCATTTCTTTTCCGTCCACGATGTTATCGCTGCATCGCCCTTGCCGCACCGATCATGGGGAAGATTGACAGTGATCGAGGCTTCTGCCTAGACTGAGTCAGTTCGTGCCAAAACCTTACGCAGCCAAGAGCCTGCTACCGGGAGGATCAGGAGTGGCGGGGAAGCCCTGGAGTGGCCGTTTCGCCGATCAAACGGACCGTCGCGTCGAGGCATTCACCGAGTCGATCTCCTTCGATCGTCGGCTCTTCAAGCAAGATGTCCTGGGCTCGATCGCCCACGCGCGGATGCTCCGGCACGTCGGATTGCTCAATGACGACGAATGCCAGCAAATTGAGCGAGTCCTGTCGGAAATCCGGGCTGAGATCGAATCTGGCCATTTTGCGTTCGTCCTGGAACGCGAAGATGTCCACATGCACATCGAGGCGGCCCTGGTTGAGAAGCTGGGCGATATCGGTCGGAAGTTGCACACGGCGCGGAGTCGCAACGATCAGGTCGCCACGGGTGTCAAGCTCTGGACCCGCGAGGCACTCGACGGGATCGACGCGGGCCTGATCGGCCTTCAGAGGGCCCTGGTCTCGGCGGCGTTGAGGCACCGCACGGTGATCCTGCCGGGCTATACGCACATGCAGCGGGCTCAGCCGGTCCTGGCTGCCCACTATTTCCTGGCCTATGTCGAGAAGCTGGAACGGGATCGGTCGCGGCTGGCCGATTGTCGCAAGCGGCTGAACGTCCTCCCGCTTGGTGCGGCGGCCCTGGCCGGCACCAGCCTGCCGATCGATCGCGATTTCGTGGCCCGGGAATTGGGCTTCGAGGGGGTCGCGGCCAACAGCCTGGATATCTCGAGCGACCGCGACTTCGTCATCGAGTCGGTCTTCGTGCTGACGATGATCGCCGAGCACCTCTCCGGCTGGGCCGAGGAGTGGATCCTCTGGAGCACCCAGGAATTCGGCTTCCTGGCCCTGCCCGACGCGATCTGCACGGGCAGCAGCATCATGCCGCAGAAGAAGAACCCGGATGTCCTCGAACTGATCCGTGGCCGTGCCGCTCGGGTGATCGGCAGCCTGACGACGCTCCTGGTACTCGTCAAGGGGCTCCCCCTGGCGTACAACCGCGACCTCCAGGAGGACAAGGAACCGCTCTTCGACGCGTTCGACACCGTGGGAGCCTGCCTGGAGCTGGCGGCCGTCGTCGTCGAAGGCGCGACGCTCCGGGCCGAACGCATCGCCGAACGGCTCGACGAGGGCTTCCTCGACGCCACGACGCTGATGGAGTACCTGATCCGGCGAGGCGTCCCCCAGCGCACGGCGCACGAGGTGATCGGCCGCCTGGTCTACTCATGCGTGCGGCGGGGCCTCAAGAACCTGGCCGATCTGAGCGACGCCGAACTCGCCGAGGCGCATCCCGAACTCGGCCCGGAGGCCCGCGGCATCCTGGGCGTCGAGAACGCCATCAACGCATTCCGGTCGTATGGCTCGACGGCGCCCGCCGAGGTGGAGAAGCAGTTGGAACGGTGGAAAGTCCAGTTAGAGATGTGACTTGTGACTGTTGATGCCGGGCCGGATGTGCCGTTCGACAGTGGCAGGATAATATGGATTAAACACCACCAAGCCGGTTGAGTCGGCCTGGAGAGGGGCCAATCAAGGCGCCCGGGAATTGCTCGATACCAAGGAGACTCCGGAAATGGCCACGGTTCCTATCACAATCCATGTGGATCCCGAGGCAGCCAAGGTGTTCGAATCGGCTTCCGAGGAGGATCGCAACAAGCTTGACGTCTTGCTCGGCCTGCGGCTCAAGGGACTGCTCGTTCCAACAGGAATGTCGCTGCGCGAGGCAATAGATCAAGTCCGCCGCGAGGCCGAGGCAAACGGCCTGACGCCCGAGATCCTGGAGTCCATCCTTCGAGGCGAAGACAGTACTAATTGAGCAGGGCATTGTTATCAACAATAATTAATATGACTAGTAAAATGCCTCAATATCATAGCTTTTTTAATCCCATCCTCCAGGCCCTCAAGGCATTGGGCGGGTCGGGGTCCATCAAGGAAATTAACGACAAGATCCTTGGAACACTTGATCTTACGAATGAAGCATTGGAGAAGCTGCACAATTCCGAGGAGGGGAACGAGACCGAGATCGAGTATCGCCTCGCATGGGCTCGTACATACCTCAAGAAATACGGCCTCATCGATAATTCGTCACGCGGGGTTTGGGCGCTGACGCAAAAAGCCGAATCAGTCCATGAAGTCAATCCGGATGAGGTCGTCAAATCTGTTCGAGAACATTCGAGACAGGATCGCCAGAGTAGCGGAGGCGCCGACCAGAAGGATGGAGAGATTGATGGCGAGGCCCAGACGAGGGAAGAATCATGGCGAGTCGAATTGCACAGGATACTGACTCAAGAATTGGCACCGGCCGCTTTCGAGAGATTGGTCCAAAGATTACTTCGCGAATCGGGATTCATCCAAGTTGAGGTCACGGGTCGTTCAGGGGACGGCGGGGTTGATGGCAAGGGGATCGCCAGAATCCACGGACTCATGAGCTTTCATGTTGTCTTTCAATGTAAACGCTACCAGGGTGTCGTCTCATCGGGCGAAATCCGTGACTTCCGGGGTGCCATGATCGGGAGGTCCGACAAGGGACTATTCATCACCACAGGGTCCTTTTCTCGGGATGCCATGAAAGAAGCGACGCGAGACGGAGCGCCTCCAATCGATCTGCTCGATGGCGACCAGCTCTCGGATAAGCTCAAGGAGCTTCGACTTGGTATTAAAGTCGAGAAGGTGGAGAAGGTTTCGGTCGAATCTGATTGGTTCAAGACAATTTGAATTCATACAACCCGAATTGCGGGTTTGACGCGTCACGGTCATGAAGGGGGTACAAACATGAAATTCACGGTAACTCTTGATCGAGATGAGGATGGGGTTTGGATCGTCGAATGTCCAGCGATCCCGGGATGTATCAGCCAAGGAGAGACGAAGCAGCAGGCGATCGAGAATATCACAGACGCCATCAAACTATGCCTGGAAGTTCGCGCCGAGCGCGGGATGCCGCTGACTATCGAATCGCAGCAAATCGAGGTCTCTGTGTAATGGCGGCTTTGCCAGTAGTGAGCGGACGCGACGTGGTTAAGGCCCTGGAAGGACTAGGGTGGACGGTCGTGCGTCAAAGATCAAGCCACATTATCTTGATTCACCCCGACCACATCGTAACCTTATCGGTTCCTGACCATAAGGAAGTCGCCAAGGGAACGCTCAGAGGCTTGATCCGTATGGCAAATCTAACAGTCGCCGAATTCATCGCGGCATTGTGATTCCAATCTCAGTCGCATCGTATCCCAAGACCCTGAGGACCCATGGAACCCTTCCAGTACCGCGACGGACAACTGTATTGCGAGGACGTACCCGCAACTGAACTGGCCGAGCGGTTCGGCACGCCGCTCTACGTCTACAGCCAGGCGTCGATCCTGGATACGCTCAAGACACTGCAGACGGTGTACGCCGAGGTCGACCCGCTGGTGTGCTACTCGGTGAAGGCCAACTCGAACCTGGGCATCCTCAAGGTGATGGCCGAGCATGGCAGCGGGTTTGACGTGGTGTCGGCGGGCGAGCTGTACCGCGTGGGGCTCGTCGGCGGAGAAGCGGACAAGACGGTGTTCGCGGGCGTCGGCAAGACCGACAGCGAGATCCGCGCCGGCCTGGAGGCCGGGGTGCTGATGTTCAACGTCGAGAGCGAGGCCGAGCTCGACGCGATTGCCCGTGTGGCCGCCGCGATCGGTAAAATCGCGCCGATCGCGTTCCGCGTCAACCCCGACGTTGACCCCAAGACCCATCGATACACCTCGACCGGCAAGAAAGAGTCGAAGTTCGGCATGGACATCGAGCGGGCCGCGCGCGCCGCCCAGGCGGCCGTCAAAATGCCGTCCGTCCGCATGATCGGCATGCATATGCACATCGGCTCGCAAATCACCACGACCGAGCCCTATGCCTTCGCGGTCGCCAAGGGAGTTGAGCTGATCGGCCGGATGCGCGAGATGGGTCATCCGATCGCCTGGTACAACATGGGGGGGGGATACGGGATCAATTACAAAGGTCACGAGTCCCGGCCCATCGAGGAATTCGCGAAGGCGATTTTGCCGGGAATCAAGGCCGCCGGGTGCCGGTTGGCGATCGAGCCGGGGAGGGTGATCGCCGGGAATGCGGGCATCCTGCTCAGTCGTGTGCTATATACCAAGCAGTCGGGAGAGAAGCGGTTCCTCATCCAGGACGCCGCGATGAACGACCTGATCCGGCCGGCTCTGTACGAGTCGTATCATCGGATCTGGCCGGTGGCGCTCGCACCGGGAGTGCCGCCCGCGCCGGAGGACGTCGAGTCCGCCGCCGCCATCGCCGGGATCGAGCCCTGGGACGTCGTCGGCCCGGTGTGCGAGAGCGGCGACTTCCTGGCGAAGGACCGCCCCCTGCCCCGGCTCGACTCGGGGGCCCTGATCGCGACCTTCTCCGCCGGCGCGTACGGCATGGTCATGGCGTCCAACTACAATACCCGACCCCGCGCCGCCGAGATCCTCGTCGATGGCCCGAGCGCCCGATTGGTCCGCCGCCGCGAGACCCTCGAGGATCTGGTCCATCAGGAGGTCGGATTATAACGCCCCTTCTCCGCACGGACATCCCGGCCAGGCACGACGAACCCGTTGGAGTCCCGCCTTCGAGCGGCTGCTGTCCTCCCCGACCGGCTGAGGCCGGGACCCCAAGAAACCCATGACCACGGACCACCGATCCATGCGTGTGTACTCGAAGCATCGACGAGCAATAGCCGGCGGGTGGCTGGCCGCGGGTGTGGCGGCGCTGGCGGTGATCCCCGCGATGTCGGTCGTGCCGAGTTTGAGCCCGGCGGCCATGGCGGAGCGCCCGGTCCCGAGCTATTCGCCAAGGAGCCGAAGACTCCCTTCGAGCTCTGGGAGGCCGCCGACTACCTGATCCGCACACGCCAGGCGAAGAAGGCGGTGCCCTATCTCGAGAAATTCCAGAAGAGCCAGCCCAGCGATGCGACCCTGGTCGCGATCCGTGATCGCTACGGGTCGGGCTCGTTCTTGCGGCTCGATGATGACCCGGCGACCCGGCCGTTCCTCAAGCCGCTGGTCGACGCCCTCGCCGCGGCCTCGCACCGGTACGCCACCCACCCTGACCGGATCGCGCGGGCCATCGCCGAGCTGACCGGGTCCCCCGAAGAGCAAGACTATGCCGTCCGTCGCCTCCGCGAGGCGGGGCCTTATGCCGTGCCGCCCCTGGTCGAGGCGCTGCGGAAGCCGGGCCTGTCGCCCGAAGATCGCGAGCACCTGATCCGGAACATGGGGCGGCTGGAGCCGTCGACCGTCCCGGCCCTTGCCGCCGCCCTGGATGGCCCCGAGCCTGCCGCGGCGTCGGCCGCGGCGACCGCGCTGGGCGCATCGGTGACAGGAGTGCGGTACCGTTCTTGACGTTCCCGGCGGCCTCCCCGGGCGCGGACCCGGCGGTGCGTGCGGCCGCGCAGGCGTCCATCGCCAGATTGACCGGCCGTCCGTTCGCCGGCCAGGCGCGGACTCCGGTCCAGGTCCTGACCGACGCGGCATGGGGTGAACACCGCCGTCGTCCCGAGTTTCCGGACGAGCCGACCACGATCTGGACCTGGGACGCGCCGCGGAAAGCCCTGGTGCCGCGCGACGTGCCGGCCGCCGAAGCCAGGACGATCCTCGGCTTGCGGTTTGCGAGGGAGGCCCTGCGGCTCGATCCCAAGGACCGTTCGGCCCAGGTCGCTCAGATCAGCCTGGCCCTGGAGAAGGCCGTCGAACGCGTGAAGCCCGACGCGGTGCCGGCCCAGGATCCGGCCACCTTCTCGGCGGCGACCGCGGCCGGACCCTCGCTGCTCGGCGAGGTCCTCGAGACGGCGATCGCCGACGGCAAGTCCGACCTGGCCGCCGTGGCCGTCCTGGCGCTGGCCAGGGTGACGAACCGCGAATCGCTGGTCTCCGGGGGGCGGACCCATCCGCTGGTCCGGGCGCTCGCCGCGCCGGGACGCCGGGCCCAGTTCGCCGCCGCCAGGTCCCTGGTCGAGATGGCGCCCGACCGGCCATTCCCCGGCTCGAGCCTGGTGGCTCCCGTCCTCGCGCGGTTCCTGATGAACCAGTCCCAACCCCGCGCCGTGGTCATCGACGGCAACCCCAATCGGGGCGGGGTCGTCGCCGGCTACCTGATGGATCTCGGGTATCACCAGGTCAAGGAACTGACCGGCAGCGAAGGCTTCCTCGCCGCGGCCGAGTCCGCCGACGTCGAGTTGATCCTGATCAGCTACGACCTGTTCCACG
Organism: uncultured Planctomycetota bacterium; assembly: GCA_963743925.1. GTDB lineage: Bacteria > Planctomycetota > Planctomycetia > Isosphaerales > Isosphaeraceae > CAVZRC01. Next base: position 223,687 of record CAVURY010000048.1, on the reverse strand, counting down.
GGGCCTGGAAACTCACCGATACCCTGGCCAACCTCCAGGCCGACGCGCGGACCGCCGGAATCCCGATCTACGTGTACGGTCCCTACGATCAGAGATACAAGCGGCCGAACCTGGAGCGGGACTTCCCGGGGATTCAATGGATCGTCCCGCCGATCGACGCCGCCATGCTCGAGAAGCAGCTCAAGGGGAGGCCGTCGGTCTTCACCGAGGCCGAGCGCAACGGCTACGCCCGCGAGGCGGCCGCGCTCCTGGCCCGGATCGCCGCGGATCACAAGAACGTCCTGGGGGTTGACCTGGGCACCGTCGAACCGGCGTTGAGCCTGGCCTTGAACTCGCCCCAGACGGCCCGTTCCGCCGCGGCGGCCCTGAGCGAGCTTCCCGATCCCGACGCCCAGCGCAGCCTGTTCGACGTGGTCCTCGACCCATCCCGGCCGTCGGACCTCCGGAGCGAGGCGGCGGCGCTGCTGGTCCGGAGCATCCGCCGGTTCAAGCCCCTGATCACCGCCCGGCAAGAGTCCCGGCTCGCCGCCAATCTCGACCAGGAGCTCGACCCCAACGTCCGGTCGGGTATGGAGGCGATCGTCGCCGCGATGAAGCCGAAGGCCCCCCTCGCCGGCGGATCCGCCAGGTCCCAGGAACGGACCAGGATCACACCTGCTCGTCAGTAGTCAGTAGTCAGTGGTGGCTCTGTCCGAAGCCCAATCGGGGGGCGGGAGCAACGGGTTGAATGTGTGGACAACGACAACTCGCAGGAGGGGCACCGGATATTACTGACGACTAGCCACGGACAACTGACAACTGACAACCGTGAAGGATGCGCGGCCATGCCCGTTGACCTGAACCTGAACCCGAGAACCGTCCCCGGCGCGCCGTCGCAACGACGCGGCGATGATTCGTCGTTGCCGGGCGTCATCGGCTGTAGCGCCGGGTTGCAGGAGGTCGTCCGGACCACTCGCCGGGTCGCTCCGTCACGCGCCTGTGTCCTGATCGTCGGCGAGACCGGCACGGGTAAGGAGCTGATCGCACGCGCCATCCACGACCTGAGCCCTCGATCGACGGGCCCGTATATCCGGGTCAATTGTGGCGCGCTGACCGAGAGCCTGCTCGAGAGCGAGCTGTTCGGACACGTCAAGGGTTCGTTCACCGGTGCGGTGGACAACCGGACCGGCCGGTTCGAGGCGGCCCACGCCGGCAGCATCTTCCTCGACGAGATCAACAGCACCTCGCCGAAGCTGCAGGTCAAGCTCCTGCGCGTCTTGCAGGAGGGCGAGTTCGAGCGGGTCGGCGACAACAACACCAAGAAGGTCAACACGCGGATCATCGCCGCCACCAACCGCGACCTGCTGGAAGAGATCGAAGTCGGCCGGTTCCGCGAGGACCTGTATTACCGGCTGAACGTCGTGCCGATCTACTTGCCGCCGTTGCGAGAGCGCCGCGAGGATATCGAGCCGTTGGTGCTCAATTTCCTCAACCGATACGCGGAGCAGAACCGTCGCGAGATGCGGAGGGTCCACCCCGACGCGATGCGTCTGCTGCGCGAGCACGACTGGCCGGGGAACGTCCGAGAGCTCCAGAACTACGTCGAGCGAGCGGTGATCCTCGGGACGGGCCCGGAGATGGGGGTCGAGCACCTGCCCCCGCAGTTGCGGGGCCAGAGCGTGCCGCGGCCGATCCGCCAGCGGGGCGGCGGGACCGACCTGCCCGCCCTCTGCGCCGAGCTGGTCCGCGTCGGCGTCCGCGCCGCCGGGCCATCGGCCAACGACCTGTATGACCGGATCGTCGGCCGGGTCGAACGCGAGCTGATCCAGCAGGTCCTCCAGACCTGCGACCGCGTCCAGATCAAGGCCGCCGCCCGCTTGGGAATCAACCGGAATACCTTGCACAAGAAACTCTCCGAGTTCCGCATCGGCGAGGGCGGCGCCACCGACAATAGCGATGCCCTTGGCCCCGACAATGGTGACGACACCAACGGCGATCACAATCACCCTCGCTCGGGCTCGGGAGCCGGAGTACCGGCCTTCCCCACCGACGAGGATTGATCCTCTTGTCCTCTTGTCCGTGGTCCGTTGTCTGCTGATTCGGGCTGCACAGCCTCGACCGGCGAAGTTTGCATCTCGAGACGTGGGTTCTGAGTCGCGCGTTGTCGGTTGGTGAGACGGGGAACAAGGGTATGTATGATTCGACAACGGACAACGGACAACGGACAACGGACAACGGACAAGAAGCCCTTGAACTCGACCGGCTCTATGACGGCGACTGCCTGGAGCAGTTCCGCCGGGTTAGGGACGGCTCGGTCGACCTGATTTTCGCCGACCCTCCCTTTAATATCGGCTATGATTACGATATCTACCACGACCGCCTCGACGCCCAGGCCTACCTGGACTGGAGCATGGCGTGGGGCCGTGAGGTCGTGAGAGCGCTCAAGCCCACCGGTACGTTCTGGCTGGCGATCGGCGACGAGTTCGCCGCCGAGTTGAAGGTCCTGTTCCACCGCGAGCTGGGCCTTTCGCTGAGGAACTGGGTGGTTTGGTACTATACGTTTGGGGTCCATTGCACGAAGAAGTTCACCCGTAGTCACGCCCACTTGTTTTACTTCGTGCGGGACCCCAAACGTTTCACATTCAACGACCAGTCGATCCGAGTGCCGTCGGCGCGGCAATTGGTCTACTTCGACGCGCGGGCCAATCCCGAGGGGCGTCTGCCGGACGATACCTGGATCCTCCGGCCCCAGGACGTGCCGGGCGGCTTCGCCCCGGAGAGCGACACCTGGTCGATCTCCCGGGTCTGCGGCACGTTCAAGGAGCGTGCGGGCTGGCACGGCTGCCAGATGCCCGAGCAGCTCCTGGGCCGGATCATCCGCGCCTGTTCGGAGCCGGGCGAGGTGGTTTTAGACCCGTTCGGCGGCAGCGGCACGACGCTGGCCGTGGCCAAGAAGCTCGACCGGCGATTTCTCGGCTTCGAGCTCTCGCCCGAGTACGCCGCGGCGATCCGGAAACGACTCGACGCCATCCGTCCCGGCCAGCCGCTCGACGGCAGCCCCGAGCCTACCGCCGGGGGTAAGAAGAGCGGGACCAAGGCGAAGAGCCGTTGAGCGAGAGCTCATCCGCTCTCCTGGCGGTGGCTGATGACACAGCCCTCACGAATCTTAACGGGACTTCGGCGACTCGATGCCCAGGCCCTTGCAGATCTTCCTGATCAGGTCGTTACTGACCTCCGTGTGCCGGGGGACGGCCGAGCGCGTGCCATTCTCTTCATGTCCCCACCACGAGTGTTTGGCCCCTTCGCGGATCAACTCGCAGCCGTGGGTTCGAAGATGTTTGAGGAGGTCTTACCGCTTCACAAGTTAATCCTCACCTCCTCGAATTCGCCCGTCATCCCGGCAACCGCCTCTGCACGGTTCATCTCGATGGCCTCGGACAGCGCCGAGCGAAGGTTCTCGATCAGCTCGTCGCGAGTGTGCCCTTGGCTATTCACACCGGGGATCTCCTCAACCCAGCCGATCCACCACGGACCATCTTGCTTCACGACGGCCGTGAACAAGCCTTGCTCGGAGCCGGAGATCGCGCTCGTCGCCATGACTTGATTGCTCCTATCAAATGAATTTATGAACGATCCTTTGGCGAACATCATAAGACGCTCTCCGCAAACTTGCACCGGACTTTCCAGGATACCGCGTCCTCGTCATCTCGAGGAAGGGCGGGAATCCCTCTCAGCGGGTCGCCGTGGGAGCCGGCGGGTTTGGCAAGCGCATCGTCGAGTTGACCGAGGACGAGGAGGAGACCTTCCGGCAGAATTCCAGGATGGTCTGCGTGTAGAGCTCGGGAGCGGATCGGTGCAGGTCGCCGTGTTCGGCGCCCGGGAAGAAGACCAGGCGGCCGTGGGACGCGACCCGGCCGTGCAGGGCGCGGGCCTCCGCGGGGCGGGCCAGGCGATCGGACTCTCCGGCGAGGATCAGGACCGGCACGTCGCCGGGGATGCCGACGATCGCCTTGAGGGGGGAGATCTCGTCGAGGTGGGGCAGGAGGAGCGGGGAGACGAGGTTCAAGCCCGCGTAGGCGGCCAGGTTGAGCACGGGGGGAAGCGCGAGTTCGGTCCGATTCCAGACGGCGGTCTTGAGGTTCTGGTATGGGCTCTCGAGGATATATCCCCGGACGCGATGGCCCAGCTCGCGGGCGGCGAAGACCGCCGCGGCCGCACCCATCGAATTGCCGTTGACGATCACCGGCCGGCCGGGACGGCGGGCCTCCAGGAAATCGACCGCGGCGACGACGTCGTGGCGGGCGCCGAAGCCGACGTCGTCGTAATGGCCGGTGGAGTCGCCGTGGGCCCGGAGCGTGACCATCATCACCGCATAGCCCTGTTTCGCGAGGATCTCGGCCCGGCCCAGGCTGTTTCTCCGCCGCCCCTTGTGGCCGTGGAGCACCAGCACGCTCGGGGCGTCGTCGCGGCCGTCGGCGAACCAGGCGCCGATCTGCTCGCCATCGCGAGTCGCGATGCGGTGGCTCTCCAATCGCTCCCAGCCGGGGCCCGGCGCCGGTTCAACGAACCGGGGATCATGGCGACGGGTCAGCCGATAGGCGACCGCCGATGAGACCAGCAGCCAGGCGGTGCACAGGACGGCGCCCACGAGGATCAGCCGGCGGATCTTCGGCCGCTTTGCGAATCGGGGCAGGCGGATTCGGATCACGCGAGGCATTCCTCTCGGGTCGATGGAGCACGGTCTCCTCCTTCTCCTATTACACCTCCCAAGAATACAAAGTTTCGCGATCGTGATGAAGGCCGGGGGTCGAAGAGAGTCGGGGGCTTAGCTTAGGGCTCAAGCCGGTCGCGTGGTATGCTGGGGCTTCCGGCACTCGAGATATCAGGAGGACTCCATGCCCGACGACCGCATCGCCACCGTCCGCCCGATCGAGGAGAGCGAGGCGACCGAGAAGGTCGCCGCGATCTTCGCCGACATCAAGGCCACCAAGAATCTCGAGTTCGTGCCGGCCTTCTGGCGCGTCATCGCGACCAACCCGGCGCAGCTCGAGCTGGTCTGGAGCACCCTCAAGACGCTGATGCATCCGGAGTCGGTCGGGCGAGCCGCGCGGCTCGACTCGAAGACACGCGAGATCATCGCGCTGGCGGTCTCGGCGACCAACGGGTGTCCGTATTGCATCAACTCGCACACCGCGGCCCTGCGCAAACTGGGGATGGACGAGGACGTGCTCGGCGAGGTCATGGCGATCGTCGGTCTGTTCAACATGACCAATTCGCTGGCCAACGGATATCAGATCCAGCCGGACGTCCGGCCGCCACTGGATTGAGGACCGAGGCATGACATCGTGCGCCGATCTCGGGACGGCACCGTCCTGACACGCGCCGGACGCGGTCATGAGCCCCGTGCCCGGCACCGATCCTTCGCCGCATCCCGACGCGTGCCGGGTTACGCGACCGGTGCCTCGGGATGGGCGGGCATCCGGATGAAGGCGGACTTGCTCGAGTCGGAGGATTCGGCTTGGGCCTTGGCCACCCGATCCAGCGCCTTCGCCACCTGGCCCGGCGTCTGGTGGCGCATCTCCGGCCGCTTGGCCAGCATCTTCTCCACGACATCCTGGAACTCGTCGGGGATCGAGTCCTGATATCGCTTGGGCGGGATGGGGTCGTCCTGCCGGATCTTGGCGACGGTCTCCACCAGCGTCTTGCCCTCGAAGGGGGGCCTGCCGGTGAGGACGGTGTAGAGCGTCGCCCCCAGGCTGTAGATGTCGGCGCGGATGTTGACCTCGGCGTCGGCGCGGGTCCGCTCTGGGGACATATAGGCCACGTTGCCGGCGAGTTCGCCGGCGCGGGTCGCGGCCTTGGGCTCCGTCGCGTCGCACACCCTGGCCAGCATCATGTCGCCGAGCTTGGGGACCTTATCCTTGGAGCGGATCATGATGCTTGCCGGGGTGACGTTGCGATGGATGATGTGTTTCTCGTGCAGGGCCTCCAGCGCCCGGGCCAGTTGCGTGCCCATGGAGAGCGTGTACCGCCAGTTGATCATCTTGCGCGTGCCGAGACGCTCGATCACCTTGACGAGCGGCTCCCCCTCGACGTACTCCATGGCGTACCAGCAGGTCTCGCCGTGCTTGCCGGCGCCGCAGTGGCCGACCAGGTTGTGGTGGTGCATCCCGACGATGGTCTTCATCACGAGCATGAACCGCTTGAGGCTCGCTTCGTCGTGGGTGAACTCGGGATAGAGGACCTTGAGCGCGACATCCTTTCCGGCCCGGGTGTCGCGGGCCTTGTAGACGGTGCCCATACTGCCCCGCGCCAGGACCGGCCCGAGATCATAGTGCGAGATCGTCTGGCCGGTGAGGACACCGGCGTCGGCCCGGATCGCGGGGTGGAAGGCCGATTTCTGCGCCTCGACCAGCTTATGGGTATCGGCCATCGCCGAGGTGTACAGCTTCAGCCGCGTGTTGCCGACCTGGATCTCCTCCCCATGCTTCAGGTCGTGCTCCTGGATCTTCTCGCCGTTGACGAACGTCCCGCTGACGCTCTCCAGGTCGGCCAGATGGAACTCGCCGCCCTCGCAACGCAGCTCGCAATGGAGCCGGCACACGGCCCCATCCGCCAGCCGCGTATCGGTCTTCTCGCCGCGGCCGATCGAGAGTGTCGTCCCCTCGACCAGGTTGAAGACGCGACCCTGTTCGGGGCCGGAGACCACTCGCAAGTAGGCGTACATGGAGGACCCCCCTTCTGGGCATGCAGCCGGTCAGGGTTCGGCGCGATCGCCTGCCTGGGATCCTCGGTTACGCGAGAACCCGGACCGTGAATCGGGAAGAAATGACAACAGCGCGCGAGGCCGTCGAGTCACCGGACCGGCATCGCGAAGGTCGCGGCAATTCCGGGATCACCGTCGCGAGAGATAGGGCTGCGCAACGTCGGGCCGGGCGACTATCGGGTTGTCCCCGATAACCTCGTGACGACTCGTGGAAGGGATCAAACGGCACGACCCAGGAGACGACCGAGGTGGCTCTGACGATTCTTGAACGCGCAATCTACCAGATCGGATCCCGCGACGCCAGACCCTGACCACGGTGAATCTCATAATCTTTGAACTATGAATTTAGTCGATAGGCGAGCCGGGTGACGGGGCGTTGCGACGGGTTTCGGGCGATGGATGGCCGCGGGGTCGCGGGGTCGCGGGGTCGCGTGTCCCGGATGGCGCGTTAGCCTCCCGTCCCCTGCCCCTGGCCGATCTTGGCCGAGAGTTCGTCGATCTTGGCCTTGAGGCTGGCCACCTCGTCCTTGGACGCCAGGTTGAGCCGCTTGACGACCGACTGGACGGCTTCATCGATCCTGGACTGGAAATCGTTCCGAGCCTGCTCCGACTGCTTCATCAGGCTGTCGACGAGGTCCTTGCCCTCGTGCTCCGAGAGCTTGGTCTGCTCGGACAATTCCTTGACCAGCTCCTCGGCCTTCTCCTTGGTCAGCACGGCCAGGCCGAGGCCCGTGTAGAATGCCTTCTTGATCAGGTTGACCATGTCAATCTCCCGGGATCAGGTGAATCGGCTCGAATGAAGCCCGCCGCACATCCGCATCATACACGAATCGCCCCGGCCCTCAGATCAGCAACCGACCCGAAAGCCAGAACGATCCCATCAGGATCCCTCCCGGGGTGGGTTCCACCTCGATGAAATCGGGGTCGGCGACCACATCGAAGACGCCGCCGAGCGTCTCCACGAGCACCCAACGGAATGGCTGGTTCGTCAACTCGTTCGTCCGGATCTCCGCCTCGAGGATTCGGCCCGTGAAGACGGCCCGAGCCTCGGGAGGATCGATGCTTTCTCCCCCCGGACGGAACAGGCCCGAGGGGATGAACGATCGGGCGGCGAATTTCATCTCTCCCTTCTGCGAGGCCATGTATTCCTCTTCCGAGCGGAATACCGCCAGCTCGTGCACGAACGCCGCGATCTGGGCGTCCAGGACGGCGGGGAGCGGGAGGTCGTCGTAGCACTGGAAATCCGGGACGTCGAAGACGAACGGGTAGCTCCCGGTCTCCGACTCGTCGCCCTGGGGGTCGGCCCACGAATAGAAGGCGCCGTCGAGGGGAGTGCTGTCGAGCCGAGCCACGCGTTCCGCCAGCCCGACGCGGACCCGGGACTCCCCGGCGAAGTGGGGGTTCATCCCGACCAGGTCATTGTCATCGTCGACCTGGAGCCACAACTGGGCGCCGCTCTCCGACGACCAGCGGAGATAATAGCCGCCCGGTACATCGAGCCGGACGCAATCCTCGGCCACATCCTTCGCCAGGGCGAAGAATTCCTCCTGGGATTGCAACTCCACCCCGATGGTCGAGAAATGGTTGGGCATGATGAGGGTCCCTGACGCGGCCTGGTAGTCAATCGACGGAGCCGCCCGATTCCAGGATCGCAGAATCCGGCTATTGGCGACATCCCCGACCGGAATCGCTGACCCCGGTCTCAGGACGCTCGGGTATCCCCGGCCTTGTCTTCATCGTTCGTCTTGCCTCGTTCGCTCCGTCGAGCCAGGTGTTGGAAGAATGACAGGAGACCCGCATATTTGTAACCGTCGTCGATGTAATGCTCGATGACATAGAAGGCGAAGTAGTAGGCCCTCGCGAACGCCCAGATCGCGATTGCCAGAAGCGCGGCGGTCCTCACGCTCGGATGTTCCAGGATCAGCATCGCCGACGCCAGGATGCCCAGGCCGAGCAACAAAGCACCCTTGATGTAGAGGAGACGGGGGCTCCGGATGTCGGCCATCGATTGACGCATCCTCGCGGTCGAGCTCGGCGCTCCGGCCTGCCGATCGGATCATGGGATCGCACCAGGATTGGCGCGGAGATGCCGGTCCATCCGACGTCCCGGTCTGCTGTGCCGCTACACGTGTAGGTGTTCCTTCAGGCGTTTCACGCAGTTCCGGTAATACTCCGCATTCTCGCTCTCGTCGAGGGAAGCCCTCTGCGAGAGCTCCTCATAGACCTCGGCGGCCTGCTTCCATTCACCGCGCCTCTCGAGATCGAGCGCGAAGCGCTCCACCAACGGTATCGCTTCGTTCGAATCTGCGCCAGCCTTCATGCGTAGCCAGGCGAGCTCGCGCTGGACCGGCCATTCGATGAAGGCGAAGATGGCCAGCCCGATGAAGCCCGTGAATGGGATGAATACGGCGATCCATCGCGGAAATCCGGCCTTGTGCAGGATCTCCGCGGGGATCCAGAAGGCCAGAACGGCGAGTGCGCCCAGCAGGAGGAAGCCCAGGATTGGCACCGGATCCATGACGACTCACCTCCGGATTTCTCGACATCTGTCCCAACACTGCAAGATCACGGCTTATCCGCAGCGATTCCGAGGGGAATTCACGGCTTTGCACTCCGCTCTGTCAGGCCTGGAGCTCGTCCGCTCGGCGGGCCACGACGCGTAACCGGCGGTAGTCGGCGAACCACTGGCCATCGCGATAGAGCGTCGGCCGGGCCACGTCCTCGACGGCGCGGAAGAAGCTCTCGCGCCGGTCGGGATCGACCCGATCGAGCAATCCGCCCACGAACATCTCGAGCCAGTGTCGCAGGCCCTCCTCGCCTTCGAGCCGGGTTGGTCGGTCGAAGAGGAATGCGTCGGTCACCTCCAGCCCGTCTCGTTCCAGGAGGCGAGCATACTCGCCGATACCGGGGTAATACCAGGGGTGTTCCCAGGCCCCGAGGCCCACCGCCCGGGCAGCCGAGTCGAGGGCCGAGACGATCGTCCGGACGTTTCCCCGGCCGCCGAACTCCGCCACGAACCGACCGCCCGGTTTGAGCGCCCGCCGCACGCAGGCGATGGCCTCTTCCGGTGGCTTCACCCAGTGGAGCACGGCGTTGGAGAAGACGGCGTCGAAGGGCTCGTCGAACGAGAACTCCCGGGCATCCGCGACTTCGAAGCGGAGATTCGGGTAGAGGCGGCGGGCCTCCTCGATCATCCGGGAGGAGGCGTCGATACCGACGACTTCGGCGCCGGCCGACGCGATCTGTGCAGTCAGATGGCCGGTGCCGCAGCCGAGGTCGAGGATCCGCTCACCCTGTCGTGGTGCCAGGAGTTCGATCAGCGCGGCCCCGTGTTTCCAGACGAATGAGTGCTTGTCATCGTAGAGGCCGGCGTCCCACCTGGTCAGGTTGGTTGTGTTCATTGAGCTGAGCGAGTGAAATCTGGATGCAATCGAGGAACACGATCTGGACCTCCCAGGTCATTGTTCATCGACTTGACTGATGGTGTGGACCGGATTGAGCCGGAACCTGGCTTCGTTCGATCGTTTTCGAATTCGCATCGAAGGCGGAGCGGTCCGGGCGGTTGACCGATTTTCAATATGAGCTCCGGCCCGTCGAATTCAGCCTCGACCGGAGATCTGTCGCTACAATCGCTACATTCGGCATAACCGTGGCTTCGTTTGATCACTTTTCTATCGCGGTGACGACCTTCGAGAGTATCGCGGCTGCATAATCGCTACATTCGGCATAATCGTGGCTTCGTTTCATCGTTTTCCAACTGGAGAGAAGCAGGGATAAGACAACGGCCGAACTTCAAGAGTTCGCAGGTCGCCGCCAATCGGTCATCTCATTTTTTGCTCATATTCATCGGGTCCCCCTTCGCCGACATTACTCGAGCCATCGCCACAAGGCACATCCGTGGACTCCGGTGTGGGGTGAAGCTCGATCCTCCTAACTATAGAATGCCGCGGGTTTTCAATTTCCTGAACGGGGGGTCTTGGATTTCTCGAAGTTGCTCATGAGGCTGGGCCACTCGACTTCAACCAATGACCCATGACTTTGCCGCTCGCCGTATCGAGCAAGGCAGTCGAAGCGGATTCAGAAAGGCGGAGTTTTGTCCACGAAATCCACGAAAGGGACGAAAAGGCGAAAGCACTTCAGACTCTCATTGGGGTGTGGCAACTATTCGCGACAAATGGGCCATTGCCTTCACGAGTTCTTCACAACAAGGCATTCGCGAGAGCGGGGCCATCAATGCGTTATGGGTCAGTCCTGTAGGCCAAGTGAGTCTCGTCCGTGGCCGCCTTGCCGGCCAGCCTTCGGTAAAGGCTCGCTTGAGGCCCGCCCTTCTATCGCACCGGATCTCGCTCCATGTTGTCCCGAGCCGGCGCGACAGCCTCCGGTGGACGACGCGCCGCAGGTCCCGGGGGGATCGTTCGCTGGGGACACAAAGACCCGCCAGGGACCGCGAATTCCCCGGCTCCGGCATCGGATGGCGCCTCTCATCGGCTGCTCGCTTTCGGTCCCCGACCCCTTGGCGAGCGGGGATATCATCAAAGTCTGACACCCCCGGGTCGTCCGGCCTCCGTTCGTCACTCGTCCCCGATCTTCACGTCACCCAGGTCCTTCGTCTGTCCCCATCGGAGTCCCTCGCCCAGGGGCAGATGCCGCCGTTCCGTCGTACAGGGCGAACTCGTACCCGGGCAACAAACCCTCGATGCGGAACCGGCCCTGCTGATCCGTCTTGCTGCGCTGGGGGGGAAATAATTGGATTCCATCGGCCGGGCGAGCTCCTTCGTGGCGGAGCCAGACGACCAATTCCACGCCGGGTCGCGGCCGCCCGTCCGCATCGACCAGCCGGCCCGTGATCGTGGCGCCGGGCCGCAGTTGCACGGTGATCGAGTCGCCCCGGTTCTTCGGCGGCCGGGCCACTCCGACCAGCCCCTTCTGCGGATGCTGGAACAAGAGGGACCGCGGCCGATGCGGGTTGAACCCGCTCACCGTGAACTCGGCCGTCTTCATCATCTCCCGGCATCCTTCCAGAAGCCCCGGGGGTCAGGCCGATGCCCCACGCCCCGGCCAGTGGCTTGCCGTCCGGCCCGAGCACCGTGCCCGTGAAGGTCCAGCCCGGGTCGAGCGTCACATCACGCTTCACCGATTCCGCGCCCTGGCCGGGTCGATCCGGGCGATGGCGGTGTAATTCATCGTGGGAAGAGGCATTGTCGGAATCGAAGACCTCCTTGATCCCGAACTCGTCGTCCCGTTCGTGGGCCCTGAGGTAACCGTCCACGAAGCGTGCACGGCGACCACGCCGGGCCCCGGCATGCCGGCCACGCGATAGGATCCGTCTTCATGGTCGCGTCGTGGTGACGTCATCGGGGGCATAGCCGTAGGCTTTCGAGGTTCGGGTTGTCGGGCTGCGAGAAATAGCTCACGTTCCCGCTGCACGGGCTTGCCCGTCACCTTGTCGGTGACCTTGCCCTCGATCCAGACGCCGCGCTTCAACTCGAAATCGACCGTGACCGGGTCCAGGCCGGGACTATCGGGCACGTCCTTGAGGGAGAAGAGGTACGGCTGGTCGTTGCCCGGGACGGCCTTGATCCGGTTTCCCTCCCCCTTGGGCATGCCCACCAGCCGATAGCGGCCCTGTGCGTCGGTCGTGGTCTGGACATCTGATTGCCGCCGATCGGGTCATTGGCCAGCCGGTCGCTCGTGATGGCGATCCCGGCCAGCGGCTTCTTCGTGTCCGCGTCGCGGACCACGCCGACGATCGGCTTGGTCGGGGCGGCCGCATGCCGGAAGCTGGCCCCGTAGTAGGTCGTGGTGACTCCGGACGGGCGCTCGTATCTTGATCACTTTGAGGGCCTCTCCCGGACGCGTCAGGATATGGAGATGCTGGCTGACGATGGTCGGGCCGTCGAGCTGCACCACGACGAGGCGGTTCCGTCCGATGCCGGTGAGCCGGAAACGCCCTTCGGCATCGGCGGTGACCTTCGGGGCCGGTGCGATCGTGACCCGCGAGAGGTACTGCTGCTCGAGCTCATCGCTCGCCCTTTCCTGGCCCTGGCCGCTTCGAGCCAGGGACCGAGGTCTTCCCCGGCCGCGGCGCGGATCTCCAGCACCTGGAGGGTCGCGCCCGGAACCGGCTTCCCTTCGAGATCGAGGATCCTGGCCGGTGATCGGCTGGTCCTCGACGAGTTGGAGCGTCAGGTCGTCACTCCGGCCTCCGGCGGGAACCTCCACCCAGGCGACCCCGTAGTTTGCCGCCGTGGCCGCGACGACGGTCCTCTCATAGAACGGTATTTCTCGTTCTCGAGTGTCAAGCTCGGCCCGCGGTCGGCAGGAACTGGAAGCGGCCGTCCGGTCCGGTCGTCGCATACTCGGGCGACGGGTACGGCCGAGCCGAGAATCGCCGATTGCCGGCGTGCGGTAGAGCTTCGCACTCGGCGACGGGCCGCCCGTCCGGTGCGAGCACCCGGCCGCGAACCGTCACTTTGCCGGGTGGATCGAGCGAATCCGGCTCGGGCCGCGAGAGCGGCGGTCTCGGCCTTTCGTTGCAGGAGGATCCGGTGCTCGCGGCCGACTTCTTCGCAGGCTCCTCTCCGGAGCGAGACCAGGGCGGCCGACGCCCCCCACGCGATCAGGCCGGCGGCCAGGAGAGTGGCCGACGCCAATGTCAGCTTCTGGAACAGCATGATTTTGAGCACCTCCCGAGTCAGTTCCTTGGCCGCCGCCGAGACCGACCCCGGCGGTCAACGTGGGATCCACGGTGGCATCGCCGCCCGGACGGTCGCCTCGCTCCAGGCCGGCGGGACGGCGGCGCGCGCCTCGCGCAGGAACACCGCCCCCAGCGCCGCGCCGTCGGGTGCCAGCCCGCGGCGGGCCAGTCGGGCCTTGAGCCGCTCGCGCCCCTCGGCCAGCCGGCGGCTGGAGCGTCCGCTCGCTCCACTGCAACTGCGCCGGCGGCCTGGGCCTGGGGATGCCCTCGAGGTCGCAGAGGACGACCGCCAGGCGGTACTTCTCCGGCAGCCGGGCGATCTCCTCGTGCAGCGCCGGCAGCAGGTCGTCCGGGGCCGCCGGCCCGGTCGTCGCAGAGTCGCGCAGCCATCTGTCCCGCCCCCCTTTCGTGCGCGCGCCGCCGGGCCGCGGCGACGTTGGCCCGGATCGCCACGCGGTGGGCCACCCGGTAGAGCCAGCCCCCCAGGGCGTCTCGTCCCCGGATCGTGCCCGCCTTCTGGACCAGGATGAGGAAGGTCGCCTGGAAGGCGTCCTCGGCGTCGTTCGGGTCGCGCAGATCGCCCCGGCAGACGCCCAGGACCATCGGCCCGTGCCGCGCCACCAGCGCCTCGAACGCCGCGGCGTCGCGCTCGGACGAGGAACCGCTCGAGGAGCTGCGCGTCGGAGAGCCCCGCGACCGTCCCCTCGGCGAACAGGCGGTTGATCTGTCGCAGGGCGGCGCCCAGTGTCTCGATGGCCATGTGTCGGAGTCCCCTCGTGTCCGTGCTCTATAATCAATGAGACTCCAACCGGGGCCGCTCCTCACATTTTCTTGTCGGAATTCCGAGGACAGTGTAGAGAATCGGAAAACGAGCTGACACTCGTTCGAGGTTGTGTCGAATGATGAGGGTGAGAGTGGTCCGGAGACCCGCAAGGTCGGTCCACCGCCGATTTGAGCGGAAGCGAGATGCGTTTACCACTCGCCCGGGTGACCGCGCCGCCGTCGGGCAGGTCCATGTAATCTTCGAGATACCAGCGCAGGTTCTCGTAATCGTCGTCGGTCAGGAAGGGCGTGAACGGGACCTCGACGCCGAGCGTGGTGCCGTCGGCATCGGCGAGCCGTGCGCGATAACCCTTGTCTTCGGCGGCGAAGAGGACGCGGAGTTCCTTCATCGGGGATTTCCCAGTTAAGTCGTCACCTGACCGCGTGGTCAGTCTCTCGATCGCTTCGGTCCGCGCTTCGGCCTGGTCCGGCTCGCAAGCCACTTCTTGAAAGAGGTCTGGCTCTCGGCCGAGGGTTGGCCCGCGAGGAGGTTATCGATGCTGATGTCCTCGTCGAGGGCCGGCCAATGGATCCCACGGCCGCTGGCGATCAGTCGCCAGGAATCGCGCTCCTGGGCTGTGGCATGGGACAGGCGGGGATACCAGGCCAATGGCGCGGCGATGGTTCGGCCGTCGGCCAGCTCCACGGACGGGGTATCGTCGCTGACGACCACGCCGGTGGCCAGGGCCATCCGGATCTCAACCATGGAAGAACTCATTCCAGCTCTCCAATAAATGCTGGTGGTGGTGTTACCGGTCCCTGGTCTGGGTTGATGTCCTTACTATTGAAGCCGTGGCTCCGCTCCAGCAGGACGGGTTCGAGCTAGATCGCTTCACGCTTGGGTTGCGCAAAGAAATCATACTAACCCGACGCGCCAGCGAGGGTCCGACGGCATTCCCCTCGCTGGCGCGTCGGGTTAGTATGAGCGACCTGCGCGTCGAGCTGTGCACAAACCAAGCAGGAGCGCTCTAGGACTTGATTTCGCATTCGTCGCGCTCGACGTGGATCTGAGGAGGCTCCCCGCCATCGCCCGCGTAGAAGAAGAATCGGAACGGACCGCTTCGGAACACAGTCGGCATCTTTTTATGCTACGCGGGGTTGCCCATAAAGGCAACATTTTCACTCATCCGGCTCGATCAGTCCCGGCAGGGTGCCGATATCGAGGGGCCGCGAGCGGTCGTCGGCGTCCGTCCCTTCACCCGGGTCGCCGCGGTGCGACGCGCGCAGGAAAGCGATCAGGTCGGACATCTCGGGTTTCGTGATCGTCTTCTCGAACCCCTCGGGCATCAGCGACAGGCCCGTGCCGGCCATCTCCGCGACCTGGGTGCGGAGGATCGTGTCCTCGGCGCCGTCGCCGCGGCGGAGGGTCAGGCTCGTGGCCGTCTCGGCGGCGATGATTCCCGAATAGGTGCGTCCATCCTGGTCGACGACCATGTATTGAATATAGGCGGGCTGGAGGTTGGCGTTCGGGTCCAGGATGTTCGCCAGGAGCGCCGCGAGGTCGCTCGAAGGAGAGCCGGTCAGGTCGGGGCCGAGCGCGAATCCACGGTCGCCGACCTTGTGACAGGTCTTGCATTCCCGTTCGAAGACCTTGGCCCCGCGAGTGGCGTCTCCCCTGGTTCGCAGGGAGGTCGCGTAGTCGGCGAGCACCGGGGCGCGCGAGCCGGGCGTCGATCGGCCGAAGAGGGCTTCCGCCAGCCGGGCGATCTCGGGGTCGCGGTGCTTCAGGAGCGGCGCGCGGTCGGACGGCTCGATCGAGCCGGGGCTGATCCCGGTCGCGGCTCCGGCCTGGATGGCTAGCAGCAGGGCCCTGGTCCAATCGTCGCGGCTCAGGAGCGTCCGGATCGCCGCCACCCGGACCACCGGCTCGAACGCTCGCAACCGGGGCAGCAAGATGTCGGGCAGGTCCGCCGAACGGCCCTCGGCCGTCGCTTGAACCGCCGCGGTCTGCACCGAGAGCGGTTGCCGGGGCGCGAGCAGATCGATCAGGACGGCGCGCGATCCATCCGGGTCGAGCGAGCTCAGCACCGCGATCGCACCCAGGAGCTTCGGCTCGGGCGTACGGGCGCCCTGGGCCAACGTCCTCGCACGCCGGACCAGGCGGCCGACCAGGGCCGCTCCGGGTCTCGCGGCGCCGGGATCGATCGGCAGCCGACCGCCCGAGCGCCGCATGCCTCGGGATAGGGCGAGGACCATTCGCGTCGGCTCATCGAGCCACGAGGCCTCGGCCGGGCCTCCGACTTCGGCCGCCAGAACGTCCAGGACGCGGCCGACCTCGTCGGGGCGATTCCGCACGCCGACGATCTCGACCAGTTGCTTCCGCAACTCCTCGATGTCCGTCGGATTGGTATCCGGTGCGGGAGGGTTCCGGTCCGCTTTCAGCTCCACGAAGAGCCGGTCGGCCATCTCGGCGGACGAGCTGAGCACGGCGGTGCGGATCCAGCGGTTTGCGGCGTCGCGGCGGACGATCCGGGCCAGCGCGACCGCGGCCCTCGGGTCGTGGGCATCTCCGAGCGCGAAGGCGGCGCGGAACCTCACGCGCGAATCCGGATCATCGGCCAGCTCCAGGACCCTCTCGAGTAACGGCGGAGACCGATCGAGCCGGCTCGCGGCGAGCTGGACCGCCTGGGCGCGGACTTCCGGCACGCGGTCGGATAGGGCGATTGCGAGATCCTCGTCTCGGAGCGCCTTCAGTCCATCCAGCGACCAGAGGGCGTTGACCCGCGCCGGGGCGAATCCGGCCTCGGCCGGGCCCACGAGCTTGCGGAGCGGCTCGATCGCGGCCGGGTCCTGGCGCTCGTAGATGAGGCGATGCGCGGTGTCGCGATACCAGGCGTCGGGGCGCCCGAGCGCGGCGACGAGCTCGGCCGTCGACGCGAGGCTGAGCCGTGGCGGAGGTGCGTAGCGGAACCCCGACGGCGCGATCCGGTAGATCCGGCCCTGGGCTCGCCCGCGCTTCAGGTCGAGGTGCTTGACCACGTCGAGCGGGATGTGGATCGCTTCGATGACGGCGCGGCTCATGTCCAGCACATACAGGGTCCCGTCCGGGGCGTTCACGAAATTCACGGGCCGGAACCAGTTGTCCGACGAGCGGACGAACTCGGTCGCCTGTTCTCGTGGGCCCCGGATCGATCGGAAGGTGGGGCCGTCGGGGACGAGGATTCGGCGATGGACCAGGTTGTTCTGGGCGTCGCCGACGAAGGCATTCCCGTAGAACTCCGCGGGGTAGGCGCTCCCGCGGTAGATGGTCACGCCCGCGCCGGCGTCGACAACATGATGGCTGACGCCCGCCGATTCGGGGGTCCGCGTGCTGTGAGCGATCCGACGGCTCGAGCGGATCTGTCGCCAACGTTCGATCGGGCTGATCCGGAAGATCGGCACGGAGCCGCGGGTGATGTCCTGGACGGCCGAGGGGACCGCGAGATACGGGTTCCGCGCCAGCTCGCGGCGCGGCAGCACCGCCTGCGAGAGCGGGTGCGACTCGTCGCAGATGAAGCGGTTCCCCCAGTCGTCGAACGTGTTGCCGAACTGGTCGTTGCCGGAGACGGGCTCGAATCCGCCGGTCGTCGGGTCGAAGCGGAAGTCGCTGCGCTCGACCGAGACGCCGGCCTTCTGCGGTTGGTCGGCCGGGCGGATCGTCCCGCCGTTGCCCGCCGCCGCGCCGTAGATGAGGTGGTCCAGACCCCAGGCCAGGTTGTTGACCATCGCCTGCTGGTTCTGCGTGCCGAAGCCCGTGTAGACCTTCTGGCTCACGTCGGCGCGGTCGTCGCCGTCGATGTCCTTCAGATACCAGATATCGGGCGGTGCGGTGACGAATATGCCTCCCTTCCAGGGTGCGATGCCCGCGGCCCAGAGCAGGCCGTCGGCGAAGACGGTGCTCCGGTCGAACCGGCCGTCGCCGTCGGAGTCGCGCAGCAGCCGGACCGTGCCGAGCGGCGTCTTGCCGGGCCGGGGCTTGTACGGGTAGTCGCGCATCTCGGCGACGTAGAGGTTGCCGTCGGCGTCGAAGGCGGCGGCGACCGGGCTATGCACGATCGGCTCGGCCGCGACCAGCTCCATGCGGAACCCGTCCACGGTCTCGAATGTCTTCAATGCCTGATCCGGCGCGAGGGCCGGCAACGGCTCGAGGAAGTGCTCGAGCAGCGGGTCGGCGATCGTCTTTCGACTGGCGTCAACCGCCGCGGCGGCGTCCTCGATCCAGGCGTCGGGGACGCCCTCGGCCGGCAGTCCGGCCTCGCGGCGAATCCTGAGCAAGATGTCGCGCGACTTCTGGAAATAGTCGAGGACCTGCGCCTTCTCGGCGAAGGTTCGCTTGCGGTGAACGGCGATCTGCTCGTCGATCCGCGCGATCAGGTGATCGAGAGAATCGCGATCATAGGGGGCCCTGCCGTCGAGGTACACGTAGACCGGATTGGTGTGTGCCTCGGCGTCGGGCGCCCCGGAGGCCGCCTTCGAGAAGGCTCGCGCCGCGATCCAGGAGGGACGGTCCACGTCGAGGGGGCGTTCCAGCTCGATCCAGACTCCCCTGCTCTTCTCGGCCGGCACGGCCTGTTCGTGGACGACCTTGCCGTTGACGATCAGTTGCACGGCCTGGATCGGCGCGACTTCGCAGGTGGCCCGCAGGCGGACGCTCACGCGATGAGGGCCCGCCCCGGTCTTGCGGATGATCCCGCCGGGGCGCTGGTCGTCGACTTCGAGGAGGAGCAGCGGCCCGCTGGTGACGAAGCTGTGGCCGTCGGTCGCGCTTTTCAGCCAGGCGGCGAAGTCGGGCGGCTGCTTCGAATAGGCATAAGTCTGGCAATCGCCGAGCTTGCGGCAGGCGGGGTAATCGCTCGCCCCGACGCAGGGGAAGCGATAGCCAATGTTGAGGATCCGGTACCAGTCGGCCAGCTCGATCCCGCGGTAGACGCCGAACTGGAGCAACTCCACGGCGTCCACATTCCTCTGCACGAAGTCGGCATAGATCGCCTGGGCATACCCGCCGTGGGCGTGGATGGCGAAGCCGCCCTGACGCCTGGTCTCGCGGCCGAGCGAGCCGTAGAGCGGCCAGTTGTTGGCGTTCAACCTTCTGCCCTTTCAGGACCAGATCGTCGCGCCAGAACAGATTGAGATGACCATACGTGCCGCTGCGGTACTCCTGTCCGGAGGCGATCCAGGTCTCGCCGCGATGCTGGAGCGAGGCCTTGCCCAGTCCGCGGAGCTGGGGCGTGTCCATGGTCTCCATCGCGCCCGTGTAGGGGCCGGCCGGCTCGTTGTAGGCGAGGATCGAGCCGAAATGGATGTCCTCGGCCTCCAGGAGGTCGAGGATCGCCCGGTCGTCGGCCTCGTTCTTGCGAGGGAAGTGGAGATGAGGGTCGCCCGAGTGGTATCCGATCGAGGCCATCGGCGAGTTGCGGTCGAGCTCGATGTCGACCGCCAAGGTCTGGCCGGAGGCCAGCTCCATGCTCTTGCTCGCGGGCCGATACTCGAATCCCTTCCAGGCTTCGACGCGCACCGACCCGGACGGGACGACGACCTCGATGTCTCCGGTCGCATAGAAGGATCGGCCGAGGTAGCGGATCGGAGCCTTGCCCTCTCGGTTCCCTTTACCGGAATTGGGCCACCGGCCGGCCAGGCTGTAGGGGGAGAGCGGGTTGGGCGCGGGCTGATAGAAGTGGCCGTCGGGTCCGACGACATTGATCCGGCAGGGCGTCGGCCTTCCCGTGGCGCGATCGCGGACCGTGATCCGGAGGCGGGCGGTTTTCTCGCCCGTCGCCGTCTTCGCCAGGCCGGGCTGCGCGAAGCCGGGCGGGGTGACGATGATGGCCTCGTCATCCGCCGGGGCGCGATCGGCGGCGATCAGGATGAGGAGCCAGGCCGCGAGCGCCGTGCGGGCCGATCGACGTCCCGCGGGCGTCTCGCCCGATCCGGAGCCGTTCCGAGGGTTGGATCTCATGAAGTTCGCGCCAACGAAGACCTTGTGACGAAGTCGAGGCCCGCGGGGCCATTTTCCTCCCTTGGCGCGGAGGGCTCAAGGCGCATAAGGTTTTGTAGGGCGGTCGGAACGTCGCGATCCACCGCGAGTCGCTCCCCCGAGTCGTCCTGAGCGGTCGGCGGCTCTTGCGGAATCGGTCTGTCAGCCGCCACATTCCATCCACGACAAGCCACCGATGGCCCGACGCCCCCATTCAAGATCCCGAGACAAGTCGATGGTCGCACCGGCGCCGGCCAAGCCGGCGAGGGCGGTACGCGGCATCGGCCGGGCTCGTCGACGTTGGCTCGTGGGCGGGGTTGTGGGGGCCGTGATCGTCGGAATGTTGTTCCTGATCGGGCGGTGGCTTCCCGAATCATCCGGACGATTGCAGGCCGAAGCCGAGTCGGCGGCCCGCGGCGGCGATTGGGCCCGGGCGCTCCGGGCCTGGCGGGCGCTCAACGCCACCGGCGCGGCCCGAGGCTCGACCCACCTGGGCGAGGCTCGGGCCTGCCTGGCGCTGGGCCGGGCGGCGGAGGCCGAGCGCAGCCTGCGGCGGGCGATCGCCGACGACCCGGCCGAGCCCGAGTCGTGGAAACTCCTGCTGGAGATCCTGCAAGTCGAGGACCGGACGCTCGAGGCCCAGGATCTGGGCTGGGAGGCTTATGCCCGCGCGACTCCCGGCGGGCGACGCGGGCTGCTGGGCGAGCTGACCCTGGCGCTGCTGTCCGACCTGCACGACGAGCGGGTGCGCACGATCTTGCGGCGCTGGATCGCGGCCGACGCCGAGGACGTGGACGCCCGGGTGGCATTCTTGCAGCGGATCGCGGCGCAGCCGCGCGCGGCCGACCCGGATCGCGCCTCGCGGCTGGCCGAGCTCGAGACGATCGTGGCCGAACATCCGGGCCATGTCGGTGCGCGCGAGGCGCTGGTGACCGCCCTGGCCGATGCCGGCGAGCCCGATCGCGGTCGCGCCGCACTCGACGGTTGGCCGGGCGCCGAATCGGCCCGCGATGCCCGATACTGGCGACTCCGCGGCCGTTGGGATCTGGAATACGACCATCGCCCGGAGCGGGCCGTCGAAGCGTTCCGCAAGGCCGTGGCCGTGCTCCCCCAGGACTGGCGATCCTGGTCTCGCCTCGCTCGCGCCTTCCGGGTGCTCGGCCGCGACGCCGAGGCCCGCGATGCCGCCGAGGCCGTGGGCCGGATCCGCGACTGGCTCGACCCCATGACGCTGGTCCCTCGCCTCGACGACGCCTTCCGGCATCTCGACGACCCGGCCGCGCTCCGCAACCTCGCCGAGCTCACCGGCCGGGTCGGGCTGACCCGGCTGGCCGAGGCCTGGGGCGGCGAAGCGAGGGCCGCGGCCGACGCCGCCAGGTGATCGGTCGATTGATCGATCGTCGCTCCGAGCGGCCTTTTCGGTTGCATGTCCTACTCTTGAATGAGATCCTCGGGAAATTCTCCCTCGATCCCGGACTTCGAGGATGCCACGCATGCCTTCAATGGGACCGGATTCGTCGCCGTCGAGCCTTTCGAGTCGGGTGCTGCTGGTCGATCCGTCGCGACCGATACGCTCGCGGCTCCGCGACCAGATGACAAGGGCTCACCTCGAGGTCCGCGAGGCCGGCGACCTCGCCGCGGCCGAGCAAGCCTTGTCGAGTTTCCGGCCGGATGCGATCCTGGTCCAGTTGCGACCGGGGGCCGAGAGCGGCCTGGAGCTTCTCGGCCGGCTGAAAGCGAATCCCGAGGCGCGGTCGATCCCGGTCATCCTGTACGGCCGCGCGGCGACCGCCGAGGAGCGGATCCGCGCGTTCGATCTGGACGCCGCCGATCTGCTCTCGCCGCCGCTCGCCGGCGCCGAGCTCATCGCCCGCGTCCGTGCCGCCCTGAGAGGACGTCACGTCATGGCCGCGCTGGAGCGCCTGGCGTATCGGGACGGGTTGACCGGCCTGCTCAACCGCGCCGCGCTGGAGGACCAGCTCCGTCGCGAGTGGGCCGACCTGCGACGTCACGGCACCTCTCTCTCGGTCTTGATCGTGGACCTGGACAATTTCAAGGAGATCAACGACACGTACGGGCACGCCGCCGGCGACGAGGTCTTGCGACGGACGGCGGAGGTCCTGACGCGCTCGGTGCGGGCGAGCGACCTGGTGGCGCGTTATGGGGGCGATGAGTTTGTCGTCGTCGCTCCGGGCTGCCCGCCGGACTCGGCCGTATTGCTGGCGTCGCGGTTCCACGCCGGCCTCGCCGGGTCGCCGATCTTCGCCCCAGGATCGTCGCTCCCGATCGCGATCATCGCCAGCGTGGGCATCGCGGGCGCCGCCGGCCCGACCCCGGGGAGCCCCCTGGAGCTGCTCGAGCAGGCCGACCAGGCGCTCTATCACGTCAAGCGGACGGGCGGCGACGCCGTCGCGATCTATGAGCCCTCGAAGTCGGCGCCGGTGCTCGGCGGCGGCTTCAGGAGCGACTCGCGGTGCGGAGTTGAGACAGGGCCGCGAAGAAGACCGGGCGGAGCCGGGCGTCGAGCCAGGTTTGATTGAGCACCCAGGCGACGTTCTTGCGGTACTGGGCGTCGCTGAGGCCGATGATCCGGGTTTCACAACGGGTCAGGGCCAGCGCCCCGGCCAGGTTGTAGAGGACCTGGGCGACCTCGAACGGCATCGAATTCTCGAGCCGGCCGGCCACGCGTGCGGCATCCCGCGCCGCGTCCTGGCCCGGTTTCCCGGAACGATGCACACGCTTGGCGAAGGTCTTGAGCCGTTGAAACAGGTCCGTCAACTCCTCTCGCGAGGCGTCGAGGGCCGCGGGCTGCGTCTCGCCGATCAGCGATCTCAGGTTCAGCGGAGGCTCGTCGATGCGGGATCGTCCGAGTCGGGCGCCGGGCCGTCGGCGGAGGAGGGTTCCCGGGGCGGCCGGGCCCATGCTCTCGAGGTTATCGAGGTAATCTTGCAGGGGCATCTCCAGCCAGAACCTGAGCAGGATCCGCAGCTCGTCCTGGAGGATCTCCGGGGCGATTGCCGCGTCGGATTGATCACCGGCGACGGACAGGGGCGATAGGTCGAGGGAGGAGCCGGTCGACTCCTCGGTGCTGGGCGTCGGGTCCAGGAGGAAAGCCAGCCAGAGCCGGCTGTTGGCCGATGCCTGGAGGATGTCCAGCAACTCCTGGAATCGCTGCTCGGGGGTGAGGCTCTCCGTCGGATCGACGGGGATCAGGGCGGGGAGGATGCGGCGGAAGACGCGCTTCACGGTGGTCATCCGATTGTCGAGGAAGGCGGGCCCCTCGCCGGGGAACATGGCCAGGAGCTCGGCGCGGGTCTTGGGCACGCGGCCGGGCACGAGCGGGGCGAGGGCCAGCTCCTCGAAGATCATCCAGTGTTCCGACTTCCCCTCCTCGAGCAGGTGCTTGCGGACTCGACGGACCGTCATGTGGAGGACGCTCAGGGCATACGACTCATCGGCGTCGAAGGGTTCCTCGTCCGGGGCGGCCCCGCGCGGGTCGGCCGGTTCCCGGTCCACGAAGGCATCGGGCCGCTCGCGGCGGCGCTGGACCTTCCGCAGGGCGTCCACGGCATGGTGTCGGGCCGCGACATAGAGCCAGTTGCGAAATCGCCCCTCGATCGCGGGCCGGTTCGCCAGGATGTCCCGCTCGACCATCTTCAGGAAGAAGCTCTGCGCGACGTCGTCGGCCTGGTCTTCCCTGACGAACGGCATCAAGCCGATCGAGGAGCGGATCGGCTCATAATACGCGTCCAGGAACTTGTCCCACGACTGGAAGAATTCGGCGACCGTCGATTGGAACATGGGAAGAGCCTCCGATACGGCCCCGATCCGTCAACCTCGAGCCCCTGACGACGCCCGCGGCGCGGACGGGTGCATCTCTATCAAGTGAGACGTCCGGGACCTCTCCGACTTGCGCCGAACCGCGGAGAGGATGAGCCAGTATAAGCGGAGGATGGCCCGGGAGGAAGGAAGGGGTCCTGTCGTCGCTCATCGTGGCGCGACGCGGATCTCGCGGCCGAGCCGCCCGTCTCGTCGAGCTCTTGATGGGCGCCCGGCGGCCCTTGCCGTACAATGACTCCGGACTTCACCGCACCGGAGACCGCGCCCATGCGATCGGACGAGCTTCGAGACCATCTCCGCAAACGGCCTTTCCTGCCGTTCCGCCTCATCCTGACCGACGGCCGGACGTTCGAAGTCCGTCATCCGGAGCTGGCGGTGGTCGGGCAGAGCACGGTGGCCGTCGGCCTGGCGCGACGCGGCGATCCCGAATCTCACCACGATCGGTCGGCGACGATCCCGCTGGTGGATGTGTTGCGAATCGAGCCGGTCGGATCGTCGCCGGCGCCCTCCGCGTAGGGCGGGCCGTCCCGGGATCGAGATCAGCGAGGTCGTCATGACGAGCGGCGTTCCAGACTCGCCTCCGGGGAGACGCCCCTGGCCAGGGCCGGCGACGGCGGTGTTCGTGGCGGTCGCGGGCGGGATCGCGCTGGTCGCCCAGATGCCGCCCCGGGCGCTTCCGGCCGATTCGCCGGCGGAAGTCTTCTCCGCGGCGAGGGCCATGCGACATGTCGAGGCGATCGCCGTGGAGCCCCACCCCCTCGGCTCCCGGGCGGAACAGCCGGTCCGCGCCTACATCATGGCCGAGCTGAAGGCGATGGGCTTCGAGCCGGAGATCCAGCAGCCGCGCGACTCGCGGGCGCAGGGGCCCGAATCGGAGTCGGCCCCGTCCAGGCGCGACGTGCGGAACATCGTGGCGCGGTGGCGCGGCTCGGGCCCGGCCGGGAAGAAGGCGCTCTTGCTCTCGGCCCACTACGACTCGGTGGCGAGCGGGCCGGGGGCCGGGGACGACGCCTCGGGCGTGGCGGCGATCCTGGAATCCCTCCGCGCGCTGAAGGCGGGCGCGGTCCCGGAACGCGACGTGATCATCCTCATCAACGAGGGAGAGGAGATCGGCCTGTTCGGGGCCGAGGTCTTCTCCGAAGAGCATCCCTGGGCCAAGGACGTCGGCGTCGTCCTCAACCTCGACGCCCGGGGGAATCGCGGCCCGTCGTACATGTTCGAGACCAGCGAGGGGAACGGCTGGCTGATCGAGCAGCTCTCGCGGGCGCTCCCGCATCCGATGGCCACCTCGCTGACCGTGGAAGTCTACCGGCTCATGCCGAACGATACCGACCTGACCATCTACAGCAAGCGCCATGGCATGCCGGGGCTGAACTTCGCCTTCGTCGGCGGTTTGAGCGATTACCACTCGCCCGAAGATACCCCGGCCAATCTCGACCCCCGGACGCTCCAGCATCAGGGGGAGAACCTGCTGGCGATGACGAGGCACCTCGTCCGGCTCGACCTCGACGACGTCCGCCGCGATGATGTCGTGTATTTCGCGGTCCTTCAGAGGTTCGTGGCGATCTATCCCGAGGCGTGGGTGATCCCCCTGATGGTCATCGCCGTGCTGGGATCTGTCGCGGTGACGACCCTGGGCCTCTTCGGGAAGCGGGTGAGGGTCGTGGAGGTCGCGGCCGGGTTCGGGCTGTTCCCGGTCACCGCGGTCGCCGCCGGCGTCGCGGTATTCGCCATCTGGAGCGCATTGGCCGGGGTGCTCGGGACGCGGGTACGGCTGTTGTTCCGGTACGACCTGGCGCTGTTGACCGGGTTCTCCACGCTGGCGGTGTTGATCGGCGGGGCGATCTTCGTCCGGGCGAGCCGACGATGGTCCTTGGAGGGCCTGGGCCTGGGGGTGCTCTTCTGGTGGCTGGCGGCGACGGTGGCGGCATCGCTCCGGCTTCCGGGCGGGAGCTACGCGCTCGTCTGGCCGTTGCTGGGGCTGCTAGCCGGCCAGGCCGTGGGCTTCGCGGCGCCTCGGGGCGGCACGATCGCGGTGCTGGCGTCCTGGCTGGGCGCGGTCCCGCTTCTGCTCATCTTCCTGACGATCTTGCCCGGTTTCTTCGACGCGTTGAACTTGAGGATGGCGGCCCCGCTGATGATCCCGGTCTTGCTGGGCGCGGCCGGGCTGGTGCCCGTGCTCGGCCAGGTCGCGGGGACCCGGCCTCGCGGAGCGTGATAGATCGACCGACCGAGCCGCTCGGCCCGATCACCCCTGGAATGTCGGGGCCCGGCCCATCCCGTGGTAGGAGAATCCCAGGGAGGCCATCCGCTCCGGGTCGAACACGTTCCGGCCGTCGAAGATGACCGGCTGCCGCATCAAGCGGCGCATGACCTCGAAGTCGGGGTTGCGGAATTCGTTCCACTCGGTGGCGATGGCCAGGGCGTCGGCCTGCTCGAGCGCACCGTAGGGGCGATCGCAGTACGCGATCCGCTCGCCGAAGATCTGGCGGACGTTGCCGAGCGCCTCGGGATCGTGGGCGCGGACCTGGGCGCCCGCGGCGAGCAGCGCCTCGATGAGCACCAGCGCGGGCGCCTCGCGGATGTCGTCGGTGCGGGGCTTGAACGCCAGGCCCCAGACGGCGATCGTCTTATCCTCGAGCCGGCCTTCGAAGTGCCGGTGGACCTTCTTGAAGAGGACGTCCTTCTGGGCCTCGTTGACCGCGTTGACGGATTCCATCATCAGCGTGGGGACGCCCTTGGACAGGCCCATGTGGATCATGGCGCGGATGTCCTTGGGGAAGCAGCTCCCGCCGTAGCCGACGCCCGGGAAGAGGAAATGGAATCCGATCCGCTGGTCATGGCCGATGCCGCGGCGCACGTCGTTGACGTCGGCCCCGTAGGCCTCGCAGACGTTGGCCATCTCGTTGATGAAGCTGATCTTGGTGGCGAGCAAGCAGTTGGCGACGTACTTGGTCATCTCGGCGCTCTCGGGCGTCATGACCAGGAACGGCCGGTCGGTGCGGAGGAACGGGGCATACAGCTCGTGCAGCCGATCGGACACCTCCTCGCGACGCACGCCGACCACGACGCGGTCGGGCTTGTTGAAGTCGTCGATCGCGGCGCCTTCCTTGAGGAACTCGGGGTTGCTGGCGACGTCGAACGGGACCTCGGTCACTTCATGCATCAGCCGGGACAGCTCGGCGTTGGTGCCGACGGGTACCGTGCTCTTGACCACGACGATCTTCGGGGAGTTCAAGTTCGAAGCGATCTGGCGGCCGACCGCCCAGACTCCGCTCAGGTCGGCACCCCCGTCCGGGCCTTGCGGCGTCCCGACGGCGATGAAGACGATCTCGGCCTCGGAAATCCCCCCGCGCAGGTCGGTCGTGAAAGCCAGCCGGCCGTCGCGCATGTTGCGGTAGACCAGCTCGCTCAGCCCCGGCTCGTAGATCGGCACTTTCCCCTGCTTCAAGCCCTCGATCTTGGCCTCGATCTTGTTGACGCAGACCACGTCGTTGCCGCTCTCGGCCAGGCATGTCCCCTGGACCAAGCCCACATACCCCGTCCCGACGACTGCGATCTTCACGATGCGACCCCCTGATTCACTCTCGTTCATCCCACCGACTGACCACGCATCCTGTCGTCCACGGCGCGGGGAGTGCGCCAATTCCGCCGACGGAGCGATACGCGATTATCGATAAGGCGTCACCTTGCGACAAGCCGAGATGCGGGACGGGTCGAGGGGCGGGCATCAGGGTGACCGTGGATTCGAGGTCACTTCTTCCCCCGGGACGGGATGCGTCGAAAAAGATCGGCGAGCGGGACGGAGAAGCCCGGCAGGACGTCGCCGCCGTCGAGCGACTGGTCTTCGCGGATCGGGACCGATCGATGGGGCGCCGTATAAGCCCGCGCCGAACGCTTCTTGACATCGATCAGCCAGACCAGCCGGACCCCGGCGTCGAAGTATTCGCCCACCTTTCGCTTCATCTCCGCCGCGGTGTTTCCCTCGCTCAAGACCTCGACGGCCAGGTCGGGGACCAGGTCGGGGACCGGCTCCTCCGGGAGCATCTGATCGGGGAGTTTATCCCATGAGATGAATGAGAGATCGGGAATTCGCACCAGACCCGGGGCGATCCGCATCATGCCGTCGGATGCCAGGCCGATGCCGATGTCGTTACGGTCGAGATACAGACCAAGGAGATGGCCGAGTGACCACGCCACATAAGCTTCCCTTGCACCCAAGGCTTTCTCCACCAAGGTCCCGTCGATTAATTCGCAACTCCGGTTCTCGCGTCGTTCGACCTCGATGACATCCTTCACGGTTGCCGTCCCCGGCGCGGGGTGGAGACGGATGCGATCGAGCGGGATATTCCCCAACCGCTTCCGGAGGTCGGCCATTGTCCTGATGATGGGGGAAGGAGCGATCGTCGCCTCGGCCATTGAGGGCGTCCTCTCGTTCGGCGGTGTTCCGATGCATCCGACGATTATTCTGACACTTACCGGCTTCTCCGGCAAGGCTGGGTGATGAGGCGGTCGTCGCTACGTCGTCGCAATGGGGGGGCTTCGGGTTCGGTCCATGGGTCCTGGCGCGGAGTCCGCCTCCCGGCGTCGTCCGATCGATGGTACAATGCCGGTCATCGAGGGATCTTCCACGCCAACGATCGGGAGCCCCGCCATGAGCACAGCCGTTGCGACCGAGGCCCGTTACACGCCCGATGACTTGCTGTCTTTGCCCGACGGCAAGAGCTACGAGCTGGTCCACGGGCAGTTGGTGGAGAGAAATAGGGGAGCGGAATCCAGTCGAGTCGGTGGACGCCTCTACTCGCGCCTCGATCGATATTGTGACGAGCACAACCTGGGAATCGTCTGGCCGGCCGACAACGGATATCAGTGCTTCCCCCACGACCCGGGCCTCGTCCGAAAGCCGGATGTCTCGTTCCTTCGCCATGGCCGCCTGGCCGGCGATATCGCGCAGAAGGGCTGGGTCAAGATCCCCCCGGATCTCGCAGTCGAGGTCCTCTCGCCCAACGATCGAGTCTATGATCTGGATGAGAAGCTGGCGGACTATCGAAAAGCTCGTATACCCCTCGTCTGGGTGATCAACCCCGAATCCCGCACGGTGACGATCCACTCCACCGATCGCCCGACACGCCTCCTGTTCGAGGACGACGAACTCTCGGGCGAGGACGTCGTCCCCGGCTTCCGTTGCATCGTACGGGAGATCCTGCCGCCGCAAGCGAGGCCCGAGCCGGCGCGATCGGCGCCGGTCGGACCGACCACATCTTGAGCAAATCCTGAAGCGTAGGTCCCGGATTGCCGCCCCTGGCCGTCCCATGGCGGCGCCGTCTCACCCGAAGATATCATCGACGGCGACGTGCCAGTCCGGCACGGCGGGCTCTGCCTCGGCCGTCTGTCCGCGTGCGTAGGTCGTAGGATTCGCCGGATCAGTGGACCGGTAGACGTGGATCAGCTCGGCCTCGGGATCGACGTCCCAGACGACGAGCGTGCCCGCGTCGAAGTAGTCGGCGCGCTTCGCGGTGATCTCGACATCGGCGGCGGGTCCGTAGTCATTCTCACTTCTGACTTCGACGGCCAGAGTCGGCGGGCCCTCGACGAACCGCATCAGGCGCGCGGGTGCCGGGCCGTCGAAGTAGGCGGCATCCGGAGAGAAGGACTCGCGACCTGAAGGGAGTTCGGGGACGGCGAATCCCAGGCCGTCGGCGGCGGCGAATCCTCGCTTCGTGGCCTTCTCGTGATCCAGGAGGCTGACCGCGATCCTGAAGGCAATTCGGCTTGGCGCAAATCCGCTTGCCATGAAATGTACGATCCTCCCACCGATCAATTCAGCCTTGCCATCCGTCTTGAGAAGGTCGTCCAAGGTGGCTCGTGTCGTGATGGTCGACATGGGATCTCCTTTCTTCCGTTTCCGGCCCGACTGACGCCCTCGCTACTTCGATCTTAGCAAATCCTGCAGCGCATAAACTTCGAGCTTGCCGGCCCTGAGCCGTTCCATGGCGGCGACGGCCGCCTTGGCGCCGGCGATCGTGGTGATGCACGGCACCCCGTGCGAGACGGCGCTGGCCCTGATGCGG
Organism: uncultured Planctomycetota bacterium; assembly: GCA_963743925.1. Lineage (GTDB taxonomy): Bacteria > Planctomycetota > Planctomycetia > Isosphaerales > Isosphaeraceae > CAVZRC01. The sequence continues at coordinate 193,559 of CAVURY010000048.1, read as the reverse complement.
CCCTCGTCGGTCCGCGCCCCCTTGCCCTTGGGCGTGTTGACGATCATCGCGATCGATCCGTTGGCCAGGTAGTCCAGGACGTTCGGCCGCCCCTCGTGGATCTTCCGGACGACCTCGACGGCGATGCCGTGCTCGGCCATCGACGAGGCGGTGCCTTCGGTGCAGAGCAGTCGGAAGCCCATGGCGGCCAGGCGGCGGGCGATCGGCACGACCGCGGCGCGGTCGCGCGGGGCGACGCTGACGAACGCCGTGCCGCCCGCCGGCAGCCGGCTCATCGCAGCGAGCTGGCTCTTGGCGAACGCCGCCGGGAAGTCCATGGCGATCCCCATCACTTCGCCGGTTGACCGCATCTCGGGGCCGAGCACGATGTCCACGCCCGGGAACTTCGCGAACGGGAACACCGCCTCCTTCACCGAGACATAGCGCGGGACCGGCTCCGCGACGATCCCCTGCTCCTCCAGCGTCTGGCCCACCATCACCCGCGCGGCCGCCTGCGCCAGGTTCAGTCCGGTCGCCTTGGAGACGAACGGCACCGTCCGCGACGCCCGCGGGTTCACCTCCAGCACGTAGACCTCGCCATCCTTGACGGCGAACTGGATGTTCATCAGTCCGCGGACCTTCAGGGCCTCGGCCAGCCGGTAGGTTTGCGCCTTGAGCTCCGCCACGATCTCCGGCGCCAGCGAGAACGGCGGGATGGCGCAGGCGCTGTCGCCCGAGTGGATGCCCGCCTCCTCGATGTGTTCCATCACCCCGCCGACGATCGTGCGGGTGCCGTCGCAGACGGCGTCGACGTTGACCTCGCTGGCATCCTCGAGGAACTTGTCGATGAGGATCGGGTGCTCGGGGCTGGCGTTGACGGCCTCGGTCATGTACCGGTCGAGGCTCGGCTCGTCGTAGACGATCTCCATGGCGCGGCCGCCCAGGACGAAGCTGGGGCGGACCACGACCGGGTAGCCGATCCGTTCGGCGATCCGGCGTGCCTCGTCGTAGCGGGTGGCCGAGGCGTTCGGGGTCTGCTTGAGCCCCAGGCGCTCGATCACCAGGCGGAACCGCTCGCGGTCCTCGGCCAGGTCGATCGATTCGGGGCTCGTGCCGATGATCGGCACGCCCGCGGCCTCCAGGGCGCGCGCCAGGTTCAGCGGAGTCTGGCCGCCGAACTGGACGATCACCCCCATCGGCTCGACCCGTTCGCAGATATTCAGCACGTCCTCCACGGTCAGCGGCTCGAAGAACAGCCGGTCGGAGGTGTCGTAGTCGGTGCTGACGGTCTCGGGGTTGGAGTTGACCATCACCACCTCGTAGCCGTCGGCCCGGAGCGCGAAGGCGGCCTGGCAGCAGCAGTAGTCGAACTCGATCCCCTGTCCGATCCGGTTGGGCCCGCCGCCGAGGATGACCACCCTGGGCTTCTCGCCGATCCGCGCCTCGTCCTCCCGCTCGTAGGTCGAATAGTAGTAGGGCGTGACCGCCTCGAACTCGGCGGCGCAGGTGTTGACCAGCTTGTAGACGGGGAGGATCCCCCGACGGCGGCGGTCGCGGCGGATCTCCCCCTCGGTCGTGCCCCAGAGCGTCGCGAGCTGGCGGTCGGAGAAGCCGTTCTGCTTGGCCTCGCGGATGAGCGAGTCGTCGGCCTCCTCCAGGCTCCGTGCGCCGCGGAGCCGCCCCTCCAGCTCGACCAGCTCGGCGATGTTGGACAGGAACCAGGGGTCGATCCCGGTCAGCGTCCGGATCTGCTCCACCGTGAGTCCCGCGAGCATGGCGTAGCGGATCGACCAGATGCGCTCGGCATTCGGCGTGGCGAGCTTCGCCTTGATCTCGTCCTCGCTGGGTTGGCGCTCCGTGCCCCATAGGTCCTTGGTGTCGCAGCCCAGGCCGAACCGGCCGACCTCGAGCCCGCGCAGGGCCTTCTGGAGCGACTCCTTGAAGGTCCGGCCGATCGCCATGACCTCGCCGACGGACTTCATCTGCGTCGTCAGGATCGGGTCGGCCTCGGGGAATTTCTCGAACGCCCAGCGGGGGATCTTGGTCACGACGTAGTCGATGGTCGGCTCGAAGCAGGCCGGGGTCTCGCGGGTGATGTCGTTGCGGATCTCGTCCAGGCGGAAGCCGACGGCGAGCTTGGCGGCGATCTTGGCGATCGGGAAGCCGGTCGCCTTGCTGGCCAGGGCGCTGGAGCGGCTGACCCGCGGGTTCATCTCGATGACGAGCATCCGCCCGGTGCGCGGGTTGACGGCGAACTGGACGTTCGAGCCGCCGGTCTCGACGCCGATCTTGCGGAGGATCGCCAGCGAGGCGTCGCGCATCCGCTGGTATTCCTTGTCGGTGAGCGTCTGGGCCGGGGCGACCGTGATGCTGTCGCCGGTGTGGACGCCCATCGGGTCGAAGTTCTCGATCGAGCAGACGATGACGGCGTTATCGGCGCAGTCGCGCATGACCTCCATCTCGTACTCTTTCCAGCCGATGACGCTCTCCTCGACCAGGACGGATCGCACCGGGCTGAGCTCCAGCGCCTTGGCGACCATCCGGTCGAACTCCTCGCGGTTATACGCGATCCCGCCGCCGGATCCGCCCAGGGTGAAGCTGGGCCGCAGGACGCAGGGCAGCCCCACCTCGTCGCGGACGCGACGGGCTTCGTCCAGCGTATGAGCGAGCCCGCTGCGGGCGCTCTCCAGGCCGATCTCCTCCATGCAATGCTTGAACAGGTCGCGATCCTCGGCCTTGCGGATCGCCTCGGCGCTGGCGCCGATCAGGGTGCAGCCGTGCCGCTCGAGCGCGCCGCTCTCGTGCAGGGCCAGGCCGACGTTGAGGCCGGTCTGGCCGCCGAGCGTGGGCAGCACGGCGTCCGGCTTCTCGACGGCGATGATCTGCTCGACGACGTCCGCGGTGATCGGCTCGATGTAGGTCCGATCGGCCATCTCGGGGTCGGTCATGATCGTGGCCGGGTTGGAATTGACCAGCACGACCTCGTAGCCCTCCTCGCGGAGGGCCTTGCACGCCTGGGTCCCCGAGTAATCGAACTCGCACGCCTGCCCGATCACGATCGGGCCGGCGCCGATGATCAAGATCTTGTGGATATCAGTACGCTTGGGCACGTTGAATCAGCCTCGCCGCGGATCGGGTCCGTCCCGGACCGGTGCGATTCGGCTCGGCGGTGGGGATCGGACCGGACGTAGTTCGGGCCGCGCACGCCCCGACGATTCTTGAGGCGGCGCGGCCCGGAAAATTTCCCGATCTTAGCACCCGCGTGCGAGTTTCGGCAAGATCAGGATCGGCTTGCCCTCCGACTCGCGAGTCCCAGTTGACCGTGGTATATTGGAACTCGGCGACCGACTCGCCAGGAGGATCTCATGGACCTGCCCGAATTCCTGACCCGGCATGAGAGAGGCGAGATCCGTCTCACGGGACATCGCATCGATCTGATTCACGTGATCTCCCACTACAACCAGGGGTACTCCGCCGAGATGCTTCTGGACCAGTACCCCACCTTGAATCTTCCGCTGATCCTGCAAGTGATTGCCTTCTGCAGAGACAATTCGGCGGATGTTGACGCATACATGGCGGACGTCCAGGCCAAGATCGATCGGTTTCGCGAGGCCTATCAACCCGGTCCGGGTATCGTGCGAATCCGCGAGCTCATGGCGGAGCGAGCTCCCTCCGGGGAGCCATCCTGAACGATGCCTATCGCGTTCGTGCTGGATGAGAATGCGTGGTCCGTTGTGGATCGCGATCCGGACTCGTAATCAGGGCGACGGGTCTGATGCCCTGGCGCGCCGCTCGTTCGAAGCTTGAGTTCGAGATCCCGGATCGCTTGGCCGATCGACAGGTCCAACTGATGGCCGTAGACCAACCCGGCGAAGGACCGATTCGTGCGTTGCCACTGATGGGCGATCGCGAGCAGATCGTCGTCCTGGGAAAAGACGACGCGCCCGAGTTGAGTGGCTCGCTCCAGCAAGCGCTCGTCGTCCCACGTTGTGGTCCCATCATCCCGACAGGTCAGTATGTCCAACCCGCGCCGGCGGAGCCCTTCGGTGACAGCGGCATCCACATGATGATCCATGTAGAGGTCAACACTCACGGGAGCAAGCCCCGCTCCCGCAGCTTGCGCCGGCCCGGCGACTCGGCGGCTCCGGCCCGCAGGATCGCGATGCGCTCATGCCGGGTTTCGATCTCGCCGTCCATCGCTTCCTTGTGGTCGTAGTAATAGGCGAGCGCCGAATGAACCTGGCCCATTGACAGATCGGGATGGTGCCGCTGGATCTCCTCGGCATCCCAGTTGTGTGAGATCCGGTCGAGTGCGATCATGCGGACCTTGATCCGCGTCCCCGCGATGATCGCTTCTCCCTCGGCATTCAGCTCGATGTGAGCATAGCACACGGCATCCATGAGGAACTCCCGGCGGCCGGAAATGAGGGACCGAACCGCTCTTCGTCGATGATACCGGCTCCCCGACTTCCTGGCCAGCTACCATTCGCCGGCGATGTTGCAACGGATCGTCCCTGATCGCAAATACTTGAGTTGACGCACTTTTTCTTGATGAGCGACAATGCTTCGATACGAGTGAAGTGATCCGAAGGGGGGGATTCGCATGCATTGGGTTCGAACGAGATCGAGGTGGTGGGTGGCGGTGGGCCTGGTCGCAATGGCGGCGGTGGTGGCGGGCGGCTGGGCGGTCTCCGGGTACGCGGGGGGCCCGGTCGCCGCGGCTAAAGCTGATCCAGCACCCGAGCCCCGAGCTGTCGGTGACCGCCCGGTCGCCGGCCCCGGGCGCCCTGGCGTTTGGCGCTCGGGCGAAGGTGACCGGGCCGTTCCGCGACGCGGTCCTGTGGTGGGCCGTCGAGGTGCGGCGCTACAAGGACGACGGGAGCCTGGAGGTCGCCTGGTCGCACGATTACGGCGAGGTGCCCCGGCAGATCCGGGCGGCCAAGGGTGTGACAGTGCAGCCTGAGCTGGACGAGGAGCTGGTCCCGATGGACCTACCGGCGGGGACGTACCACGCGTTCGTCGGCCTGCGGGAGGACGCCCAGGGGATCACCCGGGCCGGCCAGGTGATCGAGGCGGCGCATCTGATGGTGGGGCGGGCCTCCGACCCTGTCGAGGTGAGGTGAGCTGGGTCATCGGCACGCAAATCGGCCCACCGCACCATTCTATCCCGGGACTTCGCCGAGCGGCGAGATATCTCCGACCGGCGGCAGATCATGGGGGTTCGGCGCCCTCGGGTCGGTCCTCCGCCAGCGGTGTGGCGTCCCAGACCTGCACTTCAGCCTCGCGTCGCGGCCCCCCGGGAAGATAAGACAGGCGATGGCCATCGGGGCTGAATGCGAAGCCGCTATTGCCGAGGCCGTTACTCCCGACGAGGTCAACGCCGGGCGGCTTGAGGGTCAACAGCTCCCGGCCTCCGGCGAGGTCCCAGAGCTTCACCTCCGCCACTTGCATCGGGAACGAGGCGAGCGAGGCCAGCCGTCGGCCGTCGGGGCTGAACGCCAGCTTCCAGATCATGTAGCGATGGCCGGCGTACGAGAGCCGGTCTCGGCCGTTCTGGGCGTCGATCACCCGGATCACCCCGGCGTCGCCCACATTCCCGACCGCCACGGCCAGCAACGTGCCGTCGCCGTTGTAGGCCACGTGGTCGGCCAGGCCCATCGCGAACTTCCGCGTCAGGATCGGTTCGCCCGTCTTGGCGTCCCAGACCTGAAGCTCGCTCTCCTGCCCGGGCTGGCTCGACCAGGCGGAGGACAGCCCGCCCGCGAGCCGTCGGCCGTCGGGGCTGAACGCCAAGGTGGCCGCGTGCGGCACGTCCCGGTGCAACTGTTCCCGACCGGTCTCGAGATCCCATATCGAGACCGAGGATTCCCAGCGCCTTCGCTCCGGCAGGTCGCCGATACACACCCTCCACGCCGTGGCCAGCCGTCGCCCGTCGGGACTGAAGGCCGCGTGATACAAGAAGCCTTCTTCGTCATCGTGGCGGAACACCTCCCGGCCCGTCGCGACATCCCAGACGCGCAGCCGGCCGACATCTTTCGGCTTCCCGTCCGCTCGGCTCGTATCCCAGCCGTGGTAGACCAGGCGGGTACCGTCTCGGCTGAGCTCGACGTTCTTGGCGCTCGTGAGAGGAGTGGTGAAGCCCGCAGGGGCGACGTTCGCCGTGAAGAGGACGTGGCCGGCGTCATCCCAGACCTTCAGCACGGTCGTCCCGTCGGGGGCCTCGAACGCGGCGGCGAACCGCGAGGCGGCGGCGGCCGCGGTCGCGGTCACTCGGTCGATCTGGCCCGATCCCCTCACCGAGACAATCGGCTCGCGCGAGGTGACCGGCCACGACATGACCGTGCCGTGGTCGCTGGAAGCGAAGACCTGCCGGCCATCGGCGCTCCAGGCCACCCGGGTCAGTAAGGCAACCTTTCCATCCAGGAGTCGGTCGGCGGCGCGGCCGCCGGCCGACTCGACATCCGTGACATTCCAGATCCGAACTTTACTATCCTCCGAACTGGCGGCCAGCCGCGAGCCATCGGGGCTGAAGGCGACCGCGAAGGACATCCCGGCGCTCGGCGCCGATGTGAGCTCGAGGAGCTCTTTCCCGGATCCGGCATCCCGTAGCCGGTGCGATGCCCCGCCGCCGCCGATTTCCGCCAGCCACTTGCCGTCGGGGCTATACGCCAGGGCGGCCGACGCCGGCCCGGTCTCGAACCGCAGCCGCTCCTCTCCCGAGCCGGCGTCCCAGATGCGGACCTCGCCCGCGGACCTGGAGACTTCGGCGCCGGCGGGCTTCGTCAGGGCCGCGAGGCGGGATCCATCGGGGCTGAACGCCAACGAGTGCCGCAGGTGCACCACTTGCCGCCCCGGTATCGGGATCGCGAGGCGTTGCCTGGCGCCGTCGAGGTCCCAGATCCTCAGGTCGCTCCCGGCGGTGGGGTCCGGCCGTAAGCTGACCACGGCCACCCGCCCGCCCGAGGGGTCGAAGGTTGCGATGCCCGGCAGATCGCCGAGATCGGCGAGCGTGCACACGCCACGACCGGTCGCCCAGTCGAAGACCTTGATCCGCCAATCGAATCGGCCCGATGCGTCGCTGATGCGGGCCGTGACGAGGAAGCGGGTGTTGTCGGGGCTGAATGTGAGCCGAACATCGACGTTGCTCATCGTCTCGCCCGGGAAGGGGACGATCCGGCGCACCGGCCGGTCCGAAGCCACGTCCATCAGCTTCAGCTCGATCGTCGTACCCTCCGGCCCTAACGGCGCCACGAGCCTCTTCACGTAGACGTAATGCGCACCATCGGGACTGAGCTGTCCGAAGTCCGCGTCACGGGCCAGCGTGGCGATGTCAACGGTCGTGCCCAGTCCGCGCAGGTAATGCCACTCGAAGCCGCGCAGGTCCGGCGTGCCCTGCGGTCGATGTCCCTCCAGCAGGTCGCGCATCCGGAGGATATCGCCCGACTCCCAGGCCTCCTCGGCCAGTTGCATATCCGAGGCATACAGCGACCGCCGCAGCGATTGCCTCGCCGCCTCGGTCTCGTCGCGCCGGGCATCGGCCTCCTTCTGCGGCATCGAGTGCGACCTCCCGCTCCAGGCGGGCCTGCTGCTCGGCCCGCCTGGCCGCCATCGCCAGCCACGTGCTGACGATGACGTCGGAGACCAGCAGGAACGCGAAGCCCGCCGCGACCGCGAGCGGCGTCCGGTGTTTGCGCGCGAATTTCCGCAGGCGGTAGGCGAACGACGGCGGGCATGCCTCCACCGGCTCGTCGCGCAGGTAGCGCTCGACGTCCTTCGCCAGACCGCTGGCCGCCTCGTAACGCCGCGTCCGGTCCTTCTCCAGGCATCTCATCACGATCCAGTCGACCTCCCCGCGCACCAGCTTCGAGAGTCGCGAGGGCTCCGTCTTCCGCGCCGCGGCGATCCTGGGCAGGTCGCCCGAGCTGGAGAGCCGCACGCTCGGCCGCGGCGCCTCTTCTTCCTTGATCAATCGCACCAGCTCGCCGAGGGCCGCCTGCCGCAACCGCGGCTGCTCCAGCGGAGTCGTGCCGGTCAGGAGCTCGTAGAGCAGCACGCCCAGCGAATAGATGTCGCTCCGCGTGTCGACCCCGAAGGCGTTCATCTCGGCCTGCTCGGGGCTCATGTACTCGAACGTGCCGACGAGGGCTCCGTACTGGGTGAAGAGTGTCCGCTCGGTCAGCTTCTGCTCGATCGCCTTGGCGACCCCGAAATCGATCACCTTCGGCACCGGCCGGTCGTCGTACATGGTCACCAGGACATTCGACGGCTTGATGTCGCGGTGGATGATCCCCTTCTGGTGCGCGTGCTGGATCGCCTGGCAGACCGGGACGAACAATTCGAGCCTCTCGCGGGGCGTGAGCTGGGCGTCGTCGCAGAACTTGGTGATCGGCACGCCGTGCACCAGCTCCATGACGAAGTACGGGCGCCCGGTCTCGGTGGTGCCGGCGTCGAAGACCCTGGCGATATGGGTGTGGTCCATCACGGCGAGGGCCTGGCGTTCGGCCTCGAACCGCGCGACGACCTGGGCGCTGTCCATCCCCGGCTTAATGATCTTGAGCGCCACCTTGCGACGGACGGGATGCTCTTGCTCGGCCATGTAGACGACGCCCATGCCGCCCTCGCCGATCTGCTGGAGGAGCCTGTACGGGCCGATCCGCGTACCGGGGCCTTCGAGGATCGGGGCGTGGGAGATCGTGACCGAGCCCGTCGCCACCGGCCGCTTCATGAAATCCCCGGCGCCCGCGACCGCGCGCAGCAGATCCTCGACCTCCGCGCAGACGCCCGGTCGGCCGCGCATGCCTCACTCAGGAAGGCGGATCGCTCGGCGGGCGACTCGATCTCCAGGGCACGGCCGAAGATCGATTTCACGTCGGGGCTGGTGGCGCTCATCGTCGGGTCCTCCGAAAGGGATGCTGATGGCCTCACCAACCCAGTGCGATATCCCGACTGAATCACTGCCAGGGTGGCCGATTTTTCGGGGTTGAATCTCCGCCCGGTCCCTCACCGCCCAGGGATCGGTAGAGCCAGGCTCTCGCGTAAGCCCAGATGCGATAGCCTTTTCGGGGCGAAACGCCGAGCACCTCGGCGGCCTGGTCGATGCTCAAGCCCGCGAAGTAATGCAGCTTGACCAGCTCGGCGGCCTGCGGCTCCTCGAGGGCGAGTCGCTCGAGGGCCTCGTCGACGGCCAGGAGCTCCTCGGCCGGGCCGTCGATCGAGAGGACGGCCTCATTCAGATCGACCCGCCGCTGCGCCCCGCCGTGCTTGATGCGCCGTTTTCGCCGGGCGTTCTCGACGAGGATTCTCCGCATGGCTTCCGCCGCGGCGCCGAAGAAGTGGCCGCGGCCGTTCCACGGCCTGGAAACGTCGCCACCCACCAGGCGCAGGTAGGCCTCGTGGACGAGCGCGGTCGCCTGGAGCGTCTGGCCTGGCTGCTCGCGCGCAGCCGCGCCGCGGCCAGCTCGCGCAGCTCGCGGTAGACCAGCGGCAATAGGCGATCGGCGGCGATCGGGTCGCCCTGTTCGATCGCTTCCAGGATGCGGGTCACTTCGCTCATGGATGGGACGCCCGGTGATGTCCGTTCCCGGCTCGACCACGACCGGCACCGACCCCGAATGGACTCGGGCCGATCGACACGAGGGCGCGGGACGTCCACATCCAGGGTAATCCGTCGGGCCGCGGCGGGGAAGTCTTGGCGGGGTGGACGCCTCGAACTGGCAACTACGCAATTTCAGGTTATATTAAATTGACGTCGCCGTGTTAGCCCCGATATCATCGCACGCACCCGGTCCAACGTTCCTCATAGAGGATAGAGGTCTCCCGATGCGAAAATACGCCTGCCTTAGCCTCGCGCTGACTTTGGCGACGATCGTGTGCGTCGGCGAAAGTTCGGCGTGCTGGTTGCGATCGCAAGTGTGCCGCCGGCAACACTGCCGCCTGCACGGGCCGCAACCCGCCTGCAACGTCCCGGTGGTCTACCTGCAACCGGCACCGGTCGCGTCGTACGCCGCGCCGTACGTGACTTCTTACGTCACGGCGACGGCGCAGGCTCCGTCCCCCGCCCGCGCGGCGGCTCCGACCTCCGCCCGCGCGGCCATCTCCGAAATCCAGGCCGCGCCCGGGGCCCGCGTCAAGACATTCATCTTCAAGGGGAAGACCTATCGGGCCATCCCGACGACCGAGCGCGGCGAGTCCGAGGAGATGGAACTCAGGGACCTCAGGCGACGTGGTCCCGACGACGGAGAGCATTTCGCCGGCGTCGCCCGCAAGTCGGCCAAGACCTCGTTCGCCGCCGCGCCGGTCGAGGGTTTCGCCTCGCCGGGTGCCCTGCTCGACTCGATCCTCCAGAGGACCGATCCCGACTCCAATGACAACCAGATGCGGGGGACGGTGAATAAGGACTCCCTTCGCTCCCCCGAGGAGCAGCGCAACGTCACCGTGACCGCCTTCCTGTATGCCACCAAGAAGGAGGCCGACAATGACTTCCATCTCCTCATCGGCGGCGACCCCAACGACGGCACCGGTCGCTTCATGACCTCCGAGGTCTCGGGCCTGCCGAACCCCGATGATGCAACGACCCCCTCATTTCAGAAGGTACGTGACCAGTACAAGTCGTTCTTCGCGTTGACCGGCCAGGACCTCCCCGGCGATCGCTACGTGCGGTTCGACCCGCCCGTCCCGGTGACCATCACGGGGTCGATCTTCTTCGATGTCGATCACAAGGCCGGAGAGGTCCGTTCGGGGAACATCGTCCCCGAGACCGTCTGGGAAATTCATCCCGCCAGCGACATTCAGTTTGGTTCGCCCGGCTCGCCGTGAACTCGGCTCCTCGCGGCGATGTCCCGGACCCGGATCCGGCCGACCGCTCTTTTCGTGGTTGATCTTGACGGCCCTGTTCCTTGGTCCGGGCGAGCCCCTCACGGCCGGCCCCTTGGCGCCGGGGCGAATACATCGGAGGGCAGGTCGGTCAGTCCGAGCTTCCGCTTCCATGCGTCGGCTTGCTCGGCCCGGTTCCACGACTCGTATAGCCGCACCACGCGCCGGGAGGCCGAGGAGAGGGCCGATTTACCCGCCGCGGAGAGGCTCGGTTCGCGGGCCTTCATTCCTGAGTAGCCCGTCAGGACCCGCGATTCGGCCTCGGAGTACCGCCGCAGTTCCAGCAGGGCCCCGCCGTGCTGGCTCATGACGTCGAACCGCCGCCAATCGTCGGGCATCGCATTCTCGCAGATCGACAGGCTCTCGCGCAAGATCGGCTCGGCGTCCGACCACCGCGACTGCTCCATCAGGTTGGCGCCGAGCCCGGCGAGGTCGCCGGCCAGGGAGGGGCTGATGGGTCGATCGGTCCGACGGCGCCGGTCCAGCGTGACGCGTCGCAAGCCCTCGGCATCGGCCCAACGGCGGAGCGCCTCGAAGGCGTCGGCGAGGTTATTGCGGATGGAGAGCGTGCCGGGGTGGTCGGGGCCTATCATCGACTCGCCGAGCTCGAGCGTTGGTTCGAGGATCGTGACGGCCTCATGCCAACGGCCAACCTTTCCGTAGTCCCGGGCGAGGTTGTTGCGGCTCGCGAGCACATCGAGGTGTCCAGGAGGGAGGGTTGACTCCCGCAGTTTGAGCGTCACCTCGTCCAGTTCGATCGCCTCCGGGAACCGGCCGGCCTGGACATAGGCCAGTGCGAGGTTGTTCCGGACGGTCAGCGTGCCGGGGTGGTGAGGGCCCAGCTTCGAGACGCACAGCTTGAGATTCGGCTCGAGCAGCGCAATGGCATCAGTCCATCGGCCGGTCCGCTCGTAGGCCAGTGCGAGGTTGTTCCGGTTCTGGATGGTATCGATGTGGTCGGGGCCGAGCTTCGACTCGTAACGCGAAAGCGTGACCTTGTTCATCGCGATCGACTCGGCCCACCGCCCGATCTGCTGGTAGGTCAGCTCGAGGTTGCTCCGGACGGAAAGGGTGGCGGTGTGGTCGGGGCCGAGCTTCGACTCGCATGCCTTGAGGTTCGACTCCAACATCGCCGCGGCCGGGAGCAATCGGCCGTCTTGCGCGTAGCCCCGGGCGAGATTGTTGCGACTGGCGAGCACATCGAGGTGGTCGAGGCCCAGCTTCGACTCCCGCAGTTTGAGCGTCACTTCGTCCAGCTCGATCGACTTTCGGGTGAGGCCGGCGGCGAAGTAGGCCAGTGCGAGGCCGTTGCGGGCTTCGAGCGTGTCCGGGTGGTCGGGACCGAGCGTCGCCCGAAACCGTTCGAGAGTCGTCTCGTGCAGGCGGACCGCTTCGGCGGTCCGACCGGCGGCGAGGAGGACAGTGGCGAGGTTGACAAGGCTCCGGAGGGTGTCCGGGTGATTGGGGGCCAGCGCGGCCTCGCGCACGGCGATCGCCTTCACGATTGCCTTCTCGGCTTTGCCATACTCGGCCAGGCCGCCGTAGGTCCTCCCCAGGGCGTCGAGCAAGGCCCCCTTGATGACCGCCGGGCCGGAGAAATCCGCGTCGAGCGATTTGGCGGCTTCATCGAGCACGTCCACGACCTTCACGTCCTTGCCGTCCTGGTCCGCGTCGGGCTTGCGGAAGACCTCGACCAGGAACTTCCCGACGGCTTCCGCCTTCTGTCGCGACAGCTCGGACTCGGCCAGGGCCGCGTCGGTCGCCGCCTTCGCCTCCTGAGATTTCGCGAGGGCTCGTTCGGTCTCGCCGTAGGCTTCCTTCAGCGCGGAGTTGGCCGTCCGTACCTGGTCGCGTTGGTTGCGGAAGGTCCTGGCCGCGATGGTCGAGCCGATCCCCAGGGCCGTCAACAGCGAGGCGGCCAGGATGGTGGCCACCGCCAGCCTGGGATTGCGCTTGTACCACCGCCCGAGCCGCCCCACGAGCCCGACCGGCCGAGCCAGGATCGGTCGGCTCTCCAGGAACCGTCGCAACTCATCCCCCAGCTCACCCGCCGTGGCGAATCGGTCTTTCGGGTCCTTGGCCAGCGCCTTGAGGACCAGCGTCTCCAGGTCTCGAGGGATGCGGCGATCGTGCCGCCGCAGCGGCGACGGCGGCTGGTGCGCGATCTGCTCGATGAGCCGGGCCTGGTCGTGCTCATCGAACGCCGGATGCAGCGTGAGTAGCTCGTAGAGCGTCGCACCGAGTGCGTAGATGTCGCCGCCCCGGCCGGTGACGCCCCGCAGCCGCTCGGGCGCCATGAACCGCAGAGTCCCGACCAGGTCGCGCGAGTGCGACAGGTCATCCCCCTCGACCAGCTTGGCCAGGCCGAAGTCGGTCACCCAGACGTTCCCCGGCGCGTCCAGGAGCAGGTTGGACGGCTTGATGTCGCGGTGGATGACCCCCTGATGATGCGCGTAGTCGAGCGCGTCGGCGACCTGGGCGCCGATCCGGGCGACCTCGCGGAAGTAGACCGAATCGGATCGGCCCGCGAACGAAATGCTGCCCGGACTCGCATCGGGCGTCGGGGGGGGTGGACCCGCCGGCTCGCCGGTCATGGAGGCCGTCTCCGTGATCGAGAACCGGCCGGTCCGCAGGCCGTGGGAGACGACCGAGAGCGTCGCCGCCGTGTCGGCCGGCATCGCGAAGTCATCCGGCGCGGGGGTGTCCCGCCCGTCCGCTCCACCTTGTTCGCCGGGAGCGACGCGGAGTCGGCGGACGTCCTCCAGGACGCGATCCAGGCCGACGCCGGCGATGAACTGCATGGCGTAGTAGCAGACGTCGCCCTGCCGGCCGTAGTCGAAGACCGGCACGATGTTGGTGTGGTGCAGCTTGGCGGCCGAGCGGGCCTCGGTCTGGAAGCGGCGCAGATAGGCGCGGTCGGCGCGGTAGCGCGGGTGCATGACCTTGAGTGCGACGCGGCTCTTGAGCGAGTCGTGCTCGGCCTCGTAGACGATCCCCATGCCGCCGCGGGCGAGCTCGCGGATCAGGGTGTAATCGCCCAGCCGAGCCGGTCGCCCGCCGAAGGCGGCCGGCTCGCCGAAGGCGCGGGAGTCGCCGGAGAGGCCGTCGTGGTCGTCGGGAGCGGGCTTGAGCCCTTCGATCACCTCGAGGGCCGGGAAGAGCTCGAGGATCCGCGCGGCGTGCTCGGGGTATCGGGCGGCATACTCGGCGGGTGTGGGGAGCTCGCCGCGGCGGCGACGGCGGAGGTACTCCTGGGCGAGGTCGTCGACCGGGTCGGGCCGCGATGGGGATTCGTCGCACTCCATGGTCGCTCCAATCGCGATGCGGGCCGCGAGGGCGTCGGCCGTGACGCGGGTTCGCCCTATTCATCGAGGAAACCCGGGATGGCCTTGAGCCGTTCCTTGAGGCGGCCCAGGGCGCGCATGTAACGGTTGCTCGCCGCGGTCTTGGACAGGCCGAGCACCGTGGCGGCCTCGCCGTTGCTCAGCTCCTCGAAATGGCGCAGGGCCAGGACCTCGCGGTCCATCGGCTCCATGGCGTTGAGCACCTCCTGGAGCTTGAGTTGCATCTCGGCGCGCCGCGCCGCGCGTGTGGGCGAGGTGAGGCGGCCCAGGAGCATCTCCGCCAGAGAGGCCGAGTTGGCCTGCGGCGTCGCCCGGTGGCGGAGCGACACCTCCTGGCTCGCGTCCCGCATCTGGACCTTCAGGTGGTGGCGGTGCAGGGCCTGGAGCACCTGTCCGATCATGAGTCGGAGCCAGAGGAAAGGGGGTATGCTCGGCTGTGCGAGGTATTCCGGCGCCCGGCGGGCGACCTCAAGGTAGGCGTCCTGGAGGATGTCGGAGGAGTCGATGCGCCCTTGCAACCGGCGGTCGAGGCGCAGGCGGATCATCCGCCGGAGCCGCTCGCGGTTGCGCGCGAAGAGCTCGGTCATTGCCCTCGCGTCTCCGCCTTCGAGGCGGAGGAGCAGGTCGTCATCGTCTCGATCGTCCTCGTCGATCATGGCCGCCCCCATTTCCTGTTATCTGGGAGCCGGAGCCGTTTGTCCACAGGCTCTCGTGATTTTCAGATATTGCTCTCGGATGAAGAGTCTGCCGCACGGTCGCGCATGGAGATCGATTTCGGAAAAATCCGCACTGACGGTGGACGATCGGCCCCGGCGATCAGACTTCACGATAGGGCCGACGCTCGTGGCGCACGGCCGGAGGAGCACCCGTCCAGGACAAGGGTCCAAGGACAGGGGCCTCGAAAGTCCCGGCTAGTTCATGACTGTGCGAGGCTGTGCCCCGATGTCGGCGCGAGCCGGCCAGGGTCGGTCGAGGCGCAAAAGGGAGGTTATCGGTGAAGAGTGCAACGACGAGACTGCGGATCGCCTGCACCTGGACCGCGGCGGTCCTGGGCCTGGTGATCGGCACGACGGTGGAAGTCGAGGCGGACAGCGTGGTGAACGCGACCGCGGACAACGGCTCGACATTCCTGTTCGGGAAGCTGGACCTGACGACGGGCCAGTTCTCCCGGATCGCGACCACGAGCACCCTGTTCGGCTCGCTGACCGCCGGCGCCGACGGGACCCTCTACGGCGGAGCGCTCGACTCCCACCTTTACACGATCAGCCCCTCGGGTGCTCTTTCGCAGTTCGGGACGGTCACCGCCCCGCCGAGCATCCTTTTCCCCGGCTTCCTGGGGCTCGCCTCGGAGGGGTCGGCCGGCTTCTTCGCCGACAGCGTCACGGCCGCAAACTCGTCCACTACGGCGCCAGCCACGGCCACCCTGGTCCACATCTCGGCCGACGGCACCAGCTCGAGCGTCGTGGGCACGATGGGTACGACCTTCGGGAGCTACAACTCCGGCAACCTGGCGTTCGGGCCGGACGGGAAACTTTACTTCAACTGCTGGAACTCGAACACGAACCAGGTCCCCACGCTCTTCTCGGTCAACACGAGCACCGGCGCCGTGACCCAGATCGGTTCCAATCTGGGCACGATCGATCCCCTGGCGTTGGGTTCCGTCGGGGGCACCCTCTACGGTATCGACACCTTCGCACCTACCAACCCGAACATATTTACAATCAACACAACGACCGGAGTCGCGACCGGGATCGGCACGGTCTCCGGTCTGCCGACTGGATACACCCTCGACACGATCACTCTCGCTTCCGTCCCGGAGCCTTCCGCGTTAACCCTCCTCGTTTCCGGCATCCTGGGCGTCCTCGGCGTCTCCCGCCTCCGCCGATCTTCGTGACGCCGGCACGACAATCGGTATTCTCGCCGGCGCGGGGGCGTCGTGTCAGACACCGTTCTGGGGAATCACCCGATTTCTTTGCGAGGGTCTCCAGGAATCCTACCGCCCGGCCTCATCGTGATCATCATCATCGTCGTGGTCGATCATCCCGGGCTGTTCGCCGGGCCGGCCTGGGTATTCGCGCGTCCCCTTGAAGAGGCTGTACCACGTGATCCGGTTCAACCAGTAGGGGTCGGCGGCGTCGAGGTGGCTCCAGTCGAGCGACCGGGTCTTCTCTAGCCAGTAGCGATCGGCCGCCGTCATCGCCGTCCCCGAGGGGTTCCGCTCGTCGAGCGGCACATTGTTCGGCACGACGCGATACGGCGTCAGGTCGATCTGGTCGCTGAAGCAGGCGGTCATCGGGTCGGCGACCGAGTCGAACTTGTTCATCGGGTCGAGGCCGAGGATCATCTCGATCGACCGGATCATGTTCGTCTGGGTGTAGAACGAGGAGTCGACCGTCTTGCGGCGATTGTAGGGGCTGATCGCCATGAAGACGGTGCGATGGCCGTCGACGTGGTCGGGGCCCGACTGGGCGTCGTCCTCGACGACGAAGATGCAGGTCTCCTTCCACTGCGGGCTCTTCGACACCGCCTCCACCACCCGGCCCAGGGCCAGGTCGTTGTCGGCCATCATGGCACGCGGGGTCGGATACTTCGGGTCGGTCCCCTCGCTGTGGTCGCACGGCAGGCTCATGATCATCAGGTCGGGCACCTTGTCCTGCCGGCTGAACGCCTCGTATTCCCGGATGAACACGTCCGCCCGGAACTGGTCGCTCTGGAGCAGCGGCCAGTAGTGCACCTCGCGGTTGATCAGCGGCTTGAGGCTGGCGACCGTCGTATCGGCGGTGAACTTGAATCGGTGCGTCCCCTTGACGCGGTCCTCCCAGACCTCGAACCAATCCCTGGGCTTCGGGTCGTAGGTCGCGAGCTCGTTGTCGCAGAACTCGCCCCAGACGCGGATCGAGCGGCCCTTCTTGAGCGCGGCGTCCCAGAGGGCGCCGCCGTTGGAGATCGACATGGCGCAGTCGCCGTCGTCGGGGTATGTCCGCGAGTAGCCGACGTAGAAGTGCTCGAGGTAGTCGTTGGCCAGGCACTGGGTCGACCAGGCGTGCCCGTCGGCGCTGTTGGTCCCGCTCACGTAGCCGTTGTCGAAGAGGGTGAACTCGCGGGCGATCTTGCGATGGTTGGGCATGACCTTCTCGCCGAGGCTGCAAAGCTTCGGGTCGCCGTTGCCGATCGGCAGGTCGCCGAAGACCTCGTCGTAGGTGCGATTCTCCTTGATGATGTAGAGGACATGCTTGATCCCTCCGTTGTAGACCGCCAGCGGAGGACGGCCGGGCTTGACCTCCCATCGGTTGTTACGCGAGACCACTTCCGTCTCCCGGCCGAGGTCGGTCGCGAGGTTGACGACCGTGACCGTGCCCTGGAAGTCGTGGGCGTTGCCCGGCTTGCCGATCGTCGTCCGGCTCACCGAGCCGTTCCCCTTGGTGTTGAGCACGAAGGCCGTCTTGCCGTCACGGCCCGGCGCGACGGCCACGGGGAAATACCCGGCATGGCGGAAGCCTCGGACCCGGCCTTCGGCGAGGTCGATCTCGGCCAGGGCGTTGTCGCCGCCATCGGCCACGTAGAGTGTATTGCCGCGCAGGGCCAGCGCGTTGGGCATGCCGCCGAGCACGCGGAGCGACCCCCATCGGAGCGGGATCGTCCGCACGACCCGGCCGGCCGCCAGGTTGACCTCGCTGACCGAATCGCTCATCGCGTTGGCGACGAAGGCGCGTCCGCCGTCGACGACGATCGCCGTCGGATGGATGCCGACCGCGACGTGTCGGGTCGCGCCGGTGCCGCGGTCGATCAGGCTGACCGTACCCGAGGCCGGTGCGCCCTGATCGTTGACCACGATGTCGAGGTACTGGCTCTTGGCCGTCCGGTCGCCGGGCTTCGGCAAGCGGCCGCCCCAGTTGCTGACGATCAGCGTCCGCTCGTCTTCCGAGAGCCGGGGCTCATAGGGCAGGGTCTCGACCGGGTACTCGCGGACGAGGCCGCCGGTCGTCAGGTCGATCTCCGCGACGGCATTGCGATTGGCCGCGGCCACGAACAGGCGAGAGCCGTCGCGAGTGATCGCCATCCCGCCGGGGACGGGGTTGCCCTTGGCCCCCGCGGGTTGAACCGAGAGCCGGGCCCTGGGCGTGAGCTTGCCGCCTTCGTAATCGAAGGTCTGGACATGGCCATGGTCCGTGCTGGCGTAGAGCCGCGTACCGTCGGGCGACCAGACCAGGCCGCGGAATCCCGCGGAGACCTTTTCGCCGAGCGAGACGTTCGTCCCCGCCTTGACACCCGCGGCGGTGGCAAGGAAGACTTCGGACTTGTTCAGGACGGCGAAGACCTCGTCGCGGGGATGGAGGGCCAGGTCGATCGGTCGTCCCGTGAATGCGATCGATCCCCCCTCGATCCGCTGCCCCGTGGAGACGAGGAAGCTGCCGTCGGGCTGGCGGCCCATCCGGACCAATGTCAGTTGCGTCATCCCCGCGACCAGGGCCGCGAGCGCGAGGAGTCCCAGGGCGGCTGTCGATCTTCGGGTGGTCATCATCGGTCCTCGACGGAGATCGCGGGTTTCCAGCATGGGATCTCGATTCCGGATCCCGGGTTTCACGCAAAGGCGCAAAGAAGACCGCAGAGGACGCAAAAAGAGGGCGAGAACGTGAAATCCTGTTCCATTTTCGATGCGATGTCTGCGGAGAACTTTGTGACTTTGCGCGGAACCCCTTCCGAATTTTGGGAGGGTTGCGGTGGTTCAACGCCGGGGCGGCATCGGCCGCCCCGGCGATCGCCCCGTCGCGGTCTCAGTACTGGTCGGCGCTGGTGATCTCGCCGGCCTTCCGGCTGATCAGGGCGAAGAATACGGTGGGGCTGATGCTATCCTTGACGAAGTGGACGGAGCCGTCGGCGAAGGCGACGTTCGAACCGCCGGGGTGGAACGAGTAGACCTCGTTGTCGGTGGTGCAGTTCATGATGCAGGGCCCGGCGTATCGGTAGCCGTTGGACGACGCGCCGCCGATGTGCGTGTCGGAGTTGCAGTCGGCCCAGGCGCCGCCGCCGCCGCTGACGATCACGTTCACGCCATCCACCGGCACGTTATTGAAATTATAACCATAGCTGGTAGAGGCCAGGAAGATCTGGCGCTGGCGGTTGTAGCCGACGGGCCGCGCGGCATCCTCCCAGATCATGGCCGTGTTCGAGCTGCCATCCAGGATGTCGGCGAACTTGCTGGCGCTCATATCCGTACCGCTGCTGTACCGGTCGTGGATCACGCCCGACTCGGTACCGTCGCCCACCGTGTTGATGTACGCCTGGGAGAAGCCGAGCAAGCTGAGGATGCCGTTGTGAATGCCGGCGACGGCGACGTAGTCGGTCCGCCCCCAGGTCTCGCTCACGCCCGTGACCTCGGGTCCGCTGCCGTTGCCGTTGCCGGTCCAGTTGGCGTTGAAGTAATTGAACGGGGGGGAGACCGGCGAGGACGGGCAGAGGAACGCGTTGATGCTGGTCGAGTAGACCGAATTGAGCCCTTGCTGCGGTTGATTCCCGGCGCCGTTGCCGGAGTACGCGGGGACATTCTGGGCGTTCATGAAAGACACGCTCAAGTTGATCTGATTGTAGATGACCGATTGCTCCATGTAGGGCATGATCAGGGTCTGCCAGGTCGCCTGGTGGGACTTGCCGCTGCTGGTGACGCCGGTAAGCGTGCAGCCGTGGTCGAGCTGGGAATCCGCGGTGAGGTCGCAGGTATTCGTCCAGGACTTGTCGTTGGGGAAGGAGCCGTTGGTGCTCTCGAAGTTCATGCACCCCAGCCCCATCTGCTTCAGGTTGTTGACGCACTGGGCGCGGCGTGCGGCCTCGCGGGCCGATTGCACCGCGGGCAGGAGCAGGGCGATCAGGATCGCGATGATGGCGATCACGACGAGCAATTCGATCAGGGTGAAGCCCCTGCGATCGACCTCGATCTTTCGAGTCGGGTTCATCTTCATCTCTCCGGAGGAATGAGGGTTCGGGTTGAGACCCGTCGGGTCACGCCGGGACTCGACGAGGGGATCAGATCAGCTCGAGATATCGAATGGTTCGAGGTTGTTCGTTTCGGGCTTGACCTCGGCACGAAACCGGGGACTCTCGCCTTTCATGAAACGGCCTTCGAGGCGATCGGGCGTGCCGTCGGGTTTGTCGGGCACCAGCTTCTGCCGGGACTTCTTCTTCGGGGTGGCCTGAGGTTCGCTCGTCCCCTCCGCCTTGGTCCTCCACTCGAGCAGGACCTTGTATTTACCGGCCGGGGCGCCGCGGCCGACGTCTTCGATGGCCAGGGAGAATGTCCCGTCCTCGCCGGCCTGCCCGACGGGGATCAGCGGGGGGGCGTTCGGCACCGGCGGCGGGGCGTCCTCGCGCCGGAAGATGACGGTGGCGCCGGCCGCCGGCTGGCCCTTGTAGATCACCTTCCCGTTGACCGGATAAAGCGCCGGCCCGTCGCCCGGGCCGCACGAGGCGAGCGTCGGCGCCAGCGCTAGCATCCCGATGAGGGCAACTCGGGAACGGATCATGTCTTCGCCTCCTCGCAATTATGGATTTCATGGCCCGAATCGACCAGGACGGTCTCCGCGAACTGTATATACAGATTGTTTCCCGGGCCAAGAGCGATTGTCCTCGCGATTCTACCCTAATCAAGTGAAATATCGGTGAAACTTACCCTTTTTTCCGGAGAAGGCCCGAGGTTGTTGGCGAATTGCGATGGAATCCATGATGATTCTCGGGGCTAACTGTGCTATACAGTACTGTGGTCCGGCTCGTCTGAGATCGGGCGACCGTCGAATTGAGGGATCAGGCGTGAGGTTCTGTCGCTTTCGTTTCAAGAAGTATGCTGGAATGTCTGCCAAGCCCTGGCGGCGACGGAGATTCGATGTCTTCTGCATCGCTACCGAAATACCTCGATATCGCGCGGTCGATCGAATCCCAGATCCTGGGCGGCGACGGCGCCAAGGTCCCGAGCTCGCGACAGGTGGCCTCGACGTACGGCGTCTCGGTGGTCACCGCCTCGCGGGCCATCCAGGTGCTGCGGGATAAGGGACTGATCCGGACGGTCGATCGATCGGGCAGCTTCGTGGCGCCGGCGAGTTCGGCGGCGGAGGTCGCGGAGCGTTATGCCTTGGTCCAGCGCAGCACCCCGGGGCCGTGGTTCCAGGCCAGCCTCGCGTTCAGCCACGCCGGGTTCGCGGCCGTCGCTCGGCAGGAGGGCGTCCGCTTCGAGATCGATCGATTCTCGTTCGACGAGTTGACGCGTCCCGCCGAATTCCAACGACAGGCTCGGCGCGCGGCCGAGGCCGGCGTATCCGGGGTCGTGTTCATGCCGTCGCGATTCCGGGCGGAGGCCGCGGTGCAGGACGAGGTGTTCCTGCGGTCGTGCGGCGAGGCGGGGCTCGCCATCGTATTGATCGAGCGGAACCTCCGCGGCGTCGCCCGCGCGCTCGAGTACGACCTCGTCGCGGCCGATGACTTCGACGGGGGGCTCCGGTGCACCAATCACCTGCTGGATCAAGGCAGGCGCCGGATCGCTTTCGTCGCCGGGTCGCCGACGAGCAGCCACGAGGGCCGGCAGGCCGGCTATTTGACCTCCCTGCTCCACGCCCGGAACGGCTGGGGACCCCTCGTCCTGGAGCCGTCATCGGGCCTCGACAACAAGAAATCCTACGGGGAACTGGCCGACCTGATCCTCGACCATGCCGCGGACGGTGTCGTCTGCTACCAGGACTACACCGCGCTCGGCTTGATCCTGGAGCTGCTCAACCGCGGGATTCGCGTCCCGTCCGAGGTGGCGATCACCGGATTCGATAACCTCCCGATCGGCAAGGCCTACTCGATCGGGGTGACGACTTATGCCTTCTCCGCCGAGGCCGTGGCGCACCACGCCACGAGGCTCCTCAGGGCGCGCATCCGTGGCGACTCCGGGCCGCCGGTGAAGGTCTTGATCCCCGGAGAATTGATCATCCGCGAGAGCAGCCTTCCCGGCTAGCTCGCGGGAGGCGCCGCCTTCACGAAACCTTCAAGCGAAACATGCGGAAACGACATCTTTCCGTCGCAAAGTTATGTTATGTTCACAGGCCCTATGTCGATGTCGAGTTCTCGTGAGGGGCCGAAATGATGTGGGTTCGAGCGTGGCGCGGTCCCGGGTCGGCCGTCCGGGGCCATGGCTGATGGCATGGCCGGCCTGGGCGATGGTCGGCGAGGAGACCACGGAGCGGACCGTCGCCTATTTGAAGGAGAAGCGGCCGCAGTTCACGTTCATCCACCTCGACCACGTCGATCACGCCGGCCACAACCACGGCCACGGCACGCCGGAGTACGACCAGTCCGTCGCCGAGGCCGACCGGCTGATCGGCCTGGTCCTCGAGGGCCTGAGGGAGGCCGGCATCGCCGAGAAGACGGTCGTGCTGGTCACCTCGGACCACGGCGGCAATGTCAAAGGGCACGGCGGCGCCGCCATGGCCGAGATCGAGATCCCCTGGATCCTCCACGGCCCGGGCGTGGCGGCAGGCAAGGAGCTGGCCACCCCGGTCAACACCTATGATACCGCGGCGACCGTCGCCTCCATCTTCGGCCTGGATGCGCCCGGGTGCTGGATCGCGCGGCCCGTCGCCGAGGCGTTCGCGACGCCCGTCCGCCGCTGATCCGGCCCGATTCGACTCGACTCGACGCGCATGATGCCGGGGTCTCGCCGCCGGAGGTGACTCCGCTCCCTGACAACCTTGGTGATCCAAAAATGCTCCTCCTCGTCTGCTGTCGAATCCCGTTCCACAAGATTGATGCGCCTCCGGGAAGGAGGGCCTTGCGCAAGGGCATTCCTCCGGCGACTCGACGCGCCTTCGCCGCGGCGGCGGTCGCCGCGCTGGGATGGCTGTGCGTCTCCTGCGGCGGCACCGCCCCGGGTCTCTCGTCGGTGAGCGGCAAGGTCCTTTGCAATGGCCAGCCGGCGGCCGGGGCGACGTTGTACTTCCACCGCCGGGCCGGGGAGCCCGCCCCGCCCGCGGGCGCGGAGAAGATCATCCCCTCGGCGACCGTCGGGGAGGACGGCGGTTTCACCGTGGAAAGCCAGCCATTGGGATCGGGGGCCGCCCCGGGCAAATACAACATCCTGGTCCAGTGGCCCGAAGAGCACGACCCCGCGCAGCGCGGGCGCCGCAAAGCCCAAGGTCTCGACGATCAAGGGTAAGAAGGTCGTCGTGACCCGGCGCGACAAGCTCGATCCGCTCGCACCCGATCGGCTCCATGGCCGTTATTCCGACGCCTCCAAGCCCCTGCTCCAGAGGGAAATCCATGCCGGTTCCAATGACCTGGGCACACTGGAGCTCGAGCTCAAGAACTGAATCGATCGCTCCGATGATTTGGCTGCGGTGTCGCAGCCAGGCAGAGATAGCTTCCCCGCAATTGATGGAGATTGCCTCATGATCCGCGCCCGGTCTGACCGCCGTCCCGGCTTCACCCTGATCGAGCTCCTGGTGGTGATCGCGATCATCGCCGTCCTGATCGCCCTCCTCCTGCCGGCCGTCCAGTCGGCCCGCGAGGCCGCCCGACGCGCCCAGTGCGTCAACAATCTCAAACAACTCGGCCTGGCGAACATGAACTTCGAAAACGTCAACCAATGGTTCCCGCCGGACGTCGATTACCTGACTCCGCCTTATCTCCCCGACCTGGATCCCTCGGTGACCGGCTTCGGGGCCAGCGGGCAGGAGAATGCCGGGAATTTCATGCGAATCCTGCCCTATCTCGAGCAGCAGAACGTTTACAACTCGGTCAACTTCAATCGAGGTGCGTTCGACCAGGTCAATGTACCCCCCATCAACGGCTCCGGTTCCCTCTACACGGGGGTCGGGCAGAACTCCGCGTACATGACGGTGCTCAACGGGTTCATCTGCCCCTCATCGCCGGCGCCCTCGTCGATCAATTACTACAACACGTGCTGGAGCGGATACGGCAACGGGAGCCAGAATCCGATCCGCAACCCGCCGACGCAGATCTGGGGACGGAGCGATTACTTCCCGACGTGCGGCTTCCATGGCAGCCTCCTGCAGAACCTGGGCTTCCCGCCCGCGTACGTCACGGCTTTCGGCAACGACAGCGGAGTGCTCGCCAATCTGGCGACCTTCAACAGTACGACCGGCCTGGTCAACACGCCGATCCCTCACGTCCGGATCGCCAGCGTCACCGACGGGACCTCGAACACCATCATGATCGGCGAGGATGCCGGCCGGCCCGTCGGCTACAACCATGCCCGGCAGATCTACACCCAGCACGGCGGCCCGGTTGACGGCGTGCTCAACCCCACCGACTACGGCGGTGGCGCCTGGGCCGATCCTTATACCTACGCCCACCTTTGCGGCTCGACGGCCGACGGCATCCGGTGCCAGGGCGGTATCTGCATGATCAACTGCAGCAGCAACAACGAGCTCTATTCCTTCCACCCCGGCGGGGTCAATGTCCTCTTCACCGACGGCTCGGTCCACTTCCTCAAGGAGAGCATGGACCCCCGCATCGTGGTGGCCCTGGTCACACGCGCCGGCGGTGAGATCGTGAGCTCCGATCAGTATTGAACGTCCTGTGAGCGGGCGTGAGGGGCCGAGTGCGAATCGCGATGCCCGCGTGGGTCCTGGGGTTGAGTCGGCGCAAGCCGGCGAGGCCCCAGGATCCGGTTGTTTGGCGCCCGCCCGGATCGCGGATCCGGCTTCCCCGCCCGCGATCCTCGGGAGGTTCCCTGCCGGCGACGGGGGCCGGGCCTGACGGACGGCCTCGGTATCGATCTTGAACGAGTCGCCAGCGATCGGCTCCTGTGTTAGACTCTTTGGATCGAGGAGACTCCGGCGAATGACCCAGGCCACGATATCGACCCTTGCTGCCTCGGCGCGATTCCGGCGCTGGCAATGGCTTACCGTGGGTCTGATGGTGGTCGGCTATGCGGGATTCTACCTCTGCCGGTCGAATCTGTCGGTCACTCGGCTGATGATCGCCAAGGATCTGGGGACGCGCGGGCTCGACTCGAAGGCGGTCGAGCAATGGCTGGCCTGGGCCGTCTCGATCGGCACGATCGGCTACGCGTTGGGCAAGTTCGCCGCGGGGAGCCTGACCGACCTGCTGGGCGGGCGCCGGAATTACCTGATCGGCATGGCCGGTGCGGTCGTCTGCACGGCGTGGTTCGCCCTGGCGGGATCGCTGCCGATCCTCACGCTCGCCTGGTTCGCCAACCGGCTGATCCAGTCGCTGGGCTGGCCGGGGATGATCAAGATCACGTCGCGATGGTTCTCGTACTCGGCCTACGGGACGGTCATGGGCGTGATCAGCCTGAGCTTCCTGTTCGGCGACGCCGTGGCGCGCGCGTTCATGGGCCTCCTGATCGACGCCGGCCTGGGCTGGCGGGGCATCTTCTGGGTCACCGGCGGAGTGCTGGCCGTCTTGTGGGTCATCAACGCGGGCTTGATCCGGGAATCACCCGGGGAGCTGGGCCTGCCCGAGCCGGAGACGAACCCGGGCAACCTGTTCGGCGAGCTCGGCAACGACCCGAACCCCGAGTCGGCCGGGCCGCTCCTGGCGACGTTGGCGAGGAGCCCGGCCTTCTGGGTCGTCTGCCTGATGTCGCTGGGCGCCACCTTGTTGCGCGAGACCTTCAACAACTGGACGCCGACCTACCTGGTCCAGGGGGTCGGGTTGAGCGACGGCGCCGCGGCCCGGATGAGCTCGCTGTTCCCCCTGTTCGGCGGCGTCTCGGTGCTGCTGGCGGGTTTCCTCTCGGATCGGTTCGGCCGCGGCGGCCGGGCCGCGGTCATCCTGGTCGGCATGCTGCTCTGCGGGCTGGCGCTGGCCGTGCTGGGTTCGTTCAACTTCATGGGACGGTCCGTCGAGGCCTTGGTGCTGGTCGCCTCGGTGGCATTCCTGCTGATCGGGCCGTATTCTTACATGGCCGGCGCGATCTCGCTCGACTTCGGCGGCAAGCGCGGCGGAGCGACCGCTTGCGGGATCATCGACGGCGTGGGATATCTCCTGGGCGGCGTGCTGGCCGGCGGGGTGATCGGCGAGATGTTGACCCGGTCGGGCTGGCAGGGCGTCTTTCATGGTCTGGCGGCCGTCGCGCTGCTGACCGGGCTGGTGGCCGCGGTCTTCCTGGTCAACCAGCTCCGGCAGGCGGCGTCGGCAGACGAGGTCTTGCTCGAGATCGGCCCAAGCCCCGGGGCCGTTGCCTCCATCGAAGAAGAAGGATCGGGAACATGAGGATTGTTGACGAGATCATGGAATTATTCGCGCGCCGGGGCGAGACGGCCTATCACGGCGAGGACGTGTCGCAGGCCGAGCACGCGCTCCAGGCCGCCGAGCTCGCCGAGCAGGAGGACTCGCCGGAATCGCTCGTCGTCGCGGCGCTCCTGCACGACGTGGGGCACCTGCTCGACGGCCAGGATGAAGACCTGGCCGTTCGCGGCGTCGATGGCCACCACGAGGAGGCCGGCTACGCCTGGCTCGCCCCACACTTCGGACCCGAGGTCATCGAGCCGATCCGGCTGCACGTCGCGGCCAAGCGATACCTCTGCGCCGTCGATCCCGCCTACCTCGATGGTCTCTCGCCGGCCTCGCAGCTCAGCTTGTCCGTGCAGGGCGGCCCCATGGACGCCGAGGAGTGCGCGCAATTCGAGGCTAACCCGTATTTTCGCGAGGCCATCCGGCTGCGGTACTGGGATGATACCGCCAAGGTGCCCGGCCTGGAGGTCCCCGGCCTGGGCCATTATCACGACCGCCTCGAAACCGCCGCGCGGGCCAAGGCCGGGCTCTCCGGAGTTTCTTGATGCGTTGACTTACCCGTGATTGAAGGTCCAGTGACTCGTCCCATCGGCATGGCGAGCGGCACCGGTCGTACGCGACCCGTGCCTCGCCGGATGCCGGTTCGGCACGCCGGCAACCCCCCTGGCCATCCGACGGATCGACTACGAGGACCCGATCGATACGGCGACCATCGACCGCAACCGCCGCGGCTCTCGCCTCATGCTCGGTCGTTTCTCGGAGGTTCCCGCCTCCGAATTCGGGTCCGCGCCCCGGTCCTCTCGCGAATACACGCCCTGCTTCCGTACGCAATAGAGGCCCCGAGGCAGGCTGATCGGCCGATTCTCCCGATGGAATACCGAGGCCGACTCGGCCAGCACGCGGAGATAGAGCGCCTCGCCCCGCTCGAGCCGCTCGGCCGCGCCCGCCCGGTCGAGCCGATGACTGTGGCCCGTCGCCTCGCCTTCGACCAAGACGTACCCGGGGCGCCGGATCTCGTCGCCAGGGATCGTGTCAATCGCAGTGATGAAGACCTCACCGTGCTTCCACATCGCTGGTCTCCTGCTGGGGAAGAATCCGTCCTCTGGGCGGACGCCTCCCCTCCCATCGACCGGATCGTCGGATGCCGCGACATAGTGTAAACTAGTTCAGTATCGAAGTCAAGGGGAAATGTGGCTTTGCCCCGGATCGATATTCCGCGGCCAGACTTCCCGACATCCGGCGGATTCACCTCGCCACCGTCTCACGACCGCTTACCTTCGACGGCTTTTAGGGCATCCTTTGCCACCTTGGTGGGATAGGCGTCGGGATGGCCGGTGGCCATATCTTTGAGGATCGCCACGGCTTCGGGGGTGCCGATGTGCTCCAGGAGCACGATGGCGCGGGCGGCCCGGGTCCACTTCTTCTTGGTGTTGGCCCAATAAAAGGAGTTGATGCGCTCGACGCGATTCTCGGCCCACCACGAGCCCTCATTCTGGGCGAAGAAGTTGAAGTCATCCGGCCCGCCGAATTTCCTGAGCTGGATATTCTTCCCCTTGAGCGACTCGGCCTCGCGTCCGCTCAAGACCTCGACCATTCGCTGGCGGGCCGGGGTCTCGGTGTAGCGATCCATCAGGGTCTGGAGGCCGATCGCGAGCCGCGGGTCGAAATACTCGAGCTCCTCGAATGCCGGCTTCCAGACCTCGTCATTGGCGTTGCCCAGCTTGAGGAGGAGCGCCTTCACCTGCCCGGACGTGATCGTGAGCGGCTTCATCTTCTTCTTGAGGAAGGCCACGGTGGCTTTCGGCCGGTCGGCGAGGTTCAGCAAGGCCCGCGTGGCCGGCGTCTCCCCCTTTTCCAGGTTGACCCACCAGGCTTCCATCTGCTTCTCATCGGCTTCCGACGGATCGGCACCGGCCATCAGGGAGAGGGGCATCGCCATCGCCGCCATTCCGACCGCGGCGGCCAGCAGGCCGGCAATCGAGAGTCGAGGCGAGAACATGGTCAGGAATCTCCGGGGGTGGGGGAGGCAAGGCGGCCCGATCGCGTTCGTCCCGATCCTCGCTCGATTCAAAATCCCTCGTAGCCGATCGCGCCGAAGAGGATCCGGGTGATGTACCAGGAGATCAGTCCGGCGATGAGGATGATGACGATCAGCCGGCGGATCGAGACGATATTCTTCCCCCTCAGGTCGATCGTGAGGAAGAGGATCAACACCAGGCCCGCGAAGAATCCGGCGATCGCCCACTTGACCACGCAGGCGATCTGGGCCATCTGGTCCGGCCCCCGGTTGCTCGCCCGCAGGCCGCCGACCAGGAGGCCGCCGAGCATCCCGCCGATCGGGAAGATGACGGCCGCCGATGCGCTCTTCACCAGCTTTGTAGCCTCTGCGTTCATGTTGACACTCCGATCGAGGCGGGTGGCACGGGCGGTGTCGGACAGACGTCATTTCGCCCTATTGGATCGTACGGGGTGTCAAAGGGCAAGACCCGGGCTCGAGTCGACCGGCGAAACAGAACCGCGTCCCTGGGCCGGTGACGCGAATCACCCGCCCGGGACGACGGCTCGAGCGCTTTACGGTTGCGTTGGTCACGCCGGCAGAACCCCCCCGAACCCCCCCTTCGTAAGGGGGGGATGGGGCGCACTCCAAGATCCCCCCCTTACGAAGGGGGGGTTCGGGGGGGGTGAATTCGCGGTAGCTTCCGGCGCGGCGCAAGCCAATCGTGAAGCGCTCTCGATCGAGTCATCTCATCGAGGAGGCCGGGCATCGGGATAGACCGGCCACCCCTGCTCTCCCCTACCCTCCTCGGATCGTCATTTGTCCTGGGTTTTCTCCGGTCCCGGGTCATTCACGACCAGGAGCACAGGGCGGCGGTTTGCCCACTCGCCGGCGCCTTCGCGGCTGGCGAATTGGTAGCCGGAGAAGTCATTCCTGGCTCCCGAGAAGTTCTCATTGAGGAACCGGAAGACGAGCCCATGCCCCTTGCTGCCGGCCTTGGCCTGGGCGCGGATCAAGGGCGAGATGTCGAAGAGCTTCCAGCCGTCTCCCGGTTCGAACTCATAGCTCGCGACCGGCTTCGGGGCATAATCCGGCTGGGTCTTCCACGAGGATCGTTCGGGCCAGTCACCGAGGATCTCGAAGGCGTGGATGGGTCCGGCGGGAGGGTGTGACGTCGTCTTGCGCGAGTAGAGCGCGATCAGAAACCGTCGGTCGGGTGAGGCGGCTTCGGCCGGATCGATGGCCGGCCAATCGAGCAGGGTCCGATTCCCGCCGTCCACGTTCTGGAATCCGATGTTGTTGACGTTGCCGAAGTTCCAGCCGGGCATGTAAGCCAGGACCATGCAATCCTTGGACACGGGGACCGTCCGGACGATCGCCCCGGGGGCGGCTTTCACCAGCTCCGAGTCGATCGCAGGGGCGTCGGACGGCTTTCGACTGTTTCGGGTCTTAAGCCGCGCCTCGGCCACGCGCCTGGGCTGTCCCGACTTCGAGGCGTCCACGACCAGGAGCACGGGGCGGCGTTTCATCCACTCGCCGGCGCCTTCGCGGCTGACGAGGTCGTAGCCGGACCAACTCGCTCCGTCATGGTCTTCGCCCTGGAAGCGAAGGAGGACGCCGTGGCCTTTGCGACCGGCCTTGGCCTGGGCGCGGACCAGGGGCGTGATGTCGAAGAGCTTCCAGCCGTCTCCCGGCTCGAATTGGTATGTCGCCGTCACCTCCCGGTCATATCTGGGCATTTCACTCCAGTGGGCGATCTCGGGCCAATCCTCGAGGATCTCGTGGGCATCGATCGGCCCGGCCGACTGTCGGGAGGTCGTCTTGCGCGAATAGACGGCGATCAGGAATCGACGGTCGTCTGCGGCGGTTTCTCCCGGCGGGATCGCGGGCCAGTCGAACAAGGCGCGGACCCCGCCGCCGTTGTTCGCGAGGCCCAGGTTGTTGACGTGGCCGACGTTCTGGTCGGGGAGATAGGCCAGGATCATCGAGTCCTTGGCTACGGGCACCGCCCGTACGATCGGCCCGGGTGCGACGTCCGCCAGCTCCGAGTCGACCGCGACGGATTGCGATCGTCCCGCGTCCTTCTTGGTCCTCGCCTTGATCTGGCCGGAGTCCGAGTCCTGTGGCGGTGGATCCGTGGGCTCAAAGACCGGTTCCGGTGAAGATTCCGCCGCCTCTTCCGGCTCCGGCGAGGTGACCCTCTGAGTGGCCGATTGAACCTGGGGTTGCGCCTCGGCCGCGCGATGGGTCATCGCGACGGCGGTGAACGTGAGGGCGACCATTGCCGCCGCAACGGTCTTGAGCGATGGGAGCCACATGGTGGAAAGCACTCCGCTGGCGATGGCTCGGGCCGTTGACGAGACGGCGCCTCCGGTCGCCTTGCCTGATTTCCCGAAGAGGAGAGCGGAGCGGGCCACGGACCGGACGATCGAGTCGGGCAGCCGCGAGGCGGTCGAGGCGGCCTGGGCGACATGGCCGAGCGCCAGCAGGCCGGTCGACAGCGAGACGCCCCGGCGGGTCAGCCGGCTGACGAGCAGCTTGCGTGCCCGGGCGAGCCGGCCTCGGACCGTGCTCTCGGCCAGGCGGAGCTGCCGGGCGGCTTGCTCCTGGGTCATCCCCTCCAGGTAGCAGGTCACGACGGCGGACCGATAGGATCCCGGCAGCCGGCCGATCTCCTCGTGCAAGATGCGGCCCAGGTCGTCCCGGATCTCGTCGGGCGGCCGATCGTCGATCGCGACGGCGTGCAGGCAGGCCGCCTCGCGATCGCGGCCGATCCGGCGGGCGGCGGCGACCTTCGCCTTCCGCGCCGTCCGGGTGGCGACCCCATAGAGCCAGTTGCCCAGGAGTTCCCGCTCGCCGAGGCTCTTCGCCTTGCGGGCCAGCACCAGGAATGTGGCCTGGAAGGCGTCCTCCGCGGCATGGGCGTCGCGGAGCACGGTCCGACAGACCCGCAGGACCATCGGCCCGTGTCGCTCCACGATCGCCTCGAACGCC
Source organism: uncultured Planctomycetota bacterium (assembly GCA_963743925.1). GTDB lineage: Bacteria > Planctomycetota > Planctomycetia > Isosphaerales > Isosphaeraceae > CAVZRC01. The sequence goes on along the minus strand of CAVURY010000048.1, from coordinate 162,125 downwards.
GACTCGGCCGCCTCGTCGTCACCGGCCACAAACCGCTCCAGGAGTTGACCATCGGTCAACCCGCCCACAGTCCCCATGCGGAAGAGTCGCTCGAGCTGCCGGTTGGATTCGATTCGTACGCGTCCCATGGTCGCTCCGTTGTGTCGCGTGGCCCGCTCCGTTTCTCCGGAGAGTACTGCCCGGCCGTGGGGGCGCCCTCACGCGACTTTCCGAGATCCCTACGAGTCGTCGAGAAAGAAGAATTTCACGCAGGGACGCGGAGGGAAGATCCGCAGAGGGCGCAAAGAAGACAAAAGGATTTCATGAGGAGAGGTTCACGCAAAGATCAGAGCGATTCCGACGAGACGGCTTCTCCCCCGTTCCGCGTGCCGAGGGCCTGCCAGGTTTGCGGGGCGATCGAGTCTTTCACGAAGGTGACGTGCCCATCCGCGAAGAGGATGTTGGCTCCCGAGGGGTGCCGGCTCCCCGCGGTCCAGGCACCCTGATCGACGAGTCCACCATTGGTGCACGAGTGGTCGTTGATCCCGAGGACGTGATTGTAAAGCGAGTACCCGAACCCGTTGCGGGTCCAATCCAGGCCCTTGCCGAGACTTTCGACAGGCGCGAGCTGCGGGTCCAGGGCGTGGCACTCGGCCCCGAACCGGCCGAGGTCCGTCTGATCGATCAGGCGATCCGGGGTCGTGAATACGGAACCCTTGGGATCCCTGACCTGGGGATCGCCATTTCCCCTGACCCACTCCGAGACGGCTGCCGTGTTGCTCAGTCCGTCGGCGAAATCGCGGATGGAGGCGCCGAATGCCCCGTTCCTCAGGCGGCCGGATGCGGTGAAGCCGACACCGCCATTGCCGGCGTAATTGGTGCCTCCCGCCTGGCCCGCCAGCCCCTGGTCGGAAGGGCACAAGAAGACGGCGATCGTAATCGATCGATCGGTCTGGCCGGCGGGTGTCGCCGTCGTGGTGTCGTGATACGTATTGCTGAGGGCGGTTTGCTCGATATCCTTCAAGAGTCGGAAGAGGCTGCCGGGCACCGACTCCGAGTGGGTGACATGGTTGTTGATGGCGACCCCGAGCTGGTGGAGGTTGCCGGCGCACTGGGCGCGCCTCGCCGCCTCCCGCGCCGCCTGCACGGCGGGCAGCAAGAGCGCCACCAGCACGCCGATGATCGCGATGACCACCAGCACCTCGATCGCGGTGAAGCCGGCCGGCTTGGTCTGTCGAGGCATGTTCCCGCCCCCTGCTCTTGATCGATTACGGTTTCCTCCCGGATCGAGTCGCAGTGTCCTCACCTGACGGTGAGCAGCCTGTTCTCTCTGGGGAAGGTCTCGATCGACAGGTCCGTGAACCGGACCTCTTGCGGCACCGTGTTGGAGTGGAGCTGGAGCCCGATCGGACCGGCCTTGATCCGGCTCGGCTCGGGATCGGTCCAGTTGACGACGGCCACGCCGTTCACCGCGACCTGCACGCGGTTGCCCACCGCCAGGATCTCCAGGTCGTTCCAGTCGTGCTGCTTGCCCACCTTCTTGGCCGGTGCCGGGTTGACCGGCAGCAATTTCCGGCCATACAGATCGTACATGCCCCACCCCGAGGGGAACATCACGAGGTGGCCGGCGTAGGTCGCCGGGTCCCCTTGCTCGGTGGCCACCCGGCCCCAGAAGGCGATGCCCGAGTGCATCTCGGATTGGACCAGCTTGACCCTCGCGGTCAGGCGGAAGTCCGTGTAGTTCTTCTCGGTGAGCAGGTAGGTGCTCACGGGCACCGGGGCGATGCTCTTCCCCACGATCTCGCCGTTGTCGACCGACCAGTACTTGAAGTGGCCGGCCCAGCCGTCCAGGCTCTTGCCGTGGAACAGGCGGATCGTCTCGCTCCGGCCGCCGGTCGAGGACGGGGCATTCGCCTGGGGCTCGGACGCCGGAGGCGCAGCCGCTATTCCCTGGGCGAGTAGGATCATCGTCAGGACCGCAAGAGGACGTATCGATGAGGACATGAGCGGGACCTCGAAAATCGGCTTGCGGGAACACACGACCCCAGGGATGTGCCATCGTCGCAGGGGGTCGCCGAGCATGCAAATGAAAAGTTCCGCAGACCCTCGCCCCGTCTCGAGTTCTGCGTTACCCTCATGTTGGCCGTGGAGTCGCTGAGTGCGGGCTTTCCGACCGCCCTTGAGACGAGAGGGAAAGCGGGTCGGTAATGCCCTGATCTGATGAGGAGCACCGATCGCGATGAACGTCGAAATTCCCCGACGCCGCTTTCTCCAACACGCCACCGCCCTGACGGTCGCGGCCGGTCTGCCGGCCTCGTCCTGGGCAGACGAGCCTGTCACCATGCCGATCGTTGACACCCACCAGCACCTCTGGGATCTCTCTCGCTTCAAGCTCCCGTGGCTCAAGGGCGCCCCGAAGCTCGATCGGCCCTTCCTGATGGAGGATTACGAGCAAGCGACGAAGGGCCTCGGGGTCGTGAAGTCTGTCTACATGGAGGTAGACGTCGAGCCGTCTCAGCAACCGGCCGAGGTCGATTACGTGCTCGACCTGATCCACCGAGGTGTCGGGCCGATGGTCGGCGCGGTGGTCTCGGGGCGGCCTTCGTCGGAGGGCTTCGCAGCCTACCTCGCCCGCTTTACGGACCGGCCCGCGATCAAGGGCCTGCGCCAGGTGCTCCACGGACCCGACACGCCCGCCGGCTACTGCCTCGAGAAGGCATTCGTTGACGGCATCCGCACGCTCGGCAAGAACGGCCTGAGCTTCGACCTGTGCATGCGAGCCGAGGAGCTCAAGGATGCGGGCAAGCTGATCGACGCTTGCCCCGACACGTCGTTCATCCTCGACCACTGCGGGAACGCCAGCATCCGGACCAGGGACCTCTCGGGCTGGAAGGCCGACATCGGTCGGATCGCCGATCGGAAGAATGTGGTGTGCAAGGTCTCGGGCATCGTCGCCTCGGCCGCGCCGGACCCCTGGACGGCCGACGACCTCGCGCCGATCGTCGACCACGTCCTGGACCGGTTCGGCCCCGATCGCGTGGTGTTCGGCGGCGACTGGCCGGTCTGCACGCTCGCCGCGACCTATCGCCAGTGGGTCGAGGCGCTCCGGCAGATCGTCTCGAGCCGGCCCCTCGCCGATCGGAAGAAGCTGTTCCACGACAATGCGATCCGGGTCTACCGACTCTCTTGAACATATCGCTGTGCTCCGGGACCAGGGGGGTGCGGAGTGCGGTATGTGTCGTCTTTAGGAGTTTATCTGCAGATGAACGCAGATGAACGCGGATGGAGTGGCGGAATCCGGAAAGCCGACGCAATACGACGTCCTCTCTCGGGTCATGTTCCTTCGGTTTGATCCGCCTTCTGATCTGCGTTCATCTGCGGACGTCTTGTCTCGTCATTGATGTCTCTCAGAGTTCCCCGCCCGGCCGCCAGGACGCGCCGCCGACGCGTTTGTCGAGAATCGCCTCGCGGCGATCGGGCGGGGCCGTCAGCAGCTCGACCATCTCGAAGAAGCCGGTGCTCCAGAGGTTGACTTCCTTCTGTCGATCGAGCGAGGCCAGCGTGGACTCGAAGACCGCGCGGGCCTTCTGGAGGTTGACCAGGGCCCAGGCGATCAGCCACGGCTCGCGGGTGCTCCACTCGGCGGCAAGGTCGAACCCGGCCCGTGATTCCAACTGTTCGAGCACCGTCCGGGCCGCCTCGGGGTTGACCAGGGCCAGGGAGACGGTCGAGACCGCGATGGCGTGACCTAACCTGGTCCGCCCGCCGGACGCATTGCGGCCGTCGGTTGGCCGGGCCGCAATCACCCTCATGACGACGCTCTCCATGTCGGGATAGCCGATCCGACGCGCACACAGGGCGACATGAGCGGCCCCGGCCATCTCGCCTCCAGACGAGAGCGAGCGCCCAGCCCAGTCGCGCTCGTCGATCATCATGGCCAGGGCCCGGTCGATCAGGGAGTTGGCCCGCGCCCGGTCGCGCGGCGCCAGGGCCACGGCCAGCCAGCCGTACGCCTTGGCCTGCCAGATGGTGGCCGGGTCGCGCTTCATGTCCTCGATGATCTTGATCGCCTCGTCGGGGCGGTCGCGGCCGATCTGGTAGGCGATCGCCGTCCGGGCCAACTCGTGGTAGAACGCATTGCCACCCACCGTCTCGACCAGTTCCACGGCCCGCTTCGTATCGGTCGTCGCGATCGCGGCGGCGATGCGGGCGAGGTTGCGGGGCCCCTCCTCATTCTCGGTCTTGATCGGCTCGACGAGCGCGAGTGCCCGCTCGACGTCGTACGGGGCGACGATGCCGGAGACGAGCCCCCGAAAAAACTCGCGCGGTTCACGACGGGGAGCTGGGCGGCGTCCCGCGCCGCCTCGTCGATCAGCTTGCGGCCGACGTCCCCGCGGCCCAGCTTCACGAGGACCGCACCCGCCCTGGCCATCGCGAGGGCCCGGTCGGGCTGGTTCAACCCGCGGGCCTGGAGGGCCGCCTCGTCGGCGAACCGCGGCGCCTTCTTCGGGTCGGTCTCCGCCAACCGATCGGCCAGCTCCTGCAAGGCCCTCTGACTCGCCGAGTCGGGCTTCTGGTTCAGAAGAGCCAGCGCCTCCTCGGCGTCGGTCTCGGCCAGCTTGTGGGCCTCGGCGAATCGCACGTCATCGTCGTACCGATGGCCCTTCTCCACCGACCACCGCATGGCGAGGTCCGGGTCGAGCTCGGCCATGGCCCGGATACAGGGGCGCGCGCCGTTGTTGTCCGCATTCGAAGCATACTTCTGCCAGATGCGAATCAGGACTTGCTTGGCGAAGGCTCGCTCCTCGTCGCGGCCTGTGGCCGTGACCGGCTTCCACGCCGGGGGCGGCTCCGTGGCCTTGAGCAGCGTGATCGTCATGCCGTCGTTGTTGCCCTGGTTCGTGACCCCGGTGAATCGGTATCCCTCCTTGCGGACGAAGACAAACCGGGTTCCCGGAAGCATCCCTTCGAGCCGGAACCGGCCCTGCGAGTCGGTGGCCTGCGCAACCGGCCCGGGAGCGTCGCCGCGGTTGAACACTTCGGCGCCAACGATCGGCTGTCCATCGGTGCCGACGACCCGGCCGGCGAGAGAGGCCTCCGTATTGATCAGCACGATCTTGCCGAGGTCGTGGGTCTCGCCGAGCTTGCCGGTCAGCTCGGATGACTCGCCCTTGCTGTGTCCCCTGGCCTCGACCACTACCTTGTAACTATCCTCCGGCCAGAGGCGGCGGAAGACGAACAGGCCGTCCTCTCCGGTGGTGTACGTCTCCTGCACGGTACTGGTGGCCATGGTCGGCCGACCTTCCTTTCCGGGCGGATACCATCGCGTCCACCAGAGCGAGACCTTGGCGCCGGCGATTCGCCGGCCGCCGCTGTCGGTCACCAGGCCGCGGAGTCGGACGGTGTACTTCGGGTCCAACGTGAGCGTGACCTTGCCCTCCCTGGGCCGGGCCACGAGGGTACCGTTGGTCGTCGCATCGCCGGCGCGAGCCCAGAGGCCCACCTTGTCGTCGGGATCGAGCTGGTCGAGGTGGAACGTCCCGTCGGGTCCTGTCCGCATCAGCTCCCCGCGACGGGGCCATCGGCGATCGGGGGTAAACAAGAAGTAGACCTCGGCCGACGGGACCGGATGGCCCGCCCCATCGACGACGATGCCGTCGAGGCCGGTCGCGTGCGTGAGCTTCAGGTCGGGGACGGTCCGGTCGGCCTTGACCTCGAGGTTGGGATATTCCTCGGGGATTGGGCCGAGATAGGACCTGGGCAATCCCTGGGCCTCGATGTGGACCGTGCCCGGCTGCGCCAGGACCGAGTATCGCCCCTCGGCATCGGTCTGGGCCCTGCGCATTTCCTTGAGGTAAGCGAGATCGACGTGGTAGCAGGACACGGGGATGTTCGCGACGCCCTTGCCGGTCTGCGCGTCGATGACGCGGCCGGTGATGGTCACCAGGCGTTCGAGCGGGACCTCGACCGTGGCCGTGCCATTCGGGGCGACTTCGACGCCCTCGATGGCTTTCGCGATGAACGGGGCGTCCTTCTCGGAGGAGGCGTCGACCACGTAACGGCCCGGAGGCAGGCCGTCGAACTGGAACGAGCCGTCCTGGGAGGCCTCCATGCCCGAATTGTAGCGCAACGAGACGGGGCCCGGTGCCGACCCGCCTCGCGGCCCGTCTAACCTCACGTAGACTCTCATTTTCCCCGAGAACCCGCGTGCATCCGCCGGTTTGAGGCGGCCCTTGATGGATCCGAGGCGATGATCGAGCGTGATGACGGCGGCCTGGGTCGTGTTCCAGGAGATCCGAGCCGGCTCGCGGCCTTGAGGCGTGATCTTGGCATCCACCAGCGAGCCTTGGGGGATGCCCTTGAGAGCAAACGAGCCATCCGCGGCCGAGTGGGTCGAGTAGGCCGCGGCCGTCTCGGGGACCAGACCCATCAGTTCACCGAATCCCCGCTCGATCGGCTTCCAGAACTCCTCGGCCGCAATGATGGCGCCCCCGATCGGGCGGCCGTCTGGATCGGTCACACGGCCCCGGACCTCGCTCACCGGCAGGAGCTCGATCTCACCGCCTTGCTCGACGAGCTCTTCGCGCCCGTAATTCGTCAACCAGCCGACCCGGCCATCGCGGGCGCGTGCGAACAACCCCAGGCGTTCGTCGCCCAACGTCTTTGCGGCCTTGTGCGCCCAGGCACCCGGCAGGACGTAGCGGCCCTGTCGGTCGGTCGTCGCCGTGGCGACCGTCACCAGCTCGCCTCTGCGGCCACCGATCGCCCAGACCTGGACGTCGGCCACGGCCGGCCCGGCCTTCTCGATGACCCGCCCGGCCAGGTCATCCGTCCCCGCCCTGGGCGGATCCTCGATCGCGGGAGCGACCGCCGGAGCAGGCCAGGCGAGCAAGACGGCCGCGATCGCCGTGGAGGCCGTGAAGAAGGCGGCGACGAGCAGGGTCAACCTCGCGAGGAACATCATCTTGATCACCCTTTCCGCCAGCGATGAGGCCGACTGTGAGATGGTTCCGGCCGTTCCGCATCCCGGTGCATGGCCCATGGCGGCCCGGATGGTCGGCTCCATCATCCGCTCGGGGATCGCGGGTTCCGATGAGGGCGGCGACAGCCCGGCGATCGGCCCGACGCCGAGAGTGACCCCGCGCCGGAGCAGGCGCTCGCGGAGCAGCTTCCGTCCCCGCGCCAGGTGGGCGGAGAGCGTGCCCTCGGGGATGCCGAGCTGTCCGGCCGCCTCGCGCCGCGATTTCCCCTCCAGCTCGCAGGCGACCAGGGCGGACCGATAACGCTCCGGCAGGCGGCTCAGCTCCTCGTCCAGGAGAAGGACGAGGTCGTCCCGGTCCTTCGGAGGTCCCGACTCAAACGCGGCGACATTCATCATCTGCCTCTCGATCGCGCGCTGGCGCGCAGCCTGGCGCCGAACCTCCTTGGCGGTCCGGACCGCGACGCCGTAGAGCCAGCTCCCGAGTCGTTCGCGCCGTCCGATCGACGGGGCCCGCCGCGATAGGACGAGGAACGTCGCCTGGAAGGCGTCCTCGGCATCATGCGATGCCGGCAACATGCGCCGGCAGACGCCCTGGACCGTGGGCCCGTGGCGATGCACCAGGGCCGCGAACGCGTCCTCGGCGTCGTCGCCACCCCGGGCGAGGAACCGATCCAGCAACTGGGAGTCGGTCAGGCCGCCCAGCGTGCCGAGAGTGTAAAGCGTCCGGAGCTCGCGAAGGACGCCCCTGGCCGGTCTCGTGTCCATCCGGATAGTCCTCCCCGAGGCTCCGTTCGACCCTCCTCCAGGATACTGATCGGGAAGGGGATGGCGCGTTCAAGAATCGGGCAGAATCGCGGAATCCGAGACCGCTTCCCGGGGAATCCGAAGACCACCTTCGATGGTCCCTCGTCGGGGGAGTGGCGAGTACCGGGGTCCTGGATTATGCTCCACGTAGGAACGCTGAAGCGATCATCCTGCTCGCTCGGTGTTATTGATCTGGGGTCCCGACGGCCGGACGGTCGCCGGAGCGGACGTGTCGCTCCGCACGAGAAGGGCGTTCGGCTTATCCTGTAGGACCCCGCGAAGCGTGAGGAAGGCAACCATGATCGTCGCCGATCGCTCCTCGATGAGTTCGCTGGGTTTGGTGATGGGACTGCTCCTCGTGGTACTGGGGCGCCCGGGGACCTCGATGGATCAGGTCCGCGCGGATGAGCCGCCGCCCGCAAAGGCCGCGGTTTTGCCTCCGCAACTCCTCCGGTCGGGCGATCCAGGTGTTCACGGCATTCCCGATGCCGGCCTCGAATCGCTGAGGGCGATCCTTCGCAAGGGTGTCGAGGACCGGGTGGTGCCGGGCGTGTCGCTCCTGCTGGCCCATCGGGGCGAAGTTGTCTTCAAGGAAGCGTTCGGCAACATGACGCTCGATCAGAAGGCGCAGATGGCCTCGAGCTCCAAGCCGGTCACCGCGACGCTCCTCATGATCCTGGTGGACCAGGGCAAGCTGGCGCTCGATGATCCGATCGAGAAATACCTCCCCGAGTTCAAGGGGATCGCGCTGCACGGCAAGCCGCCGGCCAGGCTGCCTACCGTGAGAAACGTGCTCTCCAACATGTCGGGACTGCCGGGTGACCTCTTCACACAATCGATCCTCAAACGGTTGCGTGAGCGGCGGGGCGCGGATGGAGGGGCCGATGCTGCCAAGGCGGACGACGATAACACGATGAAGGGCCGAGGCCAGTTCTTCTCCGGTCGAAACCGGTCGCTGGCCGAGTCGGTGCGTGCGCTGGCCGAGGGGGGCCTCGCGACCGAGCCGGGGGCCGAGTTTCACTACTGCACGATGGGCTTCAACGTGGCCGCGCGGTTGGCCGAGGCGGCGGCGAAGCGACCGTTCGAGGAGCTGGTCCGCTCCGAGTTGCTCGAGCCACTGGGCATGCGAGACACGGTCTATGTCTCCTTCGGTCTTCAACGGCTCAAGCCCGGTCCGACCCTTCCCGATGGTGAGAGCCGGTTCATCATGGCCGGCGGCGGCATGACTTCCACGCTCGACGATTTCGCCGCGTTCTACCAGATGCACCTCAACGGCGGGACCTACCGCGGGCGTCGCATCGTCGCCGAGCGGTCCGTCGCCGAGATGCACCGGCGCCAGGGCAAGCTCGACCTGCTGATGTCCGGCCCATATGGGAACGACTACGGCCTGGCCTTCTTCCTCGATCGGCTCGACGCGACAGGCCGGGCCCACATCGTCAGCCACCCCGGCTTCTTCGGGACAACCCCCTGGCTCGACGAGGACCGCGAGCTGGTCGGCATCCTGTTCGTCCAATCCAACTTCCTGAGGATCATCCCCTTCGTGGGCCGAATCCAGGAGAAGGTGAGGGAGATCGTACCGGTCAGCAAAGTCATTCCTTGAAGCCGCGACCGCGAGCCCAGGGCGGACGGAGAGGCCAAAGGAGGATCACCGACCATCGAGATGCTTCCGGAACCACAATTCGAGCATCAAGAGTGCCCAAAGGCGGAAGGAATGTTCGCGACGTCCCTCGATGTGCTCCTCGATCAATTGGCGGATCGTCTCGGGGCGGAACAGGCCCCGATTCAGGCAGGCCGGATCGAGCAAGACGCCCCGGAGCTCGTCCTTCAACTCGTCGCGGAACCATCGGCTGATCGGGACCCCGAATCCCATCTTGGACCGGGTCTTGATCGGCGGGGGGAGCAGGTCGGCGAAGGCCCGCTTGAGCACGACCTTGGATCGGCCCGTCCGGAAGCCGATCTTGCGGTCGAGCGGCATGGCCGCGGCCAGCTCGATGACCCGGTGGTCGAGGAACGGCCCTCGACATTCGAGGCTGTGCGCCATGCTGGCCAGGTCGACCTTGACGAGCAAGTCGCCGGGCAGGTAGGTCAGGATGTCCGCGACCATGGCGCGGGTCACGCGATCGCGGCGCGCGGCGGCGGCGAAGGCCGTGCCGAGCAGCGCCGCCGGGTCTGCCTTCGACGGATCGTCGAGCGTCGATGCGGCGGAGGCCAGCGCGTCGAGCTGATCGTCGGAATAGAGCAAGAGCCGGCCGGCCTCGTCGAAGGTCGTCATCCAGCCGAGGTATCGCGCCTCCGCCGGCTCGTTGATGTTCTCGAGGAGTCGCTGGAGCTTGCGGAGCCGGCTCTTCGACCGGGTCGACCGGGGCAGGACGCGGACCATGGTCCCGCCGAGGACGCGACGCGGTCCCTCCGGGATCCGCTGGAACAGCTCGGTCAACGCCAATGCCCGGTATCGGTCGTAGCCGCCGAACAGCTCGTCGCCGGCGTCGCCCGTCAGCGCGACGGTCACCGACCGACGGGTCTCTCGCGAGACGTACCACGTCGGCAGGGCCGAGCTGTCGGCGAACGGCTCGTCGAAGTGCCAGGACAGTTCCGGCAACGTCTCCCACGCCTTGGGCTCGACCATGAATGTCTGATGCTCGGTCCCAAGGTGCCGCGCGGCGAGCTCGGCGTACTGAGTCTCATCGTATTTCGGGTCCGGGAAGCCGATCGCGAAGGTCTTCACCGGCCGGCTCGAAGCCTGCTGCATCAGCCCGACGATGACCGTCGAGTCGATCCCCCCCGAGAGGAACGCGCCCAGCGGCACGTCCGCGATCATCTGCTCGCGCACGGCATCGCCCAGGGTCGCGCGCAGCTCCTCGACGTCCTCCTCGACGCGCCGATCCCGCTCGGCGTTCCAGTTGGGATTCCAGTAACGCTCGATCGCCAGTGTGCCGTCGTGCCAGACGGCAAAATGCGCCGGGGGCAGCTTGCGCGTCCCCTCCAGGATGGTCCGGGGGGCTGGTACATAGCCGTAGCAAAGGTACTGGTCCAGCGCCAGGGGGTCGATCCGGCGCGGGACATCGGCCTCGGGCAGGGCCATCAGCGCCTTCAGCTCGCTGGCGAAGGTCAAGCGGCCGCCGTGTTGGCGATAGACGAGCGGCTTCTGGCCCATGCGATCTCGGGCCAGCACGAGGGTCTGGCGGTTCGCGTCCCAGATCGCCAGGGCGAACATCCCGCGCAGCAGGCGGAACATCCCCGTGCCCTCATCCTCGTACAGGTGCACGAGGGTCTCCGTGTCGCTCTGGGAGCGGAGCGTGTGCCCCTTCGCCTCCAGGCGACGCCGCAGCGCGGGGTAGTTGTAGATCTCGCCGTTGAAGACCGTCCAGATGGTTCCGTCTTCGTTGGAGAGCGGCTGATGGCCGCCGGCCAGGTCGATGATCGACAGCCGTCGAAATCCGAGCGCAGCATGGTTGTCGCGGTAGACGCCCGCGTCGTCCGGGCCGCGATGGACGATCCGGTCCATCATGGCCTGGAGCGATTCCGCATTCAGCGCGTTCTTGGGATCGGTCCAGACCGCGCCGCAGATGCCGCACATGGTTCAGGGTTCCCCGCGATCGGGAATGGGACTTGTCGTGGCCCGCTTCCGTCCTTCCATTGTTGCGCCCTCGCCAACGCCTGACCAGGGACGACTCTCCCCGAGAGGCCGCCGAAAGGATCCTGGACGTGACGGGACCAATCGGCTGGAATGGGTCTGTGTCTTCCCGGAACAGCCATTCCCCAGCTCGAGCCCCTTCGCGACGGTCGAGCCCTGCCGAGACCTCACACCGCATCGAGGACCGATCATCCATGTCGCAATCGAAGGAACCGCTCGCCTCGGGTCTCGGTCGGGATATCACCTGGTTCCGCGAATTCGTCAATCGGCTGGCCGCGCTCTGGTCATCGCCCCGGATCGGTCGGGTCGCGCTGTGCAGCCCGGTGGTCGGGGTGATCGCGGGCCTGGGCGCCGTGGCGTTCCTGCTGGCGCTCCAGTTCATGTACACCCATGTGCTGGGCGGCCTGCTCCACTTCCAGATGCCGCCGACTGGGGAAGGGCATCCCCAGGCGATCACCTACCCCTTTCCCTGGTGGCTGGTAGTGCTGGTCCCGACGGTGGGGGGCCTGATCTCGGGGATCCTGGTCTTCACCTGGGCCCCCGAGGCGGAAGGGCACGGGACCGACGCGATGATCCGATCGTTCCATCGGGGTGGCGGACAGGTCCGGTCGCGGGTGCCGATCATCAAGAGCGTGGCCTCGATCGTCACGATCGGCACGGGGGGCTCCGCCGGACAGGAAGGACCGATTGCGCAGATCGGGGCCGGGTTCGGCTCGCTGCTCGCCGGAGTGCTGAAACTGCCGCCGACCGATCGCCGGCTGCTGATGCTGGCCGGAGCCGCCGGCGGCGTCGGGGCGATCTTCCGGGCACCGCTCGGAGGCGCACTTTTCGCCGGCGAGGTCCTCTATTCGTCCACCGCCTTCGAATCGGCGGCATTGCTGCCCTGCCTGGCCAGCTCGATCGTCGCGTATTCCACTTTCGCGCTGTTCGTGACCCCCCGGCCGATCTTCCTGCTGCCCAAGGATATGGTCTTCCACGGCCTTCGCGACCTGCCGCTGTTCGTGATCCTGACGATGGCGTGCGCGGCGATGGGCTGGCTTTACGTCCGAGTGTTCTACGGCCTTCGGGACCGGTTCTTCAAGCCGATGCCGATCCCGAGGCAGTTCAAGCCCGCGGTGGGAGGGCTATTGTTGGGGCTCCTGGCCCTGGCGTTCCCGCAGGTGATGACCGGCGGTTATGGCTGGGTGCAGTGGGGCGCGATCGGGATGCCCCCCGAGCTGGCCCTGCCGGACGAGCCGACGTTCGTCCCCCACATGACGATGTGGACGCTGCTGATCCTGGCGGTGCTGAAGATCGTGGCGACCGGGCTGACGATCAGCTCGGGCGGCAGCGGCGGCGTCTTCGGCCCGTCGATGCTGATCGGCGGCATGCTCGGCGGGGCCTGCGGACAGTTCCTGGCCCCCTGGGTGCTCGCGCCCTCGGCCAACCCGGGCCCATTCATCGCCGCGTTCGTCCTGGTGGGCATGGGCGGCTTCTTCGCCGGGGTCTCCAAGACGCCCTTGACCTCGATCGTGATGGTCAGCGAGATGACCGGCTCCTATAGCCTGCTCGTCCCCCTGATGCTCGCCTGCGGGCTGAACATGGCGCTCTCGCGCCGGTGGACGATCTATGAGGAACAGGTCTCCACGCCCATCGACAGCCCGGCGCATCAGGGCGACTTCGTGGTCGACGTCCTGGAACAGCTCAGCGTGAGCGACGTGGGCGTCCGGACCCTGGGCATCGAGACGGTCCCCGCCTCGACGCCGTTCCAGGAGCTGATCCATCTCGTGGCCCGGTCGAGCGAGACGCTCTTCCCGGTCGTCGACGGCAAAGGCCGGCTCACGGGGATCTTCACGCTCCGCGACCTGCGGATCGCCCTGGTCGGCTCGGAATGGGGGCCGCTCGTCCTGGCCGATGACATCGCCCATCGGCCGGTACTCTCGGTCACGCCCGAGGACAACCTCCACACGGCCCTGCGTCGGATGACCGAGCTGAATATCGACGAGCTCCCGGTCGTCAACGCGGACGACCCCGAGCACCTTCTCGGCCTGCTCAGCCGCCGCCAGTTGACCCTGGCTTATACGTCGCTGATCGAGTCGCTCCGAGCCCCCGCCTCGACCAGCCCCACGCCGAGCCCATCCGGCGAGACGGTGCCGCGGCCTTGAACTCAGATCGGTGGGATCGAGGCGCGGATCTCATCCAGCAAGGCGCGGGTGCCGTGCTGCTCGCACCAGCCATGGACGTAATCCCAGTCGATCCGGTCGCCCTGCACGGCGATCACGTCGCGAACGTCGTCTCGGTCCTTGGACCGATTGGCCAGCAGTGCCCAGTGGAGCTTGGTCACGATCACGTCCTCGGGCGTCGGCATCCAGACCTGCCGATCCAGCACGCTGACCCGCTGTCGCCTCCGAAACCGCTCCTGATTGTGCGGGTCGTCATTGAGGAGGAAGAATTCGATCTTGAACGGGATGCCGACCACTTCGGCGACGTAACGTCGCGTCATCGTCACGGTCTCGAAGCTCATCTGCGGATCGATGCGGATCGAAGGATTGAGACGCCGCGATAATTCCATGATCGACTTCTCTCCCAGCTCGATCACGAAATCCGCATCCTGACTCGAACGCGGTATTCCGTAAGCGCTGCTGGAGTTCGAACCGACCAGCATAACGGAATCCCGCAGTCTTCCAGCGTTTCGATTGCTTTCAGGGTGGCTTCACGGCTCGTCATCATCTGGACCCCAGCCGACGCGCCAGGGCGAGTCGCTCGCGGAGAATTTCTTGCACCCTGGCTTCATCGGCCTCGGGGTTCTGATGGCGAATTCCGGCGCACGTCACTTCACATGCGGAGTCGAAGAGTTCGGCGCCAGCCAGGATCTTCTGTTCGATCGGCGTCCTCCGGGCTCGAAGCACCCGCTCCCGATAGATGTCATCAACCAGTTCTTGAGTTGGTCCCATGGTTTGCGACTCCCCAGCCTCAGACAGAATCTTTTCGTTCATCTTGAAGCCGACCTGTGCAGTTGTCAACGCGAACCGTGGCATCCGGCTGGAGAATTCGTCTTACAGACCCCCGATCCCTCTCACTTCGGCCAGTTGCTCGTAAAGCTCGGCAAACTGCGCCACCATGGCGTCGGCGCTGAAGTGGGTCTCGGCTCGGGCGCGGCCGGCCTCGCCGAGGCGGCGGGCTCGGGCGGGGTCGCGGATGAGGTCGCGGATCGCCCGGGTCATGAGGGTCACGTCGCCGATGGGGACCAAGACCCCGGTCTCGCCGTCGACGACGACCTCGGTGGTGCCGGGCGCGGCCGTGGCGACGACCGGCTTGCGGAACCGCATCGCCTCGAGCACCACGTTGGGCAATCCTTCGTAGGAGCTGGGCAGGACAAGGAGGTCGGCAGCGGCCAGGAGTCTCGGGACGTCGTCTCGATGTCCCGGGAACCGGACCCGCTCGTTGAGATCATAGCCCTGTGCGGTCTCTTCCAGGCGTCCCCGCAACGGGCCGTCGCCCGCGATCAGGGTGCGGACGTCGGGCTGGACATGCTGGAGCAGGTCGAGCGCCTTCAGGAGATCGTCGACCCTCTTCTGCTCGGCGAGCCGGCCGACGAACAGGACCATCGGAGCCTCGGGCGCGAATCCGAACTCGGCGCGGACCGCACGTGCATCGACGGCCGGCGGCTCCTCGGCGCCGATCCCGGAATAGATCATCGCCAGCCGGTCGTCGGGCACGCCTAGGCCTCGGTAGAAGTCGACGACCGCGTGCGAGTTGCCGACCAGGCGGTCGCACCACGTCGCCAGCCGGCGGTCGACGGAGCGATCGAATCGCCCCTTCCACAGGTCCACGGCCATCTCCGCCACGACGACCACCGGGACCCCGGCCAGTCGCGACGCGACCCGTCCATACGTGTTGGCAGCGAAGATCCAGGTCTGGACCACGTCGAAGGCCCCGGCCTTCAGGAATCGCGTCAGGCGTGCCAGCGCGATCGGATCCAGTTTCAAGGTCTTGCCGATGATCGTCACCGGGATCCCCGCGTCGTTGAGCTCGGCCGCGAGCGGGCCCGATCGCGTCAGCGCCGCGACCTCGACCCGGAACCGGTCGCGCGGCAGACCCCTGGCCAGCATCACCATCTGCTTCTCGGCTCCCGAGCGATCGAGCGTCGGGATCAATTGCAAGACCTTCAGCACGGTCGGGATCCTTCTGGGAGCAGAGAGAAGAGTTTCACGCTATTGGCCCGGAATAAGAGTTTCACGCAGAGACGCGGAGAGGACCGCAGGGTTCGCAAAGAAGAAAAACCGGGAGATCGGCAAAGATCAATGAAAAGAAATATTTACTATGAAAACATCGAGAAATTTCATGTGTTTTGCCCAGGCCAGTTCCCTTTCTTCTTTCTTCTCTGCGCCCTTTGCGGTCCTCTCCGCGCCTCTGCGTGAAACTCCCGGCTCTTAATACTGCTGACGGCCCACGATCTCCTGGAACAATTCCAGGTGTCTACGCGCGACAGACCGGATGGAGAATTCCTGTTCGACGCGGCTCCTCGCGGCGCGGCTCATGTGGAAAGCCCGATCGAAGCTCGCCCACTGCTCGTTGATGACCCGCGCGAGGCCCTCGCGATCGTCGGGAGGGGCGAGGCGTCCGTGCTTGAAATCGCCGATCAGCCGGCGATTGCCGGGGATCGACGAGGCGACGGCCGGCACGCCGAGGGCCATGGCCTCGAGGAGTGCGATGCTCATGCCCTCCTCGCGCGAGGGGAGCACGAACAGGTTGACGTCGCGGAGTGCGTTCGTCGCATCGGTCGCGACACCGGGCATCTCGACCGCCCGGCCGGGCCCGAGCGTCAGCCCGCGCGCCGCGACCCTGGCTTCGAGGGAGGCCCGCTCGGGACCTTCGCCGATCAGGATCAGCCGGGCCTCGGGATGGGCGGTCTGCACGATGGGCCAGGCGTCGATCAAGGTATCCAGGCCCTTCTCGGGTGCCAGCCGCCCGACGAAGGCCGCGCGAGGCGCGTTCCGCCAGTCGGGACGCTTCTGCCAGGGAGTCCCCGGCACAGGCACCCCGTTTGGCAGCGATACGATTCGCGGCTCCGATGTCGGGCGCTTCAACATCCGGTCGAGCGACGATTCGCGCAATGTCCCGCCTCGCCAGGCTTCGCGCAGGTCCGTCTCGACGGCCTTGGAGATCGCGACGAAGGCGTCCGCGGACCGACACCGTCTCCCGATCCTCCGCCCGAAATTGCCCCACCCTTGCCAGGCGATGTCGCCCGTCGCGCCGGCCCCCTCGGGCGCAGGACGACCGGGAAACCCAGCCGTCGGCCGGCCCCGAGCGTGACGTAAGCATCGTGCTTGAGCATCGACACGTACGCCAGGTTGACGGGGTTATCGCGAAACCATCGCCCGAGGTTCCGCATGTACTGCCACGTCCCCCAGAATCGCAGGCTCGAGGTCGCGAGCCGCACCACCGCCAGGCGGCCTCGCGGCGATTCGTCTCCCTTGCGTCGTGCTCGACTCGCCGTCTCGATCGGGATCTCTTCCCGATCGGACAGGATCATGCCCGGCGCCTGAGCGGTGAGCACCGTCACATCGGCGCCCTCGGCCGCCAGGGCGGCCGCCAGGTAGCTCAAGACCTTCTCGGCGCCCCCGATCAGCGGCGGATACCGGCGTGTCACCAGGGCCAGTTTCATGCTGACGACTGCCTACCCCCCTACCCTACGGCTGGAGCACCCCGACATACGGCAGGTGGCGGTACTCGTCGTTGAAGTCCAGGCCGTAGCCGACCACAAAGACGTCGGGGATCACGAACCCGCAGTAGTCCGGCTCGATCGGGACGACCTGCCGTCCGATCTTGCGCAGCAGCACGGCGGTGCGGACCGTGGTGGCACCCCGATCCGAGATATGCTGGACGAGGGTCGACAAGGTCTGGCCGGTATCGAGGATATCATCGAGAAGGAGGACATCGCGGCCGGCGACGTCGGGCGCGAAGGCTTCGTTGATGACCAGCGCGGTCGCGGTGGTCGTGGCCCCCCGATAGCTGCTGGCCTGCAACAGCGCGATCCGCAAGGGGATGCGGATCTGCCGGATCAGATCCGCCAGCGCGATGAGGCTCCCCGTCAGGACGGCCACGATGGTGAGCGGCTTGTCCCGATAGTCTTCTTCGATCTGACGGCCCATCGCCACCAGGCGTTCCCGGATCTTGGATTCGTCGATCAGCGGTTCGACAGACACGATCGTTGGATCTCATGGCTTCGGGTCGAGTCGCATTCCTCGGCCAAGGGGGCGCCCCGATAGACCCGCCCCGACCCGCTTCGCGTCGCACCGAGCCGACCCCCGTCACGCCGGGGGACCTCCGTCGTCGGTCTTCGTTGCCGCGAGATAGTCTAACGCATCGAGCCTCCGGCGCGGATACCATGATCGGACGAGGACGCCGGCGCGAACCGTCGGGAGCCGATTCGTGTCCGTAGGCGTCGGACCTGTCTCATGCCGTCGCGGCCTTACCGGGGAATGCATCCATGTCCCAGCCGTCCCACAGCGAGCTGATCGCCGCCTATCTGGACAGTCTTCCGCGGCTCCGCCGCATTGTCGCCGGCCTGAGCCCCGAGCAATTGAGGGCGCGGCCGGTGGCGGGCAAGTGGAGTACGCTCGATGTCGTCTGCCACCTGGTGGACAGCGAGCAGGCCTGGTGCCACCGGATGAAGCGCGTGATCGCCGAGGACCGGCCGCTCCTGATCGGCTACGATGAGAGCCGGTTTACAGCCTCGCTCGACTACTCGCAAAGCGACCTGGAGGAAGAGCTCGCGCTCCTGGAGGGAATGCGGAGGCAGATGGCGAGGACGCTCCGCGCCCAGCCCGAGTCCGCCTGGTCGCGTACCGGAGTTCACAGCGAGCGCGGGCTGATGACTCTCGCCGAGATGCTCCTGGCCGAGGCCGAGCACGTCCCCCACCACATCACACAGATCCTGGAGAAGCGGAAGGCGCTGGGACTGGGTGAGGAGGTTTGATCTGAGCGGACCGGGCGAAGCGATTCCTGGGGTGTAGAAGGAGCCTTGACCGTTCGGTTTGTTCGAAGCTTGCTCCGCGAGCGCCGCGCCGGCCCTGATGCCTCGGGCGGTCCGGTACTCGCGGAGCATCCCGGGGTCAGTTTCCCGAGGGAGCGTGGCTGCGGTTCCCTCGGCCGAGCGTCCCGAGTTCTCCCGAAGCCGCTATCGCATCGAGGCCGGTCGCCGAAGGTCCGCCGACGTGCTTCACCGGCGTCGAATCCGCCTTCTTGGGAACGCCCGGGAAACCCGGAGCCGGGCCGTCGAGCGTCCGCCAGGTGATCTCCGCGACGTAGTTCGCCCCCGTGTCGCCGATCGCTTTTTCGTCGAGCAAGAGCCCTGACGGATTGCGCTCGCCGGCTCGCGACGTGCCGTTGACGGTCAGTCGGTAGCGGTTGTGGATGTCGAGGCGACCCACCGGGACCAACGTCACCGAGAAGGTGGACGGATCGTAGATCGCCTTCTTGATGGCGGTCGTATGTCCCACGAGCGAGCCGCCGCGGCCGTGGCCGCCGAGGGTCGTGATCCGATAATTCGACACGTCCGTCGCCGAGGCCGGATCGAGCGCCGTGGAGAAGGTGAGCACGAGCGACGTCGGCTGCATGTGGTAACCGAATCGCTGGAGCGATACGACCGCCGGAGGGGGCGACGCGACCGTCGGCGTGACCGTCGGGGCCGGGGTGACCACCTGCGTCACCGGGTTCGAGACGTTCCTCGCATGGCCGGGGTCGCCACCGTAAACCGCCGTGATCGGGTTCGACCCGACCCGCAACGACGAATCGTCGAACGTCGCCTTCCCGCCGGGTCCCACCGCGACGATTCCGAGCACGGTCGAACCTTCCATGAACGTGACCGAGCCCCCGACAGTGCTGCCATCGGCCGATGTGACGGTCGCGGTGAGGACAACCCGTCCGCCAGAGACCGAGGGGTTCGGTGACGTCGATAAGTTGGTTGACGTCACCACCAGAGGCGCCGCGTTCGACGGTCTGCGCGGGTAGGCTCGCGGAGCTCGCCGCGAATGCGGAATCGCCGCCATAGGATGCCGAGATCGCGTGTGCGCCCACGGCGAGTGATGAGGTCGTGAACTGGGCCTGATCCTTGCCGCCGACGATCGAGAGGTTCACGGGTGCTTGCGCCTGGCCGTCGATGGTGAATGTCACCGTACCGGTCGGGGTGCCTTGGAACGTCGGGGCGGTGACGACCGCGGTGAAGGTCACCGCCTGGCCGACAGTCGAAGGGTTCGTCGTCGACGAGACGGTTGTCACCGTCGCATCCAGGGCCGGTGCTGCGGTGGCGGGCGAGAACTGCGAGGTATTTCCGGCCGCGTCGGTCGCCGTGGCCGTATAAATGCCGGTCGGCAGGGTTACCGAGAAGGTGCCGACGCCCGAGCTGTTGGTCGTCACCATCACGGACTGGACGAACGTCTGGCCCTGTTCGTGCCCGGCCACGGGTACGGTCGGGTTCCAATAGATTTCGACAACATAAGGGTTCTGCGGCGTCAGGACCGGCGTGAACGTCCCCGAGAGCGTGCCGTTGCCGCCTCCCGTGGGCGTGAACGTCATCACCGGCGCGAACTGGTTCGAAACCCCGTTGATGGCCAGGTGAATGCCCCTGCCCGTATTCCCGAAGATCGAGTTCCGCGTGATCTGGACCTGCGACGTGTTCGGACTCTGCCCCAGCACGTTGACCCCGTCGCCACCGTTGAAGGCGACCTCGTTCCCCTGACCCGCGCCCGTCCCGCCGAATAAGTCGCCGATCGCGGACGAGAACAACATGCCCTCATTGGTATTTCCCAGCGCGAGAGTACCCGTGATGTCGGTGCCGATAAGGTTGCCCTGGAACACATTATGTTCGACATCAGCGCCGAACCCTGTCATCTCGATGCCGATGCCGTTTGCCGAAACCAGGTTATCCAGGACCGTGGCGTTTTCGACGGAGCCGAGATCGAGTCCCGTCCCCACGTTCCCCAGCGCCGCGGTACCGGCGGCGTTGGTCCCGATCTTGTTGTTCGAGATCGTGTACACCGACGAACTCTGTTGCCCGACTCCAATCTCGATCCCCCCCTGTTGGTTGCCCGACACCAGGTTGCCCGAGATCGTCGTCGTGATCACCTGGGTGGAGGGGAATGCGATGTTGGAGATTCCCGAGCCCGCCGGCCCGTTACCCAGCGCGATATCACCGGTCGCGTCCGTGCCGACAGAGTTCCCCTCGACCGTGATGCTGCCCGTCGATTTGAGTCCGTCCGCACCGTTCCCCGAGATCACGTTGCCGAGCCCGGACGTGGTCCCACCGTAGGTGTTTCCGGTCCCGAAGTCCGCGATCCCCGCCTGGGAATTGGCGAGCGCCTTCGTGCCTGATGCGTCGATGCCGATGAAGTTGTTCTCGACCAGATTTCCGGTGACGGTGACCGTCTGATCGGGGATGATGATCCCATCACCTTCGCCCGCCTGGCTGTTCCCGGAGATGACGTTTCGATCGCCGATGAGCGGCCCGCCGATCGTATCGGACGAGTTCTCGATCGACACGCCGTTTCCGTTAGGCGCGGCCGTCTCCCCGGTCGGATCAGTGCCGAGGAAGCAGCCCGTGACCTGGACGTTGCCTCCGGCCATGATCGCGATGCCGGAGTTGTAGAAATTCTCGATATCGAGCCCGGAGACCCGCGACCCCGGCTGGGCGATCGTCAGGCCGTCGGTCGTCCCGAGGTTCTTCCCGCTGATCGCGATCGTCAGCTTCGCGTTGTCGGCCTGAGCCAACGTATTCTCGGACGAGCCCGGCTGGGAGTAGCCGTCGATGATCGCCGCGTTCGTGTTGACCGACGGCAGCGCCGACTTCACCGTGATCGTCCAGGCCCCGGTCGTCGCGTCGTACCCCGGGTCCGTCGTCGGGATATTGAACCGGATCGTGTTCGTCGCCCCGACCGCCCCGCTCACCTGCGCTTGCTCCTGGGTGCTGAGCGACGAGACCGCCAGGATCCCGTCCGACACCTCGATCGCTTCGCGCAATGACAGGGTCGAATCCGAAGTCGTATCGTCGGCGGTCGTATTCACGGTGATCGATGCCAAGAGCTGGCGATCCTCGAGGACCTCGACTCGCATCCTCTTGCTTCGTCGCGGTTTCCGGGTTCGACGAGCCCCCACCATGGAGGCGCGCGAGCCGAGATCACGGTGATCACCTTGTTGATTCTGACGGTCGAACAGCGGCCACATGGCGATGCTTTCCCCTGATTGGCGGGCGAATCCCGAACCCGGTGCGTTGGATTTTGGAGTCGGCGTCGGCTGCGTGAGCCCACGGGCACCGCCCCTACCGACTCATTTGCGCGGGGGCCGGTCGGTAACGGGACGGTTCGCATTTTTTGTTCGAGCTGCTCGCGAGACCCGGCGTGGCCCGCGTTGACCCGCGGAGGAAGCGCGCCGGGCGTGTCGGCGGCACCTCGCCGGACAGACATCGCGCCGAGCCGCGTCGCCGGAGCACGCTGGCCTCCGGGCCTTGAGATCCGCGGCTCAAATCCCGTGGCCCCGACGACGACTCCAGGCCAACCCTCCCGGGCAACGAGGCCGTGTCGGCCGCGCCAGCCACGGTTTCTATATTGTAATCAGTTGTTAATATTAGAAATGTATTTTATGATATGGTGTTATCAACCGAAAAATCCTTGCGGGCGAGACTCGTGCCCTGTAAGTTTGACTCGGCCCCATTCGGCCACGACAGAGCAACGGCCACGCGATCTGGTGCGGCCGAGCCGTTGGATCGATCGAGGCCGGGATGTCCGGCCCCGTGACGAGGGCGTGTAACCCGCTTGGAGGTCGCATCGATGATGAGTTTATCGGCCTGCTCAGCTCCATGGACTGCACTCGAGGTAGCCGCTCCGAGCAGGACGCGCCCCTTCAACGGGCCGCGTCTCCTTGAAGGTGGGAGATGGGTCGTTTGCGTCGCCCTCTTGGTCATGATCTCCGGCGCGGGCCCCGAGGTGCGAAAGGCAGCCGAACCCCAAGAACCGGTGGATCTGAAGACCCCTGAGAAACTTGATGTTGCGATGCAATTGATCGCCGCCGCTGAGAATGGGTCACTCGACTGGCGGTGCCAGTATCGCTACATCGAATTCGATGTCGAAGCGGTCGGCGACGATGCCAACCGCGGCTACACGGGCGGAATCGTCGGCTTCACGAGCAAGACCGGCGACATGCTGGAAGTCGTCCAGGAATTCAAGAAACTGAGAGGCGAGCCGGGCAAGGAGAAGGAAAAACCGGCCAAGCTCATCGATTACATCCCTCAGTTAACAAGGCTGGCCAGCCCAGGTGCGAAACAGACGAAGCTCGGCGAGGACTTCCTCGCGGCCTGGATGAAGGCGGATTCCGATTTCCGGGAGGACTTCCGCGAGGCGCAGGATCGTGTTCGCGACGAACATTACCTCACCCTAGCGATCAAACAAGCGAAAGCCGACGGGTTGTCGCTCCTGGGGCAGTTCATCTACTTCGACGCATTAGTCATGCACGGCTATCGAGATGACGATCCCAAGAAGGTTAGCTTCACGAAGATCAGGGATGAGGCCCTCAAGGCGAACGAAGTGCCTTCCAAAAGAGGCACGGAAACCAATTTCCTCCAGTCGTTCCTGAACGCGAGGGTTTCCTTCATGGAGAAAGAGGAGGACCATAAATGTAACATCGATCGCGTCAAGACCATGCAGCAATGCTTTCTGAATAAGAAGAACTGGGAATTGAAGCCGCCCTTGAAGTTCCGCGTGAATGGTCAGGACTTCGAAATCAAGAAGACGTCTCACTAAGCTAAGAGCCAACGGAAAAAATGAGAGTAGCTGCCTACGGTAAGAGTCGCAAGCAGATCAGCGAGCATGCCAGTGCCATCCAGCCGCGCTGGATCTCGGGCAGGCGGTCCCACCTGACGCGAAGGCGGCCATACTGATGGAGCCACGGCAGCGTCCGCTCGACATACCAACGCGTCTTCCCCAGGCCGCTGCCGTGCGGCGTCCCTCGCCGCGCCAGGACCGGCTCGATCCGGCGCTTCCGCAGCCCTCGGCAGTTCTCCTTCGAGTGGTAGGCGCGGTCGCCTTGGACCCGGTCGGGGCGACGTCGCGGCCGGCCCCGCGGCCCCCGGATCGGCGGGATCGCGTTGACCAGCGGGAGCATCTGCGTCGTGTCGTGCCGCTGGGCCCCGGTCAGCTCGATCGCCAGCGGGACTCCGCCGCCGTCGGTGATCACGTGGTGCTTGCTCCCCTTCTTGCGGCGGTCCGTCGGGTTCGGGCCGGTCAGCTCGCCCCCTTTGGGGGCCTTCGAGGAGGCGCCGTTCGACCAGGGCCCTCGACCAGTCGATGAGCCCTGGGTCGCCCAGCTCGTCCGGGAGGATCTCGTGCAGCCGATCCCAGACACCGGCCCGCTGCCAGGCGGCCAGCGCCTCCCGGCAGGTGCGGCCGCAGCCCCAGCCCAACTCGGCCGGCAGGTCATCCCAGGCGATCCCGGTCTTGAGCACGAAGACGATGCCGGTGAGGACCTTGCGGCGATCGATGGGCTTCCGGCCGGAGAACCGGAAGCGGCGCGGCTTCTCCGCCGGCAGAAGCGGCTCGATGCGGGCCCACAGTTCATCGCTGACGAGTGGTTTGGTCATGGTATGAGGACCTCCCGGTTGGAATTACCATGATTCCAATCGCCGCAAACATGGTACCAGTCGGCTCATTTTTTCCGTTGGCTCTAACTTGCACATAGTCCGAATCCAACCGGTCTCGCGACATTCTCTTCCATAGCAAAGATTTGCGAGGCGAACGGCCTAACGCCGCGTCCCTCGGAGATTCGCCTCGAACTCGATCGATTGTCCCGGCACGAGGCGGTCGCTCGCGATCGTCAGCTTGGGCGAGGTCCCGCCGGACGAGATCTCGTCGGTCCGTGATTCGCCCGGCAGCAGCCCCTTGAGCGACCGCTCGGCGCGGACGCCGTCGACCGCGAGATAGGCGTCGTGATAGATCGGGGCGACGCCCGCGTTGGTGACGGTCACCCGCGACCGCGAGCCGCTCGCCTCGAATGCCAGGATGCGGAACCGGTACCCGCACGCCAGGCCCGCCGCGGCGATCCGTTCCATCGGCTGATATCTCGGCTGATCGTTGGCGATCATGAACGTGATGTGGAAGTCGTGCGCGGACTTCTCGAACGGGATGCCGTGCGGGCCGGCGGGCGCCAGCGCCTCCTTCTGATCGTGCTTGGTGTAGTAGCTGGTTTCGCCTCCCGCCGGCGCGAGTTTCCAGCGGTCGCGCCCGAAGAAGTCCCAGTTGGGCTCGTTTTCCTTCGCATGTTGCTGGCACAGGAACGAGTCGTCGAAGACCCCGAACGGGATCTCGACGAGGTCTCGTTGCGCGGCGAACGGAGTTCGTGAGGCGGCTGCCGCATCGACCGAGATCATCCAGGGCGTCTTCCGGAAAACGCGACCGAGTTGGCGTGCGAACGCGGCCTGGAATGACTTGTCCGGGAACGTCTTGCCCAGCAACATCGGTCCGCTGTAGATGTGATACTCGGCCCAGAGGCCGAACCCGGTCTCGACGAAGGCCAGCCGAGGGTCGTTGTCATAACGCGCCGCCAGCTTCTCGTAGAAGTCGAGGGTGAACTCCTGGAGCTCGCGGTGCGACCAGTCGGGAAAGGCGGTCGGTTTGTCCTCGCTCCGTCCGCGCGTCTCGTGATAGTCGGGGAGGGCTTTGATGTAAGCGGGGACGGTCGTCGGGTGCCCCGGATAGACGAAGTAGAAGCGTACGATGGCCTGGTGCCGGCGCGAGGCCACTTTATCGAGCAGCCGGTCCATCACGCCCCAATCGTACCTGCCGCGGTCGGTCACCACGTCGCCGTATTTCATGTAGCTGTATTCGAGCTGGATCGAGGCCGTGCGGTTGTGCTCGGAGGTCGTCCAGAGCACGATCCCGGTCATCGGCTGCACGTGGGTGATCCGGCTCGCGAGCGCCACGGGCTCGAAACGTTCCTGGGCCCGGCACTCGGCCGCGATGAGTAGGCCCGCGAAGATCAGGGCCGGGGTTCGGGACGAGTTGCGTGGTCGCGTTTGCGGAGTTGACATGGTTGCATCTCCTGGCAAGGCCTTCGGCTCCTGTTCGGCGATCCGGCCGGCTGGTAAAATCCGGTCGGAGTGATCGAGTCGATGGAGCCCCGTCTACCGTCCCGTCCGGCCGAGGCCGAGTCAATTGTCCCCGATGAGTCGAGCGATGAGCAACGTCTTGCTGATTCCGCTGGGGGTGGGTGAGGCGTTCACGGCCCTGCATTACACGTCGTGCTTCATCCTGGGCATCGACGACGATTGGCTCCTGATCGACTGCCCGCATCCGGTCCGTAAGATGCTCCGCGAAGCCTCGATTGCAGCCGGCCTGCCCAGGCCGCTCGATCTCGACCGGATCCGCGCCGCCGCCGTCACCCACCTGCATGCGGATCACTGCTGCGGGCTGGAGGACTTCGGATATTTCTCATTTTTCGGGCTGAACCGCAGGGCAAAGCTGTTGATGCATCCCGAAGCTTCGGCGCGGGTCTGGGACGGCCTCCTGGCCGCCGGGATGGATATCCTCCAGACCAAGCCCGATTCACCGCCGGACCGGAAGCAACTGGCCGACTACTTCGAGCTGATCGACCTGGATATCTCCCGGCCGATCGCGTGCGGGCCGTTCTCGATCGAGTGCCGGCGGACGATCCATGCCGTGCCGACGTTTGCTCTGCGGGTCGCGGTCGGCGGTCGCGTGCTGGGCTTCAGCGCCGACACGGCCTACGATCCCGGGCTGATCGAGTGGCTCTCCGCGGCCGACCTGATCGTCCACGAGGCGACGAGCATGGCGCACTCCGGGGAACATACTCCTTACGCAAAGCTGGCGGCCCTGCCCGAAACGCTCCGCTCCAAGATGCGGCTCACGCATCTCCCCGATGACTTCGACGCGGGTTCCAGCGTGATCGAGCCGCTCCGCGAGGGGCGGGTGTATGAGGTCTGATTCGATTGAGGTGAACGACACGATCGAAACCTGACACGGAGCTCCGATCATGGGCCTCGATACCGTCGAACTGGTGATGAGAATCGAAGAAACCTTCGACATCACGATCCCCGACGCGGAAGCGGAGAAGATTCAGACCATCGGGCAACTGTATCATTACCTCCTGGCCAGGTTTCACGGCGAAGAGCGCGTGACATCGCGGTGCCTGAGTGCAGCGACGTTCTACGGCTTGCGACGCGGGTTGATGCGTAGCTTCCGTACGCCGCGTCGCGAGGTCCGGCCGGAGAGCGCGCTGGAAACCCTCATCCCTGCGATGGGTCGAAGGTCGGAGTGGAAACGGCTCGGGGAGAAGCTGGGCTGGGAACTGCCGGCGCTGGTCCGCCCAGACTGGGTCGCGTACACCTTCCTCGGACTGCTCGTTCCCTGGGCGGCGGTTGTGTTCTTCGCCTGGGTTCAACTCGCGGGATTGGCCATGGAGGCCGCGATCCCCATGGGCATCTGCTTTGTGGCCGGGTCGGTGATGATGGGCGTTTTGTTGTCTAGCCTCACGGAGCCGTTTGCCACCCATCTTCCACCCGAATGCGCGAATGTCCGAAGTATGGTCACGGTCGTCCTGACCCAGAACCTCGGAAAGATCCGCGGCACGAATCCAGAGGGATGGAATCGGAAGGAGGTCTGGGAGATCGTCCTCGCGATCGTCGCCGATCAAGCGGGAGTTTCTCCCGACCAGCTCACGGAGTCGACCAGTTTCGTCAACGACCTGGGTATGGACTGAAGTCGTTTGGCTGGGGAAGGTCTCATCATGCGTAAGCTGCGTTTCACGATCGGCGGGCTGATGGCGGTCGTGCTGGTTGCGGCGATCGACGTCGCCGCCGTGCGGAGCGCGAGCCCTACCTGGGCCGGCGTGCTGTCGCTGTTGACGTATGGCACGCTCGGGGTGGCGATCCTCGGCATCGTCTTTCGCAGAGGAGCCGAACGGGCGTGGTGGATCGGCTCCTTCGTGTTCGGATGGGGCTACTTGCGGCTGGCACCCTGGTCGTTCTCGCATCTCGCCAAACCGCCGACGCTGCTGTTGCTGGAGTGGCTCCGAACGAAGTCGGGCGCCCCGCCCACCGCCCCCGATCCTTTCTCCACCGAAAACCTGGCGCTCTTGCAAATCGATCGTTGCCTCTGGGCCCTCCCGGCCGCCCTCCTGGGCGGGTTGCTGGCGCGGGCCTTCTTCGCGTCGGCACCCGTCGGTACCGAGCACCCTGAGCCCGCCGCGCACCAGGCGGCCCGGCCACTCTGGAAGCTGGCGATCCCGCCAGTCCTCATCGGGATCGCGGTCCTGGTCCTGGTCCGGTCGGTGGCGGCGATCTTGTGGACGTCGGATGCGGGACTCTGGGCCGGTGGGACGTACCTGCTGACTTGCGGGCTGCTCGGCATCGCGACCCTCGGCGCAATCCTGGGCCGGGGGAAACGTCGCGAGATCGGGATCGGCGCCTCGCTGTTCGGCGCGGGCTACTTCTACATGGCGATGGTCCCCAACGCATATCCGTTTAATGATCCGAGATTCGTCCCGCGCGTGACGGATCAGTTCCTCAACGCGATACGCCCTCTATTGCCCGCGGCCTCCGGCGGGCTCACCCCGGCGAATGCGCGCGTCCTGAAGGTGCTGGAACGGCCGATCCCGATGCGGTTCCCCGCAGCGACGGCGCTGGGGGACATCCTGAACCATATCAAGAAAGCCACGGCGACTCCCGGTCAGCCGGACATCCTCATCTACGTCGATCCTCTCGGCCTGCAAGAAGCGGCACGCTCGCTGAGCTCGACCGTCCAGATCGATATCGACGGCGTCCCATTGAAGACGACCCTGGCGCTTTGCCTGCGCCAGCTCGGCCTCGACTACATCGTGAAGGACGGTGTCTTGCGGATCAGCAGCGAGGAGGACGAGATCGAGCCCGCTGGTGACGATTCGTTCCGGATCGTCGGACACAGCCTCCTGGCGTTGATCGCGGCGACGATCGGCGGGGTGTTGGCACCGCTGGTCTCCGCCGTGAGTCGCGATCGTCCCGGCCCTGGGGGGAGTGAGAATGCCCCCGCGTCGGCCAGAGCCTTCGAACAAAGAGATAGAAGAGAAAATGAGCCGTGATGGATTTCCTTCAGCACTCAATCTCCATGCATGGCCCGCAGCCGCGGCGAGAGTCTCAAAATGAGCTGGGCTCGTTCGAACTCGGCGAGCCACTCGGCGGTGACGGCGGCGAGGGCCTCGGCGGGGGGTGGGACGAAACCCGTCGGGCAGGCCGGGCCGAGTTGTTCGGCGGCCATCCGACGGTAGGTCGAGAGCGGTCGCTCGCCATACCGGGAAACCTCGAACCCGTCCTCGCTCAGGAAGACGACCACGGGGACGCGGTGGCCGCCGTTGATGGATAAAGCCTCGCGCACCTCGGGCCGGGCGTCGCGGTCGAGGAAACGCAAGTCGATCCGGGGCGAGGCTTGCGCGAGATGATCGAAGACCGGACACTGGTTGATGCAGTCGCCGCACCAGGCGCCGGTCAGGCAGAGCACCGGCATCCGTCGGGCGAAGCCGCCCAGGACGTCCCGTTGATCGGCCGTCAGCACAAATCGCCCGTGCATCGCGTCCCACCGCGAACGTTGTGAAGGGCTGGCGTACTTGTCCAGGAATGAGGCGTAGGGCAAGGCGTCCGCGAAGACTTTCGACCACTCGATCATGGATATCCTCGAAATCGATGACAGGCGTCCCGCGGCCTCAATCCGTCCGATCCGGGCCGGCATGATCCTCCGACGCCTCGGCGGACGGCGAGCCTTCGGCACCCCGCTCCCTATGGGCGTAGAGATCCTTGATGAAATCGTTGAAGTAGGAGCCCTTGGATTCGGCCTCCATCAGCTCGGAGTAGACCGAGAAGGGGACGTCGAAGAACTCGTAGAGCCGACCGGGATCGACGAACTCGATCTCCAGGGTGCTCGCGAGCAGGTCATAGCCGACCGACCGAATCAGGCTGGAATCGACGGGCTGGCGTTCCACTCCCGGCCTCCTGGCGCATGGCGGAGCCGGGCATCCGATCCGGCCCCCGGCGGTCTGACATTGTCCCACAGGCCGGTGGCCGCGGTCAAATCCAGCACAGGGATGCGAGCGCCGCCAGGTGCTTGCAATGCGTCTTGCGGGTGTCTCCGTTCTCCGCGATCTGGTAGGTCCACTCGGCGCAATCGCACTGGGTCGCCTCGTCCGCGAGTCGGCAGGCGTAATAAGGGCCATCCTCGAGGGGGGGGTGAAGCCGTGTCATCCGCCACTGGATTGGTGCCAGCTCGGTGCCGGCGACCCGCTCCACGCAGTAAGTCTGGGCGGCGATCACAATCAGGACGATCCGGCGCGTTTTCTGCGTCGATCGCCCGTCGTCCGCGCCCAGGGTCAATACGGCCAGCGGCGGTTGATTCAGCGCGGCTTCGAGGGTCTTGGTGCCCAGCTCGGCACGGAGCCGCTCCCACGACCGCCGGGCTTCGTTGCAGGCGTTGCGGAAGTGCCAGGCCGTGGGATGGAATGCCCCGAAGGCGGCCTCG
The DNA here is from genome assembly GCA_963743925.1 of uncultured Planctomycetota bacterium. GTDB lineage: Bacteria > Planctomycetota > Planctomycetia > Isosphaerales > Isosphaeraceae > CAVZRC01. Next base: position 132,199 of record CAVURY010000048.1, on the reverse strand, counting down.
GCCGCCTCGAGGTCGGCCAGCGACACGTCCAGGATCATCCAACCCCGCTGCGCCAGCTCGACGGCCCGTCGTTCCGGGTCGGACTCGTCGCGGTCCCGCAACGAACGCGACGGTCTTGGTGTCGCGGCCGGAGCGAGAGACGGCGACGGCCTGGCCGCCGTCGAGGGCTTGAGCAACGTCGCGGGCCGCTCGAAGCCCGATTGCCGCGACGCCACGAATTCCCGGTCGACTGGGTTGACCATCGCGGCCTCCGTTCCCGGGTATCCTCAATCCCCATCGCGGGTTGCGAGATGGATGTAGCTCCCGGCGGGCTGCGAGGAGCCGGCGGCAGCGGCCTTCACCCGATAATTGCGCCCTTGCCAGGTCACCTCCTGGCCCTCCGTCCAGGACGGGTCTCGTGCGGGGTGCTCCATCCCGATCAGGCAGACCTCGCGGATTGTCGGTCGGCTCGCCTCCGCCCTGCGGTCGCGCAGCCAGGCTGACCGCAACGCCCTCACTCCGATCGCCATCGTCGAACCCCTCCCTGCCGTGCTCCCGAGGTGCTGCCTGAGACCTTACGTTCACAAGTGTACTGAACGGCATGATGGGAAACAAGTGTCGAGTGGGGAATATTCGGAAGAACAGGGTCGTGCGGAGAAGACCGATCGTTCGGTCCGTCGTTGACGCCGTCTTCCTACTGGCCGCGCCTGCGCGGGGGGCGATGCTGGGCGGTGGCGTAGGCGTCGAGGATGCCGGAGCGTCCGGGGTGGATGGCCTCGAGGCCGAGTTTGGAGATGACGGTCCGGTTGAGGCCCTGATCGGTGCCGGCGAGGATGACCAGGCGCTGGCCGTCGGGGAGATTGAGGAGGTCGGCGACGTCGGCGAGATCGAGCTGAGGCAGGTGCGGCAATGCGGTCCTGAGGATGAAACGGAGGCGGCCGCCGGGTGAGGAGCCCTCGGTGACGGGCGTCGTCATGGACTCGGGGCGGGCCGCCATCGCGGACGGCGGGCTGACGACCGCGACGACCTGGAAGGGATTCTCGCGGTTGCGCCGGAGGATCATGGTGCGCAGCGCCAGCAGGTCGCGGTCGATGCCGTGGCGGAACAGGACTTCGAGGATGCCGTTGACGGCCGCGACGGCCATCACGACCACCAGGAACACGGCCAGGACCCGTCGCTGACGGTCGTCGCGGCGGCGGGCCCATCGATCGAGCGCGTAGATGAGCCAGACGGAGATGACGATCAGGTCGATGGCCAGGTGCAGTCCCAGGGCGGTGGCGGAATCGGCGCGGCCGTGGAAGACGTCGTCCACGGCGTTGCGCAGGCTCGCGCTGGACCACCAGGCCACCGACACGGCCGTCGTGGGCGCCAGCCAGGTGAGGGTGCGGACCGGGATCCGGCGATTCACGAGGTCGGCGATCGTCTGCGCGGCCAGCAGGCTCAGGGGTACGAGGAGGACGAGATCGAAGGCACTCTGGGGTCCATTGGGCCAGGCCGACGGGGCCAGTGCAGTGACCGCCAACCAGATGACCCAGAACGAGCCGCCCACCGCCTCGCGGGCATTCGACTCGTTGACCAGGGCCATTCGGATCGCCCGGACGGCGCCGAACAGTCCGAGCGGGAGGGTGACCGGCGCGAGCTCGATCAAGCGTGCCGGCAGGCTCAGGCCGCGATCGACCATCAACCGCTCGGGGGGAATCCGGAGGGCCGCCATCGCCGCCCAGCCGTGCGTCCGGGCCATCATGAGGAACCAGGGCAAGGCCACGGCCGTCGCGATCATCAGGGCCAGCAGGGCGTTGACCCGTCCCGGAGTGTCGCGCCAGGAGAGCCGCCATCGCCGCGAACGGGCCCCGTGCGGGGCCGGCGGAGCCGTTCCGCGAAGGTAATATTGGTGGAGCAAGATGATCGGGATGGCGATCAGTGCCAACCCTCCCATGACCAGCAGGGCCAGGCCCATCGCCAGGCCGCCGATCGCCGCCCAGGCCGTCGAGCCGGCCCACGGCCAGGGGCGCATCGATTCGGCGGTCACCCGCTCGTGCCAGCCATAGGCCAGCAGCACCGCCAGCACCCCGCAGAGCGCCAACGTGCTGGGCGTCGCCTCCTGCATCCGGAGGAGCAGGTTCTGATTGAATCCCACCAGGACGGCGGCGGTCACCCCGAGGCCGGCCCCGCGCCAGAGCCGGGCATGGAGATAGACCAGGACGACGGCGAGCGCGCCGGCCACGTAACTGGGCAATACGCTGGCCATCGGATCGCGGTCGCCGCCGAGCCAGAACAGGGCCGCCTCGAGCCAGGCATAGAGCGGCGGCTGGAACGCCACCGCCCGGTATGCCGCCGCCTCCTGCACGGGCCGGATCGCGGCCGTCGCGGGCACCTGGTCCAGCACCATGCCATCCAGCACGGCCAGGCCTCGCAGGCCCCAGAGTGGCCCGGGGGGCGTCAAGTCCCAGGCGTTGAGGGCCAACATGCCCGGCAAGACGGCGACCAGCACCACCAGGGGGAAGACCATCGCCGACCGCGGCGCCGGGCGGAAGAGCGGCCGCACCGGCGGCGATACCACCACCTTCGACCGGTCCCAGGCATGGCCGCGATCCGCGTCCCAGAGGACCGGCCCCGGGCCCGTCAACCGCGATGACCGTTCCGAGTCCATTCGCACGACCCCCACGCCCGACCCACAGGCCCGCCGCACCGACCCGCGATCGCAGCCGAAAGACCGGTGGCTTACTCGAAGAACTTCCGCACCACCACGCGGAACGCGCCCAGGAGATCAGGGAACGTCAACTCGTCATCGGGGCCCAGCACGCGAGGCGCCTGGTCGCTACGAAAGACATGGGCTGTCCGGGGCCCAGGATCGAGGACGACCACGACCCCAATCTGGAGGTATTCATCGACCTTGGTCAGGATGTCGGCCCACCGGTCATCGGGTGAGCGGACCTCGACGACCAGGTCAGGCGGTACCTCCAGGTAGCCCTGCTGGATCGGTCCCTTGGGGACTTTTGTATAGGAATAAAATGCGACGTCCGCCCCCCGGACGGTGTCGGGATCGCGCTCGGTGATCACGCCCGAATCGTTGCACAGGACATGGCCCAGATCGTGCTCGTCGGCGAACACTCCCATCAGGCGGTCGACCTTTCCACAAATCTGTCCGTGTCGTGGAGCGGGTGGCGGCATCGTCACGATCTTTCCCCGGATGAGTTCCTCGGGATACCCGGGGTTGGGGCGTGTGCCGAACTCCTCGGCGGTGAGGGTGTCCAAGGTGGTGGACATCGCTGAGCCTCCGGTGTTGACGGGGTCGGATCCTGGCTTCGGCCGCGGGTAAGCCGGCTCACTCGCGATCGTTGCCGGAGTGATCGCGGGTCGCCGTCTCGTCGCGACGGGCCTGGATTCGCTCGAGGTTGCGCCGCAGCGCGGCGAGGCCGTCGTCACCCTCGATGTGCTCGCGGAAGGGCAGGGCGAGCCTGAGCAAGTCGGGATGGGTGGTCCCGACGTCGTTGACGGCCTGCCTCAACATATCCAGGAATTCGTCGAGCCCTTCCTCGGGGAGCCGGGCTCGCGCGACCAGCGACTTCAGATCGGCGAGGCAAGTCGGGGTCGCCCGCGCGGCGACCGAGGTCGAGGTCGAGTTCGCGTGAGAGACGGTCGAGTTCGCCGACCCGGCGGCGCGGGGAGCCGGGATCGTCGGGGGCGGAGATGCCCGATCCTCGACCGGGTCGCGGTCGTGCGCCGACTGGGCCTCGGCATCTCGGTTTCGGCGGCCGGCCTCGAACGCCTGGAGCAATTGCTCCTGCGCCTCGGCCACGTACGCCGCCCAATCGGTCGAGAAATCCTGGCGGAACGCCTCGATATAGCCGGGCTCGTATTGGCGGGATAGGAACTTGAGCTGATGAAAGACGCGGTGGGAGAGCGCCTGGAGTTCCTCGGTCAGCTCGGTGTCCCGGTCGTGGGACGCCTGGTAGTAGCGGAAGCGGCCGATCCAGACCTTCAACCGGGCATATTGCTCGAGCTTGCCGAGCGTGCCGTAAGCGTTCAGGCCGGCGTTGACCTCGTGGGCGAGGAGTTGGAGCTGTCCGCCGGGGAAATGGGCCTCGGCATCCCAGAGCAGCCGATCCTCGGCGGCGAACTGTTCGGCCAGCTCGGGCTGGAGCCGGTCGATCTCGCGGCGGAGCTGCCGGTACAGGTCGGTCGCCACCCGGAGCTCCCTCCGCGCCTCCTCCACCTCCCGGGTCACTTCCTCCAGGTCGAGGCGGCTCTGCTTCCGCGTCCGCTCGATCTCGGCCTGAGACGCGGCGATCAGCCGCTCCGCGTCGGTCTCCGAAGCCAGTGACGACTTGTACAAGGCCAGCTTTCGCACCAGATCTTTGAGGAGATGCTCATCAATATCCGCTTGTTCCAACGCCCGGATGTTCGCCGGCCGGACCACTCGCAGGCGCTCGACGGCCCGCCGCGCCCGCAACTCCGTCGCGCGGAATTGCTCCGCCGCGTGGTGCGTCTCTCCCTCGATCTTACGCGCCCGGGTCTTCGCTTCCGCCTGGCGGACTAGCTCCGCCAGCTTCTCCAAGGCTGGAGTCATGGTCGTCTCTCGCGCTCTATCTGGGGACCTGGGGCCATTGAGTCCGACACCCATGCTCGACCTCGTCTCCCGGCCGTCTGGGACCACTCTCGATTCGCTTTGGTTTGCCATTTCCATGTCAGTGCACACCGTGATGCAATCACGATCCTAATTATTCGATTACGTCTATAAGTTGACGGTTGTGCGTACGCAGATCGAGCCGTGAATGCATCATACAGGAAGGGCGGTCAAAGTTGTACAGGGGGAGGATCCCGCCCGAGGCTCGGTGGAACGGGCTGGCGAGTCCCCTCCACGGGTTCGACGTTCGCTCGCTGCGACTCGGGGATTCCCGCGACGATTGGCTCCCTTCGTTCGAGATTGAGGGTCCCTTTCGACCCCGTTGCTGAGTCGGTGGATTCGGACAAGCCGTCGAAGTCCTCGATCCGTTCTCGAATGGTCCGGGGCCGATCGTCGTGATCGTGATGGCCGGAGGGTCGGCAGCGGGATGCGATCGCTTCGTCGGCCGCCTCCTTGATATTGACTTGTCGATCGAGCCCCGAAAAGACGTTGCCGGGACGAAAATGGAGGACCGCCCGTCGCCGGGGTTTTCCCGGGGATGGCGAGGCGCTGATGCCGGGGTTGACCGCGACAGTGGCCAGGCCGGGGGGAGTCCCTGGGCCGGAAGGTCGCCGCGCCCGGCCCAATCACCGGGATCGGACACCTCCGGGCGATGTCGCGATGTAGTCCTGCACATCGCCCGAGTTACAATGGGTTAAGACATGTGTCAGAGTTGGCCTGCTCTTGATCGAGGATTGATCGACGGAGACTCCCGATGACACGTCATCGTGCCCGAACGCATCGGCCCTGGACGGCCCTGACGCTGCGTCAGATGATGAAGCTGGTCATCTTCGGCGCCGTCGGGTCGCTCTGTCTCGCGCCGATGGTGCGCCTCGCGGAGATCGGCGCCGTGGGCTGGCCGTTTGCGATGCTGATGGAAGCCGTGGCGATCCCGATGGTCCTCGCCCTCACCGCGTTCCCGTTGGTCTCGCGAGGACCGCAGAAGGATTGGCTGATACGAGGTTTATTGATGACGTCACTGGCGGTCATCCTCGGGTCGGCGACCTACTCGCTGGTCTGGGCCTCCGTTGGGCCACAGTCCCTCAACATCTGGGCGGCCGGTACCGGCATTGGAGTGGGCTTTCTCTGGTTCGTCATCGTCGCGGCCGTAATCGCCTTCATGCTGCTCCTGAGGCAGATCGTGCCCGGCCGCCGGGATCTCCGATGAAACGGCTCGGTCTGGGCCTCCTCACACGAACCGCTCCAGGTCTTCCCCCTTGGCGACGACGGTGATGCCTTCTTCGGAGACCGTGAAGCCCCGGGCTTGGTCGGCCTCGCGGTTCCAGCCGATCTCGAAGCCGTTGGGGATGCGGACGTCCTTATCCACGATGACGCGGCGGATGCGGGCATTCCGGCCGACCACGACCCCGTCGAGGAGGATGGCGTCTTCGACCAGGGCGTAGCTGTTGACCCGCACCCCGGGCGAGACGATGCTCCGGTAGATCTGCCCCCCCGAGATGATCGCCCCCTGGCAGACGATCGAGTTGTACGACGCGCCACGGCGGTCCCCCTCGGTATGCACGAACTTCGGGGGGGGATAAGGCGGCTGATAGGTGTGGATCGGCCAGTCCTGGTCGTAGAGGTTCAGGATCGGGTCGATCTGGATCAGGTCCATGCTGGTCTGGAAATAGGCGTCGATCGTGCCGACGTCGCGCCAGTAGGCGGCCCCCTTGCGGTTCTCGTCGCGGAACCGGTAGGCGAAGACCCGCGAGCCCCCCGCGATCATCGCCGGGATGATGTCCCGGCCGAAGTCGTGGTTGCTGGCCTCCTTCCGGGCCGCGTCCTGGAACAGCAGCTCGTACATCACGTCCGTGTTGAAGACGTAGATCCCCATCGAGGCCAGGGACATCTCGGGCTGGCCGGGCAGTCCCGGCGGGTCCTTCGGCTTCTCCAGGAAGCTCAGCACGTGGTTGGCGTCGTTGACGCCCATGACGCCGAACTCCTGCGCCTGGGCCCGAAGGACCGGCTGGCAGGCGATCGTCAGGTCGGCACGATTCGCGCGGTGCTCGTCGATCATCCGCGCGTAGTTCATCTTGTAGATGTGGTCGCCGGCCAGGATCAGCGTGTCGCGAGGCGCCGCCTTCTCGATCGTGTAGACGTTCTGGTAGATCGCGTCGGCGGTCCCCTGATACCACATCTCGGCGATCCGCTGTTGCGGCGGGATCACCTCGATGTACTCGCCGAGCTCGCGGCAGAGGAATTTCCAGCCCTGGTCGATGTGACGGTTCAGGCTCGTCGCCTTGTACTGCGTGAGCACCAGGATCTTCCGGAGATCGGAATTGATGCAGTTCGAGAGCGTGAAGTCGATGATGCGGTAGATGCCGCCGAACGGGACCGCCGGCTTGGCTCGATCCCTCGTCAATGGCTCCAGGCGCGATCCCCGACCCCCGGCCAGTACGATGGCCAATACGTCTCGATACACCGAATGACCTCCACGATGCTCGGCCGGGGATTGAGGGAATCATTTGCACAGGCAGGCTCCACACCATTGTGCACGCTATCGGCGGGCAAGCCAACAGGTTTCCGGCGGAGGACTCGGCGGAGCCGCGGGAAACGTCCGGAGGACCCGGGGCGGAGACCATTGCGGGGCCATCAATCCGGGCACGGCGGAGTGGCGGCCCGGTCCGGGGCGTTTCCTTTCTTCTTCGTCCCTTGGTAAATTCTTCATGCAACACGGCGATAATCCAACGTCTTCGCGGCCGGCCGGTGAGCGACCTGAGTCTGGCTTCGTACGGTTGCGGATGCGGACGGGATGAGCCTGGATTCACTCGGGAGGATGGCGGCCGATGGCTCGACGCGCTTCGGTTTGGGGATCACGGGATTCAGGGTCCAACTCGGCGGGGGGCCGGGGCTCGGCCGATCCGGGACGCGCACGCGGCATGGTCGTCCTGGCGCTGGCCTCGGCCATCGTCGGCGCGGGCCTCGCGACCGCCTCGGCGCGGGGCGGCGAGCCGGACGACCGGCTGAAGAACCTCCAGGCGGTCTACGTCGCCAACCGGGATCAGAAGTCGGCGCGGGCCTATCATTTCGGGTCTCAGGGCGCTGGAGACGTCTTCTCCAATCACACCAGCCATACGAATCGCATGGTGCCGGTCTACCTCTTCGGCGAGAAGGGCGACCTCAGGGCGGTGATCGGCGAGAACAGCCGGTATCGCGACCCCGAGATGATCAAGGCGACCTACGGCTTCTTGCCCGAGAACACGGTCAACCCTCGCGCGGTCTACGCCGATCAGAGCGACCTGTACCGCGTGCAGAAGGCGGCGGTCGCCCAGGGCGTCAAGCACCTCTTCATCGTCTGGTTCGACGGCTTGGACTGGCCGACGACGCAGGCCGCGGCGATCGCCAGGACGGGCAAGGTCTATGTCGAAGGGAAAGGCTCGGGCCTGATCTTCCAGGATTACGATGCGGGCGGCGCGGTGCAATATGGGTTCGTGGTCACCAGCCCGACCCATGACCGGAACACTACCGACGTAGATCGTCAAACCGTGGTCATCCCGAAGGACAGCCTCGGCGGCGGCTATGATGCCCGGATCGCCGGGCCGAATCCCTGGACGCTCGGCCCGCTCGGCCCGCAGGCCGCCGGCTATTTCAAGGGTTCGTCGGCCAACGCGGCCGACGTCGCGGGCGTTAAGGCCGTCGGTGGGGTCATGCACGCGTATACCGACTCCTCGCAGAGCGCCGCCGAGATGGTCAGCGGCGTCAAGTCGTACAACAACGGCCTCAACGTCACGGACGATGGCCGGCTGGTGAAGACGCTATTCCACGAGCTCCAGGATCAAGGATGGAAGCTCGGCACGGTCACGAGCGTGCCATTCGATCACGCCTCGCCCGCGGCGATGTATGCCAGGAACGTGCATCGCGACGATTACCAGGACCTTGCCCGGGAGATGCTCGGGCTCCCGGGGGTCATCCAGCAGGCGCGTGGGGTTCCGGCTCTGGCCGGGATCGACGTGGTCATTGGGGTCGGGTACGGGATCACGAGCCGGGCGGCGTCCATGGCCGCACAGGGGAAGGACTGGATTCCCGGGAATGTCTTCATCGCCGACCCCGACCTCGCGGCGATCGACGTCAAGAACGGCGGGAAATACGTGGTCGTCCATACGCAGTCGTTGACCGGCGGCGGCCTGGCGCTTCGCGACGCGGCCGCCGAAGCGGCCCGGCGCTCGTCGCGCCTGTTCGGCTTCTTCGGCCGCACGGGGCTCGATCATCTCCCCTACCGGACCGCCGACGGCCGGTATGACCCGGCTCCCAGCATCGGCCGCAAGGGAGAGCCGGTCGAGGCGGAGGTCTACACCCCCGCCGATCGGGTCGAGCAGCCCACGCTGGCCCAGATGACCGAATCCGCCCTGACCGTCCTGGCCGCCAGGCCGGATCAGCCGTTCGCCCTGTTCGTCGAGGCCGGCGACGTTGACTTCGCCCTGCATGCCAACAACCTGGATAATGCCGTGGGAGCCGTCTACAGCGGTGAGGAGGCCGTCCGTACGGTCATTCGATGGGTGGAAACGCACAGCAACTGGGACGAATCCTTGCTAATAGTCTCGTCCGACCACGGACATTATCTGGTCGTCGACGACCAGAGGGCCCTGGCCGGGGCCAGGTGAAGCCCCTCGTGAGACGAGTGTCCACCGGGGATGGCACTGCTATAACCCTCGCGCGGCGGTCGGTGTCGGAGTAGACCCGTGACCGCATAATCGATGCAATCGTTATAGCCGTGGCTTCGTTCGCGCGTTTTCGCTGTTTTCGGCAAGTTGGCTTCCTCAAAATGAAGTTGCGACAGGCAAGCTTGCTCGCAAACACTCGTTTTCGTGAAGCCGGGGTGCCCTGAAGGAGCATGACCGTTCGTACGGGCAATTTTTCTTATCGACCTCGGGATGAGCGAGCCGACGAATCCCGACCATGGCGACTTGCGAGCGCGGGAAAAGAACCCTCCATTATCTATTATGCCTCGGGTTCGGAAATTCCGAGACGCGACCAGTGATTTTCGACCACACTCGCCGATCACCATGGGGGTTCGACGAGAGCGATTCCTGACGAAGCGGGTCTCCGGAGGGATTGGAGGGCGATGTCCGTCTGGCGAGATCCCGCACCATCGCCGTTCTCGGATCCTCGGGATCTGAAGGCCGGAACCTGGACCCCTGCATTTCGGTCCTCCCATCTGTGTTCATCCGCGTTCATCCGCGGACAGGACTTCTCCCCGATCGGCTCCGACAGGATCTGTGACCACGGCCGTGCGGCCGACCACTTGCCCCGATGCTCGTCGTGCCAACGCCTGTCGAACCGTGTACCTCGCCCGGGTCGCGGTAGGTTGCGGGCCCCTGCCGGTCGCGATATCGTGGGTCTATCCGTCGTGACGTGGTCATCGAGGCGTTCGAATCGCGGCGACCAACCAGTGCCGCCCCTGGCGGCCGGTCCGCCCTCCTCGTCGATCCGTCCATCCAGCGAGGCCGCCCCAATGATCGCGATGCGTGCCGTCCGGCTCGGTGCTTGCTCGATGCTGACGTTCGCCCTGGTTTCGACGGCTTTCGCCTGGGGACCGCAAGGGCACCGGGTGATCGCCCGGGTGGCCGAGGGGCGCCTCAGCCCGGCGGCGAAGGCCGCGATCGGGGAGCTGCTCGTCCCGCCGGACACCTTGCCCGATGTCGCAGACTGGGCCGATAAGGAGGGGCACGAAGCCGTGCCCGGGAGCGCCCGATGGCACTTCATCAACGTGCCGATCGGCGATGCCCGATTCGATCCCCGCCTGATCCGTGACGATAACAACGTGGTCGTCAAGATCAAGCAGTACCGTAAAGTCCTGTCCGACCGATCGAGACCCAAGAAGGAACGGCAGCGGGCGCTCCTGTTCTTCGTCCACTTCGTCTCCGACATCCACCAGCCGCTGCACGTCGGCGACCACGACGACCACGGCGGCAACGACACCCAGATCCGTTTCTTCGACGAGGGCACCAACCTCCACAGGCTCTGGGATTCCGACCTGATCCACCGGATCGGCGGCGACGACCGGGCCTGGGCCTCGCGGCTCGAGCGGGACATCACGCCCGAGGCGATCAAGGAGTGGTCCAAAGGATCGGTCGACGACTGGGCCGACGAGAGCCTGCAAGTCGCCAAGCTCGCCTACCGCCCGCTCGACGATGCCCCCAAGATCATCCCCCGGGGCTACAAGCTGGGCGAGTCTTACCTCGTGCGAGCGGAGCCGATCCTCAAGAAACAGATGGCGAAGGCATCCGTGCGACTGGCAAATGAGTTGAATGCCATCCTTAAATGATCCTCGTCGGGCGACATCGCGCCTTCAACGCTAGCCTCCTGAGGATCTCCTCGTGAATCGGTTTCACGCAGAGATGCGGAGGAGAAATCACGGGCACCGACTGAGGTGGCCTGGCCTGCTCCCTCGTGTCCCCTTTTCTCCCTTGTGGCATTCAGTAGTGTAACCGTTACCTGTCTGTCGTCTCCTTGCCCTCGCCCCCTTTGTCGTATCCTGTTTCTTCCTCCTTGTCCTCGTTCTCCCACTCGTCCCTGAGTTGGTATCCGGAGATATCAGTGTAAATGTCTTGGTTCTGGATCAAGTCTTCGAGTACCTGTTGCCGTAAATCTGGATCGGGTATCGAGGCGGTTACCTCGTCATGATGGTGGATCTCGTACACTTCGGTGCAATCGGTATTGGTAAGGTAAAACTCGAAGTGGTTGTAAGATGAGAGGAGGAAGTAGGCTGCTAGAGTAACGGCGAATTGGTCGTCGCCCGGATTCAAGCAATACGCCTCCTTACTCGCTCCTTCGGTCAGGTGCTTCCTCCAGGGGCCGAAGTTAATTCTATCCCCCAGCTTGCTCTCGATTAGTTCATATTCGGTGTCGCGATATGACTGTTCCCAATATCCTGAGCCAACCCCCCATATAAGGATCGGGTCATTCTGAACCAGGCGAGTAAGGGTCCATGCCCCGGGTCCGGCCAGGAGCTTTCGACTCTGATCGGGAGCCAGCCGGACCAGCAACTCGCCCCATTGCTGACGAATCGAGACCGGGCAGACCGCCCTCGTCAGGATGTCCTCAGCACCCGGCTGGCATAGGAAGAATCGCTGTCGGTAAGCCGGGTAAAGAGTGACATCAGCGTCAATCGCCACCACGATCGAGGTGTCCGGGGATGGACAGACGCGGAGGCCTGCCGAAGTCGTTTCGTAGAGTTCATGGCCCGAACGCGACAACATTATTCGCAAAATCTCAAGTGATTGTGCTGTCATGATGAACATATCGTTAAGGCACGTAATTAAATTCGTCCATAACGCCTCTGAGCTGAGGAAAGGCTATCCGGATCGAGTGGGCTTCAGGATAGCGGTCCCTGCCGGGAATTGTTGATGGCGTCGCCGAGGACTGCAAGAGGGAGCAGGCTGGGTCGCCCTGGATCACTTCGCTCGCGCCCGATCGATCAGCGCGGCGCCGTCGCGCTTCATCTTGTGCAGGGACGCGGCATCGAGGTACATCATGTGCCCGGCGTCGTAGGTCTCGGTCGTCAGGTTGGCCCGGAGGATCGGGTCCAGCCCCAGGCCGGCCAGGGAGTGCTCGACGGCACGATAAGGGGTGGCGAGGTCGTAGTAGCCGGAGGCGATCAGGACCTTCATGTGGGGGTTCTTGGCCATGGCTTCGCGGAGGATGCCGGTGGTCGCGGGGTATCCCATCTGGCGCGGCCAGTCCCACTGGCCTACGCCCTCGCCGAGGATGTAGTAGGGGACGTCGGTCTTGTAGCCCAACTCGGTGTGGACGTACTGGTTGAACGTGGACGTGTACGGGGCGCGAACGGCAGCCAGGCTGGGGTCGAAACTCGGCCGGTCGGACGAGTCCGGGCGTTCGATCCCCTGGTAGCGCGAGTCGAATCGGCCGACCGATCGTCGCGAAGGCTTGAGCAGGTCCCGGCAGAACCGGGACATCTCGATTCGCAGATGGCTCGACTCGATCTCTGCGGCGTCCAGCCCGGTGTAGCGGGCGAGCTTCGCGGCGGCCTCGCGACGCTCGTCGTCCGAGAGCCGGTCGCCGCGCGCGAGGATCGACGCGTACTCGCGATCGGTCCAGCGCTCGACCTCCTGGAGCACTGCCGGCAGGTTCTTGGCTTGCAAGTCGGGCGGCAGCTTCTTGTGATACCAGGCCGTCGCGGCATATGAGGGGAGATACGTCAGATTCGGCAGGTCGTTTCCCAGGCCGAAGACGAAGCCCTGGAAGTCCAGGGCGCAGGAGACCAACACGACTCCGTTGAAGGCGATGCCCAATTCGATCAAGTGGCCGGTCAGGCCGGCGGCGCGGGTGGTACCATAGCTCTCGCCGATGAGGTACAGCGGCGAAGTCCATCGGTCGTTCCGGGATAGGTACATCCGGATGAACTCGCCGACCGACTCGAGGTCTCCATGCAAGGAGTGGAACTTGCTGTTCAACTCGGGTTTCGCGGCGCGGGAATAGCCGGTCCCGACCGGGTCGATGAAGACCAGGTCGGTGCGATCGAGCCAGGTCGCCTCATTATCGACCAGCCGGTACGGCGGGGCGGGGATCGTCGGCCCTTCGGGGGCCGCCACCCGCCGCGGGCCGAGGGCCCCGAGGTGCAGCCAGACCGACGCCGAGCCCGGGCCGCCGTTGAAGCTGAACATCAGCGGGCGCGATTCCGCGGGCCCCGCGTTGTCCCGCGTGTAGGCGATCGAGAAGATCCGAGCCTCCACCTCGCCCTTGGCATCCCGGATCGGCATCAAGGCGGCTGTCGCCGTGTACGACAACTCCTTGCCATCGACCGTGATCGTATGATGGGTGACGACGGGTTCTTCATCGGTCGAGGTCTTGGGGGCGTCCTTCTTCGCCTTCGAGGGTTCTCCGGCCTTGGCCTGCGCCGGGGGTTGAGGCCCGTTCGCTCCCTTGGTCTGAGGCGGCACGGCCGGGCGACCCGGCTCCTGGGCGGAAATCACCCCGAGGGTCATCCACAACACCAGGATCGGGCTCGCAATCAAGCATATCGCGCGGTTCATCTCATCTGGCCTCGATAAACGCGTCGCTCGGTGAGCGACGGCAAATTCCCTGAAAACAGGCCCGCCTCGCGCGGCGATTCACGGGGAAATTAGACAATGCTGCAACGAAACCGGCTCCGTTGTCGGAGTGAGGGCGGGCTTCCACCGGCATTCCTGGGGGCATCGCCATCCGGGCTCGACCCCAGCCACCCGATTGCGGGCCGGGTCCCCCGCAAGGGTGGCTGGGGTCGAAGACGGCGCAGCCGGCGAGCCCCCAGGAGTGCCGTCGCAGTCAACATCCTCAGGGAATGGCCCGGTCTCGTTGCGACAGTGTCGGAAATTATCACGATTGACCCATCTTCCTGTCCCGCACGTCTCGGTGATGCGGGCCGCTCATTGTAGCAGGTTCGTACCGCCCGGGAGCGTGCCTGCGGATTCAAGTCGGACGGAGCCGAGTTCCCGGGTACCCGGAATGCGTTGTTTATGATCATCATCCGCCAACCCTCGAGACCGGGAGCTTGTTGGAATCAGGTGCCTTTCCGTACAATGGTTCGCATTAACTCGCTTTCGAAAATGCTCGAGCCTGACCTCCTGATTGCGAGGACCCGGTGCTTCGTTGACTGATCTTGAGAAGATCATTAAATGGACCGGTACGACCCCTTTCTCTCGATCAATAAAACTTGTCATCGTTTATGCGGTTTTTTCGAATCAATGGATGACGTCAGAAGCCTCGCTCCCCACCGACCAGAGCTTTAGTGAACGTGATGTTCATCTGGGAAATTCGTCGTGCCGGCCCCACTTTATTGGAGGGAAGGCCGATTCCCGAGGTTTCCGACCTTAGCTGTCAAGGGCATATCGTGCAGGAAGCCTCGAAGGATACCGGGCATGACGCCGTACAGGAAGGGTCCCGGTCTGGCCACGCGCCGGCGCGGCTGGCCTCTCGTTGGCGAGATTGATTCTGCACCAGGGAGTTGTACGTCATGGCGCATCAGGGCTATTCCTCGGCCTGGATCCTGTCTTTTTCTCGGAATGAGAAGCGTCGGGGACCAGATTACCGGCCCGATCGGGCCTCGTGTCGCCATCGTCGGCGTGGCGGGATGCGGCCGGTCGTCGATGCGCTGGAACCCCGGACGTTGCTGTCCGTGTCGGCCGTCACCGGTCCGCTGCCGCTACCGCCTTCCACGCCGGCTCCGGCGCCGGAGATTCTGAATCTACAACTCCAGCCGGGTTCCACCGGGGCGTTATCGCAATTGATGCCCGCGATCACCGCCGAGGGGGGATCCGTCCAGGCGACCACGATCCCCGGCCTCTACGAGGTGCAGGGTCTCGCCGCGAACATGGGCCTACTTGCGCAGGCGCTCTCGGCCAGCCCGCTCGTCCAGTATGCCGACCCGATGCGTACCGTCGAGATCCAGTCCTTACCCAACGACCCTGGCTATGTCGCGGGCACCGAGTGGCAGCTCAACGGCACCTGGGGGATCAATGTCCCCGGCGCCTGGAACGTCACCGTCGGCTCGAACAGCGTCATCGTCGCCGACACCGATACGGGGATCGACTACAATCACCTGGACCTGATCGACAACATCTGGATCAACCAGCCCGAGATCCCCACGAGCGTGAAGGGCAACCTGACGGACGTGAATGGCGACGGTGTCATCACGTTTTCCGACCTGAATAACTCGATCAACCAGGGAACCGGGAAGATCGTCGATACCAATGGCGATAAGTTGATCACGGCGACCGATCTCCTGGCCTCGACGAGCGTCGGCGGCTGGGTGAATCCGAACGATCCGAACACTCAGGACGGCTCGACATCGACCCCCAACGACTACGTCGGCTGGAATTTCTCCGCGAACACCGACGACCCGAACGACGGCAATGGCCACGGCACGTTCACGGCGGGAGAGATCGGTGCCGTCGGCAACAACGGGATCGGAGCCACGGGGACCGCGTGGAACACGCAGATCATGGCGGCGCAATTCCTCGACTCATCGGGCAACGGCTCCGATACCGCGGCCGAGGCGGCGATCGAGTACGCGGTCAATCACGGCGCCAAGGTCATCAATGCGAGCTGGGGCGGGGCCGGGACGGATGCCCCCATCGCCGCGGGGATCCAGTATGCCGATCAGCACGGGGTGATCATCGTCGCGGCGGCCGGCAACAACGGAACCGACGACGACAACGCCAGTACCTGGTTCTCTCCGGCCTCGTACTCCACGCAGTACTCCAACCTGATCGCGGTCGCGGCCACCGACTCCAATGGTGCGCTGGCGAGCTTCTCCAACTACGGCATCGCCTCGGTGCAGCTCGCCGCGCCGGGGGTGAACGTCTACGGGCTCGGGCTCAACGGCACCTACGGCGACGACAGCGGGACATCGATGGCCGCCCCCCTGGTGACCGGGACGATCGCGCTGGTGGAGGCCGCGCACCCGAGCTGGTCGATGAGCCAGGTCATCGACGCCGTCCTGAACACGACGACCCCCGATCCTTCGCTCGTGGGCAAGGTCACCACCGGAGGCATCGTGAACGCGGCGGCGGCCGTCGCGAATACCGACGGCCCCTACGTGATCACCGGGGTCCCTGACGGCTCGATCAATAGCAGCTCGGGCCTCAGCTCCATTCAACTGACCTTCAATGAGGAGATCAACCCCGCGACCTTCACGGCGTCGCAGGTGACGCTGAGCGGCCCCAATGGCGCGATCAGCGGGGTGACCGTCGCGGCCGTCTCCGGGTCGAACGACCACCAGTTCACGATCTCGTTCCCCGCCCAGGCCGCCGTCGGGAGCTACACCCTGAAGGTTGCCTCCAGCATCCAGGACTGGTACGGCAATTCCCTGAACCAGAACCGCAACGGCGTCAACGGCGAGGCCTCCGACGCTTTCGTCGAGACGATCCGCCAGACCGCACCGGGATCGACCGACCTCCTGAGCCTCACGGGGCTAGGCGCGTCCGTGAAAGCGGGGACCTCCGCGACATTCACGGTCACGGCGCTGAGCCCCAACGGCGGCACGGACACCGGGTATCTCGGCACGGTCCGGTTCAGCAGCACGGATTCCCAGGCCGTCCTGCCGGCCAGCTATACGTTCACCGCCGCTAATGCCGGCACGCATACCTTCACCGTCACGTTCAAGACGGCCGGCGACCAGGCGATCACGGCGACCGACAAGTCGAATTCGGCCATCGTCGGCACCGAGGAGAATATCCTCGTCCAGTCCGCCGCCGCCCAGTCTTTCCAGATCAAGGGCCTCCAGGCGACCCTCTCGGCCGGCGCAGGATACCTTCACGATCACCGCATACGATGCCTATGGCAACGTGGCGACCGGATACGCGGGCACGGTGAAGTTTACCAGCAGCGACGCCCATGCGACCCTGCCGGCCAATACCACATTTGCCCCCGAGGAACAGGGGACGGCCGCCTTCACCGCCGCGTTCGCCACGACGGGGGCTCAATCGATCACCGCCACCGACACCTCGACGTCGAGCATCACGGGGAGCGCCAACGTCACCGTGGATTCCGCCAGCACGACGGCCCCCCTGCTCCGGGATGACTCCACGACGTCCGGCAATTGGATCGGCGCATACGGGACGCAGGGTTACGACATCCTCGCCGGCGCGAGCAGCCTGCCGAGCTACGCCACGATCACCCCCTCGGGGGCCTCGTCCTACACCTGGAGCACGACCTCGACCGACTCGCGCGCCCTGCAGACGCCCGGCAGCAGCAACCGCGTCGCCGCCTGCTGGTACTCGACGACCAGCTTCAGCGTGGACGTCAACCTCACCGACGGCCAGCAGCACCTGCTGTCGATCTACGCGCTGGACTTCGACAGCCTGGGCCGGAGCGAGCAGGTCCAGATCCTCAGCGCGACGACGGGGGCGGTGCTGGACACCGAGACGATCTCGTCGTTCAGCGGCGGGGTCTATCTCCAGTGGCAGGTCAGCGGCAACGTCGTGATCCAATTCACCCGCGAGTCGGGTCCGAATGCCCTCGTCAACGGGATCTTCCTCGATTCCTCGCCCGCGGCCGGCTACGTCAAGGAGGACACGGCGACGCAAGGCAACTGGATCGGGGCCTATGGGGCTCAGGGCTACGAGATCGCCGCCGGCGCGAGCAGCCTGCCGAGCTACGCCACGATCACCCCCTCGGGGGCGACGTCCTACATCTGGAGCACGACCTCGTCCGACGCGCGCGCCCTGCAGACGCCGGGCAGCAGCAATCGCGTCGCCGCCTGCTGGTTCTCGGCGACCAGCTTCAGCGTGGACGTCAACCTCACCGACGGCCAGCAGCACCTGCTGTCGATCTACGCGCTGGACTTCGACAGCAAGGGGCGGGACGAGCAGATCCAGATCCTCAGCGCCGCGACGGGGGCGGTGCTGGACACCGAGACGATCTCGTCGTTCAGCGGCGGGGTGTACCTACAGTGGAAGGTGAGCGGCGATATCGTGGTCAAGGTGACCAACCTGGCCGGTACCTCTACCAACGCCCTGATCAGCGGCCTGTTCCTCGACGCGCCGACCAGCAGCGGGACCGCCGCGTTCGTCAAGCAGGACACGACGACGCAAGGCAACTGGATCGGGGCTTATGGCAACCAGGGCTATGACGTCATCAACAACGGGTCCAGCCTGCCGTCGTACGCCTCGATCTCGGCCGTGGGCGCGTCGAATTACACGTGGCCGAGCACGACCGACCCGCGTGCGCTGCAGGATGCCGTCGGCTCGGGCCGCATCGCCGCCTGCTGGTACTCGGCGACCAGCTTCAGCGTGGACGTCAACCTCAGCGACGGCCAGCAGCACCTGCTGTCGATCTACGCGCTGGACTTCGACAAGCTGGGCCGGAGCGAGGAGATCCAGATCCTCAGCACGTCGGGCACGGTGCTGGACACCGAGACGCTCTCGTCCTTCACCGGCGGGGTGTACCTGCAGTGGGAGGTCAGCGGGGACATCGTGGTCAAGGTGACCCGGTTGGGCGGCAACAACGCCCTGATCAACGGCCTGTTCCTCGACGCGCCGACCAGCAGCGGGACCGCCTCGTTCGTCAAGCAGGACACGACGACGCAGGGCAACTGGATCGGGGCGTATGGCAACCAGGGCTATGACGTCATCAACAACGGGTCCAGCCTGCCGTCGTACGCCTCGATCTCGGCCGCGGGCGAGTCGAGCTACACGTGGCCGAGCACGACCGACCCGCGTGCGCTGCAGGATGCCGTCGGCTCGGGCCGGATCGCCGCGTGCTGGTTCTCGGCGACCAGCTTCAGCGTGGGCGTCAACCTCACCGACGGCCAGCAGCACCTGCTGTCGATCTACGCGCTGGATTATGACAACAAGGGGCGGGAGCGAGCAGATCCAGATCCTCAGCACGTCGGGCACGGTGCTGGACACCGAGACGATCTCGTCGTTCAGCGGCGGGGTGTACCTGCAGTGGAAGGTGAGCGGCGACATCGTGGTCAAGGTGACCAACCTGGCCGGTACTCGACAACGCCCTGATCAACGGCCTGTTCCTCGACGCGCCGAGCAGTAAGCCATCATCGGCGAGCTCCTCCAACGTCGGTCAGCTCGCGACGATACGAGGTGACGGGATCGGGACCGCCAGCACGGTGGTCGGTGGCGAGATGGGTACGTTGGAATTCACGGCGAGTCATGGTCAGGATGTCCAGGCCGGGGTCGAGTCCTCGTCCGCTATCGACGCGATCGTGATCCAAACCGCGGCCACCCTTGAGGTCAGTCAACCGCGATCGCTGGCCGTCCAGGCGTTGCCCGGAAAGTCGAAAGGTTCGGCCATGGGCCTCGGGCTGTCATGACGGTCGGACGGTTCGTTCGTTTGCTGGAAGATCGGGGGGCGCGTCGCCGGCCTTGCGGGGCTCGCCGAGGGCGACGCGCCTGCCGGGGAGCGCCCGGATTGGCGACATCATCCGTTCGGAAACTCCAAGGAACCCGAAGGTGAGATGGGCGAGGGCTCCTCGGGTCCCGTCGCGTCGTCGCGTTCCCCCTCGTATCGTGTCGCCACGGGGTGGGCGTCTTTCCCGCGATCGCGGAGCCATCGGGTGACGACGGCGGTATAGCCGTGGGTGAGCCAGGTCGTCTCGGCGCCGGTCGCATCGATGGCCGAGAGGAGCCCCGGCCAATCGACGTGGTCCGAGAGGACGAACCCGCGGTCGACGGCCCGCCGTCGACGGGCGCCCCGGATGCGCATCCAGCCCGAGGCGAACGCGGTGGAGGACGGCCCGAACCGGCGGGTCCAGGGCGTCCCGTGCGCGGAGGGGGGCGCGACGATCAAGGCGCCCGACCAGTCGGTCGCCGGGTTCCCCTCGGACACGTGCGTCGTCTCGGGGAGGGCGACCCCGCCGGCGCGATACGCACGATTCATCGCCTCGACGGCGCCATGCGTATAGATCGGTCCGGGCCGGTCGTCTCCGGCATGGGCGGCCAGACCCGGCCAGCACCCGCTGGGCCTTGCCGAGCGAGTACGCATAGAGCAGGCTCGCCCGCTCCGAAGCCCGATTGCCCCGCCACCAACCCACGATGTCGGCGAAGACGTCCTCCTGCGCCGGCCATCGATAGATCGGCAGGCCGAAGGTGCATTCGCTGATGAACACATGGCAGCGAATGGGCTCGAAGGGTGCGCAGGTCGGATCGGGCTCGACCTTGTAATCGCCCGAGACGACCCAGACGCGCCCAGCGTGCTCGACGCGTACCTGCGCCGAGCCCAGGATATGGCCGGCCGGGTGGAACGAGACCCTGACGCCATTGATATCGATCGGCTCCCCGTACGGGACCGTGTCGATTGTCGCGGGGTCGCCCAGCCGGGCGCGGGCCACGAACAGGCCGTCGCGGGCGACGAGGTAGTGGTTGCATCCCCAGCAGAGGTGGTCGGCGTGGGCGTGCGTCACCACGGCGCGATCCACGGGCCGCCAGGGGTCGATGTAAAAGCCCCCGCGCTCGCAATACAGTCCGAGATCGGTCGCCTGGAGGAGTGGGTTTTCGGTCGGATTCATAGGACGATTATAGGCACTTGCCGCCGGGCGATCATCCCTGAGATTGAGCTCTCGGGTCGGGAATCGGAGAATGGCAGTAACCTCGGGCGTCCCCTTGGAGAGTGAGGGGAGATCCGCGAACCATCGGTCATGAAGGGATCCTTGCCATGGCAGTCGATCAGAAGATCCTCGACGTCCTGAAACTCAGCGAGCTGAAATCGAAGCTCCCTCGCAATCCCAAGGTCGTGGATATTCGCGTCGAGGAATACGTCGATACCGACGGAGAGGATGCCTTGCGCGTGACGGTCATTCTCGATGAGAGCGTGAAGGTCGAAAAGCTCAAAGGGGATGATATCACCGAAGTGAAATCCGCGATCCGCCAAGCAATTCGCGATCAAGGCGTGTCGTTGTGGCCGTATATCTGGTTTGCCAAGCAGAGCGAACTCGATGAGGATGACGACGAGGACGAGGGGTGAGCCGTGCCTATGACGATCTTCTGGTGCAGGCCAAACGGCTGGCGACCCTCGATGCCAGGAAGCCGAAGCAGTCGAACCTGCGTCGCGCGATCTCGGCGGCATACTATGCCGCGTTCCATCTCCTGATCGACGAAGCCTGTCGGGTCCAGATCGGGGCTCAGCACAATCAGGCGCCATTCCGGCAAGTCCTGGGAAGAGCCTTCGCTCACGGGGTCATGAAGGAGGCCTGCAAGTCATTCGGTGGTGGGACTCTCAAGAAGGGGGTTGCCAAAGGGTTGCCCGTGGGCTTCACGATCCCCGGCGAGATCCGGAGGTTGGCTGAGGCCTTCGTTGAGCTCCAGGAGAAGCGGCACATCGCAGACTACGATCTGACCGAACGCTTCAAACGCTCCGACGTCCTGACGTTGATCATCGAGATAAGCGATCGGATCGAGGATTTCACGAAACTGGCTTCCTCCAACGAGAAACGATTCTTCCTGGCTTGCTTGTGGGCGTGGAAAGAGCTGGCGAATCGCTGAATCCTGCCGCCGACGATCGGCGCGGGTCCGCTCACGAGGCTCATTGCGGACCGCGTTCCTCATTCCGGATCTCCGAGGAGGACAAGGGCTGTCCAGGAGGAGGCCCGGACAGGTCGGTCTCCGCGATCCCCCGCTCCTTGATGGAGACGCCGCTGGTCGCGAGCCCGATCATCTGTGCGGCGAGTCGGCCGATCCGGAGGGCCGCCTGGTCGGGCGGGACGCCTCGGACGTGGATGTTGGAGATCAGGTTCCTCCGCGAGTCGTCGTGCCCGGCGCGGGGACGATAGGCCATGTAGGCCGAAAGGCTCTCGGCGGTGGCCAGCCCCGGCCGCTCGCCGATCAGGAGCACGACGACGGCCGGGTCCAGGAGCTCGCCGATGTCGTTGAGCACCCCCACGCGGCCATGGCGGATGAAGAACGGCCGGCCGAACCGCCAGCCGCGGCGACGGGACTCCGCAGCGAGCGCGGGAAGCAAGGCGGGGACCTGGGCCCGCACGGCCGCGGCCGAGAGTCCATCGGCGATCGCCACCTGGAGGTCGGCACCGACGGGGCATCGATCGGCCAGCTCGGCCCGGGCCGCCGGGTCGAGCGACCGGCCCAGCTCGGGTCGCAGCAGGAATTCCGATTTTGTCCGGGCCATCGTGGCGACCTCGAACAGCCCCCATTCGGCCACGAGCGACGCTCCCAGCTCCCGCTCCAGATCGAGCTCGGCGACGACCGCGTCGCGAGCCGCGGCATGGTCCTGGCGCAGCTCCAGATACGTCGACGTTCGGTAGGCCGCCCCGGCGCGACCGGTCAAGATCCGCGCGGGGGTCCGAGCCCGTACGCGATCCAGGACCGTCGATTGGGCCGAAGTTGGCGGTCGCTCGGGGTCGGGGCCGACGCCGGGCAGGGGCTCGATCTCTTGCGACGGATTCAAGATGTCTCTCCGATCTGACGTCCTATTCGTCTGATGCGACGGAGACCGTGAGGGGAATCGCTGCGGCCCGTCGATGGTCGTCGAAGGCCGAGGTCGGCGGGCCTGGGAACCTCCGGCGGACGCCGCCGAACCATGCGGCCGCCAGCACCATCGCGAAAGCCCCCACGACCCAGGCCGAGCGCTCGTTGGGCGGCTGCATGCCGATCACGATCATCGCGGCGCAGGCGAGCACGCTGAGCAAGGCCAGCGGTCGATACCAGCGCCCGAGATTCCACGGACCCATCGCCGTCCAGGTCCGGCCGTACGCCCAGGCTCCCAGGGTCGCCGGCAGGACATAGGAGACGTAGAGGAAGATCGTGCAGACGGCGGTAATCGTCGAATAGACCGGGGTGTGGAGCGTGAACAGGACCGACACCGCGGCGACGCCCCAGATGGCGACCGCGGGCGAGCGTCGTCTGGGGCAGACCCAACGCACGGCCGTCGAGCACGGCAGGCCGCCGTCGCGGGCGAAGGCGTAGGCCATCCGCGAGGCCGAGGTCACCGTGGCCAGCCCGCAGAGGTACTGGGCCACGACGATCCCGACGCAGAGCGCGATGACCAGCGAAGGCGGGAGCACGCTCGTCATTATCCAGAGGAACGCGCCCTCGCCCTGCGCCGCGGCGTCGCGGAGGCTGGGCGCGGCCAGGACGACGGCGCTCGAGGAAGACCCACCCGGCCACGCCCGAGACCAGGACCGATCGGACGATGCCCCGCGGCACGCTCGCCGAGGCGCCGATGGTCTCCTCCGAGGCGTGGGCCGAGGCGTCGAAGCCGGTGATCGTATAGGCCGGCAGCAGCGCCCCCAGGGCGAAGAGCATGACCAGCCCTTCCGTCGCCGGCCAGACGTCCCGGCCCGCGGGCCCGCTGAAGTTGTCGAAAGTGACGAGCCTCGCCGGGGCCAGGCCCGGCGCGAACGTCAGCAGGCCGACGGTGAGCGCGGAGGCGACGAGGAGGATCCAGTAGCCGCTGAAGTCGGTCAATCGCGCCGTCGCCCCGATGCCGAGGTGGTTGATCGCCGCCTGCGAACCGGTGATGAGGACGACCCCCAGCGCCTGGGCCGCCAGGTCGAGCTCCGGGGGCAGCGGGCCGGGTCCCAGCGCCGCCATCGCGAATCGATATGTGCCGACGTTGATCGCGGCCAGCACGGTGATCAGCCCGGCGAGGTTGAACCAGGCGGTCGTCCATCCCCAGCCGCGACCGCCCAGGATCGCCGACCAATGGTAGAGCCCGCCGGCGGTCGGGAACGTGGAGGCGAGCTGGCCCATCGTGGCCGCGACCGCCAGGGCGAGCAGGCTCACCAGGGGCCAGCCCAACCCGATCGACGCCCCGCCCACGCTGCAGAGCCCGAGGTGGAACGACGTGACGCCGCCGGCCAGGATGCAGATGATCGACAGCGAGAGCGCGAAGTTCGAGAAGCCTCCCAGGCGACGCGCCAGCTCCTGGGCATATCCCATCGCGTGGAGCCGACGGACGTCGTCGGCCATCGGGGCATCGTCGTCGTCCGGCGGTATTTCCGCATCGACTGGCATCAGGCGATCCCCTCCGCGCGTTCCAGGATCGGTCCGAGCTGCTGGAGCATCCGTCGTCGAGCGGGCCCGTCCTCGATCGCCGCGGGGGCCCCGGTCGGCAGTCCGCGCGCCTCCAGCCACGCGGCGAACTCCGGGGCCGGGCGCAGGCCGAAGAGCCGTCGCACGGCGAGGGCATCGTGGAAGCTGGTCGATTGATAGTTGAGCATGACATCGTCCGAGCAGGGCACGCCCATGACGTAGTTGCAGCCGGCGGCCGCGAGCAGCATCAGCAGGTTGTCGGCCGAGTTCTGGTCGGCCGCCGCATGATTGGTGTAGCAGACATCCACGCCCATGGGGAGCCCCAGCAGCTTGCCCATGAAGTGATCTTCCAGCCCGGCCCGGATGATCTGACGCTCGTCGTGCAGGTACTCCGGCCCGATGAAGCCGACGACGCTGTTGACCAGGAAGGGGTCGAACGCCCGGGCTACGCCATAGGCCCTGGCCTCGAGCGTGAGCTGGTCCACGCCGTGGTGGGCCCCCGCCGAGAGGGCACTCCCCTGCCCCGTCTCGAAATACATCGCCTGCTCGCCCACCCAGGCGACGTCGCGGCCGAGATGATGCTCGCGGATGCGGTCGTGCCCCTCCCGGAGGAGTGCCAGGTCGATCCCGAAGCTCGCGTTCGCCGCCTGGGTGCCGGCGACCGATTGGAACAGCAGGTCCACCGGCGCGCCCCGGTCGAGGCAGCCGAGTTGGGTCGTGATGTGGGCCAGGCAGCAGGCCTGCGTGGGGATCTCCAGCGTCTCGATGAGGCGATCGAGGGCGCGGAGGATGGCCTCGGCGACCTCGACCGACTCGGCGGCCGGATTGACGCCGATCATGGCGTCGCCGCAGCCGTAGAGCAGGCCGTCGGCGGCCGAGAGCAGGATTCCGCCGATGTCGTCGCCGGGATGATTCGGCTGGACGCGGATGCCGAAGACCCCTCGCTGGCCCATCGTATTACGGCAGCGGGTCACCACCCGGACCTTGCTCGCGGCGAGGACCAGATCCTTGTTGCTCATCAGCTTCGCGGCCGCCGCCGCCAACTCCGGAGTCAGCCCACGCCGGATCTCGGCCAGCGCTTCGCCGGTCGTGGCATCGTCGAGGATCCAATCGCGAAATTCGCCGACGGTCAGGCCGCGCAAGGGGTCAAAGGTGTCACGGTCGAGCGACTCGCAAATCAGGTGGCTGACCTCATCGCCATCGGGATCGATTAGCGGATGATCGACGATCTCGCCGAGCGTGAGCTCGGCCAGGACGAGCTTGGCCGCCACGCGTTCGCGCTCGGTTCGAGCGGCAAGCCCGGCGAGCTGGTCGCCCGACTTCTCCTCATTGGCCGCGGCGAAGACCGCGCGTAGGTCCGCGAAGGCAAAGCGCTCGCTGCGAATGGCGGTCGACAGGTTCACGTCTCGCCTCCGGACACGACCAAGACGGCCCTTTTTCCGATTGTAGATAGATCTCGACGACCTCGTGGGACCGTGTGAGTTTGCGCGCGGGGAGGTGTCCGGGGTTGTCATCCGGCGGATGATGGGGAGCGATCGGTAACGATCGACAATTCTCCAGGGGCGCCCACGCCCGGCCAGCCGGCCTCCGAATCGCTGAGAATGCGCCGTGCGTCCGCCGACTGGAAGACCACGCGCAAAAATGCGTCCATGCATCGCTGCTGGATTTGGCTGCCCGTTTCCCAGCGGCATAAGGTCGATTCCGAGATCCGGAGCAGATTCGCGAGCTGCTTCTGGGTCTGCCCCAAGCCCTCACGATGATTCCGAATCTGCTCGGGACTCAGGAGACCTGCCGCCTCACGAAGCGCATCGCTCAACCGTTCGCTCGCGTCGTCATCCAGGACGATCGTGCCACAATTCTTGCAACGGAGAACATCCAGATCCTTGACGGCAACCTCGTACTTGCGGCCATCGTGGTCGAGCTCGGCGAGATAAGTGGAAAGTGTGACCGGTTCGACCGCTTGGAGGCCGCAGGTCGCACATTTCCAGGGGTAAGGCCTCATGTTCAGTCCCTCTGGAGATGGGCGTTGACGATGCAGACCATGGGAACATCCGGGTCGGCGTCGTGCAGGATCATTTCGACGAACAGCGGCAACGGGAGGTCTGGAATATCTATGATGACCTTGTAATAACAATCATGCTTGTCACGATACGACTCGCGGGTTTCGGGGACCTGTACGACCAGGCCGCCGTCCTTGACGAATTGGATCAACTCCTTCTTGATTCCGCGTGGGGTTAGCCCTTGGAGCTCGCGATTCGCCCGGATTCGGTTCTCAGTCTGATCATTCTTCCAGAAGAGGCAGTTACTCAGGCCGGTGGTGATTGCCTTGATTACGAGCGCCAGTCCTCCAGGATCCTGCATCGGTCAATCCTACTTCACGTTAGATCCAGACTTGCTGTAAGTCAATTCGGATCGGATTCGGGCTGAGTCGCGAGATAGAAGGGTTGCATGATTCTACCGATGGTTGCGAATCAAGGGACCGATACATGAAACGGCCAGATCCATGGTATAAGGATCACCGCTGTGATCCACATGAGGATGTTCAGGGGGATGCCGACGCGCATGAAGTCGGTGAATTTGTAGCCGCCGGGCCCGAAGACCATCATGTGGGTCTGGTAGCCGATGGGCGAGGCGAAGGCGTAGCTGGCGGCCAGGGTGACGGCCATGATGAAGGGCCGCTCGCTGACGCCCATGAGCCGGGCCGACTCCAGGCAGAACGGGAATGACAGCGCGGCCGCGGCGTTGTTGCTGATCAGCTCGTTGAGGACCATGGTCCCGAAGTAGATCGCCGCCATCGTCGCCCTGGGCCCAAAGGAGCGCGTGGCCTCGACGAGCATCTCGGCGAACAGCTTGGCCACGCCGGATTGCTCGAGCGCCTTGCCGACCCCGAACGACGCGGCGATCGCGATCAGCACGGGCCAGTCCACGGCCTTGCGCGCATCGGAGGCCGAGATGCAACGGGTCAGGATCATCGCGCCGGCGGCCAGGAATGCGACCAGCATGATGTCGACCTTGTTGCTGACGAACGCCGTGATCATCACCAGGAATATGGCCGCCGCGGTCCAGGCCCGATCATATCGCACCGGCCGCGAGTCCTCGACGTCGCTCACGAGGTAGAAGTCGGGATTGTTGCGATAGGCCCGCGTGAAATCCGGCCCGACTTGCAGCAGGAGCGTGTCGCCGGCATAGAGCCGGATCTCGCCGATCTTGTTGGTGAGGCGCGATCCGTTGCGGTGCACGGCCACGATCGCCGCGTCATAGAGGGCGCGGAAGTCGGCGTCGCGGACCGCCTTGCCGGCCAGAGGCGAGCTGGGGCTGATGACCGCCTCGCAGAGCTGGCGGCCCCGCTGCTCGATCGGCGAGACCACGTAGCGCGCGTCGGCCGCTGGGACGAGCCCGGGGATCTTCTCCAGGTCCACGATCGTGCTGACGACCCCGGTGAAGACCAGCCGGTCGTTGGCATGCACCTCCTGATCCGGGCCGACCGGGCCGATGACCTCGCCGTCGCGGTCGATCTCGATCAGGAACAGGCCCGGCAGGTGCCGGAGCCCGGCCTCCGCGATCGTCTTGCCCACGAGCCGGCATTCCGGCTGGACCAGCATCTCGACCAGGTACTCGCGCCGGGTCTCCTCGAGTTGTTCGATCAGGTCCTTACGGTCAGGCAGCAGCTTCCGCCCGATCGTCAGGAGGTAGGCGGCACCAAGGAGCGCGCAAGGGAGGCCCACCTTGCCGATCTCGAAGAAGCCCATCGGCGTGAGGTGGCTCTTGATCACGAGCCCCTGGACGACGAGGTTCGTACTCGTGCCGATCAGCGAGCAGGTACCTCCCAGGATCGACAGGAACGACAGCGGCATCAGCAGCCTCGAGGGCGAGATCCGGCGCTTGCGGCACCAGGCGATCAGCACCGGCACCAGCAGGGCCACCTTCGGCGTGTTGTTCAGCACCATGGCCGAGGGGATCAGCACGACCGCCATGTAGAACAGGGCGCGCGCCTCGGTCTCGACGTGGCCCAGGAATCGCTCGCCGACGTACTCCATCACGCCGGTCTCGCGCAGGCCCGCGGCCACCACGAACAGCGCGGCCACGATCAGCATCCCCGAGTTGGCGAAGCCCGAAAACGCGTCCTCCGGGGTGACGACGCGGAAGAGCGCCAGGATCGCGATCGCGCCGACGAAGAGGACGTCGGCGGGCCTGTCCTTGACCAGGCCATAGAGGAGACCGGCCAGGACGGCCATCATCACGAACATGGGGAAGTTGAGGCTACTCCATGGCATCTATCGAATTCCTCGGGGGGAGTGGTTTCTGGCCGCGTTCTCTCACAGCTCGAGTTCAGCCTTGAGCACCGCGTCGTCGACGACGTGGGAGATCCGGAAGCCCAGCTTCTCGCAGATGCGCCGCATCCCGATATTCTCGGGCAGGATGGTGCCGAAGATCCGGGCGAGCCCCTCGGCGCGACCGAGCTGGATCAGGCGACTCAGGAGCCCGAGGCCCAGTCCTCGTCTCTGGAAATGATCGCTGATGAGGACGGCGAACTCGGCCTCGTCAGTCCCCCGGACCTTGCTGAGCCGGCCGACCCCCACGATCTCTCGGGCGCCGGTCTCCGGGCCCTCGCGATCGGCCACCAGCACCATCTCGCGATCGTAGTCGACGAAGCAGATCTTGGTCAGGCGGTCGTGCGCGACCCGCGTGCTCAACTTCATGGCGTGGAAGTAGCGGAGCGAGACGGTCCGCTCGGAGAGGGTGCCGTGGAACGCGACCATCGCGGGCTCATCCTCCGGGCGGATCGGCCGGAGTTCCAGCGCGCTGCCGTCGTTGCCGGTCCACGAGGTGACGTACTGGCTCGGATACGGGCGGATGGCGAGCCGCGGGAGGTCCCCCTCCTGGACCTCCGGCCCGTGCAAGATCATCCGGGCGTCCAGGGCCAGGAGGTGGTCCGGGGCGGCGAGCAAGGGGTTGATGTCGATCTCCTTGATCCATCGCTGCTCGATCACGAGGTAGCTGAATCGCACCAGGAGCTGCTCGAGCGCCGGGAGATTCACGGGCCGGCGTCCGCGGACGCCCTTGAGCGCGGCGAAGATCCGGGTCTGCTCCATCAACCGGCGGGCCAGCGTCGTGTTGAGCGGCGGCAAGGCCAGGGCGCGATCCTTGAAGATCTCGACGAGCTGGCCGCCGGTGCCGAAGAGGAGCACCGGCCCGAACTGGGGATCCAGGCTGCTGCCGATGATCAGCTCGTAGCCGTCGAGCTTGATCATGGGCTGGACGCTGACCCCCTGGAAATGGTCGTCGCCCACATGGTCGCGGATCGCCGAGGCGATATCGCGATAGGCGCGTCGGACCGACTCGGCGCCGTTGAGATTGAGCTGCACGCCGTCAACGTCGGCCTTGTGAGTGATCGTGCGAGAGTAGACCTTGAGGACGACGGGGAAGCCGATCGCCTCGGCCGCGGCGACGGCGTCGTCCTCGGTCGCGGCGATCCGGGTCTCGACGGTCGGGATGCCGTAAGCGGAGAGGATCCGCTTGGACTCGACTTCGGTGAGTATGGTCCGCCCCAGGCCCCTCGCGTCGGCGATGATGGCCTCGGCCTCGTGGCGGTCTGTCGCGACGGCGGCGCCTCCGGTCGGGAGGATCGGGGTCTCATACAGGGCCTGGAGGTTGTAGGACGACCGCCACATGAGGGTGAACATTCGCGCGGCGGTGTCGGGATAGGCGAAGGTCGGGATGCCCGCCCGGTCGAGGATCTCCTCGCCGGGCCGGACCGACTCGCCGCCCATCCAACTGGCGAGCACGGGCTTGCCGGCGACCTTGGCGAACCGGCGCAGTTCCTGGGCGGTCCCGGTCGGGTCGCTCATGGCCTGGGGGGTCAGGATGGCGAGGAGGCCGTCGATGTTTGGGTCCTGGGACGTGATCTCGAGCGTCCGGGCGTAGCGTTTGGGGTCGGCGTCGCCGAGGATGTCGATCGGATTGGCGTGGCTCCATGCGGCGGGCAGGAAGGCGTCGAGAGCCTCGGCGGTGGGGCCCGAGAGCGCGGCGAGCTCGCCGCGATTCTCGATGAGGGCGTCGGTGGCCAGCACGCCGGGCCCGCCGGCATTGGTGATGATCGCCAGCCGCGATCCTCGGGGCCGGGGCTGCTTGGCGAGCACGTCGGCCATGTCGAAGACCTGCGAGATCGTATTGACCCGCAGCACGCCGACGCGGCGGAACGCGGCGTCGAGAACCTCGTCGCTGCCGGCCATCGAGCCCGTGTGCGACGCGGCCGCCCTGGCCGCCGCATCGGTCCGCCCCGCCTTGATCACGATGATCGGCTTGACCAGCGCGACCTCGCGCGACGCCGACAGGAACGAACGAGCGTCGCCGATCGATTCCATGTAAATGACGATGCACTTGGTGCTGGGGTCATCGCCGAGGTAGTCGATCAGGTCGCCCCAGCCGACGTCGAGCATCGACCCGACCGAGACGAACGCGCTGAAGCCGACGTTGACCTTCAGGCTCCAGTCGAGGATGGCCGTGCAGAGGGCGCCGCTCTGGCTGATGAAGCCGACGGTGCCGGGCCGGGCGATCCCGGCGGCGAATGTGGCATTGAGCCCGAGGCCGGGATTCATCACGCCGAGGCAGTTGGGACCGATGAGCCGCATCCGCCCCTGTCGGGCTCGCTCGAGCACCTGCCGCTCGAGCTCGGCCCCGTCCGGGCCGATCTCCTTGAACCCGGCCGAGATGATGATGGCCCCCTTGACGCCGGCCTCGACGCAGTCACCGATGACGTCGGGGACGGTGGGCGCGGGGGTCACCACGATGGCGAGGTTGACCGGCTCGGGGACCGCGGCGATGGTGGGATACGAACGGATGCCCAGCACGTTGGGCCGCTTGGGATTGACCGGATAGACCGTCCCGCCGAAGGGGCTGCCGATCAGGTTCCAGAGGATCGATCGCCCGACGCTCCCGGCCTTCTCGCTGGCGCCGATCACCGCGACGGCGCGCGGCGAGAAGATCGCCTCGAGCGGCGGGCGCGGCTCGGACGGCACCGTCGGATCGGTGTCCTGGGACGTCATCGTCGGATGGGGCATTCTTGAGGATTCCTGGAGTCCATGGAGTCGAGCGAGCGGCCATCCATTCGGATGGCCGAACCTCTCTCCCCGCTCCCGACTAATCTATCCCCACCGGCCAATCATCGCCACCGTGGTTTTAATTCCGATTGAGTTGATCGAGATCCTTTCCTCTGGGCAGGCGGGTTCAACTTACGCCAGAAACCGACATTTGAGACTTGAGTGAACCGAGATGGGCATCGACCGCGTCGAGGGCTACGGTCTAGGTCGGGCTGCCGCATGATCCGCTGCTGGAGGGCCGCGAGAAGATCAGTGATATCGGGGGGACGGTCTGATTCTGTCTCTGCCAGGCACCGACTTCCTTGGCGAGATCTTCATCGAACCTGGTCGAATTCGGGCTTGGATTCTTGAGAACTTCGTGTGGTCGCAGATCTGGCTCCCGACATCGCGAAGGATCTCCTTGCCGGCGAATTCGCTCCTCCAACGACCATCGGACAATGATTGATTTGCTGTGACATGAGCGACCGACAATAATCTATGGACATCGGCCTCGGTCGTGCGGCCGGCCTCGTGCTCGAGTCTCTGACGAACCACGGGCTTCGCAAATGTGACTCCGTGCCTGAGTCCTCGCTGTTCACGGGTGGATTCCAGGGTCCTGTGAAACTCCTGGCGAAATCGCCTTCTTCAATTCCGCGACCAGCTGCCGCGACACGCGGCCCACCAACAAAGTCGACTGGCAGCCGTCGCCATCATTTCTCGATCTCGTCCGCGGTCTTTCCCAATGTTGTTCAATCGACTTGCGGCCAAGGCGTCCGCGTCGAGCAAATAGTTCTCGATCTCATGGCGTGGCAGGACGAATCTTTCGATATGTCTTGTTGGGATTCGTCCAGCTCGCCTTTCAGCCTCGCCGAAATCACAGTCGATTACCGCGAAAACGTTCCGGATAGCCGGCTTTTTCCGCGTCGTTTACGATTGCCTGACGCCTTCGTTGCCACCTCCGATGAGGAACTTCGACGGCGGAGCTGTCCCAGACCGCGTCGAGGTAGGCTCGGGTGGGCTCCGTCCTCAACCCAAAGATTGATCAGACCACTGATACAGACTGGGCCTTTCGACATCTCGTGCCACAGCCATTCAGACTCCCGATTCAATATTGCTTTGCTGCGCCCACAGCCAGGAGCGGGGATCGTCCTCGGGAACGAGGTAGTGGCGTTCGTACGATGCTGCCGCGTCGTAGATCTCGGGCGAGTGGGTCGCGACGACCAGTTGGGCGCGTGGCTGGAGCCGCATCAGGCTACGCAGGATCAGTCGATGCCATTGCGGATCCAGGTGGAGCTCTGGCTCGTCGATGAAGATGATCCCTTCGCGGTTCTCGTTCAATGCTAGTTCGCTCAGGAACAGAAACAGCTCAAGCTGTCCGGCACTCAGCAGATCGACTTCGAGCCGATCACCCTTGGACGTACGCAGGTAAACCTCAAACGATCCGCCCTCCGACTTCTCGGCGGTGACGTTCTCGGTGCCACTAAGACGCGACCCCAGACGGATCCTCAAACGATCCGCCCTCCGACTTCTCGGCGGTCACGACCACACCGACCTCGAAAGCGTAGTCGGTGTCGGGGTAGAACTCGCGCCAGGCGTCGTTGATCTCCTTGATAACGGCGGAATAGCGATTAAATTCGGGAAAACGCGGGCCCTCGAAACGCTCGACCGCCGCGGCATTAACCAACCGTTGCTTCACGTTGAGAAGGCGGTTTTCGTCTGTGTTGGCGGGCCGCCGACCGCGTTGACCGACGCTTGGGTCTACCGGTCCGACGAGGGCAGGCGCTCGCCAGGATGAAAAGTACCAGTGCGATACAGGATGGTCCGAAAGCGGTAGGCTGGAGATTCTATTATCATCTCTGCTAAAAAGCGGTGGGCTGGAGATTCTATTATCATCTCTGCTAAACAGCTTTCCTGGGCCAATCTGGAACTCGGCAGATATGGCATAATCCTTCGCACCCCTTCGGACGGCTCGATCGCCCCGAAGGCCAGTGATCAACTTCGGGCCTCCAGCGAGGATGAGGGCCGCCTCAAGTACAGCGGTCTTGCCGCACCCATTGGGGCCCGCGATAACGACCAGCGAGTTCGGACGACCGTCAGGACCGCGAAAGTCCAGCTCGAGCCGATCAATCCCGCGAAAGTCGCGGATTGAGAGCGAAAGTATCGCGATGGTCGGCTGCTGGTCGGGACTGGACATGGCTCACCCAAACTCCCTTCTTGGTGCCGAAGGACGGGCAACCGAAGGCGCAATGCGATCGGATCATGGCCGTTAGACCATGCTCTATTCTAACCCCTGGCCCTCTCGTTGTCGCCCGGCCGTATCTGGCTCGGGATCTGCCATCCCTTTCAGGCGTCGCGATCCTTGAGATCCCGACATCCGGACCGAACCGGTTCGACAGAACCCAGGCGCCGTGCCTCCTCGATCTCGATCAAGGCCAAGTCGGCTTTGCCGAGCATCAGCAGCGCCTCGGCGCGTCGGGACGAGAAATACCCGGGCGCGAGGCCGGTCTTGAGTTCCGGCGGCGCGACGAACTCGGAGATCGTCAGCAGTTGAAAGGTCCGCCACTCTTCGTCGAAGGAGCGAACGGACCTCTGGTGGATTCCTTGGAATTCGTCCTGGACTCTCGCGAAGTCCTGGGTGTCTTCGTCGTCGAGATGCACCAGCGTGTCCCAATCCGGGACGCCGACCAACCCGTAGCGATCGTCGATGGCGAGGCGCGCGCCGACGACCAACTCGGTGTCGGTGAGCCAGATCCAGTCGCCGGTGCTTAGTCCCAGCATCAGGATGCCTTCCTGTGAGCACGGTAGAGTCAGCCGGACATGGCCGGCTTCCGTCATCGCGTTGAAGTCCGCGGAGATTGTCTTCATGATCGTCCCTTCGGTGATGGGATCTTGCTGGGCTAAAGTCTAACCTCGGCCGCAGCATTTCTTGTACTTCTTCCCGCTCCCGCAGGGGCAAGGGTCGTTCCTCCCGGCTCGTTGCGTCCTCTTGAGGATGAGGGGCGGACCCGGGCGAGGCGTCGGGGGCACCGCCGGCGCGGCCCTGGGCGCGTCGGTTGCCTTCTTGCCGATCAGCTTCTCGAGGCCATAGAGCAGCAGACGCGTCGGGTCACCTTCAAGTTCCTTGACCTGCCTCCGGTGTTCTTCTTTCTCGGCCTTTTCCGCGGCCAGCCACTCGTCATACTCGGGGAAGCGCTCGCCCGTGAAGGTGCAGGTTTCCAGCAGATCATTTCGAAGGCCCCTGAGCTCGAAATCGATGTCCTGGCCCACGAGGAGGCGCCGGGCCGCCTCGATGCCTTCCGGGGCGAACTGCCAGAGGAGGGAATCGGCGAGTTGAATCCGGATGCTCGTATCCTTTTCTTGAGCGAGCAGATCGACGCACGTTTCGACGGCGAGGTCGGAGTGGATGAGTTCCAGGGGACCGCGGGCGTAGAGGCGGAAGTGGTGTGGGGCGCCGGGGAATGCCTTGGAGATGGCATTCAGGACGGCGGGCGAGCCGATCCGGGTCAAGGCCTGGGCACATTCCTCGTTGAGGAGGTCGCCGCCATCTTCGAGGAGCTTCGTGATCAGGAGGGGGATGGCGGAGCCCAACCGAGCCTGGCCGGTGAGGCGAGCCACCAGGGGTTCCATCCACGCCCTCGGGTCGTTGGTGTAGTCCTCGCGCTTCTGACCCAGGATGGCGTGGACTTTCTCCTCGCATCGTTCGCCGAAACGGGCCAGCGCTTCCACGATCCGCTTGGCGTGGGGCAGGTTGACCTCGTTGATAAAATACTTGTCCTTGCCTTCCTCGCAGAACTCCTCCAGCTTCCGCCAGCATGTCGCCTCATCCCACTTCCGCATCCTCAACCGCTCTTCGATGTCAGCACGCGAGTCGGGAGTGAGGTGACGGGCCTCCAGGATCGCCGATTCCCTGGGCAGTAGCAGGGAGGTATCGGCCTCGACCAGGACCATCGACAGGTTGTCGGTGTAGTTCTCGTACGCGTCGCTCGCCTCGTCGTTCAGTTCGCCGAGAACCCAGGCGATGCTGCTCTCGGATTGCGGCAAATCTCTCGACAACCCGATCAGCCCGGAAGCGTCCTGCCGGCCGTAGGTTTGCACGGCCTCGATCACCCGATCCATGATGGACGGGTCCTGGGAATACGACTTGGCGAAGTAACTGGTCGCCCTGTCCCGAATCTCGAGGTCGGGGTGGAGAATGGCTTCCTTGATCTTGTCTTCGGGATATCTCACCGTTCGTGATCCTTCGGTTTCCGTATCGTGTTCGGTTCCGGCTCGATGCCGACTCTATGCACGCTCGACCACTGCTTTGCCCGGGTCGCATGAAGCTCTGGGGGTCTTTCGGTTGCATCAGGGGACGATGAGGACACGCATCCGGCCTCGTCCCGCTCGGTTGGTTGCGGGAACCTGGCAGCCTCCATCATGGCGAGTTCTCAACGGGAATCGAGCGTTGGAGAGAGGAAATCCGAGGGAATTGTACGAAGCCCGATCAAGTTTGCGCCTCGTACGAGTCCCCTTGCTTGACTCGACCCGGTATCGCCCTTGGCGGAAATCCCCCATCCGATCGGGGCTTCTCGCCCGGTTTCTGCCCGATCGCGAGTGGAAAAGGCCCGGGCGGCACGATCCTTGCCGGTGGCATGATCCGTGCGTGAATATTCGGTTCAACTCGACGCACG
This sequence comes from uncultured Planctomycetota bacterium, assembly GCA_963743925.1. Lineage (GTDB taxonomy): Bacteria > Planctomycetota > Planctomycetia > Isosphaerales > Isosphaeraceae > CAVZRC01. The sequence goes on along the minus strand of CAVURY010000048.1, from coordinate 96,366 downwards.
GCCGCCATCGACCGATGCGGACCGAATTCGTTCGAACACCGGCTTCACGCCAAGAGGGAGGACGTTCATGCTGCTGAAGATCCTGGGCCTGGGAGCGTCGGGCCTGCTGAGCCTGACCTTGTTGGGGATGGCGCCGACGGCGCCGCAGCGCCCGACGAGCCGCCGCCTCCGAAGAAGAAAGCGCTGAAGTACGCCAAGAAAGAAGAAGCTGAGAAAAAGGCGGACGAGGGGCCGGCGGGCGACTTGCACCACGCCTACCACCTGCTGCGTCGGTTGCGGTCCGACGGCCAGGCCGCCGACCGGCCCGATGCCCGGCTTCGCGAATGGACCGATCGGGCCGCGAAGTTCTATCGGGCCGGGGTCCAGGCATTCAAGGATGAGAATCCCGAACTGGCCCATGAATATGGCGCCATCGCACACGACCTGGCGCGGGCCATCGAACACGCGCGGGCGCGGCACTCTCCGACCGGCCCGACGACGAGCTGCCGCCCCCTCCTCGCAAGGATGGTGCCGGCCGGGGTCGAGAAGTCCGTGATGAGCTGACGAAGGCTTATGAGCGGCTCCGCGAGGGCGACGACGGGAGCGATGCGGGACCCGAGGCCAAGTACTTCCGTGATGCGGCCAGCGACCTCTATCGCGAAGCACGCCGCGACTTCGAGGCGAGGCGTATCGAACGGGCAGGCCACCTGGCCCGCGCCGCCGAGGCCATGAGTCATGTCGCCGAGCATCTCGGTCATGCCGCGGATGAACGCAGGGCACCATCCCCCAAGGCCGAGCCCAAAGGGCGCGGCGGCCGTCGAAAGGCCGAATCCAAGGACGACCGCGGCCAGATCGAGCCGCCGCCCCCCTGCCCTTGAGATGAGGATGACGAACCGATTCGGCGGCGCGTCTTCGGTGACCCGGAGGCTCGCCGCCCTCCTGCGCCGGCTGAGATCTCGATCTCAGTGGCCGATCATCTCGCGGGAATCGGCGCGGCCAAGGCCGACTCGATCGCCGTTCGATCTCGGCTCCAACTTGCCCAGCGCTCGGCACGCTCGATCCGTCGGTTGAGGGCGACTTTCGCTGCGGCGAGCCTTGAGGGGTGATCGGGGACGGCCTGAAGTTGCAGGATGGCTTTGGCCAACATCCCCGTCTTCCCGGACGTCCCGAGCCGCGCCAGGGCGGCTCGCGCGTCGGGGTCGGTGAGGGCCTGGCCGGTCTCGATGAGAAGCTCCTTCAAGAGGATCAACAATGGCTGGAGATTGGCCGTCCGCTGGGTCTGGAAGGGATCGCCGCGGAAGAGGTCTAAGACGGCGGAGGCGATGACGCGGGCGTGGAGCGCCGAAGCCCGCGAGGCTTCGCCGAGGGCCTTCGACCAGCGATTGATCTTGACGATCGGGATCTGTGGAGGGGACTCTGTGGTCCTCTGCCATGCGGGCAGCTCGAGCGATCCGTCCACCTGGATCCGTGCCAGCTCGGTCAAGGCCGAGCCCAGGGTGGCGCCATCGAGCCGGCCATCGTTGACCGCCGCGATCAGCAGATCGGTCCCCAGGCCGCTGAGCTCGGGACGCGTCGCATTCAGGCCGGCGACGAGCAGGAGCCTGGCCATCGGCCGCAAGGGTACGTCGGGATCGAGCAGAAGCAGGAAGAAGGGGCGATTCAAGGTCGCGTCCCACGCCGATCGATCGCCCCTGGCAATACGCCAAGCACCGGTGGCGAACAGGGGTTCGTGCACCATCGGCCACGCGGTCGCGGCCCACGACGCGTTGACCCCGGACAGAGAGGAATCATCATGGAGATAGGGTCCGGGGAGATCGCCCCATCCCTCGGCCGGGCCGGGCGGTTGCCGCTCGACGAGGAACGGAGGCCGGGGGTATCGGCCGCGGACCTCGGCCCCGACGCGGAGGATATAACGCGCGGCGAGCCCGGCATCGGGGCCGCGGTTCGGGTGGCGTTTCTCGACGCGAGCGTCATCGCCCCAGGGGGCTCGCGCCGGGCGGCGGCGGCCCATAAGGAGGCGGTCGGCCCGATCGGCTCGCCCTCCGCCCCGAGGGCGTGTCTCAAGGCGGCTGCGAACTCGCCGGCCAGGCTCCCGGCTTCCCTCAGGGTCGTCTCCCGATTCTCGGCGCGAGCCTCAAGAGGGCCAGCTCGACGTCGAAGTCGTCGTCGGCGTGGGGCATTCCGATCCGTCGCCGCAGGCGGTTGACCAGCACCGGCGGATCGATCCATCCTCCGGCATGGGTCGGGGCGCTCGAACAGCGGGGCGGCCTGACCGGCCGCGGCCCGGCGGGCGATCGATCGGACTCTCCGCGTGATCATCCCGAAGAGACTCTGATGACGTTCGGCACCCTCCTGAACCTTGCCCGAGACCCAACCGACGACCAGGTCGCAAAGCGAACTTCCGACGGTGCCCGGATAGGAGGGCGTCGGCAGGATCAGCTTGGCCCGCGCGGGCCAAGAGCGGCCCGGTCCTCGTGGCGAAGTCATCCGGCCGCCGGTCGCAGAGGCGTGATACGCCGTCCAGGGCACGCTCATAGTCGTCGGGCGAACTCGGGTCCTCGATCAACCCGGCGATCAGGTCGATCAGCTCGTCCAGATGCTGAATCGGCACGAGCGCACGGGCCGGGTCGAGCCGAGGGATCTCGGTCCCATCCCATGTGAGCGCGGTCAGGTCCCCACCGTGTCGGACCGCGGCGAGAGCCTCGGGCACGCCCGCGATCCCGGCCCATCGCGATTCCAGCCGATCCGCCCGCTCGATGAGGGCATCGATCTCTGCGGACGCCGCGGAAGGCGTTGGCGTCGTCCTCAGCCAGGCCTCGAGCCGGTTGCGCTGGGAGGGGGCCAGGGACTCGGCCCGCTCGACGAGTGCCGGCCTCAGCTCGGGTCCGGACGGATCGCCATGGCGCTCGATCAGGTCGAGGGCCATCTCCTGGATCTCGGGCGATTCGTGGACCAGGGCCTCGACCGCGATGGCCGCGGCCAGCCCGGCGCGAGGGCGGCGGGGCCTCGCCTGGCGGCGCTGTCCAGCAACTGCAAGGCCAGCTTGACGCTCCCCTTGGCCCGGACGTGCAAGGCGGGGACGATCCTCGCGGCCAGGGCCGCGGGGTCGATGTGCCCGGCCTTGTCGAGGGCCTTGAGCGCCTTGAGCGCGAATCCGACCGTCGAGGGATTGCGGCTGCCCAGCAGGGCCAGGTAGCGGCCCGCCCGGACGGTTCGCTCCTCGATCCACGGGGCCAGGAGCTCGTGCAGGGTCGAGAACCATCCCGCCCGTAGCTCGTGGAAGTCGCGCTCGAGGCTGTCAAGGGTCGCGTCGAGCAGCCGCGCGCGAGGGATCGCTCCCTCACAGGCCAGATCCACCAGGGCACGATCCCAGCCGGGATGCATCTGGATACGGCCGGCCTGGGGCTCGATCTCGAAGATCCGCCAGATCTCGTCCTGGAGCAGGCCGGGGTCCTCGAGCAGGAGTGCCTTCAGAACCGTCTTGCGACGCCAGCACTCGGAAGGGAGGGCGTGGAGCATTCCTTCCACGTAGTTGACGCTTCCGGGAGCCCGGCAGAACCCCTCGCGGACGAGTCGCCGCACGGTGGTCCAGTACGAACCGATCTGCAACTCCAGGTCGCACAACAGTTCGGCCATCTCGTCCAGCCAGGGCGGTCGACGGTCGGCCAGGACCGTGTAAGCGAGGTCGGGCGGGACCCCATCGAAGCCCGACGATTTCAACTGGCTCAGCGAGGCCGAGGCCAGGACGGCGACCCGGGCGGCGCGGTTCGAATCCGGGAGCGATTCGGAGGATTCCGCCGGACCCGAGTCCAAAGGGATGATGCCCCTTCGGGCGACCAGGCGGGTTATTGAGGTCAACGATTTCGCCCTGAGAGCCCGCAGGCGGTCCCGCGCCACCTTCGCGACCGTTTTCCGTTCGGACTCGCTCGCGCCGCGGAAGAAGGCGAGGCAGGCCGGGACGTCGCCGGCAACGAGGATCGCCTCGAGCTTCTCGGGGTCGAGCGCCATGGGTGGAACTCCCTCTCAAACGGGTTCGGCCATCTCATCCGGACTGAGGACGATCTGGACGGCCAGGATGTGTTTGCAGGGGCCGCGCGCGCCTGGTGCTTGGAGTACCACGGGCAGGTGCATTTCGCGCCGTCGGGGCCGATCCGGACGCGGTGTTCGACCTCGCTGCCGAGGACGAATGCCTCGGCGCGATCCTGCTCAGGCCGGGCCAGTCGCACGCCCCCCTCCTCCACCAACCGCCGCGCGTCGCGGAGCCGGGGGTGGAGCGACTCGACCGCCGCCAGGTCGAATGGCAGCTCGCGGTGGAAGCAGGCTCCTTCGGCGAGATCGTAGCCGACGAGTCCCCGCGAGCCGAGGGCGGCGAGCGCGCCCCGGATGTCTTCGAGCCCCAGGGAGAGCTCGCCCGCGAGCGCGGCGGCATCGATCCGCGAATCCCACTTCAGGGACGCGTGGACCCGAGGCAGGATGGCCTTCCACCGCGATTCGGCGAGCGATTCGAGCGCCTGCCCTTCGCCCGAGAAGCCTCGCGAGGAGTCGGGGCTGAGGACCAGGGTGAATCGGGCCTCGTCGAGCGCCAGCTCCCAGGCGCTCGCGCCCGAGGCTTCATCGGCGAGGATGCGCACCGATCGGGCATGGCGGACCAGGTCGTCCAGGATTCGCAGCCGCTGGAGGTCGCCGACGCGCAGGCCCTTCCGGTCCGCGACCTGGCTCAGCCGGATCCCGCGTCCCGAGGGGACGATCCAGCCGGTCGTCCTCGCCGAGCCGGCGGGCAAGGACCGCAGGAACCGTCCGGCCTCGAAGGCGGAGAGCTCCAGGCGGGGCGTCATCCGGGCCTGGTAGGCCTGGACCTCGACGAAGCCCTTGAGCCAGCGTACCGGCAGGGCCACCTTGCGCTCGACGACCGCCTCGCCCGAGCGCGAGAGCTCGAGGGCATCGGCCCCCACCGAAAGCCCGACGACATCGTCGTCGCGGATCTTCGCGAGCGCGGCGCGCATCGGGGCATTGAAGTCGACATTGGTCGTGCCGCGCCCGTGCCAATCGCCGTTGACGGCCTCGGGGAGCAGGTCCACACGCGCGTAGGTGCTGCAACAGGCCGAGAACGCCTCGAGCCGCAGCACGTCGCCGTTTCCGGTGACGACCGGATCGGCCAGCGCCAGGATGCGGGCCAGCATCGACGGCGGGAGATAGAACCGAGATTGGACGACCTGGACCAGGCCGCGCAACAGCGTCGCCGCCCGGCCCGGCCGCCTCAATCGCCCGCGGAAGAAGTAGGGGTGCTCCTCGGCCCCGCCGCAGGTCGCCAGGCGGAGCGCCGGGCCGAGCGGTGTCGTCACCAGCTCGGATGAGAACCGATAGCGATACGTTTGATCGATCGCGAGACTCGCCACGTCGCATCTCCGATCATCGATGAAGATCAATCATGCCGATCGCCCAACATCCCGCGAATCTGGACATCTGTCAAGATTGCAGGCTCCCGGTCCCTCAAGGGATGATCGACTTGATGGGGGGGACGCCGACGCGCTGGAGGTGCTCGTCGATCCCCTCGGCCTTGCGATAGAGGTGATGGACGTTGACTTTCTGGCCTTCGATCTGCCGCCGGCGTTCCAGCCATTGCAGGAGCTCCTGGGCCGCGGCGGGCTCGACGAGGCCGATGGGGGCTTCGATCGCCGTGGCGTCCTCGAAGGAGGCGTGAGGGACGGGGACCAACTGGCCGAGGCTCTCGCCGCGGGCGAAGACGACGGTCCCGGGCTCGACGAGCTTCCAGTTGAGGGTGAAGGTGTAGTTGAGCCACCAGGTCTCGATGATGCCTTCGAGCGGGACGCAGTTGGGCTTCCAACGGTTGCTGGGCCCTTTGAGATAGAGGTCCCAACCGGGAGGCGTCCGGAACAGCCAGGGGGGCGAGAAGGTGACGATCCCCGCGCCGAACTGGCTCTTGATCGAGGGTTCGTACTGCGGCGCGACCTCGACGCGCAGGCCCTCGAGGCCCGGCCTTCCGTCCCAGGTCACGCGGACGTCCGTCGGGGAGGTGATCTGCCATCCCCACTGGTTGGCGATGGTCAGGGGGAGGCATTTATAGGAGTGCTCCAGCTCGTCCATCCATTGCCGGCGACCGGGGGAGGGCCTCAGCCCCCAACCCTCTCCCCAGCCGTAGGGGATGAGTCGGAGTGCCTTGAACTCCAGGGGCGGGAGGTTGATCGAGGAGGAGGGAGGCGGCTCGGAGCTTGGCCCGTCGGGGGTGACGCGGCCTGAACCGTCGTCGCGACGCGCGGCGGCCTCGGCCTCGAGCGCGGCGATGCGGGCCTCCAACGCCTGGCAACGGGGGCACGGCGATGCCCCTGAAGGATCACTCTGAGAAGCCGAGCATTCGGTCGTCATCGGTGAGTTCGGGTCGTGTGGGCCTCCCTCGCGGGTCGGCTCGGCGCCGGTCCGTGACGAGCGAGTTCCACGATCTTTCCGAGAATCGGCCCAAACGTCAAGGAGCGTGGGGCCCGTACGGTCGGTGGCGGGCGAGCGATCGGGTAGGAGGGCCGCCGGGCGTCGGCCCTCATCGGCGGGCCGGTCGGAGGATCCTGGATTGTCAGACGCGGGCGGGTCGTGGATGATTCAAGGATCGGACGCGCCGGATCCGCGGCTCGCGAGGCGAGCGGGCCGGCGCGATCACGGGCGATGCATTCGGCGAGAAAGTCGTGGCGTGGGCGCCGTGCCCGCCGGTTATCCTGGGGATGAGAGACCATCATGTCAACCCGCGTGCGATGGCTGGGACATTCCGCTTTGTTGCTGGAGAGTGGCGGTCGGAACGTGCTGATCGACCCGTTCCTGACGGGCAATCCGAAGGCGGCGGCAAAGGCCGAGGAGGTTCCGGCCGACTTGATCCTGATCTCGCACGGCCATGGCGACCACGTCGGCGACGCGGTGGCGATCGCCAGGCGCACCGGCGCGACGGTCGCGACCAACTACGAGATCGGCCTGTGGCTCCAGCAGCCCGCGCAGGGCCTGGATGGCGGCAAGGTCCAGGGGCTCCAGCACGGCGGCAGTTTCCTGTTCGACAAGTCCTTGCGCGTGAAGTTGACGCTCGCCTTCCACGGCTCCGCGCTCCCCGACGGCAGCAACGGCGGGAATCCCTGCGGGTTCGTCGTGACCCTCCCCGACGGGATCAAGGTCTACGACGCCGCCGATACGGCGCTCTTCGGCGACATGGCCCTGATCGGCGAGGAGGGGATCGACCTGGCGATGCTGCCGATCGGCGACTATTACACCATGGGCCCCGACGACGCTTTACGCGCCGTCAAGTTGCTCAAGCCTCGATATGTGCTGCCGATCCATTACAACACATTCCCGCCCATCGCGCAGGACGCCGGCGCGTGGGCCGACCGCGTCAAGGCCGAGACGTCGGCCCGGCCGGTCGTCCTCCAGCCGGGTGATTGGTTCGAGATCTCGAAGAAGTGAGGGGAGCCTTCACCATGTCCGCAGCGACCTCAGCGATCATCCCGCCGTTACCCGTCCGCCGGATCACCGTCGACGAGTATCACCGGATGATTCAGGCCGGCATCCTGGGTGAAGATGATGATGTCGAGCTACTCGAAGGATGGATCGTACCCAAAATGGCGAAGAATCCGCCCCACGAAGCCGTGACTTCCTGGATCATGAACCGCCGCCTGGCCCCCCGCCTTCCGGCCGGTTGGTTCTGCCGATCGCAATCGGCGATCACGTCCGCGGAAAGTGAACCCGAGCCGGACATCGCCGTCGTTCGGGGATCCGAGCTCGACTACATGGCACGCCATCCGGGTCCTGCGGACATGGCACTCGTCGTCGAAGTCGCTGACTCGTCGCTGGTCCGTGATCGTTCGGACAAGTTCCGGATTTACGCACGCGCGGCCGTGCCGGTCTACTGGATCATCAACCTGGTCGACCGCCAAGTCGAGGTCTACACCGACCCGACCGGATCGGATGCCGCGCCGGTCTATCGCACGCGATGGGATTACCGGCCCGGTGACATGGTCCCGTTCGTCGTAGGCGGCCTTGAGCTAGGGCCGATCCCCGCGGAGGAATTGCTCCCCTGACTCGTCATGCCTGCACATAACCCTCGAATTTGTTGTTGATATAGATCGCCCCGGCCGGGATGACCGTGTTCGCCGGGAAGGTCGAGGTGAGCAGGTAGGCACCCTTGCCGACGGTCGAGCCGGAGCCGAGCGAGGTGCGGTCGAGGACCGCGCCGGCGCCGATCGTGACGCCGTCGCCGATCTTGGCCTTCACGCCGGGGCCGCCGAGGATCACCGCGCCGGTGCCGGCATGGAAGTCCTGGCCGATGGTCAGCGTGCCGCCCAGCGGCGAATTGATCGTCACGTGTTGCCCGGTATGTCCGATCGAGGCGATGCTGATGGGCTGGCCCTCGTCGGCTCGGATCGAATTGGCCCGGCCCAGGTGGTGCGCCACCTGGTTGGCCCTCTGATCCTGGAATTCGACCGGGCCGACGACCCTGGCGGGGAAGTTGAAGAGCGTGGACCCCACCAGACCCTGTTGGGGCGTCGGAAATTGCGGGCCGCTCTTCTGCGTGCCGCTGATGTAGGAGGGGCCGGGCGAGAGACTGGCCCCCTCGACGCCCGGGAGAGCTCCGTTGTAGACCCCGCCGACCAGGGGGTTGCCGCCGATGTTGACGCCCGTGGCCGAACTGCCCTGGTAGAGGTTGGTGTATCCCGCTGCCAGGCCCTGGCTATCCGTGAGGATCTGCTTGAGGGTTGAGGTGTCCGACGACGTCACGGCGACGACCATGCCGAGCTTGGGGTTGGACGCTTGGGCATCGGTGGTCACATCCATGCCGGGGAGCACTCGATAGCCGGAGGGGACGGTCACGTTGGGGCCGACCCGAGCCAGGGGCGAGACGATCGCGCCGGGGTCAATCGTGGCGTCGTCGATGACCGCCCGGGCGCCGATCTGGGTCGGCCGGGCCGCGGCGCCGTATCCGCCGATCGTGCTGGGGCCCAGGATCTTCGCCCCGTAGCCGATCGAGACCTGGTCGCCGATCAGGAGCACGGGCGAGCGATAGCCATGTCCCGGATTCGCCTCGATCTGGGCGTTGTCGAGCACGTCCGAGCCGTCGCCGATCTTGATCGCACCCCCGCCGCGTGCGTCGAGGGTCGCATAAGGGGCGACATAGCTCTGGTAGCTGACGACCACCGAGTTGCCGTTCTCGATCTGGGCGGTCGGGTCGATGAACGAAGCCTTCTTGGTCGGAGTCGCGAACGGCATGACGGGCGTATTGGGGTGGATCGCCGGGTACGCGGTCGGATTTTGTTGCAATGCCGACACCATCCCCCCGGCACTGAGAAGCTGACGATCTTCCAGGCGTTCGCCCGAGAGCGGATATCTCACCACTCGCCGCTCTGCGTGCTTTGTTGAGTTCATTCGTTCATCGCATCCTGCGATCGAGATTTCTTGGGATCGTCGCCCGCTCCGGCTTCGAAGTCCAGGGTTATCCCAGAGAATCGGTCGGATCGTGAGGATTCTTGACGCATTCGACCGTGCGGATCGATTATGAGGGCGCCCGGTATTAGAGCGTTTCACGATTGGGTTACGCACAGCTCGACACGAAGCGGACTCCTACGAGCCCGAAGCGCCAGCGAGTGAATCCCCGGAAAGCACGCACTCGCTGGCGCTTCGGGCTCGTATCGAGCGCGTGCAACCCAATCGTGAAACGCTCTATCGTGAGTAAAGCCCTGAGGATCGAATCCGCGATGGCGAGGCTCTGTCCGGGTCGCATCGTGGAGCCGGCGGATGATACGACGAGGAATTTCACCATGACGGCAACACCGACCGAGCCGAATCCATCCGTGGGGCGATCTCGAGATGCGACGTCTCCAGGCCCGGATTCGGCCGCGAGGGTGATCCCGGTACCCTGGGGGCCGGGCGGGTCGCTGGAATTGCGTCTGCCGGTCACGGGGACTCTCGCCGGTGCGGAGGTTGATGTCGTCCGGCCCGATCTGGAGGGTCGGTTGGACGATTACCCGGCTGAGCTGGAGAGGGCATTCGAGTCGCCCCTGGATTCGGATCGGCTGGATTGGCTGGTCGGGCCGGGTGCGACGGTGGCGATCGTGGTGGACGACCCGTCGCGATGGACGCCGGTCCGCGAGGCGTTGCCGATCATCCTGGCACGATTGCACGCCGCCGGGGTCCGCGCCGAGGATGTGACGATCAGCGTCGGGGTGGGCCGGCACCACGCCGTCAGCGAGCCGATGATGCGGCAACGGGTCGGGGATGCGGTCGCGGCCGGTTATCGCTGTTTCAGCCCGCCGGTGGATGATCTCTCCGCCTATCGCGATCTGGGCCGGACGCCTCAAGGGGTTCCGGTGCGAGTGTTCCGGCCGGTGGCCGATGCTCAGCTCCGGATCCTCATCGGCTCGGTGCTGCCGCATCTCCAGGCGGGTTTCGGCGGCGGGTACAAGCTCATCTTCCCGGGCACGAGCCACCGGACCACGCTGGGGGCTTTGCACGGCCAGGGGCTCGAGGGCCGATCCGACGCGTCGGGCCTGCTGGGCTGCGAGGCGGACGGCAATCCGATGCGACGGGCGATCCGCGCGGCGGCCGAACGGCTCGGGCCTTGCTTCTCGATCAGCCACCTGATCGGAAGTCCCGGACAGATCTTTCGCGTGATGACCGGCCATCCGGGTCGCGTCCAGGATCGGCTCGCGGACGAGGCCCGGCGGCGTTTCCAGGCGCCCATGGCGCCACCGGCCGACGTGATCGTGGCGGGCAATCATCCCTGGCCCGGCGATCCCATGCAAAGCTTCAAGGTGTTGCTGCACCACCGAGCGGCCTGTCGGCCCGGCGGGGCGTTGGTCGGCCTCTTCTGGACCGATCCCGATGAGATCGGCCGCTCGTTCCCGGTCGCTTCCCTGAGGCGGATTGCCGCGACGGGAGCGTGGGGAGGCTGGGCGATTCGCCGGCTGGTGCCGATCGCGCAGCGTGTCTCGGCGGCGGCCGGCTCGCCGGCGGCCTTCATGATCCGATGGGCTCGCGAGCTGGTCGTCGACCGCAACGTGCTGGTCTACGCCCCACCCCTGCACGACCTGATCGGCCCTCGCCTCGGCCCGATCCACCTCTTCGCCGATCAGGACGAGCTCTGGCAGTCCTGCCTGAAGTTGGGCCCGCGTTCCGAGGGACGGCTTCGAGTACGCGTCTTCCCGGAAGGGGGTTTGACTTACGTCCCGGGTTAGCCCGTCGGGGGTTTCACGCAGAGGGTGCAAAGAGGACCGCAGAGGGCGCAAAGAAGAGAAACAAAAGGATAAGAGTCTTCTTCTCTGCGCCCTCTGCGTTTTCCTTTGCGTCTCTGCGTGAAACCCGGTTGCCAATCCGGTTTGGTCAATACACTTCGCCCGGTGCGGCCTTTCCGGGTGCCCCGTTGGCCGAGGCCGCGCCGAGGGCGGAGCCATAACGGGCGTGCCAGCCTTCGGTGGCGCGGACGGTGGTCAGGTCTTCGGCGGTGAGTCCGTAGCGGCCGTACCAGGGGGAGCCGTGCTCGCGGACGACGGTATCGACGTCGGCGACCCGCTTGCGGGCGGTCGTGGCGGCGAACTGGCTCCGTGCGGCGTCGCCGTCCTGGAGGAAATACTCCTTCCAGAAAGCCCGGCCGCCGAGGACGCCGGAGGCGCCGCATTCCATGGCCATCCCGACTTGCTTGTAATAATCGGGGTAATCGACGCCGGCCGACAGGAGCACCCACGGCCGTTCGCTGGCGGCGTCGAGCGCCTGGAGGTTATCCTTGAGCTGGTCGTCGGAATCCTGGCCGAGGTGGCCGGGGAACTCCGCCTTGTAGACGTCGCAAAACCGGCTGAGCTGGCGGGCCGACTCGATGACCGTCTCGGCCTTGCGCTTGGTGTACTTGGCGTCGGTCTTCTTCTCGCCGCCGAACGGGAACGCCACGGTCTCGAGCAGGAGGAGGATGTCGTACTTCTTGCATTCGGCGTAGACGTGCTCGATCAGTTGGAACTGGTGCTCGGCGGAGACCGGCTCGGTCGGCTCGAACTGGGCCAGCAGCTTGACGGCATCGGCGCCCATGAGCTTGATCTTGGCGACGCTCCAGCCCGGTTCGATCAGCCCCATCGGTGCCCCGACCTTATTCTTCGGGCTGCCGGACATCTCCACCCGGACCAGGAGGCCGGTGTGGGGCGGGATCGCCCCGGAGGCGACGCACGACCAGGCCCCGTAATAGGCGTCGATCAGCACGCCCGAGGCCGCCGGCGCCAGTTGTCGCGCCAGGTCAACCTTGGCCTCCACGATCTCCTCGTAAGTGGGCTCGCGGTCCTGACCCTTACCCTTGAGGGCCTTGGTGGCCATCTCGATCATCGAGCTGTTCTGGTCGAGGGCGACCATGGTCAACGTGCCGTTCGGATTGCTGATTCGCTGCAAGCCACGCAGCTTGCCCGGCGTCAGCCCTTTGCCGAATAACACGGTCGAACTCAAGTGGCCCGAGGTCGCTGTCGTTGCCATCGGAAGACTCTCCTTTGTTGGCTCGTCGTTGTCGCACAGTGGCTGGAAGAGTGACCGGATTGGCGAGAGCTTCCCGCTTGTGAGGTCGCTGGTCCGATCGGCGCGTGTTTTGTGGAAAGGGGCTCACAGCGACCCTTTCTAAATGGGGATTGTAGCAATCGCGACGGGTATTGCAAACTGCCGAGTGCCGAGCCGCACAGCCGGGCGTGGTCCGAGGAGCGGATTCGGCATGCGGGGACGAACCGCGTAAACTCTTTCTCGCAAGGGACCAACGGCGAAGTTCCGGGCTTTCGACGGACCGGCCGCCGATCCGGCTCGGATCGGAACGTCCGGCCGGGCGCGAAAAAACGTTGCAGGTGGACCTTCCGCAGCGCCGATACAACCTGTGTCGGATGGAAAACCGGCCCAGTCAAGGATGGCTGAGTCATGGCCCCGATTCGGCGGTCGCGTCCAGGGACGGACTTGCGGCTCGAGGGCAAAGGGCCAGGGATGGCCCTATGATCGCATGCTAGCATCGTATAGAGCGGCATGTTCTCCGGCGCAGCGGCCTCGGTACCCCGGGCGAGCCGAGATTCTCGGCGAGCTCAACCGTTCGCCCCCGTCCGAAGAGTGCCGCCCACGACCGCCGCTCGGCGTGACGGAAGGCTCACAAGGCCCGACGTCTGCCGACCGGCGGTCGGTTCCATTTGCGCGAGCCTGGATTATCGCCAGGCTTACGCGAGCAGGCAGGAAAGGGTCACATCTTCCGGACGGTTGATCGGCGAGACGAGCATCCACCGTTTTGATGCGCCGCTTTTCGCTCGCCTCCTACATCCAGGCCGGACCCGAAGGCCGATCGAGTCGAGCGACGAGGTTTCCGGTACATCCCGGGACACGAACGGAGTCGTCTCGGCCTGGAGGCCCGGATCCGTGACACAATGAGGTCCGAGGGCGGGCCGGATTCCCACTCGAGTCCGGGTTCGCCCTCGGGGCCTTTCAGTCCGGCTTTCGCCGCGTCAATGCTCGAACCGCGGACGTCGACCCCGGCCCGGAATTTGTTCCAGCGCCAGGTCGTGGATTGTCGCATTGGCTGGGGCCGTGGCTCGGCGGGCGAGGAGGGCCTCGCGGCGCTTCGACGTTTCGAGGGCCGCGGCGGTCCGCCGGGCACGCTTGGCACTGGTGACCTCCAGGGCGCCGCGGGGGTGACCATGGAGCGGATGGCGACGCCGGCCGGTGCCGGACGCCGTCGAGTTCGAAGCCGTGGAGAGCACCGTCGGGACAGCGATACCGATGGGCGTCGAGCCTGTTTCGGTCGAGATGATCGGAGCGGCCGTCGAGATGGCCGGGGAGACGCTCGCGACTGCGGAGACGGTCGGGGCGGCCGGGACGATCGGGGGGGCGATCGAGTCGCTCGGGGCGGCAGACGCCGGGTCGAGGAAGAGCCCGTTGAGGACGCCGTTGATGGCTCCCGTGGAGGTGATCGTGATCACCAGGTTGCCCGAGACCTTCCAGTCGAGATAGATGCCGTTGGAGAACGAGGAGATGGACTCGGTGTCGAGGACGGTCCCCGAGGCGGCGTCGCTGAGCTGGACCTTCTCGGCGCGGCCCTTGTTGGGCCAGTCGAGGAAGTACAGCTCGAGGTCGTGCTGCGCCCCGTCGCCGAGGTTGACGGCGACGGTGAAGCTGGTGGCGGAGTCCCAGACGGCGGCGATGCGGTTCGACGAGCCGGGGACCTGGAGGGCGCGGGGGTCGGTGCTGGTGGTGGTCCAGGTGTAGGTCGCCTGGCCGGCCGGCGTGACGGTGGCATAGGAGGGGAGGCTAGTGGGCCCGCTGACGATGTCGTAGCCCTGGCCGCCGTAGGTCCCGATCCAGCTCCCCTGCGTCGTCGCGTCTTGCTTGATGAAACTGGCGGTCGCCGCGGAAGTCGGTGGGTCGAGGAAGAGGCCGTTGAGGACGGCGTTGTTGCCGGCGGTGCGGGTGATCGTGATCACCAGGTTGCCCGAGACCTTCCAGTCGAGATAGGCTCCGTTGGAGAACGAGGAGATGGACTGGGTGTCGAGGACGGTCCCCGAGGCGGCGTCGCTGAGCTGGACCGTCTCGGCGCGGCCCTTATTGTCCCAGTCGTCGAAGTAGAGCTCCAGGTCGTGCGGCTGGCCGTCGGTGAGGCCGAGGGCGACGGTGAAGCTGGTCGCGGAGAACCAGACGGCGGCGACGCGGTTGCTCGATCCGGGGACCTGCAAGGCGCGGGGGTCGGTGGAGGTGGTGGTCCAGGTGTAGGTGGTCTGGCCCGCCGGCGTGACGGAGGCGTAGGAGGGCAGGCTGGTGGGCCCGCTGACGATGTCGTAGCCCTGGCCGCCGTAGGTGCCGATCCAGCTCCCCTGCGTCGTCGCGTCCTTCTTGATGAACGATGCGGTCGCGGGGCTCTGGCCGACGACCTGGGTGAAGACGCTCGAGGTGTTGCCCTTGAAGTTGGTGTCGCCGCCGTAGACGACGGTGATCGAGTGGGTGCCGTTGGAGAGGCTCGTGTCGAGATAGCTCGCCGACCCGCCGCTGAGCGCCTCGGTGGCCAGGGTGGTCGAGCCGTCCTTGAACGTCACGGAGCCGGTCGGCACGCCCGTCCCCGGCGCGACCGGGATCTCGACGGCGGTGAAGACGACGGACTGTCCGGAGGCCGAGGGATTGACCGAGGAGAGGACGGTCGCGCCGGTCGTGTCCTGGTTGACGGTCTGGTTGAGGGCCGTCGAGGTGCTCTTGGCGAAGGTGGTGCTGCCGCCGTAGGCGGCCGTGATCGAGTTGGCGTTCAGGGATAGGCCCGAGGTGGTGAAGGTCGCGGTGCCGTTGCTGAGCGTCCCGGTCCCCAACGTCGTCGATCCGTCCAGGAAAGTTACGGTACCGGTGGGGGTTCCCAGGCCGGGCGAGCTTGCGACTACGGCGGCCGCGAACGTCACGAATTGGCCGAAGACCGAGGGGTTGGCCGAAGAGGCGAGGGTGGTCGACGTGGCGGTGGAATTGACCGTCAGGACCTGGCTGCTATCCGAGGAGCCGCCGAAGTTGCCCGAGCCGCTGTAGACGGCCTGGATCGTATAGATGTTGACGGCGGTGCCGGCGGGTAGCGTGACGGTGGCCGTGGCGGCGCCGTTGACGATGGTGCCCGATGTGGCCGTGGCGATCGTCGTGCCGCCGTTGAGGATCGTGAACGTCACGGTGCCGCCGTTGACCGAGCCGACTGAGCTGGTGACGGTCGCGGACAGGGGCACCGGCTGGGCGACCGCGCTGTAGGTCGTCGAGGCACTCTTGGCGGCGGTGGTCGAGGCCGCCGGGTTGACCGTCAGGGAGTGGCTGGAGTCGATGTAGCCGAGATAATTGCCCGTTCCATAGTAGATTGCCAGGATCGTGTAGGTCCCGGTCCCGATCCCGGCGGGCAGCGTATAGGTGCTGGTGGTGGCGACGCCGTTCGCGACCGCGACCGTGATGGGAGTGCCAATGTTGTTCAGGCCGTTCAAGATCGTGAACGTCTCATAACCCTCGTTAATCTTGGTCGCCCCGCTGGTGACGTTGGCACTCAGGGTGATCGTCTGCGAGGAGGAGTTGAATGTGGCGGACGTGCTGGAGGCGGCGGTCGCCGAGGCGACGCCTTCCGGGCTGGCGTTCGGCTGGACCGGCGAGAAGCTCACCGTAGGTAGGTTCGGATTGTCGTTGTGGTCGGTGATCTTGGCCCCGATCAGCGTCGGGTCCGAGGTGTTCCAGAAGTTGTTGGTCAGATTGATGGTCTTGGTGGAATCGCCGGTGGCTACCACCTTGGCGCTGGAACTGCTGAAATCGTTCCCGGCGATGTTGATGGTTGCGCTACTGTCGATCGTGAGTACAGTGGGGAAAGCGTCCACCGCGAGTTGGGCCCCGGAGCCGGGGTTCAAGTTCAGGCTGGGCAAGGCGAATACGCTGTTGCTGGCGTTGAGCTGGCCGCCGGAGTTGGCCGAGATGGAGGAGCCGCCGCCGGTGTTGGTGAAGGTGTCGTCGGTGGCGGACATGGTCCCGTTGACTGCGATCGCCGCGTAGTAGAGCGATACCGTGTCGCCGGTGGCGAAGGTCAGTGCGCCGGCGTCGGTGATCGTCGACTCGAAGAGGATCGGGACGTTGGGCTCGATAAGCACAGTCGCTCCCGCCGCGATGGTGAATCCGTTGAGGAACTGGTAGGAGAAGCTGGCGGTGTTGGTGCCGAGGAGGTTGAGGGCCAGGGTGCCGCTGGAGATGGTCCCGGCGGCGATCTCGACCTGGTAGAAGCTGGTGTTTCCGGCGAGCGAGGGGACCAGGGTGTAGGGGACGACCAGCGGGATGTTGTAGGTGTCGGAGCCGCCGCCGAGGGCGGCCGCGGGGGTGAAGGTGATCGTTGAGCCGCCGCCGGTGTTGGTGAAGGTGGCGCCGTTGGCGGTCATGGAGCCGCTGACGGTGGCGGCCGAGTAGTAGAGGCTGACGGCGTCGCCGGAGGCGAAGGTCAGTGCGCCGGCGTCGGTGATCGTCGACTCGAAGAGGATCGGGACGTTGGCGCCGACGGCGACCGTCCCGCCGGAGCCGATGGTGAATCCGTTGAGGAACTGGTAGGAGAAGCTGGCGGTGTTGGTGCCGAGGAGGTTGAGGGCCAGGGTGCCGCTGGAGATGGTCCCGGCGGCGATCTCGACCTGGTAGAAGCTGGTGTTTCCGGCGAGCGAGGGGACCAGGGTGTAGGGGACGACCAGCGGGATGTTGTAGGTGTCGGAGCCGCCGCCGAGGGCGGCCGCGGGGGTGAAGGTGATCGTTGAGCCGCCGCCGGTGTTGGTGAAGGTGGCGCCGTTGGCGGTCATGGAGCCGCTGACGGTGGCGGCCGAGTAGTAGAGGCTGACGGCGTCGCCGGAGGCGAAGGTCAGTGCGCCGGCGTCGGTGATCGTTGACTCGAAGAGGATCGGGACGTTGGCGCCGACGGCGACCGTCCCGCCGGAGCCGATGGTGAATCCGTTGAGGAACTGGTAGGAGAAGCTGGCGGTGTTGGTGCCGAGGAGGTTGAGGGCCAGGGTGCCGCTGGAGATGGTCCCGGCGGCGATCTCGACCTGGTAGAAGCTGGTGTTTCCGGCGAGCGAGGGGACCAGGGTGTAGGGGACGACCAGCGGGATGTTGTAGGTGTCGGAGCCGCCGCCGAGGGCGGCCGCGGGGGTGAAGGTGATCGTTGAGCCGCCGCCGGTGTTGGTGAAGGTGGCGCCGTTGGCGGTCATGGAGCCGCTGACGGTGGCGGCCGAGTAGTAGAGGCTGACGGCGTCGCCGGAGGCGAAGGTCAGTGCGCCGGCGTCGGTGATCGTCGACTCGAAGAGGATCGGGACGTTGGCGCCGACGGCGACCGTCCCGCCGGAGCCGATGGTGAATCCGTTGAGGAACTGGTAGGAGAAGCTGGCGGTGTTGGTGCCGAGGAGGTTGAGGGCCAGGGTGCCGCTGGAGATGGTCCCGGCGGCGATCTCGACCTGGTAGAAGCTGGTGTTTCCGGCGAGCGAGGGGACCAGGGTGTAGGGGACGACCAGCGGGATGTTGTAGGTGTCGGAGCCGCCGCCGAGGGCGGCCGCGGGGGTGAAGGTGATCGTTGAGCCGCCGCCGGTGTTGGTGAAGGTGGCGCCGTTGGCGGTCATGGAGCCGCTGACGGTGGCGGCCGAGTAGTAGAGGCTGACGGCGTCGCCGGAGGCGAAGGTCAGTGCGCCGGCGTCGGTGATCGTCGACTCGAAGAGGATCGGGACGTTGGCGCCGACGGCGACCGTCCCGCCGGAGCCGATGGTGAATCCGTTGAGGAACTGGTAGGAGAAGCTGGCGGTGTTGGTGCCGAGGAGGTTGAGGGCCAGGGTGCCGCTGGAGATGGTCCCGGCGGCGATCTCGACCTGGTAGAAGCTGGTGTTTCCGGCGAGCGAGGGGACCAGGGTGTAGGGGACGACCAGCGGGATGTTGTAGGTGTCGGAGCCGCCGCCGAGGGCGGCCGCGGGGGTGAAGGTGATCGTTGAGCCGCCGCCGGTGTTGGTGAAGGTGGCGCCGTTGGCGGTCATGGAGCCGCTGACGGTGGCGGCCGAGTAGTAGAGGCTGACGGCGTCGCCGGAGGCGAAGGTCAGTGCGCCGGCGTCGGTGATCGTCGACTCGAAGAGGACGTTTGTGCCGGCTCCAACACTGAGAGTCGCCCCGCTGTTCACGTTGACCGGGCCGCCGAGCGTCGAATTCTGGTTGCCCAGGGTCAGCGAACCATTGATGACCTTCAAGGTCGTCGAGGAATTCGTGGTCAGGCTGAGCACGGAGTCACTCTTGCTCGAACTGAGGGTGATTGTCTGGGCGGTGCTTAAATTGATCACGGCGTTGTCGCCCGCTCCGGGAACCTGACCCGTGCTCCAATTCGAGCCGGTGTCCCAATCGCCACCGGCGCTATTCGTCCAGGTGACCGTCGAGAGGAGAGCCCGGCTCTCCAGGCTCTCGATCGAGGGCCTGCGGGTCCTGGATCGCTTTCGGTCTGACAGGCGGCGGAGCGACAACGGATTCCGATCGAACGAACGGATTCGCGGGAGAGGATTCATGGTGATGTCCTTGTTCCTTGGTGAGAATGCAGAACGGATGAATGATTCAGCAACTTCTCCGAGAACTCCCGTTGCGACTTCCTCAGATGGGCTGACGAGCCCATGGCCGTCGCGAAGGTTGCGCTATGGCGGCCTTCGCGCGGACCGATGTCTGGTGAGATGACGGTGGGTCCTCCTCGATGAGGCGACCCGGATTCCTGGGTTGATTATCCTCGCCTGCGTGTCGGTCTCTGCGTCCCTGGACGTCTCGCAAGTTCATGGCGCACCGGTCCTATTGCCGGCAGACCCATGGCCGGGTCACCAAGGCGCGCAACTCCATCGCTCGAGATCGGCAGGATTTCCCGATCCCAGTCGCGGCTCACAAGCCGATCGCGAGCCTCTTACGGGTCCGTTTTTCCCTCTCGGAGCACGACCCTATGCCATCGCCTCAGGATGGTTCCTCGGCGATCCTCCTCCACCATCGCGACCTCGCCAGGCCGGAGATCTCCTGCACATCGATTCGCCGATTGCAGTCCGCATATTCGTCAACGATCCATGATCCCGTGCAAGAACAAATTGGCGTACGTCGGTCGGGAATTCTTGAATCAGGCGTTTCTTCGGGTCGGCGGCGATTCTCTCGACGATGGCCTGCCGACTAGACGGAAATCGCGGCCGTCCGTTGCGCGAAACACTTCCGGAATGGCCCGATTCCTCTGGAGTCTCCCCTACCGTCCGACGATCCCACCCTAATTACGTTGGATCTAGTCGCCGAAAACGGCCGACGGCGTCGATCGGGACGCCCAATCATGAGGAGATCCGAAATCGCTAGGACACACATGTTCTTGTGATTCATTGGGTTGCGGGCCATCGCCGGGGAATATCACCAGAATCCTGGTCTTCGGTGGCACGGATCTCGACTTTCTCCCCAATATCTCCGTCATCGAGCCGGAGGTCGAGCGGTCGAGGATCTGCGTTTTTCTGATGAATTTCTCCCCGAATGACACCAGATTCCTGTTGTGGGCGCGTGCTTGGGTCCGCGGTTCTCATCCTATGGTTTCATGGTTTTCAGGTGATCCAGAATTGACTTTTGGATGCGTGCATGAGCGGATCGGTCCTTCTGGAAGACCTTATCCGTCTCCAACTTTGGTGCGAGGGCATCGAAGTACTTGCTCGCCTCCTCGGCGAGGTTCTTTGCCTCCTCGTAACGATCGAGCGAGGCGACGACGGCGGCGAGGTTGCTCAGGGTCATCGCGACGCTCCAGGAGTACTCGACGTCACTGGGGAAGCGGGCGGCCAAGGTCCGGTAATTCTCGAGTGATTGGCGGAAGACCCCCTCGGCTTCTTCGGGATTCTTGGCTGTTCCCAAGGCTTCGGCCAGGTTATTGCGACAGACCGCCGTGGTCTCGAGCCGCAAGAATTCGTCGGAGACCTGTTCGGCCGTGGCGACCGCTTCGCGCTGGGTGCTGACGGCGGCCTCCGATTTGCCGGTGGCGAGCAGGATCAGCCCGATGTTGCTCTTGGTGCGGGCTTCCCATTCCGCGTAGCGCGGATTGGTGGTGTCCTCCTTGAGAAGTGTGGCGATCAGGGAAAGCGCCTCGAGATAGCGATCCAGGCCGCCGTCCGGATCCTTCCGTTCCATGGCGAAGTTGCCCAGGTTGACCGTCGCCAGCGCCAGTTGGAAACGAGCGTCCTGGTCGCTCGGCTTCTCCGCGATGAGGGCCCGATAGAGCGTGACCGCATCCTCCGTTTTCTCGAGTCCCTCCGCGGCGTTGCCGGCGGCATGGTCGACCACGCCGAGTTGCTTGCGGGCGTTGGCCAGCGCGAGCCGTGCCTCGTAGGTGGGAGGCAAGGCCGTCAACACGGCCTCGGCGCGACGCCCCGTCTCGAGAGCTTGGGGTATCTCGCCGAGCAGGAATTGAAGCAGGGCCTGGCTGTTGAGGGCCTCGCCGAGACCGAGAGTCCCCTGGCCCGGGTTGCGTGCGACCAAATCGTCGTACATTTCCACGGCGTTGCGGAGCAACTCGTCGCGGAAAGAGGTCAACCCCGCGGCCTTGAGGCGAGGGTCGCGCCCAGGCGCTCGACGAGGCGGCCGAGTGCGCCATTGATCAAGCCCGCGTTGTCGTCGGCGCGATGCGCCTGAGACTCGGCCTCTCGTGCATTCCGGATCGCGATGATCGCCGCACCGGTCGAGGCGAGCGACCCGAGGAGCAGTGCACCCACGGCCGCGGAGTAGGCGATGGCCTCGGCCGGGTGCCGGCCCGCCCAGGAACGGAGCTTGGCGATCCGGCCGGGCCGCCTGGCCTGCACGGAGATGCCGGCCAGGAATCGTTCCAGGTCCTCGGCCAGCTCCCGCGCCGTGGCATATCGGTGGGCCGGATCCTTCTGGAGGCACTTTCGCACCACCTCGTCGAGCGCGGGCGGCACGGTCGCGACGCGTTTGGAAGGGTCGATCGCGGTCTCGAAATAGATCCGGTGGATGATCTCCATCGGCGTCTCGCCGCTGAAAGGGCGGCGCCCGGTCAGGCACTCGTAGAGGATGACCCCGAGGGCGTAGACGTCGACCCGGCCGTTGACCCGCTTGGCCGCGCGTACCTGCTCGGGGGCCATGTAGACCCAGGTCCCCAGGGCCGCTTCGGAGCGAGTCAGCCCGTCCTGGCCGATTACCTTGGCCAGGCCGAGGTCGGCGATGAGCGGCTGCGCCCAGTCGGAATGCTCCGACAAGAACAGCACATTCTCGGGCTTGAGGTCGCGATGGACGATCGGCGGCTGCTCTTCCTGAAGCCTCTGGACCGTGCGCGCCAGCGCGATGACCAGCCGCACGGCGTCGGCCGGCTCCAGGGGCCGGTTCTCTCGGAACCTCAGACGATCCCGCAGGCTGCCACCCGCGCAATAGGGCATCATGTAGGTGAGGTGGGGCTCGACCTCATGCACCGAGATGGCGGGGACGACCGCGACGCCCTTGGCGGAGAGATCCCTGGCGAGCTTGATCTCGTTCGCGAAGCGGCTGAGATCGGTGGCGTTGCCGCGCCGGGCGGGGTCGATCTGCTTCAGCACCTTCCGGATGCCGGAGGCGTCCTCGATGAGGAAGAGCCGGCTCATCCCCCCGCGAGCGAGCTCCTTGAGGAGTCGGTATCCTTCGGGCAACGGCGGCGGCGGGATTGCCTCGGTCTTCGCGGCGGCCGATTCCGCGAGCAGGGCCTCCCACGATCGCAGCTCCTCGATCGCGAATGGATCGTCTCGCAGCTCGGGGAATCGGTCGAGGTAGCCGGCCATCACGACCGTGGATTCTCGGCCGAGTTGACGTTCGTACTCCTCCTTGATCAGGCGGATCAGCAGCAAGGATCGGAGCGGCTGGCGCCCGGCGCGGGGAGGAAATCGTCCATCGCCGGCGGGTCGCCGGAGTCCGCCCACGCGGCTTCGTACCGAGCGGCCGTCTCGCGGTAGGCGTCCCAATCGCTCCGGGACAGTGCCTTCATGTGCGCGGGGATCGGGAGCATCTCCTCACTCTCGCTCATCATCGGAGTCGTCATCGGAGTCACCCCGCGTTGGATGGGTCTCGGTCGTCCGGATCGTCCTCTTCGGGCTGCATGCGACCGATCTGGGCCGGGAACATCCCGATCACGTGTCCCGCGGCGCGAGGCGTGCGGCGCTCGCGGCGGCGACCGAGGCGGTCGAGCAGGTCCACGATCTCCTTCGGCTCGTAGGACGCCACGTTGAGGAGGAGGATCCGGCGGTCGCATGCCGAGAATCCCTCCGATATTCCGTCGGTGCGACGCCGCTGGATTCGCGGGGATTCGCGGAATCCGGCGTCGGAGGCGGGATCCTCGCGCTCGTCCGGTCGGCTCGCGAGGAAGCAACCTGCCCCACTGCACGAGAGGCCTTCGCTCTCGATGCGCATGGAAGACTCGATCTCAGGAATATGGGATGAGACGGCCAGCGTGATTCCCGAACCTCATGATATCAACTCCCATGATATCGAGAATATAACCCGGTGACCGGCTTTTCGACGCCGTGACTTCGACGAGACGATGGCCGTGCGGCTCCTGCGTCGCCGGATGCAATGAGCGCTCGGGTTGTGCCCGGCCGCTCTCACGTCGATTCTCAGAGGTCGAGTTTTGTAAAAGATTGTTAACCGTTCTGTGTCCCGGGTACCGCGGGCCTTCATCGGATATACAAAGCCGGTCAGGAAGTCGGCATTGCCGGCCGATTCCGGCGCGAAAAAGGTCCCGACACGACCGGAGTCGTGCGAGGCATCCGTGGTTCCCGACGGTACTCTCTACCATGAGTACGGCGGACATCGACACGAAAAGGTGGGAAGAGACTCAGTCGTTTCCGCAGGCGATGAGATCCAACAGCCCGTTGGACGACGCATGTTTTCGGAAATGCAATGGTTAGGGAAAGGCGGCTTCGATATGAGTCGGATGGAAATTCATGGGGACAATGCAGCCAATGCCAGCACGCGAGCCACGCCCGGCACGCGTCTTCCGGTTGGTTGTCCACTCGGGCCCCGAGCAGCGGGCGAGAATTCCTTAACGTCGTTGGCGGTCGCCAAGCTGGTGACGACCGCCAACAGGAGACAACCCGAAAAGAGTCAGGCAACGTATGGGCCTTTGCGGCGCAGGTATTTGGCCTGCTCCCCATTTCTTGGTCCAGCGATAATGGGAATCACCTGTTCGTTGGTACAGAGGACGAAGGATCGGGTAGGTCTTCATCGATAGGCACATACCTCTCACAAGTGGCCGCGAATTCGGCCGGTGTCTGATAGTCCAGGGAACTGTGCGGGCGTTCGGTATTGTACTCCTCCCTCCAGAGCGCGCCCAAGGCCCCGGCCTGCGGTTCGCTCTCGAACTCCTCGCGGTTCAGGAACTCGTCGCGGACCTTGCTATGAAACGACTCCGCATAGCCGTTCTGCCAGGGGCTGCCCGGCGCCACGTGCCATGTCCCGGAGCCGAAATCCTCCAGCCACGACCGCACGACTTCGGCGACGAACTCCGGCCCGTTGTCGCTCCGCATCCGGCATGGCGGGCCGCCGCGACCGGCCGCGACTTCGGCCAGGATGACCCGGATATCCTCGGCCGTCATGCCCCGGCGCGCCTCCAACGCCAGGCATTCTCGAGTATACTCATCAACAATACTCAGCCATTTGAGACTTCGACCTTCATTAGTACGATCGAAGATAAAGTCCCATGTCCATACGTCGTCTTTGCCGCGCGCGGGCCGGAGATGGCAGGCATTCTCGTCCTGCCCATGAGCCCGGCGCGGCTTGGGATCGGCCCGCGGTCGGGTCACTTTCAGCCCCAGCTCGCGATAGATTCGACGCACGGCCTTCCTGTTGACGATCCAGCCCTCGCGATCCAGCAAGGCCCAGATCCGCCGGTAACCGAAGCGCGGGTGCGCCCCGGCCAGTTCCCGGATGCGTCGAGCCAACGCCGCCTCTTCATCGCGGAGGACCGGCGCGTAGCGGAGACAGGAACGGGCCAGGTCCAGCGCCCGGGCCACGCGACGTTGCGACATGTTGAATTGATCGCATAATTCATCGGCGATGAGACGGCGTCGCGGGGCGGTCATGGCTCTTTCTTCAAGGCCTCCTGGAGCATGCGGCGGTCGAGCGCCAGCTCGGCGACCAGGAGCTTGAGCCGATCGACCTCGGCTTCGAGTTCTGAGATGCGAAGTTGTTCACGCGATACGGGGTCCTCCTGGAGGGCCTTCCAGCGGTAGTAGGTGGTGGGTCCGATGCCGGCCTTGCGGCAGGCCTGGTGGAGGGTCAAGCCGGCGTCGAGGTCGGCCTGGAAGTCTCGAAGGATGGATGCAATCTGGTCCGGTCTGGGTCGTTTTCGCATGGGTCGCTCCCTGGCTCTCTGCCAGTTGTACGATTCCCATTAAGACTGGACCAGATTTTGGGGGGCAGGCCAATTCACTCCTCGGTGACGCGAATAGCTCCGATAAGACCCCATCACGGCCCCGAATCCCCGGAAGTGAGCGATCCAGAAGTGGACGGGAATCCGACCGGGCCCAATCTCGCGGACCAATCGCTCGATGCGTCACGTTATGTGCTTTTTCGATGCCGACGCCGGAAGCATGCGAGGCCGGTTGAGGCCGCGATCATCGCCATCACGATCGACGAGGGTTCGGGGACGCCGAAACCCCCTCCGACCGGGGCGGTCAGTCGGTAGATCCTGTCGGTCTGCGTGATCAGGAGAGTACCATTGTTCGGGTTGACCGTCACGAAATCGCCGCGCGAACCTCCCTGGGCGAGCAATGTCTTGTCGCCGGTCGAGAGGCTGATCTCGTAGAATGTGCCGTCGTTGCTGTTGACGAAGATATTCCCGGTCAGCGTCCCGGTCCCCAGGGCGGTGCCGTCGGCTCCCGAGATGCCGACGTTGAAGATCAGGCTGCCGGTGGCCATATCTACGCCTTCGACCCTGTTGCCGCCGACGGCCGCGTAGAGATATTTGCCGTCGGGCGTGAAGGTCAGGCCGTCCGTGATTCCGGTGAACTTCAGGGAGCTGAGCGTCGTCACATGCCCGTTGGAGGGATCGATGTCGAGGACGCCCTTGCCGGAAGACACGATGAGATGGCCGTTGGTGGGGTCGGTCGTGATCCCGTTGACGTTTCCCAGGTTGGTGGCAAGCGTGGCCTTCTTCGTGCCATCGTTGTTGAGGGCGTAGACGGCATCATTGTACTAGCTCGCGAGATAGACCGTCCCATTGAGTCCCGTGGTCAGGCCATCGGCCGTGTAGGAATAACCGCCGTGAGCATGGGAAAATGAGCTGTATTTCTGGTTGTCCACGTCGTTGAAGACCGTCAAGTTGCCGTCCTGAAAGTCGGCGACCATCACGCCTCCGCTGGTCGTGAAGGTCATCCCCAGCGGGCCGATTCCGTTCGTGCCGGTGTTCGGAAAACCGGTGGCGAACTCGGTCAGCTTGTAGCCCGCCGCGGTCGCCGACGACGTCAGCGTCAGCCCACCCGCCCGCGCCGTTGCGGCCCCCCCGGATAGAACCAGGGCGGCCATGAAGAATCCGCAGACCTTCGAGCGATGCATTTCCGTTCCTCCTTCAAGGCTTCGTCGATTGCCAATGTTGTCACGTCGTGAATTCGTTCACCAATGACGGGAAAAGCAAGGTCCCGGAGGCCTCGAGACAGGCCGGTCTCCGGGACACGATCGCCGTGGGGCGAGCGGCCCGGCGTGCTGACTTCCCGATGCCAGCCCTTTGTTGGGGCGCACTTCCTTGCCTCGAGAGAGTCGCTCTTGATTGAATTCCCTTCCCCCTCTCGATGATCCCTCGTGCTGAGATGGGAATCCCGGTTTTCCGCCGCGATCGTCGTCCCTCCGATGAGCCTGTTTCACCGTGCGCATAGGGGAGTTGCAGGAGGCTCTCCCCGGCCTGAAGACGGAATCGCCGACGCATACTTGCGCGAAATCCGACGAATGGAGCGGATCAGGAACCGTGCTGATTCGATCTTGAAAGTGATCAACGGTCCCGGAATCACTCCAACGATTTAACCCTCTTGATTTTGCGTCCGACGCGGGCCGGTGAGATTGGTGCGCAAGCCGACCCCGGGCCCTCGATGGTCCTACCTTGCCTCGCTCATCCGGGGCGCGGTACTGTGACGATGCACAACCAATCTTGTGGGCGAACAACCCAGCTGCGACAGGTCAAGTGTAGGGGGACGTTCGACACGTATGTAAGGAGCAGTCCGCAAGGACCGGGCTGCCCGAGCCTCGGAGCGTCTTCTCCTCCACACGGCGGCTCGACGTCCCGTCGATCCGCGAGGCGCCGGAAGACCCGGAGAAACCGGATGCGCGACAGGCGACGATCATGACCCTCCGGAGCATCGGGGGCTTCACCGCCCAGGAAGTGGCCGATCGGCTCGAGATCACCCTGCGAGAGGTCGAAGGCGAATACCGCCTGGCCCATGGCTCGTTGCGGAAGCGGATCGAGGGGATGGCGTAGATGACGCCCGAATCCCGGCGGCGGGTCGCTTCGCTGTTCATGGCCGCCGGTGCCCTGGCCCCGGCCGATCGGCGAGGCTTCCTGGAGCGGGAGTGCGCCGGCGATGCCTCGCTCCTGGCCCATGTCCTCGAACTGCTCGACCACGACCGCGAGGATTTCCCGGACGACGCGAGCGCCTCGACCGCGTCTCTGCCCATGCAGTCGGATCTGACTCCGGTGACGCCCCGGCCGGACCGGAACGTCAAGGTCGTCGTCAGCCTCGACTCGGGCTCGGTCCGGACCTCCGACTTCGAGGCCATGCTCCGCGAACGGATGCACGTCAGCGCCTGGATCCTCGTCTTCGCCTTCTCGGCCTTCCTCGCGAAGAACGCCCTGGACGGCACCTACGAGGAGCCTCGCAAATTCGCGATCCTCTCCGCCCACATCGCCGTCTTGCTCACATCGATGCTGGTGATCGTGGTCCTTCGGAGCCGGCGGACCTTGACGCTCCGGATCTTGCGCGGCCTCGAGTGGGCGATTCTCGGCGTGAATACTTGCTTCTTCTCCCTCTATCAGCTCCACGATTTTCAGGTCGAGGAATGGGGGAAGATCGCGGCCGAAGCTCATCGCGAAGAGGTGCTCAACCTGACGAGCGAGGCCAGCATGCTGCGCTGGTTCGCGTTCCTGGTGGGTTATGGCCTGGTCATCCCCAACACCTGGTGGCGATGCGCCCGGGTGGTCCTGGGCATCGCCCTGTTCCCCGTGGCGGTGGTCCTGGGCGTCGGCTACTGGCAAGGTACGCTGGGGCAACTCCTCGACGCCTTCGTGGAGATGGTGATCTGGCTGGGGATCGCGCTGTCGATCGCCGTCTACGGGTCTCACAAGATCACGCAATTGACGCAGGAGGCGAACGAGGCACGCCGCCTCGGCCAGTACGAGCTGAAACGTCTCCTGGGATCGGGCGGGATGGGCGAGGTCTATCTGGCGGAACACGCCCTCCTGAGGCGCCCGTGCGCCATCAAGTTGATCCGGCCCGACAAGGCCGGCAATACCTCGATGCTCATGAGATTCGAGCGCGAAGTCCGGGCGACGACCAAGCTGAAGCACCCGAACGTCGTCGAGGTTTACGACTACGGCCGCACCGAGGACGGGCTGTTCTACTATGTGATGGAGTACCTCTCGGGCCCGACGATCGAGCGGTTGGTCGCGCAGCACGGCCCGCTCGCGTGCGGGCGTGCCATCGCCTTGTTGCGACAGCTCTGCAAGGCGCTTCACGAGGCGCACAAAATCGGACTGATCCATCGCGACCTGAAGCCGGGCAATGTGATGGTGACCTGCCAGGGCGGTCAGCACGACCTGGCCAAGTTGCTCGACTTCGGGCTGGTGCAGGACCTGGGGGCGCTGCGGTCCGATGGGCGCCTGACCGAGGACGGGCTGATCATGGGGACGCCGGCTTATATGTCTCCCGAGCAGGCCGCGGGCGGCTCGGCCCTCGACCCCCGTAGCGACATCTACAGCCTCGGGTGCGTGGGATTCTTCGCGCTGACGGGCCGACCCGTGTTCGAGGGCCAGTCCGTGGGCCAGTTGATCGCGGCCCACTTGACCCAGCCGCCACCCGACCTGATCGAGGTCCGGTCGGACGTGCCGCGCGACCTGGCGGAGGTCGTTTACCGCTGCCTGGCCAAGAAGCCCGCCGATCGATTCGCCGACGTCTCGGAGCTGGAGCGGGCGCTGGCGAGCTGCGAATGCGCGGCCGAATGGTCGGAAGTCGCCGCGGCCTCCTGGTGGCAGTCGAGGGTCGAGGCCGACACCACCCTGAGCCCGTCGATCTGATCACCTCACCGAACGCCGATGCCCAGCAGCAACTTGGACCCATCATCGAGGAACGGGCGTTCGCAGAAGAAGAGCTGGTTCAGCGGGGCCTTGACGGTGGCCGAAAATTGGAGAGCCTGGTCGAGGAACAGCTCGCAACGGAGCTTCACCTTGCCATTCTCGTCAACCGGCC
Organism: uncultured Planctomycetota bacterium; assembly: GCA_963743925.1. Classification (GTDB taxonomy): domain Bacteria; phylum Planctomycetota; class Planctomycetia; order Isosphaerales; family Isosphaeraceae; genus CAVZRC01. The sequence continues at coordinate 67,429 of CAVURY010000048.1, read as the reverse complement.
GGACCAGCGACGTCTCGACCCGATAGCCATGTCCCAGGTCGGAATCCACGGATTCCCCGGCGACGACGCGTCCGCTCTGGGCGTCGAGCAGCTTGAATCCGTGTTGCGGTAAGAGCCGGTTCAACTGGCCCTGGATGTTCGTCAGCTTGGAATCGACCGACCTGGTCCCGGGCGTGGCGATGATCGCAAAAACCGTCACCTGCCGCGCCACCTCGGGGCCGGATTCGGCCTTGATCTGGGCGTGCGACACACGAAGCCCGACCAGGCTGACTACCAGGCCGCTGAAGATCAAGGCCGCCACGCAAGGCATCCCGACGCTGAACGCCTGCCGTCTCGAAACCACCATGGTCTGACTCCCCACTTACCGCGATGCGACCACAGGCGTGGTGAATGACTCGGCGATGTTGAACATCACGAGCATGGGATCTCCAAAGTTGCCATCGCTGATCCGATAGGCCATCTCCGGCGGGGTCAGGTCCTGCACCTGGGCGGAATTCCCGTCCACGCAGATCTTCATCACGTGACCCTCTTCGAATTCCAGATCGATCCTGACTTCGCGACCGCCTCGAATGGCGGAGGGCTGGTGAGGAAGCACCAGATCGGTATTATGTGCAATCTGGGGATTCTGGTGTGCCGGAGCGGGGCCTTGAGGATGCCAGGCCAATCCCACAGCGATCAGGATGGCCGCCGCCTGGGCCAGGCCGATCAAGGCGATCGCCAGGAACCGTCGGGGGCGTCGCTGATTGGTCGGATGCGTGGGAGCGGGAATGGACGTGGACGACGTGAGAAGCTCAGGAGTGAAACCGTTTCTCAAGGCATTTGGGGATGCCGTGGACAATTCACCCCCGGCCGTGGGGCATTCGAGCGCCTGGTTGATATTCGCCCAGACGGTATCCCAGGCTTCGGGAGAAGGCTTGGAGGGGCGGGTGACATCCCAGAGCCGATCGAGGAGGGCGGCGCGTCGAGCCCAGTCGGCGCAGGAGGAGCAGTCGGCCAGATGTACGGCCAGCACGGTCTCATCCCGATCGTCCGTCGGAGCAGCCAGTTCGCGAATGACCTCATCGCAACGCATTATAAACCATCCTAATTTGTTTTATTGCAAGCCATTAAGACGGTCCCAATCGAGGTCGGCCTGGAGTTTCTCGCGGGCCGCATGGATTCGGCTCATGACCGTGCCGATCGGGACATTCTGATTTTCGGAGATTTCCTTGTAACTCATCCCCAGCTCAGCGAACAGGACGAAGGTCGTCCGGATTGTCGGAGTCAACCGGTTGAGGGCCTGGTCGAGGGCCTGGCGGAGGTCTTGCTGGTGCATCCGCCGTGCGGGGTCTTCGGTCGTGGCCGGTTCGTGGCCGTTTTCCTGACCGACATCCCCGGCCTGAAGGCTGGGGCGTCGCTTACGTCGCCGTCTCCAGTCGAGCGACGTGTTGGTCACGATCCTCACGAGCCAGGTCCGGAAACCGCTGCGGCCGTCGAAGTCGCCCAGGGCCGAAAACGCCTTGAGCATGGACTCCTGGACCACATCGAGTGCGTCCTGCTCGTGTGCCAGGTACCGGTAGGCCGACCAGTACGCGTCGTTCCGATACCGGAGGAACAATTCCTCGAGAGCCGATCGGTCTCCCTCGCGGGCTCGCCGCACCAGGAGCTCGTCGGACGTCTGCGCCTCGGTCATCGGAGCCTCGAGCATACTTTCACCCGCGGGAATAGACGTGCGAACTCCCACCTTTATTCGCCGGGCGATGACACCGGCCCCGGGCAGGCTATCTGGGCTCGGTCGGAGCCCCCACTTCCCGTAGGAATTCGTCCTTCTCCACTACAAGCCTGTTGCATTCTCGGTCGTCATGCAAGCCCCCCGGCCCGCGGTGAGCGCCGGGTCTTGATCTCGGGGACCAAAGGATCTTGAAAATCGTGATGATCCGACTTGACCCATTTCTGGGATCGGAGCAGAATGCGGCCCTCAAGTTTTGGAGGTTGCCAGCCGAGACGCACTTCTCTTGATCGACCTTCTCTCAGCTTGGGGTTGTGTTCTGGTGAAGGGGCATCGGTGGTATGCGGGACGCGATCGGGCTGCTTGGAATGCGAATGATTCGCATGCAACGGTCCGTTTCACCCCGGGCCATCGAGGAGATGAACCCGAGCCAACGGGTTGGTCTGGCGTTCCCAATCATGGGATCGGATCGGATCGGACCGGCTGGCGGCGACGTTGACGGCATCGCGATCCCGGACGAAGGAAAAGGGTCGGATCGCCGGTGAGTCGGCCTCCAGGACGTCGGAATTCAGCGAGAGAGCCGAGCCCCCATTTCGCCGAGACGGAGACGGGGAGATCGGCATCGAATGAATCGACTGGGAATGAACGGGCACCCGGGCCGAAGTTGTGGGAAAGCATCATTCTCGATGGGACGCGACGAAAGAACTCGAGGATTTCCCGTACCAGGCAGACAGTTCATGGAGGAGATTTGCCGTGCTACGTCGTTGTCCGACTCCCTTGACCGTGCTCGCGGCTACCCTGGCCTTCGGCATGAGCATGCAGCCGATGTCAACCCGGGCCAGTGGTCTGACGAGCAATTCCAACACGTCCAATACGACGACCGAGTCGCTCGAATATACCCTGACGACATCCCAGGCCATCGCCCCCGCCTCGGGCTCGCCGCCGGCGGTGGGCTCCTCGAATGCGCCTACCCCGCAAATCCTGGCGGTGGTCTCGCCCGTTTCCATCGTCCAACCGCCGACCTCCAGCGACTCGGCGCTCCAGATTTTCACGGATTCGACCGGGTACTATATCAAGAGTCCGTCGCAGTTGTCCGTCGGGATCGGAAACAATCCCAATGACGGCTCGACGATCACTTCACAAGCACTCGGCCTGAGCTTCTACGGCCATGGCCTGGCGGCCGGAAATAGCCTGACCTTCTCGTTACCCTTCGCTCAATCGGTGGTCGGCAGCCCTCCCACGACCATCCCTCAGTTCACGGTGTATGACCCGACGACCGGCAACCCGATTTCCTCGATCCAGATCAAGTACGATGGTCTCGCGCCCACCCAGGGCACGCCCGCGACCGGAAGCAGCGGGTCTAGCACGACCGGAGGCAGCGGGTCTAGCACGACCGGAGGCACCGGTCCGACCTTGGCCGAGACTCCCGAACCGCTCTCGCTGCTGGTCTGGTCGGCCCTGGCCGGCGTCGGGCTGTGGCGAGCTCACCGCCGCGGCCGTCGTTCCGAGGTCTGAGCGGTCCAGGCCGGGGAACGGATCCCAGCTCCTCGCTCCATCCGGCCTGCCCGCGACGATCGATCGGCTGGTTTGCCTGGCCGGGCGAGTTGAGGTTGAGTAGGCTAGGGATTGAGGAGCCGCCGCATGCCGGTGGTTTCTCTCGCGCGTGGGATGATCGAGGACGATCGGGACGTGGACGCGGGTCTGGGGATCGGACCGGTGACGATCCGCCCGGGTCGCCTCGGCGGTCCAGTTCCATCCGAAGGCTTTCGGGCGCGACGCGACGGCCTCGACTTGCGTGCGGTGCACCCGGGAGCCCTGCCTGATGAGCGTGCGGCGTTGGCTGATCGTGACTTGTGGCCTGCTCGCGCTCTGCACGACGTCGATGCGGTGTTGCAACTTTGCCGTCGATCAGTCCACGGCCGACACGAGGGTGCTGCCGGGGGGGATCGTCGTCCGGCCTTACTTGCAGCTCGGTGATCCGCCGACGGGAGGAGTGCCCGGGGATCTCCGGTTGCTCTGGCAGACCGAGGACGTGAATGTCGCCTGGGCGGTCGAGTACCGACCGGGACCCGAGGGCCCCTGGCGGCCTGCCGAGGCGCCCGTGTTCCGACCGGTGGTGGTGCCGAATCTCGCGACGCACCGGGTGTATCGGGCCATCCTGAAGGGGCTGGAGCCGGGCGGCGAGTTCGCGTATCGGCTCAAGGACGGGGATCGGGTTGTCTTCTCCTCGAGTGGGCACGCCCCCAAAGCGGCGGGTCAGCCTTGTCGCGTCGTGATTTTCGGCGACTGTGCGGCGGGCACCGTCGGGCAGAGGGCGGTCGCCTTCCAGGCATATCAGGCTCGACCCGACTTCGTGTTGATCACCGGCGATATCGTCTACACTCGAGGGCGGATCTCCGAATATCGCGAGAAGTTCTGGCCCGTGTACGACGCGGACGTCGCGATGCCGACGGCCGGTGCGCCGCTGCTGCGGTCGACGCTCTTCGTGGGGGCTCCCGGCAACCACGACGTCGCCGCCCGCGACCTGGAGAAGTACCCCGACGGGCTGGCCTATTTCCTCTACTGGGATCAGCCGCTCAACGGGCCGATCGGCCGTGAGGGCGGCCCGCTTGCCCCGGCCCTGGTGGCCTCGGACTCGGCCAGGGCCGCATTCCTTCGAGCGGCCGGGCCGTCCTATCCCGGCATGGCGAACTTCTCGTTCGAGTACGGCGACGCCCACTGGACGGTCCTCGACTCCAACCCCTATGTCGACTGGACCCACACGGACCTGCGCGCCTGGCTCGAGCGCGACCTGGCGGCCGCCCGGGATGCGACCTGGCGGTTCGTCGCCTTCCACCACCCGCCTTTCAACTCCTCGCAGGCCCACTTCGGCGACCAGCGGATGCGCGTGCTGGCCGAGGTCTTCGAGGCGGGCCGGGTTGACGTCGTCTGGAACGGGCACGTCCATAACTACCAGCGCACGCACCCGCTCACCTTTCGCCCCGATCGCGGGCCCGACGGCAAGCCGGTGCGCGTCGAGGACAAGATCCCCGGCCGATGGACCCTCGACACGACCTACGACGGCCGAACCCGGACCCGGCCTCGCGGTGTGATCTACGTGATCACCGGCGGCGGCGGTGCCACGCTTTACAACCTTGAGCAGCAGGACGACCCGGCTTCCTGGCAGCCTTATACTTGCAAATTCGTCTCCCGGATCCACTCGCTGACCGTCGCGGACATCGACGGCCCGACCCTGACCGTCCGCCAGGTTTCGGCGAGACGGCCAGGAGGTCGACCGGTTCGTCGTGACGAAATCCCCGTGAGATCCGATGATTTTTCGTGATCGACTCGTTAATGATTTTGGCGCGATCGAGACCTTCCCCATGAACTGGCCCACTCCCACGCTCGCCGATGTCTTCAAAGCCCGGCGGGCCATCTCGCCGTACCTGTCGCGAACGCCGGTGCTGGAGCCCGCGGGTCTCGCCGCGGCGCTGGGCTGCCGCGCCGTCCTGAAGTGCGAGAACCTCAATCCGACGGGCGCGTTCAAGGTGCGCGGGGGCGTCAACCTGCTGGCGTCGCTGGAGCCCGAGGGTCGGGCGCGCGGGGTCGTGGCGGCCTCGACGGGCAACCATGGCCAGTCGATCGCCTACGCCGCGCGGCTCTTCGGCACGCCGGCGACGATCTTCATGCCCGAGGCCGCCAACCCGCTCAAGGCCGCGGCGACCGTCGCGATGGGCGCCGAGGTGATCCGGACGGGCCGCGACTTCGACGCCGCGCGGCTCTCCGCCGAGGACCATGCCGCACGTCATGGACTTCGCTACATCCACTCGTCGAACGAGCCCTTGCTGGTCGCCGGGGTCGGCACGGCGGCGCTGGAGTTTCTCGAGGCGGTCCCCGAGATCGATGTGATCTTCGTCCCGGTGGGCGGCGGCAGCGGGGTGCTCGGGGCCGGCGTGGTGGCTCGCGCGGTCAACCCGGCGATCCGGGTCGTCGGCGTGCAGGCCGAGGGCGCGCCGGCAGTCTATCGCTCGTGGCGCGAGGGACGTCGCGTCGTCACCGAGAGCGTGACCACGTTCGCCGAGGGACTCGCGACCCGGGAGCCCTTCGAGATGCCCCTGGCCCTTTTCCCCAGCCTGGTCGACGAAATGATGCTCGTCGATGACGAGGGGATCGCCGCGGCCATCCGCCTGATCGTCGAGACCGCTCGCCTGGTCGCCGAAGGCGCGGGCGCGGCGGCCGTCGCCGCCGCGATGGCACGCCGAGAGGATCTCGCGGGCAAGACCGTCGGATTGATCCTGAGCGGCGGCAACATCACGACCGAGCAGTTGAGGCGGGTCCTCAACCACGAGCGGCCGTGACCCGCGGAGATTCACCGTTCCTCGACACGGATTCTCTCGGCCCCGGGACACTCACCAAGCGTCTCAAGCCTTGTTTGCGCCATGGCTGGCGGCTTCGGCATCCTGGGATGGTTGGCGTGCACGTTTGGATGTGGCATCGGTCTCTTGGGATGTGATACCACTTTGACGAACTTCGGCTACAGGTCGATGTAGACCAGGTCGGTCCCGTCCTGGTTGGTCAGCGTCATCATTCCGCTGGGGGAGCCTCCTGAGGGCGTGACTGTCGCCGTGAAGGTCCAGGTACCGACAGCGAGCGGCCCTGAGTCAGGCTCCATTGGCCACTCGCGTTTGTCACGGCCTCGCCCACCGGTAGCAGAGCGTCAACGTTGAAGCGCCGGGCGTAGACTTGAACGATCGAGAAGGGAGTGGCTGTCCCTGTGAACGTTGGCCGATTGGTATTCGTGAAACCGTTCTTGGCGTGAGGGCCGTTACCGGCGATGTTGGCGAGGACGCCGCTGAAAGCCGCGGTGGGACTCGCACTCGCGATCAGCGCCGTGCTGCTGGTGCTGGATGCCTGGCCATCTGTCGTGCGGACAATCTGGGTGTTCACAGTATAGGTGCCGGGCGACATGTAGTTGTGGCCGCCGGTCACCGTGAAGGCACCGTTCGCTCCCACGACCGTACCGAGCGAGCTTTGACCATCGCCCCAGGTGATCAGGGCGCCAAAGTCTCCCTGGGTATCGGCGGTGTTGGTGTCGAGGAAAGTGGCGACGGTCACGCCGGAAAGGGCCTGGCCGGCCGTGCCGGAGACGTTGTTCCCGGCGATGGTGAACGGCTGGGGCGTCGTAGTCGAGGGCGGCGTCACGACCGGGGCGGCGACCAGCGAAGTGCCACTAGCCGTCGCACCCTGACCGCCCAGGCTCGAGACGGAAATCAGGGTCGGGAAGGTTCCGGCAGCGGCATAGGTGTGGGAACCTTCCACGTCGAAGAGGCCTGCGTACGCGGTACCGTCAACGACTCCACCAGTGGTCGATCCATCACCCCAGTTGATCTGAACCGACCCGGGCGGAGTATTGAAGTCGGAGGGAGTGTCGCTGAGGTTGGTGTCAACGAAGGTAGCAACGACTCCACTGAAGAGTGACTGCTGAGTGGCCGAGACCGTCACGGCTGTCATTGCGATCGTGAGTAGCTGACGGGGCTCGAGGTGATCGAACGTCATCCGTCGCCCTGAAGCTTTCTTGAACAGCCTCATGGCCATTTTGCCTCTCTAATCGAAGTGAGACCGGAATGTATTGTACGCCGTGGTCCCTCGGAGCGTGTCAACCAAGAAGTGGGCGGGAGTCGTTTCCAACCCTCGCACCAGATCGCCATGCAATTACGATGTCCGGCCAGAATCTCAATAATGTTTGACCTTCTGGATGCCGAAGGCCCCATTCTTGATGATACTGACGCCATTGAGGACTGCCGTCCGTGCCGTCGCGATCGCGTTGTCCTGACTGAGAGTATAGAGGGTCGTCGTCGGCGCGGACTCGATGCTCGTCGGGGTCGTCGTCTCGAGCGATACGATGAGCGATCCCGCCGGCCCCTTCCCTTTCGGTCCGATGATCTTGGACTCGACGAGCTGCTTCAAGGCATACGGCTGGCTTGGCGCCTTGGCCGTCCCTTGCGGCGTCTGGACGAAGCTGCCGATCAGCTGCTGGGCCAGGAGAAATGTCCGTTGCTGGGTGTAATCCGAAAATGCCGTCGTGGCCGCACTGGAGGAATCGGTGGGTCCGGTCTGCAACGACGCATAATAGGTCGCGCGGGCCTGGTCGTAGTCGTTCTGGAAGGAGTCGAACGCCTGGTTGACCTCGGCGATGAGAGCGGTCTGCTGACGGTTCAAAACGCGAAGGTGGGGTGAGAGGCCGCTGACGACGGGCGACAAACCCAATGTGGTTCGACTCAAGACCACTCGCCCTTCGAGCTGGTCCGCTGCCGACGGGATGAACCTGTGTCTGTGTCTCATTTCCGGATCGCCTCCGTGTGATCCCAAGTCTGGAAATCGTTGTCACGGCGGTCTCGAGCGTACGGCGAGAGATAGCAGTGACCTTTTCACACTCAGTTTATCACATGTGCGGCGAACCGGCGGATTGCGTGAAATTTTGTAAATTGGCCTGAGTTTGCGGGTTAGCGAGGATTTCGGATGTCCCGGCGCCCCGGAGTCCTCCAATTAAACCACAGAATCAGAATAATCGTGACGATCAATCTATAGAGGCGAATTCCCAAGATCGGTCGGGCTTTTCGGCAGAGGGGCGACCATGGCGGATCGGCGTTGGATCTCCAGGATTGGCGCAGGGCTTGTCTTCGGCTGGCTCGCCCTTCTCTCGGCGACGGCTTTCGGCCAAGAACCTGGCAATAAGGGCCTTCCCCCTCTTCCACCGAGCGTCCCTATCGACGCGGGACCCTCGAACCCGGTCTTCGTCCAGGACCAGCCGGCCGACATGGTCCTCCAGGAGCAGCCGGGCCCTGTTCGAGGCCTCGTCCAGCGTATGTGGGGCTATGTCGACCCCGATAACGCCGAGATCATCTCGATGCATCAACTGGCCTGTTTGATCGACCATCTGGACAAGAGCCTCTTCTGCCGTGGCCAGGTGGTGGTCAAGAACCCGGATGTCTGGGGCCAGAACCGGCTGACGGAGCATCGAGTCGAATACGAAAACCAGATGCAAGCGCAGATCAATAATTTTGAGGTCGTCCTCAGCTCGTACCAGCGTCGCGCAGGATCTGGCCGCGCTCACGAGCGGGACCTCCGTCGGGGCTTCGGTCGGGCCGGGCGCGAGCAGCCACCCCGATACCCTCGGCGGTCGGCCTCCTGGGACCGAACGGGCTCGTGGCCAACGCCAACACGCTGATCGGGACCATGTCGCCCCTGCTCATGCCGAGTAATTTGACCTCGATCGGCTTGTCGAACAAGACCGCAGCGGCGGGCATCGGCCTCGAGTCCACGGTCCTGCTCGACGAGAGGTCCGATTTCCTCAACCATCTCCACCAGCTACGTCGGAACAACACCGGCGACGATCGATCGGACATGCCCGGCTATGGACTCTATCTCGTTCGGACGCCGATCTCGATCCTACCCGGCGTCGAGTCGATCAAGGGCAAAGGGGCCAGCGTCACCGTCCAGGCCAAGCACAACCTGACCGCCGACCTCCTGGCCAATACCTTCCGCAACGTGGTGATCCTCGACACAACCTACCAACTGATGGATGCCGTCACGCGGGGGCAGTATCTTCCGATTGGTGATGACCAAGATGCAGATTGCGAGAGAGATCCCTACCTCTCCAGGTCTAAATTCCCCCTTCCGTGTGACCCGAATGCGATGCCAAAACCGCGTGGCCCGAATGCGATGCCAGAACCGCGTGGCCCGAATGCGATGCCAGAACCGCTGGAGGATCTTCCTGTTGTCCACACGCCGTCACGTGTTCATGCTTTTAATGCTATTCGTGCGGGTTCTACAAGAGGCGCTGCGGGCATTGGTCCAGCCAGCGAGGGCGTTACGATTTACGGCCCAGAGAACCTCAAGAAGCTCGTTTGTGCAGTGAAGGTCGACCAACAGTCATGGTTTCGTCATGACCCGAGCGTGGTCTCCTGGCTGTTTTCCGAGTTGGCATCGGCCTACGACTATATGCGCGATCAGGCTCGGAATGGAAACCCCCTGTTTCAGCCGGTGTACTTTGAAAACCTTGGAAACCTAGCCCTATCGCGGGATTACGCCAACCTGACGTCCCAACGCGATCAGTGGCTCCAAGAACTGGCGAAACAGCGGAAAGAGAAGGTAGACGCTAATAACAATACAATACTCCGAGTCCGACCGCTCGACGTCCTGGCTTTCGCTCTCCTGATCCAGTCCGTCGCGGTGGATCGTCAGCTAAAGTATGATATGCAGATCATGTGTCAACGCAAGGGCTGCGATGTCGGAAATCCTTTCCAGTATTGCTTCTTCAACCTCTGGCCCGACGAGGCATCGCAACATGCCTTCAACAAGTACGTCGAATGCAAGTGGCCGATCCACGTCTTCTCGCTCGACCCGATCGTCGAACAACAGAACCAGCTCGACCTGTTCAGCCAGAGGACCGAGCTCCAACTGGCCCTGGCAACTGCGGTCTCGACGGGCCAGGTGAGTTTTCAGAACGCGACCTCGTACGCCCGTCGCCTCGAGCAGGATCTTGCGGCGGTTGCGCTGAATCGCCCCGCCGTCGGCTTCGGGGCGGGCGAGGCGACGTTCGGCTGGCGATTCACGCCTCGGATCCAGACGCCTCCCACCCAGAGCACTGGCCGGCGGATCCTGAGCACGCTGGCCAACAACGGGCCCGAGCCTCGACTACGCGCCTCAAGAACCTCCGGATCGAGCCGGGTCAGCGCGAGTGCTACGCGCTGATGGTCGTTCCGAACTTCGCCCCTCAGCTCAAGCTGACCACGATCACCAACTGGTTCGACCTGAAGACCCACCATCCCTCCCAGGAGCTCTCGACCACGGACATGATTTGCCTCAGCCGCAAGCTCCAGACCGCCCGCAACGCGATGCAGCGGCTCTGCGACTCGGGCCGATACCGGCCGGTTGATCTGGAAGTCCTGGGCGACCGGATCGCCCAGCTCGAAGCCATGCTGCCCATGCAGTCGCACGACGTCGTGCTCCCCTTCGAGGCCGATCTGATGGGCTCGGAGATCTTTACCTCATACAATGCGGCGCTGGGACCGCGTCTCTTGACGTGGTTCGGTGAACCGGGAAGTAGTACGGGCGGCTCGATCTTCATCCTCGGTTCGGGTTTTTCCGTGCGTGACATGAAAGTCATCGTCGGCGGGGTCCAGGTCTCGGATGGGGGCGCGGCCGGCGCGGCGGCTCCGTCCTTCGACATGGTCAGCCGGAATGTGCTGCGAGTCGAACATCCCGCCCACGGCCACTCCGATCCGGACGCCCGTCGTTTTCAAGGATCCGTCACTCCAATGCTTCAATCAGGGGAATGGGAAGGTCGCTAATGGGTGGTGTGCGGACTGCGGCCAGGCGAAAGCGGCCAAGAGCAATGCAAACATAGCCGCCTATGCAGCGATCGTCACTGCCCGTCAAGCCGATGTGATCAAGGCCCAGAATTCGCTTCAAAGCGCGATAGAGACGAGAAATACGCTTCAAGCCCAAAAACCGACCCCCGCAAATCTACCCAATGCCATACAAGCGGCCAAGATTGCAGAGGATGCGGTCAACTCGGCCAACGCCGCTCTCGTTGCGGCACAGGCGGCGGTCCAGGCAGCGAGTGCACCGGCCGCTCCTACGGAATGTGAATGCAAGCAGCGCTGGGTGCTCGATGTTCACGTCGCGACCTCCAACGGGATCTCAAACCATCTCCTGGTGGAGGTCCCCGATCCTGGGCCGCCTTCGCCCCCGCCCCCTTCGAAGACCGCCACCACGACGGTGACGACCGTGGTCAAGCCGAACGCCTCGGATAACTCGACCACGACGACGACGACGTTCCAGGTGCCCATCCAAGGCTCCGGCCTGCCGCCGGGGACGTTCTTGCCGCTCGGCACCAGCCTCCCGGCGGGGAGCACCTTCGTTGCCCCGGGGGCGGCGACGATCAATGCCGCTCCGCCGCAATCGGCGAGTCCGCCCCAAGGAGCCGGTGGGCCCACGGCCAAGCCCCAGGCCGCGAATGAGGCTGCGAGTGCCGCGGACTTGGATTTGAATCCGGTGACACAGACCCAATCCTCTGGTCCCTTCAATCAACCAGGACCCTCCGCATTCGTACCGAAATCGACCGTCAACATCGCGGCCATGACGCGGGGCGTAGCGCCGTCGCAACCTGCCCCGATCTTCCCGCCGCGGTTGCCGAAGCCGGTTGTGCCGACTCCGGGCTTGGTCCGGCCAGGTCTCGCCGGTATGCCCTCGGAAGCTCAACGCCAGGTGCCGGTTGCTTCCGTCAGGCGAGCGGATCCGAATGTCATGCCGACTTCCGCCCAACCGACGCGCAGGGGGCAGGGACAATCCTCCTCGCCGGGCCGGTTTCCCAAGCCGGCAACGACGACCAAGCCCATCACCAGATCCGCTCCCCAGCCTGCCCCGCGAAGATCCCTGATCTCTCGGGTCCTCGGTGGGAGTGATCAGACCAACCCTACCCCGAATACGACCGAGAACGGCCAGGTTCGATGAGGTGCTCGGAGTCGTCAAGGAATAACTCGATTCCGGTTATTCCTTGACGGCTCCTCATCACCCCGCTCACTTCGTAAACCCGATCGATCGCTGGTACGACGAAAAGGTCAGAACGCATCCGCCGACACGACCTCGCCGCCGGCTCGAGTGCTGATCGCCCGCCAGGTCATGGGATTGACCGTGTCCTTGATGAAGGTGGCATGGCCGTCGCAGAAGAGAAGTTCCACGCCGCCGGGGTGGTAGCTCCGCGCGGCCTTCCAGCCGGGGTTGTGGTAGACGATGCAGTCGGGGCGGTTGGCGTTCGGCGTCAGGTAGTGGTTGTATAACGTGTTTTGATAGTTGCCGTCCCACCAGCTCGAGCCCTTGTTGAGCAGCCAGCCGTCGGGGGCCGTCGCGCAGGCGGCGTCGGTGAGCGGGGCCGCGGCGACTCGGGCCATGGCGCGCGTCCAGGGCATGGGGATGGGCGTCGGGGTCGTCTGGGAGTACGGGCCGGCGATGCCCAGCGATTGCTCCGAGGCCGCGGCCGTCTGGCTGGTGCCGTCGGTGATGCTTGCGACCGACTGGGGAAGGCCGAGGATGAACGCGCCGTCGGCGTTGGTCGCGTCGCCGCCGTTGGCGCCGTCGCCGGCGCAGAAGGCATAGCTGGTCGGGCCGGTGCCGGTCGCCGGGGGCGGGGCGCCGTCGCTCGGGCAGACGAACATCGCCACTTCGGTCGCCATCGCCGTCGTGTTCGGGGGGAAGTACGGCCAGAAGAGCGCGCCGCTGTCCGTCGGCTTGTGGGCGATCGGGAAGTTGAAGTTGATCGCGTTGAAGAGGTTGGTCTGCTCCAGGTAAGGGGCCATCTGTGCCAGCGCCGACCATCGATACTGCGAAGCAGACGAGTTCGGCAACACCCCCTGGTAGGCGTAGAGGAACCCGACCGGGAAGCTGTTCCACGCGCCGTGGTAGTTATGCAGGGCCAGCCCGATCTGTTTCAGGTTGTTGGTGCATTGGATGCGACGCGCCGCCTCGCGCGCGGATTGCACCGCCGGCAGCAACAGCGCGATCAGCACGGCGATGATCGCGATGACGACCAGGAGCTCGATCAGCGTGAATCCGGGTCGGCGAGATCCGGTCCGAATCGGCATCAAAGGATTCCTCGAGGGTCAGGCCCATCCGGGATCGTTGGCAGTTGATCGATCCCCGTCATCTCATTATGGGCGGATCCGGCCTCGAAGACGAGATCTCATCCCCGGCCCCGTCTCCGCCTCCATGTGCCCTCCGAAAGCCTTCAGTTCCTTGACTGGCTCGGGTCTCGGAGTATGATGAGCGCCTGGCTGGGTCGGCCAGAGAGTCTTCGTCTTCTCGCGAATCCGGGTTCCTTAACGCTCCGGAATGCGCCTCAGGCTTGGCACCAACGGTCGTTCGGCGTCGTGTTATTCGGATCGATTCGACCGATCGACCCACGGTTTGCGGGCACCTCCGGGGCAGAAGCGAGGTCGCCGTCGTGAGCACATGGTATCCTTCCGACCGTGGCGTCGCACGCCCGCGCGTGCGCGCCTGGGTTTTCCTCGCGGTCCTGGGACTGACTGCCGGGCTGGGTCTGGGCGTCTGGCGGGCCCGAGCAATGGCCTTCGAGCCGGCCGTCGAGAAACAACAACCCGCGGCGTCCGAGGTGGTCGGGACCGTCGACGGTGATGACCTCCTCAAGTCCGGGTCGAATGACTCGAACTGGCTGATGTATGGACGCACCTACGACGGGCATCGCTACAGCCCGCTCAAGCAGATCAACACCCAGAACGTGGCGCGATTGATCCCGAGCTGGACGTTTCAGACGGGCGTGCTCGACGGCTTCGAATGCACGCCGCTGGTGATCGACGGCATCATGTACGTGACCACGCCGTGGAACCACGCCTACGCGATCGACGCCAAGACCGGCACGCAGCTCTGGCACTATCAGAAGTCGTTGCCCGAGAACCTGGCCCTCTGCTGCGATGCCGTGAACCGAGGCTTCGCCGCCTCGGGCGACCGCCTCTACATGGCGACCCTCGACGCGCACCTCGTCTGCCTCGACCGCAACACCGGCGAGGAGATCTGGGACAAGCCGATCACCGTCCCCGGTGCCGACGGCAAGGAGGTGGGCGATATCTACAAGATGGCCTACAGCGCGACGCTGGCCCCGCTGGTGATCAAGGGGAAGGTGATCATCGGCATCAGCGGCGCCGAGTACGGCATCCGCGGGTTCATCGATTCCTACGATTCCAGGACCGGCAAGCGGGAGTGGCGTTTCTACACGGTCCCCTCCGCCGACGATAAGGCCGATCACGCTCAGAAGGCTCTCAAGACCTGGGAGGGCAACTCCTGGCTCACCGGCGGGGGCTCCGCCTGGGTCACCGGCACCTATGATCCCGAGCTCAATACCCTCTACTGGGGGATCGGCAACCCCTCCCCCGACTTCAACGGCGAGGTCCGCAAGGGGGACAACCTCTATACTTGCTCGATCCTCGCCCTCAACCCCGATGATGGATCCTATAAGTGGCACTTCCAGAACAGCCCCCACGACGTCTGGGACTACGACGGCGTCAACGAGCCCATGCTGGTCGACATCACCCGGGACGGCAAGCGAATCAAGGCACTCGTCCAGGCGCACCGGAATGGCTACTTCTACTGCCTGAACCGCGAGAACGGCGAATTCCTCTACGGGAAGCCGTTCTGCGAGGTCACCTGGACCGATCGCACCAAGGGCGCCGACGGACTCGATCCCAAGACGGGGCGGCCGTTCGTCAACCCGGCCGCATTGCCGACGGCGGCCGGCGTCCGCGTTTGCCCCGGTGCGGCAGGCGGCAAGGAATGGAACCCGATGGCCTATGATGAATCCAACGGACTGGCGTTCGTGTCGGTGATCAACAACTGTGCGAAATTCACCTCGGGCAAGGCGTTCTTCATCAAGGGTCAACCCTACTGGGGTAGCTCCTTGACCTTGATCGACAATCAGGCTTCCGGCGCCGTCAAGGCCATCGACGTGAAGACCGGCCAGATCATGTGGGAGGTCGCCACGCGCTCGCCCATGGTCGCCGGCGTGCTGGCGACCGGCGGCGGTCTCGTCTTCACCGGCGATGCGGAGGGTTCCTTCACCGCGTACGACTCCAAGACCGGCAAGGACCTCTGGACATTCCAGTGCGGCTCCGGGCATCATTCCGGACCCATCACGTACACCCTCGACGGCCGCCAGTATATCGCGGTCTGCGTCGGCTGGGGCGGCTGGACGGCCGGATTCGCCGGCGACGGCGCCCCCTGGCTCCGCAACGCCCGGCGCGGGAATACCTTGTTCGTCTTCGCTCTGCCCGACGAGAAGAAATAAGAGTCGGGAGGCATGACCACAGGAGTACCTGTTTAGCGTGTGCCGAGGCTTGTTTTCGGGCTGGGCCTCGCGTCGCACGGGTTGAAGACAACCCGTGGCACCCGAGATGCCGGCCCGGGGTGCCACGGGTTCGTACCCGAACCCGTGCGGGAAACGCCCCTTGCGTATCGCGTCTCCCGAGTGCCACCTCACTAAACACGTACCACAGGATGTGGGCATGCCTCCCGGTTTTTGGGGTTCTCGATCGCGAGAAGGGGTCTCCATGACATCGTCGTTTCGTTACGGGCTGGTATCGATCCTTTGCACGATCCCGGTCGTGTCGTGCGCGTTTGGCGATGAGCCGCACAAGAGCCGCGCCGCGAACCCGGCTTCGAAGACGTTGACCATCTGCGCCGTGCCGGCCTCGATGCCACGGACGGGCAAGGCTCCGGATGGGAAGCCGCTGGGCCTGGATACGGCCGTGGCCGAGCGGGTGGGCCGGGTCCTGGGGCGTCCGGTCGAATTCCACTGGTGTGCCGGCGCCGAATGCGGCTGGCATTGCCTGCCCGAGGGGCGTTGCGACGTGGTCGTCGGGCAGCCGGCCGACTCCGCGCCGCCGCGAACGGCGGCCTGGAGCGTGCCCTATGCCGGCGCCCAGTTCGGACTGGTGGTCCCGCGCGACGCCCGCGACATCCGCTCCCTGGCCGACCTTCAGGGCAAGCGAGTCGGGATCGTGGCCGGTACGGTGGCCATCTCGGAGAAGGACCATGTGGTCACCCGGTTCCCGTCTCGCGAGGCGCTGCTCGACGGCTTCCAGGCCGCGAAGCTGGATGCTGCCTTCCTCGACGCCGATTTCGGCGCATGGTACCTCCACGAGCGCCCGAAGCTTGCGCTGCGGATCGTCGCCGAGTACGTGCCACGCGAGCGATGGAACATGGCCCTGGCAGTCCGGGCCAAGGATTCGCAACTCCTGACGGAAATCAATCGGGCACTGGCCCAGCTCGCCGAGTCGGGGGAGTTGCGGAAGATCTACTCCGATCGCGGCGTGCCGTTCCGTGCCCCGTTCACGGCGACCGGCCGCCAGCCGGATGCGCCCGAGACCTGGCGTCGTGTCCGCGACCGCGGTGAGCTGGTCGTCAGCATGGACCCCGCCAACTTGCCCTACTCCGGCGCCAAGGACGATCGTCCCGGATTCGATGTGGAGCTGGCGCGGGCGCTCGCGGAACGTCTCCATGTGAAGCTTCGCCTCGAGTGGCTGGATATCCATCGCGAGACGGCGGTGGGCGAGCTGATCCAGGGCCGTTGCGACCTGGTCCTCGGCGAGGCCGTGGCCGCTAACACCGTCGCCGACGATGAGCCGTTGGCCGGGAAGCTCCTCTATTCGCGGCCCTACTACGGCACGGGCTACGTGCTGGTCCGGCGCAAGGATGGACCGCATGCCGGCTCGCTGTCCGAGCTGAAGGGGGCGAAATCGCAACGCCTGGGCACCGAGGCCGGCTCGGTCGCCGATTACCAGCTTCGCCAGCGCGGCTACCTTCGCCGCCTCTACCGCAATCAGTTGGCCGCCCTCAAGGCCCTGGCCGACGGCGACATCGACTTCGCCTACCTCTGGGCCAATGCCGGCTGGACCTTGCACGTCTCGCCGGATCTCGGGTCCAGGTTGGAGGTCGTCCCGGGCTTCGAGTCGGAGGATCGCTGGAACATCGCGATCGCCATGCGGCGCGGAGACGACGAGCTCAAGCGGCAGGTGGACTCGGCGATCGCCGGCTTGCTCGCGGACGGGACCGTCGCACGCGTCCTGGAACGCTACCATGTGCCGAACCACCCCCCCTACCCCGAGCCGGCTCGCGAATCTCATGCGAATGCGGAAGAGATCATCCATCTCGAACCGATCGACCGGGGCCGCGAGCCCGATATGCGCAAGATTCAGACGTCCAAAAATCCTTATACGCCTCTGGCCAGGATTCGCTCGGCCGGAGAGTTGGTGGTGGGCCTCGACCAGGGCAACCTCCCGTTCTCGACGGCGCACCCGTCGCCCGCCGGGCTCGATTACGAGATCGCCGTCCTGCTCGCCGAACAGCTCGGAGTCTCGCTCCGGGTCTACTGGGCGTATTCCGCACACGACTCGTATCCCTCGAAGCTGGCGGCCAAGCAGCTCTGCGACGTGATCCTCGGCGTCATGCCCGACGATCGGTTCGCGCAGCGGGTCCTCTACTCGCGCCCGTATTATGTCGCTCGATATCGAACGGTCGTCCGAAAGGGCGACGGTCCGCCTTCCGCTCGGGACGCCATGGCCGTCGAAGAAGGGGTCGCGGTGCGCGGGCTCGAAGGGCGTACGGTCCATTTCTATCCCAGCACCGAGGCGGTCCTGGAGGCCGTCGCGACCGGCCGGGAGAAGGCGGGTTACGCGATCGCCACGCGCGGGCCCTGGCTGGCGCACGAGCGATGGCCCGGCAAGCTCGAGTTCCTCCCCCCGCCTCCGACACGACCGACGCGTTTCCCATCGGCGCGGCGGTCCGCAAATCGGACCGCGAGCTGAAGGACGCGATCGATCACGCCTGGGAGGAGCTCCATCGGTCGGGACGGCTGGCCAAGGTCTTCGAGCGTTGGCACATCCCATACGAACGGGTGGCGGGTGGCGGGTGACGGGTGGCTCCCGGGGTGGCGGGTGATGGGTGGCGGGTGGTGGGTATGAGAAGAGAGTGTTCGCCGTGAGACGATTTGCGTCGGTGGCTTTCGGACATCGTTGGGCCTTGCTGAGCGCGGGTCTGCTGGGCTGGGTCGGGCTCGTGGCTTTGGGCAGCAGCCAGGCGCCGACGTCGCCCGACGCGGCGGCGCTGGAGGAGGGTCAGGCGCTATTCCGCGGCCTGTGCAGCGGTTGCCATGGCGGCGCCGGCCGTGGCGGCAAAGGGCCCGACTTGACCGACAATAAGTGGATCCACGGCGGGACCGACGCCGACATCGCCCGCACGATCCAGAATGGTGTGCCCAATACCACCATGAAAAAGCTGGGCGACTCGCTCAAGCCGGAGCAGATTCGCAAGCTGATCGCTTACCTTCACAGCCTCGCCCGTTCTCCGTCGGAGTCCACCTGGAAGCCATACATCCCCGGCGACCCGCAGACGGGCCGGAAGCTCTTCTTCGACCTCCAGGGGAAGGCACAATGCGCCAAGTGCCATAACATCGGCGGCGAAGGAGGCCGGATCGGGCCGAGCCTCGATCGGATCTCCAGCCGACGCGCACCCGAGTACATCATGGAGTCGATACTCCAACCCTCGACGGACATCGCGCCGGAGTACGAGGCCGTCGCCGTCGCCACCAAGGACGGTCGCATCATCACAGGACTTCGCATCAACGAGACGAATTTCAATATCCAGCTCCGTGAGGAGAACGGTCGGTTCCACTCGCTGCTCAAGCGGGACCTGGATGAAGTGAAGGTCATGAAGAAATCGCTCATGCCCGAGAATTTCGGCGAGCTGTTGTCCGTCAAGGATCTGCATGACATCTTCGCCTACTTGATGACGCTGGAGTGAGAGACTCTCCCATGAGCGGAACACTTGTCAAACGAATTGAAAATCCTCCCGAATCTTCCATCACATTCGTGCACCAAGAGTTACGACGAAGAAACTGGTCGATGCCGCCGTGGGTGCGTTAACGAATTACCAGTTTGGTGGCATCTTCATAGGTACGGGATGATACGCGAAGTCATCCGAGGTCAGTCCTCGGGCCGATGACGACGCTTCGCTGTCCGCGCGGCCCTCTATCGCAATGGGAGATGAGACGATCACTCCGACCTCCTCGCCCCCGAACGGGGCATGCCGGCCGTCCCGGCCCCGAGCCGGGATCGGCGCCCGTGGCGATGGGGACCCGGCGAAAAGTTGCCAATGAGTGCCAATGAGTGCCATGGCCCGACCGGATCCGAGTCGGTCTCGGAAGTCGCGGTGGCCGTCTCGTCGGTCGCTCCGCGGGCGCCGGATCCTGCGAGCGATCCCGGACCGGTGCTCACGGCGCGGCCTACGAGACCCTTCCGAGACAGACACTGATGCCGAACTTCCGGTAATATTAGGTCGGACGATGTGGGGCGCATCGTGACGCCCACCCGGATCACTCCTCAATCGACCTCCCAGAAACGGAACGCCGATGAATCCGCCTCCCTCGAGTCTCGCCCGAGTGGCCGTCCTCGTCTTCGTCAGTGGGTTGTGCTCGTTGGCCCTCACGACTTGCGTCGAGCCACGTACGCTTGCGGCCACCGAACAAGAGAAGGGGGCCGAATCGAAGGATCAGGCCAAGGAGAAGAAGGACCAGCCGAAGAAGAAAACGCAGGGACTCCCCTTGAATCCGGACAGGACCGTCGAGTTCACGACGGACGAGGGGACGTGGGTGTCGCTCGACGTCTCCCCCGATGGCAAGACGATCCTCTTCGAGCTGCTGGGCGACCTCTACACGATCCCGATCGCGGGCGGCGAGGCGAAGGCGATCACCAACGGGTTGGCATTCGATAGCCAGCCGAGCTACTCACCCGACGGCAAGCTGATCGCCTTCATCAGCGACCGCGACGGTGCCGAGAACCTCTGGGTCGCCAAGGCCGACGGGTCCGAGCCGAAGCCGCTCACCAAGGACAAGCAGAGCCTCTTCGCCTCGCCGTCGTGGACGCCCGAGGGCGATTATGTGCTCGCCTCGCGACAGCCTCAGCTCCCCTGGGGTGCCTTCGAGCTGCACATGTACCACGTCCGCGGCGGCTCCGGGGTCCAGGTCACCAAGGGCAAGCCGAAGCCCGACTCCAAGCCGGACGAGTGGGTGAACGCGATCGGCGCCGTCGCCACCAGGGATGGCAAGCACCTGTATTACACCAAGCGGAACAAGATGTTCAACGCCTACAACAACCTGCGTTTCCCGCTCTCGCAGGTCGCGCGGCGCGATCGGACGACGGGCGAGGAGGACACGATCACCGAGGCCCGCGGCAGCGGCTTCCGCCCTGCCCTCTCGCCCGATGGGACCAAGCTCGTCTACGGCACCCGCGTCGACGGCGAGACCGGGCTGCGGATTCGCGACCTATCCAGCGGCGAGGAACGCTGGCTTAAGCTGCCCATCCAGCACGACGAGCAGGAGTCGCGGTATACCCGCGACATCATCCCCGGCTATGCCTTCACGCCCGACAGCAAGTCGGTCGTTGCCGCCTATGGCGGCAAGATCCATCGGCTTGACGTCGGTACCGGCGAGGACCGGGTGATCCCGTTCTCGGTGCGGGTGTCGCAGCCGGTCGGCTCGCGGCTGAACTTCCCGATCCGGGTGGACGACGGCCCGGTGCGGGCCCGGTTGATCCAGGCGCCGGCACCGTCGCCGGACGGCAGGCACCTGGCGTTCTCGGCCCTGACGCAGCTCCATATCATGGACCTGCCCGGTGGGAACCCCCGGGCGATCTCGGCCCAGGGCTCGCTCGAGTTCCACCCGAGCTGGTCGCCCGACGGCAAGTGGCTCGCCTACGTGAGCTGGTCGCCGGAGGGGGGCCATGTCTGGAAGCGGGCCGGTGACGGCAGCGGCCAGCCGACCCGGCTCACTCGGGCTCCGGCGTTCTATCGCGACCCGGTCTGGTCGCCCGACGGCAAGCGAATCGTGGCCCTGCGAGCCCCGCGTCGCGAGCGGATCGAGAGCCCGTCCGACTTCGGTCCGACCGCCGGTCTCGACCTCGTCTGGGTCCCGGCCGAGGGCGGCGAGGCGACCCTCATCAGTCCGGCCCGGGGCGCCAGCCGTCCCCACTTCGCCGGCGAGCCCGACCGGATCTACGTGACCACTCCCCAGGGCCTCGTCTCGATGCGATTCGACGGCACCGACCGACGGACGCATCTCCAGGTCACCGGCAAGACCTCGTATTCGCCCGGCGAGCCCGATGGTGCCGACGAGATCCTGCTCCGCCCGGACGGCCGATGGGCACTGGCTCTCGTGACGAATCAGGTCTACCTCCTCCCCCTGCCCCGGTTCGGCGGCGAGGCGCCCAAGGTCGCGGTCCATGAGCCTTCCGTCGCGGTGAAGAAGCTCACCGACATCGGCGCCGATTACGCCGCCTGGACCGATGGCGGCAAGACGATCACCTGGGCCATCGGCTCCAGCTTCTTCCGCCTCCCGTTCGATTCCGTCGTCTTCCCGCCCCTCAAGGCCGACGGAGCCGGCAAGGACGAGGACAAGGAAAAGGCCGAGGCCGAGGAGAAAGCGCTCAGGCCGAAGCCCGAGGAGATCGCCGTGATCGTCGAACGGCCGCGGCACCGGCCGCGCGGCACGGTCGTGCTCCGCGGCGCGAAGATCATCACGATGCGCGGTGACGAGGTGATCGACGAGGGCGACGTCGTGGTGACCGACCACCGGATCGTCGCCGTCGGCGCCAAGAGCTCGGTCAAGGTGCCCGAGGGTGCCAAGGTGGTGGACTTATCCGGGACGACGATCGTCCCCGGATTCGTCGACACCCACGCCCACTGGATGGAGATCCGCCGCGGTGTGCTCGACATGCAGAACTGGAGCTTCTTCGCGAACCTCGCCTACGGCGTGACCACGGGCCGCGACCCGCAGACCGGCACGAACGACATGTTCGCCTATCAGGATCTCGTCGAGATGGGCGAGCTGATCGGTCCGCGAGCCTTCTCGACCGGCCCCGGCGTCTTCTCCAATACCGACTTCCAGTCGGCCGACGAGGTCGATGAGGTCGTGGCCCGGTACAAGAAGTATTACCGCACGAACACGCTGAAATCGTACATGATCGGCAATCGCCGGCAGCGTCAGTGGATGATCGAGGCCTGCCGCAAGAACCAGGTGATGCCGACGACCGAGGGCGGGCTGGACCTGAAGCTGAACCTGACGCACGCACTCGACGGCTTCAGCGGCAACGAGCACAGCCTGCCCGTGGTCCCGCTCTTCGGCGACGTCGTCGGGCTGTTCGCGCAGACCGGGATCTCGTACACGCCGACGCTGCTGGTCGCCTACGGCGGTCCGTTCGCCGAGACCCACTTCTTCGCGACGACCAACATCCACGACGACCCGAAGATCCGCCGGTTCATCCCGCACGCGATCCTCGACGCCAAGGTGCGGCGGACGGAATGGTTCCACATGGACGAGCATGTCTTCCCGAAGATCGCCGCCTCGGCGGCCAAGGTCGCGCGGGCGGGCGGCCACGTCTGCATCGGCAGCCACGGCGAGATGCAGGGGATCGGCTACCACTGGGAGATGTGGGCGCTGGCCAGCGGCGGCTGGAAGCCGATGGAAGTCCTCCGCGCAGCCACGCTCCACGGCGCCGAGGCGATCGGCTACGCCCAGGATCTCGGCAGCATCGAGACGGGCAAGCTCGCCGACCTCGTCGTGCTGGCCAAGGATCCCCTCGAGGACATCCACAACACGAACTCGGTCCGCTACGTCATGAAGAACGGCGAGCTCTTCGAGGGCGATACCCTCGACCGGACCTGGCCCGATCGCAGGCCCCTGCCCCGCCTCTGGTGGTGGGAGGAGACGGCCGCGAAGTGAAACCCGGCACGGGCGGCGATCCCGATCTGTGTCACCCGTCTAACTCGCGATCCCAGAGGGAGTCTGGAGGCGGGCTCTGCGATCTCATCTTGATCGAGCCGGCATCGTATCGACCGAGATGTCGCTCGACGTAGCGAATCACCTCGGCAACGGTCTGAATCCGAGATGCGTCCTCGTCGAGAATGTTGATGTCAAACTCCTCCTCCAACTCCATGATCAACTCGACCTGATCGAGTGAGTCGAACGCCCATTGGATGGGCTGGTCCGGGGTGATTCGCTCCTCGGGGATGCCAAATTGATCGCGAAGGACCGCGATGACACGTTTTTCGACGGACATCCTTCACCCCGTTCGTTTGGTCGAGGACTCACCAGACTCAACGGCTCGCCGATTTCGTCCACGAAATCGCAGACGACCGCCCGCGAGCCCCGCTTTCCCCACTAGCCGATTGACAAGACCAAGGAAGAGGATTCAAAGGCGAAGAGACTTCGAACACGAAAAGCCCGCAAAGATTTCGATCCGTCCCCGGGCGATGTCGAATCGCGGCCCGCGTCTATCCGCGCCAAATCTCCCACCATCGAATCGGCTTCAAGGCGGCCGGCTCTCGTTGATAGCGTTGCAGCTCCCGGAAGGAATAGCGTTGTCGATCCTGTCGCTCGCAGAGGAAACGCTGGAAGGCGAGGCCGGCGACGAGCAACTCGGGAGCCTCGGGAGTCGCCTCGGCCGTGCAATGCTCCATCGCCTCGGCGAATCGGCCGCAACGGCGCAGGATGTCGGCCAGGATGGCGGAATCGCCCCCGGGCGTCTCGGAGAATTTCTGTCCGGCGCGAACTACGCTCCCGAACAGATCGGCTGCCTGGTTGCGGGCTCGTTCGGCACCCTCCATGCACTTCTCATCATCGCAGGCCCAGGCGCCAGTCAGCGCGGCCCAACCGGCTTCCACCGGCTCCCCGGCCTCTTCCGCAATCATCGACCACCCCAGCCACGAACGAGCCAGTTGAGGGAGCGAACGATCATCCACGACTCGCTTGTATCGGGCGCTCGCAACGACTTCTCCGGCGGTTTCCTTTGCGAGAGAGATATTCGGGGCACAATACCCGCAACCGGTGCAACGCTGGATCGCGCGGACCATGTCGTTCCTCGCCATGCCTCCGAGACGAGTATCCAGGTCGCTCACTCCCCCGAAAGAATTCGTCCCCAGCAGCAACGAGACGTTATTGGCCTGATAGCAGAGCGCACACTCGAGGCGGCCGGGCCTCCAACTGGACATCGCGATCCCTCCGTTTTCCAGGAAGTCCGACGAAAGGAGCTATTTCGAGAGCCGATCCAGGACGTTTCGGGTGATCCGCTCGACGACCGCGTCGCCGCCGCGGAGGCCGTGGGCCCAGTCGGTAGATCCGGTCGTGACGACCGTCCCGTCCTTGACGTAGACGCCGAACACGGCCGCACCCTGGCTTGGCGCGCCGGTCGAGTCGCGCGGGAACCGGTCGTACCAGAGGGCATCGGCCGGATGCCAGCGCGCCGGGCAGGTGCCGAGGATCACGAAGCTCTCGGGCGTGCCGTCGCGTCCGGTGGCGACCGGCAACCCGTCCTTCAGGTCGAACTCGCAGCCGTCGCACTCGTAGCCGACGACCGTGTGCCTGGCGCCAAACTCCTCGCCCCGCTTCAGACCCGTCCCCTCGTAGATCCAGTGCTCAGGTCGGTGGGCGGTGAACGCTCCCTTGCCGTCCATGTACTGGCCGTGGCTGAGGTGGTAGCCGCCATGGATGAAGCCCACCCCGGTGAGCTGATTCTCGGGCCGCTTCACCAGGTAATGGCTCCAGGCCGTGGTGAGCAGACGATGATCCGCCGTCGTGAAGACCGGGTCCTGGTTGAACCATTGCTTCCAGCAGGTCAGGGCACGTCCGCCCTCCTCGCTGCGCACTTGCCAGCAGCAGGTATTGCCGCTGAAGAACGCCACATTTCCGCCTCGCGCGATGAACGCCTCCAGGTGGTCCCGCATCGGCGCCGACCAGTACTCGTCGTGGCCGACGCTCAGGACCAGCTTGTAATGACCCAGCAACTCCGGATGGAACTCCAGGTCGTTGTTGGCGCAATAGTCGAGCGAGTATCCGTTGCGCTCCGCCCAGGCGGCGAAGGGCAGCTCCCACTGGCGAAATTGACTGTCGAGAGGCCGGTTGAACGACACCCGATGTCCCTGGAGATTGGCACGGCCGTGGTAGGCGTACAGGCTGCCTCCGCCCCAGTTGGTGTAGGCGTTGTAGGTGTTCGTGGAGAGCTGGAGCAGGATCGGCGTCGCCTTGCCGGGTTCGGCGGCGCGCACGATGAAGAAGAGGTCGACCTCGGCGGTCCGCCGGTTGCGGCCGACGAACTTGCCGCCGTTATCCACGACGCGAAGGCGGACGTTGTAGTATCCCGATTTCCAGTCGGCCGGCAGCGTGAGCGAGTGCGCGGCCGGCCAGTTGCAGCCGTTCGACGAGGCATCCTCGGGGATCGGATAGGCCGCGCCGGGGAGGTCGGACTTGCGGTAGACGGTCTGGGTCTCCGACCCGAGGCGGGCGATCTCCATGGAGTATCGTCCGGCCGTGGTCGAGATGTGAAAGCGGACGACTTCGCCGGCCCGGTAGCTGAGCTGGTCGGTGTAACCTTCGATGGTCAACGGCGACGGTTCGTCGGAGGTTCGCCCGTCAGACCCGATGGTGATTGCGGCGACGAGCATGCACGACGAGAGGAACGAGCGGCTCCGGATCATGGATGGCCTCTTGGGGGAGCGAGCGAGCACGAGTGCATACGACCGGATCGCCGGGATGGCCCAGGGATCATTTGCCGGAAGCGACCACAGTAATACCCCATCTTCATGGACGCCACGGTCCACCGCGATTCGCCCGTTGTACCCTCCGGAACAAAAAATCTCCACGATCGGTTCACCAGCAGGGTGGCGCTAGCTTAAAATACTTATGTGGGAGCGGTTTCAGTAACATGTGCCATCCATCCGGGATGGCCGGCTTGTCCCGTCCTGGGTCTCGTGGCGGCCAGTTCGATGAGATTAGACCGAGAAGCCTACCGGTCGGTGGAAGTCTGTAGCCCCCGGGAGGGAAAGGCCGGCCCTTGCGAGCTCTGCGGGCGTCTGGGGAAAGACCTGACGTTCCACCACCTCATCCCCCGCCATTGCCACCGCAAGCCTCGGTTTCGCAACCGGTTCTCGATCAAGGAGATGCGGAGCCGGGGCCTCTGGGTCTGCGGCGCGTGCCACGACGGAATTCACGACCTGATCCCCAACGAGAAGGAACTCGGCTGGAACTACCACACCCGCGAGCTGCTCCTGGCTCATGACGCCGTGCGGAAGCATGTCGACTGGGTCAGGAAGCAGAAGTAAGTCGGATGGATGGCAACCGGGATCAGAAGTGGAACAACCAGCGGACGACGGCGACGAAGCCGATAAGTACGAGCACGAGGGCGATGAGCAGGACCGCGGCGACCGGCACGATGATGCGCCAGGGGGGTCGGAATCGGATCGATGTGAGGTCGATCGGGATCGAGGAGGGCATGCCGACTTGCCCGGCTTCGAGCGGATCCGGGTGCCGATAGGCTTCCAGGAGCCGGACATTCCGGGTATTGGCCTTGAATCCGACGTCGAAGAGGTCGCCGACGAGCGGGATGGCGCCGACCGCCGTATCGATCAGGACATTCGCCATCATGCGGGCCGCCACCGTCTTGGGGACCTTGTAGTGGCTGAGGGCGACCAGCACCAGCGCGGACTGGACGAGCCCGGTCAGCACGTCGCCGCCGATCGGCAGCAAGCCGAGCAAGGCATCGAGGCCGACGGTGATCCGCGTGCCGGGGATGTGGAAGGCCCGGTCCATCAGCCAGGCCAGCCGCTCGAGATTGCGCCCATCGCCTCACGCTGCCGGGGATCGAAATCGATGGGTTGCGGCCCGATGGTGATCTTTTCCATGAATTCTCTCGAGGGCGCCGATCCGCCCGGATCAAGCGACAGAGCTTCGGAATCTCGTTTCGTCGCGGGCGGCTTCGGCGGCCGTGCATCGGGGATCAATTGCTAACCGCATGCCGTTTGGACCAAGCCTTGTTGAATGGAAGCACACGATGGGCTCAAATCCCCGAAGGAATTCAGAGGCTCCGTCCGAGCGGCTCGGCCAGCGATCGGAGCTGGCCGACGAGGCGCTGGAACCGTTCGAAATCGAGGGATTGGGCGCCGTCGGAGAGGGCGCGGTCCGGGTCGGGATGGATCTCGATCAGCAGTCCATCGGCGCCGGCGGCCAGCGAGGCGAGGGCCATCGGCGGCACGTAGTCGCGCTTGCCGGTGCCGTGGCTGGGGTCGACCAGGATCGGCAGGTGCGAGAGCGCCTTGGCCGGCGGGATGACCGAGAGGTCGAGGGTGTTGCGGCTGTGGTCGGAGAAGGTGCGCACGCCCCGCTCGCAGAGGATGACATCGGGGTTGCCGCCGGAGAGCAGGTACTCGGCCGACATCAGCCATTCCTCGAGCGTGGCCGACATCCCGCGCTTGAGGATGACCGGCTTTCTCGCGTGCGCGACGCGGCGGAGCAGGCTGAAGTTCTGCATGTTCCGCGTGCCGATCTGGATGACATCGGCGGCCTGTTCGACGGCGTCGGCGTTCTCGGTATCCATCAGCTCGGTGACGATGCCGATGCCGGTCTTGTCGCCGACGCGGCGGAGGATCTCGAGGCCCTCCAGGCCGAGCCCCTGGAAAGCATACGGGCTGGTGCGGGGCTTGAACGCACCGGCGCGGAGGAAGCGGATGCCGCGTTCCATCAGCCAGTCGGCGGTGCGAAGGATCATCGCCTCATCCTCGACCGAGCACGGCCCGGCGATGATCGTGAAGTGCCGCTCGCCGAACGTGCCCTGCGGCAGCCGGACGACCGTGTCGTGCCCGTGCATCTCGCGGCTGGCGAGCTTGTATGGCTTGGTGACCCGGATCAGCTCGAAGACACCGGGGAGGACCTCGAGTGTCCTGGGATCGATCGAGCTGGTATTGCCGGTGATCCCGATCGCCGTGCGCGTGGGGCCGGGCATGGGATGCGGCGTCAGGCCCATCCTGCGGATGGTCTCGAGGACCCGGTCGACCTGGTCGGTCGTGGAGTGGCTCTGCATGACGACGAGCATGTTCTTAGGTTCCTGTCGGCGTCGGATTGGCGTCGGGATGGATCGCATAGGGTCCCCGCCTGTCATCTTACCCAATCCAACCCGGATGGTGCTCCCTCCGAGATCGCAGGTCCGGTCCTCGAGCAAGGCGGCCGCCACGTCCATTTGTCAGTCGGAAAGAATGGCTTTAGGGGCGTGGATATGTGGGGGATTCTCGGGCATGGCAGGTGCGGTTTTTCCCGACGACAAGTGTCGAAGAGGCGTGGCATACAGAGCTGATGTGATGCATGATAATCCGGACCCATTCTCGGAGGGTGTCGCTCGCGGCGAGGGATTTGCCACCGCGTGATACCAATCGGGGACCGTTGGAGGCCATGCTGTGAACGCGCCGATCCCCGACGCCGGTGCGAACGATCGTTCGAGGCGGCGGTGGGAAGAACATCGGGCGAAGCCCCGCACGTCGAAGATGGCTCGATTTCGCTGTCGTGAGACATCGCGATCGGATCTTGCTCACGAAGTCTCGACCTTGCTGCAAGACCTTCTGGTGGCGGAGTTGTGTGGCTGGGAACCCCTGTGGATGCATGGTTGTATTCAATGAATGGCCAACCTGGATGAGTTAATTTTCCTTAATAATAGCAACAATATTGTGGGGCGATGTGCCTCCTTTGGCTATAATCATCAGAAGTTGTGGGGGCGAAAGCGGATCGAAGGCGATCTGATGGGCTCAATGATGGGCCAGCGGGCCGGCGGTGTGTGGCTACAAGAGCACCGACTCCTCTCACTCATCGGCCGTATTTCGGGGTCTGCGTCCTCGCCGGTCGACCGTCCCGTTATTCGGGTAAGTCTAGCCTGAGGTTTCTCGATTGGAACGACCATCGGTTCGTCGCCGGGTTAAGCGCTATCAAGATGACGAAGTGGAGGTGGCCACGACCGGTTCGCTTGATGCCTGGGCCTGGAGGTGCAGGAGTTCTCCCAACCATTTCGCACGGGAGTCGCCCCGATGAATCGATCCGAGACCGTGGCCTCCATACCGACCCGGACAAGTCATCGAAGCATGAAAATTTTTAAGATATGGTAAAAATTAATTTGGGCTGTCGCCATCGGGTCGACGCCCGAGTCCGCGGTCAGGACCGAGGCGAATCCTGGCGGGGATTGGAGAGGGACGGTTGCCGATTCTCGGCGATGGAGGCGCGGGCCGGGATCTCCCCTTCGCGGCTCGCATCGACGCTTCGGGGTATGAGCGAGGACTGCGTCGGCCTATAGTCGATGGGATCGAGAACGACGGGGCGAGTTACGTGTCGGTGAAATCTTGTTCAAGCTCCTGGGTATCATCAGAGGATTCGAGGACGCCGATTTTCGCGATCAATCATCGAGTGGCGAGGCATCTTCCCGCTGCGGCGAGTCTCGCGAGCGGTGCCCTGGGGCTACTCGCCCTCGCCGGCTGGTGGTTCGACCTCGAGAGATTGAGGAGCGTCCTGCCCGGCCATGCCGGGATGATGCCGAACACGGCGATTGGCCTGATGGTCGCGGCTGCCGCCTTGTGGGTGCTGAGGAGGCCTCGTTCGGGGGGGCTCCTCCAATTCCTCGCCCGGGTCGGCGCCTTGTCCGTGTCGATCCTCGGCCTGGTCAACGTGGGCGAATATCTGGGCGGTTTCGATACGGGGTTGAATCACCTACTCTTTGACGGGAAGACCTCGCCGATCCTGATGCCGGTCACGGGGCGATCCTGGCCCCAGACCGGGCTGAGTCTCATCCTGCTCGGTATCGCGTTGCTGGCGCTGCACTGCGAGTTGCGCCGCGGGAAACGGCCGGCCGAGTGGTTCGCCGCGGGGATCCTCCTCGTCTCGTTATTCGCCCTGGTGAACCATGTGTATGGGGCGATTCCGATGCTGGGTGTGGGAGTTTGGCGAGGCATGGCATTCCACACGGCGACGGCGTTTCTGCTGCTCGCCGTGGGCGTCCTCTTCGTGCATCCCGATCGCGGATTCATGGCCGTGATCCTGGGGAATTCCGTCGGAAGCCTCCTGCTTCGGCGTCCGCTTCCCGCCGTCATCCTGATCCCATTCCTGCTGGGAGTGATGCGGATCTACGCGGAAAGGGGCGGGCTCTCCCGGTCGGGAACTTCCGCGTTAATCGTCGCGATGACCGTCGTCTTCGCCGCGATGGCCTGGTGGAGCGCCCGGGGGCTCAATCGTCTGGAGGAGGAGCGGAACGAGGTGATGGCGGTCCTCCGTCGCTCCCGCGATCAGCTCGATGGCAGGGTTCGAGAGCGGACCCATGAGCTCCAGGCAACCATCGAGACGCTCCGGGAGGCCATGAGCGCCTTGCGGCTCAGCGAGCAGCGCAACCGGTCGATCATGGATAATGTCCTTTGCGGGATCATCACCATCGATGTCCTCGGGATCGTCCGATCGATGAACGCTGCGGCCGAGCGGATCTTCGGTTATTCCGCCGAGGAGGTCGTCGATCGAAACGTCAAGATGCTGATGCCAGAGTCCTACCGCTCGGGCCACGACGAGTCGATCGCCCGGTATCTGCGAACCGGGGAGGCCAGGATTATCGGCATCGGCCGCGAGCTGCTGGCGCTCCGCCGCGACGGCGTGATCTTCCCCATGGAAATCTTCATCGGCGAATTCGGCCATGGCAGCCAGAGGCTATTCACCGGCGTGGTGCGCGACATCACCGAACGCAAACGGGCCGAGGAAGCGATGCGGCGTCGACTCGAGCTTCAGGAGCAGTTGGCGATGATCGCCGAGTCCGTGCCCGGTGCGATCGAGACGCTCCGGATGCGGCCCGACGGCAGCTCCTGCATGCCGTTCGCGACGCCCCCCATCGAAGACCTGTACGGAATCCCTGCGGGAGTGCTGGCCGAGGATTTCTCCCCGGTCCTGGCGAATGTGCATCCCGATGACGTTCGTGCCATGGAGGAAGGCGAGAAGGTGGCCCTCGAAGGCCGCGGCCCATGGCATAGCAAGTTTCGCTATCGGCACCCGGTCAAGGGCGAACGCTGGATCGAGGGCTGGGCCCGTGCGCAGGGGGAGGTCGACGGGAGCGTCCTCTGGCATGGATTCGTGATGGACGTCACCGACCGCGAGTGCGCGGAGGAGGGGCGACGCGAATCCGAGCGGTTCGCAAGTTCGGTCCTCGATTCGCTCTCGAGTTCCATCGCCGTGCTGGATGCGTCGGGCACCATCCTCACGGTCAACGAGGCCTGGAGGACGTTCGCCGGGGAGAATGATGGATTCGGGCAGGTCTCCGAGGGTGCCAACTACCTCCACGTCTGCGACGCGGTCGCGGGCGAGGAACGAGAGACGGCGACGGCCTTCGCCGCGGGCATCCGGGACGTGCTGGCCGGTCCGCGGTCCTCGTTCGAGCTCGAATATCGCTGTGATTCTCCGTCGCGACGGCGATGGTTCATCGGCCGGGTCACGCCGTTTCGGCTGGGGGGGCCGCCGCGCGCCGTCGTGGCCCACGAAGACGTCACCGCCCGGAAGGAGGCCGAGGAGCAACTCCGCGAGAGGGAGTGGGTGCTCCGTCAGTCGCAACGGATGGCGCGCGTCGGGAGCTGGGAGCTCGATGTGGAAGATCTCTGCGACTTGCATTCCGGCACGGTGCAGTGGTCGGACGAGTGCTTCCGGATCCTCGGCTACGCTCCGGGCCAGGTCACGCCCACCTATGACCTGTTCTTGCAGGCGGTGCATCCGGACGATCGGGATTCGGTCGCCGAGGCGTTCGCCCGAGCCATTCGCGAGGACGGCCCGTATGCGATCGAGCATCGCATCGTCCGCGCCGATGGCACCGAAGGCATCGTCTACGAATGGGGCCGGAGGATCGCCGGCTCCGGCGGGCGAACGATCCGCGTCCTGGGCACCTGCCAGGATATCACCGAGCGCAAGGTCGCCGAGCGGGCGCTCAAGGCCAGCGAGGAGCGGCTGGCGCTGGCCACGAAGTCCGCGGGCCTCGGCACGTGGGATGCTGACTTGAACACCGGGCGGCTCGCCTGGTCGCCGCGCCAGGAGGAGCTGTTCGGGTTCGAGCCGGGCGGATTCGGCGGGACGATGCGAGACCTCTACGTTCGCGTCCACCCGGAAGATCGTGACGGGCTCGAACGGGCCATCACCCATGCCCGGGACGCCCGGAATTCGTACCACCACGAGTATCGGATCGTCTTGCCGGATGGGGGCGTACGCTGGATCGCGGGCTTTGGACGACACTTCTACGACCAGACGGGGACCGCGGTCCGGATGGCGGGGGTCGCCCAGGACGTCACCGAGCGGAAGGGCGCGGAGGAGGCCCTGCGAAGGTATGCCAGGCGGCTGGAGCACCTTCGCGAGATCGACCGGGCCATCCTGTCCTCGCGGTCGCCCCGGGAGATCGCCGAGTCCGCCCTCGGGAACCTGGCGAAGCTCGTACCTTACGGGACGGGGGGCGTCGTGCTCTACGATTTCGATCGGGACCTGGTCGAGCTGATCACCGATGAGGGCCTCCTGCGCGACTGGTATCCGCCGGGGACACGCCTCCACGACCACCTGAAGGATCGGCCCGAGATCGGCGCATTACGCCGGGGCCATATCTCGGATTCGGAGGGGGCCCGCGGCCTGGATTTCACGAGCCTGCTCATGGAAGCACTGCAGGGCGCGGGGATGCAGGCATACATGTTAGTCCCATTGCTCAACGACGGCCGGCTGCTCGGGGCGATCTTCCTGGCCTCGGGCGGACCGGAAGCGTTCTCGGCCGACCAGCTCGAGGTGGCGCGGGAGGTGGGCGATCAACTGGCGGTCGCGATCCGACAGGCCGTCTTGCTCAAGGAGGTGCGGTCGGCCAATCTGCGATTGGAGTCGCTGTCCCGGCAACTGATCCGCGCCCAGGAGGAAGAGCAGAGGCGGATCGCCCGCGAGCTGCACGACGAGGTCGGCCAGAATCTCACGGCCGTCAAGATCATGCTCAACCTCCTCGTCCGCGACCCGTCGTCGCCGGATCTCGGGCGGCGGCTGGGCGACGCGGCCGCGATGACCGGCCTGGCGCTGGAGCAGGTGCGCGACCTGTCGCGGTTGCTGCGCCCGTCGATTCTGGATGACCTGGGCTTGGCCGACGCCTCGCGTGCCCTGGTGGCGAGCCTGGCCGAGCGGGTGGGCCTCGATATCGAGATCGCGGTCGACGAGATCGGATCGGTCAACCCGGAGGTGCAGACGGCCTGCTATCGCATCATTCAGGAGGCGCTGACCAACGCCGCCAAGCACGCCGGTGCCACTCGGGTGCGTGTCGCACTGGGGCGGATCGGCGGCGATCTGGAGCTGGACATCGAGGACGACGGGGTCGGTTTCGACGTCGAGGCGGCCACGTTGCGTGCGATCAATGGCTCGAGCCTGGGCATCCTCGGCTTGCAAGAGCGAGCCCAGTTGGTCGGCGGTCGGGCCGAGATCCTTTCTCGGCCCGGACAGGGGGCGCGGGTCCATGCGGTCGTGCCGGCGACGGGCCGGGCGGGTGGATCCCATGCGGGAGGGGAGGCTGAATGATGGGCACGATCCGAGTGGTCCTGGCCGATGACCATACCGTCGTCCGTCGCGGAGTCCGATCGCTGCTCGAAATGTCGCCGGACATCGAGATCGTCGCCGAGGCGGGCGACGGCCATCAGGCTCTGGAGGCGGTCGTGGCCCACCGGCCCGATCTGCTGGTGACCGACATCGCGATGCCGGGGTTGACGGGCCTCGACCTGGCCGAGCGCATCTCGCGCGACTTCCCGGAGACCCGAGTCCTCATCCTCTCGGTGCACAAGGAGAAGGCCTACGCCACCCGGGCGCTGGCGGTCGGGGCGGCCGGCTATCTGATCAAGGACGCCGACGCCGACGAATGCGAGGCGGCCGTGAGGGCGGTGGTCCGCGGCGATAGCTACCTCAGCCCGGCCGTCTCGGGCCATCTGGTCGCCGAGTATGCGCGGCTGGCCCAGGCCGAGGCGGCCGCCGCCGACCCATTGACGGAACGACAGCGTGAGGTGCTGCGGTTGATCGCCGAGGGCATGCAGACCAAGATGATCGCTCGCAAGCTCCTCATCAGCGTCAAGACGGTCGAGACGCACCGGAGCCAACTCATGGACCGCTTGGGGATCCACGACGTGGCGGGCCTGGTCCGCTATGCCGTCCGCACCGGCCTGGTCCGGGCCGATGAATGACCGTCGCCGATGGAGGCTCGCGTTTGGGGAGGGCAGACATCGGGACACGAAAGGCACGAAGACGGGCGAGGACGTCCGGTTTTCGCGAGGATCAGGTCGCGTCCGGCGTGGTTTCTTGTATCGGTCGATCGCCATCTCGGCCCTCTCGGACTCGGGAAAAATCCAGGGGCCCTCTCGGGTCCTCTCCCTACAGACAAACTCGCCCATCGCGCGGAAGATAGGTCAAGGCTGGGTGGATGAGTAGCACACCTAGTCGGAGTGTTCCGGCAAGGTGTCGCGATGCGGCGGCCCGAGAAGGTTGCGACGTCGCAGCCGCCCTTTCGACCGACGGACGGGAGAGGCCTGGCCGGAATTCGAGATCTCGATTTCTTGCCTCTTTCTTGGATGGGAAAGTATGACGCGCCTTCGGCGGATACTCCTGGTGGACGACAGCCCGGTCTTCCTCGCCGCGGCCGTATCCCTGCTCCCGGCCAGCGAGGGGATCGAAGTCGTCGGGACCGCCGGGTCGGGCCGGGAGGCCCTGGAACGCGTGGCCGTGCTGAAGCCCGACCTCGTCCTGATGGACCTCGCGATGCCGGATATGAATGGCCTTGAGGCGATCAGCCGTATAGCCGCGATGCCCGATCGCCCGCGGGTCATCCTCATGACGGGCTACGTCGAACGAGCCTACCGCGCGGCCGCCTTGAGGGTGGGGGCGGATGGGGTGCTCCAAAAAGCGGACCTGAATGAGCAGCTCCTGCCCCTCATTCGAGACCTCTTGCCCCGTGGCGGCGAGGGCTCAGGACCGGCGACCGACGCGCCCTCCAGCCCGGTCGCCGTGCGCCTGGGGCTCGAGGCCGGGTCGGCCACCGGCGGGAAACGACGCACGACCGAAACCCGCTCCGCCTGCCGGTGTCGCGAAGGGGAGACGCTCGGTGATCTTCCGGAACCTCAAGGACAATGCCAGTGACACACACGAACAGGGCCAACAATTCCCTCTTGACCCAACGCTTGAATCGACTCATCGACGACATTGTCCGTGTCCGGGATGGCCGGCCGTGCCCGGGGCAGACCGAGTCGTCACTCCTCCGGTGGGAGGATGACGAATACATCTACCTCGAGATCGATACCCCGAGCTTCACCGAGCTGACGGCCGATATCTCGGTCTCGGCGGGTCGGGTCGTCATCCGCGTGATGCGGTGAATCCCGGGCCCTGTCAATCGAGATCACCTTGAAACCGCAGGGATTCGCGAGTCGGCGCACACGGTCGCGGTCGGAAACTCTTTTCTTGGAAAATCAGTGTACGGGTGTTGACAAAAAGCCGATTCTTTGAGAGAACGACGCATCGGGCACGGTACCTGTTCGAGCGAACAGGAGTGCCGGAAACGTTCTCCAAAGGAGAGGACCATGTCGCATCCGATCCCTGAGGGTCTTCACACGATCATCCCCCATCTCGTGGTCAAGGGAGCCAGCGAGGCGATCGAGTTCTACCAGCGGGCCTTCGGCGCGGAGGAACTCTCCCGGATGCCGATGCCCGGGTCGGACGGCCAGATGAAGCTCGGGCACGCCGAGTTGCAGATCGGCGATTCGCGGCTGTTCCTGGCGGATGAGTTCCCCGAATACGGCTCGACGGGGCCGACAGGTCGTTCGTCGGTGACGATCCACCTCTACGTGACCGACGCCGACGCGGCGTTCAGCCGGGCGGTCGAGGCGGGCGCGACGGTACGCATGCCTCTAACCGACATGTTCTGGGGGGACCGCTACGGCGTATTGGTGGACCCGTTCGGGCACGACTGGTCGATTGCCGAGCACCTGGAAGACCTCACGCCCGAGCAGATGCAGGAGCGGATGGCCCTCGCCTTCGCCGGACCTCCCTGCGATGCGGCGTGAGGAATGAGCCGGGGCTCGTGTCGTCGAGGTCGAGGCCCACGGAGATCACCGTCTTGCCGCGGTCTGTCTCGGCGATCGACCGAGCAACGCCGTGTGGCAAGGTGATCTCCGTGCAGTCCGTGAGTCGGCGAGGGAGGCGTCGGACCTCGGACTCGGCGTTTTCGGCCGCCCGGGATACAATGGGTGCCGGTTCAACCACCGGCACGGAGAGCAACCCATGACTCCTGGACGACGGACGCTACGCTACGGAAGTCTCGACGAGATCATGCCCGACGTGGAGCGGCTCCTGGAGGGCCACACGACCGTCGGCACCTGGTCGTTGGCACAGATCTGCCGCCATCTCTCGACCGTGATGCGGCGTGTGGTCGATATGCCCGCCTCCACGCCCCAGGATCCCTCCAAGTGGGTCGGGGAGGAGCGTAAGCTTGAGGTCTTGCAGACGGGCATGCTCCCGGAAGGATTGCCTGGTCCCCCGGAAATCATGCCCGGGGAAACGCTCGGAGAGCGAGCCGAGGCGGACGGGCTGCGGCAGGCGATCGCCCACTACAAAGCTTCGCCAGGCCCCGTGATTCCGCATCGGATCTTCGGCCCATTGACCAAGGAGGAATGGGACCGGTTGCAGCTCATCCATGTCGCCCACCACCTCAGCTTCGCGGTACCTCGCTGAAGCTTTCGAAGTTGACTTTGCTGAGCACCCGGGAACCATCGAGGATATAAGACCGTCGCAGGGCCGAACCCTGGTCGATCGAATGGCCCGGCTGATTCGTCGCGGTCCGCCCGGAAATCGGCTCGGATCCGGACCGATCCGGTTTTGGAATGGATTCTACGGATGGGTGCGCGAGTATTCCAGGACCCACAGTCCCACGCGAGGCCGGCCGTATCCTGGTCAGCCTTCATCACACGGCCTGCGCCGTGGGATCATCCTCGAGTCTGTCGGCGGGGCCGCCGGCGCGAATCCGCTGCCAGACCTCCCAACGATGGACGGGGATGGCGGCATCGGCTTCGAAGCCGAGCCTCACGCGGTCACTCCTGATCTCGAGGACCGTGATCTTGAGCAGCGGCTCCAGGCCGCCGGGACCTCCGACGATGACCGACTCCAGGCTCTTCCTTGACAGGACCAACATGCTCGCTGCTCCTCGCTCGTGCTCAAGATGGATCGACCGGCCCACTCCACGTTTCCGCGGGCAAGCTGTGCGTGAGCAAGAAGACCTGCACCATGGTGCCGCTGGTGAAGACATGCACCACGGTGCCGGTCGTCGTCTCGATTTCCGCCGTCGCCTCGCGGACCGACACGCCGGTGATTCGCTGGATCTCCTGGCGGAGTGACTCGGAGGTGGTCGTGAATAACTGGCGGTGGAACTCCTGCACCTGAGCGGCCCCGTCCGGGGTCCTGGCCAGGGCCTTCTCGGCGGGCGACAGCGCCCCGTGGAGCGTGACGACCAGTGTGTCCTCGCTCAGGACCACCGTCACCGAGCCTGGCGCATGGCCCGTCCGCTCTAGCTCGAAGGCGTTGGCCGCCCGGGCGATCCGTTGAGCTATGGTCGAATCGGTCGTGAGCATCGAGTACGCCCCCCGTCGCTTGCAACCGTCTCACGCAGCCACATGCGAAAAAAAGCCGACGTGGTCGAACACCCCGAGGGATTCGACCACGTCGGCTTACTCTTGAACGAGCCCCCCGGATCGGCCGGGTTGCCCTTTATCTAGTCGTCCGACGACGCCTATTGATATAGTGATGGGGTCCGAGACCCGATTTTCACGGTCTCTCGCTCATCCTCCATTGTGCGAAGCCCGGCCGAAATAGCAAGAGAATTGTTTCTGCTTTTGGTATGATGGCGCCTCAACCGGTCAAATGGACGGCCGATTCGGAGCCGGCCCCCATCGGGAGTAGACCGCGCAGATGTTGACCGAACGGATACCGATCGCGCTCGAGGTCACCATGAAGACGCACGGGGAAATCGAGGCGTGCATCTCCGAGGGGATCACGCGCTTCGAGCAGGAGTATATGGGGCGTGGGCCCAAGGATATTCGCGCGCACCTACTCGATGATCTGGTCGTCGTCCGCCTCCAAGGCGTCTTGACCGCGGCCGAACAGCATCTGGTCAAGTCGCTCCCCGCCGAGAAGGGGAGAGACCTGCTCAAACAAGTCCGGACCCACCTGCTCGAGACGGCACGGCCGCTCCTGGAGGCGATGGTCACGCAGGCCACCGGCATGACGGTGTTGAGCCTGCACCACGACATCAGCACCGTCACGGGTGAAGAAGTCATCCTGTTCACGCTGGCCGAGCCGGTGATCGTCCGCGAGACGAGGAAGAAATAGCCCGCCGGCCGCGAGGGGATGCGACGCGGTCCCTCCACTCAAGGCCGCTGGGCGAAGGGCACGACGACCTCGAGGATGAACCGGTAGTGGGCCAGGCTTCCCGCCAGCACGAAGAGATGGAAGAGCTCATGGGTCCCGAAAATCCCCGGGTAGAGGGCCGGCCAGTGCAGCAGGTTCAGCACCGCTCCCACGCTATAGGACAGGCCGCCGAGCACGATCGG
The DNA here is from genome assembly GCA_963743925.1 of uncultured Planctomycetota bacterium. Lineage (GTDB taxonomy): Bacteria > Planctomycetota > Planctomycetia > Isosphaerales > Isosphaeraceae > CAVZRC01. Next base: position 28,704 of record CAVURY010000048.1, on the reverse strand, counting down.
CAGCAGGGCGCGGTGCGAGACCACGCGCGCGATCTCGGCGTACAGGACGATGACGCCCCACCCCATCCCCAGGTACAGCCCGGTCGATAACACCGGCGAGACGTGGCGTCCGGTCGCGATCACGACCATCGCCGTGAACGCCACGCCCCAGACGGTCGCCAGGGTCCACCCCCTCCAACGGCCGCGCAAGAGGCACCAGGCCAGCGGGGTATAGCTGCCCGCGATCAGGGCGAAGATGCCGATGCCGTCGATGCGAGCGAACGCGGCGATCCGCGCGGCCGGGAGCCGGACGCCGTGATAGAGCGTGCTGGCGGAATAGCAGAAGGCCAGGGTCAGGCCGTAGACGAGGAGGCTCAGCCGCTTCGTCGAAGCGCCGACGCTCCGACGCCAGAGGAGCACCGTACCGGCCAGGGCCAGGAGCAGGCCGACGCAGTGACTCCAGGCGCTGACCGGCTCTCGAAAGTAGAAGAAATTCATACTCCGATTTTAAGGCTGATTTTGTGTGAAATCAACAGTGAAGTCACGAGAGGAATGGGGTGTACCCGAATCGTCATTCAATTTCATAATAAGGCGACGGTCTGAATGGTTCGCATGACGGAATCCTGCTGCAAGGAGGTTGAGGCGAGGTCACGAGCTCGCGGCATCCGAGAAGTCGCGGATTTCTTCTTCCGCCTGCGCTTTCGCGTAACCGTATTTTTTCTGGAGGAGGCGGACGAGCTGCTCGGGCTGGCCCCCGAAGGTGGTCAGGTCGTCGTCGGTGAGCTTGCTCCACCTCTCTTTCACCATGCCCGTAAACTGCTTCCAGTCGTTCGCGAGCTGATACCATTTCATGACATGCCTCCCATGGCGAAAGAGATCGCCGAGATGATCCCGATCGCCCCTTCCCCGGCCGAGGAGAGGGCGCGGGCCTTGCCGGCGAATCGGGATCTTCGCGGGGCCGGACTCGATCCATCCATCCCGCATCAGAAGCCGCGGGGGATGTACCCGGCGACGAGGAGCACCAGGACGATCACCAGTAGCAGGCTCAGGCCGCCACTGGGTCCGTAACCCCAGTTCCGACTGTAGCGCCAGGTCGGCAGGCCCCCCATGAGCAGCACGATGAGAACGATCAGCAAAAGCAGTCCCATGGATGACTCCTCTCTCGAAAGTCACGGATTCGGTCGCCGTAGCGGCCGTGGACGCCACGGCCGATGATCACCTCGAGCGAAAAAAAGCCGACGCGGCGGAACACCCCGAGGGTATTCGGCCACGTCGGCTTACTCGTCAACGGACCCCCCGGCAGGTCCGAGTTGTCCTTCGTCTAGTCGTCCGACGACTATTGGAAATCGGGTTTTGCTTGGATTGATGACACAAGCAAAATCTAAGTGTATTGCAATATGGATTGTACTGCGAGCCGGCCCGAAATGGCAAGAGAATTGTTCGGAGTTCTCGCGGGAATGTCCCCGTATATCCGCCTGAGTGGGGACTCCTGGCCGTGAGGGCCGCGTGGAGATCGGAACATCCCCCCTTCGGACCCGATTCCATCGAGGACGACAGGTTTCCGAGTGGAGCTCGACTTTCCAGCCCATTCGATTGTCAAGGCCTCGATTGGCATCGTATTTGCCGCATTGAGGCGTGGGACGAATCGGGAGGAACGATGTCGGAATTCAGTCATTGTCAACACTGCGGCAGGAGGTTGCGGGACGTCATCTTTTGCCCTGTGTGCGGGGAATGGGTCTGTTCCGCCACCTGCCTGGATGAGCACATGTCTCAGCATCTGGGGCCGATGGCGACGCCGGCCGGCCCGGTCGCGCCCGCCGCGGAAAATGCGCCTCTCCGAGACCGGCAAGGGATTGCGGCGGCGCAAGAGCGGGCGGCCTTGCGAGCGTATCCGTGGCGTTCAACCGTGCCCGGAGATTATGGAAGTCGGGCGAGACAACAGGGCCTGTAGATCGTCCAGGCCGATCGGTTTGACCATGTGGGCGTCGAAGCCCGCTTCCTGCGAGCGTCGCTTGTCTTCGTCCTGACCATAACCGGTCATGGCTACGAGTAGTGCGTCGCGGAGTCCGAGGTCCTGGCGAAGGAGGCGTCCCAATTCCCATCCGCTCATGCCCGGCATGCTGACGTCGCAGAGCACCACGTCGGGGGGTTGCACGCGGGCCAGCTCCAGGGCGCTGGATCCATTGTAGGCGGTTCGTGCGTGATGGCCGAGGATTCGGAGGAGCATCGCCATGGTGTCGGCGGATTCCCGGCTATCGTTGACGACCAAGATATGTCGTGAGGGTCCCCTGGGAGTGCTTTCCGGTGTCATGGCCACCTTCGAGGATGGAGGAGCCCTGAGCAGGAGCGGTAGGCATACGAGGAATTCGCTACCGTGGCCGAGTCCCGCGCTGGTGGCTTGCACGCGGCCGCCGTGCAGATCGATGATGTTCCGCACCAGGCTCAGGCCGATGCCCAACCCGCCCTCGGAACGATTCTCCGAGCCCGGAACCTGGGTGAACAGGTCGAAGATCCTGGGCAGTATGGCCGGGGCGATGCCGGCCCCCGTGTCGCACACCCTCAGGATCGCCTCGTCTCCGCGGGCCTCCACGGCCAGCTCGATCCGCCCGCCCTCTTTCGTGTACTTGACGCTATTGCCCAGCAAGTTCGAGACGACCTGAGCCAACCGGGGCAGGTCTCCCTCCACCTCGACGGCTCGCTCGGGTAACGAGACGATCAGGTCGTGTTGGCTCGCGTCGATCAGAAAACGGCTCGTTTCGAGGGCCCGCTCCACCACATCTCTCAGGTCCACTCGCGCCATCTGGAGCTTCATCTTGCCGAACCTGACGCGGGAAACGTCGAGCAAGTCGTCCACGAGGCGAGTCATGTGGCCGATCTGATGATTGAGGACTTCCGTCGCGGAGTGATACTCGGGATCGGCCGGATCCTTGAGTCGGACGATCTGGAGGGCGTTGCGGATGGTGGCGAGCGGACCGCGGAGCTCGTGTCCCACCACGGCGAGGAATTCATCGGTGCGATCGTCGGCTTCGCGGAGCCGCCGATGGAGCTCGGCATTCTCGACGAACGCGGCGGCCCGATTCGCGAGTTCCTCGGCGAGATGTAACTCCCGCACGGTGTAGTGGCGCCCGGAGGATGCCGTGTAGCAGAAGGTGAGCGCACCCAACCTCCGCGCCTGGGCCAGCAACGGCACCGCGATCATCGAGCGGAGTTCCAGATCGCGCATGAATTCGAGGTGTTGCGGACTCATGGCGGCGGACTGCATCCAGGCGTCGGTCACGTCGGGGACGAAGTCGGGTTGACCCGTCCGGAGCGCCTTGGCGACGGGGTCGTCCTGCCGATTGAGGGCCGGGGCGAATCGATCGATCTGGTCGAAGAATCCTCGCTTGGCCGGGTCGTAGTGCGCCCACCCCACCCGCAGGATGGTCTCCTCGGGCGTGAAGACATCCACGAAGCAGAAGTCGGCGAGGAAGGGCACGGCACGGTTCGCCAGGTGCACCAGCGTGCTCTCGCAGTCGCGGGGGTCGAACTCCGCGGTGAGCTCCCGCAGGAAGGATTGCTTCTCGGATCGGGTGCGCTTCCCGATCGTCGGCGATGCGGGTTCCTTGCTGACCGTGGCCATGGTTCGATCCGCCTCTGAGGTTAAAGAGCCGTCTTCGTCCTGGGCTCGTGGGGACACCGATCGTCGAGCACATCCTCCCGGGCTGAAGTGGTCCGTTGAGTCGCCGCCGCCAATTAAGAAAAGCCGACGCGGAGGAACACCTTGGGGAGTTCCTCCGCGTCGGCTTACTCGTCAACAAGCCCCCCGGTCTGTCCAGGTTGCCCTTTGTCAAGTCGTCCGACGATACCGATTATTATTAGGATTGTAGCCGACCGTCGAGGTGTACGGCTAACCCATTTCGAAGCATCATTATCACGCGCGGGGCGGAAATAGCAAAAGAAATCCTCTCCAGGTGAAGTCATTCTGATTTCTTGAAGGGCGCAGGATCTCTTTTGCCGATCGCGAAGGGCGGACACGGGGCTGCCGCCGCCGGGATACTCGAGAGTGACTGCGGTTGCGGACGAGGTTGGCCCCGTTCGGAGTCACGATCCCGACGCCGAGAGACATCAATTCGAGGTCATCACCCGCAGACCATCTCGGCCGGTGACGCGCAGGACCTTGGCCCCCCGGACCCCCTTCGTTTTCAGGTCGAACAGGGCCTGGTTGGCTTCCGTCAGGGGATATTCTTCGACCTCGGGCCTGAGCGGGATCTCGGCCGCAAGCCGGAGGAACTCGCGGACGTCGAACCGGCTGACGTTGGCGACGCTCTTGATCTCCTTCTCGAGCCAGAGGTGCCTGGGGTAATCCAGGCCGAGGAGCGCCTCCTTGTCGGCTTCTTCTTTCCGGATCGCGTTGATGACGAGCCGGCCCCCGCGCTCGAGGTTCTCGAGGGCCGCGACGACCGGCTTCCAGGCCGGGGTCGTATCGATGATGGCGGTCAGCCGATCGGGGGACGGCTCCGAGGTGTCGCCGGCCCAGGTCGCGCCCAGCTCCTTCGCGAAGGCGCGCTCTTCCTCGGACCGCGCGAAGACGAAGATCCGGGTCCTGGGGAACCGGTGACGGACCAGCTTCAGCACCAGGTGTCCGGACGCCCCGAAGCCGGTCAGGCCCAGGCTCTGTCCGTCCTCGAGTCCGGTCAAACGGAGCGACCGGAAGCCGATCGCTCCCGCGCAGAGCAACGGGGCGGCCTCGGCGTCCGTGAGGCCGTCGGGGATGCGGTGGGCGAACGCGGCGGATACGGTCACCAATTCGGCGTATCCGCCGTGGGCGTCGCGCCCGGTCGCCCGGAACTGCTCGCAGAGATTTTCCTGGTCGGTCCGGCAGAAGGGGCAGTGCCCGCACGCCGAGAAGATCCAGGCGATGCCGACGCGGTCGCCGGTCCGGAACTCGACGACACCGTCGCCCGGGGTCTCGACGCGTCCCACGACCTGGTGTCCGAGGATGATCGGCAGCCTTGGAGGAGGCAGCCGCCCCTCGATCTCGTCGAGCTCGGTGTGGCAAACGCCGCAGACGTCCACGCGGACGAGGATCTCCCCCGCCCCTGGAGTCGGGTCCGGCCACTCCGCCGATTCCAGCGAGGATAGCCCCTCACGCAACGGCCCGACGGTCTTCAGCAGCATCGCACGCATGAATCGGTCCCCAGGCGGCTTGCGCCGCATCGCGAATCGGACACCGCCGAAACATCCCTGGGCCCATCGATCGACGTTGTCAATTCAAATATGATGATTTTACGATCCGATGTGCCCCGTTGCGAATCATGAAGGCGGCGGCCGCCGGTGAGCCGATGCCGCCCACGAGGTGGGCTTGGCGGTCCGCGACCTCGGGTGAGCTCGGGCCCGCCCGCCGAGCGGTTGATGATTGCCGTGTCATGCCGATGTCTCCACGTTCTCCATCACGAGAGGATTAGGCCGGCCATCGCACGATCCTGAAGAACGGCCTCCACCATGCGATCGTCGCATTTCACGTCCCGGGATTCCGTATCCTCCGGATTCCATGCACGGCCGCGAGACCTTTGCGAGCCGGCTCGTGGAGGATCTAGGTCTGTTCGCCTCTCGAGACCTTCAGTATACCATTATAGTCTGCGGAGATCTTGATTCCCCATGCAGGAATGGTCGGAGGCGATGATGTTCCGGAGGGTTCCCGCAGCAGGATCTCACGGATCCGTGGACTGATCTTCGGGAGATAAACTATGTTATGCAAGCATTTGGATGGAATCGACCCGGTTCCTCCGCGGTCGCTCGGATGTGAAGAATGCCTGAGGCTCGGCACATCGTGGGTCCATTTGCGGCTCTGCCTGAGCTGCGGCCACGTCGGATGCTGCGACAGTTCGCCGGGTCACCACGCCACGAAGCACTTCCACGAGACGGGCCACCCCGTCATGGCGTCCTTCGAGCCCGGCGAGCGATGGGCCTGGTGCTACATCGATCAGGGGGAGTTGCCCGTCCCGGAGGAATTCACGCCGTATCTGCGCGATTGAACCAGGACGACCGATATCGCCGCGATCCTTCCCGTTGACTGGGTGCTGTGCGAGCCCCACGAATCGTGGATACTGTTCGTTACCGACGCACATCAAGGCGGTCAGAGGGGATTCGCGGGGGCTCGCCCTGCCTGGTTCCCAACCCATCGAGTTTGGCGGGTGGGATGATCACCGCGGGGAGATTCAAAGATGCCGCATTTCGCTTCGAGAGGGATGGCCGTTCCGGCCGTGGCAGCGTTCCTGGTGGCGGCGGGCTTGGGGCTCTGCACCCTGGCCGGTCCGGCCGATGAGACGCCCGACGCCAGGCGCCACTTCACCGTCGAGTGCTACTACCGGGCCCGCTGGGGGTACGCCGACGAATTCATCCGGCTCTTCCGCAAGAATCATCTCCCGGTGCTCAAGTCGCTGGTCGAGAAGGGCCGGATTGTCAAGGTCACGGCCGTCAAGCCGCGCTACCATGGCACCGAAGACGGCCGCTGGGACTACCGGGTCACGATCGTCTTCAAGGACGCCGTCGTTGCTCACGATCCGTCCGTCGAGGCGGCCATCAAGAAACAGCTCTTCCCCGACCAGGAGGCGTTCAAGAAAGAAGAGAGCCGGCGGTTCGAGATCCTCGGCGCTCATTGGGACGTCCCGGTCGAGGACGTCAGCCTTGACGATTGAGCGCGTCGGATGCGCCGGTCCCATGGCCTCGAGAACGTGAGGCCTGGCCAGGTGTGACCTCCCCGCCCGGTCCGTCCCCGAGATCGGAGCCGCTCAAGAGGAACAAAGAAACAAAAAAGCCCGGCCCCCCACGAGGGTTGATGGCTCTTGCCATAACCCCTTTACAGCATGGAGTTAGGGAGGACCGTGCAGGCCCGTGCAGGGAATATGCAGGCTTAGATGGTGGAAGCGATGCGAACCAGTAGTAAGCCGTAGTACCGGAAACAAATTAAGAACTGCTCACTCGATATCGGCGGCAAGCAGGTCCGCCTACCCGAAGGCGGAGCAGAGTCCAATCGGACCTGACCAAAACTGGTAGCCGAAGATTATTCGTAGCCAGAGTGCGTCATGCGTGTTTGAGTGAATCGTGGTCCGCCATTGTCTATCGTTCGGCAGAGGAGGGCCGGTCTGATCGTGGCACGGCTTCCGGCACATCCCGCCCGCGAGCCCGTTTCATTGCCAACCAGAATTAGAGATTCCTCGAAGGAAACCCATCGTTCACCTCTTGCATCAAATGTCAACTCAATGCATTCTAGATAGCTGACGATCACGGAACGCTATCGGCGAAGACCCGGTTACGCCTCGTTCGGGATGGATCTCCTTATCACGAGAGCCCGATCGTTCTCCGATCTTCGTTGCCCCTTCTCCTCAGGATGATTCGCAGCCAAGTCATAGGGCTCCCCTCATGTCCCTCTCACCACGGCGGCATTGCGGCCGCCGGAAACGGGCTTACGCTCGGCTTGTCGGTCGTCGTCCGTCATCGTGGCTACCGATCATGGAAAGCCTCGAAACGCGCGAATTGCTCGCTCGCTTTTCCATGCTCGATGATGCGCTGAGGGTCGCGCTAAAGGCTCCCAAGACTCCCAAGCCGATCGTGCTCCCGATCATTCTCTTCCAGCCGCCGGGAGCGGACGGCACGACGATCATCGATGGCAAGACGACTCCCCGGGCCAAGTTGAAGCTCGACATCGGAGCCAACGGATCGACCGAGCAGGTGGCGAAGGCCGACAAGAAGGGGCATTACCAGTTCACCTTTCATGTCGATTACGGCACGACGCAGATCGAGGTGATCGGCCCCAAGAGCGGGCGTCGCCCCCGGATCGGTGAGCTGACGATCGCAAGGTACGATCGTAATCCGCCCTTCCTCAGCCTGGTCCGCCCGTTGGCCGGCGCTCTCACCCGCACCGAGGTCACGATCACCGGCCGGGCGACCGATGCGGAGACGGGGGTCTCGTCGCTGCTCGTCAGCCTGGATGGCGGTCCTGCACGTCCGCTCGCTTTCGATGCCTCGGGCAACTTCTCCTACACGACGACGCTCCCGCTCGATGGGTCCGCCGACGGCGCACACACCTTGGCCTTCACGGCCACGGATGCGGCGGGGAACTCGACCGTCGCCGACGCCTCCTTCACGCTGGACACCCGGGCTCCGTCGATCAGGCTGACTGCGCCGAACTCGGGTTTGGCCATCGGTTCCAATCCCACGATCACGGGCAGGGTCAGCGACGCCCTCAGCGGAGTGGCCGGGTTGCAGGAGCAGCTCGACAATGGCCCGCTACTCGCCGTGGCCTTCAACGCGTCCACGGGCGCATTCAGCTTCAAGCCCGCGCTCCCGCTCAACGAAACCGCCGACGGCACACACACCGTGCTCTTTCAAGCCGTTGACGCCGCGGGGAACGCATCAACGGTTGACTTCACCTTCATTCTCGATACGACTCCGCCCATCCAGCCGAGCTTCAGCCTGGCGCAGACGGACCGGGAGTCGTCGGCAAGCGGCCTGGCGACCACGAACAGCCAGGTCACCCTGGTTGGGCGGACCGACCCGAACGTCTCCCTCACCATTGAGGGGACGAATCTAACAGCCGAGTTGACGAAGACCGGGGCCTTCCAGTTCACTGACGTGCCGCTCGGTCTCGGGGATAGCACGTACATCGTCAAGGCCGTCGACGAGGTCGGCAACGCGAGCCAGTTCCAGGCTACGGTACACCGCGATCCGCCGACCGGCGGGGTGGACCAGGTCATCTACTGGAACGAAGTGCAACTCCAGGCGATCGAGAACGACGCATCGACTCCGGAGGTCGCCTCGCGCGGCCTGGCGATGGTCTCGGCCTCGGTCTACGACGCGGTGAACGCCATCAACGGGACGCCGGGCTATTACGTCTCGCTCAAGGCGCCGGCCGACGTATCGGCCGATGCCGCCGTCGCGTCGGCGTCCTACACGGTTCTGTCCTATCTCTACCCCGCTCAGCAATCGACCTTCGACGCCATCCTGGCCACGGATCTGGGGAACATCCCCGACGGCCAGTCCAAGACCGATGGTCTCGCAGTCGGCCAGTCGGTGGCCAACGCGATCATCGCGATGAGGGCGAACGACGGATCGACCAACTACGTCGCTTACACGCCGGGTACGGCCCCGGGCGACTGGCAGCCGACCGCGCCGTCGTTCATGCCCGCCGAGAATCCGCAGTGGGCCACGCTCAAGCCGTTCGCGATGACGAGCGACAGCCAGTTCCGGCCCGGCCCTCCCCCGTCCATGACCAGCCAGGAGTACGCCGACGACATCAACCAGACGCTGAGTCTCGGGGCCGTCAACAGCACGACGCGGACCGCCGACGAGACGCAGATCGCCAAATTCTGGAACGACGGCGCCGGCACTTACACTCCGCCGGGCCACTGGAACGCGATCGCCGAGCAGGTGGCCCAGAAGCAGGGCGACAGTCTGTCCCAGGACGCGCGGCTCTTCGCCGAGCTGAACGTGGCCATGGGTGATGCGGCGATCGTTGCCTGGGACGCGAAGTACGCCTACAACACCTGGAGGCCGATCCAGCTCGCCGACGGCGCCGGCACGGCCGTGAACAGCCAGATCGAGACCATCGCGAACTGGGAGCCGCTGATCAACACGCCTCCATTCCCCGAGTACGTCTCCGGTCACAGCACGTTCAGCGGCGCGGCGGCGGCGGTCCTCACGGCGGTCTTCGGCGACAACTACGCCTTCACGGCGACATCGTTCGGCCTCCCGGGTGTGACCCGCTCATTCACCAGCTTCGAGCAGGCCGCCGACGAGGCCGGGATGAGCCGGATCTACGGCGGTATCCACTTCCTGTTCTCGGACACCGCGGGCCTGACGGCGGGATCCGAGCTGGGCGCATATGTCCTCCAGACCTTCTCGAACGCGACCGACACGACCCCGCCGACGATCACGCTCACCAACCCATCCTCCGGGAGCGTGACGACCTCATCCAACCTCACGATCACCGGCACGGTGCTCGATAATCTCTCGGGCGTCGCGTCGCTGCAGGCTCAGATCGACGGCGGCGCCTTCGCGCCGGTTTCATTCGATTCGCAGGGGAACTTCGCGTTCACGACCTCGTTCAAGCTCGACGGCACCGCCGACGGCTCCCATACGATCGGCTTCGAGGCCACCGACGTGGCCGGGAACGTGACCCCACTGGTCAGCGTGGCGATGACGCTCGACACCAGTGCCCCGGCGATCACGCTCTCCAGCCCCGTGAGCGGCGCCTTGACCGACGGCGAGCTCCTGTCCGGCACGGCGGATGGCACCGGTTCCGCAATCACGGCCCTCTCGTACGACCTGGATGGGGGGACCGAGATCCCGATCGCGTTCGGCTCGGACGGCAGCTTCTCCCAGTCGATCGACCAGTCCCACCTGACCGTCGGAAACCACACCCTGTCGGCAACGGCCCGCGACGCCGCCGGGAACGTCAGCCACGATACGGTGAGCCTCAGCGTCGCGTCGCCCCCTGCATTGACGCTCGGCAGCGTGGCGCCGGCCGACGGCGCCACCGACGTCGGCGTGACCTACCGGCCCAAGATCACGTTCTCGCGGCCGATCGACACGGCGACCCTGACCGCGTCCGACTTCTATCTGACCGACTCGACCGGAGCTGTCATTCCCACGACGATCGTGCCGTCGGATGATGGCACCTACGCCTGGCTCTTCCCGACGAGCCCGATGCCGGGCGCCTCGACGGTCACGCTCATCGTTGACGGCTCGGCTATCAAGACTGCCGACGGGTCCGAGCTGGATGCGGCCGGGACCGGAACGCCCGGCAGCCTGCTGCGCGAGACCTTCACGACCGTCAACACGGCGCCTGTGCCTAATACGAGCCTCTCGGGCATCGTCGCCGACCCAGGTCCGGACGACAAGCCCGACACGTTCGACGACGTAAGGTCCGGCCCGGACGGCATCCTGATGACCGGCGACGACATCTATCTCCTGCCGATCGCCGGCGTGACGGTCTCGATCCTGGGAGACCCCCAGGACTCGGTCGTCACCGGCGCCGACGGGAGTTTCTCGTTCAGCTCGGTCCCGACCGGTGATGTCAAGCTCGAGATCGACGGCACCACCGCTACGAACCCTCCCTCCGGCTACTACTTCCCCGTGATGGTCATGGACATGACCATCCAGCCGGGCCAGGCCAACACGGTAATGGGGAGTATGACGACGCCCGAGGGCGAGGGGGTCAATCCGACCGATCTCAGCGTCTACCTTCCCCGGGTCTCGACCTCGATCCTCCAGACCGTCAGCAACACCCAGGCGACCACTCTGACGGTGCCGCCGGTCGCAGCCCAAAGCCTGACTCCCCAGCAACAGCAGGAGCTGACCCTCACCGTCCAGCCGGACAGCCTGGTCGGGCCAAACGGCCAGAAGATGAGCAGCGGCCAGGTCGGCATCAGTACTGTCCCGCCCCAACTGGTGATGGACATGCTCCCGGCGGGCGTGATGCAGCACACCTTCGACATCACGATTCAGGCCCCGGGCGTGTCCACGTTCTCCACGCCTGCCACCTTGACCTTCCCGAATGTCTTCAACGCCGCGCCAGGCACGCAGCTCGACGTCTTGAGCTTCGATCACACGACCGGACGCCTCGTAATCGACGGCACTGCAACGGTTTCAGCGGATGGGTTGACTGCGACGACCGATCCGGGCGAGGGCGTCACGGCGCCCGGATGGCATGGGCTGGCGCCCGACGGTTCCGAAACTGACGGTGGGGCAGGAGGTCCATGTGATGACGAGATGAATAACGCCGCGGAAGACCTACCGGAAATCGAGAAAATGGGGGGCGCGCTAAAGAATCAAGTCACCGGTCCAGCCGAGATCGTGGAGGGGATCAAGCAGCTCAAGGAAAACGAGTTCCCTTCTGGCGGTGGTTTCTTCAGCACCGTTCTGGGATTCGCATCCTTCGAATCCGATATCAATACTCTGACCAGCACCGACCCAACGGTGACGCTTGCCGACCGGGCCAAAGCCTTCGCCGGTTACGCGATCTACATCTCGCCCGCTGGGCGGGCGAAGACGATCGCATCGATGGCCAAGTCGGCGTACGAATTCATAACTGCCCCCGATGAAATTCAGAAGGGCGCCCAGGCGCTGGTCGACCTCGTAAAGGGAGAGCCATGCAATCAGACTCCCTCATCCGCGCTGATCTCTTATGCGAATGATGCTTCTGATTCTGCGACAGACCTGCTCCAGAACGCGGACGAGGAGGGCCCCGAGCTCCAGAGCCTCGGGTCGCTTGCGGGCCAGATGGGGAGCCTCACAGCAACCGCGAACCCGTCTCTACCCCTGCTCGGACTTCCGGCCAGTCAGTACAGCCAATTCCTCTCCATCCTCGCGCAATTCGAGCAGACTGTCGCCCGACTCGACAGCCAGGCAGTATTTTACTTAGATATAATCAATATGATAATTGATATCTCCTTTATTATTCCGGCGTTTACAGACCCGCTGACTGACACGCCGACTAACGGCGGCGGCACGTCGGCCTGCCCCCTCTACTGGGCAGCGGAATTCGACGGCCAGGTCCTCCGCGGGATGACAACGGGCTCCGAGAATTTCCAGTTCTTCGCTCCGCCTAACACACCAGTCGCGGTCACCCTCTACGACCCTCTCCGCAATGAACTCGGGAGCGAGACCATCATCACCGGGCCTTCCGGTCAACCGAGCCACTTCGGGCTGATCCCCTTACTCTCGGTCGCGGGCATGCCCGACAGTGACGGCGACGGCCTAGTCAATGAGGCCGAGTTCGTCGTGGGCACCGACCCGAACGTAGTAAGCACCGCGGGCAATGGGATTTCCGACCTGATCCTGGCGCAGGAGTGCCTGAAGCCGGGCGGCGCAGTCCTTCCGACCGGCATCGTTGCCAGCCTGCCGCTTCAGGGCCAGGCACGGTCGGTGACGATTACCGGCTCATCGCTTGACCCGAAAGGTCAGACCGCCTACGTGGCCACGGGCTCGACGGGATTGGCGATCGTGGATGCCTCGAACTTCCAGATGCCCACGGTCCTTTCCCAGTTTGCCGTACCTGGGACCAGCACCGACGTCTCGGTCGATCCGAACCTGCAAATCGCCGCGGTGGCCAGCAATTCCGGCGGCCTGAATCTGGTCGATGTCTCGAATCCGACTCAACCCAAACTGCTCCACACGGTGAACGTTTCCACCGGCATGGTGCAGACTCTTGATGGCATCGCATACGCGGCGGTTGGCGGCGTGCTGCAATCCTACGACATGCTGACCGGCGAGCTGCTTCAGACACTCTCGATCAGCAGCAACAGCATCACGGGGTTGGCACTCGACGGCTCTTTCCTCTACGCGATGGACGCGGGAGACACGCTGAGCGTCATCGACTTGAGCTCGCCGCTCATGGTCCTTCGAGGTTCGGTGACATTGCCCGATGGCGGAGGAAAGCTCTTCGTCTCCGGCAGCGTTGCCTATGCCGTGGCGACCAAGAACTACCAGGGTGGATACGAGACCATCGACATCTCCAACCCCGACTCACCGACGCTGATCGCCGCGTCCCAGGTCCCGGCGTCGAGCTCGCTCCCTGCGTCGGCGATCGTGCCGAACAGTTCTGGACTGGGCGTCCTCGTCGGTGTTCCCCAGCGATCGAGCACCGGACCGGTCATCGACCTGATGGACCTTTCCGACCCCACCAATACGGGTGCTTATCTGACGCAATTCAGCCTGCCGTCGGTCCCCTCCGACGTGGCGATCGCGAGCGGGATCGCGTTCGTCGCCGACGGTTCAGGGGGCCTGCAGGTCGTCAATTACGAGCCGTTCGATACCAAGGGTGTTCCACCCACTGCCTCGATCAGTGTGGCCCCGTCACCGAACGTCACCATCACGACGTCGGGCATCCAGGCCGTGGAAGGGTCGAACGTCTCGATCGAGGCCAACGTCTCGGACGACGTCCAGGTACGCAACGAGGAACTGCTGGTCGATGGTCAGGTGGTCAGCAACGAGGTCTCTCCGCCATTCAACCTCTCGACCACGCTGCCGACGATCGCCAAGGTGGGCACGACCCCCGTGACCATCCAGGTGAGCGCCACGGACACCGGGGGGAACACCAGCCTGTCGAACACGCTGTCGCTGCAACTGGTCCCGGACACGTCGCCACCGGTCCTACTGAGCAGCAGCATCGTCAGCGGTATCGCCGTCCGGGTCCTGACCTTCCAATCCGTGACTTTGGAGTTCTCGAAGCCTCTTGATCCCACCACGGTCACGGCCGACAACTTCCAATTGATCGGGCCCGGCGGCGCCGTCACTCCGACGAACATCCAGCTCCGGCGCAATAACGCCACGGTCGTGCTGACCTATCCGACGCTGAGCGTCGGAAGCTATCAGTTCGTCATCCATGCGGCTTCGGTCACGGATGCCGCCGGCACCCCGCTGGGCACGACCGATCAGATCAGCACCTTCTCGGTCGTCACCGCCACGGCCATCTGGAACAATCCCGCGGGCGGCTACTGGGACGTCGCCTCCAACTGGCTGGATGACAAGGTCCCCGGGCAGTCCGACGACGTCCTCGTGGCCCTACCTCCCGGCGCCACGGTGATCTACCGCGGGAACCAGCCCGCCGTGAGATCCCTCACGAATCAGGGCACGATCTGGATCCAGGGCGGTGACGCCGAAGGAGACGCCCAGCTTACGGTGAGCGGCGCGCTCGTCAACACGGGGACGATCCAGATCCAGTCCATTAACAATACCTACGCATCGCGACTCTCGACCCCGTCCGGCCAGATCTTCAACGGTGTCTACGGGATGATCGTCGTGAACGCCGGGAGCGGCGGCGTTCGTACGATCAGCGGTGCCTTGATCAACCAGGGGCAAATCGTCGTCGCCTCCAACACGGCGCTCAACATCTCGGGCGTGTACCAGGCGCAGGGGGGGACGATCCTCGGGCCGGGCTACCTGGTCAACTGCTCGCTCCAGGAGACCGCCGCGCCGGCCACTCCCTCGACGATCGTGGTGGCGGGCAAGGGCGTCACGCTGGCCACCGACAACCTGGCCGGCTACACCCTCTGGGTGCAGGGGAGCGACCACGGGGGCGACGCCGTCCTCCAGATCGGCCCGGGCGTGAGCAACCGCGGCGCCATCCTGCTGCAGTCGGCCAACAATACCTACCAGTCGGACATCGCCACCGGCTCCGCCACATTGACCAACCTGGGTACGATCAGGTCGGGCGGGGGCTCTGGTGGGCTCCGGCTGATCACGGGCACGCTCGACAACCAGGCGACCATCGATGCCACGGCCGACTACGTGGACATCAGCGGCGTGTACCAGGCGCAGGGGGGGACGATCTTGGGAAACGGCTACCTGGTCAACTGCTCGCTCCAGGAGACCGCCGCGCCGGCCTCGGCCTCGACCATCCTGGTGGCGGGCAAGAACGTCACGCTGACGACCGACAACCTGGCCGGCTACACCCTCTGGGTCCAGGGCAGCGACCATGGCGGCGACGCCATCCTCCAGCTCGGTGGCAGCCTGGCCAATCGCGGGGCGATCCTCCTGCAGTCGGCCAACAACACCTACCAGTCGGACATCGCCACCGGCTCCAATACCCTGACCAACCTGGGTACGATCAGCTCGGGCGGCGGCAGCGGGGGCGTGCGGAGCATCAACGGCACGCTGAACAATCAGGCCACCGTCAACGCCACCGCCGACTACGTCGACATCTCGGGCGTCTATCAGGCGCAGGGTGGGACGATCTTGGGCAACGGCTACCTGGTCAACTGCTCGCTCCAGGAGACCGTCGCGCCGGCGTCCGCCTCGACCATCCTGGTAGCGGGCAAGGGCGTCACACTGGCGACCGACAACCTGGCCGGCTACACCCTCTGGGTGCAGGGCAGCGACCACGGCCGCGACGCCGTCCTCCAGCTCGGCCCGGGCGTGAGCAATCGCGGCACTATCCTGCTCCAGTCGGTCAACAACACCTACCAGTCGGACATCGCCACCGGCTCCAATACCCTGACCAACCTGGGTACGATCAGCTCGGGCGGCGGCAGCGGGGGCGTGCGGAGCATCAGCGGCACGCTGGATAACCAGGCGACGATCGACGCCACCGTTGACTACGTCGACATCAGCGGCGTGTACCAGGCGCAGGGTGGGACGATCCTGGGAAACGGCTACCTGGTCAACTGCTCGCTCCAGGAGACCGCCGCGCCGGCCTCGGCCTCGACCATCCTCGTCGCTGGCAAGGGAGTGACGCTGGCCACGGACAACCTGGCCGGCTACACGGTCTGGTCGCAGGGCAGCGACCACGGCGGCGACGCCGTGCTCAACATCGGCGCCGGCGTCACCAACCGCGGCGCGATCCTGCTCCAGTCGGTCAACAACACCTACCAGTCCGACATGGCCATCGGCCCCTATACGCTCACGAACCTGGGCACCATCTCCTCGGCGCAGGGCAGCGGCGGCGTGCGATCCATCACCGGGCGCATCGTCAACGACGGCTCGGTCGTCGCCGGCGCCGGGACCTGGCTGAGCGTCACCGGCGGCGGCTACGAGTTCGATCAGGAGTCCGGGACGATCGAGGGCGACGGGACCTTCACGGTGACCGGCGGCTTGATGAGATTCGACGGGGGCACGACGATCGGCGACGTCGGAGTCTACAACGGCCAACTCACCGTCGCCGTCACCGCCAGCCAGGCGGCGACCGTCCGCGCCCTAGGCGGGAGCACGGTGCTGCTGGCCAACCTCTCGCCGCTGGTGACCGTCTGGGTCGAGGGGCGGGACAGCTTCGGGGACGCGATACTCAACCTCACGGCCGACGCCAGCAACCTCGGCACGATCCACCTCCAGTCGGCCAACAACACGTACAAGTCGGACGTCGCCACCGGTTCGTACGCGCTGACCAACGTCGGGACGATCTCCTCATCTCCAGGGTCGGGCGGCGAGCGGCTGTTCACCGGCACGTTGGACAACCAGGGCGTCGTCGCCGCCGACAGCACCGGCTACCTGGAGATCACCGGCACCTACCGGGCTCAGGGTGGCACGACGACCGGGCCCGCCGAGCTGTTCAACTGCAATCTGATCGAGACCGCCTCGCCGGCCTCCCCGTTGACGATCATAGTGGCAGGCAAGGGTGTGACGCTGGCGACGGACAACCTGGCCGACTACACGATCTGGGTCAACGGCAACGGCCTGTTCAACAGCGACGCCGTGCTGAACCTCGGCGGCGACGTCAGCAACCGGGGGGGCATGCTGCTGGAGTCGAGCAACAACACGTACCAGTCGGACGTCGCCATCGGCTCGCATACGCTCACGAACCTGGGCGCCATCAGTTCGGTCAGCGGCAGCGGCGGCGTGCGGAGCATCAGCGGCACGCTCGATAACCAGGCGACGATCGACGCCACGGCCGACTACGTGGACATCAGCGGCGTGTACCAGGCGCAGGGGGGGACGATCCTCGGGCCGGGCTACCTGGTCAACTGCACGCTCCAGGAGACCGCCGCGCCGGCCTCGGCCTCGACCATCCTGGTGGCGGGCAAGAACGTCACGCTGACGACCGACAACCTGGCCGGCTACACCCTCTGGGTCCAGGGCAGCGACCATGGCGGCGACGCCATCCTCCAGCTCGGTGGCAGCCTGGCCAATCGCGGCGCGATCCTGCTGCAGTCGGCCAACAACACCTACCAGTCGGACATCGCCACCAGTTCCTATACCCTGACCAACCTGGGTACGATCAGTTCGGGCGGTGGCAGCGGGGGCGTGCGGATGATCACCGGCACGTTGAACAACCAGGCCATCGTCAGCGCGACCGCCGATTACGTTGACATCGAGGGGATCTATCAGGCCCAGGGCGGGACCATTACAGGTGCCGGCTACCTGGTCAAGTGCACGTTGGAGGAGACGGCGGCGCCGGCGGCCGCCTCCACCATCCTCGTGGCGGGCAAGGGCGTCACGCTGGCGACCGACAACCTGGCCGGCTACACCCTCTGGGTGCAGGGCAGCGACCATGGCGGCGACGCCGTCCTCCAGATCGGCCCGGGCGTGAGCAATCGCGGCGCGATCCTGCTGCAGTCGGTCAACAACACCTACCAGTCGGACATCGCCACCGGTTCCGCCACATTGACCAACCTGGGTACGATCAGCTCGGGCGGGGACTCCGGTGGGCTCCGGCTGATGACTGGCACGCTGGACAACCGGGCGACCATCGATGCCACCGCCGACTACGTCGACATCAGCGGCGTGTACCAGGCGCAGGGTGGGACGATCCTCGGGTCGGGCTACCTGGTCAACTGCACGCTCCAGGAGACGGCGGCGCCGGCGTCCGCCTCCACCATCGTGATCTCGGGGACGACGACCACGCTAGCAACGGACAATTTGGCCGGCTACACCATCTGGGTGCAGGGCAGCGGCCATAACGGCGACACGATCCTTAAGCTTGGCGGTAACGTCTCAAACCTCGGCATGATCCTGCTGGAGTCGGTCAACAACACTTACAAGTCGGACATCGTCACCGGCTCCTACACGTTGACTAACCTGGGGACGATGACCTCTGGCGCGGGCAACGGCGGCGAGCGGCTGATCACGGGCACGCTGATCAACAGCGGCATCCTCCAGTTCTCCGGAGCCTCCCCTGTCGCTTTGTCCGTGAACGGCACTTACACTCAGACCAGTTCAGGGACCTTAAGTGTGCGTCTGGCCGGATCCGGCTCGAGCCAGTACGACCAACTCCTCGTCACAGGGATGGCCACTCTCGACGGTACGCTCGCCGTCAGCCTGTTGAATGGGTTCGTCCCGAAGCCGGGCGACGCCTACAAGTTCCTCACGTATGGCTCACGCACGGGTTCATTCGCACAACTGAATGCACCCAACGGGGTGCCTCTCCGTGTCGTTTACAACGCCACGGATGCCGATCTGGACCGGTGAAATCCGACGGCTCGAAGTGTGTTAACCGCCCTTCGTCGCCATGATTCCCGGCTTGATAGAGAATAGACCTTGCAGGGAATGAGGGACGATTTACAGCAGGAGAGTGAAGACCTGGCTCAAGAACCCGGTATCTCGAAGAATGCCCGACCCGCTTATTGCTGCGCAAGAAATGACGTAAGTTATTGTGCGAGAAGAAAATGAAAAAGCCCGGCCCCCCACGAGGGGGCCGGGCACAGCCAGGGAGAACGACGCTTGCTCGTGACTCGTGAGGTCGGATCAACAACCCAGATGGGTGACCGTTCTCAGTATGAGTTTTAGCGTCTTCCGAGCTCGGCGGAGATTTTGATTCGCAGGAGGCCCGGTTTCGCGTATGGTTGAGTAGGAAAAGCAGGACGCGTGCCAATTCTTCGACGCCGCCGGAAAATCGAATGAGGCTTATCCTAAGCCTCAAGAAATTCGGCATTTGTGTCGATCAAGTTAGATCTTGGCTGTTCTGCAACCTGGTCCATGCACACGGATTTGGCACGCAGTATAGGCAGACGTGTCGGTTTTTCGGGCGTCGCGTAAAGACCGACTTCAGGAGAGGTCGGGATTAGATTTCGACCACGCATGAAGTGGCCAGGAAAAAAGCGGTTCACGGCCCGGCCACCCCGGCTATTTCTCCCTGGCAATCGCGACCACGGTGGCGTTGGTGACGCGGATGTAATCGTCGGGGGCCATCAGGATCTGGAGGCCCCGGGCGCCGGCGGAGATCGAGATCATCTCGAAAAGGATGGCCGTCTCGTCGAGGTAGACCGGGTAAGGCTTCTTGCACGCCAGGGCCGTCACTCCTCCGCGGATGTAGCCGGTCAGCGGCTCGACCTCTTTGAGGGGGACCGTGTTGACCTTCTTGTCCCCGGTCGTCTTGGCCAGGGCTTTCAGGTCGAGTTGGGCGTCGCCCGGGACCACGGCCAGGCAAACGCCATGCTTCTCGCCCCGCGCGACCAGCGTCTTGAAGACCTGCTCGGGCGGTAACCCGACCTTGCGCGCGACCGTCTCCGCAGCCAGATCTTCCGGGTCGACCTCGTAGGCACGCAGCTCGTAGCGAACCCCCAGGATGTCGAGCTGTCGGACGGCGTTGGTCTTCATGTCCTCGTTCCGCACGCTCGAGTCGGTCTCTCATCCGGTTCGATCGGGACCGACGCGGTCGGTCTGATTCCATCCCGGCCATCCGGCTACAATATCCGCTCCCCGATCGGATCCGGAAGTTCCCGATGCGACCACGACTCCGAAATTGGCAACGCAACTCCCTGGCGAGGGCTATCCTGCTGGCGATCACCTGCGGACTCGGGATCGGCTCGCGCCGTTTCGCCGGGCACTTGCCGGGCTTCGTCGCGACGTACGCCGGTGATACGCTCTGGGCCCTCGCCCTCTTCCTGTTCCTCGGCTTGATCCTGCCGCGGGTCGCGACCGCGCGGGTCGCCGTCGCGGCGTTGATCGTCTCAATGATGGTCGAGGTGAGCCAGTTATATCATGCACCCTGGATCGACTCGATCCGCCGGACGTCGCTCGGCGGGCTCGTACTGGGCTTCGGATTTCTCTGGAGCGACCTGGTCTGCTACACGGTGGGCGTGGGCCTCGGCGTTGTCCTGGAACATGGCATGTGGTTCGTCCTTGTCCGCCCCGACCACTCAGACCGATGACGGTCATCGCTTGTGGACGAATTGGTTGACCTGGCCGTTGTAGTAGACGACCAGCGGATCTCGGGGACTCGAGCCTCCCAGGTTGGTGTTGACGTGCGGTCCGAGGGCGGTGGTGATGGCCTGCTCATCGGCCACCAATTGCCGATGCTCGGCCAGGGTGACGTGGGCCTCGCGGGCGATCAACTGCATCTGGCTGTAGGTCTGTCCGGGTAGGTTGGTCGTGATCGACACTCCGACGAGCGCGTCATCCAACTGCGTCTGCACCTGATTCCAACCGTCCTTCTTGTAACTCGCCGCCAGGAACGACTCGTTGACGGTGTCTTGGAGCTGGTTGAGCTGCTTGGTGATCGTCTGAGAAGGCAGGTTCGCGTTCTCGATCGCCTGGGCAAGTTGCTCGACATCGCTGTCGAGCGTCGCGAACTGGGCGGGCGTCACGCGAGACGTCTTCTCCACCCGCTGCAAATCACCGGCGTAGTTCTGGTAGGCCGGTCCTGCTCCGCTCGTCAACACGGTCTGGGCCCTGGCGATCTCGGCGGCCCCGGGCAGCAGGAACGCAGCGGTTGGGGCCGTCGACAAGACCTGGAGGGTCTCCAACGCCTCGCACTGGGGACGACTCCGGGTCGAACGCCGAATGAACCCCGGCCGACCAAGTCTGCCCGCACATCCGAAGACATTCCCATTCTCGGAGGAGAGACCCATCGCGACACCCCCCTCGGTCTTCGGCGCCCAGCGACGTACCCTCCTGGCGCCTCCAGAAGTCCCGCCGGAGCACTCGAGTCCACCTCATGCCCTACAATCCATTGATTCGGCATTTTTGGCCCGGCCGATCACAAATCGGCGATCCACGCGAGTCGTGCTCGCTCGGGATGAACCCGCTCCTGGGGTGATGTCGTGGATAGAAGATGGGCGATATGTAGTAGATGCCAAAGAAGCTCGCGCTGCAAGTTCTTGCGATTTTCTCTACAATCCCGCGACTACCAGGCATGACTTTGCGGTTTGTGAGGATCACAGCGAGGCCTCGTCCTCGGATTTCCTGTGTCTGATCATCCTTTGTCAACCCAATCGAGCCTGTTAGTCACAATGGGAAATTTCGTAAATTTGTGGGATTCGGGAAATTTGGGGTAGGATGGCTTCTAGAAAGGATCTCGCTTCTTCGCGACTGTTGGGCAGAATTGCGACGGTAGAAATGCGAGGGGGCTGGCACAGGATTTGTGGAAATTGTCCGATGAGCTGAGATGGGGAACCTGGGCTCGGGAAAGGAAATCGTCGCGATGAAGGTCATGGTCTTGGGGTTGGATGGGGCGACGTGGGATGTCCTGGAGCCTTTGATGCAGGAGGGTTTACTGCCGAACCTGGCCCGTCTACGCGAGCAGGGTTCGTCGGGAGTGCTGGGCTCGGTGTTCCCGCCCCTGAGTCCTGTGGCCTGGACGGGGGTCATGACGGGGAAGAACTCGGGGAAGCATGGCATCTTCGAATTCTTGGAGCAGGGGCATGATCCGCTGGGGGGGCGCGTCAATTCTTCGCGCGCGATCCAGGCGAAGCTGATCTGGGAGATCGCGGCGCAGTACGGCAAGAAGACGGTCGCCGGTGGGGTGCCGATGAGCTACCCGGCGCGGCCGGCCGGCCGGTTCCCGGGATTCTTCCTGGGCGATTTCCTGAGCCCGGCGTCGTCGGGCGATTTCAGCAGCGACCCGGAGCTCTTCGCCGAGCTGGAGAAAGAGGTCGGGACGTATCGGCCTTGGGCGACGGCCATCCATGACGGCGGCAACGAGTCCGCCGTGCTCGACGACCTCCAGGACTTCCTGGAGCAGCACCTTCGCACCGTCTCGTTCCTGATGAACCGGTGCGATTGGGATCTGTTCATGTTCGACCTGATGGCCACGGATCGGTTGCAGCACGAGCTCTGGCACGTCTGGGACCTGACGCACCGCGTGGCGCTGGGGCGTGAGAGCGAGCTGGCCGCGTTGAGGCCCCGGCTGATCCATTTCTGGCAGACGCTCGACCGAGGGGTTGGCGCGATCGAGGCGGACATGCCGCAGGATTCCGCCCTGTTGCTGATGAGCGACCATGGCTTCGGGCCGATCGAGCATTACGTCAATTTCAACGTCTGGCTGCTGGAGCGGGGCGACATCGCGCTCCAGGACTCGTTCTACGTCAAGCAGAAGCACTGGTGTTACCGGCGTGGGATGACTCCCGAATGGATCTACGGCGTGATGAGTCGGCTCGGTCTCGGCGGCCATCGGGTCAGCCGGTTCCGCGGCAAGCAGGACAGCGCGCTCGACCGCCTGGGCGAGTCGCTCTTCCTGTCGCGCCGGCACATCGATTGGTCGAAGACGCGTGCTTATGCTCAGGGCAATTTCGGCCAGATCTTCCTGAATCTCAAGGGACGTCAGCCTCACGGGTGCGTCTCACCCAAGGACGCCCGACCGCTGCTCGACGACCTGAAGGCCGGCCTCGGGACGATCCTCCACCCCGAGACGGGCCAGCCCCTGGTCGAGCACGTCTACGAGCGTGATGAGCTGTATCATGGCCCGCATTCCACCCTGGCTCCCGACCTGACCGTGGTGCTCAACGACTGGCGATATCGGACGATCGGCCTGCACGACTTCACGACGCATCGCGTGATCTCGCCGGCATTCGGCCCGACGGGCGATCATCGCATGGAGGGGATCTTCATCGGCGCCGGGCCGGCATTCCGGACCGGGGCCGTGCCCCGGAACGCCGAACTGCTCGATATCGCCCCGACCGTGCTGCACCTGCTGGGGATTCCTGTCCCCGGCGACATGGATGGCCGCGTCCTGACCGAGGTCCTCGACCCTGCGGCCACGAGCAACGACGTGTCCGTCCACGCCGCCGTACTCGCCACGGCTGTCGCCGGCGCTCACTCGCCCACATCCGTGGATTCAGCCTATACGGCCGAAGAGGATGCCGTCATCCAGCAACGCCTCGCCGATCTGGGCTACTTGTGAGGCATAAAGCCGAAGATCGACGGATTCGCGGCCTCATCCGGCCTACTCCAACCGCCCATTCGATCCCTTGAATGAGAGCCGGATGCCGGCTGGCTGTGCGGAAAGTATCACATCGTAAGGACTTCTGTTGATTGTTGCGGCAATCTTGTCCGATCGGCGGCACCGGCTTGATCCCCCGTTGAAGCGCGACTATGATTGGAATGTCGATCGCGAACCACAGCGATCGTACGCTCTCCATTCCACATCCTGATGGGAAGCGACCCCGAAGGAGGCTGGCGATGCGAATACTTCACCGCATACGTGTGTCGTCGAGCCTGAGTCCCGTGCCTGGGGCACGTTAACCGCCGCGTTGCGAACTTCGCCAAGTTCACTCGCAACGCACCGCGCCTTCGCGCGGCGGATCGCCCATTCATGCGCATCGGATCAGGCTCGGACCGCATTCCCCCTTCCAACCGATCGATCCCCTGAATCTGAACGGATCGGGCATGATCGCTCGTCGACGGCTCCGGCCTCGGCCCTGGCGACGGTGCGCAATCGGGATCGATCGCATCCTTACTGGATTCTTATACGTGAGAGCGATCATGAGATACCCATTCCCTCCCAAGGAACAGATCCGCGGCCTCTGCGCCGAGCTTGGCGAAGAGGACGGCCTCGACCCGAGGTTCGCGCCCCGGCGGACGGGGCACGGCGGGCGGAGCCGCTCATCCGGGGCCGGACCCGGTCCGGGTCTCGGATTCGGGCCGCATGGCACGCCGGTTGACCGCAAGGCCTACCAGCTCTGCCGGCAGGTGGCCGTCACGCTCGACGAGGTGCTGGCCGATTGCGGCGACAGCGTGCTCCGAAACCTCTACGTCGTGGAGGTCACGCCGTTCCCCGACGCCTCTCGCCTGATGGTGGCCGTCGCGTCGGTTGACGGCAAGACCGAGCGGGAGCTCGGGCCCGAAGTGGTGCTGGAACACCTCCAGCACGCCAGCGGGCACCTCCGTTGCGAGGTCGCCGCGGCCGTCACGCGCAAGCGAGCGCCGGTGCTCGTCTACCGGCTCGCATATCCGGCACTCCTGCGTGAGGAGGCGTGAGGCGGGGGCCTCTCGCGGACGAAGAAGACGAATCCGCCGAGGTAGCGAGACTCGTTCGTCGAGTCCACGAATGATATGGAAGCCGATGGGAGGAATGTCGAGACTTCCACTCCCTGGATTTCACGCCGGATGGATGGCATACTGAGGCGAGTCCAGCGAAGGAATCCATGATTCTCGACATGAAAACCTGTCCTGCCTTCTTGTATCGCTCGTGGACTCGACGGACCTCTCCATCATGGATGCATCCGAAAGCGCGGCGAATTCTCCGCGACGCAGGCCGATTCGCCTCGTCACGGTCCTGCTGCTGATCACGGTCGTGGTGCTGGGGTACGCGTTGAGCAAGCAGCAGCGAAGGACGGCGCGACTCCAGGCCGCCTTGACGGATTATCGGGCTCAATCTCACGGAGAGATGGTCCAGGTTTTGGGCGGCTGGGCCGAACTGGATTGGCCCGATGACACGCCCCTGGACGAAGTGATCGAAGCGATCCGAGCTATCATGAGTCGGCGGTCGTCCACTTTATCGAAGGGTGCCCCGATCTACGTCGATCCCGACGCGCTCAAACAGGCCGGCAAGACCCTGAAGTCGGCGGTCAAGGCGCCCCCGTCGGATGACGATGGAGAGCTCACGCTTCGCCAGAAGCTCCGGGCCGTGTTCGAGCCGATGGGGCTGGCCTGCCGGGTGAAGGACGGGGCCATCGTGATCACGTCGCGGGAATCCGCGGATGAGTCTACGGAAGGAGAATCGTCGCGATGACTCGTCCATCTGCTTCGCCGGCCGCTCGGGCCTCGGGTCATTCCGAATCGCGACGTCACCCACTCCTGGCAAGGCTTCGATTGAGTACCCTCCTGCTCCTGGTACCGATCCCGGCGCTCCTGATCGGCCTCTTCGTCGATGGTCGCCGCGAGCGGCGGCTGCTCTCCGCGCTCTCGATCTACAGGAACCCGAAGCAGGAGGGAATTTTCGAGGCCCTCGAGCAGCGGATCGCCCCGACGTATCCCGACGATGCGACCTTGGAAGGTGTGCTCAAAAGTATCAAAGCGCTAACCACGAAGAATCCCAAGTTTCCCAAGATCCCGAACGGCATCCCTATCTATGTCGATCCCGTCGGCTTGCGGGAGGCCGGGTGGTTCATGTACTCGTCGGTCGAGAGGCCGCCGATGGCCGACAAGCTCACCCTGGGCGAACACCTCGAACGAGTCCTCGACCCGTTAGGCCTGGCGTACGTAGTTAAGGATAACTTCCTGATGATCACATCGAAAGAGTCGATGGATTCACCCATCACCAAGGGGGGAAAACCTCTCTATCTCCAGTATCGTGATGTGCTCAAGTGAGGGCCTCGCCCTGGGAACCTCTTCGAGGACGGTTTGACCCGAGAGGGCCGCCTCACTTGATGATGACTCGCCCCGGCCGTCCTTCTTCCTCGGGTTCCTCGATGGTGATGGACCGGTCGAGGAAGGCGGCGATGGTGTCAACGTTGGTGCGGAGGTGCTCGGTCACCTCGCTGACGGTGAACTCGCTCCGACCGGGTGCGAAGGCCATCGGCAAGAGGATCTGATCGGCCGAGTGGGGATCGACCGCCGCGCCGGCGACCGCCTCGAACGCCAGCAACTGATCGACGGCCTCATCCGCGACCGCCTCCGATGGCTTGCCGCGCTCGCCGAGGCCGACGAACGTGGCGGGGATGGCCCCCTCGTGCTCGGCGGTCAGGCTCAGCGAAGCCCCCTGCCCCACGCTCGGCCATTGCGCCAGCTCGATCTCGGCGGCGATGCCGTGGGCCTCGAGGCGCTCGACGGCCCGATCGCGCATCCGACGGGCGATGTCCTCGCGCAAGTTCGCGACGCCCGCGATCCCTCGCAGGCGTCGCAGTGGGCCGCGGTCGGTCTGGATCCAGGGGATCGGACTCGCCGGCTCGATCCAGGCTTCCAGGCGACCTCCGCCTCGCGGGTAGAAGCCGGCCGAGGGCATCGTCAGGGCCATCGGCATGCCGAACGCCCCGAGATAGGCGCGCCACGTCGAATCCAGGAAGGAGTAGGCCGGTGCCTTGGGATTGAATGTCCCCCCGATCAGCACGACCCTCGCCGCGCCCTTGCGCGCAAGGCCATCGGCAAGTGAAGGGTCTGGAGCACGAGCCCGGTCAACCCGGCCGTACCGATGTCGATCGACAGGTCTCGAGGCTCGTACGACGCGGGCCGGAACGAGAGCTCGCGAGCGCCACGGTGGCTCCGACCACCTCGGCACCGCCGAGCTCGGCGGCGGCATCGACGGCGGTCTTGTGCTGAGGACGCAGGCCCGGCTTGTCGCGGTTGGCCCGGATCCGCGTCATGCGGAACGGTCGTCCGGTCAACAGCGAGAGCGTGAGCGCCGTCCGCAGGATCTGGCCGCCGCCCTCCCCGCGCGAGCCATCAAGCCGGACGGGTTTCTGTTCTCCCTGCGAATCGGTCGACTCCGAGGCCATGATCCGAGGCTCCGCCGGACGTGCCGGTCCCATCCAGGGCCGCACGTTCCGGTGCGGCATCGCGACCGACTCGGGTTCGTGGGCCGAATGAGCCCTCCACCGCCTTGACCCGATCGCCGTCGGCCGTGGCACCGTCCACTCTACCCGCTCTCCGCTCGAGTAACCATCCATGGTCGTTGCTCCTCTGGTTCAGGGTGTCGGGTGCCGGCACGGGAGGGTCCCTCCCGTCCGCCGTGATCTCGAGTTGTCGCGCGGATGCTGGAGTCGGGCGCCTGGGTGTATCACTTACTTCGGCAACGGTGGTACCGTCTGGAGATCGGATGGGTGAGACGTGCTGGGCGGCGTGAGGTCCGGGACCAGGGGATTCGTCGGGTCCGTCGCCGCGGGTTTCGACGCGGATTTCGCGGTGCTCTTGGCGGAGGTGGTGGTCGGCGCGGGGCCCGGTTCCGGGGCCGGCGCGGGTTTCGGAGTCTGGTCCGGTAGCGAAGGCGGGGGCGGCGGGGCCCCGACCAGTCGCTTCAAGAGCGACGGCCGGTCGCTCGTCCTGGGGGCCTCGCCGATCACTCCGGTCAGGTTGCGAGAGGCCCAGATCAGGATCAATTTCTGGTGGCGCTGGTCGTTTTCGGCGGGCGACTTGCTGAAGAGGAAGCTGCCCAGGCTGCCCTGGCTCTCGGGCCGGCAGCCGATGACCGCGACCTGGCCCGGCTCGAGCAGGAGGTCGATGGTCAGCTCGGGGATGGCCTCTTCCTGCTGGGCGTCGCGGATGCTCAGCCCCTGGGGTGCGAAGCCGGCGGAGTTGGGCAACGCGGGGAAGGTGCGCTGCAGCGGGCCGTGGTGGATCTCGGGGATCAACCGCATCGAGACGCCATGGGCCCCGTGGTGCCTCGGGGTGAGCCGGAAGTAGCCGCTGGCATCCCGGTAATCCTTGCCCGAGACCCGATCGTTCCGGTTCACCAGCAGGCTGGCTTGCTCCACGGGCTCGCTGATGCTGATCAACGTCTGCTCGCCGCTCTCGAGGACCAGCTTCGACGGGAGGACTTTCGGGTTTTCCGGCATGCCTTCGTTGAGGATCGTCTCGAGATCCTGGGGAACTTCTCCGATGATCCGTCCGATTCGCAGCCCGTTGGCCTCCAGCGCGTGGCGTTCCGCGGGCGAGATGAATTGCTCATCGGCGACGCGCCAGACCACCTCATTGATCGCGGGCTCGTTGAAGGGCCTGTTGAGGATCACGACCTTGAGCAGGCACCGCTTGGGTTCGATCAGCTGGCCGCCATGGCCGCCGATCCGGTTGAAGACCTGCTGCGGTTGGCTCCCGGGCTTATCCAGGGCGCAGCCCGCCACGATCAGCAGGCCGACCACCATCATCCCCGCCACGATCGGGATCCACACCGGCATCCGGCTCGTCGAGCGCATGGGGCGGAATCCTTTCCGCTTGACCTCGGAACGAAGGGACGGCTCAATTCGATCGATCGATCGCGTCGGTCGAAGCCGAGACGATGTGATGCGATCTTCGGAGGGCTCGGATCCGTCCGAGCCGACACGACCTCAAATGGTGAGGAGACCTGCCGGGCCCCGATCGGATCGGGCCCAACGCGCCATCGGGCGACAACAACCCCGTCATGTCCATCGGGACGAGTTTGGGAGTCTAGGACGATTCCGG
>CAVURY010000047.1:0-209214 GCA_963743925.1 uncultured Planctomycetota bacterium | reverse complement strand
GGCTTCCGTGCAGGTAAGTCGTGACCAACCGCTTCCCGTCTTCGAAGTTCCGGAAAAAACCGAGCACACGGGCTCAACATGTTCTATTATTGTCTTGGTCGAGCCCCAAAGCATCACTCATCCCATCGACATTCCCTGCCTTGAGTGGCGCGGTGAAACGGAGACGACCTGCGAACACACATCAGTGAGGGCACCTATGAACTGGAACTTCCATCTAGGTAGGACTGCCACCCTGGACCACACATCCTCACGACAGGAGCCCACCCGGCTCCGTGCCCTGATCGACCGGGCGACGGGAGACAGTTTCGACGAGAGCGATGAACACGCCGGATTGCTGAGCGTGATCCGCGAGGAAGTCGCTTGCCCCTTCGCCGCGCGACTCGCGGGCGACGATGTCGAATGCATCCGCCTCGAATGCCCCAGGAACGGCTACGGACTCAATGCCGTCTGTAACTGCAAGGGGAAGGTCCGAGTCGTGGACATCGGCATGTTGGAATGGGTGGAACCCCTGCCGGCGGGCCATCAATGGATCGAGGCCTACTTCGCCTGGCGCGACCTCCTCGATTGATCGCCGAGTCATCGTCGGTCTTTCCGACAGAACCCTCGGATTGCACCGCCATTCGATCCCCACCCACGATTTCCCATCGAACCTGTCGGACCCGGTCGGCACCTTCGCCGACCGACCGACCAAACCATCCCCAAGAGCCTCGAGCGGGCCCCGAACGCTCGATCAGGCGGATCAACCGGCGGCCCGTTGAGGGATGACCCAGTCCGGCGCATCGAGTTCGTGCCGATGGATCGCGGAATCGTGCAGGAGCGTCTCGGCGATGGCATCGAGGCCTGCGAGCATTCGCCGTCGATACGACTCGGGGACCTCGAAGGAGAAGGTCGGCGCCGGACGCGAAGCCGCACCTTCCGCGCCATGGAGTGTAACCATCTGGTCCTGTAGATCGATCGTCGCCTCCGTCTTCCCCGGATGTTCTCGCGCGCTCGCGGCGATGGATTTCCAATCATCCGGATCCAACTCGATCACCAGCAAACCATTGTTGAAGGCATTTGTTTCGAAGATGTCGGCAAACCCTTCGCCCTTCCCAGGGGCGATGACCGCCCGATAACCGGCCTGCATGACCGCCCAGACGGCATGTTCCCGGCTCGATCCGCAGCCGAAATTCCGGCCGACCACCAGGATGGTCGAACCGCGAATGGCCGGGTCATTGAGGGGGAAATCCGGATTCTCGGGACCATGGCGTTCCGGCTCATCGATCTCGGGGGCGCCGCCCGGGGCGTATCGCTTATCGGCGAAGAGCAGCGGGCCGAAGCCCGTCCGCTCGACTCGCTTCAGGTAGCGCGCGGGGATGATCAGATCGGTGTTGACGTCGGTCCAGTCCAGGACGGCCAGCCGGCCTTTATGGCTGATGAATGGTTGCATGGTGGTTCGTGATTCAGAGGTTAAGGAAGACTGATCCCGCTCATCCGCACTCGAGGAGTTGGCGGACGTCGGCGAAGTGGCCGGTGACGGCGGCGGCGGCGGCCATGGCCGGGCTGACGAGGTGCGTGCGTCCGCCGGGACCCTGACGGCCCTCGAAGTTTCGGTTGCTGGTGCTGGCGGATCGCTGCCCGGCCGTGAGCTTGTCGGGGTTCATGGCCAGGCACATGCTGCACCCGGCCTGTCGCCATTCGGCGCCCGCCTGGAGGAAGATGCGGTCGAGGCCCTCGGCTTCGGCCTGGTGGCGGACCTCCTCGCTGCCCGGGACGACCAGGGCCCTGACGCCGGGCGCCGTCTTCCGGCCGTCGAAGACCCGCGCGGCGGCGCGGAGATCCTCGATCCGGCCGTTCGTGCAGGAGCCGATGAAGACGACATCGACCGGGATCTCGCGGATCGGCGTCCCCGGGGTGAGGCCCATGTAGGTCAGGGCTCGGCGCGCATCCTCGGCGGCCGTGAACGGGACATCCTCCGGGCGGGGGACGACGCCGGTGACGTCGACCGTCATCGCCGGGTTGGTCCCCCACGTGACCTGGGGCACCAATGAGGAGGCGTCGATGGTCACATGACGATCGAATGAGGAGGGATCCTCCGTGCGGAGCCCTTTCCAGTCCCGGATCGCCGCGTCGAGGGCCGCGCCCCGAGGGGCGAAAGGCCGGTCTCCTCGGGCGATGTACTCGATCGTCGTGTCGTCGGGGCCGATCAGCCCGGCGCGGGCGCCGCCCTCGATCGACATGTTGCAGATCGTCATCCGCCCTTCCATCGACAGCGACGCGATCGCCGTCCCGTAGTACTCGATCACCTGGCCGGTCGCGCCCCCCGTGCCGATCTTCCGGATGATGGCGAGGATGATGTCCTTGGGCTCCAGGCCCGGGCGGAGATTGCCGGTGACTTCCACGCCCAGCGAGTGCGGCCGCGCACCTTGCCAGAGCGTCTGGGTCGCCAGGACGTGCTCGACCTCGCTGGTGCCGATCCCGAAGGCCAGCGCCCCGAACGCACCATGGGTGCTCGTGTGGCTGTCGCCGCAGACGATCGTCAGGCCGGGGAGCGTCAGGCCCAGCTCCGGGCCGATCACATGGACAATCCCCTGGTGACCGCTCTTGATGTCATAGAGCCGGATCCCGAACTCGGGGCAGTTCGCCCGCAGCGCCTCCACTTGCCGGCGCGAGAGCGGGTCGCGGATGTCGAGCTGATTGTCGGTCGGGACGTTGTGATCGACGGTCGCGAACGTCAGATCCGACCGGCGCACCCGACGCCCGGCCAGCCTCAACCCGTCGAACGCCTGCGGGCTCGTGACCTCGTGAACCAGGTGGCGATCGATGTAGAGGAGGGTCGCCTCCTCCGTCGCCGCGACCACATGGCGATTCCAGACCTTCTCGAACAATGTCTCTGGCATTTCTCGATCGACCTCGGCAAATCCTGATCTGATTAGGCAGGGTCCGAGACCCATGCCGCGCGGCGACTCGCGAGTGAGGAAAGGGCCCGTCTTTCCGCGGACCCGAAGTCCGATCTCCTCCACGAGCGGCCGGTGCAGCCCGAGATCTCGGGAGGCTCGCCGCTCCCCGCCCGCCGATCGCCGATCGAGTGTGATTGTCGCACCCGAGGGGCCGCCGGGCAAGGTCCACGCCGAGAGTCGTTGCTTTCGCGAATCCTCGATCAACCCTCGCGGGGAAGCGGCAGCGGAGGTTTGACCCGACGCTTTCGGACGGTTACGATCGCTAATATCGGGAGTGTTCCCTCCCCAAGAGTGTTCCCGGCATCCCTGTCTCACGGGATACCTCAGTTCCGGAAAGGGACCGATCATGCCCCTCTTTGAAGTCGAGACGACATCCCATATAATGATTGCGTGCGTGGCCGACGACGAGGCCGCGCGGGCTTTCGCGGTCGCGAATTATCCGACCGAGGAGATCCTCCGGGTCACGCACCGTCCGCGTGATGCCTGGGTGATCTCGAAGAACCTGCTGGGCATCAAGTCCGAGGCGGATCCTTGCGCCGTCGCACGAGACTGCCTGTCGAAGGCCCAGGGTGACAAGCTGCACGCGGTGCGCCTCTACATGCAGTCGACCGGGACCGACCTCGATGGTGCCCGAAAGGTCATCGAGTCGAACATGGTCCGCGGGTGGTGATCTCAGGCTCGAATGACGGTCGTCCGCGGGGGCGGATTCCGGTCTCGCCCGATCGATTCCGGACCCGTAGATCACGCGGCGTCCGGCGTCTCGCCGGGTCCTCGATCGCGTGGCTGCTGGAAAGACGGATGCCTCACGATCGAGTCCCGAGCCATCGTCGCTCATCCGCGGGCGGTCCGTCGCCGATCGATTTTCTCCGGCTACATGACAGATCATTGCGAGTCGTCGAGGATGCGCGTCGGGTCGCGCGAATCCAATAGCCAGGGGTTTTCCCGCGACGGCCCGATATCGACGAACGAAACGAGTGGAAAGGAAGGGAGTGCAATGCCTCGGGTGATCTCGCTGATCCTGGGGGGCGGTCGAGGCACTCGGCTCTTCCCGTTGACCAAGACGCGGAGCAAGCCGGCCGTCCCGATCGCCGGCAAATATCGATTGATCGATATTCCGATATCGAATTGCATCAACTCGGGATTGAATCGGATCTTCGTGCTGACCCAGTTCAATTCGGTGAGCTTGCACCGCCACATCTACAACACGTACAAGTTCGACCCCTATGGGGGCGGCTTCGTCGAGATCCTGGCCGCGCAGCAGACCATGGAGCACGAGTCCTGGTACCAGGGGACCGCCGACGCGGTACGCCGCAATATCCCCTATTTCACCGAGAGCACGTACGACCTGGTGCTGATCCTGTCCGGCGACCAGCTCTACCGGATGGATTTCCAGGACATGATCCGCACCCACGTGGAGAACAAGGCGGCCGTCACGATCGCGACGCTGCCCGTGGCCGAGCAGGAGGCCATGGCCTGCGGGATCATGAGGATCCAGGCCGACGGGCGGGTCGTCGACTTCGAGGAGAAGCCGAAGACGGCCGAGAAGCTCGAGCGCAGTCCGGACCGATCCCTCCTGGCTGGAGAAGCTCGGGCTCAATGCGTCCGGGCGCCCTTACCTGGCGAGCATGGGGATCTACCTGTTCAATCGATCGCTCCTGGTCGACCTGCTGCGCTCGAGCGATGCCACCGATTTCGGCCACGAGATCTTCCCGAGGGCCATCCACAGCCATCGCGTCCAGGCCCATCTCTTCGACGATTACTGGGAAGACATCGGGACCGTCGGCGCCTTCCATAGCGCCAATATCGAGCTGACGCGGGACAAACCGCTGTTCGACTTCGCCTCGCACGACGGGCCCATCTTCACCAGGCCGCGCTTCCTCCCGTGTTCTCGGATCTCGGGGGCGACCGTCAAGAACAGCCTGATCTGCGATGGATCCGTCATCGGCCGCGGCGCGGTCATCGAGAACTCCGTGATCGGCGTCCGGACGCGGATCGCCGAGAATGTCACGATCCGAGACACCTACATCATGGGGATCGATTTCCTGGAGAACGACCAGCACCTGGCCGAAAATCAGCGGCTCGGCCGTCCCAACTTCGGCGTCGGGGCCAATTCGGTCATCGAGCGGGCGATCATCGACAAGAACGCCCGGATCGGCCGGAACGTCAAGATCGTCAACAAATCCGGGGCCGCCGAGAGCTCGGATGAAGCCGATACCCACGTGATCCGCGATGGCATCGTGGTCACGCAGAAGTCCGCCATCTTCCCGGACGGCACGGTCATCTGATTTGTCCGTTGTGAACTCGCCATCGGCCATGGTAGCCTGTCTCGGCTGATTGATCGGCGCGGAAACCGAGGGATACTCGGTCTCGCCGACGACGGATCCCCGTCCACTCGAGGCATCGGACGCATGGCTGAAATGGCGATCCGCGTGAAGGATCTGCGCAAGGAGTATCCCAGCCGGAGTGGTCCGGTACACGCGGTCAATGGCATCGACCTGGAGATCGGGCTCGGCGAGTGCTTCGGATTGCTCGGCCCGAACGGGGCGGGCAAGACGACCACGGTCGAGATCCTGGAGGGATTGAACCATCCGACATCCGGCGAGGTCGAGGTCCTCGGTCTGCACTGGAAGACCGACGAGACCGCGATTCGCCAGCGGATCGGCGTGACCCTCCAGGAAACCCGGCTGCCCGACAAGGAGACGGTACGCGAGATCGTCACCCTGTTCCGGAGCTTCTACCAAAATGGGGTGAGCCCCGATGAGGTGATCGCACGAGTCGCGCTGGAGAGCAAGGAGAACGCCTATATCGAGCAGCTCTCCGGGGGCCAGCAGCAGCGGCTGGCCGTCGCGTTGTCGCTGGTGGGGGATCCCGAGATCCTGTTCCTCGACGAGCCGACGACGGGCCTGGACCCGCAATCTCGCCGCCAGCTCTGGGACGTGATCCGAGACCTGGGCGAGCGAGGGCGGACCGTCGTCCTCACGACCCATTACATGGACGAAGCCGAGCGGCTCTGCGACCGGGTCGCGGTCATCGACCAGGGGAAGATCATCGCGCTGGGCTCCCCCAGCGACCTGATCTCCCGGCTGGGAGGCGATCACATCGTGGAGTTCGCGCTCGTGGACGACGGGTCTTCCCTGGCGGCCGACTCGTTGCTGGGGATCGACTCGGTGCTCTCGGCCCGGGCCGAGAGCGACGGTTTTTCCCTGACCGTCGCCGAGCCGCACCGCGCGATCCCGGCCCTGCTGGACGACCTCGAACGGCGAGGGCGACCGCTTGCCCGACTCACCACCCGGCACGTCAGCCTGGAGGATGTGTTCGTCTCCCTCACCGGGCGTCACCTGCGCGATGACGAGACCAACGAAGCCCCTCCGGCCCCGGCGTCGAAGGGGCGGAAGAATCGCGGGCGGCGCTGACCGAACGGACTCCACTAGCCATTGGCCAATACCCATGCTGCGCTCGTCCCCCCTCTTTCAGCTCTACCTGGTCCGGCTCCGCGACTTCTACCGACAGCCGGCGCGGATCTTCTGGGTCTACGGCTTCCCGACGATCCTGGCGATCGTCCTGGGGTGGGCGTTCCAGAGCCGGCCCCCGGCCCCGATCCTGGTGGACCTGGTCCAGGATCCCGCTTCCTCCTGGATCAAGTCGGCGCTCGAGGCCCACAACTCGGCCATCGAAGCGGATAAAGCCGAGGGCAAGGCTCGCATGAACACCCCCGCCGTCATGATCCACGAAGAGTCCAAAGACGGTTCTCGCAAGCGACTGAATACGGGCGCGACTCCGATGATGATCGAGCCCCTCAACTCGGATTCGTGGGTCTATCGCTACGACCCCACGAGGCCCGAGGCCGCCGCGGCGCGACAGTCGATCGATGACATCCTCCAGCGTGCCGCCGGGCGCAAGGACTTGAAGGCGACGGAGGACGCCTATGTCACAGAGCCCGGATCACGCTATATCGACTTCTTCATTCCCGGATTGATCGGCCTCAACACGATGGGGGGCGGGCTCTGGGGCATCGGCTTCATGCTGGTGAACTTCCGGGTCGCCAAGCTGCTCAAGCGGGTCGTGGCCACGCCCATGCCCCGTCGCGATTTCCTCCTGGCCATCCTGGGCTCGCGGTTGACCTTCCTGATCCCGGACCTCACCGTGCTCTTGCTGGTCGGGACCTTGATGTTCCACATGCCCATCCGGGGCAACCTGGCGGTCGTGATCCTGGTCGACGTCGTGGGGGCCCTGGCGTTCGCCGGGATCGGCCTGCTCGTGGCCTGCCGGGCGAGTACGACCGAGACGGTCCAGGGCCTCATGAACCTCGTGATGGTCCCGCAGTATCTGTTCTCGGGCGTCTTCTTCTCCACGGAGCGGTTCGGCAAGTCGGCCCAATGGTTCATCCAGGCCCTGCCGCTGACCCAGCTCGTCAGCGGGATGAGGCGCGTCCTGCTGGAGGGGGCCACCTTGCTCGACGTCACCCCGTGCCTGGCGATCCTCGCCGCCTGGGCCGTCGTCACATTCTTCCTCGCTCTCCGGTTGTTCCGCTGGACCTGAGGCATGCACGAACCGCGGGTCTTGAAGGAGGCCCCGACAATCCCTCCACCAGCCCCGCGATCGGACGATGCCTTCGAGCGGCGGGATTTCCACCTCGTCGATCAGTTGCCCGAGAAACGTCGCCTTGGCCAGGATCTCGACATCGAGGAATGAGGATGCCGACTGCAAGGGAGTCGTCGTGAGCTTCTCGAGTCGATGGAGCCGGCAGGGCGAGTGGACGTCGCGTATCGGGACCGCGAAGACGAGCCTCCGGGGGATCGACAGGAGCCGTCGCCTCCAAGCTTCGCCTCGGCCGGGCGGCCGGCATCCGATGACGTGATCGCAGTGGTCGATCGCCTTGAGGAGCGGCTCGAGGTGCGCCTCGGTCAAGGGCTCCTCGGCGGTCGTCACCAGAACCAGCGGGAGTCGAGCACCCTCGAGTCCCGAGGTCAGGACGCGGCCGAGGTCGGCGTCCACGACCGGAACGATTCGCGTCTCCACCTCCCGGCCCATCTCCCCGAGCCGATCGGCCAGGGGCGTGACGACTGACCCGGCACGTTCGGGCGTCAGCTCGGTGAGCAGGACGATTCGAATCCCGGCGTCGGGGAGCGGCTCGCGGTGGAAGTGGCGGAAGTAGGGGTCGTCGAGGTCCTCGGTCGTGGTCATTCTGGGGTACGCAGTCGATTCTGCCTCCGTAGGAGCTCCGCCCAACACCTCATCCCGTGGCCAGCCAGCGTTCGACGGCCTGATGATAGGCCTCCCACAATCGCCGCGCCATCGGACCGCCGCGCCCGGTGCTGACGGTGGACTCGTCGATCTGGACGATCGGCACGACTTCCGTGGTCGTCCCGACGAGGATGACCTCGTCGGCGGCCTTCAATTCCGCCAGGGTGACGCGCGCGTTCGTGAAGGGGATCTTCAGCGACTCGACCAGCCGCAAGACGAGCTGGCGAGTCATGCCCGGGAGGATTTCGGGCCCTTCCGGCGTCCCTTCGAGGCGGCCTTGCCGGACCCAGAGCAGCGACGTATGGGTCGCCTCGGTGACATATCCCTCGGAGTCGATCAGGACCGCTTCGTACCCGCCCGCGCGCTTTGCGGCCTCGGTCGCCAGGCAGTTGGCCAGGAGGTTGGTCGTCTTGATATCGCAGCGCTTCCATCTCAGGTCGGGATGGCTGATGACCTTGGCCCCGGTCTCGCGGAGGCGGGCGGTCGGGGCGTCGTCGTAAGGGCGGATGACGATCAACTCGGTGGGCGAAACCGGCGGGTCGGGGAAGGCGTGGGCCCTCGGGGCGACGCCGCGGGTGATCTGGATGTACGAGGTCCCGTCCTGAATCCCGCTGGCCTCGATCAGGCGGTGCATCCGGCCGGCCAAGGCGTCGAGGTCGTAGGGCGGGAAGTCGAGCTCCTTGAGGCTCCGTCGGAGCCGGATGAAGTGCTCGGGCTCGAGCCAGCACCGGCCCCGGTACATCCGGAAGACCTCATAGACCGAATCGCCGAAGAGGAACCCGCGATCCCAGACCGAGACCCGAGCTTGCTCGACCGGCATCGTCTCCCCATTGAGACACGCCAAGACCTCCATCGGACGCGATCCTTTCCGCGCGAGTGAAGAACGTGAGACCCCGGGCGACCCGGGCCGGATCGTGACAGGATAATCTCCCGACGGGCCGGTCGGCAATGGCCGCGGTCGAGGCGTGCGGAGCGGTGGGAGCAGTCGACTGGGAAAAGCGAACATTAGAGCACTTATTCTCCTCTCCGGCGTGCGATGACGCCCTCGGCCACTCCGACCAAGGCCAGGGCGCGTTCCTGGGGCGAGTCGAGCCTGGCGGCCCAGTCGTGGGCGACGTCGCGCTGACCGGTCCGGGACCGGGCGTGGGCGATCCGCGAGAGGGCCTCGGCCTTGAAGCCGACGTCCTTGATGGCCTCGGCCGTCTTCGAAGCCGCGGCCAGGTCGCCTCGCCGCGCCTGGAGACCCGCCACCTCGGCCTGGACCTCGGCTTTGAGTTGTTCGTTGGAATGTGCGGAGACGGTCGTCAGGGCATCGGTTCCCTCGCCGAGCTCGACCTGCGCCATGGCCACCGCACGGAAGGTCTCATCCTTGCGATCGGCGACGTTGTCATTGATCGTGTTCGGATCTGCCTTGATCTCCCTGGCGGGGTCGAAGGCCGCACTCAAGGACGCCCGCGCCGACGTCCGGTCGCCCGCCCTGGCCTGGGCTTTGGCCAGTGCCACCAGGGCCTTGGCCTTGTTGGCCTCATCGCCCTGGATGGCCTCGATCGCCGTCCTGGCCGCTTCGAGCTCTCCGGCGCCCGCGAGGGCTTCGACCAGGCCGCGCAATCGCTGGGTCTTGAGCACACCGAGGCCGGGCGGCTCTCCGAGGATCATCTCCATCGACTCGCCGAAGGTCTTCTTCGCGGCAGAGCGGTCTCCCGTCCTGGCCTGCTCGGCGGCGACCACGATGAGGACGTCGGCGATATCGTGGCGGGCCATCTCGGCGTTGGACTTCTCAGCCTGTCGGTCGACTTCCGCCTGGCGGGAATTGAAGAAGGAGAAGATCCCCCGACTCGCGGGGGCCTCGTCGACCTGGCCGATCAGCTTCGAAGTCGCCAGTGCCCCGGAGATGTCTCCATTGCGTGCCATCGCCTGGGCGATCGCTTTCTGGGCGAGCGCGCGAGGATAGACGTTCTTGATCCCCTTGGAGAGCTCGCGCGCCTTGGTGAGAATCCTTCTAGCCTCGGCGGGGCCGGCCTTGTCGCAATCCCTGGCGAGATATTCGAGGTAGGTTTGCCGGTATCGAACCTGATCGCCTTTCAAACCCTCGGCGATCCGGAGAGTTCCGTCGAAGTCGCCGATCTGACATTGGGCCCAAACGATGTTGTAGTAGATGTCACCGTTCGGGGTCCTGGCTTCGATCGCATCGGCATCGGCGATGGCTTTGTTCAGCGTCTCGAGGGCGTCCGCGTGGAGTCCGCCCTGGTCCTGGGCGACTGCGATCTGCCCGAGGAGGGACATCCGGTCCCAGGGCGCTTTCGCGTCGGCGTCACGGATGATCCGGGAGAATGTCTGTCGGGCTGCTTCGACGTCGCCGGTCTTCGCCTGGAGTTTGGCGACGCGCCAGAGGCCGAAGTGTCGGTCCATCTCCGTCTTGATCGTTTCCGCACTTTGCTGGGCCAGACGGAGGGTGATGCGGGCCGAGGGATTGTCGTTCATGGAGGATTGCGCGTTGGCGATCCGGACGAGGACCGATCGCCTCGCCGATGGGTCGGTGATCGACATGGCGGCCTTCACGGCCTCCTCCAGCGTGAGCCGGATCGATTCATCCTCGACTGCGGTCTCTTTCGATATCTTCGATGGAGGACCATCCGATTTCGCTGGTCCCGGGGAGGCCGCTCGGTCGGCTTTAGGCGCGCCTTCCCGGGAGCCGACCACGCGGAAGATCGCCCCGGTTGATGCGAGCCCGATCGCGAGGACGGCGACCGCGACGAATCGCATCCGGATCAGCAGCATGGCCCGAAGGACTCCTCGGCTGAGCGTCAGGACCTGCCTCGAGATCACGTACTCCGAGAGCAGGCGGCCCGCCTGTCGCATCGAGGCGTTGACCGTGATTCGCGCCAGTTCCCCGGGAATCGCCGCGGTCGCGGTCTGCCTCAATGACTCGACGACGATACCGGTCACGGCGGGAGCCAGGCCGCGACGTGCCATCCGATCGCGGAGCAAGCCCCGTCCCCGCAACTGGCGGCTCTTGACGGTCCCGATCGGCCATCCCAGGCACCTTGCCGCCTCTTGATGAGTGCGTCCTTGCAGGTCGCAGAGCACGATCGGCGCACGGTATTTCTCCGGCAATCGGTCCACTTCCTCGTGGACGACGGCCCGCAGATCGGCGTCGCACTCGGCCCCGAATTCGGCGGAGCGGACCGAATTCCGCGATGCGCAACCTTGATCGAGCTTGCGTCGTCGGGCGAGCGACGCCCGGAGACACGATGCCGTGCGGCAGGCGACCTCGTGGAGCCAGGGCCCCAGGGAGTCGCGGACCAGGAGCGACCCGGCCTTGCGGACCAGAACCAGGAACGTGGCCTGGAAGGCATCCTCCGCATCATGCTGGTCGCGGAGGACGGCCAGGCAGACGCGCCAGACCATCGGCCCATGGCGCTCCACCAGCGCGGAGAAAGCCAGCTCGGCCACCTCGTCCGGATCGGTCGCGAACCGCTCCAGGAGTTGCCCGTCAGTCAGCTCCCCGATCGTCCCCACGTTGTAGAGAATGCGAAGCTGCCGCAGGACGGCCCCGTCTCGTCTATTGAGCATCACGGCGACGACTCCTCTCCTCAGCCAGCCCCACCGTCGTCCTCTTACCGACCCCGTATCGGTTTCTTCATCCTAATGTCACGGGGAGCCCTGTTGGTTTTGGAGCGACTTCATTTTTTCGAGGCTGGCAAAGCTCGCTGGCAACGAGCCCGATCGATCATCCCGACGATCATGGAACCGCCAAGGACGCCAAGAAAACGGGACGAAGAACACCGAGAGGGATCATCGATTTGGGATGGTTCCTCCTGGTTTCTTGGCGTCCTTGGCGGTTCCATTCCGAGATCCTCGGGCGGAGTTTCCCGTCACGTTTACCGGCCCCGGTTTTTTTCGAGGCTATGAGGCACTGGTGCCACGAGATCGGGCGGTTCGTCGGAGCGTGAGACGGTTTGCATCGGCATTCCCGGGGGCATCGCCTTCCGGGCTCGATCCCGGGAGTACAGTTGCCCGGACAATCCGGGCGGAATCGCCCCGATCTCTTCGCCACTGTCTCCGTCATTTTCCGGCATTCGTCCTGCTTCAACCACGGAGTTGGGTTCGTTTCGTGCGTTTCCCTGGTCGTCGGCAGTTGCCGACTCGGCCGTGGTCGGCTCGTTCGGGGGCGAGGTGGGTTCGTTTCGCGTGATTCGATCCTTGGTGGTCGAAACGCCGGTGGAGCGGTCGGGTGTTCCATTCGAGTCGGTGGACGATGGACTCACATCGCCGGATGACGGTTCCGCGTCGGCGAGTTCGCACTGAGCCCCCGGGAAAGAAAGCTCGTCAATCGGCATGGACGCCTCGGGAAATACCGGGGCCATCGGTACGAGTTCCGGATGAGGCTTCTCCTCGGCCTTCCGGAGCTTCAACAAGGTGTCGAGGCACCTGTTCAGCGATCGGCCGCAGGCGATCTGGAACCGTCGCAGCCGCTCCCCCTCGTCGCTGTCGTCGAACGCCAGCCGCGCCGACCGATCGGCCGACGCGGCCGCGGTCCGGGCCTCGTGGTCCTCATACAGGATCTTCAGCCGATCGACGGCCGCCGACACGATCTCCAGCAGCTTCGCTTTCGCCACGTCCTTGTCCGCGGGGATGTAGTCCTCCACCTCGCGGTCGGCCAGCCGCTGGCGGAATCGGGCCGCCTCGCCGGCCAGCAGCTCGTTATACACGTCCGTGAACGGGTCGATCTCCTTCACCTGCGGGTGCATGATCCAGCACGCCAGGTAGATCGTGGTCACGTCCGAGTACTCGGCGGCCTGCGCCGGCTGACGGCCCAGCAGGCGGATCGCCTTGAACCGGTCGATCGGCTGCCAGAGCAGGTCCTGGTCCAGGATCTCGCGGAGCCCGGCCCATTGCTGGAGCAGCCAGGTGCAGCCGGCCGACGAGCGCTCGAGCTGGATGAGCAGGCGCTCGGGATCGTCGGGGTCGTCGGCGAGTCCCGAGAACGAGGTCCGCGGCTGCTTGTGGGCCAGGAGCTGGTCCTTGAGCGGGGAGTGCGGGTACAGCTCCAAGGGCCCGCGCCGGTCCCAGAAGAGGCGGCGTCCCAGGGCGGCGACGTTGACGCTCACACCTCGGTACGTGTCGCGGAATTCGTCATCGCGGATCCGGGCGGCGAACCGGGCGACCTCGGCGCGGTCGGCGCGGTCGAGCTGCCAGGAGACGCGGACGGCCCTTTCGACGAGGTAATGCTCGAGTTCGTTCTTCGGCTTGAGGCTGTCGATCCAGCCGTCGAGTCGGAG
Organism: uncultured Planctomycetota bacterium; assembly: GCA_963743925.1. Classification (GTDB taxonomy): domain Bacteria; phylum Planctomycetota; class Planctomycetia; order Isosphaerales; family Isosphaeraceae; genus CAVZRC01. Next base: position 195,749 of record CAVURY010000047.1, on the reverse strand, counting down.
CTGGAGTGCCTCGGGGTCCTCGCCGGGCAGGACGAGGGTCCTGGAGGTGAGTCCGTGCTTGACGGCGTTGAACCGCGATCGGTCCTTGCCTTCGGCGCTCCGGGGCCCGGTGCTCTTCCGGGCATTCTTTCGGTTGATCTCGGCCCGGTCGGCCTTGGTCGCGGTGGAGCTGGTGGTCATGGCGGTATGGCCCTGGTGCGGGATCGATCGTCGGAGGCCATGGGTGCCCCGAGGTCAGGATTCGGGGAGGCATCGTCGCCGAGATGGCCGTGTAACTCATATGATCCGAACAAGGGCGGTTATAGTTGCATGAATTTTGGCCGATCTGATCGATTTGGGGATCGGGTGCGGCGGTGGATTGCTCCAAGTCTTTTTGATGTCCATGGTTGAGGCGAATGGACGCGGAGGCGTGGCGGAGATTGCAAATGCAGCCGTTTTGCAGAGCACTTCGCTCCTGGTGCCGATGCGGTCAGGGAGGCAAATGACCGTCTAGTCGTATTAATTGATGATGGGATGGGACAAGCTGTCAATCAAACCAGTTTTGCTTTGCATACATTAGTACAGCACGATAACCCATCCGCAAGCCCGGTAGGTTTCCTCGCCGCTCGCCGTCGATCGGGCGTGGATGTTCAACAGTTCCCGTCTAGGCACTCGGCCAGGCTCGCTCGCGGCCGGCCTCTCAATACATTTCGAGCATCTGTTCGCCGCCATGTTCCGGGTTTCCGATCAACCGACGCTTCTTCGAATCGACCACGAAATCCATTAGTTCCAGCGGGACCTGGCCGATCAGGACCGGAAAATCATCCGGGACCTCAGTGACATCGATCGTACAATCTCTGCCCTGGATGGTCAGTCGTACTGCGCCATAAACATTGAAGGTCGCAAGGCCGGCGGTGGTCCGTGCGGTCCGGGATCGGATTTGAAAGAGCCCCAATCGCTCGATGAGCTTCTTCGGCATCGAGAGGCTCGTCGCCCCGGTATCGACCGGGGCATCGCTGACTTCGACTCGGCGCACCTGGTCGTCCCTGAGCTCTCCTTCTTGAACGAGGTACAACTCCGACACGTTCTCAATCGTCGCCGCAACGGTAACTTTGCCCATCGTTTCGGTTTCCATGGCTTGCCTCGCTCAGGATGAACTTACGCTCGACTCACGCGGCCCCTTTGGCCGCGGCGACGACCTTCTGGGCGGCGTCGGTCAGCCCGTCGGCCGTGACGATCTTGCGGCCGCTCTCCTTGAGCAGGGCCTTGCCCTTATCCACGTTGGTGCCCTCGAGCCGGACGACCAGCGGCACGCGGAAATCGATCTCGTCGTAGGCGGCCAGGAGGGCGGACGCGATCGTGTCGCACTTCATGATGCCGCCGAAGATGTTGACCAGGACGGCCTTCACCCGGGGCGCGGCGAGGAGGATGCGGAACGCCTCGAGGACCTGATCCTTGTTGGCGCCGCCGCCGACGTCGAGGAAGTTGGCCGGCTCGCCCCCGTGGTACTTGATCAGGTCCATCGTGCTCATCGCCAGGCCGGCGCCGTTGACCAGGCAGGCGATGTCGCCGTCGAGGCTGACGAAGCTCAAGCCGCTCCGCGAGGCCCGCACCTCGGACGGGTCCTCCTCGGCCTCGTCGAGCATGGCGGCGATCTCGGGATGGCGGAAGGCGGCGTTGTCGTCGAAGTTCAGCTTCGCGTCGAGGGCCAGCACGTCGCCGCTCGCCGTGACGATCAGCGGGTTGATCTCGGCGAGCGAGGCGTCCTTCTCGATGAAGAACCGGACGAAGTTCTTGAAGAACGCCGCGCCTTTCTTGGCCGAATCGCCCGACAGTCCCAGCGCCTTGGAGAGCTTGCGAGCCTGGAAATCGGCCAGGCCGAGTCCCACGTCGATCGGCTCGCGATGGATCTTCTCGGGGTGGCTCATGGCGACGGTCTCGATCTCGACGCCCCCTTCGGTCGAGGCCATCAGGACGGGACACTGGACGCCTCGGTCCACGGCCATTCCCAGGTAGAGCTCGCGGACGATATCATGCCCGACCGTCACGAGGACCTTGGAGATGAGCTGCCCTTGTGCGCCGGTCTGATAGGTCACCAGGGTCTTGCCCAATAGGCTGGCCGCGGCGCGTTCGGCGTCCTGGGCCGATTTGACGAGCTGGACGCCCTTGGCCATCGCATCGGGGCGAGGTGCCCGCCCGCTGGCGATCTCGAGTGCCAGGTTGCGGTCGACCTCGGGGCCGATCGCCACACCTTTGCCCCGGCCCCCGGCGTGGACCTGGGCCTTGACCACGATCAGGCCGCCGCCCAGGGTGTCGTAGGCCTTGGCCGCATCCTCGGCCCGGGTCACGACGATCCCGTCCGGGACCGCGACTCCGGCACTCTTGAGCAGCTCTTTCGCTTGATATTCGTGAACCTTCATGGCGTCAGGACCTTCAGTCCCATCTCGACGAGGATCGTGACCCGCGCCGATGCCGGCGCGGGGATACGGGATGAGTTCGGTTTTACCACGGACGAAGGCCGCTTGCCATAAGGCGAGCGATCGGAGGGCCGGGTCTGACCCGTGGAACCTGAGGCGTGTGATGAATCGTCATCCCTGAAATCCGGCTCCTTCGCCTGACATCCCTATGGAAGCGTGCAAGAAAGTGAGCCATTCGGTGCCAGTCTCGAAAGTTGGACGGCGGGCGATCACGGATTCTCGGGCGCAGCGAAGGGGCGTTTCCCATCGGTCGTGGCGGCGCGGCCCTGGTGGATTGGGGTATCCCAGCGTGCCGAACGGAGCCGGGCAGCCGTGTTTTGTCTGCCTGGAGTCGCCCGCGTCCGGCCTCGGGTTCGGTCGGCGCCGGAGTCTTGGGTTCGCTCGGCGCACCGAGGAGCTCTTGTCGGGTGGACGCCCCCGCCGCCCGGGCCGCCGAGACGACGGGCGGTGCCCAGCCTACTTCCTGGCCTCGGCCTCCTTGACCAGGGCGTCGATGTAGCTGCCGAGCAGGCGGCTTTCACGGCCCTGAAACCGGAATCGGCCGGCGGCATCGAGGAGGATCGCGGCCCCGGAGCGACCGACGCCCAGATGGTTGCGGATCGGGGCGTCGGGTGAGTTGACGGCCACCAGGGCGAACGGCCGATCCTTGTGGCGGGCGGCGTGCCCGGCCGTGTACGCGGGCTCGTCCTCGTAGGGGCCTTCGCCCACCTGGCGGAACGAGAGCAAGACGACCTTGCCGCGGAGGTCGGACAGCCGGGTTGCGCGGCCGTCGGCGCCCGTCCAGGTGAGGTCCGGCGCGGGACGGCCGATGGCCACGGCGCGGAGGACCGCGAGGCGCCCGCCCGCCAGGTCTCCGAGCCGGGCCGGTGCGACCCAGGTCATGAACCCCTCGTCGTCCGGGCACCGCATCGGCTGCTTCACGTCGGCGAACCCGGCGACGACCCGGGCGAAGACGGCCTCGGCCTCGGCGAAGAGGGCGACGGCGTCGGACTCGCGGAGGGTCTTCTCATACGCCTCGCTATACAAGGGGGTTTCCCACCTCTTCCCCGGCTCGGGGAGGTCGATGTGGTGGTGGCCCTCGGCGGCACGGACCCGGAGGACCATCCGGGCCTTGTCCTCCAGGTACTCTCCCAGGGCCATCAGGGCGAGCCCCTTGGTCTCGCGGCGGCGGGCCGAGGCGGCGAGGAGCGGGATCAGCCGGTCGTCGAACGTCGTGGGTATGTCGCTCGGCCGGACCAGGACGCGGAAGGCGATCCGCCGCTCGTCGGCGTAGTGCCGGAGCAGGACGTTGACCGAGCGGCGGAACTGGTCCATCATCGGCGTGTCGATGCCGGAGGTCCAGTACTGGTTGACGTGCCAGGTCATCGCCCGGAGGGACTCGGGATCGCGGGGGTCCTGCTCGATCAGGTCGAGGAGCTTGCGGGAGGTCTCGATGGTCTTGTCCGGGATCTCGGCGACGGAACGCTCGCGCCCCTGCTTCGTCACCAGCGAGGCGAAAAGGTCGCCGATGTCCTGCTTCTGCAACGAGCGGACGTGTTCGTCCAGAACGGCCCGGATCCGCTCGCCGACGCTCAGCTCGGCCGGCTTCGCGATCACCTGGGCCGGCGGCCCATCCCCGGCCGAGGCGCCTCGGTGCGCGAGCCCGAGGCCGCCTCCGAGGCCGGCGATCCCGACCGACAGTCCCGCGATCCATGCAGCTTTCGTCTTCATGACGGTCCTCCATGAGAAGCCCAGAATCAGGTACTCGATCCCGGCCGGGGGCGGTCCGCCGAGGGCCGCGAGCCGGGCGAGCGAGCGAGCGACCGACGCCGGCACCTCGGCCCGCGCCGGGGCCTCGACCGCGGCGAGGGCCCCGGCCATGCCCGCCGGCGCAAAGCCGCGGCGGGTCAGGCCGCGACGGAGCCGAAGCCGGGCCCGATGGAGCCGACTCTGGAGCGTCCCCAGCGGTATGCGGAGCCGCCGCGCCGCGGAGGGGCCGTCGAGCCCTTCGACGTGGCAGAGGACCACCGCCGCTCGATACCGCGCCGGGAGTCGGGCGATCTCGGCGTCGATGGCCTGGCGAAGCTCGGCCCGTTCCACCGGCCCGGTCTCGGGGCCGGGCGCGGCCGGCTCGAGGGCATCGAGTCCCTCGTCGCGGCGGGCCCGCCGGGCCTTCAGGGCGACCCGGAGGGCGACGCGATAGAGCCAGCCGCCGAGCGACTCGATGCCCTCGAGCCGGCGGGCCTCGCGGGCGAGCTTGAGGAAGGTCGCCTGGAACGCGTCGTCGGCCGCGTGGGGGTCGTTCAGGACCCGCCGGCAGGTGCCACGGACCATCGGCCCGTGCCGCCCGACGAGGGCCGCGAACGCCGCCTCGGCCCCGGCATCACCCCGGCCCTGGGCGAACCGGCGAAGCAGATCGGCGTCGGACCACTGGCCCGGGGCGCCGTCGCGGAAGAGTCCGACCAAGTCCTCGCCGATCCGGCCGATTCGCGCGTCGATCACGTTCGTGGCCCTCCCTTGCCCTGGACCTACCCTTCTGAGTCGCCGCGACGGTCTCGCATTCCCGAATTCCCGGAAATATCGAGAGCATAATGGGTTCTGTCAGGCAGGTCGAGTCGCATTTTCCGGCCGGATGGCGTGGCCACGCCATCCGGCCCATTCCGTGGCCGGCCGGCGTCCCCTACAAGACGGGCGGTCGATCGGGCAAGGCAGGGGCCGCCTTTCCCGGCCCGTTCCGAGCGTCCCGCTAAGCTTATCTTCTGCCCCTTTGAGGGGCGGTTCCTCGGGCTGGCTCCGCGGCGACCCGCGGCTCACGCCGCAGGCGCCAAGGCCGCCAGTAACACGGCTTGCAATGGCCGCGGGAGGTTTCGAAACGCCTCCGTTTGACCATGACTCTCAAAAACCCCCTCCAGCCACAACTGCCGTCGGACGGCGCTGATGGCGTCGGAGAACGTCACCGCCGCCTTGCCGCGATAGCTCACCGTCGCCTCCGCGGTCGTCTCCGCCGGCAGCTCGGCGTACAACAACGCCACCACCGAGTACAACCCGAACAGGCACGGCGCCGCGCAACACCGTGTTCTTGGTCCGGCCCCGCGTCGTCTCCAGGCCCAGATACGCCCGCATCTCTTGAAAGGTCGTCTCGATATTCCAGCGGCCCGTATAGGTCTCGATCACCCGGGCCACCGGCATCGCCGGGTCGGTGCTGAAGAGGTACGAGTCGCGGTGGGTCCCGGTCAGGTCGTGCACGAACACCCAGAGCACCTCGACCAGCCCCTGGCCCGACTTGTGCCAGTGGCCCGTCCCGCTGACCACCTCGACGGTGCGACGGCCGCCGCCGTACCAGGACACCTCGAGCCGCTGGCGCTCGGCGGCCGCGGCCACGACCGCCTCGGGGGTGGGCCGCTTGTCCCCCTTCTTGCGCGGGCGGCCGTTCGTCTTGCCCACGACCACCGGCGGCGGCTCGTGCAGGGCCGCGTTGGCGTAGAACAGGCTCACCAACGTCAGGTCGCGCCGCCGACGCCGGGCGGCGAACCGGGCCAAGGCGTGCGTCCCGTACCCGCCGTCGCCGGCGAAGACGAATTGCCGGTCGGGGAACCAGTGAGTCAGGACCGACAGCAGTTGCCGCATCAGTTCCGAGGGCGTCTTGTGCCGCCGCCGCGACGACACCTCGGCCTTCCCCTTGCGCGCCTTGCCCTTGGCCCGGGCCGAGGCCTTGCGACGAGCCCGCTCCTTGGCCCGGGCCTTGGTCTCGTCCTTGGCCTTCTTGCGCCGGGGCTTGGCGGCCGGGGCCTCGGCTTTCGTGGCCTTCTCCGGGCTGTGATACAACGCCGTCAGAACCGGCAGCGCCCAGGCCCGGGTAGCGAAGGGGAACTGGACCAAGATCGCCAGGACGACCCATTTGTGCCCCCAGCGGAAGGCGGTGTAGGAATGGGTCGAGCGCACCGGGTCGCGGTGACAGCCCTTGCCATAGACCTTGGCGCCGCGGTGCTCGTTGACGGTATCGTCGCCGGCCAGGAGGACGGGCCCATCGGGGACCCAATGATCGAGGATGAAGCGGGCCAGGATCCGCGCCAAGGCGAGAGTGGACCAGCGTCGTTTGGAGAGGACGCGGTGGAAGCTGGAGGCATCGCCGTGGGCCAAGCCGGCGGCCGTGCGGAGCAGGTTGGAGACGGTACGGCGCCCGGTGGTCAGGACGGCGGCGAGGAGCAGGACGAGAAAGCGTTGGTAGGTGGGATGGTAGAAGACCGGGGCGAATGAGGAGAGGACGGGCCGGGCGAACTCGGGTAGAGTCAACATGGTGACCACCTTGTTGAGGAGCCATGGGGTGTACAGCTACCCATGCTCCTAACAAGGTGGTCCGCCTTTGCCAACTCGGCTGTCCCATTACGAATTCCTTAAAGGGGCAGAAGTCAAGCTAAGAGTCTGTTCCGAAAGCCCCGCAGGGGCGGGTTCGTATAGCTCGGGGCGCGAGCCCCGAGATAATAGGGCACCCCGGTTATCCCGTCCACGCCGCCGCAAAGCCCGGCGTTGCCGGGCTTTGCGGCGGCGTGGACGGGAGGTTTATGACGGAACGGCCGGCCCTGGTTGCGAGGAGCCGCGCTGCGCGGTGCGATCGGGTGCGGCCGCGCAGTGACCGCCTGCCTCCTATCGCATCCGGGAGTGGCTCTTGATATCATGAGCTCTGGAGCGGGTGCCCGTGACCCTGGCATGGTTTCGCCCAGCATCAACCCGCCTTCCTCTCTTCGGCGCGGAGGCAAAACGATGCCTGCTCAACTCCTGTTGCTGCTCGCCCTGGCTGCACCCTCGTCTCATGTCGTAACGGCCCAGGACACGGCCGACGAATCCAAGATCACCGAGAAAATCAGACTCCTGGAAGGCAAGGTCGAGAGGGACGACAAACTGGCGGATCGTCCGGTCGTCGGGGTGTCGTTCGAAGGGAGTCAAAGATTTAACGACAACTATATTCATCTGCTGAAAACATTTCAGAAACTCACCAAGCTCGATCTCAGCGGTACCAAGATCACGGATGCGGGCCTGAAAGAACTTCCTGAGCTCAAGAGTCTCATCGAATTGAATCTGTTCGAGACCGGCGTCACGCCGACCGGCCTGGCCGAACTGCGGGAGTCATCGCCAAAGTTGAGGGTCTTCGACGAGTTCACGATCAAAGAACTGGGCGGTAACTTCGAGCGGGACGAAAAGTCGGCGGGTCGCCGGATCATCGGTGTTTCGTTCGCTGGAAGTCGCAAGTTCAGCGACGAGTCCATGAGTCTACTGAAACCGCTCAAGAGCCTGACGACGCTCAATCTCTCGAACACCCAGATCACAGGTGCGGGCCTGGACGATCTGAGTCGGCTCAACAACCTGACGACGCTTATTCTCAGCAACACCCGGATCACGGATGCGGGCCTGAAACACTTGAGTGGACTCAAGACCCTGACGCAGCTCCAACTTCAATACACCCGGATCACGGATGCGGGCCTGAAAGAATTGAGGGAACTCAAGGACCTGTCGGCACTTCTCCTCTTTGGGAACCAGATCACGGACGTGGGTCTGAAAGATTTGAAAGAACTCAAGAAACTGAATTCCCTCTGGCTCGGCGATACCAGGATCACAGACGTCGGGCTCGCGGAATTGTCGGAACTCAAAGGCCTGGTACAGCTCGAACTCTTCCAATCCCGGATCACGGATGCGGGCCTGAAGACAGTGGGTGAATTCAAGAACCTATCCGTGCTCAACCTGGGCTCATCCCCGATCACGGATGTCGGTTTGAAAGAACTGAGCGAGCTCAAGAGCCTGGCGAGGCTCGAGCTCATGAACACCCGGATCACGGATGTTGGCCTGAAAGAATTGAGCAAGTTCGAGAAACTGGTGATGCTCAACCTCGGAGAAACTCGGATCACGGATGCGGGCTTGATGGATTTGAGAGGGCTCAAGAACCTCGGCAGGCTCGATCTTCGCGGCACAAAGATCACGGATGCGGGCGCGAGGCAACTCAAGGAGTCTGTGCCGAACGTGGATATCGTTCGATGAGAAACGCTCGATCGGTTATCCGGAGTTATCAGTCACCGCTTCCATTCCCGCCGGCGACTCGGGTCCACGCCGAGGTCGCTGAGTTGACACCGCCGCGTATCTGCTATCCGCGTGACCACCTGTGGTAGTCGCTAAAAAACAATAGAAGGTTTGCGTTACCATTGCAGCGGGCTCGTCAGACGGAAAAAAGCAGGGCTGAATGAACCGAATGGTAAGCCGGATGGGCGTCCATTTGGGGCGGGCCGTTTCCTCGGCCCCGCGGTCAGGTCGCGGCCTCCGGCCGGCTCAGGAGCGAAATCAGGGAGTTGTAATCGACGGGTTTGACCATGTGGTGGTGGAAGCCCGCTTCCTTCGTGCGGCGGCGTGCCTCCTCGTCGCCGTAGCCGGATACGGCGATGATCCGGGTATTCGGGCAGATCTCCTGCCGGAACTTCTTCGCCACCTCATAGCCGTCCATGCCGGGCAGCCCGATATCGAGGAGCACGACTTCCGGGCAGTCGCTACGGGCCGCTTCGATGGCGTCGAAGCCGGAGGTGACGATGCTCACCGCGTGGCCGGAAAGCGTCAGGAGCTTGGCCATCCCCTTGGCCGTGTCCACGTTGTCATCGACGACGAGCACGTGAAGGCGTCCGATTCCTTCGATCGCTGGGGCTTGCGGCGGGACGCCTTCCGCCGGAGGTTCCGCGGCGGGAAAACGCACGACGAATTCGCTGCCGGTGCCGGGCCCGTCGCTCATTGCGGAGACGGTGCCGCCGTGCATTTCGGTGAGGGTCTTTGCGACCGTCAACCCGATTCCCAATCCCCCCTCGGAGCGGGCGAGCGAGCGGTCCGCCTGGGCGAAGAGCACGAAGAGTCGGGGGAGCATGTCGGGGGTAATGCCGATCCCGTTGTCGCGGACCCGGATGATCACCGTGTCGTCTTCGGCCCCGGCGGTGATCTGGATGCGTCCGCCGGGTGGCGTGTATTTGGCGGCGTTGGCCAGGAAATTCACGAGGATCTGCTCGATCCGGGTCGGATCGGCGTACAGATGCAAGCCCGAAGACGTGAACGATAGGGTTAGTTCGTGATTCTTCGCGCTGACCAGCGGCCTGACGGTCTCGACGGCCTGATGGATGACGCGGGTAGCGTCGAGCATTTCTTTGCGGAGCTGGATCTTGCCCTGGGTGATGCGGGCGACGTCGAGCAAATCATCGATGATGATGCCGAAGTTGAGGACCTGGCGATTGATGACCTCGTGACACCAGGCGATGTCTTCCTTCGCGTCGGTCAGGCTGGCGACGGAGACGGCATTGCGGATGGCGGCGAGGGGATTTCGCAGCTCGTGGGCGAGCATGGCGAGGAATTCGTTCTTGTTGGCATCGGCCCGTTCGAGGTCGGCCGACCGCTGGCGTAGCGACTCTTCGAGCCGCCGTTGCTCGCTCATGTCGCGGAGGATCTTGAGGAAACCGCGAGTCCGATCGGCATCGTCCCTCAGCGGCATGATCAGGCCATCGGCCCAGAACCGCTCGCCGTTCTTCCGCAGGTGCCATCGTTCATCGAGTGCCCGCCCCTCGGCTTCAGCGGTCCGCATCTCGATGTCGGCGACACCGGCCTCGCGGTCTTCGGAAGTGAAGATGACGCGGATGTCCTGGCCGAGGATCTCCGCCTCGCGATAGCCGAAGACGATGTCTGCCCCCGGATTCCAGGTGGTGACGATGCCCCGCATGTCGGTGGTGAAGATGGCGTAGGCGGTGGCACTCTCGACGATGAGTCGGTATCGCTCGCGGCTATCCTTGAGCTCGACTTCGGCCCGCCAGAGATTGGTGATGTCTTCGAAGGCGAGCAGGATCAGTTCGGAATGGTTGCCTTCCCGCCAGATCTTGCGGGCATTGAGCAGCACCCGTCGCCTGCCGATCCCCTCGAAGACGTGATCGACCTCGAGATCGCGGAATGAATGGTCTGCGGGGAGGATTTCTTCGAGGAGCGTCTTGAGCCGGGGGATGTTCCACTGGCCGTTACCGAGGTCGTAGATGAGCCGGTTTTCGGTGTCTTGCGAGGTGACGGCGAAGGTCTGGTAGAAGGAGCGGTTGGCGAATTGGACCCGCAACTGGGGGTCGAGGATGGCGAGCGGCTCTCGCACGGTGTCGATGATGCTCACGGCGAATCCGAGCGAGTCTCTCGCCTCGGTGAGTTGTTCGCAGCCAGGGTCGCTCATAATCAACTCGAATTCTAGGATTTGTGCTAATAATGAGGATTTGGGCAATTAGTGACCGAAAAATTTCGTTGTTGCCTATATGTTCGATACCGCACATTGTAGGCCCCGTGCCCGCCGGCGTAAAGACAAGTCCCGTGAAGTTGGTAGAATGAAAATGCCGTGATGTGTCTAGAAAATAAGGACCCTAATGCCGTCATCAAGATCGTCGGGGCCGCCGGCCGGAAATCGGCTCCTGGATTCGCTGCCGCGTGCGGACATCGAACGCCTGCGGCCCCATCTCGAGGCCGTCTCTGTCGAGATAAGCCACGTCGTCTATGAACCCGACGGGCCGATCAGGCACGTGTATTTCCCGACCAGTTGCGTCATCTCGCTGGTGACCTACCTGGAGGGCGGGACGTCGCTGGAAATGGCCACCATCGGCCTGGAAGGCATGGTGGGACTGCCCATCTTCCTGGGATCCGACACCATGCCGAGCAGGGCGTTCGGGCAGGTGCCCGGGGAGGCCCTGAGGATCGAAACCGACGCGTTCAGGGCGGAAATCGAACGAAACGGGCCGCTCGTGCGGGTGCTGAACCGCTATACCCAGGCCCTGTTCAATCAGGTGGCCCAGACGACGGCCTGTAACCGTGTGCACCCGGTGGGACGGCGGTGTGCCCGCTGGCTCCTCCAGGCGCATGACCGGGTGGGGTCGGACCAATTTTTATTGACGCAGGAATTCCTCGCCCAGATGCTCGGCGTCCGGCGTTCGGGGGTCAGCGCGGCGGCCGGGATGCTCCAGAAGGCGGGGCTCATCCGCTACGCCCGCGGCCGGATTACGGTCCTTGACCGGCCGGGCTTGGAATCGGCCTCGTGCGAATGCTACCGCGTCATCAAGAGAGAATTCGACCGTTTGTTAGGATAATGTTTTATAAATAATAAATATCTATATCAATATTTCGTGAATTTCATTCGGCGAGAAAATGGTATGAAAAGCAATGGTGTAAGCCGTCATGCCTCCATTCTGGCTGCACCCAATCTCATGAAAATTAAGATAAATGGTGTCGATGAGATAAATGGTGCGGGGAGTTCAGGGGATAAATGATGCCGGTCAAATTCTTGCAGAAAATTAAATCGATGTCATTTTTTTCCGCCTCCTTCCACCGATAGCGCTCCGGTAGTCTCGGCGGTTGATTCAACTACCCCGCGGCCCATGTTCGCACACAAGGGATCGCGGACCACGCCATCCGAAGTTGGCTTGATCTGCCGAAGTGCATTGTCAACTACCAGGCCGACCGAGCCGGGACCTCCGCTCGGCGCATTACCGTCGAACTGGTTTGAACGCGCGCCTGTAGAGGACGAAGCTTCCCTCCACCCATATACCGTCGATGTTGAGCTTCCAGAGGTGCCGCCCGGCAGCATTCGGCCCCAGTGGGAAAGCGACGCCGATCGGACTCGACTCAGTGAGGTTCGGCAGCACATCGACGAGCCCGGGGAACGCCCGGTTGAGGTGGCGGTCCTGCTTGCGATCGAAGCTCGCGAAGTAAGGCATAACATCCCTTTCGTCACTTAATGTTCCATCCATCTGGAATCGATCTTGCGCAGTCATGATAAATGGTGTCAGTTCAATTTTCTTGCAGAGATGATGAAGGTGTCAGGAGATGATAAAAGGCGTGAGCGATCATGCCGCGAGGATGGCGGCACCCGAACCCATGAAAATGGGGCTCGCCTCATGTTAGCATGGGTCAGCCCTTCGCACGGCCTTACGCCGGAATGAAATTGGTGCTTCGAGCCCGCGTGTCGGCCTGGCGAAAGCGTCGCGCGTACCAAGCCCGTGGCCCGCCAGCGACGCTAGCGGAGCACGTCGGGCAGATTGTCTCCTCTCCGCGACGTCGTCCCGTGCGAAGGGCTTTCGAGGCGACCGCAAGGTTGACCTCGTCACCCGACCCGTCTTAGGTCTCTTCGGCGCATCCCCGGCTGACCCCCTCGCCAGGCTAAGCCTTGGAGTGTCGACCCGGACGATCGGGATGCCAAAGCGCCCGAGGGCGTGTGCAGTCTCGGTTCATTCGCGTCGTTCTCAACCGCTGTGTGGGTGGAGGGAGGGTAGAGACCGGTTCATCAGCTCGATGGGGGGTCGAGGACCGAACCAGGCCCGACACCGACGGGGTCGGTCGGCGATCATGTTCGAGGCGACCAGGTTCGTCGTCCGCACACATCACGACCAAGCATAATCATAATTTTCTGAGCAGGTCAATTTTCTTGCGGGGTGAATAAATGTTATCAGGGTCAATGGTGTCAGTTCAATTTTCTTGCGGTGAAGAGTCGATGGTGTCTTGCAGAAGACCGGACTGACACCATTTTTCCCCTTGCAGAAGACCGGACTGACACCATTTTTCCCCGGACTGACACCATTTTTTCCCTTGACCTGATCGTCATGCGCCAGCATTTTGGCGATCCCTTCCTGACGCATCACCAGCATCGAACTGCAATCGATCAGGCTGTAACCTTCGTCGGGGCGGCCTTCAACCGCTTCGCGAGTGCGGGCCATCCCAGCAGCGTGCCGCCGATGAGGAAGAGGGTCATCGTTGAAGGTTCCGGAACCGAAGCGGAACTGATGCAGTTGGTGATGGTGTTGTCATCGAGCGTCACCGCGCCATTGCGCGCCAAGGCGCTTCCGTCCAGGATCGTTGCGCCGGTGGTCATGGTGATGCTCGTGAGCGCGAGAATATGGCCTTCGAACGCAGTGCCCGTGCCGAGGGTCGCGGAACTCCCGACCTGCCAAAACACGTCGCACCCCGGCATCGAACCGCCATTGATCGTCACGACCGACGAGTTGCTTGCGGTCGTGAGCGTGCTCCCGATCTGGAAGACGAATTGCGCGTTCGGGTTGCCCTGATCGTTGAGAGTGAGCGTTCCCGTCAATTGTGCCGACGACGAGAAGAAGTAGACGCCCGGCGTGAGCGTGAGCCCACCGAGATCCGTACCGGTCAAGTTCTGGTTGGGCACCAAGCCCGCCGCGGTGTTGTACGCCGTTGTGAGATCATTCTGGGCTTGGGCCGCCACGGCGTCCGCCGCATGCGTCGTGTAGGGCGGTGCTATGGTCCCTGGAGGGAAGCCCGTGATCGCCGTACCCGGGCTGACTCCGACATCTCCTCCATTCACGACGGTCGGCCCGGTATTGGTCACCGTCGTGCCCGCCAGGACCGCAAAGTTTCCCGCTGTACCCAGATCGATGGCGCCAGCCCGTGCTTCGCTGTGGATGCCTGTGCAGGCCACGATGGCCGCGAATAACAAAGCATTTCGCTTCATCAACCGTTGCTCCTTCCCTGTGTGTCGCCTATCCCACAAGAGCGTGTCCCTGATTCATGAACCGCTGTCTAAGTGCATGTTTTGCAACGAGTTACGGCGATAACTTGTGGGTGGCTTGATTCGACCGCTCATGAGACTCGCGGCATCCGTACAATGCACCCGAGGCACGAACTCGGACGAGAACGTGCCATACCAAGGTATTCTCGCCAAATCAGCCCGTCAAGAAATCGACTGGCGAGATTTTGCATTTTTGGTCCGCGTGTGGTTTATTTTATACATAACCAAACAAATCCTCATAATATCATTTGTTAGCAGACTCGCCGTATCTTTAGGAGGGCGTGGTTAGTCGCCGGAGGGAGGACCGTCCACGCGCGCCGCTATTTCCGCGCTATCGCGCACGGCGGCACGGTGGTTCGATCGAACGACGACCATGGCCTCGCCGGTGCTCGCGGGCGATTGCGGTTCCGCCGGAAAATCCGACCAATCCGAGGGTCGACCACGGCGATCTCCATCGCCGATGTCCTCGATCCCTGACCGACCGCTCCGGTCGGCCAGCCCCGTTTAGTAGGGCCTCCGGGACATCGACGATCCACTCCATCTCGCTGGAGAAGGCACGGCGGCCGGATGGAAAAACAGGACGACGGCCGGGCCTCCGGCGAAGGCCTGGGCGGGCGATCTTCGCCGGCCGCGATGGATCGCCGCAGGCCTGCCACGTCCGAGAAGTCGCGGATGGCAGCACGAAAATGAGGCTGGAATGATCGATCCAGGATGAACGATGATCGAGTGCACAATGAATAAATTAAAATTACGTAAACATGCTCATCGGCGCAAATTTAAATGAAATGCCTTGACATCGTCCAGGCCATCTGGCCATACTTCGCAACCGCTCGAGAAGCTTTCGTATGATTAATCCCTCACGATCTCCGGGCTGCCGGGGATCGCTGCGGGCGTTGCCGGGCGGACGCATCGACCCCTCGTCTACGACTACGTCGGCGATTCTCTCTTCACCAAATAAACATGTTTAATTGAGGCTCCACGGCGACGCCACCCCGCGATCGAGGCGGCTCGGCCATTCGCGGCGCTGCCGGGTCAACGTCCCTAGCAGCTCACCGCGAGCGATAATGGCACCTTGAATGTCCGACGCGGGCTCGAAAAAGCCCATGATCGTGCCTGCTCCGATCCGCGCCTCATCCCCGGCGGGGAACGCCGTCACCGTCCATGATCGCAAGGATGCGGTCGCCACATTCAAATCAACAACCGTGAATTTCGAAATTCCGGCGACCATTTGAGAAGCTCGCTGACGGGCTGGAATACCGCGAATGTCGCGGGACGGCCGAATGAGGCCGCGCCGGGGCGAGTACCCTGCAACTCAACAGGAAAGATAATGTTCATGTTTTCACATAAAAAGCGATCATCGTCTCTGTCGAGGAGCCGGCATCGCAAGGTCTCCCGCCGATTCCAGGTCGAGTGCCTGGAAGGCCGGGCCCTGTTGGCGCTCACCGCCCTCAACTTCGGCGCCACCGTCGCCTCCACGCCCGTCGTCATGAATGGCGAGTTGTTCTTCGTCGGCTTCGACGCCGTCCACGGCGACCAGCTCTGGGAGTCCAACGGCACCGCCGCCGGGACCACCCGGCTCTCCGACGGCAACGACGTCAACGGCGGCATCGAACCCAACGACCTCACCGTCGTCGGCAGCACCCTCTACTTCGCCGCCAATGACCTCACCCACGGCGGCCAACTCTGGAAGAGCGACGGCACCGCGGCCGGCACCACCTACGTCACCGACAGCAACGACGGCGTCCCCAACGCCGGCCTCTACCCCTCGCAGTTGATCAACGCCAACGGCGCCCTCTACTTCACCGCGCCGGACCACGCCGACGGCACCCAGCTCTTCACGAGCGACGGGACCGCCTCCGGCACCGCGATGGTCAAGGACATCCCCGGCGCCAGCGGATACGCCGGCAGCTATCCCGCCAACCTGACCGCCGCCGGCGGCCTGCTCTTCTTCTCGGCCACCGACAGCGCCCACGGGAACCAGCTCTGGGAGTCCAACGGCACCTCATCGGGGACCACCATGCTGACCAGCGGCAGCGGCGGCACCTCGCCGCAGTTCCTGGCGGCCATCGGCGGCACCGTCTACTTCAGCGGCTACGACGCGACCAACCATTTCCAGGTGTGGGACAGCAACGGCACCGCGTCCGGGACGCAGCGGCTGACCTCCGGCGGCTCATCCGGATTGGGGCTGAATCCGCAGTCCCTGACGGCGGCCGGGAGCACGGTCTATTTCTCGGCCACCGACGGGACGCACGGGGCGCAATTGTGGTCGTTCACCGGGACGTCCCCCGGGTCGGCGACGATGCTCAGCAGCGGCAACGTGAAGGGGGGCGGAGTGGCGCCGGACGACCTGGCGGCGGTGGGGAGCGCGATCTACTTCGCCGGCAACGACGGCGTGCACGGCGACCAGTTGTGGTCGAGCACCGGGACGGCGGCCGGGACGGCGATGGTGGCCGACATCAACGGCACCTCGACCGCCGACGTGACGAACTTGATCAACATGAACGGGACGCTGTACTTCGCCGCTTACACGACGAAGTACGGGTACCAGGTGTGGCAGAGCAACGGGACGTCGTCGGGTACGGTGATGGACACCCACCTCAACACCGGCTCGTCGAGCACCCCGACGAATTTCGTCACGATGGGCACGACCTTGAGCTTCACCGCCCCCGGTGCGACGATGTGGCAATGGCAGTCGTCGAAGATCACGCCGACGATCACGTGGGCGGCCCCGGCGGGGATCGTCTACGGGACGGCGCTCTCGGCCACCCAGCTCGACGCCACCGCCAGCGTGCCCGGCACCTTCGCCTATTCGCCGGCCGCCGGCACCGTCCTGAAGGCCGGCTCGGGCCAGGCCCTCTCCGTCTCCTTCACGCCCACCGACTCCACCGACTACACCGGCGCCACCGGCACGACCACCATCAACGTGGCGCAGGCCACGCCGACGATCACGTGGGCGAGCCCGGCGGGGATCGTCTACGGGACGGCGCTCTCCGGCACACAGCTCGACGCCACCGCCAGCGTGCCCGGCACCTTCGCCTATTCGCCGGCCTCCGGGACGGTTCCCAAGGCGGGTAGCGATACGCTGTCGGTGACCTTCACTCCGACGGATACGACCGATTACGCGACCCAGACGGCCACGGCAACGCTCGTGGTGTCGCAGGCGACGCCGACGATCACGTGGGCGAGCCCGGCGGGGATCGTCTACGGCACGCCGTTGTCGTCGGCCCAGCTCGACGCCACCGCCAGCGTGCCCGGGACCTTCGCCTACTCGCCGGCCCTCGGCACCCTCCTGGGCGCCGGTAGCGGCGAGGCGCTCTCCGTCTCCTTCACCCCCACCGATACCACCGATTACACGGCCGCCACCGGCACGGCCACCATCAACGTAACGCAGGCCACACCGACGATCACGTGGGCGAGCCCGGCGGGGATCGTCTACGGGACGGCGCTCTCGGCGGCCCAGCTCGACGCCACCGCCAGCGTGCCCGGGACCTTCGCCTACTCGCCGGCCCTCGGCACCCTCCTGGGCGTGGGGAAAGGCCAGGCCCTCTCGGTCTCCTTCACCCCCAACGATACCACCGATTATTCCAACGCGTCGGCCTCGACCGCTATCAACGTGGCGCAGGCGACGCCGACGATCACGTGGGCGAGCCCGGCGGGGATCGTCTACGGGACGGCGCTCTCGGCGACCCAGCTCGACGCCATCGCCAGCGTCCCGGGGACATTCACCTACTCGCCGCCGATCGGCACCGTCCTGGGCGCCGGTAGCGGCGAGGCCCTCTCCGTCACATTCACCCCCAACGACACCACCGACTACACCGGCGCCACCGCCTCGACCGCCATCAACGTGGCGCAGGCCACGCCGACGATCACCTGGCCGAGCCCGGCGAGCATCTACCACGGTGCCCCGCTGGGAGCAACCCAGCTCGACGCCACCGCCAACGTCCCCGGGACGTTTACTTACACGCCGCCGGCCGGCACCGTCCTGGGCGAGGGCAGCGGCCAGACGCTCTCCGCCACATTCAAGCCCTCCGATTCCACCGATTACTCCATTACCTCGGCGACGACGACCATCAATGTCCTGGCCGCGTCCGCTTCCTTCGTCAAGACCGACACCACGACGCAGGGCAACTGGATCGGGGTCTACGGCTCGAATGGCGCCGAAGTCATTCCTGACACGCCCGACCTCCCCTCCTACGCCACCGTGTCGCCCTCCGGGTACCTCACCTACATCGCAACAACCCAGACCACCGACGTGCGTGCCCTCCAGAATCCCGGCGGCGTCGGCCGCGTTTCGGCCTGCTGGTTCTCGGTTACCAGCTTCACCGTGAGCGTGAACCTGAACGACGGCCAGTCGCACGTCCTCTCCTTGTACGCGTGCGATTGGGGCTTGAAAGGGCGGGTCGAACAGATCCAGATCAGCGACGCCGCGACGGGCGCGGTGCTCAACACCCAGACGATCTCGTCGTTCACCGGTGGGGCCTACCTGACGTGGGCGGTCGGCGGGAATGTGGTGATCACCGTGACGAATCTGGCCGGTCCAAACGCCGTTCTCACCGGGATCTTCTTCGACCCGCCCGGCACCAGCCAGCCCTCCTCGACCCAGGCGGGCATCGCGACCCAGGCCAAGGCGATCGGGAGCTCGAGCGGCCCGGCGCCCTCCGGCATCGGTACGCTCGACTTCCTCGGCGACTCTGGCCCGGCGATGCCCGGCGCGAAGACGACGGCGGCCCGAGCCGACAGCAAGGTGGTTCCACCTCTCTCCGCCAGTCAGGGCAGGGGCGCCGCTCTCGAACCCTCGACATTCTCGAATCGATCTCTGATTACCGGGTCATCGAGCCGCTGGTCTTCGGCGACATCGTCGGGCCCCCGCCCCGGCTTCGTTCCGGTTGGGTGAGTGTCTGTCTCTGAAGGAGTTGAATCGGTGTCAGTTCAGATTGCCTTGCAAAACTGAGATGACACTAATTTATCTGTTTCAATATTGAAATGACACTATTTGATCTCCGTTCGATCCGCCGCGGGCTCACAGGCCATGGTTGCGGCCCCGGAATGGGAAGACGGAGATTCATGCGGAGGCAACCCGCAGAGGGCGCGGAGGAGCGAGTCGCCGCGGGACGACCCGCTTCGTCGCCCCGGCCATGCCGGCAAGCGTCGGGCTCGGATGCGCCACGCAATCCGGGCGCAACGCGCCCTAGCCTTCCCGAGAGTCTCTCAGTCTCGCCCAGTAATAGGACTCGGTGTGATTCGTTACGATTGCGAGCTTCCATCCTGCCTGGGCGAATCGATCATAGAGGGCTTGATCGATGGCTTCCAGGGTGATCGGGCCGGCATCGCTGGCATGGTCCGCTTGCGCCTTGTATTGCAAATAGGCCGGCAAACCGACGTACACGGGATTACCCGTATAGTACGCGACGGCTTCTTCGAGGTCGGCCATGAGATCCCGGACGGCCCTCTCAAATTGCAGGTTCTTTTTCCCCTTGTTCTTCTCGAGCGCTTCGTCTGGCGTCAGCGGCATGATGATCACCTTGGAGAACTGGAAGTCAGAAGAGGATTATACCAAACTGACACCCGCCTGGAGCCCGGCTCTGGGCTCGTCGAGATCCGGGCTGCCCGCTTCGCGCGCGTTGTCCATGGCGACAATCCCCGCCGGGGTAGATGCAGTCGTGGGCCGATTTTACGTCGGATCGGCGAAGGGGGAAACTGGACAGAGGTTCAGAAATCGATTGGCTGACCGTGAGCGGCGCAAGAGGCTCGGCGAACGTAAGACGGAGTTTCACGCAGAGGCGCGAAGGGGGACCGCAGCGGGCGCGGAGAAGACCGGGGTCGGCAGGGATCGGCGTTAGAGCCGGGTACCGATCGAGGTACAGGGACATTGTGGCTCTGAGCCCGCTGCGGTCCCCCTTCGCGACTCTGAGTGAAACCGGTCTGATCCGCCGGTGTCTCGAACGTGGCGTGGTTCGGAGTCGGTCTTTCGGGCGCGAGCGACGCCGATCGCGGCGGCGGTTGCGGCGAGCGGTCCCGATTCGATCAGGGGGTGAGGCTTTCCTCTCGTCTTGACTCGCTGCATAATATCTCTGGAGCGAGAGATTCGATCGGTTAACCGATGGATTGCCCACGCCGCGGCCGCATCGTGGCGACACCAACCCGACGCGCCAGCCAGGTTCCGATGGCATTCCCCTCGCTGGCGCGTCGGATTGGTATGGGACGCGTCGCAGAGATCGTTCCGAGGGGCGAAAGGAGCCGGCCCTACGCCGCTCGACACACCCGACGCATCCCGCGATCGTTCGGCCCGCCCAGCATCGCAGGCACCACCCAGGAGGGACGCAGTCCACCATGAATCGCTTCATACGGATCGCGATCTACCTCGCCGGTGCGGTCTCTTTCCTCTCCCCTGATCGCGGTGCCCTCGCCGAAGATTATCCGTTCTATCATGAGAACGTGATGGGCACGTCGCTGGAGCTCCGGGTCCGGGCCGTCGACGAGGGCTCGGCACGACGGGCGGAAGCTCGCGTTCTCGGCGAGATCGATCGTCTGGGCGCGATCTTCAGCGGATACGACGAGTCCAGCGAATTCAGCCGATGGCAATCGTCGGCCGGGCCCGCCGGGAGGATCTCCGCCGAGTTATACGACGTCCTCGCGGCGGCCGACTCGTGGTGCGCCCGGAGTCGCGGGGCGTTCGATCCCCGCGTCGAGGCCCTCTCGCGGCTCTGGGCGGCCGGTGCACGGCGAGGCCGGCTGCCGACCTCAGGCGAGCTGGCCGATGCGAAGGCGCTGATGGATCGGCCCGCCTGGCGACTGGGCGACGCGGGCCGGACGGCCGAGCGCCTGACGGATTGTCCGCTCAGCCTCAACGGGATCGCCAAGGGATACATCGTGGAACGTGCCTGCGAGCTGGCGATGGATCGGGGAGGCGGGATCCTCGGCGTGATGCTCAACGTGGGCGGCGACCTTCGCGTCCGCGGCGAGATCGACGGCACGATCGGGATCGCCTCGCCCTGGGCCGATTCGGAGTCGTCCGAGCCGTTGGCCTACATCGCGGTAAAGGACCGATCGGTCGCCACCAGCGGGAACTCCCAGCGCGGGTTCCGGATCGACGGCCGATGGTACTCGCACATCTTCGATCCACGATCGGGACTGCCCGTCGAGCGCAACGTCGCCGCGACCGTCGTCGCCGAGCGTGCCGTCGACGCGGACGCCTTCGCGAAGGTCTGCAACGTGCTCGAGCCCCAGGAGAGCATCCTCATGGCCAGGTCGCTGCCGGGCGTCGAGTGCCTGATCGTCGCAAGGGATGGGCGGACGTTCCGGAGCGAGGGCTGGCACCGCTACGAACGGCCGCTCCCGGGACTGCTCGCCCTGGCCGACGAGCCGAAATCGTCGGGCGCGAAGGGCCGGGCTGACTCCGCGGATTCCACCAAGGCCAAGGCGACCAAGGCGGCGGCGGGGCCGACCTGGAACAAGGAGTACGAGCTGGTCGTCAACTTCGAGATCAATCAGCCGGACGCCGAGACGGGCCGTTACCGCCGCCCGTACGTCGCCATCTGGGCGGAGGACAAGGACGGGACATCCGTCCGCACGATGTCGCTTTGGGTCTCGATGGGTGGCGCCGGGCCGTTCCAGTGGCTCCCCGATCTGAAGCGCTGGTATGCCGGCGATCAGGAGCGGAAGCGCCGCGACAAGAAGGAGCTCTTATTCACGATCGCCCGACCGACGCGGCCGCCCGGAAAATATAAGGTGATCTGGGACGGCAAGGACGATCGAGGAAAGCCGGTGCCGGCCGGCGAGTATACGATCTGCGTCGAGGCCGCGCGCGAGCACGGGACCTACCAGAGCATCCGCAAAGAAGTGACCCTTTCCGACAAGCCGTTCAGCGAGGAACTCAAGGGCAATGTCGAGATCCGATCCGCCTCGATCGAGTATCGTCGAAGACCTTCGACGAAGGCAAAGTAGCCACCCCGCGGACCATCCCTCGGGGCAAGGCCGGTCGTGGCGGCGCAAGCTCAGCATCCGGTTCGCCAAGCTCATGCTCTGGCTGCATATTTACGTGTCGATGTTCGGGCTGGCGGCCGTCCTGTTCTTCAGCGTGACCGGCGTGACCCTGAATCACCCGGATTGGTTCTTCGGCGAGGCCGAGCGTCAGGTCCAGGCCGAGGGCCAGGTTGACCTCAAGTGGCTGAATGTCGGCGCTCCCGCGATCGTCTCCGACGCGGACAAGGAGAAGGAGCCCGATCCGGCCACCCAGGTCGCCCGGCTGGAGATCGTCGAGCATCTGCGGAAGACCCACGGCGTCCGCGGGGCACTGGCCGACCTCCGGGTCGACGAACGCGAGTGCATGGTCAGCTTCAAGGGGGCCGGCTACGCGGCCGACGCGTTCATCGACCGCGAGTCGGGCCACTATAACCTGACCCAGACCTATCATGGTTTCATCGCCGTGATCAACGATCTCCACAAAGGGCGCGACACGGGGCCGATCTGGTCGGCCGTCATCGATATCTCGGCCGTGGTGCTCACGGTCATCTCGCTGACGGGTTTGACGTTGCTCTTTTATCTGAAGCTCCGGCGCAAGCCCGGCCTGGTCGTGGGCCTGCTCGGCGCGGCCGTCATCGCGGCGATCTGCCTCTACTGGGTCCCGTGAGGCCCGCCTGAGCAACGAGTTGGCCGAGCGACTCAAGAAAGGAGAATTTAACCACGAAATACACGAAAGGAATCTTGAAAATAATCATCATAAAATTTTGAATTTTGATTACTGGTCTCGTAATCTCTGTGGCTCTTCTCCTCTTTTCGTGTAGTTCGTGTTTTTCGTGGTTAAGAATGCATTTCTCCGGATTCCGTCCCGTGGACTTCTTCATCGACCGGTCGCATGATCGAGCCTGATCGGCACTCGAAGCCTGGCCGCCTTGGGTTATCCGTCTGGATCACGGCCGTGCTGGCGGTGTCCGCCTTCGTGTTCCTCGGGTTTCGGGTGCTGCTCGGCCTCGGTGACGAGGATACCGACCCCTACGAGTCTCCCTTGATCCTCTCGGTCGCCCGGCAGTTGGTCGCCGGCCCGGGCGAGCTCTACGGCCCGTTCGGCGGCCGCAATCCGCTGGTCCTGATCCATGCCCCGCTCTACTACCGCCTCGCGGCGCTCGGGGCCTGGCCGGTCGCCCGGAGTGGGATTCATCCCGTCATCGCGGCGCGGATGGCGGGTCGGGGACTTTCCGCGCTCGGCTTGCTGGCAACACTGGCGACGGCCTACCGCCTCGCTCGGTTGGGCGGCATGCCACGGCGAGTCGGCTGGTGGGCCGTGCTGTTGATCGCCGCTTCGCCGGTGCTCGCCGGGCAACCGTTCACCGTACGGCCGGACATGGTCGGTATCGCCCTGCAAACGATCGGGGTGCTGCTGGTGCTTTCGGCGATTGGCGGCGAGTCCGGATCGTCGGCGCGACTGGTCTGGGGATACGCGGCATTTGGTCTCTCGGCGTGCGTGAAGCAGCATTTCGTGGCTGCGGCGCTGGTCAGCACGGTCTTGCTGCTGGAGGCGTCGCGACGCGGGCAAATCCGGCTTGCAGGAGTCGTACGCTGCCTGTCGATGGCTTGCGGGATCGCGTCGATCGTTTACGGGGCGGAATGGGTCGTGACGGGGGGCCTGATCTGGGATTCGGCATTCGTGGCGGCGAGGGCGGTGGGACGTGTCCACCCGGGAGATTGGCTCCACGACGCCACGGTGATCGCGGCCATCGTCGGCAAGCAGGCCGGAGTCATCGGCCTGTTGACGGCAGCCGTCGTCTCGGCGACGGCGATACGGTCCGTGACGGGCCGGTGGGCGATCGCCGCGGCCATCCCGATCATCGCGGGGATCGCCGGGCTTTCGATGGCTCAACTGGCCGATGCCGGTCCGTGGGTCACCGGATCGCTCGCCTCCCTCGCGATGGTGGCGCTGGTCGTCATCCTGCCGGCTTGCGCGGTCCTCGCGAGGCCCTCGATCGTGGGCGGCCGGATCGAACTTGCCCTGTGGATCTACCTCGTTGCGGAATTGATCCTCGTCGCGATCCTCGCTCGCACCTCGACGGGTGCGTGGATCAACTATGGGATTCAGGCGATCGTCCTCATGGCCGTGTTGACGTCGCGTGCCCTGGGTCGAGTCCTCGCGGGGTCGGCGAGCCTTCGAGCGATGCTGACGGTGGGATTGGCCGCCCTGGGCGTGCCGGGGGCCGTACTGACGGACGTGGGAGTGGACGCCAGTCGGCGTCGCACCGAGCATGCGGCCCTGGCCCAGGTCTTCGCGTACGCGCGACAGCCCCCGTCCGCCTTCTACTTCGTCGGCCGGCCGGGCCTCAACCGGCTCCATGGCCGGATCGACCTGGTCCACGATGATTGGCTCTATCCCGTGTTCGAGTCGATCCGAAAGGCTGAGCCCCGTTCACGATGGCTTCGCCCGATCTTGACCTCGGGAACGGTCAGGGTACTGGTGCTCGAATCGGACAATCCCCGAGTCGAGGGCATCGCCGAGACTCTTCCGGCCCTCGGCTACATGTCCGCCGTCCGGATCGGCTCCTTCCTCGTCTGGATCCGATGATCGTTCGAAACCAGGCCCTGGTTGGGCGCAGGTCGGAGACCCGCGCCCAACTCAATCGGCGGTGAATCGGGACGTGATTCGCGGCCTATGGCCTAACGGTTCGGACGCCTCCGATAGAACGCGCAGCCGACCGCACCAAGGCAGAGCAGGGTCCAGGAGGCCGGTTCGGGCAACGAGGTGATGCCGACATTGCCGCTGCTCAAGGTCGTATCATTGAAGGATCCCGGGGGAGATTCCGGCCCCCTGAAGAGCAACGAGACTCCCGACATATAGGTGTCCGGATAGGGCAAGCCGAAGTACGCGGCCAGGGTCGGATTCAGCTCGCCCGTGATCGCCGCCCCGATGACCTTGTAGTTGTTCGACCCCAGGTCCAACACCGTCGTGTCGCCCACGAATTGCCCCGAGAACAGCGTGGCCGGCGTCCCGACGACGCCGGAGACCGTCCCGATGATGGCGAATGACCCACCACCGGCGAAGATCCAGGAGTCGGCGGTTGTCGACGTCAGATTCCCGGTCGAGAAGCTCATCTCGGCCTGGACGGCCAGAGAGCCTCCGTCATTCGCCGGCGTCCCCTCGCTGAGGACCGAGACGGTGGACAGGTCCGTGCCGATCAGGGGAGCCGCGCCCCCGGCGTATGCGATGCTCGGGCTCGGGCTCCCGCTAACCGGGAGGATCGTGAAGTCGATCGACCCCGCCCCGGCGATCCCCGCCCAGCCCATGATTGCCAACATCATGTAGAACGTCGTTTTCCGTGCCTTCATCATGCTGCTCCATCTCGAAGAGGGAAGTATCCGGTCCAGGGCCCCTCGATGCTCGCCGAGGTCGCTCGACGGCTTATTGCCCGGGAAAAACGGGCCTCCCTGGCCGGAGGAGGGCGCGCGCGAAGTCCGATCCACCCATGACGAATGGGTGGCCGCTGATGGAGATGGGCATCTCCACTCGACTCCCGAAGCGGCCTGTTCCGTGGTACGTTCAGGAATTCATGTAATTTGGATCTCTACCTCGACCGAAAGAAAAATGTCTCCAGCCACTCTCCACTCAGACTGTCGTAACCGACTCCTTGGTCAGCTCCCCCACCCGCCCTCGCAGCCGTTCCGATCCTCCTGGCTCTCGATCGAGTCTCCGACACTTCGCAGGCTGGTCCGCCCGGGAGATCGGCCTTCACGGAGCGAGACACACCGCGACAGCAGTCCACGGCTCGATCCCGCGACTTCCCGATCATCAGGGGCGTCTCTTCCGACTCGAACCGGAGTGTCTCGAACGATGAGGATTGAAAGCTGTAGAATCCCCGCGCTCAGAATCACATGGAAGGAAAATTTGATTGATCTATGCAAGGACTTCAGGAGCATAGGCGAGAGGTTCGTGGATTGCAATCGACAAGAATCGGCCATCGCGCTTTTTTTGGGCGGAACGTTTCTAGGATATTGATTTTATTAGAATATTTTGTATTTCGATTTGTTTGGTAGTCCATTCGCTATTCCGTACGGGGCAAAGGGGTTGCGACTTCGGGGGTTGGCGCTGAAATGCGATTTCAAGGTTGGAGAGCCGTCCCTAGCGTAACAAGTGGCCATGGAATAGCATGTTGCCAATTATGAACGTAACCCTTCATGAGCTTCCCGGATGTCCACCAGGTCTTCGATCGGCGCGCGGCTTTCTTCGACCTTGACCCCAGAACCAAATGTGGGTCGTGTCGTTCGATATCAGGACCCGCCGCGTAGCGGCGTCGGTGCCGAGGCGTCTCGCGCCCGCGGGATTTCGACGGGATCAATCCCGCGGCCCTCATCGGTTGTTATCCTCACTCCGCCGCGGATCGGGTTATGATGGCAGGATCCGATCCCTCAACGGGACGAGCCGGCACTGGTGGAGAACACGGTCATGAAGTGGCTTGGGATCATCGCGATCTTGCTCGGCATCGAGTCGGAGGTTGCCGCACAGACGGTCCGGGCAAGAGAGGATGCGGCCGGCACGAACCCGCTCACGGGCAGCGCCCCGCGAGCGGACGTCTCCCGGGCCGCGCGAGAGGCCGGATCGATCCTGGTGGGCAAGTGCGTGTCGTGCCATGGCGCGGAGAAGAAGAAGGGCGGGCTCGACCTGACCCGGCGTTCCTCGGCGATTTCCGGCGGCGAGAGCGGTGCCGCCATCGTGCCGGGTCAGCCCGATGAGAGTTTGCTGATCGAGAAGGTCGCCGCCGGTGATATGCCGCCGAACGGCCCGCTATCTCGCGAACAGGTCGCGGCCGTCCGGGCGTGGGTCGAATCCGGTGCGACCTATCTGAACGAGCCGCTTTCCCTGCCCCGGGCCGACCTCGATTGGTGGTCGCTGAGGCCCGTCCGGCGGCCCGGTCCTCCCCGATACCAGGCTCCCGATGCGGCCCGGGTCCGGACGCCGATCGACGCGTTCATCCTCGCCGGACTCGAGTCCGCCGGCCTGCGGCCGGCGCCCGAGGCCGATCGGGCCACGCTCCTGCGTCGCCTGACATTCGACCTGACGGGCTTACCTCCGAGCCCGGAACAGGTCGAAGCGTTCCTGGCCGACCCGGACCCCCTGGCGTACGAGTCCGCCGTGGATCGACTGCTGGCCTCGCCGCAATACGGCGAGCGCTGGGGCCGGCACTGGCTCGATGTCGTCCGGTTCGGAGAGAGCGAGGGCTATGAGACCAACTTGCCGAGGCCGTCGGCATGGCCCTACCGCGATTACGTGATTCGCGCGTTCAATCGCGACACGCCGTTCCCTCGCTTCGTCCTGGAACAGCTCGCCGGAGACGCGGTCGCGACAGGCCAGGGGACCGCCGACTGGCTGACCACGGCGGCGACCGGCTTCCTCGTCGGCGGGACCCACGATATCGTCGGCAACCAGACGATCGAGGGGATGCTCCAGCAGTGCGCAGACGACCTCGATGACATGATCACCGCGACCGGTACCGCGTTCCTGGGCCTGACGATCCAGTGCGCCCGGTGCCACGACCATAAGTTCGACCCGATCCGACAGGCCGACTACTACGGATTCCAGGCCATCTTCGCGGGCGTCAACCACGGCATGCGCGACGTCCCCGCGCCGGACTCCGAGGGCCGACGGATCGAGGCCGCGGCGGCCGCCGCCGAGCTGGCTCGGATCGATCGTCTCCTGGACGAGTCCGAGCCGATGGCACATCCCGACAGCCGTGTCGCGGCTCGGCCGATGGTCAACCCGCGCCGGAATGTCGAGCGATTCACGCCCGTACGAGCACGGATGGTCCGCCTGACGATCCTGGCGACCAGCAACGGTACCGAGCCCTGCATCGACGAGCTCGAGGTCTTCACCGCAGCGGGAGAGGACGGACCCTCCCCCCGCAACGTCGCGCTGGGATCGGCGGGAGGGACGGCCGCGGCGACCTCCGAGTACCAGGGGAGCCCGCTTCACAAGATCGTGCACCTCAACGACGGCCGGTATGGCAACGGCCGGAGCTGGATCTCGCGATCGGCGAACCAGGGGGTTGTCACGATCATCTGGCCCGAGCCGGCGACGATCGACCGCATCGTCTGGGGCCGCGATCGCGAAGGGGTCTACAGCGACCGCCTGGCGACGCGGTATCGCCTCGAGGTCGCACTCGACCCAGGCGGCTGGCAGCTCGTCGCCTCGTCGGAAGATCGACAGGCTCTTGGCGACCCTCCCAGTGCCGCGCCCGAGACCGCGAATACACAAAGCGTTTCCCCCGAAACGGTGCGTCAACGCGCCGGGCTGCTCGCGAGACAGGCCGAGCTGCGCGGTCGGCTGTCTCAACTGGGCGCGACGATGAAGGTCTATGCGGGGACGTTCAGTCAGCCGGGTCCGACGCATTTGCTCGTCCGCGGCGATCCGACCAGGAAGGGGCCGGAAGTGCGGCCTTCGGCGATCGCCGGAATCCGTCCGAGCCTGGCGATGGATGCGCGTGTCCCCGAGGCGGACCGTCGCGCGGCCCTGGCGCGCTGGATCGCCGACCCGGCGAACCCGCTGCCGGCGCGGGTGATGGTCAACCGCGTCTGGCAGCATCACTTCGGCCGGGGGATCGTCGCGACGCCCAGCGACTTCGGGTTCAATGGTGCGCCGCCCTCGCATCCCGAGCTCCTGGACTGGCTGGCTTCCGTCTACATCGACGGCGGCTGGCGGCTCAAGCCGATCCATCGGCTCATCGTGCTATCTTCAACCTACCGTCAGTCGAATCGGATTGATGCGAAGGGCCAGTCCGTGGACAGCGAGAACCGGCTGCTCTGGCGCGTGCCCCCGCGCCGGATGGAGGCCGAATCGATCCGCGACGCGATCCTCGCGACCAGCGGCCGGCTCGATACCCGCATGGGCGGGCCGGGCTACAACATCTGGGAGAAGAACAGCAATTACGTCGCGGTGTACAAGCCGCGTAGCGACCTGGGCGCGGACGACTTCCGGCGGATGGTCTACCAGTTCAAGCCGAGGAGTCAACCGGACCCGACCTTCGGCGCGTTCGATTGCCCCGACGCGGCGCTGGTGGCCCCCCGTCGGAACGTCTCGACCACGGCGCTCCAGGCCCTCAACCTCCTCAATAGCCGATTCGTCATCCGGCAGGCGGAGCTCTTCGCCGAACGACTCCAGGCCGAGGCCGGCGCCGAGCCGGCCCAGCAGGCCGACCGCGGATTTCGCCTGGCGTTCGGCCGAGCGCCGTCGGCCGTCGAGGGCGATGCCTCCGTCAAGCTGATCCACTCGCACGGCACCGCGGCATTCTGCCGGGCCCTCTATAATGCCAATGAGTTCGTGTATGTCCCGTAGCCGGGGGGAAGAGCCATGGAGTCAGCAACCGTGGGGAAAGTGATTGTTTCGGCGAAGATCGAAAACCTATTCGATATTGAGAAGGTCTTCGAAGGTCAGATCACCGACGATCAAGTTCGACGCATTGTCGTTGAGGATGCGATGGTCGACACGGGGGCGACCACTTTGTCTCTCCCCAAGCGACTGATCGAGCAGCTGGGACTCAGGCAGCTTCGCACGGGCCGAGCCAGGACAGCGAACGGCGTGGCGACATTCGGGATATACAGCCCCGTTCGGCTCACGATTCATGGACGAGATTGCACCGTCGAGGTGGCGGATCTCCCCGATGGATGCCCGCCGCTCATCGGAGTCATTCCGCTCGAGATCCTCGACTTCGTCGTCAATCCCAAGCGTCAGGAACTGATCGGGAATCCCGAGCACGGCGGAGAGCAGATGTTCGACATGTTCTGATCGTGGATCGAGAGAAAGGGACGAGGAGGGACGATATGGAGCCGGAAACCATGGGGATCGTGCTCGTGACGGCCTTGATCGAGAATTTCGAAGATGTCGTATCTGCGAGGAAGGGGCTCATTTCGGAGTCGGAGATTCGCCGCATCGAGGTCAGCGACGCGCGTGTTGACACCGGTGCGACATACGTTTCGTTGCCGAAGAGGATGATCGAACAATTGGGTCTGAATAGGCTCAAGACGGTTCACGCCAAGACCGCGGCTGGGACTTTCTCGTTCGGGATCTACGAGCAGGTCAAGCTGACGATCCAGGGTCGTGACTGCGAAGTGCGAGTCGCCGAGGTCGCCGACAATTGCCCCGTCCTGATCGGCTACTTCCCGCTGGAGCAGCTCGACTTCGTCGTGGATTCCAAGAACCAAAGGCTCATCGGCAACCCGGATCACGGCGGCGAGTACATGATTGACATGTACTGAAGCCGAAGCGGGCGGAAGGAAAAGGCCATGGAGACATCAACCGTGGGCAAAGTGATCGTCTCGGCGAAGATCGAGAATGTGGTGGATTTGTATGCCGCGAGCCAGGGGCAGTTCCCCGACGATCGAGTGCGCCGCATCGAAGTCACGGATGCCCTGGTCAACACGGGGACGACTCACCTCGGAATGCCCAAGCGGCTGATCGAGCAACTGGGCATCCCGCAGGTCGCGACCGGGCGTGTCAGGACGACTTCGGGGTCCCGGAACTTCGGGATCTACGGTCCCGTTCGACTCACGATCCAGGGTCGTGCCTGCTCGGTCGACGTGTTCGAGAGTGCCGACGAGTGCCCCGTCCGGATCGGCCATATGCCGCTGGAGGGTCTTGACTTTGTCGTCAACCCTCAGCAGCAATGTCTGATCGGAAATCCGGCGCATGGCGGCGTGCCGATGTTCGACATGTTCTGATCGTCGGACAGGCTTTCAACGTATCAAGGATCCCCCGGAGACCTTGGCCATGATTCGTCGATCGTCCTGGTTCTGCGCGGCCATGCTGTTCGCCATCTTCGCCCCTGTGCGAGCCCAGGAGCCGGCGATCCCCGTGCCCGATACGATCCGGGTCGAAGGCGTGCCACCGATCCCGGCTTCGGTGCGAACGGCCTTGAATCGCTATCAGAATATCCGCTCGGCGAGCTTCCAGGATTGGGCTTCCGACGGGTCGGGCATGTATATCATCACCCGGTTCGCCGACGTGCCCCAGGTCCATTTCGTAGACATGCCTGGCGCGGCCCGGACTCAACTCACATTCTTGCCCGAGCGGGTGTTGAATGTCTCGGCACGGCCGAAGCATGACCAGTTTCTCTACACCATCGACGCGGGGGGAGCCGAGAACTACCAGTTCTTCCTCCAGGATCGCCGGGGCGGCCAGGCCACGCGAATCACCGACGGCAAGAGCCGCAACATCTCGCCGAAATGGTCCCCTTCGGGAGAGCTCCTCGCCTGGAGCAGCAACGCCCGCAACGGTCGCGACATGGACCTCTACGTCGCCGCGCCCCAGGATCCCCATTTCGTCAGGCGTGTCAAGGACGTGTCCGGGCGATGGACGGTCGCCGATTGGTCGCCCGATCAGACCAGGATCCTCGCGGTCGAAACGATCTCGATCAATGAGTCGTATCTTCATGTCATCGAGATTGCCACCGGCAAGACCGAGACCTTGACGCCTCGACCGGGCGATGCCGAGGCCGAGCGAGTCTCGAGCAGCGAGGCCAGATGGTCTAAGGATGGCAAGTCGATCTACTTCGTCAGCGACTTCGGGAGCGAGTTTCGCCGGCTGGTCCGCCTCGATCTGGACGCAGGGGAGAGCGAGACGCTCAGCGAACGGATCCCCTGGGACATTGAAGAGTTCAATTTGAGCCATGATGGGAAATTGATCGCGTGGGTGGCGAATAAAGCGGGCACCAGTTCTCTCGGGATCGTGAGATCCGGCGAGGACGAACTGGCTCCGCCCGAAACCGCACTGCTGCCGCCGCAATTCCCGGGAGGTCCTCCCACTCAACTTCCCTGGGGCCCGAATCAACAATACGTCCCGTTGCCCGGAAACGGCATCGTATCCGGCCTGGAGTTTCGTCCGGGACGAGACGAGTTGGGATTCACCTTCACCGCGGCCCGATCGCCATCGGACGCCTATTCGTTCGAACCGTGGAGGCCGGTCGAGACATCGGGTCCGATGATTTCTCCGTGGACGAGGAGCGAGACCGGCGGCCTGGATGCCCGGGGCTTCGCCGAGCCCAATTTGGTCGAATATGTGAGCTTTGACGGGCGCAAGATCCCGGCATACGTCTATCGACCGGCCTCCCGGAAGTTCCCGGGTCCGCGGCCGGTCCTGATCGATATCCACGGCGGCCCGGAGGGACAGACCCGACCGGGCTTCGTCGGCCGGCTCAACTATCTGATCGACGAGCTGGGACTCGTCCTGATCTTCCCCAACGTGCGAGGCTCTTCGGGATACGGGAAGTCGTATGTGAAGCTCGACAACGGCAAGCTCCGCGGCGACTCGGTCAAGGACGTCGGGGCCCTCCTCGACTGGATCGCCAGGCAGCCGGACCTGGACAAGGACCGCGTGGGGGTGACCGGCGGGTCTTATGGAGGGTTCATGTCGCTGGCCGTCCAGGTCAACTACAACGACCGGATCCGGTGCGGGATCGATATCGTCGGCATCTCGAACTTCGTCACGTTCTTGCAGAACACCCAGGGTTATCGTCGCGACCTCCGCCGCGCGGAGTACGGAGACGAGCGCGATCCGGAGATGCGGGCGTATCTCGAGACGGTTTCACCCCTCTCCAGCGCCGATAAGATCCGTACTCCGATCCTGGTCGTCCAGGGCCAGAACGACCCGCGGGTGCCGATCTCCGAAGCCGAGCAGATGCTCGCCGCCCTCCGGAAGAACGGGATGCCGGTCTGGTACGTGGTCGGCAAGAATGAGGGGCACGGATTCGCCAAGAAGGCCAATCAAGATTACCTCCAGGCCGTCGAGGTCGAGTTCCTCCGCCGCTACCTGCTCGGCGGGGACAAGGCGGAGCCTCAGAAACTCGGGAAACGATTCCCCGTCTCGGGGACAGTTCGCGTGGATGGGAAGCCGCTCGCATCGGGGACGATCGAGATCCATCCCACTCAGCCCGGAGGTCATGCGGCCTCCGGGAAGATCCGTGATGGTAGGTTCACGCTGACGACCATCGACGCCGATGATGGTGCACTTCCCGGCAACTACAAGGTCACACTGGTGTCCCAGGAACCGGGCACGAAAGTTCCTGCGCAATTTGGAAATTCCGACACCACGGCGTTGAGATGCCAGGTCCACTCCAGCCGAAACACGTTCGATTTTGAGATCAATGCGAAATGAGGGTGGTCTTGAACGAGTGCTCCAGATCCCCTCAGCCGTCGGGCGCGAGCGGGTCGTCCGGGAATTCCAGGTCCATCATCAGGACCCGGAAGTCGGGGCGCGAGCGGAGCGGGTCCAGCGCGGTCTCGTTGCGATATCGGGAGGGGCTGCGGTAGCCCGTCGCGACCGCTCGGCGCAGCAGGTCCATCGCCTCGGCCGCCTCGGCCTCACGCACGGCCGGGGTCCCGGCGAGCCCCGCCAGCGCGGCGTGGCAGCAGCCGCGGTAGAACGCGCCCTCGCCGTTGGGGCGCGGGATGGCACGGTACAGCGTGACGGCCCGCTCCCAGGCGGCGGCGGAGCCGGCGAGGTCCCCCTGGGCCTGGCGGACCTGGCCGGACTGGAAGAGGGCCTCGGCCAACGTCACGCGATAGGACTCGTTCTCGGGGGCGTCCCGCGACAGCGATTCGAGCAGCGCCACGGCCCGATCGGCCGGCTCGCGCGCCTCGGGTAGCCGGCCGAGGCCGAGCAGGACGGCGGCCGTATTGGTCAGGCAGTTGGCCAGGCTGTTCCGGTAGCCAGCGTCGGACGGCCTGTCCGCGGCCATCGCCTCGCGGATCGTCCGCTCCCGAAGGCAGAACTCCAGCGCCTCGGCGTACCGATCCACCCCGTAGAGCAACCACGCGGTCCCCAGGAGGTTGCCGGCCAACTGCCCCCGGAGTAGCAGGCTTTGCGGGTGGGCCTTGACCGCCGCCTCCAGGAGGTCCCGGCCACGGCCGTAGGCCGAGAGGGCCTCGTCGATTCGCCCGGAGGACGCGTAAAACCTCGCGAGGGCCCTGAACCCGTGCGCCAGGTTATTCTGGAACGTCGCGACCCCGGGGCTCATCTCGACCACGGATTGCCGCGTCGCGATCATCCGCTCGATCGCGGCCTTCCGCTCGACCGGCCGTCCTCTCCGCTCGAAGATGTTGCTCAGGTTGTTGTCGATGCTGGCCAGGACGTTCCGATCCTCGGCCCCTTCCAGGCCCTCCTTGATGTGCTCCCGGTAGAGCGCCGCCGACCTCTCGTAAGTGGCGACCGCCTTGTCGTCTTCCCGCTTCCTTTCGGAGAGGTGGTACGCCACACTGAACAAGCCCTCCGCCAGGGCGAGCTGGCGTCTCGGATCGGACGGGTCTTCCCGGACGAGTCCTTCCTGGATCGCGGCGGCCCGGCGTGCCAACGCCAGGGCGGCGTCCGGGTCATGGGCGAGCACGACGTATCCGAGATGGTCCAGGGCCTTCGCGAGGTCTCGCCGAGCGGCCACGCGCGTCGGGTCTTCGGCGACGAGGCCCTCGAAGATCGCGATCGCCTCCCGGTACAACTCCTCGGCTTCCCGATCGGAATTTGATTCGTGCAGGGCCCCGGCCAGCTCCCGCAGGCTCAGGCCGAGCTCGCTCCGGGATTCGGCGTCCGACCCCGTGCCCTCCGCGAGCCGGCGGCGGATCTCCACCGAGCGACGCAACTGGGCGACGGCCTCCGCCAACGAGCCCACCTTGCTGGTCAGTTGACCCAGCGACAGGTAGGCCAGGCCCAGCGCCCGCAACGATCGGCGATCCGACTGCCCGCCGAGCTCGGCCTCGAGCTTGCGGTAGAAGTCGGTCGCTTCGTTCAGCAGCGCGTCGCGGAGCGGGACGAACTCGGCCTGCTTGAGCAGGAAGTCGGAGCTGATCCGGCCGTGGAAGACGCCGATGGCGTCCATCGCCAGGTTGAACCGGGCCGCCTCGCGGTCCTTGGCCGCGGCCAGCTCGACGTTGGCCAGCTTCTCCCGGGCGTTAGCGAGCGTCAGCACCTCGTTGGCCCGCGCCTGGACCACCAGCACGACGACCAGGCCTACGACGATCGCCAGCGACGCCACCGAGGCCACGGCGACCGCCGTGCGGTTGCGACGCATCCATCGCCGGGCCCGGCGCGGCCAGGGCTCGCGCCAGGCGGAGACCGGCTCGTCGGCCGCCCATCGCTCCACGTCCTCGGCCAGCGCCCGGGCTGTCGCATACCGGTCCTCGGGTTTCAGGGCCATCGCCTTGAGGCAGACCGCCTCCAGCGCCGGGTCGATCGAGGCGTCGAGCATCCGCGGCGGCGGGAAGTCGCCCTTGCCGACGGTGCGCAAGACGGCGCCCAGGTCGTCCGCCTCGATCGGCGGCTTGCCGGTGAGCAGGCAATAGAGCGTCGCGCCCAGGCTGTAGACGTCCGAGCGAGGGCCGAGCCGGTCGAGGTCGCCGACGGCCTGCTCGGGGCTCATGTAAGCGGGAGTCCCCATCGCCGAGCCGGGCAGAGTCTCCACCGATCCGCTGGCCGAGCTGGGCATGAGGGTCCGCTCGTCGGAGCCGGCGCCGGGCTCGGCCCTGCCCAGGGCCTTGGCCAGGCCCCAGTTGACGACCAGGGTCTCGCCGTGCTTGCCGACGATCACGTTGGCCGGCTTGATGTCGCGGTGGAGGACGCCGCGGTTGTGGGCGTAGTCGATCGCGTTGCAGATGTCCACGAACCGACGCAGGAGCAGACGCAGGGCCAGCGAGCGCCGGCCGGGGGCCTTCTGAAGTGCCTCATCGTCGTGGAAGGCGGCGATGGTCTCCTTGAGGCTGTCGCCGCGGACGAACCGCATGGCGTAGTAGGGGCGGCCGTCGCCGTAGTTTCCGAGTCCGTAGACGGGGACGATGCCGGGGTGTTCCAGTCCGCCGGTGATCTCGGCCTCGAGGACGAACCGCATGCGGCTGGTGGGATCATCGGCGTGGCGGTCGAGGATCTGCTTGAGCGCGACCTCGCGATTCAGCTCGGCGTCGAGCGCGACGAAGACGGCGCCCAACCCTCCGCGCGCATGGGGCCGCAGGATCCGGAACCGCTGGCCGTCGGACGTGGCGGAGCCGTATGACGCGGTCGCGTCGGAGTCGGCCTCCGCGTCGTGCTCGGTCGGATGCGACGTCGAACCGACGTGGCCCAGGGTGGCGTCGACTTCGGGGTCGGCCAGTGCGGCGAGGCCGTTGACGACCGAGCGGGGTGCGGTGACGACGGCGAGGCTCTTCTCGAGGTCATCGCCATGGCGCTTGATGTGCTTGGCGACGAGGCCGTCCAGGAGCGTGCGATCGTCGGCGTCGATGGCCCGCTGGCCGAGGAGGATCTCGGCGATCGAACGACTCTTATCGCGCGTCCAGGCGTGGAAGGCGGCGAGCAGCGCCGACTGGTCGATCATGCCGTTTTGCAGGGCGACCAGGCCGAAGAGGAGGTTGCGGTCGGCGGGGACGTTCATGGAACAGCTCCAGGGTTCTGCATCCTTCCCCAACACGGTCGACGTCGGCCGGGGCGCAGGCGCGGGGCATCGCAGCGCGGAGATTATCGCATGCTCATGAGGGCCGGGGCTACCGGCCGGTCACGGAATACCCTGCGATCGACGCCCGGCGGGAGATCGGCAGCGTTAGCCCGTCGGGGTTTCACGCAGAGGGCGCCAAGAGGACCGCAGAGGGCGCAAAGGAGAGAAACAAGATGATCAGGAAGCACCCGGGCGAGATGGCCTTTGAGCGTAGGATGCCACCGGAATGAGCTGATCTTGACAAAGGTATAGGTGTCGCCCTAACATCTCGGCCGGTGGTGGCGGCGCTCCAAGTGTGTGGAGAGGCCGTCTCTGGCGGTCGGTTTCCATGCTCCGGGGCTACCCCGGGGACGACGGTTAGTGGACCATCTCGGCGCGTGAGCGCGACTACGCCTGACGCGTAGAACGGCTCACGCCAGACCAGACGGGTTGGAGCCCCCACCACTGTCACCCTCAAAGATCCATCGTCTGGATGCCTCGGTGGCGCACGGCCTGGCCGAGGCGTTCCTCGCGGGTTCCTGGGACCTCGACGGACTGGTGGCACGCGGCCAGAGAGTGCTGAGCCTACGATATCGCGGGCTTCGGCCGCTGGCCACTCGGATGCTGGCGGCATTCTCGGAGGGTCCGCGACCTCGGATCGCCCGACTGGCCGAGTTCTTGTGCAACGAGGAAGGGTTGCAGAAGGCCGGCCGGCGGTCCGCGATGACCCTCCGCTTCGACCGCTGGCCGAAGCCGGTGATGACTCCCTCTCCGGGACCGCCGGGCACTTGGCCGATCCCTCCGATCACGACGACGGCCGAGCTGGCCCGTTATCTGGAGCTCGAGCCGAACCAGCTCGAATGGTTCGCCGACGAACAGGCCCGGGAACGGAAGGCGACGGTCGAGTCGCTCCGCCATTATCGATACCGATGGATGGCCAAGCGGTCGGGATCGCTCCGCCTGATCGAGGCGCCCAAGCCGCGACTCAAGCGGATTCAGCGCCGGCTGCTCGACGAGATCCTTGCGAACATGCCGACACACGACGCTGCCCACGGTTTCCGTCCGGGCCGTTCGGTGCTGAGCTTCGTCGGGCCGCACGTCGGGCAATCGATCGTGCTGAAGATGGACCTCCGCGACTTCTTCGCGACGATCTCGGCGGCCCGAGTCATCGCGATCTACCTGGCAGCGGGCTACCCCGAGCCGGTCGCACGATTGCTGGCCGGACTTTGCACCAACACGGTGCCGCAGGCTGTCTGGAAGCAGGCGGGCGAGCTCCAGGGCGATTGGGCCCGCCTGGCCGCGAGCCGGCAACCGGAATCGCACTATCGCCAGCCCCACCTGCCGCAAGGCGCCCCGACCTCGCCCGCGCTGGCCAACCTCGCCGCATACCGGCTCGACGCCCGCCTGGCCGGACTGGCCGGGGCGGCGGAGGCCCATTACACCCGATACGCCGACGACCTGGTCTTCTCCGGCGGCGACGCATTTGCCCGGTCGATCAACCGGTTCCCGACCCACGTCGCCGCGACGGCGCTGGAAGAAGGGTTTACGGTCCAGCATCGCAAGACCCGGGTCATGCGGCGAGGAGTCCGACAGCAAGCGGCGGGCGTCGTCATCAATCGGGCGACCAACCTGCCGAGGGACGATTACGACCGCCTCAAGGCGACGTTGTGCAACTGCGTGCGCCACGGCCCGCACGATCAGAACCGCGCGGGAGTCGCCGACTTCCGCACGCATCTCGCCGGACGAATCGCCCATGCCGTGCGGCTCAACCCGAGGCGAGGGGGAAAGTTAATCGAATTATATGATAAAATCAAATGGTGATTGTAATTTGATCGAACCAAGGCCCCGCTATTCGAGCGCGTCACTCTTGGGTTGAGTGCGCGGAAAAAAGGGGAAAGGCACCCGGCCCACTCGCTCTTGTTGCGCACGAAGAATCATACTAACCCGACGCGCCAGCGAGGGTCCGACGGCATTCCCCTCGCTGGCGCGTCGGGTTAGTATGTGTGACATGCGCGTCGAGCTGTGCGCAATCCAAGAGGGAAGCGCGATAACCCGACCGCCGACCGATTCCAGCGCTCCTCCACGGGGGAGACGAGGAGTTCCGATGGAATCAGCCGGTTTGATCGGCTCTCGTCCATGAGAGCTGCGCCCGGGCCTCCGGCCGGGGGAATTATCCGCGATGATCGGAGCGAGGGAGGTCAGTCCGAGGTTTGAGACGTCCCCCCGCGATCACCGGATTACTTGGCGACTTTATCGACGGCTCGCCCCGCCTTCTCCATGGGCCCCGGCGGGCTGATGGTGTCCTTGACCTTCGTACCGGCCTCGTCAATCTTCTTGCCCGCATTCTCGGCGGGTCCCGAGGATTCGCACCCCACGAGCGGGGCGCCGGCCAACAGCAGCAGGGCGACGAGAGGCGCGAAACGACGCTTCTTTTCCTGACTCATCGGAAGCTCTCCTCGAAGACGCCGTCGTACACCGCACACCACAGGGCAGGCGGCGCCGGCCGGCAAGTTTCCGCGATCGGCCGCTTTGTCCATCCATCGGCCTCGCTCGCGGGACACCCCGTCTCTCTCGCCCGACCTGGGGCGGGATCGCTCGACTCGGCGGTGTCCTGGAACATTCTCATGCTCCTCGGGCGAAAATGTCAAATCCGAATTCCTTACGAGCGCATGAGGTGGCGGACCTGCCGGAGCCTTGGGATCGTCCGCCTGAGAGCTTATCCGCAGATGAACGCAGATGAACGCAGATGGAGAGCCGGGATTCAGGAAGGCCGGCGCGATCCGGCGCCCTTTCTCGGGTCGGATTTCTTCGGTCTTATCCGCGTTTTGATCTGCGTACATCTGCGGACGTCTCTTCTTTTCATGGATGGCCTTCTTTTCTGATCCGCGTCCCTCGGCCACGGATGTTTTCGACGCCTGTGTCCGAGTTAGAATCGATCTTGTGGAGATGATCCGCGACCGGGAGAATTCGGGCGTCCGACCGATCGAATCGGACGGATCGTCGCCAGAGCCACGAGCGAGGAAACGCCGATGCCTGATCGACCGTCCTTCCCGATAGGCCGCCACCTGCTCGATCGTCGCGGGTTCCTGGGTCATATGGCCTCCGGCGTGGGCGGGATCGCGCTCAGTGCGATGCTGGCGGAGCAGGGGCTGCTTCTCGGGGCCGATGCCGGTAATCCCGATCGAAGTCCCGCCCGGCCCTTGCCGGCGAATCCGCTCGAGCCGAGGCCGCCGCATTTCCCCGGCAAGGCCAGGCGAGTGCTGCACATCTTCTGCACCGGCGCGGTCAGCCATCTCGACACCTGGGACTACAAGCCCGAGCTGATCAAGCGGCACGGCCAGCCGATGCCCGGCGTTGACAGGCTGATCACCTTCCAGGGGGAGAACGGCAACCTGGCCCGCAGCCCGTGGAAATTCCGCCCTCGGGGCCAGAGCGGGAAGTATATCTCGGATCTGGTGCCGCACCTGGCCTCACTGGCCGACGACATGTGTTTCGTCCACTCGCTGACCTCGAAGACGAATACTCACGGGCCCGGCGAGATGTTCATGAGCACCGGGTTCACGCTCGAGGGGTTCCCCAGCATGGGGGCCTGGGTCAGCTACGCGCTGGGGACCGAGAACCAGGACCTGCCCGCTTACGTGGCGATCCCCGACCCTCGGGGCGACCCTCAGCAAGGGCCGGCGAACTGGACCAACGGATTCTTGCCGGCCGCGTACCAGGGGACGGCGTTCAATGCCGAGCGTCCGATCAGCCACCTGGCGCGGCCGACGGAGATCGCCCCCGGCGACGACGCGGCGGCTCGCGACTTCCTCGCCCTGCTCAATGACGAGCACCTCAAGCGCAACCCGGGCGATGCCGAACTCTCGGCGCGGATCGCGGCCTACGAGCTGGCCGGCCGGATGCAGTCCAGCGCGCCGGAGGTCGGCGACCTTTCACGCGAGAGCCCCGCGACCCGGTCTCTGTATGGCCTCGACGATGAGAATCCGCTCACCGCCGCCTTCGGCCGCAACTGCTTGCTCGCCCGCCGGCTCCTGGAGCGCGGAGTCCGCTTCATCACGCTGTTCAACGGCGCGTTCGCGATGGGCGAAGGGGTCCTCAACTGGGATGGACACCGCCGCATCCAGTCCGACTACAATCGCCACGGGCCGATCCTCGACAAGCCCGCCGCCGCGCTCCTGATCGACCTGAAATCGCGCGGGCTACTCGACGACACCCTCATCATCTGGACGACCGAGTTCGGTCGCATGCCGACCTTTCAGAAGGGCACCCAGGGCCGCGATCACAATCCCAAGGGGTTCACCGCCTGGCTCGCCGGCGCCGGCGTCAAGCATGGATTCAGCTTCGGTGCCACCGACGAGTTCGGCTACCAGGCCGTCGAGAAGGTCGTCGACGTCCACGACTTCCACGCGACGATCTTGCACCTGCTGGGCCTCGACCATCAGAGGCTGACTTATAACAATAATGGGACATCGCGACGACTGACCGACGTCCATGGCCACGTCATCCGCGATATTTTGATCTAGAGCGTGTGATGAGCCTTTGCATTCTTTGTAGCCGGCCTCTGTGAGGCCGGGGGATGCCCAGACCGGGGTCACAGACCCCGGCTACAAGGAGGATGCCGGGAAATCGGGAACTGTAGTCCATGACCTAAGAAGTCACGCGCTCGCACGTCATCCGTCATGGCGGAATCGATCCTTCCGGAGGTGGCGACCGTTACCAGGGCGACGAAGGAGGCACGTCGATGAGACCCAAGACCGTTATCGATCCGGACTTTCGCTCGAATGCACGAAGGTGGTTCTGGCCGATCCGCTCGATCGGGCAGTTGATGATCGTCGTGGCCCTGAGTGGGCTGGTGTTGTCGGTCTATCCGATGAAGGCACAACGTCAGTCCCGCGTGCCCCTGAAGATTGTGAGGTTCCGCGGTAATGTCCGCGGTACCTCGATCGGGGCTCCCACCCCGGCCGTGAATCCCCGTGTCGCTGTCCGTCCGCCGGCGGATCGGTTCACCGTCGTGGCCAGCCCCGACATCGACCCGGCGATGGTCATCACGGCTAGCCCCGATATCGACCCGGGCATGGTCATCCGTCGCGGCGACGACGAGCCACAGCTCATTCCCGGCCAGTTTCCGGGTCCGCTGCCGGGCCAGGGCGGGCTGCGTTCTCATCGACCTCTGCCCGGCGTGTTTCCTCAACGCCGACCGTGACGGGAGAAAAAGCCGATCATGTCGCGAGATCACCCGTCGCGAAACTCAGGACGCGGGCGTTATCCTCGACCGAGTATGACGCTCCACGAGTTGATCGGGCTGGTGGTCGCCTTCGCGGTTTCCAACGCGTTCCTCTCGTGGATGAGTCCTCAAGCCGCCTCGGACGCGTTCCTTTTCTTGATCTGGAATCTGGCGCTGGGATTCTACCTG
Source organism: uncultured Planctomycetota bacterium (assembly GCA_963743925.1). Classification (GTDB taxonomy): domain Bacteria; phylum Planctomycetota; class Planctomycetia; order Isosphaerales; family Isosphaeraceae; genus CAVZRC01. The sequence goes on along the minus strand of CAVURY010000047.1, from coordinate 153,917 downwards.
GGCTTCGCGTTCCTCCAGTCGTGGATTCGATCGGTCGTGCGGTCGATCCGGGCCGGTGACGGCGACCGATCCTCGCCGGCGCGAATCCGGACGCGATGGACGGCGCTCGGCGTGGCCGAAACGACGGTGATCGGCGGGACCCTCTTCGCTTGCCTGTGGCTCATGCTCGAAAAGTGGAGGAACCAGGGGCTCGATGGCAACGACTGGGCCATGCTGACGACGATCACGCTGATCGGCGCGGCCAGTGCGATCGTCGTCCGGACGTTGTGGCGACGAGGCCAGGAGAGAGTGACTCCCCTGGCGGACGCGGGCAGGCACCCGCTGAATTGAGAGGGATCAGACCCGGAGGGTTCTTGACCGGTCGCTAGTGCCGGTGAAGGATAGAGAAATGACCGAACTGACCCCACCCGGAGAGATCTGCCAATGTCTATCTCGTTGCTGATCGCGGCGGCCCTTGTCGGATTCCCACAGCCCCAGGACGAACCCCGTTCGGGCTCGAGCAGCAACAGCGTCGTCGCGCCGGGGGCCAAGCTGGAGAAAGTCTTTGGCGATGGCGAGTTCACCGAGGGCGGGGCGATGGCCGCCGACGGCACGATCCTGTTCTCCGACATCGGCAACAGGATCCTGCGATTCGACCCGAAGACCAACAAGACGACCGTCTTTCGCGAGCCGAGCGGGCGCGCCAACGGCATGATCTTCGACGCGCGGGGCCGGCTCATCGTCGCCGAGGGGGCGAACGTCGGCGGCGGCCGTCGGGTGTCGATCACCGAGCCGGACGGGACCGTCCGCACCCTGGTCAAGAGCTACGACGACAAGCGGTTCAACAGCCCGAATGACGTCGCCGTTGACCGGGATGGTCGCGTCTATGTCTCCGATCCCCGCTATGTCGGCGATGAGCCGCGTGATCTCGAATTCGAGGGGGTCTACGTCGTCGAGCCGGAAGGTTACATCACCGCTCTGGTCCTGGACGTCCTCAAGCCCAATGGATTGGTCATCAGTCCCGACGGCAAGACCCTCTACGTGTCGGATAACGGCCCTCGGAGGCGCGTGCTGATCGCGGCCAAGATCGGCGCCATGGGGAAGGTGACGGCCCCCCGCGTGATCCTCGATTTCGGCGACGGGCGCGGCATCGATGGCATGACGGTCACGACCGACGGCCGGATCGTCGCCACCGCCGGTTCCGGCGAGAAGGCCGGGGTGTATGTCATCTCTCCCGAGGGCAAGGTCCTCGACTTCATCCACACGCCCGAAGCTCCGGCGAACGTCGAGTTCGGCGGCGAGGATCGCAAGACCCTCTACATCTGCGCCGGCAAGAGCCTGTACCGGATCAAGACGACCATGACCGGCTTCGCCCTCTGGCCGCCGCCCGCGGCGGGGAAGTAGGGGACTCTCCGAAGGCCGAACATCCGCGGCCTATTTCCGAGACTCCTTGCCGATCTCCACCGTAGTTTCAAGCGACCTGGCGTGAGCGCCGGCGCTCATGGGCTTGCGCCCGGCTCGTTGGGCCGGCCGCGCGGCGGTGGCGGCCTCCGGCCCGGCAGGGGACCATCGCCTCCAGATCTCGTCCGGGGTCAGGACCACGAACCGCACCAGCGTCTTCCGCCACCGCCATCGGTACCGCACCTCCTCGAGGAACCGGAACATCCGGTTGGTCCGCTCCACGTGGTGGTTGGTCCTCATCCGCCGACCGAGCGGGCTCCTCAGGTACGCCGTCAGCTTGCGGAACTTCCCCTCCTCGACTTGCTCCATCGCCTTGACCAGCTCGGGCACCGCCCGGAAGAACGGGTCGCGGAGGATCGCGGAGCGGCGGCAGCCGGCCTGCTGGGCGTCATTCGGCGCGTCGAACGGCCAGTAGATGGGTTCGGCGAACGGCCGCAACCTCGCCAGCCCGGGTAAGTACTCCATCATCCTCCTCAGGTCGTCGCGCTCCTGTTCGGTGAGCTCCTCCCGCCGCTTCACGATCAGGTAGCGACGCTTGAAGATAAAAGAGGAGCCTCCCAGATGTCCTCCCTTTGATCTGACCTCGGAACCCCTTGACGCTCGAGAAGTCACTTCGAACTCGGCCTGAAACCGAGCCCCATTTGACCCCGAGGCCCCTTGCGGCCTCACCCCGGGGCCCCACTTTCCAGGCAATTCGGCCGCCATGTCGTTATGCTGGAACGCACGTATCGGCATGATTCTCCAGGGCAGCGACGTGGCGCAAAGACCCTTCGACCAGGAGCCGACGATGACACCATCGACGATCGACCCATCGCGCGAACTCCTCTTCGGCCTGCTCGCGCTTCAGAATGGTCTAATCGACCAGAATCAGCTTGTCGCGGGCTTTCAAGCCTGGAGTGGCGACAAGAGCCGTCCCGTCGCCGATCATCTGATGGCCCGCGGCGATATCGAACCCGACGACCGCGACGTGGTCACGGTACTGGTTGCCAGGCACGTCAAGAAACATGGCGGAGACACCGAGAAGAGCCTGTCAGCCATCCATGCCGGCCCTTCCACCCGCGAAAGCCTGGCCCGGCTCGGCGATGGGGATCTAGAGGCCACCTTCGCCCGGCTCGACGAGGGCGCGACGGTCGACCAGTCCGCCGTCGATCCCGGCCGCGTCGCCGGCTCCGGCGGGGATACCGCCACGACCGGCGGCCTGCGGTTCCACGTGCTGAGGCCCCATGCGCAAGGCGGCCTCGGCGCTGTCTTCGTGGCGCTCGATGCCGAGCTCGATCGTGAGGTCGCACTCAAGCAGATCCTCGAGCGCCATGCGGACGACCCCATGAGCCGCAAGCGGTTCGTCATCGAGGCGGAGGTCACCGGGGGTCTCGAGCACCCCGGCATCGTACCCGTCTATGGGCTGGGGACGTACGGCGACGGCCGACCTTATTACGCGATGCGGTTCATCCGAGGCGCTTCGTTCAAGGAGGCCGTCAACCGGTTTCATGACGACGACAGCCTGAAGAATTCCCCGGGCCACCGCACGCTCGAGCTCCGCAAGTTGTTGCGTCGATTCCTCGACGTCTGCAACGCCATCGACTATGCCCACTCTCGAGGAGTACTGCATCGCGATATCAAGCCGGCCAATATCATCGTGGGCAAGCATGGCGAGACCCTGGTGGTTGATTGGGGGCTGGCCAAGGTTCTTGGCCGATCCGACTCCGACTCCGGCTCGGTCGAGCGAGCGCTGATTCCGAAATCCTCTTCCGGCTCTTCCGAGACCCTGCCTGGCTCGGCGCTGGGTACGCCAGCTTATATGAGCCCCGAGCAAGCGCGAGGAGACCTCGACCAGGTCAGCACCCGCTCCGATGTCTACAGTCTGGGCGCAACGCTCTACTTCTTGCTCACCGGCAAGACGCCGCCGGAAGGGAGCGACATCGGCGCCGTTCTCCGCGCCGCACAAGAAGGAAGGTTCCCGCCCCCCCGGAAGCATGACCCGACGATCGACAAGGCGCTGGAGGCCGTCTGCCTGAGGGCGATGGCGCTCTCGCCCGAGGACCGTTACGCCACGCCGAAGGCGCTGGCCGATGATCTGGATCGCTGGATGGCCGACGAGCCTGTGTCGGCCTGGCGCGAACCCTGGTCCCGGTCGTTGGTGCGCTGGCTGACGCGGCACCGCACGGGAGTGACGGCCATGGGCGCTGCGCTCCTGATGGCCTTTGCGGGCCTGGTGGCCGTGCTGGGCGTGCAGGCGCGAGCGAACGCCCAGTTGACGGCGAAGAACGCCGAGCTCGATGCGTCGGTAAAGCGTGAGACCGAGCGGTTCGACCTGGCCATGGACGCGATCAAGCTGTTCCACGGCGACGTCAGCAAGGACCTGCTTCTGAAGGAGGAGGGGTTCGAGAAGCTTCGCGCCAAGCTCCTCGTCGGAGCGGCCGGATTCTACGGCAAGCTGGATCGGTTGCTGGCGGGGCAAAGCGACGACGCGTCGCGTGCCGCTCTCGGCAAGGCTTATGCCGAGCTCGGCAAGTTGACCGGCGACATCGGCACCGAATCCGACGCCCTGGCCGTGTACCACAAGGCGCTCGCGGTGCGGCGAGAGCTGGCGAAGCGTGTGCCGGATTCCGCCGAAGCGGCGCTGGACCTGGCGCGGACCCTGACTGACGTCGGCAATTTGCACGCCGATCCCGGCGACATGGCCGGCGCGATGGAGCCACTCAAGGAAGCTCAAGAACTGGCCGAGAAGGTGGAGGCAACCGGCCGGGGATCGGACGCCGGGCGATACGTGCTGGCCAGGGCCCTGTACGGTCAAGGCGTGAAACTGATGCGGTCAACCGAGCCGGCCAGGGCGACGGAGTTGTTCGACAGGGCGACGGCGATCCTCCAGGTGCTGTTCGATGCGCACCCCGATGATGAAGACTTCCAGTGGGGACTGGCCTCAGCTCTCGACGGGCAGGCCCACCTGTTGTCGGATCCCATCCAGGCGCTTGCGGTCTACCGTCGGGAGCTGGTGATCCGTGAGAAGCTCGCCGTCGCTAACCCCGACGGCTCGGGATACCAGAATTCCCTCGCGATCACGCACAACAACATTGCCGGTCAACTCGAGGAGCTGGGAAGATTGAGCGAGTCGGTGGCATCAGCTCGCCGGGCGGTTGCGATCTGGCAAGCCGCGGCGGATGCCTACCCCGCCGTCACCTCGGTCCAGTCCAACGTATCCTTCGGCCTTTATGGCCTGGGACAGGCGCTCGCGAACCTGGGCAGGTGGGACGAGGCCCTCGCGGCGCTTCGGCGGGCGAAGGTGATTCTCCAGCGGCACCTCGTGCTCGATCCCACACGGTCTGCCAGCAAGCGGGGCCTCGCCACGGTCCTCGGCCAGATCGGATTGCAGTTGCAGCAAGCGGGCCGTCCGGAAGGGGCCCTCGCGGAATTCGAGCAGGAATTGCCGGTCCGGAACGAGCTTGCCAGCCCTGGTAATGCCCGGTCCCAGAATTCACTGGCCGCGTGCGAGGTGAACAAGGCCGCTGCGCTGCTGGTTCTGGGTCGACCTGCCGAGGCACGAATCGCATGCGACCGGTCGATCGTGATCCGGGAGGCCCTGTTCAAGGCGAGCCCGGCGGACGTTGACACTCGGACTGGCCTGGCGGCGAGCCTGCTCCGGTCTGGCCAGGTGAAGCGAGCGACGGGCGACTTCGCCGGCGCGGCCGCCGACTGGCGCCGGGCCATCGCGCTGTACGAGGGGCTCCCCCGCGCCCGAACGATGTCGCCGTGTTCGAGGCAGGCTGCCATGCGATGCTGTCCGGCCTCGCGGACATCGCAGGCTCCGGTATGACAGCGTCCGACAGGACAAGTGAAGCCGACCGCGCGCTGGCCATCCTCCGCGCCGTCCTCGCCGCCGGCTTCCGCACCCCCGCCCTGGCGACCGAAGCCGCCCTCGCCCCGCTCCGCACCCGCCCGGAGTTCCCGCTCCTGATGATGGACGCGGTCTTTCCGCCCGACCCGTTCGTTGACTGAGCTCGCCCGGTGCCGAGCACCAAGGGCATGGTCCGCCTGGGGCGAAGGGGATCGGCGACGAGCTTCAGTGCGGAATAACGATCGGGCAGCCCCCGAATTCGAGGAAGGCTCCGGCAACCTCTTCGCCGACCGGGGGCTCGATCATGCCGACGAACTGTTCACCCGAGCCAAACTCGGTTTTCATGTGGTGACGATCCTCAGCGGCAAGAAACTCCCCCGGCGCGAGATCGCGGCCGTGCTCGGGATCGAGCGGCCGGAAGTCTCCCACGAGATGAACGGTCACGACTCGCGTGCCTGAGGAGGAGCCGTAGGCGACGCCACAGGAGAGCCATGGCCTGGACGCCCGTGCCTCGGATCGAGGACCTTGCTGTGCCCATGCGTGGCGTCGCCTTCGGCTCCTCCACAGGCACGCGTGGGCCTATCCCCATCAAGGGTGGTGGAGATCGGCGAGGAGTCTCCTATTTCCGCGTGCCGGCCACATTGACTCCGCTGCCGATGATCAAATTATGATGATAGGCCGCATCGTAGAGCGAGCCGTTCTTGGCGGGCGCGAGCTCGACGAGGTCGGTGAAGCCCTCTTCGGCGAACCAGCGTTTCAGCTCCGCGGGCGTGTGATGCGACTGGTATCGGGGGGCGTACCAGTCGAAGTTGTCGCAGACGCGGAGGGTCCAGTCGGGGTGGCTGGAGAAGTTCGCGAGCTTGTTGAGAGTCCGGTTGATCAGGGGGATGCTGCCGAGAGTACCCAGGCCGGCGCAGAGAGGCTCGAGCACCCGCGACGGCAGTCGCGTCGTGACGGCGCGGAGCCCCGTGTTGACCCACTCCTGCGGGGCCGTATTGCGGCGGTACAACCAGACGGCGAGCCGGCCTCCCGGCTTGACCCGCCGCGCGATCTGGGCGAAAGCCCGGCGCGGGTCGGGCGTGTGATGCAGGACGCCGATCGAGTAGACCAGGTCGAAGCACCCATCGGCGAGCGGCAGGTCGAGCAGGTCGGCCTGGACGATGGCGACGTCGGGCAGGTCGTGGCAGAGCGCGGCGGCCTTTTCCACGGCGGCACTGAGGTCCACCCCGATCGCTCGAGCGCCATGGCTGCCGACGAGACGGGCGTATCGGCCTCCGCCGCAGCCGGCATCGAGAACCAGCTTGCCGGCCAGCTCGCCGGCAGCCACGCCGGTCTTGACGCGGAAGGTCGCCTCATCCTCGTCCGGTCGCATCACATCATAACGGTTCCACTGGCGGCCGAAGCTGGCTGCATAGGAGTCGCCAGCCAGGCGGGGGATTCCCCCGACGATCGGGAAGCTGGCCGCGCAGTCGCGACAGCGGAGTGCCTGCGGTGGATCTCCATCGAGCTCTAGCTCCCCGCGGCAACGAGGACACCGTAAGATGGAGAGAAGGTGATCGTCCGGAAGTCTCATGGATTGCGTCGCGAGTCGAATCGGGCGAGCATTGCCCACCGATCTGGGGAATCGATCGATCAATCGACGGTGAGCGATGGCCACCGCACCAGCGAGTTTACAGGCCCATCGCCAAAACCACCAGCGAGGCTTCGAATGACCGGGATCGTCCGCATCGAGCGCCGGGTTCGGCGCTGGCTTGAGCGTGGCCTGGATGCGACCTGGGTCGTGGCCGTGTCCGGCGGCGGGGACAGTGTCGGCTTGCTCCGTCTCCTGCACCAACTGGCCCCGAAGGCGGGCCTGCGACTCTCGGTGGCCCATCTGGATCACGGGGCGCGCGGCGAGGCGTCGCGGGCGGACGCCGAGTTCGTGGCCGAGCTGGCCTCTTCCCTGGGGTTGCCCTTCGACCCGGGGCATTGGCGGCCGGTTCGCGCGAAGCACTTCGAGTCCGACGCGCGCCGTGCCCGGTACGATTGGCTGATCGAGGTCGCCCGGGCTCGCGGCGCCGGGGTCGTGGCCGTCGGGCACACGAGCGATGATCAGGCCGAGACGATCCTTCATCGAATCCTGCGCGGTACCGGTGTTCGCGGCCTGGCGGGCATCCCGCAGCGGCGAATTCTCGCGGCCGACCCGGAAATCACGCTGGTGCGTCCCGTGCTGTCAGCCTCGCGGGGCGAGATTCGCGCGTATCTGACGGACCTGGGCCAAACCTGTCGCGAGGATGAGACCAACTCGGACGTGTCTCACACCCGGGCCCGGATCCGTCACGACCTGCTGCCGAAGCTCGCGGCCGATTATAACCCGAGGCTGGGCGAGGCCCTGGTCCGGCTCGGCGAGCATGCCGCGGCCTCTCTCCGAGCGATCGATGCCGACGCGCGCGAGATGGAACGCGCCGCGATCATCACCGCCACGCCAGATTGCCTCGTGCTCAAGCAAGGATTCTTCGGTTCGATCCCGAGCTTCCTCCGGGCGGAGGTCTTGCGGCGGGTCTGGCGTAAAGCGGGCTGGCCCGAGGGCAGTATGACGGCGCGACGTTGGCGACGGATCGCGGCCCTGGTACGGGCCAGGACTGTCCCTCTGGTCGACGTCGGGGAAGGTGTCACGATGGCCACCGAAAACGATTTCCTGGTCCTACGCCGTTCGCGCGTCGTCGCCCCGGTCGCTCGCGACTCGGGCCCGGACGCTCCGATCGCCCTGCAAATCCCCGGTTCGGCGGACATCTCGTGGGCGGGTGGCCGGCTCGAAGTGACCGACGATCTGGGCGAATCCGCCGACGAATGGATCGACCTCGACAAAGTGGAATTACCCCTATCGATCCGACCTTCGCTGCCCGGTGATCGGTTCTCGCCGCTGGGGATGAACGGACAGAGCATGGCGCTGGCCGACTTCTTCCGCGGCCGGCAAGTCCCGCTCCGTCGGCGTGAATTCATCCCCCTGGTTTGCGATCGGCGAGGTATCCTCTGGGTCGTCGGACATCGGATCGCCGACCGCGTGAAATGGACCGAAGAAACGGGGCGGAAGCTGGGCCTGCGCTGGATCGTGACCCGGTAGGTCCGGTCTGCACACTGTGCCCGACGGGAGAGTCTGGACAAGTTTTCGACAGCGATCTCGGCTACCACAGCAACCGGACTGGATACCGGACGAACACATGATCCACCGAGACCGATTCCGCGCCCTCCACGACGGCCTGGGCAATCCAGGGTCGATGGTGTCGAAATCAATGGTGCGGTTCGATTCTCCGCCCGTAAGTCCGGACCGACACGATTGATTTCTCCTCGGTCAGGAGAAAGAGTCGAGTCCTACGTTGCGAAGGCCGCGCCGCTTGAGGAGAATCAACCTTCGGCGAAACTCTTTCACCTCGACGGAGAGGCCTGGAGGCGGGCCTCCTTCGGACATTTTCGGTCAACCTTCTGTCAGGATCTCGAAAAATGAAAGCATGCCCATACTGCGCCGAACAGATCCAGGATGAGGCGGTGAAATGTCGATTCTGCGGCGAGATTCTCGATCCGACCCTCCGAAAAGCGAAGAAACGAAAAGGCGGCGCCTCGATTGGTCGGCGGATCATCTTCGGGATTGTCTGGTGCGCGACCTTCTACCTAGGCGCCTGTATCTTGCTCGGGATGGCGGTCGGCATGAAGGCCGGAATGGATGAAGGAGTGGTCCGGCTGTGCCGGATCGGGAGAGCATCCAGGCGGATTCGTCGGCCAAGGTGGGCTGGCTGAGTCAGCGGCATCCGAGGTGAAGAGGAAAGCGAGGCTGGGCTATCCGCTGTCATCGGAGGGGGGAAAGCCGATGGCATACCGATGCGGAGCGAAAATCGATGGAGAGCCTGCTCACGCGCTCGCTGATCCTCGGCCTCCTGATCGCCCTATGCCCGACTTGGGGGCAGTCGCAGGACGCGTGGCGGGAAATCCGCTACAAAGAGAGTTCCCAGTCTTTCCCGAACCCTGAGCGTGGTTCTACGCGTCACGGATGAGCCACCGCATCGGCCGGCTGGATGGACTGCGTCAGCGCGGGATCACCTTGCTGCTGGTCGAGGTCGACCTGAAGGCGTTCAAGGAGCTGGATCTCGGCCGGGAGAAGCTCGACGAAGTCCGGCGGGCATTCGCGGCGGCCCGGCAGAACGGCCTGAAGACGATCGTCCGCTTCGCGTATGGCTTCACGGGCCGGGATTACCGCACCGACCCGAAGGACATGGGCCGCATCCTCGGGCACATCCGGCAGATCGGCGAGGTCTTCCGGGAGAATCGCGACGTGATTTTCGGCGTGCAGGCGGGATTCCTCGGCCCGTGGGGCGAGTGGCACGGGTCGAACTGGGGCAATCCGCCCTCGCTGGAGGCGCGTCGCTCCGTGCTCTTCGCGCTGCTCGATGCCGTGCCGGAGCCCATCACCGTGCACGTTCGGCGTCCGATGTTCATCCGCGACATCTTCGCCGGCGAGCCCGAACTCACCGAGGCCACGGCCTACGGCGGCTCCCGCCTGTCCCGAGTCGGCTGGCACAACGACGCCCTGCTGAGCCTCCCGGACGACATGGGGACCTACGCCCAGCGCGGTTGGGACCGCGAGCGCGAGCTGCGTTGGTGCGCCGAGCACGGCCGTTTCACGCCCTTCGGCGGCGAGACGGTCCCCTTATCGGCCCGGACACCGATCGCCCAGGTCGTTCGCGAGCTCGAGCTTCTTCATGTGACTTACCTCAACAGCGGCTATCACCGGGGGACGCTCGAAGGTTGGAAGAAGGCGGCGTATCAGGGCGGCACCGGCTACGAGCATATCGAACGCCGGCTGGGATACCGCCTCGTGGCAGACCGCCTGCGCCTATCGAAGATGATCAATCCCGGCGGGACGCTCCGCGTCGAGCTGGACCTGCGCAACGTCGGCTTCGCCGCGCCGCAGATGCCGCGGCCGGTCGCCCTGGTGCTCGGCCAGGGGGATCGTACGCAACGCGTCACGCTCAACGACGCCGACCTTCGCCGCTGGACCCCGGAGGCCGGCACCATCACGCTGCGAGGTGCCATGCCGATACCGGCCGACGCCCACAGCGGCCGCTGGCGGCTGGCCCTGCAGCTCGCGGACGCCTCGCCGAGCCTGAGCGGCGACGGCCGGTACGCGATCCGCCTCGCCGAGCGAAGGGATCGCCTTCGACGAGGCAAGCGGCCGGAACATCCTGGCAGACGACGTGGAAATCCAAGGGCGGTGAACTCAGCTCCTCTCGGCCGAGCGACGACCGCGGCCCGGGCGCGACCTCGCGGAGATGCGGGGTCGCGCACCGGGCCCGTCGTCCGTGAGCTCGATCGGAGATCCAGGCCACTCGGGCCGCCAGCTCCATGGACCGGCACGCTTCTGGGTGGAAGACTCGCCCGCCTGGGCTGCCGCCATTACAGCCTGGTGAATAAGAAGAAATCGGGACCACCCACGAGAGGCCAGTCGGAGAACGTCTCGATGATGAATTCGCCCGGGCCCGGCTGGGCGTATAGGCCCTGGAAGACGGTCACGCCCTGTGAGACCATGGTCAGGCCTGTGGTGCCGGTCCCCGGGAGCGGGCCGACCGTGTAGGTCCCCTGGACTATGGTCACTTGCCCGGTGAGCGGATTGGTCTCATCCCAGGTGAACTGACCGTTGGTGAACTGACCCTTCGCCGCGGTGAAGATGACCACCACCTGGTAGGTGATGCCGCTGCCGACTGGAGTGATGGGCGAGAACCAGGTGCCGACCACGTCGCCAAAGGGCACGCCGCCACCACCGCCACCTCCGCCTCCGCCACCACCGCCTCCGCCACCTCCGCCACCGCCGCCACCTCCGCCTCCGCTCTGGGCTTGGACGGTGCTTCCCGCCGCGAAGACGCCCACGGCCAAGGCGACCAGCACCTTGAGGAAACACCGTCGCCGCCCGTGGCCAGGCCTGATGGCCGGGCCCGATCCGCGATGCTGAGTCGGATTCATAAGCTGTTCATTCATCATCGTAACCCACTGAAGTATTGAAGACTAAGAAAGGGCTCATAAAAGTTGACAGTCGGAATCATCCCGATCGACCGCCAACCTTTTCGGGCATTCCGTGCATGAAGCGGCCAGCAGACATGGCTTGCGGCCCGGGGTATCCCTCTCTCCCGTTCAGCCTCGAGAACGGATACAGCCGAGAAACAGGCGGGACGGAACTGGCTCGATGCCGAATGGGAGAGCCGTGGACTGTCAGGGGTCGGACGGCGAGCCGCCAGTTCCCCGGCGAGGGGAAGTTTTTTCGTAGGGTGGGCACGGCCCACCGGCATATCGGCAAGGCGTGGTGGGCGGTGCCCACCCTACGAGAGCCCGTCTCCGTGCATTGCTTTCCTGACTCTCAATATCGATCTTCTCGTCGAGGTCGAGGCACATGCTGGCGGCGCGGGCAAAAGGCCACCGTGCCGGGAACGAGATGGTCCCGGTGGAAGGCCCTCGCCTTGACGCCGGGCCGTCGGCGGGGGACGAGCAGGCCGCCTGTACCCAGCACCGGGGACCCTATCGATTTCGAAGCCGACACTCTACCAACCGCGAAGGCTTCGGCCGCACCGTGGTCTCCGTCCCACGGCGGTGATTTGGCGTGTCGTGTGTCCGACTGAAAACGCTCGAAGCCGCTCGGATTCCGAGAGATATGAGCGGCTTGGAGACGAGCGATGGCCCCCGCAATGGTATCGGAACGAGCCTATCAGCCCTTCACCCTGCGCCGGAGCCGCTTCCACGCGAGCGAACCCGCGACCGCGACGAGGCCCAGGAGCAACGAAGAAGGCTCGGGGACCGAAGCGAACGAGACGACGAACTGCTCGGAGTCTCCCTGGAACGGCGTGCCGGAGTAAACGAAGGAGGTGAGGACCGGCGTCCCCGCGTCGAAGATGGAGTTGCTCGTGATCTGCGCCGGCGTGTCGACGCTCGTGAACTTGAAGACCAGTGAGCTGCCCGGCGCGATCGCAGCCGCGGAATTGTTCTCGACCCACTGGATGGCGAAACCATTACTGGAGATGTTCGGGAAATGAGTGATCGTGTCCTTCCATCCCGTCGGATTCGTCACGGAGAGTGGGCTTGTGCCATGAAATCCGCACCGGGTACCCACGAGAACCAGAAGGTGCCGATCGGGTCGTTGCCGACGCCACTGGTCTTCGTCAGCGTGATCGTATAGTCGAAGTTGGGGCCGTCGGCTTCGGCGGTACAGACCGCGCTCGCGTCGATGATGCCGGCCGCGCCGCCGGGGTGGCGACCAGGCCGACGACGATCAGGGCGATGACGGGGACAAGGACCTACTCATGCAGTTCATGCGGGCTCCTGCAGGTTTGGCTGCGTGGTACAGTCACGAGACGTGTTCGGCGACTTCTCTGGCCGATCTCAATCCGGCTCGCGATCGGCAAGGCGGGCACCGGGTGGAGGTCGCGCGGGCAAAATGCCCTTCGGACTCCCGCGGCGTCCGTTCTCGCCGCCGGATCCCGCCGTTGCCCCCAAAGAGACGCGTCCCGAGAAAAGAGTTACACTTTTGGGGCGAAATCATTCATTTTCTCGATCGGTTCGGTCCGGAACCGCTTCTGTCCCGGTCCGTTCTCTCGAGTATCACCGTTTTCTGTCGGCGGCCCGATCGAAACGCGGTCCACCAACCTCCCCCCAGGTGGGGGCGGAGTCTGCTGGCCCGCAAAATGAAGGTTAATCCAATCATCGACATCTGGATGGTGTGGATCTCGAGGTCGGCAAGATCGATCACGGCGGACGCGGTTGGCGGTTCCGCTCGAGTCCGATCGGTCTTTCGCGGAGGCTCGATCTTCCCCGCTCCGCCGATCGCCGGACTGGCCCCGCCCGGACCGGCGTCGAGATCGACGACCGGACCGGCCGAGGCCAGCGGCCGGGCCGAGATTTCAACGGATTCGCGAGCGAGAGCTGCGCGGCGAGGAAATTCCGCTTCGATATCAGCGCGGGAGGCGGTCGAGGTCCCGGCGGAGTGGGGCGAGCTCCGGCCTCGGGAGGAGACCGTAGATGTTGACCTCGAATTGCGCCCCGAGATACACCTGCCCGTTGGCGACCGTCGGCGTGACGAACTTGACCGCACCCCGGCCTGTTGCGCGAGCCGGCCTGGTCGCTGGCGTAGAGCACTTCGACAGGTCGTTGGCGTCGTAGGCGCGGAGGATCGCCGGGCCGCCCGTGAAGTTAGTCCACCTGCGCGTCCCAGACGATCCCGTGCCCGTGCCGTCGGCCGAGACGCTCGGCACCGTTCCGGGGAAGCCGGATGGCGTCGTGCCCTGGTGACCGGGCGTCTCGTCGATCATCATCGTGTTCGTCGCCGGGTCGAGCTTCAGGGCGAAGGCCTGAGCACGTCGCCACGCCTGATATAGACCTTGCCGTCGAAGTAGACCGGCGAGCTATAGATCAGGCCGTTGGGGATTGGCCGTGAACTGCTGGAGGACGCGGTCCGGACCGCCGGGGTTGATCCCGCCCATGTTGGCCACGTCGATCAGGTGGAGCGTCCCCGACTTGTCGGCCGTGACCGCGAGGTTCGGGTGGGCCGTACCCGGGAAGGCGGGCAGCAGCGTCATGGAGGTCGAGCTCGTGTCGGTGTCGTGGATGTTCCGGTTCTTGAAGTCGAAGGGGGTGAACGTGTCGACCACGGTCATCGTCCCGGGGGTCGGCTTGAGCCGGAAGGACGACTCGCCGAAGTCCGCGCCGGTCGGATGGCCGATGTCGTTCTGGATGATGAAGGTGATGCCGTCGCCCACCGGCGAGCCCGCCTCGGGCTGCATCTGGAAGGTGAATGTGGTCGAGAAGTCCTGGATGTTCACGGGCTGGTTCGCGAAGACGTCGCCCGCCGACTGGCCGCCGCCGACCGTAGGTCGGCCGCGGCGCCGTTGAACGTCGCGACGCCGGTGGCCGTCAGGTCGCCGTTGCTGGCGAAGCCGCCGGAGTGGTCGATGAGGGTCTGGCCGCCGCTGGTGTAGGTCCAGCTCGTGATCGCCTGGGTCGCCGTCCGGCCGTCGGTGCCGCCGCCGAAGCCGACGAAGGCGGTGCCGCCGCCGACGCTGGCGGGGAGGTCCACGTTCGCGTAGTCACGGCTGAAGGAGGCGCCGGTGGTCTCGTCGGTGATCGTCTCGGAGAGCGTGGTGCCGTGATACGACAGGGTCGCCTGGAAGGTGTGCGGGCCGTTGGGGTCCTTGGGCCCCCGCCGCGAAGTTGATGCCGGTCCCGGCCAGCGGCTGGTTGACGTCGGGCGCCATCGGCTGGTCGGTGGGGTAGTCGCCGTTGAAGAACAGGCCCGTCGAGCTGACGTTGGTGCTCGGGATCGAGGACGCGAAGCTGACGCCCGACGCTCTGGTGGATCCCGCCGTAACCGAGGCCGAAGCCTTGCTCGCCCGCGCGGCCGCGCCGGGCGGGGTCGTCGTGGTGAAGGCGTCGAACGTACCGTTGCCGCTCCCCAGGATCAGGTCGCCGTTGGGCGCGACCGAGGGGGCGGCGCCCCCCTGCCAGATTCCCCCCATGTCGCCATTGGGGGTGGTGTCGAAGAGGGTGACGAGCTTCATCGTCTTCGCGTCGTAGCCGACCAGCCAGCCGTGATACGGGTCGAGGTCGCCCTCCTCGGCGTAGCCCGCGAAGACGACGCCGTCGGGGTGCTCCGGCACCTTGGTGTCGAGCACCAGGCCGGGCCGGTTGAGCTCCCGCAGGGCATTGAATGAGACCACCCCGTCGGCCGACCCGGCGCCGGTGCCGGGCCCGGAGACCTGGGTGTTGTTGGTGAAGGTGCCGTCGGGCTGGAGCGTCGTGTCGCCGATCGTGGTCGGGCCGCCGTGCCTCTCCTTGCCGTTGACGAGGTTCAGTGCGTGGAATTGCTTCACGTAGTGCGGCCCGTCGCTTCCGACCGGCTGCTCCTTGACCATGCTGACGACGTAGAGCGTCTGGTGGCCCGGTCGATGACGGGCGTGCCGGTGATGCCGACCGTCGGGCCGAAGAAGGGGTACCGGTGTCCTGGCTGGGGACGGACGTGACGCCCTTGGCCGGGTCGATGAAGCTGTCCTGCCAGAGCAGGCCGTTGTGCCGCGGGCCGGCGGTCGGGTTGTTGGCGTCGAAGGCGTAGACGCTGTCGTTCTCCGTGGCCACGAACAGGACGTTGTGGAACTTGCCGTCGGCCATGCGCAGGTGGCTGACCACCAGGGGCTGGGCATGGACCTGGGCGTCGACCTTGTAGCGGAAGAGCCTGCCGAACTTCGACACATTGACGTTCTTCGGCGTCAGCGTCGTCTCGTTGAGGTTTGCCCCGGTCCGGGAGGTATTGTTGTGGTACGTGAGGACGTCCGTGCCGCCGGGCGACACGTCCGACGGCTGGGACTTCGCCAGGGCCGTAGCGTGTCGCCCGGGGTGCGGCGAGAGGCCGGAGTGGCTGAGCAGGCTCCGAGCTTCGAGGATCGCGACCGAAGGGAGGAAACGGGTCCTGGAGCGGCGCGTCGTATGTAGACTCATGTGGGCACTCCTTGAAACATGGACGTGGTCTCGATCGATGCAACGGGCCCGGCCGCCCGATCGAGGGGCAGGCCCACGCGATCCGCGCAGGCGAGTTCTCGCGGTCAGCCCGCCGGCGAGCAGGCGCGACCGCGAGCGATTGTGACCGAGCGTCGCCCGCCCGTCACGGCTCCTGATGTCGCCCCGGATTTCGCGGGCCCCGGCCGGAAAGCTTCCCGGTCGGGCCCCGGTCCGGGCGAAGAGGTGGGAGCGAGTCAACTCTCGGCTCCGACACCCGCCCAGTAAGTGGCGTGCTGCACAAAAGAAGTTACAAGTTTCTACGAGAAAAAAACTAAGGATCTAATAGTTTGTCATTGAATGTGATGCGCGGCATCCCCGGAGCCGGACCTTCGCGCCGGACTCCGTCACGGGCCGTCCGGATGCCGTTCGGCCGCGGCAGCTTGCATCTCGGAGTTTTTCGGGCGCGAGCGTCCTGCTCGTGGTCATCGCCATCTCCAAGGTCGCCGCGTGTCGGCGGCGAGGAGACCGAGTGGCCCGGGCCCTCGCGTTCTCGACGTTGATCGCCGTCAACCCGGCCCGGCCATCATCAACCGCTCGGGGACGCAGGCCCTCGCGGTATCCTTTCGCACCCTAGCGCGGCCGCGGGGTCCACCGTGGCGTCGGCCCCCTGCTCCTGGAGGCGCTCTATGCGTCGCCGTTGCGCGAGGCATCCCACTTCACGGCGCCGCGGCTCGGCGAACCGTCGGTCCGACTCGCGGCCGGGCTCCGAGCGTCCTCTAGTGCGAGGGGTTCAGGGCACTCCGCGAACGGACAGGCTCGCCGCGGACCCCGACCAGCTCGGATGCATCGGAGGGCCTCAGGACGCAGTCGAGGCAACCCGGTAGGAGCTCGTGGTGGTGCCGTCGGGATACCGGTAGGTGCCCGGCGTCGTGGGCGAGGTATAGACCGGCTGCGTGGTCGGGTCGCCGACCACTGCCCCGATCAGGTCGCTGTTCGACTCGCCCATCCGGCTGTAGGACAGTATCGGCACGGCGATGCCCGGCGGGATCAACTGGGTCGTCGAACCGTCGCCTCCTTTGTTGTTGAACAGGACCCCGTCCGAATTGAGGAAGATCGCGTTGATGTCGCTGGGGTTTAGGTTCTGATAAGGCCCGGTCAGGACGGATTGCAGGGCTGAGTTCGAGATCGTATTTGTCTCGTCGAACGTGATCGCCAACCCGTAGCCGCCGATGTCGAAGAGATCCCGGGTCGCCCCCTCGACCTTGATCTGGTAGGAGCCGTTCGATCTCGATTGGTTGCGGTCATCCATCGCGTCCACGGTCGGCACTCGACACGGACGACGTAGCGGCTCTATAAGGTGAGGAGTTGAATCCGTGCTCACGATCCGCCAAAGAAATGGGCGGAATCGGCGAGACAGACTCGGCGGACCGAGGCGTGGCCAAGGCTTGTGGTTTAACTGGATGCAGCATAGAATTTTAAGTCATTTCGCCTCCTAGGCGAGATCCTGGCGGGGCGGTGCCCGAGTCTCGTTGACGACTGCCAGGGCACGGAGCAAATCTCGGAATTTGGGCCGTTCGCGGATGGCATCGAGGTCGTGATCGTCGGGGAGAGCCCGCGGCCAGGAAGGATTTTTACGCAACGCCAGGGCAAACACATCGACGTACTCTAGCAAGAGACTGGGGCGTTGAGCCGGCCCAGTCGGACATGGCAGTTGCCGAGAAGCAAGTCGTTGTAGATATCCTGGACGTCGGCCCGCGAGATGTCCTGGAGCGCGGCCATGATCTCCCGGCGCTCACAGCGTGCCGAGGGATTGCCAGGGGCGCGACCGGTGTTCGATTCGGTTGACTACATCCCAGTAGCGATCGGCGGGTGTGCGGGGCGGGATGGATGCGGCCTCCCGCCGGAGCCGACGAGCCACGTCCTTCCGGCCGGGGAGCCGGTGATTCTCGCTTGTTCCTGGACTCATGGCCGGGCTTTGCCGATCACCGATAGTGCCTTCCGCAGCGGTGCCGGCGAGATCTGCACCGCCCCCTCGAGCGGCCGGTTCATCTCCATGATCAGATAGATGGCTCCGGCCATCGACACCGCACACACGAACAAGCAGCACGAGGTCGTCACGTTGCGCGGGGCGAGCAGTCCGAGGCTGGCGAACAGCACCGTCAGCCAGAAGATCAACATCGCGAGGAACGCCATCGGCAGCGTGCTCTGGGCTTGCTCGATGATCAGCCAGCGGGGCCCCCGGGCCCGCGGTCCGGGTGCCCCCGAGCCGATCCGACCGGGCCCGGCCGGGAGCGGCCCTGGCGGCTTCGCGGGTCTGGGCCGGGCGGGACCAGAACGGAGCGGATGCGCGGGACCCGGGGCCGATCGGGAATGGACCCTTGAGGGTCCGGTGTGGGTGACGAAAACGGCGGCGTCCCTGTTCGGTCGCCTCCCATTTTCGCTCACGCCGGCTTGGTGACTTTCCAGACCTTGAACCAACCCTCGCTCAGCTCTTCCGGGGCGCGAAGCGGGCCGAGACGGCTTCCATCACGCCCGGGAATGAAGGCGAGTCATCGTGGCCGAGCATGACGCCCCCCCGCCGCAACTTCGGCCGCCACGCCGCGATGTCCGCGCCGACCAGTTGACGTCGGAGTTCGCATCGATGAACACGAGGCCCACCGACTCATCGTCGAACGAGCGTGCTGCCTCTATCGAACTCTGGCGCAAGACGGTCACGTGCCGGCTGAAGTTCAGGTCCTCCAGGTTCCGGAGGAAGCACCGGTGGACGGCTTCCCATTCCTCCGCGGAATGCCGGAGATCGGTTGACCCGTTCCAAGGATCGACGCAGTAGGTATGGCAGTCGCGCAGGTGAGTCAGCAGGACGATCAGCCATGCCGACCCGCCCATGTAAGTGCCGACCTCGACGATCCGTTCGCCCCAGAGCTTCGATATTCCGTGCCAGGAAGGGCGTTTCGTCCGGGCTGTGATTGACGAAGCCGAACGGCTTGCCGAACTCCCATCGCTTCATGCCGTCTTCCCATCGTTCCGGCCCCAGGTCATCCCATCGCGTCGCGTTGATCAACCCTTCCGGGTTGTTCAGGCGGAGAAATGCCAGACATAGTCGGACATCGTGGGCACCCAGCGATGCCAGAGGACGGCCCCGCATCGGTTGAAGGTCGGCGGCAGGGACAGGAGCGGCACGCCCTCGACCTTGACCGCGAGGCTGATCAGCCCTTGATCGTAGACCACCCAGTCGCGTTCCGTGACGAGGGCGAAGAGGGCCCGTGCTCGCTCGAAGACACGGGCGTGGGCTCGCGGCTCGAATACCAGTAACCCGGAATTGAAATACTCGCGTTTGAGGTCGAGGGGGGCACCGGCCGCGGCGGCGAGCGGCTCCATCCTGGGCTGGATGCGGTGGAGCAGGTTATGGCCCTCCTGTTCGGACGGCACGGCCCCCCACCAGTCGGTCGGGACGATCTCGAACAACGAAGGGCAGTCCTTGCGGATCACCACATCCCTGTCGCAGAAGACCACGCGGTCGAACCCGATCGCGTGACGTTCCAGGGCCAACTTCTCCGATATGGATCGCGCCCGTCGTACAGTGGCGTATGACTCGATGTACTCGGCCCCCCACCGCGTCGCCGCGTCCCGGAACGACGCCCGCGAGGCCCCGCGGATGTTGTCCCCGTAGAGGTTGAGGGTCATCAGGGCCCTACGCATCGTCGATGTCCCGATCCCTGAGCCGGAAGTTGGCCAGTGCAGTGCGGAACACGAAGGAGATGAAGTTATCAGAGCGCACTCACTCCGCGTGGGCCAGGGCGCTGACGCATTCTCCCAGGCATCGGTTCCAGAGCATCAAGAAGAACACATCCGGGACGAAAAGGCGAGCCCGATCTTCGTCCGACCGCCGGACGAACTTTTGGTCCGTCGCGCCCCGCCGGACCGGCTGGGGTGACACGAAAAGTTAAGAACCCATTTTCTCCGGATTCCGTTCCTTTACCGAGCCTTGCCGATCACCGACAGTGCCTTCCGCAGCGGTGCCGGCGAGATCTGCACCGCACCCTCGAGCGGCCGGTTCATCTCCAGGATCAAATAGATGGCTCCGGCCATCGACACCGCACACACGAATAAGCAGCACCAGGCCGTCACGTTCCGCGGGGCGAGCAGGCCGAGGCTGGCGAACAGCACCGTCAGCCAGAAGATCAACATCCCGAGGAACGCCGTCGGCAGCTTGATCTGGGCTTGCTCGACGATCAGCCAGCGCGAATGGGCCAGCTCGATGCAGGTCGTGACGGCCTGCGTTCGGAGGAGGCGATGCGCCTCGTCCCGGGGTGTCAGTTGCACGATCAAATCGTTCACGTCATCCATCCCGGTCGGTTTCTCGATCGCGGCGAGGCCCGGCGTCGCTCCCTCGTCCGGCCAGAGTTGCTCGACGGTGGTCGCGATCCCTTCGCGCATACGCTCGCGGATCGGCTTCGTCTCCGGGCCGTAACGCTCCAGCAGGCGATTGAGCAGGATCAATTTCGCACCGATCTGGGTCACCCCTCCACTGGCCTGGTCGTAGGTCGATTTGGACGAGCTGACCAGCAGCCCGATGACCAGCGCGACGAGCGTCGCGATCATCCCCGAGGCCGTCTTGATGACGTCCCTCGAGTCGTCGCGGAGGTGGTGATCGGGCAGGCGGTCCCGCATCAGCGAGCCGAGGATCGTGCCGGCACAGATGCTCGCCAGAGTGATCAGAGCCGTGATCAGCGAGGCCATTCATCCCCTTTCCTTCGGGTCGTTATCGATTTAAGAGTTTATCCGCAGATGGACGCGATAACGCGGATGGAAAGCCGGAATCCTGAAAGCCGCCGCAATACGACTCGACGCTATCGCTTGGCCGGCGACTCCACGACGCCCTCGGCCTCCCGGAGGAATCCGAGCGCTTCCTGGTTGTTGGCCCAGCGGTCGCCCTTCAGGAGTGCGCGGAGCCCCTCCAGCGCGGCACGAGCCTCCGGGATCTTCCCGAGCCGCTGGCTCGCCATGGCGGTGACCGCGAGGTCGAGCGGTGAAGGCGGCTGACCGGGAGCCTTGCCGGCCTGTCTACGAAGGGCCTCGAGCGCGGAGGCGAACCGGCCCGCGCGATAGAACGCCAGCGGGAGGGCGCGGCGGTATTCGGCGAGCCGATCCGGATCGTCGGGGACCACGAGGCAGGCGGCCTCGAGCCTCTTCAAGGCGAGGCGGTTGTCTTCCGGCTTGCCGGTCGGGCGCACGATGGTCAGCCAGGCGACGTCGAACAGGCCCGAGGCGTTCTCGGTCCTCCGTTCGGCGATCTCCAGGGCCGCGGCCCGGAGCTGCGGACCCAGGGTCCGGTCGGCCCGCAGGGCGTCGAGGACCTCGGACTTGAGCAGGAGCTTCGCGAAGAGGGCCTGCACGCGCTCGACCGCCGCGCGTCGCATCGAGAGCGCGAATGCGGCCTCGCCCTGGGGCGATTCGATCGTCCAGATCCTGGCGGTGTGGTCGATGCTCCCCGAGGCGATCTGGATCCCGTCGCGGCTGATGGCCAGGCTCACCACGCCGCTGGTATGGCCGCGGAGCGTCAGCACCTCCTCGCCCGACTCGGCGTCCCAGAGCTTGACTGTCCGGTCGTCGCTGGCGGTGGCGAGCCGACGACCATCCGGGAAATACCCGACCGCCGTGACCAATCCGGTATGACCATTCAAGGCGGCCAGTTCCTTGCCGGCCTTCCAATCCCAGATCTTGACCTCGGCGGGGGTCGGCCCGTGATACGCTCCGCCGACCGTCGCGATCCGCCGGCCGTCCGGCGCGAAGGCCAGGTCGCGGATGCCGGTGACGTGGCCGCTCAAGGCGGCCAGGGGATCGCCGCTGGTGAAGTTCCATACCCGGACGATCCGATCCTCGCCGGCGGACGCGAACGTCTGCCCCGCGGGGGAGCAGGCCACGGCATTGGCGCCGCCGCGATGCGCGGGGATCGTCCGGATCAGGGTGGCCGTGGCCACGTCCCAGAGCCTCAACGTGCCGTCGTCGTGGGATGTCGCCAGCAGGGAGCCGTCGGGGGAGAATGCCGCGTCGGTCGCCTTCGGGCCGCTCCCTTCGGGGGTCCGTCGGGTCCAGCTCGTCGTGTCCCAGAAGTTGAGCGACCCGCCGGGCCCGCCGGCGGCCAGCGTGGCGCCGTCGGGGGCGAACGCCATGGCGATGTGGCCGAGCGGGTCTCGCGGGGCGAGTGATCCGTTGCAGCTCCTCGCCGGTGCGGGGGTCCCAGATCCGGATATTCCCGTTGTGCGCCGAGGCGATCCGCTGGCCGTCGGGCGCGAACGCCAGGGTGCCGACCCAGCCGGCGCTGTTGCGGAAGGTCACCTGCGAGTCGGGCGCCGCCGCCGGCCAGAGCTTCACGGTGCCGTCCAGGCTGCCGGATGCGGCCAGGGTCCCGTCCGGCCCGAACGCCACGCAGTGGACGAAGCCGGTATGGCCGTGGAACGCGGCGTTCTCGCCGCCGCCGGCCAGGTCCCAGCGTCGCACGCTCTTGTCCTCGCTGCCCGAGACGAGCTGATTCCCGTCGGGCGAGAACGCCAGGCCGCGGACGAAGCCCCGGTGGCCGATGAGCGTGTCGAGCAGCCGCCCGGTCTCCCGGTCCCAGATCCGGATGGTCTTGTCCCAGCCGGCGGTCGCCAATCGCCGACCGTCCGGGCTGAACGCCACCGCGTACACGAAGTTGACATGTCCACGAAGCCGGTGGGCGATGGTCGGGTCGGGTCCGGAGACGTCCCAGAGGTCGGCCACCTCGCGGCTGGCCAGGGCGAGCTGGCGGCCGTCGGGTGCGAACGCCACGGCTCGATACTCCGCCGGGTGCTCCCGAGATCGACCGGCCGAGGGCGTCGCCGGTCTTCGCGTCGCGGAGTCGGGCGTAACCGATGGTCGACGAATCGTTGAAGTGTCCGCAGCCGGTGGCGATCGTGCGGCCGTCGGGCGCGAAGGCCAGGCTCAGGATCTGGGTCCCCGTCTCGGCCGCGTGCCAGATGGGTTTGCCGGTGTCCGCGTCGAGGAGCATCAAGACCGAGCCCTGCGCCCTTGCCCGCGAACCCGTGGGCCGCGGCGATGGTGCGACCGTCGGGGGAGTACGCCAACGCCTGCACGGCGCCGGCGAGGCCGCGTGACGCGAAGACCTCCGCACCGGTCCGGATATCGCGGACCACCAGCTCCCCGGTCCGATCCTCGCCGACCTGGAACCAGGGCCCGGTCCCGGTGGCGATCCTCGTGCCGTCGGGCGCGAACGCGACGCACCAGACGTCGAGGCCGCGACTCGAATCGGTCCAGGTCTTCAGGTCGGAATGGCCCAGCCGCCGGGCATAGGGCCACTCCCACGAGCGGAGGTCATCGGGGCACCCCGCCAGCAAGTCGTCGGCCAGCGCGACGTTGTCATCGAGGTACTCGCGATAGGCCAGGTTGACGCGGCTGACCGCATCGCGACGGCGGAGCATCTCGGCCTTCTGGGTCGCCTCGTCGGACTTGGCGATGGCCAGTCGTCGCTGCTTCTCGGTGCGACTCTGCTCGCGGCCGACGAGGATGACGCCCATCGAGAGCGCGACCACCGCCGTGACGAGGAGCGCGGCGGCGCCCGCCACGATCGGCTTGTGCTGACGGGCCCACCGCGACATCCGCGGCAGCATCGGCTCGCGATAGGCCGCGACCGGCTCGTCGGCCAGCCAACGTTCGATGTCCTCGGCCAGCGCCGAGGCCGTGGGGTATCGGTCCTCGGGCCGGGTGGCCATGGCCTTGAGGCAGACCGCCTCCAGCGCGCGAGGGACCCGCGGGTTCACCTTCCTCGGCGGAGGAAACTCGCCCAGCTTGACCCGATCGAGCAAGGCCGTCACCTCGCACCAGATGTACTCGAACGGGGCGCGACCGCTGAGCATCGTATAGAGCATGGCCCCCAGGCTATAGACGTCGCTCGTGGGCCCGAGCTGATCGACCCGGCCTTCCGCCTGCTCGGGGCTCATGTAGGCCGGGGTCCCGAACGCGGTCCCGGCCTGCGTATCGGTCGAGCTGGAAACCCCGATCGGCGGCTCGTCGCTCGAACCATCCTCGCGTCCATTTTCGGCCTCGCGGACCTCCCGCGGTGCGGCCTGGCCCGCTCGAACGTCGAGGGCCGGATCGGGCTCCGGGCCGGGCTTCGGATCGGGAATGGGCTTCTTGCCCGTCGGCTCGCCCGGCTCGCGGTTGAGGACCTTGGCCAGTCCCCAATCCACGACCAGCGACTCGTTGAATGGGCCCAATCAGGACGTTGGCCGGCTTCAGGTCGCGATGGAGGACGCCCCGGCTGTGGGCGTAGGCGATCGTCTGGCAGACGTCGGCGAATCGGTCGAGCAGGTGCCGGAGCGATCGGGTGCGCTCCCCGGGGTCGCGGCGCTTCTCGGCGTCGGCCCGGTGGAATCGGGCGATCGCCTCCTCGAAGCTGATCCCCCGGACGAATCGCATCGCATAGAACGGCCGGCCCTTGTCGTCGATCCCCAGGCCGTAGACCGGGACGATCCCCGGATGCTCGAGCCGGCCGGTCACCTCGGCTTCCAGCATGAACCGGGCGCGACTGTCGGTATCGTCGGCGCGTTCGGGCTTGATCTGCTTCAGGGCCACCTCGCGCTGGAGCTCCGAATCGAGTGCGACCGAGACCTTGCCGATGCCGCCCTGGGCGTGAGGCCGGATGATCCGGAACCGCATGCCCTCGGAAGTGCCCTCGCCGATCGACCATCTGAGCACGGGATCGACGGCCCCTCCTTCTCCGTGGACCTGGAACGCGCCGGGGTGGAACGAGTCGTCATCGTCCGGCCATTGATCCGGTCCCGGTCCGTGATCCGGCTGGTTGTGCTCGCCGTTGATCGGGATCGACGGCAAGGTCGGGTTGGAGCTCGAATTGGCGGCCACCGGCGCGGGGACAGGGATTCCTCGAGCCCGACGGCGCTCGAACTCGTCGCGAACCCGGCCGAAGTCGCTCAAGGAATCCAGGCAACGGCCCAGATCGCCGCCGTTGCGCCCCAGCAGGCCATCCGCAATCGTCTCCAGGAACGCGCATTGATCGACCGTCAATACCGACCCGTTGACCAGGAGCTGCCCGATCGGTCGAGCCTTCGGTGAGGAGGCTTCGTCCCGGAGGACCTCGGCCAGGTTGACGAGCGTGTGCGGGGAGAGTAATCCCAGGTGCACGGCCAGGGCTTCGAAAAGCAGCTCGCGATCGGCGCGATCACCCGTCACGGCGGCAGCCCTCATCCGGATCTCTGGATTGTTCGTTCAGTATCTGACGAGATGGAATGGACAAGAACCCCGAACCCGAGCGAACGTCCGGGAACCAGATCCATCAACCCTACATTGATCGTATCAAGCCTTGACCGAGCGGGCCATGCCCCTGTGGGTGACGGGTCGTGGGTGGCGGGGAATTCTCCGGTGCCCACGACCCCGCTCATCACTTCTAGCCGACTCAATCATTGCCACTACCCGGTCAAGCCAGGAAATGCCGAGCGTCTTCTACCGTCAAAGAGCTCACGCCTCATAGCCACTTCAACCCATATCTCCCCGCCTAGCCAGACGACCATCATGTCCCGGCTCATCCGTCCCGAAAGACGGCTGATTCATGCCGTAATCTGCGGATGATCTATTACGCATCAAATTCGAACAACGCGACCTCGACCGCACGCACGAGTTGGCGGAGAAGAATCAGAACGGCGTGGTGACCCCGCAGGAGCAGAACGAGATCGCGAATTACCGCAAGGTCGGCTTCCTACTCGACCTGCTGCACTCCAGGCCCGTCGCCTGTCACCTGCCACTCGAATTCCTCCCGCCACCCGCCACCCGCCACCCACCGAGAGCCACCCGGTTTCGGCGTGGCAGCGAGTCGGAGAAAGGCTTAGGATCTTGGGTTCCGAGGAGAAATCGCGTATTGCAAGACGCCAAGGATGCAAGGGGAAGGAGTCGGATCCCCATGGGCAAGAAGGTCATGGTGACTGGGGCAGGGGGCTTCATCGGGAGCCACCTGGTCGAACGGTTGGTGCAGGAGGGACATCGAGTTCGTTGCTTCGTCCGATACAGCGGCCGGGACGAACGTGGCCATCTCGCCGACCTGGCCGACAAGGTCCAGGCCGAGATCGAGGTGGAACGCGGCGACTTGAAGGATCCGGCCGCGGTCCGCCAGGCCGTACAAGGCCAGGAGTGGGTGTTCCACCTCGGGGCGCTGATCGCGATCCCCTATTCCTATCAGAATCCTTACGACGTGGTCCAAACCAACGTGCTGGGCACGGCGCACATCCTCGATGCATGCAGGGCCAGCTCGACGCTCGAACGCGTCGTCCTGACCTCGACGTCCGAGGTCTACGGCACGGCCCGATCGGTCCCGATCGATGAGAACCATCCGCTCCAGGGACAGTCTCCGTACGCGGCGACCAAGATCGCGGCCGACGCCCTGGGAGAGAGTTACCACAAGGCATTCGACCTGCCGGTCACGATCCTGCGCCCGTTCAACACGTTCGGCCCCCGGCAATCGGCACGGGCGATCATCCCGACGATCATCAGCCAGGCCCTGTCGCGAGACGCGATCAAACTCGGTCGACTGGACCCGCGTCGGGACCTGACTTACGTCAAGGATACGGTGGAGGGTTTCGTCGCGATCGCCGGTTGCGACGCGGCACTCGGCCGCGCCGTGAACGTCGGCCGCGGCGAGGACATCTCGATCGGCGACCTGGTCGAGACGATCGCGAAGCGCCTGGGGCGACCGATCGGCGTCGAGTCGGACGAGCAACGCGTCCGGCCGGCCGCCAGCGAAGTCGAGCGGCTGCTCGCCGGCACCAAGCTGGCGCAGAGCCTCTGGGGCTGGACGCCCCGCTATTCGCTCGAACGCGGGCTCGACGAGACGATCGCCTGGGTCCGCGAGAACCTCGGCCGCTTCCGGGTCGATTCCTATGCAACCTAAATTGCCAAGTCGGGTCATCGCCCGATAAGCTGAAGTCTTGCACGGCCCCGGCGACTTTCCCGAACGACCGAGCGAGTGAGAACGCGATGAGCATCGACTGGACCCCGCTGGCCGACGTGATCGAGACACACGACCGTTTCCTGGTCACGACGCATGTGCGGCCGGACGGCGATGCCCTGGGCTCGGAAGTCGGCATGGCGGGGCTGCTCCGCCAGAAGGGGAAGGATGTGCGCGTGGTGAACTCCAGTCCCACGCCCCCGCGCTATGATTTCCTCGACCCGGACGGGACGTTCTTCGAGCATTTCGGCACGGCCGTCGCCCCGGAAGCCCTGTCGGATCGGGAGGTCGTGGTCATCCTCGATCTCTCGGCGTGGAACCAGCTCGGCGACATGGCCGGCTTCGTCCGCGGATTCGCCGGGACCAAGGTGGTCATCGACCATCACATCAGCCAGGACGACCTCCAGGCGGTCTTCCTGAAGGATACGACGGCGGAGGCGACCGGAATCCTTGTGATGAATGCCGCCCGCGCCCTGGGCGGCACGCTGACGCCCGAGGTCGCGACCGGCTTGCTGACGGCGATCGCGATGGACACCGGCTGGTTCCGGCACTCGAACACTCGCCCCGGAACGATGCGGGCCGCGGCCGAGCTGATCGAGGCCGGGGCGTCGATCGACGGGATCTATCGCCAGCTCTTCGAGCGGAACACCCTGGGACGCCTCAAGCTGATCGGCGAGACGCTCATCGACCTCCAGACGATCCAGGACGGACGAGTCGCCTACGCCACGATCACGCGCGAAGACCTGTTGCGAACCGGCGCGATCCCGCAGGACTCCGAGGACTTGATCGACTTCACGGTGAGCCTGCGCGGCGTCGAGGTCGGCCTGCTCTTCATCGAGCAGGCGCGGGGCGGCGTGAAGGTCTCGTTCCGGGCCCGAGCCGGGCTGGACTGCTCGTCGCTGGCCGGCCAGTTCGGCGGCGGCGGACACCGGGCCGCCGCCGGCGCAACGCTACTCGGGCCGATGTCCGAGGTCGTCCCCAGGGTGCTCGAAGCGGTCCGTCGGGCCATCGGTCCGGGAGTGCAGGGCGAGTAAGCACCCTCGTACCTGCGGCGCGTAGGCACCGCAGGTAGGGGGCTATTCAGGTTCAAAATAGCCAGGCTGGTCGAGATCGGAAATCAGGTCGGGCTGTTCTGGGTGCCATCCCAGCCGTTCCTGGGTCAACTTGCTCGATGTGGGGTTATCTACCGAGAGGAAGAGCGCGAGCCAGCTATAAAGGTTGGCGGCTTCCCTGGGGGATCTGGCGACGACCGGCACGTTCAGGCGCCGGCCGATCACGCCGGCGATCTCTCGGAACGGTATGCCCTCCTCGGCGATCGCATGATACTTCGCTCCCGGGGATCCCTTCTCAAGCGCCAGACGGAAGAGGCGGGCCGCATCGAGCCTGTGCACCGCGGGCCATCGATTGTGACCGTCGCCCACGTAGCCCGAAGCGCCGTGTTTTCGAGCGATCTGGATGAGACGCGGAACGAAGCCGGTGCGATCGCCGACGCCATGGACCACCGGCGGGAGGCGGATCATCGTGGCCCGGACGCCTTGCGAAGCCAGCGCCAGCATGGCATCTTCAGACTCTCCGCGGCGACCACCGGCCGAGTTGGGATCGTACGCATCATCCTCCGTAGCGAGCCGTCCCGCCTTCATCGCCATGGTCCCGAAAGCGGCGACCAGAGGGCGGTCGGGCCCCGCGAGCGCCTTGCCGAGCGTCTCGATGGCACGCCTGTCCGCCCCGACCGCGGCCCCGAGGAACCTCGAGACGATCCCCCACGGACTCCCGCCCAACATCACGCGAAGTCGCGTCGAAAAGGGTATATGTGTAATATCATGGAAAAAGGCTGTGTGGATCACGCCGTCCGCGGCGGCCGCCCCTCGGCGCAAGCTTTCCAGGTCCTGGATGTTACCACGGTGCGCCCGGGCGCCGGCGGCGCTGAGAGACCTGGCGGCCTCGGCCGAGCGGGCAAGCCCGACGACCTCATGGCCCGCGCCGATCAGCTCCCTGACGACGGCTCCGCCGATAAATCCTGTTGCACCGGTGACGAATACTCGCATCAATGATTTCTCCTGCGTCAACACGATCGCGGCCTGCCATGCCCGGGTCCTGGACCCGCGCGGTTGCGAGCCGAGCGGCGGATTGCAAATCCGCCTGCGAGCAATTCTCGTGCGACATATCTCCCGACAAAAGCCGAGGCTCCGATGACCGGAATCCTTTCCATCGGCGACCTTGGTACTCCCGGCGTGACCGCACTCGCAGCCCCGTGTTCCCAACGATAGGCGATTGACGTGATACGATCTATGCTCTATAGTCCGATTTATTTTCGCAATCGTCCGGAGTGCCGATGGACCCTCTCTCAGATGTGCTGTCGCTGCTGAAGCCGCGCAACTACATGTCCGGCGCCTTTGATGTGGGCGGAGAATGGTCGATCCAGTTCCCCCGGCATGAAGGCATCAAATGCTATTCCGTGGTCTCCGGCCAATGCTGGCTCGCCGTGGAGGGCGTCCCCGAAGCGGTGCGCCTGAGGGCGGGAGATTGCTTCCTGCTGCCGCTGGGATGGCCTTTCCGCCTGGCGAGCGACCTGGCCTTGACGCCCGTCGACTTCAAGGCGATTTTCTCGGCCCCGCTGAATGGCGGCGTCGCCACCTGGAATGGGGGAGGGGATTTCTCCGGTGTCGGCGGCTACTTCGCCCTGGCCGGCAATCATGCCGGCATCCTGTTGAAAGTGCTCCCGCCCATCGTGCACATCAAGAAAGAATCGGATAAGTCGACTTTGCGTTGGTCGATGGAACGGATGATGCAGGAGCTGCGCGAGCCGCAGCCGGGCGGCTTCCTGGTCGTCCAGCACCTCGCCCACATGATGCTGGTCCAGGCCCTGCGGGTGTACCTGGCGGAGGGGTTGAGGGGGGGCGTCGGATGGCTCTTCGCGCTGGCGGATCAACAGATGAGCGCGGCGATCCACTCGATGCACGACGATCCGGCGCATCCCTGGACCTTGCAGGAGCTGGCGGGGCGCATCGGGATGTCGCGATCGACCTTCGCCCTGAAATTCAAGGAGACCGTCGGCGCGTCCCCGATCGAATACCTGACGCGCTGGCGGATGCTCCTGGCCGGTGACCGACTGGCGAATTCCAGCGATCCCGTTTCGGTCATCGCCCTTTCGCTCGGCTACGAATCCGAGAGCGCCTTCAGCACGGCCTTCAAGAGGGTCATGGGCTGCTCGCCGCGACAATATGGCCGCGGCCGGAAACTGGGTTCCGCCTTGCAATAGCGTGGGGAGCCGGGATCGACTTTCCATCGTGCCGGTTCAGCGATTCCTCATCGATCTGCGGCTTGTTCCGGGATGGCCCGGCCGTGATGGATTCTGGACGGAGGCCGTCAATAAACTTCGCCGCGATCCGAATACCGAACGGGGCAACGAACCTTTCTACCGGCATCATCCCAACCAGGGACCACTCCAAAGGAGGACGAGATGTTTAGCCAGACTGCATCCATGATCCAAACGTTGACCTTCGCCCAAATCAACGAAGGATTGGTGGCGAGGAGTGTGTTCTTAGTCATCATGTTCCTCCTGGTCGGAGTCACACCCCTGGTCTGGGTTATCGCCGCGTCCTGGGCGGGCGTGGCCAAGCTCCGACTTAACGCGGGGCTCAAGCGGCAGGTGATCGCTCTGAAGCAGCAGATGATCGAGCGGGGCATGACGGCCGATGAGATCGTCCAGGTGCTCGGCCCTCCCTCCGAGGCTCTGGACGAATTATCGGAAAAAGCAGTTGTCGAGGCGGGGGTCGTCAGTGGGCCGTTCGCCGGCGAGGTCGTCGTCCAGCGGGAAGGCTACGAGGGCATCTGGCAGTCCGCCCTGGTCCTGCGTCGCGACGGCGACCGTTACCTCATCCATACATGCCCCGGCTACGAGGGGTGTGAGCACCAGGACAACGAATGGGTGACGGCTGACCGGGTCCGGTTCGCGGCGCCATCGAGCGGCCTGGACGGATCGACCCAAGGTTCGGCCGGCCTCAACGGAACCCTCGACGATGCCCAGTACCGCGGCCATCCGGAGAAGGAGCCGGTGCTAGCCGAGGTCTAATCGTCAGCCGCAGGGCGGCCGAGATCTCACTTTCAGCCGGGTGTCAGCGAGGGATATTGTTGGTGAATTCCCGGGGGAGGCGGATCGGCCTGAACCCGGGCGCGATCGGGCCCGCAGGGATGGGAAAATGCCATTCGTAGCACACAGGACCAGTTCGCCAACAGTATCAATCATTTTCATTGATTCGGGGATGCCACCCGGGACGAGGCTGCCCATTTTTCAAGAGGCGATCCGATATCCGATCGCGAAGCACTCGAGACGATATGTAATCGCCAAAATCTCTTTGGCAACATGGGCGCCTTTTCCGTATAATCCCTCGGGACCGACGACGTCCGATACCCTCGAAGGGGCAAGTCGTCATCCCGCGAGAAGCCATTTTTTGGCGTGCGCGAGCTTGACAAAAGGAGTTACTCGCTATGCTGCGCCGATCCTTCGTTTCCCTGGCCGCCGCGCTCGCGGTGGTCGGGTCGGTCCCGTCGGCTCGCGCCGATCTCGTGTATTCGTTCAGCTTCGGGAGCGACGCGACCGGCACGTTCACCACCGGCGCGGCATCGCCAGCGGACTCCGGCTTCTACCTGGTCACGGCTTTGCATGTGAATACCTTCGTAGATTCTACGTTGGGGTCTGTGCCCGTCGCCATTGATGCGACGACGCCCGGCCAATTCGCGCCCGAGGCCGCTTACGACCCCACCACGGGTGCCTTCCTGAATCACTTCGGCGGGGGCACATCCCCCAACCTGGGCGATATCGGGAATACCGGTCAGGGGGAGTCGCCGGCCGGCACGATCGATGGACAGGCGGCCTACGTCCTCGGGCCGTCGTTCAGTTCGGGCTCGAACTTCCTGTCCATCCAGAGCTTCAGCCCCAACGCGCGCCTCTACACCGCCAACGGAGCACTGGTCGTCACCCCGCTGGCCATCCCCGAGCCCTCATCCCTGGTCCTCTTCGGCCTCGGCATCGCCGGCTCGATCGCCTGGCAGAAGCATCGACGCGGCGGACTTGCGACGGCCGGGTCTGCGGGCCGATGAAACCCTGACATTGAAGCCGACGCCGACCGGCCTCTTCTTTGCCCGGATGGCGATCATGCGAAGTGCTTCAATCGCTCTCCTCGGGCGGAAGTCTCGATCAGTGTCGCCAGTCGACGATCGCGCGTCTCTTCCCGCTTCGCCTCCATCACCCACCACGCAGCCGCTTTCCGATAACCCGGCGGCTGACCTTCGAAGAATAGCCACGCCATTTCATGACGTCTGAACTTCTCCAATTGCCTCTCATCCAGGGTGCCAACCTTCTTCTGGGCCTTATAACCGGCCGATCCCGCATCCTTCCTCGCCTCGAACACCTCGCGACCAGCCTCGGTCATCCTGTTCGCCGCCTCCAATTCCGCCACCAACCGGATATTCACCGCACTCCACTTGCTCCCCGCCCGCCGAGGCGTGAACCGGACGACATATCGGTCTTCATCCAATCTCTTGCGGATGCCATCAATCCATCCGAAGCACAGGGCCTCGGCGATCGATTCCGGCCAGGTGATACTGGCATGAGCATCTCCGACCGCATGCCGCCTGTAGTAACCGACCAGGAGTTCGTCCGACGTGGAATGGTTCGCGTCGAGCCAGGCCCGCATCGCCGCGGGCGTCGCGAAGAAATGGATCGGCAGGCTTTCTTTCATGTCATCCGGATCGGGGGGCATCCTGATCTCCTGGCGGACTCGCTGCGATCTTGCCGGAAGAATCACCCCAAGCGCCGGGGCACAGCCCGAAGGCGAATCGGCGTGGTCAACCTACCTTGCGTCTTGCACCTAAGGCAAGGGGGGGAATGCTCGCTACTTCACGAGGTGTTCACGCCTGTAACGAGACCGTCTCGCGAGCCACCAGAGGCACGAGCACAGCAGGGCGAACGGAGCCAAGGCGATCCACCGCGACCGTCGGCTCACCGGTGGCGCGGGCGGACCCAAGCGAGCGATCCCGGCCGTTCGCTCGACTTCATAGTCGGGCAAGAACCACTTCGTGCTCGAGGGGGCATCGCGCACCAACCTCAGCCCCGAGACTCTTACCCGAACGATCGCGCGACCGGCGTGCAGGGCGCCGATCGTCACGTCGCCGCCGAGGTCGGCGCGTGTGGAGTCATCGCCGTTGGCAAGGACGAGCGGGGACTCTGCGACCGTGATGGGCTTCCGGCCGAGGTAGCGCCAGACGGTCGCCGCATCAGCCAGTCCGTCATCCTGGTAGTAGGTTTCCAGGAGCACTCGGCCGTCGCGCTCGAACGTGACGTTGATCAAACGCGCGGCGGATGCCGATTTCCCGCCGAGGAGCAGCCCAGCGAATAGGACGATCGCGATCCGTCGTAGGTTTCGCATTCCCCATTCCTTCCGCCGTATCCGGCCGCCCGTCGGGCTCGCTATTCCATGGCTCAGCTCGTGACCGACCCATCGCGGAGATTCGCCTCCTTGCCAGCATGCACTCCGGACGCCCGTCGGAGGCACGGTCCAACAAGCCCTTGAGCCGGTTCGTACTTCCTCTTAGACTATTTTGAACAGGCCGATATCCACCCGCCGCCCCTTTTCCTACCCCGGGGACAGAACCGACTCCGACCGGGCCGGCACTTAAGTAAGAGTGAGAACTGGTGGAGATCGATCCGGGCCAACCGAAATCGGTTGACGGCGAGGTCAATCGGGATTCGATCGTTCTCAGGTCCTTCGCGGCGTCGCGGGGGACCGGGGCGCCGGGTACTCCGAGGTCTTGAGCGGCCTGGATTTCCCTCTCCATGCAGACGAACGAACACCGAGGGAGTTTCGCGAATGCACGATAACTTGACACAGCCGGTCGTGGTCACCGAGGCCGTCGATCGCGATCCTCCGATACCCCGTCGCGGTTTCCTCGGCTTTGCCACGGCCGCCGTCGGCGGCGTGATCGGGCTCGTCCTGGCGGTCCCGGGCGCGGCGTATGTCCTGTCGCCGTTGCGAAAGAAGGGCCAGGAGCGCGGCTTTCATACGCTCACCCGGCTCAACCAGTTGGAAGTCGGGGTCCCGCGCTCGTTCTCCATCATCGAGGAGCGTCAGGATGCCTGGATCAAGTATCCCCGCGAGCCGGTGGGCTCGGTCTGGCTGATCCGCCAGAAAGAGGGCGTCAAGCCTCCGGTGATCGCGTTCACATCGGAGTGCCCCCACCTGGGATGCGCGATCAACCTGACCGCCGACGGCAAGAACTTCCTCTGCCCGTGCCATACCAGTGCGTTCGAATTGAGCGGAAAGCCCACGAACCAGGTGCCGCCGCGCCCGATGGATCAGCTCGAAGTCGAGATCGCGCCGGGAGACGACCCCGAGATCCGCGTCAAATTCCAGCGGTTCCGCACACAGTCCGAAGAGAGGACCCCCCTTGTTTAACCAACTATCCGACTGGATCGACGACCGGACCGGCTTTCGCGGCCGGGTGCGGGAAGCCTTCTCCGAGACGATCCCGGGCGGCGCTCGCTGGCGGTACGTCTTCGGCTCGGCCGTCACCACGGCGTTCCTGGTCCAGGCGTTCACCGGCGTCCTGCTGATGGCGTCGTATGCCCCGTCGTCCTCGATGGCCTGGGCGAGCGTCTATTACATCAGCCACGACCTCTGGTTCGGGTGGTTCATCCGCGGGGTCCACCACTTCGCGGCCCAGGCGGTGATCGTCCTCCTGGTGCTGCACCTGTTGCAGGTGGTCTGGGCGGGCGCCTATCGACGCCCTCGCGAGTTCAACTGGTGGTTCGGCATCGCGCTGCTGGTGGTCACGCTCGAATTCGGCCACACGGGCTACCAACTGCCGTGGGACCAGAAGGGCTACTGGGCCACCAAGGTCGTCACCAACATCGTCAGCGGGGCGCCGATCGTCGGCCCTTATGTGCAGAAGGTCCTGGTCGGGGGCTCGGAGTACGGCAACCTGACGCTGACCCGATTCTATGCCCTGCACGTCGCGGTCTTGCCCCTGTTCTTCGCGATCCTCCTGGTGATCCACATCGCGCTGGCGCGTCGACACCAACTGACCCCGCCCGCGGGCGCCGAGCGGCTGCCGGCCGCGACGTACTGGCCCGCGCAGGCGTTCCGGAACGTGCTCTTCAGCGCGCTCGTGGTGGGCGTGATCGTCGGACTGGTGCTCAGGGAAGGCGGGGCCAGCCTCGACGCGCCGGCCGACGCCTCGAGCGCCGACTACCCGGCGCGTCCGGAGTGGTTCTACCTCTGCCTCTTCCAGATGCTCAAATACTTCCCCGGCAATCGCGAGATCATCGGCACGATGGTCATCCCCAGCTCCTTGATGTTCGTGCTGCTGATCCTCCCGCTGCTCGACCGAGTCTTCCCCCGCAAGTTCGCCCATTTCCTGGCGTGTGGCTTCGTGTTCACGGTCGTGGGAGGCGCGGGTTTCCTCACGGTCCAGGCGTTGCTGGAGGATTCGCGCAACACCCTGTTCCAGGAGGCCCGGAAGAAGGCCGATGCCGCTCGCGAGCGGGCGATCCAGTTGGCCGGCTCTCCCGAGGCCGGCATCCCCCCGGACGGCTCGTCCTACCTCCTCCGCCGGGACCCGCTGACCCATGGCGTGGCGGTCCTGGAGAGGCGATGCCTCGGCTGCCACGTCCTCGAAGGCAAGGGTTCCGGCACCCAGACGGCTTCCGAGCTCGCCGGCTTCGGCTCCCGGGCCTGGATTCGCGGCCTGCTCGAGAATCCCCAGTCGGCGGCGTACTTCGGCAAGGTCCCCGAGTGCGACGGCATGGCCGAGTGGAAGAAGGGTTCGAAGCTGAAGGGGAAGGCGCTCGACGATGTCGCGGATTTCGTCGCCTCGTTCGCCGGGATCGCGCCCGACACGACTTCCGAGGAGTGGCTCAGTAGCCCGGGAGTCTCGGATCATCCCGGCAACGCGCCCTTCGTGAAGGAGTGCGGGACCTGCCACATCGTCAACGGACTCACCGAGGGCGGCATGCGGGATGCGCCCAACCTGTTCGCCTGGGGCTCGCCCCAGTGGACCGCGCGCATGATCCGCAAGCCGGGCGCCACCAATATGTATGGCTACCTCGAGGAGAAGCAGAAGATGCCCGCCTTCGGCCTCGACCAGGTCTCGTCGAACGACGTGGACATGGTGATCCGCTACCTGAAGGGCGACTATATCAAGCCCGGCGCGGCCGCGGTCGTCGAGAAATCCCCGCCCGGCCAGCCCGCCGCCCCGGCGAAGGCCCCTTGAAAACACGAGGGCGGCCCGGAGGGCGAGGAATCCCGAGATTCGACTGCGCAGATCACTGCGCAAATGGGTGATCGGACCCTCGCCCGCCGTCTCCCGTTCGACCGGAGGCTTCTCCATCTCTCCCGGTCGGTCATTGCGACGATCACTTGACTTCCCGATCGGTCATTCTTACAAAATGGCGAAAAACAGGGCATTTTCGGGGGATTTTCCTTGAAATGCGCGGAGGCCAGTCGGTAGACTGCCCCTACCTCGCTGACACGTACGAGGCGAACGAAGGATCAGTCGGATTCGATTCTCTACCTGACTCACATCTCGGGGAAAAACAAGGAGGACTTTTCGAAGGACCGCCCTCTCCCGGATCGAGAGGGTCGCAGGGAGGGTACGCCGATCGCGACATCGCTCGGAGATTCCAACTCTTGAAGCGTGTCGATTCATTGGGATTTGCCTCGCCGGATTTTCGCTCGGAAGCGAATCGAGGGCGGGCAGCAGCAACGTGCCAAGAACGGATTTCGCCGAGACCATTTCAAGGAAGGGATGGCTGCCATGAAATACCGTCCGCTCATCGGAATCAACACGGACTACCGCGCCACGGCCAAGGGCCGCACACCTCACAGCTTCATCCACAGCGGCTACTTCGAGTGCCTGCTGGCGGCCAATGCGCTGCCGGTGATCATCCCTCCGTTCACGAGGGAAGCCGATCTCATGCCGATCCTCGATCGGCTGGACGGCGTGATGCTGACGGGTGGAGACGACCTGGACCCGCGCAAGATGGGCCTGGCGCCGCACCCCGCGGTCACCGTCATTCCGGAGCGTCGCGAGCTGGCGGATCGCCTGCTCTGCAAAGTCGTCCAGCAACGCCGGATGCCCACGCTGGGCATCGGGCTGGGCATGCAGGAGTTGAACGTGGTGGCCGGCGGCGGCCTCTTCGTCCACCTGCCGGAAGACATGCCCAAGGCGATCCCGCACCGCGACCCGCACGGGGGAGCGCATCGCCACACCGTCGTCATGTCCGCGGGGACGCGGCTCGAGGAGATCTACGGGCCCGGCGAGATCCGCGTCAACAGCTACCACCACCAGGGTGTCCGCAAGCTCGCCCCGATCTTCCGCGTGGCCGCCCTGGCCCCCGACGGACTCATCGAGGCCTTCGAAGGCAAGGACCATTCCTGGTGGGTCACCGGCGTGCAATGGCACCCCGAGAACGAGGGGAACATCTCGCTGGACATGCAATTGATCGAGGCGTTCGTGGGCGCCGCGGCCAGCATGCGGAACGCTCCGGCTCTCGCCAAGGTCGGTTGAAACACACCGGCCGTCGGTGGGACGGTGGATCGGATTCCGCGGCAACGAAACCCGGATCCTCGACCACAGGAAGCCGGGCGCGGCCGAGACGCAGCCACAACGGATCTGAACGAGCAGCGACTATCGATCAGACCGAGGACAGTTGAACCACGGATTGCACGGATCACACGGATGGGAAAGAGATCGAATCCGAATTCTGATCCGTGATATCCGTGCAATCCGTGGTTCGTATTTTGTATTGGAAATCTGCGCACCTCGCACGCAGATCGAATGTGAGTTGAACGGATCGGCGCGGAAGTGTATGAACCCGTCGCGGTCACTCCTTTTTCCCGTACGGAACCGAGTTTCCCCTACTCCTGTCTATCGCCTCCGAGGGACGATGACCGGGATCGAGGCGATTCCCCTGGGCGAATCCTCATCCGTCGGTGTATAGTCGTGGGTCTTGGCTTGGGGTCGGGATATCGGCCGGCGAACGTCCCGCCATCAGCCAGATGCTCCCGGCCCTGGTTTCGACCTCATGATTGACTCCGATTCGAGGATTGCTGCATGAGGCGTCCGGGAATTCCGCGAATCTCGGCCCGGTGGGCCGGCAGGGCACTCGGGCTTTCCGCGGTCGCGATCGTCGTGATCCTGGCCGCGAGCCGGGGCGGGCGGCCGATCGATTCCGCGTGGGCACAGGTGGGCCCGACGAGCGGGCAGGGGGGCAGTCCCAAGGGATCGTATGAGGGATCGACCCGCGCCGCGGCCGTGGCTCTGGCTCGCCTGGTGCCTGCGACCGGCCTGATCTCCGTGGGGGCACGGCCGGGGATACGCATCGATGAGATCAAGGTCAAGGAAGGCGATCAAGTCGCCAAGGGCGCGGTCCTCGCCGTCCTGGAGGGACGCTCGGCCGCCCTGCATCAGCTCGGGCTGGCGAAGGCGCAGAAGACGCTCTCCGTCCGGCAGAATCAGGCGCGGCTGGAATCGGCCCGCAAGGCGGCGGAGATCTCGAAAAACCGCCTGGGCGAAGCGACCGCGCTCTACAAGCAATTCGGCGCCACGCTCAAGGGCAAGGATCGATACGACGCCGAGTTGGCCCTGTACCAGGTCGAGATGCAGTCGCTCAAGACCGATCTGGACCTGAAATTGCTGGAGTCCGCGAAGCAATCCGAGGGCTCGCCGAGTGCCCCGAAGGGTTCGCAAACCGGCGGCCGAGGGCCCGAGGACGAGATCCGCGATGCCCAGGTCGGATTGGCGGAGGCCGCCCTGGCGGAGTCCGAGGTCCGCGCGCCGGGATCCGGTCGTATCCTCCGCATCCTGGCACACCCGGGCGAGCTCAGCGCCGGCACGGTCCTCGAGATGGGAGATACCTCCTCGATGGTCGCCACGGCCGAGGTTTATCAGAGCGATGTCCCGCGCATTCGACCGGGCGACCCCGCGGAGGTCGACATCCTGGGCAATCGCGTCCCGGGTAAAGTCGCGCAAATCCGCGAGACGGTCGGCAGCAATCGATTGACCAGCGTGGACCCGCGGGCGCTCCGAGACCTCCGCGTCATCGAAGTCACGATCGCGCTCGATCGCTCGACCGAGGCGTCTCGTTACGTGAATATGGAGGTCGAGGTCACGATCCGCCCCTCGGGTGCGTCGCAGCCCTCCGGCGAACCTCACGACTCCACCACCACCGCCGGATCGAGAGCAAGCCCCGGATGAGCCCGATCGTCGAGCCGTGGCTGCCCAGGATGACCGACCCCCCGCTGGCATTGCGCAACGTCGTCCACGGCGGGCGTCGCACGCTCGTGGCGATCGGGGGCGTCACGTTCGCGATCACGATGGTGCTGCTCCAGCTCGGCTTCTACGGCGCCGTCAAGATCACGGCGACGAACCTCTACGAGCAGTTGGACTTCGACATCGTCCTCCTGTCGCCGGCTTATGATCAGTTCTACGCGCCCGGCGAGTTCCCCCGCGAGCGCCTGCGGCAGGCCCGGTCGCTGGAGGTGGTCGAGGCGGCCCGGCCGCTCTATTCGACGTTCAACCTCTGGCGATGTCCGCCCTATCCGCCGGACGACCCCGCCGTCGCCTGGGACGACGAGCGCCCCGAGCCGGGTCCGATCCGACGTTGGCTGCTGGGCGAGCGGCTCCCCCGCCCGATCAAGCGCCGCGAGCTCTTGGTGCTCGGCATCGACCTGGAGGATGATCCGTTCCGGGGGCCGATGAGGGAGGCGATCGACGCCGTCAGGCCGAGGCTCCAGGAAGCCGGCCGCCTGATCCTCGACGAACTCTCCAACCTCGACTTCGGCTGGCCGCTGGTCGGCCGCTTCGACGACTGGGAGATGGGCGAGTCGGCCGTCCGGATCGTCGGCGGATTCCCGATGCTCCGCGGCTTCGCCGCCGACGGGGCGGTCATTTGCGGCGCGGACAATTTCGTTCGGCTCTGCGGCCGGCCCTCGGCCGAGCCGATCCAGTTCGGCTTCCTGAAGCTCCGCCAGACGGACCCGGCGACGGTCGAGGCCGCGTGCCGCAAGCTCGACGAGATCCTGCCCCCCGACGTCGTCGCCTATTCTCGTCAGGAGATCCTCCGCCGGGAATCGGACCACTGGGTGAATCAGACGTCAACCGGTCAGCTCTTCGCGTTCGGCGTGCTGATCGCGACGATCGTCGCCTCGGCGGTCGTCTACCAGGTCCTCTCCAACGACGTGCGCGACCACCTCCCCGAGTACGCGACGCTCAAGGCGATGGGCCATTCGAACATCTACCTGTCGCGGGTCGTCGTGACGCAGGCCCTGATCTACTCGGGCGTGGCGTACCTCATCGCCACGGCATTCGGCTTGGTGCTCTATGCCGCCACGGAGGCGCTGGCCGGCATCCCGATGCGGATGACCGCGGGCATCCTGGGCCTGGCGCTCTTCGTGACGGCCCTGGTCGGCATGGTCTCCGCCGTGTTCACCCTCAACAAGGTCTGGAGCGCCAATCCGGCGGACCTCTTCTGATCGGACCCGGAGCAATCCTGGAGATCGTCCGGATCGTGATTCTGGTATCCTCGTCAGTTGTTCTCGTCGGGCTGGATCATTAGAACTACGTGTTAGAGCGCTTCACGATCGAGTTGGTTACACACGGAGAACCCCCCCTGGCCCCCCCTTCGTAAGGGGGGGAAGGGACGTGCTCGTAGATCCCCCCCTTACGAAGGGGGGGCCAGGGGGGGTGAATTCGCACGGGCGAGCGTGCGTGCCTCATCCGAGCGTTAAGCGCTGTAAGTCATCGAGACCGCAGGTCATACCTCATCAGGGTGTTCCGATGTCGTTCCAGCAGTTCACCTTCCCCCAAGTGCAGCACGACCTCGGTTTGACCCTGCACGATGCCGATCTCTTCGCATCCACACCGCCCTTTCATGTCCACGAGGAGTTCGCGGCATTCCTCCGCGATGGCGCGGAATTGGCCGTGGCCAACAGCACGGAGAAGGCCAAGTCCGAGTTCATCATCGCACCGGTCCTGCTCGAGCTGCGCCGGTCCTTGGGGCCGCTCTTCTTCCTTTTCTCGGGCGTGGAATGGGAAGCCGATGCCAGTCGCGGATTGAATGGCTACTGCGACTTCATCCTGACACGAGGGGAATCCCAATTCGTTTTGAGTGCCCCTTTCGTCGCCGTCGTGGAAGCCAAGAACGACCTGATCCGCACCGGTCTGGGCCAATGCATCGCCGCCATGTATGGGGCGCAGTTGTGCAACCAGAATTCCGGCCGGGCCGTTTCGCCAATCCATGGGGTCGTGAGTACGGGCAGCACCTGGAAGTTCTTGCGGTTGGAGGGGACGTCCTTGACCATCGATGTCCCGGAGTATTACATCGACAATTTGCCCAAAGTGATGGGAATCCTGAAGAAAATCGTGGAAACGTCCTAAGCATCGACATCGGGATATCGATCGACTCATGCATCCCCGTTCCGCGATACCATTGGCCTGGCGCAACCTGACCGAGAACAAGCTCCGCTTGCTGGCCTCGGTCGCGGGTGCGGCGTTCGCCGTGACCCTGATGTTCATGGAGAACGGCTTCCGCCAGGCACTCCTCGAGAGCATGGTGGACCTGATCCGCCATTTCGACGGCCAGTTATTCATCGTCAGCCGGACGAACTACACGCTCTCCGTCCCGTACCCGTTCCCCAGTCGCCGGATCGAGCAGGCGAGGGCGTTTGCGGGAGTGGCCGCAGGCGTCCCGATCGCGATCGAGACGCGTCGATCGTTCTGGAGGAACCCGGTCGGCGGGCTGCCGAGGCCGATCCGGGTCGTCGCTTATTCTCCCCACGACGACGCCCTGGACCTCGCCGCCTTGATCGATCGTCGAGAGGATTGGGGCCGACCCGGCCGCGCGATGGCCGACGCCCTCTCGCGGACCGAGCGATTGGGGCCGCTCCGGTCCGGGATGGTCTCCGAGCTATCGGGGAAGACCGTCCACGTCGTCGGCACGTTCGACCTCGGCGCCGACTTCCAGAGCGACGGCACCCTCGTCATGAGCGACACCAGCCTGGCGGACATCTTCCCCGACCGCCGCGGCCTCAGCAAAGGCGACGACCCGGTCAACGTCGGCTTGCTGCGAGTCCGACCGGGCGTCGACGTCGATCGGCTGCGCCTCGAGATCGCGGCGGCACTCCCGCCGGACGTCCGCGTGCTCACCAAGGCCGGCTTGATCTCCATGGAACAAGGTTTCTGGGACCATGTCGCGCCGATCGGGACCGTGTTCTCGATCGGGGTCGTCATGGGCTTCATCGTGGGCCTGGCGATTTGCTACCAGGTCCTGTTCTCGGACATCAGCGAGCGACTGGCCGAGTTCGCCACGCTCAAGGCGATGGGATACTCCGACCGGCGATTGTTCGCGATCATCGTGGCCCAATCCGTCTACCTGGCGCTGCTGGGCTATCTGGTCGGGCTGGGTGTCAGCCTGTTATTGTTCGGGATCGTCCATGGGGCCACCGGCCTGCCGATGGACCTGCGTGCCGGGGATGCCGCGGCGATCCTCGGGCTGACCCTCTCCATGTGCATCTCGTCGGGCTGCCTGGCCGCGAGGCGGCTCACGTCGGCCGATCCCGCCCAACTGTTTCACTGATGTGATGGCTCAACGGGTGATCCCGCCATGAACACCGCCGCCGCGCCCGACCTGGAATTCTCCTCGCCCTCGCTGCTCGCCGTCGCGCGGCCGACCTGCAAGGAGCTCGCGGTCCACGCCGAGGGGGTCGACTACTGGTACGGCGAAGGAGAGGCCCGGACACAGGTCCTGTTCGAGAATACGATCGAGATCGGCCGCGGCGAGGTCGTGATCATGACCGGCCCGTCGGGCTCCGGGAAGACGACGCTCCTGACCCTGATCGGGGCGCTCCGGCGGATGCAGCAAGGCAAGCTGCTGGTCCTCGATCGCGACGTCTCGGCCCTCGACGAGCGCGGCGCGGTCGAGCTCCGCAAGAATATCGGGTTCATCTTCCAGAGCCATAACCTGTTCAGCTCGCTGACCGCGCTGGAGAACGTCCGGATGGCCACCGCGCTGCGGCCCGAGGGCGTGCGCGCGATGAATGAGCGGAGCGCACGCCTGCTGGAGCAGCTCGGGCTCGGCGACCGGCTCGATCATCTGCCCGCGCAACTCTCCGGCGGCCAGCGTCAGCGGGTGGCGATCGCCCGCGCCCTGGTCAATCGGCCCGCCCTGGTCCTGGCCGACGAGCCGACGGCCGCCCTCGACGCCGAATCGGGCCAGACCGTGCTCGGGCTGCTCCGGAAGCTCGCCGATGGGATGGAACGGACCACGGTCCTGATCGTCACGCACGACCAGCGCGTCATCGATCACGCGGATCGCGTCGTCAGCATGATGGGCGGCCGGATCATCAATAACTCGCTGACCCGGATGACCGTCCGGATCACCCGCGCCCTGGCCCAGAGCGAGGCCCTCAAGGGCCTCAGCGAGGCCACCTTGACCAAGATCGCCAGCGTGATGACCGTGGAGACGCGCCAGAAGGGCGAGACGATCCTGACCGAGGGGGAGCAGGGGGACCGCTACTACCTCATCGGCTCCGGGGTCGCCGAGGTCTACAAGGACGGGGCTTACCAGGAAGAGCTCTACTTCGGCGAAGGATTCGGGACG
Source organism: uncultured Planctomycetota bacterium (assembly GCA_963743925.1). Lineage (GTDB taxonomy): Bacteria > Planctomycetota > Planctomycetia > Isosphaerales > Isosphaeraceae > CAVZRC01. The sequence continues at coordinate 110,492 of CAVURY010000047.1, read as the reverse complement.
ATCTCGTCATTCTTCCATCGCCCGATCCCGAATACGGTCCGCGCCAAGACCGACCTCGAGCTTTACGTGATCGGCCAGCAGGATTTCGAACGCGTGCTCTCGACGGACAAGAGTTTCGAAAACCGCGTGCGTTCATTGATGATGGCGCTGAATCCCGCCCAATGAGCCGCCGGAGAAGGGTTGGCAGACTGAATTTCATCCTGTTGATCCTGTCAATCCTGTCTCTCTGGATTGGAATCAATTTCGACAGGATTGACAGGATCAACAGGATGAAATCGGCTCGATACCCTGTCGGAAATTGGATTCTGTCACGACCTCTCACGTCTTCCACAAGCCGGTCTCAGGGCTTTCCCTGACCGGTTCTCGGGTTTTTCCCGATGGCTGGTCGCCAAAACATGCCGAATAATCGAGTGATCTTGGCCATTCATCCACGACGATGACTCAACCATCCCATCATTGGAGCGACAGCGAAAGTCCATTTTCCGTCTGCTTGCATGGGTGCTTCAAAGTTGAACCCTCATCCCTGAAGACGACGACAAACTCATAATGCAGCGAGCCCAACACGGGCCCGGCGATGAAAGCCGGGCGTTTCCCCATCTCCGGGAACGAAGATTCGCGCGCCAGTGAGAGTCGCATGCGACGACAGCTGACGCAACTCCGAATCAGGCGCTGGAACCCGGCAGCAGCCGTGGCAGCGAGGGTGTGGCCGTGCGATCCCTATTCTTCTCGATCGTCGATGCCGACGGACCCGTCATCCCCGAGGATGCAACGAGTAAACCTCCACAAAGAAGGCAGACGACGATGTCTCAACCGCTGCGAGTCCTGCTGGTCGAAGATCGCCCCGAGGACGCCCAACTGATCTTCCACGAGCTCCGTCGCGCCGGCTTCGAGCCGATCGGGGAGCGAGTGGAGACCGAGCCCGACTTCCGCGCCAACGTTGACCCGCCCCCCGACATCATCCTTGTCGATTATCGCCTACCCCTGTTCGATGCCCTGTCCGCATTACAAGTCGTGAAGGAGATGGGCCTGGACGTGCCCGTCATCGTGGTAACGGGTTCCCTCAGCGACGAGGCGGCGGTGGAGTGCTTGACAAAAGGCGCCGAAGACTACCTGCTCAAGGATCGTCTGGCCCGGCTGGGGCAGGCGGTGTCCCACGTCCTGGCACAGAAGCAGGCCCGCGACGCACGGAAGCGGGTGGAGGAGGATCTTCGCGAGAGCGAGGCGCGCAAATCGGCCATCCTCGAGACCGCCGTGGACCCCATCATCACCATCAATGAGCGGGGTATCATCGAGTCGTTCAACCCGGCGGCCGAGCGGCTCTTCGGCTATCCGGTTGACGAGGTCGTCGGCAAGAGCGTCGGGATCCTGATGCCCTCGACCGACCCGCATGAACACGACCGCTACGTGGAGCGTTACCTCGCGACCGGATGCAAGAAAATCATCGGCATCGGCCGGGAAGTGGTCGGGCTCAAGAAAGATGGCACCACCTTCCCGCTGGATCTGGCGGTCAGCGAGGTCCGCCTCGGCGATCGCCGGATCTTCACGGGCGTCCTGCGGGATATCACGAAGCGAAAGGAAGTCGAGAGCAAGCTGGCGCGGCAATCGGCGGCCCTGGCCCGTTCCAATATCGAGCTCGAACAGTTCGCCTACGTGGCCTCGCACGACCTGCAAGAGCCGCTCCGGACGATCGGCAGTTTCGCCCAGCTCCTGGCCCGGCGCTACCAGGGCCGGCTCGACTCGACGGCCGACGAATTCATCGCGTTCATCGTGGACGGGGCCACGCGGATGCAGGCGATGATCAATGACCTCCTGGCGTACTCGCGGGTGGGGAGGGGCAGCCTGGTCTTGCGCTCGAACGACTTCGAGGTCATCCTCGAGCACGCCATCGCCAATCTGAGGCAGGCGATCGACGAGAGCGGCGCGGTCGTCACTCACGACCCTCTGCCGTCGCTCTGGGCCGACGACTCGCAGATCGACCGGCTGTTCCAGAACCTGATCGGCAACGCGATCAAGTACCGCGGGACTGCCGCGCCTCGGATCCACGTCTCCGCCGAGCGCCAGAATGGGGACTGGATCTTCGCCGTCCGCGACAACGGCATCGGCTTCGACCCCAAGCATGCCGAGCGCATCTTCGTCGCCTTCCAGCGACTTCACACCCGCGACACCTACCCCGGCACCGGTATCGGCCTGGCCATCTGCAAGAAGATCGTCGAGCGGCGCGGCGGTCGCATCTGGGCCGAGTCCGAACCGGGCCGGGGCTCTCGCTTCTGTTTCGCGATCCCGGCGGGTTCGGACGGTGAGTCATGAGCGCGCGCCGGACGGGGAGCCCGTCGAAATCCTGCTGGTCGAGGACAACCTCGGCGACATCCGCCTGACCCAGGAAATCTTCAAGGATTGCCGGGTCCCGAGCCGCCTCAGCGTAGCCCGCGATGGGGAAGAGGCCATGACGCGCCTCCGCCGCGAGGGGGAGCACTCCTCGGCCGGCCGGCCGGACTTGATCCTGCTCGACCTGAACCTGCCCAAAAAGGACGGTCGCGAGGTGCTGGCGGAGATCAAGTCGGACCCCGAACTGCGGCGAATCCCGGTCATCGTCCTGACGACCTCGCGCGATGAACGGGACATCTTCAAGAGCTACGACCTCCACGCGAACTGCTACCTGAACAAGCCCGTCCGGCTCGACGACTTCATCGCGGTCGTGCGGGCGATCGAGAATTTCTGGTTGGCACACGTCAGACTTCCCCGCTGTTGCCGGCCTCTGTGAGGCCGGGGCTTCGAATCCGGGGTCATAGGCCCCGGCTACAAAGGAATGAGGATGAAATGACGGCGAACGACGAGATCACGGCCCTGCTGATCGAGGACAACCCGGCCGACGCTCGCATGATCCGCGAAGTCCTCAAGGAAGAGCCCTCGACTCGATTCAAGGTGGAGCAATCGGATCGGCTCGATACCGGGCTCGAGCGCCTCGCGAAAGGCGGCATCGACGTCATCCTGCTCGACCTCGCACTCCCCGACAGCCAGGGGATCGATACGTTCTTGCAGACGTATACCCACTCGCCCGGCGTGCCGATCGTCGTGCTCACCGGGCTCAATGACCAGTTGGTCGCGGCCCAGACCCTTCAGGCCGGCGGGCAGGATTATCTCAATAAGGGTGCCTTGAACCTGTGCATCCTTCACCAATCCATTCGAAATGCGATCGAGCGGAAGCATGCCGAGGAGATCGCCCGCCGCTCCGACGAGGCGATCGAAGCCGTCACCCGCGCCCAGGATCAATTCCTGGCCATGGTGACCGAGGAGCTCTCCATGCCGTTGACTCCGCTCCTGTCCATCGTCTCGACCCAGGTGGATGAACTGTCGCCGACCGCCGACCTGTTGCGGACCCTGACGCTGGTCCGGAATCACGTGGGAAGGCAGGCGCAGCTCGTCGGGGATCTCCAGGCGTACTGTCGCGTGGGGGCCGGAAACGTAGGCTTTCGTTCGACCGACTGCGAGGCCGTCCTCGAACACGCCCTCGCCGAGCTGAAACGCGCGATCGAGGACACCCGCGCGGTGGTCACCCATGACCCTCTGCCGACGCTGCCGGCCGATGCCTCCCTGATCGATCGGCTGTTTCAGAACCTGATCGAGAACGCGATCAAGTTCCGAGGCACGGCCGCGCCTCGCATCCACGTCTCCGCCGAGCGGCGGGATCGGGAGTGGATCTTCACCGTCCGCGACAACGGCATCGGCTTCGACCCCAAGGACGCGGAGCGCATCTTCGTGATCTTCCAGCGGCTGCACGATCGCGACGTGTATCCCGGCACCGGCATCGGCCTGGCGACCTGCAAGAAGATCGTCGAGCGACACGGCGGCCGCATCTGGGCCGAATCGGAGCCGGGCCGGGGATCACGCTTCTGCTTCTCGGTCCCTGCCGAGCGAGATGGTTCGTGCCGATGAAAGGTGAATCACGATGAGTCGCCCGCTCCGCATCCTCCTGCTCGAAGATAGCCCGGATGACGCCCAACTGATCCTCCATGAGCTCCGTCGCGCCGGCTTCGAGCCGATCGGGGATCGGGTCGAAACCGAGCCCGACTTCGTCTCGCATCTGAGCCCCGACCTCGACCTCATCCTGGCCGACTACCTCCAGATCGACTTCGACGCCCTGCGCACGTTGGAACTGGTACAGGAGCGAGGGCTGGAGGTGCCGGTCATCATCGTGACCGGTGCCCTCGGCGACGAGGCCGCCGTGGAATGCTTGAAGCAGGGCGCCGTAGACTACCTGCTCAAGGATCGCCTGGCCCGGCTGGGCTCGGCGGTCGAACATGCCCTGGAACAGAAGCTGGCTCGCGACGGCCGGCGACGGGCGGAAGCGGCCCTGCGCGAGTCCGAGGCGCAAGACCGCGATCCTGGAAGCGGCCGTGGATGGCATCTTCATGATCGATCACCAGGGCCGGATCATCGAGTTCAACCCGGCGGCGGAGCAGGTCTTCGGCTTCACCAAGGACGAGGTGGTCGGCCGGCCGATGACCGAGCTGATCACGCCCCCGCCCTGGAGCGAGCGGCATCGCCGCAGCCTGGCGCATTATGTCGCCACCGGCGAGGTCCAGCTACTCGGCCCCACGAACGAGATGACCGCACTCCATGCCGATGGCACCGGGTTTCCCGTCGAGCTGACGCTCAGCCTCGTTCATGTGGATGGGCCGCCGATCTTCAATGTCTGCATCCGCGACATCACGGAACGGAAGGCCGGCGAGGAGGCCCGCCAACGGCTGGCCGCCATCGTCGAGTCGTCCGACGATGCGATCCTCGGGATCACGATCGAGGGCGAGATCACGAGCTGGAACCGGGGTGCCAGGGAGATCTTCGGCTACACGGCCGCGGAGGTCGTCGGCGGGCCGATCGCCCTGCTGGAGCCCCCCGGGCATGTCAACAAGTTCCGTCGCCAAATGTCGCGGATTCGACGGGGCGAGAGCATCAAGCATTACGAGACGATCCGGCGGCGCAAGGACGGTACCGAGATCGTCGTCGCGCTCACACTCTCGCCGATCCGCGACGCCCTGGGCCAGGTCATCGGTGCGTCGCAGATCGCCCGGGACGTCACCGCGCAACAACGGGCCGATCGGGAAGTCAAGCGATTGAATCGCGAGCTGAAGGAGCGCGTCGGCGAGTTGCAGACCCTGCTGGATGTGCTCCCGATCGGCGTCTGGATCAGCGACGCGACCGCCGAATCGATCATCGGAAATCGAGCCGCCTACGACATGCTCGGCATACCGGCCGGCACGAACGTCTCCATGACATCGCCCGAGGAGCGTATGGGACGATCCCTCGGCTTCAAGTGCCTGCGGGATGGACGGGAAATCCCGCCCGATCAAATGGAGATCCAGGCCGTCGCGCGGACCGGCATCGGTCAACGAGACTACGAGCGCGATTTCGTCTTCGACGACGGTCGCACCTTGACGATCCAGGGATCCGCGGCGCCTCTCTTCGATGACCAGGGTAAGGTACGGGGCGTGGTCTCGGCCAACGTCGACATCACGAAGCTCAAGGAGGCGGAGAAGCAGCTACGCGAGGCCGATCGCCGCAAGGATGAGTTCCTGGCCATCCTGAGCCATGAGCTGCGCACCCCGCTCACCCCGGTGCTGATGACCGTCTCGGCGATGTTGGACCAGCCCCCGGACATCGATCAGATCCGGTCGGCCATGACCATGATCCGGGACAACGTGGAGCTGGAGGCGCGGCTGATCGATGACCTGCTGGATCTCACGCGCCTCGTCCACGGCAAGATGCAGCTCAATCGAGAGGTGGTGGATATCCACGACGTGCTCCGGCGGGCCTGCGAGACCTGCCGAGATGTGATCCATGCCGGCCAGTTCCGGTTCGCGGTCGACCTCTCCGCCACCAACTCTCACGCCGAGGCCGACCAGATGAGGCTCCAGCAGATCTTCTGGAACTTGATCAAGAACGCGGCGAAATTCACCCCGGCCGGCGGAGAGATCTCGATCCGGTCGCGCTACGAGCCGAAGCCCGGCCACGGCGGTCGTGCCGATGGGTGCCTGATCGTGGAGTTCAGCGACAATGGCATCGGCATCGAACCCGAGAATCTGCCGAAGATCTTCCGGGCCTTCGAACAGGCCGATTCCCGGCCCGCGCGGCGGCATGGGGGATTGGGCCTGGGCCTGGCGATCAGCCAGCGGCTGGCCGAGGCGCACGGCGGCCATCTGACCGCCACCAGCGGAGGCAGGAATCAAGGGGCGACCTTCACGCTCAGGCTGCCGGCGGCATCCGGCCGGGTCGCCGCGCCACGCGTCTCGCCGCCGATCCCCTCCGAGATCTCGAGTTCCCGCCCGCTGCGGATCCTCCTGGTCGAAGACAACAAGGACACCCTGCGATATCTCGCCTGGGTCCTGGGACAGCGTCATCACCGGGTGCAGACGGCCGCGGACCTGGCCACCGCCAGGGGACTCGCGACCTCGGAGCCGTTCGACCTGCTCATCAGCGACATCGAGCTGCCCGACGGTAGCGGGCTGGAGTTGATGCATGAAATCAAGAGTGCCCGGGATTTCCCCGGTATCGCGATGAGCGGGTTCGGCTCCGAGGAGGATGTTCGCATGAGCGAGGCGGCGGGGTTCGTCGCGCATCTCACCAAGCCGATCACGTTCCAGACCCTGGAAGCGACGATCCGGCAGGTGGTCATGGCCGACGACCCGGTCCTGGCGCTGTCACATTCCGCGGGATGAAGAGGCGGGAATGATCGGAACCGGTGAGTACGGCCTTGTGGCGGTGGGGATCGGAATAGGGAACGGAATCCGGAGAAATGCGTTCTTAACCACGAAAGGCACCAAAGACGCGAAAAAGAAAAAGAGCTTCGGAGATTGCGAGAGCAATTCCAAGATTCAAGATTAGGTGTTTAATCTTATTGTTTTTAAGATTCATTTCGTGTGTTTGGTGTCTTTCGTGGTTAAATTTCTTCTCTCTTTTGAGTCAATGAGGCGGAAACCGTGACGACGTCCCGGGCCAAGGCCAAACGACTCCTCGAACCGCTCGCCAAATGCCCGACGGGCATTCAGGGCCTGGATGAGATCACCCAGGGAGGCCTGCCCCGGGGGCGCCCCACCTTGGTGTGCGGCAGCGCCGGATCGGGCAAGACCCTGATGGCCATGGAGTTCCTGGTCCGGGGGGCCCTCGAGTTCGACGAGCCGGGCCTCTTCGTCTGCTTCGAAGAAGAGGCCGCCGAGCTGACGAGCAACGTGGCTTCCCTCGGCTTCGATCTGGAGGACCTGGCCGCCCGGAACAAGCTCCGGATCGATCACGTCCACATCGAGCGCAGCGAAATCGAGGAAACGGGCGAATACGACCTCGAAGGCTTGTTCATCCGGCTGGCGGACGGCATCGATACCATCGGCGCGAAGAGGGTCGTCCTGGATACCATCGAGGCGCTGTTCTCCGGGCTTCCCAACCACGCGATCCTGCGATCCGAGCTGCGCCGGCTGTTCCGCTGGTTGAAAGACAAGGGCGTGACCGCCATCATCACCGGCGAACGCGGCGATTCGAGCCTGACGCGCTACGGCCTGGAAGAATATCTGGCCGATTGCGTCATCATGCTGGACGATCGGGTGGCCGATCAGCAGTCCGTCCGGCGGCTGCGGATCGTCAAGTATCGCGGCTCGAAGCACGGCGGCAACGAGTATCCGTTCCTGATCGACGAGAACGGCTTCTCGGTCGTGCCGATCACCTCGATGGGACTGGACCACGAGGTCTCTTCGGAACGGATCTCCTCGGGGATCCCCCGACTCGATACGCTGCTGGGGGGCGACGGCTTCTATCGTGGCAGCAGCATCCTGATTTCCGGGACGGCCGGCACCGGCAAGACCAGCTTCGCCGCCCAGTTCGCCGATGCCGCCTGCGGCCGCGGCGAACAGGTCCTCTATTTCGCCTTCGAGGAATCGCCCGCCCAGATCATCCGCAACATGCGCTCGATCGGCGTGGATCTGGGGGCCTGGTTCAAGAAAGGGCTCCTGCGATTCCAGGCCGCTCGCCCGACCTTGTATGGCCTGGAAATGCACCTGGCGATGTTGCACAAGGCCGTCGAGACCGACTCGCCCCGGGTCGTGATCCTGGATCGCGTCTCCAATTTCACAACGATGGCGGTCGGAAATGACATCAAATCTATGTTGATGCGGCTGATGGATTTCCTCAAGGGGAAGCAGATGACCGCGCTCTTCACCAGCCTGACGCATGCCGGATCCGCCCTGGAGGAGACCCAGGTCGGTATATCGTCCCTGATGGATACCTGGATCCTGATCCGCGATCTGGAGAGCGACGGCGAACGCAACCGGGGGCTGCACATCTTCAAGTCCCGCGGCATGGCCCATTCCAACCAGGTGCGCGAGTGCTTGCTCACCAACCACGGTATGGAGCTCGTGGACGTCTATTCCGGGTCTGATGGCGCCGTGATGGGTTGCATGCGGCTTGCCCGGGAGGCGAAAGAGCGTGCCGCGAGCCTGGCAAGCCGGCAGGAGGTGGAACGCCAGCGCCGGGATCAAGACCGCAAGCGGCTGGCCTTCGAGGCGCGGATCGCCGCCCTGCACGCGGAGTTCGAGGCCGAACAGAAGGAGTTCAGTGTCGAGATCACCCGGGAAGCAGGGCGCGCGGAGCTGCTGGAGATGTCCCGAGAGGACATGGCGCGTCTGCGGAAGGCGGACGCGGCGACCAGGGACAATGGCGACTCCCCGACCCGGAATGATAACGGAGGCCATTCATGAAGAGGGGCAATCCTCGTCCCGACGAATCGACCGGGGCGAAAGCCGAAGGCGCCTGGGTGTTGCGACTGTACGTGGCCGGCCCGTCGGAGAAATCGCTCAGGGCCTTCGCCAACCTGAAGCGCATCTGCGAGGAGCATCTCGCCGGCAAGTACCGGATCGAGGTCATCGATCTCCTGGAAAACCCGAAGCTGGCCGCGGGGGACCAGATCCTCGCCATACCGACCCTGGTGCGCGAGTTGCCGGACCCCGTGCGGAAGATCATCGGCGATCTGTCCGATCAGGATCGCGTCCTCATCGGCCTCGACGTGAAACCGGCCTCAGCGAGGGCACCATCATGAGCAAGAAGCCCGGAACCGATGCGACAGCCGCCTTCGAGGCCGCGGCGGCGGATCGCGACGGAGCACGTTATGTCTTGCGCCTCTACGTGGCGGGGACGACGCCCAGCTCCCTGCGGTCCATCGCCATGATCAAGGGGGTCTGCGAGGAGTACCTGGCGGGGCGCTACGATCTGGAAGTGATCGATCTCTATCAGCAGCCCGTGCTCGCCCGGGGGGACCAGATCATCGCGACGCCGACGCTGGTCAAGAAGCTGCCCAAGCCCTTGCGTAAGTTCATCGGCGATCTCTCGAGCGTCGAACGCATCCTCATCGGCCTGGATCTGAGACCCAAGGCCACGGAGGCGACGAATCGTGAACCGTAGCAAGACGGAATCCCGGGAGCAGCTCCTGGCCCGGATCGAGGACCTCCAATACCGGCTCGAGGAGGCCGAGGAGACCCTGAACGCCATCCGCAACGGCGAGGTGGACGCCCTCGTCGTCGCCGGGGAGCGAGGAGACCAGGTCTTCACCCTCCGGGGAGCCGATCGTTCCTATCGGACGCTGATCGAGCGGATGAACGAGGGCGCGGCGACCCTGTCCGTCGACGGCGTGATCCTCTATTGCAACGCCCGATTGGCCACCATGGTCGGCGGGTCCCTCGAGACGATGATCGGCACGGAACTGGCCCATCTGGTGGCGCCCGAGGATGCCGCGACCTTCGAGGAGATCTTCGGACGAGGGCGGGAGGAAGACTGCACGGGCGAGCTGGAGCTGATCGTAATAAATAATGATTGTATTCATGTAAAGTTGTCAATCAGTCGGCTGGATCTGGAGGACGTCCCCGTGCTCTATGCCGTGATCACGGACCTGACCGAGCCGAGGCGCAATGAGGCCCTTCGAGATGCCCAATTGCTGGCCGAGCTCCAGAAGAGAGAGGAGATCGTGCGAGAGAAGGAGACCCTGGCGACGCTGGTGGAGAACAGCACCGACTTCATCGGTACGGCGACGCTGGATCAGAAGGCGACCTTCATCAATCTCGCCGGGCGCCGGATGCTCGGCATCGCCCCGACATGCGGAATAGAAAATATCAGCATAACGGAATTCATCGCGGATGAGGACCGCGAGGCATTTCGCCCGACAATCCGGTCGGTGATGTCGGGGTCGGGCTGGTGGACGTGTGAGACCCGGCTGCGGAATCTCAAGACCGGCGCACACATCCCGGTTGAAATGACGGTCTTCGCGATCAAGGAGCTCGAGACCGGCAAGCCGATCGCCCTCGCCACGAACATTCGCGACATCTCCGAACGGAAGCGGATCGAGCTGGAGCGGAGTCGGGGCGAAGAGCGACTCCGGAAGCGGGAGAACCGATACCGTTGTCTCGTGGGCACCTTGAGCCAGGTGGTCTGGAGCGCAGACGCTCGCGGAGAGATCATAGAGGCGACTCCAGTGTGGCAGGAGATGACGGGTCAGACGCCGGAGCAGTGGCAGGGAAGCGGCTGGGTGAATGCTCTCCACCCGGACGACCGCGACGATGCCCTGGCGATCTGGACCCGGGCGGTTACGATAAACTGTCCTTATCGGAACGATTTCCGCATACGCCGACGGGATGGCGAGTATCGTTGCGTCGAGGTCCGGGGGACCCCGGTCCTCGATGCGGACGGAAAGGTTGACGAATGGATCGGGACCGCCACCGACATCACCGATCGTAAGCGGGCCAAGGACGCTCTCAAACGCCTGGCGGCCATCGTGGAGAATTCCGAGGACGCCATCATCAGCAAGGACGCGGCGGGCACCATCCTCTCGTGGAACGAGGGAGCCGAGGCGTGTTTCGGCTACACCGCGGCCGAGGCCGTCGGCCAATCCATCTCGCTGATCATCCCGCCCGAACGGGCGGGTCTGCATGCGGAACTCATGGAAAAGCTCAATCGGGGAGTGCCCATCCAGCACTGGGAAACCGAGCGGCTGAACAAGGACGGCCGACTGATTCCCGTGTCCGTGAGCATCAGCCCCTCGAAAGATGGCTCCGGCAAGGTGCTGGGATACGCCAGCATCTCCCGAGACATCTCCGAGCGGAAGCGTGCGGAAGAAACGATCCAGAAGCTCAATGTTGACCTGGAACGGCGCGTCTGCGAGCGGACCGCCCAGCTCGAGGCGGCGAACAAGGAGCTCGAATCCTTCTCGTACTCCGTCTCGCACGACCTGCGCGCGCCCTGCGGGCGATCGACGGCTTCTCGCGCATCCTGCTCGAGGATTGCGCCGAGCAATTGTCCGACGAGGGCAAGGGGTACCTGAATTCGGTGCGGGACAACGCCCGGCAGATGGGGCGATTGATGGACGACTTGCTCGCCTTCTCGCGGGTGGGTCGTCAGCCGGTCAGTCGCCAGTCGCACGAGCCCGCCGACCTGGTGACGAGGAGCCTCGAGGAGCTTCACGGCGAGCGGGAGGGCCGGCGGCTCGAGATCGTGATCGGCGACCTTCCGCCTTGCGAGGCCGAGCCGGTCCTGCTCAAGCAGGTCTGGTTCAACCTCCTCTCCAACGCGCTCAAGTACACCCGTCGCAAGGAAGTGGCGATGATCGAGATCGGCTGCCGGGACGAATCCGAGCCGCCGGGGGAGCGGGTCTATTACGTCCGGGACAACGGCACGGGCTTCGACATGAGGTATGCGGATAAGCTCTTCGGCGTGTTTCAGCGCCTGCACCGCGCCGAGGATTACGAGGGCACGGGCGTGGGCCTGGCGATCGTGCAGCGGATCATCCTCCGCCATGGCGGACGAGTCTGGGCCGAGTCCGAGCCGGGCCAGGGCGCGACCTTCTACTTCACCGTGGGAGGGGGGCCCGCCCATGCTTGACGGCAAGGTCGAGATCCTGCTCGTCGAAGACAACCTCAACGATGTGCGATTGGCGATGCATGCGTTCAAGAAGCACAACTTCGCCAATCTCATCCATGTCGTTCGCGACGGGGCCGAGGCCCTGGAGTTCATCTTCTGCACCGGCGCCTATGCTCACCGTCGGATCGAGGACGCCCCGAAGTTGATCCTCCTGGATCTGAAGTTGCCGCTGGTCGATGGGTTGGAAGTCCTCCGACAGGCCAAGGCCGACCCTCGCACGCGGTCGACTCCGATCGTGATCCTGACCTCTTCGCGAGAGGAACGCGACCTCGTGGAGGGCTACCAGCTCGGCGTGAACAGCTACATCGTGAAGCCCGTGGACTTCGAACAGTTCACGGACGCCGTCCGGCAGTTGGGCTTCTACTGGCTGCTCCTCAATCAAACCCCCGCGCCGGGAGATTCCCGGGACGGTTAGCGATTCGCATTGCAGATGAATTTCGTCCTGTCGATCCTGTCTCTACTGGAATTGAATCCATTCCGACAGGATTGACAGGATCGACAGGATGAAGACCAGGAAGATTCCGGATCGCGAATTCCGAGATTGCAGATGAATTTCATCCTGTTGATCCTGTTCATCCTGTCTCACTGGAATTGAATCCGTTCCGACAGGATCGACAGGATGAAGACCAGGAAGATTCCGGATCGCGAATTCCGAGATTGCAGATGAATTTCATCCTGTTGATCCTGTTCATCCTGTCTCACTGGAATTGAATCCGTTCCGACAGGATCGACAGGATGAAGACCAGGAAGATTCCGGATCGCGAATTCCGAGATTGCAGATGAATTTCATCCTGTTGATCCTGTTCATCCTGTCTCACTGGAATTGAATCCATTCCGACAGGATGAACAGGATCAACAGGATGAAACCAGGAAGATTGGGGGAATTCAGTGTTCGGCCTTGCCTCAGCCCGTCATCTCGAGCTGGACGAGCGCCGCGGTGGCCAGGGCGTGTTTCCGGATGTCTTCGGTGATCCGCATCGAGCAGAACTTCGGCCCGCACATGCTGCAGAAGGCCGCGGTCTTGAACGCCTCCTGGGGGAGCGTCTCGTCGTGCATCCTCCGGGCGGTCTCCGGGTCGAGGGAGAGCCGGAACTGCTCTTCCCAGTTGAAGGAATACCGGGCGCGGCTGAGCGCATCGTCGCGATCGCGTGCGCCCGGGCGGTGTCGGGCGAGGTCGGCGGCGTGGGCGGCGATCTTGTACGCGATCACGCCCTGGCGGACGTCCTCCACCTCCGGCAAGCCCAGGTGCTCCTTGGGCGTCACGTAGCAGAGCATGCTGGCGCCGTGCCAGCCGGCGAGCGCCGCGCCGATGGCCGACGTGATGTGATCGTAGCCGGGGGCGATGTCGGTCACGAGCGGCCCGAGCACGTAGAACGGGGCCTCGCTACACTCGACCGCCTGCTTCTCCATGTTCATGGCGATCTGGTCCATCGGCACGTGGCCGGGCCCTTCCACCATGACCTGGCAGCCCCGCGACCAGGCGCGCCTCGTCAGCTCGCCCAGGGTCTTCAGCTCGGCGAACTGCGCCGAATCCGACGCGTCCGCGATGCTCCCGGGCCGCAGGCTGTCGCCCAGGCTGAAGGAGACGTCGTACGCCTTCATGATGTCGCAGAGCTCGTCGAAGTGCGAATAAAGCGGGTTCTCCTGATTATGCCCGATCATCCACTGGGCCATCAGCGATCCGCCTCGAGAAACGATCCCCGTGAGCCGATGGGCCGTCAACGGGATGTAGTCGCGGAGGATCCCCGCGTGGAGCGTCATGTAATCGACGCCCTGCTTGGCCTGGTGCTCGACCATGTCGAGCATGTCGCGGGCGGAGAGGTCCTCGACCTTCTTGACGTTCTGGATCGCCTGGTAGATGGGCACCGTGCCGACCGGCACGGGGCTGGCCGCGATGATCGCCCGGCGGATCGCGTCGATATTCCCTCCCGTCGAGAGGTCCATCACCGTATCGGCGCCGAGGTTGACGGCCAGCTTCAGCTTGGCGAGCTCGTTGTCGACGTCCGAGGTGACCGCCGAGTTGCCGATGTTGGCGTTGATCTTGCAGGTCGCCTTCACGCCGATGCCCATCGGCTGGAGGCCGTGCTTCAGGTGGACGACGTTCGCCGGGATGATCATCCGGCCCCGTGCCACCTCGGAGCGGACCAGCTCCGGAGAGAGCCGCTCGCGGCTCGCCACATACGCCATCTCGTCCGAGACGATCCCCTGCCGCGCCGTTTCGATCTGCGTCATGGTGCGAAATACCCCTCGGAGCCGATGGTGCGGCCTTGCGATTCCCGTGGATGACGATTGAACCGCATCCCTGCCGGCTCGAAAACCCTCATCTTCGGTATAACATCTCGCGCGGCAATCCGTAAGTCCGTCGATGCATCCCCTCCGATTATAGCGTCGATTCGGCCTGGAGCGGTACGCCGACCGGGGACAGGGGATCACCGAACGGTGCCAACGGACAAAAGCTACGAACGGAGCGACTGGCGCAGCCATCGCGAGGCGTACGGCGCCGGGATTTCCGCCGTCCGCGAGTGAGCCTCGTCGACTTTCGGGGACGATATAAAGGGCGTCACGGCGACTCCCCGCATGAGCAAAGGGAATCGGAGGGACGTGGGGGAGAGTGGGTTACGGTGTGGGCTGGCTTGACCTCCTCGCCACGCACCGGCAGTCCGCTCGACCCGCCGCTCGTCCGGCCTGCTCCAGCCCCGCAATGTCCAGGGGGCCGGGAAACAAGCCGGGCGCGTCATCGTGAACGATGGGAATGGATGAGGACGTCCGAAGTTGCGCCGGGGGACGCACTGCTCACCCAGGCACTCGCCCGAGCGACGTTCAAGGAGGTAACCAGGAAGTGAACATCCTAACGACCCGCTTCGGGCTGATTCAGGCTTGCGAAACGGATGTCATCACGATTCCGGAAGGATTGCTGGGCTTCCGCTCATTCCGGCAGTATCTCTTCCTTCCGGATCCGGTCGTGATGGGCCTGTCCTGGTTGCAGAGCCTGACCGCCGCCGAACTCGCCTTCGCCCTGGTGGCGCCCCCGTACGCGGTCGGCGACTACCGCGTCGAGATCCGTCAAGGCGATCGGTCGGCCCTGGAGCTGGATGACGAACGGTCCGCGCTGATCTACGTGATCCTCAATCGTGGCGATGGGGGCGGCTTGACCGTCAACCTCCAGGGGCCGCTGGTCTTCAATCCGATCCGTCGCCTGGGACGACAACTGGTCTTGACCTCGAGCCGGTACCCGGTGCGATATCCCCTGGATACGGGCCTGTCCGCTTCAGCACCGAACCTGTTGCCCGGGCCGTCACCGCTCCGCGCGACGGCGTGACCCGTGTGGCACAACCCACTGATTTCGCCTCACTGGCGACGTACCATCCCCAACTCCGTCGTGGTCACCGAGGCGTGGGCAGCGTGATCAGGGATGGTCACGGGCCTCGCTGGCAGGAGGAAGGAGCCGTAAACGATGCTGGTCCTGTCCCGACACCGCGATGAAAGTATCATCATCGGCGATGATATCGTCATCACCGTGGTGGATATTCGGGGTGATAAAGTTCGATTGGGGATCGCTGCCCCGATCGAGATCTCCGTACATCGCCAAGAGGTGTACGAAGCCATCCAGCGCGAGAACCGCCAGGCGAGTCGACTGGAGCCGCAAGACGCCCGCCAGATCGAGCGCGTCAACCAGCCGACCCGCCGGGACACCTCGCGCCGGAGTCGCCCCGAAACGACTTGAGATCCCGTCCGCCGGCAAGCCTCGTCCGAATCCGATCCGCCGGAATCGAATCGAGTCGAGCGGATCGCGCCCGAGCCTAGCCCGGCCGGGGAACCTCAACCGTTCCCCGCTCCGGGATCCCCGAAAGGGGACGCTGGGTCGGGCGGCGGGCCTGCCGGCCGACCCTGAAGACGTCCCGCTCCCGACGAGGCAGCGTCGCACGGAATTTCCCGCCGGCGACGTTGCCTCGCTTTTTTTCGCGCCCCGACCTCACCTCGACATCGCGACTCACTCACTCCAGGTCGATGATGTCGTCCTCATCATCGAGCAGCTCGAACTGGAATTCCGGCAGGGCGGGGAAACCCGCGGCCGCGGCCCGGGCCGCCGCCGCCACCTGGTGATCCGAATCGGGTCGTGCCGTCATGTCGTTCAGGGACGGCTCGGGAAATCCCGTGAGCCGGGTCTGGGGCGACGGGGAAGCCGGCCAGGGACCGGTCGTTTCGCCGTGCCCGGCACCGTTCGACGCCCGACCGACAGGACTGCCCGCCCGGGCCCCGCCCCGCTTCCTTTGCTCCGACGGCGAAGGCATCTCATCCGAACCCAGATAGACCCGGACCTTGTAGGCGCCGAAGCTCAACCGATCGTCCGGGAGCAAGGCCGCCCAGCGGACTTTCTGGCCCTTCACCTTCGTCCCATTCGTGGTCGCAAGGTCGCGGATCACCAGCAGGCCGTCGGTCTTGACCAGGACGCAATGCCGCTTCGAGAGGCTATGGTGATCGATCACCACGTCGCAGTAGCCGCGACGCCCCACGATCGTCACATCGCGCAAGATCGGGATCGGAGGGTCGCCGTTCTCGGGAACGAGTTCCGCTTTCATGACGCAACAATTCCCGTCCAGTCCGGACCGACGAGGGGCAGGAGCATAGCCTGAGATCTTCACTTCGATCAATACATTCCATCTTATACCAAACGGGCGGGGCCGACAAGACGACGGCGTCCATGACCGCATGGATTTGCGGTCCGCGGGCTCGAATGGGAAGCGTCGGGGACCTGTTCCCGGCCGCTGAGACGCTGTAGCAACGAAACCGGGTCGTTTGTCCCTGGGGGCATCGCCCTGCGGGCTCGACCCCAGCCACCGGAGAGTGGTCCGGGGCTCCAAAAGTGGGTGGCTGGGGTCGAAGACGGCGCAGCCGGCGAGCCCCCGGGAGTGCCGTCGCATGCACCATCCTCGAGGAATTGTCCCGGTCTTGTCGCGACCGTGTCACCGCCGACCCGATTTTGCGAAACCTTCATCCGCCGAATCGGGTAAAGCCGTTGCGCCGACGACGAGATGCCGAAGCGAAGTCGCCGGCTCGTGCCCGGATGGGCGTTGAGCGTTGAGACAACCTGAGGGGACGACGATGAACGGGCGAACAATCGCGCGAGCGAAGATCGAGGGGCGTCGCGGCGTGTGGCCGGGCGTGCACCTCACCTGCGTCGGTTTGATCGTATCGGCATTCCTCGGCCTATCGGCCGCTTCCGCCAGGGGAGAGGGAAACCCCGGCAAGAGCGGAGGTGCCGCCGAGGCCGGCCGAGACCCGATCGTCCTCGTGGAATTCCCGAAACCCGAGCTCCTGATCGACCGGCTGACCGACCCGAGCACCCAGAACTACCTCGGGGCATTCCCGCAATATCGTCGATTCCTGGAGGGCGATCAGTTCAAGCAGATTCAGGCCGTCGCCAACCTGTTCGCGACGCAGCTCGGGACCACCTGGGAGCAAGGGCTCCGCGACTTGACCGGCGGGGGGATCATCGCGGCCCTCGATGCCAACCCCGGCCGAGACCCGCGGATTTCGTTGCTGATCACGCCCAAGAATACGGATCTCCTCAAACGAATTCACCAGATGTTCCAGAAAATGGCCCGACAGGACGCCGTCGCCAAAGGGCAGCCCGACCCGGTGCGGACGACCTCCTATCATGGCCTGGACGTCTACACGCTCGGCGGAGAGAAGGGCCCGGCCTATGCGATCATCATGGGCAAGCTGTTGGTCTCCAATTCCTCGGAGAACATCGAGCGCCTGATCGACGAGCATGACAGGACGCGGGCCGCGGGACAGCCGGGCGACGGCCCCCGGATCAAGCCGGCGCTGACGAGGGTCGCCGATCAGCCCGAATGGAAGGCGCTCCGGGAACGCCAGGGGCCTGACGTGGTCGCCTGGGGACACGTCGATCTGGACGGTTTGAAGAAGCTCGACCCCGCAAAGTTCACGATACCTGAGAAGGGCGATACTGGGCTCGTCCTCCTTTTCGGCTCATGGTTCGACATGCTCCGGAAGGCACCCTCGATCCGGGCGAGCATCCGGTGGTCCGCATCGGAGCTGGGCGCGACGCTGGAGTTGCCCGTGTCGAAGGAGGGCCGCCCGGAGATGGTCAAGGGGTACATACCGGCCGACGGTCATGGGACCGCGCCGTTGCTCCGACCCCCGGGGACGATCGCCTCGTTGAGTCTCTGGCGCGACTGGGCGACGCTCTGGGAATCGAGGGCCGAGCTCTTCACCCCCGAGGCCGTCCAGGGATTCGCCCAGCTCGACACGGTGGCCGGCCAGTTCGTCGGCGGGCGCGAATTCGGGCCGGACGTCCTGGGAGGATTCAACTCACACTGGCGGGTGGTCGTCGCCGACCAGGATTTCCGGAACATGAAACCCGAGCCGGATCCCAAGATCCCGGCGTTCGCCCTGGTGGCCGAGCTGAACGGGTCGGACGAGGAATTCGCGTCCCGTCTCAAGATCGCGTTCCAGTCGATCGTGGCGATCTCCAACGTCGAGGCGGCGCAGAAGAAGGCTTCCGTCCTGGAGCTGGGCTCCGAAAATGTCGAGGGGATCACGATCGCGACCACGCGGTTCCTCGTCCCTCGCACGTCGACACCCGCCAACGAACAATCCCTCCAGCGGTACAATTATTCGCCGGCGGCCGGACAGGTCGGCAAGTTCTTCATCATCAGCTCCAGCACGGGCCTGGCCCGCGCGTTGGTCAAGGAGCTGAAGGCCGCGGGCGGCGGAAAGGGTGCCCTCCCCGAGGAGAAGTCCACCGTGCTCATCGAAGCCGAAGGCCCTCAACTCGCCCACTTGCTGGAGCACAATCGGAATCGGATGGTGATGCAGGCCATGCTCAAGCAAGGGGTGACGAAGGACAAGGCCGAGCAACA
The DNA here is from genome assembly GCA_963743925.1 of uncultured Planctomycetota bacterium. Lineage (GTDB taxonomy): Bacteria > Planctomycetota > Planctomycetia > Isosphaerales > Isosphaeraceae > CAVZRC01. Next base: position 91,662 of record CAVURY010000047.1, on the reverse strand, counting down.
GGTCGATCTGAACCTCTCGGCCCTCAAGTACATCCGTCACGGTCGCCTCGTCGTCCGGGACGAGCCCGACGCCACGCGATTCCAGTTGAAGCTCGACCTGGCCCACTGAGAGGTCGTGAAGAAATCAATACTCCCAATCTTTATGATTTCATGATGTTGATCCTGTCCATCCTGCGGAATTGATACGAATCCAGAGAGACAGGATTGACAGGATCAACAGGATGAAATTCGTTTGTGAATTCGGAATTCGTCATTCGGGATCTTCATGATCTTCCTGATTTCATCCTGTTGATCCTGTCCATCCTGTCGAAAATTGATTGAAATCCAGAGAGACAGGATGGACAGGATCAACAGGATGAAATTCATTTGCGAGTTCGCGAAAGGCCGTGCAGGATGAGATCGGCGTTGACGAGCAACCTGTTGGACGATCCCGCCGGGGCGTGGGCCCCCTTCGAGCCGGACCGGGGGCAGCCCTGGGACCTGGCGAGTGTCTCCCATCTGCATTCGCGTGCGGGTTTCGCCGCCTCCTGGGCGGTCCTCCGGCGCGACCTGCGTGACGGGCCATCCGCCAGCATCGAACGGCTCCTCGATGGCGAGCCGAACGCCGGCGACGGCAGCCCCGCCCCGGATTTCGAGTCCTTCCTCGACGCGATGGCGGCCAAGCTGGCGCCCTCCGCCGACTTGACCGGCCTCCAGGCGATCTGGCTCTACCGGATGATCTTCACGCCGCACCCGCTCCGCGAGCGGATGACCATGTTCTGGCACAATCACTTCGCCACCTCGATCGCCAAGGTGCAGATCAGCGCCTTGATGCAGCGCCAGAACAACCTCTTTCGCCGACAGGCGCTGGGCGACTTCCGCGCGCTGCTCAAGGCGGCCGGCAAGGATCCCGCCATGCTGATCTGGCTGGATTCGACCATCAACCGCAAGGCGAAGCCCAACGAGAACTACGCACGCGAGGTCATGGAGCTCTTCAGCCTCGGCCGGGGCCACTATTCCGAGAAGGACATCCAGGAGGCCGCCCGGGCGTTCACCGGCTGGTTCGTGATCCGCGACGAGTTCCAGCTCGTCCCCCGCCAGCACGACGACGACGTCAAGCACGTCCTGGGCAAGTCGGGGAACTGGACGGGCGACGATATCCCCGAGATCCTCCTGGAACAGCCCGCCTGCGCGGACTGGATCTGCAAGAAGCTCTTCCGCCATTTCGTCAGCGACTCGCACGCCCCGACGGAGCGGCTGCTCGCGCCGCTTTCGAAGGCCTTCCGCGAGTCGAATTACCGGATCGAGGTGCCGGTCGCGCTCATCCTGCGATCGCGCCTCTTCTTCGACGCGTCGATGCGCAGGCGGAAGGTCAAGAGCCCGGTCGAGTTCGCGGTCGGGACGATCCGCGCGCTCGAGATCCTCAAGCCGACGGTCGAGTCGGGGGCCGTCGCCGAGGCCTGCGCCGCGATGGGACAGAGCCTCTACGCGCCGCCGAGCGTCGCCGGGTGGGAGGGCGGTCCCGCCTGGATCAATTCGACCACGATGCTCGCCCGCGCCAACCTGGCCCTGCGATTGCTCTCCGATGACGAGTCGCTCGGCCGTCGCTGCGACCCCCGGGCCCTGGCCGCGCGCCATGGGTTCGATCAGCCCGAGAAGGCCGGACGATTCCTGCTCGACCTGCTGGTCCCCGGTCCCCTCGGCGTTCACGTGCGCGAGCCGATCTTCAAGGCCGCGGCGGCGAAGGCGGGGAGCCCGGAGGCCGCGCTTCGCGATGCCGCCCGACGAATCCTGACGCTGCCCGAATACCAGTTGACATAATCTGATCCGTGCCGCCATCCATTTTTCCCCACCGCGACAGGAACACACTCCCATGCCTTCGAGCCGTCGCCGCTTCCTGCAAACGTCGCTCAGTTCCAGCACGCTCGTTGCGATGGGCGCGACCACGATCCCCGGTTTCCTCGGCCGGTCCGCCGAGGCTGCCCGGAGCAGCAAGTCCAACGAGCGGATCCTGGTGGTCGTCCAGCTCCTGGGCGGGAATGACGGCCTGAATACGGTCGTGCCCCACGGGATCGACGGCTACAACCGGGGTCGTCGGGCCTTGCGGCTCTCCTCGAGCCAGGTCCACAAGATCACCCCCGAGATCGGCCTGCATCCCTCGATGGGCGCGCTGGCGAAGCTATTGGAAAAGGGGCGATTGGGGATCGTGCAGGGCGTCGGATATCCCAACCCCGACCGCTCGCACTTCCGATCGATGGAGATCTGGGAGACCGGTTATCCGGAGGTCGGCGCCTCGCTGGAAACCGGTTGGCTGGGCCGTGCGCTCGACGCCAAGGGGCGCAAGCCGGGCGACGACCCGCTCGCCTTGCACGTCGGCGGCGGGTCGCTCCCGCAGGCGCTCCGGAGCCGGAAGACCGAAGTCCCCGCGCTGGAGAGCCTGGAAAGCTACAAGCTTCGCGTCGCCGGCGCCGAATCGGATCGGAAGGCGACGCGATCGGCGCTCTCCGAGATGGCGAGTGCCGAGCGTCGCGATGACGATCCCTTGCTGGGTTTCATCAGCCGGACGACCCTGTCGGCCTACGAATCGAGCAGCCGGCTCGAGCAGCTCGTGCCCAGGCCGGGGAGCGGGCCGAAATACCCCAATTACGGGCTGGCCCGTCGCCTGGAGCTGGTCGCCCAGATGATCAAGGCCGACTTCGGTACGCGAATCTTCTACACATCCCTCGACGGATTCGACACCCACGCGAATCAGCTCGGCACGCACACCGCGCTGCTGAACGAGCTCTCCGACGCGATCGCCGCCTTCCACGACGACCTGGCCGCGGCCGGCCAGTCGGACCGCGTCGTGGTGCTGGCCTTCAGCGAATTCGGCCGCCGGGTCGCGGAGAATGCCTCGCAGGGGACCGATCATGGAGCGGCGGCGCCGGTCCTCCTGGTCGGGCCGGTCGCGACGCCCGGCCTGTTCGGCGCATCCGAGCTTCGATGACCTCGACGACGGCGACCTCAAGTTCCACACCGATTTCCGACGGGTCTACGCCGGCCTCCTCGCCGACTGGCTCGATTGCCCGCCCGTGCCGATCATCGGGGCCGGGTTCGCTCCCTTGCCCCTCGTGCGACGGATTTGAACGCCCATCCGTCCGTCCCATCCTCGGGAGGACGTCGGATCGTTGACGGCGATCGTCGTCCGTAGCCGATTATTATGGAACCCACTCCGTGGAAATTCGGAGGTCGTCTCACATACAATGGGGCTTGGCGAGCGTTGACGACGATCTCGTCCGACCGCGTGCGAACCGCCCATCCTCGCTCCAACGCCTTCGGTAGATTCGAGTTGAAAGGGCTTGAGAAGGCGTTGACCGCCTGGATTTCGCGAGCCTGAGGGCCGTCGTGACGGTTGTATGGAAGAAAACGACCCGGCTCTTTCGGGAGTCGTGGGCGATCATCTCCCGGTCATCGTAGTCCTTGCAAGGGAATCGTTCACGCCGCTGCAATCCAGCCGCACAGGCGGAGTTCTTGCCATGAACCGCGTCCAGATGGTTGGGCTCGTCCTTACCCTGATTGTGGGAGTCGCGCAAACCCCGCCGGCGATCGGCCAGGAACCCGGGGCTCCGCCGACTCCGAACATCCCGGCCCTGCCGTCGGGAGGCGTGGGCTCGGCCGGGAACGGCCAGCCGGGATCGATCGGAACAACCCCCGATCGCAGGGTCAGGGCCTTGACGGAAGGCCCGCTCCACGAGGCGTTCCTCTCCCCGCGCAAGGATAAGGAACCCAACCGCGTGGAGAAGGCACCGCCGGCACCGGTTGACGAGAAGCCCGCCGTCGATCCGCCGAACGACAAGGCACAATGGATCGAAGGTTACTGGGAGTGGGACGCCGGCCGCAACGAATACCTCTGGGTGACCGGCACCTGGCGCGTCGCCCCTCCGGGACGATTCTGGGTCAACGGTTACTGGAAACGCGATGACCGCGGCTGGTTCCGAGTCCCGGGATTCTGGAGCGCGCGCAAGACCGACCGCCTCGACTATCGCAAGGACGGCCCGCCCCAGGAGCGGCCCGACGACGATCCGGGTGAATCGCCCGGCGACGATTGTTTCTACATCCCCGGCCAGTACTATCCCGATGGCGATGGCGTCGTCTGGAAGAAGGGCTTCTGGGCCAAGGTCCAGACCGGATGGTCCTGGGTCCCCGCCCAGTGGATTCGCCAGCCCGACGGCTGGGTCTTCCAGGACGGTTACTGGGACCGGACGCTCGAAGACCGCGGGACCCTCTTCGCGCCCGCCGAGGTCGACAAGTCGGCGCAGTCATCCGATAACCTGACGTATCAACCGTATGCGACCGTCCCTCCCCAGATGTACGGACAGCTCAACGGGGCCTTCGGACGTCCTAACTCGAACTACGACGGTTATCCCGGCGTCTATTACGACGACTCCGGCCGGTATTACGGATATGCCTCCTACGGCAACCTCGACGGTTACTACGGCTATCTCGACTACCCATACTATGGCGGTAATGGATATCCCTACTACGCCACTCCGGTCCAGTACGGATATGGAGGCGGGGGATATGGCGGTATGGGCTACGGCGGCATGGGTTACGGCGGATTCGGGGGTTATGGCGGCCTCATGGGAGGCGGATTCGGCCTGGGCCTGGGCCTGGGTTTCCCCTACTACGGTTATGGATATCCGTTCTACGGGGGACTGGGCTATGGCGGATTCGGCGGCTATGGCGGATTCGGCGGCTATGGCGGCTATGGCGGATTCGGCGGCTATGGCGGCTATGGCGGGTTCGGTTACGGCGGGTTCGGCCTGGGTCTAGGACTCGGCTTCGGCTACGGTGGCTTCGGATTCGGCGGTTTCGGCTTCGGCTTTCCGTACTTCGGATTCGGGTTCGGTTACCCGTTCTTCGGCTTCGGTTGGGGTGGCTGGGGCTGGGGCGGTTATGGCCGGGGCTGGGGTGGTTGGGGCCGAGGCTGGGGTGGGCATTATCCCTACGGCAGCCGGAACGTGTCGATCAATCGGAGCGTCAGCATCAACCGGAGCGTCAGCGTCACGCGGAACGGGAATACGGTGACGCGCAACACCAGCGTCACGCGGAGCGCCAGCGTCAATCGCTCGGTCGGTTCCTCGAGGGGTTCGGTCTCACCGCCGTCCTCCCACGCCTATGCGAATCCGCTCTCCCGGAACTCGAGCTCGACGCGGACGGCCAGCCGGTCAGGCGGGGGCCAGGGTAATGTTCGCCAGGCCTCGGCGGTCTCCTCGGGGGCCAACGCCTCGCGGTCTACCTATAACGGAGTGAACTCGCATTCGGCGACCGCCGGTCGGACGGCGGCCTCCAACGGCTCGGCCTCCGCGGCGGCCAGGCAAGGGCAGGGCGCGGCAGGTGCGGGACGAGGATTGGCGCGAGGCTCGGCGGGCGCAGGAAACATAACGCGGGGCTCGGGCATGGCCAACTCGGCCATGAGTCGCCCCGCCACGGGAGGAACCGGCGCCGGACGGATGGCGGGTGGTACAGGCGCGGGGATGGGGGCCATGGCTGGTCGTCCCGGCGGAGCCGCCGGTGGAAGGATGCCCATGGCGAGTCATCCCGGGATGATGAACGGCATGACGGGCGGAGCCCCGATGGGTGGAGCTCGCATGGGAGGAGGATACGCCGGAGGTGGTCTCGGCGGCGGTGGTTATGGAGGAGGTTTCCGTGCCGGTCCTTCCATGGGTAGCGGATTCGGCGGGATGGGCGGCGGCTTCCGCGGAGGAGGGATGGGTGGCGGCGGTGGCCGCATGGGCGGCGGCGGCGGTGGCGGCCACCGGTGATCGATGCGGTCCGATTCGAATCGCCGGTCGGAGAATGGGTACGCGGACAACGCGGCGGGATCGTTCCCCACGACGCACTGGAGACTCATCCTCCGGTCGGGTGATCGCTCCAGTCCCGAGGTCCGCGATGCCTTGACGACGCTGTGCCAGGCGTACTGGTATCCGATCTACGCCCTGATCCGTCGCCAGGGGTAGGACCGGGCCGATGCCCAGGATCTGACCCAGGATTATCAGCATGAAGCTGATCGGCGGGTCGAGCCTGGTCGGGAAGCTCGCCGACGATTCCCGCGATCCGAAATCCGCCGCGCGGCTGGCGGCGGCGGCCGCCGAGGCGGTGCACCACGCGCACCAGCGGGGGATGGCCGTCCGGTCGGTGGATGTCAGTCGCGACGGTGGCCTGATCGCTTCGGGGAGCGACGATGGCACAATCGTCCTCCGTTCGGCCGCGACCGGGCGTTTCATGGCGACTCTCGAGGAGGGATCGGTTCCGATCCGCGAAATTCGGCTTCGGGCCCGCGGGAGACCGGCTCGCGGAGCGTGATGCCGACGGGCGATTGCGCGTCTGGAAGCTCGCTCGATCCGCGCGAGGGGCCGGGCTCGAGGTCGTGCCGTCGTTGCTCTGGACGGAATCCGCCACCGCGATGGCCTTCGGCGCGGACGGAGCGTTGGTCGCGGCCGGGCGAGCGGACGGTACGATAGCGCTCCTCGGGGCCGATGACGGGCAGATCGCGAGGGTCGTCTCGGCCGGGCCGGATACCGGGGCGGTCCGGGCCTTCGCGGCGGAGCCGGGGGGATCGATGCTGGCCGCCGGGTGTGACGACGGGAGCGTCCGCCTCTGGGACATATCCCGCGGGATGCTCGCCGCTCGATGGGCCATCGGCCCGGCGCCGATCCGCACCCTGGCTTTCGGCAAAGGAGGGCTCCTGGGCATCGCCGCGGGCGGCGTCGGGGTCTGGGATACGCGCCGCGGCGAGCGCCTCCTGAATCTGGAGCGACACGCGCGCCTCGCGAACACACTGAGCTCTTCGCCCGATGGGCGAATGCTCGCCTCGGGCAGCGATGACCAGTCGGTCGCGCTGTGGAATCTGGATGCCTATCATGGGCAACTGACCGAGCTTCAGCTCGGTTGGTAGCCTGTCGCGTCCGCGAATCGACCCCGCGACGGGTTCAGCATCTCTCTCACTCGTCCCCTTCTACGATCCGGGCGAGGGCGTTCGGAAATGATCTGCACGCGCCCGGGCAGCCCCGAGTCTCCCGGGCGCTGACGGGGAATCCTCCTCATCCGCATTGGGAGACGGATAGGCTAACATTTCTGCCATCACTTCACGTGGTTTGCATTTCCGTAATTCATTGCCGACGATATGAATCGCGGCCCTCGAGAAGACCGCGTCGGGATGGCGAGACCGATTCCCGGCGACCGTGGCGAGGATCTCCAGCAACTCGGGGAGATGGGGGGCGTCGTCGTACGGCCAGCGGATGACCGTGATATCAGTCGCCTCGCCGTTGACCTGGTATCCCCTCGCGGTCATCGCATACCACAGGTCTTGCCGGCCCTCGACCTCGAGAAATCGTCGCAAGTCCTCGTGTGACCGGATCACCGGGGATTGAGACTGACGTTGCGCCAGTTCGGTCAATATCTGGGGCAACCAGAGGTGGACCGGTTCGGAGCGGACGATCAGCCCCGCACCCGAATGGTCGGTGGGTTCGATCTCTTGATCCTGTCGGGCCACATGGTGAGATAGATCGATCAATCCGATCGCGCCCCCGCCGAGGACCGTCATCATCCAGAGCGTGCCCCCCCAGTTCGACTGGAATCGCCGCCGGGGCTCTGATTCATCCAAATCCGATCGTGCGCTCGCGGCATCGCGCGGCTCGGCAACCGCGTTCTTGCTTTCATTTCCGGGAAGCCACATGGTCATCACCTCGAATGGGCCCAGCGTTCTTCCGGGTCGTCCTCCCGATCCAAAGCGCTCCATGCTTTCTTAATCTCCGCGATCGGTCGTTGAAGGGATCGGAAAAACGGGATTTCCTGTCCCGTTGTCGACCTCGCGCGGTTACTATCCAGGAGACAGATCAGCAATAAGGGTTTGGCCCCGAAGATCCTGGGTAAGAGACAGACTCTCAAGTCGCAGCCTGCGTCACGTCCCGAGCAGCTCCGGCACGAAGATGTCCTCGCACGTCAGCCGCCGCTTCGAGAGGCCTTGTTCGAAATGGTGGCGCAAGTAAGTGTCGATCACCTTGCGGTTCGCCCCGACGCCGTAGGGCCACCAATCGTCGGAGAGCAGGTGGCGGTCCTCGTCGAAGAGTTGACTGAACCACGGGATCATGACGCCCATGTGCTGCTTTCTCGCGCCCTCCCGGTATTGCCGCATCGCAACGTCCTTCGAGTCGCAAAAGCCTCGGTAGACTGCCTTCGCGAGTCCCGGATGTTGCGCGAGGACCTCTCTGCGAATGACGACGGCGTGCATGATCGGGTAGATGCCGGTGCGTTGGTAGTACGCGCGCTCGACCGTCTCGTAATCGGGAAACAGGCGGGCGACCTGCGGTGAACGATCCAGTACGGACTGCGGGACATCGGCCGAGATGAGCGCATCGATCTCGCCCGCCACGAGCATCGGGCCCAACGCTTTGCCTTCCGGGGCGTGCGTCACCTCGATGTTCGCCGGATGCGGTTGCGGGATCCAATCGAACTGCGGGATGGGATGATCCGTGCCGCCGATGATCCAGCGGCACTGGTCCGGCGTCACGCCGTACTCGTCCGAGAGGATGCCCTTCGGCCAGACTCCCGCATCGTGCCCGTAGAGTGCGAACTCGCCGATGGTCTTGCCCGCGAGGTCCTGCGGCGTCTTGATGCCGCTCGACGTGTTGATGAATATCGCCGAGTGTCGGAAATTGCGATTCGGGAAAATCGGGAGCGCGATGAACTGCGGATCCTCGAGGTCGAGGGTCCGGAGATAGTACGTCAGCCCCAGTTCCGCGACGTGAAACTCGCGACGCCGCACCATGCGCTCGAAGATCTCCGAGACGATGCCGGCGCCCTCGAAACGGGCGTCGACGCCGTCGATCTTGACGGTGCCCTCGAACAAGGCACGCGCGTGGTCGTATGGAAAGCAACCCACTTTCAGGTTGAGATCGCTCAATTTTCAGCATCCTATCGAGTTGAATATTCGTCGTGGATCCTGGAAATGGTCATCTCCGAATCCCTGCGCACAGTCGGTCCCAGTTGCCGGATGCGATTTTCTCCCGGTCGGGATCGGTCAGGTCCGCCTCCACCAGGAAACGGCGGGCACCGCCCTGCGGGGCCGATTGAAACGGATAGTCGGTCGAGAACAGGATGCGCTCGACGCCCACGATCTCGGTCGCCCAGCGCAGGTACCGCCGGCTGAACATGCCGCTGGGCGTGACGAAAACGTTGTTCCGGAAATAATCGGCGAGCGGACGCTCCAGCTTCGCGGCCACGGCGAGGTGCTCGATCCTTTCGAGATAGAACAGGACCGCCTCGCCCCAATGGCCGACGATCACCTGGAGGCCGGGAAAGCGGTCGAACGCGCCGCTCAGGATCAGTCGCAGGAGCTGCACGCCAGTCTCATAATGCCAGCCGATCCCATGGGTGGCGAAGGCGGCGTCCACCGAGTCGCCCAGCCCGCTGTAATAGGCCGCGCGGACCGTCGGCAATGGTGACTGCGGGTGCAGGTAGAGCGGTGCATTCAGCGCGGCCGCCGCGTCGAATATCGGCCGGAGATCGGGATGATCGAGGTTGCGCTCGCGGGTGCGGCCGAACAGCATCGCGCCGTTTAGCCTTGGCCTCGTCACCGCCCGCTCCAGCTCACGAGCCGCTTCGGCCGGCGCCGGGGTGGCGAGTGTCGCCAGTCCTTGTAGGCTGCCGGGATGCTTGCCCACCGCGTCGGCGAGCAGGTCGTTGGAGGCGGTCTGGAGCGCCACGGCGTCGTCGGGCGCCAGGTTCTGCACGCCCGGGGCGGTGAGCGACACCACCTGGACGTCGAGCCCGGTCTCCTCCATCGCGGCGAGACGCTCTCGGCCTAACTCGGCCAGGCGGCGTGCAGTCTCTCCCTCCACCGATGCCTCCAGCGCGACATCTTGCCATCGGGGGTCGAGCGTACGCCAGGCCTTGAGCACGTCGGCGGTCACGAAATGTTCTTCCAGGCCGATGATTCTCACGGGTATGAGGCCTCTCTGATATGATCAGGCCGGGGGCTCGTTCCCGATCTCGGCCCAGGTCTTCAATTCTTGTTGCGCCCTGGCCAGGTTGCGACCGGAGATGTCATCCAGCAAGTTGCGCCAAAATGGGTGGGATTGCCATCCTCGTCCGAGGACGCGAGCGATCGCCACCCCGGCGGGAATGAACAGCACGCCGAATACGACGTTGGCCACCACCCACGCGGGGTCGAACGTCTTGATCACATCCACGCCGAAGATGAGCTCGCCGCCGACGGTCATCATGCAGAACCAGAGCAGCGGCGAAAGGAGGATAACCCACTTGAACTGCCGGATCCGTGCGCGACGGAGTCGGCTGACGGCAAGCTGGATGTCCGCGATGGGTCCGTCCCAGGCGACTGTTGACGCGATCGCCAACTGGCGGAGGTTGTCGATCACGAACAGGACCGATGCGACCATGAGGCCCAACGCCGGGAGGACCAGCGTTGGTTCCGGCCAGTGGTCACCCAGGAAAGATCCCGTGACGAGAAGCACTCCAATTCCGAACGCGAGGTCGATCGCCGGCCAGACAGCCAGTCGATCGATGCGCCGACGAGTCCCTTGCAATCCGACCTGCCGTAGCACGGCGGAGTTCGTCGCCAGGGTTCGATCCAGTTTATGGTCGAGCTGGCGCCAGCGTTCTTGCAGTTGATCGAGTTCCATGACGGTTCTCCTCTCCGAAGCATCAGATTTCGTGCCCTGCGACGGATTGTCGCAGGGATTTCTTGAGACGGCCCAACCGCGTCCCGACGTTGCTCTCGCTGATCCCGAGCACCTCGCCGATTTCGGCATGCGAGTTGCCCTCAAGATGAAGCAACAACAAGGCTCGGTCCACCTCCGACTGTCGCTCCAGGAGCTCATGGAGCTCCCGGAGTTGCTCGACGACGACCGGATCCTGCCCGGATGCGGATGCGGCCTCCAGCTCGCCATCGAGGCCGAGCTTTTCTCTGCGACGTCGGCGGCGATTGCGGTGGAAATCGATCGCGACGTTCAACGCGACGCGGTAGATCCATGTCGAAAGCTTGCGCGTCGGGTCGTAATTTCCGGCCGCCGACCAGAGTCGAACGGCGATGTCCTGGAAGAGGTCTTCCCGTTCATCCGGCGAGTTGGCATAGGCCCAGCAAACCTTGTGGAGGAGACGCTGGTGCGAATCCATCACCGAGAGGAACCATTCGTGATCGAGTGACGAAGGCATGCGTCGGCCTGATCGTTTCTTCCATGGATCGCTTGCGGGCGATCGAGGCATTTTTTCGTCGTACGGATTCGGTTTCCGTCAACCAGTACACACTGTGGTTCGTTTCTGGTGCCGGATTCGTCACAGGGATCATGGGATTTAACGAAAAAACTGCGAATCCGTCGGCGGTCGCTTCGCGATCCTTCGGCGCAGGTGTATTGACGAATCGGTCGGGGCGCCGAGCCCGGGTGGGACTGGAATGGACGCAATTACGGCTATGCCAAATCCAGGCTTTTCGATTCTCGAAAAGTCTTCTCGGAATAGATTTCTCGGAAATGTATGGCTACGATGGGTTTCGAGAAAGCCGGGAGGAAAGGCCGCAGGGATCGTCCCAAAGTCCCCGCTCCGCAGGTTGACAGTTCGAGAGCGACTACCTTGCCCGCCGGCCATACCAACCCGAAGCGTGAGCGAGGATCTTTCCCTCACTATCGCAAGGACTTACGGCAGACCTCGCTGACGCTTCGGGTTAGTATGAGTCGTCGTCGCACGTGTCAGGGCGGAGACGCCGTCAATCCCCAGGTCTTGGGACGATCCCAGGCCGCAAATGAATTGCGATACCCGCTGGAGGCTCGCGGCGATGAACGACGTCACCAGCATTCTCTCGGCCATCGAACGCGAGGACGCCGCCGCGGTCGGACAGCTCCTGCCGCTGGTCTACGACGAGTTGCGGCGGCTGGCGGCCGCGAAGCTTTCCCGCGAGGCTCCCAACGAGACGATCCAGGCGACGGCCCTGGTCCACGAGGCGTACCTGCGGCTGGTCGGCCCCGAACCCGGCCTGCCCTGGGACGGGCGCGGGCACTTCTTCGCCGCCGCTGCCGAGGCGATGCGGCGCATCCTGGTCGAAAGGGCACGTCGGCGAAAGAGCCTGAAGCGTGGCGGCGGCCGCCATCGCATCACGGTCAACCTGGCCGGGCTGGCTTCTCCCGGGCCGGATCCCGACCTGCTGGCGTTGGACGAGGCGCTCGACCGACTCGCCGGCCGCGATCCGGTCAAGGCCGAGCTGGTCAAGCTCCTCTACTTCGCCGGGCTGACCCTCCCGCAGGCGGCTGACGCCCTCGGCCTCTCGCACGCCGCCGCGAAGCGGCTCTGGGCCTACGCCCGCGCCTGGTTGCGGGTTGAGATCCGGGGCGCGGGCACCGCGCCGCGGGACGACGACCCGGAATCTTGACGAGCTTTTCGGATTCTTGAGCTAATCCCGCCGCGGATTACGCATTGAGGGCTGAGTCCGTCCCGAACCACGCCGAGGTGCGAGTCCGGCCATGTCTGAAGAAACCATCTTTGACGCCGCCCTGGAACTCAGCGATCCTGCCGATCGCGCCGCCTACCTCGACTCAGCCTGCCGCGGCGACGTCGCCTTGAGACGCCGGGTCGAGGCCTTGTTGCAGGCCCACTCGGCGGCCGACTCCTTGCTCGACAGGCCCCCCGCACTCGACGACGCCACCGACGCCATGGGAGATATCCCGGGGTTGGGTCCCACCCTGACGGCCGACAATGGCAGTCATTGGGCCGATTCCGGGGCGACCATCACCGATCCCGGCGACCCCTCGGGCGCGATTTCGCAGGGAGATCGTCTCGCCGACCCGGGCCACGCCCGCCCGATCATCGAGGGCCCCGGCACTCTGATCGGCCCGTACAAACTCTTGCAGAAGATCGGCGAGGGGGGGATGGGCGTCGTCTACATGGCCGAGCAGGACCAACCCGTCCGCCGCCGGGTCGCCCTCAAGATCATCAAGCCGGGGATGGACACCGGCCAGGTCATCGCCCGGTTCGAGGCCGAGCGCCAGGCGTTGGCCTTGATGGAACACCCGAACATCGCCAGGGTCTTCGACGCCGGCGTCACCGAGAGCGGCCGCCCTTTCTTCGTCATGGAGCTGATCAAGGGAATCCCGATCACCGAATACTGCGACCAGGCCCGGCTCAGCCCTCGGGAGCGACTGGAACTCTTCGTGCCCGTCTGCCAGGCGATCCAGCACGCCCACCAGAAGGGAGTCATCCACCGCGACGTCAAGCCGAACAACGTCCTCGTCACGCTCTTCGACGATAAGCCGGTCCCCAAGGTCATCGACTTCGGGGTGTCCAAGGCGACCGCCCAGCGTCTGACCGAGCGGACCTTGTTCACCGAGTTCGGTGCGATCGTCGGGACGCTGGAATACATGAGCCCCGAGCAGTCGGCCCTCGCGGGGCATGACGTGGACACTCGCAGCGACGTCTACTCATTGGGCGTCTTGCTCTACGAACTCCTGACCGGCACGACGCCCTTGGAACGGGCGAAGTTGCGGTCGGCGGCCTATGCCGAGATCCTGCGGCGGATCATGGAGGAGGAGCCGCCGACGCCCAGCACCCGGCTGAGCGAGTCGCGGGAGACCCTGGCGTCCGTCGCCGCGCGGCGCAACACCGATCCGGCCCGGTTGACGAGGCTCGTCCGCGGGGAACTGGACTGGATCGTGATGCGGGCGCTGGAGAAGGACCGCAATCGCCGCTATGAGACGGCCAGCGGGTTCGCGCGGGACGTGCAGCGGTACCTGGCCGACGAGGCGGTGGAGGCGTGCCCCCCCTCGATATCGTACCGGCTGCGTAAGTTCGCGCGGAAAAACCGGGTCCTGCTTGCGACGGCGTCGGGGTTCGCGGCCTTGCTCGCGTTGGGCGCGGCGCTCAGCACCTGGCAAGCCGTGCGGGCGATGCGGGCCGAGGCCCGCGCGAACCGGGAGCGGGCCGGCGCGTCGGCCAACTATGAACTCGCCCGCGGCGCGGTCGATTCCTATCTGAGCGCGATTACCGAGGACCCGGACCTGAACCGGGCCGATTTCCATCAACTCCGCGGAAGGTTGCTCGAGACGGCCCTGCCGTTCTATCAAAGCCTCATCCGGGGCGAGGCGGGCGACCGCCGGCAAGAGGCGGAACAGGCCCGGGCCTACCACCGCCTGGGAGGGGTCTACTACAAGACCGGGGCGATGGAGACCGCCCTCGCCGATTACCGACAGGCGCAGGCGATCCTCGAACGCCTGGTGGTGGCCCCGGGCGGTTCTGCCCACCGGGAGGCGCTGGTCACGGCCCTGGAGGCTGCCGGCCGGGCCCTCAACGAGCTCGGTCGCCTTGCGGAGGCCGAGGTCGAATGCCGAGGGGCCCTCGCGCGATCCGAGCGATTCGCCGCCGAGGCCCCGGACGATCCCCGCTGGCGGGCCGTGAGCGCGCGTGTCGGCGAGGGCCTGGGAACGGTCCTCGATCGCGAGGGGAAAATCGCCGACGCCGAGGCCGAATTCCGGCGGGCGTATGAAACGGGCCGTTCGATTGCCGCGCAGGCGCCAAGAGAGATGGCTGGTCAGTTCGCCTTCGCTCGCTACGGCGAGCGGCTCGCCTATTTGCTGATGAAGACGGACAGGCTCCCCGAAGCCCTGATCGTCATGCGCCAGGCGATCGTCGGCCACGAAACGAACCTGGCCGACGCTCCGGACGACCCCGAACGGCAGAAGAACCTGGCTTACTCGAACACCGTCCTCGCCGGGATCCTGAACGGGCTCAACCGATTCGACGAGGCCGACGCAGCCTATCGCAAGGCGTTCGATCGATACGAGGACCTGGCCCGCCGATTCCCGTCCGTCCCCAATCACCGCACGCAAGCGGTCGCCATCGCCGCGAACCGGGGCCGATTGCTCACCCTCCTCCTCCGCTATGGCGAGGCCGAGGCCGCCTATCGCGTGGCGATCGACCTGTCGGATCGATTGGCTCGCGACTTCCCGAGGCAACCGGATATCGCGGATCTCACCCTCGCCGCCCACCACGGCTTCGCGCTGATGCTCCAGGGTCGAGGGAGGGAACGCGAGGCGGAGGAGGAATATCGCAAGGTCCTTCCCATAAGAAGGCGGCTCGCTGCTGAGTTCCCCGACGTCCCGAAACTGCAAAGCTCCCTGGCCGAGACCCTGAACAACCTGGCCACCGCCTTGCACGAGCAGGGCAAGAAGGCCGGGGCCGAGTCGGCGTACCGCGAGGCCGTCGAGATCAGCCGCCGCCTGGTGGCCCGGATTCCCCGACAGCCCTCGTTACGCAACGACCTGGCGCGCCAACTCACCAACCTCGGTCACTTCCTGGGTGACGACCCGCAACGGCGGGACGACGCGATGCCCATCTTCAGCGAGGCGATCGCCGTGCTGGAAGAGCTGGTTGCCTCGGTCCCCGAGACCCCCGAGTTCGGTTCCATCCTCGCGAGCAGCCACAATAGCTTCGGTGTCATGTTACTCAAGATGGGGCGTCACGCCGAGGCCGAGGGCCAGTATCGTCGGTCGATCGTCGTCTCGGCCAGGCTTGTCGCCTCCTTCCCGGACTCGCCCGCGTTCGCGCTCGCGCTGGCGGGCACGTACGGGAACCTCGGCCACTATATCCGCGAACGGGGCCGCCCTCGGGACGCACTCGAGTGGATCGGCAAAGCGATCGACTTGCTCACCGGGATCCGGGAGAAGTCCCCAGGCGATGCGGTCTCCCGCAGATATCTTTGTAACGGTTACTGTCGGCGGGCCTACGCCCTCGGCGACCTCGGACATCATGCCGAGGCCGCCAAGGACTGGCGCCGCGCCCTGGAACTGAGCGACCCGCCCATGTCGCCGAAATTCCGCCTCGGCGAGGCGATCTCGCTCGCCCGCAACGACGGGCGGCATGAGCGGGCGCTGAAGATCGCCGACGACTCGGCCGCGGAGGCGGGGATCTCGCCGATGGCCCTGTACAGCATGGCCTGCATCTGCTCGATCGCCTCCCGGGATGCGGCTCAACGCGAGCCGTACGCGGCCAAGGCCGTTGCCCTGCTTCGCCTCGCCGTGGAGCGGGGGTTCGAGGATGACAAGGCCATCCGGAGGGACGCCGATTTCGGTCCCCTCCTGCAACGCCCGGACTTCCAGGCCATGATCGCCGAGGCCGGGCGGCGATCCAGGGTCGCCAGGCCGGATGCCGCGAAGGTCGAACGGTGAGGCTCTTGGTGCGTCGTTCGCGAAGCCGACCCCGCGTGGGAAGACGCGTCCGGCTCCTCTAACGACCTGTTGCAATTCATGGAACGAGGATGGTTGGCCGGGTCGCCATTCGCGATCCGGCTGTAGGGATACTGCGCCTCGACACGATGGACTTCAAGGGAGAAACCGACGATGAGGATTTCACGATGGTTGTTCGTGCCGGTCGTCTTACTGGGTGTCTACTCCTGCCCGGACTCGGCATGTGGCCGGCTACGTTTACGCGGTCATCAATCCCGCGGGCAGCGACGGGCTGGAGGTTAACGTCAATGGACTGAACGCGAGCGGCCAGGCCACGGGTTCCTACATCGACCTCGACGGCACGTACCACGGGTACGTCCGCGATGCCGGCGGATCGATCACCACATTCGCGCCGGGCGTGTACACCACCTTTGCCCTCGCGATCAACAACGCCGGGGAGGTGGCGGGCTCTTACGACGATGCTGGTCATCACATCCACGGCTTCCTGCGCGATCCGGGTGGCTCGATGACCACGTTCGACGTGCCCGGAAGCCTCAGGACCGTCGTTGACTCGCTGAACGACTCGGGTGCCGCTGCCGGCATCTATAGGGACGCGAATAATGTTTTTCATGGCTTCATTCGCCAGGCGGACGGTATGGTCACCACCTTCGACCCGCCGGGCTCCATCCATACCTTCGTCAGCTCCCTGAACGCCTCCGGGGTAGTCTCGGGGGGGTACTATGACGCAAGTGGGGTGATACACGGATTCTTGCGCGCCGCGGATGGGTCCTACACGATCTTCGACTCGCCGGGGAGCCTGATTGCCCCGGTGCTCCTCAATAACGCCGGACTCGTTGCGGGTATATACAACGTCGGGGGATATCTGTATCACGGCTACCTGAGAGACACATCCGGGACGATCGTCCCGTTCGACGTCCCGGGGAGCGACAGCACCATCGTCAATGCCCTGAACAACGCTGGCGCCGTCGGGGGCCAGTACGATGCGCTCGGCCTCGCGTTCGGCTTCGTGCGCGGCCCGGATGGGTCGATCGCTTCGCTGACCGCGCCGGGCGACACGGGAGGGGGAACCTACGTCACCGCGCTGAACGATTCGGGCCAGGCTGGCGGTTCCTACACCGATTCGAACGGAGTGAACCTGGGATTCATCGCCACATTATCGGCCGTGCCCGAACCGAGCTCGATCGTCTTGCTGGCGAGCGGAGTCCTGGCCGGCCTCGCCATCCATCGCGGCCGCGGCCGAAGGGCGACATCCTATGCCCGAACCAGGTGACCAACGCGGTGGTGACTGGCGGCTAGCAGGCCGATCCAGGCCGGCACAGCCGGCCTACTTTTCCCATTACGAGGGCTGATTTAGATCGGCAAACGGAGTTGGTGCTCGCCGCCGGACTCGGCACCGAGCGACGACAGAGTCACACCGAGCAGCCGAGTGATATTTACGCGTTCTCTTGTCTTAATGTATCCGGTGTTGTCGGATCCGGCGGCGACCGTCCGGGTCCCCCTTTCTCGCGCGGGACTCTTGCGGTCGACGCGGGAAATACTCGCCTTCTCCGTCGGGCGCCCGGAACTCTTGCACTTCTCCGGACGGCCGCGCCGTGCGATGATGGGATCGTAGGGCGTCGTCCCGAGACCAGAGCCGGTGGTGCGGCTCGATCGGGTGCCCACCCCGTGAACACCACAGGGCCACGGCCGTGAGTCACCAACCCCGACCGATCGCGACCGATGGGGTCGTCCTGCCCGACGAACTGGCCCGGCTTACCGAGCGGCTGGCCGAGCACAACCACGATCGGTGGGCGGCACAGCGGATGGCCGACGGGTGGACCTATGGGCCGAGACGCGACGACCGCACGAAGGAGCACTCCGGCCTGGTCGCCTACGCCGCGTTGCCGGAGTCGGAGAAAAGGCACGACCGCGCAACGGCGCCGCGAGTCGCTCGGACGCATCCGGATCTTGAGCAGACGTCGATGGCTTCAGGAAATCCCCGCCGATGAGTAAGCTTGAACAGGAGTTGCAGTCGAAGGACCCCGCCTCGTTGATGTCGTTGGGACGAGCCTTGAACGGGCGGGACCCCCAGGACCCGGAAGTCCTCGAGTCCTATCGCGCGATCGGCAACCTGATGCTCAAGAAGGGCGAGCCGCTCCTGGCCTTCGCGTTGATCGATGAAGGACGCCGACTCTTCGAAAACGACCAGCGTTTGCGACAACTGCTCGGCCTCGCCCTGGCGCGCTGCGGCGCCAGCGACCTGGCGCACCGTGTCCTCGATCTGCTCGATGCCGAGGAGTTGCGCCGATCGCCCGCGGCAACTCCCGAGGAGACGGTGGGCCGGGAGGAGACGCTCAGTTTGCTCGGCCGCGCCCACAAGGATTTGGGCCTCGAGAGCTGGCCGGGCGATCCTGTCACGGCGAGGCGGCACTGGGAGAAATCGCTGCAACTCTATCTGGCCGCGTATTCGCTCCGGATGAATTACTACCCCGGGATCAATGCCGCGGCCATGGCGACCATGCTCGGGCGGAGTGACATGGCCACCCATCTCGCGATGGAGATCAGGAATCAATGCTTGAAGAGGCTCGACCACCTCGCGGCGGGTCAAGGACAGGATGACCCCTACTGGCTGAACGCGACGCTCGGCGAGGCGTGTTTCCTCTGCAAGGACCCGAACGCCGATCTTTGGTACAAGCAGGCGGCGCAGTTCGGTCGGGAGAACCGCGACTACGGCAGCATGGGCTCGACTCTCCGACAAATCAGGATCCTGGCGACCTTTCTGGATATCCCACCCGCGGACGTGGGCGCGATCTTCCCGATGCCCCGCGTGGCGATCTTCGCCGGCCATATGATCGACCAGCCGGGGCGGGCGCGCGAACGGTTCCCGGAGTCGCTCGTGCCCCGCGTTCGGGAGGAGATCGAAGCCTGGCTCGATCGCGAAGACATCCAGATCGGATTCAGCTCGGCCGCCAATGGCTCGGATCTGCTCTTCCTCGAGACCCTGCTGAAACGCGGCGGTGAAGCCCATGTCATCCTGCCGTTCGATCCGCAGGTCTTCTGCGAGACCTCGGTGGCGATGGGCGGACAGACCTGGGTCGATCGTTATCAACAGATACTCGAACAATCCATCGTCGAGACCGTCTCGGAACGCCCGCTCAAGTTCGGCGAGGTCGCCTATGACCACGTCAATCAGTTCCTCCACGGCCAGGCGATCATGCACGCCGGTCGAACTCTCGACCGATCTCCTCCGCCTGGCGGTTTGGGACGGTCGTGATGGCGATGGTCCCGGGGGAACCAACGATGTGCTCTTCCAGTGGCGACGATTCACCCGGGCGATCGACGTGATCCCGGTGCCGGAGACCCGACCAGCCAGGCCGTTGGAGGAACTCGGCTGGGACGTTCCCCCGCCGCACGCCACGCGCGGCGAGCCTCGAACCCAGCCATCGTCGGAGTTTGGCAGCCGCGTCACCGCACTCCTGTTCGCGGATGTCGTCTCCTTCAGCAAATTGAATGAGGATCAATTGCCGATCTTCGTCGACGAATTCCTCCGCGCCATCGCGGACCTACTCGACCGGTCGGGAGCCAGGACCATCAAGCGGAATACGTGGGGCGACGGGCTGTTCCTCGTCTTCGAGGAGATCGGCGAGGCAGGTCGGTTCGCCCTCGATCTCGCGGAAATCATCCGCGGGACGGACTGGGAGGCGAAGGGTTTGCCCGCGAATCTCGGCCTCCGGACCGCCTTGCACGCCGGGCCAGTCTATCTCTGCACCGACCCGATCACGCGCCAGCTCAACTGCATCGGCACCCACGTCAGCCACACCGCGCGAATCGAGCCGATCACGCCGGCCAACGAGGTTTATGCCAGCGAGGTCTTCGCCGCGCTCGCCGTCGCGCAGGGGATCACGGAGTTCACGTGCCGATACGTGGGCCACATCCCGCTGGCCAAGAACTATGGGACCCATCCCACATACCACCTGACCCGCACGGCGGCGCCGGATGCCCCCGCACCCACCGGTAGCGACCGGGTCGATCCGCATTGATCGATGCCTCCGGAAGGCATCCCCCGAGGAGGGATCCGGCGCGTCCTAAATCGGCAGGCGGAGTTGGTGCTCGCCGCCGGCCTCGGCACCGAGCGACGACAGCGTCACGCCGAGAAGCCGGATGCCCTTGTCGACCGGAAAGAGCGACTCGAGCAGGGCATACGCGATCGCCTCGATGGGTCCTCGCGTCGCGAACGGCGCCTCGCCCGTCCGGCTGCGGGTGACCTGCCGGAAGTCGGCGAACTTGGCCTTGAGCGTCACGGTGCGCCCCCGGATCGTTGACTCCTCGCAGTATGTCCACACCTTGGCGATGAGCGGTCCGAGCGCCGCCCGCGCCTCGTCGAGGGTGAAGAGATCGGCATGAAATGTCGTTTCGGCTCCGATGGATTTGCGAACGCGATCGGCGCAAACCGGTCGTTCATCGATGCCGCGAGCCAGGGCATAGTAGTAGGGCCCCGACTTCCCGAACTGCTGCTGGAGGAATGGCAAGGACCGGGCCCTGAGGTCGCCTCCGTCGCGGATCCCGAGCCGCTCCATCTTGTCGCGCGTCACCGGACCGATCCCGTGGAACCGCCCGATCGACAGGTTCTCGACGAACGTCGGGCCCATCCTCGGCGTGATGACGAACAGGCCGTCGGGCTTGCGCTCGTCGGACGCCATCTTGGCGAGGAACTTGTTGTAGGAGACGCCCGCGGAGGCGGTCAGCCCGGTTCCCGAGCGGATCCTCGCCCGGATCTGTTCGGCGATCTCGGTCGCCGAGGACATGGCCTTCAGGTTCTCGGTGACATCGAGATAGGCCTCGTCGAGCGAGAGCGGTTCGATGAGCGGAGTGTACTCGGCGAAGATCGCGCGGATTTGATGCGAGACCGCCCGATAGACGTCGAACCGCGGTTTCACGAAGATCAGCTCCGGGCACTTCCGCCTGGCGGTCACCGACGGCATGGCGGACCTGACGCCGAAACCGCGGGCCTCGTAGCTCGCGGCCGCCACGACCCCGCGCTCGCGCGAGCCGCCGACCGCGACCGGCTTGCCGCGAAGCTCCGGATTGTCCCGCTGCTCGACGGATGCGTAGAACGCATCCATGTCGATGTGGATAATCTTGCGCCGTCGCGCAGGCTCGACCACGCCTTCTACGTCGGGCGTGGCGAGCATGGGCCTTCGTCGCTCGATCTCCGGCACCAGCATGGGAATAGGGGCCGCGAGGCCTCCCTCACCTTTCGTCTCGACTCCGGCGATCGCGACGACCGTTCCATCGGCGACTTCCGACCGCTCGCGCGTCCGCGCACGACTCCCATACTATCGGCATTCAATCTACCCGATGTGTATCCATAGGTATACTGTCCGGTTATTGAGACAGATTCGGATCGCGTGCCGGCGTGCATGGCTGCGTGTGGCGCCACGCGAGTTATCGCTCCTCATTCTCCGAATCCGAAAGCCATATCCAGGCGGATGAATATCCTGAATATCAACCAAGGCGCGGCGAATGCACTCGGGAGATCTACAATCGAGCCGATTTAAGTTCGGCCGCCCTCGGCAAACCTTGATTAAGAGTATAGGCGGCGCTTCGCGGAGGTCGGAGAGGCCGAGTCTTGAGTCCGGCCCGGCCAGGACCTATCGAGACACGCGTGCGAGCCGCAAGAATCCTGTCTCGGTCCCAGCATCCCGGCGGACATTCGGCCCGCCCGGGATCGCCGATGAAAGGTGGCGCCGCCGCGACGATCGGCCGCGTGTTCCCGTTGAGATAATCCCGAGGAAGGCCCGGATATCCGCCCGATGGGCGGTGCGGAGGGGCCGGCGACGGCCACGGTACGTCGACCGAGCCGGCCCATGAATTCTCCGCCGAGGGCTCGAGTCGGCCTCGTTCGCCGAGCGCGCCGAGTGACCGACAGCAGGAGAACAAACCATGAAGCCGCTCCGGAGATTCCATCTCGACTTGCAGGACTGCGAACTGGAAGGTCGTTTGCTGCCGACCATCACCAACCTGGGTGTGATCGTGCTGACCACCGGTGGTTATGTCCTGGTGAATCCCTCCACGGGCACCGCCATCCCGACGTCGTTGTTCACGACCGGCTCGGGCGGGATCTCCAGCATCCAGCCGGGAAACGGAACCGGCATCCCCGGCCTCGCCGCGACGGGGACGGCCGGATCGGGCGGGAGTGCGGGCGCGACGATCTCCACCGGCTCCGGGGCCAACGATGCGACCGCCGCGAATATCCCCCTGGTCACTCGCAACACGATCGCCAACGACGCCGGGAACCCGGCGCCCTCGATCGGCCGACCGTCCGGGGATCGATCACCGGTCTTGCCGACGGGTCAGTACTATCGCGGCGGCCTGCCGGAGACCGCGCCTGCCCGACTCTGGTCGGAAACGCCCGGCGACCGGCCGAGCCGCCCCTCGCGGAGGAGTCCCGTCGATTCGCCCGCGATCCGGCCGGGCGTCGATCTGGACCGCCTCGCGTCAGACGCCTCGGGGCATTCCCTCATGAAGGCCGACGCGGGTCGAAAGCCGTGACTTTGCCATGGGAAAACGGCGTCGGATCTCTCGGGCGTATCTCGGGACAACCGCGGCCAGATCGTCGTTCAGGGCTTCGAGACGAGCTCTCCAACCGTTAACCGAGCGCTCTTCGTGACCCCGACGCGGTCCGCCAAATGATCAGGGTTCATGAGGGGGTCCGTCCCCCCCTCATGACGGCTTCGCCTTCGCCCGTTCGTCGAAGGAGAATCAGGATACGGCCGTGAATCGCTCTACCTGATCAACCCGTCCAACGCGATGGGGCATGAGCTCCGGGGTCGACTCGTCGAAGAGGCACTATCGACGACCTTTGCGACGGACAAGGCGTCGGGCCGGCCCGATCGGATCAAGCTGTTGCATCGAGGCTTCGGCGACCCGCTCCGGCTCGGGCCATCGAAGCGCCGACCGTCGGCCCGGACGTGAGCCGACTGCGTGCAAAGGCGTGACGGCCCGGTGTTGACGGTGGCGGCACGACACATATTCACGGCCCACTCGTTCATGCGATAATTCACCGGTCGCGACGCTCCCCTAGCGACCGGGCACAGTTCCCGCGATTGGTCTTGAACGGGGACAACCCCGTCCCTCGGATCCGCGCCATGGCTGCCGCCGCCGACCGCCATCTCCTCCTCGGACTGCTCGCGCTGCAGACGGGCATCATCAACCAGGGCCAGCTCTTGGCCGCCTTCCAGGCCTGGACGCTCGACAAGTCGCGCAGCCTGGCCGTCCACCTGGAGGACCGCGGAGACCTCAACGTGGCCAGGCGGGCGCTGCTGGAAGGACTGGTCGAGGTCCACCTCGAAACCCATGGAGGGGAGGTGGAGAAGAGCCTGGCAGCCGTCCAGGCCGGCAAATCGACCCGAGAGAGCCTGGCGAATCTCGGCGACCCCGACATCGGCGCGACCCTGGGCCACGTTGCCTCCGGCCATGGCTCGACCGACCTCGGCGACCCCGACCGCACGAGTAGCTACGCCGTGGGCACGGCCACCAGCGAAGGCCAGCGGTTCCGCGTGCTCCGGCCCTACGCCCGCGGCGGCCTGGGCGCGGTCTTCGTGGCGATCGATTCCGAATTGAACCGCGAGGTCGCGCTCAAGCAGATCCTCGACCGTCATGCCGACGACCCCATCAGCCGCCAGCGGTTCCTGATCGAGGCCGAGGTCACCGGCGGGCTCGAGCATCCCGGCATCGTCCCGGTCTACGGCCTGGGATCCTATGCCGACGGACGACCGTATTACGCCATGCGGTTCATCCGAGGCGACAGCCTCAAGGAGGCGATCGACCGGTTCCACGCCGATGGGGCGATGAAGGCCGACCCCGGCCGGTGCTCGCTGGAATCGCGCAAGCTCCTTCGTCGCTTCCTCGACGTCTGCAACGCGATCGACTACGCCCACAGCCGCGGCGTGCTGCACCGGGACATCAAGCCGGGGAACATCATCGTCGGCAAGCACGGCGAGACGCTGGTCGTCCACTGGGGGCTGGCCAAGGCCACCGGCAAGTGCGACCCCGACGCCGACGAGCGGACGCTCAGGCCCAGCTCGGCCAGCGGCAGCGCCGAGACGCTACCGCGATCGGCCCTGGGCACGCCGGCCTACATGAGCCCCGAACAGGCCACCGGCGACCTGGAGCGGCTCGGGCCGCGCTCCGACGTCTACTCGCTGGGCGCGACGCTGTACTGCCTGTTGACGGGCAAGGCCCCATTCGAGGGCGAGCTCGGCGAGGTGCTCCGCAAGGTCCAGCGAGGCGAGTTCGCACCGCCGCGGCAGCTCGCCCCCTCCATCGACAGGGCCCTCGAAGCGGTCTGCCTCAAGGCGATGGCGACACGGCCGGAGGACCGATACGCCTCGTGCCGGACGATGGCGGACGACATCGAGCGGTGGATGGCCGAGGAACCCGTGACGGCGTGGCGAGAGCCGTTCTCGCGGCGGGTGCGGCGATGGGCCCGGCGCAACCGAACCATGGTGACGGCCGCGGGCGCCGCGGTGCTCGTGGCGCTGATCGGGACTGCGGCCGTGCTGGCGGTCCAGACCCGGGCGAGTGCCCACCTGAGGGCGGCCAACGCCGACCTGGCCCTCGCCAACGCCAAGGTGACCCGCGCCAACAACGACCTGGCTGCCTCGAACCGCCGTGAGCGGGAACGGTTCGAGCTGGCCCAGGAGGCGATCCGGATGTTCCACACCGGGGTCAGCGAGGATCTCCTGCTCAAACAGAAGGAGTTCGTCGAGCTTCGCACCAAGCTGCTGCGGCAGGCACGGGAGTTCTACCGCAAGCTGGAGTCACTGCTGGGAGGGCAGGCCGACCGCGACTCGCGGTTGGGGCTGGGACGCGCCTATTACCAGGTCGGCTCGCTCACCAGGGAGCTCGATTCGACGAAGGACGCGCTGGCGATACACCGGCGCGCCCTGGCCCTGTTCGAGGACCTGGCGAGCGAGTCGCCTGCCGACGTGGGGCTGCGGCGCGAAGTCGAGCGGAGCCTCGGTGCCATCGCACTCCTGCTCTCGTCGGTCGGGCAGAAGAACGAGTCCCTGGCGGCCGCCGACCGTGCCCGCGCGATCGCTCGGGACCTCGCCGCGGCCGACCCCGCCGACATCGGGCTCCGAAGTGACCTGCGCGGGCCGAACATTTTTATGGAGATTCCCTCCTGCAAGCCCGCGGAGACGACGAGGGGGTGGAGCCGCTGAGGTTGGCACGGGCCATCCAGGAGGACCTCGTCAAGAGCCACCCCTCGGATGAGCCGTTCCAGCTCGAGCTCGCGAAGATCTGCGACGACCTGGCCATGTACCTGGATCGAACGGGCCGGAGCGAGGAGGCGCTGGCGGTTTACGGCCGGGCGCGCGACCTGGTCGAGGGGCTGTTCCGGTCGAACCCGACCGATGCCCGAATCGCACATGAGGTGCCCCGGACTCTCGGCAACATGGCGATCGCGATGGATCGCCTGGGCCGGACGAACGAGGCGCTCGCCGCCCACGACCGGGCGCGTGAGGTGCTCGGAATCATGGGGGACGCCAATCCGACCCTCCTGTCGGTCTCCCGCGATCGCGCCTGGATCGAGGCGATGACCGCGAGAATCTTGATCGGGTTGGCTCGTCATGACGAGGCCCTCCCGGCGCTCGAGCGGGCCCGGAAGGCCCGGGAGACGATGGTGAATGCGGGCAGTACCCTCATCCGGGACCAGACGCAGCTCATCAGTATCCACAGCCAGATCGCGGGGATCCACGCCCGGTCCGGGCGGACTGCCCGGCGCTTGAATCTCGCGAGCCGGCGCTTGCGGTCGCGACGAGGCTCGCCGATTCCCACCTCAGCGACCCGGGCATCCAGAATGAGCTCGCCCTGGCCTACCTGGACATGGCCGAGATACTGGCCACGACCGGCAATCCGTCGGAAACGCTGACGTGGCTCGACAAGGCGCTGACGATCCAGCGCAAGCTCGTCGAAATCAAACCGTCCCAGCAGCAGTACCGGAAGAACCTGGCCGCCTGCCTCAGGCGCCGCGGGATCTTACTCCAGAAGTGCGGCCGCCCCACCGAAGCCATCTCAGCCTGGCGGAACTCGATCGAGATCCTCGAGAGGTTGGAAAATCCGAGCCTCGGCGACTTCTACGACATCGCCTGCTGTCAATCCCTGCTCTGCGGCGTCGCAGCCGAGGCCGGCTCCGGCCTCACGGTCGCCGACGGCCAAACTGAGGCCGACAAGGCGATGAAGGGCCTGCGCCGGGTTGTCGCCGCCGGATGGGATCAGGCGGCCCTGATGCGGCTTGACGCCGACCTCGACCCGATCCGCTCTCGGCCTGACTTCCCGCTTCTGCTGATGGACGTGGCCATGCCGGCCGACCCCTTCGGACCGGTTCGCTGACGAGACCAATCCTTGCTTCGAGCCGTGTGCGTCGTTTTCGGGTTGCTTCCCGGCGGCGTCGGAAGGCTTCGCCAGGTTGGCCCGCCGCTCGGCGACCTTGTCGGGATTGCCCCAGGCCTCGTCGAGCTCGAGCACGCGGTCAGCGGCCTCGACTCAGCGGCCCTCACCCTGCCGGACGGGTGCGGCGCCGCCCGGCTTCGGCTTCGACTCGGTCGCTCCGGGCCTCGCCGCGCCCTTCAGGAGCGCATCGACGTCCTTCCAGAGGGCCTCCCAGGCCCGCCGCTCGTCGGCGGGGAGTTTCTCGATGGCGGCCCGGTCGCGGACGCCGGCCAGGTCGGGGTCGGCCCGCCAGTGCTCGAGCGTCTGCCGGGCGATCGCGCGGGCCTGCGCCGCCCGCATCGAGCGCCTTGGCCCAGGCGTCCCGATCGGCCTTGAGCCAGTCGAGCGCCTGGCCGCGGAGCCCGGCCCGCGCGGCGTCATCGGGCTTCGGGTCATCGGTCCCCTGGCCGGCGGCGGCCAGTGCGGCGGCGCAGGCGGCGTTGTAGCGGCGCCCGGCCCCGGGGTCGTCGCCGAGCTTCGGGTCGGCCCGGAGGGCCTCGGCCCAGAACCGGGCGGCGGCGGCATGGCGCTTCGTGTCGTAGCACATCTGCGCCAGGGCCAGCCGCTCGGCGGCGTCTCGCGGCCGGTCCCGGCCCAGGAGCAGGGCGGGCAGCCGCGCGGCCAGGGCCGCCATCCGCTCGGCCTCGGCGACCCACTGCGCCGAGGGGTAGGCCCAGCCGGGCTGCCGAGTGCCCAGCTCGTGACCCCTGCGGAGCATCGCGAGCGACCCGGCGTAATCGCCCTGGGTCCGGAGGGCCATCCCCAGGTTACCGTGGGCCTCAGCGTAGTCGGGCCGGAGGCGGATCGCCTCGCGGAAGGCGGCGATGGCCTCGGGCAACTTCCCCTGGCCGGCCAGGTTGACGCCGAGGTTGGAGTGGGCCTCGGTGTCGTCGGGCTTGAGCCGGATGGCCTCGCGGTATTCGGCGATGGCCTCGGGCACCTTCCCCTGGTCGCTCAGGGCGTTGCCGAGCTTGATGTGGGCCTCGGCGAAGTCGGGCCGGACCCGGATGGCCTCGCGGTATTCGGCGATGGCCTCGGGCCACTTCCCCTGGGCTTTCAGGGTGCGGCCGAGGTTGGAGTGGATCTGGGCTTCGTCGGGCTTGAGCCGGATGGCCTCGCGGTATTCGGCGATGGCCTCGGGCCACTTCCCCTGCCCGGCCAGGCCGCGGCCGAGGTTGGAGTGGGCCTCGGCGTCGTTGGGCCCGATCCGGATCGCCTCGCGGAAGGCGGCGATGGCCTCGGGCCACTTCCCCTGTCCAACCAGGGCGACGCCGATGTTGTTGTGGGACGCGTTGTCCTCGGGCTTGAGCCGGATGGCCTCGCGGTATTCGGCGATGGCCTCGGGCCACTTCCCTTGGACGCGCAGGGCGTTGCCGAGGTCGGAGTGGGCCTCGGCGAGGTCGGGCTTGAGCCGGATGGCCTCGCGGGCGGCGGCGACGGCCTGCTCGAGGATCGTCGCGGCGGCGGCGGCCCGGCCCATATCCTTCAAGTGGGTAGCCAGGCAAGCCAGATGGCGCGCGTTCTGTGGCCGTCGATCCGTGAGGTCGTGGAAGACCGCCTCGGCCTCGGCGCCGCGGCCCATCCCCTGGAGCAGGTGGGCCAGGTCGTGGGCCGTCTCGGGGCGCAGGGCGCGGGCCGCCGTGTAGTACCGAACCGCCTCCTCGCGGGCCGACGGCCGCATCAGGTGCAGGGCCCCCGCCAGGGCATGGTTGACCCAGATGTCGCCCGGGTGGCGGAAGGCGGCCGGGCGGAGCAGGGCCACCGCCGCCTCCGGCCGGCGGTTCTCCGCCAGGGCCTGGCCGAGCAGGACGGCCGTGGGCGCCGGCAGCTCGGAGGCGTCCGGGGCGGCCGCCAGCGCCAGCAGCGCGTCCGCCTCGCGCCGCCGGTCCTCGACCAAAAGGCTGGTGCGGAGGCGGTCGCGATACGGGTCGGGGTCTGCCAGCCGCGCCGCCTCCAGCGGCCTCCGCCAGGCGGCGGCCGGACGCCTCGCGTCGCTGCGCACGGCCGACCAGTCGTCGAGGAAGGCGGAAAGCTCGATCGCCACGGTCTCGCGCCGCCGCCGCAGCCGCCGGACGAACTCGGCGGGCTCCAGCGCATCGAGGTCCAGCTCCGCGGCGCGGAAGGCGGTCGCGTAAGCGGCGTCGGTGCCGTCGGGGCCGACGTCCTCGCGATTGGCCCGGACCTCGACGAGCTGCTGGCGGAGCCGGGCGTCGCGCTCGGCCTCATCCAGCCCGGCCCGGATCTCGTCGCGCAGGGCCGCGACCTGGTCCGCCGGCCCCTGGCCCTCGGCGCGGCCCAACGCCGCCAGGGCGTCGCGCCAGGCGGCCGGGTCGTCGGCGTCGCGGCGGGCCCGGTCGCGCAGCGCCCTGGACTCGGCGAGCACCTGGGCGAA
This sequence comes from uncultured Planctomycetota bacterium, assembly GCA_963743925.1. GTDB lineage: Bacteria > Planctomycetota > Planctomycetia > Isosphaerales > Isosphaeraceae > CAVZRC01. The sequence goes on along the minus strand of CAVURY010000047.1, from coordinate 62,589 downwards.
CCGGGCGGCGAGCCGCTGCCGCTGCTGGAGCCAGTAGGTGAAGGTGAGCCCGCCGGCGGCGGTCAGCACCAGCAGCGAGGCGGCCAGGCCGACCTGGAACCGCCGGGCTCGACGCTCGGCGCGGGCGCGGATGATGGCCTCCTCGGCGCGGGCGGATTCGGCGGCGCGGGCGAGCTCGGCGGCGCGGAGTCGGTCCTGAACGCCGGCGAGATGGGCCGTGACCCGCTCGGCCACGGCGCCGGCGTGGCGAGGCCGGTCCTCCGGCTCGGGGGCCAGGCAGTCGCGGGCGATGGCGATCAGCTCGGCGTCGGCGCCGCAGGCGTCCAGGCGGGCGGCGGCATCGGCCAGGTCGCCCAGCGCCGCCTTGCGGAGGAGCTCCCTCGAGGACCGCCCCAGGAAGGCCGGCTGGCCGGTGAGGACCTCGCAGAGGATCGAGCCCAGCGCGAAGACGTCGGCGCGCTCGTCGACGCGGTCGCCCTCGCCGCGGGCCTGCTCGGGGGCCATGTAGGCCGGCGTGCCCATCGCCGAGCCGGGGCGGGACAGGCCGGGGGCGTCGGAGCCGCTGCGGGCGGTGGCGATGACGGTCTCCTGGCCGTCGTCCTTGCCGGCCTCCTCGTCGTCCACGACGCCGCCGCGTGGCAGGACCTTGGCCAGGCCCCAGTCCATCACCTGGACCTCGCCGAAGGAGCCGACCATGACGTTGGAAGGCTTGAGGTCGCGGTGGATCACGCCGCGGGCGTGGGCGTAGGCGACGGTCTGGGCGATCGCCTCGAAGATCGACAGGAAGCGGGGCCGGTCGTCGGCCGGGTCTTTGCGGTCGTCGAGAAACTGGGCCAGGGTGTGTCCCTTGACCAGCTTCATGGCGAAGAAGGGCCTGAGGTCGGCGAAGGTCCCCAGCTCGTAGATCGGCACGACGCCTGGGTGCTGGAGCTGTCCGCCGATCTGGGCCTCCTCGACGAAGCGGCGGACCATGTCGGAGTTATCGCGGAGGTCGTCGCGCAGGACCTTGATGGCGACGTCGCGTCCGAGGTCGGGGTCTCGGCCCCTGAGGACGGCGCCCATGCCGCCGCGGGCGATCTCGCCGTCGATGCGATAGCGGATCGAGCGGTCGTCGTCGTGGGATTCGGTCGGCCGGACGACGGGCCCGGGCTCCTCGCCGGGCGTCGTGTCGCGGAGCAGGACCCTGGGGACCGTCCCGATCGACTGTGCGATGGTGGCGAGCGGGCCCGGTCCGGCCGGCTCGAAGCCGCCGGTCGTGGAGGAGCCGCCGGTCGAGGTCCGGGGGAGGGCTGCCCGCATCAGGCACTCGGGGCAAAGCCCTCGGGGTGCGTCGTCGGGCAGCGAGGCGCCGCAATCCGGGCAGGTGCGTTCCGGGCTCATACTGATGTCCTTCCCAAGCTCGTGATGATGGTCCGTCCTCGGCCGCTACCTATCAGAACGGGAAATCCCGCCGGAGGTCACACAGATCCGCGCCCATTGATCGTTATCGAGCCAGCGCGGCGAAGAGCGCCCGGACCTCGGCCTCGACGTCGGCCGGGTCGGCCACCGTGCGGGCGATCTCCTCGCGGAGGATCTCGCCGTAGCGCCTTCTCAGGCGCGAGGCCGCCATCTTGACGGATCCCTCGGTCATGCCCAGCTCGGCGGCGATGGCCGCGAAGGGGACCTCGCCCCGACCGCCGGTCAGGGCGGGGAGCAGGTGGGAGACCAGGGCGGACTTCCCGGCCGCGATCGATTCCGCCTCCAGCCTCGCCAGGGCCTTGTCCAGCAGGCCGGTGGCCCAGCGCCGGTCGAAGAGCCGCTCGGGCGTCAGCTCATCGGTTGGCTCGGCCGAGTAACGGCCCTCCGCGAGGGCGCGATCGATCGAGATCGGCACGGCGCTGCCGCCCCGCTTGGCGGCCCGATCGCGGTCGCGGCAATCGGCCAGATGGTGCGAGCAGGCGGCCATCAGAAACGAGCGGAAACGGCCGCGCTCTGGCGCGACCGCGGCCAGGCCGTCGCGGTCGAGGAGGGTGAGGAACGTGCCCTGGACGAGGTCGGCGGACACGTCGGGCGGGTGTCCCTTGCGGCGGACGAACGCGTAGAGGGGATACCAGTAGGCGGAGCAGAGCTCGGCCAGGGCCTCGCGGGCCGCGGGGCCGTCGCGATCGCCCGCGGCGACGACCTGGCTCCATCGCGTCGTCGGGAACGGGGCGTCCGATGACGCTTCGGGACGCGATGCGGGCATAGCATGGTCGACCTCGACACTGCCTGGTGAGTGGGCGAACGAGGATCGTCGCCAATCCACCCGTCCGCTCACTCTACGGCATGTCGGCCCGGCGCCGCAACCGGACGCCGCGAGATCCAGCCTTCGCGGGCCGAGGATAACAAGATGGAAGTCGCGTGACGGCGACCAGGCATGGAAGAAAGTCTTCCAGATCCCCCACCTCGAGCCGAGTGCGACGGTCGGGTGGACTCTTGCTTATTGCTCATACCGCTTGGAGATGACGGCTCCCGTGTGGGCATCGATGATGTAATGTGGCCCACCTCCTTTGAGACTGGGATTCTTCAGTTCGTAATCGACGTGCCAGCCGTCGTCTTCCAGCACGAGTTGGATCCGGTAAAGGGACAAGTCCCGGTATACTCGCGCCGCATCCGCCTGGGCAATGGCCAGTACCTGATCGCCAGCAAGGCACACCACACTGTTTCCCATGGTCTTCTCTCCAGCGAAGGAGCGGTTTGGTCAGGGCGGGTAACCAGGGCCACCGATCAGCCCGCCCTGGCGCGAAGCAGGTCCAGTTGTATGAATGCCATCATCAGCACGGATGAGACATGGTACGCCGAAGAGCCAGGCCGATTGCGTGTCGGCCGCGCTTGGACCGGGTTCCCATCCCTCGGCACTCGGGTTCGGGTGGGTGTGGAACGTCGCGACGACGACGCCACCCGGCACGACTGGCGGCGTGCTCAAATCCAGGGTTGTTTGCGCACCCGCAGGCGCGCGGCGCACCATCACGATACCGGTCGTGTTATCCATATAGATCCAGCCACCCTCTTCGTGCCGCTGAACCGGGTCGCAAGGGAGTGAATCATTCCAGGCCTGTTCGAGAGCCTGCTGCACCTCCAGATCGTACATGAGATCCGCAGCTGTTGGTGCTTGCATTCGCCCTGTTGCCTGTCATGGTTCAGAATGAAATGGGGAATCCGGGGTTGGGGGGGTAGTTGGAGTGCACATGGGATCGGGTGGGGTCGATTTGCCGCCTTCGTGCCGATCCCGAATGGGAATGACAGGGTGGCGTCGCGCCGCCTCTCCTTCGATCTTAGCCCCGAGGTCGGCGCGTCGCTACGGAGCCCTACCTTTCGTCCGACCATCGTTCATCATACGGGCGCCGAGTTGCTCGGCAACAGGTAAGTCGGCCCGCGAGGTCAGGACGAGCCGGCCAGGTGCGGATCCATCCGTCGTCGTTCACCCGATCGTCCTCAGACGCCTCACACTGATTCGACGGATCAGTGCCGGAAGTGCCGGCGGCCGGTCAGGATCATGGCGATGTTATGCTCGTCGCAAGCCTGGATGGTCTCGTCATCGCGACGCGACCCGCCGGGCTGGATGATCGCCGTGACTCCGGCGGCGGCCGCGAGATCGGGGCCGTCGCGGAACGGGAAGAACGCGTCGGAGGCGAGCACCGCACCCCGGCTTCGCGGGCCGGCTTTCTCCGCGGAGATCCGCACCGAATCCAGCCGGCTCATCTGCCCGGCGCCCACTCCCACGACTTGACCGTCCCTGGCCAGGACGATCGCGTTCGACTTCACCGCCGCGCAAACACGCCAGGCGAAGGCCAGGTCGCGACGTTCCGCGTCGGTCGGAGATCGCTTCGTCGGGATGCTGCCGGACGCCGGATCCTCCTCGACCGCGTCCCAGTCCTGGATGAGAAGCCCCCCCTCAATGCGGCGCAGGTCGCTCCCGACCGGGAGCGAGTTGCCGGGACCGAGGGGCGCTTCGAGGTCCAGCAGCCGGACGCTGTTCTTCCAGCTCGGCCTGGTCGTCAGCAAATGCAGGGCATCCTCGTCGAAGCCGGGTGCGAGGATCGCCTCGAGGAATCGACCGGGCTGGCACATCCGCTCGGCAGTCGCGCGATCGACCGGGCGGTTCAAGGCGACGATGCCACCGAACGCGCTGAGCGGATCGCCCTCGTAGGCGCGCTCGAAGGCCTCGGCCGGGTCGGCGGCGGTCGCGGCGCCGCACGGGTTGTTGTGCTTGAGGATGCAGGCCGAGGGATCCGCGAACTGCCGGATGAGCCGGAGTGCACTGTCCAGGTCCAGCAAGTTGTTGTAGGACAGCTCCTTGCCGTGCCTCACCCTGGCGGTCGCCAGGTTCGGGCCGACGACGCCGGGTTCCACGTAGAACGCCGCCCCTTGATGGGGATTCTCGCCGTATCGCAGCGGAGATCGGAGCGAGAAACGGAGGTCGAGCGTTTGCGGGTAAGACGCGGACGCTTTGGCCGCTTCGCTCACGCCGAAGCTCTTGCCGAGATAGTCGGCCACGGCCCGGTCGTAGCCGCTGGTCAACTCGAACGCGGCGAGGGCGAGCCGGCGACGATCGTCGAGGCGCGTCCCTCCCAGGTCCTCGATCGTGGCCATCGCCCGGGAGTATTGATCGGGGCTCGTCAAGACGGCCACATGCTCGTGGTTCTTGGCCGCGGCCCGGATGAGCGTCGGGCCGCCGATGTCGATGTTTTCGATGGCGTCGGCGAGGGTGGCGTCCGGCCGCGCGATCGTGGCCGCGAACGGATAGAGGTTGACCACGACCAGGTCAATCAGGGGGAAGCTCTGGAACTCCATGGTGATCATGTCGTCGGGGACTTCGCGACGCGCCAGGATCCCCGCGTGAATCTTGGGATGCAGGGTCTTCACCCGGCCGCCCAGGACTTCGGGCTGGCCCGTATAGTCGGCGACTTCCAGCACGTCGAGGCCCTCGGCGACCAGCGCCGCGCGCGTGCCGCCGCTCGCCAGGAGCTCGACGCCGCGTCCCGCGAGGAACCGGGCCAGCTCGACGAGCCCCCTCTTATCGAATACGCTCAGAAGTGCCCGCCGAATGGGGGCGACGGTGTCACTCATGGGTGCCAAACTCCGGATGCGAATTTACCACCCTGGCCCCCCCTTCGTAAGGGGGGGATCTTCGAGGGCATCCGTCCCCCCCTTACGAAGGGGGGGCCAGGGGGGGGCCCGAGTATATCCAACTCAGTCGTGAAGTGCTCTACTGGGGAGCCTGGCCGGCATCCGGCTTGGGCACGGCTTCCTTTTCACCCTCCGCGGGTGCCGCGGCCGGAGCCGCCGCATCGGCCCCGGCGTCGGCGGGTGCGGGCTCGGTGGGTGTCGGGGCTGGCGGAGGCGTCGGCCTCAGGCCCTCCGTCGGCACATAGCCGAACGGAGGCAGCTTGGGATCCTGCAGGTGCCTGGGAGTAACCTGCCCCGTCTCGCGGAGGGCGAGGATCAATCCCGAGCGAGTCGCGAAGTAGATCCGGTCATTGAACCGATTGGTGATATCCAACTCATAGTCGCGCAGATCGAGCCCGGCTCGGAGGTGGCTCTCGGCCGGATCGACGACCATCCGCCCGGTCGCCCGATCGACGACGAACAGGTCGAGGTTATACGACCGGAGATAGATCTTCTTCTCGCTGATCGCGGCCAGGCGTCCCCCCTGGGTCGGGATGGTCCATCGGGGCGTGCCGCTGGTCGGGTCGAGGTTGCTCAAGCTGCCCGCGCTGTTGATGACGTAGACGTCCTGATCGGCGACCAGCGGCTCTTGAACGATGGGGGCACCCGATGGGAAGGTCCAGAGCATCTCGGACGTGACCACGTCGCATGCATAAAGGGTGTTGTCGCCGGAGGGGATCAGCAAAGTCCGCGGCGGGAAGGCCCCGAATCCCTGGCCGATCGGGCCGCCGGTCGCGACGCGGAATACGATCGTGGGCTCGGCGGCCATCACGACATAGGCTTTGCGATCGCCGCCGCCGAATGCCAGCACGTTTTCCGCCGGCTGGGGGCGAGTGGTGATCGCGCTACCGGCATGCCAGTTCCACAACGGATAAGGCACGTCGCGGAGTGTCTCGTTCCCCTTGGCGTCGGCCTTCTTCAGCGAGAACCCGATCAGTAACCCGTTCGTCATCCCGACATAGACGTGGGAATCATCGCAGGCGGGCGTGCTGGTCGGGATGGTGCCCAGGTTGGTCTTCCAGAGGGCCCGTCCGGTCCCCCGGTCGAGCGCATAGAGCATGTTCGCGTTCGTCACGAAGACGGCCCACTTGTTGGCCCCGACTCCGCGTGCGAACCCGGTTCGTTCGCCCAGTTCGGCCGTCCAGAGCCGACGGCCGCTCTCGGCGTCGAACGTGTGCAGCTTGGCGTAGCTCGTCTGCGCGAAGATCAGGGTCTCGGCGCGATTGATCCGCAGGAGGCGTTCCGTCTCCATGAGCGGGACCACGATGAACCACTGGCGCTCCAACCCCAGCCGCTCGAGCGAGGCCCGGCCCGGGACGAGGGTGTTCGGGAAGGGCATCTGCGCCCGTGCCGACGGAGCGGCGATGATGGAGAGGAAGACCCAAACCGGTAACAAGCGGCGGAACATGGACCCGTCCTTTCGGATTCCGGACGAAGGCGTTACTCGCGCGGCGCGATGCCAAATCGCCCCTCATTCATCCCTAGCCGACATCCGGTGCCACGTCAAGTTGGGTGCTTGGGGTTATCTTGCGGATAATCCTCGCAGAAGATCCAGTCAGACCTTGTCGCCCGCGTCCGGCCCGGTAAGGGTCCTCAAGGCCCGTTTGAGGAGGGGCTCGGAGGCAGGTCCGCGGGCGGCCGGGCGGCGGCCCCCAGTCCGCCCGCGAGACACTCCGGGCAGGCCTCGGCGGTGCCCGTGTAGGGCCTGGCGCATCGCGCACAGAGGCCGACGCTGCGCCGCAGCGTCGGCAACGCGGCACGCATGCTGGCCCCTTCGGTCGTACCGCCGAACGTCTCGGCAACCTGAGTCGCCAGGAGGACCACGTCCGCCTGGATCTTGCCGGTCCGCAGCCGTCGATGGATCAGCTCGAGGAACCACTTCGCGAGCTCGCGCGCCAGTGCCGTCCGCCGATCGGCTTCGAGCGACGGCAGGAGCCCTTGATACAGCTCGATCACACGGGCGGGGTCATTCACCTGCCGCGCCGCCTCTAAATGTTCCATCTGCTCCTGAATGGTGGACTCGCGGCCCGACTCGAGCCGTCCTTTCATGTCCGGGAGCGAACGATCATCGGGATGGCTCCGCTCGAATTCGTCGATGAGGGCCTCGGCCTCGGCCCATCTCTTCGATCGGAGGGCCTGGTCGATCTCGATCGAAGATCTCGCCCGAGGGCCGTCGGCGGCATCCGGCGCGTTGGAGGGTTCGGCGGCCCGTCGCTCCGAGAGGGCCAGGCGTTCCAGGGCGTTGACGCCGCGAGCGGCCTCGGCGATGAGGTCATCGGCGAGCCGTGCGTCGCGCTCGATGCCGGCGATCGCGAGGGCGCCGGCCAGTCGGCACAGGATGCTCGCGGCCCAGCCGGCGAGTCCATATGCCAGTACCGTGTATGTGACCTCGACGACGAGGGATATCCATGCCGACGTTGTCGATCCCGCCGCGATCGATTCGACGCCGCGACGGAAACCCTCCAGGAGCCCTAGAATCAGCAGGCCGGCGCCGAGCCAGTGCCCGAACCTCGCCAACGACCTCGCGGCCTGCCGGCCCGCGAGGGAAGGCTCCCGCCGATGATCGGGCAGGAGTTGGTTCCCGGATCCGTCGGTCAATCGATCGCCCTCGCCGCCGACAACCGTGGGGCCTTCTGACATCTCTTCCCGGATCCCGATCCAGACCGCGGAGTCGCACGCCCGGACCCGCCGCGGGTCCGACAGGGCTCATCTCTCCGATTATCCCCGATCTTCGCCCATTCGACTACGCCTGGACCGTCTCGGACGATGTAGCCGGGCTCTGTGAGCCCGGTCCGCCAATGCGCGGCCTCTTTAGGAGCCCGGATCAGCGGCCTCACGGAGGCCACCTACAGATCTCTATAAAGCCCGAGGACCACGCCCGATGGCTCGTTGAGCCGCCGGGCGTGGTCCTCAAGCTGATCGGATTCGTCCATCTCGACCGGAGCCCGGAGACCCTCGCGACCAGGGGGTCATCCGTCGCCGTCTCGACCTGACCCTGACCGAAGCTTCCGACGACCTCAAGCGCCGTATTGCTTGGCGATCCGGTTCGCCGAGACGCGTTCTTCCTCGATCATCGAGTCGTCGAGGTGATAGTGCATGAGGTAGGCATCTTCGCCCGTATCGGGGTAGTGCTCGCGGACGACCTCGCTGGCACGGAACCCGGAGACCCGGAAGAACAACTGGCCCGCGAGGTTGGTCTCGCGGACGTAGAGCGCGATCCGGTTCCGGCGCTGGTTGGAGAGCTTGCCCACGAGCTTGGCGAGCATCTGCCGGCCGACGCCGCGGCGACGGAAGTCGTAGTGCGTCGCCAGGTCGAGCACGTGGATCTTGTTCCGGTGCAGCTCGTAGATCATGAACCCGACGATGCGCTCGCCGTGCTCGGCGACCATGCCGATGCAATTGCGCTGCCGCAGGACGCGAAGGAATTCCTCCTCGCACCAGGGATACTCGAAACTCGCGTGCTCGATACCGAGGACCTCGGGCATGTCGCGCCGAATCATCCAACGAATATGCACGCGGGTCTGCGCCGGGGAGGTTGGAACTGTGCTCATCGCGCCTCCTTCCATGGAACAGAACGAACGTACGACGACCGTAATGCCGCCCGGGTACGGTCGGTTCGACTAGTGCGATATTAAACCACCGACTTCGGCGGTAGCGGTCCTGAGAAGAGACTCGCCCTGACGAGATGGGAGATGATTCCAGAACCGGGTCTCATCGGGTCATCGTGGCGGGGAGGATTCTATCGTAGTGGCCGCTCCCTGCCAAGATCCCTTCCTGACCGGTGGTTATCCCGCCCGTTTCCCGTTTTTTCGCGAGAGGGCCCTTCCGGGATGGCCTCCCTCGCGGACTCTTCCCCGCGCCTCTCCGCCTCTGCCGGGATTAATATCGGTATCCGGTCGCTCGGATCGTGAGGATTGCGCCACCCGGAAAATTAGCCCAAGATGGCGGGCCGTCGCGGAGATAACGGGCGACATCGCCCGGACCTTCGACCCGCCATGGGTTTATCTAGGCTAAGCTGGTCGAAAAGCGGTCGGAATCAGAAGCGGCCGAAGTCATAATTCTCGTTCGCGACGTCGAAATCGAGGTCGCCGAGGCCGACGTTGAGCTTGAGTTCGCCGTAGGTATATTTCTCCACCAGCTCCGGCTGGACCTGGGGCGACCTCGGCCAGTCATAGGCTTCGAAGTGGATGGGCAGATTGAGCTCGTCGTCGATGAAGAGACGGACCCGGTAGAATAGGAACTCCGGCTGCTGAATCGGGTGGGTCGTCTCGATCATCGTGCAGCGGCGGTCCCCGACGTTCTGGTCATAGCGGAAGTTCACCACGGACTCGGACGGATCCAGCTCGGACGACCATCGGGCCTCGAGCGTCTCGAGCAGCGGGCCGATGCCGGCCTCGGAGATCGGGTGGCGACAGTCTTCCATGGCGCGGCCGCCCTTGGGGTCGAGGCTCAGCGTCCCGGCGATCAGCCTGCCGAGGCCCACGTCATGCGCCAGGACCTTGCCGTCGTTCCGCCCGCTGATGTAGATCGCCTCGCGACCGGCGGCCGGCTGGTGGAACTTGAAGTAGACGCTATTGGGGTTCGTCCGGACTTTCATCATCATGATGTGCACCGGGCTCAATTTCCCGTTGATCCGCTCGCGCTTGTTGAAGAGGCAGGTATAGTCGCGGACCTCGCGATAGCGGAGCTGGCAGCCCTCGATGGCCGCGAGTGCCCGGGCGATCGGGGTCCCAAGGTCCGGCCCTCGAGAATCCGTGCGGGCCTCCGCGGCCGGCACGGGCTTGAGTGCGACGCGGGACTCGATCGAGACGCCATCGGCTCGATCCGGGCTCGTCGCGGTCGCCAGGACCGCATCCTCCCGCGCGGGAGCCCGCTCGGATTCGGGATTCGCGGCGCCCACCGGGCCCGAGTCGCCGACGTTCGCGAGGCCGGCCAGAGTCTCCGAGCCCTTCTCCCAGATCTGTTCCCAGGCGAGCCATGTCAGGGTGAAGGCGCCCAACAAGCCCAGGAACAGCCACCTCCGGACTCGGTTTGTCGAGTGGTTCATCGGATAGACCAGCCCAGTCATTGGGATAGACATGAACGATTTGCTTCCAGCTTGCGGGCCAGCGGACCGGACGAGAGGAGGCAGGCCCGGGAGACTGGCGAGCCTGGCCCTCATCCGAGTTTATCAAACAAGCCGACGGGAATCGATCCGTTGGATTGTTTCGTTCGTGCGAATGTTGGGGTTTGAATGCGTTCAGGTGGGGTATCGGGGTGCTCCCAAACTCGCCTCGATAATACCTATCGTCAAGCAACTGGCGGGCCAATGCCCATTGTGGGCCCTTTTCCGACGAAGGTGGAAAGAAACTCTCCCGGATTGATATAACCGGTAAGGCGACGTCGGGCGGAGATTACAAACGCCTACCAGGGTTTCCCAGAATGGGACGCTGACGAGATCCTGGCCGGGATCAGCCAGCGGTGAAGACCGGGAGTCGGACATCCGTGCGGGATTACACGATCGAAGCGATTGAGTCGGCGCCCTTCGCGCAGGTCTGCTACGTACTCTGGAGGTCGGGGCGGACCGATGCGCTCGTCATCGATCCGGGCTTCGACCCGGATTCGATCCTCGAGGTACTGGGCCGGGAAGGTCTGGAGCCGGCATTCATCCTGAACACCCACGGCCACGTGGACCATATCGCCGGCAACAAGGCGATGAAAGCCGCCTTCCCCGAGGCACCCCTGGTCATCGGCCGCAACGAGGCGAACCTGCTCGCGGACCCCGAGGCGAACATGAGTGCCACCTTCGGCATGCCGATCCGGAGCCCCGAGGCGGACCGGCTGGTGGCCGACGGCGAGTCTCTCCAGGCGGCGGGCTTCACCTTCACGGTGCGGGAGATCCCCGGGCACAGCCCCGGCTCGGTCGTCTACATCTGCGACGAGTTCGACCCGCCGATCGTCTTCGGCGGCGACGTGCTCTTCGCCGGCTCGGTCGGCCGGACCGATTTGGGCGGAGACTTCCCGCTGCTCCGCTCGGGCATCCGCGCGAAGCTCTTCACGCTCCCGGAATCGACCCGGGTCTACCCGGGACACGGGCCGGCCACGACGGTAGGCCGGGAGAAACGCTCCAATCCCTTCGTCGGCGACAGAGCGGGCCTGATCGAGCCGCGATGAGCGAAGGCCTCGCGGCCGAGCCATCCGATAAGATCGAGGCAGCCTCTCAAGAAGACATCTCGAGGGAGAGACGAAGACCGAAGACGATCGGAGTGCGATCAACTCCAGGAGAGACCATGGCTTCGCAACCGCATTCGCGGCCCAAGCTCCACGCCTTGCTCGTCGCGGCGGACTGCTACATGCCGAATCGCTTGCGGGAAGGGTCTTATCCCAACCTGGGAGGGTGCGTCCGCGATGTCCAGCTCGTCGAGGACTTCCTCCGCGAACGGCTGCACCTGGACGAAGACCGACTGGTCAAGTTGACCTCGACCGACCAGGGGAACGGCATGCCTGCCGAGCCACCGGAGCGGCGGCCAACCTACGAGAACATCGCCGCGGCGTTCAAGGAGCTGACCCGCAAGGCCGACCCGGACGATCACGTCTATCTCCACTACTCGGGCCACGGCGGTCGCACGAAGCCGACCCTGCTCCCCGAGGTCAAGGGGCTGGACGGCATCGACGAGGCCCTCGTGCCGATCGACATCGGCGACTCCACGGCCCGCTATCTCCGCGACGTGGAGCTGGCCAAGCTCCTCCAGGACATGGTCGCGAAGGGCCTGAGAGTCACGATGGTGCTCGATTGCTGCCATTCCGGTGGTGCCACGCGCGGACCCGATTCGGCGGTACGCGGTGTCGGGTTCATCGACCACACCGAGCGACCCTCGGATAGCCTGGTCGGCAACCTTGTGGAACTCCAGTCGGCCTGGGAAGCACAGGCGGGACCGAAGGCGACGCGCAGTCTCACCAGTGCCACTCGACCCGCCGAATACATCCTGCTCGCGGCCTGCCGACCTTCGGAAGTCGCCAACGAATACGCCTTCGACGGCAGTCAGCGCAACGGAGCATTGACGTACTGGCTGCTCGATACCTTGAAGCAACAAGGCCCTCCGCCCACGTTCGAGATGCTCAACAATCGGGTCGTCGCCAAGATCCACGAGAAATTCCCGTCTCAGACGCCGGTTCTGATCGGCGACCCCGGTCGGGTCGCGTTCCAGGACCTCCGGATCGAGCCGGCGTTCACGATACCGGTCGCTGCCGTGAACGTCGGCGACGAACGACTCACCCTGTCCGCCGGGCTCTCCGCCGGTCTAGCGAAGGGGGCCGAGTTCGTGATCTATCCCGGGACCGAGACCGACTTGAGCCGGCTCGACACCCGCAAGGCCTGGGTGCGGCTGACCCGGGTGCAGGACGGCGAATCCGAAGCCGTGATTGTCGAGGCGTTCGGCGGCCAGGCGCCGGAGACCGGCGACCAGGCTGTGCTCGTCGGGGCCTCGTCTCAGGCCCTGGTGCGTGATGTCCGGATCGTCCGACGCGATCTGAGCCCGCTGACCGAAGCGGACACGGCGCTGCTGGCGATCCGGAAGGCACTGCCGGGCAACGGCTGGGTCGAGATCGTCGAGGCTCCCGAGCGAGCCGCCTCTTTCGTGGTCCGTCTCACCGAGGACGGCGCCTTCTATGAGATCTGCACGCCGGATTATGAACCGATCCGACTCAATCCTCCACTGGCGGTCGCCGACGCACAATCGCCCCAGAACCTGGTGCGACGGCTGGTTCACCTGGCGAAGTACCAGGCCGTGCTCGAGCTCGAGAACAACGCCCCCGGCGCGACCCTCCAGAAGAAGCTGGGGGCTGAGATCCTGGCACTACCCGATGACTTCCGGTCGGACGAATACCCCTGGCCGGAACCTCGGCCCTTTCCGGAGCCGGTCCCGACGATCCGGACCGGCCAGTGGGTCTGCCTCCGCATCACCAATCGGTCTTCATCGCCGATGAACATCGCCATCCTCGACCTCCAGCCGGCCTGGGGGATCGCCCAGGCGTATCCTTCCGACTCGGACTTCGAGGAGCTGGACCCCGGCGGCGAGCCGCTGGTGATCCCCCTCAAGGCCAGCCTGCCCGAGGGCTACACCCTCGGCGTGGACACGCTCAAGGTGCTGGCGTCGATCAAGCCGACGAGCTTTCGTTCGTAGACGCTCCCCCCGCTCGATCAGCCGATCCTAAGCCGCTCCTCGTCCAGATCGATCCGGCGCGGCACCGAGCCGGACCCTCTTGAGCAACTGCTCGATGCCGTGAGTGCCGAACGACCGTCGAGCCGGAACGCCTCCGCGATCGCCAGGCCCGGCCGGGAGTGGGCTTCCGCCAGGGTGCAGGTACGAATCCAGGTGGAGCCGAGATGATCCCGGCGGAAGTCGGAACGTGTCAGCTCGCGTCGCTCCCTTCGGGATGTCGCTTCTCGGAGGCCGCGGCCTGCTTCCGTTCGAGCTCCGGGAGATCTTGCGGCCAGGGGAGAGATTGCGACGTGCGGCGGTAGAGAGCCTTTGGGAAATATCGCGTCCACTCGTTCCAGGTCAAGTTACGGTTGGCAACCTCCCTCGCTTTCCGCCGCCAGGACGCAGGATCGGCGTCGAAGAGCACCACGCCGCCGTCGTGGCCCTTTCCGCTGCCGTATCCCGTGGCGAGCCGGCCCTCGGGCCCGAAGGCCACGCTACTGACATCGCCCTCCTTGACCTCCAGCGGCGCATCTCGCAGCCGCTGGCCGCGGGCGTCGAAGAGCACGACCCCGCCGCCTACGCCCCCGATGCTGCCGAATCCTGCGGCGAGGTGCCCCTCGGGCCCGAAGGCCACGCTATTGACCTCGCCCTCCTTGACCTCCAGCGGCGCGACTCGCAGCCGCTGGCCGCGGGCGTCGAAGAGCACGACCCCACCGCCTATGCGATCGATGCCGAATCCTGCGGCGAGACGGCCCTCGGGCCCGAAGGCCACGCTATAGACCTTGCCTTCCTTGACCTCCAGCGGCGCATCTCGCAGCCGCTGGCCGCGGGCGTCGAAGAGCACGACCCCGCCGCCTACGCCCCCGATGCTGCCGAATCCTGCGGCGAGGTGCCCCTCGGGCCCGAAGGCCACGCTATAGACCTTGCCTTCCTTGACCTCCAGCGGCGCATCTCGCAGCCGCTGGCCGCGGGCGTCGAAGAGCACGACCCCGCCGGCTCCTCGCCAGTCCCTGCCGCCTCCGATCTCGAAGCTGCCGAATCCTGCGGCGAGGTGCCCCTCGGGCCCGAAGGCCACGCTATAGACCTTGCCTTCCTTGACCTCCAGCGGCGCATCTCGCAGCCGCTGGCCGCGGGCGTCGAAGAGCACGACTCCGCCACTTACGCCCTCGTCGCTGATGAATCCTGCGGCGAGGTGCCCCTCGGGCCCGAAGGCCACGCTACTGACAACGCCCTCCTTGACCTCCAGAGGCGCGACTCGCAGCCGCTGGCCGCGGGCGTCGAAGAGCACGACCCCGCCGCCTACGCCCTCGTTGCTGGCGAATCCTGCGGCGAGGTGCCCCTCGGGCCCGAAGGCCACGCTATTAACCTCGCCCTTGAGAACATGAAGGAAACGAACAACTTCTGGACGCGTGCCGAGAGCGTTCTGCAGGCTCCTTCGAGCTTCGAGAGTGTCTTCGCGCATCGCCTCCACGGCAAGCAGCATTGCAAGATCCAATCGTCTCGGCAGCTCCAATTCCGATCCCGCGGCCAGCCGACGGGATTCAGCGATCCTGGTCTGGGCCTCTGCTTCTTCGGCCGATTTCTTGGCCTCGCGCCACTGCCAACCGAAGAGGACGAGCAGGGCAAGCGACACACATAGGCCGGCGAGAGTGGCTCGACGCAGGAACTTGGTCCGGGCCTCCTGATCGGCCTCCTTCCGTCGCCGATTCACCTCTTCCTCGCGGCTGGCCTCGAGCACGGCCGGTTCGTCCTTCTCCATTGCTCGCATCCAGGGGAGGCCCTCTTCGACCGACCCCAGATCCACACGGTCCAGCACCGGGTCGGTCGCTTGCCCTTTCCAGGTCGCCGCCCGCCCCTCGAGCACATGCCGGGCGCGCTGCGCCAGGTCGGGGGAGACGCGGAACCGCTCCCGGATCAGCGGCGCCAGTGTGTCGTGGGTCAGTCGATAGGGCGTGTCGGGGTCGGCGCCGACCCCCACGACAGCCAGCAAGTAGCGGTTCTGGCAGGCTTCGAGCAGGGCATCGAGCCGCTCGGGAGAGTGGAGCGGGTAACGCAGGTGGACTTCCCGTCGGGTGTGTGTATCGGTCGTACCGTCCCGGGTCGTGAAGAATTCAAGCATGTCCAGCAGCAGTCCGTTCTGGGCTGCCTCGCGAAGGCCTTCGACTTTCGCGATCTCGACGAACTGTTCCTGGATCACTTCGCCCAACTTGAAGCCCCTGGACTTCAGGTCCTGGTATAGCCGGCCATCAAAGATCGGCTGGCCCCGGCTTCGTAGCCGTTCCGGATCGTTGGCCTCCTTCCACATCCGGGAAATCAGGATCTGGAGGGTGGGAGCGATCGGCGATTCCTGTTCGGAATGGGGGTCCGCAAGAGTGCTGAAGAGGTCGTCGCTCATGGTTTGGGGAAGGGTCCTCCCGTCCGGCCCCACCTGGCTGCGATCCGGGAGGATCTTCAGGCCGAAATGTTCCGCCGGTTTCTCGATCGCTTCGATCACGCCGGGCCGGTCGAGCGGGCCGAGCATGAACGGCCTGATGTCGAGCCCCGGCGCCTTGCGGATCTCGTTGAACTCGGCGAGCCACTCCTTTCGAAAGCAGAGGATCAGCCGGCCGGCCGGCCGTTCGGGACGGGTCGGGCCGAAGGTCTGCTGCAAGGCCTCGAACAGCTCCAGGACCTCATCCCGTGGGCGTGCGCCGGCCCGCGGACGGGTGAATGCCTCCTCGGCCTGGTCGAGCACGATCAGGAGCGGCTTCCCGGCTTCTCGCTCCGTTTTCATCCAGGCCGAGCCGAGGTGGAGCGGCTCGACGGCGGCAGCCAGAGCGGCCCGCAGCGTGCCCAGGAGCCCGCTCTGCGCGTCTCGGCGGAGGTAACGGGTGGCGAACAGGGTCTCGACGCGCGGCAGCAAACCCGCCGCCAGGACCGAGGTCTTCCCCACACCGGTCTGGCCGTAATAGAAGATGAGCCGAGGCCCGGCCAGTCCGACGAGCAGGTTGTAGAGCTCGCGGATCGCACGACCGCGGCCGAAAAAGATGCGCGCGTCCTCGCGACGAAAATACGACAGTTCACGATACGGGTTGACCGGCCACTCGATATCCGCGGGGAGGTCGGGCAGGCCGAACAGGGGATCGTCGTCGAAGAGGCTCCAGCGCGCGATGTGCTCGGATCCCGGACGATACTGGATCTTCCAGGGGAAACCGTCATCGTCGGAGATATCCTCCCGGGCCGGAGCCGTGGCGGTGAGGTTTCGGGACTGACCCCCGTTCGCAGCCCGGGTGAAGCCGGCGGCCTGCGCGAAAGCCCGTGCCAGATTGCAGCCTCCGGTGATCGTCCGGTCCTTGCCGCTGTAGCCCGTGGTCAGGGCCTGGTACAGGGCCGCCGCGAACGCGGTGGCCATCCCGTCGTCGATCGGTCGGGCCGTGGCGATCACGGCGGGCACGCCCGCCTCGAGCAATCGTTTGACCTGCGGCCGCGTCGAACAGCCGTTGAGGAAGACCAGTTTCAGCCCGCGCTGCTGCCCCAGGAGCGAGGCGAGCCCCTCGGCGAAGGCCGGGCGCGGTTCGAACGCCGACTCCAGGAGCAGGCGATCGCCGTCGGCGTGGCCGCCGAAATGGAAGATCGCGATCCGGTCGCGATAGGCCTGAAAGACGGCATAGATCCGCTCGAGCGAGGCCTTTTCCTCGACCACGAGTTCGTCGATCAAACCACGACGTTTCAATTCGGCGAACTGGTCCTTGAGCGACCATCCCTCGACTTTCAATGAGGATAGGTCGCTCCTTGCGTCGGCGAACGCGAGGAACACGACGGGTCGATCGGTCTGCATGATCGTTTCGCTCCGGAGCCGGGCCGCGACATCGCCGCTACAGCTTCGCACGAACGCGGAGAATCCCGCAATGGAGTGATATCAGACCGGGACGACGCGA
This sequence comes from uncultured Planctomycetota bacterium, assembly GCA_963743925.1. Classification (GTDB taxonomy): domain Bacteria; phylum Planctomycetota; class Planctomycetia; order Isosphaerales; family Isosphaeraceae; genus CAVZRC01. The sequence goes on along the minus strand of CAVURY010000047.1, from coordinate 45,302 downwards.
CCTGAAACGTCGCTTCCTCATTGATGAGGGATCCTCCGCTTCGCGATCATCGGCGTGAGAGCGTCCCTTTCCGTTGACAACAGCCTCGGGACGGACCTTGAAGCACGGAACCGCCCGGTTCGATCGCGGAGGACGCGTGGCGGGCGTAGCGGCAGTGGGCTAGCCCGTCCTGGGTGAGCTGAGTGCCGCGATTGGGTACCTGGTGTCCATCGTCGCCTTTAGATGTGGAGGAGATCCCGATGAGACGATTCCTGCGCTACCTCGTGTTCGGGGGCGCCGTGATTTTCCTGGATCCGCTGGCACACGCGTGGGGGCAAGCGGACTCGAAGCTCGAGCCGGCCCCCAGCGGCTTCGCCGGCCGGCGCGACGGTGTCGAGCGCGGCCGGGTCGAGACCGTGGAGTACGACTCGAAATCGGTCGGCGACGCGCGTAAGATGACGGTCTACCTGCCGCCTGGTTACTCGAAAGAGACCAAATATCCGGTCTTCTACCTGCTGCACGGCGCCGGCGATAACGAAACGGGCTGGACCAGCAAGGGCGCAGCCAATCTCATCCTCGACAATCTCTACGCCGACAAGAAGATCGTCCCCATGATCGTGGTCATGCCCAACGGCTCTCCCCAGGGACCGAGGCCGGGCACGGTCCTCGCGGGCACGATCATGAAGCGCGCCGATGCCGACAAGGACGGCATCGTCTCGAGGGACGAGTTCCTCGCCGCCGCCGCGGACCTCTACAAGGAACTCGACGCCGGCAAACTGGACCAGAAACAGCTCGCCGCCGGCCTCAATCGCCTGATGCCGGCCCCGGGCGCCCCGGGCGGCCGCCAGCGCGGATTCGGCGACTTCATCAGCGGCTTTCAAGACGACCTGCTGAAGGACATCATCCCCTTCGTCGAGTCGCACTATCCCGTCCTGGCAGACCGCGAGCACCGGGCGATCGCGGGGCTGTCGATGGGCGGGGGCCAGGCACTCACGATCGGCCTGAGGCACCGGGATCTCTTCGCCTACATCGGCGGCTTCTCTTCCGCGCTCTTCGGGAATTCCGGCGCGCTCGTCCCGGCTCAAGCCGACGCCAGCAACCCGCTTCGCCTCCTCTGGCTATCCTGCGGCGACGAGGATCGGCTCATGGAGGCCAACAAGAACTTCCATGCCAGCCTGGAGCAGAAGAAGGTATCGCACCTCTGGCACGTCGATTCCGGCGCTCACACCTGGCCGGTCTGGAAGAACGACCTGTATCTACTGTCCCAGCGGCTGTTCCGGGACGACAAGCCCGACTCGCACTGAACAACGAATGCCGTCGACTCGGCGAGGGGCCCTCACTTCAATGTCAGAGGCAGGGGCGCCTTCGGCCTTGGCGCCCTGACAAGGTCATTGTCAGGGCGACCCGGCCTCCGCTCCGGGCGATATCCCGATCGCCCGGAACCCGATTCGCCAGGCCGAGGCATCGCTTGACGACGCAGCCAGGTGATGATCGCGACGGAAGCGTTAACACCAGGTCCGCACGCCGACTCGGGATGAGCGTAAGTCCTTGCGTCGTCCCAGCCACCATCCCTTCCCCCAACGACGATGAAGGGGTCCACCGGCGTCTGCCGCGGGAACTCCGGAGGACGCGGCCTTGACGGGTTGGCGATCCGTATCGGGTAATGAGAACCTTGAATCACGCATCGCGAAGCGTCCGGTTGATCATGCGCCAATGACTTGGAGGTGTGTCCTGACTATCGGTTCTGTCATCCGCAACGGCAAAAGAGTTCCGATGCGAGTCGGTGCGAACGGCCTCGATTCACCCAGCCCCCAGGTGGCGCCGATCCTGTCATTCGACGAACTCCGCTCGGTGGTCTTCATCATACGGTGTGCAGGAGTGATCGCATTTTTCCAGCGGTTCGTGCCCGAAAGGTATCTGCCACCGAAGCAAGACAGAATTTCGCCCTCGTTGCTGAAACGACTGATTCGCGAGCTGAAGAAGCTCACTCCCCAATGGAAATGGATCTCGTCCGCTCGACAGCTTCCTCGGTCGCCCGCCAAGTTGGGGGATGAGTTGTTCTACGCGATCACAGCACTGCGCATGAGCCGCCTCGAAATCTGGCGGGCCGGATATGCGGATTGCGTCGCAGTCCTGGACGAGGCGTATTCACTCCTGTATGCGATAGGAATCAGCATACGAGAAAGGAAACGCTGGTCCTGAGGGCGGCGTACTGGTTGAGCGAGTTCGCCCCGTGTTGCTGAGGCATCAGTGAGTTCTATCGCCGATCGGCGAAGCCTGCGACCACGAAAGTGCCGCGCTTGTTCATCGGCGAGTACGTCCGCGCGGCGTCGGGCGCGGTTGCGGGATCTGTCCCAGGAATCGCTCCGTTCGTCTCGTCAACGCCCTCAGCCATTCGAGCTGGATCTCCGAGCCGGCCCTCATCAACTCGACCAGGTCCGGAGGGAGCATCGAGAAATCGATCTCGATCGACCCCCAATCCGGTCGCCGACCATCGGCGTCGGTGAGACCATATTCTCGTCCCAGTTCCCATGAGCCGTAGAGCTGACCGGACCGCTCGAGGACGCGGCCGTCCTGCGCCAGGGCGGCGACGGCCCGACCGACGAACAGCGGCGATTCCGATTCCAGGAAGTTCTTGTCCTGCTCGCCGGCATCGCGCCAGTTGGCTTCGGAGACCTCGAATCCCTCGAGCATCGCCTCCGAGCGCAGGAAGCCCGGCGTGATCGCGATCGCCGCGACACCGTGCGGCTTCAGCTCGGCCGCCATGTTGAGGGCGAGCCCCTTGAGCGCCAGCTTCACGCTCTGCGACAGGGGGTTCCCCCCAGCCATGAGGATATCGCTCTCGGTCACCTCGACGATCAGGCCACGGCGACGGCCGATCATGAGGGGCGCGGCGTGCTTGGCGGTGATGATGTGCGAGAGGAGGGCTTGCCGCAAGATGGCCTCACCGTCCTTGAGGTCCGTCTTCCAGAACGAGTCCCACCGGGCCATCATCGGCTCCTCGCCGGCGATGCTGTTGACCAGGACATCCAGTCGACCGTGCTCGCGATCGATCCGCGCGAAGAGGGACTCGACCTCGGATTCGACGGTGTGATCGACCCGGACTGCGACGGCCGTGCCGCCCTCCTCCTCGATGATCGCCGCGGTCTCGTCGATCGTCTCGGGTCGCCCGTATGGCGAGGGATTGTCGCGAACACTCCGCCCCGTGCAATACACGATCGCACCGGCTTCGCCCAGGGCGCGCGCGACCCCGCGTCCGGCGCCGCGCGTGGCGCCGGCGACGACGGCGACGTGCCCCGTCAGTGGTCGGGCTGATCCCGGCGACGTCGCGACAGGGGACATCGGTCCTGGCGAACTCGGAGTCTTCTTCAGGCGAGCCATGCTGGTTCAGGGAATCTCGACCCGGCTGCCGACGCAGTTCAACGAACCCTGCACGGCGCGATGAGCCGTATTGGTCCGGGATGCGTCCCTTCGGGCCGGGTCCCCCGGGGCGCAGTAGCTCGCGGCCATATACAGAGCCGACTGTCATCAACCTAACGCGTCGGCCCTCCGGCCTCAAGTTCCCGCCGGAATCCGATGCCTGGAGGGCGAGGGTGCGCCGCGACGATCGAATGCTCGACCCGTAGCATTCGACCGGGCGGATGAATGGTCGAGCGAAGTATGCGATAATGCGACCGATCCGGCGTGACACATAATCCATCCCTTGCCGCCGGGGCTAACCGCGGGTGGTCCCGGCCCCGCACCGCTGATCGACCTGGACATGTCGGCCGACCCGTTTACCCGCGGCGACTGAACGGTCACCTACGATGTTGAGGACTTTTCTCGCTCATCGTTTCTTCGACGGCCGATTCTCGGTTCATAAATATCGTGTCGGGTTTATTTCTTGAAGATCACAATCTCCTTCACCATGACCTTTCCCCGGTTCGTCCCCAGGTCGAACCCGATCCGGTTGTTTCCCGGAGCGACGTCGTGCGCGATGAACGTGAACTCGTACTGCTTGAACTCGGATGGCGGAATGATCGATTCATTCAGGCCAATCACGTGATAATCGCCCTGATCGACGGTTCCTAACAACTGTACGCCGTGGGAATCGGGCGATTTCATCTTGAAACGGATGACGTACTCGGCTCCATTCTCCAGTTGCAACCGGTCCTGGAGGGCCTGGACGTCCCAGGCGTTTCCGGTCACGTCCGTCGTCGTGAGAACCAAAGTCCCATCGACATCCTCCATCGAACCGGCTGCTCCGGCCCCGGTTCGAAATTGCCAGGACCGGGCGCCAGCCGGCTTGAAACGCTGGAAGGCGACGTCGGGTTGTTGCTTCCAGGCCCGCGTCCAATCGGACATGGCCAGGTCTCGCCGGTTGAGCTTCTCGTACACTTCGGCACGTTTGGCGAGCAGTATTGCGTCCTTCGTCTCCGGCGTGATCGCCCTGGTGTATTCGGCGATCGCCCGTTCCCAGTTCCTGTCCGCCGCGTACAGATCGCCGACGCCGACGGCGGCTGCCGGGTGACGCTCGAGCAGCTTATCCAGCGCCGGCCGGTCGCCGAGGAGGTGGTACAACGGCGCCAGAGCCGCCGCCGTGGCCGTGTCCTTCGGGTCCTTGGCGAGTCTTGCTGCGAGCGATTTTTGCATGGCCCTGCGAGCAGCCTCGATCGCGCCGGTCTGGCCCGCCTTCTCGAGCGCATCAATTTGCTGATAGCGGAGCTGGAGATTGTCCGGATCCTTTGCCGCGGCGTTGGTGAATGCTTCGGCCGCCATGCCCCACTGGCCGCTTCCGGCCAGGATCTTGGCGCGCTCGAGGTCGTCCGTCACGGCCTCCAGTTGCGCGAGGGCCTCGACCTTCTTGCGGTACCGCGCATCGTGTTCGGCTGTCATGTTGGACGCGAGTGGCGTCGCGTTCCAGACGCGCACGGTGGCATCAAAACTCCCGGTGACGATCTGATCGCCGTCGGGACTGAAGGCCAGGCAGGTCAGCCCCGCGGTGTGGCCGCGAAGGGTGAAGACATCCTGGCCCGTCTCGACGTCCCAGAGCTTCAGTGTCCGATCGAAGCTGGCCGTCGCGAGCCTCCGGCCGTCCGGGCTGAATGCCATGGAGACGACATCGCCCGAGTGGCCGGTCAGCGTGTGAATCACACGGCCGCTCGCCACCTCGCGGATCACCACCGAGCTCTGCGAGTATTCCTTGCTTCGCATCACTCCTCCGTCGCCGGGCTTCGGGGTGAAACGCCGCGCGACGAGCGCGCCATCCGGGCTCTTGGTCGTGGCCAGGCCGTAGCTCGAGCCGGGTACGAACTCGACGGGTAGCTTCTCGAACGGTGTTCCCGAGAGGCCCATATCAAGATCTCCGGTGAGGGGATTCCAGCCCGTCGTGATGTTCGAACCGTAAAAGGGATCGATCTGTGAAACCACGCGAAGTCCGTCGCGACGAAAGTCAACACGGTAGACTACGCCGGGGTGTTCGACAACGACGGGGCGGCTGGTCCTGATGTCCCAGAACCGCATCGACCCATCCATGCTTCCGGTGCACACTTCCCTGCCATCGGGTCGGAAGGCGACCGCGAACACGAAGTCGGTATGGCCGTGGAACGCCCCCAGCGGCCGTCCGCTGGGGACCTCCCAGAGTCGCGCGCTCCGGTCCTCGCTCGACGTGACGAGGGTCCGGCTGTCAGGGCTGAAGGCCAGGCTCAGGACGAATCCATCCTGTGCGAAGACCGTCAACGCTTCGGCACCCGTCGCGGCGTCGCGGAGCTTGACGGTGCGGTCCCAGCCTCCGGTCGCTAGCCATTTCCCGTCGGGGCTGTAGGCCACGCAGTAGACCCATTGCTTGTGGCCTTTCAGTTCTTGGACCTTGTGCGCGGTTCCGAGCTCCCAGACCTCGACGACTTCCGAGCCGGCGACGGCAAGCCTCTTGCCCCCGGGATGGAATGCGACGGCGCTGACTCCTCCACGTGGACCCGTAAACGCCTCGAGTTCCGCACCTGACGAGACATCCCAGACCTTGACCCGGCCGACCTGGTCTTTACTGTAGTGCCCATAACCGACCGCGAGCGACTTACCGTCGGGACTGAAGGCCACGCTCATGGCGCTCAGCCCAGGTTCACTCCTTGTCCATTCGGTCTCTCCCGTCTTCACGCTCCAGACCAGAACGAGGCCTGGCGCGCACCCGGAGGCGATGTGCTCGCCGTCCGGGCTCACCGCCACCGATTTCAGGGTCCCCTTGGCCCCGGTCCAGGTCCGCCGCCGTTGGCCAGACTTCACGTCCCACACGACCAGGGTCGTTGCCACATCGGAGGCGTCCCCAAGTGCGTGCGCGCCCGAACCGGAAACGGCCCAGGTCCCATCCGGGCCGTACGCCACCGCGTTGACGCTAAGATTCCCGAGATCGATGACCCGCCGTTCCGAGTTGCAGAGCCGTTCGACGTAGTTCCACTCCCAGCCCCGGCGTTTGGGGTCGCAGCCGTGCAACAGATCCTCGGCCAGGGCGACGTTGTCGTCCTGGATCTCGCGGTAGGCACGGTTCACGCGGTTCACGTAATCCTCGCGGGCGAGCTGCTCGGCCTTGTCGAGGGCGATCTGCTCCTGCCTTTGCGCCTCTTCGCGTGCTTTCTCCGCTCTGGTCCGCTCCTCCGTCTCGCGTTCCTTCGCCTGCTTCTCGCCTTCGGCTCGCTTCGTCTCGGCCTTTCGGGCCTCTCGGGCTTGCAGCATCCCGATGCTCGTCCCCACGATGCCGCCCAGCAGGGCCAGCACGACCAGGCTCGCCGCGATTACCCCGGCGCGATGCTTCCGCAAGAACTTCCGCGTGCGGTAGGCCCGGCTCGGCGGCGCGGCCAGCACCGGCTCATTGGCCAGGTGCCGCAGGATGTCGGCCGCGAATCCGTTTGCAGTGTCATAACGCCGGGCGCGGTCCTTCTCCAGGGCCTTCATCACCACCCAGTCGAGGTCCCCACGCACCGCGCGCCTCAACTGGGCCGGGTCGATGCCGCGGTTCGCGGCGATGTTGGGCAGGGCCGCGGCCGTACTCAGCTTGGTGCTCGGCCGCGGCGGGTCGACGTCCCGAACCACCCTCAGCATTTCCAGGATCGCTCCGCGGCGGAATTGCAAGGGGTCGACCGGCGGCGAACCGGTGAGCAACTCGTAGAGAATGACACCGAGGGCATACACGTCGGTGCGTGTGTCGATGTCCATCGAGGACGGGTCGGCCTGTTCCGGCGACATGTACGCCGGAGTGCCCACGATCGCCCCGGTGTCGGCGAAGCTCATGTCGGTCAGCTTCAGTTCGGTCGCCTTGGCCACGCCGAAGTCGATGACTTTCGGCGTCGGCCGGCCATCCACCTCCGTGACCAGCACGTTGCCCGGTTTCAGGTCGCGATGGATGATCCCCTTCTGGTGGGCGTGCTGCACCGCCTGGCAGACTGCCACGAAGAGCTGTAACCGGGCCTGCACCGTGAGCCGCTGCGCGTCGCAATACTCGGTGAGCGGCACTCCCCGGACCAGCTCCATGACGAAGAACGGCTGGCCGGCCGGGGTGACGCCCCCATCGTAGATCCGGGCGATGTTGGGGTGGTCCATCAGGGCGAGGGCCTGCCGCTCGGCATCGAACCGGGCCAGCACGGCTCGCGAATCCATCCCCGTCTTGATCAGTTTCAGCGCCACTTGCCGCCTGACCGGTTCGGTCTGGCTCGCCAGGTAGACCGAGCCCATGCCCCCCTCGCCGATCACCTCGACCAGCGTGTACCGGCCGGCGATGACCGTACCGATCCCCGTGTCTGTCGGGACGACGGCCGCGCGGGGCTCGAGAGTTGCGGCGACCGGAGCCGTGGTGGCATCAGGATCGGTGTGGTCGAGCGTCTCCGTCGCCTCGCCGGGCCGGTGCTCGCCGGTAGCGAGCGCCGTCGCCGGATCGGCACTCGCCGCGAGCCAGGCCGGCGCGACCGGCGGTCGATCCAGCGGGCTGCTGCTCCGGGCGTGACCGGCCAGCAGCTCCTGCATCCGTCGGCGCAGGTCCGGATTCCCCGCGCATGCATGGTCGAGGAAAGCGGCTCGTTCAGCCTCATCGGTACGGCTCAGGGCTTCGGTGAATAGTTCGAGTTCGTTCACGGCACGTTCCTGTGGGGTGGTTCGTCCCACCCAATGCGGAATTCGTCGCGAAAACGCGCGGTGGATTCCGGAAATTTTTTCCCTAACCCCGCGACAGGTCGGCCGCCAGCCAGGCTCTCGCGTAGGCCCACCAGGCGTCGGCAGTCCGCGGGGCGACGCCCAGATCGTCGGCCGCTTCGCGGAGGGTTCGACCGCCGAAGTATCGCAGGGTCACGAGCTTCGCACCCTCGGCTCGATCGCGGCCAATCGGTCGAGGGCCTCGTGGACGGCGAGGACGTCCCGATCGGGCTCCGTCCCGGAAAGGCGTTCCATATCGAACGTCACCTGACGACCGGACCCCCGCTTGGCGGCCATTCGGTTTCGGGCGTGATCGACCAGGATCCGACGCATCGCCTCGGCGGCGGCGGCGAAGAAGTGCCCGCGGCCGTCGAATTGCTGGTCCCCGACCAGCCGCAGGTAGGCTTCGTGAACAAGCGCCGTGGCGTCCAGGGTATGGCCGGGCATCTCCAGAGCCATCCGCGCGGCCGCCAGCTTCCGCAGCTCGTCGTAGACCAGCGGAAGAAGGTCGGCCGCGGCGTGTCGGTCGCCGGCCGCGGCGGCGTCGAGGAGATGAGAGATTTCGGGCATGAGAGTAAACTCTACCGGCTACGAGCATCCCAGACGACACGCCGGCGGATGATGACTGATCCAGAGCTCTATTCATCGCCCGGAGCATTGGCGGCTTCAATGCGGACTCCGTCAGTCGCCCCCGAATCGGGCGGAATTATGGATGCGGGAACTCACCATCACGAGCGGAGGGCTTTACCGGTTCGGTTCGCCGGTGGTTCGATCAGGCCGTGTCATGTTTCTTGACGTGTACTTGACTCTTGAGCGACTGATCGACGAAGATATCGGTATCCGGTTGAGAGCATGCAAGCGGACAGGGAACCGGGATTCTCGATCGATGAGCCCATGCGTTTCCAGCGCGGGTTGTGCAATGGATCGATGACCGGATTGGCGGCAAGCGGGAAACAAGGACCAACACCGATGCGGATGCCTTACCTCTCTCAAGGCGCCCTGGCGGCGTTAAGCATCCTGCTGGCGGCATGTCCGGCATGGGCCCAGCACCGTGCCGCAACGGGTCATGCCCAGGCGGCTCATGAATACCCGGGCGCGATGCCCCAGATGACGCCGCAGCTCCAGAAGCAGATGGAGCAGCAGTATCATCAGGCCGTCATGCAAGAACAATCCCGGATGGCGGCGACGGCGAAGCAGGCCCAGCAGGCTCATCAGCGGCGCCTGCAAACCTTCAACGAATGGGCCCAGAGCAACGCCCCCTCATCCGGATCATCCCAGGCCGGCAGCTTGAGCCATCTGCCGCAGTCCCCCGGCGCATTCGCGACCTGGTACAACACGCAAAAGAAGAACAAGTCGCGGAATAAGTCCTACGACCCGGCATACGACCAGTATCGCGCGTACGAGAAGTCGCTCCAGGCGGGCCGCCCGCATCGCAACCGCTCGAACACGACGTCGAGCGCACTGAAAACTCAGAGTCAGCAACCATCGACGTCGGCGAATGCACAGACCGCGCAGGTCGGTCAACCGTTGCAGGTCCGGTCGTCTGCGCCGCGATCGAATTCGCCGAACTCGCAGCAACTGACAGCGACACGGATGACCGCGGCTCCGTCGACCGTGCCGCAGCAACTGCCGATTGCTGCTCGGGCGTCCCAACTTGGGTTGACCACGCAGCAATCGAATCCGTCGAATTCACCCGGTCCGCAGCAACCGGCGCCGACTCAGACGACGCCGACTCGGTCCACCAATTCCCAGCAACCGGCGCTGACTCGGGCGACGCCGACCTCGTCCACCAGTCTGCAGCAACTGCCGCTGACTCAGATGACGGCAACTCCATCGACGAGTCTTCAGCAACTGCCGCTGACTCAGGTGACCCTGTCTCCGCTGCCCAATCTCCAGCAACTGCCGCTGACTCAGCTGAGCCAGGGTTCACTGTCCAAGCCGCAGCAACTGCCGCTGACTCAGGTGACCCAGGGTTCGTTGCCCAGGCCGCAGCAACCGGCGCTGAGTCAGTTGACCCCGACTGCGCTGCCCAAGCCGCAACAACCGGCGCTGAGTCAGATCACGCCGGCTCCGCTGCCCAAGCCGCAGCAACCGGCGCTGAGTCAGATCACGCCGGCTCCGCTGTCCAAGCCACAGCCACTGCCGCTGACTCAGATCACGCCGGCTCCGTCGACCAAGCCGTAGCAACCGCCGCAGAGTCAAACACGAACCCCCTGATGCTTTCCGGAATGCGGGCCTTTGAGTCTGTCTCGGAAGCGGTGGCGGCCGTCTTGTAGGGTGCTTTGTGAGCACCAAATTCGGCAAATGACACCGGATCGGTGCTCGCAGAGCACCCTTCGAAAGCCCTCCGAGACAGACAGTTACCGGCCGACGACGAACGGTTCGTCCGGGAATTCCCGGTCCATCATCAGGAGCTGGAAGTCGGTCCGCGATCGGATCGGATCGAGGTCGGGGTCCTTGCGGATCCATCCGATCCTGGCATAGCCGGCGTCGAGGGCAAGGCGGAGGCCCGCGACGGCCCGATCGGCCTCGAGCCGGCCCTCGGCGGCGGTCAGGCCCGAGCCGGCGACCGTCGCGGCGCCGGCGATCAGCGATCGGCAGCAGGCCATGTCATAGAGGTTGACCGGCGTCGGCCGCTCCTCTGTCTCGAGCATGGCGAGGGATCGCCGGTAATGGGCGACCGCTTCCTCGGCCCGGCCGGTCGCCCCCATCGCCGTCCCGAGCCGACGGAGGAAGCCGGCGCGACGGCTCGTGGCGAAGGCCGATGCGCTGGCCTCGACGAGCGTGTTGACGACCGCCCGCATCCGCTCGCAGGCCGATCGGGCCTCGGCGGCCTCGCCTTGAGCGGCCAGGAACCGGACCCAGCCCTCGAAGGGATAGGCGAGTTGCTCATACAGGGCCAGGTCCGAAGGGAACGCCCGGATGCCCCGCTCGCCGATCGAGATGGCACTCTCGTACGACGACCGCGCCGCCGCCGATCGGCCGGCGTGCTCGTGAATCTCGGCGAGGTAATAGTGGAGCTGGACCAGCTGCTCGACGTGGCGAGTGGCGGTGGGTCTCGCCCTGGCTAACTTGTCGCGGGCCGCCAGCGCCCGCTCGAAGGCCGACACCGCCTCGATGTCCCGCCCGGCATCGAGGTGGTCCCGCCCGATCAGCGTGCCGATCCACGCCAGGTCCGCCTGGAGGATCAGGTTGGACGGGCTGTCCTCGGCCGCCGACTCGAGGGCCTTCCGGGCCCGGTCGAGGGCCGCGATGCCCCCGAGTATCCGGGACCCGCCGGAGTGAGAGGCCGACCAGTTCCCCAGGATCCGCGCCAGCTCGTGGGCGAACCTCGGCTCGGCCGGGTCGGACGCGACCAGGGCCTCGCAGAGCTCGCGGGCACGATCGAAGGCGGCGTCCGCCTCGCCGCCCCGGCCGGCCCTCGACAGCATGAGTCCGATGTTGTTGCACGTCGCGGCGAGCTCGAGCCGGGCGCGCTCGTCCGACGGATTGGCCGCGACCAGCGATTCGAGGATGTCCCGCGCCCGCCGGTAGGATGCCAGCTCCTCGCCGGGTCGCCCCGCTCCCGACGCATAGCTGCCATACCGTTGTTCGGCAATGGCGAGCTCGCCCCGAACCTTGTCGTCGGCCGGCCCTGATTCGACCAGCGACCGGAGGGTCGTCCGGGCGCGGTCGAAGGCCGCCAGCGCCTCGTCGGTCCGGCCGGTGGCCCCGAGCAACGACCCGATCTCGCGCGAGGCCCGCGCCAGCTCGTACCGCGCCTCGGCGTCGTCGGGCGCCTCGATGACCATCGCGTCGAGGAGCCCCAGGCCCCGGCGATGGGCCGCCATCGCGTCCTCTTGCGAACCGATCGCCCCGGTGAGGTCGCCCAGGTCGTGATAGGCCCGGCCAAGGGCCAGCCGCGACTCGCGGTCGTCCTGGCCCTCGAGCAGCCCTTCGAGCCTCCGGTAGAAGTCGCGGGCCCCGCGCAGGAGCCGAGTGCGGAGCGAGCCGAACTCCTTCTCCTTCAGGAGCAGGTCCTCGCTCACGCCGGTGTAATAGGTCCGGATCGCCTCCTGGGCCAGCGCGAACCGGGCCCGCTCCCGATCGTTGGCCGCCTTCAGATCGGCGTTGGCCTTGACCTCGCGCCGGTTGGATTCCCCGAGGCGCGCGTTGGCGAGCTTCAGCGCGTCGTTGGCCCGGGCCTGGACCACCAGCACGACGACCAGGCCGACCGCGATCGCCAGCGACGCCACCGAGGCCGCCGCGACCGCCGTGCGGTTGCGCCGCATCCATCGCCGGGCCCGGCGCGGCCAGGGCTCGCGCCAGGCGGAGACCGGCTCGTCGGCCGACCATCGATCCACGTCGTCGGCCAGCGCCCGGGCCGTCGCATAGCGGTCCTCCGGCCGCAACGCCATCGCCTTCAGGCAGACCGCCTCGAGCACGGGTCGATCGAGGCGTCGAGCTTCCGCGGAGGCGGGAAGTCCCCCTTGCCGACGGCGCGCAGACCGCGCCCAGGTCGTCCGCCTCGATCGGCGGCTTGCCCGTGAGCAGGCAATAGAGCGTCGCGCCCAGGCAATACACGTCGGTCCGCGGGCCGACCCGCTCGAGGTCGCCGGCCGCCTGCTCGGGGCTCATGTAGGCGGGCGTCCCCAGCGCCGAGCCGGGGAGCGTCTCGGCCGAGCCGCTGGCCGACGACGGAGTCAGGGTGCGCTCGTCCGACGGCAGGCCCGGCTCCGACCTGCCCGTCGCCTTGGCCAGGCCCCAGTCGACGACCAGCGTCTCGCCATACTTACCGACGATGATGTTGGCCGGCTTGATGTCGCGGTGGATCACGCCGCGGGTGTGGGCGTACTCGATGGCGTTGCAGACGTCGACGAACCGCCGCAAGAGCGTCCGCAAGGCGAGCACCGGCCGGGGTCGTCCTTCATCATCGGATCGGCGTGGAAGGCGGCGATGGCGTCCTTGAGGGTGTCGCCGCGGATGAACCGCATGGCGTAGTAGGGACGGCCGCCGCCATCGCTGCCGAGGCCGTAGACCGGCACGATCCCCGGATGTTCGAGCCCGCCGGTGATCTCGGCCTCGAGGACGAACCGGGTGCGGCTGGTGGGATCATCGGCGTGGCGGTCGAGGATCTGCTTGAAGGCGACCTCGCGATTGAGCTCGGCGTCGAGCGCCACGAAGACGGCGCCCGATCCGCCGCGCATGGGGCCGCAGGACCCGGAACCGCTGGCCGTCGGACGTGGCGGAGCCGTATGACGCGGTCGCGTCGGGGCCGCCCTCCGCATCGTGCTCGGTCGGTTGCGACGTGGATCCGACGCGGTCCAGGGTGGCGTCAACTTCGGGGTCGGCCAGTGCGGCGAGGCCGTTGACGACCGAGCGGGGTGCGGGGACGACGGCGAGGCTCTTCTCGAGGTCATCGCCATGGCGCTTGATGTGCTTGGCGACCAGGCCTTCCAGGAGCGTGCGATCGTCGGCGTCGATGGCCCGCTGGCCGAGGAGGATCTCGGCGATCGATCGAGTCTTGTCGCGCGTCCAGGCGTGGAAGGCGGCGACCAGGGCCGACTGGTCGATCATGCCGGTTTGCAGGGCGACCAGGCCGAAGAGGAGGTTGCGGTCGGCGGGGACGTTCATGGAACAGCTCCAGGGTTCTGCATCCTCCCCCGAGACGGTCAACGTCGGCCGGTCAACGCCGGTGCGGAGCATCGCAGCATGGCGATTATCGCATGCTCATGAGGGCCGGGGATACCGTCCAGTCCACGGACGACCCTGGCCGAGCCCGACGACATGATCATCGCCGAATTCAGATATGTCGATTCTATTGTCTTGAGATTCTAATCCGGGAAGATGTCCCGGCCTGTCCCTTAGTTGTGGGCGCGAATCACGGCCGAGGCGCTCAGGATATTGCCGCCGGCGTCGAGCGCCCTGACCTCATAGAAGGGCCCTGCGGCTGTGGTCGTGATCGCCGTCTCGAAGCCCGAGCGTGTCGTGGTCGAGACCGGCGAGAGCGACCGCCGCGTGGCGCCGGCGAGCAGTTGCCAGGCGACCGTCTCCGTCGAGCCGTTCCAGGACGCGTACACGGTCGTTTGCCCATTCGCGTCCTCGACCACCGCGGCCGGCTTCGTGAGCGGAATCCCCACCCACGGATCGCTGAACGCGCGGTAGCTGATGTCCTGGCCGGCCAGGACGAAATCGGCGAGGACCGACCCGCTGCTGGAATACTCGGTGTAATAAGAACTCAACTCCCCGGATTGAGAATCCGATCCCCAGCCGATGAACACATCGCCATTTGCGAGGACTTGAAGGTTGCCCTGGCTATTCGGATAGAGCGCCGGGTCGTGGACGTAAGGCGCACTCGCGAGACTTGCCGTGTGGGCCTGGACGTTGAGGTTCAAGATCAAGCCGCGCCCGGCTCCGTATGGGCCGACATAAGGCGGCGCGCCAAGGCCGGCGTTGTCGAAGAGGCTGATCCCTCCGGGCGTGTAACGCGCATCGTGCTGGTACTGGAACGCCGAGCCGTATGGGCCGGTGATCAGGCCGGCAGGCAAGGAGAACTGGTTCTGCTTGCCCCCGATCTGCCAGAGGACCTGGCCCGTCACCGGGCTGATGTCATAGATTCCCGACGTGTTGGCGCGGAAACGAGGAGTTGCGAGCCATCGGGACTCACGTCGATCGAATTGACATGGTAAGTGTCCCACGGGTGCCCCGGAGTCGTGGGTACCGGGTACATCGAATCGCTCAAGGGGACGTGCGTGGCCATATTCCAGGAGAAGACCAGCTTCTTCGTCCGCAGATTGACGGCCATGATCTCGGGGTCATTATACGACCCGTTGCTCGGGCCGCCGAAGGGCGTCAGGTTCGCCTTGACGACCTTCGTCGCGACGAAATAGGCGACCCCTCGTGGCGTGATCAAGAACTCGTGCTCGTCCATCGAGAATCCTCTCGGTGCCTGGACCGACATGATCTCTCGATAGTGCTGGTTGTAGATCACGAAATGGCCTCCCGGCAGCGACGCTCCGGGTGGCAAGTTGCTCGGTGTAATCCCCGATATCGTCCCCTGCCACCAGGTCAAGACCGGCTTGCCGAACAAGGTCTGAGCCTGGAAGTCGATGGCCTGCTTGCTGTTGTTGCTGGAAAGCGGCCGAAACCAGATCGGATTTCCGGAGCCGTCCAGGATCAGCGGGCCGGTCTCGCCGACCAGTAGACTCGGGTTGGATGATTGGTCGTAGGGCGCGACGAAGATCGGATTGAGGGACGCGCCGGGTTGGAGATTCAGCACGTTCACCTTCATCGGATGGAGCCGCGGCGCACTCGCGAACGTCCAGACGCCGCTCGCGTGGCTCAATAGTCGACGGTTCTCGAGGGATTCCAGGTGCGGCGGCGCGAACCGCAGAGCGCGAACGCGTGACCCGCGATTCGAATCATTAAGAAAGCATCGGAACGCCCGGGTCAGCCAGTTGGTAGCGCGGGATATCATCAACCTCTCCCCTATTCGCGAATACGACAAATCGATCGAACAACTCCGGGGGCGCCATTTCCGAATCGAAGTCATCGCGACGACCCCGAACGGACGGCCGGCGCGACCCCGACAACGTATCCATTAGGGCGATCCGGATCGTACCATCTCTGTTGCGTAACCCGGGCAGACTTCGCATTTTATCAAGAAGGATAGAAATCGCGACGGGTGGTGGCAAGGTAGCAGGCGTATTAAAATCCGGTTGTAACGATTGCAGGAGCATGCCGGTCGGCGTTCGTAGGGCAGGTCAGTACGGATGCCATCCGTATGCTCTCAACTTGGCTGCGACGGGTGCTATAGGCAGCTTTGAAGGGCCAAGATGAAGGCGATTTTAGCAATTCTCGCAACCCGACCGAGGGGCCTGGACGCTAGGCTAAGAGGTTCGGTGAACTAGCCGCAGCAACGGAATATACCTCGGGTGACGGTCCCTCTGGACCGTCATCGACCCTTCCGGAGACCTTGAGCCATGAGACACGGAGTTTCGGCCAGGACCATTCTCGCCCTCTCCGCCGCAGTTGGTACCCTGTCGCTCGCCATCTTCGCGACCAACTTCGGTTCGGTCGTTCCCGAGGCCGCGGCTCAGGCCCCGGCGGCCCGCCCGGACTTGCTCGCCTCGTCGAAGGCGGCCGACGTCGCGGACGCCGGAGAGGCTTTCCTGGCCACGCTCTCGGAGAAGCAGCGTGCGATCGCCCAGGTCGACCTCACGCCGCGGCTCGCGGTCCGGTGGACGAACTTCCCGGGCGGGTCCGACGTGCGTAACGGCGTCTTCTTCCGCGACCTCAAGCCCGAGCAGGTCGAGGCGGCCCTGAAGGTCGCCCGGGTTGCCCTGGGCGAGGAGGGTTTCGCTCGATACCAGGAAGTCCGCGCGGCCGACGACGCCTTCGCCAAAGGAGGGCGTGGCGGCCGAGGGCCCGGCGGTCCCGATCAGAAGAAAAAAGCCGATTTCGATCCGGCCAAGAAAGCCGGATTCACCAAGAAGAAGGGCGGCGGCGGCGGGATGAATTTCGGGGCCATGAACTACATGATCGCGTTCCTGGGCAAGCCATCGAAGACGACGCCCTGGATCCTCCAGTTGGGCGGCCACCACCTCGCCATCAACATCTACTACAAGGGGACGTCCGGCGCCGCGACCCCTTACCACGTAGCCGCTCAGCCGACGGTGTGGAAGGACGAACAGGGCAAGAGGCATGAACCGCTCGCACCGATGCGCGAGGCCCTGTACGGCTTGCTCAACTCCCTCACGCCCGAGCAATCGAAGCAGGCGAAGCTCGAGGCGCGTTTCAACGACGTCTACGTCGGCCCCGGCAAGGACGGCCGGTTCCCCACCAGGAGCGAGGGAGTGCCGGTCTCCGAGCTTTCCGAAACCTCGAAGGATTTCGTCAAGAAAGCGATCGCGGCCTGGACGGGTGATAGCCCGCAGGGCGCGGAGTACCGCAAGCTCTACGAGGCCGATCTCGATAAGGTCAAGGTGGCCTACTCCGGCTCGACCGACCTGAGCGATCATGGGGACTATGTGCGCATCGACGGCCCACGCGTCTGGATCGAGTTCGCCACGCAGGGTAGAGACCACGTCCACACGATCTGGCGGGACCGCTTGACCGACTACGGCGCCGAGTTCTCCTTCTGATCCCGATCTGAGGCATCCATGCGACGACTCCTCCCGGCCTTCCTCTTTCTGGCGGCGGCGCTCCCGGCGTGGGGCCATCCCATGCCCAATTCGGCGATCGTGCTGCGCCTCCATGGCACCGGCATCGATGCCGAATTGACGCTGCCGATCGGCGAGCTGGCGACGGGCTGGGAGAAGCCGCTGCCGTCGGACGCCGTCGAGACGGTGCAGGACTACGGGGCCGAACTCGAAGAATACGTCCTCGCGCATGTCCGTCCGTTTGCTCCGGACGGGCGGCCCTGGACCGTGACGGTGCGCGAGGTGACCCCGCTCGTCGAGAAGGAACCTGACGTCCGGGTGTCGTTGACGATGACTCCCCCGCCGGGCGCGCCCGTGGACCGCTTGACGTTCCGCTACGATGTGATCTTCCACCACCTGATCACGCACACCGCGGTGGTCACCCTGGCCAGCGACTGGCGCACGGGCGTATTGGGCGAGGAGCCGGTCCTCCTGGGTACGATGCGCGACTTCAGACCCGAGCTCGAGATCGACCGCTCCGGGGGCAGCTGGTTCCAGGGATTCGCCGCCATGTTCCGCCTCGGTGCACGCCATATCGCCGAGGGGACCGATCACTTGTTGTTCCTGCTCGCCCTGATCCTCCCCGCGCCGCTGCTCGCGACGAACGGGAGATGGGTCGGCTATGCCGGATGGAAGACGGCCTTCCGGCGAATCATCAAGGTCGTGACCGCCTTCACCCTCGGCCACTCGATCACGCTCGTGTTCGGGGCGCTCGGATGGGTGAGCCTGCCAGGAGCCCTCGTCGAGTCGGCCATTGCCTTCTCGATCCTGGTCTCCGCGGTCCATGCCTTCGTCCCGATCTTCCGGGGACGGGAAGTCCTCATCGCCGGAGGCTTCGGGCTGGTCCACGGCCTGGCGTTCGCGTCAACGCTGTCCGGATTCGGGCTGGACACCTTGACGATGGTTTCGAGCGTCCTGGGCTTCAATCTCGGGATCGAGGCCGTCCAGCTCCTGGTGATCCTCGCGGCGATGCCCTGGCTCGTGCTGCTGGCACGCTCTCGAGCCTATGGGCCGTTCCGCAACACCGGCGCCGCCCTCGCCGGCATCGCCGCCTCCGCATGGCTCGCCGAGCGGACCTTCGGCTGGGCCAACCCCATCGTCCCCATCGTCGAAAGTGCGGCGGCTCATGCGCTCTGGCTGCTCGCGGGCCTGGTCATCCTGACCTTCGTCGCGATCGCCGCCGAGAACCGGCGTAGAGAGTCTTATGAGCCTCGGCCTCTCCTGTAGCCGGCCTCTGAGAAGCCGGGGACTGGATCGCGCGGTCACAGACCCCGCCAACGGTCGAAATGACCGCGGATACGGGTCAACGGTTCTTCAAATCCCTCAGGGCAGGATGTCGGCCACCGGGATCTCACCGAGCTCGACGCGGTCGATCACGACCGACAGCACATGGCCGGGCGCGAGAACCTGATGCGACCGGTATCCGGATGGGCTCGGGTCGCTGTAGACCTCGACCTGCCCGTCATCCACATCGACGATCCAGTAGATCGGCACGCCGCCGGCCGCATAGATGTCGGCCATCGCCCGGTCTTCGTCCAGGCTCGATATGGACACCTCGGCGACGAGGGCCGCGTCGGCCGCGTCGGGGAAGCGCTTCAGGTAATCTCGCGGCGTGCCGCGCACGATGGCGAGGTCGGGGCGCGGGATGCTGACCTGCGAGGGGATCTTCAGCCCGTTCTGGCCGCGGGCATGCCAGCCGGCCACGGCCAGGAGGATCGCCTCCATGGCCCTGCGGATCAGGTCGCGGACGGCGCCGTGCAAGGGCGATTCGGCCATTCGGTTCACCACGTACCCGTTGATGAGGTGGACGTCGTCCTGCTTGGGAAAGAAGCCCGAGGCGATCAGCGACTCGTATTGCTCGAGCGTCATGCGGTAGAGCCGCGAAGGGATCCGAATCGGACCCGCCGGTTGGGCCGGCATCGCCGGTATCGTCGTGAGGGTGGACATGGGATTCACTCCGAGCGAATGTCGTCTTCCTTCGTCGGACGGATGGTCCGCGAGTCTGCAAGACCCGTCCATACATCCATTGACCCACAGCCCGGCCGGGGACGTCAACAGCTCCCGACCGCCGACCCTTGACGTGACGAGGGATCGCAGACGCCGGCGAGAGCGGTCGAGCGCCGGCGCCTCCAAGACCGATGCCTCGCGAGGGTTCGACGCTGGTGCAACGAACCCGCGCCGCGGTATCCTTGAGAAAGGCCGTCGGCCGTGTTGTGAAAGTCCAACAACTGCGAGAAAGAGTGCTTGCAAATTCAGTATATATTAGCTTTTCGATATTTATTTTTCAAAAACAAAATCGCGTTCGTCGAATAGAGACTTGGTCGCGTTCAAGGGCGTCACGGAACGCACAGCCATGACACCTGCAAGCGACCTCGAAGCCGGAGCACCCGACCGTGTTCGCACCCGTCTTGCTGACTCTCGTACTGGCGTCGGCGGCCGCCGACGACCCGCCCGATGCGGTCGCGCTGATCGGGCGTCTGGGCGCCGAATCGTTCGATGATCGCGTGGCGGCCTACAAGGCCCTGGAGCGCCTCGGCGGCGAGGCCCTGCCGGCCCTCCGGGCGGCCGGTGATTCCAGTGACATGCGGGTCCGGTCGCGGGTCCGCGCCTTGATCGAATCGATCGGGCGTCAGGTCGAGGCCGACCGGTTCGCACGAGCGACCATCATCCAGCTCGACTTCCGCACCAGGCCGCTCGGCGAGTTCGTCGATGCCCTCAACGACCGTTACGACCTCGGCTTGTCCCTGCGGCTCGGCCCGGAACCGGGACGGGGGCTGATGATAGTCGACCCGGACGCACCCGATCGGCTGAGGGAACTGAAGGCCCGCGAGATCAGGGCCAGGGCGGCCCGGCCGCTGCCGTTCTGGGAGGCGATCGACCGGCTCTGCGAGGCGGGCGCCCTTCATTATGGCGTCTCGGCCCGGCAAGGCTTCGGGCCCCGCGCGATCTCCCTGCTCTTGATGGCCGACCGGACGGGCCGCGGCCCGGTCTCCGACTCCGGTCCGTTTCGCGTCCAGCTCACCGGCGTTCATCCCGTCTTCGACCAGGATGTCGTGTTCCGCCGCGCCCCCCGCCGGCTCCGGGCAAATCCGCCCGGCAACGGGGGCGTCACCGTGCCGCTGGCTGTCCTCGCCGAGCCCGGCCTGATGCTCCGCCAGAACGGGGCGGTGATGGTCACGGAGGCGACCGACGACCGGGGCCGTTCGCTGGTGCCAGGCGCCCTCGCGAATCTCGACCCTAGGCCGGTCGACCGATCCCAACAGGCGAGGGATGAAGGCGCTGCGATCCAGCTCAATGCGGTCCTCGCGGCCCTAGACCCGCCCCCGACGGCGATCCGCCGGCTCCGGGGCAAGGTGCCCGTCGTCGCGATCGCCAGGGGTTCCGACCCGATCGTCATCCCGCTGAAGGGGGAGGGTGTGCTGGGAAGGCCCTATTCGACCCGCGACTTGACCCTGGTCGTCGACGAGGTCTCGCTGGCCCCCGGGGCCCCGGCCCGGGTCAAGGTGACCGTCCGCGCCAATCGCGGAGATCGCGCGTCGTTCGCGACGTACGACCCGCCCGGGACCGGCTACGCGTTCAACATCGGCGGGGTGCTGGATCACCTGCAGCTTCACGACGCGTCCGGCCGGCGCCTCAACCACCACGTTGGCTCACAGACGAGGGCCGTCCACGGCGACCGCTACGATTTGATGGTCTTGCCCGTCCCCGAGGACGGTCCTGGCGCCGGTCCAGGGGCCTTGAAGACTCCCATTCCCTCCGAGCTGCGTTATTACCGATTCGTCGAGAAGGTGACGGAAATCCCCTTCGATTTCCGCGACATCCCGATCCCTTGAACCGGGCCGGAGTGCTGCCCATGTCGATCGCCGCTCTGGTCCTGTTCGCCACGATGGCCGCCGCCCCGTCCGATGTCCGCGACCCGACCGCGCTCGTCGCGAAGCTGGGCTCGGCCGAACCGGCGGAGCGGGCCGCGGCCTCCGAGTCTCTCAAGGCGCTCGGGCGTGTGGCGGTGCCGGCCCTGCAACACGCCATGAAGGCCGACGACGCCGACGTCCGCAAGCGAGCCTCGGCCCTCTGGGAGACGATCCAACGCGACCTCATGACCCGACCGTCGCTGGTCCGGCTCGACGGTCCGGCTCGGTCATTGAGCGTCGTACTCAAAGACCTGGAGACGCAGTCCGGCCTGGAGTTGCGAAACAACTCGGGCGTCCCGGACCGGCCCGTCGCTCTCCTCGAGCCGGCCCCGGTACCGTTCTGGACGGCGCTCGAGCGGCTCGGGTTGTGGGGAGTTTCCTATCAAGACCCGGGAGAAGGCCGGTTCTCGATCCTCCACATCCGCAAGGCCCCCGCGCCGGCGTTCACGTCGACCGCCGGCCCGTTCCGGGTCTCCTTGAGGGGCCTGCATCTGCACCGCGACCGCCAGTTGATCCGCGGCCCATGGGTCCGGATCGATCGGTTCGGACAGCGGATCAACGTCCCGAGCGAGGACCTCAAGGGAGAGATCGTCACGTTCTTCGGCGACCTTGCCGTCATGGTCGAGCCTCGGATGTGGTACACCCAGGAGGCGCCCGCCCGGCTCATCGAGGCCGGCGACGACCTCGGCCAGTCGCTCGTCCCCGACGCGGCCGACCTCGCGACCAGGCTCAACGACGGCGCGCATTTCTCGTTCTACCCGGGCAGCGGCGTGGCGCAATCCTGGACCGAGTTCCGCCTCCGGCCCGCGGACCACCCCGGCCGCGTCGCCCGGCTGCGCGGCGTGGTCCCCGTCATGCTCCACGTCCGCCGTCCCGAGCCAATGCTCGTCATCCCGCTGGCCGGCGCCGCCGGGAAGACATTCCGATGTGACGACGCCGAGTTCACGATCGAGACCGTGAATGACTCGCCGACGGCCACGAATGTCGAGATGATCGTCCGCCTCAACGTCGACAACGCCGACTTGCCCGACAACCCCGACGGCGAGCTGGTCACGACGAGGCTTCAGGTGATGGGCCAGCACCAGCTCCAACTGACCGATGCCGGCGGCAGGGTGCTGGCCTACTCGACCGGCGGCGGTTACGGGGGTGGCGACACCCCGTCCGTCTACCACTGGAACATGGGCACCTTTCGGAACGGCCGTGCGACGCACCTCCGCTATTACAGCATGCTCCGCGTCCGATCCGAAGCGGCCTTCGACTTTCGGGACGTGCCCTTGCCTTGAGAGGTTGTGAAGTGATCCATTCCCGATGACGAGATCCCAATTCCGAATGGATATCAAGACGACTGCCAAGGGCGTTTCCCCGAGGCGAGGCCGAAGACTCGAGACCCCCAATCTTCCTGATTTCATCCTCTCGATCCTGTCGGAATCGAATCGAAACCGGAGAGACAGGATGGACAGGATGAGATTCGTTTGCGATTTCGGGATTCGTCATTCGGAATCTTCAATCCGATTCTTTCACAAAGTGATTTCATCCTGTCCATCCTGTCGATCCTGTCGGAATCGAATCGAAACCGGAGAGACAGGATGGACAGGATGGACAGGATGAGATTCGTTTGCGATTTCGGGATTCGTCATTCGGAATCTTCAATCCGATTCTATCACAAACTCTGAGCACGTCTTGGCGTCATCGGCGGCTCGAGGAACGAAGCACGGAAACCGGGAGCGTTGCGACGGATGTTACCCTTCAGCATGGCGCTCGTCCTGACGTCGGCCCTGGCCGCGGACCTCTCTCCCCAGCAACTGATCGGGCTCCTGGATTCGCCCGGCCGCGTGGTCCGCGAGGAAGCGGCCCGGACCCTGGAGGAGCGGGGCGCGGAAGCCTTGCCGGCCCTCCGCGCCGCGCGTGACGCGGCCACGGGCCCGGAGGCCCGCGAACGGTTCGCCGGCCTGATCGCCCGGGTCGAGGCCCGCGCGCTCGATCGGCCGACGATGGTCGCGTTCGATGGCGACGACCGCCCGCTCGGTGAGGCCGTCAAGGCGCTGGCGACCCGCGCAGGCTTTTCGCTGTCGCTCGACGACCCGGCCCTCGCCGGCCGACGAGTCGGCGTACGGGCTTCGGGCCCGCTGCCGTTCTGGGAGGCGCTCGACCGGCTCGGCCGCGCCGGGCACGTCCGCCACGACCCCGAACCCCTCCGCGACGACGTCGGCCCCGTCGCCGGGCCGTCGAAGATCCGCCTCGTCGCCGGGGACCCTCCGGCCCTCACGGCGTATTCCGGGCCCCTTCGCATCCATCTCTTCGCCACGCACCGGCATCGCGACGTGAGCTTCGAGGCCGACGGTATCTCCGGCGTCCCGCCGAGGAGCGCCACGGTGACCGTCGAGGTCCAGGCGTTCGCCGAGCCGGGCCGGTTCATCAATCTCAACGGCCCGCCCCGCCTGGAGGCCGTCGACGAGCGGGGCCGGGCGATCTCACCGCAACCGGGCGGAGGCGGCGAGCAGCCGGAGCGGGGAGGGAATTCCTGGCTGATCCCGGGGAGGATCTCTTTGCTGCACTTGCACGTACCGCTGGGCCTTCCCGACCCGACCGTCCGGTCGCCGCTGAAACTCCGCGGTGTCCTGCCCGTCGTCATCACATCGCGGAGGCCCGACCCCCTGGTCGTCCCGCTGGTTGACGCCGAAGGCAATACGTTCCGCCAGGGTCCGAGAGTCGTCCGCGTCCAGAAGCTCTCGGGTCACGGCCCGAGGACGACGGAGTTCGACCTCTTCCTGAGCGAGGATGTGATCCCCGCGGATCATACATGGGTCTCGCTGGGCCCCGAGACGGACTATATCGGCGACTTCCTCCGCGACCGGATCGAGTTCGAGGACGCCGAGGGCCACCCCTTGAGCTGGGTGCTCCCCTTCGCCCCTTCGGCCTCGGCCACGAACGATGAGATCCGGGCCCGGGCCTTGGTCTCGGGTGCCGCTCCCCCCGCCCGGCTCCGCGTCTACCGCCTGCTCCGCCTGGCGACCGAGATCCCGTTCGAATTCGCCGAGGTCCCATCCCCATGAGCCGGAGAAATGCGTTCTTGAACACGAAATACACGAAAAAAAGAAAGACAGCCACAGAGAATACGAGAGCTATGAACAAAAATTTAATTTTATCATGTTATATTTTATGATTTCTTTCGTGTGTTTCGTGTTCAAATTCGTTCTCTCTTGAGTCGTCGCTCGGCGAATTCGGCTGCCTCGTGAACCTTGATTTGCGGTCACCCGGACCAGGTTCAAGGTCTCTCGCAAATGGTCTCGATGGACTTTGGCGGAATCAATCCGGAATCGCTTCCTTGAACTCTTCGGGGCACGATTCCCATGTCGCGAGATAGGCGGCGTCCAGCGGCGCGAGGATATAGGTCTCGGGGTTGACGAAGAGCGGCATGTCGGGTAGGGCATCACCCACGGCGACGGGCTCGACGAAGGCCCACTTGGGCACCCCGGCCGAGTAGGCGACCAGGGTGAGCGGCTCTTCCGGCGGCAGTTCGAATGCTCCGTCGCAGATCTCCTCCCAGATCACGCGATGAATCCCCTGAGGATCCCGCGCGCTCGGCGGGAAGAGGTCGATGATCAGGAGATGGATTCCTCGCTGGAGAAGCTCCACGGTCTTGTCCAGGAACGACTTGATGGCATGCCGGCTGCCCTTGTTCCCGGGCGACACGATCTCGATGACGGCCACGATCTCTCCCAGCGGGTGACGGATCGCGATCCGATTGGCCTTGGCCGCGTACACGTCCTCCTCGGAAGCCTGACTGACAAAACGTGTCCTGGGAGGGGCTGTGGCCAGGGCGATTCCTCTCGATCCATTCCCGCCTTCGCCCGCTCTCGGCCGGCGTTCGAGAGTCAACACATCGGGGTAGAGTCCCGCCGTACTCTGCTCGATCAAGGCATAATAGCCCCTGGGCAGTCGCCCCGCGTTCAGGGCATCGCAGATCGCGACCGCCCACCGCTGGTGAAAATGGTGAAAGAGCCCCGCCGGCACTCGCGACCAATCATGGATCGGCATCGTATCCTCCTCGGGTTTTCCACGTCCCCATTCTAATGCTCCGGGCCAATCGATTCAGCCCCTCCGGTGATCGAGGCGAGCCGCTCGTCACGGCCGACCGGTTCTCGGTACGGATCAGCGAGCTACCGACGACACCGAGAGTCAGGCGAGGGCCCGGCGACGCACCCCTCGAGCGACGATTTATTCGTATTCGCCACAATCCCCACTGAATTGGCGTCACGCTTGTGTGTAGAATCCAAAGCGAGTGACGGTTGTGACCGGTAGGGATGGGGTGGCCATGCTTCCCTATCTCCCGGCGACGATCGATCCTCTCACGATGCAGGGGGCCGCCCCCGGCTTCGTCACGCACAACCTCCCGCTTTCCTATCGTCTCGGAAGCGATCGATTCACTCCGAGAGACCTCGGAACCCCGGAAGGCCCAGGAGACCGCCATGACCACCATCACGATCCAGGAGGCCCAGACCCGACTGCCGGAACTGATCCACCGGCTGATTCCCGGCGAGGAAGTCATCATCACCGAGAACGACCTGCCCGTCGCCCGGTTGATGCCGACGGCGCCGCCATCTGAGCCACGGAAAGCCCCCCACCCGGGCACGTTGCGAGGGACGGTCCTGTCCATGGAACATTTCGACGACCCGCTCGAGGACTTCAACGAGTACATGAAGTGAACTTCCTTGATCCTCAAGGACCAGGGACAGAGGACGATTCGGGAATGCAACCCGGAAGATCAAGGAGACCCTCATGCCCACCATCTCGATCCAAGAGGCCCAAAGCCGACTGTCTGATCTGATCCACGACCTGTCGCCGGGTGACGAATTGGTCATCACCGAGAACAACCAGCCGGTGGCCAGGCTGTCCCGCAGCGAGCCGAAGACCCAGTGGCCGTGCAAGGCGGGCAGCGCCGACGGCAAGATCTGGATGGCCCCGGATTTTGACGCACCGCTCGATGAGTTCAAGGAGTACATGGAGTGATCGTCCTACTGGACACCCACGCTCTGCTCTGGTTCCTCAACGACGAACCCAGCCTCAGCGCAGCGGCCAAGGCCCTGATCCAGGACCCGGCGAACCGCAAGCTAGTCAGCGTGGCGAGCTGCTGGGAGATCGCCATCAAGGTCGGCCTCGAGAAGCTCGACCTCGGCGAACCGGCCACGACGTTCCTACCCCGGGAACTGGCGACGAACGGCTTCGACCTGATCGGGATCGAGCTGATCCATGCGACTTCCGTCGAGTCGCTGCCGCCGCACCACAAAGACCCCTTCGACCGCCTGCTCGTCGCACAGTCGATAATCGAGAAGCTGCCGGTCGTCAGCGTGGATGCCCAGCTCGGTCCCTACGGGATTACCCGGCTCTGGTAAGATGAGCGAATGAGTCAGGGCGTCGTCACGAAACACCTGATCCAGCCGGTCTCCAAACAGCTCGAGGACGCCCACCTCGTCGTCTGGTACGACCCCGAAGGGCACTACCGATCCGTCGCCACCGGACCATCCACCGATCCGCAACGCTGGAAGCCGAAACCGTGACGGGCCACCGGTTCGCCCGATCTGGTGGAACGAGAGCGGATCGGGCGAGGTATTGTCGGATTCAACATCAGGATAAATTCATTCATTCATGAGTCCTTTGTGTTGGCACATCCAGGTACCGGACGGACTGGGAACCAGGAGAGTACCTCGGATGACCACGCGATCCTGGGCGGACGTGGTTCTCTACGCGGCATCGGTCCTCGCAACGTACCATGTCGCCTTTACTCGGGGATCGGGGCTAGCGGCTGGAGCATTCCGGGTGCTGACGATTTCGGTCCCGCTTACCGTCCTGCTTCTCTGGTTGATTCGGCGAGTTCGCCCCAACCCTCTCTATCAGTGCTGGCCCGACGAGCGTGCTTTGGGACAACGCCTGAAGTAGAGATGAAACGAGCACTCGGACGCGGCACACGGCCGGAACCTGGAACGGGTGATCCAGGGCTCACGTTTTCCGGGCGAACGAAGGGCTGGGCTGCTGATCTTGATCCTCAGGAGGCAATGATGAAGCTTCATGAAGAGGTCCAACGACAATTCGCGGGCTTCGGCTTCGGCGCCCTCGTTCCGAGGCCGAGATCCGGCGCGCCGAGGCCGCCTTGGGAGAACCGCTGCCCGATGTGCTACGGGAACTCTACCGCGCCTTCGACGGATTCCTCGGGCCGACGGACGCCGTGTTCTTCTGGCCTTTGTTCGCGGGCAGATGGGGTGATGCCGGGCTCGTCGATTTGAATCACTTCCTCCGCGAAGGCGATGAGTTCCCGAGGGACTTGGTCTCGCGTTGCATCTTCTTCGGAGACGATGGCGGTGGTCCGTTCTGGGGCATCAAGAGGGACCTTCCCGGCAAAGTGATCTGCTGGGATGCTGAGTGGGGCGATGAATTCAACATTGTCGGTGAGAATCCGCTTGAGGTCTGGATCGCCATCAAGGAGGAATACGAGGAACTGGGAGCAGGCGACCCCATCGTGCCTCCTGGCCCTTGACTTTCGAATGTACATTTTCCCGACCGTAGTCTCTTCGCGAAGCCCCGCCCCGCGCATGCCCTCAGGAAATTCCTGATCCGGTCGAGGAAATTCGCAAACGGCGGCATTGTATAAGTAGGAAAGTCCGTTGCGCGCGGCAATCGCGTGCGAGTCGGAATACGTCGGAGGCTCCTCCGTGCTTCACCAACCGGAGAAAAGAAAAAGCCTCATGATACCTTGGCGCCCGCATGCGTTCGCGGAATAGTGCGTGTGTGTGTGGCTCCTTTTGCCGAGCCGACTCGTCCGATCAACCACGATGGAGACGAGAAGAAATCGCGCGAACGAACCCGGACGGATGGGGCAGAAAGTCCAATTCGCCGACCCACTCCGATTTCTGGTGCAAAACCGCGCGAACGAAGCCACGGTTATAACGATTGTAGCGATCATGCGGGTTTCGTCGGATGGGTGCTAACTCACGTGAACGAACCCAAGGCAAGTCGGAAGCTCTCGAACTCCACGCCATGAACCGAAACCGCGTGAACGAATTCCACTCATCGGTTGCCTCCGCGGTGAGTTCTGCATCATGATGAAGCCAGACTCGTGAGTTCACAGTGTTTCCGGCGAGCCCCTTCCGCAGGCTCCGAGCCGGTGATGAATCCATTCAATCACAGTCAGGACGCGTACACGAATGGCTGGTGTCCGACCTTCCGCGAGTAGCGACTTGGCCACGATCCTCGACTCTCCGGACCCGTCCGTCTACGAGGTGACGACCCAGGGAGACGGTCCGGAGGGATCGCTGCCGCTCACCGGCGAGATGCTCAGGGAGTGGCCGTCGGGCGATCTCTTCGGCCTGACCCAGAACGCGGGCATGGGCTGGGAGGCGAGCGAGGTCGCGCGCGATCCCTACCTGATCCTCAGCACGCAGGGCGGCCTCCGGGCCCCCGATGGGCGCCCGATCGCCCTGGGATACCACACCGGCCACTGGGAGATCGGGCTGCTCGTCCAGGACGCCGCCGAGGAGCTGCGACGGCTCGACGTCGTGCCGTTCGCGGGGATGGTCTCGGACCCCTGCGACGGGCGGACCCAGGGCACCACCGGGATGATGGACAGCCTGCCCTATCGCAACGACGCGTCGACCGTCTTCCGGCGGCTGATCCGTTCGCTCCCGCGTCGCAAGGGGGTCCTGGGCATCGCCACCTGCGACAAGGGGCTGCCGGCGATGATGATGGCGCTGGCGGGATCCCGACACTTGGCGTGCGTGCTCGTCCCCGGCGGCGTGACCCTGCCGGCGCGCGACGCCGAGGACGCGGGCAAGGTCCAGTCGATCGGGTCCCGGTTCGCCCACGGCGAGCTGTCCCTGGCCGAGGCGTCCGAGCTCGGCTGTCGCGCCTGCGGGAGTGCCGGCGGCGGCTGCCAGTTCCTGGGGACCGCGGCCACCTCGCAGGTCGTCGCCGAGGCATTGGGGCTGACGCTCCCGCACTCCGCGCTCGCCCCATCGGGCCAGCCGATCTGGCATGACATGGCTCGCCGATCCGCGAGGGCCCTGGTCGCCCTGAGCCGGTCCGGCCGCACGATCGCCGACATCCTCACCGAGCCCTCGATCCGCAACGCGATGGTCGTCCACGCCGCGTTCGGCGGCTCGACGAACCTGATCCTCCACATCCCGGCCATCGCCTTCGCCGCGGGCCTGCCCCGGCCCACGGTCGACGACTGGCACGCGATCAACGTGAAGGTCCCCCGGCTCGTCAGCGTCCTGCCCAACGGGCCATCCTATCACCCGACCGTCCGCGCCTTCCTGGCCGGCGGCGTGCCCGAGGTCATGCTGCACCTCCGGCGGCTCGGCATGCTCGAGCTGTCCGTCCTCACGGCGGCCGGCGAGCCCCTGGAGCGGGTGCTCGCGTGGTGGGAAACCAGCGAGCGCCGGAAGCGGCTGCGAGACCGGCTCCACGAGCAGGACGGTGTCGATCCCGACGACGTGATCATGAGCCCGGACCGGGCACGCGAGCGGGGCCTGACCAGCACCGTGACCTTCCCGAAGGGCAATCTCGCGCCCGAGGGCTCGGTCATCAAGAGCACCGCCATCGACCCGACCGTCGTCGATGAGGACGGCGTCTACCGCAAGACGGGCCCGGCCCGCGTCTTCACGCGCGAGCGCGACGCCATCGCCGCCATCAAGGGGCAGGGGGACCGGCCGATCCGGCCGGGAGACGTCCTCGTCCTGATGGGCCGGGGGCCGATGGGGGCCGGCATGGAGGAGATCTTCCAGATCACCTCGGCCCTCCGCTACCTCTCCTTCGGCAAGCAGGTCGCGGTCCTCACCGACGCCCGCTTCTCGGGCGTCTCCACCGGGGCCTGCGTCGGCCATATCAGCCCCGAGGCCCTGGCCGGCGGCCCGCTCGGCAAGGTCCGCGACGGCGACCTCATCCGGATCGTCGTCGACCGCATCCGGCTCGAAGGGTCGCTCGACCTGATCGGCGCGGGAGGCGTCGAGTTCGGGGCCGAGGAGGGGGCTCGCGTGCTGGCCCGGCGATCGGCCCATCCCCTGCTTTCGCCCGACCCCGACCTCCCCGACGACACCCGGCTCTGGGCCGCCTTGCAGGCCGTCGGCGGCGGCACCTGGGGCGGATGCGTCTATGACACCGACGCGATCATCGCGGCCCTCCAGGCAGGAGCCGCGAGCCGTCGCCAATAGCCCGTTGAAACCGTCGCGGAGGCCGACGATCGCCACGATTCGACCCGAATGGGCCTCGAATCGATCCGAAGTCTCCCATTACGGATCGGACGAATTCACCGAGGACGAAGCCCGGAAGATGTCATGAAGAAGAAATCGCCCGACCAGCCCAACCTCATCTATCGTCTTTTCCTGCTCTCCATCATGTTCGGAGTCCTCTGGGTGAAGGGATACCTCTGGTGGGCATTCGGCATCGCCCTGCTGCTTTATCTGGGCGATACGTTCATCATCCCGCTCCTCGTGGCCGCCATGAGCATGCCCCAGGAGCGTCCCCAGGGGAGATGGACGAAGCCGCCTCGACCGGCGAAATCCGCGCCCGCCGCCACGGCGGATGAGGTCCAGGACAGTCCACCTCCCGCCGGATCGGATGATTTCCGCGAGCCCATGCCAAGCCGTTCCTCGCCGCGACGGAAGTAGCCGGATGTAAATCGATGCCTCGAGGCCGGGCGCTCGAGTATGCAGGCCGATCGCCGGTCACCACGCCAATTTCGGTGGGAAGAACTCGGCGATCAGGTCTTCGTAGTACGGGCGAAGTACCTTCACGTCGGGCGGCTCATGGCCCTTGGAATACAGGTCATACGGGTTGAACGCCCGGACCCATTCCATCCGCCGTCGATCGTCCTCGTTCATCAAGGCGGTGTAAGCCCCCTCGCGATGGGCCGCGTAGAACGAGTGGTATCGGATCATCGCCAGGCCCTCCTCGGGCAGGTGATCCTTGACGACGTGGTAGAGGTATTCGTCATGTCCCCACGACATGTGGACCTGGTCCAGCCCGCAACCCGGCTCGTAGATCCCGCATTCGGTCTGGTAGGCGGGGATCTCCCGGTCGGGATTGTCCCGGAAGAACTCGGGGAAGACGATCCGCTCCGAATAGCGGCATCCTACCGGGAACGTATCGCCGACGACCGCCCACTGCGGCTCGCCGAACAAGCAGAGGATCTTGCCGAGGTCGTGGATCAGCCCGGTCAAGATGAACCAGCGCGGATGGCCGTCGGCGCGGATGGCCTCGGCGGCCTGCATCAGGTGCTCGATCTGGGTGAGCTGGGTATCCGGGTCGCTGTCGTCCACCAAGGTGTTGAGGAACTCCATCGCCTCCCAGATGCCCATCTCCCGGTGATCCCTGGCCAGGTACTCCCGCTCCTTGGACCGGACGAAGTCGAGCGACTGGTATCGGTGATTCAGCCGGTAGAATTCCCGGACCGACGGGCGGACGTTCGACCCGTAATCGCGGAACGACGACTGTTCACGAGGCTGCGGATATCGCTCCTGGAGGAACGATTCCCACTCGTCGAGATCGGACAACGGATTCGACTCGGCCGCCCGCGATCCCAAGTCCGACATGTTCGAGCTCACTTTCTTGCATCCACCGGCCGAGCGACGAACGTCGTCGTCGGCCCGTTTCGTGGCGATTCAATGACCGACCCGCTCCATCGAATATACGATAGAGGCCGGCCTCGTCGAAAGGCGGCATCCTCCCGCGCCCGGGCTCTTTCAGGACTCTCGGGTGTCGGCAACCGCGACGGCCAGAACCTTCGGGCGCGTCATCTCGTCCAGGATGGTCGGCCGTCCCATCAGGTCCTGGAATGTCCCGTGGGTCTCGACTACCTGGCTGCGGTACATGTCGTTCTCTCGCTTCAACAGGTCGTGGAGCCGGGGGAGGTGATAATGGGGGACCGCCGGGAACAGGTGATGGGGGATGTGCATATCCTGCCCGTAAACGAACACGGCCCATCGCGTGAACGGGTCGGTGAAGAACACCCGCGAGTTGGTCAGCCGGCCCGCATCCGCGTTCGAGTGCTGGTAGACATCCCTCAGGAACATGAAATACATGAACGAGGAATTCAGCGGGACGAGCCAGAGCATGATGAAATAGAAAGGGGAGACGCCGCCGGTCGCCCATCGAAGGTGGGCCAGGCCCACCATCAGGATCGTGAAGAAGCCGAGGCGAAAGACGCCGCCGAGTCGACTCGAATAGGCCTGTCGGAACGGCGAGCGGAACACGGCGCGTTCCGGGAGGAGGTACGACACGCCGGTCGCGATCATCATCCCCAGCACGCCGGCCGGGATCAGCCAGTCCGGTCGCTTCGCCGCCGTGATCAGCCAGGTGACCACGTTCAGCCCGACGAGGTACACGATTCCCAGCGTCGTCCCCAATCTCGGCCAGCCCGACGGGACCTTCGTCCTGGCATCCGAGCCGTTGACATACACATTCCTGCCCTGGCCGAGCGTATTCACCCGGAAATAGGCCCAGACATACTGGGAGAAGCGAACGGGTGCGACGATCAGGGCGAAGTAGATCACACGGATGAACCGGTCGCGCACCATCGGGAATTCGTCGAACCGCTTGCCATGGCCCAGGTTCTGGAGATCCGGATCGCGTTCCGGATCATTGGTGTACTGGTGATGCGCCATGTGGAAGAGGCGATAGAAATGGACCGTCGTCATCAGCGGAAACATGCAGAAGACATCGGGTATGAAGTCGTTCAAGAAGCGATTCTTCATGAAACAATAGTGCGAGGCCTCGTGCCCGAGTCCCGCCAGCCGATGCTGGATTCCCCCGATCAGGATGATCGCGATCCCGAAGACCGGCAGGCTCCAGATCCAGGGTATCCCCAACCAACGACGGTACTCTCCGAACGATACGGCCATGGCCACGACCATCGCCAGGCTCACATACTCCATCGCCAAATACAGCAGATTCGTCCAGTTGTTGACCCGCCGTAGCTGCATGATCTCGTGCTGCAGTCTCGAATCCTGGAACGTCGGACGCCCTGTTTGCGAAGTCATCCCGCGTTTCCCCTTGATCCCCGTCAAATGGCTCGAGGCCAGCTCTTGCGGAACCCAAAACTCAGACCACAACCCCCAAAACCACAAACTAACCCACTCCGCCCCCTGTACCGAGTCTACCAGTGTTTCCCAATTTGACAAGCGTGGAAGTCCCGCCAACTGATTACGCTGTTCTTGTGGTATCGGCAAGATCGATAGGAAGGCATGAGGTGGATCGTTCGGGTTCTCGGGATGGATTGGGGGCGGTCGGTCGAGATGCGAATCACTAACCCGACGCGTCAGCGAGGGGCCGGAGGCATTCCGCTCGCTGGCGCGTCGGGTCGGTGTGGGCTGAATGCGATGCGATCATGAGGCGCTTCAACTGGACTTTCCAGGCCGGGAGAGAATCGGGGATGATTGCGAGCAGAGGCCGGCGATGAACGGGCTTTGGCCGATTCGAGGATCGACGATGTTCTGGCGCACTCGGATTCGTTGGTACACCCGGGAATGGGCCGCGGCGGCCCTCTTCCTGGCACTTGCTCTCGCGGGGGCGTGGATCGTCTGGTCGCAGTGGCGGCCGACGTCGTATTCGCTGGTCATCTCGGCCGGGAGCGTCGACGGGTTCCGTCACCGTTACGCCGAGCGTCTCGCGGAAGATGCCGCCGCCCGCGGACTCAGCCTCCGGATCGTGGGGACCCAAGGCTCCGTGGAAGCATTGAACCGGGTGGATTCGGGCGGGCTCGATCTGGCACTGGTGCAGGGGGGGCTCGATCCGAAGAAGCATCCCCACGTCAGGCAGGTGGCCGCCCTGCACGTGGAGCCGATGCATCTCCTCGTGAAGGAGGAAATCCGCGCAAGAGTGACTGAGAGCCTGTCCGCCCTCAAGGGGCTGCGAGTCAATATCGGCCCCCCGGGCAGCGGGACCCGCGAACTCGCGCTCGACATCCTCCGCATCGCGGGGCTGGTCCCCCGGGGCGAGGGCGGTGAAGGCGACTACATCGCCGAGGCCTTCACGTACGACGAGCTGAGGGACAAGGCCCGCCCCGACCGGCGGCCGGATGCCATCTTCGCCGTCTCGGCCCTCCCGTCGCCCGTCGTATGCGACTTGATCCTCCAGCACTACCAACTGGTCCCCCTGCCGTTCGGCGAGGCCTATGCGACGAACACGCTGAATCGCCGCGACCTCGGGGGGCGGCCCGACTCGACGACGGGCAACAATGATATTGCAAATGTTTATATTTACCCAAAAAATATCGACAAATTCATGTATGGGATCGACCCGCCGAATCCGCCGGCAGACCTCGCCACATTCGGCCCTCGTCTCCTGATCGTCGCCCGGGAGGACGTCTCCGCACACGCGATTCGCAAGGTCCTGGAGACCGTGTTCTCCGCCGGTTTCGCCCGGATTTTCCGCCCTCCGCTCGACGTGAATCTGCTCGAAATCCCGCCGGAATACGAATTGCATCCGGGGACTCGGGAATACCTCGAACACAATAAACCGGTGATGGCCGGGGACGTCATCGACACGCTCGAGAAGACATGCAGCCTGGCCGGCGCGATCCTGGGCGCGACGTTCTTCCTGTGGCAATGGGGCCGGCAGCGATATCGCCGGCTGCGCGACCTCAGCTTCGAAGCGTATCTGGTGAAGGTGGCCGCGGTCGAAGAGCGGATGCTCGCGTTCGAGATGGAGGCGCGCCTCGACATCGGGGAACTCCTCCGGCTCCAGCAGGAGTTGCTCGTCCTCAAGAACGAGGCCCTCCGACGCTTCGCCGAAGGGAAACTCCGGGGCGGCGACGTCCTCTCGGGATTCATCTCGCACGTCAACGACGCCCGGAACTACCTGAACCGCCTGATCCTCCACGAGCGGGACAACCTGGAGGATCGCGCGATCCTCGAGAAGCGGTCGGCGGAGGCGATCTGGACCGAGGCCCTGGGCGAGTCTCAGGCGGCGAGCCGGCCGCAAGGGTCGGGCCTGGCCGGACTCGACAGGATTCCCCCTGACGACGAGGCCTACCCGGTGGTAGATGACGCGGGGCCGGTCCCGACGGCCCCGGCTTGACGACCGGGGCCTTGCTCATCGGGGCGGTCCTCCTCTAAGTTAAGACGGAGAATCCAGTTTGATGCCGATCCCACGCGGGATGGCCAGGGGACGACCCCGGAGGTCGATGGATGGCCTGGGGTGAGGAAGGGGAAGACGGGTGAGCGGGACGGGAACGCGGATCGCGAGCATCTCCGGGTTGCGTGGGGTCGTCGGCGACGGCCTCGACCCGGCGACGGTGGTGGAGTTCGCCGCGGCCTATGCGAGCCAGTGCGAGCCGGGGGCGATCGTCGTCGGCCATGACGGACGCGTGTCGTCGTCGGTCTTCACCATGGCCGTCGAGGCCGGCGTCGCCGCGACCGGCCACGACGTGCTGCGGGCGGGGCCGACCGCGACGCCGACCATCGGCTGGCTCGTGCGCGAAGGACGAACGGCCGGCGGGATCCAGATCTCGGCCTCCCATAACCCACCCCGATACAACGGGCTCAAGTTCTTCCAGCCGGGGGGCATGGTGCTGGGGGCCGAGCAGGGCCGCGCCTTGCTCGATCGGTGGAAGAACCGCGATTTCCGCTGGGCGAGCTGGGACGGCCTGGGCCGGTCCCGCCCGATCGACGATCCCGATTCCGGGCACCTGTCCCGCGTCCTCGAGACCGTGGACGTCGCGACGATCCGCCGCCGGGGTTTCAAGGTGGTCCTCGACGCGTGTCACGGGGCAGGGGGGCGGCTGGGGGTCGCGCTCCTGGAAGCCCTCGGGGCCCGGCCGATCGTCCTGGGCGATCGACCCGACGGACGCTACGATCATCCTCCCGAGCCGACGGAGGCCAATCTGAAGGAATTCGGCGCGATCGTGCCCGCGGTGGGGGCCGCGGTCGGCTTCGCGCAGGATCCCGACGCCGATCGGCTCGCGATCGTCGACGAGAATGGCCGCTACATCGGCGAGGAGCTGACCCTGGCCCTCGCCGCGAGTCGGCGGCTGGCACAGGCGAGAGGTCCGGTGGTCCTCAACATGTCCACCTCACGCGCGACGGAGGATCTGGCGAAACGCGTCGATTGCCCCGTGTTTCGCACGCCGGTCGGCGAGATCAACGTCGTCGAGCGGATGATCGAGGAGGGTGCCCTCCTCGGCGGGGAGGGGAACGGCGGCGTCATCGATCCGAGGATCGGCTATGTGCGCGACAGTTTCGCCGCGATGGCCCTGGTCCTGGACCTGCTGGCCGTCTCGGCACAGCCCCTGTCGCACCTGGTCGCCGACTTGCCCCGCTACGCGATGATCAAGGATCAATATCCCCTCAGGACCGCCCCGTCCGAGGGCGCGACTCCGGAATCCGCCCAGCAGGCGGCCTCGGCGCTCTGGGATCGGATCGCCTCGGCATACCCCGAGGCTCGGCCGGATCGCCGCGACGGGCTCCGGCTCGAATGGCCCGATCGCTGGGTCCACGTCCGGGCCAGCAACACCGAGCCGATCGTCCGGGTGATCGCCGAGGCGGTCGAGCCGGAGGATGCCCGGGAACTGACCTCGCAAATCGGCCGTTGGGTCGCCGGAGGGCAGGAGTGAGCGATACCATGAGCCCGACGGAATGGCCCACCTTCGAGAAGCCGCCCTCGGTCGCCTTCGTCGACGTGGACGGCACGCTCCTGGCCCACACCACCACGTTCCTCTTCGCCCGGATCCTCTATCGGAAGGGTTGGATCCGCCGCTCGTTCTTCATCCGCGCGCTCCATCATGGGATGCAGCACAAGTTCGGCCGGCTCGATTACGGGCGATTGATCGAGATCGGCTTGAGTTACATCTCGCGGATTCCCGTGGTCGAGCTGGAGCGGGTCGCCTACGAGAACTTCGTCGAATTCGTCCGCCCGAGGCTCTACGTGGGGGTCGTGGACCATTTCAACGCGTTGCGTCGTTCCGGGACGCCGATCGTCCTGGTTTCCTCGTCCCCGCGGATCGTGATCGAGCCGCTGGGAATCTACCTCGGCTGCCGCGATCTCTTGACGACGCCCGTCGTCATCGAGCGCGGGCGATTGGTCGGGATCGGGTCCGGCCCGCCTTGTTATGGCGAGGGGAAACTCCACTATGCCAGGGAGTGGGCCCTCGAGAATGGGATCGAGATCGGTGATGCGGTCGCCTACGCCGACAACTGGAGCGATCGAGCCCTCCTGGAGAGCGTGGGAAAGGCCGTGGTCGTGCACCCGCGGGGCCGGCTCCTCCGCCTGGCTCGAGCCCGGGGTTGGGAGATCGTCCGGCCCCGAAGGCCGGACGCGCCGAGATCCTTCAGCCGCTTCTCCTTACGAGGACGGCAGAAAGGGCATACGTGAACGGTTCTCCGATGGGGAAGGGAAACGCCCGAAGGAAGCCGTCGCGTTTCTCGAGCCCGGTGGATATAATGGGCTTTTTGTAGTCTGGCGATCCTTGGCATGGTCACGGTCCGTTATTGAGAGAGCGGATGGCCTGAGAGCGCCCGAGTGCATGGAGCGAGATCCCGCGGTCATGAAGAACGACGACTCCCGAGAAGAAGCGGCCGGCCCGAATTCGCAGCCCGGAAACAACCCCGAGGGTGTGGCGAGCCGCACGCGCAAGGTCGGACCGACCGCCGTCGCGTTCGTGATCGGGCTGGCGGCATTGACGGCCCAGGCGTCGGAGTCGGACGTCGTCCGCGACATCCAGCGATATTGCACGGTCTGCTGGCGCAATGCCCGGCTCGACCCCAGGCTCTGGGACGATTGCACCCAGGAAGTCTGCTGCCGACTGCTCACCAAGGCGCGCGACGGCCAGCTCGACCTGACCCAGGTCCTCGCCGAAGACACCTCGGACCGTCGCGAATTGGTCCGGGCCATTGATATGGTTCGGAAGCGCGTGCAGCGCACCAAGCGCTACCAGTCGCTGGACGGTTTCTCGACGCCGACGTCCGACCTGGATCAGCGCCAGCGCGATCGTATGGAGCTCGGGGAGATCCTCGAATCCGCCCGCCGTGCGGTACTCAGCAAGCGACAGGATCGCATCATCGAACTCTGGATGCGAGGATCCTCGGTCCCGGAAATCGGTGCCGAGCTCGACCTGCCGCTCACCCGGGTCAGCGACGAGAAGTACAAGGCACTGCGGAAGCTCGAGCAACACCTCCAGGCTCGCCGCGACGTCCTGGAATTCGGACTGCCCTCCACGGTGAGTTAGTTGATCGAGACCCCGCCCACTCGCAACGGACTTTACTTTGCGGACCGGCAGTCATCGAGGGCGTTCAGCACGGCGTCGCTGTGGCCGTCGACCTTGACCCGAGGGAATGCGGCCCGGACGATCCCTTTTTCGTCGATGACGAGGGTCGTCCGTTCCACGCCCATGGACTTACGACCGTACATATTCTTCTCTTTCCAGACGCCATAGATCTCGCAGACCCGATGCTCCGCGTCTGCCAGCAATGTGAACGGCAGGTTGAACTTCTGGATGAACCGGGCGTGCGAGCTCGGCGTATCCGGGCTGATCCCGATGATCCGGGCGCCGCGGGCCTGATAGTTGGAGAAGTCGTCCCGGAACGTGCAAGCCTCTTTCGTGCAGCCGGGCGTGTCGTCCTTCGGATAGAAGTACAGTACGACCGGGGATCCGCGGAGCGCGGAGAGGGTCGTCGCGATTCCCGACTGGTCGGGAAGTGTAAAGTCCGGTGCTTCCGTGCCTACTTCGACCATCATTCACCTCTCGTCGATTCGCGATCTCGGCGTAATCCCGTAAGCTGTGTCAGCCCATCTGCCTGGGAAGCTCGTCGCCGTTCCGAACCAAGGTCACATGGGGGCGATCGGCTTCATCCGTGGGATGGCGTCGCACGATCAGTCAGAGTTTATACGCCGGAATGGCCGCGGCAAGGGGAAACCCCGGACGACCGCCGGGTCACGATCCGCGATTCCCGGGAGGCCCGAACTTCCGGAACGCGGCGAGAATCCGTGGAATGCCGGCCATCGTCGCCGCCGAAACGGCCGGGGCATCGAGCGAGTCGCATTCTCGAACCCTCAAAGAGGAGCCAGCCATGGGACAGTCCGAGACCTTCGAACACACGGCCGACCTGGGACTCCGGGTGGTCGGGCGCGACCTGAAGGACCTGTTCGAGACGGCCGCGGGTGGACTCTTCGACGTGATCGTGGCGAATCGGGATGATGTCCAGGCCCGAGAGGAAGAATCGGTCACTCTCGACGCGGATTCGACGATCGACCTGATGCTCGCCTGGCTGAACGAGCTGATCTACCGTTGCGAGACCCGCCATCGCTTCTACTCCCGCTTCGCGGTCGAGATGCACGAGGAAGGCCGAAGCCTGCGCGCGACGATTGCCGGCGAGCCGATCGACCTCGCGCGTCATGTCCTCGATCACGAAGTCAAGGCGGCCACGCGCCACGGACTCATGGTCGAGCCCGGCGAGGGAGGCTGGCTGGCCGAGATCATCCTCGACATTTAAATGTGCCGCGGGTGGTGACGTCGAAGTTATCGTATCGCAATCTTGCGTCTCGAGGCGGATTCCCGACGGATTCTCGAGCATGTGTCGGAATCGTCTGATACCGGCTATTATGCATGATTGATGCGCGCCGGATGGCGCCGAATCGCGTCTCTCGACCCGAATCAGATCATCGAGCGAATGATCCATGGCCGGCATCGATACACCGCTCAGCCTCCTGGATCGGCTCGTGAATCACGATGATGCCGAGGCTTGGCGCCAGTTCGTCCTCATTTATGAGCCCCTGATCCGGCGCTGGGTGGGTCGATCGGCCTCGCAGCCAGCGTCCGTTGATGACATCGTTCAAGAAGTCATTTCGGCCCTGCTCGAGGAGCTACCCAGGTTTCAACATAATTTACGCACCGGAGCTTTTCGGTCGTGGCTCAGATCCATCACGATTAACCGAGTCCGCCGCCACTGGCGGGCCGAGGGCCTGACGGCGATACAGATATCGGAGATGAAGGACCTCGAAGATCCTCGCAGCGAGCTGAGCCGGCTCTGGGATCGGGAGCACGACCTTCACGTGCTGGGAGCCCTCCTGGACAAGATCCGTCCGGAATTCGATGCCAGGAGCTGGGACGTATTCGATCGTCTCGTTTTCTCCGGTGAGTCCCCAAGCAACGTCGCTCGGCATTTCGAGATTTCCGCCAACGCGGTTTACATCACCAAGGGTCGCGTTCTCAAGAGGTTGCGCCAGGAGGGCAGGGGACTGATCGGCACTTAATCGGAAACGATCCTGAAAGATTCCTGCCTTTCCCGTGCTTTCTCTTCGGGACGTTGAACGATGTCGAGAACGGGACCGGGTCTTGCGATCAGTTGCGGGTCTCGAACGCAACGATTCCATGAGGATCTCGATCGGATTTCCGTGATCTCGGAGGGTCGGCATGGGGGGTCGTTCAGAAACGGCACATCCGGATCCCGCCATCCTCGCGCTCTTCGCGGCAGGGCGATTGAGGGATGCGGAGATGTTACGGTTGGAGGAGCACCTGGCCGATTGTTCGGTTTGCCTCGGTATGCTGGACCAGGTTCCCGAAGATCCCATCGTTCCGATGCTCCGCGACTGTCGGAGCCAGCTCTTCCGAGAGGCAAGTGTGGCTCGCTCGGAGCCCAAAGCCTCGGGAGAGGCGGATCATCTCGACGAGGGGGCGAGTGGGTACTCTTCGTCGGTGGACCAGGACCCCACGGGCTCGTTCCAGCCGGACCGGAATGATGCTGCCGGACGGTTGCTGCGCGATCTGGACGAGCATCCCCGATACCGCGTGAGGTCCATGCTCGATCGAGGGGGGATGGGAGTTGTCTTCGTCGCCGAGGATCGGTCGGAGGGTCGTCCGGTCGTCTTGAAGTTCCTTCGTGATGATCTGGTCGATGATCCCGATATGGTGGAGCGGTTCCGCCGCGAGTCCGCGGCGGCTGCCCGGTTGAAGCATCCCAACATCGTCGAGGTCCTAGGGATCGAGCAGTTCGGCCCATCGCCTGCCCTGGTCCTTGAGTTTATCGAAGGGACGGACCTGGCCCGGCTCGTCGAGCGAAAGGGACCAGTCCCGGTCTCCGTGGGGTGCTCGCTCGTCCGTCAGGCGGCTATCGGGCTTCAATACTCCTTCGAGCAGGGCATGGTCCACCGCGATATCAAGCCATCGAACCTGATGCTGACCAAAGACGGGACGGTGAAGATCCTCGATTTCGGCCTGGCGAGGATGTCGGGCGAGCTCTCCAACGAGCCCAACTTGACGGGTACGGGAGTGATCCTGGGCTCGATCGACTACATGGCGCCCGAGCAGGCCGACGACCCTCGCCTCGTCGACATCCGGGGCGACATCTACAGCCTGGGGTGCACGTTGTATTACCTCCTGAGCGGCCGCGCTCCGTTCCAAGGGTCGGCCTTGCAGGTCCTCAAGGCACACCATTGGATAGTGGCACGCCTCCTCAGCGACGTGCGGCCGGAAATCCCCGTCCACTTGGCGGCGCTCGTCGCCAGGATGATGGCCAAGGATCCAGACGAGCGTTTCCAGAATCCCGCCGAATTGGCCCAAGCCCTGGAAGCGTTCTCGAGCATGAGGAACGGGACCGTCCCATCGTGCGCCCGAAAATCCCCCGGCTCAACCGGTTCGTGATCGTCGCGACGTTGAGTCTCGCTGCGATTCTCATGGTTGCCACCTTCCTCTTCATCCCGAACCTGGGAAAACTGCTCCTCGAGTCCAAGGATGACAAGGGGGAACTGGTCCTCGAGACCGAAAACCCATACGTATCCGCAGAGGTAAGCCGCGGTGGAAGCCTGGTGGCCTCGCTTGACCGGTATACGAAGCGGATGTCGCTCAAGTCCGGGAATTACGACCTGAAACTCGAGGCAGAATATCCGCATTGTCGCCTTTCGAATTGGGCGATCACGCTTCAACGCGGGGACAAGCTATCCCTCAGTTTCCCTTACGGTATGGAGAACGCTCAGGCTCAGTTGCTCCCGTTCTATGCGAAGGCACATTCCGAAGCCGGCCGAACTCCTCTCGCGAAGTCGGAAGCCGGCCGAACTTCTCTCGCGAAGATTGCACGTCTAGGCCTGAACGAGGCGCGGACAGCGGTCTTTTCACCGAACGGGCAATGGGTCTTGACGTGTAGTAGCAACGAGGCAATCGTCTGGGACTGGCCGCGGGGCGGGGTGGTCTAACGATTTCATA
Organism: uncultured Planctomycetota bacterium; assembly: GCA_963743925.1. Lineage (GTDB taxonomy): Bacteria > Planctomycetota > Planctomycetia > Isosphaerales > Isosphaeraceae > CAVZRC01. The sequence continues at coordinate 2,898 of CAVURY010000047.1, read as the reverse complement.
GTGACCGGTTGGAAGTGGCGTCCGTCGCTTTTTCGCCGGATGGCCGGCGTGCCCTAATTGGATTCCAGAACGGAATCGTGAGACTTTGGGATCTCGAGTCCAACAAGGATTTCGGATTTTCTACCAATACTGGAGGGGAATCCAAAACGGATTTCTCTCCGGACGGGCGATTTGCTTATTCGACCGGAGGAGAAGGAAGCCGGCAGATTTCTTTCATCTATATCTGGGACACGGAGAAGTTCATCGGGGTACGCAATCTCAAAGGTCATGTCGGTCCGGTTCCCGGCCTGTCACTTTCGAAGGACGGACGATGGATTCTCACAGGCGGCGACACCAGCCTGATTCTGTGGGACGCACAGACTGGCCGGGCCAAGCGGCGCATCTGGTGCCATACGGCGCCGATCCGCGGTGTGGCTTTTCTCCCCGACAGTCGGCGGGCCATCTCATGGAGCGATGACGCGACAATTCAACTCCGAGATGTTGTCAGCGGGGGCGAGATCCGCCGTTTCCGGTTTTCCCCCACCTTCAGTCCGAAATGGGTTGCCTTATCTCCCGATGGCCGAAGGCTAGTCTCGTCTCATATCGCGTACGTCGGTGAAACTTTCACGCGACTGTTGCTTTGGGATGTCGAAACGGGCGAGCTACTTCATGCATTGGACAAGCTGGAATTCCTCCCGTCCCGCGGGGGCTTTTCCCCCGATGGCCACTTCGTCGTATGGGGTGCTTCCGACGGTGCCAGGGTGTACCGCCTCCAGGACGGTGATGCCTCGAAGGCTCCGTGAGAGTGGTCCCCGGCCGCCAAGTCGATCGCTCGGTCATGTCGTGGTGGAGCGTTTCTTGAAGTGGGGTATTTCAGAATGGTTCCGGTTATGAGCCTCGCTGGACGCCGCGACGAGGCGCGCCTGAGATGATCGCCGGCCTCTTTCCGTCGCCGGCGCAAGGCTGACCCGGGATTCGGTCTCGCGATACGCGTGGAGTCGGACCGTACGATTTTGGCAGGTCATAACCTGAAGGAGATGAGAAACGTGAGATCACCGACCGGTGCAGGAGACGACGAGAGTCTTCGAGACTTCATCGCCGGCGCCCTCGAGGGAGATAAGGCTACCGATTCGAATCGGTCCTCGACGTCTAGCCCGGCGCCCTGGATCGACTTGATCGAAGCGATGTCCCCCGGTAAACCCATCGGCAACTATCAGATTACCGAGAAGTTAGGACATGGCGGGATGGGGGTGGTCTTCAAGGGGTTCGATCGCACGCTCCACCGGGTTGTTGCCATCAAGTTCCTATCTCCCCGGCTCGCGGTTTCGACGGCCTTCCGACTTCGCTTCACCCGCGAGGCCCGAGCCGCCGCGGCGATCAATCACCCCAACGTGGTGACGATCCACGCCATCGGCGAGCATGAGGGCCTGCCGTACCTGGTGATGGAGTATGTCCCCGGGATCACGCTGGCGGACCGGCTGAAAAACGAGGGGATGCTCGAGTTCAAGTCGATCCTTCGCATCGGCATCCAGATGGCGAGGGGACTGTCCGCCGCCCACTCGCAGGGCCTGATCCATCGCGACATCAAGCCGGCGAATATCCTGCTCGAGAGCGGGATCGATCGGGTCAAGATCAGCGACTTCGGCCTGGCTTGCCTCGCCGACGAGCCCTGGCGCCTGACGGCGAGCGGGGTCCTGCTGGGCACGCCACCGTATATGTCCCCCGAACAGGCGTGCGGGGATGGGCTCGATCATCGCTCGGATCTCTTCAGCATGGGGAGCGTGCTCTACCAGCTCTGTACCGGCGAGCCGCCATTTTCCGGCACCGACGTCTGAGACACGCTGACGCTGGTGCGAAATGGTGAACCCAGGCCGATTCGAGACCTGAATCCCGATATCTCTCCCACGCTCGAAGATCTCATCCGCCGGCTGATGGCCAAGGACCCTCCGGAGCGATTCTCCTCCGCCAATGAGCTGTCCCGTACCCTGATCCACGAACTGGCGGAATTACAGGCGAAGGCCCCCGATCTATCCCTCGAGGAGGCGGGTCACGACCTCATCGAACACGATTTGCTACCGACGGCCGGCGATCGGATGGGGCATTTCGAAATCAACGAAACGGACGACGAGCCGACCCTGGCCCCGATCGCCAGGGAAACCGGCGTCATCACCAGGCTCGCCACGCCGACTTCGACGATACGCAGGCTGATTCCAACGCTCCTGACCTTGATGCTCGGCGTGATAGTCCTGATCGCGGTGACGTATTGGCTGCCCGAGTTGGAGCAAAATGTCGGTGCCGAGTGGCAGATTGTTCTCCTTCTCATCTTTGCGGGCCTGGCCGTGCTGACCTGGTTCGTGATGCAACTGCTGCCCCCCGCGGATGGCTTGTCTTCGAAAGGGCACGCCAAGGGCGGGACGTTGGGCCGCTTGAGGAACCGGCTCATGGCCGGGGCCCTGGTCCTCGGCTCGTACGTGGCTTTCCTGGAATGGTCCGCGTATGCGGATGCAAGCCGTGAGCTTCGTACCGTCGGCATCGTGGCCTCGAAGCACGCCGGCTCTTATACGAGGAGAGAAATCGAAGCGATGATCGGGTGCTTGGCCGACGACCCCTCACGAGGTGCGAACACGATACCGATGAGGGTGGCCTATCGCTGGGAAGGGAGTCTTTCGGACCCATGTCCTCTACGCCGAATACACTCCTCGGCCCGAGACCAACGCCGATCGAGGACGGAGGACGGAGGGGACTCCTATCCGACAAGATCACGAAGGGGACTTGCTGAACTGGATCAATGACGTTCTGGAATGATAGCTTCGCTCACGTTGTCACGTGTTATTGATACGTCTTCACCGATCTCGAGGATCTTCGAGGAGCCGCGGCGACTCAGGGGATTCGTTCGACGACCAGTTCGTGGCGTCTCGC
>CAVURY010000046.1:0-185315 GCA_963743925.1 uncultured Planctomycetota bacterium | reverse complement strand
CCGAACAATCTTGCAGCGGATATCCGCCGATGATATATACGGCGACGGATATTCGGCCCTGGAGACTGTTCGATGGCTCGATCCAAGCAATCGTCGAATCCCCTGGCCCTGGCCGTGCTGGTGCTCTTGTTCGAGCGTCCGATGCATCCTTACGAGATCGCCGCGACGCTCAAGATGCGCAACAAGCATCATAGCATCAAGTTGCGCTATGGGTCGCTCTACACCGTGATCGACAGCTTGGAGAAGGAAGGGCTGATCTCCGCCCGGGAAACGGTTCGCGAGGGCCGTCGGCCGGAGCGGACGATCTACGAGCTGACTCCGTCCGGACTGGGCAAGATGCGTGCCTGGATGCACGAGATGCTCGGGACGCCAGAGAAGGATTTCCCGCAGTTCGAGGCCGCCCTCTCGCTCCTGCCCGCGGTACCGCCCGACGAGGCGGTGACGTTGCTCGAGGCGCGGGTCTGCCGACTCGGGGAACGGGCCGAGGAGCTACGCGCCTCCCTCGAGCTGGTGGCCAAATTCGTCGAGCCGTTGTTCACGGTCGAGGTCGACTACCAGCTTGCGTTGATCGAGGCCGAACGACAGTTCATCGGAGGACTCGTCGACCGCATCAAGGTGGATGAGGACTACGTGCAAACCTGGAAGAACTTCCACGCCGACCCGAGACCGGGAGGAGGCACGAAACCGACCTGAGATGGAGGAGGAAACAGGCCCCCGGCTCGGTGCGTCACCACCGTGCCGAGGGCCCGAACATCGCCTTGAAGTCGGCCTCGCGGGGCAAAACCTGGACTCAAAGCCTGCCAAGGGGAAGGTATCAGGCGAAGTCCCGTCCGACAAGCCGTGCGCCATCGCGGCCGCGGCCGTACCACGGACAAATCGCTTTCGAGGGAAGAGCTTCGCCCGATCCATGGGCAACGCCCGACCGCGCGGTCCCACGCCCTCGAAGACATCCGTCCAGGATCGATCAACCTTCTTCTTGATTTCGAACGGAGTATCGCTCATGCCACTGAATCATTTGAACCTCCCCGTCCCCAACATCGCGGAGACCCGGAAATTCTTCGAGACCTATTTCGGATTCCGATGCGTCTCGGAACGGCCTGTCATCGCGGTCCTGATCGATGAATCGGGCTTCGTCCTCACCCTGAGCAACTTCAACGGGGCGACCGAGGTCGAATTCCCCGGCGCGTTCCACATCGGCTTCGGCCAGGAGAGTCGCGAGCAGGTGGACGAATCCTATCGACGCCTGAAGGCCGACGGCTTCGAGATGAAGCCTCCCCACGAGTTCCACGGGAGCTGGACGTTCTATTTCCGGGCACCGGGCGGAGCCCTCATCGAGGTCTACCGCCACCTCGACGACAACGGATGAGGCCCCCGCCTTCCCGCCCCATCGACCGGACGACAGCCTTGCCCCGCCCCGGGCCAGGCGGTCGTCCTGAAGACATTGACATCCCATCGGATTCCCGGATAATACCCGCGTTTCAAGTTGACATCCCGGGCCTCCTCGCCCGGCGCAAGCCGAGAACGAAGGCAAGCGGACTTAGAAGGCTCCAGGACCCGGTCGCACAGACGGCCGGTCCGACTCGAGACGGAGCCATCATCGTGATCCGAGAGATTCGATCGTCCGTCTCCGATCTCGATGAGGATCAATTCCATGGTCTCTCGACGACCGACCCGAATGGCGCAAATCGCCCGCACGATCCTCCTCATGGCGATCGTCGCGACCGTCCCGGCCTGCGTCGGGGTCAACGAGGGTGGTCGCGGCCTGGCCTGGGATTTCGAAAGCTGAAAAACCGATCCAGCTCCCCGGCGCCGAGCAGTTGATCGACGATCTCGATCGCATCATGACGGCCTACGGCACGATCAGCGTCAAGACGCCCGACGTCTGGGGCCAGGACCGGCTGTCGAAGTTCCGCTCCGAATATGAGGCGGAGATGGCCGCGTGGCTGAAGGTCGGCTTCAAGGGCGACATCAATGCGTCCGTGCGCCGCAGCGAGACCGAGGCGACTCAGATCCAGGTGGGTGGGGACCTGGTCCGGGCCTCGGCCAAGGCCTCGACCGTGCAGACGCAGACCGATGACGCCACGATCGCCAGCCTGGCGAAGGTGCGCACCGGCCTGGATGCGACGCTCCCGCCCTCGCAATCGACCCCCGATAAGACCTCGGTGACGCTCGAGCCCACCGTGGTGCTCGACGAGCACTCGAACTACCTCAACCACTTGAACCAGTTGCGCCGGGTCAATGCGGGCGACGACCTGGCCGACAGGCCGGGCTACGGCCTGTATCTCATCCGGATCCCGGTGACGCTCTCCCCCGGCCCGAGGAGCCGCAGGGGCAAGGGTGCCATCATCACGGTCTCCGCGAAGCCCGTCATGACCAAGCACACGCTCCACAATGCGCTGAGGAACGTCGTGATCAACGACTCGGTCAACAACCTGAGCCACGCGATCTGCAACCAGCCGCTCGGGAACGGCGACCGCGTCCCGAGCCAATCCGCCGGGATGTTCTCCCTCGTGTCCTACGCCGACACCGAGCTGTTCTGCGGGCGGACGAATATCGAATTGATCCGGGGAGAGGCCGAGCACCAGCTCGCCAGGGAGATCGGCGACGCGCCGCACCATCGCGTCGCCCGGGTTTCGGAGTGGCTCAGGGCCGAGCTCGAGGCATCCTACCCGTTCTTCGTGCAATCCGTGACGCCGGGCAAATCGGATGGCTCTGCCCCGGCCCCCGACCCGCTGGAAGAACTCGGCATGCAGGTCGCCGCACGAGACTTCGACCGGATCGCCCGGCTGCGGGATACCAGCATCGCGGACCCTCAGATCAAGCAGGCTTCCGGCACGGCCTCACTGGCGGCGGACGACATGGGGGCGCGGCGGAAGCGGGTCGTGAGCATGCTCGCCTTCGCCATGAGAATCCAGGCCGCGGGGATCAGCCGCCGCCTGAAGCAAGATATGATCGATCAGGAACCGAACCTCAAACAGAAGCTGAGCGAGCTCAACTTCTTCGAGCCGGAGGTCTCCGACGAGGCCTTCCACGCCTTCGAGCACTACGTGAATACCAAGTGGCCCTTGCGCGTCTATGCGATCGAGCCGGTGATCGCCCAGCAGAACGTCGCCGACGTCTTCGGCCGTCGCAAGCAGGCGGCCTTCGACCTGGTGGGATCGGCACCCGCCGGCCTGTCGAGGGCGCTCTCCGCCGTCGCCGCCGAACGCCGCGCCGCCGACGATGAGGCGGCCATCCGGCTCAACCCGACGATGGTCGGGTTCGGGGCCGGCGAGAGCACATTCGGCTGGGTCTTCTACCCCAGGCTCCAGTCCAGCAAAGGCCGGGACGGACGCTTCTGGACCGACCTCGCCCTGCTGGCCAACGGCCGCCTCCCGGACCCGACCGGCAACGACCAGAGCATCGAGCCGGGCCAGCGCGAATGCACCGCGTTGATCGAGATGCCCAACTTCGTCCCCAAGATCGAATTCATCACCGTGGCCGACTGGTTCCGGACCAGCGAGGCGGGCGACGGGCAGAAGGCGGACCTGGAGAAGGCATCCGTGCTCAGCCGCAAGCTCGTCGCGGCGACGGCCGCCCTCAACCGGGCCAAGGTCGAGGGCCAGTACCGCCCGGAGGAATACCAGATCGCCACCGAGCGACTCAAGCAGCTCGGCGATATGATGCCCACCCAGCGCCTGGTGGTCCGCGTCCCCTCCAGCGGCGACCAGAACGATGCGCGGATCTTCTGCTCGCAAGGCTTGCAGCTCCGCCCCTCGCTACTGGGCTGGCAGGGCAAGCCGCCCGAACGAGGCGAGGAGGCGACGCTCTTCGTCGAAGGGAAGAACTTCAGCGTCCACGACACGCACGTGGTCGCCGGGGGAAAGATCGCCAGGTCCGTCCTCATCAGCCGCAACCTGCTCCAGGTCACGATCCCGAAGGACGCCTCCCCGATGCCGAGCGCCGACGGGACCCCTCTCATGGACATCAACGTCGCCACGCCCAACGGCGTCTCGAACCACCTCCTGATCAACATGGCCCACCCCGAGCCTCGCACGGAGCCCATGACCGTCGAGAACGCCGAGAAGCCGAAGAAGCCGGAGAAGTCCGAGTCCCGCCAGGCCAAGTCTCACTCGGATGGGCCACCGGTCCCGAAACCGCCATTGCCGATCCTTTGAGACGTCGAACGTACGGCACTCCGGGGGGCTCGCTGACTCCCCGGTCCTCGTCCACACGGCGCTGATGTCAGGACTCAGCCGTCTTACGCGAGTGTGTACCGTTGAACGGCCGATGAAGGCACTTATGTACGGCCGCACGCCGTCATGCTCTGAGACCAGCTTGGCAAGAGCCGCAAGCCGTGGTAATTTCGGGTAAAGGAGAGCATAACGAAATGACTATCCATTTACCAAGCGAACTCGAAAGCTCGATTGAAGCGATTGTGCATGGCGGCCGGTTCGCATCCGTCGATGACGCGATGGCCGAAGCGGCACGCTTGCTCCTTCGGCAGATTCAGCAGACGCAATCGCAGCCGACTCCCACTGTGCCTCGAGCGTCGCACGACCCGTTGCTCGGGGCTTGGCGGGAAGATGCCGATCTCCTCGATGAGATCGTTGAGCATGCCATGAAGATCCGGGAGGAGCGGCCTTGGCGGCTGACACCGGTTGAATAAGTCGTTGCTCGATACCGATATCCTGTCCGAGATTCTCAAAGGCATCAATCCAACCGTCACCAGCAATGCCGCTGCTTACCGCCAGGCGTTCGGACTATATACGCTATCCTCGATTACAGTCATGGAAGTCATTTCCGGCCTCCGGAGGAACCAAAGAAGCCGCCGAATCCAGAAATTCCTGACGGACATCGGCGGCGAAGAAGTCTTGTCATTCAGCCCGGCCGATGGCAAGTTGGCCGGTGAGATTGACGGCGACCTGGAATGTGTCGGTCGGCCGATCGGCCGCAGCGATCCGATGATCGCCGCCATCGCCATCACCAATGGCCTCGAACTCGTCACAGGCAACACCGCCCATTACCAGCGTATCCAGCAGCTCGGCTATCCGCTCACGCTCGCCAACTGGAGAATATAAGCCAAACCGTCTTTCAAACCTTCCTTTGGTGCACCATCGTGCCTTCATGCGTGATGGCTCCCGCCGATTTGGCCCAAGGTCGCGACTGCCCGCCCTGGCGCTGGTGCGATCAACGTTGCGACGCGGTATCGTGAGAGGATGAATTCCCTCCAGAGACACTTCCCCACGCTGTTGGAATCGCTTCCTCGGGCAGCTCGGTCGCTGTCGGGAGCCTTCTTGGTCTTCGTGAAGCGCCTCCGACGTACAACGACGCGGAGTCGAATGATTGCGGTAGCAATTGTGGGACTCATCCTGGGCTCTTTCCTGGTGAGGTCGTTTCTATTCTGGAGGTTGGCGGAGTACTACGACTCGCAAGTCGTCGGGGTCAAGTACCAGATCGTCATGCTGAAGCCCAGTCGTTTGTGCGTACAGTTTTGGTTCGACGCCCAAGGGAGAGAGGTCTCGCCCCGGCAAGTCCTGAAAGACGAGTCGCATAGACAGTTATCTTCCAAATACCGCGATGCCGCCGCCCGTCCCTGGCTCCCTGTTGAGCCCGACCCGCTTGTACTCGTGCCGTAAACAGTGATCGAAAGTTGGCGCTGACAGCCGGGCGCCGGACGATGGCCGAACCCCGCCGCCTTGAAGGCGTCGCGTTGCAGGTCTAGGTTCTGCTCGATGGTCGAGACTCGGGCATAGCCGATTTTCATCCACGCTCCAACGCTCTGCCGTAAAGTGTCTACCGACCCGTCGCGGCACCCTCGAAGGTTTACATTGATTTGTGTATGCAATAAGTAGACACCGGACGAAGGGAAAACCGCATCCGGCGCTGCAAGCGGCCCGACCGTCTAGCAAACGAAGAGGGTTGTATGGGGAAGTGCCCTGAGGGACCTTCGCCATCCCACCCGCCGTCGCGGGCACTTCCCCATACAACCCTCTTCGTTTGACAATTTATACCATGCTAGCATCAATACAAAACAAATAAACGGCCATTTGCCCCTCGGACCGCATCGATATCAGGCGCGGGGTGACCTGCGGAACGGTTGATTTCACATTCTCCTCCACGCCGCCGCATCCATTCGCCGCAACCATGGACTCCGAAAAGGCTTGGGGCAATCCATCGACGACATCGATACCAAGAAACGATCAAATCAGCCAAAATTCATGCAACTATAACCGCCCTTGTTCGGATCGTATGAGATAGACGGCCATCTCGGCGACGACGCCGCCCCGATTCCTGACCTCGGGGCACTCATGGCCTCCGACGATCGATCGATCCCGCACCAGGGGCACACCGCCATGACCACGACGTCCACCGCGACCGAGACGACCAAGCCCGACCGCGCCGAGGCCAACCGAAGAAACGCCCGGAAGAGCACCGGCCCCAGGACCGCCGAAGGCAAGGACCGATCGCGGTTCAACGCCGTCAAGCACGGCCTGACCGCAAAAACCCTCGTCCTGCCCGGCGAGGACGCCGACGCCCTCCAGCTCCGACTCGACGGCTGGAGCGAGAGCCTCAAGCCGACGAACGACCTCGAGCAATACCTCGTCGAAAGGGCCGTCCGCGTCTCCTGGCAGCTCGACCGCGCCGACCGCGCCGAGGTCGCTCGAATCCAGGCGCGGATCCGCGACGACGAATTCCGCGACGCGTACAGCCAGGTGAGTGTCGACGTCGTCGCCCTGGGGCGCCGCCTCTTCTGGGACCGCCGCGGGCCATTGGAGCTGTACCCGCATTTCCCGCTCAAGGACCAGCTCCTGGCCCACAAGCAGCCGCGCACCTCCTTCTCCGGACTCGCCGAGGACCCCGACGATCCGCAGCGCCTGCTCATCCAGCTCGAACGCTCGGCCGCCGGCTGTCTCTGGCTGCTGCAGCAGTGGGCCGAGCTCCGCGAGATCCTGGATCAGGACCTGCTCTGGCAGCCGATCGACCGGTTCAAGGCGATCCGCCTGCTGGGCCGGCAGCAGACGGACGCCGCCGACTATTCGGACGTGACCACGATCTACCTGGCGTGCTGGATCATGCATCCGCAGGTCAAGGAGATCGACCCGTTCCAGGACGTCTACAACGAATTGCTGGCCGGCGAGGCGGTCCAGTTCCGCCAGCGGCTGGCCGACCGCGTGGTCGAGGATTACATCCCCGAGGACAGCGACGAGGCGAAGGCGAAGCTGCTGGCGATCGTGACGAGGGCCGTCGATCGGCTGAAGATCCTGTGGAAGGACCACGAGGATCGGGCCGAGGCCGCGGCGGCCGACCGGTCGGCCCGGCTGGCGTTCGACGACAGCGACGAGGGAGAGAGACTGCGACGGTTCCAGATCGCCTGCGGCCGATCGCTGAACCGGGGCCTCGACATGCTGTTGAAGCTCCGGAAAGCCGAAGAGAAGCGTCACCCGGAACCGATCCCGACGGCTCCGGTCCTACCCGAGGCTTCCCTGCCGATCGACGAGCCTCACGCCCGTGGCATCATCGAAAAATCCGGGCGATCGTCCCCTGCCGAAGCGGACCCACCGGAACCGATCACGACGATGATTCCGGCGGCCCGGAGCGATCCATCCGACGCGGAACCGTCATTGATTGTAGGGTGGGTGAAACCCACCGATCAAACGGATCAAAATGATGGGTTTCACCCACCCTACAAGACCGAACTCGGACCTACCAGGGCCGATTGCCCTCGCCAACCGAATCGAACGGAATACCCGGCCGCTCGCCCGCCCCTGCCACCCCCGAGGATCGAAACACGCGAAACGAACCCACCCCGCCACCATCCGAGCGGACCACATTCGAGTCGGCGACGTACGACGACGCGGGAAACTCGCGAAACGAACCCACCGCCAGGGGCTCCCATCCCAAGAAAAGGGCCAGGAACCGACCCACGGTGGACACCATCGCGACGAGATCGGGAGTCTCGTCGAAGCCTGAGACGACTTGCGTCGGCATTCCCGAGATTCGGCCGAGGCCACCGGAATGGGTGGCTGGGGACGAAGACGGCGCAGCCGGCGAGCCCCCAGGAGTGCCGCCGCCCGAACCCTCTTCGTCGAATCGCCCCGGCCTCTTTGCCAATGTGTCCGATGCTGGCCCGTAAGCCACGACGGATGCCAACACATTTGCCATCATCCAACCGGCAAGGTTGAGAGGTCCATATGGTCGCATACCTTGGGGAAGTACACTGGCCGCGTCGCTCAGCTCCGGTCGTGGGAGAGCGTCGCAATCTGGAATTTGCCGGGGATCCTGGTCGCGTTCGAGTCGTTGGCGTATGTGATCAGGAGCTTGATCGTGGTCAGGTGGCCCGAGGCCTTGATTCCGAGCAGGGCCAGGCCCCCGGCCTTCATCCCTACCTCGAATGTCGCGTACGAGCGCGCCTGCCGCGTGCTGCCGCTCGCGACCAACCAGAGGGTGTTGTTGCGGATCGCATTGTCGGCGCCGACCGTCGCGGTGAGGACGAGGAAGCCACCCATCTCCTGGACGTACTCCAGCGAGGTCAACTGCGGGTCGCCGTCGTCGCGGCGGCCGGCGTCGAACGCGAACACGGAGCGGAGCTCCAGCGTGGCGCCGGGCGAGGGCATCGCAGTGATGTCGGCGGCGTAGGCGCGAATCTTGTCGTCCGGTTTGCGGAGGCCGAAGACCAGTTCGCGGCGGCCCCCGCCCTCGCGGACCGCCAGCCCCTCGACCTTTCGTTCGGCGACCCGCGCCGCGTCGAGCCTCTGTTTCCGCAGCGCAGCCTCAAGCGGGCGAGCGATGTCCCAGCAGATAACCGAGGCATCATCAATGGCAGGAGTCTCGCTACTCCGGAGGCGGAACCGGACCACCACGATGCTGGCCGACCGCTCCTCGTCGTTCGTGCCGCTGTGCGAGCCGATCAGGTAGTAGTTCCCCTCAGAGTCAACGGCCATGCCCTCCCAGTTCGGACCGTTCTTGGTCGTCGGGGGGAACTTGGCCGAGCCGAGCGGTTCGCCGACGAGCGCGCCCGTGGCGACGTCAACGACGTGGAGGGAGCCGGCCTTGCCATCGGCCACCAGCACCCGGCGGCCTTCTTCGCCGAGCGGCACGACGCCGGTCGGCTCGATCTCGACGTCTGCCCGGCCGGCCCGCAGGAAAGGGGCCGGGGTAGTAGCCGATTCCAGCCGGTAGTGATGGGCCCAGGCGGTCAGGGCGAACAGCAGGGTGAACCCCAGGGCAATGGCGGTCGCCCCGATCGGGCGAATCGGAAAGTCTCGCATCGGCGTCAACTCCTAGGTGGGACGAACGGCGACCGCACGTATCAAGGGCACTCCGCTCGCACAGCACCGGTCGGCCGAGATGACCTCGCCGCCGGCGATGGTCATCGGCCTGTTCGGCACGGGTGGCCTGGAAAGAAACAGGTTGACTTCGAAGCGACCCAATTCACATTGTATGATTACCCACAGACCATGAGAGTTCGATGTTGACGGGGAGATGTTTTAGCGAATCCCGGTTCCTGGCGACTTCCTCCGGAGGGCGTCCCACAAACCGTCGTACCGCAGCCGGATCCAAGCCACGGGACAAGGCCAATCGCCGATCGAAAAAAATCGGCCTTGTCGCCTTCCTCACACCAAGCACGATTGATACCATGGAATACTGACCAAGGGAGTTTCAGCACCATGGCTTCACACCCCCGCACGCCGCGCCACGATCGGCGCGGCCCACAGCTTCGTCCATGCCTCCTGCCGCTTGAACCGCGATTGGTCTTGAGCCTGACGTTTCCCGAACTCGCCGGTATCGCGTTCGACACGTCCGGCGACATCTTCGTCAGCTACAACAGCACCACCCGGTCCTCGGGCCAGCAACAGTCCGTCGCCGAGATCGGGTCCGACGGTTACCTGGCGAATGCCAGCGTTTTCAGTACGACCGGCGCGTCCGCGGTCCCCGGCGCCTTGTCCGCGGTCGGTTCGTCGGACTCCCTCCCCTCGATCGACAACAGCGACATCCTCGAGCTTCAGCCCAACGGTCAACTCTACGTCTTCAACCCGGTCAGCGGGACGTCATCCCAGTACGACAACCTGGCGAACTACACCCCGGCCGCGTCCAAAGTCTTCGACGTCCAGACGGGCGGATCGGTCAATCTGAGCAGTCAGATCAGCCTCGCGGGCGCGACCTACGGCGACTTCGGGGTCTACGACAATTCGCTGGTCATCTCGGCCGAGTCGAATGACTGGGACTTCGTGATGCGGCTGACCTACGGCTCCTCGGGCGGGGTGGCCACGGTCCTGGTCGCCTCTCCGGCCAGCGACGGGCTCACGGCCTCGCCCGAGGGGGTTGCCGTTGACTCGCAGGGGACGGTGCTCACCACATTGCCTTACTTGCCCTCGGGTTCCACCACGGCCACCCACGTGCCCGTCGGATTCAGCCTGTTCTACGACACGGGAAGCAGCCCCGAGCCGACCGTCCCGACGCTCGGCCTGACGAGCGCCCCGACATCGACAGCGGCGGGATCGCGGTGGATTCGCAGAACAACTTCATCCTGGCGATGAAGAGCTCGTCGTTCTACAGCGGTGGTGCAGGGATCGCGCACATCAACTCGGCGCTCACGGCCTTCCTCGCCGATCCGAGCAGCCCCGAACCGGTCCCTTCCGCGATCGCCTACCAGGACGTGGGAGGGACGAACGAACTCGCGATCGGCGACACTTCCACGGGTGCGCTCACGCTGGCCGGGGAGTTGTCGCTCTTCAGCGGCCAGGCCAGCCCCGCTCAGCTCCGGGGGGCCTACGGAATCAACCAGATCACGTTCACGGGCCCCAAGGGCACCACCGTTGCCGGCGATGGTACCGGCCAGACGATCGCCATCGTCGAGGAGGGGGTTGACCCCACGCTCGGCGCCGACCTGACGACCTTCGACCAGTTCTTCGGGATCCCGGCCCCCCCCAGCTTCCAGGTTGTGGACCAGAACGGAGTCACCACCCAGAACGCCAGCATCGTCGGCGAGGCCTCGCTCGATGTCGAGTGGGCGCACGCGGTCGCCCCCGGCGCGTCGATCGTGGTCTACAACTCCGCCTACGAGCCCAACAACGCCACCGCCTCCGCGGAAAACCTGCTCGAGGCGATGCAGCAAGCCTCGAAGCTCCCGGGGGTCTCGGTCGTCACCCTGAGTTATGGCATACCCGAGTCTTCCCTCGCCGGCGCGGGGCTGAACGAGCAGTCGTACGACTCGTATTTCACCACCCCGGGCGTCACCTTCCTCGCCGCCGCGGGCGACAACGGGATCTACGGCGATGGCGGCAATGCGGTCTCCGCGAACTATCCCGCCGCCTCGCCCGACGTCGTCGCCGTCGGCGGTACCTCGATCACGATCGACGCTGCCGGCGACTACCCGGGCACCGGCCCCTCGGGCGAGGTCGCCTGGGGCGATGGGTCGCTGAGCGGGACGTCAGGCTACGGCGGGGGTGGAGGCGGCGGACTGAGCACCGTCGAGCCCGAGCCGGCGTGGCAAAGCGGGGTCGTCTCCGCGAGCATCGATCCCGGCGATGCCCGCGCGCTCCCGGACGTCTCGATGGACTCCGGGGCTGCCCAGGAATACGACGTCTTCACCAGCACGCTCAGCGGCTCTTCCGTCTCGGCGTCGGCGGTCGGCTGGCTCGGGGACGCGGGCACCAGCGCCGGCTCTCCGATCTGGGCCGGCCTGATCGCGATCGCCGACCAGGGCCGGGCACTCGCCGGCGGTACGCCCCTGACCGGCTATTCCCAGACCCTGCCCGCGCTCTATTCACTCCCCTCCGCCGATTTCCACGACATCCTCTACGGCAACAATGGCGACCCGGCCGGGCCCGGATACGACCTGGCCACCGGGCTGGGCACCCCGGTCGCCAACCTCCTGGTCCCCGACCTCGCCGGTTACGGAATCCCCAGCCGGATGGCGATCCAGACCGAGCCGCCGTCGAGCGTCGTCGCCGGCAGTCCCTTCGGCCTGACCGTCCAGGTCGAGGACAGCCTGGGGAATCCGGCCAGCGGCGGCACCGTGACGGTCGCGATTGGGAACAATCCGGACGGCGCCGCACTGGGCGGCCCCCTCACGGCGACGGTCGTCGACGGCGTCGCCACCTTCTCCGACCTCACCCTGAACGAGCCCGGCACCGGCTATACCTTGACGGTGACCGACAGCAATTTCGCGGCAACTCAGACGACGACGTCCATCGCCGTCACGGCGAGCACCGCGGGGAGCGACTCCACCCAGGTCGCGGTGACGGCATCGCCCGACGCGCCGGTCTTCGGCCAGCGGGTCACGCTGAGTGCCACCGTCAGCATCGTCAGCCCGGGCACCGGCGTGCCGACCGGGAACCTGACCTTCGAGGAGGGATCCACCACCCTGGGTACGGTCCCGCTCACCGACGGCGTTGCCCAATTCTCGACGACCCCTTCAGCCGCCGGCGCCGTGACGATCACGGTCGCCTATAGTGGTGACGACCAGTCCAGCAGCACCCAGTTCACCCTGACGGTCGGTCAGGCAAAGGCGACGCTCGACCTCAGCGGCTCGAACTTCACCTACGATGGCTCGCCCCACGGCGACGTCGTCACCACCAGCCCCGGCGGGCTCTCGGGCGTCACGATCACCTATTCTCAGGACGGCGTGGCGGTGACCAACCCGACCCGGGCGGGAGATTACGCGGTGACGGCCACCCTCGATAACCCGGATTACACGGCGACGGCCGTGACGGAGACGCTGGTCATCGGCCAGGCGACGCCGACGATCAACTGGGTCGATCCCGCCAACATCACGGTCGGGACTCCCCTGGGCGCCGCCCAGCTCGATGCCGTCGCCTCGTTCGACGGGACCCCGCTGCCGGGCCTGTTGACCTATACGCCCCAGGCCGGGACCGTGCTCCCGGCCGGTAATGGGCAGCCCCTGATGGTGAGCTTCACCCCGACCGACGACACCGATTTCAAGGCCGTGACGTTATCAGTCCCGATCAACGTCCTGCCCCAGACGACTCCCACGCCCACGCCCACGCCGACGCCGACACCGACACCGATACCGACTCCCGTAATGGTCATCGGCGAGCAGCCTGTCTTCCAACGCAAGCTCAATAAGCATGGCAAACCGGTCGGCAAGGCCGTCCTGACCGGTTTCACGCTGGACTTCAACACGCCGCTCGGAGCGGCGACCGCGTCGAATCCCGGCAATTACGAACTGGACACCGTCACGACCAGGAAGGCCAAGAAGACCCTCAATCACGTGCTGCATCCGGTCAATGACTTCTCCGTCACATATACACCTGCGACCGATTCGGTCACGCTCCAACTCGCCGGGCACCAGCCGTTCCCGACCGGCGGCCAGATCGTGGTCCTGCCGGGCGTGACCGCCGCGTCGGGCGGCGTGCTCGCGGGAACCACGGAGTTCGCGATCACGCCGGGAGGGAAGAAGATCGAGCCGACGTGAACGCGGAGTCGCCGGCACAATTTAACATTTTTTGATCATTAATTGATCAACTTCCGAAATGTATGATGAGGCATTACTACCACTGATGGGGTAGATCCCCATGACGCTGCGATCGATCACGGTGTCTCCGGTGGTGATGGCTCCATTCGCGTTATTCTTCATCGCGACCCAACTCGCCGCCCCGAATGAGCCGTTCTTCTTGACCGGGATGAATGCGTATGATGCACCATGGACCCCTCTCGGGCCGACTTCCGTGGCGGCAATGGAGAAACCCCCTCTGACGGCGCTGATGCCTTCGAAGTGGGTCACGAAGGAAGGTCTATTATCGAAAGAAAAGGGCCGAAAATCGCTGAATTGATTCGTCGCCAGGTTGTAGTCCTCGATGAATGCCTTGGCGCCGTGGACGTTGTCGGAATAACCACCCACGATCGTGTACAGGGTGCCGGACGACCCTCCATTTTGCCAGACGCCGTAGAGCGTCGTGCTGAATTTACCGACGTTGACCGTCATGTACGTATGGCTGGACGTGTTATAGATGAAACCATGGCCGCGGACCTGATCGTCCTGATAATCGAAATTGCCGACGACGAGATTGCCCATGGTGCTGTGCGGGATGGTGTCACCAACAGCGTCGGTCCCGTTGCCGGGTGCGACGATTTGGGTGTATGAGCCTGAACCGTTCAAGGGGCCGTTGTAAATCATGCCGGCCTGGAAATTCGACCCCGTGTAACGGTAAGCACCCACGGCGGTGACGTTGCCCGCGCCGATGCTGGGATCGAACAGGGGCGTATTGGGACCATAGAATTGAGAACTCGTGACCGTCTCGCCCGCGAAGGTGGGATAGAACAGATGCAAGGATGCGGCGGTCGTGCTCGATGGGATCTGATCGAGCGGACCTTCATAAATGAATGCCGGAGTGCCGTCGGACAATGACGGGGGCCCCGTGCCTCCGGTCAGCACGACATTGGCTCCGACATCCTGCCGAACTCCCGTGACACCATAATTCGTCGGCAAAATCGCCCGAATTCCCGCCGTCTTCGCGATGTCGCGCACCGCGGCATCTCGATGGATGGCCTTGACGTGCGCGAGTGTCGTCGAGAGCAAGTCGATCGACTCGAGTGTCTCAAGAACAGGGCGGATGGCCGGTGACTTCCTGATCCTCGAAGCCCTCCGGATATCCGTAGAGAGCGATTTGTGGAAGGCGGAAGCCATCGTTTTCAAGAGACTCATGTCGATAATCCTGTTGGAGTTGATGCAGATTCTGGGCAACCCGTACACCTCGCCGCTCGACGTCGCGACGTTGCGGACGAGTCAGAGTCACTCATCCCGGACACGACACACCCGATGCACGCAGGAGAGCCACGACTGGTCCTGTCCAAAGGAACCATACGACACTCACGTCGTCATGGTGAATGAGACGCGAACTTACGGCACGAAATGCCCCGGCGCACGGGAGATCAAGGGTATCGGGTTCACCTGTGCTGACTCGGAGTCGGTGCTCCCCGATTGGACTGCCCGCGCGACGCACTCGGTCGTGCGTCGCCCTGAGAACACCCTGGTGGTGGCGATTCCCGCGCGGTTGCGGGCCAGCGTCCCCTCCTGCTTCATCCGATGGACTTCGCGCAGGTCATGGGCCATCTGCTCCATCCGCGACGGACCCAGCCTCGCCCAGTTCCCCTGGCCCCACCAGTGGTCATCCGTCGCCGACCCTGATGACCAGGCTGGTCACGTCGTCGATGAGTTCGTCCTTGCCCACGAAGTCGCGCACGGCCTGGTGGAGGGCCGCGACGATCCGGCCCGCGGGCTCGTCGCGGTGGGCCCGGACGACGTCGAGCGCACGCTCGGTGCCGAACTGGTCCCGGTCGGCGCCGGCCGCCTCGATGATGCCATCCGTCAGCAGCAAGACCAGATCGCCGGGCTCGAGCGCGACGGCCTCCGCCTCGGGGAATTCGGCATCGTCGAGGATCCCCAGCGGCAGGCCGGTGCTCTCCAGGGTCGCCCGGACCGACCCGTCTCGCCCCAGGACGTAACCGGCCGGGTGGCCCGCGTTGACGTAGACCAGGGCCCGCGCGGCCGGATCGAGGCGGGCCAGGATCAGGGTGACGAACCGGCCTTCGTCGACGTCCGCCGCCAGGGCGCGGTTGGCCAGCGTGAGGATGTCGCCGACCCGCCCGTTGGTCAGCGCCAGGGCCCGCAGGTAGGCCCGCGTCGCCGCCATCAGCAAGGCAGGGCCGACGCCGTGGCCGCAGACGTCGCCGACGGCGAGCCCGATCCCGCCATCGGGCAGCGGGATATAGTCGAAGTAGTCCCCGCCCGTCAGCTCGGCCGGGTGCGAAGCCCCGCCGATGTCGTAACCCGGGCAGGATGGCGGGGCCTCGGGGAAGAGCTTCTGCTGGACCTCCCGGGCGATCCTCAGCGTGAGTCGGATCCGCTCCACCTCGGCGCCGCGGCGCTCCTCGGCCAGGTGGCGCTCCATCTCCCGGCGCTCGTTCTCGCGGAGCTGCTCCCGCGCCCGGTGCAGGTCCACGAACACCCGCACCTTGCTGCGGAGCACCTCGGGCACGATCGGCTTGAACAGGAAGTCGACCGCGCCGGCCGAGTAGCCCCGGAACATCTCCACGTCGGTGCGCTCGTACGCGGTCAGGAAGATGATAGGCGTGTGTCGCGTGCGGTCGCGCTGGCGGATCATGTCGGCGACCTCGAAGCCGTCCATGCCCGGCATCTGGACGTCCATCAGGATCAGCGCGAAGTCGCCGTTGAGCAGCCGCCGCAGCGCCTCGCCCGGAGCCGGCCCGGACCAGGTTCTGGCCCAGCTCCCCCAACGTCGCCTCCAGGACGAAGAGGTTGTTGGGCGTGTCGTCGACCATGAGGATGTTGACCTTCGGCTCGGCTTGCACGGGCGGGCCTCCAAGGGGCGGGCGGCGCCATCGGGTCACGGCTCACCGCGGGCGGTCGAGCCACACGCGCAGGAGCGACCGCAGCTGCTCGCCCTGCACCGGCTTGGCGATGTAGTCGGATGCCCCGGCGTCGAGGCACTCGCGGCGGTCCTCCTTCATGGCCTTGGCCGTCAGGGCGATGATCGGCAGGTCGCGGGACTCCGGCAGCTCGCGGATCGCCCGCGTCGTCTGGTAGCCGTCCATCTCCGGCATCATGATGTCCATCAGGACGACGTCGATGCCCGGCGTCTTCGCGAGGGCCTCCAGCGCCTCCCGGCCATTCTCGGCCCGGATCACGTCCATGTCCCAGCGCTCCAGCATGCTCGTCAAGGCGAAGAGGTTGCGCATGTCGTCGTCGACGATCAGGACCTTCTTGTGCGCCAGCTCGGCGCCCGACTGCCGGACGTGCTCCACCGCCTCCTTGGCGGCAGGTCCCAGGTCCTTCTCGATGCGGTGCAGGAAGACCGACGTCTCGCCGAGCAGGCGGTCCATCGAGCGGGCGTCCTTGGTGATGACCGACTCGACCAGCGACTCGAGCTGCGCCTGCTCGCCCGGCGTCCGGTCCCTCCCGGTATAGACGATGATCGGCAGGTTGAGCAGGGCGGGGTCCGTCTTGATGGTCTCGATCAGCTCCAGTCCGGGCATGTCGGGCAGGCCGAGGTCGACGACCACGCAGTCGAATGCCTGCGACTTAAGGGCCGCCAGGGCCTCGGCCGCGGTCGCCGCGGCGGTGGCGCGGACGTCCTCGTCGCCGACCGAATCGAGGATGTTACGCCGCTCCACCTCGTTGTCCTCGACGACGAGGATCGTCCTGATCCGCCGCTCGAGGAAGCTCCGCAGATTGGCGAACGCGTCCCTCAGCGAGGCGGGGTCAACCGGCTTCTGGAGCGCGGCGAAGGCGCCCCGCTTCACGCCGCGGCGCCAGCTCTCGTCCCCCGAGATGACGTGGACGGGGATGTGGCTGGTGCTCGGGTGATGCTTCAGGCGGTCGAGGACCACCCAGCCGGTCATGTCGGGCAGCCGCAGGTCGAGGGTGATGGCGTCGGGGTTCGTCAACTGGGCCAGCTCGAGGGCCATCTCGCCCCGCGAGGTGATCAGGCCCTTGAAGCCCGCCTGGTGGGCCATCTCCAGCAGGATCGAGGCGAACTTGGGGTCGTGCTCCACGATCAGGACGAGCCGGTCCCCCGACTGGAGGTTGTCGCGGTCCCCTCCCACGTCCATCTGCGGGATGGCCGGCGTGGCGACGACTCGGCCGGCGTCGGCGGGCGGCACGGAGTCGCCCCGGGGGCCGCTCTCGAGGCCGCCGGGGCGGACGAAGGAGGTCCCCGCGTCGGGCGGCGCCGCCGCGGGCCTCGGCGCCGGTGGCTGGTAGGCCAGCGGCAGGTAGAGGGTGAAGATGCTCCCCAGGCCGGGCGTGCTCCGGACCCGGATCTCGCCGCCGAGCAGGCGGGCGATCTCGCGGCTGATCGACAGGCCCAGGCCCGTCCCGCCGTACAGGCGGCCCGTGCCCGTGTCGGCCTGCTGGAAGGGCTCGAAGATGATCTTCAGCTTGTCCGCGGCGATGCCGATGCCGGTGTCGCTGACGGACAGGGCCACCACGCTGCCGGCGCGGCCCAGCACGGGGTGGTCGACGGACCACCCGTCGGCGGCCAGCTCGACCCGCAGGTCCACCCGCCCCGCCTCGGTGAACTTGCAGGCGTTGGAGAGCAGGTTGCGCAGCACCTGCTGGAGCCGCCGAGAGTCGGTGGCCATGGCGGCCGGCAGGCCGGCGGCCAGCTCGACGCCCAGCGCCAGCCCCTTGATGTCGGCCATCGGGCGGAAGGTGCGCTCGACGTACTCCCGCAGCTCCGCGAACGAGAACTCGCCGACCTCGATCACCATCGTCCCCGACTCGATCTTGGCCATGTCCAGGATGTCGTTGATCAGCGAGAGCAGGTCGGAGCCGGCCGCATAGATCGTCTGGGCGAACTCCTTCTGCTTGGCCGTCAGGTTCCCCTCGACGTTGTCCGCGAGCATCTCGGAGAGGATCAACAGGCTGTTGAGCGGGGTCGGCAACTCGTGCGACATGTTGGCGAGGAACTCCGATTTGTACTTCGACGTCAGCTCGAGCTGCTCGGCCTTCTCCTGAAGCGACAGCTTGGCCAGCTCGATCTCGCGGTTCTTGCCCTCGACCTGCGCCTTCTGCGTCGTGAGCTGCCCCGCCTTGGTCTCCAGCTCCTCGTTGGCCCGCCTCAGCTCGTCCTGCTGCTGCTTCAGGAGCTCCTCCGACGCCCGGAGCGTGGCGGCCTGCTCCTCCAGCCGGGTGTTGGTCTCCGCAGCTCGTCCTGCTGGGTCGTCAGCTCGCCGGCCAGCGACTGCGACTGCTTCAGCAGCGACTCGGTCCGCATGTTGGCCTCGATCGTATTGAGCACGATCGCGATCGTCTCGGTGATCTGGTCGAGCAGGCTGAGGTGGATCTCCTTGAACCTGTGGAACGACGCCAGTTCGATGACCGCCTTCACCTCCCCTTCGAAGATCACGGGCAGCACGACGATGCTCAGCGGGGTCGCCTCGCCCAGACCCGAGCCGATCCGGATGTAGTCGTCCGGGACGTCGGAGATCAGGATCCGATCCTTCTCGCAGGCGCACTGGCCCACCAGGCCCTCGCCGACGCGGAACGCGTTATGAAGCCCCTTCCGCTCGCGATAGGCGTACGTGCTCGTCAGCCTCAGCATGGGCGCCGCGTCGGCCTGCTCCATCAGGTAGAAGACGCCGTGCTGGGCCATGACCACCGGCGCCAGCTCGGAGAGGATCAGCTTCGTGACGGTCATCAGGTCCCGCTGGCCCGGGAGCATGCGGGTGAACTTGGCCAGGTTCGTCTTCAGCCAGTCCTGCTCGGTGTTCTTCTGGGTGGTGTCCTTGAGATTGCGGATCATCTCGTTGATATTGTCCTTCAGCGCCGCCACCTCGCCCAGGGCCTCGACGGTGATCGATCGGGTCAGATCCCCCTTGGTGACGGCGGTGGCGACCTCGGCGATGGCGCGGACCTGCGTCGTGAGGTTGGCGGCGAGCTGATTGACGTTCTCCGTCAGCATCTTCCACGTCCCGGCCGCCCCCGGCACCTTGGCCTGGCCGCCGAGCTGACCCTCGACCCCCACCTCGCGGGCGACGGTGGTCACCTGCTCGGCGAAGGTGGCCAGGGTGTCGGTCATCTCATTGATCGTGCCCGCCAGCGCCGCGATCTCCCCCTTGGCCTCGACGATCAGCTTGCGCTTCAGGTCGCCGTTGGCGACGGCGGTGACGACCTTGGCGATGCCCCGCACCTGGGCCGTGAGGTTGCCGGCCATGGAATTGACGCTGTCGGTCAGGTCCTTACAGACGCCCGCCACGCCGCGGACTTGCGCCTGCCCGCCGAGCTGACCCTCGGTGCCGACCTCGCGCGCCACGCGGGTGACCTCGCTGGCGAAGCTGTTGAGCTGGTTGACCATGGTGTTGATCGTGTCCTTGAGCTGGAGGATCTCGCCCTTGAGTTGACCGTGATCTTCTTCGACAGGTCGCCGTTGGCCACCGCATTGGTCACGTCGGCGATGTTGCGCACCTGTCCGGTCAAGTTGCCGGCCATGAAGTTGACGCTGTCGGTGAGATCCTTCCAGATCCCGGCGACGTCCTTGACGTCGGCCTGGCCGCCCAGCTTGCCCTCGGTGCCGACCTCGCGCGCGACGCGGGTCACCTCGGAGGCGAACGAGCCGAGCTGGTCGACCATCGTATTGACGGTCATGCCGATGCGGAGGAACTCGCCCTTGAGCGGCTTCCCCTCGTGCTCCAGCGGGATGCGCTGCGAGAGGTCTCCTTTCGCGACCGCCCCGATGACGCGCGCGACCTCCTCGGTCGGCTGGACCAGGTCGCCGGTGAGGGTGTTGATCGACTCGATCCGGTCGGCCCAGGCGCCGGTGGCGGCACCGAGGTTGGCCCGCTGCGTGATCCGGCCCTCCTTGCCGACGACCTTGGCGATCCGGGCGGTCTCCCGGGTGTCGTGCTCCAGCAGATCGGCGAGGTCGTTGAACGCCCCGGCGATCGCCGCCCCGACGACGGTCTCCTCGATGGGCAGGCGGACGCTGAAGTCCCCCTTCTTGAGGGTCTTCAGCGCCGCCAGCAGCCCCTGGGCGTCGAACTGTCCGTTCGCCGAGGGTGCCGCAGACGAGCCCGCGACCACGCCGGCCGGCGTATCCTCACTGGCGCTCATCATCTGCTCCTTCGCCATCGGAAACCTCCACCGGGGTCGACGCCAAGCGGGTGGACGGGCGAACCACGCCGGGCGGTCGCCGGCCGTCGTAGAGAAACACGCTTACAACTGCTTCAAGTTGACGATCGGGTGGGTTGTCCATCGTCCGAAGTGATTGCGGCACCAGAAGACCGGCGGTGGGGCCGTCGTGCGGGCCCTGGAGGCCCACGCACCGGGCCTCCCTGCTCCCTTCTCTCCACGAATGATACCCATCATGGGTGCGCAAGACAAACCCCAGCCGCGACGAGAACCTGGGTCGCTGGCCGTGATGGAGTTGCGTCGCTCGACGACGCGATCGAGAAGGTCAATGCCCGCGACCGGCGCAAGATCATGTTCACCCCGCTCCGGATCCGAGCGGACCGGGACCCGCTGGATCGCTGGACTTCCATCCCATCCCCTGGCGGCGCCTTCGGCCTGGACCGGCGCCGTGCTGGATACGGCCCAGCGGTGCCATCTGACGATCCATGACATCGGCGCATCCGGTTCAGCTTCGATCAGGTGAACGACAAGCGTCCGAGGGTCCATTCTTTTCCGGCCCGCGGAAATCCACGATCACGGGTGTTGGGTTAACAGGCGATCACTCGCAGTCAGGGTCCCTAATGGACCGCCCGCAGGACGCACTCGGCCGTGCGTCGCCATGAAAAGACCTTGGCGGTGGTGATCCCCGCGTCATTGCGGGGCAGCGTGCCCTCCTGCTTCATCCGGTGGACTTCGCGCAGATGATGGACCATCTGCTCCATCTGCGACGGGCCCAGCCTCGCCCAGTTCCCCTGTCCCTTGCACCATTGGTCATCGAATGCCGGCTCGGTCTGGTCGACGTGGACCAACCGGCAGTTCGACTTCGAGACGAATTCCGCATGAGCCGAATAGTCCGTCGCGATGACGTTCAGCCCGACCGACATGCACTCCAGCAGCCCGAGGTTCCAGCCCTCGGCCCGGGACGGGAAGACGCCGCAGTCGCATCCCGCGATCAACTCGGCCACCTCGTGCTGGGTGACGAGTCGAGGTACCAGTTGCACCCGCGTTCCCAGGGCCGACTGGAGGAACAACCGCGCCCATGCGTCGTTATCTTGCTGCTTGAAGGTGTAGTTATTGCTCAATAGCTTGAGGATGACGTCATCTCGGGGCGTGAACGCATTGCAGAATGCCTCGAGCAGGAAGTCGTGGCCCTTGCGCCGCTCCCACTTGCCGTTGTTGACGAAAACGGTAGGACCAGGCATGCGCCCTCGTTCCTGCTCGCCGACCGCCTCGTGGAAAATGGAGCGGTCGACGCCGAGCGGTACGACGGCCGTGGGAACCGTGATGCCCTGGGCCGCGACGACGCCCGCCGCCCAACGAGACGCCACCAGGATCACGTCCAACTGGCTGAGGTGGTGGACCTCGGTGGGGACGAATCGGTCGAGCTCGAAGAAAGGAAACCCGGCGTGCTTGCCGCGGCCGACGTGTTCCGCCTGAAAAGCCGCGGCGCAAATCCGGACGCTCGGGGCCTTCGAATCGTAAGTCTCGGCGTTCGCCAGGGCAATCCGGATCGGGTCCCGCTCATCATGGCCGAAGACCTCGACGGGGCCGATCGGGAAGAGTGCGACTTTGACCCCGGCATTGGTGAGTTCTTGCAAGATGTAGCGGCCGGGGTAGCCGTATCCGATCAGACCGAGAGGGGCCACCATGTTGAGATTCATCGTCGGTACGGGCTGGGGTCGCGGCGGCGAGGCCGCCAGGTCGAGCCGTCCTCCATGCGGACTGCCCCGTCATGCCCGCGCATTATACGGCGTCGACACGCCACTCGCCACACGACCGATGCACCGACATGGCCCTTTCGGGATCACATCCGCTGGATCGAGACACCGTTCCGCCTCGCCGGTAGCCCGGCTCGGAAGGCTATGTTATCGTCGAGTCGATCATACACGAACAACCCCAGTGAGGGATGTCCATGCCCCTGGCGATCGAGACGCACCGGTTGACGCGGTTCTTCTATGATTCTTGTGCCGTCAACGGCATCGAATTGGCCGTCGAACGGGGCACGTTCTATGGGTTCCTCGGCCCCAACGGCGCGGGGAAGTCGACGACGATCAAGATGCTCACGGGTCTGCTCGCCCCTTCCGGCGGGCAGATGCTCGTGCTGGGACGGAACATGCTCGATCCCCGCGAGGCGCTCGAGGCGAAGCGCCGCATGGGCGTCATCCCGGAGGACCTGGCGCTGTTCGACAACCTCACGGCGCGGGAGTATCTCACCTTCGTGGGCCGCATCCATCTGATGCCCCGGGACACCATCCGCAGCCGGAGCGAGGAATTGCTCTCGCTCCTGGGACTCCAGGACGAGGAGAAGAAGCTCACGCTGGAATACTCGCACGGCATGAAGAAGAAGCTGGCCATGGCCGCGGCCCTCCTGCCGAATCCCGATCTGCTGTTCCTCGACGAGCCATTCGAAGGGGTCGATGCGGTGACCTCGCGCGTGATCCGCGACCTGCTCGCGGGGTTCGTCGCAAGGGGGTCCACCGTCTTCCTGACGTCGCACGTCCTGGAAATCGTCGAGCGGCTCTGCACGCACGTCGGGATCATCGTCAAAGGGGAGTTGGTCGAACAAGCCTCGCTGGAGACGATTCGACGGGGGGGCTCGCTGGAGGATCGTTTCCTTCAGAAGGCGGGTGCGGATTCCGAAGCGACTCGCAAGCTCAACTGGCTCGAGGAGGCCGCCTCGTGAACTGGCAGCACTTTCAGGCCTTCGTCTGGCTCCGCTGGCGGCTCCTGGTCAACCAGTGGCGCCGCGCCGCGCGCTGAACGCCGTCTTGATGACGATCATAGCCATCGGCGCGACCATCGCGGCGATCCCGTTATTCATCGCGACATTCATGTTCGGAGTGTATGCGATCCCGAAGGCCACGCCGGCCCAGTTGATGTACGCGTGGGACGGACTGATCCTCGGCTTCCTGTTCTTCTGGGGGATCGGGCTGGTGACCGAGTTGCAGAGGACCGAGCCGCTGTCGCTCTCGAAGTTCCTGCACCTGCCCGTCTCCGTGAACGGGGCGTTCCTGATCAATTATCTCAGTTCGATCGTACGCCTGAGCCTGATCTTCTTCGGGCCGGTGATGCTCGGGTATAGCCTGGCTCTGATCTGGACCGAGGGCGTCTCCCAGCTCACCGTACTGCCGTCGCTTGCGGCATTCGTCCTGATGATCACGGCGTTGACCTATCAATTCCAGGGCTGGCTGGCCTCGCTGATGAGCAATCCCAGGCGACGACGGACGGTGGTCGTCGTCACGACCCTGATCTTCGTACTGGTCTTCCAGTTGCCGAACCTCCTGAACGCCTTCGCGCCCTGGTCGCCGCAACGACGGGCGGACCGTTCGGCGAAGGTCGTGGAAGAGATGAATCGACTGAATCGCGACGCGCAAGCCCAGAAATTCGACGCCATCGAGCTGGTGCGTCGCCAGCGGGAACTCATGCAAGGGCATCAGACTGCCTCGCAGCAGGCCGACCGCGAAATCGCCGATCGCTGGGAGAAGATGGTCAGGCTTGTGAATATGATCCTGCCGGTCACGTGGCTTCCGATGGGCGTCATTTCGGCGGCGGAAGGCCGGATCCTGCCCTCGATCCTGGGGCTCCTGGGAATGACGTCGATCGGGACGATCAGCCTCTGGCGGGCGTACCGCACCACGATCGGCCTGTATCAAGGTCAGCCCACGAACCGGGATAGCCGGCCGACGAGCGTGATCGCCCCGCCGGCGAAAGTCCGGAAGCAGGGCACCTTGATAATCGAGGCTCATCTCCCCGGCTTGTCGGAGCCGGTTTCGGTGATCGCGCTGGGTGGTTTTCGCTCGCTCGTACGGTCGCCCGAGGCCAAGATGATGTTGTTGACCCCGGTGATGATGAGCTTCATCTTCGGCTCGATGCTGTTCCGGCAGCGTCGCGATCTCCCCGAGTCGTTGCGGCCGCTGGTCGCCATCGGCGGGATGGGAGTCGTGCTGCTCGGCGTGCTGCAACTGATGAGCAATCAATTCGGCTTCGACCGCGACGGCTTCCGGACGTTCGTGATGTGCGCGGCACCTCGGCGAGACATCCTGCTGGGCAAGAACCTGTCGTTCGCCCCGGTGGCCCTGGGTATGGCCGCGATCCTGCTGACGATCGTGCAGATCGTCAACCCATTAAGGCTGGACCATTTCCTGGCCATGCTCCCGCAATACATCTCGATGTTTTTCCTGTGTTGCATCTGCACGAATCTGCTCTCGATCTACGCGCCGGTGCACGTCGCCGCCGGCTCTTTGAAGCCGTCGAACCCGAAGGTCAGTACGGTCCTCCTGCAACTGGCGATGATCTTCTTCCTCTTCCCGCTGACCCAGGGGGCGACGCTCCTGCCGCTGGGCATCGAGGCGCTCCTGAGATTTCAGGGCCGGGGGACCGGCGTCCCGATTTGCCTGTTGCTATCGCTGGCGGAATGCGCCTTGATCGTCGTCGTCTACCATTTCTCATTGAGCTGGCAGGGACGCCTCCTCCAAGCTCGCGAACAGAAGATCCTGGAAATCGTGACGAATCGGGAGCTCTGAGGATCGAAACCCCACCCTGTTCGGCCGGAGCAATCCACATTCTGGGCAAGTCACGTCGAGAATTCGCCCGGCGTCGGCGTGACAATCCCGGAAAAGGGCCGATCCCTGCCTTGCATTTCGCCTCCTTCCGGAGAACATCGATTGCAACATCTTGACATACTTCCAAGGATTTCATTGAATTGATCCTTCAGTTCAAGCGGGAGAACATTCGCGGGTCACCGCCAGGGCGGGCTGGTGAGCGTCTTTTGCGTGTGTTCAACGCTCGCACGGGTTCGGCCCCCAAAATCAGGCCCCCTCATAAGGATGATGCGATGGCAAGGATCGCCTTGATCAATCCTCGGTTCCAGACCTCGTTCTGGGGGCTCGACCACGCCATGCCCATCCTGGGCAAGAAATCGAACATGCCGGTCCTGGCGTTGCCGGTCCTGGCCGGTTTGACGCCCGCCGAGCACGAGGTCATCCTGATCGATGAGAACATCGAGGAGATCGACTTCGATTCATTGGAGGCGTGCGACATCGTCGGCCTGACGGGCATGACCGTCCAGCGCGACCGGATGCGCGAGATCCTCGAGGAGCTGCGCTCCCGCGGGATCTTCACGGTGGTCGGCGGCCCCTGGGTCAGCGTGGTCGAGGACTGGTTCGAGGGTCTCTCCGACGTGATCTTCGTCGGCGAGGCGGAGGAGACCTGGCCGCGATTCCTGGACGAGTGGTCACGCGGCGACCACCGGGTACGATATGAGCAGGCCGAGAAGACCGACATGACCAGGGTCCCTCAGCCGCGCTATGACCTCGTCAAGTTCCGCGAGTACGCCATGGGCTGCGTCCAGACCTCGCGAGGTTGCCCGTTCCAGTGCGAGTTCTGCGACATCATCGTCATCTTCGGCCGCAAGCCTCGGATCAAGACCGCCGAGCAGGTGGTCGCCGAGATCGAGGCCCAGCACCGGCTCGGCTGCCGGGCCATCTTCCTGGTCGACGACAACTTCATCGGCAACAAGAAGGCGGCCAAGGTCATCCTCCGGGCCATCATCGACTGGCAGCGGCAACACGGTTACCCCCTGGCTTTCATCACCGAGGCGTCGCTCGACCTTGCCGAGGACGACGAGCTCCTCCGTCTGATGGCCGAGGCCGGCCTCATCTCCGTCTTCATCGGGATCGAGAGCCCCGATGAGGATGCCCTTCGCGAGACCAAGAAGTACCAGAACGTGCGCGGGAGCCTCGTCGACCGGGTCCTGAAGGTCCAGGAGGCCGGCATGGAGGTCTACGCGGGGATGATCGTCGGCTTCGACAACGACGACACGACCGTCTTCGACCGCCAGTACGAATTCCTGCGACGGTCGAGGGTCGTCGGCGCGATGGCCGGGATGCTCTCGGCGATCCCGAAGACCCCCCTGTACGCGCGGCTCGAGGCCGAGGGCCGGCTCGACAACGAGGCGGCCAGCGACCCTCGGGTTGCCACGAACGTCGTGCCCTTGCGGATGAGCGTCGGCGAGATGCGCGATGGCTGGCTCGACCTGATGGACCGGCTCTACGACGCCGAGAACTACTTCCAGCGGTTCGACGCCCTGTTCATCGAGGGGAAACTCCCCCTGGCGAGCGCGAAGATGGAGTGGCTCCGTCGTCATCGCCCGCTGCGTTATCTCTGGCTCCAGTCTCTGACGATCTTCGGAGGCCTGGTCCTGCTCGCCCGCCTCTGGTCCGACCCGCGGTCCCGGCCCTACCGCCCGGTTTATGCCAAGTATCTCCGCAAGTTGCTCGCCTCGGGCCGGCCCCCGCGCTATCTCTTCCAGTTCGCCTGGAAGTGCCTCATTCACACCCACTTCGCCATCATGACCCGCCAGATGGTGCGCGGCGAGAGCCGACTCGTAAACACCTGAGGCTCCATTCCGGAACGCGTGATCGTGACCGCGGGAGTTCGGGTTCGGTCTCGCGGGGGGATGGTGGGCGCCGGTCGGAGGGAGTCGGGGAAAAGAAACCGGGATGGCGAAAGCGTCCCAGGTCCCCGGGTCCTCCGCGGACTTTGCGGAACGGTTCGATAACGGTCTGGCGTAAGGGGATCGGCCGGGATAAGCTGATATCGAAGTGATCGGGGCGCGCCGATCGGCGGACGCCCCGGTCGAGATCAACGGACGTACAACATGAGGCGGGGTTATCATGCGTTTGACGCCTGTGATCCTGCCCGACCTGGGTACCGGTCCGGACGTACCGATCGTTGTGAGCTACTGGTTCGCGGCGCGGGGGGGACGTGTCTGGGAGGGGGAACGGCTCGTCGAAGTGCTGGCCGGGCCCGCGACCTTCGATGTCCCCTCGCCGGTCACCGGGCATCTGGCGGAGATCCACGGTCGGGAAGACGATCGCGTCGAGGTGGGGTCCGTCCTCGGTCTGATCTCGGCGACGGAAGACGACACATCCGGGCCGGAGGACGACCGCGACCCCGATCGAGGCGGTGAAGACCGGCATCCCCGTCGCCCCATCACATGATCACGTTCCACGAGAGATCCGCCGGCGTGATCCCGTTCCGCCGGGGAGATGATCGGGCCCCGTTATATCTTGTCCTGCATTCCGCCACGGTTCGAAACCCGCGCGCCAAGTGGGAATTCCCCAAGGGGGGGGTCGAACCCGGGGAGACGATCCGGGGCGCGGCCGCGCGCGAATTCCATGAGGAGACGGCGCTGACGTCCTGGACGTTCCTCGAAGGCTTCGAGCGGGACCTTTCCTACACGTACATCCGACGCGGACGAAAGATCGTCAAGACCGTGACCTACTACCTCGCCGAGGTCCGGGACGCCACGCCGCTCTCCTGCTCACCGGAGCACATGGAAGACGCTTCCGGCCGGTGGTATCAGTGGGGCACGTTCGATCAGATCACGGCCCTGCTCTACCATAGCAAGATCCGACAGGTCCTGGCCGATGCCGACGCATGGCTGAAAGCGTGAAAGGCTTTGCTTTCCCGGCCTTCCGCTGTCCACCCGGGAATCCTCCGGTTATAATGGAAAGGAATTTAGCCAGACGGCCCTCCAGCCGGGTCGGAGGTTCGTCCCGGTCGATCGGATTGCCGGCGGCCGTCGACTAGCCCAGAGGCGAGTGCCACCCAGGTCGTTGGACGGCCATCCCATGATCTCCACCGTATTCCAGCGAGGATTGCTAGGGTTCATCCGACTCCTGACGACCACCTTGGTGGCCGGCTGGGGCGGTTCCCCCATGTCCTGGTCATCCGACTCGCAATGGCTCGGCTACACGGTCGCGCCGGGATCGTCGCGAGACGACCGCGAACCGGGTTGGCTATTCGACACGTCGCGTGACGGTCCCGTCGCATCGAAGCGAAGCGATCCGAGCAATCCTCCCGGCCCCTCGAGTCCCGCGCCGTATCGGATCTGGACGACGCATCGCGATTCCGAGTCGTCCGTGACCATCGAGGAATCGGCCTGGCCGTTGACATCGCCGTCGTGGAGCCCTCAGGGAAGGTCGCTCGCGTTCGGCCGCTTCGTCCCGGCCTCGATGGAGCTGAATCAGGCCGATCCCCATGGCCGGATCGAGATCGTCATCCAGAACGGACTCCAACGGAAGCAGACGACCCTGACCGTCTCGAACTTCGAGCTCGATCCCGAGGCTCGGTCCGAATTCCCTGACGTAGCCCCCGCCTGGAGCCCGGATGGACAATACCTGGCATTTCCCAGGCCCGGCCGAGATCCGGCGATCCTCATCCTCAAGGTCGACGCGCGGAAACTGCTGCGGACGATCGAGAATGCCGAGCTGCCCGCCTGGTCTCCCGACGGCTCGAAGCTGGCCTTCGTCCAGGCCGGACCTCAGGACGAGAGGAGCCTTCGCGTGGCCGATTGCCGCGGCCAGAGATTCACGGTCTCTCGGCCGCTGATCGCCGTCAGCCGGATCAAGGTGACGCCATTCTGGACCGGAGAGGGGCGGTCGATCTTCGTCGCCGTGGAGAAGTCCAACGGGTCACGGATGCCGGAACTGGATCTGGCGCGATTCTTCCTCGAGACCAACGAGAGCTTGCGGGTCTTGTCGTTCGCCTCGGCCGACGTGATACGCCGAGGCGCCCCGATCCGCGGCCTCGCCATCGATTTCGATCGCCAGCAGGAGCGATGCTTCTTCGCGGCGGACGTCGAGGGCCGTGAATCGGAGCTGGTCTCGAGCGTGCCGCGGGATCGTGTCACCGAGAAACGGTTCCATCCGATCGACGGCGGCCTTCGAGTCGGGAGCCTGGCCGTGTCGCCCGACGGGAGATTCCTGGCGATGCGATTCGGCACGCCCTCGATGCTGAGCCTGCCGGCGGTCCACGACCTGATGACCGACCAGACCGTCTTGGTGATTCCGGACGAGGCCGCGAGGAGCTCGTGGCTGGCCCTGCTCAGCCTCAAGGCAAGGGCCTTGCTCTTGAACGGGCTCCCACCGGCCATCGTGGAGGGAGGCGTCGCACGTCGCCCCACATTGTTACCCCTTCCCGGCGAATTGCCCGTTCCTCATCCATTGCATGCCCGGATCGCCCGGCTGGCCCGATTCGGCTCGGCCGCATGCAATCTCCCTATCCGCCGAAATCCCGAGCCGGTTGAGCCGGACGTCGGTCCCGCGACCACGCCGGAAGATCGCCTCTTTTTCGACTACCTCAAGGGAGATTTCAAGGCGGCGGCCTCGGACCTCGACGCGGTCGAGCCCAGGCTCGAGTCTCCTCAAGAACGGCTGTCGCTGTTGGGCTTGCGCGCCCAGGTCCTCTCTTCCAGGGGAGAGGTCAGCGCGGCCAAGGGGATCATCGATTACTTGATCGCTGCCGAGGGAGGTCCTGTCCATCGGGTCGAGGACACGCCCTCGGGCCCGATTCTGACGGCAGAGCCCGCTCCGGGCCAGATCTGGGCTCGCTATCTCGCTTCGAAGACCCGCTCCAGAGATCCCTCATCCCCCTCGGACGCGGCGGATGAGCCATCTGCGGATCATCTCCCGGCCCCGTTCGTTCCGCCCGATCCGATCGAGTTCCAGCGTGAGCGAGGCTCCGGGCCGATGCCCTTCGATCCTCGTCCTCGCCGCGGCTTTCCATGACATGAATGGCGGGATTCGCCCGCGCGTCTGGGCTCGCCTCCAGGCTACACCTAGAGCACCGTGAAGAGCACGATCCGAGCCCCCTGGATCACTCGCGACCTTTCGTCCGGCGTGATCTTGCCTCGAGCGACGATGTCCTCGAGGAGACCGAGCGTATTGTTGATGACGAAGAGTTGGGCTACGCCGATCTCGAGTTGTTTGCTGTTCTTGGAGAGGCGTTGAAGGACGTCCCGGATCGCCACCGCCTCGGCCAACGGATTGTCGGGCGCGGCTTGCCATCCGGGGACGACCGGGGCTGTCAACGCGTCGTGAACGACCTGCTCGATCACCCGGGAAATGGCGGTCGCCTTGGGATAATCGAGGGTCTCGGCGGTATCTTCGGGGGTGTGATAGCGGGGATTCTCGCCCGTGGTGAAGAACAGGAAGGGGATACTCCGGCTGCGGAACGGACCATAGTCGCTCCGATTGAGGACCAGCAAGTCCGAGCCGAGCAATCCGATGGATAGCGGTCTCCCGCGACCCGCTTTCTCGATCCAGGGCCGCAACTCCGGCGAGTGCTCGGTGCCCATGACGAAGACATATTCGTCGCAGACGCCGGCCAGGGCTCGGCCGATCATGTCGGCGGTGACGAACAACGCGATCCGGTCGAGCGGGACAGGGGGATGAGCCACGAAATAACGCGAGCCGAACAAGCCGGCTTCTTCGAGGTCGAAGCCGACGAACATGACGCTCCGTTTCGGCGGAGTCGGCGAATTCACCACGCAGCGGGCCACCTCGAGCATCATCGCCACGCCCGAGGCGTTGTCATCGGCTCCGGGATAGAGTTTGCCTCCACGAATCCCCAGATGGTCGAAATGGGCGGCCACGATCACCCACTGGTCGCGGACCGAGGGGTCAGAACCTCGGAGCATCGCCCCGACATTCCGGCCGATTTGCGTTCCTGGCTCTTTTCCCGGGATGGACTGCGTGTATTCGCCCTCGAACAGGCCCTCGAGCTTGAGCCTTCGAAACTGGTCGATCAGGTAGGCCGCGGCTTTCTCCCCCCCTGCCCCGCTCCGTCCTCCAAACTCGGGTGAGGCCAGGATCTCGACCACCTTTCGCAGCCGGTCTTGCTCCGGATGCGGCAAGGCGGCGGCATCCTGCCCTCTTGCCGGGCCGGACAGAATCACGAGAGCGATACAGCCGATCACGAGCCTCTTGACTCGATCCCGCTGGCCCGGATTCTGTGGGGCTCGACATGCAAGCCCGTCGACCGGCATGTCCCGCCAAACTGTTGTTTCCGCCATGATTCGTCCTCCAGACGCCGAGAAAAATCGGGGGATTTCCCGCCCCGCCGTGAATCGTGTGGCATATTACCCTCGGTCTGGGAACGGAGCCCCTACACGGAGGTGTATTTTGTCGCGCTACTCATGGATCAAGGTGATGGCCCTGACCCTCGCGGTCGTCGGGTTCGGCGGGGTCAATTCGGCCAAGGCTCAGGACTATAACGACTATCTCCACTGGCCGTACGTCCCGCCCCAAGTCCCGGGCAACGGCTTCGAGTATAACGGCCTTTACGACGGCTGGTACCGGTACCCGCGCGAACAGCGGATCGTCCCGCAAATCCAGGGTCCGTATTACCGAAATGAATACGGCGGATACCGGATCTTCGGCTTATTCTCCCATCCCCACGGTTGGCACGGCTGGGAGAAGAAGAAGTTCTACTCCGGGATGCACTACACGATGGACGTGTTCTGAGCGGATCGACGGTTGACGCTTGAAACATCACGGCGGGCGGGTCGCAATACAGGGCGACCCGCCCGTTCGCTCGCGCCTCGACCGAGCGGCCGTGATGATGGGGGCGTCATGAACTCATCAGGGCGGGCTGGATCCGCAAGCCAAGGCAATCTGGTAATAGGCCTCGGCGGCGAGGCGGACCTGGTCCAGTTCGATCCATTCATCCTTGGTATGGGCCTGCGCGATGTCGCCGGGCCCGAAGACGACGCAAGGTGTCCCGGCCGCGTTCAAGGGACCGGCGTCGGTCCCGAAGGGGACGCCCATGACCTCGGGCCGCCGCCCGGTCGCGATGGCGATCGCATCGCCCAGCGGCTCGAGCCACTCCGAAGCCCCCGGTGAGAGCGCGGGCATGTTCACCCAGGGTTGCCCGAATTCGATCTCCTCGATCAGCGGGCCCAGTCGTTCGGAGAGGACTTCCCTGAGCTCGTCCCGGGTCCGCAACGGGTCCTCGCCCGGGATCAGTCTCCGGTCGACCTCGATCTCGCACCAATCGGGGACGATGTTGACGCTCTGGCCGCCTTCGATCCGACCGACGGACAGGCTCGGCGGGCCGAGGATGGGATGGGGCATGGATCGAGCCAGCTTCGCCGCGTAGGTCTCGAGGGCATCCAGGACGCGGCCCATCCGGTAGATGGCATTGACGCCCCGGTGCGGCGTCGAGCTGTGGCAGGCGAGCCCTCGGGTCCGGATCTTCCACCTGAGCGCACCCTTGTGGCAATGGACCAGGTTCAGCAAGGTCGGCTCGGCGACGATCGCGAATTCCGCACCGTGGTCGGTCTCCGCGAGTCGCGAAGACCCGGTATGGGTGAACTCCTCGTCAACCGTGCAGGCCAGGAGCACCGATGCCGAGCCGTTCGGCCGCTCGCGGACCAGCCGGGCGAAGGCGGCGAGCATCGCGGCCATGCTCCCCTTCACGTCGCAGGATCCGCGGCCGGAGAGCCGCCCTTCGGCGACCCTCGGCTCGAATGGCGCGATGGTCATGCCGTCGGTCGGGACCGTATCCTGATGAACATCGAAGAGGATCGTCCGCGGGGGCGATGGCGCCTCGTACCACGCAAGGATGTTGTCTCGGCCCGGCTGGATCGGGTCGCGCCGGCAGGAGACGCCCTGCTTGCGAAACCAGTCCTCCAGATAGTCCGTCAGCCGGCCCTCGAGAAAGCCTTCGCCGGCGATCGGGCGTCCCATCGGATTGACGCTCGGGATGGCGACCAATTCCGACAGCAGCCGGGTTACCTCATCCACGGGGCAGACTCCCAACGGGGTGGCGCGCTCATTTGACGCGTTCGAGGTACTCGCCGGTCCTGGTATCGATCCGGATTCTCTCGCCGGGTTTCACGAACGGCGGCACGTTGACCTTCAGGCCCGTCTCGAGGGTCGCTTCCTTGTATTGGTTGGTGGCCGTGGCACCGGCCAGCGACGGCGGGGTGTCGGTGACCGTCAGTTCCACGAAGTCGGGGATCTCGATCGAGACCGGCTTCTCGGCGATGTACTTGACCATCACCCGGTTGTTCGGGAGCAGATAATCCATCGCCGTCCCGATGATGTCCTTCGAAAAACTGAGCTGATCGTAGGTCTCGATGTCCATGAAAACGTGATCGTCACCCGCGGAGTAGAGGTACTCGTATTCCTTGGTCTCCACATAGGGGACCTCGATCTGATCCACGGAGCGGAACCGCTTGTCGATCAGCGAGCCGCTATTCATATTCCGGAGTTTGGTCTGGACCATCGCCCGCAGGTTGCCGGGCGTGTGGTGGGCGAAGTCGAGGACGACGAAGTTGACCCCCTCCATCGTGATTACCATCCCTCGACGGATATCGGTCGCTTTGATCATCATGGTGCTTGGGCTCGCTCCTGGCTGTTGTCCCATCCGCGGGAACTCGCGGACCGGTCAAGATCTCCAATCTCGCATGGGGTTATCCCCTAAATTTAAGCCCCACGGAGGGATTTGCCTAGCGTGGTTTTTCCGGCAGCCCGAACTTGGAAGCTTTCCTGGCATCGCTCGGCACACCCTATCGGAGCGTCGCGAGGGATCGCCGGCGGGAATTTGTTTGACACGGTGTGCACCCGCGTTAGGATAGATCTAGCAATCCCGCCCCGCGTCGTCCCTGTCGAGACGCCTTGGCCGTGGTTGGTGCCGATCTGTCGGCCCTCCTATCCACACGACGAATCCCCACGTGGTCCAACTCGTTGATTCTCCGTTCTCAGGGCGGTTTGATCTCTGGGTCATCCCTCGTCCCCTTGGCGCGGCTCGTCGGGGCCAGAATGCATGCGGGATGCTCGATGGGATTGTCGGATGGGGC
Source organism: uncultured Planctomycetota bacterium (assembly GCA_963743925.1). Taxonomy (GTDB): domain Bacteria; phylum Planctomycetota; class Planctomycetia; order Isosphaerales; family Isosphaeraceae; genus CAVZRC01. Next base: position 151,032 of record CAVURY010000046.1, on the reverse strand, counting down.
GCGTCTCTTCGCCGTGCTGGCACTCGCCGCGAGGAGGATCGGGCTTCGATCGGCGGGTCGATCGCCGAACGCGCGTGAGCGAGGAGAGGGGATTCCATGATCGGATTGAAAGAACTGGTCATCCTCGCCGGGGTCGTACTGGCGCTGTATGGACGATCGGGCGTGCTCAAGAGTCGGCAATTTCAATCGATCTGGCCGTGGATCGCGCCGGTGCGTCGATCGGCGGGTCGTCCCGGGTTGTCGCGAGGGGCCGCCGCGGACCCGAGGCAAGCGGCCCAGTCCGTCAAATCCCCGACGCGAAGTCTGCCGGCCAGGCCCAGGCTGTTCCGGCTCGAAGGCAACCGCTTATTCTGGTTCGTGACGATCCTGGCCGCCACGGCCGTGACCGCCTGGATCGTTACCCGACTGCTGATCCTCAACGGTGCGGGAGGCTCGCTGACCCCGAATCATTGAGATTGAAATCGAGACCGGCCGCCAAGGGACGCGAAACCCCTCGGAGCCGGCCTGACTTCCTCCCTCTTTTCGGCAAGCCTGTTTGAGATCACGATGGGAATGCGGGACGATCGTAGGGTCGGTGTGATCCACTGGACCTTTCGGGCGTTCTGGCCGGCGACTGCATCCACCCTACCACGAAAGGAACCCGCTCATGACGCTGTTTGCGTTCCTCCCGAATTTTGGCACGTGGGAGATGATCATCATCGGCGGCATTTGCCTGCTCTTCTTCGGCAATCGCCTGCCCAGCGTGATGCGTTCACTGGGGAAGAGCGTGACCGAATTCAAGAAGGGCGTCTCGGGCATCGACGACGACATCGATCAGGCCGTGACCGCCGACAAGAAGTCGCCCCCGCCGTCGGCCAACGCCTGAGCGAGCTATCACCGTTTACGGGTGCAAGGCTGTTGCGCATGCCGGGCGAAACGACCGCACCACAACAAAAGCTGATGCAGGCGGGCGCCTGCATTTCTGGAACTGATCCCTGCCGAGCGGCTTGGCGGCTCATCTCGGTCAGGATTTTTCTCGAGGCGAGAGCGGAGTCCAAGACATGCTACCGAATATTGGCCCGATGGAATTGATGTTCATCCTGGGGATCGGTGTGCTGCTGTTCGGCAAGCGACTCCCCGAGGTCGGCCGGTCGTTAGGCCGAGGGATCGTCGAGTTCAAGAAGGGCCTCAACGGGGTCTCCGATGATCTCGACCCTCCGTCGAGCAACCGATACACGCCCAGCTACGGATCATCCCACCGAGCGGAGGAGCCGGCGCACAGCGGCTCGGCTTACTCCGACGCTTCCGTCCCCAAATTCGAACTTCCGGGCAGCCCCTCGAGTTCGGCTCCGGCCTCACCGGCGTCAGGTTCCAGTTCGGCGTCGCCCCCACAGATGGATTATGTACCGCCGACGGCCCGAGACTAGAGCGCTTCACGATTGATCTCGTTCCCGCGCTCCGCATGGGAATGCCGTCTTCGACGCTCCGCGTCATCAGGGCCCGGATCGCGGCCGAGAATCCGTCGGGACGCAGAGCGTCCGGTTGGATGTTCCCACGCAGAGGAGCGTGGGAACAAGTTGCCGCAAGTCGTCTCAGAATTAATGGTTTACGCCAATTCAATCTTCGGCCTGGGCGTCGGCCCGGCGTGCCAGGCGGATCGCCTGGCGTTCGTGGGCCTTCTCGAAGCGGCGGCGGTCATCCTCGGTGTCGATCCGCAGTGCGGGGACCGGCCTGGGCCGACGGCCGGCCTGCTCGAGGGCCACATACAAGGCGTAACCCACGGCGACTTTACGCTTCTCGGGCCGGTCGAACGGCTCGGCATGGATGTCAATTCGCGTCTCGATCGACGTCCGGCCGACGTAGGTCACCTCGGCCGAGATCTCAACTCGCTCGCCGACAAAGACGGGGCCCAGGAATGTCATGGAGTCGATCGCCGCGGTCGTGATCTCGCCCCGGCCCGCGTGTCGCAAGGCGCAGACGGCGCCGCACTCATCGGCCAGACGCAACAGGACACCGCCGTGAATCGTGCCGAAGGCGTTGGCCTGGCTCGGGTCGGTGATGATCGCCAAGCTGAGCCGCGACGCCGACGCCGGCTTGGCGGGACGCTCCTCCATTTGCATGACGGTTCTACCTCCTGAATGTGGCGCTTCCCACTTTACCCTGGCTCCGGGATCTTCGGGAGGGCGCCGCTCGGGAGGAGCCTCGTCAATTCGAAGGTGATCGCCCCTCATGATCGAAGACCGATTCATCGAACTGATCGAGCCGATCCTCCGCGAGGCAGGCTCGGTGCTGGAACCGGGCGAGGAGTTCCGTGAGCCGCCCCTGGACATTCTCCGGTATTATCCGCGGATCGTCCGGATGAACTGGATGCCCATCATCGGTCGCGCCTTCGGCGTGGTGATGGTGGTCCGTCAGCCGGTGGACATCGACGGCTCACGCCCCGGCTACGAGCGGCTCCTGAACCGTCTGGCGATGGCGGCTAATGGTCGATTCCCGCCCTGGCAGGGCCTGGTCATCGGCCTGACCGCGATGATCGTCACTCCCGAGCCCATCGCCCCGGCCGATGACGCCATGCTCCGTCAAGTGCTCGACCTCAAGCTCAGACGGATGCGCGTCGTGCCCTTCGGGTTGATCCGCATCAACCTGGGGCAAGAGGCCATCGCGATGGCGATCAACGACAGCCCCGATGGACTTTTCCCGGAGCCTACCCGCCTCGCGGATGCCCTCTGCGAACACTTCCGTCGATTCGTGCCGTTGATTGAGGTCTAGCCCGTGTAATGAACCGGCGTCCGCTATTTCTCGGCATCTCCCGTTGTAGCCGGGGTCTGTGACCCCGGGTTGGGCAGCCCCGGCCTCACAGAGGCCGGCTACAAGGAATGGAGAGGTTCATCACATGCTCTAGCCGGCAGGTGCTCGATGCCGGCGGCGCACCAACACTACGGCGGACCGGGGTAATCCCAGTCGAATGAGACCTCGAACGGCTCCCACCAGGGGTCGACGCCGGTGGCGGCGTCGCGGTGTAGACCCACACCGGTCTCCGAAGGGGGCTTGATGGCATAGGTCAACTTGTAGTGGCCGGCCCTGGGCATCTCGATGGTCGCTCCGTAGTGCGCCCCGTCACGGGCCAGCATCGGCCTCAATTCGCCCGACATGGGGAGGGCCGACTTCGCGCCGGCATCGGCCGGCACGATCGTGTACACGACCACGAGCCCGAAGATGAACGCATCCTTGGGGAAGCCGTTCCGATTTCCTCCGGTCGCCGTGATGTCGGCCTCGATGTGGATCATCGACGACGAGGAAAGCGCCGGCATGCCGTCCATCTGGACCATGGGGAGCCAGACCGCGGCGATCCGCATCTGGTTCTTCTCGGTCTCATCGCCGATCGGATACTCGCGAAAGCCGGCCGGCGGCAGGGCGTCCTTCGAGGCATCGGGATTCAGGCCGGCCGAGGAGGACGCGGGATTGACGGGCGCGACGTCGGGCGGCCGAGATGCCAGAGAATCAGGCCCCTTGAGGTTCAGGTTCAACGCCAGGATCAGGACCACTCCGCCAAGAATCAGGAAGACGACGAGCGGACCGATCCAGCGTTGAGGCATGACCTGGGCTCCCTCTCGGGACGTAGCGAGTGATGAATTGCGATTTGCCGGCCAGAAGCGAACGGGAGCAAGCTGTTCCTGGAGCGTCGAATGCGGCTATTCGGATCACGCAGCCGCCAGAGAAGCCCGAGGAATCACGGCCCATGCCGCGAGGGCACCCAGCACCAGGAGCCCTTGCACCGAGAGGACCTGGAGATTGGGATAGAGTCCCGCCACGGGGAGGCCATTGCCCATCCAGGCGAGATGCGTGGTGATCAGGATGCCGGCATTCTGGAGCTCGAAGACGCCGTTGCCGGCGAAGACGACCGCCAGGGCGAAGAGGAATAGCCCCGTGAACTTGAAGAACGTACGCAAGGGCAGTCGAACGCTGGTCGCCCGGACCAGAACCGCGAGGGCGACCAGGATGGCCAGTCCGACGACGAAACCGGAGGCGAGGCCGAGGACTCCGGGCCGGGTCTGACCCTGGCTGCCGATCAGGGCCTGGTACATCAGCGAGGTTTCGGCGCCCTCGCGATAGACGGCCAGGAAAGCCGTCACGGCCAGCGTTCCTCGGCCGCCCCATTCCAGTCCGCGACGGGCCTGCTTCTTGAGGAAATCCATCCACCGCCTGGTTTCGGCCTGGGAGACCAGCCAGTAGCTGACATAGAAGAGCACGCCGGCGGCGACGAGCATGACCGCCCCCTCGAGGATCTCGCGCGCTCGGCCTTGCATCGAGGAAACCAGTTGGTTCAAGGCGACTGCGGTCGCCAGGCTGGCGACGACGGCTAACGCGACGCCCCACCAGATCGCGCCGAGGGCACGCGTCTTGGCGCGGTCACCATCACGGTCAGCGTCCGTCTTCGTGACCGGGGGTGAGGCCTTGGCCACCAGGGCGATGAGCATCGCCAGGACCAGGATGACCTCGACGCCTTCCCGGACGATCGTGATCAGCGATTCGAAGAAGGCTGTTCCGAAAGTCCCCGCCGGCCGGGATTCGAGCCGGGTGACCAGGGTTTCGACCTCGTCGTATAGCTGATCGAGCCTGGTGTTCAGCTCGGCACCTTTGAGGCCGGCGTAAAGGTCCCCGCGGAGGGAGTTGAACTGGACTTCCAGCGGCCGGACCGATTGCGGGCTACGGCCCAGGAGATACCTTTCCAGCGGCTCGAACTCCGTCGTGTAGACCGTCGCCAGTTCCGACGCGCCATCGTCGGGCCCATTCCGCTCGGCCTCCTGGCCGATGCGGCGAAGCCCGCCCCGCAGGGCGACCAGCAACGGCTTCGGGTCTCCGGCCGGGGCCGGCGTGCCCAGGCTGGAAGCCGCCGTCGCGGGCTCGAGGGCCGTATTTCGTGATCGGTCGGTCACCCCCTTGGTGTCGAGGTCGCGGGCTGCCGAGTTCAGGTCCAGCAACAACCTGTAGCTGAGGTCGTCGAGGTCCGTCACGGGACGCTTTCGTTCGGACACGTCGCGGATCGCCGATCGATACTGGCGGAATTGCTGTTCGATCTCGCCCGAACGCGCATATCCCAGGTGCCTGCGGATGGCCGACTCCATGTCGGAGGCTTCGAACTCACCGAAGTAGGCGTCATCGGCCAGCCGGCGCGCCTTGGCCAGTTCACCGGAACGTTTCGCGGAATCCCGGCTCGACGCGAGGGTCACTCCAATCCGGTCGATCACCTCCGGCCACGGGCGAACGGGCATTGCAGACCCGGGCGCCCGAACCAGATTCGCGGGGCCGGACAGGACAAGCTCGGGTAGCGCCGGCGAATGGCCGCCCTCGACCACGATCTCACGACGCAAAGGGTCTCCCATCTCGTGCCAGACGGTCAGCTCGTAACGGCCATCGGGGACACCATCCAGCCGGAACCGGCCTAGTCGGGAGCAGACCTGGACCCACGGCGTCGGGCTGATCACCACGAAACCCCGCATATGGCTGTGGATGTCGCACGCCAGGTTCATGACCCCGGGCCGATCCGGCGTGAAATCCACCGACTTCCCCGGCGCCATCGATTGATTGAAAGCGAAGCCGGGCGACACGACATGGACATTGTGGGTCTCCGCGTCCTGGTTGGCGAATCGCACGCTCTGGCCCAGCACAATCGCCTGGACCCGCGGGGTAAACTGCAATCCGCGCTGATTCACCAGCGCGATTTCTCCCCCGTGAGCCATGCCCGGTTTCGGCTCAGTCGCCCGGACTTTCGGATCGGCCAACGTCAAGTAGACGACCGCCGGGCTCACCGATGGCGAGCAGATCTCCGGCATCCGTACGACGCCCGAGACCTCCGCCCCGCGGCTCACGCCGCCCCCCATGACGCTCACCAGAACCCCGAACAGGGCCGCTACCGACTGTCAACTCGTCGTTCCATCCCGTCGCATCGCGGCCCTCGTCTTTGGGTAGGATACTACCTGGCTTGACTGCATGCGCCATCCGGAGAGCATTGCAATTGAGATTCAGTCTCAACGCAAGGAGATTATATTCGCATGGAGTCGTCATCGTCAACGAGGCAACTCGCCTACGGCGCCGTTTCACGTCGGCGGTCCGCGAAATGGGCGGATGGATCCGTGTAGGTCCGGTGGCGCCTGGATCCCAGGGCCAGTTCTCGGGATCGCGCCCACGGAGTATGATCGGTCGAGAGGTTGAGATCCGAGCCCGGTAGCAATCGGGGGATGATATTTTGGGAAGGGCCGATGGACGAATCTCAGTCGAGGATTTTCCCGATTCCGCTCAAGACGGATTATGCCGGCCCAGTCATTGTGACCGAGATCGAATTTCAGGGTCGACCGATCCGGCTAGTTCGGCCCACGGATCCGGACCGGATGCTCGACGATCCGACGGTTCGCGACTGGAATCGTCGCGACGATTACATGCCGTACTGGGCTTACGTCTGGCCGGCGGCTTACCTGCTGGCCGAAGCCGTGATGCGCGAATCCTGGCCGGAGAGCCCCGACGGCGGCCCGGTCGAGGCGCTCGAGATCGGCTGCGGACTGGGCCTGGCCGGCCTGGCCGGCCTGGCATGCGGCCTCCGCGTCCAGTTTTCCGATTACGACCCCGCGGCGCTCGATTTCGTCGTCCGCTCGGCGGCCGAGAACGGGTTCGATCGGAGCCGGTTCACGACGCGGCTGCTGGATTGGCGCGACCTGCCCCGTGAGCGATTCGCCGTGATCCTCGGCGCCGATGTGATCTACGAGACACGGCTGGTCCCCCTGGTGACCGATGTGCTCGACAACCTGCTCGCCCCGGGCGGACTCGGGCTGATCGCCAGCCCTTACCGGGTGGCCGCCCAGCGCTTTCCCGCGGCCGTCGCCGAACGGGCGCTGATCTGCGATTCCGGGCCGGCGACCGCGCGGACCGAGGAAGGGATGGTCCGGGGAACCATTTACCGAATCACGCGTGCGAACTCGCCATATTGAGTCCTCATTCCAGCTCGATTCGGCTTGTTAGAATTTCGGAAAACATACCCGGTGGGATAGACGACCTTCGGTTGCACGCGCGGCATGAAGCGCTAACTTTTGTAAATTTTCGGGCATGTCTGTGACAGCCAGAATCGCCAGGGTGTACTGATCGCCGGAATCATCCGGGCCAGATTCTGTCGGGAATGCCGATACGAGCCGGTCACGCCGGTACGATTCCCCCTGGCGCCTGCTCGATCCCCTCGGCCTCCCTGCCGGTTCGGCCGGCCAAACTTCACACATCGATCATACGACTGAGGAGTGACACCCGTGAGCTCGAGACGAGTTCGACGTCCGTTGCGTCCTCGCTCCGCGAAGGCACGCAGCCTGGAGTCGCGGGTAGAGCGACTCGAATCCCGCGAGTTGCTCAGCGACATGCCGCTGGCCCGGCCGACGTACAGGATGGTGCCTTTCGGCGGTTCGGGCCCGCCATCCGGGAGCTTCACGCCTGCCCAGATCCAGCAGGCGTATCAGTTCAACCAGCTCAGCTACAACGGGACGGGCGAGACGATCGCCATCGTCGGCGCCTACAACGACCCGGACATCCAGTCCGACCTCAATACGTTCGACACGGAGTTCAACCTGCCGTCCACCACGATCGGCGTCGTCAATGAGACGGGCGGCAGCAAACTCCCCTCGGCCGACCCGACGGGTGGTTGGGAGGTGGAGGAATCGCTCGACGTCGAGTGCGAGCCAGTTCGTGATCACCGGCCTCTCGAGCGCCACCGTGGACACGGCCAAGAATCGACGCGGCCCATGCGGTCCAACGCCTGAACGACCTGGAAGAAAAACTGCGCCACACCGAGGTTCGGGTTCACAGCGTTTGCTATGTCCTCGTATCCGTTGACCTTGAGGAATTGTTCGACTTCTGTGAGTGTGAACGAATCGAGCATCAAATCCCGGATCGCTCTATGTTTCTCGCTCTTATCTGACATCGCTGCGTCCACGCTCAAGAAAAGCAAACAGGATCGAAAGGTTCCAACTGGCCCGAAGCTTGACGATCGCCGTATATCAGCCCGTCCCCGACCGCGGTGCGGTCGCAAAATGTTACGAAGGGATTATTATGAAGGAGTCATTCTACCCGAGAACCCGCCGTCGCAGCGTATTGATCTGCGTTGCTCTCGCCGGACGTGCTTCCACGAGATCGTCGAAGAACTGAGGATCGATACGACCGATCCGTTCCAACGCCTCGGTGACCTCGAAGCAGAACTGGGACATTCCGGCGTTCGGATTTACGGAATTGGTAATTTCCTCGTAGCCCCGAATTTGGAGGAACATGACTAGGTCGGATCGGCTGAATACCTCGGTCAAGAAATCCGAAATCGCTTTCAATCTCTGCCCTCTTGTCATCATCTGCGGACGACTTGCGTCAGCGGGCGTGCCGACCGACTGGGGCGAATTGATCGGCAGATCTCCGTGAACATCGGACGCCGCAAGCTTGGGAGTCCGTATCGGCTCGGTCAACCTCAATTCCACCTTGCCCTTGGCGGTGATATACGCTCGGATACCGTCCGTCGACCGAGCCCGCTGGACAAATCCCTTGCCTTCGAGGGTCTCCAGCAGATCTCTGACATCCTCCACGAACATTTTCGTGGCTGCGGCAAGACGGGTATCGTCCACGTATTCGGTCGAATCATCCTGCAAATCTCGGAGGATCTTGAGTACTAGCCGCTCGCCTCCTTCGAGAGCCATGGTGGGGTCTCATTTGAGTTAGTGACTCGATCGGCTAAACTGCGACACGCATCTCGTTTATGATAAGCAACGATAGGTAAACGAGGCAAACGAGCGTGCGGGAGATTTTCGAGGGCGATTGAGGGCTCCGAACGCAGAATCTTGCCTGTTATATTGCGTGAACAAGGTGAGACAGAGGATGGTTACGTTTGCGACTCCCAAATCGCTGCAATCACCGAGTTGTCTATCGAAAAGGTTCGAGACTATCTAGAGATCCTAGCTGAGAAGAATAAGTTCAACGGGCTGTCAAGATCAACGGACACAGTGCCGAATCCGAGAAGACGTTCCGAGTGGGTTTGATCCACGGACCTTCTGGTAGCGGCAAGTCCTCGCCGGTCAATGCGGATCTGCCGCCCAGGTTGGCCGATCATGTCCTGGCGAGTTATCTCGCAGCAACTTCTACGGAAACCGAGGCCCGGCTCCTCGACCGCCTCCACAAGCGATGCCCCGGATTACCGACGGATTCGGGGCTGGCCGAGCCGATCTCGGCCCTAACCGGCCCTGGTTCTCCGGTCGAAATCCGCCCACCAATGGGCCGCTTTCCGCGAGTCCCATTGGGCGGCGGCCCCGCAGGCGGCCAGGGCCTCCCCGAGATCCTCGGCAGTCGGGAATCGATCCTCCGGGGCCTTCGCCAGGCAGCGGAGAACGACTCGCTCCAGGTCGCCCCCCACTTCGGGACGAAGATGCGACGGGGGGACCACCTGATCCCGGACCTGCGACCTCATCACTTGAGTTGGACTCTCACCCTCGAAGGGAGGACGACCGGTCAGTAAGTGGTAGGCGACCCCTCCCATTGCGTACAGGTCGCAGCGGTGATCGAGCTGCCGATCGTTCAGGACCTGTTCGGGGGCCATGAATGCAGGAGTCCCGCGGACGGCCCCTTCGCGGTCTCGACCGGGCGGCTCATCACCGACTACCTCCACGGCCAGGCCGAAATCGAGCAGCTTGACGAAGTCATACCGACCACCGCGCTGCGTGGCGAAGATGTTCGCCGGCTTGAGGTCGCGGTGGATCAAACCCGCGGAATGAGCCTCCGCCAGGGCATCACAGGCTTGACGCAGGAGGTAGATCACGCGGCTCGGCATGAGCGGGCCGTCGGCATCGACGAGCCCTTCGAGGCTGAGCCCGGGGAGGTATTCCATCACGTAATAGAACGTGCCGTCCTCGGTGTGTCCGTAGTCGAAGACCTCCACCGTGTTCGGGTGCGTGAGCCGGGCCATGGCCCGGACCTCATTCTCGAACTGCTCGAGCGACCGCGGAATGCCGGCTCGCTCGGACCGGATCAGCTTGATGGCGCAGGGTCGTTTCAAAAGTCGATGCTCGGCGAGGTGGACTTCTCCCATCCCACCGGCCCCGATCTGCTCGCGGAGGCGATACTGGTTCAACTGCCTCGCCTCGATCGCCCGGACGCGCGCGGTGTTGAGGAGATGGGCCCCGTAGGCCGCCAGTACAGCCGCAGTCGCCATCTGGACCGCGCTCTCGCCGGATCGTCGCAGCTCGGCGACCCGGCGGACCAGTTCGAACACCTCGGGGTGGACCAGGAACAATGCCGCCTCGCAGATGATCGGGCAGGCCGAGATCCCCAGCACGCCCAGGCCGGCTCGGCGCCAGTCGTTGGGGATCAGCATGGCATAGACGAACATCAGGATGATCGAGCCGATCATCGTATTCTTGGAGGCAACGACGAACGATGCCTCGTCTCCGCGTGCGGCCCACGAAATCATCGTGTGGCATTGCCTCATCGCCAGGGCGGCCGCGACGACGCCGAAGATGAGGATCTCGGCCACCTTCAACCATCGGCCGGAGGGAGGACCGGGGAAGGAGAGCAGGCTGAAGCAGAACGCCAACGCCAGGATCGCGGCGACCTGGAACTGCCACGGTGCGGCGACGACGAGCAGAACGTCGCGCATCTTGAGGAGTGCGAGGGCGACGGCAAGGAGGAGCGTGGCCGCACGGAGGCGGACCCGAAGGAGGGCATTCTTCTCCTCGGAAAGCATGTCCCTCCCCGAGGCGATCGCCACACGAGTTAATCTGGAGGCCGCGTCACTCCTCGGCAGTCGTTGCATCGAAGGGGCAGTGCTCCGATCACTCCTGCTTGCCATGCTGCTACTTCCCCGTTATTACCTTGACAACGAAGAGCGTCAGGTCGATGCGGCTCGAAGGAAACTCCGATCAAGCTCGATTCGATCGCAGGGTGCCGATGATCTCGCGGACGTCGGAGATCCCGGCCTCGGAGAGTCGGCAGGTCAAGTCGTCGAGCAAGCGATCGGATGCCGCCGGATCGTAGAACGTGGCGGTGCCGACTTGCACGGCCGAGGCGCCGGCGACCAGGAACTCGAGGGCGTCGTCGGCCGTGGCGATCCCGCCGATGCCGATGATCGGCAGATCGGGGAGGGCGCGGGCCACTTCCCAGACCATCCGCAGCGCGATCGGCTTGATGGCCGGCCCTGAGAGGCCGCCGACATCATTGGCCAGGATCGGACGGCGTTTCCGCCAATTGACGGCCATGCCGCGAAGGGTATTGATCAGGCTCACGGCATCGGCGCCGGCCTCGGCCGCCGCGGCGGCGATCGGAACGACGTCGGTCACGTTCGGCGTCAGCTTTGCGATGATCGGCATCGGACATGCGCCGCGGACCCGGCGGACGAGCCGGCCGACGGAACCGGCGTCGATCCCGAGGTCCAGTCCATGGCTGACGTTCGGGCACGAGATGTTCAGCTCGATCGCCGCCAGGCCCTGCTCCGAGCCCAGCATGGCGGCCATCGCCACGAACTGGTCCTCGTCTTCGCCGGCGATGTTGGCGATCACCGCCGTGCCGACCGTCCGGAGATACGGCAGGTGGTGCTCGATGAAATGCTCGATGCCGTCGTTGTCCAGCCCGATCGCATTGAGCAGGCCCGAGGCGGTCTCGGCCGTGCGAGGGGTCGGGTTGCCGGCGCGGGGGCGGGACGTGACCGTCTTGGGAATCACGCCGCCCAGACGCTCGAGCCGCACGAACGGCGTCATCTCGCGGATGTAGCCGAAGGTCCCCGAGGCCACCAGCACCGGATTGTTCAGCGCCAGACGTCCCAGCGTCACCCGGAGGTCGATCACCGCCGTGCTCCCGTACGAAGCCAAACGCCACCAGCCACCACTCTTGCCGCCTGCGGCCGCGATTGTCTACGCTGAAACGGTCAAACCGAATCCGGTATTCCCTCCGCCGAAAGACGTCATTCATGATCGATTCGCCCGACCTCTCGTCCGACCTGGAATTCGTCAAAGCCCTGGCCAAAGAGTCGGCCGGGGTGGCCATGACGCGCCGGCGGAGCATCACGCCTCACGAGAAAGACAATCTCACCTACGTGACGGACCTGGACCAGGACCTGGAGCGACTGATCCGGGGTCGATTGGGCGAGCGGTTCCCCGACGACGCGTTGACCGGCGAGGAATACGACGCCTCGGGGGGCAGCGGCCCGAGGCGTTGGTCGATCGACCCGATCGACGGGACGGGAAACCTGGTCCACGGGTTGCCGCTCTGGGCGATCAGCATCGGCTTGATCGCGGCCGGCGAGCCGGTCCTGGGCGTGATCGCCATCCCCCCCCTCGGAGAGCTCTTCTGGGCCGTGAAGGGCGGCGGAGCCTGGCTCGACGGCAATCGGCTCACCGCCCGCGATGCCGATACGTTCCACAACCAGGATAATCTTTGCGTCGGCACCAACGCCTTGCGGGCCGTCGACCCGCGGAGTCTGCCCGGCCGGCTCCGCGACCTGGGGAGCGCCTGTTGCGAACAGACCTTCGTCGCCGCCAACCGGTTGCAAGCCTGCACGTTCCTCGGCGAGGCGACCCATGACGTGGCCGCGGGCGTGGTGATCTCGAGCGAAGCCGGATGTCAGTTCGGCACCATCAGGGGCGAACGCCTCAGCCCGGCGGAGATGGTCCGACGTACCCCGATCACCTGCCCCACCTTCGTCGCACCACCCCGACGACTCGATGCTCTCATGGCCATGGCCAGGACACTCTCATGACGAGCCGTCACTGGGGCGTCAAGAGCTACGAGAATGATGACGCCCACGACGCTATGGACGCCGGGTTCGACCGGGTTCATGGCGAGCTTTACGACGAGCTGATGGACGACGGCAATCCCCTGACTTACGAGCAGGTCCAGCAGAAGCTGGCGGACGCCCGGACGCTCGAGGAGTCGATCGGTGCCTTGTGGGATTCGGTCGGGCGCGAGACTGCCCCCGAAACCTGGGACGACGAGGCCCGTTTGGCGCTGGCGGGCATCGTCGTCCGACATGCGGAGCTGAAGGCCCCGATTCCCGACGAATGGCGGCTGCGGGCGATCGACTGGCTCGAGAACGAGGAGATCGAGTGGCACGAGGCCACGGCCCGCCGGATCCGTCGGCAGAAGGAGGTGGACCTGCTCCGGAGAGCGTCTGGATCGAAGGGGCCGGCGCAAACGCCAGACACGTAAATCCTGTTGGCGCTGGTCGGAATGGTCGTTATCGTCTCGTCAGCGGTGTCGGGCGAGAGGCGTCCGACGATCGTCCCATCCTCGGGCACTGGCGTGAGAACCGGTTGAATACACCACGGAATCCGGCAGCCTCGGGCGCGGCGGTCCTTGTGCTCGCCCTGGCGCCCGCGCTGGCGGCGATCTGGCTCGTGCCGGGGTTCGTGACCCAGGACGGGCCGGCGCATCTCTATAATGCCCAGATCCTCGCCTGGTCATTCGACCCGGGCTCGCCGTTTCGCGACTTCTACACGATCCGCTGGCAGCCGATCCCGAACTGGGTCGGGCACCTGGCGCTGGCGGGCCTGGTGGCCGTGCTTCCCGCCTGGACCGCGGATCGAATCCTCATCAGCGTGACACTCGGCGGGTTCGCGACGGCCGTCCTCTGGCTGCGATGGAGGGTCGCGGGTGCGCGCCACCTGGTGCCCTCGGCCCTGTTCGCGGCCCTGCTGGCGATGAACATCACCTGGCTGCTCGGCTTCACGGGATTCCTGCTCGGGGCCTGCCTGTTCCCGATTACCCTGGGATACTGGTGGCCTCATCGCGATGAACTCCGAGCCGGCCGGATCGCGGTGATGTGTGCGCTGCTGATCCTCGGTTACTTCTGCCATCTCGTGAGCCTGGGACTGACGGCGATCGGCCTGGTCGTCCTCGCCTTGACCAGCCCTCCGGCAACCGGAACCTCCCGGCGACGATCGGCACGTCTCTTACCCTTGATGGTGAGCTTCCTGCCGCTGGTCCCGCTCGGGCTGGGTTACCTGTGGATGGCTCACCGAAACGGCCCGATGCACCCGCTCTGGGGGAATCTCGCCGATCCCTTCTCGCTCGCGTCGTGGAAGAAGCAAATCATGTGGGCGGACCCGCTGAGTTTGTCGCGGAAGGACGTCCTACCGTTCACCGACCGAGTCAGCCGCACGTTCGTGCTGTTCACTCCGGTGGCCTGGCTGGCGGCGGCCCTACTCATCTGGGGAGCGGGCGTGGCCCTCTCGGGACGATCGAGCCCGTCGGCAGACGTGCCCGACGATCGGCGCGGATGGCGGGTCCTGGCGGCCTTCCTGATCGCCGTCGGCATGATGGGTCCCGACACACTCGGCCCGGATCATGGCGATTATCTCCCGCAGCGCGTCGTCTTGTTCGGACTGGTCGCGCTGGGTGTGGTCATGGACATCAGCTTGCGAACGAAGTCAGGGCTAGCCGCGATGGCCGCGATGGTCGCCGCCGCCTCCCTACAGGCAACCATCGTCTGGGATTACGCCCTGTATTCCGATCGCACCGCCGGCCAGATCCTTCGCGCTCGCGACCTCGTCGGCCGCGAGCGTCGGATCGTGGCGCTGCCGGCCGCGATTCGGAGCCGGTTCCGCGCCAATCCCCTGCTCCACGCCGGCGACTGGCTGGGCGTCGATACGGGCAACGTCGTCTGGAATAATTACGAGACCCGGCACTACTACTTCCCGGTGCAGTTTCGGCCAGGCATCGATCGGCCGCATCCCGACGACCTGGAACGGGTCATCACGCACGACGACCCGAGCAACGCCGACGACCGCGCCCGAGAGTGGGAGCAGGTCCTCGCCCACTATGCCGACTCGATCGACGAACTGGTGGTTTTCAGGAGCGATCCGCAGCTCGACGCCGTCACCGAACGCTGGTTCCATCCGCGAACGCAGCGGGGCGATGTCCGGATTTTCGTGCGAGACCAAGTTCGCAAATGACCGTCACGGATTCTCGAGCGATTCACGCTTGGTTTGCGCACATCTCGACATGCATGTCGCTCATACTAACCCGACGCGCCAGCGAGGGGAATGCCGTCGGACCCTCGCTGGCGCGTCGGGTTAGTATGATTCTTGTGCGCAACCCAAGCGTGAATCGCTCTGGAGAATGCGAGTCGGAACGAATTTGACAGGCAGCCCCGCTCCAAAATCCGTGACCGTCAGGAAAGTCGAAACCTGAAGCGCCATCGCGGTTGCGGCCGATGCGCGTGGGATCAGTCCTTCTTCTCTTCCTTCTTCTCGGCCGCCTTTTCCTTCTTGAGCTTGAAGATAAACGTTTCCTCGGCCTGCTCGAAATCCTTGGGCCGATCCTTGCCGGGGAGGGAGACGCAGAGGGTCAACTTCTCGCCGTCGAGCTTGTAGATGCACTGCGACGTCTTGCCTTTGGATTCCTCGGGGCCCTCATCGATGAGGAAATCGACGGTGGAATGCGGCTTGGCCTTCGGGTCGATCTTCACCTTGCAGGTGTAATCGATCCCGTTGACGCTGGCCTTGACCGTCTCGCCCTCGAAGGTCCACTTCGAATCGATGTCCGAGTCCTCCGTAACCCATGTCCCTTTCAAGGACTTCAGAGCCTCGGCGGACGTCGTCTCGTCAGCGGCCAGTGCAGCAGCGGTGCCTCCACTCAGTTCGAAACCCGCCGAGATGGCCAGGACCAGGAGGCAAGCCAGGCCGCTCCCGGACACCCGCGTGCCCATTCGATTCATGAACGCCATTGAGATTATCCCTCAGGAAGTGTCGGCGCGAGTTCTGGATCGGTTCATCCCACGAATCCCGCCGACGCTCCCGCTTCGGGGAGAGGGCGGGGATCGTCGAGATAATCCCGGGATTGGAGCATTTCGGCCAGGGACGTGCAAGGGGCTGTCCCCAGGATGGGGAGATTCCCGGGGATTCGCCTACGGTATTCCCTGTTGACCGGGGAGGAGTCGGTGTCGGGTTGGGAAGAGGTGTCACGGCCTTGCAAGGACGCGCGAAGATCGTCAACATCAATCCTGGCGAAGCTTGGAGCTGGACGAGCGCCGTCGGCCTCGGATCTCGCCTCGTGCTTCGCCAGGCCATCGGACCGCTGCATCGCAGCGGGACGGGAAAGGAGCCGCGATCGATCATGGGCGCGAATCGGCGGCCGATTCTGATTGGGGCGGCGCCTGGCGGCAAGGTCGCCGGGTGGGGACCGCTGATCCTGGTGCTCGCGATGGGGCTGTGGATGAACGCCGCGCCCGGCGCCATGGCCGCGCAGGAATCCGCGACTCAGGCGTTTGCCGGCGCGGGCCATCGAGGCCGGACGGCCGGCCAGGTCGATCGGTCCGGCGGGACGGTGCGGTCCGACGACTGGACCTTCCGGCCGACCGTGCTGGTCCGCCGCGGAGGATCTCAGGGCAGCGGGACCATCATCGCCTCGATCGACGGCGAGACCCTCGTCCTGACAGCCGCCCACGTCGTCAAGGAGCGCGGGCCCATCACCATCGAGCTCCACCGTTACAATCTGGGGCTGGAGCGGTCGACTTCCCCGCCAGGAGTCTGGCCACGCCCGATCGAGGCGTCCGTGGCGGCCACCGACCCGGCCGCGGACCTCGCGATCCTGCGCATCGAGAAGATCGCCGCCCTGCCCTACGTGGCCCGGCTGGCCCCGGACGACCGGGAGCCGAGCTCCAACTCGCTCGTCACCTCGATCGGGATCGACCTGGGCACCCGGCTCTCGAGCTGGACCAGCCGACTGGTCGAGGCCCTCTGGTTCGAGCTGAACGACAACCGCGAGGAACGGTTCTTTCTCATGACCGCCGGCATACCCGAGCACGGCCGATCCGGGGGCGGCCTCTTCCTCGCCAACGGCGAGCTGGTCGGCGTGTGCCTGGGACACGCGGAGCTGTCGCTCGGGCAACGCATGGGGGTCTTCGCCTCGAGGGAGAGCATCCGCTCGCTGCTCAGCGACGATCGCCTGGCCGCGGTCGTCTCGCTCTCCGAAGTCCGTCAGGCCTATCTCAATCAGCGACGCCGCACGAAATCCGTACACACCGATGAGACTCGTACCCCCTTCAAGCCCTCGGCGGCTTCCCCGTTCACGCCAGACCAGACCGTCGGTGCGAGGGGCCGGTAACGGGCGTAGAACGACCCGCGAGTTTCGCCCGACCGGCAGATCCTCGTCTTGTCGAGAAGCCCCGAGACTGCTCAGAATTCGGACAGGTCCGCACCCAGGAAGCCGACGTGATGGCCGCTTTCCCGGATCGTCCGCGTCGCCGAACTGTTGATTACCAGTAGAATGATTAAGCCGAAGCAGGGGATGAGCGACAGAGTCCCGAGGATGATCCCGACGGCCATGTTATTGAGCATGATCGCCAGCTTGAATGCGAAGACGGACGCGACGAGGCCGATCCCCAAGATGGCGAGGCCCAAGACACCGGCCAGCATCGTCATCCCGTCGCTGGACGGTTTCCCCCGCTGGCTCACCGTGATCCCGATATTCACGATGTAGAATGCAACCTGCAATAATATACACATGATTAGATATTTCTGAGACGCGGCGATGTCCGCCAGCCGCGCCTTGGTACCTTTGCCCTTTCCCTTCTTCATCTTCTTGATGGTGGAGTCGAAGACCTCGCCGCAGAAGCGGCACTTGGCCGCCGTGTCTACGATCATCTCGCCGCACATCGGGCAGGGCCGCCGGGACTCGGTCCCTGAAGCGGTTAACTCCGCGACAGCGGTGCCCGCGACCTGGTAGGGCTTGTCCGTCTCGAGGTCGGCATAGGGATCGATCACACCCGGGCTCTCGATGAGCTCGGCGTCGTAGACCGGCTCCGGGCAGGTGACGGTCGCGCCGCACCCCGGACACTTCGACGATTTCCCAGCCGCGCTCTCGGGCGCCTTGAGCTTCTTGCCGCATTGCGAGCACGAGAACGAAATCGACACGAGCTGCTCCTTGATCAATGGTCAATAAGCCGTAGTCGGTCCGGGAGACATGAAATGTCGGGGAAAATCGGTCGATCGCGTGATTCCTCGATGCAGCCAGGCCGATACCCGAGAGGGATTCGACATTCCCGATCCGGATATTGAGGAGATCCCGATCGGAGTCTCTCGAGATGCACGCACGTCGGAGACCCTTCGACGCAAGGCCCTCCCCATCGAGTAAGAACGCGGAATCGACGCATCCACGTTGACTGCGAATCCTGATTTACTGAGTGCTCTCCCGAAGGGCGAACTCGAGCACCGTCTTGCCCATGACGATCTGATCGCCGGCCTTGAGGATCTGTCGCTGGATCGGGATTCCGTTGACATAGGTGCCGTCCGCGGTCTTCATATCCTCGATTTCGAACCGGCCGCCGCGGTCGTGGATCAGGGCGTGGCGGGGTTCGATGGCCTCGTCCTTGAACAGGTAGACCTCGGCCTTGGGCGAGCTTCCCAGCACGGTCGGGTTGCGGAAGATGACGAACTGCTTCCCGGCGAGCGGGCCCGCGCGCATCAGGAGCCAGGCCGTCTTGGTCCATTGCTCGACGATCCCGACGAAGAGGCCCACCATGAGCCCGATGATCGTGAAACCGATGGCCCGGCTGAGCCAGGCCTCGCCGTCGCTCGGCGGGAAGATCATGGTGATCGGATCGAACACCAGGCCGCCGAGCAGCCCGCCGAGCAAGCCGCCGAGCAAGCCATTCAGCATCACCTTCGGCTCGCGCAAGGCGATCCCCTGGCCGATCCCGGCCGGGATCGCCGCCACCGCCCAGCCCGCGGCGCGGCCCATCATGAAGATCAAGAGTGCTACACCCCTCGGCATCTCGTGCTGCTTCGGTTGCCAGCCGGTAAACATGGCCGCGACCAGCACCATGAGCATCATGATGATCGAGCCGAGGATCAACGCCAGGAATCCGCCCGCGAAGCCGATCCCCAAGCCGACACTGGCGCAGATCAGGGCACGCTGTGCATTGCGGCACATGATCCCCTCGGCGGCTCCCAGGAACATCCCGATGAAGCCCGCGACCGTGGGGAAGAGCAGGAGATTCCCCCATCGGAAGTCGTCCCCGCCGATCGCGCTATCGTCGAAGAAGGGCTCGACGAGCATCCAGGCCACGAATGCACCGAGTCCGCTGGCCAAGCTCAGGTAGAAGTAGCTGGAGTACAGCACGCGGAGGATCCAGGGCTGGGACTCCAGCTCGGGCATCGCCCGGTTCAGCATGGATTGTTCGTCCAGGAACGCGTTAACGCGGGGCGAATATAATTCGTCGGCGGTCACCTGGAGCGGCTGGTTCGGCCTTGGCCCGGACATGAGCCTCGTCTCCCGTCGTTTGCGCTTCGAGCACCGTTCGATCGGTGCTCGGGCGAAGTGTGCCCACAGGATACCCGACTTGCTACTTGCTGGGAGAGGCCGACTCCGGCGTCGCCGCCCTGGCCTCTTGCGGGGCCGACGGCATCCGGGCTCGCGGTTCCCGCGCGAGCCTCTCGAGCAGGAAGCGGCGGAGAAGTTCTTCCTCGGCGGACGTATTGCCGAATTGTGCCTTGATGTCCGAAACCCGCTGGACCGCGCGGGCGAGCTGGTCCCGAATCTCTCCGAAGGACGAATCCGCCGGCTGGGTCTTGGATCGCGCCGCCTCGACCAGACCCGTGAACGACGACAGGTCACGAACGAGGCGGTCGAGCTGGTCCGTCAGCCCCAGGCGGAGCAGGAATTCGACCCGATTCCTGTCAACCCAGCTCTCGATGAATCGCTGTCGTTCCCATCCCGAAAATACGACGGCCAGCAGGTACCCGCCCAGGAAGACTCCCGCATAGATCATGAGTTGTAGCGGAGTCGGGAGCAATTCGCCAGGCCCTCCTTTCGGACGAATTTCGGACGAGCGTGCGGGCTTCCCGGAGACCTGCCCGCGATGGTGAGGGTCACCGCCGGTTGACGCCGAGCTATCCGCGGCCGCGGGGTTGCCCGTGAGGATCCGGTCGCCGACCCAGAAATGCTCGGTGAGGGTGGGTTTCCCTCCTCGCCAGACGAAGACCCCCTCGATCTTGCGGATCGGGTCCATCACGTGGGCGATCTGGCCCGGCCCGGAGAAGAAATGCTCGTGGATGAAACGGTCGCGATCGGAGAGGAAGATCCCAAAATCCGGGTGCGTGTGATACCAGCCGACGATCTTGAGCGCCGTGTATTTGGAATCCATCTCGGAGTTGATCTTGGCCCAGGTCTGGTGGGTGAAGGTCACCTCGGCGTATCGGGCCTTGGCGCCCTCGCCCCGGATCGATTCGGTGATCGTGGCGAACGGCCCGATCTCGTCGCGATTCCAGGCCCCGACGAGTACCCCGCAGATCTCGACCGTGGTGTCCTCGCCGGCATGCTTCCAGAGTTCGGCGTGGACCTGGGGGGTGAAGAACACGCGAAATGGCTCGTTCCGGCCGCCGGGGAACTTGGCATGCGGCAATTCCTCGCTCTCCAGCAGGCGGATGTCGATGGAACCGGATTCTTCGGGCCGGGGATGGGACTCTTTCATGTAAGTCGGCGGGTTGAGGATGGGATTAAGATTAGAGAGGGCCTAGCTAAGGATGGACTACTAGGACAAAAAGCGAATCCTCCAGCCTAGATCCCCACGGGGTGGAAACCAGTTATTCCGGAGGGTCGAGCCTCTCGATTTCCTCGCGAATCAGGCGTTGCACCTTGTGGCGGGCGGCGAAGGTTGTGTGGAGCTTCATCCCGAGGCGGTTGGCGACATCCTTGCCCGGGAGGCCCTCGAAGGCCAGCAGTCGAAAGGCCTCCCAGGTGTGGGACTCGACCCGCTTGCGGACCGTCTCGATCGCGCTCTCGAACAGCTCTCGGTCGAATGCCGCGTCGATCCTGGCGAGCAGGTCGTCGCGGGCCGCCTCTTGTTCAAGGCGTTCGAAGATGGCGTCATCGCCGCTTCCCTGGTGCCACTGCCTGCGGCGCGTCACCCAGCCGTAATAGGCCGAATGCACGAGCGTCCTCAGCCAACCACGGAATCGTTTCGACGGGTCGTAGCGAAACTGGCCGATCTGCTTCGAGAGCAGGAGCAGGACCTCCTGCGTCACGTCTTGGGCGTCGGAATCCTGCAAATTGTAGCTGCGGCACCAGCGGAGAATGTGCGGGCCGTAGAGGATGACGAACTTCGACCAAGCGTCCGGGTTCGGGGGGCCCTCGCCGAGTCGGGTAAGCAGCATCACGCTGGTTTTAGGCGGTTCCATTGGAGACCCCGGAGATCGCAGTTTTACGGGCTGGCTGCCCTCGAAAGGCGACCTCGCGAGTCCGGCAAGCGGACGCGAGGTTGGCGAGTGACCCCTCACACAACGGACCGGCTCGGTTCGCGAGGGTCGGCATCGATGCCGGGACGGGTCGCTAGTGGGCCGAATCGTGCGAGGAAAAAAATTCACCGCGAACTTTCGACTCGAGGCCCACAAGAACCCTACGGGAAATCTTGTCATGATCAGATTAAGCACCCAGTCGCGCTCCTGGCAAGGGACTGGATATGAAATTTGGCATTAATCGACTTCGTTTCGGTCGGAATTTCCGCCATTCGTGCTCAAGTAGAGAGCTTCAAGATCGGGGAGGGATGGTTTCACCTTCCAGAGGTCGTCCACCTGCCGCAGCCACCGACGTCGCGACAATTCCAGGGCTCCCGGAGCTCTGGGCCGATCGTCGGCCGTCGGTCGATCGTCACGGCAAATTCATCGTCCTTCGGACTTGGCGGCGAGGGTTGCGAGTAGCTCGGCGCCGGCGGCGGCGGTATCGGGACTTGCGGAGGCCTGCTCGGCGGCGGCCCTGGCTCCGGGATGGTCGCCGGCGGCCAGGCGTTCTTTGGCAAGCTCGAGACAAATCCCTGGCCGATCCTTGGACTCGCAGAAGTCCAGGAGCGCCGCGAGCCTATGCGCGGCCCCGGCATGGTCGCCGAGCTTGGCCAGCAGTCGGGCCGAGTTGCGGTTCGCATGGATCATGAAAGGGAGGACCTCGACCGACCGGCCTGACAGCTTCGTCCAGGGAGAAAAGGTCGCCACCATCCGGTCGTAATACTCGATCGCCTGGCGAGGGCGGTCGGTGGCCTCGAAGAGTGCGGCCGATGCCATGAGCACGGCGGTCAGGGAACGGGCTCGGTCGAAGACCGCGGGTTCGGCCTCGACCAGCCGGGTTCCATCCTCGACGGCAAGCTTCAGGTCGGCTTCCGCGTCGCCAGGCCGGCCCAGGCTCGAGCAAAGCAGGAAGGTCTGGTATGCGCCAAAGAGAACGTCGTTATGATACGGAAGGTTTTCCGGGAACCGGGCGACGAGATCCCGGGCCAGCGCGACCTTCCGGCGATGGATCTCCAGGGCTTCGGCCGGTCGATCCTCCTGGAGCAGACTCACGATCCCGCCGAGGCCCAGAATCCGTTGCCGGGTGAAGCCCGGATCGCCGGGGAAGGTGCCAAGTGCGGCTTCGGCGAGCGCGGACATCTTGCGGTACCGTGCCTCCGCGATGTCGCGCCACCCGGCCGTCATGGCGCGAAGGGCCGACGCGAAATAGGCATTCAGTTCCCGGCTGAGGATCGAAGGGTCCCGCGGGTTCTCCTGCCGGAGTTTCTCCAACCCGGCCAGGCTCGACAGGTAGTAAACTTCGGCCTCTTTGAAGCGGCGTTGTTTCGCGAGATCCCCGGCGAGAAGGATGGAATACGCCGCCAGGTCGCGGCGATGAGCCGGGCTCTCACGCGCCCGAGGCTCAAGAGCCGCGATCAGCTTGCGGGCGACCGCTTCGCCGGCGACCGGATCATTCATCCGTTCCAGGATCGTGTGGAGTTTTTGCATCTCCGCCGATCGCTCGTTCACCACCACCGGGTCAATGGGGCCTAGGCGCAGGACCGCTTCATAGGTCCGGATGGCCGCTTCGCGGCTGCTCCTGGCCTCGCCATACTGGTCGATCGCGAAGAAGATGGTGCCGACTCGCGAGAGCCCCGAGGCCCGGAACTTAAGGGCCGCCACGGGGTTGGGCTCCAGGGGCCAATCTTCGTAGTAGCCTCGGACCTTGCGGAGGAAGGCACGGTCGGCCTCATCGAGGGCCTTCCCACGCTGGATCATCCGTCGCACGGTGTCGTCGGTCAGCGAGCCAAGGGCGCTCCGCGCCCGGTCGCGGGCCGAGGTCGCCGAGGCGAGTGCCTCCGCGGTCTTGACCTGTTCCCCGTGGATCGAGGCGACATGATAGGCCGTCCCGGCCACCCCGCTGAGCGAGGCCGCGACCAGGAGCGCGGCGGACGCGGCCCGAGCGGGATGCCGCCGCGACCACTTGACGCACCGCTCGGGGGCCGAGGTCGCTCGTGCCGAGATCGACCGGCCTTCGAGGAACCGCTCGAGGTCGTCGGCCAGCTCCCCGGCCGAGCGATAGCGCCGCATCGGTGACTGCTGGAGGCATTTCTCGACGATCGTCGCCAGGTCGCGGGGGACGTCGCGCCGCGAGTCCCTCACAGATACTGGCGCCCCCCGTGCCGAACGCATCAGCTTCTCCCACGAGGACTGCCCCGAGTAGGGGGGCCGACCGGTGAGGATCGCGTGCAGGAGCGCGCCCAGGCCGTGGATGTCCGTCGCGGGCCCGACCATTCCGATGATCGAGTCGATCCCGGTCTGCTCGGGGGCCATATAGCCCGGCGTCCCCAGGACGATGCCCGATTCGGTCATGACCTCGCCCTCGTCGCGGCGGGCGAGGCCGAAGTCGATGAGCTTGGGGATGGCCCCCTGGCCCGGCTTCCCGGACGGGGCGAGCAGTACATTCTCGGGCTTGAGGTCGCGGTGGATGATGCCCATCGCGTGCGCCTGGGCGACCGCCCTCGCCAGGTCGCGGACGATCTCCGCCGCCTGCCGAGCGGGCAATGGCCCGGAATCGATCCGGGCCTGGAGCGTCGCCCCCTCGACCCATTCCATGATCAGGAAAGGCATGCCGGCGACTTCGCCGGACCGATAGACCTGCACGACGTTCGGATGCCGCAGGCTCGCCATCAGGAGCGCCTCGCGGATCGCCCTGGCTCGCGTCGAGGCGGAGAACCGGCCACTCGTCGAGAGGATCTTGACCGCGACCGGCCGATCGAGGGCGACCTCCCTGGCGCGGAAGACCACGCCCATCCCGCCCCTACCGGCGACCTCCCAGCCGTCTAGCCCCGGGATCTCCGGGGCGACGACCGGCTCGAGGTCTCCGGGCGCGTTGACGGCGGCCCCAGGCCGGGCTTTCATCATCCCGGCCAGGATCGCCTGCGTCCTCGGCCCGAAGGCCTCGCCCCCGTGCGGGGCCACGCGATCCGCCCGGCTCCACTTCCCCGCCAGCACGGCCACCATTCTCGCGCAGGAGTCGCAGCCCTGCAAGTGGCCCTCCAACGCCTCACGCTCGACGGTAGGGGAGAGCTCGCGGAGGAGCTCCAGCCATGACTCGGAAGACGGGCAATCGACCATCGGACGTCTCCACAATCTCGCCAAACCGGGCGACGACAACTCCGATACGACCTCCAGTCTTGGATGCGGATGCCCACGTTGTCTATTAAAATCGTCTAAATAATCCTGTTGGCGTCGATGGGACAGGGGGGATGGCCGGTTAATCGTGGCGGGCGACCTTCGACTCATCTTCGCGGCCCTCCTTCCACCAAGAGATCGTCTCGTCCATCACGCCCCGAGCTTCCGCGATGAGCGCCTCGATCCTGGAGGCGTCCAGGCCCGGCAGTCTCCCGATCCCCACGCGGACGGTTTGAATCACGGCCAGCCTGATCGAGTCCTCGCGGAACTCGTCCGGCACGCCGTCGGAGGCCGCGATCGCGTCCAGCGTGAGCCGCTCGGTCGCGGACCGTCGCTGCTCGGTGGTGTCATCGCGTTCGGGCACGTCTGTTGTCTCCCCGGGACGAGAGAGGGGGCACGGGTTTCGAAGCGACAAAGACCCGGCGCCCTGCAGGGCCGCCGGAGCATCGAGGGCCGGGGGTGCAGGCCCGAGGGTCAGGGGGTCGCGTCCACCAAGTTCTGGATCGAGGCCACGTTCTCTCGCGCCGCCTTGGTGGCGGTCTCTCAAGAGTCCTTATGGGCCTCGCTCCGGAAGTTCGCAACGGAATCTTGTTTTCGAGGCTCATCACGGATCCCCACCCGAATCTCAAGCAACCAGGCGTGATCGTTGCCCGATCGAGCCTTGTGTCGTGCCGTCGTTGACCGGTTCGTTGGGATCGAGAGTCTTCGCCTTGGCCGGAGGCGATCGCCTCCAGGGTCAAGACGACGAACCGTACCAGCGTCCTTCGACGCTGCCACAAAGGGGGGGTCGAAATGTGCGAAAAAAACAAGGATGGCAAAAGTCACTGGAAGTGGGAGGGAGCGGCCCGCTTGGCCTTACCCTGCCCACCCAGAGCTCCCAGGTCCTCGGAGAATCGGGGCCTGGAGGGGCCGTTCCAGCGACCTTTGCCACCCTAGAAAAAATCCACTGCGAACTTCCGACGCGAGGCCCATAAGACCTCCATGAGAGATCGAGTCACGACCAGATTGAGCACTCGGCTACGCCGATGGCAAGGGTCTGACATGGGGTTGAGGATCACTCGACATCCAGGAGAGACGTTCGCCAGAACGTTCAACATGAACATCTTTGAAGGGAGATGACCGTGAAGGAAACGTCGATGGGAATTCGCCTCGCCGCTCGTTGCGCCGTTGCGCAACTCATGGCGCTCGTACTCGTCGCACCGCTAGCGATGGCGCAGGTGAAGCCTGCGAGCCGGCTCGTCCCACCCAAGGACGCCACCATCCACACCAAGAAAGCCAATGAGGCGTGGTACGACAAGCTGGATTGGGACAACAAAGACGACCTCAACGACGCGCAGAAAGGCCTGATCGACAGGCCCGAGAAGCTCACGATCTATGGCAGGGTCAATGAGAAGATCACAAAGGTCTGGGACCTGGAGGAGTACAAGAAATACATCAACTGGAACATCGATAAGGCAGGCCTGGTCGATTCTGTAAACAAGAAGGCGCCCCCCGAGATCAACCCCAGCCTGTACCGCAACGCCCAGCTCAACATGCAGTACGGCCTGTTCGAGGTCCTCAAGGACAAGATCTACCAGGTTCGCGGCTACGACCTCGCGAACATCACCTTCGTGAAGGGCAACAAAGATAAAGACGCAAAGGACGATTGCTGGATCGTGTTCGATCCGCTGATGTTGACCGAGACCGCCCAGGCGGCCTACGATCTGGTGAGCAAGAATCTGGGCACGTTCCCGGTGAAGGCGGTGGTCTACAGCCACTCCCACGCCGACCACTACGGTGGCGTGCGCGGGCTGTTCAAGAATCCGGCCGAGATGGACGCCGCCGTGGTGATCGCGCCAGAGGGCTTCACTGAGCATGCGATCAGCGAGAACGTGATCGCCGGCAACGCCATGAGTCGGCGCGCGATCTACATGTACGGCGCGCTGCTGCCGCGCGAACCCCACGGGGGCGTCAACGGCGGTCTCGGCCAGACTACGTCGTCGGGAACGTCCACGCTGATGTTGCCGAACGTCATCATCACCAAAGATAACCTCGAACAAACCGTGATGGGCGTGCCGATGGTGTTCCAGTTGACGCCGGGCTCCGAGGCGCCGGCCGAGATGAACACTTATTTCCCGCACCTCAGGGCGCTGTGGATGGCCGAGAACACGACCAACACGATGCACAATATCCTCACATTGCGCGGCGCCCAGGTCCGCGACGCGTTGAAGTGGGCGAGCTTCCTCGACGAGACCATCAACAAATTCGGCTTCCGGACCGACGTCAAGTTCCAGAGCCACCACTGGCCGATGTGGGGCAAGGAGAAGATCGTCGAGAACATGCAGAAGGTGCGTGACATCTATAAGTATACGCACGACCAGTCTGTGAACATGATGAACAAGGGTCTCACCGGCGAGGAGATCTCGGAGGAGATCAAGCTCCCGGAGGAACTCGAGAAGTACTGGCCCACCCGCGGCTACTACGGCACGCTGCGCCACAACTCGCGAGCGGTCTACCAGCGCTACATGGGCTGGTACAACGGGAACCCGTCCAACCTCAACAACCTGCCGCCGGATCAAGCGGGGCCGAAATACGTGGAATACATGGGCGGCGTGAGCGCCGTTCTCAAACGCGCCAAGAAGGACTTCGCTCTCGGCCGCTACCGCTGGGTGGTCGAGGTGCTGAAGCACGTCGCCTTCTCCGAGCCCCCGCCCATTGAGGCAAACGCGCAGACTGACGCAAATGCGCAGGATGAGGCAAGCGCGCGCGTTGAGGCAATAGCGCTGCTGGCGGATGCGCTCGAGCAGCTGGGCTACCAGGCCGAGAGCGGCCCGTGGCGCTCGGTCTACCTGATGGGCGCCTTTGAGCTGCGCAACGGCGTGCCGAAGGGCGGCGAAATCGAGTCCGCCACCGAGGACGTCATCAAGGCGATGCCGCCGGAAATGTTGTTCGACTATCTCGGGGTGCGACTCAACGGGCCCAGTGCGGCAGGCAAGAAATACCTGCTAAACATCGTCTTCACCGACCCCGAGCCGAACAACAAGAAGTACGGCCTCGTGGTCGAGAACGGGGTGCTCAACTACGGCAGGCCGCACTTGGCAGCCGATGTAACGCTCGCGCTCGCGAAGTTGACGCTGGATAGCATCCAGCTCAAGGACATTACGCTCAACCAAGCAATCGCCGAGGGCAAGGCCAAGGTTGTTGGCAATCAAGTGGTGCTCGATAAATTCCTGAATCTGATCGACACGTTCCCGTTCTGGTTCAACATCGTGACGCCCTGACCAGAAATGCCGTGCGAGATCCGCCGGATCACTCCTGACTACATGCACCCTGAAAGGAACAACCTGATGCGATCTTTGTTCTCTGTTCGTTCCGCGACGCTTCTGATCGCGGTTTCGGCGCCGCTTCCGTGCCCGAACCTTCAGGCCTGGTCCTCGGCGGCATCGCCTCGCTAGCCGGACTGGGCGTGATGGCCCGCCGCCGCCGCGTCTGAACGGATCCGGGCTTTGATCGCCCGGATCACAATAACTGTGGAGCAAGGTGAGGGTGTGCTGCTACCGCAGTCGCCCTCCCCAGGCTACCGCCCGGATTCCTGCGAAAATATACGCCAAGGGTTTTCGGGCGATTTCGCTCGCACTGACGGTCGTTTCCTCGGATTTACGGCCCAGGAAAAAGCGAACCGCCTGTCGGTTTCGGCCGCGGAGACGGCCCGACCGCTCTCCAACCTCAAGTTGAGGCCTTATAACAACTCGAAGGGTCAAGTCGATTCACGTGCTGCGTGAGTCTTTCGATGGCCGACTTTGGTTTACCACGGATCGCACGGATAACACGGATCAGAATCCGGATCGGATCGGGTGAAATCAGGCAGCGGTCAGCCATGGATCGCACGGTTCAAAGATTCTGGATCATATCGTCCCGATCGCCGCCAAGCTCGTAATAGCGATGCGAGAGCCCGACGCGACCGCCAAGGACATCCCAGGGGGGAATCCCGATCTCGGCCAGCGTCTTATCGCCGAGATCCTGGCGACGGCCGTCGATCGTATGAAACATCGAAGGGACGCGTGGCTGCGAGCACCGAGGGCAAAGGCCCTGGGCTTCGGTCACCCGGCCCAGAGAGGCGAAGATCGGCTCATCCTCGCCGCAGGCGGGGCAATGGAGCGATGCGAGCAGGTCGCGCCCGGTCTCGATGAGGGCGTCGGGGCCCAGGTCGGAACGGACTCGCTCGAGCAGTTCACCGACGCGAGTCGAGTCGGCGCGACCGGGAAGGATCTCGACCGGCTCGTCGGCGTCATGTGCCGGGCAGTCGTCCTTGCGGGTGTAGGTCACCAGGTAGCTCTGATGATGCGTGCCGTCGAAGATGAACCCTTGTCCGGCGATCACATCCAGGCCGTGGAGGTACTTGACGGCCTCCTGGACCTGCATCCCGGCGACGATCGAGGCGGTGGTCGGGGTGGTCGGCACCTTCCCCTGCTCCATCTCACCGCGGGAGAGCAGGGCGCAACTGCGCCTGGCCTCGAGCATCTTCCAGTCGTTCTCTCCCATGGTGCATTCGTAGCAAGGGCCGGTGGCCGGATCGAAGACGCGCGCGACGCCATCGAGCCGTTCGATCGCCCCGTCAATCCAGACCTTGCCGGCGCCGAGGCTGCCAGGTTGATCGCGACCCGGGCCTCTCGGTTGTCCAGGCCGCCCAGGATCACGTCGGCCCATCGGTAGACTCCTAAACCGAGGTCATAGACGATGTTGCCCGTATAGGGCCGGACGCGGATCCCCGGGTAGATCTCGGCCGCCCGCTCGGCGGCGACTTCGGCCTTGGGCCGTCCGCAGTCCGCCTCGCGGAACAGGATGGAACGGGATAGGTTCGAATTCTCGACCCGGTCACGATCGGCCACGAACACCCGGCCGATGCCCAGGAGCGCCAGGTTCTTGAGGATCTCATTACCCAGGGCCCCGGCGCCGACGACCAGGACGCGCGCATTCGCCAGGCGCTCCTGGTCCCACCAACGGATCAGGCGGAATCGAGAGAACCGGTCATCGGGCTCGGTGGCCTCCGCCTTGTCGATCCGGATCACGTCGCTCAACGTCGCGTCCCTCGCGCTTCGATCAGGGGGGATTGCGGTCGTCATCCGCCTCCGGGAGGCCAACGGCGCAGCGGCCCGCGGTGATCTCCGGCTGGAGCCGCAGGACGTCGCCGGTGTGGATATCGGCCGAGGCCAGGGTCTGGTCGTCGAGCAACTGCCGCCCGCTGGCCTTGTGGTGGAATTTGTAACTCATCAACTGCCCGTCCGGGCTGTATCGCGGCAGGTTCATCTTCTCGACCAGGACCGCGATCACCCGGTTCACCGGCGCGTCGGACGGCAGCTCAACCAGTTGCTTCTTATTCCCTGTCGCGTCCCAGACTTCGATCGTGAGCTTGTTCATGCGCCTGGCTCCGCTCCGCGAGTGGCGGGTGGGCAGTCTCAACGAGTGGCCTGCCTGGCCCGGTCTTTCTCGACGACCATCAGACACCGCGAGGCCGGGACGGTGGGACCTGCCCTCCGCCTTCCCGGCCGCCTACGCTCTTTCGCCGACTATCGACCAAGGATGCACCGGCCAACGAATCGATACAAGACCGGAGTGGACCGGTTTCCTCCGATGATTCGATCACGAGACGCCTTGCCCCCCGGCGGCGTGTCCCCTTAAGATCGAGTGGGAGAGGCCGTCGATCGAAGCGAGGATAGTGGCCGCCCGGATGGGATTCTCGTGCAAAGGGCGGTCGAATGCCCGCAACCGGCTCGTCTCGCGATCGCCTCCGTCATCATTCCATATCGACTTATCCGGAGAATTTCTAACATGTTACGGTGGGTCATCTTGGCAGTTGTGGTGGTCTTGCTGACCATGGCGGCCACCCTCTTACCGCAGTACCTGCCGGATCCCGAGGCTTCGCCGCAGGTCGCGGTCAGCGTGGGCACGGGCCCTCAGCCCAAGTTGGAGATCGACCAGGACTTGATCTACGATTTCGACAAGATGTCGCAGCAGGAAAAGGGTGCACATACCTGGCAGATCAAGAATACCGGCGAGTCGAACCTGGAGCTCTGGATGGAAGGGAAGCCGACCTGCTCCTGCACCATCGCCAAGCTCGAGCACAATCAGAAAGCGACCGTCAAGCCCGGCGAATCGACCACGATCGATCTGGAGTGGAATACGAAGGAATTCCACGACGACTATTCGCAGGGGGCGACCTTCGGCACGAACGACCCGGTACGCAAGCTCTTCAAGCTGACGGTCAAGGGGAAGGTCTATCCGCCGGTCGTGATCTTTCCCCCGGAGATGATGCAATTCCCGACGATCTCCAATGAAGAGCCGCAACATGCCCGCCTCGCGGTCTACTCGAGGGACCGGCCCCAGACGAAGGTCATTAAAGTGATGAGTTCGAAGCCCGGTATCATCGTGGCCGAGGCCAAGCCGTTGACGGAGGCGGACGCCAAGCAGCTCAAGGTCGAAGCGGGTTATTCCATCCATGTTGAGATCAAGCCGGGGATGCCGGTGGGCCAGTTCCACGAGGAGCTCGTGATCCAGACCGACCACCCGAAACGGCCCGAGCTCAAGGTCTCGGTAGGGGGCAAGGTGATCGGACCGATCGGAGTATTCCCGCCGGGCCTGCGGGTCCGCGATATCATCAGCCGGGACGGGGCATCTCGCGACGTGACGCTGATGGTCCGCGGGGCGAAAGATACGCATTTCGAGGTCGCCTCCGCCCCCCAGAAGCTGAAGGTGGCCATCGCGAAGGACGACGCCGGCATGAAAGGCCGATACCGGATGACGGTCACCGTGCCCCCCGGCACCCCCAGCGGGACCGTCGAGGGTGAGATCATCCTGAAGACCGACCATCCTCTGGCCGGTGAGCTGAAGATCCCGGTCGATATTTTCATCTCGCGATCGGGCCCCGGCTGAGTGCGGCCGTCGCCGTTCGCGTTCGCCCGGGAATTGCACGGTTTCGGGCCATTTGCCTGATTCTGGAGGATTTTCGCGATGGTACGTTGGATCATCCTGGCATCATTGGTGGTCATCCTGACCGTGGCCGGGACATTCGTCGTTTCCTATGTGCCGGACGCGTCTCCCGAACCGGCCATCGCTCTCCATAAGACCCCCGAGGGTCCCCCGCCCAAGCTGGAGCTGGTGGGCCCGCCGCAGTTCGATTTCGGCACGATGCCCAAGCGCACCGATGGCGCCCATTCCTGGGAAATCAAGAACGTCGGCGAAGGTCCACTCGAGATTTGGCTCGAGGACACGTCCTGTTCTTGCACCGTCGCCAAACTCGCCGATGACAAGAAGACCGGGGCTGCGGCCAAGAAGAGCGTGACGGTGCCGCCGGGCGAGTCGACGCCGATCGAGGTGAGCTGGAACACCAAGGAATGGATCGCCTTCGGCCAGACGGCCACGCTGGGGACGAACGACCCGAAGCAGCGCTCCGTCACTCTGAGGGTACGCGGGAAGGTCCTCATGCCGGTCGCGATCGAGCCCTCCGAGACGGTCGCGTTCCCCAGCGTATCCTATGAGGAGAGCAGTCGGTCGAACCTCAAGATCCTGTCGCCCGACCAGGCCGGTCTGAAATTGACGAAGGTGACGAGCTCGAAGCCCGGATTGGTCGTCACGGATGTCAAGCCGATGACTCCCGAAGAGATCAAGGAGCTCGGCGTCCTGTCCGGCTATCACCTAATCGTTGAGGTCAAGCCCGGCCTGCCTCTGGGCCCGTTCCGCGAGGAAGTGGTCATCCAGACCGACCATCCCAAGCAGCCTGAGGTGAAACTGGCGGTCTCGGGGCGGGTGATGGGGCCGATCAGCGTGACTCCCGAGAAACTCGGCATGCCGAACGTCGGCAGCAGGGAAGGGGCATCACGAGACGTCAGCCTGGTGGTTCGCGGGGGCAAGGAGACCCACATCGAAGTCGCCTATGCGCCGGAGAAACTGAAGGTGGCGGTCGTGCCGGACAAGGCCTCGCGCGTGCCGGGCCGATACCGGATGACGGTCACCGTGCCCCCCGGCACCCCCGGCGGCCTGGTCGACGATCGCATCGTCCTGAAGACCGACCATCCTCAGGCCGGCGAAATCAAGATCCCGGTCAGCATCTATGTCACCCGATCGGGCCCCGGCTGAGCCGTACCCGGCCGGGAGGACGGGGCTCGTCTCGTTTCTCGCCCGGGCGCGTTGGACCTCAATGATAGAGACTCGGCCAGGGGCCGATTGATCTATCCGCAGTTCTGCGGGGAAGCTAAAACTCTGGGTGTGCTGGTGGCAAGCCGAGACGGATCGCCCTTGCCACACTCATCCGATACGCGACACTGCGTACTCTGCGCGCTCTGCGAAAAACACATCCGGTGTGGAGCGAGATCATCCTGAGCAGGGTCGTGTTTCGAGGGACTTCGCAAAGGGAAGGGTTCAGACGATGACTCGAATCGACTTCCGCCCGTGGGCCGGCGTCGTAATGTGCGTGGCGGTACTGGCCTATGTGGGATGCTCGTCGTCGAGCCCGACCGGCTCCTCCTCTTCGCCCGCGAGCCCCAAGGCCGGGGAAACCGCCGGTTCCAGGGGTGGAAGTGCTTCGACTTCTCAGAAACCGCTCGCCAACCTGGGCAACCCCGCGGGGGTCCTGATCGTCACGGGCCAGCAAGATAACTATCTCGAGCCCTGCGGCTGCACGGAGGGGCAGATCGGCGGCCTGCTCCGCCGCTACGATCTCGTCGAACGGCTGCACAATCAGAACCACTGGCCGACGGCGCTGATCGACCTGGGCGGCCTGACGAAAGATCCGGCCGGCGCCCGCGGGGGCCTCGAGCAGGCGAAGCTCAAGTTCGATTATTCGCTCCGGGCGCTGAAGCTCTTGAAATACGATGCGATGGCGTTGAGCGCCGAGGATCTGAAGGTCGGCGTCGGCGAAGCCCTGAGCCTGTTCATGAACGGGCTCGGAGACAGGACCAAGATCGTCGTCGCCAACGTGCAGCCGGCCCCGGGTTTCGAGACGATCTTTCGGCCCAGCCTCATCGTGGAGGCGGGCCCCGCCAAGGTCGGTGTGACCGCCGTGATCGATCCCGAGGGCCTCAATAAGCTGATCGATCCGGACAAGGAAGCGATCCTGCCGACCGTCAGGAGGCCCGATGAAGTGCTCGCGGGCGTACTGGCGGAGCTCGAGCCGAAGAGCGACTATCAGGTCTTGATGGTTCAAGGCCCCCCCGCGATGGCCAAGCGGCTTGCGGTGGCCTATCCCGGGTTCGACATCGTCGTCTCGACCTCGGAGTTCGTAGACGTACTGGACCACGAGCCCGAGCGGCTCAACGGCGGCAAGACCCTGTTGGTGAACGTCGGCCAGAAGGGGAAGCACGTCGGCGTATTCGGGCTTTATCCCGGCCAGTCGGAATCCTTGCGCTACCAGGTGGTCACGCTGGGCAAGAATTTCGACGGCCCCGCGACCGCCATGAAGAAACTGATCGAGGACGAATTTCGAGACACGCTCAGGCAGGTCGGTGTCGTCGAGAATTACGTCCGGCGTAATTATGTCAACGGCGCGCCCGGCGCGACCTACGTCGGTGCCGAGAACTGCAAATCCTGCCACCCCAACACCTACATGAAGTGGTCCACGACGAAGCATGCGCAGGCCTTCGTCTCGCTGGAGCACGATCCCAAGCCGAACACGATCTATGATGCGGAATGCGTCACGTGCCATACGACGGGCTTCGAATACAACTCAGGCTGGAAATCCAAGGCCGAGACCCCTTACCTGGCAGGCAACCAGTGCGAGAATTGCCATGGGCCCGGGTCGAAGCATATCGCCGAGCCCATCAATGCCGAGTTCTACAAGGTGATGACCGTGAGCGCCGAGCAAGCCGACAAGAATCAGCTCTGTACGAGGTGCCACGACCTCGATAACTCGCCGCATTTCGAGTTCGCCACGTATTACGGCAAGATCAGCCACAAAGGGCTCGACACCTACAACGATCCCAAGGTCCACCGGGGCATCACGCCCAGGCTGGCACGCACGAGCCCGCCATCGTCGACATCCGACAATCCCGAGAATCCGAAAAAGTAACGCAATCCGAGGAAGGAGTCCGTCGATGAGCGATTCTGCCCCGGCCTGGTCCAGGATGGCGGGACCCGTCGAGCCCGAGACCCGGCCGATGGGCCTGATCGCCCGGTATCGCCGTGATCACCGCAATCCGGTCAATCACTTCCTCCATGTCGGCGTCGGCTGGCCGATGGTCGCCGCCGCGGTCCTGCTGGTCCCCTTCCGCCCGCTCTGGTCGCTCGCCCTGTTCCTGGCGGGATATGCCATCATGTTCTTCGGCCACTTCGTCTTCGAACGGAATGTGCCCACGATACTCAAGCACCCGAGCACGCCGTTCGTGGTCGCCTTCGCGGTGATCCGGGGGCTCTGGGGCGGTCTGGTCCGCCTGGCCATGCCCCGACGCTCCGCAGCCGACGCGGACGATCGTCCTGCTGGGTCTTGAAGTCCGGGCCTCGAAGCAGTTTGGCCGCCCGCCGATCTAATGTACCTGGATACACTAGCAGGCTTGACAGCCCTCCGAGATGGCGGCTAACCTGAACGCTTCATCGGGTCGATCGTCGAGGTTAGAGCAACCCAGTCACACTCGCGAGCGACTCGGCCGGTGGGTTCCACCCATCCTGATCATAGACAGAAGTACGAAGGACCAACTCAAGATGGCCGATCCCATCAAGTACGAAGATTTCGCCAAGCTCGAGCTGCGGGTGGCCAAGGTCCTGGAGGCGCGGCCCCATCCCAATGCGGACAAGCTCTTGCTCTTGCAGATCGACGTGGGTGACGAACAAAAGCAGATCGTGGCGGGGATTCGCCAGCATTATAGCCCGGAGCAACTGGTCGGCAAGCTGATTATCGTGGTGAATAACCTGGAGCCGGCGATGCTGCGCGGCGAGGCTTCCGATGGGATGCTGCTGGCGGCGACCTCCCACGAGAACGTGATCGTGCTGACGGTGGCCGATCCCGAGTGCGTGGTCGGCGCGAAGATCAAGTAATCCCCCGGAACGATTCGAGCCACCGGAGTCCGTCAGGGTTCGGAAGACAGGAGTCCGTCGAGGGGGTGAGATTTTGCGACGGGACCTCGGCGATTTCCAGACCCCACTCGACCTGGTGACCTTTGTGCTCGATACCCTGGGACCGATCGGCTCGCGATGGGCTCGCGTGCTGGAGCCGACCTGCGGCCGGGGTCATTTCCTGGACGCTCTCCTTAAGCATTCCTCACCCCCGCGCGAGATCCACGCGATCGAAATTCAGCCGGCCCATTATCGAGCCGCCCTCGAGGTCGCGGAACTCCATCGTAATCTCCCGACCGAGGTGACGATCACCCGCGGGGACGTCTTCCAGATTGACCTCGGGCTCGACCTGGCCTGGCGCCAGGATGGCCCCCTCCTGGTGGTCGGCAATCCGCCCTGGGTCACGAACTCCGAGCTGGGGAGCCTGGCCAGTTCGCACGTGCCACCGAAGTCGAACATCAAGGGGTTGGCCGGCCTCGCCGCCCGGACCGGTGCCTCCAATTTCGATGTCGCCGAGGCGATCTGGCTCAAGATCGCTCGCGACCTGGCCCACGAATCGCCCACGATTGCGCTCTTATGCAAGACATCCGTGGCGCGGGGCATCCTCCAGTTCGCCCGCCGCGCCGAGTTGCCGATCGCGGCCGCAACGATCCGCCGGATCGATGCACGACGGTGGTTCGGGGCGGCCGTGGATGCCTGCTGGTTTCAGACCACTCTCACGAATCAGCGTGGTAACGCCCGGGTCGTCATCTGCGGCGAGATCCCGGTCTATCCGGGTCTCGAGGCCGACCAACCCACGAGGGTCATGGGTTTCTTCCGAGACCGTTTGATCGCCGATCGCGAGGCGCACCGTCGTCACGAATTCGCCGACGGCGTCTTCCCCGGGACCTGGCGGCAGGGGCTCAAGCACGACGCCGCGGCGGTCATGGAGCTGGCTGTCGACGAGGACTCCCGGCGGCTCCGCGACCGGTCGGGCGAGGCCGTTGACGTCGAGGCCGAGTTCGTCTATCCGCTGATCAAGGGGGCCGACCTGAGGCGGCTGCCCGCCGATCGGCCGCGACGCGCGGTCCTGGTCACCCAGCGCAAGATCGGCGAGGATACGACCCGGCTCGCGTACGAGGCCCCCAGGCTCTGGGCTTATCTCGGGGCGAATGCCGAACGGTTCGAGAGACGCAAGTCGTCGATTTATCGCGGACAGCCGCCGTTCGCATTGTTCGGGATCGGCCCCTATAGCTTTGCCCCGTTCAAGGTGGCCATCTCCGGGCTGCACAAGGTACCGGTCTTCCGGGCTCTCGGTCCGGTCCAGGGCCGACCCGTCATGCTCGACGACACTTGCTACTTCCTGGCCTGCTCGTCGGCCGAGGAAGCGGCGGCCTGGGCGGCCATCTGCAACGACCCGATCACCCTCGACCTCATCCGTTCCTCATGCTTCCCGGATGCGAAGCGGCCGATCACCAAGGCCCTGCTCCAGCGGGTCGACTCTCGGGCGATCCTCGGTCGGACCGACCGCTCGGAGCTGATGACCCGCGCCAGGACGATCGTGACCCACGAGCTGGCCGCCTCATCCGACGGACTCCTCTCGTGGGATACCGCGGGGATCGAGGAGGCGTTTTCGATCATGTCGCGAGCTCCGATCATCGACCCGGATTCAAGCCCTCACGCGCGGCGGGCTCGAAGCCCTGTTTCGCCCGAAACCGTCCCGGGTTTATGATCGTTGGGATGTGCCGCGGGCCGCGAACAATCGGGTTTCCAGGACCAAACCATGGCCTTTGCCACGATCCATTATTTCAGCCGGTCGCTCCGCAAAGCGTCGTCGTTCAACATCATATTCCCCGAGGATCCGGCCATACCCCGGCCGTGGGCGGCATACTACTTGCTGCACGGACTGTCGGACGACAACACGATCTGGGCGAGGCGCACGAGCATCGAGCGTTACGTCGAGGGCTGGCCTTTGGCGGTGGTGATGCCCGACGGCGGCCGCGGCTGGTATACCAATGCCATCGAGGGCGACGCCTACGAAGACGACCTCCTCAAGGATGTCATCGGCCTAGTGGAACGGACTTTCCCGGTCAAGGCCGAACGGTCGGGGCGGTCGATCGGTGGACTCTCCATGGGCGGCTACGGGGCGGTCAAACTCGGGCTGAAGCACCCCGAGGTCTTCGCCAGCGTCAACTCCCATTCGGGCGCCCTCGGCTTCCTGGCGGAGAGCGTGAAGAAATACAAGGAGTTCAGCCCCGAATTCCAGCGGATCTTCGGCAAGTCGCCCGCGGGCGGGCCGGAGGACCCGCTCGCCATCAGCGTCAAGACCGACCATGGACGCTTCCCCAAGCTGAGGATCGATTGCGGCACCGAGGATTTCCTGCTCGATCAGAACCGGGCGTTTCATCAGCACCTGGAATCGCTCCATATCCCGCACGATTACCAGGAGTTCCCGGGCGGGCACGACTGGTCCTACTGGGACAAGCACGTCCAGGAAGCGATCACATTCCACGCGAGAAACTTGCAACTGAAGCGAATAGGAGGATAAGATTGGAAACTCAATCGAATCCCCCACATGGGACTCGGAACGCGTCAGCGCCCGACGCATCAGGAATTCCATTTCGAGCTTTCGGCCCTCGTTCTTCGGTGAGGACAGGATTCAACCGGTTCGATGCCGCGACGTAGACTCGGTCCGTTATCGGAGAGGATCTGGACTAATCCGATGAGAATCCTACGAACGGTCGTCGTGGTCTTGATCGCCGCCGTCCTGGGCCGCGAATCCCGGATGTCGGGCTCGCAACCGGCCGTCCAGAGCGCCTTGAAGTCTCGTAATATCCTGCTCGTGACCACGGATGGGTTGCGGTGGCAGGAAGTCTTCGGTGGTGCCGACCCGTCGCTCATGAATCCGGCTGAGGGCGGTGTCGAAGACCTCCAGGCGCTGAAGGCGCAGTTTGAACGGAACGGGCGGAAGGAACGCCGCAAGGCGCTCATGCCATTCCTCTGGAGCGTGATTGCCAAGGAGGGTCAACTGTTCGGCGATGCGGCGCTCGGCAGCGAGGTCAGGGTCACCAACGGACGGAATTTCTCTTATCCGGGTTACAACGAGATCTTCACGGGATGGTCCGATCCTCGGATCGATAATAACAACAAGACGCCCAACCACAACGTCTCCGTGCTCGAATGGCTTAACCGTAAGGAATCCTTTCGCCATCGGATCGCCGCCTACGGGTCCTGGGACGTGTTCCCGTACATCCTCAACCGGTGGCGGAGTAAGATCCGAGTCCAGGCGGCCTGGAAGCCCCTGAATGGCAAGAGCCTTTCCGACGAGGAGCGCAGGGTCGCCAAGCTGATGACGGAAACTCCCCAACCCTGGCCGGAGTGCTGTCTCGATTCCTTGACGTTCCAGTCGGCCCTCGGATACCTCAAGAGGAGGAAGCCGCGGGTGATGTACATCGGCCTGGGCGAGACCGATGAGTGGGGACACGCCCGCCGGTACGACGAGTACCTCACTGCGGCGCATCGGGTCGACGAGTACTTGAAGACGCTCTGGGAGACCGTGCAGTCGATGCCGGAATACCGCGGGACGACGACGATGATCGTGACCACCGACCATGGCCGGGGCGATTCGGCCGATGCGTGGAAGAACCATGGCGCGAAGATCAAGGGCTCGGACCGGATCTGGATCGCCGTGATCGGTCCCGACACCCCCGCCATCTGGTATGAGGATCGCAAGCCCGCCGGCCCCGTGACGCAGAGCCAGATCGCCGCGACGCTGGCCGCCTTCCTGGGGCTTGATTACCGCGGCTTTGCCCCGAAGGCAGCTCCGCCCCTGGCCGACGTCTTTCCTCCGACCGCCCAGGGGCGCTGAGGTGGCGATGCGACCGCGGAGCGGATGAATCTCTTTCCGGACGATTGCTGTCCCCCATTTCAGGGGTTCAAGTGTACAATGAGAGCTCGACCCGAAGAGATGACGGGTCTGATTCCGTAGTTCGCGGCTCCCAGGAGAATCGAGCCGATGCAAACATCAAACCCATACTATACCCCCCCTGCCCCATCCCATAAGCACGGCGAGATCCAACGGCACGACGAGAATCGGAGATTCCCCAATCGTGTTGCGTGAACTCTCGGTACAAAACCTCGCTCTCATCGAAGATGTGCACCTCGAGCTGGAGGAAGGTTACTGCGCCTGGACGGGAGAGACGGGGGCGGGCAAGAGCCTCCTGCTGACGGCGTTGGGGCTGATCCTGGGGGGGAAAGCGTCGGCCGACCTGATCCGCTCGGGCAAGTCGGAGGCGCGTGCGGCCGCGGTCTTCGAGATCGCGGACCGGGATCTCAAGGCGGAGGTCGAATCGATCCTGGGCGGGGAAGGATTGCTGGACGAGGAACCGCTGATCATCGCCAGGCGGATCTCCTCGCAGGGGCGCGGAGGCGCCACGGTGAATGGCCTGCCGGTGACGATCGCCACGTTGCAGAAGCTAGGCGAACGGCTGGTGGACATTCACGGCCAGCACGAAGGCCGCGCCTTGATGGACCCCGACCAGCAGCGGGTGTTACTCGATGACTTCGGGGGCCTGAGTGATCGGCTCGGGGCCTATCAATCGTCGCGCAAAGAGCATGAGGCCCTGCGTCGCAAGCGGCTGAAGTTGATCGAGTCGGCCGAGGCCCGTCGGCGGGAGCGAGCCCTGCTCGAATTCGAGCGAGACGAGTTGGTTGCCGCCGATCCACGACCCGGCGAGTCGGAGGAGCTGGCGCGCGAGGCCCACCGGCTGGGCCACGCCGATCAGCTCCGAACCGCCGCCGCGGAGGGCTATGCCCTGCTCTACGAGGCGGACCGCTCGGTGCAGGGGATGCTGAAGCGGGTCGCGCGGGCGATCGATCCCCTCGCGAAGGCCGCTCCCGAGCTCGCCGAGACGGTCGCGACCCTCGAACGACTGGCGGACGAGACCCGGGAGGTCGCCTTCAGCCTGCGTGATATGGGCAAAGGCTGGGATGATGACCCGGCGCGACTCGAGGACGTCGAGGCACGCCTGGCCCTATATCGTCGGCTCTCGGCGCGGTTCCATTGCACGTCCGACGAGCTGGTCGAACGCCGGTCGGCGACCGAAGCCCAGCTCGCCGCGATCGACCGGGATGACTCCGATCTGCTCGCCCTGGATGGCCCGCTCGCCGCCGCTTGGGACGCCCTGAAGCAGTCGGCCGCCCAGCTCACCGTCGCGAGGCGGAAGGTCGCCAAGGACTTCGGACGGTCGATCCAGGGACGGCTCAAGGCACTGGGCCTGGAAGGGGCTCGCCTGACCGTGTCGGTCGAGCCGCGACAGCTGGGCGACGACCCGACCACGACCACGCCCCCCGAGTCGGGAGCCGACCGCGTGGAGATGCTCTTTTCCGCCAATCCCGGCGAGGAGCCCCGCCCTTTGCGCAAGATCGCCTCGGGAGGCGAGCTTTCCCGCGTCACGCTCGCCGCCAAGGCCGTCCTGGCGGCCGTCGATCGTGTCCCCACGCTCGTCTTCGACGAGATCGATACGGGCGTCGGCGGCCGGCTGGGCTCGGCGCTCGGCAAGACTCTCGACGAGCTGGGTCGACACCACCAGGTCATCTGCGTGACCCACCTCCCGCAGATGGCCAGTTACGCCCGGCGCCAGTGGGTCATTCGCAAACAGGTCGAACGCGGCCGATCCCGGACGACCATTTCACCCTTGAACGACTCCGAACGCATCGCCGAGCTCGCCGCCATGCTCCGCGGCGACTCCGCCGCCGAGGGGACCCGTCAGGAGGCCATGGCCATGCTGACGGAAGCCCAGGCGCTGCGGTGATCGAGATCGAGTGCCATCGACGGCCGCGGGTCAGGCGAATTCCCGAGATCCGGGCGCCGCTGTTATAGTCTCACAGGAGCAATCCCCGTGAGGCCCGATCCGTGAGCCCGGAATGAACCAACCGTCTCGAGGCCGCCGCGACGTTGTCGAGCGATCGATTCGCGCCATTTTCGATCTGCTGGAGCGACCGGTCGGCCGGGTCGGGCTGATCATCGTGGTGCTTGCGATCGCGACGGCACCGGCC
The DNA here is from genome assembly GCA_963743925.1 of uncultured Planctomycetota bacterium. Lineage (GTDB taxonomy): Bacteria > Planctomycetota > Planctomycetia > Isosphaerales > Isosphaeraceae > CAVZRC01. Next base: position 109,549 of record CAVURY010000046.1, on the reverse strand, counting down.
GTCCTTTTCTTCGAACCCACCACTTACCGCCCATTGCATCGGGGACACATCGCCCGCGAGCCTTTGAGCTTCTATCGCCTCTTCAGCGACGACGTGGCCTACGTGGCGAGCTCACGGACGTGGGACCGCACGGTTTCCAATCTGTTCTTGCCCCACAACACGCACATCGTTCCGGCCTGGCGGCTGGTGACCTGGACGCTAGTGACTTCGGCCGGGAGCCTCGAACGGATTCCCGCGGTCCTGGCGGTGGCATCTTACGCGATCCTCGTCTCCGTGATGATGATGACCGGCAAGTTCGTCGCGAGGGAGACCGGCCGAGTGGGTCTCGGACTCGCGGCGATGGTGACGATGGGGACGACTTCGTTGATGGTCACGCCGGCCATCTGGTACTCGGCGGGCCAGCCATTATGGGCGGGGTTCGGTATCCTGGCGGCACTCTGGTATGCCCAGTCTTATCGGAGGTCGGCCAGGTTTGGCACGATAGTATTGTCCGGGATCTCGACGGCGTTGGCCGGCGGCTTCTGGACGATCGGTCACATGGCCGGTCCGGTGGCGGCCGTCTACCTCTGGTTCGACGGTCGCAGACGCTGCCGGATCGCAAGCTTGGTCCCCCTGGCGGCGACTCTCCTGGCCGTAGGGACGTCCCTGTTGATGGCCCCTCGGGCCATCGATAGCCGGGTCAGTTTCCATGGTCGTACGGTCGGTCAGGCGGCCGACCCGGTCCAGGGGTTGCTTCACACGGCCCAGGCGATTCCCGAGAACCTCGTCCTCGGCAACCTTGGTCTTGAGTCACAAACGACCCCGATCCAGGGGCTCGTGCTCTCGATTGGCCTGGCGATCATCTGGGCCGGCAGCCGATGGCGACAAGGTTCCGAAACGGTCCTGCCGACTTCGTCGGGCGACACGCCCGGTCGAGGGGCTTTGCTCCGAAACGAGTCGCCCCCCTGGTTCCCTTTCGCTTTCAATTCGCTGGAATGCGCGGGCGCCTCGCTGATGCTGGGGAGTTACCTGGTCGAGTGGACCTTCCGCGGCTATCTGGACTTCCGTTACCTGCGCACCATCAACCTTTACAACATCGTCCCCTGGTATGACGCGATCCCCCAGATTGGCGTCGTGCTCTTCGTGGCGGGTTGGTTGTCGGGGCCTCGGCGTGCGGGCGTGTCTCCCGCTGTCCCAGCCCGGACGATTCCGTTGACCTGGCGGGGCGCTCTCGGGGTCGGGACATTGAGTCTCGTCTTGATCGTTCTCAACAGCCCGCGAGTTGACGCGTTGGTCCGGAGCAGCACCCCGCCTCTACTCCCGTCGGAGCGCGAGGGACTCAAGATTGACCGTCTTCAGACGATGCGGGCTAACATGGTGTTGCTCAATCGGGCTGAATGGCAGCGGTCGTACCTGCGCCGGCTCGATGCGGGGGAAACGGTCGCTCGCCGGATGGGTCTGGGCCAGGACGCCATCCGCGCCGCGTTCGGATACCTGTGGATTCCCGCCGCCATCGGCGGCCTCGCACCCACCGATCATCGTGAACTCTACGACGTCGCCGGATTGCTCGATCTCCCCGCCATCGGCCGACCGAGTGATCCGACCCTGGTCCGAAAGATGCTCCGGCCCTATCTCGATCAGGATCGAGAACCTCGGCCCGAGTGGATCGCGCCCGGCGAAGCCTGGCCTCCATAGGTGCTCTTCGGATTCGCAACCGTCCCAGCCCGTATGGCCGGCCTTCTGGCTCAGAACGGGCTGCCGTTGTCGAGCGGCTCGGCCACGGTGGCGTGATTCTCGAAACGGGTCAGGTTCTTGACGAAGGTGAGCTTGACGGTATCCGTCCGGCCGTTGCGGTTCTTGGCGACGATCAGCTCGGCGATACCCGGCTGGTCATTGGCGTCGTAATAATCGGGCCGGTGGAGGAGTAGAACGATGTCCGCGTCCTGTTCGATGGCGCCCGATTCGCGGAGGTCGGCCATGCGAGGCCGGCGGTCCTCGCGGTTCTCGACCGCGCGGTTCAACTGAGAGAGGGCGATGACGGGGACGGGCAACTCGCGGGCCAGGGTCTTGAGCCGGCGGCTGATCTTGGCGATCTGTTCCTGACGGCTGTCGCGCGATTCTTCCGAATCGACCAGTTGGATGTAATCGACCACGATCAATCCAACCTCTTTCCTGCGGCGAAGCCGCCTCGCGGAGGCCGTGATCTGGAGCATGTTCCGGGTGGGCGTGTCGTCGATGAAGATATGTCCGTTGTTGCTCAGGTCGCTGAATGCCTTCGCCAGCTGGGTCATCTCGCGATTCCCGAGGCCCATGCCGGTCCGCAACTTGTAGCCGTTGACCCGCGACCGGGAGCAGAGGAGGCGCTCGGCGATCTCCAGATGGCCCATTTCCAGGCTGACGAAGAGCACGGGGCTCTTCAGCTCGATGGCCGCGTGCTCGCAGATGTTCAGCGCCAACGCGGTCTTGCCCATGCTCGGCCGGGCCGCCAGGATGACGAGTTGACCGGGTTGGAAGCCGCCCGTGATGTCGTCGAGGTCGATCAGGCCCGACGCCACGCCCGTCACCGCGTGACCTCCGGAATCGGCCCGCTCCGCGATCCGATCCATCGCCCGGGTGACCACGTCCCTCAATTCCAGCGTGTCGCCCTGGATCTGGTCCTCTGCGATGGCGAAGACCTTGCGCTCGGCCGACTCCAGCAGATCCTGGGCCGTGAACTGGTTGGAATATCCGTCGCGAATGATCTCGGTGGCGCTATCGATCAGCTGTCGGCTGATCGATCGCTCGCGGACGATCGCGGCATAATACTTGGCGTTGGCGGCATGCGGGACGGAATCGACGATTTCCCGGAGTGTCTCATCCCCACCGATCTTGTCGAATTGATCGCGACGGGTCAGTTCGTCGGCCAGGGTGACGGCGTCGATGCCTTTGCCCTGATCATAGAGGTCGCGAATGGCCTGGTAGATCGTCTGGTGGGCGTCACGGTAGAAATCGACGACCGAGAGCAACGCGACGACTTCGTGCAGGACGTCGTTGTCGAGTAGAACGCTCCCGAGCACGCCCTTCTCGGCTTCCAGGTTCTGCGGCGGCAGGCGATCGCTGAGCGCGGAGGTGTCGAGCTTGGACACTCGGCCCACGCCATTACCGTTACCGTTATGGTTTCCCTTGCCGTTGCTCGGACCGTAATTTGCCGCCGCCATCGTCCGTCAAGCTCCGTGGCTATCGCCTTGTTCGTTCGCTCGACTCGTCACGGGGGGGCGATCCCCTCACGAGCCGGCTCGACGCCACCGCTTGATGCGTTTCAACCGTCCCCGGGTCGAACCCCTCGATTCCTTTCGGAAGATAGCTCCTGCAAGTCCAGTATGACGCGCAAAATATCCCCGGTTCCAGTCGGCATCAGCCATTGCTGAACAATTGTATCGAAAGACGCCGATAATGTCGACCGGATATCCGGGAGAGGGGAAAATCAACCAAGGTCATCGGGTCCTGTCAATCCTGTACATCCTGTCAGTATTCAGAGAAGGCAAGATGGACAGGATTGACAGGAAAGCCAGAATCCAGACCGATGCTCTTCTTGGGCGGTCGCCTGCGCCGGGACTCAGCCCGCCGTTTCGTCGGTATGGGTCGGGACGACCCAGAGCTTGACCTCGCTGAAAAGATCGCTGGCGAGGTGGATCTTGATCGAGTAGAGCCCCAGCTCCTTGAGCGGGCCCTCGATCCGGATCATTTCCGCGTCGATCGGGAAACCTTCGCCGCGAAGCGCGGCGGCGATCTGATCGGAGTTGACCGATCCGTAGAGATGACCTTCGGCGTTGGCATTCGCTTCGATCGTCAGCGAGCGCTGGGCGATTTGGGCCGACAGGTTTTGCAAGTCCGCTCGCTTTGCGGCCTCGAGCTCCTTGATACGCTGGCGATGTTTCTCGACCATCCGCAGGTTATTCTGGGTCGCAAACGCACCCAAACCCTGCGGTACCAGATAGTTTCGGGCGAAACCCGGCCGGACCTTGACCACATCGCCCGCCTGGCCCAGATGCGGCATCGCCTGCGTCAAAATCAATTCGATGTGACCGTGCTTGGCGCGGACCGGATGGTTCCGACGGCGTTCGACGCCCGGCTGACGAGGCGGCCCGGCGAGCGCTTCTTTCGCCTTGGTCGAAGCGTCGGCCGCTCTGGATGATTGCTTGGTCTTGCTCGCCGCACTGCGGGGTTTGTTCTTAGGAGCCTTGGTGTCCGCTGTCTTCGCCATGGATCCGCTCGTTTCGTCTCGAAGTCTTCCCGGTTTCAATGCCGCTCCCGATCCAGATGTCGGGAGGAATCTCAGGCTCCGATCAGGCCGTCGATGGAGTCGACTCGGAGCGGAGTCCCATTCGCATTGTGTAATGATTTTGCCGACTTTCCGACAATTTAACGTAACGTGACGGCCGGATTCGACCAAGTGGTGCATCTGTGCGCTATCGGTGTTGACCCGCAATCGCGGGGTTCGACTCCACCGGATCGGCGGAGAGGATCTTGGCGACACCGATCGCATTCAAAAGGGGATATCGTCCTCGTCGCGCTCATCGTCGTGGGGGGGATGACCGGCGGGCCCGCTCGGCGAATAAGGCGCCCGTGATGGTCCATTAGCCGGCCCGCGTGGCTCGCCATAGCCGCCATTGGCTCCCCTGGCGGGAGCGGGACCACCCCTGCGCGTGCCGGAGTCGCGGGCGGGCGGTGGCATCGACTCATCGTCCATACCGGCACCACCGCCCATACTTCCGCCTCCGCCCGAGTCGGATCGGCGCGAGTCGAGGAACTGCACCCCCCCGGGATCGGCCTGCACCTTGATCTTCGATCGCTTCTCGCCCGTGGTCTTGTCGTCCCAGGTGTCCATCTTGAGCGATCCCTCGACGTGGATCGCGCTCCCTTTTCGCAAGAACTGGCAGCAGTTCTCGGCCTGACGGTCCCAGACCGTCACGTCAATAAAGAGCGTCTCCTCACGCCGCTCACCGTCGCGGCCGGACCACGTCCGGCTCGTGGCCATGCGCAGCTCGGCGACCGCAGTCCCGCTGGGCGTCCGCCGCAACTCCGGGTCGAAGGTGAGTCGACCCATCAGGTAGACCTTGTTCAAATTGGCCATCGTCTCGACCTCCCCCTCGAACCCTCGACCACACCAATGTGCCGAGTGCACGGGTCGCCTCGCCGTCGATCGAACGATTGAGTCGAACGACTGTGGGCGTCGTTGCGCCGGTCGAATTGGCTCTCGTCGAAATAGTAGACGGCTGTTCCCCAAGAAAGGCTAACACATTACCGCCAAATCGACAAGATTAAAAAAAATTCCGAGCCGAGGACGCGGCGAAGCCGGCGGGAGTTGGCCGAGTTGTCGGAGACTTCGACTCGCTTATTCCTCGCGGCGACGCCGACGCGGGCGCTCATCCATCTCTTCATCCCTGCCGTCTTCCGTGTCCACGTTGGGCGTCGAGGTCATCGCCTGGTTGACCAGGTGATCGGCGAGTTTGGGATGGACCTTCAGGACGAGTTCCCGGACGACGACGTCGCTCAGATGGCACGCGGCGACGATCTCCTTGAGGTGCTCGCCGTCGGTCTTGAAATACGTCAGCAGGTAGGTCCCTTTCTTGTGGCTGCCGATCGGGTAGGCCAACCGCCGTTCGTCCCACTGGCGAGACGCCACGATCTCGGAGTGGTTCTTGATCAGGATGTCGTGTACATGCTTGACCGTGTCTTCCCAGGCGGTGGCCGCCTTGGCACTATCGAGCAAGAACATCCCCTCATACGTATTCAAAGGCAAGTTCTGGTCCCTCCATTCATGCGGTAAGGTGCTCCTCGAGCACCGTGTCATTGAAACCGGATGGTGCTCGAAGAGCACCCTACTGACCACTCGCCGCCGGCCCGTTGAATCGATTCATTGCGGCATCAATACTCTGGGTGGCCCAGACTGCGACGGCCTGGGAGGCGAGGATCAGGGCGTCGTCGATGACCGGTCGTTCGGAGCTTCGGAACCGGCCGAGGACGAAGTCGGATGCGTCGGTATTCTCGCGGTCGCCGATCCCGATGCGGAGGCGAGAATATTGGTCGGTCCCGACGTGGGCCGTGATATCGCGGAGTCCTTTCTGACCGCCGTCGGAGCCGCCCGGCCGGAGTCGAAGCTTGCCGAGGGGGAGACTGAGGTCGTCGCAGATAACCAGGAGGTCGGACAATTCCAGCTTGTAAAACCGGAGCGCCTGGCCGACCGACCGTCCGCTGAGGTTCATGAATGTCTCGGGCTTCAGCAGCAGGACTCTTCGGAAATCGATCTCAGTCTCGGCGATCAGGCCCTCGAACTTGCGAGAGAACGAGGCCCGCGACCCGCCCTGCGCCAGCCGATCGACCAACTCGAAGCCGATGTTATGCCGGGTGCCCTGGTACTTGCTGCCCGGGTTTCCCAGGCCGACCACCAATTTCATCGTCGCCAACGTCGTGGCTCCGAACCCGGACCCGACCCGGAGGGAGGCCGTCGGCCCCCGTTCGCCGCCGGGATCGCGCCGCGATGATCAACGGTCAGGATCGCCATGCGGCTGGGCACGACCCGGGCGGAGCGATCCGGACCACGATCCAGGTCATTCGTCCTTGTCTTTTTCCCTGCGTTCGGGCTTGATCACTTCGGGCTGAGTCAGGGCCTCGGCACCCGCCTCGGCGGGCTCGGGTTCGGCGGCCCTCGGGGTGACGACGTGGACGAGCAACAGGTCGGCTTCGGCATCGGCGGTCACGCCGGCCGGCAAGACCAGGTCCCGCACGTGGATGCCCTCGTCGACCTTGAGGTTGCTGACGTTGACCTTGATCGAATCGGGAATCGCCCCGGCGCGGCACTTGATGCCCAGGCTGCGAACCAGGATCTCGAGAATCCCCCCATCCGCGATCCCGGCGGCATGGCCCCGGACATCCAGCGTGACTTCGGTCTCGATGATCTCTTCGGCGTCGACGCGGGCGAAGTCGAGGTGGAGGATCTCCTTGCCGAGGTGGTCCCACTGGACCTCACGGATCAGGACCGTCTCGGTGTTCCCGCCCAGGTCGAGATGGGCCAGGTGCCCCGTTGACTTGATCATCCGCCAGACATCGTCCCGGGTGAGCGTGACCGGGACCACGGCCTGTTTGTGCCCATAAATGACGGCGGGGATCAGCCCGCTCTGACGCAGTCGCCGCGCGACGCGGGTCCCCGTCCCCTTGTTCTTCTGCGAGTCACGCGGCTCGACCCGAATTTTCACGGCTTCCGACATCGATCACTCTTTCCATCGTGTTTCAATCCGCTCCCGGAACGACGACCGGGAGAAACGCCGACAGGCGACCCCGCAATGAAGCCGCGCAGCCGGTCATTATCGGCCTTTTGCGGATTTTGTTCAAGACCCGGCATGCGAAAACCGAACGCGGGCCGAAATGCGATGCTGACCCGACCGGACTCACTTCCGTTCACGCATGAGAAAGCGTCTTGAGGACTTCGAGCGCCTCGGCGACGTGTCGCCAGGGCTGGAACTGCGAGGAGAAGATGTGCCGGACGATCCCCTCGCGGTCGATGATGTAGGTGACTCGGCCCGGAAAGAGCCCGAAAGTCCGGGGAACCCCGTACTTCGCCCGGACGGCACCGTCACTGTCGGCGAGCAGGATGTAGGGCAGGCGAAATCGGTCGGCGAACCCGCGATGGGAGCTCGAGGAATCGGAGCTGATCCCGATCACCTCGGCACCGGCTTCGCGAAAGGCTTCGTGACTATCGCGGAACGAGCACGCTTCCATCGTGCAGGCCGGCGAGTTGTCCTTCGGGTAGAAGAACAGGACGACGTCCGCCCGGCCACGGAAGTCGGACAGGCTGACCTGCTCTCCGGTCGAGGACGGGAGCGAGAAATCCGGCGCAGGTTCACCGACGCGCAATCCTTCTCGATCGGCCATCATTGGCTCCGGTACTCGTCTCGAACCCTCCATCGCCGGTTAACGTCGCGGCGACTCGCGGAGGGCTGGGACTTCATTACGGATTATATAACAGCGGGCAGGGTACCGAGACCATGAACCGTGTTCGACGCGTCGATCTGGCGCGATGCTTCAAACAAACCGATGGCCACGGCGTTGGCAAGGTTGAGGCTGCGAGCCTCGGGGCGGATCGGGATACGGAGGGCACGTTCGGGACATTCCTCGAGCCAGCGCGTGGGAAGGCCGCGGCTCTCGGGGCCGAACACGAGGGCGTCGCCGGCCTGGTACCGAGCGTCCGTGTAGACGCGCTTCACCTTGGTGCTGAACGACCAGATCCGGTCGCGGCCCAGGGCGGATACGACCTCATCAAGCCCATCGACGACCCGCCATTTCAGGTGGGGCCAGTAATCCAGTCCGGCGCGGCGGAGGTAGCGGTCATCGAGGCGGAAGCCCAGCGGACGGACCAGCCAGAGCATCGCCCCGGCCGCGACGCAGGTCCGACCGATCGAGCCGGTGTTGGCCGCGATCTCCGGCTCCAGGAGGATGACGTGTAGCCGTTCGTCATGGATCATCGATGAACCGGTCGAAGACTTTCACGCAAAGACGCGGAGGTTCCGCAAAAGGCGCCAGGAAGAGAGAACTCGAGCCCGGTCGATTCGAGTCGCTCTCACTTTCATCTTCTCCGCGCCCTTTGCGAGCCCTTGGCGTCTCTGCGTGAAACGCCTCATTGACTAATGGCCAGCGTGGGTGGACGTGTGGGGGTGGCCCACGCCGTGGCCGTTGGCCGAGGCCCCGACGGATTCTCCCGCCGGGAAGGCATGCTCCTTGCCGGCAGGATGGCCGTTGCCGTGAGCATGTCCATCGTGATCGGCATGGTCGCCGTGGGGTTTCGCGGACTCATCTTCCGCCGGGTCATCGACCGGACGACTCCCGGCGCGGCGGTCGCTGAGCCACTGGATCACGTAGTAGAAGACCGGGGTCAAGAAGATCCCGAATATGGTGACGCCGAGCATCCCGCTGAAGACGGCCGTGCCCAGCGTCTGCCTCATCTCGGCACCGGCACCGGTGGATAGCATCAACGGGACGACGCCGAGGATGAAGGCCAGCGAGGTCATCATGATCGGCCGCAAACGGAGCTGGCACGCCTCGAGCGTGGCCGACCGGCTCGTCGAGCCGGCCTCGCGCTGCGCCTTGGCGAACTCGACGATGAGGATCGCGTTCTTGCACGCCAGGCCCACCAGGACGATGAAGCCGACCTGGGTGAAGATGTTGATGTCCATCCGGGCGATATTCACGCCGACGGTCGAGCAGAGCAAGCACATCGGCACGACCAGGATGACGGCCAGTGGCAGCGACCAGCTCTCGTACTGCGCCGCCAGCACCAGGAAGACGAGGATGACGGCCAGGACGAAGGCGAACATGGCCGTCGAGCCGGTCTGGAGCTGCAAGAGCGCCAGCTCGGTCCACTGCGGTCGCATGGCCTGGGGCAGCTCCTTCTTGACCAGCTTCTCCATGGCGTCGATCGCCTGGCCCGAGCTGATCCCGGGGCCCGGATTCAGGTTGATCGTGGCCGCCGGGTAGAGGTTGTATCGGATGATCATCACCGGGCCGCTGACGTCGCGGATCGCCGCGACGCTCCCCAGCGGCACCATCCCGCCGCTCAGGTTCCGCACCCGCAGGCCGGTCAGGTCGTTCATCTGCTTCCGGAAGTTGGCATCGCCCTGGACGTTGACCTGCCAGGTGCGGCCGAACCGGTTGAAGTCGTTGACGTACAGCGAGCCCAGGTAGACCTGCAAGGTATTGAATAGCTCGGCGATCGAGACGCCCGACAGCTTGGCCTTGTCGCGGTCGATGTCCAGGAAGAGCCACGGCGTATTGGCCCGGAAGCTGGTGAAGAGCCCCTGGAGGAGGTGCGAATAGGGGGCCTCCTGCGAAGCCGCGACGATCCCATTGGCGACGTGCTCGATCTCCTGCGAGCCCAGGTCCCCGCGATCCTCGATCACGACTTTGAACCCGCCCGCGGTCCCCAGTCCATCGACCGGCGGGGCGTCGAAGACGTTGACCAGCCCTTCACGGACCTCCTCCTGGAGCTTGGCCTGAAGTCGCGCCGCGATCACCGGGCCGGTGAGCCCTTCTTTGGACCGATGGTGGAAGTCGTCGAGCATCACGTACATCGCGCCGAAGTTGGGCGCGTTGGCGTTCATCAAGATGGACTGGCCGGCCATCGCCAGGGTGTGCGTGACACCCGGGGTCTTGCCGGTGATCGCCTCGACCTGGCTCATCACCTGCTGGGTCCGCTCCAGCGACGACGAGTCGGGCAGTTGCACGTTGACCAGCAGATAGCCCTTGTCTTGCGAGGGGATGAATCCCGTGGGGGTCCGGGTGAATCCCCAGTAGGTCAGCCCCAGCAGGCCACCGTAAAGCACGAGCACCAGGACGCTGACTCGGAGCAGCCCGCCGACCATCCGGGTGTAGACATTCGTGGCCGCGTCGAACATCAGGTTGAAGAGATAGAAGGTCCAGCCGAGGACGCGATTCAACACGCCGCTCACCACCCATCCGACTAGCGCTCCGAGCAACAGCCCGGCCAGTTTCGCGGACAGCTCGGGCGTCGGCCATTGCCAGGGCACGTGCAGGCCGCGGGCCTCCGCCAGCGTGAGCAGCTCGGGGCCGAGAAATACGTAGCCCGCCCAGCCCCCGGCGACCACGAAGGCCGGCCATGGCAGGGCCTGGAACACCCCCTTCTGCCTCGGTTTGAGCAGCAAGGCCGACAGGGCGGGGCTCAAGGTCAGCGAGTTGAAGGCCGAGATCACCGTCGAGGTCGCGATCGTGAGGGCGAACTGTCGGTAGAACTGTCCGGTGATCCCCGAGATGAACGCACATGGGACGAACACCGCGGTGAGGACCAGGCCGACCGCGATGACAGGCGACGAGACCTGGCTCATGGCCGTGATCGTGGCCTCGCGCGGGGCCAGGCCGTGCTCGATGTGATGCTCCACCGCCTCGACGACCACGATCGCGTCGTCGACCACGATCCCGATCGCCAGCACCAGCCCGAAGAGCGTCAGGTTGTTCAGCGAGAAGCCGAGGGCGGCCATGACCGCGAACGTGCCGACGATCGCCACGGGTACGGCGACCAGCGGGATGATCGCCGATCGCCAGTTCTGCAAGAACAGCAGGACGACGACCGCGACCAGGATGACCGCATCCCTCAGGGTGTTGAAAACCTCGTTGACCGACTCGACGATGAAGGGGGTCGTGTCGTAGACGATGTCATACTCGACGCCTTCCGGGAACCGATCCTTGAGCTCCTTCATCTTGTCGCGGACCCGCTCGGCCGTGTCCAGCGCATTGGAGCCGGGACGCTGGTAGACCGAGAGGGCCACCGTCGGGCGGCCGTCGAGCGTACACGCCTGGTCGTAGCCCTGGGCGCCGAGCTCGACGCGGGCCACATCCTTGAGGCGGACCACGCCGCCCTGCGCGTCGGTCTTTAGGATCATGTCGGCGAACTGGTCGGAGTCGGACAGCCGGCCCAGGGTGGTGATGGTGAACTGGAAGGCCTGGCCGTTCGGGACCGGCGGCTGGCCGAGCTGCCCGGCCGCCACCTGGATGTTCTGCTGGTTGATCGCGTTGACCACGTCCGATGAGGTCAGGTTGCGGAACGACATCTTGTGCGGGTCGAGCCAGACCCGCATGCTGTAGTTCCGCTGGCCGATATAGGTGATGTCGCCGACGCCGTCGAGCCGCGCCAGCTCGTCGCGCAACTGGATGGTCGCGTAATTGCTCAGGTACAGGTTGTCCCGGCTGTTGTCCGGCGAGAACACGTTGACGATCATCAGGATGCTGGGCGACTTCTTCTTCACCGCGACGCCCCGCCGCTTGACCAGGTCGGGCAGGATCGGCTCGGCCAGCGACTCGCGGTTCTGCACCAGCACCTGCGCCATGTTCAGGTCGACGCCGGGCTTGAAGGTCACCGTCAGCGTGTAATTGCCGTCGTTGGTGCACTGCGACGACATATACATCATGTTCTCGACGCCGTTGACCTGCTGCTCGATGGGCGAGGCCACGGTGTCGGCGACCACCTGTGCATTGGCGCCGGGATAAAAGGCGGAGACCTCGACCGTCGGCGGCGTGATGTCGGGGTACTGCGCCACCGGCAGCGCTCTCATGCTGATGCCGCCGGCCAGGGTGATGACGATGGACAGGACCGCGGCGAAGATCGGGCGATCGATGAAGAACTTGGACACGTTGGATCCTCACTCCTGTTCCACGAGCTCGAGTGATTCCGACTCGGACGGCGCCGGCTTGCCGGCGGGGCGATTCAGCCATCGCGACGGCCGCCAGAGGTAGCTGAGGGTCAGGATTCCGAGCACGATCCCGCCGATGCGACGCACCCGCGGGGAGGCGAACAGCTCGGACTCGCTCACCGTGTCGATCAGATAAAAGAACACGGGCGTGAACATGATCCCGAAGAGGGTCACGCCGAGCATGCCGCTGAACACGGCCGTCCCCAGCGAACGGCGCATCTCGGCGCCGGCGCCGTTGGCGAATAGCAGCGGGACGACGCCCAGGACGAAGGCCATGGACGTCATGATGATCGGCCGCAGCCGCAGGCGGCACGCCTCCAGCGTCGCCTCGCGGATCGGCTTGCCCGTCCGGCGGATCACCTTGGCGAACTCCACGATCAGGATCGCGTTCTTGCTCGCCAGGCCGACCAGCACCACCAGCCCGATCTGGGTGAAGATGTTGATCTCCAGCTTCGCGATCCAGACGCCGATCATGGCACTCAGCAGGCACAGGGGCACGGAGAGGATCACCGCCAGCGGCATCGACCAGCTCTCGAATTGCGCCGCCAGCACAAGGAAGACCATGATGATCGAGAACCCGAAGACGAGCATGGCCGTGTTGCCGGCCTGGAGCTCCAGGTACGCCAACTCGGTCCACTCGAAGCTCATCGCCTTGGGCAGTTCGGTGCGACCCAGCGTCGACACCACGTCGATGGCCTTGCCCGAGCTGATGCCCGGCTTGGCATTACCGTTGATCGAGGCGGCCGGATACATGTTGTAGCGGGTCAGGACGAGCGGCCCGTTGATCTCACGGACGTCCGCCACGGCGCCCAGGGGGACCATCGTCCCCGCCTGGTTGCGCACCCGCAGCCGGCGGATGTCATCCTTCTGGTCCCGGTACTTCGCCTCGGCCTGGACGATCACCTGCCAGGTGCGACCGAACAGGTTGAAGTCGTTCACGTAGAGGGAGCCCAGGTAGACCTGGAGCGTCTCGAACACGTCCTGGAGCCGGACCCCCTTGAGCATGCAGGCCGTCCTGTCGACGTCGAGGTAGACCTGGGGGACGTTGGCCCGGAAGACCGCGGTGTTCCCGGTCAGCTCCGGCTGCTGATTGGCCAGGTCGACGATGTTCTCGGTCTGCTCCTGGAGGACTTGCGAACCCAGGTCGCCACGGTCCTCGACCATGACCATGTAGCCGCCGGCCCGGCCGACGCCCCGCACCGGCGGCGGGCCGAAGATCGCGATCTGGGCGTCGTGAATCGCGGCGGGGAGCGACCTGCGCAGCTTGTTGGCGATGACCTCGTAGTAGAGGTCGGCGTCGCGGCGTTCCTCGAAGCCCTTGAGTGTGACGAACATCGTGCCGAAATTCGACCCGAAGGCGTTCAGCAGCAGCGACTGGCCGGCGACACCCACCGTCGCGGCGACCCCCGGGGTCTGGTGCGCGATCTCATTGGCCAGGTTGAGGACCGACTGGGTCCGTTCCAGCGACGCCGAATCGGGCAACTGGATATTGACCAGCAGATATCCCATGTCCTGCGATGGGATGAATCCGCGGGGAAGGCCCGGGAAATGGGCGAGTTGCTTGGTCGATTCGACGACCTTCTTGGCGATCGGGTGCGTGTCCACGTATTCGCCCACGGGGCGGCCTACGCTCGACGCGTAGAATTTCTTCGAGAGACCGTCGAGGTAGTCGGCGGCCTCCTTGGGGACGCCGGAATACGCGTAATAGGTCACCGCCAGCATCCCGCCGTAAACCAGGAGCACGCGGACGAATCGCCGGAGGAAGCCGCCGATCAGGCGGGAATAGCCGTTGGCCGTGGCCTGGAAGCCGCGATTGAACCAATCGAAGAAGGGTCCCAGGAGCCGATTCATGGGCCACGAGACCACCAGGCCGGCCATGACCCCCAGGATCGCACCCGCCAGGAGCGGCGCCCGCTCCGGCGAAGCGCCCGATCTCCCGGCCAGTTCGACGACATACGAGGGGAACGAGAACCCGGCGTGGGCCGAGGCGACGTGGGAATGCTCCTGGAGATAGGGGGCCAGGTACATGGAGCCCGCCCAGAGCCCGAGGATCGCGTAGGCCGGCCACGGCAGATTCTGAGAATCACCCTTCCGGCGCGGCTTCACCAGCATCGCCGCCAGGGCCGGGCTCAGGGTCAGTGAGTTGATCGTCGAGATCACCGTCGAGGAGGCGATCGTCAGCGCGAACTGTCTGAAGAACTGGCCGGTGATCCCCGAGATGAACGCACACGGGATGAACACGGAGCTCAGCACCAGCCCGACCGCGATCACGGGCGACGAGACCTCGCTCATCGCCTTGATCGTGGCGGCCCGGGGGGCCAGGCCGTGCTCGATGTGGTGCTCCACCGCCTCGACGACCACGATGGCGTCGTCCACCACGATCCCGATCGCCAGCACCAGCCCGAACAGCGTCAGGTTGTTCAGCGAGAAGCCCATCGCCAGCATGACGGCGAATGTGCCGACGATCCCGACCGGTACGGCGACCAGCGGGATGATCGCCGATCGCCAGTTCTGCAGGAAGACCAGCACGACCAGGGCGACCAGGACGACCGAATCGAGCAGCGTCTTGAACACCTCCTGGATGGACTCCCGGATGAACGGAGTGGTGTCGTAGCGGATCATGTAACCCACGCCCGCGGGGAAATCCTTCCTCATCTCCGCGATCTTCGACTTGACGATGTCGGCCGTCTCCAGCGCGTTGGCGTCGGGCAACTGGAAGATGGCCATATTGGCGACGTCCACGCCGTTGACTCTACTGTTGATGTCCTGGTTCTTCGCCCCGATCTCGACGCGCCCCACGTCGCGGATCCGGACGATCCGGCCTTCGGGCGTGGTCTTGACGATGATCTTCTCGAACTGCTCGGGCTCGATCAGCCGGCCCAGCGTGCTCAGGGTGAACTGGGTCTGCTGGCCCTTCAGGGTCGGCGACTGGCCGACCTGGCCGGAGGCGACCGGGAGGTTTTGCTCTCGGAGGGCGCGGACCACGTCGCCGGCGGTCATGTTCCGGATCGCCAGTTTGTCCGGATCGAGCCAGACCCGCATGCTGTAGTCGCGCTGGCCCAGCATCATCACGTCGCTGATCCCCGGCAGCCGGGCCAGCTCGGGCTGGACATGGATCTGGGCGTAGTTGCTCAGGTAGAGCTGGTCGCGGCTGCCATCGGGCGAGTACAAGCCGATGGCGAGCAGGATGTCGGGCGCCCGCTTCTTCGTCGTCACCCCCGTCGCCTTGATCACGTCGGGCAGCAACGGGATGGCCAGGGCGACGCGGTTCTGCACCAGCACCTGGGCCAGGTTGAGGTCGACCTCATTGGAGAAGGTCACGGTCAGCGTGTAATTGCCGTCGTTGGTGCTCTGCGACGACATATACATCATGCTCTCGACGCCGTTGACCTGCTGCTCGATCGGCGCGGCGACCGTCTCGGCAACCACCTGGGCGCTGGCGCCCGGGTACTGGCAGGTCACGCTCACCGTCGGCGGCGCGATGGGAGGATACATCGCGATGGGCAGGGCCCAGAGCGCGATCCCGCCGGCCAGCGTGATCGCGATCGACAGGACCGTGGCGAAGATCGGGCGGTCGATGAAGAATTTCGAGAACACGGGCGGGACTCGCGGGAGGGCAAGGGGTGGGTCGCCAGATCAATAGCGATGGCGTGAGGGCAGGCGTTCCGTCCGAGGCGGCGGATCATCTCCCTCGGGTCGGTTGACTGCCTCGGTCGGAGCGTCCCGCCCCGGGCTGGGTCGGGACCATCGGGGCGAGCGATGACGCGGCGGGTCGGGGCGAGACCGAAGAGGCGTCTGATCCGGATGCGTTCCCCTGCCCCGCCCGAGGCGCGGCGGCATCCGGTTCGCCCGTGTGGTCGGCGTGTGCGGGGTCCGGTCGTGCCGTCGCGTGATCGGCGGGCTCTTTCGCGACCCCCGGGCCGGCCGAATGGATCGGCGGCGCCTGGGAGGCTTCTTTCTTCTTCGCGGCGGCCGCCATCGCCTTCTCATCGTACTTCTCGCCCTTGACCTCGGCCCCGGGCCGAAGCCGTTGCATCCCGCTGACGACGATCTTGTCACCGGGCTCGATACCCTTCTGGACCTCGCGGTATCCATCGCGGAGCACGCCGGGGGTCCCGATGTCGCGCACCATCGTAACCTGAACCGGCTCCCCTTTCTCGTTGAGCACCGGTTTCCCGTCCTTGTCCGACTTGTCGCCGATCACGAATACCGTCTTGCGACCCTGGTCGGTCACCATCGCCTGCTCGCGAATCATCAGGGCCGAATGCGGATCGCCGATCGGCAGACGCACCCTCACGAAGAGGCCGGGGACGATGAACCGATTCCCATTCTTGTCGGTGGGGTTCTCGATCTTGGCCCGGAAGCGCAAGGTCCCCGTGTTCAGATCCACCCGGTTGTCGGTGAAGTTGACGATGCCCTGATGCGGGAAGTCCTGCTCGTCCGACAGGCCGATCTGAACGGGTACCTCTTTGTCTCCCTGGGCCTTGACCTTCGACAACTTGCCTTCCTGCAATAAGCGTTTGATCTTCAGCATCGCCTGCTCGTGGACATCGAAGTAGACGTAGAGCGGATCCAGGCTGACGATCGAGGTCAACATCGTGTCGTCGGCCTTGATCAGGTTGCCGGGATCGACCATCCGTCGGCTGAGCAGCCCCGCGATGGGAGACCGGACTTCGGTCCATTCCAGATTCAGGGCCGCGAGGTCGCGATTGGCCCGGGCGACTTCGACATTCGCCACGGCCTCCTTGAAGTCGGACTCGTACCGATCGTATTCCTCCTGGCTGATCGACCGCTTGGCCAGGAGATTCTTGGCGCGGTGGTACTCCTTGTCCAGCCGCGCGAGGTGCGCCTCATATTGCTCGACCGTCCCCTTGGCCCGGTCGAGATCCGCCTTGTACATCCGAGGGTCGATCTCGAAGAGTTTGTCATCCTTCGCGACCATCGAACCGTCTTTGAAGTAGACGTTCGTCATGTATCCCGAAACCCGGGCCCGCACCTGGACCGAGTAGATGGAATCCGTCTGACCGGGGAACTCCTCGTAATCGGTCACGACCCGGGTGATCGGCAAGTCATAGAGGGCGGTCGGGATCGTCTTGGCCGGCGCCGACTGTGCAGGCTGACACCCCGTGGCCGCCATGCTCGCCAAGATCGGCACGATCAGGATCATCCACCAGCGTCGATTCAACACCGTTTGCGCCTCCAAAGATCTCGTTTCTTGGTGATATAGGGCTTCTTGATCGCTCGGGATCAGGGGCCGGAGTCTCGGCGGAAATCTCGCCCTTTCGCCGCCGCTCGGACTCGCTCAAGATCCCCAGGAATACGATGTCAAGGATTTCCTTGGCCTGGACTTCCGGCGGCTTGGTCTCGCCGTTGAAGAAATTGGTCACCATGATTCCGTACATGACATTGCTGACCACACTCGTGATTTGCTCGACGGGAATATCCCGGATGCGGCCGTCGGCGATCATCTCGAGGTAGAGCTGTCGCCAACGCAAAATATTGACCTGACGGTGCTCGAAGTAAGTCGGCTGCTTGCGATCCTTGAAAAAGGCCCGCTCCTGGATCAGGAGCTCGACGAACGAAGGATGATCGGCGAAGAACTTGAGGAACGTGCTGATCCCCCGCTCCACGCGCACGAGTCCATCCGTGATGCCGGTGACCTGCTCGCAGATCGCCTCCTGGAGCTTATGCATCACCCGATCCGCTGCCGCCAGGAACAATGCACGCTTGCTGGGAAAGTGCCGGTAAATCGTCCCTTTCCCAACGCCCAGTCGATCCGCCAGGGCCTGGGTGATGGCATCGGAGAACCCGTGCTCGGCAAAGAGTTCCGTCGCCGTCTCCAAGATCTCTTCCTGGCGTGCGAGGTTCGCCTCGTCCGTGCATCTCCGAATTTTCTTCTCGGCCGCATTATCCATGAACGTTCCTCAAGTCGCGGACTGACCGGTCAGTCCACATTCTAGTTGGCGATAATCCGAGGTCAATGGCCTCCGAATCCGAATTTCTTACCGACTTAATTGAGAATCGACGATGCGGCTCGCACGCACGCACGCATGCAATCTGCGCGTAATTCTGCGGATGGCGGATGTCAGGGTATCCCGTAGCTAAGCGCGAAGCGGCGATATACACTTCGGTCGTCTCGACATCGTCGCGATGTATGGAAAACACGAACAACGGACAACGGACAAATGCCCAAGAACGTCGCCATCTTCTGGCCGGGAGACTATCGCAGCAAGCCGAACGAATGGGCGCTGGCGCAATCGCGTGAGACGACCGGCCAGTTGGTCGCGGCCCTCCGGAAGCTGGGCCGATCGCCCTACGTGGTGGAGGGATACCTGACCCGCCCCGACGAGGCGATCTCGAAGCTGGGTCCGATCGACGACCCGATGATCGGAGTCTTCGTCCACTGGACTTATGCTCCGCATACCGTGGACGGAGTTGTTGGCAAGGATAGCCCGCTTCTGCTGGCGTCGAATTTCTCGGGAACCTGGCCGGGGCTGGTCGCGCTGCTGAACACGGGTGCGTCGCTGGAGAGCGTGGGCCGCGTCGCTTCGCGAGCCTGGACCGACGCCCCCGACTGGACCGCCGACGCCGCCTTCATGGAACGCCTCGACGAGTGGTGCACATCCGGGCGAATCCACTACGAGACGTGCGAAATCCACGGCTCCGGCGCCGTGGCGCCCGAGTCGGCCGCGGTGGCCGACCAGGTCCTCCAGAAGATTCGCCAGCGACGCATATTGGCACTGATGCTCGGCGACACGTCGATGGGCATGATCAACGGGTACTTCGGTCCTCGACTGCTCTACCGGATCGGGTTCAGCGAGCACAAGGTGGATCAGGCCTGGCTGATCGATCGGGTTCGCTCGGTCGCGGATGAGCGGGTGGAATCGGCTTTCCGATTCGTTCAGGACCGCGGGGTCACGTTCCACTGGCAAGAGGCGGATGCCCAGGATTTCACGCCGGTATCGACTCGTGAGCAGCTCCGTTGTTATCTGGCGGTGCTCGATCTATTGGAAGAGTTCCAGGCCGATTGCCTGGGCTGGCAATATCAGCTCGGACTCTTGAAACTCCTGCCGCCCAGCGACTTCGCCGAAGGGTTGCTCAACTCCCACGCGAGGCCGGAGGGTCAAGGCGAGGTCGTGATCACCAGCACCGAGGCCGACCAGGGGAACCTGATCCCGATGGAGCTCATGAAACGAGTGCTCCAGGCCAAGGGGCTGCCGGCGGCGGTCATGTTCCACGACGTGCGCTGGGGAGCCCGACACGACGGCCGGTTCCTCTGGGTCCTCTTGAACTCGGGGAGCTGCGGCGCGTACGCGTTCAATCACGACGTCAACAGCTTGGAGGGCGTCCACAGCTACCGCCAGCCGTCGGGATACTTCCCGGTCCCGGGCGGGACCTTCGCCGGAGTCAGCCTGCCGGGCCCGATCACCTGGGCTCGTTCCTGGCTCGACCGCACCGGCCAGCTCGTCATGGATCTGGGCCGGGGCGAATCCGTGGCCCTGCCGGAGGATGTCCGCGAGAGCTGGTGGCGCGGGACGACCCGTCAGTGGCCGTTCATGGCCGCCGACCTCGGCTGTTCGATGGAGACCATCATGGCCCACTATATGAGCAACCACATCGCCGTGGCGTACGGCGATATTTTCGGCGAGATGGCCGCGCTGTCACAATCGCTCGGATTCAAGGTACGGATCATAGCTTCTTGAAGGCCCCGATCCCGCTTCGTCGCTGGAACCTTGCCTACAGTTGACGAATCGGCTCTCCGTTTCCGTATAATTCCGGAGGGATCGGCTTTCCGCGCGTCATGGGGCTTGATAGACTGACTCTTATCAGGTGACTTAATTCGTTCAGAGAAGGCCAACGAGAGTCCACCGGCGATGGAACCCGTGGTCACTGCGCCAGGCGGACGCGCGAGCGCGGCCCGCCATCGAGAGGTCCGGACGGATCGAGGCTGGAGCAGGATCGGGAGCATCCTCGCCCTGGCCGCGGGTCTGCTGGGATGCCCCTGTTGGAATCCGAGCCGGGCGCAATCATCAGACGACCGGCGCCCCTCAGTTTCGACCCGCAAGAGCCTCTTGATTCGCGATTCCCGCGCGGAATCTCCACGTCCCAACATCAAGCCCGGCGGGGCACCCTACGCCGCCCCCAACCGACCGCCATCGACAACCTCGAAACCGTCGCCCGAATTCGCCACGCCGCCCGCGCCGGATCCCGTCCCGTCCATGGCCAAACGCTACAGGATTCGGGATGAGTCCGGTCGTTGCGTCGTGGCCCGCCTGCATGGCCGGTATGAGGGAAAGACGGCACTCCTTCAGCCCGACGGCCAACTCGGGTTTCCGAGCATGCTCGTACCGACCGATGATCCGTTCGTCCCGGTGTCGAGCGAGAGCTTGCAAGAACGGCTTCAAAAGGGTCCCTATGCCGAATATCAGGTGCTGACGACCCGGCATTACCTGATCTTCTACCAGTCGACCTTCGCCTTCGCGCAGGATAGTGGTCGTCTTCTCGAAGATCTGTATCGGGGACTGATCGAGGTCTGTCGCAAGCACGAGATCTCGGTCCACGAGACCGAGTTTCCCCTGGTCGCCGTGATCTTCGCCACGGAGCGCGACTTCCGGGCACACAAACAGGTCGAACCCGAAGTCCAGGCCTATTACGAACTCTTCACCAACCGAATCTTCTTCTACCAGCAGTCGGAGCTGGACCGGCTCAACCCCAAAGTTTCGTCGTTGCGGAAGCCGCAGACGGTCGCCCATGAAGGGGCGCACCAGATCCTGTCCAATATCGGCGTGCAGCCCCGCCTGAGCGCATGGCCATTATGGCTGATCGAGGGCCTGGCCGAATATTGCGCGACGCCAGCCAATTCGAAGACGAAGAAAGGGGTGGCCTGGGACAGGCTCGGCATGATCAACTCGCTGCACATGGCAACCTTGCGCGAGCTGGACGACCCGGTTTCGGACGAGATGGAAGGCGTCGGTGTGCGTCCCAAGCCGGTCAACCGGGATCGTCGCCTGATCCGCGCCGAGTCCCTGATCCCCAAGAACCGGCTCACTCCCACCGATTACGCCCAGTCCTGGGCTCTGACCCACTATCTGGCCCAGAAGCGCGGCCTCGACTTCGTGAGTTTCCTGAAATCAATGAGCCAGATACCTCCTCTGGAACCCCGGACTCCCGAGGAGCACCTGGCCGAGTTCCGGAAGTTCTTCGGAAGTGACCTGACCAAGATCGACAAGGAGGCCGACAAATACGTCCGCAAGCTCAGCCGGCAGCCCGGATATGACCCGCTCCCTTATTACACCGTCATCTTCGAGCAACCTCTGGGCGGCGGCATGGTCCGACGCGCATCTGCGGTCCGTCAATCGCCTCAGGTGATCTACGAATGGGTGCAGGAGATGACCTTGCCCCAGGGCGGCGACCCGAGCTGGCAAGTCTTCCCTTATCCCACGCGCAATCGCGCGATCTCGGCCATGACGGAATGGATGAGAGGCAATCAATGAGACCATTCGGTGCTTGGACTCGAGTTCCGAATGATTCATTCGCAAGCGGATGACCGTCTAGTCAGATCACCGAGGACACGCTATCATCAATCAGTCGCGAATGAATCATCCCCGCTTCCTTGCGGCGGCATGACGACCTCGAGACGCTGAACCGCCGACGGGGACGTAGCTCAATTGGGAGAGCGCCTGGTTTGCAACCAGGAGGTTGAGGGTTCGATCCCCTTCGTCTCCATTCTTAAACTCTTTGCGGCTAACAACCTATAACCATTCCCGCCATGTCACTTCTCCATATGCGTCTCCGCTGCGGCACCAAAACGCGCTCAAAAAAGACCGCAAGGTCTCAAGTATCATAGCCCTGCGTCGGCACCAAAACTGGGGCCGTATATTTAGGCCCAGGATACCATGTTTGGCACAGGCGGCTTCTGTAGGCTCCGATGAGCAGAGCTCGCCGACTCAAGGCATTAACCGCAAACGCGATCATCAGCGGCACGGATCCGCTCGGCACGCGGGGTTTAGTGCGGTGAATGCGCAGGTCGTCGGAACTTCAGCTTTGCGTCGCAACTTGGACGATTCATGATGAACGTCGCCGAGGATTCTGGCGTCGCAGTGTGCTCGGCAAGTCAAGAGTCGCTGGCCGGGTGAGGAAGAGTTGCTTCGATGTTCTATCGGATAGACGCTGAACCGCCCGGCTCCGGGCAGAACGTGACCCGGACGTTCGCGAGCGCATCGTCCAAGATGCGCAGCGCGAGCCCGTTCGAGCACCTAATCCCTTCTTGGTGAAACAGTAACCATGCCCGCCATTCCCGAGGCGTTGGCCATCGCCATTCAGCATCACCGGGTGGGCCGATTGCGGGAGGCGGAGATGATTTACCGCCAGATTCTTGCGTCTGACCCCAATCACCACGATGCGTGGCACCTGTTGGGCCTCATCGCATCACAGGTCGGTAACCATCAAAACGGAGTCGAGTGTATCCAGCGTGCGCTGACGCTCAGGCCTGATTGGCCCGAGGCGCACTTTAACCTGGGAAACACCTGGAAGGGCCAGGGAAAGCTCGACCTTGCCATTGCGTGTTATCAGCGAGCGCTGCAACTGAAGCCCGACTTCGCCGACGCGTATAACAACTTGGGGCTCGCCTGGCGCGAACACGAGGATCTCGAGAAGGCCGCGGCGTGTTATCAGCAAGCACTGAAACTGAAACCTGACTTTGCCGAGGCGCACAACAACCTCGGCAATGTTCTCGCCGTTCAGGATAAGACCGACGATGCCGCGGCGTGTTATCAGCGTGCGCTGCAACTGAAGCCCGGCTACGCCGACGGACACAACAACCTCGGCAATGTTCTCAGGCGTCAGGGGAAGCTGGACCGAGCGGTCGCATGCTATCAGCGAGCACTGCAACTGAAAACCGATTTCGCCGAGGCGCACAACAACCTGGGCAATGTTTTCATGGATCAGTGCAAACCCGACGAAGCTGCCGCATGTTATCAGCGAGCGCTGCAACTGAAACCCGATTACGTCGAGGCACACAACAACCTGGGTAATGTTTTCAACGGTCGCGGCGAACTGGACAAAGCTACGGAATGTTATCGTCGAGCGCTGCAACTGAACCCCGACTACGCCCCGGCGCAGTATAGCCTGGGACTCGTCTACCAGGCCCGTGGGGACCTGAATGAAGCCGTGGCGTGCTATCGGCAAGCACTGAAACGGGACCCTGCCTACGCCGAGGCGCACAACAACTTGGGCAACGCTCTGAAGGACCAGGGTAACCTGGACGAAGCGGTCGCCTGCTGTCTCCGGGCCCTGGAACTGAAGCCCGACCTTGCTGAGGCACACAATAACCTGGGCGCCGCTGTCCGCGAACAGGGAAGGCCAGACGATGCTATCGCCTGCTATCGCCGGGCTCTGGAACTGAATCCGGACCTTGCCGAGGCACACATTAACCTGGGCGATGCATTCAGGGAGCAAGGAAAGCCGGACGCGGCGGTTGCCTGCTTTCGCCGGGCACTGGAATTGAAACCGGACTCTGCGGTGGCCCACAACAGCCTGGGCGATGCCTTCACGGAGCAGAGAAGGCTGGACGCGGCGGTTGCCTGCTATCGCCGGGCACTCGAGCTGAAACCCAGTTATGTATCGGCACTTGGTTCGCTGGTTCATGGGTTACAACATCTATGCTGCTGGGACGATCTGAGTGTCTTGTCGGAGCGCGTGATCGAGGCCATTGATCAAGACTCTGATGCGGGGTTGGCTTCTCCGGTGGCACCCTTCGGCTTCCTCGCATTGCCGCTCATGACGACGGCGGAACAGCAACGGAAAAGTGCTCGTCAGTGGGTGAATCAGCGACTTAAAGTGAAAGGGGAGTTTGGGTACGACCGAGCACACAATCATACAAAGCCTCCCAAGGCCAAAATGACCATCGGTTATCTTTCCGCCGATTTCCATTCCCACGCTGTCGCCTATTTGATCGCCGAATTGATCGAGAAGCACGATCGAAGTCGATTCGCGATTCACGGCTACTCGTACGGTCGCGATGACGGCTCGGCGATGAGGGGACGGCTCGTAAGGGCGTTTGATCGTTTCGTGGATGTGAGGAACTTGTCCCACTTGCAGGCGGCCCGGCGCATCGCGGGTGACGACGTGCAAATCCTTGTGGACTTGACGGGTTACACCAAGAACGCCCGCACGCGAATCCTTGCCCTTCGTCCCGCCCCCATCCAGGTGAATTATCTGGGGTATCCGGGGACGATGGGCGCATCGTTCATCGACTATATCTTGGTGGACGAATATATAGTCCCCTCGGATCAGCAGCCATGTTTCACGGAGAAGCTGGTGCACCTGCCCGGTTGTTATCAGGTCAATGACAGCCGGCGCGAAATCGCTTCCCGTACGCAATCTCGTGCCGAATGCGGCTTGCCGGAAGCGGGATTCGTCTTCTGTTCGTTCAATAACAACTTCAAGATCACGCCGGAGATGTTCGACGTGTGGATGAGGCTCTTGAAGGAAGTTCCGGGGAGTGTGCTCTGGCTTCTCGAGGGCAACCGCTTTGCTCCTGTCAACTTGTGCCGAGAGGCCCAGGAGCGAGGAGTGGCGGCGGAAAGGTTGGTGTTTGCCCCGCATAAACCCCTGGCCGAGCACCTGGCGCGGCATCGATTGGCAGATCTGTTCCTGGACACTTTTCCGTACAATGCCCATACAACTGCCAGCGATGCCCTGTGGGTAGGCTGTCCGGTGCTGACGATGGCTGGAGAGACGTTTGCATCACGGGTGGCGGCCAGTCTCCTAAGCGCTCTTGACTTGCACGAGCTGATTACAAGGTCGCTGGCGGATTATCAAGACGCAGCGTTGCGGTTGGCGCGGAATGCGGGCTTGCTCGTAGCGTTGCGAGAGCGGCTGGAAGTCAGCCGCGAGGGGTCTCGGCTCTTTGATGCCGATCGGTTTGCCCGCAACCTGGAGAAGGCATATAACACCATGTGGGAGATTTACGACTCCGGGGAGGCGCCACGGGCTTTTGCCGTCAGTCCCGTGTGAACGCCACGGTACCTGTCTCATGAGATTACGGCACACTCCATCGATGTGAAACGCTCCCACGACCGCGAGGCGCCCCTTTCATCGAGTCATACCTTCATTGATTTGTTGGCTAATGGTGCGGTATTGATCCCCTCATTCGAGCTTGCGGCCGGCGCGCCCAACAGCTTGGCGTTTGCCACGAGTTCGTACATGCTTTCATTCTTTAATTCGCAAACAGGACGGGCTCAGGTGTCGGACACGAACGGCGAAGGCGGGTTCGTACCAGAATCGGAACGGTTAGCCGCGATGCCTGCGGCTCAGTTGCGTCGTTCGCAAGCGGATGCTCGCCAGCTTCTTGCCGAGCAATCCGATCGACCGGATCGGCCGCGTCAGGTCGAGGCGCTTCTCCATCGAGCAGCGAGAGCGGGAGAGCCGTTCGCTGCCCTGCACCACGCGATCATTCATGAGCCGACCTGCCCGGATCACTGGTACGCTCTGGGCATGCTCTTCTCGGGGCAGGGAAGGGTCCGCGAGGCGGCGACCTGCCTCGAGCAGGCTCTGGCACGCGATCCGAGACACGCCGCCGCCTGTTTGCAACTCGGCGACTCTCTCATGGACTTATGCGAGTACGACCGGGCTCTGGCGGCGTACCGGCATGCGCTCACCGTGCGGGTTTCTTTCCCCGAGGCCCACAACAACCTGGCCGGAGCTTTGCTGCACCTTGGCGATCCTCATGCGGCCATCGCCGCGTGCCGGCATGCCCTGGTCGAGCGCCCGGGTTATGCGCTCGCGCTGAACACGCTGGGATCCGCCCTGGCGAAAGTCGGTCTGCTCGACGAGGCGATAGCCGCCCTGCGGCAAGCTGTGTCTTTGAATCATGCGTATGCAAACGCTCATCACAACCTGGGCAATGTCCTGGATCAAGCCGGCCGGGTTGAGGAAGCCAGGCAATCCTATCACGCCGCGCTGGCGATCAATCCCAACCTGGAAGAAGCCCACTATAACCTGGCGGCACTTGGCGACCTGCCGCCCCCCCCTTCTACTCCGTACCCGTACTTGCTGCGGCTCTTTGATTCGTATGCGCCCTCGTTCGATCAGCACCTGGTCGTATCACTCGACTACGCGGTCCCCGAAAAACTGGATGAGGCGGTCCTGGCCGCCAGGCCGGGAGCCGCGGCATTGGACGTGATCGACCTGGGTTGTGGCACCGGACTGGTTGGCCACCATTTTCGGAAGGTGTCCGGCCGCCTTACCGGAATTGACATCTCGGCGCGAATGCTACTCTCGGCCGAGCGTCGCAAGGTTTATGATGAATTGGTGCTGGGCGACTATGTTCGCTATCTGAGTGCACGCCTGGAGCCGTGCGACCTGGTGTTGGCGGCCGATGTCTTCATCTATGCCGGGGACCTGGTCGCGGTCTTTCAGGCCGTCGCCCGGTTACTGCGCCCCGGCGGTCTCTTCGCCTTTTCCCTGGAAGTCAC
This sequence comes from uncultured Planctomycetota bacterium, assembly GCA_963743925.1. Classification (GTDB taxonomy): domain Bacteria; phylum Planctomycetota; class Planctomycetia; order Isosphaerales; family Isosphaeraceae; genus CAVZRC01. Next base: position 82,857 of record CAVURY010000046.1, on the reverse strand, counting down.
TTCAATAGCGGATTACGTCTTGCAGACGAATCGACGGTATGCTCACTCTCTCGAGTATATCCATCGCCTGGCGAAACGGACCGATTTCCACGAAGTGACGGTCAATCCCGCCAAGCTCAGGCGCCAAGGGGAGGAACACGCCGCGGGCCTGATCGTGATACTGGGAAGCGATGGTTCTATCGGTTGACCGGGCCCAAAGGTCGCCCTCGCCAAAGGACTTCGAACCGAGAATGCCCGCGCATCTGCACCGCATGCAGCGACAAATCTGCCGCGCGATTTCTGGAGGAAGCCGAACAGGCAGTCGTTCCTCTTCGGCGAGCAGCGGGTGCCGATCGCGGCGGACGAGCAGCGACGGAGCGTATGCGACTCGGCTCGAGCCGCAGCGGGTTGACCGAGCAGTTTTTCGGACGAGTTTCTTGCAATCGTGTGCGCCTGCATTATCATGTAATGTCGCGGTTGACACCGCAAGTTGACGCCGCAGGTCGGAGCCGGTCCTTCTCGCGAGATTCAAGTTCCAGGCGCTGGTTGAAGCATTCCGTCTCATGAATGAAGGATTCGCCGGTCGTTTCCTTCGGTTCCTTGGGCGGACGTGAGCAGCCAGACCAATCGTCGTGCTTATTCTCCGTTGCTCGGTGGAAAGCCTCCGTTGATCCCGGAGCACGTGGCTCCGCGTCCAATCATGATTCGGATGAGGTGGCGGTCCCTCCCGACGATGATTCCGAAGATGGATTCAAAGATCAACTCGTACTCCGATTCATTGCAAGGTTTATTGCATGTGGACACCTCGATGGCGATTTTCCCGCAACCGTCGCACCCAACGCAAACGTACGCCCGCTCGGCCGTTGCTGGAGCGGCTCGAGGATCGACGCCTGTTGGCGACGAATATCACGCAATACCACGTTGACTCGCAGTTGACGGGGGCCAACCTGACCGAGACCCAATTGACGCCTTCGAACGTCAATGCGGCGGATTTCGGCCAACTTTACAACACCCCGCTCGACGGCCAGGTCTATGCCGAGCCGCTGGTGCTGACCAATGTCGCCATCGGCGCCGGCCCGAACACGATCGGAACGCCCGGCACATACGATTCGGTCGTCCTTGTCGCCACTCAACACGACTCCCTCTACGCGATCAACGCCGCCAACGGCGCAATCCTCTGGCAGCGCACGTTCCTGGATACGACCAACCCGAATGACTATCTCCCTGGCGCGACTTCCGTCACCACGATTCCGAGCGGGGACACGAATTCGGGCGACATCAACCCCGAGGTCGGCATCACCGGTACGCCAGTCATCGATCCATCCAGCAACATCATCTACCTCATCCCCAATACCAAGGAAATCGTCGGCGGTAGTGCCTTTTACGTCCAGAGGCTCCATGCCATCAACATCAGCGATGGCACCGATGCCGCCCCTTCTTTCGTGATCGGGACGACCACCAACGGCAACACCAACACCACCCCGGTCTCCGTCGCCGGCACGGGGGATGGCAACGTCGGCGGAGTGGTCCAGTTCAACGCCTTGCGCGAAAACAACCGCCCCGCGCTCTCGCTGGTGAATGGCGAGGTGTACGCGGAATGGGCCTCGCACGGCGACAACGGCCCCTATCACGGCTGGGTCGTCAGATGGGATGTGACGAACCTTTCCACGCAGGGGATGACCCTTTCCGGGGTGCTATGCACCGACCCCAATGGCGGCGAGGGAGGCATCTGGGGCGGCGGCGGCGGCCTGACTTTCGATCCCAGCGAAACCTTCAACGGACAACCCGCCTTCTACTTTGAAACCGGCAACGGCGACCCGCGCGGCGGCCCTCCTCCCCTCGATGCCAATGGCTTCCCCTCCGACCTTGACTACTACGAATCCTTGCTCAAGGTCGAGGCCGACCCGACCACCAACGCGACCAGCCCGAATTCAAATGGCTGGGGCATGAAGATCGTCGATTACTTCACCCCCTACAACGTCAACGCGCTCGACGACGCCGACGAGGATTTCGGCTCCGGCTCGCCCCTGGTGCTGCCCGACTCCGCCGGCATCCCCGGCCATCCGCACCTCATGGTGGCCGCGGGCAAGGAAGGCACGATCTACCTGATCGACCGCGACAACCTCGGGAAATTCAATGTCAATGACGACAACGTCCTGAACTCGGTCAACAACCCCAGTACCGGCATAACCACGCCTCCGGTGCTGATCAACGGGTCCTTGAGCACCCCGGCCTACTACCACGGTACGCTCTATTGGGTCTCGGGCTACAACAGCTATGCCTGGTCATTCGTCGTGGGCCCCAACTCGGCGCCCGCCCCTCCCACAGTCCCCGTCGCCACGCTCGAGCCGACCTCGCAAACATCCAATAACAACTTCGGCTATCTCCCCGGCTCGGTGATGATCTCGGCCGACGGCAACGAGGACCCTGCCGGCGGCATTGTCTGGATCATGGACACCAATAACGGCGAAATCCACGCCTACAGCACGTTGTCACTCAGCACCGAATTGTGGAACAGCGGAGTTGGGAGCATCGCGGCCGTCAAGTTCGCGGTACCGACCGTGGCCAACGGCCAGGTCTTCGTCGGCACACAAGACAGCCTTCAGGTGTTTGGTCTCACCGGAGCCAATACGCCGGCCCAGGCCCCCAACGCACCGGCGAACCTGAGTGCTCAGGCACTATCGGGCTCATCCGTTCAATTGGATTGGACCGACAGCACGGTCTCGCCGAATTTCGCCACCAACTACGCCATCCAGGTATCGACCGATGGAATCAATTTCACAACGATCGCCAACGCTGGCCAGGAGTCAACGAGCTACACCGTCACCGGCCTGAAACCGAACACGACTTATGATTTCCAGATCGTGGCCAGCAATTCAGCCGGTTCCTCCGGCCCGTCCAATACCGCCAATGCCACGACGACCAACCAGACCGGCCAGACCCCGACGGCCCCCCAGGGCCTGGGGGCGACGCCAGCCAGCGGTTCCGAAGTCTACCTGACCTGGACCAACACCGCGACCAACGAGGCCGGCTTCGTCCTCACCCGCGCGACGGACAGCCTGTTCACTCAGAACGTCGTCACCGAGACACTTTCCTCCGCGCCCTACTATGACACGGACGTGGCGGACGGTCTGAGCCCCGGCCATATCTATTACTACAAGCTGCAGGCCGTCAACCCGTCCGGTCTATCGAGCAGCTCCAACACGGCGTCCGTGACCATTCCCAATGTGCCGGCAGGGCCGACCTTGGCCACGGCCGTTCAGAGTGGCGGTCAAGTTGTCGTAAGCTGGACCGACCACGCCGGACCATTTGCTCTTGGTTACCAGATTTCTCGATCCGTCGATGGCGGCCCTTACTCCATCTACACCGACCGGCCAGAGACCAGCGATTCCCCCCCTCGACCCAAACCTTCACCGACACCAACGTCCCCTTGGGTCACACCTACAGCTACGAGATCGTGGCGGAAAACGTGGCCGGTTTCAGTGCACCGGCCTACGCCAGCGTGAGCGTGCTCGGAACCGCCGTCGTCTCCCTCGATCAAGCGGGCAACCTGGCTTTTACCGCTGCCCCGGGTGTTCCCGACCAGCTCAGCGTCCAGTTGACCGCGGGCGTCTACACGCTGACAGACCAAGCGGTGACCATTGCCGTCACCGGCGCGGGAGCCGGATTCGTGACCGGTGCCGGCACCTCAACCGTAACCATCCCCGCCGCCAACGTGTCGTCGATGGTCCTCGACACCTCTAATGGCAATGACGCCATCCGTATCATTTCCGACGCAGCCCCGATCAACATCACCGCCGATTCCGGAGGGGGTGAACCCACCATCAACCTCGGCGACCCGACCAATAATGAAACGATCGGCGGTGACATCACCAACTCCAGCAATGGCGCTCTCTTGATCGCCGGGTCCGGAACCACCACAATCAGTGGCTCGCTCGTTTGTCAGGGATTCGGAGGCGTCACCCTGGCGGGCGGCGGCGCCATCGACATCGCCGGCAATATCGACCTCGGCTCGTCGGGCAACCTCATCGATACCGGCTCCGGCTCGGCGACGATCAGCGGTACGATCAGCGGCGCGGCCACCGCCGGGATGGGGCCGGTCCAAGGCCTCGTCGGCGACTATTTCAACCTGACCGCAGCTCAGGACCTCATCCAGCCCGCCGACGCCGCCAACTCCGCCTGGCTGGGCAACCAGACCCCCGCCGCGACCGCGACACTCGTCGGCCCCATCGATTTCCCGGACATCGCCGACAATGGCTTCGCCGACAGCGCGGGCGACCCCGCCTACTACGACCTCGGCGGCGGCAATAACGACCAGGTCGAGGCCCGCTGGTACGGCGAGATCATGATCCCCGGCACCGGGACCGCGCCGGTACCCATCGACTTCGCCACCACCAGCGACGACGGCAGCATGCTCTACATCGACGGCGACGCCGTCGTGAGCAACAACAACTTCCAGGGGGCCACCCGGGCGACCGGCATCGCCGACCTGACCCCGGGCCTGCACGCGATCGACGTCGAATATTACCAGGGGGGCGGCGGCGCCACCATGGACCTGCAGTGGGACCCCACCGGCGGCAACAACTTCGTCGATATCCCCAACTCCGCCTTTTCCAGCACCCAGGCTGTTAACGGCCTTAAAATGACCGGCGTCGGCACGTTGACTCTGACGAAAGCCGACACCTACTCCGGGTCAACCACCATCGGCGCAGGAACCGTGATCGTGACGGCGAATGGCGCCACGGGGCCGGCCACCGCCGCGGGCATCGTCATCAACCCCGGCGGCGCGCTGGCCTTCGCCGGCGGCGTCAACGACACCTCCGCCGAACCGATCACGATCGGCGGCTCCGGACCGGCCGGCGACGGCGCCATCGAGAATATCAGCGGCATCAACTCCCTTGCCGTTCCGATCACCCTCTCCGGGGCGGCCGCGATCGGTTCCGACGCCGGCTCTTTGACTCTCGGCGGCGACGTCTCCGCGGGCTCGAGCACTCTCGCGCTGGTCGGGGCCGGCACGACCACGGTCAACGGCGACATCGTTTGTCAGGGCGGGAGCGTCACCCTGGCGGGCGGCGGCGCCATCGACATCGCCGGCAATATCGACCTCGGCTCGTCGGGCAACCTCATCGATACCGGCTCCGGCTCGGCGACGATCAGCGGTACGATCAGCGGCGCGGCCACCGCCGGGATGGGGCCGGTCCAAGGCCTCGTCGGCGACTATTTCAACCTGACCGCAGCTCAGGACCTCATCCAGCCCGCCGACGCCGCCAACTCCGCCTGGCTGGGCAACCAGACCCCCGCCGCGACCGCGACACTCGTCGGCCCCATCGATTTCCCGGACATCGCCGACAATGGCTTCGCCGACAGCGCGGGCGACCCCGCCTACTACGACCTCGGCGGCGGCAATAACGACCAGGTCGAGGCCCGCTGGTACGGCGAGATCATGATCCCCGGCACCGGGACCGCGCCGGTACCCATCGACTTCGCCACCACCAGCGACGACGGCAGCATGCTCTACATCGACGGCGACGCCGTCGTGAGCAACAACAACTTCCAGGGGGCCACCCGGGCGACCGGCATCGCCGACCTGACCCCGGGCCTGCACGCGATCGACGTCGAATATTACCAGGGGGGCGGCGGCGCCACCATGGACCTGCAGTGGGACCCCACCGGCGGAACCAACTTCGTCGATATCCCCAACTCCGCCTTTTTCACCGTGAAAGCCGTCAACGGCTTGACCATGAACGGCAAAGGCACGTTGACCCTGACAAGAACCAACTCGTATGTCGGGTCAACCACGATCGACGCCGGCACTCTCATCGTGACGGCGAACGGCGCCACGGGGCCGGCCACCGCCGCGGGCATCGTCATCAACCCCGGCGGCGCGCTGGCCTTCGCCGGCGGCGTCAACGACACCTCCGCCGAACCGATCACGATCGGCGGCTCCGGACCGGCCGGCGACGGCGCCATCGAGAATATCAGCGGCACCAACTCCCTTGCCGTTCCGATCACCCTCTCCGGGGCGGCCGCGATCGGTTCCGACGCCGGCTCTTTGACTCTCGGCGGCGACGTCTCCGCGGGCTCGAGCACTCTCGCGCTGGTCGGGGCCGGCACGACCACGGTCAACGGCGACATCGTTTGTCAGGGCGGGAGCGTCACCCTGGCGGGCGGCGGCGCCATCGACATCGCCGGCAATATCGACCTCGGCTCGTCGGGCAACCTCTCCGATTTCAGTTCGGGTCAAGACACGATTACCGGCGTGATCAGCGGGACAACCGCCTCGGCGAACATTCAGGGGCTCACCGGAACCTATTTCAACCTCCTCGCCGCACAGAACCTGAACCAGTCGGCCGAGCCCAACAATTCCGCCTGGCTGGGGAACCAGACCCCCGCCGTCACAGCGAGACTCGTCGGGCCCATCGATTTCCCGGACATCGCCGACAATGGCTTCGCCGATAGCATGGGCGACCCGGTTTATTACAACATCGGCAGCGGCAGTAATATCAACCTCGAGGCCCGCTGGTATGGCGAGATCATGATTCCTGGCTCGGGCACCGCACCGATCCCGATTAACTTCGCCACCACCAGCGACGGCGGTAGCATGCTCTCTATCGATGGCAAAGCCGTCGTGGACAATAACAACGTCCAGGGGTCCAGTCAGGCGACCGACATCGCGAATCTGACCCCGGGCCTGCACATCATCGACGTCGAATACGACCAGGTCGTCAGCTCGGCCAGCATGGACGTTCAGTGGGATCCGACCGGCGGAAGCCATTTCGTGGATATTCCCAACTCCGCCTTCGTCGAGTACGAAAATGCCCTGCTCAAGATGGGCACCGGCACGTTGACCCTATCGAATGCCGACACCTATATCGGGTCAACCGCCGTCAACTCGGGCAAACTTGTGGTCAACGGTCAGGTGCTCAATTCCCCCATCACCATCAGTGCCAGCGGCACCCTGGAGGGCAATGGCTCGGTTCCCGCCGCAGACGTTCAAAGCGGGGGTTTCCTCGCGCCCGGCAATTCCCCGGGCACCCTTACCGCAATGAATTTAGCATTGGGGACGGGTGCCTCGTTCATGGAACAATTGGGAGGTGCATCCGCTGGAACCGAGTACGATCAGACGGTCGTACCCGCCGGCGGCTCCGTCGTGCTCGGAGGCGCCACCCTGAACGTCTCATTCTTGAACGGCTTTGCGCCGACGATCGGCCAGCAATTCACCCTGATCGCGAACCGGAGCGGCGCGAGCGTCGTCGGAACTTTCAGTCAGGGTAGCACGTTGACTTTGAATGGCTCCTCTTTCGAGATCAACTACGCGGGGGGCGCCGGTCACGACGTGGTCCTGACCGCGGTCGGCCCAACCACGACGACGCTATCGGCGGTCACAACGCCCGGCGCATCATCGGATTCCTCGCTCTTCGGCCAATCCGTCACCTTCAGAGCCACGGTGACAGCCAACCCGTCCGGCTCGGAGATCCCCACCGGCACAGTCATTTTCAAGGACGGCCCCACCATTCTAGAGACGGTCTCTCTCAGTCATGGCAGCGCGAGCTTGAACACATCGACGTTGGGCGTCGGCGTGCATACCATTACAGCCGATTTCATGGGGGACGACGGCTGGCTGAACAGCGCCAATTCTCTGATGCAGACGGTGAACCGGGCCCCCACGATGACCACCGTCGCCACGTCGCCAGCCAATCCGGTGGCTGGCCAGTCGATCAACTTCACGGCCACCGTCGGCGCGATCGGAGGTGTCGCGGGCACGCCAACGGGCGCCGTTGCATTCTACGTGGACGGAGCCCAGGTTGGGACCTCCGCGATTGAAGTCGTCGATGGCGTTTCGACGGCGATGTTCCAGGAGGCGGCGCTCTCCGCGGGCTCGCACGAAATCGCGGCGGCGTACAGCGGTGATCCCACGTTCGCTGCGGGAACGCCGGTCTCAACCGGCTTGACGATCAGCCCAACGACTTCAACGGGGGGCAATTCGCCCGGCGGATCTCCGTCCGGGTCAACTCCTGATAAGTCACCTCCGCGATTGACTCAAGTATCCCTATCCGGATCCAAAGGGGCACACTCGACGCTCGTCCTTCAATTCAGCGAAGCACTCGACCCAACGCGGGCTGTGAACCTGCAGAACTACGCGGTTCTTCACGGACGCCGCCGACGCGTGAAGATCCTGTCCATCGCCTATAATCCGGTCGCTTGGACCGTGACTCTCCGCACCCGACAACGCATCAACCCGCATGGCCGATACCAGCTCAAGGTCAACGGCGGCGCACCGTCCGGATTGATCAGTTCGTCCGGCGTTTTCCTGGACGGAAACGGGACGGGAGTCGCCGGAACTTCCGCGGTCCGGATCATCAACTGATAAGATCTCACGCTGCCCGGAGCGACTCCTCCAGGGACTCGGCGACGCGCCACCGCTCCTGATCGTGAACCCCGTCCGTCCGAGTCGCTTCAAGGCGCGTGTCATCACTCGTGTCCACAAACTCGAACGCACTTCGACGTTAAATGATATGTCAACATGTTATTTTCATTCCGGCGTCGGCGTCGATTCGCCCGGCAACGGCTCGATCGGCTCTCAGTGCAATACGCTCGCCTAACACGGTCAACACGATCGCGGCCTCCGGCGACAAGGTGCTCGGCCACGGCGGCTCGACATCCCCCGAAAACGCCGTGCTGACGACGCCCTGACAATCAGTTCCGATGGCACCGGACAGGTGACGATCGCGGGAGGCGCGGGAGCGGCGATCGGCGTCTCCAATGCCGATGGGTACACGATCAACGACATCGCCGACGATTCAATAATATCAGGACGCCCGCTCGGCCCCGAATGGCGTCGAGCGGGCGTCCTGATATTATTGAACTGATGGGCAATCGCGTGATCACTTATTCAAGACTTTAGCGACGCCGTAGATGACGGCCGCGCCTACGATTCCTCCGCCGCAAAGCATGTAGAGCAGCGAGTACTGAATCGCCGCGACAACGACGGGCATCTGAACGAGAGCTTGCATAACAGGCTCCTATCGTAAAGTGGGGGGTCAACTTTCCAGGCAATCTCGATCCGTGTCAGTCTGCTCACACATGTGGGTGTAAGAAGTCATCGGATGGAGATCATCGCAACTACGCCATGTGAATGAAGACGCAATTTGCGTGCCGAGAAGCGGACATGAACTCCACCTCAATCGATTTGAGAACCGGCCGCGGATTTCCTGCGCCTTGCGACATCCCGTGAACCTGAGGCGCCGGTCGTCGGATGCTGAGACGAAGGTGCCGCGGTCCGGCCGACCACCATCACGATGCTACGGATCAAGGCCCGTCGGGATCGCCGGCCCGCGTGGGAGGCCGGGTATCGGCGGGTCAGGTCGGCATGGCCGGCCTCCAGGATTCCCAGGCTGGTCCCCAGGCCCGGCACCGTCTGGTCGCCGAGGGCCACGACACCGTCGTTCGGTCCATAATAGGAACCGAGATACCAGGCCATGGACCGCATCAACAGCCCCAGGCGCGAAGGGCGGACATTCGCCTCGACATAGAAGACCTTCGGCCCGACGACCGGGACCGCGCCGGCATGAGCCTCCATGGCGAGTTCCCAGTAGGCGCGAGAGGCCTCGCGAGTGAGACCGGCGAGACCGGCGTGCTTTCCCCGTCCGAGAAGGTAACGCTCGAATGCCCCGATCCATCGGGCCAGCATCCGATGTCCCGGAGGCATCTGTTCGTCCATCTCCTCGCCCTCTCCCAGGACGTAGTCGGCCAGGCCGGTCCCGCCGAAAGGTCCCTGGATCAGGAAGAATGCCTCGACATGGTCGCGGACGAATTCGGGCTCGTGCAAGGCGAAAGCCAGTGCGTCGCAGGCGCCGCGGCTGTGGGCGACGATCACGAGGCGCTCGGGGCCCTCGTCGGCGATGCGCAGGAGTTCGTCCCGGACCGTGCCGCAATTCTCCTCGAGTGTCTGATGTGAGCTGGGAAACACGAAATGGATGGACTTGCGGGGCACACCGAGCGACCGCAATTCCTGCGCGTTCTGGGCGAAGTAGCCGGGCATTCGCCCGACGCGGAAGCCGCCCACGAATACATAGCGAAAACCCTTTGCCCGCCTCGCGACCGGCTCCGGGATGCGAAGCCCACCCCGTGAGGCATCCGCGAACCAACCCCGGAATTCCTCGGCGGTCACGGTCGGCCGCTCGGCCGGTAAACCGAGCATCAGAGCCAGGCTCACGAAGGCCGCATCGAGTCCTAACATGTCTAATGACCCCATAGCGAGTTCAAACATCGGGCGGAACGCGACGCCGGGATCCCACGATACCGAAGACGGTGCCGCTCTGGCCACTCCGCTCTTTACCCGCATCGGAAGGTTGTACGGCTCTCGGTTGCCGCGCGGAATACTCGAATGTGCGAGGCAGAACCACCCGCCAAGCCACGAGAAAGATACCGCAATCATGCCTATTGGCTTGCCGCCGGCTTGGCGTCTTCGGCCGAGGTGTGGTCGTGGACGATCTTCCAGCCTTCGGGGAGCTTGCGGAAGATCACCGTGAACAGGCCCCCTGGTTTGGTGCCGTCGGGCATGGTCAACCGCCAATGACCACGTGCCAGGACCGACTCGGGACCGAGTGGCTCGATCTCGAGCGATGAGAACTCGAGCCGCCCCATCGCACGCCCCTCCGCCTGATAACGACGCCGGTAACGATCTCGCATCGCCTCCCAGCCGTCGTAGCGCCGGCCGCCCGACTGGAACACCACCTTCGACGATTTCCAGTACCCGCCGAGGAAGCCGTCAAGGTCACCCTTATTCCAGTCGAACGACCTGGCGCTCCAGGACCGTACGGACAGCACCCCGCACATCCTCTCGTTCGGCCTGCCCTGGCGACGATGATCCGATATTCATCATCACCAGCATCAATCCGCAGCCAACAATCGATCGAGTTGCAATGGCCATCGGGTACTCCTCTTGTAGCTGACGACTCCGGCGATTGCCGCTTTCCACCAAACACCCAATCCATCCAGATTGTTTCCGCGTCAGGTCGGAATTCCCAGGAGAATCCACGTGGCTACGATAAATGTCAACCAGGATTCCCAAAATGTGACCGCTTGACAAAGCCAGACAGGATCGTAGTCTACGACCTAGGGACAGACTCGACTCGCAGAGCGATCGACACCCTTCGGATTTGACCGACGGACGGACTGCGAACCGAGACAACAGGATTACAGCCACCCACCTCAACATGGATGAGGGCGCCATGGATCGACGCATCCTCGTGGTGGACGACAGCCAACTCGTTTGCCAGCAACTCTCGCAAGTACTGCAAGCCGGGGACCGGCAGATCACGGTCGCCCCGGACGGCACGACGGCCCTGGAGTGGCTGGTCGAGAATCGTTGTTCCCTGGTGTTGACGGACCTGCGCCTGCCCGGAATAAGCGGCCTGGAGCTGATCCGGGAGATCCGGGAGCGGGAGATGCCGGTGACGGTCATCGTGATGACCGGGTATGCGACGGTCGAGTCGGCGGTCGAAGCGATGAAGCTCGGGGCCTATGACTTGATCCTCAAGCCGATCGATACGATCCGGCTGGAGGTCGTCGTGAATCAGGCGCTGGAGGACCGCCGGCTGATCGATGAAGTGGCCGACCTGAGGAGCCGGCTCCGGAAGAAGTACGCATATCATAATTTGCTGGGCCGAAGCCCGCGAATGATGGAGGTCTTCGATCGCGTCGCGAGGGTGGCATCGTCTCCGTGCAACGTCCTCGTGACGGGCGAGACGGGTACGGGCAAGGATCTGGTGGCCCAGGCGATCCACTTCAGCGACGTGACCCGGCGCGGGACGCTGGTGGCCGTCACCTGCGCGGCCCTGCCCGAGCACCTTCTGGAAACCGAGCTTTTCGGCCACGAAAAGGGTGCGTTCACGGGCGCCGAACGCCGGAAAAAGGGGCGCTTCGAGCTGGCCAAAGGGGGTACCCTCTTCCTGGATGAGATCGGCGAGATGCCCATGGGGATGCAGGCCAAGCTGCTCCGCGTGCTCCAGGAAGGGCGGTACGAACGCGTGGGCGGTACGGAATCGGTGGAGGCCGATTGCCGGGTCATCGCCGCCACGAATCTGAACCTTTCGGAGGCCGTGGCCGCCGGGCGGTTCCGCGAGGACCTGTTCTATCGCCTCAACGTCTTCTCGATCGAGTTACCCCCATTGCGCGAGCGACTGGAAGACATACCCCTGTTGGTGCACCATCTCCTCCAGAAGCTAGGGGAACGCGGGCTTCCTTGCCGGACGGTCTCACGGCTGGCCATGTCGCGACTCCTGAGCTATGACTGGCCGGGAAATGTGCGCGAGCTCGAGCACGTCATCGAACAGGCGATGGTCACCACGCCGGGGCCGGTGATCGAGCCGGACAATCTGCCCGCGCAGATCGTCGCCCGCCACGACGAGCCGTTCACGCTCGACTTCGACCACCACCGCCCGCTGCCGGAGATCACCGCCGAGTTCACCCGGCGGATCGAGTGCGCCTACCTCCAGCGCGTCCTGGAGACATACCGGGGCCGCATCGAGCTCTGCGCCAAGCACTGCGGGCTGTCGCGACGCAGCATCAGCGAGAAACTCCGCCGATACCAGATCGACAAGCGAGCCTTCAAGCCTCACTCCTCGCGGCGCAAGCAATTCGCCCTCGCGGCCGAGTGACGACGCCGAGCGATATCCGAAAAGAGAACACGACTCGTTCAGAGTCGGTTCGGCCGCGGGTCCGCCAAGGAACTCCGGATGAACCCCGAATCGGCCGGGGCTTGATAGTCGATCGCGGCTAACTCGGGAGTCTCGATCCGTTGATGACCACGGGACCGACTCTCGTGGACCACGTCGAGAATTCCGCCCGTCAGTTGAGTCCGCTCGACCGGATATGGTGACCTCTTGGTGCGGAAGAAATCCTCGACGCGGAGTACCAGCGGGTTGAAGAAACTGGCACCCGGCGGTGCGGGCAGATACATCATCATCGAGACGATCGACTCGCCACCGGCCGCGTCGTCGATCCGCGCCGCGATCGTCGTGTCGTTGACATGACCGTTGAGGATCAGGACCGTGGCGCGCAGGCCGTCGACATACTCGACCAGGAAGGCGACCGGGTGGCGAAACTTGGTCTGCACGTCTCCCTTGGGCGGGGCCGGCGGGCGGAAGTCTCGGGTATTCTGCTTGATGTCACCCACGTTGACGGAGTGGCTGCGGCCAAGCGCGTGCTCGAGGAGCTTCCAGGACCAGGCGCCCTTGTCGCCGGCCTCCCAGACGGAATCCCCCTCCAGGCAGGTCACGGCCGCGACCCCCTGCGGCTTGCCGTGGCGGTCGCGACGCTCGGCCATGCATTGAAGCGTCTCGAGCGCATGGAAGCCGAAGATCTCGAGGTCGCCGCGCGACGCGACCAGCACCTCGTGAAATCTTCGGCCCAGCGGGATCTCCAACTCGGGAAGCCGCCAGGTCACCGGGAGGCTCGAGCCGGCCATCAACGGGACTTTCTGCGCCGTCGCGGCATCGACCATCTGCTGGGCTTCGGCGCGGCTGTACGATAAGTGCTTGTCGATGAAGACCGGCACCGCACCTCCGGAGGCCCGGAAGACGTCGAGCACCTCTCGGAAGTATTTCCCCCGCGGATAGAGCTTCTGGAGCCTCTCGTTATAGGGATACTCCCCGTGCTCGGCGATCAGCAGGACCGCGTTGACGGCCAGCTTGCCCGTGCCGAGGGTCAGCGCGTCGGCGATCGTCGGGCTGAGTCGAACCCCATGCCGCCGCGCCTTGTCCCGGCCCAGGTCGGTCTCCGGCGGGGCCTGCTCGATGAACAGGCTGGCGATTTCGAACGGCGGGCGGTGGAGGACTTCGGGACGACCATCGTAGACCGGGAAACCGTCGAGGAATCGCCCGACGATGTGATAGCCGTGCGACAGGTAATAATAGACCGAGGTCAGCGCCGCGACCTTGGGCCGGGCGCCCGAATCCGGCTGAATCGCGGTCTCGGGCAATTCCCCCGCCATGAGGCCGGATCCCGCCCCGCCGCCCAGGCCCGTCATACCGATCATCGAACCAGTCACCTCGAGAAAATGACGCCGCGTTGAACCCGAAGTCATGCCCGAACTCTCCACCGATGAGTCACGAACGAATTCCCATGCTCCGCCGGGATCCAGATGGTCCTCACAGGATAGTCCCGCGATCAGGTCGGGCCAAGCTCTTGCCGGCCGGAATCGTCCTCCTGTGCGTTCGTCGATACGGCGATCTGATCCCGGTCACGAGCGGATGTGCAGTGAGAGGACGGGGATTGTCTCCAACGATTGATGGTGCCGGGAGATGATGAAAACGATCTACAAGGCCGATGATGAGAGGGATTCATCCCGATGACTGAGGACGGCCATTTCGCCGACCCACCGGGCCGCTCCAGTCTGACCAGGGATGGTAAAACGGCCCGCGTTGACTTATCCTGAATCGACATGAATCGCCGCGAGACCGGGAATATTTCGGGATTTCGACCCCATGCAAGACGTCCTGACGACGGCCATCGAGATGCACCAAGCGGGCCGTTTACCCCAGGCCGCGGCGTTGTATCAGCAGATCCTGGCTCAGGAGAAGGAAAACGCGGTGGCGATGCACCTGCTGGGGGTGCTGCACCATCAACAGGGGGATCACGCGAAGGCGATCGAGCTGATCGGCCGGGCCGTTGCCATCCGGCCCAATGTGCCGGCTTTCCACGCCAATCTGGCCGAAGCCTACCGGGCCACGGGCCAGTTGGATCGGGCCGTGGGGTGTTGTCGCGCGGCCCTGGGCCTCTGGCCCGACTACCCCGAGGCCCTGTGCAATCTGGGTCTCGCCTTGCACGGCTTGGGGAAGAACGCCGATGCCGTCGTGCAACTCCGTCGGGCCCTGGAACTCCGGCCCGAGTTCAGCACGGCGCACAATAACCTCGGGATCGTGCTGCGGGAGCTCGGCGAGTTCGACGAAGCCCTGGAGCACTTCCGCAAGGCGGTCGAGCTCGAACCGTCATTCGCGCCGGCCCGGACCAACCTGGGTCAGATGCTCCTCGACCGGGGCAAGGCGGAGGAGGCATTGCCGCATTGCCAGGAGGCGGTCCGTCTCCAGCCGAACATGGCGGCGCTGCACCATAACCTCGGGAATGCCCTGCGCGCCCTGGACCGGTACGTCGAGGCCAAGTCTTCGTACCTCGAGGCGCTCCGGCTCGAGCCCGACCTCGCTACGGCCCACGCCCACCTCGGCCTGACGCTGCTCCGCGAGGGCCAGCTCAACGACGCCCTCCCCTGGCTGAAACGGGGCATCGAGCTCGATCCGACCAATGCCACGTTCGAGGAGTTCCTGGCCGAGCTGTACGTGGAGCGGGAGGACCCGGCCGAGGCGATCCCGCATTTCGAGCGCGCACTGGTCCTGTCCGAGGACGAGCGCCCGGGCATCCATCTCGCACTGGGATGGGCGCTCCAGGAAGAGGGCCGATACGCCGATGCCCTCCAGCACTATGAGACCGCGATGCGGATCCAGCCGGACTCGGCCCAGGCTCAGCTCAATCTGGGCGGGCTCAGCGAGGAGCAGGGCCAGATGGACCGGGCCGAGGAGGCTTTCCGCACAGCCCTGCGCGTCCAGCCGAACTTCCCGATCTCTCACGCCCGACTGGCGACCCTGCTCCGCGGCAAGCTGCCGGATGAAGACCTCACGGCCCTCGAGCGCCGCCTGGACGACCCCGACCTTCCCGAAGCCCCGCGCGCCCGGCTCCTGTTCGGGCTGAGTCAAGTCCTGGACGCCCGCGGCGAATTCGCCCGAGCCGGCGAATGCCTGCGCGAGGCGAATGCGATCAGCAAGTCGCTCGCCAAAGGGCAGCGTGAATACGTCCCGGCCGACCACGAACGGTTCGTGACAGGGGTCTTGAAGGCATTCGACGCGGGCTTCTTCGAGCGTGTCCTCGGCTCGGGCAGCGACACGCGCCGGCCGGTATTCATCTTCGGCCTTCCCCGCTCGGGCACGACACTGGTCGAGCAGATCCTGGCCAGCCACTCCCGGCTCCACGGTGCCGGCGAGCTGCGGTTGGCTCGCTACACGTTCGAGGCCATCACCGCGGCCGTCGGCCTGACCGGCCAGCCGATGGAATCCGTGCCCCACCTCGACCGGCCCGCCCTGCTCCGGCTGGCCGACCAGCACCTCGAGCGCCTCCATGCGCTCGTGGGAGGCAAGCCCGATCGTGTCGCCGACAAGATGCCCGATAATTACATGTATGTCGGGCTCCTGGCCGCCGTGTTCCCGCGCGCCACGTTCATCCATTGCCGCCGCGACCCGCGCGACATCGCCGTCTCATGCTGGATGACCGACTTCCGCAGCATCCGATGGGCCAACGATTTCGAGCACATCTCCTCGCGATTCCAGCAGTATCGCCGCCTGATGGATCACTGGAAATCCGTCCTGCCGGCGACGATCCACCATGTCGACTACGAGGACACGGTCGCCGACACGGAGGCGGTGGCGCGTCGCCTGGTCGCGGCCTGCGGACTGGAATGGGAGCCCGCATGCCTGGACTTCCACCGCACCGAGCGACCCGTCCGCACCGCCAGCGTCACCCAGGTCCGACAACCCGTCTACAAGCGGTCGGTGGCTCGCTGGAAAAATTACGAACCGAGCATGGGCGAGTTGTTCGCGAACTTACCGCTGCGATAGCGCCGACCGTGCCAATCGGGATCGGCCCGCCAAGAACCACGTCCCTCCGGACCTACTGAAGACTGTGGCGACTCATCTTGACCCATCTTCCTTCGCACCAACCCATCGTGACGGGGTTAGCCCAAACCCGATTGGCAGTGAGCGCGCTTTACGCTCGGCTTGCGCACGCGCCGGAAGCTATCGCGAATTCACCCCCCCGAACCCCCCCTTCGTAAGGGGGGGATTTTGGAGTGCGCCCCATCCCCCCCTTACGAAGGGGGGGTTCGGGGGGGGTTCGGGGGGGGTTCTGCGGGCGTGACCAACGCAATCGTGAATCGCTCTAATACAAACCTTTCCGAGCCCACCGCGGGCCGGTATGGTTTGTGCGCATGGGGCCTATATCTCTACAATACACGAAGCTCGAAATGACCGAGGCAGGCGGCGAGCTGGCTCCGATCTCATCCGTGAAGGCGCGTCGAAGCGCCCTTCCGGCGACGGCATGGCGAAACTGTGCCCACGAGTTCCGGTTTTCGACGGCCGATCCTCTTCCTCGACGAACGAAAGAGAAGGACCTGAACCATGCAAGTCGGTTCAACACTCTCGATGGAGAAGCCCCAGAACGGAATTGCGGGGCTCAAGCACTGGCGACACGACCTCATGGCCGGGCTTGTCGTCTCCTTGATCTCGTTGCCATTCTCACTGGGCATCGCCGTGGCGTCGGGCGCACCGCCGATCTGCGGCCTGGTCTCGGCCATCATCGCCGGCCTCGTGTTGCCGTTCCTCGGAGGGTCTTACGTGACGGTGAGCGGGCCGGCCGCGGGACTGGCGCCCGTCCTGTTCGCCTCGATCATCCTGCTTGGCAAGGGCGACATGAAGGTGGGCTATCCCTTGTTGCTGGGGGCCATCTGCCTGACGGGGCTCGTACAAGTGATCCTGGCCAAATTCAAATTGGCCCGATTCAGCGCCATCTTCCCGGCGGCGGTTGTCGAGGGGATGCTCGCGGCGATCGGCCTGTTGATCATCGCCAAGCAACTGCCGCTCATCTTCGGCAGTCCTCACAACAAGTTCGAGTCGCACGAGTTCTGGGGGATCGTCCGCGAGGCACCCTCGCAGCTCATGGCGATGGAGCCGAAGGTCTTCTTCCTGGGGATTTTCACCCTGGCATTGATCTTCGTCCTCGGGTCGCTCAAGGCACGCTGGGTGAAGATCGTGCCGCCCCAGGTGATCGCCGCCTTCGTGGGGCTGATCATCGGGAGCTTGCTGGGTCTGAGCGGGGATCGGCTGATTCACATCCCGGACACGCTTTTCGGCACCCCGCCCTACGATCGCGGCTGGCTCCTGCCGGATTTTCGCAGCTTGTTCACCAACCACACCCTCTGGTGGGCGCTCTTCACGACGGTCCTGACTCTGACCCTGATCGACGGGGTCGAGTCGCTGGCGACGATCGCCGCGATCGACAAGATCGACCCATTCCGACGCAAATCGGACCCCAACAGGACCCTGTTCGCGATGGGCGTGTCGAACATGTGCTCGAGCCTCGGCGGCGGGCTGACGATCATCCCCGGCGGGGTCAAGAGTACGGCGTGCATCCTGGGCGGGGGGCGGACCCAGTGGGCCAACTTCTACAATGCCTCGTTCCTGATCATCTACCTCGTTCTCGGTAGGAATCTGATCAACTTGATGCCTCTTGCCGTCCTGGGGGCGATCGTCCTCTACACCGGCTACAAGCTGTGCGCACCCAGGGTCTGGAAGCACATGGCGCACATCGGCAGCGAGCAATTGCTGGTGTTCACGACGACGGTGCTGGTCACGGTCTCGACCGACCTGCTCTGGGGGATCGCCGCGGGCATCGTGGCGAAGCTGCTCCTCGAAGCGTTGATCGTGACGCGGGTCGAGCAGGGCGGGAAGGACGGCCGCGACTCGTTCGCAGAGACGGCGAGGCGGTGGCTGGGCGGCACCGGCGAACTCTTCCTGAGCCCCGTCGTGAAGACGGTGACGGTCGACGAGACCTACCACATGTATTTCGGCCGACCACTGGTCTGCTTCAACTCGATGCAGCTCGATGCCGCGCTGTCGCAGATTCCCAGCGGGGCAACGACCGTCTACCTGCACATCACCGACCTGGTGACGCTCATCGACCACACGACGGCCGCCTTGCTGCTCGAGTTCGTCGAGAACTTCAAGCGCAACGGCCAGGGAATCGCCACGATCGTCGGCCTGGACCGCCTGCGGGCCCGATCGCACGCCGACACCTCCCTGCGTGTCGGCGCCCCGGTCCTCGCCAAGGAACGGGCCGAGGCCCTGGAGAGCCTGTCCCAACTCAGCCTCAACTATGCCGGCTCGAATCCGTCCGACCCGATGACCTTGCTCGAGCGTATCAGCCTGACTCATCTGGCGCAACCCGGAATCCAGGAGGATCACCCCTTCGCCCGTGCGTGGTGGTACTTGCACCGGAAGGCCAAGGCGATGATGAGCTTCATTCGCTCCATGTTCGTCTTCGACAAAGTGGAGACCTTCGCAACAAGCGATCATGACCTTCGCTGGATGAGCCTCAGCCGAACCCATCAGGTCGAGGTCGTCCCGACTGATCTCGACAAGTTGAGCCTCTCATCTCACGAGCTTCCGAGTATCAAGAGCGAGGACACTTCGTCGGACACCCATCACTCGGGGTAATCCCGAGATCGCTGGCGAACGACGACTATGAAGGGGACGGGGACTTCGCTAGCGGCAAGCCCGTCCCCTTCTTGTCATCACGCGTCAAGAACTTCCCGGCGTCCGGGCCAGGGTTGATCCGGATGGATTAGCCATGCCCGAGGAATCCGAACTGCCGCCATGAGCACGACCTTGCGACGGCGGTCCGGATCGGAGTTCCGGTCGATCGAGCAGGCGCAAGAGCCCATCGAGGATCGTCAAGGGATGAGGCGGATCGCCGGGGATGTAAAGATCGACCGGCAGGATGCCCTCGACCCCGTCGTGCACCTCGGGATTCCCTCGAAAGATACCTCCCGAGATGGCGGGGGCGCCGACGACGATCACGATCCTGGGCGCGGGGATCGACTCATAGCTCGTCAGCATCGCCGACTTCATGTTCTCCGTTACGGGCCCCGTGATCACCAGTCCGTCGGCGTGTCGGGGTGAGGCCACGAACTGGACCCCGAATCGACCCAGGTCGAAGACGACCGTCCCCAGGACGTTCAAGTCGGCCTCGGCCGAGTTATCCCCTCCGGCGCTCACCTGGCGGAGCTTGAGGGAGCGGCCGAAGAGTCGGAGCATCTTCGGCTCCATGGGACGGGCGAGCTCGAGGTCTCGACCGCTCCTGACGATCAAGTCCTCACGAGTCCTGGTGGCGAGCCGGTAATCCGGGGTGAAGCGGATTCCGCCCTCCGGACATGCCTCGACACACTCGGTGCAGAAGATGCAACGGCCGAGGTCGAGTCGAAGGCCCCTGTCGTCGCGGGCGATCGCGTCGGTGGGGCACGCCTCGGCGCACGCCCGGCACCCCTCGGGGCACCGCGACTCGTCCAGCACGGGCAGGCCGCGGAAGCGGTCGGGGAGCACGGGCGGCTCGCCGGCCGGAAACCGGATCGTCCGTCGGCCTTGCCGGATTCGCTCCCGGATGATGTTGAACATGGACGTCCCCCGGCCTGATCCCGATGAGTCTGCAAGAAAGCCGAACTAGAGATCATGGCCGCAGTAGGAGAGGTTGAAGCTCTTGTTGCAGAGCGGAAAGTCGGAGATCTGCTGATTCCTCAGGGCCATCGCCAACCCGGTCCAGTTGTGGAAGGAAGGGTCCACAACCTTATAGCGCGAGAACGTCCCTCGGTCATCGGTCAGGGCGACGTGGCAGATTTCGCCACGCCATCCTTCCACAAGTGAGACGACCAGGTGGTCGGGTTTCAGCGGACCGACCTCCGCGCGGATCGGCCCATCCGGGAACGCATGGAGCTGTTCCTTGATGAACGCCACCGACCGCTGGATCTCCAGCCAGCGAACATAGGCGCGGGCGAAGACGTCGCCGGTGGTCCAGGAGGAGACCGGCACCTGCACGAAACGGAAGATCCCCGCGGGGAAGTCGTGGCGAACGTCGCTTTCCAGGCCGCAGGCACGGGCCGCGGGTCCGACCAGTCCGAGGGCGATGGCAGTCTGTCGAGTGATCGCTCCGGTGTCCTCGAACCGGGCCTGGACGGACAGGGAATTCCAGAGCAGGGTGACCGCCCCGGAAACGTCGCGGTAAGCCCCTTCGAGGCGTTGCAGGAATTGCTCGGTCCGGGCGGCATCGAGGTCGAACCGGACTCCACCCGGCCGCACCAGACTCCGACCGAATCGGCTCCCGCACAGGAGAGCCGTGAGGTTGAGGAAATCCCCTCGGAGCCGCCCGCAGTAGGATTGGGTCGGCAGGAATCCGACGTCTCCGGCGAGGGCCGCCAGGTCGCCGGTGTGGTTCGCGAGACGTTCGAGCTCGAGGGCGATGCCGCGCAACACCTCGGCCCGCATGGGAGCCTGACCGCCGGCGAGGGCTTCGACCGCCCGGCTGTAGGCCGTCGCATGGCCGACCGACGTGTCGCCGGCGATGCTCTCCATCGTCGGCAGCGTCCGCTTGTCCGGACCGCCGGCCAGGCTCCGCTCGAGGCCGCGATGCTGATATCCGAGCGAGATCTCGAGGTGAAAAACCTGCTCGCCGTGGCACTGGAACCGGAAGTGGCCCGGCTCGATGACCCCGGCGTGAACCGGCCCGACCGCGACCTCGTGAACTTCCTCCCCTTCGACCCGGAAAAAATCGGTGACGCCGATGACGGGATCTTCACCGGGCCCCCTGCCCCAGGCGTCGTGCCCGGCTCGGTACGAACGATGAAAGCGTACCGGCTTGAACCAGGGATGGCCCTCGGGTCGGACCCCATATTGCTCGGCAAGTTCTCGCTCGAACAGATGGACCTGGGGACAATCCGGGGTGATCGAGGGAAATCCGCCCGGGTCCAGGGTCGTCCTGGCGACATTCAGCAAGCCACGCGCTCGATCGGCCAGGACGACGTAGGTATCCAGCTCGCCGGACGTGCCGGAGGCATCCCCGAAGAGGGCGGCGACCCGCTGCCTGCCGTTCACGGCGTTGACGATCTTCCCGCGAAATTCCTCGAAGCTCAGCGCGGGCACCCGTGCCCGCGCAATCGCCTGACCATTCCGGATCGCCGCGAGCGGAGCGTGATCGCTCATTGATGCACCTCCAGGGACGCGGCGGCCTCGCGCAGGAGCGTTTCCAGCGGCGGCGGGATGTAGACTCCGAGGAGCAGCACGAGCGCCATGAACAGGAGGATCGGACCGCCGGTGCTCACGCTGTCGCGAAACCTGTGGGTTCCTTGCGGCTCGGCCGGTTTCCCCTGGACGACGGCCAGGACCGTCGCCCCCATTCCGATGAAGACGACGCCCAGCATCACCACGAACAGGCCGCCGGCAACGTATTGCCCGCTGTCGGCCGCGGCATTGGCGATGGCGAATTCGCTCACGAATGGCCCGAAAGGCGGGGCCCCCGTGATGGCCAGGAAGCCGGCGAGGAATAATGACCCCGAGAGGGGCACGCGCTCGATCGCCCCCCGTACATGGTCCGTGACCTTGCTGCCGTAGGCCCGGTGGATGTTGCCCGCCGAGAGGAAAAGCACCCCTTTGGTCAGGCCGTTGTTGATCAGGTGCAGCAAGGCCCCGTAGACGGCCAGGCCGCCGATGCCGATGCCCAGGACCAGGATTCCCATGTGCTCCACGCTGGAGTACGCCAACATGCGCTTGAAGTCGCGCTGCCGGACCATGAAGACCCCGGCGACCACCATCGAGAACAGTCCCATGAAGACCATGATCTGGCGGGCGAACTCGGCCCCGGCCCCGGCCCGACAGATCTGATAAACGCGCAGGATCGACAGGAAAGCACAGCTCGTCGCGCCGCCCGCCAGGAGCGTACCCACCATCCCCGGCGCCTCGCCGTAGGCGTCCGGCTTCCAGGTGTGCATCGGCGCCAGTCCCATCTTCGTCCCATAGCCGACGAACAGCAGCGCGAACGCCGCATGGAGCCACGGCAAGGAGAGCTGCGGAGCGTCCTTGATCAGTTGGTCGAACAGCAGCGTCGATTCGAGGCCCGACTTCAGCATCGCGTAGGCGAGGAAGAACGAGCCGAGCAACGCCAGGGCGATCCCCACCGAACCGATGAGCAGGTACTTCCAGGTCGCCTCGAGCGAACGCGCATTGTGGTTGAAGTAGAGGAGCGGTGCGCTGGCCAGCGTGGTCGCTTCCATCGCCACCCACATCAGTCCGAGATGATAGGACAGGACGACCAGGGTCATCATCGCCTGAACGCCGAAGAGATTGGCGCAGAAGACGCGGTTAGGACGGTCGGCGCGGAGCGCCAGGTAACCCGGCGCGTAGAGAGTGCACAGGAAAAAGAACACGCCCAGGAAGCCGAGGACGAGTTTTCCCAGGGGATCGAGCAAGAGCCATCCTCCGAGCCCTGTCACCGCGAAGCCCTCTCCCGACAGGATGATCACCTCGCACACCAGGACCAGGTTCGCCAGCGCACCCGCGGGCAATAGCCACGGCCGCCATCGGTCGGAAGGCAAGGCGAACGTCAACACCGCCATCGCCAGGGGGAGCCAGATCAGTACGTAGCTCATCGGTTATTCCTTCAACTCCGACAGGTGCTCCGTACTGATCGAGGCGAATTCCCGGCTGATGTGGTGGATGATGATCCCCATCACGAACATGCCCGTGAACAGGTCGAGCAGGACGCCGATCTCGACCAGGAGCGGCATCGCTTCCAGCAGCAACAGGCCGAACAGGAAAATCCCGTTCTCCAGGAGCAGGTAACCGAGGACCTGCATGATGGCCTTCTTGCGCGTCGTCAGCATCAAGAACCCCGTCCAGACCGTCGCCAAGGAGGCCGGCACCAGGAGCATGTGCTGGTGCTCGTCGGCGAGGGGGAGCGTGTACGAGAAGACCATCGCCAGGCCGGTGCCGAGCGCACCCAGCAGCAGGGAGGTCATATAGCCGACGACCGGCTTGACCTCATGCTGGATGTCCGACTCGCGCATGGCGTGGACGAGGAACTGCGGGATCACGAACCCCTTCAGGACGATGGTGCCGACGACGAGGAGGACGACCCGCAGCCGGATCTCCGGATGGACGAAGAGCGCGAGGATGGCCAGCACGATCCCCTGGGCCGCGACCGCGTTGATGACGCCCCGGATCCGGCTCACACCGAGCGCGACGAAGTTGAACACCAGGCCCATGATCACCAAAGGGTCGAGGAGCTGGACCATCGACTCACCTCAACAGCAGGATGATTCCGAACCCGGACAACAAACAGGCCGCGAGGAGCAGGACCGGGATGTGAGCCAGGCGAAGCCGGGCCATCACCGATTCCACGGCGCCGATCCCCACCGCCAGCGCGAGCATCCCCGCGACGAACACCGGCCAACCCAGCCATGGTCGGTCCGTCGCCGGGGACATGACGAGGCGGACCACCAGCGCCCCGAACAGGAATAACTTCAATGCCGCTCCATAGAGGATCATCCCGAACGCCGGGCCGCTATGGTCGAGGACCATGACCTCGTGGATCATCGTGAGCTCGAGATGGGTGTTGGGGTCATCGAAGGGGATTCGCGAGTTCTCCGCCAGGAGCACGATGAACCAACTGAGAAGGATCAACACGAGCGAGGCGCCCGCGGTCACCCAGTGGGACCCGAGCGAACCACCGAGCATCCCCGACAGTTGGAGCGATCCCGAGAGCTTGACGAGGACGAGCAAGCCCAGGAAAAAGGCGGGCTCCGCCAGGCAGGCGAACGACACCTCTCGGGCAGCCCCCATCCCCTCGAATGCCGAGCCCGTGTCGAGGGCGGCGGAGGCCGTGAAGAACCGGCCCAACCCGAGCAGGTAAGCCAGGAGGACGAAATCTCCCGAGAACGACACCGGACCGGCGGGATTGGCCAGCGGGATCACCATCGCGGCGAGCCCTGCGGTCACCAGACCGACGATCGGCCCGGCGCGGAACACCCAGGTCGTGGTCGTGCTGAAGACCGAGCCCTTCCGGAACAGCCTCAGGAGGTCGTGATACGGCTGCAACACCGGCGGACCGACCCGACCCGCGAACAGCGCCTTCGTCCTGGCGATCACGCCGAGGAGCAAAGGCGGCATGCCGAGCGCCAGGAGGATGTGGACTGCGTCCCGGACCATCATCTCCATCACGTCCCTCCTGGCGCGGCCACGCCGCGACGGGATTCGATCTTGCCGATCTCGGATGCCCGATCCATTCCGCGGCCTCGGTCGAGAATCGGCAATTCGCGATCAACTAGCGCCACAGGAGCAAGCCGACCAGGGCGAGGAAGACATACAGCAAGTACATCTGGATATTCCCTCGCTGGAACACCCGGAACCAGGAAAACAACCACGCCCCGAACCGAAAGCTCGGCAGCACGACCTCGTCGAGGACTGCGTCGGGGACTTCACTGTGAAATTCGGCCGACTTGGGGAAGAGGGTCCAATCCCCGGGCTCATGCGATCGCGGACGAAGGACCCAACCGAACATGCCGACGAGCATCTGGGCGAAGGAGGACGAAGTGTACTGCATCCGGGGCGTCGGTGCCACATAGCCGCAGCCCCAGGTCCCACCCCGGTCCACGACCGTGGAGCGAAGCCTCGCCCCCAATAGCAGACCCCCGATCAGCAGGGCCGCGACCTCGACCAGCCCCATCGCCGTGATCCAGCCCAGAGGTGCCAGTTCGACGAGTCGCGGGCCGGCGTCGAGCGGCCCGGGTGCCCAGGCCGCGATCGCTCGCTGGAGGGCGGGCGCGACCAGCGCCGGCGCCAGCCCGATCAGGAAGCAACAGGCGACGAGTACCCCCATCGGCCAGATCATGCTCGGCGGGGATTCGTGTGCGTCTCGGGCGTGTTCCGATCGCGCCGTCCCGAGGAAGACCACTCCGAACACCTTCACGAAGCAAGCCACCGCCAGGGCGCCGATCAATGCCAACCCCGGGGCGGCGAAGGCCGCGGCCTCGAAGGACTTGCCCCCTCCGGGGACGAGCGTTCCGAATAGCCCGAGATAGATGAGGAACTCGCTCACGAATCCGTTCAGCGGAGGCAGCCCGCAGATCGCCACCGAGCCCACGACGAAGCAGAGCGAGGTCCACGGCATCGCCTTGGCCAACCCGCCGAGGCGGTCGATATCCCGGGTATGGACCGCGTGGATGACGGAGCCCGCGCTCAAGAACAGCAGGGCTTTGAACAGCGCGTGGTTCCAGACGTGCAACAGGCTGCCGCCCAGACCGAGGACGATCCAATCCGCGCGGCCCAGCGAACGCCCGATCATCGCCAGGCCGAGCCCCATGACGATGATGCCGATATTCTCGATGCTGTGGTAAGCCAGGAGCCGCTTCAGGTCGTGCTGGCCGATCGCGAAGGCGACCCCGAGGACACCCGAGATCACGCCCAAACCCAGGACGATGACACCCCAGCTCAGAGGGAGGCTCCCCAGCATCGACGTCACTCGCACCAGCCCGTAGATCCCCATCTTGATGAGGACGCCCGACATGAGGGCGGAGACGTGGCTCGGGGCCGCGGCGTGGCGCTCGGCAACCAGACGTGCAGCGGCATGATCCCCGCCTTGAGCCCGAAGCCGAACAAGGCGAGGACGAAGATCGCCGTCTTCACGCCGGGATTCAGGGCCGCCTGGTCGAGAGGGAATTGCGTGAAGGAATGATTCGCGGAATGAAGCAGGACGATATTCTCGAGCGGCACGAGCGCGAAGAAATGAGGATTCACGGAATGGATCAGAGCAAACATGGCGAACAGGCAGAGGGTCGAGGTGTGGGTCGCGACCAGGTACAACCAACCGGCTTCCTGGACCTCGTTCTCCTCGTCTTCCGTCGTGACCAGAAAGTAGGCGGAGAGTGCCATGATCTCCCAGCCGAATAGGAACACGATACTGGTCCGGGCGATCACGAGCAGCGCCATGCCGGCGGTCACCGTGCCGTAGAAAAATCGCAGCTTTCGACCGTTCTGAGGGTGCTCGGTCTGCTTCCAGTAACCCAGTCCGTACACGTTCCCCAGCAGAGAGACCAGGAAGATCGGCGCGAGGAAGATCGCGGATAGGCCGTCGAGGGCGACCTGGAACTCCGTACCCAGGATGGACCAGGGCAATACGACGGGTTGACTCGCGCCGGTCGCCCAGAACCAGCCCGCGCCCGCCAGGCCAAGCCCCGCCCCGAGCACGGCGATCAGCGTGGTGACCCACTGGCCACCCGACGAGCTCCGCCGCCAGAGCAGGCCGGGAAGACCGCTCAGGGCGGCGGCGATGATCCCGAGCAGAACCAGAGTTTCGCTCACGGCCGTATCCCATCAATTGTGAATGAACACCCATGCCGGCACGAGCACGACCCGGAACACCATCGGCACAACAGCCTAGCCGGGAGCCGGACCGGCCGAAAGGATGGAGCGGGCATTTGCACGCCCGACCCGATCACCCATCGCGTTCGGAGGCGGCGCCCGCGCGATGGATTCACCTTCTCGCCGGGCCGCCGGGCGCGGCGATCGTCGCCTCGACGCGACGCGCCTCACGCAAGATCTCCTCCGGCAGGCCTTGCCGCGTCACGACGCCCTTGA
The DNA here is from genome assembly GCA_963743925.1 of uncultured Planctomycetota bacterium. GTDB lineage: Bacteria > Planctomycetota > Planctomycetia > Isosphaerales > Isosphaeraceae > CAVZRC01. The sequence goes on along the minus strand of CAVURY010000046.1, from coordinate 55,597 downwards.
ACCCCTCATCATGCAGGGCGTAGGACAACCGGGAAACGGTCTGCAAGTGGCCTCTCATCGTGGGACAGATCAGCGTAAAACAAATCTGAACCGGCTTGCCGTCGAGAGCCCCGAAGTTGACGGCCCGCTCCAGGAAGCAGAGGGTCACCATCGGCTTCTCGACGTTCAATACGATCGGATTGCGGACGTGCGGGAGCGCGATACCCTCGCCGATCGCGGTGCTCGCCGAAGCCTCCCGTGCCAGGAAGAGCTGCAACAGCAACTCGCGGTTGACGCCCTCGGGGAGCGGGAGGACGTTGACCAGAGACCGTAGCGCGAGGTCTTTTCGAGCCCCCTCGATGTGATAGAAGATCCCGCCGGCTTCCAGTGCGCCGACCAGGCTCGGGACCGGCTCATCTTCCCCTTCCAGGCTGTCGAACACCTCCGCCGAGACCTTGATCCTGTTGGCCGTGGCCCACTCCATCAGCTCGACCCGGTTGAAGTGGGCCTGCCCCCCCACCTGCTGGCACGGGAGGCCCCGTTGCTTGATCCAGCGGGTCACCGTGGACTCCGGCACGTCGAGGAACTTGCTGACGTCTCGAAGGGTCAGTTGCATGTCTCTTTCCCCGCCCTTTCCGAGGGCGACTCGAATCGAAGGCCCGATCCGGCGTCACAGCCGGCTTCCGGCCGATTCCGAGGGAAACCCACCGCCTCGACCATCGAAGCAAGATCGGAACGACCCCACTCCCAGGGTACCATATCCGAGCCCCTGCCACCCCGCACAACGGCGGGAAAACCTCGTCGCCGGGAGAGGCTTCGATCGGGCGTGACTTCATCCCCCGGTCTCGGCGGGGCTCATCGGCTGGGACTGGTGCGGCGGCTCGAAGTCCGCGCCCGCGACGACGCTCGGGATCGCCGACGTGGCGTCGCGGTCGGTCGCGGCCGACTGGGGCGACTGCCAGTCGAGCGACATCAGCTCCGCCCACCGATTCAGCTCGGGGACCGTCTGGAATACCACCTTCAGGCTCACCGTGATCGGCATCGCCAGCACCAGCCCGATCAGGCCCCAGAGATAACCCCAGAAGAGGCAGGCAATCAGGATGGTCGTGCCGTTCAGGTCGAGCGACCGACCCATCACCATGGGCGTGATCACGTACTCCTCGATGCCGAGGACGGCGAGGTACATGGCCGCCACGATCAGGGCGTCGCCCATCGATCCAGTCTGTCCGAGCGCGACCACGGTCGGCAGCGCACCGCCGATCATCTGGCCGATGTAAGGGACGAAATTGGTGAGCGCCGCCACCATGCCGAGGATGAACGCGAAACGGACATTCAGGCCCCAGAGCCCGAGGGCCAGGACGACTCCGAGGCCGGCATTGAGGAGGGTCCGCGCGACAAGATAGGCCCGGATCTTGTGCGTGATCTCGGTGAGCACTTCGTTGGCGCCGAGCACCTCGGACGGCGTCTTGGCGAAGAACCGCACGACCTTGACCGTCAGCATCTCGCTCTCGATCAAGAGGAAGATGACCAGGACGAGGATGATGAATCCCTGGACGACCCAGGCCGTGAAATCGGTCATGCCATAGCTGAGCTTGTCGATCAGCAGCGCGCGATTGGTATCGCCGAGCCGGTCGATGGTCCCCGGCTCCGGGAGCACGGCGCGCAGGTAAGGCCGCTCGCGGATCAATTCGGTGATCCGACCGCTCACCTGGCCGGCCAGCCGCTCGATTTCCAGGGGAAGCGTGTAGGTCGCCCTCACCAGGCTCTCGGCCGTCAGCCCCGCCAGGTAGATCCCGCCGACCACCAGGATGAGGAACAGGACCAGGGCCCCCAGGGGCCCATAACGGAGGTGTTGGCGCACGAACCGTGCCGAGGGCGCGAGCATGCAAGTCAATACGACCGCGACGGCGACCGGTATCAAGATCATCTTCAAGAAGTAGAGCGCCGCGATGATGGCCAGCACGGCCAACACGACCTGGGCCCACGAGGCGTCGTTCAGCCGGCGGCGATCCACGAATCCCTACCCTTCGCATCGAGGCGGCCGGTACCCAATGAGCCGATCCCTCAGGCCGTAGGCGCGGGCGATCGGCGAGGCGCACGATCTCGTCGAAAACCCGGTCGGTCGGCACGCGCCCGGTCGAAACCGTCCCTCGATCGATGATGAATCATCATGCCCAGCCTGCTATCATCGTGCCGAATTCGCCCGGCCGCAAGACGAAGGGTCGTCGAGAGCAAGGACTTCGTCGAGGCGTCCGGCTTGCGCGAAGCGGCGAATCAAGCCTCGGAGGGCCGCCTCGCTCCCCGGCGGGTCCACCATCGGCCCTTCGATCGAAGCGGAATCGACGGGGACCAGCCCGAACCAGCTCAGTCGAACGAGCCACCCCTTCAATTCGGCGGTCCGATTCCAGCGCTCCATGATGCGGAGTGCCCAGACGACTCCCCAGAAGTCCCGGAACCAGAACCAGAGCAGTTCCAGCCGCGACCGGGAAACGGGCACCCGACTGCCGCCCCAACGCGCCAACCAGACGCTTGCGGCAAGCGTCCACGAGACCCACATCCAGATCAACGCGCGACGCCCCGGCGGCCAGTCATCGCGCGTCAGTCCGAAATACTCCAGGATGAAGCACACCGACATGCAGGCGGCCGCGGCGCCGAACCGAGTCGGCAGGTAATTGGTGACGCCGACGAGGACCAGGAGTCCATAGAAGATGGTCCAGGGCGCATCGAGGTGGAGCTGCGAGAGACCTCCGGCACGCCGGAGCCGCCAGGGTCCTTCCAGCCAGGGGATCAGGAAGACCAGGACCAGCACGACCATCAGGCCGGCCCACACGCGCCCCCCCGGCGTGCGCGCGTTGAGTACGGAGATCAGGGCCGCCAGTCCCGCCAAGACCGAGAGATACGTCAGCCGGCCGGCCCCGGGCCGGCCCCCGACGACCGGCTCGATCCAACCGAACCCCTGCGCGGCGATCGCGGCCGCGATCGCCAACGCCACCCAGATGAGAGCAGGCCGCAAGGCCGTCCCACTCGCCGATTTCCATGCCTCACGCCATGGGATCGCGGTGATGAATAAGACGAGCGCCAGTACCACGGGAGCATGATCCGGGGCGAACAAGATCAGCAGGGCGGACACGGCCAGGAGCAGGACGATCACGGCACGACCCTCGGTTGATTTCGCGTACGCAATGTCGAGGATCGCCCGCGGCGCGGGACGGCCCCGGGCTCCTGCACAATTCCCCAGGCAAAGCCGTGCGCAACATCCGGGGATCCGAATGCGTGTCCACCTCGCCTTCGATCGACATCGATCCGGTAAGCCTCCGTGGATTGTTTCGAGGTGCCCGCCCGACTGCTCCGAAACCTCCGACTCGACGTTCGCGTCAGAATGCCGCGTGCTCGACGAGGATTCGCCGGACTTCGCGGATCACGTCGGGATGGTCCTGGCAAAGATGGCCCGATGAGACGATCTTCTCGGAGGCCACACCGTTGACGTGTGCACTGGTATACGGGACCAGGCCGTCAGTCCGGCCCGTGTGGGACGTCTCCGTCCGGACCGGAATGATGGAATGGGCCTTGACCGCCGGCGGGATGTCCAGATCGAGCAGGCCCGCGAGCATGGGCGATCCCCACTCCAGCTCGTCGATGCTGGTGGGTATGCCGATACGGAATTGGTCCTTGAAGAACACTCGGTCATTGCGGGAAACGAGTCTGTCGTGAGCGGAGCGTAGCGGGTCCGGCAACCGGATCAGCCGCGAGCCGATGCGCTGGAGCGAGCCCCGATCGACCCGGCTGCCTCGGTGCGGCGTGGCGATGAAGACGACCCGGCGGATCTCCGGTCGTGCGTCGAAGATCAAGGCGCGGCGGATGAACTCGCGATCCTCGGGCTCTCCCAGCAGCTGATCGAAGGGACGGTCGCTCACGACTCGCCATAACCGTGCGCCACTCTCCACAACCATCATTTTGGTGAGAAGTCCGCCCATGCTGTGGCCGATGAGAACCATCCGGGCGAATGACGCGTCGGAGTTGTCGGGATCGAACTTCCGACGCACCTCGTCCAGATTCTGCCTCAGCAACGAGCTCGAGTACGGGATCGGGTCGCCGGTCGAGTACCCGAAGGTCCAGAACTGATACCGGTCGTCGAGCGTATGTTCGGCTTCCAATTCCGAGATCATCCGGTGCCAGGACGATGGATTCGACCAGAGTCCGTGAACGAAGACGACAGGAACCTTGCCGCGGGAGTAGGGCCTCAACAGGGAGAGTCCGGTCGGCTCGTATCGCATGAAGTCCGCGACCGTCGCCGGCTGGGCCAGCTTCGATTCCTTCGACACGGTCGCATTCCTGGGAACGGACGATTCTTGCGCCAACGAGCACGATGCCGCGGCTGTTGCGATGATCAGCACGGGAGCAACGAATCGGACCAAGTGAAGGTTCATGCACGCATCTCCCATCTACGCTGCCCTGGCGAGGTCGAATTCTCGGCCGACTTGAGATGAACCCAGCATAATTTCGAGGGAGCCCTGGATGCTACTTGCGCCGTCGCCTGGAGACGGCATAGACGGACGACCGCATCTCGAGCAGCGGATCATCCGAACCCTCGATTCCGTCCACGAGACGCAAGGGATCGAACCCCAGTGCACGCTGGGCCTCGTCGTTGTTCGCAACCGGCTTGATCACCGTCAAGACACCCAGATCCACGATGGGCCGGTCGTCGGGCCAAACGACCGTGGCGTCGTCCACGATGTCGCCTTCGGCTGCCAGTTGCACCACGAGACGAAACCGGACAGGGCCTTTCGCCAGACGGTCTCGCAGCTCATCGATGAGGAAGTTGGGCGGCTGTTTTGCCGCCTCCTCGGCGGTCAGGAACTTCGCATCGGCTTCCGGACGGATCTGGTAACGACCATGGCGCGACTTGCCGTCGCCGTTGGTGAACCGGAACGCGTTGACCCCGAAGTAAGGCTCGGTCGCGAAGCTGACGGGCGTCGGCTTGGGAGCCGTGACGACTTTCAGGGCCTTGGGATGTGTACCGAGGAACTTCTCGATGGGAGTGGGCTTCGCGGCATTCGGCCCGCTCTCGGAGACGGCCTGAAGGAGGGCCAGGAAGTCCTCACCGTTGGCGACCGCGAAGCCGTTGAATGCGTTGGAGACGATGTCGGTGCTCCCGCCCGCCTCCGGATGGAAGCGAATGGCCAGGCCATGCGGGCTCGCGTCCGGAATCCCATCCGGGATGGACGGTACGCCGGTACCGTCCGAAAAGCGGACCGTCACTCTCGACGGCTTCCCCTGTAAATGCGGCGCTCGCGACAATGTGGCAGCCGCCGATGTCGGCGCGAATTCGCCTTCGCAGACGATCCCCTTGGCATGGGCGGCCCGGAAACCGGGATGTTTGCCGAAGAGCTTGTTCATCGTGTCCACGATCTGCTCGGGGAGTTCTTTCGCTTTCTCGGGCTCGTCCGCCCGGGCCGGTCCGTGACCCATCGACATGACCGTCATGGCAGCCACGAGGAATGGAAAGGCTCGGCAACTGCCGCATCGAACGAGTGCTCGGGCCATCACAGTCTCCTTCCGATTGCGGATCCGGCGAGAATGGTTATGCGGAGGAGGGATACGGAACTCCCCTGTCGCACTCGTGCCGATTATGCCGACCGAGCCGGCCGCTTTCCAGTCTCGCCAGTAATCCGATTCCGACATGCATATTCTGTTGAGCTTATGTCGTCGATCGAGGGTGTGAAAACCCAAGCTCGCGAGCTACCGAAGTCCGCCCGAGATGGTGAACGTTTCTCCGGTGATCCAGGCCGAATCCGAGGAGGCGAGGAAGACGGCGGCGGGCGCGATATCCTTCGGCTGGCCGATGCGGCCGAGCGGCGTTTGCGACTCGATTTGCTTGCGGAAATCGCCTTCCGCAAAGCCGGCGGCGTGGACGCCTTCGGTCTCAACCATGCCGGGATTGATCGCGTTCACGCGGATGTTGCGCGGGCCCAGCTCCTTGGCAAGTGTCCTCGTGACGGCGTTGACCGCGGCCTTGGTCGCGCTGTAGACCGAGCTGTTCGGCGGGGTGAGCGAGACGACCACGGAACTGATATTAATGACCCTCCCGCCCTCGGGGCCGAAGTGCTTGACCGCCTCCTGCGTCGCGAGAATCAAGCCGAGGACGTTGAGATCGAACATCTTGTGGAAATGCTCGGGGTTGACATTCTCGAGCGGAGCGAATTCATAGACTCCGGCGTTGTTGACCAGGATGTCGAGCCGGCCGAATGCCTTCTTCGCCTCCGAAAAGAGGCGATGGATGTCGGACGGATCGGCGACGTTCGCCCGGACGGCGATCGCCTTGCCACCCCTGCCGACGATCTCGGCGACCACGCGATCGGCCCCCTCTTTGCTCGATGAGTAGTTGACGACGACATCGGCCCCTTCGGCCGCAAGGTGCAACGCGATCGAAGCGCCGATGCCCTTGGATGCACCCGTCACGACCGCGACTTGACCCGAGAGTTTCCGAGACATGAGCGTACTCCTTGATAGAGAGACCCGCGATTCTGTATCGGCCGGTACATAATAGAGAGCCCACCTTGGCGAGTCAAGTCGATTAATGTACCATTAGGTAAGAAAGAGGGTTTGCCATGCCGATCGGTCGCCCGCGTGCCTTCGATGTCGATGAGGCGCTGGACCGCGCACTGGAGGTCTTCTGGCGGAAAGGTTATGAGGGCGCCTCGCTGCCCGACCTGACCAGGGCCATGGGGATCAACCGGCCCAGCCTTTATGCCGCGTTCGGCAACAAGGAAGCGTTGTTCCGCAAGGCGATCGATCGCTATCTCGAAGGTCCGGCCTGCCACATCGGTGAAGCGCTCGAGCAACCGACCGCGCGGGCGGTCGTCGAGCGATTCCTGCACGGGGCCATCGAGTTGATCACCGATTCGCGGAAGCCCCAGGGCTGCTTCATGGTCCAGAGTGCGTTGGCTTGCGGAGATACGGCCGAAGTCATACGCGCCGAGATGAGCAGGAGGCGAGCCGCGGGCGAGGCCGCCCTGCGCGATCGATTCGCGCGAGCCATCACGGAAGGCGACTTACCGCCCGATTCCGATCCCGCCGATCTCGCCCGCTACGTCACGACCGTCTCGCAGGGAATGGCGGTCCAGGCGGCGGGCGGAGCCAGCGGAGCGGATCTGCGAAAGGTCATGGAACTGGCGTTGCGGGCCTGGCCGGGATGAGTCGACCCGGCGCGAGTCGAACCCCGGCCTCCCCATTCAGGCCAGGACGTCGCGGACGACATGGCCATGGACGTCGGTCAGGCGGAAGTCGCGCCCGGAGTACCGATACGTGAGTCGGGTATGGTCGAGTCCCATGAGATGGAGGATCGTGGCGTGCAGGTCGTGGACATGGACGGGGTTCTCGGCGACCTGATTGCCGTACTCGTCGGAACGGCCGTAGCTCGAGCCGCTCCGGACGCCGCCGCCCGCGAGGAAGCACGTGAAGCAATCACTATGGTGGCCCCGGCCGACGGGCGTCAGGTCCTGCCAGGGGGTGCGACCAAATTCGGAGCAGCCGACGATCAGCGTCTCGTCGAGAAGCCCCGTCTGCTTCAGGTCCTTGACCAGCGCGGCGATCGGCTGATCGACGCGGCGGGACAGGTTGCGGTGGTCTTCGATCCGGTTGTGGCTGTCCCAGTTATTGTTCGAGCCGACGTCGAACAGTTCGACCACGCGGACACCCCGCTCGACCAGCCGGCGCACGACCAGGCACTGGGCCGCGAACGACGACGGGTCGTCGGCCGACGCGCCGTAGAGCTCGAGGATATGCGACGGCTCGCGCCCGATGTCGAAGGCCTCGGGCGCCTCTCGCATCAGACCGCGGGCGGTGTCGATCGTGGTCAGCCGCGAGGGGAGATGCGGGTCGCCCGGACGCGCCGCGAGATGAGCCTCGTTGAGGTCGCGAAGCATCAAACTCTCGAGCTCTCGACGCTTGATCGAGGCGACCGGGCTCGCGACGTTCGGCAAGGGATCGGGGCCCGGCGTGAGCCGCACGCCCTTGTAGGAGGCCGGCAAGAAATTGGCGTCCCAGACCTGAAAACCGTTGTACGGGTCCTTGGCCGCGAGGACGACGAAGGGGGGCAAGTCCAGGTTCAGAGTGCCGAGGCCGTAGCTGATCCAGGAGCCGAGGCTCGGCATCGGGATCGTGACCGACCCGGTGAGCATCCCGAGCGTCGCCGCCGAGTGTCCGGCCGAATCGCCGTGGACCGAGTGCAGGAAGCAGAACTCGTCGACGATCGAGCCCACATTCGGGAACAGTTCGCTGACCATCTTCCCGCTGGCACCATAGGGTCGGAAGGCGTAGGGCGAGCCCAGGAGCTTCTTCTGACCCTTGACCATCGCCTTGTCGTGATCGCGACGGAGCCGAGGCTTGTGGTCGAACGTGTTGACGTGCGAAAGCCCCCCCGTCATGAAGAACACGATCAATCGCTTGGCCCGGGCCGGGAAGTGGCCGGGTCGTGGCGCCAGGGGATGCCCGCCGTTCATGCCCGCGGCCAGGGTCAAGTTCCGATAGAGCCCGAGCCCGCTCGCCGCGGCCGCGGCCGCCACGGTGCGATTCAGGAAGTCACGGCGGTGCAGGTGATCACGGGCCATGTCGCACGTCCTCACGATTCGGATGGAGACCTTCGATCAGCTCCCGGCCCGGGTCGAGAGCCTCATGCCCGGCACGTTTCAATCCACGTAGAGGAATTCATTGGACGCCAGGATCGTCCGTGCCAGGCTGGACCAGCATTCGATGGACCGGCGTTCGGCGGGCATACCTTCCTCGGCGAGGAGCCGGTCGTAACGCCGGAGGTACTCCGTCGTGCGGTCCGATTCCTGCTGCGACGGCGGGCGCCCGTAGGCCCTCAGGTAGGCGAATCGGACTCGCGACGACTCGGATTGCCGAGCGATCAGCGACCGGGCGAACGCGCCGGCCTGCTCGTGCGCGAACGGGCTGTTGAGGAGGAAGAGGGCCTGCATCGGGAGGAATGCGTCGTCGCGAACGGCCGTCGACAGGCTCGTATCCGGCCCGTTGAACAGCGCGAGGTAGGGGTGCGGGTGGAGGCGCTGGACCATCAGGTAGACGCTGCGATGATCCGAAGGGTAGACCGCCTTGAACTGGTGATGGGCCGTGAAATGCCAGGCACTCAGGGGCGGGAACGGATGGGGACCGGGCCGGGATCGGTCGAGGCGGCCGGCGAGGTCGAGCAGGGTGTCGCGCAGCGCCTCGGCGTCGAGTGGGCGGCGGTCGAACCGCCAGTACCAGGCGTTGCCCGTGTCCGCCTCGGCATCGGCCGAGTCGATCTCCGGGGCGAGCCGGTACGCCTTCGAGAGCATGATTGTCCGGTGCATCGCCTTGATCGACCAGCCGGAATCGATGAAGGCGCGGGCCAGCCAATCGAGTAGCTCGGGGTGGGTCGGCGTCGCGCCTCGGAGGCCGAAATCGGACGGGGTCGCCACGATCGGCTTGCCGAAGTGGTGCTGCCAGATCCGATTGACCATCACGCGCGCCGTCAGGGCACGCGGGGAACCTTCGGTCAGCCAACGGGCAAGCTGGAGACGGCCGCTCGACTCCATGGGGATCGCCAGCGAAGGGCTCGGGTCCAGGCAGGTCGGTACGCCGCGCGGGACGACCGGCCCGAGGTCGCGCGGATTGCCCCCCTTCTGGAGCTTGGCATCCGTGGGAGTCCCTTCGCGGACGGCATAGGCCACGGGCAGGTCGGCTTTCGGCGGCCCTTTCTTCGTCTTCGCGACGGCATCGGCATGTTTCGCCTCGAGTGCCTTCAACTCGGCCGGCGGTACTAGAGGCACGAATTCGCTCGGTTTTCGCTCCTCCTCGGCACCCGCGAACGGGTACTTGGTGCTGGCGAAGAAGCCGTAGAGGGCATAGTAGTCGCGTGACGTGATCGGATCGTACTTGTGGTCGTGGCAGCGGGCGCAGCGGAGCGACAGGCCGAGCGCGACCTGGCCGGTCGTGTTGAGCGTGTCCTCGATGATCTGGTGGATGTCTTCCAGTTTGTGCGTGCCGAACCGCTTCGCCTGGGCGACGAAGCCGGTCGCGATGACCCGACGGGCGTAGTCTTCGGGAGGGCCGTCGGCCGCGAGGATGTCGCCGGCGAGTTGCTCGTGGAGGAATCGGTCATAGGGGAGGTCGGCGTTGAAAGCATCGATCACGTAGTCGCGGTAGAGGTGGGCCTGGGGGATCGGATAGTCGGAGTTGTCGCCGGCGGTGTCGGCGTAGCGGGCCAGGTCGAGCCAGTAGCGTCCCCAACGTTCGCCGTACTGGGGCGACGCCAGGAGCTCATCGACCAGACGATCGTAGGCATCGGGCCGGAGGTCGGCAACGAACGCTTCGACCCGCTCCGGGCTCGGCGGCAGGCCGATGAGGTCGAAGGACGCTCGACGGATCAGGATCCGCTTGTCGGCCTGATCGACCGGGTGGAGCCCGTGGGCACGGAGTCCGGCCGCGATGTACCGATCGACGGGGCCTTCCGCCCATCCGGTCGGATCCTCGGCAGGAGCGAGGCCAGACAGAGGCTCGAAAGCCCAGTGCTTCTGCCCGGCAATCACCCGGGCGGCCGCGACGGGCTTCGGCCATCTGGCGCCGGCGGCGACCCAGGCGGCGAGGTCGGCCCTCGATCCTTCGGGCAGCGGTTTCTCCGGCGGCATCTCGAGCGATTCGTCTTCTCGGCGGATCGCGCGGATCAACAGGCTCTTCGTCGGGTCACCCGGCACGACGGCCGGGCCGCTCTCGCCGCCCTTGAGCATCGCCTCGCGCGAGTCGAGCCGCAGCCCGCCGCTGGCCTTGACGGCCCCATGGCACTTGACGCACGTGCCGGCCAGCACGGGACGGACCTTCCGCTCGAAGAAGACCTCGGGATCATCATCGCCCGAGGGCCCACCCGCCCGGAGTTGCGGGCAAGACCCAATCAGAAACAGCAGGCTGATCGCCGTCCACCGGGGGAAGGTCCGCATAGCTCCTCCGCGTGATCGGATGTCGCGGAATTATCCAACAAAAGTCCATCAAAAGATACCATGCCGGGAGCGAGCGGAATACCCCAGAGCGACAGAGGGCTGTTTGGTTTTCCGGCCTTCGAATTGCGATGGAAATCATGGCCGAGCAGTCCGGATGATCGACGTTTCTTCAAAAGGGATCGATGTGGCCAGGAACAAGGCAATTCACTCCGGCACCATCCGCGTCGGATGCGCCGGCTGGTCGCTGCCGAAAGAGCAGAGCGATCGCTTCCCCTCCGAGGGTTCGCATCTCGCGCGGTACGCCGACCGCTTTCCCGCCGTCGAGATCAACTCCTCGTTCTACAAGCCGCACCGCCCGGCCACCTACGCTCGCTGGGCGGAATCCGTCCCCGCATCCTTCGTATTCTCGGTCAAGGTGCCGAAAGTCATCACCCATGAACGCCGCCTGGTGGACGTCAACGATGTGCTCGACCGTTTCCTTGGGGAAGCGACTCAGCTCGGCGACCGGCTCGGTCCGTTGCTCGTCCAGCTCCCGCCGAGCCTCGCGTTCTCGGCCGACGTTGCGGGGCGGTTTTTCGCCACGCTCAGGGACCGATACGACGGAAACGTCGCCCTGGAGCCCCGGCACGCGAGCTGGTTCGAGCCATCTGCGGACCTGCTCTTTCATCGTTACCGCGCGGCACGAGTCGCTGCGGATCCGGCGGTGGTCCCTGCGGCCGCCGAGCCCGGCGGGTGGGACGGGCTCATCTACTACCGACTGCACGGCTCGCCGAAGGTCTACTACTCGTCGTACCCCGATGAGTACCTCGAAGTCCTTGCGGAGGCATTGACCAATGCCGCGAATTCGGCAGCCGTCTGGTGCATCTTCGACAACACGGCAGAAGGTGCCGCGACGGTGAACGCCCTCGACATGCTCGGGCGTGTTGCGACGGATCGATCGTCAACGCGAGATAGCCCTACGAATTGACCGGAATATTCTGGCACTTCCCGGCGAAATCTTCGACCAGCCGGTCGAATCGTTCATGATGCTCGAGGAGCCCCATGTGCTTGGCCGGAGTGAGCGTGACGAGCTCGGCCCGAGGGACGTGCCTCGCGATGAACTCTCCCGCCTCGGGCAACGTGGTCGTGTCCTGATCGCCCACCACCACGAGGGTCGGCACATTGATCCGGCCGAGGGCGTGCGTAGCGTCGTACGCGATCATGCCGAGCATCCCTCGTGCAAGGACGTCGGGTCGCCCATGCGGCATGAACCTCGCGACGAAGTCGAGCTGGCCCCTGGTCTCATTCCCCGAGAACGACGATTTATGCGTGGACCGATGCGCCGATCCGTTGAAGTAGCTCATCCAGTTCATCAGCCAGGCGAGCGGCCAGACGGCGATCGTCAGGTACATGAGCGGGATTAGCACGGGTTTCTCGATGGCCGTGTAGAGGGTCGCCATCTGCGTCGTCCGCACGGGATTCGTGTAGGAGGTGTGGACGAGCACGAGGCCCGCGATCCGGGTCGCCAATGCTTCGGGGTATTCCTTGCAGTAAGTCAGAGTAATCATCCCGCCGATGCTGTGGCCGACGAGCACCGCAGGTTGTCCGCCGGCGAACGTCAGCACGGCATCAAGATCGTCCGCCAGGTTTTCGAGCCTGTAATCATTGTTGTCCGGCTTCTTCGACAGGCCCAGTCCGGGCTCGTCCCAGATGATCAGCCGGAACCTGTCCGTCAGATAGCGTTTCTGGTAGAACCACTCCGTGCTATTGGCTCCCCACCCATGCGTCCACACGATCGGCGGCGCATCTTTGGGACCGTAGCACTCGACGCGCAGCTCACTGCCGTCCGGCCTCCTGATCGTATGGATTTCACCGGTCCGGTCAGCTTGCGGGTCCTCATCCGCTTCGGTTATCAGCGGCGTTGCGACGCCCTTCCTCCGGCGTCGGGCCTTCATTCGCCGTATTTTCTTGCTCTCCCTGACAGGATCGGTCATCCCCGGGCGACCGGCTTGCGGTGTCGACGCGGAATTCGAGCCGGGCTTCAGCGTGAGCATCGAGAAGGCATGACCGATCCATCGCCCTACCGTCGCCCACAGGAGCAGGGCGACGGCCGCGGCAAGCTCTCCGGTCGGTCGATTCCAGCCGGGATCGAAGCGGAAGACGCGACGGCCGGGAACGATGACCGACGTCGAGGCCGGTCGTTGGTCTTCACGCGGTCGGATTCCCTCGCGTTCCCCGGACGGCGCGGAGACCACGATTTGCTCGATGACATGAGAATCGTCGTACCATCGGACGAGTAGGTAGATTCCCCCGGCGAGGATCGCGATGGACAGCAATCCTCGAAACCACATCCCGAGGATATTGAACGGCATGAATGGCATGACTTGGTCTCAGGTATCGAAAAATTCGAGGGAAGTAGGTCTCGTCGTATTGTCTTTCGAGTCGAGGCGATCAGGAGAAGGCCGGTGCGGGCGGCAGAGAGGCGAAATCGAGCGGACGGCTCGGGACAACGGGCGTCAAACCGCCGATCAAGGCGACGTCAACCGTGGAGACATAGAGCCGAACACCCTGCCGAACCGGGCCGGGTTCGGACCCCGTCCGCACGATCCGCAAGTGACCGGCCGGAAAGCCGGCAAACTTGCGGTCGTTATGACAACCCTGGACGCCGGCCTGTACCTGCTCGCAATGGCCGATTTCGATCCGACGGCATGGCAATCCCTGGCCGACCACCTGGCTCATCGGGGTTTTCTCCGCGAAGGCTGCTCGCACCGCCTCCTCGAACGGGCGGAAGCGGAGCACCGGAGCCGCGCCGAGCGGAGTCGAAGACGCCAGGAGCCGAGTGCCAAGGCCGAAAGGAAGACCTAACCCGATGGCGGAGAGGATGGTTCGTCGGCTGGTTATCATGGTGATCCTGCGATTGGAAGTCCGCGCGAGCCCGGTCTCGACGCCCTTTCCGACAGACATTTCGGGCCCAGCGTTACCTGTATCCTTGCCCGCGTCATCCCTTCACCTGGTCATGATCGTATGACCTGGTCCTGGTGAAAATCATCGACCGGAGCCGACCGTATGGGGGCAAACGTCGTGCCGGATTGGAGCTCAGTCCGATGATGCCGCGGATCCCGAGGTGATTCGAAGTCCTGGGCGATGTCGCCAACAACTGCGACTTCCGGCCTTTTCCTTGCGGTGAAATGGAGGCTCTCAGTGTAGAATCGGTCAGGGAGGACAATCAGGGCATGATCGAGCGAATCGGCAGAAATCATCCGACCGATACGTCCGCGAATGATCTCGATCAAGAATTCGGGTCCGAAGAGGGCTCGCGATCTCGATCCTGGTCGGGCGTCTCGGGACTGGTCGCTTTGTTGCTGAGTAGCGGCGTCCTGTTCCTGGCCTGGCTCGCCATCTGGGAAAGGAGCCATCCCGCGGCGGCCGCGGCACGGGGCATCCGATCTGAGCAGGTCGAGGCGCGGCTGAAAGCGGTCCATGAACTCGAGAACCTCGGCGCCGAGGACACCGAAGTCGCGATCCCCGCGCTGATCGTCGGGCTCTCGGATTCCGAGGCCGCGGTACGTGCGGCTTCGGCACAGGGCCTGGTGACCGTGATCAGCGGAGCCGCCCGCACCGAGTCCGGCGGGATGGATGTCAGGGATGCGGTGAAGGCCCTGCTCGAATCCCTGGATGACCCGGATCCGCCCGTTCGATCGGCTTGCACCCAGGCGCTCTGGATGATCGTGATCTCCTGGCACGGCCCTCTGGGACTGATCGACTTCGGCTCGATCGATGATGCGATGGCGAAGCGCGCCGGCGATCCCGACCCCGGCGTTCGCTATTCGGCGATCTGCGGACTCGGGATGATCGGACCGCGGATCTCCGACGAAGCACCCGAGGCGCTCATCGCCGCCCTCGAGGATGAGTCCCCGAAGAACCGCATTACCGCCGCCAACTACCTGCTCCACTTCCCTCGGCAGATCACCGGGATGATCCCGAACCTGGTCAAGTCCCTGGAGACGAGTCAACCGGCATTCCGCGCATCCTACGCGGAGATCCTGGGGAAGATCCGACCGCCGGCATTCTCGTCCTCGGCGATCCCGGGCCTGATGACGGCGCTCGGCAGTCCCGATGCCGAGGTCCGGTTCCTGGCCGCATCCTGCCTCGCCGAGTTCCGGGATAACGCCCGGGAGATGGTCCCCGGCTTGCTCGCAGCCCTGAAGCGACGAGAGCGGGCCCCGGGGGCGGCGTCGGAGACGAGTCGCGACCCCGTGATCGCGGTGGTCAACGCCCTGGGCCGACTGGCGCCTGGCGGGCCCGATGCCGAGGAATCCGTCGCAGCCCTGGAGGGATTACTCCATGCCGACGCAGCCGGGCGACGTGCCGCGGCGGCCCTGGCCCTGGGCGGCTTCCGTCGCGATGATGCCTTGATCCTCGCCCTGACCGAGTCGCTCCGGGATCGGGACGCCCCGGTCCGCGTCGCATCTCTCCGCGCTCTCAACAACCTGGCCATGAATTCGAGGTTCCCGGCATCGAAGGCCTTGGCGGATGCCCTCGACGACGAATCCAGCGATGTCCGCGTCAATGCGGCATCGACCCTCGCACGCGTCGGACTCGGGATCGATCCGTTCATCCCCTCCTTGCTGCGGCATGCCGAGCACGACCCCGATGCCCAGGTCCGCGAGGCCTGCTGCACGACCTTGGAGGAGCTCGTTCCACCCGCGGTGACGGTCGCGGCCGTCCCCGATCTCATCTTCGCATTATCGAGCCGCGATGCCACCGTCCGCGGTTCGGCGGCGGTGATCCTCGACCACATCGGCCCGCCGGCACGATCCGCCATCCCCGCGCTGATCCAGGCGCTTCGGCAACCGATGCCCGAGAATGGCCCACCAACCATCGGCAGGCCCATGTTGTCCCAGATCGTGAATAGGCGGTCCATGGGTTTTCAGGTCATGGGGCCCCAAACGCGATTGATCCGGACCACACGGGCCGAACATTCGATCCGGATCGTGGAAGCCTTGGGCCGAATCGCGCCGGGCAGCGCCATGGCCGGGGAATCGATCGCGACCCTGCTGGAGGCCCTGAGTCCCGAGGAGCCCGAACTCAATGTCGTGGCGTCCAAAGCCATCGGCCAGTTCGGTCCGGCGGCCGCGGCCGCCGTCCCCAAGCTCCTGGAAACGCTCAGGAGGGCCGTCGTCGATCGAAACGTGTGGCTGGCGGCCTCGGCCGGCGCGGCGGTGGGCCGGATCGCCCCGGATGACCCTTCTTCCAGCGAAGCCATCGCGGTCCTGCTGAGGCTATTAAGTCCCTCTCCGGGAGACGGCTTGATTCATCTCAAGGCCGCCGAAGGACTCCGCGAATTCGGACCGGCGGCCGCCGCGGCCATCCCCGGCCTGATCGAGCTCCTCTCCCAAGGGTCCTCGCCGTCGCGGTCGATGGCCGCGGGAGCCTTGGGGCGGATCGCCCCGGGAACCTCTCAGGATGATCAGGCCCTCGCCGCACTGACCGAGTCCCTCCGGGCGGAACCGGATTTGCAGATTACCTGCGAAGTGATTGACGCGATCGCAGGATTCGGTCTCAAGGCCGTCGTTGCGATCCCTCGGCTCAAAGCCTTGGTACAATCACCCAATGCTCAGGTGAGTCGGGCCGCACAGAGGGCCCTGGACGCCCTCAAGGTTATCCCATGACCCGCCGATCCCAGAGTTGGCCCATTCCGAGATCGGATGTCATCGCGGTCCCACATCGTTGCGAGCGATTTGATGGCCCTGCCCGATCAGTCCGATCTCGGCGAGGCCAGCAACGTCTTCTCCTCTCCCCAGGACGGTCTCCGTATGCGTCTCTTCCTACTCTCCATGGCCATCTTGTTCATGGCCTTGACGATACGACCAGGTCCCGAGGTTGGCCCCACCGCGTCGAGTGGCGCGAGCGAAGCCCGGATTCCGGGGATTCACTCGGCTCCCAAGGCCGTTCCCGCAACGCCGCTCGACGCGTTCGAAACACAGATGGATGAGGAATGGTATCGACCGTCTCCCGAGGATTTCCGTCCCGCGTATGACCGAGACCCGACCAACCGCGAGAAACAGACCTGGGATGATTACTGGAGGTGGGTCAAAGTCTTCTACGAAGGCAATCTCCTCTCTTACGGTTGGACGTCGCGCTCGATCGGGCTGGTGGCCGAGCTGAACTCGGCCCCGGAACAGAAGAGGGTCCGTGCCACTCTCAACGCGATCGGGAAGGAGATCGCCGGCGAATGGGCCAAGGATTATGACATCCGCAAGGTCAGCTCGGCCGACCTGCTGACCTGGGGGAAAATCCTCGAGAAGGCCAAGGCCAACGACGACAAGAGCGGAGCCGAACTCCGCCGAGCCATCCGTTCGATCCGCGACGAACACCTCAAGAAGCGCCTGTCCGCGGACCATTGACGCGTCACGACGCCGATCCATCAACCCTTTCGGACTCTTTCCTCCCGCCCATTTCTCACCTCGTGCCTGACCGTCTTCCCCGGTCCCTGTCGACAGCCCGATTCCCCGGGGATGCTCCGCCCGAATCTGACGGCCGAGGATGACTTGATCGCCGGCCTGACATCCGTCATAGTGGCCACAATCGTCGAGTGGGCGAGCGTCCGCGCCTCGCGATTGGCTCCAGGCCGGCTCGAACGATCGCAAATCCACGAAGACGGAGAATCGCCACGTGACCGAGTTGATGCGACACCCCGTGCGGCTCATCATCGTCCTGACAGCCTGCGCCTCCCTCTGTTCCGCGCAGGATGCGAAGAAGAAAGAGGAGGACCCCGCCTCCCAGAAGCCCGTCACGAAGCTGATCCGCGGGCGCGTGCTGGACGAGGCTGGCAAGCCGGTCGTCGGAATCACCCTCTCGACCCACTGGATCCGACATGAAGACTCGCCCCTGAGGGGTGCCGAGGGTGTCGCCAGGACGGACGACCAGGGCAATTTCCGCGTCGAGCTCACCTTCTACTACGGCCGATCTTATTCGCTCTGCGCCCTGGACGCCGAGCGGAAGCGCGGCGGACTTGCGGTCGTCGGACCGAAGACGCCGGTTGAGGCCATCACGATCAAGACGGGCCCGCTCGTCCATGTCCACGGGAAATACACCTGCAAGGACCTGGATCAGCCGGTCGGGTGGACGAACAGCATGTTCCTGTCGATGCCCGAGCGTTGGCGGATCAACGAGCATATGAACAAGAACGGTGAGTTATCCGTCCTGCTGCCGCCCGGACGTTACCTCCTCCAGGGATACGGCGGCTCGGACGTGGAGCAAACTCGACGGGACTTGACCCTGACCCCCGATAAGCTCGACGTCGACCTCGGCGAGATCAATCTCGCCGCATCGGCGATCGCGAAACTCAAGGGGAAACCGGCTCCGTCATTGCACCCGACCGATGCGCGTGGCGTCAGCAAGTCCGTGCAGATTTCGGATTACAAGGGGAAGTGGGTGGCGCTGGAATTCTGGGGGCACTGGTGCGGACCTTGCATCGCGGGCGCGATCCCTCGCATGACGGAGATCTACGACGACCATCCGGACCAGCGCGATAAGTTCGTCGTGCTGACCGTTCACGCCCCGGACGGAAAGAGCTTCGCGGAAGTGGACGAGAAGGTCAAGCCGATCATCCGCGACATCTGGGGCGGCCGGATGATGCCGTTCCCTATCCTCCTCGATGCCGACGGCACGATCCGGGACACCTTCGGCGTTCAGCACTGGCCGACGACGATCCTGTTCGACCCCGAGGGAAAGCTCGTCGGCGAAGTCCAGCCGGATGAGCTCGAGGCCAAGCTCAAGCCCATCCCGCTCGCCGTCGCGTTGCCCCGCCAGCTCGATCGCGATATCAGCGTCTACTTCGACAATGCGACGCTCGAGGACTCGCTGGCGACCCTGAAATGGGCGACTCAACGGGAATTCGAACTCGATCCGTCGGCCGCGAAATCGCTGGTATTGCGGGAGAAGACAAAGATCCCGCTGACGATCTCCGGGCGGATTTCCCTGAATAGCTCGATGGAATTGCTCCTCGATCCCCTCGACCTGACGTACAAGATCGGCCTGAAAGGGTTCGTCATCACGCGCAAGCGATCGTCGGATTCGATTTCCCCGTCGGCGCTCTCCGCCCCGCAGTCTCGATGCGCCGCGAGGATCGAGGGCAAGCTGAAGACGTCGCGATTCAGCTACGAGTTCGACAAGACGCCGCTGGCGAAAGTCGCCGCGTACTTCGAGCAGCAGAGCGGCGAGAACGTCGTGCTCGATCCTCGGGGGCGAATGGATGGGAAGATCGATCCGGCCGCGCCGATCACCGGCTCCGGCAAGGATATCCCCCTGGGCGAGGCCATCGCGAAGCTGGTGAGACCGCTCGGGCTGGGAGTCGTCGTGCGTGATGAGGTGATCGTGCTCGAGTCGAAGTCGAGCTCCCCCGTGGACGCGGCCGCCAAGAGATGATCCAATCGGCCAGGGCCGTGACCTTCGGCCCTGGCCGACCCGGAATGCCACCCACCTCGAGTTCCTCCTACCGAAAGGTCCCGCGATGAATCATCCGATGACGCGACGGGCGTTCGCCGCAGTGGTACTGATGACCGGACTGTTTTCGCCGATCCGATCGGCTACGGCCGCACCAGGCGGGAAGGACACCGACAAGGTCTTCGTGGGCTACCTCTTCGGCCAGCCGCGTGGCATCGACTTCCGCCTCTACACTCACCTCTGCCATGCCTTCCTCACCGCCGATGCCCAGGGCCGAGTCCAGAAGGGCGGGACCGTCCCCAGCCGCCAGCTCACCGACGATGCCCACAAGGCGGGCGTCCGGGTACTCGTCTCGCTCGGCGGCTGGGGCTGGGACAAGCAATTCGCGTCCATCGTCTCCAATCCGGAGTGGGAAGATCGCTATGCCGGATCCGTCATGGAGATCGTGGATCAGTTCGACTATGACGGCATCGACTTCGATTGGGAGTATCCCGACACCAAGGAGGAAGTGCCCGGCTTCGAGCGTCTGACACGCCGTTTCCGCAAGGAGCTCGATGAGTTGGGGAAGAAGAAAGGGCGATCGATGGTCGTCACGATGGCCGCCTCGTCCAACGCCGGCACGCTCAAGTGGCTCGACAAGTCATTCCTGCTCGAGACCATGGATTGGATCAACGTGATGACCTACGACTACACGGGCAATTGGACCGATTACGCCGGACATCATTCGCCGCTTTTCGCGTCTTCGAAGCAGCCGGGGAAAGATCGCCGTTCCACGGAATCGACCATGAAGTACCTGCTGGAAGAACGGGGGCTCCCCGCGAACCGGCTCGCGGTCGGGATTCCCCTGTACGGCCGCGGCTTCAACGTCGCCGAACCCTATGCCACTACGAAAGGCGCACCGAAGACCCGGGTCCCCGGGGGCAACTACAGCAACCTCCACAAACTTCAGAGCGACCCGAGCTGGTCCCGGAAGTGGGACGACGAAACCAAGAACCCCTGGCTGATCTCGACCAAGGGGCCCGTGGTGATCGGCTACGATGATGCCGAATCGGTCGCCATCAAGACGGAATGGGCCATGAAGCAGGGATTCCGCGGCGTCTTCTTCTGGCAGGTCCACGCCGACCGCCTGCCCGACGGCACGCATCCTCTTCAGGAAGTCTCCCGCAAGAAATGGACCGAGGCGGCGCCCAAAGGGCGTAAGACAACGCCTTCTCGCTGAGCGAGTCATCGACTCCCTGGCTTATGCGTCCAGATCCCGATCCCAGAGCGGGTGGGAGCGATCGGACAGCATCGGGAATCGAGGTTCCATCCTCCTCGACGCCGGTGCGGCCGCGACGACCCTCGCAATTTCCGCGGCATCCGGGCACTTCCAGCCGTCCTCGGGAACTGCCGGGATCGAATTCGGTCCGGCGCGTCGTGAGGGAGTACGCTCGGCTTGGTGATTTGCAAACATGAAGATCAACTCGATGAGATTAAAAAGCAGAGGGACGACCAAGCCGGCCCAAAACATATCATGGCCTCCTGCATCACGGCATCGCCGAAGAGGCTCTTGAATCGCCCTCGTCTCATCCATCTATACCCAATTGACATCGATCTGTGCCAGAGGATTGGGTGGCCGGGGGGGATTCGGGCATCCCGAGTCCGTTTTCGGTCGGAGCGAAGGCTCCTCGGTCGTACTCCTATTGAATGATCTCCCGGATGACGCGGCAGGGGTTGCCGGCCGCGAAGACGCCATCGGGGATATCTCGAGTGACCACGCTCCCCGCGCCGATGACCGACCGCGATCCGATGTGCGTGCCGGGGCAGATGATCGCCCCGCCGCCGACCCAGACGTCCGAGCCGATCTCGATCGGCATGCCCGACTCCTGGGTCCGCCGGAGCGCGGCGTTCATCGGGTGCGTGGCGGTGTAGATCTGGACCGCCGGGCCGAATAGCGTGTAATCGCCGATCGTCACCCGGCAGACGTCGAGGACGATGCAGTTGAAGTTGAAGAAGACCCGCTGGCCGAGCAGGATATTCGAGCCATAGTCGCAGTAGAACGGCGGCTGCATCCAGACGCTCTCTCCCCCCGCACCGAACAACTCCCGGAGGATTCGCCGACGCTCCGTCTCGTCGGCCTCGCGCGTCGCGTTGAGCGCCTGGCAGAGGTCTCTCGCCTTGTGGCGGGCCCGGACCAGCGCCGGGTCAAGCGGGTCGTAAAGCTCGCCGGCCAGCATCTTTTCGCGTTCGGTTGCCATCGGCTTTCAGCCTCTCCGCGGCGGGATTCAAGGGGTCGTCGTCAGTTCCGAGATTGCGACCAGGCTCTCCCGCCCGAGCTCCGCGAATGAGGCGCATCCGGTCAAGCCCAGGGCGAGATCGAGATCGGCGACGAGGTTCAGCAGGACATCGCGCACACCGTGCTCGCCGGCAACGGCCAGGCCGTACGCGTACGGACGACCGAGCAGGACAGCCCGGGCGCCGAGGGCGAGTGCCTTGATGACATCGGAGCCGCGCCGGATGCCGCTGTCGAAGAGGACCGTGATCCGATCGCCCACCGCGTCCACGATGCGCGGCAGGGCATCGAGGGACGCGATCGCCCCATCAATCTGGCGGCCGCCGTGGTTGGAGACGATCACGCCCGAGGCGCCATGGTTGACCGCCTTCCGTGCATCGTCGGGGTGGAGCACGCCCTTGATGAGGATCGGTAATCGAGTCGCCTGGCGGAGTCGCTCGAGGTCGGCCCAGGTGCGAGACGGGTCGGAAAACTCCCGGACAAAGCATTCGAATGCCCGCGAGGGGTCCGATCGCGGATCGCAGCCGACGGACCGCTGGAAGACCGGATCGCTGAAATAATTGGCCAACCCATCGCCTCGCAGGAAAGGCAGGTAGGCATTGCGGATATCGCGCTCGCGCCATCCCAGCAAGTACGTGTTGACCGTCACCACGATGGCCCCGTATCCCGCCCGCTCGGCTCGCTCAATGAAGCTGGCGGCCAGGTCGTTGCTCTTGGGCCAGTAGAGTTGGAACCAGCGCGGTGCATCCCCGAGAGCCTGGGCCACATCCTCCATCGAGGTCGAGGATGCGGTGCTCAGGATCATCGGGACACGTAAGGGGCCGGCGGCCCGTGCGATCGCCAGTTCTGCTTCCTTGTACACGATCGACAGGACGCCGATCGGGGCGAGCAGGACCGGTGCGGGCAGGCGTTGTCCCAGGATCTCGACGCTGAGATCGCGCCGCGATACGTCGCGGAGGAATCGCGGGACGATCCGCCAGCGCAGGAACGCCTCTCGATTGGCACGGACCGTATCCTCGCCCCCGGCCCCGCCGGCCAGGTAATCGAAGGCATCGAGGCTCAGCGCGGACCTGGCCTCGCTCTCGAGCTCCTCGACCGAGACGGGCAGCTCCGGAGTCTTGCCGACCAGACCCGCCTTGTAAATCTCCATCTGCCGAGCCAGGCCCGGGGACCAGCCCGCGGCGGGATCGCTCATGATCATCCCTCTCTTCCTGCTGCGGCCGAGATCGGGATCGGCCCACGCCGACGACCGGCACGCCATTCGCCCGCAATCGAATTCCGTCGGTTTCATCATGGAGGACAGTCGTGCGTAGGATCAAGTCCGTCGTGGGGAGCGTACCTCGAACCCGATCAAGACGGGAGACCACGCCCGCTCCGCTTGAAAACGGCCGATCTTTGCGGAAAGATTGAGAGGCGAGGCAAGTCTTCACGCGGTCCAGATACGTTCGAAGCTCGATAGCGGTCGGCCCCGCTCGGGGGAAACTCATCCCATGAACGAGACCCAGACTCACTTCTCCGCCACGTGCCCTTACTGCTCGACCCGCTTGAGGATCCGCCGCGTCTTCGCCGGCCAGCATGTTCAGTGCAAGCATTGTAACGAGACGTTCGTCGCCAAGGAGACCGATGAAGCGACGTCCTCCGGATCCGGCGACGGCAATCCCGGCCGGGGGTCCGCTCCGCCCGCAGACCAGGAGCGGGCCGTGGTGACGTGCCCCAACTGCCGGACCAGCCTGAGCATCCGGCGCATCTACATCGGCAGGCAAGTCCGTTGCAAGCAGTGCGATGAGAGCTTCCTCGCCTCGGACCCGTCGCCGTCGATCGCCCCTTCCCCTGAGAACCGCCTCGACGTCTTGGGGAACAATGACGAAAGCACGGCCCTCAAGACCGAGCGCGACCGGCTCTCCTCGGAGCTCCAACGGCTACGCGACGAGCATGAGAAGCTCGAGACCGACCATCAACGACTCTCCACGGAAAACGATCAACTCAAGGCCGACCTCGAGCGGCTTAATACGGAGGGCGACACGGTCCGAGGATCGCTCGAAAGGGCCGCCCACGAGCTGGAATCCATTCGAGCCCACCTGGGAGAGATCGAACCGGCGTCGGTTCGCCCGCTGATCGAGGGACATGCGGCATTGCTCGCCGAGGTCGAAACTCTCGAGCAGACCATCAAGAACCTGCGCGTCGAGCAAGAAGCGATGGAGTCCGAGAGAAGTATCTCCGGGGCCGAGATCGAACGGCTTGCCGAACGGCTCGAAGCCAGCGAAAAGACCCTTTCAGAGGCCCACGCCGTGCTGGATCGTCTGCGGACGGAGCGGCGGTATGCCATCGATGAGGTCAAGGCTCTCCGGCATGAGCTCACCGAGCGCGAGCGGACCGGGAGTGATGAGCACGATCAACTCCGAAGAGAGGCGGACTCGATTCGAATCGAAGCAGATCGACTTCGATCCGAGGTCGAGGATCTCAGGAGGACCCAGGATCTCGCCGACCAGAATCATCGCGAAGAACTCGGCCGGCTCGAAGAGTCTCTCCGGATTGCACGAGAGGACGCACGCGCGAAAGCGGAAAGCCTTGCCGAGGGAGATCGACTCCGCGCCGAGATCGAAGACCTCCGCCGTTCCCTCGCTGGTGCGGAGAATGCCCGCAAGGACGATGTAAGCCGCCTGGAGATGGAGCTCGCGACCGCGACCGAACAGAATCGGCAGCTCCACGAGGGACACGAGGCGGTCGAAAATTCCTGCCGGGAACTCCGCGAGCGAAACCAAGCGCTCCAGGCGGCCCTCGATCCGATCCGATCGAACCCTAAGCCGGTTGGCTCCGAGGAGGAACTTCTGGCCATCCGCGCCGAAGTCGAGACTTTGAGGAGGAAGCTGGCGTCATCCGAACGCCTCCAGCGAGAGATGACGGCACTGCTCTCGGGGATGGGAATCAACTTCCGCCAGCTCTAGACGGAGCGACCGATCGCCGATTTCCTCTCCGGATCTTGGGGTTCACGGCCACGAAGACGTCGGGTATCGTCCGAAACGATTCTGCCGGACCTCAAGGATTGCCATAACCGTACGGAGACGGGCATGAAGAGACGGATGATCACGGCCGCGGTCGTCTTCGGGCTGGGAGCGGTGACCTTCGCGCTGGCACAAACCGGGGCCGGATCCTCGAGGATCCCGACCTCCGGGCCCATCCCCCCGGCGGACCGAGCCTGCGAGAACGTCGAAACGGCTCCCGACGACCTGCACGCCCGCGTCGCCAGCCTCCGAGCCGAGGTCGAACTGCTCCAGCTCGAGCACGACGCGAGCAAGACCTTGCTCTCCGAGCGGTTGAAGAGCGTCGTCGTCGCGAACGCCGACACGATCGGCGAGATCGATGAATTCAAGATCGCGACATTCTACATGAGGCTCGGGGCGGAGAAGGTCGGCAAGGCCGCCGATTTCGACGCGAAGATCCGGGATGATCGTGCCGCGATGGAGAAGGCCGTCGAAAAAGCTCGAGAAATCCCGACCGAACTCAAACGAAAGAAAGAGGAGTTCCTTCGACTCAGCATCGGCCTGAATCGGAAGAAGATCGAGCTGGTGGAGCTGGAAACGAAGCTCGAGGGAAGTATGTAGATCTCGGCCCGATCTTCGAGGATTCATTTCGGCAAGACGTCGTTCACGCCGATCCGCCCGACCTCTGTTGCCGAGATGACGACCGGGACCACCTGCCCGGCCTGAAAGATCCGGCTCGACCGATACCCGCGCCGACCGGGTCTTGTATAAACCTCAACTTGGCGGTCGACGAGGTTGACGATCCAGTAGATCGGGATGCGACCCCTCGCATAGGCTGCCCGCTTCTCGCCGCGGTCGCGAGCCAGGGTGCTCTCCGAGACTTCCACAAGGAGTGCGATGTCCTTCGGTTGCGGGTGGTTTGTGCTATAGGTTTCTCGCGAACCACGGACAATCGCAATGTCGGGTTCCGGCTCGTCAAAGTTCGGGATCCGAATCGGGTCCTCCTTTCGGAGATACCACCCTTGTGGCAGCATCGCCGACAAGAGCCGGAGGATAGTATCGACCGACCAGACGTGCGGCGGATTTTTCCCCATCTTTTTCACCAGGTACCCGTCGAGGAGCTCGACTCGATCATCGTCCAGGATTCCGGACTTTGACAAGCGAGTATATTCGTCCACGTTCAGGCGGTAGACCTCTGGCGAAGCCAGGGGAGCTGGAGCCGGCAAGGGCGACGGACGGGTACGAGTAATCGTAGCCATGGAAGTGTCCCTCCGGGAGACAGCAACAGGCGCGGTTGAGCGCGTCGGGACAAAGGCACGCGCCCGCAACGCGATAGCCAATCTACTCGATCCTCTCGAGGAAGGTCGAGATCGACCATGATATCTGGCTTGTGGAGTCGTGGGAGTCGGTCGGTTATAATCGCCCGTCATGAATACGACACCCGCGATCCTCGAGCGCCTGAAGCCGCACGTAAACCGGAGCCGGCTGACCGATACGGCACTGCGACTGATCGAGGTCCCCAGCCCGACCGGTGATGCCGGGTCCGTGAGCGACCGGATGGCGGAGATACTCGAGGCCGACGGGTTTGATGTGCATCGAATCGATGCGGGGCATCCCAGGGCCCCGGCCGTCTCGATCCGATTCGATAGCGGCCGGCCCGGACCGACGCTCCAGTTCGACGGCCACCTCGACACGGTGCATTTACCGTTCATTCCGCCCCGCGTGGAAGCCGGTCAGATCACAGGCAGCGGTGCCTCGGACATGAAGGCGGGCATCGCCGCCGCGATCGAGGCCGTCCGGGCGCTGCGCGATGCCAAGGCCCTGCCATCCGGCTCGGTTCTTCTGACAGCTCATGACCTCCACGAAGCCCCTTGGGGTGACAGCCGACAGCTTGATCAGATGATTCGCGACGGTCATCTGGGCGATGCGGTATTACTCCCCGAGCCGCTACGCGACGTGCTGCCGGTCGCAGGCCGGGGCTCGGCCACCTGGAAGGCCACCGTCCGCCGTCATGGGGCTCCGGTCCACGAAGTCATGCGACCCGCCGCCGAGCCGAGCGTGATCGCCGCAGCCGCCGAACTGGTCGCACGGCTCGGCCGGCTCGACGACCAGCTCCGCGAAACAGCTCACCCGGTCTGCGGATCCGCGAGCGTCTTCATCGGCCAGGTCCATTCCGGCGAGATCTTCAATCAATACCCTCAGGAGGCCTGGCTCGAGGGCACTCGTCGCTGGCTGCCCGGGACCGATCCCGCCGCCGTCGAGCGCGACTTTCGCGACCGGATCGCGTCGATGGCCGCGGACACCGGGACCACCGTCGATCTCCGCTGGATGATGATCCGAGACGCCTTCTCGCTCGATCCTGCCGATCCGCTGGTGGCGTCGTTCCAGAGTTGTTACGAGGGCATCTCGGGTACCCCCCTGCCCCTGGGACCCAAGCCGTTCGTTGACGACGGCAACAGCTTCAGTGCCCTGGGAGGCGTCCCGGCGATCACGCACGGTCCCCGCGCGGGCGGACAGCACACCGTCAACGAATGGGTCGAGATCGACGACCTCCTCCGAATCGCCCTGCTCTATGCGGCGACCGCCGTGACATACTGCTCGATCTGACGATGAAGGGAGCTGGCGCAGTCGCAAGGCAGGGAAGATTTGAACATGAAAAGCACGAAATACACGAACGAAAATCGATCAGACACTTCATGAAAATAAATCTTCTTGTCTTTTTTCGTGTATTTCGTGTTCAAATCAGATTTCTACTTGATCTGCATCGACTTCGAAATGACCGGGGTATTCCTGATTCGTATTTTCCGGATCGCAAAGCGAGCGAGGGACTTCGACGATGGCGACGGCAACGTCCGGCACCTTCCCCGACTTGATCTCCGTGGATCAGACGACCGAGGAAGCGTTTCTCAAGCAGATCTTCGTGCGCGACCAGATGGCCGAGTGGTCGAAGCAGCCGCTCGTGATGGCCCGGGCGGACGGCGTCTTCTACTGGGACGTGGAGGACAAGCGGTATCTCGACGCCATCTCGGGGATCTACGTCGTCTCGGTCGGCCACAACAATCGTCGGGTCATCGACGCGATCAAGCAGCAGCTCGACGTCCTGGCGTTCTCCCCGCCGATGCATGGCACGAATCCCCTCGCCGTGCAGCTGGCCAACCTGCTGGCGGACCTCGCGCCCGGCGACCTGTCGACGGTCAAATTCCAGTGCGGTGGCTCGGAGGTCGTCGAGGCGGCGATCAAGCTGGCCCGGCAATATCACAGGCTGACCGGTTCTCCCGGCAAGTATAAAGTCATCAGCCGATACCAGTCGTGGCACGGCTCGACCATGGCCGCGCTCTCGGCCTCCGGCCTGAAGTCGCGGCGGACCGTCAACGAGCCGCTGGCGCCGGGATTCCTCCATGTCTTCCCGCCGACCTGCTACCGATGCCCGTTCGGCAAGACTTACCCCGAATGCGGGATCACGTGCGCCACGATCGTCGGCGACGTCGTCGAGATGGAAGATCCCTCGACGGTGGCCGCGATCCTCGTCGAGCCGATCGGCCACACCGGCGGCGTGATCGACCCGCCCGAGGAATACTTGCCGATCCTCCGCGAGATCTGCGACAAGCACAATATCCTGCTGATCTTCGACGAGATCATCACGGGGATCGGCCGGACAGGCCAGATGTTCGCGGCCGAGACCTTCGGCGTGACCCCGGATGTGCTCCTGGTCGCCAAGGGTCTCTCCGGCGGCTATGCGCCGCTCTCGGCGATGATCTGCCGCCAGCCGATCGCCGAGGCCTTCTGGGGCCCGATCGCCGAGAACCCGGGATTCGTCGAGGGACATACCTTCGAAGGAAACCCGATCTCATGCGCCGCGGGGATCGCCGTGCTCCGCGAGATCCTCGATCGCGACCTGCTGGCCAACGCGAGGTCCAGAGGCGAGCGCCTGCGCTCCCAGTTCGAGGCCCTCGCGCGGAAGTACCCGGTGATCGGCGACATCCGGGGCAAGGGCCTCTTCCAGGCGATCGAGTTCGTGAGCGACCGCGACACCAGGCGTCGATTCCCGGACACGGTATCTCTCGGCGTCAAGGTCGGCCGCAGGGCGCTGTCGCACGGCCTGCTATGTCGATTCGACCCCCACTGGATCGCCTTCGGCCCTCCCTTGATCGTCACGGATGAGCAGATCGACGAGATGGTCGCGATCCTCGACCGCAGCCTGGGCGAAGTCCTCGGCGAGCTGAAGATCGACGGCACGGCGTAGCACGAGAGTTGAGGTGGGTCGATCGTGGCTAGACCGATAATCCCCCGCGTCCGCACGCCCGTGCGTCTGCGGATGTACCTGCGTTTCTTCGGTTACGTGCTCTGGGAATTCCGATGGCCGCTCGTCGTCTTCTGGGCCCTGGTGCTGGGGGGTGGGCTGATCCTCCACCGGTTCTACAACCATGGGGAGTTGTCGTTCGCCCGCGCCTGCCATGGCGTGTTCTTGATGATCTTCCTGGAGTCGTCGCTCGACTTCCCCGACGAGTGGTACTTGCAGCCCTTGTTCTTCCTGTTCCCGGTCCTGGGGCTGGGGGCGATCGCCGACTCGATCATCCGGATGGCGTTCCTGATCTTCACGCGAAAGCAGAACCTGCCGGAGTGGAATCGCATGCTCGCCTCGCTCTGCCGCAACCATTTCGTCGTGATCGGTGTCGGCAAGGTCGGCTACCAGGTCATCAAGGGCCTGCTCGAGATGCGCGAGACCGTCGTGGCCGTCGAGATGGCCTCGGGCGCGCCGCTGCTGGGCGAGCTCTTCGACAAGGGGGTCCCGGTCGTCCAGGGGAACGCGCGGATGCCCTCGGTCCTGGAGCAAGCCGGCGTCCGCAATGCCAGGGCCGTGATCATCACCACCAGCGACGACCTGACGAACCTGGACGCCGCCATCACGGCGCGCGACATGAACCCCGACGCCAAGATCGTGATTCGCCTGTTCGACGAGACCCTGGCCACGAAGGTGGCGGGCGCCTTCGCCATGCCGACGATCTCGACGTCGCAGGTGGCTGCTCCCGCGTTCATCGCCGCGGCGACGGGCCGCAAGATCTATCAGGGCTTCCAGCTCGCCGGCAAGCACGTGCATCTCACCGATATCACGATCTGTCCGACCGGCCGCCTCGTCGGTCGGACCGTGGGCGAGGTCCAGTCGGACAAGACGATCAACGTCGTCATGCATCAGAGCGGAGCGAGCGTCAACGTCAATCCGGATAAAGGTATCGTCATGGAGCCGGGCGACATCATCCTGGTGATCGCTCCCATGGAGGCCCTCATGACGCTCGAGATGGTGAATCAGGCCAAGGAATGCCCGGATCCCTCCCAGGTCAAGGTCACGCTCCCCGCCAATCCCCGGCCGGTCGGCGGCACACCGGCCAATGTGCGGCCCTTGAGCTGAAGCAGCCAACCAGCCTTGAAGAGTCCATCCTGACGTTGCCCGGGATCTCATGCGAGGCTATACTGCGTCGCGCCGTGCGGGAACACTCGGCGAGGGAGTGGATGGATACCACTGGCGGTCCTGGATCACATCATGGGGCGGCCGATACCTCATCTTCTCGGGATTCGCCGTCGCCGGTCTCCCGGTCAACGATGGCGATTGACGATGCAACGGAACTCGACGATTCGGGCGACACCTCGGCTGTTGGTCGCGTTGGTGCTGAGCTTGCTCGGCGGATGTACCACCGTGAAGACCACCGGGACGGCGCGCACGGGGACCGAACAGCTCCTGCTCACCGGCACCTGGGACGACGCAATCTGCCGGGTGAATTTCCAACCCCTTGCGGGAGCCAAGGTCTTCGTTAACGGGCAGTACGTCGCGAACGTCGACAAGGAATGGATCATCTCCAGCATCCGACGCACCATGGCCGAACAGGGGGTCCTGCTGGAATCGAACAAGGATAAGGCCCAGGTTATCGTCGAGGTGGGAGTCGGAGTCTACGGCACCGACCAGCGCGATACGACCACCGGCCTGCCGGGCGTCGGCGTGGGTACATCGCTGACGGGACCGACCCTGACCAGTTCGGGAACCTCCTCCCTCAACTTCTCGCAGACCAACCGGCAGGACGCGGTGGTCAAGGCGGCTCTCTTCGGCTATGACGCGAAGTCCGGCGCCTGGTGTGGGAATCCGGGACGCTCCTCAACGCGCAAGGTGTCAGGGACCACTTCGTCTTCGGCCATGGACCCTATCGTATGAGCTCGCGTGGAGAGGTCGAGCAGTATCCCGACGAGTCACAATCCCAGACCCGCAAGCACTTCCTGCATCGCTTCTTCGGGAACACGAGCGTGCCCGGACCATGAGCCCTCCCACGTGGCATTCCAGGGCGGTGTTTCACGCAGATCCCGCCAACCATCTTCCGAAGGTCAGGAGTGGTGAGTCTGATCGACTCGTCCTCTCGATTCGTTCTTCTCCGCACCCTTTGCGTCCCCCTCTGCGTCTCTGCGTGAAACGTCTCTCAATCTCCGATCGGCCGCTGGCCCCAGGGGATGGGCATGGTCGGCGGCTTGCGGTGAAGGTCGACGCGGGCATCCTTGGGACGGTCCTTGAACCACGCGATGAAGCGGGCGAGCTGCTTGACCGACTCCTCGTAGGCGACGCGTCCTTTCTCGGCCGTGGCCAGCTCGGCGTCGCCCAGCACGCCGGTCCTGGAATAGCTGCTGGTCCATGAGATCAACGACGCGGGTCCTGCGCCAGGAGGTCGACCCACATGAAAGGACTGTCCTCGTCATTGAACGAGATCGTGCCGCTCTTGATCTGATCCTTGCGGACGTTGTCGCCGTCCAGGTAGAGGTACAGCGATGTCTCCAGCTCGCAGGCGTGCGAGCAGCCGCCGGGAAATTTGCTCTCGCGCCATCGGGGCATGAATTCCTTGTCGACCGTCAGCAATCCCCACCAGTTGATCGGGACACACTCGGCATCCGTCTCCAGGTTGGCCCGCCGGGCGACCAGGTCGAGGTTGGGCCAGTTCGACCCGTGGCCGTTGAGCAGGATGATCTTCTTGAATCCGTGGTAGGCCAAACTCTTGGCGATGTCGAGGATGCTGTCCATGAAATGTTCGAAGTGCGTGTTGATGGTACCGGGGAAGTCCATCACGTGGCCTGTATACCCGTAGCAGTGCGTGGGGAGCACCAGCATCTTGTCGGGGATCGTCCGGCCGGCTCCGCGAGCGATCTCCGTCGGACAGATCACATCCACGTCGAGCGGCAGGTGCGGGCCATGCTGCTCGACCGCGCTACACGGCAGCACGCAAACCTTGCCCAGATCGACCGCGTCGTTGATCTCGGGCCATGTCAGCTTCTCGTACCGCCACTCCGTCTCCGCTCGACTGGCCATGATGAGTGCTCCGCTCCACAAGATCCGATCCGGGCATCGGCTTGTGGAATTGGCTGAAAGGACGATTTTTCCCGGCACCACAACGTCAACGAAACCGCCGCGATCCGCCCGAGTTCACGCCGAGGCTCAGGGCGAGAGTCGAGGCTGTCATTGGTCGTTCCGAGAGGATACCCTGGGCAACAGCGGTTACGCGAGAAGCGAGTAAAATCCCCGCCCCAAGACTTCCTCGCCGAGGATGAGCGAAATATGTTGCGTGCGCGACTCGGATGGATGCTCCTGACCCTGGCCGTCTCGGGCTCGCTGGCTTTCGGCCAGGATCGGCCCCGCGAGCCTTATGACGTGGTGATCCGCGGCGGCAAGATCGTCGACGGGACCGGAAATCCTTGGTTCGAAGGCGACGTCGCGATCCGGGGCGATCGAATCGCCGCCGTGGGTCTCATCGGACCCGAGATCCCCGCGCGCGGACCATCGATGCCCGCGGCCTGATCGTCGCGCCGGGGTTCATCGACATGCATTCGCACTCCGACCTGACGCTCCTCCAGGACGGCGATGCCCAGAGCAAGATCCGGGACGGGGTCACGACCGAGATCCTGGGCGAGGACACCTCGGCCGGTCCGGTAAAAGGAAAGTTGACGACTCGCGGCGACGTGCCTCGAACCTGGACGACTCTCGGCGGCTATTTCGACGCACTCGAGTCGCGCGGGATCTCCGTGAACGTCGCCAGCTACGTCGGCCTGGGGACCCTCCTGGGCTGTGTGCTCGGCGACTCGCTCGCCCGTCCCGACGCCGCGCAGATCGACGCCATGAAGGAACTCCTCGACGAGGCGATGCGCGACGGGGCATTGGGTCTCTCGTCGATGCTCGCGGGCGCGAGAACTGGCCGTCACGACGGACGACATCGTGGCCCTGGCGGCCGTGGTCCAGCGGCACGGCGGCCTGTTTTCGTCGCACATCCGCAACGAGGGCCAGGATGTCCTCGCGGCGGTCAAGGAAGCGATCGACGTCGGCCGACGCGCGCGGATACCGGTCGACATCATCCATTTGAAGATCGCCGACCAGACCTTGTGGCACCGCATGAAGGAGATCGTCGCCCTGATCGACGAGGCACGTCGCGAGGGGATCAACGTCCAGGCCAACGTCTATCCTTACACGCGCGGCAACAACGATCTCGTCACCATCATCCCCCCATGGGCTCACGAGGGCGGGAAGGCCCAACTGATCGAGCGACTCAAGGATTTCGAATAGCCGCGCTCGGCTCAAGCAGGAGATCCGCACGGGTATTCCCGGATGGTACAACCATTACACGGCGGTCGGCGGCGATTGGAGCCGGATGTTGATCAGCGCCCGACTCTCCGCGGCGAATCATCGATTCCAGGGCCAGACCATGGATCGAATTATCGCGACGAAGACGGTTGAGAAGCCCCCGACAGCCGATGCTCTCGACGTGCTCTTCAACTTCCTGATCGAAGAAGGCGGATCGATCGGCACGATTTACGCGCATCACACCGAGGAGGATATGAACCTGGCATTGAGTCAGCCGTGGTGCTCGATCGGCTCGGACGGGCTGGCGCTGAATATCGAAGGACCGCTCCGGAGCGGTCATCCCCATCCGCGGAGTTTCGGATCGTTCGCGCGGATCCTGGGCGAATATGTCCGCAATCGATGTCTGTTGCGCCTGGAGGACGCCGTTCGGAAGATGACTTCGCTGAATGCCGCCAAGGCGGGGATCCTGGATCGAGGGATCCTCAGGCCCGGGCTAATGGCGGATGTGACGATCTTCGACCCGGCCACGGTCATCGACCGCGCGACCTATCTCGAGCCCTTCCAGTTCAGCACCGGTATCCTTCACGTGATCGTCAACGGCCAGTTGGTGCTCGAGAATAGCCGGCACACCCGGACTCATCCCGGACGTGCGCTTCGTCATCATCGCTGAAGACGACCGAAACCGTCGTCTCAAGAGGAAGGCAGGATAGATGGACAACACGGGACGAGTCCCTTCGGAATCGGGGTAAGGTTGGAGTAACACGGAGTCAACCGTCACACCGCCGGGATCGTTCGCTCCACATGCTGAAACACCAGGAAATAAAAAACCGGCCAACGAACAGATTCCGCACGAGGACCTCTCCCCTCCTCGTACGAAACTTGATCGGCTGGCCGGTTAGAAGAAGGCCGACAACCCGTCGATCAATAAATCGACCGACCCGGGTTGATGGCCACTGTCTTGAGAAAGGGCGAGCGGGGGGTCGTGCGAGGCGTCCCGCTCGCCCTTTGGCGGGGAGCCAATCCAAGGGTATGGATTGGCGACGCCTTTGGGGTGGCTGCTTAGAAGTTAGTCACCAGGGTTTTCCTCATGGTTGTGTCTCAAACCCTCGTGTCTTCGTTACAAAAGGAGGAGAAAGCAAAGCCAATGCCAGAACTCTTCAAGAGACGAAAACTCTCGAAAAATGCCCGACAATGAGGAGCTTTTTTCGTCGTATGTCTAGATTTTCTAAAGAGTCTACGTCACTATCCATCATCTTCCGACAACTTATCCACTTCACCGCCTCTTCTTGACGAGCCTCCGCCGCCCGATTACTTTGCGGGCAGGACAGCCCAAGAAAAATGCACTCCTACCGGGCATCGAGATCCAACATGAGCGGAGCAGAAAACGAGGGCCAGCGTATCCTGGAGAAACTGTCGCAAGCCGTTGAAAGCTGGGTAATGCGGGGAAGAGCGGAAGTTTTGTCCCGATGGATGGATCGTGAGTTGGACTCGCAGGGTGCTCCCGTCCGCCTGAAAATGGCCGAGTTACTGGAATGTCTCGAACTCCTTGGAGAAGGAAGGCACCGGGCAGGGAGGTGGCCGGAAGGTTGTGACCAACGAATTGCCGGGCTGATCCTGGCGGTATTGAGGTTTTCTCGGCCGGATGGCGCTCCGTCCATGAATTGGGGGGACCTGGCATCCAACCCATCCACGATCTGGACTTCGGCGGATTGGGCGGGTTGGTATCGAGGCACGGGGATCAGCAAGGTGCTGGATTGGTGGTTCGGCTCGGGAAGGAAAGAACAGGCGTCACCACCACTTCCCGCCTGGTCATCCTCGGATCGGGTCCTGGCGATCCTCCGGGCGGATTGGCGGTCGGCCGGCGATTTCCTGGCGGTTGACCATCGAGACCTCGGAAGCCCCTGCCGCTTCGAGCTCTTCGGTGGGGGTCGCTCCTGGCTCGGGCCGCACTGGAACATTCCCGAGGCCGGCGAATTCACTTCGCGGCCGAGGCCTCGGATCTGGAGCACCTTATCGACGGCCGACCTCGCGGAATGGTCCCATGGAGCCCAGCATTGCCGGGTCACCCGTTCCGC
Source organism: uncultured Planctomycetota bacterium (assembly GCA_963743925.1). GTDB lineage: Bacteria > Planctomycetota > Planctomycetia > Isosphaerales > Isosphaeraceae > CAVZRC01. Next base: position 20,288 of record CAVURY010000046.1, on the reverse strand, counting down.
GATGCTCATGCGGGGCCGTCGGATGGCCTTGATGTCGGTGCTCGTGGAGGGCCGGGGTCCCCAGCCAGCCGCGGGTTGGACGATGCGGCTGTCGCTGCCGCCGGCCGTTTCGGCCACTCCACTGAAGGATTGCCGGGGCTTGCTCCTGGCGGAACCGAACCGACGGGGCACCGCGCAGGTGCTGCCGATCGGATTGCCCTGCCTGCCCTACGCGACGGACCGGGGGCAATTTCAGGCCGAAGGCAACGACCTGGCCTTGAGACAGACGCCCGTGGGTCGCCGTTGCTGGTTGCCCCTCCTCGTCTCGTGGGATCCGGCCCGGAATCGAAAGACCTTGGCCTGGCGCATCCTGACCGTCTCGGAACGATCGCGAGCCGTGACCGCGGATCGGGCATTTGCCGCCCGAGTCAGTTGGGGACGGGACGAAACCTATATCATCTATCGCAGCCTGGGACCACCGGCACCACGCGCGTTCCTCGGATACCAGACGAGTGCCCGGTTCCTGATCGGCCAGTTCACCACCGACGGGGACTTCAAGCCGATCTTCACGGTCGATTGACTTGCAGTGGTCAGTTGTCCGTAGTCAGTAATCAATGAAAAGGAATCGCGAGAATTCTAAAGTAAGCCCTCCTGTTTCCCCTGCTCAGAGGTCACCTCGGTCCTTCGGAATCTCCCACACAACACGAGCCTTTGCGATGACTGCCAGCGACCAGCCGATGTAGATCAAGGTCACGACGACGGTCAGGTACCCGGAGTGCTGATGGGCCTTCTGTAATGTCGCCTGCCCGTTGAGGATCAATTGCCCCATGACGAGCTGGGCGATGATCAAGACTGCCGCCGCGAAGCCTGTGATCATGAGAAGCGGTTTCATTGTGGGTGCGGATCCTTCAAAATGGATGAGTCGTCTGGTTGCTGAGATCGGTCCGCCTACGAGGTTCGGCATCCTCACCGGGGAGATGCGGAACTCGATCACGGGCGGGGAGACTCTGGGTTCGGAGACTCAATGAACGCGGAACGCCTCCGGGAGAACTTGGTAGGGGTCCGGGACCGGATCGCCGAGGCAGCACGCCGATCGGGGCGACCGGCCGAGTCCGTCCGCCTGGTTGCCGTGACGAAACAGAGCCCGATCGAATGGATCCGGCCGCTCGTGGCCTGCGGGGCCCGCGACCTGGGCGAGAATTATCCCCAGGAACTCTGGAGGAAAGCGGACGCCCTGGCGGACCTCGCGGATCCGGTCCGCTGGCACTTGATTGGACACTTGCAATCCAACAAGGTCAAGAAAACTCTCCCGCTCGTCGGCATGATCCACGCGGTCGACTCCCTCAAGCTCTTGCAAACGCTCGACGAATCCGCGAGAAGTCTCGAGAGACCTCCCGCCGTCTGCTTGCAGGTCAACACCTCGGGCGAGGTCAGTAAACACGGCTGGAGTCCCGATCAGATCCTCGCGGACATCGACGCGATCGTGGCCTGTCGAACGATACCCATCGTCGGCCTGATGACGATCGCGGCGCTCGGGACGACACCCGAGACGGCCCGATCGTCCTTCATCGCGCTCCGCGAGTTGCGCGACGACCTGCGTTGACGTTCGGGCTGGCCCCTGGACGAGCTGTCGATGGGCATGTCGAATGATTTCGAGGCCGCCATCGAGGAAGGGGCGACGCTGGTCCGCGTCGGCTCGGCGTTGTTCGAGGGGGTCGATTCATGATCGCCGTCGTCCCGCATGCCGATGGCGCGATCCTGCCCGTGGTGGCGCAGCCTGGCGCGAAACGCAACGCGGTGCTCGGCGAGCGCGCGGGAGCACTGCGAATCGCCGTGACCGCCCCGCCAGACAAGGGGAAGGCCAATGCGGCCATCCAATCGGTCCTGGTCGAGAACCTCGGCCTGAAGGCCGCGAATGTCTCGCTGGTCTCGGGAGCGACCTCGCGACAGAAGCGGTTCCTCATCGGAGGAATCGGTCCCGACGAACTCAGCAAACGCCTCGCCCTGCTGCTCGCGCAAATCACCATCAAAGGAGAGCGCAGTCGGAGCCTCGCGATCAACGAAGAGATCCATAACGAATGACCGGATCCCCAATGAGCAGCCACTATCCTGAACTGATGCCGATCGAGCCCTGGACCGGTCCGCCGCCGCGGGCGGTTGTCCGGGTCCCCGGATCGAAGAGTCTGACCAACCGGGCGCTCATCATCGCGGCGATGGCGGACGGTCCGAGCACCTTGACCGGCGCGCTCGACTGCGAGGATACCCGGGTCATGGTCGAGGCGCTGCGGAAGCTGGGGATCGTCGTCGAGCACGACGCAACCTCCGCCGTGATCCGGGTCCAGGGCTGCGGGGGTACAATCCCCGCGCGGGCGGCCGCCCTGGAGGTCGCCAATTCCGGTACGAGCCTGCGATTCCTGACGGCGATGCTGGCGACCGCCCAGGGTACTTTCCAGATCGATGGCACTCCACGGATGCGGCAACGGCCCGTCGCCGACCTCATCAAGGCCCTCAACGGCCTGGGCGCCGACATCCGGTCGGATCTCGGGACCGGCTGTCCGCCTGTCACCATCCAGGCCAGCGGACTCGACGGGGGTTATGCCTTCGTGAAGGGGGACGTCTCCAGCCAGTTCCTGAGCGGCCTCCTGATGGCCTTGCCCTATTCCCGCGACATCACGACCGTCGAGGTCCAGGGCACCCTGGTCTCGCAGCCTTACGTGACCATGACGTTGGCGGTGATGGACGAATTCGGCGTGGCCGCCGAGAACCGCAAGTTCCGCCGTTTCGACGTGCAGTCGGCGCATTATCGAGGTCGCGAGTATGCCATCGAGCCCGACGCCTCCGCCGCGAGCTACTTCTTCGCGCTGGCGGCGATCGCCGGCGGCACGATCACCGTCGAGGGCCTGGGCGGCACGAGCCTCCAGGGCGACCTGGCTTTCGTGGACGTCCTCGAATACATGGGCTGCTCGGTCACGCGCGAGTCGCGACGCACGACGGTCACCGGCGGCCGCATCCGCGCCGTTGACGTTGACATGAACGCCATGTCCGACACCGTGATGACCCTGGCCGTGGTCGCCCTGTTCGCCGATGGCGTCTCGCGAATCCGCAACGTGGCCCACATCCGCCACAAGGAGAGCGACCGGATCGCCGCGATCGCGATCGAGCTGCGCAAGTTGGGAGCGGAGGTCGAGGAGCTCCCCGACGGCCTCGTCATCAACCCTCCCCCGCCCGATCAACTCCGCGGAGCGGCGATCGCCACCTATGACGATCACCGCATGGCCATGTCGTTCGCGATGGCCGGCCTTCGCATCCCCGGAGTCACGATCCTCGACCCCGGCTGCGTGGCCAAGACCTACCCCGAGTTCTGGAACGACCTCGGGTCTCTCCGTGGCGCGTCCCCGCCGTGATCCCGCTTCGAAGCCAATCGATGTCCTCTGCATGTCACCAACCAAAGTCTCTGACATCAACCTTGTTAAGAATTGTTAACAAAGGGAGTAACCACTACTTCTCGATCGGATTGGGGTTCATACTGTGTGAGCGCCAGCCGGAACCGGGCCGCATCCGGAAGTCCTCCCGCGCGGGAGGGCACGCGACCCCCGGCTGGAGATCGCCTCATCCGTCTCGAGGAGGACAACGTCCCATGGGTACGCGTCGCGGATTCCTGTTCACGATCGTCGCCGGGTTTGTGGCCATGGCCTTCGTCGGAACGGTCATCGCCAGCGAGTTGCTCGGCGTGATCAGCAAGGTTGACGTCGAGGGCAAGAAGATCACGGTCATCGAGAAGGACACCGACAAGGAGGTCGTCGTCAAGATTACCGACGACACCAAAGTGGCCGTGAAGAAGAAAGGTGAGGATGAAGTTTCCCTCGTGCCAGTTGACCTCGAGAAGCTGGAGACCAAGTTCAAGAAGGCCGAGGAGCAGGGGAAGAAAATCAGCCTTAAGGTGACCCACGAGAAGGGTGTTGCATCGAAGATCGAGTACCAGCGCAAGAAGAAGGCCGCCGCTACCAATTGAGGTTGAGAAACGACGACAGGGACACCCGGCCGAGAACCTGGCAATCCCCACGAGCAAATCGAAGATTTTCCTCCATATTCGGGGACGGTCCGACGCATCAAGATCGGGTCGTCCCCGGCGTTTTCCTGACCGCCCGCCGGTCAATACCGCGCCGTCGGGCGAGGCAGGGCAATGATCTCGTTCCCATGCTCCGCGTGGGAATGCCGTCCTCGACGCTCCGCGTCGTCGGGGCCCGGATCGCGGCCGAGAGTCCGTCAGAAAGCGGAGCATAGGAACCAGTTGTCGCAGGTCGTCTCGGAATTGATGGTCAACTCTCATTCCAGCATTGCGGTCAAGGGACCTTCGGGACCTGTTTGAACCGCGATGACTCGAAGGTCTTGACGCCGTTCGGGGTCAAGCGTCGGAAGATCGCCGCGGCGCCGGGTGTCTCGTCGACAAGCTTGAGGCCACGCTCGGGGCCGAGGAGATACGCGGTGGTCTCCAGGGCGTCGGCGGTGCCGCCGTCGGGAGCGACGACCGTGACGGCAGCCCGATCCTCATGGCCCAGGCCGGTCGTCGGGTTGATGATGTGGGAATAGCGGTGGCCGCCGATCTCGACGAACCGCTCGGCATCTCCGGCCGTCGACACCGCGGCGTTCTTGAGCAGTAAGGTCGGCGGACGATCGCCCAGCTTGGGATCCAGCGGCGCGATGGCGATCTTCCAACCCTCCGCGTCCGGGGGCGGGTCGCCGACGACGATATCGCCAGCCCCGCCCACCAGGGCTCGCCGGATCCCCGCAGCCTTGAGCACGTCGATCGCGGCCTGAGACGCATAGCCCTTGGCGATGCCGCCGACGTCGAGCTTCATCCCCGGCTTGATCAGGCGGACGGTCCGGGCCTTCGAGTCCAGCACCATCTTGTCCGAGCCGACGAGCTGCCGGGCCTCGGCGATGCGCGCCGGCTCGGGCAGCTTCCGGTCCCGGCGCGCCCGACGCCAGAGCCGGCCCACCGGGGCGATCGTGACGTCGAACGCACCGCCGGATCGATCAAACATCCGCCGGGATCGTTCGAGTACGTCGAACAGGTCGGCGCCGACCCGGACGGGCGGCCCTCCGGCCGCTTGCGAGAGCCTCGAGAGCTCGCTCTCGGGGTCGTAATCGCTCAACACCGAGTTCAGTGCCGCGATCCGATCGAATGCCGCTCGGGAGGCGCGTCTGGCGGTTGCTTCGTCCGTCGAGTATAAAACAATATGAAATGGACTGGCCATGTGCGTCTCCTCGAACTCGAAACGCATCAATGGGCCGCCCAGTTCGCGATCCTGCCCCGACTTTCTCCCGGCCTCATCGCCGGGAGCGGATAAAACCATCAGCCACGCGGTCAATATCGCAATCGCACCCATGAGTGCTCCTCAAGAAAAGGGGGGACAGGCACCTCGACGACTCGGAGCTGGTCCCAAATTGATGAGCGGCCTCGAAGGCCTCCGGGTCGCGAAACCGACGGTTGTCGGTCACCGTCATACGAACCAATAGTCTCGATGAATGGGAGCATAACAAACGTGATTCGTTTTTCGCAGTTCGTCGGTCTGGCCGCGGCCTCCTCCGCGATTTGGCTCGGGTCGGTCCCGGTGGCGCTGGCCGCGCCACAGGAGCCGCCGGCCGAGACGGCCGCTTCGATGAAACCTTATGTCGAGGCGATCCCCGGGACCGACGTCAAGTTTGAGATGCTCCCGATCCCCGGCGGGACATTCGACATGGGAAGCCCGCCGACTGCGGAGAAAGCCAAGGACGACGATCCGCTCATTCAGGTCACGCCAGGCCCACTTCACCCCGTCCAGATCGCACCCTTCTGGATGGGCAAATACGAAGTGACCTGGGAGGAATACGACCAGTTCGCCTTCGCGCTCGATCTGAAGAAAAAGACCCGAGAGAACGTGGACCTCACCAAGCAGCCGGAAACCGAGAAGAAGGCCGATGCCGTGACCCGGCCCACCCCGCCCTATGCCGACGAGACGTTCGGCTTCGGGCGAAATGGTCAGCCGACCATTTGCATCACCCACCATGCCGCGATGGAATTTTGCCGCTGGCTCTCGGCCAAGACAGGGAAGATCTACCGGCTGCCGACCGAGGCCGAATGGGAGTACGCTTGCCGGGCGGGTACCAAGACGACGTATTCCTGGGGCGACGATCCGGCGCAGCTCGAGGAGTACGCCTGGGACGTGAATAACGCCGAGAAACCGGAGAAGGTCGGCAAGAAGAAGCCCAACCCATGGGGTCTCCATGATATGCACGGCAATGTCGCCGAGTGGTGCCTCGATCATTACTTGCCCGACGCCTACAAGTCCTTCCCCACCGATAAGCCGACCCTGGGCCCGGTCATCCTGCCGGATGCCAGGGAGTACTCGTATGTCGCGCGGGGCGGTTCGTGGGACGATGATCCGGACAAGCTCGGCAGCGCCGTGCGACGCGGCTCCGAGAAGGAATGGAGCGTCCAGGACCCGCAACGCCCCCAGAGCATCTGGTGGCATACCAACGCCACCTTCGTCGGTTTCCGGATCGTCCGGCCCCTGAGCGAGCAAGAGAATCTCAAGGGCCTCAAGTCGCAGGTGGTCAAGGGCAAGGGCACCCGCTGATTCGCGGCCGCGCCTCAAGGCCGCGATGTTTTCCCGAGGTCGAATCGCGCCGAGTCCACCGATCGGCCGATGAGGTCAGAGAATCCCGTCCAGGGCGACCGCCGCGTGGCTGCCGACCCGAAGATATCACGACCAGCACCAGGAGAAACTCCATGACCGAACCGACTCCTTCGAAGGTCATTTCCCCTTCGCGTCGCGATTTCCTGAAGACTTCGACCGCGGCGGCGGTCGGCCTGGGCGCCTTGAGCAACGCCCACGCCGCCGGCAGCGACGCCATCAAGGTCGGCCTGATCGGCTGCGGCGGCCGGGGTCGTGGCGCGGCCGACAACATCTGCGAGGCCGCGGGCACGACCTACAACATCAAGCTGCATGCGATGGGCGACATCTTCCCCGACCACCTCAAGGATTGTCGCGAGTTCCTCCGCACCAATGCCAATAGCAAGGAGAAGTTCGACGTCCCCGAGGAGCGCTGCTTCGTCGGGTTTGACGCCTATCAGAAAGTCATCGACTGCTGCGACCTGGTGATGCTGGCGACCCCGCCCGGGTTCCGCCCGCTGCACATCGAGGCGACCATCAAGGCGGGCAAGCAGCTCTTCACCGAGAAGCCCGTCGCCGTCGACAGCACCGGCATCCGCAAGGTGCTCGCCGCCTACGAGATGGCCAAGGCCAAGGGACTTTCCGTCGTGGCCGGCACCCAACGCCGCCATCAGACGCCTTACCTCGAGAGCCTCAAGCGGATCCACGACGGGGCCATCGGCGACCTGATCACCGCCCGCGTCTACTGGAACCAGGGGGACATCTGGATCCATCCGCGCCAGGAGAACTGGAGCGACACCGAATACCAGCTCCGCAACTGGTATCACTTCCTCTGGCTCTGCGGCGATCACATCGTCGAGCAGCACGTCCACAACCTCGACGTGGCCATCTGGGCCCTGGGCTCCCCCCCGATCGGCGCCGTCGGCATGGGCGGCCGCCAGGTTCACACCGAGCCGCCCTACGGCCAGAGCTACGACCACTTCGCCGTCGATTACGAGTTCCCCAATGGCGTCCATGTCCTGAGCATGGCCCGGCAAATCGGCGGATGCGCCAGCGACGTCTCCGAGACCATCGTCGGATCCAAGGGCCGTTGGCAAAGCCATCAGTACCGCTTCACCGGCGCGACGAACACGCGGGTGCGCGACGACCGCAAGGACCCCTACGTCCTCGAGCACGTCGACCTCCTCGAGAGCATCGTCACGCGCAGGCCGATCAATGAATTGAAGCAGGTCGCCGAGAGCACGCTCGCGGCGATCATGGGTCGCGATTCGGCCTACACCGGCAAGGCCATCACCTGGGAGAAGGCGTTGAATTCGAAGCTCGACACCTACCCCAAGACGCCGCTGGACATGAAGGGTTCGATGATCGAGCCCGCCGTGCCCCGCCCGGGCGTGATGGAATTGATCTGATCCGATCGGAGCGAGTGGCGAGTCAGGTCCGATTCGACCGCTCGCCACTCGCTCACCTGAAAGGAGATCCCCGATGAAGAAGCTGCTGGCTTCTCTGGTACTGGCGGCCTGGTCGCTTTCGATCGTCTCGTCGGCCCACGCCGCCGACACGGCCAAAATCGTCCTCGTCGCCGGCCGTCCCAGTCACGGCCCCGGCGATCACGAGTTCAACGCCGGCTGCAAGCTGATGGCCAAGTGCCTGTCGCAGGTGCCCGGCGTCGAGCCGGTGGTGGTCACCGGCGGCTGGCCCAAGGATGAATCGGTCTTCGACGGCGCTCGCACGCTCGTCTTCTTCATGGATGGCGGCGGCGGACACCCCATGATCCATGGCGATCATCTCGAAACGCTCCAGAAGCTGATGGACAAGGGCGTCGGGCTCGTCTGCCTGCATTACGCCGTGGAGGTCCCCAAGGGGAAGCCGGGCGACAAGTTCCTGGACTGGATCGGCGGCTACTATGAATCCGGCTTCTCGACGAACCCGCACTGGACGGCGAAGGTCGAGAGCCTGCCGCGCCACTCGATCACCAGGGGGGTCGCGCCCTTCGGTGTCAAGGACGAGTGGTACTTCAATATTCGCTTTCGGCCGAGCATGAAGGGTGTGATACCGATCGTGGTCGCCAAGCCGGACGACGAGACGCGCAAAGGCGTATCGGCCTCTCCGCGCGGGCCTTATCGACATATCATCGAGTCGAAGGGACGTGACGAGGTACTCGCCTGGGCCGTGGAACGGCCCGACGGCGGCCGTGGCTTCGGATTCACCGGTGCCCACGCCCACAAGAATTGGGGCGACCCCAATTTCCGCAAGCTGGTCCTGAACGCGGTCCTCTGGACGGCCAAGCTCGACGTCCCGCGCGACGGGGTCGAGTCGAGCGTCACCGGCGAAGAACTGAAGCAGAACCTCGACCCCAAGAAATGAGCCCACCATCCCGAGCGGCTTCCTTCCTCGTCGCGACGCGCGATCGCTCTTCGGCGGAGACCCCGAAAATTGACGCCAAGCCCCCGATCTGCTCGCGTCTGGCGGGCGATGAAGGCCGATCCATTCCCGCCCCTCCCGTTCTTCTGCCGAGGACTCCGGTCCTCATCCCACCCGGGTTCGGAGATCTCGGACGATGAATTCGACCGGGATCTTCGTTCCGATGGTTGGTTGGCGGAGAGGCGGTCGGGATTTCTGCTTCGATCCTCGATCAGGGTCTGTGGGGTCCTCTTGCTGGTCGTCGGCGTCTTGATCGTCCTCCGCAACTTCCGACCGTCCTCGTCGGCACGGAGAGTCGAAAACACGCCCTCGTTGTATCGAACGATCGGCGCCGATATTGCACCCCAGATCCTCGCGTTCGAGGTCCAGCACTCTCCCCCCGATGCCCTCTCCGAAGAATTCGACGCCATCGGCGTTTCTTCCTGGGAGAGTCATGGCAATCACGACGTGCGCGTGCGGGCCCGACTGGAACCGCCCGCATACTGCTACTTGATCGCCTTCGATCCGGATGGGCGATTCCGATTAGCCGATCCGGCCGATCCGGAGGAGTTGCCCACTCTCAAGTCGGAGATCCGATGCGAGAACGACGCCGCACGGGGTGCATCTCGAGAGCAAGGTGCTGGTGTGCAGGCGTGGCTGCTCATGGCGGCCCGGAAACCGCTTCCCGCCTTTGCCGAGTGGTCGGCGACCCATCGGCTGCGATGGCGATCGGTGCAGGCCGAAGGCGTCTGGCGATTCGACGGCCGATGCATGGAGCGCCTCCAGCCCGGCAATCGTCGCATCCTGGTGAAGATCTTCGATTCGCCAGGACCATTCGCCGAGGCCTGTTCCTCGCTCGGCAACATGGACGACTTCGACTCGATCGAAGGGCTCGCCTACCCGGTCAGGCCGGCCACCGATTGAAATCCCGGATGCTCGTCGTCCTTCCGGAAGGGATCGCGCAACGACTTTCGCCGATCGTTGCCGCCTTCAAGCCGAGCTGGTCTCATGACCCCGACCGGCCTAGAAATTAGGTCTGAACCCCGACCGGCCTAACGACCCCGACCGGCCTAACGACCCCGACCGGCCTAACGACCCCTGATTACGGGATGAGGTAAGGGTGGCGGGTTTCTAGGTTCTTACTGCGTGATTCGGACCACTTTTCGAGAGCGTCCTGAAAACGAGCCGAATCGGGACGCTAACCCTTTCAAAACCCCGCGGCAGGCCTCGGTTTATACGAGCATTTCGAGGGTTCTGAAACAGCGTCTTATAGAGAGTCAGGCTAGTAATGCACGCGCCGACCCTGCAATCCCCCGCGAATCCGGACGTTCAGCGTGCATTACTTTCCTGACTCTCAATAGCGTCGGTTCTTGTCCGTCCGCTACGGATAGGTCATCAGGGGTAAGCCAGTACTCAGTGTATCCCCCGGATGTGACGATCGAGCAGTCTCTCTATTTTATGTAATTGCTCTGATACGAGTACGTGCCGGTATATCCCGTGTCCTTGGGTGCCACGCTGACGGTGAATTTCGCGTTGCCGTTGCCTGCGGGATAGGAGACGGTCTGCCCCGAGGGCGCCGACCCAACATACCACCCATTCCTGGAAGCGGTGAACGAGACGGAGACCTCGGTCGTCAGGGACGCACCCGAGGTGATGTTCGTGAACGTGACGACGAAGGTCTCGGTGAATGCCTGGCTGGCGCCGGAGGCGAACACCGTCATGGTGAGCGGCGTGCTTCCCGCCTGGTTGTTGCCGGCGGGCGCGTTGACGCTGAAGCCGGGATAGGAGCACACGATGTTCTGGGCGTCCGCCGCCTGCCCGCAGGCGAGGACCAACGCGACGACCGCTAGGGATCCCAGGTGCTTCGTCATGCCTGACTCCTTCGGTTCTTGGGGTTCGGGGCATCGCTGTCGGATCATCCGATGCCGAGTCTGTCACCAAACCCGTAAAACTGGGAGTTAGCGAACCCGAATCGTTACGAGCCTGACAGGCGTCCAGTACGAGCGTCGTACTGGACATCCATCGACAGGCAAGCCAAGGGCTTTCAAGCTGGTCCTGGACATCCCAGGCCCGCTCGGAGGCAGCACCTTGGCAAAGCTCACAAGGGAGCAAATCGTGACGATCGATGTTCTGCACCGGCGCGACCAGTCGCGGTGCCAGACGGCGCGAATCCTGGGCGTCTCCGAGGGGGCGGTCCGGTATCATCTCCGTCGCGCCCGAGAAGGAGCCGGCGATGGCCGGCGGAAGCCGTCGCGGATCGAGCAACTCGGCCTGGCCGAGGCGGTCGCCCATTGGTGGCGGGCGCAGGCCCAGACCCTGGGCCAACTGCGGCCGCCCAGCGTCCAACTCCTCCACGAGTTCCTCCGCGCCGAGCATGGCTACGACGGCTCGTACAAGTCGGTCCGCAAGTTCGTGCGGGCTCGCTACGGCCGACCACCGATTCGCCCGTTCCGCCGCGTCGAGACCCCGGCCGGGGCACAGACACAGAGCGATTGGGGCGAATTCCGCCGCGTCAACCTCGGCGACCCCGAGGGGCCGACGACCCTCTACGCCTTCGTCATGGTCCCGAGCCATAGCCGCAAGGAGGCCGTCGTCTGCAGCCGCTCGATGGACCAGCTCGCCTGGCATCACGTCCACAACGAGGCCTACCGGCGGCTCGGTGGGGTCGCCGCGGTCAACCGGATCGACAACCTCAAGACGGGCATCGCGCGGGGTGCGGCGCCTGGGGACACATCAACGAGCAATATCGTGTCTACGCTCGCACGATCGGATTCCATGTCGATGCCTGCGAGGCCCGCTCGCCCGAACAGAAGGGGAAGACCGAGCGACGGGTCGGCGACTGCAAGGGCCTGGACGTTCAGGGCCGGCAGTTCGACGGCCTGGGCGGGCTCCAGACCTGGACCGACGCGGATCGGGCGGCGCGGGCGATCGAGCGGATCTGCCCGGCCACCGGCCTGTCGGTGGCGGCGAGCTGGGAGGCGGAGAGGCCGTTCTTGCGGCCGCTGCCCGCGTTGTTGCCCGAGCCGTTTGATACGGTCAAGACGGCCCCGGTGCACAAGGACTGCGTCGTCCATTTCGAAGGTCGCAGTTATGTCGTTCCGTTCTCCTATGTCGGCCGCGAGGTGGAGGTCCGCGGCTGTTCGGGATCCGTGCAGATCCTCGATCCCCGGACCGCCGTAGTGCTGATCTCGTACCCACGGCACACTCCGGAGCGGATCTTGATCGAGCCGGCGTGCTACGAAGGGCCCGGGACCGCCCAGGTGCTGCCGCCCAAGCCGCTGGGGCGGATGGCCCGGAAACTCCAGGAGATCGCCGCACTGCCGGTGGAGCAGCGGCCGGTGGACCTCTACGCCGCACTGGCGGAGGTGGCACGATGACGACCAAAGGGGGCTCGCACGAGCCGGAGCGGTCCTCGGCGTTGCCCGCCAAGGCGGCGACGTTCGACCTGGGGACGCTGGTGGACCAACTGGTGAAGCTGGGCCTGGATTTCGCGGCCGAGTCGCTGCCGGCGATCTTGACCCGCGCCGTCAAGGAGGACATGGGCTCGCCGGCCTTGCTCGAGCAGTTGTTCAAGAACGAGCTGGAACGGCGCGAGGAGCGTCGGATTCGGACCTCGCTGCGACTCTCGGGCCTGCCGACGGGCCAGACGCTGGCGAACTTCGATTTCGCGTTCCAGCCGGCGGTGCAGCGGTCCAAGCTCGATGCGCTGGCGACCTGCGCCTGGCTCCGGGAGAAGCAAGGGCTCTTGATCCTGGGCCCGCCCGGAGTCGGGAAGACCCATCTAGCTATCTCGTTGGGAGTCAAGGCGGTGGAGTGCGGGTTCTCGGTGGCGTTCTTCCGCCTGGACGAGCTGCTGCACGCGATGCGCAAGGACGCCGAGGTGCCGCCGACGCGGCTGAAGGGGAAGAAGTACATGAAGGCCGGCCTGGTCATCATCGACGAGGTGGGCTTCGAGACGTTCACGCGTGAGGAGGCGAACCTGTTCTTCCGCCTGGTGAGCTATCGCTACCAGCGGGGCTCGCTGTGCATCACGTCGAACAAGTCGATCAAGGACTGGCCGGAGATGCTGGCGGGCGATGAGGTGATCACGACGGCGATCCTGGACCGGCTGCTGCACGCGTGCCAGGTGCTGAACATCCGCGGTCGGAGCTATCGGCTTCGGGACCTGGAAGACGACCTGAATGGGCGTTCGTGAGTGGGGTGGATGTCCGGGAGGTCATCGGCTCGAGCCGCGGGTCCGAGGGAGCCGTCGTGGCGATCCTGGAGAAGCCGCCCGTGGTAACGAAGGGAGGAGTTCGAGGGGCGGGCTCCGGTGTCAGGGTAGGCCGTGGTCGAGGGCCGCTGTGGCGAGTCGTGTTCAGTGGTCGTTTTGTTCAGGGAAACGGACCTGGAGGAGCCGTTGACGGCGGGAGAGAGGACCTCAAGAAGGGCTTGATCCGGGGGCCGGAGAAGGCCATCGTCGAGGGAGGTAACTCCCGGTCATGTACACTAGTTGTTTTGTCCAGTCGAACGGCACCGGAGGAGCCGTTGGCGACGGCAGAGGGGCTTGATCTGGGGCTTATTATGAACATTACAATTTTTGTTCATTTGTTACGGTCCTGGAGGAGCCGTCGTGGAAATTGGAGGGGAGAGTCAGGGTCTTGAGTCGGTTCGAGGGGCCTCGGTCGTGGAGGAAACCGAGGGTCGCGAAGGCAGGAACTCGTAACGATCGAGGTCCGGGTGATTGCCCCGCTGTTGGACCTGGGGGAAGCCAACAGGGGCCGGAGATGGTGTCCAAAAGTCCCAGAGAAAGCCGCGAATCAGGGGTGGTCCCGGAGGAAACGACCCCGTCCGAAGAGCAACAAGCCTCGTAACAGTTCGGGTTCACTAACCTCGTAACGATTCGGGTCCATTGACACCTGTCGTCGATATTCAGCGATCCGGGACTCAGGTGATTCTCCATGGCTTCAGTACGCGTCGGACGAGATGATTTCCCCGCTTGCCCTCGTTGACAATGCTCGCCAAGGGCCGAGGGCGACCGTGTCTTTCTGAAAACTTACGCGCCCGTCCAGGAACAGCAGGTTGGCTCCGCCTGGATGCCTACTCGAGGCTGTAAAAGCTCCGTAATTTATATTTCCACCATTTGTACAACTATGCATATTTGGTGTAAAATTATGATTATATAGCGAATCTCCCTGGTCGCCTATGGGCCAGAAGCATCGCTTCCATGTGACAGTAATCCCTAGATTCACACTTGCATTAATGCATTGTGCGATAAACACATCGAATTCGTTCGGGGCCAAGAGCTGCGCAGGTGTCGAAAACACGACAGTAAATTTATCCATAGGGCTTAGAGTCTTGGAGCCGCAGACCCATTCGGATAGACCAGCCGTTGATGAAAGTCCGTCTGTCACACAATTGAGTCCGATCGGAGCCCGCTGACCGGTCGGCAACGACTGGTCGGTGAATGCCCCGTTGAATCCAAATTTCTGAGTTCCGAAGCCGGTGTTCCCTGCGTAGTTGGTCGTTGCAACCACGTCGGGAGAAGGTCGCTCCGCGGCGGGGCACATGAGAGTTGAGAGACGGCAGAACGCCAAGGTTGAGTTCTCAGAACCGACCCGACAACTTATCTGTGCATTAACATATAAATTGTCATAATTGTACAAGACCGACTGATCCAATTGAGGCAGCAACTGAACGAAGAGAGAATAACCGCCGCCAATAGAGCCCTGAGGCAGAACATTACTTACGCTATTATAATTGTGAATGGCGATACCAAGCTGCCTCAAATTGTTCGCGCAGCTCACCCGCTGGGCGGCGCGGCGGGCTGACTGTACCGCCGGCATCAGCAAAGCTATCAACAGGCCGATTATCGTGATGGCGACAATGCATTCAACAAGTGTGAAACCGGATCTGGGCGTAATGCGGCACAGCTCGCGACTGAATTGCTTTTGTGCGACGGTCATCGTGTCACCTCATCGATGGAACCCGGGGAGACGTAGGGGTACGAGTAAACTGGGACTGAAAACGGGCTCAAGGAATCCATACCGGTATTTATAACGATCCTTGAGGCTGGCCCAAGTTAACGACTTGCTCGAGCGAAATCGCTGCGGTCGGACCCGTGCTGACATGCGATCCTGGCCGACGGATCGCCTGAACGGGGGCAAACCAGCGCAGTTCAGGTACCGTGATTGGTTTTGGCTAGACCCTTTGAAATCCGGCTACCTGCGGCCTATGTTGTTTTCCAGTTCCTTTGCAACTCCTCATGAACCACTGAAGCGCCCAATTCCTGGCGTCAGCCGACGAATAAAGACCATTGCGTATGAGATTCTTTTCACGGTCATTCAGTGCCGGGCCGCAATCTTGCCAAATCAGGGAATCGACAATCAAGCGAAGATCTTGTTAAGGTTCGTCCGGAAATAGCCTGGGCGGGGCTTGAAAAGCGTGGTGGTGCAAGAAGGTGTGAGGAGAAGCGCGAAAAGACAGCCATGTGGGAATTGACGGGGCGCGGGTTTCAGACCTATGTGCGGACGTTCCCCGGGCCCGCCGAGCCGGCGGGTTTGACAAATGTCGTTCGATGGCCAATTCCGACCAGGAGCCACCTCTGTCTCACCGGGGATCACATCTCGTCATACTGGTACATCAGGGGAGCGACCCCACACAGCCTTATCCGACGTCGGTGATCCGAGACAGAGCGTCACGCTTTTTTCCACGGCTTCTCGCCTTGGGGTCAGATACGACGTTATCCGGCCCCCTCGGTCGGAGTGGTCACTCTGTGGGATCAGCCTCCCCTGACTCTGCCGATCTTACCAGGTCCACCTCCAGTCTCGCCAAGAGCGCGGGGAGGATCGTGCCCAGCGGATGCGGTCCAGCTCTCCGCGACTTCTGGACCCGGGCGAGTTCTTCGGCCAGCGGGGCGGCTTCATCCGGATAGGCGGCCGGAGGGAGCTGAGACGCCGCGGCTTCGAGATCCTGCAAGAGCTGATCCGGTGCAATCGAATGATCGAGACAAAACGTGATCAGTTTCTTGAGAATATAATCCCTCTGCCGTGTACACGGGTGCTCGAACGTCTGCCGGCCGGCCAGCATGTGGTAGGCGATCCGGCAGAACCGGCCGGCCGCCTTGACACGAAGGTCGCGCGCGTCCTTGCCCTTGAGCCGCCACCCGGCGGCCAGGACCCCGAAGTGTTCGTTGCATTTGATCAAGTTATCTGCAATCATCAGGATCGCGTATCGCAGGTCGCGATTGGCATGTCGAATCAGCGGGCCATCGCGGCGATCGACCTCATCGCTCTGACTCCGCGAGGGGAACAGTCCGGCCCGGCCGGTGATGGCTTCGGGCTTGGGATAGCGCCCGATCGGCCCCATCTCGCCGGCGAACTCGGCGGCCGAGACGACGTTGATCCCGACGATGCCCGGCAGGAGCACGTAGGGGGTCCGGGCCAGCAGGCCGGCCAGTTCGCCCTCGATCGCCCGGATGGCCTTGGCCTTGGCGAGTTGGTCGGCATCGAGATCGAGGAAGATCCGGTGGTGGAGCGAGGCCGGTCCCTCGGCCGAGGGGGCCGAGCGCGCCCAGGCGACGATCTTCTCGAGGGTAGGCCGTTGCACCCGCAGGCCGTCCTGCCGGATCCGCCGGCCCAGGCCATCCACGCCGGCCTGGACGATCGCCGCGGCCGAGCCGAGTTCCCTGGCGATCCAGAGCACGGCGGGGGAATCGAAGACGTCGGCGGCGCATCGCGAATATCCTGGCATGAACGATTGAAGATGTTCGAGCATCTGTTGCTGGACGGTGACGCGCTTGTGCACCGACTTGCGCCGGTGCCTGGCCAGCAATTGGAGCCGGACATAGTCGGGATCGGGTTCGGGCTCCGCCAGGCCGAAGCCGTTGACGGCGGCGCGATGGATGGCGGAGAGGTCGGTGTCGTCGGTCTTGTTGCCGGGATCCGCGGGGAGTCGATACTGTTTGGTGGCGTAGGGGTGGATGATGCGGACCTCGAACCGTGCCTCCAGGAAGGCGCGCCGGATCGGGCCGTGATAGCGCCCGGTGCGCTCGACGACCACGATCACATCCTTGATGTGGTGGCGGTCCATGGCGGCGCGCACGGCCAGGATGGAGGCATCGAAGGCCGATCGGTTGTGCTCGACGGTGGTCGGCTCGACCAGGACTCGGCCGTAGAAGTCGGCGACCAGGATCTTGGAGCGGGCCTTGGCGCAGTCGACGCACACGAAGGCGAAGTGTTCGGGACCGACGTCGAGGACGCGCGGGTGAACGACACCGAGCGGCTTATGAAGGGTATGCTTCTGCGGCTTGCGACGGTTCTTCGGGCGGGATGGGACGGCCATGGAACGGACCTCCGGATCGAGTTGAGAAGGCACTCAACTCCCATTCTGGAGTCTGTTCGTGGGATCAGTAGTAAAGAATTTTGACCACTTGTTGTTGTGTGTCTAAAACCTTTAATACCTAGTTCGCCACATACCAGGGGTCAGGAACGCAACTCCTCGGCGGTCCGCCGCGTCGGGTGCGCAGGGCGCCTGTGGCGAGGCGGCCCCGGGCGTTGCAGTAGCTGGCCGTGTTGGGCGAGCAGGCACCCCGGCCGCTGGCGGCTCGGTGGGCGATGATGCGGAAACGGTCTCGCGACAGAGTGATCGACGCTGAGGATCTGCGAGAGGAAGCCTCAGATGGTCGTGACCGGGTCGAAGATTCGGTAACGGTAGCGGGCGCCGTGTTCGTCGGGGACATCGCGGATGCGGGCCTCGATCAGGACGTCCGCGATCGTGAGGCCCTCGTTGCGCGCGAAGCGGGCACGGAGTCGATCCAAGCTCATCCTGGACTCGGCTTCGGCGATTCGGGGCAGGAAGATCGAGACGAATTCAATATATTCGCTTGTTTTTATGACTAAATTTTATATTAATATGTTTTTCCTATTAATATTCACTTTACGAATCAAAGCTATTGCCATTCGCCTCATGACCGGCATCATCGCGACCGGCCTCGCGCATGACCATGGTGATACGCTCGCGCGCCTCGGCGGAGAGCCTGCCTTCGCTCGTGTCATCTTCGACGAGAGCTCGTTCGCGACGTCGGACAGCCTCGCGAATCACGGTAATCTGCTTGCGAAACCGTCGACAGGATCGGCAGGCCACGAGATGGCACAGGAGCGCGGCCCGGTCCAACCGCGGCAGGGGCTCGTCCAGTTCCCTCGACGATAACGCGGAAGCCGCTTCGCAGCGGAGAGTCAGGATTCGCAAGAGGCTATTCAACCGACTCATGGGGTCCTCCTCGACCCGCCGGGCATCTCACCAAACCAATGTTTTTCCAGGCATTCGCGGAGCAGCAGCCGGGCGCGATGCAGCCGGACGCGGAGGTTGCCTTCGCTCAAGGCGAGCACTCGGCGGAGCTCGGCGGCCTCCAGGTCTTCGAGCTCTCTCAGGATGAATACCTCGGAGAGCGAGGCCGGCAGACGTCGCAAACAGCCGTCGATCACCTCCCAGAACTCGCGATCCTCGAGGGCCTTCTCGGGCGCCTGCCACGAGACGAGGGACGCCTTCCACAGTCCTTTCGAGGTGAAATATCGACCGAGAATGGGATCGGGGCGTCCGCTCGGCTCGGCTCGCGACGCCTCCGATGGTTCCGCGGCTCTACGGTAATGATCGACAATCTTGTGCCGCAGGATCGACAAAAGCCAGGTGCGAACGCTCGCCCGCCCCTGGAATCGTTCCTGCGACTGGAGTCCCGCCAGGAAAGCCTCCTGCACCAGATCTTCCGCCAGCTCCCGGTTGCCGACCCGGGTACGGGCATACCGATACAGGGCATCTCCGTGCTCGGCCAGCCATGCCGAGGCATCGCCGCCGGATGAGAGCGACTCCGAATCATCGGCCTTCGGCGACTGTCGGACGTTCATGATCCCTCGAGAGATGAGCTTGAGACACCCCGTTGACGCCGATGATCCGGTCCAATGGTATGCGAGACGACTCCCGGGGCAAGTCCCGGCCGGGATCCGATCTCCTCGGCGACCGCGCGTCGCCGCCGATTCCGGCCGACTTGCGAAAACCGGTTGTAACGGATGAGGAGATCCCGCGACTAACTCGCGTGCGGACGAGATCGTCCGCGGGTTCAAGGAGTCTTGCCGTCACACCCTCGCATGGAGTGAGCTCGTAATGCGCAACGTTTTTCAGCGGTTTTCGCTCGGGATCGCCTCGGCGATGGCTGCGATCCTGATGACGTCCCCGGCCCCCGCCAGCGACATCCAGGTCACGGTGACCAACGATCAGCCGACCGGAGGCTTCGCCCTGGCCCCCGTCTGGCTCGCCGTCCAGGACGGTACGTTCAACGCCTTCACGTCGGGTACGACCGCCAGTTCTGAGATCGCCAGATTGGCCCAATTCGGCGATACGTCCTTGCTCGCGGGCCAATTCAACGGCGCGGGGGTTGGCGTCGATACGACCCTGACGTCCGGCAACGCGATCAAGCAGTTCCTTCCCGGGCAGTCGAACTCGACGACGATCAGCATCAGCGATCCGGGCGCGGACAAATTCTTCAGCTTCGCCGGGATGGTGGTCCCCTCCAACGATTTCTTCATGGGAAACGCCGCCCCGCTCCAGATCTTCAACTCGGACGGCTCCTTCAAGGGTCCGATGACGATCTACGTCTACGGCTCAAATATCTGGGATTCGGACACCGAAGCCCAGAGCCTCACGCAGGGCCTCACGTTCATCCAGGGTCAGACTCCCGGGACCGGGACGCAGATCACCGATGGCACGATCACGACCGTGCTGCCGAGCTCGGCGGCCTTCCTGAATAGCATCGCTGGCCAGACCACGGTCGCCGGCTACACGATCACCAACGTCCCCACCAGCGGCCAGCTCCTGGCCACGATCCAGATCAATTCCGTCCCCGAGCCGTCGTCGATCGCGATCCTGGGCTTGGGGGTGATCGGCATGCTCGTGGGGAGCCGAGCTTCGCGACCCCGCAAGGCTTGATGATCGTTTAAGAGATTATCCGCAGATGAACGCAGATCGACGCAGATGGAGGGCCGGAATCGGGAAAGCCGAGGCGATACGATGTCCTCTCTCGGGTCATGATTCTTCGGTCTTATCCGTCTTCTGATCGGTATTCATCTGCGGACGTCTTGTCTCTTCATTGATGGTATTGTTTTCCGATCCGCTTCTCTCTGCGGCCGATGCCTTCGAGACACGTTTCAGGGTTAATCGATCGGCAAAATCGCGAAATCCCAGACCGGTCGCCGCACTCATCCCTTATCAGATTCTTGCGAA
>CAVURY010000045.1:0-306357 GCA_963743925.1 uncultured Planctomycetota bacterium | reverse complement strand
GTAGTACCACTCGAAACCTCGACGATCGATGCCGCCCTGGTTGCTCGGAAGCTGCTCGACAAGCCCTTGCCGAAGAAGTTTGCCATGATAGTCCTCCCAGTACTGCTGGACGAGATTCATCCGAGAGTCGTACAGACGTTGTTCAGCCAGTTCGGTCTGGGCTTTCGCCCGCACACTCTCCCGCTCAGCGTCGCCGCGGGCCAGGATTTCCGCGGCCTGGGCCTCGCGGGCGTCGTGCTCGCGTTTGAGGGCGTCCTGGCGAGCATCGAGCGCGGCCAGTAAGCCCAGACTGGTCCCGATCAGTCCCCCCAGAACTGCAACCATTAACGCCGCCGAGAGACCTGCGATCACAGGGCGTCGGCGGCACCACCGCCAGCCCTTCTCGAATGCGCTCACCGGCCGTGCCTGGATGGGCTCTCCACGCAGGAACTGCCGAAGCTCGGCAGCCAACGCCTGCGCGGAGGGGTAGCGCCGCTGAGAATCCTTATCCAGGCACTTCAGGCAGATGACCTCGAGATCTCGGGGAACCTTCCGATTAAGTCTGGACGGAGGAGTCGGCTGCTGGTGGCGCACCCGATCGAGCGTCTCCATGACCGAGTCACCGCCGAACGGCGGCTTGCCCGTGAGAAGGGTATAGAGGACCGCGCCCAGTCCATAAACGTCGCTCAGGGTCGTCACCAGCCTCTTGCTCCCGGCGGCCTGCTCGGGAGCCATGTAGGCCGGAGTGCCCAGGATTGCGCCCGAGACAGTCAGCTCGCCATCGTCCTTGACCTGCTTCGCAAGGCCGAAGTCACTGACATGCGGCTGGCCCTGCTCGTCCAGGAGGATGTTCGACGGCTTGAGGTCACGGTGGAGGATGCCGCGCTGGTGGGCGTGGTGGACGGCCTCGGCGATCGTGATCATGAGCCTCGCGGCGTCTTGCGGGTTTGCGGTATACGAAGAGAGTGCCGCTCAGGCATGGGCCACCAATCAGCTTCATCGAGAAATAACGCCTGCCGTCGTGCTCTCCACCTCGTGGATCGGAACGATGTGGGGATGGTCGAGCCCGGCGACCGCCTCGGCCTCGTTCTGGAACCGCCTCAGCTCCGCTTCGCCAGCGAGTGCACCCGCCCGGATCATCTTCAGGGCCACGAGGCGATTGAGACTGATCTGGCGGGCCTTGTAGACCACGCCCATGGCGCCGCTGCCCAGCTCGCCGAGAATCTCGTAGTCGCCGAAGTAGCGAATCCGAGAGCCTGAACTGACGGAACCCTCATCGCCGGGTGCGAAGTTCGCGGTGGGTGCAGGATCGGTCGACGGACCAGACGACTCCGAGAAGACAGGGGGGGCTGTGTCGTCGGCATGGGTCGAGTCGGCATGGGTCGATATGTCATCCGCCGTGGCGGCTGTCTCCCCGGGCGTGCCGGACGCCGACCTGGGCTCGCACGAGGGCGATTGGCTCTCTTCCCGATGATCCAGGATTCCCCCGAGCAGGCAGGCCGGGCACAAGCCCTGAGGGGCATGGGCGGGCATCTCGCGGCCGCAGCTCGGACATCGTTCGCCTCGGTCATCGGCGGGCTCCCTGACAAGTCGGATCCGGACACCTCTTTCATACGCAATCCCGCACACGACCTAACAAGAATTCTTGGAGACTCAGGAGGTGATCGCCTCAAAGAGCGACTGGATCTCGTCTTCCATCTCGGACGGGTCGTTGAGCGTGGCGGTGATCTGCTCCTCGAGAATCTCGCGATAGCGTTTCCGGAGCCGGTGGACGGCCATATTCACGGCCTCCTCAGTCTTGCAGAGCCTGGCAGCCAGGGTTGCGGCTGAAACGGCGCCTTTCCCCTGGGTGAGGACGATCTTGAGGACATCGAACAACTCGGAATGGCCCTTCGCGGCGTACTCGGCGGCCAGCAGGTCGAGGACCCGATCGAGCAAGGTCAGGGCCCAGGCGCGGTCGAACAGGCGGTCGGGCGTGAGCGAGTCGACCGGTTCAAAGCGATAGCGATCCTCCGCCCCGTGCGCATTGATCGAGACGGTCGGAATCCCGCCCCCTCTCGCCGTCATTCGACGGAAGTGGTCGATCAGGAAGTGCTCGCAATCGGTGCTCAGGAACGCGCGGAATCGGCCCTTGCCCGGCTCGGCAGCCGAAACGATGCCTTTCTCCAGCAAGCGCGCGAAGAACCCTTGGGTCAGGTCGAGGGCCTGATCATGTCCGTTTCCCTTTTGTCTGATGAACGCGTAGATGGGATACCAGTAAAATGTCCGTTTCCCTTTTGTCTGATGAACGCTTAGATGGGATACCAGTAAACCGAGCAGAGTTCGGCCAGGGCCGCGCGTGCCTGCGAGGAGCCGGGCGATCCCGCCATGATGATGAGGCTCCAGTGGTCCACGGAAACCGACCCGAGGCGAGAGTATTCGGGTCGGGATGGTGGGGCATGACGATTCCTCTCCTGGATCCGACGCGAGGCCCGTTTTCTTGTTCGTCCCTCCGACATACCTCGTCGAAGGTCTTTCCCTGACTAACCAGTTTGCTGGTATTGTATGATTCCGCAGGTGGGCGTAACACTCCTCAAATACCGCTTCTGTCTCCTGATAACGAGGATTACCCGAACTGCCACGGTCTTCGAGGTCCCGATGAGTAGAGTCATCATCAAGGAACTCCGGCTCCGCAACTACCGAGCGTTCGCCGATGCGCGGCTGATCCTCGACGATGTCACCTTCCTGGTCGGGCGCAACGGCGCGGGCAAGTTGACCCTGATGGATGCTTTCCGCTTCGTCAGCGAGGCCGTGACCGATTCTTTGGGCACGGCCCTGGAGCGTCGCGGCAATTTCCTGGGCCTCTTTCCTCGCGACCAGCATCGAGAGACTCGAAGCGGGATCTCCGTCGCCGTTTGCCTCCAGCTCGAAAACAAGCCTCCGGTCCTCTACGGCTTCACGGTTGGTTGGGATTCACGAAAAGCGGGATATCACGTCAAGCGGGAGATCCTGAGTGGCAATCCGACATCGTCTTTTGAACGAGATGAGGACGGATTTCGGCCCAATTCGGTTACACTCCAACCGGTCCTCGATCGGGAAACCCTCGTACTTCCGTTGATTGCGGGCTCGAACGCGTCGTGGAAGTCGATCATCGAGGCGCTCCGCTTGATCTCGGTCCACCAATTCTCGCCCCAGGCCATTCGGAATGAACCCAAGATCGGCGGCGAGAAGCGATTGAGCGGCGACGGTCACAACGCCGGAGATGTCCTGAAGTACCTGAAGAGGAAAGAGAAGGAGTGGGTCGAACAGCATCTCGCCGCGGCCGTCCCCGGCATCCGAGAGGTCTGGGTCAAGACGGTCCAGGGCCGTCGGGTCATTGGATTCGCCCAGGAAGGCAGCAACGGCCAGGCCGAGCAATTCGAAGCTTCGGTCATCTCCGACGGCACGCTCCGCACTCTCGGTATCTTGCTGGCGCTCAGGCAGACTCCCCGCCCATCGATCGTCCTGCTCGATGAGATCGAGGACTCGCTGCATCCTTATGCCCATGGCGTTCTCCTCGACGCCATCGACGAGGCGAGTGAGGAATATCCGGTCGTTGTATCGACTCATAGCCCTGAGATCCTCAACCATCCTACGGCCCGGGGCGAACGAATCCGAGTCATCCAGTGGAACGAAGGGACGAGTCAGATCTACAACCTGAGTGAGAATGTCCGGGCTAACTTGAAGACGCCGCTGACCGTCGGCCAATTGCTCCGGTCCAACGCCCTCTGGACGGCTGCCGAACCGTCAACCACAGGCACCGAGGAAGACTTCTTCAAGCTGACGTGATCCATGGCCAAGTACGTCATCGTGCCGATCGTGGAAGGCCGCGGCGAGGTGGAAGCCGTGCCGATCCTGCTCCGAAGCTGGCTGAGGTTCCGGCGATACCGAAATGCCGAGATCGATCTCGACGGACCGATCTGGGCGGGCGGAAAGGGAAACATCGAGGTCGCTCACGACCCCATCCTTGGTCGGGGAGTGGAGCACTACGTCCGCCTGGCGATCCTTCGTCAGCCCGACGTCATCCTCATCCTTCTCGATGCAGACGAAGAGTGTCCGCGAGCCCTCGCCGCCGGACTGCTCGCTCGAGCACGGATCCTGGTCCCATTCGATTATCCGATCGGTGTCGTCGTTGCGAAACGCGAGTATGAAGCGTGGTTCCTGGCGGCCTTCCCGTCAATCCGGTTCCGCCGAGAGTTGATGGAGTTGGGCAAGAAGCGGAATTTCCACCTGACGAGGCAATCATTGCCTCGTGGGATCGATATCGAAGGAATCGCCGATCGCAAGAAGTACGTCGCCGGACTCGCTCGGTCTCGAGAAGTATCGGCCGACGACCCACCAACCCGACCTGACGCGGATCCTGCCCTTCACGCCAGGAATGATTGGCCGATCGCGATCTTTCCGCAAGTTGCTCAAGGAGCTTGATGAACTCCTGATCCGGCGCGTTGACGTCGGACTTCGTCAGGACGCGAGCGAGAACGGCGTGAAACGAATCCGCCAGGAGAACGGCCCTGAGAGTAGTCCCGATTCCCCGAGCCAGCCTCGCGCCGATCTCGGCCGCGATCAATCGAAGAACCGATGGACGGCCACCCGGAAGTCGCCCAGCAGATCGGGGACCGTCAGCTCGTCCTCCGGGCCCAGGACCGACGGCTCGTCGTCCACGCTGTAGACGTGCGCCTTCCGCGACTGGGGATCCAGGACCACCACCTTCAACACGCCCGCCTTCAGATATTCGCCGACTTTGATGACGATCTCCCGCCAGGAGTCGCCCGGCGAGCGGACCTCGATCACCAGTTCGGGGACCTCCGGCCCATAGCCGGCCGGCAAAGGCCCCTTGGGCAGCCGGGCATAACTGTAATAGGCGATATCGGCGCCGCGGACCGTGTCGGGATCGCGCTCCGTGATCACGCCGGAGTCGTTGCTCACCAAGTGCCCGAGGTCGTGCTGCGTCGATGTACTTGACGAGCAATAGTCCGGCCTTGACCGCAAACCTTTCCATGACGTCGATCGGGTGGCGGCATCGCGACGATCCTTCCTTGTACCAGCTCCTCGGGATAGCCGGGGTCGGGCCGTTGGCCGAACTCCTCGGCGGTCATCAGCGCCTCTGCGGTCGCCATGGGACACGTTCCTCCGTGCAGCGATGCGCTGCGAATGGCCGAATCCGAGGATTCGTCGGCGGGTGCCGTTACGCCCGTCGGGCCCGGTCAGGGCCTCTTTCGCCCATCTTATCACGTTATCGAGGACCTTGGGCATTGCGATCTACCACGACCCAGGTCGCAATCCGAGGGATGATTGCGAGGCTCCCTCAGAGAGGTTGAGCTGTGTCTTGCAAATTCAGCATCCAGCGGCCGGGCATCCCAGACCTTGACAGCGAGGACGTGATCGCCTCGAACAGAGACCGGCTCTCGTCTTCCATATTTGGACGGAGCGTCAGTGTGGCGGCGATTCAAGCGGCGGCTCCGGCTCAGTCTTCACACCCTCGGTCAATGGCTGCGCGAAATGGAATTGGGGCTCGTCGAACCGGCGAGCCCCCAGCCATGCGGTCCCGGGACGAGAATCACGAAGCCTGGTCGCTCGCCGACATCCCTCGGGGACCTCGCGCGATGGCGTATCCCCCGGCACCGATCAAGCCGAGCATCAGCCCGACCAGACTCGAGGGCTCGGGCACGGCTCCGCCTCGGACCTGGATGCTGGCCGTGCCGGGGGAGATCAGATCATCGAGCGGCTGCTCGCTGCCGGTGAACCAGTCTTCGTTGTTGCCCCCCGGGATGTCGCCGGCCTGGATCGAAGTGGTTTGACCGGCGATCGAGCCCGCCGTGAAGCGAAATGACCCGATCAGGATCTGGAACAAGCCGCCGCCGAGGTCGGTCGCGAAAACGGCGGGGCTGCCGATCTCGGTGGTCTCCGTGAGGTCGGCATGCGAGCCGGGCGTGACGCTGACGCTCTGGAAACCGCCGGTGAAGCCGCCCGGGCCATCGTTCGGGGTCACATCGCCGGTGCCGAGGATCGACGCCGGCTCGCTCGGCAGCGGAGGCAGGTCGAAAGAGACCCGCACGCCCGCGCCGATCAGCCCGTCCGTCGCCAGGACGGACGAACTCCCGCCGCTGACCTGCTCCTGCAGGAAGACGTTGACGACCACCTGGCCGCCGGGATCGACCTGGTAATTCGACTGGTCGAAGACCAACTGGTAGAGCGATCCGGCCTCGGCGACCGGCGAGCCGAGGACGCAGACCGCAGCCGCCGCCCGCAAGAACATCCGCCTGAGAGAACTCATCAAGATTTTCTCCTATGTCTCAAAGAAGTCAAGGTTTCGGGTAGAGAGCGGAAGGGGACGCACCGGCGTCGGCGCGAGGTCCCCGGAAGCCGGAATTCGCGACCTCACGAGATCGTCTTGCGGTTCTGGGCCTTGAACGCGGAATAGTCGGTGGCGAGGTTGACGATCCCGTTGCCGTCGGAGTCGAGGAACCAGAGGAAACCGGAGTCGCCGGCCTTCTTGCCGGCCGTCGCCCGGAAGGAGAGGTAATCCTTGTTGTCAACGTCGCCGTCGCCATCGGCGTCGCCGAAGAGGCGGAAGAGGTGATCGACGTAGTCGCCGCCCGGTGTGCCGTCGCCATCGCCGTCGAGCACCTGGCCCGTCGGCGTCGTGGACCTTGCCGGCGAGCACCGTGAGCGTGTATTTGCCGTCGGCCAACGATCCCGCCACGATGCCACTGCCCGTGAAGGTCAGGGTCACGACCGTCCGGTCGTCCACGACTTGCGACGAGGCGACCACGCCCACGCTCGTCCCATCGGAGTGAGTGAGCCGCGAACGCCCCATCCTCGAACGTGACGACCCCGCTGAAGGTCAACGTCAGGTGCGTGACCATCGATCGTTGCACTTCGCCGTCGTTGACGAGGAACGACGACAATGTCGCGGGCGGCACGGCGATCCCCTCGACCGTGAACGATGAGGCGGCGACATTATTCGCCGAACTCGTCTTCGGTCTGGTCACCGCTCTCGTTGGCGGCGAACAGGAGGAAATAGTCCCCGGCGCCGTCGAGCTCGGCAGGAAGACATCCATCGAGACGATGTAGCCGCTGCCGTCGGGCAACGGACTCTGGGAGGCGATCGAGATCGAGGAGAGCAACACGTCGCTCGACGGGTCGAGGACGCCGTCGGCCGAGAGATAGACCCCGTCGAGCCAGCTCGCGCTCGCGGGTGCCGTCCCCACGTTGGAGACGACCCAGGTGACCGGGACGTACTGGCCGGCCGAGCCCGAAGCGGGGGCGGTCACGCCCTCGATCTCGAGATCGACCGGGTTCGTTTCCACGGCGTCGGTGAGATGGATCGCCACGGCTCGGACGTTGTTGTCTTCGTCGGTCTCGGTCTGATAATTCGAGCCGTCGGCGACGAAGAGGAGGTAATAATCGCCGGCGGGCACGATGGGCAGAGGGATCGACGTGGTTGCGCGAATAGCTCCCGCCCGCCCCGAGCGGCGTCCCATTGTTCACGTAAGTGGATGTCACGTACTCGTCGGAGAAGTCGTACGCGTCGTCGGTCGAGAGGTAGACGTAGTCGTACCAGTAACCGGCGCCCGCCGGGTCGGTCCCCTGGTTGGTCACGGTCCACGAGACGGCGGCCGATGTCCGGCCTGGGCCGTCGCGGGCGCGTTGGCCGCGGTGACGGCCAGGTTGACTTTCGGGAGCGTGAGCGTGATCGGCAGCGCGCGGACGTTGTTGGTCTCGTCGGTCTCGGTGATGTTGTGGTTGCTGTCGGTGACGAATAGCAGGTAGTAGTCGCCCGCCGCCACGCTCGGCAGGCTGGCGCTCAGCGTCCGGGTGTAACTGCTCCCGCCGTCGAGCGGAGAGCTGTAGCTGGACGTGACGTACGAGTCGGCGAAGTCGTACTTGTCGTCGGCGGAAAGATAAACGTAATCGTACCAGAACCCTTTTGCCGGATCGGTCCCCAGGTTCTTGACCGTCCAGGAGACGTCGATCGCGCCGATCGCCGCCGTGCCCGGCGCGGTCGCATCGTTGACGACGAGGTCCACGTCGGCGGGCGTCACGGTGATGGCGACGGCGTTCGCGTTGTTGTCCTTGGTGGTCTCCGCCTGGTAGTTGGTCGAGTCGTTGGTGACGACGATCAGGAAGTAATCGCCGGCGACCGCCGTGGGCAGGAAGACCGTCTTATCGAGCGTGCGACTGCCGCCCGCCGCCAGCGGCGTCGAGTTGTCGACGTAGACGGAAGATACGTATGAGTCGAATGGGTCGTACTTGTTGTCGGTCGAGAGATAGATGTAGTCGTACCAGTAGCTGGCGGTCGTGGGATCGGTCCCCTGGTTCTCGATGGTCCAGGAGGCGTTGACCCCGGCGCCGGCCTTGACCGAAGACGGAGCCTGGAGCGCCGTGATCGTCAGGTCGACATTCGGGACGGTGAGCGTGATCGGGAGCGCGCGGACGTTGTTCGTCTCGTCGCTCTCGGACACGGAATGGTTGCCGTCGGCGATGAACAGCAGGTAATAGTCGCCGGCCGCCACGCTCGGGAGGCTGGCCGTCGTGTCGATCGTCGAGCTGGCCCCGGGATCCAGGGGACTGAAGTGGTACTGGCTGGTGACGAAGGTGTCGGAGAAGTCGTAGGTCGCGTCCTTCGACAGGTAGACCGAGTCGCTCCAGAAGCCGGAAGCCTTCGCCGACACCTTGGTTCTTGACCGTGAAGGAGATGTTGATGGGCCCGATCACGGCCGAGCCGGGGGCCGTCGCGTCGGTGACGATCAAGTCGGGGAGCTTGCCCGAGGATCCCGAACAGGGTGACCGGCACGGCGCGGACGTTGTCGGTCTCATCGGCCTCGTCCTGAACCCCGCCGGAATCCGTGGCGAAGAGCAGGTAGTAGTTGCCCGAGTCGGCGGCCGGGACCGTGAAGCTCCGATCCTGGGTGTAACCCTCGCCCGGCCCGAGCGTCGAGGGCGCGGCGATCGGCCCGCTGACGAGGATATCGTCCCCGTCCAGGGTGTCGTCCGTCGAGAGATAGACGCTGTCCGACCAGTTCGCACCGGCCGACTCGGTCCCCCGGTTGGTCACGCTCCAGCTCACCCTGGACGTCTCCGACGAAGTGACCGTCGTCGGGGCGACGGCCGAGGAGACGAGTAAGTTGGAGGCGTTCAGCAGCACGTACTCCTCGAGTGGCTCGAAGATCGGCCACCAGCGGGCGGGGCGATGCATCGCACGCTTCCTCGAGGCAAGGCCTCGCCACCGCATTGAGATCAATTCGTTCATCTTCATCCAATCACCTCCTGGTTGTTCGTCGTGATGCGGATGTCGGTGCCGGCGGCGTACCTTCCACGCTCGCCGGGCCGGTCGCCCCGAGAAACGAAGAGAGCCCCGCCCGCGTGGGTGTCACACGGGCGAGGCTCCTTGGCCCCATCGATGCTTCGGTCAGTCGGTTCGGGAAACGAAAAAAGCCCCGGCCGTGTAGAATCACACGGACGAGGCTCCTTGGCCGGTTCAACCTACCGAGCGTGAGTAGGTCGATCGAGATGAACTATAGCGATGCATACGGGAATGTCAACACCGACTCGCGCGGCGATTCTTCGAATTACCGATCCGGGGGCTGGAGTGCTTCCTCGGCGGTGAGGATCATGCTGGGCGACCTCGACGAGCTTCTGGTTCCGGTCGCTGGCGAGCCTCTGCAGCCGCCGGAAGGCCGTCGTCCTCGTCGAGCCCGGCCTTCTTCATCAGCAGGCCCTTGGCCCGCTCGATCGACCTTGCGATCCTCCAGGGCCTGCCTCAGGTCGGCGGCCTCCTTGCGCAGGGCCTGGAACTGCTCGAATCGCCGCATCGGCGATCGCGATCGCCGGCCTCCAGGTCGGCCTGCTTGATCGGCTTGACCAGGTAGGCCAGGATGTGGTCCGCCTCGGCCCGCTCGAATGAACTCGGCGTCGTGGTAGGCCGAGACGAGGATGACCGGGATCGGCTCATCCCGGTAGATCTGCATCGGCGGCCTCGATGCCGTCCATGTCGGGCATCTTGATGTCGGTGATGACCAGGTCGGGCTTGCAGGGCCCGGCACTGCCTCGACCAGCTCGCGGCCGGTCCCGGCCACGGCGACGACCTCGTGGCCCAGGCCGGGGCAGGATCGTGCGGAAGTAGTCCCGCATGTCCGGCTCGTCGTCGGCGACGGCGATGCGGAGCGGCCGGGTCATGGCAGTCCTCTCGGTAAGGTGATGATGATCTCGGCCCCGGGCCCGCCGCCCTCGCCGACGGCGATCCGGCCCCCGTGGGCCTCGACGATCCGTCGGGCGATGGCCATGCCCGAGCCCGGTCCCCTTGGTCTTGGTGGTGTAGAACGGCTCGAAGATCCGCCGCCTCTGCTCGGCGATCGAGGCCCGGCCCGTTGTCGCGGACGGCGACGCGGATCGCCGGCCGGCCTTCGAGCTCGGCCGCGGTCGCAACGGATCTCGATCCGGGCCGGGTCGGCGGCGGCGGCGAGGGCGTTGTCGAAGATGTTGCGGAAGACCTGGCCCAGCCGGAAAGGGTCGGCGGCGCAATGCAGATCCACGGCCGTCGCACGTCCTCGTGCAGCGCGTCGCTCGCGCCCTCGACGCGGCGCCTCGAGGTGGGCCCAGCGCTCGCCGCCAGACCTCGGCCAGGTCGCAGGCTCGGACGTCCAGGCGCGATCGGCGCCGCGTAGGTCCGGACGTCCTCGAAGACGTGGTGCAGGTCGTCCTGGGCGCGCTGGAGCCGGGCGATCAGGTCGAGGGCCTCGGGGCGGTCCTCGACCTCCAGGGCGAGCATCTCCAGGCAGGCCTGGCCGCGCTGGAGGGCGTTGCGGCTCTCGTGGGCCAGGCCGGCGACCATCTCGCCGATGGCGGCCAGTCGCTCGGCCTGGAGGGCCCGCTGCTGGGCCTGCTTCAGCGCCGTGATGTCGTGGCCGATCGCCAGCACCCAGGCCTCGCCCCCGATGCCCCTGAAGATTCGATTGGACCACTCGATCCGACGCATCCGGCCATCGCGCGTCAGTATCGGATAGATGAGGTGGTTGCCGCCTTCCTCCGACGAGGGTCTGGATCGTAAGCCTCGCGGGCCCGGCAACGGTCGCGCGGCGGCACGAACGTGGAGAACCAGTCCTCGCCCTGCACTTCATCCGGCCCGCAGCCGGTCAGGCTCCGGAGGAAAGGATTGACGCGGACGATCCGACCCTGGCGGTCGAGGACCAGGACGATGGCCTGGGCCGTAGCGATCAGGCCCTCGGCGAAATCGCGCTCGCGACGCACGGCCTCCTCGGCGAGCCTTGCGCTCGGTGACATCCTCGACCGTCCCGACATGGCCGATCAACTCGCCCCGGTCCGAGAGCAAGGGCGCCGCCCGGTCATGGACCCAACGGACCCTCCCCTCGGGCCCCATCGACCGATACTCCATCGAGAACTCGCCGCCGGCGGGCGCGATGCGACCATTGCGTCCATCACGCGACCTCGATCCTCGGGGTGGATGAATCGCGACCAGCCCTCTCCCAGGGCTTCGTCGGGCTCGAATCCGTAGATCTCCTGGCAGCGCGGGTTCGTGTAGGTACACCGGCCCTCGTGATCCGTCAAGAAGATGCCGATCGGCGAGCAATGGCAGAGGGTGCGGAACCGCTGCTCGCTCGCCCGCAGCGCCCGCTCGGCGCGCGTGCGCTCCGTGATGTCGGTCGAGATCCCGCCCACGGCATAGATGACCCCGGCAGCATCCCGGACGGGAAACCTGGTCGACAGATACGTGTGAGGCCCGTCGTCGTGGCTCACGACTTCCTCGCTCTCGAAGGGGCGGCCCAACTCGAGGGCCACTCGATCGTTCGCGCGGATCAGATCGGCCGTCTCTTTGGGGAAGATTTCGTCGTCGACCTTGCCGTAGACCTGATCCGACGCGAGGCACATGAGGACTTCGAAACGCCGATTCGCCAGCAAATACCGCCCCTCGCAATCCTTGAGGAACACGACCGACGGTGAATGATCGAGGATCGCCCGCAGCCGCCCCTCGCTCCAGGCCAGTTCCTCCTGATATCGCCTCGCCTCGCGGGCGCTGACGTCCAGCGCCTCCGGGCCGCCTGCAGTTTATCCATCATCGTGCTCAGGAGTATCCCCTCCACCAGAAACACGACCACCCGGAACCGATCGTTGGCATTGTGGATTCCAGAATGTGCCCACAGGCTGAAAATAAGCAATCGTGCAGAGCGATGCGGCCAACGCCGTGGCGGCCAGCCCGGTCACCAGGCCGCCGAGCCACGCGCCGAGGGTCACGCCGGGGAGATAGAGCAGGAGCGGAGGCCCGGGACCCACCAGGGATTCGATCAGGCCTTTGAGCAGGAAATTCAAGCCCACGACCAGCACGGCGGCACCGTACCGATATCTCGAACGACGTAGTATCATAGATCACATTGTTTTGATGAATCCCGTGAATCGGCGGTACACTCCCCGCCGAAGGGATACCGCCCCGTGCCGACCGGCACGTCAT
The DNA here is from genome assembly GCA_963743925.1 of uncultured Planctomycetota bacterium. GTDB lineage: Bacteria > Planctomycetota > Planctomycetia > Isosphaerales > Isosphaeraceae > CAVZRC01. Next base: position 293,894 of record CAVURY010000045.1, on the reverse strand, counting down.
CAACCCGAAAGACGCACGAGCCGGGACGCACGTCGTGGAGGTCGAGTCTAGGATGTGTCATCCCAACTGAATAGGGGGGATTGACCGAGGAAGACCGAGACGACTCCCCCAATCCAGGAGATATCACGTGCCTCGCGTCGAGCGGAGTCGGGCCTTTTCCCCGCCCCGATTCCCGGTCCCGGGACGAGCCGTTGGACTCCTCCACGGTCAGGCGGTGCATCCTCATCGATTTCGATTCGGCGAGATGCGACTTGACTTTCTTCGAACGGGTTGAAATAAATGGGTCGTTGACGATGGGCTGCTCCCGACGGCGGCCTCAAGGTAACCCGGCTTCGGCCCGACCGACTATGCGTTCTGCGGATGCATAGGAGGGATTGACCTGATTTCCAAGGGTCCAAGGACCCATCGATTCGGCCGCGGCACCCACTGTGCTCGAGAGCACAGGAGGGGCTTTTTTGTTTTCATGAGACCCACGATTCCGAAGCATACTCGTGCCCCGCAACCTGGAACCGCCGAGGTAGGTGCCGATCGACCGGCCGCCATCGAGCGGGCGGGACACGAACCGGATTACCGGATTCATCACTCGTATCGTGTTTCGCACTCGTTACTTAAATCTGCGCTCAGAACGCCGATAGTCCGAAGAATGCCCTCCGCGAGGGGAAGGCCCTTACCGAGCCCCGGAAACGGGGCTCGGGGGGCCTCATAGCCGGCGTGGGGCGTCGAGGACGGGATTCGAGTGAGATCACACCGAGTCGTCCTTCTCCAAGGTCGAAGTCGTGAATAAGGGGATCGAGATGATCAAACCCTACTTCGGAACGATGCACGCCGCGGGACGATCGGGCCTGGATCTGGGACTTTCCGTCTTCGAGGGCACCCCTCATCGACTCGGCCGAATCTCTCTTCAGTCGCCTGCACTTCGACGCCGATAATCCCTGCCAGTTCCCGCCCGAATTCCTCATCTATTGCCCGGACGAGCTCGGCTGCGAATCGCCAAAGGTGTACGTCCGCGACGTGACGGATCAGGATATCGAACGTCTGGTGAGGCTGCTGCGCGGTGCAGGATTCCCGCGCAAGACGCCTCGCGTCACCCCGACTCAAGGTCTTACCGGACGCAGACAACACCTGACACTCGATGTACAATCTCGATGGGCATAAGGCGCTGTTCAAGTTGTCATTGGAACACGGTGGTTTCTCCGGAGAGGACGCCGCACCACTGCGTGCGGTGCTGCGTCGCCTCGGGGCACTGGCCGAATTGGTAGGCGGGCCCGAGGTGCGTATCTTGGCGGAGCGATTGATCGCCGATCCGCGGAGCGATGCGAGACCCGAGGCGACCGCGTGCCTCGGGCCGGCGAGCCGAGTGGTGGCCCTACCGCCGCGCCCTGATCGCGGCGGGAACCGGTCATTGATCTCCTGGAGGGTCAACCGCCGCTGCCGATCCGCGAACGGATCCGTGCGGCGTGGTGACGCGTCGTCAGCCCTGGATCGCCCGCAGGTATCGATCGGCCGACCGGCGGACGACCTCCTTGCCCCGGGTCGGGACGATCCCCTTGCCGCGGATGAAGAACGCGCCATAGACCCGGTCGTAGCGCGAGCGGCTCGAGGCATTCCATGACCTGGCGGATCGCCGGGGCGTTCAGCGGGATGTAGTTGGGATAGCTGTACATGAAGGTGACCTGCTTCGGGTCCATGCAGATCTGCGGCTGGTCGCCGGCCATCAGCGCCCCCCGGCCCTCGGCCCCGCCGGGCCAGTGCAGGACCTGGTAGCCTTCGAAGTGGCCGCCGGTGCTGACCAGCGTCAGGCCGCCGCGCAGCTCGAGCGTCCGCCCCTTCCAGAAGCGGACGCACGGGTCGGGCCGCATCACCCAGGGCCGCTCGGCCTCGTGGAGGTGGATCGGGGCGCCGCCGAAGGCGCGGCTCCACTCGACCATCGACGTGTAATAGTGCGGGTGCGAGATCGCGATCTCGGCGATCCCGCCCAGCTCCTTGACCCGCGCGATCGTCGCGTCGTCGATCAGCCCGACGCAGTCCCAGAGGACGTTCCCCTTCGTCGGTCTGGATCAGGAACGCCCGCTGGCCGATCCCGAACTTCGGCTCGGTGTTGATCGAGTAGAGGCCGGGCTCTTCCTGCTTGATGACGTTCTTGTGCGAGGCCCGGAGCGTCCTCGAGCGTCGTCCACTTCTGGCCGTCGGGCGTGGACGTACTGCCGCTCGTCGTCGCAGATCGGGCAATGCTCAGGGGGCTGTGCCGACTCGGAGAACTGGGTCCCGCAGGTGACGCAGAGATAAGGCGTGCCCGCGACGGCTTCGGGCGCGAGACCCGGCTCGGCGCCGGCGCCGGGCCGCGTCGCGGAGAGCGCCGCGAGGGCGGCGGCCGAGGTCGAGCAGTCCTGAATGAAGGTCCGGCGCGTCTTCTCCCGGCTCATGCCCGCCCCCTTTGCTTGATGAGTCTCGTCGTGGTCGTTGGCCGCGGATTCGTACCGGAATCTTGGTCCCGACGCGGGGTGAAGTCAAGCGAGCAGGCCCGGCGATGGGCCGGCCCCGAACGCGGGACGTTTCCCCCGGTGGCGCCTTGGGTTAGTATTTTGTCTGGCGGGGCGCGTGACAATCCAGGCGAGCATCTCGCCCAATCAATCAGGGGGAGATCATCGTGATGGTCGAAGCGAGCCGGACTCCCGAAGAGCTGATGGAGCGGGCGAGGGCGGGAGACCTCGACGCGTTCGGGCAATTGCTGGCGCAGTACCGCAACTACACGCGGTTGCTGGCGCGGACCCTGATCGGCACGAATTTGCGGGTCCAACTGGATCCTTCCGACCTGGTCCAGGAGACGTTTCTGGAGGCACATCGGGATTTCCCCCGGTTCGAGGGCTCGACGGAGCGGGAGCTGCTGGCCTGGCTGCGGCGGATCCTGCGCGAAACCTGGCCGACCAGGCTCGGCACCAGAAGGCCGGGATGCGCGACTACCGGCGGCAAGAGTCGCTGGAGCGGGTGCTCGAGCGGACGGGCCACCGCGTGCAGCAGGCGCTGCTGGCGACGGCCTCGTCGCCGAGCGCCGTGGCGGCCAGGCGGGAGCAAGCCGTCTTGCTGGCCGATGCCCTGGCCGGCCTGCCGCCCGACTATCGCGAGGTCATCATCCTCCGGAACCTGGAACGACTACGATTCGAAGAGGTCGCCGCCCGCATGGGTCGATCGCCCGGCGCGGTCCGCATGCTCTGGACCCGGGCTCTGGAACGCCTCAGCACGGCGATGGAGGGCCTGTCATGATCCCCGAGGGCCGGATCCCGGCCGATGGGACCGGGTTCGCCATCGGACGAGGACGAGCTGGCCCGGGTCCTCGACGCCTACCTGGCCGAGGTCGAGGCCGGACGGCCTGTCGATGCGGAGGAGTGGGTGGGACGGCACCCGGCGATCGCCGGGCGGCTGCGGGCCTGCCTCAAGGGCCTCCACATGGTGGAAGCGGCGGCCGAGGGCTCCACTTCACCCCGGGGCCGGCCGACTTTCCCGACGACGACTTCGACACCGACACGGAGCCGGAACCCGAGCGAGGATTCGAGCGGCCGGGATGCCGGGGGTGCCCGGCTCGGCGACTTCCGCGTCATCCGCGAGCTCGGCCGCGGCGGCATGGGCGTCGTCTACGAGGCCGAGCAGCACTCCCTGGGCCGACGCGTGGCGCTGAAGGTCCTCCCGTTCGCCGCCGCCATCGACCCGCGACAGATCGCCCGGTTCCGCGTCGAGGCCCAGGCGGCCTCGCACCTGAATCACCCGCACATCGTCCCCGTCTACTCGGTCGGCTGCCAGCGCGGCGTCCATTACTATGCCATGCAGCTCATCGACGGGCCGACCCTCGCCGAGCGGATCGACGAGCTCCGCAACCCGGGAGGAGGCGAAGCCACGGCCCTGGTCGTCTCGACGGTCGTCTTGCCGACGTCGGATGAGACCCCCATTCCAACCCCGACGCCGGCGCCGGCACCCGAACGTCACCCCGCCGATGGCCGCGAGTTCGTCGAGTCCGTCCCGGAACATCGGACCGCCCCGAAGGGCCGCGCCTCGACCGCGAGCTATCCGCCGTCCTCGACGTCCGGGACGCGCCGGCAAGCCTTCTTCCGGGAGGCCGCCCGGCTGGGCCTCGAGGCCGCCGAGGCCCTGGAGCACGCCCACCAGCAGGGGGTGCTCCACCGCGACATCAAGCCGTCGAACCTCATGGTCAACGGCCGGGGCCACCTCTGGGTCACCGATTTCGGCCTGGCCCGATTCCAGGGCGATGTGAGCCTGACCGCGACCGGCGACATGCTGGGTACCCTCCGGTACATGAGTCCCGAGCAGGCCCTGGCCAACCGGGCGGTCGTCGACCAGCGGACCGACGTCTATTCGCTGGGCGCGACGTTCTACGAGCTGCTGACCCTCCGGCCGGCCGTCGAGGGCCACGACCGCCAGGAGCTGCTGCGGAAGATCTCGCAGGAGGAGCCGCGACGGCCCCGCGCGATCAATCCCGCGGTGCCGAGGGACCTCGAGACGATCATCATCAAGGCGATGGCCAAGGACCCGTCGGGCCGATATGCGACCGCCCAGGAGCTGGCCGACGACCTCCACCGATTCCTCGACGATCGGCCGATCCTGGCCCGGCGTCCCGGCGCCTGGAACGCTCGGTGCGATGGGCCCGTCGGCACATGGCGACCATCGTCGTGGCGGTCCCGCTGCTGGCCGTGATGGTGGTCGGGCTGGCCGTCGGGATCGCGCTGATGCTGGGCAAGCAGATCGAGATCGAGCACGCGAACGCGGAGGCCCGGAAGCAGCGGGACGAGGCCCGACGCGCCGTCAAGGAGATGTACACGAACGTCGCCGAGGACTGGCTGGGCCAGCAGCCCGACTTGCAGCCCGTCCAGCGCAAATTCCTGCTGAAGGCCCTGGCGTATTACCGGGCTTTCTCCCTCGAGAAGGACCCGGATCCCGCCGTCCGCGCCGAGGCCGGCGAGGCCGCGCTTCGGGTCGCCGAGATCCAGCGGAAGCTCGGCCACAATGACGAGGCCGAGCGGGCCTACCGCCAGGCCATCGCGATCCTGGAGGCGATCCCCGCCGGGGCGCTCGAGGGCCGTCGCGAGCCCGATGGGTCCTCGTCCGCCGACGTGGTCCGGGAGGAGCTGTCCATCAGCTACAGCCGACTCGGCCAGTTGCTGATCGATACCGGCCGCCCCGAGGAGGCTGACCGCGGATTGCGTCACGCCGCGGACTTGACCCGATCGCTGGTGGAAGACATCGCCGACACATCCGCGAATCGCACCCTCCTGGCCTCGGCCTACCATCGGCTGGGCATCGTGCTTCGCCAGACCGGCCGGCCGCGCGAGGCGGAGGCCGCCTATCGCAAGGCCGTCGAGCTGGCCGGGGCGATCGGCGGGCTTCGCGGGCTGAAGATCGAGGCTGGCGTGCTGGGAAACCTGGGGATTCTCCTGACCCAGACCGGGCAACCGAATCGAGGCGGAGCGGGCCTACCGCGACGCCGCGAAACGGTATGAGCACCTGGTCAAAGGCGACCCGGGCGCACCGCTTTATCGCCATGAACTCGCCCGGACGCACCTGGGCCTGGGCGTCCTCCTGGCGATGCGGGCCGACGGGAAGCCGGAGGCGAATCGGGTGCTCCACCGGGCGCTGGAGCTGTACGAGCGCCTGGCGGCCGATGCGCCCGGCGTGCCCCAATTCCGCCAGGAGCTGGCCCTGACCCTGTTCAGTCTGGCGGACGGGCTCGTGGCCGCCGGGCGAATCGATGAGGCCGAGCCCCTCCTCATTCGAGCCCTGGAGCTGTATGAATCGCTGGCGAGCCGGTCCCCCGCGGCGCCATCCATCCGCAAGTCGATGGCGATGACGCTCGAGAGGCTGGCCGAGGTCCTTCAGGCCACCGATCGGTCGCCCGAAGCACTGGTCCACGCCCGACGCGCCCGAGACGTGCTGGAGACCCTGCCGGCCGAGGAGACCGATGTCCGGCTCGAGGTCGCGCGGGACGAGATCCGGCTGGGCTTGCTCGGGGATCCGGCCGAGGCCGAGCGGCACCATCGCGGGGCCATCCAGATCTATGAGTCCCTGGCCGGTAGCTTGCCCGATCGCCCCGACCTCCGTGCCGCGCTGGCAATGGCCCGGTTCCATCTGGGCTCGCTCCTGGCCGCGCGAGGCAGCTTCAAGGAAGCCCTCGGCCCGTTGAGGCAAGCCGTCGAGTCCCAGCGGGAGGCTCGACGTTTGAGCCCCCACGATGCCTCCATCCGGCAGGGCCTGAGGGCTCAACGCGAGACTCTGAGCAGCGTGCTGATCCGGCTCGGGATGCACGCCGAGGCCGCCTCCATCTGCGAGGACGTGCTCCGCGAGGCCGAGGGCGGGCCGCCCGCCGGCACCTGGGTCGCGACCTGCCTGACCAGTTGCGCGGCCCTCGCCGGGCAGGATGAGGCGCTGGCCCGTCAGGATCGCGAGGCGGCAGCCCGGTCCTACGCCCGGCGGGCGCTCGATCTGCTCCGCAAGGAGGCCCAGCCCGGCGGTGACCCGACGGCCCCTCATCACCTGGCCTGGTTCCTGGCGAGCTGCCCCGTCGCCGAGTTCCGCAGCCCCGCCGAGGCGATCCGGATCAGCCAGGCCATCCTCGCGCGAGTCCCGGACTCGTGGGTCGCTTGGGCGACCCTGGGGGCCGCGCATTACCGCGCCGGCGACTTCGCGGATGCGGTCGATGCCCTCGAGCGGGCGGCCGAGCTGAACCACGGGGAGATCCTCTATTACGGCTTCATCCTGGCGATGGCCCACCATCAGATCGATCTCAAGGACCTGGCCCGGGGCGGCTTCGACCGCACGGACCGTTGGCTGCAAACCATGCCCTGGAACGAGGCGGCCCAGCGGCTCCGCGCCGAGGCCGCCGAGCTGATCAAGGCGCGGGGTCGATCCTCGCCGACCCCCGCGGAATGGTGGGGCGTGCTCCAGCTCGTTCGTTGAGGGTATGACCGCGAGGGCACCCGGTCGAGATCGCCGCGGCGCGGACGCGTTCGCCGTGCGCGCCGCGGTCTCCGACCATGCCTCGAGTTCGCCGTCTCGTTCGTGAACTATGATCTCATCAGAATCTCTACAGCCAAGGAGTGCCTCTCATGACACGGTTCGATCGCCGGATTCGGTCTCATCGCGATTCCGCTCGCCGGGCCCTCGCACGCCGCAGGCGGTTCGCCCCCGCGCTCGACGCGTTGGAATGTCGCGCCCTGCTCAGCACGCTCGTCGTCAGCAACGCCAATGACAGCGGTGCCGGATCGCTCCGGCAGCAGATCGCCGACGCCTCCGGCGGCGATACCATCACCTTCTCGAACAAGGTCAAAGGCCAGACCATCACGCTGACCAGCGGCGAGCTGAACGTCACCAGCAGCATCACGATCCAGGGGCCGGGCGCCGGCAAACTGGCCGTCAGCGGGGGCGGTTCGAGCGAGGTCTTCGACATCGGCAGCGGCGTCACGGCGACCATCTCCGGGCTGACGATCACGGATGGCAATGCGGCCAACGGCGGCGGCATCTCCAACGCCGGCACACTGACGCTCGAGAGCTGCGCGGTGACCGACAGCCAGGCGACCGGCTTCATCGGCGGCGGTGGCGGCATCGATAACTCCGGGACCTTGACCCTCGAGAGCACCACCGTGGCCGGCAACCTCTCGACCTACTCCGGCGGCGGGATCTACAACTCGGGAACCCTGACGCTCGACCAAAGCAATGTGTCGAGCAACGAGGTGAATGGTACGCTCGTCGGCGTGGGCCTCGGCGGCGGCATCGAGGACGCCGATTTCTCCACGCTCACGATCTCCGATAGCACGATCTCCGATAACCTGGTCACCACCACGACTGGCTCATTCGTCCAGGGCGGCGGCATCGATAACGAGGGCGGTTCAACCCTGACGGTGTCGAAGAGTACGATCTCCGGGAACCAGGCGACCGGGGGTATCGACATCTTCGGCGACGGCGGCTGGGGCCTGGGCGCGGGGGTCTACAATGGAGGCACGGCGACCTTCGACGGCAGCACGTTGAGCGACAACCAGGCCATCGGCGGTGGCGGGAGTGGTGTCGCCGGGCTCGCCGAGGGCGGGGCGATCGACGACACGAGCGAGAGCATCGACGGCACGTTCATCCCCGCGACCCTGAGCCTGGTGAACTGCACGCTGAGCGGCAACGAGGCCGTCGGGGGCACCACGGATGGGACCGGCTTCATCAGCGAAGGGGGCTGCGCCTCGGGGGGCGGCATCTACAGCCAGGGCGACTCCCCGGATGGCACCCCCGGCTCGATCATCACGCTCAGCGGCTGCACCGTGACGGGCAACCAGGCCGTCGGAGGGGGCGGCGGCCTTGGCAGCGCGAGCGGCGGCGCCATCGATAGCGCGGCGGCCACGCTGACGCTCAGCGGCTGCACCGTGACGGGCAACCAGGCCGTCGGAGGCCTCGGCGGCAGTAGCAGCTCGGCCTTCTTCACGAGCGGCTCCAATGCGTCCGGTGGCGGCATTTACGGCCAGGACATCCAGTTCACCATCACGAACAGCACCTTCGGCAACAACCAGGCCATCGGCGGCGCCGCCGGCGCAGAGCGGCCCCTTCGCCTCGGGTGGCGTCGGCGAGGGCGGCGCCATCGTCTCCTACGAGTCCAGCTCCAGCACGGGCGGGCTCTCGATCACGGGCTCTTCCTTCGCGGGTAACCAGGCCATCGGCGGCCTGGGCAATGGGGGCGGGGGCGGTTCTGCCTCCGGCGGCTGCATCCTCTCGCACGGCTCTCTGACCCTCGATCAGACTTCGCTCAAGGGCAATCTCGCCCAGGGGGGTACCGATCAGGATGGAGCCAACGGCGGAAACGCCACCGGTGGTGGAATCCAGACCTCGACGACCCTCGCCGTGTCGGACAGCACGCTGAGCGGCAACCAGGCGATCGGCGGCGCCGAGCGGCGCCGGCGGAACTCTCAACCAGGGAGGCACGGCCTCTGGTGGCGGCCTCTATTCGCTCGCGGGCGACGTCACGCTCAACAACACCCAGATCATCAACAGCCAGGCGATCGGCGGCGCAGGGGGTACGGGTGGTGGTACCGGCGGAGGCGCCAGGGCGCCGGCATCTACAGCTCCGGGACCGTGATCGGCAGTTACGACTCCAGCACGGGGACCTTCACCGAGTCGGTCCTGCTGGCGACCGTCAACGCCACCAACGTGAACCTGCTCAACAACCTCGCACAGGGCGGTGCGGGGGGCAAGGGCTCGTCCGGCGGCGACGGCGGAGCAGGGGGCCTCGCACAGGGCGGCGGGATCTTCAACTACGCCGGGACGGCCACCCTCTCCGAGTGCTCGATCTCCGGCGATCAGGCCGTGGGCGGCGCGGGGGGCAAAGGCTCGTCGGGCGGCAGCGGCGGGACGGGAGGGTTCGCCCAGGGCGGCGGGATCTATAGCGGCGGAGCGGAATTCTATGTCTACAGCGACGGCAGCTTCACCCAGGCACCGACCGCGGCGACCGTGACCGGCTCCAACATCAGCCTGCTCGGCAACCTCGCACAGGGCGGCGCCGGCGGCAGCGGCGCGGTGCGGGCAGCGGCGGAGCGGGCGGCACCGCGACCGGCGGCGCCATCGACAACGAGGCCGACTCTACACTGACCATCTCCGGCGGACTCCTCTCGCTCAACGCCGCGGAAGGCGGCGCGGGGGGCAAGGGCGGATCGAATGGTACCGGCGGCGACGGCGGCAATGGCCTCGGCGGGGCCATCTTCAACGCCGGTCCCGATGACCTGTACAGTCCGCCCTTGCCCGGCGCCACGCTCTCTCTCGCCAACACGATCGTCGTCGCCAACGTCGCCCAGAGCGGCGATGCCAGCGGTGGGGGTACTGACGGCCAGGGCATCGGCGGCGGACTCTACCTGGCTACCGGCGACACCGCCACGCTGACCAGCACGATCGTCGCCGCGAACCTCGCCTCCACCAGCAACAACAATATCTACGGCAGCTAATCGACGAAGCAGACTCTTTGGCCCGGTGAAGGACCGCTTCGTTGGGCCTCTCTCGTTCGACGTGATCGGACCAACCATGAGGGTCAAGACCTCTCTCTGACCACCGCTGATGAGATCGGCTCACAATTCCCAGGGGTCCAGATCCAGCTTGGGAAATCGCCCTTTGAGGGACCGGAGAACCTTGAGCTGATCCTCGGGTATCGCCATGGCCATAGCCTGAGCCAACCCGACGAACAGGTCTTTCCCATCGACGCCCTTCATGACCGGATATGCGAGGGCGATCTCACCGAACGTGTTGCGAGTCACGACCAGGTCGCAGGAGGCGATTCGGCTCCAGGGGATCGTCGTCCGTCGGATCGAGTATGGTTTGCGATGGGCCGTCACGCCCTGGGCGTCGATCCGGATGATCGTGATGTATCTCATCAGATACATGTATGCTGCAGAGCCGAGGAAGATGGCATAGAGCAGAGGTAGAACCTCACGACCCGTTCCGTGTTTGGGTGCGAGCACTTCCACGGCGAGGAAAATCAGGGCAAAAGGAACGAGGCACATCAGCACCAGAGCGTTCGAGACGGATCGTGAGCATTGGATATCAACCACATCCTCAACGGACGTGGACTCGGATGCCATGGCAGCGGGACGCCGTCCCTCGACCATCCGCCCGCTTCGCGAGAGACCGAACGCCTTGAAGGCGCGATCGACCCCCGCATAGGCGAGGAAGATGTTCAACATCACGAGGCCACCGACGTATCCGCCAATCGGTGAGTCCTTCCCAGAACCCAATCGTCGGGAAATGATCGTAAGGACGATGATCTCAAATACGATAATGAGAAACACCGCCAGGAGGACGGTCAATCGGAAAGTGAACCGCGAAACCGTTCGCTCCGGTTGCATGTCCTACCTCCGCTGTCGAGGGTTGCCGCCCGCTCGGATCATTTCGCTGGACTCAGGATATTATTGTCCGCCATCCAGTCGGCCAGCCGTTGGGGCCAGCCCTTGAGCGTCGCCAACTTCGCGCGGTTGCCCATGTTGAAGGCGTGGCCGCCCCGGGCGAAGATGTGCGCCTCCACGGGGACCTGGGCGTCCCGGTATTTCTGGAAGAGGCCGGCGATCACGCGGGCCGCGCCGCGGTCGTCGTTGGCGACGAGCAGGAACGCCGGAGGGGCGGTCGGGGGGATGACCTCGGGGATCCCGAGCGGGCCCGGGTAGATCATCACGAGGAAGTCCGGCCGGCTGCCGAGCCGATCCACCGGGTCGGCCGCCTTCGGGTCGCCCTCGCCGGGGCCGCCGAACGCCACCATGGAGGCGACCTCGCCTCCCGCGGAGAAGCCCATGATGCCGACGCGGGCCGGATCGATGCCCCATTCCTTGGCATGGCTGCGCACCAGCCGCATGGCGCGCACGCCATCCTCGCGGGCGTGCTTCTGGACGTCGTACGGCGAACCCTGCTCGCGGCCGAGCCGGTACTTGAGGGCGAAGGCGGCCACGCCGATGCTGTTCAGGTATCGGGCCGCTTCCACGCCTTCGGCATTGAAGACCAGCTCGCGATGGCCTCCCCCCGGACAGATCACCACCGCGGCGCCGGTCGCCTTCTCCTTGGGCGGCAGGAACACGGTGATCGAGGGATTGTGGATGTTGCGGACCCAATAGCTCTTGGCCTGCTCCGGCTCGCCGCGACGGGCTTCAAATCCCGGCGCCCCGTTCGGCCAGAGCGGGATCACCCGGGGTTCCTCCGCGAGGGCGACCGCCGCGGGTAGACACAGGAACGCGATGAGCATCTTCGAAGGGGTCATGGTTGTGTTCCGAGTTGAGTCCTTCGTGGTATCCGCGAGAGAACCCCAAGTGGGGTCGGGAGGAGATCACTTCTCGGGAGCCGGTTGCCAGTGGGGCCACATCGCCGCGTGGCCGGCCGAGAGGTCGGTGAGTCGGGTCTCGGATCGATCCGAAAGCCGCATGACGTAGAGTTGCCGGATACCGCCGCGCTTCGACCCGTACGCCAGCCAACGGCCGTCGGGGGAGGGCGTCGGGTGGTAGTGGAGAGAGCCGGCGGGGGTCGTCGTCAGGCGTTCGCCCTTTCCCTCGAGGGCGACGCGGAAGAGTTCCACATTCGTACCGACCTGCGCCGTGTAATAGACCGATGACCCGTCCACCGACCAGGCCGGGATATCGCTGCTGCCGCCGTGGAAGTCGGGGACATCCAGGAATGCCATCACGCCGCGGTAACCGCCCCGGTCGGCGAGCTTGCGGAGGCCGGTGCCGTCGGCCCGCGCCACGTGCGGGTGGCAGTTGTAATGCTCTCCCGAGACGAAGAGCAGGTGCGTGCCGTTGGCCGACCACTGGGGAGCGAAGTTGAAGGGATGGCCGGTCTCGATCTTGCGGGCGTTCGAGCCGTCGGCGTCGGCCACGTACACCTGGTAGCTCTTGTGGTAGGCGATCCGCCGGCCGTCCTTCGAGGCGCTGAAGCCGTAGGCGAATTCCTTCGAATCCCTGGTCAGGTCACGCTTGTTCTTGCCGTCGCGGTCCATCTGGAACGGGTGCGAGTTGCCGTCGATGAGCGCCTGGAACCCCAGCTTCGAGGGATCGCCCGGCCAGAAGAAGAGTCCGGTGTTGTAGAAGCTGACGCGGTCGATCGCCGTGAGGTTCGTGGCGGCTCCGGTGGCGAGGTCGACCAGGTTCATGTCGTAGAGGTAGGCTTCCGGGGTGAATCGGAATTGCTGGTGCTCCTCCTCCCACCGACCGTTCTCGGGACTCTCCCATCCGCGGCCCACGATCGCCAGGCGGCCGTCCGGCGACCAGCCCGCGAACTGCGTCCAGGTGTCCGGCTCGCGGCTCAATCCTTCCGCGACCGGCCGCCGGCCGTTGCCGTCGACACCGACGACCGCCGCGCGCATCGTGGCGACGTTCGCCCGCCGGCCGCCCGGGAGGTCCGTGCGGAGTTCCGTATAGCCGATGAGCGGCTCCGCCTTCGGCGCCTCGCCCCGCGCCGCGGTTGTCGCGACGATTGCCAGCAGAGCCATCGCGATCCGCTGGAGGATGCTGAGTTGCCGACGCGCGAGATCGTGTCGGCTGCCGGCTCCGAGAATGGGCATGGCCTTCATCGGCGCGGGATGATCGTCCTGCATGGTTCACCAATCGCATCTCAAAGGATCAATAGCCGGTCGTCACGCTCCGGCCTGGCCGGGTCGCCCTGGGGATTGCTCCCCAGGGCTCCCACAGATCCGGACGTGCAGGTTTCCCGCATCCGGTTCGTCGCCTCACGACTGCGCTGCCACGCTCCGCTCAACACCGCTGGACAATCCGCGCCGGCGGGAGCGGGTAGCGCCGTTCCAGGCGCCGGTAGTCCGCCCAGGTCATCGACCCGGCGTTGTCGCGCCGATCGAGCCAGTGCTTCCAGCTCCGGCGCACCCCTCGCAGGAAGGCCGAGAGGCGCTCGGAGTTCCCCGTGATCCCGTAGTACGCGTAATGGCCCCGCAGTTTCGGCCGGAGTTGCCGGTATTGGTCCGGGATGGGGTCGTGCAGGTGGGCACGGCACCACTCCCAGATCCCCCGCAAGGCACGCCGGAATCGGCCCTTCGCCGTCTTGCGCTTCACCACCCAGAAGCCGCCTCGGGATCGGCCCCAGTAATGGGTGAATCCCAGGAAGTCGAATGCCCTCGGTTCGGGGTGCGCCGTCCCTCGGGGCCGGAGTCGCCCGCCTCGTGCGGTCCGAACCGCACCGGCCGGGTCTTCTCCGGGTGGACCGTCAAGCCGTATTTGCTCATCCGCTTGGGCAGTACCTCCATGATCCGTCGCGCGTCGTCCTCCCGGGCCACCCCGATGACGAAGTCGTCCGCATACCGGATCAGGAACGCATGACCCTCGAGGCGCGGCCGGACCTCTCGCTCGAACCACTCGTCCAGCACGTAGTGCAGGACGATGTTGGCCAGCAAGGGGCTGATGACCCCGCCCTGGGGCGTGCCCTCCTCGGGGGTCGTGTGCACCCCGTCCTCGAGCACCCCGGCGTTGAGCCATTTGCCGATCAGGCGCAGGATCACACCGTCGTGCACCCGACGCTTGAGGAATTCCCGGAGATGGCCGTGGTCGATCGTGTCGAAGAATCTCCGCAGATCGACATCCACGATCCAGTCGCCCCCCAACTCCGTCGCTTGTCGCCGGAGCGAGCCGATGGCCGTGTGAGCGCCACGTCCGGGCCGGAACCCATGCGAGACGTCCAGGAAGTCCGCCTCGTAGACCGGTTCCAGCACCATCAGCACCGCGCGTCGGAGGATCTTATCCTCGAACGTCGGTATCCCCAGCGGGCGGGTCTCGCCGGGCGAGCCCGCCTTGGGGATGTGCACTCGCCGCACCGGCGGGGCCACGTACGTGCCGGACTTGGCGCGGTCCAGGAGGTCCTGAAGGTTGCCCATCAGGTCGACCTCGTAGTCGGCCGCGGTCTGTCCGTCCACGCCGACGGCACCGTCCTTGCGGGTCTGGCGATAGGCCTCCAGCAGCCAAGTGATGTCGATGTGGTGCGCCAGCGTCGTGAACGCCATGTCGGGGCGGTCCCCGGCGAGTTCCGCGATCCGTCGTCGTTTCGTTGACAGGCGATCAGGTCTCGGCGTACCTGGCATGTTTCCCTCCGACGGTTCGTGAAGTGGCGCCCCCTTCCCTCCACGGGGTCCCTCGGGACGGTTCCCCCGCTTCGACGGTACTAGGGGGCACTGCGACCTCCTGGCAGCCGTCTCGCGTCGCTTCGTTTCCTTCGCTCGGCGATACCTCGGAGCACTCGCGATTCGTCCCCGCCCGGCCCCGAGTGCCCGGGCCGACGGATCATCCGGGAGTTTGCTGTACCGGTCGCTCCCGTCCCGGTCGTCTTCGAGGAGCTGTCAGGATCTCCCGAGTTCCCAGGGGACCCTCTTAACCATTCGCCCTGCTCTGCGACCCCGGCGAGACCGGATCCGCGGTCTGGGACCAGTTGTCAACGGACCCGGCAAGGCCCCCGCATCAAAGCACAACGGAGGCCCTCCACGTTCGTGAATTTCGGGGCTCAATCACACGGCATCTGGTCTGGCTGTCTACGCTTCGCGGTGGGAGTCACCCGCCACCGCGCAAGACTCGCTTCCGGTCACTGGCCCCCAGCGGCCGGGCGGGATTCGAACCCGCAGAGTCCCTACGAAAGGTTTCCGAATGGTGAGATTCTTCCTCCTCTCCTGAGCTTCTTGGCGCAAGCTTCGTTTCATCGTTTTCGAATCCGAGCGAACGGGGAAAGGGGCGATGGCCAGCCGGTCGATTCACCATCGCCAACGATCCCGAATCCATCCCCGGCGATGATCCCGCTTTTATCTGTCAGACGCCAGCCCTCACCGGCTTCTTCACGCCTGCCGGGACTCGCCACGATGCCGAATGCCGGCGGCGTGTTGTTGCGTGCGAAGCGACCTCTCTATCTATCAGAATGCCGCCGATTCTGAAAAACCGGCACGCGATCAGGGATTTCCTGGGGGCCGCGTCCGGGATGACAACCCGGCTCGGTAGAGAGGAAGGCGCCCGGCGCCACGTAGCCCAATACGACGGGAATGCCGGCGAAAAGGGGCCCCGCCGGCCGCCGGCCTGCGGCTGAACATGAAGCCCATGAACGCGATGAAGCTCCCGAAGAAGCCGACCACCGCGCCGGTGAGGCGCCCCCATGATCAGCCGCTTTGGCGATTCCGTTCCATTCCCGGCGCGACAGGAATGGGCATCACGGCGGAGGACACCGGCGCCAATAGAGCCCGGCGAATCTCGGCGGAATAGCCGCCGGACCTCATCCTCGTCAGACCGCACCGCCGTCTTCGGCGCGCCCAATTCGTAGGCTTTGCGGAAGCCGACCACGGCCTGGCGGGGTATCGGGTCTCCGACCTCCGGGTCGAAGCTGACCGACGACATGAGCCTCCGGTCGCCAACCGTTGACCAAGATTTGGGGATACAGTCGAACACACGAAGGCGGGTCTGCTGAAAATGCAGAGCGTTGTATCCGGCGGGCCGAGTTCGGCAGGGATCCGGCCAGCCTCTATCCCGGCCCGCCAGATACAGCTTTCTGCATCGTTCCCCCAAGGGACCTGGCACACGCGGGACTTAAACGTGCATGGTAGACTCAGAGCTTGTTTCCGCCGACCACGGAAACGCTCGATAACCGAGTAGCCATGACAAGAAACGAACAAACGGCCGCCGAAAAGCGGGCGCCCAACTTCCGGCGAGAGAGCAAGGGCGACCTTACCGTCGCGGGGGACCCGATGAGCATCGAGGGCCGAGTGGCATTCGGGGGCTGCAGTGGCTCGGTCTTCGGCATGCTGGCCGGCGCGTTCGTCGGCTTTTTGATCGCGTTCGGCTCTTATCACTTGCCGACCTGGCAACCCATTGAGCTGTTCACCGGCCTCAGTTTGTTGGTGGCTTATGCGTTCACAATCGGCTTTTGGATCGTGGGGACGGTTCTTGGTGGCGTTCTTGGATCGATGGTCGGCGCGGCGGTCGGATCCGCTCTGGCGGCAAAGCGCAATCACGAGCGTTGGCCAGAACCGAAATGACTCCCAAGAGAAACGCCCAGGGAGAATGTTGGCGCATCCTCCTCGGGCGTTATTCAAGGGTGAACGAGGCGCTCGGTCCCCGACCTAACCGGCTTCCGGGAGCAAGTCACAGGAATCAGCGACGTTCGGAATCGGGCACGCAGCTAGTCCCTTGACTCGAAATGGCTCGCACCCGAAAAGGCCATTTCGCCCCTCAGCACCCGATCTTCAGCCCCTCCTGCCGGGCCCACAGTTCCAGGATGTTCCGGAGCCTGGCGTTCGGCCGGGCATCGCCATGGCGACGAGCATCGCGGATCGTACGAGTGGCCATGTCCACCTCGATCGTCAGGGCTCGGTGCCGGCGCCCGGCGCTCTCGAATCGCATCGACCAGATCGAGATCGCACCGTTGACGCAGTCCCGCGCGAAGCTCATCGTGTACCGCGCCACGCAGTGGCGCATCGCCACGCCTTCTCGGTGGAGCTCGCCGCTTCCGAGCACCTCATGGATCGTCCAGAATCTCGAGCCATCCCCTTCAACCGGGGGCCGGAACTCGCCGATGCTCGACCGTCGCCAGCGGATTTCCACGATCTTCGACGACCGCGCCAATCGCGCCCTCCGCTCGGCGACTTGCCGGAGCAGCGACCTCGGCGTCCGGCCCTTCATCGACAGGTTCGGCTGAGGCGGACCCTCCGTGAACGCGCCCTCCTCGACGGATTGCTCCTGCGCGACGAACCGCTGGTCGTGGAGGTAATCGACGATCGGGCCGACGTGTTCGAGCCCCAGCTCCGGGTGGTTCACGAAGAAGTGGACCACCGTCCGCCAGAAGTCCTCGTGCTCGAACGACCGGCCCAGACGCGTGACGACGATCCAGCGGGCCAGATCCTTCGAGCCACCCAGGCCGACGACCTGCCCCCATCGCAAGGCCATGTCGACCGAGTAGTGGTCGGGGGCCAGCGTAAACTCGTGGGCCATCCGCCTGGTGAGGGGCAGGGGGATGTCAGCCGTGCGGATGTTCCGGCCCAGCCCGAGGTGCTTGTACCAGCCCTGCCGGCGCCTCGCCTCGGCCTCCCCACCCAGGATCCAGACCGACGCCATGAATGGCGGGAGCGGGTAGTTGGACAGCAGATGCTGGGCCAGCGAGGCGAACCGCGGGACGGGACCTTCACCGGTTGACAACCAACCCTCGGCCGGTCGCAGCCAATCCCGGCGATGCGACGCCAGCGCGAGGAGCCCGACGACGAGATTCACCCTGCCCAGGTCCTCGTCGAAGCCCCCGGCGCCCGTCGCGCGCAGGAGGTCCGTCCGGCTCCGGACGAGGTAGAGCAGGCGCTCGAACGTGCGCCTTGCGCGGGCACGTGGGCCGGCGAGTCTCAGCGCTCGGCCGATGACGCGGTCGATAGTCGCCTTCGCGGCCTTCTTGCGTCGGGTCGTGATAGACATGGGGTCAGACCTCGGGGATGAACGTACGCGACCATGAAGGGACGGTGGAACGTCTCTTCACGGCTGCGTGTTCGATCCCAGGCCGGTCCCGGCCCTTCAGGTCGCGAAGCGGGCGCGGAGGGCTGTCAGCCTGTCGGGCGTGTCGATCGGTCGCGCGTCCATCGGTCGAGCCTCCTGATTCCGGGCATCGGGTCACCTCCGGAATCGACACGATCGTCGCCGCGTGGGTTCGCGACCGATGAGGCCGCACCTCCATAAGTTTCGGGAAATTACCGATCTTAATTAGTTCGTTTCTGTGCCCGTTGAGAGAATGTTGGAGCTCGCCTGTCGGGTTTTCGGTCGGATTCTTGATAGATCAATCAGGGACTGTTCCGGCTCGCGTCGGGCCCGTACACGAGGAGGCCCGGGGGTGTGATGGGTGCACAGGGTTCGGTAACGCGATTGATCATCGACTTGCGATCCGACGAGGCCGCCGTCCGAGAAGTCGCGGCTCGCCTGGTCTGGGGTCGCTATTTCCAGGAGTTGCTGGCGCTGGCGCGGAACCACCTCTCCGCGCGGATCCGCTGCCGGGAGGACGAGGAAGACGTCTTGCAGAGCATGTACAAGAGCTTCTGCGTGCGGCAACGACGGGGTGACTTCGACCTCGCCAATCGGGATCAGCTCTGGAACATGCTCGTCCAGATCACCTTGAGGAAGGCCCGCAACGCGGCAAACCGCCACCTGCAAGGGAAGCGGGACGTCCGCCGTGAGGACGTCGACCCATCGGCGGATGACCCCGACGGGGACCGGATGGTCACGATCCTCGACCGGATCGACTCGGACGGCCCGACGCCGGCCGAGGCGGCCCTGCTCAACGAGGCCCTCGAACAACGCTTCCAGATGCTCAAGGACCCCGGGCTGCGGCAGATCGCCTTTTGGAAGCTCGAGGGGTACACCAACGAGGAGATCGCCAAGAAGCTCGAGTGCACGTTGCGGACCGTCGAGCGCAAGCTGGGACGGATCCGGGGCTACTGGGGAATCGGCGAGGCTCAAGACTGAGCGGAATCCCGGCGGCGAATCCGGGAGCGACCCGAGGAATTTCGCGACGGCCCTGTCCTGAAACGGCCCCGGGGCGCAGTCCCCTATAACAGGGTTGCCACGCGCCGTGGCACGCCGAGAGTTGCTGATGGGGAGCGAACGTCCTCTTCACCCATCACCTGGGCGCCTGAGGAGACTGAGATGAGCCCGATGCAGGCAGGTGAACGGACCTGGATCGACGAGATGGCCGATCGCTTCGAGTCCGACTGGAAACGGGTCGGCGACCGGCCCCGCATCGAGGACTATCTGGCCGATTTTTCGGGCCCTCGTCGCGCCGCGCTCATGGAGGAGTTGATCCGCATCGAGCGTGAGTTGCGTATCTCGGCCGGCGAGACGCCCGCGGCCGAGGAGTACCGCGCGCGGTTCCCCGACGATCATGCCGCGGTCGCGGCCGCCTTCGGCATCGCGAGTCCGCAGGACGCGACCCCGATCCGGCCGCCGTCCGCGGCCCGGAGCCTGCTGTTCGGGTTGCTGGCCCTCCAGAACAACTTCATCGATCGGGACACCCTGCTGGCGGCCTTCAATGCCTGGGTCGCCGACAAGTCGCTGTCCCTGGGACAGGTCCTGCTCGATCGCGGGGCCCTCAGCCCGGCGCGCCACGCCGTCCTTCAAGTGCTCGTCCAGGAACACCTCGACCAGCACGGCCAGGACCCCGAGCGCAGCCTTGCCGTGCTCACCATCATTCCGTCGGTCCGAGACGACCTCGAGGAACTCCCCGACTTCGACCTCCAGGCCATCCTCCACTACCTCCGCCTCTCCGACACCGACGGTGAGGACCCCGACAGCGAGCGCACCGCGAGCTGGTGCGACGAGAGCGCCGCCACCGACTCCGATGGGCGGTTCCGGATCGTCCGCTTCCACGACCGCGGCGCCCTCGGCGAGGTCTACGTAGCCCGAGACCAGCAATTGCACCGCATCGTGGCGCTGAAGCGCATCCAGAGCGGACATGCCGTCGACCGCGACAAGTGCGCCCGCTTCGTCGTCGAGGCCGAGATCACCGGGCGGCTCGAGCACCCCGGCATCGTCCCAGTCTACGGATTGGGGACTTATGACGACGGCCGCCCCTTCTACGCCATGCGGTTCATCCGCGGCGACAACCTCAAGTCGGCCATCGAGAACTTCCACCGCGACGATGTCAAAGGCCGCGGTCCCGGCGAGCGGACCCTGGCGCTCTTGAAGCTCTTGAGGCGGTACCTCGACGTCTGCAACGCGATCGACTATGCCCACAGCCGCGGCGTGCTCCACCGCGACCTCAAGCCCGGCAACATCATGCTGGGCAAGTTCGGCGAGACCCTGGTCGTCGACTGGGGACTGGCCAAGAGCCTGGGCCGGAAGGAGGCCGCGCCGGCCTCGGCGACGATGGACGACCGGACCCTGGTCCCGCAGTCGGGGAGCGACCTTCGCGGGACGGAACTGGGGGCACGGCTGGGGACGCCGGCCTACATGAGCCCCGAGCAGGCCGCCGGCAAGATCGACGCCCTGGGACCGGCCAGCGACGTGTATAGCCTGGGCGCGACCCTCTATTGCCTGCTGACCGGCAGGGCTCCCTTTGCCGACCCGGACATGGCGGAGCTGTTGCGCAAGGTCGAGCGGGGCGATTTCCCGCCGCCACGCCAGCTCAAGGGCTGGGTCAACCCCGCGCTGGAGGCGATCTGCCTCAAGGCGATGGCGACCGAGCCGGCCGGGCGCTATCGCACGCCGCGGGCGCTGGCGGATGACGTGGAGCACTGGCTGGCCGACGAGCCGGTCTCGGCGTGGCGCGAGCCGATCCGCCGCCGATTGCGGCGGTGGGGCCGGCGGCATCGCTTGCTGGTGACCAGCCTGGGAGCGACGCTGCTCGTCGCCGTGGCGGCCCTGGCGGTGGGCAACGTGCTCGTCGCCCGCCAGCGCGACCGCGCCGAGCGCAACCTCACTTTCGCGCGCACCGTCGTCGACGAGATGTACACCCAGGTCGCGGAGAAGCTCGACGACGAGGAGCATTTGGACGACTATCAGCGCGAGATCCTCGAGAAGGCACTGGCATTCTATGAGCGGTTCGCCCTGCCGCAGAGTCGGGATCCGCAGGTGAGGCTGGAGGCGTCCCGGGCTGGCCTCCGCGTGGGTGCGATCCGTTCCCGGCTGGGAAGGACCGAGGCGGCTGAGGAGGCTTACCGACGAACTCTGGTCGTCCTGAGCGGGCTGGTATCCGATCACCCGGCTGAGCCGGTCCATCGTGAGGCTCTGGCCCAGGCGCATCTCGATCTGAGCGCCGTGTTCGGCGACCAACTACACTGGGACCAATCCGAGCGGGAGCTCAAGGAGTCGGCGGCGCTCTGGGAGGCGCTGGCGCGGGAAGCGCCCGGGGTGGGCAGGTATCGGTCGAAGCTTGCCGACGCTCACAGCAGCCTCGGCCGTATGTATACGTCTGGTGAGAGATACGGTAGCCAGCCGCGCCACGAGGAGGCGGAAGCGGAGTTCCGCCGGGCCCTGGACGCGGCGGAACGGCTGGCGCGGGAGCAACCCGAGGTGGGCGACTACCAGGCATCGCTGGCGACAATCCTCCAACGGCTCGGACTCCTGCGGATACGAAGCGGCCGCTCGGGCGCCCAGGTGTCGCTCGAGCGGGCCGCGGAGATTGCAGGCAGGCTCGCTCGAAGTCATCCGAAAACAAAAAAATATCAATATTTGTTTGCCAAAAACCTCAGGTATCAAGGGAGTAATTTGACTCGCATGGGGAGACCCACCCAGGCCGAGGAGTCGCTCAAAGGGTCGATCGCCGTCCTGGAGAAGCTCGTCACCGACCATCCGGAGGATATGCAAATCGCCTCTGAGCTCGGAACGACGTACCTTTACTACCAGGAATTGTTGAGATCTCAGGTTCGGAGAGAATCGGCGCTGGAGTGGTCGGGGTCCGCGATCCGATTGTTCCGCTCCCTGGCTTCCCGAGATTCCCGCAATCTCGAGAACCGCGAATTACTCTGGGAATCGATCGCTGAACAAGGCGAAACCTTGATGCGCCTCGGCCGTCATACCGAGGCCCTCGCCAACTTCGGAGAGCTCATCGAGTCGGCCCGGGCTAGCCGATCGTTGGAGGTGTATCGGGCCTTTCACACGCTCTCCAAGGCGCGTCTGGGCGATCTGTCCGAGTTGGCTCAAAGGGAGGATCGGATCCGCGCCATACTGGGGGTCCCTGACCCCGACGGCGCCGCTAGATACCACTTGCTTTATTTCGACATGGCCTGTCTCCAGGCTGCCCTGGCAAGACTTGCCTTCGAACCTCGGGAGCGACCGCAGGCGGAACCTCGGCGGCTCGCCCAACCGGACCTGGATCGCGCCCTGCAACTCCTCGACGAAGCCCGCGCGGCGGGCGAATTCCCGGGGATGATCCGCCTCGATGAGATCCGGCGGGAACCGCTCCTCGAACCGCTGCGTACGAATCCCCGGTTCCAGCTCCTGTTGATGGACATGATGGATCTGGAGTTCCCCGACGATCCATTCGGGCCGTGACATGATCAAAACAAGAATTCTCCGATCTTGCGTCCAGGAAGAAAAAGGGTATCTCGATGTCGTCCACGCAAGGTCCGTGACCGCCAGGGATCACGAACCGAGCCAGGACCTGGAGGAATCGACAATGACGCCGCCGATGCAGCCGGTCACCCGACGCTCCTTCGCCCTGTCACTGCTGATCGCGCCGATGGCCTGCCTCGGCTGCGGCGGGTACGGTGACACCGTCGTCACCAAAGGCGCGGGGAAGCGGCTCCAGAGGGCCGAGGACCTCAAGAAGAAGGGGGAGTTGAACCGCAGCAAGTCCGCGAAGAAGAAGGGTCGCTGACTCCGACACATCCGACTTCGGCGCAGTCCCGGTCGACGGCGCCGCTCGAGCGATATCATGAATATTCATTGAACTTCTCCCTTCGGATCAGACGGTATCCATGTCCCCGGGTTCTTCTCAGAAAGGATGAACGTCCATGTCACCCACGCCGCGTCGGATCCTCGGGCATCGAGGCTTCACCCTGATCGAGCTGCTGGTGGTGATCGCGATCATCGCCGTGCTGATCGCGCTGCTCCTGCCCGCCGTCCAGTCGGCGCGAGGCCGCGCGACGCGCCCAGTGCACCAACAACCTCAAGCAGATCGGCCTGGCGGCCCAGAATTATCTGAGCGCCTACACGACCTTCCCGATCGGCTGCCCGATCCAGTGGGACCCGTATTACGGGGTCTACTTCGAATCGCAGAGCGTGTTCGTCTCGATGCTGGGGCAATTCGAGCAGCAGCCCCTGTACAATTCCATGAACTTCAGCATCAACGTGCAGAACGCGGCCAACCAGACGATCTACCTGACCGGACTCTCGGCCCTCTGGTGCCCGAGTGACGCGACGATCAGCCGGTCCTTCGTCCTGGGCTCTTATGAAGGCTTGACCAACTGGACCGCCAGGTTCAGTAGCTACGCCGGTTGCTCCGGCACGTACTGGCCGGAGATCGAGTTCTACTGGAGCGGGATGACCGCCAATGACCCGAATATCACGTCCCGGGCCAACGCACTCGTCGGGATGTTCACCTTCAACCAGGCGCTGCCGATCTCGAGCATCACCGACGGCACGAGCAACACGATCCTGTTCAGCGAGCGGGCCAACGGCAAGCTGCCGGCCGCGGCCAGCAACTGCTACTGCTGGTGGGGCGACGCGCTCTCCACCGATACCACGTTCACCACGATGTACCCGATCAATCCCTTCAACAAGGTGCCCATCGTCAACGAGGAATATTCCACCTCGTGGGACTGCTCGGCGTCGAGCTTCCATCCGGGTGGCGCCAACTTCGCGTTCGCCGACGGCTCGGTCCACTTCCTCAAGGACTCGATCAGCACCTGGCCGTTCAACCCGGCGACCGGCTTCCCCACGGGTACGACCGACACGAACGGGTACCTGGTCCTCGCGACCGGGACGCGGTACGGCGTCTACCAGATGCTCTCGACCCGCAGCGGCGGCGAGGTCATCAGCTCCGACCAGTATTGAGTCGGGAGCGGAATTCCCGCGAGCCCGCGCGTCGCGGTCATGGACGAGTCATCGAACGGACTTGTTCGCGGCCGCGACCTCGTCGGGCGTGAGCGTGCGGATCTCGATCTTGCGCAGGGCGCCGCCGGACTTCCAGGTGGCGAAGCCCAGCGGCTCGTTCACGCGCGTCTCGAGCCGCGTGCTGACCCGACGGTCCTGGTAGTCGACCGCGATGATCTCCTTGTCGTCGACCCAGCAGCGGATCGCCCGGCCGGTCACGTGGATCCGGAACCGATACCAGGTCTTGTCCTCGTACTTGATCGAGCACGTGGTCTCGTTCTCCGAGGCGTCCATCCCGTTGAGGCTCGAAAGTCCGGTGATGTTGCCGCCCCAACCGCCATTGACCAGCGTGATGTACGCCTTGCCCACCGGGAACGTCGCCGCCGCGAAGAAGTCGCCGCCTTCGGTCCGCATGGCCTCGTAGCTCAGCTCGTAATCGACCCTGGGCAGGTCCTGGCGAGTCGTCGTGATGCCGGTCATCGTGCCGCCGGCATTCAAGTTGATCTTGCCGCCATCGACGGTGACGTCTCCCGCACGCGGGAAGTCGTTCTTCTTCCAGCCGTCGAGGCTCTTGCCGTCGAACAGGGCGAGCTTCTTGAGCCCGGCGGTCGGCTGATCCTTCGCGGCCTGGCCGGCCCCGAGCGATGAGATGAGCAGGCAGGCCGCCAGGGCAGCGGTGGTCCACCGGCGAGAGGAGTGCAGGGCGGTCCGACTCGAGCTCTTCACGATTGAGTTGGTGACACTCGGGGAACCCCCCCTGGCCCCCCCTTCGTAAGGGGGGGACGGGACGCGCTCGAAGATCCCCCCCTTACGAAGGGGGGGCCAGGGGGGGTGAATTCGCACGGGCAAGCCCGCGTGCCTGATCCGATCGTCAAGCGCTCTAGACCCCAGGGTGGATCGGAGTGTCGTCATCACGGAATCTCCTCGAGGGTGCATTTTCGGCCGTGCTCAATCAGGGACAACATCGGCGGCTCTCGCCAAGTCACATGATACCGCAACTTCGATGACCAGTCTTTGCTGCTCGGCCCACCGCGCGAGATGCATCCTCGATCGTTCGTCGGGCTCGGCGTTGCCGGCCATCTTGGCCTGCTCGATCGCGCGCGTCGCGGGGTTCACCTCGATCGTCAGCACGCGTTGGCGGCCCTCGAGACTCTCGATTCCCAGCGACCAGATCGTGGTCGAACGCTTGTAGCAAAGTCCCGCAAAGCCCGCGACGCAATGGCTCATCGCCTGACCCTCGGCGACGAGCGCGTCGGAGTCGAGCACTTCCCGGATCGTCCAGGTCGTGCCGTCTTCATGGACCGTGCGGTAATCGCCGATCGAAGAACGCGGCCAGCTCAGGATCTCTCGCCCGGTCCTCGATCGGGCCTCTTCGTGCTCCTTGCGCCAACGCGCGACCTGCCGGAGCAGGGAGGAGGCCGTTCGCCCCTTCATCGTGAGGTCCGGCTGTGGGGGGCCGAGGGCCACATGCACATCGTCGCCGATCAACACGCAGCGCAGCGCGAATTTCTGCACGGCGAGATAATTGACGATGGCGTGGATGTCGCGCTCGGGAATTCCGGGGTTATTGATGAAGAAGTGGATCACGGACACCCAGAAATCCTCGGCGTGGAAGGACCGGCCGAGCTCGGACCTTGCCAGGGCGTGGGCGAGCGATTCCGTCCCGCCCAGGCCGAGCACCTGGGCCCATCGGAGGGCATACTCGACCCGGAAATGAGGCGGGGCCTGGGCGAATTCGTGGGCGATCCGCCTGGTGAGCGGGATGGGAAGGCCGGCGGTGCGGAGGCTGCCACCTCGTCCCAGATGGATGAACCAGCCCTGCTGCCGCCAGGTCTCGGGGGACTGTTTCCGAAACCAGGGCGAGAGCAGCACGGGCGGGACGGGGTAGTCGGCCAGGAGGTGATGGGCCAGTGACGAGAACAGGGGGATCGGGTTGTCCTCGGAGGGACACCACTCCTCGGGGCTCCTCCGCCAATCCTTGCAGTGGAGCGCCAGGTTGAGGACCCCGCCGACGACCCGGGGCAACCCTTCGACGTCGATCCGGCCGCCGTCGGGGTGCGGACGCAGCAGGACCGACCGCGAGCGGACGCTCCCGACCAGGCGGAGGAATGACGTCCTGGCCCAGCCCGCCTTCTTCAGATGCTTGCGGATCGACCGGTCGAGGGCCGACCGCGTGAACTCTCGGCGCGGAAATCGTGGACATGGATCAGCCTGAAAGGGAAACGGCAACTCCCGACCGGGATGAGATGAGAGAGGCTTCGTCCCCATCCGGCCGGTCAGGTTTCCCTCGGCTGACCGAAGACGCTCAGGGGTCGAAGCGAAGACGTGGATGGGTCGTCAACGAGAACAGGCCGCGGACCAGCATCGGCGTTATCTCCGAGTTACGTATTTATCAGTCTGACGAGGATCAGACACCGGACGATTGAGGATGGTTCGCGATCGGTGGACGGGTCAACGCCTTGTGCCACGAGCCGTGAACCTGGCCGATTTCAACGATCCCTCGTTGTCCTGGCATTCGCCATTCAGGGTATGATAGAACGCCGTCGCGGGCGCCCTGGCCCGATCGAAAACCTGATCGAGACGGGGAGGATCCATTGAGCAAGACGACACGCCCTGACAGGACGATGTCCAAGGTGAAGCCGAAGCGGAAGGATGCCGAGGCATTGTCTCCCCGGGTGCTCGAGATGGTCGAGGGCCTGCATGCGGTCTGCGACGCGATCGAGGCCGGCGTGTCGATAGAGCGGGTCGCGACCGTCCGTACTACCAGATCGACCTCACTCTCCCCACGCTCGGCCCCGGCGACGTCCGTCTTATAAGGGAATCGCTCGGCCTGAGCCAGCCCCTCTTCGCCGACTTCCTCGGCATCTCACTGGCGGCCGTACGATCGTGGGAACAAGGGCAGCGAGAGCCGTCGGCCCTGGCCCGCAGGTTCCTCGGCGAGATTCGCGACGACCCGGCTTACTGGCGCGAGAGGCTCGCGAGCAGGACCTCGCTGAGGAGCGAGAGTCAAGGGCGGGAGTCGGGGAAGGTGGGCGATTGAGGCCGGTCCGAGACGGGGATTCATTCACAGCCGAACCCGGCCCGGGTCTTCAATTCGATGTCGAATCTCGTCGGACGAGGACGCCTTGCGGAAGGGCATCCTCAAAAAGACCATCCTGAACCAGCAGGGGGTGCGGATGGTGCAGGCGCGTTCGCGTTCTGGGTCGCCGCGTCATCCTTCGGCTTACCGGCTTTCGCGGCGGCATCGTGGGCGACGGCCTCCGCCTTCTTCCGCTCCTCGTCATTCGGGTCGATATAGCGGGTCGGGCTGATTTCGATATTGGATGAGAAGCGCTTCTCACCGGCGTGAATCGCACGCCGATAGATCATCCGGCATTCCTTGATCTTGACGGTGTCCGCCTGGCTTCGACTCGCCGTGTGCCCGAACTTCGCAATCTTTATTATTTCCGAAGGAACTTCCGGACTTATTTCAGCGGTATTCGCCCTGTCGATCTTGAGCGTCCGCGAGCCTTCCGTGACCTCTTCCGCCCGGACGATTTCGTACCCTTCGGGGAAATGCTCGGCCATCATCTTGTCGGCCTTGCGATGGTAATAAGTCGGCCATCGGTTCGTGTTCTCGGGCATGCCGATCACACCGAAAGCCCCGTCCTGATAGACGTAACGCACCGTCCTGCTGGTGGCGCAACCCGTCGAGAGTGCGGCGAATAGAACGACATGAACGGCTAGAGCACGCATGGTATCCTCCCCATTGCGAGCACCGAATTTTCCCGCATGCCCCCATTCTAGGGCGCAATCTGAAAAAGTCTAAAGCCAGGGGGGATGATTCCGGCAGAGGTGCGGACTTTGTCAAGGCAAAAATCGCGCCACTCGGCGTCGGTGTCGCGCCATCGCATGGAGAGGGCAAGGTCGAGTCTGGTCGGATTAATTGCTTGTTCTGGCAAGCCTTTTGCTGGGATTTCTCCTATGAGCCGCCCGGTTCGAGCCGGCAGAGGTTCTTCACTTCTTCGAGGAGAGACTCCATGGCCACCATGACGGACCCCGAGAAGAAAATCGATCTCCCGCCCAGAGGAAGCCGCAACGCGGACCCGATCACCGATGCTCCGGGTTCGCACCCAATTGAGACGGGCATCGGAGCCGCAGTCGCCGGAGCGGCCAGCGGCCTGGCTGTCGGCGCGATGGCGGGACCCGTCGCCGCTGCCGTCGGCACCGCCGTAGGAGCCGTGGTGGGGGGTTACGCGGGTAAGGGCGTCGGCGAGATGATCGATCCGACGACCGAAGACAACTGGCTTCGCGATAACTTCCGTTCACGCCCGTACGCCGCGGAAGGTGAGAGTTACGAGGATTTCTTCCCGGCGTATCGCTATGGGGCGCTGGCCGAATCGAAGTACGGCGATGCGGGCATCGATCTCATGGACAAGCAGCTCCAGGACGATTGGGAAGCGAGCAAGGATAGCTCGATGCCTTGGGACAAGGCCAAGGGGGCGGTCAAGGACGCATACGACCGCACCGTGCAGATCCGCAAGGAACGATGCTGCTCCGATTCGTGCGATCCGGTTCGGGAAGACTGAGAAAAAGCCAGCAAGCGATCGGAAAGCCGTCCAGTCGGGCAACCCCCGGCGAGACGGCTTTTTTGCGTTTGCGGGGGATCGCTTTTCGAGGTATGCATGATCAATGGATAAACCTCCCGCAGATCACGCCGAGAACTTCGACCGCCGCCGGCACGACAAGCTGGAAGAGCATTGCGCAGTTCGCATTGCGGGAGGTGGACTTCGTCAAATCCGCGTCATAGAGGCTGAACGAGAGATGATGCTTGCCAGCGAAGAACGGTGAGAGCACGAGATGCTGAAAGCTGCCGAACGATGGGTTGAGGGATGGCAAAGGGCCATCGATGCTGCCAAACGGCATGGTGTCCAGGATTCCCACCGCCTCGAAATTGACAGACCCGCGACCAGGGAGGAGGTCCATGACGTCGAATGTGCGATCGCAAGGTCCCTGCCGGTATCCTTCCGGAAGACATTGCTGGAGTTCTCTCGACGGGTGGACTTCTTCTGGTTCCTGCCTCAACACGTCCGTCCGCCGGAACCCCTCCCGCGCGTGTTTTGCGGGTGTTGTTCCTGGGATATCGGGCGGCTCGCCGTGATGTACGAGGACGCCCGATGGCTGGCCTCGAACGCATTCGTCGAGGATACGCCGGACGAGAGGATCTGGCAGGGTAAGCTACCATTCCATGACATCGGTAGCGGCGACTACATAGCAATCGATATCTCGTCGAGCGACCCTCAACCGATCGTATACCTGAGTCACGAACTGGCTTTCAGCCATGGATACGTGCTGGGGGCGGATTTCATCGATTTCATGGATCGCTGGACGTCAATCGGATGCCCCGATGATGACATCTGGTCCCTTTTCTTCCCCGAGAGGGGAAGATATATCGACCTTGACCATCCCAACGTCGCGATCTGGTGCGACTGGTTCGGTATCCCGCGTCCAAATTGCCGGGAAGCTGGCGGGCCGTGAGCCGAGTCTGCTGACTGACACGCCTGAACCTGAGTTTGCGAGGACAATCGGGCGTGGGACGATGTCGAGAGTGGGTGAGAGTGATCCAGAGGACGGAGATTCTCCGGGAGGGAGACTGGAGTCGTTATGGGCACTCGCGCGAACATCCTGGCCGATCACACGGTGCCGGATCAGCTCGACCGTCCGGCGGTCATCTTCCGGCTCGCACCGACCCTCACCGCGACCATCGCCGTCCGTGACTACTGGAACTCGACTCACCCCGAGGATCCGGGTGATCTGAGCGACCGCTGGACCGCCTCACCCCAGGCTCCCCCTCCGCGCGAGAAGTTCGTCCTCTACCGAGGCCCAGGTGGATTCTCGATAACCTTCGGCCCGAAGGTCGCCAATGTCCGCGCGAGCGCCCGGTGGCGCGGCTTCTTGAGTCTGGAGCCCGTTCGTCGTGCCCATCTTCTCGCGTTTCGCCGCATCGCCGAGGCCCTGGGCGCGAGCCGGCTCGCGTACCTTCCCGACGATGACCCACTCACCTTGGATGCGCTAACTGACGGGGCATCGCTCGACGATTGCATCGCCGAGATGAGGCGGAGGTGGGGGCCACCGCAGGCATCCGTTGAGTCGATTGATCGGGAGGTGATCGAGGCGACCGAACACGGAGTGCCGAGGGTCTGGTTTCTTGAGGATGTTGCCTGGAAGGTCTCACACGGCTGAATACTGAAGCTGGTTCGGCGCGACCGAAGGTCTCCCGGTCCGGTGCGGGTCGGGCGGTCTCGCGATCGGTGCCCGTCGTGAGATCGGCAGACCTCCGGTCAGGCACTCGGCCGGGGTCGGAGACCCGCGCCTAACTTCATCGACGGTGAACAGCGAAGTGATTCCAGCCCTATCCCTAAAGCGAAGGTTCGATTGAGGATGTTCAGCGCTGAAGATCCTGGCTTCCTACACTGGCGATGGGGTCGCGTGGTTCGGGAGTGATGCGGAACAGCGAATACTCGCGGTCGAAACGGAGTTTCGGCCCGCGGGTCACGACCTCCACGCGGCCGAGCTCTCCGAGCGCCGGCAGGTCGCGGTCGCGACCAATCACATAGCGGGTGGCGGGGGAGATGCCATTCACGCTCCCTGTCTCCGGCGGGGGAAGGTGATGGCTGGCGAGGGAGTGCCAGCTCGCAGGCCGGCCCAGGTAGAAGAGGCGGACGGCCAGGTCGTGCGGGAACGCTCCGAAGGGGCTCTCGTAAGGGTTGCGGTCCCAATCATCGTAGAGCAGGGTCAGTGGTGCGTCGGGCGGGACCTGTCGCGCGGCCGACTCGTAGAAGGCCCACTCGATGCCGCGGCGGTCGAGCCAGGGGCCCAGGAGCCGGAAACCCAGGCCGCACGCCAGCCCCATTGCCGCGAAGCCGACGATCGCCCGTCGCCGCAGTCGGTCGGGCGTCCAGCCGCGACGGACGAGCCGGCTGCCCAACTTCGCCAGGCCCAGCGCCGCCCAGATCGACCACGGGACCTGGGCCGAGATCGCGTAGTGCGCGTTCTTCACGGTCGCCAGCGCCAGCAGGCTCAGGGGCGCGAGCGACCAGGCCCAGAGCAGGCGGTCGCCGTTGATGGTGGCGGGTGACGGGTGACGGGTGGCGGGACGGGTGGCGGGTGACGGGTGGCGGGTGGCGGGTGAAGAACCAGGCGAGCCGCCCGAGACGGAGAACGCTCGTCGCAACGAGTACCACGCGCCGATCGCGGCCAGGGGTGTCCAGGGCATCGCCTGGATCAGCAGGCCGGGAGTGTACTCCCACCACGGCTCGCCGGCGAACTCGCCCGGGTGCGCGGCCAGCCGGTCGGTCACGTGCATCGTCCAGAGCGCGAGGGCGCCCCAGCCATGCCACACCACCATCGCCAGCGGCCAGGCCAAGGCCAGCACCGTTGACGCGATCCAGCCGGCCGGGAACCTGAGCCGTCGGATCGCCCGACCATCGCGCCTCCAGAGCACCACCAGGGTCACGACCGCCAGGATCAGGATGGCTCCGAAGCCGATCCCCTTCACCAGCGAGGTGGCGCCCAGCAGCACGAAGAAGACCCAACGGGCACGACGCCAGGCCGCCCACCGCGAGCCGGAATCCGCACCCGCACCCGCACCGGACCCGGCACCGGCCTCGGCATCCGCCTCGCACATCCGGTCGAAGGCGACGATCGCCCAGGTGATCAGGCAGGCGAGAAGGACGTCGGCCTCGGCCAGCCGGCCGCGCATCACGGTCCAGGCGGTCGTCGCCTGGATCGCGCCCGCGAGCACGCCGATCCCCGGCCCGTAATGCCGCGCGGCCACCACCGCGACGCCCAGGACGAGCATCGTCGCGGCGAGCGCAGAGGGGAGCCGGGCCACGGTCTCGTCGACCCCGCCGGTCAGGCGGCCCAGCGCGACGACCAGCCACCAGGGCATCGGCGGCTTCTCCAGCCAGGGCCGGCCGCCGATCGTGGGATACGCCCAGCCGCCCGAGTCGAGCATCTCCCGCGCCCCTGCGCGACGAATGCCTCGTGGTAGCTCAGGCGTCCCGAGCGGCCCAGTCCCGGCAAGTAGACCAGGGCCGATAAGGCCAGCAAGCACGCCAGCCATCTCACCCCAAGACGCGCACCGGCCATGGCGTCGAAGCCTCCCTGCGTGTCGACCGCGGTCCTCGGCGGGTCCCGGAGAAATTCTTCAGCGACCTCGTCGGAAGCGGCGGAGTGACGCGGATCATTGGGCAATCCGGTCGGGATGTCAATGCGAAGAAACCGTTGCAACCGCTACAACCAGACCGGCGGACGATCAACGGACCATGGGGGAAAACCTGTCGATAACCCGTCGATGAACGGCGCACGGCGCGGGCGTCGTCAACGGCCCCGCGTGGGGCGGGATGCCGTGGCGCATCCGATCCGTCCGGCGGTGTCGAGGCCGTTGACGGGGTTATCCACAACTTTTCCTCCGGCGTCCAATGGGCGTTGTGCTCGACTAAGGTCTTTGGTATCATTAAGTTGTTCGAGCGCCGCCGGAGGCTATCCACGGGCGGCGTCCCCACTCTGACGAATGATGTGATAGGGAATCTCTCGGTTACCATACTGAGGGCGGATCGGGGCATCTCGGGGCAGTGAATGTGCTCCCCGGAGGTGGATTCTTGCCAACGGACCGATCCGGTCCGCGTCCGGGTCTCGAAGTGCCCGGGGATCAACCGGCCGTGCGTTTCTCCCGCCATCAATGGGCGAAAGCGGCCCAACTTTCGGTTTAGGAATGTCTGAATGAGGGCCTTGTGCAACCGTGACGGCTTGCTCACGGCGTTCGGGCTGGTCGAAGGGGTGGTCCCGGCGCGGAGCCCCAAGCCGATCCTCCAGAACGTCAAGCTGATCGCCGACGCCGATGACGGCTCGGTGCTGATGGGCACGGACCTGGAAGTCGGGATTCGCCACCGGGTGCTGGGCGTGAAGGTGGAGCGGCCGGGCTCGGTGATCTTGCCGAAGTCCCAGGTCGGCTCGATCCTGCGGACCAGCGGCGATGAGGAGCTGGACATCGAGGCCGAGGACGACCGGCTGGTGATCCGGGGCCCGCATTCGGAGTTCACCCTGCCGGTGGAAGACGCGAATCTGTTCCCGGAGGTTCCCGATTTCGCCGCGACGAGCTATCATGTCGTAGCGGCCGCCGACTTGAAGAAACTGATCCGGCGGACCATCTTCGCCACGGACGTGGAGAGCACCCGCTATGCGCTGGGGGGCGTGCTGGTCGAGTTGACGGGCGAATCGATCGCGCTGGTGGGCACCGACGGACGTCGGCTGGCCCGGATGTCGGCCCCGGCCGACAGCGAGAACAATCCGCCGGCCCCGACCGGCTTCCCGGTCATCCCGGTCAAGGCACTGAAATTGATCGAGCGGCATCTGGATGATGACGACCCGCCCGTGCACATCACCATCCAGTCGGGTACTTCCGTGTTGATGCGGACCGAGAGCGCCGTGATCTATAGCCGGCTGGTCGAGGGCCGATTCCCCCGCTATCAGGACGTCTTCCCGGCCAATGTGGATGTCAGGATTCCCCTGGAGGCCGGCTCGCTCCGGAAGGCCGTCGAGCAGGCCTCGATCGTCACCAGCGAGGATAGCCGCGGCGTCGATTTCCGATTCGGATCCGGGATGCTGCGGCTCACCAGCCAGTCCGCGGACGTCGGCAGTTCGCACGTGGAGTTGCCGATCGCCTACGATGGTAAGGCGGTGGAGATCACGTTCGACCCCCGCTATCTGGTCAACGCCCTCAAGACCCTGGACGACACCGCCGCCATCACCGCCGAGTTGATCGATGCCAAGAACGCGGCCGTCTTCAAGACCGACGATCACTATACCTATGTGGTCATGCCCCTGACTCGCGAACGCTCATGACCGGTCATCCGGGTCCGCGCGACCGGATCCGCCCGGTCGGGTTTTGGACTCCAGTTCTCTCCAATCTCGGGATCGTAAAGGTAGGGACTTCCGGAATCGGGGATCGCCACGTCGACGGCCGCCACAACCCCTGGACGAGGCCCATAAAATTCGGAGATAGAGTCGAGTCATTCCCGCCGAGGATCGGGGGCCGAAGGTGCCGCGAGGTCCGTGCCCGGCCGGGTACGGCACCGGAGATTTGATCGACGAGGAGTGTGAGAGGATGCGCCGCGGATCGGCGCGGGAGAGCCGCTCGAAGGCATCATCAATCCATCCTGAATCGAATCGGTGACTCTCCGTGTCTCGGTCGGAATCCGTGGTTTCATGGGATTGGGGGAGCATGTCGATCCCGAATCATCGAGGGCCCAGGGCGCTGTCGGAGATTCTGGGCGAGCTGTTCACCGTC
The DNA here is from genome assembly GCA_963743925.1 of uncultured Planctomycetota bacterium. GTDB lineage: Bacteria > Planctomycetota > Planctomycetia > Isosphaerales > Isosphaeraceae > CAVZRC01. The sequence goes on along the minus strand of CAVURY010000045.1, from coordinate 259,526 downwards.
CGGGGATACGGACGGTTCCAGGCCCGGCACGAGCTGGAGAGCGCCTGGAACGCGGCGGTGGGCGAGCCCCAATGCCGGCAGACGCAGCTGGGCGAGGTGCGGCGAGGCGTGTTGACCGTGACGGTGTCCCATTCGGCGCTGTTGGAGGAATTGGCGGCGTTCCGCAAGCCGGAACTCCTGGCGGCCCTGCGCTCGAATGCGCCGGGCACCACGATCCACGACATCCGGTTCCGGGTGAGTGTCCCGGGGCCCGCCGGCGACGCGGTCGCCGGATCCGAGGGGCCTCCGCCGGCGGATGCCCGCCCCGCATCGCCGCGTCGCGCCCGTCCCAAGACCGGGCGCGGGCCGGCCCGCGGCGGCGACCGCGGCCCCATGCGGCCGTGATCCGGCGCGTCGGAAGGATCGAGGCCGGCGCGAGGTGGTCCGGGGCCTTCTCATCACCCATGACCCGCTTTCGACTCCATCTTACCCGAGCAGACCTGATCTGATCTGACCTGATTTGACGGAACTTGACCCGAGCAGCCCGACTCCCGGCGACGGCACGGCCCTGCCCGTGGCGCCGCCACGGGGGACGCGGCCGCCCGCCGAACGCGACGCCGCCCGCAACGCGAGGCATGACCGGAGGCGAAGTCGGGCGATGCGACCCGCGGCGACCGAGGATTGCTGATCTCGTCCGGCCCGGCCCGATCGGGGCCGGATCGGGATGGCGAGAAGAATGGACCGAGGTAAACCTTCGATGGTGGAACTGAGCAAGACCGAGCATGGCGTCGAGACCGCGGGGTTGTTGGACGGCGATATGAGCGAGCCCACGGGCAATGGCGACGGACAGGGGAATCATTCGGGGTCGTCCCCGGCCTCCTATACCGGCGCCAATATCCGGGTCCTCGAGGGGATCGAGGCGGTCCGCCTGCGGCCCGGCATGTACATCGGCGACACCACGACCCGAGGGCTGCATCATCTGGTCTATGAGGTCGTCGACAACTCGATCGACGAGGCGATGGCCGGCTACTGTCGGACGATCGAGGTGACGCTGCATACCGACGGCTCGGTCTCGGTCAAGGACGACGGCCGGGGCATCCCGGTCGACGTCCACGCCGACAGCGGCCTCAGCGCGCTGGAAGTCGTCCTGACCAAGGTCCATGCCGGCGGCAAGTTCGACCACGACACCTACAAGGTGTCCGGCGGCTTGCACGGCGTGGGCGTGACGGTCGTCAACGCGCTGTCGGAGTGGCTGGAGGCCGAGGTCCGCCGCGACGGGCAGATCTGGCGGCAGTCGTACGAGAAGGGGGTGCGTCAGGGGCCCGTCGGCGCGGATGGGCCGACCAGGACGACGGGCACGACCATCCGGTTCCTGCCCGACGGCGAGATCTTCCCCAAGACCGAGTTCGACTTCGACATCCTGGAGAAGCGGCTCCGCGAGCTGGCCTTCCTGAACAAGGGCGTGAGGATCCACCTGACCGACGAGCGCGGCGCCGAGCCGCAATCCGTCGAGTTCTTCTCGTCGCAGGGGATCAGCGAGTTTGTTGCTTATTTGAATCGTGCCCAGTCGGTTTTGCATCAACCGGTGGTCCTGGCGGGGCGCGATGACGAGAGGGCCGTTGAAGTCGAGGTCGCTTTGCAGTACAACGATTCGATCAGCGAGCTGGTCGTCTCCTACTGCAACAACATCAACACGGTCGAAGGGGGCACGCACCTGACCGGGTTCCGCACCGCGTTGACGCGGACGCTGAACCAGTACGCCAAGGGCGCGGCCCCGGCCCGGAACAAGGACCTGACGATCACGGGCGAGGACTTCAAGGAGGGCCTCACGGCGATCATCAGCGTCCGGGTGCCCGACCCGCAGTTCGAGGGCCAGACCAAGACGAAGCTGGGCAACAGCGAGGTCGAGGGGATCGTCGCGAGGGTCGTGAACGATCGGCTGGGCGAGTTCCTCGAGACCAACCCGGCCGTGGCCAAGAAGGTGATCAGCAAGGCGCTGCTGGCGGCGGAGGCGCGCGAGGCGGCCCGCAAGGCCCGCGAGCTGGTGCGGAACCGCAAGGGGGTCCTCTCGGGTGGCGGGCTCCCCGGCAAGTTGATGGACTGTTCCACCCACGAGCAGGATTCCAGCGAGCTGTTCCTCGTCGAGGGCGATTCCGCGGGCGGCACGGCCGAAGGGGGCCGAGACCGGATGTATCAGGCGATCCTCCCGCTGCGGGGCAAGATCCTCAACGTCGAGCGGGCCCGGCTCGATCGCGTCCTGGGCAACGAGGAGATCCGGAACATCATCACGGCCGTGGGCAACGGCATCGGCGAGGAGGAAGACCCGGCCCGGCGACGGTACGGCAAGATCGTGATGATGAGCGACGCCGACGTCGACGGCTCGCACATCCGCACCCTCCTGATGACGTTCTTCTACCGGCAGATGCCCCGGCTCGTGGCCGAGGGGCATCTGTATGTGGCCCAGCCGCCTCTCTATATGATCCAGAGCGGCAAGAAGGAGCGGCGGTACCTCCATGCCGAGGAGCAGATGCAGGCGATCCTGATGGAGACCGGCCTGGCCGGCGCCGTGCTGCATCCGGCCGGCGTCGGAGGCCAGGAGCCGGATCCGGACGCCGCCATCGGCGGCGATCGACTCAAGACCCTGGTCGACCTGGTGATCGCCATCGAGCAGGGGCTCCGGGCCTTCGGCCGTCGCAACCGATCGCTCCGCGGATTCCTGGCGATGGCCTACAAGCCCAAGGATCCCTCGCAGCCCGACCCGCTGGACGGCCTGCTCCCGCTCTACCTGGTCGAGCATCAGGGGACCGAGGACAAGCTCTACACCGAAAAAGAGCGTCAGGAGTACATCGCGGCGCACCACTTGCGTGAAGAAACGGCGTCGGAGCCCGATCCCGGAACCATGACCGAAACCGAGTCGGCGGCCTCGAATGTCCACGGCCGCCCCATCCGCGAGATCGAGCTCCACGAAGTCAAGGTCCTCAACAAGCATCTGACCCGCCTCCGCGACGAATTCGGCCTGCGGGCGGAGGTCCTGCTGCCGTGGGAAGTGACCGGAGATGATCCCCCGGCGCGGTTCCTCCTGCACCGCGAAGGCGAGTCCTATCCCTTGCTGGACCTCCGCGCCCTGGTCTCGACGGTGCGGAAGATCGGCGAGAAGGGGATGAAGATCACGCGGTTCAAGGGGCTCGGCGAGATGGACGCGGAACAGCTCTGGGAGACCACCATGGACCCGACGCGGCGCACCTTGCTCCAGGTCCGGCTCGAGGACGTCGCCGCCGCCAACGACCTGTTTACGACCCTGATGGGCGACGATGTCGAGCCCCGACGTGAGTTCATCGAGAAGCATGCGCTCGAGGTCAAGAATCTGGACGTTTGAACGTGTCCTTTGTCCGTCGTCCGTCGTCCGTTGTCCGTCGCGGCTCGGGTCGAGTACAGGGCGTGATGAGCCGGCAAGATCGGCCATCCAGCTCGGTGCCCCATTCGATTCGGGCACGGGCTTCGCGCCGGGCGACCGCGGACGATTCGCTGTCACAATCGACCACCGACGGTCCATGGTCCGTTGTGGCTCTGCAATGAGGGCGGGGCGAGATGACCGGGCAAGACGCGGATAGCAATGCTGAGGGCTTCGGCCACGGGCCGGGCGCCAGGCACCATGGACAACGGACGACGGACGACGCACATATGATGGGGATCGCCCAGAAAGTCTCGCGGAATTTCAGCGACGCGGTCCGGACGCGCGGCCAGTCGTACTTCGTCAAGGGCCGGGTGACCGTGATGGCGGCCCGGGCCGGCGAGGTCGTGGCGCGAGTGCGCGGGACGGCGAAGTACCGGGTGCGGGTGCGGCTCCGGGGCTCGAAGCTGCTGGCCTCGTGCAGTTGCCCGTATTTCGGCCCGCAGGGGGAGCCGTGCAAGCACCTGTGGGCGACCCTGCTCCTGGCCGATTCGCGGGGCCTGCTGCAATCGCCGCCGGTCTTCCCGGTGCGGCTGGTGGTGGAGGGCCCGCGCCGGCCGCCGACGGGCCTGCCCGAGATCCGCGACCCGTCGGGGATGGAGCGGCAACCGCCGTACCCGATCGGCTCGGACCTGGGGGTGGTCGGGCTGGGCTCGCCGCGGCCTTCGGGCGGGGGCCCGGGCGCCGGCGGTGCGGCCCGGGTGCCCAAGCAGAGGCCGAAGGACCGGGGAGTACGGGGCGAGCCGCTGGGCGATGCGGGGGGCTGGACCCAGCGCGATCGGGGGAGCCAGGCGCCTCGAGACCGGCGCACCAAGGCCAAGTCGGCCGGCCCGGGATCGGGGATCGTCGGCTCGGGCGTGGGTTCCGGCGTGGGGCGGGCGGCCAAGGCCGTCAACCGCAACGGCAAGAGGCTGCTGGTCTACGTCCTGGACGTCGCCGCCACCCTGGCGCAGAGCCAGGTCGTGATCGACCTGGCGCGCCGCCAGCGCAAGACGACCGGCGAGTGGGGGCCGTTGCGGCCCTGGTATTACGCGCCGAGGGCCGCCCACGTCAAGTACGACCCCGAAGACCGCCTGATCCTGGCCCTGCTCGACGAGGCGCAAGGCACCTCGGCCCACGCCGGCTACGCCCCGACGGCCCCGGGCGGCGCGGCGGGCCCGGGCGCGGCGGGCGGGCCGGAGGCGAGCAACGGCGCGGCACGCTCCGCCTACGGCTCGGCGGCGGCCCGCGCGGCGGCCGAGCGCGCCCTGCGGGGCACGCGGCGATTCGTGCTGCGGAAGGACCAGGCGGGGCTGGTCGAGCGGCTGGCGCGCACGGGACGCCTGCGACTGAGGCGGACCGAGGGCGAAGATGACCCGCCGACGGTGCGATGGGACGACGCCCAACCCTGGCGATTCGCGCTGGATATCCGCTCCGAGTCCGGCGGCAAGCGCTGGGCGTGGCGGGGCTCGCTCCGCCGCGGGGATGGCCGGATGGACCTCTCCGAGCCGCTGGTGCTGCTCCCCGGCCTGCTGGTCCTGGGCGTGGGCCGCGCCGCGCGGTTCGACGACCTGGGCGTCATGCCGTGGATCGTCCGGCTCCGCTACGAGAAGGAGATCACGTTCGTCGAGCCGCAGCAGGACCTGATGCTGGGCCGGATCCTGGCCGAGACTCGGGTGCCGCCGACCGAGCTGGTGGAGACGCTGAACCTCGAGGAGATCAACGCCAAGCCGCGACCCTCGCTGACGCTGCGGACGCCGCGGCAGAACTGGGGCCTGGGCTCGGACAAGCTGATCGGCGAGCTGGAATTCGACTATGATGGCGCGGTGATCCCGGCGGGCCGGACCACGCCCCTGGCGGTCTCGACCGAGCTGGGCCTGGTGATCCGCCGCGACCCGAAGACCGAGAGCTCCGCGGACGTCAAGCTCTTCGAGCTGGGATTCCGCGAGGCGAAGGACCCGCGGCTGGAGCCGGGTACGCTCGAGCTGCCGGTCAAGCGGCTGCCGCAGGTGACCAAGGAGCTGGTCGTCGCCGGCTGGCGGATCGAGGCCGAAGGGAAGCTGATCCGCCCGGCCGGCGAGTTCAAGCTGGCCCTGTCGACCGGCATCGACTGGTTCGAGCTCCAGGGCGGCGTCGATTACGGCGACCAGCGCGTCAGCCTCCCCGAATTGCTGGCCGCCGCCAAGCGGGGCGAGGCCATGATCGAGCTGGGCGACGGCTCGATGGGCATGCTCCCCGAGGAGTGGCTCAAGAAGTACGGCGTGCTCGCCGACCTGGCCTCCGACGCCGAGGACGGCAACCTCCGCTTCAGCCAGTCGCAGGCCGGGATGCTCGACGCGCTCCTGGAGGCGCAGCCGGAGATCCGGGTCGACGCCGCCTTCGAGAAGGTGCGGCAGAACCTCCGCCAGTTCGAGGGGATCGTGGCGCTCGACTCGCCGCCGGGCTTCCACGGCGAGCTGCGCCCCTACCAGTGCGAGGGGCTGGGCTGGCTCGACTACCTCCAGAGGTTCGGGTTCGGCGGCATCCTCGCCGACGACATGGGCCTGGGCAAGACGATCCAGGTGCTTGCGCTGCTCCAGAGGAGGCGGGCCCATCGCCAGGCCAAGGGGCCGTCGCTGGCCGTGGTCCCCCGTTCGCTCGTCTTCAACTGGCTCCAGGAGGCCGCCAAATTCACGCCGAGGCTCCGCGTGCTCGACTACACCGGGCCCGGCCGCCATGCCCTCCGCGAGACATTCCGGGATTATGACCTGATCATCACCACCTACGGCACGGTGCGGACCGACATCGCCGAGCTGGCGCCCATCGAGTTCGATTATGCGATCCTCGACGAGGCGCAGGCGATCAAGAACGCCGAGAGCCAGTCGGCCAAGGCCGCGCGGCTGCTGCGCAGCCGCCACAAGCTGGCGATCAGCGGCACGCCGATCGAGAATCACCTGGGCGAGCTCTGGTCGATCTTCGAGTTCCTGAACCCGGGCATGCTCGGCAGCGACACCGTCTTCAAGAAGTATGTCGGCGGCGGCGGGTCGCTCGACGAGCTCGACCGCGTCCTGCTGGCCAAGGCGCTGCGGCCGTTCATCCTCCGGCGCACCAAGCAGCAGGTCGTCGAGGACCTGCCGGAGAAGACCGAGCAGACCCTCTACTGCGACATGGAAGCCGACCAGCGGCGTTGCTACGACGAGCTGCGGATGCACTACCGCGACGCGCTCTTGCACAAGGACTCCGCCGAGCTCAACCGGTCCAAGATCGAGGTGCTCGAGGCGCTGTTGCGGCTCCGCCAGGCTTCGTGCCACCCGGGCCTCATCAGCGAAGAGCTGGGCAAGAACGGGAGCGCCAAGCTCGACATGCTCATCCCGTCGATCGCCGAGATCGTCGAGGAAGGGCACAAGATCCTGGTGTTCTCGCAATTCACCAGCTTCCTGGCGATCGTCCGGGATCGGCTGGACCAGGAGAAGATCACTTATGAATATCTCGACGGCCGGACTCGCAACCGGGCCGCGCGGGTCGAGCGGTTCCAGACCGATCCCGACTGCCCGATCTTCCTGATCAGCCTCAAGGCGGGCGGGCTAGGCCTGAACCTGACCGCCGCCGAGTACGTCTACCTGCTCGACCCGTGGTGGAACCCCGCCGTCGAGGCCCAGGCCATCGACCGCTCGCACCGGATCGGCCAGACCCAGCACGTCTTCGCCTACCGGCTCATCTGCCGGGACACCGTCGAGGAGAAGATCCTGGAATTGCAGCAGAAGAAGCGGGACCTGGCCGACGCGATCCTCAACGCCGACAACAAAGGCGTCATCCAGAACCTCACCCGCGACGACCTCGAGTTCCTCCTGTCTTGAGGATGCTTTCGCGGCATCGCGATGACCTCCAGGGCCAGCCGGTTGGTCGAATCGCGGTCGGGATGGTAAGTTGGTGCAAACGAGGAGGGATCATCCGATGGCGACTCTGAATATCACGTTGCCTGATGCGATGAAGGCGTTCGTCCACGAACAGGCTGCCAAGCAGGGCTTCGGCACCGTCAGCGAATACATGCGGGCCATGATCGGCGACCTCCAGGAGCGGGAAGATCGCCGCCGTGAGATCCGGGAGAAGCTCCTGGAGGCGGTCCACAGCGGCCCCGCGACACCGTTGAACCAAGCGGATTGGGACGGCATCCGCCGCGAGGTCCGCGAGCGCCACGCCAAGCGCCAGGGACGGGCTAATGGCCGAGAACAAACCGACCGTCGTTAAGTCCCCGCAAGCGTTGTGGGACATCATCGAGATCGCCGATTACCTCGCGCAGCGGACCGGCCTCACGGCTGCGGACCGCTTCGTCAACGCGGCTGAGCGGACGATCGAATGACTTGCCCGGATGCCGGGCGTCGGCGATCGCTGGGACGACAACGACCCTGAACTGGCGGACGTCCGTGACTCCCCGATATCGCGATACCGCAACCATCTGGTCTTCTATCGCCCGATCGAGGGGGGGATCGAGATTCTGCGTGTCCTTCACGGAGCACGCGATATCACACGCATCCTGCGCGGGGATGAAGAGCCGGATTGACCGAGCCATGGTCGAGAGTCGATCAATCGTTGACGAAGAGCACCGGCTCGACCGGGAAACACTGCGCGACGGTCGAGGGGTCTGACGGCTCAGCTTGCCGCCGTCGTGAGAAGGGTCCGGTTCGCCTCGGTACGGCTCATCGAGACCGGAGCAACCCATGGCCAAGAAACCGACGCCCCGCTCGTCGCCGGACGAGGCGATCTCGCAGGAGCGGGAGCGGTCCAATCAGGCCGTTCTCCGGCTGATCGAGAGCTGGTGCCGGCCCGAGGATGAGTCGGAACAGCGAGAAACCTTGGCTGATCTGAAGCGCGCCCTGGATGGAGATCGGCCCGCCGATCGCAAGCCCTTCTCGTGGGATGACGAGTGAGAGGGGAAATCAAGCCATGACGATCACGCTGAATTTCCCTCCGGAAACCGAACGAGAACTCCGCGAGCGAGCCATCGCGAACGGGCAGACTGTGGAGGGTTTCATTCGCGAACTCGTCGAGCGTGAGCTCGTAGCGGCCGGTGGAGCTCATCAGGCCCCCGTGCCGCGACGCTCGAATCACCCGGATGAAATCCTCGAGCCCGTCCGGCGCGAGTTCGAAGCGAGTGAGATGTCCGATGAGGGGTTCGCCCAATTCCTGACCGAGGTTCGCGATGAAGTCAGGAAGGAGCGACGTTTACGGAAGACCCCATGACTCCCGTCATTCCCGGCGCGGTCTTCGACCGTGTGGTTCTTCTCCATGCGCGGGCTACTGATGACGGCCGGCGGGCGTGGCCCCGAGGATGATCGTGCGGACCATGACACCATCCGACTGATCGGTCAAAATAGCATCCATTGCTGCGGTTGGCTGGCCGACTCGGCGTCAAATAACGTCCTCATGTCCGTATAACCCCGCGGCAGGCGCATCACACCGACAGTTTGAGGCCGAATTCTTGTTAGGTGGAGGAGGGCTATCACTTCTCATGCCCGGTACGCCGAAGATGCTGTTCGCGGCTGTTGTCGGCTTCGTGTTTGGAGCCGTCATGCTGATTTCCTGGATTCCACGCCTTGCTGTATCTCATTCCCCGGTAGTCACCGGCTCGGTCGTCGCTCGCACCCCGATCACTGAATGGGGGGTCCCGAGGGCTGACTTCACAATCAAGGTCCTCGGGGAGCCTGATCTCGTCCATGCCCATACCCAACGGTATCTGTTGAACAAGGTTCCGGATCGGGTTCGATTTCGGTATTCGGGCGATCCATCTCAGTGGGTTTATCTGTTCGAGCACGAAGAGGATCCGTTGTGGATCGGTCTGTCCTGCTGGGCAGCGTCGGCCTTACTCGGCACCCTGGTCTATCGTCGGTGGTCATCCTATCGGGCTGGGCGGCCGATCGCCTGACAATGCGTTGCAGCGGACCAAGCCACGCAGGTCGATGACTCGAATGATTAGCCTACATTTACTTGGGTAATCGAATCTGATATCCGATTGCACGCGAGCTAGCACGCTTCCATGCGTGACAGTTGCGGCCGTACCGGTCGTCATGAAGAGCCCGCCCCAGATGCGACGTTCGTCGTGGTACGGTAGAATTGAATCAGGACGACGGCGTGGAATATGGATATGCGACCGCCACCGAGGAGACACCTCGCGATTGTCCAAGGTGTAAAGCCTGAATATCCCCTCGCATCGACGAAATCGGGGGCGTCCAGCACCAACTTACGTCAAGTCCAGGGTGTAAAGTCTCGTATAGATCACATGAGGCAAGGATGGGAGAGGGACTACGGGAATACCGCTGGGGTACCGGCGCGGTCTTCACAGAAGAAGACATAGTTCGAGCCTTGACCGATGGCATGGCTCGGGAACCTTTGTGGCTTTCGACGGTGAACGTGCTACCACTTTCCGATGCTGGTGATGTAGAATGGATCGACTTACGTTCGGGTGACCGCGAAGGCGAACGACTTGGGCCACGGGGCCGCCGGTCCGGCCCTTTTCGCCGGACGATCGCTTCGATGATGGCCGTCGTGGCCCTGATCGCCATCGGCCTGGCCGCCCTCCCTTACCTGAGGTTGAGCCCCGTCCCCACCCTCACGGCCGCAGCCCTCATCGCCTCGATCTTCGCGGTTGTCCGCCGTGGTCGCGACCGGCGGCTGATTCGAGTGGCCATCGTCCTCTTCCTCATCGCCGGGCTCTCGCTGGGGATGCGAGAGGTTGTGTCACTCTATCGGCTCTCGGCCCGCTACCAGCGATTGGCCTGGCATCACGCGGGGCTAATGCGCCTGACGAGGGGGATGATCCAAGGATTCGATCGGAATCCCGGGAGCTTCGGTATTGCAGGATCCTGGGAGGCCCGACGGCCTGAATGGGTACGATCCCTGGAGGAAGAGGCGCACCTCGCCTCAACATACGCCCTCGCCGCCGCTCAACCATGGCGGCCACTGGAGACGTCCCCGCCTCCACCGTGAGCGGGTCCGTCTTTGGACACAAGCCCTGGCAAAGGCCCTGCACCTTCATGCAATGGCCGAAGAACGACTACTCGACCGTTAATCTATTGTAGTAATTTCAGCCGCGCAATCTTCCTTGATTTTCCTATACACCTTCCCCCCGCAGTATCCGGATTCCACCAGAATTGCCTCAGCGCGACGGCGCGAAGGGCTCGGTGGGGAACCCGTTGTCATGGAGGACCATGGCCTCGGCTTCGCGGCGGTGGATCGCAATCCGTTGGGCTTCCCAGAACCGATCCGAGCCTTCCGGCGGCTTGAAGTTCGACAATTGCTCGAGCCGGCTCAGGTCGATGAACGACGATCTGGCCTCGGGCTTCCAGGAGGTTGACCGCGCCGCGGAGTTCGCGGTGTTCTCGAGTTGTCTGACCCTGGTGGACTCGACCCCCCTTCTTCGCCGAGTGCAAGCGTGCGAGTTATGACCTTCTCGGTGCCTCGCCGGGTCGTCGGATTCTGGACGTCGGCTGCGGGTTGGGCCACGACGCCGCGGCGCTGGCAGGACTCGTGGCTGCGGGAGGTACGGTCGTCGGCGTAGACGGCAGCCGGTCCATGATCGAGGCAGCCCGGGGGCGTCACGGCGGGGTCGACGGTCTGTCGTTCGAAGTGGCCGACGCCGCCGCCCTGCCGTTCGACGACCAGAGCTTCGACGCCCGCCGGGTCGACCGCGTCTTGCAGCATATCGTCGACCCCACGCCGGTGGTCCGCGAGATGGCCCGCGTGTTGCGCCCGGCGGAGCCCTGGTCGCATATGACAACGACTGGGAGACGTTGACGGTCAACTCATGCGATCGCGTGACGACGCGAACCGTCTTGAATGCCTGGTGTGACCGCTTCCCTTCGGGCTGGATCGGCCGACAACTGGTCCCACTCTTCCTGCAATCCGGCCTCCGCGATGTCGTCGCGTTCCCGAAAACCCTGGTGCTCCGCGAACTGGACGTGGCCGATCGGCTCTACTGTTTCTTCGCGACCGTCGGGCGCCTTGCGGATTCCGGGATCGTCGGACACGAGGAAGCACGACGATGGACAGACGGGCTGCGTGCCGCCGACGCCGACGGTCGCTTCTTCAGCTCTTACACCGGGTTCCTGGTCCGAGGGACTCGGGTGCAGGGCGTCGGCCAGGGGACCTGAGGCCGCTGTGATTTCGATTGGGTCTCGCCTTCGTCGATCGACGAGATCAAGAAGCCCCGCACGTTCGCGGGGGTCGGTCTGGCCGTTTGGAACGGCCACAGCAGTCCGCCCTCGGCTTCAAAAGGAATATTCACAGCCTTGTCCGGACCGGGGTCTTGCTCGTCGCCTCGAGTGGTGCTTCAATCGAGTACCCCGCACTTCCGTCGGCCGTCCTGACACATCTCGACGGAGCGTCGGCACCCGAGGCGTTACGATCCATCCTGCTTTTGAAGACCCTCGATACCAGGAGGCGCGGTCTCATGAGATCTCGGACCGGGCGAACGACTCTCTTCGCCACGAAGATCGGCGTGGCGGCCGCCATGGCGTTGGTACTGGCGATGCTCGGTGCGATGCTGCCACGCGTCAGCGCCGGCCTGTCTCCCGCGGAAGAACCGGCGCCGGACAAGGCCAAGGCGGCCCCGAAAGGCGAGCCGGCCAAGGTGGGGCTGCTCCTCAACGATCCCCGCGCTTTCCAGGGCTATACCCTGATCGCTCCGATGTTTTCCAAGACGACATATTTGATCGACATGATGGGGAAGGTCGTTCGGACGTGGGAGAGCGACTATACCCCGGGCGCGAGCACGTATCTCCTCGAAGGCGGTCGATTGCTGCGCACCGGCGCACACCAACCGACGCCGTCCGGTTTCGGCCCGGGCGCCGGCGGCCGGGTCCAGGAATTCGACGGGGACGGCCAGCTCGTCTGGGACTTCAAGTATGTCAGCGACACCCGACTGCCCCACCACGATGTCGCCAAGCTCCCCAACGGAAACGTACTGATGGTCGTCTGGGAGAAGAAGACGAAAGAGGAGGTCATCGCCGCCGGGCGCCGGCCGGACCTGGTCGGTAACGCGGGGCTGCATCCCGACTACCTCATCGAGGTCAAGCCGACCGGCAAGACCACCGGCGAGATCGTCTGGGAATGGCACCTCTGGGACCACCTGGTCCAGGACCACGATCGGTCGAAGCCGAATTTCGGCAACGTCTCCGATCACCCGGAGCTGGTCGACCTCAACTTCGGCGCAGGCGAGGGCCCGATCGCGCCGATGATGGCGACCAAGGATGGCATCGCCAAGCTGCGGTCGCTCGGCTACCTCGGCAGTACCGCGACGCCGAACGCCAAGGATGCGGCCAAGCCCGAGCCGGAGGAAAAATCCAAGCCCGATGCGAAGGAGAAGGAGAAGTCCAAGTCCGCGCCCAACCGAGGTCGGACGAATGCCGACTGGACCCATGTCAACGCCGTCGCCTACAACGCCGATCTCGACCAGATCGTCGTGAGCGTGCACGCGTTCAGCGAAATCTGGATCATCGACCACAGCACGACGACGGCCGAAGCGGCCAGCCATCAGGGTGGTCGTAGCGGCAAGGGAGGAGACCTGCTCTACCGATGGGGCAACCCGCGCGCCTATCGGAACGGCTCGAAGACGGAGCAGCGCCTGTTCAACCAGCATAACGCCCACTGGATCCCGCATGGCCTCCCGGGTGAAGGGCACATTCTCGTCTTCAACAACGGCAGCGGCCGTCCGGGCGGGGATTCCTCGTCCGTCGACGAGCTCGTCCTTCCGGTGGACTCGCAGGGCCAGTACGCCCGCAATCGCCGGGGCCCCTTCGGGCCGATCCAGGCAGTCTGGAGCTACAGCGCGCCCAAGAAGTCGGACTTCTATTCCTTCTTCATCTCCGGGGCACAGCGACTACCCAACGGGAATACGCTCATCTGCTCGGGAGCCTCCGGCACGGTCTTCGAGGTGACCCCGGATAAGCAAGTGGTCTGGAAGTACACGAATCCCGTATTCGGGAATCCGGGCGGTCCCGGCGGTCCGGGCGGTCCTCCGGGCGGCCTTGACCTCTTCCCCATGTTCGTGCGCGGCCAGCTCGACCTCACGCCGGACCAGAACAAGCAGATCGACGAATTCCAGGGGGAGATCCGCGGAAAGCTCGACAAGACACTCGACGACGCCCAGAAGAAGCAGGTCCGGGAGCTCAATCCCTCCGGCCCGGCCGGTTTCGCGGTATTCCCCTTGCCGGGACAGATCCTTTCGAAGTCGACCCTGACCGCGCTCAAGCCCTCCGCCGAACAGCAGAAGCAACTCGACGACCTTCAGAAGGAGGTCGACGCCAAGCTCGACAAGCTGCTCAACGCGGACCAGAAGAATCGACTGAAAGAGGCGCGCGACAACTTCGGCCGCGGCGGCCCATTCGCCGGCGGGCCACCTCCGGGCGGACCGCCCCCGGGAGGTCCCGGCGGGCCGCCCCCGGGAGGTCCCGGCGGGCCGGGTGGCCCCCCGCGGGCCCGGCGGGCCGATCGTGGGCAACACGCTCTTCCGCGCCACCCGGTACGGTCCCGACTTCCCGGGCCTCGCCGGTAAGACGCTGAAGCCGGGCCAATCGATCGAGGAGCTGGAAGCGATCAAGAAGGCGAAGGACGCGAAGAAATCGCAGGAAACCGCGAAGAAGTGAGTGAGATGCGTACCTATACCCGTATCTTCGTCCTGGCTCTGATCCTGATCGTCCTGGCCCCGCGCCCGGCCCTGGCCTATATCGGTCCCGGTGCCGGGTTCGCGCTGGCCGGCTCGTTCTTCGCGGTCTTCGCCGCGGTCTTCTCGGCGTTCTTCACGGTCCTCACCTGGCCGATCCGCCTGCTGTCGCGGATCCTCTTCGGTTGGCGGGCGCTCCGGCGCAGCCGGGTGAAGCGGGTCGTGATCCTCGGCCTCGACGGGATGGACCACGGGCTCTCCGAGAAGATGCTCGAGGAGGGAAAGCTCCCGAACCTGGCCGCGCTGCGGGACGAGGGCTGTTTCCGGCCGCTGGGCTCGACCGTGCCGCCGATCTCCCCGGTCGCGTGGTCCACGTTCCAGACCGGCGTGAACCCGGGCAAGCACAACATCTTCGATTTCCTCACGCCCGACCTGCGCACCTATCGGGCGAAGTTGAGCTCGGTCGAGATCCGGCCGCCTCGCCGGTCGATCCGGATCGGCCGGTACCGGGTCCCGCTGGGCAAGGCCAGCGTGCGGCTCCTCCGCAAGAGCCAGCCCTTCTGGAACATCCTCAGCAAGTACGGCATCTTCAGTTGCATCCTCCGCGTCCCGATCACGTTCCCCCCCGAAAAACTGCGCGGGGTCCTGCTGTCGGCGATGTGCGTCCCCGACCTGCGCGGCACTCAGGGGATGTTCTCGTATTACACGACCCGCGTCCGCGACGAGGGCGAGAAGATCGGCGGCGAGGTCCATCACGTCACTCGCGAGGGCGACACGATCCGCGCCGATCTGATCGGGCCGCAGAACCCCTTGCTCGAGGTGCCCGAGGATCTGAGGCTCTCGTTCTCGGTCGCGATCAAGGATCAGGACCGCGCGGTCCTCAAGATCGACGGCGCGACGTACGAGCTGCGAACGGACGTGTACACGGACTGGATTCCGATCCATTTCCGCATTGCGCCCGGCATGAAGGTGAGCGGCCTCTGCAAGTTCCTGCTCCTGAGCACGGGACCCGAGTTCGGGCTGTACGTCACCCCGATCAATATCGATCCCGAACGCCCGGCGATGCCGGTCGGCTATCCGTCGGTCTACTCGGTCTACCTCGCGAAGAAGCAAGGCCCGTTCGCGACCCTCGGCCTGGCCGAAGATACGTGGGCCCTCAACGAGCACGTCATCGACGACGACCAGTTCATCCGGCAGTGCCTCGACATGGACCGGGAGCGCGAGGCGATGTTCTTCGACGCGATCGAGAAGGTCCCGCGCGGGCTCATCGCCTGCGTCTTCGACGGCACCGACCGCCTCCAGCACACGTTCTGGCGCGACATCGACGAGCGGCATCCGGCCCGGCCGGATCCGGATGTGCTCGACACGCGCAACGTCATCGAGGACCTCTACACGCGCATGGACGAGCTCGTGGGCAAGACGATGGCCAAGTGCCGGGACAAGCATACGTTGCTGATGGTCATCTCCGACCACGGGTTCGGGCCGTTCCGCAGGGGCGTGGACCTGAACCGCTGGCTCGAGGAGAACGGTTACCTGGTGCTGCACGAGGGCCGTCGCGATGAGGAGCACCTCGCGGGCGTCGACTGGTCGCGGACGCGTGCCTTCGCGATCGGACTGGCCGGGATCTACATCAACCTCAAGGACAAGTACGCGCAAGGCATCGTCGAACCGGGCGGCCCGGCCGACCGCCTCCGGGAGGAGATCGGCGAGCGTCTGACCGCGCTGGTCGACCCCGAGAATGGAGCGGGCGCCGTCAAGCGCGTCTATATCGCCTCGAAATTCTACAAGGGCCCGTATCGCGAGAACGGACCCGACCTGATCGTCGGATATCAGCGCGGGTACCGGGTCTCCTGGGAGACGGCGATCGGCCGCACGACCGAGGGCGTGTTCCACGCCAACACGAAGGCCTGGAGCGGCGACCACTGCGTTGACCCTTCGCTCGTGCCGGGCATCCTGTTCTGCAACCGGCGCGTGGAGAACGAGAACCCGCGCCTGATCGACGTCGGTCCCACGGTGCTGTCGATGTTCGGGGCGGACGTCCCCGAGTACATGGACGGAAAGGTGTGGGTGGTGGGAGAGGCGGGCGAGAAGGCCCCGAGCGAACGAGAAGAGTCCCTGGCACAGGTGGTTTGATGTCTGATGCATCCGCCCCGAAGGTGAATCGAAGGACGTTGCTGAAGGGCTCGGCCGCGGCGGGCGCCGTGGCCGCCGCCGGCCTGGGCGTGGGGAACTACTGGCTCGGGCGCGGAAGCCACGTGTCGAGGAGCATCGGCAAGAAGGTGATCGTGATCGGCGTGGACGGGATGGACCCTCGCCTGTCGGAGAGCATGATGAAGGCGGGCCTGCTCCCCAACCTGGAGAAGCTCCGGGCGAGCGGCGGATTCAGCAGCCTGGGCACCAGCACGCCGCCCCAGAGCCCCGTCGCCTGGGCCAACTTCATCAACGGGGCGGGGCCCGGCTCGCACGGGATCTTCGACTTCATCCACCGCCACCCGCAACAGCAATGCGCCCCGTTCTTCTCGGCCGCCGAGACCGTGCCGGGCGAGGGGGCCTGGGAGGTGGGCGACCACAGGCTCCCGCTCGACTTCTGGCCGTTCAACCACAAGCCGCCCGAGACCATCCTCCGGCGCCAGGGTACGCCATTCTGGGACTACCTCGACGCCGCGGGAATCCCCTCGACGTTCTACGACCTCCCCTCCAACTACCCGGCCAGCCCCTCGCACTACGGCCACCATCGTTGCATCTGCGGCATGGGCACTCCCGACATGCTCGGGACTTACGGCACTTACCAGTACTTCGCCGAGGACGCCCCGCCCGAGCCGCTCGAGGAGGGGGGCGGGAAACGCTCGAAGTTGATTTTCGAAGCCGAGACGGCGAAGGCTCGACTCGTCGGCCCGGAGGACAGCCTCCGCAAGAGGCCGGAGCCGATCACCATCGAGCTCCTCATCCACCGCGACCGCGACGCGAACGCCGCGGTGCTCGAGATCCAGGGCCGGCGGATCGTCTTGAAGCCCGGCCAGTGGAGCCCCTGGACGAAGCTCGACTTCAAGCTTTCGGTGCCCTCCTTCGTGCCGTCGCAGAGTGCCTACGGGATCTGCCGGTTCTTCCTCCAGGAGGTCGCGCCGAATTTCCGGCTCTATGTCACGCCGATCAACATGGACCCGTCCGCCCCCGCGCAGAAGATGTCGGAGCCCAAATCATTCATCCAGGACGTCGCCGGGAAGCTCGGGCCGTTCTACACGACGGGCTTCCAGGAAGACCACAAGGCGCGATCGAACGGGATCTTCTCCGACGACGAGTTCGCCAGGCAGGCGGGCATCGTGCTGGACGAACGGCTCGCGCTGTTCGACTACGCCGTCAATAACTACGACGACGGCCTGCTGTTCTTCTACTTCTCCAGCAGCGACCTCCAGTCGCATATCTTCTGGTGGGACTCGGACGACAAGCACCCGATCCGTTCCGAGCCCGAGGCCAAGGCGCAGTTCGGCCACGTCCGGCGGCTCTACCAGAAGCTCGACGCCGTGATCGGCGACCTCATGGACCGCTACGGCGGCAAGGCGACGATCATCGTGATGAGCGACCACGGCTTCGCCAACTTCGGCAGGCAGTTCAACCTCAATTCCTGGCTGCGCGACACCGGATACCTCGGCCCGCGCGAGTGCTCGTCGATCATGCACGACGCCGACTGGTCGAGCACCACCGCCTACGGCCTGGGGATCAATGGACTTTATCTGAATATGAAAGGCCGCGAGCGGGATGGGATCGTCGAGCCCGGCGAGCCTCGGGAAGCCCTGATCCGGGAGCTGAAGGAGCGCCTGGAGGGCATCACCGACTTCAACGGCGAGCGGGTCATCCGCGGCGTCTACCGCTCCGACCAGATCTATTCGGGGAGCGCGACGGCGCCGGCGCCCGACCTCATCGTCGGCTACGCGCGCGGCTACCGCGCGTCGTGGGCCACGTGCCTGGGCGACCTGACCGAGGATGTCCTCCTGGACAACGACTCGGCCTGGAGCGCCGACCACTGCGCCGATGCGCTCGAGGTGCCCGGCGTGCTCTTCTGCAACCGCCTCGTCGGGGGACGGTCGCCGTCCCTCGTCGACATCGCCCCGTCGATCCTGGCCGAGTTCGGGCTGCCCACGCCGCCCCGGATGATCGGCAAGAACGTCTTTTCCGCGTGATTGGTTATGCGATCGAATCATCATTCATCGGTGATGCCACGACAGAGTATCCATGACCGATGACCAGGTTAGGGAGGAGGCACTCGTGGTGAAGGTGAAGATCGAACCGGCGCTCTTCGACAGGGCCAAGCGCGCGGCGGAGGCCGCGGGGTACAGCAGCGTCGAGGAGTTCATCGCCGACAGCATCGAGAAGGAGATCCTGCGGCTCAAGATCGAGGAGAAAGAGGTAGACGTCTCCGACCAGCTTCGCGGCCTGGGATATATCGAATGACGCACGTCCTCGCGCAAACCGCCGCCCGGCTGAGCGCCGGGGCCAACGCCCTGGGTCGGTTCCTGCTCGCCCCGGTCGGCGTCGTGCCGGGGTGGCTCTCCGCCACCGTCGTGGCGTCCGTGACGGGTGTGCTCTTGCTCGCCGTCTTCAAGTACACCTCCGCCCAGGACGCGATCCGGCGCGTCCGGAACGATATCAATGCCAACCTGCTGGCCCTGAAGCTGTTCAAGGACAGCGCAATGGTGTCATTGCTGGCGCAGGGTCGGATCCTCCGGGCGCCTTCCGGCTCTTCGTACTCGCCATCGTGCCGATGCTGGTCATGGCCGTGCCGGTCACTCTCCTGCTGGGACAACTGGCACTCTGGTATCAAGCTCGGCCGCTCCGAGTGGGGGAAGAGTCCGTGATCACGCTCAAGCTCAACGGCGATGCCGGTTCCACCTGGCCCGCCGTGAGCCTGAAGCCGACGGACGCCGTCGACGTGACGGTCGGGCCGGTCCGCGTGCAGAGCAAGCGGGAAGTCTGCTGGAACGTCAAGGCCCGCGAGCCCGGCAGCCACCGCCTGGAGTTCCAGGTCGGAGACCGGACCGACTCGAAGGAGCTGGCGATCGGCGACGGCCTGATGCGGGTCAGCACGCAACGGCCGGGTTGGGACTGGTCGGACATCCTGTTGAACCCCTGGGAGGAGCCCTTCCGGCCCGAGGACCCGGTCCGGTCGATCGAGATGGACTATCCCCAACGCTCGTCGTGGACCAGCGGCACCGACTCGTGGGTGATCTACTGGTTCGTCGTCTCCATGGTCGCCGCCCTGTGCTTCCGCCGTGCGATGAAAGTCGCCGTCTGAAGGATTCTCCCTTCCCGAGAGGACCGAACGCCCGTGGACGAACCGATCATCATCGTGTCCGGGTTGCCGCGCTCGGGCACCTCGCTCATGATGCAAATGCTGGACGATGGCGGGGTGCCGGTCGTCACGGACAACATCCGGGCCGCCGACGCGGACAATCCCCGGGGTTATTACGAGTTCGAGCGGGTCAAGAAGATCCGGCAGGACATATCCTGGCTGCCGGACATGTGCGGCAAGGCCTTCAAGATGGTCTCCCAGCTCCTCTACGAGCTGCCGGCGAACCATCGATACCGCATCATCTTCATGGAACGCGACATGGACGAGATGCTCCTCTCGCAGGAGAAGATGCTCGCGCGGCTGAATAAACCCGCGGCCCCCCGCGCCGCGATCAAGCGAGCGTTCCTGGCGCATCTCCGCGAGCTGCTCGACTGGCTCCCGGGCCAGGCGAACATCGAGGTCCTCTTCGTCAGTTACAACGACCTCCTGGAACATCCGGAGGGGCAGGCGGATCGAATCGGCGCGTTCCTCGCCGGCATGGCAGACCCTCGACGCATGGCGAAGACGGTGGACCCATCGCTCTACCGGAATCGGAAGGCTCCGATCCGTGGCTGAGAATAGAAACAGCGGCCACTGGAGTGGGAATGATCGATCGATGCGTGTCTCGATGAATTCATTTCTTGAAAGGCAGGGAAGCGGGCCACACGTGCGCCGCGAGCTGTGCTACGGCCGGCAACCTGGCGACCGGTAGCATGCCTTCTGCCAGCCCGTAGGCCGGCACGGTGCGAATGATTTGCAGCCCGTCGGCGCGGAGATGGCTGAGGTACGCACCCAAGGCCGGGGGGAACGCCACCTTGATTCGCACGGCGACTCTGAAGCCGCGGATGGAGATCAATCCGTCGCCGGGCAAGCCGGGCGCGGAGCGGCTCTCGCGGACCTGGTCCTCGTACTCACGGTAGGCCGACCGGAGTGCTGCAGACACGTTGGCCGGCAGCGCAGGGGGCGATCGGTCCTCGAGAACCTCGCGCGGGTTGATCTGGTGGTAGGGGTGCGCGTGGTCGGCCGGTTGATCATGCGCCAGAGCCTCGGCCGTCGCGCCCCGGGCACCCCCGGATAAGAGGAGCCGATCATCGAGGGATTCCAGGAGAGGCCCGGCCTGCCGGCGGACCCGCCGGTCGTGTCGCTGTGTCGTCAACATGGCTGTCTCATCCTCACCAATCCGGGTGCTATTGTGGATGTTGCGGAGCCCGTCCGGCGGCATCGATAGGGACGCGACCGGAGAGCGAGATTTCCCCGATTTCGAGCGATATGCGCGTCGAGCTGCTCGGTCATCGGCCGGCGTAGGAACCCCCGCCCGGAGGCCCGTTCGAGAGAGATCAGGCCGGTCTCCGGGCCCACGGGGCGCGACGGAGTTATTCGATTTCTTGGATGACACGCACCGCGACGGTTGCGCGGCCGGTCGGGGTCGAAGACGCCACCCGGCCGGAGCAACGGTCGAGAGACTTGTTGATGCTCGACGGAGTCGCGGGCAGCGCCGCGAGGCCAGGAAGTCTCGAATCAGGGCTTGGGGTCGCGGCCAAGCTGACCGCGACCGTGGGAGCCTCGCCTGATGTGTGGAAGGCGAGGCTCAAGAACGGGTCGATCGCCAGATGGCGCCTTGCTGAAATGTGCGCCGGGCGATCTCGGAGTGGCCGACCGGTTTTTCCGGCGGGCCTGCTCGCGGAGGCAGGCGTCCTCGCGATCGCGTGCCTCTTGCCGCAGGTAGCGGGCGCAGCCGTCCCCGGCCGAAGTCGGGCCGGAGGTGGTCGCTAAACCGCCGATCAAAAAGGGGCTCGGCGGCGTCGATACGTGCCGTTCAGCCTCAACGAGTCGGTCGTTTGTGTGGAAGTTGTCCGGCCCGCGGGGCGGTCTCGCAATCCCCGCCGACGTGGAACTCGATGCGGCCAATTGGTTAAACATCATGATCCTGCATATCGGATCCAGTGTCAACCGGGCATCGAAGAGATTCCAGTGGGAGCTTGAGACCGGAGGCCCAACGCGTTAGGTTGATGCCAGTCGGGCCTGAATATGGCCCCGAGCGACTCCGTCCCGTGAACCAACATGGCCCGCCCGAAGAAGACTCCGAGTTCGCGCCGACCGATGTCCCCTGTCGCGACGTCGCCGGAATCGGCCCGACCACTGACCGGGCACGTCGCCGTCGTCGCCGGCGCCACGCGCGGCGCCGGACGCGGGATCGCGCGCGCCTTGGGAGAAGCCGGTGCGATCGTGTATTGCACGGGGCGCAGTGTTGGCGGCAATCTTTCCCCGTACGGGCGACCCGAGACGATCGACCAGACCGCGGCGATCATCGAGGAGGAGGGCGGCACGGCCATCGCGGTCCGGGTCGATCACACCGTCGAGTCCGAGGTCGAGTCCCTCTTCGCGCGGATCGATCGCGAGCACGGTTGACTGGATGTCCTGGTCAACAGCATCGCCGGCGAGGAGCCGATGATGGCCCGGTGGGACTCGTTCTGGAAGACGGACCTCAAGGACGGTGAGGCCATCCTTGCGGCAAGCCCTCCTCTCGCACATCATCACCGCCAGGCATGCCGCGCCCCTCATGATCGGCCGTCGCCGTGGCCTGATCGTCGAGGTGACCGAGAACGACATCCTCATGGCGGGAGGGAACCCCCTGTCGCAGAGCGTGAAGCTGGCGCTCAAGGGGCTCGCCCTCAACATGGCGGCCGAGCTGAAGCCGCACGGCGTGGCGGCGATCGCGATCACGCCGGGCTTCCTCCGCTCGGAGGCGATGCTCGAGGGATTCGGGGTCTCCGAAGCCAACTGGCGTGATGCCGGCCAGCAGGACAAGAACTTCCTGGAATCGGAATCGCCGCTGTTCGTCGGTCGGGCCGTCGCCGCCCTGGCGCAAGACGGCCGCGTCCTCGAGCGGTCCGGTCAGCTCTACGGCTCGTGGGAACTGGGGCGTGCGTATGGTTTCACCGACGCCGACGGTCGGCGACCGGATTGGGGATCGATCGAGATCGATTTCTCGGGCCTCCCTCCGGCCCTGGTCGAGTTGATGAGGACCGGCTCGGAGATCCAGCTCGCGTGGCTGAAAGCGTTGACGAAACGGACGGAGCGGTTTCTGGGACAGCTCCCGCAAGCGCGCCCGGCGTCCGATCAATACTGATCCGAGCTGATCACCTCACCCCCGTTGCGGGTGCCGAGGCTCCACCAGGCCTGGAGGCTGACCGAACTCTTGACGAAGTGCACCGAGCCGTCGGCGAAGCATACATTCACGCCGCCCGGGTGCAGGCTATTCGCCGAGGGCGGCGCCGTAGGGTCCGATGAAATTTTGCGGTGCCTGGTCCGACGGGTTCAAGCAGGGTGGCGTGTTGGGGGCCGTCCAGTGGACGTAGCTCGACAGCCCGAGGTAGCCGGGGGCACCTGCAAGCATCTCGATGCCGATGGACGCAGGAAACATCGCCGGCGTGCTCGAGCCGATCGACTGGCATCCCCGGGCGAACAGGAGGGCGGAATTGCTCGTCGTCGGTGAGCCCGGCGCCACGCTGCTCGGCAGGGCGCCG
Organism: uncultured Planctomycetota bacterium; assembly: GCA_963743925.1. Lineage (GTDB taxonomy): Bacteria > Planctomycetota > Planctomycetia > Isosphaerales > Isosphaeraceae > CAVZRC01. The sequence continues at coordinate 236,628 of CAVURY010000045.1, read as the reverse complement.
ACGGGCGCCATGAAGATGGTGCGCAGACCCGCGATGCCGTTGGCGTAGACGGTGGCCTCGGTGCGGTTCGGGTATTGCGCGAGGAGCCGCTCGCTGAACAGGGCGGTGTTCGAGGTCCCGTCGGTGATCGCCTGCATGCCGACCGTCGGCAAACTGACCTTCGGCAACCTGTTGCTCATCGGCGTGTAGCCTTGCTCGACGTCCCAGCCCGGGATGATCGTCCCGGAATACGGCATGATCGCCGCGGGGCCGCCGTAATTACCCACATAATTCGATACGGAATAGTAGCCGGAGTCACCGGACCCGCCCAGGTTGTTGGAGATGGGGAGGAGCTGCGTTGACGCCGACTCCGACGGACAGAGCAGCGCGCCGATCTGGCTGGTCGCTGCCGTGACCATGCTGGCATATCCGACGCCCAGATCCATCGGGCAGAGCGAGAAGTTGATGGCGTTGAAGATCGTCTGCTGCTCCATCTGGGGGAGGAGGCGCAATACCAGTTGAACCCCCAGAAGAATCCGTCGCGGTTGCCCGTGAGGTTCGCCGCGGCCGATGGCCAGCTCGATTGGGCCGGGAACACGTCATTCGAGGAGACGTAGTTCTGCGCCGCCAGCCCGAGCTGCTTCAGATTGTTAGTGCACTGCGCGCGGCGTGCGGCCTCGCGGGCCGCCTGGACGGCCGGGAGCAACAGCGCGACCAGCGCCGCGATGATCGCGATGACCACCAGGAGTTCGATCAGTGTAAATCCGCGACGATCCGGCATCGTGATGCCCTCCATGGCGTCTGGTTGACCGGTTTCCGCTCCGCGGGAATCCAGGCTGGAGTGACTCCTGGATCGCCGGCTCGTTGCTTATACCAGTGCGAGCGAAGTCCATGCAACGTCATCAGCCCCGCGGGACCGGCATCGTCTCGAAGGTCGCGCCGAGGATGTCGCGCCGGGGGGCTCTCAACCACTTGATCACTCATCGGCCAAGAGCGCCGGCTCGACCCGGAAATACCGCGCGAAGATCGAGACGACTTGTTGACTCAGCTTGCGACGGCCGCGGAGCAGTTGCGAGATCGTTGACTCGGCCAAGCCGGTGTCGGCAGCGAGCCGGGCCTGAGTGATGCCTTGGGCCTCGATCAAGTGGGCGAGCATCGCCGCGCCGCCGACCGGTCCACGAGGATATCGTGAACTCTCGTACTCCTCGACGAGCTTGGCCAGCACCGCGATGTAATCGTGTTCCTCGGCGCAAGAGGCCTTTCTCGCTGGCGTTCGCCGAGCGACTCCAGCACCGCCAGTGCCGCTTCGTTGTCTGTTTCCGATCGGATCAACCGGAGCGGGAACTTGCGCACGAGGGCCAGATACTTCGGCTTGGCCGGGGCGACAGCTTTCACGGGGATCGGGGAGAGGCGGCTGGGCATCGCGTCGTCAACGTCCTTTCGGCTTTTGGCCTTTCTTCTTACTTGGGCCCCGTGCGGCGGGTCGTTCCTTCCACTGCCCGGTGTCGTACTCCTCGTGGGTCAGGATCTGGCGCACCAGGACGACCCCGCTTTCAAAGAAGATCTCCAGGATCAGCCGATACTCGTTCCCTCCGACATTGATCACCACGTAAGAGTTGACCAGGTCCGCCGAGGCATAGTTTGCTCGGAGTTCGGCGAAATTCCTCCAGTTGGCCCTCGCCGCACGTCTGTGCCAGGCATCGAGAGGGAGCTGAGCGTCGGGATGCCCTTCCCAGAACTCTCGGGGTCGATGGCGGCTCAGGACTCGCAACGAGAAGACCCTGGAGTGATTTATTGATCATCGGCTCTCTGCTTATACCCGTGCGAGCGAAGTCGATGCAACGCCATCAGCCCCGCAGGACCGGCATCGGCTCGAAGGCCGCGCCGAGGATGTCGCGATGGGGGACGCCCAACCATTTGTCGAGGACGGACGCGTAGATGCCGCGGAAATCGACGGCGTGCTTGGGGTCGCCGCCGTCGTCGAGGCGGGTGAGGTCCGGGTAGGGGCCGTGGAGGCCGGGCTTGACCGGCTTGCCCAGGAGGAAGACGGGGGCCGCGGTGCCGTGGTCGGTCCCGCCGCTGCCATTCTCGCCGAGCCGCCGGCCGAACTCGGAGAAGACCAGGACCAACACCCGATCGGACTCGCCGGATTTCTCCAGGTCGCCGAGGAACGCGCCGAGCGAAGCCCCCAGCTCGCGGAGCAGGCTCGCATGCTGCTGGAGCTGGCCGCTGTGGGTGTCGAAGCCGTCGAGGTGGGTGTAGTAGATCGACGTTGACAGCCCGGCCTTGATCAACTGGGAGATCAGGCGGAGCCGCCGGGCCAGGCCGTAGAATTCGGGATAATTCGATCCCGATGATGGGTTATCCTTGCCCAGCCGCTCGAGCCGGGCGCTGCTGGCATACGTGATCACGGAGCACCGCTCGACGAACTGGAGGAGCGAGCCGGGCTGGCCATGTTCCTGGCGGGCCAGTTGATCGAGCGCCTCGACCTGCGCGGCGGGGTCGGACCCTGCGGGCACGCCCAGCCGTTCGACGGAATTGCTCCAGGCGGGCCAGCGACGGGATCACCTGACGCCCGCCCGCGAGCGACCTCGGCAGCGGGAGCGCCTCGTGGATATGCAGGCCGGGCGCATCGCCCTGCGGGCCGGGGCGACGGTCGACCGCCTGCGCCAGCCAGCCGGGAGCGGCCTTGTCCGGGTCCAGCCGGGCTGTCTGCCAGATCGCCATGCTCTCGAAATGCGACCGGTTCGGGTTGGGATAGCCCACGCTCTGCACGATCGCCAGCCGCTGCTGCTCCAGCAGCTTCGAGAACTCCTCGAGCGTCGGATGCAACCCGACGCGGTCGTCGATCTTCCGCACGTCGGCGGCCGAGATCTGGATCCCGGGCCGCTGCTTGCGGTACTCGTCGTCGCGATACGGCACCACGGTGTTCAGGCCGTCGTTGCCGCCGTCGAGCTGGACCACGACCAGGATCCGGCCCTTTGCATTCGGACCGGCCGGCCGATCGTCGGCCAGTGCGTTCGCGGAGCGGGCCAGGAACAGCGGGATCGTCGGGCCGCAGGCCAGGAGCGCGGACGAGCCGAGGCCCAGGCGGATCATCTCACGTCGAGTCGGGTGCATGGTGGCCTCCATAAAGGGGAAAATTCATTTAACCACGAAAAACACGGAGGACACGAAAAATTCAATTCATAAATTCGGTTGATTTTTTTCGTGTCGTTCGTGCTTTTCGTGGTTCATCTCTCCGGGTCTGCGACCTCGGTGGTTCAAGCTAGTTGGAATTCGGGGCAGTTGGCGAGGCGTTGGAGCGTCTTGAGCAGGGCGTCGGGGCTGCCGCCTCGGCCGGCGTCGAGGGCGAGGCGGCGGGCTTCTTCGCCGAGGTCGCCCTGGAGCAGCAGGTCGATGAAGGCGGCGGGTGCAGCTTCGGCGGGGATCCGGTATCGTGCGGCCCAGGCTTTGGGGTCGAAGGGCGAGAGGCCGTTCTCGGCGCGGCCCCAGACGACGTCGGCGGCCCAGTTCGTCCGCTCCAGGAGCGTGGCGCTATTGATCCAGATCGGGCCTCCGACCCAGCCCTCGACGTTGGGCGGGGCGAACAGCTCCTGGCCCTGGGCGTCGCAGGCGGCCGAGAGAGCCAGGGGGTTGATCGCCGTCCGCGGGACCTCGAGCATCCGGACGAGCCCCGCGCTGAATTCCACCGGCGACTTGAGCCGCTGGCGATAGGCCCCGTGCGAATAGAAGTGCCGCGATCGGAGGATGATCTCCACGATCGGGCCGATCGCGAAGCCGTGCCGCTTGATCTCCGCGGCCATGGGCTCGATCAGCTCGGGGCCGGGCGTGCCGGCCTCGCTGACGAAGAATCGGTAGAGCTTGCGCGCAGGAAGGAGGCGGCTTCGGGGCGCTCGAGCACGATCCGGACGATGTCGGCCGGCCCCCACGGCCCGGTCCGGCCGAGGAACGTCTTGGCGCCGCCGTCGACCTGCGCCGGGTCATGGGCGAAGCTCGGCGTCTCCTGGAAGCCTCGCCGGGAATCCTGGCGGACCCAGCCGGTGAACGCGCGGGCGGCCTCGCGGATGTCGCGCTCGGCGTATTTCCCGGCGCCCATCGTGAACAGCTCGAGGAACTCGCGGGCGAAGTTCTCGTTGGGCTTGCCCTTCTTGCTGGTGCCGCCATCGAGCCAGACGAGCATGGCCGGATCGGCGACGATCGCCTCCAGGAGCGTCGCGAAGCCGCCCAGGGCGTGGGTCCGCAAGGTCTCGTTCTGCCGGTCCATCAGCGCGACCGACTCCACCTTCTTGTTGCTGGTGGCGAAGTGCCCGTGCCAGAACAGGGTCAGCTTCTCGCGGAGCGGGTCGGGCCCGTGGAGGATGCGGTTGAGCCAGCAGACCTTGAGCAGGTCGAGGTTGGACGAGGTCCGCGCCGTCTGTCTCAGGCCGTCGATCGCCTCGATGTCCTCGGTGGGCACCTGCGGCGGGTGGAACAGCCGCTCGACGCTGGCCGCGGGCCCGGCCTCGACGTCGCGGAGCAGCTCGGCACGCGTCGCGCCGAAGCCGGCGCGGCGGTGCAGGTGCGCCGCCTTGCGGAGGTCCCAGGGGTCGTCCGGCCTGGGCTCGTAGCGGGCCCAGGGGGAATCGGTTGTTGATGTTGGCATGAGACACCTCACGTGGTACGGGCTATTCGGACTGCGCCTCCCTCACCCGGCCTTCGGCTACCCTCTCCCTGCTGCGACATGTCGAGACCGGGGTCACAGACCCCGGCTACAATCCTCACCCGGCCTTCGGCCATCCTCTCCCCGCTGCAGCGGGGTACCTGTTTAGCTTGTTCTGGGGCTCGGCCTCGCGTCGCACGGGTTGAGGACAACCCGTGGCACCCGAGATGCCGACCCGAGGTGCCACGGGTTCGTACCGAACCCGTGCGGGAAACGACCGTCGCGTATCACATCTCCTTGTAAGCACTCCTCATTGCGCCTGTGGCTTCTCGACCCGGATATCGCCCAGGTCGAGGGTCTCGCCGGGCTTGACGGTGAAATCCCTGCGGATCTGGATCCCTTTATCCTGATCGTTGACGGTCGAGAAGTCGATGATCCGGTACAGTGCACCGGGGATCAAGTCGGGCAGGGTGACGCGGCCTTCGGCGTCGGAGAGCGGTCCATCCCAGTAATGCTTGCGATCGACATTGGCCATGAAATCCGAGTCGGCCGACAGCTCGTCACGGTCCCGCTCATTCAGGCTGTAGGAGCTCGGGCCGGGCGTCATGACGAAATCGAAGTGAGGCCGGTATTTCGGGACCGGCTTGCCGTCGGGGCCGACGATCCGCGCCCTGGCCTGGCCGCAGGGCTCGAGCCGGATGGTCAGGTCCTCGCCGGACTGCTTGCCGGAGATATTGGCCGATGCCCCCCACTGGTGCTCGGGGTCGAGGATGTAGACGCGGCTGGTCGCCTCGGGTGCGAGGCCGTGCAGCTCGAATCGGCCGTCGCGGATCGGGATCTGGTAATCGCCGCGCCAGGATGGATTCCACGCCTCGATGCGGAGCGTCGTGAGGATGAAGGCGTCGGTCACCGTCTGCCCGTCGGGCCCCTCGACGCGTCCCCGGATCGTCGCGCCGGGCCGGATCGTCGCGGAGACCTCGATCGGCCGATCGCCGGCCTTGGCGTCATAGTCGATGATGGCGTGGCCGTAGTGGCGATTCCCGCCGGGCCGATCGCCATAAAGCCGATTGCCGCCGATCTCCTCGAGGACATAGTCGGGTGTCGGGCCGAAGATGAGCAGGTGCCCCTTGCCGGGCGGGACGGCGAGCTGGAACGAGCCGTCGTCCCGACTGGCGACGATGGCTTGCCAGCCCGAGAGGACCGTCCTGTCGCCCCCGGCGGGGATGAACTGGATGCTCGACTCGGCCAGGGGACGACCGCTTCCCTTTTCGGTCACCTTGCCCCGGATCGAAACGCCACGAGGGAGCTTGATGTCGTGATTCGCCTTGACGGCCCCTTTGACCCACTTGAGCTCGTCCTGCTGGATCAGGTAGGGTTCGCCGCCGGTCGGGAAGGCGCCCAGGGTGTAACTCTCGCCGGCGATCGGGTTCATCGTGAACCGGCCCTCGGCGTCGGCGCGGAACTTGGCGGTGAAGAACCCGTTGGCGTGCTCGTTCTGGACGCGGGTCGTGGCCGAGACGACGGCGTTGGGGATCGGCTTGCCGGTGTCGGCGGCGAGGACGCGACCCTCGATGATCCTGGCCGGCTCGAGCGCGAGGGTGGTCTCCTTGTCCCTGGGAGCCGCCTGGCTAGCCGGCGGGATGTACAGATCCTCCCGGGCGTAACGCGGGTCGCGGACCAACAGGCTGATGGGGGCGTCGCGGCCGATCCCCGAGAGGAGCAACCGCCCCTGGTCATCGGTCTTCGCCGGGCGAGGCCAGGCGCGGACCTCGCTGGGCATGCGATGGGCACGCACCTCGACGCCGACGGCCGGCATGCCGCTCAATTCCACGAGCCTGACGCGGACGACCTGCTCGGGTTGGAGTCGGATCTCGGCCGCGGGCTGGTCGGCATCGGGGTTGAGCTCGGCCATGCCGGATCCGAATCCCGATGCGCTCCCGAGGGCGGCCAGTCCCAGGCAGCGGGCCGACGAGGTGCGGGCAACCTCCAGGCGGTAGCGGCCGTCACCGTCGGTCTCGCCCTGGCCGAGCACGGTGAAGGTGTCTTCTCCCTCGCTGGCGGCGACCCAGGGCTTGCGGGGACTCGCCACCAGGTTGACGGCCGCGCCCTTGACCGGCTTACCGTCGGGATCGAGCACGCGGCCGGCGACGAACATCCTCCCCGATTTTGGATTTTGGATTTTGGATTTTGGATTGTTGGAAGGTTCGGGGGCGGCGAGTGGTTTTTGGGGCTCATCCTTCATGGCGAGAGCACCTCCTACGATGCCCGCGCCGGTGGCGATGGCGCCGAGGGTCATCAGAGTGAGCGCGATGAACTTCAGCTTGTGGATCAGCATGGATCTGAGCACCTCCTGGGCAAGGGCCGTCGCGAGGGGCGAGGCGGCGTGTCCGGCCGCGAATTTCAACGCGGCCCGGGTCGTGATGTCGCACAGGGGGGATGAGATGGACGCCGAGGCGGGCCTGGAGTCGAGGACCGCGGCCAGGGCGGCGGCGGGCAAGACCACACCGCGTCGGGTGAGGCCGCGGCGGAGCTTGTCGCGAGCGCGGGCCAATCGGCTGCGGAGCGTCCCGGCCGGGCAGCGGAGCCGTCGCGCCGCCTCGTCGAGCGTGAGCCCTTCGAAGTAGCAGAGGACCACCGGCAGGCGGAACGACCTGGGCAATCGGTCGATCTCCCGGTGCAAGGCCTCGGCCTCCTCTCGGTCGATCGCCGGCTGTTCGGCCGGATGGACCATCGGCTCGGCCACGGCGGACGAGCCCGGACCCGGGCGCCTCATGGAATCGCCCTCCTCTTTCTTGCGGCGGCTTGCGAGCTGGAGCTTGGCGCACCGTGCGGTCCGGAGCGCGACCCCGTACAGCCAGTTTGCCAGCAGGTCGGGTTCGCGGATCGACCCGGCCTTGCGGGCCAGGACCAGGAAGACGGCCTGGAAGGCATCCTCGGCATGGTGGCGGTCGCCCAGGATCTGCCGGCAGACGTCCAGGACCATCGGCCCGTGCCGGCTCACCAGGGCGGCGAAGGCGGCCTCGCCGGCGGCATCCTGTTGCGCGGTGAACCGCTCCAGGAGTTGCCGGTCGGAGAGCCCGGCGACCGTGCCGCCATCGAATAGCGACCCGATCTGACGGACCACGAATCCTGTTGCCAGATACGACATGGCTACTGGCTCTCTCGTCGTTAAGATCGGCGTGACGGGCACGCCCGACGTCCATTCATCCCCTCGCTACATACTGTGGATCCGACGGTCCCCTTATCCCAGGTTGTGTTCGAAGTTCCGAAGGACACGACGGAAACCCCGCCGAGATCATATGATCGGTCACGTCTTGGGCTTCTCGATCAGGATATCGCCCAGGTCGAGGGTCTCGCCAGGCTTGGCGGTAAATTCCTTGCGGAGCCGGGGATTGTTCCCATCGCCCAGCGTGCTGTCGTAGATGCGATACGTGGCGCCCGGGATCAACGCCGGGAAGGCGAGCTGCCCCTGGGCGTCGGAGACCAGCCCCTTCGGGTAATGGATCGGGTCGAAGTCGGCGACGAAGTCCTGATCGGCCGCCAGTCGGTCCTGGTCGGCCGGATCCGGGCTCCGCCGGATTGGTCCCGGGGTCACGACCATCATGGTCATGTGAGACCCGTAGGCGTCGCGCGATCCGGAGACCGGCTTGCCGGCGGGGTTGACGAGCCGAGCCCGTGCGGCGCCGCAGGGCTGGAGCCGGACGGTCACCGGTCCGCCCGACGCCGACCGTCCCGAGAGCATCGCGGTCGCCCCGAGGTTGTGCCGGGCATCCAGGAAGTGGACGGGGACCTCGATGTCGGCGGGCAGGCCGTGCACCGCGAACGAGCCATCCCGCACGGCGTCGCGGTGGTCCCCCGTCCAGAACAGGAAGGCGATCCAGTTCGGCTGGAGGGTGACGCGGCTGATCACCAGGGCCTTGCGGACGGGCTGGCCGTCCGGCCCGACGACCCGGCCTTTCACGGCGGCACTCGGACGGAGCGCGATGGCGACGTCCTGGTCCGCGCTGCCCGGCTTCAAGGCCAGGTGGTGGAAGGCGTGGGCGTAGATGCGACGCCCGCCCGGCTGACCGGCCAGGGCCATGCGCTGGCCGATCTCCCGGAGCACGTAGTCCTCGCCGGGGCCCAGGACGGTGAGATAGCCGGGGCCGGGCATCACACCGAACTGGAAGGAACCGTCCGCCGCGGTCGCCGCCCGGCTATTCCAGGCGCCCGACTGCAAGTCCCGGTTCGGGTTGGAGTAATATCCGATCCTCGCCCCCGCGATCGGCTGGCCGGACACCTCGTCGCTGACCCGGCCTCGGACGAGCACGCCGCGAGTCAGTGCCAGGTCCACGGAATGCTCGATGGCTCCCTTGGGCCATTCCAGCTTCTTCTCGACGTTCAGATAGGGCTCACGCTCGGGCGGGAAGGCCGAGAGGTAATAGCGAGGGCCCGACCCGGGATTGACGCGGAAACGCCCCTCGGCGTCCGTCTCGATGTCGCCGGCCCAGGCCGAGCTGCCGTCATCCCCCTGGATCGAGACATCGACCACGGCATGGGGGGCGGGCCGGCCGGTGTCGGCATAGGTGACGCGGCCGGTGATGATCCTGGCCGGCTCGACGGCCATCGTCACATTCTTGATCTCCGACGTTGCATCGGTGTCGATATGGGTCCGCTGCCTGGCGAAACGCGGGTCATCGATCGTGACGCCGACCCGAATGCCCCGGCCCGCGCCTCGGATCGTGAACCGGCCCTCGTCGTCGGTGGTCGTCGGCCGGGGCCACGCCGGCAGGTCGCCCGGCCGGACCCGGAAGAAATAGGGGCCTTCAGTCTCGTCGATGATCATATCCGGTCTGCCGGCGACGATCGTGCCCATGCTCTCGACCGAGACCGCGACGCCCCGGGCGGGCCGGCCCTGGACGTCGAACAGCCGCCCCTGGATGACTTGCTCGGGCCGGAGCGCGATGTCGGCCGCGGGCTGGTCGGCATCGGGATCGAGCTCCGCCCATCCGGCCCCGAAACCCGGCGCGATGGCGACGGCGCCCATTTGATAGTGGCTCGACGACGCCGTGCGCGGCGCATCCAGCCGGAAGCGGCCCGAGCCGTCGCTCCCCGCCCGGCCGATCGCGGACGGCGACATCTGCGCAAGCCGATCGCCTCGCCCCGCCCACTTGAGCGACACATAGACCATCACCGTCGCGTCCGGCACCGACTTGCCCGACGGGTCGAGCACGCGGCCGACGACGAACATCCTCGATTTTGGATTTCGGATTTCGGATTTTGGACTGGAAGATTGAGGAGCGGATGCGGCCTCTTGGGGCTCATCCTTCATGGCGAGGGCATGACTCGCGACGCCCATGCCGGTGATGACAGCTCCGAGGGTCATGACGGCCAGAGCGGTGAGCTTCAGCTTGTGGATCAGCATGGATCTCAGCATCTCCCGGGCAAGGGCCGCCGCGAAGGGCGTGACGGCCTGTCCGGCCGCGAATTTCATCGCGGCCCGAGTGGTGATGTCGCACAGGGGGGATGAGACCGACGCCGAGGCGTCCCTGGAGTCGAGGACGGCGGCCAGGGCGGTTGCCGACAAGGCGATACCGCGGCGAGTGAGGCCGCGGCGGAGCTTGTCGCACGCCCGGGCCAGTCGGCTGCGGACCGTGCCGGCCGGGCATCGGAGCCGGCGCGCGGCTTCTTCGAGAGTCAACCCCTCGAAATAGAAGAGCACGACTGGCAAGCGAAATGGGCCGGGCAGGCGGTCGATCTCGCTATGGATGGCCTCGGCCTGCTCGCGGGCCAGAACCCGCTGTTCGGCCGGCTGGACCATCGTCGGCTCGACCGGGACGCCTGGAACGGAACCGGGATGCCTCATGGTGTCGCGTTCCTCGTGCTGGCGACGGCGAGCGAGCTTCCCCCTCGCCTTGCGAGCCGTACGGAGGGAGACTCCATACAGCCAGTTTGCCAGCAGGTCCGGGTCTCGGATCGACCGGGCCCTGCGGGCCAGGACCAGGAAGACGGCCTGGAAGGCGTCCTCGGCATCGTGCCGGTCGCCCAGGATCTGGCGACAGACGTGCAGGACCATCGGGCCGTGACGCGCCACCAGGGCGGCGAATGCGGCCTCGCCGACGGCATCGCGCCGGTCGTTGAACCGCTCGATGAGCTGGCCGTCGGTCAGACCGATGACGGAACCGCCGTCGAACAGCGACCCGATCTGTCGGATCACCGATGGTGTTGTCACGAACGACATGCCGTCAGGCCCCTTCACGGTTGGATCGGCGCGGCGGGCGCACTCGACGTCGTTTCATCCCCACGCGGAATACTGCCCCGATGCCGACCATCTTCTCCCGGGTTGTGGACGAGAATCCAGGGGAGGCGATGGAAATCCGGGCGGGATCGAGCGATCCGTCACGTCCGGGGTTTCTCGATGAGGATATCGCCCAGGTCGAGGGTCTCGCCGGGCTTGACGGTGAAATCTCTGCGGACCTGGACTCCTTTGTTCTCGACGTTCATCGTGGATGAGTCGTTGATGCGGTAGGTTGCGCCCGGGATCAGGTCGGGCAGGGTGATGCGGCCTTCCGCGTCGGTCAGGGGCCCGTGCCAGTAGTGTTTGCGATCGAGGTTGACTAGCCACGCGGCATCGGCCGAGAGCTTGGATTTCGATTCCGGCCTCAGATCCCACTGGTGCGGGCCGGACGTGCCCAGCAGCTCGACTTGTGAGGAGTGACCCGCGACAGGCTTGCCGTCGGGGCCGACGAACCGGGCCCTGGCCTGGCCGCAGGGCTGGAGGCGGATCGTCACGTCCTCGCCGGCCTGCTTGCCCGAGAGCTCGACCGTCGCGCCCCACCGGTGCTCGTCGTCGAGGAACGAGATGCGAGCGGGCTTCTCCGGGTCGAGCCCATGCACCTCGAAGGAGCCGTCGCGGGCATGGCGGGTGAGGTCGCCGCGCCAGTTGATGTGGAAGTAATTGAAGTGGAGCAAGCCGATGATGGCCGCACGCTCGACGGTTTGGCCCTCCGGGCCGACGAGACGGCCCTTGATGGTCTTGCCCGGCCTCGGCGCGGCGATGACTTCGTGCGGCGGGTCACCGGCCTTGACGTCGTAGGCAATGATGGCGTGCGCGTAATGGCGCCAGCCGCCGGGTCGGCCGTAGTAGATCATCTGTCCGCCGATGGACTCGAGGATATAGTCGGAGGTCGGGCTGTAGACGAACAGGTATCCCTTCCCGGGTGGTACCGCGATCTGGTACGAGCCGTCGTCCTTGCTGGACACCGCCGCCTGCCAGCCATCGAGCACACGGTCCGGGCACCGGGCGGCGAGGTATTGCACGCTGGCACCGCTCAAAGGGCGGCCGGTCCCGGCTTCGATCACCTTGCCCCGGATCGTCACACCACGTTGGAGCTTGATGTCCATCACCTTCTTGACCATGCCCTTCGTCCACGCGATTTCCGGTATGGCGACGAGGTAGGGTGCTCCTTCGGGGGGAAACACCTCGATTCGGTGACGACGATCGCCAAGGGGAAGGTTGGCCGAGAAACGTCCTTGATCGTCGGCGCGGGACTCCGCGACGATGGCATGGGCGATGGGCTGGCCGGTGTCGTCGGCAAGGACACGGCCCTCGAGGATGGCCCCGGGCTGTGCGACCACAGTGACCTCTTTGGGACCCTCTCGATCATCGGTCTGGATACGCATCCATTGGATCGCGAAACGGGGGTCACGGATGTGGAGATTGACCGTAAGGTCGCGGCCGATCCCGGCGAACGAGAAACGGCCCCGATCATCTGTCTTGACCGGCCGTGGCCAGTTTCGGAGTTCCTCGGGCAAATTCCCCATCCTGGCGCCGTCGAACGTCCCGATGTCGGTGGGTCGGCCCACGCTATCGATCCGGATCTCGACCCCCGCGGCCGGCTGACCGCTGATGTTGACGAGCTTGCCGCGAACGACCTGCTCGGGTCGAAGGCGGATCTCGGCGGCCGGCTGCCATGCGTCGGCATTGAGCTGGACCCAACCCAGGCCGAAGCCGGGGTTGGAGGCCAGGGCGTAGACTTCGAAGAAGCCATCGGACGAGGTCCTCGACGCATCCAAGCGGAAGCGGCCATCGCCGTCGGTCGCGCCTCGGCCGAGCAGGCGCTGGTACTCGCGGTCGTCCCTTCCCATCATCCGGGACCCTCGAGGTCGTCCGATGATATCGACGGGCACGCCGGCCATCGGCTTGCCCTGCGGGTCGAGCACGCGACCGACCACGAACATCCTCCCCGATTTTGGATTTTCGATTTTGGAATTTGGATTGGAAGATTGAGGAGAGGATGCTGCCTTCTGGGGCTCATCCTTCATCGCACGGGCGTGAGTCAGATAGCCGGCGCCGGTGGCGATGGCACCGAGGAACATCAGGATGAACATGGAGAGTTTCAGTTTGTGGATCAGCATGGATCTCAGCACCTCCTGAGCAAGGGCCATCGCCGAAGGCGAGACGGCCTTTCCGGCCGCGAAGTTCAACGCGGCCCGAATCGTGATGTCGCACAGGGGGGATGAGACCGACGCCGAGGCCGGACGGGGAGCCAGCGCGGAGACCAGCACGGTCGCGGGCAGAGCGACGCCGCGGCGGGCGAGGCCGTCGCGGAGCTTGTCGCGCGCCCGGGCCAGCCGGCTGCGAACCGTGCCGTGCGGCCAATGGAGCTGTCGGGCGGCCTGCTCGACGGTGAGGCCCTCGAAGTAGCAGAGGACCACCGGCAGGCGAAACGCGACCGGGAGCCGGTCGATCTCGTCGTGCAGGGCCTCGGCCTCCTCGCGGGCCACCGCCGATTGTTCGGCCGGCCTGCCGGGACCGACCTCCGGGCTGCGCGTCGAGCCGTCCTCCTCGATCCGGAGCCGACGGGCGCGCCGGCCCCTGGCCTTTCGCGCGGTGCGGATCGCGACCCCGTACAGCCAGTTTCCCAGCAGGTCGGGGTCGTGGATCGACCGGGCCTTTCGGGCCAGGACCAGGAAGACGGCCTGGAAGGCGTCCTCGGCTTGATGTCGGTCGCCCAGGAGCTGATAGCAGACGCCCAGGACCATCGGCCCATGACGCCTCAGCAGGGCGGCGAAGGCGTCCTCGGCGGCGGCATCGCGACGGTTCACGAACCGGTCGATGAGCTGGCGGTCGGAGAGCCCGGCGACCGAGCCGCCATCGAACAGCGACCCGATCTGACGGACGACCGACGCTGAGATGGTCCGCGCCATGCCTGCGAACTCCGTGGGAGCGAAGTCGGGTCCGGTTCGCCCGACCAACCTCGATGTCGTCTCATTCCCTCGCCCAGTGCTGCCCCGGCGTTGACCATCGTATCCCGACTCTTTGCCCGAAAAGCGCATCAATCCGGATTTCTGGGGGAGGGAGATCGAGGTCTCGGGCCGATCCCGGCCGGCATAGCCGCCCCTACGGCCGGGTTTTATCGATCCGGATGTCGCCCAGGTCGAGGGTCTCGCCGGGCTTGACGGTGAATTCCTTGCGTAAGGGCCTTCCAATCCGATAGGTCGCGCCCGGGATCAAGGCGGGGAGAATGATTGTCCCCTGGGCATCGGACACCGGATCCGTCTCATAGTTGAGCGGGTCGATCAGGGAAAGGAGACTTTGATCGGCGAGCAGGAGACCCTCCTTGTCCTGTTCGCTGTTGAAGGCGGCGCCGGGTGTGACGACCATCTCGATGATCGAAGGATAGGCTGCGATCGGTTTGCCACCGGGGTCGACGAAGCGAGCCTTGATGGTTCCGCAGGGCTCGAGCCGGACGGTGATCGGTCCAGCGACGGCCGACTTGCCCGAGACGCGTACCGTCGCACCCAGCTTGGACTTCGGATCGAGGAAATGAACGGGGACCTCGGCGTCCGGATCGATCCCGTGCAGCTCGAAGCGACCGTCGAGCACGCGGCCATGGTCGGTACCCAACCAGTAGCTCCATGACCGGAAGGGCCGATTGGGAAACAGCCGGCTGATCATCTGTGCGTCCCGGACGGGCTGGTCATCCGGCCCGATGACTCGACCCTTCAGAGTCACGCCCCGCCGGAGCACGGCATCGACTTCCAGGCCCTCGCTGTCCGGCTTCACGTTGCAGGCGATGAAGGCGTGGGCGTAGGAACGCCGGCCACCCGGGCGGCCGTCAAACATCATACGCTGACCGATCTCCCGGAGCACATGATCGTCGCTGGGCCCCCGGACGACCAGATAACCCGACCCGGGTCGGGCCGCGATTTGGAACGACCCGTCCGGGCCCGTCTCCGAGAGGGTATTCCCGGCCTCGGCGTTGGAATCGGGCGAAAGGGCGTCGACCATCGCCCCGGCCACGGGCTTGCCCGAGCCTTCTTCGGTGACCCTGCCCCGGATCACGATGCCTCGGACCAGGGACAGGTCCAGGGAATGCTGGATCGCTCCCTTGGGCCAATCGAAGATTCGCCCGGCGCTGAGATAAGGTTGTCCCTTGGGAGCGAAGACCGCGACGCTCAATCGGTCGGCCGACAGGGGGGTCACGCGGAACCGCCCGTCATCATCGGTCGCTAATTCGTGGACCAGGCCTCTCCCTCCGGTGAAGATCTGGAACGAGGCATGAAGAGCGGGCTTGCCGGTGTCGGAATAGGTGACGCGACCGATCAGGGTCCGCGCCGGTTCCAGTGCGATCACCATCGGTTTTGATGCCGAAGCTCCGTCCGTGTCGACCTCGACCCGCCGGGCGGCGAATCGCGGATCATCGACCACGAGGACGGCGCGGAGATCTCGGCCCATGCCGTTCAGGATGAATCGGCCCTCGCGATCGCTGGTCGCCGGCCCGGGCCATGCGGGTAAGTCTTTCGCACCGGCCCGATAGAAGAGGGGGCCTTCGAGGCCGTCCGGTGCGATGATCGGATGACGTCGGACGACCTGGCCCATCGCCTCGACCGCGACGGTGACGCCTTGAACGGGCCGGCCATGCAAGTCGAAGAGGCGACCCTGGATCACCTGCTCGGTGTGTAACGCGATCTCGGCAGTGGGCTGTTCGGCGTCGGGATCAAGTTCGGCCCAGCCGACACCATATCCCGGCGCGATCGCGGTCGCACCGATCCGAGAATGCGTCGAGGAGGAGGTCCGAGTGGCGTCGAGCCGGAACCGGCCCGCGAGGTCGCTCCTCGCCCGGCCGATCGCGGATGGAAACCTCTTCTCGAACCCGCCATCAAATCCCGGGACCTTGGCCTGCGCATATGCCATCACCGTCGCATTCGGCACCGGCTTGCCTTGCGGGTCGAGTACGCGACCGGTGACGAACATCCTCCCCGATTTTGGACTTTGGATTTTGGATTTTGGATTGGAAGTTGGATTGTGAGATTGAGGGGCGGCGGGTGGATTTTGGGGCTCATCCTTCATGGCGAGAGCATGACCCACGATGCCCGCGCCGGTGATGACGGCGCCGAGGGTCAAGACGGCCAGAGCGGTGAGTTTCAGCTTGTGAATGAGCATGGATCGGAGCACCTCCCGGGCAAGGGCCGTCGCCGAGGGCGAGGCGGCGTGTCCGGCCGCGAATTTCCACGCGGCCCGGGTCGTGATGTCGCACAGGGGGGATGAGACCGACGCCGAGGCGGACCGAGAGCCCAGGCCGGCGGCCAGGGCGACGGCGGGAAAGACGACGCCGCGGCGGGTGAGGCCGCGACGGAGCTTGTCCCGCGCCCGGGCCAGCCGGCTGCCGACGGTCCCGGCGGGCCAGCGGAGCCGCCGCGCCGCCTCGTCGAGCGTGAGCCCTTCGAAGTAGCAGAGCACGACCGGCAGGCGGAAGGCACCCGGCAGTCGGTCGATCTCCTCGTGCAAGGCCTCGGCCTGCTCGCGGGCCAGGATCGGTTGCTCGGCCGGGACGGTCGAGCTCGGACCCGGGCGCCTCGACGAGCCGTCCTCCTCGCCCCTGCGACGGCGGGCCCGCCGCACCCGGGCCTTCCGCGACGTGCGAAGTGCCACCCCGTAAAGCCAGTTTCCTAGCAGGTCGGGGTCGCGTAACGAGCCGGCCTTGCGGGCCAGGACCAGGAAGACGGCCTGGAAGGCGTCCTCGGCGTGATGGCGGTCGCCCAGGAGCTGGCGGCAGACGCCCAGGACCATCGGCCCATGGCGCGCGACCAGCGCGGCGAACGCCGCCTCGCCGGTCGGGTCGCGGCGGTCGACGAACCGCTCGATGAGATGGCGATCGGAGAGCCCGGCGACCGAGCCGCCATCGAACAGCGACCCGATCTGACGGACCATCGACGGTGTCATCACCTGCGCCATGCCCGGGGCTCCTTGGAAGCAAGATCGTTGCACGCGACGAGGCCCGGGCCGCCCGTTGCGCCCGACTCGTCTCATTCCCCGGCCGGTGCTGCCCCGATGGCTTTCATCTTATCCCAGGCTGTGGCGGAAAATCCGACGGAAAATCCGAAATCCTTATCGATGGCCGGGATCCGTCACGAGGGCGGTTTCTCGATCAGGATATCGCCCAGGTCGAGGGTCTCGCCGGGCTTGACGATGAAGTCCTTGAAGATCCGGGGACCTCCTTCGCTGCGGGGGCCACGATTCACGATGCGATAGGTCGCGCCCGGGATCAACGCGGGAAACACGATTCGCCCCTGAGCATCGGTCGCCGGATCCTGCCGATAATTGATCGTGTCGATCCGGGTGAGGAAATCCTGGTCGGCCATCAGGAGACTTTCTCCCCGGTTGTTCGGGCCGGGGACTGTGTCGGGTGTCACGACCATCGAGATCAGCCACGATTGCGAGAAGTTCCCGAGGGGCTTCCCATCGGGTCCGACCAGCCGGGCCCTGGCGGCGCCGCAGGGCTCGAGCCGGACGGTGACCGGTCCACCACTCGTCGACTTGCCGGAGAAGTGGGCCGTCGCGCCCAGCTTACGATTCGGATCGAGGAAATAGACGGGGACCTCGGTGTCGGTGTCGAGCCCGTGCAGCTCGAACCGGCCGTCGCGCGCCGTACCATGTTCGTCGGGTAGCCAGGAGCGCCATGGCCTCGGGGCCGGCCTGAGGGTGAGCCGACTGATGAGCCAGGCATCGGCGACTGGCCGGTCGTCGGGCCCGATGACTCGGCCCTTGACGGTCGCGCCCCGGCGGAGCGCGACGGGGACTTCCAGGCCCTTGCGATCCGGCTTCGGGTCGCAAGCGATGAAGGCGTGGGAATAGATGCGCCGGCTTCCCCCGCGGCCCTGACGGAAGAGGTCGTCGCTTCCGATCTCCCGGAGCACGTATTCGTCGCTGGGGGCCTGGACGACCAGATGGCCCGCCTCGGGGAAGATCGCGAGCCGGAATGAGCCGTCGGCTCGCGTCTCCGCCGGTCGGGTATTCCCGTTGTCTCCGAGCATGGCCGCCAAGGAGCGGACATACATCACCGTCGCCCCCGCGACGGGCCGACCGGAGCCTTCCTCGGTGACCTTGCCGCGGACCAGCACGCCCCGGGGGAGGGCCAGGTCGACCGGGTGCTCGACCGCACCCTTGGACCAGGAAAAGCGCGTCTTGGCGGACAGGTACGGCTCCCCATCGGGAGGGGCCGCCATGACGCCCGACGGAATCGCCCGGATTGGGATTGGCGCGGAATCGCCCTTCGGCATCGGTCTCGAGATCGATCGGATTTGGCCGGCCTCCCTGACCGAACAGGGTGTAGACGATGATCAGGGCGTGAGGGACCGGCTTGCCGGTGTCGGCATAGGTGACTCGCCCGTTCACGGTCCTGGCCGGTTGCAGCGCGATCGTGAGCGGTTTGGCGACCGGGGCGGCGTCGGTCTCCAGCTCGATCATCTGCATGGCGAATCGCGGGTCGGTGACGGCCAGCGAGACACGGAGATCACGGCCCACGCCATGCAGGGTGAACCGGCCGTCGGTGTCGGTGGTCGCCGGCTTGGGCCAGGCCGGCATGTCGTTCCTGTGGGTCCACCGAAAGGACGGGCCCTGGGAGCGCGCACGTTTGGGGTCGGGGTCCTCATGAAGGACGTGGCGGATGGACCAGACCGAGACCTTGACGCCGCTCACGGGCTGGCCCGCGACGTCGAAGAGCCGGCCCTGGATCACCCGCTCGGGCTGGAGCCTGATCTCGGCGTCGGGCCGATCGGCGTCGGGATCGAGGTCGACCCAGCCGACGCCATAGCCGGGAGCCATCGCGACGGCGGTGAACTGGTCATAACGCGACGAGGACGTGCGGGGCGCATCGAGCCGGAAACGGCCCGAGCCGTCGCCGCTCGCATGGCCGATCGGGTCCGAGCTCAGCGCCTCCAGGCCGATGGCGGGCCCGATCGCCTTGGCCCGCGCGGAGGCCATCACGGTTGAGCCCGGCACCGGCTTGCCTTGTGGATCGAGCACGCGGCCGACCACCAACATCCTCCCCGATTTGGGATTTGGGATTTGGGATTTTGGATTGTCAGATTGAGGAGCGGGCGGTGCCTTCTGGGGCTCATCCTTCATCGCGCGGGCGTGAGTGAGATATCCGGCGCCGGAGGCGATGGCACCGAGGAACAGCAGGGTGAACATGGAGAGTTTCAGCTTGTGGATCAGCATGGATCGGAGCACCTCCCGGGCAAGGGCCGTCGCCGAGGGCGAGGCGGCGTGTCCGGCCGCGAATTTCCACGCGGCCCGGGTCGTGATGTCGCACAGGGGGGATGAGACCGACGCCGAGGCGGGCCTGGAATCCAGGACCGCGGCCAGCGCGGCTGCGGGCAAGACCACGCCGCGGCGGGTGAGGCCGCGGCGGAGCTTATCCCGCGCCCGGGCGATCCGACTGCGAAGCGTCCCGACCGGACAGCGGAGCCGATGCGCCGCCTCGTCGAGCGTGAGGCCCTCGAAGTAGCAGAGCACGACCGGCAGGCGGAAGGCGCCCGGCAGGCGGCCGATCTCGTCGTGGAGCACCTCGGCCTGTTCGCGATCGATCGCCGGCCGATCGGCCGGCGGGGCCGTCGGCTCGACTGTCGTCTCGCTGTCCGCGGCGGTCATGGCCTCGCCGTCTTCGCTGCGTCGCCGACGATCGAGCCGGGCCTTGCCCTTGCGAGCCGTGCGGAGGGCCACCCCGTAGAGCCAGTTTCCCAGCAGGTCGGGGTCGCGCAACGAGCCGGCCTTGCGGGCCAGGACCAGGAAGACGGCCTGGAAGGCGTCCTCGGCGTGATGCCGGTCGCCCAGGAGTTGCCGGCAGACGCCCAGCACCATCGGCCCGTGCCGAGCCACCAGCGCGGCGAACGCGGCCTCGCCGGTCGGATCGCGGCGGTCGACGAACCGCTCGAGGAGCTGGCGATCGGATAATCCGGCGACGGAGCCGCCGTCGAAGAGCGACCCGATCTGCCGGACCACCGATGATGTCGTCACGTTGGTCATGTCCGCGGGCTCCGTCGCAGAGACGATGTTCGCGCCCATCCCCCGTAAAGGACTGCCCTGATCTCGGACATTCTATCCCGGTGGGCCCTGGCGCGAGGGATCGCGTCGCGGCCCGCCCTACGAAGCGGGCGGCTTCTCGACCCGGATATCGCCCAGGTTGAGTTTCTGGCCCGGCTCGATGGTGAATTCCTTGCGGATCTCCGGGCCGGTCTGGCCGCGGACGTACATGGTGTGATCGATGAAGCGATAGGTCGCTCCCGGGATCAGGACGGGGAGCGCTGATCCGGCCGAGGGCATCGGGGGCCGGCGCCGTCTCGTAGTTGATCGGGTCGATGTTGGTCAGGCCGCCCTCGTCGGCGAAGAGGAGGCTGCCCGCCTTGTCGTTCGAGAGACTGGTTCTGGCGGCACCGGGGGTCACGACCATCGTGATCGACAGATTGCGCACCGGTCTCGCGACGGGCTTGCCGTCGGGACCGACGAGCCACGCCCGGGCGTCCCCGCAGGGCTCGAGTCGGACGGTGACCGGCCCGCCGGCCGCAGACTTGACCGAGAGGTTGACGACGGCGCCCAGCTTGCGCTTCGGCTCGAGGAAATAGACGGGGACCTCGGCATCGAGGGCAAGCCCGCGGATTGCGAACGCACCATTGCTCACCTTGCCATGATATAATTCGGTCCAGTCCCTCGCCGCGTCGCCATTCGGGTCGAGGATGAGCCGACTGAAGATCCAGGCATCCCGGACGGGCTGGCCGTCCGGCCCGACGACCCGGCCCTCCACGGTCGCGCCGCGGCGGAGCACCAGGTTCACCTCCCGGCTGCCCATGCCCGGTTTCAGGTCGAGCGCAGCATAGGCGTGCGAGTAGCTCCGGTAGCCGCCCGGCTGGCCTTCCCGGACCACCCGGGAGCCGATGGCCTGGAACACGTAAGTGTCGTCCGGACCCCGCACGAAGAGGTGTCCCGGCGCGGGCTGGGCTCCGAGCCGGAATGAGCCGTCGGAATCGGTATGGACGGACATGATCGAATCCTGGCGCCCCAGCCCCTGGCGCATGGTGAAGTCGACCAGGGCCCCCGGGACAGGCTTGCCGGAGCCCTCCTCAGTGACCCTGCCCTGGACCAGAACGCCCCGCTGAAGGCTGATGTTGAGGGTCTGCTCGAGCGCGCCTCTGGGCCAGCCGACACGCCCGCTGGCCACGAGGTATGGCTGTCCTTCCGGAGGAAAGGCCATGATATAGTATCCGGTCTCCGTCTGATAGGAATTGATGCGGGCCCGCCCGTCGGCGTCGGTCTCGGATTCGTCGAAACGTGTGATCGCCCCCTGGTCGGCGATGACCCGGAGCGGGGCATGAGGGACCGGCTGGCCGGTGTCGGCATACGTCACTCGCACGTTGACGATCTGGGGTGCGGTCAGCGCCGCCGTCACCGTCTTCGATTCCTCGTCGTCATCCGTGTCGATCTTGATCGTCTGGTGGGCGAACCGTGGGTGATGGACGGTCAGGGCCGCATGCAGATTCTGGCCCACGCCGCGCACAGTGAAGCGCCCCTCGGAATCGGTGGTCGTCGGTCGGGGCCATGCCGGGTAGTCGTGGGCGTCTCTGGCCCAGTAAGAGACACCATCACGACGAAGAACGGAACGGTTTTGAAGACCGGCCCGGGCCCGGGCCAGTGGGAGCTCGCTATCGATCCACCTGACCGAGACCCTGACATCCGGGACGGGACGGCCCTGCACGTCGAACAGCCGCCCGTGAATTACCTGCTCTGGCCGGAGCGAGATCTCGGCGGCGGGCTGATCGTCGTCGGGGTCGAGCGCGACCCAGCCGGCGCCATAGCCGGGCGCGATCGCGACGGCGCCGAAATCCTCGTGGTGCGATGATGACGTACGGGGCGTATCGATGCGGAACCGGCCCGAGCCATCCGCGCGGGCGTCGCCGAGCGGGACGAGCTTGGCGCTCGATGGGAAGTGTATGCTTGGCCGCCCGGGCGTCAGGTTCCGCGCATGGACCATGATCGTCGCGCCCGGCACCGGTTTGCCTTGCGGGTCGAGCACGCGGCCGACCACGAACATCCGGCCCAGAGGCGGCTTTGGGGTTGCGTCATCCGTTTTCGCGGCGACCTTCGAACTCGCGCCGACCGGCGCTTTCTTGGGCTCGTCTTTCATCGCCGGGGCGGGAGTCAAATACCCCGCGCCGGTAGCGACGGTGCCGAGGAATAGCAAGGCCAGCGCGGTGAGCTTCAGCTTGCGGATGAGCATGGATCGGAGCACCTCCCGGGCAAGGGCCGCCGCCGAAGGTGTGGCGGCCTGTCCGGCCGCGAACTTCAACGCGGCCCGGGTCGTGATGTCGCACAGCGGGGATGAGACCGACGCCGAGGCATCCTTGCTGTCGAAGACTGCGGTCAGGGCGGCTGCGGGCAGGACCACGCCGCGGCGGGTGAGGCCCCGACGGAGCTTGTCGCGCGCCCGGGCGATCCGACTGCGGACCGTGCCGTGCGAACACCGGAGCCGTCGCGCCGCTTCATGGACGGTCAGGCCCTCGAAGTAGCAGAGGACCAGGGGCAGGCGGAAGGCATCCGGCAGTCGATCGATCTCGACGTGCAGCGCCTCGGCCTGCTCGCGGGCCAGGACCGGCCGATCGGCCGGGACCGCGGGGTCCGTCGGGCTCGTCGAGAGCGCCTCTTCATTCCGGCGCCGGCGGGCGAGCCGGAGCCGGGCGCAACGCGCCGTCCGGAGCGCGACTCCATAGAGCCAGTTTCCCAGCAGGTCGGGTTCGCGGATGGAACCCGCTTTCCGGGCCAGGACGAGGAAGACGGCCTGGAAGGCGTCCTCGGCATGGTGCCGGTCGCCGAGGAGATCCTGGCAGACGACGAGCACCATGGGCCCGTGTCGGGCCACCAGCGCGGCGAACGCCACCTCGCCAGCATCGTCGCGCCGCGTGGTGAAGCGTTCGAGGAGCTGACGGTCGGACAATCCGGTGACCGAGCCGCCGTCGAAGAGCGACTCGATCTGACGGACCAAGGACCCCGATGCCAGATGCGACATGCTCGCGAACTCCTCGGGAGCGGAGGGCGGCGCACAGCCCCCCTCGACGTCATCTCATCCCCACGTGAGGTACTGTTGCGCCTTCGGTGATCGTATCCCAGGTCGAGCCCGAAAGCGCGGTAAACCGGTTTGCGGGGCGGTTGGAAAGGGCGAAATCGCTCGACAATGTAGCGACAAGACCGGGGCGATTCCTCGAGGATACTGCGTTCGAGGGCATTCCTGGGGGCTCGCCGGCTGCGCCGTCTTCGACCCCAGCCACCTCCTTCGCGGCCTCGGACCACTCTCGGGTGGCTGGGGTCGAGCCCGGAGGGCGATGCCCCAGGAATGCCGATGGATGTACGCGCCCGCTCCGGCAAACCACCCGGTTTCCTTGCCACAGTGTCAATGTCTCGCGGTTCGCGTGATGAAATCGGTAACGCCATCCGGCCCAGGGTGGGTGCTATTCACCGCAACCCAATGCTGGATGATGAGTTGCACCCGCCCTACGAAGCGGGCGGCTTCTCGATCCGGAGATCGCCCAGGTCGAGCGTCTCGCCGGGCTTGACGGTGAACTCCTTGCGGACCTGGGGAGGGGTCCCGCGGGGTGTGGTGTAGTCGAGGAATCGATACGTCGCGCCGGGGATCAGGACGGGGAGGGTGATCCGGCCGTCGGCACCAAGGACCAGCTCGGTATCGTAATTGACCGGATCAACGACGGTCACGGGCTGTTCGTCGGCGGCGAGGAGGGCGGCCTGGCCTTTCGCGGTACTGTAGGGGGGACCAGGGGTGATGACCATCGAGAAGTACAGTATTCCCATGGGCTGACCGCGCACTCTTCGGGGTAGCGGTCCCGCGATCGGCTTGCCGCCGGGACCGACGATCCGCGCCCTGACGGCGCCGCAGGGCTCGAGCCGGACGGTGACCGGACCGCCGGTCGCCGACTTCGCCGAGAGGTTGACGACGGCGCCCACCTTGCGCTTCGGATCGAGGAAGTAGACAGGGACGTCGGTATCGGCGTCGAGCCCGTGGACCTCGAAACGACCGTCGTGCACATGGCCGTGGTCCTCTCCGGTCCACTGCCTCCAGACACCGCTCGACCAAAGAGTGACCCGGCTGAAGAACCAGGCACTGCGGACGGGCTGGCCGTCCGGGCCGACGACCTGGCCGGTCACCGTCGCGCCTCGGCGGAGCACCAGGTTGACTTCCTGGCTGTCGAGGCCAGGCTTCAGGTCGAGGAAGCGGATGGCGTGCGAGTAGATCGGGAGGCCGCCCGGCTGGCCTTCTTCATACATCCGGGCTCCGATGGCCTGGAGCACGTAATCGTCGCTGGGGCCCCTGATGAAGAGGTGCCCCGTGCCGGGCATGGCCCCGAGTCGAAACGAGCCGTCGGATGCGGTCACGTTGACGATAGTTCTTCCCCCATTGTGCGGCTCGGAATGAGAGACGAACTCGACGGCCGCACCCGGGACGGGCTTGCCGGAGCCTTCCTCGATGACCTTGCCGTGTATCGAGACACCGCGCAGTAAGGCGAGGTCGAGGGACTGCTCGATCGCGCCCTTGGGCCACGCGAGATGCGTCTTGGTGATGAGGTAGGGCTGGTCGGCGGGAGGATAAGCCCGGACCAAGAAACCTTCGCCCGGGGCGGGGTTGGCTCGGAATCGGCCGTCGTCATCCGTCTCGCATTCGGTGCTCCCGCGGCTGGATCTCACCTCGAGCACGGCATGGGGAACTCCCTCGCCCGTATCGGCATAGGTCGCGCGCCCGGTGAGGATCCGGGCCGGCGACAACGCCGCGGTGATCGCCTTCGATTTCGAAGCGCCATCCGTCTTGACCGGGATCCTCAGGACGGCGAACCGCGGGTCATGGACGCTGAGGCTCGCATTCAGGTCCCGGCCCAGGCCGCGGAGGGTGAAGCGGCCTTCGGCGTCGGTGATCACCGGCCTGGGCCAGGCCGGAAAGTCATTAACCTTTGTACCCCAATAAAAGACACCTTCGAGCTGGCGACGGTGCCCGCCGGTCGAGGCCCGCTGAGGGTCACGATAGAACGACGCGACCGAGAGTGTGACGTCCGGTACGGGCCGGCCTTGCAGGTCGAAGAGTCGACCGTGGATCACTTGCTCCGGTCGGAGGGTGATGTCGGCGCCGGGCTGGTCGTCGTCGGGATCGAGATCCACCCAGCCGGCACCGTAGCCGGGCGCCAGGGCGACGGCACCAAAGTCATCGCTGCGCGCCGATGAGGTGCGCGGCGCATCGATTCGGAAGCGGCCCGAGCCATCCGCGCGGGCGTCACCGATCGGGATCGGGCCCCGTAGGAACCGGTTGGGAACAAGCCCGGATCCCACGCTGCGCATAAGCCGCGATCGTCGCGCCCGGCACCGGTTTCCCTTGCGGGTCGAGCACGCGGCCGACCACGAACATCCTCCCCGATTTTGGATTTTCGATTTCGGATTTTGGATTGTCAGATTGAGCGGGCGCCGGCTTTGGGGGCTCATCGTTCATGGCGAGAGCATGTCCCACGCCGCCCGCGCCTGTGGCGATGGAGTCGAGGAGCAACAGGGTCATCGCTATGCCCTTCCACTCGTGGATCAGCATGGCTTGTAGGATCTCCCGGGCAAGGGACGCCGACGGGTCGATCGTGGAGCAGGGGGCTCTGCGAGCGCCGGATTTTCCTGTCCCACCGATCGATGGTGCTCTCAGGGGGACCTACAGGCGCTGTCGAGTGCTGGGCTTCTCGATCCGGATATCGCCCAGGTCGAGCGTCTCGCCGGGCTTGACGGTGAACTCCTTGCGGATCTGAGGGCCGGACGAATTGCCGGCCGCCGAGTAGTCGAGGATGCGATAGCTTGCGCCGGGATCAGCGCGGGCAACACGACCCGGCCCTGTGAATCGGATACAGGCCCCGTCCGGTAGTTGATCGGATCGATTTCGATCAGCAAACCGTCTTCGGCGAGGAGGGCGCCTTCCTTCGCCTCCTTGTCGCTGCGCATCGGGCCGGGTGTCACGACCATCGCGATCAGTCCCGGCCGGGTCAGGCCGCCGACCGGCTTGCCCTCGGGATCGACCAGCCGAGCCCTGGCGGTGCCGCAGGGCCCGAGCCGCACGGTGATCGGCTCGCCGGCCGCGGACTTGCCCGAGAAACGGACCGTCGCGCCCGATTTGTGTTGCGGGTCGAGGAAATGGACGGGGACCTCGGTGTCGTCATCCAGGCCGTGCAGCTCGAACCGGCCATTGCGCGCGTTGCCGTGCTCCTCGCTGTACCACGATAGCATGACGGCTCTTCGCGAGTTAATGTTCACCCGGCTGATCATCCAGGTATCCTGAACCGGCTGACCGTCCGGGCCGAGGACTCGACCTTTCACCTTGGTACCTCGACGGAGCGCGACCTGGACATCCAGGTCCTCGCCGGCCGGCTTCGGATTGCAGGCGATGAAGGCGTGGGCGTAAGTGCGAACGCCGCCCGGTTTGCCCTCGAGAAGCTGGTTGTCGCCGATCTCATGGAGCACATAATCCTCGGTGGGACCTCGGACGATCAGATAACCCGGTCGTGACGGGGCCGCGAGCTCGAACGATCCGTCGGCCGAGGTCTCGTAAGGGCCTCCCCGGCCGGTACCACGAGCTTCATTCGGCGTCCGTCGGGCGATGTGGACGACCATGGCACCGGCGACCGGTTGACCAGAGCCTTGCTCGGTGACCTTGCCCCGGATCATCGTGCCCCGGGGTAATGTCAGGTCGAACCGTCTGCGCGATCGCCCCTTTCGGCCAGTCGATGCGTTTGGCGGCTCTCAGGTAGGGTTGCCCCTCGGGAGGAGTCGCGGCCACGGAGCCCTGATCACCGGGTCCCGCATTCGCGCGGAACCGCCCCTCGGCATCGGTCTCGAAGAGGCCGGGGCGAGGCCCCACGCCAGCCTGGAGCTGGCCGAACCCCGAGATGATCACCCGGGCATGGGGGACCGGCTTACCGGTGTCGGCATAGGTCACGCTCCCGGTTATGGTTCGGGTCGATTGCAGCGCGATACCCAGCGGCTTCGCGGTCGAAGCGGCATCCGTGTCGATCTCGATGCTCTGGCTGGAGAACCGGGGATCGTGGACGTTCACGAAGACCCGGAGCCCGGGGCCGACCCCATGCAAGGTGAATCGGCCGTCGGGGCCGCTGATCACCGGCCGCGGCCAGCCGGGCAGGCCGTCGGGATGAGCCCACCAGAAGGCGGGGCCTTCGAATCGATCGAGAGGTGCGACATCCTTGCCCTTGATGAGGGCGTGGCGGATGGCCGTGACCGACAGCTTCACGTCCGGGACGGGCTGGCCTTGCAGGTCGAACAGCCGTCCCTGGATCACCTGCTCGGGCCGGAGTACGATGTCGGCGGTGGGCGCGTCGTCGTCCGGATCGAGCCTGGCCCAGCCGGCGCCAAATCCCGTCGCCAGGGCGACGGCGCCGAAATCGCCATGGCTCGACGATGAGATTCGCGGCGCGTCGAGCCGGAACCGGCCCGATCCGTCGCAAATAGCGCGGCCGAGCTCGGCGGGGTAGAGCTGCTCCGGAGAGGTGAGACCTCCCGGCTTCATGGAGCGTGCGTAGACCATCACGCTTGCGTTCGGCACCGGTTGACCCCTCGGGTCAAAAACGCGGCCGACGACGGTCATCCTCCCCGATTTTGGATTTTCGATTTTGGATTTTGGATTGGAATCTGGATTGGGGGACGGGGGAGCAGTCGCTGGCTTTTGGGGCTCATCGTTCATCGCCCTGGCGTGAGTCAGATAGCCGGCGCCGGTGGCGATGGAGCCGAGGAGCAGGCCCGCGGTTAGGATAGGCGTGAGGCCTTCGAACCCGTTTCCGAGGCGCCCGAACTCAGGATCGCATTCATCGCTGGTGATTCTCCCGGGAGACGCTGACCGATTGAGATTCATCCCTGATGCCTCGATCCGAAGGGGAGGAGTGAACATCCTTCGACGTCGATCCTCCTCGACTTTCCCCTCGCCCTTCATAGGAGTGTTAGCGTCTTATCGCCGGGACGTGTGCTGAAAAACGATCCGGAGATCGTTCAAGGGTCGTGAGACGTCCGTGTCTCGCGACCCGGGGACTCCTCATTTCCCGCCTCCGACGGTGATGTCCGGCAGGTCGATCGTCTTGCCGGGCTCGGCCGTGAACTCGTGGCCGCGGAACCGGTAAGTCGCGCCGGGGATCAGGCTGACGAACGTGGCGCGGCCGTCGGAGTCGGTGCGGAGGTTGCGATTCCGCCCGCGATCCAGATTGACCTGGAATTCCATGTCGGCGTTGGTCTTGCCCTCCACGCCGAAGTCGGCCCCCGGTGTGATGATCAGGATCATGTCGTTCGAGACGTTGCCGGCCGGATGATTCACCAGCGGCTTGCCGGTCGAGTCCTTGAAGCGGACGCGGGCCGAACCGCATTTCTGGAGCTGCACCGTGACCGGCCCGGTCGCGGACGAATTTCCCGAGATCTCCACCGTGGCGCCGAGCTGGCCCTTGACGTCCAGGAAGTGGAACGGGGTTGGCTTCTCCGGGTCGCAGCCGGGGACCTCGAAGTGGCCGTCGCGCACCTTGAGCTGCGGGCCACCGCCGTTGAAGTGCATGAATGCGAATCGGTTCTCGTTGTACGGTGTGTAGGCGCGGCTCATCGCAAATGCCTCGGCGACCGGTTCGCCGTCCGGCCCGGCCAAGCACCCCCGGACGGTCACGCCGCGGCGGAGCCTCATCTCGATGTCGTGCGTTGCCGCACCGGGCTTGAGGTCCAGGTGCGCCAGGGCGTCGGGGTAGAGCGGGAGGTCGGGCATCCAGCCGGTCCCCAACTCGCCGTGGCTGGTCGGCACGTTGATGTAATCGTCACTGGGGCCCTGGACGAGCAGATGCCCCGGCCCGAGCGGGACGACCAGGTTGAACGTGCCGTCGGGGCCGCTCCACGTATCCCGGTTGAACGAACCGTCGCGCAGCGGGTTATTGCGGTGCGTCTGGTAGTACGAGACGTTCGCGCCGGGTACGCCCTTGCCCGAAGGCTCCTCCGTGAGTTTCCCTCGCACCACGACGCCCCGCTTGAGCTTCACCTCCACGGCTTGCTGCACCGATCCCTTGGGCCAATCCAGGTCGGCCTCGCGGCGCAGATAGGGCTCTCCGTCCCTGGGATAGGCGAAGATCGTGAAGGCGTCGCCCGGCCAGGGCACGACCCGGACTCGTCCCTGATCGTCGGCCCTGGCGCCGACCGTCTCGCCCCGGGAATACGGGTTCCGACGTTCGGCACGGACGTTGACCCATGCGCCGGCCATCGGCTTGCCGTCGTCGGCACGAACGACCCGGACGTCGATCGCCTGCGCGGGGACCAGCGACATCGTCTTCGGTTTTGTCCGCCCCTCGTCGCCGGCCGCGATCGCGAGCGTCTGCCTCGCGTGGCGCGGGTCTTCGACCTCGAGGGTGATGGCCGCACGCGCGCCCAGCCCGCCCAGCCGGAACCGGCCGTCCTTGTCGGTCGTCGCGGGAGCCGGCCAGAGGCTCTTTACCTTCCAAAGCGAATATCCACTTACCTCGTAAGGCGAATATCCACGTGATCGAATATTCAAATCACGCACGCGGAGGGAAACGCCCGCGGCGGGCTGGCCTTGCACGTCGACCAATCGGCCCTCGACGATCGTCTCGGGGTCGAGCGTGATCGTGGTCTCCTGCTGCGCGGCATCGGCCTTGAGCGAGTTGCCGTCGAGCCCTCGGCCCGGGGCGGTCGCGATGATGCTCAGGCCCGCCAGGCGCGCGGCCGGGATCGCCGGGAATTCGACCCGGAACCGGCCTTCGGAGTCGGCGGAGGACACCCCCGCGAGCCGGTAACGCTCGAAGCTCGCGCCCCCATCGCTGACCTGACGTCGGCTCTCGGCGATGACGTCCACCCTCGCGCCGGGGATCGGCTGACCCTGCGCATCGACGACGCGGCCGACGACGGTTCGACGCGGCTCGGCCCGAGCCTCGACTACCTGCCCAGCCTCGACGTGGCCGACGAGGGTTCGATGCGGCTCGACCCGAGACTCGCCTTCGCGTGCGGCCTTGGGTGCGGTCGTCGCGGGTCGGGCCTGGCCTGCTAAGGGCGTGGTCGCAGCCTCATCTTCACGCGCCACCGCGCGGGCCTCGGCGGGCCGAGCACCCAGGCGTACGGCCGACAGCGGCAGGACGAGGCCCGCCATCGCGATCAGGCCGAACACCACCGACGGTCGGGTCAGGCCCCGTCGGGGGCAGCTCGCCTCGAGGATGGAGGCCAGCCGCCCTTCCAGATGCGACGGCCGCGCCATCGCCAGGGCGGCAAGGGCATGGCGATGATGCGATCGGAGTGATCGGGCGAGGTCCAGGAGATGCTCGGCGTAATCGGACGCTCGTGACCCCGCGAGCAGTACGATGTCGTCGCAGGCGTGCTCGCGCTCGATCCGCAGGCGATGCGACGCGATCCAGACGAGCGGGTTGAACCAGTACACGGCGCAGGCGACCTGGGCGATGGCCTGGGTCAGGCAGTCCCGCCGCTGGATGTGGGCCAGCTCATGGAGGAGCACGTCGCGACGACGGCCGACCGGCCAGGAATCGGCGTCGGCCGGCAGCAGGACGACGGGCCGCAGCCCGCCCCAGGTCATCGGCATCAGCGCGTGCCGGCTCCGGAGCAGCGCCACGCGCCGCGACAGCCCCAGTCGCGCGGTCAGGTCGCGCAGGAGCGCGGTCCATTCGCCCTCCTCGATCGCCTGCGCCCGGCGCGAGAGCCGCCAGAGGGCCATTCGCCCGACCAGGGGGACCGCCAGGATCAGGAGGGCCACGGCGGACCATGTCCCCGCCAGCCACGTCCATGGCGAGAATTTCCTCGGTATGTCCGGATTCACGGATGACGGTGCGGCCGTGCTGTTCTCCGGCACCTTCGCTCCCGACGGGGATCGTCCGTATGCCGACGGCTCGATCATGCCGCCGGCGGCGAGCGCCGGGCTCGCGGCTTGGGCGGCGGATTCCTTGGGAGATTGTCCGGAGATTGATGTGT
The DNA here is from genome assembly GCA_963743925.1 of uncultured Planctomycetota bacterium. Taxonomy (GTDB): domain Bacteria; phylum Planctomycetota; class Planctomycetia; order Isosphaerales; family Isosphaeraceae; genus CAVZRC01. Next base: position 205,699 of record CAVURY010000045.1, on the reverse strand, counting down.
CGCCTCGAGGCGAAGTCGGTGCGGCGGAGAGATCGCCCCCGCGGGCCGGCAGGATCGGCCAGGCCCAGCCCGGCACGCAGAGCGCCAGGCCCGGCAGCGCGAGCGCGCCCCAGAGACCGAGGCACCAGGCGAGGTGTCGCGTCGCGGCGGAGGCCGGCCGCAAGGCCAGGGCCGCCGCTCCCGACGCGGCGAGGATCAAGGTCGACTTCGCCGCGACGTCGAGGGCGAGGGCTGCCGGCAGTCGAGACATGCCGTCGAAGATCGTGTCCATGTTCAGCGCCCCTCCTTCCGGGCCTGGTTGATGAGCTGGGAGAGTCGATCGAGCTCCGCGTCGGACATCTTGCTCGCCGACAGGTCGAGCAAGGCCGCGACGGTCTGTTCCGTCGAGCCTTCGAAGAATGTCTGCATCAGTTGCTTCAACGCCGATCGTCGCGCCTTCTCGCGAGGCACCGTCGGCAGGAATACGTATCGCGGCCCCTGCTGATCGTGCCGCAGGTGACCCTTCTCCTCCAGCACCCGCAGCATCGCCCGCACCGCCGAATAGCTCGGCGGGTCCGGGATTTCCTCCAGCACCTCCGCCGCCGTCGCCTGACCCCGCCGGTAGATCGCGTCCATGATCTGCCGCTCCCGACGGCTCAGGCCGATCCCCTCGTCCTTCGATCGTCCCATCAGAAGTCCCTCCAGTGCTAGAAAACCAGCATCATGCTAAAAGAATAGCAGGACGAGCGGGGTTGTCAATCCTTCTGTGCTGGATTTTTAGCAGGAGTCTGTAGCCGGGGTCTGTGACCCGGACGATCGATGCGCGGACCCTCAGAGACTGTCCCATGAGAGGAACACGGGCCGAACGAATTGAAAATCCTCCCGGATCTTCTATCGCGTTCGTGCGATAAGAGTTACGGCGAGAAATAGCTCGATGCCGCCGTAGGTGCGTTCACGATTTGCCCGCGTGGTGGCATCCTGATAAGTAAGGGACGATGCGCCGTCCAATCCGCAATCCAAAATCCGCAATCCAAAATGTGTGATGGGAGATGAGACGATCGCTCCAACACTCCTCGCCCCTGAACAGGGCATGCCGGCCGGCCCGGGGCCGTGCCGAGATCGGCGACCGTGGCGTCGGCGACCTTGCGAAAAGTTGCCATCGAGTGCCAATGAGTGCCATGGCCCGACCGGATCAGAGTCGGTCTCAGAAGCCTGGTTTGACGGACTCTCAGATCTTCTTGAGCGACTTCGGCGTGCGATCGCCGAGGCCGAAGAGGTGGCGGACGGCGTCGAAGATCGGGTGGGGGTGGTCGTGGTGCGGCTCGGTCACGGCCGAGCGGACGGCGGCCCGAGGGTGGTGGAGGAACTGGTTCTGGATGCGCATAGTCATGTGGGCAATCGCCTCCCGATCGGCGTCGCTGAGGTGCGGCTTGGCGACGAAGAACTTGTTCAGCTCGCCGAGCCGGATCGAGTCGTAACTGTTTCCGAGCTCCTGGAGGATGTGGCCGGCGTCGTGCTGGTGGCGGAGCCTGGCGTAGCAGTCGGCCGTCTCGCGCTCGATGATCGCCAACGCGGGGTCGACCCCCTTCTGGCGCTGGAGCCGGTTCTGCTCGGCCTGCGCGCGGAGGTCGTCGACGTGATAGAGCATCACCTGGTCGAGGTCGCCGATCCTCGGGTCGAAGTCGCGGGGGATGGCGATGTCCAGGATCAGCGCGAGCCGGTTCCGCCGCGCGCGCTGGACCCGCTGGTATTGCTCGAGCGTGACGACCGGCTCGATGGCGGCCGTGGTGCTGATCACCAGGTCGGCCTCGACCAGGGACTGGCCGAGCCGATCGAACGGCACGGCCCAGCCGCCCCATCGCGAGGCGGCCGACTCGGCCTTCTCGAGGCTGCGGTTGGTCACCAGGATCCGCCCCGGGCTGAGCCCCTTGAGGTGCTGCAAGGTGGTCTCGCCCATCTTCCCCGCGCCGATCACCAGCACGGTCTTGTCGGCGAACGAGTCGAAGACCTCGCGGGCCAGGTTGACCGCGACGCTGGCGACCGAGAGCTTCCCCTGGTCCATGCCGGTCTGGGTCCGGACGGCCTTGCCGACCCGCAGCGCCGACTGGAACACGACGTGGAAGATCGGGCCGACGGTCTTGCCGGCGATGGCCGCCTGGTAGGCGTCGCGGACCTGGCCCAGGATCTGCCCCTCGCCCAGCACGAGGCTCTCGAGGCTGGCGGCGACCCGGAACAGGTGGCCGACGACCCCCTCGTCGTGATAGCTGACCAGGTGCCCGGCGAACGTCTCACGCGCGATGCCGTGGAAGCCGGCCACCTCCTCGGCCAGGGCGTTGACCTCGGGGATCTGCTCGGCGCCTCCGGTCAGGTAGAGCTCGACCCGGTTGCACGTCGACAGGATCACCAGCTCGTTGCCGGGGAACGCCCGCGAGAGGCGGTCCAGCGCGGCCGCGCAACGCGGCCCGTCGAAGGCGAGCGCCTCGCGGATCGAGGCCGGCGCGGACCGGTGATCGACACCCAGTGCGAGCAGTCTCACGGCGTCGTCATCCTCCCGGCGGTCCCCGCCGTCCCATGGGCCGTGGGGAGCCTCAACGCCTCGACCCCGAACCAGGTGAAGACCAGGAACGAGAAGGCCACGATCGTCAGGACCATCATGCTCCGGCCCCGCATCGCCGGGCGGAACCGCGCGTGCAGCAGCACCGCGAACACCAGCCACATCATCAGCGCGCTCAGCACCTTCGGGTCGGTCCAGCGCAGGATGTGGACGCGGCCGGCCTCGGCGATCGAGGCGTCGCCGCGCGACGCCAGGCTCAGGATCATCCCGATCAGCAGGCCGAACGTCAGGAGGGGGAAGGCGATCGTGATCGAGCCGCGATTGATCCGCTCGGATTGCTCGAGGCTGGGCAGCGCCAGCCCGGTCCGCGACGGCCGCTTGAGCTTGAGCCGACGCATCTGGGCCAGGTACATCAGCCCGGCGAAGAACGCAACGCACGTGAACACCGCGCCTCCCAGCAGGAAGATCCCGTGCACCATGCCCCAGAACGCGACGGTGCCTCCCCAATCGAGCCAGTCCGATTCCCGGGGCGCGAACCAGCCCGCACCGATCACCAGGCCCAGCACCAGCGGCAGCACGAACAGCCCCACGGCCATCGGCCTGGGCGAGCGGACCATCAGGTACAACCCGATCAGGGCCACGATCCACGACAGCACCATCATCGACCCGAACGCCGTCGTGACCGGCGCCATCGGGCTCTTCATGGCCAGGTTGGCCAGGAAGGCCGTCTGGACCAGCCAGCCCAGCGCCATCAGGACCGCGGCCAGGTACCAGCGGACCGCGCCGCGGACCACGAACCGCGCCAGCTCGGCCAGCAGGGCCAGTCCGTAAGTCCCCGCGAAGCATAGGATCGACAACCGATCGATCACGTCCTCACCCCCGCCACCATCCCATCCTCCCGGGCCTTCTACCGCCCGCCCTCAAGTCGGATTATTGTACGCCGACGCGGCGGGAAAACCCAGGGCTTGACGGATGGCGGGTGGTGCCATGGCGCCATGTCCACACAACCACGACGGTCGGCTCGGATCCCGGCATTTCGACGAATACCGCGACCGCGGTGTCGGTCATGGGCGGGCACGAACGAACGCCACGCAGGTCGGTCCGCGAAAGCAGGCCCGCCAACGCGGAGATACCGAGAGGCTATCGATGAGGGCCTGATCGCCGGCCGGGTACAGGAAAAACGCATCGGGATGATGCCGTCGTTCGAGCTCGTCGAGCGTGATCCGGCCGGCGCGGGCGTCGTCCATGGCCCGCCATTCGGCCGGATCCCGGAAGAAATAGAGCCGGCCGTCGACGGAGACTCGCCAGGCCGGATCGCCGTCCAGGAGCAAAGGGCCGGCCCAGACTCGAGCATTGTAGATCCGCGCCGGGCCGGGAAGCTGGGCGCGGAGCATCTTGACGCCATCGATCGGGATGCCTGGTCGAAGGATCGGACCGAACCGCGCCGGGTGTAGACACACAACGATGGTTGCCACGGCTGCCAGCCCGATCAGCGAGCGAAATGTCCGCACATGCACTCCGACTCCGCCACGAGCCGGCGCGAACATGCCATCGGGCACGAGTCGCTCCACCAGCTCGGCCCAGAAGGGGACGAGAGCAATCGCCCAGAAGATGATGAACCGCGCGGCGAAGGATGAGAGGAGAGTCATCGCGATCAGGAGCGTCAGATCTCGGACCGAGAAGCGGTCCCGGAGCGCGAAGGCCGCGATGAATGACCCCAGGAGCACAACCCAGTAAACGTTGACGGTCACGAACACGCTCGGATCCCAGGGAGGTAGCCACTCCTCGATGCGCAAGAGATCTCGGCTGATGCGCAGATTGGCCCGTGAAACGTCGAGGATGTGGCCGCCGACCGGTGTTGCGAACTGCAATATCATCGGGAGCAGGGCCAGGACAATCAGTTCCCAGGGGCTGCCCCGATCGGGCTTTCGGTCGAGAAAATCGGCCACAGCCAGGGCGCCGATCGCGACCGTGCCCACGATGATCGACGGATGCATGTTCTGCCACGCAACCAGGACGATCGTGACGGCAATCAGCTTGAACCGGAACGGCAGCCCGCCGCGGGCCAATGCCAATAGCATCGCGAACCCGAGCAGACCGAAACTCTGGGGACGGAGATCGGCGTTGGACAGCATGACGACGAAACCGATCGTCATCGCGACCGCCACGCTGAAGGGCCTCGTCACCTGGCGTCGGCAGCTCGCGGCGGCCACCAGCAGCGCACCGACCAGGGTCAGGTGGTGAACCAATCGCGTGAGTTGCCAGCCCCCCATGTCGTAAAGGAAGGCATAGAGGAGCTGCGAGAGGCAGTAAATCGCCGGCACCGGCTCGCCGAAGTGGGTGAACGTGAACCGATCGAATTGCGGGATTCGGCCCTCTTCCAGCATGAGTTGACCGAGTCTCACCTGCCAGAAAATGTCGGTATCCTGGATGACCTTGAACTCCAGGACTCCGATCAACACAACCGCCAACCATGAGACGGCCAGCATGCGTTGCGTCATGTCCCTCGGCTTGCAATCGATCGGTAGCGGGACGGCCCGCGAAGGCGGCTTATTCGCAAGGTGAAATGTCAAGACGCCACGAAGGCTCGCCCGCATGCGGGGCGACCAGTCGCGATGGGACTTACTCATCGCAGGATCTCGACAGATCGGGCGATCGAATGCCGAGGACCTCCGGATGACCCGCAACTTCGTGCTTTTCCTCGGCTGACCGGGAGGCGGCGAGGCCCATCGCGAAGATCGCGAGCAGGGCGTAGAACTTGATGGACGAGGCGCCGAGCACGAAAGCCCAGGGGGCCTCATGGGGGGGGCGTCCGGATAGGGCCAGTCCTGTCAGGGCGATCTGGGGCATGCTGATGACGGCCACGAGCAGGATCAAGGCGGGAGCGATCCAGCCGGATCTCCCGGCGGACCGGGCGAGCACCGCCAGCGGGAGCGAGAGGAATACGAGCGAGACATCCCAGGTGACGGGCGAGACCAGGAGCATGCCGGTCAGGGCGAGTCCATAGGCGATATCCCGCCGAGCCGGCGTCCGCGCCCGGGAGGCGACCGTCGCCACGATCGCGGTGACCGCCAGGTCGGAGACGAGCGTGCCCCAAACCGCCAGGGGCCGGCCGGTGCCCAAGGATGGGGACAGGGAGACCTCGGCGGCCGGGTCGAGCAGCTTGTGCCAGAGACCGGCGATCGAGAGGTTATAGCCCAGGCCCTGGAACTGACTCTGGGCGGGTAGGACGACACGGAGGTAGTCGACGAAGGCCCGGTTCCCCAGGACCATCGCCGAGGTGAGGGTCAGCGCGGCGGCGGTCGCCGCGGCGGCCACCAGGGGGCGCCACCGTCGCCGGGCTGCGAAGTAGACCGCGAGGTAGGCGGGGAAGAGCTTGATCGCGGCCGCGAGCCCGAGTAGCACGCCGGCGGCGTCCGGCCGGCCCGATCGCTCCAGTGCCCAGATCGAAGTCACCAGGAACACCAGGACCAGCGTGAGCTGGGCCTGGTGGAGGTTCCCGTATAACGGATGGCAGAACGGCAGGAGGGCCAGGACCGGCAGGAAGAGGGACCTGGGCACGGGCAGCACGGCGGCGAGGATGGCCAGGCTGGCGAGGAAGGCGGCCAGCGAGATCAGGTTCCAGGTGAGCACGGCGTCGGGATAGTCGAGCCGGCCGAAGGGAGAGATCAGCAAGACGGAGGTCGGCGGATGCGCATTGTACTCGATGTCTTTGACGGGGTTGACCGGGAGTCCGAGGTATCGCGGGATGCTGGTGGAGTGTCGCGTGTAGATGGGGAGCCCGACCCGGTAGTTCCGCGCGGAGGCCCAGTCCTGGTAGAAGTCATTCACGCGCCCCCGAGCGGGCCGCATCGCCTCGACGCAGAGCGGACCGAGCCAGCAGAAACAGCCGCAGAGGCCGATGAGGATCCAGGCCGCCGAAGCGATGATGTCCCTCGGGGCCACTCTCAAGCTCGTCATCCGGGGCACCCGATCGACGCATCGGATCATGATTTAGCTCTCCGCGCCCTCGTGCCTCGGCCCCGATTGCCCCGCGGCCCGGAAGGCCGCAAGTCCCGGGACGAAGACCGCGAGCAAGGCGTAGAATTTGATCGATAGCGGGCCGAGCACGTACGCCGGCGAGGTGACGGGGATACTTCGGACGGCGAGGAATAGATCTCTGAGTTGCCCCTGCGAGAGCCAGAGGGTCGCGAAGATCAAAGCCAGAAGGACCGGCATCCAGCGGTACTCCTCGGCCGAGCGAGTGATGACGGCGAGCGGGACCAGGAGGAGGGGGAGCGAATAGTCCCAGGTGACGGGCGAGACCAGGAGCATGGCCGTCACGGTTGCGCCGAAGGCGAGGTCGCGAGCCGTCGTCGTCTTCGCTCGACGGGCGAGCGACGCGACGAATGCGGTGGCGATCAGATCGGAGAGGAGCGTCCCGTAGCGGACCGCGGCAGGGCAGGGCCAGAGGGGCGTGATCCGCCCGTGCTCACCGGCCGGGTCGAACAGATGGGAGCAGAACCCGGCGAACGTCAGGTTGAATCCGTAGCTGCGGAACTTATCCAGGGTGGGCAGGACGATCCGAATGTAGTCGCGATAGGTCTCCCAGCCCAGCACGGCGCCGGTCGCGAGGTTCAGGGCCGCGAACGTCGCCGCGGCGGCCAACACGGCCCGCCACCGTCCCCGGGCCGCGAAGTACACTCCCAGGTAGATCGGGAACAGCTTGAAGGCGCCCGCGGCGCCGATGAGCAGTCCGGCGGCGGTCGACCGGCCCGTTCGGTCCAGGGCCCAGGCCGACGTCACGAGCAAGACCAGGACCAGGGTGAGCTGGCCCTCCATGAAATTACTGTAGACCGGCAGGCAAACCGGCAGCAGGACCGCAGCGGGCAAGAACAGGGACTTGAGCTCGGGCAACGTCGAGGCGATGATCGCCAGGCTGGCGAGGGAGGCGGCGAGCGAGACCAGGTTCCAGGCCAGCATGGCGTCGGGCAGGTGGAGCCCTGCCAGGGGCAAGGCCAGCAGGACCGAGGCTGGCGGGTGGGCGTTATATTCGATGTCGCTTTCCCGTTCCTCCTGGGGGCGTCCCAGGTACATCGGGATGGTCGCGGAATGGGGGGTATAGATGGGTAGGCCGACCCGGTAGTTCCTGGCCGAGGCCCAGTCCTGGAAATAATCGGGACGGGGATTCGTGGGCGGCCTCATGACCTTGGCGTACGACGGCCCGAGCCAGATGCACTCGCAGAGTCCCAGGATCAGCCAGAACGCCGGGACGGCGACGTCCCACTCCCTCATCCGCGATCGCGGATGTTTGATGCGCAGGATCATGGACTGGTTCGAAGTCATTTGAATCATCGACTCGTTGCGGCATCGGCCGCATCGCAACGATCCACGCCAGGCCGAGCCGGCAGCGGACGGTGAGAGCCACCGGAAAGCGGCGATGTCGGCGCCATATTTTCGTCGTGCCGCCTCGCTCCCGGAATCCGACCGTCGTCGCGTACTTGCGCGCAATGCCTCCTAAGGCCGCCATGTCCATCCGTCGTGCGGTCTCCCCGCGCACTCTACTCTAGGACGCACATGCGGTTCGTGCGGCCGGGGCCGAGAGTCTTCCTGCCGCGACTCTCATGGGCGGATTTCGTGGACCCGCTCATTCAGCCCCTTTTGTCGAGTCCGAGCTAGAGTATTACAGACGACCCATGTATTCGGCACGTTCCCGGGATTGGAGCTGGATCGTGAGATGGTGGATCGCCCAAGCGGGGCTGTTTCTGTCGGTCTTCGCACTGGTCGCGTTGTCGGGTCCCGGGCGGATCGACATCCTCGACGGCCACATCCGGTACGAGGTGGCGCGCAGCCTGGTCGAGCACGGAGACTCGATCATCCGGGATCCGGATGCCTCGTTCACGGTCTCTCCGGGCCGCGATGGCCGGCGATACTCGACATACCGCTTCCCGCAATCGGCCGCGGGAGTGGTCGCGATCCTGGCGTCGGACGCCACCGGACCGGTGGGCGAATCGCGTCGTCGGTTCTTCTTTTCGCTCATCGGCGCCGCCGCCTGCGCCGTGCTGGCGGCCACCTATGCCGTGGCCTTCCGTCACCTGGGCCAGACGCCCAAGGCTTCGCTGGCCTGGGCCGCGGCCGGGGTCTTCTGCACCCCGAGTTGGTTCTATGGGACCAGTTCCTTCGACGATATCCTGGGTACCGCGGCCGTGGTCCTGGCGGTCGCCGTGGCGCTGGCATCACGCCATCACCATCCTCTGGCGGGGGCCTCGGCCGCTGGCCTGGCATTGGGCCTGGCCTTCAATTGCAAGCAGCCCCTGGGTGTCTTCTTGCTGCCGGTCATCGCGGCGATCCGCGTACCCGGCCAGGGCTGGCGTTCGCAGTGGCGGCGGGTCGCGATCGTCGCGGCCATGTTGGCCGTCGGGATGACGGCTTACCTGGGGTACGACTGGTACAAGTTCCCGCCGGGGTCCGCTCCGGATCCGTCCGTCGTGTCGAAGGAGTACGGCCCGGTCTGGGGCGATGAACCGACCATCGCGCTGCTGGCGCTCGGGATCAGCCTGGGTACGGGGGTGTTCTTCTATAATCCCACGCTCCTGATCAGCCTGGTTGGCTTCCGATCCTGGTACCGTCCCGAGCGGGTGTTCGCTCTCGCCGTCGCCGCGGCCACGACCGTGTTCGTGCTGTTCATCTCCTTGCTCTCCTTCTTCAAGGGTGATCCCGCGTGGGGGCCGCGTTATCTCACCCCGATCTTCGCGGTCTGGTGGATCTTCGCACCGGCCGGTTCCCGTCTGCTATATCGATGGGTTATCGTCGCGGCGCTGGGGCTGGGTTTGGTAGTCCAACTGGGCGCGCTGAGCGTCGACCCACTCCGGCTTCGGGTCGATCGAGCCTCGGTGGCCAAGCGCTATATGGCGCCTTCACGAGATCTACTTCTATCCCTCGTACTCTCACCTGGTCAACCGCCCCCGCGAGATCATCGAAGTCTTCTCGACGAGCGGAGAGACGGCCCGGTACAGGTCCCCCGGACCGGTCATCGATGTCGGCATCACGATCGGGCCCCTCCGCGAGACGGGACCCGCGGCGATCCGCAGGAATCATGTCCTGAATTCCTTTCGGCCGTGGTGGATCAGCCTGAGTTATCTCGACTCCCATCTCCCCCAGATCAGCATCCGGAGGAGTTTAATCGTCCTGGGTTTGATTGCCTCGACCGGGCTCATCTTGCTGGTCGTCGGTGTACGGGGAGCGGAGCGTCGAGATTCCCCGTAAGACTGGCTCCGGGGTCCCGTGAATCGAGAGATCGTCGGGAAGAAAGGTTGGATCGGACGGGAGGATGCTCAAAAACCGGGCCCCGAGAGTTCGTCATGACGCACCGGTGTCCTAGAATCGTTAAAGCCGGACCGCGGATCCGTCAAATTCCCGGGATCGAGGCCTGATCGTGCGGTGGTGGATCGCCCTGGCGGGGCTTTTTCTCTCGGTGTTCGCGGTGGTCGCCCTGTCGGGTCCCGGGCGGATCGACATCGTTGACGGCCAGACTCGCTACGAGGTCGCACGCAGCCTGGTCGACCATGGCGACTTGGTCATCCGGGATCCCGAGGTCTGGTTCGCCGTGTTCCCGGGCCGCGATGGCCGGCTGTATAGCAAATACCGCTTCCCCCACTCGGTCATCGGAGTCGCGGCGATCCTGGTCGCGGACGCCACCGGGCCGAACCGCGAGAGCCGCCGCCACTTCTTTTTCACCCTCACCGGCGCCGTCGCCTGCGCTTTACTGTCCGTCACCTACGCCGCTTTCTTCCGTGGCCTGGGCCATTCACCGCGGGCGGCCTTGCTCTGGGCGGCCGGTGGAGTTTTTTGCACGCCGAGCTGGTTCTACGGGACCAGCACATTCGATGACATCCTGGGCTCGGCGGCGGTGGTCCTCGCCATGTCGACGGCCCTCGCATCTCGACGACGCCACCCGCTGGCGGGGGCGACGGTCGCCGGGCTGGCCTTGGGCCTCGCATTCAATTGCAAGGAGCCCCTGGGTATTTTTGTGCTCCCCGTGCTCGCAGCGATTTACGACCCCGAACTCGGCTTGCGGCGGCTGTGGGGCCGACTGGCGATCGTCGCCGCGATGCTGGGGCTCGGCGTGGCGACGTACATGGGGTACGACCTCTACAAGTTCCCTCCAGGGTCCTCCGCGAGCCACGCCGAGCTCCTGAAAAAATACGGTCCGATCTGGTCCGGGGATCCGAGCGTCGCACTCATGGCGATGACGTTCAGCCTGAGTGCGGGGGCGTTGTTCTACAACCCTCCGGTCGCGATCTGTCTGGCCGGCCTTCAGGCCTGGTGGAGAGTCGAGAAATGGTTCTGCCGGGCCCTCACAGGCGCGATTGCCGTCTTCATCCTCTTCATTTCGCTGCTCACGTTCTTCAAGGGGGACCCGGCCTGGGGGCCACGATACTTGACCCCGATCTTTGCGCTAGTCTGGATCTTCGCACCGGCCGGGTCTCGCCATGTGCGCCGATGGGCCCTCGTCGCTGCGCTCGGGCTCGGTTTGCTGGTTCAACTCGGGGCGCTCTGCATCGATCCCCATCGTCTCTACATCGAACATGGTCTGCCCTCGGCGTTCTACAATTCCAGGCCGGAACTGTACTTCCATCCTGCCATTTCCCACCTCATCAATCGACCACGCGAGATCTCTGAAGTCCTGTCCGACCAGGGGGATCGAGCCGAGCGTTACTCTCCCTCGCCGGCTCCGACTTTTGCCTTCCCGGTGATCGACTTCGTCGAGAAAGGGCCGGCAGCCATACGAAAGTACCATGTTCTGAATGGCTTCCGTTTCTGGTGGTCCAGTTTTCGGTACCTCGATATCCGATCGCGTCCTATCAATATTACGGGAGGAGTGGTTTTCCTGGTTGTCGTGGCCGCTGCCGGGTTGGTCTTGCAGGTCCTTGGATTACGCTCGCCGCGATCGTGAGACAGCTTGGCTTCGATGGTGATAAGGGACGGGGGTAATTTCATGAAAGGGCAGACGATCCAGAGGACGGCCCTCGGAGGGCTCTCGGTACCCGAGGCGCGGGCCCATGTGTGGAGGCGTCTGATGGAAGAGACTCCCTTCCAGCCCGCTACCAATTGGATGCGGTCGATCGAGTTGCCCGTGCTGGCCGCTTCCCTGCCGTCGCAAGGTTGCGGTCTCGACGTGGGCTGTGGTGATGGGGCTTTGTCGAGGATCTTGGGGGAACTCGTGGCCGGGCAGCGAGAAATGATCGGAATTGATATCGACCCTCCGGAAGCCGCACTGGCCAAGGCCGCGAACGTGTACGCGTGGGTCGCCATAGCACGAGCAGATCAAATCCCGCTCTCGGATGCGTGCCTGGACTTCGCCTTCGCCAACAGCGTACTGGAACACATCCCGGACCTTGGCGCCGTCCTGGCCGAGATCGCGCGCTGCCTGAAGCCGGGCGGCCTCTTTGTGGCCACCGTCCCCTCTTCTCAGTTCCACGAGTGCCTCCGGGGTCCGGGATTGCTTCGACGGATCTCACGAGAGGAATACCTGAGAGAGGTCGATGCGCGGCTCTCGCATTTTCATTACTGGTCTCCGGGGCGTTGGGATCGTGAACTGCGGGACGTGGGACTCGAGCCGGAGCCAATCTCCGGGTATTTTTCGCGCGCTCAAGTTCAGATCTGGGAGCGCTGGAGTAACCGGACCGGAGGACTGTTGTATCGGCTCAGTCGAAGGAAACGACGGCCCATCGAGATTCAGCGGACCTTGGGAATGCGTCGCGGGCTGCCCGGATCGCTGTCGCCATTAGGCTCCTTGATCGCTCGTCTGGTCGGTCCTCGAGCATGGTCGGAGGACCAGGACGCCTCGGATTTGAACGGTTGTTTCTTGGTCCGGCGCGCAAGGCCCCTGCGGCCTGACGTTCAGGCCGATTCGGCGAGGTCGAGTGGAAAGTGTCTCCCAGCGTAGAGGTTACTGATCATCATGCTCAAGGTCGCGTCGGTTGGTGCGGGCTGGGTCACCTCCTCCAGGCACATACCGGCGCTGAGCCGTAGCGGCCGGTGCCAGGTGGTCGGGATTATCGATAATCATTTCGAAAGAGCCGAGGCCGTCGCGAGTCGGTTCTCCCTTTCCCATTGGGGTGAGAGCCTCGATGAGGCCTGGATTGACGAGGTCCAAGCCTTCACGGTGGGCGTCCCTCCGATGGATCACTTCCCGGTCGCGGACACTCTGCTCGAGATGGGCAAGCACGTCCTGTTAGAGAAGCCGATGTGCTCGACCCTCGCCGAGGGCAAGGCATTGGCCGCCAAGGCACGATCGCGTGGCCTTACGCTCGCCATCGTCCACAATTTTCAATTCGCTCGATCGGCGGTACGGGCTCGGAAGCTCCTCGAGTCGGGCCGGTTCGGCAAGGTGACGGGTCTGCACGGATTCCAGTTGAGCAGCCCTCGTCGGCGCCTGCCCGTCTGGCACGATGAACTTCCCCTCGGCCTGTTCTACGATGAATCGCCTCATCTCCTCTACCTACTCAAGGCATTCGGCCGAGGCGTCGTGACACTCCGACAGGCGAGCATCGTGCCCTCGTCTTCGGGAAAATCGACGCCGGCCGTCGTGCAGGCCGAGTTCTCGGCCGGCGACATCCCCGCGACACTCTTCATGAACTTCGAATCTCCCATCAGCGAGTGGCACCTCATGGTGTTCGCCGAGGGAGGGACACTCATGATTGACATATTCCGAGACATTCTGATCGTGGTGCCGACGGACCGCAGCCACGGTGCGGCCGATATCTTCCGGACGTCGCTGGCGACGCTCGTCGGTCATGCCTCCGGCTTCGTGAGTTCCGGCCTGAGGCTCCTCACGGGCCGGCTCCTATACGGCAATGATGAGGTCATTTCGCGATTCTGCGACGCCGTCGAGACCGGGAAGATCCCGGAGGGCATCGACTCGGAGGCCGCCCTGGAAATACTGGGACTCCAGGACGCGATGCTCGATCACGTTCAATCGAGAGTGGGCGGGCGCTGATGCGCGTTCTCCTGGTGACACATTACTATCCCGAGCACAAGGGCGGGATCGAGATCGTGGCCGGCGAACTGGCTCAACGGCTCGTGCGCCGAGGTGTGGACGTGGTTTGGGCCGCCAGTGGCTCGACGCCCATCGCTTGGGAGCGATCGGCGACTCGGATCCCGATGCCGGCCTGGAACTTCTCGGAGCGATTCCTGGGTTTCCCCTATCCCATCTGGGGTCCGTCGAGCATATTCCGTCTCTATCGTGAGGTCCGCCGATGCGACCTGGTGCATCTGCACGATAGCCTGTACATGGGCAATGTCCTGGCCTACGTCTTTGCCCGTCTGCTCGGCAAACCGGTGGTCGTTACCCAGCATGTCGGTCCGGTGCCCTACTCCCGTTGGGTCCTGAACGCCCTGCTGGCCGTCGCGAATCACACGCTGGCGAGCATGGTGCTCGGCGGATGCGACCACAGCATCTTCATCAGCCGGAGGGTGCAGAGTTACTTCGCCCAATTCGTTCGATTCCGTAGGGCTCCCCGGTTCATCCCGAACGGAGTCGCCAATTCAACGTTCCGTCCGCTCGGCCGCGACGAGCGACGATGTTTGCGCGACGAACTCGGCTTGCCCATCAACAAACCCATCATGCTTTTCGTCGGTCGGTTCGTTGAGAAGAAAGGGCTGCCGATCTTGCGAATGCTCGCCGAACATTTTCCGGATTGCGAGTGGATCGTCATCGGTTGGGGGCCGATCGATCCGACCTCCTGGGGATTGCCCAATGTGCGCTGCTTGGGCTCCATGGATCGCACGCGGATCACCGCCCACTTCCAGGCGGCCGATTTATTGGTGCTGCCCTCGGTCGGGGAAGGATTCCCGCTCGTCGTTCAGGAGGCCATGGCTTGCGGGACCCCCGCGTTGATCTCGGAGGAAACCGCTCAAGGCCTGGAAGGCATCGAGACCGTGGCGTACGTCTCCGATCTCGCCCGAGAGAATCTGCTCGCTCTCATGGGGGAGATCTTGGACTCGAAAGAGGGTCTCCAGGCCCGGCGCAAAGGGGTGGCCGACTTCGCCCGCCAGCATTGGGACTGGGAGATTTGTGCCGACATCTACCGACAGGTTTTTGCCGAATTGGCCGGTGAGGATCGTTCGAACCATCTACTCGATCCTTCGCTCCTCCTGCGGCACTTGGAGGATTCCGAGTAAGAACGCCGCGGCCCCGGCCTCCAGGCCCAGGCAGAGGAGAGTCCCCGCGAAGATCCATTGGCCGGGGACCGGCACTTCTCCGCTACGCAGCCAGTGGGACAGTACCGGGACGCCGAGGGTGACTCCCAGCGCCATCAAGGAGACTCCCAGCACCAGGCCCCGCTCGACGGAGAAGAACGTCGCGAGTCGGTCCATCCGGTCGTCCCTGAACACGGAATCCGTCGAGTGGGTGTAGAATTTCGCCAGGAGCCCGAAGACGAGGAGATGAAACCCGCTGATAGCGGTCAGCGAGGCTGTGTACATGAAATTGGGCCCGAGCATCCTGGAGTACTCCCCGTAACCCGCCAGGATCACGGCCGGGATCGCGGCGAGTCCCAGGGTCGTCAGGACGAGTCCCGGCAGGAGGAATAGAAAGGAGGGCGTGCACATCAAGAGGAAGCGCAGGTGCCGCCACCCGTCGCGGAAGCTCCTCAGGTGGGGAGGGCGATCGCGACCGTCGGGATAGAGGATGATCGGGACTTCCGAGATCTTCTGGCGGCTCACGCTGGCCTTGACGACCATCTCGCTGGCGAATTCCATGCCATGCGCGCCCAGGTGCAGCTTCGCGCACGAGTCCTTGCGGACCCCCCTCAGCCCGCAGTGGGCATCGCCGATCGTGCTGTGGAAGAAGAGGTTGAGGATCCCCGTCAGCACCGGGTTACCGACATAGCGATGGTGCCACGGCATCGCCCCGGGGCGAATCCCGCCCCGGAACCGATTGCCCATCACCAGCTCATCTCCCGCGCGCAATCGCTCGACGAAAGGCCCCAGAGCGGCGAAATCGTAGGAATCGTCGGAATCACCCATGATGACGTAGCGACCTCGAGCGGCGGCGATCCCGGCCCGAAGGGCGTGGCCGTAACCGTGTCGAGCGACGTCGACCACCCGAGCCCCATGCTCTCGGGCGATTTCTTGCGAGCCGTCGGTACTCCCGTTATCGGCGACGACCACTTCGCCATGCACGCCGAGAGACCGCAAACCTCGAAGCGCTTTCTCCACGCACCGACCGACGGTTCGAGCTTCGTTCAGGCACGGCATGACCACCGAGATCTCGAACACCTCGGCGACCGTCTCCCCCGCGGTCTCGGCGCGAGCGACCAGGGTCTCGCCCATCAAACCAGCCTCCTAGACAAGCGTCCGCCTGAGATGCGAGGTTCGTGCGCATCTTCCTCATGCGATTCAAGTCTAGGTCACGAATGCAGCGCGGGTCGGAATTCGGGGGTCCGGAGAGGTCGGTGGCAAACGGAATGTGTCCCGGGGAGATCGAGGCCCTGTGCGCCACCGCGCATGCGGGATCCTGGACGCAATACCCGGTCAAGGGGGCTCATCCGGCATCGCTCGGTCACGGACTCTGACCAACTTCGAGGGACTTCTCGGCACGCAGGGTTCCGGCGAGTGGGCCGGAATCGAACTCGGCGGTGATCTTGACGGTTCCGGGAGGTTGCGACTGGGGCACTCGGACCGAGGCCGTGCAGAAGGTGCCTCATGCGAAGCCGGAGTGGGCCGTCGCGAGGATGTCGCTGTCGACCGTCCGCAGACTGATCTGGGCGCCGAGGACTTCCTGCAGGGCCGGCGAGGCCGGCGAGCCGCGGTAGCCGACGGTGATCAGGAGCCCGTCGCCGTTGTAGAGCAGGGGCTGCGTCTGGACGTCCGCGCCGGCGATGATCCGCGGCGGCGCGTTGTCGCTCAGGCTGATCTCGAAGCTGGGCGTCCCGATCGGGTCGATCGAGACCGCGCCGTCCTTCGCAACCTTGTACCACCTGGGCGCCCCCTTCGCCCCGTTATCCGAGAAGATGAACGACCAGCGCTGACCGCCCCTGGTGTCGTCGAGGGCGATGGTCACGGTCCCCAGCCGGTACTCGCCGACCGGGACGGTCGCCGGCTCGGTGCCGGAGAGGCCGAAGACCGAACCGTCGCGGCCCAGGGCCGTGGCGTGCAGCTCGACAGATGCTTCCTTGCCGGGGGCGGGAGCGATGCCCCCTTTCCAGGCCAGCCGCAGCGTGCCGACGCCGATCAGCGGCTCGACGGCCAGCCGGCTCCCCAGCTCGTCCGACCGGACGACGTAACGGCCTCCGTCCAGGTTCAACACCGTGGCGAAGAGGAACTGTTCGGCGGACGGGTCGAAGCGGCCGTCGCCGTTCAGGTCGATCCAGAGGCGGTCCTGGGGGTCGGCCATGAGGCCGTTGCCGTCGCCGTCGGCGCGTCGGACGGCGAGGCGGCGGACCGGCTGCTTGGTGCCGGCCGGGTCCGTGCCTTTGTCGCCGAGGGTGATGGACCCCTCAAGATAGCCGGCCGCCGCATAGCCGAGTGTACGGCCGCTGGCGCCCAGGCGGAACACCACGGCGCGGGGGACGGTCCGAGTCACGTCCTTCTCGACCATCGCCACGTCGAGCGGCAGCCGCCAGACGCGCTCGCGACGGCCGCCGGTCGCGGCCGCGGCCGTGGCCGGGGCGGCGGCGACCCGGTCGCGGTCGTCGATCCGGCGGGTGCGGTCGGAATCGACGTAGAGATCGACGTCGCCCGGCGCGACCTCGTCGAGCACCACGGTGACCCGGATCGAGCCCGCGCTTCCGAACCGGATCTGGGCATACCGCCTACGCGACGGATCGCCCCGATAGGCGACCTTCTCGACCAGGTCTTCGGGCTTCTCGCGGACGAGGACCAGCGCGCGGAACGGCGTGTGCTCGAACGGGTCGCCCGGTGCGGGGAGCACGAACCGCCAATCCGAAGGCGATGGCGGGGATGACCTGGAATCCGGGTCATCGCCCGGCGGGGCGCCGGCCAAAGCGATCGCGAGTGCCAGGACGGTCAACGGGATGAAGGTCATGAACAGGTCCTCCGTTTGCCGATGCTCGATCGGGTTGCAGACACCCCCCACCAACCCGACGCGCCAGCGAGGGGAAAGCCTCCGGACCCTCGCTGGCGCGTCGAGTTAGTGTCGCGCCGATGCGGCCACGGCGTGAGCAACCCATCGGATAACCGCTCTAATGATCAGAGATACCGCTGATCGGGGGTCCAGAAATAGAGGAAATATTCGTACACAAGCCGCCAGCGTTCGTCGCCGTGGAAGGCCAGCACCTTGGCGACGTAGGTGCGGGCCTGGTTCTTGGTCGCCTGCGGGTCGGTGCCGGGGGCGGGGTCGTCGGGGAGGGCCTCGACGGCCTCGACGGCCCGTTTCGGGTCGGCCAGGGCCAGGGCCGCCAGGATGCGCCAGCTCACGTAGTCCTTGCCGAAATCCGACTGGCGGGTCCCGGACTTCCTCAACTCGGGCTCGAGCAGGCGGGCGGCCAGCGTGCGATCGTAGCGCGCGACGATCATCGCCAGCGAGGCCGTGGTCCCGGCGTTGGCGGCCTCGTCGCTGTCGGTCTGGTCGCCGCGGGCCGGCCGCAGGGCCAGGGTGCGGCCCAGGAATTCGCCCAGCCGGTCCGGCTCGACCTGCTCGATGATCGGCAGCAAGCCCGCCGCCACCTCGACGAGGCCCGGATACATCGGCCGATCGCCGACGGCGGCGAGCCGATCGAGGATGCGATAGGCTTCGTCGATCAGGCCGACGGCGGCGGGCTTGTCGGTCGCGGCGATCGCCCGGGCCATCAGGCCCAGGGCTTGCGACCGATAGGCCGGGGCCCCCGGCGAGATCCGCGTCTCGGCGAGTCTACGGGCGCGGGCCATGTCCTTCGGGGCCATCGCCGTGCAGGCCCCGACGACATACCGATCCGTGCGGTCCCCGATCGGTAGCCGATCCAGCACGCGCTCGGCGTCGGCCGGCGATCGGGCCGCGAGCTTGTAGGCGATGTGGCCGAAGAACCGGTGGAAGACGTAGCTCCGGTCAACCTGGTCGCTCTTGCGGGACACACCCTCGAGATCCTCGAGGGCTTTCAGCGCGGCCGGCAGGTCGAGCCGCGCCAGGACCTCGGCCACCTGGCCGATGTTGTAGTTGACGGTACTGGTCCCCTTGGCCGCGTCCCGGCCGAGCGCCAGCGCATCATCAAGCAAGGCCCGGGCGCGTCGGGTCTCGCCCAGGTCGAGCCAATGGTCGGCCACCAAGGCCTCGATCCGCATCCGATTCGGGGGCGATTTCACGCTCTTCACATTCAATTCCGCTTGAGCGAGCAAATCCTTCATCTGATCCGCGGGCAGATCGCGGCGGACGTCGCAGATCCCGAGGTAGCCCCCGGCGCGGACCTCGGCGTCGTCGCCGGCCTCGAGCAGGGCCGTCGCCTCGTCGAGGTTCTCGATCGCCAGCGCCTCGGCCAGGTTGACGCGACCGAGCTTGAGGTAATCCGCGTCGGCGAACTTCATCGACTCCATCCGCTCGAGCGTGGCCAGCGGGTCGATGGCCGCCGCCTCGACGAAGAGGCGGAACTTCTCCGGGTCGCCGCCGTGGGCGATGACCCTCTCGGCGTAAGGCAGGAGCAGGCGTAGGGCCAGGGCTTTCTCCTCCGCGATGGGCAGGGCGGGCGGTAGGGTGCGGTAGGTGACGACGGGTGGCTCGCCCGTGCGGGCCAGCGTGACCTCAAGGGGCGGAGGGGGCTCTGTGCCGGTGCTCGCCGAGCACCCCGAGAAAGACGGTCGGTATCCGTCCCTGGCCGCGAAGACCAGCGCGGGGCCTTCGAGGACGCCGGGGAGCCGGAAGCGACCGTCTGCTGAGGTGAGGGTCTCGGTCGGCATCGGCCCGTCGCCCGACTGGCGGACGACGGCTCCCGCGACCGGGTTGCCCCGGCGATCGAGGACGCGGCCCTCGACGGCCTGCACGCGCCTCAGCACCATCACGGGGGGGCTGGCGGCCTGCTCGGCCATGGCGACGGCGGGCGATCGCGCCGAGAGCCGGCCGGGCGCGAACGCCTCGGCGTAGGATTCGCCATGGGCCGGGAATCGCCGTTTCGTGCGGTAGCGCCCTTCCTGGTCGGTGTGCAGCCAGATCGAGTGATCGATGTCGGCGATCGGATCGGCGAGGATTGCGCGCCCGTCCTTGGCCCGGGCCTGTCGCCAGAGGCGGATCGAGGCCCCGGCGATCGGCTTGCCGGCGGAATCGACGACCCGCCCGTTGATGGGCGTCGCGTTCTTGGGGCTGATCGTCAGGGCGATGGGACGGGTGCGGGCGTCTTCGGCCCGCAGCGTGACGAGGGCCGTGCTCGCGAAGCCGTCCCAGGCGGTCAGGCTCAGCTCGGCCAGTGGATCGACGCCGCGGAGCGTGAAGTCGCCGGCCGAATCGGTCCTCGCCAGCACGTCCTGGGTCTGGCCCTCCGCACTGCTCCAGATCGCCTCGACCTCGGCGCCGGCGACGGGCTTGCCGTCCTCGCCGACGACCGCGCCCCGGACATCAACGCCCCGCGCCAGCACGATCGGCGAGAGTTCCAGCTCGGTCACCCCGCGCAGCGGCATTTTCTGGCGAGGATAGGTCATGTTGGCCGGCGCGAAGAAGGGCGAGGGGGTCCGGACCGGCCAGCCGTAGGGCTGGTTCTCCTCGCGGGGAATCCGGCCGGCGAACCTCCCCTCGCCGTCGGTCACGGCAAAACGGTCGCCGCCGTTGTGGCCGTTCAGGATCACCTTCACGCCCGCGATCGGCCGGCTCGTCCCCTCCGGACCGCTCTGGCGCACGAGCCCGCGGACGTGGACCGTCTCGCGCAGGGGGATCGTGACCTCGGTCGCTCGACCGGCCTGGACGATCAGCTTCCTGGGCCCAATACCGCGCAAGGGCGTGGCACCCGGACCCTCAAATTCCAGGTCGAGTGCGACCATCCCGACGGCGATGACCGGGATCTCGAACCGCCCGTGCTCGTCGCAAGCGACGACGGCCGAGCCGGTTTGCCCCGATCCCTCGTAGCCGCCGACCTGCGACACCGCGCGGACCGTCACGCCCCGGATCGGCTCGTTGCCCGTCGACACCAGCCGCCCCATGACCCGACCGGTCGAGGCCAGCGTGATGGCGACTTGCTGGTCGAGGCCCCCGGGCATCCCGAGATCGGGATTCCCGGATTCGGGATTCCCCGAGTCGGGAGCGAGGAATCGGATCGACTGGACTCCGAATCCGGGCGCCTCGACTCGGGCCGCGTCGAGCGTCGCCGGGGAGAAGCCCACGACGACGGCCCGACCGCCCGCGTCGGAGGTCGCGGCGAGAGCATGCCCCATCGGTTCGGGGACCGCGATCTCGTCGACACGGATCGGAACGACGCGGGCGCCGGCGACCGGCTTCCGATCGGGCCCGAGCACGATCACCGCGGTCCTGGCGGAGGCCCCCAGCTCGATCCGGACCGGCGGGGCATCGGCCAGGATGATGCGTGGGAGGCGATGCCAGGCGACGCGCGGATCTTTACCGGTTGTCGAGGCCCAGATCGCCATCGGCGGCGGCGACCGCCGCGCGACGGCCTCGGCCGGGACCTCGATCGTGAACCGGCCTGCGGCATCGGTCCGCGAGTGGACGAGGACGGGCGTTGATCCCTCGGCCGGTTTGGTGAGACTCGACCACCACAGCTCCATGCCGAACCGGCGACCTTCATCGCGCTCCAGTGCCTCGGCCAGCCAGACGTCGCCATCGGCGGCGGGCTTGCCCGAGCCGTCGACGACGGCGCCCGCGATCGGCATCGGCTTCGGGTCGGGCGAGGCCGGGAGCTGCGCCATAGTCAGGATGATCAATGAGAGTTGGAACATAGGAGAATCCTGGTCAGGCAGGGTCGGTTTACGGATTGCGGATGCTCGGCGCCACTCTCGCCGGTCGGAAGTCCTCGCGCCATCGTTTACGGCTCAATAACCCTCGTCATCGTCCGTGGCGACGATTTCCTGAGCGACGATCTCCCGCCAGGCGTCGAATGTCGCCGCGGAAGCGCCTGAATCCCGCAGTCGCTCGGCGACGGGTCCTTCGAGAGCCTTGAGCTCGGGGAAGGTGAGCAGGAGGCGCCGGATATCGGTCAGGTCCGTGGGTCCTTTGGCCGATCTGGAGCGACTGACCATACTCACCACCTTCTGGCCGATCAGGTCCGCGGGAGGGACCACCATGACATTCTCGACAATCTCGTGGGGGGGTAGAGTGGCTACGCCCCGCACGTCCACGAGATGGCGGTTCTTCGGCTTGCGCAGTTGATACAAGCGGTGACCGAGTCCGTTGGCCACGGTCCGGATAACCGCGATCTGAAAACGCTCGCTGAGATGGGCGCGCAGCTCCTCGGCAAGTTCCGGAGCCCAGGGCGAGAGGATATCGACATCCTGCGTCATCCGGGATTCCTCGACGTAGGCGTTGACGGCATGGGCGCCGAAGAGCACGGCGTCGGCCCGCCCGCGCAGGAATTCCAGCACGGCGTCGTGGATCGTCGCCAGCGGCAAAGGCTCGCGCATGGTGAATTCTCGAAAGGTCAGCGAACCGTCTCCGAACATGGTCGTTTCTCCCATCCCCATGAGGGCGGCCTCAAAACGTTGCGACGATGTCCTCGACGTCCGGGACCCAGTTATGGAAGAAGTTCCACTGGAGGTACTTCCATCGCCGCTCGCTCGGCCGGGCGAGCATGGCGGCCAGGCTCCACCGGGCCCGGTTCCTGGACTGGTGCTGGACCGTATCGGGCGGGGCGTCGGGGATCCCCTCGAGCACCGAGACGGCCTTCTGAGGGTTGATCAATCCCAGGGCGACGATCACTTCCTGGGCGGCCGGGGTGTCCGGACCCGACGCCAGCGGGCTCGCGAGCGGGTCGAGCAAGGCGCGGGCCGTATCCGGATCGTAGCGGGCCACCCGCATCGCCAGGGCGGCCGAGGCCGCGTCGAGGAACCATTTCTGCCCCGGGTTACTCCCCGGCCCCGGAGTCGGCCGGCGGAAGGAGATCGACCGCCAGAGGTATTCCGAGACCAGGGCCGGGTCGATCGCCTCGGCGGCCGGCAAGAGCGAGGCCGCGGTGACGGCGCCGCTCTCCATGTTGTTGAACTCATCCTGGCCCGCCTCGACCGACCTGGCCATGTCGTCGAAGGCTTCAGCCAGCAGCTCGGCCGCGACGGGCCGGGTCTTCTCCGATCCGGCCAGGGCCTGGGCCATCATGCCCAGGGCGTAGGGCTTCATGAGCGTATGCTGGATGGAGCCGGCGATCCGGCGGGCTCGCGGCAGGTCCACCGGTGCCATCCGGTAGCAGACGCGGATCGCCATGGAATCGCGCTGGCGCGGGGTGCGCACCATGGCCAGCACGCGCTCGGCCGCGGCCGGGTCCTTGCCGGCCTGCTCGTGGGCGATGTTGCCGTGGTGTCGGTCGAACTCGTAGGGATCGCTCAAGTCCCTGGTCAAGGCGAGCGCGCCGTCGAGGTCGATCTGCGCCAGCTCCTCGGCGAACGCCCCCCGTGTATAGCCGGCGAAGGTCTCGTTGGGCAGCTCGCGGGCCAGCTTCTCGCCCTCTCGCAAGAGCTTCGTTGCCTTGTCCGTCTCGCCCAGGTCGAGCCAACGTTCGGCGACCTGACCCAGGCAGAGCGGCCGTTTGTCTGCCTCCTTGATGCCGCGCGCCTGCAACAGGGCCTGATCGAGCAGCTCGAGCCGGCGCGCCCGGTTCTCGGGCGTCGCGGCCATCGCGTTGACGATCGCGACATAGGCCATCGCCCGGACCATCGGCGATCCGCCCGACTCGGCGACCTCGGCGGCCGCGTCCGGATCGTCGTACGCCATCCCCTCGACGACACGCAGCCGGAACATGTCGTTGTAGAACGGGTCGGGGAATTTCCCCTTCTCGGCCTCCGCGAGCACGCGATCGGGCTCGACGCGCGCCAGGGCTTCGAGGGTACGCACCTTGTCGTTGAGGTCGCCACCCTTCAGGACCTTGTCCGCCTCCGCGTCGAGGACTCGACGCGCCAGGGCGAGCTCCTCCTTGTGCGGCAGGGGCGACGGTCGGGTGCGGAGCACGTTGGGCGGAGTCTCCTCGGTCCGGGTCAAGGTCAGCGTGATCGGTCCGGGTGCGTCGTCGACCCGTTGCCCGTGGAACCGGAAGCCGCGCTTCCTGGCGAAGACGAACGCCGGCCCCTCCGAGTTGATCCCCTCGAGCCGGAAGCGCCCATCGTCGTGGGTCGAGGCACGAGTCCGGCTCGGTCCGTCGCCCGATTGTAAGACGAGGGCACCGGCGACCGGCTTCCCCTGGCGGTCGACGACGCGTCCCTCGACCGCACGCAGGCGGGTCAGACCCTCCAGCTTGACGGTCAGCTTGGTAGTCTCGCCGGGCTGGATCGCGCGGCCTTCGTCGGGGAGGTCGCGAGCCGGCTTGCCGTCGCGCGTCCGCAGGGAGACGGAGAGCATCCCGGCCGCCAGCGCGGGTACCTCGAATTGCCCGCCGGCGTCGATGACGGCCTCGGCTTCGCCATCGGGGGAGTACACGAACGGATTCCCGGGGGTGGGTGGCTTCGGATGCGTCTCGACCCGGACTCGCAGGCCCTGAGCCGCGGCGGGATCGCCGCCCTTGACCTGACCGATCAACCGTCCGACCGCACCCAGCCGAGCCTCGAGCGGACCGGGACGGCTGCCCTGGAGCGTCACCGTCTGGGTGCCGAATCGAGGCGCTGTGACGCGAAGGTACACCAGCCCGCCCGGAGGCAGGTCCGCTACCTTGCCAACGCCCTGGGCGTCGGCCTGCACGGTGAGCCGATCGACGATCTCCCTGGGGATCGCCAACCAGTAACTCGAACCGAAGCCCAAAGCGTTATTCTCGCTGAATCCCACGTAGAGCGGGGCGACTCGCGCGGCTCCGACCGGCCGGCCCTGCGGGTCGACCACCCGGACGGCGATGGACTCGGGCGCGCCGAGGGTCAGCTTGATCGGCGCATCGGCGGGAGTGCGGGGACCGCCCTCGGTACGGGCGGCGGCCGACCTTAACAACGCGACGCCGATCGACGTCCCCGGCCGATCGGCCCACACCGTCGGGAACGCGATCCCCGCACCCTTCTCGCCCGCGGCCGGAATCGCCAATCGGAACCGCCCTTGCGGGTCGGAGGTCGTCCGGCCCAGCGTGGGATTCTCGCCGTCGACCCGATCGAGCGACGACAGCAAGACTGCGACGCCCGCCGCCGGTCGGCCCTGGGCGTCGACCACAACCCCGGTCAGCTCTCGACCCGCCTGCGCCGCGGGCTCCGCCTGCATCAGCACCGCCAGGACGACCGACATGAGCACCATGATCATCCTTCCTCACCAGGCGGCACGCCGCGATGACGACCCGGCCAACGACAAATGTCGCATTTCAGGGTAACGGCGTCGGGAGACCGGGTCAAGGCGTGGCGCGATCGGCGAAATGGCCCTCCTGGGCGAGGCGCCCGGTCTTCGCCGCATCGCGATGCGAGAACCTTGCGGTCCAAAACGCTCGTTCGACCGAATCCGGGTGACGGCCGGGTAGAAGGACTGGAGCCGGATAGATGCTGATGCGACGGGCCCCTGGGTTCTTGCACTTTCGAGGCAATCGTGATGAGATGGGGACGCTCGCGGGAGAGCGATACTTCCGTGCTTCAGTTCTGCTCCTTTCATCGCCACAAATCAAGCTGTCGTGAATTTGTCCCAGCTCCGCCCGCGAGGCATCTGCGGAACGAGAGACGAAGAAAGTCTAACAAAGGATGTGGTCCGATGAACAAGCTATTCATAGCCTGTGCGGCTCCCCTTCTGTACATCGCTTTCACCCCTCAGGTGGTCGCCGGCAATCTAATCCAGAACGGCGGATTCGAGACCGGAGACTTGAGTCACTGGTCGGTGATCGGGGATCCTCGATTTACGGGTGCCGACGCGACCACGATTTCTCCCCACAGCGGCCAATGGGACGCCGAACTGTACACGTTCCCCTCGACCCCGCAGCAGTTTGTCGGCTTGCAGCAAGTCTTGAACAGGCCGACGACACCCCTCACGTTGACGTTCTGGCTCAAGAATGATCCCGGCGATACGAACGGAGTTCACAGCGAGTTCAATGTCGAATGGGATCAGAAGGTCGTCTTCCAGCTGCTCGATACTGATACGGATACGAGCTATCACATGTACACGGTTAACCTCCCGCTCGATCAGGTCGAGGGGGGTATCCTCCAATTCAACGCGATCCAGAACCCGAGCGAATGGCATCTCGACGACGTCAGTGCCGTCCAGGCAGCCGCGGTTCCCGAGCCCTCCGGGCTCTTCCTGGGTTTGTCGGGCGGCCTGTGCGCCGCGGCCCTGGGGATGTTACGTCGCCGCGAAAACCGCGGGCCGTGTCTCGATTTCCGCCGAGAAATCAGTCCGGTCGCTCCCCTTCACAATTGATCGTGGGGATCCGATATCGCATGATTTGAGCCATGCAATGGGCCTGCGACGGGAGGACCGATCGCCATTGCGAACGGAGCCAAACTTCGGCCGGCCTCCCACCCGGGTCCAGCCTACGTCCCGGTTTGGACTTCTCGACATGCGCCGGTCGAGAAACCGATCGGAGCGTCCGGGATCAGGCGTCCTCCTTTCCGTTGCGATCCGTGTTGAAAGTCGCAACAGCGCAAAGAAAATCCTCTGGTCAAGGACGCCGATCCGCGATAATCTCCACCGAGACTCCGACGTCGGGGTGCTCGAATCCCGTCTGTCCTTCGTGCAAGTCATCCACTGCGGAATCCCCGTCGCGTGTATTCCTTTACACCATGTAGGCCGGATCCATGATGACATTTCCAATGCCCTGCCGCTCCTGCGGACGATCGAACGATGTCGAATGGTCTCGGATCGGGCAGAAGGTCGCCTGCGCCGGATGCGGGACGACCTCGACCGTTTCGGCGCCCAAGGAGACCGTCGACGCGGGCGTTTCGACCGAGCCGACGCCCATGTTGCGGTTCGCCTGCCCTTCGTGCGGGCGGAAGTTCGCCACGAAGACCGAGCTGGCGGGCAAGAAGGTCCGCTGTAACGGCTGCGGCGCGGGGGTTCGCGTGCCCCAGGGGGATGATGCTTCCGGCCTCGCACGCTCGAATCCCGTGCTGAAGACCTTCGGCGCCCCCGACCCGGTCATGGCCCCGCCGCGACCGACCCGAGACCAAGCGACGCGTGTCGAGGCCCCTTTGGCCCTGGCAGTCGAAGTGGGCGACCCCACGTCGCTGCTCGATGAGATCGCCTCGATCGAAGGGATGAAACGTCCCCGGCGCGCCGAATCGATCTTGCCGTCACGATCCGAGATGATGGAACAGGTCCGCGAGAAGGTCGCCGAACAGGAGGCCGTCGAGACCGAGAAGAAGGTGGAGAAGGCCAAGAAGAAGAAAAAGCGGAAGAAGCACTCGGGCTATTTCGACCCGAAAGAGACCCTGACGCTCGGGGCGGGCGTGGCCGCTCTCGTGGGCGTGCTCACGTTCCTGGCATGGGGCTACCCCGATTTCCGGTTCCCGCTCGGCGGGCTCCTGGTCGTCGTCGGCTTCATCGTCTACTTGCTCGGGGGCGCCGCCCTCAGGCAGCTCGTCGCCGAGGAGGGCGCCTTCAAGTTGATCCTGTTCCGGTTCTGCCCGCCCTATCAATGGTGGTACGTCGCGACCAATTGGGATGCGACCAAGGATTTCGTCGCATTCTTCGGCGCCGGGATGATCATCATGTCGATCGGGGGCGCGGTGCTCAAGATCTCCCCCGTCGGCAAGGAGGCGGAGAAGTCCGAGCGCGCCTATCAGAAAGCGAAGCAGGGGAAGCAAGCTGAGGCTCCGCCGCCGATCGTTTCCAGGAGGAGAGCCGCCCCCGCCGGGGACTGACGGGCGGGCAGGGGAGGATACCGGGGCCGGATGATCCGAGCGTATGCTCCGGCCCCGCGAGGAACCTCGGCTATTGACGCGTCGCCCGACCTACTCAATAATCCGTACGGAGAGAAGCGTTTGGTCTAGACCGGCGGGAGGCGCGATGGCGGGTCGAAAAGTCCTGGCGATCACCGAGCGGCAGTTTGCCGTCCTGCGTGTGCTCTGGGAGCACGGACCGCTCACGGTTCGGGGGCTGATGGAGCATCTGCCGCGGGGCGATCGGCAGCCTTACACGACGGTGCTCGGCATGCTCCAGGTCATGGAGAAGGCCGGGCTGGTCGAGCACGAGAAGCAGGGCTTGATCCACTGCTACCGACCGGCCGTCACGCGTCAGGAGGCCACCGGCAACCTGCTCTCTGACTTCCTGGCGCGGTTCTTCCACGGATCGGCCGAGCAGTTGATCCTGGGGCTGGTTGACACCCAGAACTTGGCCCCGGACGAGCTGAGAGCGATCGAGGCCCGGCTCGCCGGCGCGAACGGCGAGGCACCTCCGGTAGCGGGAGTATCAGGCTCCAAGGCGGCGACCAGGAGGAGGAAGGCACCATGACCCATCTGATCGATCGCTGGGTCGTACCGGGGCTGTGGTTCCTGGGCGACTGGTCGCTCCGCTGGGGCCTGCTGCTCGCGGCGCTGGCCATCTGGCTGACGCTCCGGCCGCCTCGGCGGGCGGCGACGCGGCACCTGCTCTGCCTCGCGGCGATGGCGGCGGGCGTGCTCCTTCCGGTCGTCCCGCGGTGGGGAGGCATCACCGTCCCGTGGCCGTCGCCGGCGACGCGATCCGCCACCGAACCGGCTGCGCGGGCGCTCCCTCCGCCACCGGCCCGGCTCCCTGAGTCGGCCGCCACGTCGGTGTTCGTGGCGAAGGCCGAATCGGTGGCACCCGTACGCCTTGCCAATCGTCCTCGCCAGGTCCCGCCGGCTGCCGCGCCCCTCGGCTGGTGGCGGATTGCAACCCTGGCGGCGGCCCTGGCGTGGGCGATGGTCGTGCTGGTGCTGCTGGCCCGATTGGCGGGCGGACGGCTGATGCTGGGGACTTTGAGGCGCGAGGCCGTGGCGGTCGGCGAGGGGCCGGA
Source organism: uncultured Planctomycetota bacterium (assembly GCA_963743925.1). GTDB lineage: Bacteria > Planctomycetota > Planctomycetia > Isosphaerales > Isosphaeraceae > CAVZRC01. The sequence continues at coordinate 177,184 of CAVURY010000045.1, read as the reverse complement.
TCGACTCCTCGACGAGTGCCGGTCGTCGCTACGGATGTCGCGGCCGGTGGGGATCGCGGCGCACCCGGCAGTCGCGACCCCCGTGGTCGCCGGCGGACTCCGCCCCGTGGTGCTCGTCCCGCCCGACTGGGTCGACTGGCCCGAGCCGGATCGCCGCGCCTGCCTGCTCCACGAGCTGGCACACCTGGCCCGTTACGACGACTGGGCCAAGGTCGTCCAGGAGATGGTCCGCGTCCCGTTCTTCTTCCACCCCCTGGTGTACTGGCTACTCGCCCGGCTCGATCGCGACCGAGAGCTGCTCTGCGACGAGGCGGTCGTTGCCCTCGGGTCCGACCCGTTGACGTTCGCCCGCTTGCTGCTGGACCTGGCCCGACGGCCAGGCCGCTTGCTCCCCGTCACGACCTCGCACCGTCCCGGTTGGCTCCCCTTTCTGGACCGACGCACCGTCGCGGTCCGCATCGAGCGACTCCTGGAGGACGACATGCCGCGCACCCTGTCCCGACCGTCCGTCGTGCGTTCCTTCCTGCTCGTCACCCTCGCGATGGCCGTCGCCCTGGTCGTCGGCGGGCTCCGCATACGCGCGGTCTCCGGCGAGCCGACCGGCCCGCCGAAACCGACCCAACAATCAAAGCCTGCCGAACGACCGTCTGCGATTGCGAAACCGGCCGCTCCTGCCGGCGCCAGGGAAACGCCTCGCGAGTTCCAGGGCATGGTCGTCGACCTCGAGGGACATCCCGTACCGGGCGCGACGATCGTGGCCGGGACCTACGATCCGGGTCGATCCGGCCATCAGACCATCACGACCGATGACGTGGGCCGGTTCACCTGGCCGATCCCGCCCGGAGCGGAGCGAGTGTGCCTTATCGCCCACAAGGACGGCTTCGCTGTGGGCGGGATTTCCGCCCCTGCGAGTGCGTTCGTGGACCCCCATGATTTGAAACTCCGCCTCGGCAAGTCCGCGCCGTTTGTCGCCACGCTGGTTGACGGCGAAGGAAAGCCGGTCGTGGGTGCGCAGATCCGCGTGGAGATGACCGCACACTCCAGCGAACAGAAAAACGGCCCGAGGACCTCGATGATCAGCACGGGGTTCGTGCACATTCGCCGCGAGGTCATTGGCGGAAGCCCCCTCGAGCACCTCTTCCTCACGAAGACCGATGCGAGCGGTTCGTTCGCCTTCAGGGCACTCGGTGCCGACGCCGGCCTGAAGCTCGCGGTAACGGCCGCCGACGGCCGGATGCTGCTCGTCAAGCCCGCGTCGCAGGCCGTCGGGTTGATCCGACGGACCTTGCAGGACCAGGGTTTCGTCACCGCCCCTCCCGGAGAGACGACCCGCCTCGTGGCGGTCCCCACTGCGCGGGTCGCGGGCCGGGTCTTCTCGAAGCTACCGGGTGTGGTCGTGTCCGGGCTGACGGCTTACTACCAGCAGAGCCACTCGCCCGGATCGCCTCGCAGGACGGCCAATTTCGGAGAAGAGGTCCGGACCGATGCGGAAGGCCGGTTCGCCTTCGAGGGGCTGGCAGAAGGCACGATCAACGTGGTGGTCTCCGGCGACGGCGAGAACAAGGACTGGACCTATCGAGCGGCGAAGGACGTGCCCCTGACCTCGGGCGCGACCTCCGAGGTCACGCTGGAGCTGATCCGCGGGGTGCAGGTCGAAGGCACGATCGTTGCGCAAGGGACGGGCTTGCCCGTGGAAGGGGCCCAGGTCGGCGTCTACGGGCCGTTCCGCCCCCGCACCAGCGCCATGACGACCGGCGCCAAGACCGACGCCCAGGGCCGCTATCACTACCGGTTGCCGTCGGGCGAGACGTATTTCTACGTGATGGGCCCGCCGGGTGGTTTCACGACGCTCTCCCGCCAGGGGTCCAGCCGGACGGTGACCATTCCCGACAGGGCGTTGCGCTACGAGGTGCCGCCGATCGAGCTGGCGGCCGCCGTCACGGTTCGGGGGCGCGTGCTCGACGCCAAGGGCTCGCCGATCGCCGGAGCGACCGTCGTGGGGACTTGCGAAGGCGGGCTCTGCCGGCCCTTCGGGGGGACCGACACCGTCACCGACACGCGCGGCGAGTTCCGCTTGCCGCCGGGCCTCAACAATACGGTCGCGATCGGTAAGCCCGCGCGACTGCTGATCCGGCTCCGCGACGGCGCCGAGCACGAGGCCGCCACAGTCCCCGCGGCCGACGGCGCCGTCACCATCAAGCTCCCCGTCTCCGCCGAATCTACCGGGCGCGTCGAAGGTCCCCGCGAGGTCGCCCCGGACGAGCTGGCCGGCGTCGTCGTCGACACCGATGGCAAGCCGATCGAGGGGGCCGAGGTTGACGCCTGGACGTGGCACCCCGGCAACGAGGCCAGGACCGACGCCAAGGGTTCTTTCCGCATCGGCGGGCTCGAAAAGGGCCGCAAGGTTGAGGTGATCGTCCGGAAGGTCGGGTACACCCCGCAGCTCTTCGTGACCCAGCCTACCGGCACGCCCGGCTGGGTGGTCGTCCTGGGCAACAAGACCTACTTCGAGGGTAAGGTCACGGACCCTGACGGCGAGCCCGTCGCCGGCGCCCGGCTCCGGGCCAATAACGGGCCGAAGCAGGCCGACGGGGTCATGATCGGCGAGATCTGGACCGAGGCCACGACCGGCGACGACGGCCGATACCGGATGTACGCTCAGGCCGACGTCTACGACATCCAGGTCCGCGTCCCCGGCGTCGGCGCGGCCCGGTTGCCCGACACCTCGCTCGGGCCCGACGAGGCGAAGCGGCTTGATATCCGGCTCGAACCCGGCGTGACCTTCCGGGCGAAGGTGGTCGACAGCCTCACGGGCGAACCCGTGCCGGGCGTCCGGCTCTGGCACTGGCAGCACCCGGGCGTCGAGGGCCGTTCGGGCAAGGATGGCGTCGCGGCCGTGCCCGACATGTTGCCCGGCCCGTTCCAGTTCCAGGTCGAGGCCCCCGGATACGCGCGGTGGTGGTCGGACCAGGCGGCGAGCGAGTGGAACCGCCGCAAGATCGACCAGACCCGAGGCGGCTGGCAGCGGAACTTCGATCACATCGACTTCAAGATCGAGCCGGGAATGGATCCCGTGACGATCGCCGTCGAGCGCGGGGTGACGGTGACCGGCCGGGTCCTCGACCCCGAAGGGAAGCCGGTCGCCGGGGCCACGGTCGCCCCGGCCTTGACCGGGACCGGCAACTCACTGACCGGCGACACCCGGTTCAGCGTCGAGACCGGCAAGGACGGCCGGTTCACCGCAGTCTTGCCGGCCAGCGGTGGCCGCGATTACAACCTCGTCGCCCATGACGGCCAGTACCTCCAGTGGCGGACCTGGGCCAACGGCGTACTCCCACCGTTCCGGACGAAGCCGGGCGAGGTCGTTCGCGACATCGAGCTCCGCCTGACACGCCCCGCGATCGTCCGCGGCCGCGTGACCGACTCCGACGGCCGACCGATCCCGGGTCGCGAGGTCCGCGCCAGCGCGGCGGATCGCCTGGAGAACCGCTACTACGATCCGACCGTCGTCACGGCGGCCGACGGAAGCTATGAGCTGAAGTTCATCCGTCCGGGTGAGCAATTCATCCAGGTGGCCCCGTTCTGGCTCGATGCGCGGCGGTCGCCCGAGGGGACCAGTCGCACGTTGAACCTCACGCAAGGCGAGACGAAGGAAGGGGTGGACTTCCGGCTCCCGGGACGCGCCGGGGCGAACTGAGGAAGCTTCCCCGGAGACCAGCCCGTGCAAGAAGACCTCGCCAGCCGCCCGGCCACCGCCATTCGCGCCGAAGGCGAGGTTCGAGGCTCCGAAGTGGCCTACTCGAGCGTCGAGTCGATCACGGCGAGAGGCCGCTTGCCTTCGACGTATCTCACGCTCGTCAGGCCGAGCATGCCGCGCAACTTCCCGGCCGGGATATTCTTGAGCGGGCCCGGGGCGTGCGCCTTGCCCGGCTCCGGCTGCGGGAAGGCCGTCGATCGCGCCGTGTGGAACGTGACATTCCCTTCGACCTTCTGGAAGATCTGGTGGATGTGGCCGTTCAGCACGGTGACCGATCCGAACCGTTTGAGGTAGCCCAGCGCCTGCTGGCCGTCCTGGGTGCCCCAGCCCCACTGAGGATAGACCATCACGAGCGGGACATGGGCGAACACGACGATCGGCGTGCTGGCGGTCGGCGTCGAGAGGTCCGCCTTGAGCCAGTCCAACTGCTCCGGCCCCAGGATCCCGAGCCCCTTGTCGGTCCCCTCGCTCGCGACGTTGACCAGGCCGATGAAATGCACGCCCCGGTAATCGAAGCTGTACCAGCCCTCGCCCCTGGTCCCCTTGCCGAATCGTTCGAGATACTTCGAATCGCCGATGATGTCGTGCTCGCCGGGGACATAGGCGAGACTATGGCCGACCTTGGCCCCCTTGAGGTCGCTGTCGCCAGACGATAAGTCGCCAACTCATCCGCTTTTTCTTCTTTAACCTTACCTCTTATATTACGATGATCTCGGTCACCAGGTGATTCTTGCCCATCTCGGAGTACGGTGTCGAACTCCCCGGGCGTCGAGAGGTGGGTGAGGTCGCCGGTGTGGATCAACAAGTCCGGCCGCTCCGCGGCAGCGCATTGATCTTGTCGACGGTCGCCCGGAGCGTGCCGACCACGTCCTTGTTCGCCTCCTTGGAGAAGCCGATGTGACTGTCGCTGATCTGGACGAATGATAAAGCTTCCGGCTCCCGATCGGCCGGCCGCCTGGCCGAAGGCGCGGGACGAGAGCACACCGCCGCCGACGGTCCATACGAGGCCGGTGCCGGCCCAGGCCATGCATTTCAAGAAGTTGCGACGATCGACGCCGTCGCCCTCGTCCTCGTGATCGCCGGTGTTGCGAATCGCCATGACTGAGATCCCTCTTCGATTGAGATCGGCGCGGAATTCGACCGGTCCGCGCGCCCCGTGAGGGGATTCGACCCCTCGCAACCCATACACCCGGATGGCCGCGTCGGATGACTCCGCGAGGGATAGCGGCCCTGACTTTCGGATCACCGGGTCGGCCAGAGGACAACCGGCGGCCCGGTCGGGACGGCACCGGCACCCGTTTGAGCATCGATCGGCTCGAGCGTCACCCGGAGTTGATCCGGAGGAGTCGTCAATTCGAGGCCCTCGGCGATGATGAGGCTGCGACCCTCTCCGTCGAGCTCCACGCGGCCGAGCAGGGTCCACCGGCCGCCATGAGACGCCCAGGCTCGATATTCCTGTCCGCGGGGAGCGGGTGCGAGGTAGGACAGGGTCAAGACGGCCAGGTCGAAGCCGGGGCGTCCGCGGTAGTTGCCGTGGGCCGCCGGATCGGTCCCGGGCGCCGGACCCAGGCGTCGCGGCACGACCTCGCTGTTGGTGACCAGGCGCAAGGCTCGGTCGTGGCGTCTCAGGGCGGCCTGATGGGCCCTCTCGCGGAGGCCCGCGAACGTGAGGACACCGGTCAGGATCAGGCCCGCCGCGACCAGCGGCGCGAGTCGGACGCGCAGGGTCTTGAGGCCGGCCCGGATCCGGCTCTTGGTCGTGCCCAGCGGCAGATCGAGGAGGGCGGCGGTTTGCTCGTTGGTCAGGTCCTGGAGGAAGGCCACGCGCAACGCCTCGCGCTGGGCCGTCGGCAGGTCGTCCACGGCCGCCCGCACGGCGGCGCGGAGATGCTCGTGCCAGGCCGCGTCGGCGGGGTCGGGCACGGAGTCGGGCCGATTCTCCGCCCCGTTGACATCGGCACTCGACGTCGTGCGAGGCCTTCGGCCGCGACGCCGCAGCTCATTGCGAACGCGGGAGAGGGTGATCCGCACGACCCAGGAGCGGAATGTGCCCCGCGCGGGGTCGAAGGTCGCGGCCTTTCGCCAGACGGTCAGGAAGACCTCCTGGGCGATCTCCTCGGCAGTGGCCCGATCGAGCGTCCGGGAGGCCAATCCGAAGACGAGCGAAGAATATCGGCCGTAGAGCGCCTGGAGTGCATCCGACCGGCCCGCGGCGAGCTGGCTCATCAGGCCCTCGTCGCTGTCCTGCTCGATCATCGACGGTGGTCTTGTGACGTGGTTGTGGTCGCCGGTCATCGACCTTTCATCGATCATCCCTATCATCGCCTCCTCATGCGGGATCGAGCCGGCGGACGCGCTCCTCGCTGATATTCCGTACAAGAGCCCCACGCCGTCCCCCTGAACAGAGGCGCGGCCGGGGCGATCGGTTACACAGCGCGTCCATCCCGGGCTCGGTGCGACCAGCTCCGTCCATCCTCGCGACGATGGATCTCGAGCCTTCCTCGACACGCGGGTGCCCTCGCGGCCTACAGGCTGTCGATAAAAGCCAGGAGGTGCGCCTTCTGGCGCTCGGTCAAGCCCGCGAAGCGATTGCGCGCCGCCAGCCCCTGGCCGTCGTGGGCGAGGATCGCCTCCCCGAGCGTCCTGGCGCGGCCGTCGTGGAGGAAGCTGGTCCGCACCCTGGCGCCCCACAGCGGGGCCGTCCGCATCTCGTGGCCCGTGGCACCCGACTGGGCGATCCCGTCGTTCAGGCTCCCCATGTCGTGCAGCAGGAAATCCGAGAAGGGGAAGAAGTTGACTTCGTCCAGCGCCGCGACCGGATTGGGACCGGTCCGCATGGCGGGGAGATGGCAATCGGCGCAGCCGATCCCGAAAAACAGGGCCTCCCCGACCAGCACCTCGCGCGTGGCGGACCGCCGGGGTGGGGGCGCCAGGAACGCGATGAAATCGGCGAACATCATCGGTGTCGCGTTGCCGTCGTTGGGCTCGGTCGTTGCCGGGTCGGCGGCGAGCAGGGCGCAGTCCCCCTGCGGGCAGTTCTCGTTCGGGAAGAATGGGGTCGTGACGCCGATCTCGTTCTGGTAGGCGTTGGCGGCGAAGGTGAGGACCGTCCCGATCTGGCACTTCCAGCCGAACCGGCCGACCCGCAGCTGGCCGCTGGCGACGTCCGTGACGACATTGACCCGGCCGGCCGTCGCGGGGGTGAAGTCCTGCTCGAAGGCGGCGATATCCTTGAGGAACTGGTCGGGCACGGCGTCGACCAGGCCCAGGCCGAACAGAGGGTTCACGCGGCGCCGGGCCACGACATTGGCTCGAGGCGGGACGACCTCGCCGACGAAGTTGACGCCGTTGAACCGGCCGATCCCCTTGGCATGGACCAGCGTGCCGTCGAACTGGGTGAGCGGGTCGAAGATGCCGTCGATGACCCGCCCGTACCGGGTCTCCAGGCGGTCGCTGCCGCCGCCGATGGCGCCCTGGCTGTGGCAGTTGGCGCAGGCGGTGTCGTTGAAGACAGGCCCCAGGCCGCCGGGCACGTCCTCGGCTTCGATGAAGGCGACCCTGCCGGCCTGGAATCGGGCCAGGAGCTCGGGCGTAAGCCCTTGGAGCGGTTCGCCAAGTCGGGGGCGGAAGCCGCCTCCCAGGGCCAGTAGCGAGAGGGCGGCGACCGCCGAGCCCAGCAAACCTACGCACGCGACTCGTCCGGATTTCATGGCCTGGATGCTCCGCTTGGGGTTTCTGACCTCTCGATGGTTGCGCAGCACGGCAATGTCGCAGCAAACGGGCGGGTGGCCCGTCAGTGTCGCGAAGAAGAGGTCGGGGGTTCCTGCAAAGGGACGGCCGACGAGCCGCCTTCTCACCTCGTCTCCCAATACACCGGGATGGCCGTGTTGGATGATTCCGAGATGCAAAATCGCCCCCGATCCGGCCGAGGACCGTCCAACCCGGCGATCGCCGTCGAGTTCCCGGGCGCCGAGCCTGCCGGCGCGCCAGGCCCCGGTCGTCGCGCGATCCCGATGGTCGTGGCGGCCTCGACGCGGGTCCGGCCCGGACTTTATACTGATTGAGATGAAGAGGTTCTCCGATCTTTACGCCCTGCTCGATGAGACGACCAAGACGAGCGTCAAGGTCGAGGCCCTGCGGAGCTATTTCGCACAGGCGCCGGCCGAGGACGCGGCCTGGGCGGTCTATTTCCTGATCGGCCGCAAGCCGCGGCAGGTCGTCGCCACGGGGCGGTTGCGCGCGTGGGCCGCGGAAGCGGCGAAGATCCCCGATTGGCTGTTCCAGGAGTCGTACGACGCGGTGGGGGACATCGCCGAGACGATCGCCGTGCTCCTGCCCCCGCCGGATCGTTCCAGCGATCGTGCGCTCTCGGACTGGATCGAGAACCGCCTGATCCCCCTGAGAGGCCGGAGCGAGGACGCCCAGCGCGCGGCCATGCTCGACGCTTGGCGCGAGCTCGATGATCGGCAGCGGTTCGTCTGGAACAAGCTGATCAGCGGCGGGTTCCGCGTGGGCGTCTCGCAGCAGCTCGTGACCCGGGCGCTGGGCGAGGCCGCGGGCATCGACGCGGCGGTCGTGGCGCACCGGCTGATGGGCGACTGGGAGCCGTCGCCCGCCTTCTTCGCGCAGCTCCTCTCGCATGACCCGGCCGACGCTTCCCTGAGCCGCCCCTATCCCTTTTTCCTGGCCTACGCCCTCGAGCAGTCGCTCGAAGAGCTCGGCGACCGCGCCGAATGGCAGGCCGAGTGGAAGTGGGACGGCATCCGCTCGCAGCTCGTCCGCCGCGGCGGGCAGACCTTCCTCTGGTCGCGCGGCGAGGAGCTGGTGACCGAGCGCTATCCCGAGCTGGCGGCCGTCGGCGACGCCCTGCCCGACGGCACGGTCATCGACGGCGAGATCCTCCCCTGGATGGACGGCCGCGTCCTGCCGTTCGCCCAGCTCCAGCGGCGGATCGGCCGCAAGACCGTGACCAAATCGATCCTGGCCCAGGTCCCCGTGGTGGTGATGGCTTACGACCTGCTCGAGGACGGCGGCGAGGATATCCGCGCCCGGCCGCTCGAGCGCCGGCGCGCGGCCCTGGCCGAGCGGGTCGCGGCGCTCGGGGCCGAGTCGCCCCTGCTGGCGTCCCGGCTGCGGCTCTCGCCGATCGTCGAGACGGCCACCTGGGACGAGCTGGCGGGCGCCTGGGCCGGCAGCCGCGAGGTGCAGGCCGAAGGCCTGATGCTCAAGCGCAGGAGTGCGGGCTACGGCGTCGGCCGGCGTCGCGGCGACTGGTGGAAGTGGAAGGTCCAGCCGCACACGATCGATGCCGTGCTGATCGCCGCCCAGCGCGGCAGCGGCAAGCGCGCCAGCCTCTACACCGATTACACGTTCGGCGTCTGGGACAAGGACAAGGGGACGCTCGTCACGATCGCCAAGGCCTACTCCGGGCTGACCGACGCCGAGATCCGCAAGGTCGACGCCTTCGTGCGCCGCAACATGGTCGAGAAGTTCGGCCCGGTGCGGACGGTCAAGCCCGAGCTGGTCTTCGAGCTGGCCTTCGAGGGATTGAACCGGTCGAGCCGGCACAAGTCGGGGATCGCCGTCCGCTTCCCGAGGATCCTCCGCTGGCGGACCGACAAGCCGGCCGCCGAGGCCGATTCGCTCGACTCCGTCCTGCGCCCTGCTGCCGCCCGAGCCGACGCCCTGACCGAGCCGGCAGCACGGTGAAAACCTTTGCATTTTGGATTTTTCGATTTCGGATTTCGGAATGAGAGGCGGCGCCTCTTTTCCCTCGCCCCGCGGCAGCGGGGAGAGGGGCCCGAAGAGCGGGTGAGGGGTCTCCGCTTTTCGCCGCGCCAATCTCGCCCACGAGAGAAATTCGCCCCACTTGACAGTCGCGATTAGTCTCCTGATACTAACTTCATGAATCTATCGCGACTGATGGTACTCGGACTCCTGGCCCATGGCCCGCGTCACGGTCACCAGATCCGGCGGGACGCCGAGCAGACGAACGTCGGCAACTGGGGCGGTGTCAGCGTGGGTGCCCTCTATCGGGAGCTCCGCCAGATGGAGGGGGAGGAGCTGGTCGAGCCCTTGCGCACCGAGCAGGTGGGCCGGCGGCCCGCCCGGACGGTCTATCGGATCACCGACGAGGGCCTCCGCGAGCTGCGGATCCTGCGCGAGCACGCGATCCGAGACCTCCACTACGGGCCTGACGCGTTCGGCGTGGCGCTCTTGTTCGGCCGGACCTGGGACCGGGCGGAGCTGATCGGGCTCCTGCGAGTCCGACGTCAGACGATCGCCGCCGAGCTGGAAGCGGTCAAGGCGGACTGCACCCAGCTCGAGGCCCGGGGCGCCATCGGTCCACTCGACGTCGCCTTGTTCCGCCGCCGGGCCATGCAGCTCGAGGCGGAACTGCGCTGGCACGACGAATTCGACCGTGTCCTCCCCTCGATGCCCGAGCCGCCGGGCCGAGCTGACGAGGGGATCGGGGACGACGGACCCGCCCCGGAGCCTGAATCGCCTCCACCGGCCCCGAAACGGAGGAACCGAAAGCCCAAGACCCAGGAGCCACCCCGCGGCTCCGGTAAATAAACGCGAGTAGTCCTGATCCGAGAGAGGAGGACGCGAATGAGTGTCGGTTCGCAACCATCAACATCGAGCGTGGCGTTTGAGATGCCCACCCCGCGGTCCGAGGCCGCGCCGCGATTGACGTTCGGCATCTACCCCGGGAGCGCCACCGGGTCGGATTCCCCGGAGATGCTCGTCGGGCGGCCCGACGAGCCGGTGCGGATCCAGGCCGCGTTGGACGATCTCCAGGGTGATGGGAGGCCATTCATCGTCCGCGGCTACATCCCGTTCCACGACTCGACTTCCGCGAGACCCCTCACGAAGCCCACGCCCGCGGACGTCGAGCAGTATTCCCGCGACGGCCGTCGCCTGGACGTGGTGCTGCAATTCCAATCGGCCGGCGGTGATGTCGAAGGGTACGTGGAGTTCGTCCGGCGGCAGGTGCGCCGGCTCGGACCGGTCGCCGATAGCGTGCAGGTCACCGAGGAGGCCAACGTCACCGACGGACTACCCTGCCTCGATGGCGCCTTCCCGAACGTCCGGGAGGCGCTGGTCAAGGGGGTGGTGGCCGCGAAGGACGAAGCCCGACGGCTCGGATTCGACCGCGTCAAGGTCGGATTCAACGCGGTCCCGTCATTCGATCCGAACGACGACTTCTGGCGCGTGATCGGCGAGCTCGGGCGACGGCCGTTCGTGGAGGCCCTCGACTATGTCGGCCTCGACTTCTTCCCCGACGTGTTCCGACGCGCGGCGGCCGACGGCCAGCCGGGCGACCTGCGCCGGATGGTCGTGTTCGTCCTGCGAGCGATCCGCGAGTCGTGGATGCCCGCCGCCGGGATACCCGAAACCGTGCCGATCCACGTCACCGAGAACGGCTGGCCGACCAGCCCGGACCGCCCCTACGAGCGGCAAGCTGCCGCGCTCGAGACGATCATCCGCACAATCCATGACTATCGGGGAAACTATCGCATAAACCGATACTATTTATTCGACCTGCGCGACGCCGACAGCTCCAACCCGGACATCTTCTACCAGTTCGGAATCCTGCGAGATGATTACACGCCCAAGCCTGCGTTCGAGGTCTATCGCCGTTTGATCGCCGAGCTCGGCGAATCATGACGGTCCCGCAGGCCTCGACGACCCGCTCCTCCCTCGCGGCTGACCGTCGGTCCGCGCCAGGCCGGCCGCGTCCTCCCGCGACACGACGGGGCTCCCGTTCGCGTCAGGATCCGGCTCGACCCAACAGGCGGTGTGGTTGAGGAAGGCGGCGGTGAAATCGGGGCTGTCGAGGAGATAGGCGTCGGACTCGGGATCGGCGAGCCGCTCGAATTCGTCGCGGACCTCGGGCTCCAGGTGGGGTTTGATCGTCTTGCGGAGGTCTTCGAGATATCCCGACAGGTACGCGCGGTCATCCGGGCCCAGCGGGGCCTGACGGTCGATGGTCCAGGTCCGGTGCCGGCATTCGGCGAGTCCGGCGGCCCGGAAGACCCGGCGCAGGTCCCGTCCCACGTAGAATTTCTGGGGCTTGTCCGACTTCTCGGCGAGGGCCGCCAGCTCGGCGCCGCGGATGGCGAGCTCGACCTCGACCGGCCAGGAATTGCCCCCCTGCATTTCGAGGACGGTGTACTGGCCGCGAGTCATCTGGACGATCGAGACGTCGAAGGTCCCGCCGCCCAGGTCGTAGACGAGGACGCGATGGCGTTCCTGCTCCTTCCCCAGGCCGAAGGCCAAGGCGGCGGCGGTCGGCTCGTCGATGATCTTCAGGACCGTCAGCCCCGCCTGCTCGCCCGCGCGGGTGGTGGCGTCGCGCTGCCGATCGTCGAAGTATGCGGGGACGGTGATGACGGCGTGCGTCACCGGCTCGCCGAGGGCCAGCTCGGCGCCTTCCTTGATCCGCCCGAGGATGAGGGCGGAGATGTCCACGGGAGTATACGCCTTGTCCCCGAGGAGCACCTTCACGCCCTGATCGGGGTCGGTGCTGGGCGGCGGGTCGGCGATGCGGTAGTTGACGTGCCGGCGGATCTCGTCGATGCTCATCGTCCCCGAGTAGACCCGCCACTGCTCGCCGTAGACCCGGCCCATGAGCCGCTTGATCGAGAAGATGGTATTGAGCGGGTCCCGGTCGGCGTTATTCGCCGCCTGGCGGCCGATGACGATCTCGCCCTGCCCCTTGGACCGCTTGATGATGTAGCTCACGACCGAGGGCGTCAACTGCTCATTATCGCGGTTGGGCAGGATGCCCTTGCCATCGACAGCCGCCGCCGAGTTGGTGGTTCCCAGGTCGATCCCGATGGCCCTCATGTTTGCCTCCCCCTCTTGCGCTCTCCCGTCTCGACGTCGTATCCGTCCCCGATCCTATCCCAATCGGCAAAGCGTCAAACCCGCTCCTCCTCTTGTAACTCATCTCCCATCAGCGCATAATGCACGTCTTGTCCGGAACCCTTCCTACCGGTCCATCGACGCCGATCCTTGCCCCCGCCAGACCCCGATCTCCTCCCCCGCCAGACGAGCGACACGAATGAGCTTCCCGAAACATGAGACATGAGCCCTGGGGTGATTTCGTCGAAGAACTCCCGTTACCCAACCCGGCACTCGCTCGGGGTCCATGGACTCGAATGCGGATTCTCTGCCTGAATCAGATCTGATCCACGACGGTGACACGTGGATGAAATTATGTGGAGGAAATGATGAAGATGCGACGCCGCGGATTTACCCTCATCGAGCTCCTGGTCGTCATTGCCATCATCGCCGTCCTGATCGCCCTGCTGCTCCCGGCGGTCCAGGCGGCGCGCGAAGCCGCCCGGCGAATCCAGTGTACCAACAACCTCAAGCAGTTGGGCCTGGCCCTCGCCAACTACGAGTCGACCCATACGTGCTACCCGTCGGCGGCCATCTTCGGCGGCGGCGCCCCTTGCAAAGGGGCCGGGTTCGCTCGCAACTGCCAGAACACGCCCTGGTTCGTGCTCATGCTGCCCTACTTCGAGCAAGCCACCCTCTACAATGCCTTCAACGCCTCGATCGGCTCCGAAGGCGTCTCGTTCCTGGGCTACGTGGTCAACAGCACGGTCGAGGTGACCAAGATCGCCTCGTTCCAGTGCCCCAGCGACAACGACCAGTCCTTCAGCATGACGACGCTGGCCATCCTGGGCCTGCCGGGATTGAACTGGTCGTTGACCAAGGGGAATTACGCCGTCAACTGGGGTAACACGGATTACGGGCAGGCGTCGGCCTCGACGACCTCGCTGTTCTCGTCCAACCCCTCCCTCCAGCTCCAGTCGCCGTTCGGCATCAACACGAACGCGACCGGTCCCAGCCTCGTCCGGGTCTCGTCGGTCACGGACGGGCTCAGCAATACCCAATTCATCTCGGAGATCCTCCAGGGGGCTCCGGACGACATCCGGGGAACCATGTGGATCTCCCTGGGCGGCGCGAGCTGCTACATGACGAGGTTCGCCCCCAACGGCAACGTGGACTATGTGCCGATCATCCAGCCCTGGTCATCGGCGATCGGCGCATTGCCCGGAAACGTCCTCGACAACTTGCCGACCCTGGGGGGCTCCGGCCCCGGCACCAGCCCTCCGACCCCCGGCTCGCTCTGCGACAGCCAACCCGGACAGCAACTGGGCTGCTACAACCAGGGCGCCGAAGGGGGCGAGTTCGTGGGCTCGCGCAGCCGGCACCCGGGCGGCGTCAATACGCTCTTCGGCGACGGCTCGGTCCGCTTCATGAAGAACTCGATCAACGCCATGACCTGGGTCGGGCTCGGATCGATCAAGGGCGGCGAAGTGATCTCGGCCGACTCCTACTGATCGCGGAGGAGGGGGGCACAGGCGCCTACAATCGCCCCGCCAACGAGAACCCGGAAGGATCGCAAACCTTCGGGGTCAGTCCTCCCTCTCGCGGAGACGATCGACCGGCTCCCGCCTGGTCCTTCCACGGCAACTCGACGTTTCTTTATTGAGACAAAACACAGCCTGACTCTCAGCCGCGTTGCCATGGAATGATCCATGGAGTAATCTACGTGCGCGGGCACGACGATCGATCGCCCGGATCCGCAATCCGGGTTTCTTAAATTGATTCATGTTTAGATATGAAAATGTATAGATTAATATGGGTCGCGGTCCCGGCGATCCTGGCGTCATCCTGGCAACCGCGTCCATCGCGGGCCGACTTCATCTATGGCAGTTGGGATGGCGGCGGGACGGTCTTCGTGAGTGAATACCAGCTCGGGCAGTTCGTCGGCAGCTATTCGTATGGTTACGCGGGCACGATGACCCTCGAATACGACTCGTTCGGCTCGCTTCTCATGGCCTTCGGCGGATATAGTATCGCCGGAGAGCCCTTTGCTTCATTCGGGCCGACGAGCGCATCCGGAACCGTCCTTGGCCCGGGCGGTCATGGCCCTCCCTCCGTCGGCAACTTCGCCCTGAGCTACCAGTCGATCCTCCCGGATGGCATGATCGATCCCGACGGCTCCTTCGCCAGCGCCGACTTGACCACGAATACCCTCAGTGGGCTCGATAGTGGCGACGAGATCTTCCTGGATTTCACCGGCTCGGGTTTCTCCGCTCCGGAACCCTCGTCGATCGTGACCGCAACGATCGCCGTGCTCGCGATCGGCGCGTACTCATGGAGCCGAGGGGCCCGGCGGCCGGATCGCGGCGCCCTGCGCGTCGCGAGCTGATGCCTCTCCTCTGCTCCGCGAGCGACGGCCCGATGGCCTCGATCAGACCACGTAGTAATGCCCGGTGGCACCCGGCGGGACGTTGATGATATTCTGGCCGCCGGCCCGGAAGATCTCTCCCGAGCCCGTCGCGTTCTCATTGTAGGTATTCGACCCGGTACCGCCGAAGAAGATGTCGAATCCGGTCCCGGCGTCGAACGTATTCGAGCCCGCCCCGCCGAAGAATTCGTCCTGGGCTCCGCCGTTGCTCTCGAAGAGGTTGGCCCCGCCGCCGCCCCAGGCGACCGTGTGGAGGCTCGTGTTGTTCACGAAGGTCTGCGAGCCGGAGACGCCGGCACCCTCGTAATAGACGAAGCCGACCTTGCCCATCGCGAAGTAATTGTCCAGGCCGTTCAGATTCACGTCGAGCATGGTCGAGCCACCGACATTCTGGATCGACACGATCGCGACATTGGCGCCGACCGAGGCGGGCGTGATGATCGCCGTTGCCCCGCTCGCCGTGATGCTACCCGCCGTCATGAGTGCCCGGCTCTCGAGCCCCTCGACCGCGGCTTCCACCCGGCGCGACCGGGCTTTGGGATGCATGCCGGCCCGGTCTGTTCGCCCGATCCTGTCCTTCCGCGCAATTCGGCCACCTCATGCCAGGCTCCTTCATGTGGGTCAAGAACCCCGAAACACGCCGCCGTTTCGCGTCGCGGCGTAATAGCCTTCCGGGGGACTTTCAGCGTCCCTGATGAGAGCCTAGAACACGTTCGATCCGGCTGAGGCCGATCGGCGGCGGATTGACAACAATTCGATACGACGCATCGGCTCCTCGGCCAGGCCTGACGCCAAGCGGCCGCGGATTTGCGATCACTCGGGCGCGAAGCCGAGGATGCACCCGAGCAACCCGGGGAACACCCGCTCCAGTTCGGGGCGAATCGAGACGAAGCAGCGGGTCCCATCCTTCCGGTGATTGATCACCCCGGCCAGCCGCAAGACCTGCATGTGATGGCTCAGCGTCGAGGCCCCCACCGCGACGTCGAAGTCGCTCCAGGCCCGTTCGCCCCCGCTCTGAAACAAGCTCGAGACCACCGAGAGGCGCACCGGATCGCTGAGCGCCGCGAGGACGCCGGTCAGCGTGATCTCTTCGACTTTCGGATGCTCGAGTTGCCTCATGGACCACGACCGCCTAGAATGTTCGATGTTCGTCGATTATCGAAGGTATCATACGCCGAGGAATTTTGCGATACCGCCGTCTTGGTTTCAAATCGGACCCGGTTTTTCGAGGAGAATTCTTCCCATGCCCGGCCTGTTGGATCCGATCACCGTGGGCGACCTGCACTTGCCGAACCGCGTTTGGATGGCGCCCCTGACTCGCTGCCGCGCCGGTGGCGGAGGGCGGGTACCCAATCCGCTGATGGCCGAGTATTACGCCCAGCGTGCATCGGCCGGGCTGATCCTGACCGAGGCGACGGTCGTCGACCCCATGGGCATCGGCTATCCGGATACGCCCGGCATCTGGTCGCCGGAGCAGGTCGAGGGCTGGAAACTCGTCACCCGGGCCGTCCATGACCGGGGCGGCCGGATCTTCCTCCAGCTCTGGCACGTCGGGCGGATGTCGCACCCGATTTACCTGGACGGGAAGCTGCCGGTCGCGCCGAGCGCCATCCGGCCCGAGGGTCACCCCAGCCTGCTGCGGCCCAAGCAGTCGTTCGAGACGCCTCGCGCCCTCGAGTTGAGCGAGATCCCCGGCATCATCGAGGCCTTCCGCAAGGGTGCTCAGCACGCGCAGGCGGCCGGCTTCGACGGCGTCGAGATCCACGGAGCGAATGGCTATCTGGTCGATCAGTTCTTGCAAGACGGCGCGAACCATCGGACGGACGAGTACGGCGGCCCGATCGAGAACCGCGCCCGCTTCTTGCTCGAGGTCGCGGACGCCGCCATCAGCGTGTGGGGACCGGGTCGCGTCGGCATGCACCTGGCACCGCGCGGCGATATTCACTCCATCGGCGACTCCAACCCCGCGGCGACGTTCGGACATGTCGCTCGCGAGCTTGGCAGACGCCGGATCGCGTTCATCTGCACCGAGAGGCACTCGGCGAGGGCCGGATCGGCCCTCAGCTCAAGGACGCGTTCGGCGGGGTCTACGTCGCCAACGAGCGATTCACCCGGAAGACCGGCGAGCAGGTCCTCGCGGCCGGCGAGGCCGACGCGGTCGCGTACGGAGTGCAGTTCATCGCGAATCCCGACTTGCCCCGCCGCTTCGCGCTGGAAGCACCGCTCAACGATCCCAATCCCGCCACGTTCTACGCGCCGGGACCCGAAGGCTACGTCGATTATCCCTCGCTGGAGGCCCAGGAAGTGGCCGTGGCTCATGCGGGCTAATTGACGGGATCTCGGAATTGAACCGCCAAGGACGCCAAGGACGCCAAGAAAACCAACCAGGAAATCCCGAGGGGAACGAATCGATCGAATTCAATTCTCCTGGTTTCTTGGCGTCCTTGGCGGTTCAATTTCACTTTTATCACGCCCGCGGAAACAAGAAGGGAGAGAGGATCATGGAATACCGACAACTCGGAGGCTCGGGGTTCAAGGTCCCCGTGCTGAGCCTGGGCACGGGGACGTTCGGCGGAAGTACCGAGTTCTTCAAGGCGTGGGGCGCCAGCGATGTCGCCGAGGCCACGCGGCTGGTCGACGTCTGCCTCGAGGCCGGGCTCACGATGTTCGACTCGGCCGACATCTATTCGAACGGGAAGGCCGAGGAGATCCTGGGCCAGGCGATCAAGGGCCGGCGCGACCGGGTGATCATCTCGACCAAGGGTACCTTTCCCGTGGGCCCCGGCCCGAACGACATGGGCTCTTCGCGATACCACCTGATCCGGGCGGTCGACGCGAGCCTGCGCCGGCTGGGCACGGACTACATCGACCTCTATCAGCTCCACGGCTTCGATGCGATCACGCCGGTGGAGGAAGTGCTGGGCACGCTCGACGGCCTGGTGCGGGCGGGCAAGATCCGCTACATCGGCTGCTCGAACTTCTCGGGCTGGCACTTGATGAAGTCGCTGGCGGTCTCGGAGCGATACGGGCTGGCTCGCTACGTCGCCCACCAGGCCTATTACTCGATGATCGGCCGCGACTACGAGTGGGAGCTCATGCCGCTGGCCCTCGACCAGAAGGTCGGCGCCGTCGTCTGGAGCCCGCTCGGCTGGGGCCGGCTCACGGGCAAGGTCCGTCGCGGTCAGCCGTTGCCGGAGACCAGCCGGCTCCAGAGCAAGGCCGTCACCGACATCGGGCCGCCGGTCGACAACGAGTACGTCTTCCGGGTGGTCGACGCCCTCGACGAGGTGGCCGGGGAGACCGGCAAGACCGTCCCGCAGATCGCCCTCAACTGGCTGCTCCAGCGGCCGAGCGTGGCCAACGTCATCATCGGTGCGCGGAATGAGGATCAATTGCGCCAGAACCTCGGCGCCGTCGGCTGGGACCTGACCAGGGAGCAGGTCGCCAGGCTCGATGCCGCCAGCGCGACCACGCTCGCCTATCCGTACTGGCACCAGAGGGGATTCGCCGTGCGAAACCCATCTCCGGTCTGATCTGAACGGAACCGGATCGCGAGGCCGCTTCCGGCATCGGTTTTGCTCCTTGAGCTCGTCATACGGAGAGAAAGGGCCGTCCCTCCCAGGGAAGGAGACGGGCGCTCGAGTCCGGATCGGATCGCCTCGCTCGATCCGATCCGGAACGCGAGCCCTCACGAGGACGGTCCGTCTTGAATCCAATCATCCGGACGGGCGACCAACGAGGAGACGACGATGACGAGCCGACAGAAGGTCGTGGCCGGCGCCCTGGCCGGAGCGGGGCTCGCCTGGGGTGCCCGACAGTTCTTGCGGCTCTCGCGGCGGATCACGCTGGCGGATCGCGTCGTCATCATCACGGGCGCATCGACGGGCCACGGCCTGATGGTCTCGCGTTACGCCGCCGAACGCGGCGCGAACCTGATCCTCGCCGCCCGCGACACGGAGAACCTCTATGCCGCCGAGATCGACATGCTCCACGCCGGCGCGGAGCGTCATGGCCGTGCCCACCGACGTCACCGATCCCGAGCAATGCCAGTACCTGGTCGACCTGGCCATCGAGAAGCACGGGCGGGTGGATATCCTCGTCAATAACGCCGGGATCATGCTGGTCGGCCCGATGGAAGCCATGACGCTCGAGGACTTCGAGCATGCCATGGCCACCAACTTCTGGGGCGCGGTCCATTGCACGCTGGCCGCTCTACCCCACATGCGCGAGCGGCGATTCGGGCGGATCGCCAACGTGATTTCCCTCGGCGGCAAGATCCCGGTCCCGCACCTGACCGCGTACACATCGAGCAAGTTCGCCCTGGCCGGCCTGACCCAGTCCTTGCGTACCGAACTCGCCAAGGACGGAATCCTCGTTACCGGCGTCTATCCGAACCTGATGCGTACCGGGGGGCATGTCCACGCGTGGATCAAAGGGGACCAGCCTACCGAGTACAGCCTGGTCGGTTTGAGCGACACCATGCCGATCCTTGCGACCTCCGCCGAACATGTCGCCCGGAAACTCTGGGAGGCGACTTGCAACGGAGACGCCGAGGTCGTCGTCGGCTGGCCCGCCCGGCTCGCGGCGACGATTTATTCCTTCTCCCCCACCTGGACTATCGAGGGCCTGACGCTCCTCAACCAGCTCTTGCCGACCGCATCCGGTCCGAGCACGTCCGTCCAGGGACGGGACATCCGCGGCCAGATCCCCGACTTGCTCAACCAGCGGATCCCCGCTTCTGCACGTCCAGGGCTCGGGTGAAAATCCCGGGTTCGAGGGCCCGGCCGTCGACGAGCATCGCCACGGCGGATCGGCTAGAATATCGGGACGAAATCCTGCGATTCGAGCCGATGCGAGGAGAGATCCATGGCGGTCACGTACGAGGAAGCGGTCGCGAAGCTTCATGAGTGGACGGATAACCCGGCGCTGAGGAACCACGCGCGTGGGGTCGAGGCCTCGATGCGACGCGCCGCGCATCGCTATGGTGCCGGGGCGGACGACGAGCCTCGCTGGGCGATCGCCGGGCTGCTGCACGACGCCGACTACGACCGTTGGCCCGAGGAGCATCCGCGACGGATCGTCGCCTGGCTCCGCGAGCAGGGCGAGCCCGAGATCGCCCAGGCCGTCGTCGCCCACTTCGACGCCTCGGAGATCCCCGAGCTGACGGCGCTCGACAAGTCGTTGCTCGCCTGCGACGAGCTGACCGGCTTCGTCATGGCCTGCTGCCTGGTCCGGCCGGACGGCATCCGCTCGCTCTCGCCGTCCAGCGTGAAGAAGAAATTGAAGGACAAGAGCTTCGCCGCCAAGGTCAGCCGCGATGATGTCTATGGGGGTGTCGAGCGGCTCGGCGTCCCGCTTGAGGAGCACATCCAGCTCGTCATCGACGCCTTGACGCCGCATGCCGAGACCCTGGGTATCAATGGCACCGCATGAGAATTGCCCAGGACGATGCGAACCCTGACGCCGGCATCGGTGTCAAGCGGAAGCAACCCTCCGCGGAATGCTCCGATCGTCCCGAAGAAAGGGCGCCGACGATGTCCGAACCGGTCAACTGGTGGCGAACCTTCTTCTCGGGCATGGCCGTCGAGTCCTGGCTGAAGATGCCCCAGGCGGACCAGACTCGACAGGACGTGGATTTCCTCGTGGAGTCGCTCGGCGTCCCGGCGCCGGCCAGGCTCCTCGACGTTCCCTGTGGCGGGGGACGCCACTGCCACGCCCTGGCCGATCGCGGCTACGACATGACGGGCGTCAACATCTCGTCGGAATTCCTGGACGCGGCGCGGGCCCCGATCGAGCGACCATCGGGGACGATTGCCTGGGAGCACCGCGAGATGCGAGACTTGCCCTGGCCCTCGACCTTCGACGGGGCTTACTGCTTCGGCAACAGCTTCGGCTATCTCGACGACGACGGCAACGCCGCGTTCCTGAAGGCCGTGGCGCGGGCGATCAAGCCGGGAGCTCGGTTCGTCCTCGAGACCGGCTACGTCGCGGAGTCGCTCCTGCCCGTCTTGCAGGAAAGGGCCTCGTATCCGATCGGCGACATGATCATGCAGGCGCAACGACGCTATGATCCCATCGAAGGCCGGTTACACGTCGAATACACCTGGATGCGCGACGGCACGACCGAACGTCGATCGATGTCGGCGCGGATTTATACCTGCCGTGAGATTCTTGGGCTCCTCGGGCAGGCCGGTTTTGCCGACATCCAGGGATACGGCTCTTTCGCGAGAGAGCCCTTCCGGCTCGGATCGAACCGATTGCTGATGGTCGCGACCAGGCGAGCGGACTAGAGCGTGTGATGAACCTCTCCATTCCTTGTAGCCGGCCTCTGTGAGGCCGGGGCTGCCGGACCGGGGTCACAGACCCCGGCTACAACGGAAGATGCCGAGAAACAGAGGACGCTAGTTCATAACACGCTCTAACCATCAGCAGTGGCCTTTTCTCCCTCGCCCCGCAAGGCGGGGAGAGGGTGCCCGAAGGGCGGGTGAGGGGTCTTCAATCAGGTCTCGCCACGGTTGCCCGAAAGGTGCCCTACGCCGTCTCGGCGCAGGCCGCCATGGGCGACTCGGTCTGCTGGGGAAACAGGCCGTAAACGATTGCCTTGATGCGGCTCCCCAGCGCGTCGAGGTCGGCCTTCGGCAGTCCCCACGTCACCAGCGACAGATAGAGGAAGTGCCCCCGTCCGGGAATCGAGGACATCTCGATATTCAGGATCGCCTTGTTCAGGCTCTCCACCATCGCCGAGAATGTCTTCTCCGGCACGTAATTCCGGATGACGCCCTCGAGCACGTCGCCCCCGCTGGTGACGAACCGGAACGGCGCGCCGACCCTGAGGTCATCGAGATTCCCTCCGGCGACGAGCCCCTCGGGTCCCATCAGGCGGGACCAGGCTTCGGCCGGAGTGACCGCGAGGACCGCGTAGATCACGACGTTGCCGACGGGCTGGCCGCGGTGATGCTCGAGATAATGTGCCAGCGTCTTGTGGAAGAGGTCCCAGCCGTAGTAGGTCCCGTCGTACTCCTGGTCCCACTTGGGGCCCTCGCCGAACCCGGAAGCCACCATCCGGACGCGGGTCGTGCCCCCTTCGTGCTCCAGGTACCAGTCGAGCGCGTAAGGCTCGCCCGGGTCGGGCAAGCGAGGCTCACCCTGCTCGGGCCGGACGGACTCGGTCCGGAGGTGGACCCCCGGCTCCCAGATGGTGACGACCCCCGTCGCCTTGGCACCGCCGCCCCAGTCGATCTCGTGCTTCCCGCCGACGCCGGGTTCACAGCTCGCCTCCTGGCAGAACCACCGGCTCAGCTCTTCGCCTTCGGTGATCGCCTTCCAGACGGCCTCGACAGGGGCCGCCACCTCGAACGTCTTCTCGTACGACCGGCACTTCTTCGCGCTCATGGTCTGGACTCCTCGTTCGGCGACGGAAGCGGAGGCGGCGACGTCGCGATGCCCGCGTCTCGCGCACGGCCCTCCTCTTCGGCCGCCTCCTCGTCCGTCTTGGTGATCGCCGGGTAGGCACCCAGCACAAACCGGAACAGGCGCCCCTGCGGCGCCTGCTCGTCGTGGTACTTCACGGCCAGTTCCGCCACTTTCTCCGACAGCTCTCGCGTGAATGCGTCGCGTTCGACGGCCGAGGCGAAGCGGACCTCGGTCTCGATCGTGAACGTTCGACAGCCGCTTGCCGACGCGGTCGGCACGCCCCCTCAAGATCCCCAGATCGCGCACGACCTTCCCCGCCGCGGCCACGAGATAGGCCCACGAAAATCGGTCCCGGAGTCGGCCGGGATCGGGCTCGACGGCCCCCATCGCCTCGGGACTGATCAGGTACGAGCGAGCCGTCGCCCGCATCACCCGCTCCTTCAGCCCTCCCCTCGGTCGATCCTCGACGAATTCCACCACACCCGCGCTCTCCAGCGCCCGGAGGTGATAGTTCAACACCTGCCTCGGGACCCCCATCCGACGCGACAGGCCGGCCGCGGAGTCCGGCTCCACGAGCTGCTCCAGGACTTTCAGCCTCAAAGGATGTCCCAGCAAGCTCGACGCCTGCTCCGTCCCACGTATCACAGCCACCGCCAGCGCCGTCGTCATGAATCCCCCCTCTGCTCCCCTGTCCACGAGGTGAATATGCCCTTGAAAAATAAATTTGTCAAGGAAATTTTCCCCAACGTTCACGGAGTGGATCGAGGGCCTGTCGCTCGTTGAGGTTCCGGGTTAACGTGGAGGTCCGGGCGTGAAAAAAGAGGTCCGTCGGGCGACTCGAGGGGGATATCCAGACATGACACCGGCGAAGAGCATCTATTCCCGGCTCGGGGTCAAGACCCTGATCAACGCGCAGGGGACGGTCACCGTCGTGGGCGGCTCGCTGATGCCGGCGGAGGTCGTGCAGGCGATGGCCGAGGCGGCCCGTTGGTTCGTCTCGGTCCCCGAGCTCCAGGAGAAGGTCGGGGCGCGGATCGCGGGGCTGCTCGGGGTCCCGGCCGCGATGGTCACCGCGGGCGCGGCCTCGGCGATCGCGGTCGGCACGGCCGCCGCCATGACCCGGGACAACCTACCGGCGATCGACCGCCTGCCCGAGACCACCGGCCTGAGGAATGAGGTGATCCTCCAGAAAGCCCACGTGAGCCGATACGAGGCCCAGATGGCCCAGACCGGCGCGAAGGTGATCTGGGTGGAGACGCGCCAGGAGCTCGACCGGGCCATCAACCCGCGCACCGCGATGATGTTCTTCCTGAACCGGTTCGGGCCTCTGGGCTCCATCAAGCGGGAGGAATGGATCAAGGTCGGCAAGGAGCGGGGCGTGGTGACGTTCCTCGACGCGGCCGCGGACGTCCCGCCGATCTCTCGGTTCTCCGAGTACATCAACGAGGGATTCGACCTCGTGACCTTCTCCGGCGGCAAGGCGATCCGCGGCCCGCAGGCTTCGGGCCTGCTCCTCGGCCGGCCCGACCTGATCGCGGCGGGCCGGCGCGATCAGCCCCAGCATGGGGATCGGCCGCGGCATGAAGGTCGGCAAGGAGGAGATGGTCGGCCTGCTCGTCGCGCTGGAGCGATACCTCAAGCTCGACCACGACGCCGAATGGCGCGAGTGGGACGCGCGATCCGCGGAGATCATCGCCACGCTCACCCGGATCCCGGGAGTCGGCGCCCGGCGTGAGGTCGCCGAGATCGCCAATCACGTCCCGCAGGTCGTGGTCGATTGGAGCCGATGGCACTCCCCGCTGACGTCTGCGGACGTCGTGCGCAAGCTCTGGGACGGCGACCCTCGGATCGCCATCCTCGCCGAGGGCGACCGCGGGTTGCGAATCATGGTCTGGACGCTGCAAGGCGACGAGCACCGCATCGTCGCCGAGCGAATTCGGCAGGTCTTCGAAGCCGAGGGCGCGGGTGACTCGATCCTGGATTTTCGATTTCGGAGTGCGGATCGAGAGGCGGCCTCACTTCCCCCTCGCCCCGCGGCAGCCGGGAGAAGGTGCCCGAAGGGGGTGAGGGGCCTCCTCCGGAAACCCGCACTCCGATGGTAACTTACTTCTTCGTCCCCTCGAAGCTGACCGCGATCCACACATCATCGCCGAGCATGCCCGCATATTTGTCCATACCGAAATCGGATCGCTTGATCTTGAACTGCGTGGTGAAACCGGTCCGCTGGACGCCCTTGGGAAACTCGGCCGACTTGCCCCCCTTGAGGTTGAAAGTGACGGGCTTGGTCTGCCCGTGGAAGTCGAGGTTGCCGGTCACCTGGAAGCCGCCCTCGGCCGGTGCCACCGACGTGCTGGCGAAGGCGATCTTCGGGAACTGCTTGGTGTTGAAGAAGTCGGGGCTGCGCAGATGGCCGTCTCGCTTGGTGTTGTTGGTGTCGACGCTCTCCGGCTTGATGTCGAACTTGAACGATGACTTGGTCGGATCGCTGGAATCCACCGTGAATTCCCCGGAGAACTCGTTGAACCGCCCGTGAATCCAGCTCAGGTCCAGGTGCGAGATCTGGAAAGTGACGCCCGAGTGCACCGGGTCGACGGTATAGTCGTCGCCCGTGGCGGCCATCCCGAGACCCAGCAGGGTGGACGCCGCGATCGCCATGGCGAACAGGTTCTTCCGCATCGGTCAACTCCTTTTCAAGGGATGGAACGCAAAGGAAACATCAGCTTCGGGAGAAGCCCCGCCCGGACCGCTCCCCGAGTTCCGTCCCGGGGTGGACTGGATATAGTTTAGTTCTAAACAATCTGGCCGAGATGTCAAGGGGGTGGGGGCTCAGGGCGCCAAGGTGGGCGCGTGGGAAGGCCGGAGATGCGCAGGTCCATCCACGCGACATGACCGCTCGTGCAGAAACGATTCATCCTGGGAGGGCGAGGCTCCGTCCGAGCCTCTTCGGTACTGCTTGGACGGAGCCTCGCCCTCCCGATGGAAAACGCCTGGCCCCCGGTGCCACGGGTTGTCTTCAACCCGTGCGACGCGAGCCCAGGCCAGCAATACAAGCCGAGGGACTCGCTTGATAGGAGGCATGGGCCGACGCCCCTGGGAATCGACGCTCCTCATCAAACCCGATCCGCGATCATCAGCGCTTCTTGACACCCTGGAAGCTGATCGAGACCCACACATCATCGCCGAGCATCGGCGAGGGCTTACCGACGCCGAACTCCGAGCGCTTGATCGGGAACTCCGCGGTGTAGCCGGTCTTCTGCATCCCCTTCATCGAGACCGTCTTGCCACCCTTGAGGCTGAAGGTCACGGGCTTGGTCTGCCCGTGCAGCGTGAATTCGCCGGTCACCTCGAAGCCGCCCTCGATCGGCTTGACCGACGTGCTGGTGAAGCTCATCGACGGGAACTGCTTGGTGTTGAAGAAGTCGGGGCTGCGGAGGTGACCGTCGCGAGCGGCGTTATTCGTATCCACGCTCTCCGGCTTGATCTTCATCGCGAACGACGACTTGGACGGATCGCTGGAATCGATCGCGAATTCGCCGGAGAAACTATTGAACCGTCCGTAGATCCAGTTCAAATCGGAATGGGAGATCTTGAAGTTGACCCCCGAGTGCGCCGAGTCGATCGTGTAATCGTCGCCGGTGGCGACCATCCCGAGCCCCAGCAGGGTGGACGTCGCCAGCCCCATCGCGAACAGGTTCTTCCGCATCGGTCGAGTCCCTTTCAATCAATGGAACGGAAACGTCATCCGGGACGGAAAAGCCGCATCCCGCCCGCTCCGTCCCGGGGTCCATCACGTGGGTTGAGTTCTAAACGATTCGGTGGCGATGTCAAGGGGGTGGCGGGTCATGGCACGGGGCCGCGGGCGTGAAGGCGTCGAGAGTCGCGCCGGAGACTCGGGGTTCACGCCTTTCCGAGAACGCGCTCCCGCCCTACATTGAATGTGAGTGACGTGGAGAACTCGAGATTCGAGATTGGGGAGGACAACGGCGATGAGCGTGACGATCCGGGAGCGAGAGTCGGGTACCGCCCTGGCCGAGGCCGAGGTCGGCCCGAGCCTGGCCAAATACGAAGGAAACTGGTATTTCGATCCTGCCACCGTCAAGACCGACGCGCTGCGGGTCACCGAGCGTACCTACACGTGTCCCATCAAGGGGACCTGCAACTGGGTCGATTACGTCGGACCCGACGGCCGGACCGTCCGGGATGTGGCCTGGTTCTATCCCAAGGTCAACCCCGGCCACGAGCTGATCCAGGGGCGCTACGGGTTCTATGCCGGCAAGCGGGGCGGGACCGTCGAGAAGGATTGAGTGGACGACTCCACGGAATCGCTTCACGCTCGGATTGCATACATCCCATATCAACCCGACGCGCCAGCGAGGGGAATGCCATCGGACCCTCGCTGACGCGTCGGGTTAGTGTCGCCATAATGCGGCCACGACGTGCGCAACCCATCGGTTAACCGCTCGAGACTCGAATGGACCATCCTCCAGGACAGGGTTCTTCGCAGTACCCGGTCCGGTTCCCATGGCCCCAGAAGTCTTGAAATCGTTCGCTTGCGTTTCTCGTGTCTTTCGTCTTTTTCGTGTTCAAATCTCTTCGATTTCCCGTCCGGTCCGCTATGCTGATGGGTCGGCGAGCCCCGATTTGGAGCCGCTCAGAGGCCGTGATTTGCGACCGATGGCCGACCCTGCATACCTCTTACCAGACGAGCTCTCCATGTTGCCTCGACGCGTCCGTGCCCTGGCCTTCCTCATCATCACCGGGGTCGGCGGCCTCCTGGGGATCGAGGCACGGGCGTCCGAACCGCCGGCCTACGAGGTGTTCGCGGTCCGCTACGCCACGATGCCCGCTTTTCCGGTTTACGCCCTGGTTCAGGGAGCCGACCGTGAACGGAGGCTCGACATCGCGATGACCTTCTGGGTGCTGAAAGGCTCCGGCGGACGGACGATCCTGGTCGATGCGGGTTTCTATCGGCCGAGACTCTTGAAGGAGAGGAAGGTCGCCGATCACGTCCGACCGGACAAGGCGCTCGAGCGCCTCGGGATCAGGCCGGAGGAGGTCACCGACGTCATCATCACGCACATGCACTGGGACCACGCCGACGGCGCCGACCTGTTCCCGAAGGCTCAAATCTGGATTCAGGAGGGCGAGTTCGAGTATTACACCCGCGATTCCAGGCCACCGATCGGAAAGGCCGGGACGGTCGAATCGACGTATGTTTCGGCCATCGTAAGCCTCAAAGCCCGGGGCCGCGTCCACCTGGTCGATGGCGACGCCAGGGAAATCCTCCCGGGAGTGACCGTCTATACCGGAGGCCGGCACACGTACGCGTCGCAGTATGTGGGCGTGAACACGAAGGCGGGTTGCATGGTCATCGCGTCGGACAACCTCTACCTGTACGAGAATCTCGACAAGCACGTCCCGATCGCGCAGACCTTCGACGCGAAGGCGAACCTGGCCGCCCAGGACCGGATGAAGCAGCTTGCGACGAGTCCACGCCTGATCATCCCGGGCCACGACCCTGAGGTCTTCGTCCGGTTCCCGAAGCCCGGTAATGGCGTGGCACGATTAGAGTAAGCGCATGAGGGGCACCGAATGGTCATCCCCTTGCTTGAGCATGGATCACGGGTGGACCGAACTTGCCGCCTATGCCGAGAGCGGCTATCTTGAAGGCCCCGGTGGGTCCCTTATCCGCGCTCAGTTACACTCTCGCTTGCGCGTCGGATTGGTGCGGCCGAGCGAGACCCGAGCGGAAAGCGCTCGACTCCGCTTCGCGAGGCGGGGCTGTACGCAAGAGCATCCAAAGTCGGTGCTGTTCCCCCTCCCCCTGTTCCTTGACGTTCGCCTTTCCACGCCACGCGGCCTCACCCCTCGATGCGGAGTCGTGCCGATGCCAACGTTGGACCAACGAGGCAGACAGGTTAATGTTCTGGACGGTGACAATCAGCCCATCCAGGGTCAGGTCGTCCAGGGGTTGAACGTGAATTACCATTCGACCCAGGTTCCCACTCCCCAAGAGCTATTCAAACTCCACACCTGTCTCGAGCTGACCAGGAGGCTGGCCTCCCACGCCACGCAAGTGACAAGACGGATGGGCGATGCGATGGGCGCCAATCTGGTAACGCGCGCCTTTTCCGGGCAGCCCGTGTCGGAGGTGGAGGCAGAAATTCTCAAGTATCATTTTCGACTCCCCGAACTCGGTCCCTTCGACCCCTGGGCCGACTGGAAGCCGTACCTGGATCGTATCCATCAGGTTTATGACCGGGTTAGCACCTACCTCGGCGGACCGCTGACGATCTCCGATGCCCACTCCGGCGTATTGAGCAAGAAAGAGAACAGAGATGGCAGGGGGTATGTGGCCCCCAAGTCCAGCACACCCGGTCGCGATCAGTTGGGAACGCAGCCGGTGGTGATCTTCCAGGGTAAGCACAAGTTCGAGGATGGGTGGAAGGGTCATGTGGTGAGTCAGTGTTTATACGAAGCCAGGCACCAAGGCAGCATCCATATCAAATTCACGATACTGCAGGACCAGCACAGCCAGATCAATCCGAATCTCTTCATCGCCAGATCGCTGATGCATGAGGCGACACACAAGGTGTGCGACACCTACGATTATGCGTACGCGAGTGATGAGGTAAAATACGCGGCGATGCCGGGATACGAGGCGATCGACAACGCCGACAGCTACGCGTGGGCCGCACTGAGTCTCTTCAAGAACAAGTTGATTCGGAATGCAATGAAGGGCCTCAAGCTGCTGAAGGCCGGCCAATTGAGCCTGATGGCTTGACTCCGCTGGAAATCCGCTTGATCCAGCTCACTCATCCCCGATCCCGTCTTCTACTTCCACTTCACCTACCGTCGCGAGCAAGAATACGGGTCGCCGAGGGAGATTCGATCGAACAAAAAAAGCATATCATCACCAAGAAATTCAAGCTCTCGTCCGAGGAGTGGTGCCGACCCTGATGGGGCGAAGCCTATGCGATACCACGAAGGTGCGCACCTTCTTCGAATGACCGTACGATTTCGTTGCGACGGTCTCGACCAAGCATTAGTATTAGTAGTAAATCTTCAGCTCATCGAAATCATCCCGGGAAAGATCTCTCGAGGAGTTTAGCATTTACCGAGGTCGTTGCGCGCCCATCCGAGCCATCCGGCACGAACCATGAGCGGCGTCGTGAATCAAGCAGCAAGTGCTCGACACCCCGGAAAGCAACTCGATGAGGAGACGCAAATGATGTGGTTTTCGCGACCGTGGCACCGAGGCCGAGATCACGGGATCCGGCCAAGGACGTCGCTCCGGCTTCGGCCCTCGGCGGAGGGGCTCGAAGATCGTGCCCTCATGGCCTTGACCCGCTTCCCGATCACCGGGGTATTCGACGGCGACGCCGTGTTGGGGCCGGTAGACGCCGGTCCTGACGGCAATTTGTGGTTTGTCGATAGGGACCTCAGCTCGAGCCTTGGAAACGTGATCACATTGGATCGGCTAACACCCGACGGCCAGTTCAGCACGGTGGCAACCCTGGCCGGTCAGATCACGATTTCAGGTCTCACGAACGGGCCCGACGGCAACGTCTGGTACGCCGGCCAGCGTCCACTGGGCTTGAACTCCGGCGCAACCGAGGCCGTAATCGGTCGCGTTAGCCCATCGGGTTCCTTGGCCGAGTTCGTCGTTCCCGATGCCTCATCCGCCCCGAATATCACCGCCGCTCATGACGGAAATCTCTGGTTCACGGCCATCTCCTCGGGGGGACTGGTCCTCGTCGGCCGCATCACTCCCGGCGGCCAGATTACCGAATATCCGCTGGGCACTCAGAGCAACGGGGCTTCCCCGGTAGGGATCGCGGCCGATGCCAGGGGAAATCTTTGGATTGCACTGAACTCCCAGTCCTCCGGGGTACACGAGGGCTCCTCAGCACTCGTCCGGATCACGTCGTCGGGCCAGATCAGCGAGTGGATTCCTCTTCAGGTCCGCGTACCGGCATCTCGGGGTATGAAAGCGCAGGTGGTCGCGCCCGTTGTCTCGAGCATGACCGCCGACTCGAACGGGAACATCTGGGTCGCGGAACAAGTCTTCGGCAGCAACGTCAGACAAGCCATCGTGCGAGTCAGCCCCTCCGGGAGGTTCAGGCGTTTCACGGTATTTCCATCGGGCGTGAACAAGTACCCCAACGCGATCACCGCCGCGCCCGGACCGACGTTGTTCTTCTCCATCCTCAAGGTGTACCCCAGCGTTTCCGGAAACCTGAGCAAGCTTGGCGAGATCTCCAAATCGGGCCGCGTGTCGTTCATCGGTTTCCCTCGGTACGTGTTCCCTTTTTACGTGCAGCCGGGTGCGTTTCCGGTCACCGAAACCGGCGGTATCATCTGGTTCGTTGATGGCAATATCGGGATCGACCGCCTCACCCTGCCGGGTCCGCATCGGCGCAATGGCGCGTAGGCATTCGAGTTCCCCGCCAGGCGGCACCGGGGCGATGAGCCGAGTTCCATTCTCCTCCCTCATCGAGAGGTGGCCGGTCGGCTTGTGTCGACTTGCGCCACGCTCTCTCGATTGATCGACAATCGATCGACTGCCAGTCTGGCGATGGTGATCGATCGCTGACGGCCTTCTCCGCGTGCCGGATGCCTTTCCCGGATTTCTGGAGCGGCCATCGCGCAACAGCCGTCGGGAGTTTCTATAGTCAAGGATGACGGGTCGACCTGGCGGGTTCGGGGTGCGCAAGCGAGCCGAGAAAGGGGCACCAGTGGGATGCGGAACCGAGCGCGACGAGCACAAGAATCGAAGAACGAACCCAGAAATGGTGACCCGACGTTCACTGGTCGCGCCGAACGAACCCAGCCTCGGAGCGAGACCAACGCAAAACGCACGAAACGAACCCACCTCTCTGGCGGAAGGGGCGCCGTTGGAACCCACCATGAGTCCGGCCGTCGCGAAACGCACGAAACGAAGCCAGATGCCAAAACGGCAGATGCCACGAAGCAGGCGAAACGAAGCCAGATGCCAAAAGGGCAGACAGAGCCGACGATGGGCTGGCCCTGGCGAGTGTCCAGCATCTTGAGTGGAGGACCTGGATCGTGAACAATAGATAGAGCCGATTTGCATGGATGCGCCAGCCTGCCCGGACGATCGAGAGAACACACCCGCCTATCACCGAGCCAATCCACCACGGCCGGACCGAAGAGACACCGCTGCGAGAACCCACCCGATGAAGCGCATCACGCGTCGCGAACCGGAATCCGAGCGAGTTTGGCCGCGATTCTCCTCACACCTCCACCTCATGGGAGCGTTGGCCGGCCTCGCGCTGATCCTCGGCTGGGATCTCGACTCGGCCCCGGCCGCCGAGCCGGGCCCAACACCCAGGGCGAAGGTCGACTTCAACCGCGAGGTCCGGCCGATCCTGGCGAAGAACTGTTTCGTCTGCCACGGGCCGGACGAGGCGAAGCGGGCCAATGGGCTGCGGTTGGACCTCATCGAGTCGGCCACGAAGCCGCTCAAGAGCGGCGAGACCGCGATCGTCCCCGGCGATCCCGAGTCCAGCGCGTTGATCTTCCGGGTCACCGAGGAAGACGAGACGCTCCGCATGCCTCCGCGGAAGACCGGGAACCACGTCAGCCCGGCCGAAGTCGAGATGCTGAGGCGCTGGATCGAGCAAGGGGCCGAGTACGCCCGTCACTGGGCCTGGATCCCGCCCGAGTCCCTGCCTCTTCCCAAAGTCCGCGACGCCACCTGGCCCCGCAACGGGATCGACTTCTGGATCCTCGACCGGCTGGAGAAGCTGGGATTGAAGCCCTCTCCCGAGGCCGATCGCTACACCCTGTTCCGCCGGGCCAGCCTCGACATCCGCGGGTTGCCGCCGACGCCCCGGGAAGTCGAGCGTTTCATCCAGGATCGGGCGACCGACGCCTACGAGCGAGCCGTCGACCGCTTCCTCGATGATCCGGCCTACGGCGAGCGTCAGGCGCGCATCTGGCTCGACCTGGCGCGATACGCGGACTCGGCCGGCTACGGCTCCGATCCGCTCCGGCCCAATATGTGGCGGTTCCGCGACTGGGTCATCGACGCCTTCAACCGCAACATGCCGTACGACCGGTTCACACTCCTGCAGATCGCCGGCGACCTGATCCCGAATCCCAGCCTCGAAGACCGGATCGCCACCGCCTTCCACCGGAATACGATGACCAACACCGAGGGCGGCACCGACGACGAGGAGTTCCGCGTCGCCGCCATCAAGGACCGGGCCGACACCACGGCCCAGGTCTGGATGGGCCTGACCCTGGGCTGTGCCAAGTGCCACTCCCACAAGTACGACCCGATCACCAACGACGAGTACTACAAGTTCTACGCCTTCTTCAACCAGACCGCCGACAACGACCAGCCCGACGAGAGCCCCATCATCCCGGCCCCGACCCCGGAGTTCACGTCCAAACTCCAGGAGTTCGAATCGCAGCTCGCCGCGGTGCGCTCGAAATTGGATAAGCCGACGCCGGCCCTGGCCGCCGCGCAACTCAAGTGGGAGGCGAGTCTCCTGCCCGCGACCGCCACCGCAAGTGCAACAACGGACAACAGACGACGGACCACGGACAAGAGCAGAACAACGGACCACGGACCACCGACCACGGACAAGCGGAAGGAGGTACCCAAGGAGATCCTGGCGATCGTCGACACGCCTCCCGGCAAGCGGACCGGGCCGCAGGTCGAGGCGTTGGCCCGGCATTACCGGACGATCGCCCCGGAGCTCAAGCCGATCCGCGACGAGATCGCCGCGATGGAGAAGTCCCGGCCGAAGGCCCCGACGGTGCCGATCATGGTCGAGCTGCCGGAAGGTCAACGGCGAACGACGCGCGTCCTGCGCAAGGGGAACTTCGTCGACCCCGGCGATCCGGTCGTGCCCGGCGTGCCGCGGGCGCTTCATCCCTATCCGACCGGCGCGCCCGCGAACCGCCTGGGCCTGGCCCGCTGGCTGATCGATCCCAGGAATCCCTTGACGGCCCGCGTGGCGGTCAACCGCGACTGGGCCCAGATCTTCGGCGGCGGCCTCGTCGAGAGCGAGGAGGACTTCGGCACCCAGGGCGAACCCCCCAGCCATCCCGAGCTACTCGACTGGCTGGCGGTCCGCTACCGGGAGTCGGGCTGGAATACCAAGGCCCTGATCCGGCTGATCCTCACGTCGGCCACATACCGGCAATCGTCGAAGGCCCGGCCGGAGCTCGTGGCGAAAGACCCCCGCAACCGCCTGCTGGCCCGCGCGCCGCGGGTCCGGCTCGAGGCGGAGATGGTCCGCGACCAGGCCTTGGCATTGAGCGGGTTGTTGTCCCGCAAGGCCGGCGGCCCGAGCGTCTTCCCGCCCCAGCCCGCCGGGCTCTGGCAGGCGGCGTTCAACGGCGAGCGGACCTGGACGGAGAGCAAGGGTGAAGACCGTTACCGTCGCGGGCTCTACGTGTTCTGGCGGCGTACCGTGCCGTATCCGTCGATGGCCACCTTCGACGCGCCCAGCCGCGAGATCTGCGCGATCAAGCGGGTGCGGACCAACACGCCGCTCCAGTCATTCGTGACGATGAACGATCCCGTCTACGTCGAGGCCGCGCAGGCCCTCGCGCGTCGGATCGTCCAGGAGGGCGGGGCCGACGTCGCGTCTCGCGTCCGATACGCCTTGCGGCTCTGCCAGTGCCGACCCCCTCGCCCCGAGCAGGTCGAGCCGTTGATGTCGCTCTACGAAGCCCAGCTCGCCCGATACCGCAAGGACCGACAGGCGGCTGCGTCCCTGGCCACCGACCCGATCGGCCCGCTACCCCCCGGCATGGACCCGGCCGACCTGGCCGCCTGGACCGCCGTCGCCAACGTCCTCTTGAACCTCGACAGCGTCTTGACCAAAGGCTGATGCTCATGTACCCGCACCCGGACCAGAACCTACCCCTGGCGTGGCAGCAAGCGCGGGCCCAGACCCGCCGCCAGTTCCTCAAGCGGTCGCAGGCCGGCCTGGGCGGCATCGCGCTGGCGATGCTCATGGGCCGCGACGGCAAGGCTCTCGGCGCGGGTGCCCTCCCCGGGTCGCAGGCCGCCTCCGCCGACAACCCGATGGCCGCCCGACCGCCGCATTTCGCGCCCAAGGCCAAGCGGGTGATCTATCTGCATATGTCCGGAGGACCGCCCCAGCAGGACCTCTTCGACGAGAAGCCCGCGCTGGCCAAGCATCACATGCAGCCCTGCCCCGATGAGCTGCTCAAGAACCAGAAATTCGCGTTCATCAAGGGGCACCCCAAGCTGCTCGGCTCGCCCTACAAGTTCCGGAAATACGGCCAGAGCGGCGCGAACATCAGCGAGCTCTGGACGCACTTCCGCGGCGCGGTTGACGACGTCGCGATCGTCAAATCGATGTGGACGGATCAGTTCAACCACGCGCCGGCGGAGCTGTTCCTCTACACGGGGAACTCGCGCAACGGCGGGGCGGCGATGGGCTCGTGGATCACCTACGGCCTGGGCACCGAGAACCAGGACTTGCCCGGCTTCGTCGTCCTGATCAGCGGCGGAACGGATCCGACCGGGGGCAAGGCCCTCTGGAGCACCGGGTTCCTGCCCAGCGTCTACCAAGGGGTGCAATGCCGGACGGTCGGCGACCCGATCCTGTATGTCAGCGACCCGAAGGGGATGGACCGGGCCGACCGCCGGAGGACGCTCGACGCCCTCCGTCAGCTCAACGAGTATGAGCTGGCCGAGTTCGGCGACCCCGAGACCCTGACGCGGATCAGCCAGTACGAGCTGGCG
Organism: uncultured Planctomycetota bacterium; assembly: GCA_963743925.1. GTDB lineage: Bacteria > Planctomycetota > Planctomycetia > Isosphaerales > Isosphaeraceae > CAVZRC01. The sequence continues at coordinate 141,982 of CAVURY010000045.1, read as the reverse complement.
TTCCGGATGCAGATGTCCGTCCCCGACGTGATGGACATCCGCCAGGAGCCCGAATCGATCCGCGAGGAGTACGGGGCCAACCCGGGCGCGTCGTCGTTCGCGAATAACTGCCTGCTGGCCCGCCGGCTGGTGGAGCGGGGCGTGCGTTACGTCCAGCTCTACGACTGGGGCTGGGACTGCCACGGCACGGGCACCGGCGACGACATCGTCAAGCACTTGCCCGAGAAGTGCAAGGATGTGGATCGGCCGATAACGGCCCTGCTGGGAGACCTGAAGCGCCGCGGGCTGCTCGACGAGACCCTGGTGATCTGGGGCGGCGAGTTCGGCCGGACGTCGATGAACGAGGCGCGGGGCGGCTCGAAGTTCCTCGGTCGCGACCACCACCCGCACTGCTTCAGCATCTGGATGGCCGGCGGCGGCATCAAGCCGGGGATCACCGTGGGTGCCACCGACGAGCTGGGATACACGATCGCCGAGAATCCCGTCAGCATCCACGACCTCCAGGCCACGATCCTCCACCTGCTGGGCCTCGACGCCTGGAAGCTCACCTACTCCTACCAGGGCCTGAATTCCAAGCTCATCGGCCCCGAGGGCGCGGCCAGAATCCGCAAGGAGCTTCTGGCGTAGGAGATCTCGGGATGTGGTCGAGCGAACCAAATCAACGTGGGATTGTCATAGACGATGCCGTCTCAATCGCTGCAAACCTGGCTGACTGATCGAGGTCAGGCCCTCGACGAGATCGAGCACGCCCACCGAAGTGTAGGCGGGACAGCCCCGGGGCGCCGTCATGCTACCCAGCAGGTCAACTACGCTTACACTCTCTTACTTTCGTCGCAGTTCCAGGGATTCTGTCGGGAACTTCACAACGAATGCATCAACCACCTGATACAATGGGTTACGCCGATCGGCGTACGCTTCGGGTTCCGAGCGACTCTGATGCTGAGTCGTAAACTCGACATCGGGAACCCGAATCCTGGCAACATCGGCTCAGATTTCGGGCGCTTCGGGTTCGCCTTCTGGGACAAGGTTGACAAGCTCGATTCTCGTAATCGGTCCCGGCGTGATCGCCTGCAATCGCTCAACGCGTGGCGGAATGCGATCGCCCACCATGATCCCGGCACTCTCGCGACGCAATCGCTTCATCTCCGCCAAGTAACCGACTGGCGCAGGGTCTGTGAGAATTTGGCCCACTGTTTCGATGAGGTGATGCGAGCTCATATCGAATCGATCACGGGAGTCTCGCCTTGGTGAAACAGATTGGGAGAAACCCGATGAAGTCCAAGAATGGAAAGCCGGCTGCGAAGTTCCGCGTTGGCGATCGAGTCCAGTTCCAACTCGGGAAGGACGAAGTCTGGGGCACCATCACGGAAGTCCTGGGGACAATCGGACCCGATGGTCCACGCTGGTACACCATCAGCGTACATCAGGATCCGTATGAGCCATACCCCTGGACGATGGAGGAGGCCGAGCTCGAACCCGACTCGATTTCCCGAGTTCCTCTGGAGAAGTCGGAGATTCTCGAATTCTTGAAGAATAGCGGTCTGGTCGGCATGCTGATCTCAAGTCCATGGAGAGAACCGGAGGATCCGCCGGCATGGCTCTGCCGAACCCCGACCGGGAAAATCACTTATACATTCTCACCAAGTCATGGCATGATCGGAGGGAAACTCGTCCCCCACTTCACCCTCGGGGAAGGCGACAAGATCGATGCCCGGAAGACGGACGATGTCGCCGAGTTCCTCTTGAGCTTCGGCCTGACCCGCGAAGAGGCGGAGGACGTGATCCGCGCCGTCGGGGTCTCACCGGTCTGGAAGCCACGCCGTCGCAAGGCGGAGACGGCTTGATCGCGCGTCGAATCTCGGAAATCACGGTCCTATCGTCCTCGTCAGCCAGCAGGCACCCATGATCGACAAACTACTCAACCGGGCCGCGGCGGCGATCGCCGAGGCCGATGCCATCTTGATCGGGGCCGGGGCCGGCATGGGCGTCGATAGTGGCCTGCCCGACTTCCGCGGCCCGCAGGGCTTCTGGCGGGCCTATCCGCCCTATGAGCGGATCGGGCTCAACTTCGTCGCGGTCGCCAATCCGCGCTGGTTCGTCGACGACCCCGAGCTGGCCTGGGGCTTCTACGGGCACCGGATGGGCCTCTATCGGCGGACCGCGCCGCACGAGGGATTCGCGATCCTCCGCCGATGGGCCGACCGGATGCCTCATGGCGGATTCGTGTTCACATCCAATGTCGACGGGCATTTCCAGAGAGCCGGCTTCGACCCGCACTGCATCGTCGAGGTCCACGGTACCATCGAGGGCATGCAGTGCATGAGACGGTGCGGGATCGGGATTTTCCCGTCCGATCCCTTCGAAGTCGAGATCGACATGGAGACGATGAGGGCGATTCCCCCCCTGCCTACCTGCCCGAGTTGCGGTGGCCCGACGCGGCCGAACATACTGATGTTCGGCGACCGAGGCTGGGATTCATCGCTGACCGAGGACCAGCGGCGTCGGATGGGCGAGTGGCTCGAGGATCTCGGCGCGGCGAGCGTCGTCATCATCGAGCTAGGCGCCGGCCTCGCTGTCCCGACGGTCCAGATCATGAGCGAGGAATTCACGGACCGGCCCGGCGGGACTCTGATCCGGATCAACCCCCGCGAGCCGGCCGTGCCCCCCGGACACATCGCCCTCCCATCGGGCGCCCTGCCCGCGCTCCGCATCCTCGACGTGCTGCTGGGCCGCGGATGAGTGAGGAATCCATCGACACATCCATGAGATTCTCGGCTATTTCTTTGCCCTCGGCCCGTCGAACGGAGCGGGGAGCAAATCATGAACGGTCTGGACGATGCGGTCCTCGACCTCGGGCGCGTAACGACTGGGGTGCCCGTAATAGATCATCGAGGAATCGGCCTCGTATCCGCCCTCGCTGAGGATCCGCCGCGAAGGGATGTAGGAGGGCACGTCATTGCTGTAGGCGACGACCCAGAGCCGATCGGCATCGATCTCCCACTTGATCCTGAGCGCGTAATCCACGACGACCTCGCCGGCGAGGAAGACGATCGCCATATCGTCGCCGAAGCACCAGGTCTGGATGCGATAGGGCACCGTGGTCGGGAGGGTCTCGCCGCGGTCGAGCCGCTCGATCAAGGTGCGGGCGAGGAAGCCTTCGGAGCCGGGCCGCCTGGTGCGCTCCATCAGCGTAGCCCGGCCGGGGAGCGGCTCCAATGGGAGCTCGATCTGACGGAACCGGCACTGGATCCGCCCGGGGAGCGGGGTCAAGCCGGACCTCGCCGCGAGGAGTCGGTTCACCTCGGCCGCGGCGGCGGTCCCGTGTTGCTTGGCATCGTCGAGGTTGCGCCTCGGCTCGGGGTTGGCGTCGGCACCGCAGCCGATGATCGCGATCGCCACGGCTCCGGGCGACTGACGCTCGACCTCGTCGCAGGCGTACCCGGTCCACTCGGCGCAGATCTTGTTGAAGTCGCCGCCCAGGGTCGTGCAGTGGCAGGCGAAGCCGAACAGCACGGCGCGGACCTTGCCGGCCTGGTCGGTCGCCGTGAGCACCGGCAGGCTCGGGTCAACCGGTCCATTCGGGTTGACCCCGAAGCCGACCCACTTGCCATTCTTGAGCACCCGGCGGTTGGCCGCGAATCCGGCCCGGCCCTGGCCCCACGCCAGGCTCGCCGGCGCGCGATCCCGCAACGCCGACAGCGCCGCGGCCTCGATCGCGTCCGTCAGCGTGCCCGTATACCGATCGATCCGCGCCTTCTGCTCGGGCGGGAGCGGACTGCCGAAGATGAAGTCCAGCCCGCTGCTCAGGGCCGGGGCGCAGTGCGTATGGGTCGAGCAGACCACGAACCGCTCCCGCTTCAATCCCAACTTCTTTTCCAGTCGGGCCGCGACCTCTTCGGTCACCTTCGAGCCCACCGCGCAGTTGTCGACCGCCACCAGGACGCTCGGACCTCCGCCGCCGGCTTCGCCATCTCCCCCGATCGCCAACGCCCGGGCCTTGAGCCGGCTGGCGACTCCGTCCGACTCGGTCTTGCGCGACTCGTAGCCGACCATCCGGATCGGGTAATCGGGCGTGATATCCACCACCGCGACCCCCACGGGCACCGGAGCTCCGGAAGCGGCCACGTAACTCGAAAGCCGGCTACCCGCGACGCAAACCAGCACGAACACCGCGACCCGTCTACTGATGGAGCACCGCATAACTTCCGTCCTTTCATCGGGCCGCGAAGCGAGGTTTCTACTCCCGCCACCCGCCACCCATCACCCACCACCCGTTCAATACCGCCAGCTCTTGACGTCGCCCCCCGGCGGGGCCGTCTTGAGGAGTCGCTCGACGATCCTCGGGGCGAACATCTGGTGGTAGCGGAGCCGGCTGATCGCGTTGGGCCGGCTCGGGTCGCCGTTCCAGCAATGCTCCGCCCGATCGCCGTAGGCGACCTCCCCGCCGTACGCCGGGTCCTTGGTCTTCTTGAGGATGTCTTCCACCAGGTAGACGGCGTTGTTGAGGTAGAAGTTATCCATGTCTCCCACATAAATATGGATCTTGCCCTCGAGTTTCTTGCCGACCTTGGGCCAGTCGCGATCGAGGATGTGGCCGAGGTCGTAGTGATCGCGCCAGTACCGGGCGACCTCATGGTCGATGACGCCGGTCTTCTTGTCCCAGATCGGCTTCGGGTAACCGTCGGGGCCGACCGGGGAATAGACGGCCTCCCAGATGTCCCACTGCTGGCCCGATCGGCTCTTGGTGCCGAGGACCAGCTCATGCCGGTTCACGCCCTCGAGGGTCGAGCCGACGTGCCCGAGGTAGTTGCGCATCCCTGGCCGCGGCACCTTGTGCCACGGGCCTTCATCGAAGTAGGCATTCTTATCCTTGTAGATATCTACCACGGTGTAGGCACGGAAGTCGATCGGGTCGGGGCACGCGGCCCAGCATCCGTTGTATTCCTCGGGGTAGAACATCTGGACGGCGAGCGCCTCCCAACCTCCGGTCGAGCCCCCGTAGAGGAACCTCGCCCACCCCGCGCCGAGGCATCGATACTTCTTCTCCAGGAACGGGATCAGCTCGTAAGTGATTGCGTCGCCGTAGGGGCCGAGGTTGGCCGAATTCACCGCGTACGAGTCGTCGTAGAACGGATTGGCGTGCTGGATCTCGATGACGATCATGCGTGGATAATTGGGGCCGGTCCATTCCTTGTAGAACTGGTGGGCGAGCTCCTGCTCGATGCGGTTATAGCCGTCGAGGTGGAACCGCTCGCTGTACTCGGGCTTGAGATTCGGATCCGGCGGCTCCTCGCGGAACCCGCCGATCGTCCGGGGGAAGTGCCCGTGGAAGATGACCAGCGGGTATCGCGCCTCCGGGTGCGAATCGAAGCCCTCGGGCAGGAGGACGTGCGCGCCCAGGTGCATGGGCCGTCCCCAGAACTTCGTGAGCCGCTCGCTCTGGATCCGCTCGTGCTTGATGTACCTGGTGGTCGGCGCCTCGGGGATCGGCGGGATCACCTTGTCGAGCCGTACGCGAATCCTCGCGGCCGACCCCGGTGCGCCCGGCTCGATGGTGATCTCTTGCGGCGTGCTATACAGGTTCCCGGGCGCCCGGGCCCATTGTTGGCCTTCTCCGCGGTCCATGGGCAGCTTCACGGTGTGCCCGTCGGCGCGGTGGAACGTCTCGTACTTGTGCAACACCGCCTGGACGCGATAGCGGCCGGGCCGGACTTGACTCAGGCTCTCGACCGGATATCCCAGCGCCTTCTCATCGATCACGGCCTCCTGTTCGGGCGCCATCGCGTTGACGTCGATCCCGAAGATCTGCTGGGTCCTCGGCCCGTCGTTGATCTGGAACCGCGGCTCAGCCTTGTCGTCGGTGGAGAGCATCACGAGCAACCGGCCGTCGAGCGGCTTCTCGCTCGCGTCGCGTCCGAAGCTGACTCCAATCCGGATCGGGTTGCTGTTCGGCGAGGCGACGGCCGGCGGCGCGGCCCGGACCACGCCACGGCCGACGGACAGATCGACGCCGCATTCCGCCAATTCCCAGGCCCAGACGCCCCCAATCAGGAGGAGCCATCGCATCGGCCGGGCCGCTCGCCTCAACATCGTGGTCATCCGCCGCTCTCCGTGGTCTCGATCGATCCCTCGCCGTCCGACGGTCTCGGTTTCGCGATATTCTGCACTCGGGATCGGCGAGTCGCTAGGGGCTACCGTCCGGCGGCGACCGACCGGCATCCGCGCCGCATCGCGGTCGGCCGCTTCGAGCCGAGAATGAAGATATCAGCCGATGAACGAGAGCGACCAGGCCCCCAGCGTACCCGCGGTGGCGTGGATGACGTGAACGGGATCGCCGCCCGTCCTCTCGAGGCGGCCGTCCTGCCTGATGCGGTAGGTCTTGCGGTCGCGCAGGGCGACGCAGAAGTTCCACGCATCGGGGACCTCGTGCCACGCATCCGGGTTCGAATGGCAGTAGAGATTGATGGCCGTCTGATCGCCCCAGTCGAGGGTGCCGGCGACCGCTCCGGAATCGATCAGGCGCCGGACCTCATTCAGATGATGCGAGAAGGCGCCGGCCGTGCCCGCGGCGAACCCGGAGTTCAGGTAAGGGTTGCTCGAAAGGACCTCGGTAGCCCGACGCCGATTGGCCGGATCGATGATGGTCCTGGTCCACTTCGCGATCATCGGGCTGCGGCCGATCTCGACGGGCTCGCGGGCGAGCAGGAGTCGGTCGGGATGGGCACGGACGAGATCCCAGAGCGGGGCGAGCCGGCCCTGGAACAAGACGTCGCCGGCATCCCAGTACGCGACGGGCGTCTCGGCGGGCCAACGCGAGACGACATCCGCGAAGTCGCGTACCCGCCGGAAGCCGGGGCTGATCCCGTTATCGGAGATGGCCACGACCTCGACGCCCGCCGCCTCCAGCCGCGCGCGCTCGTCGGGATGGAGGCCGTAGGCGACGGCCGTGACCGGATCCCGGTTGCCGCCGGCACGGAGCGTCGGCACGAACTGTTGACGGAAGCGTCGGTAATGGTTCCGGTCGAATGCGGTCAGGATGCGGCCCATGCCCGGGCCGGCGGGCGGGCCGGGATGGGGCTCGGACTTTCGCTCGCTCGAGGCCGTGGCGGGACGATGCCACGCCGATGCGCCCGGGAGGTAGCCGATCCCGAATCCGGACTCGCGGAGGTCGTCGCAACAGCAACGGCATTCGCACTTGCCCGGCTCCCATCGAAAGTTCAACGTCGCCAGCCGCTCGCGGCGGAAGAGCGTGGACGCCATCCCGACGTGCGGAGGGTAGTCCCAGTTCCACAGGCCGCCGTTCATCTCCCCGGCGCAGTCGGCCCCCATCGCCGCGAAGCCCGGCCTCGCCGCGAGCCCCTCCACAAGCCGGGCCACGCAGCCGGGCCCGAGGACCACATCATCATCCAGGTACATCACCCAGGGGGACGACCCCAGCCGCTTCCCATCGTTCCGAGCCCTCGCGATCGTCTCCCAACGGTTGGGGTCGCCCGGCGCGGGACCCCGACGACGCGGTGCATCCGGATCGACACCCCGTCCTGGATGTCGATGCCCCGGCCCACGTCAGCCCGAGGAGGCGACAGGTCGCGGCTCAGGAAGATCAGGTCCACGACGATCATGGGATTCCCGGCAAATCGACTCTCAGCCTCGTACAAGCCCCGTCGATCGACGACCGTACGGATCGTTCAACCGCAACAGTGCGTACTGGTCAAGGCCGGCTGCTCGAAGCTCAACGCCGCCGTCATCGCGACATCGTGGCGGTGGAGCACCGGTGCCGCCTCGGCAACGTAGAGGATGGCCGCGGTTTGCCAGGATATTTCGAGGTGTGTCGCCTTCGCGGCCTTCGCTTTCGCGATAATCGCCTTGATCCCGTCGTCGATCGCCTTCCGGGTCTTGGTCGGGCTGAGGAGCGGCCAGGTCTCCGGGTCGGTGTACTCCGACGCCGTCCGCGTCCGGATCGCCCGGACGTCTTCGGGTTTGATGAACCGGGTGACGATGTTTTTCGGACTGACGACCTGCACGAGCTTGACGTAGACCACGGGCTCGCCATCCCATTCGGTGTAGGCGAAGAAAGCCTGGCCATACGCGGGATAAGGCGAAGGCAAGGGGACCGTCCCGGCGAGGGTGACGGCTTGATGGTGATCAATCGTAAAATCCATCGTCGAGCTCCCGAGGTCGGCGTACAACCGCATGGAATAATGGGCATTCTGCGCCGTATGTCCCGAAGAAAGGATTGTGGGGGGATTGGTAGGGGCCTGTCAAGCAAGTTCCTCGCCGATCAGGACATCCGCGATTCATTGCGGAGATTGGGCGGGGATCGTCCTGACGACGCGAAAGCCGATCCATGCGAGTTGCTGGGTGGCTCCGGCCCAATCGCGGTGCGCCGAGCGAGCCGGCCCCGGCGGTTTTTGGAAGCTCCCGCCGCGGGAGATCCGCCATGTTTCGTCCACGATGACGACTTGCCCTCGGCCCGGGTCACCCGCGGGGTGTGCCTTGGTGGTCCCTTTCGGGTATTCCGGCTTCGGTTCGGGGTAGACGCGGGCTGGGCCATCCTGGCACCACTCGAAGACGTTCCCGAGCGCGTCGAAGATCCCGAATTCGTTGGGCAGGAGCAAGCCGGGCGGCTTGGGGTGGTAATTCAGGTTCAACCAGGTCCAGGCGTATTGCGGCAGGAGATCCGGGGACTGGCCGTAGTAGCGGGCGGTCTCGCTGCCCGCCCGGCAGAAGTATTCCCATTCCGCCTCGGTGGGGAGACGAAAGCCCCGCCTCTCCACGGCAACTTCGGGGATCATCACCCTCGGTCCGGTCGTTTCCGGGTAGCACCACTGGCTCGGGTCGATCCCGGCCTGCTTGCTCAGCCAGTTGCAATACCGCAACGCCTCGAGCCAGGACACGCTGCCGGCGGCATAGTCGGGTCTGTCGCCGTCCGCCGACTTCGGCACGTATGCCGGGTCGAACTCGCGGTATTGTCGGACGGTCACCTCCTTGGTGGCGACGGCCAGCGAGCGGTCGATCCGGCGGTAATGGAGCGCCTCCTCTTCGGAATGCGACTCTTCGTGGTCGGGCGAGCCCATGCGGAACTCCAGGGGCCCGGGGAGGATGACGAACGTGTGGCCGGCCGGCCCGCGTTCCCACCCCAGGACCTTCGTGTTGACCGGCTTTCCGGGCGGCCCCGCATCGCCGCCCGCGACGAATTCCGGATCCCTCCACTGACGGAGGAGCAACTCGGCGGCGGAGTGGACGCCGGGATGGGGGTCGTCGGCGAACATCTTGCGTGCGGCGTCCAGGACCGCGGCCTCCTCGTCGGCCGGAATCCGCCCTCGCTCCGCCTTGGCCCAGATGAACAGGAGCGCCTGTCGCTCGATCGGATCGATGCCCGGCTGCTCGAGCCGATCGAGGAGGAAGCGCGGGGGTGGCCCGCCGGCGAGCCGCTGGATGAGCAGGGATCGGAGGCGCGGGTCCGGGGAATGCCGGAGCAGCGGCCAGAGGTCATCGGGCCGACCCAGCTCGGCCAGGGCAATCCCGGCGGAGGCGGCGCGGCCTGCCCACTCGTCCTTGCGGTCCTCGGCCCGAGGGTCTTCGATTCGCTCGTCGAGCACGCCGCGCAGGAACTCGGTCACCTCGGTCGATCGTTCGTGGCCGACGAGCACGCGCAGGAGGATTCGCGCGGCCTCCTGGCTCGATCTCACGAGGATCCGCGCCAGTCGAAGGTCTCCGCCGTCGTACTTGAGGATCTCGGCCAGCACCTCGGCCGCGGCCGAACGGACGATCGGATCCTGGACCGGAGCCTGGCAGGCGGCCAGCGGGGGGGCGACGGCCAGGCCGGCCGGGCCGAGGCGTTCGAGCCAGCGAGGCTGCGTCCAACCGCGGCAGAGATCGGCCAGGGAGGGGACGAGCCTCGATGCGACCGGGCCGAGTTGAACGATCCAGTGCCGTTGCGTCTCGCGAGGCTCGGCGAGCAGGGCTTCCGAGAGTGCGGACATCGCATCGGGTCCGGCGGCGAAGCTCGGGTCCAGCACGTTCAACGTGCAGGCGGTGCGGAGTCGCAGCCCGGGCGCGGCCGAATCGTTCGCGACGATCCCGCGCAGGTTCTCGATCCCGGCCAGGTCCCGGTGCACCGCCAGGGCCTCGCTGATGGCCATCAACTCCTCGAGTTGGGCCGCCTCGAGCCTGGCGTGCAAGGCCGACGCGCGGGCGCGTGTCGGACGGTCCCGGAACAGCAGGATCTCGGCGATCTTGCGTTCGCCCTGGTCCGCGTTCTTGTCCGCTTCCCGGATCTCCAGCTCGGGACGGATCGTTTCGCGATACGGGCCGAGGTCGGGGGGCGTCCGCTTCAGATCCCCGTAATCCGCATCGAGGAGCTCTTTGAGTTGGTCCCTGGCCTGTTGGCGATCGCGGAGGGCGGCGGCCCCGATGCCCAGGGCCCCGCCGATGACGACGGCCGCGGCGGCGCGCGAAAGATGGTGCCTCGAGGCCGCGCGCATCATCCGCCGCTCGTCGGCCGACCAGGTTCGTCGGCCGGTGGATACGAGGAACCTGACCCACTCCAAGAGCGAAGGAAGGCGACGACGCTCGGGGCGGGCGCACCAGAAGGCGGTGACGTTCTCGAGTTGCAGCTCGGCCCGTCCGCGCCGCGTCCCGGTTTGCTTGCGCCTCAGCCACTGGCGGATCGGAGGGACGAGGTAGTCATGCGTTAGTTGATAATAGTCGGCTCGGTGGGAGCCGGGGGCGAGTTCCGGCCGGGGCTCGCCGTCGCCCTCGACCTCGACGGCCAACGGGTCGACGGGAGTGACCATCCTCAGCTCGTGATTGAGGATGGCGATCAGCTCGGTGAAGTCGGCGGGGCGATCGGCGTAGCCGGCCGCCTCCCGCAGCACGCTCGCCGGGCGCAGCCGCCCCTTGAGATCCGACGAGGGGTCGGGCAGGAGCACCTTGAGCACGGCCTGGGCGGCCCGCTCGTGCAGTCGGTGCGCCGGCGGGGCCGAGGGCGCCGAGAACGTCTGCTCGAGGAACATCTCGCCGATCCCCGCGAATCCGACCAGGTCGCGCAGGGTTTCCGACGTCCATTCGCGTCGGCGGAGCGTCTCCACGAGGAGGGTCAGGCGGACGGGGATGACGCGCCCGTCGGTCCCGGCGAGCTCACGGATGGCCTTCTCGAGGAACCGCGCCTCTCCGAGGGCGGACTTGCCGGGGAGCCGGCCCAGCGCCCGGCCGATCTCGGCCAGCACGCGACGCGCATGCTGGGGGTCGAACTGCTCGACGGCCGCGCAGTTGACCCCCTCGACCGGCTGGACTTCCAGCGCCCTCAGGAACCTCGTGATGGCCATCCAGAAGTCGTCGCGGACCAGGAGGAGGGCCTGGAGGCCGGGGCCGTCGCAATGGCGCAGGGCCCGGATCAGATCGCCGTCGGTCTCCGCCGGATGACACTGGAGCCACTGCTCGAACTGGTCGAGGACGATGAGGATCTTCGAGCCGGAGCGGGCGGCCGATCCCTCGCGGATCCAGGCGGCCGCCTCGACCAGCCCGCAGCCGGACGGCAGGCCCGGTGACACGCGGCGCAGGGCGTCGAGTAGCCGCGCCTCGGTGCCGGCGGCCGAAGCCTCGACGTAGGCCGGCCGCACGTGCGACGCCAGCCGCGGGAGCAGCCCCGCCTTGACGAACGACGACTTCCCCGCGCCCGAAGGCCCGTAGAGCAGCCCGACGGCGAACGACCTCGACGGATCGGTCTCCTCGATCCTCCGCTTCCACCCCCGGATCGACTCGGGAAGGCCGTCGCGGTCCCGAGGGCCGGGGACCAGGGTGAGGAAGAAGTCGGCATCCTCCAGGTCGAACGCGCGAAGGCCCCTCGGGACGATCCGGGGCATCCCGAGGGCCGTCACCGGATGGGCCAACGACCCGTCGGGGCGGGCACCGGCCTCGATCGGCGGCCCTTCGGCCTGGAGCCACGCCCTGAGGTCGTCGGCGAGCTCGGCGGCCGTCTCGTAGCGGTCCCCCATCGGCTTCGACAGGCACTTCAGGCAGATCCGTTCCAGCTCGGCCGGGATCGCCGGGTCGACCTGGCGGGGCGGCTTCGGTTCGCGTTCGAGGACCGCGCGGAAGACCGCGGCGCGGTCCCGCCCGGGGAACGGGAGCCGGCGCACGAGACCCAGGTAGAGGATCACGCCCATGGCCCAGATGTCGGTCTGAGGGGCGAGGCGATGCGTCTCGCCCCGGACCTGCTCGGGGGCCATGTACGCGGGGGTGCCGGCGATCTCGCCGGTCTTGAGGCGTTGCAGGTCCTCCCGGAGCGCCAGGCCGAGGTCGGCGATATGCGGCCGGCCCTCTCCGTCGATCAGGATATTCGAGGGCTTCAGGTCGCGGTGGACCAACCCGGCCTGATGGGCGTACTCGGCCGCCTCGGCGATGTGGACCATCAGCCCGGCGACCCGCGCGGCCGGGAAGTGCCCGGACTTGAAGGTCTCGGACAGGTTCCGCCCTTCGACGTATTCGAAGACGACGAAGGATTCCCCTTCCCCCTCGCCGTAACGCCCGACGTCATAGACCCGGACGATCGACGGACACCTCAGCGAAGCGGCGACCCGGGCTTCCGATTCGAACAGCTCGACCTGCTCGGCCGACCGGAATAACCGGGGGTGGAGCACCTTGATCGCCACGGGCCGCGAAAGGATCTCGTCGCGCGCGAGGTAAACCCTGCCGAATCCGCCCTTGCCCAGGAGCTTCAGCACCGGATAACGGCCGAACCGTTCCGGCAGGGGCTCGTCCGGCGCGGACGTCACGGTGTCCGTCGCCTCCTCGGCGCCCGAGACGGTCGCATGAGCCGAGGACGGGGAGCCGAACAATGCCTCCTCGGTCGAGTTCGGCGAGAGCAGTTGGCTTTGGGGTGGAGTCACCACCCAATCGTTCTGGCCGTCGGGATTGAGGGAGTAACGCAGGAAGGCTTCCGCGATCGCCGGGCCCCACGACGGGTGTTCCGACAGGTACTCCTCGGCCTCGGGCGTCTCTCCTCGCTCCATCCTCAGCTCGACCTCGATGAGGATCAGCTCGCGGAGCAACCGATCGCGCACGGCCGGCTGGCCGCCGTCCAGATATGCCTCGATTCGAGGAGACAGGCCCTCCCTCCACTCGGCCTCGAATCGTTCGCAGATCGCGATGATGCGATTCAGTTGATCGGCCCCGAACGACTCGCTCATGGTCGAGCTCCCCACGTTCGCCAGCCTTTGGAAACGCCCGATCGCTCCGCCCCACGGCTCAACTCCGGGGATCACCTTCGCGGACCCCGGAATCCCGCGGCAACCGGCCGGGCCGCCCGTCCGTCGTCACCCAGCATAACGGCCGGATCCCTCACACGCGATGCCCTTGCCGTCGGATCTCGAGGCACTGCTCGACATCACGAAGAGCCTTGATGGCCGGCCCGCATTCCGCGTTGAGATGGATGGCTTCCCGCAGCGATTCGGCCGCCTCTTCATGGCGTTCCCGGGCGAGCAGGATCAATCCGAGATTCAAGAAGGCTTCGTAGAGAGCGCCTTCGTAACACGTCTCGGTCGCCTCCCGGAGGACCTGTTCGGCTTCGCGAAGGCGACCCTGGCGCGAGAATGCGACCCCCATGAAGATGTACCCCGAGGCATTCCTCGGCGCGGCCTCGATGGCCTGCTTGAACCAGCCGGCCGCCCCATCGAAGTCGCTCCGCGCGACGGCCAGGCGACCCAGATTGATCATCGGGATGAATCGCCGATCCTCGGGGAAGAGGTCCAGCACCCGTGTCAAGGCGTGCTCGGCCTCGTCATAGCAACCCAGGGATTGCAAGGCGTTTCCCAGCCATCCCCAGGCGGGCCAGTCGTCGGCATGATCGGCGAGGTAGCGGCGAGCGAGGAGGATGGTCAAGCCCGGCAGGTCGGCATCGGATGCCTGCTTCAATTGCTCATAGAGCACTTTCTGGGAGGAATTCTCACTCATTCACGGCAACTCCCCTGTGGATCGCACGTCTTCAGCCGGGATAACGTCAAGAGCCCTCACGAGCGATGCCCGCGCAACTTGAGGCACAGCTCGACATCGCGAGCGCCTTGCGCGCGACGCGGTATTCGGGATCCAGACGAATCGCCTCGCGGAGGCACTCGGCCGCCTCCTCGAAACGCTCCTGGGCTCGCAAGACCAGTCCAAGGTTGAAGAAGGCTTCATAGACGGGACCTTCGTAGCACATCTCGGTCGCCTTCCGGTGGATCTCCTCCGCCTCACGAAAACGCCCCTGGAGGGCGAGTGTACCCCCCAGGTAGAGGTATCCCGCGGTGTGTTTCGGTTGAGCTTCGATCGCCCTCCTGTACCATTCGGCCGCGTGCTGGTGGTCACCTCGAGCGCAGAGGAGGTGGCCCATGGTACTCAAGGGGATGCGGCGCTGATCGTCGGGGCAGCGTTCCAGCGCTTGATACAGCGATTGTTCGGCCTCGTCGTAGCGAGCCAGATCCATCAAGGAGCCGCCCAGCCAGATCCAGACCGGCCAATGGTCGGGATAATCGGCGAGGTAGCGGCGGGCGAGGAGCACGGTCAGGGCCGTCAGCCCGGCATCATGGGCTTTCCTCAGCCGCTCGTAGCGGATTTCTCGGGACGGATTCTCGCTCATTCGCGGCAACTCCTTCGCGGGCCTCTCGAATCGCACCGGCAAACCAACAGTGCCTCGAGCCGGCTCATAACCATCGCTTCAGCCAATCCCATGCCTCGTCTTGCATCGCCGAATTGAACTCGTGCGGCGTGTCGTGGAGTCGGGTGCGGAGTTTGTCGGCGATGCCGGCCTTCCGGTAGCATTCCGCGAGCTTGACGAAGCAGGAGCGGACGCCGTCGAGGTCGAAGAGCGTGTCGCGGCTGCCGTTGATGACCAGGAGCGCCGCGGGCATGGCGAGCGAGGCGACGTCCGGGTAATCGAGGTATCGCATCAGCCCCGGGACGAGCTTGGTGAAGCCGATCGTGTGGACGATGTGATCCTTCAACTGGGCCGGATACGAGGCCATCCAGCCGACGACGACGGCGGCCTTGATCCGGTCGTCGAGCGCCGCCAGGTGGCAGGATCGCAGGCCGCCGACCGACAGGCCGACGCAGCCGATCCGAGTGGGGTCGACCTCGGGGCGACGCGACAGGTAATCGACGGTCCGGACATCGTCCCAGTACATGACCCCGGACCAGGTGAAGCCGGCCGAGTAGATCGTCCGCCCGACCAGCGGCTCGGACTGGCCGGCCCGACGATTGAACGCGGCGACACGATCGGCCGGGATGCCGGCCGGCCGGTCGCGCCAGTCGGCGGGATCGTCGTCGAGCAGCATCCGGCGTTCGCCCCAGTAGAACATGTCGATCGCGATCACGACGTACCCCCGACGGGCCAGCTCCGAGGCGATGCTCTTGCCCGAGTAGGCCCGCCGCTTGAACTCGGCGAGCGAGGGATGCTCGCCCGCGACCTCGACGACCTTCTCCTTGCCCCAGAAGTAGAAACCGCCGTGATCGTGGAGCACGACGACCGCCGGGGCCGGCTTCGTGAGACCCTTTGGGACCAGCACGTAGGCCGGGATCCGCAGGTCGGGCGTCGTGTTGAACAGCACTCTTTCTCGGGTGTATCCGTCGGCCTCGACCCGCTCGACGACCTCGGCGTTCGGCTCGCAGGGCGGCGGGTCATAATGCAGCAGTTCCAGCAACTTCCCCCGCGCCCGGGGCTTCCAGGCCGCCAGGTCGCGGAACTCGTCGCGGAGGTAGGATAAGGGGAACTCGCCGCGGATCGCCTGGCCCTGGATGAACGGGTAGAGCGAACCGACGTCGGAACCCGTCCTGACCGCCGGGACGATCTCGGGGGCCGATTCCCCGATAGGCACCAGGAGTTCCGGCGCTTCCCTACCGGAGGCGGGATCTGCGATGGGACCATCGAGGGTCCAGGTGCATCCCAGGCCGGCGAGCGTTCCCTGGATGAAATCACGTCGTGTTGCCATGGTGGAACGGCTCCAGGGCCGGGACAGCGGACGAATCAAGACGGTCCGGGTCGGGACGCGAACTCCGGATCCTCACGCCGCCGATTGTAATGGAGTCAGACTCCGGCGGGAATTCGGTGGCGAGTGCGGGAAGAGGGTCCTGTCCATGAAACCGGTTTGGTACGATCGAAACCCTGATGAGGTGAAACCCTCCCGCATGACCGGCTGGCCGCGTCATTGCGGTCCGAGTCGCTCCGGTTTTCTTCCGTGCAGCCGAGGAGTTTGGGATGATGCGATTTCGGCGTGGCAATGTCTTCGGATGGATCGGGTTCGGGTTGATCGCGATGGGCGCCGTGTTATGCAGCCCGCGCGTTCCCGCGGCCGAAGTGGAATCCGCGCCCCATGCGGCCCCCGCCCCGGGCAACGCCCCGGTACCGCCGTCGGAAGCGGCCACTCAGATCACCGTGCCGCCGGGGTTCCGGGTGACCCTCAGCGCGGCCGAGCCCGACGTCGTCCAGCCGATCGCCATGACCTTCGACCATCGCGGGCGCCTCTGGGTCGTCGAGAATTACTCGTACCCGATCTGGCTGGGCGGCCCGCGCGGCAAGGACCGCATCCTGATCTTCGAGGACGCCGACGGCGATGGCCGCTTCGACCGCCGGACCGTCTTCGCCGACGGGGGGACCAATTACACGGGCATCGAGCTGGGGTTCGGCGGGGTCTGGGTCTGCGCCACGCCCAACCTGATCTTCATCCCCGATCGCGACGGCGACGACCGGCCCGACGCCGCACCGATCGTCAAGCTCGACGGCTGGGATATCAAGTCTCAGCATAACATGTTCAACGCCTTGCGATGGGGGCCCGACGGCTGGCTCTGGGGCTGCAACGGCATCCTGGGGAATTCGCAGGTCGGCAAGCCGGGGACCCCTGCCGAGAAGCGGACGCCGATGAATTGCGGCGTCTGGCGCTATCAGCCGACCCGCGAGGTCTTCGAGGTCGTCGCACACGGGACGACCAATCCCTGGGGGCTCGACTTCGACGACTTCGGCGAGGCGTTCATCACCAACTGCGTGATCGCGCACCTGTTCCGCGTCATCCCCGGCTCGCACTTCGAGCGCATGTTCGGCAACGACCTGACGCCGTTCGTCTACGACCTGATGCCGACCTGCGCCGACCACCTCCACTGGGCCGGCGGGCGCTGGCAGGACTCGCGAAGCGGTCGCCAGCACGAGGTGCTCGGGGGCGGCCATGCCCATGTCGGCGGCATGATCTACCTGGCCGACAACTGGCCGGAGTCGTATCGCAACACCCTGTTCACCTGCAACATCCACGGCCATCGCGTCAATAACGACCGCCTCGAGCGCAAGGACGACGGTTATCAGATCGTCGCAAAGCACAACCCGGACTTCCTCCTCTCGGCGGATCCCTGGTTCCGCGGGCTCGAGCTGAAATACGGCCCGGATGGAGGCGTTTACGTCACCGACTGGTCCGACATCGGCGAATGTCACGAGAACGACGCCGACGGCTCGCACCGGGAGAACGGCCGGATCTTCAAGGTCACTTACGGAGATGTCCGGCCGGTCAAGGTCAACCTGGCGAGCCAGGGCGACGAGGAACTCGCGAAGCTCCAGCTCCACGCGAATGAGTGGTATGTACGCATGTCTCGTCGGCTGCTCCAGGAGCGGGCCGCGGCCGGCAAGGATCTGGGCTCGGCGCATCGCGTGCTCCGCGAGATCCTGGCGACCCATCCTGATGTCCGGCGCAAGCTCCGGGCGATCTGGACTCTGCACGCCACCGGCGGGCTGGACGAGAAGGCCCGGATGGCGCTGCTAGGCGATCATCTCCCGCAAGTCCGGGCCTGGGGCGTCCGATTGGTCGTGGACGAAGGAGCTCCTTCGGCGGATCTGATGGGCCAGCTCGAGAGGATGGCGGGGGTCTCGCGCGGGACGGCCAAGGATCCGAGGGAGATGAGCGCCCTCGTGCGGCTCAACCTGGCCTCGGCGCTCCAGCGAGTCCCGGTCGAGAGGCGATGGCCGATGGCCGAGGCTCTGGCCCTCGATGTCGCGTATGCGGCATCTCGCGAGCACACGCTCCTGCTCTGGTACGGCCTGGAGCCGCTGGTGGCGCGCGATCGAGGACGAGCAACGTCTCTTCTGGAACGGTGCCCGAGCCTGCTCATCTGCCGGTTCATCGCGAGACGGCTGGTCGCCGCGGATGCCGGCGGCGGCCTGGCCGCGTTGATGCCGGCCCTCCAGGCCCGGCCTCAGTCGTTCCCCGCCTTCCACCGCGAAGTCCTCGACGGCATCCTCGATGCCGTCGAAGGCCGTAAGCAGGTCGAGATGCCGGAAGGGTGGGCCGGTGCCTTCGCCTGGTTGACCGGCCGGGGCGATGCCGACGTCAAGGCGAAGGCCGCCGCGCTCGGGCTGCTGTTCGGCGACCCGAAGGCCGAGGCCGGGCTGCGTTCGCTCGTCGAGGATCGAACCGGCTCGACCGTCGCCCGGCAATTCGCGCTTCGGAACCTGGTCGAACGTCGCAACGCCGGGCTGGCCCCGATCCTCTTCCGGCTCCTGAATGATCCGGAGCTGCGAGCCTCCGCGATCCGAGGTCTCGCGGCGTACAACGACCCTGCCACACCCGACTCGATCCTCGGCCGCTATTCATCCCTCACACCGCTCGAGCGCGACGACGCCATCGCCACGCTGTCATCGCGACCGCCCTGGGCCCTGGCGCTGCTGGATGCCGTCCGCAAGGGGACGGTGCCGCGCCGCGACATGAGTACGACCGTGGCCCGGCAGATCCTTGCGTTTCAGGTCCCGAACCTGAACTCGGCCCTCGAGCAGGCCTGGGGAACACTCCGGCCGACATCCCGCGACAAGACCCGGTTGATCGCCAAATACAAGTCGGTCCTGGCAGCCACGGACCTCCCGAGCCCCGACCTGGAGCGTGGCCGTACCTTGTTCGGCCGCATTTGTGCCCAGTGCCATCGCCTGTTCGATCAAGGGGGCGATCTCGGGCCGAATCTCACCGGATCCGATCGGGCCAATCCCGATTACATCCTCGAGAATGTGCTGGACCCCAGCGCGACCGTGGGCCGGGACTACACGCTCACCACGGTCGCGACGAAGGACGGCCGCCTCGTCTCCGGCATCCTCCGCGAGCAGACGCAAGGTGGCCTGGTCATCCAGACGCCCTCCGAGCGGATCACAGTGCCCCGCGACGACGTCGAGGCGATCAAGGGCTCCACCACTTCCATCATGCCGGAGGGCCAGCTCGACCCGCTCACGCCTCAGGAGATCCGCGACCTGTTCGCCTACCTGGGGTCGATGCAGCCGGTGCAACGGCCGAAAACCCCGTGACGGGTGGCGGGTGGCGGGTGGCGGGTGGCGGGTGGCGGTGGCGGGTGGCGGGTGGCGGAATGCAGCCGGTGCAAGGGCCGAGTGCGCCCTGGCACCCCGCTCCCGTAGGGCCGGTTCCCACCGGCCGGGACCGGCCCGGCATTCCTCATCGGTTTCGGCCGGCGCATCCGGCCCTACCTTACCAGGCGGCGGAGGGACCGGATGATGTAGGAGTTCTCCGGCCGATTTCGGGCCGCGATCCGGAGGAATTTGCCCGGCTCCAGGCCCTTCTTGTCGTCGCAGGTCCGCGTGTAGATTCCGCGGCGAACCAGCAGGCGACAGACCAGCTCCTCGGCACTGAGGTCGTTCTGGAGCTCTACCAGGGCGAAGTTGGCGGACGTCGGGTAGACCCGCAAACCTTCGATCTTCGCCAGGGCGTCGAAGAATCTTCGCGAGTTCCGGATGAACCGGACCCTCTCCCGCTCGTAACGCTCCTGGAAGTCGGGGCGGGAATAGAGGTCGAAGAAGTATTCGGCCATCCCCGACGAATTCCACAAGTAGCCGTTGTCAAGCAGCTTACGAACCCGATCCGGCGCCATCACCGCATAGCCGGCCCGGATTCCGGCCACGCCGAAATCCTTGGACATGCTCTTCACGACCGTGAGGTTCGGGAACCGCCGGACCTCGTCGGCCACGCTCCGATACGAAAAGCCGTGACCCTCGCAGGCGAAATGGATGAAGCTCTCGTCCACGATCACGTTCGGCACGGATTGGAGCTCTTCCAGCAACTCTACCATGATGTCGTGCGTGATGTAGCCGCCATCGGGATTGTTGGGGTTAATCAGGACGAGGGTATCGGGCCGTTCGCGGCGGACCAGTTCGAGATAGGTCTGGGGATCGAACCGGAAATTGTCCTCCTTGCGCAGGACGTTGAACACGACCTTGGTATCCGGCCGGGCGAACTCGTAATAGGGCGAGAACGTGGGGAGATTGACCAGGATCTTATCCCCCGTGAGACGATGGAGGAGCGCCTGGATGATCTCGACCGCACCATTCCCGACGAAGATCGAATCCGTCTCGAGATCCAGGACGCGGCCGAGCTTGGCGGCGATCACGCGATTCTGCGACGGATAGAGCTCCAACAAGGCGCGAAGTTTCCGGGGCCGGATGACCTCGCGATGGAAATGCATCAAGAACAGGTTGGTCGCGTAGGGGTTCGAGAGGAAGCAGGCGTCCACCTTCAGGCGCAGCTCGGGGATCATCTTGGCGAGCGTCCAGGCGCTGGGGGAGTGCGAGCCCGCTTCTTTCTTGAGTCGCTTGATTCGCTCGATGAGGGCCAGCTCACGAGGGTTGAAACTGACTCGTCTCGGCGGCCGCCTCGGATACCGCTGTAACCAATGCCCCGAGACGCCGAGATCGAATGGCTTGAATTTGACGACCTTCTCGGGTGTACGCGGAACGATCACTTCACCCTCTTTGATTGGCTGGTTGACCACTCATCCACCGATCGCCGGATTCACCGACGAATCCCGGCCCAGGGCGATGCCTTGCAGTTCATGGAGTTGAAACACGTTTTTCATCGAACCTTTGCACATGGTAGATCGTTCTTCATCGTCCGACAAGAACCCTCTCCCCCTCAAAGTCCGGGCTGGGTGCGACCAGCGAACGGAGTTCACAACCGGAATTACCAGAAAATGTCGCGCCGAGTCGCCGATATCGGCCCCCAGAGCCTGACCTCGGTAGCGGTGATGGACCCCGACCGGATTCGCGACGACGGCGGGAGATCCGGCCTGCAGTCCTGGGTCGCGCGCGGTAAAATGCCGGCGAGCCGTCCGGGATCATCCGCCGCGGCCACCCGTGAGGTATTCGCATGCCCTTGAAGATCGCGGCCTTTCCGAAGTGCTATATCGACCGGATTGCCGGCGATCGGACCATGTCGGTGTTCGACTGGATCGAGATGGCGCGGGCGCTCGACGCCGACGGCCTGGAGATCTACGACGGATTCCTCACCAGCCTCGAGCCGGATTACCTCGACCGGGTGCGCGATGCGATCCACGCGGCCGGCTTCGTCATGCCGATGCTGTGCTGCTCGCCCGATTTCACCGATCCGGATCCGGATCGGAGGAAGCGGGCCGTCGACCGCCAGGCCGAGCGGATCGCCGTGGCGCGCCGGCTGGGCGGCCCGCGGACGGTCTGCCGCGTGCTCTCCGGTCAGCGCTATCCCGAGGTCGGCCGACGCCAGGGACTGGACTGGGTCATCGAGGGGATCAACCAGGTCCTGCCCGTCGCTCGCGAGCACGACATCGTCCTGGGCCTCGAGAATCACTACAAGGATGGCTTCTGGTCCTATCCCGAGTTCGCCCAGAAGATGGACGTGTTCCTCGAGGTGCTCGCCGCCATCCCGGACCGCGATCATTTCGGCGTGCAGTACGACCCGTCGAATGCGATCGTCGCGGGAGACGATCCGATCGAGTTCCTGCGTGCCGTGGCCGATCGCGTCGTCAGCATGCACGCCAGCGACCGATACCTGGCGGAAGGGGCCACGCTCGACGACCTTCGGCAGAACGACGGCACGCTCGGCTACTCGCCCGACCTCCGGCATGGCGTGACCGGAAAGGGGCTCAACGACTACGACGCGATCTTCGGCATCCTGGCGGATCACGGCTACCGGGGCTGGATCAGCATCGAGGACGGCATGAACGGCATGGACGAGATGGCCGAATCGCTGGCATTCCTGCGCCGGATGGCCGCGCGTTACTTCCCCGACTGAGGTCAACTCATGGCTCGCGTGCGGACCGCGCTGGTGGGCTGCGGTAAAGTGGGGCAGATTCACGCGCAGGCGCTCGGCACCCTCGCGGAGTCGGAGCTGGTGGGGGTCTGCGACGTCAACGGGGCCCGCGCGGCGGCGTTCGCCTCGCGATACGGCGGGCGGCCGTTCACGGACGTCGCGACGATGCTCCGCGAGAGCGGCGCACGCGTGCTTTGCATCGGGACGCCCCATCCGCTGCATGCCGAGCCGGCGACGCAGGCGGCCGAGGCCGGCGTGCATGTCCTCGTCGAGAAGCCGCTCGCCGCCGGGCTCGAAGACTGCGACGCCATGCTGGCGGCGGCCCGGAAGCACGGGGTCAAGCTGGGGGTGATCAGCCAGCGCCGTTGGTATGAGCCCGTCCTCCGCATGAAGGCGGCGATCGACGCCGGCAAGATCGGCCGGCCGGTGCTCGGCTCATTCATCATGTATAGCTGGCGCGATCCGTCGTATTACCGGTCGGATCCCTGGCGAGGGCGCTGGGACACCGAGGGCGGCGGCGTGCTCGTCAACCAGTCGCCCCACTTGCTCGATCTCCTCCGGTGGCTGATGGGCGACGAGGTCGCCGAGGTCGGCGGCTACTGGGCCAACCTCAACCATCCCTCCGTCGAGGTCGAGGACAGCGCCGTGGCGATCCTGAGATTCCGGGGCGGGGGCCTCGGATCGATCGTCACCAGCCTCGCGCAACGGCCGGGCATTTATACCAAGGTCCATATTCATGGATCGAACGGCGCGTCGGTCGGGGTCGAGACCGACCGGGGCGAGACGTTCATCGCCGGGATGTCGGGGATCACCGAGCCGCCGCGGAACGACCTCTGGACGATCCCGGGCGAGGAGGATCGGCTCGCGGCGTTCCAGGCCGAGGACCGATCCCGTTTCGCCGCGATCGACGCGGTGACCTACTACCACGCGCTCCAGATCCAGGACTTTCTCCGGGCCGTCATCGAGGATCGCCCGCCTCTGGTGACCGGCGACGACGGCCGTCGGGTCGTCGAGCTCTTCCAGGCCATCTATCGGTCCAACCGGGAGGGGCGGTCGATCGCGTTGCCGATCGGATGAGCTTCGGTTCCGAGGCCCGATCGCACCGGAGACGGGCCGATCGGGATGAAGGAATCTCCGACGGCCGCGCGTTCGACGGCCATGTACACGGACTGGCCCAGACCCCGCTGACAGACCGCATAGAGGTCGTTCCGGCATGCGAAGAAGCATTGGACGATCTTGCTGTCCCACTGGAACCCGGATCCCTCGCGCATGATCGCTTCGATCCGGGCCGGGGCGAGGGCGGGCCGGTACCGGCGGGCCGACATCATGGCATCGCAGGAGTCGGCGACCGCGATGATCCGGGCCATGGGCGGGATCGCTTCGCCGGCGAGTCCGTCGGGGTATCCTCTGCCGTCGAACCGTTCGTGGTGCCCGCGGATCGCGGGGCGGAGGTAGCCCAGTCGGGTGACGTTGGAGATGATCCGCTCGCCGATGACGGGATGCTCGCGGATGTGTCTCTGTTGGTCGGCGGTCAATGTGCTCGGCTTGCAGAGCACCTCGTCTCGGATGCCGATCTTGCCCACATCGTGCAGGAGCCCGGCCAGGTAGAGGTCGCTGATCTCGCCGCGGGAGACGTTCAGCACCTCGCCGAGCCGGACCGCGATCCGTGCGACCCGCTCGCTGTGCCCGCATGTGTAGGGGTCTTTCGCATCGATGGCGGTCGAGAGGCATCGGACGATCCCGAACAAGGTCTCCTTCAGGTTCTCGTAGACGCTGACGCGGCGATTATGGCCGGCCTGAAGGCGCCAGATGACCTTGAGGATCCGCAGGTCCGAGTCCTCGAGCGGGCGGGCGGGATCCAGGCCGATGGCCACCAACCAGGCCGGCCGACCGGCCTTGACCGGCAGGATCGCCGCGGAGTACGGGATCGGATCGGAGGGCAACTCCGGGCAACCCGCGGCGGCCTCGGCCCGCCAGAATCCGCCGCCGGGGAAGCGAGTTATGAGCCACCCGGTCAGGTCCCGGCACCACCGCGCCGTGGGGGTCACGACGCCGACGCGATCGGTCACCGCGCCGTCCGGCTCGGAATAGACGAAAGCGAGCTGGGCGTTCGTCAACTCGCAGATCGTCGCCAGCGCCCCTGAAAACCGATCACAGGCTTGATGACCACGTTCCAGTGTGCGGACGAATCGGTCGATCGCGATCCATGGAGAATCCAGGTCATGGGCGCCGTCGGCGCCGGGATGCTCCTCCTGGGATTCCGGAAAGTCGGGGATCAACACCGCCGTGGTTCTCCTTCAAGGTGCGGAAGATTCGATGAGTTCGTCCTCCTGGCCAATCCCTCGATTAACCACTCGGAGGGTCCGCTCCAGGCCGGGCGAGGATTCCGATCTCGTAGACGACGAGGGCTCCTTCACGTCGATCATCCCCGGGAACATGCCCCGATTTCGGCCGGCGTGATCGGAGGTGTGGGCGCAGGGTCTCGGCGAAGCGATGACATCATCAACTTCGATGGCCGGCTTGAGCCGGTCCGCGGCTCGCGGCTTTCACGCGCAACACCGAAGAGCCCCATCCAGGAATTGGATGACTCCGATCAAACCTAGCTCGCGTTGCGGCGCACGACGGAAGAAATCGGCTGGGACGATAGGAATGATCCCGCCGGCCCGACCATGTCTCGAGATCGAACCCCTCGATCCATGCACGCGCCTCCCGTACGGGGAGCGAGCCCGGATGTCGAACCGACGTGACCTAGAGTTGTGTTGATCGATCGGGATGAGGCGGGGCACGGAATCTTTGCCTCCTGATCGTGAACCCTCGGCACGGGAGCTGAAATCGATCAAGAATCTGGCCGACGAGCCCGCGAGGACGGCGCAAGCCGTTTTCCTGGAATTCGTTGCGTGTGAGCGAGCCTATCCTGCACCGGACGTCGGCGAGGTCGCCATCGATCCTGGCCCATGAGCCAACCTTTTCCGTGATCGTATTGATGCCCGACTATGATCCCAAATCGTGCTCTCTGTTCGCGGCCCCGGGTCTCGATTCGAACGGGGACAACGCGATGGAAGGTCCCGAACATCCGGACTCCTGCTGCGAGCCCGAATTCGTCGACCGACTGGGAGGCGACGGCGGCCTGAACACGTCGATCTTGCATTATCCGGGGCCGGAGGACTTCTGTGGATTTGAAGCGCTTTCCCCGGGACAGGGCGAGGATTGCCAATCGGTCGACCTGTTGTCCTACTCATCGTGGGAGTCGCCCGCCGATCCGCCGACGATCGACTGGGACGCCGGCACTCGGAGACGGGCCGACGTGGGAGCGACCGAGAGGAATCCGATTCATGGGGGGGCATTCGGGCGGGTTGTTCCGGTCGCCTGCACCGCCCCGCCCGGTATCGACAAGGCGGACCCACATCGGGCGGCCCCGGCCTCCCGCCTCAAGAAGCCCGATGTGCCGGGTTACGAGATCCTGGAGGAGCTGGGCCGGGGAGGGATGGGCATCGTCTACAAGGCGCGCCAGCTCCAGTTGAACCGCCTGGTCGCCCTGAAGATGATCCTCGCCGGCGAGTACGCCGGGACGGACGCGGTCGAGCGGTTCATGGCCGAGGCGGAGATCGTCGCGCGGCTCCAGCATCCGAGCATCGTTCGAATCCACGCGATCGGCGACTGCGAGGGGCGGCCCTACGTCGACCTGGAATACATCGAAGGCGGGAGCCTCGCGGCGCGCCTGGACGGGAAGCCCTGGCCGCCCCGCGATGCGGCCGAGCTGGTCGAGATCCTGGCTTCGGCCATGGCCGAGGCGCACCGGATGGGGATCGTTCACCGGGACCTCAAGCCGGCCAACATCCTGTTCGCGGATGACGGGACGCCGAAGATCACCGACTTCGGCCTGGCCAAGTCGATCGAGAACGACGCCGACCTGACCCGAACGCACTCCATCCTCGGTTCCCCCAACTACATGGCGCCGGAGCAGGCCGATGGCCATGCCAGGGACGTCGGCCCGGCGGCCGACGTCTATGCCCTGGGCGCGAACCTCTACGAATTACTGACCGGCCGCCCGCCCTTCGTCGGCCCGACGATCCTGGCGACCCTCGACCTCGTCAAGAACGTCGAACCGGTCCCCCCGAGATACCTCCAGCCGGACGTGGCGTCGGACCTGGAGACCATCTGCCTGAAGTGCCTGCGGAAGGAGCCGCAGCAGCGGTACGAATCGGCCGAGGCGCTGGCCCGGGATCTCGGGCGTTACCTCGACGGCGAGCCGATCCTGGCGCGGCCGACGCCGCATTGGGAGCGCGCCTGGAAGTGGGTCCGCCGTCGCCCCGCGATCGCCGCGCTGGTCATCGTCAGCACCCTGTCGATCCTGGCGGCGATCGGGCTCGGCCTCGAGTACCGGGCCGACCGGGGCTTTCGAAACGAGCAGTTGCGCAAGCGTGTCGACGGGATCCGGACGCAGGCGGACCGGTTCATCCTGCTCGCCGACGAGGCGCTGCGCCGCAAGGACTGGGACGGCGGCAAGGCCCAGATGTGCAGCGCCCTGGCGCTGCTCGGCACCGAGCCGCGGTTGGCCGCGATGAGCGTCGTCGCCGCGAGGAAGCTGTCGCTGTGCGAGTCGCGAATCGCCGAGAGATCGCGCCACGACGCGGCCCGGGCCCGGTTCTCGGCCTTCAATCGATCCTACGATGAGGCGGTCTTCTACCAATCCCAGTATACGGGCCTGGATCCGGAGGCCAACCTTCGCGCGAGCCGAGCCGCGTCGCGGAACGCGCTCGAGCAATTTCGGCCGAAGGATGGCCCGGATGCCGGGCTCGCGCTCGACCCGGGCGACTTCGACGCCGCGGAGGTCGCGTCCGTCATCGAGCGTTACTACGAGCTGGCGCTGATCCTGGCCGAGGCGGTCTCGCAGCCGATCTCGGGCGAAGATCGGTCGTCGCAGGCGCGCGAAGCCCTGGCGATCCTCGACCGGGGCGCGCGCGTCCGGCCCCCCACCCGGGTGTTTCATGCCCGCCGCGCCGCGTACCTCGAGCGCTCGGCGGATCGAGGAGGGGCCGCGGAGCAACGCAGGCGGGCAGCGGACACGGCCGTCGAGCATTCCTCGGTGGATGATTTCCTCGAAGGAGAGGCCGCCTACCGCGAACGCGATTACCCGCGGGCCATTTCGGCGCTTCGTCGCGTCTTGACCCGCCGGCCCGAGCATTTCTGGGGCCAGTACCTGCTGGCGATCTGCCATCTCAAGGATCATCGGCCGGCCGAAGCCCAGGCCGCGCTCACGGCTTGCCAGGCCATTCGACCCGGCTTCGTGTGGACCCATCTCTTGAAGGGCTTCGCCGAAGGGGAGATGCGCGAGTTCGACCTGGCGGAGGCCGACTTCGCGCGGGCGACGGAGCTGGGCCTCGACGATGGGGCCCGATACGTCATGCTGGTCAACCGCGGCGTGATGAGGATCCGGCGGGGCAACGACGAGGCCGCGGTCCAGGATCTCCTGGCCGCGATCGCGCTGAGGCCCGACGCGTTCCAGGCCTACATCAACGTGTCGCAGGCCTATCAAGACCTCCATCGCTTCGACCAGGCGCTGGAGTCGCTCGATCGTGCACTGGCCCGGTCCCCGGGGCAGGCGGTCCTGCACCGGGCACGCGCCCAGCTTCACCGCCAACGCTCGCACGATCGCGAGGCGCTCGACGACCTGGGCCGCGCGATCGCGCTATCGCCGCCCGGCGATCCGGCTCTGGCCGGCGACCACCTGGATCGAGCCCTGATCCTCCAGAAGGCCGGGCGACACTCCGAGGCCCTGTCCGAGTGCGACCGGGCCCTGATCCTCCAGCCGGGCCAGCAGGATGTCCACCGGGTCCGGGGTGCGGTGCTCGTGAGTCTGAAACGGTTCGACGAGGCGATCCGATCGTTCGACGTCTGCCTCTCGCGGGGGACCCCGTCGACGACGCTCTACGTGGCGCGAGGGCTGGCCCTGGCGCACTGCGGCTCCTACGAGCGTGCGATCGCGGATTACACGCTGGCGCTCGGCGCGAGGCCGGCGGATGCCGCGACGTTGTATTGCCATCGGGGCTGGGCCTATCTCTTCAGCGGGGCGCCGGGGCCCGCGGCGCGAGACTTCGACGAAGCCCTCCGACGCGACCCATCCGAGGGTCGCGCCCTGAGCGGCCGCGCCCTGGCGAACGTCCAGCAGCGCAAGGTCCGCGAGGCCATCGCCGACGCCCGGGCCACGGTGCAGGCGCACGGCCGCGATCCCCGGCTGCTCTACAGTGCCGCCCGCGTCTATTGCCAGGCCGCAGCCTGTCTCGAGTCCGAACCGACCCGATCCCAGGGCGACTGGGAGGATGCAGGCCGCTACCGCGCCGAGGCGATGGCCCTGATCGCCCGCTCGATATCGCGGATGCCCCGGACCGAAGCCTCGGCCTTCTGGCTCCAGGTCGTTCGCACCGACGCCGCGCTCGAGCCGATCCGCAAGGCGAAGGCGTTCCTCGAGCTCGACGCCGAGTATGCCGTCACGGCCCGACGCGGGGCGCCCGTCGCAACGGCGTACGAAGGAGTTTCCCCGCGATGATCGATGCGCAAGACCGCCGTGACACGCGGCGCGCCTCAAAGCGATTCGACTCATCGCGGCCGGGACGCCCGTGCCGCCGTCGCATCAACCGTCCGCTCGCGATCGAGTCGCTGGAATGCCGGTGCTGCCTCAGCCTGGCGCCGGGCCTCGCGTCGGCCGCCATCAACCTGCCCGTCGATCCGAACGTCGGCCTCGCGGGTCAACTTTCGGGCGTCGGCGCCACCGAACTCTACCACGTCAGCGTCGACGCCGACGGGATCCTCGCGGCGCAGGTCCACGCCCTGGGCCTCGACACCCGGCTCTCCCTGCTGGATGGTCAGGGTCACATGCTGATCCAGAGCGAGGCCTCCTCGCCCCAGGATCTCGACGACAATGTCGCCATGCACGTGATCGCCGGCGACTATCTCCTCATGGTGCAGGACACGAGCGGGAGCGGCCCCTATCGATTTTCGACTGGTTTCACCGCCGCGACCGGACCGTCGCAGACCCTCTCCGGCGGCCAGGGCTCGTACTCGGTCGCCGTGGCGGACCTCAACGGCGACAGGATCCCCGACATCATCACCGCGGATTACTACCTCAACCAGGTCCTGATCAACCTCGGGATCGGCGACGGCACCTTCCAGCCGCCGGTCGCGGTGCCGGTGGGGACCGGCCCGATCTTCGTCACGACGGCCGACCTGACCGGCAACGGCATCCAGGACATCATCACCGCCAATCAGAGCTCGAAGGACGTGTCGATCTTGCTGGGCAATGGCGACGGCACCTTCCAGCCCGCGATCGAGGTCCCGGCCGGCGACGGCCCGATGAGCGTGGCGGTCGGCGACTTCAACGGCGGCGGGACGGCCGACCTGGCCGTGGCCGACTCGAACGGCAACGATGTCCAGATCTTGCTGGGTCGGGGGGATGGGACGTTCACGCAGGGCGAGACCATCCCCACGAGCAACTGTCCGTCGTCGGTTACCGCGGCCGACTTCAACGGCGACGGCCGGCTCGACCTCGCGGTGGCGACGATCAACTCCAACCTGACCGTCTTCCAGGGCAATGGCGACGGCACCTTCACGCCGGCCCAGCAGCTCGCGATCGGCCCCGACTGCTCCTCGGTGATCGCCGGAGACTTCGGCGGCGATGGCCGCCCCGACCTGGCCGCGGCCTGCTCCGGCGACGACACGGTGAGGGTCTTCGGAAACCAGGACGGGCAGTTCGTCTCCTCGGCCGTGCTCCAGACCGGGTCGATCCCGACCGGCCTGACCGCGGCCGACCTCAACGGCGACGGCCGGCTGGACCTGGCCGCGTGCAACTACGGGTCGGGCGACGTCTCGATCTTCTTCGGCCAGGGGGACGGGACCTTCCAGCCGCAGATCCGCGTCGCGACAGGGGCCGGGCCGGATAGCGTCGTGGCCGCCGACCTCAACGGCGACGGCCGCGTGGACCTGGTGACCGCCGACTTCATCGGACTGAGCGTCTCCGTGCTCCTCGGGAACGGCAACGGGACCTTCCAGACCCCGAACGAGCCGGCGACCTCGACTTCGCCCCCCAGCGTGGTCGCGGCCGACTTGACCGGCAATGGCATCCAGGACCTGATCGTCCCCAACGAGAATACCAACACCGTATCGATCTTGCTGGGCCGGGGCGACGGCACTTTTCGCTCGCCGATCAACGTCCCGGTCGGTCTGGCTCCATGGGGCGTGGCGGTCGGCGACTTCAACGGCGACGGAATCCCCGACCTGGCCGTCACGAACGGCGACGCGAACACCGTCTCGATCCTCATCGGCGACGGCGACGGCACGTTCCGGGCCGGGGAGACACTGATCGCCGGGAACCAGCCGTCACTCATCTCCGCGGCCGATCTCGACGGCGACGGCCATCTCGATCTCGTGGTGTCGAACTTCTTATCCGACACGGTCTCGATCTTCTACGGCCGGGGCGACGGCACCTTCGAGGACCAGGTGGTCGAATCGGTCGGGGGTCAGCCGGGCAATCCCTTGCTGGTCGACCTGAACGGCGACGGCCGCCTCGACATCGTCACCCCCAACGCCGCGACCGACGATCTGTCGATCCTGATGGCCACCGGCCCGAGGACGTACGCCCCGGCGCTGAGCATCCCCGCGGGCCCTGGACCCTCGTTTGTGGCGGCCGGCGACCTCAACGGCGACGGCTATCAGGACCTGGTCGTCTCCGACTTCAACTCGCTGGGGCCCTCTTATCTCACGGTCCTGCTCGGCAATGGCGACGGCACATTCCGAACGGGCCAGACGATCCCCGTCGGCGATAACCCGAACCCCGTCGCGCTGGCCGACTTCACCGGCGACGGCAAGCTCGACATCGTCGTGGGCAACGACGGCACCAACGATCTCTCTCTGCTGCTGGGGCGCGGCGACGGCACCTTCCTGCCGGCGATCGAGCTCCCCTCGGGTCCGGGGCCTTACGACCTGGCCGTGGCCGACTTCAACGGCGACGGCCGCCCGGACATCGCCGTGGCCGACTACCAATCCGACGGCGTCACCGTGCTGCTGAATCAAGGCGGCGGTCTATTCCAGGCGCCCGATTTCGTCTCCACCGGCGCATCGACGATCGCGACGGCGACCGCCGACTTCAACGGCGACGGCCGGCTCGACCTCGCCGTGGCCGAGCCGCTCAACGACGCGGTGGAGATCCTGCTGGGCAACGGAGACGGGACGTTCCGGACCGGTACGACCATCCCCGTCGGCATCGACCCGTCGGGGCTGGTCGTCGGCGACTTCAACGGCGACGGCCGACCCGACCTCGCGGTCGCCGACGCCGGCTCGGACGACGTCGAGGTGTTCCTCGGCCTGGGCGATGGGACGTTCAGTAGCGCGATCATCTTGCAGGTCGGCATCTCGCCGCACGCGATCGTCGCGGGGGACTTCCTGAACAACGGCATCATGGATATCGCCGTCGCCGACGAGAACTCCAACGACGTCGCCGTGCTGATCGGCCGCGGCGACGGGACCTTCCTGCCCGCGCGATTCGACAACGTCGGGGCCGAGCCCGTCGCGCTGGTGGCCGCGGACCTGGGCGGCGACGGCTATACCGACCTGGTCACGGCCAACCGGACCTCGGGCGACCTGACGATCCTGTGGGGAGGCGCGGGTGGAAACTTCGTCGCACAGACCTACCAGTATGGCGGTCATGCCCCGACCGCCCTCGCCGTGGCCGACCTGACCGGCGATGGCAAGATCGACCTGGCCGTGGGCGACCAGGCCGGTCAGGTCTTCGTCCTCCTGGGACTCGGCGGCCGCGGCTTCGCGACCCCCTCGTCGATCGACGTCGGCGATGCTCCCGATTTCCTCCAGACGTTCTTGTTCCCCGGACAGGCCACGAGCTTCCTGGCCGTCACGTTCCCCGACTCCCAGGACGTGGTGAACCTGATCTTCGCGGGCGACGGCTCGCTCATCGGTCGCTCGACGATCCCGATGGGGGTCCAATTCACCGGCCGAGTCCTCGGCGACTTCAACGGCGATGGCATCCCCGACGTGGCCTTCATCGATTCCTCGACCCAGCAGGTCGTCGTGCGGCTCATCACGAGTTACGGTCAGTTACTGCCCCCGACCGTGGCCGCTCCCCTGCCGCAGGCATCGCCGGTCGTCGTCGACTGGAATCTCGACGGGACGTCCGACGTCTTCGAGCTCGACCAGCAGGGCCGATTGCTCTTGCGCCTCGGCCAGCCCGGGTCGCCGGGCCAGTTCGAGGCGCCGCAGGGCATCGGCCAGGACCTCGGCGTCACCTTCATCGACATCGCATTGGTCAACACGCGGTACGGAGCCGGTCCTCGCCGCGCTCGAGCGGGGACAGACCGGTGGTCTGGCTCTTCAGTCCGGCCCAGGGCCCCGGCGGCTTGATCGAGGCGCGGTCGATCGCGGTGCCGGGCGCCGCGCTACTCGTGTCGATGACGGCGGGCGATCTCGACGATGACGGCCTCGACGACATCGTGCTGGTGGACCGCGGCAACGATCAATTGATCCTGCTGTACCAGTCCCCCGACGGCACGTTCCGCGAGCAGGGGCCCCGGCTCGACGTCGGGATCGCCCCCTCCGAAGTCGCGATCACCGACCTGGACCGGAGCGGCTGGCCCGACCTGGTGGTCTCCAACACCTACTCGGGCGACCTCAGCGTCTTCTACGGCGGTCCCGGGCGCCCGTTCGGCCTCGAGATCCGACTTGCCGCCGGCCTCGGCGCCGCAGTCGTCGTCGCACAGGACGGCGAGCTTGTCCGGCATACCGATGACGACCCGATCGGCGTGACCGCGGGCGTATTCGACTCCTCCGGACTAGCCGACGTCGTCTCGGTCCAGAGCGGGGACAACCGCATCTCGATCCTCGACGGCACGCCGGACGGCGGGCTCGCCGACCCGTCGCTCGCGACCAGTTACACGACCGGCCTCGACCCGACCCAGGTCGTGGCTGCGGACCTCACCGGGGACGGGCGGACCGACCTCGTCGTCCTCAACGCGGGGAGCCAGGATATCTCGATCTTCCTGAACGACGGCAAGGGGGGGTTCGTCGTGATGCCCCGGGTTGACGCCGGCAACGACCCGACCGCCTTGGTGGTGAAGGACATCAACGGCGACGGCATCCCCGAATTGCTGATCGCCAACAGCCAGGGAGACCTGTTGCTCATCCAGGGCAACGGCGACGGCACCTTCCAGCCGTACCAGCGGGTTGACCAGACCGTCAGCCTCGCGGTCGGCAGTTTCAACAGCAACGGCCAGCCCGAATTCGTCCTGAGTAATACGTCGATCGACCAGCTCTCGATCCAGTACGGCGAGACCCAGAGCTTCGTCCAGGGGCGCAGCCAGGGAATCCAAGCCCCCGGCGCGGTTGCCGTCGCCGACCTCAACGGGGACGGCAACCTCGACATCATCATGATCAACAAGGGCGAGAACGAGGTCCTCGTCTACCTCGGGCTCGGCGGGGATCGCTTCGAAGCCCCCCTGCGCTATTACACCGGGACCGATCCCGAGGGGCTCACCGTCGCCGATCTCACGGGCGATGGAATACCCGACCTCATCGTCTCGAACGAAGACTCCGACGACCTGAGCATCTTCATCGGAGTCGGGCAGGGGGCCGATTGGGAGCTGAACGCCGGTCCGCGCCTCCACCTCGATGAGTCGCCGTTCTCGACCACCGTCGCCGACGTCAACGGCGACGGCATCCCCGACATCCTCGTCGTCAGTAAGGAAGACAACTCAGTCGACGTCCTCAAAGGGATCGGCGGCGGGTTCTTCGACGATCGAGACTCGCTTGAATTCCCGACCGGCGACGGCCCGATCCGCGCGTTCGTGGGCCGGTTCGACGACGGCCCGGGCCTGGACCTCGCCGTGCTCGACTCCGGTTCCAGCGACTTGATGTATTACTCGGATTTTATGGGCGGCACCGCGAAACCCCGGTTCATCCCGACCGGCGGAATGGACCCGATCGCCGGCGTGATGGGTCCGGCCGTCGACGGCTACAACGACCTGTTCATCGCCCACGAGGGCACGACGTCGATCGCCGTATTCGAAGGCGGCCTGCACGGCTTGGTGCTGACCAATACCCTGTTCCTGGGCTCGTCGGTCGAGCCGACAGACCTGGTCATATCGAGAGGCGACTCGGGCAACCTCGAACTCTACGTCAGCGTCCAGGGGCAAGACCGGGTGATCCTCATCACGATCATGCTGGGCTCGGGGATGTCGAGCCCGGTCACGGGGGTTGGCAATTCTTCCGCGCCATCGGCCTCGTCCCCGGGAGCGGGATCGAGGGGCGACGCATTCGCGGCGTCCGACGGACCGTTATCCGTCCAGGAGTTCTTGAACGAGCCCGGGCGCAAGGGCAGACGTCCGTGCAGTCGGGGTCTCCCTCCGTCGGCCCGGCCGGCCCATCGGGTCCGGCCGCGATCGCCATGGCCAACGTCTTCGCGGCCCTCCAGCAGGTCATCAGCCCCCCCCTCGGCTCGACCACCTTCTTCAACAATCTCGTCCAGATGGCGCAGGTGCAGATCTCCGACATCATGGCGCTGGATCACAGCGCCATGGAGACGATCGCGGTATTGCTGGTCGTCTCGGGGACATCGGGCCCGGGTTCGGCCGGCGACGGCACGGCGCCGCCCGAGGAAACCGGGGACATGCCCGGAGCGTCCGTTGCATTCGAGCTGACGTCGCGTGCCGAGGGCAATCGCCCTGCCGTCGGGTCCGGCCTCGAACGGTTCCTGTCGGACCTCGAGGGCGACCTGAGCGTCGTGGCGGGGCATATCTTCGGGGCGACTGACAGGCCGACCGGACCATCGCCGGAGTGGGTCTGGCAGCCGCGCAACGCGAGGCAGGTCGCCGTCGCGGACACGAGCCGGCCGACGGCCCGGTCTCGCTTGCCCGAGCCTCTCTTCGAGATGGACAATGACACGGTCACGGGCAACGCCCTTGTTGCCGGACCTGACCACGATGGGGGAAAACTACGGCCCGGGTCGCGCACCGAAGCCGACGGGGGGCTGTCCAGTTGGGCGCGGATCATCGGTATCGTGCTGGTCAGCTCTTCTCTCGTCTTGGCCGGGATGGCCGCGTATCGAAAGCGACGGGCCGGGCGATCTCGTCCGACCGCCCAGCCGATCCGCCGCCCACACCTGATCAGGCGATCGATCGGGTCGAGACCTTCGGGGGCCGAACCGTTCGCGGCCAGGCGCATCCGACGTCTCTCGCCGGACCAATCGTTCAACCGGTCGCCATCGAGGTCTTGATCGCGAGTCGACGCGGTGAGTGAGGTCTCTCTCAGTGGGCCTTGGCCTCGCGGTTTCGCTCGCGGGTCTCGGCGGCCTTCTTCGCGGAAGCGGAGCGCTGGGCGGGCGTTCTCGAGGCCGAGGCCGCCCCGCCTTTCTTGCCGCCCTTCTCGCTGGAGACGTGGGTGTCGGGCACGCCCCGGCCGCCGCCGGACTTGTTGCCGCCGCCGGACTCCTTATTCACCGTGGCCCAGGCCCGCCGTTCGGCCTCGGACTCGGGCACGCCCCGATTTTCGTAAGACTCGACGATATGTTCGGCCTTGCGTTTCTGCTTGTCGGAGTACTTGGACTTGTCGCCCCTGGGCATGACTCCCCCTCGTCGATTCGACAGGTAGAACGTGTCACAAGTGGTTGAGTACCGAGATCTTCACCTCTTGCAGATCGCGTGCCAGGCCGAGGTCCCGATGCCTCGCGATGCCCGGTCCGGCGCCTTCTTCGCGGCACCTCCGGTCGCGACCGGGGCGCCACCCTCGGCCATCGGCGTGGTCGGCTGCCTCGGGCGACCGATCCGCGCGGGGAAGGGGAGCGGCTCGTTGCCGAATGCGCGATGGAACGACACCGAGCCAGCCCAATCCGACGCCTGAAGGCGACCGCAAGCCCCGGACCTCGCCGGGAATTCGGATGGTAATCGTCATCACACCCTATTCCCGGGCCCCCAGCTCGGGAACTCTCACGGTGGGCAAGAAGAAGGTGACCCTCCAACCGTCGGGCGACGGCCTGGCTACCCCGAGCGGGCCTCCGCTTTTCCCGAAGGAGAGAGGGGTAGACGGAGCCGTGAGCGTCGAGTTAGATGGCAAGACGGTGACCATCCCCCTGGGCATCCGCTGACGCATCTCGTCATGAAGCGGAGGAGACTGAAGGTGGAGGCGATGCATCCCCAGACGAGCGCTCTACCCCTCGAGACGACCCACGAGTTAGACGAGCTTGCCGATTCGCTCCACGCCAACGCCGACCTCGCTCCCACGACGAAGGACCAGCGTTGTTGGGGGGTCAAGGACATCGCGGCCTTGTGGATCTCGATGTCGGCTTGCATCCCGACCTACATGCTGGCCTCGTCGCTGATCGCCGAGGGGATGAACTGGTGGCAGGCGGTCCTGACGATCTTCCTGGGCAATGCGATCGTGCTGATCCCGATGGTCCTCAACGCACACGCGGGGACCAAGTACGGCATCCCGTTCCCGATCTACTGCCGGGCCTCGTTCGGGGTCCTGGGGGCGAACGTCCCCGCACTGTTGCGGGCCCTGGTGGCATGCGGCTGGTTCGGGATCCAGGCGTGGATCGGGGGCGAGGCGATCTACAAGATCCTCGCCATCTCCATCCCGGCCTGGACGGTGCTGCCGAAGATCCCGGGCCTGGACATCAACGCCGCCCAGGCGGGCTGTTTCCTGGCGTTCTGGGCGGTGAATATCCTCGTCATCTACCTGGGGATCGAGTCGATCCGGTTCCTCCTGAACATCAAGGCACCGCTCCTGATCGCGCTGGGGCTCGCGCTCCTGGCGTGGGCGTATGTGCAGGCCGACGGATTCGGGCCGATGCTGGCGGAGCCGTCGCAGTTCGATCCCGGAGGTCCGAAGGCCGGCCAGTACTGGGCGTTCTTCATCCCGGCCTTGACGGGGATGATCGGATTCTGGGCCACGCTCTCGCTCAACATCCCCGACTTCTCGCGATATGCACGGTCGCAACGCGACCAGGTGCTCGGCCAGGCGATCGGCCTGCCCGCGACGATGGCCCTCTACTCATTCATCGGCGTGGTGGTCACCTCCGCGACGATCCGGATCTACGGCAAGGCGATCTGGGACCCGGTCGACGTCCTCACCCACTTCCGGAATCCCTGGGTCCTGACGGTCGCGATGATCTCGCTCTGCCTCGCGACCCTGGCCACGAATATCGCCGCCAACGTGGTCGGCCCGGCGAACGATTTTTCTCATCTCTGGCCGCGACTCATCTCGTTCCGGACGGGCGGACTCATCACGGGCGTCCTGGGCATCGCGATCCAGCCCTGGAAGCTGATCGCCGACCCGTCGGGCTACATCTTCACCTGGCTGGTCGCCTATTCCGGACTGCTCGGCGCGGTGGGGGGCATCCTCATCGCCGACTACTACTTCTTACGCCGAACCGAGCTGGATCTGAAGGGACTCTATCAGGGCAAGGGACCATACTGGTATTCCGGCGGATTCAACCTCGCGGCGATGATCGCCCTGGTGGTCGGGATCGCCCCGTGTGTCCCCGGATTCCTGGGCACCGTCACGGCGCTCGAGGTCGCCCCGGTCTGGGTCTCGATGTATCACTACGCCTGGTTCATCAGCTTCGGGCTCGCGGCGTTGAGCTATGTCGTGCCGATGAAGATTGTCAAGTCGCGGCGATCCGTGTAACAATCGAGGACGGCCCGCGGGCTCAGGCCGGCGTCTCATCGATGGAAGTCGGAGCCGGTGGAAACCGGGCGTTCTCCATGGCGACCCTCCGAATCCTCATCTCGAGCCCCGGCGACGTCGCGGCCGAGCGCGACAAGGCGCGGCTGGTCATCTCGCAGATCCAGCAGCTCTACCGCGATCGCGCGCGGCTCATCCCCGTGCTGTGGGAAGACCTGCCGCTGGGCATCGATGCCTCATTCCAGGACGGCATCGACGTCGTGCTCTCGGCCGAGCACAGCATCGACATCGCCGTGTTCATCCTCTGGTCGCGCCTCGGCTCGCCCGTCGGCGGCCTATCGCGGCGGCCCGACGGCTCGATGTACCGCAGCGGCACCGAGCGCGAATTCGACCTGATGCTCGCGGCGCTCGAGCGATCCGGCGGGCTGCGCCCCCACGTGCTCGCCTACGTGCGCTGCGACGACACCGGCTTCAAGCAGCGGCTGACGACGGCCGAGCGATCGGACGAGTTGGAGCAGCTCGTCGTCCAGCGGAGGCTCGTCGAGAGCTTCATCGGCGAGCGGTTCCACGACGAGCAGGGGCGCAACGTCCGCGCCTACCACACCTATGCGGAGCCGGTCTCGTTCGCCAGCCGCCTGAAGGTCCACCTCCGCGAGGTGATCGACAAGCGGCTCGGGGAGTCGACGATCGGGCACCCGCAGTGGGAGGAGGCGCCGTACCGCGGCCTGGAGGTGTTCGACCTCCAGCACGCCGCCATCTTCCAGGGCCGCCGCGAGGAGGCGTGCGACGTGGAGCTGCTGCTGCGCCGCCGCATGTCGGAGGAGGCGTGCGCGTTCGCGGTGATCGTCGGTGCCTCCGGCTCCGGCAAGAGTTCGCTGGCGCGCGCCGGCGTGGCGGCCGGCCTCCTCCAGTACAATCTCGACGATTCGGTCCGGGCCTGGCGGTACGCCGCCTTCTCGCCGGGCGAGGCGGATGGGCGGTGGCTGGTCGGCCTGGTCCTGCGCTGGCCGAGCCGGCCGCCCTGCCCGAGTTGGAGGCGTCCGGGATCGCCCGCGAAGACCTCGCGGCCGACCTGGCCACGAACCCCGGCCTGACGACCCGGCAGGCGCTGATCCCGGCCTTCGTCCGAGCCGAGCGGCAGGAGCGCGGCCCGGTGCGGCTCCTCTTGGTCCTCGACCAGATGGAGGAGCTCTGGACGGACCGCCGCTGCACCGCCGAGGACCGCGAGTCGCTCCTCTCGGCCATCGAGGCGCTGGCGCGGAGCGGCCGCGCGTGGGTCCTGGCCACCTTGCGCAGCGACTTCTATCCGCAGGCCCAGCAATCCGACGCGTTCCTGAGGCTGAAGGGCGCCGGCGGCCAGTATGATCTGCGGGCGCCCGGTGCCGCGGCCTTGGCGCGGGTGATCGTCGAGCCGGCGCGGCTGGCCGGCCTGGGCTTCGAGCGGGACGAGGCGACGGGCCGCAGCCTCGATCAGCAGATCCTGGAGGACGCGGTGCGCCAGCCCGAGGCGCTGCCGCTGCTGCAGTACGCCTTGCGCGAGCTGTACGAGGGATGCGATGGCGGCTCTCTCTTGAGCTTCTCGGCGTACGAGGCGCTGGGCGGTGTCGAGGGCGCCCTGGGCCGCCGCGCCGAGGCCGTCTTCTCGGCGCTACCCGAGGAGTCGCGCGCCGCCTTCGGCGAGGTGTTCCGCTCGCTGGTCACGGTGGACGCCGCGGGTGAGGGTGCCGGGCTGCGACGCCGAGCGCCGCTGGCGCCGCTCGTGGCCGAGCCGGCTCATCGCGCCCTGGTGGACGCACTCATCGCCCACCGCTTCCTCACGGCCGATCGCGCCGGCGATCTCCCCGTGGTGGCCCTGACGCACGAGGCGCTGCTGCGACGCTGGGAGCGGCTGGCGAGCTGGGTCGCCTCTAACCGCGAATACTTGCGCCTCTGCGCCCGCGTCGAGCAGGACCAGGCCCGCTGGGAGCAGGGGCACGAGGACCCGAGCCTGCTCCTGCCGGCCGGCCTGCCGCTGGCCGAGGGCCGCACGCTCTTATCGGCCGCGCCCGGCTTGCTGAGCAGCGACACGGTGCGGTTCATCGCATCGAGCCTCGCCGCCGAAGATCATCGGGTCGCTAGGGAACGCTCCCAGCAGGAGGAACGGGTTCGTCTGCTCCGTAACCGCTCGATCGCGGCGATCGTGGCCTCGGTCCTGGCCATGATCGTCGTGGCCGTGACCTTGGTGGCGATCAAGGTCAATCAGGATCGTGGGGCGGAGCGGCTTGCCAAGACCCGGCTCCTTCAGGACGCTTCGCTCGACCGGGAGCGGCTGGGTGACAACGGGACAGGCGCAGTCCTCCTGGGAAAAGCCCTCGTGGAGGCTGCGGACCAGAACAAGGAACTTGGAGACGCGCTGCGGGTCGCCATTACATTGGCTCGAGGCCGGTTGCTCCCGCTGAGGAACATCCTCGATGTCACCGGCGATGCCCGGGGATGTGCGGTGTCGCCCGATGGCAGGTTGGCCATCGTCGGGACTTCCAAGGGTCGGGTTTGGTACGCGGACCTGGCCCGTTCGCAGCTCACGGCAACTCCAGCGTCTGCAGGGGAGGTCTTCTACCGGACGGGGGACGACGCTCGCTTGGACTCGGTCTCCGCCGTCGCGTTCGAGCCTCTGGGGACCCGCTTCGCCGCGGCGACGGTCGGGGGCACGATTCACGTCGTGGACACGGCCGCAGGTGGGGCTGTCCGGAAGATCGCCCACCCCGGTCAGCCGATGACGGTTGACTTCAGTCCGGACGGGCATTCACTCCTGGTCGCCGGCTTTCGCGACGAGAAGCGGCACTCGAAGCCGATCGTCATGGCGATCTACGACGTCGAATCCGGCGCGTGCACGCGGGCGTTCTCGCTCGATCACGAATTGTATGCCGCCGCGTTCAGCCCCGACGGCCGTTGGGCGGTGGCCGGGGGTGGAATTCCGCCCCATCCTCGGCTTGAGGCCTGGGACTTGAAGGCCCCAGGAATAACGCGCCGAACGCTGGCGCAGTCAGCACGGGTGTTCGCGCTATCTTTTCGCCCGGGCCACGGCGCAAGACTCGTGGCGGGGGATGTCAACGGCCATGTCCAATTCTGGAACCTCGCAAAGGGAGTCGGGGCGGAGGCCGACGGCCCGGAGATCCTGCACGAAAAGCAGGTCAGGGTCGTGTCCTTCAGCGAGGACGGCCGCCTGCTCCTCGTCGGCGGTGAGGATGGGACGGCACAGCTCTGGGATGTCGAGGCCCGCATCCCGTTCGGTCAGCGGCTCATGCATCGCGGGCAAGTCCGCGGCGGTACGATCAGCCGGAATGCAGAGCGGGTCGTCACGGCCAGCTTCGCCGGAGACATCCGCGTCTGGGACCTTCGCCCCGCCGCGGCGGGCGGCCAGGTCTTCCCCCATCCCGGCCCGGTCTGGGATGCCACGTTCGACGACACCGGCGATCGAATCCTGACAGGCTGTCCCGCCGATGGCGATGCCCCGGGTGCCGGCTGGGTCTGGAATTTGGCGGATGGGAAGCCGATCCCGCTGAGACACGGAGCTGACGTCATGGTTGCCCGGTTTCGGCCTAACTCCGCCGACGAGGCCGTCACCTGTGGGAACGACGGCAGCGTCTACTTCTGGGACACCCGGACAGGGCAACGGATGGGAACACCGTTGTCGCACGAGGCACAGATGGTCTACACGGCTGCGTTCGACGTGACCGGCAGTCGTTTCGCGTTCGCCGGACGTGGGAATGTCATCAGGATCTGCGACTTCGATACGCTTGCCGGGGGATTCCGGGTCACTCAGCGGTTGGAACATCCGGCCTTTTCCTTTGTATGGGCCCTCCACTTCGGGCCGAAAGAAGGACAACTGTTCTCGGACGGCGGGCCACGAGTTCGCGGTTGGGCTTTGGGAAAGGGAGACACGCCGACATTCCGCGATCTCATCCCGCCCAGGGAGAACCAGAGTATCGAGGAGAAGGTCGAAGTCCGCCTCGGAGGGTTCGATCGAACCGGCCGCAGGGTCCTCACTATCGGGACGGATGGCGCGATTGCCGTCTGGGACCTGGAGAATCTTGCATCGCCTCCTCGCTTTCTCCGTGACGGCCGCGGAGACAATCCTCACGGCCCCGGGCAGTCCTGTGCAGACTGGGACCACACGCAAGATGTGATCGCCACCGGCGGGCCAGACGGCGTTGTTCGACTTTGGAGGCCGGATGGGTCGCGGTGGTCCGAGCAGGATCTCCGCCATCCCAGTTCGATCGAAGTCCTGGCATTCAGCCCGGACGGCAATTGGCTAGCGACCGGTTGTCGGGACGGGGGGTTGCGACTGTGGTCGGTCGCCAAGGGCATCTGGACGGGAGCCGGTTGGTACCACGCAGGGCCGGTGACCCGAGTGCAGTTCAGCCGAGACGGGCGGCGACTCCTCTCCGCCAGCCGCGACAGGACGGCCCGAGTCGTCGAAATCCCGTCACCGACGGTCGGCACACCGAAGCAGATCCTCGCGGAGCTGGAAGCGGACGCCGGCATCCTGGTCGCCGTCGAAGGTACCGGGATGACATCCTCGGTGACCGCGCCGCAGGCCCTCACCTCGAAGACGTTCGGTGAAAGACGCCGACCATCGAAATCGCCTCGCTGAATTCCGCTCGAATTCGGGTCCGCTTCGCGATTGTCACAGGCTCGGCCGAGGACACCTGAAGATCGCCACATGCAGGATGTGGTGCCGCCTTCAGCTCTTGCCCGTCTTCCAGACAGGGTCGTGGTGCGAGTCCCGGGGCGACTCGAACCATCGGGTCATGGTCATTTTCTGCTGGGTGTAGAAGTGGATGGATTCGGTCCCCTGGATGTGCAGGTCGCCGAAGAACGAGCCGTTCCAGCCGGTGAAAGGGAACCAGGCCATGGGGGCCGGGACTCCGACGTTGATCCCGATCATCCCCGCGTTGAAATACTGCTTGAACTGGCGTGCCGCCCAGCCGCTCCGCGTGAAGATCGACGCGCCGTTGCCATAAGGGCAACTGCGGCCGATGGCGAGCGCCGCCTCGAGGTCGTCGACGCGGACCACCGAGAGCACCGGCCCGAAGATCTCCTCGCGCGCGACCCGCATGCCGGGCCCGACCCGATCGAGCACGCTCGGCCCGAGGAAGAAGCCCGAGCCCGCGTTCCTGGCGGCGGTCCGGCCGTCCAGGACGACATCGGCCCCTTCCTGGCGCCCGATGTCCAGGTATCCCGCCACGCGATCGAGGTGCTCGCGCGTGATGACCGGCCCCATGTCGACCTCCGCGTCCCCGTCGGTCGGGCCGACCTTCAGGCGGCGGGCACTCTGGCAGAGCCGCTCGACGAGCGGATCGGCGACCCTGCCGACCGGAACGGCGACGCTCCCGGCCATGCAGCGCTCGCCGGCACAGCCGAAGGCCGAGAGCTGGAGCGCGCCCACCGCCTGGTCGAGGTCGGCATCCGGCATGACGATCAGGTGGTTCTTCGCGCCGCCCGCCGCCTGGACCCGCTTGCCGTTCCGGGTCCCGGTCTCATAGACATGGCGGGCCACCTCGGTCGAGCCGACGAACGACACCGCGCGGACCAGCGGATGAGCCAGGAGCGCATCGACGGCCTCGCGATCGCCGTGCACGATGTTGAAGACGCCGTCGGGCAACCCCGATTCCATCAGCAGCTCGCCCAGGCGGACCGCCGATTGAGGGA
This sequence comes from uncultured Planctomycetota bacterium, assembly GCA_963743925.1. GTDB lineage: Bacteria > Planctomycetota > Planctomycetia > Isosphaerales > Isosphaeraceae > CAVZRC01. The sequence goes on along the minus strand of CAVURY010000045.1, from coordinate 98,546 downwards.
CCTTCTCGGACGGCTTGAGCACGAACGTGTTGCCGCAGGTGATCGCGATCGGGAACATCCAGAGCGGCACCATCGCCGGGAAGTTGAACGGCGTGATCCCCGCGCACACGCCGACCGGGTGGCGGATCGTCTCGCAGTCGACCTGCCGGGCGATATTGGACATCGACTGGCCCATGATCAGGCCGGGCACGCCGCACGCGAACTCGACGTTCTCGATCCCACGCTGGATCGACGCACGCGACTCGGCGAGGGTCTTGCCGTGCTCGCGAGTGACGAGATTCGCGAGCTCCTCCGCATTCGCGGCCAGGAGGTCGCGGAATCGGAACATCACCCGTGCCCGTTCCACGACCGGCGTCTCGGCCCAGTACGGCAACGACGTGGCGGCCGCCCGCACGGCGCGATCGACCTCGGACGCCGTGCAGAAGGGGACCGTGGCGATGACGCCACCATTCGAAGGGTTGTACACCGGTCCGGAACGAGCCGATCGGCTGGCTTCCCACTGGCCGCCGATCAGTATCTTGATCCGGTCGCTTGATGAGAGCTCGGGCTGGGTCGTGACCATCGGGCGGCCTCCTCAAAGGGATTCGAACGCCATCTTAGCATCGATCCGCCCGCCGCAAGTAGGCCCGAGCCGGGGAATCGGCCCTGCGCCCGCCGTCCCGGCTAGAATTCGACCCACCATTCCTGTAGCATCGTCACGGTCTCGAATGTCCCCATCGACCGAGGAATCATCATGTCGCGAATCGTCCGAGGCGGCCTCATCCAGGCCACGCTCTGCGAGCCCGCCACCTCGCCGATCGCCTCGATCAAGAAGGCGATGATCGACAAGCACGTCGGCCTGATCGCACAGGCTGTCGGGCGAGGCGCGCAGGTCATTTGCTTGCAAGAGCTGTTCTACGGGCCCTACTTCTGTGCCGAGCAGCAAGCGCGCTGGTACGACCTGACCGAGACGGTGCCGGACGGCCCCACAACCCGCTTGATGTGCGAGATCGCGAAGCAGCACGAAATCGTGCTGGTCGTGCCGGTGTATGAGGAAGACCTGCCCGGGGTTTACTACAACACGGCGGCGGTGATCGACGCGGACGGCCGCTATCTCGGCAAGTTCCGCAAGATGCACATCCCGCACTGCCCGCCGGGCTTCTGGGAGAAGTTCTACTTCCGGCCCGGGAATCTGGGCTATCCCGTCTTCGAGACCCGGGTGGGAAAGGTCGGCGTCTACATCTGCTACGACCGGCATTTTCCGGAGGGTGCCCGCTGCCTGGGACTGAACGGGGCCGAGATCGTGTTCAATCCCTCGGCGACGGTGGCCGGGCTTTCCGAGTACCTCTGGAAGCTCGAGCAACCGGCGCACGCGGTGGCGAACGGGTATTTCATCGGCGCCATCAATCGGCCCGGATTCGAGGAACCCTGGCGGATCGGCGAGTTCTACGGCCAGAGCTATTTCTGCGACCCGCGCGGGCAGATGCTCGCCGTCGGTTCCCGGGATCATGATGATATCATCATCGCCGATCTGGACCTCGACCTGATCCGCGAAGTCCGCAACACCTGGCAGTTCTTCCGCGATCGCCGGCCCGAGACCTATGGGACGATCGTCCAGCTTTGAGTCATAGATTGGGTACGATCGCCTCCGGCATTCCGCGATGAATCGGCTTAAAATCAAAGGACACTCGCATGAAGACTGCCGCGACAGAGGCGGCGAGAACAGCCCAGGCGCCTCTGCCCACCTCCTCGCACACGCCCGCCCCGTATGACGGCCCATCGCGAGAGGAAGTCCTGGCGATGCGCCGCGAGTACCTCACCCCCGGCCTGCTCACGTACTACCGAGAGCCCTTGCTGGTTGTCGAGGGACACATGCAGTACCTCTGGGACGAGACCGGCAAGCAATACCTCGACGCCTTCGCCGGGATCGTCACGGTCTCGGTGGGCCATTGCCATCCCAGGATCGTGGAGAAGGTCCGCGAGCAGGTCGGCCGGCTCCAGCACACCACGACGATCTATCTCCACCCGACGATCGGGCAACTTGGTCGGAAGCTGGCCGAGCACATGCCCGAAGGAAGCGGCCTGTCGGTCAGCTATTTCACGAATTCCGGCAGCGAAGCCAACGAGATCGCCATCCTCTCGTCGCGGGAGTTCACCGGAAATACGGATGTCATCAGCCTCCGCAACGGCTACCACGGCGGGACGCAGGCGACCATGGGGCTGACCGCGAACGGGGCGTGGAAGTTCAAGTCGAACCTCACAGTGGGAGTGAAGCATGCAACGCCCGGTTATTGTTATCGATGCCCGTTCGGGTTGGAGTACCCGAGCTGCGACGTTAAATGTGCGCGCGATGTCGAAGACTTGGTCAAGTACGAGACGCCCGGCGAGGTGGCGTGCTTCATCGGAGAGCCGATCCAGGGCGTCGGCGGGACGGTCATGCCGCCGCGCGAATATTTCGAGATCGTCTACGAGATCGTCCGCAAGCACGGGGGCCTCTGCATAGCCGACGAGGTGCAGACCGGCTTCGGCCGGACCGGGACGGCCTTCTGGGGATTCGAGAACTGGGGCGTGACGCCCGACCTCGTGACCCTGGCCAAGGGGATCGGCAACGGCGCGCCCCTGGGCGCCTGCGTCGCCCGCCCGGAGATCGCCCGTGTCATGAAGAATCGGGTCCACTTCAATACGTTCGGCGGCAATCCGATCTCGATGACGCAAGGCCTGGCGACGCTCGAGGTCATCGACAGCGAGGGCATCCAGCAGAACGCCCTGACCGTCGGAACGCACCTGAAGGGCCGACTCCTGGAGCTTCAGGAGCGGCAGTCGCTCATCGGCGAAGTCCGGGGCATGGGCTTGATGCTGGGCGTCGAGCTGGTGCGCGACCGTCAATCCAAGGAACCCGCGACCTCCGAGACCGTCGAGCTGCTGGAATTGTGCAAGGATCGGGGCTTGCTGATCGGCAAGGGCGGTCTGGCCGGCAACACGCTCCGGATCAAGCCGCCGATGTGTCTCACCCGCGACGACGCGGATTTTCTGGTCGATTGCCTGGATGAGGTACTGACGCAGATCTCTGGGCGGTCGTAAGTCGGTCATTCACCCGGCAGTTCATGCAGGCCCTCTCAAACATGCTCTGGCGGCTGAATCGGACCGATTTCGCCCCGCGACAGCTTTGCCTGATACTCGTTCCAGCTCAGCGTCGGCCGGCCCGTGTCCAGCTCTTGCATCGTGATGCAGCCTTCGACCGGACAGACCAGGCTGCACATGTTGCAACCGACGCACGTGTCCTCCTTGATCGAGAACACGTTGATCACGCCGCCGCCCGCTCCGGGCAAGACCTCATGACCTCCCGATCGGATCGCCCCATTCCGCGAGCCCTGAGCCGACAGGTAGTCGGCTTGCGCGACCCGATCGAGGCGGATCGACTGGTGGCAGCCGTCCTCGCAGGCGATGTAGCAGAGACCGCAGTGGATGCACTTTTCCTGGTCGATCCGAGCCACGACCTTGTAGTTCAAGTCGAGGTCGCCCCACGACTTGATCCGAGGCACGGAGAGGCCACGGAATTCGGCCGTCGATCGGTAACCTTTCTCACGCATCCAGCCTTCCATCCCGCTCTTCAGATGCTCGACGATCCGAAATCCATAATGCATGACGGCCGTGCAGACTTGCACCGAGCTCGCGCCGAGCAGGAGGAACTCGACGGCGTCCTGCCAGGCCTGGATGCCGCCGATGCCGCTGATCGGGGCCGCGATGGCGCGGTCGGCCGCGATCGTGGCGACCATGTTGAGCGCGATCGGCTTGACGGCCGGCCCGCAGTAGCCGCCGTGGCTGCCGTGACCGCGAACCGCCGGCCGGGGAGCCAGGGTCTCGAGGTCCACTCCCATGATCGAGCTGATCGTGTTGATCAGCGAGATCGCGTCGGCCCCGCCACGGACCGCCGCGCGGCCGATGGAGGCCACGTCGCTGATGTTCGGCGTCAGCTTGACCATCACCGGGATGGTCGCGACCTCCTTGACCCATTCCGTGATCATGCAGGTGTAGTCGGGCACCTGGCCGACCGCCGCACCCATGCCCCGTTCGCTCATGCCATGCGGGCAGCCGAAGTTCAGCTCGATGCCGTCGGCGCCGGCGTCCTGCGTCTGCCTGGTGATCTCGTGCCAGGCTTCGCGGGTGGATTCGACCATCAGCGAGACGAAGAGCGCCCGATCGGGGTGGGCCTTCTTGACGCGCGTGATCTCCCGGAGGTTGACCTCGAGCGGCCGATCGGTGATCAGCTCGATATTATTGAGCCCCATCACCTTTCGCCCGTCGTAGTCGATGGCGCCGTAGCGCGACGAGACGTTGACGATGGGTTCTTTCCCGAGAGTCTTCCAGACCGCCCCGCCCCAGCCGGCGTCGAAGGCCCGACGGACCTGATATTCGGAGTTGGTCGGAGGGCCGGACGCCAACCAGAACGGGTTCGGCGCCCGGACTCCGCAGAATTCGATCGACAGATCGGTCATGCCGATACCCTCGACAGGGCGGCGTGGATGCCGTGCGCCGCGACCTTTCCATCCTGGACCGCGTTGACGACCTCGCCGCCGTTTCGCAGGCAGTCGCCGCCGGCGAAGAGCCCCGGAACGCTCGTCTCGCCGGTGGCACGATCGACGACGATCCGCCCTCGATCGCACTTCAGGTCGGGGAGCGTGGCAAGCAAGTCCGCCAGCGCCTCCTGACCGAGCGCCTTGATGACCATGTCGGCTCCGATCTGAAAATTCGATCCCGGTATCATCCTGATCCCGCCGGCCCGCGAAACCGGATTCTCGGGCTCGGTCCGGACGAATTCGACCCCACTTGCGTGTCGTCCGTCGCCGATGACGCGGATCGGCCGGGCGCACCACTCGAAGCGGATGCCGTCCGCCTTGGCGAGCTCGTACTCATAAGCGAATGCGGGGATCACCGCCTCCGAGCGTCGATAGGCGATGGTGACCCTTTCGGCCCCGAGCCGGCGTGCGGCCGTCGCCGAGTCGATCGCCGTGTTGCCGGCGCCGATCACCACGACGCCCTTGCCGACGACGCATTCGGTGAACGGCCTGGTATGAGTCTGGAAGATGAAGTCGAGCGCCTCCCAGACCCCCTCCAGATCCTCCCCCTCGATGTCCAGCTTCGCGGTCCGGCCAAGCCCGATGCCGAGGAATACGGCGTCGAACGAACCGAGCATCCTGCGCACGTCGTCGCCCGAGACGCGATGTCCGAGCTCGATCGGAATCCCGATCCGGCGGATGCGCTCGATCTCGGCGAGCGCGAATTCGGTGGAGATCTTGTAAGCGGCGATGCCGAGCGTATCCAGCCCGCCCGGGACGCCCCTCGCCTCGAAGACGGCCACGTCGTGCCCGAATCGTCGGAGCTCGTGGGCACAACTCAGCCCGGCCGGTCCCGAGCCCACGACGGCGACACGCTTCCCCGTCGCGGGACCGGCCTCGAAGAAGGGTATGTCCCGCTCCGCGGCGATATCGCAGGCAAACCGCTGGAGGCGGCCGATCTGCACGGGCGCCTTCATCAGCATCCGATCGACGCAAGCGCCCTCACAGAGGACCTCGGTCGGGCAGGCGCGGCGCAACTGCCGCCGAAGATGTTGGCCCCGAGGATCGTCTCGGCCGCGCCGAGCTCGTCGCGATGGAGGATCTGGCGGATGAACCGGGGGACGTCGATCTGCGTCGGGCAGGCGCGAGTGCATGGCGCGTCGAAGCAGAACAGGCAGCGCGCGGACTCCACCCGTGCCTCGTCCTCGCCCATCGGCGGCGGATCGTCGGCGAACCGAGCGTCGAGGGTTTCCTGGGAATGATTCTCACCGGCACGAAACATGGACCACTCCCGCAGGGAGGCAGATCACACTTCTGAACCACGGATTGCACGGATATCACGGATCGGAATCCGGATCGAATCGTTACCTCATCCGTGTGATCCGTGCAATCCGTGGTTAAATTTTGTTGTGTTCAATCGATAGGCGATATTCGTTCAGGCGTTATCGCGGCTGAATCCCGGCCGTGCCAGGCAATTCGAAACGAGCGATCCGGCTCGTTCGCGAGGCAGCCACCGGCCCCAGCCGCTCTCGCCGACGAAGCGGTAGTCGTCGACGATCTTCCGGCCGCGACAGAACGTCGTCTCCGCGAAGCCGGCCAGCGACCACCCCTGGTACGGGTTCCAGTCGGCGTTCGTCTCCATCCTGGCGCAATCCACCTCGATCCGTTTCTCCGGGTCGATGATGGCGATGTCGGCGTCGCTCCCGACGGCGATGACGCCCTTCCGCGGGTAGAGTCCCATCAGCCTGGCCGGGTTGGTGCAACACTTGGCCACGAACTCGGCCGGGGTGAGCCGACCGGCGAGCACTCCGTGGGTGTAAACGATCGGCAGCAGGGTCTCCAGGCCGGGCAATCCCATGGGAATCTTCGTCCAGTCGCCCTCCCAGCGCGCCTTCTGCGCCCGGCTGAATGTGCACGTGTCGGTCGAGACGACCGAGACCTCGCCGTCGTGCAGCCCCTTCCAGAGCCGCTCCTGGTCCGGCTTCTTCTTGACCTGAGGGCAACAGGCGAACAGGTGGCCGTCGGGCCCCTCGAATACGGAGTCGTCGAGCACGAGGTACTGCGCACAGGTCTCGGCATACACGTCGACCCCGCGGGCTTTGGCGGCCTTGACGAGATCGGCCCCTTCGGCGGTTGACATGTGGACGATGTAGAGCCGGCCGCCGGTCACCTCGGCCCAGGTGATCGCGCGCTGGATCGCCTCGGACTCGATGAAATTCGGGCGGGTCATCGGGTGCAGCCGCGCCCCGTATCGGCTCATGAGCTCGGGCGTATGATGGCGCGCGATCAGCTCATCGAGCACCCGGCTCGATTCGGCATGAACGAGCAGCATCGCCCCAAGGTCCCTGGCTCGTTCGAGCGTGTTGTAGATCGCGCGGTCGTCCGACTGCCAGCCCTCGGACGCGTAGATCATGAACTCCTTGAACGTCGGGCAGCCCATCCCGACGAGCTTCTCCATCTCGGGGCCATGACGATCCCAGTTCGTGATGGCCATGTGGAAGCAATAATCGACGCACGCCTTGGGCTTGGCCCGCGCCATCCAGTTGTTGTAGGCGTCGAGCAGGGATTCCTCGCCATACGGGATGGCGAAATCGATCACGGTGGTCACCCCGCCACGCGCCGCCGCCCGCGTGCCGGTGTTCCAATCGTCGTTGGAGACCGTCCCGCAGAATGGGAGCTCCAGGTGCACATGCACGTCGACCCCGCCCGGGATTACATAACGGCCCCGCGCATCGACGATCTTCGCGCCGACGCCGACGCCATCGGCGAGTCCCGGGCCGATGGCCGCGATGGTCTCGCCCCGGATCGCAACGTCGGCCCTCGATTCTCCCTCGGGCCCGAGGAGGATTCCATTCGCAATCACAACGTCGTAATCCATGGAGATCGCTTCCCGTCAAACCGACGAAGGGCCCGCGCAAGGAGCGGAGATTTTCGGAACGGCGAATCGACGAAGAGGATCGCGCGGGGCCCGCGACGATGGAATGCCCCGGCGAATCCGCTCGATTCTAGATCAAGCGACAACTGGACACAAGGACCCGTGAAGTCGTTGGCCGGCGCCCCACAATCGTGCGGCTTTCGAATACTCCGCTCACCTGATCTGGAAAGGCTCGCGCCGATCCCCTCGAAGCGGTTCCTTTACCCTGGAGGAGCCGTCATACTGGCCTACGATCGATCTTTCACTCGATAACCGGCGCGCCCACGCGTCCCGGAAATCCTTGGAGACGTTATCATGAGCGAGCGGATCATCTTGCGGACGGGCGAGGCATTGGTGGAAGGTTCGGAGGACTATCTCTGCGCCGAGCCGGAGGTCGTGATCGGCGAGTTGGACGGGCCGGTGGGGCACGCCCTGGCGACACTGATCGGCGACCAGGTCAAGGGCCACTCGCGGGTCTTCGCGATCTTGAGCAGCGACGTGCAGGTCCGACCGGCCACAGTGATGGTCAGCAAGGTGACGGTCAAGAGCGGCAAGTACACCAATATCCTGATGGGGACGGTCCAGGCCGCCATCGCCCACGGTGTCCTGGACGCCGTCCGCGCCGGCGACATCCCCAAGGACAAGGTCAACGACCTGGGGATCATCTACTCGGTCTGGCTCGACCCGGCGGTGCTGAAGGTGGACGAGCTGGACCACAAGGCGTTATTCGACGTCCACCGCGAGGCGACGTCCAAGGCGATCGGCAAGGCGATGCGGCACGAGCCGACGATCGACTGGCTGCTGGAGAACCAGGACAAGGTCCAGCACTACTTCCACGAGCTGGGGCTGAAAGGCGAGCTGTAATTCACTGATCGCCAGGAAAGGATTCAGAGCGACAGACCATGGCGTTGGGGGTCACTGGCTGTCCTGAAAAGAGCAATGTCACACGTTCGTCGCTCCGGTCCAAGGCATCAGACCGAGTACGTCCACTCGGACATCTCTCCATCGACTGCGTGCAAGTTCGGCAGTGCGCCGTGAAACGATCGCCCCATGAACACTTTGTGGCTCCCTCAGATAAACCTTGAACGCTCCCGAGCCCTCCCCTGAAGCACTGGATCCGCGACCGGCCATGATCGGTCTGCCGCCCTCGGCTCGCGGTCTGAAACCCATCCCCGATGACCCCGACGAACATGCCAAGGGCTTCGCCAGGCGCTACTGGGATCTACTGGAAGCCATCGCCCGCAATCGAATGCGGTATGTCGGCGTGCCTGACGATCGGATCGGAATGTTGGACACCGACAACGGTTACCGCCTCGCCGCATTCCACACCGAGCGGCTGGATGGCGGGGGCGTTCACCCGCCGACCGGTCGCATCAATCTGGATGCCGGGTTGTTCAAGTCGGGCCTGCTTGCCGAGGTCACGCCGCCCGAAGTATCCTCGATGCATGACAAGAGCCGGGCATCGATCAGGATGGGCGCGATCATCGCCCACGAGTATGAAGAGGGCATGAGGGGCAGTCACGAGGATGCGATCGAATACGCCCCGGACACGACGCTGATGATCAAGGAAGAAGCCCGTCAGTTGCTGAGGGCACTGCGAGACAGGAGCGTTTAGGATGTTGCACCGTTTAACCGTTGGTCATCTCGATCCCGCCGCCGTGGAGCGCCGCCAGGCCGTCCCCACCAAGGCGCTGGACATGGTCGTGGTGAATAGGCTTCTGTCCGAACTCGGGGAGAGAGACGCCAATGGGGATGTCATGCTGGGCGGCTGCAAGGTCGAAATCGGCGATGCCCGCGTAACGGTCCTCTGGAATGGCGGAACGCCGAACCGCGTCGCCGAGGAGTTTGCATTGCGAATGCAGAAGGAAACCGGGTGCCTGATCGCCGACATCGGCGGGTATCGGGTCGTTCAGCCGGAAGAGTTAGTGGGGTTGAATGGGCGGGCGATGACGGTGAATGCAGAGAGCTGTGAAATGTGAAGATGCCTTTACCTTCTGTTGTCGGAGTAGAGTCGAGGTGTGGCGCGGTGGCTCTGTCTTATCGACCGGGCTCCGTTTCCACACCCCGCCGGGTGCCACGGGTTCGTACCCGAACCCGTGTGTGGAAGGCCCGTGCATCCCGATTTCTACGAGCGAGCTCATGTCTCGAAAGACCTGCCGCCGGATCAATGAGCCAGGGCATGCCCATGAGCTCACATTCTCGTGTTATCGACGACTCCCTCTGTTATCCCGCGACCGTTCTCGGAAGTGGCTGATCGAGGCGATCGAAACCGCCCGGCAGACGATGCGATTCGACCTCTGGGCGTATGTCATCATGCCCGAACACGCCCACATCCTGGTCCGACCTCGCGATCCATCTTACGACATGTCTCGATTGCTGTGGCAAATCAAACGACCCGTCGGCCGCCGGGCGATCCAATATCTCGAGGAGCATGATCCACGCTGGCTGAATCGATTGTTAACCGTGCATGCCGATGGCAAGATCGAACGACGATTCTGGCAGTCTGGCGGCGGATACGATCGAAACGTCGTCGAAGCTTCGACGCTTTATTCCATGATCGACTACATTCACCTCAATCCCGTTCGCCGTGGCCAGGTTGACAGGCCCGAGGATTCGGAGTGGTCAAGTGCTCGTTGGTACGCCGGCATCCGCCCGGTGCCGATCGAGATCGATCCCAACCTACCTCGGCTTTACGATGTCTGAGGCTCGCGACACGGGTTCGGGTACGAACCCGTGGCACCCCGGGCCGGCCTCTCGGGTGCCACGGGTTGTCCTCAACCCGTGCGACGCCGAGCCGAGCCCGAGAACAAGCCTCGGCACACGCTCAACAGGTACCACCGAACCAGTGGCAACCACACCGGCCATCCGCCGGTGAGGCAGAGTCGATGAGAATCAGAGCCATTCGCCGAAAACGACCATGTAAAAGCTGATGATGAAGTGGAAAAGCAGGAAGCCCATCACGGGTATGTAGGCCAACACCAAGGCAACTCGTATCGAACGAGCAATGGGCAAGAGACATAGGAATACTGCGCCGCCAATCAAACTCAACGCAAAGAAGGCCCAGCCACACGCCGTGGCAGAGCTCCGCCCTTGCCAATCCCAGACGAGTAGGCACGCGGACATCATGGCAAACGGGGCGACCAGAGCGCCGAGACTTGCGATGATGAGACGTGGCCGCGACGCCCTGGGCTTGCTGATGGATTCCATGATTTTCAAGTACAACACCTATGACAGGACGCGAAGTACGGCACCTGAGAGCGTTCGTTCAGGCAAGAGGAATATTCCTGATAAACATTTTCCTCTGAGCTCCTTTCTGCACCGAGTTCCCCCGGAAATCGTGCAAGTCATCGAACTCATAAGAACTATGGAATGGCATAAGGCCCCGGGATTAGAGGGCTTACAGAAAACGGGGCATGCTCTTCACGGTGAACCACATTCTTACTCGAAACGCAGATGCATCACCGACTCGCCCGAATCGCGGAGCTCGACCAGCGAATCGATGCCGATCTCCAGGTGCGTCCGCACGTATTTCTCGGTGACCGCCTTGTCGCTGCGGCTGGACTTGACGCCCTCGGGCGTCATCGGGTTGTCGGAGACCAGGAGCAACGCCCCTTTGGGGATGTGGTTGACGAACCCCACGATGAAGATCGTGGCGGTCTCCATGTCGATCGCCTGGGCGCGGATCTTCTTGAGATATTCCCGGAACGAGTCGTCATGCTCCCAGACGCGGCGATTGGTGGTGTAGACGGTGCCGGTGGAGTAATCGAGACCGTGCTTCACGATGATCGCGGAGAGGGCCTTCTGGAGTCGGAACGAGGGTAGGGCGGGGATCTCCGGCGGCATGTAATCGTTGCTGGTCCCATCCCCCCGGATCGCGGCGATCGGCAGGATGAAATCGCCGACCTTGGACTTCTTCAGGCCGCCGCATTTGCCCAGGAACAGGACGGCCTTGGGCTCGATCGCGGACAGCAGGTCCATCACCGTCGCCGCCATCGCGCTGCCCATCCCGAAGTTGAGGATGGTCAGGTTCTCGGCCGTCGCCGACTGCATCGGATGCGATCGGCCCAGCACCTCGACGTTGAACCGTTCGGCGAACATGTTCACGTAATTGTGAAAATTGCTGAGAAGGATGTACTTGCCGAACTCGTCGAGCGGTCGCCCCGTGTAGCGGGGCAGCCAATCCTTCACGATCTCGGATTTCGTCTTCACGAAGTCGATTCCCCGGTGATTCGGATGATTCATTCACGGCCTGTCATGATCCGGAAGGCGAAACCGTCGGTAATCGACGCCTCGGGGGATGCCCAGGACGTGGTCCATCGCGATCGTCTGGCCGGCGAGGATCAGGCTCGAGGAGATGGTACCACGATCTCCGCCGGCGATGACGATCCGGTCGTCGCGGCAGATCGCCCCCGCCGAGGCCACGAAGTTTCGCGGGTCCAGGTTCGCGGCGACGAGCCGGATCCTCGGGTCCGCGGGGTCGTCGACGTCGAGGTTGGTCATCGCGTGGATTCCGGGCGTGAGCCTCGCGACCGAGACGCGCGTGGCGCCCGGGGCCTGGACGACGAGGGCCGCATCGGCCCCGGCGACCAGGTAATTGCAGCCGCCGAAGCCGCCTCGGCCCAGCTCGGCCTGGGCGAATCGCGACGCCGCTCCGACGTCGTCGAAGCCGAGCAGGTTGACGGCCAGCAAGCCCCTCGAGCGCGTTTGATCCTGCCAGGCGAGCTCTCCGTCGTTTCGGTTGGTGACGGCCACGACGATCCCCGCCTCGTTGACTCCCAGCCAGGTCCCCATCGCCGGAAATGTCCCGTCCGGCCCGTGGTCGGCCCCGGCGATCAAGCAGCGGATCGATCGGACCCGACAGCAGACCGGGGACGTCACCGGCCGGCGCCGCGACTCCTCGCGATTGGCCCCGATCATCACCGGGGGGCATCCGTCGATCCGGTGAGCGATGAAGACGAGGCACATGGGCCCTCCAGCCGTGACGGCGACGGCTTGACTTTGCACGAAAGCCGCCGATCCTACATCATGGCGAAAATCGGGCCGCCGCCATAGCGGCAGGCGGCCGAGGATGGGGGTAAAAGACCGTGTCGATGAACCGTCGGGGCCTCGCCGAGCTGTCGTTGGGACATTTCCTGATCGATCTGTGCCAGGGAGTCGTCCCCGCGCTGGCGCCCTTTTTGGTCGAGGGGCGGCATTTCTCGATCGCGTCGGCGGCGGGCCTCGTGTTCGCGATCAGCGCGACTTCCTCAGTCGTCCAGCCGCTCTTCGGCCACCTCGCCGATCGCCTGGCCATGGCCTGGTTGCTGCCCGCGAGCATCCTGCTGGCGGGCGTGTCACTCGCGATCGGTGCGCAGGCGATGAATTACGCGATCGTGCTCGCGGCGTTCGGACTCAGCGGACTGGGCGTCGCGGCGTTCCACCCGGAGGCGGCACGGAAGGCGAACCTCGCCAGCGGCGATCGTCGGACGACGGGGATGAGCATCTTCTCGATCGGGGGCGGCATCGGGTTCGCCCTGGCGCCGGCGGTCACCCTGGCCCTGGTCGTGCCACTGGGCACCGCCGGCCTCCTCGTGCTGTTGATCCCGACCGGGATCATCGCCGCCCTGCTTGCCGGGAGCTTCGGCTCCGCGACCGCCGCGCACCATGGAGCCAGGGCCGGCGGGCCGACGCTGGAAGGTCGCGATGATTGGCGGGCATTCTGGATCCTGAGCGGGGCCACGATCGCTCGCTCGATCGTCTTCTACGGCATCAATACATTCCTGGCGCTTTACTTCATGAGTCGTTGGCAACAAAGCGCCGCCCAGGCTAGTCGGGCCTCGGTCGTGTTCCTGGGCACCAGCCTGGTCGGCACCCTGCTGGGCGGGTTCCTCGCCGACCGGTTCGGCAGGCGGACGGTGATCCGGACCGGGTTCGTCGGCGCCACCGTGTCCCTGGCGATTTTCTTGCAGATGTCCGAGCGGGGCTGGGCCCTGGCACTCCTGGTCCCGCTGGCGATCTTCATCTTCCTGCCGACGAGCGTGCTGGTCGTGCTGGGCCAGGAATATCTGCCCCGACGCCTGGGCATGGCTTCGGGGGTGACGCTGGGACTGGCCGTGAGCGTCGGCGGCATGTGCGCCGCTGCTGGGCCGGCTCGGCGATGAATATGGCATGGTTCGGGTTTTCAGGGTCCTGCTGGGCGTGCTGGCGCTGGCGGCCGTCCAGACCTTCACCCTGCCTCCCGTGGGCCGCCGCGACCGTCGTGCGGCCGAGCGAGAGGTCGATGCCGAGCCCCTCACGGCCGGTCGATGAGGAGCGGGAGATAATCCCTGGCCGCGTCCGACAGCAGGTCGCGATGCATGCGGAGCGGGTCGTTGAAGAAATCGACGCCGATCCCGCTGTCGACGGCCCGCGTCCCCATGAGGTCCAGCGCCTGGGCTTCGTCGCGGATCGACTCGGCGTAAGTGATCCGCTTCCCCTCGCCGGGCTCGCCCAGGAGCCGGGCGAAATACTGGACGGTCAGGCTCCCCTTCCGCGGCAACGCCGAGCCCAGGATCACCACCGAGAGGCCCTTCCATTCCTCCTCGGTCATCTGGGATTTCCAGGCCATGACCTGCCGATGGAGAGCATCGAGCTCGGCCCTGGCGGCCTCGCCGACGTTGGCCATCACGAGCGGATTCATGCGACGCGCGAAAGCCTGGCGATCCTCGCGAGGGCACTTCCGGGCCTCGACGACCGAGTCCAGGAACTGGACGGACGCCCGGATGATCTTCCGCTGACGCTCGATCTGCTCGGCATCGAGCCCGTGGGATCCGATCGTGGCTTCGGCGGCCGCGAGGAGTTTCTGGAACCTTCGCAGCTCGCCCGCGACGGACTCGTCGATCGTCGGCGCACTCGCGTGGTTGGCGAGGATCACGTCGAGCGCCAGCGGGATGTGCGCGAACGACTTCAGGACATGATAGATCGGCGGCGTATAAGGGGCCTCGATCCGCTGTCCGCCTTTCTTCAGCACGAGGTTGTCACCCTCCGTCAGGATCACCGGGCCGCTCCTCGCGAGCATCGCCTCCCGGGTTTGCCGGTAAGCCGAGCGGAACGCGTCGTTGAGGGCCACCAGGGGGTCGGGACTCGGCGCAGGCTCCTGATCGGCCCGGGAGGCGGTGACGGCCGGCACTCCGGTGATGCTTCCTGAGCATGCCAGCGCGATCAGGAGCGGAGCAACCACGAACGTGCGCCGACATCCCACGCGAAACAGCTTCCATCTCGACGGCATGATTCATTCCCTCTCAGCGGCTCTCGATCGGGATCGCCCCTTCGGCGAACACCCCATCCCATTATCGCGGCGCCCGCACCACGACGGCGAATCTTAACTCGGTCGGCAAAGCTCGCTGGAAACGAGCCCGATCGATCATCAATGACGATCATTGAACCGCCAAGGACGCCAAGGACGCCAAGAAACCAGGAGAAGTGAATTCAATCGATTCTTTCCCCTCGGGGTTTCCTGGTTGGTTTTCTTGGCGTCCTTGGCGTCCTTGGCGGTTCAATTCCGAGGTCCTCCAGCGGAGCTCCCCGTCAAGTTCGCCGGCCTCGAATTTTACCGGGTCGCGCGGAGCTGTCGGTCCAGGAAATCGTAGGCCTGGCTCCAGCCACCCGAGGCTGGTCCGGGGCTCCAAAGGGGGTGGCTGGGGTCGAAGACGGCGCAGCCGGCGAGCCCCCAGGAGTGCCGTCGCCCGCACCTGACTCGGGGATTCGTGGGAGTTCGACCCGGCATCAATAGGCTCTGCTTTCAGCCAATATTCTCGCTTCGCGACCGAGTTTGGTCCATTCCTTGCACAATCGACGGGGCCTGGCCAGGGTCTGGTCCGCTTTTCCGCGATCGCCGTGGCGGCGACGGAGCACGATCGACTTTTGTGGCCAACGATTTGAGACGGACGATCGGAATTGCCGATGAGAACGGTCGAGGTGGTCGTGTTCGTCGTACGGCCTGGCAGGATGTTGGCGATTTGACAACGACCGTCGGTGCTTCCTGGTAAGAATTACAAGAGGATCCCGGCCGGCCGAGGGAATCCGGTTGGACGTGATCTGGGATCCGATATCCGGAAGGTGCGAAAGGAGACACCCATGCGGAGTCTTCGGTGCTGCGTGACCGTTTTCTGTGGGCTTCTGGTCGTGTCGCCGATCGCGGCGATGGCCCAGGCGAGTAAATTGCCGGCCCCGACAGCCCTGCTCCAGTTCCGCCCGACGCTCCCGGGTGTCGATCACGACACGCCGGCCGACGCGGCGGCGATCAACGCATGCAAGGTGGAGACGGTCGTCGTCCAGAATCGCAGCATCGGCTATGCGCTGCGCGACGGGCAGGGGAAATTGCTGCGCCGATTCGTGGACAACGACGGCAACGGCAAGATGGATCAGTGGAGCTATTACCAGGACGGCTTCGAAGTCTATCGGGATGTTGACCTGGACCGAAACATGAGCGTGGACGAAGCCCGATGGCTCAATACCGGCGGCACTCGTGTCGCGGCGGTGGCGAAGGGTAAGATCACGAGCTGGAAGCAGATCTCGTCGGAGGAGGCCACCAAGGTCTTCGTCCAGGGATTGGTCCAGGCGCTGGCGAATGGGGATATCTCTCTCCTCGAGACCGTCATGGCGACCCCGGCCGAGCTGGCGGCCGTCGGGCTCCCCAAGGAGGTCACCGATCGCGTGGCCGCGGCGGCCGCATCGCGCGCCGAGAAGGTTGACGCCCTCATCAAGGGGCTCGTCGGCTGGAACGCCCAGACCGTCTGGAACCTGTTCGATGGAAAACTGCCTCACGTCATCCCCGCCGACCCGAGCGGCGGCCTGGAGAAGGACGTGACGGTCTACGAGAATGCGATGATCTTCACGGGGCCGTCCGCGCCCGCGGCCAACGCCGCCGCGCCCAGGATGGCCTACCTCCAGGTCCCCGACCTCATCAAGCTGGGCAACACCTGGAAGTTCGTCGAGCTGCCGGGCGCGATCGATCCGGACAAGCCGGCGGTGGCCTCGGTCAGCGGAATCCGCGCGATGATCTTCGACCGGGCGAACAACGTCCAGCCGCGCGACGAGGCCGTGGACCTGGCCCTCAAGGCCCTGGTCGACTACGACACCAAGAACGCGGCCTTGCTCCAGGGTGGGCCCCGCGACGTCGCGAAATATCACGTCGGCCGCATCCCGCGACTGCGCGAGCTGGTGAAGAGTTCGAAGGGCGCCGAGGACCAGCTCAGCTACAACAAGCAGGTGGTCGACAGCCTGGTGGCGGCCCTGCGGACCGGCTACTTCTCCGACGGGAGGAAGCTCCTGGAGAAGCTGGTCGAGGGGGGCGGCAAGCTCGGCTCGTACTCGGCCTATAGCCTCATCGGCGCCGACTTCGCCCTGAAGAACGGGCAGCCCGGGGCCAATGTGATGGCCAACCAGAAGACGTGGATGGCGGATCTCCAGGAATTCCTGAACAAGTTCCCCCAGGCGGACGAGGCGCCTGAAGTCTTGCTCCAGCTCGCCAGCGCGAACGAGTTCAATGCCGAGGAGGAGCAGGCCCGCAAGCAATACGCGAAGGTGGTGGAGTCCTATCCCACGACCGAGGCCGCCAAGAAGGCGACCGGCTCACTCCGACGCCTCGACCTGGTCGGCAAGTCGTTCGCCTTGAAGGGCGCCGGCCTGCAAGGCGAGCCGGTTGACACGAACCAGTATCGCGGCAAGACGGTCCTGGTCGTCTTCTGGGCCAGTTGGGCGACTCCGGTCAAGGATACGCTGCCCGGCCTCATCAAGGCCCAGGAGAAGTATCAGGGCCGGGGCCTCGAGATCATCGGCGTGAATCTCGACAACGAGCGCGGGGAACTGGATGCCTTCCTCAAGGCCAACCCGATCACCTGGCCGCAGATCTTCGAGGGGGGCGGGATGGAGACCCGCCTGGCGATCGAGTACGGGATCACCTCGGTCCCGACGATGTTCCTGATCGACGCCGAGGGCAAGGTGGTCAGCCGCAACCTCCGGACCGCCACCGAGGTCGAGGGCCAGCTCGAGAAGCTCCTGCCGGAGAAGAAGGCGGCCGCCGGCGTCGCGCTCGATCAACGCTGAGTGACGCCGCTCAGGTAATCTCCATCGCCGTCTGAGGAGACCAGGGCTCCGTCCGGGCCGCCACGAGAGGCCCGGACGGAGTATCCTGAAACTTCCCGAGATGATCGTTGTAAGGGTACATTGAGAACTTCTCGACGGGACAGGACGCGTTCGTCGGCTGAGATAACCTGACGAACTCATCGCGATGTACGGCACATGCGCACGCAGACGTTGGGGGGCACCATGAGTTCAGTTGTCCTGAAAGAGTTCTCCTGGGACAGGATGGTTGCCGCCGTGCAAGAAGTTCGAGAGCGGGCCTGCCGCGCCGCCGCGGCGCTTCGAGAAGCCGGAATTCCCCATGTCATCGTCGGAGGTCATGCCGTTGCCTCCTGGGTCGCACGGGTAGACAAAGAGGCCGTCCGAAACACAAAAGACGTGGACTTGATGGTTCGGAGAGAGGATTGGCTCCAGGTTGTGGGCGTCCTCCAGTCCGCTGGATTCATCCACCAGAATGTCGCGGGGATTGACGTCTTCCTGGATGGCCCTGATGGGTCGGTACGCAGCGCCATTCACATCGTCTTCGCCGGAGAGAAGGTGCAGCCGAATTATCTGCTGCCGACCCCCGAGATCACGGAGTCCGAGTTCGGCCCTGATTTCCACGTGCCCACTCTCGATGCCCTGGTGCGCATGAAGCTGACGTCCTTCCGGCTGAAGGACCAGGTTCATCTCATGGACCTGCTCGAAGTCGGGCTCATTGATGAGAGTTGGACCGAGCGCCTTCCCCATGAGCTAGCGGTCCGGCTCGCGGAGGTCGTCGAGCAGCGGGATCGCGAGGCGTGATCTCCAGCGCCCGGGTTTCTGAGTGCGGGCGTCCAACTGCTGCGACCTGCCTGCGAGTCTCGACGCCCCGATAGCGAGGATCATGCTCGCCCGGGGCGCGATCACGGATCACGCCTGGAGGTGGGCTTCGAGGAACCAGAGGTTCTTGTCGAGGCTGCGCGAGACCTCCGTGAACACATCCGCGGTGTCGGCATCGCCGGCGGTCGCGGCGGTATCGATCCCCTCTCGCGTGGACTTCGCCAGCGCGGCGAATCGGTCGGCCAGCGCGGCGATTGCTTTCGGGCCGGGGTGCGCATCGGATGGGTACTCGGGCAGCCGCGAGGCGGCCGCCGCCATCCTCGCCGTGCCGAGGGCCGTGCCGCCCAGTGCCGTCGCCCGCTCGGCGATCGTATCCACCGAGTCTTCCACATCCTCGGCCAGCTTGTCGAACAGTTCGTGCAGCGCGATGAACTGCGGCCCCTTGACGTTCCAGTGGGCTTGCTTGATCTGGCTGAACAGGTCGAAGGTGTCGGCCAGTTGCTGGTTGAGCAGCGCGATCATCTTCTCCCGCACCGAGGAGGGCAAGTCGATCCGGGTCGCGAATGTCTGCGGGCTCGCCATGGGGAGACCTCCTTTCGAATCGAGTCCGTTCCCGAGCCCACGAACCCGGCTGGTTCGTCGGCCGCTCGGGTCTTGAATGACCCGAATGATATCATAGGCGGTCGGCTCGTGTCTTCCAGCGATCCGACGTCCGGGCTCAACGGGCGGACGGTCGAGAGCCAGAAAAGCGTTTCACGCAGAGACGCAAAGAGGACCGCAGAGGGCGCAAAGAAGGGGAGACCATATTGAAAGAAGACAGATCGGTATCCGTGATTTTCAGAGCATAGTGGGTTCGGTCGAGGATCAGTATGCTCTTCTCTGCGCCCTCTGCGGTCCTCTTTGCGTCTCTGCGTGAAACCCTTCCAACATTCATCTGGAAGTGCGGGCCGCCCAGGTCTCGTCGATCGCGTCGAGGTCGTGACTCTTCAGGTCCTCCAGCTCCTTGATCAGCCGGTCGATGGTGCGTTCCTGCTCCTGGCGATCGAGTTGACGCTTTCGCTTCAATTGCTCGATCTCCCGACCGATCCGGTCGAGTCGCTCGTCCGGGGCCTCGGCCGGTTGGACTGTCGAAGGGGCGCGACGGAGATAATCCTTGTCGATGTAGACGACTTCCACCTTGTGATCGACGTGTTTGAACGGGATCGGGTAGTCCGACGTGTAGGACTCGTCGTAGTAGACCGTGCACTTGTAGTGCTTGTGAACGAGCTGGCACGGGCCGGCCAGCGGGTAGATTTTCACCGGGTCAACCTTGTCGCCGATCTTTTCGGTGACGATGCGGACGTTGTTCTTCTCGGCCCTGTAGAACCTGGCGGCCTGATGGTCCGTCTCTTTCGGGAGCTTGGCCCTTACCTCGGCGTCGCTGGGTGGGTTGTCCCACGAATCCGATTCCACACTCCCAACGACCACGACTCCCCTGGCGATAGGCTTCACGTCCTGGGGTACTGTAGGGAAACTGGCTGGTTCGGGTTCCACATGCATGATGTCCACGACAGGGTCCGGGCAGACTCCCAGCATGAACCGACCTGTCGGCGCCTCGTTGACGTTCGTGACGACATCGCCGAAGGACCGGCTTGGGTAAAAATACCCTTTCGACGGTGCAGGGCGAGGATCGGTTTCGGTCGGTCGATCGCCGGCGCGGGCCAGCCAGATCGGGACGACGGCCAGGACCACGGCCAGCCCCAAGAGCACGCGTGCGGGTTTCATCGATTCGTCCTGCGGTTCGAGGATGTGGCGGACGCGGGCGAGCAGGATGCCGCCGTTGGCCGCCGGTGACGGGGAAAACGCGGGGACTCGCAGGCCCTCCATCGCCGCCAGGGCCCGGACATAGGTCATGCGATCGCGACAGGCCGCCACGGCGATGTCATCGCAGCAGAGCTCGCGCTCGTGACGGATCACGCGAGCGATCCACCAGGTCGCCGGGTGGTAGAACACCAGGATCTCGACGACGCATTGGAGGACGTTGACGAAATAATCGTGCCGACGAATATGGGCCAGCTCGTGGGCCAGGATCGTTTCCAGCTCGGGAGCGGTGAGCCCCGAGAGAACCGCGACCGGCACGAGGACCGCCGGTCGGATGCAGCCGACGATCATCGGGACCTCGACGTGACTCGATTCGAGCAAGATGACGATGCGACGAATTCCCATCCGCTCCTTGAGCCGATCGAGCCGATCGATCCAATGGCCGACGAGGGGGCGTGTATCGCGCCTGGCCCATCTCCGGGACAGGATCCACCCGCCCAGGAGCCGCAACGAGAGGACACCGGCACCCGCCATCCAGAGCCCGACGATCGCCGGCAAGATCGGCTGTATCCGATCGACGAACCGGATCTCCTCCGAGCGTGTCGAGGGCGTTCGATTGAGCCCGGGGGTGGGTCCTCCTCCCAGCTTCAGCGGGTCCGTGCCGGGCGAGTGAGTCCCGGGTATCACGGATGGGGTCGACTCCGGCCGTCGCAAGGACGCGGCCGGCAGGGCGACCAGCAGAGACATCGCGATGCAAGCCCAAAGGTAGCGAGCCTGTGCCGGAGCCCGGCGGAGGACCCGTAAGACCAGGGCCAGGCTCATCGCGACGGCCGCGCCCTGCCAGAGCGAATGCAGCAGCATCCAGCCGATCGCGTTGACCCAGGTCGAGGATGAGGCGGCGGAGATCCCGATCACGATCCACCTCCTTTGCCTTCCAGCTCATCGATCAATCGGCGGATGGCGTCGAGATCCTCCGGCGTCGCCCGCTTCGAGGTCAGCGCCTGCATCACCAGCCGATGCGCCGATCCCCCGAACGCCCGCTCCATCAAGTCGTTGACGAGCTGACGTTGTGTCTCGTCCTCGCGGAACCGGGCGCGATAGACGTGCGACCGTTGCGACTCGTTGCGGTCCACCAGCCCCTTCGCGGCCATGATCTGGAGCAGCTTCAGGGCGGTCGTATAGCCCGTCGGCTGCAACCGTTCCAGGGCTTCCTGAACCTGGCGAACCGTGCTGGGCCCCTGCCGCCAGAGCACAGCCAGGATCGCCAGCTCGGCATCCGTCGGACGCAATCGCTCCCGCTTCGACATCGTCGGCTCCCTCCGTCGTCCTCGTTGTCGGAGGCTATCATACGAAAGGTCTCGTACTTGTCAACGAGGACCTTCGTATTTCTCGCGGGATGCTGAACGGCCCGGCGTCATTGTGAGGCCATGTCTCGTCTCGGGCACTCACCGCCCGGCGGATGGGAGAGGCGCGGTGAGATCGATTCATTCCAACGCGTCGGGCTGACTGGGGAGCGTCACTTCGATCTCCCAGGCGTCCGGCGGGATGATCGACCAGCCGGCTCCGTAGCCTTCCTTGTCCAGGTGGAGCCGCAATTCACCCTGCGGCAAGCCTCTCAGTCGAAAGAGTCCCAGACGGTCCGTGGCGGACGACTGGAACTTCCCGGGTTCGCTGTAAGAAACCCTGACACCGGCGATGTGTGAACCCTCCGGGTCGAAGATCCGCCCGCTCAGCGTCCGGACTTTTCCCTGCTCTGCGTCTTTGCCCTCGTCGACCTTCATGCGGACGCGGACCGGACATTGGGCCACCTTGACGAACTTCGGGGAAGGAAGGGTAGTGGGGTTGGGGTTGTTCTCGAGACGAACCGGCTCGGGGGCCCGGTTGACGGGAATGGTCAGTGTTTTCGTGTGGGCCGGGATAGACACCACCGCCGGGCCTGGAGGGACGAAGAACTCGAAGCGGCCCTGGTCATCGGTGTAGGTTCCCTGTTCCACGGGGCCGGATCGGAGATGGGGCGGACTGTAGCAGGAGACGTGGATGCCGACCATCGGCGTGTTGTCGTACAGATAGATTGCCGTACCGCGTAGCCGGCGGCCCTCGATCATCACCAGATCGGCCTGGGCATCTTCGCCGGCCCTGACGCGTACGCCTTCGACGGCCCTCGCCGTGAATCTCCGGCCCCTGGGAGAAGCCTCGAACAACAGGTTGTACACGCCGGGTGCCAGGCCGCCGACCTGGAAATGACCGTGCGCGTCGGAGGTCGCCTCGCCCCCTCCGCCGCCGAGGGGCACCTCGAGGCCACGCTCAAGGGTCTGGGCTCCGACCCGCACGCCCTCCACAGGTTTCCCCGTGGTCGAGTCGATTACGGTCCCCGCGATCCCACCTGCATCCAGGAGCGTCATCGGGGCGATGCTCTGGTCCTCGGCGCCGCAATGGAACCACGGACCGACGTAACGGGGATGGTCGGCACGAAGGAGGCTGACGCGCGTATCCGCGGGCAGGTCGAGGGTAAATCGGCCCATATCGTCGGTGACCGCCGAGGGCAGATTCAGGGGCGACCCGAAGCCATTGGTCTTCTCGTGTTCGATTTGATATGGGCGAATCCGGACCCCACGGATCGGCTTGCCGCGAGTGTCCACGACCGATCCTTCGACCCGGTGATTCATGGGGAGCAGCATCAGGGTGACCGGATCCTTGTCCGTCCCCGCCGGCCACAAGTTTCCATTGGTGATACGGGCCCAGCCGATCGTCCGATCATCGGGGTGAGCCTCGAATGCGATCTGGAAATAGTTCGGGTCAACGGGGACCCTGAACCGTCCATCAGCACCCGTCCGGTATCGACGGTTCTCGGAAAAGAAACGTTGATCGATGACCGCAACCTCGACGTTCGGCACGTCCCGGTCCTTGACATCGACGACACGCACGGAGATCAGCTCGACCTTCTTCGCGGGAGCGGCCGGCTTGTCAGGCTTGGGTTCCTGGGCGGCCGCCTTCGCGGGCGCGGCCGGCCTGGCCGATCTCGGCTCCTGGGCTGTCAGAATCGCCGCGCCGGTCGTGGCAACGCCGACGATCAAGAGGACCGAGATCATCGCGAGTCGGGTCATCTGGATGGTCCTCAGGGTGTGATGCGTCCAGGAGAGGGGCAGACGCGGAGGACCATCGGCCCGTGGCGCTCGAGCAGCGCGGCGAACGCGGATTCGGCCGACTCGTCGCGGCGGTCGGCGAACCGGCCCAGGAGCTCGGCATCGGTCGAGGCGTCGATCGTGCCCGAGTGGAAGAGCGTCTGCACGACCCGGAGGATGGTCCCGCGTCGATTCCCGATCAAAGTTTCGGTCTCCCGAGGGCTCGTGTTGCGTCCCGTAGTGTCGCGACAAGGGCCGACGGTTCCCACTTTTTTGGATTCTACCTCCCTAATCACTGCGACTATCCGGTGACATGCCGACGGTCCTCTGTGCGAGAGGGCGCACGATGCCCAGAGGACGAACTCCGTCCGGAGGCGACAGGTCGGGTTGGAGGGGGAGCCAGGGGTATCGGGCGGCATGCCAGTACCGATCCGCCATCTTCTCGGCCCAGAGGTGGCGTGCCGAGGGAGGACGGATGCTCCAGGGCCCCAGCCAGATCGGTGTGGCGCCCAGCAATTCGAGATCATATTGACGAGCCCGCTCCCGATACGTTGCCGACAGCGACAGCATCCTGCCGGCCCAGAGCATGAGGGCCGAGACCGCCACCGCGGCCATCATCCGTCGGATCGTGAATCGAACTCGTGGCAGCCGCATGGTCCGCGGCCTCCTCGTGAGAGCGCCTGGTTCATGTCGGTTCGCCGGCTCGCGTTCGCGTCAAGGCTTCGCCAGGGTTTTCAGCAGCGAACGGGCGTCGTCGCGATGGGCGAAGGCGCCCGGTCGGTTGGTCGCCGTTTGAAGGATGTTGGCGGCGGCGGCGGTCTGGCCCTTGTCGACCATGACTCGGGCCAGGAAGTAGGCGACATCCGGGCTCGACCGGACGCCCTCGACGGCGGCACGGAGTGTCGAGTCGGCCTGGTCGAGGTGGCCCGTGCGATATTGGGCCCAACCGAGCGTGGACAGGACCTCGTGCACGCGAGGAAGTTGCCGGGCGTTGGCCTCGGCGAGTTTCAGGCCGCGGGCTTGCTTGACGGGGTCGTCCTGCTCGACCAGGGCGAGCGCCAGCAGGTTGGCGGCCCCGGCATCTTCCGGCGCCTCGCTGTGGAGGGCCTCGAGCAAGGTCTCGGCGCCGGCGAGATCGCGGAGGTGCCAGGCGATGAATCCCTTCACTCGCCGCGATTCCACGGCCTTCGGATCGAGCTTGATCGCCTCGTCGGCTTCCTTGCTCGCGTCCCTGGCGCGACCTTGTTCGAGCAGCCAGCCCGCGCGGGCGTTGCGGACCCGGATGCTCTTCGGCTCGAGCTCGAGGGCATAATCGAACCACTCCTGGGCTTTCTTGTGATCCCCGCCCTGGCTGAACAACCGCCCCATGGTGATCGCGGCCGGCTCGAGCGCCGGCGCATCCCGGGTCGCCTGCTTGAGCGCAGCGAACGCGTCCTCGGACTTGTTGAGCCGGAACAGGACTCCGCCGAGCCGCTGCCGCGCCTGGCCGTTCTTGGGATCCAGCTCGAGCCAGGCGTTCAGGCGCTCCCGGGCGGTCTTCCAATCCGCTCGGGCCTCGGCCAGCCCGGCCAGCCCGGCCAGGGCTTCGCTCCGGAGCACGTGCGCGCGTTCGGCATTCCAGCGGCCGGAGTGGATGAGTGCCTGCGCGTGCTCGAAGTTGAGCCGAGCGTCACTCAGATGTCCGTCGGCCAGATCCAACGTGCCGAATGCGAGATACACCTCGGGGTGTTCCGGCGCCTCGACGGCCGCCTGCTCGAGGGCACGTCGCCCCGGCACCGCCTGCCCGGCGCTCAGGAGCACTCGTGCCAGGATCAACGGCGCCGGCGACCATTCGGGGTGCTTGGCCGCTTGCTCCCGGATCATGGCGAGCGCCTCGTCGTTCCGGCCCTCGCGGATCTTCCGCATGGCCGGTTCGAGCTCCTTCTCCACGTCGGCGGCCTTCTTGGTCTCTTGATCCGCGGTGGTTTGCCCCGCGCCCATCGCGGCGGTCGCGCACCCCATGAGGATCGCCGCGGCAATCCGCACGGCCCACTCCTGTCGTGTCGGCCTTGAACGCATCGGTTCGATCCTCGCGTGAGTCCTGGAGAGTCGCGCCCGCCCAAACTTTGAGTCCCAAAGAGATTATAGCGAGCTTCCCTATCGGATTGCATACACCCCATACCAACCCGACGCGCCAGCGAGGGAAATGCCTCCGGACCCTCGCTGGCGCGTCGGGTTGGTGTCGCTCCCATCCGGCCGGGGCGTGAGCAATCCATTCGTAAACCGCTCCAGCAACAGTGGCGTCTGCAATCAGGACAGATGCGTTCGAGAATGCGTTTCGATCGCGAGCGAACTCGAACGTGTGGCTTCTTGGCATCGGCTCAAGCTCCACTCCCGGACTTCGGCGAGTCGGGCTCGGGGGGGAGCTTGAACTCGAGCGGCAAGGGCCTGGACGACGAGAGGGGTTCCTGGTCGTCGAGTCGTTCTTGCCACTCGCGCAGCAGTCTGGTCAGGCGCCGGATCTCGCCAATCCGAGCGGGGGCATTCGCGAGGTCGTCACGCTCGGCGGGGTCATTCGCGAGGTCGAAGAGTTGCGTCTTGTTGATCTGCGGATAGACGATGAGCTTCCATCGGTCGTCGCGGACCGCTCGCTGGACGCGGCCATAGGCGGTGAAGATCGAGTCTCGTCCGATTCGTTGGTTGCCTGAGAGGATGGGTGCGAGGCTCCGACCCTCGCTGCCCTCGGGCGCCGGGACTCCGGCGAGGTCTCCGAGGGTCGGGAAGATGTCCAGCAGGTAACTCATCGCGTCGACTTGCCGGCCTCGTGGGATGCCCGGACCGGCCATGATCAGGGGGGCTCGCATCGAGTGCTCATAGAGGTTTTGCTTGCCGAATAGCCCGTGACTGCCGATCGCCAGGCCGTGGTCGGCGGCGAAGACGATCAGGGTGTTGTCGTCCTGGCGGCTCTCCCGCAAGGCCTCGAGAATCCTCCCGATCTGGGCGTCGAGGAACTCGATGGCGGCATAGTAGTCGGCGAGGTGCTGGCGGACGATCTCGGGCGTCCGCGGCCAGGGGGCGAGCTCTTCGTCGCGGAGGACCAGCGCGCCGTTGTTGAACGGGTGCTGAGGCAGGAAGTTGGCAGGGATCGGAGGCCGATCGGCCTGGTATCGGTCGTGATAGGGTTTCGGGGCCACGCGCGGGTCGTGCGGGAGGTTGAAGGCGACGTAGCAAAGAAATGGCGACATCCCCGCCTGACCTCGGAGGAATTCCGACGCGGCGTCGGCGAAGACCTTCACCGAATGCTCGCCGCTCATGCGCCGGTCGATGAATGTGTGGTCCGGCGAGATATCCTGGATCGGTAGCTCGTAGGGATTCCCCATGCCGCCCAGGAAGATCGCCTTGCCCCGCTGGAAGGTACGCAGGGCCGACTCGGCCTGGTTATGCCACTTCCCGGTCAGGAACGTGGTGTACCCCTGCCCGGCGAACGCCTCGGGCCAGGTGGGCTGGCCGTCGAGGTCGTCCTTGATGCGGAACAGCGTGCGGCCGGTCAGCAGCATGGCGCGCGAAGGCACGCAGACGGCTCCCTGGAGCGAGCCCATGCAATAGGTCCGGCGGAACGACGTCCCCCGCATCACCAGTCGGTCGAGGTTCGGCGTTCGGATGTGCGAATTGCCGAGGGCGGCGATGGTGTCGGCACGCTGGTCGTCTGCGAGAAGGACGAGGACGTTCGGCCTTCTCGTCGGCGACGGTCTCTCGGAGGCCGATGAAGGGCCTCCGAGGATCGGGCCGACAACCGTGACCAACGCGGCGAAGGCGAGGCGGAAAGCCCCAATACGCGTCGGTCTCCGAGATTGTCGGGCGTGCATGTCGAACCTCGATCCCCTCGAGAAGAAGCCGCAGCCGGTCTCGCAGGGGCTCTGCGATCACGGGGTACGGGGTTGATCTGGGACCCGAGGATTGGGGCCTACAGAACGCCGCATGCGGACCATTCTCGAGGAGCATCGAGCGGACCGCAATGCCGGGCGACAATCGGCCCCGTTCGTCCGATCCTGATGGTCGCGTGCATGGGTCGTGCATCCTGAATGCAATTCGCAAGAAAAGCGGCGCAGGGAATGCAGGTCTTAAATCATTCAATGGCGGTGGTAGAGAGACCGTTGAGTCGCGCGACCGCGTCACGATGATCGCAGGGAGCCATCGGCCGATCGGGAAAAATGGGCAGGAGTTGCTGACGATGCCGAGCAATTGCACGAAATGCGGCGAGTCGCTCTTTTCTGCCCTCGAACGGACGCGAGGCGTCTGCGCATCGTGCTTCCTGTCCTATAAACCCGAACCCAAAGCGGACGCGATCGGAGGATCCGCGCCTTCGCAATCGGAGCCGTCTCAGCCGAGCGGAGGCGATGCCGGCCCGCCCGAGATGACCGCATCGGACCAAACCGGAGAGGAGATGCTGTAGGTGCAGCCCTCGGAATCATGGAGGTTCACTCTGCCCAAGGACAACTCATCAGTCTGGGAATCGGCGAGCCCGAGGACGTCGGGCTGTCTGCGCCCACCGGCAAGCTCCATCCCGCAACCGGCGAGGATCGGTTAAACTGGGCCCGAGTCCGTTGGGGGCGAGGTTCCCCTCATCCCAGTCCTTTGGCCGGCATCATGTGAACCGTGCGAAAGCCCCGAGGCAAACAACCCGAGACGACGGCCGACGCGGGTCCGGTCCCGGCATCGCCGGCCATTCAGGTCCTCGGCGCGGGTGCATAACCTGAGGAACGTCGACGTCGACCTGCCGCGCGACCGGCTGGTCGTGTTGACGGGAGTCAGCGGGTCGGGGAAGAGTTCGCTGGCCTTCGACACGATCTATGCGGAGGGCCAGCGCCGGTATCTCGAATGCCTCTCCAGCTTCGCCCGGCAGTTCCTCGACCATCTCGAGCGGCCCGACGTCAACTCGATCGAGGGCCTGCCGCCGACGGTCGCGATCGACCAGAAAGCCGGGACGCCCAACCCGCGGAGCACGCTCGGGACCGTCACCGAGATCTATGACTACCTGCGCCTGCTCTTCGCCAGGGCCGGTACGCCGCATTGTCCGAGATGCGATGCTCCGATCCGCAGCCAGACTCCGGAGCAGATGGCCGACCTGCTGATGGCGCGACCGGCCGGTCGGAAGGTCCAGCTCCTGGCCCCGCTGGTCCGCGACCGCAAGGGGCAGCACCTCGACGTCTTCCAGGCCATCCGACGCGCGGGGCTGATCCGGGCCCGGGTCGACGGAGAGATGATCGAGGTCACCGAGACGCCCCCGAAGCTGGCGAAGGCCAAGGCGCACAGCATCGAGGCCGTCGTCGACCGGATCGTGATCCGGGACGGGATCCGGCCCAGGCTGGCCGAGAGCCTCGACCTGGCGCTCAAGCTCGCCGACGGCCGAGTGCTGGCCCTGATCGAAGCACCGCCGGGCTGGGATGAGCTCTTGCTGAGCATCCACCTGAGCTGCCCCGTGTGCGGCACGGGCCTCCCCGAGATCGAGCCCCGCAGTTTCAGCTTCAACAGCCCCCACGGTGCATGCCCGGTCTGCCAGGGGCTGGGGTCGCACCAGGCGTTTCAGGTCGATCTGTCCGTGCCCGACCGATCGAGGTCGTGGGACGAAGGGGCCGTCGTGCCCTGGCTCCTGTTGTCCGGAAGCGTGAAAGACCACGCAGCCGACGAGGCGGCGGTCCGCGATTTCCTGTCCCGACAGAAGCTGGACCCCCGCAAGCCGATCGAATCGTGGCCGGCGGAGAAATTGCGGGCGTTCTGGGACGGCGAGCCGGGAGGACCGTTCCCGGGGCTCGCCGCCCAGCTCGATCGGGCCTACCAGGAGGCCCAGGACGAGGGCCTTCGCAAGTCGCTCGAGGCGTACCGCGAGCAGGTCGTCTGCTCGGCCTGCGGGGGCAGTCGGCTCCGGCCCGAGGCGCGCGCGGTCCGCGTCGAAGGGCGGCCGATCCAGGAGCTCATCGCGATGACCGTCGGCGACCTCCTGGGGTTCTTCGGATCGCTGCGATTCGATGCGGCCCGGGAGCCGGTCGTCGCCCCGCTGACGGTCGAGATCGTCGGCAGGCTCCGGTACCTGCTCGACGTCGGCCTGGATTACCTGACGCTGGGCCGCGGCTCGGACACGCTCTCCGGCGGCGAGCTCCAGAGGGCCCGGCTGGCGGCGCAGCTCGGCTCGGGGCTGGTCGGGGTCTGCTATATCCTGGACGAGCCGACGGCCGGGCTCCATCCGCGCGACACCGTGCGGCTGATCGGCAGCCTCCGACGGCTCCAGGAGCTGGGCAACAGCGTCCTGGTCGTCGAGCACGACGAGGCGATGATCCAGGCGGCGGATTGGGTCGTGGACCTCGGGCCCGGGGCCGGCCCGGATGGGGGCCTGGTCGTCGCGGCGGGGACGCCCTCGCAATTGCTCGCGTCGGAGGGCTCGATCACGAGCCGGTACCTCGGCCGCGGCCCCCGGATCGTCGAGGGATCGGACGGTCGCGGTCGGCTGGCGCGCAGCCCGGGGTGGATCCGGATCCGCGATGCCTCGGTCCACAACCTGAAGCACGTCGAAGCCCGGATCCCCCTGGCCGCATTGACCTGCGTCACCGGGGTGAGCGGGTCGGGGAAGAGCTCGCTGGTCCACGACGTCCTGGCTCGATCCGTCCGGCGCTCCCTGCATCGATCAGGGCACCTGGGCGATGGTGGACATGGTATCGAGGTGATCCCGAACGTTGACGCGTTTCCCGTAGTGAATCCACCCGCCACCGGAGAGGTGATCCCGAACGTTCAACGCGCTTCCCGAAGTGAATCCTCCCGCCACCCGCCACCCGCCACCCGCCACCGTTTCCCGTCACCCGCCGCCCGCCACCGATCTCGACCAGATCATCGAGGTCGACCAGAGCCCGATCGGGCGGACTCCGCGATCGACTCCCGGGACGGCCACGGGGGTGTTCGACGAGATCCGCCGGGTCTTCGCGGCGACCCGCGAGGCCAAGATTCGCGGTTACGGCGCCGGGCGGTTCAGCTTCAACGCCAAGGGGGGCCGTTGCGAGGTCTGCAAGGGACTGGGCCGGCGGCGAATCCCCATGAACTTCCTGCCGGACCTGCACGTGACCTGCGAGGAGTGCGGCGGCAAGCGGTTCGACCGCCAGACCCTGGAGGTCCGCTTCAAGGGCAAGTCGATCGGCGACGTGCTGGAGATGCGCGTTGACGAGAGCCGGGATTTCTTCGGCGCCGTGCCGAAGGTCTTGCGCGGGCTCGATGCGATGCACGAGGTCGGGCTGGGATACCTGACGATCGGCCAGTCGAGCACGACCCTATCCGGCGGCGAGGCCCAGCGCGTCAAGCTGGCGGCGGAGTTCGGCCGCCCCTCCGCCGGCCGCGCCCTTTACATCCTCGACGAGCCGACCACCGGGCTGCATTTCGCCGACATCGACCGCCTGCTCGGCATCCTCCATCGTCTCGTCGAAATCGGCCATACCGTGGTGGTCATCGAGCATCACCTGGACGTCATCGCCTCGGCCGACTGGGTGATCGACCTGGGCCCCGACGCCGGGGATGCCGGCGGCCGGATCGTCGCCATGGGGCCCCCGAGCGCGATCGCCGCCTCCGAGGAAAGCCGGACCGGACGGGCGCTCCGCACTCAGCCGGTCACGCGGTAAGATGTCTGAGAGTGTTCTCACGATGTCCCATGGAGCCATGCAGGAGTGGCCGTCCGGCTCACCGCGCCCGCGTCTCTCGAAAAAGGCGCCGGCGTCGGATCGCCGTGATGAATCTCTCGAAGTCGAGTCGATTCCCGACAGGTATCCCTCCTCCAGGCTCCCCGGAAAGGCCGGTTGTGGCGAGTGTGCCGGCCTTGAACTGCGAAACCCGATGAGCTTAGACCCGTTCGGACCGCATGGCCCGATCCGTCGTTGGCGAGCCATCCTCGGCCGATCGTTGCTTGCCGCGTTTCCGACGTGGCCGAAACCCCGATCGAACGCCCGATCTCGCACAGACTATCCCCGCGCAAGTACCGCTCGATGACCCTCGCCATTATGGCTGCGCTATTGGGGTCGATCGGTCCGTTGGACGCCTCAGTTCTCGGGTGCCTTACGAAGCGACTTGGCGGGCGGATCAGTATCCACAGGTAGGCGCGGGCGAAGCATGTCGAACTCCATCTTGAATCGTTTAACCTGGCGGCGCGCCTCGTCCAGATCTTCAGCGGACAGTGGCGGTCTGGCACGGGATAAGGACAGGTAGCGAATGAGTCCCATCAAGAATTCGTCCAATTCACGCGAGCGGGGGTAGGATCGGGTTCGGCACTCATCCTCCAGGATTGCGAGCGCGCGTTCCAAGTGGTCAAAATCATCGAGGAGTTCTCGGCCGGGCGTCATTTTCTGCAGCTCGGACTCCTTCTCACGCTCTGCCCCACGTGACCGTGCTTCCTCTTGCAATCGCTCCAGTTCCTGCCTGAGGCGATCAACATCGCGGATTATACGTCGCAGCACATCGAGCAGTCCCTCCCATGTAGAGGGTATCCGTACATCAATGGAAGGGGACGACCTCTCGACTCCGGGAGATTCCGTCGTCTTTATCTCGGATAAATCCGGTGCCGCTCCCGGCTTCGGAGGGCTCGCCAGCCGGTACATGGTGATCGTGAGGCCAGCTAGAAGGAGGAGCATCGCGGCGCTGGCGGCCGGCAAGGCTGCACGAAGACGCCTCGCCTTGGCAGACGTCGCGGGATTGATGGCGATGCGGTGGAAGTGCAAAGACTGCAACGCGTCGGGGGGCAGATCTTCCGACGGCGACTCGGGCATGGGATCCTCCCAGTAAGTCGGCCGGATGAAAGTGGGCCGACCCAGGCGCAGGGCATGTTCCCACTCGCGTCGCACAAAGCGAGAGCGCATCGAATTCGACGACCAGAACAGTTGGAAGATGTCAGCCTCCGCGATCAATTCGAGGAGACGAGGGTCCCACCGCTCTCCGCTCCGGAGGTCGCGCACATCCCGGACGTATCGGTCGCCAAAGGTCTCGATGAACGCTTCATACTGGCGGACGATCTCGGCGTCCTTGTGCGAATAGGAGGCGAAGATCTTGCGGTAAGGTCGCCCGGTCTCCGTGGCATGTCCCGTCGATCGCACCTCCTCCTCAGATGGCGCGGAAGCGCCAACCCTGATTGCGAGTTCGACCTCGGCCAAGAGGATGGCCCCCAAGTACACCGAAAGGTGGCCCCGGGCGGTCGTGCCGTCGAGGTCACGCGAGGCGCGTAGGCGGAATTCCTCATGATGGACGTCTTCCAGCCAATAGAAGGTCCGTCGATCCGGATTGAATTCCAGCCCGGGCACCTGGGGAACGAGGGTGATCTCTCCACGAGAGGGCACGGCCTGGCGGGCGTCAACGGACGTCTCACGGAACTCGGACGCGAGCGAACCGAGGATCTGCTTGGCCTCTTCCCGGACCCTCTGAACGGGGTGAATCTGATCCGGGGGCCCTCCCGTCCTGGGTTCGGCCAGGTGGGCAAACGCGACGAACGGATACCATACATCGGGTCGGATGGCCCGCGGCCGATAGACGGTGAACTGGACCTCGTCGAGGGGCGGGATGCGTAACCAGTCAGCCGTGTCGTGGGCGAGATGTTTCGCCCGTGCCGATTTGGCCCGTTGGAGGAGGCGCTTGAACATCCAGATGACCAGCGCCAGGCCGAGGAGCGGAAGGATCGTGTCAATGCCCATGGTGACAGTCTTTCCAGAACCTCCGTTCCAACCCCGGAGGCTCTCCAGCAGATGAGAAAGGTCAGTGCGAGGGTCGATGCCACCACCGCGATCAGGCGACCAGTAATCCGGTGGCCCGCTGTCGCAGGCTCCGCCTTCTGATGGACTCGCGGCATGTCACATGCGCCCATGCGGATTGCGCTTCTCCTCCGGCGCGTTGCCACGATGCACCCTGCGATTCATCATATTCC
Organism: uncultured Planctomycetota bacterium; assembly: GCA_963743925.1. Classification (GTDB taxonomy): domain Bacteria; phylum Planctomycetota; class Planctomycetia; order Isosphaerales; family Isosphaeraceae; genus CAVZRC01. The sequence continues at coordinate 65,354 of CAVURY010000045.1, read as the reverse complement.
ATCCCAGCGTCAGTGCAACCGGATAGCCTGATACCCAGCCCTGTGAAATCCGCCCTTCGACGGGGTGGCCGCGTGCGGAGGAGGCACGGGTGGCGACCGCAGGCCAGCAACGGCCGTAGGGGAACGGGCTCGAAGGCGACTTCGAGCCAGACTGCCACCTGGCCCTGAAGAACCCCGCTGAACCTGGAACAGACCCACCCGCCACTGGCCGCTAACTGATGTCCAGTCAGATCTGGATCGCGCCGGCTCCGGTTCGGTCGAAGGCTTCGACGGGCCAGTGCCAGTACCGCAGGCTCTCCAACAACCGTTGGGCCATGTTCTTCAATGAGCCGAACAACTCCACGGCGATTCGCTTCACCTGCTCCTGAGCCAGATGCCGCAGCAGGCTTTCCTTCTCCGCCAGTTACAACAGAAGGTAAGCGATCGACCGGATCGTCGCCATGGGACCCCCCGTCGCGATCGCCGCCTCCGAGGAAAGCCGGACTGGACTGGCGCTCCGCACTCAGCCGGTCGCGCGGTAATATGCGCGAGAGCGGTGTCACGATGTCCCATGGAGTCATGCAACTCAGGTCGGCTGACACACCGCGACCGCGTCTTTCGGAAAAAAGGCGCGCGCCGGCGTCGGATCGCCACGATGAATCTCTCGAAGTCGTCTCGATTCCCGACAACCATCCCGCTTCCAGGCTTCCGGAAAGTCCGGCTGTGGCGAGGGTGCCGGCCCTGAACTGCGAAATCCAATGAGCTTATACCCGTTCGAACCGCGTGGCGCGATCCGTCGTTCGCGAGTGATCCTCGGCCGATCGATGCTTGCCGCGCTTCCGACGTTGTTCCTGACGATGGGCCTGCCGGCGTGCCTCGGGGCCGGATCGGATCCGGGTGACGATGGCGGCACCACCAATTTGCTCGTGATCATCGCCGACGACCACCGAGGGGGAACCCTGGGGATCGATGGTGATCCGCGGAAGGCCACGCCGAACCTCGACCGGCTGGCACGCGACGGGGTCCTGTTCGAACGGGCGTTTTGCAACGCGCCGCTCTGTACGCCGAGCCGGCAATCCTTGATCACCGGGAAACTCCCCCACGCCGTCGGTGTGACTCAGCTCGGCACGCGGCTGGCCGACGATGTGCTCACGATGGGCGAATGGCTGCGCGATCTGGAGTACCAGACCGCGGCCATCGGCAAGATGCATTTCAACGGTCCGTCCGCTCACGGGTTCACGGAGCGGATCGATACCGCGGACTGGGAGAGCGATCTGCGGACCCATCCTCCCCGGGGCGGCGACCGTCGGCGACCGTGGCGGCCGTTGCTGGACCCGGCCCCCGTGTGGCTCAACGCCGCGAGGCATTCCGCGGGACTCCCCGCCGAGTCGATGCAGTCGGCGTACTTCGTCGAACCGCGCCCTGGACTATTTGAAGCGACGGGACGGACGTCCGTTCGCCATGGTCGTCGGCTTTTACGACCCGCACAGCCCGTTCAGCTTTCCGAGGGGATGGAAGGACCGATATCGTCCGGATCAGTTCGCCGTGCCGCCGATCTCGGAGCGAGACCGCGTGGCGCAGCCGGCCATCTTCGCGTCGATGACGCCCGAGGAGGTCCGCGGGATCCAGGCGGCCTATTACACGTCGCTCGCGTTCGTCGATTCCCAGGTCGGACGACTGATCCGGGGCCTCGACGAGATGAAGCTCTCGGGTCGGACTCTTGTGATTTACGTGGGCGATAACGGTTACATGCTCGGCGAACACGGGCGGTTCGAGAAGCATTGCTTCTACGAGCCGGCCGTGCGGATTCCTCTGATCTTTCGCTGGCCCGGCCATGTTCCCCAAGGCCGGCGGATCTCGAGGCTGGTCGAGATGGTGGATATCCTGCCGACGGTCCTCCACTTCCTGAACCTGCCGACGCCGCCGGAGTTGCAGGGGATCGATCTCGAACCGATGATCCGCGGCAAGCCCGATGCCGCAGGGCATGACGTCGTCTTCAGCGAGTATCTCGAGAACGAGGAGGCGATGGTCCGTTCCGACCGCTTCAAGCTGATCGTCGGCACCGGCCGGAGACAACGCGAGGACGGTTATCAGACCGGCAGGCCCCTGCCGGGTCCTTATCAACGGTTATTCGACCTGATTGATGACCCGGGCGAGAACCGAGACCTCGGCGAGGATCCTCGGTATCAGGCGATGAAAGACGACCTGCTCGGCAAGATGTATCTCCGCATGACCACGACTCGCGAAGGGCTCGAACCGATCCCGCCGGGGCTATCACGACTCGAGACGATCCACTGGTGCCTCGTGCCTCGGGACGTACCGGCGCCGAAGGGCGTCGTGCGCGATGCGGTCATCGGGGGGCAGCCGGAGCGTTGATTTTTGATTTTCACCCTAACAGCCGGGCGGCGAACTCGTGGTCGCCGCCGACGTCGGTCAACCGCATGTCGCGGCCCTGGAAGAGGTACGTCAGCTCCTTGTGGTCCAGGCCGAGGAGCTTGAGGATCGTGGCGTGGACGTCGTTGACGTGGACGCGGTCCTCGACGGCGCGGAAGCCGAATTCGTCGGTGGCGCCGATGACCTGCCCACCCTTGACCCCGCCGCCGGCCATCCAGGTCGTGAATCCGTAGGGGTTGTGGTCGCGGCCGGCGGGCTTGTCCGGATATCGGCCGTCGGCGACAGGGGTCCGCCCGAACTCGCCGCCCCAGATGACCAGCGTCTCCTCGAGCAGGCCCCGCGACTTCAGGTCCTGGATCAGCCCGGCGATCGGCCGGTCGGTCATCCGTGCCATGTATCGATGGGTCTTGTCGTTCTCGGCGTGCGCGGCGTCCCAGTCGTCCGCCCCGGCGCTGCCGGTGAAGATCTGGACGAACCGCACGCCGCGTTCCACCAACCTGCGGGCGATCAGGCAGTCGGCCCCGAATTTCGCCGAAGTGGGCTCGTCCAGACCGTAGAGCGCCCGGGTCGCCGGGGACTCTCCCGAGAGGTCCACGGCCTCGGGGACCGCGGCCTGCATCCGGAAGGCCAGCTCGTACGAGGCGATCCGGGAGGAGAGGTCATCCACGGACGGACCCCGCGCCTCGACATGCTCCTGGTTGAGCCATTGGACCATGTTCATGAGGTCGCGGTCGCCCGGATCGGTCTCGACGCCCGGAGCATCCAGATAGAGCACCGGTGAGCCGGCGTTACGGAGCATGGTGGGCTGGAACGTGCCCGGCAGGAAGCCGTGGTCGTAGACCGGCGGGCCTCCCTTGGTATCTCCGGTCGTGGCCATCACGACGAACGCCGGCAAGTTTTCCGCCTCGCTCCCCAGGCCGTAGGTGACCCACGAGCCAATGCAGGGACGTCCCATCCGGGAGTGCCCGGTGTTGAGCATGTACTGGGCGGGGGAGTGGTTGAACGACTCGTGGTAACACGAGCGGATGATCGCCAGCTCGTCGGCGCACTTCTGGAGTTGTGGATAGGTATCGGCGATCTCGATCCCCGATCGGCCGCACTTCCGGAAGGTCTGCGGCGATCCCAGCACGGCTGCGTTCATCTTCGTGAACTGCAATTGCAGACCCTTGACGACGGACGGGGGCAAGGGTTGTCCGTGGCGCTCTTTGAGCAAGGGCTTGGGGTCGAAGGTGTCGATATGGCTCGGACCGCCTTGCATAAAGAGGAAGATGACGTGCTTCGCCCTCGCCGGGAAATGCGGCGGCCTGGCGGCGAGCGGATTCTCGAGCTTCGACGGCGGGGCAGCCCGCAGGCCATCGCGCCGGAGCAGGTCGAGCATCGCCCAGGCCCCGAAGCCGAATCCGGCCCGTGCGAGCATCTCGCGTCGCGAGAGCGGCGGCTTTTCCGGGCCGCGAGGACAGCGATGGTGAGAGTCCACGTCGGTTTCTCCCGGGTTCAACGTATTGCGGCGAGGAGTCCCCTGGCTTCAGCCATGGGGAGGAATCGCCGCCCTCCGTCGATGTTGATGTTGATAATAGTGAACATAGATAGACTACCGACTCTCTTGCGGGTACAATCGACCCGTCGGAACCGGCCTTGGCCAGGGCGGATGGCCCGTTGCGGGGATAGGCCCCGCGTGAAAGGTCGGCCTACAGGACGAATGCCAGAGGGTCCAAAGGCACTCCTTCGGGAGCCCCGGTTAACGACCCCCAAGCCGTCCGGTCGAAAGGCCGGGCACAGGCCGTAGGATGGACCCGCTCTAAGCCGGCCTGAACTGGACTCCCGGCCGCATGACGCCACCACCCCTCCGGGGTAAAAGGTGATCCGGAAATCCCCTAGCTTTAGCTATGGGGAAGCTTAATCCACGAAGATGAACTCGTTGGCGTTGAACAAAGCCAGGCACAATTCGGTCAGGGCTTTCTGTAAGGGCGATCCCTCCGCGGCCCGTCCGGAATTGCCGCCGGCTGGATCCTTCCTCGCCGACTTTGCGGCGAGGGTAAGGGACCTGACCTCGAGGAACACCAGGGCCCGCCCGGTTTCTTGCTCGGTGATCGGCCTGCCGAAGGCCAGGAGCCAGGCTCGCGCGACAGCCTCTCTCGGGGCGGCTTCCGGCCCCGAGACGACTCGTCCGGCGAACGCCGCGGCTTGCTCGCGGGCCAGCGGGCTGTTGAGCATGGTCAATGCCTGGGCCGGCACGATGGTTTGCATCCGTCGGGCGCAACTGGTCATCAGCTCGGGGGGGTCGAACGAGGAGAACATCGGATAGGTGAAGGTCCGCCTCACGAGCAGGTAGACGCTGCGACGGTCGTGCTCGGAAGCGTCCTGGGTCACGGGCCACTTCTCGCGAGCGTCGAACAGGCCTGTCAGCTCGTCCTTGCCCAGCGGGGGGACGACGGGCTTCCCGAACTCCCTGGAGTTAAGCCGGCCCGAGCACGCGAGCATCGCGTCGCGGATCTCTTCGCCCTCCAGGCGGCGGCGAGGGAATCGCGAGAGCAGGCGGTTTTCGGGGTCTTCGCGGACTGCGGCATCGGCCGCCATGCTCGCCATCCGATAGGTGCTGGAGAGCACGATCAGTCGGTGCAGTCGCTTGAGGCTCCAACCGTGTTCGATCAGGTCTCTGGCCAGGTAATCGAGCAACTCCGGGTGGGTCGGTTCCTCGCCCTGGGCGCCGAAATCGTTGGGCGTGCGTACGATCCCCCGGCCGAAGTGCCAACCCCAGACGCGATTCACGAGCACCCGCGCCACCAGCGGGTTGCCGGGCGAGGTGAGCCAACGGGCCAGCGCCGCCCTCCGGTTCGTGGGGGAGGTTCTGGCCATCTCGGCCCGATCGCGCGCCGTCGAGACCGCCGCCGGGAGGCCGGGCTCGACGACCTCCTGGGGCTTGTTCAACTCCCCCCGATGCAAGCGGTGGATGACCAGGGGCTCCGCGCGATGGAAGAGTCGGAAGCCCTGGCGATCCTCGTCCATCACGGTGCATCGCGGATCGTCCAGCAACTCCTTCGGGACGGGAACCTCGGAGAGGAGACCGTGGAGAGCCTTGATGCGGTTCAGGCGCACCTTGTCCGGATAGGACCGATCGCTGGCGGCGAAGATCGCCTGCATCGCGAAGTAGTCGCGCTGACGGATCGGGTCATATTTGTGGTCGTGGCATCGGGCACATCCGAAAGTCAGGCCGAGGAAGACCTCGCCGGTGGTATCCGCGGCGTCGGTCAACCATTCATATTCGAGCTGCCCCGTGACCATGGCCGAATCGACCAACGCGGGGCCGACGCTGTACAACGTGCTGCCGAGCACGGCATCCGGCTCGTCGGGCCACAGCTCGTCGCCGGCGACCTGCTCGCGGGCGAAGCGGTCGAAGGGCTTATCGGCGTTCAGAGACCGGATCACGTAATCGCGGAACCGCCACGCCCGGGGATAGAGCAGGTCGGTCTCGAAGCCGCCGGTATCGGCGTAACGGACCACGTCGAGCCAGTGCCGGCCCCAACGCTCGCCGTACCGGGGTGAGGCGAGTAGCCGGTTGACCAGCCGTTCGTAGGCGTCGGGCTCCAGGTCGCCGAGGAATCGGGCGACCTCGTCGGGAGTCGGTGGCAGGCCAAGAAAGTCAAAGCTGAGTCGCCGCAGCAGGGTCAGCCGGCCGGCGGCAGAGGCAGGCTTCAAGCCTTGATCTTCGAGCTTGCGGAGCACAAAGGCATCGATCGGGGTCTCGATCCAGCGGCGATCGCGGGTCGTTGGCGGTGCCGGCGAGCCGAGCGGGCGGAACGACCACCGCGTTTCCGCCTCGGTCGTCGTCTCGGGTCCGGCTCGGGCCACCTCCGGAAGAACCATGGCCGCGAGAAGCGTGCAGAGGATCGCGCCGAGGAAGCCCGCAGCCCGCGCGCTCCCATGCCTCGGGAGATCGCGATCATCCGCCGACCGATGGAGGGAGAACGCCATGATCCGACTCCTCGTCGGGCGCGATCGATTGCTGGAACCTCATTCCGCTCGCTCGGCCAGCCGAGGAATTCGGGAGGAAAGCGACTCCATCCTCCCGGATCCCTTTCCACGATTCAATTCGGAACTGGAGCAACGATACCGGCATATCTGTCGGTCGCCTCAACGAGCGTCGGGAGCCGTAGTCGCGCCGAGTCTGGCGAGCGCCTCGCGGTCGCCGGGGCATTCGGCGAGCACGGCCCGCCAGAGCCGTCCTTCCCGGGCGAGCAGTCAGACGCGACGCCAACAACGGAAAGGACATGCCTGGTTTAGCCCACGACCGCAACGATTTCAACGCGATCTTTATCCCCCGAGGCCGTATGAACGCAAGGTCAAGAAAACCGGCTAGGGACTTACGAAACAGACATCGAGTGCCCTAATACGAAGTCCCGAAAAGACCGGTTGCAGGCCGTCCACCGCCTTGTCATCATGGTACCATACGGTGTGCGTAATCAAGTGCGACGGTCGGAGCGGGAGAACAGACCATGATCCGGACCGTGACCCGGCGCTCGGCGTTCACCCTGATCGAGTTGCTGGTGGTGATCTCTATTATCGGCGTCCTCATCGCGCTGCTGCTGCCCGCGGTGCAGAAGGCGCGCGAGGCCTCCATCCTCGCCAGCTGCAAAAATAATCTGAAGCAAATCGGTCTGGCGATGCACGGTTTCCATAACGCGCAGGGCAGGTTCCCGGTCGGCTACTACGACCCCACGCCTTGGCCGCCTGCTATTCAGACGCCGCAGGGCTTGGACCACGGGCCGGGATGGGGCTGAGGCTCCTTCCTCTCGCCCTATCTGGAACAGGTCAACGTGTTCAACCAGATCAACTTCAACCTCGATGTCGGCGACCCTTCCAATGCGACAATACGCAGCACGCCCTTGAGGACCTTTATCTGTCCCTCGGATCCGACGTATGTAAGCACGTTTACCATCACACCTAGTCCCCTCGCCACCAATGTGGGACCGTCGCCGACCGGCCTCAACAGCTGGGTGCTGGCCACGGGCAACTACGTGGCGTGTAACGGCAATGACGGTGTGGATTGTTTCTGCACGCCCCCGCACACCGGCGCCTTTCTCCGCGCCATCAAAGGGTTCAGCGTCCCCGAGATTACCGATGGCCTGAGCAATACGTTCTTCGTCTGCGATCGCCCCTTTTCTCTGTCGTATAGCTCGTGGGCCGGCTGTCCCACGGGCGCGGCCAACCCCTTCTTAATGGCGCCGGGAAATTATGGCGCCTAGACGACCCTTGTGATGTGCCACGCCGGGCAAACCGGACCCAACAGTCCGGGCGTCTTCGATGCCGATTCCACCTGGAGTCCACATGCCATCGGTGTGCCGTACCTGCTTGGCGACGGCTCGGTTCGCTTTATCAGCAACTCAATCTCCATTCCAACCTGGATGGCCCTTGCCACCCGGGCCGGCGGAGAAGTCCTAAGCAGCGGCAGTTATTGAACACAGCTCTTGCCCCTGAGGACCGGCGATGCGCTACTCGTTGGCTGCAATCGGCATCGCCTGCTTCTTGCTCAATAACACCGGCTGTTCTTCTGATGAAATCAAGTCGGGTGCGGCCTACAATGTCTCGATCATCGCCAAGGACAAAAAGGGCAAGCTGAATCCGCAAGGGCCGATCATTCAGGTTGGAAGAGCCAGCGTCAAATCCAAGCAGCAACTCACGAACGAAGGCCAGACGATTTCTCTGCTGGTCCGCAAGACGCAGTATCGCAAGGCGACATTCGAGGTGACATTTCCCGACCAGACCACGCAAATGTTCCAGGTAAAAGCCGGCGAGACCAGAGACATCCTTCCAAAGCGGCAGAAATTCGGCGTCCGCGTCGAGCTTCAGGAGTCCAATTATTAACGCGGAAGGAGATGAAAGGTGCAAAGCCCGAGTCGGCTCGATGAGTCGAGCCTCGGCCCGGCAATTCCAAGAGATCACATCATGGCTTCGAATGCCGGCAGCACTAACCCCCGTCACTTGTCGCGCCGAGGGATTGCTTTTCGACTAGCTCTGCTCGCTGCGTACCTGGTCGGGATGGTGTTGTTCATCGCCGCGAACGACCGGCGGGTCGCTCCTGCTCCTGCCGCGATGCCCAACCGCAAGGATCTCGGTCAATCCCTCCTGACGGCGATTCGAGATGGCAACCACGCAGCCGTTCGGACTCTCTTGGACCAAGGGGCGGATGTCAACGCGCGGAACGGTTTGAGGGACACGGCCCTGATGCAGGCCGCCCTCAATTCGGATCGAACGATGATGCAGCTCTTGCTGCAACGCGGCGCGGATGTTCACGCACGGGGCGTGTATGGCGTGACCGCGCTACTTCGGGCGCTGTACGATCCGAACAAGGTCAAGCTGCTGCTCCTCCACGGCGCCCGCATCGATGAACGCGCCATGGTTCTTGCCGCCATGTCTGCCGGCTCCCGTGAAACGCTCGAGTCGCTGGCCGTTGGCGGTGGCAGCGTTACCGCGGATGTCGGCGGATACACGGCACTCATGGCCGCCGCCTATAGTGGTGACCTCGACTCGGTGACTTGGTTGGTCGAGCACGGCGCCGCCGTAAACGCCCGCAGCGAGGCCGGATGTACGGCCCTCAATGGCGCCGCGGTTTCCGGAAATGCAGCGATCGTGAAGTTGCTATTGGATCGAGGCGCGGACCCAAATGTTCGCTACCAGGAACCGGACTCGATCGGCGATTTCCAAACTCCCCTGATGAATGCTGCCTGGCATGGTCATGTGGAGTGCGTGGAACTGCTCCTTGAGCGCGGAGCCGACGTCAACGTTCAGGGAGGCCCGTTCGGCCGATCGCCCTTGCTCTGTGCCGCCACCACCGGAAGTGAAGAGACGGTGCGCGTGCTTCTTGCCGGTGGAGCGAATGTCCATGCGAAAGATTGGAAGGGTGACACGGCATTGGATTGGGCTTTATCGCGGGGCAACACGAAGATCGTCGAGTTGCTTCGTCAAGCGACCGCCGGAATCCACTCTGAGGTTGCGGCTCGGCAAGCGCCATCGCGCAATAGAAATCGCCCGCGCTTGCAGCAACGGATCGACGGCGATTCGATCCGCAAAGCGGTGGCCGCCAGTTTGCCCCCGTTGCAACAAAGTGGACGCACGATAACGCAGACCCGGAAGTGCGTCACCTGTCACCAGCACTCGCTGGTGGCCATGATGGTCGGATTGGCGCGGAAGCACGATTTCGCCGTGGATGAGGAGATCGCCGCCGAGGAACGCGGCCAGGTGCAGAAGTTTCTGGGGCGGAAAGCCCCTACGCTCCTTCTCGGAGCGGATCTGGATCCCACACTCGCCGCTTATAGCCTGGTGGGTTTCGCCGCGGAGGATCAGCCGCCTGACCCGCTAACCGATGCCTTGGTAAATTATCTGGTCCTCCACCAGCATCAAGACGGCAGTTGGCCGACCGAGGCGTATCGTCCCCCTGAGGACGCCGGCGCCTTCCTGTTCACAGCCCTGGCTGTGCGCGGTCTTCAAGCATACTCGCCGAGGGGGCGCCGCGCGGAAATCGCCGCCCGGATTGCCAAGGCTCGCTGCTGGTTGCTCTCGGCGCAGCCCGCTGAATCCGGGGAGAATGCCTTCCAACTTCTGGGGCTGAAGTGGGCCGAGGCCGAAATCAATGACATCGAGAAAGCCGCTCGCCTTTTGGTGAATCAGCAACGAGAAGACGGCGGCTGGGCCCAGTTGCCGACGCTCCCCAGCGACGCCTACGCCACCGGGCTTGTCCTGGTCGCGCTGCACGAAGCCGGCGCGTTGCGGAGCGATGCTCCGGCCTATAGGCGCGGCATCGATTTCTTGCTGAAAACGCAGCTGGCCGATGGTTCATGGTACGTGCCGACGCGGTGCTTTCCCGCGCTGGAGTATACCAGTAGCGGTTTCGCGCATGGGAGGTCGCAGTTTATCTCGGCCGCGGCGACGTGCTGGGCAACGATGGCTCTGATTTATACCCGCCCTTGAAACATTTCTGCGCTTTCCGGAACTTTCTTGCGGCCGGTTTCGCGGTTTCCCCGGGATTTCGAGGGGTCAGCGAGTTTCCAGCACCCCGTGAGACCCTCTGCGAGGGGCATTAATGCCCAGGGCCCCCGGATTTCCCTGCGTTTCGGGCAATCGCCTGTAAGAAAGTTCCGGAAAGTGCAGCCGTTAGGAAGCGACAGAAATTGTTCCAACCAATTCCTGCGATCGTCGGCCCAGCGATGGATGGCCGTCGGACCGTCGCGACCTCCGAACTTTGATCGGATCGAGTTGCTCACCGGCCAGTCCCAATTCTCACCCTTCGGGAGCAGGAAAAGTCGGGTGTGCGCAGCCTGGGTGTCGGCTTAGCCTCCGTTGCCATGGCAGAGCATGATAGCTCTCTTGACTCATGGCGGACTTTTCGACATTCTCCTCGCGGGTTGCAGAACGATGGTAAGTATGCACGCACTTGTGCATTCATGGAGGTATCCACTTCGTGAAGAAAACCGTCGTGAGATTGTTCCCAGGCTTTGTGTTTTGGATCATCTCCTGGCCCTCGGCGACTTTCGCCGACGCCTACTACAGTTTGACCGCCCTGAGCACACCTCAATCGCCCATCAGCTTCCTCGATCAACCCGCGCTGAATGACAACGGCCAAGTCGTCGGCTTCATGCCGGCCGGGCCGAACTGGCAGCAGGGCTATGGCTTCGTCTACAACGGTGCGCCGGGCGGAGACGGCGGCGTGACGCCCCTTGGCGGTTCAACGGCCCCGACCAATTATCCGGCCGTCCGGGATTCGCATCCCTACGCGATCAGCGACTCGGGCCAGATCCTCGGCAGCACCGAATTCCGTTCCGGTAGCGACTACGTCTACTCGAATGGTCAGGAGACGACCCTGCCCATGGCGCCGGCGGGTTTCAATAACGCCGGCCAGGTGATGGGCATGTCGTTTCGAGTCGCATCCGATGGGACGGTCTCGCCGGTGGTCTATAACTTGTCCACCGGCACCCAGCAAAACATCCCCGCGGTACCCGGCACCTTCCAGACCCTGGCGGTGGCGATCAACGGCTCCGGGCAGGTTGCTGGAAACACGTTCTACCAGAGTTCCTACAATCCCGCCTACCCGGGCGCTCAAGGGAGCGGATTCCTCTACAGCAACGGCACGACGACCGCTCTCGGCACGCTGGGGGGCTCATGGACCACCGTGAATGCCATCAACAGCAGCGGCGCGGTGACGGGTTCATCGGCCCTGAGTTCCAACTTGATCGGCCACGCATTCTTGTATGCCAATGGAGCGATGACCGATCTCGGAACCCTGCCCGGCTATCAGACGAGCGTCGGCAATGGGATCAACGCCCAAGGGCAAGTCGTCGGATTCGTGGGTAATGGTTCGAATATCGGGCCCGGTTTCCTGTACAGCAACGGCGTGATGACGAATCTGAATAGCCTGATCAGTCCCGGCAGTGGTTGGACGATCCTCTCCGGTCTATCGATCAACAACCTCGGCCAGATTCTCGCCATGGGTGTCAACTCGTCGCTGTCGCCGAGCGGCGGCCCGGGAGACGGATATGTCCTGCTGACACCCGCGGATCTGGCCGCTCCGGGCGATCCGAGTTATCCCACAATCGTTCCGGAGCCGGGTTCACTGGCCCTCTATAGCTTGATGGCGACCGCAGTGGTCGTGCGCCGGCGGGCGCGACGGACCAAACACCGAGGTCGCCCACGGACTGGCGCCGGAGCTTAACCATCAAATGTTATGGTCTAGTCCCGGGCGGACCGGCGCCCGTCAGCCGGCCGGAGCAGGTGTCATGGCAACTGTCTATGTGCGGCCGGCTGCCTCCCGGCCTGATTACCGCCTGGTATTGGCCTTCGCTTGGGGGGACGGCGCGGATTGCGATACCGACGGGGACGCCCGTCACCCCGCCGATCACGAATGGACCGAGTTGTACGCCCAGAACCGATCCCGTCCCGAAGAGACTTTCGACGTCACCGCTGCCTGCGAGGCCCCGTTGATCCTCGAAATAAAGTCCCCGTTCGAATGGCTCGCTGCGGCGGTAGCGCACCTGCTGGCCGTGGAGACGGCGGGGAGGGTCGCGACCGATCCGCACGGCCCCTTCACTCTGGCGAGCACATTGCGGTCTCGCGTCGGCGAGTTCGACGTAGAAGCGGCGTGGTCACGATACTGGGGAAGCCCATTCCAGAGGGCCACCGCCGAGAATCCGTATCCCAAACTGGACCGATAAAATCCCGGAAAGTGCAGTATCACGGTCGGTCGCCTCGATCCGGGGCCTGAGAGGATGCAACGGGGCGTGCGGCGCGGTATCCTGTAAGCCTCGGCGGTCCAGCACCTGTGCACGTATGGCTACCGCGACCCGGGGACCTCACACGTGCCGGATGTGTAAAGCCTCAATATCCCCATCGCATCGCCGAAATCCGAGACGTCGAGCAGCGACATTCGTCAAGATCGCGGTGAAGAGCCTGGATCAGAGTCCGAACTTGCCAATTGGTAGAGTGGGCGATGCCCGCGGTCCTTGTCAAACAGAAAGGGAAGGTGGCGGTACCCACCTCATCAACACGATGAGCCGAATCGCATGGCGGACCTTCTTGGCCCGCTGGTCTTCGGAGCTGATGGCCAGCGACCTCGCGGATCGAGTGAGTCCTACCCCGCAATCCCCGGATTGGCTGGGGTACAGCCCGGCCGGCCAGCAAGACCTTCGGGAACTGGAAAACCGCCTTGGCATGGCTCTGCCGCCATCGTACAGGTCATTCCTCCTGGTGAGCGACGGCTGGCGTCGCACGACGTTCGCCATCGACCGCATCCGACCGGCGGCCGAGGTGGATTGGTTCCGAGTCGAGAATGAGCAGTGGGTCGAACTCTACGCGCAGGCCGGCTCCGACTTACCGGACGAAGCATACTTCGTCTACCATCGGGGCAGTGGGTTTGATCACCGCGGCGAGCACATGAGATCGCTCGTGCAGATCTCGGACGTCGATGACGGGGTCTATCTCCTGAACCCGGAGGCGGTCACACCCGACGGGGAGTGGGAGGCGTGGTTCTTTGCGAACTGGATCCCTGGTGCAACACGATACCCGTCATTCGCTCACCTGATGGTCCAGGAGTATCTCTCGTTTGCCCGTCGGAATCAGGTGAAGGCCAGACCGAGGGGACTGCCGCGACTCGTGGTGCCAGGACCCGAGATTCCCCGTGGCCCGGCCGAGCGTTCTCGGAAAAGGGTCACGAGGGCCGCCACGCTCGATGAACTGATCGCGCAGCTACGGGACCTGGAAGGAAAGCCGCTGGATCGTGTACTCCGCACTCTCGTCGGGAAAATGAAGGGGAGGCCGTTCGCCCGACGACGCCCGGAGTTGGTCCCCATCCTGATGGACCTGTTCCAGTCGTCAAGTCACGCGGGCGTTCGATCCCTGTGTGTGGATTTGATTACCGAGTTGGCCGACGACGCGCCGCCTCTCCTCCTCGAAACGCTCTCCGACCCCGACCCATCGGTGGTTTTATCGGGCATTCACTCGCTGAACTATTTCCCCAACCCCGCGGCGCTCGAGCCACTCTGTCGGTTCGTCGAGTCGCGCGCGAACGTCTTGGTGAACGAGAATGCCATCACGGCGCTCGGTGACCTCGGAGACGAGCGGGCCGTGCCGACTCTCGTCGGTGTGTTGCTGGACACGAATACCACGCTCAGCCAGAGCTTCGGCACGGCGGCGATTGCGCTGAGCCGTTGCGGGCCCGAAGGATTCAAGGCGCTCCGGTCGGCCCTCGACCACGCCGACCCACGGGTAAGGCATGCGGCCGTCGTCGGTGTCGATTGCTCCGGAGATCCTCGTGCCGACGAACTGTTGGACCGCATGGAGGCCGATCCCGATCCCGATGTTCGTCGGCGCTCCAAGCAACGAGTCGGGAAGCCTGAGCTCTGGTGACCTTGCATGGAAAGCCGAAAGCAAGTCCCGACCGATGCCTCGGAAGGTGTCAAGTGACTGTTGGCCCGGACGGTCGGGCTCGGGAGGATGCCGGGGCCAGTTGGGGCGAAAGGGCTGTCAGCACGACAACCGCCACGACGCGACCAGCTCCGGGTTTCCACGATCCCGTTCATGAAATTTCAAAGTGGCGGCATACTTGAAGTAGAGGATTGCGTTATCGCGGGTGCCCTGAGGTTAATGGATGCTACAATGCGTGGGTGAGTGCTCGCCGGGTGGCAGTGCGGGTCGGCCGGTCAGCGTCGTGAAGCGGGGCGCGATGTCGTCGAGCGGGAATCCGAGACTCAACGGGCCGTCGAACGTTTTTCGGTCGTGGACCGGGCGAAAACCGATGAAACGAACCCAAAGATTTAACGATTACGTTGGCTTTGCGAGCCCGGCGAAGCTCATGCTCAGGAGCCTGCTCGTGGCACGAGTCAAGATGGCTGCGGCCGGTCTCTCCCTCATCCTGATGACTGCTGGCCTGGGATCCGTCCTGCGGGATGCCCTCGCGGCGCCGCAAGAGCCCAACCCCGCCCCGGTCGCGGTAGCCCGACCCCCATCGACTCCGGTCGATCGCTTCGGTGATCCACTGCCGAGATACGCCCGCGCGCGCATGGAGACGGTCCGCTTCAACGAGGGCGCTTTTATCGTGAAACAGGCCCTCTACACCCCCGATGGCAGATCTCTGGTCACAGTCAGTGAGAATCATGCCGTACACGTCTGGGACGTAGCCACCGGACGGGTCGTGCGAACCATCGGCAACCCCGAGAGCCGGTTCCGAGAGATCGCGATCTCCGCCGACGGCCAGGCGATGGCGACGATCGAAGAAGTCCCGGGCCGGCTCCGGCTCTGGGACCTTGCCTCGGGCCGAGAGCGTCGGCGATGGCACGGGACGAAAGAAGCGAACTATCATCGTCTGACCTTCTCACCCGATAATAAGACCGTGGCCGCAGCGACCACATGGTATAATGATGTATTTATTCATCTCTGGGACACGACCGCTCCGACAGAGCGCCGGCGCCGGATCGAAGGGAGCCGGCGCGACCTCTGGGACATGACGTTCTCTCCCGACGGCAGGACGCTGGCCACGGCGAGTCACCATTCATCTCAGCTTACTGGCGCGGATCGGGACACGGGTTCGATTCAGCTCTGGGATATCGCCTCGTCGCGGGAACTGAGGCGATTCTCGATCGAGGGCTTTGGCGCGCGCTCGGTCGCCTTCTCGCGGGATGGCAAGCGGCTGTTCGCCGGCGTCACCGACGGGACAATTCGGATCTACGACCTGGCCACCGGCCGGGAGACCATCCCAAGGCTGGGGCAGGAGCATGCGATCCCGCCCAGGGTGAAAGGGGGCGCAATTCCGGTCGCCAGGGAGGAGATCAATTGCCTGGAGTTCTCTCCCGACGGATCGATCCTCGCCTCGACCACACGCGGGACGGCGAGCGCCGGACTGCGAGCGCTGGCCGAGATCCACTTGTGGGATGTCGTCCGCGGCACGGAGTTGCGCCGGATCCCCGCGCACGGGCAGTGGATCGCGTCGCTCTCCTTCGCCCCCGACGGCAAGACGATCGCCTCGGCCGGTGTGGAGCCGGTAGTCCGACTCTGGGACGTGGCCACCGGCCGCGCAGCATCGCCGCAGGCGGGCCATCGGTCGGGCGTCTACCGACTGATGATCTCGCCCGCCGACGGGACACTCTTCACGAGCGCCAGCGACGGCATCATCCGGCGGTGGGACCTGTCCACGGGGCGCGAACTTGGCCTCGTCGCCGACTCCCTCGACGTGATCTCCGGGCTCGCCATGTCTCCCGATGGACAGACCTTGGTCGTGGGGGACGGCATCAGCCGGAGGCTCTTCCTCTGGAGCGTGGCGGAACGGCGGGAGATTCGCCGGTTCCCTCGAGTTCCTGCGACCGAGCGTAACTACCTCACCTCCGCCGCCTTCTCCGCGGATGGAAAGGTGGTCGCCGCTGAGCTTCGCGTATGGGACGTCGCCTCGGGCAAGGTACTGGCCACGTTCCGGGATCAGCAGGCCGCCAACGACTTCACCGCGAGCTCGATCCCCATCTTCCCGACCCCCGATGGCCGGCAAGCGATCACAGCGGAGGAACAAGGGATTCGCATCTGGGAGATCGCCTCGGGCAAGGAGGTACGATGGGCCGTCCGGTCGAAGATCTACACCAACGCTGTCGCACTCTCCACCGACGGCCGGCTCCTGGCAACAGGGGGTGCGGTCGTCCGGGATGAGGAACGGAGAGCGGTAAAATTCGATCCGGCGATCCACATCTGGGAACTCGCTTCAGGCGAGGAGGTTGCCGCGTTGGAAGGCCACGAGGAGAGCACACGCGGCCTGGCTTTCTCCCCCGACGGCAAGCTCCTGGCCTCGTGCAGTGGGGGCTCGCAGACGATCAACGATCAGGCGGTCCGCGCCTGGGACCTCGCCACCGGCCGCGAGCTGCGGCGGTTCGAGGGGCATTGCGGGGCGGTCAACGCCGTCGCCTTCGCGCCCGACGGCCGCTCGATCGTCTCGGGCAGCGAGGACGCCACGGCCCTGGTCTGGGACGTCTCCGACTTGAAGGACGACTCGAAGGCCGACGAGCCCCTCACTCCCGAATCGCTCCAGGCCCGCTGGGACGAGCTGGCCGGCAATGACGCCCGCGCCGCCTTCCGCGCCGCCTGGGCGCTCAGCGTCCCGTCCGCCGTGGGGTTCCTCCGCGATCATCTCAAGGTCGCCACAATGGCCGAGACGATCACCTCGCCCGAAATCTTGCGCACCTCGAGAGCCATCACGGTGCTGGAGCATGTTCACACCCCCGAGGCCCGCGCGGTGATCGAGCGACTGACCCAAGGCGCCCGGACGCCACCACGACGCGCGAAGCGAAGGCGACTCTCGAGCGTCTGAACCGCGCGATGGGTCGCTGAGAACCTCGCCTTTTCTCTCGCCAATCCCACCCCAAGAAAAGGCGACTCCGCTTGACTTGACGACGACGTGCCGAGAAGAGGAATTCGGACACTCCTCGGTGAATACCACCGTCGTGAGACCGTGGTTCGGACGGGTGCAGCCCCCAACCTCGCACGTGAGTGCGATGTTCCCGGTGGATCGGGCTGACGCCCGAGGTTGGAAGACGTTCGTCCCGTCCGAACCATGCACTCACGTGCATGGTCACGGCGTGCAGGCTCTCTCGAGGCGGTGGTGTTCGGCGAGGAGTCTCGAAAAAACCATCGCGGACAAGAACGGGGACCACTTCACTGAAACCCACGAATTCCAGCCTTGTCCCCACCCCGCTGAAAAAGTGGTACCCTCCCGGGGTTCTGCCGCACTTTCGATGATCCCGGGCCGCCGGCAGAGTCCTTGGTCTGTTCCCACGCCCGTGGCGTGTCGAACCAGCGCGTGCAACGTAACCTCCTCCGACCGAGTGGTTAAGTCATTTGTGGATGCTTTGGGGCCTTTCGAGGCCGGCGGAACTTTTTCCGGGCCCGGCTGTATAACCTCTCAGCGTGATTTCAGGGCCGCAGGGCAGGGCGCCATGAACGATGACCTCGATGCGATTCGGCGGGTGCTGGCGGCAGACGTCGAGTCGTTCCGCCGCATCGTGGAGCGCTACCAGCGGCCGCTGTTGACACTGGTCCGCAACCTGACGCCGCCAGACACCGATCACGAGGGAGTCGCCCAGGAGGTGTTCCTGGCCGCGTTCCGCCGCCTGGCATCGTTCGATCCAAGGCGGTCGGCATTCTCGACCTGGCTGTTCACCATCGCCCGCAACCGCTGCCGCAACGAACTCGCCCGCCGGCGGCCGGTCGTGGGCGCCGAACTGCCGGACGTCGTCGATCTGCGGTCGCCCGAGCGGGCGGCCTCGGAAGCGGACCTATTCCGCCAGCTCGACGCGGCCCTCGACGCCCTTCCGTTCGAGCAGCGTTCCGCCTTCGTGCTCGCGCATCTGCAAGGTCTTTCCTACGAGGAGGTCGCTCGGATCGAGGGCGTCGGCGTGGGCACCGTGAAGTCGCGAATCGCCAGGGCCCGCGAGAAACTTCGCCGTCTCCTCCGACACGCCGCCGAGCCGCACTCATGAACGACAACGACGAACTTTACAACCTGTGGATACAACGGGCTGATGCCGAGGCGCCCGCTGACTTCGCTGACCGCGTCATGGACGCCGTCCGCCGAGAACTGCTGCCGTCCTCGAAGGGCGTCCTGGTCCTGCTGCAGTCCTCAACCGCCGTGCGCGTCGCCGCCTGCATCCTGGCGTGCCTCGCCTGCCTGTACCGCATGGTGGCCGTTGTTGCGGTCTTTTTCGTCCAGTGAACTCCGTGAATAATGAGGCTTTCTCTTGAGCACCCCAAACGCTCCCGCCCGCAGTCCGCTGATCGCGGTGATTCTATCGCTCGCCGCCACCGGACTAGGCCAGATTTACTGCGGCCGTATCGTCCGCGGCCTGGTTATGTTCCTCAGCTCGCTGCTGTTCGTGCCGGCGATCGTGGTGGCCGCCCTGATGCCACCTTCGACCGTTGTTCTAGTCGGCCTGATCCTCGCGTTGCTGACAGTGCTGGGGGTCTATGTCTTTGCGGTCGTGGACGCCTTCCGCCTTGCCCGCCGCGGCCGTGATCTCTTCCAGTCAATGGACTACAACCGTCCGCTAGTCTACGCTCTATTCATCCTGGTAGGACTGACGTACCCGCCCGGCGCGCTGTACTTCATCCGTAGCAGCGTCTTCGAGGCCTTTGCGATTCCGTCGGCCAGCGAGGTGCCGTCGTTGCTCCCCGGTGATCGGTTTCTGGTGAACAAAACGACGTACCAGAGGCGATTCGTGCGCCGCGGCGACGAGGTGGTGTTTCGCGTGTCGTCGGAGCCGGGGGTGAACTGGGCCAAGCGTGTCATCGCGCTGCCCGGCGATACCGTCGAGATGAAGGACAACGAGGTGTTCGTCAACGGGCGGCAATTGCCGCGCGAGCCGGCGCCGCGGGCGAGCCTCGGGGCCGCGGCGCAAGTGGTCAAGGGGGAACTATTCGAGGAAACCAACGCCGGCCGCCGCTATCGGATTCTCTTCGCCACCGACACGAAGCCGTTGCCGGACTACCCCAAGGCGAAGGTGCCGGAAGGGATGTGTTTCGTGCTGGGCGACAACCGGAACAATTCGCGCGACAGCCGCACGATCGGCTTCGTGGCCCTTGGCGACGTGCTCGGCGACGTGCAGTACAGGTACTGGCCAGCCGCGACGTGGACCCGGTTCGGCGTCCTGACCGAATAAGCACCGACCTGATTCCAATCATGCACCCGCCTCTCAACGGAACCTCCGGACCCATGCATGGTGGTTTCAGCGCTGTTCGACCTTGATTCCCCGTCCGATTTCGGGAATCTCGCCACAAGAGTCTCCATTATGCCGAGGAGCGCCCGTCGCACGGCCTCCCTGTGAAAGACCTTCCACCCGTGGAAATGGGCGCGTAAAAGGGGTTCTCCCGGACTGTTGCTGACACTACCTCGACTGTCTCTGCAAGGCGAAGGGGCATGAGTATGCCCTCACGACGCGACTCGCTCCGGAGTGTGCGACCGAACCTCATCGATTCCATGTAGCCGGCTTCTGCCAGGCCCCGGGGCGGCCGGGACCGGGACACAGCCCTCGGATACAATCAACGGCGCCGAGAATAGCGGAGGCCGGTTCAGGACCCATTCGTGTGATTCCACCATCGCGTTCATGAAATCCCAAAACGGCGGCATACTTAAGATTGAGGAGAGTCCGTTCCCGAACGAAGTCCGTAAACCATGGCCGCTGTGATGCGTGCATGCGTGCTTGCGATATAGCTGTGCGGGGCGACTGATCGGCGTCGTGGAGGAGGGCCGCAATGTTGTAGAGATGGGATACGAGGCTCAACGGTCCGCCGGACGCGCTTTCGGCCGTGGACCGAGCGAAATCCGATGAAACGAACTGTCATGGGACCTTGGTCGCACCCAACCCCATGAAAATGGTGTCCTGTGCTTGCATGATTGCTGTTAGCAGGTCTTATTTTCAGAGGAACCCAAAGATTTGACGATTACGTCGGCTTTGAGGGCTGACGTCAGCCGATTTCGGTCGCCTTCCGCTGACGCGTCGGGCCCGGAAGATTCATCAACTCGCCGAGACCATTCTGATGGGTCGATGGAGGCGAGCGCGGCCCACTCGAGATGAAATCCGAAGCTCAACGCGCGTTCGGGCGGCCTCAAGCCGGGCTTGGGGCAAAAAGCGATGAAATGAACCCAAAGATTTGACGATTGCGTTGACTGTAGGGGCGTGTCGCGTTCGAGGTCGGTCGGAGTTGAGGAAACCAACCAGGGGTCGAGGGTTCGTGACCGATCGGCGGTCGCGCCGATCGGTCCGAGTCGAACTTGGAGGATACGCAAGAACTGTCACGAGAACTCGGTCAACGTCCCTCTGCCCGGCTTCCTTGCGAGAGGCTCTTCCACTCAACCACCCATCAGGGTGTTGAGGATCAGCATCTCCAACTGCTCGTATTGACGATGGGCGCGGAGTTCCTCGACCTTACGGGCATCGACGCCGCGGACGATGTCGAGGAGGCGCAGGAACACCGTCTTCGAGTGCGAGAGGTGGAACTTCGACTCCTCGAAGGTGGTCGTGCGCATGGCCTTGACGTCGAGGCCGACGCACTCGCCATTGCGGCCGTATCCGTTCTTCTCCAGGGTCCAGATTGTGTTGAAAGCACGGCGGAGGTTGACCGAACCGAAGACCTTGTCCTGGTCGTATTTCAGGCCGTTCTGATCGTTGAGGTGCACGCTCCAGAGCTTGTCGTGATAGAGCGCGTAGGCCATGTCATCGGCCGGGTCGAGGCCGGCCAGGATCGAGTGGTGCTCTCGATCAGGACGCCCGACCGGCCGGGGTCGATGGTCTTGTAAGCGACGCCGATCATGTGCCCGACCGTGGGGAGATACGCTTGATCCATCGGCTCGTTGGGCTTGGCCTCGCCGAGGATGCGGATCTCCTGGTCGTGCTCGAGGATCGCGTTCCAGGCGTTGACGATCCGGCCGACGGCCGCCTTGGCGTCCTTGGCCTCGCGGATGTAGCTGCCCTCGTGCGCCAGCCAGAGCACGTAGTTCTTGCAGCCGACCTCGCGGGCGATATCGGCGCAACGCTTGGAGCGATCGATGGCGTACTTGCGGTCGGAGGGGTTGTTCGAGGTGAATGCTCCGTCGATCGTGCGGGGATCCTCCCAGAGCCGGGGGGCGATGATCTCGACGAAGAGTCCCTCGCCGTCCAGGATCTTCTTGACCTCGGCGACGCCCTTGAGTGTGCTCGGCCAGTCGAGGTCGGCCGGGACGATGTCGTCGTCATGGAACTGGACGGCGTCGAATCCGAGTCCCTTGTAGGCCTTGAGTTTGTGGGCGTACTCCATCTCCTTGCGGACCGGAGGTCCGAAGGGGTCGGATCCGGTGCTGATGTTCCACGGTCCGAAGGAGAATCGGTACTTGGTGGGGGCTGCGGCGGAACTCATAACGCGTCGGTCTCCTCGAAGCGGCGAAGTCGATCCCGGTTGCGTACCGGCACGGGCCGGGCTCGCCTCGGGATGGGTCGGATCTCCCTCAGAGATACCCGAGGCGGAAGGTCCACTCAATCTACCACTTTTCTTCGGCCGCAACGACCTCCGACGCCGTTGACAGCGGACGTCGGATCGCGTCATGATCCAGGGAATTGTCGGTCGGCGGCCGGTCGTCGATCGATTCTCGAAAATCGAGGAAGCTTAGGAGGGGAACCAGGTTCCAATGCGGCTCTGGCATCTCTTCGTGTTCATCATCGCGCTGGGTGTGGTCCTCGCGATCATCCGGGATCCGGTGGGCCGGATCGCCCTGATCGTCTTCAGCACGGCGCTCGGCGAGGTGGTGATCGGCGTCTCGGCGATCATGGCGCTGTTCCAGACGATCGGCGCCCTCGGGGAAGCCAAGGGGCTGGTGGCGCACGCCGAGGCCGTCGCGACCACCACGCTGGTCCTCATCATCGCGACGGCCATGACGTGGTCCTGGCTCTTCGCCGGGGCGTGGCTGGTCCAGGCATCGCTATCGTGAAAGGCCATCAAACTCGGACCGAATCCCTCGTCCGCGGATCTCCCAGCCATGCAGCTCCCACGAATGACGACACGCCGGTGGATGATCGTGGTCCTCGGCGTGGCGCTGGCGACGCTCGTCGTGGAGATGGAGCGACGGGCCGTCATTTACCGGCGGTGCGCCTATGAGCACTATGTCCTCGCGGGCGGGGAATCGCGATGGACGGCGCTCGAGCTTCGCAAATCCGAGAAGCAGAAATATCACATGAACATGATGCAGAAGTGGTTGGGGGCGCAGCGGCATCCCTGGATGTCCGTCGAGCCGGACCCGCCCCCGCCGGAACCCGAACCCTGAAGGGTCGTCGCTGTTGGCCGGTCAGAGCGCTTCCCGCTTGGTTTGCGTAGAGCTCGAGACGCAGGTCGCTCATACTAACCCGACGCGCCAGCGAGGGGAATGCCGTCGGACCCTCGCTGGCGCGTCGGGTTAGTATAATTCTTCGTGCGCAACCCAAGCGTGAAGCGCTCTAGCCGGCTTCAAGGGGCTGCTTTCGTTCGGCGAGAAACGATTCGAGTGAGGAGGACGAAGTTGACCGAATATGTTCCCCAATCGTACCCCCACCGGTGGCTCCCGGAAGGCATCGAGCTGAAGACCTGGGAGCAGATCGAGCCCTGGTATCACCGGTTGATGGACCAGCCCGTCGAGACGGCCGAAGACCTGGAACGCTGGGTGATCGCGGCCGGAGAGCTGAATGCGGCGGTCGGGCAGGAGGGGGTCGAGCGTTACATCGCCATGACCTGCCAGACCGATGACCCGGGGCGCGAAGCGGCCTACCTGGCGTTCGTCCGCGACATCGAGCCGAAGCTCAAACCGATCCAGAATGAGATCCGGAGCCGGTACCTGGACGCATCGTGCCGCATGGAGTTGCCGCGCGACCGCTACTTCGTCTTCGATCGCGCCCAGGAGAATCGACGCGCCCTGTTCCGCGAGGCCAATATCCCGCGCGAGACGCAGCTCGCCGAGCTGGAGCAGCAGTATCAGAAGATCATGGGGGCGATGACCGTCAACTATCGCGGCCAGGAGCGGACGCTCGCCCAGATGGCGCCGTTCCTCGAGGAGACCGACCGCGCCGTACGCCGGGAGGCGTGGGAGCTCGCCGCGGCGCGACGGCTCGAGGACCGCGAGACCCTCGACGAGCTGTTCGACAGGATGATGGAACTCCGCATCGAGGTGGCCGGGGAGGCCGGGTTCGCCAATTTCGTCGAATACGCCTTCCGCAACCGCGAGCGGTTCGACTACGGCATCGAGGACTCGATCCGGTTCCACCAGGCCGTCGAGAACGTCGTGGTCCCGCTGTCGCGTCGGATTCACGAGCAGCACCGCGGCGCGATGGGCGTGGAATCGCTCCGTCCCTGGGATCTCTCGGTCGACCCCCTGGGCCGGACGCCGCTCCAGCCGTTCCGCGACGTCGAGCAGCTCGCCGCCGGCATCGAGACCGTCTTCCACGACGTTGACGCCGAGCTCGGCGCCCAGTTCGCATTCCTGCGGGCCCAGGAATTGCTCGACCTGGCCAACCGCAAGGGCAAGGCGCCCGGCGGGTATCAGACGACGCTCGAGGATAAGCGATTGCCGTTCATCTTCATGAACGCCGTCGGCCTGGATTCCGACGTGCGGACCCTGCTCCACGAGGGCGGCCACGCCTTCCACACCCTGGCCTGCCGCGGCGAGCCGCTGGCCGCCTACCGCGAGAGCCCGCTCGAGTTCTGCGAGGTCGCCTCGATGAGCATGGAGTTGCTCGGCGCCCGACGCCTCGGCCCGTTCTACGACGGCCCCGATGCCGACCGGTCCTGCCGCAAGCTCCTCGAGGGGATCGTCCTGATCCTCCCCTGGATCGCCACCGTTGACGCCTTCCAGCACTGGATCTATACCCATCCCGGCCACGCGCGCGACGAGCGCAAGGCGGCCTGGAAGTCGCTGCTCGACCGGTTCGGCGGGCTCGTGGATTGGTCCGGCTTCGAGGAGGCCCGCGACCATTGGTGGCACCGGCAGCTCCATATCTTCCTGTACCCGTTCTATTACATCGAGTACGGCATCGCGCAGCTCGGGGCCTTGCAGATCTGGCAGCGATCGCTGGCCGACCGGGCCGGAGCCGTCGCCGACTACAAGAAGGCGCTGGCCCTCGGCGGCTCCCGGCCGCTGCCCGAGCTCTTCGCCGCCGCCGGCATCCGCTTCGACTTCGGCGCCGAGCGGATCGGCTCCCTGATGGAGACCATCCGCAAGGAGCTCGACAAGCTCAGCCCCTGACGAAACGGGAGCGCACACGCGGGGAAAATGCAGTTTATCCGCAGATGAACGCAGATGAAGACAGGAAAGGTTGAGATCTGTTCCCGGAGATTTCTCGTCGAAATGATCCGTCGGTGTCGATGACCACACTCAAGATCGAAGAATCCGGAACTTATGATTTTCTGATTCCTTCTTTTCTTATCTGCGTTCATCTGCGTTCATCTGCGGATAAGACTCTTCAATATTGTCCCCGCGCCCTGATCGGCGGATGGAACCGAGCCATACCCGAAGGCACGCGGCCCAGAGGCCGGCATCGAGGATCGCCGCGACGATCGTGATCGCGGACCAGAGGGCCAACCGGGGCGTCCGATAGTGCAATGTCACGCGATGGACGCCCGAGCCATCCAGGCGGACGGCCTGAAATCCGCTGTTGACCGGCAGGACCGGCCGCGGTGGCCCCTCGTCGATCCGGGCTTGCCAGCCGGGGTCGAAGCTCCGGGCCAGAACCAGGTCGCAGGGACCGTTGTGCTCGACGGTTGCGGTCGAGCCGTCCCACGCGACCAGCCGCGCGGACTGCGCAACGGGACGATCTGGAACCAGGTTTTCCGCCAGGAACCAGGCGGTATCCCGCTCATCCGAGCGTGAGAGTCGGTCGAAGAGTATCCGTCGGTCGGCGATCGTCCGCGCACGGACGGCGACACGCGCCTCGGGGAATGGCTCGTCCAGCTCGATGATCGACCAGGACCGGGTCGCGGGCGTGCCCGCGGGATGATAGATGATCTGATCGAGCGCGGGGTCGCGACGTCGTTCCCGCACCCGGCCGAGCGATTCGGCGGTCCCTCGATAGGCGACCAGGTGAGTGACCTGACAACGTCGGAACCATCTCTTGAGAGTGGCCGTGTCCGTCGGGTCCGGCGCGATGGTGACGCTCGATCGAAAGAGCCGCTCCTGCACCAGCACGAGCAACTTGTCCGGATAGGTGTGTGCGAAGCCCAGGTAAGGGTTCGCCGTGGCGAGCCCCGCGCGTACGGGCAGGTTCTCGAGCTCGCCGCCGATCAGGCCGACCGACGGCTTGCGGGCCAGCTCGTCGAGGATGGGACTGTCCTCGGGTATCGCGATCGACCAGCCCCACTCGGTCGTCCCCGCATAGTAGAAGATCCCCAGCTCGATGGCGACGGCGGCCAGCGGAGCCCACGAACCGAGCCGGCTCGCCCGCCAGGCCAGGACGATGGCCAGGGCGGCCGACCAGGCCAGGGCCGCCCAGAGGAAGCCGTCGGCGACCCCGCCGAACGTCGATCGGAGGTTCACGTCGGGCCGCATCGACCAGGACACGGCGCCGACTGTCGCGCACCCGCCGAAGAGGATCGCCGCGGCCAGGCCCAGCCGGAATCGGGCCGGCGAGATCGACCGATCGAAGCCCTCGCCCGCCAGGACGGCCAGCCCCAGGCAGGTGAGCAGCGTATACCGAGCCGGGACGCGGAAATAGCCGAGTCCCGGCAGTCTCAGCAGGTAGAGATATCCTTGCGGCCACCAGCGAGGCATCGTGGCGATTGCCAGGCTGACCGGGATGAGCACGCGCCAGGGCATCGCGGCACGGCTGGCCGGGCGCGCGACGACGCCGACGAACGCGAGGATCAGCGGGATCGTCCCCACATAGAGCACCGCTTCATACCCCGTGGTCTGCTGGCCGAACCAGTAGGGGTCTTCGGGTCCCAGGCGGAGCTCCCGGACGAGCCTGGGAAGTGCCGGCTCGAACCAGTGCGAGGGGGGGAGGGAATAGAAGAGCAGGTCACCGACCGGCCGCTCGGTATGTTTCACGAACTCGGAAAACTGCCAGGTCGGGCCGAGCTGGATGGCGGCGAAGCCCGCTCCCCAGACGACGGAGAGGACGAGCCCGAATGCGAGCCTCCAGGGCCTGCGATCGAACGCGGCCCGCCAGAGTCCGGTCAGGATCACCAGACCTCCGGTCCACGTCTGGATCTGGAAATGGCCGAGGCTCCATTGCAGGCCCAGGGTCAACGGCAAGGCCGCGAGCCAGCCCGGTTGACCGTTCGCCATGAATCGCTCGGCGAGCCCGAGCGCCAGCGGAAGATAGGGCATCAGGCAATAGAACGGCTCGTGACTGGAGTGGATGGCCTGGAACCCGCAGAGCGTGAAGGTGATCGCCGCGATCGCCGAACCCCATGGTAGCATGCCGAGGCATCGCGCGTAGAAGTATGTGGTGACGACGAGGGCGAGGTAATGGAGCCACATCGAAAGCCGGTAGGCCGTGGGGACGTCGAGGAGTCGATAGAGGATCAGGTTCGGGGGATAGAACGCGGCGACGTGGCTCTCGGCGACGAGCGGGACGCCCAGCCCGAACCGATGGCTCCAGAACGGGAGACGGCCCTCGCCCAACGCACGGGCCAGCTCGCTCTTGAGCGGCCGATACATCCGGTCCGGGTCGCCGCCGACGGGCTCGTAACCGACGAGCAGTCCGCCCAGGATCGTACCGACCAGCAAGAGGGCCAGGATCAAAGGCCCTTCGCGGCGAAAGGTCTCGGGAAGCATGGAGCCCTCGGTGTACCGGGGAGATCGCCCCAGCCGTGTCGGTCACCTGCCGCGCGACGCATGGGGTGTCGGGCTACGATGCCGGAAAACGTGCCTCGAAGACAAGGGTTTGCCCTGATTTGGGAGTCAGTCGCAGCCGTTTTCCGCAGAGGGAGGACGTCCGATCCTCTGTCACTTGCCGTCTCGGACGACGACGTGCTTCTGGCCGAAATCGATATCCTTGACCCGCAGGCGGAGGCATTCCATCAGCCGCAGCCCGGAGCCGTACAGCAGGCTTGCCATGAAGTGCTTGTCGACGAGCGGACCTCGGCCCGCGTGAGGACGACGGGAAGCCGTTCCGGTCGTTTCGCTCGGCAGGCGTCGATGCGCCCTTTCAACGGCCGATCGAGGGCATTCTTGTAGAGGAAGAGCAGGGCGCTCATCGCCTGGTTCTGGGTCGAAGCGGCGACGTCTTCTTCGACGGCCAGATGATTGAGGAAGGCTTCGACCTCGCGTGCCCCCCATTTCGATGGGAGGCCGCTTGCCGTGGAACACGACGAATCGCTTGACCCACTGGACAAAGGCATCCTCGGTGCGGATGCTGTAATGCAACGTCCGAATCGCTTCGCGGACGCGATCGAGCAACTTCGGCCCGCGATCGTGGGGCCACCCGGAGCCGGGCGTCCTCGCCGGCCGGGATTGGTCTGTATCATCCATAAGACTCTTGTTGTAAGCGGTGATTCTTCAGCCAATAATCCACCGAATGACCCGGATTATACGCCCATCCGGCGCAAAGAAAGACGCCCATCGGGGAGTCTAAATCACTGGTTAAGCCGCCGTCGCCGGTGCCTGGGCGTTGCGTCCGCGTTGCGGATGGCGACGGTCGGTGGGCGACGGCGTCCTAACCACGCGCTAGGCCGACCGGCGGCGGCGGCCTAACCCACGCGGAGTTGAAGCGCCCCGAGTACGGGTCGCTTAACTCCACGTTAGACGGCGGAACTTCCAAATATTCCTCGGTGGACGTCAGATGCCCTCGATGGCCCTACCGGCTTCGGTAGAGATAACGATATCTCTTCGCATTCGAGTCCGCCTGAATGACGGCTCTGTCCCACGTTTGGACGTCGGAGACAACATCGATGAATTATCGAGTGACACTCGCTAATTTGGCGGACAAAGGTTCGGAGCCCATGGACGTAGTTGTTGAAGCGAATTCCCACGAACAGGCGCAAGAAATTGCCGCTTCGCAAAATCCTGGTTACTCGGTCAAAGCATCCCTCCGAGTGAAGCCTCTTGGGAAGGCCGGGAGGGTTCTTGCTGGTGTGGTGGGTGCCTCGTTCCTGGGGTTGGGTATTCTGTTCGGCGGGATCATGATCTATAAAAGAGAGTTCAAAGACATTGGTCTTATAGGTTTTCTTATTATCGCGGGTTGGATGGCAATCAATGTCGCCAGGTCAGGCGAAGACTATGATGCCACTCTGAGTTAGGGGCAGTTGCATTTGGAGGGCGAACAAGCGGAAGCATTTCGTCGCCGCTGAGATCGGTGGCCAGCGATAGGAAACGGTCGGCCAAATCGACCGATCGAAGGAACCCTGGGGCCGATGCCTAACGACGCGATGCAGCGGACCCGCCTTGCGGCGGGCCGCTGATCTTTGGCGTTAGGTCGCAACCGGCCTGCTCGTAAGATTTACGGCCAGTGGTGCTTCGATAGGTTGCTCGCGGCGAGGTGGTCGGGAAGTCGCTCCCCCGGTCTGAGCGAGCGACAGAGCCGGCGATCCCACCCCGCCGTCGGCCGACATGGCAGGGGTTCAGCATCGGTGGCGGTCGCGGCCTAACGGGGAGTTCAGAGGCCCGTCGTTAGATAACGGCTGACGAACGAACGGACTCCCGCAGGTCGCCGGGCGGTTGCGGCCTAACCGGCGGACCGTTGCAGCGGCCAGCCGCGCCGGCTATCGTGGGCCAGCGGAGTTACTGGGCTGGTTGCTAATGACTCCCCGTTCGGCGGCGGAGAGGCCGCAGAGGAGGTCTCATGAGCGGTAGGCAGTTCGTGTGGGCTGTGGCCGGGTTCGCGGCTGTGATGTCCCTATCCGCCGGCCAAGCCCAAGCCGGCAAGATGATGTTCGGCACGGACGAGACGATCCACACCATCCAGCCGACGAGGGACCCGCAGTACGAGCTGTGCTATAAGACCAGCATCTTCTTCGCCATCGCCGGGTGCTACGTCACAGACGATGGGTACGTGATTCGGAAGATTGGGGAGCCGGGCAAGTACATCCCGCTCACCCCGGCCCTGATTCAACAACTCCAGCAGGAGGGCGAGCTACCCACCCCACTACCCAAGTACTCGCTCTCTGTCTTCGACTACGTGTTCGGGTATTCCAACTGGATAATCCTTGCGTTCATTTTCGGCATCCCGTCCGCCAAGTGGGCTTGGCGTAAGGCACGGCCCGCTCCGGCGGACGTGCCCCCACCGACGAAGCCGAGTGCCGAACTCGGCGCTGCACCTGACCGAGGCCCAGAGTAGGCTTTCTGGGACGACAAGCTCTCCGGGTGCGGACCCGGCAGGTGAGCTGAGTCGTTAGCCGGCCGAGCGGAACGTTATGGCGCAGGCGCGGGTTCTTGCCATCCTCGCGACGAAGGGAATCGTCGCTGCCGGCACGGTCCTGGAAGTCATTCCTGACGCACTCCCGCCTGATGCCGCCTCGCGAGATCCCCGCGCGTTCCGGGCACGAGTCAACGATCCGGCGAGCGCTCGCGGTTCGCTGGTCTGGGAATTCGACGGGAAGCCCTATTCGCCGACGGAATTGACCTGTAAGCTCTGGCGAGAATTCGGGCTCGTTGCCACGGGGCCTTCCTACTATAGCCACTGGCGGATCGCGGGGCGTAATCGGTCGCTGTGGGACGAATCGCGTGCCATCGCGGAGGAGCGAGACGGCGGCTAACGAGGCGATGCAGCGGACCCGCTGCGCGGGCCGCTGATCTTGGTCGTTAGGGGGAGAATTGGAGGGTCCCATGGGGCTGTTGGACCGGTTCCGCAAGCCGAAGCCGAGTGTGCCGCTTGTACAGCTCTGCTACGACGTGGCGTACTTCGTCCTTCCACACTACGCATATGACGAGATAGCCAAAGTCGCGGACCTATGCTCGAACACCCCGACTGCAGCCGGGCCGTTCTTCTATTTGATGGCCTGCCAGATGCGCAAGGTCGAGCCCATCATCGAGGATGCCATGCGATTCCGTTGTCACCAGGGGCAGCTACGCGAAGGACAGGAATACTACGCCTTGGAGTATCCGAGCCCGCCTTCGGTCGATCTTTCGGACCTGTCTCTGGATGAGCTGTCGAATGCCGGCAGTCCGCCCGTGCTCGCCCCGTATTTCTCCGCAATCATCCACGAGGCCCCGGCGGGCGCGGTCAGCTATTACATACTCGGCCAAGCCCCGATAGGTGGCGGTACGACGCTCCGGAGTGTGCTGCGCGAGGGGACGAACTGTAATCTCGGGCCGGGCCCGGAGCCCCGATTGGACGGCTTCCTTGAGGCGATATCAGCGCGGGCGGTGGCTGACGCTTAACATGCGGTTGCATCGGACCCGCTGAATTTGGCGTTGGACGGCGGAGGGCTTCGCGGGTGGCAGTTCGTAGGCGTGGTTTCCGGTGGATCGTGGTGGAAGGCATCGAGTATCACTGGAAGTTTCCACGCCGATCGACGGATCAGGAGGAAGAGCGGCCTGGCGTCTGGGTCGTAGCTCAGCGCGTCGAGCCGGCGGGGGCGATGTTGTGTATGGTCTTCCCGGAGCGCCATCACATGAGCGGGCCGCATGCGGACGAGGGTAAGCCGGTTTTGCCATCGGAGGTCGTAGCGGGCATCCGGGCGGCACTGAAGGCCGGCTGGCAGGCAGATCGGCCGGGCAAGCAGTTCTGTTGGCCGATGGCCGAGGCCGACGCCCAACCCGGCGTTTCAGCGGACCCCGGCCGCTATGGGTAAAGTTGTGGTAACGTCAGGGGGACTACTTGGCGGCCGAGTCCGCTGGGTTTTTCGTTAGACGGCAGAGGCTTGCCACGTTGGATGAGTCGCGATTCTGGGACATTATCGAATCGGGAGGCCGTGCGGTCCGACACGACCCGGGGCGTCAACTGGCCGCAGTCCGCGAGCGCTTGAGCGGGCGATCGCCCCGGGAGCTGATCGAGTTCCACGCGTTGTTCAACCAGAAGCTGGCCGACGCCTATACCTGGGATCTCTGGGGCGTCGCCTACATCATTAACGGCGGATGTTCCGATGACGGCTTCGCCTACTTCCGTGCTTGGCTCATCTCGCGCGGCCGGTCCGTCTACTCGGCTGCCCTCCGCGATCCCGACTCGCTGGCGGCCGTCGTAGACGCCGACAAGGACTACGAGTTCGAGGACCTTTGGGGCATCGCCCAAGAGGTTTAACAGGGCGCGACTGGCGAGGCGATGCCGGATGTCGGTTTCTCCTGGCCGGCTGAACCAAGGGGCGACCGTTGGGATTTCGGCGATGAGGAACAGCTGTTGCGTAAGCTCCCGAAGTTGGCCAGAGGAGGTGGAGTGGCCTTGCCCGCATGGTCAGAGGTCGGCGAGTCGATGACAACTGCCATCGGAGCAGCCCTCCCATTCCAGGTCCGCAAGGCCCGGGGCGAGCGGATCGCTGCAATCGGTCTGCATATCGACGCCTACTACGGGTCCGCCGGGCTTTACCTTCTGCCCGAAGCCGCGGCACGCGCTATCAGCCCTGAGTCCGTCAACAACATAGGTGTTTGGCCCATCTCGACGGACTGGGATCCGAGCGAGGACCATGCCGGGGCCTTCACCGCGTCGTGGGGCCCATGGGACGACTGGTTCCATGACCACCTCGACGACCTCAGCATAGCCGAGCACGACGAGAAGACTCGTGCCTTGCTCCGCCTCGCGTGCGAAGCGATGCGGCAGGTCGAGGCGGATGGCCTTCTCGACAGCCTCATCAAGACCCAGGACTTCAAGATCATCATCGCTGAGCCTGACGAGCCTGACGATTTCGCAATTGAGCGGTACAATCTATTCGTCAAGACAGGCATCGTGCGGGTTTATGGCGAGCACGTCTAACGAGGCGATGCAGCGGACCCGCCTGCGGCGGGCGGCGGAATTTGGTCGTTAGAGCACTTCACGCTTGGGTTGCGCACAAAGGATCATACTAACCCGACGCGCCAGCGAGGGTCCGGAGGCATTCCCCTCGCTGGCGCGTCGGGTTAGTATGAGCGACATGCGTGTCGAGCTGTGCGCAAACCAAGTGTGAAGCGCTCTAGACGGCACACTCTGCCGCTGATTCGCCAGAGGACGGCCAGCTCAAGGGGAGGCCCGATGACATGATTCCGCGCAAGTGTTCTTGGTGCGGCAAACGGTTCAGGGCGTTCTCACCCTACCGAGCCAAGATGGGCTTAGGTAAGCCGGTCTGTAGCAGGAAGTGTCAACGTGAAATCAGCAAGGAAGGCAAGCCGCTTGATGGCTGCTTGTTCCTTCTATGCGCCCTCGTCGCAGGTTCGTCGATGCTCGTCGGATGCCTCGTCGCGCTCTTCGTCCGTTGATGAGTCGCGCCTGCGGCGGGCGGCTGAACCTCGGCCATGGACGACGCAGCGCGGTGGTAGCAGGATGCGGGTATGGAGGCCACCGATGATCGAACTGACCAACGAGCAATTCTTGGCGATCGAGCATGCCGAACCCCCCCTCCGCCTCGTAAATCCCCGGACCGGCGAGACATTTATCTTGATCCGCCTCGATGAATACGAGCGCCTCAAGCACGACGAGTACGACGATAGCCCGTGGACGAAGGAAGAACTCCAAGCCTTGGCATGGGACGCGGGCAAACAGGCGGGGTGGGAGGATATGGACGAATACGATGATTTCCCGGATAAGCCATGAACCGGGGTGACGTGGTTCTCGTTCGCTTCCCCCTCCCTCCGGCGTGCGCGGGAAGAAGCGACCGGCGTTAATCGTGCAATCCGATGCCTACGCGGGGGTGGTGGGCACACTCGTCGTCGCGGAGATCACGAAGAACTTGACGATGCGAAGCGACCCGGCCTGCTCGTTCATCGACCTGAACACGCCCGATGGCAAAGCCACGGGGCTGGTACGCGATTCGGTCGTCTCGTGCCTTGTGCTCGTGACCGTGTATGCAGACACCATCGCGCGAGTGTTGGGGACGTTATCGCCTACGATGAACCAGAAGCTCGATGACTCTCTGAGGCCGCGTTGGCACTGACATGAACGACGCCTAATGAAACGATGCATCGGACCCGCTGCGCGGGCCGCTGATCTTGAGCGTTAGGGTGCGAGGGTATCAGCTTGGAGGCTTTAACCTACTATGCTCCAGACGGTGAGCACGTCCCCGATCCATCGAGGCACTTGCTCCGCGAACTCATTTTCGAGCGGGGGCAGGACTATTACGATTGCGGCTGGGGCGGCGGGGCTCTTCAGGTGCTGGACCATACGCCGGAGGCCATCAAGGTACTGAATGGTCAGCCGTCGTTGGAGTTCTTCTTCCTGGAGTCGCACGGATTCTTCCTTCGGTTCTACACCGGCCGGGATGGTATGCTGGTGCCGTTCGATGGCTCGGACTGCTCTCGGCTCATGCGGCATTACTACGGCGGTGATCCCATGCCCGTTCCGGTTGCCTGCTGTGTCCCGCGTGAGGTAGCCTGGGCGATCGTGGAGGAGTTCTGCCGCTCCAGGAAACCCTCTCCAACTGTGTCTTGGGTGCGGTGGGGCCGATTGCCCATCCCTTGGGAGGCGTGGGGTCTTGCCTAACAATGTTCGTTGCA
This sequence comes from uncultured Planctomycetota bacterium, assembly GCA_963743925.1. Classification (GTDB taxonomy): domain Bacteria; phylum Planctomycetota; class Planctomycetia; order Isosphaerales; family Isosphaeraceae; genus CAVZRC01. Next base: position 31,417 of record CAVURY010000045.1, on the reverse strand, counting down.
GCGGACCCGCTGCGCGGGCCGAACTCGTCGTTATGCGGCGGAGGGTACTATGGCCGATCGAACGAAGTCGCGGATCGTAGGCGTCATCTTCGCCCTCCTCGGCCTCGCGGTGGTCGCGTGGACCTGGCAGTCCGCGCGTTCGATGGGATCATTCCCGGCGAAGCTCTCGATCCTTGGCCCGGTGGCCGTCGCGCTGGGCGCCTGGCTTACCATCGAGGGGCCCGAACTGCCGGCCAAGAAGATGTCGCCGCTTGGCTGGGTGTTCCTGGTCCTTGGACTCGTCGTGGGTGTGCTCTTCCATCAGTCCCTCAAGACAGGGCGGCCGTCATTTCTCGGATGAGGCGTCGCGGGGCGATTCCCACCTATTATTGAGATGCACCGGACCGCCGGTAGGCGGGCCGATGATCTCGGGCGTTGAGCCGGGTCGCCGTTGCCGTGGTGTTGCGTCCGCTTGACGCCACCGTTACGCTGGGGCGACGGCGGCCTGACCACCGTGGAGTTGAAGCGCCTTGAGTACAGGCCGCTTAACTCCCCGTTAGCCGGCGAAGGAGTCACTATTTTGATCGAGATGGGCCTCAGGTGGGTTCAGGTCTCTCTCCGGGGCATCGGCGACGAGGAACCGACGGGCAACGCCTTCTTCGATCTCCTCGCCATCGAGCCAGAATGGGTCACCCGCGCCACGCTAAGCGCTTCCGCCTGGCAGTCGGCCAACGTCGCCTTGTTCGCCGTCGATATGGCTGATCTGCGGGGCTACGACGAACCCTACGAGGAGTTCGCGGCGCGGGTCGAGCGGGGCTTCCTCGACGCAGCGAAGTGGTTGGAGGCGCGACCGGAGGGCACCTTCGATCGCTGGCGATGCCAGGGCCGAGCCGCCGATGTCTTCGTTGGCGGCTGGCTCTCGAACGAGCAATTCGATATCGTGCTCCCCGCATCGTTCCTCATGGCGTGCGGACGGGCGGGTCTTTCTGTTCACATTTGCACAAACGACTGAGGTTGCCGCCTAACGAGGCGATGCATCGGACCCGCCTGCGGCGGGCCGCCGATCTGGGTCGTTAGGCGGCGGAGGATGCGGGATGAGGCGAGACCCACGTTGGATGTCGTGCTGGTTCATGCTCGTCGCATGCAGCGCGCTTGCCTTCGCCGATGATGTCCCGAAATCGAAGGTTGCCGCGAGCGACGCGGCTTACTTGGCTTTCGGGAAGATCATCGAGGCGTCCGGGGCGGCAAAGCCGGACTGGGAAGATCCACATCAAGTCGCGGCTTACGCGGTCGGGATGTGCCGGCAAGGCAATACGAAAGGCCTGATCAAGGAGATGGGGCACGTCCAAGAAGATGCGGACTTGGGCAAATCGCTCTTAACATTCGTGAGCGAGTTCGGACCGGACCTCCAGCGGTATAAGGACAAAGACGTATTCCTTGAGTTTCATGGCTACTCCCTGAGTACCGACACCAGCATCTGGTATTACTGGCTGACCGATAAGTCAGGCAAGGTGTTGGAGGATTCTCCTTGGGTTTCCGCGCCGCTCGTTGAAGTCGCATCGCTGTGCGCTGACGGGTATCTTCCTACGCGATCCGGACAGCAAGGACGCTCCCGGTCCGATGCCCAAGGGACTCATCGGCGTACTGGACGTGGACAAGTGACCCGCCTAACCTGCGGTTGCAGCGGACCCGCCTGTCGGCGGGCCGATGATCCTGGGGGCTAGCCGGCGGAGAGGAAGACACCGATGCTGTTCGCGATCCTCGAACTCGGCGACTTCGCCATCATCGCCCTGCTGATCGCCTTAGCGGGCGGCCGTTCGGTGGTTTCGGCGTATCTGCAGCCCGCGGATCGCGACCGGCTCCAAAGAGTCAAGCGGAAGTTGGACCGAGTCGAGCAGAAGTTGGACCTCATCCTGACTCACCTCCGGATCGACTACAACGTTACGCAGTCCGGGTTCGACGTGGTGCTCGAGGCGATCGGCGCCAACAAGATCAACGTCATCAAGGTGGTCCGCGGCGCCACCAGCCTGGGCCTGAAGGAGGCGAAGGACCTCGTCGAGTCGGCGCCCATAGAGATCCAGACGGGGATCTCCAAGGAGGATGCCGAGACGCTCAAGCAAGAGCTCGAGGACGCCGGCGCCACGGTTGAGGTCGTTCGAAGAATGGGGACACAGGGCGAACCGACGGGGGATAGTGCCACCTGACCGCATCGCCGCGTCCAGGCTGGCACTATTCGCCATAAATGCCAAGTGTCAAGACCCCATCCGTCGTCTTCATGGCACGTGATGCAATAGAGATAGATCAAATATCGAGACTTGTACGGTCCTGACGAGGCGATGCGGTGGACCCGCTTCGCGGGCCGCTGAACTTGGGCGGCCAGGTGTCGAAGAGCCGAAACGGTTCCCGGTATGATGGGCTTCACTACCACTGGATCATGGGTGCTGTGGCCTGGCGTCAGCGATGCACAAGAACCGGAAGTCGGGGCTCAGTGTCAAAGAGGTGGCCGATGACGTGCCCGGTTGGGCGCAGGGGGAGCGGCCCCTCATGACCGAGGGCGGGAGCGACTTCGCGAAGCGGTTGCTCGATGATAAGTACGGGGCCGGGGGCTACCCGACCGGGCCGGGTAGCGAGTTCAGCAGGATCAAGAAGTGGGGCGACCGGGCGTTCGAATGACGGTCGGGAGGGCAATGATGGCGAGCGTCTTCGTGCTCCAGCACGTGCATGCGTGGGAAGGCGGCGGCGAAGATGTCAAGTTCATTGGCGTGTATTCCTCACGAGAGAAAGCTCACGCGGCCGCGGCGCGTTTGGGTCGCCTTCCCGGTTTCTCGGAGGCACCGGACGGGTTCCACGTCGATGAGTACCGAGTCGATCAGCACCACTGGATTGAGGGGTACGTTGAGGTCGCGGGCGCGTGACGACTCCGAGCAGCCCTGCCCGCGCCTAACGAGGCCGCAGCATACGTGCTCACGGCGGTACCCTCGTGGGAGTAGGCCCTGATGAGCGGACCAGCGAACGAGGGGCTTCCCAGGGTCCACCTGGCTACGTTTGTCTCGATGGCTCTGGTAGGGGGTCTCCTGCTCGGGGCTAATCTGCGCGTCAACAGTGTCGCGCGTGACTTTGGCGTGGAGATGCTGCCGGGGGTGGACCCCCTTACCCAGTTCTTCTTCTTCCGAGGCTGGCCGCTCTCCCCTTGTCAGATATGCCTCATTCACGGCATGAGGTTCCGGCCGGAAGAGGGTTCCCCCGTCGGCATGGCGTTGGTACTGGACGTCGTGGCGGCAGGCCTGGTCCTGTTGGGTGTCGCCGTTCTGTGCGAATTTGATTAGCGACAACAGGACTGTCCGGCTTAAAGTCCAATGAGGGCAATGAGTTAGGGAGTCATCTTTCCTGATTGATGGGTTTTCCGACTGAAAGTGCCTTGTTTACGGGGGTTTTCACGAAAAGTGAGACGCCAAGAAACAGTAGGCTCTTGCGGGAAAAATACAAACATGAAATTATATGGATTATATTAATTTGTAGACTCTAATACCAATGGCATTCTAGACTTCCGTCCGACCATTCTTCGGAAAAGGTCCATAGGGTAATTGCTTAAGGCCGCGATGAAGTTCAGATAAACCACAGGGGATATCGAGCTTAACCTGTTGAACAGCAATAAGATACGTGAAACATAATCTACGTCAACCGGACAGTACTGTAGCGACAATTAGAATTCCCGGTTGACGACAATTAGAATTCCCTAATCGGCCATTAGTGTACAAGCCCCTTAGATCCTGGCCAATTGATCAGTCCTCTCGCTCCCGATATCAAACAATCCTGCTATTACTCATCCCTCCTCTCTTGCGCTTGCCGGCTCCGCCGACTTTTGTCGCGACTTCTTGGCCTGCTCGGCTCGGTAGCTCGGCACGTTCAACTCCACGATCACGCTATGGTGCACCAGACGGTCGATCGCCGCGGCGGTCGTCATCGGGTCCTTGAAGATCGCCTCCCAGCCCGAGAACGGCAGGTTGCTCGTCAGGATCACGCTCCCGCGCTCGTACCGCTCCGCCAGCAGGTTGAAGAGCACCTCCATCTCCTCCCGGCTGTATTGGACGTATCCGATATCGTCAAGGATCAGCACCTCATATCGGGAAATCTTCTTGAGAATTCCGCGTAGCTTCAGATCGCGCTCGGCGGCCAACAGATCCTGGACCATCAAGGCGCACGTCGCGAACATCACCTTCCTTCCCGAGCGGATCAGCTCCTGCCCGACCGCGCAGGCGACGTGGGCCTTCCCGCTGCCCGGATTACCAAATACGAGAACATTTTCATGTCTCCCGCAGAAATCGCCTTCGAGCAGGGACCTCACCTGCTGTGCCGCCTTCGACGGCAGCCGCTTCAGGTCCAGGCTCGGCAGGTCCTTCTCGAGGAGCAGCCTCGATTCTCGCAACAGGCGCTCCACGCGGTGCGAACGCCGCGATTCGCACTCGCGCTCGGCCAGGTCCAGCAGGTAGCGCTCGTAACTCGTCGACTCCTGACGGGCTCGCGCCGCCGTCGATTCGTACTCCTGACGGATCGTCGGCAGGTGGAGCTCGCGAAGGCAGTCCGTCAAGGACTCATGCACATCGATTGGCTTGTTAATGAGAGATCCTCCCCGGTCTCGAGTAACGTGTCGTAGAGCGACAGATCCACCGTCGTGACGACCACCTCCATGGTGCGCGGCAGGCCCAGGTCGTGACCCAGGTGCTCCGCGACGACGGTCGGGGTGATCGGCACGTTCCAGTCGAGGAGCCGGCCCAGGATGGCGTTGACTCCGGCTTCCGACTCCTTCGCGGCCAACTCCAGGATCCGCAGGTAATCCTTGGCGGCGCGGGCCGGGCTCTGTGCCAGCAAGATGTCATAGGCCCGGCGAAACCGGCCGGTCGGGAACATCGCGTCCCGGTGCCGGTAGGCCGCGAACGCCCCCGGCTTGCGCACCAACCAGCCGATCACGTGCCGATAATTGATCATGTGCTTGTTATGGCCGCGCTGCCGAGGGACCGCCTCGACCAGCGTCGCGCCGTGCCACACCTCCAGGCATTCCGCCATGACATGGACATTGACATATTCTCCGATGAGTCGGCTCGGCACCGAGTAGGTGTTGGAGCCGATCCGGATGGTACTCCCCTGCGTGACCCGCACCCCGCGCCGATGCCAGGCGTCCACGCGCCGCGAGGGGAGGTCGTTCAGCAGCGGTCGTTCCTCGGCGAACCGCCCGACTCGCCCGCTGTTGCGCTGGGCGAAGACCCGATGCAGGAACACCTCGTAGGCCGCACGGTCGGCGAAATCGCGGCCGCCGCGCAACATGAGGGCCTGATCCATCGCTCGTTTGAACCGGTGATGGCTCTGTTCGACGTCTCCGTTCTGGTTGGCCTTGCGGGCCTGGATGGCTTGAGGCGTCAAGCCGTAATGGGCCAGCAAGGCTCGGTATCGTTGCTGGAACAAATCCCGATCGCCGAGGTTGTTCACCGCTGCGGTGAGCCGATCGGTGCGATGCGCCCTGGGGACCCCTCCCAGTTCCCAAAGGGCGTCCTGCAGCCCCCGGCTGAGGCTCTCGAAACTCTCGGAGAAGCAGACCGAGCCGGTCTCCCAGTTGGAATAGGTCAGGACGAAGTGGTAGACCAGGTGATCGAACGCCCGGCCGGCGAGCGTGATGTGCAAGTCGTTCATGGACGTGAAGTCGGAGGCGCACAAGGCGCCGGGCTCGTGGACCTGATCGAAGAAGACCTCCTTGGGTGGCCCCTCGGTGGCCCTCCAGGCCTTGATCTTCCGCTGCAAGGTCCGGAGCTGACCGTCGGGGAACCGGCCGGGGAACCGACGCCGGAGATCCTCGAAGAGGGTCTTGGCCTGGAGCCCCGGGTTGAGCACCAACTGATCGAGCAGTTCCGGCCAAACCTCCTGGAACGGATCCTCCCGGGTCCGCCAGGTCTTGGGGGTGAACGACTCACTGGGCAGGCGATCAGAGTCCCTGTACTTCTGAGCGGTCTTGGCGTCCATACCCACCTTCCAGGCCGCGCGGTAGAGCGGCATGCCGTCGCCGAGGAGTTGGCGAAGCTTGATAACTTGGGTGTCCTTGGTCATGGCGGTTGCCTCCTGGCCGAGGAGGCAACCACATAGTGAACAACCAAGCGAGAGGGGGCAGGAATTCTAATTGTCGCTGGGCGGGAATTCTAATTGTCGCTGATCAGAAAGCCGTTGGGCTGCCCGAACTCCCCGGCCCATGGCCGACCTGGCTCCTCAAGAAGCCGCTCGAAGGGAGGATCACCGGCCTCGATCGCAGGGGGAATGCCGTGGTTAATCTCGGGGCGCGAGATGGGATTCGGTCGGGGATGGAGTTTTGGGTCGATGCGAAGGGCGGCGCGGAAATCGTGAGCGTTGAGGCTGTCGAGCCAGAGTCCTGCCATGTGGCGATCAAGGAGTCGGCCCTCCCGAGGAACGGCTTCCGAATGGGCCAGCGAGTCCTGTCGAGAATCCCGGCGCGAGTCCTTGAGGATCGCCCGGTACGTTTGCGTTGATCCCGGCTCCCCGATTCATCCAGGGAGTAATTCTTCAGATCGGTCTAACGACGCGATGCAGCGGACGCGCCCGTCGGCGGGCCGCTGATCTTGGGCGGTAGGCCGTGGAGGGGTTTGCTTGCACTCGGGTCACGAAGCGCATCAAGTACGTTACGAAGAGGCGGCCGGAGCCTACTGCACCGGCAACTTCGGGGAGGCAGCGAAGGGCTTCGCTGAGTTGACTCGGCTGGGCTGCGGCCCGGCCGCCGCATACCTGGCGCAGATGTACCTGCGGGGCGAGGGCGTCGAGAGGGATATGGAGAAGGGGCTGGGGCTCTTGCGGATGGCGGCCGGGTGGGAATACGCTATCGCGGCATTCAGCCTTGGCGCGCTTCATCGTAGCGGGGCGGACGGCGTGCCGCGGGATGCGGTGGCGAGCCGGCACTACTTCCTGCTGGCCCGCGAATTGGGTTGCGAACTGAGTATCGAGGACTATCTGGCGTAGCCGGGCCGCCTAACCCTGGCCGTGCAGCGGACCCGCCTGCGGCGGTCCGCTGAATTTCGGCGTTAGCCGTTGAGGAGGATTCGCATATGCAGGCCCTTTGCTCAATCTGCGATGCTGAGACGGGCGGCCCGGACCTCTGTGGCGCATGTGCGGGCTTGCTGCGATGGGTCCGCGGCTACTTCGACCACGTCCCGGGCCTGCCTGCCCAGATCACGCCCGAGACCCGCTTCTCTGAGGACCTCGGCGCCGACTCGCTGGACTGGATGTGTTGGCCGCTGGAGGCAGAGGAGAAGCTCGGCGTCGCCCTCTCCGACGCGCAGGCCGAACGCATCCGGACGGTGGGGCAATTCGTCCGCGCGCTTCGAGACGCCGGGGCCGTATGGCCGGAGGAATCGGATGTGCGGCTGCACCCGCGGCACAGATGGTGGAGTCCATATCGTTGGGAGGTCGTCGGAGCGGTCGATGGCCGGCTGTCTGGAGGAGAGCCCCTCTGACGAGGCATTGCAGCGGGCCCGCTGCGCGAACCGCTGATCCTGGGTGTTATCCGCCGACTGAGGAGGTCGCATGGGTGTTCACGACAAGGATCGCAAGGCGCATGCTGCCTGGGATCGGATCGAGGTCCTCGGCGGTATCGGCGTCTGGGACGGGAGCATGGTCGTCGTGTCGCTGGCCGGTACCGGTATCACCGACGAGGATCTGTCGCTGTTCCGCGACTTCCCGTATGTTTAGGTCCTCGACCTGAGCCACACGGATGTGAGCGATGAGGGTCTGATTCATCTGTCCGGGCTCCGGTGCCTCGAGGAATTGAGCGTCGTAGATACCAAGATCAGCGGACCCGCCGTCACCAGGTTCCGGCGCGATCATCCGGCCGTGGAGGTGACCACGGAGCCAGCTCCGAAGGGGACCATAAACCCATTCACCGGCAAGCCGATGTGAATAGTCGGGTGGCTAATCCGCGCACCGGTCGAAGATTCTCATTGCGAGGCCGCACGCCGCTCGATAGGCTCACGAGCATCCCCGCGGAGCTTGCTGATCGCGGCTCGTGATCAGGCGGAAGCGTCCCGTCTGATGCGAGTGAGGCATGTGTTCGGCATTTTTGTCCAGCACCACTCAAACCCCACGAAGAGATATGTCGGATTACCAGAAACCTCAGGACCTTGCGTATGCGGAAAGTCTCATCAGGTTCGCCCCTAAAGAAGCGAACGCGTTCTTCAACCTCAAACACACTGCAGAGCGCAGAGACGGCGTCATCCCCGAAAAGTACCGGGAGCTGATGTCCGTTGCGGTAGCCTTGACGACTCAATGCGCATACTGTATCGATGCACATGTCAAGAATGCCGTTCAGGCAGGCGCCACTCGCGAGGAGATCGCAGAAACCGTATTCATCGCCGCGGCACTTCGCGCGGGCGGTGCAGTTGGGAACGGTCTGCTGGCAATGCGCCTCTTCGACGAAGCGACCGCAAACGCCTGACCCAAGATCTACGACCTCGAGTGCGTTGGCAGGGATCGCGTCAACCGCGGGGATGCATAACCGAGGCGCTACGGCGGGCCTGGGGCGCCTCGGCGGCTTTGGATAACCATCAAGGTCGGTCTCGGCCGTCCGGGCCGCAGAGCTTGACGTCGCGCGAAGGAGGCCTGATGTACGAGCGAACCGTTGACACCGATCAACTCGATTGGTCGCCGCTCGACTTCGACGGCGTGTCAGTCCGCGTCCTCCACCGCGACGAGTTGACCGGCGCGATGACCGTGATGACACGGATGGCCCCGGGCTCGGTCATACCCGCACACTACCACGGCGCGGCCGATGAGACCGTCTATGTCTTTGAAGGCGACTTCATCGAAGACGGCACCCGGCACGGCCCCGGCACCTACTTCGTTGGCCCGGCAGGCAAATCCCACGGTCCCCATCGCACCTCGGGAGGTTGCGTTCTCCTGACAACCTTCTCGGCGGAACTGGACTTCCAACTGGTCGAACCTGGCTGACGCCTCACGATGCGTCGCAACGGACCCTCTGATCTTTCGAGTCAGGCGGCGAGGACATCCTCGTGGGAGAGGTCTTCTTCATCATCACCGATCGCATAACCTGGGGCACGAACATCTTCTCTTTCGGCGAAGCTCTGGACCGCTGCCGCCCGGTTGGGGCCAAGGAACGGCCCGGACAGGCACCGATGTACCACCTGAGTGCCCTGGCCCAAGAGGCCGGAGTCCGCCCCCTCGTGGAGTTCTTCATCGAGGACCGGGAGTCGGCCGGGTGGCGTGCCACGTCCGAGGATCGGGAGGAGCCGCCGGATAGTCTGCCGCAGTCGCGGTGGTTCACGGCCGCCGAGGGTCTCGAGTCCGTACGGGGGCTGCTCGACTACCTGACGACACACACCGAGGCCGCGGCCGAGGTGAAAGGAGTGATCGGTGACCTGCGGCAGCTCGAGAAGCTCTTCGCTCGGCTGGACCATGAGGGGATTCTGTGGCATCTGGAGGACGGCTCTTGGTGGTAGCCCCGTTTCCTCGACCTCCGGTGGGTCTCATCGCATGACCTTCGACATCATCGACGGCACGTGTCCGGACTGCGGCCCGAATCGTATGAACTGACTCGCCTACGGGTTATGGGACGGCTGGAGCGGTCCGGAACTCCTCCAGTCAAGCGGTGTGTTGTCAGATTGATCGGGGAGGTTCAACCGGTGGATCACCTACGCGGCGATTTGTTGTTCGAATTCCGCCGTTACAAGGGGCTGGCGGATCGGGCCATGGCCCAACTCGACGACCAGCGATTTTTCCTGCGGCCGGCCGAGCAGGTCAACCCCGTGGCCCTCATCGTCAAACACCTCGCCGGGAACCTCGTGTCGCGGTGGACCAATTTCTTCACCACCGATGGCGAGAAGCCGAGCCGCGACCGCGACGGGGAATTCTTGCTCACCGAACTGGACTCGCGGGCGAACCTCCTCGAAGCCTGGGAGCGAGGCTGGGCGGCGTTGTTCGCCACCGTCGAGGGGATGCAGGACACCGACCTCGAGAGGTCGGTGACCATCCGAGGAGAGGGGATGACGGCCCGCCAGGCACTCCTGCGCGCGATGTCTCACATCGCCTATCACACGGGACAGATCCTCTACCTGGTCCGGTTATTGGAGCCGGATAGCACCTGGTTGACTGTACCGCCCGGCCAGAGTCGAGGGGTGCCCGGGGGATACCGTATCAACCCGCACTCGGCGGAGCAGCGACCGACCTGACCGTGCGCTCGCCGGACCCCGGCACGTCGCGGCGCATTCTGGTAGAATCCAGGGCGGTTTGTTGAAGGTAAGTCGGGCGACCGGAGGGCTCGAGGATGGCTCTGATCAGGCAGATTGCTCAGCTCGGTCATCCGGTGCTCCGGGCCGCGACGTCTCCGGTCGCATTGCCCGCTTCGGACGCGATCCGGGCGCTGGTCGACGACATGATGGAGACCCTGCTCGACGCCAACGGCGTGGGCATCGCCGCCCCTCAGGTCTACGAGTCGTCGTCCCTGTTCATCGTCGCCTCGCGGCCGAACCCGCGCTATCCGGACGCCCCCCTCATGAAGCCCGAGGTCGTGATCAATCCGGAGATCGTCGAACGCTCCCCCGAGCTCGTCAAGGGCTGGGAGGGCTGCCTCAGCATCCCGGGGATCCGCGGCGACGTCCCCCGGCACCGTCGCATCCGGGTGCGGTATCAGACGGTCGAGGGTGAGGCGATCGAGAAGGAGTTCACCGACTTCGTCGCTCGGGTCTTCCAGCATGAGGACGACCACCTCCGCGGGATCGTCTTCCTCGACCGGCTCGAGAGCACGAGGGACGTGATCACCGAGAAGGAATATCAGAAGCACTTTTCGAGGCCGGAGCAGCCCGCCCGCGGCGAAACATGATGGGGCCGAGGGAGGGCCGGGAGCCATGCCCGGCTAATGGAGCCCGGCCACGCGTCGGATGGCCTGATCGAGCGTGGCGACGTCGACCGGCTTGACGAGATGCTCGAGGAAGCCGACCTCTCGACCGCGGAGGACGTCGCCTTCCATGCCGAACCCGCTCAGGGCGATCCCGCGCGCGGCGTGTTGAACCTTGAGGATCTGCATCAGCTCGTATCCCGAGCCGTCCGGCAGGCCGAGGTCGCTGACGACCACGTCGAAGGGCTGCGTTGACGCGACCCGGATGGCCGCGGCCACGGAATCGGCCCAGGCCACCCGGTAGCCCGCGCGCTCCAGCAGTTTCACCATCGCCCGGGCGGTATCGTCGTGGTCCTCGACGAACAGCACCCGCAGTCGCCGGGCTGGATCCGGGGGCGAGGGCAGGCCGGCGTCGTCGCGGCGCTCGCTCTCAGCGGAGAGCAACGAGAGCATCACCTTGAAGGAGGATCCGAGGCCGGGCCCGTCGCTGGCCACCTGGATCGTCCCGCCATGCCGGTTGACGATGGCCTTGGCGATCGACAATCCCAATCCCAGGCCGCCGAATTCCTGGGTGATCGCGGGGTCCCCCTGCTCGAAGGCGTCGAAGATGTGCGGCATGGCCTCGGCACTGATCCCCTTGCCGGAGTCCCGGACTTCGACCTCGATCCGGCCCGCCTCGACTGACCGGGTCGCGACCCGGATCGTGCCGCCGTTCGAGGTGAACTTGGCCGCGTTCTTGACCAGGTTCCAGATGACCTGCTGCAGCCGCGCCGGGTCGCCGTCGACCAGGTCCGGCCTCGCGTCCAGCCCGGTCTCGACGATCAGCCCCTTCTCGTGGACCTCGTCGGCGACGATGTCCAGTACGTGTCGCACCAGGTCGTTGAGATGCGTCGGCCGGCGCTCGAGCCGCAGCTTCCCGCTGATCACCCGGCTGAGATCCAGGAGGTCGTCGATCAGCCGGGTCTCGAGCTCGATATTGCGGCGGATCATCGCCAGGTATTCCTGGACCTCGGGGGATAAGCCCGGGGTCATCTCGAGCAAGGAGACCGCGGTGACCACCGGAGAGAGCGGCGTGCGAAGCTCGTGGCTGAGCACGGCGATGAAACGGTCTTTCGCCCGGCTCGCCGTCTCGGCCGCCTCCTTGGCCGCCTTCAATTGCGCCTCGGCGTCCTTCCGGCCGGTGATATCCTGCACGGTGCCGACGATCCGGACGGCTCGCCGATCGCCGCCCTGTCCTTCGAAATGGGCTCGGCCCTTGGCCGCCGCCCATCGCACGGTCCCGTCCTCCCAGATGCAACGATATTCGGCCTCGTAGGTGCCGTCCCCCTCGGGATCCAGGGCGCGTTCATTGGCCTTGTGGACGCGCGGATGATCCTCGGGATGCAGCCGCCGGTAGAATTCGTCGAGGGTGATCGGCGCATCGGGCGGAAGCCCGAAGATCGCCTTGCAACGTTCCGACCAGCGTAGGATGTTGGTGGTGACGTCCCGGTCGAAGAGGCCCAGGTCGGTCGCCTGGACGGCCAGGCGCAACTGCTCCTCGTTGTCCTTCAGGGCCGCCTCGACCCTCCTCCACTCGGTCACGTCCAGGAACGCGCCCACCGATCCGCAGGGATTCCCGTCCTCGTCGAACAAGGGCGATGCGGTGCCATAAACCCGCTTGGTGCGCCCGTCGATGAAGCGGAGCTCGGATTCCACGCCCGTGACAGGCTGCCCGGTCCGGGCCGCCACCTGCATCGGCATCTCCTCGGGCTGGGTCTCCCGGCCATCGCGGTAGCTCCGGAAGTGCTCCAGCCGCTCCCCGACCGGTCCGGACCGGGATGCGTTGGCTCCCGGCGCGATTTCCAGGATCCGCTCGAGGGCCGGGTTCGACCGGATCAGGAGGCACGCGGCGTCCTCGGCGATGGCGATCCCGATCGGGACCGTCTCGAAGATCGTCTCCAATTCGCCGATCCGGGCCCGGAGGTTGCGGTTAAGTCGTACGATCTCCTGCTGGGCTCGCCATTGATCGTCGATGTCGGTGCAGGTGCCATACCAGCGTACGACCCGGCCGGTGTTGTTGCGCTGGGGCAGCGCGTGCCCCAGGAACCAGCGGTATTCTCCCGTCGCGCCGCTGCGAAACCGGTACTCGATACGGTACTCGGACCCCTCGCGGATCGACTTTTCCCAGGCGTTAACCGTGCGACGCCGATCGTCGGGATGGAGGAGTTCCACCCAGGCCCAGCCCTGCACTCGATCCGGAGCGACGCCGAGGAACTCGAGGGAACGGGGGGTGGCATAGTCCAGGGAACCGTCGGGGGAGGCCGTCCAGACCATCTGCGGGATCGATTCGGCCAGGAAGCGGAAACGACCCTCGCTGGCCCGCACCTCCTCCTCGGACTGGCGGCGATCGTCGATGTCCGTGGCCGTGCCGAACCGTCTCGCGACCCGCCCCGAATCGTCGAGCACCGGCACGGAGCGGACCATGTGCCACCGGTAGGTCCCCCGGCGATCGAGCAGCCTCACGTCGGCCTGGAAGACCTGGCCTTCCTGGACGGCGGGATCCCTCACCTCGAGCAATCGCCCGAGGTCGTCGGGGTGGACCGCCGACCGCCAGCCCGGATGCGACAGGGATGCCTCGGGCGACATGCCGGTGTACTCGTACCATCGGCCGTTGAAATAATCGACCCTGCCGTCGGGTCGGGCCGTCCAGACGATGTGCGGCATGGCGTCGGCCAGCAGGCGAGCCTGCCGCTCGCTCTCGCGTAGGGCCTCATCGACCCGCCTTCGCCCGGTGATGTCGGCGAAGAAGCCCAGGGCCCCCACGAATCGACCGTCCGAATCCAGGAGCGGGCTGGTCGCGGCGTGGAACCAGACCTCGCTGCCGTCCTTCCGGCGGAGGCGGAATTCCGACTGATCCTGCTCGCCTCGCCTCCGCGAGACCCATCTCTGATCTCCCTCGGCCTGATCCTCGGGGAACACGAGATCCCCGGCGGGCCGGCCCACGACCTCCTCGGGCCGGTAGCCGAGCGTCTCGGCCAGCTTGGCGTTGATGAACGTCGTCCGTTGCTCGCGATCGATGGTCCAGATGCCCTGATTCGCCGATTCGACGATGCACCGGTATAAATCGTAGCCCGACAAATCGGTTCCGCTCGAGGTCATCTCGACGGGAAGCGACTCCCCGGTCGCTCCGTTCGCCGGATCCCGAGCGTCTACCGGATCATCCCCTCGATTTGCGATGGGGGATGGCGACGATTCGGTGGTCTCGCGGCCGGAAGGCCGATCGGGACGACGCTCGGACATCATGGAAGCCTCGTCAACTGGATGACTCCTCAACCATGGGGACCCCACGCCTGCCTGGGCCCATCGGCTGAAGCGAGTACAACCCATCGTTTTCGGACTCAGTTCATCTTACACGATCCGAAGCCGCATCGTCTCCGGCATTCATGCGTACCGGTCTTTGCGCGCCGAGCCGTTCGCGGACCGTTCGACACGATGTGTACCGATCACGCCTCATTTGCGTTCTCGACAGAGGGCCCTTGATCCTCACGCGACGTGAGGTTGTATCATTCCGGCGTGACAACTGATCCCCCGGATTTGGCAGGAGTGATCGTCGTGCGTTTCAAGGCGCTGAAGGTCGGCGAGCTGGCGAAGCGGACGGGCTTGACCGTCCGCACGCTGCACCATTACGACGAGGTCGGCCTGCTGAGGCCGTCGCTGCACACGGAGTCGGGGCACCGGCTTTACACGGCCGGCGACATCGCGCGATTGCAGCAAGTCCTCTCGCTCCGGCAGCTCGGATTCTCGCTCGAGGAAATCGCCGGCTGCCTCGACCGGCCGGGATTCTCGCCGATGGAGGTGATCCGCCTCCATGTGGCGCGACTGCGGGATCAGATCACGTTGCAGCGGAGATTGTGCGAGCGGCTGGAAGCGGTCGCGGCGCATCTCGAGGCGGCGGGGGAGGTCTCCGCCGACGAATTCATCCGGACGATCGAGGAGATGACCATGATCGAGAGCTATTACACGCCCGAGCAGTTGGAGACCATCAAGGCCCGCGGCGAGCAGCTCGGGGAAGACCGCATCCGGCAATCGCAGGAGGATTGGGCCGAGCTGATCGCCGAGGTCCGCGCCGAGATGGAGAAGGGGACCGACCCGGCCGCTCCCGAGGTCCAGGCCATGGCGAGGCGATGGATGGATCTGGTGAACGCGTTCACCGGCGGCGACCCGGGGATCGCGCAGTCCTTGGGACGCCTGTGGAAGGAGCAAGGCGACACCATCGCCGCGCAGCACGACAGCCGGTACGATCCGCGCGGCGTCTCCGAATACATCGGCCGGGCGATGTCGTCCGCGAAGGGCATCCGATAGCAGCGGAGAAGGAACAGCAAGGCTCATGTCGGTCAAGTGGTGGTGCTGTGCCGGGCGCGGGTCTCCCGACCCCGCCCATGGCCAGGCCGCTGGTCTCCCGATCCAACCGACCAGCAGTTAACCGACATGAGCCACGAAGGGTTCCGAGCCGATGCCGTTGATGCGGTCGCGGCCGCGCCGGATCCGGGCGTTTCGATTCTCGAAATCCATTCCGGGAATGGATTTCTCGAGATTGTACGATTACGATGGGTTCGAGAAAGCCGGGGGGAAGGTCCCCTTGTTGATCGGCCATGCCCGGGTCTCCACCACGAGGGTCGCCCATCTCGGCCAGGCGGACGCGGTCTCCTATCTCCGCGGACGCGACGTGCTCGTGATCTGGAAGCTGGCATCGCTGGCCCGGAGCGGAGGCTGCTGGCCGAACGGACGCGTATCGGGCTGGCTGCGGCGCGGCGGGGCCGGGTCGGTGGCCGCGATCGGCGAATGGCTCCGGGCCCGTGGGGGTTCCGCGATGAACAACGAGATGACCTCCATCCTCTCGGCGATCGAGCAGGGTGACCCCCGGGCTGCCGAGCAACTCCTGCCGCTGGTCTATCACGAACTGCGCATGCTGGCCGCGCGGAAGCTGGCCCAGGAGAAGCCCGGCCAGACGCTTCAGGCCACGGCGCTGGTCCACGAAGCGTACTTCCGGCTGGTCGGCGGGGGTGCCGCGTCGCTCGGCTGGAACAGCCGCGGCCATTTCTTCGCCGCGGCCGCCGAGGCCATGCGCCGGATCCTCGTGGAGAAGGCCCGGCGGAAGCGGGCGGTCAAGCACGCCGGCGGGCGGGTGCGTGTCAGCCTTGAAGGGCTGGACCTTGTTGACGAGTCCCCTCCCGAGCAGTTGCTCGCCCTGGATGAAGCCCTGACCCGGCTGGCCGCCGAGGATCCTCAGAAGGCGGAGCTGGTCTAGCTCCGCTTCTTCACCGGCCTGTCCATCGAGGCGACGGTGCAGGCCCTGGCGATCACTCCGGCGACCGCGAAGCGCTGGTGGACCTTCGCGCGTGCATGGCTGCTCCGCGAGGTCGAGGGTGGCGAGCCACCGCCAGGCGACTGATCCGGTCGGGTCATGGCACTCATTGGCACTCATTGGCAACTTTTCGCCGGGCCTCCGTCGCCAAAGTCGCCGATCCCGGGCCGGCCGGCAATCCCTGTTCAGGGGCGAGGTGATTGGAGTGAATGATCGTCTCATCTCGGATTCCGAAGAGGACCGTGCGGACAGCGAAGCGGTGTCATCGGCCCGAGGGCCGACCTCGGATGACTTCGCGCATCATCCCCTACCTATGAGGATGCCGCAACTCTTGTCATTCGTTAACGCACCTACGGCGGCATCGAGCCGTTTCCTTGTCGTAACTCCTGGCGCACGAATGCGGTAGAATCCGGAAGGATTTTTCAATTCGTTTGACAAGTGTTCCCCTTATGGGACAGTCTCTGGCTTCTTTCCGATTCGATGAGCCAATCCGAGTCGGTTTTTCGCACTGGCTTGTGGAGTGCCAAGACATCCCCTGAGCGATCGGGCAGATTCGCCATGGCTAAGAACATCGCCAGCATTGAAGCGATCTTCAGCGAGGCCCTGGAGATCCCCTCGGTCGAGGGACGGGCCGCCTACCTGGACCGTGCGTGCGCGGCCGACCCCGACCTGAGGTGTCAGGTCGAGTCTCTGATCGACGCGCATGATCGCGCGGGCCGGTTCCTGGCATCTCCGACCGTCAGCTTCGATTCCGGCGCGCCCGAGCCGGTCGGTTCCACCGTCGGCCCCTACAAGCTGATGGAGCAGATCGGCGAAGGCGGCATGGGCGTGGTTTATGTCGCCGAACAGACCCAGCCCGTGCGCCGCAAGGTGGCGCTGAAGATCATCAAGCCCGGCATGGACACGAAGCAGGTCATCGCCCGGTTCGAGGCCGAGCGCCAGGCCCTGGCCATGATGGACCATCCCAACATCGCCAAGGTCCACGACGGCGGCGCGACCGAATCGGGCCGCCCCTACTTCGTCATGGAGCTGGTCCGCGGCATCCCGATCACCGACTACTGCGACCGCGAGCAGCTCTCGATCCCCGAGCGGCTGGAGCTGTTCGTCCTGGTCTGCCGGGCGGTGCAGCACGCGCATCAGAAGGGGATCATCCACCGTGACCTCAAGCCCTCGAACATCCTTGTGACGGTCATCGACGGCGCCGCCGTCCCCAAGATCATCGACTTCGGCGTGGCCAAGGCCACCGGCGCCTCGCTGACCGACCGGACGCTTTACACCGCCTTCCAGCAGTTCGTCGGCACGCCCCTGTACATGAGCCCGGAGCAGGCGGACCTCGCGGGCATGGACGTGGACACCCGCAGCGACATCTACAGCCTGGGCGTGCTCTTGTATGAGCTCCTGACCGGCACGACGCCATTCGATCAGGACACGTTCCGTACGGCCGCCTTCGACGAGCTGCGGCGGATCATCCGCGAGGAGGAGCCACCCAGGCCAAGCACGCGCCTCAGCTCACTTGGCGCGACGCGGGCGACAGCTTCGGCCAATCGCCGGGCCGACGCGCGCCAGTTGGATCGGTCCGTCCGCGGCGAGCTGGACTGGATCGTGATGAAGGCGCTGGAGAAGGACCGGCGGCGACGGTACGAGACGTCTAGCGACTTCGCGGCCGACATCATGCGGTATCTCACCGACCGGCCGGTCGAGGCGGCCCGCCGTCGGCGTGGTACCGATTCACGAAATACGCCCGACGGAACAAGGTTGCTCTGGTGACAGCCGGTCTGGTGGTGGCCGCCCTGCTGACGGGCACGGCCATCAGCGTATGGCAGGCACTCGAAGCCCAACGCGCCCGCCGGCTGGCGGATCGCCTGCTGGACAACGAGAAGAAGCAGGCTCGGAGTGACGCGGAAACCCAACGCAGTCGCGCCCAGCGGAACTTTGACCGCGCGGTTAACCGGATGACGCTTCTTCACTCGAAGTTTTATAGCGAAGCCTTACGCGACTTACCTCCGGAGACCCGGCGGACCCTGGCCGACGATATCGTCCAGTTCTTCGAAGAAATCGTCACTAAATCAGCTTGCACGATTCCGGGAGGGCGAGCCTCCCGGCGAGCCGAGCCACAATCCGGCTCGGACGGAGCCTCGCCCTCCCAGAATCACGAAAGGCCATTTAGCAAAGACGAGAATAAGATCACTCGGTTAGAAAAGGCCATGGCGTACTTTCACCTGGGGGGGATCTACGGCAGGGAGGGGAGGCCAGATAAGGTAGTCGGAGCTTACAAGCGGGCGACCGCCATCTTGGAGGCGCTGACGACCGAGTACCCACTCGAGACCGTCCCTTGGCAGGAACTCGGCCAGGCCCACTACTTATCGGGGTTGCAGCTGCTGAGCACGGGTCACACAGTTGAACGCGACGCGCGAATGCCGTGAAGCCGCCGACGCTTTTCGCCAGGCCGTCAGGGTCGGCCCCGCGGATCTGCGCGCCTTGACGTGGCTCGCCGAATTCCTCTCCCTTTGGCGGATCGAGGATCTCGGCGCCCCGGGTGAGGCGTTGGGCCTGGCCAGGAAGGCGACGGAGCTGGCACCGGACCATGCCGGTACCTGGGACACTCGGGGCTACGCAGAGTATCGTGCAGGCAATTGGAGAGCCAGTATCACGGCGCTTCAGAAGTCACTGGAGCCCAGAATTCCTGGTTCCGGATCGAGCTCCAACACATATTACTTTCTGGCCATGGGTCATTGGAAGCTAGGAGAGCGAGAGCAAGCGCTGAGGTGGTTCCGGCGGGCCAGCGAACGGATAAAGGAGGGAAGGTCTCTCGAGGAGGAACAGCAGGGGATTGCCGCCGAGGCAGCGGCCCTGCTCGGCCTGGCCGACCTGCCCGCCGACGTGTTCGCCCGGCCGTGAGCGGCCGCAGACGAACCGAGCGTCAACGGCGCCCGGTTCGGCGGGCGAACCGGAGAAGGCCCGCCGCCGCGGCATGAGGCGATCGGCGACGGGTTGAGAGCGACCGGCGGGACCGCTCCGCGCTGCGGTCGGCCCTCCGGCCCGGCGACCCCCGTGCGCTCGGTCTGCGCCACTGGGGAAATCGCCCCGGACCTGATCGCAGACCAGCCCTGTACGACATCACCCCGAAAGGAGATCTCGATGAGCCTCTTCTCCCCGAATCGACCTGGACACCACGCCCGCAAACGCCATCAGATCCGACCGCGGCTCGATGCGCTGGAAGATCGTCGCTTGCTTTCGATCACCGAATTTCCCACTCCCACTTCCAATGCCTTTCTCAATGGGATCACGGCCGGCCCCGACGGCAACCTCTGGTTCGCCGAGGTCCCGGCTAACCAGATCGGTGTGATCAACCCGGCGACCGATGTCATCACCGAGTACCCCGTCCCGCCCAGAGGCTCCGGGTACGATGGAAACAATGGGATCACGACGGGCCCCGACGGCAACCTGTGGTTCACGGAGACGACCTCCAACGGCAACGCGATCGGGATGATCAACCCGACGACCCACGCCATCTCCGTGTACGCCGCCCCTAACGTAACCTCCAATCCCGTTGGAATCACGGCGGGTCCTGACGGCAACCTCTGGTTCACCGACGAGGGCACCAACAAGATCGGTGAGATCAACCCGACGACTCACGTCATCACCGAGTTCGCCACCCCCACCGCCAACTCCAAGCCCTTCGGAATCACGACGGGCCCCGACGGCAACCTCTGGTTTGGCGAGGATGGCAGCAACATGATTGGGGTCATCAGCCCCACGACCCACGTTATCACCGAATTCCCCATTCCCTACGGCAATTCCGAGCCCGCGGGGATCACGACAGGCCCCGACGGCAACCTCTGGTTCGCCGATTCGGGTACGAGCGCGATCGGCGTCGACACACTCAACACGGCGCAATTCGTGGTGACTCAGCAGCCGCCGGCCAGCGTCACCGCGGGCACCCCCTTCGGCCTGACGGTCCAGGCCGAGGACAGCTCGGGCAACCCGATCACGTCCTTCAACGGCACGGTGACGGTGGCGCTGGCGAGCAACCCCGGCGGCGCCATGCTCGGCGGCACGTTGACCGTGACCGCGTCGGGCGGTGTGGCCACCTTCTCCGGACTGACGCTCAACAAAGCCGCGTCCGGCTACACAATCGCGGCCACCTCGAGCGATCTTGGTCAGGGCGTAACGAATGCCATGACCGTAACTCCCGCGTCGGCCACACAGCTTGTGATCACGCAACAGCCGCCCGCCACCGTCAGGGTTAGTAGCCGCTTCACGCTGAAAGCTTCTATCGAGGACGCCTACGGGAACGTGGTAACGACTGCCTCCGGCCCCGTGAGCGTCGCGTTCGCCAGCAATCCGACGGGCGCGACACTAAGCGGCACGCTGACCGTGAGCGCCAGCCAGGGCGTGGCGAACTTCACCAACCTGACGATCAACAAGGTCGGCTCCGGCTACACGCTCCGGGTCACCGGCAGCGGGCTGACCTCGGCCACGAGTAATCCCATCGGCGTGACCAAGACTGGGCAGACGGCCAGCGTGCTGTCCGCTCCGATCGGGAACCCGGCGACAGATCTCTCGATGGCCCCGCTGGTGCTCGACAGCCCGGATCTCTGGGACGGCCTGGGATTCAAGAAGCGCCCGCGGTTCGTCTGATGGGGCCCGTGCGACTCCGGCAAGAAAGTCGAGCCGGCGCCCCAGCCTCTCCGGCGGAGCCGCCCGATCCGGTCCGGCCCGTGTCAGGCTGGTAGGCTGGCAAACTTGACGGGAAGCTTCGCTGAAGGATCTCGGAATTGAACCGCCAAGGCGCCAAGGACGCCAAGAAACCCGGAGGAACGATCCCAATCAAAGATACCTCTCGGGTTTCTTCGCCCCGTATTCTTGGCGTCCTTGGCGGTTCAACGATCGTCGGGATGATCGGTCGGGCACGTTTCCGGCGAGCTTTGCCAACCTGGTTGCTATCGGAACACCGTGAAGGGCCAGCCTTGATCGGTCGCCGGGAATTCGGAGTCACGGGGTCTCGTCGCAGACAAACCGCACGACATCCGGGGCCGGAGCGAGCCCTCGCGCCTCCGGCACGTTCAAGCGGCGAGCGAGACGTTCGCCCTCGATCCGGATCGAATGCGGCCCGGTCTCGAGGCCCCGGAGTGTCAACCGTCCCTCGCCATCGGTGCGGAATCCGTCGGGCCAGAGCGACGCGAGCGGCCCTTCAGGACGGGCCAAGGTGAGGAGCCGCTGGGTGACCGGGCGGCCCTCGCGGTCGACCAGTTCCAGGACCGACTCCGCGCCCGGCTCCGGGATGTCGAGCGCGAGATCGGCCGTTGGTTTCCCGGCCTCCGCCGCGAGTGTCACGCTCGTCGACAGCCAGATGCCGTCGCGTGCGGCCTGCACCCGGTAGCGGCCGGGCGTGATGCCGCGGAGGATGAAGTGGCCGAGGTCATCCGCGGTCGTCTCCAGGCTCAAGGTGACGTCGAGGTCGCCCCCTCCCTGGTGGGCCGCGACGATCCGCAGCCGCGCGTTAATTCCTACGCTCGGCCGGCCTCCCAGGGTCACCGTTCCCCGGGCCTCGAGGGGAGCCGGTAAGACGGCGCGGAAGGGCTTGCCGGGCTCGATCTCCACGACCGCCGCGCCGCAACGTCCCGGCAGCCGGATGACAGCCCTGGGCCTGGGAGCGGGCTTGCCGACGGGAGCCGTTGGCTGACCCGAGGTCGATCGCCCACGCCAGGTGAGGTTGCCCGCCGCATCGCTGACCGCCGATGCCACGGGCTCCGCCAGGCCGGGTGCCAGCAGGATACCTCTCGCCCCGAATGCGGGGATCTTGCCGTCTGCCATCCAGATTGTGCCGCCGGCCCCGCGCGGGCCCGCGTTCAGGAAGCTCACGCCGCCCATGCCGAGAAAGCCGCGCGCGGTCTGATCCGCGTCGATGGCCGATGCGGGTGCCTCGGGCGGCCGGAGGTCAACCCGGGCCACCGTCCCGGCGGCAACCTCCACGCTCTGGTTTCCGACCTCCTGTTGCCGGCCGTTCTCCAGGATGCGACCCAGTCGTAGCGCGACCGGCCCGGCGAGGAACGGCCCCGCGACGAATTCGCCCGTCTTCGCATCGATGCGAAGATCGGCCGCGAGTCGATTCGCGTCGTGCTCGGGCCAGATCCGGTATCCCGCGATACTCCGGCCCGCCGGTGGTCGCAAAGTACCGCGCACGTACCCGACCTTTTTCGGCTGAAGGACGACGTGACTTTCGACTCCCGCCTTGATGGGAACCTCGACATCTTCGAAGGCCAGTTGGCCCTCAAGTGCGGAGTCGCCGGGTATCGGCCCCGGTCTCGGCTCGGGCAGGAAGGGAGGTGCAAGCCCTTCGATCGACCCGTGTACTCGGTATTCTCCATGGGTCAAGTCCGCAAACCGCGCCAGTCCCCGAGCGTCCGTGCTGGCCGCTCGATCGACCCGTCGAAACGGGCCGAAGCCGGAGACGAGCATCACCGCACCGCAGGCCGGCTTGCCTTCGGCGTCCCGGATGTCCACGCGCAACGATCCCCCCTCGCGACGGACGCCTTTGAGCCGGACGGGATACGGCATCCTCGAAGCTGGCGATACCGGGAGCAATGCCTCGGCCTGATCATAGGGTTCCTCGTGGAGCGGGAACGATGTCAACACCGAGTGGCGAAACCGCACGTCGACCGACCACAGCCCCGGGGATTCGAACGCGCGTGCGCCGATGCCTCGGGCGTCCAGATCTATTGAGGAACACATGTAGGTTTCACCCATTCCGAAGCAGATCGAGGCGCTCTGGCCCGCGACCGGGGCGCCGTCCGGTCGAAGGACCTGCATCGGGACCCCGAGGGCCAGCGGGTGGAGAGCGATCGTGGCCTCGACTTCCTCCCCGGTCGCCACGCCGAGTCCTTTGGCCAGGGCGTACTCGCGATCCGGTTCGAAGCGTCGGACTCCGACCTCCGCCGCCCAGGGAGGTCTTTCGGCGGCGACCACGTCGTAGATGCCGGGAAAGATGTTCGCAAAGCGGGCTACCCCGTCGGCGCCGGTAGTCGCCCGGGGGTAGAAGTGCTCCTGGATCTCGGTCCAGACGAGAGGGGACGTCTTCGGGGCAGCCCACATGTCGAGAGCGATCACCCCCTCGGAGTTGAGCGCGACTTCGGCGCCGGGCATCGGCTTCCCATCCTTGAGGACGCGCACCCGCACCGAACCGCCGGCGCCCGGTTCCGCGAGCGTCACGTCCAGCGGACCGCGCTCGGATTTGTCGGCCGGCGGGGCCTCGGCGTAAGCCACGGCGGGAGGCCGGCCCTTGGCGCGGACGACGACGATCAGGGGGCTCATGAATGGCGCCCGCGGGCCCGTGATCCGGTAACGACCCTGCGGGTCGGTGATGGCCTCCCGGAATCGTTCATACATCCGGATTCCGCCGTGGTAGCTGGACCGGACGACCACGTCCGCCCCGGCCACACCGCGCCCGGATGCGTCACGGACGGTCCCTTCCACCCAGATGACGTCTTGCGTCTGATCGACGCCGCCGGCGAGCGGTTGCCGGAATTCGGGCGGAACGCTCGCCGGCGGACCCTCGGGAGGCGTGGGAGGCGCGATCACAAGCCCCTGGATGCTCTGGCCCGGCTCGGCACGCACGCGGACGCTCGTGACGGGGAGGAAAACGATCGGCCCCGGTCGCCCGACCGCGACCTGAATGCTCCCCGGCACCACGTCGCGCAGCACGAACCGGCCCTGGCCGTCGACGGCGGACTGCCCACGAGCCCAGACGGAGGCATTGCCACGGTCCAGAAGTCGGTTGACGACGATCCCCGGCTGGATCAGCTTCGGATCGATCGTCCCCTCCACCTTCGCGAATCGAGCCAGAGGAGGCAGGTCCGGCCGAGCCATCCGTCCGGCCAGGACCTCGAAGCTGCCCGTCGCGCCGAAACCGACCTCGGGTACCAGGACCTGGAGCTGCAGGATTCCCTCGAACCAGCGGAGATGGAAGGCCCCCGCCGCGTCGGTCCGTCCTCGGAACTCGATGGTGGTGTCTCCGGGGAATCGGAACCTTTCTCCTGCCGGCAAGACATGCACCACCCGATCGGCCAGCACCGCACCGTCCGGGCCATGCACCACGACCTCCACCTCACCGGCCGCGGGGCACTCCACGATCAACCGTGGGCCCTGGTCGGTCACCTCCCAGCGCGAGGTCGCCGGCTTCCGGAGCGATTTCAGGCAGAAGTTGCGGGCGTAGTCCTT
The DNA here is from genome assembly GCA_963743925.1 of uncultured Planctomycetota bacterium. Taxonomy (GTDB): domain Bacteria; phylum Planctomycetota; class Planctomycetia; order Isosphaerales; family Isosphaeraceae; genus CAVZRC01. Next base: position 6,974 of record CAVURY010000045.1, on the reverse strand, counting down.
GAGCGGTTGAGCGGCGTCGGCACCGACGACCTCCCATGCCCAGCTCCTGGCATCCTGGACCATCACCCCGCAAGGGGGGCCTTCCTGCCCGGCTCGTTCGGGTGAGATGGCCTGATTACCCGGCGACACCCATCGAAAACGACCTTGGCCCTGGGTCACGGCCCTCCAATCGGGCTCATCCCGATCGAAGAAGGTGACGCGTGCTCCCACGACAGGTAAGCCCGACCCCGCGAACCGGACCTGCCCCTCGATCACGGTGATCTGCTCGTCGGCACGAGCGCCCGGCAGTCCCAGGAGGATCATGACGAGCAGGAGAACCCGGAGCGCGCGGCGTTGCATGATCGGATCCTTTCCGGAGGGAGTCGAGGGCCGTTTCGACGGGAGCTTCCGACTGCCAGGATCAGACTTGAACTTCCCTGTATGAGATCAATCCGCCAGCTCACAGACAAGGGGCATCGGTCAAGACGGAGCGACTCGAATCGAAGAGGTCATCCCACGGCCCGAGGATTCCCCTCAATCCAGCCGATCGAGGAGCTCCTGTGCCCGACGCTCGATCCAGGGTCGGCCGGCCGAGCCGGCGAGGTCGCGGGCGGTGTTTAAGAGTGACTCGGCCTGTGCGAGGTGGCCATGATCGAGCAGGGTCTCGGCGGCGTCGATGGCCATCGCGGCGCCGGCGGCGGGCTCTTCGGGGCCGATCAGGGCACGAAAGGCATTCAGGGCCTCGTCGGGTCGTCGGGCGCGTGCGAGGAGCTCGGCGCGCCATCGGTCCAGCGTCCGGGTCGTCCGGGGATCGCCGAGGGGCCGGGCCTGGTCGATCCATCTCAAGGCGGCTTCGAAATCTTCGGCGCCGAGCGCCCGACGAACCAGGGCGGAGACCGCGGCGGCCAGGTCGATCGAGGCGATCTCGCGGGGGCGGCGGCGGATCAGCTCGGCGGCCAGCGACGCCGTCCGCGAATCCTCGCGCAGTCCGACGGCCGAGGCGACCGCCTCGACGAGGCGACGATCGTCCAACGACGGCGGATCGAGGCCATCCAGCTCCCAGGGGCCGGCGCAGCTCAGGTCCGCCGGGTCGGTGGCGGCGGGATCCTTCGGATCGAGCCCCAGCCGACGGCGCAGCCGGTCAAAGGGATAGCCCTGATAGAGCCGAAGGGCGCTGGGGCGGGCGCCGAGTTGCTCGCGAAAATCGACCACCGCCGTCAGCCTGGCGCGGAGGACCGGATCGTCGCGACGCGATCGGAGGGCCGCGCCCAGCGGCGAGAGCCCGCCCAACGCCTGCCGCGTCGGGTGAATCCATTCATCTTCGTAGAAGTGCTCGACCCATTCGCGCGTCAGTTCATCGACGCGACCGCGCTCGAGGCCGGGCGGAATCCGGACCGTCCAGACGTCGGCGTCGAGGAACGGGAGCGGCAGCGGCGCGGCTTCCCGACGGATCGATCGTCGCCCGGCCTCGAGCCGAGGGAGCAGCACCTCCTCGACCTTCTGGAGCGTCTCGACGCGGGGGCTGGAGAGCCGAAGCAACCGCGATCTGCGGTTGAAATAAACGCTCGCCAGGGTGACCGGCAAGTCGCCGGCTCGTGCGATCCGACCCGACTCGGCCGGGTCGGGGAGGGGCCGGTCGAGCCACTCGAACACCTCGATATCCGGGTCGGGGCCGGGCTCGATGCCCGGTACGTGCGGGAGCGAGACCCGCCGAAGATCGGGGAACTCGTCGAGCAGATCGGGGGTATCCGCGGGGTCCCACTCGATCGTGAACGCGAAGCGCAGGTCGTCGGCCAGGGTCTCGGCGCCCCCGCCCTGTCGGAGGACCTCGGCCAGGGTCCAGGCCTCGACCGCGCGATCGAACGCCGGCACCGCCTCCAGGGCGACCACGCGATCCAGGCAGGCGACGGCCTCGCGATTGGCCCCGCGCCAGGCCAGGCAGAGGGCTCGGTTGTACCAGGCCGAGGCGTCGTCCGGCCCTTCGGCCGCCAGCCGCCCGAACGCGTCCGCCATCGCATCCAGATCCTGGTCCCCGTCACCCCGAACCTTCAGCCGCTCATTCCAGGCCGCTCGTCGGGCCGGATCATCGGGCTGTCGGAGTCGATAGATCGCCCGAGCAGCCGCGGGCAGGTCGGCGGCGGACTCGAGGGTCGCCAGGGCCTTCACGGCCGCGGGCAGGTCCGGCTCGAGCCTCAATGCGCGTTGCCAGCTCCCCCAGGCCGCCAGCGGACGACCGGCCCTCAGGTGATCCCAGCCCTCGTGCACGAGCGACATCGATGATCCGCCCGGCGATGTCGATGACATCGAGGAGACCCCCCCGCCGACTCCCAAATACTACGCCCATTCACCGACCGATCGTCACGGCATGATGATCTTGGGTCGCTCCTGGCCCGGTGCGGCGGCCGCTTCCGAGCCCGGGGTCCAGATCGTCGAGCCGCCTCGGGAAGCCTCGGGTGTCCAGATCCCGCCCTGGTTGGCGGAGACGCCCAGGTCGCCGCTCGCGGTCGTCACCCTCGGGCCGAACTGGGTCAGCAACTGGTCGAGGATCCGCGTGTCCAGGGCGATCTGGTCGGGGTTGTTTGGGTCGACCGAGGCGCGGACCAATCCCATCTCCATGAGCCTCAACAGGATCGCGGAGAGGGCATCCCGGTTGCCGCGATAGCGTTCGAGCAGGACGGCGATGATGGGGACCCAGACCTCGGGATGGTCGAGGATGATCTTCACCTGGAGGGCGATCATCTCCCAGATCAGCGCGTTGGGGGAGATCTTCAGCGATGATTCGGTCTGTCGCCCGCGTTGCAGCCATTGCTCGGCCTCGGCGCGGTCGCCGTCGCGGGCCGCGTCGAGCGCGAGGTCCCCATAGAGCGTGGTCGCCGGCATCCGGCTTTTCACCGAGGCCGACGGCCGCTCGACGATGGCGCGGGCGGCCCCGTTCATCACCCGGCGCAGCCCCCACGATCGGGCGAGAAGATAGACGAACACGAGTCGGTCATCGTCCAGCGTCGCGAAGGGGATCATCGACCATCGCGACATGTGGAGCCGATCGATATCCAGGCCCTCGGCCTCGACGGCCGGCTCGGGCTTCAGGCCCAGCCGCGCGCGGAGCTGGTCCCAGTCGATGAGGTCCGCGGAATCCTCGCTGGATGTCTCGAGGAGCCGGATCGAGGCGCGAAGGAACGTCTCGTTGCCCCCGGCCTTGGCGGCCTCCAGCGGGGTCCGGCGCCGGAGGGCCGGCTGGGGCGTCTCCGGCCAGACGTCGCGGATCACGTGCGCCATCTGCTCGCGGTTGAGCCGCTCGACATCCTCCTCCGGCACGCCCTGGGGCATGCTCCAGCGCCAGCTCATCGCCAGTTGATGCCGCGACTCCTTGTCGATGACCTTGGTCCGGGGATGGGCCGGCGGGATGTTCGCCCGCGCCGCGGCCGTGAACCGGTCGCTCAGCCGGTCGAGCCGGCCGTCGTCGTAGGTCTCGAGATACACCGCGTCCTTGCCGACGATCACCTCGCCCTCGACGACCGGGATGTCCCGGGGAGTCAGCCCGGGCTTCGCCTCGATCTTCTTGCGGTCGAGCATGTAGAACCGCTCGGTCGCGGTGGAGTCGGGGTCGTCGGGATGGAGGGGCCGGTCGGGCCCTTGCTCGAAGGTCGGGTCGGCTCGCAAGGCGTCCAGGAGCCCCGCCCGGTTCCGGATCGGCCAGCTCAGGTGGACGAACTCGACGCGATCCCCGATCGGGGGCGGCCCGACCCGCTGACAGATCGCCTCGAGGTCGACCGCCTCGACGGATGGCCCGGTCCGGGCGATGAAGCGCCGCAGCGACTCGACGGCGCCGTCGATGTCGGCGATCCAGAGGCAGCAGATACCCCGGTTGCGATCGGCGATCGCCCCGGCGGACGAGCCCGCGGCCAGCAGCTCGAACGCCGACGCGGCGGACGCCCAGAGTCCCTCATCGGCCCAGCCGATGGCGCGCTCGAACGATTCGCGGAACTGGTCGCCCACGCCCTCCGGCGCCGGCCAGAGGTGATACGGGTTCTTGTCCCAGGCCGAGAGCGCGGGGCTCGCCCTCAACGAGGCGATCGCCCGAGCACTCGAATCGTCCGATGCTCCGCCCCATTTCTGGACCAGTTCCAGGTGCTTGAATCCGGCGATCGGGAAGCCGGATCGGCACAGCGAGATGCCCAGCAGGGATGCCAGCGGCGCCAGCTCGCCCCGCCGCTCCGGGGCCATCGCCGAGAGCCCCTGCTGGAACTGGGCGATCGCGGCCGTCGCGCCCTCGCTCTCCATCAGCAGCCGCGTCATCAGGATCGTCGCGCCCAGATGCCCGGGCTCCTTCTTGAGCAGGACGCGCAGGCTCTCCTTCGCCGAATCGAACTGCTTGAGGTGGACCTCGATCAAGGCTTTCCGCGTCAGGAGCCAGGGATTATCCGGATGCTTGGCCAGCCCCTCGGACAGCGGCTTGATCGCCGCCTCGTACTGGCCGTTCTCCACCATCCGCTGGGCGCGCTCGGCGTAGGATTCGACCTTATGGCAGCACCACTTGAACTTCTGGCCGCTCCCGCAAGGGCAGGGCGAATAGGGGTCGACCGACGCCATTATCAGCCTTTCTGGTCGGAAAAAGTCGCGGCTCGGACGGGCCGTTGATGAGGGGCCTTTGAAGGCCATCCTCGACCACCGGCCGCCAGGCCCGAGCCAAGGTCATTGACGATCGAACCGGGCCGGGTGAGGAGACCCGAGCCCAACGCAGCTCCGTCGAACTCCATTCGCCACGCGAGAGCCCGCGCACTCCGCCTCTCCTGATGGTATCCTCAGTCGGGACGGATGGGGAGTCCCGTTCGGTATGGGCGGAGCGCGCCCGCAGGTTCCCGAGCCAATTGGATCGACGACGAGAGGAGCCCCCACGATGAAATCGGACCGATCGGACGAAGCGCCCCGGATGCGAGGGAGCACCGGGTGGCGCGATAGGTCTCCGGAGACGGTCGGGCGGCGAGTCCTTCGCGCCGGGATGATCGGCCTGGCGATTGTCGCCGGGCTCGCGGGCTCATCTCGGCCCGCCCATGCCTGGGGCCGACTCGCCCACCGGGCATCGGCCCAGTTCGCCGAGTCGCGACTCACTCCCCACGCTCGGGCGACGATCCGGGCACTCCTCGAGCCGGGGGAGTCGCTGGCGGACGCCGCAACCTGGGCCGACGAGCACAGCCGCGACATACCCGGCAGTGCCGCCTGGCACTTCGTCAACGTGCCGGTATCCTCCACCCATTACAACGGCAGGGACTGCAAAGCTCAAGGATGCGTCGTCTCCAAGATCGCAGAATTCCGACAGGTCCTGGCCGACCGCAAGGCCCCTCGTGCCCGACGACTCCAGGCCCTGCGATTCTACGTCCATCTCGTGCAGGATCTCCACCAGCCGATGCACGTCGCCGACCGGCGCGACCGCGGCGGCAATAGCCTCCAGCTCCGATCCGGACGCGACGAGTAGACCAACCTGCACCAGGTATGGGACTCCGGATTGCTCCGGCGACGCTACCGGATGCGCGACGAGCCGGAGATGGTCGACGACTTGAGGGCGCTGGCCGACCGTCCCGAGGCGCGGGATTGGGCCCGCGGGCGCATCGAGGACTGGGCCGACGAGAGCCTGGCGCTGGGTCGTCGCGCGTGCCAGGTCCCGGGTACGGACCGGATCCTTCGCAACGGCGATGAGATCGGCCGCGAGTATGAGGACGCGAATTTCCCGGCGGCCATGCAGCGGATCGCCCAGTCGGGCGTCCGGCTCGCCTACCTGCTCAACGAGATACTCGAGTGAGCCGGCCGGCCATGAGAGAGCAGGCTGCTACGGCTCGGATCCTCGACCCCCCGACCGGACCTCATCACGACTGCCGCGGTTTCTTGCCGTCGGAATCCTCCTTCGATACGGCCGGAGTGACCGGATTGGCCTGCGCGGCGCCGGACTGCTGGGCCTGTCCGCCCGGCTCCTCGACTCCATGCTCGATGGGGCGCTCGCCGAAGATTTTCTCGAAGTTGGGGAAACCATACTTCCGGATGATCGGGCCGCTCATATTAATCCTCCAATTCATCGATGATTCTGGCGACCGCCCCTTTGAGGAGTTTGATGAAGGTTCGCCCGGCGGGGGCGGCGACGAGCCGCGATGGGGTGAACGTCCAATCCAGGGGTGAGATCACATCATCCCCAGACTCCCAGGGATACTCGCAATTGTCGGGTCTCTGGCCATCTCGCCTCATCGCCGGGTTCAACACTTCGATCTCATTCGCCAGGTGGCGTATGTGCATCAACACGCCCCGCATCCCACGAAGATTCCGCCTCATGCGCCGCATCTGTTCTTGCAGGATGACCGGGAGGGGATTCGCGACTTATCCATGACTCGCCTGGAGGCTTTCGGGAGGCGTCCCGCCCCGTATCAGATGCGCCTTGCACAACTTCTCGCACGCCATTTGAAGGAACAAGAGCCTGTGGCACTCCGCGCCGACGGCTTCCGGATGCTTCTCGAGGAGTTCCCATGCTTTGAAGTCGATATCGGCTTGGCGAGCATAAGCTCGCGCCCAGTCGGCGGACTCACTCATGAACCATTCTCGGCGGCTGGCCTCAGGATGGGGTGTCCGAACCTCCAGCCGTGCGGGAGCGTCAGTTCCTCGCTTTGAATCTTTTGATACTCCTCCGGGGTCACTTCCAGGATCACCATCGGGTAGTGCAGTCCCGAAGCTGGGGAGGGTCCGAAATGGATCGGTAGTATCCCCGATGGCACCGTATGCTCATTTACCTCGAGCAACTTGATGGGCTCTGAGGGCATGATCTCAGCCTCACCATCGCTGATGAGGCGAAAGACATGTGTTAGGCCGGATTCGACGTCGTAATGTGTTTGGGCCAGTGCCGCGGCCTCTTCATCTTTGGTCGGCATGGGTGCAACCCCGTTAACCCTCGAGATAGCGATCGGATGCGGTGCCTTCGGCACACGGCTCTTATTATCTCGCCTCGGCAATGTTAC
>CAVURY010000044.1:0-219084 GCA_963743925.1 uncultured Planctomycetota bacterium | reverse complement strand
ACCGGTCCACCCTTATCCAGCCTCCCCGAGCTTCCTGTATAGTCGTTCGTCTTCCTGTTCGACATGATAGCACCAGAACAAGTCCCACTCTTCGTTGAGGTACGTCGCGCGCAGGTTGAGCATCGCTTGTGCACCGTCGGGATGCCAACGCATCCCGGCGCGCTCCAACCGGTCTTTCACCAAGTGTCGGCACGCCCCCTCGACCACCCCACTGCCAATCGGGTAGCCCGCCGCAAGGTATTCATCGTATTTCATTTGTGCGCGGTTTCGCTCGAAGTAGCCGGTTACTTCTCGAATCGTCTTGCGACGCGCACCCTTCAAGTCCCGCTTAGTCATCATCTGACGCAGACCGCCCACGACGGAACTCACCTTTCCTTCCAGAAGCATACGCAACTCTTTCTCCACCCACTGATGGGCCTCCCGCTTCTGGGTCGCCTCGTCGAAGAAACACCACGCCGCCTTCCACAACCGCTCCATCACGTGGAACAGGTCCAAGATACAGATCGCGTTTTCGGGCAAGTACTCGCTCTGGCGATCGTGCAACGCGCGCTCCCCATCCGAGAGGAAGATCAACGGCTTGGTCCCCGTCGGGTTGCGACGTAAGACCTCGTCGGCCAGCCAGAGGAACAACGCCACCTTGCCCACCAGCAACTCGGCACGCACCCGCTTGTGCGCGGGCTTCGGGCGACGCTTGGCGGCCTCCTCCCTCATGACTTCGCTGATCACTTCGTCGGCGGTGCGTACGAACGGTTCGATCGTGTAGACCGCACCCACCGCCGCCATCTTCTTCTTGTTGGCCTTCTCACCCTTGCCACGGCGCGGGTTCGCCAACGCGGGAAGCGGAGTGTCGGTCGTCTCCTCAGGCGGCAGTGCCTTTCGCACCAGGGGCACTCCTTTGCAGTCGGCCGTCACCACCAGGATCGGCCCCTCCTGCGTCGCTTCGGGTGTCGGCAGGTGATCTTGGAATGGCTCCACGTCGCTGCCCTGCTCGCGGTTGAGGTCTTCCGAGGCCTTGACCGAGATCTCCAACCCCAGGATCGTCTGCAGTTTCTTGATCGCCTCGGCATGCGCGTCATCGACGACGAACAATCCGAGCCACTGCTGGAACAGATACGAATACTGCCGCCGCGGGAGGTGGAGGCGGGCGTCGAGCGGGGCGACGTCGAGTCGGTCATGACCGTAGCCGACCCTCTCGATCTCGACCTCGCCGAAGATCGACAGGTAGGAACGACGCCGTGGCTGATCCAATCGGGGCAAGACTCGAGGCGGGTCGTCCGGGGCATCGCCGGCGACGGTCAGGTTCGGCCCGGCGTCGCCATCGCCGGAGAGGACCAGGAACGCCTGAAGCAAGTCGAGCCCCATTGCCAGGAGGTCACGGAAGATGACCTCTTCAACCTGATGAATCGGTTGTCGCTGGTCTGCGGCTGAGCGAAGGCGTTCGACGAGGGACCAGAAGATCGTGAGGGACCGGTCGATGGCTTTGGCGCAGCCGGTCTGTTCGGGGGTAGAGTAGGTCTGAAGCTTGACGGCAGCTGCGGTGGTGGCGAGCATGGGCTTGGCTCCTCTCCAATGCGGGACATCCTTGGACATTGTTACCATCCAGGAATGTACCGCGTGGGGAGGGCCATTTCGATACCCCAACCAAACGGATCCAACTCCATAAACCATTGATTCTCAGATACCTCTGGCAACACGACGACGAGCGAAGTCAGTAGTTACACCCGCATCGTAACCACCGGGATGTCCCATGAGGTAGGATGGGACTCCGAAGTTCAGTACGCAAGTCCCTTTCGGCCTGCTCGTCACGGGGCTCGTTTTTCCGACTTCACGGAATGGTGGCGTGGCGAGGTCTCCACGGGTCACGTCGGCGAGGGCAAAGCATGACGAATTCAGGGTCGGGACAACCCGAAACGAAGCTTCAGGGCCGACCCATACGGATCGTCCTCACGGCGGTCGGCTCGCTGGGCGACCTGCACCCCTACATCGCCATCGCCCTCGGCTTGAAGGCACGGGGTCACGAGGCGGTCGTCGCCACCGGCGCCTGCTACCAGAAAAAGGTCGAGGCACTGGGGCTGGGCTTCCGAGCCGTGCGACCCGATTCCAACTTCGTGACCGACCCCGCCGTGATGCCACGGTTCATGCACCCCCGCTGGGGCACCTTCCCCGGGTGCTGCGGGAACTCATCCTCCCCAGGCCCTTCGGGAGTCCTACGAGGACACGATGGCAGCGGCGGAAGGGGCCGACCTGCTGGTCTCGCATACGATCACCTACGCCACTCGACTCGTGTCCGGAGACAACGGGCATCCCGTGGCCCTTCCTTCGATCATCACACCATCCGGTGTCTTCTTGGCGCTGACCGCCGTTGATACCAGGATTTCCCGGGAGTCTCGAAGGTGCTGCTTGCCCTGGGGCCGGTCTCCGTGGGACCGGTCGGGAAGTTCCTGGCATGGGCGAGCCGTTCGTGGGCCGGTCCGTGGTATCGTCTCCGCAAAGAACTCGGGCTGCCGCCCTCGGGCCGGTAACCCGCTCGTCGAAGGTCACTCCCCGTCCCTGGTGCTGGCCCTGTTCTCTGAGATGCTCGCCGCCAAGCAGTCCGACTGGCCCCCGCAGACGCTCGTCACCGGCTTCCCGACCTTCGACCATGACGGGAATCGCGGCATGCCTCCGAACTGGTGCGATTCCTGGATTCTGGCCCGCCGCCGATCGTCTTCACGGTCGGCATCTCGGCGGTGACCGTCGCCGGGCGATTCTTCGAGGATAGCCTCGACGCCGCCGAGGCGGATCGGGGTGTCGTGCTGTCCTGGTCGGCAAGAGGATCAGCACCGAGAGGGTCGCCCCGCCCGAGGGGGTCTTCGCCTGCGAATACGCACCCTTCTCGCAACTCTTCCCACGAGCGGCTGTGGTCGTCCACGCCGGGGGCATCGAGCACGACGGGGCTGGCGATGCGGGCGGGGCGTCCCATGCTGGTCATGCCCTTCGCCCACGACCAGCCCGACAACGCCGAACGGCTGAGGCGGCTGGGGGTCGCACGGACGATCTCGGGTCGCCGCTATACTTCAGCCCGAGCCATCACCGAGTTGGGGCACCTGCTGGACGATCCGCCGTACTCCCGACGAGCCTCTGAGGTCGGGCAGCAGTTCTAGCCGGGAGGAGGCATGCAGGTACCTGCGATCCCCTGGAAACCCTGCTTCGAGACCGGCTCAACGACGACAGCGCCGAAGTGGCCCGGCGCCATCCAGTCTCGGCGTCCTCGTCGACGGGAGGAGTCGCCCATGACCGACCCCCAGCCCCGAAAGTCCTGCTCTCATGAGGAGTTACAGGCAAGGATGGCGGGCTGGGCTTTCACGTGCTTCGCCAGCAACCCTGCCTCGAAGTCGGGGGACTCCTGACCACGTTCAACGAGGCGTACCGGGTTGCGATGCACGCAGTGCGGCGGGAACTCGTTGAAGCCCAGGCGGCTGCGGCGGGGCTCCCGCTGGTCCCTGTGATGCTGCCTTATCCCTGCACGAACGAGGTCTACGAAGATCACATGAAGACGAGAATCGCCAAGGCCAAGGTCGGAGGGCGTCACTCACATGGCGTTTGGCGACCTGTTCCTCGAAGACATCCGGGAATACCGGGTTCGGCTGCTCCAGGGGACGGGCATCGAGCCGATGTTCCCGATCTGGACCACGGCTCAGGAGACGCCTTCCCTCGCACGGACGATGCTGGCGGCGGGTCTCGGGGGCGGTGCTGACCTGTGTGGACCCTAGGCAGTTGGGGAGCGAACGGTTCGTGGGTCGGCAGTTCGATGAGACGCTCTTGGCGGAGCTGCCTTCTGCGGTCGATACCTGCGGGGAGCGTGGCGAGTTCCACACGTTTTGTTACAAATGCCCCGAGTTCGACAAGGCGATCCCTGTGACCGTAGGCGATAACGTGGAACGAAAGGGGTTCTGGTTTGCTGATCTGCGACCGGGCGGAATCAGTCACGACGTTCATCCTGAGGGATCGGGATTTCTCTTGGAACGCCGAACCCGGTCGTTCGGCGGCTGGCTCCACGAAGCGGAGAAGGCAAGAGAATGCGTACAATGGCCTTCTTGGATCGCCTCATCGGCTTCTGGATTATATTCGCCTGTCTTTTCACCGCTTCAGGCATTGCCCTCCGTGCGGCCTCAGCGGCGGCTCGTCCTGGGCAGCAGGCTATTGATTGCGGAGCCGATTCGGGTCGTGGAAGGGGCCGAGGCCGTCCGTGTCAGTTTGACCTTTCTGGCTTTCAGCTTGTGTCGGCTCTCTTCTTCCTCGGGGGGGCAGTCAGGATGACATGGTTCCTACATCGGGTTCGGCCCGGCCAAATCAGCCCGATTTCAACCACATCAATCGTCGGTCACAACCCCGAACAAGCGTGCCGAAAACGGTCCTTTCGGGATAGGCCGCCCAGAATGTGAGGGACAGTCGTGTCCAAACAAGGCGTTTCGCTCTCACTCCTCATGAAACTGGTGGCGCTGATCGCCTTGGATCTGGCCTTCCTGCGAGTACAACCCTACCGACTTCTGTCTCCACCTTTTCTCTTCGCTTTGGTGACGCTCGATCTCGTCATCATTCAGACATTCGTCCTTCGCCGCCGTCTTGGCGCTTTCCATCTCACATTTCTGATCGTCGGTCTTGTCGCATCCTCGACGCTCCACACGTTCTTCGCACAACGGTCTGTTCCAAGCGCGTCTTCGGAACGCCTACGATCAACAGCCCCCCGGATCTCTTGCGATCGTCGACCGATGCATGACGAGCATTCTCGGCCTCCTGCTGGCCTGGGCGGCCGGTCTGTGGGTGGCGTGCCGGCCACCGAGTAGACTTCACTGGCGCATCACGTCGTTCGTCCAGGGTGCATTGATCGGCTTGGGTGTCTTCACGGTGATCCTCGTTACATTCAACTACTCCGGACAGGCGACAGCTCTGTTCACCCACGGCCAGTTTGCCCGCTTGCTGGGGCTCGGATTGGCGATCTGCCCGCTCCTCGGCGGTACGACAGTCTCGATCCTCAGAAGCCATCGAGATTCTTGAAGGATCCGTCGAATCGGCCGAGGTGGTCGTGTCATTCCTCGGCCCTTCTCCCGAACGGCTCTTCAATCCCCATAGCGGAATTCTTGAGTCGAAAGCTCGTCAGCACCGATCACACCTATTTCCACTTTCTGTCCGAAAAGTGGAATCGCCTCTCCACATCATGACGACTCGACACGCTGCGAGGCAACGTACCGCACGATCGCATCGAACGTCCCGTCCATCCGTTTCATGTCCTCATCAGGGATCTTGATCCCGAACTCGTCCTCGATCTCGTAGAGCAATTCGGCGAAGGGGAGGTCGGGATCAGACTCGCAAACATTGTCATCGGGTCGCAGACCCATCCAGCATGCACCGAGTTGCTCAACATAGACCTTGCGAATCCTGACGGGGATGTCCTCGGGGATGCCACTGCCGCCGTAATGAGCCTCGTAGAAGTCTCGATCGTCCGGTTGAGGTCGACCCGCCAGCTCACGCTCGAAGGGTGAGCGAGACGCATGGAAGATCAGGTCGCCTAGGAGGGCCAGGAACCGCTTCATGGTTTTCAGACTCAAAAACTTATTTGATTGATACGAGTCATTGTTTATGCGATAATCCAGATGGATCGCCAAGGACTCGGCGGATACACCAATGGCAGGAAGCCACCAATGATCGCACGCACCCGGAAGCGGCTCTCGAACGCCTATTCGCACATTTTACAACCCGGTCGACTTCGACCCCACCGAGGTTCTCTCGCCCCACCTCCACCGCTACGCCGACCACGCCCGGTTCTTCCTCCACGTCCTCTACTCCCAGCGGGTATTCAAGGATATCGAGGACGAGTTCGTGCCGCTCAAGGCGGCATACCTGCGGCGGTTCTTCCCCGACAACACGGTCTACAAGCAGGTCAGGGATGCCCTCCTGGAGTCCGACACGATCGTCTGCGACGGGATCTACCACCAGGCGGACAGCCCGAACCGGCGGAGCCATGATGACCGATCCCGAGGCGGCAAATGCTACGGCTACAAACTCGGACCCAGATGGAACGGCGTCCGTCACGAGCGGGTCGAACTGACGACCAGGGCGTTGCTCAAGTCGATCACCAAGGTCAATCTTGCCAGGCAGAGCGAGATCGTCACCTTGCCCCACCGGCACATCTGGCGCTGCCTCCAGGACATCACGATCGACCACGCTTCCGCCTTGCAGGAACTCGACGCCTTGATGATCGAAGCCAGTCCCGAGGAGATCGACGGCTACACCGGTCAGCGCATGCTCTGCGACGGGATTCATCATGGCGATTGGTTCTGGCACGTCTGCCACTTTGGCAGGGTCTACAACAACGTCACCGGGCTCAAGAAGTCGTTGAGGAGATATCTACGGGTTAATAATCACTCACTTGTCGGTTGCGACGTTGCCAACTCTCAACCGTTGCTCGTCGGACTCCTCTGTCGTCACCTGAAACAGGGATTATCAATTAATAACGTGGCTAATAATCCCTACTCTGCCCATTCTAACCAGTATATCGAGATGGATCAGGACTTCCTTGACGTCATTTCCCTCTCTCTTCCCCTAAACCAAGAGGAAGAAGGGGGAGGAGGGCACAGGGACTCCCTATACGATGTAGGTTTAACCAAATCTTCACAATTGGTTCCCGATGATCTGGGACTCTACCTCAAGCTCTGCGAGGAGGGGAGGTTCTACGACGAGTTGATGGTTCTCGATGACAATCAAACCGACAGGGAGACATTCAAGAAGCAGATCTTCACCCAGGTGTTCTACGGGAAGAACTGCTATGAGGGCAGATTGACGAGGTTGTTCGCCCGGGAGTTCCCGACCGTCCGGGAAACAATCCGAACGATCAAGGAGGAGGATTACAGACGCCTCTCCCACCACATGCTCAGGCTGGAGTCGGAGGTCGTGATCAACCGGGCGGTTCGGCGATGTGCCCTCGAAGGCATCTGGGTCGTGACGATCCATGACTGCCTGGTCACCTATCCGGAGCATGCCGGGAGGGTCTGCCAGCATCATGGAGGACGCATTCGGGTCGGTGGGTATCCGTCCGACGATCAAGGTCACGGCATTCAACCAGGGGGCTCTGGAAGCCCCCTGAGGCGATCCTGGCGTTGGGGTAGACTGGACGACAGGCAGTTTGGATTTCGATTCAACTCAGAAAGCCACGGCCGGTCTCTTGGGAAGGGGCGGATTCGATCGGAACCATCCACGTCTCGATCCTGAAGGTCCCACGTGTTGCGTTTCTCCTCCTCGCCTGATGGGTGGTAGATTTCACCACCGGTTGTCAACTGGTCCACCTGACCAATTAGAAGCAAGATGGCACGTCAGTTTCTACATGGCTTGATGACCCGCTGGTGGAGCGGCTCTGCAAGGTGGTGTGCGAGACGACCGTCGAGGAGGCGCCAGGAGGAGATGGCCCGCCAGATGAAGCTGCTCGACGGCTGCGGCGGCAAGAGGTAGAAGTCCTGACGGCCCCGGCGGGTCGGGCACACCACTTGCAGCTCTCTCATGGACCTGGGCACTCAAGCTGAACGCCCTCATCCCCAGATCCGCCACCTATAGGTGAAACGCCGATGAGCCCCTATCGACCGTGCCGAGTGCCTGATACACGGCCGAGCATGTCACGCGACCATCCGCCGCCGGATCGAGAGAGGTGTCGCTCGTGAGTCGCCGGTGCAGGACCCGAGGCGATCGACCGCCGCCTGGAGAGCTGGCCGGGAATGGGACATCGAGCGGACGCTGGAGGCCAACGCCGCCACCGTCGCCCTGATCGGGCTGGGGCTGGGGACGTTCGTGGACCGGCGATTCTTCCTTCTGCCCGCCGCCGTCGCCGGGTTCCTGCTCCAGCACGCCGTCCAGGGCTGGTGCCCGCCCGTGGCGGTCTTCCGCCGCCTGGGGTTCCGAACCGCCTCGCGAGATCGACGAGGAGAGGTACTCCCTGAAGGCCCTGCGGGGCGACTGCCGGGGCTCGCCGACGCCGAAGGTCGGACCGGGTGCGTGGCGTTGTGTTCCAGGATGCCGTAAGATCGGGCGGTCCTGGCGGTCCAAGAGCGATCCGATCCGGGAGTGGTCGGACCCTGCCAGGGGGCTGGGCTGACGTGGGCCCCGGCCGTTGGTCGGCCGGGAGAGGGAGGAATCCGGTTACGAGGACCCGTGCAACGAAGTTGCTCGGCCGACAACTCCCGGGACCTGAGTAACCCTTCCGCCCTCGACACCCGCCGCTCATGTCCCAACCACATCTACGTCCGCATCCGCTTCGAGATCCCGGCGGGCTCCGGCGACGACCTCGAGTCTCAAGGTCGAAGGCGAGGTCGAGGCCTCTTCGAGATCGTCCTACGACGAGTTGCTGACGGATGCCGTCGCGATCGTGACCGCCCTGCTTGAATGCTCGGGCAACGGCCGGGTCTTCCTCGAACCGCCGCAGGTCGAGCATCCGCTGGGAACTGGGGGCGGTCAGCACCGCCGAGTGGACAGGCGTCCCGCTGGCCGCCGTGCTGGAGCGGGCCGGGGTCAAGCCGGACGCCGTCGAGGTGATCCTCGAAGGGTCCGACGAGGGCGAGTTCGAAGGAGCCCAACCCGAAGACGCCGGGCGTGATCCCCTACGCCCGCAGCCTGCCGCTGCCAAGGCGAGGCCCCCGAGGTGCTGCTCGCCTACGAGATGAACGGCGAGCCGCTGCCGCCCGAGGCACGGCCACCCGGTCCGGACGGTCGTGGCGGGCTGGTACGGCATGGCTTCGGTGAAGTGGCTGACGCGGTCGTCGTCACCGACCGGCCCTTCGACGGTAATTCCAGAGTCATGTACACGCCCTGGGCGTCGGGACGGCCTGCCCGACGCTGGTCCCGTGCCGACTCCAGGTAAGGTCCAGATCGCCCGCCCGGTACGAGGTCGTGCGAAGGGGACGAATACCGGTGTCGGGGCGGCCTGGGCCGGCGAGTCGGACCGTGGCGAGGTCGAGGTCAGCGACGACGGCGGCACTACCTGGGCCGATTCGATGTCGGCGAGCGGTGCGCTTGGCCTGGCGGTTCGGGAGCGAGTCTGGCAGGCGCGGTATCGGCTGGGCCGCCAGTCGTCCTGGCCCGGGCGACGGATTCAGGGGTCGCCCCCACCGATGGCGTGACCCGACCGTCGGATGGGTGATCTGCCACGTCTGCCGATGGAGGTCGAGGTCGGTTAGTGGAGGTCCAGGCAACCTCTTTAGGCGACTCCGTGCGGCCTGGATATGACCGGCGGTCGTCTACATCCTCCGAGCAGACGATGTCGGACCTCCTCCAGTCCCCACATCAGCTCGACTTCGCCCACCGTTGCGCTTTGAGACCTGAGGAGTCGCATGGAGGGCCTGATGTTTCCCATCGCTCACGCAGGTCGGTACGCCAGTCGCGGAAACGCCGTTGTCGGAGGTCTCATCCATCCCGGCCGTCGCATTGGAGAATGCGCGGGGCTTTCCTCGGGTCGGCGTGGCCTTCTCGGGGTCGCCGCCGCCCCGAGCTTCCACTGGCTTGCGGCGGCCAGCCTAGTCGTCGGGATCACATCGATCACGCCGCAGTTGCTCATCCCGTTCGCCGCCCACCTGGCGGAACCCTCCGAGCGAGGTCGAGTGGTGGGGATTGTCATGAGCGGCCTGCTCATCGGCGTCCTGGCAGCCCGAACGGTGAGCGGAGAAGTCGGCGAGTACCTCGGTTGGCGGGCCATGTATGGGATCGCCGCCGCCGTGACGGTCGCCCTCGGCCTGACCTTGAAGGAGCTGCTGCCGAGGTCGCAGCCGGAGGACCTGGGCGTCTCATACATCGGGCTGCTGCGATCGATCGGCGGGTTGCTTCGGGACGAGCCGGTGCTGGGGCAGTCGTGCCTGTTCGGGGCGACGGGCTTCGGGGCGTTCAGTACCTTCTGGACGACGCTGGCGTTCCACCTCGCCGGTCCCCCCTTCCGGTATGGCAGCGGACTCATCGGGCTGTTCGGTCTGGTGGGCGTCGTCGGGGCACTCGCCGCACCCGTGGCGGGCCGCCTCGCCGACCGCCGCAGTGCCCGCTGGACGATCGGGGCGGGGCTGACGTGCATCCTGCTCGCCTACGTCGTGCTCTACGTTTTCGGCGAGACGGTCGCTGGCATGGTGGCGGGCGTGATCCTGCTGGATCTCGGGGCACAGTCGGCCGCACATCTCCAACCAGTCCAGGATCTACTCCATCCGCCCCGAGGCCCGCAGCCGGATGAACACGGCATACATGGTCACCTATTTCGTGGGCGGCGCTGCGGGCTCCTCGGCGGGTGCGTGGGGCTGGGGTCGAGGTGGTTGGGGCGGGGTCTGCCTCGTGGGCCTGGGTATGACCGTGACGGGCCTGCTCGCCTTCGTCGCTACGGCGGGAGAGCGAATGTCGGGGATCGAATTTGCGAGCGGCGTGCCCTTGAAAGGGGGGCCGCCCGTTGTCGGGCCGATCAGACGGTCTTGGCCAGTTGAGGCATCCGTGACCCGTTGGCTACCCTGATAGGCTTCAGACCTCACGGAGCGAATTCAGCATGGCGGCGATGAGACAACCGACCGCCTTACTTGCTCGGCTCGCCCTTGTATACCCGGCCGCCCTTCATGACGAACTTCACCCGCTCCAGCTCGGCGATGTCCTTCAGCGGGTCGCCATCGACGGCCACGATGTCGGCGAACCTCCCCGGCTCGATGGCCCCGAGGTCGGACTCGGCCTGGAGCAACTCGGCGGCGACGACCGTGGCCGACCGGATCGCCTGCATCGGCGTCATCCCGAATCGGACCATGTAGGAGAACTCCTTGGCCTGGTTCTCCGCCCAGGAATACCCGCCCGCATCCGTCCCGTAGGCGATCTTCGCCCCCTTCCTCACCGCCAGGCCGAACGCCTTCCGCTCCAGGTCCAGCATCTCCTTCCAGATCGGGTTCCCGGCGGCGGCCCGCCCCTCGGCCACGTAGGCGGTCACGTAAATCGTCGGGCACCAGTAGACGCCCTTCTGGACCATCAAGTCGATCGACTCCTCGTCGAACCCGTCGCCGTGCTCGATCGTGTCAACGCCCGCCTTCAGGGCCGCCATGATCCCGTCCTTGCCGATGGCGTGGGCGGCCACCCGGCGGTCGAGCCGGTGGGCCTCCCCCACGATCGCCCGCATCTCCTCGTCCGTGAAATTGACCTTGCTGCGGAGCTTGCCGCCTTCCAGGTAGTATCTTCGGTCGCAGTAGAACTTGATCCAGTCGGCCCCGTACTTGACCTGTTCCCTGACCGCCTTGCGGATCTCGTCGGGGCCGTCGACCACCTGCACCCCCTCGGGCACCTTCAATTCCCAGGAGTAGCCCAGTAGCGGATACATCCCGGTGGCCGAGAAGGCCCGGGTCGAGACGAACATGCGTGGGCCGGGGATGATGCCCCGCTGGATCGCCCGCTTGACGTTGACGTCGGCGTACATGGCCCCCTCGGTCTCCAGGTCCCGGATGGCGGTGAAGCCGTTCATCAGGGCCGTCCTGGCGGCGACCGTGGCCCGGATGGTGCGGAAGGGGATCGACTCCTTGAGCAGTTGCTCGTCGTAGTCGGCCTGGGTGATGTCGCCTTGGAGCAGGACGTGGGTGTGGGCGTCGATCAGGCCGGGCAGGACGGTGGACCTGGAGAGGTCGATGACGGCGGCATCCGTGGGGGCTCGCTTGAGGATCTCCGCCATCTCGCCGACCGACTCGATCCGTTCGCCCACGACGAGGATCGCCCGGTCGGTCAGCACCCGACCGGCACGCACGTCGAGCAAGCGGCCCGCCTTGATGACCGTCGCCTTCGGAGGCTTGCCGCCGTCCCGGGCCAGGCCGAGGCCGCCGGTGGTCGCGATGATGGGGAAGAGCAGGGCGAAAGCGGCACGTCGCATGAAGAGTCCTCCGGGCGGTCGTTCTCGACGCACCAGGGTATCCGGGTGCCCGGTGGGCGACAAGGAGCTCGACCGACCATCGGGGACGAATCCCCGACACGATTCGGGGATTATCCGTTCCCGGCACGAGAAGAAGCTTCAGGGCGGAACCCGGATCAATTCGCCGCCGCCGACTCCAAGAGCCGCCCAGGCGAAAGGTCCCCGAGGATCACGGGCCAGAGAAACGACAGGTGCTTCGGGATGAGCCTGCACTCGACGCACCAGTTTGCCATCGCTGGCACGGAAGACGAGGATGTGTCCCTTCGTCGCCCCACATGCCAAGGTCTCGCAGTCCAGGAACCGCACTTCCGTGAGGAATCCCATCTCGTGGCCCGCCTCGGCGAGGGATCTCTTGTCTCCGGTCGCCTTGGCATCGACCGATGACTTCCAGCGCTGCTTCCAGGCCCCGGTTTCGTAAAGCACAACATCCCCCCGCCATCCCCTGGACCGTGCATCGTGGTAGATGGCCGACGTCTCGAACAGGGCCAACAAACCGCCGTCCGGGCTGAAATCCAGGTGGCCCAGCGTGTCCACGAATCGCTTGCCGGGCGTCCGGAAGTCGCTCCGGTTGAGTTCGATCACGGGGATCAAGTCTCCATCTCCGATCCGGTCAATCTTGACCGTGCCGCCGCCCTGGTACGAGCAGGCCGTGGCGAGCAGACGGGAGGACGGGTCGAATCTCACGCAGTAGGTACGCTCCCCGGCGTCCGTCGTGGCCACGAGCCTTCCCGATGCCCGATCGATGAGGTGGACTCGCTCGCACGAGTCGGCGACGGCGATCCAGCGGCCGTCGGACGAAAGGTCGAGGGCGACCAGCCCGGATTCATCCTCCGTCGGGCACACGACCTCTGCCACCAGATTGAGGTCATCCCACCGTCGCAACTCGATCCGGTTCTCGGGTGTCGTGACGGCGAATACCTCGCCGTCGTGCGACACGGCGAGGTCGGAAAACCAGGCATGATCGACCTGGATATTCGCCAGCCTCCGGGGCGTCCCGTCGAGGGACCATCGGGTCAAGACCGCCCCCTCGGCGACGGTGACGGCCTCGCACTTTCGGGGATGGAGCCGAACCTTGCTGAGTGCGATGGGTGCAGCCTGCGGTTCAGCATGCGTTCCGGTATGAACCACTTCATCCCGAGCGTCTCGCAGCCGATCCATGATCTCCTGGCGGCCGGTCTCCCTTGCCTCGTGGAGCGGGGTCTTGCCGCTCCTGTCCCGTATTCCGGGATTCGCACCGGCCCGAAGAAGTTCCTCGACCGCTTCCCGTTTCCCCCGCCATGCGCCGAAATGCAGCGGTGTGCGGCCCTCATGATCCTTCACATCCGGCTTCGCTCCCCGGGCCAGGAGTAACCGGACGACGTCGTGATGCCCCTCCCGAGCGGCCCAGTGCAACGGTGTCGATCCGTCATTTCCGTGCCGGTCCACTGCGGCCCCGCTCCGAATCAGGAGGTCGGCGACATCGACCACGCCGAACTGTGCCGCCCAGTGCAATGGGGTGCGGCCGGACCAATCGAGTGCCTCAACGTCCGCCCCGTGCTCGACCAAGATCGCCGCCACTTCGGCGTTGGAGGCGAAGTGGAGCGGCGTGTCGAGCCGGTCGGGACGACGAGCATTGACGGTCGCTCCCCATCGGATCAGGACCAGGGCGATTCCCGGCAGCCCCCGTCGGGCCGCACTGTGCAGGGGAGTCTCTCCCATCCAGCCGGGGGCGTCAACATTCCACCCGCCTTCAAGGAGGCGTTCGAGTTCCTCGGCAGATGTCTCCTGGTGTAGTCGGGTGCCGTGCATCGGGACTCCCCACAAAACAGCCTCTGAAACCCGCCTTGCCGACCGATCTCGATCGAGAAATGGCAGTCATATCACAAGTTGGCGCAATCGGCGACACCGATGACGAGCAGGGCATCTTTGCTCCGGAGAAAGAGGCGATCCCGTCGCCCGTGAGCCGCAAACCCTTCGACGGGATTGCCACGGTCGTCTACGGGGATAATCGACTTCTAGGCGAGTCGAGTAGTTGAAGGCAAATCCCGGGTGCAAGTCGGGCGACTTGGTCACTGGCCCCGACCTAACCACGCTCGGCCTCCCGACGCATCACGTCCCATAACGCCTGGACGTGCCCTCGCTCCGTGGATTCGGCGCCGATCGAGACCCGCACCATCCAACGCCCATCCAGTGTCGCCGGGGTCAGGTAGGCTTCGCCCGAGCGGTTGACTCGCTCGCACCAGCCCAGCGTGTGCTCGTCCAGCGCCTCACCGTCCAGGTCCGGCGGCTCATGGCGGACGCAGACGGTTTGCAGGGGCACCGGGGCGAGTACCCGCCAGGATGGGGCGGTGCGGACCTCGTCGGCAAGCCATCGGGCGTTGTCGATGTCCCGACGAAGCCGGGCCTTCAGCCCGCTTATTCCCTCGGCACGCAGCAGGCACCAGAGCTTCAGGGCACGGAACCGGCGTCCCAGCGGGATGCCCCAATCCCGGAGGTTCTTGACCCGCCCGTCCGCCGAGGATTTCAGGTAGCTCGGGTCGGTGGACATCACCCGGATGAGGTGCTCCGTGTCCCTGACGCAGTAGAGCGAGCAGTCGAAGGCCGCCCCCAGCCACTTGTGGGCGTTGACGACCAGCGAGTCGGCCTCCTCGATGCCCTCCCACATCCAGCGGCATTCGGGCAGGATCATGGCCGAGCCCGCCATGGCGGCATCGACGTGCAGCCACAGGCCGTGGTCCTTCGCCTGCCGGGCGATCGCACCCAGGGGATCGATGGCGGTCGAGGTTGTCGTGCCGGTCGTCGCCACGACGGCGCAAGGTCGCTTGCCCCTTGCGATGTCCCGTGTGATGGCGTCGGCGAGGGACTCGGGGCGCATGGCATACGACTCGTCGTGGCCCACGATCTCGATGTTCTCACGCCCGAATCCCGCCAGGAGGGCCGCCTTGCCGACCGAGCTATGGGCCTGCCTCGACGTGTAGACGACCAGGGGTCGCTGCTCCGCCTGCAGGCCGCCCCGGCTCATCCCGAAGCCCGTTGTCCGCTCACGGGCGCAGAGGAGGGCCACCAGCGTGCTGGTCGAGGCGGTGTCCTGGATGACCCCGCTCCAGGCGTCGGAGACGCCGATCATCTGCCGTACCCAGTCGGTGACCACCTCCTCCAGCTCCGTCAGCGCCGGGCTCGATTGCCACGAGAGCCCGAGCACTCCCAGTCCCGTGCTCAGGTAATCGCCCAGGACGCTGGCGAGGGAGGCGTTGGCGGGGAAGTAGCCGAAGAATCCGGGATGCTGCCAGAGGGAGAGCCCCGGCATGATGACCCGCTCCAGGTCGTTGAAGACTTCACCGAAATCCTCGGGCATCTCCGGGGGCGATGCGGGGAGCCGGGACTTGATCTCGCCGGGGGAAGTGCGAGCCATCACGGGCCGATCTTCCAGGGTGGTCCGGTAGTCGGCGATCCAGTCGATCATCCGGTGTCCGAACGCACGGAATTCGTCAGGACTCATCTCATCTCCCGGAGCGGGTCTTGAATTCATCGTGGGGCCGGGGGCCGTTGCGGAGGTCGATACAACCTCAACGCCCGATCCGTTGCCAACGATAGCTATGCAGTCAAAGTGATCTTAGCGATCTGGTTGGAGCCGTTCCCAGTCTTCCCGGAATGATACGACGGGCTCGGGAGGTTCCGAAGTTGCACTTCACGCTCGGCTCTGCCCGGCCGGATCACCCGGATAAGCCACGATTGAAGAGGTAGCGAGAGGGATCAGTGGAAGGGCATGATGCTCCACTACCCTGACCCCGAGGTAATCAAAGGATCGGATCGAAGAGCCTGACGACGGAGCAGGCGAAGTGGGGGCGACACCGAGATATTCAGCGAGCCCGGACTCGATTCGCAGGCGAAATCAATAGGCAAAAATGACAACGCCAAAGTAAAGTAAACCTCCAAGACTGGTGATCTCCTCGCTCTCCGGCGAGCCTGCAATCCCAAAGATTCTCTGAACGCACGAACACTGAATGCCGGCAGCCTGCTCGCATTCAGTGTACAAACACAAGGGTAGAGCGCATGCAGGGCCAGCGCCCACTAACCTGTTGCTCCAGTAAGGACTTCCAGCATGAAGTCATCGCTCCAACCGCAACTGCGGCGTTTCATGGCTACACTTTCGCGGCCAGGATGTTGCTTCAGAAGTGACAGTGTGAGGCGCCTCAGCCACGCAAAGTTCTCCCGCATCTGCTGATCACGGATCCGCGACTCATCCTCGCGATAAGTGATATCCAGACTCCAGTGGCACGTATTTTCGATCCCCCAATGGCCGCGGACCGCATGGGCGAATCGCTTCACTGACACCGCGAGACTGCTCACGTAATAGCGGACTTCGATCGTCTCCTTGCCGTCACGAAGGATCCGCGACGTCACGATCCCGATCGACTTCAGCCCCTTCCACGACGCGAACCCCGGTAATTCCTCGGGGGCCGGCAGCTGGAGATAAGTTCGCGCCTCCTGACGTCCATGACCCTTCTCGGTGATCACATGCTCCTGAGCGTTCGACATGTCTCCATCGAGTTGCTCGTCGATGTGGTCGATGACCGCCCGATGCAACGTTTCATGGTTCCCTTTGAGCGCCAGCAGATAATCCGCTCCGCCATCGATGATCGTCTCGGCGATCGCTTTCTGGGTCCCCATGGCGTCGATCGTGATGATGGCACCTTTGATGTCCTCCAGCCTCAGGACCTCGGGGATCGCCGTGATCTCGTTGGATTTCTCGGCGCAGGCCACTTGCCCCAGCGACAGTCCGAATTCGCCGGCCCAGACGCTCACCGAATGCAAGGCGCCCAGGCCCTTGCCGCGATCGTGGCTCCGCCGCGCCGTCTTGCCATCGACCGCCAGGATCGGTTGGGTCACGCCGGTCGCCTCCGCGGCCGTGGCGCGCAACGATCGCAGCCAGTCGGCGAAACAGGCTTGAAAGGCGGCCGGCTTGAGCTGGGCCAAGGCGCGCCGATAGACGTCCTTGCGCGGGATGCCGTTGGGCAAGTCGAGCGCCTCCGAGACGAACTCTTCTTTCAAGGCCGCCCACTTGGCGATCGCGGTCGGGCCGTCGGCCCCGGCCAGGACCGCCATCAGAGCGATGACGACGACACTGACCAGGGGATGCCGCTGATTGACGCTGGAACGAGGATCTTCCAACTCCTCGAAGTGCCGCGCCACCTAATCCAAACCGACCCGATGAGTTTCGGCCATCGTTCACTCTCCGTGGGGTGCCTCGGATGAAACAACACAGAGAATGGTATAAAAGATAGGCCCGGAGCGCAAGGCCTCATAAATTACCAGGATTGCCTAGAGTGCGCGCTGGCCCTGCTCCCCCACCCCCGACGGTTCTCCTCGCCGTTGAAGAAGATCTTAGCGATCTCCCGAACCTGCTCCCAGGTGATCGTTATCGGGTCAATCGTAGCGAAGCGAGAAGACGAGACGCCGTATCCATCGCCCGAGTCTACCCTTCCAGCGGAAGCCGATCGGTTGACCTTCCGCCGTCAAGTGCACCCGTGTCATGGGCCTCCCGTCAAGGTCAATCGTAGCGGTCTTGAAGTAGAAGACACCGTCGCATCTTGGGTGATGGAAGGGTCCGCTACCCCCCCGTCCCGTCTCCAGGAGAGATGATTCCTCCACCTTCAGTGGAAGGGCTACTTTCAGGTGGAGGATGTGTTTCCCACCGCACTCCAAGCATCGTGGCGACTGATCTCGCGCCTGCGCCATTCGATCCGGGCGGTCAATTGCTCTCCGTATTCGCTGGATGGGGATACATCCTGTTCGGCCATGAACTCCTTCAGGGCTGCGGGATCACAAATGTCTTCGACTTCCGACAAGGAGCGACATACGGAGCACCATCCGACCCCGGCGAACTTGGGGAATTCTCGCCCATCTGAGAGTGTGTAGTAGATCGCAATATCGTCAACCCACACACAACTTTCGCAGCGATCGCATTGATACTTGCTAAGCATTACTTCGGCCCTCTCGGCCCGACTCCCCCATCCATTCTATTCGGGCTGGCGCTCTGACGACATTGACCTTCTTGTCACGCAAAGCCAATGTCTGGAGGGCGTGAAGGTGTCGCTCGAGAGGCTTGCTCCAGTTCAGCCCGATGCTCTTGGGACGGAACGTGCAGGCAAACTGGGTCACGGTGTTGATCCCCCGTTTTCGCTGGGCGAGGACCTCCTTCTCCGACATGCCTCGCATCAGGCTCAGGTCGTCCCTGGCGACGGCCTCGGCATGGCAGCGATCCTGGATCTCGCACGACGGGCAGTGGGAGTTCAGGATCATCGAGGGCGTCGAGGTCGATTCGATCTGTCTCCTCAGCCTTTCCAGGATCTGCCGCACTTCCTTGGCAAGACGGGTCACTCCGGTCGGTCCCGACAGTTTGATCTTGTACACGGCGAAGCCGGGACCGTGAAAGACCTCAACGAACGGGATGGGCTGCTGGAGGGCTTCGCCGAGGATGATCCCGTGAAATGCGGCAAGCAACGAGTCCTCTCGGGTCAGCTTGTTCCTGCGGGAGAACAGGATCGGCACGTAGATCGCTCGCCTGTCGTCGTCACGATCAGATTGCCGTTCGAGGAGGTCGAACGTGAGAGCCACGGCCGATGCTTCGACGCTGGCCCCGACGATCAGTCCGGCACCCTCCTTGATGGCGACTCGCAACGAAGCGTGTTCTCTCGAAACCTGGCTTTCGGCGTGGTTCTTCAACGGCCGCTCGATCGCCTCGTCCCTGGACCTGGCGTAGGCTCTTTTCCGAATCGCGTCGTAATCGACAGGTTCCCCGACTTCGCCCTTCGACTTCAAGAATGCCTTGTACGTGCATTGGCGGTAGGCGACGAACAGGATCTCCGTGATTTGCATGACCAAGAGCCTCCCGAGTCTGGCACGGAGAGAGGGAACGGACTTGCGTCGAGAATAACTCTGGATCAGACTCGTCGGCATCCTTGAAGTTTCCGACCTTCCTGGAACGGAGAGAGGCGTGGGCGGCGGCTCACGCCCTGGCGGGACATGAGGTCGTACCGGAAGACCGGGAAGATGCGACGATGACATCCGAGGCCCTACGAATCATAAGTCTCTATCAACGCCATGCCGACGATTGGGATCGAGAACGAGGGCGCAGCCTCTTCGAGAAGGATTGGCTGGATCGCTTCCTGGCTCTATTGCCGCAGGCGGCTTCCATCCTCGACATCGGATGTGGCTCCGCCGAGCCGATCGCACGCTACTTCATCGAGAAGGGCTGCGATGTGACTGGTGTCGATTCGTCGCCAACCCTCATCGGCAAGTGCGAGGACCGTTTTCCCGACCAGAAATGGTTCGTCACGGACATGCGTTCGCTGTCTCTGGATCGGAGTTTCGACGGCATCCTGGCGTGGAATAGTTTCTTTCACCTCGACCCGGATGATCAACGCCGGATGTTCCCGATCTTCCGAAGGCATGCCGGGGCGAAGGCGGCCCTGATGTTCACCAGCGGACCTTCACGGGGCGAAGCGATCGGCACCTGCAAGGGCGAACCGCTTTACCACGGGAGTCTGGACGCAGACGAGTATCGCTCGCTCCTCGACCAGAATGGCTTCGACGTCGTGTCACACGTCGTCGAGGACCCGAACTGCGGTCAAGCCACGGTCTGGCTCGCACAGATCAGATCGACCTGCGTGCCGCCCTGATCCGACTTCAAGCCGAGGCGCCACCTCAGGCAGACCGATCGATTTTCTTGAGCGGCGAGTTTTTCGGACTTCGAGTTCCTGGCAAACTTTGCATTCGGCCCAGTGCTCAGGACAAGATGGACTGTGGTGTCAGTCGCAGGTGCGAAGGGTGGTCGCCATGGGTGAGTTCCTGGCAATGTCAGGCGTGATCAGGGCGTCTCGAAGGGAGGTCCTTCATTCATTGGAGGAGTTTGCCTTGGGCCACGGCGGCACGCTCGATCCTGCCCCTGGCAGCAAGCCGTACGATCATCTGATCGTGGCGGGCGAGGACTTTGGTCCTATCACCGTCATGTATCCGGGTGACTTCTTCGGCTGGGACGAGGCATCCGAATATCTGTCAAAGTCTCTGGGAGTGCCCGTGATCTCCCTGCACATCCACGACGGCGACTTATGGATGTACGTCCTCTTCCGTGACGGCGGGGAAGTCAACCAGTTCAACCCCGTCCCTGATTACTGGTCGGAAGACCTGTCACCGGAGGAGCGATCGTCCTGGGCGGGCGATGCTGGCGTCGTTGCCGGGAACTGGGAGGGCGTAGACGCCGCTTCGATCGGGAGGTATCTGGTGACCTGGGATCTCGACAGAGATGCGCCCGGCAAGGCGTACGATGATGACGAGTTCCCGATCGGCGACTGCCGGCAGATCGTGGACTTCATGGGCAAGCTCGGTCTGACCTATCCGGTTGATGACCAAGGGCAAGCCAAGGGAGAGACCTACATGTTCGAGGCGAGCACGGAAGTTTGAGGGCTCATCAATCGCCCGACCCGTGATTCAATGACCCTGACCGTGGGAGAACCAGCACAATGTTCGTTTCCGAGCAGCATCGGGGATCTCGCCGGTTCGCAGTCTTCGAGGACGACGGGACCACCGGATACCTCTACCTGACAGCACCGGACGATCAGAAGCCCGAGAGGGATTGCTGGATCTACAATCGGATTCCGGCACCTGAGCCGTCAGAGATGAAGAATTGCCGAGGATCGCCACCCCCCGCCGCACGAGGCTACGCAGGGCAGCATGCCCACCAGCCGGAGCCGCCTGAGGAGGCTGTGAGGTTCCTCTGGTCAGACCATGGAGAAGCTGTCTGTGTGTGCCTGGGCGACAGACCCACTGGATTCTTGGTCCTCGGGGACGGCGGGCATGGAGGGTATAGCCGTCATCTCATCGCAGAGGGCGGCTGGGGTAAGCCGTGGGACGAGACGCGCTTCAGAGAGATGTTCGAGCTACCAGGATGAAACCCGAATAGTAACATGTCGATTAAACGTGGTCCGTGTCACGGTTCCGTCCACGGAGCCCTTGTCTTTTCCACTGTCCCGACTTGCCGATTTCGAAGAGACCGACACGTTGCACTTCTGGGTGGGATTGGGCCGGCTTCCGCGCCGAAACCAGCCGGTGGTGTCTCGGTCGGTGCGGATCGAACAAGAAGTCGGCCAAGGAGAGGTTGGTAGGACTGGTGGCGGAAGTGCTGTATGACCGGATACCCGGACCGAAATCGAAGTCTGCTCGCGCCGAACGCGCCACGTGACGAACATTCACCCGGATCGAGGAGAGAACCCATGCGCCGTCGGATCGTGATCGTGCTCGCCCTGATTCCGCTGGCGGTCGTGGCGATCGGTCGTGGTCGTCCCGCCCCCGCCGCCGATGCCGAGCCGCAGCCACCGGATCTCCTGGCCCGGATCGCAGCCCTGGAGGCCGTGATCCCCGATCAGGCCCACATCATGGCCGACGTGGGCGACCACTTCACGAATCTCTGGTTCGCGGGCGGTGCCGGCAACTGGCCGCTGGCCGAGTTCTACCTGAACGAGACCAGGAGCCACCTCCGGTGGGCGGTGAGGGCGAAGCCGATTCGCAAGGACAACCAGGGTCACGACATCAACCTGGGCAACATCCTGGAAGCGTTCGAGAACAGCCAACTGACCCGGTTGAAGCAGGCGATCGACGGCAAGGACCTGAGGGCTTTCGAGCGGGTCTATCGGGAGAGCCTGACGGTCTGCTACTCGTGCCACAAGGCGTCGGATAAGCCCTACCTGCGGCCCCAGATCCCGACCGAGCCCGAGACCCGCATCATCAACTTCGATCCCAAGGCAGATTGGCCGCCCTGATTCCTCTCCGTCCCCTCGCCGATCTACTGCGGTGCGATCGAAGATGTGATCGTCGGCGACCTTGCGGGAGCCGTAACGGTTGACGACCCAATCAAATGCCTCCGTTCGTCTGCGGTCAGGGTCAGACCAGACCCCATTCACGCATCTTCTTGGGCTCGACTGTCCGCTCCGATTATGGTTCAACCGATCCGCTCAAACGACCCTCAGCCTTGGCCACATTCGCGGCCGCTCGGGGATGTCCCCCTCGATGGGGCGGTTAAATGCATGAAGAACCCGCCAACCAGGGCGAAGGCCAACTGGGGCGAGGTGAGCCAAAGCGAGAGGGCCGGATAGACGATCACCCGGCGGGGGACCGTCCGTAACGACCCAGGCGGACAGAGCTTCTCCCCCAGCCAGTTATGGCCATGCACAAGCATCGGCCCGAAGGAAGCCTTGTCGGACAGGGACAGGATCGAAGCGACGTAAAACGCCAACGCCACGACTCCGAAAGCCTCGAAGGCGGCCGGTCGCTGATTCCTCCGCATGACAAGGTAGCTGCCGAGGATTCCGAGAAGGCTAACCCCTTTATAGACCAGCAGTTCGGGAGGTCGCCACCATGCACCCGTCGAGCATTCGATGAGGTCAGGTATCCCGAATGCTATCAATGAGGCCGAGAGCAAAGTTCGGAGTTTCGGTGTCATCCCGCCGGCTCGACCCCCGAACACCGCCGTGAGCGAGGCGAATGTGCCCCAGGGCCCCGCCTCGAAGACGTTGAAGGCACTGGCCGGGTCCATCGGATTCACCTTTCTCCTGCACCTGTCCGTTTCTACTATAAGCGATTCTTTATATCGATTGAGTTGCTACGGACTTGGGAGAGGCTGAGCCGATAGGATCTCGCCAATAAAGCCTACAAGGTATCGTCTTCCTTCCTGACCGAGGTCCTTGCTTCTGAACTCGACCTGAACGTTGCTGCCTTCCCACCGTGCGGTGGTGTCGAACTCCGAGAGATCACCCAGGTCTCTCCTCGCTTCGAGGACTGCGAACCGTGCCATCGTGATCAGCAAGCTACGATCGTGCTTTATCGTATGGGCGTAAAGAGCGGATGCGATCGCCCCCAAGGCCGCCCCTATCATCAGATGCCGAACTGTCATCCTGGGAAGTCGCATAACCTGGCCTCCGCTTCATCCGGTTGACAAAGTCCCATTTCTACTTCTCACGTTCCAGAGTCCCTCAGCGTCCGGCTTCCGAGTGTCGAGTTCCAAATATGTTCGAGGCTTTACGTAGTCGGCCGACCGCCGAACGAGCGAAGTGTC
The DNA here is from genome assembly GCA_963743925.1 of uncultured Planctomycetota bacterium. GTDB lineage: Bacteria > Planctomycetota > Planctomycetia > Isosphaerales > Isosphaeraceae > CAVZRC01. Next base: position 196,069 of record CAVURY010000044.1, on the reverse strand, counting down.
ACCTCGCTGCCCCCAGGCGCTAGTGCAAAGTCAAACGAGGTCTTGTCTGAGTTGGGTCAGGCCCGAATAATGATACATGCGATCACCTCGAGGAACATCCTGAATTGAAGCCAATCTCCCTCTCTTGACAAGAAACGCTCGGCACGCTGACATACGTGGGGATCATGCTGATCGGCGCAGGACTGGTCCGATCTTCAAGCAAGTCATTCAGCCTTTGAGCGCCTTCGACGCTCGTCTTCGATCGTGTGACGTCGACGGACCTGGTCTTTCGTAAAGCGTACTCCGAGCATGTCGGTCCGATAGACTCCCGTCCGCAGGCGGACGCGCCAGGTCATCTCGGCGGCGAGATTTCGGGCGGCGCCGGTCTCGGCGGCTACGAATGTCTCTTCGGTATCTCCGGGCCGGAGAGTGGCGAAGTCCTGTCCCTTGATCGACCATTCGCTGTCGATCGCCAGGGGATACAAGCTGATCGTCGCCCCGTCGGAGGTCACGATGTAGGGGTCATGGGCCCGAAATCCGCGCTCACGGACGAGATTCTGATCCAGAGGTGTGATGGTGTATTTCTTGGAAATATTCGTCAACCTCAGTCGAAGGACCAGGGATTCCTCTTCCCGGCGTTTTTTCCGGGGCTCGATGGAGTGCACCAGCTCCAGGGGCTCTGCGCTCACCGACAGAGGGGTGACTTCCAGGTCGCCAAGCCGGACCGTCTTTCCGACCGCGGCGAGATTCTCCACGGGTAGGGGCGGCGAAGTCGAGGAGCGAGCGTCTCTCGGGGCGGGTATGGCTGGTTCAGCGATCGTCGTGTCCGGTGGCGGCGACGCGGTCTGCGACCAGCGTCCGCTCAAGATGGCCCAGACCAGGGCCAGCGTGATCGCGCTCGAGTAGCTCAGCAGCAGAACCTGGGGCCACGCGACTGGCGAAACCGCGAGGCGTTCCTCCTCGTCGAAATCGGCTCCCTCTTCGGCCGAATCCGCATCCGGCCCCTTACCGGAAATCGACATTTCTTGACCCGGATTCGACTCGGGTTGAGAGGGCGGCGACGCCTGCGCCGTCGCCTTCTTTCCCGCCACGCTGGTCGACCGACTCGGAGGCACGGTGACGACGGCACGAAAGATCTCCGATGTCCTCGGAACCTTGTTCCGGTCGATCGTTGCTGACTGCTCCGATTCCTCGCGAGCGCCGCGGGAGGAGAGTGCGGAAGGAGGTTGAAGATTCGGATCGGGGTCCGGCTGCTGGATCGACTGCGAGAGGATCATGTTCAAGTCGTCGAAGCACGAGTCGTAAGTCGGTTCGTCGTCGGGCGGGGCAATCTCGGGTGGGACCCCGTGAACGGGCATTGCGTAGGCGCTCGGACCCGGTCTTCGGACATTCGAGGGATCGATGCCCCGATCGGGAGAGCCCGGAGTGTGCGGTTTATCGGGGTTCGGTGTCGGGTGCGGCTTGTTCGGTATATTTCGGGTCATGATGAAAACCCGCGTTGCTGAGGGTCGTACTGTTACCGGAAGAGTTAGCGATTTCAATATCAATGGAAAGTTCTGAAACAGCTTAGTCGGAAATTCGGGGCGATTGCGATAGTTCTCGTCCCGTTTGAAGGGAATATCTCGGTGATTGGTCTTCGTGAATGGACTCAATGATTGCGTCGGAACAGGGCGGTCGTACCGGCACCCGCGGTGAGTTGACGAGCGGCATCGCCGTTGACGACGGCGATTTCGACCCAACCGGAACTCCCGACCAACGCGACCAGCGTCCCGGGCGGGCGTTCCGCATAAGTGTGGACGATGCCCTCGATCCGCTCGCCTGCGATCTCGATGGTCCAGCAATCGGGCGTCGAATCGGAGAGCCGGTCGGCGTTGACGTTCGTCATCAAGTTACCGAAAGTATCGCGGAAGATGACCTCGCCGACGAATCCTTGTTCGTCCGCGGTCGGCTCGAAATTCCTGAGGGTAATGACCTTGGTTCGGCGAGGGCCGAGCTCGTCGGGCGAGCCTCCGCGGATCAAGTGGGCGGCGGCCGGCGCGAGGATGTCACGCCCGTGGAACGTCGCGGAGACGACTTCGCGACGAAGGGCGGGATTGGCGATCTCCCAGATCCCTTCCGGGGTCCGGGTGCGAGTCACGCCGGTGATGAGGCCATTATCGGGGAGCACAAACCACTGGGATGCCACGGACACCGCGATGAGGCGACGGACCGTCCCGACCCCAGGATCCACGACCGCAAGGTGGACCGTCCCCTTCGGAAATACGTTGACGATCCCCGCCAGCACGAATCCGCCTTCGAGGATGTTTTGCGGGGAGATCGTGTGTGTGACGTCCACGAGCTGGGTCCCCGGAGCCAGATCGAGCAGGACCCCTTTGAGTGCGGCGACGTACGATCCGCCGATGCCGAAGTCTGTCGTCAGGGTGAGAATTCCCGGTTGCATCGAACCTCCCACGCCACTGCGGCCCGCGGATGAATCGGCCTCGCCGATGTTGGCGTCGGCTTGCTCCGCGGTTCGATCCATTTCATTCCTTCTGAGGGCCGCTGGCTTCGTAGACGGCCGTGATCCGGGACGTCATCCCTCCCCGAGGATTGAAGTGGCCGACGACCTTCATCCTCCGAGGCTGGCACGACTCGACCAGGTCGTCCAGGATCGTGTTGATCGAATGCTCGTAGAAGATCCCGCGGTCGCGGTAGGCGAACAGATAAAGCTTCAAGCTCTTCAACTCGAGGCATGACTCGCCGGGGACATACTGGATCACGATCGTGCCGAAGTCGGGTTGCCCCGTCTTCGGGCAGACGGCCGTGAACTCCGGACAGGTGATCTCGATCTCGTAATCGCGCTCGGGGAACTGGTTCGGGAACGATTCGACCAGGGAAGGCATTTCGTATCCTCGGCGAGTGTCGCGGACAATCTCCGGCCGGTCACCTCGATACCGAGCCGACCTTCAACGATGCGAACGGCCAGCCCGACCGGCATCGTGCTCCGAGTTTGGCCGCGATGTCCTATCAGTCCTATTCTAGACGACGGGAGCGTGGACCAGGAAGTTCGACGGGGTTGATTCTCCCGGTTTCCCGGACGATGATGATTCGGAATCCGATCTCGATCCCGCCGTCCAAGTGCGGCTCGTCAGCATCGAAACATCGAGGCCACGCGGAGCTCACCCACCATGGAAACCAGACAGTTCGGTAAGACGGACATGCGGGTCGGCGTCCTGGGTTTCGGGGGAGCGGAGATCGGTTTCCAGGAGGCGACACCCGAGGTGGCCGCCCAGGTTCTCGGCGATGCCCTCGACGCCGGGCTCAACGTCATCGATACCGCCGAATGCTATCTCCAGAGCGAGGAATTGATCGGCGCGGCCGTCTCGTCGAGGCGTTCGGAGTATTACCTCTTCACGAAGTGCGGACATCCCGAGACCCCCCGCGTCGGAGACTGGCGGCCGGAATCGTTGCTGGAGAGCATCCGTCGGAGCCTCCGACGGTTGAGGACCGATCGGGTGGACCTGGTCCAAGTCCATAGCTGCTCCGAGCAGGAGCTCCGCGATGGGGACGTCATCGCGGCGCTCCAGGAGGCCCGTCAGAAAGGCTACGCCCGTTACATCGGCTACAGCGGGGACGGTCCCGCAGCACGGTTTGCCATCGAATCCGGAGCGTTTGACACCCTCCAGACGTCCGTGAGCATCGCCGATCAGGAAGCCATCGATTTGACATTGCCCCTGGCGCTCGCCCGCAACATGGGAGTCATCGCCAAACGACCGGTCGCCAACGCCGTCTGGCGACATGCCGAGAAACCCGAAAACGCCTACTTCCATACCTACTGGGAACGCATCGAAAAGTTGGGATATGATTTCCTACGAGCGGAGACGGCGACGGCCTTCATCACGGCCCTTCGTTTCACGCTGAACGTCCCCGGCGTCCACACCGCCATCGTCGGCACTTCCAGGCCCGGTCGCTGGCGTGAGAACGCCGCGCTGCTGGAAGCCGGGTCGCTGTCCGATGCCCAATATGAGGCGATCCGCTCCCGGTGGCAACAAAGAGCCGAGCCGGGATGGATCGGCCAGATCTGAGCATTCCTTGATTGAATTCTAGCCCGGGATCGGGTTGGACGTCAGTACCAGCGTAAACTTGCCGTGCTCATGCGCGTGCGGAATCGCGCCGGGGGAGAGTTCGGGGATCGACACAAAAGTCGCCGTTCCAATCACGCCAGGAGGCCCTTGACGACCTCGCCGCTGACGTCCGTCAGGCGGAAATCTCGACCCTGGAACCGGTAAGTCAGCTTCGTGTGGTCGAATCCGAGCAGGTGGAGGATCGTGGCGTGCAGGTCGTGGACGTGGACCCGATCCTTGACGACTCCGAAGCCGAAATCATCGGTCTCTCCGTGGGTGATACCGGGCTTGATCCCGCCTCCGGCCATCCACATCGAGAAGGCGTTGGGGTGATGGTCGCGGCCGTCGTTGCCGCCGCCTTCGACCATCGGCGTCCGGCCGAACTCGCCGCCCCAGACGACCAGCGTGTCCTCGAGCATCCCGCGCTGCTTGAGGTCCTTGATCAAGGCCGCGCACGCCTGGTCGGTGGCTTCGCAGTTCTTCTTGATGTCGTGCACAAGATTGCCATGCTGATCCCACGATTCGTGGAAGATCTGCACGAAACGCACGCCACGCTCGAGGAGCCGGCGCGATAGCAGGCACGTGTTGGCGAACGACGGCTTGCCGGGCTCGGCACCGTACATCTCGAGGATGTGTTTCGGCTCATTGGCGACCTGCATGACGTCGGGCGCCGAGAGCTGCATGCGGAAGGCCATCTCGAAGGAGTTGATCCGCGTGGCGATCTCGGGATCGCCGACCGAATCGAGCTGCATCCGGTTGAGCTTGCGGACCGCGTCGAGGCTGTCGCGCTGGAGGTCGTGGTCGATGCCGCGAGGGTTGGAGAGATACAAGACGGGGTCGCCGCTGGTCCGGAACTGCACGCCCTGGAAGACGGTGGGTAGGAAGCCGCTGCCCCAGTTCGAGTTGCCTCCGCTCGGCCCCTTCTTGCCCGTGCTGAAGACGACGAAGCCGGGGAGATCCTGGGACTCGCTGCCGAGTCCGTAGCAGACCCACGAGCCGATGCTCGGCCGACCGAAGATCTGCACACCTGTACTCATCATGATCTGACCAGGAGCATGATTGAACGCGTCGGTGACCATGCCCTTGACCACGGCGATGTCGTTGACGACCTCGGCGAGGTGCGGCAGCAGCTCCGAAACCTCGGTGCCGGAGCGTCCGTGCCGGGCGAATGCGAATTTCGGCCCCAGCAGCCTGGAGCTGGGCTTGATGAAGGCGGCGCGATAGCCCTTGATCAGCTCGGGCGGCGGGAGGGTCCCGTCGAATTTGGCGAGCTGCGGCCGGTGGTCGAAGAGTTCGAGGTGGCTGGGAGCCCCGGCCATGAACAGGAACAGGACCCGCTTGGCCTTGGGCGCGAACTGGGGCACACGCACGGCCATGCTATTCGCGGCGGGGGTCGCCTCGGCCGAATAGCCCTGCTGTCGAAAGAGCTGTCCCAGCGCGATCGACCCGAGCCCGACGCCGCATTGCTCCAGGAACCAGCGCCGAGAGACCTGGCGAGGATCGGCATTTCGATAGAGGTGATCCTGGCAGTTCATCGTCGCGACTCCGGCTAAGATTTCGTGATCGTCTCATCAAGATTCAAGATGACCCGCGCCACCGCGGTCCAGGCGGCGAGCTGCGACGGCGTGGTGCCCTGTGGAAGCTGGGTCGGCTTCTTCGGGTCTTCGGCGGCCAGAGACCAGGGATCGGCGCCGGGGTTTTCGTAACGCCGGGTCTGGCGGTGCAGCAGGTCAAGGATCGTCTCGGCCTCGGGCCCGGTCGGCTTACGAGACAGGCATCGTCGGAAGGCGTAATCCAGGCGCTCGGCATCGGAGGCGCAATCCTGCCGGAGGGCCCGCAATGCCAGGGCTCGCGCCACTCCAGGAAGATCGGCTCGTTGAGCGTGGTCAGTGCCTGGAGTGGCGTATTGGATCGGGTGCGTCGGACGCAGGCGAAGTCGCCGTTGGGCGCGTCGAATGTCTGGAGCATCGGGTAGGGGACCGAGCGGTACCGGAACGTATAAAGGGCCCGACGATAGCGATCCGGGCCGGCCGCCTCGTGCCAGACCTTGGGACCGTAACTGGTCGGCGGTTGGAACAGGAAGTCCGGCGCGGGCGGGAATGCGCTGGGACCGCCGATTTTGGGCTCGAGCAGGCCGCTGGCCGAGAGCGCGATGTCGCGAACGATCTCGGCATCGACGCGGAACCGCGGGCCACGACCCAGGAGGCGGTTGTAGGGGTCGCGGGCCAGGCTCGCCGGGGTCGCCTTCGACGACTGTCGATAAGTTGACGAGTTCACGATCAAGCGGTGCAGATGCTTGAGGCTCCAGCCGCCATCCATGAATTCGACCGCGAGCCAGTCGAGCAACTCGGGATGCGAAGGGGGCTCGCATTGCAGGCCGAGATCCTCACTGGTCGCGACGATCCCGGTCCCGAAATCGGCCTGCCAGATCCGGTTGACGATCGACCTCGCCGTCGTGGGCGACTCGCGGTCGACGAGCCAGCGCGCGAACGAGAGGCGGTTCGGCGGCGTTCCTGCCGGCATGGGGTTCAAGAACGCGGGGACCCCCGGCTCGACTGGCTTGACTGGCTTGAGGAAGTCTCCCCGCTGGAGAATCTGGGTGGGACGGCGTCGATCCCTCTCCCAGAGAACCAGTTGTGATGAGCCCTCGGGATGCCGGTTCCACTCGGCGTCGATCCGGGCGTTCGCGTCCTTCCAGGCAGGTACCGTGGTCCGCCAGTAGCCGAAGACCGTGGCAACCTGGGCGGGTGTCCGCTTCTCGCGGGGGATCGCCAGGATTGCGCGAACGCCGCTCGGGACCGGGTCCGCAACGGCATTTGGTCCATTCGTGATCGAGAGCCGGTACCGGCCCATGTTGTAGCTCTGGTTGTCGTCGCTGTTCCAGCCGCCATGGTTCTGGACGATGTGGAAGGTCAAGATCGTCCCGCGCGGGAACGCGATCGGCTTCTCGGCGTTGAAGACCGCCTTGCGCGGCTGGTTGCTCCGTCCCGGACCGGCGTCGGTGGTCCAGGCGGTCTCATTACTGCCGTCGATCGCGAATCGGCTCGGGCCGGTGACTCGCTTCTTGCCGCTCTTGTCGTCGAAGATGGCGTCCAGCGGCTTTTCCTGCGGCTCGATGTCGGACGTGGCCCGGATGAATTTGATCTTGGTCGTTTTCTGCGGAGCATCCGCCGGCGCCGCCTCGACCCGGAACTCGGTGAGCGCGGCCGTCCCCTTGATCGACCGACCGGGCCCTCCCAGCGGCAGATTCGGGTCGTTGAGCAACTCCAATCGAAAGGCCGTGATGGGCGTCAGGTCGGTGTTCACCGACATCTCGACCGTATGCTTCGTTGGTGCATAGCCTTGGGCCAGGAATGAGCCGTCGTCCATGAGGATGTTCTTCTCTCCGCCGGTGGACTCTCCCTCGATTTCGGGGCGGAGGATCGTCCAGGCCGGCTGATCGTTAGCGACCTGTTTCTCCCAGGCCGCCATTTTCTCGGCCCAGTTGGGGTCGCGGTGGCGGAGATCGTCCTCGATCTCGTGGACCTCACGCAGGATCTCGGCCCGCTTCATCTGCTCCTCGGGGGTATAAACGGCGACGTTCGCCTCGTGGCTGTTATTCACGAAGGCGAACAGCCGGTAATACTCCTCCTGGGTCAAAGGGTCATATTTGTGCGTGTGACACTGGGCGCACTGGATCGTCAGGCCGAGGATGCCCTTGCCGATGCAATCCATGCGGTCGAACATGGCCTCCATCCGGAACTGCTCGGGTTCGACACCCCCTTCTTCGTTGATCATCGAGTTGCGGAGGAATCCCGTGGCAACCCTCTGGTCTTGACCCGCGCCGGGGAGCAGGTCGCCGGCAATCTGTTCGATGATGAACTGGTTATAGGGGAGATCCCGATTCAGGGCCTGGATGACCCAATCGCGATAGGCGAAGACCTGCCGGGACTTGTCTTTCTCGTAGCCGTCGGAGTCGGCATAGCGCGCGGCATCGAGCCAGACGCGAGCCCAACGCTCGCCATATCGCGGCGAATCCAGGAGCCGGTTGACCAGGCGGGAGTAGGCGTCGTCGCGGGTGTCGGCCACGAACGCGTTGACCTCCGCCACAGATGGAGGCAGGCCGATCAGGTCGAGGCTGAGCCTCCGGATCAGGGTGATCCTGTCGGCATCGGGCGATGGCGAGAGTCCCTCGGCCTGGAGCCGGGCCAGGATGAACGCATCGATCGGGTTGCGGCACCATCCCGGATTCTTGACCGATGGAAGCGCGGGACGGACCGGCGGCACGAATGCCCAGTGATCCTGATACTCGGCCCCCTGCTCGATCCAGGTCTTGAGCCGCCCGATCTCGGCCTGAGTGAGGGGCTTCCCGGTCTTGGCCGGGGGCATCCGTTGCTCGGGGTCATCCGAGGTGATCCGGGCATAGACCTCGCTCTCGTCGAGCTTGCCGGGGACGATCGCCGGGCTGCCCGATGAGGCCTGCGCCATCGCATCGTGGCGATTGTCGAGCCGCAGCTTGCCTTTTCGCTGCGTGGCGTCGGGACCATGACACTGGAAACACTTGTTGGCCAGGATCGGTCGGATATCCCGGGCGAAGGCGATCTTCTGCGATCCGGTCGGGCCGGTGTCGGCCGCGGGCGACGGTTGCGTCAACGGCAGGACGAGGAGCGAGATTGATAAGCCAATATTCCATCGGATGCGGAGCTTCGAGCGAACGGTCGGTGCAGACTCATCCAGGAATTGCCTAACCATGCATCGATGCCCTCTCGCGTGCCGAAGACTTGGTTATATCGATTCAGTCGTTATCGGTCTTAACTGGAGTGGCAGGTTGATTGCTCTGTCAAGCGGTCTTGTTATTTGGGGATCAAGGTAGGACTCGAGAGTCAGGCGTCCTGTCGTTCCATTCTAGTCGGGGCTATCGGGGATCTCCACGGGATTGTAGCGGAATCCACCATGCACTCATCTAGCAATAATGCGTGCTTCACCGTTCCTCATGGCACTTCATCGCTCAGATGCGACCAGGCAAGCACTCGTCAGCATTTTCAAAGGGTGGGAAGTCAATGAGTAATCTTGGCAGTTCAGTCCGGATGCTTCGGCTCGTCGATCAATTCCGGACACGACATATTGCCGGAATATTTTACTCAATCTACCTATTTGTGGGTTCGTTTCGTATATTTTGCATTTGGTCCCCGCTTGTGGTAGCCGGGAACCCAGTTGCGTCGCGTCTTCAATGAAGTCCCAAAGCGATCATCCAAGTACATGCCACGCTCTCATCGCCCTGGGCGTGAGCACGGCATCATGATTGCTTCCTTGTCGATTCCTCGATGGTTGCCGATCAACACAGGGTTCGTTGGGCTAGCCTAATATCGATGAAACCCAAGCGTGGGTTCGATTCGCCGGCTTTGTATTGTACTCACCTACTCATCCGGCCACATCCTTCCCTTCGCTTTATTGCGCACCCCGAACGATAGAGGCATGAGCCACCATCTTTAGTGTAGTAACTCCGAAGGTCCCTGGAGTGAAAGGGCGAAGAATCCCGGAACAAGGGTTGACAGCGGGATTGAACCCACGGCGAACCTGACCTCAAACCGGCTCGATTGATCCAACACGGCTTACGATGAGGTCGTCTCCGGGATGGCTCAGGAGATTCAAGTCAATTGATCGGATCTCCTCGGGGGACGACCGTGCCAGACGAGCAAGAATTCATTATACAAACGTTCAGAATGGACGTTTTTTTCCCTGGAATCCGCCTAATCGCACTCTGCAGGGGACCCGGGTTGATCGATGTAAACTAGGTCGCCAAAGAGGCTTGGGGCATCAACCTGAATTGGGGCATCAAGTTTATCCGGTTCTCAAGTCCTGATCTACCAAAGAGTAACGCGACATTACCTCGCATCTAGCGGATCTGTACTAAGGTTATCCACGAACGAGTCCACCCGATTCTGCAACGGGAATCGGTGGCGACAATGGTCCCTTTTTTTGCCACAAGTGGCTAAAAGGCACCTTCCCTCGATGGAAGGCGGCTAAATAACACCATGATCTCGACTCCCACCTGCCTGGCGGTCAGACTATGGACTCGGGGCCAAGAATTTGAGCTATGTTTTACTCTTACGACGAGGTATCCACAATGATATTCGCAAGGCGTAGTTCGATCCACAAGATGTCCCGCAGTCAGCCTCGGTTCGACTTGCTAGAGACTCGGGCGCTCTTGTCGGGGAACGTCGCCATTCTGACGGGCGGCAACGCGGTGGCCATCCAGGGTAGCGGGCAAGCCGATTCGATCAGCATCACTGGCCAGGTCGTGTCGGGAGTCGAGGAGCTGACGGTCACCGGCTTGCTCGGCACCGAGGTGAATGGCCAATCCTCCCCGGTCACGGTCCCTGCGTCCAAGGACTTGAATATTAACCTGGGAGACGGTGGCGATTACGTGGGTCTCATGGGGGTGCAAGTCGAGCGAGACCTGTCGATCCAGGTCGGCAACAGTCGGACGATCGGCAATTTCGTCGATGTTGACGCCCAGTCCAGCGTGGGCCGTGACCTCACGATCGCGACCGGCAATGAGGCGGGTCCGAATGCATTCGGCAATCAAGTCGAAGTGGACGGCAGCGTGGGCCGCGACCTCGCGATCACGACCGGCAACGCGTCTACGCCGTATCAAGACGGCAATTCAGTGACGATCGGTGCGACGGCCACGATCGGCCGCGACCTCACGATCCAGACCGGCAACAGCACGACCATCAACGGCGTCACGGGTAATTCGGTCCTCGAGAACGGCAGCGTCGGGCGAGACGCGACGATCACGACCGGCAACGGGTCAACGACGAGCGGCGGCGGCGGCGGTAACTTTGTCTCGCAGACCGGCAACGTGGGCCGGGACCTCACCGTCACGGTCGGCAATGGGACGTCGCAGTCCGCCAGTGGCAACACCGTCCTCGCGTCCTGCGAGGTGGGCCGCGACCTCACAATCACGACCGGCCACGGCACCTCGCAGGCCTCCGACGGCAACGACGTCGAGGCGTATGCAGAAGTGGGCCGGGATCTCACGATCACCGCCGGCACCGGATCGACCCAGGACACAACCGGTTACTACTACGGGACTTACGTCCTCGCCGGTGGTACTGTAGGACGGGACATGAGCATCGGAACCGGCGGCGGGGCCGATTATGTCACTCTTCAAGGTTTGACCGTGCAGGGCACCAGTTACGTCAATACCGGCCAGGGCAACGATACAATGGACGTCGCGTTCTCGACGTTCGTCGGGACGGCGACCTTCAACGGAGGGGGCGGTACCAACGTCTTCATCCCTGACATCGGCAATACCTATTCAACCCTGATCCTCATCAATTTCCAGCTGTCCTGAGGACGCGACCGACATCCTCGTCGATGGCTCGAGTTCCATTGATGCGGCAACGCAAGTTTGAGAACCACGCGAGTTCCTGGCCCGTCTCGATCCGGATCGAGACCGGCCACGTCGTTCGGTCCCGGCCTTGCCTCGGTCGGGCCAGCGTCCGCAACCCACCGCCGGAGCAGGGAAGTTGCCGAGCCATGTCTTGGTAGAGTCTTCGCCGACTTCCCACCCGACGTGGTACCCAAGATCTTCATCGACCTGGGTTCTGGCCGTTCGTCTTGCCAACAGGATTCATCGGCCCTAACATTCCCTTCCGACCGGACGGCCCGGGCCGGTCTCTGAGCCTACGGATTTGGATAGCACATTCGCGGGACGCTCCGTTTTGCGGGCGATTGAACGGTACGAGCATGAATCCAACCAGTTGAACTTCTCCGACGAAACTCTTCGGACACTGGTTTTCTTGGGGATGATCACCATGCACAGACGGGAATGGATGCAATCGGGACTTGGAATGGCTGGGGCGCTGATTCTCGCGGGACGGGCGAGAGGGGACGACCCTGTTGACGATTCGGACCCGGCCCCTCTCCTCAAGAAGATCGGTCCGATGATGAGCACGATCCCGATCCAGGTCGTGGAGGTCGCCTCGGAGCTCCACCTCATCCAGGGACCGGGCGGCAACATCCTGGTTCTCCGCGGGACGGAGGGAACCCTGGTCGTTGACGCCGGAGTGCCGGTCCGGGGGAAAGAGATTCTCGAGACCGTCCGGCGTGTGGGCGGGAAACCCGTCTCGGCTCTGATCAACACGCACTGGCACTTCGACCATGCGGGGGGAAACGTCGCCTTCGGCGAGGCCGGAGCGAAGATCATTGCCACCGCCACGACACGCAAGAGACTCTCCACGGATCAATACACCGAGGCGTTCAAGATGACCACCCCGGCATCGCCGGCCGTCGCCTTGCCGACGATCTGCGTCGATGACTGCAGGGTCTACGTCGGCGAAGAGACCGTTCAACTGACCGCGGTGCCCCCCGCGCACACCGATGGCGACCTGTTTGTTCGTCTCGAGTCCAGAGATGTGATCCACACCGGGGACCTCTTTAACAATGGCTTTTACCCGAATATCGACGCTTCCAGTCGAGGATGGATCGGCGGGATGATCGCGGGCGTGGACAGGATCCTCAAGATCGCCGGCCCTAAGACGAAGATCGTCCCGGGACACGGGCCTCTCGGGAGCGCGGCCGATCTGGCCGCATTCCGCAAGATGCTCGTCACGGTGTACGATCGCCTGGCACCGATGGCGGACGCCGGCAAGTCGATCGATCAGGCCATCGCCGCCAAGCCGACCAAGGACCTGGATTCCGCCTGGGGCAAGGGATTCTTCACCGGCGGGATGTTCACTCGAGTCGCCTACGAGGGCCTGGTCAAGCATCGATCGGAAAGATGACCTGAAACGCTTACGCCTGTCTACGAATCGATTCGACGATCGCAGCGTCGAGGCCTTCCCCGGGCCTCAGCATGGGCTCGGGGCGTCTGCCGTTGGTTGCGCCGACGGCGCCGGGACGGCGGAGAGCGGACTGCCCAACTTGAGGTCCGCGGCCACGCTGATCGGTTCGATGATGGCCAAGGCGGAGAATAGGGCCGCGGCGAGCGTCAGGTCCAGGAGTTCGGCGTCGGAGAGCCCAAGGTCGGAGATCTTGCGGATCTGTTCATCGCTAATCGTGTAGGCCGCGTTCGCCACCTGCCACGAATATCGGCGACACGCCGACACGAGACCCGAATCGGAGGCGACCCCTGACGGAGCCGCCCACGAGAGGAGTGTATTCGAATCGGGCAACGATCCCCGGGACAGCCACTGATCGACCGCACGACTCAGGCTGGAACCGGGCATCGCCCGGGACGCCACGGCGATCGCCGCCGCTTCTTTCAAGGAGTCGAAACGGACCCCGGCACTCATGACGTTGGCTTCGATCATCTCGACTACCCCCTCGAGCACCACCGGCGATCGACTCAACCAGTTGAGGACGTCTGGCACGGAGGGTGCGCCCATACGCTCGAATACGATACCTAGCCGATCCATCAGTTCCGCTCGCGAGTGGCGGGGTTCGTGCTTGTAAGACAAGTCATAAGCTAGACCGGTCAGCGTCGCTAACCGACGCTCAACCCAGCCCCGAATCGGCTTCAACTCGCGGAGGAAGCGATATTCAAGCTGCACCCGGCGCGCGTCGGCGATGCGATTGATGGTGTTGAAAGCGAACACGACGCCGGCCGTGTCGAGCAGGAGATTTTCTTCCCCGATAAGGGCCGCGGCCGAGGCGATCCACTCGACATCCAGGTCTCTTACGGGTGAGGCGATCGTTGCGTGAGCCGCGAGCGCTACGAGCAAGCTATCGGGACTCTTAAAACCGGCACGTTCGAGGCGCACCGCGATCCGCTCTGGATCCAATCCCGGGCGACTGGGGGCGAATCCATTATCTCTACTCGAGTTATAGTGACTTACTATACGGATTTCTCCTGGTATTTGCTCGTCGTACGGAACTCGGATTGCCGCCGCGACGACATCGACCAGGTCATGTGCCCTACCGAAATCGGATCCTGCAGCCTGCAGGAAGAGCAGATGCTCCGAGGTTCAGTAGAAGCACTGATTGGCCGTCGATATCGCTACGGCAATCGATTCCCGCAATTGCCGCTCACTGGCCTCGCCGCCCCACATGAAAGAAAGCCAAGCTTTCTTGAACGAAACCTGGTACGTCGGCCGAGAACGAAAGGTTTCAGCGATGCTTGGATGCGTCCAGATAAAACGCTCGGCGAGTCGCCTACGCGCGCGAATCAGTCCACTCGTGATCAAGCTGCGCATCGTCTGCTAAACCTCCATCTTTCGTCGGAATCGGCAGTCTCACCCCGCCACCGGAGCTGCGGTGTACCTCGAGCATCGGCCACGGCAATCGATTATGACGCGAAAGTCCGAGCGCGCCGCTCGAATCTGATCAGAGAGAAATCACGGCCATCGACGAGCCGATAGAGGGCCGACCCGCGGTCATGGATCGGAATGGGTTTCGGTGCTCGATTGAATCTGCCCTGGACGCCGTTGTACTGGTCGCGATTTCGTTTTTTCGTCGCGCGAGGAATGTGCGTTAGAGTAAGCGCGTCGAGATCGGCAAGAACGAGCTTCCGTTCGACCATCCTCAGTCGCCCTTCTCATGCTCAGGGGCGGAAATTCGGGGAAAATCAAGGGCTGATGCCTACGTGTGAGTTAGAATTCCTGCAATCGTTCGATTGACCACCCCGGCCGCGCAAGCGTTGGCATCAACCCGCCGACATTCCTTTCGCGGTGCCGACCATCTCCGGCTGAAGCATGAAGGGTCCTCGCTGATTTGCGCGAATGGACTGCCATGCCGCCCAGGCGTACAACCCCGCACCCCGCATGGCGCAGACGATCGCCAAAGAGATGAACAGGCCGTACACCACGTGCTCGACCAGGAGCACGCCGTAAACCGCCGCGATGGCGATTGCGAATAGCACCTGGCGCAGCGGCTTGACGGGCGTCGTCGCCGGATCAGGGATCATGTAGAGGGTAAAGACCATGAAGGCCGCACTCGTCATTGGCGTCAGGGGCACGATCCATGACGTCCCGAAGTACCAACTCCGCAGTTGACCCTGGATGATAAACGCAACCAGCCAGGTCAACACCATCGTCAATCGGCCCGTGAAAAGCCCATGGACGATGAGACCCGTCGCCATCACGAAGCCGGGCAGCGCCCAGTGCCACATGCCGGTCAGGTTCTCCGTGAAATGATACGGGGGTGCGACTCCGATCGAGGGGAATAACAGCAGCGTGGCGACGATCCCCAGGTTTGACGGGTTGAAGATGTGCTGTGTCTTGCCGTCACCCACGGGTGCGCGGAATATCACCTTCGAACAGATGGCGACGCCGACGCCGAATATGATCGGCATCAGCCTATCGTTGGGAAACAGGAGCATCGTGACAGCCAGGCCCGGGATGATGGCAGGCGGCAGGAAGTTGATCAGATCCACCCACGATCCGGCGAATCGCACCTTGCGGTCACCGGCTCGCGCGTCGATCCACTCCAGCAAGAACTGGAGGCCGATGGCCGTCGCCAGCCCGACTAGCGGCTGGAGGTGTGACTGCTCGAAGCCGAGGAACACATGACCAAGGATGTTCCAGACGATGAGTAGAATGGTGAAGTACCACAGGGCGAAATAGCGACGTATGGCGCTGCGCTTGGGGTAGAACTGAAGCGTCGTGATCGCGTCGGACGTCGTTGACATCAGAGCTCTCTCTTCCTGTCTGCCGGCCAACCGAGACGGATGGTGTGCCAGCCTGCCTTCAATTGAAATGTTTCTTCGCGGGGATTGCCGTCCGGATCCCGCCAGCGAATCTCGACGGGTGCTTCGGTGATTGTATCGAGCCCGAGGTGTACATCCGGGGCGCGCTTGCCGGCATAGCCTGTTCCACCGTCGATCTGGGCCACCCGCTTACGCCCATCGGGCAACCGGACGGCCACCGTGGCGCCGACCGCCGGCCGGCCCGGAATCTCGTCGACGGGATGACCGATGCCCGGCTCGACGAGCGAAGCCTTCCCTTTTTCCAGGGGGAGCAGGAGGTGTAGCCCCAGGAAGTTGCCGGGCTTGGGACATTCGTTGTGGTAAAAGTAAGACGGCTGCCATTGATTCGCGAGGGCGAAATCGAGCCGCCCGTCGCCGTTGACGTCGGCCAGGGAGATGCCGCGCGTCACCATCGCCTCGGACATGGACTGACCGTCCTGCAACCTCAGTTCGGGCGCCACGTCGTAATAGCGGCCGTCCCTGGCCCGGACGAAGAAGGCGAAGGTGTCATGGCCGCTGACATCGTCGCCGGGCTGGAGATTCGGCCAGAATTTCGGGTTGTGCAAGAGCTGGTTGTTGCTGGTGCCGAGGCTTTGCAGTTCCGGCCACTTGTTGACTTGCCCCTTGATGAAGCCGTTCGCCTGGAGGGCCTCGAGGATGCCGTCGTTGTTCATGTCCGCCAGCCGGCAGTCCCACGACCAGCCGCTGCGTGCCAGGCCCAGTTCCTCGCTGGCTTGCCGGAACGGAGCGATCCCGTCTTTCATGCGCTCGGGCTGGCCGGTGTTCAGCCAAAGGAAATGGCTTTCGGTCAGGGCCCATTTGGACGTCAGGTTGCTCACGTAGATATCGAACAATCCATCGCCGTTGATGTCGCCGAAGTCCACGCCCATGCCCTTGAAAGAGTCCTGGTTGATCACGCACGACGCCGGCGTGCTCATCGAGCGCTCGCCGTGCAAGGCCACGAAATGAAAGTGGCCCGAGGTCGAGCGATTATGCAGCAGGCGGTCGGGACCGAAGTCATTGGCGATGTAGATTTCCGGCAGCAAGTCGCCGTCGAGATCGACCGGCCCGATGGCATAGCTCCAACTGTGGGTCAGATCCTCGGCGATCGAATCGGCCTGCTGGTCGAATCGGACGGTCGGATGCTGGCCCGAGGTCGCGCTCACGAACCGGAAGAATCGGAGACCTCCACCGTTGCCGGACCTGGCCAGCGAATCGTGCAAGGTCTCGGAGCCCTGGGCATTCTCGTCGATCATTCGGGAGCCGTCGGGTAGGTAGTTGCCGACGATCAGATCGAGGTGCCCGTCGCCGTCCAGGTCGGAAGCGACGGCCGTGGAGGAGTACCAGCGGTCGCCTGCCTCGATCAATTCCCGCGGTTCGAAGGCGGTCGCCGAGGGCGGAGTCTTCGAGTCGGCCGGCGTTCGGCGCAGATAAATGATCGGACTACGGCCCCAGTGGACGACGAGCACGTCCATCAGCCCGTCCTCATTGAAGTCGGCGATCAGAGTGCTCTGGGGACACATCGTCGCGGGGTTCCAGTTCGGGAACGACGCTCCGGGGTCGAGTGCGAAGGTTTCGTAACGCGCCCCGGTACCCGGTACCGGACCGCAATTGACGAGGTCCGTGCGCGGATCGACCCAGATCACGTCGTTTTGCCGGCCGTCGCCGTCGAGATCGCCCATCGACACACTCGCACCGAGCGTGGACACGTAGGCTCGGATGTGGCGCACGCTGGGGTGAACCTTGCGGACATACTTATAGGGCGGGTGGTTGGCCACTTCCGGCAACGGCGTCCGGCTGAACCGGTAGGTGTTGACGACCTCGTCCGACTCGGTCCTGGATAGTGCCGGCTCGAGAGTCATGACATACAGGCCGATAAGGATGGCCGAAGACACGAGCAAGGTTGCTCGGCGCCAGACCGATCCAGGCGGTCGGTTCATACGGCAACTTCCTCTCTCAATGCAGACTTGAATTGAACTTGAGGGCGCCGCGCCAGATCTCGAAAACCGTTCAAGAGTAAGCTCAGTTTAACCCACGCTAGGTCTCGTCACAAGCAGGAGTGTGGGGAGAACGACTCCGTTGCCGATGGGCTGGAAAACAAGACCGCGTCTCTCCGAGAGCGAAATCCATTTCACCATTTCACGGTGTGTTACCCGCCTTTTCGGCGGCCACGTGCAGGACATTCCCCCTGGCATCGACGATCGGTCCGCCTCCGGCAGGAAGGGGGCTGCTCAAGCCTTCGAAGTAATGAATGGTCGGCGGCGTGGTGATCCCGCCCGAGACGATGGCCTGGAGGCTGTCGTTGGCGTTCCAGGCGATATTGGTGACCGAGTCCTCGGGCACGAAGAGCGTGAAACCGGTCGGCGGCATGACTCCCGTCATGACGCAGACCGTCAGGATCGTCCGGCCGGTCGTCACATCTCGGAGAGAATTGGTCACGAGGCCCAGGGACCGCATCCCGGGATGCGGGAACTCGACCAGGACCACGCGCTTGAAGCCCCCGCCGCCCTGCAACTGGCTCCCGAGTGATTCGACCACATTACGCACGGCACGATAGATCGTGGCCACGACCGGCACGCGGAGCATCACCCAGTCGATCGTGCGATAGACCCACGACCGAAAGGCCAGGCCGAGGAAGTACAAGGTCGTGATTCCCAGCAGGATCGCCAGGATCGGCGAGGCGATCTTGAGCCACCAGTCGGGCAAGTCGAGTGTCTGAAAGCCGGGATAATTGCGGGCCCAGAGCTGGAGGCCGTTGATGAACGCGGCCAACGGGTCGAGCACGAATTGCTTCATGGTCAAAAGGAGCCAGTAGACGATCGAGAACGTGATCGCGATCGGCAGGCAGAACACCAGGCCGCTGATCAGGTGGTTGCGAAAGTTATAGAAAATCGGCCGAGGCCGGCGGCCGCTCGGCTGTCGATCGCTGCCGGATGAGAATGGCGGGATCGGTTCGAGCGGATCTGTCGAAGGGGGATGATCCACGGATTTGACTCCAAATCAGGGCGATACGATGTGACAACCCGGCCGAGATCGGGACGCGTCCGGGCCTTCGAGGTTAGCCGTGCGCGGCCCGTCGGGCAACCGCCGAGAAAGAAGGGTCGGTATGATCGTCGAGCAGGAATGCCCGGTGGTGCTAGCCTCGCCGATGGCGGGCTCAGGCGGTAATATGGGTGAGTGCAGGAAGAGATCGAGAGTTCGGAGCGGTTTGTGACGCGAGCCAACGACCGATTCATTGAAAACACGCGCCAACGGCAGGTTGTAACCCCGATGACTGGACGCCCCTCTGCAACATCGACCCACGTCGCCAGGACCCGCGAGGTCGGTGGAGTGACGCTCCACCTCAGCAATCCGGACACCACCGATCAAAGCTGGATCGGGCAGGATGCGATCCTGCGCCAGCTCCTGGCGTGCTGGCTGGTCGTTGACCCGAAGGATCTCCCGCTTTCCCCCCGCCTGACCGGCCCGCCCGGAATCGGCAAGACGACGCTGGCGATGGCGGCCGCCCGGCTGCGGGACCAGCCTTTATTCATCAATCAATGCACGGCCGATACGAGACCCGAGGACTTGATCGTCACGCCCGTCCTGGCCGAGAGGGGGTCGATCGTCTATCACGCCTCGGCGCTCGTCACGGCCATGCTCGTCGGCGGGATCTGCGTGCTGGACGAGGGAAACCGGATGAACGAGAAGTCCTGGGCCAGCCTCGCACCCCTGCTCGACCATCGGCGTTACGTGGAGAGCATCGTCGCCGGGATCTCGATCCCCGCGCACCCCGATTTCCGCGTCTGCGTGACGATGAATGAGGATGAGTCCACTTACGAGGTGCCCGACTACATCCTGTCGCGGCTCCAGCCGACCCTGACCCTGGGTTTCCCCGCGCGCCATGACGAGATGGCCATCCTCAAGTATCACCTCCCGTTCGCGGAGGACGAACTCCTGGCCCTGACCGTCGAGTTCCTCCAGCAGGCGCACCGGCTCAAGCTCGACTTCTCTCCACGGGACGGGATCAACCTGCTCCGGTTCGCCATCAAGCGGATCGCCCAGGATCCCAAGCACCCGATGGGCCGGGATGCAGCCTGGCGCGAGGCCCTGTTCTGCGTGCTCGGAGAGGAGGCCGCCGACCTCGAAGACCTCGCCAGGCGCAAACGACGAGCCATGGGCGGGCAGCACTCGCCGATGGGACTCGGCGACCTTTTCTTCAGCCCGGGCGACCCGCTCCATCCCGATGCCGACGACGACGCGTTCGACGAGGAAGATGAGGACGATTGATGGATAGGAATCCCGGCAGGAGCGTCTTGAGAGCCGAGTCGTTCGCGAGGTGATCTAACGATCGAGGCTGACGGGATCGCTGTCGCAATGATCATTCAATCGCATGACCGCGCCCTCATTATTCGGACGCCGATCGGCTCCTCGGCACGGACGGCCATGCCGAGAGCACGGCTTCGTCGAGGGTTGTATGACATTCCACGAGCATCGTCAGTCGGACCTGGTGCAGGACGGCCATGATGCGGGCGCGGGCCTGGCAGATCCGCAGCGCTCCCCCGGCGCGGTCCAGCCGGAGGTGATGCGCCAGGAGGACGCCGATCGCCTGGCCGGATAGGTGGGCGACAAACTCCAGGTTCACGACGACCTGGCGCGGCGCGTGCCTCTGGTAGAGCGCCTGAAGATGCGCCCGGAGAAGCTCGATGGTTGACTCGCTCTCGAGCTCTCCCACGTGGGGAGTGACGACCAGGATGTCCTGGATGATTTCCAACTTGATCTCGACGCCCGGGATCGCCTCGACATCGACCCCGCTCGTGGCGGGGATCACGGCGGTTTCCATCGCGTCGATGCGGTCTTGGCCGTGAGCCGGACCGCCGCCATGCAGCCATTCCGCGACCTGCTCCTCGACCTTGGGGCCGGCTTCGCGCGGGGCGGCCGTCGCGAGCGTCGTGACGACGGGTCCGATCTGGATTCGATCGCCGTGATGGATCTCCGCCTCGTTGCTCCGCAGGACCCGGCCGTTGAGTATCGTGCCGTTGGTGCTCCCCAGATCCTTCACGTAGACTCGCCCCTCACGACGTTCGATCGCGGCGTGGAGCTTGCTCACCATCGGGGATCCCAGCCGAAGCTGGCAGTCCACACTGCGTCCGATGAGGAACGTCGGGCCGCCGATCGAGAGGGTGCGTGCCTTCGCTCCTCCGATCTGGACAATCAGCCAGAGACCCGGATCGGACCTATCGGCGGGCAGAGAAGATCGGGGCGAGGATGAAGGATCACGGCGGGCGGCGGGCTTCGACCTCCCGGATGGATCGGCCGGGGCGCCGCCGCGAAGGGGAGGCATCTCCGAGGCGGTTGTCAGGGCCATGAGGATCTCCACCGGGAGTGCTCGGGGACCGCCCGAGTCGGGCCAGGGACTCTCGAGGGCCGCGGCCTCGTCGGGATATCGCTCGATCCCCTGCCCCATCCCGGCGATCGGAAAGATGTCGGCCAGATGAGGTTGGAGCCCGCAAATCTTAAGGGCTCCCCCGGCTGCGGCTTTGCACCGACGTTGCACTTCATCGACCGCCAGGACGACCCAGCTCCCTAGCCTCTCCACGGCCTGAAAGTTGATCAGGACCCGATGATTGCCCGCCTCGACGAGGTCGATGAGATCGCAGGCCAGCTCGCGCACCCGGGACTCCTTCGACAGGGCTAGATCGACCAACCTGACCACCGTGATCCCACGCCTGTACGCGAGGCGGAAGTGTGCCCATTCGGAATAGGCTGTCTCGGCGACTCCCTGGCTCCCGCGTTTTTTCGAAGGTCTCCTCAAGGTGGGAAGACGGTCGATGATGCGATCCCAGACGTTGCGGGGCGCGCACTCGGTTGGCACGGAGAAGTCGAGGTTGCTGGCGATCCATGCCTCGATCCGGCGTTCACCGTCGAGCTCCGCATAGGCCTTCGGGCCGGCGAGGATGCCGAATTTCTGGGCTTCCAACGCACTCGAAACGCCGGGTTCGGAATTGGCGGCCCCATCCTGTCCTGACGCGAGGGGAAAGAGGAGGCCAGGCCCTTCGATCGGAATCGCTGTCGCCGGGTTTGTCATGCGCCGAGCTCCTCAAGTCCCTCGAGGGATCGTGTCGTCAATGGGAACGAATTACTCATTCGCGCGGGGCGGCCCCGAGACGCAGCCCATCGCGCCGAGTGGAAATTCTTCGGAGGATTCGGCCCGGCTGATGCCGGGAATTCCGGGATCCATGTCCCGACGCTCGAGGCATTTCGAGCAGGAGGGCCGGATAATGCGACGGGGTGAGCCTCGTCCGATCTCAATCTGTCCGGCGGTTCTCGCGAATCGTGCGAGCCGGTCGGGTCCACATTCGTGACGAATCAAACCGAACTCAATTCGAGTTTCGATCCCTACAAGGGAAATTGGCGACGCACGGTCGGGTTCCGGCCCGTCTTTTTGGCCCCGGAATTCAGTTCAATCCGGATCGGGTTGCTTTCCGTGTAAATTCGAGTAAAGACGGGCCGAGCAGGGGCTGACTGGCGCTCATAGGGCCCGATCCGGTTGCGGAGCTTGCCTGAACACTTCTGAATAAGCCCTGAGCCCTCTCCTGATACTCGACCCTGCACAAACCGATGTCGCACCGAGGATGGCGCGAGCGTACACTAAGTACTGACAAGAGGACGAGGAAGAGCTTCCCAATCGGACATTGAGTTCGGCCGAGTGACGGCCTCGCGGAGCGACCGAGTACGATGAGCATGCCGCGCGTGAGTTCCGACGACTTCCTGACGATCGGTCCGCGAATCCGGGTCCTGCCGATCATCCACGGCTCGGGCGATTTCGCGCTCCAGGTTCGCGAGGAGCTATTGAGCCGACCTTACGATTGCGTCGCAGTTCCGCTCCCGCCCTCATTTCAGGAAGAGGTCGAGGAGGCCGTTGACCGGCTGCCGGCCATCTCGGTCGTGGTCCAGGTGGACGCGGAGGCCGGCGAATCGGAGGCGGAAAGCGAGCTGGGTTACAGCTACGTGCCGATCGATCCCTGCCAGGGCGTGATCGCCGCACTGCGTACGGCGCGGGGAGAGCGGATCGCTCGTGAGTTCATCGACCTGGAGACGCCACGGTTCGTATCCATCACCGGCGTGTTCCCCGACCCTTATGCTCTCAAGCGGGTCAGTCCCGAGCGATTCGGCGCGGCGATGCTGGCCGTGGTCCCCCCCCCGCCGCCCGGTCAAGTCGCTCGGCGCGTTGTCTGGATGGCGGCTCGGCTCCGAGAGCTGGAATCCCGGTATGATCTGATTCTTTTCGTATGTTCGATCCTCGACTGGCCCTGGATCCGCGACGCCTATCAACGACGTCTGGAACCGCCGGAGCCCGAGACGTTCTTCTCGCCGATCCAGTCATTCCCGGTCGATCCGAGGACGCTCATCTTCGCCCTGGGAGAAATCCCCTATATCACGGCGTTGTATGAACGGGGACGGCGCGAGCTGACGCCCGACGATAACCTCTCGGTGGACGGGGTCAAGGAACTGGTGCTCGACGCCCGAGAGCGCCTTCGAGCCAAGCATCCCAAGGCCGCGCAACGGATCACGCCCCAGATGCTCTCGATCTACTTCCGTTATATCCGGAATCTTTCACTGCTGGACCGCCGTCTGACTCCCGACCTGTACACGCTCATCGTCGCGGCGCAACAGACTGCCGGGGATGATTTCGCCCTGGCCCTCGCCGAGACGGCGCGGGAATATTCGTTCGCCGATGATGAGGGCGGTTCGCAGAGTGGGTTCGAAGGTCAAGCGCGAGTGCGGATGGCGATTCACAAGGCGGAAGTGCCCATCTGGGGTACGGGTCCGATGATCAGCCGATTGCCGGGACAGTCGCTGAGCTGGCGGACCTGCGAGTTGAGGCCCAAGCCCCTGCGCGAGGAACAGACGCGCTGGCGTCAGAAGTGGGACCCCTTCGGCATGTGTTCCTGGCCGCCGGAGGACGAGAGGATCGAGAGCTTCCACCGACACGTCCGCGACCAGGCCAAGGCGATCATCGGTGCCGACCTGGCCCGCACCGAGAAGTTCACGACCAGCGTCCGCGACGGCATCGACATCCGGGAGACCTTGCGGAACTGGCATACCGGCGACCTGTACGTTAAGGTCGTACCTCCGAGCCGAGGCTCGATCGAGGTCGTCATCTTCCTCTTTGAAATGCCGGCGGATCCCGAGCGTTACAACAACCGGACGACCTGGTATGCCGAGCACCACGAAGAATCGACGCTCGCCTTCTACGCGACCGATCCCATGAAGAACCTGGTCGGTCCCGGGATCGCGCAGGCCGAATACGGCGGGGCGCTCTTCATCTTCCCCCCGCGAGCGATCCCCGACGTCTGGGCCGATCCCCGACTCGACTTCACGGACACGCTCGAGGAACGATTGCTCGCCGCGGGCTTCTTGCACAGCCGGGACAAGCATGTCGCCGTGGTCAGTCCCAATATTCCTCCGTCCGCCTGGCGACGGCTGGCCCGCCGGTTCGGCCGCAAGATCGTGCACATTCCGCTGAAGCGGTTCAGCGGCCAGCTCCTCGAGCGGATTCGCACGTTCCACGTGCTCAATGGCAAGACGGTCCGATCGTATGCCGCAGACTTCATAAGGGACATGTGACTCGAGAGGAGCCAATGAATAGCCTGTTGTTTGTTCTGGCACTGATGGTACCCGGCCAGGATCCGGCGCCCGAACTCCCGCCGACCGAAGCCTTCGATGCCCCGAAATACGGCGTCGCCACGCGCGTCCCGAAAGCATGGGCGATCGCGCAGCGCGAGAACGAGGATCGCGTTTTCGTGGCGGTCATCCCGCAGCAAGACTTCGATCGACCGGGCGTCGCCGCCTGCGAGCTGGCCCTGGCCCCCCAGAGTCTCGATGACTATCGCACGCGGATCGACGCCAATGCCAAGCGGAACAGCCGGCCCAACGGCAAGCTCGCCTCGAATCGGATCATCAAGGACCCCCGGGGAGAACGGCTGGAATCGATCTGGGAGTTTCACCCCAATGCCGGAGGCTTCTGGCGTGAGGTGAGCGTTCGGATGGTTGCTAACCGGCAGCTCTACACGTTCATCCTCAGCGTCGAGGACTCCGTGTATGCGAAGGTCCGACCCGCATTCGACGCGATCGTCGCGACGACCAAATTCTCGCCGCCCAACACGGGCGCCGACCTGATGTCGAAGCCTTCCAACCGCTGGATCCAGCGCGAGTACAAGTTCTCAATCGATCTCCCCGAGGGCTGGACTCCTGTGCTCGCCCCCAGCGAGGTCGCGCTCCTGTTCGCCAACGGCCCGCCACACGGAATCTGGTCCGATAACCTCCTGGTGCTGGCGCATGCCCACCGCAACCTCGCGCTTGACGAGCTGGCGAAGGAACTGCCGGATCGGCTCCGCCAGGAGGACCCGACCTGCGAGATCTTGTCGTGCAAGGTTGTCCCGCAGGGTAAATCCGACGCGCTCGAGACGGTCGTCCGGACCCGCCGAGGCCCATTCTCAATGACCGTGATCGAACGCCGTTTCCGCGGGGGACGGTTCGATTACGAGGTCAAATACACGGTCGAGTCGCAGCGATTCGATGAGCTCGCGCCGAAGTTCCGCCGGAGCTTCGAGAGTTTCCGGGAGGCGCCGGGGAGTGTTCCGGGCGCGGGGACGGATAAGGCTGCTTGATAGGCTTTGATTCGTGGTTCATTAAGTAGGTGAACGTAAGAGTTTATCCGCAGATGAACGCAGGTGGAAAGACGGAATCAGGAAAGACGAATAATACGACGGTCGTTCTCGACTCATCTCATCTTTCTTCGGTCTGATCCGTCTTCTGATCTGCGTTCATCTGCGGACGTCTTGACTTTTCATGCAGGCTGTCCGGATCGCGATCTGGATCGACCGACGATGACCGTGCAGGCTTCCGCACGGCCAGCCGGAGGAGTTGCATGATTACGAAGATCACGAGGATCGGCAGGATGAAATAGGGTATGAAGAGCGTCCATTTCAGCCCAAGCGGCGGCCCGGCCATCGAGAGCGGCAGGACGAAGAGCATCGCCAGGAGGATCATGCAACCGGTCGAGGTCATCACCGACTTGAACGTCGCGTCTTCGCTGATCGACTCGTAATGCAGCTCGATCGTTCTGCCGCGTCGGAGGCTACGGACTGCCGCCTCGGCCAGTTCCATGGCGCGGGTCGCGTCCTGGAGGTTGGGACCGGGAAGGTTGGCTTCGTCATCTCGTCCCGACGAAGAGAGCAGGGCCGCGAAGATGGCCTCGTGAGGGTCCCAGGGTTCCAGCTCGACGACCTCGGGTGCTCGAGGCGCGGCCTGCCGGATCAAACGCCAACCTCCGGCGTTGGCGTGTTCGATCTCCAGGGTCAAGGATCCGTTCGCCGCCTGAAGGGTGAGCCGGTCCGGTCCGGCCGTTTCGGAGCGGATGCGTACCTCGCCCCGACGCGATTCGCTCGCGCGAAGCTGGACCACCAGCTCATAATCAGGATCCACTCCCGGAGGGTCCCCGGTGGCCGTCAAAGCCTCGATCTCCCCCAGGAGGGCGCGGACGACATCCACGGCTCGCGGAAAAGCCGTTCGTGTCAGATCGATCGCGGCGGATCCGGTCTGGCCTTCATAACGGAGTGCTCGAAAAGGGCCCAGCTCGCCAGTCAAGAGAGCCTTTCGCAGGGCGGTCACGCCGGGATGGAGCCGCAGGGGCAGGTCCGGCACGATCGAGGCGCCCGTCTCTTCGCGGCTCAAGGCGACCTGATAATACGGCTCGGAGTCGCGACCCGGAGGATGCAAACAGACGATGGCGAGCCCCTCGGCGGCGGCCCGGCGGAGCGACTCACCTCGGGACTCGATGGGGCCTCCCACGATCACGGCCTCGATCCCGGCGCGAGAGGGCATCGTCGAGGTCAATGGGAGCGGGGATTCCCGCCAGATCGGGATCGGCGAAGCCCGGGAATGCCGCGTCCAGTCGATGCTCGGACTGTTCCAGCAGCCAGTGAGCCCAGGAGAGTTCCTCATCGCCGTTGCCCAGAATCAGTACATTCATCGTATTCCGAAGGCCCCTCAGGCTCAGCGACCGATCCACGAAGCGACACTCGACCACAACCCGTCGCCGGCGACGACCGTACGGCCATCGGGCAGGATTGACCGCCCCGTTCGGGGGAGGCGATAATCTTCATTGTAGAGTCCTGCCGAATTCAAGGGCGTTCCGGTTTATTGGTTGGCGAGGCGAGGACGCGGGCCCGAGCTATGGGGATGGACGTTGGTGATCGCGATCGAGAACGTTCGTGACTTCCCCGCCAGGGCTCGAGGCGCCTATATTACCGTCGGCAACTTCGACGGGGTCCATCGCGGTCACCAGCAACTGCTGGGCCGGCTGCGGGCCAAGGCCGACGCCGCGGGTGTCCCCGCGCTGGCGATCACCTTCGACCCGCATCCCGTGGCCTTGCTGCGCCCGAGCGAGGTCCCGGTCCCGCTCGTCTGGCCGGAGCGCGAGTTCGCCCTGCTACGCGAGGCGGGGGCGACCGAGGTCGGCGTCTTCCGGACCGGGCCGTGGCTCCTCGGGCTCTCGGCCCGCGAGTTCTTCGATCGCGTCATTCGCGGCCAGCTCGGGGCTCGCGGGATGGTGGAAGGGCCGAATTTCGCGTTCGGCCATGACCGGGAAGGGGATGTTTCGAGCCTGGGACATTGGTGTTCCGAAGCCGGGATCGACTTCGAGGTCGTCGAGGGGATCCGGATCGAAGGAGAACTGGTCTCGTCCTCCCTCATCCGCCGTTGCCTGATCCACGGCCATGTGGAGGAGGCTGCGCGGTTCCTCGGCCGCCCGCACCGGATTCGAGGGATCGTCGCTCATGGAGCGGGTCGGGGCGCCGGACTGGGGTTCCCGACCGTCAACCTGTCGGGGATTCAAACCCTGATCCCATCCGATGGCGTCTATGCGGCTCGTGCCTGGGTCGATGGTCATGGGCCCGCCTGGCCCGCCGCCTGCAACATCGGTCCCAATCCGACTTTCGGCGAACAAGCCCGTAAAGTCGAGGCCCACCTCATCGACTTCTCCGCCGATTTGTACGACAGGACGGTCGAGCTCGAATTCGTCCAGCGGTTGCGTGCGACGCAGCGCTTCGCCGGCCTGGACGACCTGCTCGAACAACTCGGTCGCGACGTGGAAGCGGCCCGCCGGGTCTGCGAGTCGATCCGCCCGATACCGATCCGCGAGCGCGGCTGATCGACAGGTATCCGGTGCATTCAAGCCTCGGGGCGGTGCTCGTAATACCGGCTGAGAGCCAGGATCCGCTTCACCTGCCGCAGGACGACGTATCCCGTCAAGAATAATCCGGCGAGGAAGATATTGGGATGGAGCAGGTCCGGGCTGGGACGCCAGACCAGCCGGCCCTCCTGCCACCAGAGCGCGGCATCGATGTAGATCCAGCAATAAGCCAGCATGGTCATCAGGGTCGTGATCCAGACCAGTTTGAGTCGCCACCATAGGCCCGAGGCCGCGATCAGGAGCGGATAACCTACGAGCAACGTGGTCTCCACGTGCATCAGCGGCTCGATCGCCCGCGATGCGGCTTCGATGTGCTCCAGCAGCTTGAGCTCGATCGTCAGGCAGACGATGTCGGCGGCCGACCAGAGCACCCGGACTCGATCCGATCGATATCCGGAGCGCAACCGGATCTGGAACAGGAGCGATGAGAGCGCCAGAGCGCGAGGACCGCCTGGACCTTCCAGTGAAGCCAGAACTTGGGACTGGAAGACAGGTAGAAGTTCAACTGGGTAATCACGATCATGAGTCCGAGCCCGCCCAGCCGGGCGACCAGCTCGGGCTCGCGCCGGTTCCAACGTCGGAGTCGCGAGAGGAGCCCGGTCGAGGCGATCCCCTCGCCTTGCAGGTAGTTGTCCAGCTCTTGCGCCAGGGCTTCGCCCGAGGGGTATCGGTCCTTCGGGGCCTTCTCCAGGCATTTGAGGCAGATGCTCTCGAGTTCACGCGGGATTTCCGGCCTCAGCTCTCGAGGAGGAGCGGGATCGCGCTCCATGACCTGGACCACCGTCTCCATGATGGTGGACGAACGGAACGGAGGGCGTCCGGTCAGGAGCTCATAGAAGATGGCGCCGAGCCCGTAAACGTCGGTTGCCGGGCCCAATCGAGCCCGGGACCCGGTGGCCTGTTCGGGGGCCATGTAGCTCGGCGTGCCCAGGATCGCGCCGCTGAGCGACAACGAGCTGTCTTCGCCGGTGCGTCGAGCCAGGCCGAAATCGGTCACGTACGGCTTGCCCTGGCCGTCGACCAGGACATTCGAGGGCTTCAGGTCGCAGTGGAGGAAGCCGCGCGCGTGCGCGTAATGCACGGCCCGGGCCAGGGTCGACACCAGCCGGGCTGCGGCGCGGGGGTCCTCTCGATACCGCTCCGACCGCTTGGAGAGGCTCGCGCCTTCGACCAGCTTCATGCTGAAATAAAGCCTGTTCTCATGCTCACCGATCTCATAGATCGGCACGATACTTGGATGGTCGAGGTTCGCGGCGAGTTCGGCTTCTCTCAAGAACCGCTCGCGCTCCTCGAAGGTCGCAATCGGGCCCGACAGGATCATCTTGAGCGCCACCAGCCGTTTGAGACCCTTGTGCCGCGCCCGGTACACGACACCCATCCCACCCCGGGCGATCTCGTCGATCAGCTCGTAGTCGCCGATCATGGAGAGGGCGTTGATCTCGGGCGATGCGGTGTGCCCCAGATAGGGAACTGTCGTCGCGCTTCCGTTTGCGCCGTCGATCCCATCCGACCGTTCCGTCGGGTTGGGATGCCGGGATTCCTCGGCGGACCGGAGCTCGGCGAAGATCCTCGCGACGGCATCCGCCCGGTCGGGAAACTCGGCTTGATAGTCCTCCAGGCTCGGCATCTGGCCGTGATCACGTCGGAGCTCTATCTCGAGCGCCAGCAATTCCGGGAACAGGGCGTCATGATCGGCGGGGTCGGAGGAGGACAGGAAGTCGGCGATCCGCGGTCGATCGCCGGCCCGCCAGGATGCCTCGAATCGCTCGCAACATCGGTTGACGGCGCGGCGCGCTCGAGAGAGGCGGCCGAACCGGCTTCGGAGTGCTGGATGGACATCATCCCACCTCGACGACCGTCAACCAGGTCTTGCGGATCAGATCGAGGCGTCGCGCGATGGTTCGGCGGGCGCAACCGAGCTGCTCGGCGATTTCGTCGTTGGTGTAACCTTCCATCCGGCCGATCGCGACCTGACGGAGGGAATCGTCCTCGAGCGAGCCCAGGAGCCGCTCGCACTCCTCCGCGATCATCGCGGCGAATTCGGGGGTCGGACCGTCGCCCGCGATCCTCTCCAGGCCGGCGAGAGAGCCCTCGTCGCCGGCACCTTGCCCGAAGAGTGCGGCCTCGTCCACGACGCGTCCGCCCCCGCGCTTCTTGCGGCCCTCTCGATTCGCCTGGGCCATCGCCTTTCGCGCGGTGATCACGACCAGGAGCCGCCAGAGGTCGTCGCGATCGGTCAACTGGGGAAACCGTCCGCGAGCCGCTCCGCCGCAGAAGCTGTTGAACGCACTGAGTGCGGCGTCCTCCTCGTCTTCTCCGGCCGTTGACCGTCGCAATCTCTTCAGTTTGCCGCGAGCGACGACCACCAGCCGGGAAAAATAGCGCTCCCAGAGCGGCTGGGCGGCGTCGAGGTCGCCCTCCCTCAGATTGCCCAGCCAGCACGTGACCGAACCGCCTTCGTCGCCGTCCATCCCCACCTCACTCGTTGGCAAGCCAGGCACGTCTCCATTCGCACGCCACGTCTCGACCGCCGGATCGGAGCCATTGTAACCCCAACGCCCCCCATTCCCAATCGCGAAGGCCGAGCGAGAGAGCCTTCGCCCGCGATCGCAGTCGCGATTCCGGTGCGCGAATGGCACACGCTCGCTCGAATTGTTCATCAGATTGAAGAGAGGAAACCCGAAGTCCGTTGACCCGGCGCTGAAAGCCCGGGCGCGCTCGGACCGGCCTTCGAATTTTCCGGTCGATGATTCTCGTGGTTCAACCGGCTTCTTCGAATCATAATGTCGGAGGGAGATTCAATCCATCCCGCAACGGATCATCGAGGAACGCGGACATGTTTGCCCGAGACTTCAATGCGGATTCGACCAGAGATGGGTCCATCGGAAGCCCGGCGGGTGCGAAGCCGGTCGATCGTCGCCGTTGGTTGAGGACGGTCGCGGGGATTGCGGCCGGGCTCGGCGGCCTGGCGTCTCGCACCGGTCCCATCGCCGCCGCGAATCGGGCGCAGCCCGAGCCGACCGAGGCCGAAGAGGAACTCGACCGCGCCGAGGAGCAGGCGAAGAAGGTCACCAAGCTACCGCTTCGTCGCTTGCGATCGCCCCATTACCAGGCGATCGGGGATGCCTCAGAGCAGATCATCAAGCTCACACTTTCCGACTGCGAGCAGGTCGCGACGGATTTCCTCAAGCATTATCGTGCCAAAGGTTTTCCCGTCACGGCGCCCGATCGCCGTTTGAGCCTGGTCGTCTTCCGCGACGAACGCCCATTCATCCGATTCGCCGGCCGCGCACCGCGCGGAACGATCGGCATCTATAACCGCGCAACGAATTGGCTGTCGCTCTTCGACGCGCGCAATGTGCCGATGAATCCCCGGGCGGCCCAGACCAATCTCGAAACCATGTCACACGAAGCGACCCATCAACTTTGCTTCAATTCGGGATTGTTCGACCGCGAGTCCGACATGCCCCTCTGTATCGTCGAGGGCCTGGCCATGTATGGCGAACGCCGTCGGTCCAATGGTCCGAGTGAGCCGGGGCAAGTCAACCTCAGGAGGCTGGAGGAGCTGGCTCACGTCCAGCGCCGTACGAAATGGATCGCCATATCGGACCTTCTGACTAACGATGCTGGCTGGTTCAACGTCGACTCCGATACTCGACAGCTCGGCTACGCGGAGAGCTGGCTGCTGATCTATCACCTGATGACGGATGTCAACCGACTGCCGCAATTCCGGGCCTACCTGGAAACCCTGAGACCTCGACGCGACAAATCCCGCCGGCTCGAGGACGCCCGGGCACACTTCGGCGACCTGGAGCGGCTGGACCAGGAGCTACGACAGGCTTCCATCAGGCTACAACGTTCGCCTTGACCGACCGCGATCTTGTGAGTACGGAGCAGTACGAACATGTCCGCCGAGAGCCCTACGATCGAGCCCCTGCTTTCCGACGACGCGCGCGAAGAGCTGGGGCACCTGCATTATCTCGAAGGTCGGATGAAAGCCCTGCTCGAGGAGGGCCGGATCGCGAACGATGCCTACGACACGATCGTCTCCGAAGGGGATTCTCGTCGTGCGCAGATCGTCCAGGAGGGCCGATACCAGGCCGCGATGACCCACGCGAAGTCGCTGGCCAAGAAGCGGCCGGGCGAGGCCCTGGGTTGGGCCGAGCGCGCGACGCAGATCGATCCAACTCGACTCGAGCCCTGGGTGATGCTCGTCGATCTCTGCTGGGAGATCGAGGAGGACGAGCGGGCCATCGCGGTTTGCACCGAGGCCGCCGGACCCTTCCCCCAGCTCCAATACAAGCTGGGGCGGCTGCTCGACGAGAAAGCCGGGCGCGCCGAGCGAAGACTCCGCAAGGCCGAACAGCTCCAGCAGGACCGTGACGTGGCCGAGCAAATCGGCCGGGCTCGGATCGCCCTGGACGGAGGGCGCGATGCCGACGCGGTCGCGACGTGCGAGGCGATCCTCACGGTCCGATTGCAACAGGTCGAGGCCCTCTCCATCGCCGCCTTCGCCCATCAACGGATGGGCCACCTCGGCGAGGCCCTGACACTCTACCAGTCGCTCGAGAGCTTGCAGCCCTCGAACGCGACCTGGTCCCAATGGGTGAAGAGCATCCAGACCCGCGAGCGCCTCGCGCGATTGACGGGGAAGTCCGGGGAGGAAACGGCGGGCGACGTCCGCTCGACAGGGCAGGCCGGCATCGCGATCGCCGAGCCGCCGCCCCCGTTCTCCTGGTCGGCATTCGCCGGCGAGTTCCTCCAGGAACACTGGCAAAAGCTGATCCTCTGCCTCGCGGTGCTGTTGATCGTGGTCAGTTCGACCTTCGGCGCACACCGGCTGCTGGGTCCGCTCCTCTGGTCGCCGGTGGGGAAATGCGCACTGGCTCTCGTCTGGACGGGGATGTTCGCGGCGCTGGGAAAGGGCCTGATGCGATGGGGCGCCGAGCGAGCCGGCCAGATGATGCTCGTGACGACGTTGATCGTCGTACCGGTCCATTTCATGCTGGCCGGCGAGTCGAGGCTGCTGATGGAACCCTCCGTGACCCGGCTGGCCTTCGCGGCCGTCGACGGGCTGGCGTTGCTGGGATTGGTGCGCCTCGTCAGCGGGATGCTCGTCCCTCGTGCCGAGGCGCGATTCTTGACCGCGGCACTACTCCTGCTGAGCGTCGGCAGCGCGGCGACCGCCCGGGGCTCTCCGGTGCCCTGGGCCTGGCAGTTCGCCGCATTCCAGGCCCCGGCCGCCGTTTTCCTGGGCGCCGTCTGGGCCGTGGGGGCGCGGCGTTGGGGGAACTCACCCGACGAACATCGTCAGTTCGCGACGCTCGTACTGGGGTTGCTCGGTTTCGCGGCTTTGGCCTGCTTGATCCGGATCGGCGTCCACGTGCTCGAGCTGGAACCAGCCTTCTACGGCGTGCCGGTCATGCTGGCCGCGATCGCTTGCGTCCTCGGGCGCGAAAGCTGGCGCCTTATGAACCCGATGCCCAGCGAGTGGCCCTGATCGGGCTCGGGGGCTATGCCCTCTCGGGCCTCTCCTTCGCAATGGCGATCGCCACTCCGCCGCTCCATTCGGCCGTGTTGAGCGGGAATACGATCGCCGTCGGCCTGCTAGGTTTCGGCCTCTATGCCGTCTCGCTCCGCAAGACGCGCCAGCCTGTCTTCCTCTATCTGGCCGTCGGGGCACTCGTCGCCGCGCGGGTGGGCGCCCATTATTTCCTGGCCGAGCGGATCCGGTTAGTAATCGACATTCTTCGTCGAGCACTCGGCTATCCGGAGTCGCTGCCGTTGGCGTTCCTGTCGATGCTGGGCCTGATCCTCACCCCCGTGCTGGCGCTCCTTTCGCTCGGGTTCAGCAGGGTCTGGAAGGACGACCGCCTGGCGAAGCATTGCCACTATATCGGCCTGCCGCTGGCGATCGTGGCGTGCCTTGTCAGTGGATTCGAGCCGCTTGCCGGGGCGATCTGTCTCTCGGGTTACACGATCCTTTTCGCGCTGGCGATCGTCATTTTCGCCGCACCCGAAATGACGTTCCTGGCGATGGGCTCGCTCACCGGGGCTGCCTACTTCGGATCGTCCTTCATTCCGGGCTTGACCATCGCCGATCAGGCGATGCTCGCCGCCGCGATCGCCTGGGGCTTCTGGGCGATCTGCAAGATCCTGCAACGTCTCGATGTGGAAGATGTGTATCGACTCCCCTGGACCATGGGCGCCCGGGTACTCGAGGCGATTGCGATGGTCGTCGCCACGCTCTTCATCGCCGCGAGGGGGCCGAACTCGATGGGGGCCGCCGGCGCGTTCTTCCTCGTCGGAACGCTGGCCCTCCAGTTGAACCGCGAGCGTCCGTGGGTGGTCCGATCCGCCGTATCGCTCGTCTGTTTCCTTGAGCTGACGATTTGCGGATTGTCCTTCGCGACCGGTGGGAGACACCTCCTTTCCTCCGAATATGGGCTCCTGCTGATCGGCGACGCGCTGGCCTTCCTCGTCCTGGCGGAGATCCTCCGCCTCCGTGCGAGGCCCGCATCGATCTCGGACGGATCCTCTTTGATCGATAGCCGGCCGACTCCCCGAGCAACGGACGTCTTCGTGAGCGTCCTGCCGAGGTTCCTCATCGGGCTGACGTTGATCGCCGATTGGCTGGCCTTGCGCGACCAGGGGATTACCTGGGGCTCGGGACTGGTCTGGCTGCTCGGATTCCCGGCCATCCTTGGCGCGACGCATTTCGTGCGACGGACGAGCCTCGTCTATCTCGCGCTGGCGCAACTCGTGGCGGGTTCGCTCGAGCTGTCCTCATGGGCGTACGCGTGGGGGAATCCCGGATTGGCGATGGGCTGGCTTGCGGTCGTGTCGGCGTTGCTCGCGGTCTTGCTCTGGCTGGCCGGGGCAACCGCGAAGCGCCGCGGCTCCTCGGGATTCTACACCGAGCCTTGCATCACGGTCAGCATCATGATGACCGCCGGCGTCTTCGCGATGGCCGTCCAGTCTCGACTCATGAGCATGTCCGCATACCGGTTCGGCGTGGTGGCACTCGCCCTCAATGCGATCGCGACCATGCTGGTGGCGCGGTCCTTGCGCCAGGCCGGATTGACGTATCTCGCGGTGCTGCATCTCGTCACCGCGACCTACCTGGTCCTGTTCAGCGTCGGGAACAATGACCCCAGGATGGCCTATGTCCTCGGGATGTGCGCGGTCGTCGAAGCGATCGTCTTCTGGATCGTCGGGTTCGGTTGCGAGGCGCTGGGGCACGCCTGGACTCGCGCCTGTGCTCGTCCCCTGTACTACTCGACGGTCGTCATGACGATCCTGGGGATTCCCCTGGCCGATCACTCGGCATTGACGATGCTGCTGGCGGCCGTCGCGTTCCTCCTGACGGTCCGGAGTCTGGCTCGCGCCGAATGGCTCTATGCGGTGGTTGGTGCGCTGGGCGGGGCATGCTATCTCCGCTGGCTGAGCGCGATGACGCCGCTCGGCGTGATTGCGTTCGCCACGAGCTCGGCCTTCGGACTCTGGGCGGTCGGCGTGCTGATCCAGCGATCCAAACCGGCGATTTGCGCCCGACTGGGACTCCGCCCGCTCGACTACGAGCACCGTTTGTTCCAGTCGTCGATCGCCGCAGGTCTGCTTGCCATTGTGTTGAGGGTCAACCTCAGCCTGTACCAGGGCGTACCATCCACTTCGTACCCGTGGTTCTCTCTCGGGCTGGCTCTGCTTGCGATCTTGATGCTGCGAGCATACCCGTACCGGGGGTGGGTCCACCTGGGCCTGGCGTTCCTGGTCTGGAGCGTGGTCGCATCGATCGCTCCCTCGCTGACCTCCGCCTGCTTGCTGGCGATGTCCGGGATCTTGGCGGCTCTGGGCCTGGCCATGCTCGAGCGAATGGCCCGTTCCTACGAGGCCACGGTCTGCGACCGGCTGGGCGTGATCGATGCCGGCTATGGGGGCGTCGTGCGGGGCTGGGCCTCCTGGCTCTTCGGTGTCGCGGCCGTCCTGACGTTCGGCATCGTGCTGAACGGAATGGCCACGGCGATGATCGGGTCCGGGGTAGGCCTGGTTTCCATGTCGAGATTCGACTGGTGGGTCCTGCTGGCGACGATCGTGCTGATCGGGGTTTATTTCGCGATCGAGGGTGCGGATTCCGAGGGCTGGGGTTCGATGGAGCCGGAAGCCATGTTGATCGGCCACCACTGGGTCGGTGTGCTGGCCCTCTGGTGGCTGGGAGTTCCCTCGTCGCCGATCGCCGACCGGCTCTTCTCGATGGCCGAGTATTATCCAATCGTCACGGCGATGGCCGGGCTTGCTGCGGTGCAGTTCGGACGAAAGTACGCCCATGCCGATAGCTGGCTGGAGCTGAGCTGGATCAGGGATATCCGCTCGGAGAGCTCGACGCGTGCCATGACCTACCAGGCTTGCATCCTGGCGATCCTGGCGATCCTCTTCACGGTTGGACTCGTGACATTGACAACGATCGCGACCCTGACCCTGGCCTCGATCACGCTGGGCTTCGGGGCAGTAACCATCGGTTCGCCGATTGTGGCCGGAATGGGAAGCCTGGCATGGGCGGGAGCCTTTTCCCTGGCGGGCCAGCTCGCGGCTCGAAGGCTGGGATTCCAGGGATTCGAGCTCGAGGGTACCTGTGCGGCTTCGGGCGCGATCGTGGCCGCGTTTTTCCTCTGGTGGTTGGCCGGCAGGATTCGGAACGAGGGAATGACGGGTAAGGGCGTGTCGATGCTGGACCTCTCGGAAATGGCTTCGGCCTACCGACAGCCAATGGCCGGGGCCATGGAAGGCGTCGCCTCGGCGACTGCGCTGGTGGCGGGTGCCGTCGTACTCGCGGCCGGGAGTCACCCCGGGCTGCTGGGTTCCTGGGAGACTTTCGCCGGCGTCGGTGTCCTGATGTTGGCGTCTGTCATGCACGTCTTGCTCGTACCCCGATGGCGGGCCGAGTGGCTCGTCTACCTGGCGCAGGGGCTGATCCTCGCGGCCTACATCGATTTCCGGATGGCCTTCCCGATGTCGAGCTCCGCCGACGCGGCGATCCTGACGTTTCTGGGCTTCATCGACCTGGGGATCTCCGAGGCACTGGCCCGGCTTCAGGGGCCCGAGTATTACGTCCGGCCGACGCGGTATTTCTCGCTCGCCTTACCGCTCTTGCCGCTGCTACAACTGCTGGGGAATGGCGTGCGAGATGAAGTGAGCCTCTTCTACCTGGCGGTCGCGGCGACGTTCTACGGCATCGCTTGCGCCCAGATGCGTTGGAAGTCGCTCGGATACGCGGCGGCCGTCTTCTTCAACGCGGCCCTCTGGGTCTGCTGGAGCCGGATGGGATGGATGCTAATGGACCATCCCCAGTTCTACCTGATCCCGGTGGGCCTCTCGGCGATCCTCTTCGCCGAAGTCAACCGCGAGCTGGGTCGATCCACGGTCAATGCGATCCGATCGGCCGGCCTGATACTGATCTACGTCTCGCTCTCGGTGCCGATCTGGCGGTTTGATAGCTTCGGGGCCTGGCTGGCGCTGCTGCTCGGCTCGCTCCTGGGCATCTTCGCCGGCATCGGCTTCCGCTTGCAGACGTTCCTCTGGCTGGGGCTGACGACGTTCGTGCTCGATCTGGTCTATGAGATGGGACGGGTGAGCGTCGACTATGCGTTCGCCAAGTGGGCGATCATGCTCCTACTCGGGATCACCCTGGTATTCTTCGTGGCGCTCAACGAAAAGAAGCGGATCGTCAGCACGATGCTCGACTATTATGCTCGCGCCAGGACCTGGGAATGAGGACGTTCGATCGGCCGTGACGTGCGTCACTGGGATTGGACCTGTACGAGTACCGCGATTCCGCCGATGCCTACGGCCATTGGGTCAGTTCCTGGACGATGGGTACGACCGGAAGCGGATCCATTCGTCGCCGGGCTACCTGACCCCGGAGGAATTCGAGCAGCAATGAGTCCGGGAAGAGGAAGCCGTGGCCCGGCTCTGTACCGAGAGCGAAATCGCACTCCGACAGATTCAATGGATTCTTCCGTCTTCGTCTACGAGCCTGTCGAAAGGGCCAAAATGCCCAACCGCCGAGTGTCCTCTTTGAGTTAAGGTTTAGCCCGGTCCAGGTTGTGCGACCAGAGCCCGGTCCGGAAGTGTCGAGTTGCTGCGGGAATGCCGTCGCTCTGCCATCGTTTCCTGGTCGGGTCCGACCGGTCCGAGCACGTTGGATTCATACATGATCGTCAAGGCGAGAGCGGGAACTCCTGCGGCCCTGGAAAGGCGGATGACCCCGGATGTCGAGGGGACCGCGCGTCCCGCGGCCTCCACGGATGGCGCGGCCTTGCTCCGCGATCGATGTGCCCGAATATCCTCGATGATCGGCGCGTTGCTGGGAGCGAAGCCCTGGCTCGGCGTATAATCGGCCTGGATGAAATTCAGGCCGAGTGGCAGGCTCGAGGTGACGAAGCGCGCCTTGCCGTGTCGGAGAAGGACCGTACGCAGGTCCGCCGTGCCGTCGAGGAAGGTGACGGACCCGCCGGGTGTCCCGGCGCCATGGCGGAGACTCCTGACCGTAGCGGTCAAAGTTACCGGCCGCCCGAAGGTCGCCGACCTGGGCCGTGCAGTCAGGACGGTTCGCGTGGGGGAAATCCCTCCAATTGGACCCACAGGGCTGATGGTCACGGTCACGCTCGTACCCGTGTTGCTCGGGGCGAAGTCCGCAGTGCCGCCGTAGGCGGCCGAGACGGTGTAAGTGCCCACTGTCAAGCTGGAAGCCGTGAACGTCGCCACGCCGTTGACCAGCGGCTCGGTGCCGAGCGTCCCGTCCTGGTCGCTGAAGGTGACCGTCCCCCCATTCGGTGTCGCCCCGCCTGGAGACAGGTCGCTGACCGCGGCGGTGAACGTGACGGACTTCCCGAGGGTCGCCGAGGTGGCCGAGGCCATCAGCGACGTGATGGTGGGCAGGGGACTCGACGGGTAGTCGAACGACAGCCCGGAGGCGCCGAGGCTCGAGGCGCCGGCGATCCCGCCGATCTCGGTGGCGGCGCCGGTCGTCGTGTTGATGCGGAACAGGTTCGCCCTCGAGCCTCCGCCCTCGAGGCCATACA
Organism: uncultured Planctomycetota bacterium; assembly: GCA_963743925.1. Classification (GTDB taxonomy): domain Bacteria; phylum Planctomycetota; class Planctomycetia; order Isosphaerales; family Isosphaeraceae; genus CAVZRC01. Next base: position 157,000 of record CAVURY010000044.1, on the reverse strand, counting down.
TCTGGCCATTGGTGTCGACGGCCAAACCAACGAAGTCCGGCGCACCGAATGGCCCGACGGCCGTCGCAGTGTGGTTGGAGAGGTCGATCTTCACGAGGTCGGTCAATCCAGCCAGGTAGAGGGAGCCATCGGTTTCGAACGCCAGATCGCCCTGCGAATAGAAGCCGGTATCAAAGACGACCGTTGCCTGTCCGTTGGCCACGTTGACCGTGTAGAGGTCGGTGGTGTAACTGGACATCGAGTACAGCGTCCCCGTTGGGGAGAACGTCAGGGCATCCATGCCCTGTGCGCCAGGGAGCCGATCCTGGTCGCCTGGCCCGTTGTCAAATTCACGGAATACAGAGACGAAGCGGCGAGGCTGATTGCATATGCGGCGTCGTTCAAGGGATCGATCGCCAAGTCATTCAGCTGAAAGCCGCTCGAGCCGATGTCGACGGCCCTGGGTGACGAGGCATAGTCTTCGACCTTGTAAATGTGGCTCGGCCCGCCTCCGTCGTCCCAACCCGAGGCATAGAGGGTAGCCAACAATTGCCGCGGTTCGAGAAGGCCAACCTGCGGCCGAAACCGGGCGCCTGACGAGGGCCTCCCAGGCCGCCGCGTTCGCCTCCCGCGAGACGAGGGGGTCCTGTCCGACCCCGAGGCAATTACGCCGGGGGGTGGGACGACAATCGGAACACGCGACGAGCCGACGAAGGACGGTTCAGCCACGCGAGGATCGGGATTTGACGGGCGATCGGTCGCTCGACGGCGGTCTGGCCGCGGCACGGCTAATTCCTCCTGGGGCCTATATCGCGACCACTCCTCGTTTCCTGCCACGCCGGGAAGGTGAGCGGAACGACCACGGGATAGGCATGGATGAGGGGGTGGTTTGATCGGAACTGGACTTTGAATCAATGGTCTCATAGAGAAATACGAAGCGAGTTGTCGCGCCGGCTGCCCTGCTTCGGATCGGAGCCTTCGACCGGCGATCACTCCGACGGTCGTTTACGACGAGGGCACGACCAACCCGTCACCCCTGAATCCCGAGCGCGACGAAGCATATCCCGCTCGGTTCGCGATCTCATCAATCTGCTGGCGACGACCGTGGATGCAAGGCGAATGCTCGCGGCCGATCGCTTCTACGAGCGTTATCGCGTCCTACATGTTCTCGCTCGAGCTACGCCACGAGCGAGAAATCACCTGGATTGGTGGACCTGCTGATCGTACCAATATAGACTGGTCCGACGGTGGTCCAATCCCAGGGGCGCATCGCACCGGATGCTTTTCAGGGCCCCGCAGAAATGTGGCGCGGGACCGAGGAAGGCGATGCTCCGTCCGAGCTCTTTGAGAGTGCCAGCTCGCCGGGAGGCTCGCCCTCCCTTCTTGACTTCAGACCTTTTCGCCGCGGATCGACACTGGGAATCCGGCCCGGCGCATGAAAAAAGGCGGGAGCCGAATGCATCGGCCCCCGCCTCGAGCTCATTCCCATCAAACCGACTGGCCGCGATCGTCGAACGAAACGATCGGACAGACGATCAATACATATCGTCGTAACCGCCGTGGCCACCGCCGCCGCCCGGCTTCTTCTCATCGTCCTTGGGCGCGTCGGCGATGAGTGCGTCGGAGGTGAGGAGCAGCGTGCTGACGCTTGCGGCATTCTGGAGGGCGTAGCGGGTCACCTTGGTCGGGTCGATGATGCCGGCCTTCACCAAGTCGGTGTACTCGTCCTTGAGCGCGTCGTAGCCGAAGTTGCCCTTGCCTTCGCGGACCTTGGAAACAACCACGCCGCCGTCCTGGCCGGCATTGTCTGCGATCTGGTCGAGCGGTGCCGCACAGGAGCGGACAATGATCTGATAGCCGACCTCCTCGTCGTGGGTGAGGTCCTTCGGCTTGACGATCGAGGAGGCACGAAGCAGGGCGACGCCGCCGCCGGGGAGGATCCCCTCCTCGAGGGCCGCGCGGGTCGCGTGAAGGGCGTCCTCGACGCGGGCCTTCTTCTCCTTCATCTCGCTCTCGGTCGCGGCGCCGACGTTGATCTTGGCCACGCCGCCGGCCAGCTTGGCGAGCCGCTCTTCCAGCTTCTCGCGATCATAATCGCTCTTGGTGTCGGCGATCTCGCGGCGGATCGCCTCGATGCGCCCCTTGATCGCGTCATGGCCGCCGGAACCTTCGACGATCGTCGTGTTGTCCTTGTCGATGACGACCTTCTTGGCACGGCCCAGGTCCTGGAGGCTGACGTTCTCCAGCTCGATGCCCAGCGCTTCGAAGATCGGCTTGCCGCCGGTCAGGACGGCGATATCCTCGAGCATGGCCTTGCGGCGGTCGCCGTAGCCCGGAGCCTTGACGGCCGCACAGCGGAAGGTGCCGCGAAGCTTGTTGATGACCAGGGTCGCCAGCGCCTCGCCCTCGACCTCCTCGGCGATGATCAGCAGCGGCCGTCCGGTCTGGGCGACGCGCTCCAGCACCGGGACCAGGTCCTTCACCACCGAGATCTTCTTCTCGTGGATCAGGATGAAGGGGTCCTCGAGGACCGCCTCCATGGTCGTCGGGTTGGTGACGAAGTAGGGGCTCAGGTAGCCGCGATCGAACTGCATCCCCTCGACCCACTCGACCTCGGTCTTGAGGGTCTTGCCCTCCTCGACGGTGATGACGCCGTCCTTGCCGACCTTCTCGGTCGCCTCGGCGATCATCTTGCCGATCTCGGAGTCGAAGTTGGAGGCCACCGTCGCGACCTGTTCGGTCTCGGTCTTGGTGGTGACCTTGGTGCTCATCTTGTGCAGCTGCTCGACGATCTCGGCGACCGCCTTGTCCATCCCGCGCTTCATCAGCATGGGGTTGACGCCCGCGACGACGGCCTTGAGGCCCTCGTTGTAGATCGCCTCGGCCATGACCGTGGCCGTGGTCGTGCCGTCGCCGGCGACGTCGGACGTCTTGCTGGCCACTTCCTTGACCATCTTGGCGCCCATGTCTTCATACTTATCCTCGAGCTCGATCTCCTTGGCGACCGTCACGCCGTCCTTGGTCACGGTCGGGGAGCCGAACGACTTCTGGATGATGACGTTCCGGCCGCGAGGCCCGAGGGTCACCTTGACGGCGCGGGCCAGTTTCGTGATCCCGCGTTGCATCGCCTGGCGTGCGTCCTGATCGAACGCGATCATCTTGGCAGCCATATTGTGATTCACTCCAAAGGAAAAAGGAGGCTTACGCTAATCGTGTGGGCTCTTCGACTCGAGAACTCAAGGAGCCTTCGACGGCTCCGACCGTAGCTTTGACCATCGACCCCGCACCGAACGACTTCTCGACGCGGATCGGGTGTCCCGGCTCTTCGAATTCCGGCGCTGAATGGATCAGCCGACGACGGCGAGGATGTCGTCCTCTCGCATGAGGAAAATCTTCTTGTCGCCCTCGAGCTTGATCTCCTCGCCGGCATACGAGGTGAACAAGACGTGCTCGCCGACCTTGACCTGGAGCTCGCGACGCTTGCCGTCCTTGGTGATCCGTCCTTCTCCGACGGCCACCACCTTGCCCTTCTGCGGCTTGTCCTTGGCCGTATCCGGAAGGACGATCCCTCCGGCCGTCGTATCCTTCGCCTCTTCGCGTTCCACGAGCACCCGATCACCCAACGGCTTGACTGTCATCGACCCGATCTCCTGTCCTGTCTCGCTCGACCTGATGAGTCCTCGACGACGGGTGAGCCGCCCAATTCGCCATGGCAGCCTCCCGACGCGGCCGTGTTCACGGCTCGAACAATGGTTTCCACCTTATGCAAGCAACGTGCCTTCGCTACCAAGAATCCCATCTTCTTTTCCTGAAAGGATTTACAATGGAAGATTCTCCAGGACAAGCTGTCCATGCCTGCCAAGGTGTCGGCGTCATGGACCGGATCTGCCATTTCGGCAGGTCCAGGCGAGAATTCAAGAAACCGCCAATCTTCGGATGACGAAGTAGATCGAGAGCGACGGCAAGTGTCCGGGTTCGGCAGCACTTGCGTAGTTCCAAAGGTCATGGAATCTGGTATCTTACGGGCTACTACAGCCTGGGGTATCATGGCTTTTGTAAACCCAGTTTCCCCTTCTTAGCAAGTTGACGCATCCCGGCGAGCTTAACATTCCATCGCGTTACGTATTCCTGGGATTGGGGAGGAAACGGTCATGGATCGGCCGGACCGAAAGGAGAGATTACCGAGATGCGGCGCCCGGTCCGGACACGCCTGGCGATCGGTAGCTCTCTCGCCATCGCATTCCTGATCATCAATGCCGTCGTCACCTACGCGAGCTTGAGGGCGCTCTTCGACGGGTGGCGCTCGCTCAACCGCATCCAGGATGGCCTCCTCGGCCTGGATGCCGTCCTCTCCGACCTGAGGGACGCCGAGACGGGTCAACGCGGCTATCTCCTGACCGGCGACGAGACGTATCTGGAGCCATACCGACAGGCCGTGGCGATCGTCGATGCCGACTTGAACCGACTGGAAGGCCTGGCCGCCGACGATCGCGCCCGACGAGTCCGAGTCGCGGATATACGCGGGAGAGTCGCCGAGAAACTCTCCGAACTCCAGGAGACCATCGAGCTCCGGAGGGAGAAGGGCCCGGAGGCCGCGTTGCGAGTCGTCCTGTCGGGGCGGGGGAAGGCCGTCATGGACGCGTTGAGGGCGCAGCTCGGCGCCGCGGCGGACGAGGAGAATCGGATCCGCCTGCGCCTCAACGCCGAATCCCTTTCCGCATTCCGCAAGGCCATGGTTTCGTTCGCGGTCATCTCGGCCCTGTCGCTGGGGCTACTCTGCCTGATGCACTACCTCGATCAGAAGGGGCGGTCGGCGCTCTTCCAGAGCGAACAACGGCTGGCGACGACCCTCCAGAGCATCGGCGATGGCGTCATCGCCACCGACCGGGAGGGGCGCGTCGTTTCGCTCAATGGCGTCGCCCGATCCCTCACCGGACGGGAACCGGGCGAGGCGATCGGTCAACCGCTCGAGGTCGCCTTCCCGATCTTCAACGAGGGCACGCGCCGGCCCGTGGACAATCCCGTCCGCCGCGTGTTGGAAGAGAACCGAATCATCGGCCTCGCGAGCCACACGATCCTGGTGGCCAAGGATGGCCGGGAGATCCCCATCGAAGATAGTGCGGCGCCGATCCGCGACGGTCAGGGTCTTATCCTCGGCGTCGTGCTGGTCTTCCGCGACGTCACCGAACGGCGACGGACTGTCGAGGACCTCGAGCGACGCGTCCGCGAGCGGACCGCCGAGCTGGCCGAGGCCAACCGGACCCTGCGATCCGAGGCCGACGAGCGCAAGCTCGCCGAGAAGGCCGTCCGCGCGAGCGAGGAGAAATTCCGATTAATGGTCGAGGTCGTGAAGGACTACGCGATTTTCATGCTCGATCGCGATGGGCATGTGGTGAGCTGGAACGCGGGAGCCGGGATGATCACGTACTATCGGGCCGAGGAGGTGATCGGCCGGCACTTCTCCTGCTTCTACACGGGAGAGGACATCGCCAAAGGTTATCCCGCACACGAGCTTGAGATGGCGGCGACAGAGGGTCGGTTCGAGGACGAGGGCTGGCGAGTCCGCAAGGACGGCTCGCGGTACCGTGCCAACGTGATCATCACCGCCTTGCGGGACGGCGACGGTCGGCTCATCGGCTATTCCAAGGTGTCGCGGGATGTGACCGAGCGCCGGGAGGCGGAGGAGAGGCTGAAAGACCTGGCCGTCCGGCTGGAGCGGAGCAACCGCGAGCTGCAGGAGTTCGCGTCGGTCGCCTCGCACGACCTGCAAGAGCCGTTGCGCAAGATCCAGGCGTTCGGCGACCGGCTCCGGGACAAGCATTCCGAGGCGCTCGGCGAGCAGGGCCGGGACTATCTGGGGCGGATCCTGTCGGCGGCCGGACGGATGCGGAAACTGATCGACGACCTGCTGACGTTCTCGCGGGTCTCGAGCAAGGCCGTGGCGTTCGGCCCGGTAGACCTCGGTCGGATAACACGGGAAGTGCTCTCCGACCTGGAGGGGCGGATCCAGCAGACGGCCGCGCGGGTGGAAGTCGACGAACTGCCGACCGTGGAGGCCGACCCGACACAGATGCGGCAGCTCATCCAGAACCTGGTCGGCAACGCGCTGAAGTTTCACCGGCCGGAAGTCCCGCCGGTGGTCCAGGTCTGGGGCAGGCCGGCGCCTGCCGCCAACGGCGAGGCGTCAGGCCCGATGCTGAGACAAATCATCGTCCAGGACAATGGCATCGGCTTCGAGGAGAAATACCTGGATCGGATCTTCGGCGTGTTCCAGCGGCTGCACGGCCGGGACGGATATGAGGGGACGGGTATGGGCCTGGCCATCTGCCGCAAGATCGTCGAGCGGCATGGCGGGAGCATCACAGCCCGCAGTACGCCGGGGCATGGGGCGACCTTCCTGGTCACCCTGCCCCAGGCCCGCGAAAACCGGGGAGAGATGACGTGACGAAGTCGCCGAAGCCGATCACGATCCTGATGGCGGATGATGACGCCGACGACCGGGCGATGACCAAGGAGGCGTTCGAGGAGAGCCGGATCGCCAACGACCTGCGATTCGTCTTCGATGGCGAGGAATTGATGGACTACCTGAAACGCCGGGGCCAATACGTCAACCCCGACCTCTCGCCGCGGCCGGGATTGATCCTGCTCGACCTGAATATGCCGCGCAAGGACGGCCGCGAGGCGCTCGCGGAGATCAAGGTCGACCCGACGCTGAAGAATATCCGCGTCGTCATCATGACCACCTCGAAAGCCGAGGAGGACATCCTGCGGACCTATGACCTCAGCGCGGCCTCGTATATCACCAAGCCGGTGACGTTCGAGGGGCTGGTCAACGTGATCAAGACACTCGGGAAGTACTGGCTGGAGATCGTCGAGCTGCCGATCGACGGCAACGAGGGATGAGATGGACGACATGGCGATCCGAATCCTCCTCGTCGAGGACGACGAGGACGATTACGTCTTGACGCGCGACACGCTGCGGGAGATCTACGGCGAGAGGTGCCAACTCGACTGGGAGACGGATTACGATCGTGCGATGGCGGCGATCCGCGGCGATCGACATGACGTCTATCTGGTCGACTACCGACTCGGAAGCCGTAACGGACTCGACTTGCTGAGCGAGGCCGTCGGACAGGGCTGCGCGGCCCCGATGATCTTCCTGACCGGCCAGAGAGACCGAGAGATCGACCTGGAGGCGATGCGAGTCGGTGCCGCGGATTACCTGGTCAAGGGGAGGATCGATGCCGAGGCAATGGAGCGATCCATCCGTTACGCGATCGGGCGCAAACACACGGAGGATCAACTCCGGCGTGCGCGAGGCGATCTGGACCGGCGGGTCCGGGAGCGGACGGCCGACCTGGCGCACGCCAACCATGAGCTCAAGGCTCGCGTCGAGGAGCTGAATGAGGCGCGTAAGGCCGCGGAGGCGGCCGACCGGGCCAAGGATACCTTCCTCGCGGTCATCAGCCACGAGCTGCGGACCCCGCTGAACCCGGCGATGTTCGCCACGACTGCGCTGCTGGACCGCGACGACCTCGGCCCGGATCTCCGGGAACTGCTCGGGATGGTCGAACAGAATCTCGCGATCGAGTCACGCCTGATCGATGACCTCGTGGACGTCACGCGGATCGCCCGCGGGAAGATCTCCTTCACTTTCGAAGTAGCGGATCTCCACGAGGTGGTGGACCGGGCGCTGAGGGCGATTGCATCGCAATTCGAGGGGAAGCGTCTGGAGATGACGAAAAAGCTGGGCGCGGACAACTCGATGGTCCGGGCGGATACGACGCGACTCCACCAGGTCTTCACCAACCTGCTCAAGAACGCCGTCAAGTTTACGCCCGACGGCGGCCGAGTGACTGTCGCGACCTGGAATGAAGGATCGAGAATCATTGTCAGCATCCGAGATAACGGCATCGGCATCGACCCGATGGTCTTGCCGAGGATCTTCCATGCGTTCGAGCAAGGCGAGGGCTCGATCATCCGCCGCTATGGCGGGCTGGGACTCGGTCTGGCGATCAGTCGGCCGATTGTCGAGGCCCATGGGGGACGGCTGGCGGCGCACAGCGAGGGACCGGGGACCGGGGCTGAGTTCATCGTGGATCTGGAGGCGATGTTGCCATGACTGATATCAAGATTGTCGAGGGGAGCCCGGACGAATTCGGACGGCATGGTCCGCTCCGGATCCTCTTCGTCGAAGACGATCCCATGACCAGCCTGGCCTACCTGAAGATTCTTCGCATGAACGGCTTTGCGGTCCAGCATGTCGGATCGTATCAGGATGCCATCGAACTGGCCGACGGCGAGTTCGACCTGGTCCTCAGCGACATCGCACTGCCCGATGGTAGTGGCTGGGACGTCATGCGTCACATCCGAGAGCGTTGGACTCACATCCCGGGCATCGCCTTGAGCGGATTCGGGAGCGCGGAGGACATGAAAATGAGCCGGGAGGCTGGGTTCGCCGTCCACCTGACCAAGCCCGTGACGTTCAAGCTCTTGAAGGAGACCATCGCGATGGTCGTCCGACGGTGAGAGCCCTTCTCGGAAGCAGCGGCGGAAGACTAAGGGGTTGCTCTGTGAGCACGCACTCCGGCAAACTTGCTGCAAGCCAAGCTTCCCGCAAGTTCAGGTTCGTGGAAAGCACGTTGCGATGAGCACTAATCCCTTTGCTGCTCACATCTTTGATTCGAGCACGACAGCAACCTTCCGTGAAATCTCTCTTCTTAAATCCAGCGCTCGTCCGGCTATAGTAAACAGGATCGTCGGAACCCGCGAGAAAATAGGAGGAAATCGCAGAATTCATTTGATTTTTTCGGAGTGGGCCCATAGGCTTTGATAACCTTGAGACCAAGAGGTATCCGCTCGACTCCTGGGTGCGACATCACAAGCCTAGGGTCGTGACGAAATCCCGCGACGTGGAGCGAGGGTGCTCCGGTCAATCATCAATGGGAGATGGCTATGAACCCTCATGAGCAAGGTACAGGTTGGTCTACGCTCGAAGCCAACGCTCATCTCGAAGACGTCCAGGAGATCATCCGTAGCGAGATTTCTCGCGGCATGATCCGAGTGGTCCCGTCGCGGGGCGGCGGGATCCGCATTATCCCGATTGTTGGGCATAGCGCCCCTGCGCCAGCTTTTCCGGAATTTCGCCTGGTCATGTCGCCGGAGGATTCGGATCTCCTCGCTCTGGAAGCTTGATCCCGGTCGGATTTGATTCCTGCTCGCCGCTTCCGCCGTCGTTAAACCTGGAATTCCGAGACGGGATCGTCCACGCTCAAGGGTTCCGGGGTGGACTCGGTGGTAGTTTCTCGAGGAGGTGCCGAACTCGAACCGAAAGTTCGGGCCATCGGACGAGGTCGTAGGCACGATCGCGCTCGTTCCAGCCGTGCCAGACGATGGGTGGGCCGATCGCGATCTCCCGGATGTTTTCCGGGCTGAATTGAGAATGCTTACCGGGCCGCCAGAGCCGGCCAGGCCAGAACGCGCCGAAGCGCTGCGGAGCCCCCCGCCCTCCGTAGGGTGGGATTCGATAGACCGACACGAGAGAGCGACCTGGAGGGATGGGACTCTGCAACGACGCCGCCAGGGCGTCATCGCCCCAGGCCATCATCACATCCCGATCCAGCCACCAGATTGTCACCATCCGGCCAAGGACGGGCCCCAGCCGTCTCGACTCTCCGGGTGATTCGCCGGTGCGTGGAGCCGCGAGTCCTGGACCTCGGAGAGCACTCTTCAAGGCCGGTCGACCGGCGAAGAGCGAGACCAATCGCGGCAGAAAATCCTCGGCCAGCCGCCTCGCAGACGGTTCCTCATCCAGGTGCAACATCAGGAGAACGCCCGCAAGGCGTCCCGGCTCTCGAGGATCCCCCCAGGCGCAGGCGGATACACCGCGCAAATGCGGCAAGAGATCGGCCTCGGGCTTGACCCCGGCCGCCGCGGCCATGAGATTCATCCGCGTTCGTAATGGCGCGCCACCGGCGTGAGACGGATCGACTCGTTCGACGCGATCGGCGAGGGCGAATGCTTTGTCCCAGTTCGCCGGGGTTGGATCCAATGCGACCGATAAGAACGCCATGACATCGGAAGCGGGCAGACGTGCCAGCCATCTCGAGTCGATGGCTGGAAGCCTGGACTTCGGGCCTGGTTTGCCTTCAACGGGCGCGCGTGTCGTACTCGCCTCGAACGTCAGACAGCCGTCGTGGAGCGCCAGGATTCCTTCCACGCCACGGCATTCCGACGAATGGATCGCCTCGACAATCCGACGAACCGAGAGCGAGCCTCCCCGAGGGCTCGCTAACTGTCGTGGATCGAGGCGAAAAGCCAGGCCCGAAGTTGGCGGTAGCCTTGCCCCCGAGGCGTCCGTGGTCCCTCGCTTGTCCGGGTTGGTTGAGGCACGGGGTACCGCACGAATCCCTCGGATCAGCTCCGCGCGGGAGCTCGCCAGGATGATCCCGGATCCGACCTGCGATGCCAGTGGACGCCCCGAACCAGTCAGTCGCGCGACCGCCGTTTCGAGTCCAGCCTCTCGGAGCGGCTCGTCGTCGGGGTAGCTCAGGCGCGCCGCGGTGAGCGCGGATGCCAACGTCCCGTCGTCATGCGGGACGATCGCAAACCACCTCGGTGAGCCACCGTCCGGGTCGAAGCCGATCTGAACCTCGGAGCCGTCCAGGACCCGAGACTCCCGCACCATCTCCGGGTTGAACATCGCGATCACGGCCTCGAGCGGCTTGCCGAGCTGACCGCCGTTTCCCACCGATCGCTTCCATGCCGACAGGGCCGCGGCGGGACTGGCTGCACGCGAACCCTCGAAGAGACGCAGGACTTCGGCACCCTGACGCTCGGGATGGAGCACGTTGATGATCAGCGGCTCGGCGTTATCGGGCGGATTTTCTGACGCCTGTACGTCGCTGCAACCCGCTCGCGCAATCATAATGATCCCGATCGCGTATCCGATTCGAAGTCGATACATCCATGCTTCCTTCGTTCATAAGTGATCGAGCAGATCGGTCGCGAACTCGAAACGACTCGGTTCTCTGCGAGTGACCAATTACGATCGACCTGTTATTGGGCGGGTCGCAGCGACGATTGCTCCTTCGCGTAGGCGCGCTCGTAGGCCGCCCGCGCGGAGGGACCCAACCGCTCGGCCAGGTTCCGGTAGCCATCGCGACGATAATCCCACTCTCGCGACCGAGGCACTTGCTCCAGCCAGTCGTAGAGATGGACGCGACACAGGTCGTCGAAATCGTCTTGTGAGAGCGGGATCGACTCACCGGTGAGGCGATCGATGATCCGATAGGGCTCTTCCGCTTGATCGAAGATTCGATCGAGCGACCTTCGATCGACGGCACAATTCAAGTAGGCGAGCGATTCGGCGCGTTCGCCGATCAACGCGCGGACTTCACCGCGACGTTCCAGCGGCAACGTGAAGCCCTGGAATTTCTCGGTGCCGTAGATCGAGTGGAACATCCCGGCTCGGCAAACATCCACCGGGCAGCCTTGAGTCTCCAGGAAACGATAGACGGCGATCAGATGCGCCAGGTACGACTTTTCCGTGTGCGGAATATCCTGGATTCCGATCTCGACCAGGAAATCGGTCAACCGCTTGAAATCGCGATCCATCGTCGGCTCCTCGTTGAACATCGATAACTTCAAGTGGGAGAAACCATGGCGTGCATTCTAGCCGAACCGCCCGCGGACCGTGAGAGAGGGCGGTCGTAGGAAAGGACGATCGGGGACTTGAGTGATATGCCGGAGGTCCTGTGAGGGTGGCTCCGATCGCGCAGGTTGTCAGGAAATCGGCCCCGAAGTCCGATCTGACATGGTGACGAGAGGCGGGCGTGCGACGAGGGCGGGAGTCAGTCCTTGCCCGACCGCTCGGAGGAACGCGACCTCACTACGACGGAGTCGTCCATGAGCCGGATTGTGGTCCACCAGATTAGAATCGTCGGGAAGAGTGGGCCGATTTTACTGGCCCTTCTGTGCATGACGATCGTGCCGGATGGCGCGGCCGTGGCGGGAATCGGGACGCGGCAAGTCGATCCGGCTCAGATCCTCCCCCTCAATCAGATCGCACCCGAGCGCCGCGATGTGGTGGTCGAGGTCATCCGCGACCACACGTTCCATCGTCAGGGCGAGATGGACGCTTTCCCATGCCCTTCGAGTCTGTACTTGAGCCTCGTCAATGAGCCCTCGCTCACGCTGGCCCTCTGGAAAGACCTGAGCGATGCGCCGGTCCAACTCCAGAAGCTCGGGCCGAACCATTACGAGGGGACCGACGGTTCCGGTGCGTCGGCCACCTGGGAATTCGTCCTCCGTTCTCCCAGGCTCCACGTCATGCTCGCCCACTTGAACTACGTGAGTCCGCATGGCAACGCCCGTGTCGAGGCGCGGATCATCCTTGTTGTGAACACATCCTATTACCAGAATAATAATCGCGAGCCCTGGGTGCAGCACAACGTCGAAGCCTTCGTCAAGATCGACTCCAGGGGTTGGAAGACGCTCGGCCGGACGCTCCGCCCGGTGATCGAGCGGATTCTCGAGGAACAGGTCAAAGAGGCCGGATACTTCATCTCATTGATGAGTCGACTGGTGCTCTCGTATCCCAACTGGGCGAGCCAGGTCGTCAACAGCCAGGCCTCGATCGACGGCGTGACCAAGCAGCGCTTCGCTCAGGTGGTCGCGCAGACGCGGCAGCCGGGAGCATCTCTGGGACGCCCGGCCATCGCCAAGAACGGGACTCAGTCGCCGGAAACCACTCGCCGTCGTTGATCGGCGATGATCGACGAGTTGGCGTATTGATTTGCGGGATGAATCGGGGGGATTCCGACGAACGGGTGATTGTCGCGAGGATTCTCCACCGATCGCGACGGGGTTCCAACTACCGTTCAGAGGCCGAACGGCGATTTGCTCGGATAGGCTACATAGCCACCAGGGTCGTCGGGCAGGATTTCGAGATGGCAGGCGCACATCTCGTCCTTGGTGCCGACGCCGTAGCGGACGCGACGGGGAGGCTTGTTCGGGTTTCGTGGGTTCTCTTCCGAGTTGTCGAAGTAAGTGGCCAGGGTCACGATCGTCCCTTTGGGAAGGCGGACGGGCTTGGCGAAGCGAAACTGGTCCTGCCAGTCCATATCCCAGTCGGTAATCCAGAGCAAGGGCTGGCACGTTCCGTCGGGCAGGTTCGCAGCCAGGCGGAACTCGCGGCAGAGATAATGGGCATGGGGCACGACGGTGTAGAGGTGCACGTCGGCCTTGATTCGAGCCGACTGGATGAGTAAGTGCCGCTTCTCGCCGGGTGGGATGTCGATCTGCGCGGTCGAGAGTGAGAAGCCGGTCATGGTCCGGGTCACGGGTTTCTTGGCGTAATAGAGTCCCACGCTCGACCGGTCGGTCTCGACCTTGCCGCTGGGGTGATAGTGGATCTGGAAGACGACGTCGGAGCCGCGGGGAATCACCCTGCCGACGCCCTCCGGGGCGGGCCGGGGCGTCATCCCGGGGGACCAGCCGCCGAGTCCCGGATAGGGAAGCTCGAAGCTGACCTTGCGAATCCATCCCATGAAGCCGGGACCGGGATCGGTCTGGTCGCGACGCCGCGCGTCGCCGGTCGTGTCCAGATGGATCCGGCTGTGGTGCACGATGCGACGGTTGCCGGGCCGGAACTCGAGGCCCGAGATGGTCACGTCGTGATCCAGGGGGAACGGCAACGCGAAGCCGCGGTAGAGGTCCTCTCCATCGGCCGGGAGGTCGAGCGGTTCGGACATGGTCAGGACAAGGTCGGGTTGTCCGAGCCTCCAGCCATCCGGGAACCGCGGTGGACTGGGCAAATCGGCCGGATCACCCTCGACGCAGCCGGTCTCGGCCCAACGCGCGAGGATTTCCTTCTCCAGGACGGAAAGCCGCGGTGCGTCGAGGAAGACGCCTGCGCCCGGATGTGCTTTCCACGGCGGCATCTGGCCGGCCGCGGTTACCTCGCGGATGAAGTCGGCCCGCTTCGACGCATCCCGGTAGGTCAGAAGGGAGAAGGGACCCACCTCACCGGGGCGGTGACACTGGGCACAGTTCCTCCAGAGGATGGGTGCGACATGTTTGTTGAAGGTGACTTCCCGATCGAAACCTTCGGTCGACGAGGCCGAGGCCAGAGGGGTTCCATAAGCCGGCGTGCTGGTGACGACCGGCATCTCATCCGCCACGATGGCCTTGAGTGCATTCTCCAGGTCGCGGACGAGCGGCTCCGATCGCTTTTTCCCCTCGGTGGTATACCGATCGTCGATCCTTCCCCGATACAGGATCTGACCGTCCGGAAGAAGGACGACCGCCTCGGGCGTGACCCGCATCCCCGCCTGTCGGATCACGGTCCGCGCCGGATCGTGCAGGATCGGGAATGGAAGACCCCAGCCCGACGCACGCCATGGCGAGATCTCCGGGCTCGCGCCGGCACCCGGATCGATTCCGAAGCACGCGATTCCTCGCGGCTCGTACTCGCGCGCCAGACGAGCCATCTCCGACTGATACTCGCGCGAGATCGGACAGTCGGGTGCGATGGCGAAGAGCACGACGGCCTGGTGGTCCGCCCAGTCCGAAAGCGTGTGTAATCGTCCGTCGAGATCCTGAATCGCGACCGCTCGAACGGGTCCCGCACACTCTCCCACGATGACTTCGAAGGGTGGCTCGACCTTGGGGCTTGCCTGATATCGGTCGACTCCGACGATGGTTAGGCCGGTCAATGCGGCCACTGCCAGCGTCCCTCGCAGGAGTCGCATTCCTGCTATGCTCCAGCTCGGTCGGACCGCGTTTCGAGCGGCATGGAACCGCATCCAACGCCGGCTCGGCCTGAGCGGACTTGTGACCCTTGAGTGCGCTTTGCTCATCCGTGATGCTCCTCGAGGTCGAGATTGCGCCGACGGGAGCGAACGGCATCATCGTCAGGACTTCCAGCCTGGTGACTTCGTACGCCCGAGTCCATGCGGCGAGTTGGATGGATGAATTTCCTGGCCAATCGGCATCCATCTTGCCGCCGGATTCTGTAGGAATGCGAAAGCGCGTCAAGCCCGGATTGTATCCACGTCGGATCGTGGACCGGTTCGAACTCTCGATCTCGGAACGGCTTAACTCGGAATCAGGGCTGGAAAACATCGGCCGCAGAGCAACGCGGATCGCAAGAGAGTCGCTTCAAAGAAGAGAAAGGCGTCCGCAGATGAATCCGGATCACGAGGCGGATGAGACCGAAAATAAATGATCCGAGAGAGTACGTCGAATCGAGCCGGCTTTCCATCTGCGTTGATCTGCGGAAAATTCTTAAATTGCGACATCCGCTCAAGATACGACCGGTGCCCGGCCCACGGAAGGCGGCAACTTCCAGGCGTCGATCGGGAATTCCGTACGACCGCTGGTGGCGAGGTCGGCCAGGATCTTTCCGATCAGGCAGGAGAACTTGAAGCCATGCCCGCTGCAAGGGCTGGCGACGATCACGTCGGACCGTCCCGGCAGGAAGTCGACCTGGAATTGCTCGTCGGGCGCAACTGTATAAAGGCAGACCTCGGTCATATCGATCGGTGCGTCGGCCAGCATGGGAATGTGGCCCGTGAGGAAGTGACGGACGATCGATCGATACTCCTCCCCCACGCAGGCATCTTCGACGTCGGGATCGATCTCGGGCCCGGCATGGCGCGCGACCTTGACGCCCAGTCCGAGGAATTCGGGCATCCCGTAGAAGGAATCTCCTTCGACGGCCCCCTTGTAGATGAAGACGGGGAATCGACCCAGGCGGAATGGGGCCGGATCGCTCGGGCGTACGTAGATCACTTGCTGTCGCGTGACCTGGAGCGGGACGGAAAGCTCGGGAAGCAGTCGAGTCACCCAGGCGCCCGCGGAGACGATGAGCCGGTCGGCGATCCATCGCGAGGTGTCGGTGATCACGACCGGACGAGGGCCGCTCAGGTCCATCTGGCGCACCGGCGAGTGCTCGACGATTCGAGTCTCGCCACGGCCTTTTTGCCGCGCGAGATCGATCTGGACCTCGAGGGCCCGGGAAGCACGCAGCATGCCGGCGTCGGGCTCGAAAACGACATCATAGCCGTCGGGAAGCTGAAAAGCGGTCCGACGCCGACTCCATTCCCGGCCCGAGGTCCGCCAGTGGGGGACTCCCAGTTCCCGGAGGCTCGCGGCGACCCGGCCCGCGTAATCGGTGCCGGGGGGCGAGAACGAGACGCCACCCGTCCGGATATAGAGGGATTCGCCCGCGTCGGCTTCCAGCTCCCTCCAGGCGCGAAACGCCGCGGGCATCAGGCGGGCGTAGCGAGCATCCGCGTACGAGTGGCGGGTGATCCGCGCCACGCCATGCGAGCTTCCCCGGCCATGCCCGAGCGCGAACTGCTCGAGGAGCACGACCGGCTCGCCGCGGCTCGCGAGGTGATAGGCCGCCGCCGACCCCATCGCGCCGGCGCCGATGATCACATTCCTGGCTTCGATGGTATCCATCTGTCTGTGGTCACTCCTCGATGCAGTCCGGGTCGGCTCCTCGGCCGCTTCGATTCGCTTCTATGCCTGGCAATATCGACCAGGATACTCCAATTCACGCCCGCGGGTCGCCGCGAATTCCGCTCAAAGGGCGGTCAGGTAACGATTCAGCTCCCACGACTCGACCTGGGCGTGGTACTCGCGCCATTCGTCGCGTTTGAGGCGAAGAAACTCGTCGGCGATCGGCCCGAGGCCCTCGCGGACGACCTCGTCCTTCTCGAAGTGGGATAAGGCCTCGGGAAGGCTCTGGGGCAAGGCCCGCACGCCGCGATGGACCATGGTCTCGAGGTCGGCGGCGTAGAGGTTGCCGACGTTCGGTTCGCCGGGATCGAGCTGGCGTTCGATGCCGTCCAGGCCGGCGGCCAGATAGGCGGCGATGCCGAGGTACGGATTGAAGGCGCTCGAGATCGAGCGGTCCTCGATGTGACCCGGCTCGGGGATTCGCAGCATCTGGGTCCGATTGTTATCGCCGTACGAGATGAAGGCCGGGGTCCAGGTGTAGCCCGACCGTGAGCCGGTCAGTGCCGGCCCCATCTGGAGGCGTTTGTAGCAGTTGACCGTCGGCGACATCACGGCACAAAGGGCCGGGGCGTGCTCGAGGATTCCCCCGATGAATTGGTAGCCCATCTTCGAGAGGCCCAGTCCGCGGGCCTCGGACTCGTCGCGGAACAGGTTGAGGCCATTGTTCGCGTCGGCGAGATGGTAATGCATGTGCGCGCCGGAGCCGGTGCGTGTCGCGAACGGCTTGGCCATGAACGTGGCGATCGCGCCGGCCCGCTGGGCGAGCTGACCGGCCATCATCCGGAAGAAGATGATGCGATCGGCGGTGACCAGGGCGTCGGCGTAGCGGAAGTTCACCTCGTACTGATAATTGGCGTCCTCGTGGTCGGATTGATAGACGCCCCACCCGAGCTGATTCAAGCCGTCGTTCAGTGCGCGGAGGAAACCGAGGGCGCCCGAGATCCCCTTGTAGTCGTAGCACGGCTTGGACAGGTCATCGACCGAGTGCGGGTCCCAGCCTCGGAGCGAGCCGTCACTCCCCCTGACGACCAGGAAGAATTCCGGCTCGATCCCGACATTGAAGACGTATCCGTGCTCTCGGGCCCGGGCCAGGAGGCGCTTGAGATTCACGCGAGGGCAGAAGGGATGGGGCCGGTCGTCAACATACAGGTCGGCCGCGAATCGAGCCACTCCCGGCTCGTAGGGGAGCGGCGTATAGGTTGCGGCATCGGCTCGGGCGAGCATATCATGGGAATGAGGCCCCTGCCCCATCCCCCAGACAGCCCCCCCCGCGAAGCCCGCACCGGCCTCCACAGCCGACCGAAAGGCCGTCACCGGGATGAGCTTGACCTTGGGCGCACCGTGTATGTCCACGAACTGGACCAGCAGATAGGCGATCCCGTCGTCGTGGAATTGGGCCTCCAGCTCGGCGAGCTGGGCGTCATCGGTTGTCATGCGTCGGCGATTCCTCCCCGGGACTCTTGTAGCCGGAGCCAGAGACCATCTTCGGAGAATATGAGATCCGTACCGGGATGATTTTGGACGACAAGAGGACTCCGGGCCAGTAAAATCTTGTGGTCCGTGATCATTAGCCACTCGACCGGGCATCGAATTTGAGCGAAAACGCCGGGTCATGTGATCAGCGACGAAGCGACGAGGACTCAAAGGCAATGTGCGGCATCTTCGGACTCTTGAGCAAGGGACCTCCCCTGGGAAGCGGGATGGGGCGGACAGTCTTGACGATGCTCGAGGCCCTTGCATGTCGCGGGCCCGACAGCGTCGGCGCGGCGGTCATCAATCACCGCCAGTCCGGCGACGACGGGGTCTGGTCGGTGCGGATCTCCCCGGCCGACGAAAGGCCGCTCGCGGAGCTCGCCGGGTTGGGGGAACTCATCGAGTATGAAGACGAGCCATGGGAGCGTTCGGGTGACACCCTCCGCTTCGATTTCCGCCCCGCGCCCGGGGTGAGCGTCAGCGACCTGGAGAAGAGGCTGGGCGCGCGTCGCGGCGGCCTGGAGGTACTGAGCCTGGGCCGCAACCTGGACCTGATCAAGAGAGTGGGCCCGCCGTCCGGGCTCGAATCCGCCTATTCGCTGACGACCTGGAGCGGATGTGTCGCGATCGGCCACACCCGGATGTCGACGGAGAGCCGGATCGACTTGAGCCACTCCCAGCCCTTCTGGGTGCATGGGGTGCCGGACCTGGCGACGGTCCACAACGGACATGTGACGAACTACCATCAGCTCCGACGCCATTTCGAACAGCAAGGCGTGGCGTTCTACACGGACAACGACTCGGAGGTGATCGGCGTCTACCTCCGCTCGCGACTGGAAACGGGTCGTGGCCTCGTCCAGGCCATGACCGATTCGGTCGAGGACCTCGACGGCGCCTACAGCTACCTGATCGCATCCGCCGAGGGGCTGGGAATCGTCCGGGATCGCTACGGGTTCAAGCCGCTCATGCTGGCCGAGACCGACGCATTCGTGGCCGTCGCCACCGAGGAGATCGCGTTGCGGCGGGCCCTCCCGAGCGACTATCGCGCGAGCGAGCCTCCCCCGGGGTCCGTGCTCTTCTACCCGATGACCGCCGCCGTATCGATGCCGGCCTGAGATGCGATCCGACTGAGCCCATCCCGAGGAGACCCGTGAGCGTGCCGATGAGCGATGGAATTCCCCCGAAAACTGTTCCGACCGACGAACAGGTCACCGTGCTGGATTGTGGCGACCTTCCGACTCGGGCGATCAACCAGTCGGTCCGCGCGGCGATCGCCTCGGGCGCGACCCGGATTCGACTACTCCATCCGGCCGCCCGGCACAACCTGGGGGTGGCATTGGCCGAGGGCATCGAGCTCATCATCGAAGGGAGCGCCGGGTATTACGTTGGCGGCCTGAACGATGGGGCAACCATCGTCGTGCATGGCGGGGCCGGCTGGGGCGCGGCCGAGAGCATGCGTGATGGCACGGTCGTCATCGACGGGGACGCGGGAAATGCGGTGGCGGCCTCGATCCGGTCGGGTACGGTGGTCGTGCGGGGCGGGGCGTCGACGCGAGCCGGGATCGCCATGAAGGGGGGCCTGCTTGTGGTCGCGGGCTCCGTCGGGCCGATGGCTGGTTTCATGATGCAAAAAGGGGTTATGATCGTGTGCGGGGATGCCGCCGATGGCGTCGCGGATAGCATGTACGCGGGTACGGTCTTCCTGGGCGGCCGACACGGCGAGTTGGGGGCCGATGCGGTCTTTCGGGATGTCACGCCCGAGGATGCCGAGCTCGTCGACGATGCCCTGGAACGCTGGAAGATAGCGACTCCGCCGCGAGGCTTCCGCAAGGTGGTCTCGGGACAGCGGCTCTGGAACTTCCAAAGCCGTGACCGACACCTATGGAAGTCGGCGTTATAATCAAATGACCCGAGATCGGGGAGAAAAGCGTTGTACGACCTGATGGTTGATTGACAGGGGACGGAACCGGTCGTAGATTGAACGGACCGTATGCCCCCCCGTCTGGTCTCATCGACGCCCCTCCACGGCAAACTCGACCGACATCCGAATTCCCTGGAACATGGTCCTCGAGATGGGCATGTGCGGCGTTGTCGGCCCAGGATTCAACCATACATACGGCGCGGCCCGGTCACAGACGCGGTCCCCGAATCTGATAGAGAGATCGCAGAAATGACAGCCCAGGAATCTCTCCAGCGCATCATCAACACCCCCACCGCGGCGGCGCTCGGCTGGGCGAGTGGAGTGGCGGCCGCCCTCTTCCTGATCGCCTTCGTGCTCCTGCTGCGCTCCGGGGGCCGGAGGAAATGGTCCTCGGGGTTCGCCGGATTCCTGGGTTTCGCGACGCTCATGGTCGTGCTCGGGATCATCATTATGCAGACCGTGCGGACTCGCGAGAGCGAGAGCGTGACCGTGACCCGACCCAGATATCCCGAAGACACGCGGAGCCTGGCTCGCGGGGCGATGTTCGGCCTGCCGGGAGCGATCGTGCTGGGCGCCGTCATCGCCTGGGGCGTGGCACGACGTCGGATGCGCTCCCGGTTACCTCGGCACCTCAAGGACGGGCGCAGCCATCTGTTCCAGAAGGAATACGATGCGGCGCTGGCGCAATTCAATCGGGCGATCCAGATCGCTCCCCACCTGGCGGAAGCCTACCGGGGTCGGGGCAGCGTCTACCATGCCATGGGCGACCTCCCCCACGCCCTGGCGGATTTCGATCGGGCCATCGAGGCCGATCCCCGGCTGGCCTCTGCCTATGTCCAGCGGGCCAAGATCCGCACCGAGACCGGCGACCTCGATGGTGCCCTCGCCGATTTCGAGCGACTGCTGAGCATCCGCGCGACGGACCCGGAGCTCTATCTCAACCGGGGGATCTGCCTGATCCGCAAGGGCCAGGTCCACGACGCCGCCGACGACTTCCGTCGCGTCCTGAAGTTGACCAATCATTCCGACTTCGCGGACCCCGCCCGGGAATACCTGAAGCAGATCGAATCTCCGGGAGATACGGCCCTCCGTTCGCCCTCGGCGGAAGCCAACGGGGTCCCCCCCTCGAATGCCCTGCCCGAGATCGAGTCCAAGGATTACATCATTTGAATGGTCCATCGACATCCCGATCCGGCCTTTTGACTCCGCGGATCCCTTCGATCGCGTGAAATCCTTTCGAACCCGGCGATTCGAGGAAGTTCGAGCCGAGGCGCGAGGGATGCGTGCGAGACGACAATCCACGAGTACCAGGTGATTGATTCATGAGCACAGGGGAATCGATTGGGAGTCGCGGGATTCCCGGAGTGCCCGCAGCGGACGCCCGGACCGCGAGCGAGCGGATTGGCGGGGATCCCTCGCCGCCGGAATCCTCGGGCACCTTCACGCCGTCGGTCATCGAAGATATCCAGATCAAGTCCGAGCTGGGGCGTTATCGGATCCGTGGATTCGGGTCGTTGCGCCCGCGTACCTGGTCCACGTTCGACGACTTGACCTTCATCCCGGCGGGCCTGACCCGCATCCCGCTGGAAGGCTACCGCGAAGCCTGCTCGACCCGGACCGTCCTCGGGACCCGATTCGCCTCCCGTCCCGTGGAGCTGGAAATCCCCCTGATGGTGACCGGGATGAGTTTCGGTGCGCTCTCCCGGAACGCCAAGACGGCACTCTCACGCGGGGCGCGGCTCGCCGGAACCTCGACGACCACGGGCGACGGCGGCATGCTCGACGTCGAGCGTACCGAGTCGCGCGTGATGATCTATGAGGTGCTACCGAGCCGGTACGGGATCAACGTGCAGCATCTCCGACAGGCCGACGCCATCGAGCTGACGATCGGCCAGGGGGCCAAGCCCGGGACTGGGGGATTGCTGCTGGGATCGAAGGTCTCGGGCGAGATCGCCGGGCTTCGGGACCTCCCGCCCGGCGTGGATCAGCGCTCGCCCTGCCGCCATCCCGATTTCCTCGGTCCGGACGACCTCGTCATCAAGATCGAGGAGCTGCGGGAGGCGACCGAGTACCGGGTCCCCATCTTCGTCAAGATGGGGGCCTCGCGCGTCTTCGACGACGTCCGGCTGGCCGCGAAGGCCGGGGCCGACGTGATCGTCGTGGACGGGATGGAAGGGGGTACGGCGGCATCGCCGGAATTGCTCCAGGAGCATACCGGCATCCCGACCCTGGCCGCCGTCTGCGAAGCACGGGCCGCACTCGAGGATATCGGCCTCTACGGCAAGGTGCAGCTCGTGATCGCGGGCGGCTTGAGGCACGGTTCCGACTGCGCCAAGGCCCTGGCCCTCGGGGCCGACGCGTGTTACCTCGGCACGGCGCTCTTGATGGCGTTGAACTGCAACAAGCCGATCTATGTCGAGGATTATCACAAGATCGGGGCCGCCCCCTATTCGTGTCACCATTGCCATACCGGCCGGTGTCCCGTCGGGATCACGACCCAGGATCCGGAACTGACGGCCCGGCTTGAGATCGACCCGGCCGCGGAGCGGGTGGCCAACTTCTTCCACGCGCTGGCCTCGGAGATCCAGATCCTGGCCCGCGCCTGCGGAAAGAGCGACGTCCACCACCTCGAGCCCGAAGACCTCCGCGCCCTGACCATGGAGGCTTCACTGATCACCGGCGTGCCGCTGGCCGGGACCAATCGCGTCTTCGGCGGCGGCCCGGGCTGGAAAGAATCCGGCCCCGCTCATTGACGATCTCGCGACCCGGACCTCAATGCCGTACGAGGGATTTACCATCAAGGAAAAGACGAGACATCCGCAGATGAATACCGATCCGAAGACGGATAAGACCGAAGAAATATGACCCGAGAGAGGAGGTCGCGTCGCGTCGGCTTTCCGGTCTCCGGCTTCCCATCCGCGTCGATCTGCGTTCATCCGCGAACAAACTTTTAATGGTCATCATGTGAGCAAAATGCTCATGCTTTCCCCCGACCCACCATCTCCTCCGGCCGGACCCATCGATCGAACTGTTCGGCCGTGAGCAGGCCGAGCTCGAGCGCCGACTCGCGGAGCGTGATCCCCTTGGCATGGGCGTGCTTGGCGATCTTGGCCGCATTGTCGTAGCCGATGTGGGGGTTCAGCGCGGTGACCAGCATCAACGACCGGTTCAAGAGTTCGTCGATCCGCTCGCGGTTCGGCTCGATCCCGGTTGCGCAATGGTCTTTGAAGCTCGTGCAGGCATCGGCCAGGAGCCGGACGCTGCCGAGGAAGTTGTGGATGATCAGGGGCTTCATGACGTTCAGCTCGAAGTTCCCGAGCGCTCCGCCGAAGTTGATCGCCACATCGTTGCCCATGACCTGTGAAGCGACCATGGTCATGGCCTCACACTGCGTCGGGTTGACCTTGCCCGGCATGATCGAGCTCCCCGGCTCATTCTCGGGGATGAGGATTTCCCCCAGCCCGCTCCGAGGTCCCGACGCCATCCAGCGGACGTCGTTGGCGATCTTCATCAGCGAGGCGGCGAGCGTCTTGAGGACTCCATGGGCGAACAGCAGCGCATCATGCCCGGAGAGGGCCTCGAACTTGTTCGGGGCCGTGACGAACGCGTGGCCGGTCCGCTTCGTCAACTCGGCCGCCACCCGCGCACCGAACTCGGGATGGGCGTTCAAGCCGGTGCCGACGGCCGTCCCGCCGAGGGCCAGCTCGCACAGGTGAGTGATCGATTCCTCGATGTGAGAGATGCTCTTGTCGAGGAGCTTCACCCAGCCGGAGATCTCCTGGCCGAGCGTCAATGGCGTCGCATCCATCAAGTGAGTGCGGCCGATCTTGACGATGTCCTGGAAGGATTCGGATTTCTTGGACAGCGTGTCGCGAAGAGCCTTAACTGCGGGGACCAGGCGGTTTTGAAGCGCCTCGACGGCCGCAACGTGCATGGCCGTCGGGAACACGTCGTTGGACGATTGTCCCATGTTGACCTGGTCATTGGGATGCACCTTTCGGCCCATCCCACGCTCTCCGCCCATCAATTCGCTCGCGCGGTTGGCGATGACCTCGTTGAGGTTCATGTTCGTCTGGGTGCCGCTGCCCGTCTGCCAGACGACCAGAGGGAATTCCTCATCATGCCGGCCGGCGATCACTTCATCGGCGGCGGCGATGATCGCCTCACCGATCGCTGGATCCTTGAACTTGCCGAGGTCGAGATTCACCCGGGCCGCGGCACGCTTCACCTCCGCGAGGGCGTAAATCAGCGCGATCGGCATCCGATCTTCGCCGATCTTGAAGTTCTCGAGCGAGCGCTGGGTCTGGGCTCCCCAGAGCCGATCGGCGGGGACTTCGATCCCGCCCATGGTGTCGGTTTCGATGCGGATGTGGTTTGTCATGGTTTCGAGGTCGTGGGCTTGCCGTGAGGGTTTGTTTCCTGCCGATCCTTACAGGATAGCCCCTCGACCCGACCAATGCACCAGATCGCCGAAGGCATCGAGATGGACCGCGCGGATCACTTGCCGATGCAGAAGCGGCGGAAGATCCGGTCGAGGATGTCATCCGTGACGACGGCACCCACAATCTTGCCCAGTTCCTCGACCGCCAGGCGGAGATCGAATGCGACCAGTTCATCGCCGCCCCCATGGACGAGCGAACCGGCCGCCGAGCGCAAGGCCACCTCGGCGCGGAGGATATTCCCTCGACATCGTGCGGCCGTGCCGGCCGGCAAACTACCCGCGTTCTCCAAGCCTCGAAGGATCCGGGCGATCGCGATCCGGAGTCCGTCGAGTCCTTCGCCGGTCTCCGCGCTCGTCGGGAGCCGGTCTGTTCCGTCATGTTCCCGAAAAGTCGCGGCCGCGAGATCGCATTTGGTCAACACGGGGAGAACGGTTCGATCGCTCCGAGAGCCATTCGACCACGAATCGTCCGCGACGGCCGATCGGCAGTCGAGGAGGACGTCGGAGCGAGCGGCCTGCTCGGTCCTGTGGGCCTGCGCCTGCGCCTTGATCGCGTCCGAGGTTGGTTCGATACCGGCCGTATCCACGAGCTCGACGATGAGACCGTCGCATTCACAGAGGGCCGTCAGATAGTCCCGAGTCGTGCCTGCCTGGGACGAAACGATGGCGCGGTCCTGGCCCAGGAGCGCGTTGAAGAGACGGCTCTTACCCGCATTCGGCGGACCGCTCAGGACGACGCGCGGATAGCCGTGGGGCCGGTCTCGCTCGTCGAGCTTTCGCGACAGCGACTGGAGCTGCTCGGCCGATCGGGCCAGCTCATCGGCGAGCTCCGCTCGGAGCAACGGATCGACGTCGGGCTCCTCGGTGAAATCCAGGTTCGCCTCGAGATGAGCGATCACATCCAGGAGATGATCGCGCAAGGTCAGGATCGGCCCGGACAGACCGCCGGCCAGTTGCTGGAGGGCCGCGTCGAGCTGGGCCGGATTCGCGGCGTCGATGACTCCCAAGACCGCCTCGGCCCGGGTCAGATCGATCCGGCCCGAGAGAAATGCCCGAAGCGTGAACTCGCCCGGCTCGGCCTGTCGTGCGCCGCGGACCAGGCAATGCGATAGGACCAGGCTCACCAAAGGCGGCGAACCGACCAGGTGGATTTCAGCCACGTCCTGGCCGGTATAGGTCCGGGGAGCCGGCCAGAGCGACAGCAACACGGGCAGGACCGGCCTCAGACCTTCGACCCGGAGCGAGCCCGATCGCATCTCGGGATGTCGTGAAGGGGGCAATTCCCGATCGTCGATGCAACTGTTCAGGACGATCGACAGAGCCGACGGACCCGACAGGCGGACGATCCCCCGTGGCGCGGATCCGGGGGGAGTTGCGATGGCCGCGATCGTATCACTGGTATCGAATGCGATTGGCATGTCGGACGTTCATGCCATGAAAGGTCCTGGATCGAGCTGATCGGCTTCCTCAACGCCTTCTCGGCTTGGGCCGAGGACGGGGATCACCCTTCTCCTTCTCGCGACCCTTGCCGCCGCCGCCGCCGCTCTCGCGTTCGTCGGCGATCTTGCGGTAAGTCGGGTCCTTGCGGGCCTCCTCGAGGATGCGATCCCAGAACTGGCCGATGCGGCCCCTCGGCTTCGCCAACGCCTGCGCGCCGTTGCCGCCCGGACCGGGCTTGCCGCCACGCCCATCGGGCCCGTTTCCGTTCTGACCGTTCTTGCCGCCCCCTCGATTTCCCGGGGCCTTCTCGTCGCCGACCGATTCATCGCTCAGATCGGAGGGGGATGTGTGGGTGTGCGTTACCTTGGGCAGCAGCAGTCGCTCGCCGATGGCCCACAAACTGCTCGTGATGAAGTACAATCCCAGGCCCGACGGGACCTTGTAGAACATGACCCCCATGAAGATCATCATGTACTTCATCATCTTCTGCTGCGCCTCGGTCTCGGGGCTGGTGGCCGGAGGCGAAAACAGCTTGGTCTGGACCAGCATCAGCGAGACGACCGCGAACGGCAGCAGGTTCAGCCACTCTCCCAGGAACGGGACCTCGAACGGGAATTTGTACAACATGTCGGGAGCCGCGAGGTCGCGAATCCACAAGAAGGTCGCGTGCCGGAGCGAGAAACTGGTGTTCAGCGCCTGCCAGAGTCCCACGAAGATGGGCAACTGGATCAAGGCCGGCAGGCAGCCGCCGACCGGGTTGACGCCATGCTGCTTGTAGAGCGCGAACGTCTCCTTGGTCTGCTTCTCCTTGTCGTCCTTGTATTTCTCCTGGAGCTGCTTGAGGAGAGGCTGGAGCTCCTGCATCTTCTTGGCGGCGAGTGCCTGCTTGCGACCGAGCGGAAACATCAAGGCACGGACGAGGATCGTCAGCAGGATGATCGCGATCCCATAGTTCCCCCTGGTACCGCCGAAGAAGCGGGCGACCCGTTCGGTCAACTCGTAGGTGAACTTCAAGGTGGGCGTGATGACGTAACGCGCCAGATAAGGAGCACCCGGGATGCCGAACCATCCGGCCTTCCGGTACGAGGCCAGTTCCTCGGCACCATACGGGCGGAGGGCATCGGCCGTCTTGGGGCCGGTGAAGATCCGGTAGGTGTGGACAACGGGTTTCTCGGGAGTGACGGAGATCGGCCGGGACTTGATCTGTACGGCCACGTCGGATTTCTGCGGAGCCTTCTCATCCCGGTGAACGATGGCAACGGCCCGGCTATCCCAGCGATCGTCCGCGCCCGTGGGCGCCGGGTAAGGCTCCATGATGTCCGCGAAGTACTGGTTCTCCACGCCGGAGTAACGGAGCGGCAGCGCCGTGTTGTCGATCGAGTTGTCAGGGGCCTTGGCGATTTCGTTCGCCGATTTCGTGTCGGGTTCGACCGCCTTGCCGTTGAGCCGTCCGAAGACCAGGTCGCGGAACGTGCCGGTATACCACTCACCCTCGATCGGGATACCATGCGGTCCGACCAGGGTATAGACGACCTTCCGGGGATGATCGGGGCTCTCGAATTTCAGCTCGGTTTCCAGCCCGTCGATCCCCTTACCCAGTCGAAACGTCTTGGTGACCACGACGCCGGATGGCGCCTTCGTCCGGAAGACGATGGCCTGTCCTTCCACGGGTTTCTGAGTGGCCGGGTCGATCACCGTGGCCGGCCGGCGAATCCGGCCCTGATCGTCCTTGACCACTTCCCAGAGAACCTTATTGAGCCAATCTTCGGCTTCCCGGGCGGTCGCGATGATCGCCTCATCGCTCTCGGACGCCGGCACGACCGGCGGCACCTCGGGCGCCCCCATATTCAGGGTCATCGACATCGAGATGGGCCAGTAATTCTGGTGCCGGATCAGTTGGAGGGGACGTTTGAGCGCGACCCCATTCTCCAACTCGGCGTCGTATCGCGATGAGGAGACCGAATCGATGCCCGCCCCGTCCTGCTGGAGCCGGACCAGGAGTCGATATCCGCCGGGTTCGTGATCGAGGTCGGAGCCGAGCACCAGCTCCGATTCGTTGACCACTTCGACGTCGGGTTTCTTCGGGGTCGTCTCAGTCGCCTGCTTCGCGGCTTTGGCCGTATCCTGGGACTTTACGGGCTCCGGCTTGGCCTGATCTTTCGCCCTGGCCTCGGGCTCGACCTTCTTTTCCTGGTCCTTGTCGGCGACGACAGCGGCCGGCGGCTTCTTTGGCTCCGGCATCAGGCCCGCCATCTTCATGACGTAGGGAAAACCCCACAGCCAGAGGAACATGAGGACCACGAACAGAAAAAACCGTCTCTCATTGCTCATGATGAGGCAACCCTGGAACCGGAGCGAAAAGGGAGCGGGGCTCACGGCCCGACCCACTCGCTACCGGACAGCGGGTCTCCGGAATCTCGTCGCGTCAGCCCGCCGACCCGAGCCGGGAACGAGCGGGGGAATCGCCTCGCCCTGACCGTTCCGACGCGCGATCCTACCAAGTTTAACGAGGGCGTGGAGCTCGGGCGATCGGTCGATCACTAACGCCCCTGACGAAGCCGATCGCCCAGGAATGGCTCGAGTTCGGGGATGGAGTAAATCTTGCGGATCGTCGACTCGAAATCATAATGGAGCCGTCGAAACTGGACTTTAGGGGTCTGAGTGGGAACCGTAGACTCGGTTTCGCCGTTGGTGGCGCCCTCGGCAAGGCCGTCTTCGAGGATCACATAGCAGGCCCGATTGTCGCCATCTCGCGGCTGACCCACCGATCCCACGTTGATCAAAACCTTCCCTTCCCCCAGAGTATATTCTTGGTCGACCTCTTCCGGGGAAAAGAATTGAAAGTTCTCGGTGAAGATTCCGGGAACATGGGTATGCCCCTGGAAGCAATACTGGCCCACGAGCTGGAACAGGCGTTCCATCTTGCGATGGTTGTAGATATCTTCAGGAAAGATGTACTCGCTGAGCGGGTTCCGAGGCGACCCGTGGACGAACAGGAACGGGCCGACGCGGTGGGATCGCGGCAGGTCGCCCAGGAATTCCCAGCGGCGCTCGTTGTTATCCCGGTCGTTCGGGCTCTCGAGCTGCTCCCTCGTCCAGAAGATCGCGCGCTCGGCCCCGATGTTGAAACCGTCGGGATCGAACATGGCCCCTTGGTCGTGGTTGCCCAGCAGGGTGACCTTGCAGGTCTCCATCACGCGGTCGATGCACTCGCGCGGGTTGGGGCCGTAACCGATGATGTCGCCGAGGCAGTAGATCTCGGCGACCTTGTGCGACTCGATGTCCTCGAGTACGACCTGCAAGGCTTCCAGGTTCCCATGAATATCACTGATCAGAGCGCGACGCACCGCAGGGGAACCTCCGACCATGATCCGGGCACCACGAGACGGGCCGGATCGTGAAATGGGTTGAGATCTCGACCGTCCCAAGCTCCATAGATTAGTCTAGTGTTAACGTCCAATAAAGGATAGAGCGAATCGGTGTGAGGGGTCAAGTACACGACATCATGGTTACGCCCTGAATTGCACTTCGTGTTCTCCACGAGACGTCCGTCTCCAATTGGACCTAATCTAGTTATCGTATCGTGCCGGATCTCAAAGACACGAATTCGCAACTCCCAGCCGGGTGGATGATGCCAGAAAGCGACGAGGGATCACGGATGAACCTCGTGGTCATTGATACATCGACGGAGCGGGCGGTTATTGCTCTTGCCACGATGTCGGGTGCCCTGTACGCGACAGCAACCGAAACGAGTCGCCGTCATGGCCGCGACCTCATCCCTCGGATCGCTTTCCTCCTCGACGAGGCGGGTCTCCATGTGGCGGATCTCAACGCGGTCGCCGTCGGATTGGGTCCCGGTTCCTACACCGGGCTGCGCGTGGGCGTCACCGCCGCCAAGACCCTCTGTTATGCGAGCGGGGCCGATCTGCTGGGACTTGACAGCCTCATCGCGACCGGCCGAAACGCCCCGGGACACGCGAACCGGATCTCAGTGATCGCCGACGCTCAGCGCGGGGATCTCTACGTGGCCGATCTCTACCGAGCCGCCCCCAAGTCCCCCCCCAGGTCGCTCGGCGATACGCGAGTCGAGCCGCTCGCGGACTGGAGAGCACGCCTCGAGCCCGACGTCTTCGTCATGGGTCCTGCCCTCGAATCGACACGCATCCTCGGCCAACTTCCGCAGGGAATCTTGACCTCGGGAGCCGCGAACAACTTCCCCGACGGCCATCATCTGATCGAGCTGGCGCGAGAACTCTGGTCCGATGGTTTTCGAGATGATCCCTGGTTGCTGGAACCTCGATACCTCCGTCGAAGTGCCGCCGAGGAGCAATGGGATCGGGCCCGCGATCCCGTGAGTCCGTGAGTCACCGGGGCACAGGCATCACACCACACAAGCAAGGCATCATGGCACGGAGGAGTCAAGCACTGACGCTCGATCAAACGCGCACCCAGGCGGCTTACGGCCTGCAATGGAATCGGTTCCGGATCATTCGGACCGAGGAGGATCGCGTCACGTTTTGCAACCGGACGCAACTGGCTCCCGAGGAACTCGACGGAAAAGTAGTCCTGGATGCTGGGTGCGGGATGGGACGGTATCTGAGGATCTCGGGGGAATCCTCGGCCAGGCTGATCGTCGGGGTCGACCTGAGCCGGGCCGTCGAAGCGGCACGAGACTTGACCCGCGACGTTCCTCGGGTCTCGGTGGTTCGTGGCGATCTCCTCCGGCTCCCGTTCGCCGCGGGGACGTTCGACCACATCTACTCGCTGGGAGTGATCGATCACACGCCCGACCCTCGTGCGGCATTCCTGGCGCTCGCCCGGCTCCTGAAGCCCGGCGGACGGATCGCCATCTGGGTCTATCCTCGCGAGCGGGCGGTGGTGGAATGGATCATGGACGCCCAACGCGCGATCTCGACGCGGCTGCCGCTCGCCATCCTGGAGCCGCTATGCCGGATGGCGGCACCGATCGGTTCATGGAAGAACTCGCTGATGTCCAGCCGCCGATGGATCATCCAGCGGATCGGCGTCGCGTTGCATCTGGCGACGATCGGCGTTTCCATGCACCCGGATCGCGAGGTTCGCGTCTGCGACACTCTGGACTGGTACGCGCCCAGGTACTTGACCCGACATACCGTCGAGGAAGTCGCTCAATGGTTCGACGAGGCCGGCTTGATCGGAGTGGTTGACCTGAGTCGAAACCAGGTTTTCTACCATAGCGGACAAGGCCATGGCGTCAATCTTGCCGGATATCGACCCGCCGAGGCGACGTCGAACTCGCATTGAAGTGACCCGGGTCTCGCAACCGATACAATCCGCAACACCCTATTGAACAGTACGCGGCGAGCGAAGGATCAATAGCTCTCCGAGCCCTGTCGTTTAGTTGGTGGTATGGAGAAAAGTCGTGTCGATCGTTTTCAATCGAATCCTTCTGGCGATCATCGTGACGGGGGTGGCCATCGTGCCCGCGGTCCCTCGTCCCATGATGCTTGGGAAATCGACACGCACCGACGTTTCACCGCCGGGGCTATCCGCACTGCCTCGGGGACGTACGCGGGCTCCTTCTCCCAGGCCGCCCTCGCCGCAACGATCTCGAAGCCATTTTGAAAGGCTAAAGCCGCCGGGATCGCCCGGTGCGCCGCACGTCTCTCATCTCCGCCTCGAGTTTCGTAGTGCTCGCCCCATTTCCTTCCCTCGCCCGATCGCGTCATACCACCTGCCCCCGCTTCGCTGTTGATCGACCTATCCCGGCGTGGATCGGCTCGATGAGGGCGTCTCGCCATACTCTTCCCGTCCCGATCGATGAGCCTCCGAATCCGGACTGACGACTCCATCATTCCGATTCGTGGACACAGCCAATCGTGAAGTGGATGTTTATGGTCACCCATCCGGACGCATCCTCAACGGAAATCCTGCTCCGGCGGACGCATTTCATCCGAGAATCGAGGGCAAACCGGATGGTGCGGATCAAGAGAGTCGGACGTTCCGCGCCGATCGCGCTCGGACTGGGTTTGCTCCTTCTCCAGTCGAAGGCATTCGCTCAAACTCCGACAGCGGAGGCCTTGCCAAGTTCCGCCATACCGTCGAATCCCGCGAGCGACCCCGCCATGGAAGAGCGGATCCGGAAGCTTGAGGCTGACAATCGGCAGATCCTCGAGCTTTGCAAGTCGCTGACGAAGCAAAACGAGGATCTGGCGAAACGACTCGAGTCCGCTTACCCGAAGGACGCGAGCGTGGGGAATGCGCCGCCAACCGCCACGGCGACAGGCGGCGAGAGGACTGGCGGGGGCTCCGGAGGACGTGCGTCGGACGCCTCGGGAAGGGGAGGCGAGGGGGCCAGCGGGGGCCGGAGGGATGCGAGTGCGGGCGGAATGAGCCAGAGGAATGTGCGAGGTGTCGGGGCGCAAGGGACGGAGGGTCGAACCTTCCTCCCGGAGTCGGTATCTCGAGGCAGTGACAAGCCCGACAAGCGGAAGGCCATCGTCGAGTTCGGCGAAGGGCTGGAATTCAGCTCCGACGACGACGAGTTCAAGATCCAGTTCCACGACCTGACACAAGCGGAACTTCGGCTCTTCTCGCCCTTGGCCCCTAATGGCCTGCTACGAGATCAGTTCTTCATCCCCCGCCAACGTTGGTACTTCACGGGCCACGTCACCAAGAACGTCGAGTTCTACACGGTCATCAATCGCGGCTACGGGTCGCTCGACCTCCTCGATGCCTTCCTCACGCTGCGGTATGACCCGCGTCTAAGGTTCCGGATCGGCCGGATGAAGACCCCCTACCTCTACGAGTACTACCAGATCGCCGAAGGCGACTTGATCGCGCCGGAACGGTCGATTTATGCCGGCAATTTCGCCGGGAATCGCCAGGAAGGTGCGATGTTCCTGGGCGAGTTATTCCAGAACAGGATGGGATACTCGTTCGGGGTGTTCAACGGCTCACGCCGTTCATTCGGCGACACCAACAATGCCAAGGATCTGTTCGTATTCCTGAACACGCGCCCCTTCCTCAAGCCTACGGACGAAGGCGGCGTGAGGGGTGCCGAAGGGACGGGGGGTCGGACGCGACCGACTCAGAATTTCCTCTCCGAAGGCGGAGGCTCGGCCGAGCCTGGACCGCTCGAATACCTGAACCTGGGCGGGTCATTCAATATCGGTTACGAGCAGAATTCCCTACAGCCGGCGATCATCACCACCGCCAATGATGAGACCACGATTACCAATAATGCCGTCGTCGAGTCGCTATCTCCGACTTTCTTCGCGTTCAATAACAACGCGGTCGAGCACGGTATGCGCGCCCAATGGTCCGCGCATGCGGTCTGGTATTACAAGAGCCTCATGGTCCTCGCCGAGTACGGTGGCGGCTATGCCGGCTATTCCACCGTGAACAGTCCGGCTTCGGTACGAGTCCCCATCCAGGGGTTCACGATCGGCCCGAGCTACTTCCTCACCGGCGAGCGATTGACCCGGCGGGTGAACGTGGTGAAGCCGAGGAACGATTTACGCGTCAGGAAGGGCGGGATCACCGGGACCGGGGCCGTTGAGGTCTTCGCGCGATACAGCTATTTCGACATCGGCAAGAACGTCTTCACGGCCGGTTTCGCCGACCCGAATCAGTGGACCAGCCAGGCATCGACGGTCAACGTCGGTGCCAACTGGTATCTGAACTTCTACACAAAAATCTATCTGGACTGGCAGCATGCCATGTTCGGCAGTCCCGTCGCGACGGCTCCCGGGACATTCAGTCGTGCGCAAGACGTTGTCTGGTTGAGATTCCAGCTCTTCTTCTGATCGACAGGTCGTCGACTGGGTTGGCGTTCGGATTACTCTCTGGGATCGCCCGATGGCGAGGGAAATCCACCGAATTCGGCCCGGTTCAAGTGCCCCATTCCGGGGGGTCGATAAAGCCTGCGAAGGTCCGCGCACCGGATCCTCGAATCCAGAAAGTGAGATCAGGATGATCGATAAGATCGACAGATGGATTCTCGCGGGGTTTGTGGCGGGCTCGAGCTTGGTCGGCCAGGCGGCTCTCGTCGCGCAGACCATACCCCCGCCGCGGATCTTTTCCTCGACACCGGCCCCCGAGCGAACCGGGGGCGACCGACAGATCCGTCGTGTGCAGTTGCCCGAACCGATGCCCGGGAATGATTCCAAGGATGTGATGAAGACGCCGGCCTCGCCGCCGACGCTCCTGGCCCCGAACACTTCGCCGATCGACCTCAATACGGCACTCAGGCTGGCCGGGGTGCAGAATCCCCAGTTGATGATCGCTCGACAGCGCGTGGTCGAGGCCGCGGCGCTGCGACAGCTCGCGGCCGTGCAGATCCTCCCCTCGATCAACGTCGGGACGAACTACGATTCGCACTCGGGTAACTTGCAGCAGTCCAACGGGAACGTCCTGTCCGTGAACCGTTCGGCGGTCTATGTCGGCGCCGGCTCAGGTGCAATCGCGGCGAGCACGGTGAGCATTCCCGGGGTCGTGCTGGAAGGGAACGTGGCCGTGGGGGTCTACGGCTGGCTGACCTCACGCCAGGTGGTCGCGCAGAGAGAGTTCGCGACGCTCGCGATCCGCAACCAGACCTTTCTTCAGACGACGCTGGCCTACTCCGAACTCCTCCGTGCCGAAGGTCGTCGGGCGGTCGCGATCCAGGTTCGCAACGAGGCGAGGCGCGTCGCCGAGCTGACAGCCGCCTACGCCAACGCCGGTCAGGGCCGCCAGGCCGACGCCCACCGGGCCTTGACGGAGCTCGAGTCCCGCGAAAACGAGGTCCAGGCGGCGGAGGGCGAAGTCCTGGTCTCCTCGGCCAGGCTCTGTTATGTCTTGAACCTCGATCCATCCGTTCGGCTGCATCCGACCGACGCCTTCATCGTTCCTCACCCCATCGTGCCCGACCCGACTTCGGTCAGCGAGCTGATTGCACTCGGCCTGCTCCAGCGGCCCGAGCTGAAAGAACGACGCGCGGCTATCATGGAAGCCTTCCTCTATCTGGAGGGGGCCAAGGTCCTGCCATTCTCGCCCACCATCCTCATCGGACTCAGCTCCGGAGGTTTCGGCGGGGGCAGCAACCTGGTGCGGCCGGTCTTCGGAGGTTTCGGCGGCCGGTCCGACTTCGACGTCATGGCATATTGGACGCTCCAGAATCTCGGAGTGGGAAATCTTTCATTGATCAACCTGGCCAAGGCCCGGCTCGGTGTCCAGAGATATCAAGAAATCGCCGTGCTCGACCAGGTCCGCGCCGAGGTGGCCGAGGCCTATGCCAAGACGCATGCACGCTTCGCCCGGATCGGGACTTCCGAACTCGCCGTGAGGAGTGCCACGAAGGGATTCCGCGAAGACTTGCTTCGGATCGAGAACACGGTCGCCCCCGCCATCGAGACGGTGGACAGCTTGAGGCTGCTCGCCCGGGCCCGAAGCGCGTACCTTAACGCGATCGTGGACTACGACCGCGCGCAATTCGAGCTCTACGTCGCACTCGGACAGCCCCCGGCCGATACTCTGGCGCATCCCGTGCCGACCGAGGGCGTCACTCCTCCCGGGGAGCCGCTGGAGATCTTGCCCAATAGCCCGCTCAGCCCGAACCCCGGCAGGCCTGCCGCGCTGCCAGATCGGAACGCGCAAAGAGTGCCGGTGGTGCCGGCATCGAATCCGACCCAGGCGCGGCCTTCCGCCTAAGGGATACCGATGGCAGGCGGTGAATCCGGGCGTAAGGGACGATCCGTTGCGATTGGGCGGAGGTTCAAGGTCATGACGACGGTCGCTGGTTGTTTCAAGCCGAGTCGAAGACGTCGGAAATCCATGTCCCTCGCCTCGGCGTTGATGCTGATCCCGACGCTGTTGCCCGGCTGTGCGTCGCCGACCAAGCCGAGGTGGTCCGATTCCGCGACTCCGAGCCCTTCGCCTTCGTTATTATCATCGCAAAGCATCGATCGTCGGGCGAAATTCGAGTCGCTCAAGCCGGGCGCGCCGTCGAAGCCCGAAACGGCCCCGACCGGCGCGCTCAGTGCCCGAGACGCCGGTCTCGTCCGGACCGCGTCGGCGGAGACTCCATCGGAAACCATGCAGTCGATCATCTCGACGCCCGTCATCCCTCCGCCGGTCCAGGAGTATCCCATCGACCTGACGACCGCGTTGCGGCTGGCCGAGGTGGAGAATCCGATGATCGCCGAGGCACGGCAGCGGATTGGCGAGGCCCTGGCGGTTCAGCAAGGCGCCCGGGCACTTCTGTTACCGTCGCTGAACGTCGGGACCAATTTCCACGGGCATTCGGGTGACCTCCAGCGATCGTCGGGGCGAATCCTCAAACTCAACGAACAGTCGCTCTACTTCGGCGGCGGAGCCGGCGTCTCGGCAGCCGGGACGCTTGAGGTGCCCGCCGTGAGCATCATCAGCCCGCTCACCGATGCCTTCTTCGAGCCGCTCGCCGCGCGTCAGCAGGTGGACCGTGCGGGGTTCAACGCGGCCGCTACGGCCAACCGGATTCTCCTGGAGGTCGCCGAGCTCCACTTCGAGCTCCTCGCCGCCGAAGCCGACCTCGACGTCCGTCGGAAGTCGGCCACGCAAGAGACCGAGGTCGCTCGCCTGACTCGCGCCTATGCGGACGCGAAACAAGGCCGCGAAGCCGACGCGGAGCGGGCGGCGACCGAACTCAATCTGATCGTGGACGAGATCCGACAGGCGGAGGAAGAAGCCGCAGTTGCCGCCGCACGGTTGGCGCACCGGCTCCATCTCGAGCAATCGGTCCGGCTCCGCCCGATCGCACCGGCGATCGAGAAGGTGACGATTGTCGATCCCACGGTTCCCGTGCCCGACCTGATCCAGGCCGCCTTGCGGGGCCGCCCCGAACTCCGAGCCCAGAATGCCGCGCTGGCGGCGGCCGAGATCCACCACCAGCAGGAGCAGTTTCGACCGATCCTGCCCACCCTCTGGCTCGGCTATAGTGCGGGGGTATTCGGCGGCGGCAGCAACCTGACCGGCCCCGAGCTCGCCCACTTCGCCGGCCGATCCGATTTCGATGTCATGGCATTCTGGACGCTCAGAAACCTTGGACTCGGCAATCTGGCACTCCAGAAGCAGCGACGGGCCGAGGCGGGTCAAGCTGCCGGCGAGCGGTCGCGAATCATCGCCGAGATTCGCAGCGAGGTCAGCGCGGCCCATGCCTCGGTGGAAGCCGCCCGGCAGCGGATCGAGATCACGACTCGCGAGTTGGCCAGCGCCGAGGCCGGTTTCCGCGAAGACCTGGAACGAATCCGAAACACCGTCGGAAGACCGATCGAGGTGGTCAACAGCTTGCAATTATTGAATCAAGCGCGCGTCGCCCGGATTCGCGCGGTTGTCGATTACAACAAGGCGGAGTTTCGACTTTTCGTCAGTCTCGGATCGCCGCCGCCGCTCGGGAATCCGCCGAACTCTCCCCTGAATTCGGCCCCGGTGGCGTCCCCTCCACTTCCTCCGCTCGACGGGTTGAGAGCGGGAGCAGGAGCTCACGGCCCGATTTCCCCGCCGCTTCCGATGGGCGTCGCCGGCCACCACGCTTCTTGAGTCGATATTCGAGCGAGTCCAGGCATCCCGCCGAACGCGCATCGTTCACGTAGAGGATCTCGAACCAGCGGCCTTGCGCTCATTTTTTTTCGATTTGCTCGATTGACAAACGCCAGGTGTTCCTCTTGAATGAATTAGGATTCAACTGGGGGAGTATCATGCGCATCCACTTCCGAACGCTGTCGATCATGATGCTCGCAGGAGTCGTCTTTGGAGCGCCCACAGTCAAGTCCTATTTGCCCCGATGTTCCGGCCGAAGCGAACATCCCTGCAAACAATCCTCTTTCCTCCTCAGAGGTCGACCGCGAACCCCGGCATCCATGGCTCCTCAACTCGTTGGCGAGCGAGCTGGGTTGATCGGCTCCCAAGGATGGAAGAAGCTCGAGCCGGATCACTCGCAGTCATTTGAGCCCACGCTTGCCAACACCAGCCTTTGCCCTTCTCTCCTCAACGTCTCATATCCATCGCACGTTCCTCTCCGCTGTTGAAGCGAACTTGATGTTGTCCCCTGCGCCTGGGCGGCTCCGAACTTCGGCAATCCGCGAGCCGCGTGCGGTGTCGTCGGAACACTTCCTATCATCGCGCTCCGCGTGATGGGTTCGCTCGCTCTCTTGACTTTGTGATGATCCGGTCACTCGGGCCGGCATCCTCGATATTTCCGGAGCCAGCGGAGTTTGGTCATGTTTTACGCGTTGACGCCCTTCGAGAGTCAAACCGATCGGGTCCATCTTTTTCCTTCGCTCGAGGACGCCATGGCTCATGCCCTCGACGGTCAGCCCATCTTCGAGGTCGCCGTCGACTTCGATGCGAGCGGACGATTCCTCGTCCCGGATGGGGTCGCACCGGAGGACGTGGAACCGGAGTGGTCAACTCGGGCCGAGTTGCATGGCAACGGTTCGCTCACCGCTCAGGGGACGATCCCGAGAGAGCTCTTCGTCGGACGTGTCCGCTCGCCGCGGCTTGATCCCGTCGAGGCATGCCTTTCGAGACACTTCAACATCCAGGTTTAAGAAGTCAATCGCTCGGAACGAATGACCACCGACCACCCTTTGAACGAGAGGAGACAATCATGATGAAATGCTTCTTTTGGATGACGGCGATTTGTGTGGCGCCGCTGGTTTGGTTGATGATCGAAGCGACCGTGAAAAGGCCATTCGAAGCGTATTTCGAAGGACTCATTTCGAGGATCGAGCTCATCCCGTTGCATCGGTTGAATTTCGAGGATCAGTTCTCGAGGCGCGCAGCCGAATTGTTCCCAAGCCGCATGACCCATTGCCACGGCAGTGCTAGCCCTTACGACGGGCCCTGGGAGGATGGATCGCAACTCTCCGACTTCGTTTCGAAGGAAATCCGCGGGTTATCGCAACTCAATCGAAATGGGAGCATTCCGAATCGATCTGAGGCGTCGCAATAATGTCATCGCGTTCTCAGCGGTCGCATCGGACCAGAATCATCTTTGGGACGCTTTGAGGAGCATTCCGATGACCATGCGAAATGTGATCGCTACGGATCTGGCCGCTTGAGGTTTCGTGGTGACTGGCGCCGGACTACTCTCGCAAGAAGTCAAGAAACCGGATCAGGGCGGCGGGGATCGGAGAATCAAAGTTCTCGACACGGAGAGGCTCGAGACGGCTCGCCGGATCCTGGCCCAGGACATGCAAAGGGTCCGAGAGATGGGCGACACGGACACCGTGTCCGCCGAGATCGCCGACTGGTCTCATCGCTTGATGGAAGACGGTCTTCGGCTTGCTCTCACTCAGCCCGAGCGGCTCGCCACCGTCCTCGAGCACAGGGATCGGATGCAAGAGCTGGAGGGGCTGATCGTCGGATACGCCCAAACCGGGCAAGGTCGAGTCTCGAACGCCCTGAAGGCAAAATACTATCGGCTCGAGGCCGACCAACTGTTCCTGAAGGCAGGTGGCGACCCGAACCGAATCGTGCCGAAGGTTCCTGCCAAAGCGGCGGGAGGCCCACCCCCGCCACTACCTCCGTCCCCGGTGCGATAAGATGTCTCGGTTCGCACGATGAGAAATCGGACCTGAGCCTGCCGAGGGTCGACATCCTCGGGTCCGCCCCCGGTTCGGCGCGGGTCTCCTGACCACTGCGGTGAAGATCTGACGAGAGTCCGCGGAGGGCCGATTTCCGCTGTTTTCCGGGGCTCCTCTGATGCTCGGTAGGGATCGTGGAGTCCGAAGGAAAGCGGCGTCGGACGTCCCGCGGCTATGAAATCCTTCTTACCGGTGCCCTCGACCAACCGGCTGACATTCCGCTCACCCTTCATGAGTAAGCGGAGGATCGCCAGCCGGGTCGGGTCCGCGAGACTGCGGAACTTCTCGGCCACCAGCTCCGGGAACTCGTCGGGAATTGGGGCGGTCATGGGTTGACTGAATAACTAAAATGGAATATAGTTAGAAGCGATATCAGAAATATTGTAGCACGGCGACCGGCTCAGGCAAAACCGGACGATGCGGCCGGAACGGCTTCGTGACCGGGAAAGGAGCGGTCTCGCTCGCTTCCCGCGATGGGGGATGGCCGTCGTGCCCCGCTCGAAGACATAGGGAGGATTACGTGAACGTCGCGACGATCACGCCGAGTGAGCTGGAGGCGATGCGACTGCGGGGGGGCCCGGTTGAGTTGATCGACGTGCGAACCCCGGCAGAGTATCGGGAGGTCCACGCCGAGCCCGCCAGGCTGGTTTCGCTCGACGGGCTGGACCCGAGAGGCGTCATGGAAGGTCGCAACGGAGATAAGGACACACCCTTGTATTTGATCTGCCGGTCTGGGGCCCGCGGCAAGCGGGCGTGCGAGCGGTTCCTGGCAGCCGGTTATCCCAACGTGGTCAACGTCGAAGGCGGCACTCTGGAATGGGAACGCTCGGGCCTGCCCGTCGTCCGAGGTAAGGAGACGGTCTCCCTGGAGCGACAGGTGCGAATCACGGCCGGGACGCTCGTCGTGCTCAGCACGGCCCTCGGATTCTTCGTGCATGCGGCATTTCTTGCGATGGCGGCGTTCGTCGGGGCCGGCCTCGTCTTCGCCGGTGTCACCGATACCTGCGGGATGGGGATGCTCCTCGCCCGCATGCCCTGGAATCAGGTCGGCGAGTCCGACACCTGCTGCGTCATCGAGGAGTCCCGCCCATGAAACTCGTCATCATCGGCGGAGTGGCGGGCGGGGCATCCGCCGCCGCCCGCGCCCGTCGCCTGTCGGAAGAAGCCCAGATCGTCCTGTTCGAGCGCGGCCCCGACGTCTCGTTCGCCAACTGCGGCCTGCCGTACTATGTCGGCGGGGAGATCATGGATCGGGACAAACTTCTGGTCACGACGCCAGAGCGGCTCCGGTCCCGCTTCGGTCTGGACGTGCGGACTCGAACCACGGTCGAGGCGATCGACCGGAGAGCGAAGACCGTGCGCGTTCGCGATCTCGCCTCCGGGCAAGAGTATGACGAGCCCTACGATAAGCTTATCCTGGCACCGGGTGCGGCCCCCCTGCGTCCCCCGGTCCCGGGGATCGACCTGCCAGGTGTCTTCACGCTTCGCAACCTCCAGGACGCGGACCACATCAAGGATCGGGTCGATCGCGGGGTCAAGCGGGCCGTCGTGGTAGGGGCGGGATTCATCGGGCTCGAGCTGGTCGAAAACTTCGTGCGTCGCGGCATCGAGGTCGCGGTGGTCGAGTTGCAGGACCAGGTTCTGCCCCCGTTCGATAAGGAGATGACGACGCCTCTGGCGGAGCACCTGCTGGCCAAAGGCGTCTCGCTGCTGCTCGGTCAGTCCGCGGTGGCGTTCGATCAAGGACCGGACGGCCTGACGGTCGTCTTGAAGTCGGGGGCTCGCCTACCGGCTCAACTGGTCGTCCTGGGGGTGGGGGTGCGGCCGGAGAATCAGTTGGCGATGGATGCCGACCTGCGAGTCGGGCCTCGCGGAGGTATCAAGGTCAACGAACACCTCCAGACTCAAGACCCCGATATCTACGCGGTCGGAGATGCCATCGAGGTCACCGACTTCGTGACCGGCGAACCGACGCAGGTGCCGCTGGCCGGCCCCGCCAACCGCCAGGGCCGCATCGCCGCCGATCACATCTTCGGGCGACCGGCACGCTATCGGGGGACGCAGGGCACGGCCATCGTGCGCGTCTTCGACAAGACGGCGGCGATGACCGGGGCTTCGGAGAAGGTCCTGCGTCGGGCCGATCGGCCATACCGCAAGGTCTTCGTCCACCCGTCGAATCACGCCGGGTACTACCCCGGCGCCGAGGCGATGACGCTCAAGCTCCTCTTCGACCCGGAGACAGGCCGGGTGCTGGGTGCCCAGGCGGTGGGCGGGGCCGGGGTGGATAAGCGAATCGACGTGCTGGCGATGGCGATCCAGGCGAATCTCACGGTCTTCGACCTGGAGGAATCGGAGCTGGCCTATTCGCCGCAATACGGCTCGGCCAAGGATCCGATCAACATGGCGGGGTTCGTGGCGGCGGGCCTGCTCCGGGGCGACCACCCGCAGGTCGATTTGGAGGAGGTGTTAAACGCGCCGGAGGATCGGCGGCCGTTCCTGCTCGACGTCCGCACGACCGAGGAATTCGCCGGGGGTCACATCCCCGGGGCCGTCAACATCCCCGTTCGACGAATTGCGCGGCCGTCTGGGCGAGGTCCCCCGCGGCCGCGAGGTTGACGCCTACTGCCAGATCGGGCAGCGGGGCTACCTGGCGACTCGCATCTTGCTCCAGTCGGGATTCCCCGCGGCCAACATCGGCGGCGGCTACAATACGTATCTATTGCATCGACAACTGTTGCCTCCGTTCGACGTCCGATAAGTTCCTGCATCGTCGCAGTTCCCCTCGGTTCGCCCCCTTCTTTCTCGAAAGGCCGTCATCCGATGCACCAAATTCGCACCAAGGCCCCAATCGTCCTCGCCTGTATCGCCAGCCTCGCGGCCGGGATGTTCATGGCGAATGCCATGCGGCCAAGGTCGGCACACGCCGACGACAAGGCCGCCCACGGTAAGCCCGCCGTCGGGACCAAGGCCCCGATCCAGGAGCTGCTCCACTGCCCCCTGGCCTTCGCGGGGGTCCATCTCTTGAAGGAACTGCCCGAGCATTCGCGGGTCGCCTACCACTTCTGCAAGGAGGTCAACGCCGACCTGAACCAGTGCGTCCTCTACGACGGCACCGGCCCCGACGCCAAGCTGATCGGCGTCGAGTACCTGGTCAGCGACTCCGTCTACCAGAGGATGCCGGCGGACGAGAAGGCGTTCTGGCACGACCACAAGTACGAGGTCGACGCCGGCTTCCTCAAGAGCCTGACTCAAACGGGCGACGAGGAAAAGCAGACCCTAATCAAGGTCCGGACGCTCTGGGGGAAGGTCTATCACACATGGGCCTCGGGGACCGACTATCCGCGGGGTCCGGCCCGGCTCTTCTGGTCGGTGACCGGCGAGCAGCCATTCGTCCTCTCTCCCGGCGCCAAACTGCCGATGGAACTCGAACGGGCCCATGCGGCCAAGTGAAATATGAAAGGGGCTATCGGACCTCCTATCCCAGAAACGCCCGAGCGGACGATCGTCCGTCGAGCGTTCTGGTCAATCGTCCCGAAAAACCCCGAACGGGACGATTGCCCATCGCCATGAGGTTTCTCCACCCGTGTTTCCGGCTTGACAAATTGGTTTGCGTGCAGGCCACCCAAAGGGCCATCGAAGCTCCTCATTCGAGCGCAAAGCGCCAGCGAGTGAACGGTCTCTTGGGATGCAGTCGCTGGCGCTGCGCGATTATCGAGGCGTATACGATCCGAGCCTTGAGCGCAGTACTTGGTACTATCGGCTCGAGGCCGACCAACTGTTCCTGAAGGACGGTGGCGACCTGAACCGAATCGTGCCACAGTTTCCTCGCAAAGCGGCGGGAGGCCCACCCCCGCCACTACCTCCCTCCCCGGGGAAATAGGATGTCTCGGTCCTTACAAGGCGTATACGGACCTGAGCCTGCCCCGGGTTGACCTCCTCCGAGTGGGGGAGATCAAAGCCTGACTGCTCTTTCAACTCGGTCGGCATCGACGCCACCACCTGTAGTATGGCGTGGTTGGCGACCAGAGTCATCCGGTTCTTGACTTTTTATGTCCTTGCAGGATGGAGGCTCTCATACCTGGCAAACCCCATCCAGCGGATCGGGAACGCACGGAGCGTCTGCCGGCCGTAAGGATCGACGACCTGGAGGTCGAACTGATTGATTCCGTCGGACATCTCGAGCTTCAGCGAGAAATTGCCGTTCGCATCGGCAACGTAGGCCGGCCCTCGCAATTTCAGGTCGAGGGTGCCGGTCCCCGTGAAGATGAGCGACCCGGGAGTCGTGCGCCCCAGGATCGTGACGTCCCTGACGTAAGTCGCCCCGCCCAGGTTGGTCGGAACGTGGCCTTTGACCTGATCCTGAGGTGCGATGATCACCTTGAGACCAAGGGGAATCTTCGGACCCAATGGCGGGAGCGAGCGGAGCAGGATGCGGCCATCGGTCTGCCCGATCTGGCCGTTATGGTTGACGTCATACGCCGGGTTGTATCTGGGATCTCCGACCACCGTCCGATAGGATTTGACGAAGCCGTTGAGGACGGTGAGCGTGTCGCCGGGCGGGATCGTCACCGCCGCGGTCGCGGCCTTCGACTCCTTCGGGACTGCGGCCTCGATGTGGTGTCCCTGGACCGTGCTCATCGCCAACCGATCTTCGAGCACGTCCAGGGTCAGTAGGCGTCGCCTGCGGGGAGTTGACATCGGGAATCCCTTCCCATTTTGAGGATTGAAGGCTGCGGCGAAAACGCGAACGATCGGGGATGATCTCGATTGCGAGTCGATTCTTCCATCAGATCGGATCCACGCGACCGGGGTCTCCATCAATTGGAAGGATCGAATCGCGTGGGTCGTCGCGTCGAATCGATTGCTCGTTCCGTGCGATCACCCGTGTCCATGTTCCTCATGGTCCGCCTTCGCAGCGGGCTTGAGGGTCGGAGCGGGCGGCGAATCGGTACGGTGCGGGTTGGCGCGAACGGGGACGCCATCGGCGACCGACCCGGTATTGACGATCACCTCGTCTTCGGGAGTGACCCCGGAGAGGATTTCGACCCGGATGCCGTCGTCGTCCCCGACCGTGACCGAGGTCTTCTTCGCCTTGCCGTCC
Source organism: uncultured Planctomycetota bacterium (assembly GCA_963743925.1). Lineage (GTDB taxonomy): Bacteria > Planctomycetota > Planctomycetia > Isosphaerales > Isosphaeraceae > CAVZRC01. The sequence goes on along the minus strand of CAVURY010000044.1, from coordinate 112,532 downwards.
TTGACGATGAAGATGTCGGCCTTGCCGCCCTTGGACTCGCCCACCAAGCAGTAGGCGGGCAGGGTCGAATTCTTGGTCGCCGTGTCGACGATCACCTTGGCGACGCCGTACATGCCCGGCTTGATGCGGTCGTTGGGATTGGGCAGGTCGATCTCGGTGTGCATGGTCCGCGAATTCGTGTCTTCCGAGTCGGCATACCGAGAGACCTGGCCCTTGAAGACCTCGCCCGGCATGGCGTCGAGCGTGACTTCCGCGGGATCGCCGACGTTCGTCTGAGGCACATAACGGTCGGGAATCTCGGTGACGACCCGGACCTTATCCGTCCGGGCGACGGTCAGCATGGGGACCACTCCCCCCTCGGCGGCCGATCGGATGAAGGCGCCGGGGAAGAAATTGCGCTTGGTGATGACACCGTCGTAAGGCGACTTGATCTTCGTGTATCCGACCAGGACATCGGCGGTGGCCCGCTTGGCCTCGGCCACGCGGACGTTGGCCTTGGCCTCGGTCAGGTCGGCCTCGGCCTTCTTCACCCGGGCCGTGGCCGCGAGCAATTGGGCCCTCGCGTTGAGCACGGCCTTCTGCGACGCCAGCTCGGATGCCCTGGCCGACTCGTAGTTTTCTTCTTCCTCGTCGGCGATCTGCTGCGGGATCGCCTTGCTCTCGACGAGCTGCTTGTAGCGGTCGAATTTCTTGCCGTGATAGGTCCTCATCGATACGTAGCGGTCGACCTCCGCCACCGCCTGTTCCACGGCGCTGGCCGAGGCGTCGCGGTCCGCCTTGGCCGACTCGATGAATGCCTCCGCCTGCGTGACCGCGGCCTTCGCTTGCTCGACATCGGCCGCGGCCTTCTCCGCCTCGGTGATGATTTCCGGGTCATCGATCTCGGCGAGGATCTGATTATGCTTGACCCGATCCCCGTAATCGACGTTCAGGACGTTCAGGTATCCCGAGACCTTGGCGTACAGATCGGCTTCCTGGAAGGGCTGGACGGTCCCGATCTGGGCCGAGATTCGCTGGATCCCGCCTTTCGTCAGGCGAACCGTCTCGACCGAGACCGCGTCGTTGGTACCTTGTGTCGATTCCGCGGCCTGGTGTTCCTCGGAGGATCCGGTCGCGGCCTTGGCCCCTCGGATGTTGTAAACGTACCAGCCCGCCGCGGCACCACCAACGAGGAACACGGCGAGAAGGACCAGCCGCCCCCATCCTCCTCGTTTTTCGTGGACGTCTTGGGATTTCGCATGAGTGATACTTGCAGTGGACACGATCGAAAACCTCCCGCTTGCGTTGGCCATCGTCTCGGTCTAGGTCATCTCTGCTCGATCGACACTCATCCGCTCGGCTTCTGGAATGGCGAACGATCCCGGCACCGGTCCGTTCCATTCATCTTAGCGATCATCGTGGTCGTGGTGGTCATCCTCGTCGTGGCTTTCGTGGCCGTCGCTTTCCGCTTCGCCGTCCTGATCATGATCGTGTGAGTGAGCGCCTGGCTTGTCTTTGACCATCAGCGAGTAGAGGCAAGGGAGCACGAATAGCGTGGCCGGCTCGCCGGCCAGCAGCCCGCCGAGGATGGCTCGCGCCAGCGGGGCGTTGGCTTCGCTCCCCCGTTCCAGTGCCAGGGCACCGGGGATCAGTGCCGCGAATGCGGCCACGGCCGTCATCGTGACCGGCTTGACGCGAATCGACGCGGACTTGAGGATCGCCTGGGTCGGGGTCAGCCCCTCCGCGTGCCGGAGCTCCTGGGCGAAGTCGGTCATGAGCACGGTATTCGCGACCTTGATCCCGACCACGAAGATGAAACCCAGCAGCGACTGCACGTTCACGGCTGTCCCGGTGAAATAGAGCGCCGGTAGGATGCCTACCAGGCAGATCGGCACGATCAGCATGACGGTCAATGGGACGACCCAGGACTTGTCCAGGCCGACCATCAAGAAGTAGATCAGGACCGAGGCTCCGATGAGCCCGAACCCGAGGTTGCGGAATGTGTCCTGCATCCGCGTATATTCGCCGCTCAGCACGATCTTGGACCCTGCGAGCGGCACCTTGCGACTGGACGCGGGATCGTAGGGTTGCCATCGGCCGTCGGGGAGCTTGACGCCGAACTTGTCGATGATCTTGGTCACGTCGTCGGAGATGTGGCCGAGGTCTCGGCCGTATACTCCCATGGCGAGGTCGATGGTCGGCTGAATGTTGTCGTGGGTCACCTCGGTCGGGACCGTCGTGCGTCGGAGCGAGATCAGATTCGAAAGCGGGATCGCCTTCTTCTGGTCCTTGCTGGTGATCGGGATATTCAACAGGGTCTCGATCGACTTGATGTCGCCCTCGGGATACTGGACGCCCACGAAGTACTGGTTGCCGCCGATGGGGTCGATCCAGAAGTTCCTCTTGTTGAACTGGATGCTGGAGTTGAAGGCGGCGATGACATTCTTCATGATGTCTTCCTGGGTGAGTCCCAGGTCGGCCGCCTTGGCTCGATTCACGTTGATGACGTACTCGGGATAATCCAAACGCTGGATGATCCGGGCATCCACGATGCCGTCGATCTTGACGCATTCGGCGCGGATCTGCTCGGCGATCGCGCGGGCCGTCCGCTGGTTCTTGCCGGTGACCCGGATATTGATCGGGGTCGACTTCCCCTCGTTCATGGCACCGCGGACCAGGCCGCCGGCGTCGAAGCCGAAGTCCATGTCCTGGAATCGCTCGTCCTTGGCCACCCCGGTACGGACGAGGTGCACGTATTCCTGGGCCGACTTGCTGCGATGCTCCTTGAGCTGGACCTTGATGACGGCGTCCATCGGACCCGCGTTGGGGGTATAAGCGGCCGACCAGTCGGCGTTGACGCCGATCTCGGAGACGATCAGCTCCAGGTCGTGCTCGGGGATCGTCTTCTTGATGAACGCCTCCAGCAGGGCGACCTTTTCCTCGGTCCGTTCGATCCGGGTCCCGCTCGGGGCGCGGGCGTACATCTCGAAGGCGCCGCCGTTGACCTCGGGGTAGAAATCGCGTCGCATGATCGGCCAGAACACGACGAGTGTGACCGCCAGGGCGCCAAAGCCGATGCCAACGACCAGGATGCGGTGCCTCAGCAGGACGGCCAGTCCGCGCGAGTATGCCTCGAACATCCCATCGACCATCCGCTCCCAGCGTGCAAAGGCCCGCGCCACGGCACCCGGCCGCCGGCCACTGCCGTGACCATTTTCGTAGCCATCGCCACCGCCATTAAACCCGTTTCCCGCAGTCTCATGAGGATCGTGTCCGTTCCCTTCACCGTGGCCATGGCCATGGCCATGGCCGCTGAGCCACGCGGCGCTGCAAGTCGGCACCAGGGTTCGCGACAAGATATAGGCCGAGCACATGGCGAACGCCACCGCGAGGGTGAGCGGCATGAAGAGGAATTCTCCCATGCCCGGCATGAGCGCCAGCGGCGCGAGCACCAGAAACGTGCAGAGCGTTGACACGAGTTCGGGGAGGGCGACCTCGCTGGCACCCAGATAGGCCGCTTCGCGCGGGCTCGCGCCGAGTCCGAGATGTCGGTGGGTATTCTCCAGGCAGATGATCGCGCTATCGATCATCGGGCCGATCGCCAGCGTCAGACCGGCCAGCGTCATCACGTTGATCGTCTGTCCGGAGTAATAGAGGAAGATGCAGGCCGACAGGACCGAGATCGGCAGCGTCATGACGGCGATCATCGTCATCCGCCACTGACCCAGGAAGAGCAGGATCGTCAGCGAGCAGAGGACCGCCCCGAGCACGCCTTCTTGGACCAGGCTGGAGATGGCCTGTCGCACGAATACCGACTGGTCCATCACCAGCTTCAACTCGATCCCGCTCCGGGTCAACCGGCTCGTGAAATCGTCGAGCTGAGACCGGACGCTGTTGACGACCGCCAGGGTGCTCGAGCCGAGCTGGCGGAACACGGGGATATACACTTCCTTCTTGCCGTCGATCCGCACCACATTTGTCTGGATGTAGGCCGCATCCTGGGGCGTCGCCACGTCTCTCAGATAGGAGACATTGCCGATCGTCGAGTGGAGCGGGATGTCGCCCATATCCGACGGATAATCGAACATCGAGTTGGAGTCGAGGGCATAGTCCATGTCGCCGATCTTGGCGTCGCCGGTCGGCAGGAACACATTGTAGTTGTCCATCGCATTCATCACGTCGAGCGGCGAGAGCCGGCGTGCTTCCAGCTTCTGGCGATCCAGGTAAGCCATGACGGCCCGGATCTTGCCGCCATAGACCACCGGCGCGACGGCTCCGTTGACGCTCATGAGCATGTTCCGGACTTCGTACCGGCCGACGTCATAGAGGATCGACTCGTTCTGCGAGCCATCCGGGCTGTCGACGGCGACGATCGCCACGGGCGTCGTACTCGTCGGGTCGAACGGCAAGACGACCGGAGGGAGCGTTCCCGGGGGCAAGTTCGGCACGGCCGCGAGGGCCAGCGAGTTGACCTGGGTCAGCGCCCCGTTCGGATCGACGCCGCTGCGGAAGTAGTCGCGGACGATGCTGGCGCCGACGATCGAGCGCGATTCCTGGCGGGATGTCCCGTTAGCTTGCCCGACCCAGCGCTCCATCCGGTTGGTGATGTCCTTCTCGATGCTGGATGCGGGCATGCCCGTATAAAAGGTGAGCACCTGGACCGCCGGGCTCTTGAAGACCGGCAGGATGTCGATCGGGATCAAATAGACCGAGACCGAGCCGAGCATCACCAAGGTGAGGCAGAACACGGTCACGGCGTGGGCATTCTTCAACGATGCGCGGATCAGGCCGTTCAAAGGAGGGCCTCCACTGGATTGAGTCGTAGGAATGGGACGTGACGATCGCTGCCGAAGGACATCCTGCGCGGAACCTGCATCGCGCATGCCGCGGAGATTCGCCTGATGAGCGGGATCAGCGAGTGCGGCGGATCAGCAGCGCGGACTATCGATCGGACGGCGAAAGGAGGGGTCGGAGGTTGGCGATATGGCGAGATGAGGCCGATGGGGATCGTTCGGAGTTCCCACGGCCGGAACCAAGCCGGAACCGTGGCCTTCGGTCTGTCCGTCAGGCCCTGAGCCACCGTGGCTCGGCCGGATGATCGACGACGCGGACCAACGGTGTGCACGTTGAGCCGGCCACGCACAGACGCGGACGATGAAACCGGTCTTCGTGGCCGGACGATAAGTGGTAGGGCGGGCGGCGATCGGCGCGGCGAGGACGCGGAGGATCAGGAGAATGATCAGGATTTTCGTCATGCCCTTGATCAAATGCATGCTCGATTACCGCAAGGTAAGGGCAACACGAACGAGCGTCCACTGGCGCGAATGTCACTTGATTCTAGAGCATGTCATCAAACACAACAAGGCAAGGCCCACACCTTTTCAGATTGGGCCTCGCCGCGATGACCGGTGGTGAGTGAAACTAGGCCTTCGTCTCATCGTCTCTCGACTTCGAGGGTATCGGTCGAGAGGCCATGAATTCTCGACTATTCCCGGCCCATCGCTCGGGGCACCGCCCGTCCCCGATCGGCGGGCTGATCCTCGGCCGCGCCCTCGTGATACTCGGCGTCGGTGTTCACCTTCCAGGTGTCGAACGACCCGATCCCCAGGATGTTGCGGGCGGCCAGCAGCGCGGTCATCATCGAATGATCTTGATTATTGTACTTGTGCATGCCATTGCGGCCGGCCAGCTCGAGATTCGAGAGCGTCCTGAGCCAGCCGCGGATCACCGCCAGGTGGGATTGATACTGATCGTCGTAGACCGGGTAGGCCTTGGGCATCCTCACGACGCAGCCGTCGATGACCTCCGAGGCCGACGCGAGACCGATGGCCTCGATCTCTCGACGTCCGAGCTCGATCAGCTCATGGTCGGGCTTGGTCCACATGTCATCGCCTTCGAAGCAGAAGTATTCGAGACCCAGGCTGGTCTTGGTCGGGTCCGGGACGAGGTCGGGAGACCAGTTCTTGAAATTCTGGACCCGCCCCACCTTCACCCCGGGTTCGTGGATATAAATCCAGTTATCGGGGAACGTCTCGGCCCGGTTGACGATCAGGACGACGGTCAGGAAATCCCGGTACTTGAGCGACTCCGCGGCCTCGAGGACCTCGGTAGGGGCTGGCGGACTCATGGCCCGGATGAGCTCGCGGACGGGAAGGGTGGAGAGGAAGTGACGGCCGAGGTATCGGGTCTCCCGACCGTCCGCGTCCCGGGTCAGGAATGCGGTTACCGAGGATCCGTCGTGCTCGATCCGGACCACCCGTCGATCGAGCTGGACCGACGCGCCTTGCTCGCGAATCCGATCCCTGGCGACCTCCCACATCTGCCCGGGGCCGAGCCGTGGATACTGGAATTGCTCGATCAAGGTCTTGATGACCTGGCCTCGCTTCGAGAACAGGTTGCCGAAGACGGCCGACGTCGCCGCGCGGATCAGGCTCAGGTCCTTGATCCGCTGCGCCGCCCAATCCGCGGAAATCGTGTTTGTGGGCATCCCCCAGACCTTCTCGGTGTACGACTTGAAGAAGATCTCGAAGAGCTCGCGTCCGAAGCGATTCACGACCCAATCTTCGAAGCTGCATTCCGGCTTGATCGGGACCAGGCGAGCCTTCACGTAGCTGGCCAGGATCCGGCAGGAGCGGAAGAACCCCAGCTTCCAGAGGGCATCCACGGGCTTGAGCGGATAGTAGAAGAATTTGTGGTCGTAGTAGATCCGGCTGAGTCGATCGCGAGTCAGGAATTCTTCGCCCAGGATCTCGACCCAGAGTCGGTTGACCTCTTCGCTCTTGGAGAAGAAGCGATGGCCGCCGATGTCGAAGCGATATCCCTTGTACTGGTCGGTCCGGCTGATTCCGCCGACCATCCGAGGGTCCGCTTCGAGCACGACGCACGAACGGCCGTGCTTGCTGAGCTCATAGGCGGCGGTCAGTCCCGCGGGACCTCCACCGCCGATGATCGTCTCATAGGCGTTGACGATCGCCACCGACTGGGGATCATCGACCCGCGTCCAACGATGGGGAATCAGTCCGGCGCAACGTCTCCGACTGAGGCCGTACTCCGCCCATTGACCGACTCCTCATCCCGCAAGAGCTTCTGACTGCACCCGGCGTTCCCGCGCGATCGAGCTCGCGAGGTTTCCGAGTCGGGGATCGAATCCTCGAACACCGCTCCGCCGTGATCCCTTCCGGGAGAGTCCGACCCTTCCCGGCGACGCCCTCTCTTCAGATCGGTCATCGACCCTCGCGAGTTTTGGCATAAATCCTGGGACGGGTCAACGCCGATCATCAACAAGCGGTCCGGTCCGTCTTGACCGCCGGCCGCCCCGGCCGAGAATGGGGCTAGACTTCCTTGCGTGGGCGAGCGGACAAGGGCCGTTCGCCGAAGGCCGGAAGGGACCGCGAGCGTCTCGAAGGCCCCTCGCAATTGGGTCGGAGGATCGGCCCAAATAACGGCAAGTCGGATCACAGGAAGGGTTTCAATGACTTTTGAGCAATGCCAGGCGGTCCTGGAAGAGATTCGTCGTCGTCAAGGGACAGACCGGCCGCTCGTCCAGATCGTCGCGGGGACCACGATCGTTCGGGGACGTGTCGTTCGAGGCGGATCGGGGCGTCGAAATCCGAACTCGCCCTATGCCGTCCTCGTACTCGAACAACCCGGATTGACCCGAGCTCCCGCCTCTCTCGTCCAGATCGCGAGCATACCGGAGGATGGACTTTCCGGGGTCGAATCCTCGTGAGCAGGGCCTCAAGGTCTCCAGCCGAGCAAGTCCTGGTTGACCTTGAGGCCATCGGCGAGCTTGCCGAAGGCCGCACGCAACGGCGCATCCATCATGTGCGATTCGGTCAGCCGGCTGAAGGCATTGACGAGCCGATTCTGGACCAGCCAGAGATTCGGCTCGAGCCCCAGGAGTGACGCGGCGGCAAGGAGGTGCTCGGCCCTCGCGGTGACGTCGGTGAGGTCGGCATCGTCTCGGAGGTCTTCGAGGGCCAGGAGCAGAGAGTCCGACAGAGTCTTCTCGAGGATGGCCCGCTCCGGCTGATAGTTCCAGGATCGCCCGCGTTCGCTGAGCCGTTCGATGGCGTCGAGCGAGGCCGCCTCGCCGCGGACCAGTCGGGCGATCTCGTCGCGGAGGCTCGTGTCGAGCAGTGTCGAAGCGGCCGCGCGGAGCGGCTTGGGGATCGGGTAGCTCAACTGGCCGAGCCGGTTGAGCACCTCCTCGTCCTGGTTCGCGAGCCGTTCGAACGACCTCCGGTAGTCGGCGAACCGATCTTCCAGGATGATGCCGATGATCCGCCGCTGTTCGTCGCGGAACAGGTCGTCGAGTCGGTGCGCTCTGCCGGGGAACTGGCGCGCGGACAGATTCGTGACGTCGGCCAGCGAACCGGACCGATAGGTCTCCAGCAATTCGGCCTTGAACGATTCGAAGGCCGCCTGCTCGGTCAACGGCTCGTGACTGAGTACGGCGTGGAAATCCAGGCCACCGAAATGGAGCACGACGAACCGGGCTTCCGCCTGATTCCAGGTCCGCCGCGAACGGGCGCGCAGCCTGCCGACGGCCAGATGGCCGGCACCTCGACTGCGCACCTCATGGTCGATCGTCTCCACGTCGAACGAGTGCACACGCCGCCCGTGCTCTCCTGTGGGGTGCCCGTAGATCAGGCTGATCGCGTGGTGCGCCAGGACGCGGTCGAGGTCCACCACGCTCGGCCGGACGAGCTGTTCCCAGACCCCTCGACCATCCCGGTACCTGGCCACGTTGCTCGGTGCCTCCTCCAGCACCGCGACGAAATCGGCCTCGAAATCGCGGCCGAATTGCTTGGCCAGGTGCATCGCGCGTGCGGCATATTGCAGGCACTGGACGGTCTCGATCCCGCAGATCTCGTCGTGGAACCAGCCGCACGACGTGAACATCAGCATCGCGTCCTGCTCCATCTCGAGCAGGCGTAGGGCGTCGATGATCTGGGCCTCGTCCAGGTCGGGATGGCCGTGATCCGCCAGGAAGGTGCGGATCGACTCGTCGCGGTCGCGGTCGAGGATGACCCGGATGTATGCGTTGCGCGCGACCCAGGGATTGGGGAAGCACTCCCGGCCTCGCGTGCTGAAGAGATGATCGATCTGCGTCTTGAGTCCGTCGAGCGCGCGGCGGAGCGGCCTTCGCCATTTTTGATTCCAATCGCCGCGGAAACGACAGCCGCAATCGGACCGCCACCGTTCGACGCCGTGGGCGCAGCTCCACGAGCTATTCTCGTGGATCTCCACCTCCCATCCCGGCGGATGGAGCTCCAGGAATTCGCCGTAATTCGTCAGCCGGACCTCAGGATGTTGCGCCAGGCGGTCCAGCGCGTAGGCCAGCGCCATGTCGCCGTGCGGATGATGATGTCCGTACGATTCGCCGTCGGTCGCGATGTGCATCAACTGCGCGTGCTCGCGACGATCGTCGAAGCCCTGGAAGATCCGATCGAGAAACCGCTCTCCGCTGTCGAGCAGCCGCTCGAATGCGACGTTGCGCGAGACGAAGCCGTCATAGAAGAACAGGACGATCGACCGGCCCGAGGGGAGCCGGCAGAGATAGGCGCGCGAGGGATCGATGCCGTCCGGGATCTCCTCCCAGCCTTTCGCCCCCAGTTTCCTCCAGCGTCGAGCCTGCCTCGGCGCCAGGATCGTGAATCGGATGCCCGCCTCCGCGAGCACTTCCAGCGTCTCGATGTCCACGGCCGTCTCCGCCAGCCACATCCCTTCGGGCTTCCGCTCGAACCGCTGGCGGAAATCGGCGATACCCCAGGCGACCTGCGTCTCCTTGTCCTGGAGGCTGGACAAGGGCATGATCGTGTGATTGTAATTCTGGGCCAGGGCATTGCCGTGGCCTCCGCGGCGCTCCCGGCTCAACCGATCGGCCTCGATGATCCCTTGATACGACTCGGGCGCGTGCTCCGCCATCCACTGGAGCAAGGTCGGGCCGAAATTGAAGCTGATCCAGGCGTAGTTATTCAAGAGGTGGGTGATGCACCCGCGATTGTTGAGGAGCCGCGACCGAGTGTTGGGCGCGTAGCATTCGCGCGTGATCCGCTCATTCCAGTCGTGGAAGGGTGACGCGGAGTCCTCGACTTCCACCACGTTCAGCCAGGGATTCTCGCGAGGGGGCTGGTAGAAGTGGCCGTGGATGCAGACATAACGGGGTTGGCGCATACCTTGACTGATTCCTCGGTGTTCCTCGGGCGCGTCGCGATCTCGGCGATCCGATCAGGACGGTTCCCCGTGGCGTCGGATCACGTTCGCCTCGGGAAGGGGAGGTCGCTGACAGTCGCGGTGATCGCCTCGTCGCCGGGTGCGCCCTCGACCCGTAACGACGTCCCCGCGACGGCATGGCTGGTGCGGATCAGCGCGAGGGCCACCGGGCATCCGAGCAAGGGCGAGACCGCGGCGGACGTGACCACTCCGACCCGCTTTCCATCCGAATCGATCGATGACCCGGCGGCCGGACACGCCGATCGGGGCTCGAAGATGAGCCCCTTGAGCACCTGATTCACGTGCCCCAGCGCATCGATGCGAGCGACCGTCTCCTGGCCCAGGTAGCACCCCTTGACGAAGCTGATCGCCCGGTCGTCCCGGGCGATCTCCTGCGGGAGATTCTTCTCCGTGACATCCTTGCCGAACACCGGCGTTCCGGCCTCGATCCGGAGGACCTCGAAGACCGTCGGGGCGATCTCGCTCCAGGTAATCGACACGGCGAGCTTCCTCAAATGATCGACGACGACCGCGGCGTCCCGACGATCGCCGATCAACGTGAATCCGGGATAGCCCGTCGGCGATTCGCGGACCACTCGGACCGCGACTCCACCGAATTCGCCCGGGGCATGCGTATACTCGGCACCTTCTGGGAGGGTGAGCCCGGCGTGTCTCAGAGTGTCCTCGACATCATCGCCTATCAGGTGAATTTCGAACGTCTCATCGGTGCGATCCTCGATCGCAACGTCATCGAAGAGTCCATACTTGCGGAAGTGGGGCAGGACCAGTTCCATCCCACCAGGATCGGACCGGACCACGAGTCGATCCTCGGCGGCCAGGATGATGATATATCCGATCGTCTTCCCCTGGGGACTGGTGACGAACGCCTCGCAACCGCGACCGGCTGCCAGCCGCTTGACCTCGTTGGTGGTCAGGTTATGCAGGAACTTCGCGCGGTCGAGACCGGTCACCTCGATTCGGACCCGGTCCGATCGGTCGGCCAAGTGGATTCCGGGATTAATTGGAAACTTCGATCGGCTATCTTTCATCTGGTGGCCCCTCTTCCGATTCCGACCGATATTCCGATTTCCGACTGATCCCCGGCGCACGGCCCATCCCGATTTTCACCGTTTAATCAATGCGGAATCATTCTTCATCCACCTCGACGAGCGTGGACTCGGCTCGACTGACAAACGAGGAAGACCCGCTGTTGGCGACGAGCCTTCGGGCCTGCTCGGGTCGTTCGAGGGGGACGATGGATAGGCTCTCAACGAGCTGCGGCTCGAGTGCACTGTAGACGAAGAGGTCGGCCCAGGCCAGGGCGCGGGCGAACAGTCGTGCGACGCGGTGATCCGCGAACGCCTCATGACCTCGCAGAGCCGCCGCCGCATTCTTGGGGTCCTCGACCTCCATGAGGAGACGGAGGGCGGGGCCGATGGGTCCGCTGGCACGAGACAGCAAGATGATCTTGCCCCCGTGCTGGACCAGGCGCATCGCGTTCGCCAGCGCATCGGCCAGATCGTCGAGCGTGGCCGAAGTCCCCCGGCGGCCCACGCCCGCGACCACCAGCTCGGCCCGAGCCGGGGCCCGAAACGTCCAGTGTCGTTCCAACGACTCGATCCCCCGATCGCGGACCGACGTCTCACGGCCGGCGACGACTTCAAGGATCCCGCCCGCCCCCGGCAAGACACCGATATGGAATTGCGTCCCCAGGAGCCAGCTCACCTCGAGCGATTCATCCAGCGCCGTGCGATCGGTCTTCCTTTCGGCGGCCTCGGATGAAGCGAACTTCCCCCTGCGGAAGGAGTTGATGGTGTCTCGATCGCTCAGACCCGGAAACAGGACACTCCATGGCCCGCAATATCCCAGATCCGGGTCGAAACCGTAGCGACCGACCGGCACGACCACGTCGGCGTCGGTCAGCAAACGGTTCAGATAGACCCGCCTTCCCTCTTTCGTGCTGGCGAGGTAGGCGATCTGGGTCCGGTCGTCCGGATCATGGACCTGGAGCAAACTCCCTTCAGCCGGCAAGAGGTCGGCCATCCCCGGTGCCCCGGGCATCGTCAATACGGTCAGATTCTCGGGAGTCACCGCGGCATCCTCGAATATCCGTCGGATCGACTCGATGACCGGTTGGGGTCGAGGGATGGTTGGGTCCAGGGCGATGACCACCCGGTCGCCAGGGACAAGCATCAGCTCGAGAGCCGGGAAATCCCGGGGATTTTCCAAGGCTGCTCGGATCGTCGCACCTTCGTCCGACGGGTCGAGTCCCTTCGGGCCATTCCACGAGGCGACGAGTCGATCTTCGGGTAGCTCGAAATCAAGCACATCATCCTGGTAATCGACCGCCACGCGCATCGCAGAATCCTACCTTCATCCTGGTCCCTCCGGGTCCGCGCCGATCGGCCTTCGCTGTTCCCCGTCCGGATCCGCTCAACATACGATCATCTTAGGGCCGTTCTCGCGATCCGGTCAAGCGAGGCTGGGGCTCTCTCCGGCTCACCCGAGATCGGCAGCAAGAGGAATGCATCTCGTCGGACTCGACGATCCCGCCGGAACGCTGATCTCCGAGCAAGACCTCCGCCTCGGCGTCATTTCGATTGCGAACTCTTTACGCGATGACCGCGTCAAACCGGAAAATCCGCAGAGGCCTCGGAATTCCTCAACTCGACCCAGCCAACGGACCGATGAGACGGATAGGTATGCCTGTTCGTTGCCGCGATGACGGACTCGAAACGAGATGTCTGGGATCACCGGCCTGGTCCGGGTTCGATGTCCTCGTCCAACAAATCTTCGGCTGCCCGAATCCGGGCGAGTGATTCCAGTCCTGAGCAGAGGATTCAGCCGATGCAGGAAGGCCCGGCAGGTCGGCGGCGATACTTCAGGATTCTCGCCGCGCCCTTGCTGATAGTCGCCGGGAATTCGATCGCCTGGGCCCAGGAAAATCCACCCGAACCCTCGTCTCCCTCACTTCCTCCCGCCATCGAATCCCCGCCGGTCGAAGCCAAGGCCGCCGACGACGAAACGTCCCCGCGCCAGCTCCTCGAGCGGCTGAAGAAGATGGAGAAGACGATCCAGGATCTCAACGACCACAACCAGGAACTCGAGGAAAAGTACAAGCACATCACGAAAGAGCTCGAGGATGCCAGGAAGAAGGACCAGGCTCCGAAGTCGGGCCAGTCGAAGTCGTACATGGACCCTTTGCCGCCGGGATTCGCCTCGCGCGGGGAAACCGGCTCGGTCGACGAGTCCCGCGTCAGGTCCATCGAGGGCGGCGGCGGCGCCAGCCGAGGTCTCGACCAGCAAGGGGTCGGGAATCGGAGACTCGGCAAGATCCCGATGACTACCTTCTATAACTACAGTCGAGAAGGGTTTGCGTTCTCGACCGAGGACGAAGAACTCAGCTTGAGGCTCAGGGCCCTCGTCCAGGCCGATGCCAGATACTTCCTGCCGTCGAATCAGAATCCGGTGACCGACGGCTTCTATATCCCGAGGGGACGACTCTATTTCGACGGCCACCTGACCAAGCCGATCGAATACGAGGTCGCGCTTCAGCAAAGCTTTGACACATTAAATCTTTTAAATATGTTCTTAAACTTCAATTATGATAAACGATTTCAACTCCGTTTCGGACGCTTCAAGACGCCTTACACTTACGAATTCTACAAGATCCTGATCTGGAACACCCTGGCCCCCGAGCGTTCGGTCTACAACAACAATTTCGGCCTGAACCGGCAGGTCGGGACGATGGCCTGGGGCCAGCTTTTCGACAATCGGGTCGAATACGCCGTCGGTGCGTTCGATGGTGCCCGGAACTCGTATCAGGCATTCAAGAATACGCCGGACGCCATCGGGTTCCTCAATTTCAAGCCTTTCGAGCAGGTCGCGCCGCCGGCACGATGGTCGTTCCTGAGGGATCTCAACTTCGGCGGCTCCGGGAGTTGGGGCAACGAGAACAACCCACTCACGCCCGCGGTCTTGCGTACGACGACGACCGCATCCAACGCGACGATCACGAGTTCGAGCGCAGTCAATTCCGCGAACGTTCCCTTCCTCGCGTTCAACAATAACGTGACCGAGAAGGGGGCGCGCGCACTGTGGGAACTGCACCTGGCCTACTTCTACCAGGGACTCTCATTGCTCGGAGCATGGGATGGAGGCTATGAGAGCTATGCGGTCGGCAGCCAGCGGCCGGTACGCGTCCCGGTCGGCGGTTACTTCGTCCAGGCTGCCTACCTCGTCACGGGCGAGACCCGCACGTCTTCGGGCCTGATCGACCCGATCCGCCGCTTCGACCTGCGGCCCGGCCGGTTCGGGCTCGGAGCCTGGGAACCGACTGCCCGGATCAGCGAGGTCTCAATGGGCAAACAAGTCTTCACGGGAGGCATCGCCGACCCGAACCTCTGGACGAATCACGCGCTGATCGTGGACGCGGGCGTCAACTGGTACCTGAATAGCTTCGTCAAGATCTTCTTCGACTGGGAATACTCCATCTTCGGCCAGCCCATCTACGACTCCCCCGGACATTTCTCCAAGAATAGCAACCTCTTCTGGCTGCGCTTCGAGTCTCTTTTCTGAGCCTCGATTCTATTAGAATGTTCAGGTCAAATACCGGCGGGGTGCGCGTGCAAGTGGTTCCATTCGCCCCCAGACCTCACATTGCGGGACCTGACCCGAACATGAAGACGACGAATCCCCAGAACTGGGCGGGCATTGCGCCGCTCCTCAGGCTATACGACGAGAGTTACGACCGAAAAGCCTGGCACGGTCCCAATCTCAAGGGGTCGATCCGTCGGATCTCTTCCGATCGAGCCGCGTGGCGGCCCAACCCGAGCCGGCATTCGATCGCCGAGCACGTTGTTCATTGCGCGTACTGGAAGTACGCTCTCCGTTAACGACTTCGCGGCGACAAACGGGGATCTTTCGCCTGCAAGGGGAGCAACTGGTTCGCGATCCCATCGCCGTTGAGCGAGCCGAGCTGGAAGGAGATCGTCGCCCTGCTCGAGTCGGAGCACCGTCTGCTCCGCGACGAGATCGCCGCTTTCCCGACCGAACGACTCGACGATTTACCTGAAGGCGGGAAGATCCCGTTCGTCAACTTGCTCTACGGGATCGCCCTGCACGACGTCTATCACGCGGGCCAGATCCAGCTCCTCAAACGGTTGCAAGGAACGGAGGACTGATCGTCAAGTCCCTGCATGCGCCGAGGAGTCCGTCATTTCTTCGCTGATCTCCCACAACCTCTGTGCTGCGGACCGGTCGTGCGATTGCGGGATGGACTGCGCCGGCTTCTGCTTCACGAAATACTGGCCCGTCACGCCTTCCACTTCGGGGGAAGATGCGAGGTAGATCGATGTCTGCGCCCTTGTTCGGGAGTCAGGGCGAGCAATGAGGCACCCGCCTTGGTGACAAGGCCGATCCACCCACCCCAGTCCTGGAAGAAGTTCGTCCGGACGAAACCCGGATGCAGCGTATTGGCCGTGACCCTCGACCCTTCGAGCCGTCGGGCGAGTTCGTAGGTGAACACGATATTGGCCAGCTTGGATTGCTGGTAGGCCCTCCATCCGCTGTAACGATTCCGGCCTTGGAGGTCGTCGAAGGCGATTTTGCCCCCTCGATGGGCATCCGAGGCCACATTGACGATGCGGGCCGGGGCGCTCGCCGTGATCAAGGGGAGCAGCAATTTGGTCAGCAGAAAATAGGAGAGGTGGTTGAGTGCCAGGGTCATCTCGATTCCATCGACGCTCTCTCGGCGTTTCAGGAACATGGCACCCGCATTATTGACCAGCACATCAAGGCGAGGACATCGCTCCCGGATCTGCCCGGCCAGCCGTCGGATCTCGGCCTGGGACGAGAGGTCCGCGATGAGCGGGTCGCCCAGCGTCACACCGGTCTCATTGCGGATCCGGGAGAGAGTCGCCTCGCAGCGCTCGAGAGATCGTCCGACGATGATGACCTCGGCACCGAGGCGGGCGAGTTCACGCGCCGTGACCTCTCCGATGCCGGATGTGGCACCCGTGACCAGGCAGACTTTACCCTTCATGGCATCGTCCCAATCCATGTTGCCTATCCTGGACGCGCTCGAGATCTCATTCCGGGTCGCGACGGGCACCCGCGAGTGTAAAGGCAGGCA
The DNA here is from genome assembly GCA_963743925.1 of uncultured Planctomycetota bacterium. Lineage (GTDB taxonomy): Bacteria > Planctomycetota > Planctomycetia > Isosphaerales > Isosphaeraceae > CAVZRC01. Next base: position 96,202 of record CAVURY010000044.1, on the reverse strand, counting down.
AGCAAACGGCGATGTACTCGGCGCCTGCGGGCTCGGGGGAACTATATCGCACCCATTCGCCGCGGCGCACCACCACGGCCTGACCAGCCGGCACGTCAATCATCCCGCCTTGATGTTCGACCCGTAGCAGACCCGCGAGGACCACGGTGTACTCGTCAAAATCCGGAGTCTGACCCGGCTCGACCCAGCCTCCCGGGCTTCGCATGTGTGCGATGCTGACCTCGGAATCCCCCGAGTTCACGCGCCCAAAGTACTCGTCGATCAGCTTGGGCTTATTTCCCGCGGCTTCGACCCTGGTGGGCTTCGCGATCAGCTCGGGCATGGCTCTCATCCCGCGCGAGGTTTATCAGTATGGCCGCATGTCATGTTCGATGATTCGGGGCGGCTTGATGCTAAGGATGTCGTCTCCCGCACGTCAAGGGTCCGAGCCACAATCCGCAATCGATTTCCGATCGACACAACCGGCGTACACTTTGTGCTGCTTGACGGGCGTCTTACAACAATGGATGGTGCCGTCGTGGGCCGAGTCGGTCGCGAGGCTTCGCGCAGGTCAGCCGGAGGCGAGAGATGATTTCCGACGTTTCTACCGATCATCCCGCTTCGCCAGGGATGATCGGGAATTCCTCCCTCCGTTCGATCGGAGGCCTGTTGATCTGCATCCTGATCTGCTTCGCGGCGTCCGGTGTGGGGGTAATCGCGGTCAATCAGACCCTGGAGTCGTGGTACGTCATGCTGAGGAAACCTTCTTGGAATCCTCCCAACTGGTTATTCGGACCGGTCTGGACATCACTCTACACCATGATGGCCGTTTCGGCCTGGCTTATCTGGAGGCGTCGCGACGACCAACCCGGCCTCGTTCGGGTCACGCTGGCCATCTTCGCCGTCCAGCTCACCTTGAACGCGCTCTGGTCGTGGGTGTTCTTCGCATGGAGGCAGCCCGGGTGGGGGTTTCTGGAAGTGCTTCTGTTATGGGCCATGATCGTGGCGACCATCGCATTCGAATGGCGCATTTCCCGACCCGCTGCCTTGTTGATGGTCCCGTACCTCGGATGGGTGACATTCGCCGCAGCCCTGAACGCCACGATCTGGCGGCTGAATTCCTGACCGAGAGACAAGTATCACGCCACCATCTGCCCACGCGAGTCGTCCCATCCCTCGAGTTCGTGCCCGAGGCACTCCGCCATCCGGCGGAAAACGGATTCCCAGTCTCCGAGTTTGGGCTGTCGAAAGAGCCTGAGAGAGGGATACCACGGGCTATCCTCCCGGACGGTGAGCCATCGCCAATCGCCGATATGCGAGAGCGGGACCCAGACGCGGACGCCCGAACCTCCGGCCAGGTGTGCCACGGCCGAGCACGGCGAGATCACCAGGTCGAGCGATTGCATGATCGCCGCAGTCTCCCCGAAATCGTGATCCTTACCCCCCGGCAATTCGAACACCGGGAACCGATCGCCGAGCGCCTGGATCTGCTCAGTGCCGGCACCGACCTGCAAACTGATCAGCCGGACTCCGGGCAGTGCGGCGAGTGGAGCAAACTGCTCCAGCGGAAAGGATCTCCACTGATCCATGACGGCACCGGGCCGCCCCTGCCATGCGATCCCGATCAGGAACGGTCGCGACCGAAGGGATGTATCCTGGCGATTGCCTGACTCTACCTCGGATGCGTCATCGAAAGTGCGAACCAATACGGATCGCCAATGCTCCACGAGGAGGGGATCGGCGTGGAGATAGGGAACCTGGGCCGGGATTGTGGCCATCGTCGTCCCGAAGATAGCCGGCAGGCTCATCAACGGAGCCTGGATGTGGCACGCGGGCTCGAAGTCGATCCCATCGAGCACCTCGTCAACTCCTTCGCACCGTTTCAACAATGAGTGCAACGTCCGTGGACACAAGACAAGGACCTTGCCGCCTCGCCGTTTCACCATCGGAGCGTATCGGATGAATTGCAGGGTGTCGCCGTATCCTTGCTCGAAATGGAGCAGGATCGTCTGGTCGCGGAATTGATCGCCGTTCCAGAATGTGCGATTGATCCGACAACCGGGAAAAGGCTTGCATTTCCATCGCCATTCGAGCTCGGGCCAGCCACGCTCGAATTCGCCGAGTTGCAGCAACGCATAAGCCATGCTGCGATGCGCCTCGGGGAATTCCGGTTGCAACCTCAGCGCGTGCTCGTAAAACGCGATGGCTTCTTTCAGACTCCCCATCCGGCCGAGGTTCATTCCCACGTTTTGCACGGCATCCGCCGAGTCCGTGCAGAGCTCAAACGCTTCCCAGAGCGGATCCATCGCCTCCTCGAAATCCCCTCGGTTCGAAATGGCGATGCCCAAATTCATCAGCGCCTGGAATGCGTCGGGCTTGATCCGCAAGGCGGCACGGAAGGATTCCATGGCCTCGTCGGTCCGGCCCTGGTCCATGAGCGTGAGGCCCATATTTGTCAGGATCCGGAAGTCGTCCGGCTTGATGCGAGAGGCCCGCCGGCAAATCTCCTCAGCCTCTTCGAGGCGATCCTGCCGCCAGACGGACACCGCCAGCTCGTTGAGCACATCGACATCATCCGGTCGTAATTCGAGCGCCTGGCGTGAAAAGGCTTCCGACTCGACGAAGCGTCCCTCGAGCGATAAGATGATCGCCTGGTTTCGATACAAGAGCCCCAGGTCAGGATCACCGTAGGGTCGCCCGGTGTCGGCCTGGGCAGGGCTCGTCGATCTCAATTGCATCCCTGGCATAGACAGTCCTCCGGCTCATCATGGCCGGGCGGAGTTTATCCGGATCGGCGAACGGCTCCAAGTCCATCTTCAGGGAGTGAGTCGGCTCCTCCAACACAGCGGAAGACCGTTACAAAACTTCCGGTAACTTAATCAATTCACGACCGTTCAGTCCGAGGCCAGCCCAACTGAAGATCCCCTATCTTGATGTGTCGTAATCATTTCCAAGCAATCAACCTTTTGCACTCGACCGGATGAGACGTGTCAGGACGCTATTCATTGCGGTGTGGATTCATCCAGCCTTGCTCGTCTCTCAAATGACAACTCGACGGTCACGATGCATGCGACAACGACAAAGAAGTCATGGCTTCGTCCAGCCACTGGACGATAGCCCGCATGGATGACACAATTAGTGTAGGTGCGAGATTGCCCTCCTCCGCTTTTGCGGTTTTGATTAAGTTGACGCACGGAGGTGTCTCAATCGTGGCGATAACCTAGTATTGGTGGTAGGGGTCGCAAGTTATCGTCGAGTCGAACGGTCTGGAACGCACCGCAATCGTGAATTCGAGATTTTCTTTTCAAGAAGCTGTCGGCGTTTTCCGCGGTTTTGGCAATGAATGTGATATGGGAGTTGGTCCAGCCTTGAGCGGGGCCTCGGTACGGGAGTCTACGATTGGCCAACGGTGCTGATCAGACAAAGCGAAGACGGCGAAATTATCGCCCGACGGTTGAAGGCCTCGAGGCGTTACGGCTTTTGTCCGGCGCTGCGCAGGCCCATCCGCTCTCGGGGATGATCGTCGAGCGCGACCTGCCTCCCGATCACGGTCCCGAATCGCTAGCGACGAGCGAAGATGCGACGGCGTCGGCCGTCTCGAGTGCGGCCTGGGATGCGGCACTCGGCCATTCCCGCCTCGCCGAACTCCTGAACGATCATCCGGCTACCTTCCGGACTACATCCCAATCGACCTCCTCAACGACGAAAGTCGTCGAACCCGATGCGCGATCGATCTCGTCGGGCCTGACCCAACTGAATAAGTATCTCAACCGCGCATGGTACCGGGCGGGCATTCCCGTCCAGCTCCATGACGATAACTCCCAGGCGGTTTACGCGACCTTGCTTCAGAATCTGGGGCGACCGCGCTTCGACGCTCTCGTGGGAGAAGTGGGAAACTGGGGAATCCGGGAGGTTTTCAGCCGGGAAACGTCCGAGGGTGTGGCCTTCTTCCGCGCCGTCGACATGGTGAAGAAGCGGTCCCATCGCGAGAAGGTCTACCAGTCGCTCGATTCCATCGATATCCCATCCAATTCCGGACAGCAGCAGACGGAGGCGAACCTGAGGGCTGCGCTTCAAGACGCCATCGACCAGAACCTGAGTCCTCGCGAGGCCGCCCTGATCCACGACACCCTCATGGGCAAGACTCCGGCTGAGATCGCCGTCCAGTGGGGGGTCGCTCCCAAGACGGTCAGCAACGAGAAATCACGCGTGCTCCAGAAACTCCGCGAGGCTCTGGTCGACTACGAACTTAACTGATTCCCGCCGCAGGGACGGCTTTGCCCATCGACCCGGACTCGTCTTCGCCGGTTCATGTAACGCGATTCTGGTCCGGTTCCACCAGATTGCGGCTACTCCCATGAATCGGGCCGTTCCCTGACGTCACGGACGGAGCCTGACCATCCTCCGACTGTCGGGCCGGGACCTCAGGCCGGGCTCCATTTTTCATTGGATCGGGCCCGCTGGCCTTGAAGCCTGCTTTACCGGTTTGCTCGGGTTCCGCTTCCTCGGCTGAATCGAGCAGATCGAGGTCTTCGGCGTGATCCTGCGGCTTGCCGCGAGGTTTGACGATCATGCTGATGGCCGCGATCGCGAGCATGACCGTCCAGAATAGTTTCTCCGGGATGGGATACGGGATGAACTCGGCGTCATGGAATCCGCTAACCACGAGCTTCAGGCCGATCCAGGCCACCAGATAATAGGCGCCCTGAGCCAGACCGGGAAACCGGTCGAGCATCTTGACGAAGTAGCGCACGACGAACCGCATGGTGATGATGCCGAGTACGCCGCCGACGAACACGATGAACAGCTTGCCGTTCGGGCCAAATCGTTTGGGAAAGCTGTCGGCCATGGCCACCGCGGCGAGGATCGAGTCGATCGAAAATGCGATGTCGGCCATCGTGACCGAGGTCACAGTCCCCCAGAAACCTCGGAGCCATCGCTTCCGAGGGTTCTCCGATTTACCGGCGATGACTGCCGACGACTCCGGATGGTCCTCCGCCGGCGACAGGAAATGGGCCACCGCCAGGTAGAGCAGATAGAGGCCGCCGATGACCTTGAAGATCCAGAACCGGATCAGGATCGCCGACAGCAGCACGGCCACGAACCGGAATCCCACCGCGCCCCAGATCCCGTAACGAAGGACCCGCTTCTGCTCCTCCTTCGGGAGATGGCGGACCATCAGGGCCAGCACCAACGCGTTGTCGGCGCTCAGCAGTCCTTCGAGGATTACAAGGACCAGGATGTACCAGCCAACCAGAGGGTAGTCGCGGAGCGTGAGATTGAACATATCGGGAGACCTCATGCGGTCCGCGCCGGCTCCGGTCCGGATTCAGACCGCCGAATCGACCGGCCCATCGGTTTTTCGTGTCGGGAAAAAGAGAGGACTTATCTTAACCACAAGAGCAATGCCAGGGCGACAGCCCCCCGCGACAGACGATTGGGAACCGCGGCAAGAGATCGCCTCCGATGATCGGCCGCCTTTCTCGTCGACCGGCCACTCCGCCTCGACCTGGACAGACTCCACCTATTATCATTTCGTCAGCCCTCGGAATTCCTTCACGACGATCTCCACCAGGTCCGGCGGTCCGGAGGAGGTCGAGTCCCGGCAATCGCAACAATCGCCCTGGAGATAGGATGGTTTCACGGTGATCGAGGCGGTTGGCATCGAAATGTCACGTCGGACTTCCAAGGATCGGGGAGATCGATCGACTCGTCGCAATGCGATAGCGATGGGCCTTATTGCATGGCTCGCCGTGATCCTGACGCTGGACGGCCCGGGATTGACGGTCGATGAACCTCTGGACGTTCGACCCGGACGGACCTACCTGACCACGCTGTGGAAGGAAAGAGGGCATTTCTTCGATCCGGCGGTCGTCGACCGCGTCTTCGGCGACAATGCCGAACATCCGCCTTTGGGCCGTTGGCTCCTGGGGATCGCCTCCATGCTGGGCGAACCCTTCGAAGTGCTCGTCAAGGGTCCCGACCCGTCGGGATACTACGTCCTCTCGGGCCGGCTGGCTCCCGCCTCGACATTCGGACTCCTGGTGGGTGTCCTCTCGTGGATCGCGGGACGACGTTGGGGGCGTGCTACGGGCGTTGCGTCGGGATTCACGCTGGCTACCATGCCGCGGGTATTCGCCCATGCCCACCTCGGCGCCCTCGACACCTTCCTCATGTTTTTCTGGACCCTGGCACTGCTGGCCGGAGAACAGGCTCTGAGATCGCCACGGCCGGTCCGCGCCATGATGATCGCCGGAGCGATCTGGTCACTGGCCTTGCTCACGAAGATCCATGCCTGGTTCCTGCTCCCGATCCTCGGCTTCTGGTCACTCCTGCGAATGCCGATCCAACGGGCGGTACTCGCCATGACCGTCTGGTTGATCGTCGGAATCAGCCTGTTCTGGGCGGGATGGCCCTGGTTATGGACCGATTCCTGGTCCCGACTCTGGTCTTACTGGGGGACCGGAGTGACCCGAGCGACAATCCAGGTGCTGTATTTCGGCCGGGTGTATGCCGATCGCGATGTCCCCTGGCATTACGCATGGGTCTACTTCGCGACGACCGTACCGATTGGATTCCAGGTCTTCGGCATCATCGGCATTTTCCGAGCCTGGAAGCAACGCCGTGTGGACCCTCTCCCGATGCTGCTGTTGGGATCGATCCTGTTCTTCCTGATCCTCTTCAGCACCAGGGTCCCGGTCTACGACGGCGAACGACTCTTTCTGCATGTCTTTCCGGCCTGGGCCATGCTCGTCGGCCTGGGATTCAGGTGGCTACTCGATCGAGGATTCGTCGGACATCGGGCGAGGCTCGCGATCTGGACCCTCTTGATCATCCAGGGATTCGGCGTGGTGTCCTTTCACCCGTTCGGGCTCAGCTATTACAACGCACTGGTCGGAGGGCTGCCGGGTGCCCGGAAACTCGGGATGGAACTGACCTATTGGAGCGACGCGATCGATGACGTCCTCCTGAATCGGTTGGCCGGGGAAGCCCGCCCGGGCGCAGCCGCGGCGATGGTGCCGACCCTCTATCCCGGCCAGGGTGCGGTGACCACGGCCTTCAACCGCACGCTGGCCCGCCGGGATGTCATCCTGCAGGACGATGCGAAGTCCGATCAAGCGGAGTGGGTCGTCCTATCCCATCGGACGGCCTACTGGCGTACCGACCTGGTCGATCGCCTGCGACGCGGCGGCGGCCGACGGATCGCGAGCCGGACTCGACAGGGCGTCGAACTATCCGCACTCTGGCACTTCCCAGCAGCGTCCCGTAAGGTTCGAGACTCGCATCTCGAGGAAGCCACTCATCAGCCTCGCCATCCTTGAATCCCCTCCGGGTCATCCGCATTCCCCCTCCGACTCCGGCAATCTAGCCCCCTTCCCTCTGGTCGTGGCGCCGACGATTCGTAGAATACTTTCAGAATGAATTGAAAGAAGTCGTGTCGAGCGTGACCCGCCTCACGCCCGCATGCGTGTGAGATCGACCAGGAGGGAAGAGGCAATGCCGTCGGAAGAAGACCTTCGATCCGAAGACGTTCTTCCGCGGCTTCAGGATGAACAGCCGAGGGCGTCGAGCACCTTGACGCACTTTGATGAGAGTGGTGCCAGCCGGATGGTGGATGTGTCGGCCAAGGAGATCACCCTACGCACGGCTCGTGCCAGCGGGGTCGTCCGTATGGCCGCGGCGACGCTCGATCTGGTGAGAGATTGTCGCCTGGCGAAAGGGAACGTACTGGAGGTGGCCCGGCTGGCGGGTATCCTGGCGACGAAACGGACGGGCGAGTTGATTCCCCTTTGCCATCCGCTGGGGATCGATAGCGTGGAAGTCAGCCTCACTCCGATCGACCCGGACCTCATTCGGATCGAAGCGATGGTGAAGGTCCACGGCCGAACGGGGGTCGAGATGGAAGCCCTGACGGCGGTCAGTGTGGCGGCGCTCACGGTCTACGACATGTGCAAGGCGGTCGATCGCGGGATGGTGATCTCGGAAATCCAGCTCGAGGAGAAGACCGGCGGTCGGCGCGGTGTCTATCGCAGGTACGAGGGTGAGACCGATGCTTCGACGGTCGGTCGATCCGGCTAGCCGGCGAGCGTAGGCCGGAAATGGAAACCTTCTTGAAGGGTGGGGAGGACGCGGATGTCGCTACAAACGCTGCCGGAGCTGGGTTCCAGTCGACTCGGCCTGGCCGAGCTCTACGCCCCCATAGCCGCCGAGCTGGCCGAAGCCGAGCGGATCTTTCAGGATGAATTGAAGAGCCGATTCCCGTTCGTGCAACATCTCGTGGATCACTGCGCGGATTTCCAGGGCAAGCGACTCCGGCCCGCATTGGTACTCTTCTCGGGGCTCGCGAGCGGTAAGCTATCCCCGGCCCACAGCGTCCTGGCGGCCGTGGTGGAGATGATTCACACGGCGACCCTCGTTCACGACGATATCCTCGACGAGGCGATCATCCGCCGCCACGCCGCCACCGTCAATGCCGAGTGGGGTAATGAGACGGCCGTCCTGCTAGGTGACTACTTGTTTACTCATGCATTTCACCTGGCTGCCTCGCTCGATTCGACCCGCGCCTGCCGTTGGATCGGCCATGCCACCAACAAGGTGTGCGAAGGTGAGATGCAGCAGGTCCATCACCGCGGCAACCTCCGTCTCGAGGAGTCCGACTATTTCGCGATCATCGAGGGCAAGACCGCGGAGCTCACCGCCGTCTGCTGCCGCCTCGGCGCCGCGTACGCGGGTGCGTCCGAGGCGACCACCTCGTCGCTGGAGAGGTATGGTCGAAGCCTGGGCATCGCGTTCCAGATCGCCGATGATGTCCTGGATATCTGGGGGGATGAGCGCGTCACCGGCAAGAGCCTCGGCACGGACCTCGAGAAGCAGAAGCTGACCCTCCCGGTCATCTATCTGCTCCGCCTCGTCGGCCCCGAAGACGCCGAAGCCATCCGCCGGCTCCTCTCGAACTCCACCGCCGATCATCGACGTGAACTCCGACCTTACTTCGAGACGACGGGCGCCCTCGACCACGCATGGCAGTTGGCGAAGCAGCATGTGAAGCAGGCCCTCGAGGCCCTGGATTGTCTTGCAGACTCGAACGCGAAGGGCGTCTTACGAATCCTGGCCCAGTACGTCCTGCGACGTTCTTCGTGACGCACCGCTTTCCGGATTGCCCTCTTTCTCTTTCTCGACCTCTCCTCCCCTGACCGAAGCAGGTCATCGCCTTTACATTTCCCCCGATCTCGTCCTTATCCCGGCCGTTTTCCGGTTCTGAATTGAATCTCGCGCGTGATGAGTTATCATGCTCCACGTCGACCAACGATCGACCTCTTCCTGGCCGCCGGCGGATCGTTCTTGCCCCCGAACGTTCAATCGCCCGGTAGCCAGTCGCATGCGTATCGGGGATTTTTTTGCGAATTCGAGAGGCTGTCACTTCCCCGTGTCGGGGAGACATCGTATGGTCCAGACATGAAACTCAAAGACAAGCTTCAGATTCTGATGAATCGCCATAGTCTCAATGGCCAGAAGCTGGCCAGGCTCTCCCAGGTGAGCGATTCCGAGATCTCCCGAATCCTCCAGGGTAAGTCACGCCCGGGCCTGGATAATGCCTTCCGACTGGCCAAGGCCGTGAATGTCTCGCTCGACTATCTGGCCGACGATTCGCTCGACATGGATGCCAGTCAGCCGGCGGATCTGCTCTCGCCCGAGGAACGCAAGATTCTCAATCTGGTTCAGAAGATCGGGGCATCCGAGACGCTCGCGATCCTCGAGAATGTCCGATTCCTGGGCTATGAAGTCGCGATGAGCCGACTGATCGGCGCGAAACCGATCATCGAGATCGAGAAAGAGCCGAGCGAGTTGAGGACTGCTCCGACCCTCCCTACAACCATGACCGTCGGATCGAATCCCCGCGCCACCTCCGCGACCGCTTGATGAGATATCGTCGGGGCATGACGGGAATGGGAGGCGCAATCCCGCCGGTCCGCGAATCGAACCAATGATCCGTATCGAACATTCAATAAGTCAGTAAATCAGAATTGTCTGCGCTGTCGGCTCGAAGGGATGAGCAAGGCCTGGCGATACTTCGTGACGGTCCGGCGAGCGACCTTGAAACCTTGTCGCTCCATCTCGTCCACGATCTCCTCGTCGGACATGGGACTCTGTTTGTCTTCCTTGGCGATGATCTCGAGCAGCTTTTGCTTGATCGTATCCCAGGCCACTTCATCCCCGTCGGCTGTCATGGTACCGCCGCCGAAGAATCGTTTGAGGGGGAAGATCCCGCGCGGGGTTTGAACCCACTTGTCATCGACGGCCCGGCTGACGGTCGTGACGTGGACGCCGACGCGATCGGCGATCTGCTGCATCTTCAGCGGCTCGATCGACTCCGGGCCTTTGTCGAGGAAGTCTTTCTGGTGCTCGATGATTGCCCTGGCGACCTTGAGCAAGGTATTGCGACGCTGCTCGATCGACTCGATCAGCCAACGCGCCGATTGGATTCGTTTCTGAATATATTCGCGTGTCTTGGGGTCGGTCTGCTTGTTTCGCAGCAATTTCTGATAGTGCCGCGAGATCGCCAGCAGGGGCGTGTTCTCGTCGATCAGCCGGACGTCATAGCCGCCCTGATCGTTGTGCTCGACGTTCAGATCGGGGACGACATAGTGGGAGTTGTCGATCACGAACGACGCGCCGGGCCGGAAATTGAGTCGCCGCAGTTGATCGATCGCTTCCTTGATCTTCTCCAGCGCGATCCCGGTCTTCTTCTCGATGGCGGGCAGGCGATTGTGCTCGAGGTCGTTGAGATGCTCGGAGATGAGCGTGTAGAGCACGTCGTGGCACGGCGTATCGGGCGTGAGCTGGAGCAGGAGACATTCCCGAAGATCACGCGCCCCGACGCCCGGAGGATCGAGCCTCTGGACGAGTCGCAACGCTTCTTCGGCCTGTTCGATGCTCGCCGAGCCGTCCAGGTCGCGGATGATGTCGTGGAGTGGGAGCCGAAAATAGCCCTTCTCATCGAGATTATAGATGATGTAAACAGCCAGGGCGCGGACGGTCGGATCGCAGTCGAAGAAACTGAGCTGGTCGATCAGGTCGTCGTGGAAGGATCGCGGCCGCGAGGCCATGTTCTGCATGGCTTCCTGCTTACGATCCGAGTCTTCGCTGAGCGCAGCGCGACTCCGACGCGGCCCCTCGTCGTAACTCTCGCTCCAATCCTCGTCCGCACCGTTCAGGCTCTCGAATTCTTGCGGCTCGCCATCGACTGCCGGCTCGGTTTGAGCGAGAGGAGCAGAGTCATCCCCGTCGACCTCGTTGGAGGCCGATTCCCGCAGATCTTCCAGGACGGGGTTCTCGCTCAACTCCTGCTCGATCCGCTCCTGCAAAGCCATAATTGGCAATTGCAGAATCTCCATCGATTGAATCATGCGAGGCGCCATTCGAAGGCGCATCTCGGTTCGCATCTGCTGGGAGGTGTCGAGCCGCATGATCCCCTATTCCATAGCTAAATGAGTCGGTGCACTCTGGGATGGAGAACAATTTGGGCCGGGCATCGCCGATACCCGAAAAAAGCGTCCTGATCTCACAGCAAGTATTATGCCACAAAGTGACGCGAGGCTATAGCCCATTTCGCGGGGTGCTTCAGAAAAGCATCGCGACGGGCCACAATATCCGCGAATTCGCCGAGGTTTATCGAATCGATCTGATCATCGAGAGATGGCGGAAAAATCCGGAGGGAGGTCGTTTGCCCCATGAATATCGGTGCATTCCACGGCGAGTGAACGGGCAGGCTCGATCAGAACGGCTGACGGCCCGACATGGCATCGGCGAGCATGTCGCGGTTGGCGAATTCCAGCGTACTTCCCGAGGCCAATCCGCGAGCCAGCCGGGTGATGCGCACGCCCGATCCCCCCAAGCGTTGGGCGATGAGGAGCGCGGTCCCATCGCCCTCGAGATTCGGATTCGTGGCCATGATGAGCTCACGGACATCGCCCGAGGCCACCCGGACGGACAGAGCGTCGATGGTCAACTGCTCCGGGCCCATCCCCGAAAGAGGCGCGAGTCTGCCGAGCAAGACATGGTAAACGCCCGGGAACGCGCCCATCTTCTCGATCGCGATGAGATCGCGAGAGTGCTCCACGACGCAGACAATCGATTGATCGCGTCGAGGATCGCGGCAGATGGAGCAGATCGGTTGATCGGCCTCGGTCAGATGGAAGCAGACCTGGCAATGGCGGATCTGCTCCTTCGCGGCCCGGATCGACTCGGCCAGCTCCAGGGCCTCCTCCGGCGTGCATTTAAGGAGGTAATGCGCGAGCCGCTCGGCGGAACGGGCACCGATGCCGGGAAGTCGTCCGAGTGCGGTCATCAGTCGGTCGACGACCGCCGAGTAGCCGGATGACGCCATCGTCACTTCCCTCCTTCACCGCCGGGTGTGGGACCGCCCCCGAGGTTGGGAAACATCCCCAAAGGCAGGCCGCCTGTCAGTCCAGAAAGGGATTGGGCCGCGGATTCTCGCGCCTTGACAAGGCCCGCATTGACCGCCGCGGTGATCAAGTCTTCCAGCAATTCCCCGTCGGGTTCGGCCAGCAGAGAGGGATCGATCCGCACCGAGACCACCTCGAGGCGGCCGTTGACCTTCGCCGTGACCGTCCCGCCGCCGGCGCTCCCCTCGACTTCAACCTGGCCGAGCGAGTCGAAGGCCTTATCGAAGACCTCCCGGATCTTGCCGGCATTTCCCATCAGGTCCGCGATCATTCCGAGTTTATTGAACACGATTCTTGGCTCTGGTTTGAGGTATTTCCGCCCGGGGAACCATGACCAACGATCCGGGCTGCGTCTCTTCCCGCCGGGGCCGTTGGCCGAAAAGCCCCGCTCAGGCGGGGGAATCCGGGTCAGGCCCATCGTAATCCGTCTGCACAGAACGTGCCTCGAAGAGCTCGACAACCTTCTGGACGAGCGGATCGGCGCTCAGCGAGTCCGTCCGACGCGGTTCTGCGGGCCGAGTCTCGCTGGCCGGTGCGTCCCCGGCCGATCGCAGCTCGAAGCGGACCGTCGCCCTCCGATGGATCAGTCTGTGAAGCCCATGCCCGAGAAGATCCAGGATCTCCCGGCCCAGTTCCGCCTCTGTCGGATTGTATCCCGAGGTCGGGGCGACGACCAGGATATCCGACCCTTCCACCGCGGTGGGTTCCATCTGACTGAGCCGCCACCTCCACTTCGCCGGGAGCTTCCCGACTAGTTCGGGCCAGATCTTCCGGACGGACTCCAGATCGAGCGCAGAGGGTTCGTCAGGCGGGGTCTCGCGGGACGCCTCGGCCACGGGTTCCGGGGTGGCAGGATTGGCCGAACTCCGCGGACTCTTGGTCGTCTCCGAAGTCATCGACGGAGGCGATTCTCCCGACGTGATTACGTTCGTCGAGATTCGAGACTCGGGAGGAGATATCTGCATCACCGGGCCTGCCACCAGACCGGAGGTCGCATCCGAGTCTCCTCGCTCAGTCACCCCGAATTTTTTTTTTGCGCCGAGGACCTCTGCCTTGCGAGCGATCGGGCCGCCCGACTCCAAGGCCGACAGCCTGTCGATGAGCGTTTCCACGGTCGTCAAATCTTCCAGCCGGGCCACGCGAACGATCGCCATCTCGACGAGCAGCCGGCCGTGCAAGCTGCCTCTCATCCGAGTCCTTTGCTCGGCCAGGATTTGCAGCGCGGCCAGCATGGAGTTGACCGGCCAGTTGGCCACGATTCGATCGAGACGCGGCTTCTGTCGGGGCGTGACGGAGAGGAGGATCGAGTCGGCGCCGAGGGCCAGCATCATCCCATCTCTCAGGAAGTCGAGGACACCGCCGAGAAACTCGGCCGGTTGGACGCCCTCGTTCGCCGCCTCCTCCAGCAATCGGAGGGCGCCCGCGGCGTCGTGGTCGGCGAGGGCTTCGAGCATCGCCAGCAGGCGCTCGTCGCTGGCCGTTCCCAGCAGGGAGTGGACGATTTCGACCGTCAATCCCGCGCTTCCGGAGGCGAGCAGTCGATCCAGGAGCGACTGTGCGTCCCGCAACGAGCCGGCCGCGCGTCGGGCGACGATCTGCAAGGCTTCCGGCTCGGCGGCGACACCTTCCTGGGCGCAGATCTCGGCCAGGGTCTTTCCGATCACCTCGGGCGTGATGCCCGCCAGATCGAACCGCTGGCAACGCGAGAGGACCGTGATCGGGATCTTGTTCGCCTCCGTCGTCGCGAAGAAGAATTTGACGTGCGGAGGCGGCTCTTCCAGGGTCTTCAACAGGGCGTTGAAGGCCCCCGTCGAGAGCATATGAACCTCGTCGATGTAATAGATCTTGTAACGCGCCCGGCTGGGGCGCAACGAGGCATTCTGCCGCAACTCCCGGACCTGCTCGACGCCGTTGTTGCTGGCCCCATCGATCTCGATGACGTTGACGTCCTGGCCCTGCGCGATCGCCTGGCAGATGTCGCAGACCTGGCAAGGCGTCTCGGTCGGCCCGTTCACGCAATTCAGGCACTTGGCGAAGATGCGGGCCATCGTGGTCTTGCCCACCCCTCGAGTCCCGCAGAAGAGATACGCCTGGGCGATCCGATTGAGCCGGATCGCATTGCGCAGAGCACGCACCACGTGGTCCTGCCCGACCACATCCTCGAAGCGCTGGGGACGATATCGTCGGGCGACGACCGTGTACGGTTCCGAGGCCGAACGCCCGGGGGCTCCTTCGTTCACCGCGATCGGCGCGGGATCGAGGGATTTCGCTCGATTTTTCGACCCGGGCGTTGGGGCCACTCCGGCGCGCTCCATCGTGCCTCGCGATGTGAAGATGAGGAGTATCCTGCATGACTCAGGGCAACCCGCTCGCAACCGCCTGACTCTCGCGAACGTCCGACCTGGGCTTCCGTGCGGGCGCGGTCAATAATGAAGGGTTGCCTTGCGATCAAACACCGACCTTCTCCCGGGTAGAGGCCGGGGAGAGCCGGGGAGGTTCTCCCAGGCACATGAAGGTGTTGCTTATGGCTGCTGCGTTCCCGCCCTGACCAGGTTCACAAACCCCCATTGCCCGGGTCCCCCCCGGCTCACCCTGGCCCCCACGGCGACAGCAACGGTGAGCAGATTATTGTTAGTACTGAGCGGGATCCGTTCAATACCAAGATTGAAAATTGATTTCTGTACACCATGACCCACCCACGCATGACAGATCCGGGGCGTCGAGTCGTCGCAAACTCGAATCCTCATTTCAAGGATCGCGGAAGAGATGACGGCGATGGAACGGCGCATGCTATACTCTCATCCGGGAAGCCGTGAGCGAGGAGCTTTTCCAGGGATGCCCGCCGACAATGAGTTTCATGGTGCCGTGAAACGTACGTCGAGCGAGCAAGACCTGGAGCGGAACGGTCGAGTGGTATTCCTCTCATGCATCCGCATCGATCACCGGTTTGCTGACGCCGCCCAGAGGCTCTTGTCGGGGCTATCTCATCCCAATCCGAGCGAGATTCATGGAATGATTCCTTAGTTTGAAATGAGGAAGGGGCTTCGGAGCCCCCATTGTGGACTCGCCGATTGGCCGGGGCAGCACCTTGCCGATTACTCGACGACAGCGAGGGGCAGCCATGGCCCGACATCTCGACAGCAGTCGCTGGCAAGGTTTAAGCGGCGACCTCCCGGTCCACGAGCGGCGATTGGATAATGGATTGAAGGCACTGGTCTTTCCGAGGCGCGGTGCGCCGGTGGTGGTCTCTGACCTTTATTACCCCGTCGGCTCTTTCCACGAGCCGCCCGGACTGACAGGGCTCGCGCATTTCGTCGAGCACATGCTCTTCAAAGGGACCGAGCGGTATCCGAAAGGCCAGATCGACCGCATGGTCTCGGCCGCGGCGGGCCAGTGCAATGCCGAGACCGGTGAGGACAGCACCCATTACTGGTTCGCGTTCCCTTCCGATCGCTGGGAACTGGCCCTGGCCATCGAGGCCGACCGCATCTGCGGCGTGGAATTCGACCCTCGCGAAATCGAGCTCGAGCGCCGCGTCATCGCAGAGGAGCGTGCCCGTGAACTCAATTCTCCCCAGGGACGTCTCGACCAGAACCACCTGAGCCTCACCTACCTCAGGCATCCCTATCGGAACCCGATCCTGGGCTGGCCCGATGATGCCGCGCGGATCGGCATCGACGATCTCACCCGATTTTATCGGGAGCACTATCGGCCGGACGGCGCAGTCCTCGTCGTCGTCGGCGACGTGGATCCCCGGAAGGCTCTGGACAGGATCTCGAGGTCGTTCGATCGGATCGCACCGGGACCTCGGGCCCGCCGGCAGACGGAAGTCGTCGAGCCGAAACAGGCGGGCCGTCGCGATTTCACGCTCGTCGAGGCCGACGGCGTCATGCGCGGCGTGTTCGGCTGGCGTACCGTACCGCGCGGGCATCCCGACATCGCGGCGCTGGATGTCGTCGCCGATCTGCTGTGTTGCGGGCGTCGGTCGAGGCTCTGGCGGTCGCTGGTGGACGCGGATGGCGCGACGACGTGGGTCGAGGCGACGCACGCGGTCGCGCAGCACGGCAGTCAGCTACTGATCCAGGTCGAAGCCGACGCGGATTCCGACCCGGTCGAGATCGAGGAGCTGATTCGCGTCGAGCTCGTCCGCCTCGCCGAGGACGGGCCTACGCCCGAGGAACTCGCGCGGTCCCGTTTCCGCCTCGAGGCGGCATGGCGATGGGAGCAGGAAGAGTTGACGGGATTGGCCGCGGGCCTCGGCAATGCCGCGCTCTGGGGCGACTGGCGGGAATGGCCGAGCGAGCATCGGGCCGCGATGAGCGTCCGCGGCGAAGACCTCCGCCGTGCCGCAGCCTCCTACCTTAGGGAAGAGGGCCTCACCGTCGGCTGGTCGTTGCCCAAGGTCGCGGACCAGCCGTCGGGAGGCACCATGGTCCCGGTTCCGATGATCCCCGAGGAGCGCGAGGGACATGGAACGTCCCCGGGTCGGGCGCCAACCCGGATAGCGTCCAGGGTCGTAGACCGGACCACGGGGACCTCAGCCATGCCTTTGCCGGTCATGGCCGGCCTCTCTCGATTGACGGACTACCGGCCGCGTCGAATCGTCCTGATCAATGGCGTTCGTATGATCTTCGAGCGACGGCCCGGTACCGGTGTCGTCGCTCTGGAATTGTACGTCAACGCAGGGAGCGCCCGGGAATCCAAGCCGGGGCTGGCGACCTTGACGGGCCGGCTGCTGGAGGAAGGGACGGCAACCCGGAGTGCCGAGGTGCTGGCGCAGTCGATCGAAGATGTCGGCGGCTCGCTCGAGGTAGGGACCACCGGAAGCTCGGTCCGGGTCCGGTCCGAGGACCTGGCGCTCGCGCTGGAGTTACTGTCAGACGTGGTGCTCCATCCCTCCTTCCCGGCCGACGCGATCGAACGAGTATCGCATCGAATCGGCGCGGAGCTCCGCGGCGACCTGGACGACCCGGCGTTCCGTGCGGAACTGAGTTTCCGAGGATTGATTTACGGCTCCCACCCCCTCGGGCGAGACCCACGGGGCGGAATCCGTGAGCTGGCCCGTCTGAGCCGTCAGGACGTGCTGGCACACCACGCGCGCCACTATACGCCGGAAGGCACCATCATCGTCGTCACGGGCGACTTCGATCCCCGGCGGCTGTCCCGACTGGTCGCTGCACATTTCGGCGGGTGGTCCGCCAGCGGCCGACCTCGGCAACCGTTCCCCCCCGTTCCCCGGATCGGCCGTCCTCGCGTCCGCCGCATCCAGCATCCGGGCGACCAGGTCCATATCCTCCTCGGTCACATCGGGGTCGCTCGCAACCACCCGGACTACGACGCCCTCGTCGTCCTCGACCACATCTTCGGCAGCGGACCCGGCTTCAGCGATCGGTTGGGCCGGATCGTCCGCGACGAGCTGGGGCTCGTCTATGCGATCGGCGGAGGGATCACCGACTCGGCCGACATTCTGCCGGGCGTCTTCCGCGTCTATGCCGGCACCATGCCCGAGGAAGCCGAGCGGGTCGTCGCCACGGTCACCGAGCAGATCCGGGCCATGCGCTCCGGTGCCTTCGGCGACGACGAGGTGGATCGCGCCGAAGATACCTCGCCGGGGCCTGGGTCTTCGACTTCCAGACCGTCGAACAGAGGGCCGAGCGGCTATTGGATCTCGAACGCTGGGGACTTCCTCTCGACGAGCCGAAGGAATGGCCGGAGCGGATCGCTTCCATCACGCCGGCACAGGTCCGAAAGGCCGCGAGGGACCATCTTCGGCCCGAGGCCCTCTGCCGCGTCGAGCTTGGTCCGATCCGGCGTCGAGGCCAGCGATCGAGGGCCGAATGCGCCTGAGATACTCTCGATCAAGAGACAACTTCGCGGCCTCCCGTCTTGGAGCGCAAATCGTTAGGATCAATCGTAGCGGCTCGGTCCGTCTCGTCGTTGGAGAAGGAATTTGACCATGCCCAGGCCCTTCCTCGGGATCGATCCGTACCTGGAAGCACAGGGGGTCTGGGGTGATTTCCATCCTCGGTTTATTACCTATCTCTGTGATTCACTCAATGAGGTCTTGCCCCAAGCCTATATCGCTCAGTTGGGGGAACAGCTTCGACTCGTGGAGGTCCCGCGACGCGAGGCCAAGCGGATCATCCCCGACGTGGCGATTGTAGAATCCGGGCACAAGGCCGGTCGAGCCGCGAATCGCCTTAAGGGGACGGCCGGGATCGCGACCCTCAAGCCCGTGACGATCCCCCTGCCCCGCGTGACCAGGGAAGTCCGCGACGTCTGGATCGAGATCTTGCGCTACCCGGGTCGGAAGCCGGTCTCCATCATCGAATTGCTGTCGCCGACCAACAAGACCGGCGACGGAGCCCTGGAATATCGCCTGAAGCGCCGCAAGACGATCCGCCGCAAGATCCACTTGATTGAATTCGACTTCCTCCTGGCTGGCCAACGGCTGCCGATGGACGCGGCCCTTCCGCGCGGCGACTATTACGCATTCGTCGCGCGGGCCGACCGCCGGCCCGATTGCGATGTCTACGCCTGGACCATCCGCGACCGCATGCCGACGATCCCGGTCCCCTTACTCCGCAAGGATCCCGAGGTCATGCTCGACCTGGTCGAGGTCTTCGCCACGACCTACGAGCGCGGGCGCTATGCCCGCCAGATCGACTACTCGGCCCCGTTGACCCTGGTGCGAAAGCCCGAGGACCGCGCCTGGGCCGAGGGAATCGCCAGGCGTGTGCGTCGTTGAGCCGCGCCATGCTTGACAGGCCCGCGCGGCGCCTCCTACGATGAAGCCGGATCGAATACTTCTCGTCGAACTGCCGAGTTTCGGGATGCGGAAACGGGATGACATCCCACTTTCCAGCATCCCGACGTCTTTTTCGATTTTATTCAGAAGTGTCATTCTCCGTCCACGCGGAGCGAGAATGCTGGGAGTGGTGCGATGCGCGTAGCCTTGGACGCGATGGGGGGTGATTTCGCTCCCGGTCCGATTGTTGCCGGAGCCTGCGAGGCGGTCGCCGAGATCGCCGACTTGACGGTGCTCCTCGTCGGCGACCGAGTGCGGATCGAGGCGGAGCTGGCCAAGACGCCCGGCGCCGCTCGGGACCGCATGCCGATCGTCCATGCCAGCCAGTCCATCGGAATGGACGAGAAGCCGGTCGAGGCCCTGAGGAAGAAGCGGGACAACTCGATCTCTCGATGCTGGGGGATGATGGCGGCCGGCGAGGTCGATGCGGTCGTCTCGGCCGGCAACACCGGCGCGATGGTAGCCTCGGCCCTCTTCAACGCGAAGATGTTCCTCCCGGGCGTCCGCCGACCGGGGATCGCCGCGATCTTTCCCTCGCACCAGGGACCGATCGTGATCATCGACGTCGGCGCGAACATGAACGCCAAGGCCGAGGACCTCTACCAGTACGGCGTCATGGGGGCGATCTACGCGGAGGAGATCCTGGGCGTGCCGAGTCCCCGGATCGGCCTCCTCAACGTCGGCACCGAGGATGAGAAAGGGAATGAGCTGACGCGCTCGACCCGCGCGATGTATCAGGCCAGCCCGTGGTCGGCCCGCTTCGAAGGCAACGTCGAGGGCCGCGATATCTACGAAGGAAACGTCCGGGTCGTCATCTGCGATGGTTTCGTCGGCAACGTCCTGCTCAAGGCCGGCGAGGGGGCCGTCGAGTTCCTGTTTTCCGAGCTGAAGCAGGAATTCACCCGACTCATGCCGGAGTTGCCGCCCGAAGCCGGCCAGAAGATCGCAGCCAGCCTCAAGCGGCTCAAGACCCGATTCGAATATGAGGAATTCGGCGGGGCCCCGCTGCTGGGAATCCGCGGCGCCTGCATCATCTGCCACGGAGCCTCGGGAGTCCGCGCGATCAAGAACGCACTCCGGGTCGCCGGAGCCATGGCGTCCGAAAGTCTCAGCCACCGGATCGTCGAGCAACTGGCCGGCGCGCCCGGCTCATCGGCCGAGTGCGGCTCCGAGAACGCATCCGCTGTCTCAACGCCTCCGGGCTGATTCTCTCCATGGAGAGACCGAATCTCACGATCGGAAGCTGGCTCTGACCGAGTCCAATTTACCACCGAGCCACTCGGCCTTTTCTTCATTCGCGCGGCGCCCGTGTACCGGGTCAATTGACGGAGTAGAGGCCATGGCCAAGATTGCGTTCTTGTTCCCCGGTCAGGGGGCGCAGACAGTCGGGATGTGCCGCGAGTTGGATCGAGAACTACCCGCCGTCCGCGAGATGTTCGACCGGGCCGGGGATCTCCTCGGCATCGACCTGAGGCGCCTCTGCATCGAAGGACCGGCCGAGGCGCTCGAGGCGACCGATGTCAGCCAGCCGGCGATCTTCGTGGCCAGCCTCGCGGCCCTCGAGAGCCTCAAGGTCAGCAATCCCGATCTCGTGGGGTCCAGCGAGGGTGCGGCCGGCCTGAGCCTGGGCGAATACACGGCGCTCGTCTTCGCCGGGGCCCTGGATTTCGAGGCCGGACTTCAGGTGGTCCGACAGCGCGGCCTGGCGATGCAGGCCGCGGCCATCGCGACCCCGAGCGGCATGACTAGCGTGCTTGGCCTCGATGAAGCAACCGTTGACGAACTTTGCCGATGCGTCGCCCCGTCGGGACGACTCTGGAAAGCCAACCTGCTCGGGCCGGGGAATATCGTCGTCTCCGGCGACACCGCGGCCCTGGAACAGGTCCCCGCAGTCGCCACCGAGCTCGGTGCCATGAAGGTCATCCCCCTGGCCGTCGCCGGCGCATTCCACTCGGATCTCATGAAGCCGGCCGACGAGCAGCTCTTGCAGGTCCTGAATCGTACCGAGATCCGGCCCCCGCGAATTCCCGTCTACTCGAATGTGGACGCGAGCCCGCATTCCGACCCGGAGGACATCCGTCGCACGCTCGTGGCCCAGGTGCTCCAGGGTGTGCGATGGGAAGACTCGATCCGCCGGATGCTCGCGGACGGATTCGACACATTTTACGAGATCGGACCAGGCCGCGTCCTCACGGGATTGCTCAAGCGTATCGATCGCAAGGTCCCCTGTACGAGCATCCCCGCTCGTTAGTGCACGCGAGCCCGGCGCGGCAGCGAGTGGGTCGATAATCCCTCCGGGATTCACTCGCAGGCGCGTCGGACTCGGATTCGATCGATGCCGTCTTCAGTGTAGGCAAGCCAACCGTCAGGTCTGAAACGGGCTTCGAGAACATCGGCCGCAGAGCAACGTGGATCGCAAGAGAATACCAATCAATGGAGAGACAAGGCGTCCGCAGATGAATGCCGATTACAAGACAGATAAGACCGTAGAACCATGACCCGAGAAAGGACGTCTTGTCGCGACGGCTTTCCGGATTTCGGCTTTCCCTCTGCGTTCATCCGCTTTCATCTGCGGATGAACTCTGAAGCGCTCGAACCACTTGTGCATCGGGAGACGACCGGATAAGAATCCCTGAATCGGCTGCGGGTCGAGACGTTGGTTCCTGGGGCTGTGTCGATGAATATCACGGCGCGATGTCCAGCCTGTATGAAATCGGGCGCCTTCGATGAGAAACATGCCGGGCGCACGGTGAAGTGCGAATATTGCGGCGAAGCCATGCGACTTCCTGCACCGCAGGCCGACGCTCGCGATGCGGACAGGATTCGCGTCGAGTGCGACCAGTGCGGGAAAGGACATTACGTTTCCGCCCGAAATGTCGGCAAGAAGACCGTCTGCAAGCGGTGCGGCGCCATGTTTCGCATCACGGTTGACGCACCCTCGGACGACCATGTCCAGACAGATCGGACCTCCTCCCCGCACGACGATTCGCCCGCTTGGTTCGCACCATCCAGCCTGGATGTCTATGGATTCGACGAGGAAACGAACGCGTCGCGGGGCGTGTCGAGTCCCCCGACCGGAGGTTCACCCGGGTCTGGCATTGCCGATGACGGGCCCGTACCGATCCCTTCCCGTAACAAGGCTTTCGAGCCTCTCTCGGATGCGAAAAAGAAGAAGATTGCCAGACGTGCCGCGAAAATCGAAAAGTCCAAACCGGGCACTTCCGCTTATGGGATTTCATTCGGGGCGGTCCTGGCCTTCGCATTCGTCGGCTGGCGCATCTATCGCGTTCTCAACCAGTTCCAACGCGCCGCCAACCGGCACGAGGCATTCCAGTCTGCCCCCGCCGATCTCCGCGACTTCGACCCGGCAGCCGCCGCGGCCGAAACGGACGAGATGGTCGGCGCGATGATCTCCGCGCCGGGCACGGCCGAGGCCCGCGACTGGTTGGATGCGGCCAAATATCCCAATCACATCGTCATGGAAATGCCATCCCAGACGGCGCAGAGATGGTCGAAGGTTTTTACGAGAGGGGCGCCGAGAAGGTCTACGCCCTCGAACCCGCCGTCATCGGCAACAGGGTCCTCGTTTCCCAATTCGCCATCAAACTGCCCGGTAATCCGGACCAGAGGATCAGGTGCCTCAAATGGGCGGCGAAATACGAAGGTGAAGGGTCTCCCTCTCCCGACACTTCTCAAAAATATCTGTTGGTCGTGACGGATTGAGGCTGATACCGTCGATCGCACAGGCCCGCCCATGAATGCAAGATTCCGCGCATGACAGTCCCGGTTGCGTCCTGAATTTGGTCCGAAAAGTCAATTCGTCAGGGTGCGGCCGGAGCACCAACGACAAAAGACCGAGGATCCCCGATAAACATCGTTCTTTTCGGCGACGCGCGGCGTATAATAGACGCGCCAATCTCGAACTACGGCCCATCCCGCGCGAGGAGCAGGCGTCATGACTCTTGGGACGCAGACGCAACCGCATGGCAAGCTACTCGATTACGAGCAGTTCATCGACCACCAGCTTCACCGGACGCGCAGGCGAATCAAGTTCACGGACATCTCGACCGCGTTCTTGACTCTCCTCGTGTGTTTCCTGGGGACTTTGTTCCTCGAGGTGGTGTTCGATCACGTGTTCGGGATGCCGTTCTGGCTCCGGTGGACCATCCTGATTTCCGGCCTGATCGCCGCCGGCATTTATTCCGCGTTGCGCCTCGTGACGCCGATGGTGCGAAAAATCAACGCACTCTATGCGGCCAAGACGATCGAAACCTCCGAGCCGACTTTCAAGAATAGCTTGATCAATTACCTGGAGCTGCGGCGTAATCGCGGCCAGTTGTCCAAAGCGATCCTGGCGACGCTCGAGTCCCGGGCCGTCAACGACTTGACCTTGGTGGATGTGGAAGGGGCGGTCAACCAGAAGCGGATGTTGCATTCGGTATATGCCCTGTCGGCCGTGCTCGTGGTGTTCTGCCTGTATCTGACCCTGGCTCCCAAGAGCATCTGGGATTCCGTTCGGCGCGCATTCCTGGCCGACGTGGCCCCGCCGACGAATACCCGGCTCGTGAACATCAAGCCGGGCGATCAAACGGATCTCTCGGACGTCGTCGCCGGCTCGCACGTCAATTTCGAGGTCAACGTCCAGGGCGTCGCGCCCCAGAAGGTGTTCCTGCATCACAGCGTTGACGGGGGCAAGTTCTTCGCCATCAAGGAACTCTCGCAGGGTAAGAACCAGTATGACCCCTGGCAGTTCATGATGCCGAACGTCCAGCAGAGCATGGACTACTACCTCTCCGGCGGCGATGCCGAGTCACGACACTATCACCTCAACGTCCTCGCCGCACCGACAGTCAGTTCGATCTCGCATGACCTCATCTTTCCGGATTACACCAAGGTCGAAGCCCGCAAGGATGAGGAGGGAGGCCAGGTCGAGGCGATCGAAGGGACCAAGGTGGTCATCCATGCCCAGACCAACATGCCGGCCACTCGGGCGACCATCAATCTCTCCTACGGTGCCCCGGCCCAGATGGAGGTCTCGCGAGTCGATGCCACCTTGTTGACCGGGGAATTCGTCGTCACGAAGTCGGGTACCTACAAGATTGATTTCCGCACCACCGGCAACCAGGTCAATCCCAACCCGGTCAACTACGACATCATCGCCTTGCCGGATCGACCGCCGTCCGCTCGCTTCCTCCTGCCCGATCAACCGACCGTCAAGGTGGCCGCGAACGTGAAAGTTCCCCTGGTCATGACCGGCACCGATGACCAAGGTATCGAGGACGCGACGCTCCACGTCCGGTTGGGAAATGAGGTGCTGTTCTCGAAGAACATGCTGGAAGGCAAGGAGCCGATGCCCGAGTTCCGGGCCAAGGAGACCCTCGACCTCGCCAAGCACCGCGTCAAGGCCCGAGACATCCTTACCTATTGGCTAACGGTCAGAGACAACAAGAATCCGGCCTCGAACAAGTTCGAGACCGCTCACCAGATCATCGAGGTGACCGAGCCGGTCTCACCGCAAGAGAAGCAGAAGCTCGAGGATCAGCAGAAGAAGGACAGCGAACAGGTCGCGCAACCGCCGCGCGGCAATCCCGACGAGGTTTCTCCACCCGAGCCGCCGACGAATACCCCACCCGATCCGGAAAGCACCGATCCTGGCAAGAAGGCTCCGGATTCGGGCGCCGCGGGCGGTGCGGGTGGCACAGGTAAGACCTCGTCGGTCGACCAGGCCGGGAATCCCGGCGAAGATCTAACGACTCCGCGAGGCCCCGATCAAGACAATCCTGCCCAGCAACCCACACCCGAGGAGATTCGGAAGGTACAACAGGGCCTGAAGGATCTCCAACAGCGGAATACCCAGAGGGGTCAAGGCAACAACCAGGGGGGTCCACAACAATCGGGCGCCAACCCGGAAACCAGTAATGCGACCAATCCGCAGCAGGGATCCCCCGCCAGGTCTGCCACAAACGACCCGAACAATTCGCCAAATGCCGGGGGCACGAATCCGCAGCAGCGTCCGCAGATGCCTTCACAACAAGGCAACGGTACGACTCCAAACGACACGCAGAACCCACAAGCCAACCCGAATTCCAGCGATCCCTCCAATCAGGTTCAGCCGGGAGTCAAGGAAGGCGGAACTCCCCCGCAATCTGGCCAGAATGGCAACAATGGCACCAATCTCCCACCGGGCAGCCAGCAAGCTCAATCCGATCAAGTAAGCCCCGCTCAGCCCGGAGTTAACCCGCAGCAAGGCAACCCCCAGCAGCCGGGACAGCAGGGAAACCCGCAGCAGCAGAACCGCAGCCAGCAATCCGCAACAGCCGGACAGCAAGGCAACCCGCAGCAGCCGGGACAGCAGGGCAACCCGCAGCAGGGCAACCCGCAGCAAGGCAACCCGCAGCAGCCGGGACAGCAGGGCAACCCGCAGCAAGGCAACCCGCAGCAGCAGCCGGGACAGCAGGGAAACCCGCAGCAAGGCAACCCGCAGCAGCCGGGTCAGCAAGGCAACCCTCAGCAGGGCAACCCGCAGCAAGGCAACCCGCAGCAGCCGGGGCAGCAAGGCAACCCGCAGCAGGGCAACCCGCAGCAAGGCAACCCGCAGCAGCCGGGGCAGCAAGGCAACCCGCAGCAGGGCAATCCTCAGCAAGGCAACCCGCAGCAGCCGGGACAGCAGGGAAACCCGCAGCAGGGCAATCCTCAGCAAGGCAACCCGCAGCAGCCGGGACAGCAAGGCAACCCGCAGCAGGGCAATCCTCAGCAGGGCAATCCCCAGCCGCCGGGCCAGCAGGGCAACCCGCAGCAAGGCAACCCGCAACAGCCGGGCCAGCAGGGCAACCCCCAGCAAGGCAACCCGCAGCAGGGCAATCCTCAGCAAGGCAACCCACAACAGCCAGGTCAGCGGGGCAATCCCCAGCAGGGCAACCCGCAGCAGCCGGGTCAGCAGGGCAACCCGCAGCAGCAGCCGGGCCAGCAAGGCAACCCGCAGCAAGGCAACCCGCAGCAGCCGGGTCAGCAAGGCAACCCGCAGCAAGGCAACCCGCAGCAGCCGGGTCAGCAGGGCAACCCGCAGCAGGGCAACCCGCAGCAGCCGGGCCAGCAAGGCAACCCGCAGCAAGGCAACCCGCAGCAGCCGGGTCAGCAAGGCAACCCGCAGCAAGGCAACCCGCAGCAGCCGGGTCAGCAGGGCAACCCGCAGCAAGGCAACCCGCAGCAGCCGGGTCAGCAAGGCAACCCTCAGCAGGGCAACCCGCAGCAAGGCAACCCGCAGCAGCCGGGACAGCAGGGCAACCCGCAGCAGGGCAACCCGCAGCAGCCGGGACAGCAGGGCAACCCGCAGCAAGGCAACCCGCAGCAGCCGGGACAGCAAGGCAACCCGCAGCAGGGCAACCCGCAGCAAGGCAACCCGCAGCAGGGAACCCGCAGCAAGGCAACCCGCAGCAGCCGGGTCAGCAAGGCAACCCGCAGCAGGGCAACCCGCAGCAGCAAGGCAGCAGGGCAATCCCCAGCAGGGCAACCCGCAGCAGCAAGGTCAGCGGGGCAACCCGCAGCAGGGCAACCCGCAGCAGCCGGGACAGCAGGGAAACCCTCAGCAGGGCAATCCCCAACAGCCGGGCCAGCAAGGCAACCCGCAGCAAGGCAACCCGCAGCAGCCGGGGCAGCAAGGCAACCCTCAGCAGGGCAATCCGCAGCAAGGCAACCCGCAGCAGCCGGGACAGCAGGGAAACCCGCAGCAGGGCAACCCGCAGCAGCCGGGGCAGCAGGGCAATCCTCAGCAAGGCAACCCGCAGCAGCCGGGGCAGCAAGGCAACCCTCAGCAGGGCAATCCGCAGCAAGGCAACCCGCAGCAGCCGGGACAGCAGGGAAACCCGCAGCAGGGCAACCCGCAGCAGCCGGGGCAGCAGGGCAATCCTCAGCAAGGCAACCCGCAGCAGCCGGGGCAGCAGGGGAACCCGCAGCAGGGCAATCCCCAGCCGCCGGGCCAGCAGGGAAACCCGCAGCAGCAAGACCAGCAAGCGAATCCCGAGGAAGGCACGAAACCGGGTCAGAGTCCGCAGTCGAAATCCGGTCAACGCGGCCCGACGACCAAGAATGCTAATAACCCGAGCCCTGCCGAGAAGGGTCGGCAGCCGGGCGGCGAGGCCGCTCAATCGAAGATCGCGAACAACGCCGCGCAGAAACCCACTGACGCACGCGAGCCGGGATCACAGCCCGCAGACGCGAATTCCAACGCCAACGATCAGAATCCGGCAATGTCCAAGGGCCAACAACCTGGGGCCGAGCAGCCAGGCCAGAAGCCAGCCTCAGATTCGGGCAAGAATGCCCCTCCCGATGGGCAGAAGCCCTCGTCCTCTCAGGCCAAACCAGGACCGGACGACAAGACACAGAAGACCGCGCGTGAAGCGACCAAGGCCCAGGATTCCCAGCGCAAGAATTCGACGACGAAATCGAAATCCGCCGCGAATCCGAAAGCGGAAGAGTCGAAAGACGCAAACCCGGACAAGTATGGGAAAACCGATAACAAGAAACCCAGGCAACCCAATCAGCCAACGCCTCGGACACCGCCCCAGCAACCGGGCCAGACACCCGAGCAGCAGCCGCCGGCCGGTAATCCGGAACGGACGCCGCCCAATCAGAATCCGCAACAAGTCGATCAGCCTCCGCCTAGCGGAATGCCTCACGAAGAACCGAGGCAGGGTGCAGGAAACTCGCAATCGGGTCAACAAGGTGGATCAGAGAGCCAGCCCGGCAAGGACCAGCAAGGACAGGGCCTTCCGCAACAAGTCGATCAGCCTCCTCTAGACGGCGTTCCCCACGTAGACCCGAGACGGGGGCCCGGAAACTCGCAATCGAGTCAGCAAGGACCATCACAGGGAAATCCCAGCCAGGCCCAACAAGGACAGGGTCCAGCCCAACCTGGTCAGGGACAGCAGGGTCAGCAAGGTCAGGGACAGCAGGGTCGGGGCCAGCAAGGCCAAGGCCAGCAGGGCCAGGGCCAAGGCCAGCAAGGCCAAGGCCAGCAGGGCCAGCAAGGCCAAGGCCAGCAAGGCCAGGGCCAGCAGGGCAATGGGCAGCAAGGACAGGCTCAGCAAGGGCAAGGCCAGGGGCGAGGCCAAGGTCAGTCGGGACAAGGTCAAGGTCAAGGCAAGGGCCAAGGGGGGCAACCCGGTCAGGGCAAGGGCCAAGGCCGGGGTCAGCCTGGCCAGGGCTCCTCGGGTACCGGACAGGGAGGCGGTCCCGGTAATGGACGCGGGACGGGTCAGCAACCGGGAGGCGGACAGCAGAGCAATATGGGCGGCGGCGGCAACGACCGGACGCCCGGCGGGACGTCTGGCCCGACCACGGATGACACCAAGCCGTCACCACCGGCTCAGGAGAACCAGGACCCGTTCGGCGACTCCGTGGCCCCTCAAGGTCAGCCGCAGGGCGAATTGACGCTCCGCAAGCTCGCCGACGCCCTCCAGGATGATCAATCCGCCAAGGAACTCGTGGATCGGACCGGCGTCTCTCGCGAAAGGCTCGAGCAAATCGCGAAAGCCTATGAGAAGGTGAAGTCCAGCCCGGCCGGTCCGGGCCGCGAGATCGAGGTCAAGCCGGGCGATCAGACGCCGGCGAAACCCGGATCCAACCTGCCCGGATTCGATCGTTCCCAGCGGATCAAGTCCATGAATCGAGCAAACCAGGATGCCATGCCCCAGGATTTCCTCCGAGGGATGAATGAAGGCGTCCGGAGCGAGCCTCCCCCCGAGTGGCGCGACAAGGTCCAGGGATACAAGAGTCGGATCGCCCGCTCGAAAGCGACCGGCAAGAAGCGAACTGCCCAGCCGACGCCCGCGGGCGCGCCGTAAGCCGGTCTCGAAGCGAAATCCTCGGTAGACCGCGTGGGAGGGGTCGGGTGATATGAACCCGACCCCTCCCATTGGCTTGAATCGTGGTCGAGGAGGAGTACAACAGAATCCCACCGAACGATCGGCCCTGCCTCCGCGAGGGAATGGATCAGCACCATGGAAAAGCCTTCGACCTCGCCGATACCCCGGCGTCATCTCGTGGGATTCGATCCACGCGAGCTCCCGCACCATTTTACGGATGTCTTGGTGATCGGAGGCGGGATCGCGGGCTTCCGGGCCGCATTGGGGATTCCAGACCGATATCGCGTCCTGGTCGTCACGAAGGACGAGGTCCGAGAGAGCAACAGTCACTATGCCCAGGGGGGGATCGCCGGGGTCCTCGACCCCGAGGATCGGTTCGACAACCATATCGCCGACACACTGGCGGCAGGAAAGGGTCTCTGCAATTCGGACGTCGTCGAGATGGTGGTCCGAGAGGCACCCGTCCGGATCGGCGAGCTGATCGATTGGGGCACCCACTTCGACGAGGTTGATGGTCACGTCGCTCTGGGACGTGAAGGCGGCCACTCGCACGCAAGAATTGTCCATGCTCTCGGCGACGAGACCGGCCGGGAGATCATGCGCGCGATCATCCATCGAATCCGAACACGCGAGAATATCCGGCTCTGGGCCAATTGCTTCACGATCGACCTCTTGACGCATGAAGGCCGTTGCCGGGGGGCGCTGATCTGGGACCGCCGTCGCGGGTTCGCGCTGGTCTGGGCCAGGTCGGTGGTGCTGGCGACCGGCGGAGCCGGCCAACTCTTCCGTGAGACGACCAATCCTTCGATCGCCACCGCCGACGGTCACGCGATGGCCTACCGAGCCGGAGCCGAGCTCCGCGACATGGAATTCATGCAGTTCCACCCGACCGTGCTCTACATCGCCGGCTCGACCCGCCACCTCTTGACCGAGGCCATGCGCGGGGAGGGCGCTTACCTCCGCGATTGTCACGGCGAGCGGTTCATGCCCGCCTATCACCCGCTCGCGGAGCTTGCCCCGAGGGATGACGTGTCGCTGGCGATCGCGGCCCAGATGGCCAAGACCCAACATCCCAACGTCTACCTCGACCTGTCCCACCTCGATCCGGAGCTCGTCCGACAGCGGTTCCCCGGAATCGACCGGCTCTGCCGGACGTTCGACCTCGACATCACGCGCGACCCGATCCCCGTCTGCCCCGGGGCGCATTACATGATTGGTGGCGTGACCGTCGATCTGCAGGGCCGGACGACCCTACCGGGCCTTTGGGCCGCGGGCGAAGTCACCAGCTCGGGACTCCACGGCGCCAATCGGCTCGCCTCGAACAGCCTGATCGAGGGGCTGGTCTACGGTGCCCGCGCAGCGGAGCACATCGTCGCCGAGCTCGACGACCAAGGAACGAGGCCGCTCGAAGTTCCCCCGATCGCCGCGACCAAGTCCAGGGACGGACACGCCCGGATCGACGTCGGCGACGTCCGAGAGTCTTTGCGGGCCCTCCTGTGGCGCCGGATGGGCATCACCCGCGATGCCGTCGGCCTGGCCGAGGCGCTGGACCGGGTCAACCACTGGAGCCGCTATATCATCCCCCTCGAGTTCGACGAGGTCACCGGCTGGACCCTCCAGAACATGCTGATCGTCGCCCGGCTCATGATCACCGCGGCCGCCGCCCGCCGGGAGTCCCGCGGGGTCCATTTCCGCCGCGACTTCCCCGAACCGGACCCGGCGATCAACCATCATATCAGCTTGCAAGGGGACTCATTCGATCCCTCGAAATGCCTGGAATCGAACGGCGCTCACACCAACCCGACGCGCCAGCGAGGGGAATGGCTTGGGACCCTCGCCGGCGCGTCCGGTTAGTGCCTCGACCGTCCACGGGGTCCGCATAGCATCGGTTAACCGCTCTAGCCGCGGGCATCCAGGACCGACAACCGCTCGACCCCTCCATCGGTTCGGACCAGAGGGTCGAGCCAACGCTCCTTCGGCGCGACCCGAGGGGAATAGCCTTCGGCCATCTCGGGACGGAAGTGTCGGATCCGGTCGAGCGTGCGAGCGATGCTCGGGCTCGCCGCCGCATCGAGCCTGGCCAGGACCAGGTCGTCCTCGGTCATCAGGTCATCGGGACGCAAGATTCCCAGCCTCATCCCTTCCCGGAGCGCGTCCGCGAACTCATTGTATATGAAGGCTTCGATCGGGCCCGCCCACCAGTCCCGGTTCATCAACTCGTAGAGCGAGACGGCCTCTCGGGCGATGGAGATCTCGGTCATGATGATGCGATCATCCCAGATCGCGAGATCGCCCAGGATTCGATCGACGGCCCCCGACGTCACGACTCCGCACGCCAGACCGTCGCGAAAGAAATAATCGAGCCGATCGGCGCAGAGTGACGGCAATGGTTGCTCGAGGAGCGGATAGATGGAATCGTCGTAGAATTCGCTCGGGGAGTAGCCCAGCCTCTTCAAGGCCGCGACGATGTCCGGACGTTCCAGCATCATCGGCTTGAGCTGCTCGTGATGGTCCTGCTCCTGGGTGGAGATGACGAAGTCGACCGCATGGGAAAACGCGGTGTGCGAGACGTCATGCAACATTCCCGCCACCTGCTCTCGTGGATCGGCACCGAGCCTCCGGAGCAAGAGAAAGACACCCAGGCTATGTTCGAAGCGGGTGACATTCTTGAAGGGATACGCCAGGGCCGACGGCCCGGCCTGACGAATCCCCTTCAGACGCTGGAAGGTCGGACAGGCGATGAGATCGAGTAGATCCGGCTCCTCGATTGCGACGTCGCCATAAACCCGGTCTTGCCATCGCATCGAGCCTCGTCTCCTCCTCCGTCGCCGAAAGTTGTTTGGGGATTGCCCCTTCCAAATCGTCGGGACTCCGAACCGGAATTTCAAGGCCTCGTGGACCGGGCAAGTCGTTTCTCCTGAAATCCCGATCAGTTATGATACCTGGCGGTGCACCTCAATTCGGCAACACCGCTTCGGAGAACATCCCGTGCGAACGACCAATCTACGCCGGATCCCGGCGAGTTTCTTCCTCCTATCGTTGCTGGCCTGCGTCGGCTGCGGTGACGGCTCGACAAACGGCCCCGCCGGCCCTTCCGGCCCCGGATCCACGGGATCCAAGACCTCAACCTCATCTGGTTCCGGTCCTCAACTGATGTTCATCACCAACGGGACGTCCGACTGGTGGAACGCCGTCGAGAAGGGTATGAACGACGGCGCCGCCAAATTTCCCGCGCAGGTGGTGATGCAGCGCAATCGAGAAGGCGGCCCGGCCGATCAAATCCGACTCATCGAGGATGCCATTAGCCGGCCCGACATCCAGGGCGTGGCGATTTCCGTGATGGAGGCCGATTCACCGGGTATTGCCGATAAGATGCGGGAACTCCAGAAGTCGGGCAAGGTGGTCATCACGGTCGACTCGGACGGTCAAAAGGATGCCAGGAAGGCGTACATCGGCACGAACAATCGGAAGGCCGGCGAGGTGGCGGGGAAGGTCGCCAAGACGCTCCGGCCCCAGGGCGGCAAGACCGTCGCATTCGTCGGCACGCGAGCGGCTGCGAACGCCATCGAACGCCGCGAGGGATTCTTCGCCGGGGCGGGCGATGCCTTCAGAGCCGACGCCAAACATGACGCCCTCGAAGTCTTCGAGGACGGGACCGACATGAGCAAGGCCCAGATCAACGTCCAGACGGCGATCACCAAACATCCCGATGTGGGCGTCTTCCTCGGGATCTGGTCCTACAACGCCCATTTCATCGCCGAAGAGGTCGCCAAGTTCCCCGAACTGCGCAAGAAAGCGACCCTTGTCACCTTCGACCTCGACGAGGCGGCCGTCCAGGACGTCGCCAACGGAGCCATCGATGCGACAATCTGCCAGAATCCCTACGAGATGGGATACCTCGGGGTGCGACTCTTGAAAGCCTTCATCGAGAAGGACCAGAAAACGATCGATGAGATGCTCCCCGCCGGCAGCGACACGATCGATACGGGCGTGCGGATCGTCGTGCCCAAGAAGGACTCCCCCGTCAAGGGTGACAACGTCAAAGACATCGGCGAGATGAAAGCCTGGCTGACGAGCAAGGGGCTGAAGTCCACCTGAGCGTCTGGCCTTGCCGAACCCGAGCGAGGGATGATACTGGTATCCTCGTCCGTGCGGCACCGGACATCTTGGATCAATTTGACAGGATGAACAGGATTGACAAGATGAAATCAAAAGGTCGGGACATGAATGCTTTTCATCCTGTCAATCCTGTTCATCCTGTCAAGATGGAATTGATTCAATAATCTTCACGATCCCTCAGTCAGTCCAAGGAAGGTTGCACGGATGGAACTATCCTCGTCCGTGCGGCACCGGACATCTTGGATCAATTTGACGGGATGAACAGGATTGACAGGATGAAATCAAAAGGTCGGGACATGAATGCTTTTTATCCCGTCAATCCTGTTCATGCTGTCAAGATGGAATTGATTCAATAATCTTCACGATCCCTCAGTCAGTCCAAGGAAGGTTGCACGGATGGAATTCGCCTTCTCCGAAGCTCAACAACACTGGCACGACGCCGCGGTCCGATTCGCAACGGAGGAATTGATCGAGCCGGAGCCCGAGGCGCGGGAGATTCGCGGCGAGTTCTGGCGAGAGGGCTACGCACGCTGCTCGAAGTTCGGCCTGCCCGGGCTTCCGGTCCCCACCGAATATGGAGGCCAGGGTCAGGACCTCTGCACGACGATCGCCGCGATGGAAGGCCTCGGGTATGGCTGCACGGATTCCGGCCTGATCTTCGCGCTCAACGCCGCCCTCTGGACGGTCACCCTGCCGATCGTCATCTTCGGCACCGATGCCCAGAAGCGGCGATATCTCCCTGGAATTTGCGACGGCCGGCTTCTGGGAGCCAACGGCGCCAGCGAGCCCGAGGCCGGTTCCGACATCTTCGGCATGGAGACACGGGCCGAGCGCCGCGGCGATTCCTGGGTCCTGAACGGGCGGAAGACCTGGATCACCGCCGGTCCGATCGCGGACCTGTTCCTGTGTTTCGCCACCACCGATCCGTCCCGCGGAATCCTCGGCATTTCCGCGTTCCTCATCGAAAAAAGCACTCCCGGATTCCGCGTGGTCCGCGAGATCTCCAAGATGGGGATGCAAACGGTCCCCAT
This sequence comes from uncultured Planctomycetota bacterium, assembly GCA_963743925.1. Taxonomy (GTDB): domain Bacteria; phylum Planctomycetota; class Planctomycetia; order Isosphaerales; family Isosphaeraceae; genus CAVZRC01. Next base: position 61,935 of record CAVURY010000044.1, on the reverse strand, counting down.
GGGCGAGTTGGCCTTCGAGGATTGCGCGCTGCCGGCGGAGAGCCTTCTCGGGCGTCAAGGACGCGGGGCGCCGATCTTCAACGCCGGCCTGGAACTCGAGCGCGGTGCCATCCTCGCCTACGCCCTCGGCACGATGCGACGGCAGCTCGAACGGTGTACGAAGCACGCGCGGACGCGGAAGCAGTTTGGTCAGCCGATCGGCAAGTTCCAGTCCGTTTCGAATCGGATCGTCAACATGGCCGTGCGGCTGGAGACGAGCCGGCTGATGGTCTATCGATACGCCTGGCAGAAATCGAAGGGTCAGGACGCCCTGGCGGCCGCGTCGATGGCCAAGCTCCATGTCTCCGAGTGTTTCGTGCAGAATAGCCTCGACGCCGTCCGGGTCTTCGGTGCCGCCGGATACGCCGTCGAGACCGGGCTCGAGCGCGACCTTCGTGACAGCGTCGGGAGCGTGATCTACTCGGGCACGAATGACATTCAGCGCAACATCATCGCCTCGCACCTTCGCCTGACCTGAATCGCCATGCAGCCCCGAGGCTCCCCGGCGAATCGTGCGAAATGAGAAACCCGCGTAGCCCTTTCGACTTCGGTCCGATCGCGGTAACATCGTTGCCCACGCACGCGAAGGAATCCGATTCGCCGACTGGCCGACCTCTCCGCGGCTGAGCGGCATCCCCCTGCTGTCGTGGATCATCATGACCGTGAACGAAATCGAACGCACCGGCAGTCCGATCGCCCAGATCATCCGCTTCTTCAAGGCCCCCGAATGGGGACTGGTCGCGGGCATCCTGGCCGTCCTGGCGCTCATCCACTTCCTGGACAAGGATGGCGCGTTCTTCCAGGTCTACAGTCTCCGGACGCTGATCCATCGACTCTCGCTCTTCGGTGTGCTCGCGGTCGGTGCCGCGCTCGTCATCATCGCGGGAGGGATCGACCTCTCCACCGGCGCAGTCGTCGCTCTCTCCTCGGTCGTGAGTGCCAAACTGCTGACGGAATGGCTACGAGGTGGCGCACCCAGCGGAGACCCCCCATCGGTCGCGATTATCGGTCTGGCGATCGGACTCACACTGCTGATGGGGCTGGTGATCGGCCTGTTCCACGCCTTCATGATCAATCAACTCAGCCTACCTCCGTTCATCGCGACCCTGGCGACGATGGCCGGATTGCGCAGCCTGGCCTCCGTGCTGGCCCAGAGCCGGACCATCAACGTGACCTACGATTGGTACCGGGTCTGGGGGAGCAACCCGTGGTATTCGGTCCCGCTATTCGCGATCGTGGCCGCGGTCCTGAGCGTCATGATGGGCTGCACGGTCCTGGGCCGCCACCTCTACGCCCTGGGAGGGAACGAGACCGCGGCCAGGCTCAGTGGCTTGCGTACCCAGCGGCTCAAGGCGATCACATACGGGATCTCCGGGACGCTTTCCGCCCTTGGAGGTATCCTCTTCACGGGCCTGAGCGGACAGGCCGACAGTCGGCTCGGCAATACGTATGAGCTGACGGCCATCACCGCCGCGGTCGTGGGCGGCTGTAGCCTCTCGGGCGGAGTAGGTTCGATACGAGGGACCGTCCTGGGCCTGCTGTTGACCCGGATCGTCATCCAGGGCACAGGGCTCGTGGTGCGCGGCATCGACAGCACCCAGATCGAGGGACTCGTCCTCGGCACGGTTGTCGTCCTGGCGGTCGCCGTCAACCAGCGATTCCGCCTGCGGAAAGGCTGAAAGTTAGGCGGCGAAGGGCTGGCAAATGGGGGTACACCAGATATCTCTGTCTTTTTATCCGCCGCGGTGGCGAGAACGGCGTACTCCCCACCTAACCCTGTTAACCGAATCGGACAACCCGGTTCAACTGATCGATTCAGTGCCGGTGATCGATTCGCACGGTCTTCCCCTCGCTCCATCGGAGGTGAAGAGTTGGTTGACCAAGCAGGGTTTTACTCCGTTAGAATGGGGCGAAGGGCGGGTCTTCGAGCGTGGCCGAGTCCACTCCATTTACGGGCTGGAGAAGGCGATAGAAATCACCGTCTCTGAGGCGGCGGAAGAGGTCACAGATCTGTATTGTCGATTTACGCTCCCCTGCGACGGGCCGCCATCGTTACGCGAGTGGGCTGGGTTCGTGGCCGATCTGTGTAAATATTTCCAACTTCGACTTGAACCCGAGGGGACGGCCCCGTGTTCGGCGGCGGAGTTTGCGATGCTCGTCCGGGATAACATCGCCTACCGGCAGTTCGCCGCATCGTTTGGCTGGGGGCCTGTGGACGCCTAACGAGGCGATCCAGCGGGCCCGCTGATCCTTGGCGATAAAGATCCGAAAAATGACATAGGGCCGGCTGTGCCGGTCAGAATCAACGAATGACTGATAGGAAAGCGGCTAGGACGGCTTCGAGCCGATCCAGGCCGGCACAGCCGGCCCTACCCATTTGCGGCATCTCATCGAGGTTCGCAAATGCGAAACGAGACCATGAACCACGCACTGGTCCCTGGTCTCGCCGGTTCTCGAATCCGATCCCGTCTCGGCGTGTGACAGTTCAACGCTTGGAGAACTGGAAACTCTTACGGGCTTTCTTGTGTCCGAATTTCTTGCGCTCGACCATACGCGAGTCGCGAGTCAGGAACCCGCCATCGCGGAGCGCGGAGTCGAGGTCAGGACGGGTTTCCTTGAGCGCACGGGCTAGGCCGAGCATCACGGCGCCAGACTGGCTGAGCTTGCCGCTGCCTCGGACGTTCACGAATACATCGATCCGGCCGCCCATGTCGGTCACTTTGAGGGGGGCGCGAACGTCCATCCGCTGGACTTCCAGCGGGAAATATTCGTTGACGTCCTGGCCATTCACGACGAACTGGCCGGTCCCCTCGCGAATTCGGACGCGGGCGACGGCGGTTTTCCGCCTCCCCGTTCCCCAGGTGAATTGTTTTTCTGCAGTGGCCGTCATGAACGCATCTTTCCGTGGCTGGTGGATTGCCCGCCTGCGAGACACCGCAAGCCCAGGTTTGGATTCAACTTAAATCGATCACATTTTCGACTGTAACGCCCGGTTTGGCGGAACTACGCAAGCCAGGCCAGTCGCCAACCGTACCGTTCAGGAGTGTTCCGTTTCAGGCTTGGTTTCCGGCGAAGCATGCTCGGCCGGATGGGTCTCCGCCGGATGGGACTCGAGAGTGGGTGCCGGAAGGGATTCCTCGACCGGGGGAGCCGGGAGGGCCGCCTCGACCGGGGGAGCCGGGAGAGCAGGTTCGACCGCGGGTACGAACGGAGTCTTCGAAGATTCGGCGGAAGGCGCCACCTTGACTCGGGGGGTGGTCTCCTTCTTCTCCTTGACCACCGGCTCCGGCACGTACACCGCACCGGCGGGGGTAGGACGTCCGGAGAGGGCCTCGAGCGGGATCGGCTGCTGGGCCTGGTGGGGATGATTCGGGCCGACGCAAAGCTTGAGCTTCGCGAGCATGTGCCGGCCGATCTTGTTCTTCGGCATCATCCGCTGGATGGCGAGTTCCAGGATTCGCTCGGGCCGGCGCTCGAACAGCTTCCAGGCCGCCTCTTCCTTCTGGCCGCCCGGATATCCCGAATAGCGCTGGTACGACTTCTGGCGCCACTTGTTGCCCGTGAACACAACCTTGTTGACGTTGGTCACGATCACATAGTCGCCGGTGTCAATGTGGGGGGTATAGGTGGGCCGGTGTTTCCCCATCAGGATCGGCGCGATCTGGGCGGCGAGCCGGCCAACCACCATTCCCTCGGCGTCAATGACGTACCAATGTTTCGCCAGTTCGCCGGCTTTCGCTAGATAACACTTCATGGAGCACTTTGCCTGAATGTCTAAATCGACAACATCTCCGGTTCGTCGCGAAGACGAAAAATTCGATGATACCATGAACCGCGCCAGCGTCAATATGGGTTCAAGACTCCAGCCGGAGTTCCTGAGACCGAAGTCCTGAATTCAAAGACGTCTGAGGGCGTTCATTCACCAGTCTTGTCACCGAGTTCAGCGCGAGGTGGCGGGGACTCGGTTCGAGCCATGCACCGGCCATCGCCTCAACGTGGCTGCCAGCTCGGCGGCGAGTGCCGCCTCGTCGGCAATGAATGTTGGAAAATGACAACACGGTTTTCGAAAGCAATTCTTCTTGGTTGAAATTGGTGCAAGGTACGTTCTAATACGCGGGAATGCCAATTCGATCGACTCGACATGGAGGAATTCTATCGATCCGGTCGTCATGCCATCGCCGAAAGGTCACGTGATCCGTATCGTCGGATGGCGACGTTCGACGTACGAAATCAGGTTAAGAAGATCCGCATCACATTCGGACCGTACCAAGAGACCTGAAAGTCCATCTTACCCCCTGGGACTTCGGAATCCCAACTCCCCCTTTTTCAAGCAGGGCTCACAATGCATCGAGCGAAATCAATCCTGATGGCGGTTTCCGCAGCTTGTCTCGTCGGTCTCGCGCCATCCGCCTTCGCACAGCCTGTCATCATCGTCAAAGACCCCGGCAAGGCGCCGGCGAACAATCAAGAAACCATCACGGTCCAATCCATCATCCCGAATCCTAAGCCTCCTCCTCCGACCGTCAAATCCACGGATACCATCCAATTTTCGGTCGCCGCGGGCGACGTTGCCACCGCCAATGACAAGTCGAAGCTGATCGCGGCCCAGATCAACAAGCAAGCCGCGAATGTGACGGCCAAGGATAATGGCGGCTCGGTCACCATCAGCCCGAAAGCCAACAACAAGGTGTCCATGGTGGGATTCAGTCCTACAACCAAGGTGGATGGCAAGGTCATCAATACGGAAGAAGTGTTGCGCCTCAACCCGAAGGAAATGAACCTCGGTGGCTTCGTCGCCTATGACATCCATTTGGATGGGACTGGGGCCGGGGGAGGACTGGCCACTCTGGATCTCGGGGATCCGACGAACGGCTCGAATTTGTTGGCGATGGTCTCGACGACGACAAATGAGTCCGAGTATTCGATCCTCTCGAGTCTCGCGAGCCAGATCAACGCATACAACACCCCGCTATTCGCCATGGCGGTGGGGGATACTCTGTCAGTGACCGGGGCTATGGATCTCGGCAACGACAACAACTATATCGACTTCGTGTTAACGGATTCCGGTTTCACTTACGACTATGGCGTCGCTTCCGTTCCCGAGCCCTCATCGGTCGTCCTGCTGGGCTTCGGTGCGATGGCGTTAGCCTGCTACGTCCGATCGCGGCAACGAAGAGCCACAATGAGTTGAGCGCGAACCCCGAAGAGGAATTCTGCCGCGGCGATGGCGGAAATTGAAGCCTCGGACGACGCGTGCTCCGGCCGGTTTCAAGGCTCCAATCGCGCGCCCATCGTCTGAAGAGCCTTCTCCATCGCCGCCGGAATCTGCTCGGGCGACTTGCCTCCGGCCTGCGCCAGGTCGGGGCGACCGCCTCCCCCGCCTCCGACGATCGGCGCGACCTCCTTGAGCCAGTTGCCGGCGTGCAACCCGGCCTCGACCAGGTCGCGCGAGAGCCCCGCAACGAGCTGGACTTTCCCATCGGCCGACGAAGCGAGCAGCACCGCCAGCTTCGTCTCCCGCTTGCGTCTCAGGACGTCGATCAATTGCCGCATCTCGTCGGCGGACGCGGCTCCGACCGCCTGCACGACGACCGTGGCTCCGCCGATTTCCTTGGCCCCGGCGATGAGGTCATCGGCCGAGATCGCCTGCCCTTTGTTGACGCGACGCTCGCCGGCCTGCTTCTTGAGCGCCTTGATCTCCTCGAGGAGGCTCGCAACCCGCTGGCCGACCTGGCCGGGCGGGACGCGAAGGGTCGTGGCGAGCTCGGCCAGGACGTCCTCCTCCTGACGGACATATTCGATCGCGGCCTTGCCGACCAGCGCCGTGATCCGGCGTACGCCGGCCGCGACCGACTCCTCGCCGATGATCTTGAAGAGCCCGACCTGGCCCACGCTCTCCAGGTGTGTACCGCCGCAGAGCTCGCGGGAAAAGTCGCCCATCTGGACCACGCGGACGATATCCGGGTATTTCTCGCCGAAGAGCGCCATCGCGCCCTGGGCCCTGGCCTGCTCGATCGGCATCAACGACCAGCTCACCGCGGCGGCGGAAAGCACCTTCTCATTGACCGACTCCTCGATGGCACGCAGGCGCTCCCGGCCGACGGCCTCCGGATTGGCGAAGTCGAATCGCAAGCGGTCGGGCTCGACCTTGCTCCCGGCCTGATGTGCGTGTCTGCCCAGGATCGTCCGGAGGGCATGGTGGAGCAGGTGAGTCGCCGAGTGGGCACGCCGGATCGCGTCGCGACGCTCGGCATCGACCTCGGCTTGCACCTTCTCCTGGACCGTGACCTCACCCTCGGCGACGCTCCCGACGTGGAGGACGAAGTCGTTCTCCTTCTTGGTATCCGTCACGCGGAACGTGAAACGGTCGCCGCGGATCGTCCCCGTATCGCCGACCTGGCCACCGGATTCGCCGTAGAATGGGGTCCTGTCGAGGACCAGGGCGACCGGGCCCCCGCCGTTCGCTCGCGCCGACTCCGCCAGCCGATTCTGCTCGATAATGCCGATGACCCGGGCCTCTTCCTGCATGGTCGAATAGCCGACGAACTGGCTACCCCGATGATACTCCTGCTTGATCGCGTCGAGAGGGCCGGTCGCGAAGACGTCGGCGGCCTCGGTCGTCCCTCGCGAGACCTCCGCGTGCTTCTTCCGGGCCGCCTCGAAACCGCCGCGATCGACCCGCAAGTTGCGATCGGTAGCCAGGCTCTCGACGATCTCGATCGGGATCCCGTGCGTCCCGTGCAGGACGAACGCGTCTTCCCCCGAAATCGTCTCCGAGCCCGCCGCCGAGGTCTTGCGGAAGATCTCGTTCAATAACCTCAGACCGTTCTCCAGGAGTTGGAGGAACTGCTCCTCCTCCTGCTTCACGGTGGTCTGGATCCGGCTCACGCTCTCGGCGAGCTCGGGATACGGCCGTCTCATCACCTCGGCAACGATCGGGGTGATCTGGTAGAGGAACGGCTCGCGACGACCCATCTGGTAGGCGTCGAGCACGGCACGCCGTAGCAGCCGGCGAATGACGTATCCCTGTTCATTGGGCCCGGGCTTGACATTCTCATGGATGCAGAACGCCAGGGCACGGCTATGATCGGCCATCCGCCGCATGCGGACCCCGTCGGGATGCTCGCGATCGTAATGGACGCCCAGGGCCTCGGCCACCGCCGCGACGATCGGCCTGAAGACGTCGGTTTCGAAGACCGTCGAGACGCCCTGGAGGCAGACCGCCGAGCGCTCGAGTCCCATCCCCGTGTCGATGTTCTTCTTCGGCAGCGGCTCGAGCTGGCCGGGGCCGATCCGGTTGAACTGCGTGAAGACCAGGTTCCAGATCTCGACTTCCTTGGGACCGGCTCCATGGTAGAAGATCTCCGAGCACGGGCCGCAGACGCCGTTGGGACCGTGTGTCGGCGCGCCGGCGGGCCAGAAGTTGTCGTCCTCTCCCATCCGGGTGATCCGGTCGGCGGGGATCTTGATCTCGTCGTGCCAGATGTTGTACGCCTCGTCATCGTCGAGGTAGACCGTGACGGTCAGCCGGTCGGCGGGGATCTTCAGGACGCCCCTGAGGTATTCCCAGGCCCAGTGGATCGCATCGCGCTTGAAGTAATCGCCGAAGCTGAAATTCCCCAGCATCTCGAAGAACGTCTCGTGGAAGGAGGTCTTGCCGACGTTCTCGATGTCGCCCGTGCGCAAGCATTTCTGGCAGGTCGTCGCCCGCTTGAAGTTCGGGTCCCCCTGCCCCATGAACTCCTTCTTGAACTGGTTCATGCCGGCCGGGGTGAACAGCACGGTCTTGTCGTTCGGGACCAGGACGTCGCTGGGGCGCCGGATGCAGCCCTTCGACACGAAGAAATCAAGGAATGATTCGCGGAGTTCGTCGATTTTCATGTTTCGAATTGCTGGTGCTTTGCCCAAGGGTTTTCGGGTGAAGGCCCCGCGCAACGGGGCCGACCGTCGTTTCTCGCGACGCGACACTCGCCGCTACTTGCCGACCGTCACGGAGCCGAGGTCGGTCTCCAACGCGACGGGCCCCTCTTCCTTCGCGACGGCCTCGGCGAACGCCCGCGGATTCACCACGGGACGGCCCGCGGCGCGGCGGACCAACTGGCCTTTCTTCAGCCCGGCGGACGCGGCCGGCGAACCTTCTTCCACCTCCGTGACGACGACGCCGCCCGACGGCGGCTCATCGAATGGCATCCCCAAGGCGCGGTAGTTGATCGGGGTGAGATAATCCACGCGCAACCCCCGCCAGGATGGCGGGCGGTTGGTGAAGATGACTTCGCCATCGACCGGGTACTTGGAGAGGACGAGCGTCCGTTCGATCACATCGTCGAAGCGGCGGATCTTGAGCCGGATCGTCTCCCCGGCGGCATGGGCGTTGACGGCAAGGATCAAGGAATTGAAATCCGTGACGGGCTCTCCATTGACGGCGATGATCTCGTCATTGACCTGGACGTTCCCCATGTCGGCCGGCGAATATCGGGTCACCTCGCTGACCCGATTGGAGCGGTCCCGCGATTGGATCCCGAGGAGTCCATATTCCACCTCCTTGCCTTCCTTGAGCGTCTCCACCGCGCGACGGACGAGCCTGTCCATCGGGATCGCGTACCCGGCCTGCGAGTCGAATCCGGCGGGGCTCTCGGCGGTCGTCGTCAGGCCGACCAGCTCTCCCTTGAGGTTGATCACGGCACCGCCGCTCATCCCCAGGTTCAGCTTGGAATCGAGTTGGAGGAGGGTCGGGTAGAAACGAAGCGGCTGGCTTCGGGCCTCCTCGATCGGGATCAGTTTCCGGGCCACGTTGGACAGGATTCCCCAGCTCGCCGACGGGCTGCCGTCACGAGCCGCGTTGAAGGGATTACCGAGCGCGATGAGGAACGACCCCTTGCGGAGACGCGAGGAGTCGCCGATCGCCAGGGGCTTCAGCCGTGGGGCCTCCACTCCGGGGATGACGCGCGGTACGATCACGGCCAGGTCGCTGCGCGGGTCGGCGGCGATCACCTCGCCCTCGAACGACGGGACTCCCAGCGCCCGGACCCTGAGGCGGTCGGCACCCCGCACGACGTGAAATGCCGTGAGGATCTCTCCCCGGCCTCCGATCACCACGCCGGATCCGTAATCAAAGGAGACGAGGTCATCGAGATCCGGCGAAGGGCGGAAGCGCCCATCGAAGTTGACGGGCTCCTGCAACAAGCGAGTCGGCCTGCGACCCCGCACCGCCATCGTCTCCTGGGTGTTCTCCGCTTTCTGCCGATGGATCGCCACGACGGACGGCTCGGCCCTGGCGATCGCGCCGGTCATGACGGTCTCGAGCGAGGAGACGACGTCGGCGGGCGCCGGGCCGGGAGGCGAGTCGGGTGCCGGCGATTGCAACCCCTCCAGGGTCCAGGCGATGCAGCACATGGCGACGAGCGCGGTCATGTTAAGTCCCTTCCATCGCGATCGGGCTCCGGCGGGCGAGAATTTCCGGATCGGCCTCCGACCCGACGCGTGATGCCCACTCCATCATTTCCGCTTCCAGGCCACGGAGCAACCCGAGATCGCTTCGACACGACTCAAGTCGATGGATCACCGGCCTCTCCGCGTTGCATCGCGCCCCCAATTTCCCCGGAAAAAGCCGCCCTCGCAAAGTCCAGAATCGACCTTCGCCGGTAGTTGACACCGCGCCCGTTCCGTCGGATAGTAATGGCTTGGAATAATTCGGTCTTCCCCGACGTCTACCTACCGTCTCCATGCCAGGCACCGTCCGATGCACGGGACGAGTCCGGAGTGCCTCATCCTTCCCACTCGCCCCGCGCAGTGTGGAGAGGGTGCCCGAAGGGCGGGTCAGGGGTCTTCATTCCTTTCTTCCCGCGATCGTCCGACGTCCGACCGATCCTTCCAGAGATCTCGATGTCACTGAGTCCGGCTCCCTGCGTATACTACTAAGAGATTCGTCGTCCCTCGAGGCACCTGCGGTCCCGTTCAAGCCGGTGGAGACTTCAATCGATGCGGCAGCTCCTGTGTACGCGACGAGCCGGGATCACCGACCGGCGTTGGCTCGCTTTCACCATGCTCAGCGCCCTGCTGCTCTGGCTGGCGGCCAGCGACGTCGGCCTGGTCAACGTCAAGGCGCAGGAGCCGGCCGGCAAGGCCGACGCCCCCGCGGCGGCCAAGGAAGCACCGGCGCCCGCCAGGGATGATAACCCACCCGCTGCCGGTGACGCACCCGCCCCGGCCGCCAATCCCGCGGCGCCCGCGCCGGCCGGCGGGACCAGCCCGCCCCCGCCCGACAACTTGCTCAGCCTGGCCATCCAGTCATCCGGGCCGATCGGGGCATTCCTCCTCCTCCTCTCGATCTATTTCACCGCGCTGGTGATCCGGCTCTTCATGGAGCTCCGCATCAGCGAGGCCGTGCCGGCCCCGCTCGTCGAGAAGCTCGAGGTCGCCATCCGCGACAAGAAGTTCCAGGACGCTTACGACGCCTGCAAAGACAATGATTCCTTCCTGGCCCGCCTGGTTCGCACGGGCATCGCGAACCTCCCCGCCGGGCGCGCCGAGGCCAAGGAAGCCATGAGCGAGGCCTCCGACGAGATCGTCACCAGCATGGACATGAGGATCAGCTACCTCGCCATCATCGGCACGCTCGGGCCGATGATCGGGCTGGTCGGCACGATCTGGGGGATGATCATGAGCTTCAAGGAGATCGCCATGGCCGCCGGCGCCCAGCCCCGGCCCGACCAGGTCGCCAAGGGCATCTCGACGGCCCTCTTCATCACCCTGGAGGGCGTCTCCCTCTCGGTGCCGGCCATCTTCTTCTTCGCGTTCTTCCGCAATCGGATCGCCCAGATGACGATGGAAGCGACCCGCGTGGCCGATCGCACCATCAACTCGCTCGTCGCGGCGGCCAAGGCCGCGAAGACGGCATAACCCCGCACGCCATCCCGCCCGGACCGGAGTTGATGCCATGTCCGCCTCAGTGAGCACCGAGCTCAAGGCCGAGCCGAACTTGACGCCGCTTCTCGACATCGTCTTCCAGTTGATCACGTTCTTCATGCTGGTCATGAACTTCAGCAATGAAAACTACGATCAACGCGTCCGACTCCCGGCCGCCGGCTCGGCCCGACCGGTCGAGGACGAGACGCGCATCGAGGATCGACTGGTCCTCAATGTCGATCAGGACGGCCATCTCCTGATGAACGGCGAGGTCCAGCCGCTCCACAAGGCGATCCAGACCATCAAGCATGAGGCCGACCTGGTTCGACTGAACCTCAAGGCCGCCGGGATCAAGGTCCAGGCCGACGGAGGCCTCCCGACCACCATCGTCCTCCGCGGTGACAAGGAGGCGACCTCCGCCTCCGTCCTCGGCCTGATCAAGGCGTGTCAGGCGAATGGGTTCCGAAAGTTCGCCTTGAAGGCGATGAGTGGGTGATATCGCGAGCGACCCGAGCGGATCTCCGGTTCTCGACTCTGAACGTTCCACTCGCGCCCATTCGGAGGAGCAGCCGTGCATCGCAAGAAGAAGAAAACGCGAGGAGCCGAGGAGCCGACGGTCCCCGTCGCGCCGATGCTGGACATGGCCTTCCAGCTCCTGACGTTCTTCGTGCTGACCTATCGGCCCGCGCCGACCGAGGGCCAGTTCCTCATGAATCTGCTCCCCGCGCAGCCGGCCACATCGATGACGGCCGAAGCACCCACCGAGGCGGCCTCCGACAAGTTACCGACCTCCTTGCGCACTTTGCCGACGATCCTGAAGGCGGGCCCCGGGGGGAGCTTGGCCCAGATCACCGTCGGCGAGCAGACCATACCCACCGACCCCGCGGCCCTGGAGAAGGAGCTCGATAAGTACTTCCAGGACCCGAACCTGCCCTTCGACCAAACCTTGCTGAAAGTCGACCCGAATCTCCGCTACTCCGAGCTGATGAAGGTCATCAACGTCTTCTCCAACTCGTTCATCCGCGCCAAGAAAGATCCGAAGGTGAGTTTCGAGGAGCTGAACCCCGGCGAAGGCGAATGATCGTATCCCGGTTCGAGGGGAGTGAGTCGTCGTGGCACGGTCTTCTGCTTTCTTTCGCGGTTCGGAGCTGCCCCGCCTGGCGACCCTCACCGTATTGATGCTCGCCGGCTGGGCCTTATTCTGGAGCTATACCCAGAATCACGGCCAACCGCCCGAGCCGCCGCTCACGGTCACGGACCGACCCGAGCCGGTCGTCGCCGATCGCTCGATCGAGTTCGAGACGGTCACGGATCGGACCCCGATGTCGTTCCGCGACAATGCCGCTTATACGAAGCTACTCGATCGCTCACGGACCAAGACTCCGGACGAGATCGCCGCCGAGAGCCGTCGCGACATCCTGTTGACCCATCTCTGGGAGCGCCCCGACTTGTATCGAGGGGTCCCCATCCACATCCTGGGCTCGGCGCTAAGGGTACTCCGATATGAGTCGAAGCTCAGCAAGACGGGATGGCTCTATGAAGCCTGGGTCATGACCCAGGAGACGCGCCGGGTCCCGTATGTCTGCGTCTTCGAGGACGCACCGAAGGGATTCCCGCTCGGCCCTGACGTCTCCGAGCGAGTCGTCTTCAACGGCTACTTCCTCAAGCTCATGAAGTACGAAGCATCGGACGTGACCCGCGGCGCACCGGTGCTCGTGGGCCAGATCGGCTGGGAGCCGCCCAAGCCAGATTCCGCCGATGGCAAGGGGATGAGCACCACCTTGCAATGGACGCTGATCGGCCTGGCCGTGATGTTCGTCATATCCCTGGCCCGATGGGCCGTCCAGATCCACCGTCTCTTCACCGGCACCGCCCGCGTCGAGAGCACGCGTCTTTCCCCCACCGACGAGCTCGACCCGGCGGATCTCAATCAATGGGTCCGATCGGTCGCCCACAAGGACGACGAGTCGTCTGCCGAGGAAGATCACGAAATTCCCAATTGAATTTCATCCTGTCGATCCTGTCAATCCTGTCAAAATTGATCGAAATCCAACAAGACAGGATTGACAGGACCAACAGGATGAAATCAGGAAGATTGGGAGTATTCAGTGCTCCGCGGCCCCGACGGTCGGCTCGCTCCGCGATCGAAGATCCAGGAGATGTTGTTGCAGCATCCCCAGATGGAGTCGGAGGTGGTAGAACTCCTCCATGTAGCTCAAGGGGACGTCCACGTAAGCCACCTGGTGCTCGATCTCTTTCAACCGTGCGAGTTCCTCGTCGAGTTCCGGGCCCGACAAACCGTTGACCAGCCTCTGATCGATTTCCCGCAAATCCGAATACCAGAGGTAGATCTTCCGACGCGTCCGCCATCGCATCAGCGGGGGAGCCACTCGCACCAACGGCATCAACAGCATGACCAGGGGAATGAGCATCACCTTGGCCCGGTCGACCATCGAGGCCACCCAGAACGGGAGTAGCCGCTGGAGCACGGGCTGGCCGGACTTGTAGAAGCGATTCGCGTCCTCATTGATGGGGAAGTCACAATACGATTCGGAAGGGAACTCGCCCGGGTTGGAGAGCTCGTCACCCTTCCCGTGGATGCGCGAGGCGGTCATGAGCAGGAGCGGGATCAGGGCCGGATGGAAATCCTTGCGAATCACCAGCATGGCGGTCGGCGCCACAAGGGCGACGTCTTGCTCGGGAATGTTCTGCCCCAGGTTCACCATACCGGTCGGCATGGTGATCGGCGCCAGGAATCGGAATTGGCGACGATACGCCTCGTGCTGATCGAAGTTGAGCAGCTTCACGCCGCGATCGTTCAGAAGTTTCTGGATGTAATCGGCTTCGAACGCGGCGACGAAGAACGCGGCATCCAACTCTCCCCTCTGCAAGGCGGTGGCCGAGGCCGCGACGTTCTCCGCGACCAGCGTAACCCGCGCATTCCCCTCTGAGGATTCGGATTCGATCAGGCCGTTGACGGCCAGCAGTCGCATGGCGATCGCATAGGTGCCGCTGCCCGTCGGTCCGACGCCGATGCGCCTGCCCGCAAATTGACTGAGACGCTCGATTCGGTCGTCGCCGCGATAGAAGACCCACAATGGCTCGTGATAGAGGCTGCCCAAGGCTTCGAATTGCCGGACCTGTTCGGGTTTGGCCACGCCGCTCTGGACGATGGCGACCCCCACTCCCGAGTCGTCCCGACCGAGCAGGTGCAGGTTCTCGACAGAGCCGGCCGTCTCGCGAACCTCGACGGTCAGGCCCTCCTTCTTCAATTGCTCGGCGTACTTCTGGGCATTGCGGAAGTATGCGCCGTTCTGGCCGCCGCTGGCGATGACGATCTTCCGGGGCGGCGGCGGCTCGACGAACATCATGTAGGTGGCGATCATCGCCCCGAGGCTGAAGACGACGATCCAGGCCCAGACACCGATCGCCGGCTTACTTCGCCTTCGGGGCCTGGGCAATACCACGGTTGGCCGAGATGAGGAGGGCACGAACCGATCTCCTGACTGTCGATGCGTCCATGGCAAGCCCATCGGCCGCTCGCGCGGCTTGGAGCGATACCGCATTCTCGGCGCGTATCATAACTCACTTCGAATCCGAAATCTCTTGAGTGGTACGGGAGAATCCTCGACTGAGACCGACAAGCCTGAAACCGGCCCCGAAGACATCGGCTGCGGAGCGACGCGGATCAGAAAAAAGTCCCATCGATGAAAAGACAGGACGCCCGCAGATGTACGCCGATCAAAGGACGGATAAATGCCAAGGAACATGACCAGAGAGGACGTCGTCTTGCGTCGGCTTTCCTGATTCCCGCATTCCATCTGCGTTCATCTGCGTTCATCTGCGGATAAACCCTCAAATAAGCCCTGGTCATGGGAAAAGCAGGGCCGGCTGCGTCCAGCGACCTTCCCCGAGCGTGTGACCGTTTTTCGCGGTATAGTTCATCGATCTTAACACTGGAATGACAATCAAAGACGAGCGTGGTAGATTGTCTTCATGGTTCCATTTTGTGGCGGCGTGCGCCATCCATAGCCGGCTCGACGTCATCGAGGATTTGCCATGCGAAATTTCCGATCCCGAACGAAGCGGTCCCGTTCAGGAGGATTTACGCTGATCGAGTTGCTCGTCGTCATCGCGATCATCGCGGTCCTGATCGCGCTGTTATTGCCCGCGGTCCAATCGGCCCGCGAGGCGGCCCGGCGGATCCAGTGCACGAACAACCTCAAGCAGATTGGCCTGGGACTGCACAATTACGAGAGCATCGCCGGCGCCTTCCCGCCGTCGGACATCGTCCAGGGGACGGGTAATACGGTCACCTGGACGGGCGGATTCAGCGTCCACGCGCGGGTCCTGCCGTTCATGGAGCAGGGCGTGGCGTTCAACTCGCTGAATTTCAACTTCAGTCATCTCGGCGCACCCAACAGCACTGTCGTCACCCTGTCGATGTCGTCCTTCGTCTGCCCGAGCGATATCAACAAGGACGCGCGCACCCCGTTCCCCCCCTTCACCGGCCTGAACGCGACGGCGAGCGTCACGAGTTATGGCGTCAACGCCGGCGATTGGTTCGTCTGGAACGGTTTCAATGGGCCCGAGTCCCGGAACGCGTTCCTGGTCAACAGGAGCCGTCGGATCGCCGAATTCGTGGACGGGACGAGCAATACCCTGCTCGCGACCGACGTGAAGGTGTATAACCCGCTCTGCGGCCCATTCAGCCCGGTTCCCCCGGGCATGTCGCCCACGAGCGTCGCACCGCCCAACGCCGACCCATTCGCGGTCGCCCCCGCCTACGTGAGTTGCACGCCCGGGATGGCGCACACGTTCTGGGCCGATGGTAATTCGCACGAGACCTCGATGACCACGGCCTGGCCCCCGAACAAGATGATCTCCAACGCGAATGGCAAGGATCTGGATTACGAGACCCCATTGATCGTCAGCGGCGGGCCGACCTACGCCGCGTTGACCGCCCGCAGCTACCATCCCGGCGGCGTGAATGCCTTGCTCGGTGACGGCTCCGTCCGCTTCGTCAAGAGTACCATCGATGGGAACACATGGCGTGCCCTGGGGACAGTCGCCGGAGGTGAGGTCATCAGCTCCGATTCGTACTGAACGGAAGTACCTGTCATCGCTATCGTGGTGGTGAAACCGACGAGCATCAATGGCGTGGGCTTGATCGTTCCTGAAGAAAAATTAACCGACGCCATTGACTCCTCCAGATATTCTGACTATTCTGAATTTCCGTTCCCGAACCGGGTTGAAGTCGCATAATCGAGTGCGGCACACCCATTGCTGGCGAATACCGAGATTGAGGAACACCGGGTCATGGAAGACTCGAAGATCGAACGCAACACATCTTTCATTGCGGTCATCGTCCCATGAACAAAATTCGAACTAGCGTCGCGGGCCTCGGCCTCTGCGCACCTTGCTTCCTCTTCACGCTTTCGATGGCCCCCGGACTGGACACAGTCTCGAGCGGGCCGGTCCATGGACGGGTCACCTACAATGGGCAACCCCTGACCGGGTGCTTCATCGTATTCGCAACGATGCCGGGAACTCCCGGCGAATGGGGTTCTGCATCAGTTGGACGAGGCGGCTATTATACGATCGACTCGAAATGGCAGAGGCGGAACCAAGAGGGGTCACGTTACCGGATCTGTATTATCCCCAACGCCAAGCCGCTCGTGTCCCAGTTGCCATCCCGGAGTGAAGACGCCGGAGTCGAGGCCGTTCCGACCACACTCATGTCTGAAAAGCCCCGTGTCAGCAATCCCGTGGGAGTCGAACATCAGTTCCCCGAGCGATTCAGCGATTTGCGGACCTCGGGGCTCACAGTCAGCCTCGGTCATGAATCGGCTCGCGTCGACATCGATTTGAAGGATTGAGACCAGTACCCTTGAATTAGTTGGAGAGCATGTCGACAACATGCCTTCCAAGGCATTGACGCCTTGGACCGATGGCGATCGCAAATTCGGCGATTCGAGGCAGTATTCTCGCTCATTCGTGCAACATGCTCTTGCAGGGCTCCCTTCCTCCTTGCTGGTCTTGCGAGAGCTCCGAATTCATGACCTGCATACACCGTGGCCCCTCGGTTGCCACACCAACCCGACGCGCTAGCGAGGGTCGGAAGGCATTGCCCTCGATGTCGCGTCGGGTTGGTGTGGGTTGTATGCAATTCGATCGTGAATCGCTCCAAGGCTGAGCTGTGAAGAGATGGGGTTAACAAGCGCTTGATAGCCGCTTGTGGTTCACTGGGGTGGGCAGTCCTCTCTCGAACCATTTCTTCAAGGAAAGTTGCCTTCAAGGGAAAAAATTGGAAGACGCACGCGCCGATGCTGCACTATATGTCCGGATCCCAACAAGGAGACGGCATCGATGGCGCACGTTTCGGCGAGAGCGGGCGTGCCGAATCAACTCGGCACGATTCTTCGATTCGGTGTCGTCGGCGACCTGTCGGACGGCCACCTCTTACAAAGGTTTCTGACCGGGTGTGACGGGGCTGACCAGGCGGCGTTCTCGGCGCTCGTGGAACGGCATGGACCGATGGTTCTCGCCGTTTGCCGGCAGGTTCTCGGCAATCCGCACGACGCCGAGGACGCGCTTCAGGCCACGTTTCTGGTCGTGGCCCGAAATGCCAGCTCGCTGAACAATGCCGAGTCTCTGGCCAGTTGGCTCCACGGGATCGCTCTGCGGGTTGCCTTGCGGGCCAAGGCGGACAGAGACCGACGGAGAGTGTACGAGCGACGATGGGCAGCCTGGAAGGCGAAAGAACGCGACAACGCGGCAGTCCGCTCCGAGCCCTGTCCGGAACTTCATGAAGAGATCGCCCGCTTGCCGCGAAGATACCGGGAGCCGGTCGTACTTTGCTACCTGGAGGGCCTGTCCTCCGAGCAAGCTGCGATGCGGATCGGTTGCCCGCCGGGGACCGTCTGGTCCCGGCTGTCTCGGGCACGCCAGCGGTTACGCCAGAGCTTGGTCCGCAGGGGCGTAGCTTTGCCGGCGGCATTGCTCGATGCAGGGTTGAGTCCGCCCGCATCGGCGGCCTTGACGGCATCACTGCTCGATGCGACGGTCCGCGCGTCGCAGGTGTTCGCGGTTGGACGCGCGACTGAGGCCGCATTGGCCCCGGCCGCGGCTATCACACTTGCAAGGGGAGTGCTCTACGCCATGACGATCTCCAAGCTGAAAATCCTCGGCGCCGGAGCCCTGGCCGCGGCACTGGCACTGGCCGGCACGCAAGCCTTGACCCGAGGTCAATCCGGCGGCCTGAAGGGGAGACAACCACCCGCCGCGGCTGCGCCCGAAGGCGACGACAGTTACAACATTCTGAGCCACTCGGTGGAGAAGCTCGGGAACAAGCTCGACGAGACGGCCCGACGGAATGCCGAGATGCGGCAAGACCTGGGGCGGATCCGGGCCGAGATCAAGGCGCTCGGCGCCGGCGAGAGGCCCGCCGCCTCGGCGGAAGCCGCCGAGCTGTTCTCTGGGATGCTCGATCCGCCTCCAGCCCAGGCGGTCGCCCGACTCGTCGAGCAGCTCAAGCGACATCCCGTCCAACCGAAGACGGCTCCGGATCGGCTCGGTCTTTATATGATGGATCTGAGGAACGGAGAAGTGACGCTCATCGCCGACCAGCCGGCCCCCGGGCTGACGCAATCCGGTTCACCCGTCTGGTCGCACGATGGCCGTCGGATCGTCTTCGACGCCACGCCCGGGACCGAATGGAGATTGAGCCGATTGAAGTCGATCGACCTCCGCGAAGGCCGGTTGACCGTGACGGACCTCGGTGCAGGAAACTGTCCGACCTTCTCGTTGAACAGACGACCGCATCTCATTCCTGTCGAATGCCGATGGAGAACAGAATGCCGTGTGGCTCATGAACGCCGACGGCTCGGATCGCCGCTTGCTCGGCAATCTCGGGAAACCCATCTGGTCCCCCGATGGCCGGCAGCTCATGATCATGCACTATACGGATCC
Organism: uncultured Planctomycetota bacterium; assembly: GCA_963743925.1. Taxonomy (GTDB): domain Bacteria; phylum Planctomycetota; class Planctomycetia; order Isosphaerales; family Isosphaeraceae; genus CAVZRC01. Next base: position 43,020 of record CAVURY010000044.1, on the reverse strand, counting down.
TCGGCAGGTGACGTTGATGGATGCGAACGCGGAGAAGAGCGGAATCCTGCAGATCCCCGATCACGAGATCCATTCGCACCCGAGTTGGGCCGCCAATGAGACGATCGTGACAGTCATCGGGCCTTCCGAGGGGGACACGATTGCCCTCATCGACGTCAGCGACCCACCCCGGGCCAAGGTCAAGGAAGTCCTGTGGCGGAGAGCAAACGGACCCGACGTCAAGCCGACTTACCCGATCTTCTCGGCCGCCACCCGCCGTTGCATCTTCGTCGGAGTCGAGGAGAAGGGTGAGGCGTTGTATTCAGTCCAGCAGGGCGAGGCCGGGCCGGCAAGACCGCTGGGGCCGGAGGGACATGAGCCGGAGATCACCAATCTGGCTTATTCACCAGATGGCCGTTACGTCCTCTATTCCGTCCTCGGCCCAGGGCGGAGTCAGGGGGCTCGCGCACCCGGGAAGTCAGGAGCGCCGTCCCAACGTCTCCGACCACGTTCGATCGCTCGGCCACGGCACAAAATCACCCGTCGCCCGAGCTTTCCTGAGGAATGGTTTCCATCCTTCAACCTTGGCTCAACAACATCCCTCTTGATCGGCCCGCAGGGCCCGTCGATCGCGGTCGCGGCTTCTCAGGGCCAGGCCGGATCCACCGGCCAGGCTGATACCGCCGAAGACGAACGCCAGCCAGTACCAGTCGTGGAGCGTCGCGATCGATGGCGCGACCGCCGCCTGCCGGTTCGTCCCGCCCGGCCCGAGGCTTGCCAGAAACGGTTCGACCGCGAACTCGGCCTCGGGGATCGGCCCGAACCGGCATTCTTCAACGTCCAACCGGAGGGTCCGGTGCGGAGCCGGTGTCGTGTTGGCCCATGAGCGCAGGACGGGGCGGCCGTCCGGATGGTCGTACTCGAATCGGCGATCCGAGGCGACGTTCTGGAGTGGTTCTCCGTAGTGGATCGAGCGGACCACGAACAGGTCATCCGCGTCGAAGACCAGCGTAAAATCCTCCCGGTCGCGGCCCTTGACCTCTGGACCTGTCCGCAGCCGGAGCGTCACGAGGCGGTGCCCGTCGCCGGTCGTGGTGTGGAGCCTGACGACTTCGTAGTCCGTCGAGGATCCGTCCCGCTTGAGGATCTGAGGGAATTCCAGCAGGGTCGCCCCGTTGTGAGTGGCGTCAAAGAACCAATCGCCCGGCGCCGACTCAACTCTGTCCAGGGCTTGCCGGTAGGCTTGCAGCGGACCGGCCAGGGAGTCTTCCCCGATCGTCCAGGGCCCGGGCTCGGAGTCGAGATCGCGGTAGACGTATAGTGAGTGGTCGGGATGCGCAGGATCGCCTTCTCGCGATTGCCGAACCGATGCCGGGCGAGGGCGAATGGACCCGAGCGGAGCAAGCTGAGCCGTTCGGTCCATTCGTATGGATCGTCGCGGCCGGCCTTGGTCTCCCTCTCGATCTGAAACGTGGCCGTCAACCGGACGTGATCGAACGGGGCGACGAGGCGGGCGGCGGCAGCGAAGTAATCCGCCAGGAAGGCATCCCAGGCGGCGGGATCGATGCCCGCGGCGAGCTTCAGGCCCTTCAGCCAGCGCCGGGCGAGCGGGCCGGTGCGGACGATCCGCTCGATGTCGGCCCAGTAGGCGGCGTCGAGCTCATCCAGCCCGACGCCGAGACAAGCCCGCAGGTCCGGCTCGAAGGTGGCCTGCTGGCAGGTGGTGTACAGCTTCAAGAATCGCTCGGGTCCGTAGAACCGGAGGAGGTAGTTGACCAGCGGTGCACCCTGGTTATAGGCCGCCGGCCCCGAGTACCAGTACCAATCCGGGGCGACCAGTTGTCGGAGGCTCAAGCTCAACCCCTTCCTGTGGTCGTCCCAGGCGGTGTCGGCCAGGTCTTCGGCAGGCGTCCCCTGGTTGGCCTGCGCCACCCTTCCATCAGGACCCTGGGCGGATCGCTCCGGGCCGTGTCATTCCGGTTGATGACGCAGTGGGCGACCTCGTGGCGGTCCAGGTCCGTCAGGCCGTCGGCTCCGCGCCGGTACAGGCCGACAGGGGACCCGACCGCCATGTCGTGAATGGCGCACTGCCGCAGGCCGAAGATCGGCCCCCGATACCAGACGATCGGCGAGGTCGCGGACTGGTCGAGCCGGGCCAGCGAGGCTTCGACGTGCCGGTCCATCGCGGCCACCTGGGCCCGGGCGTCACTGGCCTTCGCCCCGATCATCGTCACCCACTTCCCCGGCGTCCGCTCCGGGTAGAACCAGCGCGCTTCCAGGTCCACGAGGGGCCGGGCCAGCGGCGAGAAGACCTTGGACGGCCACCCGGGCGACACATGAAGGTTGAACGCCGGTCGCATCGCCATCAGGATGTGCCCGGCCAGGAACCAGAACGGCGCCGTCCCCACGAGCAGGCCCGCGAGCGCCCGAATCCGTCGGGGGCCGCGAATCAGGCGGATGGTCGCCGCGATCAGCAAGCCGAGCCCCGCCCCGAACATCAGGACCGACAAGCCGACCCCGAAAATCGGGCTCGCGTTCCAGATCCCCGAGGCGGTCAGCGCCGCCGCCAGGCCGAGGGCCCCGAGCCAGGCACCCCAGACGGTGAAGACCAATCGAGTCAGCATCGGCAGACTCACAGCCAGGAGGTTTTTGCGCCCGACTTTCCATCGGGACGAGTCGAGTTTGCACCTGTCGTCGTCGAGCATAATGGACCGAGTGTGCTTTTTCCAAGCGACGAACTCAAGGGTGTAGCCGACTTGGCGTGGGTCGAGGAGCACTTCCAGCTTACGCCGCACTATCGCCAACTCCGTCCGCTGTTCCGGGCAGCACGTCAGGTCACCCGTGCGACCGGTGTCCTTCTCCTCGGCATCGCCGTGGAGCCGATGGTCCTTAAATGCAGCTGATTCCAGAGGGGCGACCTCCGCTTCCGCGTCTGCTCTGGCCCGCGCTCGTCGGTTGGTTTGCATGTTGCCTTCACCCCTGAAAGCAATCATACTTTGGCCTGCGCGGCGTAAGGCGTACAGGGAGCTGGAACGATCGTCTCCGGGCGTCGGCCTCTACCCTCGGTCCTCCGTGACCCGGATGGGGACGGCCCCGGCGAAAAAGGTCTGATACACCGGGCCCTAACCGGTGCGCGGAGACAAGCAATGTCCGTCGTCTCATCGTCTCGTCGGCGTCTGATGATCGAGGCCGCACCGGCAACCGGCCTGGAGGCCCTGACGCGGCGGGCGGCGTCCGAAGTTGACCGGCTAGAGGCCATCTCCACCTCGGCGACGGGCACGGAGGCGGGCTCGCCAACCGGCGGGTTCGCGCCACCGGCGGGTGGCCGTGGCCCCGCGCTCCATCCCTGGGATGAGGCCCATTGCCCCCTTGACGCCCCGGGCCTCGCCGGGATGGACTCCGCCCCACGTTACGTCGAGCCCGACGTGGTGCAGCGGGTCCCCTACAGCGGCCCTGATGATATCAGCCTGGAATCGTTCGCCGGCTCGGGAGTCTGCCAGTACATCGGTCCGGACTCATTCTGGCCCGCTGCGACGCTCCAATTCGGCCGGCACCTCGACGACGATCATTCGCAACTGAGCGCGCCCCATCTCCGTGCCGGCGACCCGGGCGAGGGCCGGCGCGTGCGGATCGCGATCCTCGACACAGGGTACGACCCCGAACACGCGACACTGCCGGCGCACCTCCGCACCGACCTCCAGCGGAACTTCTTCGACGAGGATCGCCTGGACGCGACCGACCCCGACCGCCTGACCTACTTCGGCCAGGGGCACCTCCGCGCCAACGCTGCCTTGGACATCCCCTTCAAGATCGGCCTGGAGAAGACGCCCCGCGACGAGGCCTCCTTCGCCAGGCTCCGCCTCCCCGGCGTCCTGGAGGCCGCGCCCGCCCCCCCGGCCGCGACCCGCCCACTCCCTCCGGCCTTGAGGTGATGTTCGAGGTCGAGGCCCTACAGGTCTACGAGCAGTCCCCGAACTCCAGAAGATCACCGGCGGCGCCGACCCTCAATCCGACGCCCTGGACCCCGCGACCTGCAAGAGTCTGATCGGGGCCCTGCGCAACTCCCGCCTGGCCTCCGAGGCGCTCCTTAAGCACCTGAACAGGTTCTACCGCAAGCTCTGAGATTCCGCGTCCGGGGGATGGCCCGGACGAACGCGGGCCGACCGCCGATCCCCGGGGATGGACGGGCGCCGATGCGATGATTCCTCCGCGAGCGAGCGGGCATTCCGGCTCGTACCCAGGGTTCGGCGAGACAGGACCGCTCGAGGCTAGCCCCAGGAGATTGAGCGATATGAGCTACGACAGTGAGGAATTCAACGAGGCCCTGGATGGAGCGTTCAACCTGGCATCCCTCAAGGAGATGTTGTTCAACAAACTCAAGAAAGACTTGGAGCATTTCGACGAGTCGAAAGGGAAGCCGGATACCATCCTCAACATCATCCAAGCGGCCGAGAAGGAGGGGTGGCTTGATAACCTGGTCCGTGCGGCCCATTCCGCTAACCCGAATAACGAGCGATTGAAGCGATTCCACGACGCCTACTTTGCCGACCGGCCGGAGTCGGACGGTGAGCTGGGCACGATTGGCCCGCCCCCCCGCTACCTTGACACGTGGGGGGGGCTGGGAGAGTGGTGGGAGATGGTCGCCGCTGCGGCGGCCTTCCTCATCGTCCTGATCGTCATCATCGCTAGTACTGGGGCGATTCGGTTGGTCGCGGCCCTCATCGCCGCAGCCATGATCTTCGTCGGAGTCTGGGGATACCTCCGGGGCAAGAAGCGGACGGAACGGCGCGCGTGGATGGTGGCGAGCCGCCGGCGCTGGGAGTCGGACCGGCGGCGCCGCAACGCCTTCCGCGGCCTCTACCCGTTCGAGGAGGGGGATCGGCTCCCCGGCGACGCCCGGGTCCGCGAGGCGCGGGCGATCGCCGACCGGGTCGGCCTCGACGACTTCCGCTTCGGGGTCGTCTGCGGCGACTCCGGCTGCGGCAAGACGTCGCTGCTGCGAGCCGAGGTCGAGGGGGTACTGGCCTCCCGAGGATTCGCCGTCACCTATCTGCGCACCCCGCGGCGGCTGACCGCCAACGATGATGCCGCGCCAGCGGAGCCGGACGCCCGCCTGGGGCGGCTACTGGAGAGCCTGCGTTCCCGCTTGCCGGCCGGCGCCAGGGGAGTGTTGATCCTCGATCAGTTCGAGGACTTCTTCCTCGAATTCACCTCCGAGGCGGCCCGGCAGAGGCTCGGAGCGTTCCTGAGCGAGGTCATCGCGGAACCGGATCCGGTCCACGTCCTGTGCGCCGTCCGGCGAGAGTACCTCATCGACATCCATGACCTCACCCCGGCCCTTGCCGAGCCGATCACGGCCCGCAACTTGTTTCACCTGAAGAATTTCGACGTTGACCAGGCGACGGGCGTCATCCTCCAATGCGCGGAGGCGGACGGGCTGGCCCTCGACCCCGGATTTGCAGAGCTGATCGCCTCGGACCTCCAGGAGGAGGGCTTCGTCCGGCCGCCGGAATTGCAGCTCGTCTGCACCTACTTGGGGAGCGAGCTGCACCTGGATCGCTACCGGCTCTCCGGAGGCGCGGCGGGGATCCTCTCGCACCACGTCCGCGACTCGATCCAACTCTGCCGCAACCCGGCCGCTGCCGCCCGCATCCTGAGAGCCATGTGCGACTTCCCGGCCCGCGCGGGGGAAGCCGCGGACGCTTGCAGAGTTGGAGCCCGAGGTCGCCTCTCAGGACCTCGGCTACTCCGTCAACCGCACCGCACTGGTCGCCGAGATCCTTGCCCAGTTCGAGGCCGCCCGTCTGATCCTCCGGGAGACTCGCCGAGCCGCTGGCCGGGACGTGGAGCCCGCCTGGACCCTGATCCACGACTACCTGGTCGACTCGGTACGGCTCGCCACCAGCGATGTCTCCACCCGGACTGAGGAGGCGAACCAGTGGCTGCGGCATTACACCTCCGGGACGCGGGACATCATCCCCCTGGGCCGCCTCTGGATGATCTGGCGCTACGCGGACCGCTCGCAGCGGGGCGCGCCGGACGCCCGCCGGGTGATCCGCCGGAGCCTCGTCCGACCGGCCTTCCAGGGGGTGGGGATCATCGCGGCGTCGTTCTTGGTGGCCGCGAGCCTGTTCCTGGCGGCGACCGCCGGGGTAGTCTGGAAGCGGCAGGTCATCGGCCGTCACTGGGACAAGGCGGAATCCGGCCCGGTGACCGGGATCGAGTTGCCCGGCGACCGGTTCTTGACCGGGACGTTCTGGGGCCAACCCCATCTCCGCCTCTGGGATAGCCGGATGGGGGCTCTGCTGCTAAGCGAACGACGCGGCAATGAGCTTTGGATCGGCCCGAGAGGGGAATACGTGCTAACGGATGGGCAACGAGAGGCTCCGGCCAATGTCAACTCGCTCTACGGCGTCAACTTGAAGAACGGAGTCCGATCGCTCCTGCCGTTCCGCGCACCTGAAGAATTCAATATCAACTTCGGGACATCGGGGACCACAATCGCGGTCGCGGATCGATCCCGATGGGACAAAGTGCGAAAACCCTACTCGGTAACGATTTACTCCCTCGCGACCGGCAAGACCGTCGGCATCATCCGAGACCTCATGGAACCCGAGGGGTCCACCGTATTTACCCCCTTTGTGAATAAGGACGATGAGCGGCTCATCATCGTCTGTTTCCGACGAGGGTTTGACCTGCGATTGATGTCCTGGGGAAATGGCACAGGAGTACCGACCTCGGGGAATAATCTGATCATGGTCGGTACCGACAACAACAACCTGCTGCACGTCCGAATCTATGACCAGGATGGACACCGAGTCACGGACACAAACGAGACGAAGCTTCCCCCCGCACAAGCCCAGGCGATCTTGACACTGAAGCAGCGACTTACGGGCTTGTTGCCCCCTCATGCGCTGACCGATGCCGAGAAGGAGCAAGGTCTTCGAGAGGTGACATCCATCGTCGGTCAGACCCTCCGAGGAGATCGGGTCATCCCGATGCTGTTCGACATCGCGACGGGTAAGGCCCTGGCGGAACTCGCCAGCGCCGAGGGACCGAGAGACGTTCACGCTTTCACGGTTGATGAGGACCGCTCCAGGGTTGCGACGGTCGAGGGCTTTCCGGATGGCCGGTTCTCCGTCCAGTTGCGGGACCTGCGGACAGGCGCCCTCGTGCGAGGCCCCGTTTCCGGCAAGTCTGGCCGGCCGATCGAGGAGTCCGTTGGGCATTTCGACGTCGATTATGTCAATCACGGAAAACAGCTCGTCATATCATTAGGACACGACTTGGGCAGGGACCGAGAGATCGTTTCAATCATTGACTCGAGTGACCTGGCGTGGAATTCGGTGGCGACGGGCCGAGAGCTACGGGAGGTTTCGTCTCAGAGTGAGCGGTATATCGCCTGGGAGGCCGCCCCCACCGGCACCCTCAACATCTGGCGGATCGGCTCGGACTCCGCGGCGCCCCTGAACGGCGTCAAGGCCACCGAGAAGGACAACTTGGCCGTCAACCGGGACGGGTCCCGCCTCCTGATCTGGGGCCCGAATCGATCGACCGAACTCTGGGACATCCTGTCCGGGAAATCCCTGGGCACGCTCTCCACCCAGGGAGTGCAATTGGGCTCATCTTTTACTCCGGATGGGAATGCGGTCCAGGTGTCCAGAGAGGGCGGTCAAATCTCCCTATTCGATGCTCGAACGGGCACGTCCCTCGCGGAATCCATCAATGAGGGTAATATCATTCACCTTGATTACGATTCAAATTGCTGGAATTTGCTTGTCTGGAACCAGGACGGCGAGGTCGTCCGATACATACGTGGCAGATACGTCTTCAACCAATTCTGGCCTAGCGGTCGCTGCCCCTGACCTCAGGCCCGGGGCGTCGAGAGGGTCCGATCAACACCTCACATGTCGACCCACTTGACCTCATTCGCGGGCGGAGATCCTCCATGGTTTCAGTGCGGATCGAGGAGGACCGGGTGCGGATCGGCCGGCGGTTCACCGTCGTGCTCCAGAGGACGTTGCGCATCCCGGAAGACGGCAAGGCGTACCCGCTGCCGCCGGGTCTGGGGGCGTTCAAAATGAGGCGAACCAAGGACTACGCGGATCGAGTGCCGGAGGGCTGGCGCGAGCGGGGCGGGGCCTTTCTGGGCATGCAGCAAGGCGAGGCGTTGTGGATCGCCTTCGAGGGGGCTTGGTGGAAGCCGAACGCAGTGAAGGTGGGAGTTGGGGGAGTCGATGCGATCACGGGCAGGTCGTGGGATGAAGGGCTGCGTGCCAACCCGCAGAATTACGTCGTCTGCCCGGACCAGCCGTGGCTCGACGGGATCAACGCCGGGGGCGGGCGGGTCCGCCAGTTCGTGGCGATGCCGCTGGGGTGGGGCGCGACAATCGAGGGCCAGGTCACCGGCTCGGAGGTCTTTGGGGGCATCCAGATCCGGGCCTACGAACCCAGGCCAGGGCGGTTCCCCGACCGCGCACCCCGGAGCGGCGGATACGGGCGGGAGGCCGGCATGGAGAGCGTCGGGAGGGGCATGGGGTTGGCAGCGGGCGGGTCGATCCAGCAGAAGATCTATCCCGATCCTCACGGCCTGGAGACGTGGGACCCCGAAAACTTCGGCGAGATCACCGTGCACATCGCCAACACGGCGCAGTACCGGGTGATCACCGGGGAGGAGCCGCCGCCGAGCCCGGTCTCGGCGCGCGACTACGCGGCGGCAGGCCTGCCGTGGTTCGAGCTGTACGACGAAGACCGCGGCACGCTGCCGGACGCCCCGGCGCTGGCCCGCGTCGAAGGAGTGCGGAGCCGATCGAGAGAGCACGGGGAGTTCGACGTGGGCCCATCCCCTCGATCGGCTGCCCTGTCGGTCCGGAAGCTCCGGATGCCGAAGGGCTCGGCCCGGGCGCCTGAGCGGGCCGGCTCCCGGACGGGACCGGCGATCGTGAGTGAGGGGGTGAGGATTCGCTCCGGTCGAGAGGGGTCCTCTCGCCGGGCAGGGTCGCAACGGGAGGGGAGAGCGATGGCCAAGCAGTCGAATCGTGAAGGCTCCGATATCGTCGAGCGGTGCCTGGCTTATGTGCCGGACCTGGATCGATTGTACGACCGGCTGGAGAACCAGCCGCATGAGTTCCTCTCGCATGCCTTCGGCTCGCCTTCGCAGGGGGACAGGGGTCGGAAGTCCCCCGGGCTTGAATCGATGGTCGTGAGGCCGGCCGGAGGTGGCGAGATCGAGGTCGCCATCGCTGGGGTCCAAGACGCGATGGCGCGGACCGCCAAGCGGGCGATCGGCAAGATCCGCGAGCGAGGCCGCGAGGCCGATATCTCGCCGGATGAGCAGGTCGGCCTGGAGGCCATTATCCTGCTGACCGGCCGCCCGGCCATCCTGATTCAGGACGGCGTCTTCATGCCGCCACCGCCGGAGTGGGCCGAGCTTGAGGCGCAGCGCGACCAGATCCAGGCCACCTTCCGCAGCGTCGGTCGCATCGAGGTCGAAGGCCACCCGGCGCTGGACTGGGTCGGGACGGGGTTCCTCGTCGGCGAGGACGTGGTAATGACCAATCGACACGTCGCCGTCGAGTTTGCCCGGCAGTCGGGCAGAGGCTGGGTCTTCGAGCCCGGCATGAAGCCCCGAATCGATTATGCCGAGGACCTCAACGCCACCCGGCCCGCCGAATTCAAGCTGCTGGAGGTGCTCGGGATCCACGACTCGCTAGACCTGGCACTCTTCCGCGTGGCGACCAAGGCGGCCGGCCTCAAGACGCCGAAGCCCCTGCCGATCGCCAGCGAAGGCGCGCCTGCGCTGAAGAAGGGACGGAAGGTGTACGTGGTGGGGTATCCGGCCTCCGACAGCCGTCGCAACGACCCGGACGTCATGCGGCGCATCTTCGCAGGCATTTTCGACGTCAAGCGCCTCCAGCCTGGGGCGATTACCAAGGTTGTGGGGGCCCAGGGGACATTTCAGCACGACTGCTCGACGCTGGGCGGCAATTCCGGATCGTGCATCGTCGACCTGGAGACGCACCGCATCGTCGGCCTGCACTTCGGCGGCCGGTTCCGCATCACCAACGAGGCGGTCAACTTGACGAAACTGGCGTCCGATCCCCTGATTAAGAAGGCCGAACTGAACTTCGTCTGAATCTGGTCCCCGCAAGGCGCACTGAAACGGGAGCCTCACCGATGTCCGAAGCACTCACGGGCCTCTTTGGCGCGGACGCCGAGGAGTTCGCCGAAGCCCTGCTATCTTCCTTCAACACCGCTCGCCTCCAGGAGATGCTGTACTACAAACTCAGCATGGACATCGAGGATTACGCGGGGGCCGATCGGCGGGCGAAGGTCCTCTCGATCATCATCGAGGCGAACCAGCGAAACTACTGGCGCAAGCTGGTGCTGGCCGCCCTTGAGTCGAACCCGGGGAGCCCGATCCTGGCGACCTTCGCCGAGCGGATCGGGTTGACCTCCGCAGAGCCAGGCGCCTTCGAGGCGAAGGTCCGGCCCGTCATCCCATTCCTCGACCCAGACGAGTGGCGGGCCCGGATGGCGGCGACCGAGTTTCGAGTCTGCCGCATCGAAGTGCCGACGGTCGGCGGTAGCGTCTTCGGCACGGGGTTTCTCGTCCACAACGACGCTGTGATGACGAATTACCACGTCGTCAAGCCGGTCATCGACGGCAAGGCCAGGTCCGAGGCGGTCGTCCTTCTGTTCGACTACCGGGTCTCGGGTGGGAAAACGGTCTCGGAGGGGACGCCGCACACCCTGGACACGAATTGGCTGATCGACCACAGCCCCTATGACTCATACGACACCAAAAGCGACCCGAACTTCGCCAACCGGCCAACGGACCACCTGGACTACGCGCTCCTGCGAGTGAAGGGGCAGCCGGGTGCGAAGAAGATCGGCAAGAAGTCCGGCCCGAACGGGGCCCTCCGCGGGTACATCGAGGTCCCCACGCAGCCGCCAGCGCTGGCCGAGGGCGACCCGCTGATGATCCTCCAGCACCCGGACGCTGAGCCGCTGAAGCTGGCCATCGAGACCGTCGCTGTCCTCGGCTCGAACAAGAACGGCACCCGCGTGCGCTATAAGACAAATACACTGGGCGGCTCGTCGGGGTCGCCTTGCTTCACGCTCGACTGGAAGCTCGCGGCGCTGCACCACGCGGGCGACCCGAAGTCGGAGATCGGCCTCCAGGCCCGGTATAATCAGGGGATTCCTATGGCGGCAATCCGCGCCCTGATGGCCGAGCGCGGCACAGCGGCGAACCTGGGTCCACCCCTGGAGTGAGTGCGAGGGCGGTCGTGAGCGATTCTTCCATGGTCGGGTACGCGGTGGTACGTCGCATGGCGCTCGACTACGAGGAGCTGGCGCGGGCGCTCGATGAGGCGTATCGAGCTGCCGCGCTGCGGGGGCTACTCTTCCTGAAGTTCAACGGCCTAGATTTTGACAACATCCCGCAGGGCGCGATGACCAAGACCATCGTCGCCTTGATCGCCCGGGCAAAGAGCCGGCATGGCTCGGGCTCCCGCGATCACCAGGCCGAGCCCCGCCCCGAACATCAGGACCGGCAAGCCAACCCCGAAAATCGGGGGCTCGTTCCAAATCCCCGAGGCGGTCAGCGCCGCCGCCAGGCCGAGGGCCCCGAGCCAGGCACCCCAGACGGTGAAGACCAATCGAGTCAGCATCGGCAGACTCACAGCCAGGAGGTTAGCGGGCCCTACGTCCCATCGAGACGAGTCGAGTCTGCACCCTGTCGCAGTCGAACACGATAGACCCTGTATCCGTTTTCCAGGCGACGACTAAAGCATCAGGCTGACGAACGCCGGAAGGGCTTGTCAATCCGTTTCGGGCGACGGGTTAGCTCGTTTCCACCGACCATCGTGGGAGACTTCCCCGCACCTCGCCAAATCTGTCTCAATCGACCCCGGAGCATGACTGTGCTGCCCAAAACAGGGATCTCTCAACTTCGTTGAAAAAAAAACGACATGTGGTTAGGAAACACTTGAAGTCCGCGCGTTGTTTCGATAATCACTATCAGTTGACCAGGGTTCACGCTCATCCAGATGAAGTTCAGTCGCCGGGAATACATAAGTACATTATTGTAAGTAGTCTCGTGTGTATTCATGGCGCGATCACCGGTATGACACGTCATCGCGTGCGGTGAATTCTCCGAATGGAACTGGACTCACTCAATCGATCCAACATGGAGATCGCCGCCGAGGAGGGCCGCGATGAGATATCCGACCCGAGGAACCATCACCATTGTCGCCTTCCTCGCGCCGGGCGTGGGACAGGCGGCGCGAGGTAACAGCACGATCGCCATCACGTTTGACGAGTCGCAGCTCAAGAGCGACAACAACGACCCGATCTTGAATTATTACGATGGCGGCATGACCCATCTGGGCGTGGGTCCAGGCCCGAATTACGGGGTGACGTTCACATTGAACGCCCGGCTCATCACCAGCACTTCTGGACTGATCGGGACGTTCACGCCGCCGGGCATCATGGAACTCTACAGCGACACGGCCCGGGAGGGGGAAGGGATTCAAACGACGATGAACGTGGCGGGTGGATTCGGCTATCAGGTCGCATTCGACTACGCCGATATCGACTCCACAGGGGAGATGAAAGTCTACAGTGGTGCCAAAGGAACGGGGACCGTCCTTGCCGACGTCATGCTGAAACCGACATCGGGTCAGACTGGTCCTGGCACATTCGTTCCGAATACGGTGAACTTCTCCGGAGTCGCTAATTCGATCGTGTTCGACGGCGGTAACAAGCAACTCGCGTTCGACGACATTTACTTGACATCCGTGCCCGAGCCGTCGGCCTGGAGCCTGCTCGCGCTCGGGAGCGTCTTGTTCGGCGCGACATTGCACCTGCGGCGGATGCAGAAACCCTCGATGTCGCCCGATCCGGCCTGAAAGCTATCAACCATTCTGGATTGCGGCCCGCACCGGTAGGAGGCCGGACATCGGGCATCGGCGGTGCTGCATCGGGTCCACTCGCGAATCGCTCGATCGACACGAGCGGCGGTCGCGATGCGCGCGAGGTGGAATGGCTCGGTCTCTGTCCTGAAGTCGAGATTCGCAGCACCAACCGGCATCCCGATCGGCTCGGCCAGCCGACCTGCGGACCAGTGCTCCGTGATGCTGCGACGGGCGACAATCTTCGGCGGATCTCGTCCCTCTTGGGCGGTGGGTCGATCGGTTATTCATCCATTCCCCCACGAGAGCCTACCTACTTCGGGTGGATGGATCCTTCAGACGGCGGGGAAGAGAACTGGAGCAAGGCCGATGGACCAGGCCAGATCGCCCCGGTCCGAGGCGATCAACCCGGACGGTACGCTCGCAGCTCGACACCGGGTCTCGGCGCCTATCAAATGTGATGGCCCGGTACACCCACTCATCACGCGGGGAGAAACCACCCAGAGCCCCTGGACCGTCCCCTCCACCCGTCGGGCGGTAAGGCCGGAAGGGATGTCGGATGAAACCAGGACCGCCTCTCAAATGGACGCGAGTTCAGTAACCGACCCCGAGACTCCGGGGAGGCTCCACCGTCAAGTCACTGCTCAACGGTGACGGATGGCATGTGACGGGTTCGGAGTGGCGCCTTTAGCTGATAAGTGGCGGGCAGTGCGGAACAGCATTCTCCCGACACCGGCCACCAATTGTGGACGTGGGTCCACAGGTGGACGGAACCTGGCTGGCATATGTTTCTCAGACAACAATGGGTATTGTTGTCTAAGAAAGGTCGCTTTCGGGGGCTTCACGGGGTACATTGTTACGGATTGAGGGGGTCAAAACTCAGACGACAAAGTCAGACACTCGAGCACGACCATGGAAAACGACTGGCAGGCGGACGTCGATCGGTTCGCCGCGGCGCTGGATGCCGACGAGAAATCGCCGCTGACCGTGAGGAACTATCGCAGGGAACTCCGTGTCTTCGCCGACTGGTATCGCGCAACCTACCAGGAGCCGCCCGGGGTCCGAGACCTCACGCACGAGGACATGAGGGCGTACAAGGACTCGCTCCGGGACCGCAAGCTCGAGCCGGCCACGATCAACCTGGCCCTGGCGGCGCTGCGCTCCTTCCTCAGGTGGGCGCTCGCATCCAAGCTCATCAAGGAGCCGGTTCCGACGCCCAAGACGGCCCGGCAGGTTCAGCGCGTCCCGCGGTGGCTGACCAGGGTCCAGGAGCGCCGGCTCGTGAAGGTGGTCCGCCAGGGCGGGGTCAAGCAGCACCTGGGACTGGTCGAAACCTTCCTGGTCTTCGGCCTGCGGATCTCGGAGGCGGCGGCGCTGGAGTGGGGCGACATCGCCATGGGTCGGACCGAGGCGGTGCTGAAGGTCCGCAAGGGCAAGGGGTCCAAGCAGAGGGACCTCCCCTTCGGCGGCAACCAGAGGGCCCGCGATGCACTCCTCTTGCTGGGGTGGAAGGAATGGGGCAAGGACAAGGGCCGGCGCGTGTTGCAGGGCCAGCGCGGGCCGCTGTCGGCCTCCGGCCTCAAGCAGCTCCTGACGCCTTACGGCCGCGCCGCCGAGATCGACGGGTTCTCCGCCCATGTGCTGCGGCACACCTGCGCCAAGCGGATGCTCGAGCGGAAGCCGCCGGCGGACATCCCGACCATCGCCCGGTGGATGGGGCATTCATCGCTGAACACGACCTTCCTGTACACGCTGCCCAGCCAGGCCGAGCTGGCGATCGCCGCGGGCGGCGGCGATGCCTGCTGGGAGGACGACGACTGAACTGCGGGCGCCGGCCTCCAACCTTGCGCGTGACGGGGAGGGAACGTTGCTGCCACTGGACGTTGTCCAGCGTCAAGGAGCAGAGGTTCGAGACTCGAAGTCCCGTATCCAGCAGGTTCCACACGATCAGCTTCTCCTCGGGGCTCCGGCAAGCGTTGGCGAGCCGATCAGCCTCTTCGGCCCGGAGGGGCTCGCGGATGAATTGGTGTGCCATCTCCTCACCTGCTCGGCAAGGCGGCCGGTTCGCAGTCGATCGGCGATCCCGAACTCGGTTCGCTTTCTCCAAAGCAGGGTTATCAGGCGGCGCATGGCGATAACAGGGTCCCACCCATGTTTTCGGCCGACATGGCCGACGAGGAGTGGGAGGTGGAAATCCAGCCGAGTTCGCGTTATTACACAGAAGGCGAACTCGTGGAGAGGGAGTCGATCCTCCGTTCGACTCAGCGTCGGACCGACTGCTCGGAAGCCTTCGGGACTCATATACCTCCTCCGCTTGGCACCAACTCGGCATAGAACTGGAACGCCTCGATATCCACCTCGGACTCACTGGAATTGGGGCCGGTTGATTAGACTTACATCGAGAGGCGGATGACCAATGGCGGGTTGGCGAAACGTCCGGATCTTCCTCTCGTCCACGTTTCGCGACATGCACGCGGAGCGCGATCATCTGGTCAAGGTGACGTTCCCCGCGCTCCGCGAGAGGCTGCTGCCCCACCGCGTCGAGCCGTACGACATCGACCTGCGGTGGGGCATCACCGAGGACGAGGCGCGGGATGAGAAGGCGATCCGCCTCTGCCTCGAACAGGTGGACGAGTGCCGCCCTTTCTTCCTGGCGTTCCTCGGCCACCGCTACGGCTGGGTGCCGGGGCGGATTCCCGCCGACACGGCGGCGAAATACCCGTTCGTGTCGCGATTTCCGGGCGTCAGCGTCACGGAGCTGGAACTCCGCCACGGGGCGATGATCGACCCGCGGGGCAAACGCGCGCTCGTGCTGCTGCGCGGGGAAGAGGCCCTGGCGTCGATCCCCGAGGCGACCCGCGACCGCGACTTCCTCGAAGCCGACCCCGCCTTGCAGGCGAAGCTGCGCGGATTGCGAGCGGAGCTCGAAGCGTCTCCGGTCCCGGTCCGGCCCTATTCGGCCACCTGGAATCGCACGCTGTACGACCGCGTCAATCGTACCCGGGGGAAGCTCGACGGGCTCGACGACTTCGGGAAAGCGGCCGAGACCTGGCTCTGGGACGCGATCAAGGCCGAGCTAGAACTCCCCGACACGCCCGCCGCCCTCGACCCGCTCGATGCCGAGGCCGACCTCCACGAGCGATTCCGGGAACTGCGGACGCGCCTCTACGTCGGTCGCGATGTACTCTACGACCGCCTACGCGACTTCGCGCTGGCCGAAGGGGAAATACCCCTCTTGCTCACGGGCGAGAGTGGACTGGGCAAGTCGGCCGCGCTGGCGCGGTTCGTCCACGATTTTCGCAAGGAACACCCCGATCGATTCGTGCTGGCACACTTCGTCGGCGCCAGCCCGCGGACGACCTCGCTGCCCACCATGCTGCGCCGACTCACCCAGGAGCTCCGGCGCCGGTACGCATTGACGCTGCCCGATGCCAAGTCGCCCGACGAGATCATCCGCACGTTCCAGGTCGCCATCACCAGCCTGCCGGAGTCGGCCCGGTTGGTCCTGGTCTTCGACGCCCTCAACCAGCTCGACGCCGACGACCGAGCCGACACACTCGTCTGGCTGCCCGAGCTCTTACCGGCGAACGTGCGGGTTCTCTCAAGCGTCGCGACGGGTCCGCAACGAGCCCCCAGGGTCATGACGGCGTTCGGAGAACGCGACGTCGTCGTCGTGCCGATCGATCCACTGAGCCGCGACGAACGCCGCGACCTCGTGAAGGTCGTGCCGAAACTGGTGGCCAAGACGCTCGACGAGCGACAGATCGACGCTCTGCTGGCCAACCCCGCGACCGAGAATCCACTCTTCCTGAGGGTCGCCCTGGAAGAACTGCGCGGTTATGGCTCGTTCGAGAACCTGAACACCCTGATCGCCCGCCTCCCGCGCACCGGCGACGCCCTGACGACTCTCTTCGAGCAGGTCTTCGATCGCCTCGAGAAAGAATTCAGCCCGAGCTTGGTCGCGGAGGTCCTCAGCTTGCTCGCCTGTGCCCGGCGCGGCCTCAGCGGTCCCGAACTCGTGGAACTGACGCGCCACCTGGAGAAGGAGGTGGCCGACGATCTTTACCCCCTCTTGCGCAGCTCGACGCCTACCTGCACCGCCGCGATGGCCGCTACGATTTCTACCACATGAGCATCCGTCGGGCCGTGGAGCGGCATTATCTGAAGTGGCAAGACGAGGAGGATCACCACGAACCGTGGCTCCGCTGGGACCCGAACCGCCAGCCGCCGGCCGGCGATCCCACCGGGCCGGAAGTCGAGACCCGCGACCGGCTGATCGCCCGGTTCCAGTCAGAAAAGCTGTCGGCGCGGGCGATCGACGAACTCCCCTGGCAACTCGCCCAACTCCGGATGTGGCAAGAGCTCTTCGACCTGCTCGGTGACCTCTCGTTCTTCGACGCGGCATGGAAAGCGAACAAGGTCGAGGTCCGTACCGCCTGGTCGCTAGTCAAGAGCACCGGCCGCCTCGAGCCGATCACCGCGTACCGCAGCGTCTTGGCCGAGCCGGAAATGCATGATGTAGTTGTCTTGTTCCACCTGGCGGCTTACCTGCAAGGTTCAGGGTATGGAGCCGACCTTCTGTCCCTCTGGTCCGCGTTGATCGAAAGCTTCCGTGCATCGAACGATGACTCGCGCTTGCAAGCTTGCCTGGGCAACCAGGCGGTGATCCTGCGGGCCACCGGGGACCTCGACGGCGCGATGCGGCTGCTCGAGGAACAAGAGGCGATCTGCCGACGACTCAACGACCCTGAAGGCTTGTCTCGCAGCCTGGATAACCAGGCAATGATCCTGATGGACATCGGGGACCTCGACGGCGCGATGCGGCTGCACAAGGAAGCAGAGGCGATCTGCCGACGGCTCAATGATCCCGCCGGCTTGTCTCGCAGCCTGGGCGGCCAGGCGCTGATCCTGCGGGCCACCGGGGACCTCGACGGCGCGATGCGGCTTCTCAAGGAAGCAGAGGCGATCTGCCGACGACTCAACCACCCCGACGGCTTGTATCGCAGCCTGGGTAACCAGGCGCTGATCCTGATGGACATCGGGGACCTCGACGGCGCGATGCGGCTGCTCAAGGAACAAGAGGCGATCTGCCGACGGCTCAATGACCCCGCCGGGTTGCAAACCGGCCTGGGCAACCAGGCGCTGATCCTGCGGGCCACCGGGGACCTCGACGGCGCGATGCGGCTTCTCAAGGAGCAAGAGGCGATCTGCCGACGACTCAACGACCCCGCGGGGCTCGCCGCTTCGCTGATCAATCAGGCTGAGCTGCTGGCCTTTGGGCTCTCCCGGCCGGAGCACGGTTTGCCGCTCGCCGAGGAAGCCGCTCGCCTCGTCAGGAAGCATGGCCTCCGCGCGCTCGCCCAGCAAATCGAACCGGCTGTGCACGCGATTCGCGATCTGACGCACTTATCTCCGCCATGAGGCGATTAAGGTGCAAAGCGGTGCTGCATCGGGCGCTCGTCGAGGCAATCCTGAGTCGGATCGAGAGGTTGGACTATCACCGGACAGCACCATTCTCCTTCGCTGAATCGATGCCATCGCCATCGGTGCCAGCATGCGGGTGACGAATGGCCCATTTTGTCGCGAATCGTTGCCATACCCGAGACAGCGATGCGGTTGGGGCCGCCAAGCAAGAGTCGCCGGGGCTCCCCGCGCCGGCAGCTCGTCGACGAGGGGCACGAGCTCGATGAGGCGACCCTCTCGCGGATCAGCCCTTACCTCACAGAGCACGTCAACCGGTTCGGCAAGTACACGCTGAACCTGGACCGAACGAACCCGTCCCCCGACTACACGATCAGCCCGCGTCCATGACCACGGCCCATGCTCGCGAGCGCCTCATTGTGAAGGACTCGCGAAGCCAATGGCCCATTTTGTCGCGACTCGTTGCCATACCCCAGCACGAGCGGTTCGACCTCGAGCACGGCCAGACCGCCGCGGCGCGCGAACGCCCGGTACTCGGCGTGGGCCTCGGACCCGGTTGGGGGCTGCGTATTTCACGACCTCTCGTGGAACGTCCGATAACGACGCTTATGTCTGGTGGCGTCCAATCGGCCCGTGAGTAGCTACTCACGGGCCGATCAGCTCTGGGATCAGTGACCCGGCCGGTCGGCACCATCTCACCGCGCGAACGGCTCGCCCGGAAAGGTCAGGTCCATTGTCAGGAGTTGGAAGTCGAGGCGCGACCGCAGCGGGTCGAGGTCGCGATCCGTCCGCATGACGGCCACGTTGCGGTAGCCGGCGGCGACGGCTCGATGGAGCCATTGCATGGCCCGCTCGGCCTCAGCCTGCCCCTCGGCGGCCGTCATCCCCGAGCCGGGCATGGCGGCGATGCCGGCGAGCTGGGCGTGTCCGCAGGCCAGGTTGTAGTGATCGGATGGTCGCAATGTCGGCAGCCGCTCCAAGATCGCCACCGCTTGGCGCATGGCCGGTGCCGCTTCGGCGGCCCGGCCCGCCTCCAGGTGGATCGCGCCGGCATGGCCGAGACAGAGCGCCAGGCGGCCCTGGAACCGGATCACGCTGGGGTGGGCGTCGGCGAGCTTCCGGTAGATCGCCATCGCCCGCTCGAAAGCCGCCAGCGACTCGACCGGCTTGCCGGTCCGCCTCAACACCCAGGCAATTTGGTCATGGCAAGCGGCCTGTTGGTACTGGAATTCCGTGACGTTCGGGTGGGCTTCGGTCAGCTCACGAAAGATCGCCAGCGCGAGCTCGTGCGAACTCAGTGCCTCGGTCGGCTTGCCGTTCACCTGCTGCATGTAGCCGACTTGAAGGTGGCTCCGGGCCAGTTCACTCTGGAACCGGGGGCGGCCCGCATGCGCCCCGGCCAGCTTCCGCCGGATCATCAGCGCCCGCTCCTCCGATGCCAGCCCGTCGGCCGGCTTGCCAGTCGCCGTCAAGAAGATGCCCACGTCCATGAGGCACTGGGCCAAGTCGTCCTGGTACTGAGTTACGTCGGGATACACCTCGGCCAGCTCCCGCTGGATCGACAGCGCCCGCTCATACGACGCGAGCGCCTCGGCCGGCCTCCCGGTATCGCCCCGCAGTTTTCCCATCCGGCGGTGAGCCAGGCCCAGGACGGCCTGGAGCGGCGCGTCGTCGCGGTCGGTCGCCGGTTGGCCCTCGGCGAGCCGTCGCGCCTCCTCGTACGACGCCAGGGCCTCGGTCGGATCGCCCGTCTCCTCCCGCAGCGAGCCGACCCCTATCAAGCTCTTCGCCACGTCGGCCCGGGCTGCGACATCGGCCTCGAGCGAGTCGGCCAGCTCCCTGTGCACGGCCAGCGCCTTGCGGCGCACGGCCAGCGCTTCGGGCTTCGACCCGATCTTTTCAGTCAACTCGGCCAGCTCGTCATAGGCCCTCGCCAGCGCCGCGCGCGAAGGCCGATCGCTCTGACCCTCGAGCAGACCCTCCAGCCTGTTGTAGAAGTCGGCCGCCCCGAGCAGCAGTTTGGTCCGCAGCCCCTCGAAGGGCTTCTCCTTGAGCAAGAAGTCCTCGCTCACCTCGCCGTGGAACAGCTTGACCGCGTCCATGGCCAGGGCGAACCGCTCCCGCTCGCGCTCGTTGGCCGCTAGCAGGTCGGAGTTGGCCGTTTTCACCCGCGCGTTGGCCTCGACCAGCGCGTCGTTCGACCGACTCAAGCCGGCGTTGGCCCGGCCCTGCACCGTCAGCACCGCCGCCATCCCGGCCAGCGCCACCAGCACCGAGGCCGCCAGCGAGCTGACCGCCGTCCGGTTCCGACGCCCCCACCGCCGGGCCCGCCGCGAGAACGGCTCGCGCCAGGCGGAGACCGGCTCGTCGGCCGCCCACCGCTCGATGTCGTCGGCCAGGGCGCGGGGCGTCGCGTAGCGGTCGGCGGGCTGGTGGGCCATGGCCTTGAGGCAGACCGCCTCGAGCGCCGGGTCGATGCTCGGGTCGAGCTGGCGCGGCGGGCGGAACTCGCCCCGCTGGACGGCCCGGATCATATCGGCCGCGTCGCCCTTGAACGGCGGCACGCCGGTCAGCAGGCAGTAGAGCGTGGCGCCGAGGCTGTAGACATCGGACCGAGGACCCAGTCGCTCCAGGTCGCCCTCGGCCTGCTCGGGGCTCATGTAGGCCGGCGTGCCCAGCGCCGAGCCGGGCAAGGTCTCCGCGCTGCCGCTGGCCGAGCTGGGGACGAGCGTCCGCTCGCCGGAGGCCGGGTCGGCCTGGCCCATGGCCTTGGCCAGCCCCCAGTCCACCACCAGCGTCTCGCCGTGGCGGCCGATGATCACATTCCCCGGCTTGAGGTCCCGGTGAAGCACGCCTCGGCCGTGAGCGTACTCGATGGCATTGCAGATGTCGGTGAAACACCGCAGCAGCCTCCGCAACTCCAGCGAGCGTCGGCCGGAATACTCCGGGTACGACCCGGCGGCATGGAAGTGATCGATCGCCTCCTTGAGGCTCTCTCCCTTGATGAACCGCATGGCGTAGTAGGGCCGGCCGCCGTCGTAGGTCCCCAGCCCGTATACCGGCACGATGCCGGGGTGTTCAAGCCCGCCGGTGATCTCGGCCTCGAGCACGAAGCGGGCGCGGCTGAGCAGATCGTCGGCGTGCGAGTCGAGGATCTGCTTGAGGGCAACCTCGCGGTGCAGCTCCGTGTCCAGGGCCACGAAGACGGCGCCCAGGCCACCCTTGGCGTGCGGCCGCAGGACGCGGAACCGCTGTCCGTCGGAGGTGGCCGAGCCGACGGAATAGCTGGCGGTGAGGTCGGCATCCTCGTCGTTGACCGGGGCGGTGTCGGTTGCGGGTCGCCGGCCGAGGTGACCGAATGTCGCCTCGACCACCGGCGTGTCGATCCGGGCCAGTTCCAGGCGGATACGATCCAATTGCAGGGCGGCCAGGCTGCGCTCCACCGAGCCGCCCTGGCGCCGGACATGCTGCCTGACCAGGCCGTCGACCAGGGCACGCTGCTCGACGTTGAGGCCGCCACGATCGGCGAGCAGGTCGGCGATGGGCCGGGGCCTGTCACGACTCCAGACCCGGAAGGCGGCGAGGAGCTGGTCCTGGTCGACCAGGCCGGTCTGCAGCGCGAGGAGGCCGAAGAGCAGGTCGCGGTCGGCATCGGCTTTCATGGGGTCGGTCTCCCGCGTCGTTCAGAGACGGGCTGATTTCCACCTGTCGTTCGACTCATCGTCGTAGCTCCCTTCCCTCTTGCCCGTGAGCGGGGGGGCGAGACGCCGGCGTTGCTCGGTGGTCGGGCTGGCGACGAGGTCGGCGAGCCGGGCCGATCATCGCAGCACGGCCGGCACAATTCACGTACTATTTTAATGACTACCGAGGGGAGGGGATACCGCGAGTCCTCGCAGGATCGGAGTCATGGTATCGGGTCGCTCGGTTCACAGGAGAGTTCACTATTTTACATACTTACATGAATTTTGAATGGGCTCTCGGGCGAGGGCTGAAAGTCGTTCAGGAGTCCATGGTCGCGTATTAAGCTAGTCCCATTCGTCCGGCCACACCGACCCGGACCCGGAGCCCACGAGGCTCGGAGGGACTCGTGTTAGGTTGCCCGGTATCTGGCGCGGTTTTTTCGGAGCTAGTTGGCACCGCGCATGCAATCACATCGATCTGAGTCGCCCTGTGTCGCGAGATTCACGGAAAGTGTCGCTCAGAGTTCAGGCGTGGTAGTCGGGTCAGGTCATCCCGAGCAGGGCATCGACCACCCAGCAGCCCCGCACATGCTCGCCGGGCTCGCGGCAGTGCCCCAGGACATCGACCGAGTTCCAGCCCGCAGCCTCCAAAACATCGCCTAGGACTGGCATGCGTTCAAACGCTCGTTCTGTATAGACAGCATCGGCAAGAGACCTGATCGCCGGTGTTAATCCGACCGGATCAAATGTTACCGAGCGGAACGGGTTGCCAAAGATCTCGCGCAACAAGGAGGCTTGGAAGGAGTTCTCTTGCGCCCTGGCTTTCTGTCGTTGAGCAATAGGAGGCAACTTTTCCCGGGCTTCGATGAGTGAGAAACCGCCGTAAGCCATGGCGCTTGCCATGGCGGAGCCCTCCAGCTCCAATACGTTGTTAGACACGGAACAGAGGACAGCCAGCATGGCAATCCAAGCGTTATCCCTCTCGAATAGGGGGCGGTTGAGGTATGCGCGTGGGGAGCAGGCCCGCCTCGCTCTTGCCAACTGCTGTCGGCTGGCCACTCCATCGGAATAACGCTCCGCTTGCTCCACGGCCTCATGGCCAGGCTTGTCGGGGATGAGGTTCCAAATGTGGCGGCAGCAAGCAACCGCGAACAGTCGGAGTTTGCGTTCGCTGGCCTTATCTCGCAGAAAGACGAGCATCGGCGTCGGGTCTTGGCAGGTAAACCATTGCGATTCGTCTAGGAACTTCATTGCTCGCCCAGCCAACCGTTGTCACATCCCGACGAGCCCTCGGCCACTCCATGCTACCGCGCGGTGGGTTCCATAATTCGTTTTTTCCTTGGCAAGCGGAGTTTCGCCCCTCAGCCGAGCGAGCGTCCGATAAAGGCGATCTGCGCCACCACCGTAACGTGCGTATGGCCCGATACTGAACGTCTCGATTTTCGACAGCCTTGCCGCACAAGATCCTCGAAGAGTTACTATAATCCAAATTGTCGGGTGATCCGGGGTCGATCGGGGTGCGCAAATACGAAAAAGCGGCGGTAGACGAGAAATCCATCCACTCAACCAATATAACGACCCCCGTGAAATCGAGTGATCGGAGCTACTCTGCCAATCCGAACGTCAAAGTTGACGAAACGAACTGTCATGGGACCTTGGTCGCACCAACCCCATGAAATTGTGTCCTGTGCTTGCATGATTGCTGTTGGCAGGCCTTATTTTCAGAGGAACCCAAGAATAGGAAGAATAGGTAAAATTTCCTAGAGGTATTGCCGAGGCCTTTGTGAGAAACCTCACTGAAGAGGCAATCCAATGGTAATTCGACCAAAGAAATCGAAAAACGAAGCCACAAATAGGAAAGACAGGAGATCTATTCCGTTTACATTAATAGTAACGATTGGGTAATTTGCGATAGATCGATGGGAGATCCGAGGATGTCCAACTTCTTGAACTGAGAGCAGCCCGATGCGGCGAAGTTTCCTGACATGACACCTGGAAACCGATTCCAGGTTTGTCTCTCACGGGAAATGATCTACTCGATCGGGCTAATTACGAGACCGTAGCCCGATCCGGCACCGCAAACCATCCCCGACAGGAAACGCGTTAGAGCAATGCATCGCGAGTACCATCCGGAGGATAGCCATCATCACGGGGAGTCGGGCGCGTTCGGCCTCCCGATCGTCGATCACGACCACGACGAGCGTGCGCTCATCGCCTTCACGGCGCTGTTAGGTGGCTTGATCGGCGTCGACCTGATCCTGGGGATGCTGGGATGGGAACGCGGACATTTCCCACTCCGACTATCCCCGGCGATGATCGCAGCGTTGCTGGGTGCGATCTACATCGTTTATGGGACGCTCCAATCGCTGCTACGGCGTCGGATCGGTGCCGACCTGGCGCTGGCCCAGGCGTGCCTGGCGGCGCTGATGATCGGGCAGCCGTTCGTCGCCGCGGAAGTCGTCTTCATCGCCCTGCTCGGCGAAGTCCTCGAAGCGGTGACCTTCGCACGGACGCGACGAGCCCTGGGCCGGTTGGTCGAACAGACGCCGCGTACCGCGCGCGTCCGCCGCGACGGCCAGGAGATCGAGATCCCGGCCCAGGACGTCGTCATCGGCGATCAGGTCATCGTCAGGGCCGGCGATCGCGTCCCCGTCGATGGGAAGATCCTGTCCGGCCGATCGACGGTCGATCAGTCGGCCTTGACCGGCGAGTCGCTCCCCATCGACAAGGGACCCGGAGATTTCGTCCTCACCGGAACGATCAATCAATACGGGGCCATCGAGGTCGCGGCCGAAAAGGTCGGTGGCGATACGACGTTCGGCCAGGTCCTCCGGATGGTCGCCCTGGCGAAACGTCGGAAGGCTCCGCTGGAGAAGACCGCCGACCGCCTGGCGCGATACTTCCTCCCCCTGGTGGAACTGGTCGCCGGCGGCACGCTGCTCTGGGGTTACCTCGCGGGCTGGCCTGACGTCTGGTCGCGGACGGTGGCCGTGCTAGTCGTCGCATGCCCTTGCGGGCTCGTGCTCGCGACCCCGGCCGCAATGCTCGCCAGTATGGCCTGGCTGGCCCGTCACGGCATCCTGATCAAAGGGGGCGCGGCCCTCGAAAGCCTGGCCGCGTGCGACACCTTCGCGTTCGATAAGACTGGGACCCTGACCCAGGGCAAGCCCCAGTTCACGAGCCTGATCGCCGTCGGCGGCCGCGATGAGGAGACGTTGCTGAGGCTGGCAGCGTCGGCGGAAGCAGCCAGTCGACATCCCCTGGCCGCCGCCGTGGTGGACGAGGCGAAGCGCCGGTCGATCGCGCTGCTCGACGCGATCGAGGCGACCGTATTGCCGGGCGCCGGCGTCCAGGCCCGCTGCGGCTCGGGCGGGGAGAGTACCCATACCGTCCTGGTCGGGAACCGGCGACTCCTCACCGAACATGGGATGAGCGTCGATCAAGCCGTCGAGACCCTGCTGGGCGAACTCGATGCGCGCGGTCAGACGGCGCTCCTCGTCGCGGTCGACGGCGAGGTCGCGGGCGTGATCGGCGTCCATGACGCGATCCGTCCCGAGGCGCACGACGTGATCCACGACCTTCGCCACATGAAGATCAAGGAGATCGCGATCCTGACCGGCGACCGAGAGCCGGCCGCGCGGGCGGTCGCGAAGCGCGTCCATGCCGACACCGTCGCCGCGGAGCTGTTGCCGACGGACAAGGCCCGCTGGATCGAGGAGCGACGCGCCTCGGGTCGTCGGGTGGCCATGGTCGGTGACGGCATCAACGACGCACCCGCCCTGGCTCGAGCCGACACCGGGATCGCGCTCGGGGGCATCGGCGCGGACCTCGCCGCCGAGGCCGGCGGGATCATCGTCCTGGGCGACCCGCTCCGAGTCCTGCCGGGACTCCTCGGCCTGGCCCGCTCCACCGTCGCGATCATCCGCCAGAATATCATCGGCTTCGCGTTCGGCTTCAACGCCGTGGCGATGCTGTCGGCGACGCTCGGAATCCTCGGCCCGGTCGCGGCCGCGATCCTCCACCAGATCGGATCGCTGCTCGTCCTGCTGAACTCGATGCGACTCCTGGTCCACGGCGACTGGGCCGAGCTGCCGCCGTTCCGCCGCGTCCGAGAGCTCGGCGAGTGGATCGGCCGCCTCGACGATCGGGTGGACCTCGAACAGACATGGGGATGGTTCTGGACTCGTCGTCGAACATGGATTTCGATGGCTATGGTCGTGTTCCTGGCTGCGTACGCCATGAGCGGCTGGACGGCGATCGGCCCCGGCGAAGCCGGAGTCCTCCAGCGATTCGGCCGGTATCGGGCCACGCTTGGACCCGGCCTGCACGTCCGATGGCCCTATCCGATCGAGCAGGTCCGGCCTCTGGCGCCCGACCGGATCCGAAGCCTGGAGATCGGCTTCCGCTCCGCGATCCGACCCCAAGTGGAGAACCTCTCCTGGGAGGCGAGTCACGATCGTCAAAGGAATGATCCCATCGAGGACGAGGCCCTCTTGCTGACGGGAGACCGACGCTATCTCGAGTTGGCCGCCACACTCCAGTACGCGATCGATCGGGATGACCCCGAGGCCGGACGCCGATTCCTCCTCGGGGTCGCCGATGGGGAATCCGCCGTGCGTTCGCTCGCGGAGTCGGCCGTCCGCGAGGTGATCGGCCGTCGCGATCTGCTCAACCTCCTCACGACCGGGCGCAGCGAGGCCGAAGAGGCGGCCGCCGAGCTCATCCAAAAAGGAATCCTGACGTATGGATTCGGACTCGTGGTTCGTCGCGTTTCGTTCCAGGACATCCACCCGCCTCTAGGGGTCCTCGACGCGTATCGCGACGTTTCGCGGGCCAACAGCGACCGACAGCGGCGGATCAACGAGGCGGGCGCCTATCGCGACCGGGTCGTGACCGAGGCCCGCGGCCAATCCCAGAAGCTCAGGAACGCGGCCGAGGCCGACCGGAGCCGGCGGGTTGCCCTGGCCTCGGCCGAGGCCCATCGCTTCGCGACGCTCCACGAGGCGCGAGGCTACTCCCCTGCCCTCACCGATTTCCGTCTATTTTGGAAGATGGTTGCCGAGTCCCTCGCCGGCCGGGATAAATTGATCCTCGACGAAGAATCGGGACGTCGTCGCCAGATCGTGATGCCGGGCCTCCCTTGGGACCGGATCGTCCCGACAATCCGGCCCGCCAATCCGACCCCTGAGCCGCCCAGGAGCACCGAGCCGTGAAAACCGCAACGCGCAGGGTCATCGTGATCGTCCTGGTGGCCCTGCTGGGATGCCTCGTTTTCGCCTCCTTCCTGATCGTGGACGAGACCGAGTTCGCCATCGTGACGAGCTTCGGCCACATCGAGGCCGTATATGGGGATCAACCGTCCGAGGCGGGGTTGCATGGCAAGGCCCCCTGGCAGCTCGCGATCAAGATCGACCGCCGGATCCGCGTGTTCGACCCGCCACCGCGCGAGGTCATGACCGGCGACAAGAAGAACCTCGAGGTCGCCCCCTATGTGGTCTGGCGGGTCTCGTCCCCGGTGCTGTTCCTGCGGGGTTCCGGCAGCCACGAGCTGGCCGAGGCCCGGTTGAACGAGCGGGTCTCGGCCAGGTTGAGCGACGCCATCGGCCGCCGGGAGCTCGCCGAGCTCGCCTCGACCGACGCCGGAAAGTTCGCCCTCGACGCGATCACGCGGGAGGTGGTGACTGCGATCGCACCCTCGGCGAAAGACGAGCTTGGCGTCGAGGTGCTGGACGTGCGGCTTCGACGGTTCAACCACCCCCTGGAGGTCCGTCCGGCGGTCTTCGAGCTGATCCGCAGCGAGCGACGCCAGGTCGCCGCCAGGCTCCGCGCCGAGGGAGAGTCGCAATACATCACGATCACCAGCCAGGCCGACCGGGCGCGCGACACGATCCTGGCCGAAGCCGAGGCCGAGGCCCGCCGTATCCGCGGCAATGCCGAGGCCGAGTTGACCCGCCTCCTCAACGAGGCCCACGGCCGAGATCCCCGTTTTTTCGAGTTCCTTCGCACGCTCGAGTCCTACCGATCGATCCTCGACGACCGCGCGACGGTCATCCTGTCCGCTTCCAGCCCGCTCCTCAAGTTGCTCGTCAAAGGACCGTCGGCGGATTCGAATCCCGACTCGGCCGTCGATCGTCCGCCCGGCCCGGCCGCCGCCCCCCCGGCCATCCGGAGTACGGGACGACAGCCATGAAGAAACGCTTTTCGATTCTGGCCATCGTCCTGGGACTCGCAGGGACGCTCTACGCCATGGCCGGTTGGTGCGTGATCGCTCCGGGCGAGGTGGCTGTGGTCCGCAGGTTCGGGAGCCGGCTCGAGCCCCCGTGGGGACCGGGCTTGCACTGGCGATTTCCCCTGGGGCTCGACCGGCTGGATCGCATCCGCTCCGATAACGTCCGTCAGCTCACGATCGGCCAGGCTGGTACCGCGCTCGCCGACCAGGATCCGTCCGCGGGAGAAGCGCTCACCGGCGACCTGAACCTGGTGCGCATCCAGGCGACCCTCCAATTCCGGGTTGGGAACGCGGTTGACTACTTATTCCAGAGTGAGCATGTCGAACCCCTTCTGATCCGTACCGCCGAGTCGAGCATCGCCCGGGCCCTGGCCCGCCATGGGATCGATTCCGTGCTACGCTCGGGGCGCCGTGAGATCGCCGACGAGGTCGGCGCCGACATCCAAGCCGTCGCCGACCGGCTCCTTCTCGGCGTGACGATCCTGGGCGTCAGCCTGACCGACGCCCGGCCGCCCGTGGAAGTCGCCGCCGAGTTCGCGGCGGCCCAGTCCGCCGAGAGCCTGCGTGACCGTCGCGTGAACGATGCAAGGACTTACGAGACGGTCCAGCTTACCGCCGCCTCGGCACGAGGCCAGGCGATCCAGGAAGTGTCTCGGGCGGAGGCCGAGCGGATGATCCTCAACGACCGCGCCGAGGCTGCCCACTTTCTCTCGTTGCTGGCGGAAGCCCGACGATCCCGAGACCTGACGATACGACGTCTCTATATCGAATCGCTCCAGTCGGCCCTGGACCGGGTCAAGCGAAAGCTGATCCTTCCGGGCGGCGACGGACCCGATTTGACGATACTGGGTCTCCAGGGCGAAGGCTCGACCCAAAATCCGCCCATCTCGCGCGCCTCGGATCCGCCCCGCGTCTCGGATCGCAAGACCGCACCATGAAATCGGTTCCGCCTCCTCGTTCAACCCGTGAGTGCAACGCGGCGCGTTTCGCGACCCGTACCCTTTTCGAGGTCCGCGTGCGCGACCATAATGGAGTCTATGGAACGACCTTCCTTTCAAATGAGCCTGCGGGCGATGATCGTCGTCGTGGCGTGCATCGCGCTCAACATCTGGCTGTTTCGGCTTGGAGTGCTGTGGGGCATCCTGGGCTTGAACGTGACGAAACACGTCGTGATCGCCTACCTCTGCCAGATCATCGGGGTGGATCGGCGAGACACGACCGATGCCACGAGGGCGAACCCAACCCCCGCTCCCCAGCTCCCGGTCTCCTGAACGGACCTCGGATCATTCCGACATTCCGACGAGATCGGGAATTCGCGTGGGCGCGAGTCGCCGACCTCGTTAAGATGGCCCTCTCATCTGGACCCGCGTTGTTACCCAACTCGTGCGACCGCCGCGCAGCCCCGGCATCGGGGGCCGCGGGTAAGACCGGCTATCGGCCGGCCATCGATCGCCGAGCGGGCTGCGGCACTCCGGCGCCAGGATGGAACCCGTTTCGACGAGGAGAAGCCCATGGAAGGTCAGGGGCGCGGCAGGCTCTTATTGGTGGAAGACGAGAATCTCCTCCGACGCCTGATCGGGGAGTTCCTCCGAGGCGAAGGCTTCGAGGTGATCGAGGCCGCGGATGGCCTGCAAGGGGTCGGGCTCTACTCGGGCGAGGGGCCATTCGACGTCGTGCTGCTCGACCTCAACCTCCCTTTCCTCTCGGGAGTCGAAGTCTGCCACAGGATCAAGACGCAGGAACCGCTCCAGCCGGTCTTGATCTGCAGCGGAGCCATCCTGGACAACCACATCTCGGCGTTGCAAGCCCTGAATGTCGAACACTTCTTGACGAAGCCCTACCATCCCCTCGACTTGCTGGACCGCATCGCGATCGAGATGTCTCGGGGCCTGATGAAAGAATCCGTCCCCCTTCATCCGGCTCTCAACGGCTCGAACCGGAGGTCGGAAGCGACTCACCGCCCGTCCTCGGGCTACGTGGGAACCCATACCCTGGTCAAGCGGGTCCTGTTGGATTAAGATGAATTCCTGTTCGTGTGCATGTCCCTCTCGCTACCTTCGGTCGTGCCGAGAGGACCACACTGGGATCAAGCGACAAGGTCTCGTGCGCGAAGGACGGTTTCATGGCTGGGAAACCGCTGAATCGATTGGACCTCCGGCGGCAGAGGGAGGCCGCTGAACCCCTCGACCCGATGGAAGATGAAACCGACGAAGTGGTCGAGGAATTGGACGACGAAGAGGTTGCGGAGAAGCGTCCCAAGAAGAAGGCCAAGGCCCCTGCCAAGTCGAAGGCGAAGACCTCCCGCGCGGCCAAGCCGGCGGCCCGGATGCGAATCGTCTGGTCGGTCCTGAACGATGCGTTCAAGCCGGTGGGGACCTTTGAGTTCTCCCAGAAAGAGGCCGCCGAGGCCAGGGCCGCCGAGTTGACCGCCAAGGGCAAGGGTACGCATTTCGTCCAGAAGACGAAGGAACCGATGCCCGAAGACGCCCCCGGTATCGGTGCCGCTATCCCTCGCGTCGTCCCCCCGCCGGCGAAAGCCGCGCGCAAGGAAGTCGAGGCCTCGATCGAAGAAGAGGAAGATATCGAGGACGAGGAAGACATCGACAACGATTCGGGCGATGACGGGGGCGACGACGACGAATAAGCGTAACGCGTCATCCCATGGGACTCGGGTTTGTCCTCGATTCATCGAGAAGCCGTCCAGGTAACCATCTGGACGGCTTCTTCCATTCCCGGACTAACCACTCAATCTGCTGCCGCCGGACGAGGCGAATACAGGAGGGGAAAGCTCTTCCTTGGCTGACAGTCCCTGACGAAGCTCTGGGAATGTCGCAATGGGCGCACGAGGATTCGAACCTCGGACCTCACCCTTATCAGGGGTGCGCTCTAGCCAACTGAGCTATGCGCCCGCATGGCTGCGGGACTCAACATTGTAAACGAGCTTCCTGCCGAGTCAACCGACCTCTGAAATCTCGGGCTGATTCCACGGGCTGTCGATAACGGCACGAGAACTCATGCCAGTTACGTCGGACCCTTGAGGAATCTCGGCAACCGGGGTCGAGTCCTGATGGATTCGAGCGATCTGCTCCGCCCTAAGTTTCACGGCCTGACGGAGTTCCTCCGGCTTGATCACCTCGACCAGGTCGCCAAACCCGAGAATCCAGAAGATCAATTCATCACGCAAGGGCACGGTGAGGAAGAGGTCTAATTCACCGCGAGGCCCGGGAAGGAGTATCTCGCCTTTTCGCGTATGCCGATCCTGGATCATCGGGGCAACGCGGGCGTCAAAACGCAGTTGGATCTCGTAGGACCTGACCGAAAGACCTCGCGGATTCGTTCGGGATAACCAGCGCTCCAGTCGAAATCGAGGCGGGATGGTATAGGTCTCGTCCGTCACCTCGACCCGTTGAATCCATGGGATGCGGAACAGATGAATCTCGCGGTGTCTCGTGGACCGGCCCACGACAGACCAGCATGAGTCGAGGCGGACGAGTCGGTAGAGACTGACCTTGCTGCTGAGCAGGCAAACCGCGTCATCTTCGCGATACCAGAGCCGCATCTGGCGACGTCGCCTCAACCCATGCCAGATGGACTCGTAGATCAAGCTTCGATCAGCGGGCAGATCCAGCATGGCCAGCTCGGTCGTCCCCATGATCAGCTCGCCGCAGAGAGATATGGATCCCCGCAATTCCTCCGGCAAAGCCTGGATCACCTTGTCCACTCCTCGACAGACCGGCTTGAGTGACCCGAAAGGATAATCGGACGGGCACAATCGACCTAGCAGCATTATCGCCAGGGCTTCTTCCTGGTCGAGTTGGGCCGGCTGGAGGAAACTCTCTCCCGTCAACTCGTAACCCTGCCGATCCGGTCGGTAAACGACCGCGAACCCAGCCGCCTCGAGAGTTCCAAGGTCTCGATAGATAGTGCGCCGGCTGACCGCGCATGCCTCCGCCAGCCGCTTCGCGTTGGGGAATCTGCCACGTTGCAGGATCGTCACGAGTTGCAGCAACCGGGCCAGAGGTAGCCGAACCGTCGGATTAGGACCATCTTCCTTGAGATCACCCTCGTCGCGGCTCACGGATAGACCTAATGCCAGAGACATAGTCCGACTCGAATTCAAGTTAAGATACGCCTCTCCGCCACTTCGTGAGACTATCCCGATCAACTCTAGGATGCCTGAACCATGTATGTGAACTCTCGCAGCCACGGTTGACGTCGCAAGGTGCCATTTGCTGTCCCGATCATCGAGAGTCGAAGTCACGCGCCAACAAACCGTTGACAGCAGCACTGTGTCCCGTTACTTTCGTACATGCGTCTCCGGGGCAGATAGCTCAGCTGGTAGAGCACAGGACTGAAAATCCTGGTGTCGGCGGTTCGATCCCGCCTCTGCCCATTTGAAAGCGCCGTACTCGAGCAGGATTCGGCGATTCCCATTCGATGCAGTGCAGGTGCAACTCCCGGATTCGGTCGATCCTTGCCGAGTTGACAGCCGGTAATGATCGTTTCGAAGGACGGAATCCCGGGCCAAGATCACGTCTCCGATCACGAAACTCCTCCCTCAAATCGGCTGATCGGAGCAGGTGGCGGACCTGAGAAGTCAACTCGCAAATCAACCGTTGGGGTGTTCCCTGACCCGTCGCAACGATTGCCTCACGAATGCGACGACGGTCCATCCACTCAGCATCCCGAGAACGTAGAGGGCGATCGCCATGAGGGCGAGAGGCCCGACGATTTTCCATGTCCAGAAGTTCACGGTGATGACATCCGTGTTCTGGACTGCGAAGACCCCAACCGCCCCCAGGAACGCCAGAAAAATGATCGCCTGAATGATACGCATACTCACCTCAGATAGAGAGACTCAATTCCGAATCGCATGTGAAAATGCCGGCCCTCCATGATCTCGAGACGTTGCAGAGTCCGGTCCCTTCGATGGCGGCCCACCGCGAGGGTTTGGAGTTGTGGAGGCGCCGGAAGGCCACATAGCCATGGCCGGCCCCCCTTGCAAGTACTAGAATTCCTCGGCCCCGCCCGCCCCGGATTCGCGAGCCGTCGCCATTTTTTCGTCATGCGGAAGAGGACCCGTATCCTCGCGATCGCGATTCTGGCAGAGTTCGGACACCTGATCTGCGGGCCAGAAGAGTCCATCCTTGAGGAACCAATCCCCCGCAACCGGCCTGCGATCGCCGAAAAGACACAAGGTGTACGGCTGAAGGCCATGATCGGAGACCTCTCCCCTCGGGGTCGCGTAGCCGATTTGCATCGGGTTTTCCCGAGACTCGATGATCGTGATCAGCTCCGAGTCCATGTGCTCGCTCCCCAATCCGAGGGCTGAGAAACCGGCGTAATACGACATGGCATCACTCCTGCGTCCCTGGCGAGTTGACTTGTCTCCATGCTTTGAGAAGCATGTTTTGTGCCATTCCAGGATGGCATTGGGACCGAATGATGCCCTCGTCGAAGAGGTTCTGCTTCGCTCGCGTGCGGATCGCGCGTACCGGTCAGTTGGGCTTTACGATGGGGGAATCGCCGGCAAGCGCCTCGCGGTAGAGCCGGCCCAGGTCGAGCATCAGCGGCTCTAGCCGCCTGTAATAGTCGTCCTCGGCCAGCTTGCTCTTCTGATCCCTTAGTGCGGCGATGGAAAGTTCGATCTCGTCCCGGCGGCGGCGGATCGCTGCCGGGATCCCCCGCTCGCGATCGCTCAGGATGAGGTGGAGCTGATGCGCGCGGAGTCCGTCGAGCGGCGCAGCGTCCTTGGCCCGACGCGTCGCGCGGACCCCGCGGAACCAGTCGGCGGGGGTTCCCAGCCGGTCGCCGTTGTCGTCGAGAAGGGCATGCTCCGTGGCCAGTTGCGTGCGACCGCGGTAATAATCCTCAACGCGGCGGCTGGCCGTGAGATACGCCTCGAGCAACGAGACCTGACCGTCCTTGTCGAGGTCCGCCTGCGGGTCGATGATGGCCTCCGACAGGAAGCGACCAAATCTGGCATAATTGGTCTCGGCCCCGCTCTTGGTCGCGGTGACGATGATCCGATTCGCACCCGAGAGCCGGTTGAGGTACGGGGCGCTCGCCGATGTGCAGTCGAGCACGACCACCGGGCGCTTGACGGGCTCGAGCCACTTCGAGAGCTCGAGGTCGGTCACGTCCGGCCCTCGAAGGTTGAACTTGGCCTCGCGGCCGTCGTAGGTCCCGTGGCCGATCAGGACGATCCAGAGCGGTTCTCGCGTCGCTCTGGACTGCTCGGCCACGACCGTGCGGAGGCGGTCGTGATCCGATTCTCCCGTTTCGGCGCCCAGGCCAATCACGATCGATTCGGCTCCCGCTTTCGCCGCGGCCGCCTTCCATCGATCGGCCGCTTGTCGAAAATCGGCGGCGTACTCCGGGTTACCCGATGCGCCAACGACCGTCAGGACACTCGGCCGCTCTTCGGAGCCCGCCAGGAGGGAACAGAGGGAAATTGCAAATACTGATGCTGAATTCCACATTCCGGATTCCCGATGCAAGGGCAGGCAGGCCGTTCCGTTCGATTTCCACCGTTTGGCCATGTCGCCCGCTGATTCTCTCACTCATGCCAACCCGTTGACGCGGCGGATGCCCCATTCGGCGGTCAGGCAGGCGATGGCGATCAGGAAATACAAGGGCTGATGCCACAAGGGGGAGATCCACGGCTCCGTGATCGGGGCGTCGCGCGAAGAAAGGCTGGCGACGAAACTCTCCAGCCGATCGCCGTTGACCATTTCTCCCTTCGTCTTCGAGGCGATGGTCTGGAGGAACTCGCGATCCGGCTGGAGGTGGGCGAATTCGTCGGCGGCGGGCTGGGCGGCCCAGCCCGCCTCGCGTTCACCGACGGACGCTCCGTCCGGCGCCGTCGCCGAGGCGACCACGCGATAGGCCCCCGGCAGCTTGGTCATGTAAGTCGCCGCATAGCTGCCCGCCTCGCGCCCGTCCGGCTCAGCATCCAGCGTGAGCGTCTCGCCATTCGGCAGGTGAATCTGGAGGGAAACCTTGGCGTTGTCGAGCGGCAGGTACTCGGCATCGCGAACCTGGACCCGGATATCGACGGCCGGCGATGTCGCGTCGGCCTTCGGTCGAGCGGAGACGTTGACCCGGCCGGGGACGTCGGCGACCAACCAGCGGACGGTCTGACGCCACGAGCGATCGAGGTCGCTCTCATCGGGATCGGCGCGGTGAAGTCCCCAACGCCAGAGGTCGCCGATCATGAGGGCTCCGACCCGCCCCTTGCCGAATTGCTGAGCGACCAGGGCCGGGGCGGTGTTCCCGGCCACGTCCTGGACCTGCGAGAGGACCATCGCGCCGGGCTTGATTCCGCTGGTGCGATTCAGGGTTTCGAAGGTGATCATCTCGGCCAGTCGCTGCTTTTCCTCGTCTTCGGTCTTCCTCATTCGGACCCAGGGCTGGAGCCATCCCTCGCGAGTCAGCAGCAATTGATACTGGGTATCGCCCGGCACGGCGGCCGCCCGATCGAGATAGACCGGCAGGAGCTCGCCGACGGGGGTGCGATCATACTTCCCCTCGGCGAAGGAATCCGGGCCGCCTAACATGAGGAGTCCCCCGCCACGCTGGCTCACGAAGCTCCGCAAGAGGGCCAGTTGGTCGGGCGTGAAGAAGCTGGACTCCAGGTCGTCGAGGATGACCGCATGGTAACGATAGAGCTCGTCGGCCGACTTCGGGAAGCCGTCGCGCAGCTCGACCTCGTCCTGGACGCCGAGCCGGATCAACACCGGCTGATCGGCCCGTTCCGCCGTGTCCGGATCGGGATGATCGAATCCATCGAATAATTTGCTGGCGGAACGGTCCCGGGAATCCCGGAAGTCGAATTTCGGCTGGCGCCTGGCGATCCGGAGTAGTCCGATGAGTTGGACCTGATCGTCCTCGTTCAAGGCGCGGCGGATGAACTTGAACTCCCAGTTGGGGCGTCCGCTGACATAGAGCACGCGATACGGGCCGCCTCCCTGGTCGACGACGACCAACCGGCGGTTGTTGGCCAGTGTCTGTTCGAGGGTCCCGGGAGATCCGGCCGCCGCTTCCTGAGCGTGCTCCTCGGAGGCGGCGAACGCGTTGACCTGATAGAAGCTGATCCCTTTGTGCTCGGGCCGGAACTGGAATCGGAAGCTGAGCGGTTTGTCGTCGTAGGGTGCCTTCGCCTCCTGTCGCTCGACCTCTTTTCCATCCTGGTCGGTGATCGCGGCGACGATGGGCTGGCCCTGAAAGCCGGAGACGGACACATCAGCTCGCACGACGGCCGGGGCCGACTCGAAGTTCGTCTGGCTGATCGAGATCCGACTGACGCCGATATCCTTGACGACTCCTTGTGATGGGGGGATCACCGGGAAAATGGGAGGTAATTGAGACCAGTCCACATCTTCCAGATCGGTCCGGTTTCCGTCCGTGAGGAGTAAGACCCCGGCGATCGGCAGGCCGCGAAACCGTCGCGCCAGGGCCGACAGCGACGTCGACAATTCCGAGCCCACCCCGTCGAAAGTGAGGTTCTCGAAGTCGTCGGTCGCTCGAAGATGCGAGTCGAAGACGTAGCGGCGGACGTCATAATCCTGCTCGAGCCGGGTCTTCCAGGGTGATTCCTTGCCGAGGCGGTCGCGCAGCCAATCGCCCCGAGTCCGGGAATCCTTCCCGTCGCGGATGAGCATGCTCTGGCTATTATCCGCCAGCACGACGAACGCGTTCGCCCCGCGCCTCGGCTTCATTCCGGTCAAGAGCGGCTCGACCAGGCTCAGTGCGAGCGCCGCGAATCCGACCGTCTTGAGGATGCCGGCGGCGAGCCTCACCGATCGACGCGCCGGCGCTCGTCCGTAGCTCCAGAGCAGGGCGAGGACGGCGATACCCATCACGATCGCGGCGCCCATCATCCATTGCGGAGATCCCCAGACCAGGGACGGCATCCTCATTGACCACTCCCCAATCGTTCGTAGTAGCGGCGAACGCCCTCGGCGAATTGGGGCGGTACGGGATCCCGATCGATCGGCACGAGGGCATCGGGCGACTCGCGGCGACGGACCTCATCGGCGATCCGGTTGCGCAGCTCCTGGATGGGCTCGGCGACCAGGGACTGGAGCTTCGTCCAATCGGGCTCCTTGGAATGGCGGCGGAACTCCTCGCGAGCCCCGCGCACCCGGTCACGAATCTGCGCCGCCTCGGCTCGCCAATCGGGATCCTCGAGCAATTCCTCGACGTCTCGCATCCGGTCGGACCATTGACGGAAGCCTTCACCCGTGATCGGTCCGCGAGCCCCGCCCGC
Organism: uncultured Planctomycetota bacterium; assembly: GCA_963743925.1. Taxonomy (GTDB): domain Bacteria; phylum Planctomycetota; class Planctomycetia; order Isosphaerales; family Isosphaeraceae; genus CAVZRC01. The sequence goes on along the minus strand of CAVURY010000044.1, from coordinate 5,523 downwards.
GATCCCATCGGCCACTCGGTCGAGGGCATCGTTCCCTCCTCCGCCGCCGCCCCCACCACCACGATTCTGGCCCTGCCCACCACCTTGCCGACCCTGCTGGCCCTGTTGGCCTTGAGCCTGGCCCCGCTGACCTTGCCCCTGTTGACCTTGCTGGCCTTGAGCTTGACCCTGTTGGCCCTGTGGTCCTTGCTGGCCCTGAGCTTGAGCCTGTTGGCCCTGTTGACCTTGCTGACCCCGCTGGCCCTGTTGACCTTGCTGACCCTGACGCTGGCCTGCGTCCCCTTGCTGGCCTTGTTGACCTTGAGGCTGGCCCGGCTGGCCTGCCTGTGCTTGCTGGCCTTGTTGACCTTGCTGGCCCGGCTGTTCCCCCTGTGTTGGCTGTTGGCCTTGCGGCTGTCCCTGTTGACCTTGCCTCTGAGTTCGCAGTCTTGGTCGCTGTCCGGGCTGTCCGGATCGAGTGGGATCGTTCTGGGCCAGGTCCTCGCGAGGCTCCGGGTTGGGTCCCTCTGGTGCCCCTTCCGCCTTCGGTTGAGCGTCTTTCCTCAGACCCGGCGTCGAGCCGGGGCGGGGAACTTGCGGGGTTTCGCGTCCCGTCCCTCGGGCGATCTCGCGATTGACCTGGTCGGCGAGGTTGTCCAGCTCACTCTGGGCACGCCGCAGGGCTTCCGTGCCGTCTCCCAGTACGGACTCGGCCGCGCGTTCGACTCCCTGTCGCAATTGCTCGATGCCCTGGCCCGCGTGATGAGAGGCCTTGGTGGCCTCCTCGGCGATGCCCGCGTCGACCAACTGCTGGGTCGCCTTGAGAGCTTCAGGAATCTTCTGGTCGGTCGCCTTCTTGACCGTGTCATACAGATTCTTGGCGAGCAGCGGCTCGGTCTCCTCGGCTTCCTGGGTCGTGTTCCGCATCCGATCCATGATCTGATCGAGCTTCTGACGCTGCTGATCGGCACCCTCGCGGACCTGCTTCCGCTCCTCGGAGTCCCGCAGAGAATGCTGCGGGTTCTTGTCCCATGCGTCGATCTGTTCGTTGATCTTCTTCTGATTCTCGTCGAGGCGACGCGCCTGATCGCGGAGATCGGTCATTTCCTCGGAGAACTTGTTGGAGGAGTCCTTACGAAGCTGCTCGCGCAGATTGTTCAGCTTCTGGCCGGCTCGGGCTCCCTCGGTCAGGGCCTGGGGAAGCCGGCCTTCCTCGAGCGCCTGGGATGCCTGCCGGACGTGCTCTCGGCTCTGTTCCATCTGCTGGCGCGCCTCGGCCATCCGCTGCTGATTCTCCTCGCTCTCCATGCGCTCGCGCAGCTCGTCGGCGTCGCGAAGTATCTCCTGCTGCTGCTCGCGGAGCCGCTTGAGCTGTCGTTCGATCTCGTCGCGAGCTTCCGGAGTCTTGGCCGCCTCGAGGGCGGATTGCAGTTCCTTGAGCCGTTCGTTGAGGTCGTTCTGACGCTGGGCCAGCTCGCGAAGCCGGTTCAAGACCTGGCGGGTCTCGCGCTGTTCGCGCTCACGCTGCGTCTGCCCCTCCTGGGATCGCGCGGTCCGCTGCTCCTCGTAACGGTTCTCGTCATCCTTCAACTCGAGTTGCTGGAGCTGCCGTTGCGATGGACTGCCGGCCGAACGACCGCCCTGGCCGCGCTGCCGAGAGCTCCGGGTCACCTGGAACTCCCGCGCCCGGAGCTTGAGCAGGGCCTGGGAAGCGGCCTGCTCGGCGACCAGGGCCGGCGTGAGCGCCTTGATCGACGACGTATCCGCCGCCGCGCCGAGATGCTTCTCCGCCTCCTTCATCCGGACGAGCGCCTGCTCCAGGCTCGCCTTCGAGGACTGGTCGCGGAGTCGACCGCCCATCTGGGCCGCTTGCTCGATCACCGCTTGCTGGGACTCTCGCAGCGTCTTGACGTCCTCGGCAAACGATTCGGTCGGCTTCGACCTGGTCTCGCGACGGACAACCTTCCACGTGCCGTTGATGATCTGTCTCTGGAGTTCCGCGAGCTTGCCGGCCTCCTGGGCGTTATCGCCCTGCTGGCCCCCGCTCTCGGAGGAACCGCCCGCGGGCTGTTCGCCCTGGCGGAAGATCTCCTCGAAGTGGCGGACCTCGGCGAAGAACATGTCGCCGGACGAACGCCGCGGCTGACCATCCGGGCCGATGTCCTCGGCCCAGAAGAAGTAGCTGACGAGCTGGTCGGGAACCGCCTTCATGGCTTCGAAGTCCAGCAAATGCTCGACGCCGAGCTTCGTCGCGGCCTTTCCGCCGCCGACGCCGCGGCGGGTGCCGTCAGGACGAGCTCCTTCGGTTCCTCGCCGCCGACCGAGTAGCTGAGCCCATGACGCAAGAGCCCGAAATCGTCCTCCATCTGGGCCTTGAGCTTGAGCTCCTCGATCGGCGAAACCTGGACATCGCGGGACGGCTGCGACAACACCACGGTCGCCGGCCGATTCCGAGTGACATTGACGACGATCTCCGGCTCGACCGGATTCTTCCGCCCCTCGGCGTCGACCAGTTGAACGCGATAGCGGCCGGGGTCGGTCAGTGTCCAGGCCGCGCGATACGTGTGGGATGAAGACTCATCACGGGCCAGCTCGATCGTCCGCCCTTGCTTCTCGACGAGGGTTGCGGAGGCAACATCCTTGTTGAGACGGCAGACCAGGGTCAGCTCGGTTCCCTCCGCGGCCGTGACATGCCGGACGTCCTCGACAACCTTGGGCTCGAAGCCGGTATAGGTCGGGAAGACCAGATGGGCGTCGGCGCGTTTCAGCTCGGGGTATTCGAAGACGCGGACGCGATAAGTCTCGGTGCTCCGGCCTTCGAACTCGACCCGGTAGGTCAGATCGCTCTCGACCGCTTCCACGCGGCCCGCGAAGGTCGGGTCGGCGAGACTCCGCGTCATCGGGCGGCTCGACGTCCCCTGATTGCTCCCTTCGGTGACGAGATTGGCATCGGGGGGTGCTCCATGATTGAATCGGGCGATGACCAGCAATGCACTGCCGCGCTCGATCTCGGCGTCGCCCGGGTCAACCTGGACCTCGGACGCATCGGCGACCGAGCCGCGCCCGGGAGACCCGAAGACGTTGGAGCGCGCCTGGAAGAACAGGCTCGTCAACACGATCAGCAAGAGTGCGAGCGCCGCCGCGTGTCCCAGCTTCGCGACGCGGATCAGCCAGGTGGGGACCGTTTCATCCCAGTCGTGAGACCGTCGGTGCTCCAGGGCTTCACGGACGACGGTCGCTTGCAAGAAGCCGAGTCAACCGGCAGGCGTCGCCTCGACCTCCTCGACGGCGGCCAGCAGCTCGGTCCCAAGTTCGGGATGCTTCGCCTCGATCCGGCGTGCCACCCATCGCGGGTCGCGGGCCGATCGGGTCGCCAGCAGGAAGCAAGCCACTCCCGAAGCCATCGCCAGGACCGCGATGGCCGCGAGGATCCACACCGCGGGAATCGATCCGAGTCCGGCTCCGGGTGCCAGGCTCGAGATCGCGTAACCCGCGACGGCCAGCAGCAGCCAGCAGGCCGCCAGACCGCCCCAGAGTCGGACGCGCCGGAACCGGCTCGCCACTTGTTCCAATGCCTGCCGCAGTTTGCCGCTCATGTCGACAGGGCCTCCGCGAGGGTCGGGCTTGGCCGTCTGATCCGGCCCGCCAGCAAGGTTTCCGCGATCAGGACGCCGATGGCCACCAGGATGAGCCACCGCCAGAGCTTCTGACGACTTTCCAATTCCGTGTTACGCATCTGACGCATCAGGTCGCGGTCAACCCGCGCCCGCGTCGGATTCACCAGCCGACAGCCGAACTGTTCCAGGGTCTCGACGGCCAGAGGCGATGTCTTGCTCTCCGACGGGTCGATGTTGACCACAAAGGATCGCGAGCCAGCTTTCGTCTCGACCTCATACACTCCGGGGACGTCCGTCTCATCAAAGAACGTACGGCCCGTGGCCATGGAGACAACCTTCCCCTCCGGCTTGTGGACGACCATCGCCTCGGTCCCGTCCGCCAGCGACGGCATCGCGACGCGATCGCCGATGGTGTGGTCCTCGGCTTCGAAATCGGTGAGGATCTCGCAGATCGAGGAGCGCGGACATCATCGCCACGAACTTCGAAGAGCGCGCGAGCTGGCTATCGGCCGGATTCCAGCCGCTGGTCATGATAATCAGGTTCCCCTTGCCGACCTTCTTCTCGAGGATCGCCGGGTCGCCGTTCTCGAATCGTGCCAGCACCCGCCCCCCATCGACTGCGGCGGGCTTGATCCGCCGGTGTTTCCAGAAATGGATCCTGGTGAAATCGCTGTACTGGGCTCCCGCGAGCGGTGAGAACAGGGGGTGGTCGAAGGCGATCTCGCCGAGCATGACGTCGGGCGGGGCGCCCGCTTCCTCGGTCGCCAGGGATGGAATGCCCGCCAGCGTGGCCAGGTTCTCGCTTCGGCCGGATTTCGTCAGCAAATGGAAGAGGGTGCCGCCTCCGCTGACGTACTCCCTGAGCCTTCGGGCGTTCTCGGGAGTGGTCTCGGCCGCCAAGATGGCGAGCGGAAGCGTTCGGTCCGATTCCCAGGACAGCAGGCTGGCGGGACTTCGGGGCAGAACCTTGACGCTGCGCCGCGACGTGTCCGGGAAAACGCGCATCACATAGTAGAGGAGGCCCGAGGGATCGTCAGGCTTGTCGTCGCCGACGAAAAGCACCGTCGCTTCTTCCTTCTTCTGGTCAACGATGTAAAGGATGTTGTCGAAAGCGGCCGTATCACCTCTGAGGACGAGCGAGCTGGGCACCGCGGCCCCTGGTGGCCGGGGCACGCGCACGACCCGGCTCTCGCCCGGCGGGACGTAGACCTCGATCGGATCACCGATCGAAGTTCCCTTCGCGTCGGCCCATTCCAGGGCGAACTTCTCGCGATGCGAGCCCGGATCGTTGAAAACCCGGACGCGGCGGTCTCGATCGGCTCCGGCAGCGGCGGCCTCGGACGGGTCGGCCAGCCGGTGCAGGCCCGCGTTGGATTCGTCATCGGTGACCGTCTCGATGTCGAGCTCGACGTCCGACGGCCATTCGAACTCGCCGAGAGCTTCCAGCCGGCCTCCTTGCTGGAGGTCGCTGATCAACACGATCCGGCGCGGGATCGACCCGTCTTCTCGCTGGCGTCGGCGACGTCCTCGATCGCGGCGACGGTATCGATGGGCGCCTGGCCCAGGTTGGTCGCCTTCCAGGTCGGCTCGAGCTCATCCAGCCGTGCCGACGCGACCGCCTGTCGCCGCGAATGGTCCAATGTGGACGCTTCCCGGAAGCCAAGGACCGTGCGAGAGGTCGAGTCGAACGCGAAGATGGCGAGCTCGTCGGGTTGGAGAACACTCGGCGATCACTTTTCCGGCGATCGCCCTGGCACGCGACCAGACGTCGCCCCGCTTCAGGCTGGCGCTGGTGTCGATCAGCACGGCGGTCCGACGCTGGGTCTCTTCGCCCAGGTTCCAGTGAGCTTCCTGTCTGAGAAACGGCCGGGCGAACGCAAAGGCCAGCAGACACAACGCCGCGGCCCGCAGGAGGAGCAGGAGCAGA
>CAVURY010000043.1:0-405196 GCA_963743925.1 uncultured Planctomycetota bacterium | reverse complement strand
AATCGGCCAGATCGGTCGGCCAGTCACGCGGTCGAACACGTAGACGAGGCCTTGCTTGCTCACCTGGGCGACGGCCTTGACGGGCGTCCCATTCACCCGGACGTCGATCAGGTTGGGCGCCGCGGGCAGGTGATAGTCCCAAAGCCCGTGGTGTACGATCTGAAAGTGCCAGACTCGTCTGCCGGTGCGTGCGTCCAGGCAAACCAGGCTCTCCCCGAACAGGCCATCACCGGGGCGCTGGCCGCCGTACCAATCGTTGGCCGGAGAACTGAAGGGCAGGTAGACGTAGCCCAGCTCGTCGTCCGCGCTCATCATCGTCCAGGCGTTGGCGCCGCCGGTCGTTTTCCAGGAACCCTCCTGCCAGGTCTCGTTCCCGCTTTCTCCTGCCGCGGGGATAGCCCGGAACATCCACCGCTGCTCGCCGGTCCGGACGTCGAATCCCCGAACATGGCCGGGCGGCATCTCCTTCGCGAGCGGGATATCGTGCACCTTCGACCCGATAACCACGACGTCGCGACAGATGATGGGTGGCGAGGAGACGCCGTGCAGACGCCGGTTGACGGGACGGCCCAGCCCCTGCGTCAGGTCGATGCGCCCCTGCTGGCCGAAGGTCGAGATGGGCTTGCCGGTCTTCGCATCCAGGCCGATCAGATATCCGTCGCCGGTGCCATACACGATGCGCCGATCGTCCCCATCCGCCCAGTAGGCGACGCCACGGTGCACGAAGCCATTATTGGAGGGCATCCCATTCTTCCAGGTCTCCGGGTCGTAGATCCACCGGGTCTTGCCCGTTTCCGCGTCGATGGCAGCGACCTGCGAGAGCGACGTGCTGACATACATGACGCCGCCGACCATCAACGGTGTGGATTCCCATACCCAGGTGCTCAGGCCAGGATTCGCCCTGGCGACCTCTTCATCGGCGGACCGCCAGGTCCACGCGACCCGCAGGCGAGCGAAATTCTCCGCGCCGATCTGATCGAGCGGCGAATATTTCGAACTCGCCTTGTCGCCGCCGTAGCTCGACCATTGCGTCCTGCCCGAAACATCTGTCTGCTGAGCGAGCGCGAGGCGGTCGGCAAGCCCGCTCGGTGCGAGCAAAACGACCAGCATCAGAAGCCTGTGCACCCGGGTGTTCATACATCCTCCAAATCGATTCATGCGTCTTCCCGATTCCTCGCCAGAGATTATTAGAGACTTGACGCCTTGGAACGGAAAGGAACGTTCCTCCAAAAGGTTTGCCTAATCCTGTTCGGACGTGGGAAATCTCCCCCAGGCTTCGCGATCCGGTATCTTAATTCTCTGGAAACCCAGGCTGGATCGGAGGATGAGATGTAACTGCAGAGGGGCAGTCGAGGAGGCCGAGCACACTCGAGGCCGGCTGATGGCCGATTGATAATCCCGAAATGTGGCCCGGCGGAATCCGAATTTCCCTCACCATGAATCGGTCAATATTCGTATTGTCATGTGTAGTTTCGACGTCGATGGTGATGTGCATCCGCCCGACGTTCAGGGGTCTGTTGAGGTTCGTGTCGTAGCGAATTCGTTATTGCAACACCTCTGGCAGGCCGATGGGTGGGAAGGCGAATCACGCCCCGCCGCGCTTGCGCACCCCGGCGATGATCGTCTCACGCGGCACGTGGTCACCGAGGTTCCGTCCGTTGACGATCACGTCGAGGTCGCGCGACAGCAGCGGCTCCGTCTCGGCAGCGGCCCAGCGGATCGCGTCCCAGATGAGCGGAATGGGGTTGCCGAACACCCCACCGCCGATCAGCGTCAACACCGCCAGGCGCCGCTCCAGTATCGCGGAGGCGAGCAGCGTTCCCAGATACGCCGCGCAAGAGCTGCCGGCACGCCCCCTCAAACTCCGCGCCGGCCAGGCCAGGACCGCCGTACCAGCCTCCCGCGACGGTAGACGTGAAAACTTGTGCGATTCGCCTCTTCTCGGAGTCGGCCACCGACCCTTCGAAATCGTAACCGAGGATGACCTGAACCCAATCATGTACGCCCACCCGGATCGATTCGAAGCGTTCCGTGAGCGCGGCGACGAGCGCGACAGGATCGCGGACATTGCGAGCCATGAGGTAGCCATTCTGCACCCGCCCCACGTCCGGACCGAACACGTCGGCGAGCAGGTCGAGTTGATCGGCGTCCGTCTGGACGAATCGTTCGCCGTCGCCCCTGGGAGCGGCATAATGTCGCAACAGCGTCCCGGGAAATGATGATATCGAAGCGCGAGGCCCCTGCGTTCGGTCGCGGAAATAGTGGGCCACGGGTGTCAGGTAAGGCCCCGGCGACTCGAGACAGTTGAATTGCGATGCGGCCTGAAACAACGACCCAGGCGACGCCGTCGCCTGCAAGCCGCCCACGTCGGTCGCCGGGCTGGCTCCATCGAGCACCCACAGGCGGAGGATCCCGCCGGTAGCCCCTGCCTTCCTGGCGCGCCGGCGCAGTTCGGCGATGGAAGGCGTCTCGAAGCGGCCGGCGTGCCAGGAGTGCTCCCCAACCCGGAGCGTGGCGAAACCGTCCGCGTCGAACGAGAACGCCTTGGCTGGGGCCGCGCAGACGGCGAGTTCGGCCAGCTCGACGAGGCCGGCGTTGCCCTGACCTGCCGAGCCCGTCAGATTCGCGATCGCCCCGGAAAGCTCGGGGCCAATCGACGGGTCGGCGGCGTATTTCAGGAACAGATCAATCATGCGTCAAAGACCGATAGGAATCAACTCGACGGATGCGCCAGGCTCTTGAGTTGCTTCTTCGTCAGCTTGGGTGGAATCAACTGGCTCGCCAGGAAGTCATCGTTGCCGCTATAAATGATCGTGACGGCCTTCTTCAGCACCTGCTTTGGTTTCAGCGTCAAGGTCGCGATACCGCCATTGACTGAGATCGTACCGAGCGTCTTCACATGCAGCTTCTTCCGGGCCTTCCTTGTCAGTTCGAAGGTGGCCAAACCTGTTGGTAGGCCGCCGCCGGGAGAAATCGGTTCGATCTCGGCCTTCAGGCCGACCGACACCACTTTCTTCTTCCTGAAGATCGCTTGAGGGACCAGGACCACCCGCGTGCCGTCCTGGGCGACCGAGAGGTCGGTCGCCGACGATTGAACGCCGAGGATGTCGGCATCGCCGCTGTAAGTCGCCGTGATCGCATGCGAGCCCGGGGCCAGACTTGAGATGGCCAGCGTGGCCTTGCCGGAGCCGCCGAGCGGAATGGTGGCCAGTGGTATGCCGCGGTCGGAGAAGGTAACTGTGCCCCCGGGCGTGCCTGGGGCTTCCACCGCAGCGACGAAGGTGACGGATTGCCCGAAGACGGCCGAGCCGCCTGGCGACGTCAGTGCGATTGTCGCATTACCACGGCCGATCGTGAAAGTCGCAGGCGCAGATCGCGTCGAAGCGTAGTCTGTGTTGCCGGTAAAGCTGGCCACCACCGTGTACGTCCCGGCTTGGGTGGGTGGCGTGGAGCCCAGGCTTGTGCCCGAGGTACTCGATCCGACGTAGTAGGTCAGGATCGGAGTAACACCCACCACGGCGGTCGCGGACGAGTTGGTGTTGCCGTCGATCGTGACAGAAGCCGGGAACGGAGTGCCATCATAGGCGCCGCCCGTCGCGGAGACATTCAGCGTGGGCGTTGCCTTGTTGACATTGATTGTCGACGTGGATGCGACGGATGTGTAATCCGTGGTGTCGGTAGGCGTGAAGGAGACCGAGAGCACCTTGCCCGCTCCCGCATTCAAGACCGTTCCCGCGCCCGGTGTGTAGCTGAAGGTGCCGGGCACGGAGGCCGTCGCATCGAGCTGGGCGGAAGACAGCGCCGTGCCGTAGGTGATGTCGGCGGGATCGGCCCAGGCGATGGAGGGCGTCGCTTTATCGACGTTGATCGTTGCCGTGGCGGTGGCCGTGGTGTAATCCGTGGCGTCGGCAGGCGTGAAGCTGACCGAGAGCGCCTGTCCGTTTCCCGTACGGAGCACCGCCCCGAGTGCCGGGGTGTAGGTGAACGTGCCGGGTACGGACGTGGTCGCATCGAGCTGGGCGGAAGACAGCGCCGTGCCGTAGGTGATGTCGGCGGGATCGGCCCAGGTGATGGAGGGCGTCGCTTTATCGACGTTGATCGTTGCCGTGGCAGATGTGCTGTTGTAGTCGGAGGTATCGCTGGGAGTGAAGCTGACCGAGAGCGTTTGGCTGTTGCCCTCGCTCAGAACCTCGCCCGTGGCCGGGGTGTAGGTGAACGTGCCGGCTACATCCTGATTTGAGCCATTTACGATCCAGGACGCGGCCGCATCGAGCTGGGCGGAAGACAGCGCCGTGCCGTAGGTGATGTCGGCGGGATCGGCCCAGGCGATGGAGGGCGTCGCTTTTTCGACATTGATCGTTGCCGTGGCGGTGGCCGTGGTGTAATCGGTGGTGTCGGTAGGCGTGAAGGAGACCGAGAGCGCCTGGCCCGATCCCGCACGGAGCACCGCCCCGAGTGCCGGGGTGTAGGTGAACGTGCCGGGCACGGACGTGGTGGCGTCGAGTTGGAGTGCGCCCAGCGCCGTGCCGTAGGTGATGTCGGCGGGATTGGCCCAAGTGATTGTGGGTATCGCCTTGTCTACGTTGATCGTCTGCGTGGCCGTGGCGGTGTTGTAGTCCGCGGTATCGGCAGGCGTGAAGGAGACCGAGAGCGCCTGGCCGTTTCCCGCATCGAGCACCGTCCCCGCGGCCGGGTTGTAGGTGAACGTGCCGGGCACGGAGGCCGTCGCATCGAGCTGGGCGGAAGACAGCGCCGTGCCGTAGGTGATGTCGGCGGGATCGGCCCAGGCGATGGAGGGCGTCGCTTTATCGACGTTGATCGTTGCCGTGGCGGTGGCCGTGGTGTAATCCGTGGCGTCGGCAGGCGTGAAGGAGACTGAGAGCGTCTGTCCCGTTCCCGCCGTCAAGACCGTTCCCGCGCTCGGTGTGTAGGTGAAGGTGCCGGTCACTGAGGCGGTGGCGTCGAGTTGGTTCGCGCCGAGCGCGGTACCGTAAACGATGGGGGCAGGATCGTGCCAGGTAATCGTGGGCGTCGCCTGGGTTACCGTCACTGTGGCCATCGCGCTGGCCGAGGCGAAGTTCCCGTCGCTGGTATAGGCGCAGGTCACCGTGTAGGGAGAGCCCGATACGGGGAGGGTGGACGTGTTGAAGGTTGTGGAGAAGGAACCGTTGGAGTTGATCGTCGCCGAGTGCAGGACGCCGTTGAGCATGATGGCGACGGTCTCTCCCCGCGGAATGAGAGAGCCGTCGGCCAGAGTTCCCGCGATGGTCACGCTGGGGGTGCCGTAGGTGATGTCCTGGGCGGTCAGGCCCGAGAAGCCGAGCGGGATGAGGTTGTTAGTGAGGTCAAAGTCGAGCGAGCCGGCGACGCGAGTGGCAGAGGCGGTGACCGTGTACGAGCCGGCGGTCGCGTTGGCCGTAGCGGTGACCGAGGCGACCCCATCGGATCCAATGGTCGCGTCCTTGGCAGAGAGCTGCGCCGAGGCCCCGGAGCTCGGAGCGGCGAAAACGACAACGCCGCCGGCCACCGGCTCGACGGAGTTGTTGGCCTTGACGGTGAGGGCCAGGGGATCGGGAAATGCGGTCTCGTCGATCGTGGACTGTGGCGTGCTCCCGGCCACCAGCGTGACGGTGAATCCCTGGCTCTGGAACGCGCCGATGTCGGGATTGGGAGAATCGAGCGGTTCACCGCGCTGGTCGGACGTGATTCCGCTCACGAGCGTGCCTGCGCCGATGGCGGGGCTACCGGGCAAGAGAGCCATGGTCTCGGATTGCCCCCCGTAGCGCCCCAGAGCGGAGAGTGCGGGATCGGTGACGCCAACGATGTTGCCATTCTGTCCGTTGACCAGTCCTGCCGAGTCTGTGCCGACCAGGTTGTACGAACCGGTGACGGTGCCGCCGTCGATGTCATCACCGGTGCTGCTGGAGTTGCCTGCAACGATCGTGTCCGCGAGAGTCGCCGTGCCTCCGTTGTAGACTCCGCCGCCGTGGCCCGGGGTGGTGTTGCTCGAGAGAGTGCAGGCGGTCAGGTTGACCGTGGCGCCGCCCTCGATGGATACGCCGCCGCCTTGGTTCTGGCTGGTGTTGCCCGAGAGCGTGCAGTCGGTCAGGTTGACCGTCTCGGCCATATCGTCCAGCGCCCCGCCGGGGCCCTGGGTGGTGTTGCCCGAGATCGTGCAGTCGGTCAACTCGGACGGGGCCGTGCCGCCCCAACTGGCGAACCCGCCGCCGCTTTCCGCGGCGGTGTTATTCGAGATCGTACAGCCGGTCAGTTGGGCCCAGCCGTTGTTGGTCGACAGCCCGCTGCCGCTGCGCCCGCAGGAGTTGCCCGAGAGCGCGCAGTCTGTCAACTCGACCGTGCCGTTATTATTCAGCCCGCCGCTGCCGGCGGCGCTGCTGTTGCCCGTCATCATACAATCGGTCAGAATCATCGCGGCGGCATTGCTGTTATAGGCGCTATTCTCGATGCCTCCGCCGTAACCATTTGACGTGTTGCCACTGATCGTGCAATCGGTCAGTGTCGCCGTGCCATCGCTGTCGAGCCCGCCGCCCATCCCGGTCGCCGAGGAGGATTCGATCGTGCAGTCCTTAAGTTCCAGGGTGGCGCCGCTTGCGTCATAGACCCCGCCTCCGTTGCCGTTCGCCGAGCCATTCGCGATCGTGAGGCCGGTGATTGTCGCCGTGACCTGGGAATCGATCTGGATCACCCGGCTGACGCCGCCGCCGGAGATGGTGACCGGCCCTTGCCCCGGCCCATCGTAGATCGCGATCGCAGCCTTGGTATTGCTCAGCTCGAGCTGCCCATTCGTCAGGGCAATCGTGGCCGCCGAACTGCCCAGCTCGATCTCGATAGAGCTCGCCGTGGTGGCGGCATTCGCCTGGGCAACGGCCCAGGGGAGGGTATTGCTGCTGCCGTCGTCGGACGTGCTGGTGACGGTGAACGTCGAAAGCAGCCGGCGATCCTCCAGCAAGAGAAGCTCCGGCATCAGGCCATTCCGCCTATGGCGCCGGTTGGTCGCAGTGACCAGCCGCTGCCTCGAATGCCACACGGCGCCTACATGACCTCGCCGCCCCGCATCGCTTCCAAGACGTCTCATGGCTGCCTCAACTCTCCGAGAGTCACAGAGATGTCGTCAACGACGGCATCGGCAAACTTGCCGTGCCTCTGAGGTTGTTTCTCGAGGGAGAACGTATGGTGGTCTATGTCATCGACCGCCCGGCTCTAGATAAGGCCTCAAACTCGGTGGAAAGTTTGGGGTGGTGACGCCGGTTGATCCGAGACTAACATGCGGGGGTCTGGTTGACAAGCGACCGGTCTGGAAAGCTCGTCGAGGGCGACCTGAAGGGCCGCTGACGATCAACCGTCATCGTGGGCGCGTCCCAGCCGCCAGGCACTTCATCGAGATCGCGCAGCCCGGGTGACGCCCGATCGTGCAAGGCAAACAAGAGTCTCGTGTGGGGAATCTGGCGGTGTCACAGGCCTCCAGCCCGCGTTGACGTGCGATTTCACGGGCAAGATGCCCGTTCCACCGTCGGACATCACCGATTTCCCCACATGAGTCGGGGGGTTGCGCGGCGGCCCGATCGGCCGATGCCGTAAAGCCATGTAGTGGCGAACCTCCGAAGATTCGGGGCGAGCCCGAGGCGTTTGATAGGGTGGTCAACGGTTGGCTACGGTAGAGAGCCTGGACCGCCGCCTTACCGTTTGCGCTTCATGTCCTGACGACGTGCCTTCTTCCGACCCGGTCGATAGCCCTGACTGGATTCCGGACCCCAGATCTGGTGGACGTACTTCCCTCGCCCAGCGACCGGTTTTGCTTTATCCATCCGTGCATGCGGGACTTCCTTGGGTGGCTGGGCCGGGATCAGGTAGTCGCACCCGCTTCCGATGAGGTCGCCACGACCTGCCTTGAGCAGGGTCTCGCGCACCATAGAAGTAGTTCTCGGGCTGGAAAAACTGCATGACTACCCGCTGCATCTTCCTATCGATCAAGGCTTTAGCTACGTAGGCCTCCCTTGTCGGTGAAGGGTCCGAGCCTGTATGGAAAAGTGCAGTTACGATGTCAGGGGCTGGCCGCATGTCGTTGTAAACATGGCAGGTTTGGCCAAGACACGCGGTTTGCCCCATTCCGCCCTTCGTCCCGCCCCTTGTCCCCGTTCCGCCCTACCCGTTCCGCCCGCCGCTAGCAGCGATCTGGCACTGGCCGAGGTAAGGCATCGGGTGGGAAGACGCGTTTGGAGACGAAAGGCAGCACCCATCCGGGGCCATGAATGGGGGGAATCGCAAAGTCGAAGGCCCAGTTCGAGCAGGATTCGCTTCCGGCCTTGAAGCTCGTTGTTGGAAATTCATGTTAAATTGAAGGACACTCCGGATTCCCGTGAGCACAGAGACGGATGCCGGGGCATGACCTTATTGTGATTCGGATCCTCTCCCAGTCTAGGCTTCACATGCAGTTGAACCCGGCCTCGTTGGTTTTCTTCCTGGCGGCGACTGTGTCGGCCTGGTTGGTCGTGCTCGCCTGGGCACGTCGCAACGAGCCTGCAGGCCCTCCCCTCATCTCGCTGCTCATCTTCGAAGGGCTCTGGGCCTTGTGCGAGGCGCTCGAAGCGGTCCTGCTCGACCCGTCGGCACAGGCCGTGATGTACCGCCTGAAGCTCTCATCCGTGGCCCTCGTGCCGCCCTCACTCTTGTTCTTCGTCCTCGAGTACACGAGCCGGGCGGGGGCCGCTCCCCCACGCTTCAAAGTGCTGATCCTCGCGTTGCCCGCGATCTCCATCAGTCTCATCGCGACGTCCGGGGAACACCGGCTGTTCTTGACGGGCATGGAGCAAGTCGAGATTCAGGGCTACCGATTGCTGCATCCCACATACGGCCCTGCTTTCTGGATCCACACCAGCTACTGCTATGCCCTTTTGTGCCTGTCCGCATGGCTGCTCGCCCGCTCAGCCTTGGCACTCGGCGGGGTCTTGAGGAAGCAGATGCTGTTCCTGTCCGCATGCCTACTCATACCCTTGGTCATCAACGCGGCGGACCTGCTCGGCGTCATCCCGCTACCCTACAGCGAATATGACCTGACGGCGGCCACCTTCGTTGTGACGGGGGTACTCGGCCTGGTGCTGCTGGGGAAGTTCCACCTCATCAACGTCGCTCCGGTCAGCTATTCCCTGGTCGTGCAGGAGATGCTCGACGCGATTATCGTGCTCGACGCCTGGGGCCGGATCGCGGGCGTGAACCGCGCGGCGCTTCGCCTCATCGGGCGCCCCGACAAGGATATCGTCGGCCTCGCCGCCGACGTGATCCCGAGCTGGCTGCGGATCCCCGAGCACCTCTCGATGCTGGAAGGAGCCGCGGAGCTGTCGTATCGCCTGGGCGCGGACTCTCGCGATCCCGGGTCTACCTACGATGTCCGAGTCTCTCGCTTCCCGCACGGGCGCGTACCGGGATGGCTGGTCATCATCCGCGACATCTCCGCCCAATCACGGGCGGAGGCGGAGCGGACGGCCCGGATCGCGGCCGAGCAGGCCAATTGGGCCAAGGATGCGTTCCTCGCCAAATTGAGCCACGAACTGCGGACACCCCTCACGCCCGTGCTCGCGATCACCTCAGCAACACTCGATCAAACCTCGATCCCCCCGGGATTGAGATCCTCCCTCGAGATCGTGCAGAGGAATGTTCATCTCGAGGCGCGTTTGATCGACGACCTTCTCGATCAGAGCCTGATCATGCTGGGGAAGCTACGCTTGCGGACGGAGCTCGTCGATGCGCATGCGCTCCTGCGCCAGAGCTTGGAGAATTGCGCCGAATTCCTCCGGGATGCCGAACTGATCGCCGGCCTCGATCTCTCGGCGACGAACAGCCGGATCGATGCCGATCCGGGCCGACTCCAGCAAGTCTTCTCGAACCTGATCGTTAATGCCACGAGGTACTCGCCCGCTCGCAGCCACCTCACGATCCGAACGCGAAACATCGCCGCGGATGCCCTCGAGATCGAATTCCAGGATGAAGGTCGCGGCCTCGAGTCGTCGCAGTTGGAAAAGATCTTCGAACCCTTCATCCAAGCCAGGACGGGCGGTGCCGATCGAGGTCCGGGCCTCGGCCTGGGTCTCTCGATAGGCCGTACGATCGTGGAATCGCACGGGGGCTCCATCGTCGCGGAAAGTCCGGGTCCAGGGAGAGGGGCCACGTTCCGACTCGTCCTCCGCACCGCCGACCCCACCGAGGTCGCGGCGATCGATCGACAGAGAGCGACCGGCGCGCCTCTGGAGGAGGCCGCCGTCGAAGTGCCCGAGGAAGCCCGAAAATCCGGCAGGCCCACGACGATTCTCCTCGTGGAGGATAATCCGGATTCTCTGAGGGCTCTCGCGATGTCATTGTCCCTGCTCGGTTACGAGGTCCGACCCGCGAACAACCTCCGGACCGCCTTGGTCGCGGCCGCGCATGAAGGATATGATCTGATCGTCAGCGACCTGGAATTGGGCGACGGGACCGGCCTGGATCTGTTGAATTCGCTGGGTCCGGGGCGCTCGGTCCCGGCGATCGCCCTCACCGGATACGGGTCCGAGGAAGACCGGAAGATGTGCCTGGAGGCGGGCTTCGAGATGCACATCGTCAAGCCGGTCCAGACGAGGCAACTCAGCGAGGCGATTCGCAGCGTCATGCGAAAGCGATCGATCAATTCCTATCGCGAAGGAGCGTTTTCGGGGGGCCGAAGCATAACTTAAGATCCGGGCCGAGGTCAGCCGTCGGGTGTCTTGTCCAAATGCGGATCGGTACCGCCGAGGATCGCTCAAGCGTCACCCCGGTCCGACGCCATAATCCGGTAACCGAAAATCATCTAGTAATGCGGCACCCAGAAAGAGCTGAGCAAGCAGTGGGTTTCCGGAGAGGTTCGTGGCCAGGTTCCGCAAGAACAGGCCCCACGAGGTCTTCGGGGCGAAAAGGCCGGTCATTCGGCGGGCGGCCTGTTGTTTCGACAACAGGAACGGCCGGAGCTTCGCTTCATACTCCCGAAACGCTGCGGCGTGGTCGTCGCCGCGATGGAGTTCGCCCGCCAACACATACGCCTCCGCCATAGCCAGCCCCGTCCCCTCACCCGCCAGTAGCGAAACGCAAGCGGCCGCGTCTCCGATCAAGACCACACGCCCCTTCGACCAATGTTCCATGCGAATTTGACTCACGCGGTCAAAATAAATATCCTCCACTTCGTCCAGCCGCGAAAGGATGCGCGGAACCTCCCGCTCCATGCCTCGAAAAACCCTTCGCAACGCGTCTCGGCGCTCATCGAGCGAGCAGGGCTGATCGCCGAGGAGCTCCTCGCGGAACACGAACAGGAACGACGTGACGTCGTCCTGCAGCGCGATGCGGAAAACCTGCCGTTTCGGGACGGTGTAACTGAGGTAAACGAGCTCATCTCGGGGCCGGTATCCTGATAGGGCAAACGCCGCGACGCAGCACCCCAAAGGGTGTTCAAACTGAGCCTCCGGTCCGAATGCCAGCGACCGGATGTGAGAGTGCAACCCGTCCGCACCAACGACGAGGTCGAATTCGTCCTCAGAATTGTCGGACAACCGAACTCGGACGTTTCGCTCGCGCTGATCGATTCCCACGATGGATTGGCCGAAGCGGGTTTGCACATCCCGGCAGGAACGATAGACGGTGGAGGCGAGGTCGCCGCGCGCGATACTGACGTAGCGGTCTTTCAACAGCGACCGAAAGGCGCTCACGTCCAGGCTGGCAACGGTTCGGCCGTGCCCATCCAGCATGCGGAGCGCCTGGATATCGTAACCCTCTTGAAACAGTGCCGGCAGGATTTCCATTCTTTCGGCCACGTCGTAACCGACGCCCCAGAAGTCGATGATATATCCGCCAGTGCGCAGACTCGGGGCTTTCTCATAAATGACAGGTTCGTGTCCGTAGCGCCGTAGCCACCAAGCCAGGGTCGGGCCAGCGATTCCGGTTCCGTTGATCGCTATTCTCACACCAGACCTCTCACAAGTTCAGCTGAACATCCGGAGCGAGCCCGAGGCGCTGGATCCGGCGGTCAATCGTTGGCTACGGTCGCGGGCCTGAACCGCCGCCTTATCGTTTGCGCCTCATGTCCTGACGACGTGCTGTCTTCCGCCCCGGTCGATAGCCCTGACTGGATTCCGGATTCGGGATCTGGTGGACGTACTTTCCCTCGCCTAGCGACTGGTTCGCTTTCTCCATCCGTGCCCGCAGGGCTTCCTTGGGCGGTTGAGCCGGGATCAGGCAGTCGCACCCGTTGCCGATGAGGTCTCCCCGCCCCGCCTTGAGCAGGGCCTCTCGCACCATGAAGTAGTTCTCGGGCTTGAAGAACTGCATGAGAGCCCGCTGCATCTTCCTGTCGCGCAAGCCCTTTGCGACGTGAACCTCTCCCCCGTGAAGGGGTCGATCCCGGTGTGGTACATGCACGTGGCGATGTCCATTGGTTAGCTACTTTGCATGGAGTTCCGTTCCGTCAGGTTGCATCGTGCTTCCTGATTGGAACTAATCCGACTCAGCGGTCGGAGGTCGGCGAACGGGGGCTTGATGGATGCGAAGGTCCGAGCACGTCATCTGGTAGCTGGCTTCCAGATCAAGGGCCACGTAGAAGTCGGGGGCGATCCATAAGGGGAGGATCGGCAAGGGCTGGCCCAAGGCGAGCGATGCCGGCCACATCTCGAGTTGTTGCGACTCTTCTTCACGCCCCACGGCTCGGTAGGAAACCGCCGAGAGGCTCGCCAGCGGCGGCGCGACCGCACCGATCTCGACCCTGAGGAGGGACAGGATGGTGCTGTTCAGGTCGGCTCGTCGCGTGGTGACGGTGTCCACGACCACGACGCTACTGCCCTGTTGCAGGTAGCCGACACACTTGACCGCGAATGCCTGCCGGGCTGCGGGGCGGTCCTTGTTCCGTGGGCTGAGCAACTCGACCGCGGCCGCGAGGAACGGGTCGCCGTCGTCGGCAAATATCTGAACCTCGACACCATCGACGGTGGCCAGATCGACCGCGACCGCAAGGGCGGGGGCCGGTGCCTCCCAGGTCCGCGGCTCGACCACACCGCTCGCGGATTCAGGTGCCCCCTGCTCGCGCAGCGCGGCCACATCGATCCCGATGGGACCGTCGCGATCAATGAGTGGGACGGCGTAATAGCCCGAGGGCAAGATACCCTGGTTGAGCAGTCGGGCCATCGCCACGGCCCATGCCCCGTGGAAACTACGCCAGGGGTGCGTTCGGTTCAGCGGCGGGTTGAAGTGGTCCAGCAGCGGCATCGGTGGCCCTTTCTCACTCACGAGGCTCGGCGCGCCGCCCCTGGTTTGTAATGGTTCAGCGTGAAATGGAGAAACCGGGGTTGGGAGATAAGGTAGAGTACACTCGAACAGATGGGGTCGATTTGCCGCCTTGATGCCAATCCCGAAAGGGAAAGACAGGGCGGCATCGTGCCGCCCCCCTTCGGTCTTGGCCCCCGGGTCGGCACTCGGGGCGTGTCGCCACGGAGCCCTATCCTCCGCCCGGGCCATCATTGATCATAAGGCCGCCGAACCACTCCGGCAACGACCTCGCGAAGATCATCCCGC
Source organism: uncultured Planctomycetota bacterium (assembly GCA_963743925.1). Classification (GTDB taxonomy): domain Bacteria; phylum Planctomycetota; class Planctomycetia; order Isosphaerales; family Isosphaeraceae; genus CAVZRC01. The sequence goes on along the minus strand of CAVURY010000043.1, from coordinate 391,618 downwards.
CGGCCGATTCGCCTCTCGTGCCGCCTTCCTCCGCTGGCGCGCCGCATCCAGCTCGCGGTCCCGCTCGGCGAGGATCGCCCGGTCGCGACCGGCCAGCTTGTCCGCCGGCGCGATGTAGCCGATCGCACTGTGCAAGCGGACTTCGTTGTAATGCACCACGAACTCCGTGACGAGTCGCCGCGCGTCCTCCAGGCTCAGCGGCGTCTTGACCCGGATGCATTCGCCCTTGAGGGTCTTGTGCCACCTCTCGATCTTCCCATTGCTTTGGGGATAGTATGGTGATGTCCTCACGTGAGTCATTTCGCAGATCCTGATGAATTCCTTGAAATCCTTGGCGATGAACTGAGGCCCGTTGTCGGAGATGATCCGGGGCCGCTCGCCGGCGAATCGCTCGCGACCCCGCTGGATGATCGTCTCGACCTCGGCCTCGGTCATGCTCTCGCGCAGCTCCCAATGGACGATGAACCGGCTGGAGCCGTCGAGGAGGCTGCAGAGGTAGAAGAACGCGCCGGCGACGTTGATATACGAGATATCGACGTGCCAGTGCTGATGGGCCGCGAGCGGCTGCTGGAAGCCCGTGCCTTTCTTCGAAGGCTTCCGGTTGTGCGACTTGATCAAGCCGGCGTCGCGGAGCACGCGGTAGACGCTCGAGGGGCTGGCCGCGACGACATCGGCGTCGAGCATCATGAATGCGAGTCGCCGGTAGCCCTCGGTGGGATGACCGGCGTGGAACTCGAGGATGGCCGCCTTCTCCCACGGTTCGAGCCACCAGTCGCGGGGGACCAGGGCGTTGTGCTCGTTGGCCAGGCCATAGCGCGCCCGCCAATCGTGGAACTTGCTGGCGGCGATGCCGAGCCGGCCGATGAATCGTCGCGCCGGGATCTCGGTGCGATCGGACCAGTGGCGGATGAAGTCGACGATCGAGTCGCGGGTATCGTGGGGAACCCAGACTCCGTTCAGAGCTCCCCAAGCTCTTTTTTTAGTTTGATATGTTCCTCCATCAATTCGGAGACGACCTCATCCTTGCGCCGGAGCTTGTCGCGCAGGGCGGCGATGGTCCGCTGGAGATGCCCTTCGGGCGCGGGGCCCTTCCGCTCGAAGGCCGCCGGGCCGTTCTCGAAGAACTGCTTCTGCCATTGGTAGAACAAGGTGGGCGAGAGCCGATGCTCATCGCAGAGGTCAGAGACGGGGACGTGGTCGAGCAGATGACGCCGCAGGATGGCGACCTTCTCGACGGGCGTATAGTCCTTTCGGGGCTTTCGCATGGCGAGACTCCTGCCGAGCTATCATATAACTCGGGTGGGGCATCTCTCCATTTCCGTCTGAAGCAAGACAGGTTCGCTCCCTTCATTCCCTTCCTCGACTGAGGACGTGCTGTCTTGCGCCCGGTCGAAGTTTTCGGGCTTGAAGAACTACATGAGCGCCCGCTGCATCTTCCTGTCTCGCAGGCCTTTCGCGATGTGGACCGCTCGCCCGTGAACGGGTCGATCCCGGCGTGGTACTTGCAGGTGGCGATGTCTGTTGACACAGCAGCGTTCTCCAACGTCGAGGATGGCGGTTGCACATGGTCGCCTTACTGCAATTTGCGCCAACTTCCAAGAATTCAGTGATGGATGCGATCGTCGCTAAAATCGCGAAGAAGTCATCGTCACAGAACTGGCGGCCCAATTTTTCTGTATTCGTTCGGACCGAGAGGCACGGCGGGCGTGATCGTGTGTTGGGTCTTGTCAAGGCTCTTGAACCAAGCCTCTAAGATCTCCTTGCCGAGTGGGTTGGGCTTGCGTTCGCAGAACGATGCCACGGACACGCCCAAGCCGGATAACATGACTCCCCTTATCTTCAAGTCCGTATCCGGTGACTCGAGCAAATAATAATCGCTGCCATACCTCGCCGCTGATATTCCTTTGTATTGGGTGAAGATGGTGTTGAGCGGATCAGACAAAACGCCTGTTTCATTCAATGAGTAAAGCAGGCTTCCAAGGGTGATCACTTGGCCGTGCAAGGCACCAGGGATTGGCCGGTCAGAGAACGCGTTGAAAGACGGGATCACCAGTTTGTCGCCGATTTCAGAGCAGAGATCGAGGAGAGTTGCGAACGCCCGAAGCATTGGCTCTTCGAGTGTTCCCAAGAACCAGAGAGAACGCGCGCTTACTCGGCCAGGAGAAGCAGATTCGGCGGCCAGTGCTCGGGCGAGTAGGTTCTCCCGCCAATCTTCATTGCGCACTCGGGCCAACTCGTTGAACTTGTCAATCCAATGCGGCGAGATTTCTTCTTGAGACGTACTCGTGGTGTTCTCGGCGTCGTCCGCGTTCGTTTGAGCATAGCCGATTGCTAGGATACCGATGTTGATCTGCCGTACGCGCTGGTCAAAGTACTCCAGGTCTCTTTGGATCTGGAGCTTCTTCTTCGGCGTAGCCTCTGCGTATTCGGACATGAGTTCCTTTGACACTTCCGAGTAGTTGGCCAGTTCTTGTTTGAGGAAATCTTTGCCCGCTTCGACCATTGCCAAACGTGCGTTGTGCCTCGCATGAGCCTGCGAGGCTCGATCCCATTGTGCCACTGCGAATGGACCGACAGTCTTAATCGTGTTCAAGACTACCTTGCCGGTTCCGGCGGCTTTAGTGATCGCATCACCCATTTTTGCCTTCACTAGCGCCCACATTTCGCCCGAGCCGTTCGATTCCATTGGCTTCTCCGCATCGAGATCTTTGCCGGATTTCGGCTCGACCCAGCCCATCCACCACCGTTTGCACGGGTGTCGGGCACTGCTCAACGGCTATGGTTTCCCCTTCTTCCGCCGCTGTTGCGTCTTCCGACCCGGCCGATAGCCCGTCGATTTCAGGGCGGGAATCTGGTGAACGAACTTGCCCTCATCCAACGACTCGTTTGCCTTCTCCATCCGTGCCCGCAGGGCTTCCTTGGGTGGCTGTGCCGGGATCAGGCAGTCGCACCCGCTTCCGATGAGGTCGCCGCGCCCGGCCTTGAGCAGGGCCTCCCGCACCATGAAATAATTCTCGGGCTTGAAGAACTGCATCAGGGCCCGCTGCATCTTCCTGTCCCGCAAGCCCTTTGCGACGTGAACCTCTCCCCCCGTGAACGGGTCGATCCCGGTGTGGAACATGCAGGTGGCGATGTCGAAAGGAGCCGGGATGAAGTCCTGGACCTGGTCGGGCCGGTGGCCGTTCCGCTTGAGGAACAGGGCCAGGTCGATCATCGCGTTCAGGTCGCTGCCGGGGTGCGAGGCGATGAAGTACGGCACCACGAATTGCTTCTTCCCCGCGCGTCGGCTCGCCTGCTGGAAGGCCTCGGAGAAACCCCGGAAATCGTCCGAGTCCGGCTTCTTCATCAGCCTGAGCACGTTCGAATCGGTGTGCTCGGGCGCGACCTTGAGGTGGCCGCCGACGTGATGCTTGGCGAGCTCGGAGAGATATTCCGGCGACTTCTGGGCCAGGTCCATCCGGATGCCCGAGGCGACGAAGACCTTCTCGATGCCGGGGACCTCGCGACTCTTGCGCATCAGGTCCACGAGCGGGCCGTGGTCGGTCCCCAGGAGCTTGCAGACCTTGGGATGGACGCACGACAGGCGTTTGCACCTGGCCTCGACCTCGGGACGAGTGCAGCGCATCTGGTACATATTGGCGGTCGGGCCGCCGATGTCGGAGACGACGCCGGAGAACCCGGGCTCCTGCCCCATCCGCCGGAGCTCGCCCAGCACCGATTCCGGCGATCGCGACTGGATGGTCCGGCCCTGGTGCGCCGTGATCGAGCAGAACGTGCAGCCGCCGAAGCAGCCGCGCATGATCGTCACCGAATCCTTGACGACCTCGTAGGCCGGGATCTTCTGGCCCTTGTACATCGGATGGGGTCGTCGCGTGTAGGCCAGCCCGTAGATCCGGTCCATATCGTCCCGGCTGACCGGCAGCGGCGGCGGGTTGCAGACGACCGCCTGGCGGTCGTGGAACTGCACGAGCCGGCGGGCATTGAGCGGATTGGTTTCCTGGTGGATGATCTTGGTCGCCGCGGCGAATCGATGCTTGTCGGTCTTCACCTCTTCGAAGGAGGGGAGCACGAGCGCATCCTCGGGGGCGGATTCGCTGGCGCCGAGGGCATAGGCCACGCCGCGCATGTCCCGCAGATCCCTGACCGACTCGCCGGCCTCGAGTCGCCGGGCGATCGTGACGATCTGGTGCTCGCCCATGCCGAAGACGACCAGGTCGGCCTTGGCGTCGAGCATGATGGCGCGCTTGACCGTGTCGCTCCAGTAATCATAGTGGGCCAGCCGGCGGAGGGAGGCCTCGACGCCGCCCGCGATCACCGGGACGCCGGGGAACGCCTCGCGGGCCCGCTGGCAGTAGGGGATTGTGGCACGGTCCGGCCTCAGTCCGATCCGGCCGCCGGGCGAATAGGCGTCGTCGTTTCGGACCTTCTTGTTGGCCGTGTAATGGTTGATCATGCTGTCCATGTTGCCGGCGCTGATGCCGAAGAACAGCCGGGGACGACCGAACTCCCGCCAGGGCTCGGCGCTGCGCCAGTCGGGCTGGCTCAGGATGGCCACACGGAACCCGGCCGCCTCCAGCACCCGGCCGAGGATCCCCATCGCGAACGCCGGATGGTCGACGTACGCGTCGCCGGTGACGAACACGACGTCCACGTAGTCCCAGCCCCGCCGATTCATCTCGGACCGGCTGGCCGGCAGGTGAGGCAGCTCGGGCGTGACCACCGGCAGCACCGGGAGCATCGTGGGCGCAACGTTGGGTTCGGTGATCGAGGTGGAGCAGGGGGCAGTCATCAGGGGCGTCTTCTTCTCTTCGGGACAGTCGATCATCTCGCTGTCCCATTCTATGGCTTTCGTCCAGCGGTCTTCCGATCGATCTGATTCTATCTTACCGAGCCGAAAACGGATACGTCCCGGCCCGAGCCCCGAGGAATCCGCCTGCCGCCCCTTACAGTCCCTTCGGCAGGCGGCCTTGAATCCAGCCGATGTTGTAGTAGACGGAGCTCGCGTGGGTGAAGCCGCAGAGGACGATCGGAGCGAACCCGCGCTTGATGCGTCGATCAAATTCGTCGGCGAGAGCCTCTTCCGTCAGCCCGAAGGACATCTCGGTGGCGCGGCCGGCCACTTTTTCGAGGATGATCGCGAAACGCGACGACTCGCCGACCGGGTAGGCCGTGAGGGAAATCGGCAAGAACCCGTCGACCTGGGCACGCGAGGCGAAGGCTTTCAGCGCGTTGAAAGTGAGCTCATACGCCGAGCGCTGGGGATACAGCGAAGGGCTCGTGGAGAAGGCCGCGAAACGTCGCCCCTCCGGGGTAGGGTATCCCGCCAGATAGACCAGGCGACGCGCCAACTTCTCGACCCTCTCCAGGGCCGCGTGGACGTCGGGGAGGTCGATCCCGAGTGCCCGGTCAACGCCGTCATCCCCCTTGCAGAAGCGGCCGATGATCCCGCCCCGAGAGGCGACCCGATACGCGTTGAAGAGCGTGAGCTCGAACCCGCGCGACGCCATCGTGTTGGAATACACATTAAATTGATGCATGTCGGAATGGGTCGCGAAATCCCAGGCCAGTTGCCGGCGATTCGGCAGGGCGATCGCGGCGAACCCCGGGCGCTGCTCGCACTCGAAGACGCTGATGCCCGCGGGCATGGCGTCGCGGGAACGGACGAATTCGACCCAGGTGTGGAGCCCGAGGATGTCGGTATTGAAAACCGTGTAAATGTTCTGGCTTTTGTCTTCGAGGCGGATTCCCGACCCGCTCCGCGGATTGTCGGGGTCCGCGGCGACGAGGCGCGGCAACGGGGTCGGATCGACGTGCGACACGTGCGATTCCTCGACCTCGGCGGGCGTCGTCGTCGGGTCGATGCGCACGCCCTCGTCGAATACCATGAGCGGGCGGGGATTTCGAGCAGGGGAGGTCATCGCGGCGGCCTTGCAGGCCCCGAGCCGGTCGAACGAGCTCGGCCATCGAGCCCGGGCGATCCTTCGGATTCTTCGCCAGCATCTCCCGGAACAATTCGTCGAGCGCGGCCGGTACGTCGGGGCGGCGGCTGCGCAGGCTCGGAGGGGGCTGTTCGCGATGGGCGAGCAGGCGCTGCATCAGGCTATCGCCGCGATAGGGCGGCTTCCCCGTGAGCAGGAAGAAGAGCGTGCAGCCGAGGCTGTAGATGTCGGAACGGGCGTCGGCGTGGCGGGGGTCGAACGCCTGTTCCGGAGACATATAATCGACCGTCCCCATCAAGGAGCCCGAGAGCGTGATCGCGTCGCCATCGGGCGAATGATCTCCGGTCAACCGGGCGAGCCCCAGGTCGAGGATCTTCACGAGCCCGGCGGAGTCGATCATCAGGTTCGAGGGCTTGATATCGCGGTGCACGATCCCCGCGTCGTGGGCGACGGCGATCCCCTGCGCGGCCTGGATCATCGCGTCGAGCGCCTTCGCCGGCAACAGGACTCCCCGCGACTTCACGAGCCTGCTCAGGTTGGTTCCTTCGACGTACTCCATGACAAGGAAATGCGTCCCGCCGGCGTCGTCGGCGTCGATCGCCCGGACGATGTTGGGGTGATTCAGCTTCGCCGCCGTCGCGGCCTCCCGGTGGAACCGCTGGACGAGCTCCGGGTTTCTCGTGAGCGATGGCGGCATGATCTTGAGGGCGAACACCTGCTTGAGGCGACGATGCTGGGCCTTGAAGACCATGCCCATGCCGCCGGCGCCGAGCTTGTCCAGCACGATGTAGCGGCCGATGACCAGGCCCTTCGCCTTCCCCTGGCAGATCGCGCCGGCCTGATAGCCGGTCAGCCGACCCGCCGCCACCAGCTCGCGCCCGAGTCCTTGGCTATCGCACGACGTCCGGGACTCCGCGATTTTCGCCAGGAACGCCCTCGCATCGGCCCCGTCCATCAGGCCGAGGTCCTCGACGGCACCCAGGAATTGATCGACACTGATCCAGTCCGACTTGTCGGCCGGGTCGCCCGGTCGTTTCTCCTGGAGGTCGGGGAGCTGCTCCCCGGAACACGCGTCGGCCGGCACCGAGTCGGCTTGTGTCATCTCGCCCAGGTTGCCCGGGCCCGAGGCGGTCCGTGCGACGGTGGCGTCAACGTCGGCCGGGACGAGCCGATCGCCGGTCGGCGCCTGGCGGGTCAGGCAGGCGGGGCAGGCACCTTCCGGGGTATTTGCGGGTCGTTCCGCGCCGCAACTCGGGCATCGGGTCGCATCGGCGGCCATGGCGAGAATCCTTGGGCTCGGCTCGGTGCGGCCCTCACGACTGACTGCTATTCTGTAGCCGGCCTCTGTGAGGCCGGGAGTTCGATCACGGGGTCACAGACCCCGTCTACAATTGTTCTGTAGCCGGCCTCTGTGAGGCCGGGGATTCGCTCACGGGGTCATAGACCCCGGCTACAAACGAAGAAGTCGGGAATTCAAGGACAACGGTTCATAACACGCTCAAGGAGTATAACCAACTGTACGCACGACGGCCATATTCGCTCAATCCCGGCGAGTGAACAGCCGCCCTGCGAGGCCCGGAGATACGGCCAGGGTCGCCATCTGAACGGCCAGTCTCGGATCGCGTGCGACCATCCCGATCAGCGAAGGACTCAGGCGATGGGCGCGTCGGAGGGCGTCCCGGGCCAGGCCTGTCCGACCGGCGCGGAGGGCGTCTTGGGCCCGATTGAGGAACGCACGGGCGAGTCGTCCGTTCGCCGTGCGACGGAGCGTCCGGATATCGGTCCGTCCCTCGAGATCGACCGAGAACAGCTCCTCGAGCACGCGCCCCGTTTCCTCGAGGTCGGCGAGTCCCGTCTTGAAGCGATGGGTCTCGCTGGCCTGATGCCAACGGACGCGGATGGTCGGACGTGCCAGCCAGGCGACCTTCCACCGTCGCGAGACGCGGAGCCAGTAATCCCAGTCGAGTACGTATCGATACGACGGGTCGAATCCGCCAATCTCCGCGAATGCCGCGCGTCGGAGCGTGACCGCCGAGCAGCGGAGCGGATTGCCGCCGACCATCGCCGAGGCCAGCTCGCCCGGCGGAAAGATACGGTCGGAGTTTCCGAGTCCGCCACTCCCGACCACATGCTCCGGCACCGGATCGCCGCGATCGTCGATCACCGCCGTTGCGCTCGCGACCAGCCCGATCCGTTCGTCGTCGGCGAATGCCCGCGCGTGGGACGCGAGGTGGCCCGGCTCCATGACGTCGTCCTGGTGGAACACGGCGACCATCGAGGTCTCGCTCATCTCGATGCAACGGTTCCAGTTGCCGGCCAGGCCCAGTCGCTCGGGATTCACGGCGATCCTGGCCCGATCGCCCGCCAGGGTGCGAACCAGCTCGAGGCTCGTGTCGTCTGATCGGTCGTCGGATACGACCAGATCGAAGGCGACCCCTTCCTGAGCCATAATGCTGCGGAGTGCCTCGGCGAGATGCGCCGCGCCGTTGCAGGTCGGGATCGCGACGGTCAGGGGTGGCTCGGGATCAGGCGAGGAGTCCGCCACGGTTTTCTCGACCTCGCCTCATCAAATCGGGTTGGGTCGATCGTCGCTGATCTTGCGGAGGGTTTCCCAGGTGAAGAGGCCCGAGGAGTGTCCGTCGTTCCAGGCGAACTGGACCGCGTAGGTGCCGATGTTCTCCATGCCCTCCAGCTTCAGGTCGGGACGGATGGAATTCGGGTCGAGGATCCGCTCGCCGGTCCATTCGTTGCGGCAGCCGGCGCACGGGCATTCGCTCCGCAGCAAACGGTAGGGTAGGCGATCGACGCGATTCTCGGGCCAGGTGACTTCGAGGATCTGCTCTCCCTGGAGTGCCCGTATATTAGTGGGTGGGTCGGACATCGCGTTGACTCGCAAAGACGTAGGGAGTTCTCGACAGCCATGAATGTTACCAGAGACGACGAGTTCGAGGAACGCTCTCCGGAGGTCGACCGCCGATTCTACGTCCGGGCGCCGAGCGTCAACGCGGTCCGGCGGGCCCTGCACCGCGCGCCGGGGGCGTCAAGGTGATGGGCCGCCATGACCGCGAGACGATCCTCTGCACTCACACGATGGACGGGCATAGTTTAAGCCGACACTGGCCGGTGATCGTCAGCCGGCTGGGGAAGGCTGGACTGCGCATCGACCCTGACGCCGGAACGCGATCGGCGGCCGGAAATCCGTCCCGGCCGGCCGATCCTGCCTCGGATTGATCGAACTGGGTCACTTCTTATCCGAGCCGGCCTTGGCGGCCAGGGCGTCCGCGACGGCCTTGCGGAGTTCCTTGATCTGCTCGGATAGGTCGTCGAGCCGCTTCGCCGTCGCCGGGTCGGTGGGCTTCGCTTCCTTGCCGGGATCTCCCTGAACGAAGACCGCGTCCGTGTGGATGTTATTAAGGGCTTCTTGGACAAAGAGGCCGGATCTCGACTGGTCCTGCACGACCGCGCCGGGAAGGACGACGTCGTATTGAACGGTCTTCGGCACGGACCAATTCACCGAGAAGCTGACTTTATTCCGTCGCAGGGGAGTGATCTCGATCGTCTGCTTCTTCCCCTCGCGGACGATCTCGAGGGGGATGGACTGATCGCCCTTGGCCTGGACGACCTGGATGAGCTTGGACTGGTCGGTCAACTCCTGACTGTCGAGCTTGAGGAGGATGTCGTGAGCCTGAACGCCGGCCTTCGCCCCCGGGCTGTCCTTGACGACATCGGTCGCCAGTAGCCCGCCATGATTCTCCGGGAGCAGGAGTTGCGAGCGCAGGGCCGGCTCGATGGCCGCGACCGAGACGCCGATCCAGAAGCTGGGAGGATCGGGCTGGACCGGCGCCAGGCTGACCTGAATCCGGGGCTGCACCTTGATCGTGAGCCGCTTACCGCGGCGAAGCAGGATCAAGTATACGGGCCCGTCTCCGGCGGCCTTCAGCGCCTCTTCGAGATCCTCGGGCTTTCCGAGGGCCAGACCCTTGGGGTCTTTACCGCTCAGTCTCAGCAGGACGTCGTTCGGCTGGATCCCGACCTGGGCCGCGGCGGAGCCCGCATCCACCCCGGTCACGATCAGCCCCTCCTCCTTGGGGAGCTTCAGATGGGCGCGGAGGGCATCGTCGGCGGGCGCGAGGCTCATGCCGGAATTCTTGTTGCCGGCTTCGACGAAGGCGAAGACTTGGGGAAACACATTCTGCAAGTATGTGGCTTCCAATTGCTTGACCAGTTCCTGGGCTGGGCTTTGACCCTGGCCTTGTTGCTGCCCTTGAGCCCGTTGTCCGCTAGCCCGAGACGGCTGGATCATGGCCGGAACCAACCCGAGAACGATGGTCAAACCCACTCGAATTCTCATGTCCACTCTCCTTTTCGTTGCGAAGGAACGATCTTCGGAAATCCTTGAGACTTCCCGGTCAGCCTCGAACGATGCGTATTACAGGGGGTTATTGCCGGAATAGCTGAGCTTGACCTGTTCGATAGGGACGGTCACTCGCCGGCCGTCGGGCAGGGTGGCGGAGATGATCCGTCGATGCTGGTCGACCTGATAGCCCTGGCGTTCCAGGACGGCTTTCTGATGTTCGGTCAGGCAAGGCGGTTGATTGCGGAGCCAGCGTTCGTCGAAGTTCGGCCCGGAGAGGATCGGTACCTCGGTGCTGCCCCGCAAGGAGGCGACGCGTATCCGCGCCACGGAAACGGTGGCCTCGCCGCGACCCGGTCGAGTCCAGACCTCGCGAGGCTGGCTGGCAAACTCCCCCTCCGACGAGGGATCCTCGATTCCCTCCGGAATCTCGTGCGAGGGTCTCGGCGCATCCGGCTGCCTGGCGATCATCGGAGGCGTCGGCGCGGCCCCATCCATCACGATCGCCGACGGTCGATCGGCTTGGACGAGCCACCCCGTGGCGAACGAGACGGCCGCGATCCCGGCCGCCATGGCGACTCGCCGGAAGGTCGGCGTGATCCGTCGGGCACGCGGAGCGTGGGGGGGCACGGTCAACTGTGCAACCTCGACGCGACAGGCGGCCGGGAGCTCGAGGGACTGGAACGACTCGCGCCAGCACTGGGCTTCGAGGAACGCCAACGCGCAACGCTTCCAGCCGTCCGGCTCGCGATCCAGCAGGGCGATGGTCGCGCGGAGCTCGGCCGGGCCGAGATTTCCATCCACGATGCGGTCGATGAGGTCGTCATCGAGAGGATTGCGGGGATCGTGGTCAGTCATGATCGGATGCCTCGAAATCGGCCGAGAGCTCCGCCAGTGCCAGGCGGAGCCGTTTGCGTGCGCGGTGCAATCGGGCCTCGACGGTCGCCACGGCGACGCCCAGCCGATCGGCCAGCTCGCGGGCGCTGAAGCCCTCGGCGTGCTTGAGCACGAGGATCTCGGCGTCGCGACTCGGGAGCCGGCGGAGTGCGTCCTGGACGAGCTTCTGACGTTCATCGCGGACCAGCCAGGCCAGCGGCGAGGGTGCCGCGTCGGCCTCGACGGGTCCGCGACGGGCGGCATAGCGATCGATGAGCGATCGTCGCCGGCCGGTCTTGCGTCGGTAGATCAACACATGACGGACGGCCAGCCGGTACAGCCAGACGGCCGCCCGCGCCGGGTTTTGCAACGGCGATCGCTGGGCGACCGCCGCCAGCGCCACGTCTTGCATGACCTCGTCCACGGCCTGCGGCTCGCCCAGCCGCGACGCGACGACCCGCCTCAGCCAGCGCTCATGGAGGGCCAGGGTGGAACCCCAGTCCAGCACGTGGGCGCCGACGATCTCCGGCTCGGTCGTGGGAAATCGGCCTGGCTCGCTCATGGTTTGACAAGAGAGTTGCCGCCGACCCCGATTCCCTGACACGCCCCGAGGGATTTTCGTCAGTGCAGAGGTCGATTCGGGTGGCTCGTCCGTGGATGCAATCCGATCGTGAACCGCTCGAATCAACCTCGGTCCGACCCTTCCGCCGGAGCTTGAGGCGGGCCTTTCCCCGGGTTGTTGCGTCGGAAGAGCAGCCAATCTCGCGGGCCTTTCCGCCGGAATCGGATCAGCGAATACAAGCCCTGATATCGGCGGCCGTGCAGGACGAATCCGATCGACTCCTCGCCCCATTCGAGGAGATCGTAAGTGCCTTCATCCCAGATCTCGACGGTCCCGGCGCCGTACCGGCCTTCGGGGATCGTCCCCTCGAACGACCCATACTCCAGCGGATGGTCGGGCACCTGGACGGCCAGGTGTCGCGGTCCGATCGACTCGGGAACTCCCTTGGGGACGGCCCAGCTCTTGAGGACGCCGTCCTTCTCGAGTCGGAAGTCATAATGCAACGTCCGGGCATGATGCTTCTGGACCACGAACCGACCGCTCCAAGGCCCCTCATGATCCCGGGAGGGCGAGGCTCCGTCCGATCCGTCTTGTTCAGGGACCTGACTCCTGTCCATGTTCACCCTCGGAGAGACCGGCCCCGGAACGACCAGCGTTGACGGAGTTTTCCCCGGCCGCCAATTGTACCAGATCGACGATCGAGCGGATCGACTGGGGTGCGGCCAGATACCCGATGCCCCGGTGCAGGTGGAGTCGGAACTGTCGGGACAGCACCTCGTCGGAGCTCCCCAGCCCGTCGCGCTCGCACCGTTCCTTGAGCAGCGCCAGGTAGATCTCGTGGGCGTCGCCGCCGAATACCGGCCAGGTCATCTCGACGTTGCTATCGGCGGGCACGTCCAGGCCGGCCGGGGGCGAGGATTGGCGAAGCGAGAGGCAGAAGGCCCACCGGCAGAGCACGTTCCAGTGCGCGATGCCCGTCCGCGTCTTGAGCCGGATGAGCTGCTCCTTCGCCTGATTCGATAGCTTGATCTGCTTGATGCTCATTTGTCCGTTGTCCGTTGTCCGCCTATTGATACCGCTGAGCCCGTTTCACATTGCCGACTACGGACTACTGACAACGGACAACGGACAAGACCAGAAATAGCCCTCCTCGCCGAACGTCGCCTGCGCTTCCTCGTCGTAGCGGAGGTGGTACGCCCGCGCGATGTGCGGCAAGAGGGCCTGGTAGTAGTGCCGGTCGACCTCGGTGTCGGTCGAGAGGATCAAAACCTGGTGGCTCGCGTTCGGGAAGTAGCGTTCGACGAGGTGGCGGCGATGCGCGGCGTCGAGGCGCGCCATCGGCGTGTCGATGATCGCCGGCAGCGGATGCGACGAGGCGCGGGCCAGGCCCCACAGGACGGAGATGGCGAAGATCTGCTTCTCCCCCTCCGAGAGCCGCTCCCTGGGCAGCGCGTGCCCCGCCTCGTTGAAGAGCGTGATGGCGAACGTCGTCGGGTCGATGTGGATCCGCTCGACCATGCTCTGCTTCCGCAGGAGGAAGCGGAAGGACTCGGTGATCAGGTCGGAGAGCCGGTGGATCTTCCGCTCGGTCGCCCGCGTCAGGAACTCTTGCATGATGACTCGGGTCTTGCCCGCGGCGCGGGCCATGCGCCGACGGTCGTCCCGGGCGAAATCGTCATTCGCCTCGCGTTCCCGGATCGCCCGTAGCTTCGCGGTGCGAGCCTCCCATTCCGACTGGCGCTCCGCCATCTCGCGATCGAGTTGCCTCACTTGCTCGCTCAGACTTCCCATCCGTTCGTCCGCCGCCTGGATGCGCTTGAGGTACTCGCCGATCCCTTCATCCGCCGGTGTGATGGACTGGTCGCGTTCGACCTCCCCGGCTTCGATCGCCAGATTCCTGCGTCGCTCCAGCAGGCTCTCGGCTTCGCGGTGGATGTCCGCGAGGCCCTGCCCGCGGAGATGGTGGAGGAAGGATCGAGTTCCTTGAGCGAGCGATAGCCGGGCGTCCACGGCTTGTGCCGCCGAGGTACGCGATTCTCGATCGCGGGCCAGGTGCGTCTTGACCTTCTTCACCACTCCCTGCGGCGCCTCCACCTCGGCTAGCAAGGTCAGGAGCCGGTCGTCACGCTCGGCGAGCAGGCGCCGGATGACCTCGGCCTCGCCGGCCTCTCGCTCCCGCTCGTCCTGGCGATCGACGCATTCCAGCAGGTCGCCCACCAGGCAGAGGGGCAGATCCGTGACGGAAAGCGAGACCAGCCGCAGGTCGCAGTCTTTGATCTGCCTCTTGATTTCCTCGATCCGGCGCTCGCGGTCACTGCGCTTCTCCCAGTGCCGGCCTCCCGCCGCCTTGAACTCCTCCTTGAGCCGCTCCGATTCCGACCTGGTTCGATCCAGGACGTTCTGAAGCTCGCCACGGTTGGTGCGCATGACATCGATCTCGGCCCGGAGCCGCTCGACGTCGCGTTCCAGGTCGGCCCGGTCATCGAGCGGTCTGGCCGCCTCCGCGCCCCGAGCGGCCAGCCTCGTCTCGAGCACCGCGGAGTCGGCGATCAGGCGCTCGGCGATATCGAGGCCCAGCAGCGACTTGACGGCCGTCCCCAGCACCTGGCTGCTGGTCTCATCCTCGGCGAGCGAGCGGATCTTCTCCGCATCGAAGAAGAAGAGCTGCGAGACCTCCAGGGGGAAGAAGTCCTCGACGAGCTGGCCCCAGTGCTCGGAGTGCCAGCGATCCGGCAGGCCATCCAGGGAGACCTGAAGCTCCTCCCGGACCTTCCGGCCCTGCACGGTCCAGGAACGACGGACTTCATAGATATGCTCTTCGCCGTCGGCCGCATGGCGAAACGCGAGCGTGACGCCCGCGCCCTCGGCGCCACTGACGCCGTGATGGATCGACTGGCGGAGGAACTCGTCATAGGCGAGATTGACCCGCTTCGAGCACCGGGCGCGGGTGCCGTAGAGAGCGAGCTGGATGGCATCGAGCATGGTCGTCTTCCCGGCGCCGTTGGTACCGCCGAAGAGGACGATCGGCCGCGTGCCGGCATTCCGGGGCGGGGACCGGGGTCAGGTCGAAGGTCTGTTCGCCGCGGTAGAGGCAGAAGTTCCGCAGCGTCACTTGTTCCAGGATCATTTCGGTCGGTCCGTGCGTTGGGGAATCCGGTTTCACGCGGAGACGCGGATGGGGAATTCGGTTTCACGCGGAGACGCAAAGTGAGCAAAGAAACGCAGAGAAGAAAGAACGGGATCGAGTTCGAACACTTCTCTCTGCGGTCTCTGCGTGAAACTCTGATCCGGTCGGGCGATGGCACTCAATGGCACTCGATGGCAACTTTTCGCAAGGTCTCCGATGCCACGGTCGCCGATCCCGGCCCGGCCCCGGGCCGGCCGGCATGCCCTGTTCAAGTGCGAGGAGTTTGGAGCGATCGTCTCATCTCCCATCCCGAAGAGGACCGTGCGGACAGCGAAGCGGCGTCACCGGACCGAGGGCTGGCCTCGGATGACTTCACGCATCATCCCTTATCAATGAAGATGCCACCACACGGGCAAATCGTTAACGCACCTACGGCGGCATCGAGATTTTTCCTGTCGTAACTCTTATCGCACGAATGCGATAGAAAATCCGGGAGGATTTTCAATTGGGATCGTCCCAAGACCTGGGGATTGACGACGTCTCTGCCCTGACACGTGCGACAACGATCCATACTAACCCGAAGCGTCAGCGAGGTCTGCCGTAAGTCCTTGCGATAGTGAGGGAAAGATCCTCGCTGACGCTTCGGGTTAGTATGGAAGGCGGGCCATGTAGCCGCTCTCAAATTGTCAACCTGCAGAGCGGGGACTTTGGGCCGATCCCTTTCAATTCGTCGGGCCAGTGTTCCTCTTATGGGACAGTCGCTTACTGACTGGCCCCGGGGAGTCGGGTATCCTCCCGGAAGAGCACCTGCTGCTTCCCCTGGTCGCGGTCATCCTGGCTTTTCAAGAGTTTCAATCGTTGTTCTCGTTCCGTGAGGATTCCGACGGCCTCCTCCTCGTCCTCGAAGATCGCCGCCTTGAGGCATTTCTCCAGGGCGTCGATGACGCCGACTCGCCGGGTCATCCCCCGGAACTTCTGCTCGACCCCGAGGAGTGCGACCTGGAGGTCGAAGAGCACCTCGTCGCCCTCGCAGACCTCGCGGAGCAGGCCCCAGTCGTCGGCCCGGAGCGTATTGCCCTCCTCCTTCGGCCTGGGGAACGGCTCGCCCATGACCTCCTCGTAGATGCGCGGAAGGCTGTCGTCGAACTCGTGCTTCTCGTGCAGCCAGAGCCGACGGATCTCGTCCATCTCCTCCAGGCTGATGAGCTGGATCTCGCGGAACTCGGGCGGCCCGTTCAGACGCGCGCTCTGCTGGGCTTCGAGCACACGCCGGAGCCAGTACTCGCGCGCCTCCTTCCTGTACGGGCCGGGGACCGTGCCGTCGCGCCAGAGCTGGATCGAGCCATTCATCCGGCGGAAGTCGCGCTTGTCCTTGTCGGGCTCGGCGAGCTCGTTGCGGAGCTCGAGGAGCGGCGTCATCCAGACCTTCTCCTCGTCGTTCTTGATCATGGCCTCCATCGACCGGTCCTTGTCGACGACCGTGCAGACCCAGCAGCCGAACCGGCTGCTGCCGCAGCTCGGGGTGGAGCTATCGACGACCAGCGGGCATTCGCCCCCCTCGGTCGCACCCTGATACATCCCCAGCAGCGACTTGTTGTCGTGTCCCCACGGGTTCTTCACTTGCATGAGGTAGAGCCAGACGTCGTCGTTGTTCCAGTCCTCGATCGGCGTATACACGAGCGAGTTGGGCAGGCTGGCGTTGGGCACGAGCCGGTCGCGGACCCGACGCGCGGCGTGCTTCTCGATGGACGCGGCGCGTTTCTGGCTCTCGGCCTTGCGGGTGCCGAGGACGAGGATGGCCTCGCCGTATTTCTGCACGACGCCGCGGATGAACGCGTTCGACGGCTTGATCTTGAGCCGTTCGGTGCACCAGCGGAATTTCTGATTCGGCGCCGGGTAGCCCCGCCCGATCAGGTTGACCCAGAACGAGTTGGCGACCTCCGGCGTGAGCTTGTGCGGCTGGAATGGCAGCTCCTGCTCGCGCACCGCGTTCCGCATGCGATCCAGCGAGGTCTCGACCCACTTCGCGACGACCGGCTGCTCGACCATCGTATCGGTTGAGATCACGTGAAGGTATCGCGTATACGGAAACACTCTCAAGCGGCAGTTGAGCGTTCGCTGGCGGAAGAAGAGCACGAGGCGTAGAATCGTCCGAACGCGCAGAGAGCCGGTGCGGCGGACCGGCTAAACCAACCGTCGATACTTGCAACGCCCCTTTTCCGTCCTACAGATCGTTAAGGCGGGCTGTAGTTACCCGGTCACGAAACGATGCTCAATGTCGTCGAGGCGGAAACGCCAACCATCTCCGTCCCGCACCGGCTCTCCGACATCGGCGTAGTGCATACGGCGGTGGCAGGTTGCACACAAGACGACGAGGTACTCGGGCTTGAGGCACTTTGGCGGCGGGTTCTTAGACAGGTGGAAGATGTGGTGAATCTCGCAGTAACGCATCCCGTTCTTCTTCACGAAGCCAAGTTCGCCGCAAAGCTGGCAAGTGGCACCGCGAGTCCGCTTTACATGCCGTGTGATCGAACGTGGCCGCTCGTATGTCTTCAATACATGCTGAATCCTCCGCAGCGTCTCAGGAGTCTTTGGGAGCGACTGCAGCTTATCGAGTTCACGTTCCAGTTGGGCGATCTCGGGTGAGTCGTTCGAAGACACTTCATCATCGCGAAGCATCCGAACGACATGACCAGCGACTGTCCGATTGAGCGGATCGATATCAAAAGGTCCCCATCTCCGCCCATCGTCATAGGACGGACCATCCATCACCGCACGACGTAACTCATCAACGGGAATTATGATGGTTGGACCACCTTCGAATTTGTAACGGCATTTTCGAAGGCGAGGATCCGCCAAAACGCTCTTGAAAATGGCTGTACGCCATGGGCCGTTCTTTTTCCTCCATTTCCTCGGCACCGCTCTAGTCCAGACGCCGTCGTGGATTCTTGCGCGGCTCACTTTTTCCATGTTTACTCCCCCCCCCACTAATGTGATCTATTGATCATGAGAACGAATGTTATGATTATTTGACGTGGCGATTCAGCAAAACACCGATAGTGGATCAGCTGCAACCGCTTATTAAACGGTGGCTAACACCGGATACGACGGATCGCCGGCATCAGTATCGCAAAATGGCCACGCCCATGCAATTGGGATGAGTCGCATCGATACAAAGCATCGACATCGGCGTGCGGGATGCGAAGGTCTACTATCGCAGCACAGTGGAGAAGGCCGCCCAACGCAAAGTTCAGGGGGCCGGATCGGCGATCAAGCCGTGATGATCATTCCAATAAAGGTCTCGGCGGAGCGGATCCGCCGCGGCTCTAGGCAATCTGGACTCTGAAAGGTGTCCAGGCCCGGGAAAGGGGCTAGGAGCCAAGAGTCGGAATCGGGTCCTGATCCCTGGCATGTGCAACCCGAACTCCATGCCCAGAGGGTGCTGAATCGAGGTCGGGTTCCCGAAATCGCCCGATACATCACGGACAATCCCGAATCTTACGTCCTCTCGTCCATTGTCGACTCCGTCGATCGCAAGGCTCACTTCGAGCCAGTCGCTGGTTCGCCGGGGGCGGCGGGAATGGGGACTTTGAGGCTGCCGATCGCCGCCCGCTTCTTGATACACGACGGGATTCACCGCCGTGCCGCCATCGAGGAAGCCCTCCGTCTCAAGCCCGAACTCGCCGATGAGACCGTTTCGCTTGTCCTGTACGTCGATCCCGGGTTTGAACGATCCGAGCAGATCTTCTCGGACCTGAAACGCCACGAGTCGCGCTCATCGCGCTCGCAGGGAATCCTCTGCGACAACCGGGATGAGATGGCGCTGATCACGAAGGAACTGATCAGGAGGGTGGACGCCTTCGACGGCATGACGGAGATGGTCCGCAGCAAGATCTCGAACCGCTCGCTCAAGCTTTTCACCCTCAGCGGGATCTACCACGCGACGGAAATCCTGCTCGCCCAGAAGCAGAAGGTCCCTTTCGCCGAGAAGCTTGCTTTGGCGACCCAGTTCTGGACGGAAGTGTCGGACCGGATACCGGATTGGGGCCGCGCAAGCGCCGCGAGATCAGCCCGGCAGAGCTCAGGGCGACGTGCGTTCATTCGCATGCGATCGCCTTGTCGGCCCTGGCCCGGGCGGGACGTGCCCTTCTCGAGATCGGTCGACCGCAATGGCGAGCACGATTGGCGCCGCTCCGGAAGCTCGACTGGTCGCGATCAAATCGGCAGCTCTGGGAGGGCCGAGCGATGATCGCAGGCCGGCTGTCGAAGTCCAATGTGAACGTCTTGCTGACTGGAAACGTCATCAAGCGGCAGTTGAACCTACCGCTAGCCAATGAGGAGCAGGAGGCTGAGGATCGCCTGAGAGCGCAAGGCGCCGGTTAGCTGGCTCCGCGGAACTTTTTCCTCCGATGCCAGGCGAGATGGTCCGCGTCGGGATAGAGCGCCGGATCACTGGGCAGGCGAATCCTTTGCCCGTGATAATCGCCCAAAGGTTTCTGATCCGGGCTGTCCTCCGAGAAGTGGTCGCGGGCGACTATGACCGTGAAGTCGTCCGCGATCGTCCAGAGACCATTGTCGAAGAGCCAATGAGCGTTCTTGCAAAGGGCGATGCCGTTCCGGACGTCGTTGTTCCGGGAATCGGCGAATTGGTGAATATGGGCCGCGTCGATGATGCTGCTCGACGAGACTGTCAGGATACGGTATCCGGTCAAGGCACACGCATAATTGTAGCTGGGGACGATCTGAAGCCGGAACCGGGCTTCGCGGCCCTTCTGGCTCGCCTCTTCCGGCGATTGATGAAGGGATGCGCTGACGACCTGGTCCTCGTCAGGGACTGGAATGCCCAGGAGCGCGCAGAGGCCTGGCCATTCATCCTTCGGGAAGTAGCGACAAATCAAGACCCGACGCGCTTCTTCTCGGAAGTCCGAATCATTCAGACATGCCTCGAAGTCGGGATTGAGTTCGGCATATTTTGCCGAGCGGCGATCGGGTGCGGGTTGGCCATTCTCGCCGGTAGCTTTCCAGCAACCGTCGCTCTGCATGTGATAGAAAGGGAATCGAACATCGGGGGCCTGAGTTCGACGATACGCGACGATCTGCCAGTACGTGCAAAACTGAAAAGCGAGTTCTGGCGTCAACGGCAAGACTTTTTCGGGCAAGGAAACGTGTTCTGCGAGTTCGATGATCACGAGGAGCAATAGTGGCTTGTGAGGTGCCGGGTTGCCCTTGGCCCAGTCAACTCTGAGCTTCGCGAGTTTCGCAAGCCATTTCTCGACTCTCATGGCATTCATCGCGACGAACCTCGGCGACAAACGGGCGAAATGAAATTGGTGAAAAATGAATCGACACTAATTCTTATCTCCAGCAACGTGTGGACTTTTTGATTGTTACCAGCAAGCCCGGAAGGCTCTCGAAATCTTCTCCAGTCATTTTCCTCTCCTGTCTTGCACCTCAAGAAAATGCCATTCAGCCATCGTCGGAACGTCTTCTTGCCAATGTCCCCGGATCGTGCACCGGCCTCAGCCGGGACAATTAGCTTTCTTCGAGTAGTCGGCTGCTAAGCCAACGGAGTCCGCTGGAATTGACGCGGTGCGGATAAACGCAGAGAAAGCTGAGGTAGGCGATCGGATGATCCCTAATCCGCTCTGGAAGCCCTTCCCCCCGGTCTTCCGCCGCTTGTTCTCTCAACGCACTCCATTTGTGCGGCGGTTGCATGATGCGGTGATGATTCTTCCCGGTTTTATCGCGGTGGAAGTAAAACTTCCATGGATTACCCGGAACATAATGCCGCATCCCCAACTTCGTGATGGATGGGAAGATCCATCGGAGGTGCTGCTTCCAGTTTTCGCGAACGAAGAGATGCAGCAGCCCCTCCAGATAATAGGAAGACCTGCCGAATGAATCCTGCAAGCCCTCGGGTTCCAGTTTGAAAATATGCGGCAGATAGTCCTCGGCAGCGTAATAGGGGTTGGCAAGCGGACCATCGTTCTCGCCGTTGAGTTTTACAATGGCCTCGATGAGTGAATAATATAGGCGATCGGTGGCCGGTGTAGGATCGAACGTGCGGCGGAAAAAGTTGTGGGCCAGGAATTGGGGAACGGCATATTCTCCCCATAACCAGAGGGACTTGGAGCGATCCAGGCAGAATTGGCGCAGGAAATGAGTTCGCCTATCGTCAGCCTGCTCGATGCCTTCGCGGACTCTCTTGGAGGACCAGAGGCCATAGATACCCATCAGACCTAGGAGATGGGTCATCCTGACCTCGTAGATTGGTCGATCGGAGAGCACATCTCCTTCGGAGTAGTCCTTTCGTTCCATCAATTCGTCGCAGAGTCGCCCCAGCGAGGAATACATGGCCTCAAGTGCGATATCGGTCGCGAACCGGAGGTATTTCGCCGGCAAATCCCATCGTTCGGAGATCGCGAGGACGTAGCCCCAATACATCGTCCATGCCTCAAACTCGGCAAGATGATTCTCGGCGTTCACGAACGCCGAGATAGACGACGCACAAATAATCGCGCAACCCGCCACAGCCTTCGCCAGCTCGTTTTGGCTGGGAGGCTTGCCGCTCTTGGTTTCAAAGGGCAGCGCTTTCTCGAAGAGGCTGGCCATCTTTTCTTTTGGTAATTGCCCCCCGCCCTCTTCGAGATAAAGTTCGAGATAGGTTTTCAGGTCGCCCAGGTTGGTCGCCCAGAAATCGGATTGCAAATCCTTGAATCTTTGGAATAGCTCCCCTCTGACGATGACGTTGACTTTGCGGTCCATCCCGTTTTCGGCGAGAGCCCGGTTGAAGTCATCGATCTCTCGAATAACCTCTTCCTCCAACTCCCCGTTAACCACGATATATGCGCGATGGGGACGCCCATTCGGGATCGACGGATGGACAAGCTTGCCAAGAACGAGTGGATTGAGTTGCCTGCCCAAGTCCTCACGCCAACTGCTGAGATTGAGCTTCCCGCCCCCTTCGACCCCCTTCAATTGGTAGGCGCATGGTACATCGTCCGGCGCAATCGTCAGGATGTCTTTGCCCATCTCCATTGCGCAATGTCGCGAGAGATGGAGGACGGTGTGGCCCTCGTACGCTAACGAATGGCAGAAAGGAATCTGGAACGACCGCTCATTTGCCCTAATCAACCAGTTTTCGAGCAGCCTCTCGATCAAGGAACTCTCTCCTCTTCTGCTCGATCAGTGACTCCATGCGTTGCCTCAATTCCGGCGTCGAGTCGATTCGCACCATCGTCGCCTGGATTCTTTCGGCCGTCTCCATGCCACCGACAACGAGCTGCCCCAAAATCGGTCGCCCCTCCTTGTCGAAGTCAATTCGCCTCTTTTCGATCATCTCGAACATCTGGTCGGCGGGATCACTATGGGGGCCGACTTGGGTGCCTGCATGCCTCGTCGCCTCCTCGATCGCCTCAAAAATCATCTTGGCCTTCGCCTCGGCTAGTCCCCGACCGGCTTCATGCAGACCCTTCATGATTTCGCCCATGTCGAGCATTTCGATGTCGGGCGAATCCGCCGGGATGAACCCCTTCGAGCGGACGAGTTTCGGCGTCAACTCGGTGATGGATCCATCTTCCCGGACAAGCTGATCCACCTGGCCTTCGTGCATAAAGCTACCCTTGATCCCGTCGAGGAACCCGAGGTGATGCTGATGGGATTTTTCCACCACCTTCATGTAGCCCTTCCAAAGCTTAGCTTTTGTCTTCGGGTAGTCGGGAAGCATGGCATCCCTCATTGGAAGGACGTTCAGCGAATGTGGTCATGGACTCATTGTACAGCATACCACGTGTACAGAATCGACACAGCAGAGGAAGGACGGAATTCCAATCCTAATGATCGAGTCGAGGCGGTTGAAACCGGCTGATTTGGATGAGAAGCCGCCGGATAACCACCACCAGCAATACCTCGCCAGCCGCTATCGACGTACCGCGGCGGCCCCGCGCAAGCGGGTCTCGGAGGTTCGGTTCGAGGAGAACCGCGAGCTTCTCGACTCCTTCATGGCGACCATCGCGGCCCTCGGGCAGCTGCCGGAGGCCGATGAATTCGCTCGGGCCGCCGAGGTTGAGATCCGCTTCGGCTCGCTCAAGCGGGCGTTCTCCCTCATCAAACGCGTGACGGGGTCCGACGACTGGGACGCGATCGCACGGCGAAACACCGAAGACCTGCTCGTCTACCTGGCCCTCGGGCGATTCCGGCGACGTCCGCCGATCTCGGTCCTCCCGCTCGATCTGCAGCGGGACATCCGGTCGTTCTTCGGCAGCTACGCCAACGCCTGCCGACTGGCCGACGACCGGCTCTTCAAGGCCGGCGATGCCGAGGCCGTCGACGACGCCTGCCGGCGATCGGCCATCGGCAAGCTCCTGCCCAACGCCCTCTACGTCCATCGCAGTGCCCTGGAATCGCTCGACCCGCTGCTCCGCGTCTACGAGGGCTGCGCCGCGCCGACCTCGGCGAGATCGAGGGCGCCAACCTGATCAAGCTGCACCGGCACTCGGGCAAGGTCTCCTATCTCGTCTACCCCGACTTCGAGGCCGACCCGCACCCGGCCCTGCTGCGGAGCATCAAGCTCAACCTGCGGTCGCGCGAGATCGAGAGCATCGACTACGCGCGGAGCGAGAACCCGCCGATCCTCCACCGCAAGGAGACCTTCCTGCCGCCCGACCACCCGCTCCGATCGAAGTTCGAGCGGCTCACACGCCAGGAGGAGCGGGCCGGGCTGCTCGACGAGACGGCGACGATCGGCACGAGATCGGGATGGGCGGGGCGCCTCCGCTCGATGGGATATGCACTCCGCGGATACCAGCTGGTTCGAAGCCGATCTGAAAATGAGGAGGCGGACCCCAGTGCGAATCACAGCGTGGAATGACGAGGCGGCTTCGAGCGGGCGAAACGGCGACTGACGAAAAACTCATCGTCCAAAAAGAACCGCATGTCGCTCAGGCTTTCCGGCCTGGCTCAGCGGCCATGTCAGGTTGAAAAGTCCGACCCTCCATCTTGCGAGAATCATCGTGGAACGCCCCATCCAGAGCGGCGACGGCCAGGTCGAGTTGCTGCTGGAGTTGCTCACGTCTCGCAGGCATCTCAAGAATCGCTGGTATCTCCCTCGGTATGAGATAGGCGACCTGCCGGAAGGCATGCACCGCGCTCGGCGAGAGGAGGTCGTGTCTGCTGCTGGAATTGACCACGCTGATGTGAATCTGTTCGATCTTATCGCGAAAGACTTTGACGATCTTGTAGGCTTCTGTCATCGAGGTGTCGACCTGGCGAGCGTGTCCGATGTCGAAGCACATCCGGGCATCGGGGAGCTTGTCGAAGACCCGGCCGAGCTCGCCAACTGTTCGACCCACCGGCTTTCGTTTGTCCATGTTCTCGATGTAAAGGAGCGACCCGAGTTGCTTCCAGGGGGAGTGGTCGCGGATGACGTCCGGGTGTGCGACGATCGGCCATCCTGTCTCGGCGAAATCGATCAGCCGATCGACGACGTCGGTCTCTCGGGCGCCGTCATAGTCCGTCGGGGCGTGGACCGATACGTAGGTGAAGCGCGTAAGGTCCGCATGCCTGACGAAGGCCACGAGTCCCGGTAGCTCGCGGAGGCGGAGCGCCGACAGCTCGATCGCCGCAATGTCGATCCCGTCGAGCATCTTCAAGGCAAGACCGAAATCGCCGAGGGCCAGGGCACCGGTGGAGAAACCGAACGCGCGCATCAGAATACTCCGTACGTCTTGGTCAGCTCATGGAGTTCGGGGCAAAGCTCGGGGTCGAAGAAGATGGAGTCGAGCGCTCCTTGAAACAAATGACCCAGTTCTCTCACCCTCATGTAGTCGGGGTCGGCCGCCACATCCGGCTGACTCAACCCATCGAGATGCTCGCGTCTCCCGTCGTCGTCCAGGATCGCCAGGAACTCATCGTAGGCGCCGAACATCCTCGAAGCTACATCGTCGAGCCTGTCACTCTCGAGGAACAATCTGGCGAAGATGGCCAGGGGCGTCATCTGCACATCGTTCGAGAGGTGGTCGACGAGCGCCAGGGCGGCTCGGTCCATGTCGCCCGTCGGGGGATCGGCGGTGCCCGGTGGATTCGGATGCGTGGAACACCGGAAGCACATGACGAGGCCGGCGGCGTATGTGAGCTTCCTCGAAAGCCTGAGCTTCGTCGTGCGGATGCCCATCCTTGTCCAGCACGTTGTCTTCGTTTGTAGGCGAAATCGACCGCAAGTGTTCGCCAGTATCGGGCGATGTCGTTCTGGAGGAAGCGTGGTACGTTCATCGGATTCCGGGCGTGCATCCAGCCGTAATCCTCGACGATGTAACGCCTCAATACGTTGTTGACGACCCTCCGATACGCGTCTTCCCGACCGATGCACATGGACTCGAGGAGGAGGAGCATGCGTCGGGTCAGGTTCGCGTTGGTATCGTCGCTCCCTCCGATGTAGTTGATCAGGTCATGGCTGAAGACAAGGCCACCGAAGGTAGCCTCCCGTCCCGGTCCCTTGACAGCCTCTTCCTTCAGGAAGGACTCAATACTGAGAGACGCCTCGAGGTGCTCCGGGTCGGCAATCCCGTTGACCAAGAGGACCCAGTCCAGGTCGCTCCCCGACGTCAATTCCCGGCGAGCCAGCGATCCGAAGACGACGACGCTTGTGTCCTCGGTTGTGAAGGTGGTAAGGGACGTGTTGAGCGAACGTATGCGATCGGCAGAAGCCTGGGCGGCGGCTTCGATAGCCTTCCATTCCACGCCGAGTTTGGCTGAAAGTTGTCGGATCGGGTTGCCACTATCCACGTGTACCGATAAACCTCACCAGCATAAGAATTTCGACTGGAAACGATCGATCTCACAGTTTGTAAGGAGTAGTCGCAGAATATACCCGGAAACACCTGCAAAGTCTATTCTTCAAACGTCTCGGCGCAAGAGCTCGTTCCCGGTCGAGGCCAGTCTCAGGTCGAGTTCGGCGATGGAATCCTCGCTGGTCGGGAGATGTTCCAGAAATTCTTCGGCCAGGTCGAGCTCAAGACCTATATCGAGTCGGTGCTCGAAGCGGAAGCGATCCCGGCCGAGATCGGCATCTACTACGTCTTCAAGGACGAAGCCGCCGGCCAGCAATACCTCGCCAGCCGCTATCGACGGACCGCGGCGGCCCCGCGCCAGCGGGCCTCGGAGGTTCGGTTCGAGGAGAACCGCGAACTCCTCGACTCCTTCATGGCGACGATCGCGGCCCTCGGGCGGCTGCCGGAGGCCGACGAATTCGCGCAGGCCCCCGAGGTCGAGACCCGGTTCGGCTCGCTCAAACGGGCCTTCGCCCTGATCAAACGCGTGACGGGGTCGGACGACTGGGACGCGATCGCGCGGCGAAACACCGAAGACCTGCTCGTCTACCTGGCCCTCGGGCGATTCCGGCGACGGCCGCCGATCTCGGTCCTCCCGCTCGGTCTCCAGCGGGACATCCGGTCGTCCTTCGGCAGCTATGCGAACGCCTGCCGGCTGGCCGACGACCGGCTCTTCAAGGCCGGCGATGCCGAGGCCGTTGACGACGCCTGCCGACGCTCGGCCGTGGGCAAGCTCCTGCCGAATGCCCTCTACGTCCATCGCGGCGCCCTCGAATCGCTCGACCCATTGCTCCGCGTCTACGAGGGCTGCGCCCGCGCCTACCTCGGCGAGATCGAGGGGGCCGACCTGATCAAGCTGCACCGGCACTCGGGCAAGGTCTCCTATCTCGTCTACCCCGACTTCGAGACCGACCCGCACCCGTCTTTACTGCGAAGCATCAAGCTCAACCTGCGGTCGCGCGAGATCGAGAGCATCGACTACGCCCGGAGCGAGAACCCGCCGATCCTCCACCGCAAGGAGACCTTCCTGCCGCCCGACCACCCGCTCCGATCGAAGTTCGAGCGGCTCACGCGCCAGGAGGAGCGGGCCGGCCTGCTGGACGAGACGGCCACGATCGGCACGCGCTCGGGGTGGGCGGAACGCCTGCGTTCGATGGGCTACGCCCTCCGTGGACACCGGCTCGTTCGGTCCAAGACAGGGGATGAGTCGGCGCGCCCCCCGGCTAACGACGACGTGGTATGATGAGGAGACTCCGAGCGGAAGAGAGCGCGCGGCGAGTCGCTAAAGGCCGCCACCCGGTCGCTGGCCCTCAAACGCTCGCCGGAGACGCGTGCAACGTGCTCGTCGATGCCACATCCCCTCGAGTTTCATCGAGGGGAACCACCCGCAGAACTCCTCCAACCACCATGCCCCGCGATGCCTACGCGACGGACGAAGACAGAACATCAGGATGCTCGGGTTGGCAGAATCGGCCCGTGGTGCTAGTTTGGAAGGTCAAAGGAGGCCCCATTTCATGACCGTCCATTTACCCCAGGATCTGGAAAACTCCATCCGGGATGCGATCCATGATGGCCGATACGCCTCCGTGGACGACGCCATCACTCAGGCCGTTCGCCTGCTCCTCCACCCGCAGTCTCCTCCCGCTCGGAAGCCACTCACCGTTCAAGAATTGGAACAGAAGCTGCTCGAGTCCGGCTTCCTGGGCAACGTGCCGCCGCCTCGCGACCCCGGGGCGACCGCCTGGAGCTTCGAGCCGGTGGAAATTGATGGCGAGCCGCTATCAGAGACCGTGATTCGCGAGCGGCGATGATATGGCCGCTTACCTTCTGGACACCAGTGCGGTTGTCAAGCGTTACATCCGGGAGATCGGAACCGCCTGGGTCCGAGGCATCGCCGACCCGGCAGCTTCTCACCTGATCTATCTGGCTCGCATCACCGATGTTGAGGTGACTTCGGCCGTCGTCCGCCGCCAGCGAGGCGGCACCATCTCCGTCTCCGACGCGACCGACACCTTGCAGCAGTTTCGCCGGGATCTGATCCTGGGATACCGCATGATCGAGGTCACGCCCGCCTTACTATCTGACGCCAGGTCGCTCGCGGAACGCCATGGACTTCGCGCCTACGATGCGGTGCAGCTCGCCGCCGCCGTCGCGCTGGACGCTCGATGGATCGCGGCGGGCACGGGCACCATCACCCTGGTCTCCGCCGACCGGGAACTGAACGCTGCGGCGGTAGCCGAAGGGTTGTCGGTGGAAGACCCCAACACGCACCCCTAGTATTCTGCGCCGTCTGGCCGACGACCGACTCTTCAAGTCCGGCGATGCCGAGGCCGTTGACGACGCCTGCCCAATGCCCTCAACGTGCATCGCGGCGCCCTCGAATCGCTCGACCCGTTCTTCCGCGTCTACGAGGGCTGCGCCCGCACCTACCTCGGAGAGATCGAGGGGGCCAACCTGATCAAGCTGCACCGGCATTCGGGCAAGGTCTCCTATCTCGTCTACCCCGACTTCGAGACCGACCCGCACCCGGCCCTGCTGCTTCCGGGTGGCGGGTGGCGGGAAAAGACCAGGAGGGCGGATCTTCTTGACTTACCACCCAGCGAGCGGAGCGAGCGCACCACCCGCCACCCCGTCTCACGCGCCAGGAGGAGCGGGCCGGGCTGCTCGAAGAAACCGCGACGATCGGCACGAAATCGGGGTGGGCGGAGCGACTGCGCTCGATGGGATACGCCTTGCGCGGACACCGGATCGTTCGGGACCGATCGGAGGATGGCGAGCGAACAGGAGATTTGGGCGAGAAGGCAGTCTAACCCATGAATTGAACAGGGCTTGAAATCAGAGCGAAGCCGTTCGTGAATGATGCTCCTTATTTCGGCTCCTGATCCTTTTCGCTTCTTCGATTCTTGGGACGGAGCTTGTCCCGTCTGACGCGAGGTACCGTCGCCGTCGCCGGGGCGGCTTCCAACTGGTCGCCTCGTAGCTCGATGTAGGAGGCGGTCGGCTTGCGCTGCACGAGTACGCGGAAGATCGGCGCACCACCCGGGCCGAGCGCGCCACGTAATTCGACGATGCGGCCGACTTTCCCCGCATAATTCCGGATCTTCACCCGGTCACCAATCTTGAGTGCGGCAGCCACTTCGCCCGGCTCTTGCTTCGGCATCGCGGATTACCCTCCCATTTTACGGAATCCAGGGTTGACGCCGCAGAAGGTTCCGTAACCGATTGTACATGATCCCGTCAAGCGAAGTCGCCAGCCCGTCGCAGGAATTTCGCCAGGCCTGGATCGCTGGCAGAGAAGGAAGTCCTCCAGGAGGTACCGTGCCATGGTGGGCGACGATGTTCCTCCACTCATTCAGAAGTTTGAGTTCGGCCAGCCGAGCATGATTCGCGGGGTCGGAGGCTGCCATGTTCAGGGAAAAGCCGAATCGATTGAAATCCTTCTTGATGTTCTCGATATTCGGGTTCCCGTGGTCGAGTGAGCGGTGGGCTGTGAATTGCTGCTGGACGAGTACTTGAAGGGTCGGTCTGACCCTCGACGCGATGATCTGGTGCATTCCGTGTAGAGATCGCGGCAGAATCCCTGGAAGTGGGCGGAAAGCAGGAGGATGAATCCTCGGATGTTCTCGTTGACAAGGTTGGGGTTGGCAGGAACAATGGAATGAGATGATGTGCACTGAAGATCGACTTCGTTGAGTCGAGGTGTCCTATCGTTCCGCCACAAGGTCAGCGAAGCGGAAGGCATGGGTACTCCCACGGCACGCAAGCTCGAACCGACCGGGTCTCGACTGAGCCGGGTCTATCGTCGGTCGAACTCACGCCCGGATTGCCGCTGGAGGATGGTGATGTGGTCGGTATCCGGCCAATACTTCACGGATCGATGGCCTCGACCGAGAGCTCGCCCTTTCGAATCGCACGGCCATATGCGATCACCTCGTCGAAAGCCGGCTCATCTTTGAACGATCCGATGACCTGTTCCAGCCAATCCGGAGCCGGCGTCTGGATCAAGAGGTGATCTCGCAGTTCGGCAACCGCCGCCTCCACAGCCGCGAGGCGCTCTTCAATCTTTGCGTTGACAGGCTTGACGGCTCACCCCCGAGTGCATCTCGTGGTCCCGCACTTGTTCTCTATTCAGCTCGGCCGAGATCGCACAAGCTCGGTCGCCTTTCACGGAGATGGGTCAGAATCCCCTTTCTCCTACAATAACTCGCGCTCTCGAATCTGGCGAGCCCGGCGCATCGAGCAACCCCTTCGCGAAACTTATATCGAGTCGGTGCTCGAAGCGGAGGCGATCCCGGCCGAGATCGGCATCTACTACGTCTTCAAGGACGAAGCCGCCGGCCAGCAATACCTCGCCAGCCGCTATCGACGGACCGCGGCGGCCCCGCGCAAGCGGGCCTCGGAGGTTCGGTTCGAGGAGAACCGCGAACTTCTCGAGCTCCTTCATGGCGACGATCGCGGCCCTCGGGCGGCTGCCGGAGGCCGACGAATTCGCGCAGGCCGCCGAGATCGAGACCCGGTTCGGCTCGCTCAAGCGGGCCTTCGCCCTGATCGAGCGAGTGACCGGGTCCGACGACTGGGACGCGATCGCTCGGCGAAACACCGAAGACCTGCTCGTCTACCTGGCCCTCGGGCGATCCCGGCGACGGCCGCCGATCTCGGTCCTCCCGCTCGGTCTCCAGCGGGACATCCGGTCGTCCTTCGGCAGCTACGCCAACGCCTGCCGACTGGCCGACGACCGGCTGTTCCGGGCCGGCGATGCCGAGGCCGTCGACGACGCCTGCCGGCGCTCGGCCGTGGGCAAGCTCCTGCCGAATGCCCTCTACGTCCATCTCCGGGTGGCGGGTGGTGGGTGGCGGGTGGCGGGAAGAGAGGGGGAAGGCAGATCGGTTTGACCCGCCACACAGCGAGCGAAGCGAGCGCAACGCCGTGGGGTGCGGTGAACGGACTTGGGTGCCGAAAAAGACCGGGAGGGCGGATCATCTTGACCCGCCACCCGCCACCCGCCACCCGCCACCCGCCACCCGCCACCCGCCACCCGGTCTGACTCGCCAGGAGGAGCGGGCCGGGTTGCTGGACGAGACGGCGACGATCGGCACGCGCTCGGGATGGTCCGACCGCCTCCGGTCGATGGGTTATGCACTCCATGGACACCGGCTGGTTCGGAGCCGCTAGACCTGATACACCTGGAACCTCATACCAGCAACGACGCAAGAACCTGACACTCGAATCGATGCATCCACCTGTCATTTTGGAGGGAAAAGCCCCTCCTCCATCAGCTCCTCGCGAAGTTCAACTCGAAAAGAGTCATTGATTTTGAGCAGCTCGATCGTGACGCGGCCAATTGCCGTACGGCCCACCAGGTAGGGCCCCCTCCCACCGGAAATG
This sequence comes from uncultured Planctomycetota bacterium, assembly GCA_963743925.1. GTDB lineage: Bacteria > Planctomycetota > Planctomycetia > Isosphaerales > Isosphaeraceae > CAVZRC01. The sequence goes on along the minus strand of CAVURY010000043.1, from coordinate 360,549 downwards.
CCACGACCACTTGTGCCGACGTGGGTTAAACAGTGGCGTCAGCTTGCGCGTTACCGCGTCCAGGCCGCTAATATCCGATCCCTTAAACGAATTACAATAAAAGCAACTCAAGCAAAGGTTGCTGGCGATCGTCGGCCCCTTATGTTTGCCCGCGATGATGTGGTCGATCTCGAAGGGGGTCCGGTCGAATAACTGGGGCATCCGGCAATACTCGCAGCAAGCCTTCGCCCGCCGCCAGACCAGCCTGATCAACGCCGCCTTCATCGGCGCCTCAGGAGAGGGTGCGTTTTTTCGGTTTGATCTTCAGTGTACGCCGGGCCTTCGATTGCAGGATGGAGAGCAGCGTACCGGCCTTGGCAAACGCATACATCTCCTCCTTCTCACTCGGAGAAAGGGCGTCCGCCTGGTTGCGGACGGCCAGGTCGTGCATGCGGGCCTTATCCCCGTCGCTGAACTCCACGTCCACGATGGAGCGGGCCAACTCGAGCGGGAGCAGCCCACGCTCGTCGTCGAAGACGCGAGCCAGAATGCTTACTTCATTATCGCCCGTGCGCGCCGCGGTGCTCATAGCCTCTGCCTCTGCCTGCCTGATGATTACAGGCGAGTATAACACGGCGTGCAGCTTTGCGGAATCCAACCTTACCTCGTCTATCCCGACCTCGAGACCGACCCGCACCCGGCCCTGCTGCTTGGGAGTGGCGGGTGGCGGGAAAAGACCAGGAGGGCGGATCGTCTTGACCCGCCGCCCAGCGAGCGGAGCGAGCGCACCACCCGCCACCCGCCACCCCACCTCACCAGCCAGGAGGAGCGGGCCGGCTTGCTGGACGAGACCGCGACGATCGGCACGCGATCGGGGTGGGCCGACCGCCTCCGCTCGATGGGTTACGCACTCCGCGGGCACCGGCTCGTTCGGCGTACGCCAAGGGACATCGTCGATGAATTGGAACCCGGTGAAGGCTGACAGGTACGGGTCATTCAGAGCGGGAAGTAGATGACCAAATCTTGCCACTCTTCCTGAGAACTGCCCTGAATTGCCAGCATCAACTCGGCGATGGCATCTCCCCTGGACATGGCATCGCTGACGAGGAAGACTCCCGGCATGGGCTGCCCTCGGCGAACGCGGTCGTATGCGAATCGGGGGATCGTCTTGCGGTCGTGGCTGAGGAGTATTCGCCCCGCGACCGCCGCCCACTCCAATATCGTAGGGTCATCGGCCTCCAATAATCCGACATCCTGGACCCTGACCATGTCCAGGTCGGGTATGGCACGTCGGAGCCCACGAACGAGATCGCCGTGGAGGTTCTGATCACTCAGGAGACGAAGCGCGACGCGCCTGCTCCTCCCGGATTCGGGCTTCCGCGCGAGCTAGCAGCCGTCCGCGCAGGTCAGGCAAGGATGGTTGGGCCGCTTCGATCTCACGTCGTACGGCGTCGGCTTCCTCCTCGGAACGAAGCATGTAGTCGTCCACTTCCTCCCTGTGTGCCAGGTAATAGGCGAGGACGGCGTAGACGTCGGGAAGCTCCAAGGTGTCGTATGCCTGGACAATCGCTTCCGGGGTAGCTCCGTCCCGAAAGGCCTGGATCACCAGTTCCAGCAGGACTCGGGTCCGGCCGACGCGGATCGCTCCTGTCTCATCTTGCCTCAAAGGAACGCGGATGGGTTCGGGGGCTGATAGCGTTGGCATAGGTGTACCCTGCTCGTCATGCTCGAGGCGCCGACCCGGCTCCAGCGACCCACTGTAGCGTCTCATGGTGGACGATGTCGGCAACCTCCGGGGTCCGGCCCGGTCGCGAGGAGATCAGAATCCTCCAGCCATCATCGACCGGTATCACGTAGAGCGTCTCCGACACGCCCGGTCTTCTGACCTCGCGCGGGCCACTCGCTCGGAGGGAGGTCGGCGAGGGTCTCCAGCCGCGCCCGGATCGCGGCTTGGTCGGCTTCCGGCAATTGGCTCAGTGCGTTGAATGCGCGATAGTGCAGTCCGAACCCGGCTATATCCATCATCAGCCTCCCCGGCCCGGCCTCGCGCCCTCCTGGCCGACTTTGCTCCGACCGACGTCTCCTCAACATTTGCCCCATTCTACGCGAGATTCCCCACCCCGCTCAAGATCGGGACCCGTCGGCTTGGATTCTTGGATTCGACCGTGGGAAGCTCCTGCCCAACGCCCTCTACTTCCATCGCGGAGCCCTCGAATCGCTCGACCCCGCTGCTCCTTCCGGGTGGCGAGTGGCGGGTGGCGAGTGGCGGGTGGCGGGTGGCGGGAAAAGGGGGGCAAGGCAGATCGGTTTGACCCGCCACCCGGCGAGCGGAGCGAGCGCACCACCCGCCACCCGCCACCCCGTCTGACTCGCCAGGAGGAGCGGGCCGGCCTGCTGGACGAGACGGCGACGATCGGTACGCGCTCGGGATGGGCGGAGCGCCTGCGTTCGATGGGTTACGCACTCCGCGGACACCGGCTGATTCCGAACCAGTCGAGGGACAACCTCCCTGAGTCTCAAGTGGGTGACCTCGCGGACGATGACGCAACGCAGATCGGACGGCCAGAGTTGGCCGGCTAGCTGCGTGCGAATAGGCGGCCATTACCAAACACGTCAATACGTAATATCTCTGAGAAAAGAGACAGGGAACAATACAAGTCTTCTCGCAGGAGGACTCGACCTCCCGATAGAAGACGGTCGTAGACGAGCCCCGGACGGCGGGCGTGACGAGCTTTCCGGTGTTCAGGAATCCAGACCGAATCGGCTCGGATCACCGGAGTTCCCATAGGTGAACCGATTGAGAAAGCGGAACCACGCGATCCCGTCGAACCCGGGAGGACAGGTCGGAAGGGCGGCGGCCCGAAGGTGATGGTCGAGACCCAGAGCCGGGATCTGAATCCGGACCACGTGGACCGGGAACGATCCCGTATAAGCTCCGCCGAGTGAGACCGGGTATGATGGTATGCCGCCGCAGACCTGACAGTCATTCTCGTGCAACAGGAGTTCGAAGCCGGCCCGCGCCGTCCCCGCTCCGGTATCTGCGATGAGCTGGCGTACCAATGGTGGACCGCCTACGCTCGGAAAGAGGACCACTTCAACGATCGGCCGATGATTGCGCAGCGGCCAGAGGACTCGGGGCTTCAGCGTAGGGCCCAGATCTGCTGGACTTCGTCGTAGTCAAGGCCCATCTCCAGGCAGAGTGCCTGGCGTAGATCGGCTTGGACCGGGCGCAGCCGCTGAATCAGCTCAGTCAGGTCGCCAGCCACGGCCAGGACCTGACCGTCAACGATGCCAACGAATTTCCCCGCGAGGGGCGACTGCGGATCGTTTCGTGCCTCTTCGTTGATCTTCCGGGCTAGCTCAAGGTTGAGGTCCGAAACGGCCGGGGGGGTTGGCATGGCAGACTATACCTCGAAGTCAAGGCTCTCCCATTCATTTTACTCCGACGAGGTGGGAGCGGCAATCAACGAGCCTGATGCTTTCGTCGAGGTCTGTGCCGCTTGTCGGGGTGATCTCCCGAGACTCGATTCCCAGGAGGTCCACTCTCCAGGTCGAGAGCCGCGGCCTCGGGCGGCTGCCGGAGGCCGATGAATTCGCGCAGGCCGCCGAGATAGAGACCCGGTTCGGCTCGCTCAAACGGGCGTTCGCCCTGGTCAAGCGAGTGACGGGGTTGGCCGGGTTCCCGATCCCGCACGGCGTGATGCTTTGCGCCGCGAAGGGCGGCGCCCGATTGATCGTGGGTCAAGACGGTGCCTTGAGCCACGAGCGAAGTCCCGTGCGGGATTCTTGTCATGTTGCCGCGGGCCGCCCTCTATGAGAGACGCACGAATCGCGCCACGGAGGGGACGCCCTTCTGATTCAAGATGAAGAGCAGATAGTATCCCGGAGGCGCCAGATTTCCTGTCGCGGGGGCCTTCGCGTGCAACACCCCGCCACCGGCATCGAAGGTCAGGCCGACGAGCCTCTGCTCCATGTCGAAGGCATGAGTCACGGCACCCGCCCGGATCAGCACGACGGACTTTATGTCGGCGGCTTCCGGCGTAGTCACGTAGAATTCCCCCCCGTAGCGGAGTTCGCCGGGGGCCACGCCGGTGATCGTGGGCCGCTTGGCGGGGCTGCCATCGGGATTGAACAGGTACGGCGGCGAGTAGACTTCGATCTCCGGCTGGTAGACCTTGCGCAGCGGATTGCCGCCCAGCGAGACCACCGTCGCATCCGGCAGGAGCAGGGTGTTGGAGTGGTAGAGCCGCGGAAACTCCATCGAGCCGGCGGTGCTGAATGTGTTGCTCGGAGGGTCGTAGAGCTGGGCCTCCAGCGTGGCGGTGGTGTTGTCCTCGTCCTTCTCCGATCCGCCCGATGTCAGCACCTTGCCGTCGGGCAGGATGGTGGCGTTCATCTGGATTCGCGCCTTGACCATGGCCGGGCCCGAAACCCACTTCGGCGCCGTCACGGACAGGTCGATCAGCTCCGTGGTCGCGGTGGCCGTCGGGCTGGAGCCGCCCATGATCATGACCACGGGCTTGAAGCCGTTCGCCGGCGTCAGCGGCAAGAGCACCGATGTGCCGTAGTCGCGGTTGCTCTTGAAGATGGTGTTGGCGACGAAGGTGTAGGCCTTGGTCGTCCGATCATACATCTGGGAGTTTTGATTCGACCCGGACACGAAGATCTTGCCGTCGGGAAGCATGTGCTGGCGTGGATACAACTCGATCCCGTTGAAGGCCGTCCCCGCCGCCGTCCACGCGTTCCCGGTCCAGATCTGCACGGAGGTATTCAGATTTCCGTTGGTATTGTTCAATCCCGAGGAGACCAGGACTTGACCGTCGCCCATGACGAGGCCGTTGGGATACCAACGGCCCTGATTGGCCCCCATATCGGGCATATCCGCGAACGTCTCCGTCGCCGGGTCGAACGTGGCGGTCTTGGGCTCGCCGAAAAACGGGTCATAACGCAGCGTCCCCCCCAGGACAAATGGCTTGCCATCCGGCAAGATCACCATCCCGCTGCAGAACATGTCCCAGGCTATTTTGAATGTCCTGATGGTGAGCGACCTGGGATCCCAGACCGCTGCCTGGAGGTTCGTGTTGTCCGGATCGTTGCCCGACCCCGAGATGATCAACACCTTGCCGGTGTGCATCAGGGCGACGTGCACCGGATTGACCGGCATGTCGAAGGGCAGCGTGTCCCACCGGCCGTTCTGGTTGGGATGGACTTGTGCCAGGAGTCGCGTCTTGGTCTTGTGCGACATCTCGGACGGTTCGATGAAAGGCTTTTGCTGTGCCTCCTGCGAGTAGCCCGACGGCTGCACGATCGCCGCGATGATGAGCAGCCAGAACGCGGAGATCAGCGGACGCGGAAGCTGGCGGGTGATCTTCATGATGTCAAGAACTCCCTGCGGGTAGATTTAAACGAAGCCGGGCGACTCAACTGAAGCAGCACAAACCCTCGACGACAGGACGAAGGCCGTGGTCGACGCGAATTGAGAATCTTAACATTCTTGTACGCAATTGTTTATGCACCGTATATTTAGGGGGGCAAGATTTCATTTGAAGAAACTCCTGATCGCTTTGCAAGCAAAAAATAGCGAGAATTGTTCGGCCCTGGCCGTAGATGCGTGCGTGCAAGCGGGGGGCAGGCGGCCTCCTGCCGGGAACGGGATCATTTCCGGCTATTGGAGATGGTGACGACACCTGCCCACGCTCGGCCATCGGCAAGCCGCTTCGCGATACCCTCCGCGGCCATCGCGGCGCCTTCGAATCGCTCGACCCGCAGCACGGCGTCCTTGGGGGCTGCTCCCGCGCGGTCATCGTCTCGTGGGACCCACTCCGTCAGCTCTATCACGGAAATCAGGGAATCCCCGAACTCCATTCATGAAATCGGGAATCCGGGGCCTTCCCGGGAACGACCGGCTACCTCTGTGGGTTGGAGACTGCCTTGTCATCTTCTCGTTCGACGTCGAACGTGACGAAACGAAGCCGCGATGATGCGGATTTGTAGGCCTGGGCAGGAAAGCCGGATGAGATGACCCGAGCGACGCCGGGCTTGTTCGTTTCGAGGGGACAAACCGTCTCCGAGCGGCACGAGATGGTGGTCGCGGCCGCGAACATTCGTGGGCGGTTCCGGGATTCTGGAGAACGCGCCACGGGCGGCTACGTTAACGCGTCCGGCCCGGGGCGGTTCGCCGCCCCGGGCCGGGTTGATGCTCGCATCGATCCGATCCGAACGATCAGTATGCGTCGGAGCTGACCACTTCGCCGCTGCCTCGGGTCGCCAGCTTCTGATAGGTGCCCAGTTGAGTCCCCGCGGCCATCGCCCAGATGCAGGTCCCGTCGGCGGCGTTCGTGGCCGTGACGCCCGCGGGCACCCAGGTCCCCGGGACGATCTGCCAGGATTGGATCGAGTCCTTGATGAAGTGGACCGAGCCGTCGGCGAAGGCGATGTTCACGCCGCCGGGGTGGAAGCTCGACGCCGAGCCGAAGAAGATCCCGACGCCGCCCGTGCAATTATAGTAGGTGCCCGCATAGGGTTCCGGGTACTTGCGCTGCGGGTTCGGGGAGTACATCGTGTCGACCTCGGTGTCGCCGTGATCGCCGGCGAACCAGTGATGCCACCAGGGCTGGTCGCTGGGCGCGATCATCCCGTGGGCGGTCTCGGTGATCAGGAAGGTGTTGCTGGTGCCGTCGGTGATCGCGGCGATCCGGGTGGAGCTGCCGTTGTAGAAGATGCCGAGCGAGTTGGGCTGGGTCTGCGGGATCGAGGAGAGCCCGTTGACCGGCCAGCTATTCCAGATGCCGCCCATGGCCGCGTAATTGGTGTAGAAGACGTTGAAGCCATTGATCTGCGGCATCGGGCCATCGAAGTAGGAGCTGCCGAGCGCCCCCTTGATCCCGGCCGTCGGGTCGCTGGGGCACCAGAGCGACGAGATGCCGATGGCGTCCATCGTCAGGTTGACCCCCTGGTAAGTCCCCAGGCTCTGGTTCCAGCAGTTGTAGGTGGTGCCCTGCTCGAGATACTGGCTCATCTGCACGTGGATACTCGCATCGACCCAGGAGAACCCGCCGATGTAATTCTGGAACTTGCAGCCCTGGGGGAAGCAGAGGTTGGAACTCTCATAATTGGCCGCGGCGAGCGCGAGCTGCTTGAGGTTGTTGGTGCACTGCGCCCGACGGGCCGCCTCGCGTGCCGACTGGACCGCGGGCAGCAGCAGCGCGATCAGGACCGCGATGATCGCGATCACGACCAGCAGCTCGATCAGGGTGAATCCCTGGCGACGTCGACGGTAGGATAAGCTCATGTGATGACACCTCATGATGACCGGGAAAGCTGGGTTAGACGCGGGTGTGGTTCAGTCGAGGGCCGGGGCAGGGCCCCGACCGTCGGCTCATTTCGCCTTGGCTTCTTGCAGGGCCTTCGCTTGATCCGGCCCGCGGGGGACCCGGGGGGCGGGACTCCCTTTCTTGCTGGACGGGGCCACCTGGCCGACCTCCGTCGGGGTCTTCGGCGTGGACGATACTGTGCCAACGTCACTGCCGATACACCCCGTCAACGCCGCGAGGAGCACGCAGAGCCCGCAAATGGCGAGACTCGGTCGAGCACGCGAAACTTCGGCTTTGGACATCGATCACGGCCCCTCAATGAGATGTTGTGAATCGCCGCCAGCAAAAATGGCAACGGCGACCCGTTGACGAGCGATCGCCCATCGGGGTCTGGATGTGCGCCTCGGCCTCACCAGCGAGGCGAGGCGGTCGGCTTCGGGATTTTGGCACGTCAGCGACGGGGAATCCCTCGTCGGCAATCAACGGGCGATCGGGAATCGCAGCCTGACGACCTGGCCATCCGGACGCGGCGCAAGGTCCCTCTCACATATTGCGGAGACAATCGCGGCGTAATCCGGCCTGGAAATGTCGCGAGCCAGAGACGAGTGAGGCTCAAGTTTACTTGGATGCGAGAACGAGACCGCTATCTCCGACGGCTCCTCATGCAAGGCAATCCTCATGCCCGGCAGGAGATGTGCGAGCCGAATCGCTTAAACCGTTTTCAGAAATGCCTTTAGGGCGATTGCGGCCGGGTCGCCCGCTGGCGCGACACTTCGGGCATGGCCGCAATTCTTAGCAAATCTGCCTTGTCCTATGACATTCAGTGATCCGCATTGTCACCTCTGAGATCGGCCGGACGCGCCGGTTTGCCGGCTCCACGACTTATCCATCGAGTCTGGGGAGGCGTCCGGTGCTGTCTCCGTGCCGGTCGACCTTGACGCCCATCCGGTCGAGCATCGAGAGGTAGAGATTGTTCAGGGGTTGGGGCTCGTATCGGATATGGCGGCCGGTCTTGATCGTGCCGCCTCCCCGGCCGGCCAGGAGGATCGGCAGGTCGTCGTGGTTGTGGCGGTCGCCGTCGCTGATGCCGCTGCCGTACACGATCATGGTCTGATCGAGGAGACTGCCTCCGCCCTCGCGTATCGATTTGAGCTTGCCGAGCAGATAGGCGAACTGCTCGACGTGGAAGCGGTTGATGGCCCGGATCTTCTCGTGCTTCCTGGGGTCGTTGCCGTGGTGCGAGAGGTCGTGGTGGCCGTCGGGCACGTTGAGGAACTGGTAGGCGCGATTGCTCGCCTCGTTGGCGAACATGAAGGTGCTGATCCGGGTCGCGTCGGCCTGGAAGCCGAGTGCCATGAGGTCGAGCATCAGCCGGATATGCTCGCGGAGCTCCTTGGGGATCCCGCCCGGCCGGTTCGCGCCGGGTTGGGGTCGGCCCTCCGTTGCGATGTCGGTCCGGGTGATCCGACGCTCGATCTCCCGGATCGATTCGAGATATTCGTCGATCTTGCGACGGTCGTTGGCGCCCAATCGCGCGTGGAGCTGCCGGGCATCGTCGCGGACGAAATCGAGGACGCTCCGGTCGTAACGATCGCGCTTGAGCCGGTCGCCGGGCGACCCTTGCCGCGCGGGCGCCCCGAACAGTCGGTCGAAGACCAGCCTGGGATCGATCTCCTTGGCCATCGGCATGGTCGCCGACTTCCAGGATATGTTGGACGAGTAGGCGCAGCTATATCCCGAATCGCAACTGCCCGCCTGGGCGGACGGATCGATCCCGAGCTCGAGGGAAGGGAGCCTCGTCGCCTGTCCGATCTGTCCCGCGGCGATCTGGTCGATGGAGACGCCCGCCCGGATGTTGGCGCCGTCGGTCTTGAGGGGATGCGCCCCGGTCAGGAAGCACGCCAGCGATCGGGCATGGTCTCCGCCCTCGTCGCCGAACGGCGACGCGTTATTCTGCGCCAGTCCGGACAGGACGAGGAGATCGTCTCGGAACGGCTCGAGTGCCTGGAGGGTCGGGGAGAGGGCGAATCGGGATCCCGCCTCGGGCGGGGTCCAGTCGCGCATGTGGACCCCGTTAGGGACGTAGAGGAACGCGATGCGCCTGGGCAGGGCCGCGGACCGGCCTGGGCCCTCGGCCGCTCGGGCGATCGGGACCATGGCCTCCAGCCAGGGCAGGGCGATCGCCGTGCCCAGGCCTCGCAAGACCGTCCGTCGGGAAAGCCTTCTTGCTCGGGACATCACCGGATCTCCTCCAGTTCGCTACGCCTTGTCATGGCCGTCGCTTGAGGAACGGGTCGCTCTGGACGACGCCCAGGACGAGAGACGAGACATGGTACTGGTTCGACTCCAGCTCGTTCACGATCTGTTCGACCGAGCAACGGTCGGAATCTTCCAGCCCGCGGCCCATCGCGTAGGTCAACAACTTCTCGGCCAGGCAGCGTGCGAACTCGCGCGGGCGGCCCTTGAGCATCGCCTTGAGTTCCCCGGGCCCCCGGAACGATTCGCCCGAGGGGAGTGCGCCGGCGGCATCCACGGGGACGTTGTTCTCATGCTCGCGCCAGGCGCCGACGGCATCATAATTCTCCAGCCCGAACCCGAGCGGATCGAGGCGATTGTGGCAGACCGCGCAGCTCGGCCGGGACCGGTGCTGCTCCATCCGCTGGCGGAGCGAGAGCGAGGAATCGGCCACATGATCCTCGGCCAGCGGGGTCACCCCGGCCGGCGGCGGGGGAGGGGGGGTGCCCAGGAGCTGCTCGAGGACCCAGCGGCCTCGCTTCACGGGCGAAGTCCGGTTCGGATTCGAGGTCACCGTCAGGACGCTCGCCTGGGCCAGCAGTCCGCCCCGCCGCGAGCCTTCCAGGCGGACCCGCCGGAACTGGTCTCCCTTGACTCCCGGCAGGCCGTAATGGCGGGCCAGCCGCTCATTGACATAAGTGAAGTCGGCGTCGAGGAAGTCGAGGATGCTCCGGTCGTCGCGGAGGATCTCGGCGGTGAACAGCTCCGTCTCCTGGAGCATGGCATTGCGGAGCGGCTCATCGAAGCCCGGAAACCGCCCGCGATCGGGGCTCACCGACTTGAGGTTGCGGATCTGGAGCCATTGCCCGCCGAAGTTCTCGACGAGCGCCCGGGATCTGGGGTCCTTGAGCATCCGGCGTACCTGACCCGCGAGGATCGACGGCTCGCGGAGCCTGCCCTCCGAGGCGAGGCCGAACAGCTCCTCGTCGGGCATCGTGCTCCAGAGGAAGTAGGAGAGGCGAGAGGCGAGCTCGAATTCGCCGATCGGTTCCGCGCCGTCGCCGGGCGGTGCCGGCTCGTTCGAGGGCCGCGGCCGGCTGTCGAGCTCCACGCGGAAGAGGAAGTGGGGCGAGACCAGGACGGCCTGGACCGCGAGCTGAATCCCGCGCTCGAAACCGTCGCCGCTCTGGAGCACCAGGTCCACGAGGCTCAGGAGCTTGGCCGTCTCGTCGGGCGCGACGGGCCGTCGGTAGGCTCGGGTCGCGAATCGCTCCAGGATGATCCGGGCGGCGTCGGGATATTCTTCCGGAGATCTCGGCTGGCGGAAGATGATCCGTCGATGCGATTCGGGGAGCGACTCGGCCGGTACCGCGGTCTTCGGGCAGACGATCGCCCGCTCGCTGATCTGCGCGGCCGCGGCCAGATCGCGCTCCATCAAGACCGGCGGCAGGCACAGGACGTCTCCGATATTGTCGAAGCCGTAACCCACGTCGTCGGACGGGAAGTCATCCGCCAGCCGGAAGTCGACGCCGACCAGGTCTCGGATCGTGTTGTTGTACTCGACCCGATTCAGTCTGCGGATCGTCACGCGGCCGGGGTTCGATGGTTTGCCGCAATCGTCGCGCCCCAGAGATGCCTTGATCCAGGACGCCAGCCGGGCGGCCTCTTCGCGAGTCGGTTGCGGACTGTCCTCGGGCGGCATGAGCCCGCCCTCGACATACTCGACGATCCGTTCCCAGCTCCGGCGACGCGACTTCATGGCCGTCTCGTCGGGCAAGGAAGAGAGATCCAGGGCTCCCTTCGGCCGGGACGGACCATGGCAGGCCGTGCAGTATTTCTGGAGGAGAGATTGGATGTCGGAACGGGCCGCATCCGAGACGATCGAGCTCTGTCCGAGCCCGCTCGCCTCCGACGGCTGATCGATCGCGACACCCGACTCCACCTCCGACCGCGCGAAGCACAGGAGCAACGCGCCCAGAAGGAAACAGACTTTGCCCCGCATCCATGCCTCGCTGTTGAGTGGCGATATCCGATCGGAGGTCGCCGATTTTAATGAGATACCCGATCGTGATCGACCCCAGATCTACCGCACATCGCGGGCCAATTGTTGAGTGGGAGAAGATGGGGGCTCTGAGCGAAACGCCGGGCGTCCCGGATTCACCAGTCGAAGGTCCCTCGCGCCAGCTCTTCTTCCCAGGCGTCCATGAGCGGCCAGTCGACGGCGCAGGTCCCGAAGTCGGACATGTGGGTGTAGGAGAGGAGCCGGGCGATGGTCCGATCGATCAAGTCATTGTCCTTGCGGAAGATCGGTCCATGCGAGGGGAGCAGGAATTCGACGTCGGACTCGCGGATCCGCTTCAAACTGGCGATGAATTCCAGGAGGTTCGAGCCATGGTGGGCGTCGATGACGCCGACGCAGCCATCCCGGAAGACGTTGTCGCCGGAGAAGAGCAGGTTTCCCATCCGGATCGCGAGCTGGCCGGCCGTATGGCCGGGCGTGCTCCAGACTTCCAGGGTCTTGTCGCCGATCGGGATGCGCGTGCCCTCGTCGATGACGCGATCGACCTTGCAACGAGGGATCGGGATGTGGATGCCCTGGGCGTCGATCCGAGCATAGGTGAGGACCTCATCTCCCTCCTCGATGGCCGCCACGCTCCTGGGATGGGCGGCCACCGCGCATTTCAAGACCTCACGTGCCCGGTTGAGGCCCTGAATGTGGTCCACGTCCGCGTGCGTGGCGATGATCATCTTGCACGAGGAGAGGCTGAAATTCATCTGCCGGATCAATTCCAGCACGTCCGGGAGCTCGTCGAGGAAGCCGACGTCGATCAGGGCGTACTCGGTCCCGCCATCGATCAGGTAGATGTTGACTCCCAGCCGGCGCTTGGATTGGTAGTTCATCTCAAGCACGCCGGGAAAGACATAACGCCGCTCGATCATGCGGAGGTCGGCTCCCACAATAATAAGAAGAGCAAGAGAAGGTTTCTCGGGAGGTCGCGGCAGGCACGGGCCGGCCGACGTCCATTCTACGTGTCGATCAAGAGTCGCTTCAACGAACGAGCCGGCAATTGGCGAGGGGATGGAACGAAAGCCACTGCGGCGGCGTCAAAGTCTCCGGGTGGATCGGAGGTCCTGCCGGGTTGCGAGTTCGGAGACTCCCGATCCGTTTCCGCCGGCCCCGGGCATGGCTCGTCGGCAAGGCCCGTTTCATCTCTCGCCAGGCCTTCCGGCGACTTGACTTATGCCTCCCGGAGAGTTACCGTAGACCGTTGCCGTTTTGATGGAAGTGTAGAGGTCTAACGTGAGATGAGTTCACGACCCGGGTTCCGTGCATCGCGATCTCATCGTCCGGGTGGGGCCGATCGCGGGCCGGCTTTTTGAGGCCGACGTCGTGCTCGATCATGCTTGCTTTGTCGCTTCTTAGTCCTGGCCATCTTCCAACACCTCGATCATGACCTGGAACGTCCGAAAGCAACCGATCTCGCGAGAGGGCATGATTCGATCCCGCTCCGCTCTTCCGGGCAGATCGAGTCGGAGTTTTGAGGCGGAACGAGGTTCCGGGTGATCCGGTCGGCGGTTAGCAGGTATATTAGGTTAGATATCGGGAGCGATCGTAGACCGATCGGGGTTGAAGAGTGCAGCGCCGGGCGGGGTAGGTGGACGCGACGGATGTTTTTCGGGGATCGATCATCGCGCTTTTTCACGAGGTTGGCCGACATGATCAATGTGCTCCTGTCGAGGCGATGGGGATCCTCGCGGATCGGGATCGGGGCGATCGGGTTCTTGAGCGGTGGCCTGGTCTTGCTCGCTGCGAGCCCGACGTTGGCTCAGACTCAGCCGCCGGCGGCCAAGGCTCGTCCCGCGACCCCGGATACGGCCAAGGCGAAAGACGCCGCCAAGGACGCCGCGGATGACGCCCAGGCACCGGATGTCGCGCCGGTTCCGGTCGCGGATCCCTCCCAGACCCGCAAGGTCGCGACGATCGAGGTCTTCAAGGACCCGAATATCGAAGCGTACCAGCTCCTCGATGCCACCAGGTTCCGGCCGTTGCCCTCCAGCCCTTTCACGCCGACGGAGCTCCTCGAGCTCAAGCAGATGGCGGCGAACAAGAACATCCCCCCCGACCCGCAATTGATCAATCGCGTGGTCAAGGGCCTGGCCGCGAAGCTGACCGACCGGGCGGGCATCCAGGCTCTGATCGAGATGCCCGACGAGGAGGCGCCGCCGGCCGGGGCCGCCAAGGACGCGATCAAGAAGGCCAATGTCGCCGAGGCCGCGAGGAGCGAAGCCGCCAAGGCCATCCCGCAGGCGACCGCGGATCTCCTGGAGCCGCTCTTCAAGGCCCGGGGCGTCGAAAATCGCGACTTCCTCAGGGATTACCAGAGGGCCCTCAACCAGTGGCTGCCGCCGGTCCTGTCGAATCATCTGATCTCCCGGGTCCAGGCCATGATCGTCCTCGGTGAGAGCGGCAGCAGCGATGCGCTGGCGACCTTCGAGAAAGAAATCGCCAATGCGAAGCAGACGCTCTGGGTGAAACTCTGGGCCATCGAAGGGATCAAGAAAATCAAGGAGTATGGCGGGCGCCCGACCACCGATGACGAGGCCAAGGCGGGCAAGATCATCTCCGAATTCCTGGACAAGGAGAAAGCCTTGCCCTGGCCGGTCCAGCTCCGCGCCCTGGAAGCACTCGCCGTTTTGCGTCAAGGATTCCTGCCCAACCAGCCCCAGAAGATCCACATGGCGAGTTCGGCCATGCGATTCCTGGCCGATCCCGGCGCCAAGCTGGAAGTCCGCGCCGAGGCCGCGCGGGCACTCGGCCAGATGCAGATCACCAGTGCGGTCAACAAGTTCAACTTCCCGCTCGTGGCCCATGCCGCCGGTCTCCTCGCCGCCGATCTGGGGACCGAGATCAACTCGCTCTATCCGGACACCGGCCGCGTGTCGGAGAATCTCACCAAGGCCAGGTATCTGACGGCGCTCCTCATCGGCCCCGTCTATCAAAGCTTCGAGGGCGTGTCGCGAGATTCGGGCCTGCTCCGGATCGCGACTCCTCCCGCGCTGACCTACGTTCAGCAGGTCTTCAACCTGGTGAAGGAGGTCGCTCAGAGCAGCTTCGACCTGCTCAATGCACCCCCGAAACAATACAAGGATCGCAAGAAGAGGCTGGCCTCGCAGATCGAGGCCCTCCGCGGGTTCCTCGATAAGAATCCTCCCTCAACCCGGCGCCTCGTGCCGGATGGTCAGGATTTCGTGGCCAATCAGGAGGCAGGGGCGCGGGTCGCCGAGTCGATCCAACCGATTGCGGGCATCCGCCGTGGACGATAGCGAGGCGCCGCAGGGCCCGGCGGCTGAAGTCGTGCTGTCGGTCCCGGAAATCCGGGACTATCGCGCGATCAATGGCGAGCTGGTTCGCCATCTGGATCTGGGGGCCCGCTCGCTTCGGTTGACGGGAGCGAACGGGCAGAGGCTGCTGGTCTCGGGTCTGGTCGGATCCTGGACGGCCGTCATCGAAGTCGTCGGAAACGCGGGGCCCGAGCTGGCCGAGGGATTGGACGCGGCCGGGCTCACGGTCGTCTGCCGGGGCTCGGTCGCGGACGGAGGAGCCGGCGGGCTTCGGGCCGGGCGCGTGCTCGTCCTGGGCGCAGCGGGGCCGGCCTTCGGGTATGCTCAACGAGGAGGGCTCGCCATGGTGGTGGGGTCCGCCGGGGCCCGTGCCGGGCTCTGTCAGCGAGGGGGGGATCTCATCCTGATCGGCCAGATCGGTCCGCTCGCGGGCGAGAGGCAGTCGGGCGGACGTCTGCTCACGTCCAGCGAGCTGGGCCCGCATTCGGGGCGAGGCCGGCGCGGCGGCTGTTTCATCCGGATGGATGTCCCGGGCGCCACGGTCGGCACCGAGGAGGATCGAGCCGCGATGAAGTCGGCGTTTTCGGCGTTCAGTCCCTGGCTGGGGCCGTCGGCCGTGATGTGATCGATCCGTCGTGTCGGAGAGTTGTCGAGTGGATCGAGCGCTTCGCGGTTGAGTTGGTGACACTCGGGGAACCCCCCCTGGCCCCCCCTTCGTAAGGGGGGGATGGGACACGCTCGAACATCCCCCCCTTACGAAGGGGGGGCCAGGGGGGGTGAATTCGCACGGGCAAGCGTCCGTGCCTGATCCGATCGTAAAGCGCTCAAGCATGACGACAATCGCCTCATCCGGGGTTCGCATTTCCGGGAAGAACGGAATGGGTGACACAGCCAGTCTCAGGTCCATGTTCGGGAGACTCCTGATCGTCGGCCTCGGCTTCAGCCTGGCCGGATGTTCCGAAGAGCTGGGGCCGGTGCCGCTCGAGCTGACGCACGTTCGAGGCGTGTTGAGGGAGGGAACCCGGCCGGTCTCCGGCGGCTGGATCGAATTCTTCCCGGTCGAGGGGACGGTCGGAAATCTGCGGTCGGCCCGCGTTCGAGCCGATGGCTCGTTCGAGGCCGACGGCGTGGCGATGGGCGAGCACCTGATCCGATTGGTCAACGCACCCGTCGAGGTCTCCGGGGTGAATCAGCTCTTCGGCTCCTTCCAGTCGCCGATCCGCAGGGTGATCGCGGACCGGCCGGATACGCCGATCGATGTTGACCTGGTGGAGGAGGCCTTTCGCTTCCAGCGGACGAAGGCGCGAGGCGTGCGTCCCGATTCCTCCGGCTCGGGGGAGGCGCCGTGAGCTCGCCTTCTGCGGTAACCGCCGAGGTCCCGCCGGGCGATCGGGGGCCCGGCCATCTGGCGATGAACATCGTGTATCGCGACAGCGGCGGAATCCTGCATCAGGACTTGCCCCGCGATCGGATCGAGGGGGCGATCGAGGATCATGCCGGACTCCTCTGGGTAGATTTCGAAGCGTCGGAACAGCCGGGAATCCAGGAGGTCGAGCACTGGCTGGGCGAGGTCTTCCGGTTCCATCAACTGGCCGTCGAGGACGCGATCGAAGAGACCCATGTGCCCAAGGTGGACGACTGGGGGCCTTACCTCTACGTGGTTTTCTCCATCCCCCGGGTCGATCCCAGGACCCACGAGCTGGAACTCCATGAGCTGGACGTGTTCCTCGGCGCGAATTACCTGGTCACCTATCACGCATCGTCGCTGGAGATCCTCACCCGAGAGCGCGAGAACATCCGGCGCGATCCTCGCGATCGGCTGCGACACGGTTCCGATCACCTCCTCTACCGCATCCTCGAGCTTGCCGTGGATCAGTCGCTCGCCGCGATCGAGGAGCTCGACGAGCGTGTCGACGCGATCCAGAACGAGGTGTTCGAGAATCCCACGTCGAAGGTCATCCGCTCGATCTTCCGGATCAAGCGCTCGGCCATCCAGCTCCACCGGACGCTCACCCCGCAACGTGAAGTCCTGAACAGGCTGGCGCGCGATCCCTATCAGCCCATCCAGGTCGACCACCGGGTCTACTTCCGGGACCTGTACGACCATGTCGTCCGGATTCATGATATCTCGGAGAGCCTTCGAGACCTGATCGCGGGGACGCTCGAGACGTATCTGTCGGTCGTCTCGAACCGGACCAACGACATCATGAAAACATTGACGATGGTCACGGTGATGTTTCTGCCGATGTCATTCCTGGCGGGATTCTTCGGGATGAACTTCTTCGGCGAGTCGCTGAACCTTCAGGGCCCGATGCCCCGGGTCTTGCTGTTCGTGGCGACCTGCGCGATCATGGCAGTATCCCCCTGCGTGATGTGGATTTACGCGCGACGCAGGAAGTGGTTTTGATGGCCGAGCAATCGCGAATCCGGCCAGGCCGGGGAATCGCCGACGATGAATGCCCGCTGGCGGGTTCGACCTCATGACGCGACGCGGATCCTCGACTTGAGCCGGAAGTCGGGACTCTCGCCCCTGCTCGCTCAACTCCTGCTCAACCGCGGGATCGACGACCCGAAGCGAGCCACGGCGTTCCTGGAAGCGCGGATGGGGAGCCTGCACGACCCCGAGCTCTTGCCCGGCGCGGTCGAGGCGGCCGTCCGGATCCGACGCGCCATGGATGAGGGCCGGAAGATCGTCATCTACGGCGATTACGACGTTAACGGGGTCTGCGGCACCAGTATCTTGTGGTCCTGCTTGAGGCTCGCCGGCTGTCGAGGCGTCACCTACTACATCCCTCACCGGGTGGAGGAAGGTTACGGGGTCAACGGCGAGGCCCTGCGACGGTTGGCCGTCGAGAATCCGCGGGCGCTCGTCATCACGGTCGATTGCGGCATATCGGCGATCCGGGAGGCCGAGCTGGCCCGAGAGCTCGGGCTGGAGCTGATCATCACGGACCACCACACGATCGGCTCCGATTTGCCGAGGGCGGGCGTGATCGTCCATCCGCGGCTGGAGGGCAGCCAGTATCCCAGCGGCGATCTCTGCGGCGCCGGGGTGGCATTCAAGCTGGCCTGGCAGGTCTGCAAGGGATTCGGCGACGGTAAGCGCGCCTCGCCCCACCTGCGCGATTACCTGGTCCGGGCGCTGGGACTGGTGGCGCTGGCGACCATCGCCGACGTCGTGCCGCTCTCCGACGAGAATCGCATCATGGTCCGCCACGGCCTCTCGGGCATCGAAAGCGATCCGAGCATCGGGATGAGAGCCCTGCTCGAGGTCAGCGGATGCCTGAACAAGAAGAAATTGACATCCGGGACGGTGGGCTTCACTCTCGGCCCTCGGATCAACGCGGCCGGACGGCTGGAACGCGCCATGCGAGCCGTGGAGATGCTGACGACCGACGATGCCAGGCTGGCGAAAGAGATCGCCCAGGAGCTCGAAGTCTGCAACTCCAGACGCCAGGAGGTCGAGCGGAAGATCTACGAAGAAGCCAGGGGCATGATCGAGGCCGGGGGCGGGGTGAAGGACCGGGGCGCGATCGTGCTGGCGAGCAAGGGCTGGCATGCGGGCGTCATCGGGATCGTGGCCGGCCGGCTCGTCGAGAACTATCATCGTCCGACCATCGTGCTGGCGATCGGCGAGGCCCACGCGCAGGGCTCGGCCCGCTCGATCCCCGGCTTCGACCTGTATGAGGCGATCAAGGATTGCTCCGGGTCGTTGATCGGATTCGGCGGGCATGCGGCCGCCGCCGGCCTGAAGGTCGCCGAGGAACACCTCGCCGACTTCGCGAGCCTGTTCGAAGAACGCTGCCGGAACGCGCTCTCCCCCGAGCAGCTCGAAAAAGTCCTGAACATCGACGCCGAAGTGAACCTCGGCGTCCTGAGTCTCCGCGTCGTGGAAGAGATCGAGAGGCTCGAGCCGTTCGGGATCGGCAACCAGAGGCCGCTCCTGCTGGCCAGCCATCTCCAGGTGGTCGGGGAACCGAAGGTCGTCGGCGACCAGAAGAAGCATCTCCAGCTTAAACTGAGGCAAAACGACGTCATTGTGAAAGCGATCGCGTGGAACCTGGCCGAGCGGGGCCGAGTCCTCACCGCGGGCTCTCACTGCGCCGTCGCGTTTCATCCGTCGATCAACGAGTGGAACAATCGCCGCGACGTCCAGCTCGAGATCAAGGATTTCGCGCTCGAGAATGCCGGCTCCGCGCTCGAACGCCGCCCGGTGGTGGCGGCGATACCGACCGCGTAGTGCCGGGTTGAATCTTACAGTGTGTCCACTCATCGGAGGGAAACGGATTTCCGTTGGAGTCGCGGCTTGCTTGCCGGCAACCGGCATCGAGGATCGTGCAATGAAGACGCTGATTCGCCTGGCGATCGTCCTGGTCCCGGCCGTCGTCCTGGTGGGAGTGGGGATGGCGCAGGTGCCCGGCCAGCAGGCGGTCCAGTTTCGAGAGCTCTTCGCCCAACTCGACGCCAATCGTAATGGAGCGATCGAGAAGGAGGAGGTGCCGGCCAGCTCGAAGGCGGCCTTCGATCGGCTCTTGCAGAGGGGAGACACCAACCACAACGGCAAACTCGAGGCGGAGGAGTATCGGGCGGTCCTGGAGGACCTCAAGGAGTTCGCCGAGCAGGCCAAGAAGAAGGCGACCAGGCGATTTCAATCGATGGACAAGGATGGAGACGGCAAGGTCTCGCGGGAGGAGTTCACCGGCCCGAAACCGCGCTTCGACCTGCTGGATAAGAATGGCGACGGGATGCTAACGCAGCAAGAGTTCCTCGGCGGGGTCCAGGCGAAAGCGGCGGGGAAAGCGGCCGCGAAGAAGAAGGCGAACGCGGTCCAGAAATCCGTCTGAGCCTTCACGAATCGCATCAAAACCCGCAACGCGTTTTCTCCGTGTCTCCGTGTCTCCGTGGTGACCATGAACGACCGATGAGTTGACTTTCTCACCACGGAGACACGGAGGCACGGAGAAGACCCGGCCGACGCAGTCATGCATGCGCGGGCCTGTTTTCATCGCGTTGAATGCCCCGAAAGGACATGACCGTTCGTTTAAGGCAAGAGGATTCGAGTGAGCGTCGCCAATGGCGTGGCCCAGTGAAGGGCGAAGGATGGACGGAGCATGATCCATGGGTGCAACCGCAGACACGATCTGGCGGATTCCTGCGTACCTGCCGTATCTTCAACCCCCGCTCACCGACGAGATCGTGGCTTCGGCGGAAAAGGAGATCGGGTACAAGCTCCCCACCGACTACCTGAAATTGCTCGAGAGGCAGAACGGCGGCTACATCCGCTTCGTACTTCCCGACATGGTCCATGATTCCATCGCCGGGATCGGTCCGCATTATCCGTCCCTGACCCGTTTCGATTGGGATGATTGCCAGGAACAGGTCAGCTATTCGCTCCAGGGCCTGATCCCCTTCGATGGCGACGGGCACTGGTATCTCTGCCTCGACTATCGACGGAATCCGGGCACTCCCGCGGTGACTCATGCGGAGATCGAGGGCGATGAGGAAATCCCGGTTGCGGACACATTCGCCGACTACCTGACGCTGCTCCAGATCGACGTCGGCGATGAATATGTCCTGGAGGGGATCGCCGATATCGAAGCCGTGAAATCGGATCTCTCCATGGAGCTCGGCGTCCCCTTCGATCCTCCCGATACGTTGTCGCGCGGATATCCCACGCACCGGGCGAACCTTGGAAGCCCGAGCAAGCCCGCATGGCTCTGGATTACCCCGAATTGGGTGCCCCGGGGCTTCGTGCGACCCGACGATTCTCGTTATGACGAGCTGAGGGACCTGCTGCCTGGATCCGCGCCGCGGTTTCCCGAGCTTCCCGCTGATAGTTACCTCCTCAACGCGGAGTCGGGCGTACGCTCGAAGGTGATCGAGGCGTGTGCTCGATGTGGAAGGATCGCTCGCCCGTTGCGGGATTATGTGATGACGATCTGACCACAGTGAACTGGGTCTGACCCTCGGATTCTTGACCCTCGGATTCTCGGAAAGGGCAAGGTGATTGTCCTGATGGATGCGTTGCGGGCGGACAGTTTATTAGATAGCCTGATGGGTATCGCCTGGCCGGGCATGCGGAGCCGCGACCGGCGGCAGAGGAAGGTGTCGCGGAACAATGTCGAG
Source organism: uncultured Planctomycetota bacterium (assembly GCA_963743925.1). Classification (GTDB taxonomy): domain Bacteria; phylum Planctomycetota; class Planctomycetia; order Isosphaerales; family Isosphaeraceae; genus CAVZRC01. Next base: position 339,553 of record CAVURY010000043.1, on the reverse strand, counting down.
CGGATTTCGATTTAAGGAGGAGGTAACATGAGCACCAATGATTCAGATGCCGAGGTTGAGCCTCGTGGCTGGGCGGGCGTTGAGGATGAGGTGCGGAAGATCGTGGAGTTGTTACGTCCTGACGCTATATAGCGGGTGAGTGCCAATCACGTCTTCCTCGGGTTGAAAAAATTGGAGGTTGGGGATGCGTTGCGTGCCGAACTTGTTGCTAGATTCTTGGCTGAAACCGCGACGGCGATCCGTCTTCTGCAAGTGCAGCGAGACCAGGCACTGAACGGACTAAGATGGGTGATCGAAGTCGAAGATGGGAAGGTCGAGGCGAAAAATAGCAACATTAAAGCACGCGTCCTCTCAATCCTGGAATCTATCGCAGCACACTAGCGGCTGAGAAGGATGCCGCGAGTTATTCCGGTTCATCGGATCGGCCAGCCAATGATTTGGCCGGTGGGATACCAATCACCTACCCAGAGGAGCGACGGCGATGAGACGCATCCTACTACTGGCCGCCGTGACGCTGGCTGGGTGCGGCCAGCCCGCCCCCACCGACGTCGCTCCCGTATCGCCGCCCGATCTGTCTCAGCCCGCACTCCGCACGGGCGTGCCGTGGGTCGAGTCCGCCGAGAAGGATGAGTCCTCGCCGCTCCTGGCGGAGGAGCCAGTCGTGATCGTGGAGGCGTTGACGAAAGAGGACGCCCCCAAGGGGACGCGGGGGATGGTCATCGAGGATAAGCCATCCCTCGACGACAACGACCGTCCGATCCTGCATCCGGCCCGAGGGGTCAGGGTGCGAGTCGGCAAGATCGAGCGAGCCTACCTCCGCTACCAGTTGGCGAGGCCGGGCCGCTGAGCCCCGCCCTGCCCCGCACGCCATGGCCGAGGACTCCTCACGGATGACCCCTACCGGGGCGATATTCAAAGAACCCCTGATTCACACCCCGGCGGCCAGGGCATGGCGTGGAATTGCGTGCTTGCAGGTCTTACTTTCCAATCCTGATGTATGTCCAACCCTTCAAGCAACGAGAGGATCGAGGTTGCACGAGCATAAGGCTTTTCTTCTTGAAAGAAGGATTCAAGAGAACTCGGGGGTCAGACCAGGTTTCCGGTTTTTTCAGAACTCGGAGAAACCCGTAACCAGGTCTGACCCTCGGATTCCCAGAGAAACCCGTAACCAGGTCTGACCCCCGGATTCCCAAGACTGGATTTACCGTGCGATTACTTGCGAACGGGGTGTCTCCGAGATAGGTTGATGGGTATCGCCGAGATCGACCACTCGGAGCCGCCAACAACTACGGTTTCGGACGGGCAGGAAAACGGGTGACGCTGAGAGTCGTCGAGCGGATTCCAGGCCGGCATGATTGGATAAAGATCCAATGGAAATTATAGATAGTTTTATATCACGTTTTAGCCGTGAGTTCGATTATTATCAGCAATTGGCACGAATGTGTCAGGAGCGATGCGAAATCACCATTGAGCAATCCGGAGTGAGAGCCATCGTTACATCAAGGGCTAAGCAACCCGGACGGCTTCGGGCGAAATTGGTCAAGCGTAACGAATCAAAGCTCTATACTTCGTTAGAAGCAGTTTATCATGATATCGTCGATCTTGCCGGTGTACGGATAGCTTTGTATTTTCCGGATGATAGGCATGAGTTAGACAAATTAATAAAAAATTTATTTAATATATTGCAGGAGAAAGAGTTTCCCGAAACGATGCCACGCTCTACTCGGTTCAGTGGGTACCACGCAAAGCACTACCGAGTTCAACTGAAGGAGGAAACTCTGAATGAACCTGACAAGAGGTACGCACAAGGGAAAGTGGAAATTCAAGTTGCGTCCGTGCTGATGCATGCATGGGCTGAAGTAAACCACGATTTGGTTTACAAACCTTTGGCTGGAGCGTTGTCATCAGTTGAGTCAAATATGCTTGAAAACCTGAATGGACTTGTGATGTCTGGCGAGGTGTCGCTCGAAACACTTCAGCAGGCACTTAAGAAACGCGTAAGCGAGGCTGCCAGGCCATTCTCCAATCACTTTGAGCTTGCCGCTCTCTTGTATGACCGAGCAGAAACCACCTTCGCTGAACGGAAGGCAGAACCATTGGTAGGCCGCGTTGACATTCTCTATTCGTTCCTGAAAGAAGCCGCCTTGAACATCCCCAGCGTCATCGAGGAAGGGATTGCGAACTTGTGGGAAAACCAAGGCGATGAAACGATTGCTCAACGCTTAATTGATAATATCTTGAGTAAGTATCCAAATCTCTCAGAGACTTATCTGAAAGTCAAACGCGAAGCCGGGGAGCGAAATCCCTATAGAACCTCTGGTGACATTGAGGCAAGCCCAAATGAGCAAGCACTTGGCATGTTCATGAAGCGTTGGGGAATTCTTGAAGGAGTATTTCATTCTATTGGTCGGAAAGTGAGCGATAACTATGAAAAACGCTGGCATTATGGAGAGATGCAGCGTATTGCAAGCGATCTTCTTGACGAGGGTACGGCTTCCGAACTCAGAAATCTACTAGGCTTACGCACTGAAGCCGTCCACGGCGATAAGACCATCGACAAGGAACGTCTGACGAATGGAGCCAGATCTATTGAGATAATTTTAAGGTCATTAAAAGAAAGAGATAATGATTTTAATGATATAATTCAAGATGCTATCAGACGGATGGAACACGATGACATCCGATAACGTCTTCTACCGGATGCCGATAGGCGATGGTCTAGAAGTATGCGTGCTCAGTTCCCCGGTATTTGGATTCTCACGCACTTTCGATGATGTCGGTCGCGCGAGTACCGGCAGCGTCTTCGCCGCTTCCCTCCATCAGACGGCGTTGGGCGCCTTCGCTCACAGTAACACGAACCCAGCCCAACCGTACGTCTGCCGCTTCAATGTCCTGGAGTACTGCCGGTCCCTCGCCGTCCGGCGCGTGGCGGAGGGTTACTCCACCCGGGAGGCGGCCGACTTCTTCGGTGTCCATCCCAGCAGAGTTCCCCGACGAGCCGTTCGCGAAGTAGATGGCCAGCGATCACTGGGCGGGTCGAGACGTTCGATCGGTCAGGGCTCACGCCCCTTCATCCGAACGTCGCCCAGGTCCTTCGTCTGGCCCCAACGGAGGCCGTCGCCGTCCAGTAGCGCATCGCCTTTGCTGCGCCAGAGCTGGAACGGGTAACCGGGCGGCAGTGCCTCGACGCGGAATCGGCCCTCACGATCCGTCCGGATCTCGTGGCTGGAGTACCGATAATCGGCCTTCCGGGCCGAACCCGCTTTCGGGCCGAACCGAACGCTCAGCGTGACATCGGACTGCGGCCGGCCGGCCGCGTCGACCAGCCGGCCCGCGACCGCGGCCCCGGGCTGTAATCTCACGGTGATCGAGGCGCCATCGGTCCCGGGAGGCGATGCCAGGCCGATCAACCCCTTCGCATGATGCAGGAAGACGAGCTCTCGTGACCCCCGCGGGCTGAACCCGCGCATCGTGAACTCGGCGGTCTTCAACTGGCCGATGCCCATGCCGAACGCCCCGGCCAGGGGCTGGCCGTCCGGACCGAGCACCACGCCCGTGATCGTCCACCCCGGGTCGAGCGTCACGTCCCGTTTCACTGATTCGACTCCTCGGGGCGGTTCGATCCGGGTGAGTGCCGCGTAGTTGCTCGTGAAGCTGATGATATAGGGCTCGGTTCGCAGTGAGTCGTCCCGGGTCCCGTACTCGTCGTCCCGCTCGCGAGTCTCCAGGTAATGGCCCACGCGATATACGGCGATCAGGCCGGGGCCGGGCAGGCCGGCGACCCGGTACGAGCCGTCCGGCTTCGCCCGGACATGGTCGAGCGTCACCCCGCCACTGAGACCGGGATAGTCGCGCAGGTTCGGGTTGCCGGAGAGCGCGAAATACTCCACGGACCCTCGAACGGGCTGGCCCGTCGCCTTGTCGGTGATCTTGCCCTCGATCCAGACGCCGCGCCTCAGCTCGAGGTCGACCGTCACCGGCTCCAGGCCCGGGCTGTTGGGGACATCGGCGGTGCAGACGAGGTGATACCGCGGGTTTTGCACGGCATGAATGGTATCAGGAAATTCCTGAGAACCCGAACAGGAGAGATCCTGACCTGGAGGGGTGCGAGCCCATTTTGTCTGCTACTCGGCATCCTGCATGCACTCGCATCGACACTCCAGGCGATGCGAAGTTTGACCTACGTGACATCAGTCCAGTTCCCGATCCCATAAGGCCCCATCGACATGAATGGCCGGTGGAATCGTCGGCTCAAGGGGTAAAGCGGCTCGGTACCACTGGACCTCGACCGGGCATTCCTCGACCGATGAAGTCGCGGGCCGCGATTCGTCTGGATGCGCGATGAAGAGAGCGGTTCCGCAATATCTCCAGGAATTTCTGAGGTATTCCAGGTGCGGACGGCGCATTGGGATCAGACGCGATTCCCGAGCCCGCGAGCAAGCCCGGGCCCCGTCGTGGGGGGACGGTTGTGTCGCGATCGCCGATCAGCTCAGCATCTAGGGGGTCTTGGATGTCCATCTTCAATCAGCGGCAAGGCAAACAGGGGCGATCGAGAGCGCGGCTGCATCCTCTTCTGGAGCTGCTCGAGCATCGCGTCGTGCTCTCCACCTTCCGGGTCAACACCACGCTCGATACGGTGGCCGTGAACCTCAAGACAGGCCGGGACGCCGGTCGCGACATTTCGCTTCGTTCGGCCATCATGGCGGCGGATTCCAAAGGTGGCTCCAACACGATCATCGTGCCCGCGGGCACCTTCACGCTGACGATTCCTCCGGCCAGCGGGGCCTTGAGCGCCGCCGGCGAGCTCGCCCTGAAGGGAGATATCAAGATCAAGGGCGCGGGCTCGACCGGTACCATCATCGACGGCAATCAGCTCGATCGAGTCTTCGACATCCTCGGGGGCGACGTCACCGTCTCAAACCTGACGATCAAGAACGGAGTGGCTCCCCAGGGCGCAGGCCTTCTGAACTCGGGCGGACGGGTGACCCTTTCCTCCGTGCTGATCACGCACAACAGCGCGGTGGGCGATCCCGGGCAAAGGGGAGGAGACGGATCGGGCGGCGGCACAACCGGAGGCAATGGCGCCAACGGCACCGACGGAGGCCTGGCCGAAGGCGGCGGTGTTTTCAATGCCGCAGGCTCGCTCAGCATCGTGAAAAGCACGATCAGCTCGAATGCGGCCAGAGGCGGCAATGGTGGCAACGGCGGGAGCGGCGGTTTTGGCGGCGGGGCCATCGGCACCGACGGCGGGAACGGGCAAACAGGGACCGGCGGCAACGGCGGTAGTGGCGGCGAGGGCGGAAACGGCCTGGGCGGCGGCATTTTTAATGCTCCAGGCGCCACGCTTACCATGACGGGAACCACAATCTCGATGAACGCCGCGGCCGGCGGGGAAGGAGGCCTCGGCGGCGCCGGTTTCCTCGGCAGCGGCGGAAACGGCGGGGACGACGCGGACGGCTTCGTCGGAAACGGTGGGGCTGGCTTTGGGGGGAACGCCGGCGCCGGCGGTGCCGGTGGAATCGCGCTGGGAGGTGGGCTCTATAACCTCGGAATGACGCTCTTCTCGGGCAACCCGTCCCAGATCACAAACAACGGCGCGGGCGGCGGCGTGGGCGGCCTGGGCGGCGCCGGCGGCGCCGGCATCGGATCGCGGGGAGGAAACGGAACCAGGAGCGATTCCGGGGGAGCCGCGGGCACCGCTGCTGGAGGCCTCGGCGGGCTCGGTGGCACGGGCGGCAGCGCGATGGGGGGCGGCGTCTACAACGGCGGTGGCGCAACGCTGTTGAATACCACAGGGCTGGTTATCTCGTCCAATACCGCCCTCGGCAACGCGGGCGGCGAGGGCGGAGCCGGCGGCGCGGCGACCAGCTTCCAGGGGGGAAACGGCGGTCCGGGCATCGGTGGCAGCGGCGGGACGGGCGGCGGGGCCTTTGGCAGGGTGGGCGCCTCCGGCGGTATCGGCGGCGAGGCCTTCGGCGGGGGACTCTACAACGCCGTCAGTGGTGTCGTGACCTTCCAGCCCTCGAAGCATTCCAAGAACACGGCGCCCAGTTCGTTCGCCTCGAATGTGGCCATGGGTGGACACGGCGGCGCCGGGAACAATGGTGGGAATGCCCAGGGCGGCAACGGCGGCGGTGACCAGCTTGGGATCGGTGGTTCTGGTGGAAACGCATTGGGGGGCTTCGGCGGAGCCGGCGGTGGGGCCGGCGACGGTGACGGCGGCGGCCTCTCCAACGCCGGCTCCGCGACCTTCACCGGTGTGACGGTCAACTTCACCGCGAACGTCGCCGTCTGCGGCGACGGCGGCGCGGGCGGCACGGGCGGGAGCGCAACCGGCGGCTTCGGCGGCAACGGGACGGCCGGCGGCAAAGGGGGCGCGGCGGCCGGCGGAACGGGAGGCGACGGCGGCTTGGGGAGCTTCGGCATCGGTGGTGGCATTCAGAACGAGCCGGGCGCGACTCTCGTCATCAATCCTCGGCTGCACGCGAAAAAGAGATCGAGTCAGTCGAATGCCAGCGACCACATCACGACAAACCAGGCACTGTTCGCCCCGGCGGGCGCCCGGGAACCGGCGGTTCCGCGACCGCCGGAACCGGCGGCAGTACCAATGGGCAAACCGGCGCCGCAACCGGTGGTTCGAGCGGCACGCCTCATCCGTTGAGCATTGGCGCCGGCGGTGGAATCTTCAACGCGGGCACGGCGACGATTGACTTCACGACGATCGCCGGAAACACGGCCTCGACCCAGGACAACGATGTCGACGGCATGATTTCGCAGTGAGATCGTTCACGAGCAGCCGTGCCATGTCAACAGGGGTGGCGGCGGCGGGGCTTCAATCCGCAAGCCGCCACCCTGCTCATTGCGCCGGGGTGCGGCGCAAGGGGGCATCGAGCGGCCCGCCCCATCCCCATTGTACGGCGATACGGGTCACTGGCTGGGCATAGATCATGCGCCGTCTCGACGCCTTGCCCGCCAGGGCGGCCATCGGGGAGGGATAATCTACAGGATTCCGGATAGAGCGGTTAGGAACAGGCCGGGAATAACTTCCCGGACGACCGGTATCGTGACCACGCACGTGAGTGCGTGGCTCGGACGGGACGAAGTCCTCCAACCTCGGGCGTGAGCCCGATCCATCGCGAAGATCGCACTCATGTGCGAGGTTGGAGGGCCCGCGGGCCCGTCCGAACCACGGTCTCACGACCGTGGTCACCTTGCGAGTTCCAATCGGGAAGTTATTCCCGGCCTATTCCTTAACGATGGAGTTGCACACGCCACAACTTCAGCGGTCATCACACTAAGAGGCTATCCGGTAATGATTTCCTGGTTTTCCCGGTATTTGAAGGGGGCCATCGGCCTGGTCTCATCAGGTTGCAATCGTTTGAGCATAAGATGAATCGAACCGATCTTGATGAATGCCTCGCTCGAGTGCGGGTACAACTCGTAGTCGCGACTGTTCCGCCGGCACCGGCCGATCCAGGCGAACGTCCGTTCCACGACCCAGCGCTTCGGCAGCTTCACGTAGCCCACCGAGCCCGGCGGTCGCTCGATGACCTCGACCACGTATCGTACCGACATGGCCGACAGCCAGGCATCCAGGGCGTGGTTGCGGTACTTCGTGTCACCCCGGACCGCCTCCAACCGGCTCCGATGTGCCGCCGTCAAGCGGCCCAGCACCCCGGGGGACCCCGTCCCGTCGTCCAGCGACGCGGCCGTGATCATCACCACCAGCAGCAAACCCAGGCTATCCACCACGATATGCCGCTTCACGCCCCAGATCTTCTTGCCCCCATCGTAGCCCCGCTCGCCGCCGACCTCGGTCCCCTTGACCGTCTGGCTGTCGATGCAGGCGGTCCGCGGCTCGGCCTCATGCCCGGCGACTCGCCGGACCTGACGGCGCAAGGCGTCCATCATGTGCTGCCAGCTGCCGTCGTCGCGCCACTGAGCGAAGTAGTCGTAGACGGAGCTCTTGGCCGGGAAGTCGTGCGGCAGCATGTCCCACTGGCAGCCCGAACGGTTGATGTAGAGGATGGCGTTGAAGACCTCGCGCATGTCGATTTCCCGAGGCCTTCCGGTGGAATTGGTGGGGATGAGAGGCTCGACCGAGGCCCACTGGTTGTCGCTGAGGTCGGAGGGGTAGGCCTTGCGCATCGATGCGTGCTCCTAAATTGGTGCCGAGTGCGAACCTCCTGGAATGGTATGACTTTACGGATTTTGAGTATTACCGGATAGCCTCTAACCCGAAGCGTCAGCGAGGATCCGACAGCATTCCCCTCGCTGACGCTTCGGGTTGGTATCGGGTGTGCGCAACGCAATCGTGGAGCGCTCTAGCCTTTCTTGGCTTGAGGGGGAACCAGGGATTGACGGGTTTTTCCCGGCCCACGCGGTCAGGTCGCGGTACGAGGCTGCCCCAGGAGCGTTACCAGGGCATCGAAATCGACGGGTTTCACCAGGTGGTGGTGAAAGCCCGCTTCCTTCGTGCGGCGTCGGGTGTCTTCGTCGCCATAGCCGGAAACCGCGATGATCTGGGCATCCGGACAGATCTCCTGCCGGAGCTTTATTGCCACCTCGTAACCGTCCATGCCGGGAAGCCCGATGTCGAGCAGGACCACTTCCGGGCAGTCGCTGCGTGACGCTTCGATGGCGTCGCTGCCGGACGTGGCAATCCTGACGGTATGGCCGGAAAGCGTCAGGATCCTGGCCATCCCCCGGGCCGTATCCAGGTTGTCGTTGACCACGAGCACCTGAAAGCGCCCTCGTGCCTTGATGGCGGGGCCTTGAGGCCCAACGGCTTCCGACGCCGAAGCCGTCTCGGCGGGAAATCGCACGATGAATTCGCAGCCGGTGCCGGGTCCGTCGCTGGTGGCGGAGATGGTGCCGCCGTGCAATTCGGTCAAGGTCTTGGCGACCGTCAGGCCGATCCCCAATCCCCCTTCCGAGCGGGCGAGGGAGCGGTCGGCCTGGGCGAACAGCTCGAAGAGCCGGGGGAGCGTTTCGGGGGCGACGCCGATCCCATTGTCGCGGACCCGGATGAGCACATTGCCGTCTTCGGCCCCGGCGGTGATCTGGATGCGTCCGCCGGGTGGGGTGTATTTGGCGGCGTTGGACAGGATATTCACGAGGATCTGCTCGATCCGGGTCGGATCGGCGTTGAGTCGCAATCCCGACGACGTGAAGGAGAGGATCAGTTCGTGTTTCTTCTCGCTGACCAGCGGCCTGACGGTCTCGACGGCCTGGTGGATGATGCGTGCGGCATCGAGAAGTTCCCTGCGGAGCTGGATCTTGCCCTGGGTGATGCGGGCCACGTCGAGTAAATCATCGATGATAAGCCCGAAATTGAGGACCTGACGATTGATGACTTCGTGACACCAGGCGATGTCCTCCTTGGCATCGGATCGGCTGGCGACGATCACGGCATTGCGGATGGCGGCGAGGGGATTCCGCAACTCGTGGGCGAGCATGGCGAGGAATTCGTTCTTGTTGGCATCGGCCTGTTCCAGGTCGGCCGACCGCTGGCGAAGCGAATTCTCGAGTTGTTGCTGCTCGCTCATGTCGCGGAGGATCTTGAGGAATCCGCGTGTCCGGTCGGCGTCGTCTTTGAGCGGCATGACCAGGCCGTTGGCCCAGAACCGCTCGCCGTTTTTCCGCAGGTGCCATCGTTCATCGAGTGCCCGACCGTCGGCCTCGGCGGTCCGCATCTCGACATCGGCGACGCCGGCTTCGCGGTCTTCGGGCGTGAAGATGACGCGGATATCCTGGCCGAGGATTTCCGCCTCGGCATATCCGAAGATGAGGATGGACCCCGGATTCCAGGTGGTGACCCTGCCTTGCATGTCGGTGGTGAAGATGGCATAGGAGGTGGCACTCTCGACGATGAGTCGGTATCGCTCGCGGCTATCCTTGAGCTCGACTTCGGCCTGCCAGAGGGTGGTGATGTCCTCGATGGCGAGCAGGATCAATTCGGAATGGTTGCCTTCCTGCCGGATCTTGCGGGCATTGAGGAGCATCCGCCGCCGCCCGATCCGCTCGAAGACGTGATCGACTTCGAGATCGCGGAATGCGTGGTCCTTGGGGAGGATTTCTTCGAGGAGCGTCTTGAGCCTGGGGATGTTCCATTGGCCGTTTCCGAGGTCGTAGATGAGCCGGCTTTCGGTGTCTTCCCGGGTGACGGCGAAGGTCTGGTAGAAGGATCGGTTGGCGTATCGGACCCGCAATTGATGATCGAGGATGAGGAGAGGCTCGCGCACGGTGTCGATGATGCTCTCGGCGAATTCGAGAGAGTCCTTGGCCTCTTGGGGTTGCCTGCTGTTGGTGTCGATCATGGCTCTCTTCGTTTATATGTGCCAGATATAATAATGATTAAATAATCAATCATGGGGCGGCCGAGCGTCCTGGCCGCCGCTCATGGGCGGCGAAGGGACGGAATAGCCAGGCCGATGCAGGCATAGGTCATGCCTATCCGTTAATTTACCAGCAAATCTGTGACCGCATCGATGTGCTCAGGTTGGAATCTTCCTCTCGGTGGTGATGGCGTATTCGGCCCGGTCTCTGCTGCCCCTCGGGCGATTCTCGGTGAAACGACAAGGACCGCCATTTTATCCGCCGGGGTCCGTGAGGCTTGGGAGAGGGAGTCGGGGGCATCGCGCTTGCGTGCATGCAGGAAGTCGTGGCCAGTAGACATCCCAGGGTGGAATAATCCCCTTCATGCCACCCTGGACCTTGACAGCCAACTGAGCGCGTGCATGATGGCGGAAAAGGGAAGGCCATACCTATGCGTCCACCCCGCTGGAAGGTTCGGATGAACATGGTCGCCGTCGCGGCGATCTCGCTCATCCTGGTGATCCCGATCGAGAAGCACAAAAGGGCGATGGAGCGGAGGGCTTTATTCCACGCCGCGAAGGCCCGTGAATACTGGACACTCTCGAAAAATGTCGCGGTCGCGGCGGAAGGATGCGAGCGACGTTCCAAGCTTGGCATGTCATCCGAAGCGGACGAATACTGGTTCCGGATCGGCGACGGCCCTCCCGCGATGCTGACGCCGGAAAAATGGGCCGAATGGGGCGCGAAGTTCCGGGGGAACGTGAGCCTGTTCCGCATGATGGCCGAGCAGCGGGAGGCGACCGAGCGAGTCTACCGGCGGGCGATGTACCGGCCTTGGGAATCGGCCCCGACCAATGTGGTGAATGATTATATAGAATGAATTTATATTAAATTACTATCATATTAAGTTGCGAGGTCTGCGAACGTGGGAAAAGAGCTGGTCGAGATCGGGCCGATGAGCGTGCCAGCCATCATCGGACAGCAACCGGCTTTGCCCTCGATAGTAGAGAGGGCGGGGTGGCAGGCCGTTTCGCCTGGGAGGAATTCTTCTATGCCGAGCACCACAACCCGCACACGCGGCTCAGTTCAAGAAATTGTATCCGAGGTGCCGACGACGCTCGTCGAGAGTGCGACGCTATGCGCCGGCACTTCAGATACAATCCTCCGCTTTATCGGATACCACCTACAGGGTCCCAGTCAAGCGGCCAAGGCGGGCTAGAAGACACCTGCTGCGATCAGGGCCTCGCGGGTGGCTACCAGGTATGGGCGGTTGATCTGTAGCACTTCGATCGTCGTCCGGCCGATGGCCGTGCGGCCGATCAGCGTGCCGCCTTGGTAGCGGAAATGATAGCTCCACTTGTGCCGCCTGGGATCGTAGGGCTTGGTGATCCTGCCGGTCGCCGGGTCGCGGCCGGTCAGATTCGGTCCCTTATACCCGCTTAATTAAATACGTGAGCATTCGAGATTGCCAGCCACGGTTCGGCCGCGATGCTTGCGGGGGATGATATGCTCGATCTCGAAAGCCACCAGTGATTCGGCCTCGGGCAGGCGGCAATACTCGAACCGCCTGCCGGACCGATCTCGCACCAGTCGATGCAACTCGGCATCCAAGCCGGGGCCGCCTCTAGTTCTTCTCTCGGAGGGAGTAACGGGCCTTGGCGTGCATCAGATCGAGAAAGGCACTGACGCGGAGATAGTCTTCCAGCTCCTCTTTCTCGTCGGCCGTCAGCTCGTCGTCCTGGTTCTTGACGACCAGTTCATGCAGGCGGTCCAGATCGCTCTGCTCGAACTTCAGCCGGAGCAGGGTTTTCGCCTGCTCATCCGGCAGGTCGTCCTTCTCGGGCCTAATGACGCGGCTGAGGATGGCCGCTTCCTTGCTGCCGGTGATGTCCTGCGCGGTTGCCATAGATTTATGCTTGCACCAATTGATCTTATGCTTGCGGTCATTCTAGCGGAAACGGTCCGGCCTTCCAACGTCTCATGTGGCGGGCGCCGGGCGGCGGGGCGGTCGAGGACGCTACTGCGGGGGAAAATCAACTTCGCCGTCCGGCGAGTGGCCGAGGGTTACTCCACCCGGCAGGCGACCGACTTCCTCGGTGTCGATCCAGCAGAGTTCCCGGAAGAGCCGTTCGCGAAGTCGCCGGCCAGCGATGAGAGAGCGGGTCGCGACGATCGATCGGTCAGGGCTCACGCCCCTTCATCGGCACGTCGCCCAGGTCCTTCGTCTGGCCCCAACGGAGGCCGTCGCCGGCCAGCAGCGGTTCGCCCTTGCTGACCCAAAGCTGGAACGGGTAACCGGGCGGCAGGGCCTCGACGCGGAACCGGCCCTCACGATCCGTCCTGACCTCGTGGCTGGAGTACCGATAATCGGCCGCCCGGGCCGGTCCCTCTTTCGGGCCGAACCGCACGCTCAGCGCGACGTCGGCCTGCGGCCGACCTTCCGCGTTGACCAGCCGGCCCGCGATCGCGGCGCCGGGCTGCAATCTCACGGTGATCGAGGCGCCGTCGGTCCTGGGAGGCAGTGCCAGGCCGATCAACCCCTTCGCATGATGCAGGAAGACGAGCTCTCGTGACGCCCTCGGGCTGAACCCGCGCATGGTGAACTCGGCGGTCTTCAACTGGCCGATGCCCATGCCGAACGCCCCGGCCAGGGGCTGGCCGTCCGGCCCGAGCACCACGCCCGTGATCGTCCACCCCGGGTCGAGCGTCACGTCCCGTTTCACCGAATCGATTCCCCTGGGCGGGTCGATCCGGGCGAGTGCCGCGTAGTTGCTCGTGAAGCTGATGATATAGGGCTCCGTGCGCAATGAGTCGTCGCTGGTCCCGTACTCATCGTCTCGCTCGCGAGACTCCAGGTAATGGCCCACGCGATACACGGCGACCAGGCCGGGGCCGGGCAGGCCGACGACCCGGTACGAGCCGTCCTCCTTCGCCCGGACATGGTCGAGCGTCATCCCGCCGCTGAGACCAGGATAGTCGCGCAGGTTCGGGTTGTCGGACAGCGCGAAATACTCCACGGACCCTCGAACGGGCCGGCCCGTCGCCTTGTCGGTGATCTTGCCCTCGATCCAGATGCCGCGCCTCAGCTCGACGTCAACCGTCACCGGGTCCAGGCCCGGACGGTCGGGGACATTGGCGGTGCAGACGAGGTATGGCAGGTCGCCGCCGGGGACGGCCATGATCCGGTTGCCCGTACCCTTGGGCATCCCCGTCAGCCGGTAGCGACCCGCGGCGTCGGTGGTGGTCCGGACGATATTCCGGAGGTAACGGGGGCGGGTGGCCAGCGTGTAGCTGCGGATCATGACGCCGGCCAGCGGCTTCCCGGTGTCCTTGTCGCGGACCATGCCGATGATCGGCTTGCAAGGCGCGGCCGCGTGCTGGAAGGCGGCCCCGTGGTACGTCGTGATGATGCGCGGCTCGCCGTCACGGGGATGTCCCTCGGAGTCGGTCACGATGATGGGCTCTCCGGGCCGGGTCAGGATGTGGAGATACTCGCTGACGATGCTCGGGCCGTCGAGTTGCGCGATGACCAGCCGGTTGCGGCCGATGCCGGTGATGCGGAAGCGGCCCTCGGCATCGGTGGGGAACGTCGGGGATGGTGCGATGGTCTCCCGCGAGAGATACTCCGTCTCGAGCTGGAGGCTCAGCCCTTTCCCGGCCTTCGCGGCCTCGAGCCAGCGGTCGAGGCCCTCGTCGGGGGCCGCGTTGACTTGCAGAATCTGGAGGCGCGCGCCCGGGATCGGCTTCCCCTCGAGGTCGATGATCCGGCCGGCGATCGGCACGTCGTCGGGCACCAGCCGAAGGGTCAGGTCGTCCTTCGGGCCGTCCGGTGGGACTTCGACCCAGCCGAGGCCGTAGCCCGGCGCCGCGGCGGTAACGCGGGTCGTCTGATCGGGGTATTCGGCCGGCGGAACCGTGAACGCGAAGCCGCCGTCCGCTCCGGTCGTCGCGGACTCAGGCGCCGGGTACGGCTTCATCAGGTAGCCTGCCGCGGGAGTCCGGTACAGCTTCGCGCCGAAGACAGGCTGGCCGTCCGGCCCAAGGACCCGGCCGCGGAGGGTCGCCGGGTCGGCCCGGTCGATCGGTTCCGGCTTGCGGTCGGGGGCAGGCGTCGCGGGTTTCGGTCGAGAAGACCGATCCGGGTTCGCGGCGACCTGCTTCGAAGGCGCCTCGCCGCGCGAGACCAGGGCGGCCGATGCCCCCCAGGCGATCAGGCCGGCGGCCAGGAGGGCGGTCGTCGCGAATGTGAGCTTCTGGAGCAGCATGGTCCTGAGCACCTCCTGAGACAGTGCCTTCGCACCCGCCGAGACGGCCCCGGCGGTCATCGCGTGATTTGTGGAGTCCAGCGCCGCGCGGACGGTCGCCTGGCCCCAGGCCGCGGGCACCGCATGTTGGGCCTCGCGGAGGAACACGGCCCCCAGCATGCCGCCCTCGTGGGCCAGTCCCCGGCGGATCAGCCGGGCCTTGAGCCGCTCGCGCGCCTCGTTGAGCCGGCGCTGCAAGGTGCTCTCGCTCAGCCGCAACTCATCGGCGACCTGGGCCCGGGGGAGGCGCTGGAGGTCGCAGAGGATCACCGCCCGGCGGAGCTTCTCCGGCAGCCGGGCGATCTCCTCGTGGAGTGTTTGCAGCGTCTCGTCCGGGCCCGACGGCCCCGACACCGAACTGGCCGCGGCCATCCGTCCGGCCCGCCTTTCGCATTCCCGTCGCCGTGCGGCGGCGGCATTCGCCCGCAGCGCCACACGGAACGCCACCCGATGCAGCCAGGGCCCCAGCGCGACGTGGCCGCGGAGCGTCCCCGATTTCTTGACGAGGATCAGGAACGTGGCCTGGAAGGCATCCTCGGCATCGTTCGGATCCTTCAGGACGCCCCGGCAGACGCTCAGGACCATCGGCCCGTGCCGCGCCACCAGGATCTCGAACGCCGCGGCGTCCTGCCCGGCGGCGAAGCGCTCGAGCAATTGCGCATCGGCGAGTCCCGTGACGATCCCACCCGCGAAGAGGCGGTTGATCTGCCGCAAGGCGGCGCCCAGAGTGTCGATGGCCATGCCTCCCGATCCCCTGCATTCGTGCCTCACTATCAGTAAGACCTGAGCGGGGATCGGACCGCCATCTTTTTTTCGAGTCGTGCAAGTCGGGGGATGCCCGCCTCGATGGCTAGAGCGCCTCGCAGTTGGATTGCGTACGGCTGATACGAGCCCGAAGCGCCAGCGAGTGCATGCTCCCGGCGGAATTCACTCGCTGGCGCTTCGGGTTAGTGTGGCGACCATCAAGAACCGGGCGGTTGGCATCAAGAAGGTCGGCTGAGGACCTTCCGGGCCCAGCCGGCGGCGCCGACGAATCCGGCCTCCTCGCCGAGCCGAGCGAACTCGACGCGCGTCTTGGCGGCCGGGATCGGGAAGGCCATCTGGCGGACGTCGTGGCGGATGTCCTCCAGCAGCGATTCGCCCGCGTTGATCATCCCGCCGCCGAAGAGGATCAGGTCCGGGTCGATCGTGTGCATCAGCGATACCGCCCCGACCGCGAGGTAGTGGGCGGTTTCTCGCATCAGTCGGCGTCCCAGGGCATCACCGGCCGCGGCGGCCTCGGAGATGACCCGGCTCGTGATGTGGTCCGGATCGAGGTCGCGGAGGCGGCTCGGTTGGTCGTCCTGCGCCAGCGCTTCCTGGGCCCGCTTCACCAGGGCGGTCGCCGAGGCGTAGGCCTCGAGATGCCCGTAGGCGCCGCACGAGCATCGGCGGGCGTTCTCCATCTGGATGATGATGTGGCCGCACTCGGCCCCGTGGCTGTGCCGACCCTCCAGGATCAGGCCGTTGACGACGATCCCGCAGCCGATCCCGGTGCCGAGCGTGAACATGACGAGGCTGTGTACATCCCTGCCGGCCCCCGTCCAGTACTCGCCGAACGCCGCGGCATTGCCGTCGTTCTGGAGCACCGTGGGCTTCTTGAGTTTCTCGGAGAGGAGCTGGCGGATCGGCAGGTTGTCCCAGCCCGGGAGGTTGGGCGGTTCCAGCAGCATGCCCGCCTTCAGGTCCATCGTCCCCGGCGAACCGAGTCCGACCCCGGCGATGTCATCCCATTTCAGGCCGCTGGCCTCGACGGCCTGGTGACCCGCCTTGGCCAGGTTGTCGAGCCCCGTTTCCGGGCCCCGATCCGCCTCGGTCTCGACGCTGATCTTGGAGAGCACGCGGCCGTGATCGTTGACCACGCCACTCTTGATGTTCGTGCCGCCGAGGTCGATCCCGAGGTAATACGGCGAAGTTCCGGGGGCGGCACTCATCAAGGATCACCGAGGGAATGGACACAGTCGGTCATGTGAATCTCTCCGAGTCCATTACTCTACGGGTTCGGCGCGGTCCGGTCAATCTTGCGTCCGACCGACTTGAGCACTGTCCGAGATTCGACGGCCGAACCGGGTCTCCCCTCATCCGCCCTTCGGGCACCTTCTCCCCGAAGGGGCGAAGGGGAGGAGTGGACCTGTCGGCGTGGTCACGCACTCCGTCGCTTGCGGGCCAGGACGAAGATCGTATGGGGATCGCGCCAGGGAGATAAGGCGATCGAGGCCAGCTTGAGCAGCGGGAAGAACAGGACGGTGAGGGGATCGATCCAGGATCGAAACACGTGATGCTGAATCCATGTCACGAGCGTCGAGCCCCTGGTCCCGAATCGCAGGCGGTCCACCGGCTCGAAGCCGGCCTGATCCAGGAGCGATTCGAGCTGCTCGATCGTGTAACCGTTGCGGACGTGCCAGCCATCTTCGGTGCGGGTCACGCGGATGCGGTCGGCGTTGCCTTCCCAATCGCGATTCGGGGTCGTGATGTAGACCAGGCCGTCCTCGGCCGTCAGGTCGTGGATGTGTCGCAAGGCGGCGGGTGCGTCCATGATGTGCTCGATCACGTCGAGCAGGAGGACCTGGTCGAATCGATCATGCTGGGAGGGGTCGGCGGCCATCTGGTCGAGCCGGGCGACCCGGAGTGAAAGCTGGTCCTCGGCCAGTCCCAGGAACGAGCGCATCTCCTCGCAGTTGTGCTTCTCCCACTCGTGGATCGTGATCCCCACGCAGCGGGCATGCCGCAAGACCGCCTGGTGGGCGAAGAAGGCGTTGCCGCATCCGCAGTCGAGCGTCATGACCGGCCTGTCGGGCGTCCCGGTCAGGAACATCCGGACGACCTTCGACTTGTCGCGACTCACCCAGTTCGTCCCCGGGTACATCAAGTACTTGACGAGGAGTCGAACCCGCTTCCCCGCCGTGAGATTCTGGGTGTCCATTCGGAGCATGGGGGCGTCTTCCTTGAAGCCAGTGTTGCCGCGGCCGAGGTGCCTCCTCGGTGCAATCCGTCGCAGTCCCGCTACGATAGTGGCTCCGGTCGTCTCGCTCAAGAGGAATTCCGGCGAGTTCATGCATGCGTTGGCTTGCCGGGTCGTCTCGGTGACCGCTCAGTGCTTTGGCCCTTCGTGCGGGCTCAACGGGCGGATGCTGACCGACTTGAAGAAGACGGGCGAACTGTTCGAGACATCGTCGTGGTTCTGCAAGCCGATGTAGCCGGAAGTCGGGCGAGGGCCGCGCTCGGGCTCGTAGTCCTTGACGCGCTCCGGGACGGGCGATTTTTCCGAGTCGAACGCGTTGACCTGGATGCCGTTGAGGGAGATGAGGATCTGCTGGCCCCGCAAGGTGATCTCCATCGTATTCCACTCGCCGGGCGGCTTGACCGGACGAGCCGTCGTCCTGGAGAGGGAATAGATGGCTCCGGTGCCATGGTATTCATCGCCGGCATCCTCGATCTGGACCTCATAGCCGTGATGGACCGGCAGCCAGACGTCCTTGGGCTTCTCGGCAATCCGCACGAAAATCCCCGCGTTCGAATGTGTGGTGGTCACCTTGTAAACGACCTTGATGACGCAATCTCCGAACTTCTCCCTGGTGTACCAGAGCAGTCCCATTCCTCCCTCGGTCCGGATCACCCCGTCTTCCAGGATCATCTTGCCCGGCCCGATGTGTCCCCAGCCTTCCAGGTTCTTGCCATCGAATAGGGTCCGCCAGGCCGTCGTCGATTGCGCGGAGGCTGATGTCGAGCAAAGGAAGACGAATACCGGGATCAAGGCGACGACCGGAGTTCTCATGGATGAAATCCTGATTCGGAAGCCGGTGAAGGAACTTCAATGTATATTTCAACTTAGCTCGCCTGAAT
The DNA here is from genome assembly GCA_963743925.1 of uncultured Planctomycetota bacterium. GTDB lineage: Bacteria > Planctomycetota > Planctomycetia > Isosphaerales > Isosphaeraceae > CAVZRC01. The sequence goes on along the minus strand of CAVURY010000043.1, from coordinate 321,050 downwards.
CGCGAACGCAATGCCGATCGAAACCGAGGTCTCGGGAGGTTCCGACGGGCGTCGCCGTGATCGATGGCCTGGCTCTGGCGGCTGGCGTTGGCGTCGGTGGGGATGTCAGAATGAATTCGGTGGGCAGGATCTCATCCAAAATTCCGAATCAAGACTTCCGAGATCGCAAATGAATTCCATCCTGTTGATCCTGTCAGTCCTGTCGGAATGGATTCCAATCCAGTGAGACAGGACTGACAGGATCAACAGGATGAAGTCAGGAAGATTGGGGGTATTGAGTGTTCGGCCTTTCCGTCACCTGGCATGGATTTCTTCATAACCTCTCAGTCGGGCTGAGCTTCGATGAGCCCTTCCGATCCCGTCGACGCTGGCTGAGGGACATGGCGCTGGGCCTGTCCGGTCTGGCTGCGGCGAGCACGGCCTGGGGGCAGGGGGCCGCGAAAGCCAAGGTCGAGGACCCGGCCGAGCAGGCTGTCATCGAACAGGTTCAAGCGAGAGCGACTCGCGCGGGGCTCGGTCGTTTCGGAACGAGCCGGAGCGAGCATTTCTTGAGCCTCGGCGATGCCCCGGCAAGAGTCCGTGAAGACGCGCTCGCGATTTGCGAGTCGCTGGCCAAGGACTTCCTGGCTCACTTCCGGGAACGCGGCTTCAAGGTGGCTTTTCCCGAGCACCGGATGACAGTCGTGACGCTCAAGGACACCGCGTCGTTCGGGGCTTATGTCGGCGAGGATCCGGATGAGATCGAACGCCTGAATGTGGGTGGCCAGTACGAGCTGGATAGCAATCAACTCGTCATCTTCGACCTCCGTTCTCGGCGGGCGGACCTGAACGCAGAGGCGGAGCGGCTCAACACGCTCGCCCTGGTTCACGAGACCATCCATCTGCTTTGCTTCAATGCGGGCTTGCTGGATCGAGGAGCCGACGTGCCGGTCGCGATCAGCGAAGGGCTGGCTACTTATGGGGAACTCTGGCGGCCGCCGCGCGATCCGAAGCGATTCGGGGCGATCAATGAGCCGAGACTCCGGGGATTGGCGAACGCTCGAAATGCTCAGCTCGCCTGGATTCCCATCGCGCAACTCATCGCCGATGACGGCCTGTTTCGCAAGCCCGAGACCACGGACCTCGCCTATGCCGAGGCCTGGCTCTTGGTGAATTACCTGCTCAAGACGCCCGCCCAGCTCCCGAAGTTCCAGGCTTACCTGGCCGGGCTCCCGAAGCTGGTCGACGCGAAGAAACGCGTGGAATACACTGAGGCGCGGCTCGGATCCCTTGAGGCGCTGAACCAGGGAGTCCGTCGGTATCGCCAGCGCCTGCCCCGGCGATGATCGCGGGCTGCGCGGGATCAATCCAATCAACCGAGCACGGGGTTGAGCCCCATGTTCTTGCGCATCTCGGCTCGCTGCTTCTCGTAATGCATGAGGAGCTTACGGTCGCGGAAATGCTGGCGTTCCTTCTTGCGCTGCGCGGCGACGAAGAACCGCCGCCATTTCAGGCTGGTCATCTCGCCGCTGCCCTTGTACCGCTTTCGGAGACGGGCCGCGGCTTTCTCGCCGAAGGTCTCGATGATCTCGTCATCGAGGCTGACGAAGAACTGGGCGCAACCGGGATCGCCCTGGCGGGCACAACGGCCGGAGAGCTGGCGGTCGATCCGTCGGGATTCGTGGCGCTCGGTGCCGATGACATGGAGGCCGCTCACATTGGCGACCCCCTCGCCGAGCTTGATATCCGTCCCTCGGCCGGCCATGTTGGTGGCGACGGTGACCTTCCCCCTCTGGCCGGCCTGCGCCACGATCTGGGCCTCGATCTCGTGGTTCTTGGCGTTGAGGATCTGATGCTCGATCCCGGCGGCGGATAGCAATGTGCTCAATCGCTCGGACTTCTCGATCGATCGCGTGCCGATCAGGACGGGTGCCCCCGCCTTGTTCCACTCGACGATCTGGTCGGCCACGGCCTTGAACTTCTCATCCTCGGTCGAGAAGACCCGATCGGGGAGCCAGACGCGACGGCCGGGGCGATTGGTGGGGACCTTGAAAACCCCCACCTTGTAGATCCGGCGCAGCTCGGCGGCGTCGGAAGAGGCCGTGCCCGTCATGCCGGCCAGCTTGTTGTAGCGCTTGAAGAAGTCCTGGACCGTCACCCGCGCCGCGGTGATCGTCTCCAGGGTGATCTCCAGCTTTTCCTTGGCCTGGATCGCCTGGTGGAGCCCGTCCTGCCACTGCCGGCCGGGCATCATTCGGCCCGTGAACTCATCGACGATCACGACCTCACCGTTGACGACGACGTAATCGCGGTCGCGCAGGTAGGCGATCTGGCCGCGTAGGGCCCGCTCCACATACTCATAAAGGCCGTTGACGGTGAGGGTCACGAAGGCGGGGTTGGCCGCGACGGCCTGGACCTTTCGCCGGCCGGCGGCCGAGAGTTCGGCCTTGCGCTCGAGCGGGTCATATTTGTAGTCCTTGACGCGGACCAGGGTGGCGGCGAGCTGGTCGGCGCCGTAGTAGGCGGCGGCTTCTTCCTGGGTCGGCTGGTTGTTCGCCCCGATGATCAGCGGGGTCCTCGCCTCGTCGATCAGGATGCTGTCCGCCTCGTCCACGACCGCATAATAGTGGGTGCGCTGGACGGGTTTCTCGCCTTCGGACGAGTCTCCGCGTCCCAGGTAGACCTGCTCGAAGCTCTTGCGAGTGCCATCGCCGCCCAGTTTGAGCCGCTTGAGCTCATCGCGGAGGAAATCGAAGCCCAGCTCCTTGGACGTCCCATAGGTGATGTCGCAGGCATAGGCGGCTCGTCGCGAGGAGTCGGACTGGCCCGTCTGGATGCAGCCGACGGTCAAGTTGAGCATCTGGTAGATCGGCGTCATCCATTCGGCGTCGCGGCGGGCCAGGTAATCGTTGACCGTGACGACGTGGACGCCCTTGCCCGGCAAGGCGTTGAGGAAGGTGGGCAGGGTGGCGACCAGCGTCTTGCCTTCGCCGGTCTCGAGCTCGGCGATGCAACGATTATGGATGGCGATGCCGCCGAGGAGCTGCACGTCGAAATGGCGCTGGCCGATCGTGCGCTTGGCGGATTCGCGGACCAGCGCGAAGGCCTCGGGCAGCAAGCTGTTGAGCGAATCCCCCTGGCGGGCCCTCAATCGCACGGTATGCGCGCGCGTCTTGAGCTCGTCGTCGGTCGTCTTTTCGATGACCGGCTCGAGTGCATTGACGCGATCGACCAGTACGGCCCAGCGGCCGATCCGGCCGGTATGGGTCGGCCCGGCCAGCAGCTGGATCCGGTTCAGCCACGAAGGGCCAAGTCGGGTGGCCATGTGACACAGACTCCCTCTAGAGCTTGCCTGCCTTCTCGTTGAGACGAGAGGACGAATCGCCGGAAACCGGGCGTGGGCGGCATCCGGATACCGACGACGTCCCACCTCTAACCTAAAGGGACAGCGTCCCCGCGCTTTGTCCCGAACGTTGACCGGGAACGGGAGTTTATCGCGTTCCGGGTCGGAAATGATGGAGACCGGACCTGGTGAACGTCCAGTATTCGTTTTTCTTGGTCCCCAGGCGTCGGTCGATCGCTTGCTGGTTCCAGAGGAGGAGTAACGCCCATTTCTGCTCGGCGTCGAGGCTCCCGGGAGCCTCTTCACCCGGGGCTTCCCCCCACAAGATCCACGTGTCTTCCGCGTTCAAAATGAAGAGACCGCGACTCCAGGGGTCCATCGGGTTGATCCCTCGGATCTCCAGGGACGGTGAGGGCGGAATTCCGCTGGCGCGGTGCTTCTCGACGAGGAAACTCGCTAGCTGGGCGGCGGATCGGATGAGCCGATTCCCGGGGGCGATGTTGACCATCCCGGCCTTGGTCGCCCAGACCTGACCGGGCTCTGCGCTGATCGGGGCCGCCAGATTCTCGCCTTCGATCGCGACGATCTGTCCGAGCTTCTCGAGCCGGTCCACATCGACGTCTTCGATCGGCAAGATCGTCGCCGACCGGTCCAGGAGATACCGCCGCCGCTCGCGGGGGAGCTTCACCAGCGCCACGGGCTTCCGGTATTGCAGCTCCACTTCGAGGCCCCGGGGAGGCCAGTTGATGCGGACGACCTTCTCCACCCAGGGACTATGCAGGAATATGAGATTGACGTCCTTGTTTTCGAGGGCGAGGACCCGGATGGTCTGGGGTTCCCGGGCTCGCTCGCGGACGCGCTCCAGGAACGCCGTTGCACCGCCTTGAAACCATTCCGGCGGACCCGGAAGGAGCGTGATGTCCTGGAACGCGAGCTGATACGGCCGTTGATCCTTCAGCCAGGCGATAGCCCAGGAGCCGAGGAAGTAGGAACCCAGGATCGCGGCGAGCGAGCCGATCATGGCGAGGGCGAGGCGGAAAGGGAGGTGCCGCCCCGGTCTGTGCCAGCCGATTGCGGACAACGGGGCACGGACGCCCGGCTCGGGAGCGCGCGAGTCGACTCGGCTCTCGCCGTAGGCGATCCGAGGAGTTTCGCGGTGTTCCGTCACCTGGACTCCTCCCCGGTCTTGTCGATCCATCATGGCGAGAGGGCGACCTTCTTAACGCGAACGGATCTACGCCGGAATGTCGGGCGGTTGGAGACTCTCCGAGTTTCCACGGCCTGCCCGGAAACAGCTCCACGCACGCATGTTGAGACGGTGAAGAGCCGGAGATGCGAAGGCCGGTGACCCGCGTGTTGTCAGCATAGGGGATCGGCATTCTACCAGACTCGGATCTGGAGTTCCAACTCATAACCGAATTGCTGCCAGACGCGCTGGCGGATCCTGTCGATCAGTTGGAGGATATCGGATACTTTGGCTTCGGGATGGGCGATGATGAAGTTGGCGTGGCGATCGGAGACCTCGGCCCCGCCGAAACGCGTCCCCTTGAGGCCGGCCTGATCGATCAGGGCGCCCGCCGAGACGTCCGGGGTCGGATTCTTGAAGATGCAGCCGGACAACTGGTGGCCGTAGGGCTGGTTCTCTTTCTTGATGATCCAGATCCGCCTCATCCGTCGGACGACGGATTCGGGATCCTCGGGCTCGAGCTCGAACTCGGCGGAGAGGATCACGGGCTCGTCGAGATTGGAGTCGTGATTGGCGAAGCTCAGGTCGTCGCGCTCGCGGACCACGATCTCATCGGTCGGGTCCAGGACGGTGGCCCGGCCGACGAACTGTCCGATCGCGCCCTGGCGGCCGCCGGCATTGCCGCGCAAGGCCCCGCCGACGGTCCCGGGTATGCCCGTGAGGATCTCGAGTCCCGCCAGGCCGGCCCGCGCCGAGTGCGAGATCAAGGACGTTAGCGGGACGGCGGCGCCGGCCTCCACGACGTTGCCGCGGACGTTGAGGTCGGAGAAGAAGGGGCTCTCCAGCAAGATGACGAGGGCATCGACGCCTTCATCGCGGACCAGGACGTTCGAGCCGCCGCCCAGGATCTTGAAGGCGATGTCCTCGTCGCGGCAGCGGCGCAGGAGCGCGACCAGCTCGTCGAGATGTCGGGGGCAGGCGAAAAACGCGGCCGGTCCACCCAGACGGAACCAGACCCGATGGGCCAGTGGCTCATCCGTCTTCACGATCTCGCGGAAGTCGTCGAATGAGTGCATCGGCTTGGATTTCCCCCCCTCGATGACGCCGTGAGTCGCTCGATTCGCCGGCGCCGAGCACAGGATCGCGCGTGTCAGGGACCCGGATCATCCCCGAATCGGCGGCCGCAACGCTGGGCCATGGCCATGGCCCCGAGCGATCCGCGAGCCTCGCCGCCGGACACACCAGCCCGGTCCGGATCGATCGGGAATCGGCTGCGGCATCGACCGACTCCCGGGTTCGGACTCGAGACGATTCGGAGACCGAAGCGTCTCACGGCTGGTAGACGAAATGCGGTCGACAATGTCGGCTTAGTTGACCTAAAGCTATTGATTTCAAGATGGTAGTCTCAACGTCCTCGCCCGTCAAGCGACGAAGGATCTGCCGCGACGACCCGGCGGGAGGCGTCCGCGATCATTCCGGGAGTCGGCGACGCCCGGGAGCCGAGAGGGATTCCGGATCGCTCACAAATCGGGGGCGACGTGTTCCGCCGTCCGCTTGGCGTCGAATTTCCAGGTCCTCCACGTGTCGGGGGTCCAGATGACGACCAGCTCGAGCGAATCCTTGACCGCCGCGCCCGCTTTCGGCGGTCCCAGGTCTTCATCGTGAATCACATTGGCCCTGTGAGCCCCCTCGCGAGAGAAGACGACGAGGGCCTGGGCCGAGTTGCCGTCCGAGCTCTGCTGCACCTGGACCTTCACGCCGGGCTCCTGACCTCCCAGGCTGAGCTTGAGATCCATGACCTTCCGGATCGTCGCGTCGCCCCAGGTCATCGCTTCACGCTCGGTCCCTTCGAGTGCGAGTCGCATGATTGTCTGCATGTCGCCCCGGCCGAGCGCGGATGCCAGGGTTTGAGTGCGCTTCTCCACGGACTCCTGAGAGAACAGCCAGGAGCCGATGGCCAGGATCAGGAGGACGACGAGGACCACGCCGACGACCTTCGGGTCCGGCAGCTTGATCTTCGCCAGTTTGCCGCCGAGGCCCTCCAGGGCGGAGGTATCCAGCTCGAATCGTTCTCGAGAGCCCCCCTCCTTCTTGGCCGCGACGACCTTCTGCACGGGAGGTTCGCCCAGGATCGCGACCCCGCTGGGCGAGAGGTGGAAGACCTGGAGGCATTTCTTGCAGACGAGCCGCGCGTTCATCTTGTCGCGAGGGACGCGCCCCCCCGCCCCGCAACGGGGGCATGCCATCTCGATCATGGACATGGATAGGACTCCCCCCGATTCAGCCCGGGAACTTTGAGCCCCGCCTCGCACGGCGGCGTATTCGGTGGCGCTCTTCGGCGCCGAGTATCTCCGAACTTTCGCCATTTGGCGATGGCAACTCTCGCCATGCCTCGAGGGAATTCTCCGAGACTCGAAGCATCAGGCTACTCCTCCGCCATCATCTTAGCAACACGGTCCTCTCCGGAGCCTCTCGTCGCGATGAGGACCTTCTTGATCGAGTTAGAGCGGTTAACCGATGGATTGCTCACGCCGTGGCCGCATCGCCGAGACACTAACCCGACGCGTCAGCGAGGGTCCGGAGACATTCCCCTCGCTGGCGCGTCGGGTTGGTATGCTCGGCCAAGCCGAATCGTCGGACCCCGCCGAACAAGTCAACTAAGCGGTCGGAATGAGTCCGATTCCGCGCATTCGGGAACGGCGCCTGCCTGGCGATCGCGATGGCCCCGGTGAGGACGCGAGTCCAAGCTCGGCGATGTCTCCCGATCCATCCGGAATCGTCGAAAAATGAACCTATCAGAAAATGCGAAGGGGAGAATCCGTCCGCGTATGGCTTTTAATTTCAAGCACGAGCGACTTGACTCGGAAGTGAGGGTTTCGTAAATGTAGATCTTCGGAAATGCGTCCTCTTCTGAACGGAGCAGTGAGAGGTCGTTCTCTTCGCTCAACGAGTGTGCCTTTTCCGCATCGAAATCCTGACACCGAGGACCTCAACGCAGAGGGACGTCTACGATGTCGTTAGCCCAACGCGTCCGTGATTTTCGCTATTCGAAGGGTTGGGGTCCGGATGAGCTGGCCAGTCGGGCTGAGATTTCGCGAACCGCGCTCTATCAGATCGAGAGCGGCAAGACGGGCCTCCCCCGCGCCGGGACCCTCAGGCGAATCGCCGTGGCGCTCGACGTTCCCATGGAAGAGCTCCTGGGCAACGAGATCGAGGCGACACCGGCTCCCATCATGCCCGCCGAACGAATCCAGACGGCTCGTCCCGCCAAGGCGAACTACAACTGGGTCCCCGCTGAAGGCGGTCCGATGACCATCCCATCGGGATCCACCTTCTCCGCCGCCTCGACCGTGGGCCAGGAGGAGATCCGCCTGCCCAAGGACGCTTTCCTCAAAGCGAAGCCCCACAATTTCGATGCCCCATTCGTTCGCGAAGGGGAATTGATGTCCAAACTCCATGATCTCCTCCATTCTCCACTGGGTGCCTGCGTCACGGGGATCGTGGATGAGATGCATGCCCTGCTCGGGCGTAATCGGTCGACCGGACAATAGCGGAATCCGCACACGAGGCCCGTTCATCGGGTAGATTTTCTCAAGGTGATCGCTGGAATTGACGACGGGGACAATCCGTCCCCGCGTCCTGAGCCTACATCCTTGAGGTAGATCGATGTCTCGACCGATCGTCGTGTGTCTCGTCACGTTCTCGATGGCTTCGGCGATCGTGCCGACCCTGGGATCGACCGGCTCCGCGCGAGCCGAGCATCCTCATCGCCGGGCGCGACACGGTGTCGTGGTGACACGTTCACGCCCCGTTTATGCGGTCCAGCCCGGCCCGCTTGGTACGTTCATGCCTACCCCGGCGGTCGTGATCCGAGGGAACGATCCCGTCGGCGGCGGCTACTCGCCATTGGGGATCTATGGCGATCAAACGATGTCACTCTACGGTCCGTTTTCTCCGTTCCGATCCGCGACGGCGCCGGTTACGGTCTACTCCCGCGGGTATGATGGAGTCATCCGGCCCACGGTAGGCGTGTCCAGTTCGTATCCCAACCTTCCCGTCCTCTCGCCGGTCGCATATCCCACCCAGGCCAACAATTACTACGGGCCCCGGATCGTCGAGGATCCCGATCCTCCTCGGCCATCAACTGGATTGACCAGAATTAGAGTCTGTCCCGGAAGGATCAAGTTTGGTCTCGTAAGGCGGGTGGAACCCGCCATCTTGAGCCATGATTTCATCATGTCAATCCGGTCTCTCTGGATTGGAATCCATTCCGACAGGATTGACAGGATGGACATGATGAATTCATCTGCGACTTCGAAATTCGGATTCTTCGATCCCATTCTTTCACTAACTCCGAGTCGAACGGATTAATCCACTCGAGGGCGGGGATTTCACGGGGCCGAAGTCAAACAAATTGAACGCCAAGAGAACTTTTGGAGCGGGAAGGCGAGAGCGGGCCCTGGATCCGCCTTTCCGGGCGTTTCGCCGGGATCCGGATGAAGGACGAGCTCGGCGTCGATGCCGTCTCTCGATGTCGGATGGGAGGAATGTGGGTCATCGCAATCGTCCATGCACCGGGTTTTCGGTGCGGGAGATTTCGACGTAAGCAGAGGAGCGATCTAGACTCTCCGCCGCGTTCCCATAATAAAATAGGAGTCGAGAGCGAAAACCCCAACGAATCCTCGTTCGTCGTCCGCAACATCGGAACGGGGTCGCTCGAAACCGGGTGACCGAAGCCCAATAACTGGATGAGCAACGGGAGCTCCGACCGTGACCGAAGGCTTGAAGAACGTCTACGGGATCGACCTGGGAACGACGTATTCCGCGATCGCGTACGTTGACGAGCACGGAAAGCCCGTCATCGTCCCGAACCAGGAGAGCGAGCGGATCACGCCGTCCGTCGTGTTGTTCGACGGCGATAACATCATCGTGGGGAACACGGCGAAGGAATCGGCCAAGGTCGAGCCCCATCGCGTGGTCTCGCGAATCAAGCAGCACATGGGCGATCCCAATTTCGTCTTCGAGTTCGAGGGGCAGGCATTCAGCCCGGAGGATCTCTCCTCGTTCATCCTGAGGAAGGTCGTCGGCGACGCCGAGATCGCCCTGGGTGACAAGGTGACCGACGTCGTGATCACATGCCCGGCCTATTTCGGGACGCCAGAGCGCGAGGCGACCGCCAACGCCGGTCGACTGGCGGGTCTGAACGTGAGGGCGATCCTGAACGAGCCGACGGCCGCCGCCATCGCCTATGGCCTGGAGCAGGGAGAGGACCAGGTCGTCCTGGTTTACGACCTGGGAGGCGGCACGTTCGACATCACGATGATCGAGATCAAGGATCGACTCATCCGGGTCATCTGCACCGGAGGCGACCACCACCTGGGGGGCGTCCTCTGGGATGAGGCCGTCGTGATGTACCTGGCCGAGGAGTTCCGGAGCCAGACGGGCGAAGCGTCCGACCCGCTCGACGATCCCGAGGTCCTCAACGACCTGTTCCTCCAGGCCGAGCGCGGCAAGAAGACCTTGACCCAGCGCGACAAGGCACCTTTCCGCGTGACCCATGCCGGCAACCAGGCACGCGTCGAGCTGGACCGAGACAAGTTCGAGGAGATCACCAAGCACCTCCTGGACCGGACGATCGAGTTGACCCACGAGATGCTGGCGGATGCCCGCACCAAGGGGTACACCAAGTTCGATAAGATCATTTTGGTCGGCGGGGCCACCCGGATGCCCCAGGTCCACAACCGGCTGGTCGCCGAGCTCAATGTGGAACCGGAGAGCTACGACCCTGACGAGGCGGTCGCCAAAGGGGCCGCTCTCTATGCGCTCAAGGAGTCGCTGATCGACCAGGTCCAGGACATCCTCTCGACCGAAGCCAAGGCGGACGGCGAGGAGGCCAAGCCGATCGATATGGCCCAGGTCTCCGAGGAACAGGTGGAACAGGCGCTGGATCACCTGGAGAAGCAACTGGGGTTCACGTTGACGGGCCCGGTGCGCGAGCTGGTCAATACCCGGATCGTGAACGTCTTGAGCAAGAGCCTGGGAGTCGTGGCGCGCGACGCCCAGAGCCAGGATGTGGTCGTCTACCTCTTGCCCCGCAACTCGGAGGTCCCTCTCGAACGAGTGACCGACTTCGGCACCGACTCGGCCAATCAAGCGGCGGTCGACATCCGCGTGATGTCCGGCGAGCGCGACAGCGAGGCCCCGTCCGATTGCCAGGAGGTCGGGGTCGCCACGCTCAACCTGCCCGAACGCCTGCCGGCCCGCAGCCCGATCCGCGTCAAGTTCGCCATCAATAAAGACGGTCGACTGGGGGTCTCCGCGACCGACCTGACCGGCGGCGGATCGATCGACGTCGAATTCGAGACCGAGGCCGTCATGAACGCCGAGGAGGTCGCCGAAAGGTCGACGGCACTGCGGTTGCTCAATGTATCATGAACGTAGAGTGACTCGCGACCTCTTCGCGCTCGAGTTTGGAGGAGGCGATGCAGAGCACCACAGAAGATATCCTGTCCGAAGTCATCAGGCGATTGGTCGAGGAATTTGACCCCGAGAAGATCATCCTGTTCGGCTCTCGCGCTTGGGGGAACCCCGGACCGGATAGCGATTACGATTTGTTCGTAATCGTTGACGAGAGCCGGGAACACGCGATTCGACGTGCTCAGCGCGCTCATCGATGTCTAAGACGCCTGCCGATATCGACGGATGTTTTAATCAAGACAAGATCGGAAGTAGATAAATTCAGTGGAGTTTATGCTTCCTTGGAAGCGGAAGTCCTCGAACGAGGGAAGATCTTGTATGAGCGAGGCCAAACGAGAGTTGGTTCGGAATTGGCTTCTCAAAGCATCGAATGACTTGGCCGCCGCCCGATTGTTGGCCTCGAGCGAGCCCGCGATTCTTGATATCTCGATCTATCATTGCCAGCGGGCAGGCGAAAAGGCCCTGAAGGCGTTCCTCATCTACTGCGACCAGCGGGTAGACAAGACTCATGATTTAAAGGTGTTAATCAAGAAAGCGATCGTCATCGAAGCTCGCCTCGCTCAATGCGAGGATGCTGCCGCGCGGCTGACTCCATACGCGACCGCCTATCGCTACCCTGATTTCATCACGGGCCCGGAGGTCGAAGAAGTCGAGGAAGCATTGAACGACGCCGCGGGCATCTATGGTCAGGTTCTCGGCATCCTCCCCGAGGAAGTCCGTCCTGAGTCGGCGGATTCTGATGCGACCTGACGAATCATCGATGGATTCGTTTTCGAGTACGAGAGTCCGAGGATCCGCAACCTGATGGCCAGTTTCGTTGGCATCGACCTGGGTACGACGAACTCGGCGGTCGCCTGCCGCAATGCTTACGGCCGGCCCGAGGTGATCGCCAATCGCGAGGGGCATACCATCACCCCTTCGGTCGTCTACTTCGGCACCGATCCGCCCGCGGTCGGCCAGGAGGCGAAGGAGTGGGCCCGGCTGGGGAACGAGGAGATCGCCAGCTTCTTCAAGCCCCACATGGGCAACCCGCTCTTTCAGCTCCAGTTCCGATGGAAATCCTACTCGGCCACCGAGCTCTCGACATTGGTCCTGAGGCGGCTCAAGGAAGACGCGGAGGCGCGTCTCGGCGATCGGGTCGATCGCGCAGTGATCACCGTACCGGCCTATTTCGCGGATCCCCAGCGTAAGGCCACGATCGAGGCGGGCGAGGCGGCGGGCCTCCGGATCCTGAGGATCATCAACGAGCCGACGGCCGCCGCGCTGGCCTACGGGCTCCAGCGGAGCGGCGTCGAGGAGACCGTGCTGATCTACGACCTGGGCGGCGGGACGTTCGACGTGACGGTCGCCCGGATCACGCCGGACGAGATCGTCATCCTGGCCACGGCCGGCGATCACGACCTCGGCGGCAAGAACTGGGACGACCGGATCGCGACTTTGCTCTCGGAGCAGTTCGCCGCCGCGACGGGGTTCGACCCGCTGGATGATCCGGTCGCGCTCAACGAGGTCCTGGTGCGCAGCGAGCAGGCGAAATGGGCGCTCTCGGAGCGAGCCTCGACCCGAGTCACTCTCCAGCTCGGCACGGAGCGCCGGACATTCGAGCTGACTCGGGCCGAGTTCGAGGCGATGACCCTCCCGCTCATGGAACGGACGCGTCGCTTGACGGAGGAGGCACTGGGAGAATCCGGCCTGAGCTGGCCGCGGCTCGACGGCGTGCTCCTGGTCGGCGGGTCGACGCGGATGCCGATGGTCCGAGCCTACGTCTCGCAGATGGCCGGGAAGGCCCCCCGCGCCGGCGTGAATGTCGACGAAGTCGTGGCGCTCGGGGCGGCCATCCAGGCGTCGATCGAGGTCGGCCAGGGCATCGAGGATGCCGTCCCCCGCTTCACGCTCGGATCGGTCGGTCCGACCAGGGTCGTGCCCTCGTCGACCCCGTACGGGCGCCGGGTGACCGACGTCATGTCGCATAGCCTCGGCACGATCGCCGTCAGCCCGGACGGCTCGGCCTACATCAACGACATCGTGATCCGCCGCAATCTGCCGATCCCCGCCGGCGACACCAAGCCGTATATCCACGAGACTCACGGGGGGGCCAACACGCGACTCGAGGTCTACGTGACGCAAGGGGAGAGCGCCGCGCCCCTCGATTGCACGATCCTCGGCAAGTATGTCTTCAGCGAGATCCAGTCGACGGATGCCGAGGTCGCGGTCGATGTCAGCCTCTCCTACGACGCGAACGGGGTCGTCCAGGTCCAGGCCGTGCAGCGAGACAACGGGCGACGCCTGCCGATGACCGTCGAACCCGTCCCCGACGACCTCTCCTGGCTGGCGCGGCCGCCCGCGCGGGTCGTGGCGGCTTCCGAGCCGGAGCTGATCCGGGTCTTCCTGCTGATCGACGTCTCGTCCAGCATGACCGGGCAGCCGCTCGTGGAGGCCCAGACGGCCGCCCGCGAGTTCCTGTCGAAGTGCGACTTCACGACCATGGAAGTGGGGCTGATCTCGTTCTCGACGCTGGTCTCGCTCCAGGCGTCGGCGACCAGCAACGTCCGCCGGCTTCATGCCGCCGTCCACCGGTTGGAGGCCGAGGGGAGCACCAACCTGACCGACGCCCTGGAGATGGTGCGCGGCCAGCTCGTCTCCGATGACCGGAAACGCTACGTGATCATCCTGACGGACGGTTATCCCGACGCGGGCGAGAGCGCCGTCGAGCAGGCGATGGCGGTGCGCCGGGCCGGGATCGAGATCGTGGCGATCGGGACCGGCGACGCCGACCGCGAGTATCTCCGCCGGCTGGCCAGCAGCGATCAGGCATCGATCTTCGCGCGGAGCGGCGAGCTGGTCCAGACGTTCGGGCACATCGCCCGTGTGATCGCCGAGGGGGGCCGCGGCTTGCGGGTCATGTCATGAGTCCTGCCGGCACGACCAGCCCCGAAGTCGGCTCCCTGGCCTCGCGACTCCGGTCGGGACGGGCGAATCTGTGGCAAGCCTATGACCTGGCCGTGACCGGCGGCCTGGGTGCGTTGCTCGGGCTCTATCTCTATGTCGAGATGGTCCAGGCCGAGAATGTCTACGTGCGCGACGCGCTCGCCGGTCTCTTGATCGGCGGATCGCTGGGCATCGTCCTGAACGCATATGGACCGCTCCGCGACGGGGCCTGGCAGAAGCTCGCTCGATCGGTGGCCTGGGGCGCGCCGGCCGCGGCGCTGGGCGGAGCGATCGGGCTGGTCGCGGGCGAATCCATCATCGGCTTGTTCCGGGGTGGCCTGCTGGGCCGGGCACTGTCGTGGGCCGTGTTGGGGCTGGGAATCGGGCTCGGTCAAGCCCTGGCCGACCGGTCCCGTGCCCGGCTCATTTACGGGCTGATCGGCGGCGGGCTCGGCGGTTTCCTGGGCGGATTCGTGTTCGAATGGCTGGGTGCGGCCTTCCGGAATCGACCGGACTCGGGCGAGGCCGTGGGGGTCGTGCAGGCGATCGGGATCGTGATCCTGGGCGCCGGGCTGGGCCTCTGCCTGGCCCTCGTGGAGCAGGTCCTGCGACGCGCGTGGATCCAGGTGCTCAGCGGCCGCCAGGAAGGACGGACCTACCTGCTGGCCCGTCCGCGATGTCGACTGGGGCTGGATGAACGCGCCGAGATCGGGATATTCGGCGATGCCTCGGTCGCGCGTCGTCATGCGGAGATCGAGTCCAATGCGGGCGGCTATGTCCTTCATCACCTGGCGACGTCGGGCGTGACGCGCGTCAACGGGACGCCGGTCTCGGGCGCCCAACGTCTCAATGACGGCGATCGGATCGAGCTGGGTAGGACCCTTCTGATATTCCGGCAACGTTAGAGACCACTATTCATGGCTCAATCCCAGAGGACCGTCGCTGGATCGACACCCTGGTCGCTCGAGATCGTCCGCGGTCGAGACACGGGTCGCGTCTTCGGCCTTTCGGCGACGGAGACCGTCATCGGGAATGGCCTCGACGGCGAGCCGGGCCTCGACCTGCGCGAACAGGAAGGGAGCTCGCCGCGACGGATGGCGGCGCGACAGGCGGCGCTCCAGGTGACCGGCCAGGAGCTCGCGATCCGGGATCTGGAGTCGCCCGGCGGGACGTTCGTGAATCGACAACGACTCCTCTCCGGGCACTCACGGCGACTGCAACCCGGGGACGTGATCCAGGTGGGGAGCGTTCAGCTACGCGTCGCGTCCGCTCCGGTCACACCCGACGCACGCTCGAACCCCGCCCCGATCACGCCCCCCTTGCCCTCGAGACCTCAACCGGTTGCCGCCGCTCCCGTCGCGAGCGTCGGGGCATCGACCGCGACGGGGGCTGGCCGGCTGCCCGCTCCGTTCGTGACCGCGAGCGGATCGTCGTGCCGCACCTGGGACGATTTCCTGGTCGTCGCGGCCCAGCACTGGAAAGACCTCCGGGAAGAGCTCGCCTCGGGACGTCTGGCCGAGTATCTCCGGCAGATCCAGAGGACGGATCTGATCGCTCGCCCGGAGAAAGCCCGCTCGCTCGACGAGCAACTCGACCAATGGTTGGCGCGGCTGCCCTCGACCAGGGCCAAGGATCCCGAGCTGGATGTCCATCCGGAGAATCTGGTGATTCGCGCCGCGTCCGGAGGAGGGGTGGTCCGCCAGGTCCTGCGGATCACGAATGTCGGATATCGGCTCTTGAAATGCACGGCACGCGTCGAGCCGGCCGGCACGGCCTGGGTTCGCCTCCGGCCCGAGCACGATGGCCGTGCTTTCGAAACGATCGAGCAGACGGACCTGGTCGTGGAGCTCGAGATTCCCGAGAAGGTCGATCGCCCGCTCGTCGCGGCGCTCGTCCTGGATGGAAACGGCGGGATGCGCCGGATCGGTGTCCGGATCGAGCGACCGGCCGAACCGCCGCCGCTTCCCGATCCGGTGGCGAGCCTCGAGGCCGCTCCTCGGTCGGCGTGGGGCCGGTCTATCATCCGGAGGACTGCCGGAGTTCGGCCGGGTCGACGGATTGTCGCCTGTGTCCTCGGAGCGATGGCCTTGCGATCGTTCGCCGTACTCTCGAGTCTGGCGCCGGTGGGATCGCGGGGCTCATCGATCGTCGAGGCCCGTCTGCCCGCCCTGGCGTTGGCGTCCGTCCTGGTGACGGCGGCGATCGGCGGGATGCTATCCCGCAATCGGAACGAGAGCGACTGGCGCGATCTCGTCTCGGGGACATTTGCGGGAGGCCTGTTCGGGCTGCTGATCGCGGCGGTCGGCTACGCCTTGATTCGGAGCGTCGAGTTGCCGCTCGGTCCCTGGTCGTCCTCGCTGGTCGCCGTCGAAATGGTCTGGGCGGTGCTGGGCGCCGCCCTCGCGGGCCTGAGCTGCCTCCTGATTCCCTACAGTCCGGAGCCGAGGGAGGCCGCGCGATGAAGACTCGAAATCGGGTCGCGATCCCGAGCCAATCGTCTAGGACGCTCAACGATCGGATCAGGCACGCGCGCTTGCCCGTGCGAATTCACCCCCCCCGGCCCCCCTTTCGTAAGGGGGGGACCTTCGAGCGCGTCCCGTCCCCCCCTTACGAAGGGGGGGCCAGGGGGGGTACTTCGAGAGCCGAGCCACAATCCGGCTCGGACGGAGCCTCGCCCTCCCAGGGTCACGAAAGGCCTTTTGGCACCCTCGCCCCGATCGGGATCGGGCTTGCCGTCGTGTTGCTGCTCCTCATCGAGGGCCGGGCGATCGCCGATGCCGGGGCGCCGACGGACCAGGAGATTTCCCGGGCCATCGCTCGCGGTGTGAGCTTCCTGCGCTCGGGCCAGGCGGACGAAGGATACTGGGATGAGCCGTCGCAGAGGGGCCATCGGCTGGGGCTGACCGCGCTGGCCGGTCTGGCCCTGATGGAGAACGGCGTGGCGACCGACGACGCCTCGATCAAGCGGGCGCGCGAGGTCGTCATGACCTTGTGCCCCGACTCCGATCAGACCTATGACCTGACGCTGGCGATCCTCTTCCTGGCCCGGCAGCAGAAGGGACGGCGTGGGGAGGCCGATCCGTTGATCCGGGACCTGGCGTCGCGGCTCGCGGGCGGCGATCACGGAGGGATCTGGGATTATCACGTGCCGATGCAGGCTTCGGAGGCCGATTCCTCCCGGGCCCCTTCGCGGCGCGGCGCCGATCGGCCCAGGAACCGACGGTTGCAGAGGGGTATGGGCAGTGGCGACCATTCGAACACGCAGTTCGCCCTGCTGGGACTGTGGGCGGCCGGCCGCCACGGGTTCGACTCCGACGGCGCCCTCGAGTCGATCGACCACCATTTCCGCGAGGCGCAGCTCCGGGATGGCCGATGGGGATACCGGCCGGGGATGGGCGGCACCTCGTCGATGACTTGCGCCGGATTGATGGCACTGGCGATCACCTCGGCGCGAGCGAGCCTGGCCGAACACAAGACGGCGCGGGCGCGAGGCGTGGCCCTCGGCAAGGACCCGGCGTTCGTCGCGGCCCTGCACGCGGTGGCCATGGACGCCCGCCGCGCGGGCCCGCAATCGGACATCTACTACCTCTGGTCGCTCGAGCGGGTGTGCGTGGCCCTGGGCCTTCGCACCCTCGAAGACTTCGATTGGTATGGGCACGGCGCGAGGATCCTGCTCGATCGCCAGGACGACGACGGCGGATGGCCCCATGATCGTTGGGGGCGGATTCCCGATACGTCGCTGGCGCTCCTGTTCCTGCGAAAGGCGAACCTCGCGTTCGAGCTCGATCGGGTGCTTCGCCTGGCGTCACGCAAGAGCGAATCCGAGGCGACGGCGGATCCGGCCCCATCGCCGATCGAGGATGGTCAGGCGGCCAATCCGTCTCATTCTCCATCCTTCGATCCTCCGGCCGGGAGGCCGACTTCCGAGTCCACCGCCGAGGATGTCCGCGTGATCGTCACGGGTGCCAGCGAGCGCGACTTCCCCAAGATCTCGGTGCAGTTCGAGGTGAAGCGCCCGGACGGGACCTACCTGCGCGACGCCGGCCGCGACGATTTTCGCGTGACCGAAGACGGTCGCGAGGCGGAGGTCGTTGAGTTCCAGGCGCCCATGACGACCGAGTCGATCCCGACCACGATCGTGCTGGTGGTCGACCGGAGCGGGAGCATGGAGAACGAGGACCGGATCGGCGGCCTGAAGCGTGCGGTCGCCTCATTCGTCGAGAAACTGCCCGAGGGTTCGCGCGTCGCTGTGGTCTCGTTCGGCTCGGAGATCGACCAGCTCCGCCCGTTCACGACCGACCGCGCCCAGATCCGGGCCGCTGTCGACAGCCTCCAGCCCGAGGGATCCACGCGCTTCTACGACGCCGTCGCCGAATCCCTGCGGCTCCTCAATGCGGAATCCGGACGCCGGGTCGTCCTGGCCTTGACCGACGGCGAAGATACCTCGAGCGTGTCGGCCACGCTGGACTCGGTGATCGCCGACGCGCGGCGGCTCGGCCTGCCGGTCTACACGCTGGGACTCGGCTCCGAGGACGAGATCGAGAGCGGCGACCTCCGCCGCCTCGCGGTCTCGACGCGAGGGCAGTATTATCCGGCCCGCAACGCCGATCAACTCCGCGCGATCTATGAGGAAATCGCCGAGCGGATCGGATCGACATATATGCTGGCCTATCAGTCGGACCGCAAGCTGCCCGACGGCACGCTTCGACCGATCCGGATCACGTATCGCCGGAGTCAATCGTCGGGCGAGACCGCGATCTTCATCCCGGGGATGGTCGTCCCGGCGGGCGGATGGTCGCCGCTATTCCTGGGGTTGCTAGCCGTGCTCGGTGCGATGATCGTACTGCCCGGAGCCTTGGCCCGTCGCCGCGCAGCCCCTTGATGCCGGTCCCTCGATGTTGGGCGGGAGTCAAAGTACAGACTAGTACTACTCCGTTACATTCCGCAAACCATTTGCTGTGAAGCAGTTGTGTCATCAGTCGGATCAGCAAGCCAAGACGGTGCCATCGGCCCAGGATCTCGAAAACCCTTAGAAACAAGGTGATCGCCAAATCCAATATCACGCACGCTCGCAAATTCTTAACGGAGTACTACTAGAGCGCTTCACGATTGGGTTTCGCACAGCTCGACACGAAGCGGACTCCTACGAGCCCGACGTTCCAGCGAGTGAATTCCCGGAAAGCACGCACTCGCTGGCGCTTCGGGCTCGTAGCAAGCAAGTGTGCGCAACCCAATCGTGAATCGTGCTAATCTGATTTCTCTTGTCAAAATAATATACAAAAGACCAGTTCGGGATTGCCGTGTCCGACTCAAGTCATTATAATCAGTGATGTTCTTGCCTCAAGGTATTCACTGGCTTGATCGGGTGCAGGCCAGGACGACTTTCGGCGTGGGGGTGCATCAATGGCGATTTGTTGGGTATGCCGACGCGAGATGGACAGCCCCAAGACCGGCTCGTGCAGCGCGACACGGCGGTCGAGGCGAGTCCCCATGATCATAGATGCCGTGACGTACGATCCTGTCCCTTACAACGCCGCCAAGGATGTGATCGGCGGCGTCGGCCGCCGCCGCCACGACTGCGGCGTACTCGACGGTGGCCTTCATCACTTCGGCTGTGACAAGGAACTGTGCCCTGTTTGCGGCGGTCAGTTCGTCTCGTGCGGATGTTTCGACGAGTGTTATGAACACCTCTATGAATATAAGGAGGAGTGATGTGGTCGGCTTATCTCACGACACGACTCCGAGCTACTACTTCTACAACACCGATTCCAGGTCACTTGTCAGGCCGCCTCGGTATCGCACGCTGATTGAGTGTGGCATCGCAGCGACCTCAGGAGACCGCAGTTACGGTGAGAAATTAGGCCGGCTTAACTCGGGTGATATCCTACTAATGTACGAAGACGGGACCGGCGTCGTCGCAATCGGTTCCGTGCTGAACCGATGGGATAGGAAATCGCATAGCCGTCTGTTGTACTACACACCTTTCGACAAAATCGGCGAGGATGGGCACGAATACCGGATTGAAGTCAATTGGTTCCTCGACCTCTCGGAGAGCCCCGTCAGCCTCGGGGAACTCAGGAAGCGTCTTTCCCTGCCGCGCGGGACGATTACGAAGATCGTTGCAGCTCAGGCTGAAGCCGCGAGTCTTGTTGCAGAACGGCTCGGCGGCAACTCGAGGAGAGCCCCCGCGCAGATCTTGTCGTCAGAGATCTGCGAGAGCGTCAAGCAGCCTCCGGAACGGATGCAATCCACGACGACCCGAGTAATCCGTGACACAGCCGAGGCACGACGTCTGAAAGAGGTCTATGAGTTTCGCTGCCAGATCTGTTCTGAACGCATCGAACTTGGAGGCGGTAAATTCTACGCTGAGGTGCATCACGTTCGTCCTCTGGGCGGGGAACATAAGGGTTTGGACACACAAGAAAACATGCTAGTGGTTTGTCCGAACCACCACGCCATGCTCGATCTTGGCGTCGCGACGTTCTCTTCTGGGAAGGAGGTGAGGATTGGCGGTAAGGGTAGCCGTTCACAGTGTTGAATCATCGTCGCAGGTCGTATAGATTCTACGACCATGAATACCGACGCCACTCCTCCGTGTGCCAATTGCCAGCGGCTCCAGGTCGAAGTCGACGACTTGCGCGCCCAACTCGTCGCCCTCCAGGCCGTCGTCGAGCAGTTGCAGAAGCAACTCGCCGCGGCCCTGAAGAACTCCTCCAACTCGTCCAAGCCGCCTTCCTCCGACATCGTCAAGCCTCCCAAGCCGCAGCCGCCGGCCAGCCAGCCGCGACGCAAGCGCGGCGGCCAGCCGGGACATACCGCGCACCAACGCGAGCTCTTCCCGCCCGAGATGCTCGCCTCGGTCCCCACCGACTACCTCCTCGACGCCTGCCCCGGCTGCGGCGGCCATCTGCACCTGACCGATGCCGAACCGATCCAGGTCGTCCAGCAGGTTGACATCCTCGACGTGCCCATGGAGATCCACGAACACCGCAGTCATCCGACCTGGTGCCTCCTCCCGCCTGAGCATGGATGCAATCGGCGGGTCGGGCCGCTTGCGGACGTGGATCTCCTTCCAGCCGATGCCCGCGCGCTCTTGCTCGTGGATGGCCCGGATCGCAGCGATCTCAGCGTCTGCGTCGCCAGCGAAAGCCCGGGAGACCAGCTCGAACTGACGCGAGTCGTCTTCGGCCAGGATGAGGTCGTCAGGGCCCGGCGCCGTGTCGGCGACTTCTGGAAGTCGGTCGCAGATCGACGGCAGGCTGTAGAGCAGATCCGAGAGATCCACCATCTCGATCTTACGAAGGCGCAGGATCAGCTTCCCTGAGCTGGCGAACTCGAGCTTCGTCCGCGGTTCGGCACTCACGACGGTCCATTCGTTGTCACCCAGGTGCAGGGTGGTCTCCAGCTCGAAAGTCTCGGGAAGGTTGGCGATCGGCAGGTTGACGGTCGCCATCGTTGACGACGCCGCATCGTCGATTAAGGTGACCGAGACAGTCGAGGGGGCCATGGTGTCTTCCTCCGGTTGATCCACACGATCGTCTCCGAATGTTGGAGGAGAAGCAACGGGGCGATCCCCTTCAGGTCGGTCCCTGCGCGGCTCGCTAAACGCTCGGCCCCTTCGGCCCCGCTTCGCCACCTATCGCAAGCAGGGACTGCGTCCCGCAAGAAAAAGCCCTTGCAGTCTGACCTGCAAAGGCTATTCTCCCTATTGTCTAGATAGGAGGTTATATGAATACACTACTCTTGGAATATTGGAAGCCCGTTGTTGGGTGGGAAGGCTACTATGAGGTTTCAAACGTCGGAAACCTTCGTCGCATAGGCTCTCCGAACTACCTCAAACAAGGCGCATGGCGTCCATCATAGGCGGGCATCTGGGGAGACCTCGGCGACTTCCATGACAAAGTCGGCCGCACGCTCGGGATCCGCCAGGCGTGGGCTCCCCACGCGGAGCCGCGTCGCCGCCTCGGCTCCGGGGACCGATCGGCCCGATTCCGGATGGGTACTCTGTTGTTCGTACGCACTCCTCAATCGGTGCCGCAATCGATCGACCTGTGCCAGGCATGCCTCGATCGTCTCCAGCTGTCGGGGGGAATGCTCGACGTGGAGTTCCATCGCCGCGTGCAGGTCATCGATCGTTCCCGCAATCGACTCGGCTTGTTCCGCGAAGCTCAACACACGGAACTCCATCGTGTCCACCTTATGTCGCCCAAACATCGAGTCACCTCATGTCGGAGACCGCTTCGATCGGGTGATCCTCGGTCGTTTCCTCGAATTCATCATGCCGGCACCCGTTGCGTGCATGGGACGTCGCCCCACATGGATTGTAGGCCCGGTCCGCGTCCGGGGATACCTGTTGTCGGCGTTGACCGCCGGGCGGCTGAACTCCGGCTCAACCGGGCGAATCCCGATGGACGCGCGCCTCGTCGTCCCGCACGCGAGTCTCCCCTCCAAAGAAGTCTCGGCCGACGAACCGCTCGGGCAGGCAGGACATCTCATCGCGGGCGCGGGGATCGTCGTGAGCGTATCGATAGCCTTGCCCATAGCCGGCACCCTTCATCAGCGAGGTGACGGCATTACGTAAATGCATGGGCACCGGTTCGCGGGCCTCGGCTTGTCGGACTGCCGGTAGCGGTCCGGGCGCTGCCTGGCCGTGCCTGTCAGGGGACGTAGAGCCGACCCGTCCCACGGAAGTCCTCGATGGCAATCAGCCGCTCGAGCAACCGCTCGGCGACCTTCTCGGCATAGGGCCGATCCCGCAAGATGCGCTGCGGATTGGCCAGGGTGATCACCGGTAGGGCGTCCGGTCGGTTCTCTCCGCGGATGATCCGTTCGAGCGAAACGGGAACGTCAGCGTTCCGGTTCCCCGTGACCAGGACAAGTCCTTCTTCCTGGCAGCTCCTCCAGACCACGGCGTCCGAGGATTCGGGGTCCAAGCCCACGGCGGAGAGCCTCAGCACCGTCAAGCCGAGATCGTTCCAGAGATCGCGCGACGCATCGGAGAGCCAGATCGCGTGGATGAGCTCCACATGGGTCAAGCCGAGATCGTTCCAGAGATCGCGCCACGCATCGGAGAGCCAGATCGCGTGGATGAGCTCCACATGGCCCTCCACGTCATTGTCCGCCAGGATGCCTTGCACCATGGACCTCCCGCCCGTTCGACCGCTGCTTGTCACGAAGCATGGCCTGGAGCCGTTCGTGCGCGGCATCCAGCTTCGTCTGAAGCTCGGGCGGATTGCCCTGGTCGATGCGTTCCCGGATTTTCCCGTATTCGGCCATCACGGCGTCGCGATGCTCTTCGATATATCGCGTCGCCGCCTCGACTTGATCTCTCGTCAGGCGGAGCCAGAACGCGATGTCCTCGGCGCGCCATCCTTCTTGAACATATTCCAAGATAGTATAGACCGTGATCCTCGTCCCCGAGATCCGCGGATTGCAATCGGCCTCCACCAAGATGCTATCGTCCATAGCCGTTTCCTTCGCTTGATCGTGCTGGCGTTCGCTCGCTTCCCGGGACCTCGCCACAGCATACAATTCTACACTCCATCCACATCTCGGGATACCGGCGGCGACGCCCGCCGCCGAGCGCCTCGGAGCAGCGAGCGACTGGATGCCAGTTCAACCGCGCGAATCTCGCCGGGCCGGGGCCTCGTCCGCCGGGGGGCAAGTCTCTTCCCCGAGGTAGTCGCGTCCCTGGAACCGCTCGGGCAGGCAGGGCATCTCGGCGCGGGCGCGGGCATCGTCGTGCGCATATCGATAGCCTTGCCCATAGCCGGCACCTTTCATCAGCGATGTGACGGCGTTGCGGAGGTGCATGGGCACCGGTTCGCGGGCCGAGGCTGCCGCGTCGGCGACGGCGGCTCCATAGGCCGTCTTCACCAGGTTGGATTTCGGGGCCTGGGACAGATAGATCGTGGCCTGCGCCAGCGGGAAGAGGGCCTCCGGGAGGCCGATCAGGTGGGTGATCTGGGCCGCGGCCGACGCCTGGACGATAGCCTGGGGATCGGCGAGTCCGACGTCCTCGGAAGCCAGGATGCAGAGTCGTCGCGCGATGAACATGGGATCGGCGCCGCCCTCGATCATCCGGGCCAGCCAGTAGAGCGAGGCGTTCGCGTCCGAGTTGCGCAGCGATTTGATGAACGCCGAGATCAGGTTGTAGAATTCCTCGCCCTGCTTGTCGTAGGCGAAGCGCGCCCGGCCGAGCGATTCGACGATCAGCGGCCAGGTCACGACCCGCGACCCGTCCGCATCCGGCTCGACGGCCCCGACGGCCAGTTCGAGCGCGGAGAGGGCCACGCGAGCATCGCCTTCCGCGACCCGGGACAGTCGCTCGAGGATCTCGTCGTCGACCACAGGATGCAAGCCGGCAAGACCACGTTTCGGGTCGGCCAGGGCCCGACCGAGGATCGTCCGGATATCCTCCTCGGTCAGGGGGTTCAGCGTGAGCACCCGAGACCGAGACAGGAGCGCGGCATTCACCTCGAACGAGGGATTCTCCGTCGTCGCCCCGATCAAGGTGACGGTCCCGTCCTCGACGGCCGGCAGCAACGCGTCCTGCTGCGACTTGTTGAAGCGGTGGATCTCATCGATGAACAGGACCGTGCGGTCGCCTCGACGTCGGGCCGCCCGCGCTTCCGCGAGGGCCTCGCGCACCTCCTTCACGCCCGATCCCACGGCCGAGAGCGCCGCGAACCGCGCCTCGACGAGGCGGGCCAGCAGGCGGGCCAGCGTCGTCTTCCCGGTCCCTGGGCCACCCCAGAGGATCAAGGAGGGCAGGGGGCCCTTGCCTTCGATCAGCCGACGGACCAGTCGTCCTTCGCCGACCAGGTGCCCCTGTCCGACGAATTCCTCCAGGCTCGTGGGACGCATCCGTTCCGCCAGGGGGGCAATAGCATCCGGAACGTCCTCGGGAACCTCATCGGGGCTCTCGAACAGGCTTCTGGTTTCGTTCCTCGCCATGGGGCAGACCTCACCCTCGCGTCCTGTCCGGGCCAGTTCCTCTGGCTGGACGTACACATTCTACCATCATCCGCCCGACAGAGGAGATGATCGGCGAGGGTTTGCACGGATCGTACCATCAATGAAGAGACAAGACGTCCGCAGATGAACGCAGATGAAAAGACAGATAGAACGCAAGAAATATGACCCGGGAAAGGATGTCGTATCGCGTCAGCTTTCCGGATTCCGGCTCTCCATCTGCGTTCATCTGCGTTCATCTGCGTTCATCTGCGGATAAACTCTTCGAATCGAATTCACCCCATTTATTTCGGCGCGATCTTCATCCCGGCGGGCAGTTTGATGCGGAACGTGATCTCGATCTCGTTCGGATTGTCCGTCGGGGCAGCCAGGCCAGATGGCGGGATGGCGGGGCCGGTTTCATTCGTACGTGAAGCGGGTGAGTCTTTCGGCGAGGGTGGCGGCGGGGGCACCGACTCGGAGCTGGCGACCTGTGTCGCGGCTCGCCTCCGGAAAAACCGGTCCACCAATTTCTCGATCTGATGCCTGTCGAATGTCGAAATCGGGAGCGTCGACCACGGCCAGGACAGGGCATCGTGGTAGAACTGCAGGACGTGAGCCAGGACGACCTGCCGATCAAGAGTCGAGCCCGGCGGCAATCCGTATTCGAGCCGGTGGAGCAGGTGGCCCGCGAACCTCGGCGGAGACATCGGCTCGCCCGCGGCGACCGGCCTCGGCTCGACGGAATTCATATCGACGCCCGTCAAATAGGGCGGTGATGAGGCCGATGGCTGCTCGTTAATCGCGGAGGGAACGGGCGCGTAAGGCACGTAATACGCGGCGACCGGATAATGCATCATGTACGCCCCCGAAAAGTGGAAAGGGGACGCGACGGGGAAGACGCCGGCTGCCACGGGACCGGGAGCGATCGCGGTTCCCGGTACATTGATTCCAACCGAGCTGGTCGGGCCGCTCGAGGGAGGTTGAAAGGACATGAAAGAGGGCGGTAACTGCGAAGGCAGTAACATCGGCGTGGCCGACGGCGGAGTGAAATAGGCGGTGTGACTATAGCTGGCCGAATAGAGGGTCCCGCAATGCCAGCAGTTCGACCGACCGTGGATACAGTACGCGAAACATAAGCTGGGGAAGACGGTGACCAGTCCGAGGATCGTCAGGATTGTCAGAAGGGCCGGTTGTCGTCTCATGGGGTGGTCCTCGAAAGCAGAAATTGAAGCTCGCGAGAGCCGCGGGCGGGCGCGGCTCTCCAGGACGATTCAATACGAGAGTCGATGAATCGTGATCGGTGTCTCGCCGTTGACGATCGGGAAGCCCGCAACTCCTGTGGTAGATTATCCATCTTGTGCAGTCGTGACAGTATACTAGGATTTCGCCGGATACGCCACGTAGCAAATGTCAGCGGACGCCGGTTGGCGAATGCCGCGCGGGGGAATCCTGGGCTGTTCCTCACTGGCAACCGGGTTCAACCGAGGATAGGGATGATTCTCGGCCGCTTCGATCAGCGTTGCGGAGTCGCAAACGAGGGCGGGGCCTGCGGCACAGGCATCGGGGCGATCGGGGCCGGTGCGACGGGGGCCGGGGCCGAGAAAGTCGGGACGTAAGGGGCCACGGGCATCGCCGGCTGTGGCTGGTAGGCATAGGGCATCGCGACCGAGGCCACCGGCATCATGAAGTGGATGTAATGCGTGGGCGCCACCGGGGCCGGATAATACGCCATCGGGACGGGCTGAACCGTGGGCTGGTAAAAAGGGACCGCGACCGGTTGAACGGTTGCGGCCGGGGCGATCTGCGGCGCGACCCCTCTCGTCCTTGTCTTCGTGACCGTGACCGTGGTCGAGGTGTAGGTCCTCTTGAAAGGATGCAGCCAGTCGTTGGCCCGACAGGGCGACGTCTCAGAGATCTGGAGCCCCAGGCAGACGCCGACGAGGGTCGTGATCGCGCCGTTTCGTCTGGTCGTTTTCATCCGTGTCAATCTCCGTGCCAGAACTGGAAGGGCCGACCATCCCGCTCACATCGATTGTGGGCGGACCACAATAGGACGACGTGTCCATGTTATGGAAACATACACGCTGATCTCCGAGGGGCGCGCGAGGCGATTGATCGATGGCTGACGACCTCGCGGTCTCGGTGGGTCGCCGCAGTCCTGGCGATCGGCGCGATTCTCCCGGATAAACTCAGCCGATCGAGAGGAGGGGCCGATATTGAGGATGTCGGAATCGCTGCGCTCATGCGACCGAGGACTGCCGATGCCGACCACGGCGAATTTCCCGGGCAATCGGAGAGGGTCATGGACACGCGACGTGTCGATGGAGGCCGAGGTCCGGGTCGCGCGAATCCCGGATTCGTCCTGGCGGTTCTGCTCCTGGCGATGGCCGACCCGGGCCCGATCCGGGGCGGCGATGAGACCCCTCGGGCACCGAGTCCGGCCCGAACTGGCCCCGTGGAGGAATCCCCCCAATCGCCCGGGACCGGCGGGATCACCGCCGGCCTCGCCGAGCTCCCGTCCGAGGTCGAATGGAGCGCTCCACCGATCCCCGGGGCCGTCGTGACCATCGGCCTCGCCGATGCCGTCCCGCCGGGGACGACCTTCCGTTGGTCGCAAGTAGAAGGCCCGGCCGTCGCGATCGAGGATCCGACGAAGCCGAAACTCAGGCTGACGATCCCGCAGGGGTGTCAGAGGCTCGCATTCCTGGTGACGCTCGCGGACGGCCGGGCGCGGCGGACGGTACGGGTCATCATCCCCATCCGGGTCGATCCGGGCCCGAAGCCCGGGGGCACTCTGGCCGCCGATGCCGGAGACGACCAGCTCGGGTTCGCGGGGAGACGGATCACCCTCAAGGGTTCCGCCGGCCCGCGAGACAGGGTCGTCTTCCGATGGTTCCAGATGGGCGGGCCCCGGATCGACAACGCGGTCCAGGATCGGTCTTACTTCTCCTTCACCCCGACCATCCCCGGCTTCTATCGCTTCGGGCTCGTCGTGGCGGCGAACGGCGGCGGCCCGACGCCCGAGCTCTCCGAGCCGGACGAGGTGATGGTCACCGTCGGCGAATCCCCGGGCGCGTTGGGCGTCGACCCGATCGGCCCGGGGGCGGGAATCATCTCCTCGGCGGCCATCGACCAGGCGCTCCGGGCGTCGGGGGGCGAGGCCGTGAGATCCTTGCTCGATCGGGTGGCCGAGGCATTCGATGCGCTCTCGGATCGCGTCCCCCTGTATACCTCGTTCGACTACCTGACCTCCGAGATGATGCGCAGGCTCGACGCCATCATCCCTCGAGACCCCGGCGCGAGGCAGGCGTGGAACCAGGGCATCTTCAATCCCCTCACCCAGAACATGATCGGCGAGATGGCCTCCGTCGGCCTGGACCTTCGCTTCCCGCAGGCCCACCAGCAGGAATTGACCGCGGCCCAGAAGGATAAGCTCCAGAAGCTCCTGGCCACCTATGCACGCGAATTCTCCTCGCGAACTCGGGCTCGCTGAGCCGAAATTGCCGTAGTGATCGGGATCTCCTTAGCAAGGATATTCTCATGGATGGACTGGCACACTCTCGAACGCGGCATCACGCCTGCTCGATGGCGGTGGCGGTGGCCGCGACCTTCCTGACCTCCGGCGCCGTCGGTTTCGCCCAGCAGCCCCCTCCGAGGGCCTATCCCCCCGCTGCCACGCCGACGACACGGTCGACCGTCGCGAGCCAGGCTCTCGAGAACCCCGAGAGTGAGCCGACGGCCGTTCAAGATCCGAGCGTGAGGAGGTCGAACTTCGGCCAGGCCGCACAATCCTACGCGCAACAGTATCCGTATTCGACTCCGCAATCGCCCTCCCCGACCGCCCCGTCCAAGCCGCAGCCCCAGACCCCGCCGCCGTACGCTCCTCAGCCTCAGGCACCACCGGTCCCGCAGCCGCAGTTTGCTCAGTACACGCAATTCGCCCCGGCCATGCCCTATGCGGCCCCTATGCCGACCCAGATGTACTACTACTACTACGGCACTCCGGCACCCCAGCCGATGCCCGTCGCTGCCGCGCCGACGGCCCCCACCTCGTTCTTCCTACCCCCCGGATCGGCTCCGCCCCAGCCGGTCGCCCCGATGCCGACGGCACCCCAGCCCTATGCCATGCCGATGATGGTCCCACAACCTTACGCCATGCCGATGGCGGTCCCTCAGCCTTATGCCATGCCGATGATGGCCGCCCAGCCCTATGCCGTGCCCGCGGTGGTCGCTCAGCCCAGTCCCATGCCGATGTCGGTGCCCCAACCGGTCTCCACACCGACGGCACCATTCCCGACCGGGGCGGCGGTGAACAACCAGACGGTGTCGCTCCAGAGCTCGCGGACTGCGACGCGCGTCCGGGTTCGAGGCCCCGGCCTGATCAACTCGAGCCTGGCGCGATTGGGCGAGCGATTGGTGCAGCTCGGTCGGACGCGGATCGAGACCGTCCAGGAGACCGACCTCGAATCCCCGCCGCCCCAGCCCACCGGAGGCATCGCCACGATCTCGACGACCACGGCCACCCCATTGATGAGCGCACCGCCCTCTCCCGTGGCACCGCCGCCACAGCCCCAGGCGCCCCAGCCTCAGCCGCCCCAGCCCGAGGCGCCCCCGACACCATCGCCGCAATCACCGGGTCATCCTCAGAGGCAATCGTACTTTCGGGGGCTGTTCCACCACGACAACTGAGGAATCAGTCGGGGAAAAGGGCACGGTAGGACACTGTTGCGACGAAACCGGGTCGTTTGTCGGAGTAGACGCGGGCTTCCACGGGCATTCCTGGGGGCATCGCCCTACGGGCTCGACCTCAGCCACACGAGAGTGGCCCGGCGGCCCGAAGGGGGCGGCTAGGGTCGATTACGGGATTTGCGTCGCCCTCATCAGGTCACGCCCTTGGCGGCCTCACGGCGCGAACGGATCGGCCGGAAAGGCCAGGTCGAGCTTCAGGGTCTCGGCCTCGCGCAGGAAACCCTGCTCTTGCTCGTAGACGGTCCATTGCGCTCTCTTCGACAATTCCTGCAGGCGGTCCAGGGTGGCCCGGGCCTGATCCGGCCGGCCGAGGTGGTGCTGACTCAGGGCCAGGAAGGTCAGCTCGGCCGGGGTCGGTTCGCCCGCGGCGGCCGTGCTGAGGTGTCCGGCCCGCGTCAGGACGTCCACCGCGTCCCGATGCTGGCCCACGCGGTATTGGGCCGCGCCCAGGGCTTCGAGGAAATGGTCATCGGTCGGGATCAGCCGACAGGCGGCTTCGGCCTGGCGCAGGGCCAGGCGATAGGCGTCGGCGTCGGCATCCGACCGGCGGACCACCGCCCAGGCCGCGCGGTGGAGAGCCATCGGGTTTTCCGCGGTTTGTTCCGCCAGGACCAGGGCCTCGTGCCGCACCGGCTCGCTGAGCGAGGCGTCGCGGCGCAGGTCCTCCAGGACCTCCCGCCGGAACATCGGCCTCGCGTAGAGGGACTCGACGCGGCGCTCTGCCTCGCGGACGACGAGGCTGTGTCCGTACGGCCCGGCCAGCTCCAGGGCCCGCCGGCGCACCTCGGGGGTGAGTGCGGCGTCGGATCGGATGCGGTCGAGCACCTCGGCGGTCGGCAACGACCGCGCGAAGAAGAACTCGACCACCCCCCGGGCCTCGCGGAGCACCTGAAGCTCCGGGGTCAGCGGAGTGGCGTCCCAGAGCATCACGGTCCCGTCTCCGCTGGCGGAAACGAGGGTCAGGCCATCCGGGCTGAACGCCGCGTTCAGGACTTGATCGGTGTGCCCGCGCAGGTCCACGACCTCCTGGCCGGTGGCGGGGTCCCAGAGCTTCACCGTGCGGTCCTCGCCGACGGAGACGAGGCGGCGGCCGTCGGGGCTGAACACCACGCCATCGACCTCGGCCGCGTGGCCGAGCAGGGTATGGATCTCCCGCCCCGAGGCGGCCTCCCAGAGCTGGACGGTCTGGTCCGCGCCGGCGGACGCGATGGTGCGGCCGTCGGGGCTGAACGCGACGCCCCAGGCCTCGCTGCCCGCGTGCCCTCGGAAGGTCCGGACCTCCCGGCCGGTGATCGCGTCCCAGAGTTTGACGGCACCATCCAGGCCGGCCGAGGCGATGAGGATGCCGTCCGGGCTCACCGCCACGCGCCGGATGCCGGCCGTGTGCCCGCGCAGGGTCCTTACCGGCCGGCCGGTGGCGATATCCCAGACCCTGACCGTACGGTCCAGACTGCCGGAGACCAGCCATCGGCCATCGGGGCTGAACGCGACGCTCCGAATTGTCGCCGCGTGCCCGGCCAAAGTCCGGATCGGCTGCCCGGTGGCCGCGTCCCAGAGACGAATGATGGCGTCATTCCCGGCGGAAGCGAGACGACCGCCGTCGGGGCTGAACGCCACCCCTTGAATCCCGCCGACGTGCCCGCGCAGGGCCCGAAGTTCCAGGCCCGTGACGGTGTCCCACAGCTTCACCGTGCGGTCCCAGCCGGAGGACGCGAGGATGTGCCCGTCGGGACTGTACGCCAGATCCGAGACCGTTGCCGCATGTCCGCGGAGGGTCGTGTCTTCGTGGTCGGTGGTGGCGAGGTCCCAGAGTTTGATCGTCTGGTCCCAGCCGACCGAGGCGATGTGCCGGCCGTCGGGGCTGTACGCCACGCCATTCACCTCGCTGCGCGAATGGCCGCGGAGGGTCCGGAGTTCCTGGCCGGTCTCCGCGTCCCACAGCCGCACCGAACCGTCCCAGGCGACGGAGGCGATCCGGCTCCCGTCGGGGCCGAATGCCACGCCGGTGAGGGGGCCGGTGTGCCCGTGCAGGGTCCGGAGCTCCCGGCCGGTGTCGGCGTCCCAGAGCTTGATGGTCTGGTCCCAGCTCGCGGACGCGAGGGTGCGCCCGTCCGGGCTGTAAGCCAGGCTCCGGACCACGTCGGAGTGCCCGCGGAGGGTCCGGACCAGACGTCCCGTCGCGGCGTCCCAGATCTTCAGCGTGTGGTCGCCGCTGGCGGAAACGAGGGCTTGACCGTCGGCGCGATACGCCAGGGAGTAGACGGGACCGCTATGGCCGCGGAGGGTCATCAGCTCACCGCCGGTCTGGACATCCCATATCCTCACCGTGGCGTCATGTCCGCCGGTCGCGAAGCGGCGTCCATCCGGTTGATACGCGAGGCCGCTGACCGCGTCCGTGTGCTCGCGCTGGATCAACAGTTTCTGGCCCGTGGCGGTGTCCCAGACCTGGACGGTCCCGTCGATGCCGGCGGAGGCGAGAGTGCGGCCGTCGGGGCGGAAGGCCAGGGTATCGATCTCCACCTTCGTCGCATGCCCGCGCAGGGTGCGGACCATGAGGCCGGTGGCCGGATCCCAGAGGATCACCAGGCCGTCCGCGCCGGCGGAGGCGAGGCTGCGGCCATCGGGGCTGTACGCCACGCTCGTCACGCGGTCCGTGTGCCCGAGCAGCGTGCGGGGGCCGACCCGGCAAAGCCGCTCGAGATAGAACCATTCGAAGCCCCGCGGATCGGTCGACTCGGGTCGTTCCGGCACGAATTGCCGGAGGCGTCGCCGCACGAGGTCCGGCCGGTTATCGCGCCAGGCCTGCTGGGCCAGGTGCATCTCGGCCACGTAGAGACGTCGGTCGCTGAGCCGCTTCTCCTCCCGGACGAACTGCGCCTCCCGGTTGACCCGGCGGGCATTCTCCGACGCGATGGCCGCGTTGCGGCGCGCCAGCTCCTCACCGAGGGTCGCTCGGATGGCGAAGTAACTCGCGACCGCCGTCCCGAGGATCAGCGCCAGCACGATCCCGCCGGCCATCGCGGCCGTCGCCGGGTTGCCCCGGCACCACCGCACCAATCGCTCCCGGGTCCGCACGCGTCGGCCGCAGATCGGCCGATCTTCGAGGAATCGGCGCAGGTCCTGGGCCAGCCCGTTCGCGGAGGCGTAGCGATCCGCCGGATCGTGCGCCATGGCCTTCAGGATGACGGTCTCCAGGTCGCGCGGCACTCGCGGGTCGAGCTGTCGAGGGCGCGGCGGGTCGTAGTGCATGAGGTGGCTGAGCAGCGCGGCGCGGTCGGCCTGATCGAATGCCGACCGGCCGCAGATCAGCTCGTAGAGCGAGGCCCCCAGCCCGTAGATATCCACCCGCTCGTCGCCGCGCCCTCCGACCCGCTCCGGAGCCAGATAGCGGAGCGTCCCGAGGATATCGCCGGTCTGGGTCAAGGTCGATTCGTCGGTGAGGTCCTTGGCCAGGCCGAAGTCGGTGATCCAGACCGTGCCCCCTTCATCGATGAGGAGGTTCGACGGCTTGATATCGCGGTGGATCACGCCATGAGCGTGCGCGTAGGCCAACGCATCGGCCACCTGGGCTCCGATCCGGGCCGCCGCGCGGAAGTCGGGCGGGCCGGCGCCGGAGTCCCTCCGCGACCGCGCGTCGAGCCCGCGCCCGGCGATGTACTGCATGGCGTAATAGTGCCGCCCCTGATGTTCGCCCACGCCGAAGACCGGCACGATGTTGGTGTGGTGCAGCCGGCCGGCCGCCTTGGCCTCCCGTCGGAATCGGACCGGGTCGCCGTGATGCAGCAGGATCTTCAGTGCCACGTGACGGCCCAGCGACACCTGATGCGCCTCGTAAACGATCCCCATCCCACCCCGGCCGATCTCGCGGAGGATCGCGTAGCCCGGGATCGCTGGAATGGTCTCCGCGGTCG
Source organism: uncultured Planctomycetota bacterium (assembly GCA_963743925.1). Classification (GTDB taxonomy): domain Bacteria; phylum Planctomycetota; class Planctomycetia; order Isosphaerales; family Isosphaeraceae; genus CAVZRC01. The sequence continues at coordinate 287,524 of CAVURY010000043.1, read as the reverse complement.
CACTCGTCCCGCCGCCGAACACCGGCGCCGTGATGCTTCCGGAGTCGGCGGCCGGGTGCATGAGCCGGTCCACTTGACCGAGGCCCTCGAGCAGGTCCTGCAGGGCCTGCCAGAGCTCGGGAGATGTCGGGCATAGCGCCTCGGTCGTGACGGGACAGCCCTTCTCCCGCAGCTCCTCCGCCTCCGCGAGCAGCTCGATCAACCGCTCGTCGATCGCCATCGAACTCCCCCCGGCGAAGCGACCCGGCGCGATCGGGGCGGATACCCCTCGGCCCGGGGACGCGCCGCGTTCATCCGGCCGCCGTCGGGAGCGGCTCGATCGGAAGCCATCCGGCCGCCTGCGGCAGGGCCTGTTTCAGGCCTTCATACAACCGCGCCCGGGCCGCCGTCCAGTGGCGGCGCACGGTCCGCTCGGTCACGCCCAGCGCCGTGGCCGTCTCGACCTGGGTCAGCCCGTGGAAATACAGGAGGTCGAGCACTTCACGCTCGTTCTCGGGCAAGAGCTCGATCTGCCGGTAAAGCTCCGCCAGCGCCCGGGGCGATCCCGGATCCGAGGCGTCATCAGGGCCGGCCACCGGCCGCCCATCGTCAAGCTCCCGCTGTCCGGCACGGTCGGACTGCTTGGCCAGATCGAGCAAGAGCCAGCGGATCCGCTGCGCCGCCAGGCGGAAGAAGTCGCGGACCGTCTCCGGCTGGATCTCCTCCAAGGCCTGGTAGAGCCGATACGCCGACTCGTTGGCCACATCCGTGGTGTTGACCAGGGCCGGCGCCCCTTTCAGCCGCGGGAAGCTCTTGCGGAGGATGACCGCGGAAAGATGACGCAACCGCCCGTAGGCACAGTCGATCAATTCCCGCCTCGCCCCATCATCCCCGGACCGCATCCGGTCGATGACGTGCTGAAGCACGGCTGTCCGGTCATCGGTCATGGACGCCCTCGATCGATGATTTAGTCTTCTCAGGCAACGTCCCGCGCGTCTTTAGGAGATGTGGATTGTAGCAAGCCCGAGCGACACGAACCAAGACACTTCTCCTCGACCTACGACGATGATTCCTCCCGGGCCTCGTTGCGATCGCGATCGATGCAAGTCGAAAGGAAATAGGTCCGTGGCTCGGATTTCTTTGCCAGCCGGATCGATCCGTCGAGATTCGATGATCGTCCGCCAAGCTCCGATCTCTTCGACGGCACGCAACATCCGGCTTTCCCGGCCCCCGATGCGATGTTCATCCCGAATTCTCGAGCGACTGTCCGCCCCAATCGCTTGGCTAGTTAGGCCGGATGAATGGCTCCGGTCTCGAACACCGGTCCTCGACTTGGGAGGCACTACCATGTTTACTCAGACGACCCAATTCAACCTGATCAACAACACGCAGTTCCCATTCACCACGACGATTTCCAATACCGACGGCTCGGACTGGGCGGACAACAACCAGCCCAAGAACAATCTCAACAATGTTCTCGTCGGGGCTTTCACCGCGACGCAGGAGCAGGAGGACATCAATACCCTCAATTCTTCCGCGTGGTTCGACCTCCAACTCACCTTCGGTCAACCCACGTTCAATGGGAGCACCTTGCCGACGCCCATCTCGATGCGGGTCAACCAATTCGATGCAAGGAACGGTGCCCAGCGCCAACTCCGAGTGAGCAGCACTTCCAACCCCCCCTCGTTCCGCGCCCTGGAAAGCTGCTCGTCGACCGTGAATAACCTCATGATCGTCCCGGCTTTCGACGCGAGCAACTGGATGGCGAACGTCCCTGACACGGCGCTCCTTTCCGCGCTCAATATCCCCGGTACGCACGACTCCTGCGCCCTTTACGGCGGCAATACGACCCAGACTCAGACGATGTCCCTGACGAACCAACTCAATGCCGGTGTCCGTTTCCTCGACATTCGTCCCAGGCTCTCGAGCAATCAGCTTCCGATCTACCACGGCGACAATTTGTTCGCCGTGAATCAGAACATCGATTTCACCCAGGTTGTTGCGAGTTGCGTCGCGTTCTTGCAGAGTCACCCGAAAGAGTGCATCGTCATGACGGTCAAGGAGGAGGGAGGCCCGGATGGCAATAATCAGGTGACGTTTGACCAGGCGATAGCGAACTGCATCCAGAGTAACACGCAGTTCTTCTACACGACCAACGCGATCCCGACGCTCGGCAGCGTGCGCGGCCAGATCGTCCTGATCCGCCGTTACTCGATGTCCGCCAATCAGTTTTCGGTGGGCATCGATGCCACATCGTGGTCGGGCGAGGCATCGATCTCGGTGCCCGGCTCGGGGTTTAACGTGAAGGCCGGGACGCTCTTGGTCCAGGATCTCTATCAGGACACGGGCGACACGAAGTGGGACGACGTCTCCGACTTGTTGGAGCAGTCGCTGGGGGACACGAATACGTCGAACTGGTACCTCAACTTCATGAGCTATTCGTACCTCATCGGGTCGCCGTTCCCCGATAACAATGCCCAGGATATCAACCCCAGGATGGTGAATTACCTGGTCAGCAAGCTCCTCGCCAGGCCGCGCGTCGGGACCATCGTGATGGACTTCCCGGAGTACCCGGCCGAAGGCCTGTTGATCCAGTTGATCATCCTTTGTAACAGTCTCTCGGGAATCAATGTCGCCCCTCAATAAAGGCGAATCGCTTCGGTCGGAGCACGAACCAGGCCCGGTTCGGCTCGTGACGACCCGGACATCGCCTCATTCGCGTTCCCATGCTCACGCGTGGGGACGCTCCCTTCCGCTAACCTCGCCCACGGGCCAATGTCGCTGCATGAGAATTATGGAACCGACAGTCAGTCGGTCGCCCCGGGGGGGCCGACACAAAACAGCCTGGGATCCGGTCGGATTTCGGTGTCCGAGCCCGGAAAAGGCGAGACCTCGACGTGCCTCTTGACGCCGAGAATTCTCGGCAGGCGGATCCCGTCAAGGCTGGCATCGTGTTGGGTGGGTTGATCTCGGATGTTATGCTCACCACGGCGACGGTGGCTCGGCTCAACATGGTTAGTCTGAGGTGTGCGGCGGGCGACAGTTTGTACCGAGGACGATCTCACTATTGACGTTTTCGGGTCGAGGCGATTCGGGCGCGGGATTCGCCGGGACTTTTGACATCTTTTCAGGGGACCAACCATGGCAAGTTTCGTCCCGTTCGACACGTTCCAGAATCAGATCAAGTCACCTTCCGGCGACGACCAGGACAAGGCCATCGAGGCCATCAAACAAGCCCTGACGCGGAAGGCCCCGGGCCCCGGCGACGTCCTCCCGGGTCCGGGCCCCGGTCCGGTCGATCTGGACGCCGAAGCCCGGCAAGAATTCGAGAGGATGCGCGCCTACCTGATCGAACATTACCAGAACGCCTCGGTCGTCCACTCGTTCGTCGACGAGGGCGGGCGGATCGTCGATTGCATCCCGTTCGACCAGCAGCCGACGGTCCAGGCGGCGCGGAGGATCGGCATCGACGTGATGCGGACCGCCCCACCGCCCTTGCAGAAAGCCCGGACGGCTCCGAGGGTGGTCGGCCAGGCCGGGAACCCGAGGAGTAGGCCGACGGTTCCGCCGCTGGCCAAGGGCCTCAAGGATGCCGACGGCAATCTGATCGCATCCCCGGCCGGGACGGTCCCGGTCCCGCGGATCACGCTCGAACGACTCGCGACTCACGGGCGACTCGACGATTTCTTCCGGAAAGGCCTCCCCTATCGTCGGCCCGAGGCCCGGGCCGCGGCGACTCAAAATCTCGGCACCGCTTCTCCCTTCGCCGTGCAGCCCGGCCCGGACGGATTCATCCATCTGCATGCCGGCGTCCAGTGCCCGCCCGCCGCGCTGGGTGCCTATTCGGCCGTCTCTTCCTTCCTCAGCGTCTGGAAGCCCGACGTCTTACCGGGCAGCATGTCGCTCTCGCAGCAGTGGATCCTGAGCCAGGACCCCGCCCACAATGGAAACCCTTCGACGGTCGAAGGGGGATGGCAGGTCCTGGGCAACGTCGGCCCGGAACCGGAATTGTTCGTGTTCTTCAACCCCGACGGCTACGGCCCCGAGTCGGGCTACGTCAACAACCAGAACCATCAGGGGTTCATCATTTTCGATGGAGCCCAGTGGGCTCCCGGAGGGTCGATCGGGGACGTCAGCAGTATCGATGGTTCCCAGGTCGGCTTCGTGATGGAGTGGGTGCTCGACGATAGCGGCTGGATCCTCTACATGGATGGCGGAGACGGGAGCCCGAGCGGTGTCGGCTACTTCCCCAGAGAGTATTACGCCGGCGGCCTGGCCAATGGGGCGGGCTTCCTCCAGTTCGGCGGCGAGGTCGCCAACGCCGGACCGGACAGCCTGAGCACCGGCCAGATGGGCAGCGGGAACCCGCCGGTCGACCCGCTCGACTCCGGTTACAAGCGGGTGGCCTTCCAGTACGATCTCTCCTCTCGCCTGATGGGCGAGAGCTCTCTCTCGCCGGTTAACGCGAGCGGTCTGACGACGATCGGCGAGGCCCCCGAGAATTATTTCGCGGGCTTCCGATCGAACGGGGATTGGGGGACGCACTTCTGGTTCGGGGGGGCGAAGGCCCCCTGATCCGGGCACAATCCCCGCCGAACCCAGTCGCTATTTCTGAGTCGCATTGGCCCCAGGCAGGATCGTCAACCAGGGCCAATCGGTCTTCGCATCAAAACCCGCATTCGCGGCCATCGCTCGATGAGAGGCCTGGGTGCCTTTCGTCGGCTTGCCCGTGATCCGAAATGGTCCGGATTGGACACGGTCGTCGGCGGACAGTTCCAACGTCACCGATCGGGCCGAGGCATCACCGGGCTTCGATGTGATCGGCTTGGCCGATACTCCGGCCGGAAGATCCTCGGCCGCGATGTCGATGGGGTCGGCGAAGTTATCTTTCCGCTGGACGGCGACCGCGATCCTGGTCGTCTTCCCCGGGGTCAGGTCGAATCGATCGGCGGCGAGGCTGAGCGCGAAATCCGGCTGCGGCTCGAGCACGCTCAGGAGGTAGGCGAATCGCGGACCGCCTCGGCCGTTAAGGTCGCGGATCAGGAGGCGATAATCGCCGTCGGCCGGGGCGGTGAACGACCGCTCGAGATCGCGGGCATTCCGCCCGCTGTCGTCCGACTCCTCGAGGATCTTGCCGCCGGGATCGAGGACGCGGAGCGTGGGATCGAGCGGCCGACCGAGGGCGCGGGACTCGACCCGGAGGAGCCGCTTGTCGCCCTTTTTCAGCGACAGGCGGAAGGTGTCCTGATCGCCCGGCGGATCGATCCGGCCGCTGATCGCGACCGCGCTCGCGATCGCCTGAGGGTGCGACGGATCGTTGGGCTCGGTTTCCACCTCCGTGGCCGACGCGACTCGATGGATCTCGGCGGTATCGGCCAGCGATGGGTGGAAGAGCCGGATCGCGTCGCTCGCGGCATCATCCCCGACCGGCAGGAATCGCGAGTCCTTGGGGATGTTCCACCCGATCGCCTCGACGGATTTCGGTCCTTGCCGGCCCACGGCGAGCGGGAAGGCATAGTCGAGGTATCCGCCGGTCGTCACGGTGAGCCGGTAGATGAACGTGTTGCCCCCCGCGAATCGGATGCTGCTATCGGGGGTCGCCGGGAAGGCGAAGAGCCGGATGATGTAGGTCCCGTCGGAGGTCGCTTCGAAGATGATCCTGGGGTCGCGGCCGATGTCGTCATCGTTCTGGGCGAGCACGAACCCGTCGGATGAGGCGACCTGGAGGACCGCGTCCATCGGAGAGCCGAGGTGACGCGCGGCTTCGATGTCGGCCACGAGTGTCTGACCTCGCGTCAGGTTGACGGCGAAACCGTTGACGTCGCCGGCCCTGGCCAGTCGGCCATTCACGGTGGCCGAGCACAGGCCGAGGCGCTGCGGGGCCCTGGGCTCGTCGTTGGGCTCGACCTCGACGACTTCCGGCAGCGTACCGATCACGAACGGTCGGAGCGAGCTCGCCCCGTCCTCGTCGTGGATCCGGACCCAGCGCACGCCGGGCGGGGCATCGGGTGCGACCGACACGGAGAGCTTCCCCTTCTCCTTCTCGGCCCGGATTTCCACGCCTCGACCGTCGATCCAGGCCCTCGCCGGCCAGTGATCGAAAGTCCCTCCGGCGGTGACGGCGACCGTCTGTCCGCGGGCCGCACCCGGCGGGAACAGGTCCGTCAGTGTCGGCGGCTTGGCGAACGATCGGGATGTACCGACGCAGGCCGTGGCCGCGAGAGCCGCGATCAGGCGAAGGATCAAGGATCGCCTAAATGACCGCTTTCTTGAAGCTGTTGCAACGAAACCGGGTGGTTTGTCGGAATGGGAACGGGCCTCCACAGGCATTCCTGGGGGCATCGCCCTGCGGGCTCGACCCCAGCCACCCGAGAGTGGTCCGGGGCTCCAAAGGTGGGTGGCTGGGGTCGAAGACGGCGCAGCCGGCGAGCCCCCAGGAGTGCTGTCGCACTCACCATTCTCGGGGAAATGTACGGTCGTGTTGCGACAATATCGCTTTTTCGGCGCGAGGCGACTCATCCCATCAGTTCCCGGATGGGGGTCGGGTCGCTCACCAGTTGGACGGGGCGGCCGCTGGGCGTGTGCAGGATCTTCGCCGGGTCGATGCCGAGCTTGGAGTAGACCGTGGCGGCAAAGTTCTCGGGCGAGAGGACCCTCTCGTTGGCGGCGTAGCCGTGCGCGTCGGTCGAGCCCACGACCTGGCCGCCGGGTGTCCCGCAGCCCGCGAACAGGACCGACATCGCGTTGGACCAGTGGTCGCGGCCGGCAGTCTTGTTGATCTTGGGGGTGCGGCCGAACTCGCCCAGGGCGATGACGAGCGTCGTCTCGAGCAGGCCGCGGCGGTCGAGGTCCATGATGAGCTCGGCGATCGTCGATTCGAATGCGGCCATGCGCTGCTGGTAGCCCTTGAAAATGCCGATATGATGGTCCCACCCCCCTTCGTTGAGGGTGATGAAGGGCACTCCGGCCTCGACCAGCCGGCGGGCCAGGAGCGCCCTCTGGCCGAAGGTGTTCCGGCCGTAGGCGTCGCGGACCGTGTCGGGCTCGTTGTCGATCTTGAAGGCGCGCTGGGCGTCGGGCGAGGACATCAGGTCGTATCCCTGCTCGTAGTAGGCGTCGAGCGTCAGCGCGGGATCGCCCGCGGCCTCGTCGGTGAAGCGTCGGAAGCGATCGACGCGGGCACGGAGGTCGCGTCGGCGGCCGGATCGCCGGTCCTCGAGCCCGCGGGGAGGCGCGACGTCACGCACCTGGAAATCCGCGCGGTTCGGGTTATCCGGGACCACGAACGGGGCATACTTCGCGCCGAGGAAATTGGGCCCGCCCGAGCGAGACATGCTGGGCATCGAGAAATACGGGGGCATCCCGCCCGTGGAGCCGCGCTCATACGCGGTGGTCGAGCCGAGGCTGGGGTGGAAGCTGACGAAGGCGCCGCAGCCCACCGGGATCCGGGTCGGGGCGCCGGTCATCATGTAATGATTGCCCGCGCCGTGGTTCCCCTGGTTGTGGCAGATCGACCGCACGATCGCGAGCTTGTCGGCGATCGAGGCGAGCCGCTTCATCGACTCGGAGAAGTAGATCCCGGGGACGGAGGTCGCGATCGGCGAGAACTCGCCGCGGATCTCCTTCGGCGCGCCCGGCTTGGGGTCGAACGTCTCGTAGTGGCTCGGGCCGCCGTCCATCCAGATCAAGATGCAGCTCGTCGACCGCGAGCCCGCGAGGCCCGCCTCGCCCCGGACGCGGAGGGCGTCGACCAGGCCGCCGCCGATCAGGGCACTCAGGCCCAGCTTGATGCAGTCGCGTCGCGTCAACGATTCGCAATTCGTATGGACGGCCATCGGTCTACCCCTTCTTTCAATCCCCCGGCGATTCATCAACGTGCCGGTTTATCAAACGCGACTAATCCTTGAAAACGAACTCGGCCGAGTTGAGCAAGGCCCAGAGCAGGTCTTCCACCGCCGCGCGACGGTCGGCCTTGGCTCCCTCGAAGAGCGATACCCCGACAGTCTGCTCCTCTTCGGTCGGGAAGCGGTTGTATGTGAGCAGGTAGAGCTCTTCGACGATGGCTCGCGGGGACTCCTTGCCCTCGGCGAGGCGCGCGGCGAGCCCGGCCTCGCCGGTCACTTTCTTGTGCAACTCCTGGGAATTCATCAGGTGGAGCGCCTGGACGACGGACGTGTCGCCGGTGCGCTCGCAGGGCGGATCCTGGTTCGGGTCGGGACGGCCGAACGTGTCGAGGAAGAGCGAGGGAGTGCGGTGCGTCCAGATCGCCGAGGCTCGCGAACCGGCAGGGGCGGCCGAGAAGGTTTCGGGGACTCCCGTCACGTCCGAGATCGCGTCGAGCAGGACCTCGGCGCGCATCCGCTGCCGATAGTGCCGGGAGAAATTTCGCGTGTCGGCGACGTTGCGATCGTTCGGCTCGGAACTGAGTGCGTAGACCGAGGACTCCAGGATCGTCCGGATCAGGTGCTTCAGGTCATAGCCGTGACGTCGGAAGTCCTCGGCCATCGCGTCCAGCAACGGACCGTTGCTCGGAGGATTGGTCGCGCGGAGGTCGTCGACCGGCTCGACGATGCCCCGGCCCATGACGTCGGCCCAGACCCGATTGACGATGACGCGCGTGAAATATGGGTTCTCGGGCGAGATCATCCAGCGGGCCAACGCCTCGCGCGGGTCGGAGTCGGGATCATCGGAGACCGGGGCCGAACCGAAGAGGGGTTTCGGCGCCAGGGTCGCCCCCGTCAGGGGATGTTTGACCGAGCCCGACTTGCCCGTGTAGACGATCTCCTCGCTGCCCGAGATGGGCGGCGACAGGCCCGTGCCCTTGCGGCCGACCCTGGCGAAGTAGGCCGCGAATTCGTAGAACTGCGCATGATCCCACGATTCGAACGGATGGTGGTGGCACTTGGCGCATTCGAGCCGGATGCCGAGGAAGAGCTGGCTGATCATCGGCGCGATTTCTTCGGGCTCGCGACGATCGCGGAAGATCGTCGCCGGCCCTTGCTCGAACGTGCTCCCCCTGGCGGTGACGATCGCGCGGACGAACTGGTCGTAAGGCAGGTTGCGGCGGAACGCGTCGCGAATCCAGCCGTCGAGATTCAGGACGGCCTTGATCCCCACCCGGTACGGATTGGGACGGAGCAGGTCGACCCACTTGTTCGCCCAGTGGTCGGCGTACTCGGGCCGGTCCAGCAATCGATCGACGAGCATCGCGCGTTTCCGGGGCGAAGCGTCGGCGAGGAACTGGCGGACCTCAGCCGGCGAAGGCAAGCGGCCGATCACATCCACGTAGGCGCGTCGGAGAAACGTCGCATCATCGGCCGGGGCGGAGGGCAACAAGCCAAGTTTGCGGAGCTTGGTCCAGACCAGGTCGTCGATGTAGTTCGATCGGGGCAGGGTACGGTACCGCGCGGCGGGGACCGAGTCCGGCAGGGGAATATTGACGTCGCAGTTCGCGAAAAGGCCGCCGAATCGCGCCGAGATGGTCGCATCGCCGGGGATCGGCCCGGCGGTCACCTTGCCATCGGCGTCGACGCCGACGAGAGCCGACTCGCTGGAGGCGAATGCGGCCAGGGCCGTGACGTCCTCCTCCGAGCCGTCGGTGAAATGGGCCGTCACGCGGAGCGGGAACGATTCGGACCGTTTCAGCGTCCGCTCGGTCGGCTCGACGGCGATCCGCTTCAATCGGGGGGCGTCCGAGGGCGTACGAGGCATCCCGGCGGCGATCCATCGGAGCACCGTCTCGTAGGACGTGCTGCCGGGCGTCAAGCGCAGGCCGCCGCCATGCGGTAGACGCGCCGTCGCCTTGCTCAAGATCAGGCTCTCGGTCGCGATCACCCGCGACACCCGCCGACCGCCGGATTCCTTCACGATCGCCACATAATCGTGGTCCGGGTCGAAGCCGAAGAGAGAAAGGGCAAAGCCGTTCTGCCCGCGCGCCTTGCCGTGACAGGCGCCGGCGTTGCAGCCGGCCCGGGTCAGGACAGGTTGGACGTCCCGCTCGAACGTGACCGACGACCGTTCTCCGGCGAGGAGGCTCGGAGGTCCTATCATTGCGAACGCGACGATCAGACCCACGAGGCGGAAGTCGATAAATCGCACGCGGTTTCTCTCAATCCAGGCGCCCGACGATCTTTCACGACGCGATCACAAGAGCCTAACCGATCCATCGCGAAAATCCAACAAACCTCCAACTTTCAGGAACCGTCCCCAATATCAGCGACAAGCAGGGAGGGTTCGGCCCGATCCAGTGCCATGGCTCAACTTCACAACTGGTCCCATGCGTGTGCAGCGTTTGTTTCGTCAACGGCTTCGGCCTCGTGGCTTACTCATGTCGCATGTTCCGCGTAAGGTCGTTCATCGCATAGAGAATGGCGCAAGGTTTCCATCCTCCGTCATTGCTGGCAGAGGTGCTGGCGTTGCCGGGAATGGAAAGCTAGCTGCATCCCCGTTCTGCGCCGTCCTTCATCGGATATCACCTGCCGGGACGGACTCAAGCGGCGAGGACTTGGCATGTGGGCCTTAGATACGCCAGTTGACGAGCACGAGCGGATAGCCGAGCTGCTGGACCCGCTGAAAATCCGACGTGTTGCCCGTCACCAACTCCAAGCCGTTTTCGATGGCGATCGCGGCGATCATGGTATCCGCAACGCCGATCGGGTGTCCGATTCGCTCCAGGTCGCCGCGGATGCGGCCGGCAAGCTCGGCCGCCGGCTGGTCGAAGGGGAGAATCTCCATGTGGGGGATGGTGGCGAGGAAGGCATACAGCCGACCGATTGCCTGCGTCTTCTGGAAGCCGCCGACGATCTCCATGACCGTGACGGTGGCGAAGGTATAGTGGCCGAAGCATCGGCGGTAGGTCTTCGCGTTGGCCGCGACGGTGGCGTCCTTCGCCTTGCCGATCTCGGAGAGAGTGTCGGTGTCGAGCAGGGCCTTGTTCAAAGGTCAAATTCCCGCCACGGCTCCTCTCGCCGCTTGCGATAGGCGTCGGCGACAATCTCGTCCATCTCGTCGGCATAATCCTGCCAGAGCCCGAGGAGCGGATCGGCGTCCGGATCACCCTCGTCACCCGGCGACTTCGCCGCGGCGAATTCTGTCAATTTCCGGTCGAGTTCGTCGCGTAGCTGCCGCATCTGCTCCGGCGGTAGGGCGGTGACGACCTGCTTTAGCTCATTGAAATCGGCATTTACCATTGTATTTTCCCTTCGCCTGGCATCCTAGCACGGCGTGCCGATTTTGCCAAGCAGCCGAACATCAGCGGCCATTATTGGACCTCCCATGCGAGCACAATCAAAGCGTTTCACGACTGGGCAAGGACCCGTAAATCCCTCGTCAAATCCGATTCAAGCCAGGAGACGAAGAAAGGGGTCATGAGCCGTCTCTCGGGTCCTTCCGCGGGCGCCCTCTCGGGCGGAGTGCGGACTCCAGGCCCAGTCGGGCCGCCGCCTCGGCCTGCCACGACTCGGACCCGAACGGTTGGCCCCGCCGGATACTCCGAAGGACCGCTTCCTCCTCCGCCGGGCCGAACGGCCGGTTGACACGCGCCGTCCAATCCCGCGGCCGATCGATCGGCCACGGGGTCAAGGTCGGGCACTCGACCGCATCCTTCGTCGGGCGTGAATGCAGGCTGCCCCAACTCCAGTCCTCGGCCCGCTCCACCAGGTTCGCCCGCAGGGCATTCCGCTCGACATAGCGGCACACGGTGAGGAGATGCTCGTCGGATTGCACGGGGAACGACTGATACCGCCCCTGATAGAGGTGCCCGGTGCCCGCCGTCCGGCGGTGGGCGTGCCGGCGCCGGGTATGCGTCATGGTCAGCCAGCGCATGAAGCGCGGGAGGTCGCCATCCTCGCGAGGCCAGAGGAGGAGATGGAAGTGGTTGGGCATGAGGCAGTAGGCCAGCAATCGCATCTCGTGGCGGGCGATCGCTTGGCCCAGGACCCGCTCGAATGCCGCATAGTCGTCGTCATCGTCGAAGATGGCGAGGCGTGCATTGGCGCGATTGAGGGTATGATAGATCAGTCCGCCTTCGGCCGCTCGTCGTGGTCGTGGAATCGGATGGTTCTTCCGCCAGGGATCACCATCCCTCCGAGAGCTTCTTCACAACGTCACGGCGCGCCAGAACCCGCTCGCACAGTTCCCAGCCCGGTCCTCTTGGCTCGACCGTGTCGCCATAGCGCAGGTCGAAGGCATTGGCCTGCTTCTTCCTCTCCGTGAACTGGGATAAGTAATCGTCGAGATTTTCGATATCGTCGATCCAGTCGTCTTCGATCGTATCGGGCAGGGAGCCGAACACATCGTAGCGGTCGCGCATCCTCTGGGAGAGGGCGCGGTAGACTTTCTCGTCGTGGGTGTCGTGGTAGACCAGGTTGAGCATGTCCACGCGATCGCGCGCCTGGCCGAATCGCTTGATCCGACCGATCCGCTGCTCAAGGCGCGACGGGTTCCAGGGCAGGTTGACGTTGATCAGGGTGCCGAGGGTCTGGAGGTTCAGGCCCTCGCAGGCCGCGTCCGTGGCCACCACGAGGCGGATCGTCCGGTCGCGGACCGCCCGCTTGATGTCTTCTCGCTCGATACTTCGCCATTCCCCCGCGAAGAAAATCCCGGACTTCCCCGCGCCGGCGTACACCGCGATTCGCTCGTCCTTGAGGCGAGCGGTCAGGCCCTGGGCCACCCAGTACGCCGTGTCGTAATACTGGCTGAAGATGATACAGCCGAGTCCGAGCCACCCTCGCTCGTGAAGGAAGTAGAGCACGGCTTCCAACTTCGGGTCGGTCGGTTGGCGTCCGAGCAATGCCTTGATCCGAAGGAGGCTGGCGCATTCCTCGCCGATCACATCTGCCATGTCATCGATCGAAACCTCATCGTCGTCATCGGGAAATTGCCGCTTCTCGAGCAACTTTGTGGCAGTGGCTAGCCCGCTGGCGAAGCTCGAGCAGATCCGTTGCAACATCATGGTTTCCATGAACCCGGCGGACTTCACGCGCTTTCGGAGCGCCGCGGTGAACTCATGGGCGGCCTGATAGGCCCCGTCGAACTCCGCCGACGTCAGCAGCCCGAGCCCGACGAACATGGGCAGCCGATCGCCTTCCCGTGGCCAGATATCCACGGCGATGCGATCCAGCAGCCCGAGGTCTTCCAACGTCGACCGTTTGCGCAAGACGATGTGACGGACCAGCGGGTTGTTCCGCTGGAAGAACGTGAGTCCACTCCGGGTCTCGGACAGGTCGTCGGCCAGCTCCGCGCGCGAGAAGGGGGTGAGGTCCGTGACCGGCCTGTCACTGTAGGAGGTCGTGTCGGCGGCACCGATGTCCGTTCGGATGTTGTCGAACAGCGGCCCTTCCTGTCGGGGAGGAAGCGGATTGCGGATCAGGTCCCACGCTTCGGACTCGTCGGCGATGATCTTCTCTCCAGTCACGATCGGCAGTGCGAACCGGCTTTGCCGCCAGTGGCTGCCGGATCGCCCCATCACATGATCGGCGCCCTTGTTGAGGATTTCCAGCAGGTCCCAGAGCTCATCGACGTCCGTCTGGATCGGCGTGGCCGTCCCCAGGATCACATGCCGGGCACGCTTCGCGGCCTCTGTCATGAACGCGAGCAGGTTGTTCGGCTCACCCGGCTTGCTCCCTTGCCCCCGAGCGCGCCGGGCTCGGTGCGCCTCGTCGAGGATCAGGGTCCCGTAGTGACGCTGGAGGAGCACCCGGGACTCAGGCGTCTGGTGAAAGATCAGCCCCGTCGAAACGATGCCGATCTGGAACGGACAGCGGCCGATGTCTTCCGGCCCTCGGGTCTTGATGAGATGGCCGTTCGGGTCGAGCCACTCCTTGCGATTCGAGAGCCAGACCGCCGAGGGAATTCCCAACTTGTCTTTGAGCTCGACCTGCCATTGCTGTCCGAGAGTCGCCGGCGCCAGGATCAGGACCGGGCCGTCGCCCAAAAGGCACGAGACTAGGGCGCTCGTGGCCAACGACAGGGTCTTGCCGACCCCCACTTCGTCGGCCAGGAGGAACCGCGACTGTCCGAACCACTCGCGGTGATCCAGGAAGAGCCCGACGAAGGAACGCTGCCAGGGCATGAGCTGTTCGCCGCGCCGATATAATGGGGCCTCGACCAGCGCGGCCGCCGCGACCTCTCCGGGAGTCAATTCCCCGAGCTCGACCTCCCGCTTGCGGGCGCATCGTCCAACTTCTTCGATGATCGCGTCCGGCAGCGGCACACCCCGCTCCCACTGGTAGCGGAACTCTTCCTCGACCCAGGCGACTCCCTCGGCAGAATTGTCCTCCCAAACCAGTTCATAATGCTCCTTCCACCCTTCCCGAGTCTCGTTCAGGCTGCCGAGGAAGGCCGAGGACGCTCCATCGCGCTGGACGATCACACCCGCCTTTCCATGCAGGAACGGCGCATCGACGGCAGAGACCACGCGCACCTCGACCTTGCCCCCCTTGAGCAACTCATAGAGCATCCGATAACGCGGGCGATTGAGAAGGCTGTCGATCGGATCCGTCCCCTCGTTCCACTTCTCCTTCAGCGCCATCTCGCGGGCCAACCGGGAAGCGCGGATGTCGCGAGGGTCGAGCTCGCTGTTGCAGACGATCTGGACCCGGTCGACTCCGCCGATCTCCTCTCCGACCAACTCGAAGATCGAGGATCGGAAGTAGCCGGCAATCCGCCGGTACTCGCGGGCGTCCTGGAGCCGATCCTTGAGGAACACATGCGACAGCCGGGCCAGACGCGAGCTGAACCGGCGGATGATCGGCGGGTCAACAGGAGCGGCCATGGTCTCTTAATTCTTTCTTCTGTAGGAGCCGGCTCCGTCCGGCGAACCGCGTTCTTCGGATCATCCGGCGATCCCCGTTCTTTAGATCCACCAATCCCAATCCAGGAGATCTCGACGAGTTGGGTGGTGCTCGAAAAGATCCACTCTTCGGGAGAGGCGACGAGACCCTTTCGGACCGGATTGTTGTGGACATACTCGACTGCATCCAGTACTTCCTCATCGTTGCGGCAGGCATGGTCATAGAATCCGCCGTCTTGCCAGACGGCGTGGCGTAGATTCAGTATTTTCCGAATCTCATTCGAGGTGTACGACCCGACTCTCCTCATGATCGTGGAGAGATCCTCACCAGAAAGAAGCGTGAAGACCGCATGATAGTGATCGGGCATGATTACGAACGCCAGTAGTTTGATCTGTCCCTGGCGACGGATGTGAATCAAGCTTTGGACGACCGTCTCAGCCGCTCTGGAGTCAGCGAGAACTCTACGCCGCCCTTCAATGCACTTCGTAATGAAATAGGTCTGGAAGGGTGCGGAAAATCGTCCCGACCGAAGTCGCCGTGCATGTGGATCCTCCTCGCGGTCCAGAGTGCTCATTCCATAGACTCGAAAGATGTTCTAGGTCTGTGGTCATGCTTGGGCGAGGATCGCCGGACGGAGCCGGCTCCTACGATGAGTCGGTGCGCGGGTCGGATGTTTCCCGTCTTGTAGGAGCCGGCTCCGTCCGGCGATCTCCTTCGTTCCAATATAGGTCGACTCCGTCCGGCGATCTGAGCCTCATCGTGTCGGGTGGCGATTAGCCCCCGAGCCGTTCGTTCTGGATCCGGCCGAGCAGAATGCGGGCGGCCTCCGCCTCCTCCGGCGCGGACCGATCGCGCTTCGCCGCGAGATATCGGGCCATCGCCATCAGGTCCTCGCGACGGCCGTGATAGCCCGTTACCATGTCGCGGAGGTGCCCCATGACTTCGTCGGCGTCGACCTCGCGCCTGAGCTCGTAGAGGGCGTGGAGCAGGGCGCGCAGCGGCGAGCGGCCGAACTCGCCTTCGAACTCGGCCCGCTTCAACTCCGCGGCCGTCTTGAGCCGCGCCGCGTTCGGCTTGAGCGACGCCATCAGCGCGGAGTAGTCGGAGAACCGGAACGCCTTGGCGAAGTTCTGGTAATTGTCCAGCTTCTTCACGCCACTCATCTCCAGGTCCACCATCTTGAGGTAGAACCGCTCCCCGCCCGAAAGCCGCTCCCAGGTCGCGGCCGGCAGGCCCTCGGGCACGAGATGCTCGTTGGCCACCTGCACCGCGAAGTCGATGATCTCCCCGACGATCCCTCTCTGGCCTCGCTGACGCGGCCGGAGCGCCTCCGCGGTCATGTCCTGGCCGTCGATGCGCGTGTAGCCGGTCAAGACCCGGAGCGCGGCGGCATAGCCGGCCATCTGCAAATCGGCGTCCTCGAAGAGGTTCTCGCTCCGCCCGTGGCCGCGCGTCGTCTGGTTCAGTCCGATCATGGTCTCAATCTGGTGGGCGACCTCGACGCGGATCTCCTGTACCAACTCATCCCGGTAGGTCGATTCGTCCGTCAGCCGCTTGCGCAGGACCAGCAAGACGGTTCCCTGCACATACCCGCCCTTCTTCAGCTCCGAGCTCGTCTCGGTGGCGATGTACCAGGCCGCGGTGACGCGCAAACCCGCGCCCCAGACGATCGAGGCCATATCGGCCCACACGCCCGCGTCCTGGTGCGTGAACATGACGATTTGAAGGCCGTTGTCGGGCATATGCCCGGTCATGGCTCGATACGCGTCCACCATCTCGCGACGAAACGCATCGTCGCTCCCCTTGATCGCCAGCGCCCGGCGGCTGTCCCAGATCCAATCGGGTTGAGGCGGATTCGTGCGGAGCCAGGCGATGAAGTATTCGGTGATTTCGTGGTAATTGATCGCGTCGGCGTAGGGTGGATCTGTGACATAAATATCGCATAATTCTCTGAGCATTCGAGCGGGGTGAGTCGAGATCGTCTCTTGAGACAGGCGCGGATACTCCGCTGTTTTGAGAAGTAGAGCCTCTTCGATCATAAGAAAAGATCTAGATCCATAATTATAAAAAGTATTCAGCGCCTGATTATAAAAAACATGATTGACAGCGTCAGCAGCCGGAGCCGACCCAATCTTCCCCCCATGTCCGACGCGCCACTGTGTCATTTTCGACATGTAATTGAGCGCACGGCATAGCCCAAGTGCTCCTCCCAATCCCTTCGCTTTATCGCCAGCCTGAATGAGGTGCTTTCGAATCAATGCTCCGATCAAAAGGTGCCTTGGATTAAAAAGATGGTGCCACCAGGTCCAACCTCGGGTCCGGATCGGTTCATCTGTCTTCTCGCCTGGCTCGATCCGAAGATCCGGCACTAGCCCTTCGATCTGCCATTTCGCAAGGTTCTCGAGCACGATCGTTTCGGTTTTGCGTTCTCGACCAAGATCGGCTTCTGTTGGAGCGGCAAAATAGAATTTGGGACGGAAGGACTTGACGGTGTCCTTGGTGATCCATTGGATACAATAGAGCCGCTCTTGAAAGATATCGTCCGGTCGGGGAACGATGTCGGATTTCTCCCATCGCCTCAGTCTGTTGGCGGATTGGCCGGTAGGGAGATCGTAATCGCCACGAATCGTCTTGATCGGCGTTCGGTAAGTCTCGCCATCGAGTTCATACACGAGATCACCGTCCTGCAACGTCCCGACTGAAGCGAGCGCGAGATCCTCCGGGGTTGCTGCGGAAACGATCTCGATGTCGAACCGTTTGCGGGCGTGGTTCGGGATCAACCGGGCGAAAGTGCGATAATTCTTGCTGATGACCCATCCGGGCGCGATCGGGACCATCCAACCAGTCTGCGGGCACTGGGTTTCGAGGCACCAGAGGTACGCCTTGGCGCGGTTGCCATGCTCGTCGTGCTCGATGCCGAGTTCCGTGATTTCCCGGTCAACGGCCTCGACGATTGCTGCCTGTGCCTTCGAGATCCGTTCGCGGTCCACCGCATCGCCGCCCACGATGTTCAGAGCGCCCAGGTAAGCAGGCAGGCGATGGGGTTGAGGTCCGACGCGAAGACGTCGCAGCCGAGCCGGGCGGCCTCGAAGGGAATTGATCCGCCGCCGCAGAAGGCATCTCCCACTCTGGGCCGGTGGCCGAATCGGAAGACGCCGAGTTGCTCGATCAATTCGGGGAAGCTCCGGGCGCTCGTCCCGAGGTGGGCGTTCACGCGATTCCAGATCGTCCCGAACAGGGTCTCATCCGGGATCTGCTCAGGGCGCTGGGTCACATCCAGCTTTTCGAGATAGGTCATTGTCGCCAGTGCGGCCAGTGTAAGCCGCTTGCGTTCGGTCACCAGGCACGCGCGCGACCATTGCAGGCCCCCTCCCTCGATCGCCTTAGCGAACGCGGCAGCTCGCTCCTCCGGAGATAGTGCCTTCCAGTCAACTTCCTTGATGCCACGGACCGTGAACCGCCCGTCCATCTGGGACGCCTTCAAGGTGCCGGCCTGGAGGCAACGGCGTGCGATCGCGTCCGGTGAGAGTGACGGCTCCCTGCGCAGGAAGGCTCGGTCATCGATCGCCATCAGGCTCTCAAGAACCTCCAGGTCCTTCTCGGAATCACCGGTCGCCGGGAGCAAGGCACCCAGCACGCAGGCCTTCACCAGGATCAGCGGCTTGCGGCCCTTCCAGTAGGAGCCCAGCGCCGTCAGTGTCTGACCATGGACCGCCTTCCGTTCCTTCTGGGCCTCCGCCGAAATCTTCTGCGCGGGGAAAAGTTTTTCGATCAGGCATGGGGCGTCCTTCCATGCGAGTGAAGCAGCCGCCTGTGTCGGGGAAACCGCGGCGGGCGAGGATCGGGGGACGGAGCCCCCTCCTACAGGGGAAACCTCGTCGCGCGGGTCCTCTGTAGGAGCCGGCTCCGTCCGGCGATTCGCGGCGGGCGAAGGACGGGGGACGGAGCCCCCTCCTACAAAGGACGCCTCGGAGTTCCCTGTAGGAGCCGGCTCCGTCCGGCGATCCGAATTCTCGCCGATTCGCGAACGATCCCCAATCGGTCGGGTCATCGCTCGACCTCCGAGCCGCGCCCCAGTTTGCCCGCACCATCCGCGGCGAACAGGGATTCTTCTCCGTCAAAGCCCGGGAATCGCGGCGTGTCGATGGAGTCGGCTCTTGGCTTACGTCGGGGGACGGGGTGCGGCTTCAACGTGCGACCCTCCATCGGATCGGCCAGGGGGTTCTCGGTGAGTGCGAAACGCAGGGCCTTGCGCCAGCCGACGTCCGCGTCCTCAGGTCGTCCGCTCGCCGCGGCGGTCATGGTGTAGAGCCACCAGCGCTCCTCGGGCCTCAGGCCGGTCCAGTTGCGGACGGCGATAGCAAAGAGGCTCGGGTCGGCCTTCTCGACGGCCCAGGCCAGGACCAGCAGCTCCCTGCCCAGGAGTCGTTCGACCCGGTTCGCCCCGACCTGCCATCGGCTAGGTTCGAGGCTCTTGGAGCGAAGCCGCTCGTTGAAATCGCGCTTCACGTCTTCGGCGATCGCGTTCCAGGCACCCCTGGGCAATTCGCAGCGTTCGGCGACTTCGGGCAGGTTATTGATGCCCGTCTTGATCCCATAGTGTTCGCTGATGACGACCCGCCCCGTCCGCCCGGCCGGAATCTCGACCACGAAGTGATGAGGATCGGTCGTGTCGGGACAGCCGAAGCCGATCGTCCGTTGCGGCTTGGCGATCATTGCTCCACCTCCCCGGCTCCCACATCAATCCCCAACTTGGCGAGGAACGTTTCCAGGTCGTGACCACTCTGGAAGCGGCTGTCTCGGAAGCTGAGCTTGACCTCCGCCGTATCGTCACCGATTGCCTGGCGGGCCGCGGCGATGAAAGTTTCCAGACGCTCCGCGGAGATGACCGTCTCGCTGCCGAATCGCGTCGTGACGTTCTTCGCACCGTCACCGATCTCGACGCTGACCCAGCAAAGGTCGGCCTGTACACCCTTTGCCGAGTTCAGTGCGGCGAACGACTTGGCGTTGTCGTGGAAATCGAGCTTCTTATGCAGCTTCGCGGCCTTGGCCTTGTCAATCGTCGCGCCGGTCTGATCGGGCTTGGGGATGATGAAATTGCGATGGGTGCCGATACCCTGGTCTTCGGCGTAGGCGTAGACGGTCACCTCGGCGGTATCGGTCAGCTCGATCGGGCCGGTATAGACATTTCCCTCTTTCGCATTGGCCCCGGTGGTGTTCCAGCGGATGTCACCTCGCGGCCTGACGGTCAGCTCCACGATCCGCTTGCCACCGGGCATGGTCTTCCGCTCGTGGGTGAGGTTCAGATGATTGGACCATCGCACGGGATCTCCGGTCTGACGAGCGCCATCGGGGTCGACGGCCAGGAACCAGAGGACCGTCTCATCCGTCGGGAAGATCGTGTCGGGGATGACCGGGCTTTCTTTCGAGACGTCAGGGTTGGTCGAATAGTGAACCCGGCCGTTAGGCCCCGCGTCTCGGGCCTGTACCTCGATGGTTGCCTGTCCTGTCCTCTCGTCGTAGACACGCTCCGCGACGGATACCGAGGTCCGAGGCGGTGGGAACGGCCCCTTTTCGATATACCCATCCTCAGTGTACCGCCATCGGCCTTGTCCTTCGGCGATCTTCCGCAGGTGCTCCAGCCCCTTGGGCGGTAGCCAGAGCCAGCGCGGGTTAGTCATCGCCCGGCTGGCGACGTCGCGCCAGGGCACGCGCCTTTCCTTCCCGGACCAGAGCATGTCCTCGGCCCGGGTCATCAGCATCTCGGCATTGGCTTCGACATTCATCACGAGCTTGGACGCGCCGACATCGCTCAGGGCTTTCTCGATCTGATCCTCGGCCAGGAATTGGTTGCCGGTGAAAGTCATCGAGAGCTTGGCGGGCGTGAGTCCGCTCTTGGTCGGATAGTAGACCCGGTTGAACAGGTTGACCACCGTGCTATTGAACTCGATAACGGCCTGCACGTCCTCATCTTCCAGCTCGGTCTTGTGGGGCGACTTCTCGCCTCCGGTCTCCTCCAGCACGCGCACGATGGCCCAGATCCGTCGCGTCTTGTCTTCGAGGTTGCCGAGGCTGCTGCCGTCGCCGGTGAGGACGCAGAAGTTGTTCTTCTCGGTGACGCCCTCCAGGAACCGCTGAGCCTCCTGGGGCGGCGTCTTGCTGTCGGGGCTGAGGATCAGGCAGACGCGCGTCGGCCCGTTGAGCTTGATCTCGTCGATCTTCGGGAGCGCGTGGACGTCCTGATAGGCATTCTTGTTGAGTGGCCGGAAGATCTCTTCCAGGCGACGTTTCATCTCCGCGTCGACCTTCGGCTGCGGCGCCGCATCGGCCCGGTTGTCGATCCGTTTCTGGAGGTTCTCGATGTTCGAGAAATAGTACGCCTCGTTCTCCTTGCGGTGTAGGTACCAGGCCCCGCCCCGGAGGGCCTCGAAGGCTTCCAGGAACTCGTTCGCGGCGCGGTTCGGCGCGATCAGGCATTCGAGCATCTGCGGCTTGGTAAATCCCTTGACCGCGTCGATCGACTCGGACAGCGAGGCGGTGAGGACCAGGGATGCGACCTGGCTGGCCGCGTCGCTGTGCAAATTGGCGTCGGCGACCTCGGCGGCGGCTTTCCCTCCCGCGGCGATATCGTGGGCGATCGCACCCTGGAGGTTGCTGATCTTGTTGATCTCCTCGCGGACGTCGCCGATGTTCAGGTTGAGATGCTGGCAGCCGATCAGGTGGACGTCGTTGGTCGGACGGTCCCAGGCCGACTTGATCATCTTCGAGATGAATTGCATGAGGCCGCGGGTCTGTCGATAGCTCTCGTTCTCCTTGAACAGGGCGATGACGTGCTTGACCGAGGGGTGGAACGGGTACGATCCATGGATCTCCTCGGCGATCAGTTCCGAGCTCTTGGCGATCGACTTCGACTTCGCCGCTTCCGAGAGCACTTGCGCGAATGCCGAGGCCACGGAGTCGACGACGGAACGATGCGGCAGCCGACTGAAGAGCCGCTTGCGAAGGATGTCGTAGATCTCCTCGCTCGCCAGATCGACCGGCGTGATCGCCCGAGCCTACCGATTGGCTTCCTGTTCGAAGTTATGGATCGCCTGACGAAGCTGCTTCGTCGCGCCCTCGTAACTGCCGCTGAGGTTCGAGAGGACCACGCAGCATTGCTTTAGCTTCAGGGACGCGGAGAGCAGATTCGAGAGAGCGTAGGTCGTGACCTGGGCCAGGTTTCCGCCCCCGACCACTCGCGTGACCGCATAGTCGAAGTAGGGCGGAAGCTCATCGAGCATGATCAATGTCGGACTCTCGCCGATCAGCTCGATCCAATCCGGCTCGGAAGGAGCCTTCGCACCATCCTTCCAGAATTTGGAGAATTGCGAAGCCTTGCCGAGCTGGGTGGCGATCTCACCCCACACGAAACGCTCCTCGAATCCCATGCGGCCGTTGATTGCGACAAGCTCTGCCCGATCCAACGGGGCGGCAGTGGCGATGTGCGGGACGACCGACTTTCTCAACTCCGCATTTCTGGCCAGGAGGCCGAGGGCGATCATCGAATGAGTCTTGCCACCGCCCATCGCCTGCTTGAGTTCGAAGACAGCCTGATCGGAACGGCCGGCGAGCCGCTTCAGCCCTTGATCCAGGAGGAGTTCCATCCCCTTCGTGATGTGGTTCTTCTCGAAGAACTCGCCCGCCTCCTTCTCGGTCCTCTCGATCACATCGGACAGATTCTCGATCTGCTCGCTCATCGCGTAATCGAGCGCCATGGGATGCAGTTCGCAGGCGTCTTTCACGGTCTGGAGCATGCGATTACCCCGACTGGTCTTTGTGCACTACAGGCAGGATGGTCTTCTAGAAACGACTGTACACTTCAGTCGATAGGATCGGAAGGGAGTCCCCGAGGTATTATTCCCGCGCCCCGTGAGAGAAAGGCTCGGCGTCCCGGTTCCAGATTGATTTGGCATCGGAGCAACCGGACCTTCAAGGCAATGACGGGGCAAACGGGGACATCTCTATTTCCCGGCGCAGCCTGCGAAAACCGGGAAAGGCATTCCATCCTAAAGCGCCTATTTTCCCTCGGGGTTTAGCGACGTCTTCTTTTTTTCCAATGGTCCGCGAAAAGGCTAAGAAGTTCGCCGGACGGAGCCGGCTCCTACAGAATTTGTAGGAGGGAGCTCCGTCTCCCGATCCCAGTTCTACCAATCTATCGGGCCGTTGTTTTTTTGATCACCAAGTCGAGGATCCGGGCAGGCTGCTCATCAGTCTGGAAGAGCGTATAGGCCCGTTCCAGGAACGCGGTCTTCCAGAGGCCGAGCCGGCACGGACTGAGTGCACGCTTGCGGCGCGACTCAGCCGGCAATCGAGTCCCACCAGAACCACCAGGACCACCTTCGCCGCGAGGTCCGGTGTCAATCGACGCCGCGGTCTCTTGATTGCAGTGCGCCTCCTCGGGGGTTTCAGCCCCCCATCTATGCGCTGGCCTGAATTCCGGGCGCATGACAGCCCTAGGGCGAACGAGGGCCATCCGCTGGGAGGACGCCGCCCCGGACCCCGGTCCATCGCGGTGATGTCCGGCGCGGCTTCGCAAGAAAATGGAAAAAACCAAGAAAGTTGACCGAGACGTGAGAAAATTACCCATAATCGCAGTAAGAGGCCGAAGATAGCCACCCTTGCGACGCCGCGAGCCAGACGATGCCAACCGACCGCTCCCGACAGCCGGCCACCCGATCGACATCCCGCGAAGGGGACATCCCATCATGACGGCCACCGCCGAGATCCCTCCCACGCGAGCCGAGATCAACCGCCGCAACGCCCAGCGGTCCACGGGGCCGAGATCCCAGGCCGGGAAGGAGCGTTCACGGTTCAACGCCCTCAAGCACGGCTGCCGCGCCCGGCTGCCCATCCTCCCCGGCGAGGACGCCGACGTCTATCAAGACCGCCTCGACGCCTGGATCGACAAGTTCCAGCCCCGCGACGCCGTCGAGTCCTACCTTGTGGAGCGCGCCGTCCACGCCTCCTGGCAGCTCGACCGGGCCGACCGCGCCGAGGTGGCGGCATTGGTGGAGGCCGCCGACGAGCTGGCCCTCCGCCGCGCCCAGGACGTTCTCGAACTGGGGGCTACCCTGTTCCACGCCCCCCGCGCATCAGCGGCGGCGGCCCTGACGGCGCCCGCGGCGGCGATGGCGACGAGCAAGATCCGCCCCTCTCCTGGCCATTCGACCCGGAACATCCCCGGCACCCCGCCCACCTTGTCGAGGAGCTGGAAGGAACGGCGCAGGGGTGCACCTGGCTGCTCCAGCGGTGGGCGGCGCTGGGAGAGGCCCTCGACGGCGGGCGGACGTGGGGGGCGGTCAACCGGGTGCGGGCGATCCGGCTGCTGGGCAAGCAGCCGCTCGACGCGGTCGCCGACGAGACGGTGCTGTCGATCTACCTGGCCTGTCAGGCGATGGACCCGCACGGGCCGGACGTCTTCGCCGAGCCGTTGAGCGACCTGCGCCGCCCCGAGGCGGCGGCTTCGTATCAGCGGCAGACGGAGAAGTTCGCGGCGGCGCGGGCCGAGCGGTCGCCGCGGGATGCGGCGTCGGGCCGGGCGGCGCTGCGGGCGATCGTGTCAGCGGCCGTGGCGCGCGTGGAGGCCCTGCGGGAAGACCTCGCGGCGGCAGAGGCGGCTGGCCTGTCGGAGGTCTCGGCCCATTTGTCCTACCGCGACAAGGAGACGGTGGATTGGCTGTGGAAGCACCAGGCGAGGTGCAGCCGGTCGCTTTGCCGGACGTTCGAGGAGCTGCGCAAGGTCCGCCGCGATTTCGGCGACGACCTGCCGGCTCCTCCCGTCCCGCCGTCTGATTTCCGTGGTTTGTCGTTGGGGAGTGAGTTGGTCGAAGGGTCCGATCTCCCGGCGACGGGCGCGGAGCCGACGGCGGTCGAGCCGGCCGGCAACCACGATGCCCGGGACGTCTCGGCCGAAGCCATCGCCCTCATCGAGTCCGTCTCCGCGACCAATGACCACGGACCACAGACAATGGACCGAACGAACGAAGCCATCGCCCCGCCCGATCCCCTTCCGGTCCCAACCGAGCAAGGACCACAGACAACGGACCGAACGAACGAAGCCACCGCCCCGCCCGATCCCCCTCCCGTCCCAACGGGCCACGGACCACGGACAACGGACCCGAAGATAGAAGCCAGTGCCCCCGCCGAACCCTCTCCGGTCACAACGGACCACGGACCGCGGACCACGGGCCCAAAGATAGAAGCCATCGCCCCCATCGAGTCCCCTCCGGTCCCATCAACGGACAACGGACTACGGACCAAGGACTATTGGCTCTTCTCCACAATCGTCGCCGCGGCCCTCGGGATCTGGGTGCCGGCTCGTGCGACGGCACCGAGGACGTTTCCGGCTCAGCAAGCCACGAGGGTTTCGGGCGAATTTCGAGATCTTTCATGGTATGATTGGCTTCAATGGATTCTGAGCTCCAGCCCGATCCACTCGGACCGTGCGAGGCTGGAAAACCTCAATCGACGACGATCGACGACGGATTGCATGGAGGTCATCATGCGTTGCATGCCAGGGATGGTCGTTGTGTCGTGTCTCATGGTCACGGCCGGATGGGCTGCTATCCAGGAGGACGAGCGGGAGAGTGCCGGCCCCGCCGTCGATGGTCGATCGAGTGGGGGTGTACCGGTCCAGCTTGCGTCCTACCAGCGGGGCCGCGCGTCGGGCGGGTTCATGATTCGCTGGATCGGTCAGGATGGTCAGGATCATGTCGGACCGAGCAACCGGCTGGAGGCGAGCGACGTCCAGGACATCCACCTCTCGCTCGGTGGACTCGATCCTCGGCGCAAGGTTGTCTTCGTTGACGTGACGGGAGAGGGAGGCGACCAGTGGCAATACAATGCCCAGTCGTTCGCCTGGAAGGCCGAGCTGAAGCGGAAGGACGGCTCGACCACGGCCGAACTCTATCTGGAACCGGCTAGGGTCGAGACCGGTCGCAACTTCCACATCTCGGTCCGCTACGAGGATGGGACGACCGTGGAAGCGGACGTGCGGTCTCGCAAGATCAATCCGAATCTCCGGATGCCCGGTGTCGCGCTCCAGGCGCAATGGCTCGGTCAGGACCGGCACGACATGGTCGGGCCGGGTGCGTCGGTGGGCCCGGACGGTCTCCAGGACGCGAGGATTCGGCTCTCGGGCCTGGGCGTCAAGGTCCCCATCAGGGCGATCCGGATCGATGGAGCGGACGGGATGCACTGGGAGTCCGGGTCGAATCCCCGGCTCTTACCCAACGCGGAGCTGATCCGCGATCCCAAGGATCCGTCCAAGGGTGATCTCGCCTTCCAGCCCGAACGCGACCTGGCGGGGCAGCGGCTCAAGCTCACGGTGCTCTACGAGAACGAGAAGCGCGATGCGACGACGGTGACCGCCACTCGCCTCAACCCGGCGCTGCGGATGCCCCTCGCCCCGCCGCCGAAGATCGAGCAGCGGAACCTGACCGCGAAATGGCTGGGTCAGGACGGTGTCGGAAAGACCCGCCTGGGCGACGTTCACGTGGTGCTGAGCGGGCTCTCCGCGACGTCCCGGCTCGCGGCCGTCGTCCTGAATGATTCCGTGCGCGGCCTCTGGGTCT
The DNA here is from genome assembly GCA_963743925.1 of uncultured Planctomycetota bacterium. GTDB lineage: Bacteria > Planctomycetota > Planctomycetia > Isosphaerales > Isosphaeraceae > CAVZRC01. The sequence continues at coordinate 261,141 of CAVURY010000043.1, read as the reverse complement.
ATCGTGCGACCGACCGCCCGGTGGTCCCTCCGGATCCCATGTACGAGCCCATGGACGTGAAAATCGGCGACGATCGAACCTCGCTCGAGCTCTTCTTTCCCCCGCATCGCGACGGCAAGGGCGATACCTTCACGGTCCGGTTCATCAACACCGATGGCCGGATGTCCTACGCCCAGTTCCCGGGAGGATCTTGCGACGTCGCGCGACGGTCGCCGGCGCCCGATCCGAGCCGGATCGAGGCCAGGCCGGGCGATGACCTTCAGGCGCTCGCCGATCGGTACGGGACCATCGTACTCTCTCGCGGGACCTACCGACTCAGCCACGCCCTCATCCTCAACCGGCCGGTGACCCTGACCTCGGATGGTGGTGCCACAATCGTCTTCGCGCAAGATAAGACGGATCCACCCTGGAGGGCGGCGATCAAGGTGCGTTGCGGCAATACGACCTTGAACGGCTTCGCGGTTCGCTTCGAGGGCACCGTCCGCTGGAATACCGAGGTGTCGTATGGTCCCGCGATCATCGGGATGGCCGATAACTTCGACCCCGGATACGACGAGCAGAAGTTCAACGTGGTCTTCACCAAGCTCGACGTGGAGAATCCGGCCGTCGAGAATCCCGGCACCTGGAGCGAGGCGATTCGCCTGCTGCGATTGTGCCACGCGCGTTCCGGCGTGATTGCCGGCAACGTCCTGCGCGGGGGACCGATCGAATTCTTCGACGGGCCCTGGCAGATCGTGGACAACACGTATCGAGGGACGGTCCCGGGCACGTTCTCGCACGGGTTCTTGACCGGTCATAACGTCCACGACGTCCTCGTGCGTGGCAACCGGCTGTCCTCCCCCCAGCCCAGCGGCAAGACCTGGCGCTTCCTCGTCTTCACGGGCTGCGGCGCCCAGGACCGCGTCGAGCGGAATACGGTGGAAGGGATCGGGGCACGCGACGACGATACGATCTTCTGGATGAACGAGCCGGAACTCATCCTCACCGAGGGATATTCCCTCAAGTACGAGGGGAAAATCGGCAGCCTCTCGCCCGACGGCAAGGTCCTCCAGATCATCGGGACTCCGTTCGATACCATGAGGGCCGGCGACGTCGTCTCGATCCTCTCCGGGCCGGGCGCCGGGCTCTGGCGACGCGTCCTCCAGGCCCTCACGCCCACCACGGTCCTGGTGGATGAGCCGATCCCGAGCGGAGCGGAGAGCATCTCCATCTCGCAGGGCTACGTCAACGAGCGATTCGAAGGGAACCGGATCGACCTGCGCGGAGGCAAGCGTTCCGACAGCTTCGTCCTGGCCGGCAATCATTTCGGCACCCGGGTGGTCGACAACCACCTGCTGGGCGGCAGCCTGGCCTTCCGGATGATGTCCTGCCCCACCGAGTTTCCCTTGATCTGGGGCTGGTCGCACACGCCGTTCTTCGGCGGCGTCATCGAGGGGAACATCCTGGAGGATTGCGAGCAAGGGGGTACCGTCGGGGTGGTCCACGGGCCATCGATCAAGTCCAACAAGGGACGGACCTACATGAGCGTCGTCCTGCGAAACAACGTGGTGCGCTGGTCCGAGCCGTTCCTGTCGAAGATGGCCCGGTCGGAGACGAAAGAGCCGCTCGCCGGGCTGACGGTCGGCTACCGTCCCTCGCACGACCCGGCCGAGTTGAAGATCAACGCCGAGGAGAACCGGCTCGAAGCCCCGGCGAATTATCGCGAGACACCGGCCCTCTTGATCCATGCCGCCGATTACAATTCGCAGCGCGTGGTGAACCGCAAGATCAGGATGCATCCGGAGGCGGCGACCGCCCCCGGCCGGCGGACTTCGAGCACGAAAGGCAATGGCGCCCGGAGATGATCCGCGAATAAGCCGGCGCACGGCCGCTTGCTCCCATGAGCCACTCGCCGTACACTCATCGTCCTGTCGGATCGGATGGGAGACCGGGTGGAGATGTTGCTCATGATCATGCGCCGTGCGCGGAGGGACTGGCTGAATGCTCTCGTCGTGATCCTGTCGATCCAGGTGATCGGGCGGGCCGCGCCTCCGGGGCCGGAAATCGTCGCGATCTTCCCGCCCGAGCCGAAACATAACCACGCGTCGTGCATCGTCGAGACCCGGGATGGCAGCCTGCTGGCGGCCTGGTACTCCGGCAGCGGCGAGCGCAAGTCGGATGACGTGGTGATCCAGGGCGCCTGGCTTCGCAAGGGGAGCAAGACGTGGGAGCCGCGGTTCCTCATGGCCGACACGCCCGGCTATCCCGACTGCAACCCGGCCCTCTTCGCCGGCCCGGACGGATCGCTCTGGCTCTTCTGGCCGACGATCCTCGACCATCGCTGGGAAGGGGCCTTGCTGAAGTACGACCGCGCCGACCGCGTCACGGGACAGCCGGGCCCCCCGAAATGGACGTCGTCGGGGGTCCTGCACGTGACGCCCAAGGACTTCGCCGGGGAGATGCAACGAGCGGTCGCGGCGTTGAGCGCCGAAGAACGGTCGAAATACCGGTCGATCCTCGACGAGAGCGTGGAGCGGTCGCGCGATGAACTGTACCAGCGGCTCGGCTGGATGCCGCGCGTCCGCCCGATCGTGCTCCCCTCGGGCCGTTGGATCCTCCCGCTCTATTCCGACACGTTCTCCGCATCGATCATGGCGCTCTCGGACGATCGCGGCGCAACCTGGACGGCCAGCCGGCCGCTGATCGGCTTCGGCAACATCCAGCCGAGCCTCGTTCGCAAGAATGACGGCATCCTGTTCGCCTACATGCGCGATAACGGTCCCCATCACCGGATACGGATCAGCACATCCGCCGATGATGGGGTTTCGTGGTCGCCGGTGAAGGATACCCCTTTCCCCAATCCCGGCGCGGGGATCGACGTGATCCGGCTGGCGAGCGGCCGCTGGGCCTTGGTCTACAACGACCTGCCGAAGGACAGGTACTCGCTGGCCCTTTCGCTGTCCGACGATGAGGGGAAGAGCTGGAAATGGACCCGAAACCTGGAGCGGTGCCCTCCGGGCCAGGGCCTGTTCCACTATCCGTCCCTGCTCCAGGCGAGCGATGGCTCGATCCACGTCACTTACACGCTCAGCCGGCCGGGAAAGGGGAGCACCATCGCGCACTCCCGACTCGTCGAGGATTGGCTGATGTCGCACGATGCCGATTGATCGAGTCACCAGGCCAGGGCGCGCCGAAGCCGGCCAGCCCGGGAGTTCGCATGCACGAGGCAACATCTCTGCCGCAACCTCCACGATCCGTCAAGGCCGGCGCTTATCCCTGGCTGGTTGTCGGGCTGCTCTGGTTCTGCGGTTTCTTCAACTACGCGGACCGCCAGGCGGTGAACTCGGTCTTCCCGATCCTCAAGGCGGAGTTCGACCTCGACAACGAGCAACTGGGATTGCTCGGCTCGGCGTTCATGTTCGTCTATGCGATCGCCTCTCCGTTCTCGGGCTACACGGTCGACCTCCTCTCCCGTCGCATGCTGATCGCCCTGGGGCTGGCGTTCTGGAGCCTGATCTGCGCCGCGACGGCCCTCTCTCGAACCTTCGTGCAACTGGTCCTGTTCCGGGGGGCGGAAGGACTGGGAGAGGCGTTCTATTTTCCCGCCTCGATGTCGGTCCTGGCGGATTATCACGGACCGCGGACTCGCTCTCGCGCCATGAGCATTCATCAGACGAGCGTCTACCTCGGGACCGCCGGTGGTGCGGTCCTTGCCGGTTACCTCGGGCAGCATTACGGCTGGAAGGCTCCATTCTGGGTCCTGGGCCTCGCCGGGCTCGGGTACGCCGCTTTCCTGGGGACGGTCCTCGTCGAACCGACTCGCGACCAGGCCGCGGGCGATCCGGGCGGTTCGGACGTGATGGCCGATCCCGACGAACAAACGCCGGCGAAAGGCGCCATTGAGGCCACCCTCGCGAAGAAAGTCGCGAGGATCGTGATGAATCCGGCGGCCGCTTTGCTCCTGGCCGTGTTCGTGGGCGCAAATTTCGTCGCGGCCACCTTCCTGGCATGGCTCCCGCTTTATCTCTTCGAAAAGTTCGAGCTCGAGCTGGCAAACTCGTCGCTCATCTCGACGGCCTGGCCCCTGGCCAGCCTCGTGGGAGCACTGGGCGGAGGCGTGGCCGCCGATCGGGCCGCGCGACACTCTTCGGGGGGACGGATCCTCGTCCAGAGCATCGGCTTGATCCTCGCGGCGCCATTCGTCTTCCTGGCCGGTCAGTCGGCGTCCCTTGCGATCATCATCGTGGCCTTGATGGGCGCCGGGTTGTGCAAGGGAATCTACGACGCCAATATCTTCGCATCTCTCTACGATGTCATCCCCCCCCAGGACCGAGGCACGGCCGCGGGATTGATGAACACCGTGGGCTGGACCGGCGGCTTTCTGGCCCCGTGGGCCGTCGGCAAGGCGTCCAAGCAGTTTGGCCTCGGGATGGCCATCGCATCAACGTCTGTCGTGTACTTACTGGTAGGGCTACTGGCCTGGTTCGCCTCTCGCCTGGCCGTGGCCCGCGCACGCTCACGGCTTCCGAATTCTTCGTCGACTGGAGAGGAACCACGACTGTGAACGACTCATCGCACGCAATCGGGCAGGGAGGAACTGGATACGCCTGGGCCCGTCGCGGGGATATCAATGCCTTCTCGGGCCTGATGCTGGACAACATCGGCGGCATGATCCTGATGGCCAGCCTGCTCGTCCTGGGCTTCGGGCTGCCCCGCCAGTTTGTCCTCACCCGGATGATCCCGGGGACGGCCGTCGGCGTGCTGGCGGGTGACTTGATCTACACGATGATGGCGTTCCGCCTTGCCCGCCGGACCGGCCGGACGGATGTCACCGCGATGCCGTTGGGCCTCGACACGCCCAGCACGTTTGGAGCGGTCCTCTTCATCATCGGACCGGCCTATCAAGCCGCCCTCCAGCGTGGGCTCGAGCCTGAAACTGCGGCGAGTCATGCCTGGTTTATTGGCATCGCCATGCTCTTTGCGTCGGGGCTTTTCAAGATCGCCTGTGCTCCCATGAGTGCTTGGATCAGGAGAATGGTCCCGAGAGCCGGGTTGCTTGGATCGTTGGCGGCGATTGCCCTTGTTCTCATCAGCTTCTTGCCTTTCCTGGATATCGCCGCTCAACCGGTGGCGGGATTGGTCGCACTGGGGCTCATGCTGGCGACATTGACGGCTCGGTGGGAGTTCCCGAAGCAGATTCCCGGGCGCTCGGGGCGGTCGTGGTCGGCTGTCTGGTCTACTATGCGATGCAAATGCTCGGGTGGGGAGAAGCGAATGGGGGTGGCGTGGAACGCCCGTCGTGGATGCTTCGGGCGGTATTGCCGATGCCGGTGGAGGCCTGGTGGAAGTGGTTCGAGGTCACCTGGAGAGAAGCGGTGGGCTACTTGCCGATCGCCATCCCGCTGGCGCTTGCGACCGTCGTCGGCGGGATCGACTGCACCGAGAGCGCCGCGGCCGCGGGCGATGATTACCCGACCGGGGCGATCATCGCCGTGGAAGGCTTTGCGACCCTCTTCGGGGCCCTGTTCGGCGGCGTCATCCAGTCGACGCCCTACATCGGGCACCCGGCCTACAAGGCCATGGGAGCGAGGGCGGCTTACACCCTGGCGACGGCGTTGTTCGTCGGTTGCGCCGGGATTTTCGGGTTCTTCGACTGGATCTTCTTCGTGATCCCCAAGCCGGTCATCTTCCCGATCCTGATCTTCATCGGGCTGGAAATCACCTCCCAGTCGTTCCAGGCGACGCCGATCCGGCATTTCCCGGCGGTCGCGATGGCGTGCATCCCCGCGCTGGCGTACCTGGCCTCGCTGTCGCTGAACCAGCTCCTCCCCCTGATCGGCAAGCCGTTCGCGGAACTGCCTCCCTCGACTCAACAGTGGGTTCAGACCGTGATGGTCCTGGCCGGAGGAGGCACGTTCATCGTGACGAGCGTGATCTGGGCCACGACCCTCGCCCACTTGATCGATGGCCGGATTCGTCCCGCGGTTGCGACCCTCCTCCTGGCCGCCGTCCTATCCTGGTTCGGCGTCATCCACTCGCCGTTGCCCTCCAGTCCGATCATGGCGCCGGCGGACGTGATGGAGCGTCTCCGGGCGGAGGGGAAGGCCGAGGCGACGGCGCATCAAAGTCCCTATCACTGGTCGGCCGGCTATGGTTTGACGGCCCTCGCGCTGCTGGTCCTGGGGCGATTCGGCAAGTCTCCCGCCAAGCCCGGGATCGAACCCTCTTCGCTTGCCTGAACCGACGATTTTCCGGATGGGGTCGCGGCGATGGAAGGCGTGTACCCATGGTCCCCGTCGAGTGGCATATAGACGACTCGCCATCGGCGATATACCCTTATCAGCAGAGAATGGTTTGTCGGCGGTGCGGAAAATGAACCGCATCCTCGTGTCGGTACGGGAGTTGCCAAGAAGGAAAGAACGCGAAAAATCCGCCCCTGGGGTCCGACTTCGACGCCGAATTCCTTCGTGCAACCGCCTCGCCGACAAGTCTGGCCTCGGCCTGCTCGATTCCCGCAAAGGGGACCGGAAATCTCTCGGGAGACGGACGTGCATCAACCGCGGAATCCGGTTCGTAAGTCCGCTCCGTGGACGGGTGCCTTACCGCTCGAAAGTCAAAAATCATGAGACCGGCTCGACATGCGTAAAGGAATCGGCGTGAGTCCTGGTGTCGTGGTGGGGGTTGCCCACCGCGTCGAGTCGGTCCTCGGCTCGATCGAAGAGCAATCCCTGGACAGCCCCAGCCAGATCCCCGCAGAGATCGAGCGTTTCGACCGGGCGGTCGCCAAATCGGCGGCCGATCTCGAGGCACTGGTCCAGAAGGTCGCGCAGGAGCTGGGCGACGCCGATGCCGAGATCTTCAAAGGGCACTTGCAGATCGTCAACGATCAGGCGCTCCTGGCCAAGGTCCATGACCTGATCGAGGGCAAGCAGATGACCGCCCTGGCGGCGCTCCAGGCGGTCATGCACAGCTATGCGTCCCAGTTCGCGCGGATCGAGCAGGAGTATTTTCGGGAGCGGATGGCCGATGTCCGCGACGTCATCCTGCGGATCGGCTCCCACCTGACGCTCCAGCCGGGGACTCGCGCCGATGCCGCCGGCGAGTCGCGCAATGGCGACGAGTCGGTGATCCTGGTCGCCCACGAGCTCCTGCCCAGCCAGGCCATGAGCCTGGGCGACCTGCCGATCGCCGGGATCGTGACCGAGGTGGGCGGCTCGACCAGCCACGCGGCCATCCTGGCCCGGAGCCGGGGCATCCCGGCGGTCTCCGGCGTCGAGGGCGTCATGGGGCAGGTCGAGAGCGGCGATCTCATGATCGTCGACGGGCGCGACGGCATGGTGATCCTCCGGCCCGACCAGGAGGCGACCTCGGCCTATCGCAAGGTCCAGCGCGAATTCTTCAACATCAAGGACCGCCTGGTCGCGAACCGGGACCTGCCCGCCCTCAGCGCCGACGGGACGCGCGTCGAGCTGCTGGCCAACATCAACAACCTCGCCGATTCGCAGGCCGCGATGAAGGTGGGCGCGACGGGCGTCGGGCTGTTCCGGACCGAGTATCTGTTCCTCACTCACCACGATGTGCCCGGCGAGGAGGAGCAATACGAATATTATCGCCAGATCATCCTCAACTCGCCCAACCAGACCGTGACGATCCGCACGCTGGACCTCGGCGGCGACAAGACCGTGCCCTACCTGGGACGGCGGAGCGAGCCCAATCCGTTCATGGGATGGCGCTCAACCCGGATCTTCTTCGAGAACTCCAAGCTCTTCATCACCCAGATCCGGGCCATCCTCCGCGCCAGCCGTCACGGGCGCGTCTCGATGCTCTTCCCGATGATCACCAATCTGGAAGAGCTCTTGCATGTGAATAAGCTGGTCAAGGAGACCCGCCACAACCTGCGGAGGGAGGGCATCGCCTTCGGCGACGACGTCAAGACGGGGGTCATGGTGGAAGTGCCGGCGGCGGCGATCTGCATCGACGCGATCCTCCGCGAGACCGACTTCATCTCGATCGGGTCGAACGACCTGATCCAGTACCTCGTGGCGGCCGATCGGGATAATCCCAAGGTCGCCCACCTGTGCGAGTCGCTGAACCCGGCGATCTTCCGCGTGCTCCAGGGCGTGTTCGCGGCCTGCCAGCGGACCGGGACGCCCGTGACCCTCTGCGGCGAGATGGCGGGCCAGCCCCGATCGGTCCTCGTCCTCTTCGGCATGGGCCTCCGCCGATTCAGCATGAGCCCGGCGTTCATCCCCACCGTGAAGGCCCTGCTGGCCGCCGTCACGACGGCCCAGGCCGAGCGATTCGCACACCATGTGCTCCAGTTGAACACCAACGAGGAGATCCGGACCTATCTCACGGCGCGGCTCCATGAGGTCTCCAGCACGCTGGAGATGTTCGACACGGTCTGACGGGACTTTCTCCTGGTACCGGCCTCAGTGAGGCCCCGGGGATTCGATCGCGGGGGCACAGCCCCGGCGTGTCACGGACCGGCGGATCTTCGCGGCGGGCTTGAACTCCGTCGCCGCGATTGACTATTGCTCCCGAGCGACTGGTTCACCCTCCCGGTTCCGGTTCCGCCCGCTGGCCCAATCCCATCGCCCACTGATTCAGGCGGAGGTCCCAGGCCGCTTCGTCCAGCCGGTCATCGGCGGAGAGCCAACCCAGGATGTCCGCGGCGCTGATCCCCAGGAACCGGCTCTCGTCGGCCAGGGCATAAGACCCTTCCGCCTGCAAGTGCTCGATGACGAACCCCTTGCGAGAGAGCCGCCAGACCTCGGCGACGCGGAGTTCCGCATAGATGGCCGGACGATCGACCTTGGGCCCGGACATGTCGATCTCGACGGCCAGGTCGGGGTTGGGATAGTCGGACTGCTCCATCGAGCTTCGCGCGAGGGCCTCCCGCGCCGCCCGGATCTTCCCCGGGTCGAAGTAATACGACAGGTCGGCCTGGAGCCCCCGGTCCGGCGTCTCCCACGTCGCCTCGCCGTTGCTCACGTAGGAGATACGCCGCCACCTCGTCACCGCATTGACGATCTTGGCGAGCAATTCCTTCCAGTTCTCGTGGAGGTTGCCGGTGACCATGATCTCCAGGTCCTTTCCGTCGTAGGCCAGGCGGACGTGTTCGCCCTCGCTCGTCGCCCTGGACAGCGATTCGTAGGCGTCCCGGCCCACGCCCCGGAACACGATGCGTTGGCCGCCGCGGGCGGGCAAGGACGGCGACGATGGAGATTCCGCCGATGGCGCCCGAGCGATCGTGGACATGGCCGTTTCCTCCTTCTCACTTGCCGAACTTGAAGGCCGTGAAGTCGAATACGCCCGAGGCGGCGATGGCGAGCGCCACCACGAATCCCGGCAGGAAACCCCAGCGTCCCCCGATCCGGTCGCCCTCCCTGAATTCCGATCAGTCAATCGATTGTGAACAGGTCATACACTGTAATCAAAATATTGGGTAGAGGGGAGGCGTCAACGAACTGTGGCCTCGATGCATCCGGTTCTTCGAAGGTTTGCGACCTTCCACTGCAACCGGGTAAGATCGTCGGGTGTATCGAGATGCTGGCGGAGCGATTGCTCGTTGATTGGCGCCGCCGATCGATGATGATCGCGAGGGTCGATCCGGCTTGATTTCCTCGGGAGGCGCATCGCCTTGAAGAGTCGCGAGCTGATGGCCGTTCTCTGCGTCTCATTCTTCGCGTGGATGATGCTCGTCTCGTCCGCGATCGCCGACGATCGCGGGGCCAATCCCGAGCCGATCGCGCGACGGGTTCAACCGATTTTGACCCGTTGCGTGGAGTGCCATCACCCCGAGGAGCCGTCCGGCGGTCTCGACTTGACCAGCCGCGCCTCGGCCTTGCGCGGCGGAGAGTCGGGGGCCGCTCTCCGGCCCAAGGAAGCCGCCAAGAGTTTGATCTATCGCAAGGTCGCGGCGGGCAAGATGCCGCCGAAGCATCCGCTCGAAGCCGGGCAAGTCGCGCTGGTCCGCGAGTGGATCGATGCCGGGGCCCCGTGGGACGAATCGATCTCTTCGCAGCCGAAGCCGGTCGGGCAGGGGGGGCTCTGGGTACTCCGGCCGCTGGCCCGGCCCGAGCCGCCGGCGCCCCGGTCGGCGGCCTGGACGTCGAATCCGATCGATGCGTTCATCATGGCCCGCCTCGAGGCGGCCGGGCTCTCGCCGGCACCGCCGGCGGACCGGACCACCTTGATCCGCCGCGCCACGTTCGACCTGCTGGGTCTCCCCCCGACTCCCGACGAGTTCGCGGGTTTTCTCGCCGATCGCTCCCCGGCCGCGTACGAGCATTTGATCGACCGCCTGCTGGCCTCGCCCCATTATGGAGAGAGGTGGGGCCGGCACTGGCTGGACGTGGCGCGATTCTCCGAGAGCCACGGATTCGAGTACGACCACATCCGCGACAACGCATGGCCCTATCGCGACTATGTGATCCAGAGCCTCAATGAGGACCGGCCTTATCCCCAGTTCGTCCGCGAGCAGATCGCCGGCGACGTGCTGGAGCCGGTGACCCGCGAGGGGATCATCGCCACCGGCTTCCTGGTCTCGGGGACCTGGGATGAGGCCAACCAGGCGCAACAGAGCTCGCTGATGAGGCAGCGGACCCGCGAAGAGGAGCTCGAGGACATGGTCGCGGCGGTCGGCCAGGTCTTCCTCGGGTTGACGGTCAATTGCGCCCGATGCCACGACCACAAGTTCGACCCGGTGCCCCAGGGCGACTACTACCGGATCAAGGCGGCGATCGAAGGCGTCCAGCACGGCAACCGGCCGATCGCGCCCGGGAGCGACCTGAACGCGAAGGGCCTCCCGCTCACCTACGCGGCCAGGCCGAGCCCACCGCCGCCCACGTTCATCCTGGGCCGCGGCGATGTCGAGAAGAAGGTCAAGCAGGTCACCGCGGGCGGGCTCTCCGCGGTCCGGCATCCTTCGGCGGAGTTCGGCCTGGCCGCCGATGCACCCGAAGGTACCCGTCGCCGCAAACTCGCGGAATGGATCGCCGATACGGACAATCCGCTCACGACCCGGGTCCTCGTCAACCGCGTCTGGCATTACCACTTCGGCACGGGACTCGTCGCCACGCCCAATGATTTCGGGCGGAACGGGGATTCGCCGTCGCATCCCGAGTTGCTCGATTGGCTGGCGTCGGACTTCCTCGCCCAGGGGTCCCGGCTCAAGGCCCTCCACCGGCGAATCATGCTGTCCAGCACATATCGACAATCGTCGCGGTTCGACGGCAAGGCGGCTGCCATCGACGCCGGCGACCGGCTGCTCTGGCGATATCCCGCCCGGAGGTTGGAGGCGGAAGCGATCCGCGACGCCATGCTCCAGGCCAGCGGACAGCTCAACACCCGGATGGCGGGCCCGAGCTTTCGCCCGTTCAAGCTGACCGTCTTCAACTCGAACTTTTATGAGCTGAACGACCCGGTCGGCCCCGAGTTCAATCGCCGCACGGTCTATCGGATCAACATCAACTCGGCCAAGGACCCGCTGCTCGAGACGCTGGACTGCCCCGATCCCTCGGTCAAGACGCCGAAGCGGGCCGTCACCACGACTCCTCTCCAGGCCCTCGGGCTGATGAACGACTCCTTCGTCCTCCGCCAGGCACGCTGCATGGCCGATCGCGTCGTCGCGGAGTGCGGCCCCGATGTCGGAAAACAGGTTGACCGGGCCTATCGGCTGGCGATGGGGCGGCCGCCGACCGATCGCGAAGTCCAACGGGCGAGGGACCTGCTCGACAAGGCGGGGCTCGAGAGCCTCGCGTGGGTCCTGATGAATTCGAGCGAGTTCTTGTACAGTCCGATAGATGCGTTTGCCGGAGCCGAGGTCCATCATGGTCGGTCAGAACCACGAATTCGGCCGCGGACTCATCGGCCGGAGGCATTTCCTCCGCGATGCCGGCGCGGGCCTGGGAGCCGTCGCGCTCTCCTGGATGCTGAGAGAAGAGGCGCGGGCGGACGGCGGATCGAATCTCGCGTTCCCGGCGCGGGCCAAGCGGGTCGTGCAGATCTTCGCATGCGGGGGCGTCAGCCACGTTGACACGTTCGATCACAAGCCCGAGATCGCGCGTTTCGACGGCCGGGAGTTGCTGGGAAAGGGGAAGATCGACACGTTCTTCGGCAGGCCCGGCCGGCTCATGAAGACTCCGTTCGCATTCCGACATCGCGGCGAGAGCGGGCAGTGGGTCAGCAGCCTGTTGCCGAATCTCGCCGAGTGCGCCGACGATCTCACCGTGATCCGCTCGATGGTCTCCAAGAGCTCGAACCATACGCCGGCGACGTTCCAGATGAATTCGGGCTTCTCCATGAACGGTTTCCCGTGCATGGGGGCCTGGCTCTCCTATGGACTCGGCACGGAAAACCAGGACCTGCCGACCTTCGTCGTCCTGCCCGACCCGCGCGGACTACCGGCCGGAGGCTCGATCAACTGGACCTCGGGCTTCCTGCCGGCCACCCACCAGGGCGTCGCTTTCCGCTCGACCGGCGAGCCGATCGTGGATCTGTATCCTCCGAAGGAGGTATCGCCCGATCGTCGGCGGCTGAGTTTGACGGTCCTCGAGGCCATGAATCGGGAGTTCGAGGCGGCGAATCCCGGCGACTCGGCCCTCGCGGCGCGGATCCGGTCGTACGAGCTCGCCGGGCGGATGCAGGCGAGCATTCCCGAGGTCATCGGATTCGACGGCGAGCCGCCCGAGATCCGGGCGCTTTACGGCCTGGATCGGCCGGAGTCCGCCGGCTTCGCACGCAATTGCCTGCTGGCTCGGCGGCTCTTGGAGCGTGGTGTGCGATTCGTCCAGCTTTATCACGGCGGCGCGTTTGGTTCGCCGCGGATCAACTGGGATGCCCACGAGAATCTGGTCGAGAACCACACCAAGCAGGCCGCGAGCATGGATCAGCCGGTCGCCGCGCTGATCAAGGATCTGAAGCGTCGCGGCATGCTCGAGGATACGCTGGTGGTCTGGACGACCGAGTTCGGCCGCACGCCGTTCACGGAAGGGGTCGGCGGCAAGGGCCGCGACCATCACCAGCTCGCGTTCTCATGCTGGATGGCGGGCGCAGGCCTCAAGCCGGGATACTCCCACGGCGCCTCGGACGAGGTCGGCTATCACGTCGCCGAGGATCCGGTCTCGACGTATGACCTGCACGCCACGATCCTCCGCCTCCTGGGGATCGACCATAAGAAGCTGACATACTATCACAACGGCATCCAGCGGCGCCTGACCGACGTGCACGGAGAGGTGGTCACCAAGATCCTGGCGTGAGAGGTTATCGCGAGTGGATGGTCGAGTTCACGGCTTGAGGTTGAAAATTATGTAGATATTTGCGTCTATTCGGCGCGGGTCTCCGGACTCCGCCTCCTGCCGGACCGAAGGTCTCCCGATCCCGGCGGCCTCGAGGTTGGAGACCTTCGGTCGGCCCGGTGGCAAGTGTCGGCACACCTTGCCACAACGCAGCGGGTGGCCTGCACGCAAACCAGGCTCTCTCGTGGATTCAACAAGGTGCTCCGACGATGAGATCGACTCCGGCTCTCCTCGCATTTCTGATCGGATGCTTCGGCTCCGGACTGACGGCCGTCGCAGACGATCGGCCGAACATCGTCGTCGTGCTGGTCGACGACCTGGGCTTCTCCGACATCGGCCCCTACGGTGGCGAGGTCCCGACGCCCAATCTTGACCGGCTCGCCGCCCGGGGTGTTCGCTTCACGCAGGCTTACAACGCGGCGCGGTGCAGCCCCACGCGGGCGTCGCTATTGACGGGCCTCTATCCGCACCAGGCCGGGATGGGCTGGCTCGATAATCGGGTCGAGGCGGACTCGAAAGGGATACGCGGCCGGCTCCTTCCGAGGGCGGTGACGATCGCCGAAGTCCTCCGCGACGCCGGCTACTTCACGGCGATGACGGGCAAATGGCACCTCGGTCAACAGCATGGTTGCACCCCCTGGAACCGAGGCTTTCGGCGCTCGCTGAACTCGCGATACGGCGAGGTCTATTTCCCCAGGGAGTCGGACAGGCCGGGCACGGAGAACCTCTACCTCGACGGCAAGGAGCTACCCAAGGATTCGCCACTCCTGGGCAAGGACTGGTACTCGACCGACCTGTTCACCGAGTGGGGCCTGAAGTTCGTCGACGAGGCGCGGGCGGAGAACAAGCCGTTCTTCCTCTATATCGCTCAAGGCGCCGTGCATTTTCCGCTTCGTGCGCCGGCGGAGACCATCGCGAAATATCGAGGCCGATATCGGAAAGGCTGGGACGCGCTCCGCGACCGGCGTTATGCGAGACAGCTTGACATGGGGGTCATCGACCCGAGGTGGACTCTCGCCCCGCGCCCGCCGGAGGTGCCGACCTGGGAGTCGCGGACGGCCGAGAGTCAGGATCGCTTCGACGTGATCATGGCGGTCTACGCGGCCATGATCGAACGGATCGACCTGGCCATGGGCACCCTGGTCGATGGACTGGAGCGCCGGGGCGTTCTCGATAACACGTTGATCCTCTTCCTGAGCGACAACGGCGGCAATGCGGAGGGCGGTCCGCGGGGCGTCACGCGAGGCGACGGGCCGATCGGCGGGCCGCAATCGTACGTATTACTCGGGATGGATTGGGCGACTCTGGCGAACACTCCGTTCCGTCGCTACAAGCATTTCACCCACGAGGGAGGCATCAGCACGCCGCTCATCGCTCACTGGCCGGCGGGCATCCCGTCGGGACGCCGTGGCGCACTCGAGAAACAGCCGGTACACCTGATCGACGTCATGGCGACCGCCGTCGACCTCGCCGGCACCTCATACCCGCGTGAGTCCGGCGGTAATGCGATCGAGCCGATGCAGGGTGTCAGCCTCCGCCCCGCCCTCCTCGGAAAGCCGCTCGGCCGGACGGAGCCGATCTTCTGGGAGCACGAAGGAAACAAGGCGGTGCGCGACGGGAAATGGAAGCTGGTCCTCCGTCACCGACAGCCCTGGCAGCTTTTCGACATGGAGGCCGACCGCACCGAGCAACACGATCTGGCGCGGCAGCAACCCGAGCGGGTCACCAGGCTCGAAGCCGCCTGGAACGCCTGGGCCAGGCGGACCTTCGTTGATGAGTGGCCCGGTCCCGATCATACGGAATGGGGAGAAGACATCAAGCCGCGCTGATGCGTCAAGCCCGCAGTCGGAACCGCGCGACTCATACCGCGGTGATCTCGGGCACCACGAATGGCTTGCGGTATTCGCGCCGAGACAGCGCATTGGCGGCGTCGGCGAAGTCGCCTATGAAGCGGCCCTGCTTCTCGTCGAAGCTCACCCAGGGGCCGAAGGTGGCCGGCGTGGCGTCGAGATCCAAGCCGTTGCCGCGCAGATACTCGCGGCAGCGCTCGAAGGCATCGACCATCTCGGCATTGCCCGCGATCCCGGATCGGATGGAATCGGGGGAAGATTGTTTCCCGAGCCGGTGGGACACGTTCGCCATGTGGCAGCAGGCCGTCGAGCGATGTCCCTCGATCGCCTCGGCCGCCAGGTCTCCGGCCTTCCGACTGCGGACAGCGGCGAGGAAGGCGGAGAGGTGGGCCTGTTCGAGCGCCTGGGGGCTGTCGCCCTTGCCGAGATCCTGGACCTTCCTCCCCTGACGATCGAAGATCGCCCCGCCGGAGGCATCGCCCGCGAAGTAACCCCCTTCGCAATCGATCACGACGCCCTTGTTCTCACCCCGGAACTTCCCCATCGAGGCCGTGCCCTTGCCGGTGCTGACGTTGCGGACCTCGCAGATGAGCGGGGCCGGCCGGAAATCCAGCAGCGCGATGTGGGTGTTGGCCGTCTCGGCGCAGTCGTGGGCGCCGAATCGGCCGCCGATGCTCATGGCGCGCGGGGGCGTCCGGTCCTGTCCCAGGGCCCATCGGCACACGTCGATGACGTGGATGCCGTTGTTCCCCATCTCGCCGTTGCCCGTGTCCCAGAACCAGTGCCACTCGTAGTGCAGCTGCTTGCGCATCAATGGCCCGTTGTGCGCCGGGCCGCACCAGAGGTCGTAATCCGCGGTCCGTGGCGTCGGCGTCGGCGCGTTGACCGAACCGATGCCTTCGCGGGCCCGGTACACCAGCGCGTGGGCGAAATTGATGGCCCCGAACTCGCCGCCTCGCAGGCGGTCGAACACCCGGCGGAGGAATGCACTCGACCGGTTCTGGGTGCCGACCTGGACCATCCGGCCGTACTTGCGGGCCGCAGCCACCATCTGCCGCCCTTCCCAGAGGTCGTACGAGAACGGCTTCTCGACGTACACGTCCTTGCCCGCCTGGCACGCCCAGACCGTCGCCAGCGCGTGCCAGTGGTTCGGCAGGGCGATGACCACCGCGTTGACGTTCTTGTCGTCGAGGACTTCGCGGGGGTCGCGGTACGCGGCGACCTTCTCCCCGTGGTCACGTGCCGCCTCGAGCTCGCGGTCGAGGTGCGCCCGATCCGCGTCGCAGAGCGCGACGATCTTGACGCCGGAAATCTCGCGGAGCCGGCCGATGAGCTGGTGGCCGCGCCCGCCCACGCCTCCGACGGCCGTGGTCGACCCCAGCCCGATGACCGCGACTTTCACCGCGTCGTTGGGACTGACCGATCGGGGCCCGGCACCGAGCATCAGCCGCGGCATCCCCGATACCAGACCGGCCGTCATCGAACCTCTCAGTAAGCTCCGGCGAGAAATCGATTTCATGTCCCTGCTCACCTCGGACCTGGGTTGCTTGATTGTGAACGGAAGCATGTTCACAATGGTGTGATGATGTTTTAACGAAATATGCACGTCACCTGCCGAAGGACCTCTTCGCGGCTCTCTGGAATGCTTCATGGATCTTGCCGCCGTCCGCACCCGGGAAGCCGGCGTGCTGGACCAGGAAGACCGTGACCAGATCGTGCTCCGGGTCGATCCCCATTTGCGTCGCATAGGCGCCGCCATGGCCGCACGGTCCGGGTATGACCGGCCCGGAATCGCCTTGAAAGGCTCGAGACGTTGACCATCCCAGTCCGTAACCATGTTCGCCTTTCCCCTGGTTCAACAGTTTACCGGTCTGGGTCGAGGTCATCTGCCGCACGGCGGATTCCGACACATAGCGACGGCCTTCGAGGATCCCGCCGTTCGCGATCATCCGGCAGAAGGTCGAGAGGTCCGCCGCCGTCGAGAAGAGGCCTCCCGCGGGGTACGGACTCCGCTTCCGGTCGGTCAGGGGGTAGGTGAGCTGGGTGATCGAGATCTCCTCGAGGCCCCGGTTATTGGGGCCCGGCTTGTACGACTTTGCCAGGCGCTTGAGCTGCGGCTCGTCGGGCCAGAAGGTCGTGTCCTTCATCCCGAGCGGTTCGAATAGCCGCTTCTGCAAGAATTCCTCATAGGTCACGCCGGAGGCGACCTCGATGAGGCGTCCGGCGGTGTTGATGCCGGGATTGCAATACTCGTACCTGGTGCCGGGCTCGAATTGCAACGGCGAGAGCCCGTAGGTGATCGTGCCGATCTTGAGCGGGAGCACGTCCAGCTCACGCTCCAGGGGCGAACGGCCCACCAGGCCGCTGGTATGCGACAAGATCTCGCGGACCTTGATCGGATGGCCGGGTTTCTTGAACACGACCCGCTCGGGTTTCCGCTCGAGGACAACCATCTGGCCGTGGAATTCCGGCAGGTACTTCTCGACCGGGACGTCCAACTCGATCTTGCCCTCGTCCACCAGCATCATGAGGGCCGTCGCCGTGATCGGCTTCGACATCGATGCGATCCAGAACAGGTCGTCGACCTTCATGGGGGTCCGGGCGGTGACGTCGGAATAGCCGACCGCCTCCAGGCTGAGCACTCGGTCGCGATTCGCCACGAGCACCACCGCGCCGGCCAGCGAGCTTCGGTCCACGAACGGTCGAAGGGCCGAGACGACCGGCGACTCTTCCGCGCGAGGAGGCTGCGGGGCCATGAGAGATGACAGCAACGCCGAGATCACGCCCATCATTCGCACGATCGGTCGCATGGGTGAGATACTCGAGGAGTCGAGGCGTGTTGAAGTTTCGGACACGCGCCGACGCGCGGTTCCGCAAATCCGGGATTTCGTGAGCATACGCGACATTCAAGGCGTCTGCTAGCCCCGGACCCGATCCGGACGAGTGAACTTGCAGCGATTCTCGATCGGATCGCATAGCCCCACACCAACCCGACGCGCCAGCGAGGGGAATGCCATCGGACCCTCGCTGGCGCGTCGGGTTAGTATCGCGCCGATGCGGCCCCGGCATGGGCAACCCATCAGTTTACCGCTCGCGGTCATGTCGGTTGAGCCTGAAGATCGGTTCGCCAGCATGTTGCCCGACGGTCCGACGGCTGTTACGCTATCCGGGGCATCGCGACTCAGAAACCTGAGCTCGATGATTCACCAGTCGGTTCGGGTCGGGTTGGAAGCCATTCATCGTCTTCCGGGAAAACACCCGTTGCTTTCTCGAATTCCGGAAGCCTTCTCCGCATGTTTTCCTGAACCTGAGAAGAGATGAGGGTGGGAAGGAAAAGCTAACTCTTGTAAATTCTGAGCTGCACGTGACTTGTGGTTCGCAACCGTGAGCCGGCCCGTACGGCATTACCTTTGCAGATTATTGACTTCTTGCCTGGAGACTGCGCCCGTTGAGGACGCGAGGATTTCTCCGGGCTCGCCGATCCGATACAAAACCGACTCGCCCGCGCGGGTTCCGTTCACTGGAGAGGCTGGGGCCAAGCGATGGCAAAACGTCCGAATGTGAAAGACATCCTGGAAGCGGCCCGGAAGGCGGGGGCAGCCAAGCCCGCCGGGGAATCCGGCTCCACGCCCGAACCCGAGGCTGTCGAGTCGGGCGCCCCGATCGAGGAGATTGCGGCGTCCGCCAGTTCCGAGTCGGCAGCCGATGTGCCGACGGCGGAATCGCTGGGCCGGCCCTTGACGCTCAAGGAGAAGCTGGCGGCGGCACGGGCCACCGGCGCGTCGAAGCCCGCCTCGGCGGCCAAGCCCGCCAGGCCCGCCGCGGCCGCTCAGGCGTCTGCGGCTGAAGAGGTCGAGGAGGCTGCCCCGGCTGCCGAGGAGGCCGCGGCCGCCCCCGCGCCGCCCAGGCCCACGGGTCGTCCGATGACCCTGGCCGAGAAGATGGCGGCCGCCCGCGGCGGGGCCAAGCCCGCCGGCGCACCGGCCGCCAAGCCCGCAGCCGCCAAGGCGGGGGCTGCCCCGGCCGCCAAGGCCGCCGCGGCTCGCGAGCTGCCGCCGCTGGACAAGATGACCGACCCCAAGGATCTGGCCGAGGCCGCCCGTCAGGCCGCGGCGAGGCGGGCGAAGGAAGAGCAGGCCGCCAAGGCCGCCGCTTCGCCCCCGAAGGCCAAGCCGGCACCCGCCAAGCCGCAGACCGTCCCCCCCCGGCCCAGCCGAGCCCTGGCCGACGCCGGTGCGGCTCCCATGGCGGGCCTCAGCCGCCGAGGCTTCTTCGTCGGCGGCTTCCTGGTGCCCTGGATCGCCGTCGCCTGGACGACATTCACGGCCGGCCTCATCGCCATGACCCAGATGACCGTCCGCTTCATGTTCCCCAACGTGCTGGCCGAACCGCCCAGCACCGTGAAGATCGGGCTCCCGACGAATTTCGACCCCGAGGAAGTCAACGATCGCTTCAAGGCCGAGTGGGGATTCTGGGTCGTCCGCTCCACCCGGTATGACGGGCAGGACGTCCTCTACGCGCTCCAGTCCGTCTGTACGCACCTGGGTTGCCCGCCCAACTGGCTGGCCAGCGAGCAGAAGTTCAAGTGTCCGTGCCATGGCAGCGGCTTCTACATCTCCGGGATCAATTTCGAGGGCCCGGCCCCTCGGCCCCTGGAGCGTTTCAAGGTCGCCATCGCGGACGACGGACAGATCATCGTCGACAAGAGCCAGAGATTTCAGCAGGAACTGGGGCAGTGGTCCGACCCCGACAGCTTTATTCCGGCCTGATCGAAAGTTGTCAGCCTCGATCGAGTCGCCGCTTGCCCGTCGCCCGATGGGGTTGAGGGCACCGACGTCGTTCGAAGTCTCGCGATCCCTGCACGTTCCGGAAGTCGGTCCTCGATCCATCGACGAATTTGCGGCCGGCAACAGGTCACTAGGAACTGGGAACAGAATCCATGCCGATCCTGGATAAGATCACGGACACGCAGCTCTGGAAGAGCGTCTTTCGCCATCCGATGCCGACCGATCGGCGTAATCGCGTGGTGGTGATGTTGACCAACTTCTTCCTGCATCTCCACCCGGTCAGCGTGCGCAAGCAGGGGATCGCGCTCAGCTATACCTGGTGCATGGGCGGCACGACGTTCTTCCTGTTCATCGTCGAGGTGGTCACCGGCGTCTTGCTGATGTTCTACTACCGACCGACGCTGGAACACGCCTACAACGACATCCTGGCCCTGCGCGACGTCACGACCCTGGGCATCCTGCGCGAGGTGCATCGCTGGGGTGCGCATGCCATGGTGATCGCCGTCTGGCTGCACATGTACCGCGTGTTCTTGACCGGGAGCTACAAGCCGCCCCGCGAGTTCAACTGGGGTATCGGCGTGATCCTGCTGGTCCTGACGTTGTTGCTCTCGTTCACGGGCTACCTGCTGCCGTGGGATCAGTTGGCGATCTGGGCGATCACCGTCGGCTCCAACATGGCGCGCGCCACGCCCGGACTGGGTGTGGAGGGGCCGGGTGCCTCATTCTTGACGCTCAACGGGGTCAAGCTGATCACGAACGGCTCCGATGCCAAGTTCGCGCTCCTGGGCGGTCGTAGCGTCGGCGAGATGACGTTGAATCGGTTCTACGTCCTGCATTGCGTGGCGATCCCCCTGGCGGCCGCCTTGCTGATCATGATCCACTTCTGGCGGGTCCGCAAGGATGGCGGGATCAGTGGACCGCCTCCGCTCTAGACTGGTGCCGGTAGACGGCTCATCCCCCGCGTCGGGGACCGGGCCGTCGATCGGGTTTGCTCGCAACGGCGGGGCGGAAGAAGTCGCGAAAGGCTCGAGTCCTGCTCCGATGTGTCCCACGGGTCTCGTTTCTCCAGGGCAATCATGAATCCACACGAAGATCTGACTCCGAGCGTGATGTCGGGGCTGGCCTGGTATTACATGATCGCCGCCGTGCTCAACGCGGGCGCCGCCGCCTACGTCTCCTATGGCGTGATGGTCTCGGAAGGGGCCCGGCGAGTCGGCCTGGCACCCAAGACGCGGCGGATGCCGAGCTGGCTCAGCGGCCTCTTCTTCGGCCTCTACGGCCTGGCGTTCCTCGTGGTCCTCTTGAAGGACCATCTCCCCGGCGCCATCGGCGCGGCCTATGGGCTCTGTGCCATCGCCAACGCCGCCCTGGCCATCATGGCCGGGGCCGATGCGGCCCACTTCGCGGAGATCCACGAGCACGGCCACGGAGAGGGCGACCCGACCCAGGGCCCCAGCCTCGATGAACACCACCCGGCCGTCGGCCTCGGCGGGCCGATCAATCGGACGCTCTGGACCCTCATCTGGGGCGTCTCCGCCATGATCTTCCAGATGATCGGCGTGACCTACGCGCTCAATCATCCCATCTACATGCCGCTGTTCATGCGGGACGGCATCGACCTCATCGCCGGGCCGACGACGTTCTTCGTGGGAGCGACCCTGGCGTTCATGGCCGCGATCTACTTCCGCCGGATCGTCGCCAACGGGCTGGTCGCCTGGTCGATGGTCAATGTCTTCCTGCTCTACTTCGGCATGAGCATGACGGATTTCGACTTCCGGGACATCGTCACCAAGCCCGACAACGTGCCGATCGTGGGCCTCCTGATCCTGGTCGGCTGCTTCTTCTGGCTGGGCTTGAGGCGCGCCGTGATCAACGACTCCCGGGTCGCCCAGGGACTCCCGACCCTCGAAGAACTCGAGCCCGACAAGACCCTGACCTGGCCCGACCTGGTCTACACCGAATTGATCTGCATGGTCGTCCTCACGATCGTCCTCGTGGTCTGGGGCATCGTGTTGCAGGCGCCCCTCGAGCAGCCCGCCAGCTCGACGGTCGCCCCCAACCCGTCGAAGGCCCCGTGGTACTTCCTCGGGCTCCAGGAGATGCTGGTCTACTTCGACCCGTGGATGGCCGGAGTCGTGCTGCCGAGCATGATCATCGTGGGCCTCATGGCAATCCCGTACATCGACACCAATAAGTCCGGGAACGGCTATTACACCTACAACGAGCGGAAATTTGCCTACAATGTGTTCCAGTACGGCTTCGTGGTCCTCTGGGTGGTGCTGATCCTCCTCGGCACCTTCCTCCGCGGCCCGAACTGGAATTTCTTCGGACCCTACGAATACTGGGATCTCCACAAGCTGATCCCGCTCAACAACGTGAACCTGTCGGAGATCATCTGGATCCAGCTCCTCGGCATCCCGAAGCCCGAATCGATCCTGCTCCGCGAGCTGCCGGGGATCGCCCTGTGCCTGGGGTACTTCACGCTCGTGCCGTACCTGATGTATCGCTTCTTCTTCAAGGACTATGCCGAGAAGTCGGGGATGCTGCGGTACATCACGCTGGCCGTGCTGGTGCTGTTCATGGCCTCGCTGCCGATCAAGATGGTGCTCCGCTGGACGATCAACCTGAAATATCTGGTGGCCATACCCGAGTACTTTTTCAACATTTAGTTCTTTCGGTTGTAGCCGGGGTCTGTGACCCCGGGGATTCGACTCCGGCCTCACAGAGGCCGGCTACAAAAAAACCGGCTTCGCAGAGGCCGGCTACAGAAGCGGTAGAAGTCCATGACACGCTCTTGTCCCCGGTTCCCAGTTGCTCGTGAATGCGGCCAGCTTCCCTCGAGGACACGCTGAGGATCAGGTAGTTCGAGTTCTCCCTGCTGGTTGCGGATAGAGGCCGTGTTCTCTGTCGAAATGGCAACCGGCAACTGGCAACTACAGCAGGACCGAAGACCATGCCGGCATCCGAGGAAACGTATCGGTCACAGCCGAACCTCCATCTGATCTTCGCCGTGACATCGATCGCGATGTTGCTCGCGACCATCTGGATGGTCGCGGCGGACCACTTCCGGCCCTGGAAGGAAGTCCAACGCGACTTCCAGGCGATCGAACGCCAGAAGTTGGAGGCCGCCAAACAGGCGAAACTCGAGGAGCAGAAGGAAAAGTACCAGGCTCAGCTCCAGGAGATCGATCAGGAGATCCAGAAGGCCGAGAGCGGCGCCGAGTCCCAGGTCGGCGAGCTCAGCAAGCTCAACAAGGAGCTCGACAAGAAGACCGCCAAACGCGATCTCCTCGACATGCAACGCCGGTTCAAGAAGGCCGACCTCGACAGCAAGCGTAGCCTGTATGACGGCATGGTCGATCGGGGCGAGGAGCACCAGGCCCGGTCCTACCTGAATAGCGTCGTCGCCGGTGCCGAGAGCGAGCTCGATGACCTCTCGAAGCAGCTCGAAGCCGTCCAGAAGGAGCAGAGCGACCTGAAGTCGCAGAAGGAAATCCTCCTGGGCCACATCGACGCGCTGAAGAAGAAGAGGGAAGACCTGACGCGCGAGGCCGATCGCGTCGATCGGACGATGAAGCAGAAGGAGCAGCTCCACGGGGCCCCCGGCCTGTCCTACAGCGGGCTGATGGCCTTCCTCCGCGGCCTGCCCGGCTTCGACCTGATGCCGCCGACCAAGATCCAGCAGATCAGCCTGCCCGATCTGACGATCAATTATAATTTCAAGGAAGTCCCGCGCTACGATCGCTGCATGACCTGCCATCAGGGGATCGACCGGCTCGGCTACGAGAAGGGTCCCGACGGGCAGCCGATGAAGAAGGTCTTCGCCTCGCACCCCCACCTCGCCACGGGCGCGACGACCATCGACCCCAAGGGGAAGCTCGTGGCCGCGGGCCTCTACCTCGACGGCAACGGGCCGCACCCCGTCAACAGCTTCGGCTGCACCGTCTGCCACGGCGGGCAAGGTTCGGGGACGGAGTTCACCTTCTCCTCCCACACGCCGGATACCCTGAAGCAAGGCGAGCAGTGGCATGAGGAATACGGCTGGCACTCCTACCACTTCTGGGATTACCCGATGCTGCCCAAGCGGTTCATCGAGTCGAGCTGCCTGAAGTGCCACCACGACGTCACCGACGTCCCCGACGCCAAGAAGCTCCAGGCCGGCTACCAGCGCATCGTCAAGTACGGCTGCACGGGCTGTCATACCATCGGCGGCGAGGGCTCATTCGGCCCGGACCTGACCGACGAGCCCCAGGTCGGGCCCAATCTCGCGCATGTGGGATCGAAGGTCTCGAAAGAATGGATCCTCAAATGGATCATCGATCCCCACGCCTTCCGACCCGATTCGCGGATGCCGCGATTCTACGGCCTGACCAACAACGGCGCAGGAAGACTGGCCCAAGAACTACGCCGAGGCCAACGCGATCGCCCATTACCTCTTCTCCAAGAGCACCGAGCCGGCCGGCTTCGTGGACCCGCCCGCCAAGACCGACCCGGCCAAGGGGAAAGAGCTCTTCCTCCAGAAGGGTTGCCTGGCCTGCCACCAGCATCGGCCCTATCAGACGCATGAGGTCCAGGTGGCGGATCGCGATGCCGTCAACCCGGCCTACTACGAGCTCCCCGAGGCCAACCGCAATGACGCCAGGCCCGACCTCTTCGAAAAGGGGGTCGCCAAGCTGGATGTCGCCGTGACCTACGACCCCAAGAATTTCCCGGCCTCCGTGCGCAACGACGCCATGGCGAACTTCGGGCCCAACCTGTCGAATATCTCGGCCAAGTTCCAGTCCAAGGCGCAGGGGCTGAAATGGCTGTCGAACTGGATCAACGCGCCGGAGAAGTATCATCCCAAGAGCCTGATGCCGAATCTCCAGCTCTCGTTCCAGGACTCGGCCGACATCGCGAGCTGGATCCTCTCCATCCCCGGCGAGTGGCCCGTCACCGTCAACGTCCCCGGCGTCGACTCCAAGGACGTGAAGGCCGCCGTCGACGAGCTGGTCAAGCTCTACGTCTCCAAGAGCGGGACGTTCAAGAAGCCCGACGGCAAGGTCGTCACGAAGTCGCTGAGCGAAGTGGGCGACTTCGTCAAGGACCTGGCGATGGACGAGAAGCTCAATTACCTGGGCGACCGGACGATCTCCCGGCTGGGCTGCTTCGGCTGCCATACGATCCCCGGATATGAGAACGCCAAGCCGATCGGCACGGCCCTGAATGATTGGGGCCTGAAGAGCCCCGCGCGGCTGGATTACGGCCACATCCGCGAATATCTCGAGGACCAGAAGGTCAACGATCAGAAGGCGCGTGACGGCACGCCGGAGATCTATCAGGAAGAAGTCACGCACGAGACGCGGATGGGCTTCCTGTTCCAGAAGATCCACCGCCCGCGCAGCTACGATTACCTGAAGAAGAGCGAGAAGTACAAGGCGTGGGACGACCGGCTCCGCATGCCCCAGTTCGCCTTCGCCAATGATCCCTCGGCCGTCGAGGAGGTCATGACCTTCGTGCTCGGGCTGACCGGCGAGCGGATCCCGGCCCGCTACCTCCCCAAGGGCCGCTACAAGCCCGAGCAGATCGCCCTGGCCCGGGGGGCCAAGGTGCTCAATCGGCACAATTGCACCGGATGCCATGCCCTCGAGATGCCCAGGTTCACGATCCTGGAGGGAGTCAAGGTGGCCGAGGCGTTCACCGACTTCAACGCGAACCTCCGCACCTCCTACGGGAACCGGGCCAACGATTTCCTGGCCGAGCTCTACCCGGGCCTGACCTACGATCCCAGGAAGAAACTGGATGGCGCCGAGATCCAGAAAGAGCTGGGGCTGACGCCCGACAGCGGCACCTCAATCACGATCGAGGGCATGCAGACCGGCCTGTTCGAGAACGAAGTGACGGTCCAGCTCTGGAAACCGGTGACGATCCGGGGTTATACCTTCAACATCGGAGACAACCTGACGCTCGATCAGACCAAGATCCAGAAGGCGGAGGGCTTCGGGGGGAATTTCGCCTATCTGTATGCGACCTCGCAGTCCGAGAAGACCGGCAGCCCCTTCGAAGCCTATTGGAACCGGCTGCCGCCGCCCCTGGTGCGGGAGGGGAACAAGGTCCAGACCCCATGGTTGACGGCTTTCCTGAAGGATCCTTATCCGATCCGACCGGCGGTCCAGTTGCGGATGCCGAAGTTCCACTACGGCAAGACGGAACAGATCGCCTCCCAGGAAACCGGCGAGCTGGCGAACTACTTCGCCGCCCGTGACCGGGCCGATTTCCCCTATCAGGCGATCGCGCAACGGACGCCCACTTACCTGGAAGAGCAAGACAAGGCGCATCCCAAGTATCTCTCGGCGGGCTGGGAGATGATGACCGCGAAGGGGTCGCCGTGCCTGCAATGTCATGCGATCGGCCAGTACAAGCCGACCGGCGGCGAGGCCGTCGTGAATGGGCCCGACCTCCGGCAGGTCGCCCCCCGTTTCCGGCCCGATTACCTGGAGACCTGGCTCGCCAACCCGCGGCGACTGGTCCCCTACACCGCCATGCCCCAGAACATCGTGCCGCACGGCGTCGTGCAGATGCCCGTACCCAAGACCTTCGAGAACAAGCCGTTCGAGATGGTCCAGGCCATCCGCGACACGCTGCTCAACTACGTCAATGCCGTGGAGATGCAACTGGCCA
Organism: uncultured Planctomycetota bacterium; assembly: GCA_963743925.1. Lineage (GTDB taxonomy): Bacteria > Planctomycetota > Planctomycetia > Isosphaerales > Isosphaeraceae > CAVZRC01. The sequence goes on along the minus strand of CAVURY010000043.1, from coordinate 234,564 downwards.
GCAGCAACACCAACACGAACTCTGGCGCCATGCCCGCGAATTCAACTTCAACGGCCCCCAAGACGTCGAGCACGACGCCTTGAGGTGCCCGAATTCGGGCGCGGCGACGGACGGAGTGTGGAATTGCGTGGCTGTAAGAGGTTTTGAAACTTCGATCTGAGATGGATTCGCGGCCTCGCCGCCCCGTGATCGATCGAGTCGCGAACGGAATCGCATCGGTCGGGAGGGGCCTCGGCGGGATGCGATCGCGATGAGCAAGGGAGAACGAACGGGTGAAAATTCATGATGTCCGAAAGACAATGCTGCTGGGTCTCGGCCTCTCGGCGACGCTGGCTGTCGCCCTGGCGGGCTGCGGCGGCGATGCGGGCAATAAGGACGATGCCGTGATCGTCAAGGCGCCGGATGCCAAGACCAACACGGCGTCTTCGTCAACCTCGGTACCGGCCCCGACGCCCGCGACGAGCGGGGGCGCTGCTCCCAGCACCAGCACGTCAACCAGTTCTGAAGCCAAAGTCAAGGCGGAAGGCTGGGGGACCCTCAAGGGCACCGTCGTCTTCAGCGGCACCGTGCCGGAGGCCAAGGTCCTCCAGCCTCAGGGCAAAGCCGCGAAGGATCCGGAGATCTGTGCGAAGGATGGCCCGATCCTTGCTGAGCGTCTGGTCATCGACTCGGGCACCAAGGGCGTCAAGAATGCCTTCGTCTACCTCCTTCGTCCCACGGCGGTCAATGAAGATGCCAAGAAGGCGGCCGTGGCGAAGAAGGTCGTCTTCGACCAGAAGGGATGCGTCTACATCCCCCACGCCCTGGCCGTGATGGTGGGAGAGCCCGTCAACGTCAAGTCGAGCGACCCCACCACCCATAACGTCAACTTCCGGTTGAAGAATCTGAACTCGAATCCGGTCCTCCAGCCTGGTGCGACTATCGAGGTCGTCCCATCGTCCGCCGAACGGACTCCCGGAGAGGTCAGTTGCAGTATTCATCCGTGGATGCAGGCGTACTGGATGGTGCTCGATCATCCCTATTTCGCGGTCACCGACGAGAAGGGGAACTTCGAGATCAAGAATGTCCCGGCCGGAACGCAGAAGGTCGTCGTCTGGCAGGAAGCGGTCGGTCCGGTGACGGCGAGCTCCGGTGATGAGGTCACCATTGCGGCTGGCGGGGACACCACCAAATCGTTTACAATCGACGCGAGCAAGGTCCGGCCCGGTAGTTGAACTGCCGATTTTCAGGCCGATCGCAGGATACGCCGGGTTCCAGGAGGCATTCTCTTTCACTCGCGCGTGTCAGCATGGAAACCCGCCTTCCGTCGGAAAACTTCGAAACCGTCATGTCAGCCGGGCTTCCCCGAATCCCGCTGGCATGGCGGGTCTGTCTCGCAAGACGGCCGCTTCGCCGTCTTTTCGTTTTTCCCTCCGAGCCTCCTCCCCGGATGCTCACCAAACCCTACCACCGTGATCGCCAAGCCAATGAATTAAGGGTCTGACGACATGAAACAACCTAGACGAACTCCGCATTGCGACTCACGCATGATCCAGCTCGGGATCGGGCTCGGACTGACCGTTGTCATGTTCTTCCAGGGCCGGGCATCCGCGATGACGCCGGTCAGTGCCGTCATCGCCGCGAGCCTCACCGGCCAGGGCGAATATGGAACGATCAAGGGCCGTCTGGTCTGGGGCGGCGACGAGATTCCTGCGCCTGAGGTCCTGCAGCCGGTCGGCAAGGCCGCCAAGGATCCGAACGTCTGCGCGAAGGCCGTGCCGATCCTGTCGCGTGAACTGGTCGTCGACGCGAAGACGAAGGGCGTCGCGTTCGGCTTCGCCTACATCTCCAATCCCAAAGGGAAAAATCCCGAGGCCTTGAAAGACCTGCTGGAAAAGCAGCCCACGGTCGAGCTGGACCAGAAGAATTGCGAATTCGAGCCTTACGCCCTGCCGATGAACCAGGGGCAGATCCTGGTCATCAAGTCCACCGATCCGTTGATCAATCACAATGTGCGCATCTCGGCCTTCAACAATCCCGGCCTCAATCAGACGCTGGCTCCCCAGGGTAAGCTCCAGTTGAACCTCGTCGCCGAGCGGCGTCCGATCAAGATGGCCTGCGATATTCACTCCTGGATGCATTCGTATATCATGGTCTTCGACCATCCGTTCTTCGCGACCACGGCGGCCGATGGCTCCTTCGAGATCAAGGGAGTACCTGCCGGGGCCCAGAACCTGGTCCTCTGGCAGGAGACGATCGGCTATGTCACTCCGGGCCTGGCGAAGGGCATGCCCGTCGAGGTCAAGGCGGGCAAAGTGACGGACGTGGGGGAGATCGCGGTTGACCCGAAGAAGGTCAAGAAGAGTTGACGCTCATCCAGGTCCAAGGCTCGTCATTCGGTGGGTGGGATGGACGCAACCATCCCACCCTTGACCCGCGCCGTTGAACGGCTTCTCGCCACGCCGATATCCGCTGGATCCGCTCGTGAGCAAAAGTCGTCCTCGAAACAAGAAACGCCATCGCGACTCGAACGAACGGATTGCGCCCTCGGAAAGATCGACCCGGCCGGGTTGGCGATATCGGGTTGGCCGGCTGCTCCAGTCGATCGGGCTGTTCATCCTCCCGTTTGGCATCGCCTCGGAGTTACTGGGGCGCGTCGGTCTCGGACAATCGTTACTGATCGGCGGCTCGGGCGCGCTCGTCTTCTATATCGGATATGTCATCCAGAATCGCCCTTGAGTGTCTCGGGCGAATTCGGCTGAAACCGCCGCGACTCGCCTGGCAATCCGCAGTTCGTGAATCGGCGTTGCTGCACAGTTTATAGGCAGCAACAATCCCGTTTTTCAGGATGAATTGCGAATCATCATAGCCGATTGTACGGGCGCGCCTAAAATCCTGGTGGGGACATTGCTGGCGAAGATAACGCTGTTTCAGGAGAGAGATCGGCTGCTTACGTTCCTGCTCGATTGCTGCGCGAATGCATGCTCGTTGGCCTTCGTGGTTCGCCGAGCCTGAGACTTGCTATCGATTGGTATCGGATTTGCCTTGCAGGGATGAGACGTCTTAGTGTCCAATGAAGATCGGATGAGGGATCCTGACAAATTCCGCGACATCTCGAGCCCGTCCGAATTCCCTGGAGCCGCGACACACGGCGACGCGCGAGGAGTCTCCATCGGGACGATGGCTGGCCCTGATTCCAAGCAAGGAGCTCGACGAGATTGGCATGATCGCATGACTTCTCCAGTCGAGGTGTGCGGATCGCAGCAGGCTCGGCCTAACCCGAAGCAGGACGACGATGCGGGGAGGATCAGCAAATGGGCGGGTTCCGATCAAGTCGGGTCGGCCGACCCGGACGAAATGGCCGAGATGTGCCATCCTGGATCGTCCTCGGGCTGATCGGCTTCCTGGCCACGATCCTGGCGGGCGTTCATGCTCGGGCCCAGAATCCGGGCCGGAGCGCCTCCAAATTCGTCCCCGACTCGAGCGATTCGGAGGCGAAGCTCCGCACGGCGGCCGGGCACGCCAGAGATCATCAGTGGTCCGAGGCGATCGATATCTATCAGAAGATCATCGATCGCCCCGGCGACAAGGTCGTGAAAGTCCCGAAAGATGAGCCCGGCGGGGATCCGTCGGGCGACTTCGCTTTGTATCTCGATAGCCGCCGGTTCTGCCACCGATCGCTGGCGCATCTACCGCCGGAGGCGCGAGAGCTCTACCGGGGGCGCATCGATGGGCTCGCGGAGAGCTGGTACCGCCAGGGATCGAGTCGTCGCGACATCGGCCTGCTCCATCGGGTGCTCGATCACGCATTTTGCAGCTCCTGGGGGGATGACGCCCTCGAACTTCTCGGAGACCTCGCCTTCCAGGACGGCCGCTTCGGCGAGGCTCTGACCCTCTATAACCAGTTGGTGCCCGACCAGCCCGACGATCCGCTGGCCCTGATCCACCCCGATCCTTCCGTGGACCTGGCCTGTGTGGCGGCCAAGAAGTTGTTATGCCGCGCCGCCGGGGACAATCCGCCGTCGCGTGCGGATCTGGATGAATTCGCGCGACGCTTCCCGGGCGCGACGGGCTCCCTGGGGGGGAAGAAAGGGGCTTATTCGTCAATCGTGGCCCAGATCCTGGCCATCGACCACTTCGAACTGGCAGGTCAGCCGGACGGCCGATGGCCGACCTTCGCGGGCTCGCCGAGACGGACCCGGGTCGTCCCGGGCCCGATCGACGTCGGCCAGGTGCAGTGGCGTGTCGAGCTGGAGAAGGTCTCGCTGGCGAAGTTGTCGAATCAGTTCGGCCAGCGGATCGTGAACTCGAACGCCCAGGCGGCACCCACCGAGCGGCTGCTGGCCTTCCACCCGATCGTGCTGGGCGACCAGGTCATCGTCTGCGACGGTTCCCGGGTCCTGGCCTATAACCTCAACGATCGGCCCGGCGGCGCCGAGGGCGGCGAGAACCGCCCGGTTACTCCCGCCTGGAAGCAGGATCTGGAGAACGGTGGCAGCACGCCACAAGCCTCGCGACCCTATCCGGCCATCCCGCGCTACACGCTCACCGCGGTCGGCCGGCGAATCTATGCGAGGATGGGCATCACGAGCACCACGTTCCCGACGGGGAGGTTCGGCAGGGGCATGCCGATGGGCGAGGCCGGGACCAGCTCGATCGTCGCCCTCGACTGGAATACTCAGGGGAAGATGCTCTGGGAGGTGAAGTCATCGAACCTCGAACTGCCCGGCCGTCGCGCAACCTCGCGGACGGTCAATTTCGAGGGGACCCCGGTGGCGGATGCTCGGAACGTCTACGTCGCGGTGACCGACCGTCGCGAGGAGACGGGGATCTACGTGGCCTGCTTCGAAGCCGAGACCGGTATCAATCGCTGGATCAAATATCTCGGGACGGCCAGGCCGGAATTCGAGCAGGGCGGGGCGTTCATGCCCATGAACTGGGCCCCCGCGACCACGGATTACCACCACCGGCTCCTCTCGCTCGACGGCTCGACGCTCTACTACCTGACGAATCTGGGTTCCGTGGTGGCGATCGACGCCGAGACCGGCGTCATTCGCTGGGTCACGACCTATCCGCGTCAGGAGAACAACCGAGGCGGGCAGGGGAGCGAGCGCGACCTCAATCCCGCGGTGGTGCACGAGGGGAAGGTCATCGTCGCGCCGAGCGACGCCAACGCCATCTTCGCATTCGACGCGGTCAGCGGGCGGCTCCTCTGGAAGACCGATCCCATCTCCGACGACGTCAAGCTCGCGCACATCCTCGGCGTCGCGAAGGGGAGGCTGGTCGCCACCGGCAACCGCGTGCTCCTCTTCGACGTCCAGCAAGGCAAGCTGGTCGGCACGTGGCCGGACACCGGCAACAAGTCGTTGGAGGGCTTCGGGCGCGGCCTGCTGGCCGGTGACCTGATCTACTGGCCGACGCAATCCGAGATCCAGGTCCTCGACCAGCGCACGGGCCTGAAGGTCCAGCCCCCGATCAAGCTCAAGGAGACCTATCGTCAAGACGGAGGCAACCTGGCGGCGGGCGACGGCTACTTGATCGTCGGGCAGGCCGACGGCCTGGTCGTCTTCTGCCAGAACAGCCGGCTGATCGATCGATATCGCGACGAGATCGTCCGGGCTCCCGACCGGGCTTCAAATTACTATCGGTTGGCCCGGGCCGCGGAAGCGATCGGGCGCGATGAAATCGCCCTGGATTCGTATGAAGTCGCGATCGCCAAGGCGCAGCCGAACGATTCGATCGACGGACTCCCCCTGGCCGGCGCGGCCCGGGATCACCTGTTCCGTCTCCTGATGCGGCTGGCGGGCCAGTCGCGGACCGATCACCGCTGGGAAAAGGCCATCGGTCAGCTTCGATCGGCGTCCGGAGTGGCGCGCTCGCAGGCCGAACGGCTCGAGTCGCGGTTGCTCCTCGCCGAAGTCATGCTGGATGCGGAACGTCCGCGAGAGGCCGTCGATGTGCTGGAGCAGATCCTGATCGACGGCGGCGACCTGCGAGACCTGCCGGTGGCCGCGGACGGACATCGGACGATCCGGGCCGACCTCTTGATCGCCGATCGCCTCGGCACGATCGTACGCCGCCACGGCCGGCAAGCCTACGAGGCATTCGACCGCCAGGCGGCGTCACTCTACCGGCGCGGGAAGACGGATCGGGATTCCCACCTCCTCCTCGAGGTCTGGCAGAATTACCCGGTTGCCGAGGTCGTGCCGGATGCCCTGGAGGAACTGGGGTCGTTGTACGAGACATCCGGCCGGCTGGCCGACGCGGCCCATGTTTACAAGCGATTGTTCGCCGCCTCCGCGGACGAAGATCGGCGGGCGCGGGCGCTCTGGTCGATCGCGAGGGTCTACCACACCCAGAAACTCTACGTCTCGGCGCGGGATGCTTACTGCGACCTGGCCTCCCGCTTCCCGAAGTCGCGGCTGGAGGGCACCGAGGGCCCGACCGTCGCGGAGCGAGTCGCCGAGAAGCTGGGACAGCCGCCGTATCGAGGCCTGGCCGCCGATCAGCCTCAGCCTCCGATCCCGCTGCCGATGGTCCGACGTTGGCATTGGGAGGCACCGACGGATCGGGAAGTCCGCGCCATGGGCATCGAAGGGGGCGTCCCGTCGCTCGAGACCGGGCGGATCGTGCTGAATCGGCGCGACACGCTGCGATTGCTCAACCCGGCCGACGGCACCCCGCGATGGGCGGCCGAGCTGGACTCGCGGACCGTCTGGGCGGGCTATCTCGCGGACAAGCTGATCGCGGCCACTCCCAGCTCGATCGTGGCCCTCGACCTCAACCAGGGGACGAGGCAATGGCGATTCAACGTCGACCGATCCGGCCAGAACGGCAAGCAGCCCGACCCGTTCGTCGCCGAGGGGGGCGAATCCGGCGATGAGCGGCCCGATCGATCCGGCCGCAACCTGCATGGCTTCCGCCTCGTCAAAGGGCGGCTCTTCTGCCTCCGCGGTGCCAATGAGTTGATCGCGCTGGACGGGGATACCGGGGCCATCGACTGGACATTCTCGGCGCCTCCGGGGGAGATCAATCCCAACATCTGGATCGGTGCGGACCGCGTCGTCCTCCAGCTCGACCGCCCCAATCAGCTCATGGTCCTCCGCACGGAGGACGGGCAGCCCGTGACCCGGACGGCCCTGACCGATAGCGAGCAGCTCGAGCGGCCCCCCCTGCCGATGGATGACGACTCCGTCCTCGTGGTGCTCGACCCCCGCACCGTCAAGAAGTATGACTTGAACCATGGCCAGATGGTCTGGGAATATCGCGAGAGCGAGGATCTGCCGGTCAACGGGCCGCCGCGATTGCTCGGCGATTCCGATTGCGTCCTGGTCCTGCACGAAGGCCATCTGCTGATCCGTCTCGACCCGGCCACCGGCTCGAAGCGATGGTCGTACCTGCTGGGCACCGAGGACTTCGGCGGGCGTCCGGGCGCGATGGTCCTCGACGCGAAGCGGTTCTACTGCATCAATCGGCGGATGTCGATCGTCTCGCTCCAGTCCATCTCGCTCGGCGATGGGAAGCTCGCATGGAAGAGCGAGTGGGCCGGCCCGGAGGATTCCTCGTGGTCGATCGCGCTGTCCGCCCGTCATGTGATCGCCTACCCGAACCATACCGGCCTGGCCGACGGCTCCGAGATGGATACGATCCCGGTGGTGATCCGGAGTCGCGAGACCGGCGCGCTGGTGCAGCGTTTCCTCTTCCCGGCGACCCCGGCCGAGCCGGGACCTCGCGGCGAACCGGTCGGGGCCGCCTCGGCCGTGCCTCGCGGCCTCGTGACCTTCAAGATCGACCCGGGAGGGGCGTCGGTGGCCACGCCGCGAGGAGTCTGGGGCCTCGGAACCAAGGAGGCCGATGCCATCGGCTCGCCCGCGCCCGGATCGGCGCGGTGAGTCCGTCTCCGACTCCGCGAGTCCTCGCCGAAAACGACGAGGGACCTTCGGCCCGTCGCCCTCGCCGCTGTGCCGCGGGCTCGCCTGTTCGCCCGCCATACGAGCATCTTCCCAGGATTGAGTGACAGCCCGTTACCGGAGGAAAACGCGTGAGCGACCCGACCCAAGATGATTACCAGCCCACTGAAGACGACATCGCCGCCGTCGCTCGCCTCAAGGATGCATTCGACCGGTTGAAGGCGGAGATGGCCAAGGTCATCGTGGGCCAGCACTCGGTCCTCGAAGAGCTCCTGGTCGCGATCTTCGCCCGCGGACACTGCCTCCTGATCGGCGTCCCGGGGCTGGCCAAGACCCTGATGATCCACACGCTGGCCGATGCCTTGAACCTGAGCTACAACCGCATCCAGTTCACGCCCGACCTGATGCCGTCGGATATCACCGGCACCGAGGTCATCCAGGAGGACAAGGCCACCGGCGTCCGGCAGTTCAAGTTCCTGCGGGGCCCGATCTTCGCCAATGTCGTCCTGGCCGACGAGATCAATCGCACTCCGCCCAAGACCCAGGCCGCGCTCCTGGAAGCCATGCAAGAGCGCCAGGTGACCGTGGGAGGAGAACGGCACCGACTCCCGGACCCGTTCTTCGTCCTCGCCACCCAGAACCCGATCGAGCAGGAGGGCACCTATCCGCTGCCCGAGGCCCAGCTCGATCGCTTCATGATGAATATCCGGGTGGATTACCCCTCGGAGCAGGAAGAGCTCGACATCGTCCGGTACACGACCTCCGTCTACAAGCCGAGCGTGAGCAAGGTGCTGACCGGTGCCGAGATCCTGGGCCTCCAGGAGCTGGTCCGCAAGGTCCCGATCGCCGATCACGTGGCGAAGTACGCGATCCGGCTGACCCGCAGCTCTCGCCGCTCCAAGGACGAGCCGGACTTCATCCGCGACTTCGTGAGCTGGGGCGCGGGCCCACGCGCCAGCCAGTACCTGGTCCTCGCCGCGAAGTCCCGCGCGGTGCTTCATGGTCGATACCACGTCTCGACCGAGGATATCCGCTCCGTCGCCGGACCCGTCCTTCGGCACCGGATCATCACCAATTTCAACGCTGAGGCCGAGGGGCTCAAACCCGATGACATCGTCGCACGCCTGATCCAGTCGATACCCGTTGACGACCACGAGGCCGAACAAAGTGGAAAACTACCAAAAATATTTAAATCCGCACACGCTGGCTAGCCTCGAGGGGCTGGACATCCAGGCGCGGATGGTCGTCGAGGGGTATGTGGCCGGGATGCATCCCAGCCCCTACCACGGCTTCTCCGTCGAGTTCGCCGAGCATCGCGAATACGTCCCGGGTGACGACATCCGTCACATCGACTGGAAGGTGTGGTCGAAGACCGACAAGCTCTACCTGAAGCAATACGAGGAGGAGACCAACCTCCTCATGTACTTGCTCCTCGATACCAGCGAGTCGATGGCGTATGCCTCCGGGGACAACGTCTCGAAGCTGCAATACGCGCAGTTCGTCGTCGCCTCCCTCGCCTACCTGATCCTCCAGCAGCAGGACTCGGTGGGCCTGGTCGTCTTCGACGATGCCGTACGTCGCTATCTGAGGCCCGCAGGACAGGCGTCGCAGCTCAAGGAACTCCTGCACACGCTCGATGTCACCCCGGCGCGAGAAGTCGGACATCGGGATCGTGCTGCACGACCTGGCCGAGCGATTCAAGAAGCGGGGCGTCGTCGCGATCTTCTCGGATTTCTTCGACGACCCGGCGCGGATCCTGGGCGGACTCAAGCACTTCCGGCACCGACGCCACGAAGTGATCGTGTTCCACATCCTGGACCCCGCCGAGCTCGAGTTCCCCTTCCGGTCCACCACGCTCTTCAAAGGGCTCGAGGGGATGCCCGAGGTCTTGACCGAACCCCATGCGCTGAGGGCCGCCTACCAGGCCGAGCTGAGCGAGTATCTGAATGAGCTACAGAAAGGCTGCCGGCTGGTGGATATCGATTATGTCCCGCTCCGCACCGATCAGAGCCTGGACGTGCCTCTGTCCAGCTACCTGGCGTCCCGCGCGGCCCGCGTGCGATGATCGTGGTCGGGCAGAGGCATTTTCCTCGGCTGTTAGAGGCTGAAAGCAAGAAATTCGGGAATGGAATCCTCTGCCGTCCGGTTTCGACGTTCCTCTTTAGGTAGGACTTGCGTGCTCGGGTTTTTCATTGCGTCTCTTGCTATCCTCCATGCAGCAGCGATTGAGGCTGATCGTCCGGGTTGAGACGAGCCACCGACCACCCGCCCCCAGTTGGAGTTGACTGTGTCCTTCCCGATGCTCTGGTCCCTGGGATTCGCGAATGCCGCCTTGCTCTACGGGCTGGCCGCGGCGTCGGTGCCGATCATCCTCCACCTTCTGAACCGGCGTCGGTTCCGCGAGGTGCAGTGGGCGGCCATGCGGTTCCTGCTGGCGGCGATCCGGAAGAATCAGCGGCGGATCCGGATCGAGAATTGGCTCCTGCTGGCCATCCGGACGCTCATCATCGTGCTGGTCGTCTCGGCGATGGCGAAGCCGTTCCTCGAGTCGTTCGGCGTGGTGATCGCGGGGCGTCGCGTCCATCGAATCCTGGTCGTGGACGCTTCGCTGAGCATGGGTTACACATCCGCCGGGACGAGCCGGTTCGACCAGGCCAAGGCCGTCGCGTCTCAGTTGGTCAAGCAATCGCGACGGGGCGACGCGATCAGCGTGATCCTGATGAGCCAGCCGCCGCGGGTGGTGATCGGTGATCCCTCGCCCAACCTCAAGGAAGTGGAGAAAGAGATCGGCGACCTGGCGATCACCCACGGAAACGTCGACCTGGCGGCCACCTTCGAGGCCGTCGACCGGGTCCTCGAGGTCTCCTCGATCAGCCAGAAGGAAGTCATCTTCCTGACGGACCTCCAGGCCGCGAGCTGGCGTCCGCCCGGCCAGATCAGCGAGGGATTCAAGCGGACCCTGGCCCGGATCGAGGCGAGGCAGCCGCGATCGGTCCTGGTCGATCTCGGGAAGTCGGGCGGCGAAAATCGGGCGGTGACCGATCTGAAACTCGACGCACCGGTCGTGACCGTCGGCGGAAGCGTCCTGGTCCGCGGAGTGGTCCGGAATTTCGGCGGCAGTCCGGTCGAGGGCGTCCGCAGCCGGTTGACGGTTGACGGCCGGCTCGGCCCGGAGATGACCGAAGACCTTCGGCCCGGGGAGGACCATCCGATCGTATTTCGCCGGCAGTTCACCACGCCGGGCGACCATCTGATCGAACTCTCGGTTGACGACGATCCCCTCACCCTGGATAACCGGCGATGGCTGGTCGTCCCGGTGCGCGAGTCGCTGAACGTCTTGCTGGTTGACGGGCATTTCAAATCGGAACCCTTCCAGGCCGAGACCGACTACCTGGCCCAGGCGCTCAGCCCGACCGAAGGGTCGCCCGGGCAGCCCGGGCCGATCCGCGTGGAGGTCGTCGCCGAGTCCCAGCTCTCCCGGCGCGAATTGAACCCCTATGACGTGATCGTGCTCTGCAACGTCGCCCAGTTCAGCCAGCCCGAGGTCGTCGCCCTCGAGGATTTCCTGAAACAGGGCGGGGGGGTCGTGATCTTCGGGGGAGATCAGGTCGTCGCCGACAATTACAACCGGTTGCTGTATGCGGATGGCAACGGGCTCCTGCCGGCGTCGGTCGGCCCGAGCGTGGGCGATGCCGCCAAGAAGGAGGCGGCGCTCGGCTTCGACCCGCTCGGCTATCGGCACCCGCTGGTCTCGGAATACCAGGGCGAAGCCGACAATGTCCTCGCCGGCCTCACCAGGGCGCTGACCTGGCAATATCAGAAGCTGCTCATACCCAAGGGCTCGAAGGCCCAGGTCGCCCTGGCGTTCGAGAACGGCGATCCCGCCGTCATCGAGTCGTCGCGGCATCGGGGGACCGTTGTCATGGTGGCGACCTCCGCCGACATGGGCTGGACGACCTGGCCTGTCCACAAGAGCTATCCCCCCGTGATGCAGCAGATCGTCCTCCGGGCTTCCGCCGGACGGCTCGCCGAGCGGAATATTCGCGTGGGGGATCCTTATGACCAGTCGTTTCCCGAGTCGGGCGCGGCCGCGCCCGTCACCGTACTCACGCCCAAGGGTCAGTCCGTCTCGACCAAGCTCCAGCCGGCCGGCGGAGTCAGCCAGTTCCACTTCGAGCAGACCGATCTGTCCGGGCCGTATCAGGTGAAGATCGGCCCGCCGCTCGGCGTGGACTCGTCGTTCGCGGCCAATACCGACCCGTCGGAGAGCGACCTGGCCCGGCTCGACCAGTCCGCCCTGGCCTCCCTGATCCCGGGCTGGAACTTTGTTTATGTGTATGTGACCGACTGGAAGGACTTGACCGATGATGCCGGCTCGGTCGGACGCCGCGGCGAGCTGCATCGGCCGATGCTCTACGCCGTCCTGGGGCTCCTGCTCCTCGAATCGTTCCTCGCCTGGAAGTTCGGGCATCACTCTTGAAAAAGAGGAGTGAACCGTCAGCCGGCGAATCCATCAGGATCGACTTGGACGAGGCTTCTACCGACCGCGAGACGAATGGAGTGAGACGAGCGTGACCGACTGGATCCTCCAAAAGCTGGCCGATCAACTCGGGGTGGCCCCCGCTCGGGCCGGCGAGGCCATCAGCCCCCACATCCGATATGAGCAGCCCTGGGCCCAGTGGATCCTCGTTTTCATCGTCCTGGGCGGCGCCGGCCTGATCGTGTGGATCTACCAACGCGAGGGCCGGGCGTCGGTGGCATCCAAGGTCGTGCTCGCCACGCTGAGGATCATGCTGCTGCTCCTGGCCGTCTTCATGCTCTCCGAAGCGGTCCTCTCGGTCGAGCGCACGGGGCTTCCCTACCTGACCATCCTCGTCGACGATTCGGCCAGCGAGCAGATCGCCGATCAATATGAGAAGCCCGAGGTCCGCACGGCCCTGAGCGATCTCGCCAGATCGATCAATCCTCAGCCCGCCGCCGGTGCCATCCAGAAGCCGGCGGCCGGTCCCGACGGGACGCCCGAATCGGGGGACGGAGAGGGTCGAACGACGCGGCTGGCCATCGCCAAGGGCCTGATCTTGAAGGACGATGCCCGGCTGATCCGGGAGTTGCAGAAGCAATACAAGGTCCGGATCTACGGCGTCTCCAACTCGGCTCGACTGGTGGCGGATGTGGACAAGGCGAGCGCACTCGGCCCGGCCGTCGAATCGTTGCGGTCGCTCGAGGCCGGCGGCACGCAGACCCGGCTGGGCGATGGCGTCCGACAGGTCCTCACCGAGCTTCGGGGCGCACCGCCTTCGGCGATCGTGCTCCTTTCCGACGGCCAGACGACCGAAGGAGAGCCGCTCTCCAAGGCGGCCGACCTGGCGGCACGCAAGGGAGTGCCGCTCTACACGATCGGGCTGGGGAGCTCGGAGCCGGCCCGCGACCTCGAGCTGACCGAGCTCCTGGTCGATGACGTGGTCTTCGTCGACGATGCCGTCCGCTTCCAGGCCAAGCTGTCGGCGCACGGGTTCCAGGGCCAGAAGATCACGGTCCGGCTCAAAGAACGGGACCCCGGCAACGACGATCCCAAGTCCGACCGGATCCTGGAGACCAAGGAGGTCGACGCCCCCCGCGACGGCCAGCCCGATCGCGTCGAGCTGGTCCATCGGCCCCAGGTCCCCGGCGAGAAGATCTACATCATCGAGGTCGATCCCAGGCCCCGCGAGCTCCAGGTCGATAATAATCGCATCGAGCGGGTGATCACGGTCCGCAAGGAGAAGCTCAAGGTCCTCTTCGTGGACAGCGAGCCGCGCTACGAGTTCCGCTACCTGAAGAACTACCTCGATCGCGAGGAGTCGATCGAGCTGAACGTGGTCCTGCTCTCTTCCGACCCCGAGTTCAGCGAGCAGGATCGCGCGGCCCTGCCGACGTTCCCGGCCTCCAAGGACGCGCTCTTCTCCTACGACGTCGTGCTCTTCGGCGACGCCGACACCAGCTTCCTCAGTCAATCGCAGATGCAGAACCTCGTCCAGTTCGTCACCGAGAAGGGCGGAGGCGTCCTGTTCATCGCCGGCGAGTCATTCGACCCGCTCAGCTATCGCGGGACTCCGCTCGAGCTGCTGCTCCCCGTCGAGCTCGCCGACGCGCGGAACCCGACGGCGGTCGTCAATGGGGTGACGTCGTTCCATCCCGAGCTGACCCTGGAAGGCCGCTCCAACCCGATCTTCCGCCTGGGCGATAACGACGTGGAGAGCATGCGAATATGGAAGGATCTGCCCGAGCTCTTCTGGTATTTCGAGGCCCCGCGAAAGAAGCCCGCGGCGCTGGTCCTGGCCGAACATCCCACGGTCGCCGGCGCCGAGGGCAAGCTGCCCTTGATCGTCTACCAGTTCCTCGGCGCCGGCAAGGTCATGTTCCACGCGTTCGACGACACCTGGCGCTGGCGGTTCCGGGCCGGCGATCGCTTTTTCGGCCGGTTCTGGGTCCAGACGATTCGCTTCATGGCCCGGTCTCGACTGGTCGGCCAGCGCGTGGCGGAGATCCAGACCGACCGGCGCCGCTACCAGCGCGGTCAGCCGATCCAGTTCCGCGTCCGGTTCCCCAACCCCGGCCTGGCCCCCGCCGGCGAGGACGTGACCATCCAGATCCAGCGCAAGGGCCAGGGCCCGCGCAAGCTCACCCTGAAGCTGATGCCGGGCACCAAGAACGTGTTCGAGGGCGCCTTGCCCCAGGCCGCGGAGGGGAGCTACGAGGTCCGCCTCCTCCCGCCTCCCTCGCAAGACAAGCCGGTCACGGCCGAGTTCAAGGTCGAGGCCCCGATCAACGAGCGCGAGCGGATCGAGATGAATGAGCCCGAGCTGATCAAGGTGTCCGAGGCCACCGGCGGCAAGTTCTATCTGCCGCTCGACGCCCAGGCCTTGCTCAAGGATCTCCCCAAGCCGTCGAAGGTGCCCCTCGACACGGATCCACCCATCCCGCTCTGGAACACCTGGCCCGTGCTGGCCCTGTTCCTGAGCCTGATCACGGCCGAGTGGGTCCTCCGGAAACGCAAGCAAATGATATAGTAGAAGATGGTGTTCAGCGGGCTGGAGAGCCCGAGGCGACGGGCCGATCCGGCCGCTGCCGCGGTCGTGATGTCCGGGGTTGACGACTGGCCAACGTGTTCTGACCAAGGAGATGTCTCGATGACGGCTCGTCAGTTGGAATCACGGATCGGCGCCCTCCGCGCCTCACTCCGGCGATTGCTGGCCCTGCACGGGTTGAGCTGGGTGCTCGGCTTGACGCTACCGCTCCTGATCGTGGCGGGATTCGCCGACTGGCTGTTCCACCTCGATTCCGTCATCCGGGCGGTGATCCTTGCCGGCGTGATCGGCACGGTGCTGTTCCTGATCCATGGGCGCGTGCTGCGTCCCTTGTTCGTCCGATTCGCCGACCTCGACATCGCGATGCGGATCGAGGAACGATGGCCGGGGCTGAACGATCGCCTGGCCAGCACGATCCAGTTCCTTCGGATGGACTCGGGCGACGACCGATACGGGTCTGCCGAATTGCGCGAGGCGACCGTTCGGCAGGCGATCGAGGAGACGAGCGGGATCGATTTCCGCCAGGTCATCGAGCCGCGGCCGGTGGTGCGTGCCCTGGGCCTGGCGGTCGGCTCGCTGGCTCTGGCCGGCATGATGGTCTTCGCCGCCCCGGAATCCTCGCGGATCGCCATGCGACGGTTGATCCTCCCGTTCGGCGGGCTGGAATGGCCCCAGCGGACGCACCTGGTCCTGGACGAGACGAACACCACGCTGAAGCTCGCCCGCGGCGACTCCTTCACGCTCTCGGTGAAGGTCCGGCCGGGTGACAGGATTCCCGAGGCCGCGAATGCGACCTATCGCTTCGCGGACGGCGCCGAGATCGTCGACCCGCTCCGAACCCTCGAGGGGGGGGAATTTCGTGGCCGGATCGAGTCGGTCAACCAGCCGTTTCACTTCACCGTGACCGCGGGCGACGACCGCAGCTCGATCCGCGACGTGAGTGTGCGGGTCGTCCCCCCGCCCAGCCTCAAGGCGCTGACGGTCCGGATGGTCTCGCCGCAATATACGGGATTGCCGATCCAGACCCTGGCCCCCGGCCTGACGCAGTTCCGAGCGCTCGAGGGGACCCGGCTGGAGCTCGAGGCCGAGGCGAGCAAGCCCCTGAAGCACGCCGAGCTCCGCATCGGCGAGGATCCGGCCGGCGGCGAGCTGGCCTTCGACGGCTCACGGACCCGGTTCAAGACGTCGATCCCGGTCAAGGGGAGCTTCACCTTCTGGTTCGGAATGCTGGACTCCGAGGGCTTCCGCAACCGGGACGCGGTCCGTTATGACGTGCGCGGCTTCAAGGATGAGGCGCCTCGCGTGGTGATCGAGGAGCCGAAGACCGATCGCGATATCCCGGCGGATGCGATCGTGCCCGTGCGGATCGTCCTGGACGACGATTTCGGCCTGCACTCCTCGCGCCTGATCTATCGCGTCGCCACCGGCGAGTCGGAGCCGCACGACGAGGCCGCGATCCCCCTCTGGTCGCCCAAGGACGAGTCGTCCGCGCCTTCCGCAGCATCGGTGATCAAGCACCATGAGATCGCCTACGATTGGGAACTCGCGCCCCTCAAGCTCGCCGTCGGCACGGTCATCACCTTCTATGCGGACGCTCGCGACCTCGACAACATCAAGGGCCCGAACCTCGGCAAGAGCCGCGAGCTCCGGCTGCGGATCGTCTCGAAGGAGGACGCGGCCCGCCAGTTCGACGACGCTCGCCGCGAGCTTCGGGAGGAGCTGTCCCGCGTCCTGACCATGCAGAGGCAAGCCATGACGCCGGTCGAGAACGCGGACCGCGCCCTATCGCAAACCGGCCGAGTCCCCCAACCCCAGCGCGATGATCTCAATAACGCCTCGATGATCCAGCGACAGGTCGGCAGCCGATTCACGAATCGCGACGAAGGGCTCGCGGCCCGAATCCGCCGCATGCTCGAGGATCTGCGCAATTTCAAGATCGCCAACCCCGATGCGCAGAAGCAGATGGAGAACATGCTCGCGCAGGTCGAGTCGGTCCGCGACCGGAATCTCGGTCCCGCCGAACAGGGCCTCACGCGGGCCACGAAGGGCCTCGAGAATCGCGCCCAGCCGTCCGACGAACGCCAGCCCGCGACTCCCGGCCAGGAGGCTCGTCCCGAGCCTGCTCCCTCTCAGAATGACCCGGCCGCCGGCCAGCCGAAAGATCAGGGCGACAACCAGCCCAAGGGCAAAGCCGGTGATCAGTCCAAGGGCAAAGCCGGTGATCAGTCCAAGGGCAAAGCCGGCGATCAGTCCAAGGGCCAGGCCGGCGATCAGTCCAAGGGCCAGGCCGGCGATCAGTCCAAAGGCCAATCGGGTGATCAATCGAAGCAAGCGAGTCCTGGTGCTCGCGAGCCGTCCAAGGGAGCCGGAGAACCGGAGCCTTCGGGGGCCGAAAAGGCTCAACCGAGTAAGGGCGACAGTCCGTCCCGGACGGATCCCACTCGAGAAGCACTGGCTGAGGCCAAGGTCAATCAGAAGGCGATCGCCGACCAGCTCCAGAAGATGCTGGATGATCTCGGTGAGTTCGAGACGTATCGAGGGGTCGTTAAGGACGCCCAGGAACTGCTCAAGCAGCAAGAGCAGGCCATGAAGCAGACGGCCGAGGCGGCCTCCAAGCCCGAGACCATCGGCAAGCCTGTCGAGGAGCTGACGCCCGAGCAGAAGACGGAGCTGGCCGACCTGGCATCTCGACAATCCCAGGTGCGGACGGGATTGCAGAAACTGCTCGAGCGGATGGGCGATATGTCGAAGCGTCTCGAGGAGTCCGACCCCCTGGCGTCCGCGGCGATGAAGGAAGCGGCCGAGAAGAGCCAGAAGCAGGGGACCGCCGCGAAACTCGGCGAGGCCGCCGACCAACTGGAAAAGAACCAGATGGGTTCCGCTCGCCCCAAGCAGGATGCCGCACGCAACGAGATCCGCGACCTGGTCGATTCGATCCAGAACCGTCGCGAGCGCGAGCTGGCCCGGCTGGTCAAGGAGCTCAAGAACGCCGAGAACGAGCTGGCCAAGACGCGGGCACAGCAGGCCCAGAACCTCAAGAAGACCCGCGAGGCCCGCAACAATCCCAATCCCCAGGAGCGCCGAGATCAGTTGAAGCGCCTGGCCAAGGAACAGGCCGAGATCAAGAAGGACCTCGAGCGTCAGCTCCAGCGGCTCGCCAAGCTGAGCGCCGACGCCGCATCGCGCCGGCCAGTCGGCGTCCAAGCGGATGAGCCAGGCGCAGGGCAACATGGACGAGGACCAGGGAGACGAGGCGAACAAGAACCAGGAAGAGGCCCTCGCCAATCTCGAGGATGCTCAGGACGAGCTCGAGGAGACCCGGCGTGAGGCCGAGGAACAACTCGCCGTCGAACAGCTCGCCCGGATGGGCGACCAGCTCAAATCGCTCGCCGAGCGGCAGGATAAGGTCGTCGAGGAGACGAAGTCCTATGAGGAGCGTCGGGCCAAGAATGAAGGGAAGCTCACCCTGGCCCAGCAGAGGGGCGTCCGTGGGCTTGGCCAGGTCCAATCGGGATTGAAGGATGAGACCGGCGAGCTGGCCGAGAAGCTCGACGGAGCCCCGGTCGTGGCCCTCACCCTCCGCCGGGCCTCCGACAACATGGAGACCGCCGCCAAGCGGCTCCAGGAGATCAAGACCGACAAATCGACCGAGCAAGCCGAGCGATCGGCCGCCGATCGATTCAAGAAGCTCCTGGATTCGCTCAAGACTGACCAGGCCGGTAACGGCGGGGGCGGTGGCGGTGGAGGAGGCGGTGGCGGAGCCGGTGGAGGCAATGACGATGGAATCCCCGCCACGGCCCAGCTCAAGCTGCTCAAGACCTTGCAGCAGGAGATCAACGAGCGGACCGAAGAACTGGACGAACAGCGCCGTCGCAAAGGGACTCTCGCGCCCGAGCAGTCCGCCGAGCTCAAGCGGCTGTCCGAGGATCAAGGAGTTCTGGCCGACCTCGTTCGTGACATGACCCGTCCCAAACACGACGACGGAGAGGAATGATCGATGAACGCCAAACTGGCAACGGGCTTCTTGTTGCTCGCCATCGGCTTGCTCGCCGATCTGGGCCCGTGCGTCCGGGCCCAGCAGCCCGCCGTACCCAAGGACGAGGCGCTCGATTCGCTGCTCGAAAAGCTCTCGGACCCGTCCGACGATCCGAAGTCGTCGAAATCCGGCAAGCCTGAGGCCTCGAAGTCCGACGCATCGGCCAAGAAGGATCGGGCGAAAGGCGCGGACACCGAGGCGAAGGCGAAGGGAAAACCCGACGGCGCGAGCGACAAGGACAAGCCCGCCGCCAAGAAGGATGCGCCCGCCGTCAACACGGACAAGCCGGCCGCGAAAAAGCCGGGGGAATCGCCCGAGGTCTCCGGCAAAGATCAGGAGCTCGACGACTTACTCCAGAAGCTGGGCGAGACCAAGGAAACGCCCGCGCCGGACGACCGTCCCAAGGGGCCGCCGGGAGGTGGGGACGATCAGAAGGGCCAGCAGCCCTCGCAGCCGGGAAAGACCGAACGCGACAAGCTCACCGGCAAGGACAAGGAAACCGACGAGCATCTCGAGGAGCTCACGGGCCGCAAGCGGAAGCGGAATTCCGACAACGGCCAGCGCAGCGGCGAGGTCGGCGAGATGATCAAGGAGATGAGGGATGTCGAGCAGAAGCTCGGCAAGCCGGATACCGGCGAGGGCACCCGCGAGCAGCAGAAGAAGATCGTCAAACGCATCGAGACCATGATCGAGCAAGCGAAGAAGTCGGGGTCCGCGATGGGCAAGATGTCGATGCGACGGGTCAATAATCGCCCCGGTCAGCAGCCGGGTCAGCAAGGCCAGACTCCCGGGGCGATGGCCCAGGGCGCCGGGCCGATGAGGCCGAAGAATCCGACCGGGAAACATTCGACCGCGAGCGGCAAGGATATCTGGGGACACCTTCCGCCGGAGCTGCGTCAGCAAATCGAGAACCAGATGCAGGAAGAGCCCTTGAGCGCGAAGCTCGAGCTGATCGAGCGCGACTATCTCTCGGTCGGCAAGGGCAAGCTCATCCGAGAGGAGTAAGGTCATGCTCGCGAATCGGTGTGGGCGGCTCACTGCGATCGGTATCGCCACCGGGGTCTTCTCCCTGGTCTTCGGACTCGCCGGTCTCGTTCGGTCGCAGGAGCCGTCGCGTCCCAAGGCGCCCTCGGGCTTCGCCGACGGCCGTCGGGGCGACGTGCCCGAGGGGACGCTGGAGATGATGACGGCCGAGACCGACCGGGCCATCCAGTCGGGCCTGGCCTGGCTGCGCGCAACCAGAACAACGACGGCTCGTTCGGCACCGGGACCTATCGCGGCAACATCGCCGTGACCAGCGTGGCCGGGCTGGCCTTCATGTCCTCGGGGTCGACGCCGGGCCGCGGGCCGTACGGCGCCCCGATCGACAAGGCGTTGGCCTACGTGATGGAGAACACGTCGCCGTCGGGGTTCATCGCCGTGCCGGGCTCCTCGACGCACGGGCCGATGTACTCGCACGGGTTCGGGACGCTGTTCCTGGCCGAGGCGTACGGGATGACGCATCGGCCGGAGATCCGCGAGAAGCTGCGCAAGGCCGTGCAATTGATCATCGACACGCAGAACAACGAGGGGGGCTGGCGGTACCAGCCGGTGAAGCACGACGCCGACCTGTCGGTGACGATCTGCCAGATCAACGCGCTGCGGGCGGCGCGGAACGCGGGCCTGTACGTGCCCAAGGACACGGTGGACGCGTGCATCAAGTACGTGAAGCTGTCGCAGAACCCCGACGGCGGATTCCGCTACATGCTCTCCGGCGGTGCCAGCGCGTTTCCCCGCTCGGCGGCCGGCGTCGTCGCGCTGCAGAGCGCCGGCGAATACGACGCCAAGGAGATCCGCGAGGGTGTCAATTATTTACGGCAGTATATCCGTGAAATCAAGCTGGGGAGCCGCTACACACATTACTATTACGGGCATTATTACGCGGCCCAGGCCATGTGGATTCGCGGCGGAGATGAGTGGAACGAGTGGTTCCCGGCCATTCGTACCGAGCTGATCAAGCGACAGTCGGCGACCGGTTTCTGGTCCGACAGCATCTGCAACGAGTATGGGACCGCCATGGCGTTGATCATCCTCCAGATCCCCAACAACTACCTGCCGATCTTCCAGCGATGAGGGGCTCCCACCCATGACACGATCCGCGATGGGCATCAGTCGTCCCGATCGATGGCGGGCCCGAGGCCTTGGGGCCCTCTGGCTCCTGACCGTCCTGACGCTGGACGGGGGAGTCATCTCCCTGCACGCGCAGCAGGAGCCGTCGCGTCCCAAGGCGCCCTCGGGCTTCGCCGACGGCCGTCGGGGCGACGTGCCCGAGGGGACGCTGGAGATGATGACGGCCGAGACCGACCGGGCCATCCAGTCGGGCCTGGCCTGGCTGGCGCGCAACCAGAACAACGACGGCTCGTTCGGCACCGGGACCTATCGCGGCAACATCGCCGTGACCAGCGTGGCCGGGCTGGCCTTCATGTCCTCGGGGTCGACGCCGGGCCGCGGGCCGTACGGCGCCCCGATCGACAAGGCGTTGGCCTACGTGATGGAGAACACGTCGCCGTCGGGGTTCATCGCCGTGCCGGGCTCCTCGACGCACGGGCCGATGTACTCGCACGGGTTCGGGACGCTGTTCCTGGCCGAGGCGTACGGGATGACGCATCGGCCGGAGATCCGCGAGAAGCTGCGCAAGGCCGTGCAATTGATCATCGACACGCAGAACAACGAGGGGGGCTGGCGGTACCAGCCGGTGAAGCACGACGCCGACCTGTCGGTGACGATCTGCCAGATCAACGCGCTGCGGGCGGCGCGGAACGCGGGCCTGTACGTGCCCAAGGACACGGTGGACGCGTGCATCAAGTACGTGAAGCTGTCGCAGAACCCCGACGGCGGATTCCGCTACATGCTCTCCGGCGGCCCTAACAGCGAATTCCCGCGCTCGGCGGCCGGCGTCGTCGCGCTGCAGAGCGCCGGCGAGTACGACTCGAAAGAGATCCGCGATGGGATCGCCTACCTGCGCATGTTCAACCAGGGTCTCCGGTTCGGCAGGCGGAACAATCATTATTTCTACGGCCAGTACTATGCGGCCCAGGCCATGTGGATCCAGGGCGGGGAAGCCTGGGCCGAGTGGTACCCTTCGGTCCGGGACGAACTGCTCAAGCGTCAACAGGCCCCCGGATTCTGGCCCGACATGGTCTGCAATGAATACGGGACCGCCATGGCCCTGATCATCCTCCAGATCCCGAACGATTTCCTGCCGATTTTCCAACGCTGAGGGGAAGTGAATGGCTCGGACTGATTGGCCACCTCATGGCTTCCGCCGGGTACCGCGTCGATGCTGCGCGATCGTGGCGGTCTGGATGCTGGGCTTCCTCGGCGCGGCCGAAGCGGCCGATCCCGGCTCGCCGATCAGCTCCGATCCCATCTTCAATGCGCTCCGGATCGATGGGCAGGAAGCCTCGGGACGGATCATCGCAATAGACCCGGATTCGATCACCATGGCCATCGGCGAAGCCGGGAAGGAAGCGATCCCTCTCGACAGGCTGGTCAAGCTCACGCGCCATCCCATCCTGCCGCCCTCGGCCTGGGAAGATTCCCAGGCCGTGATTTTGCCCGAGGGGGATCGTCTGATGCGGACGACCATCGGCGTGGCGACCGACACCAACCTGGAGGTCCGTTCCGAGGCGTTGGGAAAGCTGAAGATCCCCCTCGATTCGATCCTGGGCCTGATCCTCACGGCGCCGGGCCACGCCGCGACGTTCGATGCCCGCTGGGACCAGGTCCTGGTCGAGCCCCGCTCGACCGAGGTTGTCTGGCTCGCCAACGGCGACCGGATTGACGGCAGCTTCCTCGGGATGGACGATCGGAAAATCAAGCTTCAAATCGATCAAAAGCCCCTCGAAATCGAACGCACGGGAGTCCTGGCGCTCGGATTCGACCCGACGCTCGTCAATTACCCGAAGCCGAAGCGCCATTTCCTGGAGATCACCCTGAAAGACGGCACCCGGCTGGGCGTCACCGGGGCCAAACTCGATGACGGATACTTCCAGGCGACGACCCGGTTCGGCCATCCCGTTCGTCTCGCGCCGGGGGACCTGTCCCGGATCGTCGTGCGGAGCGAATCGGTGATCTACCTCGCCGAGCGCCCGACCGCGAAGGTCCAGTACGTCTCCTATGTGGGGCCCACTCGAGTCTACCGCGCGGATCGGTCGGTCGAGGGGCGGCCCTTCCAGTTGGGCGGCCAGTCGTACGACCGGGGCCTCGGCACCCAGAGCCGAACCTTCCTCGTCTATCGCCTCCTGCCCGGGGATCGACGATTCCAGGCCCTCATCGGCGTCGACGAGCGATCCGGCCCGTTGGGGAGCGTGGTCTTTCGGGTCCTGATCGACGGCAAGGAGCGGTTCAAGTCGGACCCCTTGAGCGACCGGGACGCCCCGAAGTTCGTCGACCTCGACCTGACCGATGCCAGGACCTTGATCCTGGACACCGACTTCGGCGACCGCGGCAACGTCCGCGACTTCGCCGATTGGGCGGAGGCTCGAATCATTCGTTAATTTCAGATGTGCAAGTTCGTTGGATCTCTTGGCTTTATTCCGGCGGCTGCTCATGCCGCCCGCCTTGAATGGCCGATTCCGATGTGGCGCATTTCTTTCGCCACGGATCCGCGATATCATGAGACGGGTCGCTTAAAATAGGGTGCCGATACCGACTCTCCGATGGGGAGTGGGGATCAGGGGGAGTGTCGATACGACCATGACCGGCGGAACGACTGATGGATACGATGATTCTGAACGTCTCAAGGAACTGGGGCACCTTTCCGCCGCGGTGGGACACCATGTGATCAACGCGTTCAGTGCGATGGTCAGCAATGCCGAGCTAATCCGTTCCCACGCGAGCGATCCGAAGTGTAACCTGGCGGAGCTGGCCGCCCTGGGCACGGCGATCATCGAGAATGCCCTCACGGCCTCCCATGTTCCCCGTCGGCTGATCGACCTGACCCGACGGGTCACCTCGCCCGGGTTCGATCAGGTGGGCGACCCGCCCGGCCTGATCGACTTGAATCAACTGATCCGCGATACAGTCGAGGCCCGGTCCTCGGCGGGCCCCGATGGCCTGGAATTCTCGACGAACCTGGGCCCAATCGCGATGATCCGGGGCAACGAGCCTCAATTGCGCTCGCTCCTGGGCTATCTCATTCGGAATGCTCGGGAGGCGATGATCGGTGGTGCGGGGAAGATCTCATTCACGACGCGGATGGATCCGCGAAACTGGGTCATCCTCGAGGTCCGTGACGAGGGGATCGGGATGACTCCGGAAGTCCTCAAGCGTGCGACCGAGCCGTTCTTCACGACCAAGCCGGGAAGGAGCGGGATCGGCTTGAGCGTGGCGCATGGGATCTGGCGGCGCCATCGGGGTGCCCTTTCGATCGAGAGCCAACCCGGCGAAGGGACGATGATCCGCCTGGCCGTCGAAGCACCGCCGGCCACCGATAAGGTCCAGGCTCCGACGTCTCATCCGACCGCGACTCCCGCTCCCGAGCCGCCACGAGCCGCCGAAGGACCCCAGCAGCCCGAGGGCTAGAGTTCGCCGCGGTATCCGGCCTTGGTGGTCCCGCGATGCACGCCAATTATTGAAGCGGCGAACGAGGCCTCAGTCGGTCTTGCGGACATCCCAGAGCACGATGGACGTATCGTACAGCCCGGCCGCGAGCCGCTTCCCGTCGGGCGTGAAGGCCAGCGCCGTGATCCAGGGAATCCGGGTCTCGATCGACTGGACTTCCTTTTTATCCAGTAGCCGGAAGATGCGGATGACTCTCGGCTCATCACGCAACGAGGTGACGGCGGCGAGGAGCCGGCCATCCGCCGAGAATTCGATGTGGCCCACGTTACGCCCCGGGATCGCGATCACGCGCCGCGTTTGTCCTGTCAGCGCGTCGAGCCAGACGATGGTGCTCTCGCGAGGCCACAGGTCGCGGCTCCTCCCATCGGGCAACTTGGTCGTCCTGTAGATCTCCCTGACGAACGCGAGGCTCCGTCCGTCCGGCGCGAATTCCAGCGACGGTCGATGGAGGATCTGGTCCGTATATCCCGGATCCCGGATCGCCGCGGACGTCTTGAAGCGGATGTCGCCGCTGGGGATGTCGATGATGAGGATCGTGCCCTCGAAACTGGACACGGCCAGCGACCGGGCGTCGGGCGAGAGGAAGGAATCGATGACGTCGAACTCCTGCCCACGTTCTCGGGGAAGCTTCGGCCGCATGAGGGGGCGTTCGACGCCGGCCGAGAGATCCCAGCTCCGATATGAGCCGTCGGTCAGTGCGGCGACCGCATGCGAGGCGTCGGGTGTGAGGGTGATCCGGTCGAATGAAGGCGCGTCTTCGACGGCCTCGAGCGACCACGAATGAAGCGGCGCGCCGGTTTCGACGTTCCGGACGCGGCCGTTGAGGCGGGTGCGGTCCAGGCCCGAGGCGAGGATCGCGCCGTCGGCGCGGATCGCGAGCGAACTGAGGGAATTATCAGGGGCAACGGGCACCACTTTCGACGGACGCCCCGTGGACAGGTCCCAGAAACGGATGCTCTTATCATTGCTCGTGGAGACCAGCGTCCTCCCCTCGTTGACGAACGAGATGGACCTGACGCAGTCCTGATGGGCATCGGCGATCGCAAGCCGGTCCTTGCCCGTCGCGCGATCCCAGAAGTGGAGAGTCTGCTCGCCGGCGAGCGTCGTGAGGGTGGTGCCGTCTGGCGAGAAGGCGAGCGGCGAGTCGGTCGCACGAACCCCCGATAAGATGTCCAGCTCCCGACCCGTGGCCACGTCGAAGCAGACGACCTGATCGAGGTCTCCGATCCCGGCGAGGATCTTCCCATCCGGCGAGAACGTCAAGGCGAACAGTCGCGTGGTCTTCGCGCTCGATATTCGCCTCAGCGGGACGCCGTCGCTGATTCGATAGAGCCAGAACTCGTCGTTGTTGGTCCCTTCGAG
Organism: uncultured Planctomycetota bacterium; assembly: GCA_963743925.1. Lineage (GTDB taxonomy): Bacteria > Planctomycetota > Planctomycetia > Isosphaerales > Isosphaeraceae > CAVZRC01. The sequence continues at coordinate 208,606 of CAVURY010000043.1, read as the reverse complement.
CCTTCGTTCGGCGACCACGGTCGTCCCATCGGGCGAGAATCGAACGTCGGACGCATGATACTTCTCATCCGTGATCGCGCGGACGTCGCGAAGATGCTTGGTGTCGAAGAACCGGAAGGAATTCTCGCGGGCCACCGCCAGCATGTGGCTGTCGGCCGCCGGTGAGAGGGCAACGTTCACGTCGTGGGCGTGTCCGGAAGCCTCGCGGTAGATGGTCTTCATCGTGGCGAGGTCCCAGAGCTGGAAGCCCCCGGTATCGGTCACGGTGAGCACGGTCTTGCCATCAGGCGCGTAGAAGACCCGACGGACGTTCTTGGAATCATCCAAATCGGCCTGGCGCACCTGTTCACCGGAGGCGAAGTCGGTCAAGGTCAGCCGGTAAACCGTCCCGCCGCGCACCTCGTCGCGATGATTCCCGACGGCCGCGATGGTCTTCCCGTCGGGTGAGAAAGCGAAGTAGCGGATCTCTTCGAGGCCCGAATCGATTTGCCGGAGCGTCTCGCAGGTCTGCGAGTCGCGAACCTGGAAGAAACGGCGTCGGTCGTCGTTCACGAGGAACCGGCCGTCGGGCGAATAGGCGACGTGGTTGATGGGACGATCATGGCGGAAGCGGGCGCTACCGAGTCGCATGACGGCGCCCGCGGGCAGAGGGTCGTCGTTTCGTTCCGCGTTCGGCGGCTGAACCCCTGGCGACAGCGGGCGTACGGGCGGATCAGTCCGGGACGGCCTCGGTCCCGCCGGGGCGTCGGGACGGGCACGCAAGAGGCCCGGGGCGGTCCAGGCCAGTGCCGTGAACGTCAACACCAGCATGGCCGTAGCCTGGATGCGGGCGATCTGCATCAGTTTCGGGGCTTCACGGACCAAGGTGGCGATCCCGGCGGACATCGTGGCGGAGAGCGGTGATGCGCCCGGCAGCCAATGGACGGCGGCTTCCCGCGTGACCTGGACGAGACGGGGTGAGATTGAACTCGGTAGCTCGCCGAGACCCGATCCGGGACGGAGGATGGCGGCGATCCCGGAATGGCTGAGGCCGCGACGGGTCAGGCGTCGTTGGAGAGTCTGGCGGGCGGCGGCGATCCGGCTCTTGACCGTCCCCAGCGGCCAGCCCAGCTCGACGGCCGCGTCGGCGTGGGTACAGCCCCGGAGCAGGCAATGAATGACGGCGACTTGCTGGTTGCGGGGCAGTCGGCGAATCTCCTCGTCGACGATCGCGACGATCTCCTCGCCGCCGATGTCCCGGTCCGCTCGGGCGCGAGCCGCCGGTTCGATCGTGATCGGTCGCTCGCGGAGGCGTCGTCGCCGGGCGTTCTTCACGGCGCGGCGGACCACGCGAAGGGCGACCCCGTAAAGCCAGCTCGAAACGGCCGCGCGGTCCCGGAGTGAGGGGGCCTTGCGGACCAGGATCAAGAAGATAACCTGGAAGGCGTCCTCGATGTCGCGGGGATCATCGAGCGACCGCCGGCAGATCGCGAGGACCATCGGCCCGTGTCGGGTGATCAGCCCCTCGAACGAGAGGTCGTCGCGGTGGGCGATGAATCGGTCCAGCAGCTGGCCGTCGGTGAGATCGGCCAGGGTCCCTTCGGCGAATAACGCGGCCAGGTCTCGAGCCAGGCCGGCGGTGATGAGTCGGCTCATTCCGGTCTCCCAGATCGGGGTTGGTTCCGTCCCGACCAGAATACTGCAACGACCCGGAGTCTGGATCGGACTTTCTGGGAAAGTTTCCTTCCGGTTGAATGAACCTCGATGGTGCGAGGGTCGTTACGGGTTGCACCGGAATCGCGACCATGATTCGATGCGATGAATGATTCGATGCGATGAATGATCCGATGCATTCATCGAACGGAAGACCCTGTAGATGTCGCGGATCACGCGATCCAGTAGCTCAAGAGGACGAACAACCCTCCCGAGAGGAACATCGCCACGGGCAACGTCAGCACCCAGGCCATCGCGATGCGGCGGAGCGTCTCGAACTGGACTCCGGAACGATTGGCCGCCATGGTCCCGGCAACGCCCGACGAGAGGACGTGCGTCGTGCTCACCGGCAGCCCTCCCAGGTCGGCCATGCCGATCGTCAGCACCGCGACCACTTCCGCCGACATCCCTTGAGCGTACGTCAGGTGGGACTTCCCGATCTTCTCGCCGACCGTCACGACGATCCGTTGCCAGCCGATCATGGTCCCGCAGCCAAGCGCCGTCGCCACGGCGACGGTCACCCAGGTCGGTGAATAATCGATCGGCTTTCGGATCTCGGCGCGCAGGGTCGCGATCCGGCGGCGATCGGTGCGATCCAGGCCCAGCTCTTCGGAACGATCCTCCAGCCCCCGAAGTTCTCGGTCGATCCGCAGCAGGTCCGCTCGCACTCGCCATCGATCCGAAGTGGACAATTCGGATGTCCGTGAGACGACATCCAAGGTCGTGCGGGCGTCGACGAGGAGCGGCGAGATCCGATCCCGCATCCCATCATCGTCGGCAACCCGCCGGTTCACGAATTGCTCGACCTGTCCCGTGGCGACCACCGCTCGTTCAACCTGCCGGGGGCCGTAGTTCGGGTCCAACGCATAACGGGCCGGCAGGATGCCGATCAGGATGAGCATGATCAGGCCGACGCCCTTCTGGCCGTCATTGGAGCCATGAGCGACGCTCACGCCGGTGCTCGTACCGATCAGGACGGCGCGGATCCAGGCGGGCGGCGGCTCGTCGCCCGATGCCGAGCGGTTGATCCGCGGATCCTTCACGATCTTCTTGAGGGTCAGCAGCAACAGGGCGGCCGAAACGAAACCGATCACGGGGGAGATCAGCAGCGAGGCGCCGACTTCGAGCGCCTTGTCCCAGTTGACGCCCGATCCCAGGGGCCTCCCCTGAAGGACGGAGTTGGTCAGGCCGATCCCCAGAATGGCACCGATGAGCGTATGCGAGCTGGAGGCCGGCAGGCCCAGATACCACGTCCCCAGATTCCAGAGGATCGCGGCCAGCAATAAGGATGCCACCATCGCCATCCCGATCCTCGAGCCCACCGAGACGAGGAGATCCACCGGCAGCAGGTGGATGATGCTGAAGGCCACGGCGGTCCCGCCCAGGTGGACCCCCACGAAGTTGCAGATCGCCGACCAGATCACCGCCACGCGCGCCGGCAACGCCTTCGTGTAGATGACCGTGGCCACGGCGTTGGCCGTATCATGGAAGCCGTTGACGAATTCGAAGCCCAGGGCCAGTGCAAGGAAGAGACCCAGGAGCAGCCAGGGCTCGCTCGATACGCCGCCGACCCAAAGATCAAACACTCGGATCTCCAATAAGGGATGTCCGACCCCGGCCGATCGCGGCACGCGGGTCATTTTCGTGGACCGGATCGCCGGTCTGGAAAGACATTCGAGCGTCACCCTCTTCATATTATGCCATCCCCGTGAAGGTTGCGTGAGGAAGGCAACCATCACCGGACTCGACTTCGGCGACGAACGAGTCGGTTTCCGCTCGTACGATGACGATGGCGGCGGTGCGGAATTTGCATTCCCATGTCGATGTGCGATGCGATGGCCGACCCGATATCCGTGGGAAAACCGACAGACGAGGAGGAGCCATGAGCGAGAGCATTCGTCGCCGCAAGGATGTCAATCCCGAGCGAGGAGAGCACGAATATGGCGACGTCACATTCGCCGATCCGGTCAACAAGAAATACCCGATCGATAAGCCCGAGCATGTCCGTGCCGCGTGGAGCTACATCAATCACCGGGATAATGCCGCCAAGTACAGCGCCGCTGAGGTGAAGTCCATCAAGGCTCGGATCCGGCGTGCAGCCAAGAAGCACGGCGTGGAGATCAACAAGGATTGATGGAATCGAAACTCGCTCGATGCCGCCGCTTCCGGCCGTTCCCCTCATGATGGAGCTCCATCGATGAAAGCGATCGTGTTTCATGGAGTCGGCGATATCCGGATGGATCGAGTCTCCGATCCCACGATCCAGGAGCCGACCGATGCCATCGTTCGCCTGACGGCCAGCGCGATCTGCGGGACCGACCTGCATTTCGTGCGAGGGACCGTGCCCGGGATCGTGCCCGGCACGATCCTCGGCCACGAAGGGGTCGGCGTCGTGGAGGAAGTCGGCCCGGACGTCCGGAATTTCAAGCCCGGCGATCGCGTGGTGATGACCTCGACGATCGCCTGCGGTTCCTGCTCATACTGTCGGGCCGGATACCAGGCCCAGTGCGACAGGGCCAATCCCAACGGCCCCCAGGCGGGCACGTCGTTCTTCGGCGGGCCGAAGCTGACCGGGCCATTCCAGGGCCTTCAGGCCGAGCGGGCACGCATCCCGTTCGCCAGTACCGGCATGGTCCGGCTGCCGGATGAGGTCACCGACGACCAGGCGATCCTGCTCTCGGACATCGCCCCCACCGGTTTCTTCGGCGCCGATCTCGCCGAGATCACCCCGGGCGACACGGTCGCGGTTTTCGGTTGCGGACCGGTGGGCCTCTTCGCGATCGTCTCCGCCCGGCTCCTGGGCGCCGGCCGCATCTTCGCCGTCGACACGATCGCCTCTCGGCTGGAGATGGCCCAGGCCCAGGGCGCCGAGATCATCGACTTCAACGCGGAGCATCCCGTCGAGGCCCTCCATCGTCTGACCGGGGGGATCGGCGTTGACCGGGCCATCGATGCCGTGGGCGTTGACGCGTCCCAGCCGACCAGCGGCCCCGCGGCACCGAGCCGGGCGGAACGAAAACAGTTCCAGGAGGAGATCCAGAAGATTGAATCCGAAGGCAGCTCGCTCTCGAAGGATTGGAATCCGGGCGATGCCCCTTCGCAGGTCTTCCTCTGGGCCGTGCAGGGCCTGGCCAAGGCCGGGACCCTGTCGATCATCGGCGTGTATCCCCCGACATTCTCCTCGTTCCCGATGGGACTGGCGATGAACCGGAACCTGACCATCAAGGCCGGGAACTGCAATCATCGCCGTTACCTTCCGAAGCTCGTCGACTGGACCCGGAACGGCACCATCGACCCGTTACGCATCCTGACGCAGCGCCAGCCGCTGACCTCGGCCCTGGATGCCTACAAGACGTTCGCTCAGCACCGGCCCGGCTGGGTCAAGGTCGAGCTCGAACCCTCGAAGCTCTGAGTCGGACGATCGGCATGCATTCGGGAATGACTCCCGCGAAGTCGCCGGTGCGGTTCCTGGTCGCGCATGGTACGATCGATCGCTGGCAACCGCGAAATTCCAGCGAGGTCGGGGTATGATCGCGATCATTGATTTCGGCATGGGCAATCTCCGCAGCGTCCAGAAGGCGATCGAGGCCGTCGGATCGTCGGCGGAGATCACATCGGATCCGGAGCGAATCCGTCGGGCTTCGAAGGTCGTCTTGCCCGGAGTCGGCGCATTCGCCGACGCCATGGCCGAGCTGCGTCGCACGGGACTGGGTGAGGCATTTCGCGAGGCCGTCCGCCAGGGGAAGCCTTGCCTGGGCGTCTGCCTGGGCCTCCAGCTCCTGTTCGACGTCAGCTTCGAGGACGGCGAGTACGCGGGGCTCGGGCTGATTCCCGGCCGGGTCGTCCGCTTCTCGCCTCGGCCGGGTCTGAAGGTCCCCCACATGGGCTGGAACACCCTCCGGATCCGCCGGCCCGCGCCGCTACTGGCCGGACTGGAGGACTCGTCGTCGGTCTACTTCGTCCATTCGTACTACGCCCAGCCCGAGGATCCCGAGGTCGTCGCCGCCCAGGCCGATTATCCGGACCCTTTCGCGGCGGTCGTCTGGCGCGATAACCTCACGGCCTGCCAGTTCCACCCCGAGAAGAGCCAGGCGGTCGGACTCGCGATGTATGCGAACTTCGTCGCCTCCTGAATCCGCCGACTTGGCCGGACTCGCTCAAGGGCTGGACCATCGCAGCCTGACCTCTGCGCCGGACGAACGCGAGAAGCCGCCCCATCGTCGGAGTGACCGCCGTCCGGCGATCGTGGGTCTGATCGCCCGCTGTGTTGTCGGACCGATGTGCCTAAAACGACCGCAAGTCGCCTTTTCCTTTTCCTCGATGCTGGCGGACGGCACCGCGATCGGCTACCGTGTACGCGGTCGCGCCGCACATTGGCGTCGGCTGGCCGCGAGGGGCGCGCTGCGCTCGCGTCACCCCGAGGCGATGACGGTGAGGTCAATCGCCGAAGCGCGCGGAGGCGACCGAGAACATGTCCAGCACTCCACACGGCTCCCCATCGGCGACCGATCCGGCGCCGTCGCAGTCCAACCGGCGGCAATTCCTGATGGGCGCGGCCGGGGGTGCGGCCCTGGCACTGCCCGTTGCCGGGATGGCCTGGGGCGCGCAGAGACCCGCCAACACCGGCCCGAACTGGGACCAGTTGGGGCGGAACCTCAAGGGGAATTTGCTCCGCCCCGGCGATTTCGGCTATGACGATGTGATCAAGATCCGGAACATCCGCTACGCCGGGACTCATCCGGCGGGGGTCGCCCTGGTCGCGGACGCGCATGATGTCGCCACGGCGATCGCGTGGGCGGGGGACAACGGAGTCCCGATGGTCTCCCGATCGGGCGGGCATAGCTACGCCGGCTACAGCACGACCCCCGGGCTCGTCATCAACCTCAAGGCCATGACGGGCGTCACCGTCGACCGGACCAACGGGAACATGAAGGTCACCGGCGCGGCCACCAACCTGGACGTCGCCAAAGCCGGGAAGCCCGCCGGCCGCGCGATTCCGGGCGGGCAGTGCCCGGCGGTCGGCGTCGCCGGCTTCGTGCTGGGCGGGGGCATGGGTTTCTCCATGCGCGAGCACGGGTTGGGGAGCGACTCGCTGCTCGCCACCGAGATCGTCACCGCCGACGGCACCCGGCGATGCGTCACGGTCGAGGAACTCCCGAAAAGGGAGCTATTCTGGGCCCTGTGCGGCGGGGGTGGCGGCAACTTCGGGATCAACACCTCGTTCGAATTCCGAACGTTCGTCGTCCCGAAGCGGGTGATGACCTTCTCCTTCAGGTGGGACGCCGAGGATTGCGTCCGGGGGTTCCTCCTGTTCCAGGAGATCCTGCGGGACGCCCCCCACTCGCTGGGGGCCATCGCCCACTTCGGGACCGTGTGGGACCAGGCGTCGGGGACAACGCGGACGTCCCTCCGCGTCTTCGGGCAAGTCGAGGGCAAGAAGGCCGCCTACAAGCTCCTCGAACCCCTCTGCAGCACCCTGCCCCGGGAGACGCTCATCGAGGAGAAGGACTTCTGGGCCGCGAAGGACTACCTCGCGGGGACTCCCAGTGCCCCCAACGCCTTCACCGAGCGCTCGCGGTTCCACACGAAGCCCCTGCCCGAGGAGGCCGTCGGCACCCTCGTGGAGGCCTTCGTACACGCCCCGATCGACGGGCCCAATCAATCGGTGGAGTCGCCGTTCTTCGCCTGGGGCGGATCGGTCGCCAAGGTGGACCCGCGCGCCACCGCGTTCATCCACCGGAAGGACTTCTGGCTCCAGTCCTTCAACTGCTCCTGGGCGACGAAGCAAGCGATGGATCGGCTCATCGCCTGGCAGGACAAGCTCTACAACGCGATGGGCGCGTATTCGAGCGACCGCTCGTACCAGAACTTCACCGATCCCGAGCTCGAACACCCGCTCCAGGCCTACTACGGCGAGAACCTCCCCCGCCTCATCCTGGTCAAACAGCAGTTCGATCGGCACAACGTCTTCAACTTCCCTCAGAGCATCCGCGGGTGAAGGGCTGGGACGAGAGGAGGAGACGGAGGCTAACTCGAGGGTTAGAGCGCATCACGATTAGGTTGCGCACAGCTCGACACGAACGGACTCCTACGAGCCCGAAGCGCCAGCGAGTGAATTCCCGGAAAGCACGCACTCGCTGGCGCTTCGGGCTCGTATCAAGTGTAACCTGATCGCTCAACCCATCGGAGAAACTCGGAAACCGGGGCAGGCAAAGTGACAGGCCATTCCGCTGCGGCTCTCGCCGAGAGCCACACCGGTGACTCGCGTCCGGTCGTGCTTCGAGCTGTGGGCCGCGCTAAGTCATCTTGACCGCTTTCCGAGTCCTGATAAAACAGCGTTTCTTCCCCTCAACGACTCACTTCGCGCCGACCGAATCCGGGGAAAAGACGGGCGACCGTACTCCCGACGATGATGCCGACATCGGCGTCATCGGGCGACGGGCCGGTCGCCGTCGTTCGGCTTCGCATCGCGGTCAATGGGAACCAAAACGGCAACTCACCGCGCCTCATGGATGGGAAAAGGTGCATGGCCAGAACACGAAAAAAACCGCGGGGGTCCCTGTTCAAGCGGTTCCTCTACCTCGTCATCGTGGTGACCGGAGGATCGAGCGGTTGGTTGGTCAAGGACTATCCCGCCGTCAAGGCCGTCTGGAGCCTGGTCTCCGGTGAACCCGTCCCGGGAGACGGACAAAGCCCGGACACCGCGGAGGAGATCACGGCCACGGTCGCCAAGCTCCTCAAGCCGGCCGAGCAATTCAGTCAGCCCGGGACCTATCAGGTCACGATCCCCAAGGTCCATCTCGACCCGCACGTGTTCAAGATGGGGCACACCGTTGAACATCCAGGCCCGCGTGTTGAAGGTCGATCCCCAGGGTCGAACCACGACCTTGTGGGAGACCAAGGCCTACGGCGAGCGGCTGGCCGTCGCCGGCAGGGATGAGCTGAGCGCGGGATGGCCGCAACGTCCCTTCCAGGTCGAGTGGAATCCCGGCGAGCGGGTCACGGTCGAAGTCTATGACCGCCGGACGTTCCCCTTCTTCGACCCCAAGAGGTTCGTCCTCACGCCCGCCGAAGCCGAGCCCCGCGAATTCCCGCTCAAGCCCGGCACGTTCCCCCTCGAGGCCGCGCAGAAGCCCGACGCCCCGATCGATCCGCGGAACAACATCATCGTCCTCCAGAGCCAGCGCGTGGGAAATCTCCAGGGCCAGGCCCCTCCGGTGGCATCCGGCCGCGATGTGGGCGTCGGCCAGGGCACGCGGGCGGCTTCCGCCCCTCAAGGCGACGACAGTCCGATCGTCATCAAGTGAGCCCATCCGGGCCGAAGGAGGTAACGGCGTGTCTGTCCGTACGTCTCTGTCGCTAGACCGTTTCGAAGGCAAGGGCAAGTCGATCGCCGTCCTCCTGACCGACGACGGCGAGAGCCTCAATCTCCCCAAGGCGCTCCTGCCGCCATCCGCCAGGCCCGGCGACGTGCTCACCCTCACCATCGAGGCCGACCATGCGGCCACGCAGGAGCTCGCCGACCAGACCCGACAGGTCCAGGACAAACTCTCCCAGACCGATCCCGGTGGAGATATACAGTTGTGAGCATTTCTCGCTTGGTTCGCCTGGCCGCCGTCGCCCTGCTGATGATCGGCGTCGCATTCACGGCGACGCCCCCGTCGAGCCTGGCGCAATGGCCGTGGGAGGTATCGCGGGGCAAATCGGTCGTCGTGCAGGTGCTCGACATCGGCCAGGGCGACTCGATCCTCGTCCGCTCGCCCGAGGGCAAGACGGCGCTCATCGACGCCGGCCCGACCCGCGACGGTGCCCTGAATGCGCTCCGTTCGACTGGGGATCACCCACCTCGACATCGTCGCGCTCAGCCACCATCACAGCGACCATTACGGCGGGATGGACGAGGTCATCCGCGAGCTGAAGCCCCGGTATTTCCTGGCCTCGCACTCGGGCCACACGACGAAGACCTACCTCAAGCTGCTCCAGACGGTCCAGGCCCAGGGCGTCACCGCGGTCCAGCCGTCCTCGCGGCCCCGCAAGATCGAGCTGGGCTCCGTCGAGTTCACGATCTTCCCGCAGGCGCCCGAGGACCGGAAGGAAGAGAACAACAACTCGGTCGGGCTGCGGCTGAAGTACGGCTCGTTCTCGATGCTCTTCCCCGGAGATGGCGAGGAGACGGAACGTCACTGGTGGCTCCAGCACGATCCCGACCTGGTCAAGAATTGCACGATCCTCAAGCTGGCCCATCACGGGAGCCGGAACGGGACCGATACCTCCTGGCTGAAGGCGATCCGCCCCGAGCTGGCCGTGGCCAGCATGGGAAAGGACAACGAATACGGCCATCCCCACTCCGAGACCGTGAGCCTGCTGCGACGGTCGGGCATCCCCTTCCTACGCACCGACCAGCTCGGCATGATCACGATCGAGAGCGACGGCCGAGACTGGAAGGTGGCCCGTCCCTCGCTGGCCGGCAAGGCTCACCCGACCCAGGACGACGTCGACCGCGTGGCCGTCTCGACCGACGACGCCGTCTCGAGGACGTCGCGGCGGACGCGCACCCGGTAGCCCTCCACCCGAAGCGAAGGGCAGGGGGGCATTCAGCAGGGATGCAAGGATTCGAACCCTGTGCACGCGTTTTGGAGGCGCGTTGCTCTCCCAGGAGCACATCCCTATCTCGCGATCCGACGAGGGTATCCGGCGGGAGTCGAACCCGGCGCCTTGAGTTCCACAGGCTCATGTGCAACCGCTACACCACGAACACCATCAGCAAGCCCGGCCAACCGTATCGGTCGTTCCGGAGCGGAAGGGGCGGGAGTCGAACCCGCAAGGCTCATCGCTCGCCCGCGTTCCAGGCGGGGCCCGTCGCCAATCGGGTAGCCCTTCCGTTTCGAGAAAAGAAGAGTTCACGCGGTCCGGTCCGGTCCAGTTCAGTGCAGTGGTCCCGGGTGGACTCGAACCACCGATCTTCCCCACGTCAAAGGGACGTCTTCGCCGCTAGACGACGGGACCCGAACGTTACACCACTCCGGCCATTCCCCGACCAGGATTCGAACCCGGAACACCTCGTTAGAAGCGAGGGATGATCATCCATTTCACCACCGGGGCTCTCCGCGTAATATCGTAATTCCAGAGGTTTTGTGGCCTTCCATGGATTCCGCGTATTCCTATGATTTGGATCGCTTTCCGCTTGGTTTGCGCACGGCTCGACATGCATGGCACTCATACCAACCGGACGCGTCAGCGAGGGGAATGCCGCCGGACCCTCGCTGGCGCGCCGGGTTAGTATGATTTCTTGTGCACAACCCGAGCGGAAAGCGCTCCAGGTCTATTTCCCGGGTTTGTCAGGGGTTTTCTTACTGCCGGAAATAACGACACTGTCGCAACGAGACCGGGCCATTCCCTGAGGATGTTGACTGCGACGGCACTCCTGGGGGCTCGCCGGCTGCGCCGTCTTCGACCCCAGCCACCCTTGCGGGGGACCCGGCCCACAATCGGGTGGCTGGGGTCGAGCCCGGAGGGCGATGCCCCCAGGAATGCCGGTGGAAGCCCGCCCTCACTCCGACAACGGAGCCGGTTTCGTTGCAGCATTGTCGAAATAACGGCCAAATTCAATTGTTTAGACCGAGAACCCCAGGCCGAAGTTCGCGCCCGCTCGCCGGATTTCGGCGGGTCCGGCCCCTCGGCCGGGATTCTTGTTGACGCGGAGGGACCCCCCGTCGCGTTGCGGTTGCAACTCCGGCGCAGCATTTGCACGATTGGGTGGCGCATGACGACATAAAAGGACGATTGCCTTGATGATCGGGTAAAGGGGACTGGCATGCGCCGGGATGCAATCGCCGAGGCGGGTGGTTCGTTGCTCATCGCGGTGCTGACGGGAATATACACGGTCGTGGGATTCTCGGGTTATTACATCCTCGGTTTTCATCCGTCCACGAAGACGTTCGGGATCATCCTGCTGCTCGTCGGCATCGCGAGCTTGCCCATCTGCGTCATGTGGAGCTTCCAGTTGGCGCGGGAGATCACGCCGCGGGTGCCGCCCGAACTGCCGCGGGAAGAGGATGAGCCATCCCCCCCCTTGAAGGCAGACGAGTAATCATCGATCCGGCCCCTCGCCTTCGCGGATCGGTGTGCCGCCCGCACCACTCCCGCCCCCCGGTTCCGTCGCCCCGTTCATGAGGTGCCCAGGGACGCCCGTTACGTGGCACACGAGGGCAAGTTTTACGTGTGGGTCTTCCCGGACCACCTAGAAATCTTGGGCCGATTCACGATGGCGGTGCTGGACGTCGCCTCCGTCCTCCAGGAGCCGGAGACGCTATCGCTCCAGGGCGGCGGCCTCAACTCCTCGTCCGGCTTCACCGCCCCGCAATAGCTCGGATACCCGCCTCGCCGGCCGCCCCGTTTCCGACGGCGGGGTCAATGCCTTCGCGGCGGCTATGGTCCCGCCGATCCTAGCGGTGATGGACCATCCGGCGAAGATGGCCTCGATGAGAAATAATCGACCGGCCTGAACGATTGAGTGGTCCTCAGTAGTTCCTTTGGGGACGAAAAAACCAGAAACCTGACCCTGGTGCTGATAAAGACCTTCCGAGTGAGCATGTGATACGTGTTTGTTGGTTCCCCGCCTCATGTTGGCATGGCGAGTTTTTTCTCAGAGGGTCCGGGGCTGACCGTCTACTTCGGGCTGATAGTACGAGTCCACGGCGGGCTGACCCGTATAATTCGGTCCTGACCCATCGTCGGCCCCCAGGTATTGGTACGGCATGCTCACGCCCGCCCGGCCACGGCAGATGAGCAGCCGCTTCCGCCGGTCATAGTCGATGCCGGCTCGTCGCAGATCGGACACGACCTTGCGACCCGCCATACGACCATCAGCGAGCTTCAGGTTCTTGAGGTCGAGGTTCGCCGCGAAGAGCCCGTCGTCGCCCAACCAGGAGGCGGCACGGGCGATCAGACCGAGCTTGTCGCCGACGTAGTGGAGCCCGTGAACGCAGGTGATGAGGTCGAACTGGCGATCGGGACACCAGGATCGCAGGGAGGCTTCCACGAACCGCAGGTGCGTCAGGTCGGGGTCGGGCCGATGGAACAGGCTCACCAGGTCCACGCCGACAATCTCGATGTCTATGCTTTCGGCTTGGCAGATCCGTGCGGCCTGGATCAGCGCCTTGCCGGTGCCGCAGCAGAGGTCCAACCAGGCGATCCGTCGGCCGAGGGAGGTCCGTCCCCGCAGCAAGTCGAGCGGATCGAACCCAACCTCTCGGGAGTAGCCGTTGGAGCCGGTGAGGTCCCGCTCACGGTTCATCCGGCAGTTGGCGACGATCGCCGACCGCTCCAATTTGTCGTCGCTCAGGAGCGTCATCGCTGACGGTCTTCCCCTTTGACCACATCAGTCCCCGATGTCAACAACGAGGTGTGCCCCGGATCGAGCGTCGTGAGATTTTCAGGAATCGGGACGGAGATTCAGGATACGCCGCTCGACCGTCGAACGGACTTGTGAGAGCGATCCTTGATCGCCGCCCCCCGTCTCGCCGAAGTCGATGACGTCGTCGAGCAGGATGAACAAGTCCGGCCGGATCACCTCTCGAGGCACCACGCCAGCCTCGGTCGTCAGCAGAATCAACGCCTTCCGGAAGCTGACCTCACGTCCGAAGTTATCGATGAATTGAGCCTGCTCGGCGATGCTGAGCAGGACGTTCTGGGCGTCGGCGTGCGCCCGCTCGATCCGTTCGAGCAGGACGACCTGCTCGGGATGGAAGCGTACCGGCTCAGGGAGGTGGCCTGGAGGTCCATAGCCTACGATGCCCGGTGGCGCTCCTACCAGCAGGCCGATCTGGCGCTTCTCCCGGTATTCCGCCATGTCGAACCGCAGGAGGGCGGTGGGTTCGCCGTAGAGGGACTCGGCAACTCCTTCGGCGACCCGGATCGCTTCGCCTTCGGTTGGCCCGGCGAGGAGAAAGAACCCGAGTGGTTGGAGCGGTCGCTCTGGTCCGGCAAGCCGACGTCGCACGATCTCATCGATCCGCCTGATGGCCTCGTCAACAGTGCTTGCACCGGCCATCTCCCGACCCTCCGTTCCAGCTCATCGGCGAGTTATTCCCCTCTCTGTCACCCCCGCGATCGTATCAGTCTGCCAGCCCCGCCAGGCGGCGGGCAAGTCGTAGTACCTCGGAATCCGATGTCTGTCGATCGGGCGTCCGATCAAGATCGAAATGCACGGCCCCCGGTGGTTTGCGGCCACCGGGGGCCATGTCGATCATTCGATCACCTCGGTCACGACGCCGGAGCCAACCGTCTTGCCGCCCTCACGGATGGCGAACCGGCTCCCGGCCTCGAGGGCGATCGGCTTGTCCAGCGCGACGTCCAGGGGCGTGTGATCGCCGGGCAGGACCATCTCCACACCGTCCGGCAGCCGGAGTTCGCCCGTGACGCTCGTCGTGCGGAAGAAGAACTGCGGCTTGTAGCCGCTGAAGAACGGCGTGTGCCGGCCGCCCTCCTCCTTGCTCAGCACGTAGACCTCGCCACGGAACCTCGTCCTCGGAGAGAGCGACCGCGGGGCCGCAATCACCTGCCCGCGCTGGATCTGGTCCGCCTTGATGCCTCGCAGCAACAGCCCGACGTTCTGGCCGGCACTCGCCCGCTCCAGCGATCGGTTGAACTGCTCGACGCTCGTGACCACCGTCTCCCTCAGGCCGCCCAGGCCGAGGATCTCGACCTTCGTGCCGGCGGCGATGACGCCCTGCTCGACCTTGCCGGTGGCCACCGTGCCACGGCCCTCGATCGTGTGGACGCCCTCGATCGGCATGAGGAACGGACGGTCCATGGCCCGCATCGGGTCGGGGATGAATCCGTCCAGGGCTTCCAGCAGGTCGGCGATGCAACGGCTCGCCTCGGGGTCGCCGGGCCGCTCCAGGGCGGCCCTGGCATTGCCCCGGATGAACGGGGTCCGCTCGCCGTCGAAGCCGTACATCGCCAGCAGGTCGCGGGCCTCCATCTCCACGAGGTCGATCAATTCCGGGTCGTCCACGAGGTCGACCTTGTTGACGAAGACCACGAGGTCGGGGACGCCCACCTGGCGGGCCAGGAGGATGTGCTCCCTGGTCTGGGGCATCGGGCCGTCGGCCGCCGAGATCAGCAGCACGGCCCCGTCCATCTGCGCCGCCCCGGTGATCATGTTCTTCACATAATCGGCGTGGCCGGGGCAGTCGATGTGGGCGTAGTGCCGCCTGTCGGTCTCGTACTCGACGTGGCTGGTGGTGATGGTGACGGTCTTGGTGGCGTCGCGGACGTTGCCGCCCTTGCTGATGTCCTGGTAGGACTTCGGGCGGGCGAGACCCTTCTTGGCCTGGACCGCCAGGATGGCGGCGGTCAGCGTGGTCTTGCCGTGGTCGATATGGCCGATGGTGCCGACGTTGACGTGGACCTTCTCCATGGGACGATCTCCCGGTCGCCTCGCTCGGGCGACCGTTCGGTTTCCGGCCCCTCCATCCCAATCGTGAGCGATCTTTTTACCACGACGAGTGGAACCAGGGATTCGGGGGCCACGACGCCCGGCGCCGCCTCGCTCCGGCCGGCCGCTCACCTCCGTGGCGTGGCCGTCGTGCGGTCGCTGCGGGACCGGACTGAAGACGCAGGGCCTGGGCGACTTGCCCGACCCGACGTCACGCATAGCAGACACCCGGCGGGCTCGGGCGGTTCGGGTCCGTGCCGTCTCCGAGCCTTCGTGCTTGACTCCGGTCAGTTCGGATGTACACTGGGGCCAACGGTAAGACGAGTCCTTACGCTTCCGGAAACTTCGGGAGCGGTGCCGAGCGGGTCCTTGCCATGCCCATCCGCTTCGTCTCGGGCGACCTTTTCGACAACGAGCATGACGCTCGGGCGTTCGCCCACGGCTGCAACTGCCAGGGGTCGATGGGGGCCGGGGTCGCCAAGACGATCCGGGCACGCTACCCGACGATGTACGAGGAGTACCGCAGCCGGTGCAAGGCCGAGCCACGGCAGTTCAACCTGGGCGACTGCTGGCTCTGGAAGGCCGACGATCAGCCCTGGTTGTTCAACCTCGGCACCCAGGAGGGCTACTGGCGATCCCGAGCCAGCTACGAGGCGATCGAGACCGCGTTGAAGGAGATGAGGAGGCAGGCCGACGCCGAGGGCATCGCAAGCATCGCCATGCCCAGGATCGGCGTCGGCTACGGCGGGCTGTCGTGGAAGAAGGTCCGGGCGATCATCGAGGCGGTATTCAAGGACTGGCACGGGACGCTGGTGGTCTATGAGGAGTACGTGGCGGCGGAATCGGTGGCCGGGGAATGATCACGTTTCTGGGAGGGTCTGCAAAATGGGAGCAAGCGGCTGGACGTACACCACCCCCTACGACTCGGACATCGAGGCCGCCCTCGTCCGGCTCCAGGAAGAGGCGTTCGAGCGTGGCGACTACTACAAGCCCTGGGAAGGAGTTCGGCGTTACCATGACTCGATCCTGGCCAGGCCCCCGGACCGGATCAAGGATTACGAACGCCAGTACCTGGAAGCTTTGAAGGACTTCCCCTTTCCGGACGAGGACTTCGTCCCCTCCTCGATCCAGGAGCTGCTGGAGCATAATGCCGAGTCGGGTACCCATTCGATCCTCGACATCGACGGGATCGCCGACGAGGAAAGGTTCGGGGCAGCAACGCCCGTCCCCGACGAGGACCTACTTCGTGTCTTCGGGACCACCCGACCGACCGTCGATCAGGTGGAGTCGGTGCCGTCCGACTTCTGCGAGAACCTGCGGCGGGGGCGGGCGGTCTACTTCATCGTCTACAAGGACGGGGAGCCCCACGCGATCCGCTTCGAGGGCGTCTCGGGTGATTGATCGGGAAATGATTCGGAGTGCCCATGTCATGAGCGTTATCAACTTCTACAGCATCAGCGGCGAGTACGGCTGCTTCTCGAACTTCTCGCCGCACCCGGTCAGCCTGAAGGGCAAAACCTGGCCGACCAGCGAGCACTACTTCCAGGCCCAGAAACTCGTCGGGACACCCGACGAGGAAGACGTTCGCCGGGCGAAGTCGCCGATGATCGCCGCCCGGATGGGCCGCAGTCGCAAGAGGCCGCTCCGCAAGGACTGGGAGACGGTCAAGGACTCGATCATGCACGAGGCCGTCCTGGCGAAGTTCACCCAGCACGCCGACCTGCGGGAGACCCTGCTGGGAACCGGCGATGCGAAGATCGTCGAGCACACGGAGAACGACCGCTATTGGGGGGATGGCGGCGACGGCAGCGGCCGGAACAAGCTCGGCCGGATTCTCATGCGGGTACGGGAGGAGTTGCAGTCGGGCACCCCGATGTCGCCTAACATGGAGCCGGCCTGAAGGAGCAAATCGGGATGGCTGGCTTGGATCGGTCGGGGACGTCGTGCGACAATTGAGGTCGAAGCGTCCGTCCCCTCGGCCCGGACGACGAACCGTCGCCGGACTCGATGTGTCCAGGAGGGAGGGACGTCTAACCGATCGAGGAGCGTACCATGTCCACCCTGCCCGATGTTCGTGTCGGCGATCCCATCCGCCATGAGGCTCTCGCCATCTTCCCCCTGTTCTCGGCCCCGGCCGGGGATGTCGAATATCTCCTCTCCGACGAGGCGATCCGGGCCGGTTCGGTCACGGTCGAGGAGGTCAGCGAGGGGGGCTCGGTGCCCAACCTCCTCGTGACCAACCAGGGCGATTCCCGGGTCCTGTTCCTGGAGGGAGAGGAACTGCGAGGTGCCAAGCAGAACCGGGTCCTGAACACCTCGGTCCTGGTCGCCGCCCATAGCACGACGCCCATCCCGGTCAGTTGCGTCGAGCAGGGCCGCTGGCGATATCGGAGCAAGCACTTCGATTCGGGCGGCTCCCACTCGTCCTCGAAGCTGCGGCACATCCTCAAGAAGTCGGCGTATTCCTCGATGAAGGCCGGCCGCGGATATACCTCCGACCAGATGCAGGTCTGGAGCGAGGTCAGTCGCCAGATGGACTCCCTGGGCTCGTCCTCGGAGACGTCGGCGATGTCCGACACCTACGAGTCCTACCGGGGGCGACTGGACGAGTTCCGGGAGGGCCTCAAGTACGTCGAGGGGGCGACCGGGCTGGCCGTCGCCGTCGGGACGAAGGTCGTGGCCCTGGACCTGTTCGACAAGCCCTCGACCTGTGCGAAGGTCTGGGACCGGCTGCTGAGCGGCGTGGTGATGGACGCCCTGGAGGCCGGTCCGGCGGATCAGGTCGCCGAGCGGACCGACGTGGAGGGGCTGCTGGCCCGCGTGGGGGACGGTGCCTGGGAGCCGTCGCCGGCGGTCGGCGAGGGTCAGGAGTTCCGCTTCGACGCCGACGCGGAAACCCATGCCTCGGCGCTGGTCTGCGGCGGCTCGGTGCTCCATGGAAGTGTCGCCGTGGCGAACTGAAGGGGAATGTCGGTAACGGCGAGCGTGGCCGCAACGATTTCGGTCAGGAGGGCACCATCCGTGACACCCGTGTGGCACGCTCTCGTCGCATCAAACGCCCTCAGCCTCTGGAGAAGGGCGTTTGATGCGACGAGAGCGAGGTCCTCTGGGGTGGGCAGGCTGGCCGAAATCGTTGTGCCCTCTGTGACCGAAAATGACCGGGGAATGGCGTTCGCCCGAGAGCCCGGCTGCTGTATGGAGTCCCACTCCATGCCTCGTGAAAAGAAGAGAAACGACAAAGAGGTCAAGCGAAAGATCAAGAAGCGTATCACTGCTCATGTTATGAATGCATTTCCGGGCTGTGTTGCGGAGTTCTGCGGGCAGCAGAGCGGCGCGGCATTGGTGAGCCGGACGTTCGGATTCCGGGTTCGTGGACAAGGGGGCAAGTATCGGTCGAACATCATTTGGGTCGATCCCGACTACAGTGGGGAAATCAACGAGGCATGGGTCCGCTGGGCGGTCGAACGGTCGAACGGATGAGTGGCCACCGTGACGAGTAGGCGGTCTGCTCAACCTGACACTGTGGTCCAACTACCCCGCCTCACGAACGTCTCATGGGAGCGAAACAGCCATGGAGCGGACTGACCTACGGATCGACTCCTGGTATCTTCACGACAGGAGCATTCGGTTGCGGGTGACGCACATCCCGACGAGTGTATCGGTGGAAGAGACAGGCCCGGATCCGAAGACCCCTCTCATCCAACGTCTCGATAGACTCGTTCAGGGACTCGCCACCAAGGTCGATGACATACACTCCCGTGGCCCTTCCGGCTGATAAACATTGCTGATGTCTTGGACGACTTCATTCGCCTCGGCAGATCGGATGCATCACGATGGAAGATCGCCATTCGCCAAGCCCAGAACTTGAGGCAGAAGTCAGGGAGTTGATAGGCAAAGGTCAAGTCATTCCTGCGATCATCCGGATTCGGGAAGCAACCGGCTGGGGGCTCGCTGATGCGAAAATGTGGGTTGACGGGAACCGGGACGGTCGTAGCCTCATCGACATCAGGACGGGCAAGCCTTGCCCTTATTGCGGGAAACCACTGCGGACGGAGACCGCGAAACAATGCTTCGAGTGCGGAACAGACTGGCATGATGCTAGCAACATCATCCGGCGATGAAAATGAAATCTGTTCTGACGAATAGAATCTGCTATTGTGGCTCGACGACGACCTCGGTCTTGACCGAGTTTGCGATGAAGCAGGCGTGATGAGCCCGCTCGTGGAGTTGTCTCAATTCCTCGGGGCTCGGGATCTTCTCCCCGCTGAAGGCAACCTGGGGACGGAGCGTGACCCTCGTC
Organism: uncultured Planctomycetota bacterium; assembly: GCA_963743925.1. Classification (GTDB taxonomy): domain Bacteria; phylum Planctomycetota; class Planctomycetia; order Isosphaerales; family Isosphaeraceae; genus CAVZRC01. Next base: position 189,173 of record CAVURY010000043.1, on the reverse strand, counting down.
ATGGCCAGATGACCCGCCGAATCCTTGTCCAGGACGCCGACAGCCTGATCTTTGTAGCCGTCCACGAGGTACCGCTTCTTGGCGGCCAGGGCCAGGAAGGTCAGCATGTGGCAGCTCGAGAGGCTGGCGACGAACGCCTCCTCGGGATCGATACAACTCACGCTGCCCAGGTAGGCCGGGTTGGCCGAGGCCCGGAGCGTGACCCCCGCATCGAACGACCAGTCGTGGTCCCGGTTGTATGTCTCGTAGGCGAAGTCGGGCGTCTCCCGCCGCCAGGCGATCGTGGCCGTGTGCTCCGACATGGGATTCTTCCTCCGGATGGATGCCGACTTCCATGGGTCCGGTCCGACGCCGTGATCGTAACGACCACGTGGCCCCCTGTAAACCGCCGGGAGCAGACCAGGTTTCGGATAGCGACCCGATGCCGTCGATGCCTACAATCCCCGGAGAGCGTTCGCTTCGGGGCGGATCGGTATCCAAGCGGATCGGTATCCAAGAGGGAGAGGTGTCGTGACGCTCGAAGGCAAGGTGGCCCTGGTCACGGGGGCATCCAGGGGCATCGGCCGGGCCATCGCCGTGCGGCTGGGCCGTGATGGGGCCGCCGTCGTCGTGAATTATTCCGGCAACGCCGAGGCCGCCCGTGAGGCGGTCGCCGCCGTCGAGGCCGCGGGGGCTCGATCCGCCGACCCGTCGCTGCCCGCCTTCCTCGCCCGCCCCGTGGACGCCCCCGTCTATCACGGATTCCCCATGCTCGAACGATCGAGGACCGAGGACGGATGGTGCTTCGGGATCATCTCGGAGCCCGACTGTCCCGATGGGTGCGATTGGGGATGCGTTCCTTGTTTGGACTTCCTGACTTTGTGGTCAGTTTCACTCCGTCTGACGAGCGCCTGAAACCAAGAGGAGACATGCACGTGAAGCCCAAGGAAAAAGCCATTCTTGATCGCATCAAGAAGTTTGAAGAGGCGATCACCAAAGGACGGGAATATTTGGAGAGTGGAGCCCATGCGGATTGGCACGGGTTCCGGGCGGTTTTCGCCGCGAAGATGAGGGACGATCAGGCATTGCCGCCTCATAAAGACTGTGTGAAAAACGTGTTTCTTCCAAGACGTGAAAAGGCTTTGCGGGAGGCAGAGAGGTTACTTGAGAGATTGACTTAGGTGGATCTTCTTGGGTTCTCCTGCTGCGGTTGCGAGAGGCACAGCGGGGCTGATGCAATCTTCTGGAGTTGTTGACAATTTCGCTCAACAATGGGATGTTTCCGATGAAGCCATTGAAAGACGACCTCCGCTACACCATCAACGGCACGATCGTCGGCTTGTGCATCGGCTTGATCGTCTCTCAACGGATTCCGATGAGTTTCCTGCCTTCGCAAGACTTTCGCACCCCCTCGCTCGCAATCCTACTGGTCGGGGGTGCGATCATAGGGATGGTTATTGGCGTGGTCTTCGTAATGGTCATGGGCCTACTTCGCCGCTGGTGTAATTGACATCCGGACATGGTGGACAATTTGACCTTGCGCAGGGTCGATTCGATGAGGCGACCGAGCGATGACTTCATCAGTACGATGATCGGCTCGACACTCGGTTTGTTCGTTCTGAGCGATTAGAATGACACGGAAGCGGCCATCGCCACCTGGCTGGCCCTCTTTCCGGGGATGGGAGCGTGCGTCGGTATGCTCGTTTATATTCTCGTCACCGGCGCACTTGATGTTCTCACATTGTGGACATCTTGACCCGGTCTCGGGGGGAAAGGAAGGTGCCATGCCGATTGAACTCTATTATGCACCCATCAACGAGGCCGCCACGATCCCGCTTGACGAGTTGCTGAAAGAGCTCACGGCTGCCGGACTTCCATGCAAGGTCGAACCCGAGTCCGAAGATATGTTCTGGGTTTTGCTGGATGGTCACGAGTCCACGTTACTCGCCTCGGTCAGGGATGGTCACTTTGTCTTCGCCACATTTGCAGGTTCACTCAAGGATGACACGACGGTCATGGAGAAGCTTGATGTGGTGATGCTCAAGGCCGGTTACTCGGCAGGCGACGACAGTAACCTGGAAGACTACACATCCTGACAATATGCCCCCCGGCCGCTTCCACCGGGTCTCATGTCGCCGAAGAAGGCCGTTTCGTTCGGCCACACCTCGCTACCGGATCCGGCAGGAGTTCGGTCATCGGATCGATCAGCCGTAAGTGCCGGCAGCTACAACCCTCAAATGCGGTCCATTCTGTTTGGCCGACAGGATCGCTCGTGTATTCAAATCGTTGTCTTTCTGGTCTACTGTGTGCGTAGCGACAAGATCCTGCGACCAGGGAGATTACAGCATGGCAACAGCGACCAAGAGTCAGGGCAAGACCGCCTTCGTCAAGGAGTTTCTCCGCCGCAATCCCAGAGGCAACGCCAAGGCCGTGAACCAGGCGTGGACGGCGGCCGGGATGAGCGGGACGATCGGTTCCACACTCGTCAATAAGACGAGATCGGAGATGGGATTGACCGGGAACCTGCGTGCGAAGTCGAAGCCCAGGACGGCCGCCAGGGAGGAGTCGGCCTCCAGGATGCCCGGGACGGCCGCCACTCCGGGCAAGGGCATGTTCATCAAGGAATTCCTGCTCGACCATCCCCGAGGAAACGTCGATTCCGTGAACGAGGCGTGGAAGGCCGCCGGGTTCGACGGGACCATCAGCCCCTCTCTCGTGAACGTCGTCAGGGCAAAGATGGGACTGACCGGGAACCTTCGCGGGAAGACCGGGACGGTCGTCACGGCGAAGAAACGTGGAAGACCTCGCGATGAGCCCAAGGCCACGGTCCATGCCCAGCCGCGAGGGAGCAACGGCGTCCGCACGGCGGTGCTGGACGACCTGGAAACCGACATCGATCGGCTTCTCTTCAAGGCGATGGCGATCGGCGACCTCGCCGAGATCGAAGATTCATTGAGACGAGTGAGACGGCTGCTCTACGGGGCAACGACTCGAGGCTGATTTGTTCTCGGTTTCTGCGACGGATGCCGCTCACGCCGGGGTCCTCCCCGGCGTCTCCGTTTCATCGGTCATCACCTATTACGAACGATGCCTCACGGCTTATCCTCGCCAACCATCCCAGGCAGTACCGTCCTACCGCCACGGCTCGATGGGATGCGAGCCGCTTCTCGGGTCCTGCGGCTGCCGCCAACGGGTCCCCTCAGTCCAACCGCCGGATCACCGAGAACCACGCCCTCGGCCCGCCCTCGCTGAATGAGATGCCCTCCAGGTCGGGCCGGACCTCCAACCGCGAGGCCCGGATCTGCTCCACCTCCCACCCGTCCGCAAACGTCGCCCGGATCTCACGCTCGGAGACACGCCTCGGCCCCTGGGTTCCCGGCTCCTCATCGCTGAAGCAGAGCAGGAAGAGCCGACCGCCCGACCTGGTCACATGGGCCAACCCGGCGACGTAGCGAGCCCGGTCCTCGTCGGAGAAGACGTGGAACAAACCGCTGTCGATCACGGTGTCGAACCGGCGATCGAGGTCCGTCAGGGTCAGGGCGTCCTTCCGGACGAACTCGGCGTCGAGCCCCCGCTCCCGGGCCTTCCGCCTGGCTTCTCGGATGGGGCCTTCCAGGAAGTCGATGCCGAGGACGGGGTGGCCTTTCTCGGCGAAGAACAGGGCGTTCTCGCCGGTCCCGCACCCGGCATCAACGATGGTCCCCGTCACCCGCTCGGCGACCTCGACGAACGCCGGCTGCGGCCTGCCGATGTCCCAGGGCGGCTTCTTGGCGTAGATCGACTCGAACGTCTCTCGGTCCAGCGTGTCGCTCATAATGGTCCTCCTGCGGCGCCCGTCAGTTGACGATCGAGTATTCTATCCCGAGAGGCCGATTGTTCGATTCTCGCCCCATATCGGAGCCGGGGCAAGTCCGGTGTCGTATCGAGCGTCTTTCCTGCGAAGGGGAGGGGAGGACTCGATGGCCTCCTTGCTTGCCGTGGATCTCGGACTGCGGACGGGGCTGGCCCTCTACGGGTCGGACGCCCGGCTGGTCTGGTATCGGTCGCAGCACTTCGGCAACCGGGCCTCGCTGCGACGGGGAGTCCATGGCCTCCTCGACGCCTGCCCGGACGTCGCTCATCTCGTGCTGGAGGGAGGCGGACCGATCGCCGACATCTGGGTCCGGGAGGCCGGGCGGAGGGAAATCTCGGTAAGCCAGATCGCCGCCGAGGACTGGCGAGGACGGTTCTTCTCCCCGAAAGACCAACGGGGCCGGGAAAGGTCCAAGCTCACCGCCGATGTCCTGGCTCGCCGCATCATCGAATGGTCCGGTGCCCCGAGGCCCACCTCGCTGCGTCACGACGCCGCCGAGGCGATCCTCATCGGGCTCTGGGGCGTGCTGGAATTCGGCTGGTTGGAGCGGGTGCCGGATGGGATCTTCGGGTGAAGCTTCGGGAGTCGGCTACTCGTCGATCGCCTCCCCGCCGTTGGCCGTCAGCATCGCCCGGAGTCGGCTCGGCTCGGGTCGGTGTCATCCGGGAGGGTACGGACCATCCCATCAGCCGAGACCACACGGGCTCCGCCAAGCCGGCTGCCCAGCCCCGGCCCGAGCCGTCGTTGATCCGGTAGCTCATCCGATCGAACTCCAGGTCCTTCGGCTCCATCCATCGGAACTGCCCGTCGGGGACCTCAACGACCATGAGCGTGGTCCCCAATCCATCGCCGATGTCCTTGCGGCCCGGGTAGCAGCCGTAGGTCTCGAGATAGTTGGCGACCGCCCACCCGATCTGCTTGAGGTTTCACGACCGGCACCGAACAGCCCCGCTCTCCACGCCTCGTTCGAGGGCCGGGTCACTTCTTGAGAACTTCCTCGGCCCTCCCGACATACTTGATACTCCCATCGGGATCGACCTGGAAGACGAACTGTTTCGTGAGGATCATCTCGGGGACGGGCGGCTTCCTCGTCAGGACATGGAACACGTCGGTGTCCTCCGGGGTCTCGTCCAGGACGTGCGTGTGGATACCCCCCATCTGCTTTTGGTCCTTGTCCTTCGGCGGCTCGACCTCGATGATCGACCTGTGCAACTGCCGCTTTGTCTGGATCTTTGTGCCATCCGCCGACATCAGGTATCGGACATCGCCGCCCAACGGCCAGACGCCCGGCTTCGTCGGGGCCGGGACGAGGTAGACCCGGATTTGCCCCTTCTCTGCGGGCAGCACGGCGACGTTATAGGGACGCTGCTCCCCCTCGAAGTGCTCCACGAAGTCCTTGAGAGACGCGTCGATCGCCCTCGCCGCCGAGCGGAAGAAGCCGGTGTCTTCTCTCGGCGGATCCATCTCCTTGACGTCGAACACGTCGGGCTTGCCGGCTTGGGTCGCCTGGTAAGCGATCAGGAACTTCTCCCCCTTGTCATCGAGCCGTCCGAACGCAACGATCCATCCCTCGTCGGTCTTCCTGGCGATGTAGCGGACGACACTCCCCTCTTTAGGATGTTTCACCTGGATGGCGTCGGAGGCGTGCCAGGCGGCGGCATCATAACCGGCGAGGTCACGCCCTCGATCGGTGATCGTCGCCAGTTCCTCCTTGGTGGGCGGCTCCTTGCGTGCGGGTGGGTCGGCAAGGGTGACGAGGACGAGGAGGGTCATGGCTGTCAGCATGGGAGGCCTCGGTCGAGGTAGTGAGGGGTCTCGCTGTTCTTAGCCTACTGGTATCGGGCTCTGGATTCCACTCTCCGCTGTGTTCCAATCGGTCGCCGGCCCGACCGGGCGGGGCGCAGGTTGTAACGACAGAGCCAGCCGGATAACCTTGCGATGATCGCGATCAGAATCCCCGTCCTGCGAGATCCGGGCCATGAGCGTGTACTTCGTCTACCGCAGCCACTACGAGGGTCCCTCCGGCAAGCATGTCCTTCGGCTGGACGGAGATTCGGTGCCGGGACGATTACAGGAGGTGTCCCATGGGCGTCGAGTACCAGCACTTCCTGATCCCCGAGGACAACACGTACAAGCCGCGCCCCGGGGAATTTTGCCGGCTGGTCGAAGCCCTCGCCGAAGGAGGCTTCGTGTCCCAGTTCGAAGCGGACACCATCAGGGGGATGACGCCCGACCTCACCTCGACCGATTGCGACACCGGGAAGGTCTGTTGCTACGCCCGCCTTCGGAACGGGAGGCAACTCTGGTTCCCATGCCCTTGCTCGGAGGTAGACATCGCCGCTTTGGAGGAGCAGGACTTCCAGGTGGTCTGGTCGGTGGAAAGCAGCGGCGACTCCGGGCTAAAATACCCGCTCGTGCCGTTCCCGGAGTGGGGGGACCCCTATTACGACCTCGAGCTCCACGTGGCGGGGGACTTCGTCTATCACAATTCGGAGTTGATCGACCCCTTCAACGGGGTGGCCTGCACTTGCGGGAAAGACCTCTGCTACTCGGAATGGTGGGAGCCGTCCGGGGCGGAACTCGTCGCTCCCGACCCCGCCTCGGGGCGTTACAACTCTGCAATGAGCCACCAGCCACCGAGGCTCCCGCTCTATACAGACGACCGGATTCACCGAATCTGCCCGAACTGCGGCAGGCTTTTTCGCCCGCAGGACTGGATCGCCAGGGTCCGAGACGGTTACACGGGCGAGGCGAGCCGGCGGGCGGGCGGTGCCACTTACCTGTTCGCCGTCGTCGTCGACTGCGGCAAGGGGTTTGCCCGCAAGGGGTGGCCGATCCGCGCGACCGAGGAGTTCCGGGACACGGTGACGCAAGCTCTGGGCCACGAGTTCTACGAGATTGGTGATGTCTATTAGCCGTTGTCACCTGTGTAAAGCGAACCGGATGTGATAAGATCACTGATCCTTCAGGTATCTGGTCATCGCGTTGACTTACGGGGTGTCGAACGGGGCCTTCGTGATGTCCCCGCTGTCGAGCTGGTGCGAGGTCTGGCCCCCGATCGTCGGGAGCGAAGGATGCCGGTCAAGAACGGGCTGGTCTTGAAGGGCTATCAACGGCTGGAGGCGATCTGCCGCCCGCTCTCGGCCGACTTGACCCGCTGCTACTGGGTCATCGACGACCAGGCCGGCCCGTTCGACTCCCGATGGATCCATGATTCGCCGGAGAACGAGGCGCTGCTCACCTGCCAGTTCCTCGATGTCCCCGAGTGCGAGAACACGTCCACGTCCTGCTGACGGCCCGAGACCCTCCCAAGGTTGGCGGCCCACCTCGTCGTGGACGAGTGGACCTACTTCTACGCCATCGACGCCTCGGAGGAGGATGCCCGCATCCGGGCCGGTCGCATCGCCCGGCACATCGGAGACCTGTCCCGAGAGTTCTTCGAGGAATTGGATAGCCTGGCCGACCTCTTCATGTTCCATGCGGATGGCTGGTGGGAGCTCTACACCGCACGACCGCATTGGTACGCCCGCCTTCGGAGCGGCTTCCCGGGTTGCTCTGAAAGATCGTCGAGGCTGGCGGGCGAGCCCCCGGCCTGATAGGGTCAATGGCCTCCAGAGCTTCAGGGCAACGGACGATCAGGGAGAGCGACCCGATGAACCGAGTCGTGGACGCAGAGGGCGAGCGAGGTCTCGACATCGCCCGGCAATTGTTCCGCTCTTACGCCGTCGAGTTCGCCGATTCGATCGCCGAGACGCTTTGTTTCCAGGGCTTCGAGGCCGAAGTCGCCGGCCTGCCGGGCCGGTATGCCGCGCCCTCGGGTTGCCTGCTCCTGGCGATGGACGGCGACACGCCCGCCGGGTGCGTGGCGCTGCGGGACCTGGGCGGTGGCACCTGCGAGATGAAGCGGCTCTACGTCGCCCCCGACTTCAGGGGTCGAGGCGTCGGGAGGTCGCTGGTTGAAGGGGTCATCCGAATGGCAGGACGAGCCGGCTATCGGCGTATGGTCCTCGACACGGTGCCCGAGATGGCCGATGCCATCGCCCTCTATCGATCATTCGGGTTCCAGGAGACCTCGCCGTACTGGGACTGTCCGGTCGAGCGGACCATCTACATGGAGAAATCTCTGGGCGATTGAAGGTGTTGGCCGATGACCGGCCAACGCCCTGCGGATCGACCCCTCCGGGTCCCAGCTCCGTCGGTATCACGAGGCGATGGTTTCGTTGTCAAGTCGCTGCCTTACCGTGGCCTCGCCCCCGTGCCTGTCACCCCTCGCCGCCTCTCGTGGGCTATGCCCGGTAGCCGTTGCGGCTGGCGGCCTGAGACATCTTCCTTCTCACCGAGAAGTCGATGAGTCGCTCGGAGACAGCACGCACGCTTCTCGCCGCTGGCCGATGTGGTCCAGATAGCGAGACAGATGACCTCCGATGCACGCCAGCAGCAGGGCCAGTAGCGAATGGCCGATGCGTACGAAGTTCTCGGTCGTGCCACCCGTCCCGGCCAGGACGTTTCCCGACCACGAGTCCCAGACCCGCGACTTGCCCTGCGAGGTTGAGACCACCGTGTTGGCCTGCGGCGGGAAGGCGAACCATTGGACGGGATTCGGGCCGGCCGTACTGGTATATCCGAAGACGGCCGAGATCGTCGTCTCCCGCCCTGGAATCATCGAGTCGATGAGGACGAGTCCCCTCGTCGTCGGGAGCCTCGACCCGATCGATGGAACGAGGCTGGCGACGAGGTACGTCCAGCCGAACAGGGCGAACCCCAGCCAGTAGGCCCGCTTGCGATCGGTCCGGTGGACGGCCAGCAGGACCGTCGTCAGCAGGATCAGCGACGTCAACGCGAACAGCCAACCGTCCCAAGCATCGGTCGAAGCTCGCAGGGCGGCGACGGCGATGGCGACGAACAGGACGACGCCCAGAAGACTGCGGATTGTGAATCGGGGAATCCTCATGGCCGCCTCTCTTGTTCCGAGGGACGATCTTCAACGCCCGCTATCCCGACGTGGTTCTTATCGTACAACAACCGAGACAGACGACTCCCGATGAATCCTATGACCAGGGCTAGCAGCGAGTGCCCGATTCGGACGAAGTTTCCAGGGGAGCTGCCGAATCCTGGAGGGGCTGCCCCGGTGAACATCCACGAATAACTCCAATCCGCCTCCCCCGATCCGGTCATGTCGGGGATCACAAGCCGCGGTGAACCCGAGTCCATCGGGTCTTCCGTGACGAGCAACCGATAGAGGAACACCGAGGCGGGCTCTTGCCTCGGCAGCCACGAATGCAGGTAGGCCAGTCCCTTGGTCGTCGGAAGTCTCGCGTCGATTGGCGGTATCAGGCTGGCTACCAGATAAGTCCAGCCGAAAAGGGCGAAACCCAGCCAGCAAGCTCGCCGCCGCCCGGTGCGGTGGACGGCCAGGAGGATCGTCGTCAGCAGGATCGTCACGGCCAGCCCGAGGACGCCGGAATCCCAGGCGTCGGTCGAGGCACGGAGGGCAGCGAGAGCTACGGAGATGAATAAGACGACGACGAGCAGACTGGCGATGGAGAAGCGGAACCTCCTCATGATAGCCTCCTGGTTCCGTGGATGGGCGACCGGACGCGCCCGTGATCCTGCGCCATTGCATTAGACGACGAACTCCGGTTATCGTTCCGGTCGGAAGAGGAAACCTCGTGTCAGCATCGCTCGATCCGGGCGTTGGACGGTGAGGACCGGCAGGATAACGATCATTTGACGACGAGGGCACGGGCCGGGAGAATCGGGACGTCACCTGGCCCGATCGACTCCATTGCGACCAGCCCCACCACACCCGGAAACCCCACTCATGACCAGACGAACGTTCACGATCCCGCTCATGTCCATCACCCTCGTCATCGGCCTGGGACAATCCAGCCCCGGTGAGGAGGCACCGGCCCCTGCGCCGCCCGAGGGGTTCAAGGCTATCTTCAACGGCCATGACCTGGCCGGCTGGGAGGGGAGCCCGAAATACTGGTCGGTCGAGGACGGCTGCCTCACCGGCAGGGCCGACGGCACGCTCAAGTTCAACCGCTTCCTCACCTGGCGAGGCGGAACGGTCAAGAACTTCGAGTTGCGGGTGAAGGTCAAGGTCTCGCCCACCGGCAACAGCGGCCTGCAATACCGGGGGACGGAACGGCCCGACCTGGGCGAGTCGGTCGTCACCGGCTACCAGTGCGACGTGGTGGCCAACCGGCCCGACTACAACGGCATGCTCTACGAGGAGCGGGGACGCCGCATCCTGGCCCACACCGGCGAGAAGGTCGTCATCGACCCGCAGGGTCAGCCCTGGGTGGTGGGGCAATTCCCGCTCAAGGCGTTCCGGCCGGGCGAGTGGCACGACTACCGGGTCCTGGCCGAAGGGAACCATTATCGCCACTGGATCGACGGACATCCGACGGTTGACGTCATCGACCTGGACGAGAAGGGGCGGAAGCTCGAAGGCGTCCTGGCGGTCCAGGTCCACGTCGGGCCGCCGATGACCATCCAGTACAAGGACTTCTTCCTGAAGTCGTTGCCCGACGACATGCCGGTCCTCAAGGTCGAGGACGCCCCCAATCCGCCCGGCGCCCGGAAGGTTGCCCCGCAGGGCCAGGACAAGCCGAGGAAGACGGATGCGGAGTGAGCCGTCGGGACCCGCTCGCTGAGGCCGGCATGACGGTCAACCTGGCCCCGGGACCCCTGGTGGACTCCGAACGCCCGTGTGCGGAAGAGAGACTCGACCATGCAGAACGATCGTGCCGTCGCCCGCCGCCGGGTGCAGATCGTCAATGCGTACGGGCTGCATGTGCGACCGGCCACCAAGTTCGTCGAAGTCGCCCAGTCATTCCAGTCCGAGGTCCGGGTCGATTTCCTGGGGACCAAGGTCAACGGCAAGAGCCTCCTCGACATGATGGGCCTGGCCGCCGAATGCGGCACATCGCTGGAGCTGGAGGCCGAAGGTCCAGACGCCGAGGCGGCCCTCGCCGAACTGGCCGATCTGGCGGCCGCCGGGTTCCACATGACCGACGAGGACTACCTACCGCCGTCAGGGGGACGGCAGAATTGATCGGCAAGAGGTTCACATTCGTCGCCGGCCCGGTTGGGCTGCCACTGGAACTTTACGAGCGTGACTCGTCTCGCCTCTGGACCTGGAGGACGATCCCGATGGCCAGGAAGAAGCAACATCCCAGCGGGGAGCCCCCGATTCCGGTGGCAGCACGTCCGGCCCATGACTCGATCGTGGGCCTGACCGACGGCTTCTGTCGGGAGCACCTGAACGAGGAGTACCGGGCGATGTGCCGGAAACTAGCCGGCACCCTGGCCCGCAAGCGGCCCTCGCCCCTGCTGAGCGGCAAGCCGAACACCTGGGCGTGCGGGATCGTTCGCACCATCGGCTGGGTCAACTTCCTCGACGATCCCGGCCGAAAGCCCCACCTGAAACTCACGGCCATCGACAAGGCGTTCGGAGTCGCCGAGAGCACCGGCCAGGGGAAATCCAAGGCGATCCGCACGATGCTCAAGATCCGAAGCTTCGACTTGCGATGGACCCTGCCCAGCCGGATGGACGAGACTCGACGGGCCTTCACGGTCGAGATCGATGGCCATCTCGTGGAGGCCCGAGGACTGAAGCAGATGTTTGACTTCGAGGTCTTTCGGAAGACCCTGATCTCGATCATCCCCGCCGAGGGGGTTGGCGATCCCGCTGAGGAGTGACCCATGGCCCGGAAGAAGAGCGGATCAGTCCGGTCGCGCTTCAAGGCGGGGGACAGAACCTCACCGGACCACGACGTGTCTCTCCTCGGGTTCCGGAACGGCTCTCGCCCACGCCGATGGCCCGTACCCATCGACCACCAGCCCGAGGAGGTGTACCATGCGACCGAGATTCGACGACGACACGCCCTGCTTTCGAGGTCATGTCCAGGCGGCGTCGGGGGTATCCTGAGCGAGGCTCACGTCAAGCGGGGTCGCAGGGTCGTCCGTGGGGAAAAAGAGCTGTTCGAGAAGCTGGGCCGCAACGACCCGTGCCCGTGCGGCAGCGGGCTGCTGTTCAAGAAGTGCTGCCGCAATACGGGCCGGTTTCGACGGGGTGGAGCGGGACCACTATGAGCGATAGTCTGGCCACCTTGTAAACATCGATCGAAAACCGCGGTGCGCTGCCGATCGAAAATCGCGGCGCTCATGGATTCACTCAAGTTTACGAGTCGTACGGGTTCCACCTCGGGGGTTCGACCGTGACCTCTATCAGGGCCTGGACGAGGAGACGACCGAGATCGCTCTCTTGCGGTATCTGCCCCTCCCAGAGGCGACTCGGCATGCACAGGGGTCGTCTTGAGACCGCATAGGTCGTGGCAGTCAGCCGACACCGGACTCGCGTGCCGGCCCCGCCTCATACCTGATGAGGGCTTGGGGTGTCGCCGACGAGCCGGCCTTCCTGAAGACGACGGGCAATGGCCAACCGTCGCCCGTCCACCCGCCCTCCTCGACGTCGAAGTACAGTTCGTTCCTGAAGAGGAGATCGGACCAATCCATCTCGAAGGCCATGGGACGGATCTCGTTCATGTCCGAGTCGTAGAGCCCGGAGACCCTGACGATGAGACTCGTGCTGCTCGTGACGTAGGGGCTCCGGAAGAAGGCCACATCGAAGGTCGGGCACTGGTACTTGAACTGCAACTCGACCCGATCGTCCCCGACCAGGAACTTGCGGTAGAAACGATCGTCGAGCAGGCAAGTCGCCCCGGTCATCAGGCAGTCCCCATCGAATGCCCCCTTCCATTCCTCGGCATCATCGAAGTAGACCAGCCAACTGGTCCTGCCGAGGTCGATCATGTGCTGGATGAAGACGTCCAGCGAGAATGTGGACTCGGCCTCCCAGACCTCCCCGGCCTCATCCGCCAGACGGACGAGGCACGAGGCCGTATCGACGGGTTCTCCCTCCCCGATGTAGGCGTTGCGCCTCAATCGGAACGAGAGGGCGACCTCGCCGCGGTCTACCCGAAGCCGCCCGCCCTCGTCCGTGTCGAAGTATCTCGTCCGGCCGCACGTTGACGAGACGGACCTGTCGGCATCCACCGGGGGCTGACTCCGGGCAGCTTTTCTCTTCCGGGGACGAGGCTTGCGGTGGGCGGGCTCCTGGGGAGGCTCGTCCGGCCTGGGTGCATCGCTCATTGATCATCATCCAAAGGGGCTGAAAGTAGGGGTCGGCGAGGCTTCTTCCGAAGACTCCTGTTCCTCAAGAGATACATCTGTCTGGTCGAATCACACGAGGGGCGGCGACACAAGTTGGCCAACGTCCGTCATCCGTAGAGCTTCCGGCTGATCTCCTCGATGTGGAGTTCCTCGACCTGGCGTTACAACGGATTGAACTCGTCCAGGAAACGTTTCGGCTCGATGCCCAGATCGCGGGCACAGCGGGTGCGACGGCGATCGGCACGGCCGGGGTCGCCCTCACTCCCAGAGGTCGTCCTTCGGCTTGGGCACCTTCGCCTTGATGTACTTCACCAGGCGTTCCTGGTCCTCCATCTTCGTAAACTGGAGGTTCAGGATGATCAGGGGCTTGCCATCCCATCCCTTGAGGATCGGCCTGATGATCACCGGCTTGCCGAAGGTGTCGAAGTAGGTCTCGATCTCGCACGTCGCCACGCCCGACCATCGGACGAACCGGCGTCGGAAGTGGAAGCCGATGGGGTAGCCCGTGATCCCCGACGAATCCGCCCACGCCTGCGGCTTCCCCCATAGTCTCTCGTAGAAGCAGTGGCCGGCTCCGAGCCCGAAGAAGCCAATGAGGGCGTAAGCCCAGCCGATGCCCCCCACCCGGTCGTGTGGGATCATGAGCGGGATCAAGACGATCACCAGGCAGAATAGCAGGCAAGCCACGCCGAGGCCCGTGATGAAGGAGGAGGGACAGCGGACTTCAACGAATTCATCGTCGTCGATCTCGCCATCGGGATAGACGACCGTCCGGCCTCTCGCCTCGACAGTCTTCCCGCTACGTGAGAGCCCCATGAGTTTCAGGATGCCGTCCGCCGCGACCTTCGCCAGGATGAGGTTGAGCATCCCCAGGCCCCCGATCCAGCCTCCTTCGTGACGGACGCCCCATCTCCTCATGAGGACCGTGGTGACGACCACCTCGGTGATCATGATCAATAAGAACAAGGTCCAGGAGAGGCAGCCGAAGGCGGCCTTCGAGACCGTCCTGGGCTGTGGCACGGTCGCGTCGCCGGGACCGCCGTGATCATCCGGCTCGTAGGACATGCCGATCCCCTCAGAAGGATTTCGCCGTACCGGCCCTGGCACTCCGAGAGAGGGCAGGCGACAGGTCCCAAAGGACGACGGCCTCCCCGCTGCCCGCGACCAACGCCTTCCCATCCGGGGCGAACGCCAGCGAGCGAACCTCGCCCATATCTCCCTCGAGGATCGCCCGGACACGGTCCAGCTTCACGTCCCAGAGCCACACTTCGCTGTTGTGGGACCCACTGGAGTCAAGTCTGCCCATGCCCACCGCCAGGGTCCGGCCGTCGGGCGAGAACGAGACGCAATCGACGCCACGCCCGGACTCGGCCTGGATGATGGAGCGGACACGGCCCGTAGCGATATCCCAGACCTTGGCGCTGAGGCCGCCTCCCGATGCCAGCAGCTTGCCGTCGGGAGAGAAGGACACGGAATCGACCGTCCCTTCGTGCTCGAGCGTCGCTCGCTCCTGCCCCGTGGCCACGTCGAGGAGCTGGACGATGCCATGATCCGGCCCGCAGGCCCACCCCCTGGCTCCGAACCCGAAGAATCCGCCCTCGATGCGATGACAGACCATCGGGCCAGCGGAGAGGGAGGCCACCCACTTGCCATCGGGCGAGACCGCGACCCCCCGCAACGTCGGGTCAGTTTCCCGGACGGACGCCAGTTGACGACCCGAGCCGAAATCCCAGACGATGAGATCCCCCGTGGCCGTGGCTGCGACGAGCCTCCGGCCATCGGCCGAGAACCCCCAGCAACCGCAGTCGGTGACATCCTCGACAGCCGATTGCGTCCGCTCCCGGGCCGTCTCGGGGTCGTAGAGTTTGAGCGCCCGATCGACCCCCATGGCCAGATTCTTGCCGTCGGGCGAGAAGGCGACGGCACAAGACTCGGTGTTCGGCCCGGTGATGGTCGCCCTCTCCCGCTGGGTGGCCACATCGCAGAGCGAAACGACCGCACCGGGGGATTCCACACGGCCTTCCGCCACGGTCCGGCCGTCGGGCGAGAAGGCGACGGATATCCGACCGAAAGAATCGGTCGTGCGAAGGAGGACCGCCCTGGGCACGATCACGGTCGGCGGCGGATCGGCCGAAGCGGGACGGCCGATGCGTCCACAGCCGACGTTGAGGATCGTCGCACCCAGGAGAAGGCCGATCGCGGCGACGGAAGGACGTCTCATCGGCAGGGCGACCCCGAACAGAATGCTCTGCCAGCGATAGGGACCAAGATGCTCACGCCATGAGGATCAGCCTATCCGCCGCTGACAAATGTCGCAATCCCCGCTGCCGCCATCGAGGGATGCCCCGCCATCCCTGGCGCCGTAGGCTGGCCCGATTCCGGTTCCCACAGATGAGGATGAAGGTCATCAGGCCACGCGATCGCAACCTCCCCGACGGCCTGGTGAATACCGCCAGGATCGATCCGCCCGCCGTGGCGACCTCCATGGCCAAAGCCACGAGGCAAGGCGAGTGCCCCGACAGGGGCTCACCAGTGGAAGGCGGCATATCCGTAGCAGGCCGTGAAGATGAGGAACAGGCAGGTCAACGCCCGATAGCCGAGTCGTAGCCACCAGGCCGTCAGGTGCTCCTTGACGTCGAACACGGCCTGGAGCGACAGTCGGATGCCCCAGAAGGCGGCGACGTAGCAGGAGAAGCTCCTGGCCAACGGGCTGCCCCCGGCGATCTCCCCCGCATTGAGCGTGCTGATGACCCCGAAAGCGACGATGCTGAGGACGACGTAGCCGCCATAGACCCAGTACATCTGGCGATGGAGAGGCGAGAGGCATCTCAACTCCTCCTTCCAGTCGAGGCGGAACGGCACGAGGGACGAAGCGATGAGGATGCAGAACTGTGCGAGGCCGCACAGGAAGATGGCCCTCTCCAGGACGGCGTTCATCCGATGGCTCCAGCGGCCCTCATGAAGGGTACGATGACGTTGCGAACGAATGGACCATGGAAGAGGATGACGGCGGGCGGGACCAGGAAGGCGGCCGCATACAGCCTCACCCCCCAGCCCGACACCAGGCCCTTCCTACGAAGTCGGGATTCCAGGAGGAGGCCCGTGCCTTGCAACACGAAGAACAGGGTCGGACCACCGTACCCGCCGCCGGCAGGGGCGGAAATGACCGCATCATGGACGAGCCCGCTGAAGAGGAAGCTGGTCAGGATGGCGACCGCCACGTTCCTGGAACCCATCCGCTTCAGGAGCGGACGGAACAGGAATCGATGGGTCAGGTTGCGGAAGGCGGTGTTCCACCTCCTTCCCCAGAAGTCGCCGAGGCCGGTGGCGGCGATGGGCCAGTTCATCAGCGGCTCGGCGACGACCCCTCCGGCCCGCCAGCCGCAGGAGAGCATATGGAAGAGCCCGAAGTGCAATGCCAGGACGATGCCGATCATCCCGGCCCATCCGACCAAGTAGGGGAGATCGACCGGGATGGTTCGGGCCAGGCCGTAGAAGATGAGGAGCCCCAGGCAGGCTTTGCACGCCGCAAAGGCCCATTCTCTCCACGAAGGACGATCGGCGACCTGGCCAGGGTCCATGAAGGTCCGGGCATCGAGTCCGGGCCAGGCCAGGAGGTAGCCGAAGCCACGCCACGAGAGCGGCGCCCCCGCATCGTGCCAGGTGAGCCACTTGCAGGCGAAGAAGATGAGGACCGCCAGGCCCCACATCACCTGCCAGGGTTCGAGCATGGCCGGGCGTCACTCCTTCCGGGGTTGTTCCATGAGCCGCTGTCGGGCCACCTCGAACAGCAAGCAGGTGCCCCAGATGAGGAGAACGCCCCCTCCGGGAGAAGACTTCACCCGTCTCGTCCCGAGGCAGGGCGTGGCCTTCGAGAATGAAGCAGACGATTCAGGGGATAATGAACGACAGGGCGCCTTTTCGTGGAGTCGAGCGCCGGGACGGCTCAAGCAAAATCGTAGACCGTCACCTCGATTCCCTGCGAGGCCAATTCGTCCAGAATGATCGGTTCGATCTCCTCCCACCGCCCTCCGGCCAGGCCGCAGCCGATCCGGGGCATGTGGACGGTCGCTCCCAGCCGGTTGGCCTCGACGGCCAGCTTCTTCAGGCAGGCACGGACGGCCTCGTAGCGGATCGGCGGGCCGTTCGAGCCCGTCTTCATGCCCCGCTGGGCCACCATATCGGCGACCCAGATATACGGCTCGACCTGCACGATCTGGATCGCACCGAGGCCGAAATCGTTCTTCGAGCGGTCCTTGTGCCACGCCCGGTAGGCCGCCTCGGGCTCCGGCCATCGCTTCGAGATGGCGACGACGAATCCCTTCCCCCAGCCACCCAGGTCGTTGCAGACGTGGGCGATGATCCGATTCCCCTTGGCCTGCGGCCGTGTCGCATCCCCTTTGACGTACCGGATCGTCGCCATCGCCTCGGATCTCCTGTCGTCTCGCCTCCCTTGCCTCTCAGGTGCCCCATGGTCCTCGACTCTAATGCCGATCCTTGGTGTGAGGCCAGTGCCCCCGACGCTTCAGTTGGCGAACCGAGCGGGATGGACGTGTGTCCGAGGAATCGCTGGAGTTCGGCGGGCGATCATGGTCGGGCATCCGGGTCGGGACGATCATATTCCCCGGAGCATGGACCGGACGACCACTTCGCAAGTTCGCTCGACGGCCGTGGAAAGTGGTGAATCATGGAGCCGGATGACCCGATCCTGCTGATCCTGGACCTCGACGAGACGCTCAACTACGGCACCGAGGAGCCGCTTCAGCGGGCAGCGGATTTCGTCGTCAGCCCGTATGCCGTCTACCGGCGGCCGTACCTCGCCGGGTTCCTGACATCCTGTTCTCGGTACTTCCGCCTGGCCGTCTGGTCCACTGCGACCGACGAGTATGTCAGGCCGGTCGTGGAGCAGATCATGCCGGTTGGCGTCGAGCTGGCGTTTGTCTGGAGCCGCAGCCGGTGCGTGCGGCGGTACGATCACGAGCATTTCGAGGACTATCATGTGAAGGGCCTGAAGAAGGTCAAGCGGCTGGGCCATCGTCTGGAGCGCGTGCTGATCGCCGACGATACGCCCCGCAAGGTCCATCGGCATTACGGCAACGCCGTCTATGTACCGCCCTTCCTCGTCGACCCCGATGACGAGGAGTTGCCCCTGTTGGCCGACTTTCTGATCTCTCTGCGGGACGTTCCAATTGTGCGGACCCGGGAGTAGAGGGGCTGGGCGGGGGGCGTTCGAAAGACTCTTCGAGTCTAGACCATGCCAGACCATGATCCTTGGCCGGTTACGCCGAGAAGCGGATCAGGCGGCGGGTGCAGCGACAGCCCGCCGCGTGGGACCGTGGTGCGGCTGGGAGGTGGACGTGATCGGGGGAGTTCGTGCCCGACGAGCCCGTCTGCACTGGAGTCGATCTACTACAAGGCTAGCCGGAGCATTTCGGGCCGCTCATCGAGGAGCCCGAGGAATTGCTCGTCGGGTGCCACGAGAATACGCCGGCAGGTGACGTGCGGCTGCGGACCGCCGCCGAGGCCCGGACGTCCACGGGTGTTCCTCAAGCCGCCCAACCAGAAGACCTTCCCGGCGAAGGTCTATGCCTCCGGTGCGGCCTTGCCGGAGATGCCGAAAGATGAGCCGGTGCTGGCCTCCGAGCCGGTCGAATGGGTCGCCGAGTTCCGCTTCTTCGTCCGGGATCTCCAGGTCCCGGCCGATCGACCTACTGGACGGCAGGGGAGCTGCCGCGGGCGAGGAGTGTCGTCGATATCGGATCGTGGGAAGGGGGGGCCTCGCAGATCGCCTCCGGCATCCCCGTTGGCGATCCGGGCCCGGGTTCGACGCCGAGGTGACCCTGGAGCGTTCTGGCCGCGGTCGACGAGGCCAATACGGCGTCGGGTCCGGGATCTACGGCTGCGACCCCGGCGATGTGCTGGAGATCCTGCGGGCGGCGAGGGTCAAGAACGAGAGTGCGAGGGTCACTGAGCGGACCTTATCTCTACGTCGGTCCCGAAGACATCGCTGATCGTCTCGGCGTCGTTCACCCTGGCCGGTTCGCGACCGAGGTCGTCTTCCGTCTCTGCTCCGGATGCGGCGAGCGGAACTTGGTCAAGGATCGGCTGGTTCGAATGCCAGGTCTGCGGCGGCGAACTACCCGAGGTATGGAACTTCGACAGGGGACAATCGGCCATGAGGACCTCGAGCGAGATGGCCGAGGCCCCCTACCGGGAGACCATCGCCACGGTCCGGGGCACGCTCACGTCGGTCTTCGCCGAGGTCGATTCGTGGTTCGACCGAGCCGGAGGAAGTTCGTGCCTTCCGGCCCCCGGATGGCGGATGGACCGTCGATGAGGTCCTGGAGCACATCACGCTGACCAACCACTTCCTCCTGCTGGTCATCCGCAAGTCCACCGGCAAGGCGCTGGCACGGGCGGCCCGTGAGGGTCCGGTCACGGACGGGGAGAGCGACCTGCGGCTGCTCGACCCGATCGGCGTTCGGGGCTCGTTCGCCTGGTCCGAGGCCCGACCACATGGTCCCGACGGGGACGAGGCCATCGGACGAGGTGCTGTCGCTCATGCGGGAGCAGGTCCGGGAGTGCCTCGACATCCTCGGGCGGCTCGGCGGCGGCGAGGGGTCGCTCCATCGGGTGCGGATGTCGGTCAATGACTGCGGCCGGCTCGACGTCTACCAGTGGCTCCAGTTCCTCGCCCTTCACGCCCGACGCCATCTGGCCCAGTTGTCGGCGAATGAGGCGGCATGGCGGGAGTTCACGGGAGAACCATGACGGCGGATCGCAGACGAGGAGGTGTGGGGTGGCGAACGTACACGTCAGGCGCGTCAAACCGGAGGAACGTGCCGAGTGGCTTCGCATGCGGAAGGCTCTGTGGGAGGATTGCCCGGACGACCAGCATGTCCGGGAGATGGAGGAAATCCTGGCCAGCGACACGGAGGAGGTCTTCGTCGCCGAGCGGCCTGGCGGTGGGCTCTGCGGCTTCCTGGAAGCGGCCCTCCGCTCCAGGGCCGACGGTTGCGACTCGACGCCGGTCGGCTACATCGAGGGGTGGTACGTCGATGCCGACGTGCGGAGGTGTGGTGTGGGCCGGCGCTTGGTCGAGGCGGCGGAAGCCTGGGCACGATCGAGGGGATGCCGCCAGATGGCCTCGGACGCCGAGCTATGGAATGAGGTCAGCCACCAGGCCCACGGGGCTCTCGGGTACGAGGAGACCGCCCGACTCGTGCTCTTCAAGAAGGACCTGGACTGCAGTAGGGCGGATCGTCGCGGTCGGAGCCGCACTTGGGGAGGACTTCTCGATGCCATCGGCTTACGTGAGGCGGCTCGACCTGTCGGAGTGCGAGACCCTGATTGCGACGCTCGGCGACTCGCCCGAGACGGTCATCGCCGTCCACCAACTCCGCCACGGCCTGTGCGAAGTCTATGTCGAAGCCGGGTCGGGGCACCATGACGCCGTGCTTCTCCGACCGTCCCGCCCGAGCGATGAACTCATGGGTTTTGGACCGGACGTCGAGTCGCTGGGGCGAGTGCTCTTGACCCTCTCCGACTGGTCATGCGTGTGCGTGGAAAATGGGACCGCCCGTCGGCTGGGTCCCATCCTGGAGGCCCACCTGGGGTGTCCTGTTCGCTACTATCATGGACATCTACCACACCCTCGAACGGCCCGTCGCGGTCGGCTCACACCCATCGGTCCGGTACTTGACGGGAGAGGATTCCAACCTGATGCGGTCCGCCCCGATCGAAATCCAGGGGGCTTGCCTGGGGTTCGGGACCTTTGAACGGTTGCTTGAAGCCGGTTTGAGTGTCGGGCCGTCATCGACGGCATCTTGTGGCGGTGGCCTCAACCTGGGCGGTGTCCGAGAGGTATGCCGACCTGGCGGTCGTCATCGCCGGACCCTGGCGGGATCAAGGGTTGGCCACGACCTGCGCCGGCCTCCTTGCCGCGGGCGTCCGACGGTCGGGACGCGTGCCGGTCTGGAGCACGGGGGAGCACAACCTGGCGTCCCTGCGGGTGGCCCGGTCGCTTGGCTTCGAGGAGGTGGGTCGTCGGACCTACGTCAACGTCATCGACGAAGGCAACGATCCTCGGTGAGGGCGGCCTCGTCCCCTGAAAGGGTCCGTGTGAGACGCATTGCGCACAGTTCGACCTGAAGCGTGCTCCGAGTTCGACGAGCCCGACGCGCAAGCGAGTGAATAACCTCTTGAGATCCACTCGCTTGCGCTTCGGGCTCGTATCGAGTGTGCGCGGCGCGAGCGTGAAGCGCCCTACCCGGTCTTCAGCCGCATCAGCCCTGCCGGGGTCGGCGGAAGCCGCACCGGGCATAGAAGCCCTCCAGGGCCGGCTCGATAATCGACGTGCAGCCATTCGACGCCCGACCCTTGGGCGATCTCGGCGGCTCGCTCGACCAGTCTCCGTCCCGATGCCACGCCTCTGATGGTCGGGATGCACGGTGGTGTCCAGGATGAAGGCGTGGTGGCCTCCGTCCCAGGCGAGCTTGACGAAGCCGACCAGCCGCCCGCCGTCGTGGGCGCCGACGGACGCCAGGCAGCGGTCTAGTGCCGGGGGAGAATCAGGGGCCTGTTCGCCCCAGGCGGCCTCGAATAGAGCCGCCGTCTCCTCAATGGATAGCGTCGGGATTGACGCTCAGCACGACGCCCGGTCGCCTGTGTCCCTCGATCCCGACCGGTAGTTCCGGTTCGTCCGGCGATGGCCCCTTTCCGGACGATTCCGCCGCAACCAACCTCTCGATCTTACGCTTGAGGATCTCAACCTCCTCAAGGTGGTCGGCGACGAACCAATCGTCGAGCAGGGCCAGGTAGCGGGCCTGGACATCCATGGGCTGGTGGAAGAAGCCGGAGAGGTGATGCCTGCGGCACTCCGGGCTGCCGCAGGAGCAGTCCCAGGCGGTGTCGCCGTCGCCGTTGATGCAGTAGTCGTAGGTGATTTCTTCGCCCGGCCGGATCTCACGCAGGGCGACGACGTAGCGGTCCCCGGCGATGGTCCTCGTGAACGTATTCGGGGCGCAGCCGTGGTTAATGTATCGCTCGGGAGGCTGCATCAACACGACCTTACCGTCGGCCAGATAGTCGCAGTGGTGCTCGAACTCCCCCTTCGCCGGGTCGAGCGGATCGGCATCGGTCACGATCCGAGAATCGTCGATCTTCAGAATGACCTCGCCTGGCGAGAACCGGGCCGACGAGAAGACACCCGTGCCTTGGACCGGGGACTCGGCGGTATAGACTCGGCTCATCGACGGTCCCCTTTATCCGATCGGACTGACCCCGTTCAACCGGTCGCACGGCGGCGATCCTTCAACGCCCGTACCCCCACTCGTCGAAGCTCCGGCCCCATTCGTGGGCGATGCGACGGCGTAGCGGCTCGGGAAGTTCATCGTGCCGGTTCTTGCGATAGCCGACGATCGAGCCAAGGTAAGCCTCCAGCCGGGGCCGGAGATCCTCGAACCCCGGCAGCCCCAGGGCCTCATAGACCGAGCGGATCACGCCGACCGGCTCTCGCTCCAGGTCCTCAAAGGCCACCTCGCAGAACCGCCCGTCGGCGATCAAACTCCGCTGCTCGAAGTAGGCGTCGTTCATCTCGTTGTAGACCGTGATGATCCGGTCGTCCCCGTCCTGGAGCGGCCCCTCCCGGAGGTGGTAGAGGGGCTGTGCCGCACGGATCATGTGCCTCGTCGAGCGGAAGACCACGTACGGGTCCCGGCGGATGTGGACGAACCGGGCGTCGGGGAACAGACCCAGGAGAAGCCGGATGCGGGCGGTATGCGGGGGCGACTTGAGGACCAGCGGGCGACCATACCTCACCGTGACTTTCCCGAGGAATGTCGTCAGGGCGTCCTTCCAACAGATGATCTCGCTCTCGTGTGCATCCCGGAAAGTCAGATAACGGTCGTAGTCGGTCCCGTCTCCGGGGAAGCACCAGCCCATGTAGGGCGAGAGGCCGGTCATCGCACAAATCGCGAACTCATCCTCGCTCGGCAGGCCGGCACCGAGGGCCATCTCGTCCTGGTAGCGCCGCCGCACGATGAGGCGGTCGATGACCGGTGCGGCGAACCGCTCGTTGGACAGGAAGGTGTGGGGGTTGAGGACCTGGAAGAAGGTCGGTGCGGCGAATTTTTCGTCGAGGGCCAGCAGGTTGTGCAGGTGCGTGGTCCCGCTACGGTAGTGACCGAGGATGAAGATCGGGCCCTCGACACGCGCGGCTTCGATCCGTCCCCCATACCGCCATCGTTCCATCCCGGCAACGGCCGAATTGGAGGCGCTGATGGCCGTCTGGATCAGGGCACGGGGCCAGTGCCGGAGATCGATGGCGAAGTGGTGTCGACGTAGCAGCGCCCACCAGACGCCGAGGGTCATCCCCTGGAACGGGTGGGCGACTTTGCGGGCGATGAAGTCCTTGAGCCTCTCGGTCATGGGTGTCCCGCAGGGCGTAAGCTCTCCAGATCCTCCCTCGATCGGTTGACGAGCCCCGAGCCACCGCGCATGATACCAGCGATCCGGCCCCGGGCCGAGTACCACATCCGTCGTCGTCTCCGGGCCCCTGACGCCTCGCGTCAGAAACTTCCCGCCGAACCCCGAGTGATCGAAGTCTGTCCGGGCGATCGAAGGGTTCGTGGATTCGCCGGCTCCAACCGGTCGCTGGCGACGAGCATGTCGATGATGAGTCCGCCGCCATGA
Organism: uncultured Planctomycetota bacterium; assembly: GCA_963743925.1. Classification (GTDB taxonomy): domain Bacteria; phylum Planctomycetota; class Planctomycetia; order Isosphaerales; family Isosphaeraceae; genus CAVZRC01. Next base: position 165,469 of record CAVURY010000043.1, on the reverse strand, counting down.
GCATCGCCCGCTACCTGATCTTCGGCGACCTCCACGGCCGTATCTTGCCCGCCTTCCGCCTGGCGATTCGCTGGGAGCAGGAACACGGCTTACGTCTCGACGGCCTGCTCCAGGTGGGCGACCTCGGCTACTTCCCCGACATCGGCCGGCTCGACAGGGCCACCGCACGCCACGCCGCCGACGATCCGATGGAACTGGGGACCTCCCTGGTGGTCGAGCCCAATCGGGAGGCCGACGAGGTATTCCGTGGAGGAGGCGGCCCGCCTCCAAGCCTGTGGTTCACGGCGGGGAACCATGAGGACTTCACGGCCCTGGCCGAACGGGATCGGGCCGGGAGGCGAGGAGAGACGAGCTTCGCCGTTGACGCCTACGGCTTCGTCCGCTGCCTCCGTGATGGTCGCGTCGAGACGATGCCCGGTTCCTTGCGTGTGGCCGCCCTCTGGGGCATCGACGACAAGGCGCCGAATGCCCGCCGGAAGACGCCGGAACGGGGCCGCATCCGGGAGTCGAGCATCACGGCGCTGGCCAGCTCGGCATTCGACGTCCTGATCTCGCACGACGGCCCGAGGGATGCCGTCCTGGTGGGCAGCGGCAGCGAAGGGCTCGGCACGCTGATCGACCTGTCCCGGCCGGCGTTCGCCTTCTTCGGTCACTACGGGAGCCGGTATGGTCGGATCGTTGCGCCGTCCGGAGAAACCCGGGTCTTCCAGATGGCCGGCTTCGAGATGCGGCGGGACGGATCGTGTGCCGAGGCGGGCAGCGTCGGGCTCCTGACCTGGGAGGACGGGGGCGGGGCCTTCGCGTATCTGGACGGGGCATGGCTGCGGGGCTTCACCCGCCACAACTGGCGGCATCTGCCGATCTGATGAGGCGAGATGATCAACCCGATCATCGAGCCCTACACGACCCAGGACGCTCGCCGGCCCACTCCGGGTCGCCACGTCCTGGCCCGGTTCGATGCTGAATCGCCGGTTGCCTCCCGGGCGTAGATCTCGAAGATCGGCCGCTACGGCGCGCGCCATGGTGATTTCGGCGGCTTCGGCCTTGATCGCACGAGTTGGATCAAGTCGGACCTCCTCTGTATGATCTACCGCTCGGGCTGGACCGGCCGGAGTTTGCCGCCGCGGTCGATGGATGGTCATGGCCGAGCGCGAAGACCCAACACTCCGATGCTGGCTGGAAGGAGATGACGATCATGGAGAAGCATCTGATCAGGGTCAGCAAGTATCTGTCGAAGTACCTGCGTCACTCGCCCGACGAGCTGGGCCTGACCCTCCGCCCGGGCGGATGGGTGCCGGTGGACGACCTCCTGGCCGCGGCCGAGGAGCACGGCTTCCCGATCCGCTACGACGAACTGGTCGAGTGCGTCGAGACCAACGACAAGCGGCGGTTCTCCTTCGATGAGACCGGCGACCTGATCCGGGCCAACCAGGGGCACAGCGTCGAGGTGGACCTGCAACTGGAGGAGCGACAGCCGCCCGATGTGCTCTTCCACGGGACGGTCGAGCGGTTCCTGCCGGCGATCCTGGCCGAGGGCCTGAACAAGGGGAGGCGTCACCACGTCCATCTCTCGAAGGACAAGGAGACGGCCCTGAAGGTCGGGGCAAGGCGGGGGAAGCCGGTGATCCTGAAGGTCGATGCCGGGTGGATGCACCGCGACGGGCATCAATTCTTCATCTCTGCGAACGGAGTGTGGCTGACGGAGACCGTGCCACCCGGCTACCTGGCCGCGGTGCAGGGGTGAATCAGTTAGCGACGAAAGTTGCGCGACGCGACGATCGATCTCGAACGAGCCCCTTGCGGCCGAGCCAACTCCATGCCCATCCCCGACGACCCGAGACTCCTCGACATCGCTTGCGACGTGACGATCCGGTTCCGGGGGCACGGCAGTTACGGGGACGAGAAGGGAGCCCTCAAGGCCCTGCGGAGGCGGGCTCCAGGACATACGCCGGGCGAGTACCAGGCTGTCTTCAAGTTCCTTCGCACGGTTTACGACCGGGCCGTGGCAGCGATCCCGAGGCATCCGGCGCACCGGCCCGAGAAGACCTCCAAATTCGCCGAGGCCGATGACATCGACTTCTACGCCTGCTTGGCGGAACTGGACGAGATCGAGCCCGGCCTGGCGGCGAGGGAGAAGGGTTGGATCCTGAACTGGTGCATCTTCTGGCACTACCTCAAGTGAGCCGGGTCGGCCGGCCGTTCGAGGAATCCGCGTCATGATCGAAGTGGAGTTTTATGACTGCATGGAAACCTCCTGCGGCTCGAAGTCGGAGCGGCACCGTGCAGCCCCCGTTCATGGAGTGGTCGGGAGTACCCGCGAATCGTTCAGCCGGTTGCCGGCGGGGATTCCGCGCAACGCGGCTTGAAAGAGTGGGGTGACGCCGGGATAATACTAAGTCCAAGAATTATTATCGCCAATAACTAACGACCGGAGAGACGCATGGCCCGCCCCCGCGCCACGAGCGCGTTGCCGAAACCCCCGGACCCCTCGGCCTGGCCCGCCTTCCTCCTCTCACAGGTCGGCGCGCACTCGGCAGGCCGTTTCGCGGACCGTCTGGCCCCGCTGGGGCTCAAGCCGCCCCACGCCGGCATCCTCCGGGCGCTCGACCGGGCCGACGGCCTCAGCCAGCAGGCGCTGGGCGAAACGCTCGGGGCCTTCCCGAGCCGGCTCGTCGTGCTGCTCGACGAGCTGGAGGGTAGCGGACTGGTCGAGCGCCGAGACCGTCCCGGCGACCGGCGCTCCTACTCGCTGCACCTGACCGACGCGGGGCGCGAGGCGCTCAAGCAGATCATTCGCGTCGCGCGGCAGCATCAGGACGAGCTGTGCGACGCACTCGACGAATCCGAGCGTGAGCAGCTAGCGGGGTATCTCCGGCGCATTGTGGAGCAGCAGGGCTTGACCCCCGGCATCCATCCGGGATGGAAGCCTTTGAACGAGGGCCGGCCGGGAAAAAGTTGACCCCGTCGCCCCTTCCTCCGCAGTTCCTGCTGCGCACGCCGGGGCGTCCATATTCGCCACTACGGAGAGATCAGATGCCAATCCAGGTCATCGGCGCCGGCCTCGGCCGCACGGGGACCCTCTCGCTCAAGGCCGCTCTCGAGGACCTGGGGTTCGCCAAGTGCTACCACATGGTCGAGGTGCTCGCGCGCGCAGACGACGCGCGGACCTGGGATCTCGCGGTGCGCGGCGAGCCGGTGGACCGGGACAGGCTGTTCGTTGGCTACCGGGCGACTGTCGATGTACCCAGTTGCTTGTTCTATCGCGACCTGATGGAAAAGTACCCGGAGGCGAAAGTTATCCTCACGGTGCGCGACCCCGAGCGCTGGTATGACAGCGCGCACCAGACCATCTACTTCGCCCAGAACGCTTTCCCGAGATGGGCCGCCGCGCTGAACCCACGGATGCGTGCCTTCCGGCGGATGATCGACCGGCTTTGGGACCGGATGTTTGAGGGCCGGTTCGAGGACCGAGCCTTCGCCATCGAGGTCTACAACCGTCACAACGCGCAGGTGCGCCGGGACGTGCCTGCGGATCGACTCCTGGTCTACGAGGTCAGCCAGGGCTGGGGCCCGCTCTGCGCAGTTCCTCGGGATGCCCGTCCCCGAGGGGAAGCCGTTCCCGCACCTCAACGACGCCGCCGAGTTCCGCGCCGGATCGAGCGTGGCGCCCGCATCGTGCGGATGGTCGGTTATGCCGCCCTCGTCGCGGTCGTGCTGGTGTTGATCCTCATCGCGGCCTTGGCGGCCCGGCTCGGTTCCTGACGACATGAAGACGGTGACACCGACCTCCTCTCGCAGCGAACGCACGTGCTCCCAGATCGCGTGGCGCGTTTGAGGGTCCAGCCCGGCCGTCGGCTCGTCGAGGAAGAGCACCTTGGGGTGATGCAGGAGACCGCGAGAGATCTCCAGCCGGCGCCTCATGCCGCCCGAGAAGGTGCGCACGAGCGAATGTCGCCGGTCGGCCAGCCCGACGATGTCGAGCAACCGCTCGATGCGCCCGTCGCGGACGCGGCGCGGGACGTCGTAGAGCATGGCGTGGAACCGCGGGTTCTCTTCCGCCGTGAGCCGGTCGTCGAGCGAGGGGTCCCGGAAGACCATGCCGATCGACCGCCGCACGCGGTTGGGATGAGTGGCGACGTCGTAGCCGGCGAGCTTGACCCTGCCGCGGGACGGCCGGAGCAGGGTCGCGAGCATGTGGATGGTCGTGCTCTTGCCGGCTCCATTAGGGCCGAGAAAGCCGAAGATCTCGCCCTCGTGGATCTGGATGTCGATGGAGTCGACGGCCCGGAACGTGTCGAAGTCCTTGCCGAGTTCCGACATCTCGACGATGGACTGATCCATGCTCATGGCGATCCGCGGGATGCTCTCCCGCTGCTCGAGGAATCTCGGGGCACCCGCGCAACCCGGCTCGTAGGCGGCTATCGTTCAGGCCGAGTGACAGGTCAAGCCAGATGCCCGACCGGACGGAGCGAGGGGGCGGTCGGGTTGGACCCCCCCCCTCTGAGCCTACTCAGCCCTCGGGGTTGGGGCCGGAGACTTGGACCGTGAGGCCGTCGGGATCGCTGAAGTAGATACCGTGCCGCTCACGGCGGTGCTTGATCCCGGCGTCGTTGAGCTTGCGGACGACCTCGTCGGGGTCGAATTTCTCGATGGTGTAGGCGTAGTGGCTCAGGCCGGGGCTGTCATTGCGGAACAGGGCGAGGAAGCGGTTATCGTCGCTCCGCCCCAGGACCCAGAGGAAATCCCCCTGCTTATGGACGACCTTCAGGCCGAGATGGGCCCGGTAGAAGTCGGCGGATCGTTCCAGGTCGCGGACGTTCAGTGCGATGTGATTCAGGCCCGTCGCCTGGAGGGTCGTCTTCCCGTCCTGGCCGGCGCGCGTGGCGTCCGGGAGGACGGCCATCGCCGCCCCCAGGCCCATCAGCCGGGCGACGAGCTGGCGGCGAGAGAGCTGCCCCTTCTCGAACTGCTCGACGATCTGTTCGGCTGATTCCGGTCGCATGGTACTGACTCCTTGGTACGAGGGTGGAACGGTCGATCGATTGAAGGAAATACTTCCGAGCCGGCGTTTCAATGCCGTCTGACGAACAAGTGCGGTGATACGGTGTACTTTCGCGGGGGCTCGAGCGTCGCCCGCGGGCGCCTGCTCGCGCATCCGGCCCTTTCACTGCCGCGAGAGGGCCGGGGAATCTATGCCCCCAGCCTCGCGGACGTCATGGTGACGGAACCGTATGCCAGGGCGTCGTTGAAGATGGTGACCTTGTCCTCAGGCGTCTGCATTCCCAGTACGTACAGCAGCGGGTAGTAGTGGTCGGGGGTGGGCACCGCCAGGCCGACGGCCCTGCCGAGCTCCTCGTACGCGCACAGGGCGCCGTGGTCCCCGGCCTTGATCTTCGACTTCACGATCTCGTCGGCCTCGATGGCCCATTCGAACCCGTCGTAGGCCAGCTCCAGATCCTCTTCGCGCAGGTTGTGGACGATGTTGCCGCTGCCGATGACGAGCACTCCTCGACGTCGGAGGTCGAGCAATTCGCGTCCGAGGTTGTAGTGCCAGGTCCCGGGCCGCCGAAGATCGATGCTCAGCTGGAGCACGGGGACCTCGGCGCTCGGGAACGCTTGCCTCAAGATGGGCCACGTCCCCTGGTCCAGGCCCCGGGCGTCGTCCGGCACAACCGAAGTCGTCCGGACCGCGCGGGCGATTTCGGCAGCCAGTCCCGGGCTGCCGGGGGCGGGATACCGAACGGAGTTCAGCTCGCGCGAGGTGACGCGGTGATCGTGGATGGTCCGCGGCCGGCTCGTCGCCGTGATGTAACTCCCGTGTGTCAGCCAGTGGGCCGAGACACACAAGATAGCCTCGGGCGGCGGGACGGCCCTCATCGCGTCCGTCCAGCCGCGGGTGAAACGGTTGTCTTCGATCGCGTTAAGCGGGCTGCCGTGCCCGATGAAGAAGGCGGGCATCAACCCTGCGCCCGCGTCCCGGTCGTCGGCCGGCGCCTGGTATGACGCCCGGAGCGTTGCCGCCCCTGCGGCCCCAAGGCGCCGAGGAATGTCCTGCGATCCATTGCCGAATCTCCGATGCGTTGACTTTCGGTGAACGTAGCCCCGAGCGTGAGTCAAGTCCCGATGCGGTTGATCCGAGGCAGGGGCGGCGGGGAGAGGTCCCTCCGCGGCGTCCTGAAGGCCATCCGGCAACGCCGGCGACCTCGGAGTTCACCCGATGTTTGCCGGACGGCCCGAGGGTCCCGTCAAAAAGTGCGGGGATCGTACGGTTTCGCGGGGGCGAAGTCTCCGGCGGCGGCGCGCTCGTGCAATTCCCAGGACGTCGCGCCCTTCTTGCGGGCCTCCAGCATTTTCTCGGGATCGACGAACACCCTGGCGAAACGGGGCGAAGTCCTCATGTGTTCCGTCGCCGTCCATTCGCTCCCGTAGACGTTGACATTGATCTCGACGATGTTCTGGTCGGGGTCCTGGTAGTAGAACGCCGTCGCCAGGCCGTGATCGGCGGCCCAGACCGGCAGGATGCCCAGGCCCTTGAGCCGGGCGTAGGTGCCCAGCAGTTCGTCGAAGTTCCGGACCTCGTAGGCGACGTGCTGGAGCCGCGGGTGGCGGGCCCTGTCGGGGTCCGGGACGACTGGCACCTCGAAGAACACCATGCGGTGGTGGACCTCGTCATTGCTGATGAAGGCGGCGGCCGAGAACGGGGCCCGCCCCCGCGCCACGGCGGGGACCGTCGCCCGATGCTGGATCGACATGCCCAGCACCTTCCGGTACCAGTCGGCCATCGCATCGAGGTTGGACGTGATCAGCCCGTAGTGCTGCAACTTCGGGTGGACGATGAACTGAGTGTTCACGGTGAATCTCCCCTCGCGAGGAAGCGGCCAGGGTCACGAGACGTTCGATTCGGTCGATCCGCCGGCGACGTGCGTCGAGCGAACGTCGCCGACGTCATCGCCGCGCCGGTATTGATGCGGCAGTTCGATGTCGAAGCCGCCCGGACCGGTTTGGCGATCGGGGGCATCGGCCCGATCCGTCGCGATCGCTGGCGGCCAGGCCGACCGCTAATCCTATCGCCGTGAATCGTTACTGTCAAGAACGATAATCGCGAGGAACGGACGAGTCGCGCGCGTTGCCGGTATGCGGCGAACGCCATGGATGAGTTCAGGTTTCAGCTCGTGCTGCCGGGCGGCATCGATCGCGCTCCTCCGGCCCGAGAGGACCTCAAGGACGCCCCGGGCTTTGAACAGCGGGGAAAGGCCGGCGTCGGCGTTTCGGCATGGGAAAAGGCCCCTGGGAGATGCGTATTGACCAAGGTACGGGTCCGATCCCAGGGGCGCACTTCACACGCGCCCTTGACCCGATAATTCCGGCGATCAGGGCCTCCGGAGCAAGTCTGTCGGCAGGATCCTGTCGTCCAGATCGGCGTGCCAATCGTTGCCGTCCCAGCCCGCGACCGTCCCGCAGTCCTCGGCATCCCAGCGGGGATTCTCGATCCCGGCGTTGTTGAACCACCGGACCCGATTCCCCCTCACCGTATGGCCGTCGCTGGGGGCCTTGGACTGGTTCCATACGTAGATCCCGACATTCGTGAATGGCTGCCTCTTGCCGAAGACCTTGTTGTCGAGGACCTGGATATGATGCCCCCCGGCGATGGCGATCCCGTACTGTCCCGGATCGACGAGGATGTTGTCTCTCACCACGATGTAGCCGCCTCCACCGTCCCCGGTCATGATGCCACCGCCCGAGCCGCTCGGCCCGCCTCCCCGGATCTCGTTCCCGACCACCTGGATCGGATCGTCCGGGGTGCCGCTGGACTTGTAGATGTTGATGATATCTTCGGGATTGCTCTTCCCCAGGATGTTCAGGGCCAGGTTTCGGTTGATCAGATTCCCGCCCCCGGTCACCTTGTCGAACTGGGCAAGCTGACCCCGAGGGAACGGACCATGGACATTGAGGCATCGGTTGCGAGTCACCTCGATGCGCCGGGAGTCCAGCGCATAGACGCCGGTACTGACCGCCTCGAAGCGATTCCCGGACACGGTGACTCCTTCGCAATCATAGATGTTGACCGCCTCCCCCTTGCACGGCCCGATCTTGCAGTTCTCGACGCGAATTCGCTTCGAGTTCCTGATCGTGATTCCGTTGCCCTTCGGGTTGCCGATCTCGAGACCGTTGATCGTCAAGTCTGCCTTCCCATCGATGACCAGCGGCTCCGACTTCTTGAAGTCAGCATCCGAGGGATCCCGACCCGGCGAACAAACGGGAAACATGACGACAAGGACAGAAGAGAGAACGATCAGAATGCGAAGACTTGTCGCCATCCTTCTCCTCGCATTCCCTGCCCCCGGCATCCGGTTGGCTGGTGTCGCCTCGTTTATCCTGGTGCGGGGCTATCGGTATCGGTTCAAACGTTTCGAAACGTTTCGAGTTGCAGCCGACCTTTCGCCGTGATCGACGTGCTGATTCCTTCCGTCGTCCGGACGACGTCTATCAGTTCCTCCCCTTCGAGCGTTTCGATCCAGTCCCGAACGTCGCTGATGGAAATATGGGTATTCTGGGCGACTTGCTGGTCCCTTACGTAGGCAGAGGCATCTCTGGGCAAATCGTTGACCGCCTGCACAATCATCCTCTGGGCACCGAAGAGCTTCGCCAAGTCGTCGCCGCTCCGTCCTGGATCATGCCTTCTTCTTGAGGACCGGCGTTAGATACTCCGGGATGCCTTTCAGGTCGATGGCGCTGCACCCGAACTTGAACGCCTTCTCGATATCCCGGCCTGGCCCCAGGGCGTCGTAGAACCCGACGGCGAATTTGATAGCCGCCTCGTCCCCGATGGCTTTCTTCATCCCGACCACGTAGTCAATGTGCTGCGCGATGGCGTCAGCCTGAGCCTCCGAATAGCAGGCGTTCATCACGACGCACTTCACGGTATCCGAGCAAACCTCGAAGAGCCGGGAGAGCGAATCGCCCGAGATCAGGAGTACTTGCCCGCCGTCGTCCTCGAACGCCAGACCATCGACTCCGCTGCCGTGACCGCAGAAGTGGACGATCTCGGGTTCGTTGTCCAGGAGGGATCGCCGCAAATCGTCGTCGGTGACCGCCCACTTCTGGACCAACTTGAACTGGTCTCGCTTCTTGGCCCGTTCGAGCCCCTGGTCGATCTTCTTGACCTCCTCATCGAGCCGCAGCTGAGGAGTTCCCTGCGGATTGACCCCCAGGAAGAGGATCGTACGCATGGATGGGGGCCCCGTCGGAGAAGTGAGACCCGGAGCCGAGCCGGCCTCGGCAGCCGGACCGGGTTTCGGATTCGAGAAGGGTCGGTATTGTCCGAGGGCCAGACGACTGTTCGCGGTGATCGAAGCGCTCAGGCCGGTCGTGATGCGTGCGACCTGGACATAACCGTCGTTGGCGAGGGTCTCAAGCCAATCCCGGACATCCGTGATGGTAATCCGGGTGCTCTGGGAAAGCTGGTTGTCAGTGACATATCCCGCCGGATCCTTCGACAGATCGAGGATTGCCTGGAGGATCAACCGCTGAGCACCGACCAAGCCATTCATGGTCCCACCTCACCATCGATCACCGTGGCGGACCAATAAGCCCGTCGCTTTTCGCTTGAGTTGGTTATATCCTTGGATGGCGGGTCGAGCAATGATGCATCGGCGAAGAACGACTCTTCCGGTTCGGGTTCGCTCGCCAAGAGCCTGACGATCCCTCGGAGGCCATCATGCCCACCGGGACTCCCGTGCTTGTCCTGCAAGCATGCGGCAACATGCCCGGCGAATCGGACGGCTGGCTCCTCGATACCACGATCGCCGAGCAGACCGGAATTTCATTGGCGAACGTGCGGGACTCGATCGAGAGCCTGCACGCGGAAAAGCTCGTCGAAGCGGCCCGGTTGACCGACGGCCTGAAGATCCGGGCCACGGCGCAGGGACGACTATTCCTGCAACAGTGGAGGCCGTTCCCCCGGGAGAATCAGGCGGAGGGAGCCCCGCCGCCCCGGATCAAGGTCATCCCCAAGGGCCTGCGATCCTATGACAGAGATGACGCCGAATTCTTCCTCGACTTGCTGCCGCCTCCTCGCCGATCCGGTGGGCTGCCCGAGATCATCCATTTCTGGAAGAGACGCATCGAAAGGCCCGATCCCGAGCGAACGTTCCGAGTCGGCGTGATCTACGGCCCGAGCGGTTGCGGCAAGTCGTCGCTCGTCAAGGCCGGGCTATTGCCGAGGCTCTCGCACAACGTCCTTCGGGTGTATGTCGAGGCGACTCCCGATCAGACGGAGGCCGAGTTGCTCGAACATATCCGCCTGAGATGTCCCGGCCTGCCCCCGAGGAAGAAACTGCCGGGAGCAATCGAGGCGCTCCAGGATGGCGGATGTCTATCTGCGGGCAAGAAGCTCGTCCTCGTCCTCGACCAATTTGAGCAGTGGCTCGTGTCCAATCGACGGCCGAAGAACACCGACCTGGCGAAAGCCCTGGTTCATTGCGACGAGGAGCGAGTCCGGGTCATCCTCGTTGTCCGGGACGAATTCTTATCGTTGACAATCCAGTTCATGGAGGCGATCCGGATCGAATTCCGCTCCAGGCTCAACGCCACCCGAGTTGATCTTTTCACCCAGCCCCATGCGGAGCAGGTGCTCGCCGCTTTCGGGCGTGCCGAGGGGAGGCTCCAGGATCGCCTGACCGCCGAGCAGAAAGCCTTCATCTCCGAGACCGTCAGATCCCTGGCCTTCGAGGATGGTATGATCATACCCGTCCGACTGGCGTTGTTCTTCGAGACGTTCAAGAGCCGGGAGTGGACGACGAAGACCTTGCAGGAGATCGGCGTTGCCGAGGGCGTCGGGGTTGCCTTCCTGGAAAAGACGTTCGATTCCGCCTACGCCGATCCCAGGCTCCGTCCCCACCTGGCAGCGGCACAAGCGGTACTGGGCGCCTTGCTGCCGGAGAGCGGGAGTGAACTCAAGCGGCCAAGGCGATCCCGGCAAGAGCTCCTGGAAGCGTCGGGCTACGCTCCCCATCCGAAGCTATTCGACGAGCTACTCCGGATCCTGGACAAGGAGCTATTCCTCATCACACCGATCGACCAGGGGGGCGGCGAGGCCGGGGAAGATCAGGCGGCCGGGGTCGCCGAGCCGCATTACCAACTGACGCATGATTTTCTCGTGCCCTCATTGCGGGAATGGCGGAGCAATAAGGACAAGCGAGTCACGGATGTCGTAAACCGGATCATCATGTCAGAGATTCAAGACGTACCCACTCTGGTCGAGCAGCTGGGCGTCCACCGCCTGTGGGCAGATCGGAAGCTCCGCCGAATTCTCGACAGCACGAGGGCCGATTCCAAGGAACATCTTCACGCTAGCCTGGCCCTCCTCCCGGTGGATGAAAGACAGGTCGAGTACCTGTATCAGAGATTGATCACTTCCAAGAACTCGGAATTGCCCGTGCTCAGAGCCGCCTTGAATCCGTATCGGGATCGGCTGATCGCCCGGCTATGGGATGTCCTGGAGCAGTCGGAGGAAAAGGGCTCGCATCTCCAGGCTGCGAGCGCCCTGGCCCTGTACGACCCGCACGATCCTCGGTGGCGCCTGGGCTCCAAGGAACATTTCCAGGCCAGCCTCGCCCTCGTCTCGGTGAATGCCGGGCATGAAGATATTTACCATTGCCTCCTCGAGGCCGATCCTTCCGGCTCGCCCGCGGTTCGGGGCCCGGTGCGACCGTATCGGGAGCAACTGATCGATCGGCTATGGAATGTCCTGGAGCGATCCGATGATAGGTTTCTCCGCCTCTGGGCGGCGAGTGCCCTGGCGATGCATGACCCGGAAAGCCCCCGATGGGAGGGCGTCGGCGGCCGGATCGCCCGTGCGATGGTCACGGGCAACGCCGTCCTACTCGGCTTCTGGCTCGAAGCCCTGCGCCCCGTCCGGGACAAGCTGATCGGTCCCCTCGCCGCGGTCTTCCGGGACAGAGGCAATCCCGAGACCGAGCGATCATTGGCCATGGACATACTCGCCGACTTCGCCGGCAACAGGCCGCCCCTGTTGGCCGACCTCTTGATGGATGCGGACGAGGACCAGTTCTCTTCCCTTCTCAAGAGGCTTATTCCTCAGGGTGCCGAGGCGGCCCGGCTCTTTGAAGGAGAGTTGGCGGCGCAAGCCCCCGAGGCGACCGGGACGGAGAAGGATGCGAGGGCCAGACGGCAGGCACGAGCAGCGGTCGCTCTCCTCCGGCTGGGGCAAGCCGATTCGGTCTGGCCCCACTTCCGTCATAGCCCTGATCCTCGACTGCGGAGCTTCCTCATCAACTGGCTCGGCCCATACGGGGTCGATCCTCGTGCCATCGTCGCGGCCCTGGATGAGACCTACCGGGCCTTCGGACCCGAGCCAGAGCCGGTCGGCCCTCCGATCGATGCCGTGCTCTTCCATCCCCGTACTTCGCTACGCCGGGCGCTGCTCATAGGGCTGGGATCGTATGGAAAAGAATGCCTGGCCCCCGCCGACCGGCGGCCCATGGTCGAAAGAATTTTGGATATATACTCCACTGATCCCGATTCAGGAGTACACTCCGCAGCGGAGTGGGCCCTGAGACGGTGGGAACAAGGGGACGAGATCAAGCGTATGGAGGAGTCGTTTCGAGGGCGAGATCCCGGGGACCGCCGCTGGTCCGTCAACCATCACGGGCATACACTTGTCAAGATTGACGGACCGGTCGTCTTTCGAATGGGTTCACCAGCGGAAGAACCCTGGCGCTTCGCCGAAGATGAATATCAACACGAAAAGAGGATCGGTCGTCGATTCGCGATCGCTACAAAGCCGGTGAGCATGCTTCAGTACCGATTGTTCAGAGCACCGGCATCGAATCTCGAGGAGGAATACACGAGGCGTTATTGCCCTGATCCAGACGGTCCGCAAATATTGGTGTCCTGGTATGACGCCGCGGCCTATTGCAACTGGTTGAGCGAGCGAGAGGGATTGGGAGACCAATTGTGTTATGAGCCTGACGAGAAAGGCGAGTTCACGGAGGGGATGTCATTGACGCCTGACTTCCTGGATCGCCGAGGCTACCGGCTCCCTACCGAAGCGGAATGGGAGTATGCATGCCGTGCGGGATCCGTGACCAGCCGATTCTATGGGGATGCCGAGGATTTGCTCGGCTCATACGCTTGGTTCCTGGGTAATTCAAACTATCAAGCCCATCCTTGCGGTCTCTTGAGGCCGAACGATCTCGGATTGTTCGATATCCTCGGAAATGTCTTGGAGTGGGTGTTGGATGAGGAGAAAGCCTACGACGCCAACCAGCCGGAAGATGAGGTCCGACCAACCAGGATTATGAATGAGCCTCCTCGTATGCTACGTGGAGCATGTTTTACAGTCGGACCGACGTTCGTGCGGACAGCTTACCGTGTTCGTGATCGGCCAATGAATCGAGACGACGATATCGGGTTTCGGTTGGCCAGGACTCTCCCTTGAGAATTTGGCTTCGTCCGATCCGTCTGTCCGCCAGAATCGGAATCTGTCGATCACGTGGGCCGGCCGTGCGGATGGGAGCCGATGGAAGACCTCGTCGCCGCAACCGAGGAGAACGGCTCCCGATTATGGGGGGCCCTCATCGACAGACTGGACGATGATGCTTTGAGATGACGCCGATCGGGGTGACCGCCGATGAGCCTGACTGAAGCCGAAATGGTCCGATTGTGGGACTCGCACACCCGACTGGAGTTCGCCACGAAAGACGCGGAGGCGACCGTCGCCACGATGTCCCCGGACAATTACGTCAACCACGTCCCGGTCATGACCGGAGGTCGCGGTCGTGACGAGATGATCGAGTTCTACGGCCGGCATTTCATCCCGAAGATGCCCGCCGATACCACGCTCCGTCTCCTCGCCCGCACGGTCGGGCGAGACCGGCTGATCGACGAGTTCGTCTTCTCGTTCACACACGACGTCGAGATGGACTGGATGCTGCCGGGGGTCCCGCCGACCCGCAGGAAAGTCGAAGTGCCGATGGTGGTCGTCGTGCAGTTCGAGGGGGACAAGATCGCCTGCGAGCGGATCTACTGGGATCAGGCTTCGGTCCTCGTCCAGCTCGGGCTGCTCGACCCGACCGGGCTGCCCGTCGTCGGCGTGGAATCGGCACGCAAGTTCGAGGACCATCGCTTGCCCTCGAACGAACTGATCCAGAGCACGATTCGACCTGGAGGATAACCAGACGAAGCTCAGGGGCGCATTGGTGGCCAAACCGCCGCGCCTGGGACTCGGCGACTCCATCCTGAGATCGTTAGAATCTGGAGGCCGGGCTGTAGAAGAACGAGTCGGGCACCGAGACCCGGCATCTCGCATGTCCACCGACACGACAGGAGCATGCCCATGATCGCCGTCCCCAAGATCCTGCGTCGAGATCCCGCCGACATCGCGCCCTGGGCAGAGACCTGCGGCCAGATCCGTCCGCTCATCGAGGAGCAGGACGAGGCCGCCGCCGAGGTCCACCATGTCGAGATCCAGGACGCGAAACTGCACTACCACGAGCGGACCGACGAGTTCTACTACGTCATCGACGGCCGGGGCACGATGGTCCTGGACGATGAGGAGATCGAGCTGCATCAGGGCGTGGTGGTCTACGTCCCCAGGGGCGTCCGGCACAAGGCCGTGGGCCGGCTCACCGTCCTGACCGTCTGCATCCCCAGGGGCGTCCTGCACGACGTCCATGAGGTGGAGTGAGGCCTCCGACTGTTCCCGATGACCCGCCGGCGATCCCTCAACTCAACCGGCACAGAGGCCAGGAGATCCCATGTCCCGTCGCACGACCGTCTTCGCCCTCTGCGGGGCCTGGCTCCTCTTTTCCCCCGTGACCGCTTCGGCCCGGGATGCCGGGGACAAGCCGCCGGACATCGGCTCCCTCTCCGGGGCCGGGCGTGCCACCCTCGAACGCCTGGGGAAGCAGCCGGCGACCTGGACGGCGACGATTCATGTTCCCGGCGGTGCCCGTTTCCATGTGGAGGTCCTGGCATCCCCGGCCATGCGACGGACCGTGCTCTCCGTCGAGGCCCAGGGGCGGCGGGGCGAGGTGCTCCGCATCATCGAGCGGGACGGTTCCTGGTATGCCACGGAAGGCCGGAGGGCGGGGCGATACCGCCCTTACGAGGCCCCGTTCGACCTGCCCACGGCCTACTACTTCCTCGGGCGATCGGACCCGCAATTCGTGGCCGAGGGGGCCGATCTCGGGACCTTCGAAGGGACGAAGGGCGGCATGGCCACCTACCGCGTCCCGCTCGCCGAGCCCCTCCGGCAGCAGGTCAAGAACGCCCTCGATGAATGGGAGCGTTTGACCCGTCAGCGGCCGGGTCGGGCCGACGAACCCGAGGCGAAGCAGGCGAGACAGCGGATGCGGGACCTCCTTCAGAAGGGGACCGCCACCGAGGTCGAGATCGCCACCGGAATGATCGCCCGGTTCGGCGCCGCCGACCGGCAGACCGAGCTGCACGACTTCCGCTGGCTGGATCGTGTCCCGCCCGAGGCGTTCGACGTCGGGGCGACGAAGTGGGAGGACTCCACGGCCGATCCCACCGCGGGGGGTACCGACGACCTGCTGATGATCTCCCATAGCGGGGGCTGGCGTCCGGGGATGAAGTCGGGTGACACGGATGGCCGGCTCTTCGACTTGCGGACCGGGCGCTATCGCCGCATCCCGTTCCGGGGGGCGACGTCGATGCCGGGTTGCTTCCTCAAGGGGCGGCTCCGGGTGGCGGTCACGGGGTTGGACCCCTTGAGCGGGAGCATGGGCCTGTACGAGGTGGACCTGAAGACCGGCGGGGAAAGGCGGCTGGGCGGGGAGTTGCTGGCCGCCGGGTTCACGCTGATGCCCGTCCTCTCGCCGGACGGTCGGACCCTGGCCGCCCTGCACAAGGCGCCGACCGGCCGCCTGCTGGATACCCAGGTCTGCCTGGTCGATCTGGAGACCGGGGAGGCCAGGGCGGTGGGCGAGCCCCGTGACATGGCCTTCCTCTCCTGGTTGCCCGACGGCAAGGGGCTCGTCCTCCTGCACCGAGAGGTCGCCGATCCGTCCGACCTGGTGGGCCCGAGGACCGCCACGATCGCCCGCATGGACCTGGACGGCCGGCTGACGAAGATCCGGGAGGGGAGCATGCCGGTGCTGCTGAACGACGGCAAGACGATCCTGTTCGAAGATACGAAGAGCCGCACCTGGCAGACCTGCGGCCTGGACGGTCGCGACGTCAAGCCGTATGCGGGCGGCCTGGCCGGCTACGGGTTCCCGTCCCCCGCACCGGACGGCAAGCGGATCATGATGATGCACTTCCGCCAGGGGAGTGCCCCCGAGCCGACGATCTTCCCGATCGGCGAGGATCGTGGCAAGCCGGCCATCACCGCACCGGGACTCTGGGCGACACCGGCCTGGCGTTGAGGTGGGATGGATCGGCGATATCGCCGGGAAGCGACCCACGGACGACCTTATGATATGGGAAGGATGTCGTCCTACTTAAATCATGGGTCTGTGTTGACGATGAAGTACCGGCAACGGATCCATGAGGTCTGGGAGGACTCCTATGCGGACCTCGATGAGACCTGGCACGCGAAATGGGGCGATTTGTTTGGCCGGGCCGTTCGGTGATCGGTTCCGTCGCTCGCTGAGCCCGAGGGCGAGGCTGTCAACCACGTTCAACGCCGAGTCACTTCAGGCGAGTCTCTTCGAGCGACTCCGGTCCTGCCACGATCTCGGCTACGGAGAAGCCCATCGCAAACCGTAGCTCGGTCTGGTAAACATTCAGGTTGGTGTAAGAACCGGTCGATTCGTGAGGAGAACCGAGATGCATCACTTCCGGGGAAAGCTCTTCCAGGCGGACGAGGTCTGTCTCGATCCCGCAAACGTCTACATCGACTACCACTCGACCGAGGCGGATGCAAAATCAGACTGGTCCGGCTACCTCTTGGTCGAATCGGAGAAGGACGTCGTGGCCGGGGGCACGTATACGCTCAAGCTGGTGGACGGGCGTGCCGGAGAGCTTCGGATCGACACCTTCACCCCCGACGACTCGGAGAAGGTTCGAGCGATATTCGTCGGGACGGGGTCACTGGCATAGGGCATCAGAGTGCGAACCCGAACCGCGTCGTCGGCAGGTCGTCTGCCTCCGGTCAAGTCGGAAACCGGCCTCGAAAACATGGGCCGCAGAGGGGCGAGGATCGGTAAAGAGGACCAGCGATGAAAAGACGAGACGTCCCCAGATGAATGCCGATCGGAAGGCGGATAAGGCCGGAGAAAAGTGACCCGAGAAATGACGTCGGATCGCGCCAGCTTTCCGGATCCCGGCTTTCCATCTGCATTGATCTGCTTTCATCTGCGGATAAACTCTTAACATCGATGCCATCGCTGGATGCGACGCGATCGCCGGAGCCGATGATTTCCGGTCGATCGCCCCCATCTCATCCAACCAGGGCTCGCCTTCGGTCTGGCAGAAATACTCCCCGGCTTCAGCCGGATTTCGGTGCCTGCTCTTCGGCCATGAACTTGTCCAGCTCCTTCTTCGCCATCAACCGCAAGATGAACGGAAAGACCGTGACGAGCGCGCCCGTCGGTTTTCCCAGCGCCTGTTTAGCCCAGTCAAACCGGCTCGCCTCATCGTGATGAACGAGGATCTTCCCGTCCCGGAAGACGAATGTTGAGTCCATTTCGTTGTGGACGGGATTCACGCGGTGATATTTGTAGTCGAACTCCCAATGTCCTTTGACTTCGGATCCCTCGGTCCGGATGTCGCGGTACGTGACTTTCACGTCGCTAGAGCACACGAGCCGCCACATGGCGGCGATTAAGGGCTTGCCCTTCAGATCGAAAGCGAGATCTCGATACGACGCGTCTTCGCGATAGCACTCCGCCGCCGAGGCGGCGTCGTGTCGCTGGATGGATTCGTAAACCTTTCGGACCGTCTCTTCCTCGGGTGTCATGGCAGGCTCCGGTATGGATGAGATGAATGTGGCCAGAAGATTTGACAGGAGTCCATCGGCCAATGCAAGGGGCTAGAAGCTGAGAGAAATGGGATCACGAGGCGGACCACTTCCGCATTGATGTCCGCGGGCTCTCCGGTGGCGACAAAGCGGCCCCGTCCCCGAGCGGCGGGAAGCCGCCGGTGAAGGGCAAGACCCTCAAGGTCGATTTCGTCCGCCGGGGCGACCAACGGAACATCAACCTGCGGTAGATCCAGCTCGCGGATCCGCCGCGCGAGAGGATTGAGAGCGGTCAGGAACCGAAGATGGGCATCGGGTCCTGACACTTTCGATTCGTACCTTTTTCCCGACGTGTTCACGACGGTGCCCGGTATTGTCTCGATCGGGGCTTGTCCCACCGGCTCGTCGGTGATGGAATGTCCGTTCGACTCCGACCCGTCGATCTACGTCTCCATCAGGAAAGGCAAGCTCGCTTCGGGCCTGATCCGGCTCCAGATGATCGCCGACGGGTCCTTGCCGTCCAGCATGCTGAAGAGGATGGACGAGAGCGGGCCGTGGCGGGTGAACTCGGATGCGTATTCCTTGCGGTCGGACGCGCCGAGGCGATGCTTCGTCGCGTCGAAGATCGCTCGGGCTTCCCTCCTCATCTTCTCGAAGTCGGATTCCAGTCCCGTGACGATGGCTTCGACCCAGGCGTAGAACTCGTCGGGCACGTCATCCAGCAGTTCATCCAGTCCCTTGCCGTCCTTCAGGAATTCCCAGATGCGGCGGGCATTGACGCCGGAAAGTAGATCGTGCAGGCGGCAATATTCCTCGTATTTCACCTTGACCCGCAAGCCGTCATCGAAGCGGACGACGATCCCCTCGGAGTTCGGGGCGGAATTCTTGATGAATTCGTTCAACGCCGCCTCCGAGGCCGTCTCCAGGCCGATGCGCGAGACGACCGGACAGCCGATCTCGCCCGCGATCCGGACCAGAGAATCATATGTATGCGAGCCGTCTCCGTCGTTATGGATGACGTCGAGCAGGATCAGGTCGCGTTTTTCTCCGTAATCGAGCACGATCCGGTTGGCGGGATAGATGATCTCGAAGAGGTAGGTCCATGCCGGATCGAATGCGAATCGGTCATATCCGCGCTCGCGGAAGATCGCCATGCCTTGCTTGGCCTGCTCCGAGTGGAAATTGCCCCTTGTGGCGAGATGAAGCTGGCCTCCGGCCGGATAGAGGATGCCCAGCGACCCATCCATCTTCTCGGTGGCCGTGAATCCCTGTCTCCAATCGATTGACGGCAGCTTCGGATTGGCGTGCTCGTGGAAATTGAAGAATTTCGGGAACGGCCTCGCCACGATATTGCCGTCCAGGTCCGTGATGAGCCCGCGGCACATCAGCGTGTATTCGTCCCAGGCGGCCGAGTACTGGCATTGCCGAGTGTAGTTGAAGATGAGCAACGGATATGCGGGATGCCGCTGGATATTGATCAGGCGGTCAGACGCGAGTTGATGTAAGCGTGATATGTCCAATTTGGCCATGACAACTGTACCGGGAAGAAAGTAGATTGAGGATCCCGCCCTCGGCGATCCGATCGGAAATCTCCCATCCAAGTCAAGAAGACGATGCCTGGACCGAGGTCCGTACCCGGGACTCTTCGTATGGACCGAGGCCGAGCGGACGTTGAGACCTCCCTGATATTTCGCGTAAGCCTCTGTTCCGTCCACCAGTAGCTTTCCTTCAGCCCCGTTGTGAGGGGAGTATCACTCATGGTTCGCGAGTTGGCGAGCGGAAGGCAAGGGATTCGAACCCTCATTCCCCGGAGGGAAACCGCTTTAGCAAAGCGGCCCGGCCAACCGTATCCGACTACCTTCCGGGCGAGATCGCGAAACGAATGGACTCACCGGGAGTCGAACCCGAACCTCCGCCACGCCAGGGCGGTGCCCTCCCATTAGGCGATGAGCCCGGGGTCATCCACTCGCCCCCCCGGATCACAAACAAATCCGAAGTGAGCGAGCGAAGTGGACCGGCCGGGGAATCGAACCCCGATTTCCTGGTTGCAAGCCAGGCGTCGTCCCGTTAGACCAGCCGCCCATTTCCCTCCCGATCGCCGAAAGTGTCCTCCACGATCTTTCGCCCGATCCGTCTCTTGCTAGTAAGCCCAGCCTGAAAAAATCAACCCGATCCAAACAAGGTCATTCCTATCGTTACCCTCGGGGCTTTGCGCTTCTTCGAACACACCGCCGAAACGGACACGAGAATAGCGATCGGTTTTACGATTGTCTGACACGTGCTAGTCGGAAAAGGTTCGCGACAAGACTCGGGATTCACGAGAGCGAAAAGACGGTGCCTCCTGCATCATCCCGCGGCCTTCGGATGCAATGAAGATGCCGCTCATCGAACTCACACATGGAGACTCTCACGATTCTTGGCCCTTGAAAATCGCCATTCTGAGAGCACTCTTGACTGAGAGGAAGCTGTCGTCTTAACATGCGGAATATAGGTCGCCTGGAGAAACATTTCCGCTTCCCGGTGACGCATCTGAGAAGCGGCATTTCAGTGGAATGGCATGAGGCTGAACCAGGATTCGTTCCAATAATTCTTGCATGCGCCGAGAGCGCGAATCAGCCGTCGATGGACTGATGATCGACCACATTGTGCGGAACTTCGATGAAGCTCGACAGCCCCGCTGAGGGGGCCTTGACCAACAGGACATGACCACAATGAACAGCCCAAAGTTCCTCGCCGACGGCCTGTCCAGCCTCAATCTTCGACTGCGGACCAGGCTGCGAGCGGGTCTGCGCCGACGTCGAGCCGGCCGCCGGTTGCAGCTCACGGCCGAGGGTTCGCCGCTGGAGCCACGCCAACTGCTGTCGAGCGTCGTGGTCGGCCATCACTCGCCGATCGCCGCGCGAATCCACCTCAAGGCACATGACGCCGGAGCGGTCCCATTCGCGGATCAGAACCCGGCATTCCCCTATATGCCAACCGTGGGTCTCCAGAATACGCCAGGCGATGTGATGTATCAGAATACGCAGGCCCACAAGACCTTCGAGATCTTCAATAACACCGACCAAACCGTTTATCCGATACTCGAAGGCGGACAGAAGACTTACCCGACGTACGACAATCAGGACCACCCGGGGGAGTACAGGGTCTACGTCGGCTTCAAGGGGGCAAACGGCTACGAGTTCGGCCTGCCCGCCATGTCGAAGATCGCGGTCACCGTCCCCATGGCGATCTGGGACGGTGGAAGACTGCTGATCACGCTCGGCACTCAAGTAACCACCCAGGACTTCCTCCAGAAGACGGGCCCGTTTTATTTCGATTCCAGCGCGAAACAGTATGTCGAGCCGATCGGCAACGTGACGCCGATCGGCAAGACGGGCGGGACCACGGCACCCGGCGGCGTACTCCTGTATCACGCCGATCCGACGTTAGGCCAGGAGGCCGCCGGGATCGGCAATGATGCTCCAGCCCAGCTCATCGAATTCAGCATCAGGGATCCGTCGATACCCGGGCTGAATCCCAAGGGGCATAAATGGGAGAAAGAAATCGACTATGATATATCCTACGTCAACGGAATGTATCTTCCGGCGGCCCTCGAAGCGGACGGAGGTACGGGCGGCCAGAAGGGATACGTAGGGACGCTTCTCCCATTGAACAACACGAAGACGGCCAAGGGGAAAACGGTCACGGGCTTCTCCGAGCTCGTGAAGAACTTTGCGAACAAACCCGTCCTCTTCGGCGGTTCGACCGCCCTCCAAGGCCAGTCCTGGCCGCAGTATTATCTTTCCCCGACGAGTATCCCGGTCAACCTGAACGCGCCGATCAAGTTGCCGGGAGGTCAGAATATTTTCAAGGAGAGCCCCGGCAATGGCTCGTACGGCACCAACCTCGGCATCTTGACATCCGGCCAGGCAATCGCCGGTTTCCCGGGCACCAACGACGACTACGCGGCCAACGCGCTCACCAGACTCTGGTTCTCGTGGTTGAACTATTACGAGAAAGACGTCCTCCCGACGATCAAGAACCCGGCGCCGTCGCAGCAGCCCACCACTCAACTGACGACGCTTCAAACGCTGTACAACGCCGGCGGCCTGGGCGATTTCACCTTCAACGTCCCGGCGGGTGATACCAATTATGCCCATCAGTTTGCAACAACCGTATTCACGGTGATGAATGCGTTCAGCCTGGATCAGAATATCGACACCAGGACGAGATTCGTCAGCAGCACGGGCTCGTCCAGCGGCGACATGCTGACCGGCCTGAACCCGGCTATCGTCGCCCAGCTCTACGCCCAGCCGAATCACGGGACTGGCACCGTCGTCTATTCCAGCGGCACGGATATTCCCAGCGTCGCCACGGGCGCCACGAACGACGTGGTCATCAACGTACCGAGCCCGACCTCGACCTCGATCCAGATCCAGACGCCCGCGACGACGAACCAGAGCGGCAACACCTACTCTTTCTATTTCGTCGGCGCAACTCCGCCGCTGCCGGCCATTTCGCCGCTCAATCAATTCATGGGGTTCATCTACGGCGATAACGACACGGATCCCGGCATACCGCCAAGCCTCGAGACGAAGATCACCAACGATGTGATCGCACTCATGCGCGGCGTGCCCAGCAGAGATTGGCCGCAGAATGACGCGGCGCACCCGTGGTATCCGAAACCGGGAGACCCGACGCAGGCGACGAACTCCAAATACGAGCTCAATCCTTACGTCTGGTTCCTTCACAAGTCCGCGGCCGGTTCGATTTATGCCTATGCCTTCTCGGTCGACGATGAGTGGGGCAACCGGCAAGTCTACGGTACGGACAAACTCCTGGTCACGATCGGCGGGCCCATAGGGCTCATCGATCATAACCCCGACACCCCGAAATAGTCGTGTCGGCGCGCATCCCGGCCGGGCTGGTCCCGAATGGTTTCGGGGGCGAACCAGCCCGACGGCAAGTCCCGCGTCACGCAAGCGGATGGACTTGCCTTCATCGCCGCGATTCCGAATGCTCCGGGCAGGGATTGAACCTGCGACCTCGACTTTGTAGGAGTCTTGCTCTCCCGCTGAGCTACCGGAGCGAGGAAATTGTGAGAGCCTGTATCAACTCCGAAACAGGCCTCGAAGACATCGGTCGCCGAGGGTCGCGGATCAGATCGAGTACCATCGATGAAGAGACAAGTCGTCCGAAAATAAATAAAGATCAAAAGACAGATGAGATCGAAGAAACGTGATCCGGAGGAAGACATCGTATTGCGTCGGATTTCCTGATTCCGGCCTTCCATCTGCGTAGATCTGCGTTCATCCGCGGATAAACTCTCAATCCCGATGGGTTCATAATAAGTATGGCAACTGCCGCCGGATCGGGACCGGGGGACGTTGCGTCCTTTCTCCCCTTCCTCTCTCGACCAGTCAGTAGCACGGGCGGGATTCGAACCGCGGCTTCCGGGCTCATGAAACCCGGCTGAGCACCAGCCCGCCCGCAAGGTCTCAGGCCCCGGTATCGAGCCGGGCCGGCCGGCCTTATGAGAGCCGGCGGGGCACCTGCCACGCCTGAGATCACCGTCACCGGAAAGCCCGGCCGGGCCGGACGATCCTCCGACAATAGCCTCGAGGGGAATCGAACCCCCTTCTCCACCTTGAGAGGGTGGCGTCCTGGCCGGTAGACGACGAGGCCATTCGAGCATCAGTGGGTGGTGAAGGAGTCGAACCTTCCGCCTTCCGCCTCACAGTTCATGGCGGCGGGTTTACAGCCCACCGTGAGGAGCACCACCCGGGGCCGACGCGAACATTGGCACGAGAGGGATTCGAACCCACAGGTCACCAAGGTTTGAGCTTGGCCGCTTTGCCGGTTTGCGTACCGTGCCGTGCCGAGTTGAGCGATCGGTCCGATTCCCTCCGATGCGGTCCATTCCGGTCCCATTGAGTCGAGCGCCCCCGATGGGATTCGAACCCACGATCTCCACCTTGACAGGGTGGCGAGCACTCCGGGCTGCTCCGCAGGGGCAAATTAGAAAAGGCTTTACGTCATGCGGGTTGCAACCCGAAATATGGTTGCGAGCATATCGAAACCACCATGGCTTACAGACCCGATCTTGGGCAAAAGGGTGACTGGATGTCCGCTTGTAAGACACGCTTCGCGGGGGAGAAGTTTGCGCCGATTTTCGGCTGTTGTGATGGGTGGCTGGTGCTCCGTGGAGATTGATGAATTCTCGACTGATTACTCGTGAGGCGATCATGAGTCCCAGGAAGAATCGCTACGGCGAGCAATTCGTCTTCGCCTTTGGCCAAGTGACGAGGACCGGCAGATCTGGAGGGGCGACCTTGGCTGGGGCGTTCCCGGACCCTTCATCCTCGACCAACTGGAAGAGGTCGTCTGGAATGGGGCAGCCACCTTGAGTGCCGCACAGGACGCAGGATAGGGCGCATCGAGACGTCGGGCCTGCCGACGACGGACGCCGCGTGGGCCCCGAGAGGCCTCACGTCTCTCGCCAGCTAGGATGAAGTCATCTGGCTGCGCCACCCTTCCAGTCGCCGGAAGTTGACGATCGCTCGCGAGAGATTCGCCCGTCAGGGGAAGGAAGCCAGGTCGATGATGAAGGGGAACGCCGGATTGAGCGTGGTCACCATCCTGATGTCGGCGGTGATCAACTCGCAGCCCTCCCGCTCTGCCAGGGCAACGTAGAGGCAATCGTAGAAGCCGATCCGTGCTTGCTGCGAGATGGCCAGTGCGCGCTGGGCCGGTGGCAGCGAGGGGAAGAGCCGGGGGCAATCCGCCATGATCTCGCCCCAAAACTGCGCGGCGTCGCTAATCAGCCTGCTGCCGCTCCGCTCGCGTCAGGGCGTGGGCGGCTTCGAAGGGAAACACATCGGGTGTGATCAACTCGTGGACTTGGGCCCGCCAGTCGTCCCGCAGCCGCCGTGCCTTCGGCGAATCGACCTCGTTCAGCACCCACTTGAGGGCGACATTGACATCCAGGACATATTTCATCCTTCGTCGCGGCTTTCCTGGACCAGATCGACGGCGATATCCGTCAGGCCTTGCGACTTCAGCATCTCCAGCCGCAAGGCATCGGACCGCTGCCGGATCCGACGCAGGAGCTCCGGATCGGTCACCCGCTTCCCCGAGGCGACGTGGCGGACAACTTCGGCAATATCCGCCTCAGCCTGCGATTGCTCATCTCGGTTCATGGACGCCTCCAGGGAGATTCTATCCGGGATCAGCATACGGATTCAATCGGTTTCAATAGCTGGCGGCGTATCGCGGACTGACGGGAGCTCAATGGCCAGCCCCGTCACAGCGCCGGATGAAAGCGGCATCACCAAAGCCGTGGAATTTATGAGAATTCATTTTGATCCGTGAGAATGGTAGAAACCCCCTCGGGAAATGGATACTTTTGGGGTGCCAGGTGAAATTCGGAACTCGTAAGCCCTTGTCGCCAATGTGGTTGCTGTGAGCTTCTCGAATCCTTGACAGGGTGGCGAGCACTCCGGGCTGCTCCGCGACGGCATTTCCGTGCATCGAGAATGGCTCAGGAGGGATTCGAACCCTCAGCATCTCTTGGTCTGAACAAGAGTGGTCTTCCGGTTGCCTACCGAGCCATTTTCCAGAATCACATCAACAGTCATTTCCTTCACAGACTGCCCAGAGTGGGATTCGAACCCACATGCGCCCGGGTTTAAGCCGGGCCGCTCGACCGGTTGGCGAATCTGGGCTTCGATACCGGGACTCGCACGAATCCGACCGGCAAAACTCGAGGCGGAAGCCGTGGGACTCGAACCCACGAGCGGACGATGCCGCCACCTGTTTTCAAGACAGGCCCCTGATCCAGCCGGTTGGCTTCCGTCAACGCATTTCCTTTCTTCCACAGTTCCGGGAGCTGGAATCGAACCAGCGGCCTCCACGTTCAGAGCGTGGCGTCACTACCAGCAGCAACTGCCCCGGAATGAACTGAACGACAGATTGCCAAGGATCTTTTGACACGGTGTGGGATTCCGGATTTTCCATCCCCATCAAACGACGAGGCCCGATGCTTGCGACACCGGGCCTCGGGACTCCGCGAAGGGGCAGGGGAGGGCCTGGCGTCAGCAGCGTAGATAGAGCAAACTCGCCGATCGCTCGGCGGCTCGCATCGTATCCAGATATTGCTGTCGATCCCGCCCGGTCATCTCCGCCTCGCTCTCAGTCTGTTCGTTTCATCCGTCGCACATCAGACGGACGCGGCAGGCGGGCGAGATGTTCGCGCCCTTCATCCGGATTGCTCGACCAGGGGTAATGTCACGCCATGCTGGCCCTGGTATTTGCCCTTCCGGTCCTTGTAGGAGACCTCGCACAGCGAATCCGCCTTGAGGAAGAGGAACTGGCAGGCCCCTTCGTTGGCGTAGATCCTGGCGGGGAGCGGGGTGGTGTTCGAGAATTCCAGCGTGACGTGCCCCTCCCACTCCGGCTCCAGGGGAGTCACGTTCACGATGATCCCGCACCGGGCATACGTGCTCTTCCCCACGCAAATCACCAGCACATCGCGGGGGATGCGGAAGTATTCCACGGTCCGAGCCAGGACGAACGAGTTGGGAGGGACGGTGCAGACCTCGGCCCTGCGATCCACGAAACTGCTCGGATCGAACGCCTTCGGATCGACCACGGCCGAGTTGACGTTGGTGAAGATCTTGAATTCATCGGCCACTCTCGCATCGTAGCCGTAGGCGGACAGCCCGTAGGATATGACGCCATCCCGGTGGAGTCGATCCTCGAACGGGTCGATCATGCCGCGATTCAGGGCCTGCTCGCGTATCCAATGGTCGGGAAGTATGCTCATGCCTGCGAGGCTACGCGGAGAAATCGAAGGCGTCAAGCGGAGTTTCCCGAACCCGCGACGCCACGCCGTCCGTTACGCCGACGGCTATCGACTGCGATCCGATGCGAAAGCACGTCAGCCGCGCCAGGCGGCGTACTCGGCGGCCTCTTCATACGCGGCATTGAGCCGGACCATAGCCGAGTGGTCGCCTCCTCGATCGGGATGCAATTGAATCGCCCACTGTCGATAGGCCGCCTTGATCTCGTTGACCGAGGCGGTACTGGGAAGGCCGAGCGTTGTGAACGCGGCAAGCGGCCTGCTCGTCGACCAGAGTGCCGCGCGAGCCCGGGCCCTCGCCTGCTGCTCTTCCTCCTCGCGCCGGCGCAGGATGTCATCGGCGTATTCCGCGATCCCCGTGACGACGCCGTACAGGAGGAACCTGGCCCTCGCCTTGCGGTCCGAGAGCACGTCTCGGGCATTGACGGCCCAGCGTTCGGCGTATTCGCGAAGCGAGGGGTTGGTCGTCAGCCGTTCCGCGAAGGCGGCCTCGGCCTCGGCCCTGTCCCGGTACTCGCCGAGATGCAGGACAATGCGGCTGCGGATACGCCCCTTCGGCCGATGCAGCTCCACGACGACCCAGATGATCCGTTCATCCTGGTTCTCGGCCATCAGCAGCATCGCGGCGGTCCCACGGGTCGATGAAAGCTTTCAATCCTCGTCTTCCTCTTCTTGGCGCCCTCTGCGTGAAATCCGTTCCATGGGGCCATGACAGCCTCGAAAGCTTCCAGATTAGCGGACAGCCGGGACGTCGTTGACGCCGACTTCGATCGCGGCATGCCACTTGCTCCCGCTCCAGGAAGATCGATCTCTCGGATACCGGAGGCTCCTCGATGACGGATTCCCGCTTGATGAACGCGCTCCTGAGCGGCCTGGCCGGGGCCTCGGCCCTGACGCTCCTCCACGAGACCGTGCGCCGCATCCACCCCGATGCCCCGAGGATGGACACGCTCGGGCGCCGAGCGATCGCGTCGGGCATGGAGGCCGCGGGAATCGCACCCCCGCCGGAGGATCAACTTCAAGGTGTCGCGCTGGGCGGAGACCTGGTGAGCAATACCCTGTATTACGGGCTCGTCGGCATGGGCAAGCCATCCCTGGCCCGGGGTGCGGCACTCGGAGCGGTCGCCGGGCTGGGCGCCGTGGTCCTTCCGCCATTCATGGGACTCGGACACCGACCGGGTGCCCGCACGCCCCAGACGGCCGCGATGACGTTCTGCTGGTACCTCGCCGGAGGGCTCGCCGCGGCGGCGGCCCACAAGGCGCCGGCTCGATAGATTCAGCAGGAATCGACCGGCCCCAATGTCCCAACCCCTGTCCAAGAGTACCCACACCCTCGTCGTCTCCTACCTGGGGGTTCGTCGCGCCATCGGCGTGATCGGCCTGCTCTTACCCATCGTCCTCGGCCCGATCGGCTGGTTCGTGTTCGGCATCAAGATCCAGGACAACATGAGCAGCTACTACCACACCGCATTGCGGGACGTGTTCGTCGGCTCGATGTGTGCCATCGGTATCTTCTTGTTCTGCTACCGCGGATATGACTGGATCGAGAGCTTGACCGCGAACTTCGGGTGCCTCTCCGCCCTGGGGGTTGCCCTCTTCCCGCTCGACGCCAACAGCGACCCGCTCTATCAGAGGTCGATCCTCGGCTACCTGCACACCGCGAGCGGCGGGGCCTTCTTCCTGACGCTCGCCTTCTACTCCCTGTATCACTTCCCCAAGAAGCATGAAGTCGCGCCCCACGAGGCCCAGCGGAATTTCGTCTACCGCACGAGCGGGATCGTGATCCTGCTGTCCATGCTGGCGATGGGCGTCTACCTTTTCCTCCTCCCGGCCGGGACGAAGCGCCGCTTCAACGACTATCACTTCCTGTTCTGGATGGAATGGATCGCCGTCTGGGCATTCGCGTCCGCGTGGCTCACCAAAGGCCGCGCCATCCTCGCCGACATCGCCGTGGACTTGTTGGCCCTGCCGAGCGAGATCCTGCGGTCGAGATGAACGCCGGACCCGAAACCTCGCCGGACGGAAGTCTGCGCGAGCGGAACCGCCGGCGCGGCTCGCTCACCGCGGTCATCCGCCATCGATCTCCCGATCCCATAGCCCCTGCGCCGACGCCGAGGGAGCCGGTCCTTTCTTATCCTTCTCTTCATGGAGTATCCCGGACAAGCCACGATGCGCCCGATGCTTCATCACGAGGGCAACGACGAGGGACATCCCGATCAGCGGGTAGAGCGTTGACCGTCGGGTGAAATGGGCGAAGGCCAGGAGAATCCAGAACACGGCGAACGCCAATCGAAACGGGCGACGCTCGCGGACGAACAGCGATAAATCGCGGACGATCATCAAGACAATGAGTATCGTGAGGAACGAATTGGCAACCATGACGTTAAGATTCGCACTGAGGTCGATGGTGATTCCACACCGGGTTCGCGGCGAACGAGAGCAGTATACCAATCCGCCTGTAATTGACAGGGCGCCGATAGCCTTGCTACGAATCGCGCCACGACAACGGGATCACGTCACTTCTTGACGACCTCGACGTTTCCCATCATGAACCTCGCCTCCTCGTCACCGAACAGGAACCGCATCCGCTCTTCCAGGGTCTTGTACACCTGATCGGAACTGCACGTGCCGATCAAGTAGACTTGCGCGGCGGACGAATAATCGGCGCTGACGCCCGCGAACTGCCGTTCCTGGAGGACCGACTCAATCCTGGCGAGCTTGGCGTCGGTGATCTGCTGGTAAAGCTGCGACTGCCCGATGACGGCGCCGGCCACAAAGCCGATAACCCCGCCGCACGCGATCGCGGCGAGGACCGTAACGAGGACGAGAACGCGCCGCATCCACATTGACCAGGGGCGGTCCGACGCGATATGAGGAGCCGTAGGGCCAACCGGATCGCTCCCCTGGCGCGATGCTTGGGACAACGTCACGGCAAGCACGACGACCGAGCCGATAACCGAGCCGCAGATGAGGCCTTGAGAGAGGCCCAGCCCGAGACCAACCTGCACCGGATTGAAGCCGGGATCGTCGGCCGCGCGGAAGGCGACCCGGTAATAGGCCGGCGCGCCGAAGCCCAGGGTTAACCCGACCAGTCCTCCGGCCACCCCGAAGCCCACGCCACACACGACGATGACGCAGATACCTCGTACGACCGACAAGGGTGGCCTCCCAGCCGTTCCGGCTTCGACCCGAAATCCGACGGTCTTCCGACCGGTGAACTCTACCGAGCGAAAAAGCCCGCGAATTCCCGTTTTATGAGGGTTTCCGCGGGCTTGCAAGACACATTCGGCTCGTGGCATCACGACCAGAGGCAACGACCCGGGCATCAGGTCATCCATCAAGCGATCGGATTCGGGAAGGAGGACTCGAACCTCCATCGCCTGATTCAAAGTCAGGAAGCCTACCGGTTAGCCGATTCCCGAGTGTTCGTCAGTGATTCGTCATGCGACCTCATCCTGCCGCTAAACGTCTCTCCGAGACCCATCCCGAGTTCCACCTCAGGAATTTCCTGATGAGTTCAAGGAAATTCGAAACCGGCGGCATAGTATAGGTAGGAGATTCCCTTTTGCGCCCCCGGCGACTGTACGAGTCGGTAGTTTCCGAGCTGTGTTACCGAATTCAATGACCCGTCGAGGCCACGCGAACGAACCCACGATCCGAGCGGAAAAAACCGCGCGAACGAACCCAAGATCATGCGACAGGCACCACCACCCCGGTAACCAAGCCACGTTTACCATGAAAATCGCGCGAACGAAGCCACGGTTATCCGGGTTGTATCGATTATGCGGGGATCGGCGGAGGAGAGGACGCGAATTCGCGCGAACGAACCCGAAGTGTGCCGGCTCGCGGCTCGAGATACCCCCGCGATCGAAATCGCGCGAACGAAGCCACGGTTATGCCGGATGTAACGATTGTGCGGGCTTTCCCCAGGGACGCCGATACTGGCCTGACCCGCAACATCAAAGACGACTGCCAGGAGCGTTTCTCCGAGGCACGGCCGAAAACTCAATAACCCAATCTTCCTGACTTCATCCTGTTGATCCTGTCAATCCTGTCGAAATCGATTCCTATCCAGAGGGACAGGATTGACAGGATCAACAGGATGAAATTCATTTGCGATTTCGGAACGAGTCATTCGGAATCTTCAATCCAATCCTTCGAGATACTCCAAGAACTCGGAGAGCGGGATCGGGGATTCGAACCCCGGTTGCCTGGTTGGAAGCCAGGAGTCGTGCCGCTGGACCAATCCCGCAGAGTCGTCGCCTTCCTCGTGATCGAGAGCGGAAGGAGAGGGAGTTGAACCCTCAAGGCTCATCGCTCGCCCGATTTCGAATCGGGTGCCGTCGCCGATCGGCTTGCCCTTCCGTCAATTCGCGCCGTCGAATCCTCATGGACGTCTGCGAGAGCACCGGCGGAAGGATTCGAACCTCCACTCGTCGCCTTAACAGGGCGCCGCCTTACCATTAGGCCACACCGGTCTCGAAACTCAGTCGGGATGGCCGGATTCGAACCGGCGATCTCCTGCTCCCGAAGCAGGCGGATTAGCCAAGCTTTCCCACATCCCGATCGAAGTGCCCAGCGGGAGTCGAACCCGCACATCCGCCTTGGCAAGGCGGTAGGCTTCCGCTACATCATGGGCACCGATCATTCACTCGCGCCGAATTGTCAAAGAAACCGAGGGCACCGGGTGGGACTCGAACCCACGTCGCCGCATTACGGGTGCGGTGTCTTCGCCGCTAGACGACCAGTGCAAATCAACCCACCAACATCCGGACTGAACCAGGCCGGACCGATGCACCCCGAATGGGACCAGAGGGGCTCGAACCCTCACCCCCCGGTTAAGAGCCGGACGCTCTGCCACTAGAGCTTTGGTCCCGGAGTTGTTGGTTTCTTCATTCGTCCGCCCGAGTCGGCCCGGAAGGAGTCGAACCTTCGTCTCCCGGTTATCAGCCGAGTGCTCTACCCTTGAGCTACAGGCCGTTTCCATGCGATTCGATCCACTACACTCCACCTCATTTAGGCGCCGGGGGAATCGAACCCCTCGTCGCTCCCTTATAAGGGGAGAGCTCTGCCTCTGAGCTAGGCGCCAGTGGGGTCGGAGGGACTCGAACCCCCACCTCCCGGCTTAAAAGGCCGATATGCTGCCTTTACACCACGACCCCGGTGATTTCCAGGCCGGGGTATGCGTTTGACTCGGACCTCCATCTCAACACCTCCACGATCGCGACCACCGTTTGTCTTACGATTGTCATGGGATCAGGGCGGCCGGATTCGAACCGGCGATCTCAAGCTCCCCGAGCTTGCGGATTAACCAGGCTTTCCCACGCCCTGGATAGGATCGAACCCGACCCCTGTTGGAGCGGCGCCCGGCAGGGCCATCAAACGACAAGGCCCGGTGGTTTTCGACACCGGGCCTTGAGACTCCGCGAAGGGTTCACGAGAGGCCGGATGTCAACAGCGTTGGATAGAGAGCGGGCGCGGATTCGCCGGGCGACCGGCGATCCCACTCGCTTTACATATCGTGGGGTCAAGCTGTTGACACGTGCCGATCATCGCAGTCCATCCCTCGTATTGGATCTCGGGCCAATCGGGTCGCCGAATCAAGGTCGTACCGTCCGCGACCGTCGCCTCTTGTACCTGACAGACGCCGACCCCTCGCCGGATGTTCGCGCGAAATCGGCGGATTCTCGGGAACTCCGTCGCGACATCAATCCTTGATCTCGATCCGGGCGCGGTAGCCTTCGAGCGAAGAAAGGGTTTCCAGGGAATGCCTTACCGATCTCCTCAACCAGAACCGACTCGGCTGGGCGGTGACCACGGCATTCCGGCCGGTGATCCGGACGTCGACGTATCGGACGCGATCGCCGAGAGTGTCGCGGATCTCCCGCTCGATCCGTCGCTTGGCGACGAGCTCGGAGCTGGTCTCGGATTCGATTTCCGGTCGGGGATTCGCACGCGAGACGTTGCGAGAGGGTTCGGGCGTCGGCGGGGCGAAGAGACGGCCGAGCACGCCGGGCATGCGTCGAGGTGCGGGCTTCGGGGCGGGCCGCTTCAGGTCGTCGTCATCCCGGCTCCCCGGCGTGGCCGTACCGGGTGTGACCCTCGGCAGGGGGCGCTGTGCGGGCGGCTTGAGGGGAGTCCCAACGGTTGACGGGTCATCCAGAAGCGGCTCGATCGTCATCGGGATCGGATCTCGCGACGACGGTCCCGGCAGCGCCTCGAGCGGAGGGATCCCCGCCGATCGGGCAGGTGGCCCGGTCGGGGTCCCCGGAAATCCAAGAGGTTCATCGAGGAGGGACGAAAAGGGCGAGATTCCGACTGGGGGCGGAGCGGCGGCCGGGAGCCTCGTCAACGGTTGGGGGCGAGCGGTCGGCGCCGTGATCCCGGGGATCGCCAGCATGGGCCCGGATTCGGGTCGTACCGTTGCGGCGGCCCGCTCCGGGCCCTGCGGAGGCGAGAGAACGGGCTTCGGGTTCGTGGCCGCCGGCCTGGCCGTGGGCGGAGTCGCGGGCTTCGGGTTCGTCGGCTTCGGAGGACTCGCCGGCTGGGGTTGGGGCGCGGACGTCCTGGGCGGCTCGAGGTCCGGCGGCTCGAGCGGCGGGGGCTCCTGGGCGGTTGCCAGGCCGGCGAAACCGAGGATCAGAAACAGCGACCGCACCGTCACCTGGCTGGTCATCCGACATTCGTCCCGATAGGAGTCACGTCGCGCGAGGATCGAAACGCTTCGGATGGATCATCGGCTAGATGGGGCGTGAGAAATCCGACTTTTTTCCTCGATTCCCGGATTGACCACGCCCCGTCGCGATCATACGACGTGCAACGAGTCCGGCCTGCTCAATCCATGATGCTAACCTCGACAACGGACCACGGACCACGGACCACGGACCACTGACTGACTTGCCCGTCTGGCCCGCTCCGGTTAGATTCGGCTCGACAGGTTCAGGTACAGGATCGCGATGCCAGCCCGATGGGCGACCAACGAGCAGGCGGCTCCACTCCGCCGCGAGGAAAACGATGCCAGGTGTGACCACCCCGATCAGCGACTTGAAGATCACGAGTGTCGAGGCGATCTACCTCCGCTTGCCCGACGTGAAGACCCAGTGCGACAGCGGTCAGGATGCCCTGATCGTCAAGGTCACCACCGATGCGGGGATCGTCGGCTATGGTGAGGTGGATTCGAACCCGGCGGCGGCGAAAGGCTGCATCGAGGGGCCGTTCTCGCACACCACCGCCACCGGATTGGCCCACGTGCTGATCGGCGAGGACCCGTTCCGCACCGAGTACCTCTGGCACAAGATGTATCGGGCCAATATCTACGGCGGCCGTCGCGGGATCGCGATCCACGCGATGAGCGGGATCGACCTGGCCCTGTGGGACATCAAGGGCAAGGCGCTCGGCATGCCGGTCTGGAAGCTGCTCGGCGGCGGATTCACCAAAAGCCTCCGGGCCTACGCCAGCTCGCTCTTCGGCGAGACGCCCGCCGAGACCGGCCGTCGTGCTCGACGATTCGCCGACCAGGGATTCACGGCCGTCAAGTTCGGCTGGGACCCGATGGGAAAGGACGCCGCGACCGACGTCGCCCTGGTCCGCGAGGCCCGCGCCGGCCTCGGTCCCGACCTCGACCTGATGATCGACGCGGGGCTGGTCTACGACGCCAAGACCGCCATCCAGCGCGCCAAGGCCTTCGAACAATATAATCCCTTCTGGTTCGAAGAGCCCCTCTTGCCCGACGACTACCTCGGCTATGCCAAGCTGTCCGCGGCCAGCACGCTGCGGATCGCGGCCGGCGAGGAGGAGAGCGAGCGCAAGTCATTCCTCCAGCTCATGGACGTCGGCCAGATCGATGTCGTCCAGGTCGACCTGACCCGTTGCGGCGGCTTCACCGAGGCGATCAAGATCGCCGCGCTCGCGGCCGACCGCGGGATCCCGGTCGTCAATCACGGCTTCACCACGTACCTGAACGTCGCCGCCGCGCTCCACTTCCTGGCCAGCATCCCCAACACGCTGGGGCTGCTCGAGTTCGTCGTCGAGGAGGGGACCAACCTCCGGCAATCGATCACCGAGGTGATCCGCGCCGAGTCCGGCATGGTCGCCGTGCCCGACGCGCCCGGCCTCGGCCTCGAGCTCATCGAAGACGGAATCCAGAAATACCGAATATCGTGATCTATTGTTGCATTCGCAACAAACCGAGTGGCCACCCTTGAACGAGCGGGACACGGAACCGGGTTCGCGATCGCGGTCGGTACTGCCCTCGCGGCGGGGCCGGCTTCGATTGCTCCTGGCCGCGCTGATCTTCGGCGCGCTCGGCGCGGCCGCGCTGATCTCCTCGGCCTCCCTGCTCGCGCTGGCACTGAGCCCCGAGGACGCCGGCCGCCTCGAGACCGCTTTCGCCCTCTCCGTCGCGAGGCAGATCGAGCAAGGGCCCTCGGGCCTGTACGGCCCATATGACGGCGAGAATCATCTGGTCATGATCCATGCGCCCCTGTATTACCGAGCGGCCGCCCTGGCCGCCTGGCTCATCCATCGCTCTGGCGTCGAACCGGTGGCGGCGTCGCTCACGGCGGGTCGCTTGATCTCGATCGGAGCGACGCTGCTGATCCTGGCGGCGGCCGCATCCCTGGGCCATCGCGACGGCGGTTCGTTCCGGGCGTCCTTGTTCGCGATCCTCCTCATCGCCGCCGCCCCGATCCCGGGCATACTCTCCGTCATGGTTCGCCCGGACGCGCTGGCGGTGGCCTTCCAGACCTGGGGGGTCGTGTGGGTACTCGCGGCGCTCGGACGTCGCGACGAGGCATCACGGACCCGTGACCTCCTGCTCGCCTACGGTCTCTTCGCTTT
Source organism: uncultured Planctomycetota bacterium (assembly GCA_963743925.1). Classification (GTDB taxonomy): domain Bacteria; phylum Planctomycetota; class Planctomycetia; order Isosphaerales; family Isosphaeraceae; genus CAVZRC01. The sequence goes on along the minus strand of CAVURY010000043.1, from coordinate 129,845 downwards.
GGGTTTCTGCACCAAGCAGCATAATGTGGTCTCTCCGGTCATCAGTTCGGCGTTCCTTGTCGTGGAAGTGTACCGACGACGGATTCCGGCTCGTCCGGTCGTGCTCGCCCATGTTTTCGGCCTGGCCATCGTCCTCCCCTATCTGGCGGTCGAGCAATACGTGACCGGCGGGCAGATGGCGCTTTCCGCGTTCCTGCTGCCCGCCGGCCCGTTCCGCGCCATCCTGTTCGGCGGGTGGCCGCACGTGGCGCGGACGTTCGGGATCGTCGCGAAGAAACTGGTCGGGTTCATCGCGCTGGCGGTCTGCTGCGGGCTCTTCATCAAGGCGGCCCGGGGAGCCCGGTTGGATCGAGCCTTGCTGATCTATTTGACGGCCGAGCTCGGCGTCCTGGTCCCGCTCTTCTATAACAACCTGGGGGCGGCCGATAACTACGCGTTCCAGGCGGTCGTGTTCGCCGCGGTGCTCATGGGCCGATCCCTGGCGCGATCGCTCGATGATCCGGAGGTACGGACCTGGGGCCTCGCCGCCGCGACGCTGGCTTCCTTATTGATCGCCGCCCGGGATTTCCAGTTCGTGGAGCTCGCCTGGCGGACCCGGGTCGCGGACCGGGCCGCGTTGCGGGAGATGCTCGAAGCGCCTCCGGTGTCATCCTCGAGCAAGGATCGGATCTACTTCGTGGATCGGCCGGAGCACAACCGGTCGCTGGGCAGTCGTTGGCTGGCTCATGATGAGTTCGCGTACCGGGCTTTCGAGGCCGTCGGCGCCGCCGCGCCGAGGTCATCGTGGTTGGGGAACGCCCTGAAAACGGGCGAGATTCACGTCGTGATCGTCCCCGACGACCGGGCCACGGTACTCGGCTTGCGGGAAACCCTCCCGGAGCTCGGTTATCACCTGGCGGCTCGGCACGGAGAATACAGGATATGGGAGCGAATGCCATGAATGTTGAGCGGGACCCTCGGCAAGACTCGTCACCGGGAGCCGGAACGGCCGCTCGGATCATCGAGGCCCTCGGCCTCGAGCCCCACCCGATCGAGGGCGGCTTCTTCCGGGAGACGTATCGTTCCGAGGAGGTCATCCCGGCGACCGCTCTCCCGAGCGCCTATCGATCGAAGGCCGATCGATCATACGGGACCGCGATCTATTACCTGCTGACCTCGGAGACCTTTTCCGAGATGCACCGGCTGCCGACCGAAGAGGTCTTCCACCTCTACCTGGGCGGCCCGATGCGGATGCTCCAGCTCTTCCCGGACGGGACCGGCCGCGAGGTCATCCTCGGGACCGATATCGTCGGCGGTCAACGGCCGCAGATCGTCGTCCCGCCGGGGGTCTGGCAGGGCTCGCGACTGGAACCGGGCGCCGATTTCGTCCTGCTGGGAGCGACGATGGCGCCCGGGTTCGATTACGACGATTACGAGCAAGGCGGGAGGGCCGAATTGACGGCCCAGTATCCGGATTACGCCGATGCGGTCCGGGAACTTACCCGCATCCCGTGAGAGGTTGTGAAGAAATCCATTCTCCCCGATCCTCCCGTTTCATCCTGTTGATCCTGTCAATCCTGTCTCCCTGGATTCGAATCAATATCGACAGGATTGACAGGATCAACAGGATGGAATTCATTGACAACAAAAACCCCGGAATTCATGGATATCTGTTCACGGCGCCCTTACGCCCCGGATGCGCCGTCGGCGCCGTCGAAGGCGAACTCGCGTTGCTGCCACGACGGCATCCCGTGTGGCCGATCGGACGCTCGCAAGAAATCGAGATTGGGGCGGCGGATGCCCAGCCTCGCCAGCCAGACTCGAGGATCGAGGGCGCGAAGCAGGCTCGCGACCTCATCGGCGTCGAGGAACGTCAGGTAGACCGCGCACATCACCTCGCCGAAGCCCGGAATATTGAGCACCGGGCGGATGCCCGCGTGCAGGAGGAGCCCGAGCAGGATCGCCCAGCGACGGGTGGGCCGGAACCAGAGCCAGAACGCCAGGACGTATTCGATCAGGATGGCGCCGTGCGTCATCAGGTTGACGATCATCGGATAGCCGCCGAGCCATTCCAGGTTGAACCAGTCGAATTCACGGTTGAACAGAACGTAATGCGTGGCCGTCCCGTCCATCCAGGTCGGGCCGGCGTTCTTGATCACGCATGACTGGAAATAGATCAAGCAGAGCTGCATCTGGAGCAACCGGACGCCCCACGGGGCGATCAGCGCCTCGGCCTGGGTCCCGCGTCGCTTCGTCTCGCGGCGTGCGTCGAGCGAGAAGGCGGCCCCGCTCGGGCAGAACATCATGTAGAAGCACAGCAGCAAGGGGACGGCATCCGGCCCGCCATTCGAGGAGACGTTCCGGTGATACAGGGAGATCATCATGAGATACAGGACGATGCTCGCCCATCGGGTCCGCCATCCCAGCATCACGCACGTCGCCGCGACGAGCGCGACGGCGTGGAAGATCCGGGGCGTGATCGGATCCGTCACGAACTGGAGCGGGGAGATCCGGAACGGCCCGGCCGCCTCCCGGGCCTCGGTCCCCTGGAGCAGGCCCGTGCCTGTATACCAGAGGTCGAACTCCAGGACCATGTTGGCCAGGTAGATCATCATCAGCAGGCCGAAGACGATCCGGAACAGGCCCAGCGGCCGCGCCGAGACCAGGCCGAACATGAATCGATTCCATGCCCTGATCGGGTTCATGGCCGCACCTCCTTGAGCGAGGCGAACTCGAAGCGTTCCACCACCTGAACCCGGGTCGGAGCCATCGGGTCGGCGACCCCCGTACCCGGCGGCGGCGTGTCCTTGATCTGGTAGTAGAGACTGACCCAGAGCGGGAATGAGTCCGCCCCGATCCCGAGCTGTCGGACCGCGTGCCGCGCCGTGAACACGCGGTGCTTGGCGTATTCCTCGATCCCCATGTTCCCGGTGAATTTCGGGTGCCGGTATCGGGGGAACTTCTGCCACCAGGAGAGCTCGCCGATCCGCGGGAACTCGTAGACCTGCCTCATCCCCTTGACGTCGACGACCTCGGCGTTCAAGGTCGTCGTGTTCCGGACGGGGTCCGGGGCGAAGATCGCCCACCATTGCCACAATCCCAGCGGCAGGACGTAGTAACGATAAGGCGACTGGAATCGGGCCTTGATCGCGCAATCGGGCATCGTCCACATGATCAACGCCGACAGGTGGAAGAGCACGAAGGCCGAAATGAACAATCGCCGGGCAGTCCATCGCCGGGCCATGGTTCTCTCCTTTCGTATCGTAGCTTTGCGACGAGCTTCGGTTCGGAGGGGAGCCAGAATCTATTCCAAGTCGCGAAAACCGTCAATTCCGTCTTGGCCGACGCCGAAGATCGAGAGGATGCAAGGCAATGGATACGGCGACCAACGTCCGGCCTTATCGATGGTCGGACACACCGCGACGGCGACACATGGAGAGCAGCAGGCACGTCGAGCACCGGGGTCGCGAGCCGGTGCAGATGGACTTGCCGAACGGGACCAGCCGCTCGTTGATCTCGATCCAGTATCGCTCGGGGAGGATCCCGGCCAGGGCCAGCATGGTCCTCTCTGGCGTGGACGCCGAAACATATCCCCATCGGTTGACGATCCGGTGGACGTGGATATCCACGGCGATCGCCGGCCGGCCGAAGCCGACCGCCAGCGTCAAGGCGGCGATCTTCGGTCCGACCCCTCGCAACGAAGTCAACGCCTCCAGGCTGTCGGGGACCTCTCCGCCCCATTCCTCGATGATCCGACGCGAGATCTCGCGGATGTCGCGCGCCTTCACCTCGGAGAATGCGGAGCCGGCCAGCAATCGAGCGAGTTCGTCCTCGCCGAGCGCGAGGATCTGCTCCGGGGTCCGGGCCGCCTCGAACAGCCGCAGGCAGATCCGAGTGGTCGTCTCATCCCGGGTCCGGGCCGAGATCAGCGAACCCACCAGTTGCTCGAAAGGCGACGCAAAACCTCGGTCGCGCAAGTCGAACATCGCCGCCTTGGGAAGGTCCGAGACGGCCCGACGCAGCCGACGGAAAGCCTCGTCGATGTCGAAGGGCTCCTCGGTAGACGAAGGGGCGTCCTCTCGTCGAGTCCTGTTCATCGACCATGGTCTCCATCACGATGCAACCGGTCAGATCCCGTTGAGCTCCGTCGGAAGAGAACACCGACTTTCCTTGGAGCCCGAGTTCTCCTAGAATCTCGATTATGAGCGAATCATGCCACACTTCGACCGAGCGACGGATCCCCGTGATCTTCACGCTCGCCTGGCTATCCACACTCGTTTGTGGGGCACAGCTCGGGTCCGCACAGGAGACTGCCAGGGCCACGAAAGCCGGTCACCCCGAGTTACGACCCGTCGCCGTCTGGCCGCAGGGTCCACTCGAGGTCATCGCCGCTTTCGATCGGCCCATCGACGCGGGGATGGCGAAGTCGCTGATCGGGAAAACCGTCTCCTACTTCGAAAACCGGCCTCAAGCTGCTGTGCTACTGGGCGCTCTGCGGATTGTCGGGGCTCGCGTGATCGACGACGGCCGGACGATCATCCTCGCCACCGACCCCCACCCGCGGATCGGCCGCTATGTCCTCCCGCTCTCCGATACTTCCTACAGCTTGTCGGGCGTCGAAGCCGCCTGGAGCGAGCGCGACAATCCCTCGGACACTCACGAACGGCTGGGCTGGTGGCCCCAGTTGGACCTCGAAGCAACCCGACGGCTGACCCGCAGCTCGAAGCCACACGAACAGGGGATGGCCTTGCTCTCGCGACCGGGCCGGTTGACCTTGAGCACGCTCGTCCGACTCCCAGCGGGCAAGGGATCGCTCAGGATCGATTCTTCCGGGACGATCGAGGAGGCCATGCTCGGAGACGCCCAGGCGGGGGAGAGTTCCCCGGACGCGAAAGACGGCTCTCATCACGCCGTCGTGAACGTGGAATCCAAAGGCGAGCCTCTCTTTTTCACGACCACCCTACGGACCGGAAAGGACGCAAAGCCTTTCTCATTCAGGGCGTCCTATCGTCCCGAGGGCCAGACGGCCGATGTTCCCATCGATGGCGATCGGCTGACGATCCCCTGGGCTCCCCGGACGGCAAATGCCGCAAACGCCGCGCCGCTGGTGATCCCCGACCTATCCGGGGGCGACCCCGCGCGTGGCCGTGCCATCTTCTCGGGCGATCAGGCTCGCTGTGCCCAATGTCACGTCTTTCGCGGACAGGGCGGAAAAGTAGGCCCCGATCTGACCAAGATCGGCTCCAAGGGCCGGGCCGAGATCTATCGGAGCATCGCGGCACCGAGCGCCGCCATCGAGCCCGATTACACGTCCTACACGGTCGCGACCCAGGCCGGGCAGGTCGTCGCCGGGGTCGTCCGCGCCGAGGGTCCCGATGCGATCCAGGTGGTCGATACGAATGCCCACGCCACGACGATCCGCCGCGATGAGATCCGCGAGCTTCGTCCGAGTGCGACGTCGATCATGCCCCCCGGGCTGGCCTCGGCCCTCGGCGACGCGGCCGTCCGCGACCTGATCGCCTACTTGACCTCACCTTGATCGATCCTCGGGCGATCGGTCCCGCGGACCAGACGCACGGCTTGCCGGTATCCGCCATTTGAGATAAAGTTAAACATTGTTGCAAATGGGGGATCGACGTTCACATGGCCAGTGCCAACGAGGAAGCCGCGATGCCGACGGTACAACGACATCCCATCGGCGTCCTTCGCCGGGAGTTCCTCCAGGTCGGCTTCTCGGGACTCCTGGGCCTGGGATTGACGGACCTCATGGCCATGCGGAGTCGTGCCGCGGCGGCGAGTCCTGGCGGCTCGAAACCGAAGCCGGTGGCTGGATCGACCCCGCGGGCCAAATCCGTGATCCTGGTCTTCCTGACGGGCGGCCTGAGTCACATCGACTCCTTCGACATGAAGCCGGACTCGCCGGACGGGATCCGGGGAGAGTTCCGGCCGATCGAGACCGCGATCCCCGGAATCCATTATTGCGAACACCTGCCCCTCCTGGCCGCGCGTGCCGACAAGCTGGCCGTCGTCCGCTCGCTCTCGCATGCCTATACCAACCACCTGAACGCGACCCATGAGCTATTGACGGGCCATCCCCAGCCGGGGGCCTTCTTCGACAAGATCGCCTCGCGCGATGATTATCCCTGCTATGCCTCGGCGTTGGACGCGATCCGGCCGCGGGCCGACGCCATCCCCAGCGGGGTCTCGCTGCCGACCTATCTCATGGAGGGCCCCCTGACCTGGCCGGGCCAGCACGCGGGATTCCTGGGTCCCCGGCACGATCCCTGGCAGGTCAAGCAGGATCCGAGCCGGCCCGGGTTCGGATTCGATGGCCTGAGCCTCCCCGCCGGGCTGAGCGTCGAGCGCCTGGACCGGCGGAAGTCGCTGCTCGATCGCATGAGCGCCTGCCGCGACGAGGTCGGCGCCCTGTCGGCCCGGTCGAATGATCCCTACAGCGACCAGGTCAACCGCGCCTACGCGTTGCTCCTTTCCGGCAAGGTCGCGAGGGCCTTCGACCTGGAACAAGAATCCCCTTCGCTCAGGGATCATTACGGTCGACACATGTACGGCCAATCGCTGCTGATGGCCAGGCGACTGGTGGAGGTCGGCGTCCCCATCGTTCAGGTCAACATGGGACGCGTCCAGACCTGGGATACGCACTCGGCCAATTTCAAGTCGCTCAAGGATCGGCTGCTGCCCCCCACGGATCGGGGTGTCGCCGCGCTGATCGACGACCTGGCGGCCCGGGGCCTGCTCGACGAGACCCTGGTGATCGTGACCGGCGAGTTCGGCCGGACGCCGCGGATCGGCAAGAGCACCGGGAACGTCAACAGCCGCGACGGCCGCGACCACTGGGCCTCCGTCTTCTCGGCGGCCTTCGCCGGCGCGGGCGTGCGCGGCGGCCAGATGATCGGCCAGTCGGACAAGATGGGCGCCTATCCGGCCAGCCGACCCTACAGGCCGGCCGACCTGGCCGCGACCGTCTACCGATCGCTGGGGATCGACCCGGACACCGAGCTGCGCGACCGCCTCGACCGTCCCATCCGGCTCTGCACCGGAGAGCCGATCACTCCGCTCTTCGACGGTTCCACCTCGCCCGGTTGATCGGCATGCCACGCGTGCCAGGAGGGATCGCTATGTCAACGTCGATCGTCCAGAGAATGCGGACGCAACTCACCGAGTCCATGAAGGCCCGCGACGCCTTTCGCACCGGCTTCCTGCGCTACTGGATCGCCCAGTTGACCCTGGGCACCGGCGCCGAGATGTCCGAGGCCGACGCGATCAAGAAGATGCGCGGGGTGCTCAAGGAGGCGAAATCGGGGATCACGACCTTCAGTCCCGAGGAGGTCGCCCTGATCCACGAATGGGTCCCGCCGACCTTGACCCCCGCCCAGATCGTCGAGGCCCTCGCGCCCGTCGCCGAACAGATCAAGGCCGCGCCCAAGGAGGGCATGGCGATGGGCATCGCGATGAAGGCGCTCGGCGGCCAGCAGGTCGACAGCGACGACGTCAAGGCCGCGATCGCTTCGTTGCGGTCGTGAGGAGTGGCGATCGAGAGAAGAGGCCGCCCCGGTTGCCCGCGGCGGCCTCACCGCGACCCTCGGTTCCACATCTACGGGCTTCGATCAAGTGAAAACCCGCGATGTGCTCGAATAGACCGAGACCACGTCATTGACGAAATCCCAGCTCGACAGGGTGTACGAGCTCGACGGGACCGACATCAAGGTCGCCATCAGGCTGCCCGCGATCGGGGCGCCCGACGTGTAATTGACGCCGCTCGTGGAACTCGATCCCGTGATCAGATCCCGGATCGTCGGCTGTGCCGAGACACCGAGTGCGGAGGACAACTGATTGCCCAGGCCGTTGACCAGGCTGATGATCGCGGTATCCAGGTTCTGCAGGGCCGTCGCCGTCTCCGCGGGAGTCGCCGCGGATTGCACCGTACTCACCAGCGGGGGAATGGTCTGGTCGAACGAATGCTGGAAGTTCACGAAGGCTCCACGCACGCCCGTCGCGGTGTGGCCGGTGATCATCGCATCCTGGTAGGCGAGGACCAGGTTGTTCACGAGGCCCGGCGCGGCCAGGTCGGTCTGCGACAAGGTATCGAGGGTGGCGAGCAGGCTTCCCGGAGACGGAGAGCTGCTGGCGAAACCGACCGCGCCGGGCGTCGCGGCCCCGGTGACCACGGTACGGATTCGTGAATACATCTTCGGGCGCAGTTGCTTGGCCAATTGGTTGCCCAGTCCGTTGACCAGATTGGTGATGTCGATGCTGATCTGCTGCTGGTCCGCGTAAGACTGGTCGGAGGGGGTCGCCGTGTTCTGCATGTCCTTGACCAGCGGCGTGATGGCATTGTTGACGGCGTTCTGGAAGTTGGCGAAGTCGGCCGCGACGACCTGCGCCTTATGCCCGTGGATGACGCCCGGGGCGACGACTGCGTGGGGGACGTGGCTCATGACCACGCGGCCTTCGAGGGCGTCGATCCCGCAGGCCTTGAACGATCGGGATTTTCTCATGGAAGTCTCTCCTCGTGGAAATGGTGCAAATCTGCTTGCTGGACGATCCGTCACGGGATGCGGAATCGGGCGGAGCTGCCCGGTCGACCCTCGCGAGCCCCCACGTCCTCGGCGGCTCTAATTTGCCAGGCTGTGTCCGTCGCGGTTTGGGACAAGGATTCTCGGGCGGGAGGTGAATAGGCTCAAGCCGGCAAGACGGCCGTGAGAATCGCGATTTTAAGCCCAGGTTCTCGGTTCATTTAGGTGGGAGAGGGCTGCAAAAAAGGCTTGTTGGCCCGCTCGTGTCCGGAAAGCGAGCTGGTGCCATCGATCTCGCCATGGAATTCCGAAAGATCTTCATGGCCACGACGTTAACATCAGGTTAGAGTTGATTTTCGGAGTCTTGATGGCGAGGGGCGACGACAGCCGCGCCGCGAGTGCCGCGTTGCCCAGGGCCGATGTCGAGCCATCAATATCCCGCGACTTGGGTGGTCATTGACGTGTCAGAAGATCATTCGGCCGAGCTCCAGGATCTGATCGACAGCCTACGCGCGTGGTGATTTGTCGGCGAGGCGCGAACTCCTCGAGCGTGCACACGAACGATTGATCCGGATCGCCGGCCGGATCTACCAGGAGGACTTCCACGGCTTGCACGGCCGTCACGACCTCGAGAGCGTCGTCAGCGAGGTCTGGATGCGATTGGTCGTCGCCCTGGAGAACACCGTGCCGGAGACGGTCGACGGCTTCTTCGGGCTGGTCTTCCTGAAGGTGCGTCAAGTCCTGCTGGACATGGTCCGGGGCCAACGAAAAGTCGATGCCCATCGTCTGGAAGGGGCGATCGATGCGGACGATTCCAGGTCGCTGGCGGATTTCGACCAGGCCGACACCACCCATGATCCGGGACGCCTGGCGCTCCTGACCGAATTCCACGAGCAGATCGAGAAGCTGCCCGCCGACCAGCGGAGAGTCTTCGAAATGCACTATTACGGCGGCTTCTCCCAGGCCGAGACCGCGCAGATGCTGGGCCTGCACAAGAAGCAGGTCAGCCGGCTCTGGTTGGCCGCGACGGGGCGGCTCGCCCGCTGGCTGGATGGGTCCGACGCGCCTTTCTGACGAGATCAAACGACCGACCGATCAATCGAGCGGAGCGGCCGATGCAGGATCAAGACGCGGTTTCACAGCTCCCGACGCCCGCCAAGGCGGATGCCGAAGCCGGCAAGTTTCCGCCTCCCATCGAGGCCGACGAGGATGACCGGCTCCTCGACATCCTCGAGCGCTGGGAGGAATATTTCCGTCGCGGCGAGGAAATCCCGCCGGAGTCGCTCGGCATCGACGATCCCGTACTCTTGGATGCCCTGCGCCAGCGAATCGCGATGGTGAAGAAGCTCTACGCCTTCATGAAGCTCGCGCCGGTCGAAGAGGACGGGGCGGCATCGGGAAACGCTTCCGATCTCCGCGACGCATCCGGTGCCTCGCCGGTCCGAGAGAGCCCCGACCGACTTCCGGAAGTGTCCGGACAGGGCTCGGCTCCGACATACATCGGTCGATATCGCGTGATCCGGGTCCTCGGCGAGGGCGGGTTCGGGCGGGTCCACCTGGCTCACGACGCCGAGCTCGACCGCGATGTCGCCATCAAGGTCCCCCTCCCATTTCAGGCGACCCGGTTCCTGGACGTCGAATCCTACCTCGAGGAAGCACGGATCATCGCCCGGCTGTCGCACCCGAACATCGTCCCGGTCCACGACGTGGGCCGGACCGAGGACGGCCGTTGTTACGTCGTGTCCAAGTATATGGAAGGCGGCGACCTGTCGGCGAGGCTCCGCCGCGGTCGGCTCGCGTTCGACGAGGCCGCCGAATTGATCGCCGTCCTCTGCGAGGCGCTGCATTACACCCACACTCACGACCTGTTCCACCGGGACATCAAGCCCGCGAATATCCTGCTGGACGCGGCGGGCGTCCCATCGCTGGCCGATTTCGGGCTGGCGCTGAAGGATGAGAACCTGGGCAAGGGTGCCCGCCATGTCGGGACGACGGCCTACATGAGCCCCGAGCAGGCGCGGGGCGAAGGCCATCGGGTCGACGGGCGCTCCGACATCTTCAGCATGGGCGTTGTCCTCTACGAATTGTTGACCGGCCGACGGCCGTTCCGCGGCGGCTCGAAAGACGAGGTGATGCACCAGGTCGTCCACGCCGAGCCCCGCCCGACGCGGCAGATCGACGACACGATCCCCCGGGAGCTGGAGAGGATCTGCCTGAAGGCGCTCTCGAAGCGGGCTTCCGAGCGGTATTCGACCGCGAGGGACATGGCCGAGGATTTGCGGCACTTCCTCGAGACGGCCCCGGGTGGCATCTCGACTGAGGTCGTGGGCACGCCGTACACGGCCGTCCGCCCGGCGAGGACCGTGGAGCCGACGCCGACGCCGACCCCAGCCCTCGGGCCGTCGGATTCGGGCTCTCGTCCGATCCGGATCGTCCCGAAGAGCGTTGGCTCCTTCGACGAGGACGACGCGGGCTTCTTCCTCGAGCTGCTCCCGGGCCCCAGGGATCGCGACGGACTCCCCGACAGCTTGCGATTCTGGAAGACGCGGGTCGATGCGACCGACCCGGAGAAGGCGTTTCGCGTCGGCCTCATCTACGGCCCGTCGGGTTGCGGCAAGTCGTCGCTGATGAAGGCGGGGCTGATCCCGATCCTGGGCCATCGCGTCTCGCCAATCTATGTCGAGTCGACGGCCAACGAGACGGAAGCCCGTCTGCTCCGCGGCATCGGCAAGCGATTCCAGAAACTACCCGTCGATGCCGGGTTGGTCGAGGCCCTGGCCATGCTCCGGCGCGGGCAAGGGCTGATGCCGGGCCAGAAGGTCCTGGTGGTCCTGGATCAGTTCGAACAATGGCTCTTCGCGAGGCGTGCCGAGCCGGGGACCGAACTCGTCGCGGCCTTGCGGCAATGCGACGGCGAGCACCTCCAGGCGCTCTGCCTGGTGCGTGACGATTTCTGGATGGCGGCGACCCGGTTCATGAGGGACCTGGAGATCGACCTGGTCCCCGACCGGAACGTCGCGGTGGTGGATCTCTTCGACCCGAAGCACGCCCGCAAGGTCCTGGCGGCTTACGGTCGCGCCTTCGAGGCCCTACCGCCGAAGGCCGGTGAACTCAGCAAGGACCAGGCCGGCTTCCTCGACCAGGCGGCTTCCGGGCTGGCCCAGGATGGGCGCAGTCGTCCCGGTACGGCTGGCCCTCTTCGCCGAGATGGTCAAGGGCCAACCGTGGACTCCCGCGACCCTGAAGGAAGTCGGAGGGATGGACGGGGTCGGCGTGAAGTTCCTCGAGGAGACCTTCAGCTCGCCTCGCTCCAACCCGAACCATCGCTACCACGCGAAGGCGGCGCAGGCCGTCTTGAAGGCCCTGCTGCCCGAGACGAACGCCGACATCAAAGGGCGGATGCGGCCCATGGAGGAGTTGCGAGCGATCTCCGGGTATGCGGATCGGCCGGGAGAGTTCGCGGGCCTGATCCGGATCCTCGACACCGAACTGCGGCTGATCACGCCGGTCGATTCCGCGGGCTCGATCGAGGAGGACGTCCCGGCCGACTCGGCCGGCGAACGTTGTTATCAACTGACGCATGATTACCTCGTCCATGCCTTGCGCGACTGGCTGACTCGCAAGCAGCGAGAGACCCGCCGGGGCCGGGCCGAGCTCCGGCTCGCGGAACGTGCGGCGATCTGGAACGCCAGGCCGGAGGACCGTCATCTGCCGTCGGCGGGCGAATGGCTCTCGATCCGGCGCTGGACCCGACCGAACGAGTGGACCGAGACGCAGCGGCGGATGATGAGCCGAGGGAGATGGGTCCACGGGACGAGGCTATTCGGCCTGGCGATCTTCATCGCCCTCGTCACGATGGCGACGGAGGCTTACAGCGTCTACTCTCGCACCGAGGTCCTGCTCGAGTCGCTCCCGGGGGCGAAAGTCGAGAAGATACCCGAGGTTTTGGGCCAGTTCGCCATCTACCCCCGCTGGATGTACCTAAGCCGCCTTCGAGAGCATGCGCGTCGAACCGAAGGCGACTCTCGTTCTCGGCTCGCCTACAGCCTCGCCCTGCTGCCGGACGATCGCGGTCAGGTCGACTACCTTTCCCGGCGTGTGCTCGAAGCTAACCCGATCGAGATGGAGGTCATTCGGGACGGGCTCTGGCCGTATCGAGCCGACCTGAAAACCAAACTCTGGGAGGAACTGAGTCAATCCAGGCCTGGAGAAGCCCGGATCCTTCCCGTGGCTGGGATGCTGGCGAGATATGATGCGGAGAATCCGGCGTGGGCCGATCTCGCCGACAAGGTCTCCGAGGCGATGGTCAAGTCCAAGCTCGACGACATCGCCGGCTGGCGCGCCGCACTCAATAGCGTCCGGGAGCAGCTCATCACGCCCCTGGCCGAGATCTTCCGGAAGAGGGCCCCCGATCATATCGAGCACGAGCTAGCGACCGGGCTCCTGGCCGATTACGGCGCGGACAAGCCGGATCTTCTGGTCGACGTGATGCTGGAAGCCGACCCCAAGGCATTCTCTCGACTGTTCGACGTGATCCGGATGAATCATACGGCGGCTCTGGCTTACCTCCACAACGAGTTGAAGGCGTCGGGGGCGCCTAACAGTCACCCGAACCTCCGGTCCTCGTGGCCCCGGCAGCCGCGGAGGAGGGCCACCAGCCGAGCGAGGGGAATCCGGCCGCGGCCCGGCGATCGGCCCGGCGGGGCAGGGCGGCCGTGGCCCTGGTCCGACTGGGCGATGACGCCGAGGTCTGGAAATTGCTCGAGCACAGCAAGGACCCGGAAGTCCGGAGCCATTTGATCAATGCGTTCGCACCCTACGGCGCGAACCCCTCGATCCTCGCCAGGGAGCTCGAACGACTGGGCGAGGGCGGGGAGGAGGCCGCGGAGAAGAACGCCTATCTCTTCGACCCGGTGACCTCGCGGAGGCGAGCCCTGATCCAGGCGCTGGGGTGGTATCCGAAGGAGACCCTGGCCCCCGGAGATTCGTCCCGGTTGGTCGCGACCCTGACCAAACTGTATCGCAATGATCCGGACGCGGGGGTCCACTCCTCGGCGCAATTCGCCCTGAGGCGATGGGGAGAACTCGATCGAATCCAGCTCGAGCCCGGACTGCCACCGCGACCCGGTGAGCCGTTCCGGCGACGTTGGTACGTCAACAAGGAGGGCCAGACGATGGTCCTCATCGACGGGCCCGTGGAGTTCGACATGGGCTCGCCGCCGTCGGAACCGACGCGGGGCGACTTCGAGCCCTACCACCGACGCCTCATCCCCCGGCGATTCGCGATCGCTTCGACCGAGGTTACCGTCGATAGTTTCCAGAGGTACGCGACGAGTGACGGTGGGAAGCCGCTCAGATATGAGACGAAGTACAGCCCCACCTCGGATTGCCCTCAACCCAATATGACCTGGTACGACGCCGCGGGCTATTGCAACTGGCTTAGCCGCAACGAAGAATTGCGGCCCTGCTACCTGCCCAACCCTCGCGGTCGATATGCGGAGGGGATGAGCATTGACATTGAGGCCGTCGCCGCGGGGGGATATCGACTGCCGACGCAAGCGGAATGGGAGTATGCGTGCCGGGCGGGAACCGTGACGTCTCGTTACTTCGGCAGCTCTCCCGAATTGCTGGCCCATTACGAGTGGTATCTGGAAACCGAGGGCTCGGAGTCGGGACACCGAACTCGCCCTTGTGGAAGCCTGCTGCCCAACGACCTGGGCATGTTCGATTTGTTGGGCAACGTGATCGAGTGGTGCCACGATCGACTGCTCGGAATCGGCCCTGGATCCGGGGCGAATCAACACGGACGTGATCCTCGGCAGAAAAGGTCTTTCGCGAGAACCGCATCCTCCGCGGGTCGTCGTTCCGCAGGAGTTCCCTTGGACTGAGATCCGCGAACCAAGCCTGGAATGAAGCGGCGGGATTCGAGGCCGACCTCGGTATGCGGGTGGCGCGAACAATTCCATGATCTAAATCGATGATCGCTTTTATCGAAGACTATCGATCGAGTATCTCGATTTGATCAATTCAGCTACGATTCGAGTCGTCGCCCGGGAGACGATACTATTGCGACATCGCTGACGAGGAAGTATATTCTCGAAGATCTCGGAAACCTGATTGTGGTAATCATGTTTCGCGATGAGATCCTTTTCCGATGACGCGAGGGACGCATCGTGGGCGAAATCCCTGGTCCGAATGAAGGCAATGCGCGTCCCGACCCGGACGTGCAGGGCGTCGACCTCACGCCTCATCCGATGGTTGAGCGAATCCTGGATGATTCGGGCGAGCCTCGCGAGGCAATCGTGGCCGTCGGTTTCCTCGGTGCCGCCGATGATAACGGTCTGGTCCGCATCTACCTCGATCTGAGCTTCCGGGCCTATCTCGAGCTTCCGGTGGAACAGGTCCTTTATGTCGAGAAGTTCAACCCGGCCGATGAGACCCAGCCGACGAAAATCGTGGTCGCCACGGATGCTGCCGTCAAGGTCGTCCAGACGGTCGAGTCTTCGTTCATACAGGGTTCTATCGTGACGGCCCATCCGCTCACAACACCGGCGGCCACCGGCGACCTCGGAAGCGGACCGGGGCGGAGCCCGGAAATGGCCGGATTAGGTGTGTTTCCCCGACTCGACTGATCGGTCAATTAACCTCCGCGCCGCGGCGGATTAATCAGCCTGCGCGACTAATGATTTCGCGGCATCCCTCCGTCGGGCGATCTCGAAAGGATCGTCATTGATCTCCCGTTCACGGTGTGATGGCCGGCGATGTACGCTAGATTCGACGGTCTTTGGGGCTATCCCGCGATCGGGAGACTCCCGCAATGCTCGAAGTTGACAGTGTTGCCCCTTTTCTCCTCGACAGGGGCCTGATCGATCTCGATTGGATCATCGAAGGGACATTGACCATCCGCGGCGTCGCGCGGCGAAATCGGAACCTGAGGGTCGAAGGCCCCGAGGGCCGGGGCCTTTTCATCAAGCAAGCCGACGACTCGGCGGACGGGGCCTGCTCGACGCTTCGTTGCGAATCGTTGTTCCACAAGTTCTGCCGAGAGGAGCCGGCCACGGCCGACCTGGTGCCCTTTCTGCCGCGGCTCGTGCGCGGTCTTGACGAAGAAGCCATACTGGTATTCGAGTTGATCGCCGATGCGACTACGCTCCAGACCAGATTGGCGGGACAACTCGGCCGGGGCGATGCGATCAAGGCGGCTCGGGCATTCGGTCAAGCCCTGGGGAAGGTCCACCGAGCTTTCATCTGGTGGATCCCGAGCGTGACCCCCGTCTGAATTGGCTCCCCCGTTCTCCGCCGGCGATATTAGGCGTTCACCAGCAAGGGCCCGAGAGACGCGCCGGACTGAGCAGGGCCGATCTCGAGATCCTTCGCGTTCTTCAAACCCACGAAGGTCTTCGGCGAGCAAATCGACCGCTCGAAGCGGTCCTGGCGGCCTGAAACCGTGATCCATGGCGACATCCGATTCGACAACGTACTTGTCAGGGAACTCCAGGGAGATGAAGAAACTGATGCCGTCGATCTCTGGATCGTCGATTGGGAGATGGTCCGGATCGGCGATCCCGCCTGGGATCTTGCCGGTGCTTTCCAGGATTTCCTGATTCTGTGGATCTCCTCAATGCCGCTATCCGATGAGCTGACCACCGAAGAGATGACCGCCAGGGCGAGGGTCCCTCTGGACGAGTTGCGGGCCGCATCGCGGGCGTTATGGGCCGGTTATCGCGCGGGGGCCTGCCTTGAAATCGCGGAGGCGGGCGGATTCCTCCGGCGGGCGGTGTCATTCTCCGCGATCCGGCTGATCCAGTCGGCCTTCGAGTACGCAGGCGATGCGGATCGTCTCGCCGGGCTACCGGTACTCCTCCTGCAGATGAGCGCGAACCTGCTTGCCGATCCCGAACTCGCCCAGGTGCAACTCTTCGGGATTCCGCCGGGATCCGTCGCGTCATGATTCCGATCCACGATGATCTGCTCACGGTTCTCGACGCCGTGGAAATCGTCTCGCCGATCGCGCTATGTCCTCCTCGGTGAGCCGCGCGAGTTGCCGATCGCGGTGGGAGGCCGATTCCTCGCAGGAGGCCGGGCCAACCTCTCTCGTCGCCGCGCTGGCGGACGACACTGTACGAGCGGCTCTACTTGCGACCTTCCCCGCCTCCATTGGCCGCGCCCGACGTGCTCGCCGGGCGCGACCTGCTCGCCGCCCTCTCGGAGGCCAACTCCGGCCGGGGTCACTGGGAATCGGGCTGGTCGGTCTGCCGGGTCGAAGAGGATGGACGCATCGTGGTCGCACGAGAAGGTGTCGAATTCTGGGCACCCGCCGCGGGCGTGCGTGCCGAGACCGGTCCGATCCGATCGGGCGAACCCTGTCGAGTCCGGGTCGCCAAGGAGCTGCGCAGCCTGGTCCCGGGTTTCTATGTCGCCATCGGGGATGAAGCGAGCGACGCGGATCATCGCCGCGGCGGGCCGGATCCACTCGTCCGCTATTACTGGCATCTGACGGCCGGCACGGCGGCCCGCTTCGTCGCGACCGCCACCACGCTCTTGAACGAGTCGCGACTCCCATTCCGGCTCAAGGTCCTCAGGCATCCCTACGCGTATCACCGCGCCGATGCGGGAGTACTCTATCTGCGGCGACGCGATCGATCGCGACTCGAGGCGGTCATCGGACGCATTTACTCGGCGGTGGCATCCGGACTTCGACCCGACGTGCCTCTCTTCACCAAGCGGCTCGCGGATGGGCTGGGGTTCGCCGAAGACCCGGACGGTTCATTGAGCTTCGGACAACATCGATGCCGGATCGTGGCGGAATCCCTCTGGCAATCGTTCCAGAGCGGGGAATTCGATCGCGATCGTCGAGTCGAATCGTTGGCTTCGGCATTCCGCCGTGCGGGCCTGGATCCGCTCCGACCCCATCTGGGACCGGGTTCCGGGGAGGACGACGACCCTCCGCCGTTGGCCGCGGGCCGGGCGATCGGCGAGGTGTCGGCAACTCCTCTGAGTTGGGGGAGACGTTCCGGGCGGAGTCGCCTACGCCGTGCATCGATCTCGCTGCTCGACGCGGCGATCCGGATCGGGCGGGGCCTCTGTCGATCGGCGTACTGGGACCGCGAGGGCCGGCTCTGCAACTGGGTCGGCCGATCGACCGCGGAGGTCGCCGAGCCCGGCGGTCCGGTCACGCCGGCATCGGCGGCCCTGGGGCCGGATCTCTATATGGGCTCCGCGGGCATCGCGCTGTTCCTGGCGGAACTCGGGGCGGCGACCGACGACGAGGAGTTTCGCCGCACGTCCCGAGGGGCCATCGCCCGCTCGATCCGGCAGCTCGAGCGGTCGCCCGTCAAACAACCCCTTTCACCGCTGTCCTTCTTCAGCGGAGACCTGGGCGTCGCTTACCTGGCCTGGAGGGTGGGCCATCTGACGCGGTCGGATGAGCTCCTCGCTCAGGCCGGATCGATCCTCGAACGGGTCTCCGATGCGGTCGCTTCACCGCACATGCTCGACGTGATCGGCGGCAGCGCCGGGGCGATTCCCGCACTCCTGGCGATGGCCGAGACGCCCCGCCTGGAGCATTGCCGAGGCCTGGCGATCACGCTCGGTGAAGAGCTATGCAGGGCCGAGGTGTGGCGAGCCGATACGCCGTCCGCAGAGGGAGACTCGGCATTAGCCCAGCCGTTGCCGAGCGGCTTATCCCACGGCGCGTCCGGGATCGGCCTTGCCTTGCTCGAGGTCTACGCCGCGACCGGACGATCGGAATTCCGGGAGGCCGCCCGCCGGGCGTTCGAGTTCGAGGACACCCTGTTCGATCCGTCACGAGGCAACTGGGCCGACCGCAAACGTCGCTCGGGGGTCATGCGGTTCGAGAGCGCCTGGTGCAACGGGGCACCCGGCATCTCCCTGGCGCGGCTCCGCGCCGCCTCGCTCGATCCGGATCGGATGGAAGACTACCTGGCGATGGCCCGCGTCGGGATCGCGACCACTCGCGAGCTGCTCGCGTCGAAAGGCGCGTCGCCGCGTTGTGATGTGACCCCATGCCATGGGCTGGGAGGCCTGATCGAAATCCTCGACATTGCCGGTCGGATCCTCGACGATCCATCTCTTCGCGACCAGGCCGTGGCTTCGGCGGATGCGTTGATCGAACGCCATTCAGGGTCGGACGACTGGCCCTCGGGCCTCTACTCCGGCGGCCCGAACCCTTCCCTGATGCTCGGTTCTGCCGGGATTGGTTATACTTTCTTACGACTGCACGACGCGGAGGCTGTTTCCTCGATCCTCTGGATCATGCCGTGAATCCGGCGCGAGAATGCGAAGAGGCGGGACAACCGAGCGGAGGGGCCAATGCAGGACCAGGATTCCGCTTCCCGATCACCGAACGATCGCACCAGAGACGTCCAGGGCGTTAGCCCCGAGTTGCCCGCCGGGAGCTTCGACACCTGGGCGGACTCGCAAGTCGGCACCGAGCCCGAGGATGGCAATTTCGCCGATCCGATCGGCCTGCCGGCCACCGAGGCCGGTTCCCGGGCGGACTCGCTGATCGATACGGAGCCCGAGCCGGCCGCCGGCACGGGCGTCGGCGAAGGCCGCGGGCCGGGCGGTCCCGACGACGTGCGGAATGACCCGCGCCGGGAATCCTCCCAGACTCGCGAGGAGCGTTGCCGTCTCGATCAAGGGTCATCCACGGAATCGTTCCTCGCCCCCGATCCCAATCTCGTGGGAGCCGGCCCCGAACGAATCCATGGACCCGAGGGGGTAGGGGCGCCGACCTTAGCCCCCTTCATCGGCCGATACCGCGTGATTCGAGTCCTGGGCCGGGGGGCCTTCGGGATCGTCTACCTGTCGCATGATGCCGACCTCGACCGCGAGGTCGCGATCAAGGTGCCCGTCGACGGGCCCTCGTCCCTCTCGCTGGACGTCGAATCCTATCTCGAGGAGGCGCGGACCCTCGCCCGGCTGTCACACCCCAACATCGTGCCGGTCTACGACGTGGGCCACATCCCGGGCGGCCGATGTTATGTGGTGTCCAAGTATATGGAGGGCGGCGACCTGGCGGCCCGGCTCCGGCAAGCAAGGCCCGCGTTCGTCGAGTCCGCCGAGCTGATCGCGATCCTCTGCGAGGCGCTTCATTACACCCACGCCCACGACCTGTTCCACCGGGATATCAAGCCGGCGAACATCCTGCTCGACGCGGCCGGGGTCCCGTATCTGGCCGACTTCGGGCTGGCGCTGAAGGATGAGGATGTGGGCAAGGGCGGCCGGCACCGTGGGCACGGCGGCCTACATGAGCCCGGAGCAGGCGCGGGGCGAGGGCCATCGCGTTGACGGGCGATCGGACATCTTCAGCATCGGCGTCGTCCTCTACGAGCTGCTGACCCGCCGTCGGCCGTTCCGGGGCGGCACGAAGGCGGAGGTCATGCAGCAGATCGTCCAGGCCGAGCCCCGCCCGCCGCGACAGATCGACGACACGATCCCCGCCGAACTCGAGCGGATCTGCCTGAAGTCGCTCGCGAAACGGGCGTCGGAGCGGTATGCCACGGCCCGCGACCTCGCCGAGGACCTGTTGCACTACCTCAAGACGGCTCCGGCGACGACGAAGGCGCCCGCCGCCACGACGGCCGAGCCCGCGACATCCGCCGGCTCGGGGCCACCCGAGTCGGCGGGGCGCTCGCTCAAGATCGTGCCGAAAGGGCTCGGCTCGTTCGACGAGGACGACGCCGACTTCTTCCTGGACCTGCTCCCCGGCCCGAGGGACCGCGAGGGTCTCCCCGACGGCATCCGGTTCTGGAAGTCGCGGATCGAGGCGATCGACCCCGACCGGGCGTTCCGCGTCGGGCTGATCTACGGGCCGTCGGGCTGCGGCAAGTCGTCGATGGTCAAGGCGGGGCTGCTCCCGCTCCTCGGCCGGCACGTGGCGACGGTCTACGTGGAGGCGACGGCCGACGACACGGAGGCCCGATTGCTCCGCGGGCTGCGCAAGATGTCCTCCGAGCTGCCGGCCGATGCTGGGCTGGTCGACTCGATGGCGATCCTCCGGCGCGGCCCGGGGCGGGCGCCGGGCCGTAAGGTGCTCGTCGTGGTCGACCAGTTCGAGCAGTGGCTGTTCGCCCGGCGGGGAGGCCCGGAGACCGAACTGATCGCGGCGCTGAGGCAGTGCGACGGCGAACACGTCCAGGCTCTCTGCCTGGTGCGGGACGACTTCTGGATGGCGGCGACCCGGTTCATGAGGGACCTCGAGATCGACCTGGTCCCCGATCGGAACGTCGCCGTCGGTCGACCTGTTCGGTCCCGGCCATGCCCGCAAGGTCCTGGCGGCGTATCGGCCGCGCCTTCGAGGCGTTGCCGCCGCGGGCCGGCGACCTCGACAAGGATCAGGACGCCTTCCTTCACCAGGCGGTCGCCGGCCTGGAACAAGACGGGCAGGTCGTGCCGGTGCGGCTGGCGCTGTTCGCCGAGATGGTCAAGCGGAAGCCCTGGACATCCGCGACCTTGCGCGAGGTCGGCGGCATGTCGGGCGTGGGCGTGACGTTCCTCGAAGAGACGTTCGCCTCGTCCCGATCCAACCCGAACCACCGCTATCACATGAGGGCCGCACAGGCCGTCTTGAAGGCACTCTTGCCCGAGGCGAACGCGGACATCAAGGGCCGGATGCGGCCGGTCGAGGAGCTCCGGGCCGTCTCGGGGTACCTCGATCGGCCCCAGGATTTCGCCGACCTGATCCGCGCCCTCGACAACGACCTCCGGCTGATCACGCCGGTCGACCCCGAGAGCGCCATCGATGAGGGCAGGCCGGCGGTCCCGGCCGGCGGCCGTTTCTACCAACTGACCCACGACTACCTGGTCCACGCCCTGCAAGACTGGCTGACGCGCAAGCAACGCGAGACGCGACGAGGCCGGGCCGAGCTGCTGCTGGCCGAGCGCGCGGGACTCTGG
Organism: uncultured Planctomycetota bacterium; assembly: GCA_963743925.1. Lineage (GTDB taxonomy): Bacteria > Planctomycetota > Planctomycetia > Isosphaerales > Isosphaeraceae > CAVZRC01. Next base: position 108,411 of record CAVURY010000043.1, on the reverse strand, counting down.
ATCGCCCGGCCGGAAGACCGGCATCTGCCCTCGATGGTCGAATGGGCGACCATCCGGCTCCTGACGAAGCCGAAAGCATGGACCGATCCTCAGCGGAGGATGATGAGGCGGTCCGATCGAGTCATCGGGCTCCGTGTGGCGGGCGTGGCCGTCCTGCTCGCCGGCTTCCTTGCCGCGGGCCTGGCGATCCGCCGCCCGTTGGTCATTGCAGAGTCTCCTCGTCGCCGAGACCGCCCATGTGCCGGAGAGCATCCGCGAGCTGAATCCCTACCGATGGTGGTTGGCCCCGAAGCTCAGGCGGATCGTCGAGGACGAGCGGGTTGATTCCAAGTCGAGGCTCCACGCCAGCCTCGCGTTGCTGCCGGACGACGAAACTCAGGTCGCGTACGTCTACAAGAGCCTGCTGGCCGCCGATCCGGGAGACCTGGACGTCTTGCGACGGTCGTTATGGCCCTACCGGTCCGCCACGACCCAACGGCTCCGGGAGGAGGTGGAAAAGGGTGACGATAAGAGCCTGCTCCAGGCCGCCGGCGCACTGGCCCTCTACGAACCCGATAGCCCGAGTTGGCCGAAGGTCTGCGGCAAGCTCGCCAGGGCGATGGCCGCGGCCAACCCGATCCACGTCGGCATCTGGCGCGAGGTCTTCAGTCCTATCAAGGATCGGCTCCGGGACCCGTTGAAGGAGATCTTCCGCGACAAGAAACTCCCCGAGACGGATCGCGGACACGCGTCGATCTATCTCGTGGACTATCAGGCCGATGTCGCGAAGGATCTGGTGGATCTGCTGATGGATGCCGAATCGAACGAATTCGGGCGGATCCTGGTCGCCATCCGGCGGCGCCGCGAAGAGGCCATCCCCTTGCTCGAAGCCGCGATCCGAGAGGGCCAGTCGGCGGCCGACGAGGACGCGATGGACCGCCAGGCCGAGCGTCGCGCCCGGGCCGCGGTGGCCCTGGTGCTCCTGGGCGCCGGAGAAGAGGTCTGGCCCCTGCTGGCTCATAGCGCGGATCCGAGGCTTCGCAGTTTCGTCATCCATTGGCTGGCGCCGCTGGGGGTTGACCCCGGAACGATCGGGGGCCGACTCCTGGCGATGGGCGAGGCTGCCGGGACGGGGCCGGCGGCGGTGGAGTCGAGGAAAGGACCCGACCCGGACGATCCGAACCGATCGATCCTCTTCGACGCCCCGACCTCGATCCGTCGGGCCTTGATCCTGGCCCTGGGACACCATGACCCCGCTCGCCTCGACTCCGAGGATCGGGATCGGATGATCCGGGAGTTGCCCCGGATCTACCGCGACGACCCCGACGCCGGCATCCATGGGGCCGCCGAATGGACCCTGCGGAAGTGGGGCCAGGACGCCCGATCGAGAGAGATTGTTTCCGAACTGGTGCGCGTCTCCGAACGGGAGCAGACCAAGGGACCCGGCCATCGTCGCTGGTATGTCAATGGGATGTCCCAGACGATGGTCATCGTCGGCGGCCCGCTGGAGTTCCGCATGGGTTCGCCGAAGACCGAGGCGGATCGCGACGACAACGAGATCCCGCATACTCGTCGGATACCCCGCCGGTTCGCGATCGCCGCCAAGGAGGTCTCGGTCGGAGAATTCGAAGAATTCTGGAAAGCCCACGCCTCGGAATACGTCGACTCGAATATCCGGACCGACTCGAGCCCGAATTGGCCCCGGTGGGGCGTGAGCTGGTACATGGCCGCCGCCTACTGCAACTGGCTCAGCCGGATGGAAGGACGTCGAGAGGTCTATGAGCCCAACGAGGGGAAGAAATTCGCCGCCGGCATGCGCGTCAAGCCCGGGGCGTTCGACGGGGGCGGGTACCGGCTTCCGACCGAGGCCGAGTGGGAGTATGCCTGCCGATCGGGGGCGGTCACCAGCCGCTACTACGGGAATTCCTGGCGTCTGATCCGCGATTATGCGCGGCTAGAATCCTGGGAAGAGGTGAGCCCCGTAGCGTGCGGGAGCCTGCTGCCCAACGACCTGGGCTTGTTCGACATGATGGGAAACCTGTTCGAATGGTGCCATGACCGTACTTACGATTACGGCGACATCCCCGAGGAATCGACGTCGGATTTCCTCGCCGAGGATCTCATCGACAGCCCGTACCGCGTCCTCCGAGGGGGGGCCTATGTCTCGAGGCCGCTGGCGGCTCGCTCGGCCTGCCGGGCCAAGTACCAGCCGGACGTTTCCTACGTCTCGATCGGGTTCCGACCGGCGAGGTCATGCCCCTGATGACCGGGACGAACGAGCGATATCGCAAGCCATATCGTGTCCTCGACGAATCGATTAATGTGTTGACCGCTCTCGTCCGCCATGCCAGACTGGAGATGCGGCGTGCGAATACCGGATCCAGGCCAATCCAGCATCGACGAAATCAATATCGGAGAACGTGATGACCGACTCGCCGGGAAGTGGCAAGGGGCAATCGAAGGAATCCCCGGCGGCGCCGCCACCGATCCCCGACCACCCCCTGGCTGCGAAGATCCAACCCGATCTCTACAAACATCAGTCGTCCGTTATCCTCATCGGCTATCAAAAGGTGGCGCCGGACCGCGATCAGATCCGCATCTATCTCCTGCCTGACCTCCGGTCCTACTTCGAGCTCCCGCGCTCGGATATTCTCCATCATTGGGCGTCCGACCCGCATGATGAGAACTCTCCCACGATTTTTTCCATCAAGGCCACGGCGACGCCGAACCTGGTCATCGCGGCGATCCCGAGTGCGGTCGCCGGATTCCTCGACGGGGAAATCGTCGCGTCCTTGCTGGCGAATGCCATCCTGTCGAGCTCCGGCTCGTCCTCAGGCCCCGGGAGCGGGCCGCCGCCTCCTCCCGTCTGCGTGGTGAAAACGCTGGGGGAGGGTACGAACCTACTTCAGCCATAGGAGGTTTGCTGGCGAGTGGCCGGCGGGCCCCGGGTTGATGGCATCGATCCCGCGGCCGTGGCGACGCCGAGGAGGCGGCCGATTTCGCGGAAGCTCCGCCTCCGTCATGAGATGGTCCTCTGACGGTCTAACGTCTCTCGCCTAGTCGTGAGGCCATCGAGCGATGCTCACCGTCGACGAAGCGATCCCCTTCCTGCTCGAACATCGGCTGATCGATCGCGGCTGGATCATCGACGGTGACCTGGCCATCCGTTGCTCGGCGAAGCGAAACCGGAATCTGAGGATCGAGGGCCCTGATGGCAGGGGTTTCCTGATCAAGCAACCGGACGACCCGGTCGACGGCGGCTTCGAGACTCTCCGCTCCGAATCCGCGTTCTATGGTTTCTGCCGGCGAGAGCCGGCGGTCGCCGCGGTGCGGAGCATCATCCCTCGACTGTCCTATCGCGATGCCGATCGTGCCTTGCTCGCCCTGGAACTGGTCCCGGACGCGGTAACCCTCTGGTCCTGCTACACGGACCACGATGCCGTGGGATTCCCGTTCGAGGTCGGCGTCGCGCTCGGGCAGGCCCTGGGCACGGTCCACCGCATCTTCGGCCGGCTCGCCTTGCTGGAGGACCCTCGCCTCGCCTGGTTGGGCCGCCCGATCCCGTGGGCATTGAGATTGACCAGGCCGGGCCCCGGATTCGTCGCGGACCTCAGCCCGGCCGGCGCTCAGACGATCCGCATCCTCCAGAGGCAGGACGGCCTGGTCGCGCGGCTCGATGGGATGCGCGAGCGGTGGCGCGCCGAGACCTTGGTCCACGGGGATATCAAATCCGACAACGTCCTGGCCGCGAGACCTCGACCCGAGGCGCCCTGGGAGATCCGCATCGTCGATTGGGAGATGGTCCAGATCGGGGATCCGGCCTGGGACCTGGCCGGGGCCTTGCAAGACTTCATCGGCTTCTGGGTGAGCTCGATGCCGCTCGCGGATGACATGAGCATCGAGGAGAGGGCCGCCCGGGCGCGCCATCCGCTGGATGTCGTGCAGGAGGCGATCCGGGCGACCTGCCGCGGATACCGAGCGGCGATCGCGACCATTCCAACCGACGCGGACGAGCTCCTGCATCGCGCCGTGGGCCTCTCGGCGGTGCGCATGTTCCAGACGGCTTATGAGCTCTCGTGCGATCGCGCCGAGCTCCATCCCCGATCGGTGATCCTGCTCCAGATCGGCGCGAACATCCTCGCCGATCCCGATCGTGCGCTGGATCAACTCTACGGCTTGCCGCCGCGGCTCCCACTCACATGATCCCCATCCACCCCGACTTGCTGTCCGTGCTCGACGCCGTGGAGATCCGCACGTCGACGCGATTCGAGCTGAGAGGCCGGTCCCGGGACATCGCCGCCGCGGGCCAGGATCCGGTATCCGCCCTCCGGGATGAAATCTACCAATACCTTTACACCCGCCCCGTCGCGCCGCACGTCGCGCCGGCCTTCGATGCCAACGCGCGACGTGAGCTGATCGCCGCGCTCTCGGCGGCCAATTGTGGCCGAGGTTCCTGGGAGCCGGGCTGGGTCGTCAAGTCGGTTGACGACGAGGGCCGGGTCGCCGTCTCCAAGGACGATCTGACCGCCTGGGCCTCGCTCGAAGACCTGCGCGTGGAGGGGCCCGAGGTTCGCGCGGGGCGGGCGTGTCGCGTGCGAGTCGGCAAGGAGAGCCGCAACCGGATGGCCGGCTTCTATATCGCCATCGGCGACAGCATCTCCTCCGAGTGCGACGGCGGTCGGGCCGGGTCGATCGTCCGCTATTACTGGCACCTGACTGCCGAGGCCGCAGTCCCGTTCATGGAGGCGGCGACCGGGCTCCTCAATGCGGTCGCGGTCCCCTTCACGCTCAAGGTACTCGCCGACCCGGACGCCTACCGGCGCGCGGATGCCGGGGTGCTCTACTTGCATCGCGATGTCGAGCGGCAGGTGGGCGATACGATCGCGCGGATTCATCAGTCGATCGCGCCGTCGCTGCGCGGCGATGTCCCGCTGTTTACCAGGCCGCTGGCACGAGGGCTGGCCGTCGCCGAGAATCCCGTGAGTGCCCTGAGCTTCGGCGAACATCGATGCAAACTGGTGGCCATGTCGCTCTGGAATTCCTTCCTTGGAGGCGAGTCGGGGAGGGACGCGCGTGCGGCCGCGCTGGCGTCGGCCTTCCGGGACGAGGGCCTCAACCCGATGAGTCCTCACCTGGGGCCCGGATCGGATTATGACTACGTCCTGAGACCGATCGGGGATGAGCCGGACCCGCGCGGCCGATCGTTCGTCTCGCGTCCTTGCTCGAGGCCGGCGCCTTCTCGGGATCGAACGATGTCCGGACCCTGCTCGCCGAAAGAGGCTGCGGTCCTCATCGGCCGGGCACTCTGCCGACGGGCGACCTGGGATGTTGAGGGGCGCCTTTGCAACTGGATGGGCCGGCCTTCGAGCCTCGACACCGGACAGGCCGGGCCGACGTCCGCGGCGCTCGGCCCCGACCTTTATGCCGGCTCCTCCGGTATCGCACTGTTCCTGGCGGAGCTCCACGCGATGACCGGAGACGAGGAATTCCGCCGGACATCGCTGGGGGCGATCCATCGATCCATCCTGCAGCTCGCCCGTAGGCCGTCGTCGGGCCTGGATTCCCCGCTCTCGCTCTTCCTCGGGGAGCTCGGGGTGGCCTATGTCGCGTGGAGGGTCGGGGCGCTGATCGGACGAGACGCGGTCGCGATCCCGACCCGGGCGCTCCTCGATCGGGTCGCGGCCGCGGTTGCCGGACCCCATCCGCTCGACGTGCTCGGCGGCGGCGCGGGCGCGATCCCCGCGCTGCTGTCCCTGGCCCGCACGCCCGGCCTCGAGCCTTGTCGGAAGCTGGCGATCGAGCTCGGCGAGGATCTGTGCCGGCGCGCGAGGCGCGATGCCGAGGCCTGCTCGTGGGAGCCGGATTCCGCGACGGGACCGCGCTCGGCCGCGAAGCCGTTGACCGGCCTGGCCCATGGCGCCACGGGGATCAGCCTGGCCCTGTTCGAGCTCCACGCGGCGACCGGCAGGGACGAATTCCTCGAGACGGCTCGCGGCGGATTCGCCTACGAGGACGCGCTCTTCGAAGCTCAGGAAGGCAACAGGCCCGACCTGCGCCACTCCGGGATTGCCGGCAGCTCGAGGGATCGTCCGGGTTTCGCCTCGGCCTGGTGTCATGGCGCACCGGGCATCGCCCTGTCGCGCCTCCGGGCCGCGATGCTCGACCCCGTGCGGAGTGACGTCTATCTCGCCTCGGCACGGATCGCGATCGCCACGACGCTCGACGCGATCGACCGGCAATTCGAATACCCGAGGGCCGATGCGACGCCGTGCCATGGCCTGGCGGGCTTACTGGAGGTCGTGCTGATCGCGGGCCGGCTGCTGGGCGACCCTGTGTATCAGGCACGCGCCGCCTCCCTGGGTCGAGCCCTGATCGACAGGCACGCGGCGTCGGGCGACTGGCCGTCGGGTGTACCCTCCGGAGGGCCGAACCCATCGCTGATGCTGGGCGACGCAGGGATCGGTTATCACTTATTACGACTGCACGACCCGGAGGGAGTTCCTTCGATTCTCTGGCTCGAACAGCAGCGCGAGGGCGGCGGAGAGTGACGACACCCGGTCGCCGAATGCCGGGCACGGCCGCGCGATTTTCTTCGGGGTGGGAACCCACTCACGCCCCGATCCCCATTCGAATCATCGAATCGTCGGAGGGGAGAAACCACCCCGAGCCTCGGGAACCGCCCCCTCCACATGTAAACCAAAGCGTGTATGATAGAAGACCAGCCAAATCCCACGCATTGAGATTCGGCTCATTTATCGATGGTTGTTCGGTCCATGTGTCCGAAGAATTCCGTTCGAGATCGCTATCAAACTCGGCAAGGCTGCCGATTTGGGACGATCCAATCGCTCTAGAACACGACGAAGCGGTCAGGAGCTCAAATGTCGCCCAAAGTGTTGAAACTCGGAGCAGACTGGAGCCTGTTGTACGGGATACTGGCGGTGAACCTGGATCTCGTCCGTCGCGAGTCGTTCATCGCAGCACTGCATGTTTGGTCACGAGAAAAGGGTAGAAATATTGCTGATATTTTACTGAGTCAGGGCGCGATCGATAAGGAGATGCATTTGCTCCTGGACGCGATCGTCAAGAAGCACCTGTCTTGCCATGAGAATAGCCTGGATCGCAGCCTTGCATCGATCCAGCCGGTTGAGTCAGTTCGCCGCGAGCTGAAGATGCTGGGTGATGCCGATCTGACCCGGAGTTTCAAGAAGCTCGGCACCGGGGGAAGGGGCATAGATGAGGCCGACCCGTTTGCCACGCAACCCGACCTGGTCGAGACGTCCGGACGGAGGTCAACCCGCTTCCAGGTGGTTCGCCTGCACGCCAGGGGTGGACTCGGCGAGGTCTTCGTGGCCTCCGATAGCGAGTTGGATCGGACGGTCGCGCTCAAGGAGATCCAGATGCGGTACTCGGACCACCCTGACAGTCGGGCCAGGTTCATCCGCGAGGCGAAGCTTACCGGAAAGCTCGAGCATCCGGGGATCGTCCCCATCTACAGCTTGGGTCACTTCGACGATGGTCGGCTCTACTATGCGATGCGACTCATCGAGGGACGCAATTTGAAAGAGTCGATCGACGAATTCCACGGTCATAGAGATCGCCGCACACTTCAATACCATACACTCGAATTTCGCCGTCTGCTCGGGAAGTTCGTGGATGTGTGCACGACGGTCGACTTCGCCCACAGCCGAGGGGTGTTGCATCGGGACATCAAGCCGGGGAACATCATGCTGGGGCCTCACGGAGAGACCCTGGTCGTCGACTGGGGTTTGGCCAAGGTATTCGATCCGTCATCGTTCGGATTTCCTCAGGGAGAAGGACCTGGAGCGAGCGCGAGGAGGCCTAGAGAGGACGAATTCCGGACACTACCGGGATCCGCCTTGGGGACGCCACAATATATGAGCCCCGAACAGGCGGCGGGGAAGCTCGACTTGCTCGGTCCGGCGAGCGATATCTATAGCCTCGGCGCGACGCTGTTCACTATCCTCACGGGAGAGCCGTCTATCTCGGGGAATGATCCGGCCGCCATTGTGGATCGCGTGAAGGCGGGAGAATTCCCCACGCCCGTCGAGATTCAACTCGCGGTTCCTAGGCCGCTGAACGCCGTCTGCCTCAAGGCAATGGCCTTACTCCCGGAGCGTCGTTACGCATCGGCGAAACTGCTCGCCGAGGATGTCGAATTGTGGCTGGCCGGAGAGCCCGTCTCGTGTTATCGCGAGTCGCTGGCTCGACGTCTCTGGCGCTGGGGGAGCCGGAATCGCTGGGTCGCCAGGGCCGTCGGGCTGGCGACCGTCTTCTTCGTCATCTTGTACCTGATGACGTCGCTCGTCTTCGGCCTGCTCGGCCTGGTCTGGGCCATCATCGGGGCGATTGCCGGCGCCGTGGCGGGGATCATCCAGGGCAGAGTGCGGCAGGGCGCGCGCCGCGGGGCCGAATTGGGCTTCCAGGTAGGCATGATCGTATCGATAGTTTTTATATCACTCTATTATTTTTGGATTCATTATCTTTCTGGATCATTTCTCGGGTTCCGAATCGGGCGCTGACCTTCCCGGCCCGTACGGATCACGGCCTTCCCGCGGCGTCGCTCGAGACGTCGGGGCAGGTCTCGGCAAGGAACTTGAGCGCGGCGGCGTCGACCGTGGTGGTCGAAATCCTGGCCCGACCATCGCCCCCCGGATGGGCCATTCCTCGCTCAACACGGCCTTCCTCCACAAAATCCCGCTCTCGCGGGCGGGATTTCCAATAAAATCGCCGGGCTGACGGGTCTCTCTTTCCGGAACGCCGGGCCGATCGGCACGGCGGATGACCCGATCCGGAGCGGCAATGGACCAACGAGCCGATCGACTCGCGCGGTGATCCGTCGGCCTTCGCCGAGTTGTACGACATTTGCGCCGATCGCGTCCATCACTACCTGGTCGTGCGATTGGGGTCGCGTTGCGAGGCCGACGACGTGTTGCAGGAGACCTTCAGTCGCCTGGCGCGGACGAAAGATCGGCTCGCCACGGTCGAGAACCTGGTGGCCTACGTGTTTGCCACGGCGCGAAACGAGGCCATCCGATCGGTCGAACGATCCGCTCGCGACGGCCGATTACGGGCCTCATTGTCGTCGGAATCGCTGTTCCAGCGGGCCAGTCGCGATGCCGCCGAGGAGTTCGAAACCGCGGACTGGGTCGCCGCTTCGCTCGCCAGGCTGGCGCCGGAGGCCCGCGAAATCGTGGAGCTGAAAATCTACGCCGACCTGACCTTTCGCGAGATCAGCGAGGTGACCGGCCTGCCCCAGGGGACAGTCGCCACGCGATACCGGTCGGCCCTGGAGTCGTTGCGCAGCCGGATGATGGAGGAGTCGCAATGAACGACGAGATCGAACGACGGCTTCGGCGGATGATACCCCGAGGGGCACCACCCGAGCTTCGCCCTCGGATCCTCGCCGCCGTGGCCCCACAGTTGGGCGATCCGGCTCCGCCATCCTCCCGCCATCGCTTTCGCCCCGCAGTCTCTGCCAGCTTCGCGGTGATTCTCAGCCTGACGCTCAATTACTGGGCGAACGTCGACATCGATCGTCGTCTCGCGATCGTACTCGGCCCGCGGGTCGTCTCCAGGCAAGCGGCGGAGATCGCCGCCGATGTCGCGTCCATGACCGATCCCGCGACCGGGCAGTGGGCCTATGACCGGCTCGTGGCGAGCCCGGCGCATGGGGACGACCCCGGCCAGTACGCGGTCCGCCTCAACCAGATGATCCAGCAACACTCCGCCGATCTCAAGGAAACCTCCCATGAAACGCCTCGGAAAAGTCCTCAAATGGATCGGGATCGTCGCGGCAGTCGCGATCGCCATCCTTTTGATCCTCAATGCCTACTTCGTCTGGAGCAGCGGCAGACGGCTTGAGCGCCAGCTCCTCGCACTGCGAGAGGCCGGCGATCCGGTCCAGCTCCCGGACCTCGCTCGCGAACCGATTTCGCCCGAAAAGAACGCGGATGTCTTCTTCCGCCGCGCGATCGACGACCTGGACGCAATCCAGAAGGAACTCCTGGTGCTGTATCCCAAAGTGGGATATCCCTCTGGTGCTGATACCCTGTCGTCGGCCGACAAGGAGAAGCTGGAGAAGCTCTTCACCGCCTATCCCAAGGTGATGCCGCTCCTGGAGCAGGCGGCGAATTGTCCCGACTACGATCCTCAGATCTACGTCGCCCTGCCTTCATCCCAATTCCTTCAACCCTTCATGGATCGCATTTCCCGGCATCGTTTGGTGTATCGCGTCTTGCGAGCCCGAGCCGCATGGCTCCTGTCGAAGGGACGGATCGAGGATGCACTCGCCGAGCAAGTCATGTCGTTGCGGCTGGCGCGCCTCTGGCGTCGCGAGCCGATGCTCATCGGTTATCTGATGACCGCGGCATGCGAACAGACGGCGATGTCCGTCGTGAACCAGGTCATGCAAGCCGGTGCAATCTCTCCCTCCGCGCGCGCGTCGCTCGACGGCGAACTGGCCCTGCACGACTCGATGGAGGGATATTCCTGGGCGATGCGGAGCGAACGAGCCTTTTCCCTGTCGTCAATCCGAGAATTTCCCGGGACGAGCTTCTGGGTGATGCGAGGGTTCACGAACGACGCGATGTCGCGGTTCATCGATCTCTACGATTGGTACTTGAGCAGGGCTTCGCAGCCTTATGCCGACGCCCTTTCGAGCAGGAGGAAGTCTCCTCCTCCGAATGGCGGCACAAACTTTTACGGAGCCCTCGTGACGCTGCTCATCCCGGCGCTGGATTCGGCCCGAGCGCCGCGGAGCGCACCCGTGCGATGTCTCGCTGCTTACGCGTGCTGAATGCCATTCAGGCCCGCTCCACCGACGGCAAAGGTCTCGCGCCGGATCTCAAAGATCTCGGCCTGCCGTCTCAAGCGACGATCGATCCGTTTAATGGCCAGCCGTTGCATCTGAAGAAGCTGCCGGAGGGTTGGATGGTCTACTCGGTCGGTCCCGATCTCAAGGACGATGGCGGCGTCCTCGACGGGAAGACCGATATCGGTGCCGGTCCGATCCGCAAGGAAGAATCGCCGAAGAATCGCTGACGAGGCGGGCCGGCGCGAAAATCCGGGGACTTGACAATGACACCCGCGCCCCCCAAAGTACAAAATGGAGTTGCGAGCTTCCGGTAGGTTCCGTTTCCCGCTCCCCCCGGGAAGGCAAGGTTTTCCAGAGCCGCCGCGTTTCTGCCGAGATCATCTCCTTCCCTTCCGGCAGGCACCGTGGAAGCGGGACTGTCAACGTCGGGTGTGAGTTTGGTTGCGTGCTTCCCGCCCCGGAGCGCACCGCATGGACCGTCGCGCGATCGCCATCAGCGGAATCGTCCAGGGGGTCGGTTTCCGCCCTCACGTCTTCGGACTGGCGACGCGTCTGGGCCTTCGTGGGTCCATCAAGAATCTCGCCGGCGGAGTCCTCATCGAGGTCGAGGGGGAGACGCGCTCCCTCGATCGATTCCTGTCCGAGCTGACGTCGAGGCCGCCGCCCTTGTCCCGGATCGACGAGATGCGCTGGTCGTCGCGTCCGCCTCGCGGCGACCCTTCATTCCGGATCGAGCCGAGCGAAGTTGACTCCACGAGCCCGATCTTCATCTCTCCGGACGTCGCGACCTGCGACGACTGCGTGCAGGAGTTGTTCGATCCCCGGGACCGGCGATACCGATATCCCTTCCTCAACTGCACCAACTGCGGTCCCAGACTGACCATCATCACCGGTGCGCCCTACGACCGCGTGCGGACCAGCATGGCTCGATTCGCCATGTGTCCCGCATGTCGCGCGGAATACGAAGACCCGACCAACCGTCGATTTCACGCCCAGCCGACCGCCTGCCCGTCGTGCGGCCCGCGCCTCGCATTCATGGACCATCTGGGTCGGGAAATCGCGACGCCCGACCCGATCGCGAGGGCGGCCGAAGCACTGCGAGCGGGGATGATCGGGGCAATCAAGGGCCTGGGAGGTTATCATCTGGCCTGTGTCGCCGGAGGGGCCGAAGACTCGCCGGCGGAGACGGTGGTGACGGAGTTGCGCAGGCGGAAGCATCGCGATGAGAAACCGTTCGCAATCATGGTGAAGGATATCGCCGGTGTCCGCGAAATCTGTGAGATCTCTCCCGACGAGCAAGAGCTGATCGCTTCCCCGCGCCGTCCGATCGTCCTCCTGCGGCGGAAACGAGGCTCGCGGGTGGCCGGGGACGTTTCGCCGCGAAATCCCTGGCTGGGTGTGATGCTCCCCTATACCCCCTTGCACCACCTGCTGCTGAGCGAGCTCGATGGAACGCCCCTCGTGATGACCAGCGGCAATCGATCCGACGAGCCCATCGCCTACGAGGATCGCGACGCCCTCGAACGCCTCGCGGGGATCGCCGACTTCTTCCTCGCCCACGATCGGCCGATTCAACTCCGTTGCGATGACTCGGTGACGCGCATCGTCGCCGGCGTCGAGATGCCGATCCGACGCGCACGCGGCGAGGCGCCGAGCCCGATTTCCCTGCCGATCGCCTGCCGATTGCCGACGCTCGCCCTCGGCGGCCAGCTCAAGGCGACCTTCGCCCTCGGCAGAGGTCGGCACGCTTTCATCAGTCACCACATCGGCGACCTCGACCAGTATCAGGCCTTTCGCGCCTATGCCGAGGCGATCTCCCATTATCAACGTCTTTTCGACCTGAGGCCGGAGATGCTGGTCCACGATTTGCACGCCGATTATCGGACGACGCACTTCGCACGCGAGCAGTCCGGATCCCGTCCGACGATCGCCGTCCAGCATCACCACGCTCACATGGCCAGTTGCATGGCCGAGAATGGTCTGGATGAGCCGGTGATCGGCGTAACCTTCGATGGAACGGGTTTCGGGATCGACGGCACGATCTGGGGCGGGGAGTTCCTGATGGGGGATTACCGCGGCTTCCGCCGATCGGCTCACCTCCGCCCCGTCGCGATGCCGGGCGGCGAGCGGGCGATCCGCGAACCGTGGCGGATGGCGGCCGCTTATCTGGCCGACGCCGGACGGGGTGTCTCGTCTCTCTCGGATCAAGTCCCCGTCTCGTCGCTCCGAACCGTCGAGATGATGATCGCGCGGAGGCTGAACGCGCCGGTCACCACGAGTGCCGGCCGTCTTTTCGATGCGGTCGCGGCGATGTCCGGTGTAAGATCGCAAGTCAGCTATGAGGGGCAGGCGGCGATCGAGCTGGAATGGCTCGCGTCGGCGGTTGCCGCCGACGGCTTCTATTCGTTCGACCTGGCGGATGCCACCGGAGGGGAAGCAACTCGAGATGGGCTGGTCCTCGACATGCGGCCGATGATCGTCGAGGTCGCCGGGGACGTACGTCGCGGGATTTCTCCCGCGGTGATCGGCCGTCGGTTCCATTCGACGATCGTGGAGGCGATTGCCCGGGTCTGTGGCCGGTTGCGGGCGAAGACCGGGGTGGACGCGGTGGTGCTCAGCGGCGGCGTCTTCCTGAACGCCCTGTTGACCGAGGAGTCCGTCGCCCGGCTCACGCGCGAGGGCTTCCGGGTTTACCGGCATCGTCATGTCCCGCCGAACGATGGCGGGCTCAGCCTGGGGCAGCTCGCCGTCGCGGCGGCCTGGCAAACGAACGAGGGAGGTGGGAATGTGCCTTGCGATCCCGGGACGGGTCATTGAGACCTATCGCGAACACGACGTCCTGATGGGGAAAGTCGAGTTCGGCGGTGTTTCCCGACGCGTCTGCCTCGAGCACGTGCCCGAGGCCTCCCCCGACGATTATGTGCTCGTCCACGTCGGCTTCGCGCTCTCGCGGATCGATGAGGCCGAGGCGCGCCGGGTGTTCGAGTTCCTCGAACAGATGGATCAACTGGATGATTTGAGAGCCCCCTCCGAGATCGCGCAAGAGTAACAGGAGCGAGCTCATGAAGCATCTCGATGAATACCGCGACGGCCCGGCCTCGCGGAAGCTGGCGGCGGCGATCGCGCGGATGGTCACGCGTCCCTGGACGATCATGGAAGTCTGCGGCGGTCAGACCCACAGCATCGTCAAGTACGGGATCGATCATATCCTGCCGCCGGAGGTCGAGCTGGTCCATGGTCCCGGCTGTCCGGTCTGCGTCACCTCGCTGGAGATGATCGACCGCGCCCATGCGATCGCCTCTCGCCCCGACGTCATCTTCTGCTCGTTCGGCGACATGCTGCGGGTGCCGGGCTCGCGCGGAGATCTGCTGCAGCTCAAGTCTCGGGGGAGCGACGTCCGGATCGTCTATTCTCCGCTCGACGCCGTGAATCTCGCGGCGGCCAATCCCGATCGCAAGGTCGTGTTCTTCGCCATCGGCTTCGAGACGACGGCCCCCCCGAACGCGATGGCCGTCTGGCTGGCCCGCGAGCGTCGACTCGCGAATTTCAGCGTGCTGGTCTCCCACGTGCTCGTGCCGCCGGTGATGACGGCCCTCCTCCGGGCTCCGGATAATCGAGTCCAGGGGTTTCTGGGACCGGGTCATGTCTGCGCGGTCATGGGCCAGGCCGAGTACGAGCCGATCGCCCGCGATTATCGCGTGCCGATCGTGATCACCGGCTTCGAGCCGGTCGACCTGCTCGAGGGCGTGCTCCTCGCCGTCCAGCAGTTGGAAGCCGGCCGGGGCGAGGTCGAGAACGCCTATACGCGCGCCGTGCGTCGCGAGGGGAATCCCGAATCGAGGCGGCTGATCGACGACGTGTTCGAGGTCTGCGACCGCAAGTGGCGCGGGGTCGGCCTGATCCCCGAGAGCGGCTACCGACTCCGCGACGAGTATCACGCCCACGACGCCGAGAAGAACTTCGAAGTCGAGGACATCGAGGTCCAGGAGTCACCGGTCTGCATCAGCGGGCAAATCCTCAAGGGGCTGAAGAAGCCGCTCGATTGCCCCGCATTCGGCAAGGAATGCACGCCGCAGAACCCGATCGGCGCCACGATGGTCTCGTCAGAGGGCTCTTGCGCCGCCTATTACGCTTACGGCCGGCATCTCGAGCCGTCGGCCGGGCTTTCCGGGAGTCCGTGTTGATGACAACGGTCGGGAAGAAGACGTCATCCGAGACGGTCGAGTCGGGTGCGGCGATCGGGGCTCCGATCTTCGGCGCCTGCCCGTTACCCCAATCGCAATACGACCGGATCGTGCTGGGCCACGGCAGCGGCGGCTGGCTCAGCGCCGACCTGATCCAGCGGCTGTTCGTCCCGGGATTCGGCAACGACGTGCTCGCGCGACTGGAAGACCAGGCGACCGTCCGGCTCGGTGGCGAGAGCGGAGTGAAGGCCCCGAGAGTCGCGTTCACGACCGACTCCTTCGTGGTCAGGCCGCTCTTCTTTCCGGGCGGCGATATCGGCCGGCTGGCGGTCTGCGGCACGGTCAACGACCTGGCGGTCGGCGGTGCGGAGCCGATGTTCCTCTCCGCGGCCTTCATCCTCGAGGAAGGGTTGGAAATCTCCGACCTGAAGCGGATCGTCGCCTCGATGAGGGCCGCGTGCGACGAGGCGGGCGTCTCGCTGGTGACCGGCGACACCAAGGTCGTGGACCGGGGCAAGGGGGACCAGGTCTTCATCACCACATCGGGCATCGGCGTGGTCCCCGAGGGACGCACGCTCTCGATCAGCTCCGCCCGGCCCGGCGATTGCATCGTGGTTTCGGGGACCATCGGAGACCATGGGATCGCCATCATGTCGGTGCGAGAAGGGATCGAGTTCGACACCGTCCTGGAGAGCGACTGCGCCCCGCTCATTGGGTTGGTCCGGGCCATGCTCTCCGCGTGCCCGGCGATTCGCGGCCTGCGCGACCCGACCCGGGGCGGCGTGTCGAGCGCCCTCAACGAACTGGCGGCCGCCTCGGGAGTCGGCGTCCGGCTCGAGGAGTCGGCCATCCCTGTCCGCTCCGAGGTCCGGGGCGCCTGCGAGATGCTGGGGCTCGATCCCCTCTACGTCGCCAACGAAGGGAAGCTGATCGGCGTCGTCCCGCCCGAGGACGTCGGCCGCGTGCTGGAAGCGATGCGTGCCCATCCGCTGGGCCGCCATGCCGCGATGATCGGGGAGGTCGTTTCCGAGCATCCCGGGATGGTCACCATGCGGTCCTTGATCGGCGGCGAACGCGTCGTCAGCATGCTCGCCGGCGAACAGTTGCCGAGGATCTGTTGATGTCCCGGATTCTGACTCTGGAGTCTCTCATGTGAACTTATGATTCATCCGGAAAAGGAGCTGCCAGCATGGCCGAGATCGCCCAGGTCCCCTATGGACGAAGGACGCAGCAGGAGCCGGCCGTCAAGGAGGTCCACATCCTCTGGATCACGGCCGGCCTGAGCTGCGACGGTGATTCCGTATCCGTCACCGCCGCGACTCAGCCCAGCATCGAGGACATCATCCTGGGGGCCATCCCCGGCCTCCCCAAGGTCCACCTGCACAACCCGGTCCTCGCGTACGAGAACGGCGACGAATTCATGGAGTACTGGCACCTCGCCGACGAGGATCGGCTGGGGGCCCCGTTCGTCCTGGTGATCGAGGGCTCGATCCCCAACGAGGAGATCAAGCGAGAGGGCTACTGGGCCGCGCTGGGGACCGACAAGCGCACCGGTCAACCGATCACGACCTGCGAGTGGATCGACCGGTTGTCCCGCAAGGCGTGGGCCGTCGTCGCGGTCGGCACCTGCGCGACCTACGGCGGAATCCATGCCATGGCCGGCAACCCCACCGGCGCCATGGGCCTGGCGGATTACCTCGGCTGGAACTGGCGATCGATGGCCGGCGTCCCGATCGTCAATGTGCCGGGGTGTCCGGTACAGCCCGACAACATGACGGAGACCTTGCTGTATCTCCTCTACCAGGCGGCAGGCCTGGCTCCCATGATCCCTCTGGACCAGGAATTGCGGCCCACCTGGCTCTTCGGCAAGACGGTCCACGAAGGATGCGACCGCGGCAGCTACTACGAGCAGGCCGACTTCGCCCATGAGTACGGCTCGCCCAAGTGCCTGGTGCGGATCGGCTGCTGGGGGCCCGTGGTCAACTGCAACGTCACCAAACGCGGCTGGATGGCGGGCATCGGCGGGTGCCCGAACGTCGGCGGGATCTGCATCGGCTGCACCATGCCCGGCTTCCCCGACAAGTTCATGCCGTTCATGGACGAACCGCCCGGAGGCGTGCTGTCCTCCGGCCTGATCAGCATGTACGGGCGGATCATCCGCAGGCTCCGGTCGATCACGAACACCACGCTCAACAAGGAACCGAGGTGGCGGCACCGCGGCCCGCAATTGACCACCGGCTACCACCCCCATTCCTACGGCCCCCGCTAGGGGAAGGAGGCAAGACCATGGCCACCGTGACCGATACGGACCGACGGACCTCGGGCAATACCCGGAACCTGGTCGAGATGTCCTGGGACCCGATCACCCGGATCGTGGGCAGCCTGGGCATCTACACGAAGATCGACTTCGCCAACCGCCGGGTTGCCGAGTGCTACAGCACCTCGTCGATCTTCCGGGGTTACAGCATCTTCATGAAGGGCAAGGATCCCCGCGACGCCCACTTCATCACCAGCCGGATCTGCGGGATCTGCGGCGACAACCACGCCACCTGCGCCTGCTACGCGCAGAACATGGCCTTCGGCATCCGGCCGCCGGACATGGCCGAGTGGATCGTCAACCTCGGCGAGGCCGCCGAGTACATGTTCGACCACAACATCTTCCAGGACAATCTCGTCGGCGTGGATTTCTGCGAGCAGATGGTCAAGGAGACGAATCCCGGGGTCTGGGACAAGGCCCAGCGCACGGCCGCACCGCATGCCTCGATCCATCGCTACCGGACCATCGGCGACATCATGACGGCGCTCAACCCGTTCACGGGCGAGTTCTACCGGGAAGCCTTGCAGATGAGCCGCATGACCCGGGAGATGTTCTGCCTGATGGAAGGGCGGCACGTCCACCCGTCAACGCTGTACCCGGGCGGCGTCGGCACCGTTCCGACCCAGCAACTCTTCACGGACTACATCGTCCGCCTGATGAAGTACGTCGAGTTCATGAAGAAGGTGGTGCCGCTCCACGACGACCTCTTCGACTTCTTCTATGAGGCCCTGCCCGGATACGAGGAAGTCGGCCGGCGCCGGGTGCTGCTCGGCTGCTGGGGATCCTGGAACGATCCCAAGGTCTGCGACTACACGTATCGCAACATGAACGAATGGGGCAAGGCGATGTACGTCACTCCCGGCGTCATCGTGGACGGCAAGACGGTGACGAACAATCTGGTCGACATCAACCTGGGTATCCGGATTCTCCTCGGCTCGTCCTTCTATGACGACTGGGATGACGACGAGATGTTCGTCCGACAGGACCCACTGGGCAACCCGGTCGATCGTCGACATCCCTGGAACCAGACGACGACTCCCAGGCCCCAGAAACGGGACTTCGACGAGAAGTACACCTGGGTGATGTCGCCGCGCTGGCTGCACCCGCAAACCGGCGAGCATCTGGCGCTGGATACCGGCGGCGGACCGATCGCGCGCCTCTGGGCGACGGCGCTGGCCGGCCTGGTCAACATCGGCTACATCAAGGCGACCGGGCAGAGCGTCAAGATCTACCTGCCGAAGACCGCCAGCGCGCCGGAAGTCGAGTTCGAGTGGAAGATTCCCAAGTGGAGCAACGCCATCGAGCGAGACCGGGCGCGGACGTACTTCCAGGCGTATGCGGCGGCGGCCGCGCTGCACTTCGCCGAGCAGGCGATGGCGGAACTGTATGCCGGACGGACCCGCACCTGGACCGATTTCAAGGTGCCCGAGAATGCCATCGGCTGCGGCTTCCACGAGGCGGTCCGCGGCGTCCTTTCGCATCACGTCGTGATCCGCGACGGCAAGATCGCCAATTACCACCCGTATCCGCCCACTCCCTGGAACGCCAGCCCGCGCGATATCTACGGCACCCCCGGACCCTATGAGGACGCCGTGCAGAATACCCCGATCTTCGAGGAGAACGGGCCGGACAAGTTCAAGGGCATCGACATCATGCGCGCCGTACGCAGCTTCGACCCGTGCTTGCCGTGCGGGGTCCACATGTACCTGGGTGACGGCAAATTGCTCGACGTGAAGCACACCCCGATGTTCGGCGCGGTCAAGTAAATCAGGCTGTCGCCGCGGTCGGAAATCGGCCGCGGCACACAGGAGACTGTGATGACGGACTCTCTCGACGCACGCGAATTCCGGGCGAGGCTTCAGCGGCTCGATGTCCTGCTCCGCGAGGTGGAAGGGTTCGCCGACCCCGCGGCGCAGGCCCACACCCGGGAGATCGTGCAGGCCATCCTCGCGTTGCACGGCGCCGGCCTGGAGCGGATCCTCGAGCAGATCGACGCGGCGGGAGAGCCCGGCGTCGCCATCCTGGAAAGCTGCACGCGCGACGAGGTCGCGGCCGGCTTGCTCCTGCTCCACGGCCTTCATCCCCTGGACCTGGAGACGCGCGTCCTCCAGGCCCTGGATCAGGTGCGGCCTGCTCTCCGTACCCACGGGGGCAACGTCGAGCTGCTCGACGTGACCGACGGGGTCGTGCGGCTGCGGCTCCTGGGCAGTTGCCACGGCTGTCCGTCGTCGGCCTTGACGATGAAACAGACGATCGAGGAGGCCATCCTCGGCCATGCCCCCGACGCGACCGCGGTCGAGGTGGAGGGTGTCCTGGAGAGCCCGGCGGTGACGCCGGACGGACAGGCACTGGTCATGCTTTCGATACATTGATTCTTCGATTCCATCAATCCAGCAGAGAAGGGGGCCGATATGGCCAGATTCGATCCGAGATCCGAGCTGCCCTCTCATACTCCGGGTACGCCGAGGGGAGAGGAGATGGTCCGCAAGCTCGGTCGCGAGGAGGGGCGGAATGGCCGGAGTGGCGGCCGGACGGCCCGCGACGCGACGAGCATCAACGCCCCGGCGCGCGACCCGATCGACCCGCGAATGCCTCATCTTCCGCCGGCCTGAATCGGTTCCGGTGGTATGCGGAGTGAACGAATCCATGAACCCCGATGTAGCAGCCGGTCGTGGCGAGCTGACCGCGTTGGCCTCCCTCCGCCGGTTCGTGCGGCCTCGGACCTCGACCGAGCGTTGCGAGCTCTGTGACGCGGGCCTGGCGGCCGACCACGCCCACCTGGTCGAGGTGGCCACTCGCCGTCTCGCATGCGCCTGCGATGCCTGCGCGATCCTCTTCGATGGTCAGGGCGAAACGCGATACCGTCGAGTGCCTCGTCGCGTCCGATACCTCGCCGACTTTCGCCTGACGGACGAGGTCTGGGAGGGGCTATCCATCCCGATCAACCTGGCCTTTTTCGTCCGGAGCACTCCAGCCAAGCGCACAATCGCCCTGTATCCCAGCCCGGCGGGGGCGACCGAATCCTTGATATCGCTGGAAACCTGGGACGCTCTGATGGCGGACAACCCGGTCCTCCGCGACTTCGAGCCGGACGCCGAGGCCCTCCTGGTCAATCGGATGGCGACGGCACGCGATTATTACCGCGTCGGGATCGACGAGTGCTACAAGCTCGCGGGCCTCATCCGCATCCACTGGCGTGGCCTCTCCGGCGGGCAGGCGGTTTGGGACGAGATCCATCGCTTTTTCGCCGCCCTGAAAGAGGGTTGTTCATGAACGGGCCCGAATGCGAAGGACAGGACTTCGATCGCCGCGTGAGACCTCGCAGGGCGACACTCGGCCATGGGGAGAGATCATGCCCGAGCTGAACTTCCTGGTCGAGGGGGCCGAGCCCCAGAAGTTCGCCGCCCTTCCGCTGCTCGACTTCAAGCTGCGCATCTCCGAGGACATCGAGCCGGGGTTGCTGCCAACTCCCATCCACGCCGTGGCCCTGCGCTGCCAGATCCGAATCGAGCCGGCCCGACGGCAGTACGGCGCCCGGGAGAAGGAGCGGCTCCTGGATCTGTTCGGGACCCCGGAACGCTGGGGTCAGACGCTGCGCCCGATGCTCTGGACGCACGTCAGCGCCGTGGTACCCCGGTTCTCCGGCACGAGCGTCATGGACCTGCCCGTGGCGTGCAGTTACGATTTCAATCTCGCGGCCACCAAGTATTTCGCCGCGCTGGAGGGGGGCGAAATCCCGCTGTGCTTCCTCTTCAGCGGCACCATCTTCTATGAGTCGGCCGATGGCGCATTGCAGATCACTCAGATTTCCTGGGAGAAGGAGGCGTACTACCGATTGTCGGCCGAAACCTGGCGTGCGCTCATGGATCTTTATTACCCTAATCTCGCCTATCTTTCTCTCCGGAAAGATGTATTTGATCGGCTCGACCGGTACCGGAGCAGCCGGGGGCTGCCGACTTGGGAGCAGGCGATGGAGCGGCTCCTCGCCGCAGGCGAAAATGCGGAGACTCCGATGAACCATCCGGCCGTGCCGCGCAATTCCGGAGAAATGACCTCTCACGAAATGGCAACATGATGGCCCTCTATCGGTTGGACCAGGCTCACAGTCGATTTACCGTGCACGCCCTCGCGGGGGGCTTGCTCTCGGCCTTCGCGCACAGCCCGACCTTCGCGGTCCGGGACTATTCGGGGGTGATCAACCTGGACCCCGACCGGGTCCAGGAAATGACCGTGGATCTGACCGTCAAGGCCGACTCGCTCGCATTGCAGGATCGCGTCAGTGATTCCGACCGACGCGAGATCGAGGGACGCATGCGAGGGGAAGCACTCGAGACATCGGCTTATCCTCAGATCGCGTTTCGAGCCGGGGCGGTCTCGCCCGTCGCGATCGGACGGGGCTTGTATCGGCTCCAGCTCGCGGGCGAACTTTCGCTCCACGGCGTGACACATCCACAGGCTGTTGCCGGCGAGCTCGTCATCTTCGCGGACGGACTCCGGTTGCGGGGTGAGGGGACGGTGCGGATGTCCGACTACCGGATCAAACCGGTGACCGCACTCGCCGGCTCGATCCGGCTGAAGGACGACGTCAAGCTCTCCTTCGACATCGGCGGCCTACCGCAGGCGTAGCGGAGCGAAGGGGACGCGGACTCTCGAGGGTCATGGCGGCGATATCGACCATTTTACACGAAAGGGATCAACCATGTTGGGACTGGAATCCGGACAGCAGTGGACCTCGTTGCCTCGATCGGCCGAAGATGTGAGGGATTATTTCACACTCGCGGAACGGAGGGATTCCCGAGGGCCGTCCGCGGGATTACTGGTCGCGGGGGTGGTCGTGGTGGGGCTGGGCTTTCTGGCATGGTCCTACCTCGGGCCCGACCTGAAGCGTTACATGAAAATCCATAGTATGTAATCCGACGCGACCTCCGATCGCGAGGGTGAGGCTGACCGAGGAGCCTGAAGACATGAACGCCTCGCTCGTGGACCAGATTGCCGACGCGGTCCTCTACGAGGGCTATCTCCTCTATCCGTATCGGCCCTCCGTCAAGAACCGGCAGCGCTGGACGTTCGGTGGGCTGTATCCCCGACCGTACAGCGAAGCTCGGAACGGGACCGACCCCTGGATGTCGCAGACGGAGTGCCTGATCGAGTCCGAGGAAGGCGCGAGGCTGAACGTCCGAGTCCGGTTCCTGCACCTCCAGGTCCGCCGGGTTGAGCGAGCCGGGCAGATGCCCGCCGATGGGACCGACTCCGAGTGGCAGGAGGCCGTCGAGCGCGAGGTCGATACCGGCGAGCACGACCTCGCCGCGCTCGTCGGACGGCCGCGTACCCGCTCCTTCGCTTTTCCCTCGCGGCACGAAGAGGAACGATCGCTCGATCTTCACCAGGATCACGCGGGGACGGTCGTCCGGGAACAAGCATCGATCGCCGGCTCGGTGGAACTCTCCGCGGCACGAGTTGCGGAAGGTCTGTTCAAGGTGACGATCCGGGTCCGCAATGACACTCCGTGGGATGAGTCCCAGCCGCAGGACCGCGACGCGGCCCTGTTGCGCGCCCTGGTCTCGACCCACAGCATCCTGACCACGAGAGGAGGCGCATTCCTCTCGGCCATCGATCCGCCCGACCCTTGGCGCGAGATCGCGGCCGGATGTCGTCAGATCGGGGCCTGGCCGGTCCTCGTCGGCGAGCCGGGGGATCGCGACACTATGCTCTCGGCGCCGATCATCCTCTACGATTATCCTCGGATCGCCCCGGAGAGCCCGGGGGACTTGTTCGACTCCACCGAGATCGACGAGATCCTCACCCTTCGAATCATGACCCTGACCGATGACGAGAAGCGAGCGATGGCGGATACCGACGAGCGCGCACGAGCCCTCCTCGAGCGGACGGAGTCCATGGCGCGAGAACAACTCATGGGGCTCCATGGCACGATCCGCGGCCTCCGGCCGCTCTGACATCGCGTACGAACCTCGATTGTGCTGATCAATCAGGCGAGGAGATCGATGGACCATTTCGAACCATGGGACGACCGGCCGAAGGTCGAGCGGATCCGGCTCGCGGGCGTCGAATACCGGCTCGGCGGACGTGTGCGGATCTGGCCGCTGGGCGACGCCGATATCTTCGACCTGGCCTTGAAGGGGAAGGCGGCGACCATCGCCGCGATCGAGCAGGATTACGAGGACCGGGTCCACGTGGCCGTCACGGTGGACGACGATCCCGGTCGGGACCTCGGCGCGGAGGGGAAGCCCGGCCACCGGTTCTTCTTCCGCCCCGAGGAGCTCGAGCCGATCGACCTGGTTGAAGAGATCCGTTCATGACGCATCCACGAATCCTGATCGCCGGGATCGGGAACATCTTCTTCGGCGACGATGCGTTCGGCTCGGAGGTCGCGCGACGGTTGATGAGCCGCGGCGCCCCCGACGGGGTGCGCGTGGTGGATTTCGGCATCCGGGGCCTCGACCTGGCCTACGCCCTGACGGACGGTTACGACGCGGCCATCCTGCTGGATACGACGCCGCGAGGAGGCTCCCCGGGCACGATTTACGTGATGGAGCCCGAGCCGGGTGACGCACAATCTCACGAGGACGCCGATCTCCTGATCCAGACCCATGGCATGGATCCTTCGAGGGTCCTTCGCCTCGCGAAAGCGATGGGCGCCATGCCCCGTCGGGTGCGACTCGTCGGCTGCGAACCGGGGACGCTCGGCACCGACGAAGATCCCGTGATGGGTCTCAGCGCCCCGGTGGAGTCGGCCATCGGCGGCGCCATCCGTATCATCGATTCCCTGGTTGCCGAGTTCCTTGAAGGGGCTTTTGATTATAATGTCCTTGGGGTCGATGACCCGAAGTTCGGTTCGTGAGTCGCGAGCGTAACATGCACGAGTTGGGGATCGCCCAGGAGATCATCGCGATCGTTTCCGGGCGCGCCGGGGATGCCAAGGTCCTGCGCGTGGTATTGGAGATCGGCCAGCACGCGATGATCCTGCCGGACTCGATCCGGTTCTGCTTCGATCTGTGCAGCGAGGGGACGACGGCGCAAGGGGCACGGCTCGAGATCCTCGAGATACCCGGTCGGGCCCGATGCCGGCATTGTGGCAATGAGGTCGCGCTCGAGGAGCCCTTCGGGATTTGCTCGTGCGGCAGCTACGACCTGCAATGGCTCTCCGGCGACGAGATCAGGATCAAAGAAATGGAGGTGGCCTGATGTGTGCGACCTGCGGCTGCTCCGACGACTCGAGAGCTCAGCTCACCGACCTGCAAAGCGGAGAGACGATCGTCCTCGATCCTCCCCACGACCACCATCACCACCATCACGACCACGGGCACCACGATCACCAACATGAGCATGACCACGGCCACGGCCATGCGGAGGGCCACTCTCATCCGCACCAGCACGGCACCGTGATCACGCTCGAGCAGGAGGTCCTCGCCCGGAACAACCGGCTGGCGGAACGCGTCCGGGGCTGGCTGGCCGGTCGAGACATCCTGGCGCTGAATCTCGTCAGCTCGCCGGGGGCGGGCAAGACCACGCTGCTGGAGCGCACCATCTGCGACCTAGGCGCGGAGATGCCGATCTCCGTCATCGAGGGCGATCAGCAGACGCTCCACGATGCCGAGCGAATCCAGGCGACGGGATGCCGGGTCGTGCAGATCAATACGGGGACGGCTTGCCATCTCGACGCGTCGATGATCGGCCGTGCCTTGCAGCAACTGGACCCGCCCCGCGACTCGGTCGTGATGATCGAGAACGTCGGCAACCTCGTGTGCCCGGCCCTCTTCGACCTCGGCGAGCTGGCCAAGGTGGTGGTCATCTCCGTTACCGAGGGCGACGATAAGCCGATCAAGTATCCGCACATGTTCCGGGCGAGTGAGGTCATGATCCTGAACAAGGTCGACCTCCTTCCTTACGTCGAGTTCGACGTGGATCGTTGCATCGCGTTCGCGCGCCAGGTCAATCCGAAGATCCGGATCATGCAACTCTCGGCGACGCGAGGCGATCATCTGGATGACTGGTACGGGTGGCTCCGGCAGCAGAAGGAGCAGAGGCGGCTCGCGGGCGATCTCATCTGAACCGAGCGGTGACGACCCCTCTGGAAGGCTCCCAGGGTTATGACCGCAGATTGATGTAGGACCGACTGAGCGATGTCGAAGCGATGCCAGAGGATAATCGACATTCCTCGGTGAACATCACCGTGGTTCGGACGGGCACAGCCCCCAACCTCGCACGTCAGTGCGACTCGCCTGCGGATCGGGCTGGCGCCCGAGGTTGGCGGACGTTTCTCCCGTCCGTACCGCGCACTCACGTGCGTGGTCACGGCCTGGAGCCTCGCTCAAAGCGGTGGTGTTCGGAGAGAAGTCTCAAATAATCGATACGCTCCCGCTTACGACTTGCCGAGGATGGCATCGACCACCCAGCAGCCCCGAACATGCTCGGTACGCGATCGACAATGGGAGTGGATCTCGGTGCTGTCACAGCCCGCCTCCTCGAGAGCGTCACCCAGGCCCGGCATTTCTCCGAAGGCACGTTCGTCGTAGATCTTCCGGGCGAGCACGATCACTCCGGGCGTGAGCCGTGCGGGGTCGATGTTCGCCGGGCGGAATGGGTTCCCGATGATGTCTCTCAAGATGATCGCCTGAGCCGACATTTCGGCCTCGACCCTCCGCCTGAACAGACCTGCATCCCATTCCACCGGGTTTGGATCGCGGAAAGCATGCTTCCAGTAGTGGATGGGGGCAGCTTTCAGACGGGAGGCACAGTAGGCGACGGCACTGGGTACGTCGCAGCGTACTGCGAGAGTCCATTCTGCCGTGGCCTCGGGCGTGATTTGCTGGTAGCGGCAGTTGCAAGCTTCTTCCGTTAACGATTTACTCTCTTCCTCCAACTCCCGCATCAGGGCTTCCCGTTCGACCGACTCCGCACCTTCGTCGGGCCCTCTGAGCATCTGCCGGAAGCGGAGAGGCGGTCCGTTGTCCTCCCCCTTCTCCCATTCGATCACATGCCCCGTGCCATCTGCGAATCGCTCGGCGAGTTCGACGGCCCTACGTTGAAGTTGACACTCGATCAAGTCCCAGATCCGGCGGCAGCAGGCACACGCAAAGAGCCGGAGCTTTCGGTCGCTCACTTTCTGGTCCATGTGCTGCATCATCCGATATGGGTCTTGCGCATCGTCCCATTCCGATTCGGTCATGGACAAGACCTCCTGCCGCCCGAATGCCCTCGCTTTCGTCCGGGCGGTTTGCCCGAAGTCCCGGCCTCGGAATGTCCCAGCATGAGTCGATAAGGTCAGACGATGGCCGCCAGTGGAAGCCGATGCGGGCCCGGCCCATACTGATGATGCCGTCCCGGTCACGGACCCTGATCCGGTAGACAATCCGCAAGCCGTCACGGGCCCACGAATAGGGACCCTGGAAGAACATACGCTGTTCTTGCCCATACATCCGGTATCCATTCTCGTCAACCCAGAGTTGGAGCGCCACGGGGCCACGTGCGAGGTGAACCTCGCCCAGATAAAGGCGAAGATCGTGCCCCCGATGGCGATCGTGATCGTGAGCCAGTACGCCGGCTCAAGACTGCCGTCCGAGGCCCGGAGGAGATGCACCATCGGTCATCGTCCCGTTTGATTCCGAATCCCGCGCCAGAACGCCCGATTAAGATCCATCGTACCCGCGACCGTCGAGCGAGACGAGCGGTCGCGAGAATCGAGGCGGGTCTGCCCGACCGATCATGTTGACGTCTCGCGGCTAAAATTGTTCGATCGGCGATGTCGGTGGTACAATCTCCCACCGACGAGTCGGGTTCCGGGCTATCACTCCGGCGTGTTCGGGGCATCAACGAATGGAATTTCGATCGCTTGGCCGTACGGGTTTGCAATTATCCTCGCTGAGCTTCGGAGCCTCGTCTCTGGGCCAGGAGTTCCGCACCGTCGATTTTGACGAGGCGTTCCGCTCGGTCCGCGTGGCGCTCGACCTGGGCATGAATTTCATCGATACCTCGCCCTTCTACGGCCGTGGGTTGAGCGAGTGCCTGCTCGGGATCGCGCTCCGGGACGTGCCGCGAGATAGCTACTACCTCGGCACCAAGCTGGGGCGTTACGGGCCGGCCCAGTTCGATTTCTCGCCCGGTCGTGTGGTGGAGAGCGTCAACGTCAGCCTCCAGCGGCTCGGGGTCGATCACTTCGACATCATGCTCTGTCACGACATCGAGTTCGTGGATATGTCCCGGGTCGTCGAGGAGACGATCCCCGCCCTGAGGGCCGTCCAGGAGCGGGGCAAGGTGCGATTCATCGGCGTGAGCGGCTACCCGATGAATATCTTTCGATACGTCCTCGACCGCACCGACCTGGACGTGATCCTGTCTTACAACCACTATACGCTCCAGAACACGATGCTCGCCGAGTTGGTCCCGTATCTGAAGGGCAAGGGGGTCGGTATCATGAACGCGGCGCCGTTCTCGGCCCGCCTGCTCACGAATACGAAGCTCCCCCCGTGGCACAAGGCGACGCCCGAGGTCCGCGCCATCTGCCGGAAGGCCGCCGAGCACTGCGAGGCCCGCGGCGTGGACATCGCCCAGTTGGCCGTCCAGTACTCCGTCGCCAACCCCGACATGGCGACGTGCATCGTCGGTTCCGCCAACCCCGAGAATGTCCGCAAGTGGGTCGAGTGGGCCGACAAGCCGATGGATACCGCACTCCTCGGCGAGGTGCTGGATATCCTCCGGCCGATCCATGACTGGTTCTACATCGAAGGCCGCCCGGAAAACAACGACCCACGGCCCACCTGACCGTCATAAGCTTCGTAGTCCCGAGATTTGTCGAGACGGTGGTCCCTCTGAATCCCGAATGAGAGAACGAAAACGATGAAAGCCCTGTCCCTGGATTCGCCCAAGAACTGGAAGCGCATCGACGTGCCCGATCCCGACGTGCCCGGACCCGGAGAGGCGCTGGTTCGGGTCCACCGGGTGGGCATCTGCGGCACCGACATCGGCGGCTACCTGGGCAAGATGCCGTTCTTCAGCTACCCCCGAATCCCGGGCCATGAACTGGGCGTCGAGGTGATCGACGTCGGCGTCGGCGTGGCCAATGTCCGACCGGGCGATCGCTGCTCGGTCGAGCCGTATATCAACTGCCAGGAATGCTACGCCTGCCGTCGCGGCCACACCAACTGCTGCGAGAAGCACCAGACGCTCGGCGTCCACTGCGACGGCGGCCTCCGCCCCCGTTTCCTCGTGCCCGCTCGCAAGCTGCACATCTCGCGGACGCTCGCCTTCGAGCAGCTCGCGCTAGTGGAGACCCTGGCGATCGGCTGCCATGCCGTCAATCGGGCCGGGCTCCAATCCCACGAATCCTGCCTGATCATCGGTGCCGGGCCCATCGGACTCGCCACCCTGGAGTTCGCCACGCTGACCGGGGCCGAGGTCATCATGCTCGACGTCAATGAGAAGCGCCTCGAGTTCTGCCGGCAGGTCATGGGCGCCCGGCATGCCATCACGCTGTCGGATTCCGTCGAGCAGGACCTGCGCGACCTGACGGTCGGCCACCTGCCCGACGTGGTCATCGACGCCACGGGCAGCAGCGCGTCCATGTCGAGCGCCTTCGGCTACATCACGCACGCAGGCCGCCTGGTCTTCGTCGGGATCACCACCGAGGAGGTCCACTTCCGCCACCCGGTCTTCCACAAGCCCGAGGGCACGCTCCTCTGCTCGCGCAATGCCTTGTCGGCCGACTTCTCGCGGATCATCGGGCTCATCGAGGACGGTCGCATCGACACCGAGCCCTGGATCACCCATCGTGCCGCGTTCGATGAGTTGCCCGACGTCTTCCCGTCCTATACGCAGCCCCGAGACCGGCGTCATCAAGGCCGTCGTCGCGATCGATGACTGAGGATCACCATGCGGATCGACAGCCACCATCATCTCTGGCGATACGAACCCCGCGAGTATGCGTGGATCGACGAAAATATGGGTGTGCTGCGCCGGGATTACCTGGCCGAGGAGCTGGAGGCCGAGACCGCTCGGGCCGGGATCGGAGCGACGATCGCCGTCCAGGCCCGGCAGTCATTGGAAGAGACGCGTTGGCTGCTCGAAGTGGCCGGGGCTCATCCGATGATCCGGGGCGTGGTCGGCTGGGTGCCGTTGATCGAGGAAGGGGTCGCGGACGCACTGGCCGAGCTCTCTTCCAACCCGAAGCTCCGCGGCGTGCGACACGTCCTGCAAGACGAGCCCGATGACGCATACATGCTCCGGGAGGATTTCAACCGCGGCATCCGGTCGCTCGAGCACTTCGGCCTCGTCTACGACGTGCTGATCTATGCGAGGCAATTGGCCGACACGATCCGGTTCGTCGACCGGCATCCTGATCAGCCGTTCGTGTTGGACCACATCGCCAAGCCGGCCATCAGCCGGTCATCGTTCGATGAACCGTGGGCCGGCCTGATCCGCGAGCTCGCCCGCCGCGAGCATGTCTCGTGCAAGCTCTCCGGCCTGGTCACCGAAGTGCGCGATCCCGATTGGACGCTGGATATGTTCAAGCCTTACTTCGAGACCGCGCTGGACGCCTTCGGGCCCGATCGCCTGATGTTCGGGACCGACTGGCCGGTTTGCCGACTCCGTTGCGACTACGGCCGGTGGGTCACCGCGGTCGAAGAGCTCATGCACGGCCTCTCGCCCGACGCTCGGGATCGCATCATGGGCCGGACCGCTCTCCGGATTTATGGCTGAGCAAGACCGGGCCTTCGGCTCGCCGCCGTCGATCGGATGAGAGGCTCACCGATGGCCCGGGCCAATCACGCCGCATCCTGGGCAGGCGCGTCCTCGCAGTGCTGGAGCGTGTGAAGGCTGAGCCGTTGGAAGACCTCCTGAACCACATCGAACGGCTCGCCGTTGATGGACCAGAGGGCCTCGACCACCTCGTCGAGTTCGGCTTCGGGCTCATCCCAGGTGACCAGGAATTCGGTCCCTTCCCGGACGAGCACATCGGCGCCGAGATCGACCAGATGGCCCTCGATCTCGACGTGGTGGGCCGGATCGACCGTGAACGCCCAGCGAACGAGATCCGGCGCGGGAGTCTTCATGTCGTGGCTCATCGGCTTCCTCCTTGAATGTTGTTGCGGGGAATTCCCCATCGGTCGTCTCGGCCGCGACGAGACGCCAGAGATAATTCGTCGGCTTCAGGGCGGTTTTCGGATCAGCCCAATTCTCGGGAATGCTGGACAAAAGATCAAAACCACCGGCAGGGATCGGGAAAGTTCGTCATTTCGGGGGAGTGAAGCGGAGGTCGCCGATCTCGTCCTGAGAGGCGACGACCTCGAGCGCCGTTCAAGAGGCGGTTCCCGCGCCGGCCGTCTCCGGTTCCGGCGTTGCGGCGAGCATGCTTGGAGACGACTTGACGACCAGTACGGGGCACTCCGCCTTGGGCAGGACGGACTGGGCTGTGTTACCCATCAAGAAGCGGCTGAGTCCGGCCCGGCCATGAGTCCCCATGACGATGAGGTCGGCCGCGAAGTCGCGGGCCTCGTTGATGATCTCCTCGGCCTCGAAACCCCGGACGAGCCGCGTCTCTATCGGATACTTGAGATCCGAGCCATCGAGTCGTTTGCGGATCCCGTCCAGGGCGGCCTGGTCTTCACTCGATTCCCAACCCAGGGACAGGTTCCCGTCCACGTTCATATCGAGCGGGACGATGTGGAGGATGATGAGACGTGCCCCATGATCCCGGGCCAGGGAGCGTGCGACCTTGAGCGCGGGCTCGGAGGCTGCCGAGAAGTCCGTGGGGTGGAGGATCACCCGGATTGCATCATCCTCGTCGTCGCGACGGCCCCCGTGCAGGGCCAAGACCGAGCAGTGCGACTTGGCCAGGACCGATGAGGCGACGCTCCCGGACAGCAGGCGACGCAGCCCGGTGCGTCCATGGGCCCCCATCACGATGAGCTCGGCGCCGAGCTCGTCGGCGACACGGAGGATCTCCGTCGCGGGATCATCCCCGATGGATGTACGGTAATGGACGTCGAGCGGCCGGTTCGCGGAATAGACGTCGCGCAACTCGTGCCTCAGGCCCTGTCGGGGATCTTCGACGGCCGGGTCTTGGGGGGATCCGGCCGCCGGCCGGCCCGGGACTGTGCGGTGCCCGGCGACCCGGTCGGGGGGGGCCACGTGGAGGACGGTCAGATGAGTCTGGTCCTCGTGGGACAACATGCAGGCGACGTGGAAAGCTTGCACGGAGTTCTCGGAGAAGTCGCCCGCGAACAGGATCGATCGGAAGGGTTGCATCGGAGGGTTCCTCGATCGGTGGAAAATCAGGGATGTGTCTTGGTCGTCATTCTCGCGGCTCAATCCGCCCATGCCTGCTAGACGGGCCGCGCCCCGGGCCGCGGGCCCGAGCCCGTCGATGGTCTCCGTCCCGACTCTCGAGGACTCTTCTTGAAACCTACCCCTTCATTTCGCGGATGCAACCATCGGCCCGATCGCGGCCCGTTCCAGGAGGCCGCAAACCTGGTCATGGGTCGTTTGAGTGAAGTCATCGTACCAGGCCCCGACGGAGTCGAATGGATCGGGCATCATGATGCAGATGCATTCGTCAGCCTCGCGGCCGATCTCGTCGCAGGTCGCGGGTGATGCCGTCGGGACCGCGACGACGAGACGGGCCGGCCCGAGCCGACGCAGGGCCGCGATGGCCGCACGCATGGTCGAGCCGGTCGCGAGGCCGTCATCGACGAGGATCACGACGCGGCCGCGAACATCGAGCGCGGGACGGTCTCCACGATAGGTCCGCTCCCAACGCCCCAACTCTCGAAGCTCCCGATCCGCAACGTCCTGGATGATATGCCCCGGTATGTTCAAGGCCCGGATCACGTCGTTGTTGAGCACCCACGCCCCTCGCGAGGCGACGGCTCCCATGGCCAGTTCCTCGTGGCCCGGCACACCAAGCTTGCGGACCACGCAGATGTCCAGCGGCGCGTTCAGGGCCCGGGCGACCTCGAAGGCGACCGGCACGCCACCTCGCGGTAATGCCAGCACCAAGACGTCCTCTCGCCCGGCATAGGCCATCAGCCTCATCGCCAGCGAGCGACCTGCCTCGCTCCGATCTCGGAATGGACTCGGCATGCTCTCCTCCCGATCTCGCGAGAACGGCGGCCGAGCCACCCTCAGTCCGGTGGGACTCGGGAGCTCTCCGTGGGTTAATCACACGCCGGGTCTGAGCGTCGTCCCGGCAACCCCTGCGGTGATCGCTCTCGAGGCGAGGATGACTCGCCTGCCGCGCGACACCGTGGTCATCTATCGTTGTGCACCCCCGACGTCGAGGGTGCTCACGCCGATCTCGGCCGGTCAACACGGCCATTCCTGGTCGCAGGTCTCCGTCGACGTGCGAGGCGGGAGCCTCATCTCCCGTCCCGGATCTCCAACCGCCTGGCCTTCGGTTCCGCACGCGGGGGCACCGGCACGGCGATCTCCAGGACGCCCTTCTGGAGATCCGCGGTCGCCTTCGAAGCCTCGGAACCCTCGGGCAGCGGAATGGCGCGGTAGAACGTGCCGTAAGAGCATTCGCTATAGGTGTAGCCTTCGCACTGCTCCTTCTTCTCCTGCTTACGCTCGCCCTGGATCATGAGCAAGTTGTCCTTCACCTCCACCGTCACGTCTTCCTTGGTCAGCCCCGGCAAGTCGGCGCGGACCACGAACCGGCCCTCGGACTCGAGGACGTCAACTCGTGGCGACCACTCGGCCGGGATCAGTCCGGCCTCACGGCGCAGCAATTCGTGACCCCGGCCGAGGAATCTCGGCAGATGGAGCCCGGTTTCGAAGCCGAAATCCTCGAACAGACGGTCAATCTCCCCGGCGAATCGTCGGACGAAAGCCGGCGGGATGCCGTTCGCCTTCGTCGGGACCGCGGATGCTCGCGGCGCGAGATCCTTCATCGGTCCTGGACCATTCTGGGTCTTCGGTTCGGGTGCTTCTTTGAGGTCTGCCATGGCTATCTCCTTTGTTTGGGATGACACACGAGCAGATTCGAATCCCTTGGACGTTGATCTTTCTCCGATCTCCCGCAGGGCTGACGCCCTCCGCGGATCTCAGGTTCCCGTGGCGAGGTTAATTCCGCGTCTGAAGCCTGGCCGCACCGGTGAAGGCGCGATCGGGACGGGTCTTGCGACTCGATCGGGAAATCCATCGGGCCCACCAAGCGGGGCTCCTTCCGGCGTCCGGCGCGACGCCACCGACCGGCTTTGATCTCTCGGGCGGCACGGATACCTCCACGATCCCCTTGCCACGATCGGCGGATCCCCACGGCCCGGAGTCGTGGGGAGGATCTCGTCGCGACATCCGGGCGTAGCCGGGATCCTCCGATGGATCATGGCCGCAGTGAATTTCGCCTCGGCCGACCACGCGAGCGATGGTGCCGCGCGCGTAGTGTTCGATCACCGGGTCGTAGCTCGGTTGGATGATGTAGAGGTGGCTCGCCGCTTCTTGGTGATGAATCGGGAACATGCCGCGGCCTCCCAGAGACCCGAGGGGATGATTCCCCATGCGGTCATACGTGCGGCAGTCTCAACCGCTGGGACGGAAAATCCGATGTCAGATCGTTCCGAATGTCCGGCCATCAGACAGGTATGGACGCAAAAAAACCCCTTCCATGCGAAGTGACATGGCGGGGCCATCGTAGCCGGGAAAGCCGGTTGCCCATCACGAGGAACCGACAACTCGTACTTTAGACGGGCGAAACTCTGATGTCAAGATCTTTTTGTCCGGCTGAAGAGGAAAAGTGGAAAATGCCCGGAAAATCGGCGGGATCGCGCGACTCGAAGTCGCGATCGTCCTCGCGGGCGATGATCTCGAAATCGGGCGAGCCCCACGATTGCCTGACCATGATACCGATCGATGTCGGGCGAGGAATGAACGTCGCCTCCGGCCGAATCTCCCGGCATACGGCCGAGGATCGATGTGGGACCCCCGCCTGGCGAGGGTCAAGCACGACGATCCGTCTTCTCCGGCTGATCGGACGCATCCTCCTCGGTCAATAGCATTCGCGCGATCTCGACCAGCTTGCGATTCTGCTCGCTCGCCAGCCTTTCCAGTCTCCGAAACGCCTCGTCCTCATCGAGCGACGCCTTCTTCATCAGCAGGCCCTTGGCCGGCTCGACCAGCTTTCGATCTTCCAGCGCCTGCTTGAGGTCGGCGGCCTCGCCGCGCAGCGCCTGGAACTGCGCGAAGCGGTTCATGGCGATCGTGACGGCCGGCACGAGGTCACCCTGGCTGATCGGCTTGACCAGGTAGGCCAGGATATGATTCGCTTGCGCTCGCCTCATGAATTCCGCGTCATGATAGGCCGAGACGATGATCACGGGGACAGGCCGGTCGCGATAGATCTCCGCGACCGCTTCGATCCCGTCCATGTCAGGCATCTTGATATCGGTGATGATGAGATCGGGGAGGAGGGAGGTGCACATCTCCACGAGCTCGCGGCCGGTCCGCGCGATCCCCACCGTCTCGTGCCCGAGGAGCGGCAAGATCTGCCGGAAGTAGTCTTGCATGTCCGGCTCGTCGTCGGCGATGAGGATCCTGAGTGCGCGCTTCATAGGGGTTCTCGCGGCAGTGTGATCACGAACTCGGCGCCGGGCCCGTCGCCCGCTCCGATCCCGATGATACCGCCATGGGCTTCGATGATCCGCCTGGCGATGGCCAGCCCGAGGCCCGTCCCCTTCGTCTTGGTCGTGTAGAACGGCTCGAAGAACTTTTCGTGGGGCTGCGAAGCCAGCCCCGGTCCGTTATCCCGGATCGCTAAACGCACGGCCGGCCTCCCTTCCAGCGTGCAAATCGCGCACCGCAATGCGATTTCGACCGGGTCGGAGCACGCCGCCAGGGCATTTTCCAGCAGGATGCGGTACACCTGGTTCATTCGATGAGGATCCGCCAGGCAGCGCAGCTCCGAGCATGTGAGATCCTCGAGGAGCTCGACCTGTCGGCATCCGCGCTCCAGCTTCAGATTCTCCCAGGCAGGCCGCCAGAGCGAGGATAGTTCGCACTCGCGGTAATCCAGTCGAATCGGCGCCGCGTAGTTCCGGACCTCATCGTGGAGCCGGGTGAGGTCATCCAGGGCCCGTTGCTGCCGGCCGATCAGCTCCATCGATCGTTGTCTGTCGTCCACGACCAATGAGAGCATCTCCAGGTTCGCCTGGCCGCGCTGCAGGGCGTTCCGGCTCTCGTGGGTCAGCGCGGTGATCATCTGGCCGATCGCCGCGAGCCGCTCGGATTGCGTGGCTCGCTCTTCCGCCTGCTTCCGTTCGGTGACGTCGCGGTAATTGGCCACGATCGCCCCGACGTTCGGGTCGGAAATCAGGTTCTGACCGACCGCCTCGATGATCCGCCAGCTCCCGTCGGAGTGACGGAGTCGGAACTCGGCCGATATCGGCACGCCCGGTTTCTGGACCGCATCCTCCAGGAAGGCACACTTCCTGGCGAGGTCCTCCGGGTGGACGATCGGGTCCAGCAGGACGCTCTTGCCGACGCGAGCCTCGGGCCGGTAACCCAGGATACGCTCGATCGAAGCGCTCTCGTAGAGAACGATCCCGTCGGCGGTCAGCGCGGTGATGATATCCGAGGAGTTCTGGACCAGGAGGCGAAATCGCTGCTCGGTCTGCCGCAGGGCCTCCGCGGCGAGTACCCTCTCCGTGATGTTGACATGCGAGATGACGACCCTGCGAGGGCCTTCCCCCACGAAGGGGGTCACCCGCCCGACGAACCAGCGGCGCCGGTGGGACGCGTGGCACGGGTACTCCTGCTCATACAAGCCGATCCGGCCGGCGAGCACGTCACGGATCCCGGATGAGAACTTCCGGGCCTCCTCCCCGTCCTCGCCCGTGGCCCGGCGGCAGATCTCGTGGTAGTTGAGCCCCTCGGAGACATCCGCATCCCCGGCCCCGTTCGACGCGGCGAAATCCCGCCACGCCTTGTTGACCGCGAGGATCCTGCCCGCGTGATCCAGGACGGCGATGTGCGCATCCAGGGAGTCGAGCACCGATCGGGCGAACCGCTCCGACTCGCGATGCTCCACCTCCAGCCGCCGGTGCTCCGCGATCCGCCCGAGCCGTGCGCGGAGCATGTGCGGGTCGATCGGCTTGAGCAGATAGTCGTTGACCCCCTGGCGAAGCGCCTCGATCGGCCCGGCCAGGTCGGCGTGGCCCGTCACGACGATCACCTTGGCCGTCGGGGCGAGCCGCTTGATCTCCGGCAGCAGCTCGGCCGCCGTCCCATCGGGGAGGCTTCGATCCAGCAGGATCGCCAGATACTTCGACCAGTCGCGTCCTTCGAGCGCCTCCGCGATCGTCCCCGCCTCATCCACGCGGTAGACATCCATCTCGAGGATGTCGCGCAGATTCGACCGCGTGTCGCGGTCATCCTCGATGACCAGGACCGACGGAGCATCGTGCTTCGACATCCCCAGGTCCTTCCGTGCTCTCGACGCGTTCACCAGCCGCCGGCCACCCCGGTCAGACGCCGTCGGCCCTCCTCGGGGTCGCGGCCTATCGAATGGCTTGCCACGCACGGAATCGTCCCCTCTTCCAGAAGATTCCATACTCCTCGAGTCGTCGCGTGCTTGAGCCCCATTTTTCGGGATCGGCTTGGTCCATGACATCGTATTATGCTCCCGGAGCCCCAGGGCTGCCACGCCGAAATTCCGGGACCGGAGACTCTTCCTGCACTCCCGGATCATCCGACATCACCAGGTGCGCCGCGACCAGCCGCCGGAGCAATTGCCCGATCGTCAGCCCCTGTCGAGTTGCCGACCTCCCCAGGGCCGCCCATTGCCAAGTCGGCAACAGGAGCGGCCGCTCCGCGTACTCTCCCTGCGAGCATGTCGAAGAGTCCTCTTGCCGGTCATGGACTGAATTCATGGTGATCCTCGGTGAGTGGGTGCATTCCGTGACTGCCTGTGTCACACTTCGGCCTCTCTGCCTCGGTCGGGCTTCCGCCCGTTGCGCTTGGAGGATAGGCGCTACGGAACGAGGACATCTAACGGAAAGAAACGGTTGCCTCGCCGCAGCCTGCCAGGCTTGTCAGAGAAATGATCTGCCAGGATGGTGTGAAGCCGGATCCAGGATCGAACGAAGGATGCGGTCAGCAAAGAGATCGAGAAGAACCACGAGCGACACCTTTCGACCGATGAGGTATCGGTTTCACGATCTGCGCCGGTCATCCGGATTTCTGTTGGAATGACGGCGTCCTTGCCCCTATCATGGCGTTGCTGGATGCTTCAACCCATCGATCGGCCGCCTTTCCCCGTCGTCGGGGATTATCTTGCGATGCAATCACGCATGTCGGCAATCAGGCAGAACCCGGCTATCTTTCGTTACTTTTATAAGCTACCGGGGGGACTTGGTATTCACCAGTCAGGGCCATACCAGGCATTTTCTGAGGGGGATTTCCCCACTTGTTATTTCTGTGAGGGGTTTCCCCACTTACCACCTTCGCCTCCTTAAGCTAGGATCAAGGTTCGGATTCGACTCTGAGGTCTTTCTTGCGTTCGAGGCAGAACCGAAACCTCAAGACTTCACCCCGGCGAATCCGGCCGGGATCGATGGCGACTCATGGCTCGTAAGAAGAAAGATTCCGCTCCGAGACCTCCCGAGTCCGAGTCTCAGAGTCCGTCCACCCCGGCCCGGTCCCCGGTATCCGAGGTGCTGCTTCCCGACGTGACGAGCCAGAAAACCCCGGAAGAACGCTTCCGCGTGGTGGGAATCGGTGCATCAGCC
Source organism: uncultured Planctomycetota bacterium (assembly GCA_963743925.1). GTDB lineage: Bacteria > Planctomycetota > Planctomycetia > Isosphaerales > Isosphaeraceae > CAVZRC01. Next base: position 70,362 of record CAVURY010000043.1, on the reverse strand, counting down.
GGCGGGCTCGAGGCGCTCACCGAGTTCTTGAAAGCGATGCGGCCCGACAGCGGGATGGCCTTCGTGGTCGTCTCCCACCTCGACCCGGACCACAAGAGCGCCCTGGGCGACATCCTGTCTCGGCTCAGTGCCATGCCGGTCCACCAGGTGGAGGGCAGCATGGCGGTTGCCCCTGACCACATCTATGTGATGCCACCCAACCGGGACATGTTCATCGAGGGGGGGGTTCTTCAACTCACTCCGCGAGGCGAGTCCCATGCGCCGCACAGGCCCATCGATACGTTCCTGCGTTCTCTGGCGCGCGACCGCCCGCATGAGTCGATCGGCGTGATCCTCTCGGGGACCGGGACCGACGGCACCCTGGGGTTGAGCGCGATCAAGGAAGCCGGGGGGCTCTCCTTCGCCCAGGACGAGACGGCCCGGTACGACGGCATGCCGCGAAGCGCGGTCGCGGCCGATGTCGTCGATGCCATCCTGTCGCCGACGCAGATCGCGGCGGAGTTGCTCCGCATCTCCCGCGACTCCCCGCCGAAGTCGAAGAAGGACTCCACGCTCCAGGAAGGATCGAACGAGAGGCACGCCTTCCTGGAAATACTCCGGCTGTTGAGCGAAACGTCCGGCGTCGCCTTCGTCCACTACAAGCATCCGACCCTCCTCCGTCGCATCGAGCGACGCAGCGTGCTCCGCCGGTTCGAGACGCTGATGGAGTATCTCGAGTGCCTGCGCCATGACGCCGCGGAGAGTCGGCTCCTGTTCGAGGAGGTGCTGATCCCGGTCACGCGTTTCTTCCGCGAGCCGGGATGGTACGACGCCCTCAACGCCACCATCCTGCCGCGGCTGACGGCGGGCCGGCCGCGCGGATCGCCATTTCGCGTCTGGGTCCCGGGATGCGCCAGCGGCGAGGAGGCCTATTCCATCGCCATCTGCCTCATGGAATATCTGGGAGCCGCGAATGGGGCGATGTCGATCAAGATCATCGCGACCGACATCAGCGAGCGCGCCATCGAAATCGCCCGGGCCGGCGCCTATGGCGAAGGCATCGCGTCGGACGTCTCCGCCCAGCGACTCAACCGCTTCTTCCACAAGACCATCCGCGGCTATGAGATCAACAAGTCGATTCGCGATCTTTGCGTCTTCGCGCCAGGATCCCACCCGGGATCCGCCCTTCTCGCAGCTCGACCTCGTGAGTTGCCGCAATGTCTTGATCTACCTCGGCCCCGTCCTGCAAGAGCGCGTGCTGCCCATCTTGCACTTCGCCCTCAAGCCCGGGGGAATCCTCGTGCTGGGGAGCTCCGAGACCGTGGGCAGCTTCGGCGACCTGTTCGAGGTCCTGGACGAGAAGAACAAGATCTACGTGCGGACCCCGGCGCCGAGCCGACATCGTTTCGACTATGCGCCGGGACTCCCGCCCGGAGCCAGGTCGTCCGCGAGATCAGCTCGGAGCGGTCGCTCTCCATGATGGATGTCTACCGGGAGGCCGACCGCCTGGTCCTGGCCCGCTATGCCCCGAGCGGGGTCCTGGTCGATGACGCCCTCCATATCATCCAGTTCCGCGGCGATACCGGGAACTACCTCAAGCCGGCCCCCGGGATTCCGACGACCGATCTGCTGCTGATGGCCCGCGAGGGGCTCCTCGGCGACCTCCGGGATGCGATCGAGATTGCCCGCCGCGACAACGTCCCCGTGCGCAAAGAAGGCGTCCTCGCGAAGACCAACGTCTGCTATCAGGCTGTCGACCTCGATGTGATCCCGGTCATCGATCCCGGCTCGACCCTCCGGCACTTCGTCGTCCTGTTCCGACCGACGAGTGGTCCCGCCGCGTCCGAAAAAATCGCTCCTCGCGAGCAGGCGAGATCGACCGCCGCCTCGGGGCCGGACAAAGACCAGGAAATCAGCCGCCTGGACCGCGACCTCACCGCGACCAAGCATTATTTGCAGGCCGTGATCGAGCAGAAGGAGGCGGCTAATGAGGAATTGCGGGCCGCCAACGAAGAGGTCGTCAGCGCCAACGAGGAAATGCAGAGCACCAACGAGGAGCTGACGACGACCCAGGAGGAGCTCCAGGCGACCAACGAGGAGCTGGTGACCGTCAACGACGAGCTGCAAGATCGGATTCGTGTCGCGAACCAGCTCGGCGACGATCTCTCCAACCTCATCGAGACGACGCGCATCCCGATCGTGGTCCTGGGCCCCGACCTGTGCGTACGACGCTTCACCCCCGCGGCCCAGCAGGCCATGAACCTGGACTTCAGCGACGTGGGCCGATCGCTCGACTTCCTGAAGTCGAAGATCGACCTCCCCGACCTGGAATCCCTGGTCCATGAGGTCATCGACACGCTGGAGATCAAGCAGGTCGAGATCGCGGACAGGAAAGGTGCCTGGTACAAGCTCTACATCCGGCCCTACAAGACGCTGGACCAGAGGGTCGGCGGCGTGATCCTGATGTTCGTCGACATCGATGTGCTCAAGCGTCGCGAGCGGGAAATCGAGCAGGCGCGCGACTATGCCATCAGCATCGTCGAGACCGTCCGGGAGCCGTTGCTCGTGCTGGACGGCGACCTGATCGTGCGGACGGCCAATCGGTCTTTCTACCGGGATTTCCGGGTCGCTCCGGAGGAGACGGAGGGCCGGCCGATCTACGAGCTCGGCGACGGGCTCTGGGATATCCCACGCTTGCGCTACCTGCTCGAGACCATCCTGCCCAAGGACAGTCACTTCGAGGACTTCGAGGTCAGTCACGTCCTTCCCGACGGCGACGAACGGACGATGCTGCTCAACGCCCACCGCGTGGTCCCTACCGTCGGCAGGCCGGAGCCGCTCATCCTGCTGGCCATCATGGACACCACGATGCGCAAGCGGGCCGAGCGGCAAAGCCTGGAGACGGAGGAGCGGCTCCGCACCATCGTGGATACTGCGGCGGATGCCATCGTCACCATCGACGAACTCGGGATCATCGACTCGATCAACGCCTCGGCCGCGCGGATGTTCGGCTACACGGCCCATGAACTGATCGGCAAGAATGTGAAAGTGCTGATGCCGGCCCCCCCCCGCGATCATCATGATGGCTACCTGGCCGATTATCGGCATACGGGCGAGAAGCATATCATCGGGATTGGCCGCGAAGTCGAGGGCCGTCGAAGCGACGGCACGAGTCTCCCGATCGACCTGGCCGTCAGCGAGTATGAAGACCGGGGACGCCGCATGTTCACCGGGGTCCTGCGCGACCTCAGCGCCCGCAAGACGCTGGAGCGCGAGGTGATCCAGGTGGCGACCATGGAACAGCAGCGCATCGGCCAGGAATTGCACGACACGTCCGCCCAGGAGCTGACCGCCCTGGGATTGCTGGCCGATATCCTGATCTCGACCCTCAAGGAGAAGGCGCCGGTCGAGGCCGGTATCGCGGCCAAGATGGCCGAGGCACTCCGGCGCGTGATCGGGCAGTTGCGGGCCTTCGCTCGCGGATTGATCGGCGTGGAAGTGGACTCGGAAGGACTGATGGAGGCCCTGGCCGAGCTCGCCTCGCGGACCACTCAATTGCACGACGTGCCGTGCGCGTTCCACTGCCGGGAACCGGTCCATCTCGCGAATAACCAGGCGGCCACGCAACTCTACAGCATCGCACGCGAGTCGATCACCAACGCGCTGAAACATGCCAATCCCAAGAGCCTCAAGATCGGCCTCGAGACCGTCGGTCGGTCCGCCGTCCTCAGCGTGGAGAACGACGGCGACGGCTTCCGCGAGCCCATGTCGAACGCCGACGGACTCGGCTTGAAAATCATGCGCTACCGCGCCGGACTCATCGATGCCCAGCTCTCGGTCGGTCCGAGGGAGTCCGGCGGTACCATCGTGACCTGCACGTGCGACAAGGACCCCAAGCATGCTCACGACCAGGAGCCGGTCCGATAAGCCCGTCGCGAGGGTGATGATCGTCGACGATCATCCGGCCGTCCGCGAGGCGCTCGCGATCCGGGTCGGCTGCGAGGCGGACCTCGAGGTCTGCGGCGAGGCGGCCGATCTCGCCGGCGCCCTCGAAGTGGCCGATTCCACCGATCCCGACGTCGCCATCGTCAACCTCTCGCTGAAGAACGCCAGCGGCATCGACCTGATCAAGAGCCTCAAGGCACGCCATGAGAAGATCCAGATCATCGTCTGGTCGATGTACAGCGAAGAGCTGTACGCCGAGCGCGTCCTCCGCGCCGGGGCCAGGGGATATATTAACAAGGAACAAGCGACCGACAAGATCGTCGAAGCGATCCGCCAGGTGCTCGACGGCAAGGTGTACCTGAGCCCGGCGATGACTGAGAAGCTCCTGGAGCGCGCCGTCGGGCCGGCCGGCCGATCCGGATCCGTCGTCTCGCCGATCGACGCTCTCTCGGACCGTGAGCTCGACGTCTTCCGGATGATCGGGCAGGGCACGAAGACCGCGGAGATCGCCACCAAGTTGCACTTGAGCGTCAAGACGGTCGAGACCTACCGCGACCGCATCCGGGCGAAGCTCAACCTGGGCGACGGCGCCGAGCTCTCCCGATGCGCCATCCAGTGGTCGCTCGAGAACAACCGTTGAAGTGAATCCGGGTGATGCGTCCGATCTACATGAATACCGACATCGATCCGATTGGCCGCCCTGCGTCATACCCGGGCCCGTCGGCTTGCCCCGCTTGTCCTGCCACCGCTTTCTCCGCGTGACCCTCCTCCCTTTCGCGGCGCCGGTCAATCCACAAACATCAGTTCATTCGACATCAGCAGTACCTGGCAATAGCGTTCCCAGGGGGTCAGCGGCCGCTGCTCTCGGGTCCGGTCCTCAAGGTCCGTTGAAGCCGAATCGGCCCGGAGGAAATGAAGTCCCCGTCGGATTTCGTCCGCGGAGGGATCGCGCTGATAGACAAGTCGATAGAGGTAGCGAATTCGCTTCGTTTCGTCGTCGAGTCGTCGGAAGAGGGGCCGACTGACCATCCTGCAAGCCTGTTCCATCACGAAGGGGCCGTTCAGGAAGAAGAGCGATTGAAGCGGCACGGTGGTGGTGTCACGCTGGGCCGTTGTCATGTCCGGGTTGGCAAAATCGAAGATCCGGAACAAAGAAGGCAAGTCATTCCGATCGATAACTCCATAGACCGTGCGGCGATTGGAGTAAGTCTGCTGGTTAGCGGTCCCGCGCTTGAGCAGGTCTACCGGACGACCGCCGAAGGAAGGGTCGAGGTCGCCCGCCACGAACAGGAGGGTATCTCGCATCGATTCGAAGTCGAGTCGCCGTCGGTTCGTCTTCGCCAGCAGCCGGTTGTCCGGATCCACCTTCTCGTGGCGCAGTTTGTCATCGCTCCGTTGTTGGTAGACGCTCGAGAGCATCAACAAGCGATGCATCTTCTTCAGCGACCAGCCGTCCTGCATGAATCGCCACGCGAGGTAGTCCAGCAATTCGGGATGGCTAGGTGGGTCGGAGCGCAACCCAAAATCGTCGGGTATCGTCACCAGGCCGGCGCCAAAATGATGGAGCCAGAGGCGGTTGACGATCACCCTGGCCGTGAGGGGATTCTCCCGGCTGGCGATGGCCCTGGCCAGCTCGAGTCGGCCGCTTCCATGGGAGAATGGTTTCCGCCCGTCCCCCGCCAGGATCGAAAGGAACTGGCGGGGAACCTCCTCACCCAATCGATTCGGATTGCCACGGATGAAGACCCGGCTGTTCTTCGGCTGGGGACTGTCGACAAGTGCCATGGCTCGCGGCGGAGCGCCGGGATGAGTGGCGTCGAGTCGCATGATTTCCCCTTGGAGCGGACCTATTTGCATGAGCGCCGGCACGTTGTAGAGACTCGGAATCATCTCGGCCGGCAGATTCCCGGGGCCGTCCGCGCCGTAGAAGACCTGGCGTAGCGCCTCCTGCTCGCAATCCGGGAGTGCCCGGCTCCTGGCATCGCTTTTCACGTGCTCTTGCCATCGTTTGTCGACGTCCTCGAACAGCTTGCCGTAGCGCTCCGCCACATCCTTCAAGGACGCCGGCGGCTCGCCGGCGAAGGCCCTGGCGACCAGGGAGTTCACGGGACGGTCCGGAGAGTTGGCGGCGACCTTGGCCGACAATGCCGCGGCGCGGTCGGCGAATTCCGGACTCGGCAGCGCCGCGAACGCGAACCAGGGGGCGAAAATCGGATCAGAGGTCGGATCGAGTTTTTCGAGCGCCTTCAGCCAGCGCACCGAGCCGGTCCGCAGTATCTTCCGGTCACTCAACCCGAACTCCTCGCCGTCGAGCTCGGCGATCTTGGCGGGGTCCCGACTCAGGAGCAAGTACTGGGCGGTCTGCCGGCGATGCTGCTCGAACACGAGGGCCTCTTGCTTCTTGACGAAGGCATCCCACTTCGCCTCGAGCGGCTTGCGTTTCGCCAGATACGCCGCATGCGCCTTCGGATCGGGGGCAATGCCGAGGACCGGCAGCTCGCCCGGTGCGATCGAACTGGCGAAGACGCCGTGGAGGGAGTAATAATCGCGCGTGGGAATCGGGTCGTACTTGTGGTCGTGGCAGCGGGCGCAGCTCACCGAGAGCGCCATCATCCCCCGCGTGACCGCGTCGATGCGGTCGTCGATCGTGTCGTGAATGTTGCCGTCGAATTGCCGGCCGACGGTCAGGAACCCGAGGCCCGCCAAGGGGAGTTCGTTACCGCCCAGGTCCAGTTGATCGGCGGCGAGTTGCTGCATGAGGAATTCATCGTAAGGCAGATCGTCATTGAACGCGCGAATCACGAAATCGCGATACGTGTAGGCATAGGGACTGTCGCTACTGGCATATCGGGCCACATCCAGCCAGTGCCGGCCCCAGCGTTCGCCGTAACCCGGCGCGGCGAGCAAGCGATCGACGACCGTCGCGAAGGCTCCCGGCGACTCGTCCGCCACGAAGGCAGCCACGTCTTCCGCGGTCGGCGGCAGTCCGATCAAGTCATAGGTGGCCCGCCGGATCAGCGTTCGCCTGCCCGCCGGCTCCGCCGGTCGCATCTCCGAAGCTTCGAGCCTGGCCATGATGAACGCGTCAATAGGTGATTTGATCCAGCGCTCGTTCTTGACCGCCGGAATCGCGGGGCGTTTCACCGGTCGAAAGGCCCAATGCGTGCGCGAACTCGCCTTGATCTCGGCTTCCCGGACGCCCGCACCGGGTAGAATCGCCCCCATCTTGACCCAAGCTTCGAGGTCGGCTACCTGGGCGGCGGCCAGCTTCTTGCCGTCGGGCGGCATTCGCAGGTCTTCATCCTTGTAGCGCACGGCCTTGATCAAGAGACTCCGATCGGGGTCGCCGGGCACGAGAACCGGGCCGGAATCGCCGCCCTTGAGCAGTCCCTCGCGGCTGTCGAGCAGCAGCCCTCCCTTGGCCTTCTTACTCTGCCGGCTGTGGCACTCGTAGCACGCGTTCACCAATACCGGGCGGATCGTTTTCTCGAAGTGCTCGACGCCCCTGGCATCGCCACCGTCGGGCGGAGCGGCACGCGATGCGGAAGACGTACCGGCGACCACCCCTAGCGCCAGGCACAGCCACAGGCAACTCGTTTCGCGCGGGCGGAATCTTCGCACGGGATTAGCCCTTGACTCGGAGTAGAAAGGCGCCGCTCGCCGCCGTCGGATTGTCAGGCAATCAGTTCGTGCACCACTTCACCGTACACGTCGGTGAGGCGAAAATCCCGGCTGGCGTGGCGGTAGGTCAGCCTGGTGTGATCGAAGCCGAGCAGGTGTAGGATCGTGGCGTGCAGGTCGTGGACGTGGACCTTCCGCTCGACGGCCTGAAAGCCGAATTCATCGGTGGCGCCATGGACATATCCCCCCTTGACGCCACCGCCGGCCAGCCACATGGTGAAACCGTGATGGTTGTGGTCGCGGCCCTTGCCCCTGAGGTTGTTGGGCAGGCCCATGGGCAATTCCACGGTCGGGGTCCGGCCGAACTCGCCTCCCCAGATGACCAGGGTGTCCTCGAGCATGCCCCGCTGTCTGAGGTCTTTCAATAAGGCGCCGATCGCCTGATCGCACTGCCTTGCCATCGAACGGTGGCCTTGTTCCAGGTTCTGGTGGTGGTCCCAATCGCTGCCGATCCAGGCCTGCACGAAGCGGACTCCCCGCTCGACCAGTCGGCGCGCGATCAGGATCTGTCGGGCCTCGGTGCCCTCCCCGTACATCCGGCGGATCGACTCGGGCTCCCGGCTGATGTCGAACGCCTCCGCCGCTTCCAGTTGCATGCGCGAGCCCAGCTCGAACGACTGGATGCGGGCCTCGATCTGAGCGTTCTTGTCGCGCTCGCGGCGGTGGCCTTCATTGAGTTCCCGCAGGAGTTCGAGCTGCCGGCGCTGGTCGGCGGTGGAAACGCGCCGATTGGTGGTATTCTCGATCAACTTTTCGATGTCCGTATGCCGGGTGTCGATATAGGTCCCCTGGTGGGCGCCCGGCAGGAACCCCGCGCGCCAGTTCTGGGAACCGCCGTTGCCCGGGTATCCGTAGGGACGCATGGCGACGAACCCGGGAAGATCCTGGTTCTCGCTCCCCAGGCCATAGGTCACCCACGACCCGAGACTGGGCCGGACCGACCGAGCGTCGCCGCAGTTCATCAAGAGGATCGACGGGATATGATTGGGCACGTCCGCCTGCATCGAACGGATCACCGCGATGTCGTCGATGCACTCCCCGATGTGCGAAAAAATCTCGCTGACTTCGATCCCGCTCTGTCCGTAGCGCCGAAACTGGAACGGCGATCTCATCACGGTACCGGTCCGGCGTTCGGTGACCAGGTGCATGCTCTTCGGGAGTTCCTGGCCGTGGTATTTGTCGAGGGCCGGCTTGGGGTCGAAGGTATCGACGTGGGACGGACCGCCGCTCAGGAACAGGTGAATCACGCGCTTGGCCTTGGCCGGGAAGTGCGGTTGCCTTGGCGCCAGAGGAGAGGTGGGGCTCGCGGCCGGTCGCGTCGCGTCCCCGAACGCATCGCCCACGACGCCCGACAATGCGAGCGCACCCATCCCCATGCCGGAGAGGGCGAGCAAGTCCCGGCGAGTCAGGGAGCGATCTGCCCATCGTGGTCGGTCACCGTGCATCGGTTTCTCCATCGAGTTCGGGAACGTCGTCCGAGGCAGGACCAACCCGGCCGGGGCGAGCATGGAACTCGCCCCTCCGGAGATCGGGTCAGTCTTCGATGACCAATGGCTTGCCGAGCATCTCTTTCCATTGCTGCTTCTGGGTGCCCGTCAGGAGGGCCTCGACCTTGTCTTCCTGTTCCTTCTTGATCTTCATGATCTTGGACCGGATCTCCTCATGATTACCCCCCGACTCGGCCTCTTTGATGAGGGGTTGGACCTTCTTCTGAAGTTCCTGCATGATCGGGACGAATTGCTTCCGTTGCGCGTCCGTGATCTTGAGGTCCTTCGCAATCTTCGGATCGCCATGGAGCAAGACGAACGCCCCCTCCTTCTGCAACAGGATCTGATGCAGACGCTTCATCTGGTCTTCCTTGAGCGTTGCCTTCAACACCGAGCCCAGTTTCTCCTGCGCCTTCTGCCGGAAGGCTTTGAGCTTCGGCTCCCGCTCATCGTGGCCCAGGCCGTCGAGCGATTGGAAGAACTGCATGATGTCCGGAAGCTGTTCCCGGAAGTATTCGTCCAGCTTCTCCTTCTGCTCGTCCGACAGCTTCAGTTCATCTCGGACGGCGTCACGCAAAAGCACGAACGGGCCTTCCAGGTTGATCGCGACCGCTCGGCGCGCCTCCTCGGGAATCTCCTGGGCGGTAGCCTGTGTGCACGCGAGGCCGAGGAACACGAACAGACCCAAACCCAGTTTCAGTCTCTGCATGGCTCTCTTTCCTTTCGCGATCGGATCGCTCCGGGGTGATGGACGTCGCGCTTTCACGACATCCGTGGACGTACCGTTTCATTGACTTTTCGTCCGGGGTGACGGTCTCTCAGATGATGCCAATGCCCGAGCGGACGGCGCCGCTGGGGGATTCAAGCCCGTGGTCCTTTCCGGATACCAGGCAGAAAACAAACCAACCGGTCTGTCTGTATTTACCCGAAAAACCCTCCGGGGTTTCAGGGTTCCAGGCATTTCTTCAGGTGCTCTTTCAGGTAGGCCAAATGACGGGGGAGAAGTTCCGCGTCGCCGAGGGTACGACCCTGCATGATCGCCCCTTCGACGACCGTGACGATGTAACGGGCCAACTCGCGCGCATCCGTCTGCCGCTTCACGCGTCCCTGCCGTGCCTTCGCCTCCAGGTCGGGGAGAAACTCTTCGGCCATCTCGTCGAGACACTCCGCCAGACGTTTCCGAAAACCCTCGTGGCAATCGCTCAGCGCCGTACTCATGTTGCCGATGATGCAACCCCCTTTGCAGCCTTCTCGACGGCGGACCATTTCCCTGATGGCATCCAGCCGCCGAAAGACTCTCTGAAGTGGATCAGCCTGCTCGTCGGGCGACAATTCTTGCTCGAGCGCATCGAGCAGTTGTCGGCGTCGATCCATGTGCCAGTCCAGCACGGCGAAGCCCAGGTCCTCCCGGTCGCGGAATTGATGGAAGAACGCGCCCTTCGACACTCGGGCAGCGTCCAGGACCTCTTCCAGCTTCGCGTCGTGATATCCCTTCAGGGCGAATAATCGCGCCGCCGCCTGGAGGATTTTCTCCCGGGTTTCAAACGCTCGGGGTTGCGTGACGGCTTTCATCAGCTCTCTCGCAAAACAGGATGGTTTGTTTGTTATCGTGGCGACTCCGGGTACCCCCGGTCAAGAGACGTGGAACGGGTTCAGGCCGGCAGGTCGACGTGGTTACAGCCCGACGGTCCCGATCATCACGAGGAACGCAGCTCGGTTTGTGTGGTTTGAGGTCGCCGATCGACCGCCGAGGAGAACCCGTTGGTCGAGGCCGGAGAGGTGCGATGGGCCGCCGTAGGGCGTGATTCGCCGGCGCGGCGGCCCTGGCCCTGTGCGTACCGGTTTGGCTCGAGATCAGGCCCCGAGTCCCTGGAGGATACTGAGGACGCTCAACAGCCCGCCGTCGAGCAGGTGCGAGACGTTGTAGAGCAGGTTGCCCAGGACATCCCCGTTGCCGTCCTGGGCGATTAACTGCACCTGGATGTCGCTGGTGGTGACCACCACGCCCAGGAGGTTGACGTCGAGCGGCGGAGTCCCGTTGGTCGAGGCGATGTCCAGGTTCAGGATCGACTCCGGGGGCACGGCGGCGCCGGTGGTGTCGATCAAGGTCGCCGAGGTCAGCTCCTGGAGGAGCGGGCTGAGCGAGCCCACCGCGCCGCTGGAGAGGGTCAGGGTCGTGTCGTTCAGGACCCCAACGACCTTCGCGAGCACGCCGTTGAGGTCGCCGTTGATCGTATCCAGGTCCGATTGCGAAACCTTCGCGGTGTTCAGGAAGTCGTAGATCAGGTTGCCGAGCAGGTTGCCGTTGGCCGACTGGGCGGTGGCGTTCACCTGGATCGTGCTGGTCTGGACGATCAGGCCCAGCAGGTTCAGATCGATCGGCGGGACGGTCAAGGTCAGGAACTGGAAGGCCCCCGACGGTGGCGTGGTCACCGGCGGCGTGGTCGAAGACGGGATGTTCGGGAACATCTGGTTGAGCTCGGTCAGCAGGTTGTTCAAGCCGTTCTCGATGTCTTTGACCAGGTTGCCGGTCGGGTTATTGAGGATGTTCGCCAGGTTGACGACGATGTTGCCCAGCGCCAGGCCGGTCCCCGAATGCGCGAGGATTTCGAGGTTGATCGGGCTGGTCGTGACGACGGCCCCCAGCAGGTTCAGTTGGACGGGCGCGATGTAGGCGTCGAGGACCGTGGTCGTGTTGGTGTAGGACGTCGAGCCCGTCTGGCCGTTGACGCTGAGCGTGCTCTGGTTGGCAAGGCTGATGACGTTGTTCAGCACCGTGTCGAGCGCGGTGCTGACGCCCTCCACGTTGAGCAGGCCGGCGACGGTCGTCAGCAGATTGCCGAGCAGCTCTCCACTGCCGGGCTGCGCCTGGACGTTGACCGTGACCGGGCTCGTGGGGGACTGGCCATAGAGCTGCACCTCGAGTCCCAGCAGGTTCAGGTCGATCGGGTTGAGTGTCAGGGTCAGGACCGGCGTGTCCGTCGAGCTGGTCGTGGACGTCGTGTCGGTTGTGGCCGTGGCGCCGGTCGTCGTCGTGGCTCCAGTCGTCATCGAGCCCGCCAGCAGCCCCGGCAACGTGGTCGGCGTCAGGGGGACCTTTGTCGTCGCGATCGACTTCAAGGCGGTGGCGACCTTCGCCTGGTTGGCCTTCCCGGTCCCGCTCGAGATCCCGCTCAGCGAGTCGCCGAGCATCCCGCCGCCCGTCGTGGCGGTGACCTGGACGGGGATCGGCCCATTGGCACCGTCGTCGAGTTTGACGTTGAGTCCCCGTCCGTTCCGGTTGACGGATCTCAGCGACAGGCGCACGCTGGACGTGGCCGTCCCCTGTGTCGTCTTGGCGGAGAGGAACTTCGTCGTGGTGTGGGCGAATGCCTTGTCCAGGTCGCCGAGCGTCGACGTATCGTTGAGCGTATTGTTCAACTGCGCGGTTACCTGGCTCGTCTCGCCGGCCCCGGTCGCGGAGCTGAGCGCGTCGGCCAGTCCGCCGCCGAGTGTGCCGCCGTTCTTCGTGGCGTCGATCTCGAGATCGATGGCGCCGGTGTTGACGGCCAGGCCCAGCAAGCTGAGCTGGATCGGTTGCAGATCGAGCTTCAACGTGGGATCGCTCTTGGCGTTCCTGGCCGGAGTAACGACTCCAGAGAGGGGGGTCGTGAACGACTGGCCCAGGATCGTGCCGGTCGCCATGCCGGCCAGGTCCAGGGCGCCGGAGGTCGCATTGCGGGTGACGGCGGTGATGTCGATGCCGGTCACTTCGATCGGCACGCCGAGCTTGGGCACCGCCGTATCGTGGACCGCGGCGGCGTGGACCGGGGCGGTCGTCACCGACAGGACCAGGCGGCTCTCGAGCGGCTCCGGCACCGGCTTCATGGAACGGGAGCGCCGGCGGGCAGAGGGCCTGGGCTCGTGGCGGGGGAATGATGGAGCTGACAGGCTCATTGGGGCTTCTCCTCTGGTGCGGTCCGAGCACCGCGGCCCGGGTATTGGCGATCGAATTCGGGACGTACGTCGCAATCGTTCAGGACGGACGAAGAACGCGAGCCAGGCTGGAGCGAGGCGAATCCGTCCCCGCGAGCCGGGATACCGGTCGGTTGATTAATCGCGTTCATTACTCGAGAGAATTTGCCACAGACTTGCTTGCATCGTCCGTGCCACGGTCGATCGGTTTTGATTTGATCCGACGTCGTGTGTTTCGATCGATCAACGCACGTTTCCACCTGCCGGAAAAACGATCGTGGTTTCCGCCCCGGGGCTCTCGAGGGCACGGCCCATACGGCCGCAAGCGCGGGGATGGCCCTCGAAGTCCCGCCCGAGACCAGGTGTTTGAAATTCTGAAATGCCGATCGATCCGCTCGATGGCCCGAGCTTCGAGGGAATCGCGGTGCGTCGCCGGGTCGGGGTCTCGAAAGTCGGCGAGCGTCGGTTGCCCGACCCGGCCGCGACCGCCGGCACGCAGGCCGGAACTTCGCCGTCGGACTGGAGGAAGGCGACGATATCGATGCCGGGCGTCAGCTCGATCAATCGTTGCCTCGGTCGCATCGTCAGGTGGTCAGACTCCGCCGATCTCGCTTCGGCTTCGTCGCGCCACACCTTGCCAGGCGTCGGTTTGCATTGGTTGCCAGCGTAACGGAAGAAGTTTCGGTCCCGACAACACGGACAGGCCTGCAAGGTTTGCACTACAGAGTGAAGTGATACGATCGACCGCCATATTCCCGGCAATAGAAATTGGTCCTGGTCGAAGGCGGCTCAATGACGAGCGGAGTGCCGCATACATCTAGGACTTCTTGCCTGGCGGATGTTACAGTCCGTGATCGCGTCCTCAATTCCGAAAAGGACCAGACGCGTCAACAGGCGAGACGCATCGGCCGGGCAACGTTGCCGGGCCCGGCTCCCGGGGGTCGGGAGAGGTCGGTCCGCAGAGACTTTCGCCCTTCCGGTGTCGCCGATGAGCGAGGTCACGCGCATCCTGTCCGCGATCGAGCACGGCGACCCGCTCGCCTCCGGACAGCTCTTGCCCCTGGTCTACGACGAGCTGCGGAGGCTGGCGGCGGCCAAGCTGGCCCGGGAGAAGCCGGGCCAGACCCTCCAGGCCACCGCCCTGGTCCATGAGGCCTACGTCCGGCTCCTGGATGTGGACGAGGCCCAGCAATGGGACAGCCGAGGCCATTTCTTCGCCGCCGCCGCCGAGGCGATGCGGCGGATCCTCATCAATCGCGCGCGCGACAAGAGGCGCGCCAAACGAGGCGGTGAATGCCACCGCGTCGATCTCGACCACATCGAGATCGCCCTGGACACCGACGACGAAGAGCTGATCGCGCTCGATGACGCGCTCACCCAGCTTGCCGTGGAGGATCCCGAGGCCGCCCGACTGGTGAACCTGCGCTTCTTCGCGGGGCTGAGCTTGCGCGATGCCGCCGTGTCGCTCGGTCTATCGCGGCGCACGGCGGAGCGCCAGTGGACCTATGCTCGCGCCTGGCTTTATGCCCGTCTGCGTCAGGACGCCGGCCCAGACGACGATTGAAGCTTCCGGAATTTCTTTGGCGGATTTCGCCGAAAACGGGGCATTGAGTAACGGGACAAGAGCGGGGGCCGTCCATGAGCGATGCAAAGACCGATGCCAAGGCGATCTTTCTCGAAGCCCTGGACTGCCAGGGCGCCGAGGAGCTCAGGGGCTTTCTCGACCGAGCCTGCGGGAGCGACCCGGCCTTGCGCCCGCGCGTCGAGGAGCTGCTGCGGGCTCATCAAGATGCGGGCGCTTTCCTGGGCGGGGCTGAGGAGCGAGACGTGACACGAGACCAGCCTGGTGCCGAATGGCTCGGGACGATCATCGGCCCCTACAAGCTGCTGGAACAGATCGGCGAGGGGGGCTTCGGCCTGGTGTTCATGGCCGAGCAGCAGCATCCGGTCCGCCGCAAGGTGGCCCTGAAGGTCCTCAAGCCGGGCATGGACACCCGGCAGGTGATCGCCCGCTTCGAGGCCGAGCGCCAGGCGCTGGCGCTCATGGACCATCCGAACATCGCCAGCGTGCTCGATGCCGGCGAGACTGCCTCGGGCCGCTCATACTTCGCGATGGAACTGGTGAAGGGCGTGCCGATCACCGACTACTGCGATCAGAACCGCCTCACCACCCGAGAGCGGCTGGCGCTGTTCACGCACGTCTGCCATGCCGTGCAGCACGCGCACCACAAGGGCATCATCCACCGGGACTTGAAGCCCTCGAACGTCATGGTGACGCTGCACGACGGCGCGCCGGTCGTGAAGGTGATCGACTTCGGCATCGCCAAGGCACTGGGGCAGCGGCTCACGGACAAGACGCTCTTTACCGGCTTCGCGCAGATGGTCGGCACGCCGATGTACATGAGCCCCGAGCAGGCCCAGTTGAGCGGCCTGGACATCGACACGCGCAGCGACATCTACTCGCTGGGCGTACTCCTCTATGAACTGCTCTCGGGGGTCACGCCGTTCGACGGGGAACGGATGCGGACGGCGGGCTACGACGAGATGCGGCGGATCATCCGGGAAGAGGATCCGCCCAGCCCGAGCACGCGCCTGAGCACGCTGGGTCTGGCAGCGGTGACGGTCTCGGCCGAGCGGCAGAGCGATCCCAAGCGGCTCTGCCGACTCTTGAGTGGCGAGCTGGACTGGATCGTGATGAAGGCGCTCGACAAGGATCGCAACCGCCGCTACGAGACGGCCAACGAGCTCGCCCGGGACGTCGATCGCTACCTGAACGAAGAGCCGGTTCTGGCCCGCACTCCCTCGGCGCGTTATCGGCTGAGCAAATTCGTGCGGCGGAACCGAGGAGCCGTGCTGGCCGTGGTCCTGGTGCTGCTGGCACTCTTGGTCGGAGTGATCGGCACTTGGTTGGGATTACTTCGGGCGCGCAACGCCGCCGTCGCGGAACGACAGGCAAAAGAGACGGCTGAGCGGCGGCTGGCGCAGATCGAGAAGGCGAATGAAATTCTGGGGTCGATCTTCAAGGACTTGAATCCGGAATCCGCGGAAAACGAGGACAAGCCGCTCCGGGCCCTCCTGGGCGAACGTCTGGACCGGGCCACCGAACAACTGGAGGGCGAGGTCATCGGCGATCCTCTGGCGGTCGCACGAATGCAAGTCACACTCGGTATCTCGCAACTCGGCCTGGGCCAAGCCGAGAACGCCATCCGCTTGTTGAGCAAAGCCCGAACGACCCTGACGGCTCAGCTTGGCCCCGATCACCCCGACACGCTCGAAAGCGTGAACAATCTCGCCTTGGGATACCAGGCCGCCGGCAAGCTCGCCCTGGCTCTGCCGTTATTCGAGGAGACTCTCAAGCGGGCCAAGGCGAAGCTCGGCCCTGACCACAAAGAGACCGCCAGCAGCATGAACAACCTCGCCGTGGCATACCATGACGCCGGCAAGCTCGCCCTGGCTCTGCCGCTGTTAGAGGAGACGCTCGAGTGGAGGAAGGCACACCTCGGCCCCGACCACATTCACACTCTCTCAAGCATGGATAATCTCGCTGTGTGTTACCAGGCCGCCGGCAAGACTAACCTCGCGCTGCCCTTATTCGAGGAGACCCTCAAGCTGTCCAGGGCGAAGCTCGGCCCGGACCGCATCGACACCATCCAGACCATGAACAATCTCGCCTGGGCCTACAGCATTTCCGGCAAGCGCGAGCTCGGACTGCCGTTGTTCGAGGAGGCTCTCATCCTGATCAAGGCGAAACTCGGCCCCGACCACCCTAAGACTCTCACAAGCATGCACAATCTCGCAATGGCCTACCAGGAGGCCGGCAAGTTCGACAAGGCTCTACCGTTATTCGAGGAGACACTCAAGCGGGCCAAGGCGAAGCTCGGCCCCGACCACCCCAGCACAGTCACAATGATGTTCAGCCTCGGCACTTGCTACATCCGCGCCGGCCAGGCCGCCAGGGCCGAGCCTTTACTGCGCGAGTGCTTGGCGATCCGCGAGCGGAAGCCGGTCGCCGGGTGGGTAACGTTCGATGCGAAATCGATGCTGGGGGCCGCGCTCCTGGGCCAGAAGAAATACTCCGAAGCCGAGCCGCTGCTGCTGGCCGGCTACCAAGGGATGAAGGAGCGCGAGGCCACAATGACTGCGCCATTCAAGATCCGCCTGCTCGATTCCCTTAAGCGGCTGGTGCAGCTCTACGAAGCGACCGGGAACCAGGAGAAGGCGAAGGAGTGGCGGAAGCTGCTGATGGAAACACCGAAGAAGGACGCGAAATAGCCCAAACGCGGAAGTGAAATAAGGTCGG
This sequence comes from uncultured Planctomycetota bacterium, assembly GCA_963743925.1. Classification (GTDB taxonomy): domain Bacteria; phylum Planctomycetota; class Planctomycetia; order Isosphaerales; family Isosphaeraceae; genus CAVZRC01. The sequence goes on along the minus strand of CAVURY010000043.1, from coordinate 53,016 downwards.
CGCTGCCGGGTTCGTCGAGCTCCTGAGTGAAGGCCGGGTGAGCCCGATGCGCCGGTCGAGCTGGCGGAACGGAAGCAGCCCGGCGCTGCGGGAGAACTGGTCCGGCCACGACTCGATGACGAGCGGAGTGCCGGATACGTCTAGGAATTGTTGTCAGGCGGATGTTACAGTCCTTGATCGCGTCCTCGATTGCGAAAAGGACCAGACGCGTCAACAGGCGAGACGCATCGGCCGGGCAACGTTGCCGGGCCCGGCTCCCGGGGGGTGGGAGAGGTTGGTCCACAGAGATTTCCGCCCTTCTGGTGTCGCCGATGAGCGAGGTCACGCGCATCCTGTCCGCGATCGAGCACGGCGACCCGCTCGCCTCCGGACAGCTCTTGCCCCTGGTCTACGACGAGTTGCGGAGGCTGGCGGCGGCCAAGCTGGCCCAGGAGAAGCCGGGCCAGACCCTCCAGGCCACCGCCCTGGTCCATGAGGCCTACGTCCGGCTCCTGGATGTGGACGAGGCCCAGCAATGGGACAGCCGAGGCCATTTCTTCGCCGCCGCCGCCGAGGCGATGCGGCGGATCCTCATCAATCGCGCGCGCGACAAGAGGCGCGCCAAACGAGGCGGTGAATGCCACCGCGTCGATCTCGACCACATCGAGATCGCCCTGGACACCGACGACGAAGAGCTGATCGCGCTCGATGACGCGCTCACCCAGCTTGCCGTGGAGGATCCCGAGGCCGCCCGACTGGTGAACCTGCGCTTCTTCGCGGGGCTGAGCTTGCGCGATGCCGCCGTCTCCCTCGGTCTATCGCGGCGCACGGCGGAGCGTCAGTGGACCTATGCTCGCGCCTGGCTCTATGCCCGTCTGCGTCGGGACGCCGGCCCGACCGCCGATTGACGATTCCGTGATTCCCTGGCGGGTTTCGCCGGAAACGGGGCATTGAGTAGCGGACCAAGAGCGGGGGCCGTCTATGAGCGACGCAAAGACCGATGCCAAGGCGATCTTTCTCGAAGCCCTGGAATGCAAGGGCGCCGAGGAGCTCAGGCGCCTTCTCGACCGAGCATGCGGGAGCGACCCGGCCTTGCGTCCGCGTGTCGAAGAGCTGCTACGGGCTCATCAGGATGCGGGCGCTTTTCTGGGCGGGGCCGAGCCGCAAGAGGCCACGCGCGATCAACCGATTGTAGAACGGCCCGGCACGACCATAGGCCCCTACAAGCTGCTGGAACAGATCGGCGAGGGGGGCATGGGCACGGTCTACATGGTCGAGCAGACGGCGCCGCTGCACCGGATGGTGGCGCTGAAGGTCATCAAGCCCGGCATGGATAGCCGCCAGGTGCTGGCACGCTTCGAGGCCGAGCGGCAGGCACTGGCCCTGATGGACCACCCCAACATCGCCAGGGTGCTCGACGCCGGCGCGACCGAGCAAGGCCGCCCTTACTTCGTCATGGAGCTGGTCAAGGGCATCCCGATCACCCAGTTCTGCGACGTGCGCCGGCTCACGCCCCGCGAGCGGCTCGAGCTGGCCATACCCGTCTGCCAGGCCGTACAGCATGCGCACCAGAAGGGGGTTATCCACCGGGATCTAAAGCCCTCCAACGTCCTGATCGGCCTCTACGACGGCGTGCCGGTTCCCAAGGTCATCGACTTCGGCGTGGCCAAGGCGACCGGGCAGAAGCTGACCGAGGCGACCCTCTTCACCGGCGTCGGCGCCGTGGTCGGCACGCCGGAGTACATGAGCCCGGAGCAGGCCCAGCTCGACAACCTCGACATCGACACCCGTTCGGACGTCTACGCCCTCGGCGTGCTGCTGTACGAGTTGCTCACGGGCACGACCCCGCTTAACCGCAAGCGGCTGAAGGAGGCGGCGGTCCTGGAAGTCCTTCGCGTGATCCGCGAGGAGGAGCCGCCGCGACCGAGCATGCGGCTGTCCAGCACCGTGGAGCTCCCCAGCATCGCCGCCTGCCGCAACATCGAGCCCCGCAGGCTCTCGAGCCTGGTGCGCGGGGAACTCGACTGGATCGTGATGAAGGCCCTCGAGAAGGACCGCAACCGGCGGTACGAGACTGCCAGCAGCCTGGCGATGGACCTGCGGCGCTACCTGGACGACGAGCCGGTGCAGGCCTGCCCGCCGTCGGCCGGCTATCGGCTGCGGAAATTCGCCCGACGGAACAAGGCGGCATTCGCGGTCGCCTCATTCGCGGCATTGGCCCTGGTTGCTATCGCTGCGGCCGGGGCGATCACATACCGGAACGAACAGCAGCGCCTCGCCGACTGGCAGGCCCACCAGGAGCGGCTTCTGGCCGAACAATCGCAGAACGCCTTTGAACGGGCGCTGACGGCGGCACTGGGTGGCGACTTCGCCGGGGCCAGCATGGCGACCAACGAGGCCGAGAAACTCGGGGCCCCGCCCGGCCGGGTCCAATTCCTCCGCGGCCAAGTGGCCTTCCACCGGGGCGACGTCGTGGCGGCCCGGGACTACTTGCAAGAGGCCGCGAAAGAAACGCCCAGCAGCGTGGCCGTCCGGGCGGTGCTGGCCCTGGCGTGCTACCACTCCGGGTGGTTCAGCCGTTTCGAGCAACTCGCCGGGGAGCTCGACACCATGACCCCCGACACCCCGGAGGATTTCCTCTTCAAGGGGCAGGTGGAGGCCATCATCCGCCCCCCCGAGCGGGCGCTGCGAACCCTAGCGGAGGCCCTCCGCCGACGCGACTCCTTCGTCGCCCGGTCGGTCTGTGCGGAGGCGCGGGCCCACGTCGCGCTGTTCACCGACGAGCCCGGCGTCGCCGAGTTGGCCGTCGAGGACGCGCAGATGTCCAAGCGGTTGCTGCTGGGGAACCCGTTCGCCCTGGCGCGGAGCGTGCACGCCCAACTGATCGCCGCGGGGGTCTTCGAGGCGACCGGGCAGCCGGGGAAAAGCCAAGCCGTCTTGGAGCAGGCTGGCCGCGACGCTCGGGTGCTGGAGCCGTTCACTGACGTGCGTCCGGCCCTGGTGGCCCGCTTCCGTTATTACGACTACGTCGGCGACGAGGAGGACGCCCTGGCGGTGAGCCGGCGGGCGACGGAATTCCGCCTCGGGCTGATGCTATACCGCCGGGGGGAGTATGACCAGGCCCTGGCGGCCACCGACCGCGCCCGGGCCCGCGGCCACGGACTGCCCCGGGTCGAACGGGGCTTCATCCTCGCCGAACTACCGGACGGTCCGCGCCGTGCCACGGCGGCGTTCGAAGACGCCGCGGCGCAGGATGATCCGTCCTACTTCCGGCTGTTCGCCCCGTCGATCCTGCTCCTGCTCGGCCGCAGGGCCGACGCGGTCCAAGCCGCTTTGAAGCTCCGCAGCGACCCGACGGTCGTGCCCCCCTGGGACCGAGACTGGTACGAGCATCGCCTGGACTACCTCTGCGACCGGATCACCGACGACCAGTTGCTCCGGGCGACGGGCGCTTGCCGGCCGAAGCTGTGCGAGGCGCACTTCCAGATCGCCCTGTGGCACCTGGCCGACGGGGATCGGGCCGGGGCGCGCGAGCACCTCCGGAAGTGCGACGAGACCCGGGTGTTCATCTACTGGGAACACGAGTGGGGGCGCGCCTTCTTGAGGCGCCTGGAAAAGGGCCCCACGTGGCCTCCGTGGATTCCGGTGAAGGAATAGGCGCTTCGTTGATCTGATGCTGATGCAATGACAAAGGCGGGCGTTACGGCCTTACCACCAATCAAATCCCTCACCGGCCCGCGGACCCACGACATCGTGTCGCGGTTGCCCCCAGCCGGCAGTCGGTGTGCGCACCGGCGGGAAAGCCTGGTCCTTGTGGCGCAGAGGCGTTCCGGGGACACCACACCGATCTGGGCGTTCCGGGGACAACATACCGATCTCGGTCGTCGCCTGAGTTTGCGCGACACACACGACCGTTCACCCGGCTCCGCCTGGCGGAGAGGCCAACGGCTGGTGCCTAGAACAGAATTCGGGGGCGTCTCGGTCAACGACCTGTGGTTCGAGCAGCACGGCCACAAGGCTTCAACAACGACCCTGGCGTGGTAGCGGTGCTGATCGTCGGACCGCCAAGAAAGGTGGGATTCGCCTCGAGCCGCCAATACCGAAGGTGGGACTTGAACCCACACCCTCTTGCGAGGACCGGATTTTGAGTCCGGGACGTCTGCCGTAGCCGTGGCATTGGAAACAGGTTGCGGTGGTGCTTGAAGTCTGCGAAACCAAGGCTAGTACGTCGCCACCTCGGTGTTTTCGCATTGTGGCCGCATGGGGCTGACGTTGCCAATACTGTTCCCAATTTGTTCCCAACTTGCCTGGGCCGAAGCCCTGGACAATCGTACTCTTGCCAGGTCGGCGCCAACTTGGTCGTCGAGTACCTGAGCGACGGCCCGGGTGAGCGCGATGCGCTGGTCGAGCTGGCGGAGCGACAGTAGCCAGGCGTTTCAGGAGACCCGGCACGGCCACGCCTCGGTCGCCGCCGAGGCGATGCGGCGGATTCTCATCAATCGCATACGCGACAAGAAGCGTGCCAAACGAGGCGGTGAATGTCACCGCGTCGATCTCGATGGGACACCGGCCCGACCGCCGATTGACGATTCCGAGATTCCCTGGCGGGTTTCGCCGCAAACGGGGCATTGAGTAGCGGACCAAGAGCGGGGGCCGTCTATGAGCGATGCAAAGACCGATGCCAAGGCGATCTTTCTCGAAGCCCTGGACTGCCAGGGCGCCGAGGAGCTCAGGGGCTTTCTCGACCGAGCATGCGGGACCGACGCGGCCTTGCGTGCGCGTGTCGAGGAGCTGCTGCGTGCTCATCAAGATGCGGGCGCTTTCCTGGGCGGGGCCGACCAGCAGGACGACACACGCGACCACCCCATTGCCGAACGTCCCGGCACAACCATCGGCCCCTACAAGCTGCTGGAACAGATCGGCGAGGGGGGCTTCGGCGTGGTGTTCATGGCCGAGCAGCAGCAGCCGGTCCGTCGCAAGGTGGCCCTGAAAGTCCTCAAGGCGGGCATGGACACCCGGCAGGTGATCGCCCGCTTCGAGGCCGAGCGGCAGGCGCTGGCGCTCATGGACCACCCGAACATCGCCAGGGTACTCGATGCCGGCGAGACGAGCACGGGGCGCCCTCACTTCGTCATGGAGCTGGTCAAGGGCGTGCCGATCACCGACTACTGCGATCAGAGCCGCCTCACCACCCGAGAGCGGCTGGCGGTGTTCACGCACGTCTGCCATGCCGTGCAGCACGCGCACCACAAGGGCATCATTCACCGGGACTTGAAGCCCTCGAACGTCATGGTGACGCTGCACGACGGCGCGCCGGTCGTGAAGGTGATCGACTTCGGCATCGCCAAGGCACTGGGGCAGCGGCTCACGGACAAGACGCTCTTTACCGGCTTCGCGCAGATGGTCGGCACGCCGATGTACATGAGCCCCGAGCAGGCCCAGTTGAGCGGCCTGGACATCGACACGCGCAGCGACATCTACTCGCTGGGCGTGCTGTTGTATGAGCTGCTCTCGGGGGTCACGCCGTTCGACGGGGAACGGATGCGGACGGCGGGCTACGACGAGATGCGGCGGATCATCCGTGAAGAGGATCCGCCCAGCCCGAGCACCCGTCTGAGCGCGCTGGGCCAGTCGGCGGTGACGGTCTCGGCCGAGCGGCAGAGCGATCCGAAGCGGCTCTGCCGACTCTTGCGCGGCGAGCTCGACTGGATCGTGATGAAGGCGCTCGAGAAGGACCGCACGCGGCGCTATGAGACGGCCAACGAACTGGCTCGGGACGTCGATCGCTACTTGCACGACGAGCCGGTGGCGGCCTGCCCGCCGTCGGCCTGGTATCGCTTCCGCAAGTTCATGCGGCGGCACAAGACGTTGCTGGCAACGACGGGGCTGATCCTGTTATTCGTCGTCTCGCTGGGAATCGGTGCCGGCTGGGTGGTGCGCGACCGAGCCGCCCGGGAAGCGGCCCTTGATGGGGAAGCGACCCGTGCCGTCAGCGAGGCCCGATCGTTGATCGCCGACGGCAGATGGCCCGAGGCCCTGGCGGTGATCGAGCGCACCGAAGCGGTCCTGGCCACCGCCGGTCGCCATCACGCCCTTGCCCCTCCCGCCCTCCGTGAACTGGATAAGGACCTGGCGATGGCCCGGCGCCTGGAGGAAATTCACAGCCAGCCCGGTCGCCAGGAACTTGGCCGCGAGAAACAAACCGGCAGTTCTGGGGCGTGGCAACTGGCGGAATCTGACAGCCGGACCATGACCGAGGAGATTTTCAGCGGCCGGGAGTTGGCGGCTGCGTACGCCCGTGCCTTTCAGGGCTACGGCATCGACACGGCGGTCTTGCCGGTTGAGGAAGCGGCTGAGCGCATCCGCGGGCGGAGCATTCGCCTCGAGCTGGCTCGGGCCCTGGATTTCTGGTCGAGCATGCGCCGGCGCAGCGGCGACACAGGGCCGCCCGACTGGAAGCGGCTGCTGGCGGTCGCCAAGCTCGCGGACCCCGATCCCTGGCGTAATGGGTTGCGCGATGCCCTCCAGGGCCGCGACCGTAAGGCCCTGGAGGCTCTGGAGGCATCCGCGGATGTGCCCTCGCTCTCTCCGGCGACCCTGCATCTGCTGGGCTATGCCTTGAGCGACGTGGGCGCCGCGGACCGTGCGGTGTCCTTATTGCGGCGAGCGCAGCGGCAGTATCCGGGAGACCTGTGGCTCAACGACGCTCTCGGCTGGCTCTGTTACAGCACTCCGCATCCCCCCCAGTATGACGAATCGGTGCGATTCTACACGGCCGCGCTGGCCGTTCGCCCGGGTAACCCTCACATGGCTTACAGCATCGGCCGGGCATTGGGGGACAAGGGATCTTTCGCGGAAGCCATCGCTGTATTCACGAAAGCGATCGAGCTGAAACCTGATCTCATGGACGCCTGGTGGGGCCGGGCGTATTGTTACTCTGAGCTCGGGCAGCCGGAGTCAGCACTTGCCGATTACAGCAAGGCGATCGAGTTGAATCCCAAGCTCGCGACCGCATGGGGCAACCGTGGCTTTGCCTATGAAAGCCTGGGGCAACATGACAAGGCGATTGCCGATTTGTCCAAGGTCATCGAGCTGGATCCCAGGTACGCAAGCGCATGGGGCAACCGTGGCTGGGCCTATGGACACCTGGGGCAACATGACAAGGCGATTGCCGATTCCTCCAAGGCCATCGAGCTGGATCCCAAGCTCGCGACCGCATGGGGCAACCGTGGCTGGACCTATGGAAACCTGGGGCAATATGACAAGGAAGTTGCCGATTCCTCCAAGGCCATTGAGCTGGATCCCAGGTACGTGGGCGCATGGGCCAACCGTGGCTTTGCCTATGAAAGCCTGGGGCAACATGACAAGGCGATTGCCGATTCCTCCAAGGCCATCGAGCTGGATCCCCGGTACGCAAGCGCGTGGGGCAACCGTGGCTGGGCCAATCGAAACCTGAGGCAGTATGACAAGGCCACTGCTGATTACTCCAAGGCCATTGAGCTGGACCCGAAGTCCGCGACATTCTGGCTCGGCCGAGGCGTGGCCTACGCAGTCCAGGGCCATCATGACAAGGCTCTTGCCGATTACACCAAGGCCAGCGAGCTAGACCCGAAAGACGCCAACTCGCAAAACGCCGTGGCCTGGATACTTGTCACTCATCCCAATCTCTACGCTCGTGACCCGGGCCGCGCGGTCAATTGTGCCAAGAAAGCCGTCGAGCTCGAGCCAAACGACGGTAACGTCTGGAACACCCTGGGTGTGGCCCACTACCGCGCCGGCGATTGGAAAGCGGCGATCGCGGCGCTCCAGAGAAGCATGGAGCTTCGCAAGGGGGAGGACTGTTCGGACTGGTTCTTCCTGGCCATGGCCCACGAAAAGCTCGGCGACAAGGAGCAGGCTCGGAAATGGCACGACCGGGCCATCCAATGGATGGAGAAACACAAGGTCGAGGATCAGGAGTTGTCCGCCTTTCGAGCCGAATCCGCCCAGTTGCTGGGTGGGGACGGAAGAAAGAAATGACTTCCTTCCCGAGATTTCCTGGCGGGTTTCGCCGCAAACGGGGCATTGAGTGAGGGAACGATTGCTGAAGCAGGCCGGCAACGCCAAGGGATAGCATTCCGACGCCGACCTGACCAAGAAAACAAGAAAAGCGGCCGGTGACCCTGACCGCCAAACAGAGGTTCGACCGGATCGGCAAAGCCCGGGCGCTCGGTCTGCGCCGGGGGCGCTCGCTCAGTCATTCCATCTCGAACCGCATCGAACAAAGGAGCTTCACCATGTCTCTTTCCACCTGGCTTTCGGGGACTTCTTCGCACAGCCAGGCCAGGCCCGCCAAGCGCCGCAACCTGGCGACAACGTCGTCCCACCGCCGGCACAGCTTCCGGCCCGGTCTGGAAGGACTCGAGATCCGGCTTACGCTGAGCCTGACCACGCTGGCCTCGTTCGGCTTCCCTGATGGCTTGGACCCGAATGGCGGCCTGGTCATGGACAGCAGCGGCAATCTGTACGGCACTACCACATACGGCGGCGCCACCGGCCGCGACGGTGATGGCACGGTCTTCGAGGTGGCCCATGGCAGCGGCGCGATCACCACGCTGGCTTTGTTCAACGGCACCAACGGCGCAAACCCGTTCGACGGCCTGATCATGGACAGCAGCGGCAACCTGTACGGAACAACCTCTGCGGGAGCCGGCTCCTCGAGCTACGGCACGGTTTTCGAGCTCGCCAAGGGGAGCGGCACGATCACCACGCTGGCCTCGTTCAACGGCAACAACGGTTCGCAATCGCATGCCGCCCTGATCATGGACAGCAGCGGCAATCTGTACGGCACAACGAATGGGGGGGCGCCTCCGGCGACGGCGCGGTTTTCGAGCTGGCCCACGGCAGCGGCACGATCACCGCGCTGGCTTCGTTCAACGGCACCAACGGCTCGGAGCCGGAAGGTTCTCTGATCATGGACAGCAGCGGCAATCTGTACGGTACAGCGAATACGGGAGGCACCTACAGCGATGGCACGGTTTTCGAGCTGACCCACGGGAGCGGCACGATCACCGCGCTGGCTTCCTTCAATGATGCCAACGGTGAAGCCCCGATCGACGGCCTGATCATGGACACGAGCGGCAATCTGTACGGCTCAACCCGTTCGGGAGGCGCCTTTGTCCGCGGCACAGTTTTCGAGCTCGCCAAGGGGAGCGGCACGATCACCACGCTGGCCTCGTTCAACGACAGCGACGGTGCATTTCCCTATGGCGGCGTGATCATGGACAGCAGCGGCAATCTGTACGGCACAACCTCTGCGGGAGCCGGCTCCTCGAGCTACGGCACGGTTTTCGAGCTGGCTCATGGCAGCGGCACGATCACCGCGCTGGCCTCGTTCAACAGCACCAACGGTTGCTATCCGGCGGCCGGCCTGATCATGGACAGCAGCGGCGACCTTTACTGCACAACGGAACCGCTAGAGGGCCTTGGCGGTACGGTTTTCGAGCTGGCCTATGGTAGCGGCACGATCACCGCGCTGGCTTCGCTCATCAGCAACGGCAAACTTCCTTACGCCGGCCTGATCATGGACAGCAGTGGCAATCTTTACGGTACAACGTCTACCGGAGGCGCCTCCAATGATGGCACGGTTTTCGAGCTGGCCCATGGTAGCGGCACGATCACCGCGCTAGCCTCGTTCAACGGCACCAACGGTGAAAACCCGAGGGCCGGGCTGATCATGGACAGCAGTGGCAATCTGTGGGGCACCGCGGAGTTCGGAGGCGCCTCCAATGATGGCACGGTTTTCGAGCTGGCCCATGGAAGCGGCACGATCACCGATCTGGCCTCGTTTGACGGCAGCAACGGTTCGTTTCCGGTCGGGGGCGTGATCATGGACAGCAGTGGCAATCTGTGGGGCACCACGGAGACGGGAGGCGCCTCGGGCGACGGCACGGTTTTCGAGCTGGCCCACGGCAGCGGCACGATCACCGATCTGGCCTCGTTCAACGGCAACAATGGCGAAGGCCCGAGAGGTGCTCTGATCATGGACAGCAGCGGCAATCTGTACGGTACAACGTATGCGGGCGGCAAGGCAGAGGACGGCACGGTTTTCGAGCTGGCCCACGGCAGCGGCACGATCACCACACTGGCTTCGTTCAACGGCACCAACGGCGCAAGCCCGTGGGCTGGCCTGATCATGGACGGCAGCGGCAATCTGTACGGCACAACCTATGCGGGAGGCGCCTCGGGGTACGGCACGGTTTTCGAGCTGGCAGATGGCAGCGGCACGATTACTGCGCTGGCTTCGTTCAACGGCGGCGACGGTAAATTCCCCTATGGCGGCGTGATCATGGACAGCAGCGGCAATCTGTACGGTACAACATCTACGGGAATCGGCTACTCGTACCTCGGCACGGTTTTCGAGCTAGCCCATGGCAGCGGCACGATCACTACGCTGGTTGGGTTCGGCTTAGGAACCGGCATGAATCCTGATGGCGGTCTGATCATGGACAGCAGCGGCAATCTGTATGGCACAACGACGGATGGAGGCGCCACGGTGATCGGCACGGTTTTCGAGTTTACCCGGGCTGATGCCCTGCCCGCTTTGCGGATCAGCGGTCAGCGATCCTCTACCGGCGCCGCATCTCGGACGTTCACCGCCACCGTCCCGAATGCCCTCAGCATTACCGACAACGACTATGCCGGCACGGTCAACGTCACGACCAATGGCGGAACGGCCGACCTGACCGCGAATGACACGGCCCCGGAGATGGGAACGTCTCCCTTCAGCGGGTTCGCGCCGCGAAGGAAAGGTAGGCCATCGAGCACGGACACGCTTCTCAGCTCGATCGCCAGCAGCCTGAGCGCGGATGGTTCTTGACATCCCGTGCTCAGTCAAGGCTTATAGCCGGCCCTGGCAGGAATCGGCAACCGGGACACGCATGGTCGTGTGGGGGATCGGATCCGTTTCACGATATTGGGTCAAAAGATCATATCATGAACCGTATCTAATTCTATGATTGTTACGTTAGTTCGAGCCTTTAGCAACGGGAGATGATCGATGATGAGCTTCGTGAAGAGACGGTGGTTTCACCGGGCGGCGGCCCTGCTCCTGGCGCTCGGAGCGGCAGTGGAGGCCAGGGCGGACAACGTGGTGTACGCCACCGCGGACAACGGTACCACGAACCTGTTCGGCACGATGGACCTGACGACGGGCCGGTTCACTCAGATCGCGACGACGACCCCGCTGTTCGGCTCCATCACCGTCGGTGCGGGTGGGACCCTCTACGGCGGGGAGGGTAATCTCAACTACAACCTCGCGACGATCAGCCCCTCGGGCGTGACGTCTCAGTTCGGCTCGGCGACCGCGCCCGGCGATTCCTTCGGCTTCACCGGTCTTGCCTCGGCGGGGGCCGCGGGTTTCTACGCCATTTACCAGATCGGTTCGTTGCCCGGGCCATTCTCGGCAACCCTCGAGCACATCTCCGCCGACGGCAATAGCTCGAGCGTCGTGGGCACCCTGAGTCCATCGTTCTGGAGTTTCAACAGCGGCAACCTCGCTTTCGGACCGAACGGGAACCTCTACTTCAACGTCTGGCCCACGCCGAGCGAGGTCGCCACACTTTACCAGGTGAATACGACGACAGGGGCCGCGACCGCGGTGGGCTCGGGCCTGGGTACGACCGACCCGCTGGCGTTGGCCTCCGTCGGATCGACGCTCTATGGCATCGACACCTTCATCCCCTCCACTCCGTCGATCTTCACGATCAACACGACGACGGGCGTGGCGACGGACATCGGCGCGGTCTCCGGCTTGCCGACGGGATACACCCTCGACACGTTGGCTGGCAGCGTACCGGAGCCAGCGACGATGACCCTCCTCGGCACGGGCGCACTGGCGCTCCTGCTCTTCTCTCGGCACGTCCGTGGAACATCGTGCAGGGAGTAAGATCCATGCAGAGGTTGCAGGGCTCAGTTTGAGAACCAGTCGAAAAGAAGAAAGGCGGCGGGTGTGGCGCCCGCCGCCAAGCAAAAAGTCTCAGGGGCCCGGCGAGCCCTGGCGCTCGGTTTGCGCGCCAGGGCCCGATTGCTCGGTCATTCCATTGCGGATTGCGACGAAAAAAGGAGCTTCACCATGTCTCTTTCCACCTGGCTTTCGGGAACTCTTTCGCACAGTCATGCCCGGCGCGGCCAGCGTCGCAACCCGGCGTCGCGGCCGAAAAAGGCCCGCTTTACGCTGGAGCCGCTCGAAGGCCGGGCGCTGCTCACGAGCTACACCGCATCCAGCGTGTCGGCCCTGATCGTCAACATCACCGCCGCCAACACGGCCGGCGGGGCAAACACCATCACCCTGACGGCCCCTACCACTTCGCCCTATGCTTTGAAGGCGAGGAACAACGATACTGCCGCCACCGGGGCGAACGGCCTGCCTGTCATTGCCGCCAACGACAACCTGACCATTGTTGGCGACGGCGATACCATCGATCGGTCCGCCGAAATTAGTTTTCGCCTCTTCGACGTGGCTCCCGCAGCCTCGCTGACCCTGCAGCACTTGACGCTGAAGGGTGGCTTGGCGAGTCCGTATGCGGCTCCCTCGGCGGAGGGGGAGAGTGGCGCCGTCTATAACCAGGGTGCCCTGACCATGAGCGGCGGCGGCTTGGCGAGTCCGTTTCTGACTTCCTCGGCGGAGGGGGAGGGTGGCGCCATCTGTAACCAGGGTACCTTGACCATGAGCGGCGTGACAGTGCAGAACAATACCGCGGTTAACGCGGGTGGTGCCATCTATAACCAGGGTGCCCTGACCATGAGCGGGGTGACCGCGCAGAACAACACCGCGCGTAATGCGGGTGGCGCCATCTATAACCAGGGTGCCCTGACGATGAGCGACGCGAGCGTGCAGAACAACACGGGTCCGGAAGGGGGGGGTATCTATTCCAGCGGAGCGCTGACGTTGGAAAGCGGCACCACGGTCGAGCACAACCAGGCCCTCGGCGGTTATGGTTATTCCGGTGGATATTATGGATGGTCGGGCGGGAGCGCGGAGGGCGGCGGGGTCTACGTCGCCGGTGGAACGCTCACTCTGACCAACGCGACCGTGTCTTTCAATACCGTTCAAGGCGGCAACGGCGGCTACGGCCCCGACGGTGGCGGCAACGGCGGCAACGCGTCCGGCGGCGGGGTCTACGTCGCCGGCGGGACGGCCAATCTGACCAACGCGACCCTCTCCTCCAACACGGCTGTGGGCGGCGTTGGCGGCGGCAGCGCCACGCTCGGCGGCAACGGCGGCAACGGCTTCGGGGGCGGGCTAGAGGTGAGCGGCGGCACGGCCACCCTGACCAGCGTTTCCCTGTCCTCCAATACAGTCCAGGGCGGGAAAGGCGGAGCCGGCATTATCGGCGGCAAGGACGGCAACGGCGGCAACGGCTTTGGCGGCGGGCTGGAGGTGAGCGGCGGCACGGTCACCCTGGCCAGCGTTTCCGTGTCCTCCAATGCTGCTCAAGCCACCTCGACGGGCCTGGGCGAGGGCGGGGGCCTGTACATTGCATCCGGGGCGACCGTTTACATCGACGCCTTCACAATGGCCAACGTCATCGACAACACCGCCTCCACCAGCAACCCGAATATCTTCGGGACGTACATTGAGACGTAGTCGTTGAGGAACGCAGCCGGCCCCGGAAACAGAGGGGAACGATGCGGCCTGTGAGCCTCGCCGCCACGCAGGGGTTTGACCGGATCCGCAACGCCCTGGCGCTCGGTCTGCGCACGGGGGTGCTTGCTCAATCGTTCTATCGCAGACCGCATCAGCGTTCTTCAGGGCGTGAGAGAGGCTGTTCATCGATCGAGGTTGTTTAACACCAAGGGAGCAACAGAACCATGTTTTCCATCAGGCGGAACGATCAGCGGAGGAGTGGGCGGGCATCGATCGAGGCACGGAAACGGCGGCGGATGCAGCCGACGTTGCTGGCGCTGGAGGACAGGCGGCTTCTGTCCAACATCGTCGTGACCAACACCGCCAGCAGCGGCACCGGCTCGTTGGCTTGGGCGGTCGGCCAGGCGAATTTGAACGGGGGCGCCGAGACGATCACGTTCGACAAATCGGTCTTCAAGACGGCACAGACCATCGAGCTGAACGGCAGCCGTCTCGAGCTGAGCGACACGACCGGAACGGAGACGATCACAGGTCCCAAAGCGGGCGTTACCGTCAACGGCGGTGGCCTGAGCGGGGTGTTCGCGATCGACCCGGGTGTCACGGCGTCGATCTCGGGACTGACGATCACCGGCGGCAGCTCCTTGGTCGGCGGCGGGGTGGATAACTCCCTTGGCACGGTCTCGTTGACCAACTGCACGATCAGCGGCAACTCCTCAGGCGGTAGCGGCGGCGGGGTGTATAACCTCTCTGGCACGGTCTCGTTGACCAACTGCACGATCAGCGGCAACTCGTGCGCCAACGGTAACGGCGGCGGTCTCAACAACTACAGGGGCATTGCCACGTTGACCAACTGCACCATCAGCGGCAACTCCGCCAACAGCGAAGGCGGCGGCCTGATAAACTCCGGCACGGCCACGCTGACCGATTGCAGCGTCAACGGCAACTTCGTCAATGGGGAAGGGGGCGGCATGGACAACTTCAGCATAGCCACGCTGACCAACTGCACCATCAGCGGCAACTCGGTCGTCTTTGGCGGCGGAGGTGGCCTGTATGTCCACGGCGTTGGCACAACCAAGCTTCGCGATTGCAGCGTCAGCGGCAACTCCGCCCCATACGGGGGTGGCCTGTATGTCAATGGCGAAAGCACGGCCACACTGACCATTTGCACCGTCAGCGGCAACTCTGCCAACGTCGGGGGTGGCATCCATGACAATGGCACCGCCACGCTGGCCATTTGCACTGTCAGCGGCAACCAGGCCAACGCGGGGGGCGGCATCCTGATGGAGGGCGGCGCCGCCGTCAGGATCACCAATTGCGAGTTGACCGGCAACGAGGCCCTCGGCACTCCAGCCGGCGGTGGGTTCGGCGGCGCCATCGAGGACATGTCATCCTCGTCCGGCACGCTGACCGTCAGCAACAGCACCTTCGACGGCAACGAGGCCATCGCCGTCGGTCCTAACGATCCCATCGTCAGTCCCTCCTTCATCTTCGCATCGGGCGGCGCGATCGACCTGAATCTGGCCAGTACCGGCTCGGCCACGATCAGCAACAGCACCTTCGACGGCAACGAGGCGCTCGGCGGTAGCCCTGGCGCCAGTGCGGGCGGAGGGGCACTCAGCAATTCCAGCAACGTGGGTGCGACCCTGACCGTGACGGGCTGCACGATCAAGGACAACTCAGCCATCGGCGCGGCCGGCGGGGACGGCATCAACAACTTCGGCTCCGGTCAGGGCGGCGGCATCAACAGTATCGGCAGCTTGACCGTTAGCTCCTCGTCCCTGACAGGCAACCTGGCCCAGGCGCGCGCCCTGGCAGCGGATGTCCCCCCCTCGCAGTCGGTCTTGAGCAACAGTGCGACCGCCGGCGGCGGCGTCTTCTGTCTCGACCTGGCCGGCGCCCCCGTGCTCATTGCCGACAGCACGATCAACGGCAATCAAGCGGTCGGCGGCTCCGGGCCGGCGCCGGCACTCGCCGAAGGCGGCGGGATCTCCCTGGTCCTCGTCCCTTCGGGCAGCCGCGTGACCGGCTGTACGGTCCTCAACAACGTCGCTCAGGGCGGGGCCGGCAACGCGGGCGTGCCAGGCGCCGACGGCGTGAGCGGTGGCATCGACCTGTCCGGTGGCTCGGTCGTGACCGTCAGCAACACCACCGTCAATTCCAACCAGGCCATCGGCGGCGCCGGCGGCGCCGGAGCCAATGGCGGCACCGGAGTGGGCGGCGGCATCAACGTCGGCACCGGCTACTTCCTTTTCCCTCCCCCCGACAATTCCTCGCTGACGCTCAACAACTGCACCCTCAACAACAATGAGGCCATCGGTGGCACCGGCGGTTCGGGCGCCAGCGGAGGCAACGCCTGGGGCGGCGGCCTGTCGGTCCTGACCGGTTCCGCCACCGTTACCGACTGCACGGTCAACGCCAACCAGGCCAACGGGGCGAATGCCTACGGAGGCGGCATTTATGCCTTGAGCAGTACGGTGGACGTCGTCAGTTCCGTGGTCAACGGCAACAAGGCGAATGGCAGCGTGCAGGGCGAGGGCGGTGGGATCTACAGCTATGACACCGTCCTGACTCTCGTGAACACCACGGTCAAAGGCAACAAGGCATCGACGGCCTTTGACGATATCTACAACGGCCCATGAGTTTGCCCGGGCCCGAATGCGGGGTGGATTTTCCGGGCCGCGCCGGGCATGACCGGCAGTCGTTTCAAGGTGTCCGGAACTGTGCTGATCCTGGTCCGGACACCTTCATCTTCCCGGCTCACGAACGCGGGCCAAGAAGAGCATGGCCAGCGCCAAGAGGAGAACGGCAGCCGGTTGCGGCGGTCGTCACCCTCTTGGCCTTTCAAGCCTCGCTGGGTTCCTGCGAGGCTGAATTGAGCGACCTCATCAAGGCCGTCGGCGACGTCATCGACGCGGACTGCGATCCCGACCGAGCCAATGGCGCTGGACGCATGACCGTGCGGAGGGCGATGAGGCCGCCTTGGGCTACCCTCCTCAGCTTCGCTTTTGAGTACCGAAGGTGGGACTTGAACCCACACGGGTGTTACCCCACCGGATTTTGAGTCCGGCGCGTCTGCCATTCCGCCACTTCGGCCCAAGTGAGAGAATTAAGCATCGCCGAGAGCACGGCGGCTGTCAACCCCGTCCGTGACTCAGCCTGCCTCGCCCCTCAAAGCCGGAGGATCATCAACGCGATCACCATGACCACGACAATTACGGGCAGAGCGACCATCGGATTCCAGGGGACCCGCTCGAAGCAGTCCGAGAGCCTGCCCCTGACGTCTTCCCTGAGCGACTCGACCCGATCCCCGATCGCGTCGAGGGTCGGAGTGCGCACCTCGACGCGCTTGCCCATGATCTCGCACCACTGCCCGTAGCAGATCGATATCGTCTCCAAGGCCAGGGGGGCCAGCAGAGGCGCGAGGATCAAGATCAAAGCGATCGGCAGCACCTTCGACCGCCTCGGGTCGGGTTTGATGTCCGTTGCAAGCGGGATCGAGTTCTTGACCATGACTTGAGCCCTCCGCGAATCTCGTGACCCGACATCAGCATGCCCACGGAGTGGACTGGAGCAGGCGCGGGACGCGGCTTACTTCTCCGACATCATCTTGTACATCTGGATTCCCGCCGGTCCGACCAGGACCACGAATACGCCGGGGAAGATGAAAAGGAGCAGGGGAATCATGATCTTGACGGCGGTCTTGGCGGCGCGCTCTTCGGCCAGTTGACGCCGCCGCAGCCGCATCGCGTCCGATTGCACGCGGAGGGCGGACCCGATGCTCGAGCCGAACTTTTCGGCCTGGATGATCACGGCGGCCAGCGCCCTCACGTCCTCGACGCCCGATCGAATCCCCAGGTCGCGAAGGACCTCCCTCCGGGTCCGTCCCATCTGGAACTGGAAGTTGGCGATGGCGAACTCCTCGCAGAGCACCGGCGACGACGGGGCCAGCTCGCTGGTGACGCGCCGCATCGCCGCATCGAGGCCGAGCCCCGCCTCCACGCAGACGACCATGAGATCCAGCGCGTCGGGCATGCCGAGGAACATCGACTCGGCCCGCTTCTTCTTCCGATGATCCACGAGGAAATCGGGGAGGTAGAAGCCTATGGCGCCGAGGCCCACGGCGAAGAGTCCGGTGTTTTGCGTCATGCCGAGCTTCATGTACAGCAGCGGAAATGCCGCGCCGAGCACGAGGAGCAAGCCGATCACCTTGGCCCCGTAGTACACCGCCACGGCCTGCTCCTGGCGGAAGCCCGCATTCAGGAGCTTCAGCCGGATCTTCCCCAGCTCCTGCTCGTCGGACGGGCGGAAGGATTGCCCCAGCTTCTTCGCCGCCTCCGTGACCTTGGCCTGGAACAATTCCTGCCGCTTCGCCAGGCCGAGTTCCGAATCGCCGCCCCGTCCGCCATTCGGCTCGAGCAGGCGACTGAGCCGATCCTCGGCCTTCCGCGGCCTGCCCGCCAGCAAACCCAGGCCGGCCCACGTCGCGAGCGTGATCGAGAGGAAGACCGCCGCCGGGATCAGGATTTCGGGGGATGGCAACACGATATTTCAGACCTTGATCGCGATGATCTGCTTGATCGACCATGCCCCGACGAGCTGAAGCACGGCCGTGATCGTCAACATCTTGACGCCGATCGGATTGGTGTAGAGGACGCTAATATAGTCATAGTTCACGATCGAGATGAACGCCAGCAACGACGGGGGCATCGCCAGCAGAACGACCCCGGAGAGCCGGCCCTCGGCGGTCAGCGACTTCACGTGCCCGAACAGTTCGAACCGCTGGCGGATCAGCCGGCCGATCTTGTCGAGGACCTCGGCCAGATCGCCGCCGGTTGAACCGCTGGATGATCACAGCGATCACGAAGAACCGCGTGTCCATCGACGGGATCCGGTCGGCCATGTTGCGCAGCGCCAGCTCGATCGGCACGCCGAGGTTCTGCTCCTCGAAGACGCGGTTGAATTCGTCGGCGATCGGCCCCTTCATCTCCTCGGCGATCAGGTGCAGGCCCGAGGCCAGGCTGTGGCCGGCCCTGAGCGCCCGGCTGATCAGCTCGACCGCCTCCGGCATGGCCGTGACGAACTGCCTGATCCGCCGTGCCCTGCGATGCAGCAGCCACAAGAACGGCAGGCTCGCCAGGAAGGCGGCTCCCAGCGGGATCGCGTAGGTCGGCAGGTGGGACACGACCCCGACGACGATCCCCGCCAGGGCGAGGCCGCCGACCAGGCCCATGAACGTTCGGAACGTCAGGTTGACGTCCGCCTGCTCGTAGAGCAGGTTCAGGTTCTCGGCGTTGGGGATCAGGCGAGTCCAGAACGAAGGGCGCCCGAGGTCGATCGCGGCCGGCCGGGCGAGGATGCCGCTCGTCAGGTCCGCCTTCTTGGCCTTGGTCGATTTCTGGCCGGAGAGCCCGGCGAGTCGCTCGTCGGCCCGCGTCCCCGAGGACTTCGACATCAAAAGGCCGAACCCGCCGACCAGGATGATGACGCCGAGGCCGATGATCATCGAGAGTACCGTGGGGTCGTTCATGATCTACCTCCGGATCGACGGGCGATCAGTCTTTCAAGAGGACGCGCTGGCGGAAGATCTCGGGAGAGAGGTGGTAGCCGGAGGTCTCCAGGCGTTCCATGAACGTCGGCCGGATCCCCGTCGCGATGAACTCGCCGTGGGCGCGGCCGTCTTCGCCGACGCCCGTCTGACGGAAGGCGAAGATCTCCTGCATGATGATCGTGTCGCCCTCCATGCCGATCACCTCCGAGACGCTGGTGATCTTGCGAGGGCCCCCCTGCAGTCGGCTCGCCTGGATGACCAGGTCGATCGCCGAGGCGAACTGGTTGCGCAGGGCGCGGATCGGCAGCTCGAGCCCCGCCATGCTGATCATCGTCTCGAGCCGGCTGAGGGCGTCGCGGGGCGAATTGGCGTGCACGGTCGTCATCGACCCCTCGTGGCCGGTATTCATGGCCTGGATCATGTCGAGCGTCTCGGCCCCCCGGCACTCGCCGATGATGATCCGATCGGGCCGCATGCGCAGCGCGTTCTTCACCAGGTCCGTGGCCGTGACCGCCCCCCGGCCCTCGATATTGGCGGGCCGCGTCTCCAGGCGGACGACGTGGTCCTGCTGGAGCTGGAGCTCGGCCGCGTCCTCGATGGTGATCACGCGGTGATCGGGCTGGATGAAGCTGGAGAGCGTATTGAGCAGCGTCGTCTTGCCCGAGCCGGTCCCGCCCGAGATCAGGATATTCAGCCGCGCCTTCATGGCCGCTTCCATCAGCGCCAGCATATCCGGCGTGAACGCCTTGAAGCGGAGCAGGTCGTCCTTGGAGAGCGGCCGCGAGCCGAACATTCGAATGGTGACCACGGCGCCGTCGAGGGCCAGCGGCGGGATGATCGCGTTGAACCGCGAGCCGTCGGGGAGCCGGGCGTCGACCATCGGCGAGGTCTCGTCGACCCGTCGGCCCACGCGGGAGACGATCCGGTCGATGATCTGCAGCAGGTGATCGTTGTCGCGGAACGTCACCTCCGACCGCTCGATCCGGCCCCCTTTCTCCACGTAGATCTTCTTCGGGCCGTTGATCATGATGTCGCCGATCTTGTCGTCCTTGAGCAGGAGCTCGAGCGGGCCGAAGCCGAAGGTCTCGTCGAGGATCTCGTTGACCAGCCGCTGGCGCTCGTTGCGGTTGAGCAGCGGGTTCTCCGTGTCGCAGAGCTGCTCGACGACCCCGCGGATCTCGTCGCGCAGCAGCTTCGGATCGATCTCGCCGATCCGATTCATGTCGAGCCGGTTGACCAGCCTGGTGTGGATGTGGCGCTTGAGAAGCTCGAACTTCTCCTGGGCCGGGTCGGGCGCCCTGGGCGTCTCGGCCGCCCTCGGCTCCGGGCTGGGCGGGCGTATCGGCGGCGCGGCCGGCGACGAAGCTCCCGGCGCCGGAGGGGGAGGAGCCGGCGTGACCGGCGGCTGGTCGGCCTCCGACGTCGCACCGGCCTGTCCGAACTTCGGTCTCGCCCCGAATGACGATCGTCCCAGTCCTTTAAGCATCTCTGATGTCCCGTCGTGAGTCGTGGTGCATGGGGCCTCGGATCTCCGTTGTGTACCGGCTCAGGCCGGATCCGGCCCCGAAAGGGCGACGGATCCCGGCCACCCGGCCCGGCGTCTCACCGATGGTCCCCCGGTATCTGTTGCGAATCAGAAAAGCGCCGCGAAGAGCCCCTTTCGTGGCTTCTCCGCCGAGTCCTCGGGGACCGGCCAGAGGGATCGGGCCATCTCGAGGAAGACCTGGTGCGGCCGGCTCCCCTTGGCGACCTCGGCGATGGGGACGCCCTGGATCCGCGAGGTCTGGAACAGCTTGGTCGCGTTGGGGATCTGCCAGGAGATCGGCAGTTTGAAGGTCTCTTCGGCCTTCTTGATGCTGATCTCATCGTCGTTCGAGCCCATGCGATTGACGACGATCCTGAGCCGGTCGGACATGCCCTCGCACTGCCGGAACATCCGGATCAGACGCCCGGTGTTGCGCACGCAGTTCAGGTCGAGCTGGATCACGATCAGGATGATGTCGGACATCTCGTAGGCGACGAAATCGGACGACTGGAGTCCCTTGCTCGTATCGATCGCGACGGTGCTGAAAACGGCCTTGAGCAGGCCCAGCAGCCGGCCCAGTGCGTCCGGATCGACCTTGGCGGCCTCCTCGATCTCCGTCGGGCGGGGCAGGACGTAGAGGCCCGAGGAGTGCCGGGCGAGGGACCGCTTGAGGAGCATCTGGTCGAGCCGCTGGAAGTTCTGGAGGACGGTGTAGACGCTGTTATCCGGGACGATGTCGAGCGCGGTGTCGACCGCCCCGAATACGAGGTCCAGGTCGACCAGGATCGTCTCGCGGTCCTTGGTCGCGGCGAGCGCCGCAGCGAGGTTCACGGCCACCGAGGTCACCCCCACCCCGCCCGCGGCCCCGGTGACCGAGATGATCTGCGGACCTCGAGTCGTCGCGTCGTCATCCTCGACCCGGCCTCGAACCAGTTGCGACATGATCTCGAGCACATCCGTCGCTTCGGCGGGGAGGGTGAGGAATTCGCGCCCCCCGGCGCGGATGGCGCGGAGGATCAGCTTGCTGTCGCTGCTACGGCTCGCCGGGAGGACCATCGCGGAGCGATCGGCCTGCGTCAAGGCGCCGATCAGCTCGACCGCTCGGCCAGGGTCGTGGTCAAGGGCCACGATCGTCACATCGGGGGCGATCCCGCCGATGCGCGCCGCCGCTTCCTGGTACGTATTGATCACCTCGGCGACCCAGATCGTGGGGATCGACTTCAGGAGCTGCCGCAGGGCGTCCCTCGACTCCTCGCTCGGATCAACCAGGGCGATTCGGATGACGTCCTTCATGGTTTGCGACTCGTGGTACCTTCTGGCACGGAAGTGTGGCGATACGACGACGTCCCCGGTCTCAGGGCCGCTCTCCGTCGTTGCCCGACGTCGATGGCGACGCGGCCGGCGTGCCGAATCGGTCCGGACGGTCCTGGGATTCGCCCCTCTCGACCGCGTCCGGCCGCGGCGGGAGTTCCGCGACCCCGCCCTGGTCGATCCGGACCCGGTGGACCTGGGCGATGCCCCGATAGATGGTCGTGTAACGCGGCGGCGAGCGCGGTGGGCGGCGGGCGCCGGCGGTGGCGCCGGCGGCTCCGCCAGCTTCTTCGCGACCGCGGCCTTCAATTCCTCGAGCTGCTTCTCGATCGCCTTCCTCTTCTCCTCCTCGAGTCTCCACCGCTTCTCCATCGGGTCCGGGTCCGGCGATTTCGGCCTGGGGCGGGCCACGACCTGCTGATCGTTGAGGCCCCGCAAGGAGAGGGAGAGCGCACCCTTGCCGCGCGCCGCGACCAGCGTGTTCAACTTGCTCCGGGGTCACCGCGAGAGTGACCGTCCGGTTCGTGAGCGTGCGCTCATCGGCCCGCGTGAAGACCTGGCCGGATGCCAGCACCAGGATGTTCTGGAGGATCGTCTCGCCGGACTGGACGCTCTGGTCGGCCTCGTAACGGACCACGTTGACCCGGTGTCCGGGGAGGACGAACCCCGAGACGCCCGATTGCTCGGTGACGTCAATCGCGAACGCCCTCATGCCCGGCGGGATATTGGCGACCAGGCCGGGGGCGCCCCCTTCGGTCCCAGCTTCTTCTCGACGATCACATCGCCTTCGAGCAAGACCGTCTTGACCCATCGATCCTCGACGTCCTTGGGCGAGGAGAACGCGCCGGCCGGCACCGCCGATTTCGCCATGCGGTTGACGGTCAGCATGTCGGGCTTCAGGGATTCCTCGGCCTTGATGTCGCGGGCGGCGACCAGGACTTCCTGGGTCTCCTCCGCCGACTTGGCCTCCTTGGATAGCAGCTGCCGGCTGAGCATCATCGCGCCCAGCCCGAAGAGCAACGCCAGTCCCAACATCGCCAGAGATTTGCCGTTCATTTAAGTCGTCTTATCGTGAAAAGTGGCCCCGGGTTTCGAGGAGGCATCGGGCCTCCGCATCAGACCAGGAAGCCGGCCCAGGTCATATAAGCGATCGTGCCCGCGGCGATCGGGATGCCGTAAGGGAGCAGGAGCATCGTGGGCTTGCGTCGGGCCGCCAGTTCGGAGAGGACGGTGGGCCGCCGCACGGTCAGCACCTCTCGGACGATCATCCGCATGGCCTCGAGATGGCGGGAAAGCTCCCCGCTCCAGGCCATCATCGCCAGTCCCATCAGGCCCCCGACCACCGCCGACCACAGGAACGCCCAGCCCGTGAACGTCGGCCCGATCCAGGCGCCGACCCCCGCCATCAACTTCACATCCCCGGCACCCATGCCCCCGATGGCGTACAACGGCAGCAGGGTCATCAGGCCCACGACCGCCCCCGTCATGGACCAGAGCAGGAGGGCGACTCCGCCGGTCCACCACGCGTAGATCCAGCCGCCCAGCAGGAAGTGGAACGTCAACCAGTTGGGCACGCGCAACGACCGGCCGTCGATGATCGCGGCCTCGATGAGGACGAACGAGACGAGAAACGCAATTCCTCTCGGGATCTCAGGCATGAGCGGCTCCTTGCGGGACTCCGGTGCTTCTCCGCGCGCGACGGGGTTGGACGGCGCGACCCGTGTCTCCGAAAGAAGCATGGGTCCCATCCGATCCCCTGTCAAATCACTCGGGCGGCCGGTGCCGGGCGCGGGTCGAGCGGTTGCGAGCGTCATCGTCGCTCCCGGTCCGCCGCGAATGGCGGGTCACCGCCCCGGCCTGCATCGCCCCGCGATGGCCCGCGAAACCCGCGGGCCCTCAGCGGTCTGATATCGGCGGCAGGCGGCTCGCGATGGTCGCCCTCATCTCCTGGAGGAGTTCGAACACGAGATGCACGAAGGTTGAATGTGATGGTGAGTTGGTCCGGATTCTCTTCCCTGCTTCGTGTATTTCGCGCGGGTCGAGGTGGGCTCGGGGTCAATGCTGGTCGAGACGACTCGCCGCGCACGCAGCCTTGGAGATCCGTACGCGGCCCGAGGAGACTCGATGAAGTCCCGATCGCGGGGGCTCACAGAAGCCCGGGAGATCAGGACCCGATCGCACCACTGACCGAGCTGAACGTGCCGCTCACACCGGTGCCGAGGTTCGTGACGACCGTGACGCAGGCCACGACGATCAGGGCCAGCATGACCGCGTATTCGACGGCGGTCGGGCCGTCCTCGGCGACGAGAAAACTCCGAGCCTTCTCCAATAGGTTGAGCATGGGTATGTCCTTCGCTGAGCGTATCATGGGGGCCGAGCAAGACTCATGATATCGAATTCTCATGTTTGAATGCCTCAGCCGTACCGGTCGTTGCCGGCCGATCCGCTACTCGTATTCGTGAGGCGGAATTGTCCGTATCGACTGCGATGCGAGGCGAGCGACAGAGACTCGCCGCACCTTTGTTTGATATGACCGAACGGGCGTCTTTTCCTCGAAGACGTCGCCCACCTCCTGGGGACCGAATTTCGGATCCAGGAGGATGAGGTTCCGTCGGAGCCCCCGAGGTCCAGGCCGAGACCCTCCGCCGCGACGAGCCCTCCAGGTCGGAGGACATCTCGGCGTGCGGCCAGGCTCGGACGGAGTCTCACCCTCGCCGAGAAAATCGCCTTGAGCTCAACCCACCCCGGCCGACTCGCCTCCGCATTTCCGAGCGGCGTAGCAAGACCTCTCAGCGAATGATGTTCAATGGCCCCGCCGATCAGAAATGGCGGCGGCCACGAATGTCTACCGGGCCACGCCCGCATTAGCTGCCGAGCGCGCTGCTGACGGAGCTGAACGTGCCACTGACGCTCTTACCCAGGTTCGTAACGACCGTCACGCAGGCCACGACGATCAAGGCCAGCATCACGGCATACTCGACGGCCGTCGGACCGTCTTCACTAATCAGGAAACGCCGAGTCTTGTTCACGATCGCGTTCATCTTAGGCTCCTTTGGGTGGACGGATTCGAACAGGTGGGATTTCTCGATGAACTTGGTCTGGCGTTAGATCATCGGAGATCGCAAGCAGGGTCGATCTCGACGTTTATGGATCCATACCCATCTGAACCGCGTTGCCAAGCTCTATAGAAGCCTAGGTCACTTCACCGATCGGCGTCAAAATCCGAGGGAGTTTGTTACTGCCAGTTCCCGAGCCGGAATCGCGGCCTCGAATCACCAATGGCAAGAGAGGTCGGCAACGGGTCTCCCCGGTGCCCGTGAACCGGACCTGATCGCCGCCGAAGTCCTTGCCGGACGGATCATGTCCTATGTTGAAGAGAGGGGCTGCTCGATCGGGCTTGGCTCGCGGTTGACTCGTGCCGTGAGGGGGCTGGTTCGCGCGTCCCCGGAATGAGGAGTGCAGCGTCTTGGACGACCGATGGCAGGGACTGGCACGCCGGGAGCTACTCGCTCGACGAGACCGATCGGGGGCTTGGGGTTACCGTCGAGACGGGGTACCCGGAATCGAGCCGACAGCCCTGAGCGTCCTCGGGCTGATCGCGTCCGGGGACTCTGGGTCCTCGGCGGACGACCTCAGGACGAGTCGAGAGGCCGCGAACTGGATGGCGGACATCCAGCGGGAGGATGGCTCGCTCCCGGCATGCGCGAATCCCGCAATGCCCGGCTGGGCAACACCTTACGCGATCCTGCTCTGGGGCGTGCTGGGGGGTTACGAGGTCCAACGGGGCCGTGCCTGTCGGTGGCTGCTCGGCCTCGAGGGACGCGTTTCCGGTAATTCTGTCGAGGGCCGGGCCGTCCTCGGCCACGACCCCACCTTGATCGGCTGGCCCTGGGTCGCCGAGACGAACTCCTGGGTGGAGCCGACGGCCCTGGCCATCCTGGCCTTGCACCGCGAGGGCCTCGGCGATCACCCCCGCGTCGGCCGCGGGGTAAGTATGATCGTCGACCGCGCGATCCCGGGCGGCGGCTGGAATTACGGCAATAAGATCGTTTTCGGGCAGAGGCTTCGCCCTCAACCGGGACCCACCGGCCTCACGCTGCTGGCCCTGGCCGCTCTCGGAGAATCCTCGCCGGTCATCCCGGCCGCGATCGAGTACTTGAGCGATGCCCTCACGGATCTCAGGGCACCGATCTCACTCGGCTGGGGCCTGCTGGCGCTGCGGGCCTACGACGCGTGCCCGGCCGCAACCGGGATCCGGCTGGAGGAGGCCTTCCGTCGTTCCTCGGGTCGCCGCGATGCAACCCTGGGCCTGGCACTCCTCCTGCTGGCGGCACGCGAGGAATCCTTGAACCTCCTCGCAGGACCCTCTCGCCGAAGGGGGCGTGAGACGCGCCGTTGAGCCCGCGAGTGGGCGAGGGCGAGTGTTGTGTCACCGGGGTGCGAGCACCTTCGAGAGGATCATCAGGATGAGACGTCGTGCATTCTTGACGGGGGCAGGGGGGATCGTCTCGGCCGGATTGGCCGCGAACCTGTTTCGGCGATGGGACGAGTCTTCCCTCCGGGCTCCGGTCGTGATCGCCAGGGCGGCGTCCTACGACGTTGACCTCGAGGCGACGATCCGCTCCGGGCTGCGCGAGCTGGGGATCGGCCCTTGGTGGGCCAAGGGGAGATCGATCCTCCTCAAGCCAAACCTGGTCGAGCCCTGCATCGATGAGCCGCAGATCAACACGCATCCGGCGGTCGTCCGCGCCGCCGCGGAGGTCTTCCGGGGGTGGGGGGCTCGCGAGGTCCTCGTCGCCGAGGGGCCCGGGCATTGCCGCGACGCCCAGTCGGTCCTCGAGCAATCGGGGCTGGGGGCCGTCCTGGCGGAATCGCGCCTCGAATTCTTCGACCTCAACCACGATGACATCGTCATGGTCCCGAATCGGTTCCGTCAGACGAACCTCACGCAACTGGCCTTGCCGACCCTGTTGAAGCGCGCCGACCTCGTCGTCTCGATGCCGAAGATGAAGACCCATCACTGGGCCGGCGCCACCCTCTCGATGAAGAACCTGTTCGGCGTCATGCCGGGGATTTACTACGGCTGGCCGAAGAACGTCCTGCACTACGCCGGGATCGGCCGTTCGATCGTGGACATCACGGCGGCGGTGAAACCCGACCTGGCGATCATCGACGGCATCATCGGCATGGAAGGGGACGGCCCGATCATGGGGACGCCGAAGCACGCCGGGATCCTGGTCATGGGGACGAACCTGCCGGCCGTTGATGCCACGGGCGCCCGGCTGATGGGTATCGATCCCGCTCGGCTCGAGTACCTCGCGGCCGCTTCCGGCCGCCTCGGCCCGATCGCCGAGCGGCACATCGAGCAGCGTGGTGAGCCCATCGCCGGCCTCGCCCAGCCGTTCCGGCTACTCCCGCATCTTCACGCGGCCCTGCGCGGATGAGCCGCACGGCCGCCATCAATCCTCCGGGATCAGGCGGGAAGCTTCGCGAGCGATGAGTGCTTTGGCCGGATCGCCCGACCTTCTTCGAGGAGGCGGACCGCTGTCGGCGACGCGAACTTTCGCCTCGGCTTTCGCAGGCGGTGGAAGGTGGCCGACGGATCGTTGCGGTCCCGTTCCCGATCGATCCGGATCGAGGGCGGAGATGCCCGGGCCCGCGCCGACGCCCGGAATCGAGGCGACTCCAGCAAGGGTCGCCACCCTCACGACAGCCAGGTTTATCACGAATCCCGGGTGCTGGGTCGCAGGCTGTCGGACCGCGAGCTGGGAGGGGACAACCCTGGCCTTCGTCCGATGCGACCGTACCGTCTCGATCACGGTCGCGGAGGTGCTGCGATTGAAGCTCCCTCCTCCCCCGTAAACCACGCGGATGACATTTCGTCCCGCGTGGAGGCTCGACGTCTGGAAGCTTGCGATCCCGCTGCTCAGACTCATCGTATCCATGAGCGTATTGCCATCCAGGAAACTGACAGTACCGGCAGGCGTCCCGATCGAATGGTTGCTCGCGACGACGGTGGCGGTCAGGGTGACCGACCCGCCCGGACTCGTTGACCGGGGCGTGACGGTCAGGATCGTCCGCGTCCTTTCGGGCCCGGAATCGATCGATTTGCGAACGGGTACGGGCGCCGGCGCGGGAGCGATCGGCAGAGTGGCGATCGGCGCCGACTTCGGGAGGGTCGTGGGATTGGTCGGAGTCGAGGGAGGCGACGGTGAGGGAGGCGACGGTGAGGGAGGCGACGCCGTTGTCGTCGGCGGGATCAGCTCGTAGGCTTCCGCATAGCCATCGGGATCGGTCGCCACGCCGACGATGACGCCGCGATCGTTGATGCCCGTAGCCGTCTCGAGCGTCCATTTCGAGCCGCCGGGGAGGACATCGTTGAGATCTTCCATCACGCCGGAATTCGAGTTGTAGAGAAACGCATGAATCGGAGGTGATCCAAGGCCTCCGCTGCTCGCGATTTCCGAGTAGCCGACGACCTCGCCGGAGAGATTGATGGCGGTCGCGACCGAGTCGCTGTTACCGAGGTTCCCCATGTCTACCCAGCCGCCTTTCGTCGTGTATTCGAAGGCCTCGGAGATGGTACCCGCCCCGCCGTCCGGCTCGGTGGCGTAGCCGACGACGACTCCGTCCGAATTGATGGAGTTCGCGTAGCTGTTCGTATAACCTTGGGGTACTCCCAGGCCATCCTGCGCGGTCAGCGGACCGTTGCCGCTGAGCAGGAACGCCTCGGTGGGGCCGGATGTGCCGGGAGTCGTGGTCGAGAAGCCGACGATCTGGCCGGCATCGCTGACCGCGGTCGCCTCGCTCGTGTCGCCCCCCAGCGTCTTCAGGTCGATCGGCGACCCGTTCGGCAGTTGTTCGGAGAAGGCATGGGTCGGACTACTCGCGGACGCCGAGGTCGTCGAGTAGCCCACGACCTCGTTCGCGTAGTTGATCCCGGTGGCCGCGCTGAGGGTGCCGCCGAGCGAGCCCAGGCTCTTGGTGACGCCCTGACTGTAGAGGACCGCCTGCTCTTTGAACGGTCCCGAGGAGTCATATCCGCCGTTCGAGGAATAGCCGACGATGTTATCCCAGTAGTTGACGCTGGTCGCGTAACTCTCCGTATAAGTCGCGAGCGGCGCGAGGGTTGACCGTGTGCCGGCCTCATCGAGGAAGGAGGCCTTCGAGTTACCGAAAGGGTTATGCAAGGTCTGGGCGATCTCGGATTTGGAATTGATCGCAACGATATCCCCGATCCCGGAATCGAAATACTGCTCGACTTTTCCCAGCGGGGTGAATGTCCAGGATAGCAGGGCGCGGCCCTCGAGGCCCTCGATCGCGGGATTGCCGCGACGGCGTCTCCGAGAGGAATTCGGTCGTGGTCTCGATTCGGGCCGACGGATGCGTGATGAGTCCAGCATGTTCGATTCCTCCGAGGATATCGGCGACGTCTTGCAGCCTGGGGAGATCGGACCATTGCGTCGTTCGCGTTTCTCCGGAGTGAGAGACGCGGATTCTCCCCTGCGCTTGCGCCACATCGAAGGAATGAACAAAAAAGGTCCTAACTTTCCCGTCCTCAACGGATTCGTGACCTCGTGCGTCGGCCGTTGCCCCGATGTCGAAGCCGCGCCGGACGGGTGGCCTCGATTTCTCGACGATCACGACCGGATTCCGGGCGTCTCCGGCGCGACGGCGGGGTGCCGGGATTTCGAGGCGGCGAGACGACGACCACTCCCTTGGTCGTCCGTCTCCCGTTCGGATAGAATCGCGTGACGGCTTAGTCGCGGTTGCGTGTGGCGGGTGGCGGGTGGCGGGACAGGACGGGCGGGATTCGTATTTCCCCGCCACCCGTCACCCGTCACCCGCCACCCAGGTGGAGATGGTCTCGTGCCATCGTCGGCGGCTGCCCGCGGTGCGGAACCGTTGTGAACGTCTGCGAGGACGACCGATCAAACCGATGGAAAACCCCAACTACTGGTCGGAGACGCGAGACCGGGATCCCTCTCGAATGGGGGCGCCGGATTCCGGGTTCGATGATGTCCAGAGGATCGGTCGATACCGGATCATCCGGCAGCTAGGCCAGGGGGGATTCGGCCGCGTCTACCTCGCCCGGGACGACGACCTCGACCGTGCCGTGGCGGTCAAGGTGCCCAACCCGGACCGGATCCTCGGCCCCGCGGATGTCCAGACCTACCTCGACGAGGCCCGTGCCCTCGCCAAGCTCGACCACCCGAACATCGTCCCGGTCTACGACGTGGGCCGGACCGACGAGGGCCAGTGCTACGTGGTCTCGCGATACGTCGAGGGGAGCGACCTGGCGGAACGACTGAGGCAGGGCCGCCCCTCGCTCCGGGAGTCGGTGGAGCTGGTGGCGGTCGTCGCCGGGGCGTTGCACCACGCGCATACCCGCGGCCTGGTCCACCGCGACATCAAGCCCGCGAATATCCTGATCGACGCCGCGCGAGAGCCCTGGGTGGCGGACTTCGGCCTGGCCCTCAAGGACGAGGACTACGGCAAGGGGGCCCGGCTCGCCGGCACGCCCGCCTACATGAGCCCGGAGCAGGCCCGCGGCGAGGGCCACCGAGTTGACGGCCGTTCGGACATCTTCAGCCTGGGCGTGGTCTTCTACGAGCTGCTGACCGGCCGCAGGCCGTTCCGGGGCGAGACGCGCGTCGACGTGATGGATCAGATCGCCACCGCCGAGCCGCGCCCGCTCCGTCAGATCGACGACACGATCCCTCGGGAACTGGAGCGGATCTGCCAGAAGGCGCTGGCGAAGCGGGCCTCGGAGCGGTACAGCACCGGCCGGGACATGGCCGAGGATTTGCGACATTTCCTCCAGACCGAAGGCGCGTCCGGGACCCTGCCGCCCGCGCCGGGCCCGGTCGCCTCGCCGCCCGTCTCGACCCAGGAGGTGACCCCGTCCACGCCGATACCGATCACGGGCCGATCCGACTCCTCCGGGCGTGAGGTCAAGATCGTCCCCAAGGGCCTGAGGTCGTTCGACCGCCACGACGCCGACTTCTTCCTCGAGCTGCTCCCCGGCCCTCGAGACCGCGACGGCCTGCCCGATTCCCTCCGGTTCTGGAAGACGAGGATCGAGTCGTCCGACCCCGACTCCACGTTCAAGGTCGGCCTGATCTACGGCCCTTCGGGTTGCGGCAAATCGTCGCTGGTCAAGGCGGGATTGCTCCCCCGGCTGAGCAAGGACATCCTGCCGGTCTACATCGAGGCGACGCCCGAGGAGACCGAGTCCCGGCTGCTCAAGGGCCTGCGAAAGGTCTCTCCCGACCTGCCCTCGGGCGGGACGATCGTCGACGCGATTACCGCGCTGCGGCGAGGGCGAGTCCTGCGGCGAGGGCAGAAGGCCCTGCTGGTGATCGACCAGTTCGAGCAGTGGCTGTTCGCCCGCCGGAGCGAGCCGAACGCCGAGCTGGTCGCCTCGCTGCGACAGTGCGACGGCGAGAACGTCCAGGCGATCGTGATGGTACGGGATGACTTCTGGATGGCGGCGACCCGGTTCATGAGGGACCTGGAGATCCGCCTCGTCGAGGGCGAGAACTCGGCCGCCGTCGACCTGTTCGACCTCCTCCACGCGCGCCGGGTGCTGACGGCATACGGGCGTGCCTACGGCGTCCTGACCGACAAGTCGTCCGACGTCACGCCCGAGCAACGCGCGTTCCTGGAGCAGTCGGTCGCGGGGCTCGCCCAGGATGGCAAGGTCATCTCGGTGCGGCTGGCCCTGTTCGCCGAGATGGTCAAGGGGAAGCCCTGGACCCCGGCGACCTTGAAGGACGTCGGCGGCACCGAGGGCGTCGGCGTGGCGTTCCTCGAGGAGACCTTCGGCGCGAACACCGCCCCCCCCGAGCACCGCCTGCATCAGAAGGCGGCTCAGGCCGTGCTGAAAGCCCTCTTGCCCCGGACCGGCACCGACATCAAGGGCCAGATGCGGTCGGAGTCGGAGCTGCGCGAAGCCTCGGGCTACGCGGGCAGGCCCCGCGACTTCGACGACCTGATCAGCATCCTCGACTCCGAGCTGCGGCTGATCACCCCGACCGACCCCGAGGGCTCGTCCGGCGAGTCCCAGCCGTCCTCGCCGGGATGTCAACCGAACTCCTATTATCAGCTCACCCACGATTACCTCGTCCACTCGCTGCGCCACTGGCTGACGCGGAAGCAGCGGGAAACCCGCCGGGGCCGGGCCGAGTTGCGGTTGGCCGAACGCGCGGCGATCTGGGAAGCCAGGCCCGAGAGCCGCCACCTGCCGTCGATCTCGGAGTGGGCCAACATCCGGATCTTGGGCCGGCCCAAGGATTGGACCGATCCGCAACGTCGGATGATGCGCCGGGCGGGCCGCGTGCACGTCGTCCGCGGACTCGGACTGGCCACCATGATCGCCCTGC
Source organism: uncultured Planctomycetota bacterium (assembly GCA_963743925.1). Classification (GTDB taxonomy): domain Bacteria; phylum Planctomycetota; class Planctomycetia; order Isosphaerales; family Isosphaeraceae; genus CAVZRC01. Next base: position 20,641 of record CAVURY010000043.1, on the reverse strand, counting down.
TAAGCTGGGGCGCCATCGAGATTCATGGGAACTCCCGAGCCTCCGCGATGGTCGAATCGCTGGAAACCGCCGGTATTTCGGAGGTCCCCGGGGTCATCGAGCGATACTCCGGCTATCGACGCTGGACGAACTCCCGGCTCCGGTCGATGCTCCTATCGTCCGCCGCCGACAGCGGCGAAAAGCTCCGCGCCAGCCTCGCGCTCTTGCCCGTCGATCCGAGCCAGGTCGGATATCTGGAGACGCGTCTTCTCGCCTCGGATCCGGGCGATTACCTCGTCCTGCGCCAGGCCCTGCGACCCTATAAGGCCCTCCTGGCCCCGAAGCTGTGGGACGAGCTCGATTCGGCCAGGCCCGGCGAGTCGCGCCTGCTGACCGCCGCGGGCGCGCTGGCACTCTATGACCCCGGGGATGTTCGCTGGGCCGACTCGAGCGCGAAGATCGCCTCGGCCATGGTCGCGGTCAATCCGATCCACCTCGGCGTCTGGCTCGAGGCGTTGCGTCCCGTCAAGGGCCGGCTCATCGCTCCACTGGGCGAAATCTTCCACAGGAAGAATCTCGCCGATACCCAGCAAACCCTGGTCACCAGCATCCTCGGCGACTATACCTCCGACGTCCCCGACATTCTGACCGATCTGCTCATGGACGCCGAACCGAAGGCCTACACGATCCTCTTTTCGGTCGTCGAGAAGCATCAGGATCAGGCCTTGCCCTTGCTCAAGGCCGAGCTCGACAAGAAGATCGACCCAACGGCGGCCGAAGAACGCAAGGACCGGATGGCGGAGCGTCAGGCGCGAGCGGCCGTGGCGATGGCCCGCATGGGTGAGGCCGAATCCGTCTGGCCGTTATTGAGATACGGTGACGACCCTCGGCTCCGCAGCTTCATCATCAACTGGCTGAAGCCCTTGGGAGTCGATATCAAGGAGATCGCCGCGGAATTCGGCCGACTGGCTTCTCTCCCTCGCCCCGTGGAGCCGGGGGAGGCCGGCCGAAGGCCGGAGGGGTCTTCGCCCGCGACCGCTTTGAATGCGATCCTCTTCGACGAAGGAACGTCGAAGCTGCGGGCGCTGATCATGGCCCTGGGTGCTTACCAGCCCGAACAAATGCCCCGGGCCGACTTCGAATCATTGACCGGTAAACTGCTGGATCTCTACCGGAAGGACCCCGATTCCGGAATCCACGGAGCGGCCGAGTGGACACTCCGGCGATGGAAGAAACGCGAGCCGCTCAAGCTCGGCGACGACGATCTGAAAGAGGTTTCGAAGGAACGCCGCTGGTCGATCAACCAGGCGGGCCAGACCTTCGCCGTCATCGACGGCCCGGTCGCATTCGATATGGGTTCATCGCCCGCCGACCCCGAGAAAGCCCAAGGAAGCCCGCAACCCCGCCGGATCTTGATCCCGCGTCGATTCGCCCTCGCCACGAAGGAAGTGACGGTCGAGCAATTCGACCTTTTCCTGAGGGCCCATCCCGAGTTCGCGCCGGAAAAAGATGGTGAGGGAGCGCTGAAGCAGCGCAGCCCCGAGCCTGACGGCCCACGCATCGGCGTCTCATGGTACGAGGCCGCCGCTTATTGCAACTGGATGAGCGAACGGGAGGGGATGCACAAGGATCAATGGTGTTATCTGCCCAAGGACGGCAAATCTTACGTCGAAGGAATGACCATCCCGGCCGACGCGCTGCATCGCACGGGTTATCGACTGCCCACCGAGGCGGAATGGGAATACGTCTGCAGGGCGGGTACGGTGACCAGCCGATATTATGGCCTCTCGGTTAGCCTCCTTGAGAAGTATGCCTGGTATCAGGCCAATGGGCAGGATCGTGCCTGGCCATGCGGCAGCCTCCTGCCGAACGACCTGGGGCTGTTTGACATGCTGGGAAACGTGAGCGAGTGGTGCCAGGACAAGGACAAGGCCGATTTGCCGGAGACACGAGGCGTCTATCTCGACGAAATCTCAAATCAGCAGACGATCGTCGAAGACCAGAATCGGATCATTCGAGGAGGTATGTACGCGGAACCTCCGGCTTCCGTCCGTTCGGCGAAGCGTTTCGGGGATCCGCCGTTCTATGCGGGCTTCTATAACGGTTTCCGCCTCGCCCGGACGCTCAAGTGAATTCGCGTCGGCATCGACGCCGCACGTCGATGCCGACACCCTCGATGACGAGGCTCAGGACGACGAGGGCGTGATGCCCGCCGCTTTCGGCGAGATGGTGAACTTGGTGTCGCCGGGCTCATAGATGACCGTGATCTGGCCGCCCTTGGCGAACGTCTTCTGAGTCGCGGACGTCGTTAGCGTGACAGACGTCCTCGACGCGTTGGTCGTCGCCGACAGGACGCCGATCGGGTGCAAGATCGTCTGGACCTTCTTCTTGACCTTCTTGGTGGATGTCGAGCCCAACTGGTAATTGCCCACGTTGTCGGCCGTCGCCGCGTTGATGGCGGCGCCGAAATCGAACTCGATGCCCACCGACGGCTTGCCGATCGCCTTACCCTTCTTGTTGTGCTTCAGGTAGGTCAGCACGATGTGCTCGCCGACGATCGGCGGGGTCGAATTGGACGTGTTCACGTTGATGGGCGGGATGATCGCCGATTTCAGGCCGCTCGCGCCGGCCTGGATCGACTGGCCTTGCAGGGCCGTGCTCGCCGTGATGCCCGGGAACGTGGCCACCCCCTGGACGGCCTGCACGGGGGCGGTCGAGCCGTTGTCGTAGGGCACCGAGATCGTCACGGGGCCGTTGTAGCTCGAGACGACGTTGCCGAATGGGTCCTCGACGGAAACGGCGATCGCGAAAGTCTGGCCGGGGTTGAGGGAGCCGGGCGGCGGGTTCGTCACCACCAGTTGACTGGCCGCCGCGGCGCTCACGTCAATCACATGCGAGGGTGTGGACGTCAGGCTCGAGGCGGTGAACGTCAACGTCAAGTCCTCCGCGCGATCGTCGGCGAGGCCGGCGAAGGTGGCCACGCCGCCCTTCACGGTGGCGGTGGTCGCGCCCTGGAGCGGCCCGGTCCCGCTGCCCAGGTTTGCCGTGATCGGCGTGCTATTGTCGGCCGTCTCGAGGTTGCCGTACGCATCCTCTTCGCGGACCACGGGCTGATTCGCGAAGGGCAGCCCGGCCGTCGCCGTCGAAGATGGCTGCTGCACGATGATGAGTTGACTGGCCGCCGCCGGGTTGACCGTCACATCCTTGGAGACCGCCGGGCTGACGCCTGTGGCGTTCGTGCTGAAGCCGATATCCATCGCCTCGGCCTTGTCGTAGGACAGGCCGCTGAACGTCGCGACCCCTTTCACCAGAGGAACCGTCAGTTTATCGCCTTGCAGTGCCGATGTACCAACGCCTCCCGTGTCCGCCACAACCTGACTGGTGCTGTCGCTCGTGACGATATTGCCGTAACGATCCTCCTCCGTGACGATGGGCTGCGTGGCGAAGGGCTGGCCGGCCGTCGCCGTCGAAGTCGGCTGCTGGGTGACGACCAACTGGCTGGCCGCGGCCGAGCTGACCACGATGTTCTGCGAGGTCGCCGGCGTCAGGCTGCCGCTCGAGAACTTGAGCGCGACGGTCCCCGCGAGGTCGCTGGCGAGATCCTGGAACGTGGCCACGCCGCCCGATACGGTGGCGGTGGTCGTGCCCTGGAGCGATTTGGTCCCGGTGGCCAGGGAGACGGTCACGATCGTGCTGTTGTCGCTCGTCACCAGGTTTCCGTAGCGATCTTCCTCCGAGATGACGGGCTGGGTGCCAAGGGCCTGGCCGGCCGTCGCCGTCGAAGAGGGCTCGGTGCTGATCACGAGCTGACTGGCGACCGCCGTGTTGATGATGATCGGATTCGAGGGACCCACCGTCAATTTCGCGCTCGAGAAGTCGAGTTTGACGCTCCCGACCAGGTCATCGGCGAGGTCGCTGAACGTGGCCACGCCCCCCTTCACCGTGACCGACGTGGTCGCCTGGAGCGGTCCGGTTCCACTGGCGAGCGAGGCGGTGATCGTGGTGCTATTATCGCCCGTCTCCAGGTTATTGAACGCGTCGAGTTCGTAGATGACGGGCGGACCGCCGAACGCCTGACCGGCGATGGCCGTCAACGAGGGCTGCGTATGGATCACCAACTGGCTGGCCACGGCCGGATTGACCACGATACTCTGCGAGGTCGCCGCCGCGAGGCTGCCGCTGGAGAACTTGAGCGTGATGGGCTCCGCGAGGTCGTCGGAGAGCCCCGGAAGCGTCGCCACGCCGCCCGATGCGGTGGCCGTGGTCGTACCCAGGAGCGGGCCGGTGCCGGTCGCGAGCGAAACCGCGACGACCGTGCTCTTGTCGCCCGTCTCGAGATTTCCGTACTGATCCTCCACGTCGATGACGGGCGGAGTGAAGGCCTGGCCGGCGACGGCCGGCGACGACGGCTGCGTCTGGATGGCCAACTGACTGGCGGCCGCCGGGCTGACGACCACGCTGGTCGACACCGCCGATGTCAGTCCCGTGCTGGAGAACCCGAGTGTGAGCGTCCCGGCCGTATCGTCGGAGAGGCCGGTGAAGGACGCCACGCCGCCCGATACGGTGGCGGTGGTCGTGCCCAGGAGCGTGCCGGCGCCGCTGTTCAGCGAGGCCGTCACGACCGTACTGTCGTCGCTCGTCACCAGGTTTCCGTACTGATCCTCCTCGTAGATGACGGGCTGGGTCGCGAACGGCTGACCGGCCGTCGCCGTCGAAGACGGCTGGACGTGGACGGACAACTGGGCTGGTGCCGCGGCGCTGACCGTCGTGCTGACGGGCGGTCCCGACGTGAGGGTGCCGCTGGTGGCATTGAGCGAGATCGGTCCGCTCGTGGTGTCGACCAGATCGGTGAACTGCGCCACGCCGGCGGTGGCCGACATCGTGAGCGTCCCGGTGAGCGTCCCGGATCCCGAGGCCAGGGACACGGTCACGGGGCTGTTGAAGGACGTGGCGAGATTCCCGAACGGGTCGTAGGCGTCCACTTCGAGTCCGAACGAGATGCCGGCCACGACGCCGCCCGGTGGCCTGCTGACGACCCTCGACGCGGGCGCGGCGACCACCGTGCTGGGATTCGAGACCACGGGAGGCAGGCTGCCGGCGGCGAACTGGAGCGTGAGCGTCCCGGCCTTGTTGTCCTCCAGGCCATTGAACGACGCCACCCCATTCACCACGGTGGCGGTGGTCGGGCCCGTGAGGGTCCCGGAGCCGCTGGCCAGCGACGCCGTCACCACCGTGCTGTTGTCGCTCTTCACGATATTGCCGTACGCATCGAGTTCGTCGATCACGATGGGATCGGTCAGCGGATTGCCGGCCACGACCGAGGAATAGGGCTGCGTCTGGATCATTAACTGGCTGGCCACCCCGGCGATGACGTTAACGTCGTTCGACGGCCCTACCGTGAGGCCCTCCCCGGAGAAGTCCAGCGACATGGTCTCGGCAGTCGGGTCGGCGAGGTTCGTGAACGTCGCCACGCCGCCGAAGACGGTGGCGGTCACGGTCCCCTTCAGCGGGCCCGCGCCGGAGGCCAGGGACGCCGTGATGACCGTGGAGTCGTCTCCCGTCTCGATGTTGCCGTACTGGTCCAGGATCTCGACGACCGGCTGCGTCGCGAACGGCTGACCGGCCGTCGCCGTCGGCGACGGCTGCGTGCTGATCGCCAACTTGTAGGGGGCCGCCGGAACGACCACGACGTCGTTCGAGGTGGCCGACCCGACGCCGCCGGCGTTGGTGGAGAACCCGAGGTCCATCGTCTCGGCCTTGTCGTAGAACAGGCCGCCGAATGTCGCTACACCATCGACGAAGGTGACCGTCAGAGCACTGCCCTGGAGGCTCGCCGTCCCGACGTTACCTCGGGCCGCCGTGACCGTATGCGTGCTGTCGCTCGTGATGACGTTGCCATACGGATCCTCCTCCTTGACGATCGGTTGGGTCGAGAACGCCCCCCCGGCGATCGCGGTCGTGGAGGGCTGCTGCGTGACCACCAACTGCCCGGCAGGAGCCGGGCTGACGGCGATGCTGCCCGTGGTCGCCGTGGTCAGGCTCCCGCTGCTCGCCTGGATCGTATAGGTGCCGGCGGTGTCGATCGATAGGCCCGAAAATGTCGCGATTCCGCCCTTGGCGGCCTCGGAGACCGTGCCATTCAAGGAGACCCCGTGGCCGTTCAGCAGCCCCACCGTCACGGTCCCGCTGAAGGAGCTGACGAGGTTCCCGTATTGATCGACCCCGTCCACCACCAATCCGAACGGACCCCCCGCCGTGACCGTACCCGGCGGCTCCGTACTGATTGCCAACCCCGAGAGGGACCCTGGAGTCACCGTGATCGGATTGGTCAACCCATAGGCCAGGCTCCCGCTGCTCGCCTGGATCGTATAAGTGCCGGCCGTGTCGATCGACAGACTCGAGAAGGTCGCGACGCCGCTCTTGGCGGTCTCGGTGAGCGATCCGTGCAGGATCACCCCCGGGCTGTTGACCAGCCCGACCGTCACCGCGCCCCCGAAGGTCGGGTCCAGGTTGCCGTATTGATCCTCGGCGTCCACGACGAATCCAAAGTCGCCCCCCGCGGCGATCGTGCTCGGCGGCTGGTTGCTCGGCGAGACCACCAGTTGCACCGCCGAACCGGGGTTCACCTGGATCACATTCGTGGTCGCCGAGGTCAGATTCGTGCTGGTCGCCTGGATCGCGAAATTCCCCACCGTATCGATCGACAGGCCGGGAAATGTGATCACTCCCCCGGCCGCATTGCCCGTCACTTTCCCCTGCAAGACCACGCCCCCGCTATTGACGAGCGCGATCGTGACGCTGCCGTTGAAGCCGGTCGCCAGGTCGCCGTACTGGTCCTCGGCGTCGAACGTCACCCCGAACAGCCCCCCCGCGATGATCGAGGACGGGGGCTGACCTCCGGTCGCCACCACGAGTTGGGTGGCCGGGCCGGGAATCACGTCGAACCCGATGGTGGTCGCCGATTTCAAGGTCCCCCCCGAGGCGAGTATCGTGTAATTGGGGTCGGGTACGTTCAGGCTCAGGCCGCTGAAATCCGCCACGCCATCGACCGCCCCCACCACGAGGGTGCCGCTCAACGTGCTGCCGCCGGGGTTATTCCCCAGGTTGAGTGTGATCGGCCCGGTGTAACTGGTGTCCACATTCCCCTGACCGTCCTCGGCGGAAACCGCCAGGCCGAAGGTGGTGCCGGCCAGGACGCTGCTCGGGGGCTGCGTCGTCACGATCAGTTGGGTGGCGCCGAGCGTCACGTTGAAAGCCTTGGTCGTCACCGACGTCAACCCGCTGGCGGTCGCCTGGATCGTGTAGCCTTGTCCGGCATCCTTGAGCGTGAGGCCGGAGAAGACGGCCACGCCGTTGACGACCGGCTCGGTCAGGGTGCCCTTGAGCGTGTCGCCGCTCGGGTTGTTCGCGAGCGAAATCGTCACACTTCCGGTATAGTCCGGGGTCGGGTCGCCCGCGCCGTTCTCGACCGAGACCACCAGGCCAAACCCTTTGGCCGCCGTGACGGAGCCGGGGGGCTGCGTTGACGCTGCCAGTTGGACCGGGGCCTCGTTCGAGGAGAGCGTGACCACGCCGATGACATTCGGGTCGCCCGAGCAACAGCCCGGATTGGCGGTGAACCAGATGTTGCCATCCGGGGCCGAGGTGATCGCCGAAGGATAGTCGTAGGAAACGGGGTATTCGGTGATCGCGCCCGCGGTCGTGATGGTGCCGATCTTGCCCGACGAGTCGGCGTACCAGAGGTTGTCATCCGGGCCGACGGTGATCGCCCCCGCGCGATCGCCGGACGGCAAGGCGTACTGGTGGATGAAGGTGTCCGACGATGGACTGAAGACACCGATCGAGTAACTGCCGTTGTACTCAGTGACCCAGATGTTCCCATCGGGCCCCGCCACGATTCCTTCTGGAGTACCGGGGACGTCGTATTCGTTGATCTGGTTCGGATCGTCCTGAGAAAACGTGCCGATCCGACCCGTGCTGACTTCGGTGAACCAGATGTTCCCAGCCGCGTCAACGGCGATCGCCTCGGGACGTGCGCTCGGGGACGGCACGGGATACTCGGCGATCGCCTTGGTCGTGGGGTCGATCCTCCCCACCGCGTCCGCGCCCTCCTCGGTGAACCAGACGTTGCCATCCGCCGGGTCGTACACGATCTGGTATGGGGTGGAATTGGCGGCGACACCGGTATAATTGCTGATCTGATCGTTCGAAGAATTGATCGACCCGATCTCGTCCCCGGTCCCATAGTACCCGGTCCCGGCGAACCAGAGGTTGCCACCGGGGCCGAGCGTGATTCCCAGCGGGTCGGCGTCAACCTTCGGGACGGCGAACTCGGTGCTGATGTCGGTCGTCGGGTTCAGCACCCCGACCTGGTTGTCACTCTGCTGGGTAAACCAGAGGTTCCCGCTGGCATCCGCCGTGATGCCGGTCGCCGCGTCGGCTGACGTAGCTGTGTAGGTATACGAGGAGATTTTGTGGGCAGCGGGAGTAACCGACTGGATTCCCGCATGGTTCGTCCCCACGAACCAGAGGTTCTTGTCGGAGCCGTTGACGATCCCCGCCGGGACGGAATTGTAGTCGCCGTCGTAGATCTCGGTGACGGTACCGGTCGGGGTAATCACGGCGATATCGTCCGTGGCCGACTCGGTGAACCAGAGATTGTTATCCGATCCGAGCGTGATCGAATTGGGTTTGGCATTCGCGGTCTTGGTGCTGTATTCGGCGACCATATTCCCGTTCGTCGGATTCATCACGCCGATCTTGCTGGTGCCGGTCAAGGTGAACCAGAGATTCTTGTCGGGCCCCACGGTGATACCTTCGGCGTCGTCGCTACCCGCGGAGTCGATGAGGTATTCTTGCACGACGTGCGTCGTCGGATTGATCGTGCCGATCTTGTTGGCACCCGCCTCCGTGAACCACATATTGCCGTCCGGACCTTCGACGATCCCATACGGTTGCGCGCCGGGGGTGACGACGGGGAACGTGGAGATCTGGTCGGTGGCCGTATTGATCATCCCGACCTGGTTCGTGTTGAATTCGGTGAACCAGATCGTCCCGTTCGGCCCGGCCGTGATCCCGTTGACCCCGGGATTCGCGGAGGTCAACAAGGGGATCTCGGTGATGTGGCCGGTCGTCGGGTTGATGAATCCGAATTGCGACGTCGTCTCCTCGAAGAACCAGTAGTTGCCGTCGGGCCCGGCCGTGATCGGGCCGGCTCCGGAATTCGCGGTCGGTATGGGATACTCGGTGACGCCGGCGGCGGTATTGGCAGGGTTGATCATCCCGATATTGTTCGAACTCAGCGTGAACCAGACGTTGGTATCCGTCCCGGCGCCCGATGCGACACCCTGAGGCTTGCCGCCTTCCACACGGATCGGGAACTCGGCGATGTTGACCGAGAGCAATCGTCTCGTCTCCAGGAGCTCGATCGCCGGCGATCGACGCCTCCGGCCCCCCGCCGACGCGGGCCCCCGTCGTCTCCCCAATCCCAGGATGGAGGCGGCCCTGGACGTCTGCCAACGCGAAGTAGCGATTGTCATGTTGTTCCGCCTCTAACGGTGTACAATCTGCATTGACTGATCTAGGGTCCGCCCTGGTTTGACCACAAGGGATACGGATCGGCCCTTCCGCAGTATGAACGAAAGATATCGGTCACGTGCGAAATGTCGGGCGAGCCTCGGCGCAAGATCTCCTCCGCCCGAACGTCTCTTTCGGTGATGCGATCCGACATTGAGTCGCAGTGCACCGTTGCCCCGACGATTCGTCGCAAGATAGACTGATTGCTACCGCCCGTTCACCCCGTTCACTCAAGGTGATCCGTAATGATTACGAAAGCTCTAGTCGCGAGCCTGGGGAGAAAATTGACGGCGAGGACACGCATGCATCAAATCGCCTCCCACGAAAGGACGCCCGACCCCGACGCCGGGAAGACCAGCCCGACCCTCCTCGACCGCGTTCGCGACTGGGGCGACCATCCCGCCTGGGGCGACTTTTTCGAACGTTATAATCCCCTCCTGCGCCGTTGGTGCGTTCGGTTCGCGCTCGATGACGACGCTTGCGACGAATTGTGCCAGAGGATCTGGGTCGAGCTGATGGCACGAATGCGCACGTTCCGCTACGATCCCAGTCGTGGGTTTCGCAACTGGCTCTGGCGATTGTTCCGGTCCCGGGCCATCGATCTGTTGCGAAAACGACGCGCGACCGTCATCATGTCGTTCGAAGACCTCCCCGTCGAAGAACCGCCGGCCCTCGGCTCGAATCGCGATGCATGCGACGATGAGGCGGATGTCATCGGGAAGACGGGAGCGTTGGTCTTGCAACGCCTGGCCGCCGAGGCGCAAGACGCCGTGCGATCCCGGGTCGACCCGGAGACCTGGAGCGCATACTGGTTCGTCGCGATCGAAGATCGTCCCTTCCGGGAAACGGCCGACTCGCTCGGGAAAACTTATACGGCCGTCTACACGGGCTACAAACGCGTCGATCGGATGCTCCGCGCCGAGGGGGAGCGACGGCTCGCGACCCTGTTGATCTCCGAGCCGGTAACTTCAAGTCCTGACCGACACTGACAGCATGACATCAAAGGAAGGGGGCATCGATGCTGGATTGCCCTTCTGCCGCCGCGCTCGCGGGCTTCGGGACCGATATGGTCGAGACGGGGGCGCTCGGATCCCTCGAAGAACATATCGACGCGTGCTCGATTTGCCAGGAGAAACTGGAGGGGCTGGCGCGTGCGGACGCGATGCCGAACGCCCGAGCGGCGCCGCTCCTCCCCGGCATGGGTGAGGCGCCCGCGATCCCCGGCTTCGTGATCGAGCGCGAGCTGGGCCGGGGCGGTATGGGCGTGGTCTATCAGGCGTTCGAGCCGAGTCTCGGCCGTCGCGTGGCCCTGAAAGTCGTGCCGAGCGGGCCGTCGGCGAGCGCGCACGACCACGAGAGTTGGCTCCGCGAGGCGCGATCCTTCGCGCGGGTGCGGCACGACAACGTGGTGCGGCTCTACCAGGTCGGCGAGGCCGATGGATGGCTCTACATCGTGCTCGAGCTCGTCGCCGGAGGCTCCCTGGAACAGCGCCTGGAGGTGCCCTTCGCGCCCCGCGATGCGGCCTCGCTCCTGGAGGAGATCGCGAGGGCGGTCATCGCGATCCACCGCGAGGGCCTGGTGCACCTCGACCTCAAGCCGTCGAACATCCTGCTCGACGCCGGGCCGGAGACCCCTCGCGGGCGGCCGGTGCCTCGCGTGGGCGATTTCGGCATCGCCTTCGGATCCGACGAACACGGAGCGAGAGCGACAACCGGGGCAGGGTCCGGCCCGCTGGGGACGCCCTCCTACATGGCGCCGGAGCAGATCGCCCCCGATCGCGGGCCGCTCGGACCCGCGGCCGATATCTACGGCCTCGGTGCGATCCTCTATCACCTGCTGACGGGTCATCGCCCGTTCGCGGCGGCCGATGTCATCGACACGCTCGACCAGGTCTGCAATCAGGAACCGGTGCCTCCCCGACGATTCAATCCCACCGTCCCTCGCGATCTCGAGACGATCTGCTTGAAATGCCTCCGGAAGGAGCCGGGTCGCCGCTATCCCTCGGCCGAGTCCCTGGCCGACGACCTCCGACGATGGCTCGACGGCCTCCCGATCGCGGCGCGGCCGGTTTCGCCGGCGGAGATGGCCTGGAGATCCTGTCGACGTCGGCCGGCCGTCGCCGGGTTGACCCTCGCCCTCCTCTTCACGATCTTCGCCGGCTTCCTTGGGATGTTCCGGCTCTGGCGGCATGCCGAGGTGCAACGCGGTCGCGCCGAGGCGGACTTCCAGATCGCCAGCGAAGTCCTCGAGCAGATCGTCGACCTCAACACCGGCGGCCAGGGCGGCCTCTCGCGCGTCATCAGTCCCGATCGACTCATCGACATGCTGGAACAGACGCGGCATCGCCTCCGCGCGCTCGCCGGACGCTATCCGGACCGCGAGTCGATCTCGAGACAACGCTTCTTCGTGGAACGGCGGCTGTCCGAGGCGCTCATGGAGGAAGCAAAGTGGGGAAAAGCGAAGTCCCTGCTCGAGGAATCCGTGAACGACCTGGATGCGATCCTCCGTCGGAATCCCGGGGACATCCAGGCCCTCACCCGGCTCATCCAGTTTCTACCGATGTTATCCTCCGTCGCCGAGCACCTGGGGAAAGAGGAAGAGAGCATCGACCACCTCCGTCGGGCCGTGAGAGCGGCCGAGGAACGGGCACGACTTGATCCGGGGGAATCTCCGAAGATCATGCTGGCCCGAAGCCGCGAGGCGCTCGCAATCTCGCTGGCCAGGCGGGGCGATCGCGACGAGCCCCACTCATTGCTGATGGCCAACCGGCTCATGCTCGAGAGGATTCCCGTAAGTTCCCAGGGCCCAGAGATCCTCGCCTGGCGCATCCATGTTCATTCCGACTTCGCACGATGGATCGAGGGCGGCTCCTCCGCGACGCCGGACCGATCCCCGAGCGATCCGGCGGGAGGGACGGAAGCCCTGACGAGGCTTGCGTCTCCCGAGGCGGATCGACTGTCCGCCGAGGCCTGGGCGGAGCTCGCGGCCGCGGCCATCGATGCCGACGACGGCTCGAGCTCGGCTTCGCCATCGAACGAGGCATCGCAGGTCTACTTATGCAACCTCCTGGCGGGCACGGCCTCGGAATTGCGCCGGCTCAAGAAGATCGATGAGAGCCGGCGCGTCGTGGACCGGCTGCTCGCCTTCGGTCGACTGATGGTCGATCGATACCCCGACCGGCCGGATGCCTACCTGGCGCTCGGCGAGGGTTATATCCAGTTGAACAAGATCGGCTGGGAGACCGACGATCGGCCCATGATCGAGTCGAACCTGAAGCGTTCCATAGAGATGATCCAGCACGCCCTGAGTCTCAACCCCCACCACGAGATCGCCCGCTTCGTCCTCTACCAGCGCCAGCGCCGGCTCCGCAATCTGATCGATCCAGGACGTGATGCTGGTCCCGTGGCCCCGCGGGCAACGCCCGCCGGCTCGTGAGTGCCGCGATGCCTCATGGCTGACCAGACTTCTTCCCGATCGGTAAAACGACAATGTAGCAACGATACCGGCATCTCTGTCGGTCGCCTCAAAGGGCGGCCGGAGCCGTAGTCGCGCCGAGCCTGGCGAGAGCCTCGCGGTAAGCGCTCTGTCGAACCATACCCGCCGCGCGGGGCCTTGACGGGCTCAACGTCTCCTGGTTCGGCCGAACGCTCACTCTGCTGACGGTCCTGCGGTACATCGGTAAGCGCCCTGCGAAGCCATACGCGGGCGGCCACATCAAGCTCGCGGCTACGAAGGGGGTGACAGTCTGTCGTAGACGGACGCGCGACGTGACCATCCCCGCGACCGCCTTGGAGAACCCCTGCCTCGCTCCGTGGCCTGTCTTTCCGTTGCCTTCGGCACCGGCCACAGACGCGACCGGCTGGCCGGAGGCCCGCCGACCTGATGGCCCGGGCTCGACTTCGCCAACTTGACCGTGGCGTGCAGGCCCAGGACGAGAGAAGCTGTCACCCGGTGCCATTCGACCCGCCTGTCAGGACTTGTCCCGAAAACGGTGCTTGGAGAATGCGACGAGTACGGCACAGCAGGATTCCCGACCGACGCAGTTCCGCACCGATGCGACTCGAAGCCCGTGTTTTCGGGAAAACTTCGATCTGTCGGCACCCCCAGCGGCATTACTATGTTAGAGGGGACGGGTACAGGCGGGCTGGATGGGGGGGAATTCGTGGCGATCCGACCGAACGGGGCCATCCGGCGGCAGCTCCGAACCTTGTTCAACCTGGGGGCCATCGGGGACCTAACCGACGGTCAGCTCCTCGAACGGTTCGCGACCCAGGACGGCGAGGCCGCCGAGCTGACCTTCGCGGCCCTGGTCGAGCGGCACGGGCCGATGGTCCTCCGCGTCTGCCGGAATACACTCTGCGATCCGAATGATGTCCAGGATGCCTTCCAGGCCACCTTCCTGGCCCTGGTCCAGAAGGCGCGCTCGCTCTGGGTTCGAGACTCGTTGGGCCCCTGGCTCCATCGCGTCGCCCACCGCGTCGCCACCCGAGCCCGGTCGTCCGCAGCTCGGCGGCGTGAGCACGAGCGGCGCGCGGCCGCGACGAGGCCGACACTGTTCTCCGAACGGGACGACTGGGAGGACCTCGTGGCCCTCCTCCATGAGGAGATCGACCGGTTGCCGGAGCGGTACCGCGTGCCAGTGGTGCTCTGCGACTTGCAGGGCCTCACTCACGAGAAGGCGGCTCGGAACCTCGGCTGGCCGGTCGGAACGGTCAAGAGCCGGCTAGCGCGGCGCGGGAGCTGTTGCGGGGCCGATTATCCCGCCGTGGCCTGGGACTGCCCACCGGCCTGATGGTCGCGGAGAAGGGACTGGGTGGAGCTTTCCGAGCCGTCGAGGACGTGCTGCCGAGTACGCTTGTCGAATCCACGGTTCGGGCCGCGGTTCCATTCGCGGCGGGCAAGGTACTGGCGGTCGGGGTGATCTCGTCGCACGTCGCCACCTTGATTGAGGAGGTACTCAAGACCATGTTCCTGACCAAATTGAAGCGGGCCTCGATGGTCATGCTACTGATCGGCGCCGCCGGGGCTGCGGGTGTGCTCGCACAGCCAGGACCCGGGTCAGACGCGAGCCCGGCGGACCGGACTCAGGGGCCGGCGGTGCGGACACCAGCACCGGCGTACATCACGCAGTCCCGAGCGATGATCATCACCCGCCTGGAGGAGGAAGTTGCGGAGGCCCGCGCACGACTCGATCGCTCCCTTCGGAAGGTCCGGTCGCCGGATGACCCGGCGGTCGTCCGTGCGAGGAAGACGTTCGAAGACCTGGAGCAACGACTCGACAGGATCGACCGAGTCCTCGTCGATGTGGTCGAGACGTATCCGACGATCTTCGATTTCTCGGGCGGTCCTTCCAACTTTGCCCCGAGTTCCCAGTCGGCGGCCGGCAGTTATTCCCAGGAGGGTCAGGCGCAGCCTGGTCAAGGCCAGCAGGGTCAGCGCCAGCGGGGACAGCCAGGGCAGACTCAGCCGGGTCAAGCCCAGCAGGGCCAGCAAGCGCAGCAGGGCCAGCAAGGCCAGGGTCCGCCGGGTCAGCCGGGTCAGGGCCAGCAGGGACAAAGACAGCAGGGCCAGCAGGCACAAGGGCAGCAGGGCCAAGGTCAGCAGGGTCAGCCGGGTCAGGGCCAGGAGGGACAGGGACAGCCAGGTCAGCAGGGTCAGGGTCAGCAGAGACAGGAGGGGCAGGGACGGCCGGGACAGCAGGGCCAGGGTCAGCCGGGTCAGGGACAACCAGGCCAGGGCCAACAGGGGCAGCCCCAGCCAGGCCAGGCTCAGCAGGGGAAGGGCCAGCAGGCGCAAGGGCAGCAGGGGCAGGAGCAGGGACGAGACCAGCTGGGCCAGGCTCAGCCGGGACAGCAGGGACAAGGCCAGAAGGGGCAGGGTCAGCCGGGTCAGCAGGGGCAGGGAAAACCGGGGCAGCCGGGACAGGGACAGCCGGGTCATAAAGGCCAAGGCCAACAGGGGCAGGGACAGCCGGGCCAGGGACAGCCGGGCCAGGGCCAAGGCCAACCGGGTCAGCAGGACAAGGGTCAGCCGGGTCAGGGCCAACAGGGACAGCCGAGTCAGCAGGGCAAAGGTCAGCCGGGCAAGGAGGCGCAAGGTCAGCCAGGCCAGGGACATCGGGGCCAAGGTCAGTCGGGCCAGGGACATCGGGGCCAAGGTCAGCCGGGCAAGGGCCAGCCGGGCCAGCAAGCGCAGCAGGGCCAGCAGGGGCTGTACAACGCCAATCATCAGCGAGGACCAAACGGCAGTAATTAGCCCTTCGACCTGGCGCGGCGCTCCTCGCGCCGCCGCTTCCGCGTCCCGCGAGTCCGTGCAGTGGAAGGTCGTATACGGATGGGCGCGGTCGCCGATCGTCGTCCAGATGTAACCCTTCCTCGTGGGATCGCGCGAGCGGTCAAGCACGGGGACCGGCGTCTCGTCCCCCTGGATGAATTCCGACTCGAGCACTTCCTTGTGCATCAATTCGGCCAGGGGTTTGAAGAGTTGGGCGCACTTCTCGAGCCAGCCGCAGAGCGTGCTCCGCGAAATCAGGATGTCGACCCGGGCCAGCTCGTCCTGCTGGCGATACAGCGACATGTGCTCGACGAACTTGCTGACCACGACGAATGCCAGGAGCCCGGGTGCGACCGGGCCGCACGCGATCGGGCCAGAGGAGGTCGGGGCTGTGGTCACGCCGTCCTTGCAGCATGAGCACGCATACTTGGGATAGATGTGCCGCAGCACCTCGATCTTGCCCGGGAAGTAGTCGAGTTGCTCGGTCACGTCCTCGCCGATCTTCGTCTTGGCGCGGCTTCATCAGCTCGATGGAGGGTCGGGGACCGAACCATGCCCGACGCCGAAGGGGTCGATCGGCGATCATGTTCGAGTCGACCGCGTTCGTCGTCCGTACACATCAAGACCGAGCATAATAATAATTATATGAGCAGAAGTTAATTTTTCTGTGCGACCTGCGGTACATCGAGGCCAATCCGCTCCGCGCCGGGATGGTTGCAGACCCCGACGATGATCGATGGTCGAGCTTTCCCTTTCATGGCCTGGGACGCGACGACCCCCTCGTGGGTTCCTTCCCCGAATGGGAGGGGCTGGGACGAAGCGAGGCCGAGCGTCGGAGACGATGGCGAGTCGGGGTGTGTGCCGCGCAAGGCGAGGCCGAGTTGATGACCGTTCGCGGTTCCTTGCGGAGCGGCCGGCCATTCGGGACCTCGGATTGGACGGGACAGAGGGCCGAGCGATTGAACATCGAGCGGATCCCCCGTCCCTGTGGTCAGGCCCGCAAGGAACGATGAACGGACACGATTCTCTCGGGGCCCGGATCCTCGCCGCCGCGACGGACGGACGAAACCTCACACGATGGCCGGCACGAAAGGATGCCCTGGTGATCGACGTCCGCGGGTGGGACCGGGTTCGTCGCCGCGCGGGCGACGGTCTCGGTCCCAGCCTGAGCGGGCTCTGACAAGCTCGACCAGCACATGCAAGGGGTTAATATTTCAGATAAACCCAAGAAAGCGAGAGGGCCGATTTCGAAGAATTCCGGTCTTCCTCGTCCGCCTCGGATCGCATTTTGTCTAAAGAGTTTCGGGGTTGGCCGGACGGAGGCCCGCACTCGACGGTTTCCGCGGCGCGAAGGGGCATGAGTGCGACATCCTGTACGACGCGACAAGCTACGGGATTTCAGGTTTTGCGTTCATGAAATTCCAAAACGGCGGCATAGTCATGGTAGGAAAGTCCGTTCCCGCCGACATTTCAGTAGATGGGATTGGCATGATGCGTGAATGCATGCTTGGTGGATAGCTGTGCGACGCGACCGATCGGCTTCGTGGAGGAGGACCGCAAAGTCATCGGCCTGGAATCCGAGACTCAACGGGCCGACGGACGACCTTTCGCCCGTGAACCGAGCGAAAAACGATGAAACGAACCCAAAGATATGTCGACTGCGTCAACTTTGAGGGGCAAATCCCGGTCGCCTTCGAACGGCCCTGCGGAAACCCATCCCCGAAAATCCGAATCCTGTCCATCCTGTCCAATCTGAATTCGGCGCCGAGGAGATCAACCCGGCTGATGCTTCGCGGCGGATTCGACGTTGGGCCGGTAGTTCCCAGTCGAATTTGAGGAAACGAACTATCACGAAACCTTGGACATGATCCCTCTACTCCGGTTTCCTTGCTAGAGACTCGGTAAAGTCGTCCCGACCCGCCGGATCGTCTCCTCTTGCCGATGCTCGGGCCTCTCCGTACGCTGGTGGTTTGCCGATCCGCGGTTCGGATCAGCGGACGGTGCCGGAACTCATTGGGAATGGATGTGATGCACAACCCGCCGCGACCACTTCTCGGGATATTTTCCCTCCTCGCTTGCATGCTCCTGGGGACGGAGGTTTCCGCGCAAGCTCCGAAAAATGACGCGAAGCCGAAGCTCGCCGACTATTTCGGATACCTCCCCCTGGAGCTCTACAAGCTCGAGCACCGGATCGGCAACCTGCTGCTCAAGGATCTGGACGGCGACAAGACCGATGACGTCGTGGTCAGCAACAACGCCCGGTCGCGGATCGACCTGCTGCTGAGCACCAAGAAGCCCGATGACGACCAGTCGAACCGGCCATTCCGCAAGGATCCGAACGAGCTCAAATACGACCACCGCATGAGGCTGGCGAGCATCCCCGTCAACAAGGAGGTCGTCAGCCTCGACACGGGCGACTTCAACGGCGACGGCAAGCCCGACCTGGTCTTCTACGGGACGCCCGCGGAGATCGTGATCCTCTTCAATGAAGGCTCGGGCCGATTCGGCAATCCCAAGCGGATCAGCGCCGGCGAAGGGACCGAGCGGGCGAGCTCGCTGACCGTCGGCGACCTCGATCAGGACGGACGGGACGATATCGCCTTGTTGTCCCAGGACGAATTGGTGTTCATCTACCAGACCGCCCCGGGGAGCCTCGGCGAACCCGAGCGCGTGCCCCATACGGCCGCCAATCCCTGGCTGATCCGGGCCGTCGACATCGACGGCAACGGCGCCAAGGATCTGGTCATCCTGGACACCGGGACCGACCACCCCATCCATATCCGGTTCGCCACCGAGGAGAAGAAGCTGGGGCCCGAGCAGCGGTTCGCCGTCGAGGTCCCTCGGGCGATCACCTTCGGCCAGATGGATGGACGGGGAGGCAGCGAGATCCTGACCATCGAAGCACAATCGGGCCGATCCCGAGTGTTGTCGCTCGACCAATCCGGCACCGACGACTCGAATAAGCGGGGCCGGATGGCCTTCTTCGGCCTGCCCCAGGGCTCCGAGCGCGGCCGATCCCTGGCCCTCGGCGACCTCGACGGCGACGGCAAGAAAGACGTCGTCGTCTCCGACCCGGCCGGCGCCCAGGTGTGGGTCTATCTGCAATCGGGCCGATCGGGGCTCGCGGCCGGACAGACGTTCCCCAGCCTTGTCGGTGCCCGGGCCGTCCAGCTCGCCGACCTCGACGGCGACCGCAAGGATGAGGTCTATATCCTATCCGACCAGGAGAAGCAGATCGGTCAGAGCGAGTTCGTCCGCGGCCGATTGAGCTTTCCCACGCCGCTGCCGATCACCGGCGAGCCGGTCGCGCTGGACCTCGCCGACCTGAACGGCGACAAGGTCCCCGAGGTCGTCTACGTCGCTCGCACCAAGCCCGGCGCCGATACCTTCGAGCTGCGCGCCTTGACCCGGCCCAAGGCCGGGCCCTTCGTCCCGTACAAGTGGGGAGATGTGGACTCGGTCGCGCTCGGCGGCGTCAAGACGGTGCCCGCGGCGATGGAGAGCCTGGACATCAACCGGGATGGGCAGGCCGATCTCCTGATCTATAACGCCTATGGCCCGCCCCAGTTGCTCCTGGGCAAGAAGGACGGGCCTCCTCAGCCGTTCACCGGCGGGCTCGGGCCGTTGACCGGCGCGACGCCTTCGACCGTCGGCCTGATGAATCTCGACGGTCCCGCGCTGATCGTCGCCCAGAATTCCTTCGCTCGCCGGGTCGCGCTGGGCCCGAAGGGAAACTGGGAGATCAAGGACCAATTCAATGCCGGCCGCAACTCGGCCAAGATCCTCGGGGCCGCCGCGCTGGATACCGACGGCGACGGTTCCAAGGAGATCGTGCTCTTCGATGGCACGAGCAAGTCGCTCCTGTTCCTCGCGCAGAAGGAAGGCGTATATCGACCCGGCGGCAGCCTCCTGGTCGGCTCGCTCAACTACCAGGGGATGTACGTGGCCGACTTCGACGGCGACGGTCGCGACGACCTGCTCATCGCCGGGAGCGACCGCTTCGGCGTCCTCCAGACCGGGCAGAAGGGCCTGCGTCTCAAGACGATCGCCAGCTTCGAGCCGCGACGCAACGAGGCTCGACTCGCGGACCTGGCCGTGGGCGACGTCAACGGCGACGGCTGCCCCGATGTCGTCTTCACCGACATCGGCGAGCAGTCCCTCGAGATCGCCACCTTCACGGGCGACAAGGAACTGCTGCCGGCCATCACGTTCAAGATCTTCGAACGCAAGACCTTCCATAATGCCGGCGACATGATCGAACCCCGCGACATGGCGATCGGCGACGTCGACGGCGATGGTCGCGTCGACATCGTCCTGATCGTCCACGATCGCGTCCTCGTCTATCGGCAAGACGCCGGTCCATCCCGGCCGAAAGCCGGCGACAAGCCCCCGGTCGCATCCCGCTCGGGCCCCTGAGCGGGCGCGTCGCCGGAACGACCCTGCTCCTCGCCTCCGCCGGCTCCCATGAATCAATCTTGTGCCGGGGGCCTAGCTGCATCTTGAATAATCGGGGAAACCTGTTGTACGATGACAAGGGGCCGAGGTTGATTCGGGTCGTGCAAACCTCGGCCCTTCTTCCCGGCGATCGGGTGGCGTGAGAATGGATGGACATTCCGTTGCCGTTCCGATCGAGTTGTGAGCTCACTTCAAGCAATGTCGCCGCCCCCTGCTTTCGATCGCGACTGCTGTGGAGCCCTTTCGTTCTCGAGACCCATTCATGGGTTTTTGGCTTCCGAACTCCGGAATGCCTCTTGATACCACGGATTCCTCCGTCGAGCAAATCCCCGTAAGCGGCCCCGTACGTACACTCAC
>CAVURY010000042.1:0-217923 GCA_963743925.1 uncultured Planctomycetota bacterium | reverse complement strand
GTCTCATCGCCGCCATGCCGAGCATTCACGGTCCGTCAGGTCGATCATGCGGATTCGATGGCCACCCGATACGTCCCCACTCTAAACGCCGGACCAACATTTGCACGTCGGTAATTACCAACGTCAGGTCGTGGAAAGATCGGGCGATTGACAACCGCATCATTCAAGAATCGGCGAGGGACGACATGGAAAACGAGAACAACCGGCTGGCCCGACGCTGGTTCGAGGAGGTCTGGAACCAGCGGCGGACGGATACCATCGACGAGCTGCTGACCGACGAGAGCGTCTGCCAATCCGAGGCCGGGACTTTGCGGGGACCGCAGGAGTTCAAGGATCGAAATCATGCCGTGTTCCTCTCGGCGTTCCCCGACATGCGAATAACCGTCGAGGGCGTGGTGGGAGATGGCGATGACGTGGTCGTCCGTTGGGTCATCACCGGAACCCACGGAGGCGACACTCTGGGGTTCCCGGCGATCGGTCGGACGGTCTCCTTCCGGGGCATGACATGGATCAGGTTTTCCGGCGGCAAGATGGTCGAGGGGTGGGACTGCTGGAACCAGACCGGGCTGATCCGGTCCCTCCGTGAAACGGGGGAGTCCATTCCCGACCCTGCTTGAAACCTCGATGCATGATCGGTGAACACGCCCCTCTTCACCAGATCGCCCAGTCTTTTCTCCTTCAAATCGGAATAACGACTGGCTCGTCTATCCACCAAGGTGCCAGGATCGCTCCAGCGGGCATCGTGGGCTTTCTAATCAAATAGCGTGAACTTGATCGTCGGTTTCACTCCCGCCGACTCGGAAGCCTCCGCCATGATCTGCCTGACCCTGTCTGCAGATTCCGGGTAGGTCACCAGGCAGTCGTGAATCGTCACGACCCGGATCCCTTCCAAAGCACATCGCCGCATCGCACTGCTAATCACGATCTCCGACTTGCCGCCGCTCCCCCGAAGTAGCGACGAAGGCGAGCAGTCCCGTCACGGTCATACCCAGGCCCACGAGGCAGACCCCGCCCCAACCACCTCGACCCCAGCCCCACGCACCCGCCGAGGAGCCCGCATCGCCGCCCACGAAATAGGTGACCATGTATGCCGTGTTCATCCGGCTGCGGGCCTCGGGGCGGATGGAGTAGATCCTGGACTGGTTGGAGATGTGCGCCGACTGTGCCCCGAGATCCAGCAGGATCACGCCCGCCACCATGCCAGCGACCGTCTCGCCGAAAACGTAGAGCACGACGTAGGCGAGCAGGATGCACGTCAGCCCCGCCCCGATCGTCCAGCGGGCACTGCGGCGGTCGGCGAGGCGGCCCGCCACGGGTGCGGCGAGTGCCCCGACGACGCCCACCAGACCGAACAGCCCGATGAGTCCGCTGCCATACCGGAAGGGGGGACCGGCGAGGTGGAACGCCAGCGTCGTCCAGAAGGTACTGAACGCCCCGAAGCCCGTCGCCCCGAACAGGCACGACTGCCCCAGCACCGGCTCGTCCCGAAGCAACCCGCCGATCGATCGCAGCAGCCCGATGTATGAGACGCCCAGGTCCTCCGGCTGCGACCTCGGCAGCAGCTCCTTCAAGGTCAGGCCGAGGGCGACCGTCACGGCGGCGGCGATCCCATACATGGCCCGCCAACCGAGGTACTCGCCGACTTCTCCGCTCACCGTTCGGGCTGCCAGGACGCCGATGAGCAGGCCGCTCATGACAATCCCCACCACTCGACCTCGCTCGGAGGGTTCCGCCAGGTGGGCGGCGAACGGGATGAGCAACTGCGGCGTGATCGATGTGATCCCGACCACTAGGCTGGCCGCCGCAAGCCAGTGGAAGCTCGGGGCGGCGGCGACCCCGAGTAAGGCCACGACGACCGCCCCGAGCATCGTGAGGATGAACGTCCGCCGCTCCAATCGATCGCCCAGGGGCACGAAAAGCAGCATTCCCGTGGCGTAGCCGACCTGCGTGAGCATGGAGACCAGGCCCATGCGACGGTCGGGTACGCCGAAGTAGCGACCCATGTCGGCCAGGAGCGGCTGGTTGTAGTAGATATTGGCGACCGCCAGACCCGAGCCCACCGCCATCGCCCAGAGCGTCCTCTTTTCAATCATCGGTCCGGCCCGTGTGGGGCCGACTCCCTTGACAGCCACGGGGCCGAGACAGAATCCCGCCGATAACCCCTTCCGTTTCCTCGCATCTGGCGGGCCAACGCCACTGCCCCGCCGAACGAAACGGCGTGAGGTCGGGTCAGAACCGCAGTCCGACTCGCAAGGTTTACGACCTCGACGGTGCACCGATCCACGTCGAACTTATGGTGTTGCATACGCAACACGTGTGATCCGGACCGTCCTGGATCGGCATTCGACAGCCTCTCTTACGGCTCGTCCCGGGGCAGCCAGGGGCGTTGGATGGACTCAGGTCATTCCTTCCGATCGGTCAGGAAGTCGCACTTCATCGAAGTTGGCAGGCAGGTCGGGTTGTCGATAGTGCTCGAACATTCGAGTGATCTGAGCAGGCACGATCCGGGTCCGTGACAACTCGGGGATCTCGTCCTCCGCAAAGAAGCCGACGCCTTGGATCTCGTGGCTCGTCGCCGGAGACCCGCCGATGATCTCGCAACGGATGAAGACCTTGTAGATGTGGTTGACATGAGGCGGGTGATCGTGGCGGTTACGGTCGAGGGGTGCGAGCAACTTCGTTGCACGGGTCTCGTAACCGGATTCCTCCCTGATCTCCCGGACGACCGCATCGGCCGGGGAATCACCCACGTCAGCCCAGCCCCCTGGCAGGGTCCACATTCCATCGGATCGCTCTTGGACCAGGAGGATCTTACCATCCTGGAACACAACGCCACGCACGTCCACCTTCGGCGTGGCGTACCCGGCATCGCAGGCGAACAGTTCGAGCACTCGGCTCGTGTCCGCACCCGACTCACGAGCGACCATCTCGGCGGCGATGGTGCGGATCGCCGTGTATCGCTCGATGTCATAGGGGCTCTCGGCATAGGTCAAGCCGGTCTGGGCAAGGGCGTTCAGCCTGCGTGCCCAATCAAGCCATGCTGGTCCCATCTTGCTTCCTAATTGCCTCGGTGGTTCCGTTGGACAACCTGGCTGAACCCTCAGCGAGGAGGAGCCAAGAGACCGCCCGTGGCTTTCTGAGTTGAATCGAAATCCAAACTGCTTGTCGTCCAGTCTACCCCAACGCCAGGATCGCCTCAGGGGGCTTCCAGAGCCCCCTGGTTGAATGCCGTGACCTTGATCGTCAGACAGATACCCATCGACCCGAAAGCGTCCTCCATGATGCGGCAGACCCTCCCGGCATTCTCCGGATAGGTGACCAGGCAGTTATGGATCGTCACGACCCAGATGCCTTCGAGGGCGCATCGCCGTACCGTTCGGTTGATCACGACCTCCGACTCCAGCCTGAGCATGTGGTGGGAGAGGCGTCTGTAATCCTCCTCCTTGATCGTTCGGATTGTTTCCCAGACGGACGGGAACTCCCGGGCGAACAACCTGGTCAGTCTGCCCTCATAGCAGTTCCTCCCGTAGAACACCTGCGTGAAGACCTGCTTCTTGAATGTCTCCCTGTCGGTTTGATTGTCATCGAGACTCATCATCTCGTCGTAGAAACTCCCCTCCTCGCAGAGCTTAAGGTAGAGCACCAGATCATCGGGAACCAATTGTGAAGATTTGGTAAAAACTACATCGTATAGGGAGTCCCCTTGCCCTCCTCCCCCTTCCTCCTCTTGGTTTAGGGGAAGAGAGAGGGAAATGACGTCAAGGAGGTCCTGATCCATCTCGATATACTGGTTAGAATGGGCAGAATAGGTGTTATTAGCCACGTTATTAATTGATAATGCCTGTTTCAGGTGACGACAGAGGAGTCCGACGAGCAACGGTTGAGAGTTGGCGACGTCGCAACCGGCAAGTGAGTGATCATTAACCCGAAGATATCGCCTCAACGACTTCTTGAGCCCGGTGACGTTGTTGTAGACCCTGCCAAAGTGGCAGACGTGCCAGAACCAATCGCCATGATGAATCCCGTCGCAGAGCATCCGCTGACCGGTGTAGCCGTCGATCTCCTCGGGACTGGCTTCGATCGTCAGGGCTTCAAGTTCCCGCACGGCGGAAGCGTGGTCGATCGTGATGTCCTGGAGACAGCGCCAGATGTGCCGGTGGGGCAATGTGACTATCTCGCTCTGCCTGGCGAGATTGACCTTGGTGATCGACTTGAGCAACGCCCTGGTCGTCAGTTCTACCCGCTCGTGACGGCCGCCGTTCCATCTGGGTCCGAGTTTGTAGCCGTAGCATTTGCCGCCTCGGGATCGGTCATCATGGCTCCGCCGGTTCGGGCTGTCCGCCGGGTGGTAGATCCCGTCGCAGATGATAGTCTCCGACTCCAAGAGGGCATCCCTGACCTGCTTGTAGACCGTGTTGTCGGGGAAGAACCGCCGAAGGTATGACGCCTTGAGCGGCACGAATTCGTCCTCCAGATCCTTGAATACCCGCTGGGCATAGAGGATATGGAGGAAGAACCGGGCGTGATCGGCGTAGCGGTGGAGGTTGGGCGAGAGAATCTCGGTGGGGTCGAAGCCGACCGGGTTGTAAAAAGTGCAAATATTGGTCGAGAGTTGCTTCCGGGGGCGTGCGATCATTGGTGGCTTTCTGCCATTGGTGTATCCGCCGAGTCCGTGCCGATCCATCTCTATTATCGCATAAACAATGCCTCGAATCAACCAAATAAGGTTTTGAGTCTGAAAACCATGAAGCGGTTCCTGGCCCTCGTTGGCGACCTGATCTTCCATCCGTCACGCTCACCCTTCGAGCGTGAGCTGGCGGGTTGACCTCAATTGGACGATCGAGCCTTCTACGAGGCTCATTACGGCGGCGGTGGCATCCCCGAGGATATCCCCGTCAGGATTCGCAAGGTTTGTGTTGAGCAACTCGGAGCATGCTGGATGAGTGTGAGACCCGATGACGATGTTTGCGAGTCTGATCCCGACCTCCCCTTCGCCGAATTGCTCTACGAGATCGAGGACGAGTTCGGGATCAAGATCACTGATGCGGACATGAAACGGATGGACGGGACGTTCGATGCGATCGTGCGGTACGTTGCCTCGTATCGGGGTTCAAAGTCTTGATGTGGAGGGCTGATTCCACTTTTTCGGACAGAAAGTTGGAATCGGTGTGATCGGTGCTGACGAGCTTTCGACAAGAATTCCACAGTGCCGATTGAAGTGCCATTCGGGACAAGGGCCGAGGAATGACACCTCGGCATCGACCCCCGCCGCCTGAATCCCGGACCGCCCGAGCGGTTGACCCACGTGGAGGAGATCCAGGCGGTCTTTCCGACGACCACCCTACTTCGCTTTTCGCCGCTTCTCATAGGCTCTGAGCCAGGCTTGGGCACGTGGCAGGTCGTCCTGTCGCACACGGACTTTGGGTCCATATCCCCACATCTGCGGCTGGAATCCGCCCATCACCAGGTTGATGTCGATCTTGTCGGCGATCGCAGGGATGCCCTGTTCCATCAACTGGTCGGCGACGAACTTCGCCTCGATGGTATTGCTCGCCATGAAACACTCGACGAGATCCGGCAGGGGTGTCCCGGCGAAGTCCGCAAGCGGATCATCGAGTGGGGTTCCGTCGGGAATCACCTCATCGGCGATCGGGTCGGCTTCATCGGCGGTGACGAACTCCGGGTCTTCGACGCCATCGGGAGTCGTCCCGCAGGACCAGCAGACGTCGAAGGAGTCATCGACTCTCGAACGGCACTTCGGGCATTTCCACATTGATTGGGGCTCCGAAGGGGCAAATCCTACTCATGGATCATACCCATGATCAAGGTCGGCGTTCCAACGGGAAGCCCGTTCACTCAGGATGAATGTCGTTAATGATTCCGCCCGGTCGCAGATCAGCAAACCAGAACCCCTCTCGTTCCACGTTATCGCCTACGGTCACAGGGATCGCCTTGTCGAACTCCGGGCATTTGTAACAGAACGTGTGAAACTCGCCCCACTCCCCGCAAGGATCGACCGCAGAAGGCAGCTCCGCCAAGAGCGTCTCATCGAACTGCCGACCCACGAACCCTTCACTCAACTGCTTCGGGTCCACGCAGGTCAGCACCACCTTGAGACCCGCCGCCAGCATCGTCCGTGCGAGGGCGGGTGTCTCCTCTGCGGTGGTCCATATCGGGAACAACGGCTCGATGCCCGTCCCCTGGAGCAGCCGAACCCGGTATTCCCGGATGTCTTCGAGGAACAAGTCGCCGAACGCCATGTGCGTGACGCCCTCCGAGATTGCCTCGGCGATTGCCGCCTTCATGCGATCCTCGTAGACCTCGTTCGTGCAGGGGTAAGGCAGCATCACAGGGACCAGCGGCAGCCCCGCCGCAGCCGCCTGGGCTTCGACGAGTTCCCGCCGCACGGCGTGCATCGCAACCCGGTCGAACGCCTCGTTGAACGTGGTCAGAAGTCCCACGACTTCGACGGCGGGTTGCTGGCGAAGCACGTAGAGCGCCCAGGCGCTATCCTTACCGGAACTCCAGGATAGGAGAACTCTTGTCCTTGGCATCGTCACGGGGTCTCGACCTCGACCTATTTCACAGGAGAGTGGTCTCGCTGTTGTCAGCCTACTCTTGTCGGGGTCTGGATGCCATTCTGCGCTGTCTTCCTGCGACTCGACCGAGCGGGGCTCAGGTTGTAACGACGGAGCCAAACGGATAACCTTGCGATGATCGTGATCCGAGCACCAACCTGCGAGATGCCAGCCGATGAGCGTCTACTTCGTCTATCGGAGCCATTACGAAGGGCCGTCGGGCAAGCACGTCCGCAGGCTGGAAGCCGATTCGGTCCTCGGATGGTTCCAGACGGTCTGGGAACGGGCCAAACTGGTCGAGCACGCCTACGAGTGGGTCAAGTCCGAGATCGGTGCCGATATCTACGGCTTCGATTCGATCTTCGAGGCCGCACGGGACGCATCCCTGCCTGCCCCCGAGGACGATCTGGAACTCGAAGCGTACCTGACCGAGCACCTCTATGTCGAAGGCGAGATCCTTTACGCACCGCACGCCCTCCAGGTGTTCACCAACGACGATGAGATCGAGCTGGCCTACTACATCTTCGATGACCAATTCCTCAAGGAGAATCCGGGAAAGGCGGCGTACCTGCTCCATGAAGATTGGCGGTTGCCCGTCACGGACGGCGGCCAGCGATCCTACGCCCCAGAGGTCGAGTCCGAGGAGGTCGATCCCTCCGGTCCCGGCACGGGGACGACCTACCTGGCGTTCCTCTCCTTCTACGACTCGATGAACCTCGACCTCGAAGGGCCTTGGCGGATCGACGGCGTGCGGATGCCCGACATTGCGGACTACCTGCGTGATGCCGAGCCCGACGGGGAATGGCCGTTCGAGTTGAGGCTGCTGCGGTCGCAGCTACCTCCCGACGACTCCGGCGTGGTCGGCCTCCGCACGGCGATGGAGCGTGTCACCCGCCTCCCGGTCCACCAGATCGGCGGGACGATTGCGACCTCGACGCTCGGGCTCGGGACGGTCGAGCAGGCCGCAGCGGGACTCGCCGGCATCCTCACGAATCTCCCATCGAATAAGCACGGGTTCGATCCCTCGAAGTCGCTGGTCGGTACGGGAGACCACATCGCCCAGCTTTGCCAGCATACGGGCTGGGAGGACGGGATGTACCACCAGTGGTTCCTGTTCGATGACCTCTGGGCGGGCGGGCACGCGGACCTGGCCGAGGGGGTGCTCCGGTTTGCGAAGCGGTGGGATGTCCTCTCGTGAGACACCCTGGCATCCGGCGATCGAGCCGGAGCACCATGATCGGGGCTGGAAGAGCCGTGGAACTCGGAGTTGACGATGGGATGGAAGGCATCGTGCATCCTGATCAATGGGCGTGAGCCTGGCTACCTCGGCACGATGCCGCCCCACGACCCGGAGCGGGCACGGCGGCTGATCGCCGACCTCGGGCTCGGGCCGTACCGCAGCCGGGGGATGATGCCATTCGAGGAAGGAATCTTCTCCGACCATCTTGTCGTCGGGGCCTACGACGGTGCGGCGGTCATCGGTCATCCCGACATCGTGAACGCCTGCCTGGTGCCCGGGGCAGATCCCATGACGGCCCGGATCATGGTCGTCTTCCCGCAGGCGGCGGTCCTCCGGGTCGGCCTCCACAGTCTCGTCAACCTATGGAGCTACGCCTATTTCGAGCGGGGGAAGCTGCTCCGAGCCTACGGAGGCGCCGCCGAAGACGGAGTGGTCCTGGACGAGGGCGATCTTCTGGCCGAGGAGAAGACGCACTTCGAGAAGTCTGTCGCGCGTGACGGTCAGCGGTTCTTCTTCAGTGAGAGCGGAGGAGAGACCGAGATGTACCCCGCCTGTGCGTTCGGGGAGGAGCTTGTTTTCGATGTGATGAGCCGGTTCTTGGGATGCCGCCTGGGCAAAGACGACCCCCGGATCGACCCAATGGAAATGCCGATGGAGTCATTCGACCGTCAGGAGCCGAGGAGATGGTGGTGGCCGTTCAAGCGGGTGTACGGCCACTAATCCGCCGAATAGCCCGCAAAGAACCAGGACACCGGACGTCGGTCCTCGTAGACGGGGAAGCAGACCGCAGTCCCCCGTGGGATCGAATCTTCGAGGTCGGCCATCCCCTTGCGGACCTCCTGGAGTGTCGGTCTCGCCGTGCCGAATAGCTCTTCGATCCGCTCGGCTGAGAGTCGTTGAACCTTTCCCGCCTCCTGATCCTGGGAGAAACCCGTCATGTCCAGGATATTCCCGACCTGATCCCCAGAGACTTGCTCGATCAAACGCAGCAGTTCGATCTGGGCGTCCGGCTCCTCCCGGACCCCACGAGCCGCCATCCGGCGGTACTGGTCGAGGGCATCACGGTAGAACTCCAGCAGGTTGTAGGGGTCGTCCTCTTCGCATGAGCGGACGGCCCGGGTCATGTCCTCGACCCGCCGGACCAACAACTTCGGGATGTCATATCCGGCCTCCCGGAAGGACTGGATCTGAGCCCTGCGGAGGGCTTGCTCTGTTTCATCTTCGTATGCGGTGATGGCTTCCCAGTAAGTCGCACCCATCTGTCCGATCTCCCGGCGAGGTTCTGATGCTCCAACCGTGGCATTCTCTCCTCGGCAGTGGGGACTTGGAAGCCTATCTCGACGATGCGACTGATCAAGCCAGTCCAAGGTCCGGCTCATCGGGAAAGTCCCTCGTGACGTGGGCGTACTTCGACAGGCGGACGAACTTCGGCAATCGACCTCGGCTTTGGCTCATGGAGAGACCCCGTCGTCGTGGATGCTTCACGACTTGCCCAGGATCGCATCGACGACCCAGCAGCCACGGACGTGTGGCCCCTGATGGCGGCAGTGGCCCAGGATGCCGGCGTCGTGGCATCGGGCCTGCTCAAGGGCGTCCGCCAACTCGGGCATGCGGTCGAAGGCTCGCTCTTCGTAGATCGTCCGGGCAAGGGCCACGACGTTGGACGACAGCCAGGCCGGGTGGGTCGTGATCGGGCGGAACGGATTGCCGAAAATGTCCTTCAGGATCTTTGCTTCCGCTCGCAACTCGGCCTGCCACTCCTCGTCCGACAATTCCTGTCGGGGATCCATGACATCGATCATCTCCCCTGCGACGTACTGGGCCGCTTCCACGGGATAGGAACCGTCAGGGCGAAGGTGGCAGCAGGCCACTGGCCCCCTCCCGTCTCCCTCCCTGCCGGCGTTTACAGCCTCCTCCTGAGCGTCCTCCAGTTCTTGCGGAGTCGCCAGACCGTCGGCGAACCGCTCAGCGACGAGGACCGCTGTGCGGCTCCCTTCCTCCCTCAGAAGATCCCAGTAGCGTCGGCAACACGCCACGGCGAAGAGCCGCAGCTTGCGGTCGCTGGCCCTGCACTCAAGGGACTTCAGCATCGTATGCGAGTCTTCGCAAGTCAGCCACTCGGATTCGGTCATGCCCCCTCTCCTCAATAGTCGTTCGAGGCCGAGAAGCAGTACCAATCGCCTACAACGTGCGAGAGATGGTATCCAGCCCTACCGAATGGGCTGCCCTCAAGGTTCGGCCTGAAGACGAACCCAGAACTCATCGTGTCCGGGCCGATCCCATCCGGCCCGGCATGGGTGCGGAAGTAGACCCCGTCACGGGGGTCAGCGGCGTAGCGGTCCACATAATAGGCTCCAATCCGACGACCCAGTGGCTCGCCCTCGTACCTGTCGGGTGCGGTGGCGACATGCCGCTCGAACGCCGTACGGGAAAGGACGAAAGCGACATGCCTCGGGATGCCGAACCAGCTGAAGACTAGCGACAAGGCGATGATTGTAAGTGCCAGGATGATCCCTCTCCTGCGATGGAGCGGCGCCTTGCCGACTCCGATCTCATCGGCGATCAGGTCGAGATCGAGGCTGACGAGCTTCGCTCTCGCTCTCCGGGACCGGACGATTAGGAAGATCACCGCACCGATGACCAGGGCGGGGAACCAGAGCGGCGAGAAGAGGGCGACGAGGCAGAGGACATCGACCAGCACGCCGGGGTAGACGCTGATCCCGAGCAGCACCAGGCTGCCGAGTGCGGCCATCTTGAGGAGCAAGCTCATGGCCCTTCCTTCGACGGCGTCGTGGACGGCGGGATCAGTACCCTCAATCCACCTGAGCGAAGCAATGCGACCGCCCATCATGGCACCGAAAGGTCTCCCATGTCGATGGACTTCCCCTGGTTCTCGTCGTCCAGAGACCCCTCCCAGACGGCCCGGGGTAGTTTCCGGCTTGGGTACCACTCGGAGAACGAATGGTCCTTCAGGATCTCGGTCGGCTTCCAGGAATCTCCAGCCTCTTCGTTCGTGTTCCGGGAGACCTCACCTTATCGGGACTGCCCGGTCGAGCGGACCATCTTCATGGAGAAGTCTCTCGCCGATTGAAGGAGGTTGGGAATGGTGCAGGTTCCTGCCTAAGGCCGGAGGACGCCGTCGTAACCAGATGGTTCCTCGACGAGCGGCGGCGTGCGGTCCCCCCGGGCGACGAGCCAATGACAATCATGCTGCGGGTGGCCCGTCACTTCGTCCCGCAGCCCGGCGGGGGTGTGGAGGCGGTGAACCTCGGCGGTCGCACGTGTGTCTCGGGATCAGGCACATCACCTGGAGGCACCGACCATCTTCGACCACGACACCCTCGAAACCAAGTTTGCCCGCATCGGGGCTCGGCTCAAGCTCTCCGACGGCTCCGAACGTCGCCTCGCCACCAGCGTCCCCCTCGCCCTCGACGTGCGGAGCGACCGCAAGGGGGAGTTCTTCGAGGTCATCCGCAGGCCCGGCGCCGAGGCCGAGGTCGAGGTGCTCGACGTGCAACCGGCCGACCGCCACCTGCTGCTGATGGTCCGAGAGC
Organism: uncultured Planctomycetota bacterium; assembly: GCA_963743925.1. Lineage (GTDB taxonomy): Bacteria > Planctomycetota > Planctomycetia > Isosphaerales > Isosphaeraceae > CAVZRC01. Next base: position 206,551 of record CAVURY010000042.1, on the reverse strand, counting down.
GGGGCGGCAAGTCGAAGTACCTCTGCGGCCACGACGAGCGCCATTGGTTCGTCGCCGCCGTGCCCGAGTCGGCCCCGGTGGGCACCGTCCGGGCCGCCAAGGAGGCGCTCAAGCCGCCGGAGGTCCGGGATGCCCAGGCCCGCAAGCGGCTGCGGGCCGAGGTCGGCAACCGACGTAAGAACGCCGCCTACCGCCGCCAGGGCGAGTGGTTCTTCATCCCCGCACCGGGCCTCCTGGAGGACGAGAAGCTCGTCCTGAACGACGAGCCGATCACCCGGGGCAACGGCGGCAAGCCGCACCGGTGCGAGTTCTGCTACCGGACCGGCGGGGAGACGGTCTACGTCTGCTCAGTGCGGCCAGAGGGTCTCAGTGAGGCCGAGTACCGACGTCTACTGGAGGGCCGGCCCGAGGCGAGGAACTGGGGCTGGCGGGTGATGCGGCGAAACGCCGAGGTGTACGTCCGGGGCCGCATCCGGCACGCCGACCACCGGACGATCACGCTGCACGGCTGGCACCGAGTCCTGATGAACACCGAGAACCAGTCCAAGGCCATGCGCAATGTGGCCTTCCTCGACTGAGGGCCTCCCGTCCGACACGACCGGGGTCGGGCGGCCCTGTTGACCGATCGGGAAGCACGGCATCGACGACCGAGATGCCCACCGGTTGACGACTCGGTGTGAGCCATCGCCGCCGTTGGGCGACGACCGGGGCGAAGTCATCGAGGCGGGCCGGGAGCGATGTCGAGAGCACTTGCGTGCGTCCCGATCGCTAACATTCAACGCCACGAACCTACTTACACGGATCAGGAGGCGAGGGATCGACCTGTTCCCGAGCATGGGGCTCTGGTCATCGCCCAGGAAGTATTCCGGGTGATGAGCGAGAATCAAGCTCTGGAGGCGCTTTGGTAGCTTCCCGGCCCCCGCCCGCCAACCCCGGGAACGTCTCTTCAGCGGCCTGCTTCGACGGGGGCACACGATCGATCATGGCAGACGACATCCTGAACTCATTGATCGCCGGTCTTGTCCTCAGGTCCCTCGCCTCCCTCGGGACAGCCACGATCGGACTCTACGCCCGTCCGAGAGAGTTCTGGCGATCCTTCGGGTTCATCAGCGGACTCTGGGGCTGATCAGCAGAAGTCCTGGAGCCCAATATGACGCATGTGGTTATAAGATCTACCGAATTCTGTCGATGCGATCGGTATATTACCCGGCATGCGGAACCTTTTTCCACCCCGGCAGTCATGGTTAATACCTCTACTGATCCCTGCGATCTTCTTGAATCGGGACTACGAGGGAATTACTTCAGTGGGTCTAGCAACTCATCGAGGAAGAACCTCCTCCGGTGGGTCGATGGCGCCAAACGACGCAAGATCGTTCGGAAGCAGATCGCCGAGGCTCTGCATCTGCGGCTCACAACATCATCATCGAGGCAATACCTTCACGATATTCCGGGAAGCAGGTTGCGCTCGAGGTAGGCCAGCAGCTTCTCCGAAGCATCGCCCCGCCCCCGAAAGCCGATGTACCAGTCCGGTCGGATCACGTAGAGGAATGGCTGCCTCACACCGTACTTTTCGTGGAGGAACCCTTCTCGGTCCAGGAGCAGCTCGGCGTGGTCACTCGTATCGTCGGGTAGAGGGCCGTGCGACACGACCAGATGGACACCGACGCTTCGGACGAATCGAGAATGGACCGTGCGGGCCAAGGCCCCGAACCGTTCGAGCGTTCCATCGGTCGGGTCCGGTCCTGCGAAGAGGAGCACCGACCAACGCACGTCCCGGATCACGTCGAACAGGCGAACGGTGGCCTTGTCCGTCAGGCGAACCGCCACACCGTCGAGCGCCCGGTCCCCGGCGGCCGGACCGTGGCTGCCACCGTGGTCCTCGCTGAGCGGCCCGTTGCGGTAATTGATGTTCACTTCCTCCAGCGTCTTGACGAACGTCTCCTGGGCCGTGCCGGTCGAGATCACGAATGGGCCGAAGGTGCGGACGGCATGCTTCATCATATCGCCGGGGTGCAGCACGAAGCGGTAGGCCCGGTCGGTCCCGGACAGCAGTCGATCGGCCACGGGCACCCGCTCGGCGTCATAAGTGTCCAGGAGTGAGGGCCGAGCCTCGCCCTTGATGACGGCGGCGAGCTTCCAGCCGAGGTTGAAGGCGTCCTGGAGCCCGGTGTTCATCCCCTGACCCCCGATCGGGACGTGGATGTGCCCGGCGTCCCCGGCGAGGAACGCACGCCCCTTGCGGAACGACGGGGCACGCCGGTGCGAGGTCCGGTAGCGGGCCAGCCACACCGGGTCGGTGAGCTGTACATCGAACCCGGTGAGCCGGGCAAGATTCGAGCGGATGTCCTCCAGCGTGGGCGAATCGTTGATCGACGGGTCCGGGTCGGGCAGCGAGATGAAGATGCGCACGATCTCGTCCGGCATCTCGATGACCATCAAGTAGCCGACATCCGTCAGGAACAGGTAATTCGACCCACGGGGCAGTTCCCAGCGGATCTTGCAGTCGGACTGTATGAACTGCTCGCCGGTGTAGGCATCGCCGGGGAACTCCAGCCCCGAGGTCTTGCGGGTCATGCTATGGGCACCCTCGCAGCCCACGAGATATTTCGCCCGAACCTGCGCTTCCCGGCCATCCAGATCTCGGAGTCGGACGCTCACGCCATCATCATCCTGGGAATAGGCGATGGCCTCCGTGTTCCACTCGACGGCGACCCCCAGACTTCCCAGGTGTTCCTCCAAGATCTTCTCGGTGCGGTCCTGTCCCAGAATTATCGGGTGCGGGTGTGGGCTGTCGATGACGCCCGTGAAATCCCACTGGCCGATCCGCCGCCCGTAGGCGTGGATCTGAACGTTGGTCATCGGCACGCTGCGGGCCTTCGCCTCCCCGACAATCCCCATCGCATCGAAGACCTCCTGCGTGCGGACGTGGAGGATCAACGCCTTGGAGATCGTCTTCGTACCCCCGGTCTTATCGACGATGCGGGGCCGCACGCCGTGCCGGGCCATTTCCGCCGCCAAGGCCATACCGACAGGACCGGCGCCGGCGATCAGGACATCGACTTCGGCGGAAACCCCTTGCGACATGAGAGACCCTCAATGTATTCAACGCCAGTCCCGACGTTAAGGCTTCCTTGGCACGTGCATCGGGCTCGCCTATCAAATCCTGATACCCCACGAACTCTCCCGCCTGGCTCGGCTGCGCCTCCTCTCTTGTTGCCTCTCTCAACGGCCGGGAAGAGGCGGCGCAGACCACGACTACCGGGCGAACTTCTGCACTGCCCAGGGCGCATCAGCCGGTGCGATCCAGTAGTTGTTGAAGAACCGGATGACCTGTGGTGAGTCGAACGGGTCCAGACCTTCCGGCGGCAACGTCCGGGACTCGGCGGGTCTGGCGCAGCCGATGACCGCCTGCTCGAACCCGGCTGGATTGTAATAGTTCAGCACATGGCACACGCCCTTCGTCACCTTGAAGGAGTGGACGGTGTTCCGGGGGACGTGGCCCATCGAGCCAGGCCCCAGGATGAGTCTCTTGTCGCCGACATCGACCGTCATCTCACCCTCCATGACCCAGAAGGTCTCCTCCTCGAACGGGTGGACGTGCGGGGGCGGTCCGGAACCTTCCGGCATCCATTGCTCGATCACCGAGTAAGCCCCCTGCGTCTGCTCGCCGGTGGCGTGGACGACCCAGAGGATGTCCACCAGCCAGTAGGCCGGAGAATCCTCGCCCGTCGAAATGAACGGCTCGAACGAGTCAATGGGCGTCATCTCACGTTCCTTTCGGGGCGACGTCCGTGGTAGGAGTTGTTCATACGATCCCCTTCAGCACCTCGCCGAAGAGGATGCCCTTCGCCTGCTCGCCCTCCCTGGTACTCCAGTCCTGGACCAGCTCGGCCATCATCGAGATGGTGGCCGTGAGCACCACGCCCTCGTTCTCCATGCGGCGGCGGGCCATTTCTTCCGAGAGGTCGAACGGCGAACCCCCGGCGTCGAGGACTGCCTGGACCCGATATCCGGCCCGCACGGCGCTGATGGCGGGATAGACCAGGCACACGTCGGTGGTCACGCCCGCCATGATCAGGTTCTTCCGCCCCGTCTGCTCCACGGCTGCGACGAAATTGGGGTCGTCCCAGGCATTGACGATACCCGCCCGCTTGACACGGGCGTCGTAACGATCCGGGAAGAGTTCAGCGAGTTCCGGGATGAGCAACCCCTGGAACATGGTCTCCTGGGAACTGGTCAGCACCACGGGCATCCCGTAGAGCTTCGCCGTCTTCGCCAGGGCGAGCGTGTTGGTCTTCACCCGGTCCAGGGGGAGGTTCTTGATCAGGGTCATCGTCCCGACCTGATGGTCGATGAGGAGCAGTGCCGAGTCCTGCGACGTGAAGTTGGCGGCGTGTGCCATCGGAGGGTTCTCCTGACCTGAAGCTGATTCATCAAATCTCAGACAACTTTAATCCAGGACGACGATCGGTTTCGTCCCCATGAGTCGGACTTGCGAAGACTCCTGCATCACTCGCCCTTCGTACCGTCGCCAGCGGTTCTCCGCCGGAACGTCTCGTCATACTCCTCCAGTCGTGGAAAGGCGATCGGTTCCTCATCCCGCCAGTCCCGTAGACGCCGGGCGTAGGCCCGCAGGTACGCCTCTCGCTCGTGCTGTGAGGACCGGGCCACCGCCCAGGCGACGAAGGGCGGCAGCACGTCGAAGCCGACGAAGTAGAGCATCCCGTGCTGGATGGGAAACAGCAGCGTGTCGATGTCGCCGTTGAGACCTCGGGGGCTGTAGATGCTCGGGCCACCCCCGGTGGTGAGACTGAGCAACGCCCGTTTCCCCTTGAAGACGCCGTTGCTGTACCACCGGCCCCCTCCGTAGGTCAGCCCGGCGGCGAACACCCGGTCCACCCAGCCCTTGAGGATCGCCGGGAGCCCGAACCACCAGAGGGGGAACTGGAAGATCAGGAGGTCGGCCCGGAACAGCTTCTCCTGCTCGGCGGCCACGTCGGGAGCGAAGGTCTTCGCCTCCGTCGCCTTCGTCTGCTCGACCCCGTACTTGAAGTGGGCGGGGTCGGTCGGAGTGGCGAAGTCGTGCTTGCCACCGACCGGGTTGAAGTTCATTGCGTACAGGTCGGAGACGACGACCTCGTGGCCCGACTCCTGGAGGACTCTCACCGCCGTGTCCTTCAGGGCACCATTGAAGGACCTTGGCTCCTCGTGGGCGTGGACGATCAGCACGTTCAAGTTCCGAACTCCTTCGCTCAGGCCGAGGAGGCGAACAGCGTTGCGAGGCCCGTGAACGGCGAGAGGGGAAGGACCTCCACGCTCAGCAGGCCATGTTCCACCATCGGGAGTCGGCCCAGTTGCGACTCGGCCTCGTCCCGATCGCCGACCTCCAGCATCAGGACTGCGCCGAGCGGCCCTTCGCCTCCCTCGATGTAATGGACGGAGCGGACGACGTTCGACGACAGCATCTCCCACACCTTCAGAGCCTCGGGCTTCATCAGCGGACCGATCTTCTCCCTGGGGACATCGGGTTTGACCTTCAAGACGGCGAGGAATTGCACGGGCTTCTCCTTGTGTCGGGATCTTGATGAGTTGTTCCGCCAGACTCTCGATGCCGGGCAGTGGATTCGTCAAGTCCGGTAATCACCAGGGGATTTCGCCACCGTCGTCGAGGTATTTGCCCGTGGGCGGATTGTCCATCGTCGCCAGCTTGACGGCGATGGCGGCACCCTGCTCGACTGTGCGGGGGGCGGCGTCGGTGCCCATCTCGGTCTTGACCCATCCCGGACAGACCGAGTTGACCGAGATGCGGTCTGCGGCGAGATCCTTGGCGAAGGCCAGCGTCAGGCCGTTGAGCGCCGTCTTGGACGAGTTGTAGGCGAGCAGGTTGCTGCGGTAATAGGGCGACTTCGGATCGCTGAGCGCGCCCAGCGAGCCCAGCGTCGAGGACTGGTTGATGATCCGTGCGGATGCCGACTTCCGCAGCAGGGGCAGCAGGTGCTGCGTGACCGTGAACGCCCCGAAGAAATTGGTGTCGTAGGTCGTCCGGAGCATCTCCATCGTGAGTTGCGACGGCCTCGTGGGCGTGACGAACTCGGGGCCAATCCCGGCGTTGTTCACCAGGACGTCGAGCTTCCCGTATTTCTCGCCCACCCAGCGAGCGGCATCCTCGGCGCTCTTCGAGTCGGTGACATTCAGGACGACGGCCTGTGCGTCCAGCCCCTCGCCCTTGAGTCTTGCGGCGGACTCGTTGAGCTTGCTCTCGTCACGGGCGGCGAGGATGACGGCAAACCCGTGCCTGCCGAGTTGCCGTGCGATCTCGAACCCGATCCCCTTGTTCGCACCCGTCACCAGTGCCACTTTCTTGTCAGCCATCGCTCACACCTCCCGTGTCAGTCGAGAATTTGCTTCGGACGAGACCCTACTCAGAGTGCGACCACGATCTTGCCCGCCGCCTGGTTCGAGGCCACGTACGCCAGGGCTCCGGGCAGGCTCTCCAGCCCCTTGAACTCCCGGTCGATCGGCACGGGGGTCAGCGAGCCGTCACCCAGGCCGGCGCCGATGAGGTGCCTCGCACGGGCGAACGCCCCCTCGTCGCCTCGCAGCTCCAGGTACCTACGTGTGCTTGCATGGTTTGCCATCGCAACCCCTCCGAGGTCGTCCTTCGGACCATCCGCCTACTTGTAGTCCTTGATTTCGATGCGACAAGTACCTACCTTGAGGTTGGTACTTACCTGGAGGTATGCGGGATGAAGGGCGAATCGGCCGGGAAGACCTACAACTGCGGGCTGGAGGCGGCGCTCGACGTGATCGGCGGCAAGTGGAAGCCGTTGATCCTCTGGCACTTGCAGGCGGATCGGCGGCGTTTCGGCGAACTGAAGCGGCTGGTCGTGGGGATCAGCGAGAAGGTGCTGATCCAGCAGTTGCGGGAACTCGAAGCGGACGAAATCATCCACCGCAAGGCATACCCCGAGATCCCGCCGAGGGTCGAGTATTCCCTGACACCCTTCGGCGTCTCACTGAAGGAGGCCATGACGCCCCTCTGCCACTGGGGCAGCAAGCACATGGAGCGGATCGGGGCGATCCACCGACCGTGTGCCGCCGGAGGACAGGTCTGATCGATCGTCGATTGGCGTGAACGATACGGTCGAGCCATTGCGGCTTCCGAGGTTCATGCCGGCAGGGCTGGTCGATGGACGCAGTGGCGGGGTTCCCTGAAGCATCCCGGCAACGTTCCCGGACGAAGTCGTGAGCAACCCGTGGGTCATCCCGTGGTCACGGTTGTTCGAGGCGAGGCGGACGGGGCGAACCCTGCCGATTCGGAGACCGGCGTGACGTTCTTCAGCATTCCTCCGACGACCTTGCCGAAGATGAAGGAGTTGACCCACCTGGGGGCGAAACGAGTGGAGAAGGCGATCAGTCGGTTCGGCAACCCTGCCACCGTGGTCGTGCGCTTCCCCAGTTTCCGCAGAGCCAGGTCGGCGACGGCCTCCGGGCGCATGGCCAGGCTGGGGTTCGCTCCGGTTGGCCAGATCCCCGTACTCGTCGGCCCCGGGCAGAGGGCAAGGACGGCGATCCCGTCCCCGGCGACCTCGGCGGCGAACCCTTCGGCGAAGCTCAGGACGTGGGCCTTCGATGCGGCGTAGGCGCTCATGCCGGGGACACCGGCGAAGGCGACCGTCGAGGCCAGGAAGATCACCCCGCCCCTCGCCGTTCTCGCATCCGTCGCCCGAAGTGGTGGGCGAGCGTCAGCACGGCACGGGTGTTGACATGCAATTGGTTCAATTCGTCCCGAAGGTCGTGGTCGAGGAATCGACCCGCCGAGAGGACACCGGCGTTGTTGACGAGCAGGCCGATCTGGAGGTCGCGCGTGGCCTGCTCGACCGCCGGCAGAAAGTCGTCCGACGCCAGATCGACCGGGACGATCCGGGTTTCCACCCCGTTCGTCTCACGGAGTTCCTCCGCCAGTCGTTGCAGCCGGTCTTCACGCCGAGCGATCAGCACCAGATGATTTCCTTTGCCGGCGAGTTGGCGGGCAAAGGCTTCGCCGATTCCCGACGATGCGCCTGTCACCACGGCCCAGGGACCAAAGCGTGCAAGAAAATCGTTCATTTCATTCTCCGTTGGCAGCGTGGTTCAGGGAGGAAAACATTTGCGGAAGGCGACCGGGAGTCGTGGCGATCGCTCGATCCGAAGCTTTCGCCGCAGCAACGCTCAGAGCAGGAGCCGAGCCATGTCTCGCTGTCTGTACGGCGTCATCGGGTTCGCAATCGAGAGCAACTTGCACCAATCGTGCGGCGTCGAGTGCGGAACAGCCTCAGACCCATCGCCGGACCTGCGCACGGTAGTCGTCATAGGCCTGATCGAACTTGGCCCGCATCACCCGTTCTTCGGGGATGATTTGGAAGCGGTGGGTGAAGAGTACGAAGCCGGCCAGCCCGACCAACGCCCACGGTGCGGCGAGGCAAACGGCCCAGCCGACGAGTGCGGCGGTGAACCCAAGGTACATGGGATTTCGGCTGTAGCGAAATACGCCGCCGGTGACGAGTGCCGAAGCCCTTTCGAGGTCAACGGGGTCGATCGTCGTCTCATGCCGCCAAAACGTCCTGGCCCCAAGCACGACCACCAGAAGTCCGAGGGCAATGGCAATACCGCCAATGGCGAATCGCACATTGCTTCCGATCTCGATGGCGGGAGTAAACCGAGCAATAACCGCCATGGCCACCCCGGTCAGAACCACGAGCAGCGGCGGTGGAAACCTGTTTTCAAGCGGGTGTCTGCGTTCTTTCGTCATGGCGTTCGTCGCATTCATGGATTGGCTCCAAATCTCGGGAGTTCTGGTGAGAACCTGAGGCGTGAGGTTTGTGCTCTGGCCGAAACGTGTAAATTAATCGTTCATATCATGCTCCGTTGACAGTCTGGTTCAGGAAGGGAAACACTTGCCGAAGGCGATTAACAGCTTCGGCGACCCCTTGATGCGAATCTTCCGCCGCAAGAGCGACCACGGAAGGCTCCGCTCCTTCGCCAGGAACCCCAGCCACGTCTCGCTGTCGGCGGTCAGCCGCAGGTCGGGCGTCCCTTCGTGTCCGTCCGAGACTCGGATGGTCTTGTCCCGGATGACGACCGTAGCCGTACGGGGATCCACGCCGGTGAAGGTGAAGTGGAAGGTGGAGTTCAGCCCCTCCGACTGCCCTCGCTGAAACGTGTGCGGCATCCCGCTCAGGAACCCGCCAATCGTCCGAGGGAGCAGGCTGCCCCGCACGGTCTTCGGTGTCTTGTGCGGGAAACGCTTCTTGACGTGGGCCTCGGCGTCCGACTTCGGCACGACGTACACCGTCTCCTCCTTCTCCTGGAGCGGTTTCACGACTTCGTCGAGGAAGCCTTTCCGGTCGGACTTGAACGGCCCGAGCACGTCGTCACCGGCAGGACAGACCGAGAGGCAGTAGGCCGCCTTGTAATTCGGGCCGAAGGCGAGGCTCTGCCATGTCGAGACGGTTTCCTGTCGTGTGACTTTCCTGCGCAGGTCCAGCCCGCTCTCGGCGTCGGCGACGTGTTCCACCCAATCGCCAAATCCGCCCATGAACTCCCGGTAGTTGTGCGTGTAACACGAGGCCAGATCGAAGTGGCCATCCGGCGAGATCGCCCCGACCGGACAGGCCGCCACGCACAGCTTGCAGGAGAGGCACGGGTTGTAGGAGATCGGCCGGTCGTACTCGGTCGCCTCCAAGCCGATCAACACCGTTCCCAGGAGGATGAAGTTCCCGAATCTCGGGTGGATGACGTTGCGGTGAATCCCCATCATCCCCAGGCCAGCGGCCACGGCCACCGGCTTGTGGGACACCACCCACATCTTCTCGGGAAACCGGTCGGCCTCCATCGGGAAGCCCATCGGCGGGTTGATCGCCGCAATACCCTCTCGTTCCAGGGCGGTGACGACGGCCCGGCACACGTCGTTCACGTGGTCGCCCGTGGTGTGGAACTCCAGGTTCGCCACGGAACGAGCGGGGTTGCGGATCGGCTCCCGGTTCATGCGACAGACGATGGCGAGGAGTGCCTTGGTCCGGGGGTAGAACTTCAGGATGTCGGCCCTCTGGTCGTCCAGCGCCGGGTCATTGATCTCGACCAACCCGGCGTCGTCGGCCCCACAGTCGAGAGCCAGTTGTCGCAGGCGGGCGGCGTCGAGCTTGGATGAGCCTTGGTCCGTCCTCAGATCTGTGAGCGTTGCGGTCGGCATCGGGTCTCCAGTCTTTGCATATGCAAGTATCTGGACAAAAAAACATTCACGACCTGGCTCGAGCGGACTTCACCCGCTTGATGGCCGCATCCAGCAGTCGAAGACCATCCTCGCCCAGCAGCTTCGTTGCCTCGGCCTGGGCCTTCTCCCACGCCGGGACGGACTTCTCCATTAACCGTCTCCCCTGTTCGGTCAGGCGGAATGGCTGGAACCGCCCGTCCTCGTCGGGCACGATTTCGAGCCAACCATTCTCCACCATGCGATCTACGGTACGGCTGAGAGTGGATGTGTCGAGTTCCAGGATGTCACAGACCTCGGCAGGTCGGGCCACACCGAGCTTGGCGGTGACGGCGAGGACATTGCCCTGACTGAGCCTGATCCCGATGGGCCGCAGGGCGTTGTCATACAGGTTGGTGACGACCCTGTTGAGCAGCCGCATCCGCCCGGCAATGCAGGCAGATGCGATCTGCTCGATGGTGGTCTTGGGTTTGCTCATGGCTTGAATCTCCCTCGTCCTCGGACCGATTGTATATGCAAAGACCGTCCGGGTCAAGGCGATTCGGGCGTCTCCTGCACGGTGTCCAACTCGACCGAGCGGGGCTCTGGTTGTAACGACAGAGCCAGGCGGATAACCTTGCGATGATCGTGATCCGAATCCCTTTCCTGCGAGATGTCAGCCGATGAGCGTCTACTTCGTCTATCGGAGCCATTACGAAGGGCCGTCGGGCAAGCACGTCCGCAGGCTGGAAGCCGATTCGGTCCTCGGATGGTTCCAGACGGTCTGGGAACGGGCCAAACTGGTCGAGCACGCCTACGAGTGAGTCAAGTCCGAGATCGGTGCCGATATCTACGGCTTCGATTCGATCTTCGAGGCCGCACGGGACGCATCCCTGCCTGCCCCCGAGGACGATCTGGAACTCGAAGCGTACCTGACCGAGCACCTCTATGTCGAAGGCGAGATCCTTTACGCACCGCACGCCCTCCAGGTGTTCACCAACGACGATGAGATCGAGCTGGCCTACTACATCTTCGATGACCAATTCCTCAAGGAGAATCCGGGAAAGGCGGCGTACCTGCTCCATGAAGATTGGCGGTTGCCCGTCACGGACGGCGGCCAGCGATCCTACGCCCCAGAGGTCGAGTCCGAGGAGGTCGATCCCTCCGGTCCCGGCACGGGGACGACCTACCTGGCGTTCCTCTCCTTCTACGACTCGATGAACCTCGACCTCGAAGGGCCTTGGCGGATCGACGGCGTGCGGATGCCCGACATTGCGGACTACCTGCGTGATGCCGAGCCCGACGGGGAATGGCCGTTCGAGTTGAGGCTGCTGCGGTCGCAGCTACCTCCCGACGACTCCGGCGGGGACGGCCTCCGCACGGCGATGGAGCGTGTCACCCGCCTCCCGGTCCACCAGATCGGCGGGACGATTGCGACCTCGACGCTCGGGCTCGGGACGGTCGAGCAGGCCGCAGCGGGACTCGCCGGCATCCTCACGAATCTCCCATCGAATAAGCACGGGTTCGATCCCTCGAAGTCGCTGGTCGGTACGGGAGACCACATCGCCCAGCTTTGCCAGCATACGGGCTGGGAGGACGGGATGTACCACCAGTGGTTCCTGTTCGATGACCTCTGGGCGGGCGGGCACGCGGACCTGGCCGAGGGGGTGCTCCGGTTTGCGAAGCGGTGGGATGTCCTCTCGTGAGACACCCCTCGAAGGGACGAGCGATCGGGGTGGCTCTCGGTAAATTCCGATCACGACGGCTTGGAGGTGTCCGATGGGCGTCGAGTACGAGCACTACCTGATCCCCGAGGACAACATCTACAAGCCCAGCCCGGAGGAGTTGAGCCGACTCGTCGATGCCCTACTCGAAGGAGGCTTCGTGTCCAAAGCGGGGACGGACGCCTTCAGCAGGATGACGTTCGGGACCTCCAGGACCTACGAGCATGCTGCGCCAACAGGCTGCTACGTCCATCTCGGGGATCGGACGTATCGCTCGTTCCCGTGCCCGTGCTCGGCACGGGACATCGCCGCCCTGGGGGAACGTGACTTCAAGCTCGTCTGGCCGGTGGAGAGCAGCAATGACTCGGGGCTCGAGTACCCACTCAGCCCGTTCCCGGAGTGGGGTGATGCCTACTACGAACTCCGTCTGCATGTGGCCAGGGATTTCGTCCATCACGTCTCCGAGGGGATCGACCCGTTCGACGAGGTGGATTGCGAATGCGGTCAGCCCTTGGAGTTCGACGATGACACCGCACGGAAGGCGGCAAACCCGGTCTACTACGATGGCCGAATCCGACGGATCTGCCCGGCGTGTGGGAAGCCACTCCGCCCGCAGGAGTTGGTCGCACGAGTCCGGGACGGTCGCACGGGCGAGGCGAGCCGACGTGCGGGGGGCTGCACATACCTCTTCGCCATCGTCATCGACTGCGGCAAGGGCTTCGCCCGTGAGGGGTGGCCGATCCGGGCATCCGAGGATTTCATGGGCACGGTGGCGGGGACTCTCGGTCAGAGGCTCTACGAGATCGGCGACTTCTATTAGCCGATCGTCACCTCCATCGACGGTCCAACGTGGCAGGTGATGATGCATGGCTCCTCGTCCGGGAGGGGTCGTACCCGGCGAAGGGGCATCTCAGCCATCCAGTTCTCGGTCGAACAGGGGATGCGGCCTCGGTCCGGGAGTAATCGCCCTCACACCGCTCACGGCTTGGCGGGCGAGCTTCAACTTCTCGACGAGGTTGAGCGTTTCCCACGCCTTATCTTGGATGACGACCGTTCGCCATTCGGCGGCGAGGACATCGCAGGGATCGATGCTGCCGAGTTCCCGGAACCGTCGGAAGATCTCGGGATCATCGCCCGAGTACCGGACAGCCCGGACGCACGAGGCATGGCACGCCCGGATGGCTTGCTCGACTTCCTCCGGGGTCTCGGGCTGACGCCGGAAGTAGCAGGTGGCCATCGCCTCGTCGTAGGCCACCAGGTCGGGGGCCTCCAGGAGCGGAGCCTCGCATCCGGTGCAGCATCCATCCTCGACGTAGAACGGCCTCGGTACGTTCTGCGGACAGGGCGGGTACGACTTCTGGTCCATGGGACATCCCTCCGGCCTCATGATAAGCGCCACGCAGCTACGAGACGAGCAAGCACTGTCGTTCCGTGTCCAGCCACAACTCGGAGAGTGCGGCCCACACCGGCTTTCGTCGGTCGATTTCGGCATCGTCGATCACGGCCGACTCACTCCGAGCCTGCGATCTCATCGGCAAGGAGGCCGCCACGGACGGTCTCTGCCGAATTCCATCGCATGAGTTCAGGTTATCATCAGGGGGCGAGACCGGAACGGCGAGGAGTGGGGGTGCAGGGGATGGCGAAAACGATTGCAGTCCTGGTCGTCTTGGTCGGTGCCGTCACGACGTTAGTCCTCTCGCTGCGGCATCACCCCACGACGACACGACTGGCGGCTTGCCGGTGGCGTGAGCGGCCCACGATGGGCGACGGCGAATTCATCAAGGCGTGCGAGATCCCGGACGAGCCGTTCCTGGTCGGGATCGCCCTCGCTGCACGCCGGATCATTGCCGAACCGGGGACCGTGCCTGCCGAGACCATCCGTCCGGATGACACGTTCGCCCACGACCTCGTGCAATTGCCTTTCTGGGATAGCCTGGAGTGGATGGGGCTCGTCCTCGGCATCGAAGGAGAACTGGGCAGTCGGGTGAACATCACAGAGGATTGCTTCGACGAGGCGATGAGGGCGGCCCGAAGCGAGGCGTTGGATTTGCGAGTCAGGCACATCGTCCGGGCGGTGGCGTTGGGGGCCACGTCCGCTCCGACGGAGGCGAGTTTGTACCGAGATTTGGCGTAGGGGACGGAACAACGGACCGGACTTAGATCGGGATGTGGATGCCCTGACGTCTCTTGAGGTAAGCTCGGTGAGGTCACGGGACAAGGTTTGCTGCGAGGATCGCCCGCTGCGTGTCCTGGACCATCGCTGGGTCCCGAGTCATCGGGGCGTGAACCCTGACCGGGGCTGGCGTGTCGTACCGAGGAGAGATCTCGGTCGTCGAGCCGTTGCGAGGTCTGGCTCCCGATCGTCTGGAGCGAAGGATGGCGGTAAAGAGCGGGCTGGTGCTGGAGGGCTATCATCGGCTGGAGGTGATCTGCCGCCCGCTCTCGGCCTACCTGACGCGCTGCTACTGGGTCATCGACGACCAGACCGGCCCGTTCGACTCGCTCTGGATCTACGGGTCGCCGGAGAATGAGGCATTGCACGATCGCCAGTTCCTCGATGTCCTTGATTGCGAGAACACCTCGATGACTTGCTGGCGGCCCAAGACCCTCCCGAACCTGGCGACCCATCTCGTCGTGGACGAGTGGACCTACTTCTTCGCCATCGACGCCCCGGAGGAGGAGGCCCGCATCCGGGCCGGTCGCATCGCCCGGCACATCGGCGACCTGTCCCGAGAGTTCTTCGAGGAATTGGACGGCCTGGCCGACCTCCTCATGTTCCATGCGGATGGTTGGTGGGAGTTCTACGCCGCACGGCCGAATTGGCACGACAGCCTTCGGAGCAGCTTCCCTGGAATGATTGAAAGATCGTCGAAGCGTGCTGGAGAGCCCCCGGCCTGATCAGCTCGATGGTCTCCGGGGTTTCGGGGGCGACGGACATGAGGGAGGACGACCCGATGATCCAGGTCGGGGACGCAGAGGGTGAGCAAGAACTCGACCACGCCAGGCGGCTGTTACGCTCCTACGCCACCGAGTTCGCCGATTCGATCTCCGAGGCGCTCTGCTTCCAGGGGTTCGAGGTCGAACTCGCCGGTCTGCCGGGCCGCTATGCGCCGCCCTCGGGAAGCCTGTTGTTGGCGATGGACGGCGACACGCCCGCCGGGTGCGTGGCGTTGCGTGACCTGGGCGACGGGACCTGCGAGATGAAGCGGCTCTACGTCGCCCCCGAGTTCCGGGGACGAAGCGTCGGGAGGTCGCTGGTCGAAGCGATCATCCGCAGGGCCGGACGAGGCGGCTATCGGCGGATGGTCCTCGACACGGTGCCCGAGATGGCCGACGCAATCGGCCTGTATCGGTCGTTCGGGTTCCGGGAGATCTCGCCGTACTGGGACTGCCCGGTTGAGCGGACCATCTTCATGGAGAAGTCTCTCGCCGATTGAAGGAGGTTGGGGGCGTTGCAGGTTCCGGCGTCAAGTTGGAGGACTCCGTCGTAACCAGATGGTTCCTCGACGAGCGGCGGAGTGCAGTCCTCCTGGGCGACGTCACGGCCCGACCTCCGGTCATGACCGGGACGTGGGTGACGTAGCACCTCGACACACTCGTTCTGACGAGCCTTGTCAGACGGCGGCATTCCACTCGATCACCTCGTCAATCGCATGTCCGACTGCTATCGCTTGAGCCGCCTCCAAGCTCTCGGCGTCCCAATCGAAGACCACCTCCCAGTTCCGGTCGCACTTGAACAGGTCGTATCGGTCTCCGTCGGGGTAGCGGCAGATGGCCATCGCAGCCACGGAGATCACGCCTATGGCGGCCGGGTCCGCCCCATGCGGAATCGTGTGGAACCGACCCGAACGGCTCACCGCCCAGAAGAGAACGTTCGTATCATCGAGTTGTCGGGGGGGGCAGGAGCATCTCGTCCATCTCGTTGCGTTCGGTCCGACCACAGATCCATCATGGCAGACCGTGGCCTGAATTGACACCGATGACTTGAAGGACGGCATGGGATCAACTCTCATGGGGCGATCATCACACCAGGAGGGCCGACATGAAGAAGTATTTCGTCACGCCGTCCGCCGAGGAACGCCAGGCTCTCACCGGTGGTTAATCGAACCGACCGGTACAAGCAGATGCTTTCATCGACCGAAGACATCTGGCAATTTGGTTTCGCATCCGGACTTCTCGATGAGAAGTATCTAGCAGCGAGATAGAGCGTTGGAAGGGTGGAAGCAGAATTGCTCCCTCGGGCCAACACCGGGTCAGTCATCGCAATGGGGACGGTCACGTGGCGTTGCGAGAGATCATCAGGCGTTGGTCGATAAGGTTGAGACTTTATCTTGCCGGTTGGCACGCACATCGAGATGTATGGTGTCGGTTACATCTGCCGGAGACGATCCGAGTGTTCCCGGAGGCAAGGCGAGTCCTTTCGGAGTACGGAAATCTGAAATTCGGCGACAGAAATGAATGGGTGCATCTCGATCCGTCCGTGGGCGATGAGGTGGCCGAGCAGATCGGTCGGTGGGAGAAAGAGATCGCTCGCCCTCTCTACCCGTTGGGTTTCACGGAGCATCAAGACCGGATCTATCTTCTTATCGACGAGGAAGGCATAGTTTATACGCTATGTCTTGATGATGCCCCTGGGCAACATGTGGATTCAGACCTAATCCAGTTGGCCCCGTCTTTTGAGGAAGCCTTGAAGTACCTGGTGCGATAGCATTGCACGGAGCTGGAGACTGCGGGTGTCTCTGGTCGGCCGCTCCACGCATCATCAAGTCACCCCCGTCTCCCGAAGAAGTCTTTCTTGAAGAACGTTGACGATGAGTCCAAGAACGAGAGCCTGTCCGTTGACCAGCCCAAGACGCAGGTCTTGATCGAATCCTTTCAGTGATGCTAATCGAATGAGAGCAGCACCACGTTGCCCTCTCGTGCGGCATCACGGAAGAAGCCGACCAACTGCGGATAGACCCAGAGCAACGGTTCCAACTCGTCGGCGTCCCACCCGCCAGGTCGGGGATTCGGGTAGACATTGGCAACGGTGAATGCGACCGGATCGAAGCGTGCTCGCAGGTCTTCCACGGAGATCCGGCCGAGTGCCTTGGCGACCTCACGAACCTCCTCCGGTCTGAGGAACCGAACCTTGCCATAAGTGGCGTCAATGGATGTGTCTGTACCCCCCATGACCACGTTGCCCAGGGGTGGCGGAACCGGCTTGATGTCGGAGGGATCGCTGATCTCGCCGGTCATCAGGGCGTGGAGGGCATGCCAATCCTTGTCGATGGTCAGGTAACGATCGCTGGACCTCAACTCATCGGAGTCGGCGATGCTGGCGTAGGCTTCGTAACGATCGAAGCCTGCGAGCGCCGAGTCCGATTCTTGAAGTCGCTGCAACTGGTCCCACTCGGCGGCGTTGATGCGGCGATAGGTGGCTTCGATGCCCATGCGGCCCTCCTCAATCGGACGTATCGGTCAGCGGCTCGGCGAGATGATCTCAAGAGACCGGTGTTCCGGCGGGACGTGAGTCCAGGTTATCCTCGGTCCAGCTCGGATGGAACCCTTTCGTCCGATCTGCGGCGGGCTGCGGGAGAAGATCGGCGTCCGAGCCGGAGAGGCTGCCGAGAGATCCACGTTGAAGATCCACGCCATCCGGACGGGAACGGTTCGGGTCAAGGTCTGCCAGAGGGTCGGGCGGGGCCGGGGCTTCCTGCGACAACTCAACATCCTGCTCGACCGCACCTGGACCGAACCGCTCCCGATCTACGCCTGGGCGATCGAGACGGCTGAGGGTCTCATCGTCGTGGACACGGGGGAGACCGCCAGGACGAAAGAACCTGGCTACTTCCCCCGCTGGCACCCGTACTTCCGCCTGGCGGTCCGGCTCGACGTGCTCCCGGAACAGGAGGTCGGCCCGCAACTGCTCAAGCTCGGCATCCGCCCCGACGACGTGCGGACCGTCATCCTCACCCATCTGCACACCGATCATGCGGGCGGTCTGTATCATTTCCCCAGGAGCGAGTTCCTCGTAAGTGACGAGGAATTGGCGCTTGCGAAGGGGTTCGCAGGGCGGCTCCGGGGCTACCTGCCGAACCGATGGCCGGATTGGTTCGCTCCCAGCTCGATGGGCTTCGAGCCCGAACCCTTCGGACCTTTTGATCGCAGCCACACGGTGACCTCGGACGGCGCCGTCGTCATCGTGCCGACCCCAGGCCACACGCCGGGACACGTCTCGGTAATCGTCTTGGATGGCGATGTCAGCTACTTCCTGGCGGGCGATGCGACCTACACGCAGCGAGCCCTGATCGATGAGCAAGTCGATGGGGTCAGTCACGTCGAGGCGGTCTCGTTGCAGACCATGCGAAGGATCGTCGAATACGCCCGGACTCGGCCGACGGTCTATTTACCCTCCCACGATCCCGAATCGGGAGATCGCCTTGCGAACGCCATTCCGATTCGGGTCGCCCAGGATGTCACGGCATGAAACAGATTCACACCGAGATCGAGATCCATGCCCCCGCCGGTGAGGTCTGGCGAGTACTGACCGATTTCGCCGCTTATCCCCAGTGGAACCCGTTCGTCCGCCGTGTGGAGGACGAGGTCAGGGTCGGTGGCCGCCTCCACGTCTACATCCAGCCTTCCGGGGGGAAGGGAATGTCATTCCGCCCCACCGTCCTGGTTGCCGATCCCGATCGGGAATTTCGATGGCTCGGTCATCTCTGGGTTCCCGGACTGTTCGACGACGAACATTCGTTCGTCATCGAGCCGGCGGGTCATGGGCGGGTGCGGTTCATCCAGAGGGAGCGGTTCGGAGGTCTGCTCGTGCCGTTGCTCTCGAAGATGCTGGACGGTGAGACCCGGAGTGGGTTCGAGGAGATGAACCGGGCGTTGAAGGTGCGAGCGGAGTCGGCTCCCTGATTCCGATATGAGGCGAGTCGGAGGAGGATGGAAGTGCAGCTTGCGTACTGGATCTCGGCGTGATGGACCTCGGCGACCTCACCCTACTCCTCGAGCTGGGGCGGCCTACATCCGACGGGATCTGGAGGGTATGCGAGAGAATATCCAATTCGAGACCCACACCAGCCATCTTCGGCATGAAGGGCTGGCCGTAGAACTCGATCGTCTCGTCCTGGCCACCACTCCCCGTCCTGATCCGGTCGTTCACGTTGATTTCGACCACTCCGATTTAGCACGGTCGATCGATTTCTTGTCTCGTGATAGAATGGGCAAGTCCATCCTGACTGCCGGTTCGAGGTTCCGCCATGCCCTTGACCCTCGTCAACCGCAAGCGAGACACCTACTACCTCCACGCCGGCAGACCCGGGCGGGGGAAGCCGGAGATACTGGTTCTCCAAGAGCACCGAGGGGGATCTCGTCGATGCGATCCCCGAAGGCTACGAGGTCTACGAGAACCCCGACGCCCAGGTCTTCCTCCGCAAGGTCTTGCCGCAACTCGTGACCACCTTCGAGGTCGCCGTGGTGACGAAGGGGCTGGAGCGGTACGCACCGGGGAGAACTGCATCGTCGATGTCAAGGGAGGCGACATCATCGTCTACCATCTCTAGCGGGTGAAGCTCGATATCAAGGAGTTCGATTTGGGCTCTCGTTTCGGTTTCCCTGCACCTGAATTGCCAGACATGTACCAGCTTCCTCATGAAAGTCCTACGTTTCACCTTGGTGGACGAGAAGGACCGGACGTTTCGAGCCCAGCGGTGGTGCTTCCGGGGCTCGATCGACCGACTGGATCGACCTTTGGTCGTCAGGGGGCTCAGGGAAGCTGTCGGATCTCGTCAAGAAGTTCTGCCCGCCATCGGGCAGGAGTTGTTCTTCGAGTTGATGTGATCTTCGTGGGCATCGCCAGGGAGAACAGCCCCAATGACCGGCTCTCGTGGCGAAGAAGGTGATTTCGTCACCGTTTGCCCCGGCTGCGGCGTTCGGTTGCCCGAATTGCGTGACGCACTGCTCAACCCGCTGGTGAACGCTTCTGCTGAATGCCAGACCTTGTGCCACGAACTCTCGCTCTACGCCTGTCTCACGGTGATGCGTTCTTCATCCATCAGGTTGCGGTGGACGCTTATGCAGCCCAACATGCCGGTCCCGCCTCGAAGACGATCACGATCGCCTTCGCCTTGATCGGTCTCTGCCTGCTTCTCGAACGTGGTTACACGGGGAAAGCCGTGCAACGGGCGCATATGCGCCTCGCCAACCGATCGAAGCGTTGGCCTTCGTTTGACCCGCCGATACAGCGAGGAAGTGTCACCGTCGCAGACGTTCTCCGTGCCGTGCCGGGCAGCGAGAGGGACACGGCAATTATGCAGTGGGCAACATCGGTGTGGACGGCTTGAGAGCAGGCGCATCCGTCTGTCCGCACACTCATCGCCCGGCACGAGAAACGATAACGGCATCACGCAGGCTGCTTTTCTCGGCGGGGAATTTTCGGGACTTCGACTTCCTCTGACACATGGCCTGGAGAGAACCCCGATGTTCTGTCACCTCGGGGAAGCCAAGGACATCCTCAACTCGATCTCCCCCTCGCCGCCCGGAAGGTTCACATCCCGGACGGATGCGGAGAGAGCCATTCCGAGTTGGAGGACTTGAGACGGTCCCGAGCGGCTGACGATTCCATGATCACGTCCATTCCGCCGTCGTAGAGGTGTAGGACCCAATGGCAGTCCCGGGCCACGATCATGACGTTCGACAGGACATCATCGGCGACCAACCGAACGATCGGATCGAAGAGTCCCCGTCGCCACTCTCGGACGCAGGCGAAGACGTGCCAGTAGTTGGGTTCGGTGAAGTCCCCTTCCAACTCGTGCATCGGGATGGTCCGCCAGAACGCCGCATCCCGTCCCGGTTCGCCGGGGCCAAGCTGGGGGCAAGCCGCCTCGGCTGATGTCGGAATACCCGGTGGAAGCGGATCCGCCGCCTCCCTGGCCGAGGCCCATTCGGTGGCGAAGGAGCACCGTGGCATACTCGCTCACGTCTTCAGGATAACGCTTCGAGCCGGGGAGGCTGTGGAAACGGACCCACCGGTCGGGGAAGGCCGTCCTCAGCCGGTGTGCGACCGGCTCGCAGCCAGGAAATCGACTATTCCATTGATTTAGCATACTTGACCCCCGGTCCGTTACGGACTGTCCTCTGCTCCATGCTATCAAGAGCTGCCCGGGTGGCGTCCCAGTTCGGTGCGCCGTCCTTCGACGAACCAGCGAGAAATAGCAGAAGGCTCACTTGGCATGGCAGAACTCCCGATGGCGGGTACGAGCGCCCGGCCTTCGGGACGTCCGACAGCTTCCCAGACGACGTTCAAGAACTTGTAAGACTGGTTGCTGCTCCTGATACGGACCCGAAGCACGTACTGGGTCTTCGCCAACTTCAACGCATCCAGGCAACTCGCCTCGATCTGTCTGATCCCCATCCTCGTGTTCCTGGCCTTACTCGTCCTCAGCTTCTTCCTCGTAGACATAGGGGCACACGACGTGATAACCACACGTCCCGACCACGCCCTCGTCGTAGAGCGACTGCAGGACTTTCAGGTTACGGCGGTCAATCGCCTCAGCGACCAGGACACCCTTCTCCGAAGAGATCGTCCAGCCCATCACGTCGAGCAGATCGGTCAGCGGCCCCTCGGCGGCGGGTTCGAGTTCAGGTTTCGGTCCGTCAAGGATGAATCGCACCTCCCAGCCTTGCGAGCGCAGTTCTCGCCTGAGTTCCTCGGATGTCACCAGGGATTCATGCGGAGAGAACACGAAAAGATCCACGCCCATGGACGACTCCAGAAAGGTTGTTCACGACAGCCCGAAGGTAGTGAATCCCCGGACGATGCCGTGGCATCAACAGGGCCAGCGTACCCGGTGCGGCACCCAGTCGCCATCTGCGACCGGGCGTGCAAGGCGGTGTCTCGCAGGCCCCCTGATCGCCGCCACCATGCCCCGCTGCTTCGCCCCGGCATCGTCCAGGCCGTCGAGCAGGGGCTTGGCGTACGTGTAGGTGGCGAGGATGTCGAACTTGCCGATCGACACGTCGTCGGGGGGTTGCCTTTTGGCCATCGTCTCCTCCCGTCATATCTCTCGTGGCGCAGACTCCGGAGCCACCCCCGCCACCTGGCCGATCCGTTGCAAGGCACCGGGGCTGTCGGCGGCGAACAGGAGGTCCACCGCTTCGTCGAGGATCTTCCGCTCGTGGGACGACGGGGCGATCTTCTTCCGCAGGGCAAAGATCCGAAGTGGAAGTCGGAGGTCATCCGGACGGAATGGGTAAGGCTTGCCAGGCCACAGTCGCCGGACGTCCTGGATCGCCTCCAGGTAGCGATAGCCATATTCACGGGTCGGCTCGATGCAGGTCCCCTCGCCGAAGTCGTTCCAGGTGGCGACCTGGACGATCGGGCTCCCGGGCACCACGGCTCGCTCGAGGGTGTGTCGGAAGGTCTCGCCATTGCGGGGATCGAGGTAGCCGTGCGACGGCTGGACGCCCGCCTCCTTGTAGATGTCGTGGAAACCGGGGAACGCACAGCCGATCTGCGGCCCGTCCTGCCCATAGAAGCGGTCGAGGTAGCCATCGAGGCCCTTCGCATCGAGCACGCCGTCCTTCGAGGCCCACATCGGCGGCCAGGCGAAGCGTCCCGATCGCCGGGGGCCGGCGCTCGTGCAATGAGAAGTAGGCCGGGGGCCGTCGCATCCCCGATAAGACCGCCTCCCACTGCATCGAGTCCAGGTAATCCGGCCCGAAGACGAGCAGCAGGGGCTTGCCTTGCCACGTCACGTACGAGGGCTCCTTGAACCAGTTCTCCTCGCAGAACCGCAGGTGGGTCTTGCCGTGTTCGACGGCCTGGGCGGGCGTCAGCTTGTTTCGCTCGGCCATCGCCTTGAGCGCACGGTCCTCGTAGCAGACGGCGAACTTCAGGCCCCGCCACCTGGTCGCATCGAACAGCAGGGCCGTGCGGCGGTGGATCATCGCATAGTCGTTGACGTCCTCGCTGCCGTACCAGTCGGCGATCACGCCATCGATCCCGGCGACCCTCATCAGCAGCGTGTGGTACTCCAGCACGTCGGGGTCGGCGGAATCATAGGGGCCGATCAGCGGGTAATAGTGCGAGGCGATGTCTCGCCTCCCCGTCGTATCTGCCCGCTCCGGGTCGAAGCGGCCCATCGTCCAGTGCCAGCCCCAGGAACCGCCGACCGGCTTCGACTCGAACCAGGGCATGTCATGCACGAGGAATTGCGGTCGAACCTGCGATCCCCGGACGTCCTGGGCTCGGGCTTCCGGGTCGGAGAGGCCGAAGGACAATACCAGGCCCAGGTACGCCATCAGTTCAAGGAGCAGGGTGCGGGTCGGTCTCATCGGCGTTCTCACTCCACCTCCTCCCACTCATCCGCCAGTCGATCTGAGACATCCAGGATACGGCCCAGCAGATCGCAGTCGAGGAGCATCTGCACGGGGATCGCCGCCGCTCCCCACCTCGCCCCGGCCATGGCCCCGACGAGGACCGGGCAGTAGTTCGCCGGTCCGGCAAAATCGAGCGAGTCGTTGAGGGCATCGGCGATGGCATCGTGGCGGGCGACGACGTAGACCGCTGCCCGCAAGACGTCCGGGGCATATCCGCCTGGCGATAGGGGGCACGGGTGATCCACGTTGAGAGCCTCGATGGTCGGCTGGAGTCGTCCTATCTTCGCCGTTGCGAGGGCGTCATACCAGGGCTCGCCACGGATCAACTCCCGGCACAGGACTGCCACGGCGGCGGCGACGTCGCCCGCCAGGGGATGCTGGTGCGTCAGCCTCGCCTCCCGGAGGGCGCACCCGGCAAGCTCGTCATCGGGCACGGAGATCCCCATCGCCAGGGGAGCGCAGCGGTGGGCCGGATTGCATCCCGCCGTCATGCCCCGCCTGTTCGTGGACACGCTCCACGGCCTCGGCGGGCTCCATCCCTCCCTCGATCAGGCCGAGTACCGTCGCCGCCGTCGGCCCGGTGTCGAACGCCCCGTCTCGCCACCACGCCCGGTAGCGGGCGAGGATGTCCTCGGGTTCGTATCGCCGCCGATCGGAAAGGCTCTCGGCGAGGCGAATCGCCATGCGGATCGGGCCGCCGTTGCGGTCCCCGGTCGCAAGTCCGATCAGGACACCCCGGATTCGGTCTCTGAACTCGCCCATGACCTGTGCTCCATCAGATGGGCCGTGAGTCATCACCCTCTCGCCCTGTGGATCAGTTCGTTCGAGGGTAAGCGATGGTCCTCGAACTTGCGGGCCGAGTCCACGCCGACGACGGGCATCCCGATCGGGTCGAGCCCTTCCGTCAGTGTCGAGGTAGGCTTCTCCTGAGTTACAATCCAGACGGTCGGGTGTAATCTCACCGGTGTGTGACAGCAGGCCGCCCGCAGAGGGGTCACGACTATGACGGGTGATCGGCGGCTCCTGAAGCTGGCGGTGGGGAACCTTATACTTGGGGTCGTCGCTGCCCTCCTGGCTCCCATCAGAGTCTCCACGTTCGGGCTGGATCACATCCTCCTCGTACCGCTATTCGCCTCGATCCTCTGCCAGGCCGCCTTGCTCTCCCTCTGGGGGGCGACCTCCAGGGTACCCCCGTGGGGGCGGATGGCCGGGCTGGTCGCCGGGGCGGTCTACCTGGAGGCCCTCTGGTTCTCCGGCGGCTTGAGGCGGGGGTCCTTCGGCGTCAGCACGATCACGATCGCCATCACCACGGCGGTCTACCTCGTGGGGCGGGCGCTGTGCATGCGGCTCGCCCAGCAGGACAACCACGACCGGCCCGCAAGAGCCCAGGCCGAGGGGCTGAGGTTCTCAATCCGGGACCTGATGCTCTTCACCGCCTCCGTCGCCCTGCTCAGCGCCGGGGCGAGGGTCTTGCAAGACACCCCGAGGCGCATGATCCTCTTGATGACCGTCTGGGCGATGTGCTTCGTGGCCGTCGGGCTGGCGGCCCTCTGGGCGGCGCCGGGGAAGGTCCGTCCGCTCGGGCGGGGTACGGTCGTGCTGGTCCTCTCGCCGCTGTTCGGCGCATTCTTCGCCTTCGGCGCCGGCGCACCTCCGCAGGGTTGGGCGTACATTATCCTGACCATGCTGCTGTATGCGGCGCTCCTGCTCGGGTCGTTGCTGGTCGTGCGATCGTGCGGCTACCGGCTCCTGCGTGGGGCCGCCTCGCCCTCGGGATCGCCGGACGGTGATGGTGAGCTGCCCTCGCTCCAGACCCGGTGAGTGCGGTAGGCGACGAACAGGGTCTCGGTGATTTGCATGACCAGGCGCCTCCCGAGTCTGGTACGGAGAGAGGGAACCGACTTGCGTCGAGCATAACTCTGGATCAGACTCGGTGGCATCCATCAAGTTCCCGACCACCTGGAACGGAGGAGGCGTCAGAGGCTCACGCTCTGGCGGGACATGGAGCTGTATCGGAAGACCGGGAAGATCCGACGATGACATCCGAGGCCGAACGAATCATAGGTAACTATCAGCGCCATGCCGACGATTGGGATCGAGAACGAGGACGCAGCCTCATCGAGAAGGATTGGCTGGACCGCTTCCTCGTTCTATTGCCGCAGGCGGCTTCCATGCTCGACATCGGATGTGGCTCCGCCGAGCCGATCGCCCGCTACTTCATCGAGAAGGGCTGCGATGTGACCGGCGTAGACTCGTCGCCAACCCTCATCGGCAAGTGCGAGGACCGTTTTCCCGACCAGAAATGGCTCGTCGCAGACATGCGAACGCTGACTCTGGATCGGAGTTTCGACGGCATCCTGGCGTGGAATAGCTTCTTTCACCTCGAGCCGGATGACCAACGCCGGATTTTCCCGATCTTCCGCAGTCATGCCAAGACCGGGGCGGCCCTGATGTTCACCAGCGGATCTTCACGGGGCGAAGCGATCGGCACCTACAAGGGCGAACCGCTTTACCACGGGAGCCTGGATGCAGACGAGTATCGCTCGCTCCTCGACCAGAAGTGCTTCGACGTCGTGTCACACGTCGTCGAAGACCCGAACTGCGGTCAATCCACGGTCTGGCTTGCACAGTTGAGATCGACCTGCGTGCCGCCCTGATGCGATTTCAAGCCGTGGCGCCCCCCAGGTCGCCGAATGACGGATCGGCAAAGTCCGGACGACGCCATTTCTTTCCGGTCCCCGTCCGGTTCGCTGGAATGACGTTATTCTCCGTTTCTCGCAACGGCATCGTATTTGCCCGTCTTTGAGCACAAACTCACCGGGGGGAAAATATGACCAACCCTCCTTCGCAACCGCCGGAGCCCGCATTGCACTTCCAACCGGAGTGGTGTCGTGTCACTCTCGCCAGCATCGGTGAGGCGGTGATCACCACGGACGCCGAAGGGCGGGTCACCTTCTTGAACCCGGTCGCCGAGTCCCTGACAGGCTGGACGCAGCAAGAGGCTGAGGGACAACCGCTCGACAGCGTGTTCCGCATCATCAACAACGAGAGCCGCCAGCCGGTCGAGAGTCCGGCCGACCGGGCGTTGCGGGAAGGCGTCCTCGTCGGCCTGGCCAACCATAGCTTGCTCATCGCCAAGGACGGCACGGAACGGCCCATCGACGATAGTGCCGCCCCGATCCGCAACGACCACGGGGAGGTCGCCGGTGTCGTGCTGGTGTTCCGAGACGTCACCGAACGCACGAATGCGGAACGGGCCTTGCAGAAGGCACTCGCCTACGCTGACGACATCATAGCGACCATTCGACAGCCGTTCGTCGTCCTCGATCCCGGTCTGCGGGTGAGGACGGCGAACCGCTCGTTCTACGAGTCGTTCCACGTCTCGAAGGACGAGACCATGACACGCTCGCTGTTCGACCTGGGCAACCGTCAGTGGGACATCCCCGCCCTGCGGAGGTTGCTGGTGGAAGTCGGGGCGCAGGGCCGGCCGTTCGAGGACTTCGAGGTTGAACACGAATTCCCGCTCCTCGGTCGAAGGAGCATGCTGGTCAATGCCCGCCGTTTTCCCCCGGAGTCCGACGACCCCGAGTTGATCCTCGTCGGCATCGAGGACATCACCGAACGAAGGCGTGCGGAAGCCGCACTGCGAGACTCCGAACTCCAGTATCGGCGCCTCTTCGAGACTGCCAGAGACGGAATCCTCATCCTCGACGCCGGCACCGGGAAGATCACGGACGCCAACCCCTACATCACGGAGGTCTTGGGCTACCCGAGAGAGGAGTTGGTGGGTAAGGGCCTCTGGCAGATCGGCCTGTTCCGGGACATCGAGGCGAGCCGTGCGGCTTTCCGACAGCTCCAAGAGCGGGGGTACATCCGCTACGACAACCTACCGCTCGAAACCAAGGGCGGTTGACGGGCCGAGGTCGAGTTCGTCAGCAATGTCTATCCGATTGATAGCAAGCTCGTCATCCAGTGCAATATCCGGGACATCACCGAACGCCGCCAGTTGGAGCAGGCAAGGGTGCGGGCGGAAGCGTTGGCGGACATGAATCGCCGCAAGGACGAGTTCCTGGCGATGCTCTCCCATGAACTTCGCAACCCCCTCGCTCCGATCATGAACGGCGTACGGCTCCTCGGTCTCAATCGAGGAACCGAAGACCCGATCCAACAACAGGCGAGGACCATCATCGAGGGTCAGGTGGGGCAGCTCAAGACGATCGTTGATGAACTCCTGGAAGTGTCCCACTTCACGACGGGACGGATCACGCTTCGCCAAGGCGACGTGGACCTGCGGAGCGTCGTGGGAAATGCGGTGGAGTCGGTTCGCACCCAGCTTGAAGAGCGCAAACACGAACTCACGGTCTCACTTCCCCCTGAACCTGTCTGGCTTCATGCCGACGCCGCCCGTCTGGAACAGGTGGTCGTGAACTTGCTCACCAACGCCGCCAAGTACACCGATCCAACGGGGCGTATCGGCCTGGACCTCAAGGAGGAGGGACAGGAAGCCGTGCTTCGGGTGCGTGATTCTGGCGTGGGGATCGCTCCCGATCTGCTCCCTCACATCTTCGACCTCTTCACGCAAGCAGAGCGTTCGCTGGACCGCTCGCAAGGCGGATTGGGCATCGGACTGACGATGGTAAGGAGGCTCGTCGAACTGCACGGAGGCAAGGTAGATGTTCACAGTGAGTTGGGATTGGGGAGCGAGTTCGTCGTGCGTCTGCCGGTCAGGCCGGCGACAGAACAGCCATCCCCGACCCAAGAGAAATCCTCCTAGCCGCCCCGAGCATCCTTGCGGGTGCTGCTCGCCCCGAACGCCCCACGTGACGAATATTCACCCGGATCGAGGAGAGAACGCATGCGCCGTCGGATCGTGATCGTGCTCGCCCTGATTCCGCTGGCGGTCGTGGCGATCGGTCGTGGTCGTCCCGCCCCCGCCGCCGATGCCGAGCCTCGGCCGCAGGATCTCCTGGCCCGGATCGCAGCCCTGGAGGCCGTGATCCCCGATCAGGCCCACATCATGGCCGACGTGGGCGAGCACTTCACGAACCTCTGGTTCGCAGGCGGTGCCGGCAACTGGCCGCTGGCCGAGTTCTACCTGAACGAGACCAGGAGCCACCTCCGGTGGGCGGTGAGGGCGAAGCCGATTCGCAAGGACAACCAGGGTCACGACATCAACCTGGGCAACATCCTGGAAGCGTTCGAGAACAGCCAACTGACCCAGTTGAAGCAGGCGATCGACGGCAAGGACCTGAGGGCTTTCGA
The DNA here is from genome assembly GCA_963743925.1 of uncultured Planctomycetota bacterium. Classification (GTDB taxonomy): domain Bacteria; phylum Planctomycetota; class Planctomycetia; order Isosphaerales; family Isosphaeraceae; genus CAVZRC01. The sequence continues at coordinate 177,970 of CAVURY010000042.1, read as the reverse complement.
GCGGGTCTATCGGGAGAGCCTGACGGTCTGCTACTCGTGCCACAAGGCGTCGGATAAGCCCTACCTGCGGCCCCAGATCCCGACCGAGCCCGAGACCCGCATCATCAACTTCGATCCCAAGGCAGATTGGCCGCCCTGATTCCTCGCCGTCACCTCCCCGTTCTTCTGGGACGCAATCGAAGAGGTAATCGTCGGCGACCTTGCGTGAGCTGTCACGGTCGGCGACCCGATGACATGCCCGCCGTTCGTCTGCTGTCGGGGTCAGATCGAACGTCATGCACGCATCTTCTTGGGCTTGCCTGACCGCTCCAAGTATAGTCCAGACGTGGTGCTCTTCTCGGCGGATCGGATCCGCTGGAGCGAGAGGTTAGGTGATTGATGCAACAAGTTCGTCGAGTTCGTCACGCTCGTATAAGACATCGAATTGTTGGAAGCACGCATGGATCGCCATCGAAATCCGCTGCCGAAGAATCTCAATGATCTGGCGCTCACTCAGCTCTTCCCAGCCCTGATCCTCTAGGACTAGCTCACACGTGAGTTTCTTGTTGGCAAGTTGGACATTCTCGACGCCCTCAGGCCCGAAGCTGCCCAGCGAGCTATCCACCCGAAGTATGATCGTTAGCTTCGCAACCCGATCGACGGATAAAGCATGAAACCAGGGTTCAAGCAACCGGCGGAACCTGATCGCCTGAGAGATCACGTGGCGGCATTCGGGGCCGCGCAATTGCCCTGGCAAGGAGAAGTCCATGCCCTCTACCGCCCAACGCCAGAAGTTGGCGGCCCTCCAAGAGAGTGATAAGTCTGATTTCTAGTTCACGGTTTACATCGGGCATTTTACGCAAGTTGTCACTCGATGCACCGAATTCCGTTGATCGCGGATTTCCGCGGGCCGGAAAATAATTAACGATTCCGACGACGCGGTCCTAAAATCCCGCGGGAAATCGCATTCCCGGCCCCAAATCGTTAATTGTTTTCCGGCCCAAGCGGCCGGGTTTCCGCATTCCCAGAATCGGCCGGGCGGCGGCCCGCTCGGCTCGCGGGACGGCTCGCGACCCCTGAAATCCCGGGTCGGGCGGCCCGGGCGCCCTCTTGCCTCGTTCGGCGTAGCCGGTACGCTCAGGGCTCCGGGACGACGGAAAACAGTTAATTGATGCGAGCCGACACCATGGACGACCAACCCTGCAGGGACTTCTTCCTCCGACCCCGATCCGCCTCCCATCGCCGCTATGAGGCCCTCCGCGCCGTCTTCATCGACGGGCAGCCGTCGGCGGAGGTCGCCGTCCGGTTCGGTTACAAGCCGGCCGCTCTCAAGGTCCTCATCAGTCGATTCCGCCATGACGTCCGCGGCCAGGACATCCCCCCCTTTTCGTCCCCGATGGCCGCGGACGACCCCCGGGCCGATCGCGCCGCGAGGACCGAGGCGGCCCGGACGAGGCCCTCGTCGCCGATCGGCGCGCCCTCGATCTGACCGCCGGGCGGCGGCTGCGCACCCGCTCGGCCGGGGTCTTCCTCTTCCTCCCCCTGTTGACACAAGTCCGACTCGACCGGCTCGTCATCGCCGCCGACTATCCCGGCTCGGAGATGGCCCCCGCACCCGCCGCGGTCCTGGCCCTGCTGGCGCTGAAGCTCCTCGACGAGGAGCGCCGCAGCCACATCGACGACTTCAACTTCGACGAGGCACTCGGCCTCTTCACCGGGCTGAACATCCTCCCCAAGAAGTCCTTCATCACCGACTACTCATATCGGACCACCCGCGAGAACCAACTCGGGCTGCTCCGCGGTTGGGTGCCGGCCCTCGGCGCCGCGCTGTTCCCCGAGGCCGATACCTTCTCGCTGGACTTCCATCCCATCCCCTACCGCGGCGATCCCACGGGGCTCGATCAGCACTACCTGCCGCTGCGCGGCTCGGCCGGCCCGAGCGTCCAGACCTTCTTCGCGCTGGAGCAGGAGAGCCGCTGCCTGTGCTATGCCAACGCCAACCTGACCCGGGCCGATCAGCCCGCCGAGGTGATGCGCTTCGTCGAATTCTGGCAGTCCATCACCGGCCACTACCCGCGCTGGCTCTACATCGACTCCAAGGTCGTGGACTATCCCGAGCTGTCTCGGATCGCCGCCCGCGGCATCCACTTCATCACCATCCGCCGGCGCGGGGCCGCGATCCTCCGCCGGTTGGAGTCGCTGCCGAGCTCGGCCTGGACGGGCGCCGTGCTGGATACGGCTCAGCGGTGCCATCAGAAGATCCATTACATCGACGAGTCGGTGAAGCTGCGCGGCTATGAGGGGCCGATCCGGCAGATCGCCGTGGATGGCCTGGGCCGTCAGAGGCTGACGCTGTTCCTGACGAATCACCCGGATGAGACCGCTCGGAACTTGATCATCCGCTATGCGGGCCGCAACCGGGTGGAGGACGGACTGGGGATCAGCGTGAACTTCTTCCACCTCGACTGCCTGGCGAGCGAGGTGCGGCTGAATGTGGACCTGGACGCGGTCCTGACGGTCGTGGCCAACGGCTGCTACCGCTGGCTGGGAAAGCGGCTCAAGGGCTACGAGAAGGCGGCGCCGAAGCAGCTCTATCGGTTATTCGTGGAGACCGCGGGGACGGTGAAGGTCGAGGGCGAGGAGATCGTCGTCCGGTTCGATCGCCGCAGCCATAACCCGATCTTGCGCGAAGCGGCCCTGGATCGTGGGGCGGTCCCGATCCCGTGGCTGGGGGACCGTCGTATCCGATTCGCCTTCGATTAGCCGGACGACAGATGTCCGAGGATTAATTATTTTCCGGCCCGCGCAAATCCGCGATGAAGACCGCTCCAGGGCGTCGAGATAGCCCATGCGGGGTTCGTTCACGATGGGGGCCTCCTCGGGGGATTCTTCAGTCGGACTTGAGGAACACTCAACTCCCCAGTGCCAGCCTCCGATAGGCGCTGCGGTAGGCGACGTAGTTGATCAGGGCCATCGACGGTACGGCGAGCCCACCGGCCACCGGCACCCACTGGAAGGCGACCAGGACAAGCACCGCCAGCCGGACGACCCATCGTAGCAGCAGGCCCCGGCCCGGCGGGATGTACCGGCGGAACGGGGCGACGATCGACAGCCGGTAATATATCACGCCGGGGATCACTCCCAGCACCGGGATCAGGCCGAGCAGTAAGCAGACGACGAGGACAGAAGGGACCCGCCGGTCGATGGCGGCGATGTAGTCACGAGCGAACCGGGGATCGCCCATCAGCCGGTGCCCGCACGCCCCGCAGACTTGCTTGACGGTTCGCCGGTCGAGTCGGGTAGCACAGACCGGGCATCGCTTCACGGATACGAGTCGAAAGGGGAGCCAGCGGGGATCGGCCGGTCGGTCCTTCGGCTGCCCCAACAACCCCACGTCTCTGGGTTCCTTGGCCGGAGTGTGACAGTAGGGGCAGATCGGAGCGATGGCCTGGATCGGCTGGCCGCACTGGACGCAGGAGACCCTGGCCTTCTCACCTCGGGATTCGAGCCGCCGTTCGATCGCCAACAGGATCAGGGCGGCGAGCCCGAAGGCGGCGACCGACAGCAGGGGGAAGAGGATCAGTGCCACGGGACCGAGCCCGGCCCAGAGGTCTTCCACCCAGCGGATGAGCCCCTGGAAGCCCAGGTCGTCGTCTTGGTCCGCTTCTATGAGAGGCCCGAGGACGGACCCACGGACCTTGGCAGATAGGTACACGCCCGCCCCGACCGCCATGACGGGGAGGTAGTCGATCACCCCGGCCTGGTTGATGACCTGCTGTGCGGCGGCCCGGTCCGTGGCGTTCAAGACGCCCAGGTAGGTCAGCACCGCCATTCCGGTCTTGATGTAGCCGTGGACCTCATCGAGGGCCGCGGTGGCCTCGGGGAACCGTTGGGCGACGATCTCCAGTGCGGCGAGGATGCCCAGGATGACCAGGGCGGTGTCCGAGGTGAAACATGTCGGGACGCCCCGGATGTGCGGGATGAGCCCGCTATGGGCCAGCCAGCGGGTGTGGGATCCAAACCGCAGGAGCAGAGCCGTGACGAAGGCGGGCAGGAAGGCCCGTGAGGCGAAGACGCCGATCGAGCCGAGACCCTGGAGCAAGAGCGGGAGGCTCACGACAGAATTTCCTGCGTGCCCGTCGTTCGTGAAGCAACGGTCCGAGTCTTCCGAATCATCCGCTAATCAGCCGAAAGGCCAGGACCAGGAGCAACGTCAGGACGATCGACACGAGTATCGAGCCCGGCCAGCCCAGCTTGTTGAAGTAGAAGAAGAACATTCCTCGCCCCCTGATCGCCTCGATGCCCAGTCCCGCCATAAGCCAATGCCATTCTCGCAGGATCTGTTTCAGGGGATGCAAATAATGAGCCGGTTTCCCGATCGTGCCATGGCGAATCCTCGGCATTCACGAAGATCAGATGACCAAAGTGATCGAGACTCACGATCCCGGTGTCTCCTCCGAAAGCATGAGGGGTCGTCCGATGAGACCGAGAAGGGCTTCGATATGGATTGGCTTGGGGAGGTGGTGATCGAAGCCGGCCTCCTGGAACCGCCGTTCGTCGATCTGTCCCCCACCCGTCAGGGCGATCAGCACGACGCCCTTGCCCCAGGCCCGATCCCGAATGCGCCGTGCCACCTCGTACCCGTCCTGTCCTGGCAGGATGGTATGAAGCAATACCAATTCGGGCCGAAACTCGTCGCCTATCTCGATCGCCTCGTTGCCGTTACGGGCTGTGCGGACCTCGTGCCCGAGCATCTTGGTCAGGAGCGAGAGATTCGTGGAACATTCACAGCAATGCTCAAGGATCAAGATGCGCAACCTGGATGTCGGATCGTCCATTTCCGATTCCTCCGGTCTCCTGGCGATCAATGGCCTGATCATCGGGCTCAGTTGAGAGCGACGACCCCCGACTCGGGCGGGAATCGACTTACGAAGGGCGTGTTATCAGCAGTCCCTCAAGCGGCCGTACATGACCTCCCCGGTGGGCCATGACGTGACAATTGGCGCAGACGACCGCAAGCTCGTCCAGTCCTGTCCTGCTGGGCTTCGTCCGGTCCCCTGACGGCTTGAGGTGGTGGATCTGGGCGTAATCCCGACCGATCTCCCCATAGACCTCGAAGAAGTCGAACCCGCAGACCTCGCACGGCAGGCGACTGTCGTTGGCGGCCTTCCACTGGGCGATCCTTTCGTCCCGCAACCATCGCTCCCTCGCCCTGTGGCGGCAGAGCGCCATCCGTAGCTCACCCTCCAACGCTCCGGCATCTTCGACTCCGACCTGGACGCCGCCGTACAGGCCGACGAGTTTGCCCCAGAGCCGCTCCAGGTCGCCCGTCCCTTGCTTGATCTGGATACCCGATGCGGGCGTGGACCAGTTCACGGACGCCAGGGGACCATCCTGGAGCTTGTCCAGGGTCAGGATCTCATCGACTTCGGGGTTGAAGATCCTCTGGTAGCGGAGGTTCACCCGCAGGGCATTTTCGCCCCGCTGCCGCCTCGCCTCGTCCCAATGCGGTCCCTCGTGGGTCTCCGATGTCGCCCATCCGGCGGCCATGATCCCCCTGAGCTCCTCGCCCTGACGCAGCAGGAACAGTCGATCTCCCGTCCTCATCCTCTTGGTGTTGCCGCAACTCCAGTGGTCGTCCACGGGCCTGCCCTGGGCGGTCAACTCGACCATCTCCTCCAGGTTGTCCCAAGGCCAGTTGCGGGGATTCCAGGTCAAGAGATACGTATCGTAGGCGACCTCGGTGGGCTCCAGCAGGAGCGCCAGGACAACATCCGATCGCCCGGCTCTCCGCTGCTTCCGCTCGATGTAATCACGTTCCTCGATCAAGCCCTTGACCCGATAGTGACCGTCGTACATCCAATGATTGGCCGTTTGTTTGAGGAAGATGGGGATCGAGCCGTCTTGCCTGGCGAGCAGCCTCGCCTTCCGAAGGATCGGCTTTTCGCTCCCGTCCTCGTCGGCTCCGCCAACCAGGATCTCATAGGGGGCTTCCGGGTTCGATTCGGTCGAGAAGCAGCCGCAGACGATCCGCCCGGCCTTCTGGGGCAGGTAGGAGACCTTCTCGCCGCCGAGTTGGTCGTGGATGAAGTCTCTCGTGTATAACTCGCCCTGGACGAAGAGCATCGATCTCATCCGTGGCCGAGGGAGTCCCAAACTTCATCGCCGAAGACGTTGATGTCGCCGCCATGCTCGACGGCGAGGAGGACTCGATCGTCGTAGACCCGCTCGATGTGGATCGTCGAGCGACCTATGCCCAAGGACTGTCCCTCATGCTTGATCATGGTGAAATCACCGACGTTAGCCACGACCCCGCCGTCGTTGCCCGGCCCGACGAGGCTGGGACGTACTCCCGAGCTGAGGCGAGTGATCCTGAGATGGACTTCGGGGAACGATGCCTCGGTGACCTCGACCCGCATCTCGCCTCCGATGATGATCGCTTGGCCCGGAGTCCTCTCCAGGATCAACATGGCATCCGTTCCCGGGGTCGTCGGTTCGCCCGATGGCCGGGCTGTGGATCACAACGTAGCCCGATCCATCCCGAGGGTCAACTCCCCAGGTCGGCCTCAGTGTCGAGGCAATCAGCATCCTCAAACGAACTCGCCTCCCGGACGATGCCTGCTCTGGGAGGCGATCCGATGTTTCGATGGTACGCCGTCGAAGTTCAAGGTACGATCACTCGACCCTGAGGCAGTTACATCTGGATCGTCCCGTCTCGGGGCGGTCCGTGGAGACTCTTCCAGACATCCTCTTCGCCGACCGCCAGCCCTTGCGGGCTCTTGAAGCAGAGGATGACGTGCCCATCGATGATACGATGCACGCCGACGAAGACGTCATCACCGACTGAGGCCCATTCGCCCGGCTCCAGCGTGATGCAAAGCCTCGTCGTCTCCCGGAGGGGCCGGAGCGGCTTGAGATAGGGCTCCTCCCGCTCGTAGAGTCGGTCACGGAGGATCGTCAACATGCTCGGGGCCGTGACCCGCAAGCGGGCATTCGCCTTGGTGATCCACACGACTGCGATCCGAATCATCTCGCCGATCGCAGCGGTCTGACCCTCGGCCAATTTCAAGGCCGTGGTCCATTTTTTCACATCCCTGGAATCCCAGACCTCCGATGCCTTGGACATGGTTGCATCCTTTTAGAGGCCGCCAAATTCGGGTATAAGTCGTCCAAGTCTTGAACCCGTCATCTGACCGCCCTCTTACGCCTTCCATTGCGATTCCCCAAGCGAGCGTCCTGCCCACCGTTGCAAACCTTACAGAAGTCGATCAAGGATTTCAAGTAGTGGCTTTCCCATTTTCTTCTCTCCGCTCAACTATCCTCCGATCGGTTATCCTGCGGAGTAATCCCATAGGTCCACGACCCCCTACTTCCTTGATTGACGACCTTGTTCGGCATGCCGTCGCACCTACTTCGAGGGAGGCCCATGGGCATCACCGTCTCATCGTCCATCGCCTGGAGTCCTCATCTTGAACGTCCGCCTATCCATCGACCGCTTCGAGGGCGTCAGGAAGCAGATCGCCATCCTCCTCACCGACGACGGCGACCAGATCAATTTTCCCAAGGCTCTGCTCCCGAAGGGATCGAAAGCCGGCGACATCCTCTCCTTCCCCATCGAGAAGGACTCAGAGGCGACCAGGAAGATCGCCCTTGAGACTCGTGCGGTCCAAGACTCGATCGACGATCCTGCCAGCGAGAAGGGACAATCACATGGAGATGACGACTCTCGTCCGGGAACGGCTCGCCGCCTTGGAGCACGAGCAGTGGGCGCACTGGACCCGATACCTCCTCGACCACCTGACTCCCAAGAACGTCGAGCGGTGGAGGAGGCAGATCGACACGCCGTACGAGCGATTGAGCGAGCCGGAGAAGCAGAGCGATCGGGAGTGGGCCGACCGGGTACTCGAACTCGTCAGGGGATCCGCCCCACCCGAGAAGCGTGATAAGGGATCGGAGCCGGGCTCGTTGACATGGGTACGATGATCGGTGTGGCGACGGTCAACATTCTGAACGATCTGTCCCGCTGGGACGACCGGCGGGCGTTGCTGGTCCAGGGGCTACAGCGAGTGGCCCAGTTGGTCCAGGTGCGAGTCGGAGGACGTCCCGTCATGCTCGTCAACGGGCACTACTACTGGCCTGCTCGCCTCCACGGGGCCAGAGTCCGTCAGGTGATGAGGGTCCTCGATGCGGTGAAAGCCCTCGATCCGGGCAGGTCAGTCATCGCCTGCGGGGACTTCAACGCCACGCCAGGGGCGGGTCCGGGCGCTCGTCACACGGGGGCCGCTCCGGCTGTTCACCAACCACCTCGGCGGCTCGTGGCGGGGACCCTGGATTACATCTTCTTCGTTAGCCCCAACGTTCGGGTGAGCGAGTGCGGGGTGTTCCTCGGTTGCCCCTCGCCGGACGATCCCACGCCGTACGCCTGGGACCACCTCGGTCTGGCGCCGACCCTGGAGATCCCGCCCCACGAGGGCTCGTGATCGCCCGACTTCTCTGCGTTGACGCTGAGATCGAGATCCTCAGCGAGATCCTTCTGCCGAGTGGCGGCTCCCGGACCGAGAATCGGAACGATCCCCCAGCCCGAAGTCACTCTCGCAGCGGTCGCAGTGGACCATCTCGTCGCCGTCTTCCACGGAGAGCCAGTTCACGTCATTCTTCGCCGCAGTTCGGGCAGGCGGCCCCCGCCAGCATCATCGCCGGTTCCGGGCCACCGATCAGCGAAAGGCCGCAGAGTCTCGCCTCGGCCAGCAACGGCAGCAGGTCGGACGGGTCAGCGGGGATGCGAATCTCTCGGCCGTCGAATGGGACCATCAGGACATCGTGCTCGCCCGTATCGACCGGGGCGGGCTGCCCCCAGCAGCGGATGACCCTTGTGCCTCGGGGACAGTCGATCAGGTAGAACTTGCCCTTCGAGAAGTGCTTGATTCGCATGGTGTCCCGGCTCCAGGTGACTCTGACTGGAGCTTATCACCCGGACGCCGGGCTCTTCGGAGATCAGGGGCTCATCCGTTCTTCGTTCTCCCGCCTGACGTGCGGTTCTCTCGATTTGCGGGATTATGCGGCCCCTCCCACAGGTCGCTGGTGAGCCGCCTCTGTCACCGCTATCACGGCCTCGTGACGCTCCGGTCCTTCGGCATCGGCTTCTTCTGCCGGGGACGTACCCGGCCGGGCAGCGGCTCCCCGGTCTCACGATCGAACTCGTCGGGGCTCAACTCCTTCGGCAGGACATCTCCTGTCTCCCGTACCCACGCCGACGACGCCCGCCTCATCTCCTCCAGCACCCCGGTGTATCTCGGCTCCCCGGCCAGGTTGATCAACTCGTGCGGGTCGGAGTTCACGTCGTAAAGCTCCTCGGCAGGTCGGGGGCTCACGAAGCAGGCCCGCTGTGCCGGGGCCAGCTTCCCGGCATCCCGCAGCCGACGCATGGCCACGAACGTCGGACTCCTCACTGCATCCGCCGGGGGCGTCATCGGGCTCTCATAGTCGTCGTTCTTGATGTACTTGAACCGCTCCGTCCGGGCCGCCCGACCGTGGGCGGCGTAGTCGTGCCAGTTCCGCTCGGCGAAGATCATCTCTCGCACTTTCGCCGTCGGGTCCTGGAACAGAGGCGAGAGGTCCTTCCCCTGGAAGCTCGGCCCCGGCTCGATGCCGGCCAATCGCAGCACCGTCGGGGCGATGTCGATCGTACTGACCAGGGTGCCGCAACGGCTTCCGGGACGGATGTGCCCCGGCCAGCGGACGAGGAGCGGCGTCCTGATCCCGCTGTCGTAGAGGGTCGTCTTGCAGCGGGGGAACGGGCGCCCGTTGTCGCTGAGGAACAGGACCATCGTCTCCCCGGCGACCCCCTGGCGGTCCAATTCCGCCAGCACCTCACCGACGTGGTGGTCCAGGCGGCTGATCTCGTCGTAATAGAGCGCCAGGTCCTTGCGGACCTCGGGCACGTCGGGCAGGTACGGGGGTACGATCACATCCTCGGGGCGGTGCGGCTCGGGGATCGTCCCCGGCTGGTAGTCCCGGTGCGGGTCCAGTGACGCCAGCCAGAGGAAGAAGGGTTTGTCACGGGGGCGGTCCCGCAGGACGGGCACCCACTGGTCGCAGCCGCTCTGGATCGCACCCGAGCCTCCGGCCGTCATCCGGGCCTTGCCGTCCTTCACGGTCCCCAGTTGGAAGCCCGAGGGATCGGCCTCCCGCACCACGTCGAACCGATCCTTGATGGCGGTGCCCAGGTGCCACTTGCCGGCGGCGGCGGTCCGGTGGCCGGACGCCTTGAGCTTCTCGACGAACGTGACCTGCTCGGGCGGCAGCGGCCAGTGCAACTCCTCGGCCCCGGTGTTGTGCGGGTAGCGTCCCGTGAGGATGCTGGAGCGGCTGGGGCTGCACGAACTGGCCGTGACGAACGCCCGGTCGAACCGCATGCCCTCCCGTGCCAGCCGGTCGATGTTCGGCGTCCTGACCTTCGGGTTCCCGTACGCCCCGCAGTCATCCCAGGCCATGTCGTCGGCGATGATCAGGACGAAGTTGGGCCTCTGAGGACCTGCGGCATCGCAAGGGACGCCCGGCCCGCACAGTCCCGCCAGGAGCAGCACGCCCATCACCATCACTTCCACGAGCCGCATGCGGGCACCTCCTCGGGCCGAGCGAGCTTGCCTTGGAATCGTTGCGGGACCTTTCCCGGCTCAATTCAGATGTAGCGGCTGCGTGAACGCACCGTTGCCCGCCGAGTCCCAGGCCGAGAACCGGACCCACTTCTTCCCCGACGCATCGAACGGGATGCGGAATCGATGGGACCCGAACGGCGGCCGATCCGTCGCCGAGACAACCGACCGGCCAACCCGCTCGCCGTCGCCCCAGACCGCCTCGACGAACTCCAGCGGGAACGTCCACTCGACCTCGGCCACCACCGCCCGCTCCCTGCCGTCGCCCTCGACGCCCCATCTCGGGATCAGGACCTCGCCGGTCGTGACGAAGAACTCTCCGGCCCGCAGCGACTTGCAGATCGGGCTCCAGTCCTCGAACATCGGCACCCGGTCGAGCTTCACGTAGTTCACGTTGAAGTCGCCGTAGAGGTCGTAGTCGGGGTACTTCTTGTACGTGTCCACCTCGCCCACCATATACTTGGGGTCGCCCCAGTTGTTCATGTCGTCGAGCGTCCCGAAGCATCGCACCTCGCCCAGCCGCTTCTGCGAGAGGTCCATCGGCAGCGCCTTGAACGCCGACCCCAGCCAGCGGTCGCTGCGGAAGTAATCCGTGTCCTTGAACTTGTCTGGGTAGCCGGTCGAGCCCTTGGTGCGGGGGTGGGTCGTCCAGACCAGGGCACCCTCCCGCTTCATCACCTCGAACAGGTCGGCGGCACTCCCGACGTGGTTGACCTTGCCGTATTTCGGGTCGTCCTCGACGAGGCGATGACCCTGGCCCCTGACCATCGTCCAGTAGACCGGCTTCGGGAAGAGGATGTTGTAATGCCCGCCCAGGTAGGCGTTGGCCTCCTCCCCCGGCAGGATCAGGAAGTCGGCGTCGGAGTGGCGGCGGCAGCCCTCGAAGTAGGTCGCAAGCTCCTTCAATCGGAGCGGGCCGGGGTCGTGCGGGTGGCCGTCGCCGTGGAAGTCGAAGATGTGGGCGACGTCGATCCCCATCGCCCGCATCATGGGTATCCACGGCGGCGTCGTGGCGAGGCTGCCCGACTCCAGCAATTCCTGGGTGAACGCCGTGTGGAAGTGCGTGACCAGCGTCTTGTAGCCGGGCAGCGGCTTGTAGCGGTCGCCGTGGGTGAAGGCCAGTGCGGACTCCCGGCAGGCATCCGGGCCGTCGGGGCTGAGGTAGAAGTAGACCGGCATCCGCTGCTGCGTCCCCGGCGGGGCGTTGTAGAGCGAGAACACCTGCTCGGCCCAGGTTGGGTTGTACCCCTCGGCGTTCTCACCTTGACGGACGCCGAGCGAGAAGGACTCCCGCCGTCCCGACGGTGCCAGACGTAGCCGAGGTTGACCTCCAACTCACGGGCGAAGAATACGTCACCATGCCCGCCACGAAACAGCGAGGCTGAGGTTGAAATAGTTAGCTTAGAGTGCGTGATCGCTCTGGAGCCTGTCACCAAGCGGGGAGGGGGGTGGCGGCATGCGATCCGAGGGTAAACCGATCGGGCAGAATCGTAGCCAGCCAATCGTAGCCAAATCCGTTTTGACGTAAATCCTTACTGCGCAAGGACTTTGCGAATGGGCGATACAGGACTCGAACCTGTGACCTCCTGCGTGTCGAGCAGGCGCTCTAGCCAACTGAGCTAATCGCCCAAGTCATCTGACTTCATCAGTTATAGAAGAAGGGATACCGGCCGGTCAAGGCCGTGTCGGTTGGGGATCGTCGGCTTCGCGATTGTTCAACCCGAAAGCCGGGCGGGTTGACTCCGGGAAATCGTTACACATCGAGGATCTCGGTGGACTTCCTCTCGGCCGCTTCGTTAACCTTGGTCTCATATTGCTTCGTCAGCGACAGGATTTCCTCTTTGCAGGTCGCCAGGTCATCCTCAGTGAGAATCTTATCGGCCTGTTCGAGATCGCCCTGCTTGTTGGCGTCGCGACGGATGTTGCGGATCGAGATGCGGGCCTCTTCGGCTAGCTCCTTGACGCGGTTGACCAGTTTCTTGCGCTGCTCGACCGAGAGCGGCGGTACATTGAGCCTCACGACTTTGCCGTCGGAGTTCGGACTCAGCCCCAGGTCGCTGGTCTGGATCGCCTTGACAATGTCGCCGATGACCGTGGGGTCGAACGGGCGAATCAAGATCTGCTGCGGCTCGGGAGTGCTCAGGTTGGCCATCTGCTTCAGTGGGGTCGGCGAGCCATAATACTCGACCCGGATCGACTCCACGAGGCCGACGTTGGCTCGCCCGGTGCGGATGCCCCGCAACTGGTCACCCAGCAGCGTGAGGCTCTTTTCCATGCGTTCTTCGGCTTCCAGCGCGATCTCTTCGATACTCATGGGATTCTCTCTCTCGCTGGCGGACACCGTGAATCCGATCGATGTCGTTCGTCAACGACCCCCTTTAATTGATCGTTGCACGCGGTCCATGTTAGCACGGACGCCGTCTGTTGCGAACGCCCGGCCCTCCGGCCGGCTCGGGATTTCTCTCAGGAATTGACCGGACTCGGTCTGGGCCGGGCGGCGGCGCTCACCCATGTGCCGATCGTCTCGCCCGCGATGGCCCGCTCGATGTTCCCCTCCCTCTTGAAGTTGAACACCAGGATCGGCAGCGCGTTCTCCATGCACATTCCGATCGCGGTCATGTCCATGACCTTCAGCTCTTCGCGCAGGACTTGATCGTAAGTCAGGCGTTCGTAGAGCACGGCATGCGGATTCTTCTCCGGATCGGCCGAGTATACTCCGTCAACCCTCGTCGCCTTGAGCAACACCTCGACCCCCAGTTCTTTGCCGCGCAGCGCCGCGGCCGTGTCCGTGGTGACGAACGGGCTTCCAGTCCCGGTGGCCAGGATCACGACCCGTCCGCGGTCCAGGTGGGAGAGGGCCCGCCGACGGATGAACGGTTCGGCGATCTCGTCCATCCGGATGGTGGTCAGGAGGCGGGTCGCACAGCCTTCCTTCTCGAGGGCATCCTGCAACGCGAGTCCGTTGATGACCGTCGCCGTCATCCCCATGTAGTGGGCCGTGGCTTCCTTGATCACGTCGGAGCCGCGGCTCAATTGGGCACCGCGTAGGATGTTTCCGCCGCCGACGACGATCGACAGTTGGACGCCCCGGGCTGCGATCCGCGCCGTCTGACGCGCGATCCGGCTGACCTCTTCCAGGTTGATGCCCCCTTCACCCGGTCGGCAGAAGCTCTCGCCGGAAAGCTTCAGGAGGACCCGGCGGAAGACCGGCAGACCGGGCGTGACGGTGGAATCCATGGATTCAGATCCTGGGGTGGCGCGGAATTCCCGACTCTCACATCGTTTCGCAAGTCGGGCCAGAGGATTAACGGTTCGGTGATGCGTGCGTCCGGCCTGCCCGTTGGATCACGCAGGCCGGACGTCCGACTCCGGAATTGGACACTCCCCGGAGGTGAAACTCGAGGATGGGTCTCAGCGAGCCTCACCGACGATGAAACGCGCGAAGCGGGCGACCGAGATGTTCTCCCCGGTGCGGGAGTTTACGGCCAGGATGACGTCGCGCACGGCCTTCGTATCGTCCTTGACGAACATCTGGTCCATGAGCACCGACTCACCATACCAGGCGTTGAGTTTGCCCTCGGAGATCTTCTCCTGGATATTCGCGGGCTTATCGGCCACCTGGGCCATGAAGATTCGCTTCTGCTCGGCGACGATTTCCGCCGGGACGTCTTCCCGACGGACATAGAGCGGATTGGCCGCCATGATGTGCAGGGCGAGGTCCTTGGCCAACTGCTTGAACTCGTCGTTGCGGGCGACGAAGTCGGTCTCGCAGTTGAGCTCGATCATCACGCCCGACTTGGCGTCGTGATGGATGTAAAACTCGATGCGGCCCGCGGTGGCGGCCCGGCCGGCGCGGAGCTCGGCCTTCTTCATGCCCCGCTCTTTGGCCAGGGTGTCGGCCTTGTTGATGTCCCCGTCGGCTTCCTTCAAGAGCGCCTTGCACTCCATCAGGCCCAACCCGGTCTTCTTGCGAAATTCGTTGACAGCCTGAGCCGTGATCTCGGCCATCGGCGTGACTCCTCGTGCTCGTTGCGTAACGCGACGCGAATCGGGCGATCCCGCTCAACGCGTGATCGTGGACCGAAAGCGCCCTGGCGGAATAGTGATGAATCGGACACTGCTGCGATCGATCGAGTTCGTTATCCGGGTGAGGTCGGAGCAGGATTCTGCCACCGTCCTTCGGCAACGATCGAGCCGGTCCCAAGTGAGGCGCAGTCCGGCTCGATCGGAGGCAAATCCAGGTCGCTCGCCCGCCCTCAATAGTGGAGGGCGGGGCGGACTTCTTTAGGCGTTTTCGGCCGGTGCCGGCGGTGCGTCCGTGGCCGGGGCCGCTTCGGCCTCCGTTGCCTTGACCACGGCACTCGCTGGGGCGTCTGCGGGCTGCGGCTCTGTCGGAGCGGGCGGCACGACGGCGGCCTGAGGCTCCGCCTCACGGGCTTTCATCGGTCCGCGGAGGCCATCACCCCGCCCTTGCGACGGCCCTTGGCCTTGACCCTGTCCCTGACCACGTCCACGGCCGCCTCGATCGCCACGGTCTCGGTCCCGGTCGCGATCGCCACGTCCCGAGCCTTCAGCGGTCGGGGGAGGTTCCGGCGGAGCAGCGGCCTTGCCTTCGAGGATCGCCTCGGTCAACCGGCTGAGGAGCAGCTCGATGGAGCGCATGCTGTCGTCGTTGCTGGGGATCGGCAGGTCGATCGTGTCAGGATCGCAGTCGGTATCCAGGAGAGCGACGACCTTGATGCCCAGCTTCCGGGCCTCGGCCACCGCGATGTGTTCCCGGCGTGGGTCGATGACCAGCAGCGCCTCGGGCAATCGGTTCATATGACGGATGCCGGAGAGATTGCGCTCGATCTTCCGCCGCTCGCGGCTCAAGGTCGAGATCATCTTCTTCGAGTAGCTCAGCGCCTGCTCGCCGTCCAGGATGGCTTCGAGCTCCTCGAGCCGCTGCAACCGGCTGCGGATGGTCCGAAAATTGGTGAGCGTCCCGCCCAGCCATCGCTCGGTCACGTAGGGCATGCCCGAGCGGCCGCACTGCTCGATGATCGTCTCGGCGGCCTGTCGCTTGGTGCCGACGAAAAGGATCAGGCCGTTGGACGAGGCCACGCGCTGGAAGAACTTGATGGCGCGGAGCAGGCCCCGGACAGTTTCTTTCAAGTCGATGATGTGAATCAGGTTGCGTTTGCCGTATATGTACGGCTTCATCTTGGGGTTCCACCGGCTGGCCCGGTGACCGTAATGAACCCCCGCGTCGATCAGATCCTTGACCACGAGTGCCACTAAAGAACCCTCCCGATCATTGTTCTTGAATCCGGCCGCGATCCCCGAACTTCGAGCCCAGGGCGACCTTGCTAATGGGACCAATTTGAGATGCACGCTCCACGTGAATCACAGTTTATCGGTTGAGCGTCACGCCGTCAAATCCCGCGGGATGTGCGTCGATGAGGTTTGGGAGGTTAGGCAGGTGAATGGATCAAGAAGGTTGGAAGGCCGGGAGGCCCGGGTCCGTGACCCCAGAATTCGGCGAAAGTCGAGCCGGGAATCTCGCTCATTCGGTCTTGGGTGCATTCGGCCTGGATGTGGGTCGGCAAAAGGTTAGGGACTTTTAATAAATTCACTTGCATCGGGCAATCCCGATCGACTACAAATGTCTCATTCCGAACCAGTCGAGTTCGGATGAGCCGTTGCGGGGAGAGTCCCGGAGAGGCGGTTCTCGCCCTTCGATGCCTCTCGCGTCGGTGACCGCGGAGATGGACCCCCGTACGACCGCCTCGTGTCTTCTGGACCAGGTGACATGACCGTACTGCGATTCGCGATGGTGACGCTGTTGCTCATGCCGGCGCTCGCCTTCGGTCAAGCCAAGGTCGACAAGGATAAGGAAAACAAGGTCTCCAACGACGATCCCGCGCGCCCGCTGCAGATGCCTCCGGCGTCCACCGAGGTCAAGGAGGCGATCGAGGATTTCGACCGGTTCCAGCGTCGCGGCGCCTGGGAACGGGCCCTGAAGGCGCTCTACACGATCCCCGATGATCAGGTCGTCCGATTCATCGATGGCGAGAATGGTTTCATCATCCCGATCGAGCGGAAACGGCGGGCGATCCTCTCGTCCCTGGCGCCAAACGGTCAGGCGGCGGCCCGGTTGTTCTACGACTCGGAGGCGAAGAAGCTCCTCGATGAAGCGGACGGCCCCTCGGAGTTGAAGAACCTCGAGCGGATCTTCTCGGCGTATTTCATCACCTCCGTGGGGGACAATGCCGCCGATCGGTTGGGCGATCTCTACTTCGAGCAGGGGCGCTTCGATCGAGCCGCCGATTGCTGGCAGGCCATATTGAGGGAACGCCCCGACACGGACCTCTCGCCCGCCTTGATCTCGGTGAAAGCCGCGGTGGCGCTGTTCCGCGCGGGTCGACATTCCGAGTTCGAGCAAGTTCGCGGCGAGCTGGCCAACCGCTATGCGGATGAGAAAATCACACTGGGAGGCCAGACGGCTCCGGCAGGCGGGTTTCTCAAGAAACTCATCGGTGATGAGATCGCGGCGTCGGAGTCGGGAAAGTCGGGATCGACGAGCGCCGAAACGGGCCCGGACCTCAACGGCCCGGTCGATGCGAACTGGCAGATGAGGTTCGCCGATTCGATCGAAGCGGGCATGACACCCCAGGAATTGACCCAGTGGGAAACCAGTCCGCTCAGCGTCGTCGTCCCGGCGGTCACGATCGAGGGGTCGTCTCTCTATGCGAATTACCTGGGATATATCTTCGCACTGGACCTGAAGAGCGGGAAATTGCTCTGGCGCTCCGGGTCATTCCACGACCTCGACATGTTGGGTATGCAGCAGCAGGCCCGATTCATCGACGCGACTCGATTCGCGATCCTGGCATCGGGCGATTATCTCTGGTGTCTGGGCCGGGACCTGAAGGATCAGAATTTCTTCGCGCCGTTCCAGTTGACTTGCCGACGGGTTGAGAACGGCGAAATCGTCTGGAAGTCGGGCGATCTGGCCGATTATGCGCTCTTCGACCTGGTGGGCCACCCGATCCTGGCGAACGGCAAGCTCCACATCGCCGGCAAGAGCGGTGCGAACCCGCAAATGCCGCAGCAAGGCCAGCCGCAACAAGTCGTCCTGGCGATCCAGCCTCACGATGGGAAATTGCTCTGGAAGACGGAGGTCGGCTCGTTCCGTCAGCAACAGCAGTTCTTCTACTATGGCTATGGCAACACGAGCTCGCCCCAGCCCGGATTGATGTACCAGGCGGGACGGATTTATGTCGATACCAACATCGGCGTACTCGGACGACTCGACGCCGATACCGGTGCGCTCGATTGGGGCTACGGCTACCAGACGGAACCCTTCCAGGGCCAGTCGCGCTTCTTCTATTATTATCAGCCGCAGGAGCCGATGCCCTCATCCGGCCCGCCGCTGCAATCGGGCGAAACCTTCCTGATCAAGGGGACTCAGTCGGAGAAGCTCTACGCCCTCGAGCCGAATCGCATGAAGGTCCTGTGGGAGCGGCCGATCACCAAGGCGTCGCGTTTGCTCGGTGTCATCGATCGGACGGTGTTCTTCGGCGGTGCCGAGATCAGCGCCATGGACCTCGAGACGCGCAAGCTCATCTGGGCCACGCGACTGCCGAACGGCAGCATGGACTCGCGGGTGCTGGTCAGGCCCGATGGGCTGTGGCAGGTGACTTCGCGGGGCATCTACGAGATCGATCCCAAGTCGGGGCAGGTCCGGAAGATCTTCCGGGGCAAGGATCTGGGCGCCGTGGGGGGCGATCTGCTCCTGACCGATCAATGGCTCCTCTCCATATCCAATCGCACGATCTCGGCCTATCCACGCCGGGGTGCCGGCGCTGCGGCCTCGGTCCGAACCGATACTTCGACCACGTCTCTGATGACGAAAAGCGTCGAGCACAAGGAGAAGGCTCCGAAATGATGCCCACTTCCCTGATGCCCAAAGGCCTTCCGCGCGTTCCCCGCGCCCTCGCGGCGATCGTGCTCTCGCTGATATTGATCGGGCCCACGCAATCGGCCCGAGCCCAGTTCTTCGACGGGATGGGGGGGATGGGACCGTCGCCGAATATCGAGGGGTTCACGGTCTCCGGCAAGGGCTATGCCTCGGCGAAGCCGAACCTCGTGGAAGTTGACCTGGAGGTCAACGCCTCCTCGGAGCTCACCGCCGACGCGATCGTCAAGTATCGCGACGCCAAGAAGCGGATCCACGATGCCTTCACCGCCCTGAAGCTCACCAGCGTGGCCGTCGAGGAACGTGGGCTCCTGGTCGACCAGAAGGGCCAGATGCAGAACTACTATTTCTTCGACTACCAGCCCAATACGCGGGCCAAGACCGAGGTCCAGCTCACGCGGAAGCTCGTCGTCAAGGCGACGGATATCCGGAAGCTGGATGAAGAGAGCGTGCTCCAGATGGTGGGCCGGCTGCTCGACGTCGCCCAGGACGCGGGTGCCAAAGTTGGTGCCCAGAACAACATGTATCCTTATTATTATTACCGGTATGGCATCAATCCCGGATCGGGGCTGGTCCGGTTCGTCCTGGAGGACTTCGACAAGCTCCAGGAAGAGGCGTACGAAAAGGCCATCAACGACGCGAGGACCCGTGCGGAACGGCTGGCGCGGTTGAGCCGCGTCGAGCTCGGCCCGATCGTGGCGATTCGCGAGATCTCGGTGCCCGGCGAGCGCAACGCGAATAACAACGAGGACGAGCCCCCGCGCAAGCGATTGGAGATGTCGAAGTTCCAGGAGATCCCCGTCCGCGTCGAATTGATGGTGCGTTTCGAGGTCCATTCCAAGCCCGAGCGCAAGGGGCAAGCGGGTCAACCATGAACATTCCGAACATCGTAAGTGAGGAGCAGCCGGAATCCCGAACGAGCCGCCGCGGATTCCTCGACCATTGCGGGGCGTCGGCCCTGGCCTCGTCCCTGGGAGCCGGTCTCCTGTTCGGGACCCGCCCCGCCTGGGCCAGGCAAAAGGAGGTCCTGCCGAAGCACATCACTCCGGAGACCCTCCGCGCCGTCTTGAAAGGCCTGGACTTCCTGGCCGCCAAGCAGGCCGAGGACGGATCGTGGATCAGCGATCCCGGCGGGCAGGCCTACCCGGTCGCCATGTCGGGGCTGGCGGGCACGGCATTCCTCTCGCACGGCAATTCGCCGACGCGGGGCCATTACGCGAAGAACGTCCAGGGGGCCGTCGAATTCCTGGTCCGTTGCGCGACGCCCACCGGTCTCATCACCGGGCCGACCCAGGACGGCGGCTCGCCCATGCACGGGCATGGTTTCGCCCTGATGTTCCTGGCATGTGCCTACGGGATGACCAATAAGGAGTCGCTCCGAAGGCAGGTGCAGGCCGTGGTGCGCAAGGCCGTCACACTGACGAGCCAGGGCCAGAGCGGTCAAGGGGGCTGGACCTACACACCGGGCACCGGCGACGAAGGCTCGGTCACCGTCACGCAGGTGCAGGCCCTGCGGGCCGCCCATAACGCGGGGTTTCTCGTGCCACGCGGGGTCATCGAGGAAGCGGTCAAGTACCTGGAGAAGTGTCGGACCCCGGAGGGCGGAATCCAGTATTCGCTACGATTCGCGAGCGGGCCCAGGCTGGCCATCTCGGCGGCGGCCGTGGCGACGCTCTACAACGCCGGGCAATTCGACGCTACGATCGCGACCGATTGCTTGAAGTATGTCTGGGATCAGTTCAAAGCCCATGAGGGTTGGTCCAAGGGGGGCGGGCACGACTTCTATACCCATCTGTACGCCTCCCAGGGATTCTACATGGCGGGAGACAAGTACTGGGACGAATACTTCCCGGCGACTCGCGACCAGTTGATCGGCATGCAAGGTCCCGATGGAGCCTGGAACGGCGACGGAATCGGGCAGATTTACGGGACCGCCATTGCTGTGATCATCCTCCAACTCCCGTACAAGTATCTCCCGATCTTCCAGCGTTAGTGTCGATCACCTGCAGCATCGCGGATCGAGACCGATCGCGGGAATGAACCGAGCCATGCCCGCCGCATGGCGCATCGGACCATCGAACTTCGATTGATTCATCGTGGCCATGGCCATTCAGGACAGACAGGAAGGGACGCGATCTTGAGCACCGCGACTACCGATGAGCTCGACCTCGCCGAATTGGAAGAGTTGCGCTCGGCGCACGACCGGATCCGGGAGCAGATCTCCCGACAGATCGTCGGGCAGGACGAGGTCGTCGAGCAACTCCTGATGGCCGTCTTCGCCCGCGGCCATTGCATCCTCGAGGGTGTCCCCGGGCTCGCCAAGACCCTGATGGTGCATTCGCTGGCGCAGTCCTTGACGCTGGAATTCAGCCGGATCCAGTTCACGCCCGACCTGATGCCCAGCGATATCACGGGCACCGAGGTCCTGTATGAGGACCGCAACAGCGGCGTCCGCGAATTGCGGTTCGTGCCCGGACCCATCTTCGGCAACCTGATCTTGGCGGACGAGATCAACCGGACCCCTCCGAAGACCCAGGCCGCTTTGCTGGAGGCGATGCAGGAGCGCCAGGTGACGGCGGGAGGGCATCGCCACCCCATGCCCGATCCCTTCTTCGTACTGGCCACGCAGAACCCGATCGAGCAGGAGGGGACTTATGCCCTCCCCGAGGCGCAGCTCGACCGCTTCCTGTTCAAGATCTTCATCACCTATCCCAAGCCGGAGGAGGAGCGCCGGATCTACCGGCTGACCACCGGAGCGGAAGAGCACCCGATCACGCCGACGCTGACCGGAGACCGGATCAAGGCCTTGCAGCGCGTGGTGCGTCGCGTACCCGTCTCCGACCATTGCATCGAATATGCGATGGACCTCGTCCGGGCGACGCGCGGTCCCGCTCACGGTGGACCCGCTTATATCGGACAGTGGGTGACCTGGGGAGCCGGGCCTAGAGCCGGCCAATCCTTGATCCTGGCGGCCAAGGCACGAGCCGCGCTCGCCGGCAGGCCAAGCGTGACGGTCGACGATATCCGCGCGATCGCGCCGCCGGTATTACGACACCGCATCGTGCTGAACTACAACGCCCAGGCCACCGGCGAGACGAGCGACACCATCATCACGAAACTCCTGAACGACGTACCGATCCGGAAGGGGGGCGCCGATGGTGCCGTCGCGGAAATTTTCCGATCCTGATGCGATCGCTCAGATTTCGGACCTGACGCTGCGTTCGCGCAGGCTCGTCGAGGGTGCGATCAGCGGGCAGCATCGCAGCCCTTTCCACGGCTTCAATATCGAGTTCGCCGAATACCGCGAATATACCCCCGGAGATGACCTCCGTCGGCTCGATTGGCGCGCGTTCGCCCGCTCGGATCGCCATTACATCAAGCAATATGAGGAAGAGAGCAACGTCCGCGTCACATTCGTGGTCGATGCCAGCCGGTCGATGACCTATCGCGGTTCGGCTACGCTGTCGAAGTTCGACTACGGCTCGACCCTGGTCGTCTCGCTCGCGATGCTGCTGGCTCGCCAGCAGGATCCTGTCGGGTTGGTCCTCTTCGATGAAGCGGCGACTACGATGCTGCCGCCCGCGGCAACTCAGTCGCAGGTCATGGTGATGTCGGGGCTACTCGAGCGCTGCGATCCGTCGCGGAAGACCGAGCTCGGCGGCCTGCTGCAATCGCTGACCGGCCAGTTGCGACGCCGCAGCCTGCTGGTGATCGTCTCGGACCTCTTGACCGACCTGGAAACCGTTTACGACGGATTGGACCGCTTGCGCTTCCACGGGCACGAGGTCCTCATGTTGCAGGTGCTCGATCGCGACGAGATTGATTTGCCTTTCGACGGCCCGACGATCTTCCACGACATCGAGGGAGAGGAAGAATTGTTTGCCGAGCCCTGGGCGTTCCGACGCTCTTATCAGCAGGCGATGCAGGATTTCCTGGAGGAGGTCCGGCGTGAGTGCGGCAATCGCGGTTACGATCACGTTCGCTTCTTGACCGATGAGCCGCTCGGCACGTCGCTGAGCCTTTTCCTGCACAACCGGGAGGAAGCCGGCCGGCTCGCGCGGTAATGTCTCGGTCTCTGCCGGAACCCTACGAAAGGGACCGGGACTAACCAGGTGACGTCACCGCCGCGTTTGAGTGCCCGACATAAGCATGATGACCTTTCTGAGTCCATTACTGGCCTGGGGTGCGTTGCTCGGCATCATCCCCATCATCATCCACCTGCTGAACCGTCGCCGGTTCCGAAGGGTGGAATGGGCCCCGATGCGCTATCTCAAGCTGACGATCCAGAAGAACCGGCGTCGGATCGAGTTCGAGCAGATCCTCCTGTTGCTCTTGCGGATCTGTCTGCTGGTGCTGCTCTTCTTCTTCCTGGCCCGTCCGGTGCTCAACCCGACAGGTCTGGAGCGTTGGCTGGGGAGCGGCGGCCGGTCCAGCCATGTGATTCTGGTCGACGACTCGCTCAGCATGGGTTATGTTGCCGGGGATGTCCCGGCGTTTCAAAGGGCGCGCGAGATGGCGGCCGGGATCATGGCCGCGGCACGTCCCCTGGATCGCTGCACCCTCGCGACCACATCGGCCCCACGGACGCCGGTCCTCCACGAGGTCGAGGGCACTCGGCGCGACGAGCTCAGGGCCGCGGCCCTGTCGCTGGCCATCACGGCCACGCACACGACCTGGCCCAGCGTGCTGGAAGGTGCCGATGAGCTGCTCCGCTCTTGCACGTATCCCACCCGCCAGCTCACGATCTTCACGGATTCTCGGAAGGCCGGATGGGAGGGAGGCATCGGTTCGATCCCGCGGCGCTGGCGCGAGGAGGGCGTCCGGGTGCGAATCGTCAACGTGGGCGCCGAGGACGCTACAAATGTCTCTCTCCAATCGTTACTCCCGCTCGATCGCACGATCCTCGCCGGTGCCGCAAGCCACTGGGAGGCGGTGATCCGCAACGATTCGCAACGCGTGCTCGCCGGCGGTAAGGCGATCCTCCGGGTCGACGACAAGCCGAGCGAGATGACCCTGCCGGATATCGCACCTCGCGAGGTCGCGCGAGTCCCGCTGACCGTCCAGTTCCCGGGTCCCGGGTCGCACGATCTCTCGTTCCGGATGCCCGAGGACGAGCTTCCCGGGGACAACGAGCGCTGGGCGGCGGTACCCGTCAAGGACACCTTACTCATCCGACTGGTTGACGGCGATCCCTCGTCGGAGCCTTTCGGTTCCGAGGTCGATTACCTCGCCGCTCCCCTCTCCATCGGGATCGGAGCGGCCGAGGCGTGGCGAGTCGAGACCGCGCTCGACAACGATTTCCTCTCGCCGCGTCGCGACCTGCCCGATGTCCTGGTCCTGGCGAATGTCGCGGCCCCGAGCGTCGAGCAAGCCGATCGTCTCGATACGCTCGTTCGCGAGGGAATGGGCCTCATGATCTTCACGGGGTCGAAGCTGGACATCGCCCTCTATAATGACCTGCTGTTTCGCGAGAATCGCCGGTTGCTCCCGGCCGCGATGAAGTCGCTGGTGGATGAGAACATCCGCGGTTTGTTCATCGAACCGTTGCGTCCCTCGCCGCTGGAGCAACTCCTCGAGCTCAAGACCTCGGCGCTGGAACGGGTCGCGGTCCGCCAGTATATGAGCATCAACGAGCCGACAGACAGCGATCAAGTTCGTGTCCTGGCGCGCTGGAATAATCCGACCCGATCGACCGCGATCGCCGAGCGCATTCTCGGCGACGGACGCGTGCTGTTGTGGACGACGACCGCCGACCGTGCCGGGAACGACTGGCCGATCGAGCCGAGCTTCGTGCTGGCCGTCCGCGAGGCCGTCCGGGGTGCGGCTCGGCCCACGCGCCTGGTCAATACCGTCACGGCCGGGGAGCGGATGCGTCGCGTCATTCAATCGAGTCACCAGATCTCCAACATCCGCTTGAGCCCGCCGAGTGGCGCGGAGCCCAAGTCGTTGTCGGCCACGCCGCTCGCCGAGGAGCCCGGCAATCGCGCACCATCGGTCGAAGTTAACATCCCGGATACCCGACAGGCGGGATTGTACCGGCTAGCCTGGGACGACGGCCCACTCGGGAATCAGCAGGATTCTTACGCGGCCAACCCCGATCCGCGCGAGAGTTCGCTCGAGCGGATCGGGGCATCCGATTTGAAGAAAATGTTCGATCCGTTGGATGTCGAGGTCATCGTCGCTCGCACAGATGATGCGAGCCTGTTGTCGCCGATCGGCCGCGAGATCTGGCGCGAGCTGGCAGCCGGGCTCCTGGTCCTCTTGATTGGAGAGTCGATCTTCGCCACGTGGGCGGGCCGATCGCGGTGATTATTGAGAGGGTTTCACGCGGTGACGCAGAGGCATGCACGCAAAGGGCGCAGAGAATCAGAAATATGATGCACACATCAGAATATTGACCCCTGAGAAGTCGCCACGATCCTAATAATCGACTGGTCTCGATTTCTTTCGAATCTTTGCGGACATTCCCCTGCGTCTCTGCGTGAAGCGTATTTTATCGCCCCCCGCGAGAAACGTGCCTCTCCCTGTGAAGCTTCAAACGATTAGATAAGTTTATGAATCGATTCTGGCAGATACTCCTTGGGATTGAGCGGTCGCCCGGCGCGGTGGGGGGCGGCGACACTCGGCTCGAGTTCGTCGCGATGCCGAAGGGCCCCGGCGCGCTGGTGCTGATCCTCGGCGCTGTCGCGCTGGTGGCCTTGCTCTGGTGGCTTTACCGGTGGGAGCGCCGCGACCTGTCTAAGCGGAGGCGGTGGCTCCTGGTCGGCCTGCGCGGGCTTACCCTGCTGACGGTCGCGGTCATGCTGCTCGAACCGGTGCTGATCTCCTCGCTACGCGAGACCGTGCCCTCTCACCTCGTGCTCGTCCTCGACGACTCGGAGAGCATGAAGTACTCCGATCCCTATACCGACGATACCAAAGCCGTGGCGCTTGCGGCCGACATGAAGCTGGAGACCCGGGGTGGTCGATCGCCGGTCCAGCGTCTCCGGGAGACGCCGAGGCTCGACCTGGTCAAGACCGTGCTCAATCCGACCCTGGAGGCACTGGGCCGAGGGCGGAAATTCTATCTCCACGACCTGGATTCCGCGGCCAAGGACGGCTCGGGCGAGACGGCACGGACCAGGACGCTCGACACAGTCCAGGCCAAGCGTGCCGTGTCGCCGCTGGGGGATGCGATTCAAGGCGTGGTCACGGCCCATCGCGGCCAGCCGGTCGCGGGGATCATCATCGCCACCGACGGCCGCTCCAATACCGGAGAAGACCCGCTCCGCGCCGCGGAGGCGGCCGTCCGGCAGGGCATCCCGATCTTCGCCATCGCCGCCGGGGCCAGCGAAGGGCCGCGGAATGTCCGCCTCGCCGAGATCGAGGTCAACTCGGTCGTGTTCGTGCAAGACCCGATGAACCTGGCCGTCGTCGTCGAGGCGCGCGGATTGAAGGATGCCGAGGCGACGATCGTCCTGGAGCAACGCATCAACGAGGGCGAGTGGGGGCCGATGGGCACGCAGCGCGTCATGCTGGGCGAAGACGGCGTCCTGAAGCGCACCGCGTTCCGGTTCACCCCCAAGGTCGTGGGGCAGTACGAATTCCGCGCGAGGGTCGAGGACGCCGGCCCCGAGCTGACCATGGAGGACAATGTCGCGACCGCCGCGGTGAAGGTGATCCGCCAGCAGATCCGGGTGCTCTTGATCGCGGGCGGGCCGTCGCCGGAGGTCCAGTTCCTCCGCAACGCCCTGATGCGCGACCAGCACGTCGAGTTCGCCGCCTGGATGCAACATTCGGACCCCGGCTTTCGTCAGCCCGGCGATCGTCCGATCCTGCGGCTCCCGAACGACGCGGCCGAGTTGAGTCGCTACGACGCCCTGCTCCTGGTCGATCCCGACTTCCGGGCGCTCGGCGCGGACTGGCCCGCCATGATCACGAACTTCGTGGGCCAGGAAGGCGGAGGATTGATGTATGTCGCGGGCGAGCTGTTCTCCCAGCAGATGTTCGAGGATGCGGAAGCCAAGAATTCCAGCGGCAACTGGACGCGGATCCTCCCCGTCGTCCGCGAACCGGGCCTCTTCCGGACGGAAGCCGAAGTCCGGCTCAGCTCGCAAGCGACGTATGCTCTGGATCTGACCCCCGAGGGACGCGGCGATCCGATCTTCGAATTCAATCCGGACCCGATCCGCAACCGGGCGATCCTGACGAGCCTGCCGGGCATGTACTGGAGCTTCCCCGTCACGCGGGCACGCCCCGGCGCGACGGTCCTGGCTCGACACGGCGATCCTCGTATGCAGAATCAGTATGGTCGGCACGTCTTGCTGGCCTCGCAGCTGTACGGGCCGGGTCGGACCGTGTTCATCGGCTTCGACAGCACGTATCGCTGGAGGTATCTCGCCGAGGACTATTTCGATGGCTTCTGGGCACGCCTCGTCGATCGAGTGGGGCGGACCAAGGCACTGGGGGGGCGGTTCCCGTTCCAGGTCCACCTGGGGAAAGGCGTCTACCGGGTCGGTGATCGCGTGTCAGTCGGCGTCCGGTACATCGACCCGGCCGCCACGGCGGAGGGCTCGGAATTGGCGGCCGAGCTGGAGATAGCCGGCCAGCCTCCGGAACCGCTTCGTTTCGAAAAAGTGCCCGACGATCCCGGCTTGCTGACGGCCAGTTTCCCCGCCGACCAGGCCGGGGCCTACTCGCTCAGGATCATCCCGGCCACGGCGGTGGATATGGGCTCCGGCGTGCGCGTCTCGACGACCACGTTTCGCGTCGAGCCGCCCAGGCGCGAGCTCGACGAGCCCTCACTGAATCGGGCCGTCTTGTCGGAGCTGGCTAAACTCACGAACGGAAGGGTCATCGATCTCCCGGACGTCTCCAAGCTGGACGACATGATTTCCATGCGCGAGGTCACGCGAACGCTCGAGATGCGCGATGAGCTCTGGGACGCCCCGCTCATCTTCGCGACCCTCGTCCTTAGCCTGACCGCCGAATGGATTCTTCGGAAGATTTACCGCATGGTGTGAGACCAGGGTTCGGATGCGAGGTCGTTGAGGGGAAAGACATTTGTCCGCAGATGAACGCAGATGAAGAATTCAGATCCAGAAATCCTTGGCTCAACTCCAGGATTTCTGTCGGTGGGAGATTTCTTTAACTTATGGTCTTCATGTGCGTTGACCTGCGTTCATCTGCGGACGAATGGATTCGGAATTCTCTGTCTCTAGAATCGGGATTGAAACCGTGGCGACTGTGCTGGATCTGCCGACTATCGAAACGCTCCGCGATGAGCAGAGGTCGTTGCGAGTTCAACTCGCGAGGCTTCGCGCACGCTTGAACCTCCAGTTGACCCTGGAGTTCTTGGCCGACGCGGCGGTTGCGATGGTCGTGACCGCGGCCGTGCTCGTCTTCCTCGATTGGTGGCTAAGGCTCAGCACCTCGGTCCGTTTCATCCTGCTGATCTCGAGCGTGACGGGCATGCTCCTGTTCCTCGGCGTCCGAGCGGCTCGACGCTGGCAAGCGTCGCGGCTCGACGAACTCTCGCTGGCGATGACCCTGGATCGTCACCGGCCGGGGACCGGTCAGCAGATCGTCGATGTACTCCAACTCCCCGACCTCATCGGCGGATCGGCAACCTCGACATCGCCGGCGATGGTGCGGCTGGCCGTCCGTCAAGCATGTGCGGCGCTGGCATCCTCGGATTGGCGATTGCTGTGGAACCGGAGGAGGACCCTCGTCCAGACAGGGATCTTGCTCGCCACTCTGGCCGTGCCGGCCCTTTTCGTCTGGCTCGCCCCAAATGCGGCGCGTCTGAGCATGGCTCGCTGGTTACTGGTCTCTTCCGAACGGTGGCCACAGCGGACGTATCTGACGGTGATGGGATTGGACGCACAGGGCCGCCTATTGGCACCTCGGGACGAGCGATTCCTGGTCGAGGTTCGGTCGGACTTGCCCCTGGTCGAGTCGAGCGGTGGAAAATGGATCGTGCAGGGTCGCGGTCGTCCGCTGGTCTTGAGGGCGAAACCCGAGTCTTCCGCGATCCCCAAGGCGGTGTTCGTCAAGGAACGGACCGCCGACCAGAAGACTCGAGACGCCGTGATGGCGGAGGCGGAGCCGGCGCGATTCCGTTATGAGTTCCCGCCGACAGCCAAGTCCTCGACCTTTGAAGTGACCGGCGGGGACGATTGGTTGGGGCCGATCCTGCTCGAGCGGGTCGATCGGCCGTCGCTCGCCGAGACGCGGGTTCGCGTCCGGGAGCCGGGTGCCACTTATGCGGGGATGCGAAACGTGGAGGATTCCCACCAGCATCTGGTTTTCTTGCCCGATACCGAGGTCGAATTGACGATGGTCGGTTCGGAATCGCTCGCCGACATCCGGCTCAAGATCCAATCCGGCGAGCCTCCGGCCGTGAAGCGCGTCGATGAACGGTCGTTCCAGACCCACTGGACTCTCCGCGAGGCGACGACCCTGGAGATCCTGCTCAGGTCCGCCAAGACCAATCTGGATTCCCGACCCGCTTTCTTCTCGATCGCCTTGCTGAGAGACAGGGAGCCCCGCGTCACTTTGCGTGCCGTGGGCGTCGGTGCCCATGTCACGGCCGTTGCGACGCTCCCGCTTACCATGGCCGCGACCGATGACTTCGGACTGTCGGCGCTCCGCTTGCAGGTCGAACGGACCCTTCACGCCGATGCGAAGGATCAGGAGAAGCCCGAGACCCAGACACGTCGCGAAACGATCCGCCTGCCGCTCACCGAGGATAAGGACCATCCGATCCTGGATCACCAGGTCCGCCAGGACTTGATCTTGCAAGCCGATCCGCCCAAAATCGGCACCATCATCCGTATCGTGGGAGAGGCCGACGACCGTTGTGCACGCGGATTACAGACCGGCCGATCCACGGCGATCCAGTTTCAGGTCGTGGCTCCCGAAGAACTCTTCTATGAGATCTTGCTCCGTCAGCGGGCCGAACGGGCGAAATTCATCGCAATCCTGGAGACGATGGAGAAGCAAACGCCGATTCTGGCCGGAAAGCCCTCGTCCGAGGAATTGCTCAAAGTGATGCGGCTCCAGCATGGGGGGACGCGTCAGCTCGATCTGATCGCCGGGCGAGTCGCGGATACCCTCCAGGAAATGAAGCTCAACCAGGTCGGTTCGCCCAAGTCGCACCGGTTGCTGCAAGACGGAGTCATCGAACCGTTGCGGGCATTGACCGCCGGCCCGATGAATGAGCTGCGGGGCGTGCTCCAGTCGCTCACCGGGGCCGGTTCGAGCCCCGTGGCCAACCTGGAGTCGGCGCGACGGCTGAACGACCAGGTCATCACCAAGATGAGGGGAATCCTGGAACAGATGTCGCAATGGGAGAGCTTCGTTGACGTCGTCAATCAGGTGGCGGAAGTGATTCGGATGCAGAAAGATATCCTCCGCGAGACCGAAAAAGCCCGTGATACGCGAACGAAGGAGATCTTCGATGACAAGCCCTGACCGCGATCGCGAGGGGCATGCAAACCGCGAATCACTTCGGTTTTCGCAATGACACAATCAGGCGATGACATCACCTCGTTTGATGGTAAAATTCAGGTTCATCGAAGAAAGCGGGATTATGGGCTGGAATCCGTCCGCGAAGTGACCGAAGATGGAAGTGTGACAAGTGTCCGTCGATTCGCTCGAATCGGAGGGTTTTCCATGAAAAGACGTATCCGCGTCCTTGCCGTGACCTCAGCGATGGCCTGCCTGATGGGCACGGCTTTCGCCAAGCCGACCTCGTCGGCGCCGAAGCCAATCACCGCGATCTCCCTGGAGATGACCGGCGTCGCCGGTGATCTCTCGAAGTCCCGGACCGGCGAGCCGGTCCAGACCCAGGAGAAGACGATCGTCCACGATCTGGACGTGCTGATCGCCGCTCTCGAGAAGCAGTGCGACAAATGCAAAGATGGCATCAAGATGAACAACCCGGCCAAGCCCATGCAGGATTCGATGATCCGCAAGGGACTCGGCGGCATCGGCAACCTGACCAATCCTGAGGAGAGCAACAAGGACTGGGCGAAGCTGTCGGGCCGGGAGCGGGACCGCATCCTGCAATCGATGTCCGAAGGATTCCCGCCGGAGTATCGCGTCGTCCTCGAGCGTTACTATCGTCGCCTCGCCGACGAGAAGGCGGCGCCAACGAATGGGGCCGCGGCCAAGCCGCAGGCCACGGGAGCAGCCCCGGAGAAGCCCTGACCGAGGTGAGGCCGGTCGCCTGACATCCGTTTCGACCGGCTCTTTCCATGGTTCGCATTCGCAGAGGGCTCCGGGGAGCCACGATTCCAGCCGATATTCTCCGCGCCCTCTGCGTTCCGCCTCCGAGCCTCCGTTCGGAACTCTGCTCGATCGAACCGAAGCAAACACACCCCATGCCGAGAGCGCATCGAGTAGGAGACGACACCAGATGCACGGAGCGGCGATCCTGCTGATCGGTCTGCTGAGTGGCGTGGGCGAGGCGGATTACTCGCGTTCGCTGGCCGCCAAGGAACTCGATCAGGCCACGCTCGATGTCGAGGGGTACGGCGAGAAGGCTGCCTTCAAGCGGGAAGACGACGGCCTGCATATCAAGGTGGCTCCCGGGCTGAAAGAGACCGGCTGGAAGACGCCGCAGCAGGTGCGGTTCGGCGGGAATTTCACGATCACCGCCAACTTCGTGATCAAGAAGCTGCCCAAGCCCGCCCAGGAAGACGGGGCTGCCATCGGTTTGGCCCTGGCGTTCCAGGATATCAATCAGCCCGACTTGACGCTGTTACGCCTGCGAGAGCCGAGCAACCTGGAGGTGTACAGGTCCGTCGAGAAGGCCATGAATAACCCGATGCAAATGCAGATGCAGATGCAAATGCAAATGGGAAGGAGAGGCATGGGTCCGGGCGGCCAGCCACCCAAGCCTCCACGGCGGACTTCCCCGGCCGCCGGGGATGTGATCCGGTTGGAGATCCAGCGCGAAGGCAATACCGTTCGTTACCATGTGCTCGACAGCAAGTCGGCGCGGCCGCGGTATCTCGGACAGGTTGACGTCCAGCCGATGGATGTTTCCGCAGTCAAGCTCTTCGTATCCAACCGAAATGGCGCGGAGCCCCTCGACGTCGTCCTACGCGACCTGACGATCCACGCCGACCGCATCAACGGTCTGGGGACCGTGGTTCGCACAGTCTACGACAAGATTTTCTACGGGGAACCGACCTCGATCGAGAAGGGTCTCCTGTTCCTGGGTGCTCCGGCCGCTGCGGGACCGGGAAACCCCAACCAACCTATGATGCCCGTTCAGGGACAAGTTGTTCCGAATCGCGCGGTCAGGGTCAGGGCGGCGCGAGGGGGGGGGATTGTTGTTGCCGTCGCTCCCGCCGCCCCGGTGATGATGGCCGCCGCACCCGTAGCGGCGCCTGCGCCCGCGGCGGCACCCGCCCCCGCTCAGGTCGTCGCGGCGCCCGGGCCCGCCCCAGCCGCAGGGACGGCGGCGACTCCGGCCGCATCCGGGGATCCGTTCGCGCCCGATGCGCCTCCCTCGGCTGTCTTCGCCGCCGCGGAAGCCCCGCCTCCACCGGAACCCAAGGCCAAAATTCCCCTCGATGAAGTCGAGAGCATCCGCTTCGAACGGACGCCATCGATGTCCGCCCGCTTCATGGGTCAGCCCAATCTCGACTTCACGATGCCTGGCCTCAGCGCGAAGAAGGACGATGCGAGTCCGAAAAAGGAGGAAAAGGAAGCCCCGAAACCCAACGCCACCGAGGATGTCCTTGCTCCTCCTCCCGGCACGGAGGCGCCCGTCAAGATTGCCAAGGTCAACCCAAAGAAGAATGGCATCCGCGACCTGAACCTGTCCCTGTTCAACCTGAGACCCGCGGCGATCCAGCAGATCACCATCAATTGCCAGACCGACAAGGGCCCGACGAGCTGGCGGGTTGATACCACCGACTCCCAGGATTGGCCGATCGTGGTCAGACGATCCGGGACCGAGCCCTCCGCCGACCTCTTCCTGGAACCACCTCCCGGAGACTGCTTCGAGAAGGATTTCACGATCGCCCTCATCTACGCCGACGGGCAGAACGCCAACACCAATGCCAAGGCCGATGCGCACACCAAACCCGACCTGGCCATCGATCCCAAGGCCCCGTCGGTCGAGCCGCTCGGTGCGTGGGTCTTCTTGACGGGCGACGAGAAACTCTTCGGGAAGCTGGAGAAAATCGGCCCCGAGTCGGTTCGCATCACCACGCCCTGGCAGGATCATCTCGACGTCCCGCTCGCGCGAATCCTCGGGATTCATTTCTGCCAGGTCGATCGCAAAGAAACCCCGGAGTCCTTCGCCAAGAAGCTGAAGGCCCGCGGATCCGAAGATCAGCTCCTGGCGCAAACGAAGACCGGAGAGGTCGTCGTGATCCCCGGTATCCTGGAAGCGACCGAGGATGACAAGCTCAAGTTCCAGTACCAGGGCAAGACCCGTACGTTGCCGCTCAAGATCGTGGAAGGCCTGGTACTGGCATCCCGCACGGAATCGGGACAGTCGGACGAACTGCGAACGAGCTTCACATTACCCTCGGATCTGGTCGTATCGGGACGATGGAAGGGCCTCGAAGCGGCCGTCTGGAAGGTTGACACGCCCTGGGGTCAGGAGGTGAAACTCCCGGCGGCGGATGTCCAGTCCGTGCGATTCCGGAATGGGAAGCTGACGTACCTGTCGGACCTCACTCCCAGCAAGGTCGAGGAGACCCCGTTCTTCGGCCGTCGGCTTCCCTGGCGTCGCGATGTGAACCTGCTGGGCGAACCCCTCAAGATGAACGGGCAGACGTATGATCATGGGGTGGCCGTTCATTCCAAGTCCATCCTGACGTACGACCTGAATGGCCGGTATACCACGTTCGAGGTCCTATTGGGGTTCGACGACGCTTCGAAGGGCCAGGGACGGGTCGATGTGCGGGTGTTCGCCGACGGCAAGGAACTTTTTGCGAATCCCGACCTGAAGGCGAGCGATCCGCCGGTCAAGCTATCGGTGCCGGTCGCCGGGACCGAGCAGTTGCGGCTCCAGGTGGATTTCGGTCGCGGACAAGATACGGGCGATCGTGTGATCTGGGCCAACGCCCGCCTCTACCGGAAACCACCGGCGGAAACCGCGACGCCGCCGAAACACTGAGGCGGGGCAATTCCCCGTCCGCCACGAATGGTTCGGGATCACTCCTCCTCGCGACTCGCGCGGTGGCCTGAGGATGATCCTTCTGTGACACCGGCGTCGAGCACCTGGAAGAGAGAATCCGATGCGTACCTATTTCCCCCGATCCCTCTGGCTGACGACCTCGTTTGCGATGGTCCTCTGCGCGGCCTTTCGCACGTCGGGGTTCGACGACAAGGCGAAGCTCAAGGACCAGGATAATCCCCAGTCGCCGATCGAAGTCTTCGAGTGGTCCATCTGGGTCGGCAGTCCGGCCCAGACGAACTTGAACACCACGCGCGTCTATAAGAACGCGATGCCGAATTCCGTCGGCACGAGCCGGACGAAGTTCGAAGAGAAGGATCTCGGCAGCAAGTTCCCGGTGGCGCCGGTATCGGTCGTGCAGTTCTTCGGCGAGGCTCGCAAAGATGTGGATGTCGACCTCCGCGCGAAGAAGGGCCTCTTCCTGTCGCATTGGCCGGCCAGCACCGAGCGCGCCGGCCGGCTCCAATGGTTCGGCTCGGAGTTCTCCACGAATCCTCCCGCGAACATCCCTCAGAGCTACCTCCCGGGAGAACACTGGATCCAGAAGCTCCGCCTGAACGATTCGGCGCTCTACCTCAAGCACGAGTCGCATTACGAGCGGTTCATCGCCTACGATGCCGAGGTCGCCGTCCCGATCCCGGTGAAAATCCGGGGGGGGCCCGACGAGTATACGCTCCAGAATTTGACCGGCCGGAAGTTGCTCGACGTCGCCGTGATCGCCCCGACCGAATCGGGATTTCGCGTCGGTTGGCTCGACGAGCTGCCGGCAGCGACCCCAGACAACAAGGATGAAGCCGCCGCGAAGAAGGACGAGACTCAACCGAAGAAGGACGCCGCCCCTGCCAAGAAAGAGGCGTCTCCGGCGAAGGACGAGTTGAAGGCTCAAAAGAAGGATGAGGGCACATCCAAGAAGACAGCGGCCGAGAAGGCGGATGATGTCTTCCGCGAGGCGGAGGCCAAGAAGAAGCCGGAGGAAGAGCCCATCCCGCCCCTTCCAGCCGAGGGTGATGCGAACGTTCGCGCACGCGTTGACCAGGTGCTCAATCGGCCGATCGTGGTGAACGTCAAGCAAACGCCCCGCCGGCAAGTCCTCGAGCTGATCATGGGGCAGGCCCGCCTGCGATTCGAACTGGACGACAAGACGCTGGCCAAGGCCGAAGTCAACATGGCTCAGTTGATCGACTTGACGGCTGGGAACGTCGCGGCTCGCGATGCCCTGGCGGAATTGCTCGGCGGAGCTGGATTGAGCTATCGGATCACGGAGAACGGCAGCCTCTTCATCACCACGGCAGCCCGCCTCGCGGAAGACGTCGGCAAGAAGGGAGCCGTGATCGAAGGTCCGCCAGTGAAGCTGGTGATGTCCCAACCCCGGAATCCGTCCGAGGCCGCTTACCGGGAAGTGACGCGCGATACGCTGGCACGAAGGCTGGCCGGCCAGGGGCTCCGCGAGGACGTGGTGAAATTCCTGCTGGCAGAATACGGCCAGGTGCTCTTCGAGCCGAAGGAGCTGGTCGTCCTCGTGCATCTCTCCCGCCCGGCGATCGATGACGCCGTGCTGCTCGACGTCTTCCCGCCGCCCAAGAAGCTGGTCCGCACGGCGACCGTCGTCGTGCACGGCGTGGATCCTCGGCTCCAGGATCGCGCCAAGAACCTCGTTCAGCAACTCGGCGATCAGTCCGCGAAGATGCGCGAGGCGGCGGAGACCCGGCTGTCGGAGATGGGGCCCGTCGCGGTCCCCGTGCTCGAAGACGCCCTCAAGAATAAGGATGTCGAAATCGTATTCCGCGCCGAGCGCCTCCTGCTCAAGTTGAATCGAGCCGTTCCTTGACCTCGTTCAAGGACGAGGGGCGGAAATCGCGGTTCAGATGATCTCCTCGATCACCTTCCCTTCGACGAACGTCAATCGCTCGTTTCGTCCGAGGTGAGGATAGGTCAGTCGGTTCTGGTCGAGTCCGAGGAGATGGAGGATCGTATTGTGGACGTCGCGGAAATGGTAAGGACGTTCGATGGCGTGAAGGCCGATCGCGTCGGTCGCGCCGACGACCTGCCCACCCTTGACGCCTCCGCCGGCCATCCACATCGTGAAGCCCAGGTTATGGTGGTCGCGTCCTCGAGCGGACTCGGCCTCCGGTGAACGGCCGAATTCACCGCCCCAGAGGACCAGCGTACTGTCGAGCAGCCCTCGACGCTTCAGGTCTTTGAGCAAGCCCGCGATGGGTTGATCCGTCTCGGCGGCTTTTCTCCCGTGGTTTTCCTCGATATTGTCGTGGGCGTCCCACTGCATGTTGCCGGGACCTCCGCCGGAGACCACGCAAACGAACCGTACCCCGTTCTCGACCAGCTTCCTCGCCTGGAGACAGCGCCGGCCATAATCGTTCGTCGGCTCCGACCCGATGCCGTAGAGGTCGAGCGTCTCCTGGGGCTCGTGCGAGATGTCGAGGACCTCGGGCGCCTCGGTCTGCATGCGGAATGCCAGGTCGTACGCGTTGATCCGGGCGTGAAATTCCTGGTCGTCCGGGTCGAGCGTCGCCTCGTTCAGCTCGCGGATCAGTCGCAAAGTACGGCGTCGGTCGGCTAATCCGACGCGCGACGGCAGATCGAGGTTCAGCACCGGATGGTCTCCCGGCCGGAACATCGTCGGCTGGTAGACGGCCGGCAAGAAGCCGTGCATGTACATCGGCTGACCCGCCTCGAGCGCGCCTTTTGAGTCCGGCATCACGACATAGGCGGGCAGCGATCGGCTCTCCGATCCCAGTCCATAGCAAACCCACGAGCCCATGCTCGGGAAGCCGGGCACGATCCGCCCCGAGAAGAGCTCGTATTGTGCAGCCGAGTGAACCACCATGTCGCCATGACAGGAACGGATCACCGCCATGTCGTTGACGCACCGCGACAGATGCGGGAACAAGTCCGAGACCTCGATGCCGCTCTGGCCATACTTCTGGAACGTACGGCGGCTGCCGAGCAGCTTCGCGTTCTTGGAGACGAACTGATATTTCGCCTCGCCAAACTCCTTGGGACGCACCTGCCCATGCAGCCTGTTCAAGAGCGGCTTGGGGTCGAACGTGTCGAGATGGCTCGGGCCGCCGGCCATGAACAAGAATATCACGGCGCGAGCCCTGGCGGCGTGATGCGGGGGCTTGGCGGATAGCGGATCGTCCGACCCGGCACGAACTCGTTCCTCGTTCAAGAGCGAAGCCAGCGCGAGGCCGCCGAATCCGCAGAAGCCGTCGCGTATGAATTCGCGACGGGTGCGCGTGGGCCGGGAATGTGGGCGGGATTCAGGGGACATAGAGGAACCCATTGAGATTGAACAGGGCCAAGGTGAATTCCTTGATGGACTGGTCGCGGAGGAATTCCAGGGCGAGGGCTTCTTCGCGGGATGACGGGGGCCGGCCCAAAGCCAGTCGATAGGCGCGGTTGACCATGCTTCGGGTATCCGCGGTCTCCATCCAGAGGCGGATCGCGAAGGCGTCGGCGAGTTCATTGGCCAGCCGACCGTTCAACATCTCCAGTGCTTGCGGTGCGTGCGTGCTCGACTCTCGCCGCGCACAACTCGTCAGCAGCGCCGGGGCGTCGAAGGCTTCGAGGAACGGGAGTCGCAGGTTTCGTTTGGCGATCAGGTAGATCGACCGGCGGTCGCGTTCGGCCTCGTCCCTGGCGACTTGCCATTGCGATGGCTTGAAGAGAAGGCCCACGATTTCCGGGGAGACGGGCAACATCACGCTCGGTCCCCCGGCCCGGGGATTCAGTCGTCCCGAGATGGCCAGCATCGCGTCGCGGATCTCTTCCGCCTCGAGGCGTCGCCGGCTGAACCGCCAGAGCAACCGGTTCTCCGGGTCTTCGATGCTCGCCGATTGTCGGGAGTGCCCGGGGCGGCTGGATTGTCGATACGTACTGCTCAACAGGATCAGTCGGTGGATTGACTTCATCCGCCAACCGTTCTCGATCAGGCTCGCCGCCAGCCAGTCGAGCAATTCCGGATGGCTGGGACGATCGCCCTTGGTCCCAAAGTCATTGACCGTCTTGACGAGTCCTACGCCGAAGTGGTGTTGCCAAATCCGGTTGACGATC
This sequence comes from uncultured Planctomycetota bacterium, assembly GCA_963743925.1. Taxonomy (GTDB): domain Bacteria; phylum Planctomycetota; class Planctomycetia; order Isosphaerales; family Isosphaeraceae; genus CAVZRC01. The sequence continues at coordinate 140,118 of CAVURY010000042.1, read as the reverse complement.
ACGCGGGCTGTCAGCGGATGATCGGGAGACGCAAGCCAGCGCGCGAGCCGGGTGCGTGGATCGGCGATGTCGGGAGAGAGCTCGGGGACGTCTTCGGACACGAGGACACTCGGCGGCCGGGGGCCGACCGGTTCGGCCTTGTTCTCCCAGACGCCACGCTTCAGGACGTGGATCGGCGTACGACGCTTGGCATCGTTCCAGGTTGAGGGGATGGTCGCCGGCGGGGGAGGTATCGAATCCTCGAGCGCCTCGACCTCGTTGTTCAATCGGAGCTTCTCGCTCTCGGTCGCCTTCCGCGCCTTGGCCTTGAGCTTCTGGATCTCGCCGCGAATCCGCTTGCGATCCTCTTCCCAGGCTTTTCGCTGGGACGGGGTGGCGAGACTGATGTCGTGCTCCTCGGTGGCCGCGAGGTACGCCTGGAGACGGTAGTAATCCTTCTGCGAGATCGGTTCCAGCTTGTGATTGTGGCAGCGGGCACAACCGATGGTCAGCCCAAGGAACGCGGTGCCGATGATGTCGGTCCGCTCGATCAAGACTTCGTTGCGGCTGAAGGCGATGTCCGGGTTTCCCGCGTTGCGACGGATCGGTCCGAGTCGGTGGAAGATCGATGCGGTCTGGCACTCGCGATCATCGGGACCGATCTCATCGCCGGCAACTTGCTCGACCAGGAAGCGGTCGAAGGGCTTGTCTCGGTTGAGAGAGCCGATGACATAGTCGCGGAATCGCCAGCCGTCCGGGATATGCCGGTCGTATTCAAACCCCTCGGACTCGGCGTAACGCACGAGATCTAGCCAGTGCTGACCCCAACGCTCCCCGTATCGCGGGCTGGCTAAGAGCCGGTCCACCACTCGCTCGTCGGCGACCGGCGACGAATCGCCCACGAATGCCTCTATCTCCTCGGGGGTTGGTGGCAAGCCGGTCACGTCGAAGGTCACGCGGCGTAACCAATCGGCCCTCTCGGCAAGTGGCGATGGATGCCAGCCGCGTTCCTCAAGCCTGGAAAGGATGAAGGTGTCGATCGGACTCCTCACCCACGACTCATCCTGGACAGGACGCGGAACGACTTTCCTCACCGGCTGAAATGCCCAGTGTGTCCGGGCCTTCTGTATGACCGAGCCGAACGACGGCTGTGCCTCACCAGCCGACGGATAGGGCGCCCCGAGGTCCACCCATTTCGCGATGTCCGCGACAACCGGCTCGGGTAGCTTCGGCTTCTTGGGAGGCATGGCCATGCCCTCCTCGTGCCTGATCGCGCGGATCAACGGACTCTCGCCACTCCGACCGGGTACGATCGCCGGGCCGGAGTCGCCGCCTTCGAGAAGGCCTTCTCGCGAGTCCACGCGGAGGCCGCCCTTGAGCTTCTCCGCCGCGGCCGAGTGACAGCCGAAGCACTCGGCCTTCAGAACGGGGGCGATCTTCTCCCGGAAGAATCGAGCCTCGTCTGCCTGAATCGGCTCGGTGGCGCAGGCGGTCGCGGTCAACGCCACAGAACCCACGAGTACACCCAAAGGGTTGATGATCAGGCCGGCGAGTAACGAACGGCGGGATGAATTCGGCATGGATTCAACACCTGAGTCAGCACGGGTCGATCATTTCTTGGGATTACGCCGCCCCAATTTGCCGCGACCCCGAGCCGGTCGAGCAGGGGCGGCGAGAACTTCTCGCAAGAAGTCCGGCACGGTCTCCCAGGCCGATTGGTAAGTGGTCTCGAGAGGTAGGGGGACATAGATCTCCGGGCTGAGAAAGAGGGGCATCGCAGGCAATGTGTCGCCGACGGCCACCGGTTCGAGGAAGACCTCGATGGCAGGGAAGCCGACGTAAGAAACACAAGATAGGGGTTTGTCCTCGGGCAAGGCGAAGTCCCCCTCACGATCCTCGCCCCAGATGGCCCGATGAATTCCCCAGGGGTCGCGGGCCGTGGGCGGGAACAGGTTGACGATCAGCAGGTGGATCCCGGCCAGGAGTGCCTGATCGGCCTTCTGAACGAAGGCTTTCATCTCGGTCTGGCCGCTCTTGTTCCCCGGCGAGACGATCTCGATCATGGCGATGACTTTGTGACCGCTCCGGTGACGGATCACGACAGCCTTGGCCTTACTCGCATAGACATCCATTTCGGTCCGTGCGTGGAAGCGGGTCTTCGGTGGTGCGTCAGCGACAGCGATCCCACCATCGGAAGGCTGGGACTCTGGCGACAAAGACCCGAAGATCGGCCGACTCAAGGTCAGCACGTCCGGTCCGAGATTGCCCGTGATCTGTTCGGCGAGGGCGTAGTATCCGCGTGGTAGCAATCCGCGATTCAAGGTCCGCTTGATCTCCGCAATCCACGAATGGTGGAAATCGTGGAAAGTTCCCGCGTCCACTCGCGTCCAATCGTGGATCGGCATGAATGGTCTCCGACCGAGCGTTCCTGGCGTGATACCTCCCTATCCTACCAGATTTCCGTCCGATTCCAGCCATCACATCTCTGAAGCGGCCACGGCGAGACCTTCATCTTCGAGCTCGTCGCGGTGCTCGGTATCCGGCGCGGCGTGGGTCTGGTGTTTATTGGGGAGCCAGAGCGCACAGAACATCGTCGCGATCCCGAGGGTCGCCATCTGGAGGTAGACGTCTCGAAGGGTCCGTCCCAATTGGACCTGCACGATCGCGAGCTGTTCGGGCGTCAGCAATTTGTGGGTCTCGGGACGGAGGGCCGCCGTGACGTCGATCCCACTGCCCCCGGCCGCGGCCAGTCGGTAGGCCAGCTCCCAGCCGAGTGCCGCGCCCAGCACCCCGACGCCAAGCGCACCGCCGATCGTGCGGAGGAAGATCACCGCTCCCGTCGCAACGCCGCGCTGGCCCCAGGTGACCGCATGTTGCACGGCCAGGATCAGGCTCAAAGACGTCGGACCCATTCCCAGGCCGACCAGGATCAGCCCGGGGAAGAAACCGTAACGGTACCATGCCGGGTAAAGGGCTCCAAGAAAAAGACCCAGAGCACCGAGCGTGATGAGAGAGGAACCGATCATGGCGCCGAAGCGGAACCCGCGATGGACCACCGCCTTCGCCGCCACGGCCACGCTGATCGCCCAGGACATGAATAACGGCATCAGCATCTGACCGGCAAGGCGCGCGTCTCCTCCTTGAACGCCCTGGACGTAAAGTGGTATGTACGTCTCGATGCCGAAGAGGATCGCGCCAATCAGGCAACTTCCGACCAGTGAAGCCGCAATCGTCGGCCTCATCATCAGGTCCATCGGGAGTATCGGATCGGCGGCCTGGCGTTCGCGGAACACGAACAGGGTGAGCAACACGATCGACGCCCCGAGGATCGCCGTGGAGACGGCGGCCCCTTGACGAGATCCATCCAGGACCACGAGCAGGAGGCTAGCCAGGCCACCGGTCAACAGGCCGGCTCCGGCCCAATCGATCGGTGCGACCTTTCGATTCACGACGGGTTCCTTCACGTACCAGGCCAGCATCACGATCGCGATGATCGCAAACGGCACGCTGACCAGGAAAACCCAACGCCAGCCGAAGCTCGGGGATTCGGTCAGATAGCCCCCGATGATCGGACCGGCCACGCTGGAAAGTCCCCAGACCGCACTGAAGAGACCTTGCACGCGTGCTCGCTCCTGCAAGGTGAAGATATCCCCGAGAATGGTCAGGACGATGGGCCCGACCGCACCGGCACCGAGTCCCTGGATGGTCCGCATGGCGATCAACTGGCCCATCGACATGGACGTACCCGAGAGGACCGAACCGAGCGCGAAAAGAATCAGGCCGAAGAGCAGAACTCGTTTGCGGCCATAGAGATCCGCGAGCTTCCCGTAGATCGGCGTGCTGACGGTTGCGGCGAGGAGGTAGGCCGAGACGACCCACGGATAGATCTCGAAACCGCGGAGCTGCGCGATGATCGTCGTCATGGCCGGCGAGACCACCAGTTGTTCCATGGCGGTGACCGTCATGGCAACAAGCAGCGCGGCGGTGACCATGCGACGGCCAGCGAGGGCGGAATCGCTTGCTGTTTCATGGCCAGGACTTCCGTTCGACTCAACTTCCCGACTCGGCGTCTCCATGACCGACTTTCCCTCAGTTTGGTTCGCGGGCCGATTAGCAGAATGGATCATTGTACCGATGTCGAGAAGTAGGACACCGGACGAATCGAGCGGGATCGGGGCAGGGTCGACTCTCGAAATGTGGCGCCGGGTCGCGTATCCTCGGAATCATTGGTCATCGGTCATTCGTCAATGGCAACACCGGAAGGAACGCGCGATGAATCGGCCAGAGCAAGAGAATGACAGGCCGGAGCAGAGTAGCCGGCGCGGAATGCTCAAGCAGACGGCCGCCGCCGGCGCCGCGGTGGCGGCGTTGGGGCTCGAGACCTCGGGGCAAGAAACCCAATCCGCCGAGCGCTCGGTCAAGAACGGCCGGATCAAGCAATCGATCGTCTACTGGTGCTTCGAGCCGTACTGGGACTTCCCCAAGGCGATCAAGGTCGCCAAGCAACTGGGCTGTGTCAGCATCGAGCTCATGGCGCCGAAGTTCTTCCCTTCGCTCAAGCAGGCGGGCCTCTCATGCGCGATCGGCTCGATCGACATGGGCACGGATCCCCCGTTCGTCAAGGGATTCAACAATCCGAAATACCGGGAACGCGTGATCAAGGCCACGCGCGATTCCATCGACGCCTGCGCCGAACATGGATTCAAGAACGTGATCTGCTTCACGGGTATGCGGGAAGGCATCCCCGACGACGTCGGCGCCTCGAATTGCGTCGATGGTTTCAAGCAGGTCGTCGGCTATGCCGAGAAGAAGGGCGTCACGCTCTGCCTCGAGATGCTCAACTCGCGCGTGAGCAGCCACCCCATGAAAGGCCATCCCGGCTACCAGGGCGACCACACCGAATACTGCATCGACATCATCAAGCGAGTGGGTTCGCCCAGCCTGAAACTGCTCTTCGACATCTATCACGTCCAGATCATGGATGGAGATGTCATCACCCGAATTCGCCAATACAAGGACTATATCGCACACGTCCATACGGCGGGGAATCCCGGCCGAGGCGAGCTCGATAACAAGCAGGAAATCAACTATCCGCCGATCATGGAGGCCCTCCTCGAGATCGGCTATCAAGGCCATGTCGGGCAGGAATTCATCCCGACCCGAGACCCGGTCGAGGGGCTGAAGCAGGCCGTGTCACTCTGCGACGTCTGAACCATCCACCAGAGAAGATTAACCACGGATCACACCGATCACACGGATCCGAGCAATTCGTTCCGAACGTGTCTGAATCTCCATTCGTGCGATCGGTGCAATCCGTGGTTGAATGAGTTCCTCTCTCCAATGAAACCGATCAGCGACTCGGTCGAGCTCAAGCTTTGACGAGCTTGCCGGCCTGTTTCTGGATCTTGCGGATGGCATCGGCGATCTGGTCCATGTCTCTCTGCGGGCCGAGGAATGTGGTCTGCATGAGCCAGAGAGCCTCCTCGCAGAGCTTCTCGTTGGCCGGGCAGTGGATTCGCTCGAAGTAATCCGCGATCCGCTTGGGCGAATAGATCGCCCGGAAGGCCCGGGACTGGAGCGTGTTCTTGAGGAACGGCTCCTGGTAGAGCGGAGTATAGCCGCCGGAGCAGGGGATGCCCTCCGCGTTGAGGGCCTGCAAGAATTTGGACCGCGGCAGGTCCTCGAATCGCGACGGATCATAGCGGAACATGTAGATGTGATAGGCGTTCTTGGTGCAGCCGTCGTACATCCGGGCGGGGGTGATGCCCGGGATCTCGCGGAGGAGACTCGTGAGGTAGGCGGCGTTCCGCTCGCGACATCGGGACTGCTCCTCCAACCGGGTGAGCTGCGTGGTGAGGAGCGCCGCCGAGAACTCGGTCATGCGGAGATTGGCCCCGTTGCGGGCGTAACTGATGCCCCCGACGCTGGCGCGGCCGTTATTCTGGTAGCTCCGGCATTCGAGGGCCAGACGGTCGTCACCGGTGAGGATCGCCCCTCCCTCGCCCGAATTGAGATTCTTCGACGCCTGGAAGCTGAAACAACCGAGGTCGCCGAGCGTGCTGAGCTTCCGGCCTTTCCATTCTCCCAGGGCCGCCTGGCAGGCGTCCTCGATGACCGGAAGTTTGTGCCGGGCGGCGACCGACAAGATCGTGTCGAGATCGGCCGCCGAGCCTCCCAGGTGCACCGGCATGATGCAAGCGGTCCGGTCGTTGATCGCCGATTCGAGCAGGCGGGCATCGATCTGGAAGGTCTCTCGGTCGGTGTCGACGAAGACGGGCAACGCGTGGTGGACCAGGACCGCGTTGATCGTGGCCACGAATGTGTAGGGAGGTACGAGGACCTCGTCGCCCGGCCCGATCCCGAGCGCGGCCAGGGAGGTGATCAGCGCGCTCGTGCCGTTGGCGACGGCCACGCAATGCTTGGCACCCATCATCCGACCCCACGTCTCTTCGAACCGGTTCGCGTAGTCGCCGTCGATACGGCACCATCGCCCCTTTCGGAGAACCTCCATCCACGTCCGTTCGTCGTTCTCGGCGATGATCGGCCACCGGGCGAATTTCTGGCGACGGACCGGCTTCCCGCCCAGGATCGCCAGCGGCTCGTCGACCCCGGCGGTTGAGCTACGATCCGTCAATCCGATCGCCGTCGCGGCCGCAGACATGGCGCCGAGAAAGCTTCGCCGAGAATGGGACATTCGCAACCCCTTTCGGATTTTGGACTGGAACACCCTGGTAGACGATTCGGCTGTAGTATAGGGATTGCGCATTCCTGTTTGATAGGCGCAACCTGACGAGCAATCCCAAGACTCACGCGCCTAGCGTTCGGATTGCATACATCTCATACCAACCCGATGCGCCAGGGAGGGGAGAGCCTCGGGACCTTCGCTGGCGCGTTGGGTTAGTGTCGCAACCATCCGGCCACGTCGTAAGCAAAACACCCGCTAACGCCCCAATGCCGAGTCACAATGATCCAAAATCGGAAATCCAAAAGCCAAAATCAGATGATTTGACTGATGGGTTCGGCTCCCTCGACTCCGACGAGCTTCTGATGAAGGCCGCCGTAGAAGTAGCTGAGTCCGTTGGGGTCGAGTCCGAGCTGGTTCAGGATCGTCGCATGGAGCCTCTTGACGTGGAAACGGTCCTCCACGGCGGTGCTCCCGATCTCGTCGGTGCGGCCGACGCTCGTGCCGCCCTTGATCCCACCACCGGCCATCCACATCGTGAAGCCGAACGAGTTGTGATCGCGGCCTGTCCCTTTCGCATATTCGGCCGTCGGCTGGCGTCCGAATTCGCCTCCCCACACGATCAAGGTCTCGTCGAGCAGTCCCCGGCGCTTGAGGTCCTTGATCAAGCCGGCGATCGGCAGATCCGTCCGGCCGGCGTGCTTGGAGTGGTTGGCCACGAGGTCGGCGTGGGCGTCCCAGTTATCGTCGTTGTGGGCCCCGCCGGAGTAGATCTGTACGAAGCGGACCCCTCGCTCGACCATCCGACGAGCGATCAGGCATTTCCGCCCGAAGTCGGACGTGCGCGGTTGGTCGATCCCATAGAGGGCCAGAGTCTCGGGCGACTCGCCCGAGAAATCGACGGCCTCCGGCGCGGACCGCTGCATCTTGAAGGCCAGCTCGTAGGTTGCGATCCGCGCCGCCAGCTCGGAATTATCGGAGCGTCCGGTAAAGTGGTCCTCATTCTTCTCTCGCAGACGGTCCAGGAGCAATCGCCGGGTCGCACGGTCGGATCCCACGGGGGAGGACAGGTCGTGGATCGGCGTGCCGTCCGAACGGAGGACCGTTGCCTGGTATGCCGCGGGCATGTACCCGCTCGACCAGTTCTTGGCCCCGCTGATCGGGCCACCGGTCCGGTCGAGCATCACCACGAACCCCGGCAGGTTTTCATTCTCGCTACCCAGCCCGTAGGTCACCCAGGTCCCGAGGCACGGGTTTCCGCTCAGGAGCCGTCCGGAATTCATCATCAACATCGCCGACCCGTGGATGGGCGATTCGGCGTACATCGAGTGCAGGAACGCGATGTCGTTGACGCATGTCCCGAGATTCGGGAAGAGGTCGGAGACCCACTTCCCGCACTCGCCGTACTGGCGAAACGCCCATTTGGGGCCGACGACCCGTCCTTCGTTCTTCTTGCCGCTACGGCCGAACGTCTTGACGGCGATCGTCTTGCCGTCCAGTGGGTATAGGTCCGGCTTGTAGTCGAATGTGTTGACATGGCTCGGGCCGCCATACATGAACAGGAATATCACGCTCTTGGCCTTGGCGGGCAGGGTTGACTTCTTGGGTGCCATCGGATTGACGAACGCGGTGACACCGTCCGCCGCGACGCATTGCCGGCCCAGGAATCCCTCACCGAGCATACCGGCCAGTGCGACCGAGCCGAATCCGCCGCCGATTTCCCACAGGAATTCTCGACGGGTCCGTCCGCAGAACGAGGCACCGGGCGGACAGCCGTTCGACGATGACGTGACCATCGGGATGACTCCCTTGAGGCTTCTGAATCGGAGGGACGGGCTCGTCGAAGGCTCGGACCCAGCCCCGCCCGATCAGTCAAGGTACAGGAAGGCGTTGGTGTTGAGAATCATCAGGCAGTATTGCGACATCGCCGCGCGTTCGTCGAGCTTCGAGCGCTCCATCAGGTTCCGGACAAATTCCAGATCATTGCGCACTTCTTCCGGCCCGGGGTCGCGGGCCACGGTCAGCCGGATCGCGCGACGGACTTGCGAGGCGAGATCTCCGGGTGCCTCGCTGCGGAGGCGATCCGCGAAGTGGCCGGCTTGCTCGTTCGCGAATTCGCCATTGAGCATCCCGAGCGCCTGGGTGGGCACGGTCGTCGTATAACGCACGGGGCAACTGGAATCGGTGTCGGCCGCGTCGTGGACCGCGAGGATCGGGACCAGCAGTGACCGCTTGACGTGGACATAGACGCTACGCCTGGCGGCTTCATCGGGCGGGGACGTCTTCCAGCCGCTGCCTGGAACCGACTGGCCGGCCATGACCTCGCGCGGGATCGGCGGGTAAACGCTCGGTCCGCCCGCCTTGAGCCGTAGCTGACCCCCGACGGCCAGGATTGAATCTCGGATCTGTTCGGCCGTCAATCGCCGCATCGGATACCGCCAGAACCAGCGATTCGACGGGTCGGAGGCCAGTCCGGCCGTCGTCGCTTGCGACGACATGCGGTACGCGCTCGACAACGTGATCAGCCGATGCATCCGCTTGAGTTTCCAGCCTCCCGCGACCAACTCGGTGGCCAACCAATCGAGGAGTTCCGGATGGCTCGGCGCTTCTCCCAACTTGCCGTAGTCGTTCGAAGTCGGCACGATGCCCCGGCCGAAATGATACTGCCAGAGGCGATTGGCCATCACGCGAGCGGTCCTGGGATTTCGCGGGTCGGTCAACCACTCTGCCAGTGCTCGTCGCTTGCCTCGACCCTTGGCGATCGTGGTGGAGTACTCGTCGAGTACCTCGGGGACTCCGGGTTCGACCTGCGGGCCGACGAGAGCAGGGCTGCCGCGGAGTAGCACATGGGCCTGAGCCGCCCCGCGCTCCGCGACGGCCATGACTTCGATCGAACGACCATCGTTCGATCTGACTTTCCGCAGGTTCTTCCCGTCGGCATGGGTCACGTCGATGAAGACGGCCAGGAGTCGGTAATAATCGCGCTGCGAGATCGGGTCAACCTTGTGGTCGTGGCATCGAGCGCAGTTGATCGTCATACCGAGGAAGACCTGGCCGGCCGTGGAAATCACGCCGTCGAGCGTTTCATAGCGGGCCAGAGGCGGATCAGCCGGCTCGTCGTCCCAGATCCCCAGTCGATAGAATCCGGTCGCGATCAGAGACTCGGACGAACCGGGCTCGATCTCGTCGCCGGCCAATTGCTCGCGGAGGAACCGGTCGTACGGCTTGTCGCGATTGAACGCGTCGATGACGTAATCGCGGTAACGCCAGGCGAACGGCTTGGCGGAGTCGCGCTCGTAACCGTTGGTCTCCCCGAAACGGACGAGATCGAGCCAGTGCCTGGCCCAGTGTTCTCCATACAGGGGCGAGGCGAGCAGTCGCTCGACCAGTCGCTCGTAAGCCCCGGGCGAGCGATCCGCGACGAAGGCATCGACCTCCTCCGGGTTGGGAGGCAACCCGATCAAATCATTGGTGAGCCGCCGGATGAGGGTCACACGGTCCGCCTCCGGCGCGGGGCGAAGTCTCTCCGCCTCGAGCCGGGACAGGATAAACGCATCGACCGGATTGCCAACCCAGCCCGGGTCTCTCACGACCGGGATTCTCGGCCGCACGACCGGCTGGTAAGACCATTGCCCACGAGCGCCGGCAATCGAGTCTCCGGCGTTAACCGTGGAAGTCGCGGCGAGGACACGGGCAGGCGAGATATCGGGCCGAGAGCCCCAGGGCACGCCCTCCTTGACCCACCTGGTCAAGATATCGATCTCACCCCGAGGAAGCTTGCCGGCCGGCGGCATCTCCAGCTCCTCATGGCGGATCGCCTGGAGAAGCACGCTCTCCTCGGGTCGATCGAGACTCACGGCAGGGCCGAGGTCCCCCCCCTTGAGCACGGCCGCTCGGCTATCCAGGCGAAAATTCCCTCGGATCTTGCCGCTACCTCCGTGGCACTTGATACAGCGAGCCGTCAGAATCGGCTGGACTTGATCTTCAAAGAGGCGAAGCTGCTCAGCCGTCACTGCGTTCGCGGGCTGTTTCGATTGATCGCCTTCTCCGCCCCCCACTTCGGTGCTTCCGAGATGACTCGCGATGAACAGAGTCACTGAGGCCAGAATCCATTTCGCATACGCCCGCCAGCGACTCATCGTGCTTGACCCTCATCCAGTCTTCCCGGCCGTCTCTTCATTAGTTCAACAAGAATTGAATCGGAGGTCAAGAAGAGGTCACCGCTCGCTAGCCTGGACCGCTCGCAGGATGGTATCATTGCCAGTCCGGTCATCGACGAGGAGTCGGCTCGCGCGATTACGCGGCTGGTTTCTGCCGGACCGATCTTAACCACCCGATGAGTAATCCCGCGACCTTTGCGACGAGAGTCCCTCGCTCGACAGGACCGGGCTCCGCCGTCTCGTTCTACCGGGAGAATTCCATCATGAGTACACCGGCTGAGGTTCGCCTCGCCCGAAGGGCAATGCGTCACGAGCTTGAGGCGATCCGTGGGAACTGGGGCTGGATCCTGGCGCTGGGGATCGTCCTGATCGTCATCGGCACCCTCGCGGTGGCGATGCCGTTCGTGGCCTCGATCAGTTCGGCCCTGGTTTTCGGGGCTTTGCTGTTGGCGGGCGGGATCGCGCAACTGGTCGGCGCGTTCTGGACCCGCGACTGGAGCGGTTTCTTCATCAGCCTGCTGATGGGCGTGCTTTACGTGGTGCTGGGGGTGATGTTCTTCCGGCATCCTGGGGAAGCCCTGGTCGCAATGACCCTCTTGCTGTCCTGCGCGCTGATGGTCGGGGGCCTCTTCCGGATCATCGGATCTCTGATGTACCGGTTCCCTTACTGGGGTTGGATGCTCGCGGGCGGCGTGATCAACCTGCTCCTGGGGATCTACATCTACAGTCAGTGGCCATTCGACAGCTTCATCATTCCCGGACTCTTCGTCGGAATCGACATGATCTTTACGGGATGGACCTGGGTGATGCTGTCGCTCGCCGTCAAGAAAATACGCCCCAGCCCGATCGGAACGGCTCCCGCTTGATTTCATCGGTTTCGGAAGTCTCGAACTCCTCACCTACTGTCGTTCCGGTGAAGCCGGTGACTTGAACAAGACGTGCCGCGAAGAGCGCTGCGGACGTCTTGCCTTCTTATCCCCGCCAATAATCGCAGGAATTCGCCGGATCTCGGCCACGGCAACGACCACTTCATAGTGTACGTTAGTGCATGTTTTGATTTCGCAACATGCAAAATACAACATCCTTGCCATGAGTGAATCAATCCGGTTAGGATGTATCGCTTACCATGATCTTCAAAGACAGTTGCGGTCGAGAATTCGCGCCGCATGATTACTCGACCCGGTTTTTGGGGAACGAGCCGATCGCGATCGGCTTCGATGGACGAACTGGCGGCGAATGTCCTGTCCTAATCTTTCCATGCTGGATGAATCATGAATGGGGTTTCAAATGAATCGAGGGATCAAGCGATCGTGGTGCTTGGCGATATTCGCTGTTCTTGTCGCCATGTTCGCCGGCGGCGACGGGGCCCAGGCGGCGAGCGTTGGAATAAAGGGGCACATTATCCCACTGCCCGGCGGTTCTCCATTTCTTTATGAGTTTGACCTCTTCTTGACGGGCGGAACGATATCTCCGGGAACCTTGCAAGCCCAGAGCGAGTTCACGGTTTATGGCCTGGTGGGAGTCAGTCAACCCGGTTACTTCTCGCCGAGTGATCCCGGCTCGCCGCACTTCGAACCACCGGGGACAGGAAACCCTTTCCCTTCGAGTTATTACGTCTGGACGGTCAATACCGGAGGAATCGTCACGAGCTCAACAGGCAATCCGGCTCCGTATAATTATGAATCCAGCGTGAAATGGGAATATACGACCGGCCCCTCCACGATCACCTGGAATGGGACCGACGTCTTCCTCGGCGAGTTCATCGTCCAAACCACGGCGTCTTTCCCGGATGATGCGCCACCGGTTCAGCCTGGCATCACGCCGATCGACTATACCTATACGATCCAGTCGCCCGGTGGACCTTCGTCAGGTTCGGGTACGATCTATCTGACCGGCGTTCCCGAGCCCTCCTCGGCGATCTTGTTCCTCGTCGGTGGGACATTTCTGCCGATCCTTCTCCGACGTCGCACTGGCTGACCCGCATCGTGAAGCGGCCGAGGCCGCTCGCGAATCCCCCCCCTTGGCGTGCCCCCCAGGTTGTGCCGGATGGTCACGCCAGGTCCCGGCTCGTCCGACCTCCGATAGCTTCGGGGGTATCGGATTCCCACCATGATCCCGCGTGATTTCCACATCGCTGCCCTCAACTCAGGGCTGGCGCCGGGGATCTATCATTCGAATAGGAAAATGTAGCCTATCCAGTCCTCGTGGGACGAGGAACGGCGACAGGGATCTCATTTCTGAAGATCGACCAGCGTGTTCATGAGGGTCCGGAACTGGGGCCTCGACTCGAGGATCTTGATGTCGGGGTCGGCCTTGACTCGATCGGCTAGCTTCGTGTTGGAATCGATCGCTTCTCGGAGAAGGACGACGGTGCGGGTCAGATAGAGCCGCCCCAGTCGTTCGCGGTCCGCCTCATGGACCTTGTCATCGGTGCCGGCCTTGGCGACGACACGAGCCAGCAGACGAGCCGCATCGTAACAGCCCTGGGCGCGGTTGGCGGGGGGGACGGCCTTGAGGACTTCCAGCGCCACCTTGGCCGACTCGTCGTATGCGCCGAGTTGACAATGAACCTCGGCCAGCGCGAACAGATGATCGGCCAGAGCCTGGCGACAGACCGGAGCGTTATTGCTCAATTGGACGGCCTGGCGCTGATGCTCCACGGCATTCGCGAGAGCCGCCCTGGCGTCGGCCGGCTTATCGGTTTGTTCCAGGCACTTCGCCTGTCCGGCCAGCACGACGCCGAACACATGCTGGAATTCCATCGATTTGGGCGAATCGGAGACGAGCTTGTCGAACTGGACGACGGCCTCGGCGAACTGGGTTGCGGCCTCGGGCGATCGTTTGAGCCCGACCATGAGCTCGCCAAGGTTGTTCCGGGCGACCGCGAGATTGTAGCGGTCGTTACTCGTGCCGACCTTGTCGGCAAGGAACTTCTCGGAGATCGCAATCGAATTGCGGAAGGCGTCTTCGGCCCCGGGGCGGTGCAACATACCGAGGTTGCTGAGCACCTCGGCTTGTTTCCGCGTCCCTTCCGGAGTCTGGAGCGCGGCGTCCTTCGTTTCGAGTCGGGCGAGAGCCTTCCGGTAGAGCCCTTCAGCCTGTTCGGCCCGCCCGGCGGTCGCCAGGACAAGACCCTGGTTCATGAGGCAGTTGGCCTGGCCGATGCGGTAGTCGATATTTTCGGGATGCGCGTCGATCAGCCGCTCGTAGACCACGCTGGCGGCCCGGAAGTTCTCCTCGGCCCCGGGCTGGCCGGCCGTGTCGAGTGCGAGCGCCAGGCTGTTGAGATTGGCCGCCAGGTCGTTCGAGTAGCCGGGCTTGTCGGGGAACTCCTCGGTCAGCGCCTGGTCGATCGCCTGGGCCCTCCGGAACGCCGCGATCGCCTCCTCGTTGGTTCCGCGCTGCATGAGTATCACGCCGAGGTGATGGTGAGCCATGGCCAGTTGGAAGCGAACGAGGACGTCGTCGGGCGTCTTGGCGAGGATCGCGGTGTCGAGTTCGACGGCGCGTCGCAGCACGGGCTCGGCCTCGGCCACCTGACCGCGGAGTCGGAGCACGCCTCCGAAGACATTCAGTGCCCTGGCCAGCTCGCGACGATACTCGGGCCGATCCGGGAAGTCCTGTGAAAGTCGCTCGACAAGCGGGACCTCACGTCGCAAGTGGGCCTCGGCTTCATCCAACCGGCCGGTCTCCTGATAGAGGATGCCCAGGCTATTGCACGCCTTGGCCAGAGATTCGCGGTGGCGGGGCACCGTGGGGAACTCGGCGACCAGCTTGTCGAGGAGATCGAGGGCACTGCGATAATCGGCCTCGGCCTTCGCCAGATCGCCCAGCTCGCGGTGAATCCATCCGCGGGCTTCGATCGCCAGGGCCAGTTCATCGCGAGTCTCGGCGTGCTTGGCGTTGAGGTCATGCGCCCGCCGAAGCTCGGCGATGGCCTGGTCGTAGATCGCCATGGCCTTGGAGAATTGGCCATTCAGACGCAGCAGGTCGCCCTGGCTCTTCAGGGTCTGGCCCAGGCGCAGGATATCCTCCATTGAGGCCGCAGGAACGCGTTGGACGTCCATCAGGATGCGCTGCATCTCCAGGGCTTGGCCATAGAGGGTTTCCGCCCGGTCCTTGTCGGCCCCTTTGCGAACCAGGAGGTCGGCCAGGAGGGTGCGAGTGCGGGCCAGCGACTTCTTCGCCTCGAGCCCGACGCTCGGGAGTTCCGCCAAGGGCAGGAGCATCTCGGCGGCCCTTTGATAGGCGGTCTCGGATTCCTTCAGACGACCGAGTTTGCGCTGGATGTCGCCCATTTGCAGGAAGGCGCGTCCATGCTCCAGCCGCACGGCGGGGACGCGGGATGTCCGGCTCGTGAACTGCTCGTAATAATCGAGCGCGTTCTTGAGAAATTCTTCCTGGAGGGGGTCGAGCTGCTCGTCGAAGCCGATATCGGCGACTTTGGTGAGCAGGTGGACCGCCTGGCGTGCTTGCTGCCCCTGGGCTTCCGCTTCGTTCCGCTCCGCGGAGACCAGGACGGTGCTAATTCCCAAGGCAATGGTAGCAGCTACCAGCAGGCCGGCGGCCGCGGAAACCGACATTCTGTGCCGGCGTGCCCACCTCGCGGCGCGGCGAGTCCAGGGCTCGGAGTACGCTTTCACCGGCTCGTCGGCCAGCCAACGGCGGACCTCCTGGGCGAGTTCCGCGGCCGAGGCATATCGTTGATTCTTCTCCTTGCCCAGCGCCTTGAGGCATATCGCCTCCAGGCCGGGCGCGACGATTGGGACGATCTGCCGCGGCGGGATCGGCGGCTCTTGACAGACCTTGCGGATCACCTCGGACGTCTTCGGCGCGACGAACGGTGGCCGGCCCGTCAGGATTTCGTAGAGGATGGCGCCCAGGCCGTAGATATCTGTACGCTGGTTGACCAGATCATGACGGCCCTGCGCCTGTTCGGGAGCCATATAGGCCGGCGTGCCGAGCAACTGGCCCTGCATGGTGCCTTCCGGCCCGGCGCCCGATTCCGGAATCCTTCGGTTGCCGGTGCTCGAGCCCGGATGGGCGCTGCCGTTGGCGCTGGCCCCGTGGTGCGCGCTGCCGTTGGCGCTCGGGCCATGATCGGTGGCGGGGTTGGCGTGCTCTTCCTGCTGCGGCTCGGGGGGGAGCGTGAAATCGTCTTCGATCCCGGCGGCTCTGGTGATTGCCGTGCCGGCATCGGGGCCTGGCGGAATCGGCGAGGCATCGTCGGGCGACGGTCCCGCTTCCGGGGAGTCGAACTGGTCGGGACCGACTCGCTTGGCCAGCCCCCAGTCCAGCACGATGACCTCGCCGAAGTCGCCCAGGACGACGTTCTGGCCCTTCAGATCGCGGTGGATGATACCCCGTGAATGGGCGTACGCCACGGCATGACACACCGAGGCGAAGTTGGTGAGCAAGTTGACCATCCCGACCAGGTCCGCGTCGCCGGCGGCCCGCTTCTTGTGATAGGCCCGGACGGCCTCGCTGAGGGTGCGGCCGCGTACGAACCGCATGGTGTAGTACGGCGCGTCCCCCTCTCCCAGCTCATACACCGGGACGATTCCGGGATGCTCGAGCTGCGCCGTGATCTTGGCCTCGTACATGAACCGCGAGCAGACGATCGAGTTGTCCGACTGGTCAGGGCGCAGCTCCTTCAGGGCGATCTGACGGCCCAGGGCGCCGTCGCGAGCCAGCCAGACACGACCCATGCCGCCCTTGGCATGCAAATGGGTCAATGTATAACGCTCGCGGTTATCGGACTCGTTGGGGGAGAGCGTTTCCAGCATGACGTGGCCGCCCTGCAACTGCCCCGGCGCGAGGTTGGCCTGGATCGCCTCGCCTGCGATCTCGCCGATGGCATCGAGCGAACGGCCGTCCATGGTGGCGGCCAGCGTGGCCTGCGGATCCCCGCCGTGGCTCGCGAGTTCGTGCGAGACCGCGTCCTCGACCAGCGTGCGCTGCTCGGCCGTCATCACTCCGCGATCGACCATCAGGTCCGCGAGCGGCCGGGAAGGATTCGAGACCCAGTCCGCGCATGTCTCCGCCAGACGATCCGCGTTGACCGTGCCGTTCTGGAATGCAACGACGCCGAAGAGCAGATTGCGTTCGGTATCCATAACAGCCTCGCGATCGGTTCGGATCAAGTGATTGATCGGGGTGCGCGATCCCACGAAATTCATCGCGGAGAATCCGGAGCCTTGGTGTCGATCGTCAGCTAGCGCCGTCGGTTGCGCACTCATTGGCGGATCGATTGGCCGCCGGGCAACGTTGAGCATGCCTCGGATGCGTCGCCTTCCGGGGAATCGCCACGAGACCTCGATCGGGGGCCCCTCAACGGCTTTTCTGATCCAACTCCGGATTTCGGAGCCCATGATATCAGGACTCAGACAGCGGTTTCAGACCGCTACGTCAAATCCGGAATTCTAACCGATCTCGATCGGCTTGAGAAGGCTTTCGTGGGCTCGGCGAATGCGTCGAACCCGACCGTCCGACTCTCGAACGAGTACGATCGTCACAGACCACTCACCAAGGAAGACCGGACCTCCAGAAACCGCGTCCGATCTGCAGGTGGTCTGAGGGTGCTTAACCCGACTCACCTACGGCCATCCGAGCTTGAGGTGACGCCATGATGATTTTTTTCAACGTTCGCGAAGGGGAAGTGATCGACAGAACGCGGGAGGGGCGGGGCAGGCATCCATTCCTACCCCGGGGCAACGGAAGGGGGATCATCGACCTCGAGTCGCATCAGTCCTGATCGTCATCGGCCTTGAGAGCCTTCAACTCCTCGGCGAGTTTGCGGATCTGTTCCTCGATCAAGGCGATGCGACGCTCACGTTGGCGTGTCTTGGGTGCGTCCGCTTTCGAAGATTCCTTCTTTCTTCGGGCCGAATCGACGGAGGGATTTGCCTTCTCGAGTTGCTTCTTTTCCGCACGCATCGCCCCTTCGGAAACATTCTTGGCGAAGTCCGAGCCCGGGCCGAACTTCTCTTCCATCTCCTTGCCCAACTCCTTCATCTTCTTCTCGAACTCGGAGCCCGGGCCGAGCTTGGATTCGAGCTCCTTGCCCAACTCCTTCATCTTCTTCTCGAACTCGGAGCCCGGGCCGAACTTCGTCTCCATTTCCTTGCCGATCTTTTCGCCCAGGGCCTCCATCTTCTTCTCGAAGTCGGGACCGAACTTACCCTCGATCTCCTTCTCGATTCGTTCGCCGAGCTCCTCCATCTTCTTCTGGAAATCCGGGCCGAACTTGGCCTCGATTTCCTTGCCCATCTTGGAAAAATCGAGGTCAAGGTCGATCTCGAGATCATCCTTGGCCTTCTTGCCGCCTGACGCGGCTTTCTTGGCGTCGGTCTGGACTTTCTTGGCATCAGCCTGGGCCTTCTTGATTTCCGCCTGGGCCTTCTTGATGTCGGCCCGAGCCTTCTTGATGTCGGCCTGGGCCTTCTTCGCGTCTGAGTCGGCCTTCTTGTCGTCATCCGCGTCGTCGTCATCGTCATCGTCATCCGCGTCATCGTCGTCGTCATCGTCGTCGTCGTCGTCATCATCACTGACGGAAACCGCAGGAGCCGGTTCTGCCGTCGAAACGAGAGTCATCAGGGCGGCTTCTGGTTCAGGACTTGCGATCGGTTTGGCCGCCGACCAGGACGGCAGGGCGAACACGGCCAACAAGCAGGCGACCAGGAGAGCCAAAGGGGAGAGCCGGCAGGGAACTTCGTCATGCAAGATCATGGTCAATCTCCTTTCGAAGAAACGGCCCGAGCCGGCGGCGCCCAACGCGGGCGCCGGCGCCTTGGCCAGGGACAGGGTTGAACAGATGTCGAAGAGAGCCTCGGCATAAGCGAGTCGGTGCTCGGGGTGGGTCCAGACCACCCATGCATCGCAGGCCAGTTCGGCCTCGGCGTCGAGCCGGGAGCGGGTCAGCCAGTAGATGGGGTTCCACCACCAGAGCAGACCGGCGGCCAGCTCGATCCGGCTGACCCAGTGGTCCCAGCGGCGGAGGTGGGCTAATTCATGGGTCAGGATGCCCTGCCACCGCTCCAGTTCGAGCGTCTCGACCAGGTGAGCGGGTAGGAGGAGTTTGGGCCGTCCCAAGCACCAGAGAAGCGGAGTACCCAGATCGGTGAGTACCAGGACCTCTGGCGTGCGAACTTTCAGCCATCGCCCGATCCGCTCGGTCTCTTCGACCAGATGGTCGGGAGCCGACACGGCCGCCCGGAGCCGTCGGCGAAACCGGATGATTCGTGACGCCTGCGCCACGGCCAGGAGGAGGGTCGCGGTCAGCCACCCCAGGATCAATCTGGATGGAACCCAGGATCTCGCCGTCGGCTTCGTTTCGAGGGCGACTTCGACGGGATCGACCTCGCGGGAGACGACTGTCACCTCTTGCGGTTGGTCCATCGCGGGGTCGACGGCCATCCGCGAAGGTTCGTCGTCACTCGCCCGATTAACGTCCGAGTCGCTCGAGGCCTCGGAGAGCTCTGCCGACACCAACTCCGAAAGAGCACGACTCGGTGGATCTCCGTCGCACAGGTCGGGTCTAGTCTGGGCGGTCGTGGGTGAAAAGAGGGATGCTTCCAGGTCGCCCCAGTGCGCGGCCCAAGGCCAGGAGAGCAGGGGCGGTGTCATCATCTTGAGCAAGACCACCAGCCAGAGTAGATGGCGGGCGGTCGGGCTGATCGGCCGGAGCCGGCTCGCCAGGGCCGCCAGTATCGCCAGGCCCGACGCCACGAGCGTCGTCTCCACGAACCATTGCAGCATCGGCGCACCTCCTCTTTGGAGCGTGGTCAGTCGTCAAGTGGGAATCGCCAGGGGGTCGCTTTCCAACCGGAAGGGCATCCGGCCCGATCACTGAGCCTCCTGATCATGGGTTCGTCTTCGGCTTGGCCCGCGAATTCGAGGTCTGCTCGGTCGGACTCCCCGCCGCCGCCTCGTCCAGGAGGCGCCGCATCCGTGCCAGCTCCTCGGGCGAGAAGCGGCCTCCCTGGACCAGAGCCAGGACCAGCGGAGCGGCTCGGCCATCGCAGAGTTCGTCGGCCGCGTCCTGGAGCCTACGCTCGAGGATCTCCTCGCGCGTGACCGACGACCGGAAGACATGAGGGACTGTCGATGGATCACTCGCAACATACTGCTTGGCGGAGAGCCGCTGGAGCAGTGTCGCGACCGTCGTATAGGCCCAGCGCCGGCCGCGGAGGGCCAGCTCGACGTTGATCTCGCGGACCGTCCCCGGCCCGCGGTCCCAGAGCACGCGCAAGACCTCGCGCTCGGACTCGCTCAGACCGGGCTGATTCTCGATTCCCATGGCCGCTCCTGCCACATCGTGAAACCCGGAGGGTTCCGCTCCGGAGGGTCGATCCAGACTTCCTCTCGCTCATCTACAGCTTGTAGTAGGCAGGTTACTACAAGCTGTAGAAGACTGCAAGGGGGATTCGCGGGAAGTGGGAAAATATTTTCGGCATGGCCGAGGTTGGCGCAATGCGAATTGAGACGAGGAGGGATTCGTTGGAGCCCCGATAATCTCCTCCGCATCTGGGCAGTCTGAGGCCAGACATGGCCGGTTGGATAGGTCTGGCAGCACGTTTCTGCTTCGCGATGCAGAAGCAGCGACTGGCGCGGCAACTCGTTCAAAGCAATCGCCAACCGGTCGAGGCCCCCTGCGGAATTCTCGTCGCCTTCAATCCCGCTGCGACAATCACGAGCAGGGAGATCCCGAGGGCTGTGAGGGAAATGGTCGCGGCTCGGCCCAGCCCGGTCGGTCGATATTGAACCACAACGCGGCTGGTTCCGGCCCCGGCAAGCGGAATTCCGTGCAGGCCGCCCTGGACCTTGAACACGGGTTGCGAGGGGCCATCGTTGATCCGGTAGGTCCAGCCGGGGTAATAGGTCCGTCGCAGGATCAGGATGCAGGAGCCGTCGTGCTCGACCTCGGCCACATGGCCGTCCCATCCCACGACGTGCGCGTTCCGTACGGAGGGTTCCGGTAACGGAGGCGGCAGGTCTTCGGGGAGGAACCAGGCCTCGTCGCGGAGGTCTGCCCGCGAGAGGTTGCTATAGAGCTGGCCCCAATGCTTCGCTTCGCGAACCCGGTGACAGATCCAGGCTGGAGGGAACGCGAACGGGTCTTCCACCAACTTCCATGGCCCACGGGCCCGCAGTTGGGGATTGCTCTCCATCACGCGATCGATCGCCGGGTCGGGAATCACGGCCAGTAGTTTGTGCCCCCTCACGTCGTCGCCCGCTCCCCAGATACCGTGAGTGACGCCGAAGCGCATCTGCCAACGATGATCGACCTCGCGCATCTCTTTGGGCGCACGCATGGCCGACTCGAGCAAATAGTTCGGTGGTGGTGGCGTGATCCCCAGGGTGGGATAAGCAGTCGTCAGCCCCGCATCCACCGGCACGTTGAGCAACCGGCCTCCGACAAGTCCCACTGCCGGGAGGCCGGCCAGGTGACGCAGGACCGGGCTCGATTCGGGCAGTCCGACCCTCCACCCCCACCACGACGGGCCGAGGAAGAGAAGCGTGCTCAGCTCCAATACGGACACCGTGAGCGGCGCCCAAGCGCCGAGCCGTCCCAGACGCCAGCCGATGATCGCGAGCAACCCGAGCACCCACGCCAGTCCCGCCGCGAGAAATCGACTGCCGATTGTCGCCGCGCCCATACCGGCACGGAAGTCGGTTTTACCCGCCAAGTGAAGCGACCAGACCCACGCCACGACGCTGACCCCGATCGCGAGTGTCAGGCCGCCCCAGAAGCGTCGGGGCGCGGTCGAACGATCCATCCCCCGACCGGCCAGCAGCGCCAGGCCGAGGCTGGTCAGCAGGGTGTAACGCGCCGGGGCCCGGAACCAGCCCAGGCCGGGGAGGTTCAGCAGCATCGCGAAGCCATCGGGCCACCAGCCCGGCATCGTGGCCAGAGCCAGCGACAGGGGAACGATCACCCGCCAGGGCGCCAGGTGTCGGGCTCGAGGCGCGGCCACCCATCCCACGAAGGCCAGGATGAGCGGGACGACCCCCACATACGCGCAGGCCTCTCCGGCCGTCGTCCCATGGAGGAGCCAGTAGTCTTCCCCGACGGCCAGCGACCTGCCCAGGTAGACCGAAGGCAAGGCGAACTGGGCCCAGTGCTGCGGCGGGAACAGGTAATTCGCGAGGAACTGCGGCGGACGGTCGAAACCCGAGACGCCCGTCAGCTCCCGCGTCAGCCGAAGTTGCACCCAGGAAATGGCCGCTCCCCAGGCCAGGCCAAGCATCAGCCCAAGAATCCGCCATGGACGTCGCCGCGAGCCGACTGCCCCATTGCGTGAGGTCGGAATCGAAGCGGGATTGGCGAGCAGCACACCGTCCTGCGCGACCTGTCGCCGTTCACCGTCACGCCAAACCATCGTCGGCCCGAGCGTCCGCCACGCACCCGCCACCAGGATCAGCCCGGCGGTCCACATCTGGATCTGAAAATGTCCGAGTGTGACCTGGGTACCCCAGGCCAGTGCCAGGGCTGACAGCCAGACCGGACGGCCGGTCGTCGCGTAACGGTCGCCGAGGAGCAGGCAGAGTGGCAGGTAGGGCATCAGGTGATAGAAAGGCTCGTGGACGGCGTGCACCGCCTGGAACCCACAGAGCGTGAACGCGATCGACGCCAACGCCGACCCGGCCTGGGTAATCCCGAGGCTCCGCGCGTACGCGAACATCGTCGCCGCCAGCGCGACCCAGTGAATCCACATCGTGAGGCTATAGGCGGTCTCGACGCTCCAGATCCGGTAGAAGAGCCAGTTCGGCGGATAGAACGCCGCGGCATGGCTCTCGGCGACCAGGGGGACTCCCAGGCCGAATCGATCGCTCCAGAACGGCAGCCGGCCTTCGGCGAGCGAACGTTTCAGTTCCGTCTTGATCGGCTGGTACATCAGCTCCGGATCGCCGGCGAGCGGCTCGAAGCCGACCAGCACGGGTGCCATGACCGTACCCACCAGGCAGACCGCCGCGAGCATCCACGGGTTGCGAATCGTCCGGAACACGTAGGCTTCCAGGGTGATTGAAGGCGTGCCACTCGCCATGCGTTTCGGGGTGCGTGGGCAACGGGCTCAGGCCAGGATTTCCTTGACGACCGTACCGGAAACGTCGGTGAGGCGATAGTCGCGTCCCGCGTGGCGATAGGTCAATCTCGTATGGTCGAGGCCCAGCAAGTGCAGGAGCGTGGCGTGGAAGTCGTGGAGATGGACGCGATCCTCCGCAACGGCGATCCCGTACTCATCGGTCGATCCATGGACGATCCCGCTCTTGACCCCGCCTCCCGCCAACCAGGATGAAAAGCATTGATGGTGATGCTCGCGGCCCGCGGCTCCCGGCTGGGAGTTGTACGGCGTCCGGCCGAACTCCGTGGTCCACACCACGAGCGTGTCTTCGAGCAGCCCGCGTGCCTTCAGGTTGACCAGCAGCCCCGCGATCGGCCGGTCGACATTCCGGGCCATCGGGACATGTTCCATCATGTTGCCGTGCGCATCCCAATTGTTCGAGGCGCCGGAATCGATCAGTTCGATGAACCGGACCCCGCGCTCGGCCAGCCGACGGCCGACCAGGCATTGCCACGCGAAACCGTCGGTGCGGCCCCGTTCCAGGCCGTAGAGCTTCAGTGTCGCGTCCGATTCGCTGGAGAGGTCGAACACCTCCGGGGCCTCGAGTTGCATCCCGTATGCGGTTTCGAACGACCGGATCCGGGCCTCGACCACCGCATCGGCCTCGCGACGCTCGAGGTCCCGGCGATTGGCGTCGGCGACCATCTCGAGCTCGAGCCGCTGGAGCGCGTCCGAGCCTGACCCGGCGCTTCACGTTGGCGATGGGCGTCGCGCCGGGCTCGATGTGAGTGCCCTGGTGGCAGCCGGGCAAGAAGTCCGACCCCCAGGTCTGGGGGCCCGCATAGGGAAGACGAGGGGCCACCGCCACGAACGAGGGCAGGTTGCGATTCTCCGTGCCCAGGCCGTAGCTCACCCAGGCTCCGAGGCTCGGCCGAGCGAAGGTGAACGACCCGGTGTGCATGCCGAGCGTCCCCTCGTAATGGTTGGTGTGGTCCGACGACATCGACCGGATCACGCACAGGTCGTCCACCACCGACCGCATGTGCGGGAAGAGGTCGCTCACCTCGGTCCCGCAAGAACCGCCGGGCCGGAAGGCGAACTGCGGACTCTTGAGATACATCGTGAAGTCGCCGAGCCTACCCTGGAAATTGTTGACCCGCACGGTCTTGTTGGCGCCCGCGAACAGCTTCGGTTTGGGGTCGAACGAATCGACGTGCGAGACCCCGCCGGTCATGTACAGGAAGATGACCCGGCGGGCCTTTGGCGCGAAGTGTCCCGGCCGGGGAGCCAGCGGATCCGCGGGTCCGGCGGGAGACCGGATCCCAGCCTCGGACATCTCGGAGAGCATGACGCTCAATGCGATCGAACCGAGTCCGCCGGCCGCACGACGGAGCGCTTCTCGTCGGGTGGGATGATGCTGAGGGATTGTCATGGCTTGATTCTACTCCCCTCGATCGTGTATCGCCAAAGCCTTCGGACGAGTCACTTTTCCCAGCCTCAGTTGATGAAAACAAACTCATTGCTCGCGAACAGCGTCCGTGCGAAAGCCGACCAGCTAAGCCTGTCGCGCACTCCGGCCGGCAAGCCGTCGGCATCGAGCTGTCGTCGATATCGCGTCAGGAAATCCTTCCGTTTCTCGATCTCGTCATCGAGGGGCTCTCGCCCCAGCGTCAACCGGTATGCCAGCCGGATTCGTTCCGTGTCGTCCCGGGTCGCGGCGAGGAGTCTACGAGCCAGCCCGTCGGCCTGCTCGTGCACGAACGGGTCGTTCAGGAAGAACAGGGCCTGGGTGGGCACCGTGGTGACGGACCGCTTCGCGGTGCTCGCGTTCGTGTCGGGCCCATCGAAGAGGGCGAGGAACGGGTGCCTCCGCATGCGCTGAGTCATCAGGTAGACGCTGCGCCGATCGGTCGGGTACACGGCGTAGAACGGGGCGTGCTGGGTGAAGGTCGCCCCCAGCGGAGGAAACGGGTGAGGGCCGGCGGGCGACCGATCCAGGCCGCCGCCCAGCATCAGGATCGCGTCTCGAATCGATTCCGCTTCGAGGCGTCGCGGAGGGAACCGCCAGAGCCGCGCATCCTCGGGATCGAGCTCGGCCGCGCGGCTGTCGTAGTCGCTAGAGAGCTGATACGTGGAAGACAGCATGATCAGCCGATGCATCGCCTTGATCGACCACCCGCCGGCCATGAACCGCTGGGCCAGGTCGTCGAGCAGGCCGGGATTCGTTGGCGGCCGACCTCGCCTGCCGAAATCGTTCTCGGTGGCCACCAGCCCGTTGCCGAAGTGCCACTCCCAGATCCGGTTCACCATCACCCGGGCCGTCAGAGGGTTCTCGGGTCGGCTAAGCCACCGGGCGAGCGGCATCCGGCCGCTGCCTTCGAGGCTGGCCGGGAACGTGTCGCCGCCCAGGATTTCCAGGAACCGCCTCGGCACAGCCTCGCCCGGCTTCGATGGCTCTCCCCGCTTCTGGATCCTCACCTCATGAGGCGTGCCTTCCGCCACTCCATAGGCCATCTCCGCCGATCGTCGATCGAGCAGGGCGGCGAGCTTGCGCGTGAGCCTCTCGCTCCGAGGCGTCGGACGTCCCGGGGCCGGCGACGGAAGGCGAGTCGGCCGGCGGGATGGGAGCTTCGCGAATCGCGATGTTATCGACATCGAGTGAGGGCCGAACGCCTGCAAACACTCCCTGCCCATCCAGCAGGATCGTATCGAGGGTGCCATCCCATCCGGTCGAGAACGACCTGTCCGTGAAGGACTTTCGTTCTTCGGGCGTACCGATGGTGCCCGAGTAGGACGTGTGCCCCAGGTCGAGCACGAGCCGGAGGTTGTACCAGGTCCCAGGGCGAAGCGGGCGGATCGATTCGATCGAAGCTCCGTTCCGCACCAGAATCGCATCTGCGGTCACGAAGACCTCGACGGCCGGAGACCGACCGAGCCCATGACCCAGCGAGAATCGATAGGCGCCGGTGCCGGCTCGTCCCCGGACTCGACGCGCGAAAATCGACGTTGATAGAGAGCCGTCCGCCGCCCTTCGCAGATCGCGTGGGCCGGATTTGCTGCCAGATTCGATGATCCGATGCCCCGGCGGGTAGACGGACGCCCGCGGACCCCTGGACGTGTGTGAGGTTGGTGAACGGACTCTGGGCCTCCGAGATCACGTCGGGGCTTCCCTCGAACATCCAGGGGGGGACGAGGCAGCCGAGGCTCCCGCCCGCGGCGGGCTTCTGAAGCTCGAAATCGCCATCGAGCTCGTCCAGTGTCTCGACGGTGTTGCCGGGCGACGAGGGCTTGCCCGCTTTCGAGTTGGCCTCGAGCCAGGCTCGTTCTCGCGAGATCGATTCGCGAAGGGCCTCGGCTTCGATACGGGGCCGGAGCGATGCCAGCGACCGCGTCTTGGGCTTCTGCTCCGAACCCGCGAAAGGATATCGCGTGCTGTCGAAGATGCCGTACAGGGCGTAATAGTCCCGGCTGGAGATCGGGTCATACTTGTGGTCGTGGCATCGCGCGCAGCCGAGGGTGAGGCCCAGGAACGCCTGTCCGACCGTGTCGATCGTGTCCTGGATGGTGAGGTGGTGGTAGTTCTCGGAGTCGAACCCGAACCGTCGCGAGACGGCGATGAAGCCGGTCGCCGTCACGAGCCGGCCATACGACGGCCCGGGTTCCTCCTCGGCCATGATGTCGCCGGCCAACTGTTCTCGGACGAACTGGTCGTAGGGCGTATCCCGGTTTAAGGCCGAGATCACATAATCGCGATACTTGTAGGCCTCGCGGACGGGGTAATCGGCGGTCTCTCCAGCGGTATCGGCGTACCGGACCACATCGAGCCAGTGCCGCCCCCAACGCTCGCCGTAGGCCGGGGAGGCCAGTAGGCGCTCGACCACCCGGTCGAAGGCGTCCGGCGAGGTGTCGGCCAGAAACGCATCGATCTCCTCGGGGGCGGGAGGCAATCCAGTCAGGTCGAATGTGGCGCGACGGATCAAGGTGCGACGGTCGGCGGGATGCGCCGGATGCATACCCTTCGACTCCAGGGCTGCCAGGATCCAGCGATCGACCGGCGACTGCACCCAACCGCGGTCCTCCACCTCGGGCGCCGGTCGTGGCTTGACCGGCTGGAATGACCAGAACGTGCGATCGTCGGCGGAAATCGCGCCTCGTCGGATGGCGGCTCCGACGGTCACCTCGGGCCAACGTGCTCCCTCGGCCACCCATCGAGACAGCGTCGTGATCTGCTCATCCTTGAGCCGCGAGTCGGGAGGCATCTGGATGTCCCCCTCGTGCCGGATGGCTTTGACGAGCAGGCTCGCCTCGGGCTTACCCGGCACCACGGCCGGCCCGCTATCTCCTCCTTGCATCATCGCGGCACGCGAGTCGAGGCGCAGGTTGGATTCTTGCTTCTGGGGCCCATGACACTTGAGGCATCGCGTTGACAATACGGGCCGGACCTGGTTCTCGAACTCCGCGACCGCCTTCGGATCGGACAGGACGTCGGCCGAGCCCGCGGTTTCGGCCGCTCTCGCGATGAGGCCCGGGAGGATCAGGGCCAGTGTTGCCAGGCACGATCGCATTCCGACGAGCATGACAGATCCTCGAAGAGACCGGTTCATCGAGATCCCGGCGCCGATCTTCCAAGCCAGTGCCCCTCGGTCAGGCCCGGGACCACATTGCCAGTATCGCAGGTCTCGAGCCCCGGCTCAACGCAGTTCCAGACCCGGCGATCGACTGCGGCCGGGCTCGCTCGGAATCGATATGGACATCAGCGTTCGTTCACGTTCATCATGATGGCCTGCTTGGGTCGCAGGGTAAATGACGCGTCGGGCTCGACGTGTTCGCCACTCGCGAGCGCGAACGAGAACCGGCGCCCGAGGACGGCCAGGGTGACCTGGGCCTCGGCCGCGGCGAGCGCGGCGCCGATGCAGACCCGGCCGCCGCCGCCGAACGGATAATAGGCGAACCGGTGGCGCCCGGACGCCTGCCCGGGTGCGAATCGGTCGGGGTCGAACCGATCGGGGTCGTCCCAGAGGTCGGGCCGACGGTGTGTAACCCACTGGGAGACGGTCACGATCGAGCCTGCGGGGATGAAATATCCGCCGATCTCGTCATCGGCGATCGACTGACGCGGCTGACCCCATGCGCTGGGGTATAGTCGAAGGGTCTCGTCGAAGATGGCTCGGGCCAACGAGAGTTTCCCGAGATCCTCGAACGTCGGAGTGCGTTCGCCGAGCACCGCGTTGACTTCGCGGCGGAGCCGTTCGGCGATTTCAGGATTCAGGCCGAGCAGATACCACGCCCACGCGAGCGCCGCCGCGGTCGTCTCGTGGCCGGCCAGGAGGAGGGTCAAGGTCTCGTCGCGGACCTGCCGCTCGGTCATCGCCTCGCCCGTCTCCTCATCGCGCGCGAGCAGGAGCATCGCCAGCAGGTCTCCCGCGTCGGTCTGCGTGCGCTTCCGATCGCGAATCAGGCCATACACCAGGTCATCAAGCTGCGCCCGGCGCGGTGGAAGCTTCGGTTGGCCGCCGTCGGCATCCAGTCAGGGACCCGGACGGACGAGTTGATCAGGTCGGTCACGTGTGCGAAGACCTCGCGGACCGCCTTGCCGATCGCGTCCGACTCGCCGCTGACATCCGTGCTGAAGAGCGTCCGGCCGGCGATCGCCAGGCTGTGCCGGGTCATCTCGGCGAGCATCTCGACCGGCCTACCGGCACGCGACGCCTCGGAGAGTCGGTCGGCCGTCGAGTCGCTGGCATCGGCCATGACCGCGACCATGGCCGCGATCCGCTGTCGATGGAACGCCGGCTGGATCAGCAGTCGGTTACGCCTCCAGGTTTCCCCTTCGCTCGTCAAGATGCCGAGCCCGGCAAGCCGTCCCACCGTTGACGTGAACAGGGCCGGCTTCCGGTAGTTCTTCTGGTTCGCGTGGAGGACATGCTCGACGGCATCGGGGTCGCTCACCATGAAGAAGTAGAGCCAAGGCAAGCCGCGGATGCGAACGACCCCACCGTATCGCCGACTGGCCTCGGTGTTGAATGCCAGTGGGTCGTGCACATATTGACTCCCGCAGCCGAACAGGGGATGACCGTAGGGGCCGGGTGCAATCCGTTGACGACTCATTCCTTCGGCCCCTTCGCCGCGACCTGGGCGGTTCTTCTTGCTTCATCCACCGGATCAGACTCCTCGGCCTTCGAGCAACCCAGGGACGAGATCGGCGAGCGCCCGACCGAGCACCGGATGCTGGTCGGCATCGAGGTGAACGCCATCGACGGCACTCGACGCCACAACTCCCCCGGCGTCGAAAGAATGACAATGCTCCTCGGCGGCGACTTGCCTGAAGGCATGCGCCAGGCCAACACACCGTTCCTCGGCCCCGAGAAACTTGGCGGCGACGGAACCTCTGGCCGGACGGATCGGCGGAGGCGTCACGACCAGGATCTCCGGACTGGGCATCCCGGGCTCGATCGGAGCCCGGCGGATCGCCCGGATGATCGCCGCCAGCCCGAAGGCCGAGAGCCGGGCGTCATTCGTGTGCATCGACTGGAAGTCGTTGGTCCCCAGCATGACGATCACCATCGCCAGCGGCGAGTGGATCTCGATCCGCTGCTCGATGCCGATCAAACCGTTCCTTCCGGGCTTGAAAGGGTCATCCCAGGCGGTCCGTCGCCCGTTGAGACAATCTTCGATCACGCGGACATTCAGTCCGGCCGACCCGAGCGCGAGTTCCATCACGCCCGGCCATCTCTCTTCGAACGGCAACCGCCGACGCGAGTCCGGGATGATGCCCCACGAGAGGGAGTCGCCGTACACCAAGATCTGGAGCATGGGAAAGAATCCACGGGTTCCTGAAACAGTCTCGACAAGCCTGCGATGGCTGACCTGGTCTCTCGAGGAGTTTAACCACGAGAAGCACGAATGACACCAGAGAAACCGAACACCGAGACCCTCGATGCGGCCGGGTCGTTGATCGGGACCCGACGGACTGCTATCATACGACATTTGTCGAATGGGTGATGTGGTCTTTCAACGAGGAGACCGGAGATGGCGGCTTCGACGATCCGCTTCTGGACGGCGACCGGTTTGTTGCTCGCGGGTGCGTGCGCGTCGCTCGATGCTGGCACAGTGCCCCGATATGAGCTCAAGCCGGGGCAAGTGCTCATCTACGAGGAGAAAGAGGCCTTCCAGGAAGAGAGCCAGGGCTCCGAGTACACGACGACCTGGCAGCTTTGGGTCGTCGGGCGAAATGACGACGGGAGCTGGCGAGTCGTGGTCCGCACGGCCATGAAGGCACAGAAAACGGACGGCTCGTCAGCCGAGTCTCCGGACCTTCCAACCTACGCCCGATTCGACCTCCGACCCGACGGAGAAGTCCCCTTCTGTCCGACGCTCGGCACGCGTATCGATCCGTCGAAGATCTTCCCCCGCCTCCCTCGCGACGAGAAGGAGATCGCAGGCTGGGTGTCCCTCAACGATCGCGACGAGACGAAGGCCCGCTACAAGCCGATGGCCGTCACCGGCCTCGACAACGCGATCACCTTCGATTTCGAGGTAGACCGCCGCGGTTACGCCGAGCGGATTTACGAGGGGAAGGATCATCGAACCTTCCACTTTGACCGCAAGCGAAGTCTTGTCGTCCGCAGCGATATTGCAAGGGCCTACGGCGCCCACATGAAGAGCAAGGCCAGGGGAACGATCGAGTTGAATTCAGTCTCCGAGATGCTACCCTCGAAGATGGCAACCTTCGCCGAGGAGATGGATCGCTACTTCCGCGCCCACCAGGCCTATCTCGTCCTTTACCGGAAGGCGGAGACCGACGGCAACGAGGCCGAGTCCTTGCTCGAGCGGGCCCACGCGATCCTCGCCGAGGCCCGAGCCCAGGTAACGCTCCCCGAGCCCATCGTCGCCCTCGACGGCCAGCTCAAGAACCACGAGAAATTCTCGAAATACCAGATCGACGGCGCGAAGCGGTTCGCCGAGATCATCGGCCACCCGTCACCGACCTGGGAGATCCAGGATCTGGAGGGGCGGACCCACTCGCTGCAACAGTACCGTGGAAAAGTGCTGGTCCTCGACTTCTGGTATCGCGGATGCGGCTGGTGTATGCGGGCGATGCCTCAAGTGAAGCGGGTCGCCAGCCACTATCGAGGGCGCCCCGTCGCCGTATTCGGGGTGAACAACGACCGTAACATCGACAACGCCAAGTTCGTCGTCCGCGAGATGGAACTCGAATATCCCGTGCTCCGATCCGAAGAATTGCCCGCCAGGTACGGCGTCCAGGGTTTCCCGACCCTGATCATCGTCGACCAACAAGGGAAAGTCGCCGAGATCCACGTAGGGTACTCGCCACAACTCTTCGAAAACGTCACCGCCACCGTCGACCGCCTCCTCGACGCGAAGTAATCGATTCAGATTTCTCTCATGTTTGCTCGGTCCGGGGACACGTAATCGCCCAGCAGCCTGCCGAGCACTCTGGCTCGCGTGCGTGGCAGGTCGCCGGGTATCTTTTCAAGTACTGCTAGCCAGGTCAGGCAAGTCTATGGTGTCATCTTCACTCCGCCGTGCGTCCCGGATCGCCGTATGACGACTCTCGGCGAACCCGACACAATCATCGAGCCCGATCAAGGCGGCTCCGAGCCGTAGAGTTTCGTCAAGGTTGCACACCCTGACACAACCCGCGCGGCGCACGAACCTTGTGATCTCGCCAAAGGCGGTGCTACCCAGCGACCTGACTTTGCCGAAGTCGATCACGAAGCTCCGGGGCAAGTCAGGCCTGATGAGCGAGCTGAGCTGCTCGCCCAATTCGAGCGCGTGTAGCGGGCTCGAGAAATCATGGCTCTGGAATTCGATGACAACCACCCTCGGATCGTTGTCGTCGATCAATTCGTAGGCGATGTGAGCTTGTATGGTTGCTGTCGTAGACATGACAACATACCCTCCCATTGGTAATACTCATGAACGGGCGACATGCGACGGAGGGTTACCAATGTCGCAAAGAACATGCCAACGAGGGATGAAACATCGCCCGAGGGATGCTGGAAATAGGCACCCAAATTCGAGGCTCGATTCGCAAACACTCCCAATTTGCTTCCGATGGCATCTTGCGCGAGAATCGTCTCGAGATCATAATTTTGAGGAATGCAGCGATCATAGGGATCTTCGACGCGGAGCTAGCCGATATGACAAGTCGTTTAGTCGCGGCATTTGCGTGGCTCGCATCTCTCGTGGTGATCGACTACTCCGCCGGTCTCGCCCGAGGCGAAGAGCCGTCGATCTGGGGCGATATCATCATGAAGCAGCCGTTCGACGCGTCGCCATTCCGGCAGATCCGGGTCCCCGCCTGGGTGCAGGAGACAATCGGCTGCGGCTATACCCTCTCGGGGATGAACTCCAAGTCCCGCGCCGTGGCGGCGGCGCACGGAGTGACGATCAGTGAGATGGGATTCGTCAACCCCTTCTACGCTTACTACGACAGCAAACTCCTCAAGAAGCGTAGCCCACACGTCCCGCTCGGCCGTCTCGAGACGGACATTGCTGAGTACCAGAGACTGGGCGTCCGCATCCTGGGCGTCTATCCGCCGTGCCTCCAGGGCGAAGTCTACGAGAACCATCCCGATTGGCGTCGGATCGCGACCGACACCACCGACATCCCCACGATCGACATGCAGAAGTACCCTCACGGCGGGATGCTCTGCCTGCTGGGTCCTTACGGGGATTTCTTCATCGACGTCCTCGAGGAGATCCTCACGAAGTACCCGGCTGTCAACGCATTCAGCTTCGATGGGCTTCACTACGGCGGGGTCTGCTACTGCCGGCACTGCCGTGACGATTATCGCAAGGCCACCGCTGCCAAGATCCCCAAAGCCGACATGAACGATCCCGACTTTCGTCGCTATCAGCATTGGGCCGACCGCCGGATGGAAGACCTGGTCCGTCGGATGCAGGATCGGCTCAAGCGAATCAAGCCCGATCTCGCCCTCGTCACCTGGACGACCAATGCCGGTCGTTTCGGCCATTTCCTCTCGATCCCGCGGAACATGCCGACTCGTATGAACCTCCTGCTCGATGCTCCCGACCAGGAATTCTGGCTCGATGAGACCAATCGCGGCGCCACCATCGTCCCGGCTTTCGCCAACGCCTACATCTGGGCCACGACCAACCACCGGACGGCCTTCAGCGAGCCTTATATCCTCACGCATGGCAATCCCTATGGGAAGGATAGCTTCCCGCCGCAGGAGATCCTCCGCCGGATGTTGCTGACTCTGACCTATGGTGCGTCGCCCAGCATCGCGGTCGGCCAGTCGCCTCACCTCCAGGCCGAACTTTACGCGTGCCTCGATGAGGTCCAGCGACGCAAGCCCTGGCTCACCCACAAGAAGCCCGAGCCCTGGGCCGCCCTCGTGATGAGCGACAACACCCGCAACTTCTACGGCCGCGAGCCCGGCCGGGTCGAGGAGCGGTACATGGCCAGCGTCTTCGGCACCTTCCGCGCGGGCATCGAGGAGCATCGCGTGATCAACGTGATCAACGACTGGAACCTGAACGCCTCGGACCTCGCGCCTTACAAGGTCCTCATCCTGGCGAACACCGCATGTCTCGACGATGCCCAGGTTGCCGCAATCGCGCAATTCGTCGAGAACGGCGGCGGGCTCGTGGCCAGCCTGGACACCTCCCTATTCGACGAGTTTGGCGACCCGCGACCGAATTTCGCGCTGGCTCGAATCCTCGGAGTCGAGCATCGCGGGCCGATCGCCGCCTCAAACTCGGGACGACGAGAGGAGCTCGACGTCAATTTCGCCAGGACGATCGGGGCGGACTACTGGGAGAAGCGAAAAGACGTCTTTGACTTCAAGCAGGATACCTCCTCGTTCCTCAATCGCGGTCGGATGCCGACCTATGTGGGCGCGGCCAGCGTCACCTTCAAGGGCCCGGCAGTGCGGGTCGTCCCGATCGGCTCAGCGGCCCGGGTGGTCGGTACTCTGAGAATGAAATCCAGCGACGGGACATCTTCCGCCGAGGTCCCCGGGGTGGTTGCCCACACCTTTGGCCGTGGTCGCGTCGTCTATTTCGCGGGCGGATTCGACGCGGCTTACTATCTTTATGCGTATCCGTATCAACGCCTGCTACTTTCCAACGCGATCGACTGGGTGGCCTCCGCGCCGGCACCGGTCACCGTCGAGGCGCCGATGTGCGTGCACTCCACCCTGATGCGCCAATCGAAAGGCGGATCGGAGCGGCTCATCGTACACCTCTATAGCGACCTGAATACCACGGCCTTCCACGCCTTGCCCAACGACGACGTCCCGCTCCGTGAGGAGATCGTCCCGATCCACGATATCCGGATCACCTTCGCGACGGGGTATCGTCTGAGACGGGTCCACCTCGAGCCGGAAGGACGCGAGCTAAGAATCGCGCCCACGCCCCTCGGCCCGAGAATCGTGGTCCCACAGATCGATATCCACGCCATGGTCGTGGCGGAACTCCATTGAGCTCGACCGCGAACGAACGGCCCCTTCGGGCGGCACTCGCGATCCGAGCCGCAGCGAGTCGCGAACACGCGCCAAGCGGCGAGCACGTGAGCAACGGACTCGAGTGACCTCATGCCACGTAAGATCTATTGGCGATCCGATCGAGACTTAGGTCCGGCGGATGTATGCAAATCCTCCCAGGACGCCGAGGAGGCCGAGAAGGAGGCTCGCCGGTTCCGGGACAGACTGGGGTCCCACGAGGCCCTCGAAGCCGGGGTTGGTCGGGATGTTGAAATAGTCATTCCCGGTATAAGTTCCCTGTTCTCCATAGGCGAACCAATGGATCGACGTCGGCAGCGTCGTATCCGTGGAATGAACGAGGAAGCCGTCCTGCGTCGTGCCGAACGGTATCGGGAATGTAACGTTGTCGATCCAGTCAAGGTTATAGATCAGGGAGGATCCCCCGTAGGGAGCATTGCTCCAAGCGTCGATGGCAGTGGAGTCGAAACCGGTCGGGCTCCCGGTGATGACGTTGCCACTGTCCATCATGACGCCGAAGAAATAGATGCTGTTGATGCCGTTCAGGTCGTTGGTCACGGAGAAGTTGAGGTCGTAGTCGCCGGATGTGCCGGTCACGGTCGCGGTGACGATCGGCGCGGCGGACGATTGCCCTGTGATCGTCACGACGAATGCCATCACGGCCGTCATGATGCCGAATCGGATCTTCGAGGCGCTCATGGTTGCGATCTCCCGTTGTCGAGGAAAGAGAAGCGGATCGGCGCTGGCGTGGACCGATCCTCGCCGGCCTCGCCCGTCTTGCCCACACTCGGTGCGGCGAAGCCGGGTCGCGACGGCCGTTCGGCCCGCGCGTTATCGTCAGGGTCCATACGACGCAAGCCCGCGTCCATGGCGGGCGGCGGACATTGTAAACGACCTCGGAACGGTTTCAATCAAATTCTTGAAGTTTTCGTCATAAATTTTTTATGAATCTATGTTAGTATATAAAATTACAATTAACACAATTTATGTGGATAGGTCCACATTCGCGCAGGTCGGCGGCCCGGCGTGGCCCGTAACCGATTCGGGGAGGCCCGTTCCGGGCCCGGGGCGCGCGCGAGGGCGGCGACCGTGGGCCGGCTACGATCGCACGACGCGCCGGTTGAGTGGGGAGATGACGGGGTGAGATGGGATGGGTTACACGCCCGGCGGGGCGACCGATTCGCGTGTCCAGAAGATGAAGTCGGTCTTGGCGGGCTCACCGCCGGCCGTACGGACGAGCGAGGCGATTTGACCGCGGTGGTACAACGAATGCCCGTAGAGCTGTGTGAGGACGTTGACGACCACGTTGCGGAAGGGCGCGCCCTCGCTCGTCATGTACTCGAAAGTTCGGCCCAGCTCCGCCTCATCCAGGCGTCCGAAATAGTCCGACCAATCCTGCTCCATGATCGCCAGTTCGGCCCGGATATCCGCGAGAGTCGCGTCGGTCGGGAAGAGGTTCGCCGGCCGATCGAACGACGAAGGCTCCAAACGATGGAGCCACATTCTCCGGCCGGCGACGATGTGGGCCAGGCTGTTCAACGCCTTCTGAAACGGCTGCGACCGGAGCCCTTCCTCCGGCACGGTGTCGAACGACGCCAGGACCTTGCGATGGGTGTCCTTTTCGTAATCGAACCAGCGTCGGTATTGTTCGACCAGTGCGGGGAGCATGATCACCTCGAATGCTGGGGCCGGGCCGTCGGGTCCTGGCCGAGTCGCGATACATCACCAGAAGTTCCATCGATAGACGACGTAGAGACACGCCAGGACTCCGACGACGAGCCACCACGGCTTGCGAGCGGCCGGCGCGTCCTCCTTCGAGACGTAATTCTCGCAATAGGGACACCGCGACGCATCCTCGAGGATCTCCCGACGACAATAGGGACAAGGGTAAGTCGGCTCCTCCTCGTCGTCGTAATCGGGAGGCTCGGGATCCTCGGGGTCGTCGTACAGATCGCGATCGTCATTCCACGGGTCTTCCCAATCGTAGAGACGAGGCATCGTCTAGCCCCCTATGCCCTGACAGGAAACCGCCATCGATCGATCACCGGCTTGCAGGCGACGGTCGAAACCCGGACCATAAACGTAGAGGATCGTCCTATTGTATCGACTGATCTGAAAGATTGGTGAACGGGCCGACCCATTTTCCGGTGAGTTCCATGACCCCGATCGATCATGTCAACATCGCGAGTCCGTCATTCAAGGCCAACCCCTATCCTTTCTTCGCACGATTGCGAGCCGAAGCCCCGGTCCATCGCGTTTCGCTGCCGGCCAAGCAAGTCGCCTGGCTGATCACACGATACGACGACGTGACCGCCCTGCTCAAGGA
Organism: uncultured Planctomycetota bacterium; assembly: GCA_963743925.1. GTDB lineage: Bacteria > Planctomycetota > Planctomycetia > Isosphaerales > Isosphaeraceae > CAVZRC01. Next base: position 103,414 of record CAVURY010000042.1, on the reverse strand, counting down.
TGAGCGGTTCATCAAAGAAAAATGGAAAGTCCTTTCGAGCGAACAAGCGGCCCGCCAGCCCTGGATTCCCGGATTCTTGAAGCCGCTGGAACGGCACATGCTCGACTCGGATCCTCCGAACCACACGCGGTTGAGGGGCCTAGTTCACAAGGCGTTCACGCCCGGGCTGGTCGAGAATCTCCGCGGGCGCGTCCAGGCGCTGACCGATGAGCTGCTCGATGCCGCGACATCCCGCGGACACATGGATCTGATCCGCGACTACGCTCTGCCGTTGCCGACCACCATCATCGCGGACATGCTCGGCGTGCCGGCCCCGGATCGGCAGAAGTTCCAGCGCTGGTCCAGCGCCATCGTGACGGCCGTTCCCACCACCTGGGGACTGTTGAGAGTCATGCCGTCCATGTTCGCTTTCATGGGCTACCTTCGAAAGCTGATCCGAATCCGGCGCGCCGATCCGGGGAACGATCTGACCAGCGCGCTGGTCCTGGCGCATGAAGCCGGAGACCAGCTCAGCGAGGATGAACTGATCGGGATGATCTCGCTGCTGCTGATCGCCGGACATGAGACGACCGTGAACCTGATCGGCAATGGGATGTTGGCCCTGATGGAGCATCCCGATTCGATGGAACAACTGCGCAACGACCCGACCTTGATCAAGTCGGCGATCGAGGAACTGCTGCGCTACGACGGTCCGCTGGAGACGGCCCTCGAGCGTTTTGCGCGAGAGGACGTGACGATCCATGGGATCACCATCGCTCGCGGCGAGATGGTCTACGCCGTCCTTGCCTCCGCCAATCGCGACGAACGACAGTTCGAGCGCCCGGACGATCTGGACCTGTCGCGGGAGCCGAACCGTCACGTCGCGTTCGGGCTTGGGGTGCATTACTGCCTGGGTGCGCCGCTCGCCCGGCTCGAAGGGCAAATCGCCATCAACACCCTCCTACGTCGGATTCCCGAGCTCCGATTGTCCGTCCCGGTGAATGCTCTGCGATGGAGGCCAGGGCTCGTGCTGCACGGAATGAGTTCACTACCGGTGACATTGACCGGGCGACATGCCTCTGCACTGCGAACCGTCTCCCGCTGACCCGGGCCCCTCCGCATCCATCGCCGATCCTGGCGACATCCCTGGCGACTTGAACGTTACGGGAGCGTCACGCGCCCGCCGCTTGCTGAGATCGTCTCGCCGGTCATGAAGCTCGATTCCTCGGAGAGCAGGAAACGGATGATCGCGGCAATCTCCTCGGGCCGACCGATCCGACCCATAGGGGTCTCGGCCACGACGCGCTTCATCGTGTCATCCGGCAGGACGTGGGCCATCTCAGTCTCGATCAGACCCGGTGCAACGCAGTTCACTCGGACGTTATGAGGCGCGAATGCCTCGGCGCAGCAGCGAGTCAGGGCGAGCACACCGGCCTTGGAGGATGCGTAGTGGATCTGCATCTTGCGCGGCCGTAGCGCCGCCACCGATGAGACCAGGACGATCCGCCCGAACCCGCGCGCGATCATCTCATCCTTGACCGCGAACACGACCAGGAACGCGCCGTTCAGATTCACGTCGATCGTCTCAAGCCAGATCTCGTGGGAGAGGTCGGTATGATCGCAAATGTTGCTGATCGCACCGCAGTGCGCGAGCAGGTCGATCGGTCCCAGTTCCGTGCGCGTCCGCCTGACGAGGCCATCGACTTCACCCGGTTTCGCGACGTTGCACGGCACGCAGATCGCCTTGCGTCCGATGGCCCGGATCTCGGCGACGACCGCTTCGGCCTCGCGGGTCCGCGACGCGAAGCTGATGGCGACGTCCGCCCCGTCGCGGGCCAGTGACAGGGCGGTGCTTCGGCCAATGCCGCGAGATCCTCCCGTGACCAGCGCCACGCGATTCGCGAATGCCTCGGACATGGGTTCCTCGCGTAAGGACGGGCCGGTTTTCTCGGCGACCGCTCAGGCCAGCAGGTCCTCGACGACCCGGCCCTCGACGTCGGTCAGTCGCATGTCGCGGCCGCCGTGAAAGTAGGTGAGGAGAGTGTGATCGAATCCGAGAAGATGCAAGATCGTGGCATGCAAATCGTGCACGTGTACCTTGTTCTCGACGGCCGCATAGCCGAAGTCATCGGTCGACCCGTAGGTCTGGCCCCCCTTGACGCCGCCGCCGGCCAGCCAGGCCGAGAATCCGCGAGGGCTGTGGTCGCGGCCCTTGCCGCCCTGGCCGGTGGGCGTCCGTCCGAACTCGCCGACCCAGACCACCAGGGTCTCGTCGAGAAGTCCCCGACGCTTGAGATCCGTCAGGAGACCTGCGATCGGCCTATCCGTCTCGCCGCAATGCAGCTCGTGATTCTTGTTGACGTCGCCGTGCGCGTCCCAGTTCTCGTCGTTGTGGCCGCCGCCTGAGTAGGCCTGGACGAATCGGACCCCGCGTTCGATCAGCCTCCTCGCCATCAGGCAGCGGCGGCCGAACCGCTCGGTCCTCGGGTCGTCGAGGCCGTAGAGCCGCCGGGTTTCGGCCGATTCGCTCGAGAGGTCCACGGCTTCAGGGGCACTGGCTTGCATCCGGAAGGCGAGCTCGTAGCTGGCGATCCGGGCCATCATCTCGGCGTTCTTCGTGCTCCCGGACCCGGAAGGTTGGTTGAGCCTGGACAGGAGGTCGAGCTGGTTGCGCTGCTGCTGCGCCGAAATCCCTCGTGGCGGGCTCAGATTCAAGATCGGGTCACCGCTGGTGCGGAACTGAGTACCCTGATAGGTTGCCGGCATGAAGCCGGAGCCCCAGTTGGGAGGACCCGAGATCGGTCCGCCGCGGTGGTCGAGCAAGACGACGTACCCCGGCAAGTTGCTGTTGAGCGTCCCCAGGCCGTACGTCACCCAGGAGCCAAGGCTCGGGTATCCCTGGCGGATGAATCCCGTATTCATCTGGAGCAGCCCGGAGCCATGCGCGAAGCTGTCGGTGTGCATGCTCCGGATGATCGCCATATCGTCGACGCAGCCGGCGAGATTCGGGAAGAGGTCGGAAACGACGGTCCCCGACTGGCCGTGCCTGGCGAACTTGCGCGACGAGCCCAAGAGCATCCCGGGGTTCCGGGCCTTCAATACCGGGTCGCGATCGAGGGTCGGGATCGGCTTGCCGTGATATTGGTTGAGGGCCGGCTTGGGGTCGAAGGTATCGACCTGGCTAACGCCGCCGTACATGAACAGGACGATGACCGACTTGGCCTTGGCCGGGAAGTGCGGCGCCTTGGGGGCCAGCGGAGCGGCGACGGTCGGCCCCGACTCCGACCCCGCAACAGATCGCTTGAAGAACCCATCCATGGCGAGCAAGGCGGTCAGCGCGGTGCCGACGAATCCCCCGCCCATCTCCCAGAGGAACTCACGCCGCGCGCGGCCGCAACGCGTCGAGCACCTGGGCATGATTCCGTCACTGCCTTGATTTCCGATCATGAGTTCCTGCCGGCATCACATTCGAGGATCGTCCGTCACGCGTCAGTTGTTGTAAACAAACTCGTTCAAGTTCAGGATTACGAGGCAAAATGCCTCCAGAGCCTTGCGACGAGATTCGCCCGGCCCGGTAGCGGCCTTCCCGCCGCGGGCATCGGAATCGATCTGATGTTGCTGCTCGTCCAGGAATGCCAGAGCGGCCTGCAACTCATCCGGCCGCGGAGCCCGGCCCAGTGCCAGCGCAAACGCACGGCCGACCTGTTCCCTGATACTCTCTCCGGCCTCAGAGATCAACCGCGAGGCAAAGTGGCTCGACTGCTCGTTGATGAACGTCCCGTTGAGGAACGTGAGTGCCTGGGGACCGGTCGTCGAGATCGTCCTCCGCTCGCAACTGCTGGTCGTGTCGGGCGCGTCCAGGATCTCGAGCTCGGGGACCCCCAGGCTGCGCTTAGCGAAGATATAGATGCTCCGTCGCGTTTGTTCAAGCAGGTCCGACTCGCCCCAACCTTCGCCCGGACGGGACTGGCCCTCGAGCACCGCGCGGGGCAGCGTGGGATAGAAGGACGGGCCGCCCATCCGATGATTCAACCGTCCGCTGACGGCCAGGATCGAGTCGCGGACCACTTCCGCTTCGAGTCGTCGCTGCCGCCATCGCCAGAGCGACGTCGCTTTCGGGTCGATCCTCGCCGCGTCGGCATCGAAGTTCGACGACTGCTGGAACGTTCGAGAAAAGACGATCATCCGGTGCAATGGCTTGAGTCTCCAGCCGGAAGCCACCAGCTCGGAGGCCAGCCAGTCGAGAAGCTCGGGGTGACTCGGCGAGTCGCCCATGACTCCCAAGTCATTCGAGGACGCGACGAGCCCCTCGCCGAAATGGAACTGCCAGATCCGATTGACGATGACGCGTGCCAACAGCGGATTTTCCCGGCCGATTAACCATCGGGCCAGCCAGAGCCGCCGACCGGTCGTCACGGATCTTGGTCTTGGAGGTTCCGGCTGGTCGTTGGCCAGCACCGTGGGCACGCCCGGCTCGACGGCGACTCCTGGCCGCGTCGGATCGCCCCGCTTTAGCACATGGGTCGGCGGGGCCTTCGGTCCGTCCTCGGACCAGATGTAGGCGCGAGGCGGCTCCTTGGGCCGGGCCGCCTTGATCGCGGCCATCCGGTCGTACAGGGGCGTGAGTGCGACCTTGACCTCGTCGGGCGCGATCTTGCGGACCTCGGCCTCGAATTGGACACCGAAGTACTTGATGAGATTCCAGTGGGCCTGCGTCCGCTTCGATGGCTCGGTCCGCAAGGCTTGACCGAGTTCTGGCGGCAACGCTGTCCGTTTCCTGGGAGGCTTGCCGTCCGTCGTCTTTTCCGGTGGGGCAAATAGCCAGTCGATCTGCGGCTTGATGAGACTCTCGATCCGGTCCCGGGTGCGGGCGAGCTCCGCCTCGGACCTGGCAAGGCCCGCGCGATAGGCGGCCAGCTCAGACTCGGTCCCGACCAGAACGTCGAGGTCGGTACGGTTGTCCTGAGGTCGCTTGAGCGGCTGGAAGACGGCGAGCATGCGATAATAGTCGACCTGCGAGAACGGTTCGAACTTATGGTCGTGGCAGCGGGCACAGCGGAGCGTGATTCCCAGAAACGCGGTCGCGGCCGTGCCCAGCACGTCGTCGAGCTGATCATATCGGTCGATTCCGGGGTCGGCCGGTTCGTCGTCCCAGGTCCCGAGTCGCAGGAATGTCGTGGCGATCTTCGCCGACGCGTCGGAGCCCTCAACTTCATCGCCTGCTAACTGCTCAATCACGAACCGATCATAGGGCTTATCGCGGTTAAGGGCGTCGATCACGTAGTCCCGGTATCGCCAGGCATGGGGCTTGGCACCATCGCGTTCGTAGCCATTCGACTCGGCGTATCGCACGACGTCCAGCCAGTGTCTGGCCCATCGCTCGCCATATTGCGGGCGGGCCAGGAGGTCATCGACCAACCGCTCGATCGCGTCCGGCGACCGATCCTCCACGAACGCAGTGACTTCATCCGGTGCAGGCGGCAGGCCGATGAGGTCGAGATAAAGGCGCCGGACCAGCGTCCGCCGGTCGGCGATCGCGACCGGCTTGATCCCCTCGGATTCCATCCTGGCCCGGACGAATCGATCGATCGGGTTGCCCGCCCAGTCCGGGTCGGTGACCCAGGGAACCTCGGGTCGTCGAACGGGCACGAAAGACCAGTGCTTCTCTTCCTTGCCCTGAGGAGGTGCGGCGAACGTCGGGAGCGCGACGAGCGCGGCCAGTCCAAGCGTGATCCAACCAGCGATGGTGTCGGTCAATCTCATGGGCTCTCGATCCGTCAGGAGCGAGGAAGTCCGGCGCTCATCGGGGCGCGGACCGCGGCAGAACCAGACCCTCACGGTACCAGAACCGGCGTCATCGAAAAAGATGCTTGTTGAAGGAATGTCAAACATTTCGCGAGTCGTGAATGGCTATACGTTGTCGCCGGGTCTGTATCAGTCGTCGGACCTGGCCAGCTCGGCGCAATCGCGGGCGATCGTGGTGCAGATCGATTCGATGGGGAGGGCATTGGGAGTCAGGGCGAAGGGGTTCTCGATCTCGACGCCCGCGTCTTCGATCCCCAGCATCCCCAGGGCGACCACCGCCACGACCAGGGGGGCGGCATAGCCCATCTTGGCAACCAGGACGAACGGCAGCGATCCGAGGTAGAGGACGAGCAGCTCCTTGATGAGCGAGGCATAAATAAAGGGCAGGGGAGTTCGTTGGATCCGTTCGCAGGCCCCCTGGGCGTCGGTCAAGGCGACGATCTGCCGCTCGAGCTCCGCGGCGGCGATCGCGTCGAGGGTTCCCTGCGTCTTCCGGCCGCGGACCCAGATGCTGAGGGCGCGGGCCAGTCGGGCCGGCGGATTGACCGAGGTGCCCACCTCCTGGAGCAATCGACCCGAGAGCCAGGGGTGGAGAGATTCCGTGGGGTCTCGGTCCCGCAACCGCTCGCGCAGGGCGACGGCGAATGCGGCCAGCAGCCTCGCAACGTCATCCGCCGGTGGGGCGTAAGTGCCCGCCTGACGAGCCAGGTTGCGAGAGGCGTTTGCGATCGCACCCCAGGCCGCACGGCCCTCCCAATACCGGAGATTCGCGGAGTTGGTCCGGTGGACGATCAACAAGCTCATCGTCACGCCGAGCACCGTGTGACCCAACTGGTCGAGAGCCGGCAACGGCCAACCGTAACGATCCAAAACGTAGTCGTCCAGCAGGCAGATCGCCAGGCAGAACAGCGTGAAAAGCCCGACACGTCCCAGCGTATGCGGGAGGACCGTGCCATGAAACGAGATCGCGATCCGCCACCATCGGCTGCGGTCGTAGGTGATCAAGCGGAAGTCCTCGCAAGGAATGCGGCGAGCTTCGGACTCGAGCCGTACCGATTCAGGAGGCTTCCCGGGATCGCCAATCCCCGGTCGCCGCGGCTAATGCGCCGCGGTCGCTCCGGACCATCGGCCATCCCAGCCCTTGGACAATGCCGCCAGGAATTTCTCCCAGCCGACCTGGTCATGCGGTGGCGGATAAATGAAAGCCGCCATCGGTCGGTGTGAGTCGTATTCGATCTGGAATCCTCCATGCTCGAGCATCTTGCCGATGCGAGCGATCCGAGATCCGTAGAAGATTTCCGGATCGATCCGGACCAGGCCCTCCGGTCCGATCAATTCCATCCCGGCGACTGCCGCGCGAACCTTCGCCGCCTCCAGGCTACCGGCTTTCTCGACCGCTCGCTTCCAGAACAGGACGGAGAGGTAGGCCGACTCCACCGACGCGTTGACTAAGGGGACGGCGTGCCTGGCACGAAGGCGCTCGAGGAACCGGGCGTTCTCGGGCGTGTCGATCGCTTCGAAGTAGTTCAACGCGGAGTAATGACCCGTGATGAGCTTGTGGTCGAGGGTGCGGAGCTGGTCTTCACCCAGGCAGAGCGAGACGACCGGCAGGTCCTCGGCCTTGAGCCCGAGCTGTCCCAGGCTCTTGAAGAAGATCCGGTCCGATTCGGGGTCGAGAGTATCGAGCACGATGTCGGCCTTGCTGGCGCGAATCTCCTCGATGATCGCGTTGAAACCGGTGACCTGGCCGAGAGGCAGCGAGCGAACGCCGACCGGCTCCAGGCCGTGCTTCTTCAATTCCCCTCGGAAGACCTCCTGTCCGGCCCGGGAGAAGAGCGACTCTCCCCCGAGCAGGAAGAACCTCCGGCGGGGCGGGTTGAAGAACCCGATCGCCCAGCGCACCATCGGAAGGAGTTGCTGGTTCGGTCCGCCTCCGACATACACGATGTTGGGCGACTGCTCGAGCCCTTCGAAGATCATCGGATAAAACAGCAGGACGTTCTTCTCTTCGCAGACGTCCTTGACTCGCTTGCGAGCCCCCGAGCTGAGGCAGCCGATGAGGACGTTGACCTGCTGTTCCTGGATCAATTCGCGAGCTGCCTGCGCGAAGACGAACTCATCCGAGCGGCCGTTCCCCACAACCGGCAGGAGCGGTCGGCCGAGTAGGCCGCCGCTTGCGTTGATCTCCTCGATCGCCATGGACTCGGCCTCGACCATCGGCCGCTCCATCGAGGACGAGGCGCCGGTGAGCGAATGCAGCAAGCCAACCTTGATCGGGGGCCCTACGGGCGTGGGAACGGGGGTCGGACTTACATCCGTGACGGGGGAGTCAGACTTCTTACCGTTCGGGACCTCCTTGGCGACGGTCTTCGGCGAACCGGGCTCGAGCGGCCCGCCGGAGATCATCCTCCGCAGACTCTGCCACAATACAGAAAGGCCGATGACGATCGAGGCAATAATGGCGATGGCGCCGATCCAGACCTCCAGGTTGGCCTGCTTTCGCGCGGAGCCGACCGCCTCCGGGATCGAGTCGGCGCGGACGGTTGGAGGCGCATGATCCTCGATGGCCCGGATTCGCTCGATGACTGCGGCGGCGTTGGGAGGCCGCCGGGAAGGGTCCTTGGCCATCAAGTCGCCCAGAAGCTCCTCGGCCGGTCGGGGCACGCGGAGACGGATCGATGAAACCGGGGCTGGATTGGCCTCCAGGATCGCAGTCATCAACTTTGGTATGCTGGGGGCTTCGAATGGCAGCACGCCCGCGATCATCCGGTACATGACGATGCCGAGGGCATACAGATCCGAGCGCGGGTCGATGGGCCGGCCCTCCAGTTGCTCGGGGGCGATATAGGCCGGAGTGCCGACCATAAACCCTTCCTGGGTCAGCCCGCTTTGATCGAGGAGCGGCTTGGCCAGGCCGAAGTCGAGGATCTTGACCCGAGGCGGCTCCTGACGGTCGGGGCGGTGCTCGAGCCAGATGTTGGCCGGCTTGATGTCGCGGTGCACCAGCCCGACGGAGTGAGCCGCGCGTAATCCCTTAGCGATCTGCACGGCGATCCGCAGCGCCTCGGAGATCGGCAGCCAGCGTTCGCGCTTCAGCTTATCTTCGAGGCTTTCGCCGTGGAGCCGCTCCATCACCAGGTAAGGCCGTCCGCCCTCTTCGCCGACCTGGTAGATAGTGACGACATGATCATCCTTGAGCGAGGCAGCCATCTGCGCCTTGCGCAGGAACCGGGCCCTCACCACGAGTCCCGCGATCTCGGGCCTCAGGACCTTCAGCGCGACCCGACGCCTCAAGACCGGGTCTTCCGCCTCGTAGACCAGTCCCATACCTCCGGAGCCGAGCAGCCCAAGAATCCGATATCCGGCGAACCGGCCACGCTCGTCGGGATTTCGCGGCGGGTCGAAGTGCGCAAACGGGTCGTCTACGGGAATCCTGTCCGGAGTGAGATTGGCCCCGACTCCCGGCGACTGCGAGGTTTCATCCGAGGGGATCGGTGGCGTCGGCGCGGACCATTTTTCCGCTTCTCCCGTCTCCGAAGGCACGGGAGGTGGCAGATCGCTCTCGGACTCCCCATCTCTCGTGTTCATCGGCGAATGACCAGGGACCTTCTCGGGAGCGGATTCAGCCGCGAGGCACGATGGAAAGCCAGAGGTTGGATCGCCAAGGGCCAGGGCATGCGCGACAGCTCCGCTAACCCTGCCCATGAGAAGAACTTACTGCCTGCCAAGCTTTCCATGCAAGGGAGTACCCGGGTTCATCCCGGGACGAGAGGCGGCAGATTTGGCCGACGGGTTCGACGGTCCGGGCTTGAGCAATCCCATTATGCCAGGCAAGATCGCAGTACCTCCGCGGGATGGAACGCCGAACGGCCGGTGAAATGCCGGATCTGGAGCCGGCACGAGAACCCAGGCGCGACGATGACGGTATCGGGATCGGCATCTCGAACGGCGGGCAATAGTCGATTCTCTCCGACCATCCGCGAGACCTCGTAGTGCTCCGACTCGTAACCGAACGACCCGGCCATACCGCAGCATCCGGCGTCGAGGTCGACGACCTCCGCATCGGGGATCGCGCGGAGCATGGCCAGCGTCGGTTCGACGCCGACCAGCGAACGCTGATGGCAGTGCGATTGCACCAGGATGCGACGAGGGCCGCCTTTGCATCGTAGCTTCGGGCCTGCCACTCGCACCCGAGTCGCCCCGACGTGCTCATCGAGCGTCCCACAAATCTCGGCGACCTCCTGCGCCTTGCTACGCAGCTCGCCCTTGAGTAACGCCGGATAGTCATCCTTGATCGTCAGGATGCAGCTCGGTTCGCAGGCGAGGATCCGACCGCCCCGGCGAGACCATTCGTAGAGGAGCTCGACATTGTGACGGGCGTTGCCCACGGCCTGGTCGAGCAACCCGTTGGAGATCATCGGTCGGCCGCAGCACTTGAGCCCCGGGGGGCCGAGCGTGACCGAGCAGCCCGTCCGCCGGAGTAGCTCGATCGCCGCCTCGCCGATTTCGGGCTCGAAATGGTTGGTGAAGGTATCGGGGAAGAGCAGGACAGGATCTCCCGACGGATCGGTCGCCCCCTCTCGCCATGCGTCGCGGAACCGACGTGAGAGCGTCCGGCGTGCGAAGGCCGGCGGGAGCCGACGGCCGTCGATTCTCAGCAGCCTCTCGTTCAACCATCGTGAGGGACGGCTTTGCATCAGCCAGTTGGACAGCGGCGCCATTTTGCTTCCGAGCCGACCCAGCTCGGCCACCCTTCCGAAGACACGATTTCGCAAGGGGAAGCCGTGCTCTCGAAAATACTGGTGGAGGAACTCGGCCTTGAGCCGGGCCATGTTGACGTTCGTCGGGCACTCGCCCTTGCACGCCTTGCACTCCAGGCAGAGGTCGAGGACTTGGTGGACGTGCGGGTCGGTGAATCCCGAAAATCCGAGCTGGCCCGTGATCGCCATGCGCAACAGGTTGGCGCGTCCGCGAGTACTATCCTTTTCATCGCGGGTCGCCTGGAACGATGGGCACATCGTCCCCTCGGCCTTCTTCCGGCAGGCCCCTACGCCCGCACACAACTCGGCGGCGGGCAAGAGTCCACCATCGGCGGTGAAGTCGAAGGTGGTCGCCACCGCGGGAGTTACATACGTCGGCCCGAAGCGCAGGTTCGTCGCCAGCGGCGGAGCATCCACGATCTTGCCGGGGTTCAGCAGGCTTTGCGGGTCGAACACCTGTTTCAGCTCGCGGAAGGCACCGTAGAGCGTGCTCCCGTACATCTTCTCCTGGAAAGGGCTTCGCACCAGGCCGTCGCCGTGCTCGCCCGAGAGCGCACCGCCGTACTTCAGCACCAGCTCGGAAACCTCCTCGGCGATCGACTCGAACTTCCTCACGCCCTCCTCGGTCTTGAGGTCGATCACCGGTCTTACATGCAAGCATCCCACCGAGGCGTGAGCGTAGACACCGGCCTTGGTCCCATGCCTGGCGATGATGTCCAGGAATTCGGCGATGTAGTCGCGCAAGTGTTCGGGCGCGACCGCCGTGTCCTCGACGAATGAGATGGCCTTGGCATCTCCTTTCTCGGCCATCGAGAGCCCCAGCGCCATCGTGCGGAGCTTCCAGACCATCGCCTGCCGGGCGGGGATGGTAACGGCCAGATGGTGATAGCCAAACCCCTCTCGCCGCAGGTCATCCTCGAGAGCCGCCAGGCGTGGGGCCAGCTCGTCGGCGCTCGCGCCATACAGCTCGATCATCAAGATGGCGGCGGGATCACCCTCGAGGAAGAAGCGGAGCCGGCTCGCCTCGGGATTGATCTTGGTGCTGTCGAGAACATACCTGTCAACGACCTCGACGGCCGCGGGATGATGTCGCAAGATGAACGGAGTCGCGGCCAGCGCATGGAGCAGGTCGGCGAACTCGACGACGAGGGTCGCCCGGGCGCGCGGCAGCTCCACGAGCCTCAGCTTGGCCTCGACGGTCACGCCGAGCGTACCCTCCGATCCCACAAAGAGTCGGGCAAGGTTGAATGGCGGAGGAGGCTCGCCAATCGTCGATCCCTGACCCTTTCCTGGTACGAACGCGTCGAGGTTATACCCTCCCACGCGCCGGAGGATCTTCGGGAAACGTCGGTCGATCTCGCCGGCGTGCTCGGCGGACAGCCGCCGGATGGCCCGGTAACACGCGCCCTCGAGATCCTCTCGGGCACAACGAGCCTCGACCTCCGGCTCCGGGAGCGGACCGAGATCGACGGTGCTGCCGTCGGCGAGCACGACCTTCAGCGCGAGTACGTGATCGATCGTCTTGCCGTAGAGGACCGATCGGGCGCCCGAGGAGTTGTTGGCGATCATTCCGCCGATCGTCGCGCGATTGGACGTGGAGATGTCCGGGGCGAACAGGAGACCGTGCGGCTTGAGTGCGCGGTTCAGTTCGTCGAGGACGCAGCCCGGTTCGACACGAACCCAGCGCTCCGTCGGGTTGATCTCGAGTACCCGATCGAAATGCTTCGAGCAATCGAGGATCACCCCGGGCCCGATCGACTGGCCGGCCTGCGACGTCCCACCTCCGCGCGCAGTGATCGGCACGCCGAAACGACCGCAAATCGCCACGGCGGCCGCGACGTCGTCCGCGGTCGCCGGGAAAGCGACCAGGAGCGGCACGATCTGGTAAACGCTGGCATCCGTCGCGTAGAGGGCCCGATTGAGGCGATCGTGCCGCACGTCGTGCGAGCTGATGGCCTCGGCGAGCGCATCTCGCAGAGCTCGTGTGTCCAGGGCCGTCGGACGAGGCCGGTCGATGACAGGAAGCTCGGTCAAACTCATCGCATCATCGAGGCCCGGAAAAAGCCTCTCCCTCCCGATCGATCGCCCCGGGAGGGAGAGCCTCCCGGCGAGCCGCCGCCTTCATGGTGCCAGTCGCGTCATCCCGTCGCGGAGTCGGTCGAGTCCGCGTTCGAGAGTCTCCCCACCGGCGGCAAACGAGACTCGCAGGGTCCCCTCGCCGCCCGGCCCATAGGCCGCGCCGTCGATCACGACGACCCCCGCGTCGCGAAGCAGAAACCGCGCGACGTCCTCGGAGGGTTTCTTCAATCCGCGTACATCCACCATCACAAATAGGCCCCCTTCGGGGACGAGCGCATCGACGCCGGGAATCCCGCGCAATCGTTCGACTACCCGATCGCGACGGCCCTGGTATTCCGCCGTCATCCGTCGTACGCAGTCCTGATCCGACGAGAGGGCGCAGGCCGCGGCATCCTGGACGAACGTCGCCGGACCGCGACTCGACTGCTGCAAGACGAGCAGCATGGCCTTGATGATCTCCTCGGGCCCGGCGCAGTAACCGACGCGCCAGCCCGTCATCGCATAAGTCTTCGACAGGCTGTTGATCACGACCGTCCGGGCCCGCGCTTCGCTCGAGACCGCGGCGGGCGAGACGTGCCGGCGGCCGTCGTAAACCAGGTACTCGTAAATTTCGTCGCTGAGGACGGGGCAGTCGTGGTCCAGGGCGAAACCCATGACATCCTCGATCTCTTCCCGAGTCATCACGGTGCCGACCGGATTCCAGGGCGTGTTGAGCAAGATGGGGGCGTAATAGGAGCACCACGAACGCTCGAACGAACCGCGGTCGACCGCGAACCGGCCATCGCGAAGAGTGGCGGGTACCGGGACCGGGCGTCCGCCCCAGAGCGCGATCGGCGCGGCATACGCGTCGTAGATCGGGTCGGGCAGCAACACCTCACCGTCTGGATTCAGAAATGCCCCCAGCGCGGCGCAGACGCCGAGCGTGGCCCCGTCGGTGATGAGGATCTCGCGATCGGGGTCGTATTTGAGGCCCTGTTCGCGCTCGAGCTTCTCCGCGACCGCCCGCCGGAGCGCCGGCTCACCCCGGTTGTCGGCATAGCCAGTCCGGCCGTCGCGCAGCGATCGTACCGCCGCCTCGACGATGTGCGGAGGCGTGGGCGTGTCGGGCTGCCCTCGCATGAGGGAGACGAGCGAACGCCCTTCCGCCTCGAGTTGTCGAACCTTCTGCAAGACCCGATTGACGGCCGTCGGCCGCAACTGGGAGACACGATCGGCGAGCGAGAGATCAGTCATGGTCGGAGCTCACGCAAGGTAGTCACGGGTCCAACTCTCCCGCCACTCTACCATTTCCCGAAGGCCAGATTGCACCCCAAGGCTCCCACGATCGACATCGATAGGCCCCAGATCAACACCTGGTTGAACAGGAGCCGGCGATCGGCCGTGATCGGTGCGGAGGCGATGCATAAGGCGCCGACGGTCGAGAGCGGCGAGACGTCGACCAGGTGTCCCCCGATCAGGATCGAGGAGGCGATCGCCAGCGGATCGCCGCCCCCGAGTTTCGCGACCAGGCCCGGAACGCTCGGCAGGAATGCCGGCAACACCACACCCGAGGTGCTGCTGTAAACCGAGATCAGCCCCGTGATCAAGGCGATCAACCCGTTGACGGTTCGCTCGGTCGCGAGTCGAGCCAGGATGGTCGTGAACAGGTCGATCCCCCCCGTCTTCTCCAGGAGCGAGGTCAGCACGGTCACGCCGCTGACCATCATGATCACGCTCCAGGGAAGCGCCGCGATCGCCGGCCGCTCATCCGCGACCTTCACCAGGATGAGCACCACGGCCGCGGCAAACGCGCCCATACCGACATGGACCCGGAAACCCACGACTCCCACGACCAGGATCGCGATCGTCGCGAGTGTGATCCAGTGACGCCAAGTCATCGCGTTCCCCGTCCCACCGGCATTGCCCGCGTTCTCCTCTTCCTCATGAGGTTGCCCGAACAGCCGCCAGCCGCCGAAAGCCAGGTATCCGAGCGCGGCAACCGTCGCGTTGGCCAGGAGGTTTGATAGGTAGGTCTGGCGCTCGAAACCCGACATGCCCATCCGGTCCATGAGGCCGTTTGCGATGATCCCCGTCGGGGCGATCGGCGACAACGCCCCGGCGATGCAACCGTGGGCGACCATGATCGTCATCAAGAAGGGCGGGATTCCGGCCCGTTCGGCGACGGCCATCGCCAGAGGAGCGATCAAGGCGGCCGTCGCGATATTCCCCGCGCCGATCGACGCAATGGCGCACGAGATCGCGAAGAACAGGATCGGGATCAATCCCGTATTCCCGCGGCAACATCGCACCGCCACGCGAACCACCCGGTCGAGGGTGCCATTGCCTCGGGCCAGGGTGAACAACAGCGTCACGCCGACGAGCGTCAGGAACAGGTCCGTGGGGAAACCGCTTAGCACTTCGCCGACCGTGAAATTCCGCCCCCAGGCCGGCGCGAGGTAGACTCCGATCACCCAGGCCAGTGCCAGCGACAAGAAGCCCGGATTGACCGCGGTCGTGCAGCTCAACACGATCACCAGCATCAAGGCCGCCAACGAAACCGAGGCGAGCTCAACCACCAAACCCTCCCCAAGAACTTCTCGCATGACCGCGATTGCGACCCCTAGCAACCCCGGATCGATGGAGGTCTTCGACGCGAATGAACCACGGATTGTGGCCGATGCAAGAGAAGGATCTAACCAGGATTGCACGGATAATACGGATCAATTTCTTGAATTTCGCATTTAATCGTCCTTGCGATTACAACGATATATTCCCATTCGTGTTATCCGTGCAATCCGTGGTCGAATTCTTCAATGAGTGGTTCAAGAGCTCGCGAGTTGATCTCGCAGCTCGCGTCGCAGCACCTTGCCCATGGCATTGCGCGGCAGGGACGCGACGAAGACGATGCTGGCCGGCCGCTGGTAGTCGACCAATCGCTCGCCGAGGTAGGTCTTGAGCGAGCGTTCGGAGAGGGTCTCGTCGGCCCGGACGACCGCCGCGACGACGCGTTCGCCTCGCTTCAGGTCCGGAATCCCGACGACGGCGGATTCGCGGACCCCCGGGCACTCGTTGATCACCCGCTCCACGACCTGAGGATACACGTTGAACCCATTAGTGATGATCAGGTCGTTCTTTCGTGCGACCAGGGTCAGGAACCCGCCCGAGTCGCGGAAGCCCAGGTCGCCGGTATCGAACCATCCGGACGCGAAGGCCTCGCGGGTGGCATCCGGCCGTCGCCAGTACGAGCGGAACAGATTCGGTCCGCTGAGCTGGACCGAGCCGACCTCGTCCTGGACGACTGGCTGTCCGTTTTCGCCGACCACACGCACCGAGACGCCGTCGAGCGGCAAGCCCACGGAGCCTTGCGGCCAGGGCCCGTCGAGTGGCAAGCTCGCGATGACGTGAGCCTCGGTCATCCCATAACGATTGATCACCGGCCGGCCCAGGACCGACTCCAATTCGGGCAGCACTTCGGGTCGGATCGGCGCCGAGCCGCACGTGAAGAGTCGGACGTTTCGCCAACTTCTCGCGATGTCGCGGAACTCGGGCCGGTCGAGAAACGTGTAATAGAACGTGGGGATCGCCATGAAGACCGTGCCGCGTTCCACGACGTCCAGCGTCCGGCGAGGGTGAAACGTGTCCTCGACGTGCATCGTACATCCCGTGAGCAAGCTCAAATGTGTGGCGAACGACAGCCCATGGATGTGGAACAAGGGCAGGACGTTCACCAGCACGTCGTCGGGCGTGAATCGCCAGCAGGATTGCAGCCCGCGCAGGCTGGAGGCGAGATTGGCGTGGTCGTGCAAGACACCCTTGGGCCGTCCGGTCGTCCCGGAGCTATAGAGCATCAGGCATGGGGCATCCCCGTCGATCGCGGGCCCGGAAAAATCGGTTGTTGGTGAGTCCCAGGCCTCGAAGTCGGGCAAGATGGCGCGCAGATCCGGCAACTCGCCGCGCAGGGAATCGATGCCAGGGAGTTCGTCCTTGCCGGCCACGACGATTCGAGAGCCGCTATCCTCGAGGAAGTATCGCAGTTCCTCGGCCGTGAACCGAGGGTTTAGCGGCAAGGAGATCGCACCGGAGTAGAGCGTCCCCAGGTGAGCCGACAGGAACGGTAGCTTTTCCGACGTCACGATGGCGACGCGGTCTCCCGGCTCGACGCCCAGTTGCCGCAAGCGACCGGCGCACCCTCGTGCCTTCGCTTCGAGATCTCCGAAAGTCCACGAGGCATCCTTGTAGATGATTGCCGGGTGGCCGGCTCGGTCGGCGAAGGTCGTCCGCAACTCATCGAGGAAATGCCCCGGCTGACCGGGACGGTTCCCCTGACGTGACTCGATCATCGTGAAACCCCCTCGATACGCGGAGGAATCGGACCTGTTCGCTCGTTCGGTCGTCCTTCTTCCCTCGACCCGATTGTAACGTAGAGGACCGGATAAATCATTTGCGGCGCCCCTCGCCTGCTCGTATGATGACGCCGAGCAGGGGCCAGCTCCTCCCCTCGATGAACCCCGTCCGCTTCTCTCTCCTCGCACCTGGGGGCCTCCATCATGCCTCAACTCCCTCGAAAATTGTGGACCGTCTTCGCGATCGCCGCTCTCGTCGCAGCTTCGACGTCGCGCGGCGACGATCGCTCGTCCCCGTCGAAGCCGAAGGCGGGCGATGACGCATCTCGAGTCTATGGCGAGTGGAGGATTCGGGTCCGGCCCGATCAGGGTCCGGCGTACAACCGACTCATCGAAAGTTCGGGTCTTGCACTCTTCCGCGCAGCCGGCGGGAGGATGGTCGGCTGGTGGAACACGCTGATCGGCGACCTTTACGAGCATGTGACGATCTGGGAATACGATGACATGGCGGCGTTCGAGAAGGCGATCCAGTTCCTGTCGAAGGACTCCGCGTTTTCCCGATTCGTCGCCACCCGCGATCCGCTCCTTGCCGGCGAGGAAAGTCGATTCCTGCGGCTGGTACCCGGCGCGGAACGTCCCTCCCTTCCGGAGCCGGCCCCATTCGTCGTCCATGAGATCCATCGAGTCCCTCTGGCGCGTCGGGACGCCTACCTCGAGTTCATGACCCGGCAGGGTCTCGGCCTGTTGAGAGCCAACGGCTTTCGCCCGACGGGACCTTGGGTCGTCGAGCTGGGCCGATGGTCCGAGGTCACGTACCTCTTCCGTTTCGAAAGCCTGGCCGAACGCGAGCGACTGATCCGCACGTTCAGCGGCACCGCGGACGCAAAAACTTACGGCGACAAGGTGGGCGAATTCGACCGGGAGATCACGACCCGTCTGCTGGTCCCGGCTCCATTCACCAAAGCGTCTTCGGCGGTCGCTCCGTCGAAGCCGGCCTCGTCAGCAACGCTTCCGCACCGGGAGCAGCTCGCGCAGGGCGTCCATGTGGCCGGCTTCTCCGACCATTACCGTTCCGCCAACTGTGGTTGGGTCGCGCTAGGCGACGAGACGCTCCTGATCGACTTGCCACGGGGGATCGCTGTAGAAGAATTCCTGACGATCGTCGCCGAGTCCACTCGCAAGCCCGCCCGGACGCTCGTCCTGACCCACACCCAGGCCGACGACATTCCGATCCTCCGATCGCTTCAGGAAAGGGGAATCGCCCGCATCTTGACCACGCCGGGCACTCGCGCCCGGCTGCTCGCGGATCCCGCGGCAGCCGGTTCTCTCGACCTCGCGAAAATTGGTGCTCTGCCCGAGCGGACGCCGATCGGGGACGCCGAGGTTCCCGTCGACTTCCTGCCGATCGATCAAGTCGGGGCCGCCGGTGGCGCGGCCGTCTTCATCCCGGGCCACTCCGTGCTATTCGCCGGGCCCCTGAGTATCAACGGCCCGCGCGTCGCGGTCGCCGGGAGCGACACGGAATCGTGGTCCGCGGCCTTACGCGGGCTGGAGGGCCTCAAGCCGGCCCGCGTGGTCCCCGGCTTCGGCTCGTGGGGAGGGCAAGACATCCTCGTCAGGCAGCGACGATTCCTGACCGAGTTACGCCGCCAGATCGGCTACCACGTCGCTCAGGGAAGGCCTCGCGCCGGCCTCTTCGAACAAATCGTCCTCCCCACGGACTATTTGGTCTGGATGCCCTATGACAACCCGATCGCCGAGGACATCGAGTCGGTCTACCGAGAGCTCACCGTCCCGATCGCTCCGTTCCATGGCCGTGTTCCGAACACGAGCGAGCCACGCCCTCATGCCTTGATCCTGATCGGAGATCAACCTCACGAGCCCGGCCATCTCGAGGAGGGCCTGCGACCGGTCTTCGAGGCCACCGGTGTCGTACCCCACTTCACCGTGGACGTGAATGCGCTATCGGCGAAGAACCTCGAGAAGGTCCAGCTCCTGGTCATCCTCCGCGATGGCCTCCAGCGCCCCGAGAGGAACAGTCGGGCGAATTTCATCTGGATGACTTCGGAACAGCAGAATGCGGTGGCCGCATTCGTCGAGCGAGGAGGCGGGTTCCTCAACCTCCACAATTCGATGGGACTTTATCCGCCCGGCGGCAAGTATCTTGACCTCGTGGGAGGCCGTTACGTCGGTCATGGTCCGCTGGAACGGTTCAAGGTCGAGGTCGTTGACCCGGACCACCCGGTCACCCGGGGCATCGGGGAATTCTTCGTCGCGGACGAGCAGCATACGCCTCCGTACGATGAGGGGCGAGTCCACCTGCTCCTCCGTAATCGGTCCGACGATGGAAAGGTCTCCGCCGCCGGTTGGGTCCGCGAGCCGGGTCGCGGACGGCTCTGCCACCTGGCCAACGGACACACACGCGAGGCACTCCTCCACCCCATGTTCCAGCGGCTCCTCCGCAACGCCGTCCGTTGGTGTCTCCATCTCGAAAGTGAGAAACCGGCGACTCAAGATGAAACGACACATCACCTTGGGCGCGCACGGACATCGCAGTGAAACGGTGGTTTTCCTTCTCGAGCCGATCCCGTCTCTCGATCTCGCCCTCCCGAATTCGATCTCCATCGCCGCCCTGACGTTCTAAGCTAATACAAGGGTGATCAGCCCTTGTTCGAGGGTTGTTAAACAAAGGTTTGACAATCCCGCCCAGGATTGCTAACCTGTGGGACATCGAGGCAGGATCGCGAAGGAAGCGATGACCGGTGTGGCTGTTCGGACGACGAGGAGTGTGATCGATGCTGTCACATCCGAGGAACGGGGTGAGGAGCGTAACCGTCTCGCGGCGTTGGAGCGGGCAAACGTGGCGAATCGCGGCGGCGGCCGTATGTATTCCGGGGATTTCCTGGGGCCTGAGCAACCGGGATTGGCCGAACCCGTTCCGATCGAGCCGACTTGAGAGCCTTTCAACAGTCACAGTCGACCGAGGCGACGTCGTACAGGTCGTGACCGAGGGCGGCTCGCTCGAGAGCGCCAATACTC
This sequence comes from uncultured Planctomycetota bacterium, assembly GCA_963743925.1. Taxonomy (GTDB): domain Bacteria; phylum Planctomycetota; class Planctomycetia; order Isosphaerales; family Isosphaeraceae; genus CAVZRC01. Next base: position 83,430 of record CAVURY010000042.1, on the reverse strand, counting down.
CGTCGGTCCGATGTCGGGTCGAGTCGGTTGTGGGTCTGATCGAGACCCGATCCGGGGCTCCGTCTCTATCGCCGGTGAAGATCCCGGCGGCTCTGGGCGGGCCGAAGGATCCCGCGGCGCCTAATGCCCGGGGAATCGCCGATGCGGCGAAAGCCGCGTCGCTCGGCGCCGCAATGGCCTCGGTCCTCGGATCGAACCCGGCGACGGGCGATCCTCCGACGCGCGGGCCCGCCGGCGCGGCGGAAGGGCAGAATTCCACGACTCTTCCCAGGCGGCCGAGAATCCGGAGCTTTGATTACCTCGTCCAGCCTCACATCCCGCTGCGGGCGAACAAGCCTGGCCAGGTTTCCATGACGCCTTACGCTGTGCCGCCGCCCAAGATCCTCTCGATCCTCGATCAAGGAAGCCACGTCCGGGCCGGTGACGTCGTCTGCGAGCTCGACTCCTCGGCCTTCCGCGACGAACTCCAGGTCCAGCGGCTCCGTTTCATTCAGGCAAAGGCCCGGGCCGAACAGGCGAGGAGTCTCCTCGAAGCGAGCGAGATCGCCTTCCGCGAATATGAGCAGGGCATTTTCCCTCAAGACATCGAGCTGGTCCGACATTATATCAGCACCTGCGCAACCGGCAGGGATCGGGCGATGCGAAACTTCGAATGGTCGCGAGCCGTCGCCGCGAGAGGGCTCCGGACGCGAGGTCAGGTGAAGGTCGATTCCCTCCTCCTCCAGGACGCCGAGATCTCGCTCCACGACGCCAGGGCGATGCTTCAACGGCTATTGAAGTACACTTCGAAGCGGATCCTCACGTCCGGCAAGGCCAAACTCGAGGCCATTCGAGCCGATCTCCTCGCCCTCGAGTCCTCCGCGCAAAGGGAGAAAACGCGGCTCAAGAAAATCGAGGCCATGATCGCCAACTGCACCGTCAGGGCACCTCGCGACGGTATCGTGATCCACGCCAATCGGACCAACCCCTGGGGACTGGTCGACTCACCGATCCGCGAGGGCCTGGCGGTCAAGCCGTCGCAGCCGATCTTTCGATTGCTCGAACCCGGTCGCTTGCAGGTGAGGGCGCGGATCAACGAGTCGCAAGTCGATCGGATCAAGTCGGGCCAGACCGCCTGGATTCGATTCGACGCCGATCTCGAGAATCTCCTGCGGGGCAAGGTGACGGATATCACCGCGATACCTGTGCCGGTGAACGGGCCCATCTCGGACGTGCGTGCCTATTTCGCCACCGTCCGGATCGAGTCGGGCAACTCCGAGTCGCTACGGGCCGGACTGAGCGCCGAAGTCGCTTTCCAGGTCGAGACCAGGCACCGGGTCACTCGCATCCCGCTCGAGGCGATCCGATGGATCGACGGTCGGACGTTCGCCGCGCTGGCGATCACGGCGACGACCGGACCTCTCTGGCAGTGGAAGCCGATCGCGCTCGGGGTGAGCGACACGTCCTTCGCCGAGGTTGTCTCGGGCCTGGAGCCGGGCGATCAGGTCGTCTTCGACTCCGAGAGCTTGCCCGCGCCGGAGCCGGTATCTCCGGAGCCGATGCCTGCGCTCGCTTTCGAGGGACGGAACTCGGATCGATAGAAGGTGCGATCATGACGGCCAGGAAGTAGGTCGGGGTTTCCATCCTGTAGCTCAATGCGGGTCAGGCACGAAAGCCTGACCTGAGTGCGGTTCACCCGATGCTCGGGATTCGTCGGCCGATCCGGATGTGGTCGCGTATTCGCTCCGTGCGCGGCGGTTGTTCCATTCCACGAGATCCAGAATATGGAGCGACCCGTCGTCGAGGAGTTCCATCCCCGTCGAGACCTGAACCGAACGCTCGACCTGGCCGATGGGCGAGTCGATGAGGGAAGGGACGTTCCACAAGTGGGCCTTGTTCTCCTGGCCGCCGGAGAGCACCGTGCGACCATCGGGGCTGAACGCGACGAACCAGACCTGGTTCTCATGATGGAACGCCGGGCCGATCGGTTTACCGGTCGGCGTATCCCAGAGCTGGGCCGTCCGGTCGTAGCTGCCGGTCAGCACGGTCTGTCCGTCACGGCTGATCGCCAACGCGCGGAGCGAGCCGTCATGCCGCAGGGGCGGGGTGATCGAGATCCCCGTGGCCGCGTCCCAGAAGCGAGCCACGCGGTCCCAGCCGCCGCTGATCACCCTGCGGCCGTCCGGGCTGAAGGCGGCGACAGAGACCGGCCCGTCGTGTTGGAGCGGCGGGACGCGCAGCTTTCCCGAGGCCGTGTCCCAGAGGCGGGCCTTCATGTCGTCGCAACCGGTGAGGAGGGTGCGGCCGTCCGGGCTGAACGCCACCGCGATGACGCGCCCTCCGTGCTTGAGCGGATCGCACATCGGCGACCCGTCGGCCGCGTTCCAGAGCCGGGCCGTCTTGTCCTCGCCGCCGGTCACGATCAGACGACCGTCGGGGCTGAATGCCACGGCGATGACCCACCCGGAGTGTTGCAGCGGCGGCCCGAGCGGTCGGCCCGTCGCGGTCTCCCAGAGCCTGCCCGTCATGTCGCCGCTCCCGGTCAGGACCTTGTCGCCGATCGGGCTGAATGCCACGGTCTTGACCGAATTGGCGTGCCGCAGCGGCGGACCGACAGGCTCCCCGGTCGAGGCGTCCCAGAGCCGAGCGGTGTAGTCGAAACTCCCGGTCAGGACCGTGTGTCCGTCCGGGCTGAAGGCGATGGATTCCACGGCCGCACCGTGGGAGAGGGTCTTACCGATCGGCCGACCGTCGCGCGCGTCCCACAGCCGAGCCGTTCGATCCTCGCTGGCGGTCAGGATGGTCGATCCGTCGGGACTGAAGAGCACGGCCCGGATGAACCCGTTGTGCATGAACGAGAGTCGTTCCGTCTCGGCGATTTCATAGGTCAAGGCGGTGTTGTCGAATCCCGCGGTGAGCATGCTGCGCCCGTCGGGGCTGAATCCCACCGCGGAGACGGTGTGCTGGTGCCGTAGCGGAGGCCCGATGGGCTTGCCGGACTCGGCGTTCCAGAGTCGGGCGATCCCGTCGAAGCTTCCAGTGAGGACGGTCTTGCCGCCCGGTCCGAATGCCACGGTTCGGACACAGTGTTGATGTCGCAAAGGCTGCCCGATCGGCCGACCGGTATCACGATCCCAGAGGCGGGCCGAGCGGTCATAGCAACCCGTGAGGATCGTGCGTCCGTCCGGGCTGAAGGCCACGGACGAGACCCAATCGGCATGGGCCAACGGCTGTCCGATCGGCTCTCCCGTCGTGGCATCCCAGAGTCTGGCCGTCTTGTCCCAGCTTCCGGTGAGGACAACACGTCCATCCGGGCTGAAAGCGACGGAGTCGATCAGGCCCGAAAGGCACATCGGATGTCCGATCGGCCGGCCATCGGAGACATTCCACAGACGAGCGGTCTTGTCGGTACTCCCGGTCAGCACGATCTGGCCGTCGGGGCTGAACGCCACGCCGAGCACGGGGTCTTGATGCGCGAAGACCGGGCCGACACTCGCACCGGTCGCGATGTCCCACAGCCGGGCTACGGAATCGTCGCACCCGGTCAGGAGGGTACGTCCATCGGGACTGAACGCAACGGCGCCGACCTTCGCCGGGTGGAGTAGCGGATCGCCGAGGGGCTCACCCGTCCCGACGTTCCAGAGTCGGACGGAGTTGTCCTCCCCCGCGAGCGCGATGGTGAGGCCGTCCGGACTGTAGGCCGCGGCATGGATCTTGGCGGGGTGCTCGTAACGGGCCCGCAGCCGATGGATCCGTGTCCACCAACCGGAGAGGTTGCGGCGAAATGCCCGCTCGAGGTCCGAGTCGCGGGCGAGGCTGGCGCTCTTCAAGCCGCGGACGAGCCAGAGCATCCCGTGAGCGACGTCTCCTTGTTCGCAGAGCGATTGGCCGTGCTCGTACGCGAGGTGGGAGGCTTGCTGATCGACCTGTCTCCGATGGGCCCGGATCTCTCGGATCGCATCTCCGAGTCGAGTCGCGGCGTGGTATTGATAAAGGGCCAGGCTGATCGAGAGGCCGATCGTCGCGGAGATGGCGATCGCGGCCAATCCCGCCGCGATGGCCAGGGACGTCTTGCGGCGGCACCATCTCCAGAGCCGGCCCGGGGCGGCGACGTGTCGTGCCCGCACCGGTTCGAAGTGCTGGAACCGATGGAGGTCCTCGGCCAGCTCGAGCGCCGAGTGATAACGCCGACCGGGGCTCTTCTCGAGGCATTTCAGGCAGATCGCCTCCAGGTCTCGCGGGACATGCGGGCGGAGTCGCGACGGACGCACCGGCTCCTCATTGAGTACCTGGAGGATCGTCTCCAGGGGCGTCTCGGCCCGGAAGGGCGGCCTCCCCGTCAACAACTCATAGAGGATCGCGCCCAGGCTGTAGATGTCCACCGACGCGGCCATTCCGGCCTCGTCCCGGGTCCTCGCGGTGCGGGGCCGCGCGCGCAAGGCCTGCTCCGGCGCCATGTAGCTAGGCGTCCCCAGGAACTGCTCGGTGAGCGTCGGGAAGGCGGCCTCGCCGTCGAGCCGCTTCGCCAGACCGAAGTCGGTTATCTTGGGCGTACCCGTGTCGGTCAGGAGCACGTTGGCCGGCTTGAGATCGCGATGGATGATGCCGAGGTCGTGGGCGGCGTGGATCGCTCGACCCAGCGTTTCCACGAGCTCCGCGGAGCGTCGAGTCGGCAAGGGAGTCCCGTCGAGATGGCGAGCCAGGCTCTCCCCCTCGACGAATTCCAGCGCGAGGTAAGGGCGTCCGGCGTGCTCGCCGATCTCGTGGATCTGGACGATGTTGGGATGCTGGAGCCTCGCGATGGCCTCGGCCTCCCGACGGAAACGGTCCAGATCCCGGGGTGACGCGTGGGATCCGGCCAGGATCATCTTGAGCGCGACCGCGCGATCGAGCCGGCGGTGCCTCGCCTTGTAGACGATCCCCATCCCCCCGCGGCCCAGTTCCGCCAGCAATTCATATCCATCCGGCTCGCATCGGTCGGCCGGGGACTCATCCGCGAATCGGGCGCGGCATCGACGGATTCGACCGCTCGAGATCAAGTCCGGAGAGCACGTCCCGAGGCCGTACGCTCTTCAAGGCATGCAAGAAGCCTGGGTCGACCTCGAGCTCGACCGGGTCCTCGGAGAGTCCGTTCGAAGATGGTAGCCTCTCGGGCCGGACCACATCGTCGGTCAGCCGCTCGAGCGACTCTTGGCAGCGGATGCACCGCTCGACGTGATCTCCGATGGTGTTCTCCTGGATCACGCCGAGTTCGTCGAAGAGCAAGCGACGGAGTTGATCCGGTGAGGGGCAGGCCTCGAGCATGGAGAATTCTCCCGGATCGGGCGTTTATTCCGAGGCACGCCGGCTCTCGGGGTTGGATCCTTCGAGGCGGCCGATCTCCTCGCGGAGCATCCGCTGCACCTTGCTCTTTGCCTTGAACACGGTGGTGACCTTCATCCCCAGCCTCCGCGCCGCCTCAGCACCCGACATCTGCTCGATGGCCGTCAGACGAAAGGCTTCCCAGGTATGGGGCTCGACTCTGATCTTCACACGGACGGATGCCTCCTCCAACAACTCATGATCGAACTGGTCGTTGAGCCGCTCGATCAGGTCGTCTCGGGCCTCCAGGGTCTCCAGCCGGTCGGAATCCGGGTCGCCGCCGCCCGCCAGGACCAGGCGACGGCTGCTCACTAGGTCGCTCCAGGTGTGGTGCGTCAGAGTCCGCAGCCAGCCCCGGAAGCTCAGACCGGGGTCGTAGGAGAATGTCCTCATCTTGATGCAGAGCGAGGCCAGGACAGCCTGCGTGACGTCCTTGGCGTCCGCGTCTTGCAGATGCCAGCGGCGACACCAGCCATAGATCTTCTCGCCGTAGCGATCGACGAACTCACTCCATGCCTCCTGGTCCGTGGGCTGATGCCTGAGCCTACCGAGCAACGAGGCGCTGGTCCGGAGATCGGGAGCGTCCCTCATAGGGTTAGTACCCCTCGAGGTGATCGGAGTTGACATCGGGAACCTCCTACTCGGGCCGGAATCGACGCGAATCCGAGACGGAGGGAACACACGACCAGCGCCCCATCCGAGATCGACCCGCGACTAGACCTTGAGTTCACCGGCCCGGAGAAGTTGTTGATTTCCGCCATCGTACGCTCTCGGGCTCTCGAAGGCCAGCGATCGTCCGGGTCGTTGCCGTGCGAGATGCCCGATCACCACGGTGTGATCCGGTACCCTGGCGGTCAATCACGAGTGGCGACGGGTCGAGCTGCACGATTTTTCCCGAGCTCCGGAGAGCGCTGTCAGGTTTCATGATCTCGGGGGGTACTTGATTGATAGGGGTTCTCCCTGCATCTCAGAACGGGTCCCAGCGATTCTCATGGTCGGCCTTGATCGTTCTTGGCGGCATGGGCGTCGGGTGAGTGCGACATCAGTATCAGAAGAGTGATCCCAGAAGGAAACACGATTCGCAGTCGTAGGGCCACGCCTCTGATCCCGGGTGCCCAGGCGCCTGGCGGCCTGGGCACGTAGCTGAGTCCTCGAATTCGTTGAGGACTGCAAGCCCATTTCCGAGCGCGGGAGCCTCACAATTCCGGATGAGTGCCAGGCTTGCGCCTCGATTCACTTCAACGAGGAGGTTCTCCGTGCGACGAGACGGTCCGATACACGTCTTCCGTATCATCACCCGGCTGATTCTGGGACACGTCATACTGATCGCAGGTTGCGGCGGGTCCGATTCCTCGGGAGCGGTCCATTCCGAGGAGCAGGCACGATATGAGTCCGTGCGGAAGCTCGGCGAATCCAACACGAAGCAAGCCCTGGCGGACGCCAAGAAGAAGGCCGCTCAGGAGAGGAAGGAAAAGGCCGGCTCCAAGCCGTCATCGCCGAAATCCTGATGCCGATCGGGAGTCGGGATCATTCCCCCGGCGAAACGGGCGAACGAGGTACTCATCGAATCCGTCATCACCCAGCCCATACTCTCCTAGTTCGCGCCCGAGCGAACCCTGATTGCCAGTATCGGGCCGCCCACGTCGCGCTCAACCCGGCGAACGCGCGGATTTCCCGAATTCCCTGCCCCGGTTTATCTACTCGAAACAGGTCGTTACTCCATGGACTTGCATAGCCGTCATCGTCGAGCCTTCACTCTGATCGAACTCCTGGTGGTCATCGCGATCATCGCGGTCTTGATCGCCCTCTTGTTGCCTGCGGTCCAGTCGGCCCGGGAGGCCGCGCAGGATCCAGTGCACCAACAACCTCAAGCAGATCGGGTTGGCCCTGCACAATTACCATTCGGTTCAGAACACCTTCCCGCTCGGCCGCTCGTGTACCGGACAGGGTGCCGGGAATCTGCCGAACTGCGGAGTCTGGGACGGCTTCAGCACACAGGCGTTGATCCTGGGCAGCATCGAGCAGGGCACGATTTACAATACGATCAATTTCTCGCTATCCGCCACGCAACCCGATAATTCCACGGCCGTCGTCACCAAGATCCAGGCCTTCATCTGCCCGTCCGACCCGAATGCGGGCAGCGGGTCGATCGGGTCGGCCTGGAGCGTCGACAACGATTTCGCCAACATCAACAGCTATTGTGCATCCACCGGAACGACTTACGTCCCCAACGACAACTCTCAGGGCGGCACGTCCAGCACGGGTCTGTTCGCGTATTCCTATTGCTACGGCATCCAGAGTTGCACCGACGGCACGTCCAACACGGTGGCCTTTTCCGAGAGCCTCGTGGGCGCCCCGCCATTCAGCCCGGTTCGCGGCAATGGCGTCGGTGGCTCGGGAGGCACCCCTCAATGGGGTAACCTCGGCAACCCTCCCATCACCGACGCGTTCGCCAACCCGGCTCAGGTCATGTCCAATCTTCTGGGTTGCAACGCCGCCTGGACGAGCGCCCAGATCATTTATAACACACGTGGATACGTATGGAGCCTCGGTAGCACAGGCTTCACGATGTTCAATACCATCGTGCCGCCCAATTCGAAGCAGTATCCGTGGAACTCCTGTGCGTTCATCGGCTGGGGCAGCGGCGGTATCCCGAGCTGGCCCAATGCCGCGAACGCGGCGAACTTCGCCAATGCCACCAGCAACCACCCCGGCGGCGTCAACACCATGTTCGGCGACGGGAGCGTTCGCTTCATCAAGGACTCGGTGAACATGAACGTCTGGTGGAGCCTGGGCACCCGCAACGGCGGTGAAGTTATCAGCTCCGATGCCTATTGATCGAGTCGGTCTCGAGTACAGATGAGCGGTGGTCCGGCCTGCCTCGACGGCCAACCGGACCGCCGCTACCTCCCGAACTTCCGCTCAGATTCGGTCGCAAGTTCCCCTCCAAACAAGCACGACATTCCACTCCCGCACGACGACAACTCCCCGCCGATCACCGCCTCATTTTGCCGATTGAGCAACCGGGCTATCGACCATTCTCTATTCAGCCGGCTCCCTCCTCCGAGAAATCTCTTCGCGCGTCGAGCTATATCTCTCCGATGTCACCATCGGGGACATTCGGCGGTTGCCATCGCGCGAACGATTCGACAATTCCTGTGAACAACGCGAATCTCGCGCGCGCTTTTCCGCATGGATCCCGTGTCCTTCAGCGAGGGAGGGCGATTTGACGAAGGCTTTACCGGCACGGCCCGGCAGCCTTGCTGTTCTCAACTCGTTTCAGGATGCCTAGCTATCTCCACACCTCCCGCGATAATTCGTCGTAGTCCATGAACGGAGCCTGCCATGCTGAATCGGACTCGACGGAACGCCATCGGCAGTGCGTGGTGTCGCCTAGCCTCCGCTCCCCACGATCCTGTCGTCCGAACCGGTCCCGATGAGACATTTGCGAGCCGCATCGCCTGATGCAATGAAAACTTATATCTAGCAAAATCGATGCTTGGAGTTCGCGGCAGATGAGCCGCTCGCCAGCCTTCACCTGCGATTCGACACCCTTCCGAGGCAGGCCATGAATATCTTGAAACGATTCCGCTCCGCGCAGCGCCGGAGAGGGCCCCCGCTCGCGCCGATTCCATAAGATGCAGCCGGACTGCGAGTGGTTGGAAGGCCGGTCGCTGCTCTCGGCCGATTCGGTTGCCGCCTCGGTGTCGCAGATCACGGCCCAAACGAGCCTGCAAGTCCTCGCGGTGAACTCGACGACGCCGACGGGATTGACCCCAGAGAAGATCCTCAAGGCCTACGGGATCAGCGGGATCCCGTTTGCCGGCGGGACGATCAGCGGCAACGGCGCGGGGCAAACGATTGCAATCGTCGATGCCTACGACGATCCGAATATCAGCTCGGACCTCGCAGCGTTCGACGCCGCATTCGGCCTTTCCTCCCCGCCTTCGTTCACGGTGGCGAATCTGGGTGCCACGACGACCGACGCAGGCTGGTCGCTGGAGACTGCGCTCGACGTCGAGTGGGCCCACGCGATCGCTCCCGAAGCCAAGATCGTGCTAGTCGAGGCCTCGTCGGACAGCCTCTCCGCCCTGTTCAACGCGGTCAGCTACGCCAGCAATCTCGCGGGAGTCAGCGTGGTCTCGATGAGCTGGGGCACCGGCGAATTCACGGGCGAGACGCAATATAACAGCGTGTTCACGACACCGGCCGGTCATGAGAATGTGATGTTCGTCGCGGCTTCGGGCGATTCGGGGGCTTATTCCGGGCCGGAGTATCCATCCGTCGCGCCCGACGTCCTGGCCGTCGGCGGCACGACGCTCTCCGTCAGCTCGGATGGGACGTACCTCTCGGAATCGGGCTGGAGCGGGAGCACCGGCGGATTCAGCGGGTTGGATTCGAGTTTTTCGAGCTTCGTGACCGAACCGGCCTATCAGACCTCGACGCTCAAGTCCGTCGGCCTGAGCTACGGCATGCGGACGACACCCGACGCCTCGTTCAACGCCGATCCGAGCACGGGTGTTTCGGTCTACGATTCGGTCGCTTACGACGGCCAGTCGGGCTGGTTCCAGATCGGGGGTACCAGCGCGGCCGCGCCGTCCTGGGCCGGCCTGGTGGCGATCGTCGACCAGGGGCTCGCCACGGGAGGCGTCGGGACCCTCAGCACGACTCAGCTCTTGAACGAGCTGTATTCGTTGCCGAGTTCCGACTTCAATGACATCACAAGCGGATCCAACGGCTATTCGGCGACGACCGGCTATGACCTGGTGACCGGCCTGGGCACCCCCAGGTCCAGCCAGTTGGTCGCCGGGCTGCTGGCTGCCAACGGCGTATCGGCGAGCTCGACAACGACCACGTCCTCCACGAGTAGCACGACTCCGGTCACGGGCTCGTCCGGAAGCACGGTGACGACCACCGGGTCGACTGGCACCACCACGCCGACGCCTTCCCCAACATCGACGAAGCATCACGTGACCCACGTCCAGAAGACCAAGACCAGGAGTCATATCACCAAGGTCAAGAAAACGAAGGCCAAGACGACCAAGGCGACACAGAAGAAGGTCCAGCACACGAGTCTGCGATCGGCCTCGATCGTCGCATCGGAGAGCGACACCGCGTCGCCGACAGCTTCCGTCTCGTCCGCCGGGGTAGCGACCGAGGTCCCGTCGAATTCCTCGAGCGCGGCCCTCGGGACGACCACTTCCTCATCGTCGGTCCACGCCACCAGCACTCCGGCAGCGATTGCGAGTGTCGCGTCAGTAATGAATGTTTCCTCGAATACGACTTCGGTCGGACAGTCTCTCGCGAATTCGTCTTTGGTGGACGAGGCTTTCCAAATTACGCGGGAAACCACCGATCGCTCGGCCGGAGACCAGTCTCAGTCACAACCGATTGAGTCAGTCACCGATCTCGCGACGGGGCAACTCGCGGTTCAGGTGGTGGCGCGCGGCCCGTCCGTCCATCGGGCGGCGGTAGTCGAGAATGTCCGCCCATGGCCGCCCCTTGACCATGAGCAGTCATCGAGTGGCCGCTCGCTGGATGAGTTCGATGTCGCGATCGCGCACCTGGGAGAACACTCATTGACGCGGTTGTTTGAACCGCCGACAAATTATCCGGATGCCGCAAGCGGAGACCGCCCCGGATCCGGCATTTCCACTCTCCTGGGAACCGTCGCCGTGACCGTGGGTGGTTATCGTCTTTCATTGCGAGACTCGAGGTCGAGGCGGAGTGGAGGGAGCCCGCGACTGTAGGTGTCGATGAGTCGGGCGCTTTGCAACGAACGGTTCGAGTCCAAACTCTGGCACCGGGCGTCTATTCGCCGAAAGGCGGATGACTTCGGGCCCGATCGCTAGGAATCGGCCCCTGCGCGCGGTTATGATCGGACCACTGTCCCAGGAACGTGCCGGGGCGGGCCGGCCGTGCGAGCCCGACGAGAAGCTCAGCGATCGATGCCCCCTCTGCCGGACTTAAATCGATGTCGCAATCCCGGACTCCCCCCGAATTCATCCCCGCGCCCCTACAATCCGGGAAAACGAGACTCGACGAGAGGAACCCGTGCGGCCGGCGCCTTCCCATCCAGCCCGCCCGACCGACGAGACCGTGGGGTCGGATCCGGCGATCGAGGGACGCCAGACCGTTGACCACGATCCCGCCAGGACGGAGGGACAGACCCTCGGCCCCGACGCCACGTGCGACCTTGGCGGCTCGTCCACCGACGCGGCCTCGACAGCAATATCCACCGCCCGGTCGGTGCGGCTCCTTGGCGATTACGAAATCCTCGAAGAGGTCGCGCGGGGAGGCATGGGGGTCGTCTACCGGGCGCGACAGATGAGCCTCGGCCGGATCGTCGCCCTCAAGCTGGTCCGATCCCTCTCCCTCGCCACCGATTCCGAGATCCGACGCTTCCGCATCGAGGCCGAGGCGGTCGCCCAGCTCGACCACCCCCACATCGTGCCGATCTATGAGGTCGGGCAGGCCGATGATCAACCTTACTTCAGCATGAAGCTGATCGCGGGCGGCAACCTGGCTCGACATGTCGAGCGTCTCAAGAGCGACCCTCGCGCCGCGGCGGTCTTGATGGCCAAGGTGTCCCGCGCCGTCCATTATGCCCACCAACGTGCCATCCTTCACCGCGACCTCAAGCCGTCGAACGTCCTCCTCGATGAGGCCGGCGAGCCCTACGTGACGGACTTCGGGCTCGCCAAGCGGATCGATGGAGAGCCCGAGCCGGGCGGCGTGACCCTCACAGGCGCCGTCATGGGGACGCCCGCCTACATGCCCCCCGAGCAGGCCCGCGGCCAGACCAAGGCCCTGACGACCGCCGCCGACGTCTACAGCCTGGGCGCCACGCTCTACGAGACGATCACCGGTCGACCGCCGTTCCTGGGCGATTCCCCCGCGGATATCCTGCGGCGGGTGCTCGACGAGGAACCGCCCCGGCCGCAGTCGCTCAGCCCCTGGATTGATCGTGACCTGGAGACGATCTGCCTGAAGTGCCTCGACAAGGAGATTGGCAGGCGATACAGCTCGGCCGAAGCATTGGCCCAAGATCTCGAGAACTGGATGGCCGGCCGGCCGATCGCCGCCCGCCCATCCGGCGCCCTCGAGCGGCTGAGGAAATGGGCGCGAAGGCGCCCCGATATCGCCGCACTGGCGTCCACCGTGCTGCTGGTCGTCGGCGTTGGCGTGGGAGCCGTGTTCTATCAATGGCGCGTCGCCGATCTCGAACGGCATCGGTTGAGGCGAAGCCTGTTCGTTGCCGACATGCAACTCGGCGCCCAGGCCTTCGCCAACCAGCAGTTCCCCCGGATCGAAGAACTGGTCCTGGCCCACACACCGCGGAATTCCGGCGATTCCGACGACTTCCGGGGCTTCGAGTGGAATTACCTGCGTGCCCTCTCCGATCCCGAACGGATGACCATCCTCGCTCACCGAGGCGCGGTCCAGGACTTGAAATTCAGCCCGGATGGGGCCATGCTCGCGACTGCCGGGATGGACAAGGCCGTGCGGATCTGGGACGTGGAGTCCGGCCGCGAACTTCGTTCTCTAAAGGGGCATACCGATGTCCTCATCTCCCTCAGCTTTCATCCCCGAGGGGCCTGGCTTGCCTCGGGCGGCCACGACAAGACGGTGCGGATCTGGGATGTCGAGACGGGGCTCACGAATCGGACGATCGGTCCTTTCCCTTCCACCGTCACCTGCGTCGCTTTCAGCCCCGACGCGCGACACCTGGTGATCGTTTGCTTCGATTTCTCGGTCCGATTCCTTGATCTTCAGACCGGCCTGGAAGGGCACCGTGAGGACTTTCAGCCCCGCGCATCGTCACAGGATATCTTGCTCACCGATCTCTCGGCCATGTTCAACCATGCCGGAACACGGCTGATCGTGGCGACGACGTTGACAGGAAGCCCCGTTTCCTGGATCCTCGACGGCGTTACGGGTCGATTACTCACGAAGGCCGACGGTTTGGTGGCGAATCCGGTGCTGGGCAATGTGTATCATTCTCGGATCTTCACCCGCGACGATAAGCAATTCCTCCTCCACTGGAAGGACGGCTTGAGGATCTACGATGCTCAGACCGCAGAGGTCGTAGGCCGGCTCCTCGTCCAGGGCCACCATGAGTCCCTGGCGAATGTTCATGTCAGCGATCGGGACGATCTGGTCGTGACAGGGTCCGAGAACGAACGCCTGATCCAGATCTGGGACCTGCCCAACCGGCGGGAGTTGCGGAGCCTCGCGGTTCCCTCGGACTCCGGGCATCTCATCGCGCTCGGACTTAGCCCGGACGGGCAGACCCTGGCTTTCGCATCCGGCAGCGGTCGGGTGTTCCTCTGGTATAACCTGCTCGGGCGGCGCAAGGTCACGAGTCTCCGTGCCGGTTTGCCACGTGTCGCCGACGGCCAGTACCTTCACGGCCTGGCGATCGACCCAACCGGCCGGATCGCGGCCGCCGCCGCACACGACGGAACGCTAATACTGGCGGACTTGAACAGCCGGAGCGTCTTGCGAACGCTGAAGGGCCCGGAGATACCGATCTATGGCGTTGCATTCAGCCCCGACGGTCAGGCGGTCGCGGCCGCGTTCGCCGATGGCCACGTCCGAGCCTGGAAGACGTCGGATGAGCGAGTGATACACGACCTGACAATCGGGCCCGTCCAGGCACTCGGTATCGCGTTCGATCGGACAGGTTGACGCCTCGCCGCTGGTGGCGATGATGGCACTCTCAAGGTGTGGAACCTGGCCGATGGGGCCGTGGATCTCGCGATTCCCCGGGCCCATGAGGCGCCGATACACGGTCTGGCTTTCAGCCCGGACGGTTCGACCCTGGCTTCGGCGGGAGGCGATCAGACGATCCAGATCCGCGATGCCAGCACCGGCCGGCTCCGCCAAACGCTTCGTCGCAAACCCGACTCCTCGGCGAGCGGTCCGTTCTTCTCCGTGGCGTTCAGTCCCGATGGCCGGCAGATCGTCGCCGCCAGCACCGGAGGGTTCGCTCTGATCTGGAATAACGGGGCGGGAGACCTTCCGCTCATGTTGACCGGACACGTCGGTCCTGTCTATTCGGCGACCTTCAGCCCGGACGGCAAACGGATCATCACCGCGAGCAGTGACGGCAGCGTCAAGCTCTGGGACACGGTACTCGGGAAGGAGACGCTCGAGCTGCGGTACACCGGACCGCTCGCCGCCGCCTCCCTCACACCCGACGGCTTTCAGCTCGTCGCCGCCGGATGGGACGGTGTCTTGACCTTCTGGGACGCGAGGCCGGTCGAGCGAGTCGCCGGCCAGGGAGCGATTCGAGGTGCGAAGTAAGCGACGTGCTTTGGTCGAGCGCTCTCAACGGCGTCTGCCGAGACTCTGGCTGTGGTTGCGCATCACCGAACGCCGAACAAGGACGCTCAATATTCCGCACCGACAACCTCGCCACCATTGCGGGTGGTCAGCGCCTGGTACACGCCGACCTTCGCACCCTTCTTGACGAAGTACATGCCGTTGGCGTCCACATCGAGACTGGTCGGGTCGCCCGTCGTCGGATCGAGAGGCCAGGTATCGATGGATTCCTTGAGGAAACGGACCGATCCATCAACGAAGGCGAAGTTGCAGCCGTTCGCGTGGAAACCGGAGGCGGCCAGGAGGAAGATCGAGGGGTTGGCGCCGATGATCGGCCCGACGCTGCTCACCGAGCCGTCGGAGAGCTTCTCTTGGGGGTTCATCGGCCACTCGGCCGTGAACATCACACGAGAGACCCCCGCCCACCAGTGCCATGAATCTCGCACGGAGGGATCGAGCAGGCCGTGCCCGCGCTCTCCGAGAATGATCGTGTTGCTCGTCCCGTCGGTGATATCGGACATCCTGCGGTTACTCTGGAGATGAATCAGTCCGTTGTTGCTGGCGTTGATGTCCTGCCAGTTGGTGCCGTTAGGAACCGTCTGCACGAACCAATCGCCGGTGCTGGCGGCGTAGCTGGAGAACTGGAGCCTCACCGGGTCGGGATAACCGGCCGCCTCCCAGGAGAAGAACACCGCGCTGGCGGGGACCATGGCCGCCTGGCTGACCGCCGGGTCGCTGGGGCACCACAAGGAACTGATCCCGGTGGCATGTCCTGTCAGGTTCGACAGGTTGCCCCAGGTCATGAGAATGTTATACGCGTTATAGGTCGTCTGCTGCTCGAAGAAAGGGAGGACCGAGATCAACCAGCCGTTGCCGTTGGTCGTGTAGTCGGGCAGGGTATAAGCCGGTGAGATGAACCCGCCCATGGGAAAGCCTTCGTTGGCCGTATGGTAGTTGTTCAAGGCCAGGGCGAGCTGCTTGAGGTTGTTGGAGCAAGTCATCCGTCGCGCCGCCTCCCGCGCCGCCTGGACTGCGGGCAACAGCAAGGCGATCAACACGGCGATGATCGCGATCACCACCAGGAGTTCGATCAGGGTGAATCCGGCACGTCGGCGGGGCGCGATCGGGGACCGTCGCATCGTAGGGACACTCCTCAATGGAGAGCAAGATGATGGGATGATGGAATCGAAGCTGCGATCCGGGAGGGAATCGTCCGCTCAGCCGGGGATGAATTTGGGAGGCGCCTTCCGAGGCGGAGCCGGGCGAGCGGTCCGAGGGACGATGCCGGGTTTCGGCTTGGGTGGCGCACCGACCGTCTTGGCAGCGGCATCCGAGGGGAACGAGACGCTCCCCATGCCGCTGGGCCCACATCCGGTGAGCGCCCCGAAAATGATGCTCGAGCCGACCAACCTACCTACTTTCCACCGGCCCACGGTCCTCGGGAACTTCCCTCGTGTGATGTCAGATGCTCTTCTACTCAGTCCTGTGAGTGAGTTTAGACCGACCCTTGGGTCCCACACTTGCCACATGAAAGTGATCCTTTGAGTGATGATCTCGTTGAGCGACAGCCCCGAGTCGTCCCGCCGAGCCCGCTACTACGTTTCAATCGGATCGGTCGGCGCGACGCGCGAATTACGCCCCGGATCCGCAGGCCTGCCGGCGGCGGTATCCCACGGCCAGAGACCCCAGCACACCCAGACTCAGAAGGGCCAAGCTCGACGGCTCCGGCACGCTCAAGGGCAGGACGTCCGTGCCGGAGAACAGCAGCGAACCGGGATCCCGGTTCGTCGAGCTGTCATAAACCGAGTAGGTGGCGCTGAACGAGAATGGGTTATGCGACGCGAACTGCGCCGCCTGCTGGTCGAGCAGTTGCTGCCCCGTTTCACCGGACCCTGCGACCGTGAGGACTTGATCGTAGCTGCCGACCCCGCGGTAGATCAGCTCATTGACCATCTGGTCCGGCGAACCGCTCGTGATGTTCGTCGAAGGTCCGCCGGCATGGAAGACCACCCCGACCCGGCCCGGACTGTAGTTGAAATTGTTGAGGTCGGTCACGTTGCCGAGTAGCGAACCGGCGGGATTGCCGGGCAAGTCGCTGCTGACGCCCGTGAAGACAACCTGAGAGAGGCTGAACTGCGTCCCGTTGGTCCCGGAGATGATGACCGGCGAGTAGAGCAGGTTACCAAGCTCGTTCGCGAACGCACCGGTCGGGTTGGCCTGGCCGTGCCAGGAGTTGAAGTCGCCGGTGGGGATGACGTCTCGCACCGAAGCGGACGTGACCGGCTGAAAGGCCGTCGGGTCGGTCGCAAAGTTACCGACGGCGGTGAAGCCGTTCATGAGGCCCAGGATCGCGTTGCTCTGCCAGGCCGGGAAGCTCGGCGAGCCGCTGACCCCGTTGGGGCCGATCGCAAATCCCTGCTGGATGGTGAAGCCGGCGCGCGCCGGGGTCACGGTCGCCGCTAACAGCAAAGCCAGCGACAGGGCCAGAACCTGTGCACGAGAGATGGTCACGGAAAGTTACTCCTTCGAAGCTTCGACGATGGAATTGGCTCGCGCATCCAGAATCAAGCCCTTCGAGCCAGGGAAGTTTGGGCTTGTTAGAGGGGATTCCCGAGGCGAATCACCGGGCCTCTCAAGTGCCGCCCTCGGTTCCCTGAAGGCCGGGAACGGTCGAGAGGATCTCCTTGAGACGCAGGAGCGCGCGGACGTAGCGGTTGCTGGCCGCGGCCTGCCGGAGGCCGAGGACCTCGGCCGTCTCCTTGTTGCTGAGTTCCTCGAAATGCCGCAGTGCCAGCACTTCACGGTCGATCGGGTCCATTCGGTTGAGTGCCTCTTGCACCTTGAGCTGCATCTCGACCCGGATGGCGGCCTGACTGGGAGTCGTCAGCCTTCCGAGCAACTGCTGGGCGAGCGACATCGAATCGGCCTGGGGCAGGGCCCCCGAGAACAGCGAAACCTCCCGCACGGGATCCCGCGTTGGCCCGAAGTGTTGCCGGTGCAGGAGCTGGAGCCGCTGACTGGTGAGAAATCGCAGCCAGAGGAACAGCGGCATCGTGGGGTTGGCGGCGTAGTCCGGAAGCCGGCGGGAGGCGTCAACGAACGCCTCCTGGAGCACGTCGGCGGGATCGATTCGTCCTCTTAGCCGACAATCCAGCCGCAGCCGCACCATCTTGCCCAGCCGGCCGCGGTGCCGGTCGAACACCGTCGCAAGCGCGGTCTGGTCGCCTGCCCGGATACGTCGCAAGACGTCCTCTTCGTCGGTGTGATCGGCCAACTTTTGCAACCCCATAGAGTATTAACTGCCGACAAGGGCTCGTCCTACACAGGGATCCGGAAGAATTCATCTCAGCGACGACCGTGGCATCGACCTGGACTCTGTGTCCACTCGGGCGCGTAAGGTCCCCAATCGGCCGATTCGCGGACATCCCGTCCACTCCAGCCCACCAGAGAAGGCTGTCGCCGTTTGTGGCCGACTACCCGGGAGCGAACGCGTCGTCCGGCAGATCTTCACCGGGTCGAGCCAGCACGGCTTCGGCCTCGGCGCGAAAGTCGGTCAAATGCTGGACATACTGGCTCGGCAGATTCTTTCGCTCCTCCAACCACTTTACGGCTCGCTCGAAGCAGGTTCGGGCCTGGACGGAATGACCCAAATCTTGATGGGACATCGCCAGGAAGAACAGGTCGAAGGCATCGGTCTCGCCATGACCCGCTCCGAGGCTCCGTTCCAGCACGTCAACCGCTTCGCTGTACCGCCCCGCGCGGTACAGCGCCACGCCGAGGGTGTTGAGATACAGCGACTGATCGGGTTCCAGCGCGAGGGCTCGTCGGGCCAGTTCCAGGGCGATCTCGGGGTCGCGTTTCGTGAGGGAGCCGGTTGACATGTGCCAGGCCAGATCGTTCAACTGATTCGGACTCCTGGGCAGTAACGAATGCGCCTTCTCCCGATCGAGACGCGCCAATTCGTGCTCGTCGAGGGCCTCGTGGGCTGCACTGCGGAGCTGGTACGGCGCGAAGTCCTTCGGGTTTCCGGTGATGAGGGCGTCGAGATCGGTCAGGGCCTGGCGGTACCGACCCATCCGGTTCAACGCCCGCGCACGCAGGTAGCGGGCAGGATCATTCGTCGGATCGGCCGTGATGACCCTGTCGAAATCGTCTGCCGCTCGCTGGTTGAGGCCGAGGGCGAGGGCAAGGATCCCGCGCTCGAGCCGGACGTCTTGGTCCTCCGGCGCTCGCTCGAGATCCCGGCTGGAGCAGGCGAGGGCAGCCGCGAGGTTGCCCATGTCCTGAAAAGCCTGGCCCAGTAAACCGTCGAGATCGGGGTAGTCGGGTTGCAGGCGGCGGAGATGATCGAGATCGGAGATCGCCTCGGTCAACCTCCGTTCCGAGAGGGACAGCCAGCCGCGGTGGATGAGGGCCTCGGCATCATCGGGGTTGGCAGCGAGCCGGAGGTCCATTGCGGTGCGCTCGACCTGACGCCTCGCCCGGGTCTCGAAGATCTCACCGACGACCCGCACGCGCCTCGGCGGGGGAATCACGTTGGCAACGGCTTCGGTCGCGGAGGACGGCGGGTACGGTTTCGCGTCCCAGTCCAGCCGCAGCGTGGCGAGCCGGTCGCGGATTCGACGCAGGTCCCAGATCAGTACGGTCTTCTGCGTCGTGCCGGCGACCAGCTTCGTACCGTCGGGGCTGAAGAACAGCGGCATGGGGCCGATCGGCTGCAAGGTGGGCAATCGCACGATCTCCCGACCGGTCGGGGCGTCGGCCAGCAGCACCTGGTCGTGGGTGATACCCAGGGCCATCAACCGGCCGTCGTCGGTAAAAACCGGGGCATAGAACGCGCCACCATGGCGTTCCTGGTCCATTGGCGGGCCCGGTACCCACGTCCCCGTGCGCCAGACGTCGCATCGACGTCCCAGATCGGAGGCGGTACGCGAAATCAGCCATTGACCATCGGGACTGAAGCCGACCATGAAGGACATCTCGGTAGCAGAATCGTTCGGTCTCAAGATCCGCTCGAGCCGGCGACGGCGCAAGTCCCAGACCCGGACTCCCGCCTCTTTCCAGCCGCCGACCGCCAGCCAGCGCCCATCCGCACTGACGGCGATCGAGGTCATGCGGCGATTCTCCCCGCTGTCCAGGACCGCCGCTCGGCTCCAGGCCGGGTGAGGGTGGCTCGAATCGACGAGAATGACCCGTGCTTGGGAATTGTCGGTCATCGCCAGCGTGTGATGATCGGGCAACCAGGCGGCTTTGTTCCAGGACTCCCCTCTCGTTTCTCGGAGGAGTTCGGCCGGCCCGATACGGACCGCATCCGCCCCGTTCTCGGGATCGGGACGGATCGGGCAACGAAATAGGCCCCATTGATCGGATACGATGAGGCTCTGGCCGTCGGGGTGAAACAGGACGCTTCCGCAAGCGCCAGCCTTGATGTGGGCGACCTCCCGCCACGTGTCGGCCTCCCACAGGCGGATACCGTCCCCGTCGCCGGTCGCCAGCAGCCGGCCGTCGGGGCTGAACTCGCCGGAAGTCAACTGAATGACATCTCGCCTCTCGCTGCGATTGCCGAGCATGGCCGAGTGGAGCGTGCGACATTCGTCGCCCGAGGCGACCTCCCAGACGCCGACGCTCCTACTGGCCCTGAAGGCCAGCCTGCGGTCATCCGTCGCGAAACCCAGCGCATTTCCCGGTGCAGTTGCCAGAAGCTCTCCCGAGGCGGCATCCCACAGCCGGGTCGTGCCATCAGCGCTCGAGGTCGCCAGCAGGTAACCCGAGTGCGCGAATAGGACATTGATGATGTTAGCGGTATGTCCCTGGAGCACCGAGGCGAGTTCCCCGCGACGGACGTTCCAGACGTAGACGCGCTCGTCGCCGGTATAGCTGCCGATTGCCAGGAGTTGCCCGTCGGCGCTCCACGCCAGATTCTGGTTGCCGACCTGCGATCTCCAGTCCTCCAGCACGCGGCCGGATTCGACCTCGAGGATCGCGACCCGCGCCGGTGCAACGGCGTTGTTGACCGCGAGTCGACGGCCCTCGGGATCGATCGCCAGAAAGTGCGGCGTGAAGTCCAGCGGCAGCCGCCGGACCACCCGACGTTCGCCCCGGTCCCAGACCCCGATGCCTCCCTCCGGCGGACAGAACAGAAGGCGGCGGCTGTCGGGGGAGAACACTCCACCATAGAATCCCCCGACTCTCCGGCCCTCCAGGCTGCCGAGGAGTTCCCGACGTCCCAAGTGCCAAACCCGCAGTAGATCGCTAGCGCCGCCCTCCCCGACGTAGACGGCGACCAGCAGCTCGCCGTCCGGACTGAACAAAGTCTCGGCATGCCAGAAACCGCGCCGTTCCGGACCCGGCAGGCGGACCAGTTCGCGATGATCGTCGAGCCGATGGACGACCACCATGCCGGACCGCTCGGCGACGGCATATCGTTCCAGGGCGGCGTCGACGCTGAAGGAGTAGTTATCGCCGTGGTCGCGCTGCCAGAGGACCCGCAGGTCGGTCAGACCCAGGGCGGCGATCATGGAATTGCGGATCTCGGGCAGGCGGTCCCGGCCCTCGCGATCGCCGCCCAGGACTTTCGCGGCTTCGGCGAGCCGGTCCAGGCTGTCGAACCGCTGGCCAATCAGCCCGGTGCGCTGGAGTGCCGCGCCCTCGGATAGCAGAGAATTGCCGAGTGCGAGCCGGGCCTGGCGCTCGGCCGCGGTGGTCCGGTCAAGCTGCCGGATGGAGACCAGCGCCGCCACGGTCGAGACGATCGCGATGAGGATCGTCAGCGTCGCGGCCAGTGTGGCGAGCGACGCCACCGCGGGATTCCGGCGACACCACCGCCAGGCCCGCTCGCGAGCCGAGCTCTGCCGTGCGAGGATCGTCCGGTCGGCCAGGAATCGTTCCAGGTCGTCGGCCAGGGCCTGGGCCGAGACATACCGCTCGCCCGCATCGCGGGCCATCGCCTTCAGGACGATCGTCTGCAAATCGATCGGGATCCTCGGGTCAATCGACCGTGGGCTCGGTACGGCTCCGGTCGCGATCCGGTCGATCAGCTTGAGTCGGTCGGACTCGTCGAACGCCGGCCGGAGAGTGAGCATCTCGTAGAGGGTCACCCCCAGCGCGTAGACGTCGCTCCGCCCGTCGGACCAGCCGTTGAACCGCTCGGGAGCCATGTACCGCAAGGTGCCGACGATGTCCCCGGTCTGCGTCAGTGCCTGCCCCTCCCCGTTCTCGGCCTTCGCCAGTCCGAAGTCGGCGACCCAGACGATTCCGTCGGCGTCGAGAAGGAGGTTCGAAGGTTTGATGTCGCGGTGGCAGATTCCCTGCGCGTGCGCGTAGGCCAGCGCATCCGCCGTTTGGGCGCCGATCCTCGCAACTGTCCGAAAGTAGGTGCCGCCGTGCCGCGAGATCAAACCCGATGGCTCCGACGAGGGCGGAGTTCGCACGTCCTCGGTCGTGTTTCCCCCCGCGACGGTCGTCGCGGTGCCGGCTGACGCCGTCGGATCAGCCGTCGAGGTGGGGAGTGTTTCAGGCGGATCCGATTCGCGTCCGCCCGAGACCGCGAACCGGCCACCGAGTAACCCCTTCGCGATCGACTCGGTGACGGGCTCCTGGTTCACGAGATGTTCGGATCGCTCCGGCGGCGCAGTCTTGCCACCCGCGTGCCCCGGAGTCTGCACGCCGGTCGTTCCGGGTGAAGATGCGTCGACGAGGGCCGTACCCTCATGCCGCAGCCACTTCAGCTCGTCGAGGATCGCGTCGAGGCCCTGACCTCGAATGAACTGCATCGCGTAATACGGCGCGCCGTCCTCTTCACCGACCGCGAAGACCGGCACGATATTCGTGTGATGTAAGTGGGCCGCCGCGCGGGCCTCGCGGCGGAAACGGGCGAGCTGGGTCGGGTCGAGCCGGCCGTGCGGCGGGAGGACCTTGAGTGCGACGTGACGGCCGAGCGATTCCTGGATCGCCTCGTAGACGACTCCCATGCCGCCCCGGCCGAGTACCCGCAGGATCCGGAAATCCCCGAGCCGTTCGATCGGGTAGGGATTCGACCACAGAGTTGACCGGCCGCACGGAAGTGCGGCGTCCGGGATGTCCTCCGGCGGCTTGATCTGTTCCATCATCAAAAGGGCGGGGAACAGCTCCTGGATCGCCTCGGCCAGTTCCGGGTGGGCCTCGAGATATTCGGCCAGTGCCGGCCGCTCCCCCCGCCGGTACCGTTCGACGAACTCCTCCGCGAGGAGGTCGATCGGGTCGCGATCCGCCGTTCGGTCACCCGTGGACATGACTTGGTCCTGTAGAGTGGGCAGGGATACGACCGCCCTTTGCGGACTGTTCCGTCGCCCGCGGGCCGGATCGCGTCTCGCGGAAGCCGACGGTCTTCGCGAGAACGGTCCTTCAGCACTCGCCCCGCCAAACACGCGGAACACAGAGCTCGGGCAGGACCTCACGAGTCGAAGCGTACTGCCGGATCCATCGGGGCTGCACCGCTACCCTGGGGATACGGATTTGAACCACTATACTCCCACGGGCGCCGAAACCCATCAGCGCGTGGTATTTGACCTCAGGATCGAGATCGTCGCGGACCCCCCCCGATTAATCGCCGCTGTCGTCCTCGACCGGGAATCGAGGGCATCTTGCGCGCGGATGTTGGTTAAATTTCCGTTCATCAATGTGGGCCGCCCTCACAGCGAAAAGGGGAGCGGGAATCGGTTCACGGTCCACGGGATCGGACGGACGTTCTTCTCCGGACCCGCCCTGGGCCGGGAGGACGGGCATTGCGGTCAAGACGGACGGTTCGCAGCAAGTCGATAGCAGGGGTTCGTGTTGGCCCTCAGTCCGAGCTTCGAGTCATCTCTCTGCGACACGTACAAATCGAGCCCGTCATCTCCGCCGATGCCACCCTTCGGGGGCGGATGCCTTTCACATGCGACTCAAGTCGGCACACCTTGATTTGAGGAGGAAAATGCGATGCAACTGAGCAGGACCGTCCTTCGGGAACTGATCTTCGGCCGTGAGAGCACCCGAGCGAATCGAACTCGCCGGCCACGAAAAGTGGTACTCTCCTGCGATAGCCTCGAGGAGCGCGTGACCCCAGCCCATCTCGGAGTCGCCCATCACGCCGTCGCCCACCTGCATGCCCACCACGTGCATGTCTCGACGAGCACCACGACGGCCGCCACGACGACGAGTACGGCGACCGCCGCGGCCGCCACGGCGACGACTTCCAGCGAGTCGTCCGAGACATCGACGGGTACGACCACAGGAACGTCGAGTTCCACACTCGCCACCGCGCTCGCGACGCTGAAAAAGGACGTCCAGACGATCGAGCTGGCCTCGAATACGACCGTCGGCCAACTGACCGCGATCATGACCGCGTTCCAGACGCTCTCCAGCGACGGCCTCACCCCCAGCAGCTCCTCGGCCCTGAAGTCATTCGAGAACAGCCTGGTGACCTCGTATGCCTCCGGGACGACCTTGACCGGCAATGCGACTCTGCTCAGTCAGTTCGAAGCCCTTTACACCAGCTCGCCGACGACTCAGCAGACGACCGATCTCACGACGGCATACGACGCGCTGGCCGCGGCCGTGACCTCCTCGAACATCACCTCGGCGGACATCACGACCATCAACACCGACTGGTCGGCTGTCCTGGCCGCGGAGGGGAGTACCAGCACGGCGACCTACCCGTATTTCAACCTGGTAACGGGGCAGGGGGGACATGACTTCGGAGGTGGAGATGGAGGTGGAGGTGCCTGCTGACGGGCACTGTTCGCATTCCACTCCGACGGCCGGGCCGGTGGCGTCTCTTGAGCCTCTCGCCCGGCCGTGTTTCATTATAGAAGACTTAATCATGTGAAACATATAGGGATGGCTAGGCTCCGTCCGAGCCGTTTTCTCCCGAACGGCGGACGCGACTCGCCCTCCCTATTCTCCGGAAGGCTCACCGCCTCTTTCTTCGTCGGGCGAGTCATGATACAGTGAGCTTCCTGGATCGCCACCGCCGACAGGCCGTCCCCGTGAGGCCTCGGCGGCACATCTGAAGGGCCTCCGGCCTCGGGACTGGCCGTTGCGACCTGCGCTCCAATCCGCACCACGACTCACCGTATCGCACGCGGAAAGGCGGGCTGATTCCATGCCTACCAATCAAGATCTTTTCGTCGAAGAGCGGTCGATGGTGACCATGAGTCTGGGCGATCACATCGAGGAACTTAGGCGTCACTTGATCCTTGCCTTGCTGGGACTTTTCGTCGGCGTCGTCATCACGATGATTCCTCCCCTCAATCTCGGACGGCAGGTGGTCCGTCAGATGCAGGAGCCCGCGAAGCAGACTCTCGCCGATCTCAATGCAAGGCATGTGCAGGAAAGGGCCGCGGCCGCCGCGGTTGCCGGTTCTTATACACGAGTCGCCTCACGCATATCAGCCGATTCGTTTGCCCGGGCCGTCCGCCAGGTATTCCCCGGATTGCCCGAACCCACCGCTGGTGAATTGGAGGCACGCTATGTCGAGTTGCCCCAGGAGTGGAATGATTCCGGCTTCATAACCGCCGTGGAGTCCGTCGTCGAGCGAAACGACAGCCTCATCGCCCTGGGGCCGATGGAGCCGGCCGTGATCTTCTTCAGGGTATGCCTCGTGACCGGACTTGTCCTCGCCAGTCCCTGGGTCTTCTATCAAGTCTGGGCCTTCATCGCCGCTGGTCTGTACCGCCACGAGCGGGCTTCCGTTTACCGGTTCCTGCCCTACTCGATCGGTTTATTCCTCGCCGGTGTCTTCATTTGCTTCTTCGCGGTCCTGCCCTTGACGCTCCGGTTCCTTCTTGAGTTCAGCATCTGGCTAGATGCTAGACCGATGCTACGACTCAGCGAGTGGATGGGCTTTGCAACCATCCTGCCCCTCGCGTTCGGACTTTGCTTCCAGACACCTCTGGTGATGATGTTCCTATCCACGATCGGCATCTTCACGGCCGCGGACTATCGCGCAAAGCGCCGCCTCGCCATCGTGATTATCGTCATCGTGGCCGCGCTCCTGACACCCGGGCCAGACATATCGAGCATGCTTCTCTTGAGCCTGCCGATGGTCCTCCTGTACGAGCTGGGAATCATGCTCGTCGGTGCGCCGCCGTCCTCTGCCGTCGAATGACGGAAACGGGAGGGGCTCTGGATGACGAATGGAAGCGAAAGGGCGCAGCCGCTCGCATGAGCCGTGTGCGATCGGGGGGCGGCGTCTTCCTTTCGGTCACGACGGCTCCTATGCTGGGACGGATCCACCCCGAGACCGTTCCCGCCGAGGCGCGGGACAATTGGCGATGAAGAGCGTCTCCAAACCGAGGGAAGGCCCATGAACGATTCCGCCCACGACTCACGCCGGTCGTTCCTGAAATCCGTGGCCGCAAGCACGGCCGCCTCAACCGTCGCAACCACCGTGCTGGCCGACGACATCCACGAGCTGAAGCCTACGGTCGAGCCGCTCCGTCCCGCAGGCCCCAACGACCGCATCCGGATCGCCACGATCGGGATGGGGATCATCGGTTTCATCGACACGGAGACGGCCCTGAAGGTCCCCGGAGTCGAGCTGGTCGCCGCTTGCGACCTTTACGAGGGCCGGCGGACCCACGCCAAGGAGGTCTTCGGCAGCCGCGTCGAGACCTGCGTCGACTATCGCGACATCCTGGCTCGCAAGGACGTGGACGCTGTACTCATCTGCGTGCCCGACCACTGGCATGCGAAGATGTCGATCGACGCCATGAGGGCCGGCAAGGCCGTCTATTGCGAGAAGCCGATGATCCGGAGCGTCGAGGAAGGGCCGTCTGTCATCGCCGCGCAGAAGGAGACCCGGGCTGTCTTCCAGGTCGGCAGCCAGTACGCCAGCTCGATCGTCTACGACAAGGTCAAGGAGCTGATCCATCGAGGGGCGGTCGGCAAGGTCCACGCCATCGAGGCCCGCTACAACCGCAACTCGGACGTCGGAGCCTGGCAGTATACGATCCCGACCGACGCCTCGCCCGAGACGATCGACTGGGAACGCTTCCAGGGCAGTGCACCGAAGCGGCCGTTCGACCCGGTACGATTCTTCCGATGGCGAAACTACTGGGACTACGGCACGGCCGTCGCCGGAGACCTCTTCATCCATCTGATCACCGGAATCCATCACGCCACCGGCGCCATCGGGCCGACGCGGGTCGCCGCGATGGGGGGACGCCGGTACTGGGACGACGGTCGCGATGTCTATGACATCATCATGGGCCTGCTCGATTACCCCGAGACGGACGCCCACGGGAGTTTCACCCTCTCGCTGGTCACCGACTTCGAGGACGGAGGTGGCGGCGCCACGCAATTCCGCTTCGTCGGCACCGATGGCGTCATCGACGTCAGTTTCCGCGACCTGACGCTCACCCGCGTCGGGATCGAGCACGCCACGGCCAATCAGATCCTCAAGGGATACAACTCGGTCAAGACATTCTCCGACGCCCAGCAGAAGGCGCTCGCCGAAAAATACCTCGCGGAACGTCCCTCGACGAGCGACAAGCGTCGGTCGAAGGAGACGGAGAAGTATGTCGTGCCCAAGGATTACGACGAGCGATTCGACCATTTCGTGAACTTCTTCAGGTCGGTCCGAGGAGTCAAGCCCGTCTATGAGGATGCCGTCTTTGGATACCGTGCCGCGGCTCCCGCCTTGCTCTGCAACGAGAGCTACCGGCAGAGGCGAGAGATCGATTGGGACCCCGTCGGTATGAAAGTCTTGTCGTGACACCACGCCGATGACATCTCCCGGGAGAAATCGCACGAGACGCGAACCGGTCGGCTTCACACGTCTTGCGCGGGCGATGCCGGTCCCCATGGCCTTCGGCGGGATCTAACTTTTCGTGGCGAATCCGGAACCGAGAGGAACGCGAAGATTCTCTGAAGTTTACGTCCTGGGGAGATCTGGTCGTCGAGCCCGCCCTCTCGGAGGAGGGATACGACGAATTTGAGGGCACTCAACCCTGTCGATGTCTTCGTAGCCGTCTTCGAGACTTCCCGGTGATCAAGAATCCTTGACCGGAATTTCAAGTCGGCAATTCAGGCCAGCGAGTCCTTGCCGACAGAGCCCGATCTTGACGCCGGCCAGGCGTAAATCCTCGGCGCAAACCACTGGCTGAGGAGCTTTTGTGACTGATGGTAAGTCAACTAATCGAACCGGTTCTGCTGCGAGATCCCTCGAGCACTCCAGAGCGTCATGACGGATACCGGGCGAAAAGAGGATATGACGCCCTCGCGCGTTCTAGGGGCTCTGACGAAATTCAAGAGGAGTGCCCCGAGTCGGTGGTGAATTGGGATCGACCCACTGCGATGACAAAGCCGAACCAAAAGGTGGGAAATTGAGTGGCGTCCGGTCCATCGGGGATTGGCCCAGGTTCGCATTCGATGTCGAATTCACGGCGAACATCGGGCTGGAGAGACGGCGCTATCGGGGATGGGGATCTTGAGAGCGAATACAGGGAGGTAGCATGCGGATCGGTAAGCGGCTTCGTGGTTCCATATTCTGGACGTTGGCCATGACACTCGGCATGGCCGCCGGGGCCCATGCGGGGGAACGCACAGGACCGTGCCCTTGGGTGGAACCTTGGACAAGCAGACGGGCGACCATTATTACGGGGTCTACGTCCCGACGCGGTTCGGCGGCGATCTGAAGATCACGACGACCTCGGGGCAAGTCGTCGAGCTCAAGGGGCCGAGCGGCTCGATCGTCGGCAATGGCCAGGACGTCGGTCTGGATCACCAGGGCTGGTATACCTTCAAGGTGGAGGGGGCCAAGAGTACGTACGCGGTCGAGACCAGCTTCGTTCAGGTCGCTCAGAGCCTGAAGAAGCCCTGGAACTTCTACTACTGGCCCACGAAGGCCGACTCGATCCACGAGCCATGGGCCGGTGGAAATGGCCGGGTCAACACCTCGTCGGTCAACGGCGACGATCAGTTGATCGCAACGCCCGGGTCTTACATCGCTCCGGGGCAGGATATCGTCGTGGCCGGCCCGAACGGATTGCTGGAGACCCAGCCGGCTCCCGGAGATGGTGCAACCTGGTTCCCGAACCTGTATGACGACCTGAGCTGGCTCGGCCCCGACAGCGAGCATGGCGGTCAGATGACGATGTTCCAGACGCAATCTCCGCTCCTGAAGTACGACCAGATCTTCGGCACCTCCGCGAGGCAGTGGGAAGCCGCGTTCAGCCAGACCAACGGCGTCTCCCGATGGCCGGGACACTGCCTCGGCGGTGCGGTGTCCTCGATCCTCCTGAATGAGCCGGTCCCCGCTCCGGGGTCGGGGATGACCGTGGACGAGCTGAAGTCGCTCTGGGCCGAACTGGGCGAGAACCACTATAATCATCGGATCGGTGACTACGCCGTCGACATCCCTGCCGGCCCGCCGCGTCCCGGCCCCGACGCGACCGATTCCAAGGTGTCTCGGGTCCATGCCATGCTCGAGGCTCATATCCGCGGCGAGCACAAGGCTCTGCTGGGCAACCTCCGGGCATTCCCGCCCCGTGGGACCATCGGCGAGGTCTGGAATCACGGCATCTACAAATACATCGCGACCTACCACGCCATGCCCGGCCGCGGCCAACGCGCCGTCAGGATCGTGCTGGAATTGCACGCCAACTCGGGATCGATGCTGAACGGTCAGGAGAACAAGGATCGGGTGATCAATTACGAGTATAGCCTGGTCTACGGCATGGACGGCAAGGTCAACGAGAGCAATCCGTATGCGGCGGACTGGATCTCGGTAGGCGGAGAAGCCATGTTCGCTCCGTTGAACGTGCTGGAACTGGTGGAGTCGCGATGGGGCGGCCACAACCCCCAGGTGACCGAGTCGAATGTCAGGTCCATCGACATGGCCAACGGCGGAGGGTCCGGCGGTCGCCTCGCATCGAGACCCCCGGTGTTTCGGCCGGTCGCCCAGTACGAAGCGGGCCGCGCATCGATGCTCGCCGCTGCCGGAGGCCCCAGCATGACGAGCGGCCCCCGATTCGGAGGATTCATTCGTTCCCTTTTCGGACGCTGAGCGGACGTTTTTCCGACGTCCCCGGAGATAGCTTCGAGAGGCAAGAAGTAAGCCGTACGGATTGATACTCAGACAGTCGGTCAGAGTCGCCAGCGAGAAATCCCCGAATGGGATGCCTCGCTGGCGATTCGCGTTGGACCGGATATTGCATGGTAGCTCAAAGAGTCTTGACGCGATAGACTCGGGCCGCTCGCACAACACTTGCAAGTATGACAGCGGAATTTGCGTCATATAAAGCCATAACGCCTGAAATCGCTTTAATAGCACTTTCGATTTGAGTTACGTCTGAATTCACGCTCCGGGTTCGTCGAATCCTTGTTTGGCGGAGCGATCGTAGTGTTGCCTAGAGTCAACGGGTTGTTGCTATTTGGACCAATACCATCGACGCTAGGGCAATCGGAAATCGTTTCGTCGGCGTGCTGGTGCGCAATAGATGAGCTAGGATCGTTTGGTAGTAAGTGGTCGTCTCGGCGAGGACTGGGTGGAGTTTTACCGCTGGCAGCGGACTCTCGGGGATGTCGCATGAATGCTGGTTCGGGAGTCGCTGGTCGTTTGTCCTCGTTCATCGACGACGCCTGCCCCTCGGTGATCTTCGACCGATCGCTTGGAGTGTTTGCGAGAACCCGTGCGTTACGCACCTCATCGTTGTGTAGGGATTGATGGAGAATTGTCATGAATCGGGGCGTCCTGAAGTGGCCGACGACCCAGCGGCTGGTGGTCGGATATGCTCTCGTGTTCGCGATCCTCATCGTCAACGCGGTCGCCACTTTCTGGAACCTGAGGATGATCGCCGAGAATTCTCGGGGAGTCGCTCAGACCCACGAGGTGATCGTCGGACTCGACGCGGTGCTCTCGAACCTCAGAGATGCCGAGACCGGTCAGCGTGGGTACCTCCTCACGGGCGATGAGCGCTACCTCGAGCCGTACAACATGGCTGTCACCTCGGTCGGTCGATCGGTCGGTCATTTGAGGGATGTCACCATCAATAATGGGATTCGCCGAGACTCCCTGGCGCGCATCGAGCAGGCGGTTGCGGCGAAGTTCTCCGAGATGGAGGAGACCATCAAGCTTCGAAGGGCACAGGGGATCGAGGCCGCGATGGCCGTCGTCAAGAGCGATCGAGGCATGGCCATCATGAGGGATCTCCGGGAGCGGATCGGCGCGATGACGGCCGGCGAAGAGGCGCTGCGCGACCTGCGACAGGCCGGTCTGGAGTCGGCCATCTCCTGGACGATCGTCGCATTCTCTCTGGTCACGTTCCTGGGACTGGCACTCCTCTTCGTCGTGCATCACTTCAGCGAGCGCGGCCGGAGGGAGCTCAACGCGAGCGTGCGTTGGTTCTCGACGACTCTCGCCAGCATCGGTGATGCCGTCGTCGCCACCGACGAGACCGGCCGCGTGACATTCATGAATCCGACGGCCGAAAAGCTCACCGGATGGACACAGGCGGAAGCCTGGGGCCTGCCACTCGAGGCGGTCTTCCGGATCAGCAACGAAGAGACCGGCGAGAAAGTCGAAAACCCGGTCGACAAAGTCCTGCGCCACGGCAAGATCGTGGGCCTGGCGAACCATACGGAACTCAAGGCGAAGGACGGGACGCTGCGGCCGATCAAGGACAGCGCCGCACCCATCAAGGACGATGAGACGGGGTCGATCCGCGGGGTGGTCCTCGTCTTCCACGACGTGACACAGAATCGAGCCGGAGAGCAGGAGCGGGAGCGACTCTATCGGGAGTTGAGAGAGAATGAAAAGCGGAAGGATGAATTCCTCGCGATGCTCGCCCACGAGCTGCGGAATCCGCTGGCGGCGATCGGCAACGCGGTTTCTCTCTCGACCCTTTCGGGACTCCAGGAGCATATTGATTGGAGCATGGAAGTCATAACGCGGCAGATCCGCCATCTGACTCGACTCATCGATGACCTGCTCGACGTATCGCGAATCACGCGGGGCAAGATCGCACTGAGCTGTCGCGTCGTCGAAGCGACCCCCATCATTCAAGCCGCCATCGATACCGTCCGCCCCTTCATCTCGGAACGCGGGCACACCATCGAACTGGCGATCGACCGGGGAAACCTCTGGGTCGAGGCCGATCCGACTCGGCTGGAGCAGGTGATGGTCAATCTCCTGAACAACGCCGCGAAGTACAGCGAGAATGGTGGGCTGATCCGGCTCAGCGCCGCGCGTGACGGCGAGGAAATTCGGATCGCGCTCCGCGACGCCGGGATCGGAATCCCGCCCGGAAGGTTGGCCGAGATGTTCGAGCTATTCGCGCAGGGGGATCGCTCGCTGGCCCGCTCCGAAGGCGGCCTCGGCATCGGGTTGACGGTCGTCAAGAGGTTGGTCGAGCTTCACGGCGGGAGCGTCCTGGCGAAGAGCGAGGGGCTGGGTAAAGGTTGCGAATTCATCGTGCGTCTCCCCGCGGTCGAACGCCCGCAGGGAGCCGGGCCCGTACCGGCTGGGATCGCGGAGTCGCCCGCGCGGCGGTCGTCGCGGATTCTCGTGGTTGATGACAACGTGGATACGGCAATCGGCTTGTCCCGTTTGCTCAAGCTCCTGGGCCATGAGGTCCGGATGGCCCACAATGGCCGCGAGGCGCTCGAGATCGCGAAGGAACATTGTCCCGATTTCGTGCTGCTGGACATCGGGCTCCCCGAGATGGACGGATACGAGGTGGCACGCCGCCTGCGATGGGATGTGAATTGCGGGCACGCCGTCATCGTGGCCGTATCGGGTTACGGGCAGGAAGACGACATCGCCCGCGGTCGAGAGGTCGGCTTCGATCACCACCTCGTCAAGCCGGTTAACCGGGACGCTCTGCTCACGATCCTGTCGGGAAGATAGGTGAGGCCTGAAATCCCGGATTTGCCGGCGTGGGTCGCGTGCTTGACGCACCCGTGCCGGCCGAACTAAGCTGGAATTCATCGTCGTTCATCAACCGGCGGCGAGCGAGCGGCTATGGCAGCCCCACGGTGCGGCGTCGACGGACGGCGGCACGGTCGGGGCGTCTTTGTTTCGTGGCCGTGGCGAGTCCGGTGAGGGATGTCATGACCAGGCCATTCACGGATCGCGCCGAGGCCGGGAAGGTGCTCGCCGGCAAGCTGGCGGCCTATGCCGGGAGGGATGACGTGATCGTCCTGGGCCTGCCTCGCGGCGGCGTGCCCGTCGCCTACGAGGTCGCGACCAGATTGGGGGTCAAGCTCGACGTCTTCCTGGTGAGAAAGCTCGGCACACCGTGCCACGAAGAGCTGGCGATGGGCGCGATCGCCTCGGGTGATGTCGTCGTGATGAACGACGAGGTCGTCAAGACGATGAAGGTCTCCGAAGCGGACGTCGCGGCCACGATCGCCGAGGAGCGTCGGGAGCTCTTGCGACGCGAGGCTGCCTACCGCGATGACCGCCCCGCTCTCGAGGTGGAAGGTCGCACCCTGATCCTGATCGATGACGGACTCGCGACGGGATCCACCATGCGGGCCGCCGTGACGGCCTTGCGGAGAAAGGATCCGGCGCGGATCGTCGTCGCGGTGCCGATCGGCGCACCCTCGACTTGTAGCGAGTTCCGGACGATCGCCGACGAGGTCATCTGCGCCATCACTCCGGAACCGTTCCGGGCCGTCGGGATGTGGTACAAGGACTTTGCCCAGACCGGCGACGAAGAGGTCAGCGACCTCCTGGCCCGCGCGTCCGCGGCGACGACGAATCGCCGCGAGGGGGAATGAATCATCATGAGCGGTCCGAATGATCCGAGCGTCGTCGAGCGCGACGCGACCATCTCCGCGGCTGGCGCGACCCTGCGGGGAACCTTGAGGCTGCCCCGAGGGGCTCGCGCCGTGGTCGTCTTCGCTCACGGCAGCGGGAGCGGCCGTCTCAGCCCTCGCAACCAGTTCGTCGCCGGGTTCCTGGAGGAGGCCGGCCTGGGCACACTCCTCGTCGACTTGCTGGAGGAGTTCGAGGCCGATGATCGCTCCAAAGTCTTCGACATCGGGCTCCTGGCCGACCGGTTGCAAGCCGCGGCCGATTGGGTATCGGCCCAGCCCGAGACGAAGGGTCTCCGATTGGGCTATTTCGGCGCCAGCACCGGGGCCGGGGCGGCACTCCTTGCGGCGACCCGTACTCCCGACTCCGTCGGCGCGATCGTCTCGCGCGGTGGTCGTCCGGACCTGGCCGGTGACGCCCTGGAAAGGGTGACCGCACCCACTCTCCTGATCGTCGGCGGTAGCGACGAGATCGTCCTCGACCTGAACTCGGAGGCGATGGATCGGCTCGACTGCGCCCGGCAACTCGACATCGTCCCCGGCGCCTCGCATCTGTTTCCCGAACCAGGAGCCCTCGAGGAAGTCGCCCGGCTGGCCCGGGAGTGGTTCGTCCACTATTTGACGCCCTCGGCCCACTGAGCACCTGTGCTTGATTCTCTTCGGATTCATCCTTCCCCGGACCCCGCGATGGCCCAACGAAGCAGTCTGGCGCCCCTGGGTCATTTCGATCCCTCGGCCTTCCGGATCCACGATAACCCGGCCCCGATCTTCGTCACCGATCTCGGCGCTCTCTTTCGAGGCGATTGCCTGGAGCTTCTCCCGGGGTTCCGCGACGCGTGTGTTGACACGGTTTTCGCGGATCCGCCGTTCAATCTCGGCAAGGAATATGGAGGGAACGTCAACGACCTCAAGACGGAAGTCGATTACCTGAAATGGTGCCGCCGTTGGATCGACGAATGCTGTCGGATCCTGAAGCCGGGCGGCGCGTTTTTCCTCTACAACATCCCGCGCTGGAACATCGAGCTGGGGCATCACCTGAATGCGATCGGCATGCAATTCCGGCACTGGATCACGGTCAGCATCAAGCTGGGCCTGCCGATCCAGGGGCGACTCTACCCGGCCCATTACAGCCTCCTCTATTACACCAAGGGGAAACCCAAGACCTTCCGCAAGATCCGCACTCCGATCGAGACCTGTCGTCATTGCGGCGGTGAGATCAAGGATTACGGAGGCCATCGCAATGCGATGAACGACCTGGGTGTGAACCTGATGGATGTCTGGACCGACATACCGCCGGTGCGCCACGGGAAGTTCAAGTCGTCGAAGCGTAAGGCCAACGCACTCTCGACGAAGATCCTCGAGCGAGTCATCGAGATGAGCACCGTCGAAGATGACGTCGTGCTCGACCCGTTCGGGGGCAGCGGGACGACGTTCGCGGTCTGCGAGCGGAAGGATCGCCGATGGCTTGGCATCGAGATCGAAGCAACAGATGTGATCATCGAACGGCTGTCGACTCGCGAGCTCGGCGGTCACAAGAGCAGCGATCATGTGGAAGGTTGATTCGATCCCATGGTACGACTCCGTAGGCAATACAATCTGGCCACGCTGATGAGCGTTGTTCTCGTTTTCGGCGTCAATTTCGCGTGGGTGCCGTGGCCGGTCTCCGTCATACTTGCCATCGCGATGCTCATTCCGGTCGTCCTCGTTGGCCTCGCTCTGTTCCATTGGCTCTTGATTTGCGCCCTCGCCGGCGTTCTTGTGGGACTTACTCTGCCGCCCATTGTCAGCCACCATCCGAGGAGGAGGGCAAGACCGATCATCACCACACCCGCTCCCAGCGTTCCAAACGGCGACGTGCCACCTTAGCGGCAGCGAGGATCCCGGACGAAACCCGGTGGTCGATCGGGCCGTTGTTTCGACGGTTCCTCCCTCAACTGGGTTGTGATCGGTGTTGACTCGACTACACTGGTGTTCTGTCCGGGTAGGCGGGCTGAAAAACGATCGGTCATAGTCCTGTACAGATGAGATGAGGAGGCAATCCTCTTGCAACTTCAGGAGATGAGCTGGCCCCAGGTGGCAGGGACCTCGAGGGATGTGCCGGTCGTTGTGCCGATCGCGGCCGTCGAGCAGCATGGGCATCATCTGCCCGTGTTCACCGACAGTATGCTTCTGGGCGAGGTCGTCCGTCGGGCCTCGGGGGCGCTGGGCGACCGCGCGATCTGGACGCCGCTGCTGTGGCTGGGCAATTCGCACCATCATATCGATTTCGCCGGCACTCTCTCGGCCGCTCCTCGGACGTACCTCGACCTGCTTGGAGACCTGATCGACAACCTCATCACCCACGGCTTCCGGCGGATTGTGCTGCTCAACGGTCACGGTGGGAACATCGTGCCGGCAAGCCAGGCGGTCTTCGAGGCCCGCCAGCGCCACCGACAACGCGACGAATTACTGCTCCTGTCTTGCACCTACTGGACCCTCGGTTGCAAGCCAGATCAGTCCGATCCCTCGATCGTGCAGGATCAGATGGGGCACGCCTGCGAATGGGAAACCTCGATGATCCTGCGAATCGCACCCCAACTGGTCGGCGACATCAGCCGGATCGAGCCGGTCCCTCAGGCCGCATCATTCGAGCCGGCCACTCGAGGCTGGATCACTCGGGAGCGGACCGAGATGGGACACATCGGCGACCCGCGTCGCGCCACGGCCGAGAAGGGGGAGACGCTGTTTCGGGTCTTCTCCCGCGACGTCGTCACCTTCCTCGAGCGGGTGATCGGCTGGGATGGCCGTTCCTGGGATGGTTGACATGGACCCGATTGCCGCGACAACGACCAGCGAGCAAGGTGCGACGCTCCGTGCCTGGGGAATTTGCGGGCTGCTCCTGCTGGCGACCATGCTGATGTACATGGACCGCCAGGCGCTCTCGCAGCAGAAGACCGAGATCCTCACCTCGCTCAACTTGACTAACACGGATTATGGCCGCCTCGAGCTGGGATTCGGTTTGGCCTTCGCCGTGGGAGGCATTGTCACCGGGTTCGTGGCAGACCGGATCAGCCCGCGATGGTGTTATCCGATCGTCTTGCTGGGTTGGTCGGGCGTCGGCTTCGCGACGGGCTGGGTGACCAATTACTGGGAGTTGCTCGCCTGCCGGTTGCTGCTGGGATTCTTCGAGGCCGGGCACTGGCCCTGCGCTGGTGACCTCGCAGCGCCTGCTCTCGCGAAGCGATCGGCCGCTGGGCAACAGTATCCTCCAGAGCGGTGCGTCCCTGGGGGCACTCGCGACGCCCATCGTCGTGTTGCTGCTGGTCAGCGACGCACCGGAGAGCTGGCGACTGCCGTTCCGCGTCATCGGCGGGATCGGCATATTCTGGGTCGTCGGCTGGCTGGCCGTGATCCGTTCGAAAGACCTGGAGGTCAAGCCGAGCGCACCGGAGTCGAGCCCCGAGGATGAAGCCCTGAGGGCCCTCACGCAAGACGATCTCTTGGCCGGGGATCTCGCGGCGCGGCGCTGGAGCCTCGTCCGCCGATTCCTGGCCCTGGCGGTCGTGGTGATCATGATCAACTGGTGCTGGCAATACTTCCGGGCATGGATGCCAGGGATGCTGCGCGATCAATATGGCTATAGCCAGACCCAGGTCCAGGTCTTCTCCATCGCGTATTACCTGGCCGCGGACGTCGGTTGTTTGGCGATCGGGTTCCTGGTCAAGTGGCTCACGGGCCGGGGATTCCCGGTCCACGACGCGCGGTTGGCGACGTTCCTCGTCTGCGCGGTGCTGACCGCCCTGAGCACGCTGGCTGCGTTCCTGCCCGCCTCGTCCTTGTTCCTGGGCATCCTGCTCGTCATCGGGTTCGGCTCGCTCGGACAGTTCCCCATCTACTATTCGCTCACCCAGGAACTCTCGGTGAGCCGGATGGGACGTGTCACCGGGACGCTGAGCTTCCTGACCTGGACGTCAACGGCGCTCGTCCAGGAGCCGATCGGCCGATGGCTCGATCGTACCCATTCCTATTCCGAGGTCACCTTCCTGGCGGGACTGATGCCGATGATCGGATTCCTGGCGCTCTTGCTGCTCTGGAACGCGCCGAGGTCGAGCAAGCTCGTACCCAAGGTGAACGACCCCGAACTCTGATCCGCTTCTGTATCCGGTAGGACCATGAATCATCGCCCCATTCGTTTCATTCGTGGGATGGTGCTGCTCTTCCTGCTGTGCCCGGTGGCGAGCCGCGCGGAAGGCCCCGGCGAGGCCCCTCGGCCTCCTCGCGAGGAGCAGGCGGCGTTCGTACTGGCCGACCCCGCGCTCACGATCGAGCTGGTGGCGGCCGAGCCGGAGGTGGCGAGTCCGGTGGCGATCGCCTGGGACGAGGATGGGCGGCTGTACGTGGCCGAGATGCTTGACTATCCGGATGCGAAGACCTCGGGCCGTATCCGGATGCTGGAGGACCGCGACGGCGACGGCCGCTACGAGCACGCGACCGTCTTCGTCGACGGGTTGCCTTTCCCGAACGGGGTTCTTCCCTGCTTCGGAGGCGTGCTTGTGACCGCGGCGCCGAACATCTGGTTCTTCCGCGATGTCGACGGCGACGGCCGCGCCGACGAGCGTCGCGTGCTGCTGACCGGCTTCGGCGAGGGGAATACCCAGCTCCGCGTCAACGGACTCTCGTGGGGCCTGGACAATTGGATCTACGTCGCCAACGGACGGAGCGACGGCGATCTTCGCGAGCCGACCGACCCGCTCGCCCGCGTGCGCCCTATTCGACGTCGCGACGTACGGTTCCGACTCAGCCCGAGGACCGGGCCGGGCGATCTGAGACCTCAAGGTCGGCGGGGCGGCGTCCCGAGGCTCGTCGGTCTCGAGGCGATCGCGGGCTTCAGCCAATTCGGCCTTGCTCACTCCGACTGGGGAGACCGTTTTCCGTCGTGGAACACCATCCCGATTCGTCATGTCGTGCTCGAGCAACACGCCCTGGATCGCAACCCCTTCCTGGCCGAAACCTCGTCGGTGGCCGCGATTCTCGACCTGGTCGACGGAGGCCGTATCTTCGGGATCAGCCCGCCGCAGGCCCGGTTCAATCGCGAGTCGGTCGCTTACTTCAATGCCAGTTGCGGACCGCTGATCGAGCGAGGGGGCCTCTTGCCCGCGCAGTATCACGGCAATGCGTTCGTCTGCGAGCCGCTGAGTAACGTGGTGCATCGGCGCGTCCTCGAACCGACCGGAGTGAGTTACGTCGCCCGACGGGTCGAGCAGGGTCGCGAATTCCTCGCCTCGGCCGACCCGGCCTTCCGTCCGGTCAACCTGGCGACCGGGCCGGACGGAGCCCTCTATGTAGTGGACATGTACCGCGAATTGGTCGAGCATCCCCAGTTCGTTCCCGAGGCGGCGCGCGGGGCCGTCAACTTTCGCCGCTGGCACGACCGTGGGCGGATCTGGCGCGTCCGGCCGAGGTCCGCGCCCGAATCGACCGCTGTCCGTAGGCCGAGGCTTGGCAAGTCCGACGAGCGGTTGCTCGTCGCGTTGCTCGGGGATCGCAATGCCTGGTGGCGTCTCACCGCCCAGCGATTGCTGGTCGAGCGAGGCACGTTCGAGCGGCGCGGCCTGTTTCAGGAGCCATCGAGTTTGCCTCTGCTCCGTGAAATCTCGAAGGAATCGCCGAATCCGCTGAAACGGCTTCATGGCTTGTGGACCCTCGTTGGTCTAGGCGATCTGACTGCTGAGTCTTTGAGCAAGATGGCCGTCGATTCGCATCCGGGTCTGCGCGAGCACGCCCTCCGCGTGTTGAACGATCCTGATATCGGCTGGATGTTTCGCCTCGTCCCGATGGAGCGCCTGATCGGTCTGGCCGAGGATTCCGCGATACGGGTCCGGCTCCAGGCCGCGCTGGCGCTGGGCGTTCGCTGTGATCGCGAGCCGACTGCCCTTGCCGCATTGGGACGGATTGCCGCCCGCGACGCGTCCGATCCCTGGATGCGACTGGCGATCCTCAGCGGGCTGGGCGAATCGTCCCTGGCGTTCATCCCGTTGTGCCTCCCGATGAAGCCATCCGACGGGAGAACGCAATTGCTGACCCAGGCCGCTGCGATCGTCGGGGTTCGCCGACGCACTCTCGAGCTGGCCACCTTGCTGGGGATGATCGCGGACCGGGCCGAACGAGGGGATGCGGATCGGTCGCTCGACGCCATGGTTCTCCTCTCGGGAATGGCCGACGGTCTGGAGCGTTCCGGCCCCCCGCTTCATGCCCTGACCGCCGGGGCACCTGCGGAATTGAAATCCCCCCTGGATCGCCTCGCACCGCTGTGGCCGGCCGCATCCAAACTGGCGGCTTCCGACCGGCCGGTTGAGGATCGCCTCGTGGCTCTCGATGTACTCGCACGGGGCCGGCCCGTGCTGGCCGAGGCTGTCATCCCCGGATTGCTGGCGGCGACTCAACCGCGTTCGGTCCAGTCGGCCGCGGCTCGGGCCGTCGCCCGAGTGGGAAAGACGTCTCTCGCCGACACTGTGTTGGACCATTGGGAAGGCCTGGCGCAGGCGACGCGACGCGATCTCCTGGCGGCGATCGCCGGCTCGCCGGCGCTGGCCGGATCTCTCGTCCGCGCGCTCGAACGAAAGGTCATCACTCCCGGCGAGCTCGATGCACTGACGCGGGAGAGACTCCAGCATCTCGCCGATTCCAACCTGCGTAGTCGTGCAACGTCCGTGCTGGCTAAGTTTGCTCCGCCCGAGCGGTCGGCGGTGATCGACCGCTATCAGGCCGCGCTCAAGCTCACGGCCGACGCCCGTCGCGGCGAGGCCGTCTTCGCCAAGAATTGCCAGACCTGCCACCAGCATCAAGGACGCGGGCATCGGGTCGGACCCGACCTTTCCGGAATCGCGGGCCGCGGCCCCGACGCCTTGTTGAGTGACATCCTCGACCCGAACCGGAACGTCGAGCCCGACTATGTGGTGCTCACCGCCGCCACGCGCCGCGGTCAGGTCCTCTCCGGACTTCTCGCCGAGGAGACCGCGACTACCGTCAAGCTGCGTCGTGCCGAAGGTGTCGAAGAGACGCTCCTTCGATCCGAGATCGAGCAGCTCCGATCCACCGGACAATCGCTGATGACCGAAGGGCTCGAGCAATCGCTGAGTCTCCAGGACATGGCCGACCTGATCGCGTTCCTGCGCCGAGGCGTGTGAGTTCCAGGTCGGGTCGGTGGCGACGGCCGGCAACCCACGAAATTGGGATCGCGGACTGAATCGGCCATGATGAAAGTGCTCCAATCTTGGGTCATAATCGATCCGTCGTGCCGAAATCCGATCCATCCAGTGTAGGCCATCCGAGCCTGAGTGACCGTTGAGGAATCCGTCATGAAACGTCTGAGCGGAAAGGTCGCCGTGATCACGGGCGCCGGTGCCGGGATCGGCCGCGCCACGGCCGAGCTCTTCGCCGAGGAAGGCGCCGCCGTCGTGATCGCCGAGCGCGACGAGGCCAGCGGGAAGGATGCCGCCGAGAGGATCAACCAATCGGGCGGCCGGGCAATCTTTGTTCATACCGACGTCGCCGACGAGGCGAGCGTGATTCGGATGGCGGCCGAGGCGGTCGCGGCCTTTGGAGC
This sequence comes from uncultured Planctomycetota bacterium, assembly GCA_963743925.1. GTDB lineage: Bacteria > Planctomycetota > Planctomycetia > Isosphaerales > Isosphaeraceae > CAVZRC01. Next base: position 42,401 of record CAVURY010000042.1, on the reverse strand, counting down.
CATCCATATCCTGGTCAACAACGCGGCGATCTTCATCCTGAGGGGCATCGACGCAACCCCCGAGGAATGGCGTCAAATGCTGGACGTGAACGTCATGGGGCCGGCCCTGGTCGCCAAGCACGTCGTGCCGTCGATCCGCAAGGCGGGCGGTGGCGCGATCGTCAACCTGGCCTCGATCTCCTCGTTCATCGCCGCAGCCGAACTTCGTCACTTACAACACCACCAAGACGGCGATCCTCGGCATGACGCGCTGCATGGCCATGGACCTGGCCCCGGACAACATCCGGGTCAATGCGGTCTGCCCGGGCGTCGTCTGGACCCAGATCGTCGAGCGTCAAGCACTCGCCATGGGGCTCGATCGCGCGGGCGCCGACGTCCATCCCCAATGGGCCGGTGCACAGTTGATCCAGCGTTGCGCCGACCCTCGCGAGATCGCGTACGCCATCCTCTTCCTGGCCTCCGACGAAGCCTCGTTCATCACCGGCACTCCTCTCATGGTGGATGCGGGCTACACGGCGAAATGAGCGAGACGAGAACTCTCCGGGCGATCTTGGGGAGTGGGTCGGCATGTTCTTTGATACTCGCTGGACGATTTCGCTTTGTCTCATTTAGCAATACGATGCTTCAGATGGAAATCGACGAGTAGCGGCAAGTGATCGGAGGCGTCGCGGGCCAGGCGTGAGTGGACGATCCGGGCGTGTCGGATCTCGAGAGGACCGCGCACGAAGGCCTTGTCGAGAGAGACCACCGGCATGTAAGCAGGGAAGGAGCGGAACCGGGACCTCGGCGCGGTGACCTGTACGAAGCCATGTTTTGAAAACGGTCCTTTGGCCAGCGTGTTGAGCCAGTCGTTGAAGTCGCCGACGATCATCGTCGGTAGGTGGGCCGATTCGCGGAAGAGGGCGTGCTCGAGCAGGTGCCGGGTTTGCCAGTGCCGTTCGGTCTCGGCCAGGCCAAGGTGCCAGTGAACCAGGTGAATCGGCCCTTCCGGCGTCTCGACGACGGCCATCTGGGCGCCCGGGGCTTGCGCTTCTTGCGACGCAGCGAGATCTGGTGGTGCGACCGGAAAGGCCAGCGCGAGAGCACCAGGTTGCCATACCCGCCTGTCTTGAGTCGGACATTGAGCTGATAGAGATGTTCCACCGCCTCGAAGGCTTCGGCCAGCTTCACCGGTTGATCGTCGTGCCGGGTTCGCGCCACGTGGCGGTCGACCTCCTGCAAGCAGATCAGGTCCGGGTTCTCTTCCTCGATCACCCGGATGATCCGCTCGAGGCGGTAGCGGCGATCCCGACCACCAATCCCCTTATGGATATTATAACTCAACATTCGCATCAGTATTGCGCTCTGTGGCCGGCGATCCAGTCCGAGTCCTTTGGTGCTATCATGTTACGCGAAATCGAAATGGTTCGCCCGGTCAGTCCGATCAGGGAGCATCCGGCATCTCTTCTGAGGTTGAGCACGACGCCTCGTCCGAGGGCCGAACCTCCCGTCGCCCGGTTCCGGGGCTCAAAGCTTCGGTCTCGGACCATGCCACGTGCTCGTCGAGGAGTTCCGCCTGTCCGTCCAGCGCGTCGTGCTTCGACTTGCCGGCATCGTCGACCTCGATCGGTCGATCGAGCGAGGTCAGCGGATGCAGTTCGACCGGAATTCGACCTTTTCGCACCCGTCGTAGTCCCCAAACGATCAGCGTATGATGGATCGCCCGATAAGCAAACCAATATCCGATCACGTTAGGACCGGGCAGGACCGCAAACACCACGGTGAAGGGAGCGATGAGCCCGTTGAGGGTCATCCAGAGCAGATGGCGCCACCATCGGTGAGTCAGGTAGGCGCCCCACAAGGTTCGGACCTCGTCGGCGGGGCGGGAGGCGGGGTGGTTCAGGTCGATGCGTCGTGTTGATCGCAGTCGTACGAGCATCGATTCGTCGGGATGCGACCAGGAGTGCAGCCAGTCCCAGGATTGCCGCGTCCAGCGGGCGACGCGGGATTCCGAGTGTTCCCAGATCGACTTGTACTTGTGGAACTTGACATCGAGCCATGCCCAGAGTCCGGAAGGGGGCGACCCGGATGATCCAGGGTCGTCGTCCTCCTCGGATGCCGATTCCGACTCATCGGCGTAGAAGAAGGATCGCCGCTTGTCGATGGATAATAGGTAAATCTTCACGGTGCGTCTCGGGTTCCCCGAAGCGGATCCTCTCGGGGATGATCAACCCCGACGCAAGGCGCGGCCGGGTTTGGCGCCGGTGGGCTGGCCGTCTACGAGGACGGGCGTCCCGTTGACGAGGACGTGATCGACCCCCTCGGCGAGTGTCCGGCCGGCGGCGTAGGTCGAGCGGTCGATGACCGTTCCCGGGTCGAAGACCGCGATGTCGGCGACGAAGCCCGTCCGGATCAGGCCCCGGTCATTCAGTCGGAACCTTCGCGCGGCGTGAGTCGCCAGGTGGGTCACGGCTTCGGGCCAGGAGTAGTCTCCCAGCTCGCGAGTGTGGTAGCCGAGGTAGCGCGCGAAGGCGCCCCAGCCGCGCGGGTGCGGGAAGCCGCCGCGGAAGATGCCGTCGGAGCCCGCCATGTGCGCGGGATGCCGCAGGATCGCGCGGACGTCGGCCTCGGTTCGATCGCCGGGTCGGAATCCGACGATGCCCACGGCCATATCCGAGACCGAAAGGATCTCGCAGACGAAGTCGCCCGGGGCGAGCTTCGCCTGCTCGGCGGCCGAGGTGACGGTCATCCCCTCGGCCCAACGCCATTCGGGATTCGCGACCATGGCGATCGTGATCCGTTCCAGCGGATAAGGGGTCGGGGCCGAGAACCATTCGGACTTCAAACGGGCGCGGACCGAGGGTTCTCCCAGCCGCTCGACGGTCGGCTCGATTCCCCCGATCTGGACCCAGCCCGGGAGAGCCACCATGCCGAGGATCGTGCTCCCGGCCAGATACGGATACGTATCGTAGGTCAGGTCGAGTCCCAGCGCACGGCCTTCGTCAATCAAGGGGAGCAGGAGGTCGGCCGGGCCGTTGTAGTGCGAGACATGGGCCGGAACTCCGGACGACCTGGCGATCTCGTAGACCTCGCGCATGCCGACGTCGGCCTTCGGTCCATAGCCCCGCATGTGGGTGACGTAGACGCCGTTCTCCGCGACGATCGGCTCGCACATCGCGGCGATCTCGCGGGCGTCGGAATAGAGGCTCGGGATGTAATCCAGGCCCGTGGAGAGGCCCACCGCCCCGGCGTCCATGCCCTCGCGGATCAGCTTCTGCATCGCGCGGATCTCGTCGCTCGTCGCGGAGCGGGGGTCGAGACCCATCACTTCCATCCGGATATTGCCATTGGGGATCAAGTAGGCCACGTTGATCGCGGTCGATCGGTCGAAGTGGGCCAGGTACTCGTCCACGGTACGCCAGTCGTAGGACAGGCCGGGAGGATTGCCGTTGAAGCCGGCCGTATACCGGCGCATGTAGTCGAGCGTGGCGGGCGAGGCCGGGGCGAACGAGCTGCCGTCCTGGCCGATGATGTAGGTGGTGATACCCTGTCGCAGGGCGGGTAGGTGGATGGGGTCGGCCAGAAGCATCAGATCCCCGTGGACGTGAGCATCGATGAATCCGGGGACGACGTAGCGCCCTTCGGCATCGAGGAACTTCGACGCGTCGGCGCCGTCGAGCCGGCCGACTTCGGCAATCATCGAATCCAGCAGGCCCACGTCGGCCCGATAGGGCGGACCGCCGGTGCCGTCGATTACCCAGCCGCCCTTGATGATGAGGTCGAACGTCATGGCTTGGTCTTGCGCTCCTCGGCAACGCGGAGTCAGGAACGGTCAGCTTGTCCGCTTGCGACGCGGGGATGATGGTTCTTGCTCGAGCACGGGAACCTCCGAAGGCTGGGGCTTATCGCCGCCCTTCCAGAGATACCAGATGGCGATGCTGCGATACGGACGCCAGTGCTCGGCGAGGGCGTGGCACTCGCTCGGCTTGGGGAGCTCGGCCAGTCCGTGACGGACTTTCAGGCCGGCCCGTACTCCCAGGTCGCCGACCGGTAGCACGTCGGGACGATTTAGCGCGAAGATCAGGAACATCTCGGCCGTCCAGACCCCGATCCCCTTGATGGTGGTGAGACTTTGCGTGATCCGGGCGTCATCCCAGGAGTCGTCGAACTGGTCGAGCGGTACCGCCCCGGAGGCGACGGCCTCGGCGAGATTGAGGACGTAACGAGCCTTGACTCCCGATAAGCCCACACCGCGGAGGGTGGGCTCTCCGAGCTCGATCAATCGACCGGGATGGTGGGGCTCGCCGCCGATCTCCACGAGCCGATTGTGGATCGACGCGGCGGCCTTCGACGAGATCTGCTGGCCGATGATCGCGCGGACCAGGATGCCGAACCGATCGGACTTCGGCTCCAGGAGGCAGGGTCCGACCCGGTCGATGATCGCCTTCAGGTGCGGGTCCACGCGGCGGAGATGCCGAACGGCTCGGGCCCAGCGATCCGCCGGCGCGGAAGGCGACGAAACCTCCGAAGGATTCGGGCTGGCCAATCTCGATGAACGACGCTGTCTTGTTTCCATGGTCCCAAACTGGGGTTGAACTTCCGGAGCCTTTCCGACGGCAGTCTGGACCGGCTCAGGGGATGATCTTGTTGAGTGGGTACTCGACGATCCCGCAGGCATGCGCCTCCTTGAGGCGGGGGATCAGCTCGCGGACGAGGGCCTCATCGAGGATCGTGTTCACGGCGCTCCAATGGCCGTCGGAGAGCTGGGAGATCGTCGGATTCTGGAGTGCGGGGAGCAGCGAGAGGACCTGCTCGAGGTGCTCTTTCCGGACGTTCATCATCAGGCCGACCTTGCCCTCGGCGTTGATGGTGCCGCGGAGCATGAGGAAGAGGTCGTCCATCTTCCGCCGCTTCCAGGGGTCGATGCTCGCCTCGTGGTTGGTGATGAACCGGGTCGTGCTCTGGAGCAGGTCGCAGACGATCCGCAGGTTGTTCGCTCTCAATGAGTTGCCGGTCTCGGTGACCTCGACGATGGCATCGGCCAGCAGCGGCGGCTTGACCTCGGTCGCGCCCCAGCTGAACTCGACGTTCGCAGTGACCCCGTGCTCGGCCAGCCAGCGCCGGGTGAGGTTGAGCACCTCGGTGGCGATCCGCTTGCCCTCCAGATCCTTGACCGACTGGATGGGCGAATCGACGGGGACCGCAAGCACCCAGCGCACGGGCCTTCGACTGGCCTTGCTGAGGACCAGCTCTCCCAGCTCGAGGACATCGGCCCCGCTCTCGACGATCCAATCGTGTCCGGTTAGCCCGCAATCGAGCACCCCATCGGCGACATAACGCGCGATCTCCTGGGCACGCAGCAGGGTGCAGGAGATCTCGGGGTCGTCGATCTGCGGGTAGTAGCTCCGCGAGGTCTGCGAGATGGAGTAGCCCGACTTCTTGAACAGTTCCATCGTGGCCTGCTGGAGGCTTCCGGAGGGGAGCCCAAGCTTCAGCGGTTTCTCGGCCATTTCCTGGTGTTTCACTCCGATGGTTCGTTTGACTGCGCCGTGCGGAAGAGCCCGTCACCCGCCCTCCGGGCACCCTCCCCCTGTTACCGCGGGGCGAGGGGGAAGATGGCTGTTCGGTCATGACTTCGCATAGACCACCTCCGGGTCGAAGACGCGCTCGCCGACGATGCGCGTCTGGTCTCCGTCGAGCTCGCGGAAGAAGCAGCTCTTGTAGCCCTCGTGGCAGGCGGCCCCGCCGCGCTGTCGGACCTTCAACAGGACCGTGTCGGCGTCGCAATCCAGATAGACCGACTCGACGTCCTGGACGTGGCCGCTCTCCTCGCCTTTGCGCCACAATCGGTTGCGGCTGCGGCTGAAATAGCAGGCCCGGCGCGTGCGGATGGTCTCCTCGAACGCGTCCCGATTCATCCAGGCGAGCATCAGGACCTCGCCCGTCTCCGCGTCCTGGGCGATGGCGGGGACCATGCCACTGAGCTTATCGAAGTTCGGCTGCAATTCGTGTATCTCCAAGGCCTCGAAGGATGGTATCCAACTTATCAAATGGTACTCGTTACCCCTGGTAATAACCAGATTGGTCAGAGACGGTGGTCGGCGGTCTGGTTCGCGGAAGACTCCGATTTCGAGCATTTCTCCGCGGCGAGGAGGGTCTTCATGATGCGGGTGACCCCTCGTCGGGGTTCGCGCCGGCGATCATCGCATCGGCCATGTCGATCAGTCTGGAGGCCGCGGACCGGATCTTGCCGATGTCCGCGCGGAAATCGACCTGCTCGGGGACGTCGGCCTGGCGATCCAGCTCGTCGCACTCGCCGATGATGTCGCGGAGGGGCTCGAGCATTCCGCGTCGCAAGCCGGGGAGATCGATTCCGGACTCCTGTTCGGTCCCGGAAGGCAGCTTTCGATTGATGAGCACCAGAACCTCACGCCCGCGTGCCAGTATCGCGTGGAGTCCGTCAAGTCTGGCAGGACTCGCATCCTCGCCGCTTTCCTCGATCAACAGCTCGCCATAGCCGAGGATGTGGTTGACCGGGTTGCGGAGATCGTGGCGAAGCCGGGAAATCCGATCGATCGAGTGCGCGCCGATTCGCGCGGCGCTTTCGGGATCGCGATCAGCGGCCGGGCTGTCGTGGACCGCCGGCGGTTTTTCGGGCGACCCCTCGATGCTCATGGCGTGGCCCTCGCGTTCAACAGCGCCTCGATCTTCTCGAGCAGGCGGGCGAACTCGACGGGCTTGCTGTCGTAGTCGTCGCAGCCGGCCTCGATCGCCTTCTCGCGATCCCCGGCCATGGCGTGAGCCGTCAGGGCGATGATCGGTAGGGTTCGGGTCCTCGGGTCGGCCCGGAGCTGTCGGGTCGCCTCCCATCCATCGATCTCGGGGAGGCTCATATCCATGAGGACCAGGGCATAACCGCCTTCCAGGGCGCGGTGCACTCCTTGACGACCGTTGACGGCGATGTTGACGTCGTAACCCTTCCGCTCGAGGCGCCGCGAGAGCATGTCGCGGTTCATCTCGTTGTCCTCGACCAGCAGGATCCTGGGCATGTTGATCCCTTCCGATTCGACCATCGGTCTTGCGTCCTGAATAATTCGATTATTGTTAATAATATCACATGGAATATCTATTTGCCGATCGGGGGCGCCAGTGCCACCTCCTCCGCATGAGTCCCGGCGGCGGTCCTCTGGCGGGCATGGCCGGCCACTTCGCGGCGGATCAAGTCCTGGAGCTCGTGGCGAGATCCCGATCCCTTCCCGAGGACCCCGAAGGCGCGAGCGTGGAGGAATTCGCGATCCTCCTCGGATAGGTCCTTAGCCGTGACGACCAGGATCGGAATCCCTCGCCAGTTCTCGTTCCGGCTCAATTCCTGGGCGAAGAGGAATCCGTTGACCTCGGGCATCATCAGGTCGAGGATGATCAGGTCGGGGCGCGATTCCGCGACGCGTTCGAGGCCTTCGCGGCCGTTCTGGGCCTCGACCACCGACCACCCGTCCTTCTCCAGGATCTGCCGCATCAGGTGCCGGCAATTCTCGTCGTCGTCCACGACGAGGGCACGCCCGGCGGGCCGGTATCGATCCAAGATGGCCGCGAGCCGTTTGCGATGGATCGGCTTGGTCAAGTAGGCCGCCGCGCCCAGCGAGTACGCGAGATTCTTGTCGTTGACGATCGTGACCATGATCACCGGGATGTGGGCCAGCTCGAGGTCGGACTTGAGGGCGGCCAGGACGGCCCAGCCGTCCATGCTGGGCATCATCACGTCCAGGGTAATCGCGTCGGGGCGGAGGCGACGCGCCAGTCGGAGCCCATCCTCTCCGCCGGAGGCATACTGGACGCGGAATCCCTCTTTTTCCACCGTGCGACGGACCAGGTCGCGGACGGTGGGATCGTCGTCGATGACCAGGACGAGCCCCGCCGGTCCATGGCTCGGCTCCGCCGCCGGATCCGGGAATTCCTGCGGAATGGGGCTGACGATCTTTCGAGCCTCGGCGGCCTGGGCCGGGAGCCGGATCGTGAAGGTCGTGCCTCGGCCCGGCTCGCTCTCGACCGAGATGTCCCCGCCCAGCATCTGGCAGAATCGCCGGGTGATGGTCAGGCCGAGTCCCGTGCCGCCATATTTGCGGGTCGTGGATGCATCGGCCTGCGTGAAGGGCTGGAACAGCTTGAGGATCTGCTCCTGGGTCATGCCGACGCCCGAGTCTCGCACGCGCATAGCCACGCCGTCTCGTTCGTCAACCGGCTCCCTGGTCGCCTCCAGGGTAATCGTGCCGCGGCTGGTGAACTTGCAGGCATTGCTGAGTAGATTCAGCAGCGACTGCCGGACCTTGGTCAGGTCGGAGTGCATCGAGCCCAGGTCGTCGTCGCAGGAGACGACCAGGGCATTCTGATTCTTCTCGACGAGTACCCGGATCGTGTTGACGACGCCGTGGATCATGCCCGGGATGTCGAACGTTTCATAATAGAGGTCCATCTTGCCGGCCTCGATCTTGGACAGGTCGAGGATGTCGTTGATCAGGCCGAGCAGGTGCTTGCCGGCAACGTGGACCTTCTGGAGGTCGGGCGCGATCCGATCGTTGCCGGAATCGCCGGCTTCCTCGAGGAGCATCTCGCTGTAGCCGATGATGGCGTTGAGCGGCGTGCGGAGCTCGTGGCTCATGTTGGCCAGGAAGGTGCTCTTGGCCCGGCTGGCGGCCTCGGCGGCATCCTTGGCCTCGCGGAGTGCGTCCTCGGTCTGCCTCTGCTCGGTGATGTCCGTGTTGGTGCCGAACCAGCGGACCACGTTGCCCTGGGCGTCCCGGACCGGTAGGGCTCGCGAGAGGTGCCATCGCATCGCCCCGTCGTGCTGGCGCAGGGGGAAGGTATCCTCCCAGGGGACGCCCGCGGATAACGCGGCCTGGAATTTGGTCATGACTCCGGGAAGCTCGGCCGGGTCGTGCACCAACTGCCAGCCTCGGCCTTCCATTTGCTCGGGTGTCGTGCCCGTATATTCATACCAGCGGCGGTTGAACCAGAAGATGTGGCCGTCGGGCCGGGCCATCCAGGCGAGTTGCGGGATGGAGTCGGCCATGATGCGGAATCGCTCCTCGCTCTCGCGCAGCTCATCCTCGGATCGCTTCCGTTCGATTCCCAGGGACACGCCGCTGGCGATCGTGGACATTGCCCCGAGCGCCGCGTCGGTGAGGGGGTGGCGTGCGAAGATTGCCAGGACTCCGACCACGCGATCGGCGATCATCAGGGGATAGCCGGCGAAGGCGACCATCCCTTCGCGGCAAGCCCATTCCTGGTCGCCGACGCGCGGGTCGCCGAGGATGTCGTTGGTCAGGTGCGGGCGACGCTCCTGCGCGATCAGGCCGATCTTGAACTGGCCGACCGGGACGCGGCCATGCGGTCCATCCTTGTGCGTGTACATCCCGGCGCTGGCCTGGAGGACCAGCATGTTCTCGCGATCGTCGAGGGTCCAGATCCGCGCGAAGGCTCCATCCAGGTGGTGGACCATCGCCTCGCAGCAGCGCCTGAGGATCTCCGGCAGGTCGTCGCCCTGGATGAGGGCGTTTCCCACGTCCATCGCCAGGGCCGAGAGGTGTTCTCGCTCCTCGGCCTGCGCGTTCCTCCTGCTTCTTCGCGGTGATGTCGCGGATGAAGGCGGTGAACATCGGCGGGCCGTTGACGGGGAGCCTCGTGACGGCCAGCTCCACGGGGAACTCGGAGCCGCCGGAGCGCTGTGCGGTCAATTCGACGCGACGGCCCAGGACGGGTCCCTCACCCGTCTCCAGGAGTCGCTCCATCCCGCGTCGGTGGGCATCGCGGAGGCCGGGGGGGATGATCAGCTCGGCCATCTCGACGCCGAGGGTCGAGGCTCGCGAGTAACCGAAGATCCGCTCCGCCGCCGGGTTGAACTCGATGACCCGCCCGCGATGATCCATGGCGATGACGGCGTCGAGCGAGGATTCCAGGATCGCCGCCTCGCGCGCCTCATACCGTCGGATCGTCTGGGCCGAGCGCTGGCGTACGGACGCCTCTTTCCAGATGGAATAGCACGTCGTGCCGAGCAGGCCGATGGCGAGCAACGAGGCGAGCGAGAAGCTGCCGACGGTCCACCAGACGCTCGACTCGGCATCCCGAGTCCGGCGTGTCAGGAGGCTCTCTTCCTCGTGCTTCACCGTTTCGAGCGTGTTCCTGAGCTCGGTGCTGGCCTGCTGGCCTCGGCCGTCCGCGAGGGAGCGGATCGCCGCGTCGAGGCCATGCTCCCTCCGCAAGGTATCATCGGCCAGGAGCATATCCAGACGAGACCCAATCTGCCGCTCGAGCAGGGGGAGCCGGGTCTGCTGCCGCGAGTTATCCGCCGTGATCGCGCGAAGATGGTCGATTCGCGCGGCCAGGGACGTGGCGGCCGGTTCCGCACGCTTCAGGTAAGATTCGTCACCGGTGAGGAGGAATCCGCGATGGGCGGCTTCCACGTCTTGCACCGTGGCGAAGAGTTCGTCGAGCTCGTTGAGGACCTCGCGAGTGTGGATGACCCACTGGCCGCTGCTGATGAGCGTGCGGATGTTCCAGAAGGTCACCAGGGCGTTGATCGCGAGGACCCCGATGGCGAGGCTCAGGCCGAGCGTCAACGTGCGTCTCATGGACCAGCTCATGGGCCTCACTCACCATTGGGCAAGAGGATGGTTGGACATAGGACTCCGGCGGGGGTTTGAGCGGCCGGGACTCCGAGGTATTCGACGGCGACGATCGAGGCGTCATCTCGCAGGCCGGCGGAGCCGGTCCATTGCTGGATCTCCTCGAGGAGGGACGATATGCCGTGCTCGAGCGGCTCGGCCCGCATCCGCTCGAGGGTCTGGATGAGGCGATCGCCGCCGAAGAGCTTGTCTTCCGGGGTCATGGCCTCGGGGATGCCGTCGGAGTAGAGGTAAAGCCGGTCTCCCGGCTGAAGGGGGATCGTATGACCCTCGTAGGGGAGCGGGGACAGGCCGATCGGGAAGCTCCGCTCCTCGATGATCCGGCCGGGCCCGGCGGCGGGGAGGTGGGCCACGCCGGGATGCCCGGCGGAAACATAGCGGAACTCGGCCGAGGGCACGTCGAGGACGCCGTAGACCATGGTGAAGTATTGCTCGGTGGCGTCGTCGTAGGGGAACATCCGGTTCAACTGTTCGGCGACCTCAACGGGGGGAAGGTGGATGCCATTGGTCCCGCCTTCATCGCTCTGGCGGAGCACCGATGAGGGCTCTGACGGGTGCGAGAGGACCCGGCTCAGCGAGACCGATAGCAGGGCCGACGCCACGCCGTGACCGCTGACGTCGAAGACATAGAGGACGGCATGTCGGTCGTCGAGGGCGAAGACGTTGAGCCCGTCGCCGGCCAGCTCGTCGCAGGGCCGGTAGTGCCAGGCGAACCGGGCGCCCGCCAGCTCGGGCTCGCCGCGCGGGAGGAACGAACTCTGGATCTTGGCCGCCGCGCGCAGGTCTCGCCCCATCCGGCGGTTGGCCTCGGCCAGTCGGCCGTTCGCGCCCTCCAGATCCCGGTTCCGCTCGGCCAGGCTTCGTTCGAGCCGGAAGACGTCCTCCACCGCGCGCTTGAGCGAGAGCTGGGCCTGGATCCGGGCCAGGACGACCGGGAAATCGAGCGGCTTGGAGACGTAGTCGTTGGCCCCGAGCCGGAGGGCCTCGACGATATCGCCGCTCTCATTCTTGGCCGTGACCATGATCACGGGCAGCTCGGTCGCGGGGTGGGTCTGTCGCAACTCCTGGAGCACGTCCAGGCCGCTCAGGCCCGGCATCACGACGTCGAGCAGCACCAGGTCGAACGGGCGCTCCCGGACCAGGCCGATCGCCCGGGTTCCATCCTCGGCGACCGATACGTCATGGCCGTTCCGCGTCAGGCGACGCGACAGGATGTCGCGATTCGCCTCGTCATCATCCACGACGAGCAGCGAGCCCGTTACACTTGTCATGCCGGAATCCATTGGGTTGTCTCGAGGCGAGAAGTGGACGCCCGCGATGGTTGGGGGATGCTCGCCCGGATTGGCCTTCGGGGACTCTTCTCATCCGGAGGGTTCGGACAGTGCTCGTTGCTCGACCGATCGAGTCGCTCCGTGTCCACGTCGGTTCGGTGATCCCTTCCCGGGAGGAAGAGAAGGGGCTGGAGTCATCTCTGTCCGAGGATGGATGATGCAAGTCGCGTGCCGTGGTTGTCCCGCATCGGCCTGTCCGATCGGCTCCCCTTCGTTCAGGGTCGTATCGGAGCGATCATGAGCGTGTCTATGTGCGGGTCTCGGATCCTTCCGAGTCCTGGGTTCGTTTCGCGTGTTACCGCGATCCACGACGGCGGTTGACGTGCTGGACGACTCGTCGATTCGTGGGGACATGGGTTCGTTTTCCGAGATTTGTTCGACGCTCGTTCGGGGCGCGAATTCGGTCTCCCGTGCGTCCAGGGGAGTTGTCGGGAGTCGCTCGCCGCAACCTGGCTCTTGTTCGTGTTGAGTCGGCAGAGGCATTTCGATGACGGCAATTTCCTCGGATGAATTTGGCACGACGGGCGTCTCGTTGAATGGATCGGGAACTTGCTTACTCTCGGCCTTTCGAAGCTTCAACAGCATGTCGAGGCTCCTGTTCAGCGATCGGCCGCAGGCGATCTGGAACCGTCGCAGCCGCTCCCCCTCATCGCTGTCGTCGAACGCCAGCCGGGCCGACCGGTCGGCCGCCGCGGCCGCGGTCCGTGCCTCGTGGTCCTCGCTCAGGATCTTCAGCCGATCGACGGCCGCCGACACGATCTCCAGCAGCTTCGCTTTCGCCGCGTCCTTGTCCGCGGGGATGTAGTCCTCCACCTCGCGGTCGGCCAGCCGCTGGCGGAACCGGGCCGCCTCGCCGGCCAGAAGCTCGTTGTACACGTCCATGAACGGGTCGATCTCCTTCACCTGCGGGTGCATGATCCAGCACGCCAGGTAGATCGTGGTCACGTCCGAGTACTCGGCGGCCTGCGCCGGCTGCCGGCCCAGCAGGCGGATCGCCTTGAACCGGTCGATCGGCTGCCAGAGCAGGTCCTGGTCCAGGATCTCGCGGAGCTCGGCCCACTGCTGGAGCAGCCAGGTGCAGCCGGCCGACGAGCGCTCGAGCTGGATGAGCAGGCGCTCGGGATCGTCGGGGTCGTCGGCGAGTCCCGAGAACGAGGTCCGGGGCTGCTTGTGGGCCAGGAGCTGGTCCTTGAGCGGGGTATGCGGGTACAGCTCCAAGGGCCCGCGCCGGTCCCAGAAGAGGCGGCGTCCCAGGGCGGCGACGTCGGCGCTCACACCTCGATACGTGTCGCGGAATTCGTCGTCGCGGATCCGGGCGGCGAACCGGGCGACCTCGGCGCGGTCGGCGCGGTCGAGCTGCCAGGAGACGCGGACGGCGCGGTCGACGAGGTAATGCTCGAGTTCGTTCTTCGGCTTGAGGCTGTCGATCCAGCCGTCGAGTCGGAGCTGGAGGGCGTCGGCGTCCTCGCCGGGCAGGACGAGGGTTTTCGCGGTGAGTCCGTGCTTGACGGCGTTGAACCGCGATCGCTCCTTGCCTTCGGCGGATCTGGGTCCGGTGCTCTTCTGGGCATTTCTTCGGTTGATCTCGGCGCGGTCGGCCTTGGTCGGCTCGGACTTGGTCTCGGTCGCGGTGGACGTGGTAGTCATGGCGGTGTACCCTGGTGCGGGATCGATCCTCGGAGGCCCTCGGTGCGCCGGGGTGGAGGATCCGGGCGGCGTCGTCGCCGCGATTGCCGTGTACCTCATACGATCCGAACAAGGGCGGTTATAGTTGCATGAATTTTGGCTGATCCGAGCGGAATGGAACTTGGAAACGGCGACGGATTTCTTTAAGTCTTTTCTGAATTGATCTTTGGGGAAGAACGTCAGGGTGCAGATTGCTGACGATTCGGATTGTGCTGAGAGACATCAACGAGACGATTATCAAAGTGATGAGTGCGAGCATGGATGAAATCAAACGAAGCTGATTTCAACGAAAGGAAGGAGTTTGTTGGAATGAGTAGGAGCGCTTATCAGTCATGCCGAGGAGGAAACACTCATCGTGGCGGATCGTAGCGTGTTTCTTCTGGTGAACTTGCCACGATCACTGATGGACCGCGAGGGCTAGATCGTGCAAAATGATTGTTGCATGCATGGGTAGTCGGGTATGACTCGATCGCGCCTCACACGCGAATCAACAGGAGACATCCCATGAAACGGCATGTTTTCACTCCGCCTGTGAATACACGGTTGGAGGATCGCATCGCGCTGAGCCATTCGGGGTTCGCCGGAGCCCACGTGGCGACGGCCGGGTGTATGGCGTCGCAGAGCCTGACGCTCACGGGTTTCGCCATCGGCAACGCCTCTACCGGCGAGGCGACGCGTCAGTTAGAATCGACCGACTCGACCATCGATCCGCTGGGTGCTGCTTCGTTGACTGGATCGTTGCTGAACCCGCGCAAAGGAGGGGTGGTCCGGGCAGTCCACGGGACAGCGTCGATCGCGGGCGCTCAGGGTAAGGGGAAGGTGACCATCAAGGGGAAGGTGAGTGTTTACACGGGCAAGTACATCAATGACTCGGGCGACTTGACTTACCAGATCGTTTCCGGAACCAAGGCGTATCGGGGAGCGAAAGGCAAGGGCCCGGTTCAGTTCTACCTCGGGCAGCCTTTCCTGCCCGATCGATTCGAGTTGGAATTCGGGAATTTCGTCCAGCCGTTCTGAGCTGAGACCCTGTTCGCGGAAGATTTGAGTTTGGACTAGTCAGGGTGGGTGGAAGCCAGCATCTTGAGCCTTTTGATCGGTGGGTTTCACCCACTACAATCGTCTCACCAGGCTTACGGGACAACCTCGAAGCCGGTCTACACTTGCTCGCGGGATGGGTGAGTTCCGATCACCGCATCGATTTGATTCAGCTCGGAAGCAAACCGGATGCTCACGAACTCGAGGAGATCGTCGCGACCGTTGTCTGTCGCCCAATCCAGCAACGTTCGTCGCACCGGGCCGGCTTGGTAGATGTGGCGAAGTCTGTTCGGCTCGCCGATGAGAGTAGGGATCTCATGCAGATATTCCGACATTTCCTTGCAGAATTCGAGGTCTCCGTTTCTCGAATGGTTTCGGATTGCGACGAGTCCGCGGTGCAAGATCGCGAGGTATGATTCGTCTAACTCGTCCATGGATCATCCCTCCTCCTACGGTTGATGGGCCATCGCCGGCAAAGGATTGTTCGGAGCATGGCGGTGATGTCGATCGATTCCGCGATGAGACCAAGTTACATCCTCGATGCCGGAGCCGTCCATGATCGACGACGCAGAACTGGCCCGCCGCTCGATCCTCGGCTTCGGCGAGATGATCGCGGCGCTCGGGCGCTGGGGAGTGGGCGCCGAGGCCGAGGTGCGTCGTCCCGACGCCCTGGGCGCGCGGATCGTCGCCGCGATCGACAACCCCTGGTTCGACGCCGCGGTCGTGCCGGCCGGCGAGGCGCCGCCCGCCGACGACCCGCTGCTGCCGCATTGCATCTGGACCATGGCCGACGCGGTGCCGGGGCGGGTCGAGGTCCCCGGCATCGCTACGCCGTGCCTGGGAGTCGCGCTCGACGACCCCTCGCTCATACTCGACGGTGGGGCTCCGAACGTAGAAACGCCCTCGCTGGCGGTGCTGGGCGAGATCAACGAACGTGCCTACGGCCAGAGCGGCGTCTTCGGGCCGCTCGTGCGGGCGCTCCGCGATGACCGCGTACGGACCCACGGCCTCCGCGAGGCGGGCGAATTCGTCAGCGTCGCGCTCACGATGGCGGTCGGCGATGACCTCAGCATCCAGTACGTCGCCACCGAGGCCGACTATCGGCGCCGCGGCCTCGCCAGCAGGCTGCTGCTGTCGGTCTTGGCCGCCGCGCGGGCCGAGGGCGTGCGCAGCGCGACGCTCCAGGCCAGCCCGGACGGATTGTCGGTCTACGAACGCCTCGGCTTCCGCCGCGTCGCGAGGCTGAGGGGGTTCCTGCGGCCGGGCCGGGGCACACAGACCGGGAGCGGTTATTGATATTTGATGAAATGCTTCGCGAAATCCGGGATCTCACGAAAGAGAATATGAAGTCCATCGTTGAATGAGCCGAGCTTGAAGCCGAACGGCTCGATGAGCTTCTCCAGGCTGGGGCGGGAATACAGGGAGATATGGCCGTTTCTCGGGCCGGCGTACCACCAGTTGAGGCCGATATTGTCGAGGTCGGCGGGCTGGAGCAGGGTCGAGAAGATGATCAGTCCCGACTCCGCCAGGAAGCCGTTCATGTCGGCGAATGTGCGAGCCGGATCGTGGGAGTGCTCGAGGACCTCGAAGCTGACGATGCAATCGAAGCGATCGGCCGGACGGGCGGAATGTCTCGGGACGAATGGGTCGAAGGTCTCCACCCGGGGAAAGCCGGAGGCGTGGAGCAGGTCCGCCAGCAGGCCATCGCCGCCTCCATAATCGAGCGTTCGGTCCGGACGCGCGGTCGAGAACAGGTTGCCGAGGAAATCCGCGTTCCCGCGCGGGCGTGCTTCCCGATAGTCCGGATCGACCAGCAAATATTCTTCATTGTAGATATAATGCCGAAAGTCGTCCTTCGTGAAGTGGTCGAATGCGGTCGTGAACAGGAACTGGCAGGCCGAGCATCGATAGTAATAGATCGGGATTCCCGAGATGCCGAGGACCCGCTGACGGTAGATCTCGCAATTCTTGTGGAAATCCACGACCCCGTACGGGAACGCGAGCGAACCACAGCACTTGCATGGCGCCTGGTCAGGACAAATCGATTGCAGTCCCGATTTCATCCGTGCTCTCCAGAGTTCGTCCATCGGCCCGGGACGGGGATGGATCGCCCGGACGGTGCATCGACCGGGCCTGGCCGGCGTTCGCGCCAGTTCCCCTCAATATGGTCGGTCCTTATACGACTTTTCGTGCATTCCGGCAAGTCGTTCCCGGGCCATACCGCTGGCCGCTTGGTTTGCGCTCAGTTTGACACGCATGTCACTCATACCAACCCGACGCGGCAGCGAGGGGAATGCCGTCGGGCCCTCGCTGCCGCGTCGGGTTGGTAGGATTCTTGTTTGCAACCCGAGCATGAAACGCTCCAGGTGTCGTCTCAGGCCGATCTCGAGGGGCTCAAGGCAGATCATAGGGGCGTCGGAGGACGTACTGGGGATTCGCGTTCAAATAGCGGCGGACTCGATCGATTCGCTCCAGGGCGAGGGGTAGGAATTCGATCGCCTGGTCGATCCGTTCATCGGACTCGGCGCAACTGAAGCGGAGGAAGCCGGCTCCGGCGTCGCCGAAGCATTCGCCTCCCAGGCAGGCGACTCCGAATTTGTCGTCGGCGGCTTCGAGCAGGAAGAGCGCCAGGCCGTGCGAGGTGATCCCCAGTCGGTTGCAGAGGGTCCGGACGTCCGGGAAGACGTAGAAGGTGCCGGCGGGCCGGATGACGCGGAATCCGTCGATGCGTTCCAGGCCCGCGCAGAGCCGCTCGACCTTGCGACGAAACCGCTCCATGTAGAGGTCGCGGGTCTCGGCGTCGCTCTCCAGGGCCGCCTGCGCGGCACGCTGGGCCAGCGGCGGGCTGCACGAGGCGGACGTGTTGATCAGCTTGCCGATGGCCTCGACGACCGGGGGCGACGCCACCGCGAAGCCGATCCGCCAACCGCTCATGCTGTAAGACTTGCTGAAGGTGTAGGCGGCCACGGTCTGCTCGAGCATCCCCGGCTCGGCCAGGATCGACGCGTGCCGGCCGCCCCAGACCATGTGGCAGTAGGGCTCGTCGGAGAAGACCATCAAATCCGTCCCCTTGACCACGTCGGCGATCGCGGCGAGATCTTCGCGGGTCGCCACGCCGCCGGTCGGGTTGTGCGGCGAGTTCAGGAAGATGGCCCGAGGCTTCGGGTCGGTCTCCAGGAAGCGCCGGACATCTTCGGCAGACGGGCGGAACTCCCGCTCGACCGTGAGTGGTGCCAGGACGGCTCGCGCGCCCGGCGCTCGAGGTTGGGGATGTATGTGGGGAACTGCGGGCTGAAGATGAGGACCCCATCGCCGGCGTCGAGGACCGCCTCGGCGAAGAACTGCTCGAAGGGCTTGGCGCCCGATGCGACCACGATGTTCTCGGCGGAGGCCGGGTAGCCGAACTCCGCCGAGACGAACCGGGCCGCGGCCGCCCGGAAGTCCTGGAGGCCCAGGCTGGGGCAGTATCCCGTCTGGTTCTCCTCGATCGCCTGGATGCCCGCCCGCTTGGCGTTCGGCGTGCTGGGGAACGGGCTGTCGCCGATCTCCAACTCGACCACGTCCTTTCCCTGCGCCTTCAAGGACCTGGCGATCGCCAGCACGGTGAAGGCCGTCTCTGCGGTGAGGTTTCGGACCAGGGAGCTCAATCGGGGCATGGATCGCACCTTCGCTGCGAGTGGCGAGTTGTGAGAAATCAGCTCAAGTGGACAGCTAGAGCGGTTCACGCTCGGGTTGCGCATATGAGCCGGATGCGCCAGCGAGTGGATCGATGATTCCCGCCGGAATTCACTCGCTGGCGCTTCGGGCTCGTATCCCATTACCGCGAGGCGATGACCTGCGCCAGCGGGCGGACGACGCGCGGGATCACGGCCTTCTGGAGCAGATCCTCGCCGATCTCGCGCTGATGCTTGAGCGAGTCCAGGAAGCTCTGGTCGGGGCCTGTCCCCCAGTATTGCCGGACCGTGAAATAAACGCTGATCTGGTCGTCGCCGAACTCGCGGGTGCGGACCTGGTAGGCGTTTGTGCGGGTCTCGACGGCCAACCGGCACTGGAGCTGGCACGACTCGTTCAAGGCCAGTGTCAGCGAGGGTTCGTAGTTGATGACCTGGGCCTGGGGGAGCTCGAAGAGCCCTTCCAGGCCATGGCCGACACCGAGCGCCTCGGCGACGACCTCGTCATGGTTGCCGTCGAAGTTGAAGTCGAAGCCGAACATGACGTCGAGGGCCTCGCAATCGAGCAGGCTGATGGTCAGGAGAGGGGGGGCCATCTCGAGGACCATCTCGTGCTGGCGAAAGGCATCGTCCAGGGACTCGGGGTTCATGTGCCCCGAGCAGAGCCGGCGCGGCTCGATCGCGAGCCACCGATACGCATCTTGCTCCTTGTCGCCTTCGAGGACGAGATCTCCGTTCTCGCGGGTGTAGAAATTCCGGAGCTCCGGGAAGCCTTTTTTCATCTGTTCGAAGAAGTGAAGGACCGTGTCGCGGTTGCTCGGCAGTTCCATCTCGGTATTGAGGTTGACGTTGACGTAAAAGTCGTCGGCGTCGCAAATATAGCGATTCATCCGCGTGGTCCTGAAATCATTATCACAACACCCGACTCCCAGCCCGGCCGAAATGAGTCAAAATGGCCACGGCCCTGGGCGTCCGGCGTCGATGGGTTCCGGCAAAGACGCAATCCTACCACAACCCGACCGGCCGCGAAATGAATTGAGCGGGTGCGCCGGCGATCCGAGACGGGCTATCGAGCAGTTGCGTCCGGTAGGTGAATCGATCTCGTTTGTGAACCAGGGTTTGCGATTGGTAGATTCCCATAAATCGAGGAGAATTCCGCGAGTGCATGCGTGCCATCATGCGGCCTGAGCGGGATTGTGAAGTTGGTAGGAATCAATCGTCTCTTGGTGAGCTCGGACCTCGTTGGCTCGGCTAACGACCCCCCGCTAGAGGTTTAGCCGGGGAACAGGATGAACCCAGCAGCCATTTTGAGTAGATTATCGGTTTTCGCGGCAGGTTCGAAGCCGACGAGGCCTTTTCTGATCAGGCGAAGTGATTTGGAAGTCCGTTCAGCGACGCGGAGACCGTGAAGATGGCCGCACATCCTATCCGGCATCCGACCGATGAGACGTTGCAATCGTACAGTCTGGGCAAACTGGATGACATCCTGGCCGAGGCCGTCGCACAGCACCTGGACGAGTGCCCGGATTGTCGCCGCAGAGTGTCCGAGATGTCGTCCGACAGTTTCCTTGGCCGGCTTCGCGGGGCTCGAGGGGGACCGGCGATGTCCTCGACGGGTCGAGCTGGAGTAGAAGATAGAACGGTTCACCTGGTCGTGACTGCCTCAGCGATGCCTCCGGTGAATTCGCTTCCCTCGGGCCTGGCCGACCATTCGGACTATGAGATTCTCCGGGAGCTGGGCCGCGGCGGGATGGGCGTGGTGTATCTCGCCCACAATCGATTGATGGGCCGCGATGAGGTGCTCAAGGTGATGGGGAAGCACCTGGTGGAGCGTCCCGGCGTTCAGGAGAGGTTCCTCAGGGAGATCCGCGCCGTCGCCCGGCTGAGACACCCGAACATTGTCGAGGCTTATTCAGCCTTCCGGCTCGACGAAAATATCATCTTCGCGATGGAACATGTCGAGGGGCTGGACCTTTCCCGAATGGTCAAGGCCAAGGGGCCGATGCCCGTGGCCCATGCTTGTCTCTTCATCTCGCAGGCCGCACGGGGGCTGCAGCACGCTCACGAAGAGGGTATGGTCCACCGCGACATCAAGCCGGGCAACCTGATCCTGACGCAGAAGCGGGACAAGCCGGTCATCAAGGTACTCGACTTCGGCCTGGCCAAAGCGACCCGCGAGGGGAGCGTCGATACCGATTTGACCGTTGGCGGCCAGATGCTCGGGACGCCCGACTTCATCGCGCCCGAGCAGGCTGTCGATGCGCAGAAGGCCGACATCCGGGCAGACATCTACAGCCTCGGGTGCACCCTCTACTATCTACTCACCGGAGGCCCGCCGTTCCGGGGCACGAGCCTATACGACGTCCTCCAGGCTCACCACTCGATCGATGCCGAGCCTCTGAACATCGTGCGGCCCGAGGTCCCTCATGAACTTGCGGCCCTGGTGGCCAAGATGATGGCTAAAGAGGCGAGTCGACGGTTCCAGACCCCGGCTGAAGCCGCTCAGGCACTCGAGCCGTTTTTCAAGAAGAAGACTGTGGTCAACAAGAACCCGAGTGCGGAACTCTCCGTGTTCGGCCGGATGGATTCGGGCGCTCGACAACCGGAGGCGATTCGCCGCCAACCAGTGTTGTGGCACCGGTCGTTCGATCGAAAGGGGCCGAGGAGCCGACAGTCTCTCGGGGTACACCGGTGAGTCTGTTCGAAGAGCACGCGATTGGGGCTCGGAGCGAGGCACCGACCATCAAGACGTCGCAGGGGCCCCCCTGGGTTTGGCCGATAATGGCCTTCGCGGTGCCACTGCTCGGGATCTTGGTCGCATGGATTTCGACCGGAGGAGGCAGGATTTCGCACGAGATGATCGAGCTCTCAGACTCGCGCTCCTCGAACGGAGTACCGAATACCATTTCATCCCCACCTGAGGCGACGAAGCCGCCTCGGACGTCCGACGATGCAGGTCGATCGACGACACCGCCGCCTCCTCCCTCGACCCCATCGGAGAAGCCCGGTACCGTCGGAGAGCGCGTCGCAGACGACGAGGTAATGAAGTCGGATGCCGTCGAACTCATAAAAGGGAATTCTTCGCGACCTGAACCGAGGGACGCGTTGCATTCGCGCTTCAAGAAGGCGGATATCATCTCCGGGACCTGGCAACCCGAGGGAGAGGAGGTCGTGCAGACCGCCGAGGCAAGAGGCCTCTCGACCAAGGTCCTGTTCGGCGAGGCGAGTTGGACCGACTACGAGTTCTCGGCCGAGCTGATGGGTAGCGGCAATGCGGCCTTGTACTTCCGCTGCCTGGACCAGGATGAGTATCGGAACAAGAACCTCGTCATGCTAGCTATTCATGTTGGCAGCCAGCAGCCGTGGCTCAAGGCCGAGCTTTCCATCTTCGAGGGTGGCGAGAGACACGAATTGGGCAATTCCAAGGGCTCGAAACCTGAGCCGGGCCGATGGTATACCGCGCGAGTGAGGGTCACCGGCAATCGCTTCGAGTATGCGGTGAGCGATGGCGAGAAGGTCGTCCTCAAGGACAGTCGCACCTATCCGGGCATTCACCCGCGAGGCCGTGTGGGACTGGGCACAGCAGGGACTTGTATTCGATTCCGGAATATCAGGGTGAGGGCGCCTGATGATACCGTGTTGTGGGAGGGTCTACCCGTCATCGACGCCCTGGCGAAAGGAGCGTTGACGGGAGCCGTCGATTTTCCCGACAAAGGTAAGCGCGCACGCAGACCCGAAAAAGCGAGAGAAACGGTAAGACCATCCAGGAAGGCGGCGATCGTTCTGTCCGGAACCTGGGATGTTACGAGAAGCAGGGTGAATTGTGGGAGTCAGGGGCCGGAGGAATCGGCGAGTTGCTGCTGGATGAATCGACATGGTCGAGATATGAATTGAACTTCAAGGCTATGCTTGTGGAACCCGGTTCGTTCTGGATAACGTTTCATCGCACGGACTTCGATCATTTTGCCTTGATGACCGTCGGCGGCGACGGCAAGGGCAGCTTCCGTTATCGCTCCGGGGCCAGAGACGAAGCTAAACAGGAATTCCCGACGGCGACTGCGCGTTCGTCCTGGTCGCTGGTGCGACGTCCGGCTCCGGGTTCAGGGTCAGGATGTCCGGTTTTTCCTGGACGGACTGGAGCTGATCCACTGCAAGGAAGGACTCCCGACAAAAGGTCGTCTCGGCTTCGGTACCGGAGTGCCGTTTTCTCGGTTTCGCGACATCGTCATCACGACCCCGGATGCAGAGCCGAAGACACTCTGGGAGGGTGCACCGCGCCTGCCGCGATCGACGGCTCCGACTGCCGTCATCTTGTCGGGATCATGGCGTCGCGAAGGAAATGACCTGGTGCAGAAGGATCTCGACGATCCGGGGATCATGATGCTGACGGACACGTTATGGACGGTAGGCTACGTGCTCACATTTCAGGCCAAGGTCGATGAGGGGTCGCCGGAATTCTTTGTCTTTACTCAGGATACTGCCGAAGGTCACTGGGCCCAGAATGGGATTCGGAGGAACAGTTTTCGGTTCGGCAATCATCAAGAGGGAGATCGTGCGCAGATTCATTACCGTGATCGATCGCCGGGCCGTCTCGTTGGGCCGATTGCCGCAGCTCCCATCATCTTGGGGAAATGGTACGACGTCAAACTCGAAGTTGGCGATCGAGAAACGTTTTGCTATTTGGGAGACCGGAAGTTGTTCCGAGCCGTTACGCAGGCGATCAGAGGTCGAGTCGGCTTCGGGACCTCGAAAAGCGTCGTTCGTTTCCGCAATATCCGACTCCAGAGTCTTGCAGGGGGAGGAGAACTCTTGAAAGAGCCGCTTCGACTGCCGTCGGCAGGGAAGGCAGCGCCACTCGAACAAGCTTACACGCGCGTCGAGCCCGTCTCCGGATGCCGGAAGCGGATGGGGACCTGCTCGTTGGGTGGGACATTCGGGTCGGAGAATACCCGCACGCCCTGACCGGCCAGGTTCGGGATGGAGAAACGGTCCCGGTTGCGGACGCTCGGCAGGCGGGCGACGATCTCGCCGTCGTCCACGGAGAGCGGGACGGTCCGCGGATGGGCCACGACGACCATGGGCGGCAACACCGAGGCCGTCGGCTCGGTGAGGAAGGAGAGAGACCAGGGGAGGCCCGGTAGCCAGGACCTTTTCACGCTGTATGAGACCGTGACCTCGGCGTGAGGGCCGGGCAGGATCGTGATCGCGGAGGGCTCCAGGCCCGGCGATAGCGAGCGGACTCCGTCCCACTCGGCGACGCAGTAAACCCGGATGGACCAGGGCCCGCCCTCGGCCGGCAACGGGTCGGCCGCGAACCCATTGCTGCCTCGAGACGGGCTCAGCGATCCGGATCCGCGCGGGGTGGGCGTCGGCAGGCTGAAGGTCCAGCAGTCCTGGCGTTCGTAATCGGTCCGCGAGACGTTCGTCGTGGTCGCGAGCGGGTCGCTGGGACCTTGCGGCGGAGCACCCTGACGCGCGACGATCAGCGCGGCCGTGGCCTCGGCGGGCCATCGCCACCGGAGCGTGACCCGGACCCCGCCGCCGGGTGTCGAGCCGAGTCCGCTGCCGGCGCGGGTCGCGCGCAGGTCGGTCGGGTCCGGGACGCGGGTGAGCACCGCTCCGTGGCCGATGATCCACGCTTCGGCCCATTCCAGGATCGGAGTGTAATGACAGAGACCCGAGCGGGGCGGATCGAAGTCGTAGGCGCGATCCGGCGCGGACGGTTCGATCCACGATCCTCCCAGAGGCTGGATCTCGATGCCGGTGAGACGCGTACCGGCCGCCATGGGAAGGGGATTCGGAGTACGGAGGATCCGGATGGAGCCGCGCTCCGGCTCGATCCAGTCGATCCGGACCCGGCCCGTCGGCTCTTGCAGGAGCCGTGGAGCTTCCGGGGCCACGATCGTCGGCTGCTTCGGCTTCGGTCGCGCGGACACGACGATCCCGGGCGATGGGAACAAGCGGCCGTCGGGCATCCGGTAGACGGCATAGATCCCGTAATGATCGCCGGGCCCGCGGTCGTTTTCGCGGTCGATCGCGTGATCCGAGGCCGAGGCGAGCCGTTCGCCATCTTTCGGGTGTGTCGGCGGTCCTCCCCGCTTTCGGATGACGCGGATCTCGGCAATGCCGCGGGGCGGCGACCAGGTCAGCTCGGTCTCGCGCTCGCCGAGCTCCACGTTCACCTCTTTCACGTCGGCGAGGAAGGTGAACGGGCCGAGCGAGATGGCTCCGACTGAGTCGACCCCTCCGCGACGGCTCAAGACGGCGTAACCGACCGTCTCGCCGGGCGTCACGAGCATGTCGTCAAACTCGCAGGTGCCGACCTCGGCGATCCGAGTGCCGTCGCCGGGGTGATCGAGGATACCGTTGCGCTTGCGGAGGACGGCGAACGTGAGCGGACCCAGGCCATCGGGAGGCGGTGGCGTCCAGATCAGGCGGATGCGATCGCCCAGCACCTGGGCATCCATCGCGGTGGGCGGGTCGGGCGGCGTCCGGGCCAGGCCCGCCAGGGCATCGGGTAAGTCGGCGGCGATATCGAGGGCCTGTCGATAGAGGTTTCGCGCCGATGGCGGGGCGCTCCGCTCGAGCCTTCGGGCCTTACCGGCCAGTGCCTCGGCCCGGCGGAGACTGGGGGCCAGCTCGGCCCAGGCGGCCTGGAGCTCGGGCGATTGCGGGTCCACCAATCGGCTCCAGGCCTCGATCGCCGCCCGCGCGGCGACGAGCTTGCCGCCGGCCCTGGCGGTCTCGAGTGCCAGCTTGACGCGGACCAGATCGGCCTGGCGCTGGCGGACCTTGGCGATCCCGTTGCGAGCCCTCGGGAAGCTCGGCGCCAGCTCCAGGACCCTTTCGAGATGCTCGAGCGCACCCGTCAGGTCGAAGGCCCGGAATAATTGCTGCGCGGCGTCGAAGTGGCGGAGGACGGGCTCTCGCATCGCCATCCGGAACCCGCATGGACATTGCGGCTCGTCAACCCAGGGCGTGCGCTTGCAGACCGGGCATTCCCAGCGGAGCGACGAGCCGCAGTGAGGACAACGCGCCGCGCCCGCCTTGCGGGCGACCGGGCTCAACTCGGTCACGCCTCCGCATTGCCGGCACCGCAGCAGCGTGAACTTCTGGACTCCGTTGACGCCGGGCGCCGCGGGAGATGGGGTTGAGTAGAGTCCGGGACTCGGCGCCGGTGCCGGGGAGATCGATCCGGGCTCGTGCGTGATGTCGAGACGTCGGCAGATCCGGCCGATGAGGCGATCGGCGCGGTCGGGGGCGATCCCGAGCGCGGCGGCTTCTTCGATCAGGGCGGCTCGAGTACCGGGGTCGAGCCGCTTGAGTCCCTTGAGAGAGAAGTCGGCCAGGGCGTCGAACGATTCCTCGGCTTCCAGGGCCAGGGTCCGGTCGTAGCGGGCGCGAGCCCGGGGCGATCCGAGGTGCGATTGCGCATGGGTGACGATCTCGAGCCAGGCGGTCTTCTCGGCGGTGACCTGGGCCTTCTTCATCCAGCGCTGGCGCTCGGCGTCGGCGCGGGCGGAGGTATCGGAGGCCGTGGCGTCGCGGGTCAGGCCCAGGGCGTCATAAAGGTCGCGGCAGCCCAGGTGGTCGAGAGCCATGCGGATCTGGCGGCGGGTCGACGGGTCGAGGACGTCGGCCGGGGGCTCGATGTCGGGCTCGGCGACGCCGTTGACGCTCGGGGCTTCGACCAGGTTCGGGATCGGCCGGGTGATGCGGGCGAGGTCGTCCTCGTTGAGGCCCAGCCTGGCCGCCTCGTCGATCAGGAGCCCGCGATCGGTCGAGCCGAGGCCGCCCTTGGCGGCGCGAAGTCGGACGCGCCGTTGCAGCTCGTCGAGCTTACGGTCCCGCTCGGCCCGCTGGGTTACCGCGAGCTCGGCGTCGTAGGCCGCGCGGGTGGCCGGATCGCGCAGGAGGGCCCGGCGCAGCGAGGGGATCTCATCGAGATAGAGCTGGTTCGTGTGGCGATTCTTCGGGTTGCGCGTGCCCATCGACCAGGCCGGCTGCTTGCGATTGAGCGCAGCCTCGATCTCGGAGCGATCAGCCTTCGGGTTAACGTCCAGCCTGGCGTAGTAGTCGGGCACCATGGTTGCGCTTGCGGTCACCAAATCAATCGCCGCCGGTTGCCTCCTCCTGACCGGTTGATACGGAATTCACCTTTCTACTCATTGTCGAGCAAGTCGATGAGAACGTCCAGTCGGCCGGTTTACGGATTGAGGGTCACATCGGGCCTCTTATCGGATGGCAAAGCTCGCTGGACACGAGCCCGACCGATCATCCCGACGATCATTGAACCGCCAAGGACGCCAAGTATACGGGAGCAAAGATCATCGATCGGAATGATTCCTTCGGGCTTCATGGAAACTTGCTGCTGTCGATCGAGAGTCGCTGCCGCATTCGAGTTTCGTTTCTGGTCGATAAACACTTCACCGGTTATTCTACTATCCTCCGAGCCCAGGTCGATTCCTACGAGATGAAAATCATGACTCCCAACTTGAAATTGACAGTGACCGAGCGGCATGGGCGGAAGTGTGTGTCTACGGGCTCGACCTGGGAGCCCCTGGTGGGCTACTCGCGGGCTGTCCGCTCCGGAGACTTCATCTTCGTGACCGGGACGGTCGGGATCGAGGCCGATGGGCAATTCGCTCCGACGGTCAAGGCGCAGGCGCGCCGGGCGCTCGAGATCATCATCGCCGCGGTCGAGGCCCTGGGCGGCAAGGCTGCCGACATCGTTCGCACGCGGATCTACGTCACTGACATCGCCCAATGGCGAGAGGTCGGCGAAGTCCACAGCGAGTTTTTCGAGTCGATCCGGCCGGCCACGACCATGGTCCAGGTCGCCAAACTGATCGACTCGGCTGCATTGATCGAGATCGAGGCCGACGCGGTCGTTCCTCATGAGCCGGAGACCCGAGCTCTTTGAGTTTGGGCCGGAGACTGCCGTTGGGGGCTCGTTACGGCTTTCTCAACTCCTCCGGCACGGAGTCGCTTCGCCAGGTAGTAGACGTAGCCGGCGACGGCTCGGACGTCGGCAGGGTCGAGGACGCGGCTCCATCCGTCCATGCGGGTGTTCGGCACGCCCTGGCCGATCACGGCGAGGACCTGGTCGGGACGGTCGCCGTGCTTCCACCGGTCATCGGTGAGGTTGCCGACCGGCGGACCGAGCAGGCTGCCGGCGATCGGCCCATTGCCGAGCCCTTCGCTGCCGTGGCAAGTCGCGCAACGGCCCAGGAAGATCGTACGGCCCTGAGTCAGGAGCGGGTCCCTGGCGACCTCGGGAGGGATCGGAGGCGGCGGCTTCTTCAAGTACTGGAAGGCCGCGAAACCACCCGCCATCAGACCCAGCATCATCAAGAAAATGATCCGCGACGCTGCGGGATCGATGCCGAGGGGCGGGGAATGGGGCAGGCTCGGGTCGGAGGATGACAAGGAGATTTCTCTAGAGGGTCACGTTCAGGTCTCATCTCTGGATCGTCAAACTTACAACGGGACCCGGATCGACGACAAGCCCGCTTGCTTGCGGAGGATTGACCTGATCGGAAGCTTAGATCGATTCACGCTCGGATCGCGCATCCGAGCCCGACGCGCCAGCGATTGGATTGGTGATTTCCGCCAGAATTCACTCGCTTGCGCTTCGGGCTCGTAAACGGAATCGGAGCGTCAACAGCGCTAGAACGCCGCGTTGTTGACCACCTCCCCGCCTGCGCGGGTGATCAAGGCCCGGATGACGCTCACGTCGATGCTCATCTTGAAGAACCGGACCGAGCCGTCGCCCATGGAGGCGTTGAAGCCGCCCGGGTGCGATGAGCCGGCGCCGAAGAACGATGGGGCGGCCGCCGGGTCGAATTCGAGCTCGGCGTCGGGCTTGGTCCATGGCACCGCCTCGGTCGACTCGACGACCAGGAACGTGTTCGAGGTACCGTCGGTGATCTGCGCGATCTTCGTATCCTTGCCCTTCTCGAACATCGCACCCTTGCCGACCAAGACGCGGTAGGTCGTCCCACCGGGCGCGAGATTCGCCCGACTGGGACAGACGAAGGTCATGGGCATCTCCTTGATGAGCTCCTTGTTGTGGGGGCTGTCCCAGGGCTCATCCAGGTGGAACCGCTGATAGAGGGCCATCTGGTCGAGGTAAGGCAGGATGGCCACCCTCCAGCTCAGGAGCGGCTTGCCGTCCTTGCCGATCAGGGCCGGCTTCGGGAAGGCCCCTGTGGATGATTCGTAGTTGTGCATCGCCAGAGCGATCTGCTTGAGGTTGTTGACGCACTGGGCCCTGCGTGCGGCCTCGCGGGCCGCCTGCACGGCCGGGAGCAATAGAGCGATCAACACGCCGCTGGCGGCCGGCGAGGAGACGCTCGGGAACGATTCGCGTGAGACGATCCGGATTCCTTGCACGTCGGAAACGATCGCCATCGAGGCGGGAAACAGCAACGGTGTCAGCTCATCGGCCTTGGGGACCAGTTCCGGATCGACGTGCAGAGGACCTCCTTCGCCAGGCTGGCCTGGCGGACGCGGAGGCGGGGGGATCTGGGCCAGATCGACGACCTCTCCGCCGTTGCGGGTGACCAGGTCCCGAAACCGGTTCTCGTTCATCGAATTGGGGATGAATCGCACCGAGCCGTCGGCGAACGCGGCGTTGAAGCCGCCGTCGTGGGGACCGCCGGCGCCGTAGAGCGAGGCGACGGCCGCCGGGTCGAATCCGAGCTCGGCGTCGGGCTTGGTCCAGGGTACCGACTCCTTGGCCTCGACGGTCATGAGCGTGTTCGAAGTGCCGTCGGTGATCTGCTCGAGCGTCGTGCTCCTATCTTTCTCGAACAGCGCGCCCGGGCCGGTGAAGACCCGGTAGGTCGTGGTGAACGGCTCGACATTGGTCCGTTCCGGGCAGATGAAGACCTGCGGCATCTCTTTGATGAGTGCCTTGTTGTTCGGGCTGTCCCAGGGCTCGTCGAGCTTG
Organism: uncultured Planctomycetota bacterium; assembly: GCA_963743925.1. Classification (GTDB taxonomy): domain Bacteria; phylum Planctomycetota; class Planctomycetia; order Isosphaerales; family Isosphaeraceae; genus CAVZRC01. The sequence continues at coordinate 13,066 of CAVURY010000042.1, read as the reverse complement.
AATTTCTCGTACAGGGGGCCTTGCTCGATGTAAGGCAGGATGGCCACCCGCCAGCTCAGGAGCGGCTTGCCATCCTTGTCGGTGATCGCCGGCATGGGTAAGGAGCCATTGCTAGCCACATAATTGTGCATCGCCAGGCCGATCTGCTTGAGATTATTCGTGCATTGGGCGCGGCGTGCCGCCCCTCGCGCCGACTGCACGGCCGGGAGGAGCATGTTCAACTGCCGGACGATCATCGGCAGTCCCTCGATCATGCCCGGCAAGGTGTCTCGGGGGTCGCTGACGTTCAGGAAGAGCAGGTCCCCGGGGAGCCGGCGGACCATCGGGAGGAACGCGCCGGTCGGTTTCCAGAGCCGGTCGGGAGCGACGGCGGAGAGATCGTTCGCGTGGTCGGCGCCCGCCGTGGTAGCGGCGATCACGAGCTGGTTCTTGCCGAGCTGGACGGTCGGCTGGAACATCGCCATCAAGGGCGGGGGCAATGTGCCCGGGGGCAGGTCGAGGACGTAGGTCGGTCGTGGGTTATCCTGCTTGCGGAGCGCGATCGTGGGGGCGTTCGGGTCGGGCCGACCGCGGCGGGCGGCGGCTTGTTGGGCCCGGATGATCGGGTTGATCGCCTGGATGAGATTGTCGAACACCCTGGGGACCGAGTCGCCACGGACCTGGGCCGAGATCGTCAGTCCCGTGTAGGGCGACAACGCCGCGAGCGCCGGATTGCCCGCCACCGCATCCGGATCGGAAGGACGCGAGTAGAGGGAGAATTTCGGGCCGAGACCGGCGAGGAGGTCCTTGCGGAGGTCGATGCCGAACCGCTGGCGGAACGCGCCCTCGAGCTGCTCGAATCCGTTGGCCCCATCCGGCTCGGCCTGCTTGACGAGGCCGACGAGCTGATCATAGGTCCTGGCGAAATCGACCGACATGACCGTGAAGCCGGTCAGGCTGGCGGGCAGGGGGGGGAGCGACCGGATATTGAATGTCGGCTGGTCGAGGAGGGCGAGGATCCCGCGACGAGGCGCGGGTGCGACCACGTTGAAGACGGCCAGGATCGCATCGTCCTGGATTCCCCACTGGAGATCGATCCGCTTCAGGCCGTCCAGGCCGAGTTGGGCAGCCTTGGGCGGCATCGGCGGCAACGCGGTGATGTCGACGAATCCCGCCGCGACGGGGCTGAAGCCGTCGCTCGTCTTGAAGAGATGGGCGCGGAGGGAATGACTGACGGCGCTGGGATCCTTGCCGTCGAGGACGGACAGGATGAGGTCCGGCTTGTTGGACAGCACCAGGTCTCCCTTCTCGAACCAATAGCCGCCCTGATTGTCGAGTGGGTGATAGGTGCGGCCGGCTTTGTTGACGGGATTGCGATCGGCCGCCGCGGCGAGGTTGCGGGCCGTCGCGGCTTCGAGGATGCGGTGGACCTCGGGCCGGTCGGCACCTCGCGCGACGAAGACGAGCCCGGGTCCTCCCTGGTCGTGCGCATCGGGATTGCCCCAAGCGGCCATGGCGGCGCCGTGCCTCGCGACGTGCTTGGCCAGGTCGATCACTCCGGCCGGCTTGATCTGCTTCTCCGGCGGGACCGAACGCTGGACGAGCCCGAGTCCCTGTCCGGCGAGGTCCTCCAGGAGGGCGCCCAGTTTCGTATCATTGATGAGCTTGTAAGCGGCCGTCTTCTTCCAGAGTTCTTTGTGTGCGTCGAGACCTTCGAATTCCAGGTAGAAGAAAAGCTCTTTCTGGGGCACATATCGGGCCAGGGGCGCCCTCGAGGGGGCGTCGCCCTCGGGGCGGGGTGCCTGGGCGTCGGCGGGTCGTGGCCACGCTGACGACAGGGCCATCATGAAGCCGAAGGCCAGGACGAGGATTCGCGGCCGGATCGGTGGCGGCGAATAATGAGGGTACGTCGATGAGATCCCCGCGCGCTCCATGACGACTCCTTTTCCTGATGTGCGAACCGGAGGCAGGCCGACCCGGCTCGATTTCGGAGTGATTTCGGTCGGCCGGGCACGATCCGGACGCTGAGGTCCACCATATCCGGCCCTTCGCAAAGGTTCCACAGAATAGTGAGAGCCGAGGTTCATAATGAGGCCAGGGGACTGAGGAGTCCCAACTACTGGTCCGGTGAGGCGGTCGGGGTGCCCGCACACCCATAGCACTCAATTCCCGGCGTGTTCGATCGCCAGGAAGATCCGGAAGCGGGTGCCTTGCCCGGGGTCGCTCTCGACCTCGAGGCGGCCTCCCTGGTCGTTGACCATCCCGTGGGTGATGCTCAAACCCAGGCCGGTGCCGTCGCCGACGCCCTTGGTCGTGAAGAAGGGGTCGAAGATCTGCGGCAAGATCTCGTCGGGGATGCCACAGCCGTTGTCGGCGACCTCGACGAGGACCTCGCCGTTGCTGGCCGACGTCGAGATCGCGATCCGACCGTCGGGGCGTTGAGTCGCCTCGATCGCCTGGAGCGCGTTGACCAGCAGGTTCAGGAAGACCTGGTTGAGCTGGGCCGGCGAGGCGGCGACCTCGGGGACCTCGCCGAAATTCTCCTCGATGGAGATGGCGCGGCGATCGATCCGGCCGCGGATCATCTCGAGGGCGGTCCGGATCGCCTCGTGGACGTCGGCCTGATCGACCTCGGCGCGGTCCAGGCGGGCGAAGCCGCGGAGATTCTGCACGATGTCGGCCACCCGCTTGACTCCGCGGCGGGTGCTGTCGAGGAGCTTGTCCATGTTCTGCTGGATATAATCCAGGTCGAACTCATCGTCGAGCCGCGCGACCTCTTTGACCAGCTCGGGTCGCGCGGCCTCGAGCTCGGGCTTGCCTCGGCCGTAGACCTCCAGCACGTCGAGGAGGACGCGGACGTCGCGCTCGAGGACGGCCAGGTTGTTGGCGACGTACGCCAGGGGGTTGTTGATCTCGTGGGCGACGCCCGCGGAGAGCATGCCGAGCGAGGCGAGCTTCTCCGACTGCACGACGCGACCGCGCATCTGGTGCCGCTCGATGAACTGGCCGATCTGGCTGCCGAGATTGGCCATCATGTCGAGTGTGGCCTGGTCCAGAGGCCGGACCTCGTGGCTGAAGAACTCGAGCACGCCCAGGCATTCGCCCTGGAGGAGGATCGGCACCGCGAAGGCGGCGTGCAGCCCGCCGGAGACGGCGGCCGCGCGTCGGAGGAAGTCCGGCTCGCCCGCGATATCCGGGATCCAGTCGGGACTCGACTCGGCCCAGACCCGGCCCGGCAGCCGGGTCCCTCGTTGCAACGGGATCTCCCGCGTCATGGCCTCGAATTCGTGCAGGTCGAGCCCCGAGCGGTGCCAGGTCGTCGCGCATCGCAGGCGATTCGCGTGCGGGTTGACCCGCCAGAATACGCCGAGGTCCCAGTCGAGGCTCAGGCAGATGGTCTCGAGGATCTTCGAGGCGGCCTGGCTGGGCGAATCGGCTTCGGCCAGCACGCGCGTCGTCTCGTACTGGGCGCCCAGCCGCCGCTCGGCCTTCTTCCGTCGGGTGATGTCGTGGAAGACGACGACACCGCCTTCGACCGTGCCGTGTTCGTCGCGCAAGGGCCGGCCGGTCACCATGATCCAGGTCCCGTCCTTGCGGCTCGGATAGGCGATGTAGAGCTCGGCCTGGTTGGGACAGACGAAGGTCGTGGGCATCTCCTTGATGAGCTCCTTGTTGTGCGGGCTGTCCCAGGGCTCATCCAGGTGGAACCGCTGATACAGGGCCATTTGCTCGATGTAAGGCAGGATGGCCACCCTCCAGCTCAGGAGCGGCTTGCCGTCCTTGCCGATCAGAGCCGGCTTGGGGAAGGCCCCGGTGGTCGACTCGTAGTTGTGCATCGCCAGGGCGATCTGCTTGAGGTTGTTGACGCACTGGGCCCTGCGCGCGGCCTCGCGGGCCGCCTGCACGGCCGGGAGCAGTAGCGTGACCAGCACGCCGCTGGCGGCCGGCGAGGAGACGCTCGGGAACGATTCGCGGGAGACGATCCGGATTCCTTGCACGTCGGAAACGATCGCGAGCGAGGCGGGGAACAGCAACGGTGTCAGCTCATCGGCCTTGGGGACCAGTTTCGGATCGACGTGCAGAGGACCTCCTCCGCCGGGCTGGCCGGCCGGACGCGGGGCGGCGGGATCTGGGCTAGATCGACGATCTCTCCGCCATTGCGGGTGACCAGGTCCCTAAACCGGTTCGCGTTCATCGAATTGGGGATGAAACGCACCGAGCCGTCGGCGAAGAGAGCGTTGAATCCGCCGTCGTGGGGACCGCCGACTCCGTAGGGCGAGGCGACGGCCGCCGGGTCGAATTTTAGCTCGGCGTCGGGCTTGGTCCAGGGCACCGACTCCTTGGCCTCGACGGCCAGGAGCGTGTTCGAAGTGCCGTCGGTGATCTGCGCGAGCGTCGTGCTCCTGTCCTTCTCGAACAGTGCGCCCGGGCCGGTGAAGACCCGGTAAGTCGTGGTGAACGGCTCGACATTGGTCCGTTCCGGGCAGATGAAGACCTGCGGCATCTCCTTGATGAGTGCCTTGTTGTTCGGGCTGTCCCAGGGCTCGTCGAGCTTGAATTTCTCGTACAGGGGGCCTTGCTCGATGTAAGGCAAGATGGCCACCCGCCAGCTCAGGAGCGGCTTGCCGTCCTTGTCGGTGATCGCCGGCCTGGGTAAGGAGCCGTTGCTAGCCACATAGTTGTGCATCGCCAGGCCGATCTGCTTGAGATTATTCGTGCACTGGGCGCGGCGTGCCGCCCCTCGCGCCGACTGCACGGCCGGGAGGAGCATGTTCAACTGCCGGACGATCATCGGCAGGCCCTCGATCATGCCCGGCAACGTGTCGCGGGGGTCGCTGACGTTCAGGAAGAGCAGGTCCCCGGGGAGCCGGCGGACCATCGGGACGAACGCGCCGGTCGGCTTCCAGAGCCGGTCGGGAGCGACGGCGGAGAGATCGTTCGCGTGGTCGGCGCCCGCCGTGGTAGCGGCGATCACGAGCTGGTTCTTGCCGAGCTGGACGGTCGGCTGGAACATCGCCATCAAGGGCGGGGGCAATGTGCCCGGGGGCAGGTCGAGGACGTAGGTCGGTCGTGGGTTATCCTGCTTGCGGAGCGCGATCGTGGGGGCGTTCGGGTCGGGCCGACCGCGGCGGGCGGCGGCTTGTTGGGCCCGGATGATCGGGTTGATCGCCTGGATGAGATTGTCGAACACCCTGGGGACCGAGTCGCCACGGACCTGGGCCGAGATCGTCAGTCCCGTGTAGGGCGACAACGCCGCGAGCGCCGGATTGCCCGCCACCGCATCCGGATCGGAAGGACGCGAGTAGAGGGAGAATTTCGGGCCGAGACCGGCGAGGAGGTCCTTGCGGAGGTCGATGCCGAACCGCTGGCGGAACGCGCCCTCGAGCTGCTCGAATCCGTCGGCCCCATCCGGCTCGGCCTGCTTGACGAGGCCGACGAGCTGATCATAGGTCCTGGCGAAATCGACCGACATGACCGTGAAGCCGGTCAGGCTGGCGGGCAGGGGGGGGAGCGACCGGATATTGAATGTCGGCTGGTCGAGGAGGGCGAGGATCCCGCGACGAGGCGCGGGTGCGACCACGTTGAAGACGGCCAGGATCGCATCGTCCTGGATTCCCCACTGGAGATCGATCCGCTTCAGGCCGTCCAGGCCGAGTTGGGCAGCCTTGGGCGGCATCGGCGGCAACGCGGTGATGTCGACGAATCCCGCCGCGACGGGGCTGAAGCCGTCGCTCGTCTTGAAGAGATGGGCGCGGAGGGAATGACTGACGGCGCTGGGCTCCTTGCCGTCGAGGACGGACAGGATGAGGTCCGGCTTGTTGGACAGCACCAGGTCTCCCTTCTCGAACCAATAGCCGCCCTGATTGTCGAGTGGGTGATAGGTGCGGCCGGCTTTGTTGACGGGATTGCGATCGGCCGCCGCGGCGAGGTTGCGGGCCGTCGCGGCTTCGAGGATGCGGTGGACCTCGGGCCGGTCGGCACCTCGCGCGACGAAGACGAGCCCGGGTCCTCCCTGGTCGTGCGCATCGGGATTGCCCCAAGCGGCCATGGCGGCGCCGTGCCTCGCGACGTGCTTGGCCAGGTCGATCACTCCGGCCGGCTTGATCTGCTTCTCCGGCGGGACCGAACGCTGGACGAGCCCGAGTCCCTGTCCGGCGAGGTCCTCCAGGAGGGCGCCCAGTTTCGTATCATTGATGAGCTTGTAAGCGGCCGTCTTCTTCCAGAGTTCTTTGTGTGCGTCGAGACCTTCGAATTCCAGGTAGAAGAAAAGCTCTTTCTGGGGCACATATCGGGCCAGGGGCGCCCTCGAGGGGGCGTCGCCCTCGGGGCGGGGTGCCTGGGCGTCGGCGGGTCGTGGCCACGCTGACGACAGGGCCATCATGAAGCCGAAGGCCAGGACGAGGATTCGCGGCCGGATCGGTGGCGGCGAATAATGAGGGTACGTCGATGAGATCCCCGTGCGCTCCATGACGACTCCTTTTCCTGATGTGCGAACCGGAGGCAGGCCGACCCGGCTCGATTTCGGAGTGATTTCGGTCGGCCGGGCACGATCCGGACGCTGAGGTCCACCATATCCGGCCCTTCGCAAAGGTTCCACAGAATAGTGAGAGCCGAGGTTCATAATGAGGCCAGGGGACTGAGGAGTCCCAACTACTGGTCCGGTGAGGCGGTCGGGGTGCCCGCACACCCATAGCACTCAATTCCCGGCGTGTTCGATCGCCAGGAAGATCCGGAAGCGGGTGCCTTGCCCGGGGTCGCTCTCGACCTCGAGGCGGCCTCCCTGGTCGTTGACCATCCCGTGGGTGATGCTCAAACCCAGGCCGGTGCCGTCGCCGACGCCCTTGGTCGTGAAGAAGGGGTCGAAGATCTGCGGCAAGATCTCGTCGGGGATGCCACAGCCGTTGTCGGCGACCTCGACGAGGACCTCGCCGTTGCTGGCCGACGTCGAGATCGCGATCCGACCGTCGGGGCGTTGAGTCGCCTCGATCGCCTGGAGCGCGTTGACCAGCAGGTTCAGGAAGACCTGGTTGAGCTGGGCCGGCGAGGCGGCGACCTCGGGGACCTCGCCGAAATTCTCCTCGATGGAGATGGCGCGGCGATCGATCCGGCCGCGGATCATCTCGAGGGCGGTCCGGATCGCCTCGTGGACGTCGGCCTGATCGACCTCGGCGCGGTCCAGGCGGGCGAAGCCGCGGAGATTCTGCACGATGTCGGCCACCCGCTTGACTCCGCGGCGGGTGCTGTCGAGGAGCTTGTCCATGTTCTGCTGGATATAATCCAGGTCGAACTCATCGTCGAGCCGCGCGACCTCCTTGACCAGCTCGGGTCGCGCGGCCTCGAGCTCGGGCTTGCCTCGGCCGTAGACCTCCAGCACGTCGAGGAGGACGCGGACGTCGCGCTCGAGGACGGCCAGGTTGTTGGCGACGTACGCCAGGGGGTTGTTGATCTCGTGGGCGACGCCCGCGGAGAGCATGCCGAGCGAGGCGAGCTTCTCCGACTGCACGACGCGACCGCGCATCTGGTGCCGCTCGATGAACTGGCCGATCTGGCTGCCGAGATTGGCCATCATGTCGAGTGTGGCCTGGTCCAGAGGCCGGACCTCGTGGCTGAAGAACTCGAGCACGCCCAGGCATTCGCCCTGGAGGAGGATCGGCACCGCGAAGGCGGCGTGCAGCCCGCCGGAGACGGCGGCCGCGCGTCGGAGGAAGTCCGGCTCGCCCGCGATATCCGGGATCCAGTCGGGACTCGACTCGGCCCAGACCCGGCCCGGCAGCCGGGTCCCTCGTTGCAGCGGGATCTCCCGCGTCATGGCCTCGAATTCGTGCAGGTCGAGCCCCGAGCGGTGCCAGGTCGTCGCGCAGTCGCAGGCGATTGCGCGTGCGGGTCGACCCGCCAGAATACGCCGAGGTCCCAGTCGAGGCTCAGGCAGATGGTCTCGAGGATCTTCGAGGCGGCCTGGCTGGGCGAATCGGCCTCGGCCAGCACGCGCGTCGTCTCGTACTGGGCGGCCAGCCGCCGCTCGGCCTTCTTCCGTCGGGTGATGTCGTGGAAGACGACGACACCGCCTTCGACCGTGCCGTGTTCGTCGCGCAACGGCCGGCCGGTCACCATGATCCAGGTCCCGTCCTTGCGGCTCGGATAGGCGATGTAGAGCTCGGCCTGGTCGGCCGATTCGCCCGCGGATCGCTCGCATCAAGGGGAGATCTTCCGAGGGAAACGGCCGGATCCGATCGGGCTGGAAGACCTCGTACTGGCTGGACCACTCGCCGGGCTGGGCGTCGATCCGCCCCTGGCCGAGGATTCGACGGGCGGCCGGGTTGAAGACCAGGAATCGACCGGTGGCGTCGGCGACGACGACGCCGTCGCCCATGCAGTCCAGGACCGACTGGAGGATCCGGGTCTGCTCGCGGAGTGCGCCCTCGGATCGCGCCAGCTCCTGGGCGTGCTGCTGGAGGCTCTGGTTGAGGCGGCGGATCTCCTCGATCTGCCGGAGCCCGGCCAGGGCCCTTGCCGTGTGGGAGGCGAGAGTTTCCAGGGGGCGGAGGTCGAGCCGTGCGGGGGTCCAGGGGTTGGTGCGTCACGACCTGGAGGGTGCCGAGGACCTCGTCGCTGATCATCGGCAGCACGACCTGCCCGCGGATATCGGCCGCGGCGACGGCGGCCTGGTCGCATCTCGGGTCGAGGCGCGAGTCGGGTAACACGATCACGCGGGCCTCCCGGACCGCGACGGCCAGGATGTCGCCGCCATCGAGGTCGCGGACCGTCAGGCCGACCACGCCGGTCATGGCCCCGTTCGCCCGGACCGCCCGGATGACGCCCGCCTCCCGGTCGACGAGCGAGATCATTGCCAGGTCATAACCCAGTTCGGAGCAGAAGCGCAGCACGCTGTCGAACGTCTTGTCGATATTGTCCGGGTCCAATCGCGAGGTCGAGATGCGGAAGAACGCGGCGAGCAGGTCGCGGACGGCCTCGAGGGCCCGGGTCCGATCGGAGATCCGCCGCTCGAGGGTCGCATGCGATCGGGACAGTTCATCGGTCATCCGATCGAATGCCAGGCTCAATTCGCCGAGCTCGTCGGACGAAACGATGCGACTGCGGGCGCTCAGGTCGCCGGCGGCGACCGCGGACGACGTCCTGGCCAGGTGACGGATCGGGCGGGCCACTCGCCTGGCGATCGCGTTCGAGGCCCCGAGGCCCAGTAAGAGCAGGCCCCCGCCCAGGCTCAGGAGCAGCCAACGGAGTCGCGCGACCGGCGCATATGCCTCGTCGGAGTCGAGCTTGGCGATCAGGCCCCAATCGGGGAACGCGGACCCCAGCGGCCGATACGAGACCAGCACATCATGCTCGCGATAATCGGTCGTCCGCGTGAAGCCGAACTCTCCGGCGATCCCCTTGCTCAACGACGGGAACTCCTCGGCGGGGACCTCGGACAGGCGAAATCCTTCCCGAGGGGGCAGGGGTAGCCGGATCTTGTCCCCGCGCTTCCAGCCGACCAGGACTTCGCCGGTTTCTCCCAGGCCGTGAGGGTCGAGCAGCAAGATCATGATCGGTCCGAGATCGGTCACGAGCATCACGGTCCCCAGGATGCGGTCGTCGTCGGCCCGCACGATCCCGGCGAATACCGCACCGATAGGTCTCCCCCATCTTCCGGGGCGGCACGGCCAGGGCCCCCTTGGATTGAGGCGGATACGGGATTCGCTCCGCCCGCGAAAGCTCGGCGATCAAATCCTCCGGTCCGCGTCGCGGCGATCATCCGGCCGGCTTCGTCCTCGATCCAGATCGCCAGCAGGCCGGACACGTTGTCGCGGATATTCGAGAGGAATGCCTCGGTCCCATCCTGAAATTGACGGGGCTGCTGGGCCGCGCGGGCGTGGACCGTCACGAGCGACCGCATCCGCGGCCAGCCGGCGAACGAGGCCGCCTGATCCTGATCTTGCTTCAGACCATGGACCAGCATCTCCTGGCGATCGCCGGCCACCGTGGTGAGCCGGTCGTGGACCTGGTCGCGCAGGATCGCGCTGGTCGCGAAGTAGGCCGCTCCGATCAGTAAGCCGGTATTGAGGGCGACGAGCACGCCCACGAAGAGCGTCAATTTCCAGACGATCGACGTCCGGAAGGCGCGTCGGACCTCCGGGGCGATCGCGATCGCCTCCGATTCCGGGCCGCCATCCAACCTGGGGAATTCGCCGCTGTCGTAGGTCGGGGACACGGGACGGTGGATTCCTTGATGGTAATTACCGCAGCGTTGTGGAAGGTCTCCGGACCTTGCCAGCGGGCCGACCGAAGGTCTCCAAACTCGAGGGCGCGGGGATCTGGAGACCTTCGGTCCCGTAGGCGGCGGGGTCTGGAGACCCGCGCCGAACATCCGGTCGGGTGGGTTTCACCCACCCGACAAGGAGCCTTGCCAAACTCCTGGCCGCTCCAATCATCTCACGGCGAGGCCAGCGTTGGGAACTCGGTGATGCGCAGATCGGTCGAGCCGTAAGGGATGAGAGTCAGGGTCTCGAGCGGCTCCGTGCTCTTCACGGGACTCCGAGGGGCAGGGGCCGCGGCGCCCTTCACGAGCCCCCACCCCGGCAGGCGCCGGCCCTTGACCTTGGCAACGACCGGGGACCCGGAAGGAGAGAACGGTGCGACGCCGACGCCGCGATTCAGGAACCTCAACGATTCTTCGAGGTCGTTGGGGTCAACCTGAAGCGCATAGTTCCAGGGCGATTTCGGGTAGACCTCCCAGTCGGCGAACTGCTGGTGGTCCCTGACCTTCTTCCATTCGGGTTCGATCGGCAGGGCGAAGACCAGCGGGCCTCGCCTGATGGCCACGGCGCCGTTGTCGCCGGGATAGAGCTCCGTTTTCATCCCGAGATCGATGGCGATGCCCCTGGTCCCCTTCCAATCACCGGTCAAATCCAGTTGAGTATGGACTTCGTCGCCCTTCTCAGACAATGCGGGATGGTCCGGAGCCTTCGCATCGCGCAGATTGAGGATGGAGATCCGCTCCGCCCATCGCGGGAGCCGGAGTCGGAGTGGGAAGGACATCGGCTCGGGCACCGTGACCCTCAAGCCGATTTCGCTGCGGAACGGGTATTCGGTCTCGACGGAGACTTTCACCGGCTTGCCCTGGATCGTCGTCTCGATGACGCATGGCGCATAGGCGACGACCGCCAGGCCGCCGTCGGATGTCTTCATCCAGAGATTGGAGACGAACTTGGGCCAGCCCTGATGGAAGTTGGCCGTGCAGCAGCCGAAGTTCGGCTGGAGGCCGTAGAGATTCGATTCGGGGCCATTGCTCACGTAGACGATGATCTCCCTTTGACGAGCAGATGACCTGATTGCACTGCTGATCATACTGGTGAGCGGTCATGTCCTTCTTGAAAGTCGCCGGCAGCGCGTTGAAGGCGATTCGCTCCAGCCGGTCGCCCAGCCGAGGGTCAGTCGCACCCAGGATGCTGGCCAGGACCTCGAGCGAATACATGGCCTCCACGACCGTGCATAACTCGGTCCCCTGCGACGGGCTGCGGCCGGCGAGGTGCTCGTCGCAGGTGAACATGCCGGTGGCCTGGCCGTGGTGGCGATCGAGCTGGTCGAGCATCTGGAAGACGGCGTCCTTGTCTTTGGGGTCGCCCGTCAGCTGATAGCGCACGCCGCCGTATTTCAAGGCCATCCCCGTATTGACGCCGTGGGTATCGAGATCGAAATGCCCCTGAGTCTTCGCGGTAAACTTGAAGTTCTCGAACTGGGCCCGCCAGTCGTGGCTCTGGTCGAACGCCTTCCTCGCCAGCTCCAGGAGCCAGGGCTCTTTCGTCCGGTCGTGGAGCCAGAAGAGGGGGACGGCGAGGTCGGCGACGCGGAAGCGGGCCCAGCTATACATGGGCTCCCTGGAAATGACCGCGTCGATCTTGCGGCAGCACCCGAGCATCGCCGGGATGACCCGAGGGTCGCCGGTGGCTTCCTGATACTGGGTCAAGGCCTTGAGCAGCGGGAAGAGCGGCCAGACGTCGTAGGGCTTGTGCTTCTGGAGGTCGCCGACGGGTCCGAGCCATCCGTCGGGCTGCTGGTGATCCAGGATGTAGTCGATCGCGTGTTTGACCTTCGCCTTGAGCGCTGGGTCGTCGAGGAGATAGGCCAGGGGGACGAGTCCGTCGAGCCAGTAGGGGACGCGCTCCCAGCCCTCGGCCTTGCCGCCGAACCAGGCGCTCTCCTTGATGTCGGGCCAGAATTCGTCGAGATGCCCGCCCAGGCCGTCGGCCTGGATGCGGAGCTGGGCCTTGAGCCAGCCGGCCGGCTTGATGCTCCCTAGGGGCAGGGGCTCGAGGGCGGGCGCGATCAGAGTCCGTTTCGAGGCCGAGGGGGCTGGCGGCTCTCCGGCTCGCGCCGCGGTGAGGCCCGGTCCGAAGAGCAGGACGGAAGTGAGTAAGAGTGACAGGTCGCGAAAAGGCATCGTGAGACTCTCCCGGTGTGCGGCCTCGTAAAAGCCCTGGGCTCGATCCTCTGACGGATTCTACAGGTTCGGGCGTCGTCGAGGAAATGACCTGGGTGACATCGGTCGTACATGCGCGGGGCACCGATCGCCTCTTCCGAGGAGGCTTGCTCGAGGCGCCGTGCAGGGTCGATCTCCGAGAAATCCGAAACATTGGCGAATTTTTATGCAACTATAACGGGAGTTGTCCGGATCATATGGGATGTCGGGTCATCGTGGCGGCACTCGGACGGCACATCCGGGCCCGCGCCTCTCTTAACACCTCCGGAGATGTCATCGCATGAGTTGTATCCGCAGATCCTGGGGAGCTAACGTTTTCACGGCGCGCGACGCCTGGGTCCTGTCCCGGCTCCAGACCGGATCGGCCGACGAGGCCGACCTTTCCATGGCGTCGGCCGGATTTCAGCCGGTCGCCCGGCGAATCTACTCGGCCGCCCCCTCGGAACGCCCGGCGATCGTCGAGGATTGGTTGCGAAGCTGTCCCGACACCGCGGCGATCGAGCATGCGGTGAGCGCGTCGAAATTGAAGATCTCGGCGGCCATCGAGGACGACGAACGTCGGGTATCCGACGAGCAAACGGGGTGGTTCGAAGGCATCGAGCCGCGTCC